>CAWKAY010000001.1:0-485215 GCA_963847775.1 uncultured Acidimicrobiaceae bacterium
AAGCAGAGCCCGCTCGCGCGAGCCGACCTCGACGATTTCGTCGCCTGCTTCGGCCCGGCGCAATCGCCCAGCGTAAGGCGACGGAGCGGTTCAAGCGGTTCAGCTACGACGAGCTGGTCGCACGCGACAAGGCGAGTCTCGACATCTTCTGGCTCCGCGACGAGAGCCTCGAAGACACCGACAACCTCCCCGCCCCCGGCATCATCGCCGCCGAGATCGTCGAGGATCTCCGCTCGGCTCTTGAGGAATTCGAAGCGCTCGCAGAATCGCTAGCTGCCGTGGGAGTCGAGATCGAGGAAGGGGAAGCCTGATGCCGCTGTACGAGGTGACCGACGAGGAGCTGGTGCCCTTCCGCCGCATCAGCTCAGGCTCCGACCTGTACGAGCGTGAGATCGAAGACCTGATGTGGGACAACATCGAGGCCTTCACCGGCGAAGCGCTGTTTCGAGTTTGCCGTCAGCCAACGCTCGGGACCGGGGGGCGGCCGGACATCGTTGCCTTGGACCGGAGCGGTCGGGTGCATGTGATCGAGATCAAGCGGGACATCGACCGGGGCCAGCTTGCTCAGTGCCTCGAGTACGCAGGGTGGGCGAAGGGCACGAACCTCGACGAACTGGCTGGGATGTTCCATGAGGGCCAGGACGAGTTCTTCTCGGCGTGGACGGAGTTCACCGAATCGACGGCCCCGCAGCTGGTGAGCAACAGCCCACGGCTGACCCTGGTTGCACGCGACTTCGACGATCGAACCGCGGGCGCCCTCGACTTCCTCACTGACTCGAATCTCCCGATCAGTGTGCTTCGTGTGACGGTCTACGAGGATCAGGAACGGCGGCGATTCGTCGACATCGACGGCGATCACGAGCCCGAGTGGGAGATCACCAGCGTTTCGCCCGAATCGGCGACGTCGGGCCGGACTCCGGTGCACCTCAAGATCGACGGACGGCGCGTTCAGATCTCCGACCTCATGGATCACGGCCTGTTGGCGGCGGGCGAATCGCTCGACTTGGCATCGGCCACGGACGGGTGTGACGTACTCCGTGACCGTCACCGACACCGGTGGGTTGAGACTTGGACAGCGGGGCAGTGGTGTCGAGCCCTTCGAGGGCAGCGATGGACGTGGCGGAAGTTGGCTCGTACGACGGATGGACCGCCTGGAAAAACGCAGATGGCGTCCTGCTCGATGCACTGAGACGCAACCTGCTTCAGCAGCTCGCAGAGGCCGAAGTGTTCGGCTCAACCCACGAAGTGGTCCCGCTCCCCTCCGAGTGAGAGTGCTGGCGTGAAGGAAGACGTTCTCGAACAGATCGTGGAGGACTGGCTCCACCTCGACGGCTGGTTCACCGTGCACAACGTGCCGTTCAAGCCCAGTAAGGACCGATCCGACTACGTGAGTCAGCAGGACTCAGTCGCTTCCGACATCGACGTACTCGCCGTGCACCCGCTCCGGGCTGGTCGGGAGCGGGTGATGGCTGTCAGCTGCAAGTCGTGGCAGTCAGGCTTCGACGCAACCGCCAAGCTCGCCGAGCTGAGAGGCGAGAAGAAGAACCCGAAACGTGCCACCTGGCGACACTTCCGAGAGCTCTGGATCCCGAAGTGGAGTGAGGCCTTCTGCGATGTGGTCGAGGCACGCACCGGACAGCGCGAGTTCACCTACCGCGTCGCCGTGACAAGGTTGAAAGGTGACCATGCGGCATGGCGTGAAGACCCGACGATCGCCGAGAACCTCCCGGGGTGCGACATCGGATTTGTGACGTTCGATGAGATGTGGGCGAGCGTGATGGAGCCAGATGCGACTGGGAGCACAAAGCCGGCGCCGAGTGAGATCGGTCGCCTTGCGCAGCTGCTCCGAGCGGCCGGTCACGGTGCGCCTTGATTCCCGACCTCGATCTCGGACGGGTCCGCAAGTAGATCGACCAGCGGAACGGCGAGATACCACGGGTCGTCACGACTCGACCTCCATCCCGAGGTGAGCGGTTGGTGCGGTCGTTGGCCAGTGGATGCCGAGCGTGTCCAGATCGAAGACCAGCCAGCCGCCGGCTGTGTCGCCGTCGCAGCCGAGCCCGATCGCCCGCGTCGACTGCCACGTGAGTGCGCCGGCCTGCTCGGTCGCGATCCGATCGATCCAGGCGAGGTCGGTGTCATGCGCGTCGTGCCAATGACCGTGGAACACGATTCGAGGCAGCGTTGCCTCGACTGCGGTTGCGATCAACGACCGGGCCTCATCGGTTCGGACCTGGTCCTCCGCTGGCAGGCGCCACGCCGACAGGTCGAGCCCCGCCGGAGCGTCGTGCGCGATGAGGATGTCGAGTCGGTCGGTCCCGAGGCGCGCAACATCGGAGTCGTCCGGCAACTCGTTCGGCCACCAGTCGATGCCGAGAGTGCGGTCGCGCCAGTCGACCAAGAAGGCGCCGCCCAGGAACCCGAATGTCAGACCTCCGAGAGCGACCCGCACGCCACGCGGCATGTAGGTCACATGATCCGTCAGGGCGACCGGCGTATCGCGCTCGCGGTGTTCGGCGAGCGCAAAGTGGTCGTCGTGGTTGCCGTCGATGAACCAGAGCTCCACGCCATGACCAAAGCACGCGGTATCGACGGCCGTCAGGAACCGAGGGCCGTCGGGATGGTCCGGGAAGTAGCCGAAGTCGCCGACCTGGATCACGATCGGGCAGCTCTTCTCAGCCGCCGTACGGACGAGCCCCTCGACCCAGACGGTGTTCCCGTGGGTGTCGCCGGCCACGAGCACGCGACGAACCTCGTCTCGTGAGGTGATCGCGGCAGCCATGCGACCAGTGTGACAACCGAGACGACGAGACCGTCGACGAGTTTCAGCCAGACGGTGCGACTACACATCAGAAATGAAACGATCGTTGCGAAAATGCGTTGCATCGCCGGACGATCGACAGTCACCGCGATCGCTGATCGACTGCGGAGCGAACTCCGACCGGCAGCGTGAGACAACAGCGTCGCGGTCCCTGCGACGTCTGATGATCCGGCTACCTTCCGGGTCGTGGCGCGATCGACGGTTGGAGGATCGGACGAGGAACTCGACGTGCTCGTGGAACAGCTCGGCGACGGCGAGGTTCGCCGGCTCTTGCTGGAGGCGGCGGCACGGAACGGCGACGTCGCTCGAACGATCCGACTGGCGGCCGCGACACCGGCGGATCGCCTCGCCACCCTGCGGTCCGAGCTCGACTCGCTGAGGACTCGCCGGCACCTCGACTACCGCGAGTCGATGGCGTGGGCGGACGACGCCATGATCGTCGTCGACGAGATCGCGACGACCGCCGAGACTGCCCCGTCGCGTGAGTTGCTCAAGCTGGTCGAGTTGGCAGTCGGCCGAGTGGTCAAGGTGATCATGTACGCCGATGACTCGTCGGGAGCGATCGGTGACGTCGCCCGTCGATTGTTGGAGATCCACGAGCAGCTCGGTGACGCCGGTGTCGCCGACCCGAAGGCGTTGGCGAAGTGGATGATCCGGTTCAGCTTCGACGACCAGGACTTCTTCAACCCCGACCCCGTCCGATACGCCGCAGCGTTGGGCGACAGCGGCCTGGCGGTGGTGCGACGTGAGGTCGACGAGCGGATGGCGGCCCCCGATCCTGACTTCGCCGTGCGGTACGTCCAAGAGCGGCTCGCGATCCTCGATGGCGACGTCGACCGGGTCGTCGAGTTGCTCGGTGGAGACCTCGACCGTCCGTATGACTTCATCCGGGTCGCTGAGGCGATGCTCGAACTCGACCGACCCGACGACGCGCTCGCATGGGCTCGACGTGGCATCGACTCGACGAGCGGTTGGCAGGTCGCCCAGCTGTACGACATCGCCGCCGGCGTGATCGCGGATCGTGGCGACGACGTCGGCGTATTCGACCTTCGTCGGGAGCAACACCAGCGGATGCCGAGCTCGACCACCTACGCCAAGCTGAAGGCAGCGGCAGAGTCGACCGGCGCCTGGCGGACGAGCGGGAGTCGGCGGCGCGTTCCGTGCTCGGTGCCCGAGACGTCGGAGGCCTCGTCGACGCGCTTCTCGCTGACGGCGACGGCGACGCTGCGTGGGACGCGGCGACCGGTGCCGACACCGAGGCGATTGGCGATCAGCGATGGTTGCGGCTCGCCGAAGAACGAGAAGCAACCCACCCGGCCGCGGCGCTCAACGTGTACCTCCGGCTCATCGACTCCACGTTGGAGCAGGCCGATCGCCGCAACTACCGGGCCGCGGCCAAGCAGCTCAAGCGAGCCCAGAAGGCCGCAGCAGCCGCCGACCTCTCCGACGAGTTCGACGAACACCTCGCCGCGCTACGCGAACAACACCGTCGTCGCCCGACCCTCATCGGCATCCTCGACAAGGCGGGGTTGCGATAGCGCCGTCTCTCGGCCGGTGAATCGGAGCGAGGTACCGGATCGGCCGCTGCACGTAGACTGGCGGTATGACCGTCACGCTGGACCTCACCGCCGAGGCGCTCGCCAGGCTCGAGGCAGAGGCGGCACGGCGCGGGGTAGCGCTCGAGGTGGTCGTCAACGAGCTCGCGGCCCAACTCCCGGCCACAGCAGAGTCGCCCGGCAAACGCCACGACGGCTTGATCGGTTTGGGAGCGTCGTCATCCGGCAGGCGCGCCCGCGACGCTGACGAGATGCTGGCTGATGGCTTCGGGCGCGACTGAGTGCTGATCGTCGACACGGGCGTCCTTCTCGCTGCCGCCGACGCCAGCGATCCCGACCACCAGTCCTGCGCTGCGCTGCTCGCCGGCGAGGCCGGTCCACTCGTCACCACGGCGCTGGTCGTCGCCGAGACCTCGTACCTCATCGGGCGACAACTCGGTTCTGCCGCCGAGGCAGCGTTCTTCCGGGCGGTCTCGGCCCGCGAACTCGAGATCGAGACCTTGACGGGGGAGGATCTCGCTCGGGTGGCCGACCTGGTCGAGCAGTATCTCGACCTCCCGCTCGGTGGTACCGATGCCAGCGTGGTCGCTATCGCAGAGCGCCACGGGGAGTCCCGGGTCGCCACACTGGACCGCCGCCACTTCTCGGTGGTCCGTCCGACGCACGTGACGTCGTTCGACATCGTGCCGTGACGATCAGTCGAGCGTGTTGAAGCGCCACCGCTGCTCGTTCTGCTTCATCCACTTGAGGAGCGCCTCGCCTTCGGACGGCATGCGTTGCATGCCTGTGAGGCAGTCGATGAGCACTTGGGTGATCGAGGCGTGTTCGATGCCGTCGATCGTGCGGGTCCGCTCGTAGACGATCGGGTCGTACGGAACGGCGGTGATGACGTTGCCGCCGGTCCTGGTGGGCCGGAGCCGGTAGTCCTTCGCCAGGCGTTCGGGGTCGTCGGTGTAGACGACGGCGACGGTGGGCGCGGTCACGACGACCGTCTCGATCGACGAGAACGAGCCCGTGAGTGCGTATCGCTTCGGTGGCTTCGCGGCCAGGTCGCGGAGGAACTGCTCGGGGCCGCCCATCGCAGTCCACGTGCCGATCTCGTTCGACGAGAGGCATCGGTAGTCGTCGGTGATCTGGCGTACGACCTTCTCCCAGTCGACTGCGGTGACGGGTTGCCGGGGAGCGCGTGCGATCATGAGTTCCTCGGTCAGCACCTTGAGGATTCGGGAGACGTAGCCGTCGTCCATCCCCAGCGCAGCGGCCAGCTCGCCGGCCGTGTACGGCGGTTCGACCTCGACGAGCGTCCTCATCAACGCCCAGGCGCGCGACCCGTCGAGCGATGGGCCCCGTGGACGAGGCTTCGGGTCAGGGTCGCGTCGGGCACCGTCGGTGCGGATGGCGAAGGCGGGCCGGTCGAGCCGGGCTTCGACGTTGCCGGTCCCGTCGACGAAGCTCGCCCGCGTTCGAGCAGCACCTCCCGGGTTCGGGGACTCAGCCAGTCGGCGAACACGATCACGGCGCCCTCGGGGAGTGGGAGCTTGGCGGCGTCGCGCGGTTCGAGCCGGCGACGGACGACGACCGAGATGACGCCCGTCGGACCGTCGGGCGCAGTGACCTCGACGACACCGCCGTCCCGGCTGCGTCGCACGACGGTGATGTCCCACGACGGCGGGAGGAGTTCGGTGAGCAGGTCGACGACCTGCGCCAGCCGCTTCCGACTCGCTTCGGGAATCGGCGGCCGGCCCATGAACGGAGCCTAGATCAATCTGCCTGAGATGGTGATCTGTCTGCAACAGGCAGATCAGCTCTCAGACAGATCTTCTAACCATTCTTCTAACCATCTGGTCGTCACGGGCCGATATCAGCCGTCACAGCCCGTCATCGGGAAGTCGCGAAACCCCAGCTAGACGGCATGATCCGTCACAACCCGTCACAGCCCGACATCACCCCGAGCCAGCTCATAACCCGAAGGTCGCAGGTTCAAATCCTGCCCCCGCCACCAACGTGAAGACCCTGGTAGATCGCGAGATCCGCCAGGGTCTTTGTTGTTGCCGTGGACGGTTGGCGAGGTTCGAACTCCACCGAAGTTCCACCGACTGCCGAGGCCGATCGCCGTTCGGCTCTCGAACCTGTCCGACACGGGTGCACCGATGGTGCGTGCGAATCCTGGACGGTCCAGTACAGGAATGAACGTCAAGCTCTCTCGTCATGCGCGAGAGATCAACGGACCCGCCTCCGGTCGATCTGCGTCGTGTGCGTCCCGACCGCGCGCTCGGCCATCGACAGTGCGTCAGCGATGGCGACGTGAGCGCTGGGATCAAGCAACTCGGGACGGACCATGCTTCGGCCGCGAGACACGCAGGTGCTCGCGTCGTATAGTCCCTGAATGTCCGGGGTGCCGTTCGTCGGGCGTCAACGAGAGCTCTCAGAACTCCTCGAGGCGGTGGCCGCCCGCCGGCCCGTCGCTGTGGTCGGCCGTCGTGGCATGGGGCGGACCAGACTCAGCGCTGAGGCTGCTGATCGCGCCACAGTCGAGCACGCGTGCACCGTCCTGCGAGTCCTCGGGAGGGATGCCGCCGCTCGGATTCCGTTGGGTGCGATGGCCGAAGTGATCGGTGCGGTTCGGCCTACCGATTCGCCTGCGACCGGCGCCGCCAGCCCGTCCGACGTGCCGGACCGGATCGTCGCGGCCGTGCGCCAACTCCGGGACTTCGCAGCCGAGCGTTCGGCGCTGGTCGTGGTCGATGACGCCCACTTACTCGATGACGCCAGCACCACGCTCCTGCAGCAGGTTGCTGCTGATCGCGAGATCGGGCTCTTGGCCACCTGCGAGCTTGTTGCGCTGGATCGATGCGAGCTCGTCCGCGCCGTGTGGAAGGACCTCGACGGTCTGCTCGTCGAGCTCGGTCCGCTCGACTCGTCGGAGGTTCACCAGTTGATCGTTTCGTTCAACGGGGGGCCCGTCGACCCGTCGACCGCGGCAAAGCTCATCGATCTCGTCGGCGGAAACCCGTTGGACGTCCGCGAGGTGATCGCCCATCTGAGAGAAGTCGACGGTCTGCGACTGCAACGCGGAGTCTGGACCTGGGGAGGCAGCCTCGATCCCGGCGCGAGGCTGCGTGAGCTGGTGAGAGAACGCGTCGGCCCGCTGTCGGTGGTCGAGCAGACGGTGGTGGAGACCCTGGCGCTGGCGCCATCCCTCCCGCTCGCCACGCTGCGCGATGTCGCTGCGTCGCTAGCGGTCGAATCGCTCGAACGGCGAGGGGTGATCGGCGTGGGGCCCGCCCCCGACCACCTCGCCGAACTCGTCGACGCGCTCGACGCCGCGGTCATCGCGGCAGGGGTAGCGACGACCACCAGGGCGCGGTTGTCGACCGCCGTGGCCGACTCGCTCGATGGGCGCGGCACGCGGCCCGAACACCGGGTCCGGGCAGCGCTCCTGCGGCTCGGGACTGAGCACCGTCCCGACACTGCAACCCTCACCGCCGCAGCGACCGAAGCCCTAGGAATGGCCGCGCCGGCCGATGCGCTGCGTCTGGCCGAGGCCGCGGTCGAGGGTGGCGGAGGCGCGCCTGCCACCGTGATCGTCGGCGAGGCGCTTGTGCTGCTCGGCCGGCCGACCGACGCCGATGCGCACTTGTCTGTGCTCGATCCCGGATACCTCGACGATCGACTCCTGGTCCGACTGGGACGGGCCCGCATCGATGCGTTGGCGCACGGGCTCGGGAAGCTCAACGACGCCGCGGCCGTGGTGGAGGCGCTGGCGGCACACTTCGAGGATGGCGTGCAGCGCGACCGGCTGCAGGCGACCTGGGCGTCAGCGCTGGCCATCCACGGGCGTCATGACGAGGCGCTGGGTATGGCCGACGGTCTGCTGTCCCACAGGGACCTCGACGTGCGACTCGGGGTGTGGCCTGCGGTCAACCTGTCGCTGATTCACCGCGGCGCGGCGGAGACTGCAGCACACGGACTCGAACAGCTGCTCGAAGGCCTCGCCGAGCAGACACCGGATCCGATCGTCGATGTCGACCCGTCGATCCCGATGTCGCTACTCATCGACTACGTCCTCGCGGGTCGGCTCGGCGACGCCGAGCTGCTCGCCGACAAGATCGCCATCGCGACATCTCCGGGGCAGCGGGGTGGTTCCCCGGTCTACCTCGATGTCGTGCGTGGCAAGATCGCGCTCCTACAAGGTCGGGTCGCTACCGCGGAAGCTCACCTGCGTGCGGTCCTGGTCGCTCACGAGCAAATCGAGGCGGTGGCCTGGCGTGGATGGGCGATCGGTTTGCTGGCGGAGGCCTGCGCCCTGACGGGCCGGGTCGAGGAGGCGGCCGCCCTCGCCGACGAGGCCGAAGCGACAATGGAGATGACACCGATGGTGTTCGTCTCCGACGTTCGACGCGGCCTTGCGTGGGTGACGGCACTGGCCGGTGCTCCTTCGGCGGCGGTCGCATCCCTACTCGCCGTCGCCGACGAGGCCGGGGCGGCGGGCTTTCCGCTGGCGGAGTTGGTCGCCCTCCACGACGCGCTTCGTCTCGGCGCGATCAGTGGGGTTGTCGAGCGGATCGAGGACCTGGCATGCAGAACCGAGACGCGGTGGGTCGCACCGTTCGTCGAGCACGCCACCGGAATCCGCGGTCGTGATGCCGGGCGGGTTTCCAAGGCAGCAGACGCCTTCGCGGATCTCGGGGCGCTGTTGTGTGCAGCGGATGCCGCCAGCCAAGCGGCCGCTCTGCTGGTCGGATCGGCGCCGACACGCTCGGCGCTCGAGTCAACCCGCGCCCTGATGTGGTCGGCCGCCTGTGAGGGAGCGATCACTCCGATGATCGGCGCCGCGCCGGCGAGCGCCGTCCTCACGGCCCGGGAGCGGGAGGTGGCGGCGCTCGCTGCGGGCGGACATCCGAGCAGGGAGATCGCAACCCGGCTCTCGATATCGACGAGAACAGTCGACAACCTGCTCGGTCGGGTGTACGCCAAGCTCGGTATCGAGGGCCGGGCCCAGTTGCCAGGCATCCTGCCACCGGTTCGCTGAGGGGCTGTCGTGAGTAGAGCGGTTACTCACGACAGGGGCCGGGGCGCTCTCTAGCATTCGCCGCGTGCGGATCCCGGTTGTCAAGCCTGTGGCCACGGCGGTGGCCCTGGCTCTCTCGTTCACCACGATCGTTGCCGTCGTGGACACCCCTCCGGTGGCGGCCGCCCCGGTCGCGCCAGGTCCCGGCGTCATTCTCACCATCGCCGGTTCCACCACGAACGGCTTCTCGGGCGACGGCGGCCCTGCCGTCGATGCGCTGTTGTCCACTCCCGGCGGACTCGATTTCGACAGTGCCGGGAATCTGTTCATCGCCGACCGCGGCAACGCTCGAATCCGCCGGGTCGACGCCGCGACCGGCATCATCTCGACGATCGCCGGCGGGGGCTCGGGTACCGCGCTCGGCGATGGAGGACCGGCCACCTCGGCGTTCCTGTACAACCCCACAGACGTCGCGGTCGGACCCGACGGCGATCTGTACATCGCCGACTCCGACAATCACAAGATCCGGCGCGTCGATGCCGCCACCGGCCTGATTTCGACCGTCGTCGGACTCGGAGGCGTGGCGAGCGGTTCGGGCTTCAGTGGCGACGGGGGTCCTGCGGCATCGGCAGCATTGCGCACGCCGTACGCCGTCGACGTCGACGCAGAAGGATCGCTCGTCGTCTACGACTCTGGGAACGCACGGGTTCGACGAGTCGACTCGCGCACCGGGCTGATCGCCACGATCGCCGGAAACGGGACGATCGGCTACGCAGGTGACGGCGGCCCGGCAACATCGGCATCGATCAGTCAGGGCAGCGGTGTGGCGGTCGACCCGCTCGGCAATGTCGTGATCGGCGACACCGCCAATCACCGGGTCCGGCAGGTGTCTGCCACCACCGGCCTGATTTCGACCGTGGTGGGAACGGGCGTCATGGCAACGACAGGGGACGGCGGGCCGGCGACTGCGGCCGCATTGATCCGCCCAGGCGGTCTCACTCTGGATTCGGCCGGCAATCTCCTGATCGCCGCAGGGGGCGAAAGCCGCGTGCGGCGTGTCGATGCGGAGACGGGCATCATCGGAACCGTCGTGGGGACGACGACGGGGGATTGCGGCGACGGCGGCCCGGCCATCATGGCCTGCGTGTCGCAGCCCGAGTCGGTGGCCGTGTCGTCCGGCGGTCTGATCGCGGTCGACTCGCACAGCAGGGTCGCCGTCACGATCGCGCCCGATCGCCGTCCTGAACCCCCACTGTCGCCGGTGGCCGCGTACCAGCCGCCCGGGTGTTGCAGCGCCGCTCTGATTCGCGCCACGTGGCAGCCTTCTCCTTCGCCCGCCAATCGTGTCCGGGTCGGGGCGACACCGGGCGGGTTCTCCACCACGGTTGCGTCTTCCGCGGGGCAGGCGGTGATCCCGGGTGTGCTCGATGGAACCGACTACACGGTGTCGGTCGAGGCATTCGACGGGTGGCGTTTCAGCGACCCGGCCACCGTCTCGATACGCACGCCGGGCACCCCGCCGGCGACGGCGCCTGGCGTGCCGACAGCGGTCACGGGAGTGAGCGGGCCCGATCAGATCGGGCTGTCATGGCTTCCACCCGACGTCGGGGACCCTGCGACGTCTTATGAGGTGGAATGGCGGTTGGTCGGCGACGATTTCGCGACCTCGGTATCCGTGACGGCGTCACCGTTCCAAGTCGGGGTCACGACCGTTGCCCCGTACGAGTTGCGCGTCCAGGCGTCAAACCTCACAGGTCCGGGTCCTTGGAGCTCGTGGGTCGAGGTCGTTCCGACGGTCGCGAACGTCGCACCCGAAGCGGTCGACGACGTGTTCGTCGTGGAGCACCAGGGTGGGCCAGGACGTGGCCCGAGCGAGATCCGGATCCCTGCCCCAGGTGTGCTGGACAACGATGCGGACGCCGATGGCGATCCGCTCGTGGTCTCCCGTCTTCGGGTCGATCCGCCGTCTGGCACCCTCCGGATCGATCCCGATGGCTCGCTCGTCTACTCGTGGGTCGGTACGTTGTGCGACTCCGTCGAGGCCAGTTACGAGGTCAGCGACGGTGTCGCCGACGATGTGGCTCGGATCGAGTTCGCGCCGGCCCGCCCCTGTCTCACCGTCTCGTCGCCGGCGGTCGCCGAAGGTGCACCCGGCGATCTGACGTCCGCAGATTTCGAGCTGTCCTTGTCGTTCCTGGTGAAGACCGGTCCGGTGATCGTGGGGTTCGTCACCGCCGACGGCACCGCGTCGGCGAATCAGGACTACGTCCCCGTGGCGACGGCCGTCGATGCCAACGTCACCAGGACCGTCTCCGTCCCGGTCGTCGGCGACCTCGCGATCGAACCCGACGAGATCTTCTGGCTCGACGTCGACGCAATCGACGCTCTGCTCGTGGGTGACGGCGTCGTTGCCGGAACACTCGTGCCCGCCACGATTCTCGACGATGACCTGATCGACACGCCCGCGAAGTTGGCACGCTCCCTGATCGCAGCGGGTGAGACCGGGAGTCGGATCGCGCGCGACATCGAGCGCAGCTTCGGTCTGGCGGCGGACGAGATCGTCCTCGTGTTGCTCGAGGTCGGGATGACCGTCGGTGAGGTGCTCGATGCCGTTCGTAGGGGTCTGCGGCTCGGTTGGTCGGGCGCGATCGCCGCCCTCGATGCGGCGGAGGTCGCGGCGGCCGACGTGCTCGCCGCACTGCTCGACGCGGGCCTCACCGCCCGAGCGGCACTGACCCGCATGGCCGAATCCGGATGGGATGCGGCCGAAGCGCTCGGCGCCGCGCTGGTCGTGCTCGCCGACGGCAGTGTGCAGATGCTGGTCAACCTGGCGGCCAGGGCCGGATACTCGCTCTCGCTGATCGCGGCTTGGCTCGGCTCGCAGGCCGGGCTGGTCGAGGACTGCGCCGAGGTCATCGGCCTGTCCTGGGCCGCCGGCTTCAGCGGTGACGACATCGCCGCAGAATTGCTGTCGGCCGAGGCGGCCCCGCCGATCTGCCTCGCAGCTGCTCTGGAGGTGCAGCTCGCAGCGGCCGCGCTCGTGTACTCGGGGATCCTGCTCCCCGAGTCGTTCGGCATCCTGCTCGCCGCGTTCGGAAAGGGACCGGAGATCGCGGCCGGGTTGTTCCTTGCCGCCGGCATGGCGCTCGTGGATCTCACCGACGCGCTGCGGGCCCTCGGATTCCAGGCGATCGAGGTGTACGAGACGCTCGTAGCGGCTGGCGCCTGGGCAGTCGACGTGGCCCTCGCAGTCGCAGCGGAGTTCCGCCTGCGTGCCGACGCGATCGCCGATCTGTTGGTGGAAGCGGGCGTCGATCTCCCCGACGATCTGAGCTTGGCCGAGCTGGTCGTGACCGTGTTGTGGGCGCTCCAGCTCACGCTCGACAGGATCATCGAGAAGGCCACGTCGAGAGGGATACCGCTCGGCGACGTACTCGATGCGATGTACGAAACCCTGATCGTGGTCATGGGCGGACCTGCGGCCATCTGGGAGGTGACCAAGGCAACGGTTGCGGCAATGGCGCGAGTGGTCGTTTTTGCACTCGCGGACTACGCCGAGTGGCTGCTCACCCGGTTCGGGGTCGACCTCGATTGCCTCACGGTCGTGCCGATGCTCATACCGGCCGGGTTCTCGCCCGCCCAGGTCGGGGTGCTCTATCCGTCGCTCGGGTGTGCCCCCGCCGGTGCCGCCGACACGATCGCCGCGCTTCGAGCGGCCGGTTTCGACGCAGGCACCGCGCTCGCCTCAGCCCTGGCGTCGGGTGAGCTCGCAGCCGACTACGCCCTCTACCTGCTTCTCACTGCGGGCTATTCGGTGCTCGAGGCCGCCGAGGCGTTGCGTTCGGAGCTGCAGGTGTCGTCCCAACAGCTGGCCTCGGCGATGTGGGCGGCCGGCGTGGAGTCGGTCGAGGCGGCGACGGCTCTGCTCGCCGTGTTCTCGAATCTGACCCTGCGCAATCTCGCCGGGCGCCTTTACGGGGCGCTCTACAACGACACCGCCGTCGCCGCCGCACTGGTGGCACTCGGGGGCAGCGCGGCCGACTTCGCACTCTTCGCCCGCCAACAGTCCCGTGCCGTGCTGCAGGTCGGACGCGCTCTGGTTCAGGAGTTCGGACTCGTGGTCGCCGACGTGGTCGAAGTGCTGCTGGCGAGCGGTTGGTCGATCGCCGCCGTGATCGAGTCCGCGCGTGACCTCGGGCTCGGGGCGCAAGCGGTACTCGTGCTGCTGTATCAACTCGGCGTGGATGCGGCAGATGCGGCATTCGCTGTCGACAAGGAGTTCGGGCCGGCTGGTGGCGTTCGCGGCGGTGTGTCGGAATGGCTGTACGACGCGGGAGCGACGGCCACGGAGATCGGGGCAACGCTCAAGCGGCTCGGCGACAACTCCTGGCAGACCGCCGTGAAGCTGTCGATGTTGGGCGTGTCGGCGCTGGACAGCGGTGCCGCCCTGCTCGCGTTGTGGGGAGACCAGTCGGCCGAGTGGCTGACGAAGCGACTGGTCGCAGCCGGCCATCAGCTGGAGTTCGTGTTCACCAGCGTGCTCGCGCTGGTTCCGTCGGCAGAGGTGGAGGCGATGGTCACGGCCGCGCGGCAACAGCTCGTCGCCCTCGGCGTGGTGCTCGGCGTCGCCGCCGAGCGGGTGGTCGACGCACTTCTGGTGATCATGCCCGGGCAACTCGTCGCCGTCGCCGGTCTGGTGGCTGGTGGCGGTTTCGACGTGGCCGCTGCAGCCGCGGGGCTGGCCGATCATGTCGCCGGCACCCAGGAGTGGTTCCTCACGCTGATCGGCGCCTACCCGGCTGCGTCACCTCTGCAGCTGCTCGCGTTGACCGGCGCCTCGCTCACACAGGCCGTCGGGTGGTTGTACGACGAGTTGAGTTGGACCCCGACTGCAGTGGCGGCCTTCGCCAAGGGAGCGGGGTCGACCTCGACAGTCGTCACCGGGCTGCTCTTCACGCTCGGGGTGAGTGCCGGTGCCGCCGTCACGGCGTTGCAGGCGAACTTCTCCCTGTCGCTCAGCAACATCGCGGCACGACTGCTCGGCGGCGGTTACTCTGCGGCCGCGGTCGCGTCGGCGATGGCTGAGCTCGGGCAGGGCGCCGCGTGGGTCGCAGAGCGGCTTCGAGTTGGTGGCGTCGATACCGTCACCGTCGCCAACGCATTGGTGAGCGCGTTCACTCTGACCGTCGCCCAGCTCGTGGCGGCGATGATCGGGGGCGGATTCACCCAGTCGGCCGCCCAGTCGGCCGCCTGTGCGGTGTTGGGCTGCCCAGGCTAGGAGACTGCTGAGCAAATCTCGGTGAGGGTGCTCGCGTTTGGGGTGCGGATCGAAAAGAATGGTGGGTGTGCAGGGCTCATCGGATCCGAACCGGGAACTCCTCGACGCGCAGGCGCTGGTCGGTCATCTCGTCCCGGCGGGGAGCGTGTACGCGTTCTTGGCTGAGCACCGTCGCCGGGTGTTCCCGGATGAGTTGTTCGCCGATCTGTTCCCGTCGGGTCGTGGCCGTCCGTCGGTCCCGGCGGATGTGATCGCGACGACGATGGTGCTCCAGGCGTTGGAGGGTCTGTCGGATCGGGACGCGATCGCGGCGTTGCGCACGGATCTGCGGTGGAAGGTTGCCGCCGGTCTGGCGCTCGACGATGAGGGGTTCCATCCGACGGTGTTGACGTTGTGGCGCAACAAGCTCCGGGTCAGTGATCGTCCGGAACGGATCTTCGACGCGGTGCGGTCGGTGATCGCCGAGACCGGGGTGCTCAAGGGCAAGGTGCGCCGGGCACTTGACTCGACCGTGCTCGACGACGCGGTCGCGACCCAGGACACCGTGACCCAGTTGATCGCCGCGATCCGTCGGGTCCGTCGCCTGGTCCCGACCGCCGCCACGCTCGAGTTGACAGCGCACGATTACAGCGATCCGGGCAAGCCGCGCATCGCCTGGGACGACATCGAGGCCCGCAACCAGCTCGTGACCGGGCTCGTCAACGACGCACTCGTCGTCCTCGCCGCCGTCGACGACCTGAACCTCGACCCGGCAGGGACCGAAGCGGTCGGGTTGCTGGCGCTCGTTGCCGGCCAAGACGTCGAGCCCGGCGACGGGCAGGGTTCGTGGCGGATCGCCCAGCGCACCGCGAAGGACCGGGTGATCTCCACTGTTGACCCCGACAGTCGGCACATCCACAAGAGCCGACAGTCGTATCGCAACGGCTACAAAGCGCATGTCGTGGTCGAACCGACCACCGGGCTGATCTGCGGTCAACAGCTCACCGCCGGCAACGCCCCCGACGGCCCCACCGGCGTCGAGCTCATGGAACACGAACCGAAACGCCGCCAGGTCCTGGCCGACTCCGCCTACGGCGCGGGCCCCACTCGTGTGGCACTCGCCAAGCGTCGGCATCGTCTGGCGATCAAGCCCTGGCCGACCACCGACACCGGCCGGTTCGGTCGCGATGACTTCACCGTCGATCACACCGCCCGCACCGCCACCTGCCCCGCCGGTCACACGGTTGCGCTGACCGCGTCGAACTATGCCGTGTTCGATCGACACTGCCGCGGCTGCCCGATCCGGTCACGATGCACCACCGCCCGCGATGGCCGCGCCCTGCAACTCACCGACCACGACGCCGAACTCGTCGAAGCCCGCCGAGCCTGGCGTGACGGCGACTTCGCCGACGACTACCGACAGTTCCGACCCATGGTCGAGCGCAGCCTCGCGTGGCTCGTCAGACCCGGCCGACGCGTCGCCTACCGCGGCCTCGCCCGCAACCGCATTTGGCTCGCCCACCGCGCTGCGGCCGTCAACCTCCAACGCCTCGTCAACTTGGGCCTCACCCACGACGGGACCTGGCACCTCGCCACCAGATAGCGGGCCCGGGGCCTGACAAAGCAGGGACGACACCTACGGGATCTACCCAACCAGCGTGACCGGCTCTCACCCTGAACACCGGCTCTTCGGTTCGGTCAGGACCCCAGACCACCAACAACGCTACGCCCCGCGCAGCCACGAAAGAGCGACTTGCTCAGCAGTCTCCTAGGCCGGCTTGGCGGTCGACTGGGTGACGGTACTCGGGCGTATGAGCTGGTTCGGCTCGGCGTGGCGACGAACGGCCACGAGGGCATCCCCGCCGAGCGGGTCGACAAGCAGTTCCGGATCTCGAGATACCGGCGCGATCGCATACACTCATCCGCTCTCAACGAAAGGCCCGGCCGGAGCCACCGGCCTCGGCTTCGCTACACGATCGTGATCTCGCTCTTCATCCACGTCGACCGCGCCGGCAGTCACGCACATCCCCACATTCTCCCGATCTACGGCTCAATGCCGACCACGTCCGTACTGGTGCTCTCCACGTGGGGTTGCGACCGTCGACCTCGTCGATCGTCGAAGCCTCTTGTGGGTTCGTCAACCGGTGATGCGCCCGATCAGTTCCCCGATCGTGATCGCTGATTCGAGCGGATGACGCAGCGTTGCCTCGGTGTTGATGTGGTAGTGGTTGCGACGGCCGATCCGCTCGTGCGTGATGCAGCCGTTCGCTTCGAGGTCGGCGAGGATGCGGGTGACCGCACCTCGAGTGATCCCGACGACGTGGGCGATATCTCGTTGCCGAAGTTCCGGATCCCGACTGACCGCGACGAGCACATCGGCATGGTTCGTCAGGAACGTCCAGGGCGGAACTTCGGTCTGCGGGGCCACCAACGACACATCTCAATCGTAGTCGTCGTGTCGTGTGTCTCTGATCGACGCCTTCGGATTGATCCCCACCAGTTCCCCCACCACTTCGCAGGGACGATCTCGATCAACTCCTTCGAGTCGGGCGACACCGGTCGGCGTCGGCGCGCATCTCAACTCCTGGTGAGGTGAACGGGAGTTGCATGGAGCGTCCAGTCCGGGTGCTTGTAGGGAGGACCGGCCGTCAGATGCGCGACACCGTCGCTGAGGTCCACGATCCTCGGCAGCGGCACGTCAGCATCGCCGGGTGTCCCGGAGAGCCGATCGGCGAGGTCGTCGGGAAAACCGTCGAGCAGGCTGGCAATCACGCGCTGCTCCTGGGTCGGCAGGTAACAACGAGCCGAGTCGGTGACGCCGGAGAGAAACCGCCGGAGGTTGTCGACGACATCGAGGGTCGCCGTTCCCATCACGAGATGCTCGAGGAGCGTGGTGATCTGCTGGGTGCCCAACTTGCACGAGTTGCATTGACCGCACGACTCGACGTAGAGGAACTTCGACACCTGGTACGCGACATCGACCATATTGCGCGAGTCGTCGTACACGATGAAACCCGCCGAACCGAGCCCACCGCCGGCCGCAGCGAGGCCCTCGTAGGAAACCGGCGCTCCGAGCGCGCCGGCCGTCAACACCGGATTGGAGACACCCGACAGCACCGCCTTGATCGATTGGCCCGGTTGCGGTCCACCAGCCAGGTCGTCGATCAACTCTCCGAGCGGACGACCCAGTCCGACCTCCGCGACGACTTCGCGACGGACGTCGCCGGTGATCGTCACGATCGTCGGGCCGGCGGACTCGGTGGTACCGAGAGCCCGAAACCATTCGGCCCCATTGCGGCAGACCAGCGCAACGTGAGCGAGGGTCTCGGCGTTGTTCACGACGACGGGGTTCGAACTCGGTGTCGCCGGACCGCCGGGAGAGTCGTCGATCCCTGCCGACCAACCGAGCTGTGGACCGGTCGTGTAGAGACCATAGAGATACGGTGGGATCTGCCGTGGGAGCGGGTCCTCGCCCTCGATCACTTCGAGCAAGGCCGTCTCCTCGCCGAACAGGTAATGGTCGGGCCCATCGACGACGTCGACCACCAGATCGTCGAGCCACCCTGCTTCGGCCAGTTCACCAATTGCCCGGTGGATGGCCTCGAGTTGGTCGCCGTATTTCGCCTTCGTGGCCACGACGACTCGGCTCGCGTGGACGCAGTGGGCGGCGATCAGCGCGCCTTCGAGCACCACATACGGGTTGGCGCGCAGGAGGGCCCGGTCCTTGAACGTGCCGGGTTCACCTTCGGCGGCGTTGACGACGACGAAGCACTCGTCGTCCGGCCCGGTCTCGGCGCGGACTCCCGCCCACTTCCGGGCGGTCGGGAACCCTGCGCCTCCGCGGCCGCGCACACCGGCGTCACCGATCAACGAGATCGTCTTGGACGGAGCACGCCGTCGAACCGCGCGCAGTCCGGACATCCCATCCTGGTCGATGTACGCCGAGAGGTCCACCACGGGTTCGGTCGGCAATGCAGCGAACAACATGAACTTACTATAAAAGGTACGATACAAAATAGCAATTGAGTGCGTATGTTTCCATGGTGATCTGGTTCCTCCTCGCAGCGAATGGTGCGGCAATCGTCGCCGACGGAAGCCATGGGGGCAGACGAGGGCTCGGGCTGGGAGATTGTGAACGAAACGAGACTAAATACGACTAAACCACGCTAAAGTTCATCGGCATGTTTGACACGATGCTCGACCGTTCGGGTGCTGCCACTCACGGCCTGGTCGACGAACTCCGAGCCGAACTGGGTTCGGACGACTTCGTCGGTCTGCTGCATCGCTCGGATTCCGTCGCATCGAGCGCTGGCCGGGCGCCGAACCAGGCTTCGCTGGTGGTCGATCTCGGATCACTGGCGAGCCAGGGTCCTCTCGCAGCTCTGCTCGCCATCGAGTCGTTGGCCGAGGTCGGAGCACAAGGAGCCGACCTCCTCCTGGTCGAACTGCTCTCCCACTCCGACCGGATCGTCCGGCGCCATGCCAGCTGGAGGCTGGGCGGCCGACTGCCCGTGCGGCGCGCCTACCGCCCGCTCCTCGATGCGCTCGTTCTGGGCGGCATCGACACGATGCATGCTCACCGGACGCTCAGGGGTTGGGCCGCCTCCGACGCCGAGTCGATCCTGGGGCTGGTGTTCGAGCGGCTGGAATCCGACACCGGCGCGGCGGCGCGGGCGCGGCTGACCGACCTGCTCGGTGCCATCCCGTCACCGATGGCAACAGAGTCACTGGTCGGCATCGCGCTCGACGCCGCCGAAGGTGTACCGGCCCGTGTTGCCGCGCTCGGTGCGCTCGGCGAGCGCGCCGGCGAGCGGGTGGCTGCCGCCCTTCGTTCCGTCGCAGCCCATGACGGCGAGCTCGGTGCCCACGCGGCACTTGCCCTCGGCTCACTCGAGGTCGCTGCGACGCCTGCTGCCGAGCGGCCGCGCGATGGCGGTCTCCGGATCGCTCAGTTGGTGCTCGCCGGCGGGCTCGACGGGCAGCTCAGCCTCGGTGGGCGCGGTGAGACGGGCGGGGTGGCGAGCCTGCTGGTCTCACTCGGTGAGGCGCTGGTGCGTCGACCCGACGTCGAACACGTGCTGACGATCGGGCGGGGCACGGTCACCGACGCATTGACCGGGCCTCTGGCGTCGAGCGAGGACCCACTCTCGTACGGGATGATCGCAATTGGAGACGAGGTCCGGCGGGCTGCGAACCCCGACGAGATCTGGGAGCACCTTCCCGCCATCGAGCGTGGCATCCGGCGCGTACTGCGTCTGTCCGGGCCGATCGACGTGTTGCACCTCCGGATGGCCGATGCCGGCACCCTGGCCGGAGCCGAGGTGGCGCGTGCCGCCGGTCTGCCGATCTGTTTCAGCCTGGCGCCCGATCCTCACAACGTGGTGCAGTCGCTCCAGTCGCGTGGCGAGTTGAATCACGATTCCTTCGTGCAGCTCGATGACCAGAGTCACGTGTGGTTTCGGGCCCGTATTATCGAGCGGCTGGCCCGCGACGCTGACCGCCTGGCGCTGTTCCCCCGAGCCGAGCCGCTCGAGTTGCTCGGTGACCTGGGTATCGACGTCGATGGTTCCGACCACAGGGTGGCAGTCGTCGCCGAGGGCATCGACATCAGCCTGCTCGATCGCGCGGCGGCCGAGTCAACCCAGCCGACGGTGCCCGGTACGAGGCACGGTGACGTGCTCGATGATCTGGCGGCGTTGATTCCCGATGGCCGACGTGGTCTCCCGCTCGTGCTGAGTGTGGGACGCCTCCACCCGGTCAAGGGCATGGATCGGCTCGTCTCGGCCTGGGCATCGGATCCGCACGTGCACGAGACGTGCAACCTGGTGATCGTCGGCGGTGCCCTCGACGACCCGTCGGCCTCGGAACGACACGTGCTCGACGCGATCGAACGAACGGTGCCGCCGACCGACCCACGCCGGGCTGGGCTGGTGCTCCTCGGGGGGCGACCGCGAGCCGATGTTGCCCGTCTTCAGGTTGCGACCATGACGGGTCGTGCGGACTGCTGGGCGGCGGGTGGCGTCTACGTCGACGGCGCGCTGAAGGAGGAGTTCGGCCTGGCCGTGATCGAGGCGCTCGCTGCCGGCCTCGTCGTGGTCGCCCCGAGCACGGGTGGACCTCCGACGTACGTCGTCGACGGCGACACCGGCGTTCTCGTCGACCCGGACGCCGACCTCGCGCATGCGATCTGCACCGCGTTCGGTCTCGTCGATCGCCCCGATCGCGCCCAGCGCGCCCGCCGTATGGTCGAGGAGCGCTACTCGATCGACACGATGGCGACCCAGCTCGTCGATCTCTATCGACCGTCGTTGGCCATGCTGTGAGCCTGCTCGTCATCAGCCCCGACTTCGCGTCGCACTACGGTCCGCTCGCAGTAGTCGCTCGCGCGGTGAGGCAGTCCGGTCGGCGCGTCATCGTCGCGACGGGTCACAGCATGCGGCCACGTGCCGAGGCGGATGGATTGGAGTGGCGCGAGCTTCAGCTCGGCGCGAGCTCGAACGACGGCGTCGCCGCGCGTGACCCCGGAATCCGACGATTCATCGATGCGACCAGACTGGGTCCGATCGACACGATCCGTCACCAGGCCGCTGAGCGCGAGGACGACCTGTTGTGGGAACCCGAGCGAGTGGCGACCGAGATCGCCGATCTGTGTGCGCACATCGACCCCGAACAGGTGCTCGTCGATCATGTCTCGTTCGGGTCGACGCTCGCGATGCACTCGACAGGCCGGCCGTTCGCCACGCTGGTCCCCGGCCATCCCAGCCAGCTTCCCGTCGGAGCGGAGCGCTACGGCGTCCCGTCGGCGTGGCCATCATGCCTCGCGCCTGATACGAAACAGCTCACCGCTCTCGAGACCCAGGTTGATCGCATGACCCTGGCGTTCACCCGCCGGTGGAACGAAGCCCTGGCGTCCGCCTCGTCAGCGGCCGATCCGGTCGCAGACGCGTTCCGGGTTCACGGCCGACGGGTCCTCTACAACAGCATTCCGACGCTCCACGACCCGGCGCGCACCACGATGTTGCCGGAGGACCACCGGTTCGTCGGCCCGCTCGTTCGCGACGAGCCGCTGCCCCCTGCGTTTCGGTCATGGCTCGTCCGGTCCGGCGACCGCCCTCAGGTCTACGTTGCACTCGGGACGTTCCTCTCGCACCGCGGCGATGTGCTCGAACGGATCGCCGAGGCGCTTCGGCATCTCGGTGTGAGGGCAGCGATCGCGGTCGGTCCCACGCCACCTGAATCATTGGGCCCAGTTCCCGACGACTGGTTCGTCGCACCCAGCCTTCCTCAGGTGGCGATGCTTCAGGGCGCTGACCTGGTGATCCATCACGGTGGGAACAACAGCGTTCATGAGACCCTCGCAGCGGGCGTCCGCCAGCTCGTGCTGCCGTTCTCGACCGACCAGTTCGCGAACGCGGCCGATCTCGAACGCTGCGGAGCGGGCTCGGCGATGTCACCCAACGAGGCGTCGGTCGCGGAGCTTGCCGTGTCCATCGACGTGTTGTTGAGCGGTCCTCGCCCACAGCAAGTGCCTGCGCCCACTCCCGCCGATCTCGTCAAAGCGGTGTTCGAGTGAGGAGCAGACGAGTCGTGCGAA
This sequence comes from uncultured Acidimicrobiaceae bacterium, assembly GCA_963847775.1. Lineage (GTDB taxonomy): Bacteria > Actinomycetota > Acidimicrobiia > Acidimicrobiales > Ilumatobacteraceae > Ilumatobacter. The sequence continues at coordinate 22,240 of CAWKAY010000001.1, forward strand.
CGCGATCAGCGCGGCAGTGCTGGTCCGTGAGACATCTGGGATCGCGGGTCGAGCCCGACGAGGGCAGACCGTCGCGCTCGTGTGGAACGGGTTGTCGACCGATCTGGTCGGCGACCGGATCCGGCGAGCCAGCACGCTCGTGAAGACTGGGCTCGCACCGGTCGGGTCGTTCGCCGACAAACTACGCATCTTGCGGCAACGCGTTCGCCTGACCTGTAGCAGGTTCTCGACGTCGTACGTCGCAGCAAGATTCCTGACGGCTTCGACTGCGAGGAGAATCTGGGAGCGGTGCGAGGAGCATTGTCCGCGGTCGGCGGTGAGCCCCGGATACCGGTGTGATCGTTCGCGGAGGCGAGCGAGCAGTGCCGCGCACATCTCGATGTTCGCTTTCGGGAACCGGACGGGGTTGAACAGATCGATCCGGTTGTCGGGTGTCAGTGCTTCGTAGTTCGTCCAGCTGCTCGAGATGACGCCGCTCGCGTCCGACCCGAGCACGTCGGTCCGCAGGGGGTTGATCAGTTCCGACAGGGCGATCGGATCGCCGGCGAGCGTGGCGAGCCGGTTCCCAGGAGCGAGCTGAGCCTCGAACCCTTGCTCTCGTTCAGGAACTCGAATCCTGTCATGGTCGGGCGGACGTCCTGGACGAGCGTCAGCGTGACGACCGGGCCGGCTGCGAGATGTAACTGGACTCTGACCTGGGGCTGGTGCCCACGTGTTCCAGCCAGGGGCGCACGTGCCCCTCGGAGGTCTGTGTCAGTGCGATGACACCCTGTCCGATCAGCTCGATCGTCCAGTCGTAGCGCAGGATATCGGCATCGTTGAGGACGAAGACCACGTAGTCGGCCTCGAAGCCGACCGGCAGCGGCGTGGTTTGCGTGCTGACCAATGGGTACTCCGGTCGACCACTCTGGTCGACCATGACCGTCGCTTCGCCGAGGTCGCCGGTGCTGAACCCGGCGGGCAACCTCGCTTCAATTGCACGCACCGTCACCGGACTCGCCTCGACGAAACGAGGTGCGGGCAGTGTCGTACTCGCTCGCGACCATCGGTCGATGGTGCGCGCATCTCTGCTTTCCATGCATCGGTACATCTACCGAATTCGCTGAGATCGAGCCATCGCCAGGAGCGCCGGTACCCGACCACGTGGTTCAGGCGGAGTCTCGGAATCCCTGCACTCGCGCTGTCGCGGTCGCGATCTCGTCGCGTGCTGTGGTCGGCGTCATTCCGGCGCGAGCGACCCGGGAATGACCATCGGGGGGAACACCGCGGCCACGTCGGTGACGGTCATCGTGAACGTCGAACCGAGATCGAACCAGAACGTCCAGTGGTCGGGGCCGAACACGTCTTCGTAGTCGACGGTGAGCACGGCGTCGGCCCAATCACCGACGAGCGCAACCGACCCGCCCGTGGGCGAGTTCGACGTCGTTCGGGCCACCCCGTCCAGGCCTACGGGCAGCTCGAACACCTCGTCACCGATCCCTATCCCGATGGTCGTGTGCTCGTCGGCGTGGTCCACACGTACCCGTTCCACACCGAGCGCATTCGAGTCGAGATCGAACCACTGCCCCATTGCGATCTCCTGACCGGGTAGCGACGGTGCTCTCGGGGTCGGGGGCAGGGAAAGGGCGGCGAATCGCCTCGCGATCTCGGCGTCCGCGTCGGGGTCGTCCATCGGCTCGGGGAGGAGAGCGGCGGCAACGGTATGGGCGATGAGCGATCCATCCGCCTCAGCACCGGTTACGACGACGACCAGTTCCTGCTCGGGCCACACGAGGAGTTCTTGGCCGCCCCGACCGATTCCCTCGAGGGCCCCAGCGGCGGCGTCCGTGGGGAGCCACCAGCCGAGCCCGTAGCGCACCGTCGGATCGGTGGTGGGAATCGCCGCCGCGAGCCCTGCGACGTACCCGACCGGCAGCACCTGCCTGTGCCCCCAGCGGCCGTCTTGAATCATCAACTGGCCGAGGCGGGCCAGATCGAGCGGGCGCAACGCCAGGTCTCCCCAACCATGAGTCACGCCTTGGGAGTCGCTGGGCCAGTCCCATTCCTCGACCCCGAGGGGTTCGAAGAGCGTCTCTGCTGCGTAGTCGGAGAGGCGGCGACCCGTTGCGTTGGTGATGGCAGCCGAGATCAGGTGGTATCCGGGCGAGCAGTACGCGAACGTCTCGCCCGGGACCCCGACCGCTGGCAGCTCAGATGAGAACGCGACGAAGTCAGGCGACTGGCTCATCTCCTTCAGCTCGAACTCTCCGTCGTCAGCCGAACAGTCGAGGCCGGCGCGCATGCCGAGCAGGTCACGAATGGTGACGTGGGCTACCGCCGCGTCGGCCGGGAGCTCGACCAACTCAGCCAGCGGGGTGTCGAGCGACTCGATCTCGCCTCGCTCGATGGCTGCCCCGACCACCAAGGAGACGACGGACTTCGTCACCGACGCCAGATCGTGCGGTTGTCCAGCAGACGACGGCCACAGAGCGGCATCGATGACAACCGCTCCATCTCGGATGACCACCAGGCTGTGCGCGTTGCTGTCCTGGGATTCCAGCGCGTCCAGCCCGGCCCGCAAGATCTCTACGTCGAACCCGAGTGCCGACGGTGGTCCAGTCGGCCATTCGAAGGTGTCGGTGTCAGCCTCCGTCGGATCGGCGGCCACACTGGTCGGTGCCACCGTGACGGTCGGAATCGGCGAACCCTCGGGTTCCTCGGGTTCCTCGGCCTCCGAGGACGCAGTGGCAGGATGGCCGTCGTCCGGCTGCGTTGCGGGTGCGTCGGTGTCGCACGCCCCGACGACGAGGGCGAGCGCGAAGGCGGCGTGGATGGCCGATCGCCGCCAGACTGCAGTTCGAACACGTCGTGCCCCAGCTGCCACCATCGCCTCCGCGGTGAGCGATCGACGGCAAGACGCGACGGTCATGGGTCCGATCGAACTGTGTTCCGACGTGGCGCGGTAGAGGCAGAAGTCTGCCATCCGGCAGGAGCCCGTTCCGTGGGGCAGCGCTCGGCATCCGAGCCAAGATCGCCTTCTCCGTGAACCGATGGCGGTCTCGCATGCGCTGCGAGCACAACACACCCCGTTCCCATGTCGCAGGGTCGAACTGCTCGGCCGGCTGAACGGGAAGGACCAGCCGGTTCACCGGCCGCAGCCGATCAGGGCCGCGTGGTCTGTGGGGTTCGGACGACGTGCTCGGGGTTGCGTCGCCGGCCGAGCAGGACGAGCGCCACGCCGGTCAGCAACGAGGCCAGTGCCCACGCAGCGAGCTGCATCGACTCGGAACCCGACCTGGGCAGAGGCGTCGAGGTGGTCGAGGTCGATGTGGCGGTGCGAGCGGTGACGGTCACGACGACGTCGTACACGTCGCACGCCCCTCTGGCGTCGCACGCCTCGACCCTGATGAGGAATGTGCCGGACTCGTTCGCGACCCCGCGGAAGCTGCCGTCGCGATCGAGGGTGATCCCATCGGGAAGCGAGCCCCCGACGAGGGTGACGGTGTAGGTGTCCCCCTGCCGATCGGTGATCGACAACGGCGGGAGCTCGCCGCCGACGGTGCCGGTCACGGTGAGCGTGAGCACCTCGGGTGGATCGTTCGTCTGGCCCGTGTAGCCGAAGTCGACATCGCCCACCGTGGTGCCCGCACGAACCGTGGTCAGGGCGCGCCCGTCGAGGCCGCCGTCGAGGTCGAACGTGGGAGTGTCGATGCCGGCCGGCAGGGTCGATGGGTCGACGGCGATTCGGTACGGGCCGGGCTGAACGTCGTCGAAGCGGAACCTGCCCGACGTCGTGGTCGTCGTACGCGTGATGTCGTCGGTGGTTCCGAACACGCCGTCGGGACCGGCACCCGTCGCCGTGACCATGGTCCCCGACAACAGCGGCTCGTCGGCGTCGATCACACCGTCGGCGTCGACGTCATGCCAGACCGTGCCGGTCACCGCACCGGTGGCTGTCCCAGCACCCAGGACGACGACGTCGGCACTGGCTTGCCGCGAATGCGTGTTCCCGATCGGATCGGCGGCCGTGACCGTGACGGTGTTGGTGAAGTCGACCTTCACACCGCGCGTGGTGCAGCTGACCGTCCTGGTTGCGCCGACCGCGAGAGATGCGATGACGGTCGTGGCACACGTCGCGCGCGGGTCATCGATCCTCACGTTGGTGAGAGGTGTTTCGCCGTTGTTCCTCACGGTGATGGTGAAGTTGGCGTCGCCATCGATCGGTACGTTCTGGGTGGCCGGGGTCTTGGTGACGACGAACGATGGTGTCAGTACGACGACGCCGGCGGACGCCGAATGGCTGATCACGTTGTTGGCCGGATCGGTCGCGGACACGTTGACGACGTTGGTGAAGTTGGCCGTGACCGACGTGACGTCGCACGAGTAGCTTTGGATCTCGCCCACCGCCATGGTCGCGAACGTCCGGTCGCACTGAGCGAATCCCGGATCGCTGACCGTGACAGCGGAGAGCGCTGTCGTCCCGATGTTCCGCACCTGGATCGTGAACGTGGCGGTTCCACCGCTCACCACATCCTGCGTCGAAGGGCTCTTCGAGATGCGAATGCGGGAGTCGATGGTGTAGCCGGTGGTGTCGGTGGTGGTGGTGCCGGCAACCACCGTGACCGTTGTCGGGTCGGTGCCGATGGTGAGGGTGGCGCCGGTGGGGAAGTCGGTGTCGGTGGTGTCGATGTCGATGGTGATGTTGGTGCCGGCGAGGATCCCGGTGATGGTGGCGGTGCCCGATGCGTTGGTTGCGATGGTGGTCGGGGTGCCGTTGATCGTGAAGACGACGTCGATGTCGGCGAGTGCTTCACCCGGATCGAGGCTGCCGTTGGCGTTGGCGTCGAGGAACACGACCTCGGCAACCCCACCGTTGAGGCTCGTAGCCGGTGGTGTCGGTGGTGGTGGTGCCGGCAACCACCGTGACCGTTGTCGGGTCGGTGCCGATGGTGAGGGTGGCGCCGGTGGGGAAGTCGGTGTCGGTGGTGTCGATGTCGATGGTGATGTTGGTGCCGGCGAGGATCCCGGTGATGGTGGCGGTGCCCGATGCGTTGGTTGCGATGGTGGTCGGGGTGCCGTTGATCGTGAAGACGACGTCGATGTCGGCGAGTGCTTCACCCGGATCGAGGCTGCCGTTGGCGTTGGCGTCGAGGAACACGACCTCGGCAACGGCGCCGTTGGTGTTGGTGGTGTAGCCGGTGGTGTCGGTGGTGGTGGTGCCGGCAACCACCGTGACCGTTGTCGGGTCGGTGCCGATGGTGAGGGTGGCGCCGGTGGGGAAGTCGGTGTCGGTGGTGTCGATGTCGATGGTGATGTTGGTGCCGGCGAGGATCCCGGTGATGGTGGCGGTGCCCGATGCGTTGGTTGCGATGGTGGTCGGGGTGCCGTTGATCGTGAAGACGACGTCGATGTCGGCGAGTGCTTCACCCGGATCGAGGCTGCCGTTGGCGTTGGCGTCGAGGAACACGACCTCGGCAACCCCACCGCGAGGCTCGTAGCCGGTGGTGTCGGTGGTGGTGGTGCCGGCAACCACCGTGACCGTTGTCGGGTCGGTGCCGATGGTGAGGGTGGCGCCGGTGGGGAAGTCGGTGTCGGTGGTGTCGATGTCGATGGTGATGTTGGTGCCGGCGAGGATCCCGGTGATGGTGGCGGTGCCCGATGCGTTGGTTGCGATGGTGGTCGGGGTGCCGTTGATCGTGAAGACGACGTCGATGTCGGCGAGTGCTTCACCCGGATCGAGGCTGCCGTTGGCGTTGGCGTCGAGGAACACGACCTCGGCAACCCCACCGTTGAGGCTCGTAGCCGGTGGTGTCGGTGGTGGTGGTGCCGGCAACCACCGTGACCGTTGTCGGGTCGGTGCCGATGGTGAGGGTGGCGCCGGTGGGGAAGTCGGTGTCGGTGGTGTCGATGTCGATGGTGATGTTGGTGCCGGCGAGGATCCCGGTGATGGTGGCGGTGCCCGATGCGTTGGTTGCGATGGTGGTCGGGGTGCCGTTGATCGTGAAGACGACGTCGATGTCGGCGAGTGCTTCACCCGGATCGAGGCTGCCGTTGGCGTTGGCGTCGAGGAACACGACCTCGGCAACCCCACCGCGAGGCTCGTAGCCGGTGGTGTCGGTGGTGGTGGTGCCGGCAACCACCGTGACCGTTGTCGGGTCGGTGCCGATGGTGAGGGTGGCGCCGGTGGGGAAGTCGGTGTCGGTGGTGTCGATGTCGATGGTGATGTTGGTGCCGGCGAGGATCCCGGTGATGGTGGCGGTGCCCGATGCGTTGGTTGCGATGGTGGTCGGGGTGCCGTTGATCGTGAAGACGACGTCGATGTCGGCGAGTGCTTCACCCGGATCGAGGCTGCCGTTGGCGTTGGCGTCGAGGAACACGACCTCGGCAACGCCGCCGTTGAGGCTGTGTAGCCGGTGGTGTCGGTGGTGGTGGTGCCGGCAACCACCGTGACCGTTGTCGGGTCGGTGCCGATGGTGAGGGTGGCGCCGGTGGGGAAGTCGGTGTCGGTGGTGTCGATGTCGATGGTGATGTTGGTGCCGGCGAGGATCCCGGTGATGGTGGCGGTGCCCGATGCGTTGGTTGCGATGGTGGTCGGGGTGCCGTTGATCGTGAAGACGACGTCGATGTCGGCGAGTGCTTCACCCGGATCGAGGCTGCCGTTGGCGTTGGCGTCGAGGAACACGACCTCGGCAACCCCACCGCGAGGCTCGTAGCCGGTGGTGTCGGTGGTGGTGGTGCCGGCAACCACCGTGACCGTTGTCGGGTCGGTGCCGATGGTGAGGGTGGCGCCGGTGGGGAAGTCGGTGTCGGTGGTGTCGATGTCGATGGTGATGTTGGTGCCGGCGAGGATCCCGGTGATGGTGGCGGTGCCCGATGCGTTGGTTGCGATGGTGGTCGGGGTGCCGTTGATCGTGAAGACGACGTCGATGTCGGCGAGTGCTTCACCCGGATCGAGGCTGCCGTTGGCGTTGGCGTCGAGGAACACGACCTCGGCAACCCCACCGCGAGGCTCGTAGCCGGTGGTGTCGGTGGTGGTGGTGCCGGCAACCACCGTGACCGTTGTCGGGTCGGTGCCGATGGTGAGGGTGGCGCCGGTGGGGAAGTCGGTGTCGGTGGTGTCGATGTCGATGGTGATGTTGGTGCCGGCGAGGATCCCGGTGATGGTGGCGGTGCCCGATGCGTTGGTTGCGATGGTGGTCGGGGTGCCGTTGATCGTGAAGACGACGTCGATGTCGGCGAGTGCTTCACCCGGATCGAGGCTGCCGTTGGCGTTGGCGTCGAGGAACACGACCTCGGCAACCCCACCGGGAGGGTGGCGTAGCCGGTGGTGTCGGTGGTGGTGGTGCCGGCAACCACCGTGACCGTTGTCGGGTCGGTGCCGATGGTGAGGGTGGCGCCGGTGGGGAAGTCGGTGTCGGTGGTGTCGATGTCGATGGTGATGTTGGTGCCGGCGAGGATCCCGGTGATGGTGGCGGTGCCCGATGCGTTGGTTGCGATGGTGGTCGGGGTGCCGTTGATCGTGAAGACGACGTCGATGTCGGCGAGTGCTTCACCCGGATCGAGGCTGCCGTTGGCGTTGGCGTCGAGGAACACGACCTCGGCAACCCCACCGCGAGGCTCGTAGCCGGTGGTGTCGGTGGTGGTGGTGCCGGCAACCACCGTGACCGTTGTCGGGTCGGTGCCGATGGTGAGGGTGGCGCCGGTGGGGAAGTCGGTGTCGGTGGTGTCGATGTCGATGGTGATGTTGGTGCCGGCGAGGATCCCGGTGATGGTGGCGGTGCCCGATGCGTTGGTTGCGATGGTGGTCGGGGTGCCGTTGATCGTGAAGACGACGTCGATGTCGGCGAGTGCTTCACCCGGATCGAGGCTGCCGTTGGCGTTGGCGTCGAGGAACACGACCTCGGCAACCCCACCGCGAGGCTCGTAGCCGAAATCAGAGCTGTTGTGATCTTCGCCGGAGGAGATGACCACGAGTTCGGGTTCGTTGGCCGTGGTGAGGACTGCTCCGGCCGGCAATGTGGTCTCGACCACGTCGACCCAGTAGCTCCCGGGTGCGAGACCGGTGAAGTCGTATCGGCCGCCGCCCACCGTCGTCGTGGTAGCAGCGAGGGTGTCGTCGGTGCCCGGCTCGAACACGTTGTCACCGTCATCGCGATAGAGGTTCAACCCGACGCCGTCGATCCCGGCTTCACTGCCGCCTCGGATGCCGTTCCCGTCGAGGTCGAACCACACATCGTCGCCCAACGTCGCCGGGAACGAGTAGCCGAAGTCGGCCAGGTTGTAGTCCTGGCCGGAGCTGAGCGTGATCGTCGACGGATCGTTGCCGGTGGTCAGTGTGGCGCCGGCCGGGTGTGTTATCACATCGACCGTGTACCGCCCGCCAGGCAACCGGATGAAGTCGTAGGCACCCGTCGCGCCTGTCGTCTGCGTCGGGTACACGACATCGTCAGCAGTGCCGAACGAATCATCGCGGCCCGCCCACGTGAGTCGGATCACCGCACCGGCGAGACCGGTCGACTCGCCCGGGTCGAGCGTTCCGTCACCGTTGTCGTCCTCGAACACGAAGTCGCCGATCGAGCCGGTCCCGGTGTAGCCGAAGTCGGTAGTCGTGTTGGTCTCGGCTGAGGTGATGGTGACGAGGGCTTCGCCGTCGGTGGTGCCTTGGGCGTCGAAGGTCGGGATCATGCCGGCCGGGAGTGATGTCGCGAGGACGCGAACGAGGTAGGTACCGGGAGCGAGGTTGTTGAATGCGTAGAGGCCGTTCGCGTCGGTGACGGTGGTGCCGAGCAGCACCGTGCCGGTCGAGTTTCTTCGCTCCACGGTGACACCGTCGAGCCCTGGTTCGCCGGCGTCTTGCACGCCGTCACCATCGAGGTCGTGCCAGACGAGGTCGGAGACGGCCGCTGGGCGGTAGATGGTCGTGGGCTCGGTTGCGGTGTTGTTGGAGGGTGTCGTCTCGTTCTGATCGGCTGACACGGTGACGGTGTTGGTGATCGTGCCCTGTGTACCCGGTACGACGTTGACCGCGATCGTGACGGTCGCGGTAGCGCTCGAGGCGAGCGGGGCGATCTGACACGTGATGGTCGAGACCGGAGCTTGGGTGCAGCCCGCGGTCGAACCGGTCGCGTTGTAGGTGACGCCGGCCGGCAAGGTGTCGACGACGCGGACGCCCGTTGCCGTGATCGGGCCGTTGTTCATCACGGTGATCGTGTAGGTGAACGATCCGGTGTCGACGACGGGGTCGGCCGAGTCGGTCTTCGTGATCGACAGGTCCGTTCGGAGGCGGTAGCCGAAGTCGGCGGTGGTGAACACCTGCCCTGATTGCACGGTGACCGGCAGGGGTTCGTTGGCGGTGGTCAGGGTTGCAGGAGTCGGGAGGGTCGATTCGTCGACGTCGACCACGTAGCTGCCTGGTGCCACGGAGAACGAGTAGCTCCCGTTGCTCGCCGTCACGGTCGATGCGACGAGCGTCGTTCCGTTCGACTGGTAGAGGTTCACGGTCACACTGCCGATGCCGGTCGCGCCGTCGTCGGCCACACCGTTGTTGTTGAGATCCTGGAAGATCAGATCACCGATCGTCGCTGGCTGATACGAGCCGGCGTCGATGGTGGTGTTCGTGGCCCCCGAGACGACGGCGAACGCCGCCGTGGTGCCGGACGTCGCGCCTTGGGGGGTGGCATCGGAGTCGGTGCCTGCAGCGCCGACGTTCGGTTGGGTCAACACATACGAGCCGGGGGCGGTCGCCAGGTTGAATGTCACGCGGTAGGTGCCCGGTCGCACGCCGGTGAACTGGTAGATGCCGAGCGCGAGCGGTCCGCTCCCGTTGGCCGTCGTGGTCGTCGCGGTGGTGTCGTCGCCGTTGCCGAACACGCCGTCGATCCCGGCGCCGGTGAGCGTGACCGTCACCCCGGCCAAACCGACTTCGGAGGGGTCCTGGGTCCCGTTGCCGTTCGCATCGATCCAGACACGGTCGCCCACGGTCGCCGGGCGATACAGCCCGTAGTCCACCGTGAGGTTGCTCCCACCGGACACCATCGACACGACCGTCGGGTTGTTCGCGGTCGACAGCAGGTACCCGATCGGGTTGGTGACCGCAACGGAGTAGGTCCCGGGTCGCAGACCGGTGAACGAGTACGCACCGGCGGCGATCGTCGTGGTCGAGAACGTCTGATCGTCGGCGTTGCCGAAGACGCCGTCCGGCCCGTAATACGTGGCGACGACCCCGACACCGGAGAGGCCCGGCTCACCACCATCGCGGACCGCATTGCCATTCAGGTCCTCCCACACCAGATCACCGATCGTCACAGGCATCGCCCACCCGAAGTCGTTGCCGGCGTCGAGGAGCCCGAACGAGGTCCCGAAGTCAGCAGTCTCGACGTTGTCGGTGGTCATCAGATGCCCGCCCGGAAGACCGGCGGTGGCGATCGCGGCGACGAACTGACCCGTCGAGCTGACCGAGAACGAGTAGTTGCCGCTCGCGTCGGTCGTCGTCGTCGTGACGGCCACGTCACCCGCATCGACGAGTCCGTTCCCGTTGGTGTCGCGGTACAGCGTGACGGTGATGTTGGGAGTGCCCGGCTCGGCCCCACGAAGACCGTTGCCGTTCGTGTCGTTGTAGACGGTGCCGTCGAGTCGGTTCGGTGCGCCCGTCAGGCACGCGATCGACTCGTGGTCGCCGCCGGTCGGGATCGCGTGGACGACGGTGGCGGCAGCCGTTGCGGGATCGATCCGGTACAGGTCGTAGGCGGTCCGCCCGTGGGTGGCCCAGATGGTCCCCTGGGAGTCGGAGCCGAATCCCTCGACGTCGTCGAGATCGACACCACCCACCCTGATCCGTCCGATGTCGACAGTCGCACCGGTGAAGCGATCGATCCGGACGATGTGGTCGCCGGTGCTGTTGTTCGCGACGGCGAGCATCTGTCCGTCGAGTGCACTGAGGCTGAGGTCGTCGATGTCGTTGAGGCCGGCCTGCGCTTGGATGAGGACGTAGTCGGCGCCGCCGGTGAATCCGCCGGGCACGAACACTCCCGTCGCCGGGTTGATCCGGAAGAGGGCGTCGAGCTCCCCGGCGCCACCGCGACGGTGGACGCCGTACAACCATCCGGTGAACGGGTCCATGGCGAGGCTGTCGACGTCGGTGAACGCCAGCGCGCCGACCGAACCGGTGCCGGTGCCGAAGGCCGCGCCGAGCGCGGTCCACACGCCCGTCGTCCTGTTGATCGTGCCGAGCCGGTTGGCGTCGGCAGCGAGGATGCGATCGGTGTAGGGGTCGTACTCGGCCGCCTCGATGTTGTCCGTGCCGGTCCCGGTCCCGATCGTGACGCGTGCTCCGGTGATCTTGTTGATCGAGAACACCAGGTCGTCGCCGCCGTTGGCGCCACCGGTGTCGGCCACGACGTAGCACAGGGCTGGGTCGCCAGCGGCAGCCGGTGCGGGGTGAACGACGACGGCGATCGCAGTGATGATCGCGGCGGCGACGGCGAGCGTCAGGCGCTGCCGGGTCGGTCGGTGATGGGGGGTCGTGGGGAGTGTCATCGGAGGGTCAGGCGCACGCGAAGAAATAACATCAGAATGTCGTTAAGACATCGGCGCGAAGGACGACGGGGTTGAGCATCGATTTCGTTACGAGCTCCCGCGTCCTATGCAGATGTGCAAGTATGCAAACATGCAGATGTCGCGGGGGGAAATCATCGCGGTGGTCCACTCGAAAGGTGGAGCGGGCAAGACCTCGCTGACCTTCAACCTGGCCCATGCCGTTGCGATGGCGGGGGCGACGGTGCTCGTGATCGATCTCGACACGCAGATGGGGCAGCGCGCCTTCCTGGGCGAGTGGTCGGCCGACGACGCACGCGTCGACGTCGGCGCGGTCCTGGCGGGCACGTGCGAACCCGACGACGCCGTCCTGCCCGGTGTCTACCCGAATCTCGACGTGATGCCCGCCGACGAGGGATCGGTCGATGCCGCCTGGCGTGGGCTCCACACCTCGGAGGGGCGGTACCGACTTGCACGACTCCTCGACCACGCGCGGGCCCGCTGGGACGTGACCCTGCTCGACACGCCCGGGCACCAGTCGATGAGCCTCGGAGCGGTGTTGAACGCTTCGGACGGCGTCATCATCCCGACGCCGCCAGAAGCGGGGCCGGTCACCGAGCTGCCGACGATCCTGAACGCGATCGCAGAGAGCGTCGCCGGCCACGGCCGACCGGAGGTGTACGGCGTCATCCGGACCCGCGTCTGGGGCAACAGCATCTACCGGCGGGTCGCCGAGGACCAGATCCGTGTCATCGCCGACCAGTTCGGCGTGCCCCTGTTCAGGAACAAGGTGCCCGAGGACGCCAAGTTCGGCGAAGCTCACCTCATCGGAGTGCCGGTCATGGTGCATCAGCCCCGCGCCCGGTCGGCCGTCGCGTACCGCTACATCGCGTACGAGCTGATCGAACGTCGTGGCTGGCCGTTCGAGACAGGGGGACCGGAATGACGACCTCGTCTCGTCGAGACGACCTCGCCCGCCGCCTCGCCGAGCGGCTCGAGAAGGCACCGTCCAAGGGCCGAGTGATGAGCGCGTCGTCGACGGGCTCGATCGACGGGACGTCCGACGACACGAGTGCCGAGGGGCGGGTGAAGTCAGCCCGATCGGGCGCCGGCGCCGGCGCCGGCGTCGACGCCGAGCCTGCGCCGTCCGCGAAGCCACGGCCGCAGCGGCCAGCCCGAGCGAAGCGTCCGAGCGCCTCGTCGGCGTCCGGTCGATCCGCCGCTCCGACATCGCGGCCGCGGCGTGGCGCCCCCGGCACGGTGTTGCGCGGCCACCTCGTTCCTCATGAGATCCACGGCGAGGCGCGTCGCCGAAAGGCCGAGTTGCGAGCGAGCCACGGTGCGCGCGTCACGTGGGACGACGTCGTGAACGAGGGACTCGCCGTGCTCGTCGAGCAGCCCGACCTCGCTGCGTCGATGGTCGACGAGGTTGGTCGCAGGTCGCTGCGCGAGCGTCGTCGACTCGTGCAGGCGACGCTTTCCGCGGTGCTCGACCGTCGCCTCGTCGATGTCCACCTCGATCTCAGCGAGCGAGCCGACGCGGAGGTCACGTACGAACAGCTGTGGACGGCCGCGATCGTGCTCTGGCTCCGAACCACCGACGGCGGCGGCTCACGGTGAGGCGCGCGCGGGTCCGCGTCGCGCCGGTCGCGGCTGATCTAGCCTTGCGCTGCCATCCATCGAGATCGAACTGAGGGCGACATGACACTGAAAGCACTGACCGCCGAGCTGGTCGGGACGTTCTGGTTGGTGCTGGGCGGGTGCGGCGCGGCCGTGCTCGCGGCCGACTTCGGTGTCGGCGGCAACGGCACCAGCCTCGGGATCGGCTTCGTTGGCGTCAGCCTGGCGTTCGGGTTGACGGTGCTCACCGGTGCCTATGCGTTCGGGCACATCTCCGGCGGCCACTTCAACCCGGCCGTGACCGTCGGCATGGTGATCGGTGGGCGGTTCGATCCGCGCAACGCCGCGGCCTACATCGGTGCACAGGTCGCCGGCGGCCTCCTGGGTGCGCTCACGATCTTCATCGTGGCGTCCGGACAGGACGGCTGGGAGATCGGCGAAGGTGCCGGCGTGTTCGCATCGAACGGTTACGGCGACTTCTCGCCGGGTGGCTACGGCCTCGGTGCGGCGTTCGTGGTCGAGGTGGTGTTGACCGCCGTGTTCCTCCTCGTGATCCTGGGGGCCACCGCGAAGAAGGCGGCACCTGCCATGGGTGGTCTGGCGATCGGACTTGCGTTGACGCTGATCCACCTCATTTCGATCCCCGTCACGAACACGAGCGTCAATCCGGCGCGCTCGACCTCGCAGGCGATCTTTGCCGGCGGTGACCAGATCGGTCAGCTCTGGTTGTTCTGGGTCGCGCCGATCATCGGCGCGGGGCTCGGAGCTGCGCTCCATCGCTACGTGCTCGGCGACGACGAGGACGTCGTGATCGGTCACGATCCGAGCGCCGCCGGCTGAGGAACGGCTGCACCTCGGGCGGCCGCCGACACGATTCCACCTACACGTTGCCCAGGATGCGGTCGGGAGTCACGAAGACCGCGACTCGCCGGTCGTCGAGCATGACGCGGTCGTAGTCGTCCCAGTCGTCGTGGGTTCCACCCGCGGCCGTGAACACGTCGCGGAGCAGGCGCCGAATCCGGTCGGCGTCGAACCCGGACTTCGGGTCGTCGGGTCCGATCGGGTCGGCCACGCCGGTCACGCCGACCCACCGCCATCCCCGCCGCGCGACGATCGTCACCGGGCGGCCGGCCCGGATGTGCGCGAGTCGTGCGGCAGCTCCCGCCGACACGAACGCGGCGACGGCCTGCCCGGTGGTCGGATGGTCCATCACGCCGGCGTTGACGACGCTCGACAGCACCGCGCCGTCGTGTTTCGAGGTGCTCACGACGGCCAGGCCGTGCTCGTCGGTGAGGAAGCCCCGGACGTCGTCGATGGTCGGCATCCCGCCACGATACGAGGTTCGTCCGACCACCCTGATACGCGTACGGTGGCGGTGTGATCGACGCGGTGGTCGCAGCCAACCAGCAGTTCTACGATGCCCACGAGCGGCGCGACCTCGAGGCGATGCGGGCACTCTGGGAGCATTCCGACCGCACGGCGTGCGTGCACCCGGGGTGGCCGATCCTGCGAACCTGGCCACTCATCGAGGATTCGTGGCGCAGAATCCTCGCCGGACCGGGTCGCAACCAGTTCATCCTCACGAACGATTCGGTGGTGATCGAAGGTGACGTTGCGTGGGTCACGCTCGACGAGAATCTCGTCGACTCGGGCGCGGGCGGCACGGGGACGGTGGCGGCGACCAACATCTTCGTGCGCACCGGAGCCCGATGGCTGCTGGTCGCTCACCACGGCTCACCGGTTCTGGCGATGTGAGCGGATCAGTCGTCTCGATGGTCGATGCGGTCGGACGTCGCTGACGTCAATACGTCGTATCCCCGCTCGTTGACCACGATCTCCACGTCGGCGGCGAGCTCGTTGCGTTGACGTCGCTGGAGCGTCATGCCCCCCGCCATCACGGCGCCGTAGACGGTGATCATGAAGATCGCGATGCCGACGGCGAACAGCAAGGTGTCGAGGTTGCTCATCGGGCACCTACCTGCTCCGGGGCGATCGCCGAGTCGACGGCACGGTCGACCGGCGTCAGGATGAGCGTCCCGAGCGAATGGATCGACGGGACCCAGAGGCCGACGAAGATGCCGGCGGTCTGCTCGTCCTGCACGAAGTACAACCAGACGGAGAAGAGGAACGACAAGAAGCCGGCCACCAGGAACGGGGCCTTCAGCTTGAGGGATGCGGACAATGTGTTCATGACGGGACCTTTCCTGATCACGGACCCTTTTAAACATCGTTTAGTGTGATTTATTCCGGATGGCCATCCGTGAGCCGGTCCTCCTCGAGTCGGCGAGCGAGCGTCTTCGGCGCGATCTGCTGGTACCCGTCGCGCACGATCCCGTCGATCTCGTCCCAGTCGAGGTCGCGGTCGAGCCGGACTCCGACCCAACCTCGGTGCCCGACATATGGCGGTCGGTAGAAGCGCTCGGGCTCGTCCTCGACCAACTGCTCTTGGACCCCGGGCGGTGCCGGCACCCAGATCGAGGTGCCGTGTTGCCCGTGCATGCCGTCGGGGTGGTACGTACACAGCACCTTCTTCTCGCGTACGAAGAACGTCGGTGCGCCGTGACTGACACGTTCGGTCACCTCGGGCAGCGCGGTGCAGACTTGGCGTAGCCGGGTCAGGAACTCGTCAGTGCGTCCAGCCATCGCGTCAGTGTCGCGCACGCTCCTCGTCAGACGAGGAGTGCGTCGGTGACGATGTCGACCAGGGCCGGACCGGGATGGGCGAGCGCTTCGCCGATCGCCCGATCGAGGTCGGCGGCGTCGGTGACCCTGGTTCCCTTGGCTCCGCACAGCTCGGCGAACGCGGCGAAGTCGGGATTGTGGAGTGATGTTTGCCAGACGTCCCAGTGGGCGGCGCGCTGCTCCTTGGAGATCTTGCCGAGCTCGCCGTTGTCGAGCAGGAGATGAGTGATGTTCATGCCGTACTTGACCGCCGTGGTCAACTCCATCGCGTATTGAGCGAAGCCGCCGTCGCCGCTGATGCTGACGATCTGGCGGGTGTCGCCGACCGCGGCCCACGCTCCCATCGCTGCGGGGAGCCCGAACCCGATCGAACCGAGATACCCCGACATCAGCACGTCCTGCCCGCCACTCGACTCGAAGTAGCGCCCGAACGAATAGGTGTTGTTCCCCACGTCGACCGCGATCACCGCATCGCGTGCGACCTGGCGGGTCAGGCTGGCCATCACCGCAGCGGCGCCGATGCCGCGTCCGGCGTCGTCGCGAACCCGGCGCTCCTTCTCAGCCACCCACAGCGCTCGGCGCTCGGCGATCTGATCGCGCACGCCGGTCGCCGCAGTCTCGGTGACGAGCAGCTCGCGCATGATCATCGCCGTCACGGCCACGTCACCGAGCAGCGGCACGTCCACCGGGTGGAAACGGCCCAACGCCATCGGGTCGTCGTCGATCTGGATCGTCGGCTTGTACTCGGCCAGGCCGGTGTGGTTGGAGAAGCTGGCGCCGAACACGACGAGCAGATCGCACTCGTTCATGAACCAACTCGCGACCGGGGTCCCCGAACGACCCATGACGCCACAGGCGAGCGGATGGTCGTCAGCGATCAGCCCCTTGGCCTTGAACGTGGTCGCGACCGGCGCGCCCACGTGCTCGGCGAGTGCGATCACCTCGCCCATCTGACGCCGTGCGCCGTGGCCGACGACGATCATCGGTCGCGTCGCCGTCGTCAACAGCTCGATCGCGCGACGGAGTTCGGCCGCCGGCGGTGCGATCGAACGCGAGCCGAGCCGACCATCCGGCGAGCCGGCGGTCACTGCGTCGTCGACGGGTCGGTGCTGGACCTCGTCGGGGAGGATCAGGTGGGCGACGTCGCGATCGACGATCGCTCGCTTCATCGCGAGGGACGCCAGCTCGGCGTGGTCGGAGCCCGCCTGCAAGGTTTCGCTGAATGCGGCGACGTCGGAGAACGCAGCCTCCAGATCGGCGTCCTGGAACGCCCCGCGTCCCCTCACCTTCGAGGGGACCTGGCCGGAGATCGCGAGCACCGGTGAGCGATCCTCCTTGGCGTCGTACAGCCCGGTGAGCAGGTTGGTCGAACCCGGTCCGGCGATGCCGAAGCAAGCGGCGACGCGGCCGGTGAGCTTGCCATACGCCGAGGCAGCGAACGCGGCGGCACCTTCGTGGCGGATGCCGACGAAGGTGAGGTCTCCCCGGGCCTCGGCCTTGCGCATCGCATCGGCGAAACCGAGGTTCGAGTGCCCGACCATGCCGAAGACGTGCGTCAGGCCCCAGTTGGTCAACGTCTCGACGAGGACGTCGGACACGGTGCGGGTCGGCTCGGGATCGGGTGGCAGCTCGACGTAGACGCCGTCGTCGCGCACCTCGGTGGCGAAGCACGCCGGTGCGTCGCTGAAGCCCGCCGGCGGCTCACCGGTGTGGGGCGAGTAGTCGTAGCCGTGCCACGGGCACCGAAGCCAGCCGTGTTCGATCGTGCCTTCGCCGAGTGGACCGCCCTGGTGCGGGCAGGCGTTGTCGAGGCAGCCGTACCGGCCGTCGTGGCGAGTCAAGGCGAGTGAGCGGCGGCCGACGGTGACTGTGGTGACGCGGCCCTCGCCGAGCTCGTCGGGGCCGAGTACCCGGTGCCAGGTCGTGTCGGTCATGGGTGGAGTCCTCCGTAGGGAATGCCCGCGAGGTGGTGCATCTCCCGGTCGAAGGTGGTGAGATCCTCGAGGCGCAGCTCGTTCACGTGAGCGTGTCCGCATGCCCGGGCCAGGACCGTCATCAGTTCTGCGGTGGATCGCAGGAACCGGGTCAATCGTCGTGCGGCGTCGTCGATCACGAGCCGTTGGCGCAAGCCCGGCTTCTGGGTCGCGATGCCGACCGGGCAATTGTCGGTGCTGCACGCGCGCATCCCGAGGCACCCGATGGCTTGCATCGCTGCGTTCGACACCGCCACCGCGTCGGCGCCGAGCGCCAGTGCTTTCACGAAGTCGACGTGGGTGCGCAGCCCGCCCGTGATCACGAGGGTGACGTCGGATTCGCACGCGTCGAGGTGACGGCGGGCACGAGCGAGCGCTGGGATCGTGGGCACCGAGATGTGATCTCGGAACACCTTCGGCGCCGCTCCCGTGCCGCCGCCTCGTCCGTCGAGGATCACGTAGTCGACGCCGATCTCGAGCGCAGCGTCGAGGTCCGCCTCGATGCGTTGGGCCGACAGCTTGGCGCCGATCGGTATGCCGCCGGCTGCGTCGCGAACCTCGGCGGCGAGGGTCCGGAAGTCGTCGATGGTTCGGAGATCGGGGAACGTCGCTGGCGACACCGCCGGCGTACCCTCCTGCAGACCTCGGACCTCGGCGATCTCGCCCACGACCTTGTTGCCGGGAAGGTGACCCCCGGTGCCCGTCTTGGCGCCCTGGCCGAACTTGAAGTGGAACGCCTGGACGTCTCGCACCTTCTCGAGCGCCCACCCGAAGCGGCCGGATGCGAGCTCGTAGAAGTATCGCGAGTTCTCGGCGTGCTCGTCGGGCAGCATGCCGCCCTCACCGGAGCAGATCCCGGTGCCGGCACCTTCGGCGCCACGGGCGAGCGCGATCTTGGCCTCCCGCGAGAGCGATCCGAAGCTCATGTCGGAGACGAAGACGGGAATGTCGAGGCGCAACGGCTTGGCGGCGGTCGGCCCGATCGTGACATCGGTGCCCACCGGCACGTCATCGAGCAGTGGGCGGTCGGCCAACTGTGCCGTGACGATCTGGATCGAATCCCACGAGGGCAATTCGTCGCGCGGGACCCCCATCGACGTCACCTCGCCGTGGTGCCCGACCACGTCGAGTCCGGTCGCCGCGAGTCGATGGATCATGCCGACGAAGGGCTCGTCGGGCGTGCCGTGCGGATCCTGGTACGCACCCTGATAGGCGTCGCGATCGTAGGGCTGCGGGTGTTCGGCCTCCCAGGCAAGGACCTCGTCCTCGTCGACCATCACCTGGTCGCCCTCCACCCACGACGTGAAGCGATGCAGTCGCTCATCGTTGTCGTACGAGCTGATTCCGGTGCGGAAGCAGTAGTCCCACCCGTGCACGCCGCAGTAGAGGTTGCCGTCGGAGACCCTGCCATCGGCAAGCATCGCGCCTCGGTGATGGCAGCGTCCGTAGAGCACCGAGTGTTGGTCGTCGTACCGCACGATCACGAGGTCGACGTTGCTCACGAGCGCTCCGACGGGAGTCCGATCCTCGAGCTCGCTCCAGCGGGCGATGGCGAGTGGTTCCACGGTGTTCCTCCTCCGGCAGTGTCGACACTAACCGTCGTCGTCGACGCCGTACACCGCGCCGGATGGGCCGGGACCAGGGTCCCAGAGCACCGGAACCCGGTGTGGAGCGCGGGCCTTCCCTCGCATCTCGCGCATCAGGATCGGTCGCCGATCCGCCGCAGTGCCGTATCGCCATCTACCGTCACCCAGCGATGCACCGACCCTTCCGGATCTGCGTGAGCCCCGGTCGTTCGATCGACAGGCCCCAGCCAGCGCGCTCGGCCCGCTCGGCGCGCGGCTCGCTGGCCGCGGCGATGATCGACCCATCGAGGGTGAAGCGTCCGATCCGGATCAGGCAGGTCGGCGAGGCGTGATCCGCCGGATGCTCGAGCTGCCGTACGAGCGGCAGGTTCTGGTGATCTACATCTTCGCCATCTTCATGACCGTCATCGACGGGACGATGGTGAACGTGGCGCTGCCGACCATGGCGGAGGACTTCGGTGTCGACGCCAGCGATGTCGAGTGGATCGCCGTCGGCTACCTGCTCGCGGTCGCCACCGTGATCCCGGCTGCCGGGTGGTTGGGCGACCGCTTCGGCACGAAGCGCATCTTCGTGCTCTCGCTCGGAGCATTCACGGTGGTGTCCATGCTCTGCGGCGCCGCCCAGTCCCTCGATCAGCTCGTGGTCTTCCGGATCCTGCAGGGCCTCGGTGGTGGTCTGATGGCCCCGATCGGTGGCGCGATGCTCTTCCGTGCCTTCCCGATGAGTCAGCGGGCGACGGCGGCGACGGCGGTGCTCAGCGTCGCCGTGATCGCGCCGGCGCTCGGACCCCTCGTCGGTGGCATCCTCGTGGACCAGGCATCGTGGCGTTGGATCTTCCTCATCAACATCCCGATCGGTGGCGTCGGACTGGTGCTCGCCACCGCCTCGCTGCGGGAGGAGGTCCAGGACGACGCCGGCCGCCTCGATCTGTTGGGCCTGGTTCTGAGTGGAGGTTCGATCGGTGTGTTGCTCTACACCTTGTCGATCGGTCCCGAGCGAGGCTGGACCTCGTCGACGGTCGTCGGCCTCGGCGCGGTCGGCGTCGTCGCCCTCGCGGTGGCGATCGCCACCGAGCTGCGCATCGAGCAACCCGCCCTCCTGTTGCGGCTGTTCCGTGACCACCTGTTCCGCAACGTCAACATCGCAGCGGCGCTGATCTACGCCGGGTTCTTCGGTCAGATATTCGTGCTCCCGATCTACCTCCAGTCGCTGCGCGACTTCTCGGCGTTCCAGTCCGGTCTCGTCCAGTCGCCCCAGGCGTTCGGCGTGTTCGTCATCTCCAACCTCGTCGGGAAGCGTTCCTATCGAGTCGTCGGACCTCGTCGCTTGATGGTCGGTGGGACGATCATCGCGTCTGCGATCACGTGCGCGTTCGCACTGGTCGACCTGACGACGCCGCTGCCGCTCATCGCATCGCTCTCGTTCGGGCGGGGTCTTGCGATGGGCCTCGTCTTCGTCTCGATCCAGACCGCGGTCTACGCCACGACATCGCTCGCGGACACCGGACGAGCCACATCGCTCTTCAACACGCAACGCCAGATCTCCTATGCAACGGGGACGGCGCTGGCAGCGACCGTGCTCGCCGCCAGCCTCGGCAGCCTCGGTGACGGTGCTCCGGCGATCGATCGGCTGCCGGCGCACCAACACGCCTTCTTGGCCGTCGGGCTGATCATGATCCCCGGCATCGTCGTGTCGTGGTTCATCCGCGACGACGACGTCGCCGAGACCCGGGGCCTCGAACCGGTGGCCGCGGCCGTCGGAGACTAAGAAGCACGCTATGGACTTCGCTCCCGATGCGGATCACGCGGCGATCGTCGAGGCGGTCGACCGTGTCTGCGGCGGCTTCGACGACGCCTACTGGACGACGTGCGACACGGAGCACCGCTTCCCCTGGGAGTTCTACGAGGAGATGGCCCGGGGCGGATGGGTCGGCGTCGCGATCCCCGCCGAGTACGGCGGAGGTGGGCAGGGCATCACCGAGGCCGCGCTCGTGCTCAACCGGGTGGCGGCGTCCGGAGCTGCGATGAACGGATCGACGGCGCTGCACCTCACCATGTTCGGGCTCAACCCGGTCGTCAGGTTCGGGAACGCCCGGTTGAAGGAGACGTTCCTGCCGCGCGCCGCTACCGGTGACCTGCACGTGGCGTTCGGGGTGACCGAACCGGATGCCGGCACCGACACCAGCCGCATCTCGACCAGAGCGGTCGACGACGGAATGGGCGGTTTCGTCGTGAACGGTCGCAAGATCTGGACGTCGAAGGCGCTCGAGTCGGAGGTCTGCCTGCTCCTGGCACGCACCGATGCCCCGGGCGAACGCAGCCGGCTCGACGGGCTGAGCCTGTTCCTCGTCGATCTCGACCCCGACCACGTCGACATCCGGCCGATCGCGAAGACCGGACGGAACGCGGTCGCCTCGTGCGAGGTCGCCTACGACGATCTCCTCGTGGAGGGCTGGAGGCTGGTCGGTGAGCGTGGCCGGGGTTTCCAGCAGATCCTGCACGGCCTGAATCCGGAGCGGGTGCTGCTCGCGGCGATGTCGTGCGGGATCGGCGAGGTCGCGATCGATAGGGCGGTGCGCTACGCCAACGAGCGCGTCGTGTTCGACCGACCGATCGGGGCGAACCAGGCGATCGCTCACCCGCTGGCTCGGGCGCACATGCAGTTGCGGGCCGCGTACACGGTGATGCTCGACGCCGCGTGGCGGTACGACCACGATCTGCCATGCGGCGAGGAGGCGAACACCGCCAAGTTCCTCGCGGCCGAGGCCTGCTGGCTCGCGGCCGATCAAGCCGTCCAGACGCTCGGTGGACTCGGCTACGCCGTCGAGTACCAGGTGGAACGCTTCTGGCGTGAGGCGCGTCTGCAGCGGCTCGCCCCGGTCAGCCAGGAGATGACGTGCAACTTCATCGCCCACAACGTGCTCGGGCTGCCGCGCAGCTACTGAGTCGTTGCCGGCGACGGTTGACGAAGCCTTGACGACATCGGGTGTAACGGCTCCGACCCGGGAGCCGATGTCTCAGGCATCGGGCGACCACCACGCTGAGGAGCACTCATGATCCCAACCCTGTCCACCCTGCTGAAGACCGTTGTCGGAAAGACCGTGACCGGTCTCGCCGTCGTGACCATGGGCGTGGGCGCTGCCGCTGCCACCGGGGCCGACGTGCCGATCTTGACCAGCGACGAGACGACAGCCGCCGACGAGCCGGCCGAGGAGGTCGAAGCGGTCGAAGCGGTTGAGGCGGTCACCGACGCGGACGACCCGGTCGGCGCCGTGGACGCGGATGAGGTCGAGGACGCGGATGAGGTCGAGGACGTAGATGGTGCCGAGGACGCGGATGAGGTCGAGGACGCAGTCGGCGCCGAGGACGTGGATGGCGCCGACGATGCGGATGAGGTGGAGGACGCGGTCGAGGAGGATGCGGATGAGGTCGACGGCGCTGACGACGCTGCCGACGCCGCGGCCGAGGCGCCGAAGAACCACGGCCAGGTCGTGTCGGAGTTCACCCACACCACGGAGCTCCAGGGATGCCAGAAGGGACAGGCCGTCTCGGCGGTCGCCCGGGGGATCTTCGACCCGACCTCGGAGGACTTCGACGAGGAAGCCCTCGCCGAGTACGTCGCCGATCGGTGCGGTGACGACGCCGACGAAGGTGACGACGCCGACGAAGGTGACGACGACGCCGACGAAGGTGACGACGACGCCGACGACGAAGGTGACGACGCCGACGACGACGCCGACGAAGGTGACGACGAGCCGTCCGCCCAGGAGCGTGAGGCCGGCGACGAGGCGAAGCAGGAGCGAAAGGACGCCAAGGCTGCCGAGCAGCAGGAGCGCCGTGAGGTCCGCGACGAGGTGAAGCAGGAGCGCACCGACGACGCGGCTACCCCCGGTTCGAGCGGCAAGGGCGGCGGCAAGCCCGGCAAGTGATCGCGACGCAGGTGTTCCCGCTCACCCGGCGCGGGAACACGCGTGCGTCGCTCGATCAGGTACTCGGGCGGTTGCGGCGACTCTCGGCCCAGGTCTGACCCTGCTCCACGTTGATGTCGCGAGGGAGACCGAGCACGTGTTCGGCAATGATGTTGCGCTGCACGGCGAACGTGCCGCCACCCACGGTGAGCGCCGGTGCGAACAGGAAGCCGTAGTGCCAGATCGGGTCGACGTCGGGGAAGTGCCCACCGCCGCGAGGGAAGTTGACCTCGGTGGCCCCCGTCTGGGCGCCGACCGGGAGCGGGCCGGTGGGCCCCGAACCGGCGAGCATGCCGTCGGCACCGGCGACGTGGTTCGCGAGCGACATGACGTGCTGCCCGTGCTCGTCGCCCATGATCTTCTGGATCGACGCCTCGACGCCGGGCGTCTTGCCCTCGAGCCGGGCGCTGAGCGTCCGGAGCCGGCCGAGTCGGAGGACCTCCGACTCGATGTGCAGTTGAGCGAACCGCTGACGATCGATCGGGTCCGGGACCCCACCCTCGGCCCGTACGAGGTTGAGAAGGTCGCTCGCTGAGGGTCCGGTGCCCCACATCGATCCGGCCGCCGACAGCGAGACCCGCTCGTTGGCCAACGTGACCTTGGCCAGCCGCCACCCGTCGCCTTCGTCTCCCACCCGGTACTTCGCAGGGAGGCGAACGTTGTCGAAGAACGTCTGGTTGAACGAGTGTGCCGTCGTCATGTCGACGATCGGGCTGAGGGTGATGCCGGGCAGATCCATCGGCACGATGAAATAGGAGATGCCCTTGTGCTTCGGGACGTCGGGGTCGGTGCGAGCGATGAGGATGCCGAACTGAGCGTGGTGCGCCCCGCTCGACCAGATCTTGGAGCCGTTGACCACGTACTCGTCGCCGTCGCGCACCGCCCGGGTACCGAGGCTCGCGAGGTCGGACCCGGAATCGGGTTCGCTGAACAGTTGGCACCAGACCTCCTCCCCGGTGAAGATCGGTTCGAGGAATCGCTCCTTCTGCCACTCGCTGCCGGCCAGGTAGATCGTCGGAGCGGCCCAACCGACACCGATCGCGTTCGTGGCGACCGAGGTCTTCGAGACCCCGGCCCGCTTGAGCTCGTCGTCGATGATCAGCTGGTGCATCGGGTCGGCGTCGAGCCCGTAGGGTTTCGGCCAGTGGGGGACGATGTATCCGCCCTCGTGGAGCGTTCGGTTCGTCGGGTCAGGGTGTTCGGCGAGCCAGGCGCGCACCTCGACGCGGCGCGGATCGTCCTCGGACGGCATGTCGAAGTCCATCAGGTCCCTCCAGGGGTCGGGCTCGCGGCGGGCCCGTCGGTCGGGCCGCCGGCGAAGGCCTGCGCCTTGGTCATCCAGTCGCGGGCGAGGTCGCCGGTCACGACCAGCTCGGTGTCGTCGACGTGGCGGCGCTGGGTGACGACGAGGCAGAAGTCACGGGCCGGGCCGGTGATGCGATCGGCGGCGTCCGCGGCGCCCCACTCCCAGGTGCCCCCGGACGGAGCGGTGAGCGCCACGCCGATCTCGCCCTCGGGGACGCCGAGGCCACGGACCAGGTAGCTCCAGCCGCGGGTGATCACGCCGAGTTGGGCGATGTGGCGCAGCCGGTCGGTGGGCGGGCGGGTCGCTGCGATCGTGTCGCAGATGTCCTGGCCGTGGGCCCACACCTCCATCAACCGGGCGGTGAGGAATGACTTGGCCCCCATCGACGGGCCGTACCACTCGACCCGCGTGTCGTCGGCGAGCGTCCGTCCGGCCGCCTCGAGGGCATCGCGTCGGCGCCGCCATTCGAGGAGCTGCTCGGTCGGCGACAGCGTCCGGAACGCCGCGAGTGTCGCCTCGTCGATGGCCAGTTCGTCCGAGAAGCGCCCGAGCAGCCCCCCGCGGTGCTCGGCGAAGGCGGTCGGATCGGTGATGGCGAGAGCGGCGGTCGTGTCGAAGAACGTGAGGTGGCCGATCTGGTCGCTGATCGACCAGCGTGGGCTCGGAGTCGGCAGTGCCCACTGCTCCGGCCGCAGCGGAGCGACGACGGCATCGAGCGCGTCCTGCTCGGCGACGAGATCATCGAGGACTTCGCTGACGTTCATCCAACCCCCTGCGGTACCACGGCAGCCCGAACGGTACCACCCACCCACCGTCACGTTTGGGGTCAGACCCCAACCGTGACGGGCGGGTCGTAGGATCGATCGCGTGGATGCTGCTCGGAGGGTCACACCCGGACGCCTGCGGCGCCTGACCGAGGAGTTGCTCGAGGAGCAGCTCGGCATCATCGAGCGGTCGTCGATCCCCGAGGTGCTGGTCGACGAGATCGACTACGCGCTCCGACCGCCGCGGCACGAGCGACGTGTTCCCAGCTACGGGTCATTCGTCCTGCCCACCGAGCCCGTCGATTCGTGGCGCCGGCGGACGGGTCTCGATGTGGTGACGAGTCGCACCACCGATGCGGTGGACGACGAGGTCCGGCGGTATGCCGACGGTCTCACCAGCTGGTCGGTCCGAACGGCGAGCGGAGTCGACCAGCTCGTCGTGTTCGACCGGCCCGCCGGGTCCGAGCGCGACCTGGTGGTGCTCGCGACGGCGAGCGGGGCGATGATCGTGCAACGCCACCCCGGCGGCGAGGTGCGTCTGGTCGGATCGTTCGGCGTCGCTCGTTGGGACGGCTCGGGGTGGCACGTCGAGCCGCCCGTCGACTCGTGGCTGGCGTGGGCGAGCTGTGGGCTCGGCGGGCTCGGCACCGATGTGCTGGACGGTCTGCTGCGGTTCGCCGTCCACGATCTCGGTTCGCAGGGGATCGGCGCGCTCCTGGTGTACCGCCCGTCGCCGACGCACGCGAGGTCGCTCGAGTCTCGATTGCCGGCGCCGCCACCGTTGCGAATCGACCGCCCGGCCGACCTGGCTCCGCTGCGGCATGTGCTCACCCAGGTCGACGGTGCGGCGCTCTTCGATGCCGACGGTCGGCTCGCCGAGCTCGGCGTTCGCCTCGTCCCGAGCGCAGCGGCCGAGTCCGCGATCGATGCGATCCGGGGCACGCGTCACACCTCGGCGCGTCGATACAGCCATGACGATGCCGATGCGGTCGTCATCGTCGTCAGTGAGGAGGGCCCCGTCACCGTCTTCCGCGGCGGCGATGTGGTCGGTCACTCACCCGAATCGAGGTGATCCCGACCGCGGCGGTGTGTCAGGCCGGCGTCCAGACGGCGAGTTCGTTGCCACTCGGGTCGTGGACGTGGAAGCGGCGACCGCCAGTGAGCTCGTCTGCGGGCCTCACGATCGTGCCGCCGTGGTCGAGGACAGCGTGTTCGGTGGCCTCGAGATCGGTGGAGAACACGAGGACCAGCGCACCGTCGGACGTCGGTGCGCGGCCGGCCGGATCCAGCTCGAAGCCTCCTTCGACTCCGGCCCCGCCGAAGCTCACGGAGGATTCACCCCAGTCCTGGAAGGTCCAACCGACGACCCCGGAGCAGGAACGTCGTGGTCGCCGCCAGATCGGTCGAGGGCAGCTCGACGTCGTTGATCGAGTGATGCACATTGTCACGGTCGAACCGGAACCCGGCCTCCAACCGTGGTCAGGCGGTGACGTGGCGAACGACGGGGGCGGGGCGTGTGGGAGTCTCGACCGTGCTCGCCGACCAGCCGAGGTAGACGACGCCGATGATTCGATCGTCGGGATCGAATCCGCTGAGAGCGAGCACCCTGCCGGAGTCCATGAGCGGAGCGGTCGACCAGAACGACGCCAGACCCAAGACTGTCGCCCCGAGCAGCAGATTCTGGATACCTGCGGCGACGGCGTCGCGGTTCTCGTCGTGGAAGGTCGGGTGGTCGTGCGCGGCGCACCCGACGACCACGACGGTCGGCGTCCGCGCGTACTTCGTCAGCGTCTTGAGGTGCTTGCCCTGGTCGCCGACGCCGCGTTCGCACATGTCGTCGACGAACGCCTCACCGAGGCGAAGACGACCGGCGCCGCTGTAGGCGGCGAACTTCCAGGGCCAGGTCTTCTTGTGGTTGGGCGCCCACGTGGCCAGCTCACAGAGTTCGTCGATGACCTCCGCTGGGACCTCACGATCGCGATCCACCAGCATGTGGGTGCGACGCGACCGGACGAGATCAGCGAAGTCGTCGTATGAGAGCGTCACGGCGTCCAGGATGTCAGGCCGTCGCCCAGATCAACACCTCGGCACCGTCGTCGCCGGCCATGAAGGACAGGCCGTTGGCGTCGGTGAGGCGAGCCGCGTCGCCGGTGGCGAGCACACCACCGGGGTCGAGCGTGCCAGATCCGCGGGCGACGTACACGTGCACGTGACGGTCATCGGGGACGTCGATGCACCTGGCGGCACCGAGTCGTGCGCCCCAGAGCACGGCGCCGCGCTGATGGATCGTGATCGCCGATTCGTGCCGCTTGCCGGATGCGATCGGCACGAGCTCACCGGATTCGATCTCGTTGGTGATGTCGAGTTGTTCGTAGCCGGGCTGATTGCCCTGCGTGTCCGGCGGAACCCACATCTGGAGGAAGTGCACGTCGGTCGTCGAGCTCGCGTTGTGCTCACTGTGTCGGATACCGGTGCCGGCAGACATCCGCTGCGCCAGACCCGGGAAGATGATGCCGTGGTTGCCCTCGGAGTCCTTGTGCTCCAGCTCGCCCGACAGGACCCAGGTGACGATCTCCATGTCGCGATGAGGGTGGGTGCCGAAGCCGGTACCGGCGCGAACGATGTCGTCGTTGTTCACGAGCAGGAGTCCGTGGCCGGTGTTCGTGGGGTCGTAGTGGGGTCCGAAGCTGAAGGAGTGCTTGGAGTCGAGCCAGTCGATCTTGGTCGTGAAACGATGGTGCGCCCGGCGGACATCGATGGTTCCGATCATGCCGAACATAACCCTTGTGCTCGCAAGCATATTCCCTGGATGCGACCCCGAGGCGCCGCGACCGCTGTCGCCGCTCGCGTACAGTCGAGACCGTGGTCGAGGTCGTGTTCGCCAAGGCGTTCCGTCGCCACGTCGAGTGTCCTGTCGAGCGTGTCGACGGCAGCACGGTGCGCGCCGTGCTCGACGCGTACTTCGAGCGGCATCCCGCGGCGCGCTCGTACGTGCTCGACGACGCCGGCGCCGTTCGCAAGCACGTCGCCGTGTTCGTCGGCGACGACCTGGTCAGCGACCGCGCCTCGCTCTGCGATGCTGTGGCCGACGACGGCCGCGTCCACGTGTTCCAAGCGCTCTCGGGAGGCTGATCCATGCCCACCACAACTGCCCTGATCGGTACCCGCAAGGGACTCTTCACCATGCACATCGACGACGGAGCGGCGTCGCTCGATGGTCCACTGTTCCCAGGGGTTCCCGTGACCAACGCCGTGCGCGACCCGCGTGACGGCGCGTGGTACGCATCGCTCGACCACGGGCACTTCGGCGTCCATCTCCATCGCAGCGACGACGCCGGCGCGACGTGGAACGAGATCGCAGCACCCGAGTACCCGCCGAAGCCCGACGGTGTGTCGGAGATCAACCCGATGTCACAGCGCGAGCGCGAGTGGACCACGCAGCTCGGCTGGATCATCGAGCCGGGGCATGCCGAGGAGCCCGGTCTGCTGTGGTGCGGCACGATCCCGGGCGGGCTGTTCCACTCCGACGACCGCGGTGATTCGTGGCAACTCGTCGAACCGCTCTGGAACCTCCCCGCTCGCCAGAAGTGGATGGGCGGGGGCTACGACGAAGCAGGTGTGCACTCGATCAGCATCGATCCACGTGGCCCGGGTCGAATGGTGGTCGGTGTCTCGTGCGGCGGGGCGTGGCGGACCGACGACGGAGGCTCGACCTGGTCGGTCGCTGCCCGGGGCATGCGAGCAGACTTCCTGCCGCCCGACCTCGCGGACGATCCCGACACCCAGGATCCGCACCGGATCGTCCGGTGCGCCTCGGCTCCCGACGTGCTCTGGACCCAGCATCACTGCGGCATCTTCCGATCGCTCGACAACGGCGACTCGTGGACCGAGATCACCCCGGCCGACGATGGTGCCGGACCGTCGACGTTCGGGTTCGCTGTTGCGGTCCACCCCGACGATCCCGAGACGGCCTGGTTCGTGCCGGCGGTCAGCGACGAGATCCGTGTGCCGGTCGACGGCCGCATGGTCGTGACCCGCACTCGTGACGGCGGTGAGTCGTTCGACGTGCTCGCCGACGGCCTCCCGCAGGAGCACGCCTACGACCTCGTCTACCGTCACGCGCTCGACATCGATGCGGCGGGCGAGCAACTCGTCATGGGCTCGACGACCGGCTCCCTGTGGTGGACCGGCGACGGCGGCGATCGATGGGAGCTGGTCAGCGCCAACCTCCCACCCATCGCCTCCGTCCGCTTCTGCTGAGTTGCGAGTTGTGCCAGGCACAACTCGCAACTCGGTCAGCCCGATCGGGGAATCGCGAGCTCGAAGGTGTTCGTGCCCGAGACCGCGTCGTCGGGCCCGACCCGTTCTGATGTGTCCACGGTGGTGACGCCAGACCCGGTGATGCCGGCGAAGTCGCCGGTCCCGCCGGTGATCGTGACGGTGATGATGGCCGGGCCACCAGGGGGGATCCTGAACGAATCGATGTACGTGAGGGTGCCGGTGCCGATTCCTTCGATCGTGCCGGTGAACGTGTACTCGTTCGAGCCGCTGATCGAGGCGTTGGGTGCCACTCGCGTGCTGCCGGTGCCGGTGATGTCGCCGGTGATCGTGCCCTCCGTCGTCGCCGCGTAGGAGATGGCGGTCGACCCGTCCGCGAGCTGTTCGCCGTCGGTTCGGACACCGGTGTAGGTGGCGCTCACGGTGACACGCTCAGGAACCCGTGCGGTGCCACCCTCCACCGTCGGTGCCGGGTCGCCGAACACGATGCTGTCGACGATCGGCTGCACGACGTCGGTGAACCACTGCTCGTCGCCGTCGCCGAGATGGGCGGCAGCGAAGACGTAGACCGGCTCGAACTCGCCCATGTCGACGAGCCAGATCGACTGCGCCCGGTCGTAGCCGACCTCGATCGGGTTGGCGGTCCCGCCGAGCACGTCGGGTGACCCGGTCGCTACCCACAGGCACGGGGCGCTGGCGCCGCAGAAGTCGGCGGTCGCGCCAGGCGTGGTGTCGAGTCGGAACTGGCGATAGTTGGCGGTTCGGCCGCCAACCTCGACGTCGGCGCTGTCGACGACGATGATGCCGTTCTGGGCGATCCAGCCGTCGATGTCGTCCGGTGGGATGCTGCCGAGCCCCGTGGTGTCCTGGGTGCGGGCCTGGGTGGCGTCGTACCACGACCCCAATCGGCCCATCGCCACGAACTCCTGGTCCGAGCCCTTCGAGATCAGCCACAAGCGACCGGGCTCCTCGTTCATGACATTCCACGGCGCTGTCTGGCCGACGCCGATGTCGAACTCGACCGGCACGCCGAGTGCATCGCTGGCATAGCGACCGGGCTCCAAGGTCGCACCGGCCTGTGGGAGCTCCAGCGTGCCGGTCGCACCGTCGAACGTCGACACCCGTGCCGCGCCGCCCTCGACGGCCGGTGCGGGCTCACCGAACTCCATGCTGTCGACGATCGGCTGCACGATGGTGTCGAACCACGCTTGCTCGTCGTCGAGATTCGGGATTGCGAGGATGACCAACGGCTCGTAGTCGTCCATGTCGACCAGCCAGATCGAGTGCAGGCGGTCGCGGCTGAATGGAATCGGGCCGGGCCCTTCGCCGACGGTGTCAGCTGAGCCGGTTGCCGCCCACAGGCACGGCTGTTCGTCGGACGGGCAGAAGTCGGCGGAGGCGCCCGGTGACGTGTCGAGCCGGATCTGTCGATACTGCGCAGGTCGATTCCCGACCTCGATGTCGGCGCTCTCGGTGACGATGATGCCGTTCTCCTCGATCCACCGATCGATGTCGTCGGGCGGGATGCTCCCGAGGCCGGTCGTGCTCTCGTCGCGTGCCTCGTTGGCGTCGTACCAGGAGCCGACCCGGCCGATCGCGATGAACTCCCTGCCGGTGTCGTCCGACCAGAGTTGGATGCCGCCGGGCTCTTGGTTGCTGACCACCGTCCAGGGAGCCGTCCGGCCCTCGTCGAGGGTGAACGTCACGGTGACGCCGGGCGCACCGCTCTCGTAACGGCCCGGCGGAACCTGCGAATCGACCACCGGCAGCTCCATCGCTGTCGGATCGTCCGGCGCGGCCTCGGGATCCGGCGACGGGGCGAGTGTCGGTGCCGGCGGGTCGTCGGCGGGGAGCGTGTCACCGTCGCCTCGGTTGACGAGGAAGATGCCGGTGACGGCCAGCGCCACGACAGCTGCTGCCGCCGCGATCAGGGGCCAACGTCGGGTCGGGGTGGTGTTCTCGGTGAGCATGATGATCTCCGTCTCCTGGATCGGGTCCTGGTCGGCGATCCGGGATTGGATCTGTGCCCAGGCATCGGGTGACGGAGTTGCTCGGTCGGCGATCTGCTGCAGGCCGCGTTCGATGTCGTGATCGAGGCGGCTCATGACGACAGTTCCTTTCGCATCACGCCCAGCGCGCGCCGCAGGTGCGATCGCACGGTGGCTGGGGGTTGGTCGATGATCGTGGCGATCTCCGAGGCCCTGAGTCCGCAGTAGTACTTGAGCACGACTGCGATGCGTTGATGCTCGGGAAGCTGCTCCAGCACGTCCCACAACGACTCGGCCTCCGGGGGGAGATCCATCGGCCGGGGCGGTGGGTGCTGGTGCATGAGGCGGCGTCGACGCAGGACCGACCGGCACCTGCTCACCACGACGGTGCGCAGGTAGCCACCCGGTCGGTCCAATTCGTCGAAACGTTGCGAGATCTCCACGAACGAGTCCTGGACGACCTCTTCGGCTTCAGCGTTGTTCCCGATGAGCGTGAACGCCAGCCGAACCATGCCGGTGTACTCGGCGCGGTACAGCACCTCCAACGTGGCGGCGGGCCCCTGTCGGACCGCCACGCTCTCGGTGTGTCGCATTCCCTCCATCACCCACCACGGCGTCTCATCACCTGAAAGTGTTGCAGCGAGCCTTTGTGACGTGGGTCACACGCAGTCCGTTGACAGGGTCACCGCGCCGACTTGGGGATCTCCACGAACGTCGGACGCAACGCCTGATCGAGCGAGGCGGGCAAGGCGAGGAGTGGCAGGATCCGCACCACATCGGGTGCCCCCGTCGCCGAGAGCGTGAATCGGACGACCCACGAGACAGCGGTCGTCCCAGCATCGTCGTTGCGGTGGCGCGACAACGGCGCCGAGGCCACCGTTGTCATCGGGATCGAACCGCGCCACTGGTGGTGTTCGGCGGGGGCGAGATCGATGGTGTGCTCGACCACCACGTGCTCGTGGTCGGTCGGGCCACCCTCGACGTTCGACCTGCTGACCATCTCGGCGACGAAGAGGGTGGCCGCTGCATGGGCATCGCCGAGCTCGGCGGGCGGACCGGCGAGGATCGAGCATTCGAGCCGGTCGGGGAGCGGGTCGACCCGACATCGCACCTGCCCGAAGACCGAGCGCTGCCGTGCTGCCCGTCGCACACCTACGAGCGGCACTCCGGCGAAGAACACCAGGAACCCTGCGAGCACCCACATCCAGGTTCGGTCGCTGGCGATGCCCACGACGACTCCGACGAGGCCGACGGCGGCGGCACAACCCGCGAGCACCGGAACCCGCCGATCCGCAGGGCCTGCCGGCACACCGATCTCGTCGTTGGACGGGCTCTCGACCGTGATCTCCTCGGCGGAGACGTCGAGCGTCTGCCTCGCCGTGTCGCCGGACTCGTGCACCGCCAGCAGGCTCCAGTCGACGCTCATCAGCTCGCCGACATAGCTCGTCGGCCAGGTGGGTCTCGGTAGCTCGAACGCGGCGGTCGTGGTCTCGATCACCACGAGCCGCGTCACGTTGACGTCGAACGGCGAGGTCTTGGTGACCTCGAGGGTCACCTCGATCGGCCCGGGCGGCGCTTCGACGAGTCGCCCACGCACCGTCGCCCTCGAAGATCCCTCGTCCGCGATCTCGATGCGCACCTCACTCCACCTTCCTGGCTCGGCTGGGCTGCACGCGTGGTGCCTCGTTCGGCATCTTGGGGTACACGGGCGGCCACGGAGCGTCGGGGATCCCCGCGGCGAGATCGTCGGCGAACCGTTCGACGAGCGCTGCGATCTCCTGCGGTTCGTCGTCCATGTCGGCCCAGGGATCACCGCGCTCGGCCAGGCGGTCGGGAACCGTGAGCATCGTCAGCTCGTCGGGGTGGACGTCCATCAGCTCGTCCCATTCGATCGGTGTCGAGACCTGGGCGCCGACCCGGGGTCGCACACCCCACGCACCGAAGACGTTCTTGTGGGGCGCGTTCTGGTTGAAGTCGACGAACACCTTGCCGTCGCGCAGCTCCTTCCACCACTCGTCGGTGATGAGGTCCGGGTACTGCTTCGCGAGGTCACGTGCCACGGAGACCGACGCAGCTCTCACGGCGAAGCTGTCGTAGCCGTCCACGACGCGAACGTAGACGTGCATCCCCTTGCTGCCGGTGGTCTTCACGTACGACCGGATTCCGTGCTCGGCGAAGTAGAGCCGTACGTGCATCGCGGCTTCACGGATGTGGTCGAAGGTCTGACCCGGGGATGGATCGAGATCGATGCGAAGCTCGTCGGCCCACTGCGGCCGGTCGGCTCGATACTGCCAGACGTGGAGGCCGAGCACGCCCTGGTTCGCCGCCCACAGCACGTGAGCGAGATCCGCCACGACCAGGGCGCGTGACGGTGTGCCGTTGATCGTCTGGACCGTCGTCGTCGTCAGCCACTCCGGTGCCGACTGCGGGATGCGCTTCTGGAAGAACGACTTCTCGCCGACACCGTTCGGGTAGCGCTCGAGGAGGACCGGGCGATCGTGGATCCAACGCATCAGGGGTTCGCCGACGGCCAGGTAGTAGCGCGCGAGGTCGAGCTTGGTGAGCCCGAGCTTCGGGAACAGCACCTTGTCGGGGTTCGTGATGCTCACCGAGCGGCCGGCCGCGTCCAGTTCCACCGGCTCCCCGTGCTCGGCCTTCGCCATGCTCCGACACTACGACAGCGAACAGTCGCGCGCGTTGTGTCCGACCCGACGTGCAGCTCGTAACGTGGGCCGATGAGCGAATCCACGGCGGAGATCGTCGAGCGCGACCGGCGGCACTTCATTCACCCGTATCAGGTGTTCGACACCTACCTCACCGACGACGTGCTGCCGATCGAGCGGGGTGCCGGCGCCCAACTCGTCGACACCGACGGGCGGCGCTACATCGACGCGGTCGGCGGGATGTGGTGCACCAACGTCGGTCTGGGGCGCGACGAGATGGCCGACGCGATCGCCGCCCAGGTGCGCGAGCTCGCCTATGCCAACCCGTTCGTCGACATGACGAACGTGCCCGCCGGACGGCTGTGCGAGAAGCTCGCCGAGCTCGCTCCAGGCGACCTGAACCACGTCTTCCTCTCGACCGGCGGGTCGACCGCCGTCGATGCCGCCTACCGGATGATCCAGTTCTACCAACACTGCAGGGGCACGCCCGAGAAGCGCCACGTGATCAGCCGGGTCGACGCATACCACGGCACGACGTACGCGGCGGTGTCGATCGGTGGCAAGCCCGGTGATCGGGTGCCGGGCTTCGACTACATCGACGACACGATCCATCACCTGTCGTCGCCGAACTTCTATCGCTACAGCGAGGGCCGGACCGAGCAGCAGTTCGCTGACGACCTCGTCGCTGAGTTCGAGGCGAAGCTCGACGAGCTCGGGGCCGACCACGTCGCAGCGTTCTTCGCCGAGCCGATCATGGGTTCCGGTGGCGTGATCCTGCCGCCGGCCGACTACCTGCAGCGGATCTGGCGGATCTGCCGAGCGAACGAGATCGTCTACGTCAGCGACGAGGTCGTCACCGGCTTCGGGCGTCTGGGCGAGTGGTTCGCCTCGGAGTCGATCTTCGGCATCACGCCCGACATCATCACGTCGGCCAAGGGGCTCACCTCTGGCTATCTGCCCTTGGGTGCGACGATCGTCAGCGACCGCATCTACGACGTCATCGCCGAGGCGGGCCACGATCGCTACTTCGCCGTCGGGTACACCTACTCCGGCCATCCGGTGTCGTGTGCAGCGGCGCTGAAGAACATCGAGATCATCGAGCGTGAAGGGCTGCTCGGCCACGTCAAGGAGATCGGCCCGTACTTCATCGAGCAACTGCGCACCCTGACCGATCTGCCGATGGTCGGTGAGGTTCGCGGGTCGCACCTGATGGCGTGCGTGGTGTTCGTCGCCGACAAGGCGTGCCGGCGGAACTACCCCGAAGAGCTCGACGTCGGCAAGCTCGTCGCCAACGTGTGCGAGCCGCGGGGCCTGATCGTCCGGCCGATGGTGCACCTCAACGTGATGTCGCCGCCGCTCGTGATCGACCGCGACGACGTCGATCACATCGTGTCGACGCTGCGCGATGCGATCGTGCAGGTGCGCGCCGAACTCGACGCAGCGGGTCACTGACGGTCACGCCGTCGTGCGCTGGGCGCGCGCTGCGATCAGGCCGAGCGCCACGAACGTCGAACCCGACACGTAGCGGCGGACGAACGGCATCGTCCGGCCTCGCAGGAGCGCGCCGCGGACGGCGCTCGCGATGATCGCCCACAGTCCGTCCGTGATCAGGCCGAGCAGGGTGAACAACGAGCCGAGCACGAGCGCCTGCGGCCACGCCGGACCCCGGTCGGGATCGACGAACTGGGGGAGGAACGAGAGGAAGAAGAGCGCGACCTTGGGGTTGAGGGTGTTCACGACGACGCCCTGTGTGAACGCGCGTCGGTAGGTGGTGTGCGTCGTGACCCCTGAGGGCCGCATCGGCCTGGTGAGCAACGTCTTGATGCCGATCCCGACCAGGTAGCCGGCTCCGATCCACTTCACGATCGAGAACGCGGTCGCCGATGTCGCCAGCACCGCCGACAGCCCGACGGTGGCGGCGATCACGTGCACGAAGTTGCCCAGTTCGAGTCCCGCCACCGATGCGAGGGCAACCGACCGCCCGTCGGTGACGCTTCGGTTGACGACGTAGGTGACCGCTGGGCCGGGGATCACGAGGAGCAGGACGGAGGCGATCCCGAAGGCGAGCAGGCTGCTGAGCGTCGGCACGGGCGCGAACGGTATCGAACGGCCGGGCGTTCGGTCTCTTGACAATTAAGTTGTCGATATGACAACATGCGTGTCAATGTACGCCGAACTGGTCCACGTCGTCGACGAGGCACGCCTGATGATCCACCGGTCGATGGTCGTGGTCGAGCGGATGCACGCAGGCGAGGGCGTCACCGTCCCGATGCGAGCGGTGCTGGAGTTCCTGCGCACCCACGATCCTCACACGGTCGCAGCCATCGCACGGGAGCGCAGCGTGAGTCGTCAACACGTCCAGACCATCGTCAACGATCTGCTCGATGCCGAGTTGGTGGAGCGTTCGAACAACCCGAACCATCGTCGCGCACCGTTGATCGGACTCACCGCGGTGGGAGAGCAGACGATCGATCGCCTGCATGCCCGCGAGCGGGATGCCTTCGAGCCCGAGCTGGCCGACGACGCACGGCTGACCGCGAGCAGGCTGGCCGATGCGGCCGACGTGCTGTCGGCGATCGGTCTCGGTCTGGAACGGATCGGCGCCGGGCTCGCCGTCGAGCAACCGGACGCGAAGGAGGATGCACCGTGAACCTGCGTCGACACGTGGTGAGCCAGTTCGGGAACCCGCGCGGCCCGTTCGGCTGGGTGGCGGGTCGGATCATGTCGAGGCGCGCGAGCAACGTCGAGCGCACCACCGCCACGGTCGACCTGCTCGGGCTGTCCCGGCACGCCCACGTGCTCGAGCTCGGCCACGGCCCCGGGATCGGACTGGAGCGGGCCCTGCGAGCCGCGCCAGAGGGTCGGGTCGTCGGACTCGAGCACTCGGCCACGATGAGCTCGATGGCGGCCCGCCGCAACCGCCGAGCCGTACGAGCGGGCCGGCTCCGCCTCGTCGTCGCCGATGCCCAGGCGCCGCCCGCCGACATCGGATCGTTCGATGCCATCTTCTCGTCCAATGTCTGGCAGTTCTGGGACGATCCGGCGGCCACGCTGCTCGCCTGGCGTCCACACCTCGCTCCGGGCGGCCTGATGGCGGTGACCTTCCGTCCACCCCACCCCGGGGCCGTCGCCGGAGAGGCGCTCGCAGTCGGTGACCGCATCGCCGACGATCTGAGCGCAGCCGGTTACGACGGCGTCCACATCGAACGCGTTCCGATCGGCGATCTTCCCGCAGTGTGCGTGCTGGGTTCGGTCGGCGTCGCGGTTCCGCCGCACGAGGTGCCGGTGTGACTCGATAGCGTCGCCCGCCATGCCCGGACCGTCGGTCACCGCTGACGACGGGTCCGGCGTCCCGGACCGTCGCCATCTCGTGGCCGTGGCCATCCAGTTCTTCGTCAACGGTGCGCTCTGGGCATCGGTGGCCGCCCGCCTCCCGGAGGTCCGCGACCAGGCCGGGGTGACGGTCGCCGGTCTCGGGCTGATCCTGTCGCTCGGTGGGGTCATCGGCCTGGTCGGCAGCTGGTCAGCCGGATGGTTCGTCGGGCGGTGGGGCACCCGGCGCGTCCTCATCGTCGCCGGTGCCGGACTCGTCGGGGCGATCGTGCTCGTCGCAACCGCGGCGGCGCCATGGGTGCTGGTGGTGGGTGTCGCCGTCCTCTCGTTCTCCGACGTCGTCGTCGATATCGCCATGAACCTCCAGGGGTCGTGGATCAGTGCGCGTCGTCCGGTACCGGTCATGAACCGGTTGCACGGGCTGTGGAGCCTGGGCACGGTGACCGGCGGGCTCGGGGCTGCTGCCGCGGCGTCGGCGTCGTGGTCGCTGTCGGCGCACGTCCTGCTGGTCGCAGTGCTCGGCGCATCGCTGCTCGCTGTCGCCGCCTCCCGTCTCCTGCCGGTCGACGGCGGCCACGCCGACGCCGACGCCGACGCCGCCGGCGGCTCGGCGGCTCGGGTCGACGGTGAGAGCGACGCACCAGCGCGAGAGCCGCGAAGTCGGCATCCGATGCTCCTCCTTGCCCTCGCCGGTGCGTTCGCACTCGTGATGGAGCAGACCGCGAGCGACTGGGCGGCGTTCCGGCTCGCCGACGATTTCGGTGCTGACGCCGCCCTCGCCGGGCTCGCGTACGTCGCCTTCACGGCCGGGATGACGGCCGCACGGTTCGGCGGTGACTTCGCGCAGGTGCGCCTCGGACGTGATCGGCTCCACCGCGTCGCCGTGAGCCTGGCCGCCGTCGGGTTGGCCGTGGCGGCGCTCGGGCCGTCGCATTGGCCGGTGCTGGCCGGCTACGCCGTCGCCGGCGTGGGGATCGCCACCTTCTTCCCCCGGATCTACGACGATGCGGCTCGGTTGCCCGGTCGCACCGGAGCCGGACTGGGAGCGATGACCGCCGGAAGCCGATTCGCCGGCTTCATCGCCCCCTCGATCGTCGGCGCGCTCGCAGCGACGAGCTTGTCGGTCGGGGATGCGGTCGCGATCGTCAGCGTGCCGTGCGTCGTGGGCTTCGCGCTGGTGACCGCCCGCACCGGCCGACGCTGACCGCGACACGGACGCTGGACAGAACCCATCGGTATTTGCTTATATATCGCGGTGCGCGATCACGACGTGCTCGACAGCGATGTCCGAGACGCACGGTTCCGCGCCCTGGCCAGCCCGTCGCGGCGAGCGCTGCTGCGCCTGGTGCGCGACGAGCCGCGGCCGGTCGGCGAGCTCGCAGCCGAGCTCGGCATCTCGCAACCGGCAACCAGTCAGCATCTCGGGATCCTCCGCGACGCCGGGCTGGTCGTGGCCGCAGCGAATGGGCGACAACGTCTCTACCGATCGGACCCGGACGCCATCACCGACGTGCGGGCGTGGTTCGACGAGTACTGGTCGTCGTCGCTCGAGCGTCTCGATCGTGCTGCGCGGCGCGCGGCGATCGTGCGTCGGAGCGCTTCGTGAACATCGCCGCCTGCGACCGCATCGTCGACGCCCCCGTCGACATCGTGTGGAGGCTGGTATCGACGCCCGACGGGCTGACCGAGTGGATGGCGGCATCGGCCGAGGTCGATCTGCGACCCGGCGGCACCATCCGTTGGACCCACGACAACGGCTGGATCGTGGCGGGCGAGGTCTGCGAGGTGGTGCCGTTGCGTCGGCTGGTCTTCACCTACGGGTGGGAGCGCGGCGGCTTCCCCGTACCGGTCGGCTCGAGCGTGGTGACCATCGAACTGACAGCCATCGGCGAGTCGACCGAGGTCCGGGTGCGCCACGAGGGGCTCACGGCGGCGATGTCAGATCGGCACAGCCGCGGTTGGGCGATCTTCGCCGACCGACTCGCGGGCCAGGCATCGTCGATCGCCCGGGGAGTGCGATGAGCTTCGAGGGATTCGACCCTGCCGTCGTCGCCCTGCTCGACGACCTCCCGACCTGGACCGCCGACGAGCACGCCCGGCACAAGGAGCAGCTCGCGTCCGGACTCACGTCACCGGCGGCCGATCTGATCGCCGACGTGGCTGGTCTCGTCGACGCCGATCTCAGCGTCGCGAAGCGCAGCTCCGTGTCGCCGCTGCACCGCGACCTGCGGTTCGCGCCGGCGGGCTCGCCTCGCTACAAGGACCACCTCCTCCTCACCACCTGGGAAGGGTCCGACAAGAAGACGGCACCGGTGTTCTGGATACGCGTCGACGCACACCGTGTCGGTCTCGCAAGCGGTATCGGCTTCTCGCCCGTCGTCCGTGAACGGTGGCGCAACGCGGTCGCCGGTGCCGAGGGGGAGGCGCTCGCCGCAGCGCTCGGGCGCCTCGTCGACGAGCGGTCCGCCGAGATCGCCGGCGACGAGGTGGGGCGGGTGCCCACACCGCATCCGGCCGATCATCCGCGGGCCGACCTGCTCCGCAAGACCGGATTCCAGGTCCGCGTCGTCGAACCGCTGCCGTCAGAGGTCGCGTCGTCGGCGTTCGCGTCCTGGTGTGCCGCCCGCCTCGGCGCGATGTTGCCCGTCCACCGTTGGCTCGTCGCCAACCTGACCTGAAGGAGGAGCCCGATGGCCGGTAGCGATCACGAGGTGTTCTGGGAGCTGATCGACGAGCTCCAGACCGAGGACCCCCGTGTCGAGGAGGGCACGATCATGGGGGGTCGCTGCGCACGCGTGGGCGGTGAGTTCCTGGGGTTGGTCGACTTCAAAGGATCCGGACTCGTCGTCAAGCTGCCGCGCGCTCGCGTGGCCGAGCTGATCGATCAGGGCATCGGTCGACCGTTCGCTCCGGCCGGCAAGGTGTTCAAGGAGTGGGTCGCGATCCCCGAGCTCGACCGCCGTCTCTGGCGTTCGCTCCTGCGCGAGGGGGTCGCGTTCGTCAGCCCTGGCTGACGGGCGGGTCGCTCAGATCGTGCGGCCGGCAAGGACGTCGTCGACGAATCGGGTGACGTCGGCGAGCACCTCGTCGCGGTTCGTCTCGTTGAACACCTCGTGCCTCGCGCCCGAGTACTCGTGCGACCGGAAGCGGGCGCCACGTAGCCGCTCGACCCCGGCACGCGAGCCCTCGATCGGCACGAGCTGATCATCCTCGCCGTGCACCCAGAGCAGGGGAAGCCCACCGATGGTGCCGTTCCGGTCGATCGTCTCGATCGCGGCTGCCATGGCGGCCACCGTCGGACGCTTGAACGCACCGTGCCACACCAGCGGATCGGCGGCGTACGCATCGCCGACCGACGTGTCGCGCGACAGCACGGCAGGGTCGAGCGGCACATCGGGTATCTCATCGAGGTCGAGCAGCTGCCCGAGCAGGTCGAAATCGCCGATCGCAGGGCCCGACAACACGACCGCCGTGAGCCGGTCGCCGTGCTGCTGGGCGTAGCGTGCGGCGATCATGCCGCCCATCGAATGACCGATCATCACGACCGGCAGATCGGGCCACCTCTCCCTCGCGGTGGTCATGACATGGTCGACATCCGCGACGACATCGTCGAAGTCGTTCACCAGTACTCGTTCGCCACCGCTCGCGCCGTGACCCAGGTGGTCGAGTCCGTAGACCACTGCGCCGTGGCCGACCAGCGCCGACGCGACGTGCTCGTAACGCCCGATGTGCTCGCCGTAGCCGTGCACGAGCACGGCGACATACCTCGGGCTCTGCGTCGTCGTGCCCCAGGATCGGGCGGCGATCGCTGTCTTGGTTCCCTCGAACGTCCACTCGTCTGTGTCCACCGTCTCACGCTCCTCGTCTCGGCGCTCGATCTTGGCACGCCCGGCCATGGCGAGCCAGTGCGGCGCCCATCAGACGTGGACGAGTCGGTGCAACACGCGCACGGCGTCGGTCGCGTGGTTTCCCCAGTGCGTCTCGAACGTGAATCGCCACTCCCAGGTGGCATCGCCCGGGGCCTCGCGGTCGAACCACTCGAGCCCGCGCCGGAGGTCGCAGTAGATGTCGCGCAGATCGTCGGACAAGCTGGCGACGCACGGCTCGTCATCGGCCCTCGGATCGAAGACCATCCGATACCGATCGGCCGAGCCGAGCGTGTCGGTCACGTTGGCGACGATCTCGGCGCACTCGTCGGTGAGCGTCGACCACGGTGCGGGCGAGTTGCCGAACGTCGGTTCGACGGACGGCAGCTCGTCGGCGGCCAGGAGAAGCCGGAGCAAGCACGAGAGCACCCCTCGAGTGTCGAGGGGCGACGCAGCCACGATCGCGCAGTACTCCCGTGCGATGTTGGCGAAGTGTGTGGACCTCGCGTCGACCATGTGCCCATCCTTCCAGGTGCCGCGTGTCATGTCACCGGGTCGACGCGTGGGAACGCGACTCGGCGTCCGAGCGTCCCCCACAGCACGGCGACGATCACGATCACGCCACCGACGACGGTCTGCGTGCTCGGGCGCTCGGCGAAGAAGAGCCACGCCCACGCGGTGGCGGCGATCGTCTCGATCGGCGTGAAGAGCGCAACCTCGGCGGTCGGTGCGTACCTCGTGGCGCTCGTGTAGCTCACTCGGCCGATCGGATTGAACAGCAGCCCCATCAGTCCTGCGGCAACGAACACTCGGACTGGTGCATCGCCGAGTGAGGCGAGCGGTGCCGCCACGATCGCCATCGTCGCAGAGCTGAGCGCGAGGGCGAGCGGTCGGTTGATCTCGGGATGACGACGCCAGATCACCAGGCTGACCGACACGAAGACGATCGCGAGGACCGCCAACATGTCGCCGTCGAGCGTCGGCGCGCCGAACGATCCGGAGACGACGACGATGATCCCGACCAGCGTCATCGCGATCGCGATCAGGACACGGCGATCGGTGCGCTCTCGCAGCGAATGCCACGCGAACAGCGATGCCAGCACCGGCGTCGACCCGACGATCACGACGACGTTGGCGACCGATGTGTTGTTGACGGCTCCGGTGAACGCGAGTTGCGTCGCACTCGACAGGACCGCCAGCGACAGGAGCGCAAGCGGTGCGCGGGTGAACGCCGCGGCAGGCGACGCGTCGGTGGTCACCGCAAAGATGGTGGTCAGGGTGACGGCCGACGCGATGCCGAACACGCACGCGATCGTCCAGGCGTCGAAGTCCGCCCGCCTGATGAAGTAGGAGTCCGTCGAGACCAGCAGCATGCCCGTCGCGGCGAGCACCCAACCACGCTGTCGCCGATCGCTCACCGGGCCAGTGTGCCCCATCACGAGTTGTGCCTGGCACAACTCGTGATGGGGACGCGTCAGTGGTTGGCGTGGAGGGCGGCGTTGAGTTCGCCCCAGCTCTTGGAGCGGGGTCGAGCGACGACCTGACCGGTCTGACCATCCCGGAAGAAGAGCGTGCCGCTGATGCCGGAGAGTTCGCGGGCCTTCACCACTCCGTCGGGTGTCATCACGGGTGTCGCCGCCGTGATGTACAGCCCGGCCTCGACGGCGCAGTCGTCGCCGAGGCTGATGCCGATCCCGGCGTTGGCCCCCAGGAGGCAACGTTCGCCGATCGAGATCGTCTCGTTGCCGCCGCCTGACAGCGTGCCCATGATCGATGCGCCACCGCCGACGTCGCTGCCGTCACCGACGACCACACCGGCCGAGATCCGACCTTCGACCATCGACGTACCGAGCGTGCCGGCGTTGAAGTTGCAGAAGCCCTCGTGCATCACGACGGTGCCCTCGGCGAGGTGGGCGCCGAGCCGGACCCGTGATGCGTCGGCGATGCGAACGCCGGCCGGCACCACGTAGTCGAGCATGCGGGGGAACTTGTCGACCCCGTGGACGTGGAGGATCTGGCCGGACTGCTTCGTCCGCAGTCGGACGTCGTCGAAGTCGGCGACGGCCACGGGGCCGAGGTTGGTCCACACCGCGTTGTTGAGGGCTCCGAAGATGCCGTCCATGTTCAACGAGTGGGGCGCGGCCAGCCGACCTGACAGGAGGTGGAGGCGGAGGTAGGCGTCGGCGGCCGACGACGGTGCCTCGTCGACGTCGATGGTGATCCGGATCGGCCGAA
Organism: uncultured Acidimicrobiaceae bacterium; assembly: GCA_963847775.1. Taxonomy (GTDB): domain Bacteria; phylum Actinomycetota; class Acidimicrobiia; order Acidimicrobiales; family Ilumatobacteraceae; genus Ilumatobacter. The sequence goes on from CAWKAY010000001.1 coordinate 66,013, forward strand.
TCGTCACGTTGCGGATCTCGTCGCGCTGGTCGCGCAATCCGAGCTGCTCGTCGAGGTCCGGGTACGACGTCGTCATCGCGTCATCGCCGAACTCGCCCCACCCGAACCAGCGGTACCACGCATCGAGCGTCGACCCGTCGGCGGCCTCGGTGGTGAGCCCGGCCCCCCAAGCGGTACGTGTCATGAGTCGAAGACCTCCGGTCTGAGCGTCGGGAACAAGATGACCTCCTTGATCGAGTCGACGCCGGCGAGCAGCATCGCCACTCGGTCCATACCGATGCCGAGGCCCCCGGTCGGCGGCATGCCGTACTCGAGGGCGCGGAGATAGTCCTCGTCGACGGTGCCCCGCTCGGCGTCGCCGGCGTCCTTTGCCACCTGCTCTTCCTCGAAGCGCTGACGTTGTTCGATCGGGTCGTTCAGCTCGGAGTACCCGTTGCCGAGCTCACGCGAGTCGACGAAGATCTCGAAGCGCTCGGTCAGCCACGGATCGTCGCGATCGGTACGTGCCAGCGGCGAGATCTCGGTCGGGTGACCGGTGACGAACGTCGGCCGGACGATGTCGTGCTCGCACAGCTTCTCGAACAGCTCCTCGACGATCTTGCCGCCGCCCCACCGCTCCTCCCACCGCACGTCGTTCTCGTCGGCGAGCGCACGGAGCTCGTCGATCGGCTGCGACGGGTGCACCTGGCGGCCGATCGCGTCCGAGAGGAAGTCGACCATCCGCCGGCGCGGCCACGGTTCGGTCAGATCGAACTGCTCGCCACGGATCTCGACGAGCGTCGTGCCGATCGAGTCCCGGGCAGCCTGGACGATCAGTCGTTCGGTGATGTCCATCACGTCGTTCCAGTCGCCGAACGCCTGATAGAGCTCCATCATCGTGAACTCGGGGTTGTGCCGGGTCGAGATGCCCTCGTTGCGGAAGATCCGCCCGATCTCGTACACACGCTCGAGCCCTCCCACGATCAACCGCTTCAGGTGCAGCTCGAGAGCGATCCGCAGGTGGAGCTGCATGTCGAGCGTGTTGTGATGGGTGACGAACGGCCGGGCGTGCGCACCGCCGGCCTCGACGTGCAACACCGGTGTCTCGACCTCGATGAAGCGCTCGTCGTGCAGGGTGCGCCGGAAGCTGGCGATCACCTCGTGCCGGATCTCGAACACGCGCCGGGCCTCGTCGTTCATGATCAGATCGGCGTAGCGCTGCCGGAACCGGGTGTCGGTGTCGGTGAGACCGTGCCACTTGTCGGGTAGCGGCCGGATCGCCTTGGCGAGCAGGGTCACGCGTTCGGCCTTGATCGACAGTTCACCCTTGCGGGTCGTCATCACGGTGCCGCTGACCCCCACCCAGTCGCCGAGATCGAGGTGCTTGACGTCGGCGAAGTGATCGTCGCCGGTGACCGCCTTCGACACGAACAGCTGCAGATCGCCGTCGCGATCGCGGATCGTCGCGAAGATCAGCTTGCCGCTGTCACGCTTGAGCATGACCCGCCCCGCGACCGTGACGGGATCGTCGGTCTCGGTACCCGGCCCGAGCCCGCCCCACTCGGCGCGGACCTCGCCGAGCGTGTGCGTCCGGTCGAACCGGTACGGGTACGGGTCGGCGCCGCGAGAGCGGAGCTCATCGACCCGGGCGAGCCGGCGCACCTTCTCGGCCGCGAGGCCACTCCCCGTCGACGGGTCCGGTGGCTCGGGGTGCTCGGTCGGGTCGCTCACGAGGATCAGACGGTAGCCGGTCCCCCGGGGGCCGACACCCTGGGATGTCGGCCTGTCCGTAGCATGTCGGCCGTGCCGACGACCGCGTTCTCCCGCCGAGCGGCTGCGCTCGCCGTCCTGCTGGCCGGCTCCGCCGGTGCGGTTGTGCTCGGCGCTCAGGTCGACGACGCGGCGACCGTGTCGCGGCCGGCGGTCCGCCAGGTGCAACCGGTGGGTGATGTCGCGGTTGCCTACGACGTCGGCGACGTCGATCGATTCGTGGTCGAGGCGAGCGGGCGGGCCGCCGCCAGCGTGGGCGGAGTCGCGACGACCAGTCGCAGCGCCTCGATCGGTATGCGCCGGATCACGCGAGCCGGGCAGGTCGTGCACGCGGCCCCGACGGGATACCTGATCCCGATGGCGGTCATCTCGGTGCCGCGCGTCGCCATCGGGGGCGTGATGGGTGCCGACGTGTCGGCGGTGCTCGATGGCGGTTCGGTCGTCATGAACGAAGTCACCGCCGATCTCACGGGAGCCGTCGAGGGTGATGTGGTCGAGTTGCGAACCGTCGGCGGCGGCGCGGTCGCGCTCAGGGTTGCCGGTGTTCGGCCGTATGCCCAGATCGGCTGGGCCGAGCTCGTGTTCACGACCGAGGTCGCCGACCGTCTCGGCATCACCGGCGACACGCGCGTGGTGATGTGGGGCTTCGACGACCGGGCGGGACTCGACGCCGCCCTGCGGGCCGAGGGCGTGCTCGGACGTCAAGACACCAAGGTGTCGCGTAGCTGGGATCCGCCTGACCCCGACGACACCATCAGCACGACTCGCACGAAGGTCGCGCTCGGCGAACCCTGGTACCGGATCCTGGCCGACGGTTCTCTCGAGATGCATCCGACCTGGAAGGCGAACAACCTGACCGATGGCCGTGTCCTCCTCGACAGCACGATCCGCATCCGCGCCCAGTGCCACGTCGGAGTCGTCGACGATCTTCGCTCAGCGCTCGCCGAGGTGGCGGCCGCCGGCCTCGCCGGAGCGATCGACGTCGCCAACGCGAACGCCTTCGGCGGCTGCTACGTGCCGCGCTACAGCCGGACGAGCGGCTTCCTCTCGCGACACACCTACGGCATTGCGCTCGACACCAACACGACGACGAACTGCGGCGGGTGTCGCCCTCAGATGAACTGCGACGTCGTTCGGATCTTCCGCAAGCACGGGTTCGCGTGGGGCGGCAACTTCCGACGACCCGATGGGATGCACTTCGAGTGGGTCGGCGAACCCCGCGACCGGATCTCGTTCCCGTCGAGGTACTGCCCCAACATCGTGGCGGCGCGCACCGAGTCGGCGCCGGCTCCATCGATCGGACTCGATGTGCTCACGGTCGGCGACGCTCGGCCCATCGACGCTGGCCACTGACACCAGGTATGACTCGGCACCTCGCAGGCCGCTCGTCCAACTAGCCTGGTCCCGTGACTCTGCGCTTCGTCATACTCGGTGGTGGCCCCGCTGGACATCAGGCGGCCACGTACGCCGCCCGACTCGGCGCAAAGGTCACCGTGATCGAACGCGATGTGTTCGGCGGGGCGGCCAATCTGTGGGACTGCATCCCGTCGAAGACGATGATCGCCACCGGCGGCGCGATGAGCTTCTCGCGCCGGCTCCCCGGCATGGGGCTCGCGCAGACGGAGCCCCAGGTCGACATCGAGGCGCTGACCTCGCGGATCAAGGGCATCGAGAACGACCTCAACGACGACATCGTCGAGCTGCTCCAGAGCCAGGGCGTTCGCATGATCAGCGGCACCGGCCGGTTCACAGGGCCACACTCGATCGAGGTCACAGGGCCGGAGGGGACCGAGACCGTCGAATTCGACGCCGCGCTCGTGTCGACCGGATCGCGTCCGCGCATCCCCGACTGGTGCGAGCCCGACGGCGACCGCATCCTCACCACCCGTGACTGCTACCCGCCCAAGGTCTTCCCGGAGAGCATCACCGTGATCGGGTCGGGGGTGACGGGGGTGGAGTTCGTCCACATGTTCTCGTCGTTCGGCGCCGACGTCACTCTGGTGGTCAGCCGCCAGCACGTGCTGCCCGGCAAGGACCCCGAGGTCGCTGGTGTGCTCGAGGACGATTTCGTGCAGCGCGGCGTCAAGCTCCTCAAGGGAGCGCGCGCGGTCTCGATCGAGCGCAACGACGACGGCGATGGGGTGGTCGTCAACTGCGACGACGGGAGGGTGGTGCGTTCCACTCATGCGGTGCTGGCGATCGGTTCGGTCCCGAACACCGATGGCCTCGATCTCGAGGCGGCCGGCATCGAGGTCGACGACTGGGGTTACATCCCGATCAACCACCACTGCGTCACCAACCAGTTGCACATCTACGCAGCGGGCGACGTCAGTGGCAAGCTACCGCTCTCGTCGGTGGCGTCGATGCAGGGCCGCAAGGTGGCCGAGCACGTGATGGGCCTGCACACCATCGAGCACCGTCACCTCGACTACGACAAGGCTGCCTCGGCGATCTTCACCGAACCGGAGATCGCCGACGTGGGTCTGGCCGAGGCCGACGCGTTCGCGTCAGGCCGCAAGATCCGGGTGACCAAGGTGCCGTTCTCGACCACGGCGAAGGCGCTGATCAACAACGACCCGCGCGGGTTCGTGAAGATCATCTCCGACCCCGCGACCGGCATCGTGTTGGGCGGCTCGATCGTCGGTCGTCACGCGGCCGAGCTGATCTCGGTCATCGCACTCGCGGTCACCGCCAACCTGCGTGTGAACGACATCGTCGAGAGCCTCCTCGTGCACCCGGCACTGAGCGAGGCGCTCGCCGAAGCCGCCGAGTGATCCGTTCGTGCGGGCGACACCCCCGAGCCGCCCGCACGAAGGGGATCTCAGGCGATTCTCGTGACGAGTGCCTGGTGGCCGGAGCCTTCGGCGAACAGGTCGCCCGCGGCACCGAGGCGCTGCATGTACTCCGCGTCGGACCACAGGGCGTCGTTCGCCGCGTCGACCGAGGCGCCGTCGGCCGAGACGCCGATCCAGGTCACGGCGCCGAACGCGCCGAAGCGGTTCGCGAGGAACATCGTCGGAATCCCGGTGACCGATGATCCGTGCTGCGCCATCTCGACACCCCAGGCGAACCCTTCGGCGTACCGACCGTTGGCGATCGTGGCCGTCGTGATCTGAGCCACGGCACCGACGGGCGGCGATTCCTCGCCCAACTCGCCGTGGATCGGCACGGCCAGCGAATCCTCCGACGGGGCAGCGACGAGGTCGGCGCCGGCCGCAGCCTTCTCGAGGTAGGTGCTGTCGCCCCCGATCTCCGCCATCATCGCCTGGACCTCGCCCACGCCCGCGACCCGCGTCGCATACACGAAGGTGCCGACCGGGCCACCGAACATCCCGGACCAGAGCGCGATGTCGCGCCCGGTGCTCCCGGCGACGTACTCCCGCATGTCGGTCACGTACTCCATGACCCTGGCGGGTGGACCGGCCATCTGAACGCGTCGGCTGAACAATTGCATGAGGAGCCCCCTCCACTCGTGGGCCCACGTCGTGGGCCGCTGTTGCGACACCGGCGTCCCCGCCCCGGCACCGGATGCACGATCCCACAAGCCTCGGTCGATGTCGACGTGATATCGGTCACATCGAGTGCCACCCCGCCGCCGACTGCCACGGAGCGTGCCGGGACAGCGCGGGTGGTCAGTCGATCACGACGACCACGTCGCCGCCGCCGACCGTGTCGCCGGGGGCGACCTTGATCTCCTTGACCGTGCCGGCGACGTCGGCGTTGATCTGGTTCTCCATCTTCATCGCTTCGAGCACGACGACGCCCTGGCCGACCTCGACCGTCTCGCCGACCTCGACGAGCAGCTTCACGATGGTGCCCTGCATCGGCACCGCGACCTCTCCCGATCCGGCGGCGCTGCCACCGCCGCCCGAGGGACCACGCTCTCTTCTTCGCCTTCGCCGGAGCCGCTGCGACGGCGGTCGTCTCGGGGACCCACATCTTCACGTCGAAGCGCTTGCCGTTGACCTCGACGGTCGTGGCTCGCTCGACCAGGGCCTCACCGGCGTCGTCGTCGGCCGGAGCGCCGGGTGCGGCCGAGACACCGGACAGGTCGAGCGACTCCTCGACCCATTTCGTCGAGTGCTCGACCGCGACGAAATCGGGATGGCGGAGGATCGCCAGATCGGCCGGGATGGTGGTCGCCACTCCTTCGATCACGAGCTCCTCGAGCGAACGGATGGTGCGACGGATGCAGGTGTCACGGTCCTTGCCCCACACGATCAGCTTGCCGACGAGGTTGTCGTAGTACTGGCTGATCTCGTCGCCCGACTCGTAGCCGGAATCGAATCGCACACCGAAGCCGTCGGGGGGGACCAGCTTGTGGATCGGGCCGGGCGAAGGGAGGAACTTGCCGCCGGCAGGATCCTCGGCGTTGATGCGGACCTCGATGCCGTGGCCATGGTGGCGAGCGAGCACCTGCTCCTGGGTCATCGGCAGCGGCTCGCCTGCGGCGACGAGGAGCTGCCACTCGACGAGGTCGATACCGCTGATCACCTCGGTGACGGGGTGCTCGACCTGGAGGCGGGTGTTCATCTCGAGGAAGAAGAAGTCGCCGTCCTGGTAGATGAACTCGACGGTGCCCGCGTTGTAGTAGCCGACAGCCTTGGCGGCCTTGACCGCCGCCTCACCCATCGCCGCCTCGACCCCGTCGGGGAGCCCCGGCGCGGGCGCCTCCTCGATCAGCTTCTGATGACGGCGCTGGGCCGAGCAGTCGCGCGTCGAGACCCACACCACGTCGCCGTGCTGGTCACCGACGATCTGTACCTCGACGTGGCGGGGCCAGGTGAGGTAACGCTCGACGTACACCTCGTCGCGACCGAAGAACGCCTTCGCCTCGCGCTGTGCCGACGCCATCGCATCGGCGACCTCGGCGGCCGATTGCACGACCTTCATGCCGCGCCCACCGCCACCGAACGCGGCCTTGATGCACACCGGCCAGCCGTGCTCGCTGCCGAAATCCCGGATGTCGTCGGGGCCTTGCGCGAACTCGGTCGTGCCCGGCACGATCGGGGCGCCGCCGCGCTGGGCGGCCAGACGTGAGGACACCTTGTCACCCATCTCGTCGATCGCCTCGGGCGGTGGGCCGATCCAGGCCACGCCGAGATCGATGATCGCCCGCGCGAAGTCGGCGTTCTCCGAGAAGAACCCGTACCCGGGGTGCACGCCATCGGCTCCGCTCCGGCGGATCGCATCGAGGATCGCGTCGGTGTTGAGGTAGCTGTCCGCAGCCGTCTGCCCGCCGAGCGCGTACGCCTCGTCGGCGAGACGGACGTGAAGGGCGTTGCGGTCGAAGTCGGAGTAGACGGCGACGGTCTGGATGCCGAGTTCGCGGGCGGCGCGAATGACGCGCACCGCGATCTCGCCACGATTGGCGATCAGGATCTTCTGCAGCACGGCTGCCAATGTAGGTGCTGTGACTCCATCGGACCATCCTCGGGATGCCGAGCCCGGCGCATGGCCACCTGGTTGGCAGGTACGTCACGTCGCCGAGACCGGTAGCACCAATGCCGACCTGTTGGCGGTCGCCTCGGCGGCACCGGATCGGTCGGTACTGGTCGCCGATCACCAGACGGCCGGTCGTGGTCGTCTCGACCGCCGGTGGGACGCTCCTCCGGGGGCGAACTTGCTGGTCTCGGTCCTGTTCCGAGCCGTTCCCACCGAGGCTGGTGAGTTGACACGCCGGCTCGGTCTGGCAGCCGTCGACGCGGTGGCGACGGTGAGTGGCGACCGAGCCGAGCTCAAGTGGCCCAACGACGTGTTGCTCGATGGTCGCAAGCTCGCCGGCATCCTCGCTCAACGCGCACCGACCGGCGAAGTGGTCGTGGGGATCGGCGTGAACGTCGGGTGGGCGCCTGACGGGGCGGCTGCGCTCGGTGATCGATACCGGCCGACCCAGGTGCTCCAGGCGCTGCTGCGCGCGGTACGACGCCTTGCCGGCCGACATCCACGACCGATACGTCGCCGGGTTGGCCACGATCGGGCAGCGAGTTCGTGTCGAATTGCCGACCGGCGAGATCGTGGGCACCGCGCTCGACGTCGAGCACGACGGCCGACTGGTGGTGCTCGACGACTGCGCCGTGTCCCATCGGATCGACGTCGGCGACGTCGTCCATCTCAGACCGACCTGACGTCGGGATCGACGCCGTGCCCGACGTCGAGAACGGGCGACCGGACGGTACGGTTGAAGCTCGTGACCCCCGCAGCGACCGAACCGCCGCGCCGTCGGCGACCTGGCTCGCCCTTGCCGTGGATGCTGCTCGTCGCCGCCGTCGTCGGCACGCTCGGCGCGGCCGGCGTGCTCCGAGCGGCCGACGAGCGCACCCAGGATGTCGAGCGGATCAGTGGTCTGGAATCCGTACTGGCCGACGTGCCCGACGGTGACGACGATTCGATCGAGTACCCGGCCGAGAACTACCTCTTGGTCGGATCCGACACGCGTGAGGGTACCGATGTCGCCGCGGCGGACTTCGGTGTGATCGGCGACGAGAGCGCCGTCGGTGGGCGACGCAGCGACACGATCATGGTGCTCCGCCAGGAGCGCAACGGCGGCGCCGGGCTCATGAGCCTGCCCCGTGACCTGTGGATCGAGATCGCCGGCACGGGCGAGAGTCAGCGGATCAACACCGCCTACAACACCGACACCGGCGGCGGTGCCGAGCGGCTCGCGGCCACGGTGTCGCAGTCGATCGGCATCCCGATCCACCATTACGTCGAGGTCGACTTCGTCGGCTTCAAGGACATCATCGACCGTCTCGGCGGTGTCGAGCTCTGTGTCGAGTTCGCCGCACGCGATCTCAACAGCGGGCTCAAGATCGATCCGGGGTGCCAGACGCTCGACGGTGTTCAGGCCCTGGCCTACGCGCGAAGCAGGCAGTACGAGGAGTGGAACGGGACCGACTGGGTGAAGGATCCCCGCGGCGACCTCGGCCGCATCGAGCGCCAGCAGCTGTTCATGCGGGCGGCCGTCGACGGAACGCTCCGCCAGATGCAGTCGTCGCCGTTCGGGTCGGGCGACACGATCGATGCGGTCGTTGCCTCGGTCCGGATCGATGACCGGCTCGATCCGATCAGGGCCGGCCGGGCGCTCCGCAGCGCCGCCGAGGAGGGGCTCACGACCTACGCGCTCCCCGTCGTGGACGACACCGTCGGCGACGCCGCGGTGCTGCGGCTCGGCGACGACGCCGACGCCGTGCTCGCCTACTTCCGCGGCGACGGCCCGAGTCCCGTCGAGCACCAGACGGGTGCGACGGCCGCGGTCGGGGCCCTCAGCGCCACGGGGTAGGCGAACACGCCCGCGTGCGCTCGGTTCGCCGGGTTCGACGCGGCTGGCACCTAGGCTGAGGGGCGCATGAAGGCCCTGATCCTCGCCGGCGGCGCCGGAACCCGGCTCCGTCCGATCACCCACACCCGTGCGAAGCAGCTGGTCCCGGTGGCCAACAAACCAATCCTCTTCTACGGGATCGAGGCGATGGTCGGCGCCGGGATCACCGAGATCGGCGTGATCGTCGGCGACACCCGTCACGAGGTCATGGCAGCCCTCGGCGACGGCGCGCGGTTCGGTGCGTCGATCACCTACATCGCTCAAGAGGCGCCGCTCGGGCTCGCCCACTGCGTGCGTATCGCCCGCGACTTCCTCGGCGAGCACGATTTCGTGATGTACCTGGGCGACAACCTGCTCGAGCAGGACCTCGCAGCGTTCGTCGCCGCGTTCGAAGATGCCTGCGGCGGCGACCAGCCCCCCGCTGCCCAGATCCTCCTGAAGCAGGTGCCTGACCCGCACCGGTTCGGGATCGCGACCCTCGACGACGTCGGCAACGTCGTCGAGCTGATCGAGAAGCCCGAGGATCCGCCGAGCGACCTCGCTCTGGTCGGGGTCTACCTCTTCACGCCGAGGGTCCACGACGCCGTCGCGGCGATCCAGCCATCGGAGCGGGGCGAGCTCGAGATCACCGACGCGATTCAGTGGTTGCTCGACAGCGGCGACCGGGTGCGGTGCGAGCTGCTGACTGGTTGGTGGATCGACACCGGCAAATTGACCCCGTTGCTCGAAGCGAATCGATTGCTGCTGGAGAAGATCGAGACCCACATCGAGGGCGTCGTGGACGACGCGTCGTCGATCGGTGGCCGTGTCGTGATCGCCGACGGTGCCGTCGTGGTGAACTCGACCATCCGGGGACCGGTGGCGATCGGTGCGGGTACGCGGATCACCGACTCCTTCATCGGCCCGTTCTCGGCGATCGGGAACGGATGCACGGTGATCGAGTCGGAGATCGAGCACTCGGTGATCATGGATGGGTCGTCGGTGGTCGAGATCGCTCGGCTCGAGGACAGCCTGATCGGCTCCGACGCGACGGTCCGGCGAAGCCGACAGCGACCCCGAGCGCTCCGCTTGATGGTCGGCGACCATTGCCAGATCGACGTCGAGTGAACGATGTCGAGGATGCGAACCCGACGAGCGCGGCCATGAGGGTCGATGTCGTGGAGTTCTCGGCGCGCCCTGGCGTGATCGACGGGTTGCTCGTCGTCACCATGAAGCAGGTGACGGACGAACGCGGCACGATCCGCGAGTTGTTCCGACGGTCGGCGTTCGAGGCCGCCGGTGCGGCGGTCGGCGACTTCGCGCAGGTGAACGTCACCGAGAGCATGCGAGGTGCGATACGAGGCATGCACGCAGAGGACATGACCAAGCTGTTGACGGTCGCCTCGGGAGAGGCGTTCGGCGCCTATGTCGACCTTCGGCGCGACGCAACGACCTACGGCTACGTCGAGACGCTGCTCCTTCGCCCGGGCGTGCAGGTCCTTCTGCCGCGTGGCGTCGCCAACGGGTTCCAGGCGCTGACCGACTCGACGCTGTACGTCTACTGCTTCGACGAGGAATGGCGGCCCGACATTCCTGGCGCAGGATGCAACCCGCTCGATCCGGGGCTCGGGATCGACTGGCCGATCGCGATCGATGCAGACGACCCGCGCCTGATCTCGGTCAAGGACCGCTCGGCGCCGTTGTTCTCCGAACTCGACCGCGGGTCGTCGCCATGAAGCTGTTCGTCACCGGCGCAGCCGGCTTCATCGGGTCGAACTACGTGCGCTGGGTGCTCGCGCACAGCGACCACGAGGTCACCGTGTTCGACAAGCTGACGTATGCGGGCAACCTGGCCAACATCGAGGATGTGCTCGACGATCGGCGCTGCCGGTTCGTCCACGCCGACATCTGTGAACAGGACGCTGTCAGCGAGCACCTGCCCGGTCACGACGCCGTCGTCCACTTCGCAGCGGAGTCCCATGTCGATCGCTCGATCGCCGACCCGTACGCGTTCGTCCACACCAACACCTTCGGGACCAATGTGCTCTGCGACGTCGCCCTGCGGGCCGAGGTGTCCAAATTCCTGCACATCTCGACCGACGAGGTCTACGGCTCGATCGAGGACGGCTCGTTCGTGGAGACCGATCGGCTGACGCCGCGCTCTCCGTACTCGGCCGCGAAAGCGGGCAGCGACCTGATCGCGCTCAGCTACCACACCACCTACGGCCTCCCGGTCGTGGTGACCCGCTGCTCGAACAACTACGGGCCGTACCAGTTCCCGGAGAAGCTGATCCCACTGTTCACGACGAACCTGCTCGACGGACGTCCGGTGCCTCTGATGGGCGACGGCGGCAACGTGCGCGACTGGATCCACGTGGAGGATCACAACCGCGCTGCTCACCTGGTGCTCGAATCGGGGGTCGTGGGAGAGATCTACAACATCGGCGCCCACAACGAGATCACCAACCGCGAGATCACCCTGCGGCTGCTCGAGCTCACGGGCCGCGACGAGAGTTTCATCGACTGGGTACCCGATCGGCTCGGGCACGACCGTCGGTACAGCGTCGACATCGACAAGGTCACCGCACTGGGTTGGCGCCTCGAACGCGATTTCGACGCCGGGCTGGCGCACACGGTGAGCTGGTACCGCGACCGCCGCGAATGGTGGGAGCCGCTGAAACGGCGGGCCGGGCTCTGATGCGGTTGCTGGTCACGGGCGCAGGCGGACAGCTGGGACGCGACCTCGTCGCGCACGCGCTCGATCAGGGCGACGACGTCGTGCCGACCGATCGCCTCTCGCTCGACGTCGGCGATCGCGATCAGGTGCACGGCGCGGTGACCCGGCTCGCGCCCGACGTGGTCGTGAACCTCGCGGCGTGGACCGCCGTCGATGCATGCGAGGGTGACATCGAGCGTGCCCACCGCATCAACGCGTTCGGGGTCCGGTGGCTTCGCGAGGCGTGTGCCGTCGCCGGCGCTCACCTCGTGCAACTCAGTACCGACTACGTCTTCGACGGCACGCTCGATCGCCCGTATCACGAGATGGACGCGACCAACCCTCAGTCGGTCTACGGGACCTCGAAGCTCGGAGCCGAGCATGAGGCCGGTTCCGACGCGACGATCATTCGCACGTCGTGGTTGTCCGGGTTCCACGGCAACAACATCGTGAAGACCGTGCTCCGCCTCGCTGCCGAGGGCACGTCGCTCCGGTTCGTCGACGATCAACGCGGCTGCCCCACGTTCACCGCCGACCTGGCGACACAGATCCGTCGGCTCGCCGTCGGCCGGCTCCCTGGTATCTACCATGTGACGAACCAAGGCCCCGTGAGTTGGTACGAGTTCGTTCGCGACATCCTGGTCGAGTCCGGTCACGACCCGGCGTTGGTCGAACCGATCGCGACCGCCGACCTCGACCCACCGAGGCCGGCGCCGCGACCGGCGAACAGCGTGCTCGACAACGCCGCGTTGCGCGCCGCCGGTGTGCCACTGCTCCGCGACCATCGGGCAGCGCTCGCCGATCTGGTCGATCAGCTCACCGGCTGATCCCGAGGAGATCGCGGACGGGCTCGTCACCCACGATCTCGATGTCGTCGCGTCGGACGTGTTGGAGGAAGTGCTCGCGTCCCATGCGGTATCGCTCGGCCACCCCGAGTTCGCCGCGTCGGACGCGGTGTTGGATGCCGTTCGGTTCGTAGCCCAGCTTGCGGGTGACGCCGAGCGAGGGTCCGTTGTCGTGGAACGCGCCGGTCCCCGCCTGCTGCGCGTCGAGTCCGAGGAAGCCGAGATGCAGTGTGGCGGTGCGCAGCTCGGTACCCAGGCCCCGGCCCTGGTGGGCGATCCCCAACCACGAACCGGTCTCGAACCAACGGGTGACGGGGAAATCGGTCGCCCCGAGGCCACTGGCGCCGACGATGATGTCGTCGGCGATGACCGCGAGGTTGATGTTCCAGGTGTCGACGGTCGTCTCGGCCCGAGAACGCCACCAGAACTCGAAGCAGTTCCGTCCGAGTTCATCCGGTGTGGCGTCGGTCCACGGCACCGCGAACGGCATGAACGAGGGGTCGTGGACTCCACCCACGATCAGCTCGACCAGTTCGGTGCCGAGCGCGTCGTCGATGTACCGCAGGGTGAGACGCGGCGTACGGATCTCGAGGTCGAACAGCGGCCAGTACGGATTCGCCATGGGCCCATGTTGGTCGCTCTGCGTACGCTCGGGTCGATGGGTTTCACACGCGCCGAGCTCGAGTCGTTCCGCGACGCCGCGGTCGCTGACCTGATCGGGCCCGGGCTCCGTCTGCTGTTCGTCGGCATCAATCCGGGTCTGTGGACCGCTGCGACGGGCACCCACTTCGCCCACCCGGGCAACCGCTTCTACCCCGCGCTGTGGCTCGGCGGGGTGATCGAGCGCGAGATCGACCGTGGGCGCGGCATGACCGACGACGACCGTCAACATCTCATCGAACGCGGTATCGGTATCACCAACGTCGCGCATCGTGCGACGGCCAAGGCATCGGAGCTCACTGCCGAGGAGTTGCGCTCGGGCGGCGAACAGCTCCGTCGGGTGGTGCGCGAGCACCAACCGATCGTGGTCGCCGTCGCCGGGATCACCGCGTACCGAACCGCCTTCGGGGTCCGTCGGGTCGTCATGGGGCGTCAACCCGACCCGTTCGAAGGTGCCGGGCTCTGGATCGTGCCGAACCCGAGCGGGTTGAACGCCCACGAGACGGTCGACTCGTTGGCCCGCGCCTACCGCGAGCCCGCGGTCGAAGCGGGAGTGGTCGAGGTGCAGGCAGCCCGCCCGGCATGATGGAGCGATGCCGGAACCGATTCGGGTCGCCTACACACTGGAACAGTGCTGGCACGACGTTCCCGGCGGCACTGCAGTCGCCGCGCTCGAGGTGGCTCGACGACTGGCGGCGTGTGACGAGGTCGACCTGATCGGCGTGGCCGGTCGCCATCGGCGTCCGCCGCGCGAACCCTTCCGACCCGACGTCGAGATCAGATCGCTCCCGATCGCCCGGCCGCTCCTCTACGAGAGCTGGAACCGTTTCGAGTGGCCCAGGGTCGAACGTGCGACCGGACGTGTCGACGTGTGCCACTCCACGACCGCGATCCCAGCCGCCACCGCGTCACCGCATGTCGTCACGGTGCACGATGTGGCATTCGTTCACACGCCGGAGCGATTCAGCCGCCACGGTGCCCGAGTCATGCGAGCGGGTCTCGACCGTTGCCGCCTCGCCGAGATGGTGGTGTGCCCGAGCGCGACGACCGCGGCCGACCTCGGGTCGCTCGGCTTCGACATCGGGCGCATCCGGGTGGTCCCGTGGGGGGTCGAGGCGACCGACGTGACCGCCAGCGCCGTCGACCGTCTGCGGACCGAACTCGAGCTGCCCGACCGCTTCGTGCTCTTCGTCGGCACGCTCGAACCCCGCAAGAACCTCCGGCGGCTGGCGGAGGCGACGCGGCACGCCGGCGTGCCGCTGGTCGTCGCCGGCGCGGAGGGCTGGGGCGACATCAGCGGGAGTGGCCAGTCTCACGTCCGATTCCTCGGATTCGTCCCTGCATCCCAGCTCCCAGTGCTGTACGTGGCAGCCGATGCGTTCGCCTACCCGAGCCTGGAGGAGGGATTCGGCATGCCCGTCATCGAGGCGATGGCCCAGGGGACACCGGTCGTCACCAGCGCAGGGACCGCGACCGAGGAGGCCGCCGGGGGCGCGGGGATCCTCGTCGACCCCGCCGACGTCGGATCGATCGCGGACGGTCTCGAGCGCGCGCTCGCCGACCCGGAGCGCTGGGCCCGGGCGGGCCGTGAGCGTGCGGCCCAGTTGACCTGGGAGCGGACCGCGGCGGCGACGTTGGAGGCGTACCGCGAGGTCGCACGATGAGCACGTCGCTTGCCGTCGCGGTCAACCTGCTGTGGGTGGCACCGCAACGTGTCGGCGGCTCCGAGGAGTACTTGACGCGACAGTTGGCCGGCCTCGACCCGGCCGCCGGCGTCAGCCCCACCATCTACTGCCAGCGTGCGCTGGTCGACGCCCACGAGGAGCTGACCGGGCGGTACCCGACCGTGGCGGTCCCGCTCGGTCCCGACTGGCGTTGGGCACGCATCGTCGCTGAGCACACGTGGCTGGCCGCACGCACCCGGGGCGCCGACGTGGTGCACCACGGCGGCGGGACTGCGCCGCTGCTCGGTGGTCGACCGATCGTGCTCACGGTGCATGACCTGCAGTACCGGGACCTCCCGCAGTACTTCGGTCGCTCGCGGCGCGTGTACCTGGAAGCGATGATGCCGGTCTCGGTTCGCCGCGCCGCCGTGGTCACGACCCCGTCAGAGTTCGTCCGTGCGACGGTCGTCGACGCGTTCGGCGCGGACCCTGATCGGGTCCTCGTCGTTCCGCATGGGGTTCCGGAGCCGACCCACCCGTCACGCGTCACGATCGAGGAGGTCCTTCGGCGTCACGGCGTGATCGACCGGCCGTTCGTCGTGTATCCGGCGATCACACATCCGCACAAAGGGCATCGAGTGCTCGTCGACATGATCGGTCACCTCCCGGAGCCGATGTCGGTCGTCCTCGTCGGTGGCGAGGGCGCCGCCGAAGACGAGCTCACCCGGGCGATCGAATCCACTCGGCACGCGAAGCGGATCGTGCGCACCGGACGGGTATCGGCGGCCGATCGCGACGCGTTGGTCGCGGCGGCCGTCGCGATGGTCTTCCCCAGTGAGTACGAGGGCTTCGGAGCCCCCCTCGTCGAGGCCATGGCGCACGGTACGCCGGTCGTCGCGAGCGCGGCGGCCGCTGTGGACGAGGTGGTCGCCGATGCGGGCGTGATCGTGAGGGAATCATCCGGGGAGGCATGGGCCGCCGCGGTCCTGCACTGCATCGATCATCGAGACGACCTGATCGAACGCGGCCACCGCCGCCGTGAAGCGTTCACCCTCGCGGTGGCGGGTGAGGCACTGGCACGCTCCTACCACCTGGCTGCCGCGCACTGAGGCCGTCGTGAAGATCATCGTTGTCTGCCCTCACTTCGAACCCGACACGGCCCCGACCGGAACCGTGATGACGCGCATCGTGCACGAGCTCGCGGCTCTCGGACACGAGTTGCATGTCGTCACCTCGTTGCCGTGGTACCGCGAGCACCGTATCGAGCCTGGCTGGTCCGGTCGATGGATCCGAGACGAACGCACGTCGTGGGGGAGCATCACCCGTGTGCATCCGTTCCCTGGCGGTGACAAGTCGAACCTGGTCCGTCGCGCGATCGGCTTCGCCGGGTTCTCCGTGCTGGCCGGGCTCGCGGCTCTCCGCGCCGGCGGTTGGTTCCGCCGCGCCGATGCCGTGCTGGCGATGTCGCCGCCCCTCACCCTCGGGCCGACCGGTTGGCTGGCCGGTCTGATGCGGCGAGCACCGCTCGTGTTCAACATCCAGGACGTGTTCCCCGACGCCGCGGTGCGGACGGGAGCCATCGTCAATCCAGCGGTGATCGCTGGGGCCGGGTGGCTCGAGCGGCTGAGCTACCACCGTGCTGCGGCGGTGACCGTGTTGAGCGAGGACCTCCGACGAAACGTCGCTGCCAAGGTTCGGCCGTCACATCGCCGCCGGATACACGTGATCCCGAACTTCGTCGACACCGATCGATTGCGCCCGGCCGATCGAATGACGGCATACCGCACCCAGCTCGGTATCGGTGACGAACCGGTCGTGCTGTATGCCGGCAACGTCGGGTTCTCCCAGTCGCTCGATCTCATCGTGGCGGCCGCTCGTGCGCTGCCGGAGGTGTCGTTCGTCGTGAACGGCGACGGTGCGGCCCGGCGCAGCCTCGAGGAGCAAGCTGCCGGGCTCGCCAACCTTCATGTCGTGGGCTACCAGCCGATCGAGCGGCTGCCCGAGGTGCTGGCGACCGGCGACGTGCACGTGGTGCCGTTGCGTCGCGGGCTCGGCGACGTCAGCGTGCCGTCGAAGACGTACTCGAGTCTGGCCGCGGCGCGACCGGTCGTGGCAGCCATCGATCCGGGCACGGAGATCCCGAGGGTGCTCGCCGCGGCCGGTGCCGGCATCGCGGTCGTGCCCGATGATCCGGGCGCGTTCACCGCGGCGATCCGCGTCCTCGTCGACGACCCCGACCGGGCCGCGCGCCAGGGGGCTTCCGGTCGGGATTGGGTCGTCGGCGAGGCGTCCCCGGCAGCCGTCGGAGCGGCCTATGAGCGCCTGCTCGGCTCGGTCGCCCGCCGAGATCCCAGCGGCTGAGGATCTGCCGAACGATCAACGTCGCACGGCTCGGCAGTGGACCCGACCTGCCAGGGGATGCGGCGAACACGCCGATAGCCTGCCGTCCGTGGCAAGTTCCTCGTCGACCAAGAAGGCCGCCAAGCTGGCACAGAAGGGCAAGGGCCAGAAGGTCCGGTTCCAGGGCGGCACGGTGTTCCCCATCGCCGTGGCGGCCACCTTGATCCTCGGATTGGCCCTCATCGTGTACAGCCGGCAGAGTCTTCCGGCAGCCGACTCGTCACCTCCGACGATCAACGACCATTGGCACGCTGCGTACGGTTTCTACCTCTGCGACGGCTGGGTCCAGCTCGAAGGCAACCTCGAGGAGCTGAACTCGCAGGGCAACTTCACCAACACGAACTTCCTCCAGACCGGAATCCACAGCCACGATGACGGGGTGATCCACTGGCATCCGTACACGTCGCGTGCCGTCGGGAAGAACGCCACGCTCGGCGTCTTCCTGGAGACGTACGAGGTCGAGCTCGGCAACGACAAGCTGGTCTTCCCGGCGGCCAGCGCGGTGGTGCCCAACCCGGACTACGCATCGCTGGGGCCGACCGAGGTGCTCCAGGAATACATCGAGGGCGAGACGCAGTGCGACGGTGAGGACGCCGAGGTCTCGGTGAAGGCGTGGGGGTCGTTCACCGACACCGACGGCGGCCAGCGCTACATCGCCAACATGGACAAGGTGCACGTCGACAACGACGGCATGGTGTTCGGGATCTACGTCACCGCCAAGGACGCCGATCAGCCGATGCCCCCGTGGGCGCAGGATCTCCCCCAGCTCGGCGCCGTCGACTCCACCCAGCTCCGCCCCGAGGACCTGCTCCAGACCGACGCCACGGTCTCCCCCGAATCGACGCCGACCGACGCGACGACCCCCGCCGAGGGGACTGCAGCGACGACCGACGCCGACGGCGGCTGATGATCGCCATCGTCCTGGTCGGGGGTTTCGGTACCCGGCTGCGCCCGCTGACGAACGACATCCCCAAACCGATGTTGCCGGTCGTGCACCGGCCGATGATCGCCCGTCTCGCCGATCGGCTCGCCGCCGCCGGAGCCACCGACCTGGTCCTTGCTCTCGGGTTCCGACCCGAGCCCTTCGCCGAAGCGTTCCCTGGTGACCGGTACGGCCGGGTTCGCGTCCACTATGCCGTCGAACCCGAGCCGCTCGACACCGCCGGTGCGATCGCCTTCGCGGCCCGGTCGGCCGACGTTCGCGACACGTTCATCGTCGCGAACGGCGACGTCGTGACCGATCTCGACGTGTCGGCCCTCGTCGACGAGCACCGACGACTCGGCGTGAGGGCGACGATTCACCTGACTCCGGTCGCGGATCCCTCGGCCTTCGGTGTGGTCGAGTGCGGCGACGACGACATGGTGCGCCGCTTCGTCGAGAAGCCCGCCCCCGGGGAATCGGATTCGCGCCTCATCAACGCCGGCACCTATGTCCTCGAGCCGTCGGTGCTCGACCTCGTCCCGTCCGGCGCTCGCATGTCGGTCGAGCGCGACGTCTTTCCGCGCCTGGCCGCCGAGGGTCACCTCGCGGCGATGGCCACGGACGACTACTGGCTCGACGCCGGCCGACCCGAGCTGTACCTCCAGGCGAATCTCGACCTGATCCGGGGTGTTCGCGGCGACGCGCTGCCGGCCATCTCGGCCGGGGCGACGATCGACCCCGAGTCGATGATCATCGAGTCGGTTGTCGACCGCGACGTCGTGATCGGCGCGGGCTGCACCGTCACGAACTCGGTGCTGTTGCCGGGTGCACGGCTCGACACCGGGGCGGAGGTCGAATCGTCGATCGTCGCTGGGCACATCGGTGCCGGCGCCACGGTCCGCGATGGTGTGATCGGCGCCGGTTGGTCGGTGCCCCTCGGTTCGACCGTTGTGGGCGAACGGCTGCCGAAGCCTGCGTGAACCGCCTCCAGCGACCCGCTCCGGCCATGATGGGGGCGTGGCGAACGTGCTGGTGATCGGGGGAGCGGGCTTCATCGGCTCGAACCTCGTCGATCGCCTCCTCGCCGACGACGTCGCGGTCGATGTGGTCGACGATCTCTCGACGGGGGGGCTGGCCAACCTGGCCGAAGCGCGGGCGATGGGAGGGTCTTTGAAGATCCACCATCTCGACGCCGGGAGCGACGAGTTCGCCTCGTTGCTCGGCATGCGGCAGCCAGACGTCGTCTATCATCTGGCGGCCGTTCCGCGCGGTCGGCCGTCGCCCGCCCGCCTCGGGCGGGCGCTCACGACCACCATGGCGGTGCTCGATGCGGCCAGAACCCACCGCGTGGACAAGGTGGTGGCTGCCCTCCCGGCGACGTCGCTGTACGGCCGCCCGGCCAGTCGTGACGTGCCGCTCAAGGAGCAGCCGCTCGAGCCGCGCGGGATCCGCGGCGTCGTCGCCCGGGCCACGGTCGATCTGTTGACGGTGTACCGCGAGCACGATGCCGTCGAGTTCACGGCGCTCGCGTTCGCCTCGGTCTACGGGCCGCGACAGCGGGCTGCCGACGGTGTCGTCGCAGCGTTCCGGGCCGCGGCCGACGAGCGTCGCGCCGCCTCCATCACCGGTGACGGTCGTCAAACGCGCGACTTCGTGTTCGTCGACGACGCCGTCGACGCGCTCGTCCGTGCCGGCGAGCGCGGCAGCGGACTGGTCATCAACATCGGCACCGGGCATCAGACGACACTCCGCGCGCTCTGGGATGCGATCGCCGGCCCGAACGGCCCCGAACCCGAGTACCTTCCGGGCGCGCCGGACGAGATCACCCGGTTCGCCGTTTCCCCGGTGCGTGCTCGGATCCACCTGTCGTGGTCGCCGTGGACCGACCTCGCCGAGGGGCTCGCGCAGTTGCGCTGACCCGATTCGTCAGCGTCCGGCGGCAGCGAGGCAGGTCGTTGCGAGCGACCGTGCCCGCTCCGGCGTCGACATGATCGATGGTGTCACGACGCATCGCATGCCCGTGGCCCGGATGGCGTCGGCCGAGGCATCGTCGACCGGGTCGACGACGAGGGTTGCCGCGATCGGGGCGTAGAGCTGTGCCACACCGACGACGGTTGGTTCGAGGCCGAGCTCCCGCAGCAGACGGTCGGCCGGGCCCTTCAGGGCAGCGCCACCGACGATGGGCGACACCGCGACGACCGACTCGCGCCACGACGCGAGGAGGTCGTCGACGCCGGGCAGGGCGCGGATCGGAGCGATCGAGACCAGTGGGTTCGACGGGGCGACGACCACTGCGTCGGCGTCCGTGATCGCAGCCAGGACAGCGCCCGACGGCTGGGCTCCGTCGTGCTCGAATCGGATCGCCGACACGGCGACGTCGTGGCGAAGGCGGACGAAGTAGTCCTGGAAGGACACCTCCTCACCATCATCGACGAGGCGCACCATCGTGCGAAGCCGGTCGTCCGACATCGGGAGCACCGTCAGATCGAGACCCCAAGCGCGTGCGATCTCTGCCGTGACGTCGGTCAGCGTCGCGCCTTCGCTCAGACGAGCGGTGCGGTAGAAGTGCGTGGCAAGATCGCAGTCGCCGAGGTTGAACCAGGTCGGCGCGGCGGAGGATGCCGTGGGCCGGACCGAGGTGTAGCGCTCGAGTGCCTCCATCGCACGCCAGGTCTCGCCGACCAGACCCCAGCCGCGGTCGGGATCGATCGCCTCGGCGAGCGTGTACGTGATCGTGTCGAGATCGGGGGAGATCGACAGCCCGTGCAGTTCGGTGTCGTCACCGGTGTTGACCACGGCGGTGACGGTGCCGGGATCGACGGCGTCGAGCAGGCCGCGCAGGAATCGTGCTGCGCCGACCCCACCCGCCAGCACGGTCGTCGTCATGAGGTGTTCTCGATCGCCAGGCGGTAGAGGTCGACGAGGTGTTCGGCGGTCGTGGTCCAGTTGAAGCGCCTGGTGTTGCGGTACCCGGCTTCGATCAGTCCCAGTCGTCGGGTACCGCTGGCGAGCACCTCGTCGACGGCTTCGGCGAACGCCGTCGGCTGTCGGTCGTCGACGAGCACAGCGGTGTCACCTGCGATCTCGGGAATCGATCCGACCCTGCTCGCGACGACGGGTGTTCCGCTCGCCTGCGCTTCGAGGATCGGGAACCCGAACCCCTCGTCGAGCGAGGGGTACGCCAGGACCGCTGCGTGCCGAAGGAGCCAGTGCTTGGTGGGCTCGTCGACGGGTCCGAGCCGTCGAATCCGCGATCGGAGGTGGGATCCGGCTCCGTCGATCACCCGGTCGATCTCGGTGGAGTCGTCGCCCCGTGCGCCGGCGAGCACCAGCTGCAGCTCGTGATGGTCGCCGGCGAGGTGCTCGAAAGCCTGGACCAGCAACGGCAAGCTCTTGCGCCGCTCCTCGGTGGCGATCGAGACGACGAATTGGCGTCCGCCGATGTCGGCGGCGATCGGCGGAACGGCATCGATGTCGGGAGCCGGTGGGGGCGCGCCGAGGAACACGGTGCGAACCCGGTCGGTGCGAAGCAGGGCTCGCGCCTCGTCGGCGGTCGCCTCGGAGGCCGCGTGGACCCAGGCGCCCCTCCCGACGGCCCGTCTCAGAACCCGGCCCGCCCGACGGACGGTCGGCGAGGCGAGGTCGGGGCGGCGCAGGAACCAGCAGTCGTAGACCGAGATCACGGTCGGGATCGATGACGGTGGGGCGACGTAGTTGGTGCCGTGCACGACGTCGGCCGGTTCGAGCCACCGGTCGACGGAGGGGCGATCGATGCGGGACCACAGATGCGAGGCGACCACGCCGGGTAGAGGCAGCCTGCGCTCGCCGTCCGACGGATCGGATCGGAAGCTGGTGAGGTAGGCCGACAACTGAACGTCGCTGCGGGAGCGGAGCGCCTCGAACATGCCGGCGGCCGCCGTGC
This sequence comes from uncultured Acidimicrobiaceae bacterium, assembly GCA_963847775.1. Lineage (GTDB taxonomy): Bacteria > Actinomycetota > Acidimicrobiia > Acidimicrobiales > Ilumatobacteraceae > Ilumatobacter. Next base: position 88,191 of record CAWKAY010000001.1, read on the forward strand.
CGACTCCCGTCCGGTGGCCGTGGAGTGGACCGGCGTCGATCGCGATGGAGAGCGTGTGCGCGGACATCGGTGGTCAGCGAGGGTGGCGTGGTTCGCATCCGGGCGTCATGAGTGCGGACACGCTATCGGTTCGCCACTCGCCGCGGTTCGCCGGCGACGACGGCGGAACGGCTTCGCCGGGTTCGAGCGGGCGTCCCCGTAGACTCGCCCGGGTTCGTTCGACGACAGGAGTTCACGGTGCCACGCGCGTTCATCACGGGGATCACGGGTCAGGACGGGCAGCACCTGGCGGCATACCTGCACGGGCGAGGGTACGACGTCTACGGGATGGTCAAGGGGCAGAGCAACCCCCGGATCGCGTCGTTGCTCGAAGAGATGCCGTTCGTCGAGACCGTGCCGGGCGACCTGCGCGACCTGCCGTCGCTCATCGCCGCGGTCGAGCTGTCGCAGCCCGACGAGGTCTACAACCTCGGCGCGATCAGCTTCGTGGCGCTGTCGTTCCGCCAGCCCGAGCTGACCGCCGACATCACCGGCGTCGGCGTGCTGCGCATGCTCGAGGCGATCCGCATCGTCGGCGGCACCGACAACAACCCGATCCGCTTCTACCAGGCGTCGTCGTCGGAGATGTTCGGCAAGGTCCGCGAGACGCCCCAGACCGAGCGGACGCCGTTCCACCCCCGCTCGCCCGTACGGCGTGCGCCAAGGTGTTCGGCCACGACATCGACGCTCAACTACCGCGAGTCCTACGGCATCGCACGCCGTCGTCGGGCATCCTGCTTCAACCACGAGGGCGAGCGCGCGGGCTCGAGTTCGTCACCCGCAAGATCACCAACGCGGTCGCCCGGATCAAGCTCGGCCTCCAGGACGAGATCAGCCTCGGGCAACCTCGACTGCCAAGCGCGACTGGGGCTACGCCGGCGACTACGTCGAGGCGATGTGGATGATGCTGCAGCAGGACGAGCCCGACGACTACGTGATCGCCACCGGCGAGACCCACACGATCGGCGAGTTCCTCGACGCGCGCCTTCGGCGTGCGTCGGCATCGACGACTGGCGCCGTACGTCGCGCCAGGACCCGCAGTTCATCCGGCCGGCCGAGGTCGACCTGCTGATCGGTGACCCGACCAAGGCGACGAACACAGCTCGGGTGGCAGCCCAAGGTCGACTTTCCGACCCTGGTGTCGATGATGGTCCGCCACGATCTCGAGGTCGAGGCCAAGAAGGCGGGCGTCCAACTCTGACGGTCCCGGGGTCCAACTCTGATCGGCGGTGGAGTGTCGCTCAGTTCTCGAGTGGCATGTCGGTGATCGCGTCCATGACACTCCCGGGAGTCGGCGCCACCCCGATGCGCAACTGACGTCGCAGACTCACCGCGAAGCAGACCAGCGCCGAGGCGCTCGACAGCACGAGTCCGATCTCGATCCGTCGGAACAACATGTCGCTCGAGAGCCACGTGCCGAGGAAGAACATCACCGCTCCGACACCCCAGCCGAGAGCGACGAGGGCATGACCCCGCAGGGCGATCACCGCCTGCGCGGTCGCGAGCCCCGCCATGTAGATGGCACTCGACAGTGCGAGCATGGCGAGCGTCCGCCCGCCGAGCTCGGCGTCGTACACGGTCTCGATCACGATCGGCCCGACCAGGAACGCGCCGGCGGTTCCGACGAGGCCGACGCCAGCGACCAGCATCATGAGCTTGCGGAGGCCGCTCCGGAACTCGTCGAGCTCGCCGCGTGCGGCGAGGCGGGAGAGCCGGGGCAGGAGAGCGGCCTGAACGGCCTGGAAGAGGAACAACGGGATGCGAGCGAGCAAGACGCCGTATCCGAATCGGGTGACGACATCATCCTGGCCGTCGCCGGCCATCAGGTTGGCGGCGACGGGCCCCGCGTTCAGGAGCCCTGCTGCGAAGACCGTGCCGATGAGCAGCCAGCCCAGGTTCTGGGTCACCTCGTGCCACTCGGCGTCCGGGCCTGGCTGTGTCGTGAGTTGGCCCTTCGAGCCCACGGCGACGACGGCGACCAACGGTGACAGCGCGACCGCGAACGCGTACGGTGCTGCGGCCGTGATGCCGATGACGGCGAGGACGATGCACGCAGCGATGCGGATCACCCCGTCGGAGCCCATGACGACGGCGTAGGACCGGAAGCGGCCGGTCCCGGCGCAGATGCCGCGGGCGAGGTGGGCGGGGGCGTACGCCACGAACGCCGTCGCCAGCGCGGCCAGCATCCACCAGTCGCCATCGAAGTAGTTGGACGTGATGATCGGGCTGGCGATGAGGATCGCGAGCAGCACGGTCCCGGTGATGACGGCTCCGAGCACGACCACGCGGCGGACCACCGGCATGCCGCCCTCACCGCGGGCCTTTCGGTGCGAGAGGGCTCGACCGAGCTCCTGCTCGAGCGGGAGGAAGAAGCCAGGGGCGAGCGAGAAGGTCGCGAACCACATTGCGACGATCGGCGCGAACGCTTCCTCGCCGCCGAGTGCGACCTCACCGACCTTGAAGAAGGCGTACGTCGCGACGCCGGCGATCAGGAGTGCGCCGCCGACCGGCAGCGTCCCTTCGGGGAGCGGCACGCGGTGCGTCGCTGGAGTGGCGGGCGATGTCACGAGGTTCTGAGGCTATCCCCGAACCTCCCGCCGACGCGGGAGGGGCACATCACCGGGGGGAGGTGATGTGCCCCGTTCGCTGCGGTACCGGCGGAGCGGCCGCCGTGATCGGTCGGCGGATCCTGGGGGCAGGCCGCCGGAGCGGTCAGGCGGCCGTGCCGAGGAGGTCGCGGACGCGGGCGCCGACCCGGTCGGTCAGTGCACGGCGACGCTCGTCGGCGCGCTGGGCCGTGACGACGACGGCACCGACCCCGACGTACGCGGCGTCACGAGCGAGGCTGGTGACGCGATCGATGTCGACCGGAAGGTCGAACTTGGGCAGCTCGACGTTCGGCAGCTCGAACGGCAGCTCGATCTTCGGGAAGTCGAACGTCGGCATCTCGACGTTGCGCGGATCGAGCTTGGCCATGTCGAACTTCGGCATCTCGAACTTCGGCATCTCGAACGTGCGGACGTCGAAGCGGGTCAGATCGAGCTTGGTGGGATCGAGCCGCTTCACGTCGAAGTGGCGGATGTCGGTCAGGGTGATCATGTCGTACTCCGTTTCGGGGTGTGCCGCTCGGGTGGAATCAGCGGTGTTGATTGCAAGTGTGGCATTGACTGCTAGCAAAAGCAAGCGCGATCGACGCCGCCGTCTGTGACTTCCGCAACAGATGCCCCGTGCACGCTCGGGGCGAGTGACCGCCGGCTGCCCGGCGGCGCCGCTAGCCTCGTTCCATCGTGGAGACGGACCCCCAACTCGTGCCGTCGGTCGTGTCCGTGATGGTCGTGCACGAGCCCGGCGACTGGTTCGAGGAGACCTTGGAGGCCCTCGCGGCCCAGGACTATCCCAATCTGCGCACCCTGTTCCTGGTCTCGGGCCGCGAGGACGCGTCCTCCGAGGTGACGCACCGAATTCGATCGGTGTTGCCGGCAGCGTTCGTGCGACCGCTCGCCGCCAACGTCGGGTTCGGGCCGGCGGCCAACGAGGTGCTGAGGTTGGTCGAGGGCGACAACGGCTTCTTCCTGCTCTGCCATGACGACATCGCACCAGCCCCCGACGCCGTACGAACGCTCGTCGCCGAGGTGTTCCGGTCGAATGCCGGCATCGTCGGGCCGAAGTTGACCGAGTGGGACGACCCGCGACTGCTGCAGCACGTCGGCCTCGGCCTCGATCGGTTCGGTGAGGTCGATCCCGTGGTCGAGCCGGGTGAGTACGACCAGGAGCAACACGATGCGGTCCGAGACGTCTTCGTGCTGCCGTCGGCCTTCCTGCTCGTTCGAGCCGACCTGTTCCGGGCACTCGGCGGCTTCGATCCGAGCATCTCGTTCCACGGCGAAGACATCGATCTCTGCTGGCGAGCCCACCTGACCGGAGCGCGGGTGATCGTCGCACCGGACGCCCGTGTTCGGCACATCGAGCGACTCGAGCTCCGACGCCCGGATCTCAACCACCGCACCCTCCGGAGTCGTCACCGGATGCGCACCGTCGCCACCTTGACGAGCCGATCACGCTTGCTCGGGCGTTCGATCCAACTCGTGCTGCTGACGCTCGTCGAGCTGGTCGTCGGGCTGTTCACCGGTCGCTTCGGTGAGGCGCTCGCCTCGCTGCGAGCGCTTGGCGGTCTCATCCCGCGGACGGGTTCGATCGTCGGCCGGCGGCGCGCGATCCGCGGTCAACGCGTTGTCCACGAGCGTGAGGTGCTCGGGTTGCAGGATCGTGGCAGCTCGCGCCTCAACTCGTACCTGCGCGGCAAGGAGACCGCCACCTACGTCGGCACCGACAGCACGGTCCGACGTTGGCGCGAAGCGTCCTTCGGGCCGCTCCTGGCCTGGTTTGCCGTCCTCCTGGCGATCATCGTCGGCAGCCGGACCTTCATCCGCGACAGTGTCCCCACCGTCGGGGAGTTCCTTCCGTTCCCGGAAAGCCCGCGCGACTTGTGGGTCGAGTACCGCAGCAGCTTCGACGGGCGTTCGTTCGGGTCGACATCCGCGCTCCCGACCGGCTACGCCGTGCTCGCTGTCGCGAGTGTGCTCAGCCTGTTCCGGATGAGCCTCCTGCTCACCGTGTCGATCGTCGGGATGTACGTCCTCGGCGCGATCGGTGCCTGGCGGCTGGCGACCGTGTTCCCGGTCAACCGGGCCCGGATCGCAGGCATGGTCGTGTACGTCGGAACACCCCTCGTTCCGGGTCTGCTCGGTCACGGCGACTGGTCGGCCCTGGCCTGGTATGCCGCGCTGCCCTGGATGGTTCACCTGCTCAGGCGCTCGGCCGGTCTGGAGGCCGCCGATCCGGCGGCAGCCGATCTCGATCTCGCCGACGGGATCGCCCGAGTTGGTCTTCGTCACCGGCTCCGGGCCCTCGCCTTCTTGGTGCTCGTGCTCGCGACGACGGCCGCGTTCGTACCGGTGGTGCTCGTGTTGTGGTCGGCGGTCGGTCTCGTGCTCGCAGTGACGACGCTGCTTGCCGGGAGCTCGTGGCGGGTCGCGGCGTGGTTCGCAGCAAGCACGGCGGTCTCGGTGCTCGCTGGAGTACTGCTCAATCTGCCCTGGGCGTTGGAGTGGACGATCGACGATCTGGTCGGGGCGCAGTACGCCGGATCGACCGGGCGGAGCCTCGCCGAGATCGCGTCACTCGCTCCCGACACGGACCGGTTCGCGATCCTCGCGCTGGCTCTCCACCTCCCGCTGATCGCTGCGGTCGCGATCGCGCGCGCGTGGCGGTTCACGTGGGCGGTCCGGGCGGCCGGTCTCGTCCTGGGGTTCGGCGCGCTGATGGCGTTGGGCGAGCGGGGCTCACTGGATGTGGCGTTGCCGTCGACGGCGATGCTCGCCGTACCCGTGGCGTTGGGTCTGGCACTCGGTGCCGCCGCGATCGCCGGCGGTTTCGGTTCGGACGTGCTCAGCCGCGGGTTCGGATGGCGGCAACCGGTGGCCGTGATCGCGAACCTCGCGATCGTCGTCGGATTGGTACCTGCGCTCGTCTCGATCGGCGACGGCGCCTGGCACACCCCGCGCACCCCGCTACCGCGCCTGCTCGCGGCCCAGCTCCCGGAGGATGCCTCCGCCGGCGACTACCGGGTGCTGTACGTCGGCGACCCACGGGTGCTCCCGGTTCCGAGCCGGGAATACAGCGACGGCATCGCGTACGCCGTCACCGACGCCGGCGGGCTCGACTTCAGTGATCGGTTCGTCGTACCCCGGACCCGCGGCGACGATGCCGTCGAACGAGCGCTCACCCTGATCGCCGATGGCTCGACGCTGCGCGCCGGCCGGATTCTCGCACCGCTCGGCATCCGTTTCGTGGTGGTCCCGAAAACCGACGACGTCGTGTCGACCGTCGACGACCCGCTCCCCCTGGCCGACGGCCTGCTCGCCGCGTTCGAGAACCAGCTCGATCTGGGCGCGATCTACGGCCCGCCACCGCTCGAGCTCTACGTCAACCAGGACTGGTTCCCCGTGGGCGCCCAACTCGGCGATGCCGCCGCGGAGGCCTCGCGGCTCGCCGGTGAAGAGGTGTTGGCCCGCGCCGATCTATCGGATGCGGTTCCGTCGATGATCGGTGCCGATCATGGTACGCCGAGCGGTGCGAACGAGGTGGCCCCCGGTGTGCTGCACCTGGCCATTCCGTACGACGAGCGGATCGAGCTGGACGTCGACGGCGAGACGATCGCTCCACGCCCTGGTTTCGGTGTGACCACGGCGTTCGACGTCGCGGCCGCAGGAACTGGCACACTCACGTACGAGCAGGACCCGAACCGGGGATGGTGGCGTGCCGTGCAGATGGTGCTCTGGCTGGTGGTGTTGGTGGTGGCCGCTGGGGCGAGGTCGCCGTTCGGTCGACGTCGCGCGACCACCGTGCACGACGAGACGCTGATCGATCTCTCCGAAGCGCCGCCAGTGACGGCCGGTGTCGTTGGTGAGGCGCTCGCGTCGTCGGGGTGGGACGACGACTGGTCCGATGACTGGTCCGATGACGGATGGCTGATCGACACCGGCGAGAGCGGTGACGCGGGTGCATCGGACGACCTGGACGAGGGAGGCGATGCAGCTGGCACCGATCTCGGTCCCGGCGAGTCGTTCAACGAGGACCGGACCGACGCGACCGGGCCGGCGCCGAGACCGGACGCCCCGCCCCCGCCGGATCCCTCGCGGCGCCCGATCGGTCGACCGTCGAGGCGCGCCATGCCGACGCCGACCCGGAAGACCGACCGAGAGTCCGACGAGGAGGTCGACCTCGCCGCGCTCGTCGCGAGCGTCGACGACGAGCAGCCCGGTCACGGCGGCGGCGAGTCCGGTCCGACGGAGGGATCGGCATGAGGCGACGCTTACCGGCGCTCGTGCTGGTCGTCGCGGCGATCGCGGCGATCGTGATGTCCACGAGAACGACGATCGAGGCGCAACCCCCGACGTTCAGCGTGTCCGCGAGCGGTTGGATGCCGGCGGCTCCTGCGTCGACCGGGCTCACCGAGACGTGGTTCTGTCCCGGCGTCCCTGCGACCGGCGTCGACGAGGTCGAGGGCGAGATCGTGATCGCCAACCGCTTCGAGGAGCGCATGGTGGGCACGATCCTGCTCATGAGCGACGAGGCCGAGAGCGTCCGGCTCGACCTCGCGGTCGATGGTTGGTCGTCGGCGCGAGTCGATCTCGACGCGACCTTGCCCGGCGAGATGGTGGGCGCGGTCGTCGAGGTCGACGGCGGCGGTGCGATCGTCGAGCAGCTCTCGTTCCAGCCGAGCGGTGACAGCGTGACAGCCTGTGCCAACGCAACGAGTGACTCGTGGTACCTGGCCGATGGCTTCACGGTCGACGGCAGCCTCGACCAGGTGGTTCTCACCAACCCCTACGAGCAGACCGTCGTCGTCAATCTCGAGTTCGCGACCCGGGAGGGAGCGCGGCAGCCCGCCTCGTACCGCGGTCTCACGGTGCCACCGCGCAGCATCCGACTGATCGATCTCGGTGCCCCGGGTGCCGGAGCCCAGAGCGAACCGATTCTCGCCGTGAAGGTCGAGACGACGCGCGGTCGGCTCGTCGTCGGCCGCTCCCAGCGGTTCCTCGGTGGGGGTCGTCTCGGGACCCAGGTCAGCTTGGCGTCGCCTGCTCTGAGGAACCAGTGGTGGTTCACGAACGGCACCAAGGGACCCGGAACCAGCGAGCGGTTCTCGATCTACAACCCGACCGACGACGCCGTCGAGGTCGACGTGCTGTTCCTCGGCATCGATTCGCCTCTCGTGGTCGATCCGATCGCGGTACCGGCCCGCGAGGTCGTGACCCTCGACGCCGGACCACTCGCCGACCTCGGCCAAGGACGCCACGCGACCGTGTTCGCGACCTCGACGGCTGAACCGGCGATCGTCGTGGAGCGGGCGGTGACCACGAGCGAGGACGACCGCGTCGCCACCACGGTCATCGCCGGCGCCACCCCGCGTCAGGACGGCTACGTCGCGACGACGTGGCACCTCGCGGCCGGCCCGTCGGCACCCGTCGCGGACGGCATCGTGGTGTACAACGCTGACAACACCGCCGGCACCGTGTCGGTGTTCGCGGTCGGGACCTCGGGCTCGGTACCCGTCCCCGGGTTGCAGGAACTCGAACTCGGCCCGGCCGCCTTGTTGGCGATCGATCTCACCGATCCGTTGGTGGTCGATCGTGAGGTCATCATCGAGTCGACGAGCAGGGTCTTCGTCGAACGTTCGTATCCCACGGGTCGCGGCGATCTGCGAACCGCGGCCTGGGCGGTGCCGGCCGGCTGAACCGGCTGATAGAAACGACGGTGAGATGGAACGTCTGATCCTCGCTGCCGCCGTCGTGGCCGTCGCCGCGATCGTCGCGGAGTTGGTTCGCCGTCGTCGCCACGCCGATCCACCGACGCAACCCCGCTACGAGATGCCGGCCCAGCTCGACCGGGCCGACTTCGACGGTGTCGGTTGGCTCGTAGCCGTCTTCACGTCCGAGACCTGCTCGACGTGCGCCGACGTCGTACGGAAGGCCGCGGTCGTGCGGTGTGGCGAGGTCGAGGTCGTGACCGTGCCGTATCAGTCGGAGAAGGATCTGCACGAGCGCTACGGGATCGACGCCGTCCCGTGCCTCCTCATCGCCGATCCCGACGGTGTGGTACACCAGGGCTTCCTCGGCCCCGTCACAGCGACCGATCTGTGGGCTGCCGTCGCGAACGCCCGCGAGCCGGGCAGCATCGATCGCTCCGGCGGTTGTGACCAGCACGACGGATCCCGCACCCCCGACGCCGAAGCCACACACTGAACGCGTCCGCTCGTCACGCGTTCGTCTTCGGCGGCGACCAGGAGGTCCTGGTGGCGCTCGAGCACGGCGTCGTCGAACGTGAGCACCCGCACGAAGCGGCATCGATCACCATGCTTCGTCCGGGTCCGTTTCGATCCGACCCCGCTCCGGCCCAGGAGCCACGATTGGCCAACGGGCGCGCGTCCTGCCAGGTCCGGTTCGCGGGATCGTGGTCGAAGCCGGGCCGTCTCGGACAGGGGTGAGGTGCCGACCTGGTCAGTCGGGCGTGCCCATGACGTTGGCGTCGAGCTCCTCGTCGACGCCGGCCTCGACGAGGCCCTGCTGGATCAGCTTGGCCACGGCAGGCCCGTCGATCGTCTCGTGCTCGAGCAACGCCTCCGCGATCAGCTCGAGGCCACGACGGTGCTTGGTGATCACGTCGTGGGCGCGCGCCTCTTGCCCGTGCAGCAGCTTGCTGATCTCCTCGTCGAGCATCTTCGCGGTGTCTTCGCTGTACTCGCGGCCTTGTGACATGAGATCTTCGCCGAGGAAGACCTGCTGCTGGCTGTGCCAGGCCATCGGTCCGACCTCGTCGCTCATGCCCCACTCGCGCACCATCCGGCGGGCGATGCCGGTTGCCTGCTCGAGGTCGTTCGCCGCCCCGGAGTTGAGGTGCCCGAAGACGATCTTCTCGGCGACTCGGCCGCCCATCGCCTTGCAGATCGTGTCTTCGAAGTACTCCCGCGAGTACGTGTGGCGCTCCTGCGGGAGGCTCCACGTGACTCCCAGTGCCATGCCGCGCGGGAGAATCGTCACCTTGTGCAGCGGGTCGCCGTGAGGGAGCACCACTGACAGCAGCGCGTGGCCGCCCTCGTGGTAGGCCGTCGCCTTCTTCTCCTCGGCGTTCATGATCAACGATTCGCGTTGCGCGCCGAGCACCACGCGGTCGCGGGCGTTCTCGAAGTCGATCCGCTCGATCTGCTTCGAACCGCGGCGGACGGCGATGAGCGCGGCCTCGTTGACGAGGTTGGCGAGATCGGCGCCGGCCATGCCGGGGGTCGCTCGTGCCATCGTGTCGAGGTCGACGTCGGGGCCCATCCGCTTGTCGCGGCTGTGGACCTCGAGGATCGCCTTGCGTTCCTCGTGCTCCGGGAGCGGTACGACGATCTGACGATCGAACCGTCCGGGACGCAACAGCGCCGGGTCGAGGATGTCGGGACGGTTGGTCGCCGCCATGATCACGATGCCCTCGGACGTTTCGAAACCGTCCATCTCCGACAGCATCTGGTTGAGCGTCTGCTCGCGCTCGTCATGGCCGCCGCCCAGGCCGGCGCCACGCTTGCGGCCGATCGAGTCGAGTTCGTCGATGAAGATGATCGCCTTGCCCATGCGACGAGCCTGCTGGAACAGGTCGCGGACCCGGCTCGCGCCGACACCGACGAACATCTCCATGAAGTCGGAACCGGTCACCGAGAGGAATCCGACGCCGGCCTCGCCGGCGACCGCTCGGGCGAACAGCGTCTTGCCGGTTCCGGGAGGCCCGACCAGGAGGATGCCCTTGGGCACCCTGGCGCCGATCTCACGGAAGCGCTCAGGCATGCGCAGGAAGTCGACGACCTCGTTGATCTCCTGCTTGACCCCCTCGTAGCCGGCGATGTCGCTGAACGTCGTCGAGGGTTTGTCGGCCGAGTACGCCTTGGCTCGACTGCGCCCGATCGACATCACGTTGCCCATCTGGCCCTGAGCGCGGCGCTGCAGCCACACGAAGAAGCCGATGATCAACATGACCGGCAGGAGCAACCCGATGATGCTGAGGAACCAGTTGCTGCTCGGGGCGGCGAACTCGTAGTCGACCTCGCGAGCGTGCAACAGGTTCTCGTCGGACTCCGATAGCCCTCGCTCGCCACCGCCGGTCGAGGTGAACTTCGACCCGTCGGACAGGAGGCCTTTGATGGTGCCGTCGCCGTTGTTGATCTCGACCGAGTCGACATCGCCCGCCTGGACCAGTGCGATGAACTCGGTGTACGTGATCTCGTCCCCGCTCTCGCCGCTGAGGAGCGACGGGATGAGGAAGATCGCGAGGAAGACGCCGATCGCGATCCAGGGCAGCCAGCGGCGTAGCCAGGTGGGAGGTGTCGATCGGCCGTCGCCGTCGCCGACGCCGCCGCCACCACCACCGAAGCTCGGACGGCGCTCCTTGGGGGCCGGGGGTGGTCCGGACGACCGTCCGCGCCCCGGTGGCGGGGGAGGGGGCGGGGGAGGAAGCTTGTCCATGCAACCATGCTACGGGGCGGGCGCCGCGATGCCAGATCGTGCGGGCTCGAACCTGAGGCCGTTCACAGGTTCCCTGGGCGACCGCGTGGGGGTCCACCGGTCGACCGGCGGCCAGCGCCTACGGTGTCCGCCGTGACGAGGCAGTGCTCGCGGACGGGCTGCAGCGAGGCAGCCGCGGTGACCCTCACGTATCAGTACGCGCAGGCCCAGGTCTGGCTCGACCCACTGCACGACGAACGCGACCCCCACGCCTACGACCTGTGTCAGCGCCACGCCGGACGGCTGACCGCGCCCCAGGGCTGGCAGGTGCGCGATCGCCGACAGTCGGTGCCACCGACCCTGATCGCCGTCTGATACCGGTACCCTCGGCGGCCGTGTCCGTCGTGTCCGACGCTCCCGGTGGCCACACCGATGCCCCCGCCGTGGTGCCGTTCGGCCCGGCGATGGGGGTGTGGGCTGTCGCCTGGGTCGTGGGCGGTGCGGTGCTCGGCGCGGCCGCGATCGTCATCATGGGCGCGAACTTCGACGACCCACTGACGATCCCGCAGACCGGCGTCGCGGCGCTCGTCGGGTGGGCCAGCTTCATCGTCGCCTTGGGCATCGCGAGCCGGCGGTACGGCACCGGGGACATGGCCGCCGACTATGCGATCCGGTTCCGACCGATCGACCTCGTCGGCATCCCGATCGGAGTCGTCACCCAGTTCGTGCTCGTTCCGGTGCTGTACCTGCCACTCCGGGGCGCGTGGCCCGACACGTTCTCGCGCGAGCGGCTCGAAGAGAACGCCCGGGAGCTCGCCGATCGCGCCGGCGGGTTGAACACGGTGGTGCTGGTCGTGATCGTGGTCGTCGGCGCGCCGATCGTGGAGGAACTCGTGTACCGAGGTCTGATCCAGCGTTCGACCGCCTCGCTCATCGGCGTCTGGCCGGCTCTTGTCGCGACGTCGATGTGGTTCGCAATCATCCACTTCCGCCCGATCGAGTATCCCGGGCTGTTCCTGGCCGGACTGGTCTTCGGTGCGTGCGTGGTCGCGACCGGTCGCCTCGGCCCAGCGATCGTGACCCATGCCGCGTTCAACGCGGCCGGAATCATCAACCTGCTCGTGTCGTGACGGCCCTCGTGAGGATGAAGCGGTGGGTACCGCATGCTCGGGTGACGGGAGTCCTGCGAGCCCGAATGACAAGATGGTGACCGCTCCATGACCGATCGCATCGACGACCCCAGAACCGAGTCTGATCCCGCTCCCGACGTCGTTTCCGACGCCACCAACTCGAACCACCCGTCGGCTGACCCCGGTGGACGTCGCCACGCGGATCTCCGATCCGACCCCAGCCGGCACGGCGGTGCATCGCCGACCCCCTGGGCGCGTGACGGCGACGACCGGTACGACGTCGACCGTTCCCGTCACCGCATGGTCGACGAGGTGGTCGACGAGGTGGTCGACGAGGTGGTCGACGAGGTGGTCGACGAGGTGGTGGTCGACGAGGTGGTGGTCGACGATGTGGTCGACGACGACCGAGCGGACCCGGCACTGCCGGTGTTCGAGCGGATCTGGCGTCGGATCGTCCGGCGCCCGATGGAGTGGGCGAACCGCGCGTGGCCGAACGATCGAATCGTGCGCTACGTCGTGACCGTGCTGGCACTCGGCACCACGACGGCCATCATGATGAACGTCGTCCATCTCAACCCGCTGCGGGCGGGTCAGGACCTGATCTTCGACGACACGACCCCGACGGGCGGTGATTTCGGCGCCCACGTCTGGGGTCCTGCCTATCTGCGCGATCACCTGCTGGGCGCGTTCCGGTTCAACGGCTGGACGATGGACTGGTACAGCGGGATGCCTGCGTACCGGTTCTACATGGTGCTCCCGGCGTTCGCGATCCTGGTGGTCAACGTGGTGCTGCCCTACGGCGTCGCCATCAAGTTCGTGAGCGTGCTCGGGTTGCTCACCCTGCCGGCGGCGTGCTGGGCGTTCGGCCGCCTTGCCGCCTTCCGCTACCCGCTCCCCGAGCTGTTCGCGTTCGCCGGGCTGGCGTTCGCGCTCGACGAGAGCTTCAGCATCTACGGCGGCAACCTCAAGTCGACCATGGCCGGCGAGTTCTCGTTCTCGATCGCGCTGTCGCTCGGGGTGCTCGCGCTCGGGGTGCTCGCCGCCGGTCTGCGCACCGGTCGGTACCGGGTGTGGGCCTCGGTGCTCATCGCCGCGGCCTGCGTGTCGCACGGCATCGTGTTGATCTTCGTCGTCGGAGCGGCGCTGATCTTCTGCCTGATCTGGCTCGACCGGACCCGCATCGTCTACGCGCTCAGCGTCGGGCTCACGAGCCTGCTGTTGATCATGTGGTGGGCGGGTCCGTTCCTGCTCGACCACGAATACATGACCGACATGAAGTACGGGTCGCGCGAGGACTGGTGGGAGATGTTCTTCCCGCTCACGGCACCGCTCGACATGTTGATCACGGCGCTCGCCGTGTTCGGATTCGCGATGAGCATCGTGCGTCGCCACCTCAACGGCGCGGCGCTCGGTGTGACCGGTCTGGTGTTCGCTGCGGGCGTCTACCTCGCGAAGGACAGCCTGCCGTTCATCGGGCTGCTGTGGAACCCGCGCCTGCTCCCGTTCGTGTACTTGATCCGCTACCTGTTGATGATGGTCGGCACGGTCGAGTTGATGGGCCTGTTCTGGAATGCGGTGCGCGATCGGCGGGCGTTGGCGCTGCCGGGCGTGTGGGAAGGGAGCATCTTCGCTGCGATCACCGCCGTGTCGGTCGCGATCGTGATCGGCTTCATGTTCCAGGTGCTCCCCGGTGGCGGCTACCAGCAGGTCGACGGCGCTGCAGCCGTGTATTCCTGGGGGCCGTTCGATGCCACCGAGACCAACGCCGACGCGCAGGGCGACGGCTGGGCCCGTTACAACTTCTTGGGGTACGAGGGTCGCGGTGAGTACTACACCGAGTACCACCAGGTGGTCACCACGATGCAGAACATCGGTGCCGATCCTGCACTGGGCTGCGGGCGGGCGATGTGGGAGAACAGCGCCGACAACGGTCAGTACGGCACGACGATGGCATTGATGCTGTTGCCGTTCTGGAGCGACGGCTGCATCGGTTCGATGGAAGGCTTGTTCTTCGAGGCTTCGGGAACGACCCCGTACCACTTCATCACCGCCGCCGCCATCTCGAAGCAGTCGTCGAACCCGGTTCGAGAGCTCCGGTACGTCGACAACGATGCCGGCGTGGGTGTCCCTCATCTCCAGGACCTCGGCGTGCGCTACCTGATGGTGCGCACCGCGGAGGCCAAGGCCGAGGCTGCTGCCCAGCCAGAACTGACCTTCATCACGGCGTCGGCCCCGTGGGACATCTACCTCGTCGGTGGTTCCGACATCGTCGTTCCACTCGATACCCAGCCGGTCGTCGTCGGCGAGCGGCCGGGCGACGCGCGCGAGCGTCACCTGGAACTGGGGACCTCGTGGTTCCAGCACCAGGAGGAGTGGGCAGCGATCCCTGCCGACGACGGGCCCGAGACCTGGCAGCGGATCGACGTCGAGGTCGATGTCTCGCGTCGTCTCGCCGAGGGCGAAGAGGGTGGGCCTCGAGTCGACATCGTCGTACCTGCGGAGCCGATCGAACCCGTCGCGCTGGAACCCGTGGCCATCAGCAACGTGGTGATCGGCCAGGAGTCCGTGGAATTCGACGTCGACCGGGTAGGCGTCCCGGTACTGGTGCGGGTGAGCTACTTCCCGAACTGGAACGTCTCGGGCGCCGATGGCCCGTACCGGGTCGGCCCGAACATGATGGTCGTCGTCCCGGGGACCAACCATGTCGAATTGTCGTACGGGCGCAGCGCGGTCGACTACCTGACCGTGCTGCTCACGCTGATCGGGGTGGGGCTGTGCTTCCTCTGGCGTCGGCAGGGTGACGTTCGCCACGCCGCCGAGGTCCCGAGCTCGTTCGTCCGGAGGCATGCCACCGTCGGCGCCTCCGACGACGCTGACCTCCCCGACGACGCTGACCTCGCCGACGACGCTGACCTCGCCGACGACGCTGACCTCATCGACGACTGGTCCTTCGAGTCAGCGGCGTCAGCCCATCACGAGCGCGCGGGTCGTGAATCCTCCGGTCACGAGCGGCATGGTCCGGACTTGTCTGACCCCGACTCGTCGGAACCGCACGGCGCCCCCCGGTAGCGTTTCCCATCTCTTATGTCTGTTCTGGATGAGATCGTCAAGGCGTACGACATCCGGGGAACGGTGCCCGATCAGCTCGATGCTGACGTCGCGCATGCCCTCGGCGTCGCCTACTCCCGCTTCGTCGACGCCGACCGGATCGTGGTGGGCCGCGACATGCGGAGCTCCGGCGTGGCGCTGGTCGAGGCGTTCACCCGTGGCGTGGTCGAGCACGGTGTCGACGTGCTCGATGTCGGTCTGGCCTCGACCGACATGCTGTACTACGCCTCTGGCGCGCTCGATGCGCCGGGTGCGATGTTCACCGCTTCGCACAACCCGGCCCAATACAACGGTGTCAAGTTCTGCTTGTCCGGTGCGCGCCCGGTCGGCATCGACAGCGGGCTCGCCGAGGTGCGAGCCACTGCGTCGACGGTGCTCGACGGCCTGGGACCGCGCCCTGCGGCGACCTTCGGGTCCGTGAGCGAGCGCGACGTGCTGGCCGATTTCGTCGACCACGTGTTGTCGTTCGTCGACGTCGACGCGATCCGCCCGATGCGGGTGGTCGCCGACACGGCCAACGGCATGGGTGGTCTCGTGGTGCCGGCTGTCTTCGAGCGCCTGCCGATGATCGATCTCGAGGTCATGTACGGCGAGCTCGACGGCACCTTTCCGAACCATCCGGCCGATCCGCTCCAACCGGCCAACCAGCGCGACCTCCGAGCGCGCGTCGTCACTGGTGGGTTCGACGTCGGGCTCGCTTTCGACGGCGATGCCGACCGGGTGTTCGTCGTCGACGAGGAGGGAAATGGTCTGAGCGGCTCCACCACGACGGCGCTGTTGGCAGCCGCCGTGCTGCGGACCAACCCGGGAGCGACCGTCCTGCACAACTTGATCTGCTCGCGCTCGGTTCCCGAGGTCATCGCGGAGCACGGTGGCGTTCCGGTGCGCACCCAGGTCGGCCACTCGTACATCAAGCAGCGGATGGCCGAGACCGGCGCGGTGTTCGGTGGCGAGCACTCTGCGCACTACTACTTCGCCCAGAACTACCGCGCCGACAGCGGCCTGATCGCCTCGATGCTGCTCCTCGGCGAGCTCAGCCGGACCGATGAGACGTTGTCGGTGCTGCGCAAGCCCTTCGAGCGATACGCCGCGAGCGGCGAGATCAACACCCAGGTCGACGACCCGCGTGCGATCATCGAGGAGGTCTCCGCTGCCTACGCCGATCGCGACCAGGACCGCCTCGACGGCCTGAGCGTCGACTGTGGCCGCTGGTGGTTCAATCTTCGCCCGTCGAACACCGAGCCGCTGCTGCGCCTCAACCTCGAGGCCGTCGATCGCGGCGAGTGCGACAGCCGGGTCGCCGAACTGTTGTCGCTGATCACCCGAGCCTGAGACATCACCGAACCTGAGACCAGGAGCCCCTCCATGAGCCTTGACGCTGCCCTGCTCGCCATCCTGGCGTGCCCCGAGGACAAGGGTCCGCTGTTCTACATCGAAGCCGAACAGGTCCTGTTCAACCCGCGCCTGCGACGGACGTACGACGTGATCGACGGCATCCCGGTGATGCTCGTCGAGGAGGCGACGTCGCTCGACGACGAGAATTTCGAGCGGCTGAACACCCTGGTCAGGGAGGGTTCGATCATGCCGACCTTCGAAGGGTGAGCGGTCCGACGTGGCATGGCATGACGAACGCGTTACGATCTGCCGCCGTGAGCCGAACCTCCAGAATCCGCCGCTCCGTGAAGCGCGCCGCGCTCACCGTGGTTGCCGTCTCGATGGCTGCCGCCGTGGGCATCGCGGTGTCGCCCTCGCCCGACCGTGTCGTGCAGGCCGCCGGCGAACCGTGCATCGACTCCGATTGCGGCGCCGGTGGCGAGTACCACGCCGTCACCCCGGCCCGCATTCTCGACTCCCGAGATGCGAACAACGATGTCTCCCCGCGCGGTCGCAAGCCCACCGCACCCGCCGGCAGCAACGTCGTGTTCGACGTCCCGATCGTGGGTCAGGGCGGCTTGCCCGCGTTCGCCGACGGCGACAACGACGGAGTCGACGACAACGTGTTGGCGGTCGCCGTCAACATCACGATCGTGAACCCGTCGGCGCGCGGTCACCTGCGCGCGTTCGGCGCCGGTACCGGCGACACCGGCACCGCGGTCGTCAACTTCACCCCTGGCGCGATCGTCCCCAACTCGGCGATCCTCCGTCCGGGCAACGGCGGCAAGCTCACGCTGAAGATCGTCACGCCCGGTGGCACGGGCCGCTCCGATGTCGTCGTCGACCTGATGGGCTGGTTCTCGACGAGCTCGTACTCGCAGTCGGGTGCGCGGCTCCTCACCGCCGGCCCGGCACGCCTCTTCGACTCACGCGAGGCCGCGTTCGGGACCAACCCGCTGAGTGCTCGCGAGCAGGTCAAGATCCCCATCCGCGGTGCCGATTCGTTCGATCCGGCCAAGACCGACGTCGTGCCGAACAGCGGCAACGTCGTCGGCGTGCTCGTCAACATCTCGGCCGTCAACCGCCGGCCCCGGAGCTCCAACACCTATCTGTCGGCACTCCCGACAGCGGTCCGCTCCGGAACGACGCCCACGACCGCCTCGATCAACGTCGCAGCTGGTCAGGTGCGTTCGGCGCTCGCCGTCGTGCCCGTCGGTTCCGACGGTGCGATCTACATCTACAACCGGGCTGGAGAGACCGATCTGACCGTCGACCTGATGGGCTACCTGATCAAGAACCAGAACCCGTCGACCCGTGCCGGCCGCGTCGTCCCCCTCGTGGCTCCGTTCCGCGCGTTCGATACCCGCGAGGACGAGCACTTCTCGCAGCCGCTTCCACCCGGCGCAGCCGAGGACTGGAGCTTCGAGGCCTTCGTCAACGACGTCAAGATCGGCTCCGACCCCGTCGGACCGCAGATGGGTCTGATCGGCAACCTGACCGGTGCCCGGCTCGAGCGTCAGTACTCGTGGGTCCCGACGAGCTCGTTCCTCACGGCGTACCCGACGCCTGCGAGCGGCACGCAGAAGCCGAAGACCGCGAACCTGACCCTGCGAGACGGTGACGTGGTCCCCAACATGGTGCTGCTCGAGTACGGCAGCGCCGGCGGCGACCCGTACCAGGTGCGGTTCTACAATCGTGCCGGGTTCCTGGACTACGTGCTCGACGTCTCGGCCGTCATCCTCGACGACTGACACACGAGCCGGCTCGTGCCCGTTCGGCGGCGGCGAACCGATCGCATCGGCCCGGACCGCTGACCCGGTAGCCTTACCCGACGCGCGGGCTGATCAGAACGGTGCCAGGAGGCCCCGGCTCGCTCCATCCGAAACATCGATCGCGACGCATCGACGAATGTGTCGACTCGCGGAGGAGAACATTCCATGACTTCCACGTTGGCAGCGCGCCAGGACTTCCGGGTCGCCGATCTCTCGCTGGCCCCCTTCGGCCGCAAGGAGATGCTCCTCGCCGAGCACGAGATGCCCGGCCTGATGGCGATCCGGAAGGAGTACGGCCCGTCGAAGCCGCTCGCCGGCGCACGCATCTCCGGCTCGTTGCACATGACGATCCAGACCGCCGTGCTCATCGAGACGCTCACGGCCCTCGGCGCCGAGGTGCGTTGGGCGAGCTGCAACATCTTCTCGACCCAGGATCACGCTGCCGCCGCCGTCGTCGTCGGCCCTGAGGGAACGGTCGACGAGCCGAACGGCGTCCCCGTGTTCGCGTGGAAGGGCGAGACGCTCGAGGAGTACTGGTGGTGCACCGATCAGATGATGTCGTGGGACGGCTACGACGGCCCGAACATGATCCTCGACGATGGTGGCGATGCCACACTGCTGCTCCACAAGGGCGTGCAGTACGAGGCCGACGGTGAAGTTCCAGACCCGACCCAGGCACCCAACGCCGAGCTCGCCATCGTGCTCGGACTGCTGCAGCGGTCGCTCAAGGACGACCCCCAGAAGTGGACCCGCATGGCGTCCCACATCAAGGGCGTCACCGAGGAGACCACCACCGGAGTCAAGCGGCTCTACAAGATGTTCGCCGACGGAGAGTTGCTGTTCCCGGCGATCAACGTCAACGACTCGGTCACCAAGTCGAAGTTCGACAATCTCTACGGTTGCCGCCACTCGCTCGTCGATTCGATCTGCCGCGCGACCGATGTGATGATCGCCGGCAAGACCGCCGTCGTGCTCGGCTACGGCGACGTCGGCAAGGGCTGCGTCGAGTCGCTCCAGGGCCAGGGTGCTCGGGTCATCGTCACCGAGATCGATCCGATCAATGCGTTGCAGGCCGCCATGGAGGGCATCCAGGTCCTGCCGCTCGAGGACGTCGTCGACACTGCCGACATCTTCGTGACGGCCACGGGCAACATGAGCCTGATCACGATCGACGACATGCGGCAGATGAAGCACAACGCGATCGTGTGCAACATCGGCCACTTCGACAACGAGATCGACATGGAGGGTCTCGCCCGTTCGGGCGCCACCCGTGACGAGCTCAAGCCCGGAACCGACGTGTGGAAGTTCGACGACGGGCACCAGATCATCGTGCTGGCCGAAGGGCGCCTCGTGAACCTCGGGTGCGCCACCGGGCACCCGAGCTTCGTCATGAGCTGCTCGTTCTCGAACCAGGTCATCGCCCAGATCGAGCTGTTCAACAACACCGACGAGTACCCGCTCGGCGTGTATGTCCTGCCCAAGCACCTCGACGAGAAGGTGGCTCGGTTCCACCTCGATGCGCTCGGGGTGAAGCTCACCAAGCTCACCGACGAACAAGCCGAGTACCTGGGCCTCGACCCGTCCGGACCCTTCAAGCCCGAGCACTACCGATACTGATCAGCGGCGCCGGATGTAGCGCTCGCGGTGTCGCAGCTCGCAAGCGGAGGACGGCTCGGGATCGTCGCGCTCGGCGAGTTCGAACATCCGATCGGTGGTGTGGTGTTCGTGGCGCTCGGCGAGTTCGAACATCCGATCGTCGTTGATGGGTCGATCGTCGCGTGGTGTGGTGTTCGTTGCGGCGGAGGAGCTGTCACACCCCTCGCGTAGAACTGGTCGCATGATGTTCCAGAGTCGTTGTGCCGGGTGTGACCGTGTCGGGCCGGTGCTGTGCCGTACCTGTCGCTTCTCGCTCGCTGCGCCGCCGTCGATGCCGATCGGTGGTGATGTCATCGCCGCGGTGCCGTTCGCCGGTCGTCCGCGCGACGTGCTGCTCGGCTTCAAGTACGGCAATCGTCGCCAGCTCGCCCACCACCTCGCCGGGTTGCTCGTCAACCGCCTGCTGGCCGAGGGGGTCAGGGCGAGCGAGATCGACGTCGTCACATGGGCGCCGACCAGCCGCCGGCGCCGCCAGCGCCGTGGCTTCGACCAAGCGGAGCTCGTCGCTCGTCGCGTCGCGGCCCAGTTCGGCGTGCCCTGTCGCCGCCTGCTCGAGCGGGCTGGTTCCGACGTGCCCCAGACCGGGCTCGATCGAGCTACTCGTCTGCACGGTCCCAGCTTCCGGGTGAGCCCTGCCGCCCACGGCGAGCGGGTGCTCGTGGTCGACGACGTCGTCACGACTGGCTCGACCCTTCGCTCGGCCGATGCGGCGCTGCGGCGGGCGGGTGCCCGATCGGTGCGCCGCGCTGCCGTCGCGACGACGCCGTCGCTGGTCTCTCGTGTCGGTGGCACGACTCACCGACCGGTCGCCGCAGGTGCCGGCGGTCCGAGCGGCACGGGTCGAGGTGTCCTGCAAGGTCCCTGGGCCGCCTGAGCGCAGTGTGATCGGGGTCTGATCCGCGCGCCAACCCGCCCGATCCCGCCGTCGGATCGGGCGGTGTCGGGCGGGGGTCGTGCGGATCAGATGGTCGAGTCGTCAGTCGATTCGGACCCGGACCGTTGCGTCGTCGAGCCGAACTTCGATCCGATGATCGTCGTCACCCTCGAAGTCGACCCGGATCCGGTCCGACCGACGGTCCTCGACCTCGGCCGTGAAGCCGGCGGCCGGACTGACCGAGTTGAGCGAGAACGCCGTTCCGTTCCAGCTGACGCTGATCGAGCCTCCGGCCGAGGAGTACGTCTTGGTGAACGGACCCGGCATGGCGACACCGGGCGCGGAGTTGCGGGGGACGGTGCTGCCGACGGTGTCGTCGGTGGTGTTGTCGGTGACGGTGTTGTCGGTGACGGTGTCGTCGGTGACGGTGTCGTCGGTGACGGTGTCGTCGGTGACGGTGTCGTCGGTGACGGTGTCGGTGACGGTGTTGTCGGTGGTGTTGTCGGTGACGGTGTCGTCGGTGACGGTGTCGGTGACGGTGTTGTCGGTGGTGTCGTCGGGGATCGTGTCGTCGGGGACGCTCGGAACCGTGAGATCGACCGAGGTCGCTGGGGTCGTGCCGGCGACGCTCGTGTCGACCGGGCTCGTGTCGGCGACGGTCGTGCCGACCCCGCTCGCTTCGACCGT
The DNA here is from genome assembly GCA_963847775.1 of uncultured Acidimicrobiaceae bacterium. Classification (GTDB taxonomy): domain Bacteria; phylum Actinomycetota; class Acidimicrobiia; order Acidimicrobiales; family Ilumatobacteraceae; genus Ilumatobacter. Next base: position 109,870 of record CAWKAY010000001.1, read on the forward strand.
CGTCGGCGCACCGGTCACGGCATCGTCCGCACCGCGTTGAGCGGCAGCGAAGCCGCCGGCGCCGACTGCGAAGCCGACCGTGCCGGCCATCACGATGGCGGTTCGGCTGCCGAGGCGCCTGCGAACGTTGGTCCAGTTGGGAGTGGCCACGGTAGATCCTCCAGTGTCGTCGTGTGTGCCGTGTTCGAGACAGACACGACCCGTCGGTCGACGCGGTTGGGTCCGTTCTCGACCGGTTCAGGAGATGTCGACGCGGAGCATGCCGTTATCGACCCGCACCTCGATCCGCGCGTCGTCACCGTCGCTGCGGAATCGAACCCGCACGCGGGTCGCCGACGCGTCCTCGACCTCCGCTTCGAAGTCGGCGGCCGGAGCGACGCTGACGAGGGCGAGCGACGTTCCGTTCCAGCGGACCGTGATCGACCCGCCCGCCGAGCTGTACGTCTCGGTGAACGGGGCGAGTGTGGTCGTCGGTGGGTTCGTTGCCGGTGCGCTCGTCGAGGCTTGGGTCGTCGGCGACGTACTCGACGCAGCGGTCGTGGCCGGTGAGCGAGGAACCGTGGTGCCCGGCGTGCGGTCGGGCGCAACGGTCGTCGGTGGGGCACCGGTCGACGACCCGCCGGTCGCCTGATCGTCGGTGGGCCCCGGTCGCCGGTCGGACCCGATCGTCGTCGAGGTGCGATTCGGCCCGGTGTCGGCCGGCGGGACGACGAGATCGACGGTGGTGGGGGTCCGGCCGTCGTCGCCGGGCACGGTCGAGGTCGGTCCCGACTCGCCGACCTCCGTCGATTGCACCGATGGCGGGACCTCGCCCGTATCGGTGCTGCTGATCGAATTCCCCCACCGCGAGGAACCAGAACGAGGCCGCCGATCAGCAGGGTCACCATCCCGACTCCGCCTGCGAGGGCGGCCCGTCGGCGACGGATCGCCCCGGCACGAGCGAGCACGGCTTCGTGTGCTGCGACGATCGAGCCGGCCGGCGCAGCCCGCCGCCGGAGGGCGTCCGCGAGCACGTCGTCGTGTTCGTCGAAATCAGTCATCGTTCCCACCCTTCGGGTTGCCGTCGGAGCGGCGAGCTTCACGTTCGAGCACCGGTCGGAGGCGGCGTCGGGCGTCATGGAGGTGCGACTTGACCGTTCCCGGCGCGATGTCGAGCGCGACGGCGATCTCGGCGACGCTCAATCCGTCCACGTAGTACAGTGCCGCGGTCGCGCGTTGTTGCGTGGGGAGCTCGGCGAGGAGACGGTCGAACTCGTCCAGCTCGACGGGTTCGGACGTGGCGACCGTGCGGTTGGCGAGCCGCGACAGGACGCGCCGTTTGCGGACCGAGCTCCGGTGATCGTCGCGGAGTCGATTGATCGCCACCCGCCGGACCCAGCCGATCGGATCGTCGTAACCGCCGATCTTGCGCCAGCGGAGGTGGGCCTTGACGAACGCCTCCTGCACGGCATCGGCCGCTGTCTCGGCATCGCCGGCGATGAGCGTGAGCGCGCCGACCAGGCGTTGATAGTGATCGGCGAACAGCTGATCGAAGTCGTCGCGCGCGCGTAGCCGCAACGCATCCTCGCCGTCTCGGGCGGTCGTCGATCTCGTCGAAGTCATGGATCTCGTCGTCGACCGCCCGTCGGCATGGTCTGCAGCGACTGCACTCACTGGATCCGACACGCTCGGGTCAGACGATCGGTTGGGTCGCCGAGGGAGAAACCTGGGCATCGATCGCGGGCGTCGGTCGTCCACGACGAACACGGTAGACACCGCCAACGTCCGCCCGACCGGCACCGGTAGGCTGGGCGGTCGCATGGGCATCCTCGATCGCATCCTCCGCGCGGGAGAAGGCAAGAAACTCAAGGCGCTCCAGGGCATGGTGCCGGACATCAACGCTCTCGCCGACGAATACGGCCGTCTCTCCGACGACGATCTCAAGGCGAAGACGCCGGAGTTCCGTCAGCGCCTCGCCAACGGCGCCGGTCTCGACGACATCCTGGTCGAGGCGTTCGCCGTCACGCGCGAAGCCGCCGACCGCGTCATCGGTCAACGCCACTACGACGTCCAATTGATGGGCGGCGCGGCCCTGCACTTCGGCTGGGTCGCCGAGATGCGCACCGGTGAGGGAAAGACCCTGGTCTCGACCCTGCCCGTCTATCTCAACGGTCTCGGCGGCAAGGGCGTGCACCTGGTCACGGTCAACGACTACCTCGCCCGCCGCGACGCCGAGTGGATGGGCCGCATCCACAAGTGGCTCGGCCTCGAGGTCGGCCTGATCATCCCCGGCTTCAAGGATCGCCCGGCCGAGAAGCGCCGCAACTACGACGCCGACATCACGTACGGCACGAACAACGAGATGGGCTTCGACTACCTGCGCGACAACATGGCGCCGAAGCTCGACAACAAGGTGCAGCGCGGCCACAACTTCTGCATCGTCGACGAAGTCGACTCGATCCTCATCGACGAGGCCCGCACGCCACTCATCATCTCCGGGCGCGTCGGCGACGCCGCCAAGCTCTACTACCGGTTCGCATCGATCATCCGCTCGTTGGAGCGCGATGTCGACTACGAGGTGGAGGAGGACAAGCGGGTGGTCGTGCCGACCGAGGAGGGCATCGAGCGGGTCGAGTCGGCGCTCGACGTCGAGAACCTCTACGACGACGTGTCGGCCAACCTCGTCCACCAGTTCAGCGTGGCGTTGAAGGCCAAGGAGCTGTACAAGCGCGACAAGGACTACATCGTCCAGGGTGGCGAGGTGAAGATCGTCGACGAGTTCACCGGACGCATCCTCGAGGGACGTCGTTGGTCGGAGGGCATCCACCAGGCGGTCGAGGCGAAGGAGGGCGTGAAGATCAAGGAGGAGAACCAGACCCTCGCCACGATCACACTCCAGAACTACTTCCGCATGTACGACAAGCTCGCCGGCATGACCGGGACCGCCCAGACCGAGGCCGCCGAGCTGATGAACACCTACGGGCTGGGCGTGGTGCCGGTTCCGACGAATCGCCCGATCGCGCGCCTCGATCAGGCGGACCTGATCTACAAGGGCGAGATCGGCAAGTTCGATGCGATCATCGACGACATCGAGGAGCGTCACGCCAACGGCCAGCCGATCCTCGTCGGCACCATCAGCGTCGAGAAGTCCGAGCTCCTCTCGCGCCTGATGCGCCAGCGAGGCATCACCCACGAGGTGCTCAACGCGAAGCAGCACACCCGTGAGGCCGACATCGTCGCCCAGGCGGGTCGCCTCGGCGCCGTCACGGTGGCGACCAACATGGCCGGTCGTGGCGTCGACATCCAGCTCGGCGGCAACCCGGAGCTGATGGCGCGCCACGAGGTGCTCAAGGAAGGCTTCGCAGCCGACCTGATCGTCGATGACTTCGAGCTGCCGCGTCCGTTGGCCGAGATGCCCGACGACTTCCGCGAGGAGCGGGCGAAGGCGTTCGCGCGGTACGACGAGTTGCTCGCGGTGTTCAAGACCGAGTGCAAGGCCGAGGGCGAGCAGGTCCGCGCCGCGGGCGGTCTGTACGTGATCGGCTCCGAACGGCACGACTCGCGACGCATCGACAACCAGCTGCGGGGCCGCTCCGGGCGCCAGGGTGACCCCGGCGAAAGCCGCTTCTACCTCAGCCTCGACGACGAGTTGATGCGCCTGTTCGCGACCGGTGCCCTGCAGTGGGCGATGGGGCGTTTCGACGACGACGAAGCCATCGAAGCGAAGATGGTGACCAAGGCGATCGAGCGAGCCCAGACCACCGTCGAGACCAAGAACGCCGAGATCCGCAAGAACGTCCTCAAGTACGACGAGGTCATGAACGAGCAGCGCAAGGTCATCTACAAGCGCCGCGACCAGATCCTCGAAGGCGAGGATCTCAAGTCGGCCGCGATGGAGTACCTCGCCGATGCGGTCGATGCGCTCATCGAAACCCATTGCCAATCGGCGGCGACCGACGAATGGGACATCGACGGGTTGGCCAAGGAGCTCACCCTCTTCTGGCCGACCACCCTGACGGCCGATTCACTGGCCGAGACCCGCAACTCCGACGAGCTCTACGACGTGATCATGGCCGAGGCCACGAATCACTACGAGCAGCGCGAAGTCGAGATGGGCGAGGATGTCATGCGCGAGGTCGAGCGTCAGGTGATGTTGCGCATCATCGACCAGCGCTGGCGCGAGCACCTCGAGGAGATGGACTACCTCAAGGAGGGCATCAACCTCCGTGCGATGGGTCAGAAGGACCCCCTCGTCGAATGGCAGCGCGAAGGCTTCGAGATGTTCGGCGGCATGATGAAGGGCATCGCCCAGGACTTCGTCCGCTACGTCATGCACGTCCAGGTCAAGGAGCAGGACGACCAGCCCAGGCTCGAGCCGAAGGTGATCAACCTCCAGACGTCGTCGAGCGACAACGCCCCCGAATCCAGTGGTTTCGATCGGGCTGCCGCACAGGCCGCCGCCGAGGGCGACATCCCCGAGGGTGTGCCGGCCCAGGCGCAGGCCGCTCCGACGGCGAAGCAGACCACCGTCCACAAGGACGCGTTCGAGAAGACCCCGCGCAACGCGCCGTGCCCGTGCGGTTCGGGCAAGAAGTTCAAGCAGTGCCACGGCGCCGCCTGAGGCCGCATGCGTGACTTCACCGACGATCTTCGCGAGCAGCGCCGCCGCCTCGATGAGGCGGCCCAGTACCTCAACATCGACGAAGGTCGCAATCGCATCGTCGAACTCGAGGCCGAGATGCAGCGTCCCGACCTTTGGGACGATGCCGAGCTGGCCAAACGCGTCAACGCCGAGTACGCCAACGTCAAGGACGACCTCGACACCTACGACGGGCTGGGCAGCCAGCTCGACGACGCCGAGGTGCTCCACGAGTTGGCCCGCGAGGAGGACGACGAGACGCAGGAGGTCGAGATCGCCGAGCAGCTCGCCGAGATCTCGGCATCGCTCGACGGTCTCGAGCTCCGCAGCCTCTTCACCGGCGAGCACGACGACTCACCATGCATCGTGCAGATCAACGCCAAGGACGGCGGCGTCGACGCCCAGGACTTCGCGGAGATCCTGTTGAGGATGTACACCCGCTGGGCCGAGCAGCGCGGGTTCGATCTCAGTGTGAATTACGCCTCCGAGGGCGTCGAGGCCGGGATCAACTCGGCCGAGTTCACCTTGACGGGGCGCTACGCGTACGGCTTGATGACGAGTGAGCGCGGGACGCACCGGCTCGTCCGGATCAGCCCGTTCGACAACCAGGGGCGTCGCCAGACCAGCTTCGCCGCGGTGCAGGTGTGGCCGGAGCTCGACGCGCCCGACATCGAGGTCAACGAGGCCGACATCCGTATGGAGGTGTTCCGCGCGTCGGGCGCCGGCGGCCAGCACATCAACAAGACCTCGTCCGCGGTTCGACTCATCCACGAGCCGACGGGCATGGTCGCCAGCTCGCAGGAGGAGCGCAGCCAGCTCCAGAACCGCGAGAAGGCGATGATGCGCCTGAAGTCGCTGATCGCGGCCAAGATCGAGGAGGAGCATCAGGCCGAGCTCGACGCGATCGGTGGCAAGCAGGCCCAGGTCGGGTGGGGGAGCCAGATCCGCTCCTACGTGATGCAGCCCTACCAGATGGTCAAGGACCTCCGGACCGAGGTCGAGACTGGCAACGTGGACGCCGTGTTCGACGGTGACCTCGACCAGTTCATGGAGGGCTACCTCCGCTGGAAGCGTGCCGAAGCCAACGCCGACGCCTGACCATGTCGAGTTGTGCCTGGCACATCTCGACACTTCGGTGACGATACGCTCGTTGCGGCCCTTCGCCAGGAACGCGGCCAGGAACCCCTCATGATCCGTCTCGAGAACGTCACCAAGAGCTACTCCACCGAGGTCGTCGCCCTCCGCGACGCGAGCTTCGACATCGCCAAGGGCGAGTTCGTGTTCCTCGTCGGCCCCTCGGGTTCCGGCAAGAGCACGATGCTGCGCCTCCTCAACCGTGAGGAGCGACCCGAGCGCGGCGCCGTGTGGGTCGCCGGCCGCAACATCATCGACATGCCGCCCTCGCGAGTGCCGCACCTGCGGCGCAACATCGGCAACATCTTCCAGGACTACAAACTGCTTGCGAACAAGACGGTGTTCGAGAACGTCGCTTTCGCCCAGGAGGTCATCGGGAAGCCGAAGCACGTGATTCGCCAGCAGGTTCCCGCCGTGCTGGACCTCGTCGGCCTCGCCGGGAAGGAGGACCGCTTCCCGAACCAGTTGTCGGGCGGCGAGCAACAGCGTGTCTCGATCGCTCGCGCGTTCGTCAATCGGCCCCTCATCCTCATCGCCGACGAGCCCACGGGCAACCTCGACCCCGCAACCGGTGAGGGCATCATGCGGCTCCTCGACCGGATCAACAAGACCGGCACCACCGTGGTCATGGCGACCCACGACCAACGAATCGTGAACACGATGCGCAAACGCGTGATCCAACTCGACCGTGGCGTCATCGTCCGCGACCAGGCGCGGGGTGTCTACGAGTGATCTCCCGTCTCGCCTACACGCTCCGGGAGACCTGGGCCAGCTTCAAGCGCAACGTCACCCTCACGGTCGCAGCCATCATCACCGCGGCCGTGTCGCTGCTGATCTTCGGGCTGACGCTCCTCATCCAGGACGGCTTCAACAACCTCCTCCAGCGTTGGGAGGGCGGTGTGGAGATGATCGTGTTCGTCACCGCCGGCACCGAGCAGGACGGCATCTCGTTCATCGAGGAGCAGCTCGCCCAGCAGCGAGGGACGTCGATCGAGTCGTATTTCTACTGCGACGTGGCGTGCTCCCTCGAGGACGCCGACCGTGTCCTCGCCGGCGATCCGACGACGCGCCAGCTCATCGACGAGACCAACGTGCCGACACAGTTCCGCGTCGTGCCGGCCGCCGGGACCGATGTCGAGTTCCTGCGCGGTCTCAAGACCACCTACTCGTCGCTCCCCGGCGTGTTCACGGTCACGCTCGCCGAAGAACAGCTCGATCTGATCAGCAAGCTCCAGGGCTTCGTCAGCACCTACACGACCGGACTGTGGATCGCCCTCATGTTCGCGTCCGGACTCCTGATCTGGAACACGATCCGGACGGCCATGTTCGCTCGCCGCCGCGAGATCGAGGTGATGAAGCTCGTCGGCGCCACCGACTGGTTCATCCGGATCCCGTTCATGCTCGAGGGCCTGATCCAGGGACTGCTCGGAGGCATCGTCGCCGTCTCGTCGATGCAGTTCATCAACTGGCGGTGGACCGAGGGCGTCGCCACCTTCCCCGATTCGTCGGGTATGACCGCGCTCGTCGTCGTCGACGGATACCAGTGGACGGTGTCGTTCTACATCCTGGCCTTCGGGGCGTTGGTCGGGATGATCGGCTCCGGGATCGCTGCCTCCCGCTTCCTCGACGTCTGATTCCGGCCAGATCACGCGGAATCAGCGAGCTGAACCGGGGACGACTCGGGTTCTCCTCGCATCAGGACGGTGAGGATCGGTCGGTGCCGAGTGCACGTCGCGGGTTCGGTACCGTTCGTTCGTGGCTGATACCGACTTCTCGCAGATCACCTATGACGTGTCCGAGCACATCGCGACGATCACCCTGTCGCGGCCGGACAAGCTGAACGCGTTCACCGGAACGATGATGAACGAGATGATCGCGGCGTTCGACGTTGCCGACGCCGCCGACGACGTCCGTGCGGTGATCGTGACCGGGGCCGGACGGGCGTTCTGCGCCGGCGCCGATCTGTCGTCGGGCGGGGAGACGTTCGCACGAGGCGGCAGCGACGTGCAGACCGACGCCGGCGTCCCCCGCGACGGCGGCGGCATGCTGACCCTTCGGATCTTTCGGTCGAGCAAACCCGTCATCGGCGCGATCAACGGTGCTGCAGTCGGCGTCGGCATCACGATGACCCTGCCGATGGACATCAGGATCGCGAGCACGGCGTCCCGTTTCGGGTTCGTGTTCGCGCGTCGCGGCATCGTGCCCGAGGCGGCATCGAGTTGGTTCCTGCCCCGAGTGGTGGGCATCAGCCAGGCTCTCGAGTGGAGCTACTCCGGGCGCGTCTTCGACGTCAACGAAGCCCACGCCGGTGGACTCGTCCGCAGCATCCACGAACCCGACGCCCTGCTCCCGGCAGCGCGGGCGATCGCGACCGACATCGCCGACCACTCGGCGCCGGTCTCGGTGTCGCTGACGCGGCAGATGATGTGGCGGATGCTCGGTGCCCCTCACCCGATGGATGCCCATCGTGCCGACAGCCGCGCGATCCTCGCGAGGGGGAGGAGCGCGGACGCGCGCGAAGGCGTCACGAGCTTCCTCGACAAGCGCCCCGCCGTCTACACCGATCGTGTCAGTGATGGTCTTCCCGACGTCTTCCCCGACTGGACCGAGCCGCTCTTCGGGTGACCGTCACGATCGGGGTCAGACCCCGATCGTGACGTGTGTCGAACGACACAAGTCCGGTCAGGAATGTCTCAAGTCAGCAGCGGTTGTTTCCGATAAGAGGTTTGAGTGAGTGAACGGAAGGAAACACCGTCACTCCAGACGGAGAAGAGCGACCAATGACCACCTTGCTGAACGAACTGATCGAGACGGGCGACGTCATCGAGTTGACCCGCGGTGGCGACGTCATCAGCGCACTCGTGCTGCTGGCGGCCGACGAAGCCGTCATTCTCGACGCATGCGACGGCTCGACGCCGTTCGTGCTCAAGCGCGACGAGCTCGTCGAGTACCGCAAGTTCGTGCCGGCTGCCTGACGGCCGACCGAGACGTCGCCGGGTCGACCGGCGACACCACAGATCCCAAGTCTTCCTTCCCCCTAGGCTGGGCGCCGTGACTTCCGAGTCCACGGCGCCCAGCTTGTTTTTCCGAGCCGGTGGCATGGCGTTCTTCGAGCGCCTCGTCGCCGCCTTCTACGAGGGCGTCGCGACCGACGACCTCCTCGCTCCGCTGTACCCTGACCATCCGGACTTCGAACCGGCCAAGCACCGACTCGCCCTGTTCCTCGCCCAGTATTGGGGTGGCCCGACCACCTACACGGAGAAGCGTGGCCATCCGAAACTCCGGCTGCGGCACTTCCCCTTCCACATCGGACCCCTCGAACGCGACCGGTGGCTGCTCCACATGGCGTCGGCGGTCCGCACGGCGTGTGACGATCTCGACGACGGGGAGGCCATCGCGGCCGAGCTGATGGGCTACTTCGTGCCGGCCGCCGAGCACCTCCGCAACGACACCGGGCTCCCGATCAGCTCGGCCGGTTACGGGAAGGGCTGATCATGGCTGTGGTCCGGGTACGCCGGCTGCGCAAGACCTACGGGGAGATCGAGGCCGTCGGTGGTGTCTCGTTCGACATCGCCGAAGGAGAGGTCTACGGCCTGCTCGGCCACAACGGTGCCGGCAAGTCCACGACGGTCGAGATCCTGGAGGGCCACCGAACGCGCACCTCGGGCGAGATCGCGGTGCTGGGCATGGATCCGGCGACGGCCGGGCGGAAGTTCCGCGATCGCATCGGCATCGTCCTACAGACGTCAGGCGTCGAGCCCGAACTGACCGTGCGCGAGGCGGTCGAGTTGTACGGCGCGGCCTACCGGCGTCGCCGGCCGATCGACGAGGTGCTCGATCTCGTCGGCCTCGAGGCCAAGGCCGATGCCCGGATCGGCACCCTCTCGGGTGGTCAGCGTCGTCGCCTCGACCTCGGGCTCGGCATCGTCGGCTACCCGGAGGTGATCTTCCTCGACGAGCCCACCACCGGCTTCGATCCTGCCGCGCGGCGGCGATCCTGGGAGATGATCAGCGATCTCTGCCGCGTCGGGACGACGGTCTTGCTCACCACCCACTACCTCGACGAGGCCGAGCACCTCGCCGATCGCGTGGGCGTGCTCGCAAACGGCCGCCTCGTGGCCGAGGGCAGCCCGAGTGATCTGATGTCGGGCGTTCCCGAGAGCACCATCACGTTCGGCGTGCCCGACGGCGTCGACCTGCGCTCGCTCCCGATCCCTGCCGACGCCGTCATCGACCAACGGTCGGTGACGATCGACACCGGTCGGCCCACCGCCGTGCTCGCGGAGATCGCGGGCGCAGCCGTCAAGCTCGGTTGCGAGCTCGACGCTCTGGTCGTCAAGCGCCCGTCGCTCGAGGATGTCTTCCTCGGGCTGGCCGGAGAGGACGAGTCGTGACGACCGCTCCGTCACCCCTCGCGTTGCTCGTGCGGCAGATCAGGTACCAGCTGCTCATGTTCTGGCGGATCCCCGTCGCACTGTTCTTCACCCTCATGCTCCCGTTGTTCATGCTGCTGCTGTTCAACGGTCTGGTGGGCGACGACACGGTCACGATCGACGGCAACGAGTGGCCGATCCGGCAGTTCTACACCGGTGGCCTGGCAGCGTTCACTGCGGTCTCCGCGACCTACACGAACCTCGCCAACATGGTCCCGATCCGACGCGACGAAGGCGTGATGAAGCGGTGGCGAGGGACACCACTGCCGACGGGCGTGTACATCGGTGGGTTCGTCGGGTCCGCGGTGGTGATCGCGCTCGTGGGGACCGTGCTGATGCTCATGGTCGGCGTCGTCTTCTACGGTGTCGAGATCGAGCTCGCCAAGATGCCGGCTGCACTCGTCATGTTCATCGTCGGGGTGGGTTCGTTCGCTGCCCTCGGATTGGCGGTCGCAGCGCTCGTCCCGAACGCCAGCTCCGCCTCGGCGGTCGCGAACGCCACGATCCTTCCTCTGGCGTTCGTCTCGAACGTCTTCATCGTGACGGGCGACGAGGCCCCCGGTTGGATGACGGCGATCGGCGACTTCTTTCCGCTGAAGCCGTTCGTCGAAGGCATCCAAGACATCCTCAACCCGTTCGTCGAGGCGCCGGGATTCGATTGGTCCCGGATCGGCTACGTCGGGTTGTGGGGGGTCGTCGGCCTGCTCTTCGCGATCAGGTACTTCCGCTGGGAACCTCGCCCCGGTGCGACCCCTCGGCGGCGGCGATCCTCCCGCCGGGGCGTCGCCGTCGACTCCTGATCACCCTCCTTCGTCGTCACGCTGCTCCGAGCGCGTAGCAGGCGACGGCCGACGCGGCGGCGGCGTTGAGCGAGTCGACGCCGGCGGCCATCGGGATCCGAACCGGAATCGTGACGGACAGGACGTCGTCTGACAGACCGGCTCGCTCGGAGCCGATCACCACCGCCCTCGGCCCGCTCGCACGCACCTCGCGGATGTCGGCGGCTGCCTGGTCGGGCGTGAGCGAGTAGACCGTCCGGTCGGTCATGGCGAGGATCGCATCGACGAGGCTCGTGGTTCGAGCGTGCGGGATCGAGAACACGGTTCCCATCGCAACGCGGAGCGAACGCCGCGCGAGCGGATCCGCGCTGGTGTGGTCGAGCAGCACACCGTCCCAGCCGAACGCCGCAGCGTTGCGAACGATCGAGCCGACGTTGGCCGGATTGTCGACGCCTTCGACGACCACGAGACGTGCGCAGCGGTTCGCGAGCGCCGATGCCGTCGGTCGGGCGGGACGGTGGAACAGGGCGACGATCGGTTGGGGCATCCCGAGTCCGGTCACGAGGCGACGTACGGCGTCACCGCCGACGAACACATCGATGCCTGCGGCGAGCAGCTCGCCTGCGACCGTCGGGATCCGATCGCCATCGGCGAGCGCGAGGTGAGGTCGGCACCCGGCTGCGATCGCACGCTCGACGACCAGATCGCCCTCGGCGAGGAACAGCCCGGCCCCGGCGTCGTCCCGCTTGTCGGCCCTGCTGGCCAAACCCCGTTCGTTGAGCCGGAACGGGGCGAGGCGGGGATCGGCCGCCGACACGATGGGCACGAACCCGTTCGGCGGCATCAGTAGTAGTACGGGAAGTCGGACCAGTCGGCAGCGCGTTTCTCGAGGAACGAATCGCGGCCCTCGGCGGCCTCGTCGGTGCCGTAGGCGAGTCGTGTCGCCTCGCCGGCGAAGATCTGCTGGCCGACGAGACCGTCGTCGACCAGGTTGAAGGCGTACTTCAGCATCCGCTGGGCGGTCGGGCTCTTGGCACAGATCTCCCTCGCCCAGTCGAGCGCCGTCGTCTCGAGCTCGGCGTGAGGGACGACGGCGTTCACTCCTCCCATGTCGTGCATCTGCTGCGCCGTGTACTCGCGTCCGAGGAAGAAGATCTCGCGGGCGAACTTCTGGCCGACGAAGCGGGCCAGGTAGGCCGATCCGAACCCGCCATCGAAGCTCGCGACGTCGGCGTCGGTCTGCTTGAACCGGGCGTGCTCCTCGCTCGCGAGGGTGAGATCGCACACGACGTGGAGGCTGTGGCCGCCGCCGGCCGCCCATCCGGGCACCACACAGATCACCGGTTTCGGCATGAACCGGATGAGACGCTGACACTCGAGGATGTGGAGCCGGCCGGCTCGTGTGGCGTCGATCGTGTCGCTGGTCTCGCCTTCGGCGTACTTGTACCCGTCCTTGCCGCGGATTCGCTGGTCGCCGCCGGAGCAGAACGCCCAGCCTCCGTCCCTGGGGGAGGGGCCGTTCCCGGTGAGCAGGACACATCCGACGTCGGGCGACATCCGGGCGTGGTCGAGCGCCGAGTACAGCTCGTCGACGGTGTGAGGCCGGAACGCGTTGCGGATCTCCGGTCGGTCGAATGCGATTCGTACGGCACCGATGTCGTTCGCCCGGTGGTACGTGATGTCGGTGAAGTCGAAGCCGGGAACCGACGTCCACGCCGTTGGGTCGAAGATCTCCGAAACGCGCTCGCTCATGGTGCCATGTTGCACCCTGGGGCTCGATCAGACGGCAATCGAGCAGGCATCGCTTGCCCGCAGCCGAGCCCGCAGCGCCCATGCGAGCATGCCGATCGACACCATCGCGAGCACTGGCTGAGCGGGTGCGAACCAGTCGAGCGCGCCGGTCGTGCCCAACGCAACGACGGCGAGTTTGTTGCACGTCGGGCAGCCGACCGCGAAGAACGACAGCAGCCCGCCGATCCCGCCGGCACGGGCACTCGCGTCGTCACCCGTCGACTCCACCCCGTTGTCGACCACGTACGTGGCGACCAGCAGCCCGCTCAGCAACGCGGTGACCGCCAGTACCGGGTAGGACCACCAGGTGACCTCGACCGGGCGACCGAAGACCGGATTCGGGATGACGTCGGTCGGTAGGCCGATCGCGAACACCACCACGACCGTTGTGAGCGCAGCCACGACCCAGTGCCGCATCGACCACTCCGTCATGTCGGAGATGGTACCGACGCTCGGCCCAGGACCGGGGTCGGCGCTACGGTCGCGACGTGCCGAACCCACTGACGATCATCCCGGTCGACGGACTGCCCGAGATCGCACCCGGCGACGATCTCGAAGCCCTGATCGCAGACCGGATCGATCTCGCCGACGGCGACATCGTGGTGATCACCTCGAAGATCGTGTCGAAGGTGGAGGGTCGGGCGATCGATCTCGCCACGGTCACACCGTCGACGTTCGCCGAGGCGTGGGGTGCCCGGTGGGAGAAGGATCCCCGTGTCGTCGAGGTCGTGCTGCAGGAGTCCGTGCGAATCGTGCGCCAGATCGGACCGGTGCTGATCACCGAGACACATCATGGGTTCGTGTGCGCGAACGCCGGCGTCGACCAGTCGTCGAGCGGTGCCCACGATCGCGTTCTCGTCCTCCCCGCCGATCCGGACGCATCAGCCCGCCGTGTTCGCGCCTGCCTCGCCGAACGCGGCGTCGACGTGGCGGTCGTCGTGACGGACACCTTCGGTCGGCCGTGGCGAGAGGGACAGACCGACATCGCGATCGGGGTCGCCGGGCTCCGGCCGTTGCTGAGCTACATCGGACAGCACGATCCGCACGGTCACGAGTTCCGGGTGCAGGAGATCTGCGTCGCTGACGAGGTCGCCGCCGCGGCCGAGCTCGTCAAGGGCAATACGAGCCGGGTCCCGGTCGCGGTCGTCCGGGGCTACGAATGGCAATCCGATGATGACGCGACGATGGCGCCCGTGATCCGGGATTCCAGCCGCGATCTGTTCCGCTGATCCTCCCTGGCGGCGTCGCGGTACGGTTCGCAGTGATATGGGCGCTCACGGACTGCACGTACACCCCACCCCGGACGTCACGATCGACTACTTCGCCGCGGGTACCGGACCCGCGCTCGTCCTGGTTCACGGCATCACCGAGAGTCGCCGCACGTGGGATCCCCTGATCGCTCCCCTGATCGCGGCCGGCTACCGCGTCCACGCAGTCGATCTGCGCGGACACGGTGACTCGTCGAAGGCCGCGCCGTACGACCTGATGACGATGGCGAACGATCTGGCGGCCGTGATCGCCCATGAGCGAATCGACGACGCCCTGCTCGTCGGCCATTCGCTGGGCGGCGCAGTCGTGTCTGCCTACGCAGCGGGTGGACCGTGTCGCGGAGTCGTGAACGTCGACCAACCGCTGGCGCTGGGTGGCTTCAAGGAGGTGCTCGGCACCCTCGAGCCGATGCTGAGAGGATCGCCCGAGGAGTTCCAGGGTGCGATCTCGGCCATCTTCGACCAGATGGCCGGGCCTCTCGCCGGCGGCGAACGCTGGCGGGTCGATCACGTCCGCCGCGCCGATCAGGACGTGGTCTTGGGGGTCTGGGATCTGGTGCTCGGCTCCAGCGCGGAGGAGCTCGACGCGGCCGTGGATGCTCTTGCCGGGGCGGTCACGGCTCCGTACCTGTCGCTGCACGGGATCGATCCGGGTCCGGACTACGAGGACTGGCTGACGGCTCGCATCACGTCGGCCACCGTCGACGTGTGGCCCGATCTCGGGCACTATCCGCACCTCGTCGAACCACAGCGGTTCGTCGAGAGGTTGGTGGCGTTCGACCCCGCACGGCGTTGACACGACAGGTCGCGGTCCACGTGCCGTTCGCGTCAGGGAAGCTCAAGCGAGGGGATCCGGCCGACCGATCCCGGTGAGGACGGTCTGCCAGGCCAGATCGACCTGGGCCGGGGTGAGGGTGATCCCGTCGAGCCCCGCCGCCCACTGAGCGAGGGAACGGCCGTCGACCGCGGTGGCGCCAGCGAGCAACTCGACCGCGATCGGTTGCTGATCGCCGTCGCGCTGCCCCCAGTGGACCTGGATCAGCCGATCGCTCGACATCGCACACCGCCGAAGCACATCGTCGAGCCCACCGCGTGCGATCGCCACCTGGGCGACCTCGTGCGCGTCGGGTGCCCCGGTGGGTGCCGGCGGGAGGGGTTCCATCGAGGTCTCGAGGGCGAAGATCCCGGGCGGCCCGATCAGGACGTGCTCGACCCCGCCCATCTTGTCGCCTGCGATTTCATAGACGATGCGCCACGGCGGGGCGGGGAGCTCGCGCAGGGCATTGCTCGTGAGTCGGGCACTCGGAGGGCCCACCGCGTCGGCCGTGCCGCTCTGCCCGCCGCTCTTGAACGTCTTGGTCGCCCACATGATCGCGACCGGGACGACGATCGTGATCACGAGCAGCGGGATGATGATGCCAGGTCCCATCGTGGTCAAGTTTCCCATGTCGGAGGGAACGGATCGGTGACCACCCTGCGCAGCCGTCGACGTCGTCTCGGTCAGTCGTCGGGGTCGGTCACCTCGACGAAGGACTGCATCTGGTGCCCGGTGAGGTGGTCGTCGACGAGGCAGTTGAGTTGGTAGAAGCCGGCCTCCTCGAACAACACCGTCAACGAGAGCATGTCCCCCGGTGCGACGGCCGGTGCCGTCGCGACCGCTTGGCCGGCGGGATCCACGATCTGCAGATCGTGGTTGAGCGAGCCTGTGTTCTGCATCTGGAACGTCACCTCGTCGCCGACGCGCAGATCGAACGAGTCCTCGGCGATGTAGGCGTACTCGTCGGTGCTGTCGTCGGTCCGGAGCCGGAGTTCGTAGCTCCGGACCGCCTCGGCGTCGCCATCGCTGCCGCAGGCCGACAGGCCGATGACGACACCGATCAATGCGGTGGTGGCCGACATCGGTCGTCGCAGCTGCGGTCGTGGTCTCGTTGGGCGCATCGTCACGATGGTCTGGGTCGTTCGTGCCACCCCGCTTGGTTCCCGACGGTTGATGCGAATGCCGGTGTCGGTCGGGTCCGGGATCTGGTCGGCGCCAACCCGAGCCGCCTGGTCGGCGCAACAGCGCTCGCAGCGTATCGGTCCTGGTGGTCGCACAATTCCTGGTACATCCGTACCGGACAGGTGTTTGACCGCGGGGGTGCCCCTGGTTAGGGTCAGGGCCGCTGGGGGAGAAAACTTGATGCCCCCACCATGCCACCGTCTAGGGGAGGAACAATGGATTGGAAGCGTTTCGATCGAGCCCGGCAGGATGCCGGAGCCATCGAGCTCGACCTGATCGAGGCGTACGCTCAGGGCAAGGTGAACCGTCGCGACTTCGTGAAGCGCGGCACCATCATCGGCCTGTCGTTGCCCTTCATGGGCGCCATCATCTCCGCGTGCGGTGGCGATGACGACGACGCCGACTCGGGTAGCGGCGACACCCAGCCGAGCGGCGACACCCAGCCGAGCGGCGACACCCAGCCGACCGGCGACACCCAGGCACCCACCGCAGGTGGCAGCATGATCATCGCCAGCCAGCAGGGTGATGCGAACAGCGGTCTCGACCCGGTCAACATGCTCGACCTCGGAACGTACAACGTCGTGTCGCAGAGCTTCGAGTACCTGGTCGGCGTCGGCGATGACGGCAACATCGCGGCGAACGCACTCGCGACCGGTTGGTCCCCGAACGACACCGGCGACGTCTGGACGTTCGACCTGCGACCCGGCGTCATGTGGCAGAACGGCGCCGAGCTCACCTCCGCTGACGTGGCCGCGACGATGGACCGCCTCGCCGAGGCCAACAACGCCGCACTCGGTGGCGTGATCGGCGCCGGGTCCACCGACGCGAGCGATCCGACCAAGGCTGTGATCACGCTCCTCGAGCCGAACGGCAACTTCCCGGTGCTGGTGTCGATCTTCAACGCACAGGCGCTGATCACTCCGGCCGACTACACCCTCGGCACGACGCTCGACCAGCGTCCCGACGGCACCGGCGCGTGGGTTCTCGACAGCTTCGACGCATCAACCTTCACCGCCAAGTACAGCCGCAATCCGAACTGGTGGGGTGGCCAGACCCCGCTCGACTCGATCGAGCTGCGCGGCTTCGCCGACATCGGTACCGCGGTGACCGCGATGACGTCCCGCGACGTCGACGCGATCCAGCAGTTCAGCGTGATCGGTGGCGAAGGGCTGCTCAACGACGCCAACTTCGTGGTGCTCGAACCGCCGGCCGCCAACCACCGCCAATGCTGGTTCAACACTCAACAGGGCCAGTTCACCGACAAGCTGCTGCGTCAGGCGATCGCCTGGACCTGCGACCGCGAGCAGATGGTCAACACCCTGTTCAGCGGTCGTGGGGTGGTCGCCAACGACCACCCGGTGCTGCAGTCGCTCCCGTTCTTCGATCCTGACGCGGTGCCGCAGCGGTCCCGCGACATCGAGATGGCCAAGCAGCTCCTGTCGGACGCCGGCGTGGATGGCATCACTGCGGTGATCGACACCGGTGACCTCCAGGAGATCCCCGACCTCGCAGCGATCATCCAACAGAACGCTGCGGAAGCCGGTATCAACCTCACGGTCAACACCCAGTCGAACTCGACGTTCTACGGGGCGGCGTGGTGCCCGGGCGCGAACGCGAGCGACCCGAACCTGCCGTGCGACAACTCCTCGGAGTTCGGCATCGTCGACTACGGACACCGCCCGACCCCCGACGTCTACTTCAGCTCGGCCCTGGCCAGTGGCGGCGTGTGGAACTCGTCGAACTACGCCAACCCGGCGTTCGACGAGAAGCTGTCGGAGTATCGTCGTGCGATCGATGTCGACGGCCAGAGATCCGCCGTCGGCGAGATCCAGAAGATCCTGTGGGACGACGTGCCTGCGATCTATCCGTACTTCTACAACTTCCTGGCCGGGCACGACAGCTCGGTCACGGGCGTCCGCACCACGGCGCTCGGCCACACGATCGTCAGCGGCGCCTCGAAGACGGGCTGACGACATTCGAATTCGGTGTGGGCGGGCTCGGGGACCCGCCCACACCGCAACTCTGGGGGGCACATGATCCGATTCACGCTGCGACGGTTGGCGCTGTCGCTCGTCACGCTGTTCATTCTGATCTTCGTCGTGTTCGCACTGACGTGGCTCACACCAGGTGATCCGGCACGCCGACTCGCCGGGCCGTTCGCGCCGCAAGAGCGCGTCGATGCGTTGAACGATCAGCTCGGGCTCGACCAGCCTGCGCTGCAGCAGTTCGGCAATCTGCTCAAATCGGTCGTCACCCTCGACTTCGGCGAGTCGTTCTCGAGCCCGGGCGTGCAGGTGATCGACCTCGTCCGACCGGCGCTGTGGAACTCGGCCAAGCTCGTCATCCTGGCCCTGCTGCTCACCCTGCCGATCAGCATCATCGGTGGCATCATCGCCGCTCGCAAGAAGGACACCGCGATCGATCGATCGATCGTCACCATCGGGTTGGCGAGCGCGTCGATCCCCGACTTCGTCTCGGGTGTGGTGCTCCAGTACTTCATCGGCGTGAAGCTCGGATGGCTGCCCGCCATCTCGAACGCCCCCGATGACGCCGGCTTCATCGGACAGTTCGAGTACATCCTCCTGCCTGCGATCGCCGTCGTGGCCGTCTACTTCGGATACATCGCGAGGATCACACGTGCCGGCACGATCGCGGCCTTCGACTCCGACTACACCAGAACCGCGTACATGAAGGGACTGAGTACGAACGGCGTCGTTCGGCGCCACGTGATCCGCAACAGCCTGCAGCCCACCGTGGCGGTCACGGGTACACAGATCGGCTATCTCTTCGGCGGTCTGGTCGGGCTCGAGAAGGTGTTCAACTACCCCGGTCTCGGTCGTCTGATCTTGCGGGCCGCCGAGACCCCCGACTTCCCCCTGCTCCAGGCCGGTGTGATCACCGTCGCGGTGATCTTCATGTTCACCACGCTGGCCGCCGACCTGCTCATCGCCTGGATGAACCCGCGGGCCCGACTGAACCTCAAGAACTCATGAACGACGACACCACACCCACTCCCGGCCAGCCCGCCGACGTCCCGCCCGAAGTCGACCATGTGGACTTCATCCACTCGGCCGACCCGGATCCCGTCTACGACATGCACGGCGATGCGTTGCCGGTCGCGGAAGAGCCCGTGTTCGACTCCTCGGCCGAGCGTCGAAAGATCCGTGCCGAACGGCGCGCCCTGCTCCTGAAGAGCCCGGCGTTCCTCGCCGGCATGTTCATCCTGATCCTCTGGATCCTGTGCGGTCTCTTCCCGGGATGGTTCACCCAGTGGGGTCCGAACGAGGTCGTCCGCCTCGCCGACGGCAGCACGATCCCGCGCCAGAGTCCAGGGGCGGACGCCTGGTTCGGCACCGACCGGATCGGCAACGACGTGTTCGCGCGTGTGATCTACGGCGCGCGTCCCGTGCTGATCGTGGCGCCGATCGCAGCCCTGCTCGCCGTCATCGCCGGCACGATGCTCGGCCTCGTCATGGGTTACTTCCGCGGGTGGGTCGACGAGATCCTCAGCCGAATCATCGAGGCGTTCCTCTCGATCCCCGTCATCCTGCTGGCGATCATGGTCCTGGTCGTCTTCGGTCGCAGCCGCGAGATCATCATCTTCACCATCGCAGTTCTGTTCACGCCCGTCGTGGCCCGAACCGTTCGGTCGACGGTGATGTCGGAGGCCCAGCTCGACTACGTCACGTCGGCCAAGCTGCGCGGCGAAGGGAGTCTGTTCATCATGGTCCGCGAGATCCTGCCGAACATCACCAGCGTGATCGTGGTGGAGTTCACCGTTCGCGTGGGCTATGCGATCTTCACGGTCGCGACGTTGGCGTTCCTGGGTCTGACCGCCGACGACGCCACGGCTGCCGACTGGGGTCGCGATGTGGCGAACACCTTCGACGTGATCCAATCCGGGCAATGGTGGCCGGCGATGTTCCCGGCGTTCGCGATCGCGACGCTGGTCATCGCTGTCAACCTGATCGCCGACTCTCTCGACCGTGTGGCGAAGGCCTGAGGTACCGACATGAGCATGACGACCGATCCCACCGACGTCACCGACCGCGGCGATCCGACGACGGCTGCGTTGGCCATTCGGGACCTCCAACTGGCGTACGTCGTTCGCGGCGTCCCGCGAGAGGTGTTGCGCGGTGTCTCGTTCCAGATTCGACCCGGTGAGGCCTTCGGGCTCGTCGGCGAGTCCGGGTGCGGCAAATCGACGACCGCCTACGCAGCGATGCGGTACATGCCGGAGAACGCCTTGATCCAGGGCGGCACCGTCCTCGCGGCGGGTAAGAACGTCACCGACATGTCGAATGCCGAACTCAGGGCGTTCCGCTCACACGACGCGTCGATGGTCTACCAGGACCCGGTCCAGGCGATGAATCCGGCGCTGAAGATCGGCCAGCAGGTCGCAGAGTGCTTCCGGATCCTCGGCGAATCGAAACAGCAAGCTCGACAGAGCGCCCGTGAGGCGCTCGGACGGGTGAAGATCGCCGATCCCGACAGCGTGCTCGAACGGTATCCGCACCAGCTCTCGGGCGGCATGTTGCAGCGGGTCGTGATCGCGATGGCGCTGGCGGGTGACCCCAAGTTGCTCGTGCTCGACGAGCCGACCACCGGCCTCGACGCAACCGTCGAGGCCGAGGTGCTCGATCTCGTCCGCTCGCTGCGTTCCGAGACCAACGCTGCGATCCTCCTGATCGCCCACAACCTCGGCGTGATCCGCACGATGTGCGACCGGGTCGGTGTGATGTACGCCGGCAAGATCATCGAGGAGGGCGACGCCCAGGAGGTGTTCGACGCGCCGCAGCACCCCTACACGGTCGGATTGCTCAACTCGATCCCGCGTCACGGCGTCCGCAAGACCGACCGGGCGCTCTTCACGATTCCCGGGAACCTTCCCCAGATCGGTACCGACCTCCCGACCTGCGTGTACGTCGATCGTTGCCCGCTCGCGGACGACCAGTGCCGCGGGGAGGTGCCGCCGGTGGTCCAGGTCGGCGACGGCCACTGGACCCGGTGCCATCACCCCGATCGCCTGAACCGGATGCCTTCGCCCGACAGCGACAACACGGACTTCGACATCGGGACCAACACCATCGTCGAGATCGCCGCTGTCTCCAAGACGTTCCGGCAGCGTGGGAGCGACGTGCCTGCGCTCGTGAGCATCGACCTCGGCTTCCGGGAGGGCGAGACGCTCGGCCTGGTCGGCGAGTCGGGATCCGGCAAGTCGACGCTGGCGAAGACATTGTTGGGTATCCACGAGCCGGATCCGGGTGGCGAGATCAGCCTCGACGGACGGGTGATGAAGACGAAGGCCACCGATCGTCGGGCCGAATCGATCCGTGCCTTCCAGATGGTGTTCCAGAACCCGGATTCGGCGCTGAACCGCATGTGGACGGTGCGCCGGATCCTGAAGCGGACCATCACCAAGCTGACGGGCGTGAAGGGCGAGGAAGCCGAGGCGAAGGTCGATGAGCTCGCTGCCGCGATGCGGCTGTCGCAGCGACATCTCGACATGCGGCCGCGTCAGCTGTCCGGAGGTCTCAAGCAGCGCGTCGCCATCGCACGTGCATTCGCCGGTGATCCACGCGTGGTGGTCTGCGACGAACCGACGAGCGCGCTCGACGTGTCGGTGCAGGCCGCGATCCTCAATCTGCTGGCCAACCTGCAGAACGACGCTCGGACGAGCTACCTGTTCATCACGCACGACATCGGCGTCGTCCGATACCTCTCCGACCGGATTGCGGTCATGTACCTCGGCCGGATCATGGAGCTCGGCACGACCGATCAGATATTCGCCGGCCCGAACCACCCGTACACGGAGGCGTTGCTCTCAGCCGTGCCGAGTGTCGACGGTGAGGCGCGGAGCCGCATCCCGCTCAAGGGCGAGATCCCGAGCCCAGCCAACCCGCCGTCCGGGTGCGTGTTCCACACGCGGTGCCACCGCTTCATGCCCGGCAAGTGCGATGTGATCGATCCGCCGGTGATCGAGTTGTCGCCCGGCCACACCTCGAAGTGCCTGCTGACGGCCGACGAGCTCAGGGAGACCCCCGTCGTCGTCGACGTCGGCGCTGCAGCCGACCTCGCCGACTGACCCCGGTCCGCTGAGGAGCCGGTCAGTCGGGCCGGTTCTGAGCGTGCTGGAACCCGAACCGACCTTTCACGCACAGGTTGCCGTGGGTGATCGGGCTGTCGGGCGGCGAGCTGACCTTGACGATCGTGTTGTCCTGCACGTGGAGCGTGAGGTTGCACCCGACGCCGCAGAAGGCGCAGATCGTGTCGGTGGTGGTCTGTCGCTCCTCGTCCCACGTGCCTGCGGCGCGCATGTCGTGCTCGCTCTTGAACATGAGCGCGCCCGTCGGGCACACCTGGATGCAGTTGCCGCAGTAGACGCAGGCCGAGTCGGGGAGCGACACGTCGTTCTCGGTCGACACGCGGGCGTCGAAGCCCCGGCCGGCGATCTCGATCACGAAGCTGTTCTGCCACTGCTCGCCGCACGCATCGACGCACTGGTAGCAGAGAATGCACTTGGCGTAGTCGCGGACGTAGAGGTCGTTGTCGACCTTCACGGGTTGGCTGACGGTGGCGGCGTCGACGCCGTAGCGAGTGGGGTCGGCGTCGTACTCGGTGTTCCATTCGGTGACGTGATCGGTCAGCGACAGGTCGACCGACGAGCCGAGGAATTCGAGCACCATCTGGCGGGCGTGATCGACCCGGTCGCTGCGGGTGCGCACGACCATCCCGGGCTCGACCGGCCGTGAGCACGAGGGAACGAGGACCCGCGACCCCTCGACCTCGACCATGCAGACCCGGCACGCGTTCTTGGGCGTGATCGTCTCGCCGTAGCAGAGCGTCGGGATGTCGCCGCCGCGTCCCCCACACGCATCGAGGATCGTCGTGCCTTCCGGCACCGTCACGTCGTCACCGTCGATCCGCACCGTGACCCCATTGCGACTTGTGCCAGGCACAACTCGCAACTCGTCGTTCGCGGCGCTCATGAGAAGACTCCGAGTCTGACGACCGCCGTCTCGATCGCGTTGTACGCGGTCTGGCCGAGGCCACAGATGCTGGCGTCCTTCATGGCCTGACCGATGTCTCGGAGGAGGTCGACGTCGCCGTTGCGAGCTCCGCCGGCGAGCCGCTCGATCGCCTCCTCCTGGCGAACCGTGCCGACACGGCACGGCACGCACTGGCCGCACGACTCGTCGCGGAAGAACGCCGCGATCCGGCGGAGTTGATCGACGAGATCGACGTGCTGATCGTGCACCATCACGACTCCCGACCCGAGCGTGAGACCTGCGGCCCGCGTCGACTCCTGATCGAGCACGAGATCGAGATCGTCAGGCCCCGCGAACCCGCCTGCGGCGCCACCGAGCAGGACCGCCTGCAGCTGCGACCCGTCACGCATCCCTCCGGCCAGGTCGATCAGCTCGCCCAGGGTGAGACCGAGCTCGACCTCGTAGGCGCCGGGCACGGCGACCGCACCGGACAGGCAGAAGAGTCGGCGATTCGCCTGACCACCGTCGAGGATGATCGACGGCACGTTCATCAGCGTCTCGACGTTGTTGACGACCGTCGGCTGACCGAACAGACCCACCTCGAACGGGAACGGTGGCTTGTTGCGGGGTTCGCCCCGGTAGCCCTCGATCGAGTTGAAGATCGCCGTCTCCTCGCCGCAGATGTACGCCCCTGCTCCACGCACGATCGTCACGTCGAAGTC
Organism: uncultured Acidimicrobiaceae bacterium; assembly: GCA_963847775.1. Classification (GTDB taxonomy): domain Bacteria; phylum Actinomycetota; class Acidimicrobiia; order Acidimicrobiales; family Ilumatobacteraceae; genus Ilumatobacter. Next base: position 133,603 of record CAWKAY010000001.1, read on the forward strand.
GCCGCCGAGGAGTTCGCGTTCGCGGCAGCGGTCGATCGCGTGCTGCAGGGTCGCGGTTGCTCGCGGGTACTCCCCGCGCAGGTAGACGTGGCCGTGCCCACATCCGGTCGCGAGCGCTGCGATGCACATCGATTCGATCAGGGCGTACGGATCATTCTCGATGAGGGTGCGGTCCTTGAACGTGCCCGGCTCGGACTCGTCGGCGTTGCAGACGAGGTGGTGGGGCGTCGCCGCCTGGGTCCGCACGGCGTCCCACTTGCGACCGGTGGGGAAGGCGGCGCCGCCGCGGCCGGTCAAGCCCGACTCGCTCACGGCCGCGATCACCGCCTCGGGTCCGAGGGCTCGCGCCCTCTCGAACGCAGTGAATCCGCCGTCAGCGAGAAAGGCATCGAGGTCGAGCGGGTCGACGCGCCCCACCCGGCGCAGCAACACCAGGGACGTGTCGCCCGATTGGGGTACGGCGACGTGCGCATCGGCCTCCGGCCCGGGGACTGCGCCGCCCGTCCAACGTTCGATCTCTACGGGGGTGATCGAACCGGCGACGCGCTGCGCAACCGGATCGCCGGCGTCGACCACGAACGCCGCCGGAGCGCGTTCGCAGAGGCCGAGGCACGGCGACGGGTGCGCGCCGGGCGGGAGTTCGCTCATCGTCGGCCCACCATTGGCGCGGCAGGCGAGATCGACGCAGACGTGCACCTGATGCGCGGGCCGCTCGGTCAGCGAGAACAAGGCGTAGAAGCTCGCCACGCCGTAGATCTCGGCCGGCGACGCGTCGAGTCGCTCGGCGATGTGGTCGATCGCTTCCTGGCTGATCCACCCGACTCGGTCGTTGACGGCGTGGAGGGTCGGGAGCAGCAGGTGTCGGCGATCGCGCAGCTCGTGCCCGCCTCGCACGTCGTGGAGAACGCGCTCGGGCGCCGGGCCGAGCACCGACTCGATCGCCTCCTGTTCGTCGGTCGTGGGCGGTACCCCACGGGTGACCAGATCCATCAGCCGGTGACCCCGACGGGCGACACGAGCTTGTCGATCCGGACCGCGGCAGCCTTGAACTCGGCCGTCCCAGAGCGCGGGTCGGTGGCGTCGATCGTGAGCTGGTTGACGTCGACCTCGTCGGGGAAGTGGAACGTCATGAACACCAGGCCCGGACGAAGGCCGGAATCGATTCTCGCGGGGGCGTCGACGGTGCCTCGCGGCGACGAGACGCGCACGATCTCACCATCGGTGATCCCCAACCGGGCTGCATCCTCGGGTGAGACATCGATCGTCTCGCCGATGCGGTTCGGGCTGCGGTAGCCGCCCGATTGGACACCGGTGTTGTACGAGTCGAGCCGTCTCCCGGTTGTGAGCCTGAGCGGGAACTCGTCGCTGAGGGACTCGACCGGAGGATCATCGATCACGACGCTGAACGGCGCCGGGCGTCCGCGATCGGCGGGGGCATCGGCCCAGAGCCGACCGTGGAGGTACGGTGGCTCGAGCGTGTCCTCCGAGAAGCACGGCCACTGGATGCCACCGAGCTCGTCGAGGCGCGGCCACGACATCCCGGCGTGCATCGGCGAGAGGCGACGCAGCTCGTCCCAGATCTGCTCGTGATCGTCGTAGCCCCACTCATGACCGAGGCGGGCGGCCAGGTCGATCAGGATGTCGATGTCATCGCGGGCGTCGCCGGGCGGGTCGATCGCCTTGCGGACGCGCTGCACCCGCCGCTCGGAGTTGGTGACGGTTCCGTCGGACTCGCACCAACTCGCCGATCCCGGCAGCACGACGTCGGCGAGTTCGGCCGTCTTGGTGAGGTAGATGTCGAGCACGACGAGGTGGTCGAGGCCCTCCAGCAACCGGATCGCACGGCTCACATCGGCCTCGGACTGGGCCGGGTTCTCGCCGATCACCAAGACCGAGCGCAGATCACCGTGCTCCATCGCCTCGAACATCTCGGTCAGGTGCCAGCCGTTCTCGGCAGGGATCGAAACCCCCCATTCCGTTTCGAACTTGGCGCGTGCCGTGTCGTCGACGACGTCCTGGAAACCGGGCAGCTTGTTGGGCAGGGCCCCCATGTCACCGCCGCCCTGGACGTTGTTCTGGCCGCGCAGCGGTGTCAGCCCGGCGCCGTACCGACCCACCTGGCCGGTGAGCAGCGCGAGGTTGCAGAGTGACAGCACGTTGTCGACGCCGTTGTGGTGCTCGGTGATGCCGAGCGTCCAGCAGAGCTGCGCCGCGTCGGCCGTGGCATAGGCATGAGCGAGCTCGCCGATGGCGTCGGCGGGGACTCCGGTGACCGATTCGCCTTGCTCGAGCGTCCACTCCTCGACCGATGACGCATACTCGTCGAATCCACTCGTGGCGCGCTCGATGAATTCGGTGTGGGCCAGGCCAGCATGGATGATCTCGCGGGCGATCGTGTTCGAGAGCGCGATGTCGGTGCCCACATGGATGCCCAACCAGCGATCGGCGAACTGCGCGGTCTCGCTTCGTCGCGGGTCGACCGAGTAGAGCTTGGCCCCGTTGTTGATCGCGGTCAGCACGTGGTGGAAGAAGATCGGGTGGGCGTTGCGCGCGTTGGAGCCCCACATGACGATGACATCGGCGGCTTCTGCCTCCTGGTACGACGAGGTTCCTCCACCGGCTCCGAAGACTGTGGCCAGACCGACCACGGAGGGAGCGTGTCAAGTGCGGTTACAGGAGTCGATGTTGTTGGTGACGAACGCGCTGCGGGCGAGCTTCTGGGCGATGAAGTTCATCTCGTTGGTCGACTTCGAGCACGAGAAGACCCCGATCGACCGGCCATCGTGAGCGTCTCTGCTGTGCCGGAAACCGGCTGCGGCGCGGTCGAGCGCTTCGTCCCACGAGGCTGGCCGCAGCTCGCCGTCATCGCGGACGAGCGGTTGCGTGAGGCGCTGCTGGGGGGCGAACTGGTGTGGCCGGTGCTGCTGACGTGCCATGTGTGTGACCCTACTTGAGTGGATTTCGACGATGCCGCTGCCGCGAATGCTCGAACGGTCGGGGCGAGACTGGCATCGTAGGCCAGAAATGTGCGGCGATGTTCCATCAGGCGGAACGATTCCGTATTGTGGAACAGACATCGTCGTGCGAGACTGTCGTCGACACATCTTCTCGGCCGTCCACTGGGGGTCCCCTCGCCATGTCCTTTCCCACCGATCTCGAGATCGCCCGCGCCGCGACGCCCAAGCCGATGGCGGAGATTGCCGCCAAGATGGGCATCGGTGAGCACCTGCTCCAGCCCTACGGCAGCGATCTCGCCAAGATCAGCCTCGATGCCATCGACGAGCTCGGCGATCGTCCCAAGGCCAAGTACGTCGTGGTCACTGCGATCACGCCCACTCCGCTCGGCGAGGGCAAGACGACGACGACGGTCGGCCTCGGTCAGGCCATGCAGCACGTCGGCAAGAACGCGGTGATCTCCTTGCGCCAGCCGTCGATGGGTCCGACCTTCGGCATCAAGGGCGGCGCAGCCGGCGGTGGTTACAGCCAGGTGATCCCGATGGAGCTGCTCAACCTGCACCTCACCGGCGACTTCCACGCTGTCACGGCCGCCCACAACCTGCTGTCGGCGATGATCGACAACCACCTCCACTTCGGCAACGAGCTCGGCCTCGACATCGACAACATCACGTGGCGGCGCGTGCTCGACGTCAACGACCGTGCGTTGCGCAACATCGTGATCGGCCTCGGGGGTAAGGCGGACGGTGTCGTCCGTCAGACCGGGTTCGACATCACCGCCGCCTCCGAGGTGATGGCCATCCTTGCGCTCGCCACGTCGCAGGCGGACATGCGGGCGCGTCTCGGGCGGATCGTCGTCGGCTACACGGCCGAGGGGGAGCCGGTGACGGCCGAGCAGCTCCACGGCGCCGGTTCGATGGCCGTCATCATGCGCGACGCACTCGCCCCGAACCTGCTCCAGACCCTCGAGAACACGCCGGTCGTCGTGCACGCCGGACCGTTCGGCAACATCGCCCACGGCAACTCGTCGGTGGTCGGTGACCTGATCGGCATCCGTGGCGGTGACTACCTCGTCACCGAGGCCGGCTTCGGCGCCGACATGGGCGCCGAGCGGTTCTTCAACATCAAGTGCCGAGCATCGGGCCTGGCTCCAGACGCAGCGGTGCTGGTCGCGACGGTGCGCGCCCTCAAGGCCCACTCCGGCAAGTACCGGATCGTCGCCGGCAAGGATCTCCCCGAGGATCTCCTCGCCGAGAACCCTGACGACGTCGCCGCCGGCGCCGCCAACCTCCGCAAGCAGATCGAGAACGTCAAAGCCCACGGCGTCACGCCGGTCGTTGCGATCAACGGGTTCCCGACCGACCACGCATCCGAGCACGCCGCGATCCGGCGGATCGCCGAGTCGATGGGTGCCCGAGTCGCAGTGTGCACCCATTTCAGTGATGGTGGGGCCGGCGCGACCGAGCTGGCCGAGGCCGTGATCGAGGCGTGCGAGGAGCCGAGCGGCTTCCACTTCCTGTACGCCGACGACGATTCGCTCAAGCGCAAGATCGAGTCGGTCGCCACCACGATCTACGGCGCCGAACGGGTCGAGTACACCTCGGCTGCCAGCAAGCAGCTCCAGAACTACGAGGACAACGGCTTCGGCGGCTTGCCCGTCTGCATCGCCAAGACCCACCTGTCGATCTCCGGTGACGCATCGCTGAAGGGGGCACCCACCGGTCACACCCTCACGGTGCGCGAGGCGCGAGCGTCCGTCGGTGCCGGGTTCGTCTACCCGATCTGCGGCGAGATGCGAACGATGCCCGGCCTGGGCACCGCACCCGCGGCGTCGCGCATCGACTTCGACGACGACGGCGAGATCGTGGGGTTGTCCTGATCATGAGCGAATTCGAACGCACTGCCGGCGGTGCCGTGCTGATGGACGGCAACCGGCTGCGCGACGAGATCGTCGCCCGGATCCGAGGCGAGATCGAGGCGGCGGGCGGTCCGGCGGTGTGCCTCGCGACCGTTCTGGTCGGCGGCGACAAGCCGAGCCAGATCTACGTCCGCATGAAGCACAAGAAGGCCGAGGAGGCCGGACTGGTCTCCAAAGGGATCGAGCTCGCCGAGGAGTCGACGCAGGCCGAGGTCGAGGCTGCCGTGCAGGCGCTCGTCGAGGACTCGTCGGTACACGGCATCCTCGTCCAGCTCCCGTTGCCGAGCCACCTCGATCCCGAGCCGGTGCTCGCACTGCTGCCACCGGAGAAGGACATCGACGGTCTCACCGAGCGTTCGATGGGACGCCTGGTCCGGGGTCTTCCCGGTCACGTCCCGTGCACCCCGCTCGGGGTCATGCGCCTGCTCGAACGGTACGGCGTCGAGATCAAGGGCAAACGGGCGGTCGTCGTCGGTCGATCCACCCTGGTCGGCCTGCCCCAGGTCCTGCTGCTCGGTCGCAAGGGTGTCGACGCGACCGTCACGCTCGCCCACTCTCGCACCCCCGACATGATCGAGGTGTGTCGCGAGGCCGACATCATCGTGGCTGCCGCCGGGCAGGCACGGATGATCACCGCCGATCACGTCAAGCCGGGCGCGGCGGTGATCGACGTCGGTGTCTCCCGCTCCGAGTCGGGCATCGTCGGCGATGTCGACTTCGACGCCGTCCAGGCGGTCGCAGGCGCGATCACGCCGATGCCCGGCGGCACCGGACCGATGACGATCGGCTGCCTCCTCGAGAACACCGTCGAGGCGGCGCGCATGCTCGGCGCGATCTGACCGGAGGACCAACCCGACAGGACATTCGCTTTCGTAGAGGTCGAAGCCTCTCGGATCGTCGACGGTGGAACGACGGTCGGGGCGACACGGCTCCTCGAGCTCGGCGACATGGCCACGGTGCGCCGCGGCTCGACGTCTGAATCGCCGCCGGCATCGAGGTGTGTGGCGACGGCACATGTGCTACGCAGTGGGGTCGTCGGTCACCCCTTCGCCACGATCCCGAACTGCGCAGGATCGAGGCGAACGCCTGCGAGGTTGCGGACGTCGAGTCGGCCAACGTGTCATCGTGGGACTCGGCCCCGACGACACCGGCCACGTCTACGCCCGCTCGTCGTTGCCGGATGTCGTTCCAAGGCGGTCGGCCTGACGCGTTCGGGCGGTCGCGGACGTGGTCAGCGGAGCGCTTCGGTGATCTCGTCGAAGTGATCGAGGAAGGCGCCGAACTGCAGTTGCTTGTCGAAGCCGTCGTGCATGAGTCGCCGGCCGGCCTCGCCCATCCGCTCTCGAGCTACAGGGTCGCTGCCGAGCTCGACGATCGCCGTGGTGAGCGCATCGATGTCACCGATCGGAACCAGGAGGCCGGTCTCTCCTTCGTGCACCACCTCGGGCGTGCCCGCGATGCGCGTCGAGATCGCCGGGACCCCCATCGCGAGTGCCTCGAGGATCACGTTGGGGAGTCCTTCTTTGTAGGTGCTCGAGAGCACGAGCGCATCGATGACCTCGAACACGTGTGCCGGCTCCCGCGTGAACGGGAAGAAGCTCACGTGCCCGTCGAGTCCGAAGTGCGTCACCTGCTCGCGCAGCATCTCCTCATCGGGTCCGTCACCGACCAGGAGCAGATGGACGTCGGGGAGTTCCGGCAGCGCCTTCGATAAGGCCTCGAGCAGGATGACTTGACCCTTCCGGTGCTCGAACGAGCCGACATTGCCGAGGATCGGGCCCGAGTCAACTGGCACCGGGTACCGTCGCTTGGCCTCCGCTGCGCGCGCCGGGTCAGGTGAGAAGATCGACAGCTCCGTGCCCTGGTAGATGAGGCTGACCCGGTCTTCCGGGATGCCGTAGGTGTCGATCAGGTAGCGACGGGTGAAGTCGGTGATGCAGATCACGTGGCACCGGATGTCCTCGCGTGGGACGTAATAGTCGCGGATGTAGTCCGGCATGATCGTCCCGGTCTTCGGCTGGAGGACCGTGTTCAACCCCCCCTCGGCGATGCACTTGGCGGCGAACATCGAGCAGTGGAACCCGTCCCTGGGCGGATGCACGGTGCAGACCGTGACGTCGGCCGGTACCAGCGCCTCGGTCCAGATCCGCTGTTGCTCGGCGTCCTGACGGACGACATCGTCCCACCCGTAGGTGACCACTCGGGCCTCGGTCTGGACGGCGTCGCGGTGGTTGTACCCGTCCTCGACGGTCAGCACCGTCACCTCGTGACCCGCTGCGAGGCAGACCCGGATCGCCTCGGACACCCAGATCTGGGTGCCGCCGTGGAGGTGGGTGTCTTCGAGGAAACAGATGTGCATCATTGACTCCTGACGGTGGGTTCGAGGTGCTCGATCACCTGCGCGAGCGACTCCTGCAGGACGTCGAGTGAGTAGCGGCGACGCGCCGCCTCACGGTTGTGGGCGATGCGTTCGGCCTCGCCCTCCGGTTCGAGCAGGATCGAGGTGACCCGGTCGAGCAGCCGGACGGGGATCTCACCGTCCGGGAAGTCCTCGTACAGGATCTGATCCTCGGCCGGGAGGTGCATGCCCACGACCTCGGCGAACACCGCAGGTGGGTCGTAGTGACTGCACACGATCGGGATCCCCGCGGCTGCGGCCTCGGCGATCGGCAGACCGCGGCCTTCCGTGAGACTCGGGAAGACGACCAGATCGGCGAGTTGGTAGATCTCGACGATGTCGATCTCGTCGTCCATCGACGGATGACGCTGAGCGCCCGCCGAGAGGGCGAGGAAGATCCGGTCGCCGATGGCGGTCGGCAACCGGTCGAGCACGCTCTGGAACGCGTCGAGCACGCGTTCGAGGCACAGCTGGTGCTCGATCGGAACTGGCCCGGTGATGTGCAGCGTGAGGGTCATCTCGGGCCGACGCTCGAACACACTGCGGAACGCTCGGTGGCTCATCAACGAATCGATCAGGTCCCAGTCGCGCCAGATCCGCTTGCGCGCGACGATCCGTGTCGGCTGGAGCAGGTACAGGGCGTCGTGCGATGTGATGTCGAACGCGCACGGTCGACGACCGAGCACCACGGGGTGTTGGTCGATCATCCAGCCGGCGACCGACTCGCGGAAACGATCGATCCGGGTGGTCTGCACGATCCGATCGCCCCCGAGGACGTGGCTCATCTTGAACCGGGCGACCTGCCTGGTCGTGGGCGTCGGCTCCCGGAAGAACGTCGGGTCGAGTCCGGTGCCGATCGTGAAGATCTGGCCAGGGGCGAAGTGCAGCCGGTCGATCAGGCGGCGACTCTGGAGTGAGTTGATGTTGACCTGCACCCAGCGCGAGGCGTTCCAGGGATACATGCGCTGGAAGACACCGAAGAATTCCTCGTTGTCGTGGTTCCGGAAGAAGTGGTCCCGCGGGCCCGGCAACTCGCCGGGGTTGCGCTTGCATCCGGCTTTGCCACCCTCCCAGTAGAAATCATGGTTGTTGTTGATCACGACGCAGCCGGTGGTCTCGGCGGCAAACACGATCCCCATCGCGAGTGCCACGTTGCCGGGGTTGGAGTTCGTGTTGACCGTGAACAACATCCCGATCTGGTGCTTCTCGATGTAGGCCACCAACTGCTGCGCCAGTGCGATCGCCTGACGCCACATCTCGTTGGCGAGCTCGCTGGACTTGGCGCTGCCCGGTGGGAGGTCATCGTAGAACATGAGCGAGAACCACTTCCCGTCGTCCCACTTGTCCCATCCGTCCGCCCCGGGCAGCTCGAATCGGTGCCAGTCGAGGTCGAGTACGACGTCGGCCTTGTCGCCGAACGATCCACCGATGCAATGGATCGACGCACCCGGCACGATGCGCTGCAGGCAGCGCCCGTACTTGAGGATCTCCATCGAGACCCCGTCGATGTCGTACGCGAAGGTGAGGAAAGCGGTGCCTCGTCGGATGCCCGTTCGGAGATCGACCTCCCACGGCTCGGGTTGGATTCTCGCCAACTGGTCGAGGACGGTACTGATGTGGTGGCCGTGGTCGATGTCGTAGCGAAGCAGATCGTTGAATCTCATAGGGACTCCGTCACGGGAGAGGGTGGTGTGTGCGCCCGCTTCTTCCGACACCGTCGTCGAGTGCTCGTGAAGGGTCCCGCCGGACGTTCGGGGAGCGCCGGTATCTTCTGGCGTATCAACTCGACAGCCGGACCATCTAGGGCGCAATGAGAATCGGAATCGTCATCGGACGCATCGGCGGCATCGATGGTGTCGCGCTCGAAGCCGAGAAGTGGATCGCAGTTGTGCGCCGCATGGGCCACGAGGTGCACATCCTCACCGGTGAGCTCGAGGCACCGATGGCGAATGTGACCGTGCTCGAGGAACTCGCCTTCTCGCACCCCGCGACCATCCGGGAGCAGGACGATGCATTCTTCGTCCAGGACGCGGACGAGAGCGAGCTCGTCGCCGGCCTTCGTCGCGAGGCCGGTGACATCGAGCGCGATGTGCTCCGGTGGCTGACGGCGAACCGGATCGATCTGCTCATCACCCAGAACTCGACCACGCTGCCCTGCCATCTCCGGATGGGGATGGCGCTCAAGCGTGTCATCGAGCTCACCGGTATCCCGACCATCGCGCACGATCACGATTTCCACTGGGAGCGGGGCGACCGCTACTCCACTCGGTTCGCGGGCGTGCGCGACATCATCGACGAGTGCTTCCCGCCCGAGCTGCCCAACCTTGCGCACGTCGTCATCAACAGCCACTGCCAGCAGTCGCTGCGGGCCGAGCGAAACATCGCGGCCGAGGTCGTGCCGAACGTCATGGACTTCGAGTCCGGTTTCGGTCGCCGCGATGACTACAACCGTGATCTGCCCCAGCGTCTCGGCCTCGTCGACGACGACATCGTGCTGTGCCAGGTCACGCGGATCGTGCGCCGCAAGGGCATCGAGACGGCCATCGACCTTGTCGGGCGGCTCGACGATCCTCGCGTCAAGCTCGTGATCACCGGCCCTGCCACTGACGATTACCGGGCCGAGTACCTGGGCGAACTCCGTGCTCGTGCCGCGCAGCTGCCCCAACCCGACCAGGTCCGGTTCGCGAGCGACCACTTTGCCAACGTCCGCCGCACCCGCTCGGACGGCGCACCGATCTTCTCGATCTCCGACAGCTACGCGCATGCGACGGCCTGCACCTACTTCAGTCGCTACGAGGGCTTCGGGAACGCATTCGTCGAGGCACTCGCGGCGCGGGTGCCGATCTTCGTCAACAACTACAAGCCGGTCTACTGGCCGGACATCGGCTCCAAGGGTTTCGAGACGATCCAGATCGAGGACAACGAACTCACCGACGAGGCGGTCGACGGGATTCGAGGAGTGCTGAGCGATCCGGAGCGGCGTGCGGCCATCGCCGATCACAATTTCGAACTCGGCCGGCGCCACTTCTCGTTCGAAGTACTCGAGAACCTGCTCGAACCGATGCTGGCCGCCTGACGCGTCGACGAACCCGTCTGCGCTCGGCACGTCGCACCGACACTCGACGGAGTCGCGAATCACCTCCGATGCCTCCCTCTGCCGAACGTCGCAGATCGGGAACCCTCGTCCCACGGACATGTCCGGTGTCGCGGCGTGATCGGCAAGTCGATTCTCCCGTCGGGTCGTTCTGAGGAGGTAGGGGCGAAGGTCATCCACACCCGGACGACCGTGGCAGCACGCCGACATCAAGATGCTCTGCGAGTCCGAGTTGAGCTGAGCCGAGTTCCAGCTCAGGCCATCGGCGAGCTCGCCGCCAGCTCCGGAGCGCCGAATCGTGCCGCAACCTGCGTCGAGGGGGACCTGATCGACATTCGCGGCCGATGAACCCGCTGTTCCTTTTCGATGATCGGCAGCGAGGATGTGTTCGCGCTGTGCGCCGACCCTGCCTGGGCGACCTGGCGCGCCGCCGCTCTCGTGCCGATCACGCGGCACGGAGAGACGATGCTCGCCTCGCGGGCGAGGAGGGTCACGTGCTCGATGTCGTCGACTGGCTCCGCGTCGTCCTCGTCGGGGAAGATGGGCGCTCGCACGCCGACGGGGAGCATGATCGTGCCATCGGCTCGGACCGTGTAGGTGCGGCCATCGGTGGCCCGTCTGGATCGCCATCGTCTGCGGGTCTTGTCGGTGTTGTGGCTGCTGCAGAGCACACGCGCGTTCGCCTGGTGGGTGCTGCCGCCGTCGACCCACTCGACGACGTGATCGATCTCGCACAGGTCGGCAGGGAGCTCGCATCCCGGGTGTTCGCAGCGCACGAACAGCACCCGTGCTGCGTCACGGGCGGAGCCGGAGAACAGCCGCTGACGTCGACCCAGGTCGACCACGACGCCGCCGGCGTCGACGATCACCCGGCGGACGTGCCCGGCCAACGCGGCTCTGAGCACGTCGTGAGAATGCAGCGCGACCCCGTTGCTGGTCTCGCATCGAACGTCGGCGAGCTGCTCAGGTGACGCGACGAGATCGTCGAGCAGCTCGGTCGCTCGCGAGAGCCCGGTGAACGGATCGACGGCTCGACCGGTGAGCGTCGTGATGGGCGCGAGCCCGGACTCGGCGAGCACCCGTGCCCACGTGCCGGCATCGATGACGACGTTGACGAGCGGGTCGCTCGTCGAGCCGAGGCCTTCGGCGGCAGCGCCTCGGCGGAAGATCGCGACCAGAGCGTCGAACCGGCGCTGTCGTGCCGTGCGTGGCAGCGGATGCCGGTCGGCGGAGTCGCCGAACTCTGCCCGTCGAGCGTCGACATCGGCTCGGTACTCGGCCTCGGTGAACCGCTGATGGATGGTGATCAGCTCCGCCGTTGTCAGCCCGTCGCCGCCACTCGCCGAGATGTCGACCGCATGGCCGAGGTGGTGGACGTAGGCGTCGCGGTGTTCGATGGAGTCGTCGCGAGCGTCGTGGGCGCCGTCTTCGTCGGCCCGGGCGACGAATCGCTCGACGCACTGCGAGAAATCGCGGAAGGGGAGTTGCTCTGCGTGGTCGAGCAGGATCGGTGCGAACTCCGGCAACCGGCCGCGCATCCGGCGGTTGCCGAGGACTCCGGCGAAGCGGAGTGCCTGGGAGCGCCCGAGGGCCCCGGTGAGCCAGCGGTCACCGATGCCGTCGACCCGGTCGACCGTTCGTGCGAGGCCACGGAGGCGACTCGCCTCGGCGTTCGAACAGTTGAGTGTCGCCCGGAGGTAGGCGTTCGTGGTGCGGTGCCCGTCGACGGCGGGGAGCTGACGACGCTCGGCGACCGCGATCGCAGCGGCGAGCTCGGCGTCGAGTCGCCGACGTTCCAGCTCGATCTCCCGGATGCGGCCGTCGAGCGCCGCTGCCGGCAACTCCATCAGACCGTCGAGGAGATCGTCGAACATGGCGTCATCATATCGAACACGTGTTCGATCAGCAACTGTTGAGCAGGGATGATGCGGGGCGAGCCGGTCTTCCCGGCACGGTGCTCCCCCGATGTCCCGAGCGCCGCCTCCGGGCGCACGCCGGCGCCGTTTCCGTGCGGTTCGACGGTGCCCCCGGCTCGACGGTGCCCCGACTCGACGCGTCCTCGCCTCGCACGTCCGTCGAGGGCGACGCATCCGACCGTCGAACTCCTTCGAAGGAATCTCGGATTCTCGACGTGTACTCGGCTCGCTGGTGCCTGTGCTCTTCGTGCGAGACTCGCTTGCGCATGGGGCGACCGACGCAGTTGCAGGGAGCGGGTTGATCGAGATGGCAGCGCTGCGAGACGTCGCGATCTTCGATGCCGACGACGTGGCCCGCCTCGCGCCCTACGGCGATCTCGTCGACGCGTTCGATGAGGCGCATCGGCGACCGGCCGCGCTCTGCGAGCGGATCGTCTACGGGCCCGGGGGTTCGGCGGAGAAGTTCATGGCGTTGCCGGCCTGGCAGCCCGACGGCGACGATGGGGGCGCGATCGGCATCAAGCTCGTCACGATCTTCCCCGACAACCCGGTCGATCACGGGCTGCCGTCGGTCCAGGCCGTCGTGCTGCTCTTCGACGGCGGAACGGGCGTCCCGCTCGCGATGATCGACGGCACCGAGCTCACGTACCGCAAGACGGCGGCCGACTCGGCACTGGGATCGAAGCTGCTGTCGCGGCCGGACTCGAGAACCCTGCTCATGGTGGGAGCCGGTGGGCTGGCCGTCCACCTGATCGCCGCCCACCGGTCGGTGCGACCATCGATCGAACGCGTGTTGATCTGGAACCGCTCGGCCGACAAGGCGGCGGCCGTCGTCGACTCCGGCGCCGCCGACGAGGTCGTCGACGATCTCGATGGTGCCGTCGCGGCGGCCGACATCATCTCGACGGCCACGATGACGATGAAGCCGTTGATCCGAGGCGAGTTGTTGCGACCCGGGACCCACGTCGACTGCGTCGGCGCGTTCCTGCCCGATCATCGAGAGGTCGATGACGACGTCGTGACGCGGGCGGAGATCTTCGTCGACTCCCGCGAGGCGGCGGTGCACGAGAGCGGCGACCTGGTCATCCCGACCAGCGCGGGCACGATCGAGGCCGACGCCGTGCGAGCCGACCTGTTCGAGCTCTGTCGGGGCGAGCACACCGGGCGATCCGGCCCGGGCGCCATCACGATGTTCGAGAACGGTGGCGGTGGCCACCTCGACCTGATGACGGCTCAGCACATCTGGAACGCACGATGACCGACGGGACCGCGATGTTCCCCCACCTCGCGCGCCCGCTGCAGCTGCGCCACCGAACCCTGCGCAACCGGATCAACTTCGGTGCCCACACCGCCAACATGAGCGAGGGTGGGCTGCCCGGTGACCGACACCTCGGGTACTACGTCGAGCGGGCACGTGGGGGTGCGGCGATGATCGTCGTCGAACCTGTTCCGGTCCATGCCACCGCCGTGCTCACCCGCGGCAACTTCCGACACGGCGACGACTCGATCATCGAGCCCTTCCGACGAATCACCGACGCGATCCACGCCGAGGGCGCCACGATCGTCCACCAGCTCTACCACGTCGGTCAGCACGGCGACTTCGACAACTCGTTCCGCGAGTCGTGGTCGCCGTCGGGACTCCCGAGCTATCACGACAGCGACGGCAGCCACGCGATGACCGAGCGCGAGATCGAGGAGGTCATCGACGGTTTCGTCGACGCCGCCGTCCGTGCGCAGCGGTGCGGCTTCGACGGTGTCGAGATCTTCGCTGCCTACAACGCCGTCGTCGACCAGTTCTGGTTGCCGTGGTCGAACCGGCGGAGCGACCGCTGGGGCGGCTCGTTCGAGAATCGGATGCGATTCTCGTCCGAGATACTCCGGCGCATCCGGTCGCAGGTCGGCGACGATTTCATCATCGGGCTCGCGACCAGCGTCGACCCGACCGTCGAGGTCGCGATGCAGACCGATGCCTTGTGCGAGATCGCAGCGTGGCACGACGAGCGCGAGCTCATGGACTACATCACGTGCGGAACCGGGAGCTACTTCAACTTCGGGATCCTGATGCCCACCTTCCAGTTCGCGGACAAGCTCGGTGTCGAGATGGCCGAAGCGCTGAAGGGGGCCGTGACCCACGCCAGGGTGCAGGCCGAGAGCCACATCCGGACCCCCGAGAACGCCGACTACGTCGTTGCGTCGGGCCAGGCCGACATGGTCAGCATCGTGCGCGGCCAGATCGCAGACCCCCACCTCGTCCGCAAGGCGCTCGATGGTCGCCCCGAGGACGTCCGCGGCTGCATCTCGTGCAACCAGATGTGCTGGGGCCGCCGCTCGCGCGACTACTGGATCTCCTGTCTGGTCAACCCGTCCGCCGGTCGTGAGTTCGAGTGGGGCGGCGACACCTTCGAGCAGGCCGACCAGGTCAAGACCGTGCTCGTGATCGGCGGCGGCCCGGCCGGGCTCGAGACCGCGAGGGTCGCAGCCGAACGGGGTCATCGGGTGACGCTCGCCGAGGCCGGACCCGCGTTGGGTGGAGCGTTCCGCCTCGCCGGGCTGCAACCCAGACGCTCCCAGATCACCGAGCTGATCGAGTGGTACGTGCGACAGCTCGCCCAGCTCGGGGTCGACGTCCTGCTCAACACACCCCTCGACGGCGACGACGCCACCGCGTTCGGAGCCGACGAGATCGTCGTCGCCACCGGGTCGCAACCCGGCGCGACGGGCTTCCAGCGGTTCAACCCGACCCAGGACGTCATGCCCGGTGTCGATCGCACCGATGCGTGCTCGATCGAGGACGTGATGTCGAACAATGTCCGCCCCGGCGAGCGGGTCATCGTGGTCGACGACGTCGGTGATTGGCGCGGCACGGGCACGGCCTGGCATCTGGCCGAACGCGGTCACCGCGTCACGATCGTCTCGTCGTGGCCGCTGATCGGGTACTGGATCCAGCGCACCGCCGGCGACTGGGAGTTGCGAGCCCGTCTCGCCCAGCTCGGTGTCGACTGGATCACCGAGGCGGTGGTCGCGGCGTGGGGTGAGCACGGCGCGACCGTCCGCAGCTATCTCGACGGGAGCGAGCGGGTCCTGACGGCCGACACGCTCGTGTTGGCGACGACGAACGTGTCCGAGACGATGGTCGCCGATCAGCTCGCTGCAACCGGCGTCGACACGCCGGTCCACGTCGTGGGCGACGCGCTCGCCGCCCGGTTGGCGGTGCACGCGATCTACGACGGTCGCATGGCCGGCATGCGTCTCTGACCCGGGTCGTCAGTCCTCGCCGATGGTCGGTACCCGCCGGTTTCGGCTCGCACGGATGCGCCGGCCGGTGCCGACCACGGTCGCAGGGATGTAGAACACGCGCCCGGCGATCGCGACCTCGTTCCACGGCTTGGCGCGGATCGGAGCACGGAACTGGGTGATGCGCACGGTGAGGAACAGGGCGATCACACCGTGAACGCCGATCGTGGTCCAGACGAACCCCTCCGCACCCACGAGCGCCATCACGATCGACGCGATGAACGGGCCGGTGAACGCACCGGCTCCGAACAAGATGACGAGCTGGGAGGCAGCGGCCGTCAGCTTCTCGGTCGGGACCCAGTCGTTGGTGTACGCGCCGGCGATCGAGTAGAGCGGGTAGGTGGTGCCTCCGATGAGCGCCATCGCGACGAAGCCCAGCCAGTGGTCCGGTCCGCTGACGAGGAGCAGTGTCGCTGCCGACGCCGCGGTGAACGCCGCGAGCGCGCCGACCGCTCGCCGGTCGATGTCGTCGGAGGCGGCCGAGATCGGTACCTGGAAGAGCAGGCTGCCGATCGTCGGCATCGAGATGAACACGCCGATCTCCGTTCGGGACAGCCCCGAGCGGGTGGCGTAGACAGCGCTGAGGCCGAGGAAGGCACCGTGGGCGACGCCGACCAAGGTCGAGGTGATCACCCCGGTCGGCACCATCGCGAACAACTCCCGCATCGGCATGCGTGCCGGGTTGGCGAGCATCGGTGGGGCCGCCTCCTCCGAGAGCGCGACGGGTGCAACCGCGAGCGAGATCAGGACGGCGGCGATGCCGAAGGCCGTGAGTGCGGTGGGGTCGATGACGGTGATCCCGAACTGACCGATGCCGTACGCGACGATGGTGGTGAGCGAGTACAGACTGAGGATCCGTCCGCGGTTCTCGTTGTTGACGATGTGGTTGAGCCACGATTCGGCCACGACGTACTGGCCGGCGAGGCACGCACCCGCGATGACCCGGAGCCCGATCCACGCCACCGGCGTCACGATCATGCCCGTCGTGAGGATCGCAGCAGCGAGGACCGAGGCCAGCGCAGCGAAGACCCGGATGTGCCCGACCCGACCGAGCAGCGCGGAGGGCGACGCGCGACCCGATCAGGAACCCCAAGTAGTAGCCGGCGCTGATCAGGCCGATCGTCAGCGTGGGGAACCCGTCGAGCTCGGATCGCACGCCGACCACCGTGCCGAACAGCCCGGCGCCGGTGAGCATGAACCCCAGTCCGACGAAGAGCGCCCACGTCGCCCACACCAGCGAGTGGGTGATCGGTCCGAGTTCACCGGTGGCATCGGCCGGCTCATCGCGTGCGTGCGCCGACGTCGAACCGCCGTCGTCGACGACCGACACACTGTCCACGACGCGGCACGCTACAACTCCGGCGCGGTTCCGAACGATGGGATCTGATTGTGGAACCGTTCCGCATTGTGGAATGCTGGCGAGGAAGGGAGTCGTGGGCGATGTCAACGGTGCAGTCGGTCGAGCGGGCGTTCTCGGTCCTGCGCGCCCTCGCAGGGGGCCCCGCCGGCGTCTCCGAGATCGCCGACCGCACGGCGTTGCCCAAGAGCACCGTGTCGCGACTGTTGGGCACGCTCGTCGAGCTCGGCGCCGTCGAGCAGAGCGACCTCCTCGGGGTCTACGGCCTCGGTGAGCTCATCATCGATCTGTCCGCGTCGGCGAGCCCCGGCCGCAACCTGATCGCGCTGGCGCGGCCGCATCTGCTCGAGCTCGTCGAGGAGATCGACGAGGCGGCCGGCCTCGGGATGCTCGACGGATCGCGCGTCTACTACTACGACCAGGTCGACAGCGATCATCAGGTCCAGGTGCGCGACTGGACGGGCGAGAGCGTTGATGCCCATGTGGTCTCGTCGGGGCTGGTTCTGATGGCCTTCGCGCCCGAACCGGTCCGACGCTCGTTCCTCGACGGGCCGCTCGAAGCATGGACCGACAATTCGGTGACTGATCCGGGGGTGTTGGCGCGGCGTCTCGACGAGATCCGACGTGCCGGTTTCGCGTGGGTCTACGAGGAGATGTCGGAAGGGCTGAACTCCGTCGCCGCACCGATCGTCAACCCCGCCGGCACGGTCATCGCTGCCGTGCACTCCCACGGCCCGTCGTACCGCTTTCCGGCCCCCGGCGACTCGGCATCGATCGCGGCGTCGGTCGTCGAAGCCGGTCGACGGATCTCTGATCGGCTCGCCGGTCGACACCGGCGCGACGGCGACGGCTGAGCGCGGTCGGCACCACAGCACGCGGCGGCGCCCCCGGGGTGACGCGCGGGGTTCGAGGTGATATCGTGTTCCACGATGCGGAAGCGTTCCGCATCATGGATTCCGGAGTCTCGCTGACGAGACTCCCTGGCACATCCCTTGGGGGCCACGTGAGTGACGACGACTACGACGAGATCGACCTCGCCACGCTGCCTGACGACGAACTCGTCAAGCAGATGCACGACGACCTCTACGACGGCCTCGCTGACGAGATCGTCGAGGGCGTGACGATCCTGCTCGATCGCAACTGGAGCGCCGACAAGGTGCTCAACGACGCGCTCGTCGAGGGGATGCGCATCGTCGGCATCGACTTCCGGGACGGCATCTTGTTCGTGCCCGAGGTCCTGCTGGCCGCCAACGCGATGAAGGCCGGCATGGAGCTCCTGCGGCCCCTGCTTGCCGAGACGGGTGTCGAGTCGATCGGCAAGATCGTGATCGGCACGGTCAAGGGCGACATCCACGACATCGGCAAGAACCTCACCGCGATGATGATGGAGGGTGCGGGCTTCGAGGTCGTCGATCTCGGGATCAACTGCGATGTCGACAAATTCCTCGCCGCGCTGGAGGAGCACCGTCCCGACATCCTCGGGATGTCTGCACTGCTCACGACCACGATGCCCTACATGAAGGTCGTGATCGACACGCTCGATGAGCGTCAACTCCGAGAGAAGTACATCGTGCTCGTCGGCGGCGCCCCGCTGAACGAGGAATTCGGCACCGCCGTGGGTGCCGACGCGTACTGCCGCGACGCCGCCGTGGCGGCGGAGACCGCGAAGGAGCTCGTCAACGCACGGCGGCTGCGCTCCGCCGAGCCGGCCGGGCCCTCCGTGACGTGAATCGACCACTCGTGCTGGCGTGCGGGGCGCTGGTGCGCGAGCTGCGATCGGTGCTCGACCGCGACGGGCTCACCGACATCGTCGACGTCGAGTACCTCCCCGCACCGCTGCACAACCGGCCCGAACGGATCGTTCCGGCGATCGAGGCGCGCCTGGCGGACGAACCCGTCGATCGACCCGTGTTCCTCGGATACGCCGACTGCGGCACCGGTGGTCGACTCGACGCCTTCATCGACGAGGTCGACCGCGACGTCACACGGCTGCCGGGCGACCACTGCTACGAGTTCTTCGCCGGTGGCGAGCGTTTCGCCGTCATGCACGACGAGGAGGTCGGCAGCTTCTACCTCACCGACTACCTCGCGAAGCACTTCGAGGCGATCGTGTGGCAGGGCCTGGGTCTCGACCGCCATCCCGAGCTGCGCGACCTCTACTTCGGGAACTATCGCCGAGTCGTGTTGCTGACCCAGACGGCAACGCCTGCGATCGTCGCTGCCGGCGAGCGGGCGGCCGCCCAACTCGGGCTCGATCTCGTCATCGAGTCGACCGGACTCGAACCGTTTGCCGAGGCAGTGCGCGTGTCGGTCGGCAGGGCGGTGGCCTGATGCCACGGCGCGGGGCAGGTCCCGAGATCGTCACGATCTACTGGCGTGACATCCCGGCGCAGGTCAACGGTCAGGCCGGCCGGGACCGATACCAGGTCGTGCTGTCGTCGAAGTTCCAGCGCGCCATCGATCGCGCCAAGCGCAAGGCGAACATCTACACCGCCGACGAGGACATCGCCCAATGGCGCCGCACCGCGTCAGCATGCGGCGACGACGTGACCGCCGCCGCCGACTCGGAGGCGGCGCGACTCGAGCAGGCGTACTCGCGTGACTACCTCGGCCGGCTCGCGTTCGCCGGCGGCCGGCTCGCCGATCTCGGTGACGAGGCCGTCGACCGCGACACCCTGAACGCACTCGAAGAGCTCGATGAAGAGCTCGAAACTGACGACACAGATGGAGGATCTCAATGACGGAGACACTCGTGAGCTCGGCCACGAGGGACGTGGTGATCGGCTTCGATCGTCCGTTCGTCATGATCGGCGAGCGCATCAACCCCACCGGACGCAAGCTGCTCGCCGAGGAGATGAAGAACGGCGACTTCAGCCGGGTCGAGGCCGACGCGCTGGCACAGGTCGCCGCCGGGGCGCACATGCTCGACGTCAACGCCGGAATCCCGCTCGCCGACGAACCGGCGCTGCTCGCTCGTGCGGTACAGCTGGTGCAGTCGCTCACCGACGTCCCGCTGTCGATCGACTCCTCGATCATCGAGGCGCTCGAGGCAGGGCTGGCCGTCTACCAGGGGAAGCCGCTCGTCAACTCCGTCACCGGCGAGGACGAGGTGCTCGAACGGGTCCTCCCCCTCGTCGCGCGGTACGGCGCTGCCGTCGTCGCGATCTCCAACGACGAGACCGGCATCTCGGAGGATCCCGACGTTCGGTTCGCGGTCGCCGAGAAGATCGTCCACCGTGCCGCCGATCACGGCATCCCGGTGAGCGACATCGTCGTCGATCCGCTCGTGATGCCGATCGGGGCGATGGGCACCGCCGGCCAGCAGGCCTTCCGGCTGCTCCGCCGACTGCGCGAAGAGCTCAAGGTCAACACCACCTGCGGTGCGTCGAACGTGAGCTTCGGGTTGCCGAACCGCCACGCCGTGACGGGAACGTTCCTGTCGATGGCGATCGCGTCGGGCATGACGTCGGCGATCATGAACCCGATGCATGCCGAGGTGAAGTCGGCGGTCATGGCTGCGGACGTGCTGATGGGCACCGACCGCGACTGCGCAGCCTGGATCCGAGTCAACCGCGACCCGAACGCGCCGCAGGGCGAGGGCAGTCGCGGCGCACGAGAGGGCCGGCGCCGCCGGCGCCCGGCTGGGTGATCGGACCACCGTGGACGATCACCGGATCGTCTTCACGCCGTCGGGCCTGAGCGGCACGGTGGAGCACGGCACCACCGTGCTCGACGCTGCGCGCCGACTCGGTGCCGATCTCGACACGGTGTGCGGTGGTCGCGGGATCTGCGGCCGCTGCCAGGTGGCGGCGTCGCCCGGCACGTACTCCAAGTGGGCGCTCGTCGTCACGCCCGACTCGCTCGGGCCAGCCACCTCGATCGAGACCGACTACCGCGGCCACCGGCCGCTCGCCGACGGGCACCGGCTCGGTTGTGCGGCGACGGTGTGTGGCGACGTCGTCGTCGATGTCCCCGCCGCCAGCCAGGTGCACCGCCAGGTGGTTCGCAAGGATCTCGACCTGCCGCCGATGGTGGTCGACCCGTCGTTCACGCTGTGGTACATCGAGGTCGGCGACGCCGAGCTCGGCGACGACGTCAGCACCGCGGATCTGATTCGTGAGGCGGTCGTGAGCCAGCACGGTCGTGAGGCGCCGCACGTCCCACTGCGAGCGCTCGCGATGCTGCAGCCCGCGCTGGCCCGTGGCCACGGTGCCGTGACCGTCGTCGTCGACGACGCCGATCAGGTGGTGGCCGTCTGGCCCGGGTTCGTCGACGAGGCGTACGGTGTCGCGGTCGACGTCGGATCGACCACGATCGCCGGCCACCTGTGCGATCTGACCACCGGTGCGGTGCTGGCGAGCGCCGGCCGGATGAATCCCCAGATCCGGTTCGGCGAGGATCTGATGAGTCGCGTCTCGTACGTGATGATGAACCCCGGTGGCGAGCGCGAGCTCACCGACGTCGTGCGCGCCGCGCTCGACGAGCTGATCGGCGAGCTCGTCGAACAGATCGCGGCGGTGCGCGACGCCGTGCTCGAGGTCGTCATCGTCGGGAACCCGATCATGCACCACGTCGTGCTCGGACTCGACCCGACGCCGCTCGGCCAAGCACCGTTCACGCTGACCACCAATCGGGCACTGCTCACCAGGGCCGCCGACCTCGACCTCGACCTGCCCAACGCCCGCTGCTATCTCGGGCCGTGCATCGCCGGCCACGTGGGCGCCGACACTGCGGCCGCCGTCCTCGCCGAACGTCCCCATGCGGGCGACGCGATGCAGCTGCTCGTCGACGTGGGCACCAACGCAGAGATCGTGCTCGGCAACAGCACCCGCGTCTATGCCGCATCGAGTCCCACCGGACCAGCGTTCGAAGGTGCCCAGATCAGCAACGGTCAACGCGCGACGGCCGGAGCGATCGAGGGCGTCCGCATCGACCCGGCGACGCTCGAGCCGCGCCTCAAGGTGATCGGGGTCGATGCGTGGTCGGACGATCCCGACTTCGCGAGCGGCATCGGGTCCACCGGCATCACCGGGATCTGCGGATCGGGGATCATCGACGTCGTCGCCGAGATGTTCCTCGCCGGCATCATCGACTGCAACGGCGTGATCCGCGGCGATCTCGCGGCACGGACACCTCGTGTGGTGGCCGACGGCCGGACGTACACCTACGTGGTTTGGGGCGAGGGTGATGATCGAGTGGCGATCACCCAGAACGACATCCGGGCCATCCAGCTCGCCAAGGCCGCGTTGCGCGCCGGCATCGATCTGCTCATCGAGCGGGCCGGCTTTCCCGAGATCGCGGACATCCGCCTGGCCGGCGCCTTCGGCGCCCACATCGATCCCGTCCGGGCGATGGTGCTCGGCCTGGTGCCGGATTGTCCTCCCGCCTGTGTGCGCTCGGTCGGGAACGCCGCCGGTGCCGGCGCCGTGCAAGCGCTCCTCTCGCGGTCACTCCGCCTCGAGATGGAGATGGTCGCCCGCGAGATCATCAAGATCGAGACGGCGACCGAGTCGCGATTCCAGGAGCTGTTCGTCGCAGCAATGGCGCTCCCGCACGCCACGGTGCCGACACCACACCTGGCGTCGGTCGTCGAGCTGCCCGTCCCATCCACCGCACCGGCCGAAGCCAGTGGCCGCCGACGACGCCGAGGACAACCCGCATGAGCGACGCCATCGACACACCCGCCTCCGCCGAACGTCGCAGCCGCCGTGGCGGAGGGCGCGACGCCCGGCGCACTCTGCGTTCGAGCGGCGAGGTGGAGGGCGCAGCCGCCTTCCTGACGCGCACGATGCGCCCCTTCGAACTGGTCTCGGACGAAGGCCTCGAACTGCTCGAGCACAACGCCGACACGATCCTCGAGGAGGTCGGCGTCGAGATCCGCGACTATCCGCCGGCGATCGAGCGCTTCCGCGACGCGGGTGCCGACGTCGACGGTACACGAGTGCGGTTCCCGCGGGGACTGTGTCGCCAGGTCGTGCAGAGCTCGGCCCCGCCGGTGTACACCCAGCACGCCCGCAACCCCGACCGTTCGGTGCAGATCGGCGGCGACGCCACCGTGTTCGCACCGAACTACGGCTCGCCGTTCGTGCACGACCTCGATCGCGGTCGCCGGTACGCCACGTTGAGCGACTTCGAGAACTTCGTGAAGCTGTCGTACCGTTCGCCGTACTTGCACCACAGTGGTGGCACGGTGTGTGAGCCGGTCGATGTCCCGGTCAGCAAGCGCCATCTCGACATGGTGTACGCCCACCTGCGCTGGAGCGACAAACCGTTCATGGGTTCGGTGACCGCCGGATCGCGCGCCGAGGACTCCGTCGAGATGGCGCGCATCGCGTTCGGCGGCGACCTGGCCGACCGCACCGTGATGACGAGCCTGATCAACGCATCGTCGCCACTCGTGTGGGACGGCTCGATGCTCGAGGCCGCAGAGGTGTACGCGACCAACAACCAGGCGTGCATCATCACGCCGTTCATCCTGGCCGGCGCGATGGCTCCGGCGACCTCGGCCGGCGTCGCTGCTCAGACCCTCGCCGAGGCACTTGCCGGCATGATGTTCACACAGCTCGTGCGTCCGGGTGCGCCGGTCGTCTTCGGCTCGTTCGCCAGTTCGATGTCGATGCAGAGCGGCGCGCCCACGTTCGGCACGCCGGAGCCGGCGATCGTGCTCTACGCCGTCGCTGCGCTCGCGCGGCGACTCGGTGTGCCCTTCCGCTCGGGCGGTTCGTTGTGCGCGTCCAAGCTGCCCGACGCCCAGGCCGCCTACGAGTCGTCGGCGACCTTGTTGCCGACCGTGATGGGCGGCGTGAACTTCGTGCTCCACGCTGCGGGATGGTTGGAAGGTGGGCTGGCGATCGGCTACGAGAAGTTCGTGCTCGACTGCGACCAGCTCGGTGCGATGGCGACCTTCGTGCGCGGCCTGGACCTCAGCGAGAACGGTCAGGCGCTGGATGCGATCCGCACCAACCCGCCGGGTAACCACTTCCTCGGCACTGCGCACACCCTGGCCAACTTCGAGTCGGCGTTCTACCGGACGACGACCGCCGACAACAACAGCTTCGAGCAGTGGTCCGAGGAGGGTGGCCTCGACGCCGCCCAGCGGGCCAACTCGGTGTGGAAGGAGCAGCTGGCCTCGTACGTGGCGCCACCGATCGACGACGCCATCGACGAGGAGCTGCGAGCGTTCGTCGAACGCCGCAAGAACGAACTGCCGGACGAGTTCGCATGATGTCCGTCGCCAGCCGACGCTGGGTTCCGGCCCGACGACCATGGTCGTCGGTCGGCTGGTCTCCGCCACGAGTGCGAATCGGTCGTGGTGCCTCACGAAAGGATCCACCGTGTTGACCGTCCTCAAGAAGATGTGGCCCTTCGGTCCACCCGAGTCAGCCGCGACCGAGCCCTCGTATTCGATGGCGATGGGCGAACTGGTCGCCAACCTGCACTACGAGATCGTGCCGATGAAGTCGATCGAGCAGGCGATCACCGACCTGCCGTCCGGGGCCCACGTCTCCGTGACGTGCTCGCCGGCCAAGGGGATCGCGGCGACGCTCGAGTACACCGATCACCTGATCGGGCTCGGTCATCGGCCGATCCCGCATCTGGCGGCACGCATGGTCGAGGGGCCCGATGACGCCGCCAAGATCGCCGGATGGCTACGCGAGCGCGAGCTGCCCGAGGTGTACGTCATCGCCGGAGATGCCCCCGAGCCGGCGGGTCCCTATGACGGCGCGCTCTCGTTCCTCCGCGACTTCCTCGACGCGGACCCCGGGGTCGGCCGCGTCGGCGTCGCCGGGTACCCCGACGGTCATGCACTGATCCCCGACGAGGTCGTGCAGGAGCAGTTGCGCGCCAAGCAGGCCCTCCTCGCCGAGCACGGAATGGGTGGATGGATCTCGACCCAGATGTGCTTCGACGAGACCACGATCCGGTCGTGGCTCGAGTCCGAGCGCGCGGATGGCATCGTCCTGCCGGTCCGACTCGGGGTCCCGGGCGTGGTCGATCGCGCCCGGCTGATGACGATGGGCACCCGACTGGGAATCGGCACGTCGCTGCGCTACCTCAGCAAGAACCGGTCGACGGTGATGCACCTCATGGCTCCGGGTGGCTTCGATCCGACCGCGATGGTCGTGGCGTTCGCCGATGACGCCGAACGGCTCGGGATCGAGGCGCTGCACTCGTTCACCTTCAACGCCGTCGCCGAGACGCGTGCGTGGCAGGAGATGATCATGAGCGGAGGCGCGAACCGATGAACCGGGCCGACGCGGTCGTGATCGGGGCCGGTGTCATCGGTGCCTCGGTCGCGCTCGAGTTGGCGCGCGGCGGACGTGAGGTGATCGTGGTCGACAAGGGACCCGCCGCCGGCGCTGGTTCGACGAGCGCATCGTCGGCGATCATCCGATACAGCTACTCGACCCGCGATGCGATCCTCACGGCATGGGAAGCCGCGCAGCTGTGGTTCGACTGGGAGGCGCACCTCGGCGTGGTCGACCCCGACGGCATGGCCCGCTTCATCCGGACCGGCAACCTGATCCTGCGCACGACCGGGTACGACGGGGTCCGCATGATGGCGCTGTGGGACGAGATCGGCATCCCGTACGACGACCTCGACGCCGATGCGCTCGCGGCGCGCTTTCCGTGGCTCGACACCGGCAAGTACTACCCGCCCAAGCGGATCGATGACCCGGCGTTCGCCGACGACGCCGTCGAGCACCTGTCGGGGATCTACAGCGACAACAGCGGCTTCATCGACGACCCCTCGCTCGCCGCGAAGAACCTCGCCTACGCTGCCAAACGCGAGGGAGCCGACTTCCGGTTTCGGACCGAGGTCGTGGCGATCGACCGGACGGACGACGTCGTGACCGGAGTCTCACTGGGTGACGGATCCTCGATCGTCGCGCCGATCGTGGTCAACGTGGCCGGCCCACATTCGCCGAACGTCAACCGCCTCGCCGACGTCACCGACGACATGACGATCGGGCATCGGGCGCTGCGCCAGGAAGTCTTCGCCGTCCCGGCTCCACCGGGCGCGAGCCTCGACGACGGCGCGCCGCTCGTCGCCGATCTCGATGTCGGCCAGTACTTCCGGCCGCAGCCCGGCGGAACTCTGTTGGTGGGCTGCACCGAACCCGAGTGCGACGAGCTGCACTGGGTCGACGACCCCGACTCCAACTCCGACTACCCAACCGTCGAGGTCTGGGAGACCTACATGATGCGGCTGGCACGCCGGCTCCCCGACCTCGGCGTCCCGAACCAGCCGAGCGGCATCGCGGCCTTGTACGACGCGTCGGACGACTGGGTGCCCATCTACGACCGCTCGTCGCTCCACGGCTTCTTCATGGCCTGCGGCACGAGCGGCAACCAGTTCAAGAACGCACCGCTCGCCGGTCAGTACCTGCGGACGATCATCGACGCCACCATGAGCGGCCACGATCACGATGCCGAACCGCTCCGGTTCCGCGGTTCGTTCACCGGCGACGAGATCGATCTCGGTTCGTTCTCACGACGCCGTGAACCGGCGATCACGTCCGGCACGGTGATGGGCTGAGCGGAGCCGCCGGCCGCGGACACCGAGGCGATGACACACCGCAACCACGACGCGACGACACATCGATACGACGAATCAACCGGGCACCACCGAGATCGAACGAGGGGGATCAACATGGCACGACGAGGGGGAGGACGAGCCGCACGGGTGCTCGAGCGCACGGGTGCGGACTCGGGGCCGTCAGCCCCGGCGTTCATACGACGCCAGGTGATGCCGTACGACCTCGTGACCCCCGACGGGCTCGACCTGATCGAGGCCAAGGCCGATCAGCTGCTCGCCGAGATCGGGGTCGACGTCAACGAGGACGAGGACCGCGAGGAGTTCCGTCGGGCCGGCGCCGCCATCGACGGCACCCGCGTCAGGTTCGAACCCGGACACGTGCGTGAGCTCGTGGCGACCGCGCCGACCGAGTTCACCCAGCACGCCCGCAACCCCGACAAATCGGTCGTCATCGGCGGGAACAACGTGGTGATGGCACCGGCGTACGGTTCGCCCTTCGTCCGCGACCTGGCCGGTGGACGCCGATACGCCTCGCTCGAGGACTTCCGGAACTTCATCAAGCTCACCCACGCGACACCGTGGCTGCACCACTCGGGCGGGACGATCTGCGAGCCCGTCGACGTGCCGGTGAACAAGCGGCACCTCGACATGGTCTACAGCCACATCAAGTACAACGACCAGGCATTCCTCGGGTCGGTGACCATCCCGGAACGTGCTCGCGACTCCGTGGAGATGGCACGGATCCTGTTCGGCGCCGACTTCGTCGACTCGAACTGCGTGGTCATGGGCAACGTCAACGTCAACTCACCCCTCGTGTGGGACAACGCCATGACCGGAGCGATCCGTGCCTACGCCGAGGCGAACCAGGGGCAGGTGATCGTGCCGTTCATCCTCGGCGGGGCCATGGGTCCGGTGACGCTCGCGGGCGACATCGCTCAGGCGCACGCCGAGACGCTCGTCGGCGTCGCGCTCGGTCAGCTCATTCGGCCGGGCTCACCTGCGATCTACGGGAACTTCCTGTCGTCGATGGCGCTCCGTTCGGGGTCACCGACCTTTGGGACCCCCGAACCGGCGATCGGGTCGCTGGTGGTCGGTCAGCTCGCCCGGCGGGTCGGTCTGCCGCTGCGATGCGCCGGCGCGTTCACTGCATCGAAGATCCCCGACGGACAGGCGATGGCCGAGTCGACGATGTCGATGATGTCGGCGATCCTGTGTGGGACGAACTTCCTGCTGCACTCCGCTGGTTGGCTCGAGGGTGGTCTGTCGATGGGGTACGAGAAGTTCATGATGGACGCCGACTTCTGCGGTGCGCTGCACCGGTGGCTCGACGGTGTCTCGCTCGACGATGACCAATTCGCGATCGACGGATTCCACGAGGTCGGACCCGGGAAGCACTTCTTCGGTTCGCAGCACACGCTGCGCCACTACGAGACCGCGTTCTACGACAGCCCGACTGCCGACAACAACAGCTTCGAGCAATGGCGCGACGGCGGCGAGTCCCGAACAGAGGAGCGGGCAGCCGAGCAGGTCGGCAAGACGCTCGCCGACTACGAGGCACCGCCGCTCGACCAGGCGACGGACGAGGCGCTGCAGGACTTCATCGAACGCAAGAAGGCCTCGATGCCCGACATGTGGTACTAGACGATGGTCGAACTCGAACTCGCTCCGCTTCGATTCCGTTCTCCTGCGTCGCCGTTGCGCTACCCCCGAGGAGGTGTGTCATGACGTCGGATGATCCGTTGTTGCAGCCGTACCGGTTGAAGCACCTGACGCTGCGCAACCGGGTGTTCTCCTCGGCGCACGAGCCTGCGTACTCCGAGGAGGGCATGCCGAAGGACCGCTACCGCGCCTACCACGTCGAGAAGGCGAAGGGAGGCATCGGCTTGACGATGACGGCCGGATCGGCGGTGGTCGCCGAGGACAGCCCGCCGGCGTTCGGCAACCTGCACGCGTACGACGACGCGATCGTGCCCTGGATCCGCCGACTGACCGACGACGTGCACGAGCACGGTGCGGGGTGCATGATCCAGATCACCCACCTCGGCCGTCGAACCGGTTGGGGACAGGACGATTGGCTGCCGATCGTGTCCGCGTCGGCCGTGCGCGAGCCTGCCCACCGTGGTATCCCGAAGATCGCCGAGGACTGGGACATCGACCGCATCGTCGGCAAGTACGCGGACGCGGCGGAACGCATGCAGGCGGGCGGCATGGACGGCATCGAGGTGGAGGCGTACGGCCACCTCTTCGACCAGTTCCTGTCGCCGCTCACGAATCGGCGCGACGATGCCTGGGGTGGCGACGACGACCGACGCCTGACCTTCGGCTGGGACGTCCTGACCGCCATCCGCGAGCGGGTCGGGGTCGAGTTCATCCTGGGCGTCCGGATGGTGATCGACGAGACCGTGCCCGGCGGGATCGACACACCACGAGGGCTGCACGTCCTGCAGCGCTTCGAAGAAGCCGGGCTGATCGACTTCATCAACGTGATCCGCGGTCACATCGAACACGAGGCTGGCCTCACGGAGGTGATCCCGATCCACGGGATGCGCTCGGTACCGCATCTCGACTTCGCCGGCATGGTGCGCGAGCACACCGCCCTCACCGTGATGCACGCGTCGAAGGTCGATGAGGTCGCTTCCGCTCGCCATGCGATCCGCGAGGGCAAGCTCGATCTGGTCGGCATGACACGGGCTCACATCGCCGATCCACACATCGTGCGCAAGATCGAGGAGGGGCGCGAGGGTGAGATCAGACCCTGTGTCGGAGCGACGTATTGCCTCGACCGGATCTACGAAGCCGGTGAGGCGCTCTGCATCCACAACGCGGCGACGAGCCGCGAGCGGACCATGCCGCATGAGATCGCGCCGGCACCGAGCGTCCGGCAGATCGTCGTCGTCGGTGCCGGGCCCGCGGGGCTCGAGGCGGCGAGGGTCGCGGGGGAGCGCGGCCACCGCGTGACGGTGCTCGAGGCGATGCCGTGGGCCGGTGGCCAGATCAACCTCGCGACCCGGAATCCACGCCGCAAGGATCTCCAGGGCATCATCGACTGGCGCGTGTCGGAGTGCGCGCGGCTCGGCGTCGAGATCCGCTACGACACCTACGCCGACGGCGATCTGATCACCGGTCTCGATCCCGATGTCGTGATCGTGGCGACCGGGGGCCAGCCTCAGCTCCCACCAGATCTCGACGCAGTCCAGGAGGTCGCGTCTCGCGTCGTCACCAGTTGGGACGTGCTGGGAGGCGACGCGACACCGATGGGCGACGTGCTGTTCTACGACGACAACGGAACCCACTCCGCACTGTCCGCCGCCGAGATGATCGCCCGTTCGGGAGCCAACCTGGAGATCGTGACACCGGAGCGGATGTTCGGCATCGAGGTCGGGGGGATGAACCACGTTCCGTATGCGCGCGCGTTCAATGACACGGACACGCGGATCACGCTGCATCAACGTGTGCTCGGCGTACGCCCCGAACAGGGGCGCCTCCGCGCCGAGATCGGCAGCGAGCACACCCCGCACCGGTCGGTGCGACATGTGGACTGGGTGGTCGCCGACCACGGTACCGAGGCGCTCGCCGAGGTCTACTTCGAGTTGAAGGACCGCTCGTCGAACCTGGGCGCGGTCGACTACGGGGCTCTCATCGACGGTCGACCCCAAGCGCTCGTTCGTCACCCGGACGGCGCGTTCCAGCTGTTCCGGATCGGCGACGCGGTCAGCAGCCGCAACATCCACGCCGCGGTCTACGACGCCCTGAGACTCGTGAAGGATCTCTGACCGTCACGGTTGGGGTCAGACCCCAACCGTGACGGTGTGTGCTCGCTGACGTGGGGCTTCGCGGTCGTGTGGACGCCGTGTCTTGATCGCAGTGTTATTCGCTGTACGTCGATCGTCGGGCCGGTTACGGTCGAAGCGACCGGTACCGACGAACGAAAGCAGGGCGGCCATGGCAGCGAAGAAGTCCGGCAAGCAGGGTGCGGCCAAGAAGGCGGCTGCGCGTCGACGGAAAGCCCCGGAGCCAGGTGGCGACGCCGCCGTCGACCCGATCGAGCTGTACGACGAACGCGACGACGCGGTCGGTGGCGAGGTCCGCACAGCGGTGGTCGCGTTGAACGATCGTCCTCCCCGCCCTGTCGAGTACGAGGTGATCGACGGTCAGGCGGTCGTCGAGGCCGACATCGTGTTGGGCTCGGTCGAGGAGGTCGAACGCGAGAGTGAGATCTTGAAAGCCGAGATGCGAGGCGAAGTCGCCAGAGGCGTCCTGATCAGCGGTGCACAGTTCCGGTGGCCGGATTGCACCGTGCCGTACACCATCGAATCGGGTCTGGCGAATCCGTCCCGGGTGACCGACGCCATCGCGCATTGGGAGTCGAACACGCGGTTCACGTTCGTGGAGCGGACCTCCGCGAACGCATCGCAGTACCCCGACTACGTGACCTTCCGCTCCTCGTCGGGATGCTCGTCGTCGGTGGGCCGCCGGGGTGGTGAGCAGTTCATCAACCTGGCGTCAGGCTGCACCACCGGGAACACCATCCACGAGATCGGCCACGCGGTCGGTCTGTGGCACGAGCAGTCACGCGAGGACCGAGACGCGTTCGTCACGATCAACTGGACCAACATCACGTCGGGCAAGGAGCACAACTTCAACCAGCACATCACCGACGGCGACGATGTCGGCGCCTACGACTATGGCTCGATCATGCACTACCCGCGGACGGCCTTCTCGAAGAACGGTCTCGAAACGATCACCCCGACCGATGCGGCAGCGGTGATCGGGCAGCGCACGGGCTTGAGTGCGGGCGACATCGCCGCCGCCAACTCGATGTGTCCGGTCGTCACCACCAAGGAGGGTGTGGAGACGACCAAGGAGCTCGCGCCGGAGACGATCAAGGAGCGGTTCCCCGAGACGGTCAAGGAGCGGTTCCCCGAGACCGCGAAGGAGTTGGTCCCCGAGACGGTCAAGGAGCGGTTCCCCGAACTGCCCGTCACGTGGGTCGAGCTCATCCGTCCGGGCGGCTGGCTGACGAACCTGCTCTGGTCGCGAGATCCGTCCCAGGGAGGCGCGGTGCCGTTCTCGGGACGGCCGTCGACGTTCGGGGAGACGGCTGATCAGGCGCAGCACATGTCGGCTGCGTCGCAGGCCGAGGCGCTCGCGGCCGAGGTCGACGCGCTCGCACAGGCGTACGCCCAGCACCAAGCCGACGAGCAGGCGATTGCCCAGGCCTACGAGGCGGCAGTGGCCCAACTCGCGGCGCTCGAGGAACAGTGACCGGATGATCCTGGTCATCTCGCATCCGGCCGATCGCCATGCCGTGGTCGTGATGGAGCGCCTCGCCGCTCACGGTGCGGATGCGGTGTTGCTCGATCTCGCCGATCTGCCCGATCGGGCGACCATCACGATCGACTACGAGGATCCGGTCGAGCCTCGGGTGCTGGCCGACATGAGCGGGCATGGCAGCATCGATCTCTCCGCGGCGACCGCCGTCTGGTGGCGGCGCCCGCAGGCGCCCGTGCTCGATGCGATCACCGACCGGGACATGTTCGGCTTCTCACACGGCGAGTGGCACGAGGCACTGAACGGTGTCTACCAGCTGCTCGGCTGCCCGTGGATGAACGACCCGATACGCAACGAGGTCGCGTCCCGCAAGGCGCTGCAACTCACCGTCGCATCGCAGCTCGGCCTGCGGACACCGCGCACGCTGATGACCTCCGATCCCGATCGTGCACGGGGTTTCGTCGAGGAGCTCGGCGTGGGTTCCGTCGTGTACAAGACGTTCGCCGCGACCCACCAGGTCTGGCGCGAGACCCGGTTGTTCGGCGAGGACGACATGGGCGCCCTCGAGGCCCTCCGCTTCGCGCCGGTCATCTTCCAGGAGTTCGTCCCCGCGATCGCCGACGTCAGGGTCACGATCGTGGGTACCGAGATCTACGCGCTGTCGATCGACGGTCGTGCGTCGGAGTACGCCGTCGATTTCCGGGTCGACATGCAGCACGCCACGACCTCTGCGATCGATCTCCCCGATCCGGTGGCCAAGCGGCTCCTGCAGATGATGGATCGATTCGGCCTCGCCTACGGCGCGGTCGATCTCCGCCTCACCGAGGACGGTGACTACGTCTTCTTGGAGGTCAACCCGGCCGGCGAGTTCCTGTTCGCGGAACACCGAGCCAGCTTGCCGATCACCGACGCGGTGGCTCGCTGGCTGCGTCAGCCGTCCTGACCGGCGACGCCGCCGCTGCCGACACGGCGCACCGGAGCCACGACGCGCTGATGCGCCAGTGCCGGGGCGACGGGGACGTGCTGCATCGTGATCCAGTCGCCGTCGGCCAACTCGGCATGACCGGAGGCCGCGACCCGAACCGACACCGTCAGATCCGCGCGAGGGTCGACGTCACCCGCGACGAGCTCGGCCGTGGCGAGCCATTCGCTGGCGATGCCCTGGACCTCGGTCTGCGTCGTGCCCAGCACGATCGCATCGTCGTCGATCTGGGAGGTGTCGAGCAGGTCGATGCGCATCTCGGTGCCGCGATCCGGGCGCCCCGAACCGACATCGGCGAGCTCGACATCGACCAGCACGATCATCCGGTCATCCTACGGTCGCCAACGCGTCACGTTCGGGGTCAGACCCCGAACGTGACGGACCCCGAATGAGACGGATCAGCGGTCGCGGTGGCGCGTCGATGCGGGGAAGTGCGGTTCGGAGAGGCCGGCGCTCGTCCACACGACCTGCTCGAGACGGGCGAGGCCGACCTCGAGCGCGCGGGTGAGCCGCGACTTCTGTCCCGTGGCCAGGAGGTCGACGACGAGTCCGGTGAACATGGCCTTGGCGAGTGATGCCTCGATCACGGCGGTCTCGAACGGGACACCTTCTGCCACGAGGCGATCCTCGATGTTCGTCCGCCACAGACCGATCTGTTCGCCTCGTACTTGACGGGGAAGCCCCTCGAGCG
Organism: uncultured Acidimicrobiaceae bacterium; assembly: GCA_963847775.1. Taxonomy (GTDB): domain Bacteria; phylum Actinomycetota; class Acidimicrobiia; order Acidimicrobiales; family Ilumatobacteraceae; genus Ilumatobacter. Next base: position 167,020 of record CAWKAY010000001.1, read on the forward strand.
TCGCTTCCAGCGATGCGGCCTCGATGCCGAGCCGCACGACCGAGAGGTTCTGCGGCGATGCCGTGATCCAACGCCACCAGGCCCTCAACAGATCGGCCTGCGACATGCCCGGGCGACGTTCGAGCCACCGCTGCTCGACCTGTTGCTGGACACGGCCCGTCCGGCGCAGGGCGGCGATGATCAGATCGTCCTTGGAACCGAAGTGGTGCATCAGGGAGTTGACGCTGACCCCCAACTCGGTGGCCATCGGACGCAGCGAGAGGTTCGCGAGTCCGTGCTCGCTCAGATAGGAGACGACATCGTCGAGCAGCGCGACCCGCCGATCGACGTCGACGAGGCGTGCCACCATCAGCTCCGCATCCGCGAACCCGCCGGGTCGAGCACCGCCTCCTGCAAGAGCGACGCCGGTCGCCGTTGACCGATGATCTCGATCTCGAACGAGCCGCCACCCGGGTCGGCTGCGATCGGAGCCTCGATGTAGCCCAGTGCGAGCGAACGGCCGCTGTAGTGCGCGTATCCACCCGACGTCACCCACCCGACGACCCGAGCGCCGTCGCCACCGTCGAACCAGACGGGTTCGTCGCCGATGACATCGGCCGGCTGGTCGGGGTCGGGTTCTACCTCGAAGTAGGACAGGAACCGCGACGGCCGTGCAGTCGCTTCGAGCGCCGCCCGCCCGACGAAGTCGTGATCGAGTCGGACGTAACGATCCATCCTCGACTCGTACGGTGTGAAGATCGGTCGGTATTCACGGAACCATGTGCCGAACATCTTCTCGAGGCGCATCGAGAGCAGTGCTCGAACACCGAACAGACGCATGCCATGCGGTTCCCCCGCCTCCATGAGCGCGTCGAAGAGGTGGCGCTGGTACTCCGGCGCGGTCCAGATCTCGTAGCCGAGGTCGCCGGTGTAGGTCATCCGGCCGACGCCGCACCGCACCATCGCGAGATCGAACTGGCGGAAGTCCATGAACCGGAAGTTCTCGTTCGACATGTCGAACCGGGTGAGTGCTTGGAGCACCTCGCGCGAGCGGGGTCCGGCGACCGAGAGTCCGACCATGCGCTGACCGATCACCTCGAACGTGAACGCGGCGTCGTCCGGCATGTGGGAGAGGAACCAGCGCCGGTGGGTCTCGGTGGCGCCGAGCGAACTGAACAGCAAGAACGCATCGTCCCGAATGCGGGCGACGGAGCACTCGCCGATCACGCGGCCGTGGTCGTTCAGCATCGCGGTGAGGTTGATGCGGCCGGGCCGGGGCAGCCGGTTCGTGAACAGGCTCTGCAGCCACTCGGCAGCTCCGGGTCCGGTGACCTGGTACTTGGAGAAGTTGGAGATCTCGGTGAGGCCGACCCGCTCGCGGACCGCGAGCGACTCCTCGCCCACGAGTTCGAAGGCGTTCGAGCGTCGGAACGTGACGTGTTCGACCGGCTCCTCGCCGGGACGTTGGAACCACAGGGGTGACTCCAACCCGAAGTCGGCGCCCCACACGGCGTTGTGCTCGACCAACCGGTCGTGGATCGGCAGGGTCTGGAGGTTGCGACCGGCCGGCAGTTCCTCGTTCGGGAAGGTGATGCGGAATCGGCGCCGATAGTTCTCCTCCGCCTTGACGCGGGTGTAGGGGAGCGTGGCGTAGTCGCCGAAACGGGCGACGTCCATGCCCCAGATGTCGAAGCCTGGGTCGCCGTCGGTCATCCAGTTCGCGAGCGACAGCCCGACCCCACCACCCTGGGACAACCCGGCCATCACCCCGCATGCCGTCCAGTAGTTCCGGAGCCCGGGCACCGGACCGACGAGCGGGTTGCCATCGGGCGTGAACGTGAACGGACCGTTGACGATCGTCTTGATGCCGGCGGTCGCCATGGCCGGGTAGTGCTGGAACGCGACGCTCAGTTCGGGTTCGATCCGGTCGAGATCCGGTGGCAGGAGCTCCATGTCGAAGGTCCAAGGGGTCTCGTGCTCGGACCAGGCGCGCGAATTCTGCTCGTAGGTGCCGAGCAGCATCCCGTCACCTTCCTGGCGGATGTAGATCTCACCCTTGAAGTCCATCGCCATCGGCATCTCGCGGCCGGTGGCCGCCATGTGGTCGCGGACCTCGTCCATCGGTTCGGTCACGAGGTAGTGGTGCTGCATGGCGAGCACCGGCAACTCGAGGCCGGCCATCCGTCCGACCTCTCGCGCCCACAGCCCGCCAGCGTTCACGACGTGCTCGGCGTGGATCTCGTGGCGTTCCCCATCCCGCTCGGTGATGACGGTCCAGGTGCCGTCGGGGCGGTGGTCGAGCGCGCTCACCCACGTCTGGCGGTAGACCTCGGCGCCGGCCTGGCGAGCGCAGATCGCGTACGCATTGGTGACCCCCGTGGGATCGACGTGGCCCTCGACCGGATCCCACATCGCTCCGAGGAAGTACTTCGGCTCGAGCAGTGGGAAGAGCTCGTGGGCCTCCGTGGGCGAGATCATCTCCAACTCGTCCATGCCGAGGTAGCGGCCCCGGGCCACGGCCATCGTCAACCAGTCCATGCGATCGCGGTCGGCGGCGAGGGTGATGCCGCCCGGGAGGTGGATCGAACAGTTCTGACCGGACCGATCCTCGATCTGCTGGTAGAGCTGCACGGTGTACTGCTGCAACTGGGCGACGTTGGGGTCGCCGTTCAGCGTGTGCATGCCACCCGCTGCGTGCCAGGTCGAGCCGGCGGTCAGCTCCTTGCGCTCGACCAACACGACATCGGTCCAGCCGTTCTCGGTGAGGTGGAACAGGACCGACGCCCCGACGACGCCACCCCCGATCACCACCACGTGTGCCGATGTCTTCACGAGTCCTCGCTTCCGGTTCGACGTTCTGTCAGCCGTGAGCGCGTGCCGCCCGCGGTGTCGGCCGACAGTTCGACCATCGAGCGTGCACACGGCCGACTGTCAGCTGGTTGCGCGGTGGGCACGCGTCGTGACGCGGCGGTCGGTCGGGCGCGTGGTCGCTGGCGCGACGTTCGAAACCGTGCGGCAGCGGTCGGACGCGCCATCAGTAGTCCACCGGGACGCCGCCCTCGGCGGTGCGTCGCTGGACGAAGTCGTCGAGCTCGGCGCGGATCGCCGGGTCGATGGTCGGTTCTTCGTACGCGTCGAGGAACGCCTCGACGAGACCGCTCGCCCTGCCGGCAGCATGTGGGCTGCCTGCCTCCGCCCACGACTCGTAGTTGCGCCAATCCGACACCAGCGGCCGGTAGAACTCGCTGCGGAACCGGGCCTGCGTGTGGGCGGTGCCGAAGAAGTGTCCGCCCGGCCCGACTTCGGCGATCGCGTCGAGCGCGAGTGTGTCGTCGTCGACCACCAGCGGGTCGAGCGCCGCCGACGCCATGTGCAACAGGTCGGCGTCGATCACCATCTTCTCGAAGCTCGCGTGCAGCCCACCCTCCATCCATCCGGCGCCGTGCATGAGCAGGTTGCAGCCACCGCTGATCGCTCCCCAGATCGCGAACATCGACTCGTAGGCAGCCTGAGCGTCGACGGCGTTGGCGGCGCAGACGTTGGAGCTGCGATACGGCACACGGTAGCGGCGAGCGAGTTGACCGCCGACGATCGCGGTCTTCCAGTACTCCGGGGTCCCGAATGCCGGTGCACCCGACTGCATGTCGACGTTGCTCGTGAAACCGCCATAGACGAACGGGCTCCCCGGGCGGACGATCTGGGTCAGCATCAGCCCGACCAACGCTTCGGCGTTCTGCTGGGCCAAGGCCCCGGCCAGCGTGATCGGCGCCATCGCCCCGGCGAGGGTGAAGGGTGTGACGCACACCACCTGATTCCGGCGCGACATCTCGATCACACCGTGACTCATCGGGACGTCGAGCGTGAGCGGCGAGTTGGTGTTGATGATCGTGATCAGACTCGGCTGGGTGTCGAGCTCGACATCGGTGACCCCGCGTGCGATCCGCACCATCTCGATCGCGTCGACGTTGCGCTGCCGACCGAGCGAATAGACGTGGATCGCCTTGTCGGTGAGGGTGAGCAGGTCGAGAGTGGCTTCGAGATGTCGGACCGACCCGTGGATGTCGACCGGCTCCACCGGGTAGCCCGGCGTGAGGTGGATCGAGGTGAGCGACTGGATCAACCGCAGGAAGTTCCGGAAGTCGGCCCGGTTGCCGGTCCGCCTGCCGTGGGCGAGATCGGCGGCGTTCGGCGCGCTCGCGACCGAGCCGAACGCCAGGTGGTCGCCGCCGATTGCGAGGTCATGATCGGGGTTGCGTGCATGGAGAGTGAACTCCGCAGGAGCAGTGGTGATGAGCGACTCGACGAGTTCTGGGTCGAACCGGACCATCTGACCATCGGCGGATGCGCCGGCGCCGATGAACAACGCCCGTGTCTCGTCGTCGAGCACCCGCATCCCGATGTCGTGCAGGATCCGAAGCGACGCTCGGTGGATCGAGTCGATCTGGTCGGCCGACGCCAGCTCGGTCGGACCGTGCAGGACGCGCGGTTGAGCAAACGGGCGCTGCTCGGGGACACGCGACCGGGCGCCGCGATCGCGGTGGCGCCGTCGCCCTCGTGCTTCGACCTGATCGGTCACGATGCCCCCAGACGGCAGTGGAATTCCCGGTACGAGTGTGCGGGAACTCTAGCTCGCCGGCCTGGGGGCGAGGGCAAGCGTGCCGAGGTAGTCGTCGAGGGTGTTGTCGGACATCCCGGTGATGTGCAACGCCGCCATCGCCGACTGGATCGCTGGGTCCGCCACAGCATCGACGAAGGCCCGAACGAGCTCGGAGCGCTGGGCGACCCCGACGCTTGCGCGGGCGGTGATCGCTGGTGTCGGAATTCGTGGCCCGAGCCCGATGCGATGAAGGCCGTCGAGCAGGTCGGGCTCCTCCGCCTCGATGAACGACAGCGTCCACGCGTCGATCGAGGCGAGATCGGCTTCGCCCTTGGCCAACGCTCGGACGCTGTCGGCGTGAGCTGAAGTGAACGTCGTCGGGCCGGGCCAGCTGCCGCCGGGCCCGACGGTCGCGGCGTGCAGGCTGATCCAGCCCGACAGGCTGTCGGCGCTGTTGGCGACCGCGTGGGCTCGTGATGCGACGAGGTCGTCGAGCGTGGTCTCGTGCGGGCTCAGCAGCACGCTGCGGTAGTGCCCGTCTCCTGACGCTTCGGGCAGATCGAGGCTGAACGCCCCGACGAGGTGCATGTCGCGGTGGTGGAGCGCGGCGAACGGCCAGCCGCATACCTGGGTGACGAGGCAGTCCGTGTCGTACCACCGTGCGTGCACGTCGCCGGAGCGTGTCAGGTTCGGAGGCGTCCAGTCGGCGCGTTCGTGTACGGCGGCCCAGAGCTCGTCCCACGCCCAGGCGACCGAGTCGAACGGATACATGCCGAGCTCGACGTGCGGATGCCCGGTCACGCCGTCACCAGCGCGCCGCAGCACGGTGCCGCCGCCGGCGTATCGCCGTCGGGAACCCCGTAGTGAGCGCGTCCGACGCGGCGTTCGAACCGTGAGCCGGTCGAGGAGTTGTTCATCGCCGTGACCGTATTCGGTCCGAGGGCTTCGACGCGAGCCTTCTGCAGTCCGGTCCCGGCGGATCCCACTCCGGTTCGTCGACGTTCGATGACAGCCCAGTTCGTGGGCGTCACGTCGTCGGTGGTCGATGTCGTGAGCGTCGCGAGTCGGTCGTACGGAGTTCGGGCGCTGTCGTTGTCGTCGGCGGTCGTCCAGCGGATGATCGCCCATCTCCGGTCGACCGCCATCCGACCAGCAGTCCTGCACCTCGCCCGGCAGCCAGATCGGGTCGGGGAGCGTCCAGGCGCCGCAGGTCTCCACGGGCGTCGTGAGAGCCGTCCACCGGTGAGCGCAGCGAGCGCCACCGTGAGCGACCGGACGACGGGTGGTCCGGGGAACGCGTCGTGTTCCACGTGCGTTGCTGTCACGCTCTCGACATCCACCACACGAGCACGTCAGCGGTCGCCGACGTCGCGTCTCGGGGATCGCTTCCGCTTCGACCGTTCTCCGGTGCATCCGATCTGATCACGGGATGGCACGACTCCGTCAGGTTCCACGTTCCGAGGCAGACGAACGCTCGGTGCTCCCGATGTACGAGTTCCTCTTCGGAGATCGCGATCCGGTCGCCGAGCCCGGCACCGCGACCGGAACACCCGGCGACTGGTGGACGGTGTTCGCGCTGGTGCCCGACATCCTCGCTCACTGCGTCGGTGGCTTCCGGGTGTACCGGAGTCCGAAACGTCGCCTCGACCCGCTCCTGCGCGAGCTCGGCCAGACCCGCGCCGGCTGGCTGACCGCGAGCCAGTTCGTCTACTCCCAGCACTGCAAGAGTTGCCGAGGACTCGGCATGCCGGACGACAAGATCGCCGCGATCCAGCACTGGCAGGTGGCGGATTGCTTCGATGAGAAGGAACGAGCCCTGCTCGCGTACACCGACTACCTCGTCGACCAGCACGGTCGGGTGCCGGACGGCGTGTTCGAGATGCTGCATCGACATTTCAGCGACGAGGAGATCCTCGAGTTCACCTACATCACCGGGCTCTACTTCATGCACGCCGTGATGACGAAGGCGCTCCGGCTCGAGTTCGATGACCGCGACGACCCGATCGTCGAAGTGGCGGCGCCGGAGGGTTTCGACGCCGAGGCCTTCGCACGAGACTGAGGACCTGAGCGGATCGGCGACAGCACACGGATCGAGACCATGGACGGATGGGGGCTGACAAGCCGCCGACCTGGACCTTCACTGATCCCGTCCGCGACGCGTTTCCCCAGCTCACGCCCTATCCGCGGGCGTCCTGAGTGATCGATCCGCTCGCCGTGTCAGCGTGTGACAGCGATGTCGGGGTCGCCCGACAGCAACTCGAGGACGAGCGGCCGGTCGGTCGGGTCGTCGGACATGTCGAAGCCGACCATTCCGATCACGCGCTTGCCGCCGTCGAGGTTGGGGTCGCCGTCGAGGAGTGACAGGCAACGCGGTTTGCCCTGCGCCAGGCCGTCGAGCGTGACGGTGTGGAAGAACGCCTCGCTGAAGTAGGGCACGGAGGTGCTACCCGGATCGCTGGTGTTGCGCACCTCGATCTGGAGGAAGACGCGGGCCTGATCGTCATCGAACGCTGCGCTCTGCACGTTGATCTCCAAGCGGGCATCGCCATCGTCGGTCGTCGCCGATGCATCATCGGCCACCGTGAAGAGCGTCCATGAGCCCTGCGGCTCCGGACATCGCTCGAGCTCACCGCTGGCGTCGCCCGCGTCGTCACCGCCGACGCGGGGCCACGACGAGATGGCGTAGCCCGTGAGCGCGAGCATCGCCGCACCGAGTGCGAACATCGGCCACCGACGAGGGTTCCGGCCGACCATGTCATCACGGCGTAGGTGGCGGACGAGCGAGTCGACGTCCTGGTGCCACATGTCGTCGCGAACGATCACCGCTTGTCGCTGAACGAGCGATGCCAGGTCGTCGGGGAGGTCGTCGGCCGAGGGCATCGCCGCACCGCCGACGAGCACAGGAACGACCGGTACGCCGGACGACAACGCCACGGCGACCTCCTTGCGAACGTGATCGTTCTGATCGTCGAGTCGGCGGCCGGTCGGCCCGGTGATCGTCAGCCAGTCGCTCCCGATGACGATCAGGGCGACGTCGCAGCGCCCGATCGCATCGGTGGTCTCACGCGTGAAGTCCGTTCCGGGTGCGATCGCCGTCACGTCCTGGAAGACGTTGCGCGCCCCGAACCGGCCGACCAACGCGTCGAACAGGCGCCCGGTGCGCCCGGCCGTGTCGCCGCGGCGGTAGCTGATGAAGATCTTCACCGCCGCTCCCTCGCTCGCGCAGTGTCGCGGCAGCGTACGCCATACGGGCGTCGTCGATGCCGTCGTTTCGCCACCGGCCACCAGCTGCATGGCGAACCCACCGGCGATACTGTTCGGCGATGGAGGTCGCCTCCTTCATGGCCGTCGCGCTCGTCGCGTGTGGCGTCGCGCTGCATGTGCTCGGTCGTACCGACCATCGACACGTCGGACGACGAGGTCTCGGTGCGGCGATGGTGTTCGCAGGCTCCCTGATCGTCCCGTTCGTGACGGCTCCGGCGATGATCGTGCTCTGGTTCTTCACCGGTCTCTGGCTGATGATCAATGCGACCCAGTTCGTGGCTGCGCTTTGGCTGAGTTCGACACGTCGCTCCGGCGGATCGGCGCACCCGAGATCGTTGTGGTCGGCCGACCGATCCGCACCGCCCCCACCAGAACTCGTGCTCGAATTCGTCGAGCTCGGCGATCGCGTCGCCGCCGGGCCGGCCACCGGGTCCGCACGGTTCGATCCGGTGGCCGGGCTACGTGGAGTCTGCACGGCTCTCGGGCGCCACGGCATCGGCGCGCCGACACGCGGTTCGGTCCTCTTCCTCTGGGTCTTCGCGATCGCCGCCGACCACCGCCTGATCAACACCATTCGAGTGCACCACAGCCCCGTCGAGATGCTCCGCGGTGGGGGTGACCTGGTCACCGATCTGACAGCCATGCCCTCGGTACTCCTCGGGCGAGGACACCGTGGCGTCGAGCAGGACGAACAGGCCGTCGTGGCGAGGATCGCTCGGTTCAGGCGCCGTCGAGTCCTGCTCTGGTGGCCGATCAACTCGATGCTCTGCACCGACGAGGTCTGGCGGTTCGCACTCGACCGACTCGTCGAACGGAATCGATGGGTGGTGATGGATCTCCGCGCGTTCTCCACGGACCACGTCGGATGCCAGTACGAGATCGGCGTGCTGGTGGATCGTGTACCGGCGCGGCGATGTCTCTTCCTGGTCGACGGCGAGACCGATGCAGGCGATGTCCTCGACCTGCTCCGAACTGCGTGGGTCACCGTGGCAGCCGACTCGCCGAATCGCCGGGTGGGACGGTTCGTGTGGTACGTCTTCGACACGACGTCGATGCATCGCCCGGCGAGCTCCGGGCGTTCCTGGATCTCCTGCGCGACGCTGGGCGTCCGAGTTGGCCGCCGCCGGACGTCGCCGCCCCGTTGCGGTCGATCGGAGTCCGCGTTCGACCGCTCGGTCCGTCGACGATGGTCCTGCTGTGGTTCCTCGCCCGACGGTGACCGGTGCGCCGTGCACCGAAGCGTGGACTTACGCTGTCATGGTGGCCGAGAACGAGAAGTTCGAGTTGCGCGGCGTCAACCACGTCGCGCTCGTGTGCAGCGACATGGCGCAAACCGTCCGGTTCTACCGCGACGTCCTGGGTATGCCGCTGGTCAAGACGATCGAGTTGCCCAACGGCACCGGTCAGCACTTCTTCTTCGACATCGGCAACGACGATTGCCTGGCGTTCTTCTGGTTCGCCACCGCAGGACCCGCACAGCCCGGTGTCTCCCACGCTCGGTCGTTGCCGGATCAGGGCGACATCACCACCTCCCACGCCTCGATGAACCATCTCGCCTTCGACGTGCCGCTCGAGCGGTTCGACGAGTACCGGGAGGCACTGATCGACGCCGGCGTCGAGGTGAGCATGGTGCTCGATCACGACGACAGTGAGTACCAGGTGGCACGCGAACTGCATCCGGGTGTCTTCGTACGCTCGTTCTACTTCCGCGACCCGGACGGAATCCTCCTGGAATTCGCCGCATGGACGCGCGAGATGGGCACGCGCGACGACGTCGGGGTGCTCCCGGTCGACGCCACCGGTGCCCACATCGAGGTCTGACCGTCGTCGCAGATCTCCCGGTCAGCCGAGCGCGGCGGTGAAGGCGTCGAGCGCGATCATCGCCGGTGTCTCCGAGTCGCCACCACTGGTCGTGTTGGCGGCGATGACGAGATCGAGCCCCGGCGCGATGAGGATCAGTTGGCCGAAGAGGCCGCGGGCGGCGAACCACTCGTCGTCCTCGTCGAGCCACCACTGGTAGCCGTACTCCGAGAGCGCAGGGCTGGGAGTGGTCGCAGCATCGACCCAGTCACTGCTCACGATCTGGGCACCGTCCCACTCACCGCCTCGCAGCATCATCAACCCGAACCGGGCGAAGTCGCGCGTGGTCGAGTTGAACCCGAGCCCGCCGGCGAACTGGCCGCTCGGATCCTCGAGCAGCTCCGTGGATTCGATGCCGAGCGGGGTGAGGAGGTCGGTCTCGATGAAGTCGTCGAGGGCGTCGGGTCCTCCGAGTTGGTCGGCGACGATCTCGGCGAGCACGGCAGTCGTGCCGGTCGAGTACTCGAAGAGGGAGCCCGGTTCGGACTCCAGGGGACGGTCGATCACGTATGCGGCCCAGTCGGAACTGCCCAGCATCTCGAGCGGGGGGCTGCCCGGCTCGTAGACCTCGTCCCAGTCGAGCCCGCTCCTCATCTGGAGCAAGTGCTCGAGCGTGATCGCCGACCGGGGGTCGGCCGGGTCGGCCCATTCCTCGACCGGCGCCGGAGCAGCGACATCGAGCACTCCGTCGTCGACGAGCATGCCGACCAGCGTCGAGGTCACGCTCTTGGCGACGCTGAACGAGTCGAACACCGTGTCGGGTCCGTCGAGTGGGTGGTAGCGCTCGTACACGATCTGCCCACCCTGGACGGCGACGAACGAGCGCAGCCGCGCCCCGGCGTCGGCCGCGCCGAACGCCGCATCGACGGCGGCGTCGATCGCACCCACGTCGAGGCCGGATGGTGGCTCACCGATCGCCCACTCGTCGGTCGGCCACGACACGCCGTCGGGCTGATCGGGATACCGGTCGACGGGAGGCACGGTCGTCGTCGGCACGGCAGTGGTCGACGGAGTCGTCGTGACAACGCCAGCAGTGGTGGTGGTCGCCGAGTTGTCCGGTTCCGTCGGTGGCACGCTCGTCGCGGTCTCGGGCACCGTCGAGGCCGATGCAGCGGCGGTGTCGGTCGGGACTGACGGGGTGGCCGACGAGCTGTCGTCCGAACCGGCGCATCCGGCGGCGAGCGCGATGGCGATGACGAGCGAGACGGCGGCGCGTGTTCGTTTCATGTCGGTCCATCGTGCCAGGTGTGGTCCTTCGGAGCGATTCCAGCGCTCGCGTCGAGACCACGAGCATCGAGTCGAGTGCACACCGCACGGCTGACCAGAGTGTGCGGAGGAACCGGACGGGGCCGAGGCCCGTCGCACTCCCGAACGATCGCACGCCGGGCTTCGCCGACGGTCGCCCCGGTGTCGCCGCGCGTCCGACCCCTCCTGCAACACCGCTCCTCCCGGCCCGGTCTGCTGATCGACACGATCGCGTTCGGAGCACTCTCCGACCTCGAGGAGTACGACCGATTCCGGACGTGGTTCGACGCCGGATGATCGACGCCGGCGTCGTCAGTCGGTCCGGCGTCGGCGGATCTCTGCGGTGATGGCCGGAATCATCTCGTGCAGGTCGGCGATCACCGCGTAGCCGGCCTTGGTGACCATGTTGGCGTGCTGATCGGTGTTGATCGCGATGATGTTCTTGCTGGCCATCGCGCCGACCCAGTGCTGGATCGCACCGGAGATGCCGCAGGCGAAGTAGACATCGGGGGCGATGCGGGTGCCGGTCTGGCCCACCTGGTCTGCGTGGTTCCGCCAACCGTTGTTGGTCACCGCTCGCGAACATCCGACGACGCCGCCGAGCTCGGCCGCAAGCTCCTGGAGCGGGGCGAATGCATCGGCGGAGCCGACGCCGCGACCCCCGCCGACCACGACGGGAGCGGTCGCGAGTGTCACACCCGCTTCGCGCTCCACCCGACCGCGCACGATCGAACGAGCCAGCGACGGATCGAGCTGCAGCGGGAGCACGACGGTCTCCGCGGCGCCCGGCGCGGTTGCTGGGTCGGCGTCGACCGCATGGTGAGCGATCGTCAGGAGCGTGACCTCGGCGGCGAGCGACGCCTCCTCGAGCAGCGAGCCGCCCCACCGGACGCGTGTCATCTCGAAGCCTTCGTCGGTCCGGAACTCGGTGCAGTTGGCTGCGAAGGGGAGATCGAGTCGGGCCGCTGCCTGCGCGATCACCTCGTTGCCGCGATCGGTCCCGGTGGCGATCACCGTCTCCGGTGAGAGGGTGCGAACGGCCTGGGCGACGACGTCGCCCCACGCTTCGGGTCCGTAGTCGGTGAGGATGGCATCGTGCGCCTGGTGCACGGTGGCGACGCCGTAGGCCCCCAGCTCCCGGGCGATCGCATCGGCAGCCTCGCCGATCGTGAGGGCATCGACGCGCTCGCCAAGCGTGCGAGCGGCGGTCAGCGCTTCGAGCGTGGCCGGTGCCAGTTCCCCACGGTCGTGCTCGACGACGACCAACACCACCCCCTTCATCGCCCACCCCCGGTTCTGTCTGCGTCCAACCGTCCGGTACCCGTTGCCACGCAGACGGTTCGCTGGAGGTACTCGGTTCTGTCTGCGCAGAATCGTTGGATTCCCGGTTCTCCGCAGACGGTTGGCTGGGGGACCATCAGAGGACTCCGATCGCTTCGAGGACGTCGACGACGGCCGGTGCCGCGTCGGGGCCGGTTCCGAGGATGACCGTCTCCGACGTGCGCTCCGGCGGTGGACGCAGGGAGATCTTCGTGAGGCCACCCACGTCGCCGACCGCCTCGATCGTGGCGATCTCGGCCTTCTTCGACGCCAACCGGCCGCGCATCGTCGGATAGCGCGGCAGGTTGATGCCCTCCTTGACCCCGACGACGGCAGGCAGCGGCAGTTCGTATGTCTCCCTGCCGGCATCGGCTTCCCGCTCGACGTGTGCGATCTGCCCACCGATCGAGAGGCCCTTGGCGCCGTTCACCATCGGGCGCCCCAGCGCGTGTGCGACGCGGACGCCGACCTGGAAGCCGCCCGAGTCGGCGGACTCGTTGCCGAAGAGGATCAGGTCGAACGGCCCGTCGGCCGTCTCGAGTCGATCGACGGCACCGGAGATCGCTTGCGCGGTCCGCTGGGGATCCCATTCACCGTCGGTGGTCGGGAGCAGCACGGCGTGCTGGACACCGACACTGACCGCGTAGCGCAGCTGTTCCTCGGCCTCCGCCACGCCGAGCGTCAGGACCGTCGCTTCGCCGCCGTGTTCCTCGACCAGCTGCGCGGCGGCCTCCACCGCGCACTCCTCGTGGGGGCTCATCGTGAACCCGAGGTTGGTAGCGTCAACCGCCTGGCCGTCGGCCGTGATGTTGATCTTCGACCCGGGTGCCGGCACCCGCTTCACGCACACGAGAACTCTCATGCTTCCTTCCCGTCGAGTTGCGAGTTGTGCCTGGCACAAGTCGCAATCATGACTTCAACCGCGTGTCGTCGGGGTCGAACGGGCCGCCGGTGCCTACCACCCTCACGGGGAACCGCTCGTTCATGTACATGACCTGCAGGTCGGTACCGGGCTGGGCGAGGGCGCTCGGCAGGTATGCCATCAGGATCTGCTTGCCGATCGACGGCCCGTAGCCCGCGGTCGTCACCCGGGAGACGCGGCCGTGGGAATCGTGGATCGTGTCGCCGTCGATCGTGAGGATCGGCTCGTTGCCGCCCTGCAGCCAGCGGGTGCGTCCCCGTGAGTCGGTGGCGTCCTCGACCGTCAGCGTGCACATCAGCACCTCGGGTTCACCGGCCTCGCGTGCACGCAGGTACGCGTCCTTGCCGACGAAGTCGGCCGACTTGACGTTCGGTCGTGCGAGCCCGGCTTCGAGCGGGTTGTACTCGCTCTCGAGCTCGGCGCCCTGCAGGCGATACCCCTTCTCGATGCGGCCGGACGTGCCGTACACGCCGCCGCCGGTCGGGCGCAGCCCGAACTGGTCGCGTCCGTTGGCCATCAGGGCGTCCCAGACGAGCGTCGCCTGCTCCCACGGCATGTAGACCTCCCATCCGGTGTCGCCGACGTAGGAGATCCGGAACAGCTGGGCGGCGACGTCGGTGCCACCACAGTGCAGCGTGACATCGACGATCGACCCGTACGGCGAGCCCTCCTGCGAGAGGTCGTGATCGGTGAGCGTGGCCAACAGCGCCGGCGCATTGGGGCCCCACAGCCCCAGCGTCGAGATCTCTCGCGTGCGGTCGGTGACCGTGACCGAGCCGTCCTTGGGCATGTGCTTGCGAATCCAGTGCAGGTCACGCCCGCCGTCGAAGACGCCGGTGACGACCATCACGGTGTCCTCCGCGAGGCGCTGCATCGTGAGGTCGGAGTGGAACCCACCATCGGGCGTCAGCCACGGCGTGTACGTCGCACGGCCGACGGGCGCGATCTTGTTGACCGCCAGGTAGTCGGCGAAGTCGACGGCGCCGGGCCCCTTCAGCTCGAACAACTGGAACGCCGACAGGTCGACCATCCCGCAGTGCTCGCGGATGTTCAGATGCTCGCCGACGGTGATCGGGCTCCACCAGCGGTTGTCCCATTCCACCTCGCGCTCGGCGACGCCATACCGCTCGGCGAGGTCGGCGTTGCTGCCGTACCACTGCGGCCGCTCCCAGGTGCGGGCCTGGAAGAAGAACGCACCGAGGTCCTGCTGGCGCGAGAAGAACGGTGACGTGCTCAGGTCGCGGCGCGACTCCCACTGCTCGGCCGGGTGCACGATGCCGTAGGTCTTGTTGAAGTGTTCGGCCGAACGAGCCCAGATGTGCTCGTCGTTGCGCTCCTCGGGATAGAAGCGGGCGATGTCGGCGCCGTGGGCGTCGATCACCCGCGGATATCCGTAGGTCATCCACTCAGCGACGACCTGAGCCATGCCCGGCCCTTCCTTGACCCAGACGGCTGCGGCCGACCACAGGTTGCGGACCTCGACGGTCTCGCCGAGGCATGGCATCGCGTCGGGCGTGAGCGACAGCAAGCCGTTGATGGCGTACTTGATCTCGGCGTCGCCGAGCATGTCCATCAGTTCGATCGCCTGTTCCATCTGCGGGTCGAAGTCGTCCTGGGTGAACGGCATCTCGGTCGGGGAGAGCGCCGCCTCGTCGTTGGAGGGGATCTGGTCGGGATGGTGGAAGATCGGGCGGTGGGCGTACGAGCCGACCTCCATCGAGCCCGACGACTGGCGCTCGTAGCAGAACGTGTCCATGTCGCGCACGATCGGGTATGCGATCTCGTTGTTGGTCTCGGCGAGCACGTCGATCGGGCCGACGTCGGCCATCTGGTGCACGGCCGGCACCAACGGGATGGTGGCGCCGGCCATGTTGGCGATCCGGTTCGACCAGACGCCGCAGGCGATGACCACGTACTCGGCCTCGATGCGGCCCTTGTCGGTGACCACCGCGGTCACCCGACGGAGACCGGTCGACGGCTCGTCCTCGGTCTCGACGTCGAGCACCTCGGTGTTCGCGAACACCTGCAGTCCGGCCGTCTCGATCGCCTCGTTGCGGAACAGGGTGCCGGTGTCGAGGGAGTCGACGACCGAGACGGTGGGGCAGTAGAAGCCGCCGAGGATCACGTCGTCGTTGATGAACGGCACGTGCTCTTTGACCTGGGCGGGGGTGAGGAGGTGGGCCTCGACGCCCCACGCGGTCGCGCTGGTCATGCGGCGCTGGAGCTCGTCCATCCGCTCCTGGGTGCGCGCGACCTCGATGCCGCCGGAGTCGACCGAGCGATCGAGCTCGCGGTACTGGTTGGCCGACTGGACGCCGAGGAGCGCCATCTCCTTGTTGTGGTCGACCGGGAAGATGAAGTTCGACGCGTGGCCGGTCGACCCGCCGGGATTCGGCAGCGGCCCCTTGTCGAGCAGGACCATGTCGGTCCAGCCGAGGCGGGCGAGATGCCCCGCCAGGCAGTTGCCGACGATGCCGGCTCCGATGATGACGCACTTCGCCGAAGTGGGTACGGATGTGTCGCTCACGAGAACTCCCCGGTGGACGTCGCGAGTCGCGTCGGGCACAACTCGCGGCGGATGTGATATATCATCAATGTATCACGGCTGAATCGTTGAGTGCACAGGCCTACGCCCGGATCCGGCGAATGATCGTCCGACTCGAGTACGCGCCCGGTGACGTGCTGCGCGAGGAGACCCTCCAGGAGCAGCTGGGCATCGGACGGACGCCGATCCGCGAAGCCCTGCAGCGGCTCGCCCTCGACCAGTTCGTGACCGTGATCCCGCGACACGCGGGATGTTCGTGTCGCCGATCGACTTCGACGAGTTGTCGATGCTGTACGAGACGAGGGCGACGCTCGAACCGTACGCCGCGCGCCTCGCATGCGTCCGGGGTACCAGGGCGCAGTGGTCCGAGATGGAAACGGTGATCGAGCAGTCGTTGCGGACCGGCGTGTCGCCCGAGGACCTCTTGGACGTCGATCGCCGGTGCCATGAGATCATCTGGCACGCGGCTGGCAACCGGTTCCTCACCAACACGCTCGACATGCTCTACGCCCACAGCGATCGCGTCTGGCACATGTACCTCGCCGACGTGGCCGACACGCAGCACGCCGTCGACGAGCACATCGAGATCCTCGACGCCCTGAGATCGGCCGATGGTGAGCGGGCCGCAGGCCTCGTCGAGGCTCACGTCCGCTCGTTCGACGATCAGGTCCGGGCGGCCGTCACGTCGCGCCTGTCGCCTCGCAGTGCGTAACGCGGCGCCGAGCGCGATCGTCGGTGCCGATTCGGTCGCTGATCAGCGAGTCGGTACCGGGCCCGTTGCGCACCGGCTCCGCACCCGCGCGTGATCACCCGCGCGGCGGTTTCGCGGGGAGCCCGAGGTCGTAGGCGAGCGCGGCGCGCATCTGGCGGACCATCTCGTCGGATGTCCGGTCGACGTCGAAGAGAGTGTGCTCGATGGCGAGGCCGTCGCGCACCGCCATCAGGCGCGCGGCGGCGCCACGGGGGTCGTGGCAGACGAATTCACCGGCAGCGACACCTTCCGCGAGCAACCGCAGGATGGTGGCGCGCTCATGGTCGTTCAGGTCGGCCATCACCGTGCGGATCTCCGTGCTGCGGCGTGTCTCGCCCCACGTCTCGATCCACAACAGCCACGACGCATCCGCGGAGGCACCGTCTGGGAGGGACCCGCACAGCACGCGATCGAGACGGTCGGCAGCCGCCACCTGCTCGGCGGCAACCGACTCGCGGAGTTGCTTGTCCTCGTCGCTGGCCACTCGCAGCGCGGCCGAGATCAATGCCGCCTTCGAGTCGAAGTGATAGTGCACGAGGGCGGTCGAGACACCGGCCTGCTTGGCGACGTCCGCGACCGTCATGTCGGTGTAGCCGACCTCGATGATCACCTGGACGACGGCGTCGAGGATCGCCGCCCGTCGTGTCTCACTTCCTGGACGCACCATTCGAGGTCAGCGTACCGATGCCGAGTTCGCTCGCTGCGGCAGAACGCGTCCAGGTGACGAACTGATCGCGGGTGATCAACGCATCGTGGGCGACGACCTGGAGCGCAAGACCGTCGAGCACCGAGAGCAGGCGCCACGCCGATGCGTCCGCATCGTCGGTGACGAAGGTGCCGGTCGACACGCCGAGCTCGACGATCTCGCGCACGATCGCCTGCCACTCGCGGTTGAGTCGCCGCGACACCCGCTGGAGCGAAGGTCGGCGCGCCGCTTCCGACCACGCGTCGAGCCACAGCTGCATCGTCCAGTCGGACCGCGCGGGCGCGTACGACCGCAGGAACGCCTCGAGCCGGTCGGTCGCCGTCGTCTGTGCGTCGATGGCCGTTCGGGCCCGGGCGAGATCGCGTCCGGCCGCCTGGTCGAAGGCGGCCGCCAGCACGTCGTCCATCGACTCGAAGTAGTGGTGGATCAGGCCGCTCGACGAACCCATCTCGGTGGCGACGTCGCGGACGGTCGTCGCGCCGAGACCCTTTCGGCGTGCGACCGTCAGGGTCGCGTCGACGATCGCCTGCCGTCGTTCGTCGGGGGACAACCGAGCCATCGATGGTGCAGGCTAGGGACATATTGCGCAGTTGTCCAACAACGGGCTACGGTCGGTACATGTTGCGACAGTCGCCGTTCCACGAGCAGGTGGCGGCCGCCAACCAGACCTCGCTCTGGAGCCATTGGGCGGGCCACCTCGTCGTCGACAAGTACCAGATGTCGGAGAAGTTCGAGTACGTCGCGATCCGGAACGCGGTGGGAATGTTCGACTCCTCGCCGCTGTACAAGTACCGAATCGTCGGGCCGGACGCCGAGCGGTTCCTCGGCGGCGTGCTGACCCGTGATGTGCGAATGTGTCGTCCCGGCCAGGCCCAGTACACGATCTGGTGTGACGACCGCGGTTTCGTGAACGAGGACGGTGTCGTGTTCCGTCACAGCGCCGACGACTTCCTGCTCACGGCTGCGGAGCCCAACCTGTCGTACTTCCAGAACCTGATCGGTCACGAGCGGGTCGAGATCACCGAGGTGACGGACGACTACGCCACGCTGGCGGTGCAGGGCCCTCGCAGCCGCACGGTGCTCGCCGAACTGGCCCCCGAGGTGGACCGGATCGCGTTCTTCGAACACGTCCCGGCCAAGCTCGGCGATGTCGCGGTCACCATCTCGCGGACCGGTTTCACCGGCGATCTCGGGTTCGAGATCTTCTCGGACGCTGCCGACGCCCACGTGGTCTGGGACGCCGTCACCGACGTCGGCGCGCCGCACGGGCTCGTCCCGTTCGGTCAGACGGCGCTGCTGATGGCGCGCATCGAAGCCGGGTTGCTGCTGATCAACGTCGACTTCGAGGCGAGCCGCTTTGCAGAGAACGACGAACATCGGTCGACCCCGCTCGAGCTCGGGCTGGGTTGGATGCTCAAGGGGATCCACGACGACGCTCGGCCGTTCATCGGTCGGAGGGCCATCCTGCGCGAGCAGGCCGACCGGACGTCGCGCTGGAAGATGATGGGGCTGATGGTCGACCCGGCCGACTTCCACCGCATCTACACCGACGCCGGGATGGTGCCGCCGAAGGACCACACCCCTGTCCACGAGGACATGATGGTCTATGACGCGGATGGCCAACGCGTCGGCTATGCGACGAGCTTCATGTACTCGCCGGTGCTGCAGCGCCACATTGCCCTGGCGCGGATCCGACCCGATCTCGCCGACCCGGGGGCGCGTGTGAACCTCGAGTTCACGGTCAACCACCGCTACGTGCAGGTCGGTGCCGAGTTGGCCAGAACGCCGTTGTTCAACCCCGCCCGGAAGGCGGGCAGGAAGGGAGATGCCTGATGGTCGATCACGGCACGTCGCGAGTTGTGTCCGACACGACTCGCGACGGTCTTCGCGAATACGACGCGATCGTCATCGGTGGCGGTCACAATGGACTCGTCAACGGCGCGTATCTGGCGAGGGCCGGGTTGCGGACGCTGATCCTCGAGCGCCGCCATCTGGTCGGTGGTGCGGCGATCACCGAGGAGCTGCGGCCCGGATTCCAGTTCACGACGTTCTCGTACGCGCTCAGCCTGCTGCGGCCCGAGATCATCCACGAGCTCGACCTCGTCCGTCACGGCTTCATGCCGTTGTTGATGCCGTCCTCGTTCTGCCCGATGGAGAACGGTGACGCGCTCGTGATGGGTCAGGACCGCAACGAGAACATCAACGAGATCGTCCGTCACAGCCGGCGCGACGCAGACGCCTACGACCAGTACAACCACGACATCGAGATGGTCGTCCGTGCGGTGAAGCCGCTGTTCGACAGCGTCCCGCCCAACATCTTCGACATGTCGCCCGAAGGACTCGCGGAGATGGCGGATCTGGCCCGGCATCTGCGGGGCATCCCGCCCGATGTGCTCCACAACCTCGTCCGCCTGCTCACCGGCAGCGCCGCCGATTTCCTCGACGACTACTTCGAGAGCGACATCATCAAGGGCTACCTCGCATCGTCCGGCATCATCGGAACCAAGGTCGGGCCCATGTCGCAGGGGTCCGGGCTCGTCCTGCTCTTCCACGGCATGGGGGAGCACGACGGTCATTTCGGTTCGTGGGCGTTCCACAAGGGCGGCAACGGCGGGTTCACGCAGGTGCTCGGACGTGCGGCCCAGGCGTTCGGCGCTGACATCAAGCTCAACGCCGAGGTCGAGCGGGTCGTCACGTCGAACGGACGCGCCACCGGCGTGGCGCTCACCGACGGCACCGAGCTGCACGCCAACGTCGTGGTGTCGGCCGCCGACCCGCGACGAACGTTCACCGAGTTCGTCGACCCGCGCGAGCTGCCGACCGATCTCGTCGACAGTCTCCGCCGGTACCGCTACCAGGGCACGTCGTCGAAGGTGAATTTCGCGCTCGACGCTCTGCCGAAGTATCCCTCGCTCGGCGATCGCGGCGACATGTTCCGCGGTTTCACCAACATCGGACCATCGATCGAGTATCTCGAGCGAGCGTTCGACGAAGCGAAGTACGGCTGGTACTCGACGCGGCCGTACATCGATGGAGCGATCCAGTCGACGATCGACCCCGACATGGCGCCTCCTGGCAAGCATGTCATGTCGTGCTTCATCCACTACACCCCGTACCACTTGAAGGGGAGCGACTGGACCAAGGAGCGCGAGCGGATGGCCGACAACGTGCAGGACACCCTCGAGTCGTTCTTCCCGGGCTTCTCCGATCTGGTGCTGCAGCGCGAGGTGGTGACACCGCTCGACATCGAGACCGTGGCCGGGTTGCCCGAGGGGAACATCTTCCATGGCGAGTTCCTCGCACCACAGATGTACTTCTTCCGGCCGGCACCCGGCTGGAACCAGTACCGCACTCCGATCGCCGGTTACTACCAGTGTGGCTCGGGGACGCACCCCGGCGGCTGCGTCAGCGGGGGTCCCGGCAAGCTGGCCAGCCAGCAGATCCTGAAGGACTTGCACGGCGAGTCGAACGGCTGAGGAGGCGACCGGTCGAGGGCGACATCGATCGGGGGCGAGGGCGTTCGCCGACGGACGTCCCCTCGAACGTCGACCGGGCGGCACCGGCGTGACCTGCCGGCTTCAGAGGAGCGCCGCGACGGCCGCCTCGTAGCCCGCCCGGTGCGCGGCGATGGTCTCGGTGGTCGCCGACCAACCGTCGATCTCGATCAGCATCGACGGTCGTGCGGCCACGAGCGCGGTCCAGCTCTCACCACCGCCGTGCTGGGTGACGTCGGGCCGTACCGGCACGCCCGCGGCGGCCGCCCAGGCCCCCTCGAGGACCGACGACGTCGGCCCGATCGAGCTGACGTAGCCGTAGGGCTGGTGAACCCACACGACGAGGTCGGGCTGGAGACGATCGACCAGCGTCGTGATGGCCTGTGTCTCGGGTTCGGAGAGCGGCGCTGCACCGCCGTCGTCGCTGCGCCACCCCCACGGGAAGTTGCGGTTCAGATCGACCCCGTTGGCGTTGCATCGCGTACCGGCTGCGACGCCGTCGGGGTTGGCCTCGGGGACGAGCCAGACCTCGACGCCGTCGGCGTTCGCGGCCTCGACCAGGCCGCGGACGGTCGGCGGGCTGACTGGCTCGTTGCCGTGCAGCCCACCGATCACGAGGACGCGCCGTCTCGGCGAGTCGACGAGGCGGACGAGTGCCTCGATGTCTCGACCCCGCACCGTCGTGCCGATCACGTCGACCGTCCAGTCTCCGGGGAGCTGGGGAGGAGCGATCTGCGATGGTGGGCGAACATCCCAGATGGACGACCCGGTCGGCGGACAGGCGAGGTCGTCGGTCGGATCCCTCAGGACGGTCGTGGTCGTGGCCGTGCCCGTGCCCGTGGTCGTGGTCGTGGTCGTGGTCACGGTCGTGCTCGTGGTGGTGGTCGCGGAGATGTGGGCGGTCGAGCGGGGCGATGCGGACGCCGCCGTCGTGGCGTCCGTCACGGTGGTGCCGCTGGTCGGAGTCGATGCCGGGGGCGTCGTGCCCGCGGGTCGCTGCGGAGCTTCGGCGCGGTCGGCCGCTGCCGTGCTCGCCGTGCGGGTCGCTGCCGGCGTGGCGTCGATGCGATCCGAGGTGCAGGCGATGAGTCCGAGCATCACGGCAGCAGCCGCGACCGACGTCCGGACGCGGTCGCTCACGAGCGGTTTGCCTGCCACCAGCGAAGTCTCGCAGCTGCGACCGGTCGCCTTCGGCCGGCCGGTCGGCCCGCGACCGGGGCCACGACGATCCGAGTCGGCGGCATCGCCGCTCGACCGCGGTTCCCGTTCCGGGCGAGACCGGGCGTTGCCGCTGCGCGCGTCAGACTGAACTGCATGGCATCGGACGATCTCTACGACGAAGCGGTGATCACCTTCCTCGAGGGGCTGTGGGGTGACGGTTTCTTGTCACCCGGCGGCGCCGAGGAGGTCGCCCGGACGGTGGCCGATGTCGATCTCGACGGTCGTGTCGTCATCGACATCGGCTGTGGCTCAGGCGGCGCCACGATCGCACTCGTCCGCGATCACGGCGCCGGCCGGGTGATCGGGATCGACGTCGAGCAGCCGGTGTGCGACCACGCCCGAGCGAGGGTGGTTCGCGACGGCCTCGCCGATCGGATCGAGATCCGCCGGGTCGAGCCGGGGCCGCTCCCGTTCGACGACGGCAGTGTCGACGTCGTGTTCAGCAAGGACTCGATCGTCCACATCGCCGACAAGGAAGCGCTGGCCGCCGACGTCTTCCGGGTCCTTCGACCCGGCGGTTGGTTCGTGGCCTCGGATTGGCTGATCTCCCACGACGGCGAACCGTCGCCGGCGATGGCTGCTTACATCGCCGCCGAAGCACTGGATTTCGGGATGGCCTCGCCCGCCCGCTACCGGGCCGCGCTGGCGGCGGCGGGCTTCGTCGACATCGAACTGGTCGACCGCAATCGGTGGTACCGGGAGCTGGCGCGTGCCGAGCTCGCCCGGCTCACCGGCTCAGACCGCGCCCGGTTCGAGCAGCTCGTCGGCGCCGACGAGCTGGCGCACCAGATCCGGACGTGGACCGCGATGGTGCCGGTGCTCGAGTCGGGCGAGCACTGCCCGCACCACATCCGCGCTCACCGTCCGTCGTGGTGAGCCGACATCGGGGCCTCGTGCCCGATCGCGTCCCGTCCGGACGGTCGCTGCTACAGAATTGACCCGAATCAGCCGATCACAGCTCCACACGGCACACGACCGGGAGGTGACCCGATGACACGCCAGCGCCTGGATCTCCGAGACGGAGACCTCACCGTGCTGGCGCGGGCGCTCGACACCGACCCCGACGAGCTCCGCACCGAGTTGGAGCGCCGTCCCTGGTACGCGAACGATGTGTTGCGGCGCGAGGAGGTGGCAGAGGCGGTGCTGCACGGATCCGACGCTGAGCAGTTGTCGGTGTCGCCGCTCCTGTTGTTCACCGTGCTCGTCCATCGTGCGACCGACGAGCTCGGATCGAGCGACTGGGTCGACGAGTGGGTCGGGCGAGGATGTCGGCTCCCGGTCTTCGACGTCGAGCCGTTGCTCGAGTTCGCCGATGCGCCGGGTCGTCTGTTGTTCACCGCTCGGCTCCTGGTCGGTTTCGCCGTGCCGGAGGCTCCGCCGATCCCCGCCGACCCGCTCGACCTCGACGAGCTCGTCGACTGGCTGGGCGCGGTGGAGCCCGCCGATCAGGTCCGGTTGTTGCGCCACCTCGGCGACGTCGCTCTGTTCCGGGCGGGGATCTTCCCCGACAGCACCGGCGCGGTCGCGTTGTCCACGTCGCAGGCGGAACACCTCGGACGTTCGGTGCACATGACCGACGACGAACTCGACCACCTCGTCGATCGCGGCTCGGCGACGCCGGGATTCGATGCGATGGAGACGTTGAGTTCGGCGTGGTACCGCGCCGCCGTCCAGCGCTCTCCGTCGACACCGGTCCTGCTCCACGACGTCGCCCACCGCATCCGGGCTGCCCGCCGCTTCCTCAACTACGTCGCCGACCGCTTCCTCTACAACATCCAGACGCAGTGGACGCCGGGCACCTGAACCGAGGCGACGGCACGCGCCCGTTCAGATGCTCATCGCCGTCAGGTTGGCATCGCCGTCGGCTCCGCTGCGGCGGAACAGGCGCATCGCCACGCCCGCTGCGGCGACGGCGACGAGCGTGACCAGGAGCATCACGGTCGCCAACGCGTTGACCGCCGGGGTCGCGGCGGCGCGTGCGCTCGCGTAGATCTTGATCGGGACCGTCTCGCTCGATGCCCCGGTCGACAGGAACGACGAGATGACGAAGTCGTCGACCGACGTCGCGAAGACGACGGTGAGGCTGGCGAAGATCGCCGGACCGAGTTGCGGCAGGAGCACCATGCGCAGCGCCTGGATCCGGGTCGCACCGAGATCGCGTGCGGCCTCCTCGAAGTGGCTGCCGATCGAGAGCAGGCGACCGCGCACGATGATGACCACGTACGACACCGTGAACGTGACGTGGCCGAGCAACTGGGTCGTGAAGCCTCTCGGCACGCTCGTGTAGATCTGGGTGAACACGAGGAACAGCGACACGCCGAGGACGATCTCGGGTGTCACCAGTGGCAACAGCATCAGGTTGTTGGCCGCACGCGACGTGCGCCCCCGCCACCGCTGGAGACCGATCGCCATCGCGACGCCGAGCGGGGTCGCGATCAGCATCGTGAGGCCGGCGAGCTTCAAGGTGTTGCCGAGCGCGGTCTGGAGCGCGTCGTCGCGCCACACGGACGCAGGGTCGTCCCAGTACCAGCGGAACGAGGTCGCCTGGAACGATGAGCGGCTCTTGCCGGAGTTGAACGAGATGCGAACTGCGATCAAGACGGGCAGGAGGGACCACAGCACGTAGAGCCAGGTCAACGCTGCGAGCCCACCGAACCGGCGCTGCCTCATGCCCGAGCCCCGTCCCGTTGCGAGCGTGCGATCGTGACCAGGTAGTACCCCATCGCCACCATCAGGAACACCATGAGGACGATGACGAGCGAGGCACCCGTCTGCGGCTGGCTCGAACCTCGTAGGAAGAACTCGATCTGGTTCCCGACCATCTCGGTGCGCGGCGACCCACCGGTGAGGTAGGTGTTCGTGTAGTAGTCGCCGCACATCGGGAGGATGATGATCACCGACGCCGCCATCAGACCCGGGACCGACAGCGGCAACGTCACGCGCAGGAACGTCGAGACCGATGATGCCCCGAGATCGCGCGATGCCTCGATCAGCCGGCCGTCGAGCCGCTCCAGGGCGGCGTAGAGCGGCAGGATGAAGAACGGGATGTAGCCGTAGATGAGGCCGAGCACCACCGTCGGCCAGTCACCGTCGAGCCAATTCCGGTCGCCCGAGCCGAGTTGCAGGAAACCGAGCACCCGATTCACGTAGCCGTCCGTCTGGAGCAGGTTGACCCACGCCAGCATGCGCATCAGGTAGCTGATCCAGAACGGGAGCACGAGCAGCGCGAGCAGCGTGCCTCTCGAACGCCCCGCCTTGCGGGCCACGTAGTACGCGACCGGATAGCCGATCAGCAGGCACCCGAGCAGCGACGCGGCCGCGAAGAGTCCGGTCCGGACGAACACGTGCCCGAGGTCGCCACCGAAGACGCGGTCGAGGACCCGGCGCATCGCAGCCAGATCCCAATCGAGCGGGTTCCAGGCCGGCGCCGTGGTGCGCAGGACCGGGTCGATCCCACCGAACGCGACGGCGAGGATCGCGTAGGCGGGCACGACGAACAAGGCGATCAGCCAGACGGTGCCCGGGGCGGCCAACGCGGCCCAGAACGCGGAACGTGTCCGGTTGCCGCCGGGACCTGCCCCGGACGACGGCGCGACGACGTCGGTCACGTCAGCCGGCGGTGAACGACGACCAGGTCTGCTCCCACAGCCGGTCGGTCTCGACGTCAAGCGGCTCGAACCGCAGACCCTTGGCGATGATCTCGTCGGAGAGCACGGCATCGCGCAGGTTCTCCGGCGCGTACTCGTTGGCGATGAGATAGTCGGCGTCGAGTCCCGTGATGGGGGGCAGATAGCCGTTCCAGCTGAAGTTCTCCTCGGCGTTCGCCGTGTCGAGCAGGTGGTTGAGCCAGAGGTGGGCGAGGACCGGGTTCTTCGCGTTCGCCGTGACGGCGAGGCAGTCGTTGTTGACCACACCGACGCCGTCGGCCGGGTACCACCAGCCGAGCACCGAGGCATCGGTGCCTTCCGGCAGGTACGAGTAGGCGCCCGCCAGCATGTCGCCGCTCCAGGTGTGGGCGAGATCGGTGGCACCCTCCGGGATGTCCTTGTACGCCTCGATGTTGACCTTGATGTTCATGGTGGCGACGAGCTCCGACAGATCGGCACCCGCCTGCTCGATCGGGGCGGCGTCGGTCGTGTTGACGTCGGTGTACCCCCGCCGGAGGAGGGCCATCGCGATTCCCTCGCGGTAGTCGTCGAGGATCGACGTCACGCCCTTGTAGGTCGGGTCCCAGAGGATGTCCCAGCCCATCGCCTCCACAGCGCCGGCGTCGACCCGATCGGTCCGGTAGGCGATGCCGGAGGAGAACACCGTGTACGGCACCGTGTAGGTCGATCCTTCGTCGTACCACGGGTCGACGAACGACGGCAGGACGTTCGCGAAGTTCGGGATGTACGACTTGTTGAGTGGCTGCAGGATGCCGCCCGTGATCAGACGACCGAGGCTGTTCGGCGCCGCCGAGTTGAACACGTCGACCTCGACGGAGCCGTTGGCGAGCTTGGTGATCGCCTCGGAATCGACGTCGAAGGTCGTGATCTCGATCGTGACGCCGTACTCCTCCTCGAACGAGGCGACGGTGTCGGGATTGACGTAGTCGGCGTAGTTGAACAAGCGCAGCGGGCCGGACTCGGGGTCGAGGCCGTCTCCGATCGGGTCGGACGATGCGTCGTCGTCGTCGCCACCACAAGCCTGCAGGAGCGGCAGGCCCGCCCCCAACAGCACGCCGAAGCCGGCGGTCTGGCCGATGAACTGCCGTCTGGTCGTGACCATGCGGATTCCCCCTTGTTGTCAACGGCATGGCTGCGCGAGCCGGCCGATCGGTCAGTCTGTCGCGAGCGAACCCCTGATGTCGAGGTACCGATCGACGAATTCCGCGACGTAGCGGTCCTTCTCGGTGAGGACCCCGCCGGCGAACGCACTCGAAGCGACGCCGCGCTGGACCAGCTCGCACACCTCGTAGTCCTGGGCACCCACGAGCTCGTTGAACTCGACCTCCGCGCTCGGGTCGAAGTCGGGCGCGGCCACGTCGTCGGCAGCGAACAGGTACTCGCCGACGACGACGGTTCGGTCGGGCGCGACCGGGAACAGCGCGGTCAGCGCCAACGCGGTGGGGGTGAGGTCGAAGAACACGTTCGGGAAGATCGCGACGCCGTCGTACTCGGCGGCGTCCCCGTAGCCCGGGAGCACCGACCGTTGCGATGTGCCCGAGGCGGTGAGCGCGCAGGCGCCCGGCGCGAGGTCGACGGCGCCGTCCTCGCGGTCCGGGTCGACGACGTGACCGGTGCGATACAGCGGGATGACCTCGGTGAGCTCGGGATGGACGATGGCGCAGTGCAGGCACTCGGCGTAGTTCTCGACGATGATCTTCCAGTTGGCCGCGACGACCGCTTCGGTGCGGGCCCCGACGCGGTACTCGCCGACGGGGAGTTCGGCGAACGTCTCGATCGTCGGGGTGAGGGCGCTGAGCCAATCGATCAGCGCCGGCGGTCGCGCCGCGAGCGAGACGAACACCAGACCGTTCCAGACTTCGGCGTGGTGCCGCCACAGTCCGTAGTCGCCCCGGTCGAAGTCGTCGTCGACCCGCGGCGTCGCGAGCAGGCCGCCGTCGAGGCCATAGGTCCAGGCGTGGTAGCGGCAGCGGATCGAACCCCTGCTCGCGTTCGGCATCGCGGGTTCGCACAACGCGGCGCCGCGATGACGGCACACGTTGGCGAACGCCCGGACTCGGTCGTCGCCGGCGCGCGTGACGATCACCGACTGGCCTGCGACGTCGAACGTGCGCTTCGTGCCCGCGGGGAGCCCGTCGATGTGGCAGACGTACATCCAGCCGCGGTGGAAGATGCGCCGTCGCTCCAGCTCGAAGACCTCGACGTCGCAGTAGTCGACGGATCCGAGCGTCGGCGCGAGCGGGGCGTTCCTGGTCGTCACGGTCGTGTCTGTCGTCATGCAGATGCTCGCTCGTCGTCGCGGTCCCTCGTCACGGGCCCCCTTGGAGCAGGCCCCGTGTAACGGGGTCCCGTGTCGCGGCCCTCTTGTCGCAATCCTCTTGTCGCGGTCTTGCCGACACCTTAGACTGACTGATCAGTCAGGAGCAAGGAGCAGCCCATGCCGCCCACGACCGAACCCACGCGTCAGCCGGCCACGACCGCGACGATCGACGATCGGATCGTGGCCGAGGAGGAGCGCTTCCTGGCTCGCAACCGACGGTCGCTCGAGCTCCACGAGCGAGCCGGTGCCGTGATGCCCGGTGGGGTGACATCGAGCTGGGCGAGCACCAGGCCGGTTCCGGTCTGGATCAGCCACGGCGAGGGCAGCCACGTGTGGGACGTCGACGGCAACGAGTACGTCGATGTGCACGCCGGCTACGGCGTCAACGTCGTCGGGCACGCCAACCCTGCCGTCGTCGACGCCGTCCGCCGACGGGTCTCCCGAGGCACTCACTTCGCGCAGCCGACCGAGGACTCGATCGCCGTGGCCGAGGCGTTGGCGGCCCGATTCGGGCTCCCGCAATGGCGGTTCGCCAACTCCGGGACCGAGACGACCATGGACGCGATCCATCTGATGCGGGTGCTGACCGGCCGCGATCTCGTCATCAAGGTCGAGGGGTCGTACCACGGCCACCACGACCTCGTGCACGTCTCGCTGTGGCGCTCGCTCGACGAGCTGGGTCCGGCCGACGACCCTCGGCGATACCCGGGTCCCGGCATCCCTCAGGTCATCGCCGATCTGGTTCGCATCGTCCCCTTCAACGACCTCGCTGCAGTCGAGCGCGTGTTCGACGAGCATCCCGGCCGCATCGCGGGGATGATCATCGAGCCGATGATGATGAACGCCGGGATCATCCCGCCGGCGCCCGGCTACCTCGAAGGGCTGCGTGAGCTCACGCGGCGGCACGGCGCGCTCTTGACGTTCGACGAGGTCAAGACCGGGCTCGTGGTCGCCTGGGGTGGTGCCACCGAACTGTTCGGAGTCGACCCCGACATCGTCTGTCTCGCCAAGGCACTCGGCGGCGGGGTGCCGTGCGGTGCGATCGGCGGGACCGAGGACGTCATGGCAGCGATCAGCGACGGGCGCTACGACCAGGTGGGAACCTTCAACGGAAACCCGCTCACGATGGCGGCGGCGAAGGCGGTGCTGACCGAGGTGCTCACGCCCGACGCGTACGTGCGAGCCGAGGCGCTGAGCCGCGAGATGTTCGACGGGTGCGTCGCGGCGCTGCGCTCGCGCGGGCTCCCCGCCTACGGCGTCGTACACGGTTTCAAGGGGTCGGTCGTGGTGCACGATCGCCCGGCCACGAACTACCGGGAGTTCCTCGCCATCGACACGGCGATCAGCCACCTGAACTACCTCATCCAGCACAACCATGGCGTCTTCCTGGCGCCCTGGGCGAAGAGCGAGTCCTGGACACTGTCGGTCGCGCACTCCTCGGCCGACGGCGACCGGGTCGTCGAGAACACCGAGCGGCTGGCGCGAGTGCTCGATCGCACCGCGGACGACGCGTCGGTCTTGTTCGAGGTCGGAGGCCTGACGTGACGCTCGACAGCAGCCAGGTGCAGCTGAGGGCGATTCCCGACCCGGCCGGCATCCGCACCGCCCGTACCCTGCCCGCCGCCTGGTATGCCGACCCCGGCTTCTTCGAGCTCGAGCGCCAACGGGTTCATCGCCGGGCGTGGATGTGCGCCGGCGTCACCGACGAGTTGCCGCCGGCGGGGAGCTGGGTCGCCCGGCAGGTCGCAGGCATCCCGATCCTGATCGTCGCCGATCGGGTCGGGGCGCTCCGGGCCTTCCTCAACGTGTGTCGTCACCGTGGCGCCCCGCTCTGCGACGAGCAGGGGAGCGGGTCCCACATCCGGTGCCCGTACCACGCGTGGTTGTATCGCCACGACGGCACGCTCGCGAGGGCTCAGGGCATCGGCCGACCGGAGGGCTTCGACCCGACCGAACACGCACTACGACCCGTCGGCCTGGCCGTCTGGCGTCGCCTGGTGTTCGTCCACCTCGGCGAGCCGGACGCTCAGCTCGACCTCGGTCCGCTGGCTGCCGCGGTCGACGCCTGTCCGATCGAGCACATGGAGTTGGTGTCGATCGAGCGCGACGAACGGCGCTTCAACTGGAAGGTGCTCCTCGAGAACTACTCCGAGAACTACCACACACCGTTCGTGCATCCCGAGATCGACACGGCGGCGACGGAGGACTACCCGATGGTCAGCGACGGCCCGGTGCTGTACGCGTGGGATCGGCTCGTCCGACCCGGCGCGGCCGACGACGAACGCATCCGAGCGACGATGCTCCCCGGCGAACCGGGGTGGGAACGGCTCTTCGCCGCTGACACCGAACGGCCCTACGACGTCGGCTCGTACCTCACGATCTGGCCGAACGCGATGGTCAACCTGTTCCCCGACGCCGCGCTCGTGATGTGGATCGAGCCGATCGCCGCGAACCGCAGCATCGTGGAGCGTCGCCTGTACCTGCTCCCGGGGGGCTCGGTGGCAGCGAATGGGCGCGCTGACATCGTCGATGCGCACCGCCTGGTCCACGACCAGGACGTCACGATCTGTCACGCCGTACAGCGAACCCACGACGCCGGCCTCGACGCCGATGGCCGACTCGCCACCGTCGAGGAGCGGGGCGTTCACTTCGTCCACGAGCAGCTGCGCGCTGCGATCGACGGGGCCACGTGACGGCGGCGGGCCCGCCGGCATCGGTGAACGCGCTAGAACATCGTCGATGTCGAGGACGCAGTCGGGCACGTCGGTGAGCGATGATTCCGCCGCGACCACACCGACCCGGGGCGGCCGCATCGAGTTGGTGTCGCTGAACAAGTCGTACGGTGAGCAGCGCGTCCTCAAGGGGATCGATCTCACCATCGAGTCGGGCGAGTTCTTCTCCTTGCTCGGGCCGTCGGGGTGCGGCAAGACCACGACCCTCCGATTGATCGGCGGTTTCGAGGCGATCGAGTCGGGTTCGATCCTGATCGACGGGGCCGACATCGCCGGCGTCCCGCCCGAACAGCGGCCCGTCAACACGGTGTTCCAGAGCTACGCGCTCTTCCCCCACCTCTCGGTGGCCGACAACGTCGGTTTCGGGCTCCGCTTTCAGGGTTGCCCGAAATCGGAGCGGGCCCGTCGCGTCGGTGAGGCGCTGGAGCTCGTGCGGCTGGGCGACCTCGCTCGACGCAGGCCGCATCAGCTGTCGGGCGGGCAACAGCAGCGCGTGGCGCTCGCGCGGGCCCTCGTCCTGAGACCGCGGGTCCTGTTGCTCGACGAGCCACTCGGAGCGCTCGACGCCAAGCTCCGGCGGGCGTTGCAGTTCGAGTTGAAGGAGTTGCACCGAGAGGTCGGCATCACGTTCGTGTACGTGACGCACGACCAGGAGGAAGCGCTCACGATGAGCGATCGGCTGGCGGTGATGCGGGCCGGCGAGATCGAGCAGGTCGGCGCACCGCGCGACGTGTACGACGCGCCCGAGACGACGTACGTCGCCGACTTCCTGGGTCTGGCGAACCTCGTTCCGGCGGAGGTGACGGCCGTCGATTCGGTTCGCATCGACGGGCGCTCGTACTCGGCGCCGACCGGTGAACACCCGGTCGGTCCCTGCACCGTCTTTGTGCGACCCGAGCGCGTCCAGGTCGTCGACGTCGAAGGCGAGGGCGCCGACGGACTTCTGCAAGGCCCGGTGACCGACGTCGTGTTCGTCGGCTCGACCACGCATCTCCTGGTTCGCATCGGCGATCGGGACCTCCAGATCGTCCTACCGAACGACGGTGTGGCGTGGGTTCCGGCGCCGGGCACGACCATCGGCGTCGAGCTCCCGTTCGGAGCACTCCGACTGCTCGCCCGCTGATCGATGATTGTGACAAACGTCCGCCGACGCGCACTGTGACGTCCACAGCCCGACCAGTAGCGTTGATGTGATCGACGGGGATACCTTCGACATCACGTTCCACGGCGTTCGTGGATCCACACCCTGCCACGGCGACGACATCGCCCGGTACGGAGGAAACACGTCCTGTGTGTCGGCCGAGATCCCCGGAGCGCCACCGATCTTGTTCGATCTGGGCACCGGAGCGCGGTACTTCGGGGCTCGGCTCCCGCCCGACCGCACGTTCGACGGCGTCTGCTTGTTGAGCCATCTCCACTGGGACCACATCCAGGGTCTGCCGTTCTTCCCCCCGCTCCTGCGGTCGGGCAATCGGCTCGTGATCCACGCTCCGGTGCAGGAAGGCGACGCGTCGGTCGCCGACATCGTCAACGGCATGCTGCGCCCGCCGTTGTTCCCGGTCGGGCTCAGTGCCTTTCCCGGAACGGTCGAGTTCGTCACCCACGCCGACGACGAGTTCGACGTCGGCCCGGCCAGGGTGATGACCAGGCTGATCCCGCACCTCGGCACCACCCTGGGCTACCGGCTGACGCACGCCGGTCGATCCGTCGCGTACGTCAGCGATCATCAGCAGCCCGGCGTCGACGTGTACGACGCGACGCGGAACGCGAAGGATCTGTGCCGGGGCGCCGACGTCTTGATCCACGACGCCCAGTTCACGCGCGAGGAATTCGTGTTGAAGTCCGACTGGGGGCACTGCACGATCGAGTACGCGATGTGGCTGGCGCAGGAGTGCGACGTCGACACGCTCGTCCTGTTCCACCACGACCCCACCCACGACGACGAGATGCTCGACCGGCTCGTCGCCGATGTCAGTGTCAGGATCGAGGGCATCCGGGTGATCGTGGCGCGGGAAGGGCTCACGCTCCGCGTCGGTTCATGAGCCTCGTCCCGATCCTCGCGGCGGGCGTGCTCGGCGTCGCCTTCGTCGTGGCCGGGGCGTCGAAGATCGCCGTCGGCGATGCCTGGCCCGCTCAGGCCCTTGCGCTCGGTGCCCCGTCCGTCGTCGTCCGCCCGCTGCCGTGGATCGAGCTCTCCGTCGGCGCGCTGTTGATCGTCCGGGTCATGGTGCCCGTCGTCGCGTCCATCGCCATTGCGCTGCTGGTCGCGTTCTCGATCGTGATCGCGCTCCGGCTGCGTGAAGGGCGACGTCCGCCCTGCGCCTGCTTCGGGGCGTGGTCGGCGACGCCGATCGGGCCGTGGCACCTCGTCCGCAACGCCTCTCTGGTCGCGCTCGGACTGGTGGCCGTTCTCGGCTGAGCGGGTGACCCCGGCCGCACCGGGGTCCACTGGGTTCAGAGGGTTCGGAGCAGGAAGGTGAGCACGCGTGCCTCGTCGCGCCACGCGTCGTAGCGGCCACTCGGGCCGGCGTGCCCGGCACCCATCTCGGTGCGGAGCAGCACGGGTTGGTCGTTCGTACGAACGGCTCGCAGCTTGGCGGTCCACTTCGCGGGTTCGTGGAAGCTCACCCTCGGATCGTTGAGACCGGCGGTCACGTACAGCGCCGGATAGTCGGTCGCGACCGTGTTGTCGTACGGCGAGTAGCTCTCGATGTAGCTGGCGTACGGTTCGGCACGCGGATCGCCCCACTCCTCCCACTCGGTGACGGTCAGCGGCATCGTCGGATCGCTCATCGTCGTCACGACGTCGACGAAGGGAACCTCGGCGACGGCCGATCGGAACCTGTCGGGCTCCATCGTGATGCACGCCCCGACCAAGAGCCCGCCGGCGCTGCCCCCTCGAATCGCGATCCGCTCGGGGTCCGCGATCCCCGTGAGGGCCAGGTGCTCGCACACGGCGAGTGTGTCGGTGAACGTGTTGCGCTTCTTGAGCAGCTTCCCGTCGAGATACCACTGGCGTCCCAACTCGCCGCCCCCTCGGGGGTGCGCGAGCGCCCACGCGGCGCCTCTGTCGAGCAGGGAGAGTCGAGCGACGGAGAACCAGGGTGGCATCGAGATCTCGTACGAGCCGTAGGCGTACACGCAGCAGGGCGCGGTGCCGTCGGGCGGCGTGTCGACGTGGCGAACCACGTCGACGGGCACCTTGGTGCCGTCGCCCGCGACGGCCCAGTGCCGCACGGCGACATAGTCCTCGAGGTCGACGTTCGGGGTCGGTGTCTGCTTGACCACGACGATCTCGCCCGTCGTCACGTCGACGTCGAGCACCCGCGGCGGCGTGGTCAGGGACTGGTGCGTCAGGCGGATCACGGTGGTGTCCCACACCTCGTTGGGGCCGAACTCGATGTCGTGCGGTTCGGGGTCGATGTCGAGCACCCGGGTCGATCCGTCGCGGTCGAGGATGCGGACGGCCGGTTGGGCCCGGTGCCACTCGTGGAGCGCGAGGTGCCCCTCGAACGGTTCGATGCCGGTGATCCGTCGACCGGGCTCGTGGGCGATCAACTCCGCCCAGTCGCCGGGATCGCCGAGCGGTGCCGTCATGACTCGGAAGTCGACTGCGTCGAGGTTGGTGAGGACCACGATCCGGTCGCCCCAGTGATCGACCCGGTACTCGTGGTCGGGTGTGCGGGCGCGCACGAGCCGGGGCTCGGCGGTGGGGTCGCCGGCAGGCAGCAGCCAGGACTCGGACGACTGCTTGCTGTCTGCGTGGATCACGATCGTCTCGCCGTTGCGGGTCAGGCACACCCCGACGTAGAACCGCTCGTCGTGCTCGACGAAGACCTCGACGTCGTCGGTTTGCGGCGTACCCAGCCGGTGACGCATGACCCGGTAGGGGCGCTCCTGCTCGTCGGCCTCGACATAGAACAGATGGGTCGATTCGCTCGACCAGGCGACACCCGCCCAGGTCGTGTCCTCGATCACGTCGTCGAGGTCGTGCTGGTGGCCGATGTCGCGAATTCGCAACGTGTAGTGCTCATCGCCGTGGACGTCGGCCGACCACGCGACGAGGCGGTGGTCGGCGCTGACCTCGAGCGCGCTGAGGTCGAAGAATTCGTGCTGCGCCGCCTCGACGTTCTGGTCGAGGAGGAGTTGGTCGGTGGCCGTCTCGGCCGATCGGCCACGGCAGTGGATCGGATACGACTGCCCCTCCTCGGTGCGGGCGGAGTAGAACCAGCCATCCTTGGGCACTGGTGCCGCCACGTCGGTCTCGAGGATACGTGACCTGATCTCGCCGTAGAGCTCCTCGACCAGCGCCTCGTGGTCAGCGAACCAGCCATTCGTGTGATCGTTCTCGATCTGCAGGTACGCGGTCGTGTCCGGGTCGTCGCGATCGCTGAGCCACGCCCATGGATCGTCGACGACGCCGGTGGGTCGGGACCAGGTGTGGGGGATCTGCTTCGCGACTGGTTCGGACACGTTCGGCAGGGTACGGGCTTCGAACGGTTTCGGGAACGACGTCTCATCGGCCCGGACCTGCTTGTAGCTTGCGGACCACCATGCGTGTGTGGATCGATCAGGACCTCTGCACCGGCGACGGGCTGTGCGTCGACCATTGCCACGACGTGTTCACCCTGCTCGAGGACGGTATTGCGTACGTCGTCGAGGATGATCAGGTGCTCAACGACCCGGGTGGTTCGGGCAGCCTGGCGGAGGTCCGGACCCGCCACGTCGATGCGGTGATCCGTGCCGCCGAGGTGTGCCCGGGCGAATGCATCTTCATCGAGATCGATCCGCCGCGCGATGCCGACCTCGACGTCGTCGTCGAGACGCGCATCGCCGCACGCATCGGGATCCGCGACGACGTCGGCGAGGACGAAGCCGCTGCCTGAGCACCACCTCGTCGTGGTGGCCGGGTTTTCGGGGCTCACGAGGGCGGAGCCCGGGTTGGTATTGTTACTATGGCGGTAGTGCAAATCCCTCGTTCGTCTGACCGGAGCTGATGATGACGTCGTTCGATCTCGATCTGTCCAAGTACGACCTCGGCTGGAGTGATGAGGTCGAGTACGCCTTCGCGCCGGAGAAGGGCATCAATCCTGGCGTCGTCGAGCAGATCTCGTGGTGGAAGGGCGAGCCGCGGTGGATGACGCAGATGCGCCTTCGCAGTCTGCGGCTGTTCGAACGCAAGCCGATGGCGGAGTGGTTCGCCGTGAACATGCCCGACATCGACTTCCAAGACATCTACTACTACCTGCGCCCGAAGGGCGAGCAGGTCGACGAGTGGGATCAGCTGCCCGAAGAGATGATGCGCACGTACGAGAAGTTGGGCATCCCCGAAGCCGAGCGCCAGTACCTCGCGGGCGTGACGGCTCAGTACGAGTCCGAGGTCGTGTACCACAAGAACCGCGAGGACCTCGAGCAACGGGGAATCCTGTTCTGCGACATGGACACGGCGCTGCGCGAGTACCCGCACCTCGTCAAGGAGTACTTCGGCACGGTCATCCCGCCGGGCGACAACAAGTTCGCTGCCCTGAACACGAGCGTGTGGTCCGGTGGGTCGTTCATCTACGTCCCGCCGGGTGTCGAGTGCGAGATGCCGCTGCAGGCCTACTTCCGGATCAACTCCGAGAACGCCGGCCAGTTCGAACGCACCCTGATCATCGCCGACGAGGGCTCGCAGGTGCATTACATCGAAGGGTGCTCGGCGCCCGTCTACACGAGCGACTCGCTCCACTCGGCCGTGGTCGAGATCGTTGTCAAGCCGCACGCACGGGTGACGTACACGACGATCCAGAACTGGTCGCCGAACGTCTACAACCTGGTCACCAAGCGGGCGCGCGTCGAGGCCCACGGCCACATGGAGTGGATCGACGGCAACATCGGCTCCAAGCTGACGATGAAGTATCCCTCGGTCTACCTGGTGGGTGAGGGAGCGACGGGCGAGGTGCTCTCGGTCGCTTACGCCGGCGAGGGTCAGCATCAGGACGCCGGCGCCAAGATGGTCCACGCAGCGCCGAACACGAGCTCGAAGATCGTGTCGAAGTCGATCAGCAAGGACGGCGGCATCACGACCTACCGTGGCCTCGTGCGAGTCGACGAAGGGGCCCACGGCTGCAAGAGCCACGTCGAGTGCGATGCGCTGATCCTCGACGAGGAGTCCGTGTCGAAGACCCTCCCGTACATGGAGGTCGGCGAGCGCGACGCCCAGATCGGCCACGAGGCGACGGTGTCCAAGATCGCCGACGAGCAGTTGTTCTACCTGACGAGCCGTGGCCTCTCCGAGGAGCAGGCGATGGGCATGATCGTGAACGGTTTCATCGAGCCGATCACCCGGACGCTCCCGATGGAGTACGCGGTCGAGTGGAGCCGGCTGATCGAGCTCCAGATGGAGGGGTCGGTCGGCTGAGACTCGACCAACGCGACCACCCGTCGCGGCTATCCGACCGCACCGGGTGCTATGTTGACGGCGATCCGGAGTGCTGACACCCGGGCAGCGGGCACCACTGATCAGGATGACACGCCTGTGCTCACGACCATGACGCCACACCTCAGGCCACTGTCCCGCGCCCGACCGAACCGCCGAGTCCTCATCCTGTTCGTGGGAGCGATGCTGTCGACGGTCGCTCTCACGACCGTCGCTCCGGCGGCGCCGGTCGCCGCTGCGTCGCCGCAGTCGCAGTTCGTGCCGGTCCGGCCCTGCCGACTCATCGACACCCGGACCTCGCCCGGATCGCCAATCGGCAACCGGGCGACCGTCGACGTCGACGTCGCCGGCCGGTGCGGAGTCGGCGACGGCGCAGTTGCAGCGGCGCTCACGGTGACGGCGGTCGGCGCCGGCGGCCCCGGGTACCTCACGGTGTTCCCGCGTGGGAAGGATCGTCCGACGACCGCCTCGGTGAATTACCGGTCGGGTGACACGATCGCGAACCTGCAGCTGGCCGAGCTCGGCGACGGTGGGGCGATCAGCGTGTTCGCCCACCGCCGGACCCACGTCGTGGTCGACGTGACCGGCTACTTCGTGCCGGCAACCGGAGCCGTCACGGCGGGACGATTCGTGGCGGTGTCACCTCACCGGCTGCTCGACACCCGCGACACCCAACGGCCCGCTGCGCGCTCGTCCGTGCGAGTCGACCCCGAGGTTCCCGATGGCACGGTCGCTGTTGCCGTCACCATCACCTCCACCGAGACGCAGGGCAACGGGTACTTCTCCGCGTACGCATCGGGTTCGGCTCGCCCGACGACGTCGGTCCTCAACATCGATCGGGTCGGCCAGACGCGAGCCGCGTCCTCGATCGTGCCGCTCTCCGGCGGCGGCGAGTTCGACGTCTACACCCGCAGTGGCGACCACGTGATCGTCGACATCATGGGGTACTTCACCGGGCCCGACGCAGCGCCGGGGACCGACGGTCTGTTCGTCGGGACGACGCCGACCCGACTGGTCGACACCCGTCTGGCGGCCGGGCCGTCGGGCGGACCACGGCTCTGGGACCGGGGCGCCCGGGAGTTCGACCCGACCTCGATCACGGGCGGGCCGGTCGGGGCGGTGGCAGCGAACGTGACCGTGACCCGGACCGAGGATCGTGGCCACGTCCGCGCGTACCCGTCCCGGACGGTCGATCCCCTCGTCACCACCGTCAACTACGACACCGCGGGCAGCACGATCGCCGCGTCGTCGATCGTTGCCACATCCACCCGCGGCATCGCCGTCGCGGCGCGGGAGGCGACCCATCTGACGATCGACGTCACGGGGTGGTTCACAGGCACCCCGGTGCCCACGTCGACGGGTGCACCTGCCAATCGCCCTCCCGCGGACCGGACCGTCCACATCATCTCCGACTCCACCATGGCCGGCATTCGCTGGAACGGAGCGCTGAGCGGGCTGCAGGGTTTCCGGGCCGTCACCAGGCTCGAGTCGTGTCGCCGGTTGGTGCAACCGTCGTGCCGCGGCCGCGAAGGGTATGCACCGCGCACCCTCGTGTCAGAGATCCGAGCGATCCCGTCGGTCTCGAGCGAGGACATCCTCGTGATCGGCACCGGCTACGACGACTGGTATGGGCGCTTCTCGGTCGATTTCGACACCGTTGTGGCCACCGCCCGCGGCGCTGGCTTCCATCACATCGCGTGGGCCACGTACGTGACCGACAGCGTGCACTACACCCAGCCCGGATCGCTGTCGCCGAACTACGCGGCGATGAACCAGATCCTCCGCGCCAAGGTCGCGTCGGGCGCGTTCCCGGAGGTACGACTCTGGGATTCGGAGGGCTACACGAGGGACGCCGAGGGCTGGTTCTACTCCGACGGCATCCACCAGACCCCGCTCGGTTCGTGGGGAATCGCCGACTGGATCTCGCGTCACGTGCGAGCGTTCGACGATCGGCCGTGCGTCCGGCCGTGGACCCCCGGTGAGCCGGTGGCGAACCCGTGCCCGGCGCCCGAGGTGACTGCGGCGACCGCCGGCCTCCCGAACATCGCTGCGATCTACGGGCTCTGACGTCCCCAGCACCGCGCCTGCCGGCAACGGTCTCCGTCCGTGACGGGCGATGTTCCACGCGACCCGCACATCGAGGTCGGCGGCTCGATGCCGACGACGCTCCTCAGCGCGCTCGGCACGATCCTCGTGTTCGAGGGCTGTGGCCGATCGTCCGTTCGCGCTCGGCTCGGTCATCATCGGTGGGGTCGCCCTCCAGGGAGCGCCCTGTCGGCGTTCGTCCCGCTCGCGGGTACGAGTTCGCCGGGATGGGACGGTGATCCTCGCGAGCCTGCGCCCGGGATCGTCTCGCTGGGGGTCGAGATCTCGCGTCCGGTCGCCGGCCGGTCGCGACGCCATTCGTGTTCGGCGCCGTGGCGTCCGCCGCCGTGTTCGTCGCGGGCGCGCACCCGACGTCCGACCCCGGGACCACCTTGTTGGCTGGTTGGTTGGCCGCTGGTCGGTTGGCCGTCGGGGCATGGTCGTTCGTGATCGTCGGTCGGGCGTTCTCCGCGCTCGCGATCGTGGACCATTCACCCTCGGCCGGTCCGCACTCGTCGTTGCGCGTTGCTCGTCATCGCCGCGTCGGTGATCGGAGATGTCGGGTGAAACGTGCTCGGCCCTCGTGCGCCGGACCACCCGCGGCCGTCGGAGCCTGTTTCCCGTCACGGTCGACGGTCGCGCCGACGAGATGGTCGCGGTCCTCGCTATTCTCCTCCGCATGCCGATGCGGACGGAGTGCAAGAACTTCGAGAGTCGCACCTACCCGAACGGTGACACGGTGAGGAAGTGCAACCTCGATCTCGCGCCGGACGCGCCCTGGCGGTGCCCGGAGAACTGCCCGAAGTTCGAGCGTCGGCTCGCCGACGTCGCGTGGACCCACGGCTCACTCGTCGTGCCGCCGACGCCACCCGAACCCGCGGGGCTCGACGACGGCACCGCTGCCGCCCTGCTCGACGAGGCCGAGGACATCCTCAACGCGGCCGGGGCACGGATCCAGGCCGAGGTCCAGTCCGAGCGAGCAGCGTCGGCGCGCGGAAAGCGACTCTGGCGGTTCTTCCGTCGCAAGCGCGGCTGAGGAGATGCGCCGGGAATCTCTCAGCGACGATCAGGAACCGGAGGACTCGAGCGGGATGACGAGCACAGAAGTGGCCGATTCGCCCGCGTCCTGAAAGTCCGAGCACCAGGCTGGATTTGCACTACGCGGATAGTAGAATTTCCAAGCGATGCCTGTTCTGGATCTCGATCAGCTCGCAACCGTCGAGCTCCCCACCACCGACGAGGAGATCTGGCGGTACAGCCGGATCAGCGACCTCGATCTCACCGCCTACCGGCCGGTGTCGTACACCCCGACCGTGACCGGCCCGACGAGGTACGTGACGATCGGTGGTGAGGCCGTCGAGCTGTTCGGAGACGACACGCCCGACGTGTTCGCCGGATTGAACCGGTCGTCGGCGGATCAGGTTCGGGTCGTCGTGCCCGCCGGCGTCACCCTCGACGAGGCCATCGTCGTCACCCATTCGATTCCGGCCGATGGCGCGCTCGTGTGTCCGCGACTCGTCATCGAGGCCGGTGCCGACAGCGAGGTCACCGTGATGGAGCGCTTCGTCAGCGCTGCCCCGGGCGCGGCTCTCGCTCTGCCCGTACTGCAACTCGACGCCGGGCCCGCCGCACGCGTGAGCTACCTCGCCGTCAACGAGCTCAGCGCCGAGGCGTGGTCGATCGGCAACCAGCAGGCCGTCGGCGACCGCGACTCCCAGACACTGCTCGCAACGGTTGCGCTGGGCGGCGACTATGCCCGGGTGCGCACCGAAGCCCGCGTGTCGGGCGCGGGCGCCTCGACCCGTCAGGTGGCGCTCTACTTCGCCGGTGGAAACCAGATGCACGACTTCCGTACGATCCAGGATCACGACGCCCCACACACCAACAGCGATCTGTTGTTCAAGGGTGCCGTCCAGGACCATGCGGCGAGCGTGTACACGGGGCTGATCAAGATCCGTGAACACGCTCGCGGAACGGTCGCCTACCAGACCAATCGCAACCTGACGCTGTCGGAAGGAGCCTGGGCCGAGTCGGTGCCGAACCTCGACATCCGCACCAACGACGTCAAGTGTTCGCATGCCTCGACGGTCGGCCCGATCGACGAGGACCAGCGGTTCTATCTCGAGAGCCGCGGGGTGCGACCGGAAGTCGCGGAGCGACTCGTCGTGCTCGGGTTCTTCGACGAAGTGCTCACCCAGTTGCCGGCCCAGGATCTCGCCGAGGGTCTCCGCGCCCAGGTCGCCGCGAAACTGAACATCGGGGAGGACACACCATGAGCCCTCGGGCGACCGTCACGGTCTGTGCGCTCGATGAGATCGAGTCCGGAACGGCGCGCAAGGTCGATGTCGGCGGAGTTCCCGTCTCGTTGGTCAGGATCGACGACGACGTGTACGCGATCGGCGACGTCTGCAGCCACGCCGAGGTCTCGCTCAGCGAGGGCGAGGTCTGGTGCGACGAACGTGAGCTCGAGTGCCCGAAGCACGGCAGTACGTTCAGCCTCGTGACCGGTGAACCGAGCACGTTGCCGGCAACTCGACCCGTGCGGGTCTTCGAGGCGTCGGTGGTCGACGGCCAGGTCGTCGTCACGGTGACGGTCGACGACGAGGAGGTCGCACGATGAGCACGCTCGAGATCCGGGGCCTGCGGGCTTCGGTCGCCGGCAAGGAGATCCTCCGCGGGATCGATCTGACGATCACCTCCGGCGAGGTCCACGCCGTCATGGGGCCGAACGGAGCCGGCAAGAGCACGCTGTCGGGCGTCATCATGGGCAAGCCCGGCTACGAGGTGCTCGCCGGCGAGGTCGTACTCGACGGCGTCGACGTGCTGGCGCTCCCGGCCTGGGAACGAGCGGTCGCCGGTCTCCACCTCATCATGCAGTACCCCACCGAGGTGCCGGGCGTGATGCTCGACGACGTGTTGGGCGAGGCGCTGAGCACCCGCGGTCGGACGACCGAGGGGCTCGGCGAGCTGTTGCGGGCCGAGGCGGATCGGATCGGCTTCGAGGAGCGGTTCCTGCACCGTCCGCTGAATGTCGACTTGTCCGGCGGCGAGAAGAAGCGCAACGAAACCCTCCAGCTCGCCGTCCTGCGTCCGAAGATCGCGATCCTCGACGAGCTCGACTCCGGTCTCGACATCGACGCGCTGCGCGACTGCTCCCGGCGCGTCGAGGACCTCTCGAACGATGCCGACGCGCCGCTCGGTGTGCTCGCGATCACGCACTACAGCCGATTGCTGACAGAGCTCAAGCCTGATCACGTCCACATCCTCGTGAAGGGTCGGATCGTGTCGAGCGGAGGTCCGGAGCTGGCCGACCTCCTCGAGAGCGACGGCTATGCGGCGTTCGTGTCGGCCGACGAGCTCGACCAGACCGAGCCGGCGCCGGGCGGCGGGCTCGACGACCTGTTCGCACTCTGACCGGTACGTGGGGCGGCTGTCCGGACTCCCGGCCCTCGCACTCGGCGTGACACGATCTGATCCATGACCGACCTGGCGACAGCACCGGACGTGATCGACGAGTTGCGCTCGTGGCTCGACGCGAACTGGGACCCGGATCTGAGCGTCGCGGACTGGTGGGAGCGCTTGGGCCTGGCAGGTTGGGCGGCGCCCTCCCTGCCCGCGCAGGCCTACGGTCGCGGTGTGTCGCGCACTGACGCCGTGCGCATCGCCGAAGCGATCGGCGAGCACGGGGCGCTCGCCGCGCCCGGCGGGCTCGGCTTGTTGCTCGCAGCGCCGACGATCGCGACCCACGGCAGCCAGGAGCAGATCGACCGGTACGTGCGCGACATCGTCACGGGGAAGCGGGCCTGGTGCCAGCTCTTCAGCGAACCGGTCGCGGGCAGCGACCTGGCCGGTCTGCAGACGAGGGCCGAACAGGACGGCGACGAGTGGATCGTGAACGGCCAGAAGGTGTGGACGTCGGGCGGTCACTACGCCGACGTCGGGATGCTGATCGCTCGCACCAACTCCGACGCGCCGAAGCACCAGGGCATCAGCTACTTCGCGATCGACATGCACCAGCCCGGTATCGAGATCCGACCGCTCAAGGAGATGACGGGCCAGGCGTTGTTCAACGAGGTCTTCATGAGCGACGCTCGTGTCGCCGACGAGGCGCTGATCGGCGACCGCAACAACGGGTGGGCGGTCGCGAACACGACCTTGGCGTTCGAGCGG
Source organism: uncultured Acidimicrobiaceae bacterium (assembly GCA_963847775.1). Classification (GTDB taxonomy): domain Bacteria; phylum Actinomycetota; class Acidimicrobiia; order Acidimicrobiales; family Ilumatobacteraceae; genus Ilumatobacter. Next base: position 210,317 of record CAWKAY010000001.1, read on the forward strand.
GCCGGCCTGGGCTCCGGCGGTGGACATGCCGCCGCGAGCGCCGCACTGCCTGGCACCGTTGCCGGTCACCTCGCCCAGCGCGCCGGTGACTTCGTGCGCAATCGCCGATCGGCGAAGGGCGGGGCGCAGTTCCGCGGCGCCGCGAAGATGCTGATCGACCTCGCCCGATCGACCGGGGCAGTCGCCGATCCCACGATCCGGCAGGATCTGATGCGACTCCACACACTGCAGGAGATCGGTCGCATGCAGACGTTCCGCCTCAAGGCGCTCAAGGCGACGGGCGGCGACATTCCCGGGTTCGGGAACATCGGCAAGCTGTCGATGAGCGACATGATGCGGTTGCAGCGCGATGTCGGGCTGCGCATCGTCGGCGCAGCGGGCACGTTGCATGCCTACGACCCGCAGTCACGAGCGGCCCTCGACGAGGCGACCGGCAACCCGGTCAACGGGTTCGTGACCGAACTGGCGCTGTTCGCCCAGGCGCCCCCGATCTACGGCGGTACCGATCAGGTGCAGCGCAACATCATCGGCGAGCGCGTGCTCGGGCTTCCCAAGGAGCCCGGCTTCGACCGCACCACACCGTTCAGCGAGCTGCCGAAGAACGCCTGAGCCGCAGCCCCCCACATTGCGAGTTGTGCCAGGCACAACTCGCAATGCCACACCCTGACGACATGATGGTCGCGTGGGACGAGCGACGAGAGGGGAGGACGTCGGTGGATGGTTCCACGTCGTGAATCGCGGGGCCGCCAAGGCGGACGTCTTCCTCCAGGATCGGGACCGGATCGAGTTCGGCCGACTTCTCGCTGCGGCACACGACCGATTCGAGATCGACGTGCACGCCTACTGTCTGATGTCGAATCACTACCACCTGCTCGTCGAGTGTCCGTCGGGCCGGCTCTCCGATGCGATGCACCTCGTCGGCGGTGTCTATGCCCGTCACCTGAACGAACGATTGGGGCGTGATGGCCCGATCTTCCGTGGACGGTTCTTCGCCCGGGTGGTGCTCACGCCCGAGTACCTGGTGCGGGTGGTGCGCTACGTCCACCGGAACCCGCTGGCGTTCATGCCCGAACGCCACCTCGAGTCCTACCGATGGTCGAGTCTGCGCACCTATCTGGGTTATCGGCGTCGACCCGACTGGTTGCGCACCGATGTCGTGTCGGACATGGTGGGCGGTGCTCCAGGTATGAGAGCGCTGGTCGGCACGGAGGCGGCCGGCCCTGGGTCCGGACGAGTGTGCGGTGCCGACCTGGCGTCGGCGGTCGATCTCATGATCGATGAGTACCTCGGTGACGAGCCCGCTCAAGGGGTTGCCCGGACGGTCATGGCCTTGCTGCTCGATCGCGTCGATGGGGACGTGTCGCGCGAGCTCGGCGCGTTGTTGGCGTTCCCGTCCATCGGTGCAGAGCGTTCCGCACGATCGCGTGCTCGACGTCGCGCACGGGAATCTCCGGACCTGGACCGGGTGGTGGCCAGCGTGCTCGACCTCGTTGCGTGATTGCGAGTTGTGCCTGGCACAAGTCGCAATCAGAGCGCAAGCAGGCGGCGGATGCGTTCGTCGGTCGGTGGGTGGGTCGAGAACAGCTTGGCCAGGTTTGGCCCACCGCCGCTCTGCCTGGCTTCGGCGAGCGGGTTGTGGATGTAGGCCTGAGCCTGGGCCGGCTGCACCGCCATCGGGCGCTGGGTGGCGATCGTCTCGATCTTCTGGAGTGCGCGGGCCAGCGGTTCGCCGCTGCCGATCAGCGCGGCGGCGCCGCGGTCGGCCTCGTACTCGCGCGAGCGCGAGACCGCCATCTGAATCAGTGACGCGGCGATCGGCGCCAGCAGCGACACAGCGAGCATGCCGACCACGTTGTTGTTGCGGCGGTCACGACCACCGAACATCGAGGAGAACATCGCCATCTGTGCCATGAACGAGATCGCGGTCGCGATCGCGGCGGCGACCGATCCGATGAGGATGTCGCGGTGCTTGACGTGCATCAGTTCGTGCGCCATGACCCCCTCGACCTCGTCGCGGGACAGCGTTTCGAGCAGACCCTCGGTGGCGCACACGACGGCGTGCTTGGGCCCACGGCCCGTCGCGAACGCGTTGGGTTGGGCATTGGGTGAGATCGCGACCGTGGGCATCGGCATGTTGGCCCTCGCAGCGAGCCGTTCGATCATGTCGTAGAACTCCGGGGCCTGCTCGCGGGTGATCACACGCGCCTTGGCCGACTTGAGCGCGAGCTTGTCGCTGAACCAGTACGAGCCGCCAACCATCACGAGGGCGAGCACCAGGCCGACAACGAGTGAGCCCGTGCTGCCGCCGCCGAGAATGCCGGCGACCGCGACGATCAGACCGCCGAGGCCGGCGAGGAGGACACCGGTCTTCATCGTGTTCTTGAACATTGTGCAGTTCAGGATATCGATGCGTTGATCACTACGGTTCGCGTGATGCCGCCCGTGTCCGCCGCCCTCGTCGAGGACTGCCTGACGGACGCGGACCGCTTTCCAGGGTGGCGCGTCGTCGCAGGCTGCTTCATCGTGTTGACGACGTCGTCAGGCCTGGGCTTCTACGGCCTGGCGGTCTACCTGAACGCCCTCAGCAACGAGCGGGGTTGGGAGGTCTCGGCGATCTCGCTCGCGACGACGTGGTTCTTCTTCGTCGCCGGCGTCGTCGGTGTCTGGACGGCCCGGCTGATCGTCCGGTACGACATCCGCACCGTGGTCTCGGTCGGCGGGGTTGTCGGCGGGGTGGCGCTCGCGGCGCTCGGGCAGGTGCGTGAGCAGTGGCAGCTGTTCGTGGTCTACGGCGTGTTCGCCACCGGCTGGGCGCTCGCCGGCCTGGTGCCGATGACGACGGTGGTGACGCGCTGGTTCCACGCACGACGTTCGATCGCGTTGTCGGTCGCCTCGACCGGTCTGTCGTTCGGCGGGATCCTCATCACCCCCGCCGCCAAGTGGCTCCTGGATCGCCAGGGTCTGGACTCCGGGACCCCGTGGCTCGGTGCCGTGTACGTGCTCGGCATCGTGCCGGTCACGCTCTGGCTCGTCCGGCCCGATCCCGAGACGATCGGATGGCTCCCTGACGGTGAGCGAGCCGTACCGGGCGTCGCCGTTCGGTCGGCGCTCGGCACGCCGTACCGGGAGGCCGTCACGAGCCGGTTCTTCATCTGGTTGACGATCGGGTACATCCTGGCACTGGGCTCCCAGGTGGGCGGGATCCAGCAGCTGGTCAAGCTCGTCGAGGAGCGGACGACCGCCGACATCGCAGCACTGGCGACCCTCGTGCTGGCTGCGACATCGGTCGTCGCCCGTTTGATCGGCGGCCGGGTCGTGGCCTCGATGCCGATGATCGCGTTCACCGCGGCGTTGGCAGCGCTCCAGATGATCGCGCTCGTGTCACTCGGATTCGCCGAGAGCGCGCCGTTCATCTTCTCGTCGATCGTGCTCTTCGGTGCCACGATCGGCAACATCTTGATGCTGCAGCCACTGCTCATCGCCGAGCGTTTCGGCGTTCGCGACTACCCCCGGATCTACAGCCGGGCGCAGCTGTTCGGCCTCGTGGGGACCGCCGGTGGCCCGCTCCTGCTCGGCTGGTTGCACGATGCCTCCGGCGGCTACCGGGTCTCCTACGTCGTCGCCGGCTGCTGCTCGTTGGCCGGAGCCGCGGCGATCCTGTGGGCCGGCCCTGCACACACCAGCGCTGGCTCGCCGGAGGCAACCGCATGACCACCGATGGCGATCTCGCCGACCGACCCGCGGTCGAACTCGCCGCCTTGATCCGGCACCGCGTCGTGTCGGCACGCGAGTTGCTGGATGCCTGCCTCGCCCGTATCGAGGCGACCAACCCGCGACTGAACGCGATCGTCACGCTCGTCCCCGAGATGGCCTACCAGTGGGCCGATGCAGCCGATCGGCGCACGATGTCGACCGACGATCTCGGGGTGCTGCACGGGCTCCCGGTCGCGCACAAGGATCTCGAACCGACGGCGGGGATCCGCACGACCATGGGTTCGCCGCTGTTCGCCGACTGGGTCCCCGAGCACGACGGTCTGATCGTCACGCGACTGCGCTCCGCCGGTGCGGTCACGATCGGCAAGACCAACACGCCGGAGTTCGGCGCGGGCTCCCAGACCTTCAACCCGGTCTTCGGCGCCACCCGGAACCCGTTCGATCCGACCCGCACGTGTGGTGGTTCGAGCGGTGGTGCCGCCGTCGCTCTCGCCGCCGGCATGATCCCGATCGCCGACGGGTCCGACATGGGCGGATCGCTCCGGAACCCGGCGTCGTTCTGCAACATCGTGGGGCTCCGGCCGTCATACGGGCGGGTGCCGTCATGGCCGACCACGACACCGTGGTCCGGGCTGGGCACCGCCGGCGTGATGGCTCGGACGGTCGACGACCTGGCGCTCCAGATGCGGGTCGTCGCCGGTCGCGATCATCGGGTGCCGATCTCGCTTCCTGAGTCGGGATCGATCTTCGCCGGACTCACGGCCGCCGACCCGTCCGGCCTCCGGGTCGCCTGGACGCCCGATCTCGGTCTGCCCGTCGAAGCGGCCGTTCGAGCGGCGTTGGCTCCGGTGCCCGAGCAGCTCGAAGTGCTCGGCTGCGACGTGGCCGAGGCGGCACCCGATCTCACCGACGCCCGCGAGGTCTTCCAGGTGCTGCGATCGTGGCACTTCGAGATCGCCTGCGGAGCGTTGTACGACCGGGCCGCCGATCAGATGAAGGACACCGTGCGCTGGAACATCGAGCAGGCGCGAACGCGCGCCCTCGCCGACCATGCCCGCGCCAGCCTGGCCCATGCGGCCCTCGTCGAACGCGTGCGAGCGTTCTTCGAGGAGTACGACGTCCTCGCGCTGCCCACCTCCCAAGTCGTACCCTTCGACGTCGAGCTCGACTGGCCGCGCACGGTCGACGGCGAGCCGATGGAGACCTACATCGATTGGATGCGGTCGTGCTGCGACATCACGGTGACCGGGTGTCCGGCGATCTCGATGCCATCCGGATTCACGACCGAGGGTCTCCCGGTCGGCGTGCAGTTCGTCGGGCGACCTGCTGGCGACGTCGAGCTGCTCAGATTCGCGAAGGCGTGGGAACGGGCGGTCCCGGCGGGGGAGCGGACCGCTACGGTGGCGGGGCGTGACTGAACACCACCGCAACGTCGTGCGGGTCATCGAGGCCGGACGCGCACTCGGGATCATGGTCGAACCGCGCCGCTTCCCGGAAGGCGCCCGCACGGCGGTCGATGCCGCGAACGCGATCGGCTGCGAGGTCGCCCAGATCGTCAAGAGTCTCATCTTCGGCGTCGACGGCGAGATCGTGCTCGCCTACGTGAGCGGCTGCAACCAGCTCGACGAATCCAAGCTCGCCGCCGCCGCTGGCGGTCTGATGTGCCAGCGGGTCGACGCCGAGATCGTGCGCGAGACAACGGGTTTCCCGATCGGCGGGGTGCCACCGATCGGCCACCGGACACCGTTGCGCGTGTTCATCGATCCGGATCTCCTGATCCACGAGGTCGTGTGGGCGGCAGCCGGAACGTGGCACGACGTCTTCCCGCTCCCACCACACGAGTTGCAGCGGGTCAGCGGCGGCATCGTCGTCGAGCTCAAGCGGGTTCGGTGATGCCCCGAGGCCTGCCGTGACCTGGGAGCCGGAACTCGACGAACTCCGGCGACGCGAAGCGCTCGCCGAGCAACTCGGCGGCGTCGAGAAGGTCGAACGCCAGCATCACTTCGGCAAGCTGACGGTGCGCGAGCGCATCGAGCGCATCGCCGACGAGGGGAGCTTCTGGGAGATCGGCAAGACGGCGGGCGTGGCGCGGTACGACGAGCACGGCGAGTTGATCCAGTTCACGCCGTCGAACTTCGTCTACGGCATCGCCGAGCTCGACGGTCGTCCGGCGGTGGTCTCCGGTGACGACTTCACCGTGCGCGGCGGTTCGAACGACGCGTCGATCTCCGCCAAGCGTGAAGCCTCCGAGGCGATCGCCGCCGAGATGCGACTTCCTCACGTCCGGCTCCTCGACGGCATGTCGGGCGGCGGATCCGTCAAGACCATCGAGCAGGCCGGCCGCACCTACATCCCCGTGTTGCCCGGCTGGCACACCGTCGTCGACCACCTGAGCATCGCCCCGTCGGTGTCGCTCGTGCTCGGCTCGGTTGCCGGTTTCGGCGCCGCACGAGCCGTTGCGTCGCACTACTCGGTGATGGTGCGGACGACGTCGCAGATGATGATCGCCGGGCCGGCGCTCGTTGAGCAGGCCGGCTTGGGGGCGGTCTCCAAGGAGGAGCTCGGCCACGCCGACATCCACACCTCCAACGGTGCGATCGACGATGCCGTCGACACCGAGCCCGAGGCGTTCGAGCGGGCGCTCCACTTCCTGTCGTACCTGCCGACCAGCATCGACGAGTTGCCGCCGGTCGAGGACTGGGGCGACGACCCCGGTCGCCGCGACGAGTGGTTACTCGACGCCGTCCCCCGCAACCCGCGCCAGTCGTACGACATGGGCCGCATCCTCCGATCGATCGTCGACGAGGGAAGCTTCTTCGAGATCGGCCGCAATTGGGGTACCTCGATCATCGGTGGGCTGGCGCGACTCGACGGTGTGCCGGTAGCGGTCTACGGCGAGAATCCGATGATGTACGGCGGCGGGTGGACCGCGGACTCGTGCCGCAAACTCACCCGGCTGATCGACCTCGCCTCGCTCTTCAAGCTCCCGATGATCCACATCGAGGACTGCCCCGGCTTCCTCATCGGCAAGCAGTCCGAACAGGACGCCACCGTCCGCTACGGCACCGAAGTGCTCGTCGCGCTCCGTGAAGCACAGATGCCCTACTGCACCGTCGTGGTCCGCAAGGCGTTCGGGATCGCGGGCGCCGCCAACCGCAAGCCGGGGAGCGAGTCGCTGCGCCTGGCCTGGCCGTCGGGCGACTGGGGATCGCTTCCGCTGGAGGGAGGCCTCGAGGTGGCCTACAAGGCCGAGCTGGCCGAGAGCGACGACCCGGACGGTCTGAAGGACGAGATCACCGAGCGGCTCAATCGACTCCGTTCGCCGCACCGATCAGCCGAGTTCTACGAGATCGAGCAGATCATCGACCCGCGCGAGACCCGCCCGATGTTGTCCGACTGGGTCCGGCTGGCCCGCAGGACACTGAGGCCCTGTCCGCCTTCCTGGGGATACCGCCCATGATTGCGAGTTGTGCCAGGCACAACTCGCAATGGCGGGGTGAGCCGTGCCGAAGCTGACCGATGACGAGTTGCGCTCCTTCCTCGACGAACGGGAGCACCTCGCCCGGATCGCGACGGTCGACGAAGACGGCTTGCCCAGGGTGCTCCCGCTGTGGTTCATCCGGGAGGGGTCCCGCCTGCTGTTCACACCTCGGTCGCCGGCTGTGATCTGGCGCAACATCGTGCGCGATCCCCGTGTCGGCATCTCGATCGACGAGTCGACCCAGCCGTATCGCAAGCTCACCGCCCAGGGAGTCTGCGAGATCCTGCACCCGCCAGGGGAGGACGACGAGTGGCGCGATCTCTATCGGTCGATCACTCGCCGGTACACGGCCGACTGGTTCGCCGGTGCCTACGTCGACGGCACCGACGATCAACCTCGGGCGCTGTGCGCCATCGACCTCGCAGCGCCGACCACCCGTCACTCGACGTGGCGGATGCCGGTCAGCGGCGAGGATCGCCGTGGTGTCTGGGCCAAGCGGTACTACCTGCCCGGTACGAAGTGGGCCGACGGGTGACGATCGACCCCGACACCGAGCGGTGGCTCGACGATCTGCCGAAGGTCGAGCTGCATGTGCATCTCGAGGGTTCGATGTCGGTCGACACCGTGCGCCAGTTGACCGAGCGACACGGCGCCGACCCGACCTCGATCTGGCCGGGCGGGTTTCCGAGGGCCTTCTCGTTCGACGGGTTCCCGAGCTTCGCGGCGCAGTTCTTCTACGGCCTGTCGTTGCTGCGCACGGGTGGAGATCTGGCGACGATCACCGCCGATCTCGCCGCGACGCTGGCGCGCCAGCACGTCCGCTACGCCGAGGTCACGACGACGGCGTACACGCACTTCCTCGATCGGGACGACCGCACGGGGATGTCGTGGCGCGAGTATCGCGAGGGTCTCGACGAGGGTCGCCGCCGTGCTCGCGAGCTGGGTGTCGACATCGCGTGGGTGATCGACATCCCTCGTGATCTCGAGATGCCGGACCAGACGGTGACGATCGACTACCTCGAGAGCAGCGAGACACCGGATGGGCTGGTCGCGATCGGTCTCGGCGGGTACGAGGTCGGGTTCCCGGCGGCGCCGTACCAGCCCCACTTCGCACGAGCTGCTGCGCTCGGCCTGCCGGCGGTGCCGCACGCCGGCGAGACCGAGGGGGCCGACAGCGTCCGGCAGGCGGTCGAGCTGTTGGGCGGCGTGCGGATCGGGCACGGCGTGCGATGCCTCGAGGACCCGGCGGTCGTCGAGCTGCTGCTCGCGCGCGGAATCATGCTCGAGGTGTGCCCGACCAGCAACGATCTGCTGCAGGTGGTCGAACGGATCGAGGATCACCCGTTGCCGGATCTGCTCGACGCCGGGCTGCGGGTGTGCCTGAACACCGATGACCCGGGATGGTTCGCGACCGATCTGACCACCGAACTGCGGCTCGCGACCGAGCACCTCGGGGTGGGTCGCGAGCAGCACCGGGCGATGCAGCTCGACGCCGTGGCGGCCTCGTTCATGCCGAACGCCGCAAGGACGAACCTGGCCCGGGAGATCACCGAGCACTGAGCACCATCCGGGCGGGCTCGGCGGTCAACGCTTCGTCGAGGTTGCGGGTCGCGCGATCGCGTCGACGTGGCCGCCCGCGATCGTGCCGGCCGTCGATGCGTCCTCGAAGCCGCGCAGCGCAATGCAGACCCGTTCGCGTTCACCGCCGGCTGTGCGTCTCGGGTGGACTCGTGACCGTGTCGCGACCGTGTGTCGTGTGGATCGTCGGCTCGTGCGTCGGCGGCCGGCGCTCGCCGCCGGCGGTAGCGCACACCTGGAGTGAATCGCACCAGCTCTCGAGTTGGGCGATCCGGGACGCGAGGACGGCGAGCTCGTCGCTGTCCATCACGTCGGCTCGGCCACACGCAACACCCCGTAGAACGCGTCGGTGTCGGGTGGACGCAGGTGATCTCCGATCGGTCGAGGGTTCGAGCTCGGGGGAGCTGACGCGAGACCGGCAGGACGAAGGGTGTCAGGGCCACGACGCGATGCCGTTGCGGACGGTCGAGGAGATGCCCGGGCGGTGGTCCGGGGATCGGGTGTGTGACCTGGTGTGTACCGTCCCGGGTGTCTCGACGGTGAACGGTCGGCCTGGCCGCGCCGGACCACCACGCCCGGTCTCTCGACCTTGGATCGTGACCGGCCGGACACGCCCGAATCGGCGTCCGCAGTACCGTGAGGTCGTGACTGACGCGACACGCTTTCGGATGGGCAGCCTTGATCACGTCCACATCCGAGTCCCCGACAGAGCAGAGGCGGCGGCGTGGTACTCGACCCATCTCGGGTTCGAGCCGGTCGGCGAGTACGACTTCTGGGCCGAAGGTTTCGACGGCGGGCCATTGCAGATCTCGGCCGACGGAGGCAGGACGATGCTGGCGCTGTTCGAGACCAGTGCCGGCCACCCGATGATCGCTCAGGAGACCGGTGTCGCGTTCAGCGTCGATGCCGACGTCTTCCTCGCCTTCGCCCGGTCGCTCCCGAACGAGATCCGAGCGCCCGACGGCTCGCCGCTCACCGCCGGCGATGTGGTCGATTTCGACATGTGTTGGGCGTTCGACCTCGCGGACCCCTGGGGGAACCAGTACGAGCTCAACTGCTACGACTACGACCGGGTCAGAGCCGAACTCGTCGACGGCGATGGCGTCGTCGCCGTCCGATACTGGCCGCACGACGCGTATCGGCGGTACCTCGACACGACGGGATCGCGCACGCAAGACGCTTCGTAGCGGGCGTCGGTGGCGGCGGAGTCATATCGGTACCGAGACGGGAGAACCGGCGAGCGCGCGACGGTGAGTGATCGCACGGTGCTCGGTCGGCAGCCGAGCAGGCCCATGATCTCGGACTCGGCGAGATCGACGTGGAAACGCAGCACCAGCGCGGCCCGCTGTCGGCCACGACAGCCGTCCGAGCGCGTCGAACAACTCGTCATACTCGGCGCTCGTCGGTTCCGGGCGAGGGGTCTGCACCCGTTCGACAACCCCGCGGTACCGATCGAACGAGTGACACGCGTTGACCAGCGCAGGTCGGCGGGGGGATTCCTGACGGCCGTGGAAGTGGCCTGCAAGCGGACGAGCGCGTCTCGGGCGATCCCCGCTGCGGTCGAGTCGGACCCGGTCGTCGAGGAGGCCACAACTCCCGACTCCGGCGACTCGCTCCTGTACAGACGTTGGAGGTCATCGCCTTCGCCGGCTGCGACGGGCTCGGTCTCATGAAGACATCACATCCTCATCGACGCACCAAACCCATGGACCGTTGCACACGATCCGGAACGGTCGGGCGAAGCGACCGCGGACCCACGGACGCTGACGGCGTGCGCCGATCACGCGATCGTGGCGTCGGTGAACGGCTCGGTCATCGCTGCGATCCGCCCGGTCGGGCCGGCCACGAGGACGTACTCCTGGTTGCGGGTGTGGGTGACCTCGCCGACCTTGTCGCCGTTGGGGGAGTGGATGCCGATCTGGGCACCGACGTACCGCTTCGAGTCGAACGCCAGCGCGACCACCTCGCCGTGCACCGCACACATGTCGCGCAGCTCGTCGAGTGCCACCCACGACTCGTCGTTGTACGACACCACGACGACCTCGGCGTCGACGGCGGCGATGGTCCGGCGCAGCGCATCGGGCATCTCGCGCTTGCGGTTGAACACGCTCTTGGTCTCGTCGTCCCGCGCATCGATCCGTTTGCACGCCACGCCGTAGTGCTCGGGTTCGTCAGCCGCCACGATGGTCTCCCACACGTGGTAGTTCGTGAAGTAGCGGTGCTGGTTGTACGGCGGATCGAGATAAGCCAGGTCGAAGCTCCCCAGATCGCCGACCACCTCGGTGGCGTCACCGCGCACCGCCCGACCGCCGCCGGCCAGCAACGCCGGTGCCTCCAGGCGCAGCGGCTTGTGCGAGCGCGGTGCCCACTGCTTGACGTAGGCCATCTGCAGACCGGTGGTGGAATCCACCTTGTCGGCCGCCAGCAGCAAACTCGTCAACAGCAGCGGTTCGAGGGGCGACCCGGCGTGATCGCGGGCGATCGCAGCCCGAACGGCGTCGATCCGCTCGCCGTTGAACGGCTGGAAGAATCTCGACGCCACGCAGAACGTCTCGGTCACGTACCCCGCCTCGCCGGGCAGCGCGTTCAGCGACGTGATCGCGTCGCTCAGCGCAGCGGTGTCGATCTCCCGAGAGTCGGTCTCGATCCACGTCCGCGCGAACGCCTCGGAGTAGCGCGCTGTGTCGACCGCCGTCACGTCGCCCCCGGCGGTCTTGAACGCTTGGGCCACGCGGGTGGTACCCGTGAACAGGTCGAGCGCGGTCCGTGCCCGCGAGCGGGCGAACAGTTCGGTCAGCACCGGCACGAGCCGGCGCTTCGAGCCCAGGTACTTGATCACACGACCAGTGTCACGCGTCTTCGTCGGGTGGTGCGGGACGCTCGGCGGTCATCCGTGCGAACGCTCTGGGATCGACGGCGATGAACGTCGCCTTCGCCGTCGTCAGCACCTCGCCCGTCGCCACGTCGCTCAGCTCTCCGCTGAGTAGCAGCTTGCGGCCCCGACGCTCGTCGAGGCGGACGCGGCACGCCAGCTCGCGAAACAGCGGCGTCGGCCCCTGGTAGCGGATGTACAGGTCACCGGTGAACGCCGGCTGGTGGATCACGCCGAGCACGTAGCCGAACACGTCGTCGAAGAGCGCCGCCACCACACCACCGTGACTTCGGTTCGGTGCACCTTCGTGGGCCGAACGCAGGGTGACCCGCGCCTCGATCTCGTCGCCGTGACGGTGCAGTTCGAGATCGAGGCCCCACGGCGACGAGCGACCTGAGATCGGCCGATCGTCGAAGTCGTGATCGAACCGGCCCTGGGGAAGATCCACGACCTGGCGATCCGCGAACGCGTGCTCGCCGCGGGTCCGCTCGGGGCCGGGCCAGAGCTCGGCGCTGATGTCCTCGACCGCTTCGGCCAGCCGCTCGATCTGTTCGACGGTGGCGTGGCGCCCGATGAATGCGTGCCCGAGATCGCGCAACGCACGCCCGGCGCGGGCCCGGGCCGCCTTGATCGCGAGCTCGTCGGAGGGAGGGGAGTCGTGAACGGTCACCGCGCCGACTCTCCCACGACGGACGATCGGGTCAGGAGTCGGACGTCGGCGCGTCGAGCGCCTCGGTGAGCGTGTTCCAGGCGAGGGTCGCACACTTGATGCGTACCGGGAACTTCACGACGCCCTGCAAAGCCTCGAGATCGCCGAGCGGCACGTCGGCGGATGCCACGCCGTCGTCGTCGGTTTCGATCGACATCATGCCCTTGAAGCGCTTGACGAGCGCACGCACCTCGGGCACCGTCTTGCCCTTGACGGCGGCGCTCATCATCGACGCCGAGGACTGCGAGATCGAGCACCCCTGGCCGCTGACCTTGACGTCGGTCACGGTCTCGCCGTTGTCGCCGCTCGCGACATCGAGGTAGACCGTGATCTCGTCCCCGCACAGCGGGTTGTGGCCCTCGGCGTGGCGCGCCGGGGGTACCGGAAGCTCGCCACGGTTCCGGGGCGTGCGGTAGTGGTCGAGGATGATCTCGCGGTAGAGGTCTTCGAGGCCAGGCATGGTGTCTCCCTGCGGATCGGGCGCCGCGTCAGAATCCGAAGATATCGCTGGCGTCGTCGAGCGCGTCGGCCAGCGCGTCGATGTCGGAATGGTCGTTGTAGAGGTAGAGGCTGGCGCGAGCGGTGGCGTTCGCGCCGAGCACTCGCATCAGCGGCTTGGCGCAGTGGTGGCCGGCGCGGACGCACACGTTGCGCTGGTCGAGCACCTGGCTCACGTCGTGTGGATGGATGTTGCGGAACGCGAAGCTCAGCACGCCGCCCCGTACCTCGACGTTGTCGGGGCCGTGGATCGTGATGTCGTCGCCGTACCGACCCTTCAGCGTGTCGATTGCGTAGCGAGTGAGCTCCATCTCGTGGCGACGGATCTCGGACATGCCGATCGCTTCGAGGTAGTCGACCGCGGCGCCGAAGCCGATCGCCTCGACGATGGGTGGTGTCCCGGCTTCGAACTTGGCGGGCACCGGTGCAGTGGTGAACCCGTCGAGTCGGACGTCGGCGATCATGTTGCCGCCGCCGATGTAGGGCGGGATCGAGTCGAGCAACTCCAAGCGGCCCCAGAGCGCGCCGATGCCGGACGGACCACACATCTTGTGACTGGAGAACGCGACGAAGTCGGCGTCCCACGCCTGGACGTCGGTGACGGTGTGCGGAACCGACTGGCAGGCGTCGACGATGGCGATCGCCCCCGCGGCGTGCGCGGCGTCGCACAGCCGGGCGACCGGGGTGAGCGTGCCGAGCACGTTGCTCATCGACGTGAACGAGAAGGCCTTGGCGCCATCGAGCAGCCGATCGAGATCGGTGAGGTCGAGTTGGCCGTCCTCGGTGAGCGGCACCCATCGAAGCTCGATGCCCAGCCGGGCGGCGAGCATCTGCCACGGCACGATGTTGGCGTGATGCTCCATGTGGGTGAGCACGACGGCGTCGCCCGTGGAGAGGGTGGCGCCGCCCCACGACGAGACAACGAGGTTGAGCGCCTCCGTGGCGTTCTTGGTGAAGACCACCTCGTCCGCGGCCGGCGCGTTCACGAGACGGGCGACCGCCGCACGCGCGCCCTCGAAGCGGTCGGTCGCCTCGGCGGCGAGCCGGTAGGCGCTGCGATTGATCGGCGCATAGCTCGTGCGCATGAACTCGTCCATCGCCTCGATCACCTGGCGCGGCTTCTGGGACGTGTTGCCGGAGTCGAGGTACACGATCGGCGCGCCGTCGATCTCGCGGCGCAGGATCGGGAAGTCGGCCCGGACGGCGGCCCAGTCGGTGATCATCCGACGCTCCTCAGGCGGTGGCCCGGAACGCTTCGTACCCGTCGCGCTCGAGTTGCTCGACGAGCTCCATGCCGCCCGACTGGACGATCCGGCCCTCGACGATGATGTGAACGTGGTCGGGTTGGATCTCGTCGAGGAGGCGTTGGTAGTGAGTGATCAGAACGACGCCCATCTCGGGGCGTTCCGATCGCACCTCGCGGATGCCCTGGGCGACGATGCGGAGCGCGTCGATGTCGAGGCCGGAGTCGGTCTCGTCGAGGATCGCCAGCTCGGGCTCGAGGATCGCCATCTGCATGATCTCGTTGCGCTTCTTCTCGCCACCGGAGAACCCCTCGTTCAGGTACCGGTCGACGAAGGACGAGTCCATGCCGAGTCGCTTCATCCAGTCCATCGTGGCGAGTCGCAGTTCGAGCACACTCAAGTCGATGCCCTTGCGTGCCGAGAGGGCTTGGCGGAGGAATTGGATGACCGAGACGCCCGGAATCTCCTGGGGATACTGGAAGGCGAGGAACATGCCGGCCTTGGCGCGCTCGTCCGCGGGCCAGTCGGTGACGTCGTCACCGCGGAAGCAGATCGATCCGGCGGTCACCTCGTACTCGGGCGAGCCGAGCAGGGTGGTGCCGAGCGTGCTCTTGCCCGAACCGTTGGGCCCCATGATCGCGTGCACCTCGCCCGCCTCGACGGTGAGGTCGAGGCCGCGGAGGATCTCGTCACCCGTGGGAGCTCCCGGTTCGGTGGCCGGGCGCACGTGGAGTCCCTCGACCTGGAACAATGCGCTCGTCGTCGATGTCATGGCGTCGAGTCTACGACGAGCATTGCGGGATTATCACTACGTGGATAGGAGAAATCAACGGTGTGGTCCGACATCGCGATCTCGCTCCTGATCCCGGGCTGGCAGGCATGGTCGCGGCGTCGCTGGCTGGCCGCCGCACTGTTCGTCGCCGGTGTCGTCGCGCCCTTCGCCCCGGCGGTCTACGCGCTCGTCGCTCGCCGCTCGTGGCTCGCGCTCGGTCTCGACGAACGCTTCTTGACGTGGGTCGCGATCACCATGCTGCTGGCCGTCGCGAGTCGCCTCGCGGCGGCGAGCGAGGTCTGGTTCGCTCGGCCCGACCGCCCCGCGGGAAACCATGATCGTCGGGCGTGGATCCTCGTCGCTGCCGTGTGCCTGCCGCTGCTCGCAGGAGTGGTACAGGTCGATCGCGCCAGAGCCGCGATCGCGCCGGCGTTCACGCCGACCGCGGACGTGCCGCTCTACGAACTGACCGTTGCCGAGGTCGATTCCACGACCTCGACGCCGACGACGAACGCGCCGGAGCGAGAGGTTCGCGTGGCGGCGATCACGCCCGCTCCCGTCCGCACCGTGACCGCGCCGACCACGACCACCACGACGGTTGCTCCGAAGCCCGCTCGACCGGATTCCGGAGTCGATGCGGCGCTGCTCGCGGATGTGACGACCGTGCTGCTGCTCGGCGGTGATGCCGGACCCGGTCGCTCGGGCCTGCGGACCGACACGATGATGCTGCTCAGCGTGCACCGGCCCTCGGGGCGGGCGTCACTGATCTCGATCCCGCGTGACATGGAGCGTCTCCTCTTCCCTCCTGGCAGCGAACTCGAACGCCGGTATCCGTACGGCTTCACCGACCTCGCGAACGCCGTCTATCCGATCGTGTCGGCACGATCGGAGCTCCGAACGGCCTATGAGGGTGTCGAGGGGGTCAGGCCCGGGGTCGTGGCGCTCGCTCAGGGTGTCGGCTACTCGTTCGACGTCACCGTCGACGACTACGTGCTCATCGACATGCAGGGGTTCATCGACGTGATCGATGCGCTCGGCGGCGTGACCGTCGACGTGCCCAAGTCGGTGCCGATGCCGGGCAACGTTCCCGGAGCTCGCACGCAGTACCCGGATCGGATCGGCCCCGGACTGATCGCGATGGACGGCTCGACAGCACTCGGGTACGTGCGGAGCCGCAAGGGCGACACCGACTACCACCGCGCGCGCCGTCAGCGCGATCTGCTGGCGTCGCTGGCCACCCAGGTGTCCTTCGACGACCTCGCCTCCTCGTTCGGCCAGATCTCACAGGCGGTGGGCGGAACGCTGCGGACCTCGCTGACGCCCGACGAGTTGGCCGACACGCTCGCGCTGATCGGTGGTGAGACGGCGATCGTCGAGTCGGTCGGCCTCGTCCCGCCGCTCGTCGACGTGCGCCGGCCCGACTACCAGCAGCTCGCTCGCATCGTCGGGGAGGTCCGCCTGGCGCTCGTGACGGGCGAACGATCCGGCTGGTGACGTCCGACGATCACGCGTGATCGCGGAGATCCTCCTTCCAGGACCGGAAGCGCTCGGCGGTGCGTCCGCTCGGACCGACACCCGAGCCCGTGCCGTCGGGCACGAGCCGGAAGGTGTAGGAGCGCTCGAGATCGTCGGCGTGGCAGGCCCAGTAGCGGGCGTCGCCACCCTTCGCCGGGCCGGCGCGCCACAGAATCCATGGTCCGATCCGCCGTTTGTACTCGGCGTGCGGTGTGCCGGGCAGGTCGGTGCCGAGGTCGAGCAGCGAGGGCGGCGCCTGTCGCCACGCTCGCGCCGGGATGTTGCGGTCGCGAACCGGTGTCGGCGGCAGATCGTCGGTGTCGACGGGAGTGGGATCGGTGGGGCGCTCGTCGTAACGCATGCGTGACCAGTGTCGCAGCCGAGCCGCGCCCTTCCCTCTCGGGACTGGAAATAGAGTGCCCGGCGCATGACCGATCGGACCGAACCCAGCGCGCTTCGCGGCTTGAGCGAACTCGAACAGCGCCTCCGGCAACCCGACGTCCGTGACGGTTCGCCTGCGTGGCAGTTCGCACTCTCGGTCTTCCTGCCCGGGCTCGCAGCGCTCAAGCGCATCCCCATCGTCGGCGTGCTGCTGTTCACGATCGGTGCCGCACTCCCGTTCGTCGTCGTCGCCTGGGTGGTCGCCAACCGTGATCGTCTGATCGGGGTCGCGCTCGACCCCACGTTCCTGCTCGGGATCGTCGTCCTCGCGCTGCTCGTCGTCGTGGTCAGGTTGGTGGCTGTGGCCGAGATCGCCCATGCGTTCCGCCGTTCACCCGGCATCGGCGGTCAGACGGCGATCGCGACCGTGGTCGTCCTCGCCCTCGGTCTGCCCGTGCTGTTGGCGGCGTACCGCGCGAACGAGGCTCGTGGCGTGTTCTCCGACGTCTTCGCCGCCGGCGGGAGCGGCTCGCTGTTCTCGCTCGCTCCCGACGACACCGAACGCGTCGACCCAGATGCTGTCACCAACATCGTGTTGTTCGGTGGCGACGCCGGCCCCGGTCGGTGGGGCATGCGGACCGACACGATGATCCTCGTCACCATTCATGAGGCTTCCGGTCGCACCGCCCTGCTGTCGATCCCGCGCAACCTCGTGCGCGTCCAGTTCCCGCCCGGGTCGCCGCTCGCGGAGCGGTTTCCGAAGGGCTTCGACGACCTGGCGAACGGAGTCTTCACCTACGTCTCTGGCCAGCCGGATCTGGTCCGGTTCTACGGCGTCGATGGGTTGCAGGCCGAGCCCGTCGCGATGTCGGAGGCGCTCGGCTATTCCCTCGATGTCGAGATCGACGACTACGCGCTGGTCAACATGCAAGGGTTCACCGACGTCATCGATGCCGTCGGCGGGGTCCGGCTCGAACTGGCCCAGGAGGTGCCCTTGCCGCCGAGCCTGCCGGGGGAGCGGCCGTTGCCGTCGTCGATCGGCCCCGGCGCCGTCGACATGGATGGCGCGTTGGCGATCGCCTATGTGCGTTCGCGCGAGGCGGACTCGGACTACCAGCGCATGGGGCGTCAGCGGCAACTGCTCGCAGCGCTCGGGTCGCAGGTGACACCGTCCGAGGCCGTCCGCGGGTTCTCCGCCGTCACGGGGGTGCTCGGCGATTCGATGCGGACCTCGCTGTCGTCGGGCGAGTTCGCCGATCTCCTCGACCGGTTGGGCGACAACTCGGCGATCCAGGAGTCCGTCGGATTGGTCCCGCCCCTCATCGACCCGGCTTCGCCCGACTACGACCAGATCCGAACCATCGTCGACGCCGTCCAGTTCGCCGTGGTGAGCGGGTCGCCGTCGGGCTACGCCGGCTGATCAGGACCCGCGCGGACGCGGCACGCCTCGCACCATCGTCCACGGCAGCGGACGGGCTGATCCGGTGATGTCGACGTGCTCGGCCACGAGGCGTACGAAGGTTCGCGCCGACCAGTGGTTCACATGGCCGGGCGTGTTGCCGAGATCTCGCACGTAGCGCCCGCGAGCCATGTTGCCGAGCCGCCAGATCGGCTCGCGCGGGACGGAGAGCACCACGGTTCCGGAGCAGACCCGAGCGATCTCGGTGAGCGCCGCGTGCGGCGCCGGGACGTGTTCGAGCACCTCGAGGCCGACGACGAGATCGACGCTCCGGTCGGCGAACGGCAGGCGGGTGACGTCACCGAAGAACATCGGCGCGCCGAGCTCGGACCAGTCGCCTGCGAGCGCGGCGTCGGGGAGGTCGAGCCCGATCACGTCGGCATTCGGGAACCGGTCGACGAGCCGCTCGGTCACCCTGCCCTCACCGGCGCCGACCTCCACGACGACCGACGGACTGATGTCGAGGAGCATCTCGTCGAGAGCGTCGAAGAACCCTCGCATCATTCGTTGCTCGATCGGATTGGTGGTTGCGTACTTGTCGTACGTGTTCCCGGCGATGTTGTCGACTGGTGGCGCATCACTCACGTTCGGGACCGTACCGGGCCGCGCATATGCTCGCCGGGCATGCCAGACTCGCCGGTCCACCTCCCGAAGCTGGTGATCCAGATCCCGTGTTTCGACGAGGAGGCGACGCTGCCCGAGACGATCGCCGATCTGCCGCGGGAGATGACGGGGTTCCGCTGCGTCGAGTGGTTGGTCATCGACGACGGCAGCAGCGACCGGACTGCCGAGGTCGCCCGCGAGCTCGGCGTCGACCACGTCGTGCAGCATCCTCACAACCGGGGCCTCGCGGCCGCGTTCCTCACCGGTCTCGATGCCGCGCTGCGGGCCGGCGCGGATGTGATCGTGAACACCGACGCCGACAACCAGTACGACGCGAGCTGCATCGCGGACCTCGTGCGGCCGGTGCTCGACGATGGCGTCGACATGGTGGTGGGGGAGCGGCCGATCGATCAGATCGACGAATTCTCGCCCGTGAAGAAGCGGCTGCAGCGGCTCGGTTCCTGGGTGGTGCGGAAGTTCTCCGGCACCGAGATCCGCGACGCGCCGAGCGGGTTCCGCGCGATCAGCCGTGCGGCTGCGCTCCGACTCCAGGTCTACGGCCGGTTCAGCTACACCATGGAGACGCTGGTCCAGGCCAAGGCAGAGGGGTTGGCGGTGACCTCCGTGCCGGTCCGGGTGAACCCCCAGACGCGACCGTCGCGCCTCGCGAAGAGCACGACCCAGTACCTCGTTCGTTCGAGCCAGACCATCGTCCGCAGCTTCGCCCTCTACTACCCGTTCCGGTTCTTCTTCCGGGTCGGTTTGGTGCCGTTCGTGCTGGGAATCGGCTTGCTCGTCCGATGGGGTCTCTACTGGCTGATCGAGGATCCGTACCGCAGCCGGGTGCCGAGCCTCGTAGTCGGTGCCGTACTGCTCATCGTCGCGGTACAGATCTGGGTCGTCGCCTTCCTCGCCGACCTACAGGCAGCCAACCGCCGGTTGTTGGCCGAGGCTCGGGTCCGCGACCGCGAGCGCCGCCTCGACGCCGCCTGACTCAGCCGCCAGCTACCAGCCTCGGTCGACCCACTCCCGCAGGTGCGGGCGTTCGGCACCGATGGTGGTGTCGAGCCCGTGCCCGGGGAGCACGATCGTGTCGTCCGGGAAGGTGAACAACTTGTTGTCGATCGAGTCGATGATCGTCGCGAAGTCGCCTCCCTCGAACCCGGTGGCGCCGGGCCCGCCGGGGAACAAGGTGTCGCCCGTGAAGAGCAGCGGTGTGCCTGCGAGCTCGAACGAGATCGACCCCGGGGTGTGGCCCGGGTTGTGGATCGCGTTGAGCCGCAGCCTGCCGAACTCGATCACCTCGGCGTCGTCGAGGAACACGTCGTAACCGACGTCTTTCAGCATCGGCGCGTCCTCGGCGGTCACCGCGACCTCGTAGCCCGCCTCGCGGATCTGGGCGACCGCGCCGATGTGGTCGAAATGGCCATGGGTCTCGAGCACCCGTCGGACACCGAGCCGCTGGCACATCTCGAGCAGCAGCTCGTGCTCGTTCGCGGCGTCGATCAACACCGCCTCACCCGAGCGCTTGCACCGGATCACGAACACGTTGTTGTCGTACGAGCCGACCACGACCCGGTGGACCTCCACATCGGCATTCGACCAGTGCATCGTCATCGTCCCAGTGTCGCACAGCGGCGTCGAATGGCTACGGTGCTGCGGTGACCGCGCCGGCGACGTTCGAGCTCCGTGACGTCGTGGCCGGACCCGTCGACGCCCCGATCCTGCGCGGTGTCTCGGTCGATGTGCCGTGTTCGGGGATCACCGTGATCGCCGGTCCGTCCGGCTCGGGGAAGTCGACGTTGTTGCGTCTCCTCAATCGCCTCGACTCGCCGGTCTCCGGTTCGATCCGGTGGGACGGACGCCCGGTGGCGGATTGGGATCCACGGGCCCTGCGTCGACGCGTGGCGATGGTCTTCCAGCACCCTCCTCGCTTCGAGGGCACGGTGTTCGACAACCTGCTCGTCGCCGAAGGCTCCCTCGACCGACGGGCTGCCGAGGCCACCCTCGGCCGGGTCGGGCTGCCGCCGGCGCTGCTCGACCGCGACGCCTCCGAACTGAGCGGTGGCGAGGCGCAACGCATGTCGTTGGCCCGTGCCCTGCTCACCGAACCCCAGGTCGTGCTCGCCGACGAACCGACGGCATCGCTCGACGGAGCGTCGCGACGGGTGATCGAGCAGCTGGCGGTCTCGATCGCCGCCGAAGGTGTCGCGATCGTCTGGGTGACGCACGACACCGATCAGCTCCGTCGCATGGCCGATCACGTGCTCGTCCTCCAGGACGGCCGGGTGGCGGCCTTCGGGCATCTGCCAGAGCTCGACCTCCACCCCGACGCGGTGGTTCGCGAGCTCGTCGGGAGTCGGTGATGGATCGGACCGACATCGGGCTGTGGGGCATGGCGGCCTCGGGAATCCTGGTCGCGGTCGCCGTCACGATCTCGCTGTGGCGTCGGCTCGGCCTCGAGCGGAGCCTCGTCTGGGCCTGTCTCCGAGCGCTCGTTCAGTTGCTCGTCGTCGGCTGGGCGCTGCAGCTCATCGTCGACGACGACGATCCGCTGGCGTTCTCGTTCGTCTGGCTGGCGGTCATGGTCGGCTTCGCCGGCTACACCACGTGGCGGCGGGCGGCCGACGTGCCGGCGGTGTTGCCGTTGTCGCTCGCCGCGTACACCGCCTCGGTAGTCGTCACGCTCGGCGTGCTGTTCGGCTTCGGTGTCTACGAGCTCGAAGGTCGCACGATCGTGCCCCTCGCCGGGATCGTCGTCGGCAATTCGCTCTCGGCGACGGTGCTCGTGTCGCGTCGCCTCTTCGCGTCGGCCGTCGATCACCGTGAGCAGATCGAGGGTCGGCTCGCCCTCGGGCTCTCCGCGTCCGATGCGTACCGACCAGAGCTGCGTGATGCGTTGCGCACGGCACTGGTGCCGCAGATCGAGACGACGAAGGCGGTCGGGATCATCGCACTGCCCGGCGCGATGGTCGGCTTGATCCTCGCCGGGGTGGAGCCGTCGCAGGCCGTGCGCGTGCAGCTCTCGGTCATGTATCTCGTCCTCGGGAGCGTGGCCACGACGACCGCGGTCATGAGCCTCGGAATCGCCCGACAACTCTTCACCCCGGCCCAGCAGCTCCGTCGCTTCGACTGAGTCGGCAGACCGGACATCGGGTACGGCGGGTGCCGTCGGCACTCGGTCGAGACGGCTCCGGTGCGTTCGCGATCGAGGAGGAACGCACGGGCGGCAGCTGGACCGTCGTCGCCCGAACCGACGCGTCCTCGTCGATACGGGGTTCGGGAACGCCGGTGGTCGAGCGAGATCCAGCGGGAGCCGACACATCGCGCGGTCGCGTTCCGCACCGCGATCACCTCGCGGGCACGATCGAGCGACCGGCGTCGTCGTGAATCCGCGCCATCGAACAGGCGAGCGACCCACCCGCGCGTCAGCGTCCTGCGGGCGATGGATCCTTGACATCCCCGATTCGGAACAATCGCAGACCCGTACCCGGTTCGGCGCGGACGAACTCGACGTCGGTGTAGATCGTGCGGGCGTCGGTGTGGGTCGTGATCAGGTAGTTCCCGCACGGCTCGTTGCGCGGTGGTGTCACGTAGCGGATCGGGTTCGGAACGTAGAACTCGTAGTTGAGCTTGTTCCACTGCACGGAGTCGCGGGTGTCGAACGCAATGCACTCCTCGTCGGGCAGGGCCAGCAGGTCGTCGACCAGCTCCCGCTCGCGCGGTGCCGGTACGTCCCAGATGGCCGCGTGCCCCGGCCGCGTCTGGCTCGCGACCGTCATCGCGCCGACCGCGACGAGCGTCGCCGCGAGTGCGACGGGAGCGCGACGATCGAGCAGCGCACGTCCGACCATCACGGCGATCACGGCGATCAGCGCGATCCAGACCACCTCGAGCTCGCCCGCCCCGTCGACGATCCAGAACAGCTCGGGGGCCATCGAACCGAGGAACTTGATCGCACGCTCCGCCGGCGAGATCCGCCAGATCTGGTAGGACGCCAGCACAGTGATCATGATCAGTGCGATCGTGGACCGCGATCGCAGCGCCTCGGGCCGAGTGGCGTACCAGCGCCGACCCGCCAACGCTCCGACGATCAGCAGTGGGTACACAGGGCTCGCATAGCGCGAGTAGTAGAAGATGTCGGCGCGGTCGATCGGTGGCTCGAACCGCACGGCGGTGAGGAGGATCAACACGGCGAAGGCCGACAGCGCGAACACGCGCAGCGCGTCGAGCCCGGTGTGCCGGCGGAGATCGGGCGAGCGGGGCATCGCGAACCACAACAGACCCCCCGTGCCGATGGTGGCGATCACGATCTGGCCGATCGTGATCATCAGGAAGCTGAACAGCCGATCTGTGACCGGCGCGTCGCCGGGTGTGATCGCATACGAGATCGATCCAGCGGCGCGCTGCAGCAGCCAGACGATCACCCGGCCCGTCGCGATCCCGGCGACCGTGCAGAGCGAGACGAGCGCGACCGCGCGGCGGCGCGAGCGCTCCGGCCGCCAGTTCGCGACGACGAGTGCGCACCACGCGGCAACTGCGATTGCGATCAACCGTGGATGGATCACGATCGACAGGCCGGCGACGGCGGCGGTCGCACACGCGAGTGGGATCGAGCGCCGGCGATCGGCGACGACCACCCCGAGCGCCACCGCCGAAGTAGCGGCCAGGACAGAGGCTTCGGACCAGATCAACACGCTCGCCGCGACGGTCGCCGGGAGCACCCCGACGACGATTCCGATCGCGGCCGATTCGAGCCACCGACTGCGCGGCGCGAGACGACGGTGGATCGCGGTGACGAGTGCGGCGTGGACCCCGAGCAGCACGGCTCCCGTCAGGAGCGAGAGTCGGTACTCGGTCTGTGCGTCCTGGCCGATCAGCGTCGCAGGGACCAGTGCGAATCCGTGGCCGGGATAGTACTGAGAGGTTGCACTCCCGCCCTCGCCGATCAGGAAGCGGGCGAACTCGATCGGCCCCGACTCGTCGGGGAGCAGGAGCGGCCCGTGCGTGCTGCGCGCTCGAATCCAGCACCAGACCGCCACGGTCAGACCGACGGCCACGTACAACGCACCATTGCTGGCGGAAATCCGTGGATCGATGCGTCGCGACGATCGGGTCACTCGATCGAACGCTACTGGCCGGGCGTCGGCGGGCCACGTCGCGTGCCGGTGTCGCCGGGGCCACGGGTTCCTTCGGCACTGGTCGATGTGGCCGTCTCGCAGGACGATCGAGGTATGAGGGGTGTGTTGGCCGCGACATGCCTCGTTGTCGGGGCCCTCACGAGCAGCGGCTGCGGGCTGCCCACCGACGATCATCGGGAGGACCCGACCTGGGCCCGACGGGCGGACGAGATCGTCATCCGCCTCGAGCGGGCGCTCGACACCGGCGATCGCTTCGAGTCCGCGCTGTTCTTCTCCGCCGGGGGCACGCTGGATGCGACCGGCATCGGGTTCTCCGTGGCGACCACCCCGGTCGAGGTCGCCGAGCTCATGACCGAGTTGTGGTTCCTGCCGGTTGCGAAGCCGCAGATCCGGGCCGAGCACCTCTTCGTCAGCGACGAGGGAGCGGTCGTGTGGTGGCACTCGCGACACCGGTACGCGGGTGCTTTCCAGAACTTCGCCCAGACCTTCGTGTTCGGAGCCAACGATCGGGTCGCCTCCCGGTTGTTCCTGGCGCCCGGCATCCCGTTCCTGTACCCGGGCATCGAGGAGGAGTCGGCAGACGCGTTCCTCGACCGTTACGTCGGCGCGTGGGCGGGCGACCCGTCGTTGCCCGAACTCGACGAGCTCTACACCGACGATGCGATCGTGCGCGACCCGCTGCGAGGCCGCGCATTCCGCGGCGTCACCGAGATCGCGGCGAGCCGGACCGCGGGGCTACCCGTCGAGCGCGGACCGTTCCCCACGATCTTCCTCTACGACAACGGGGACCACCGCGAGGCGATCGTTCTCGTCCAGAGCGGTGGCCCCTGCCCGGTGATCGAGGCACGACGGCTGATCTTCGCCGGCGACCGCATCCTCCACGAGCTCCGGTATGTGCATGTGCCGTCGGCCCGCCGATGCCGGGAGGCACTTCCCGACGGTTGGTGGACGACGTTCTCGGTCCGGACCGACCTCCGAGACAACGTCACCGAGATCGTCGACTCCAACGGTTCCAGCGTCGAGTTGGTCAACGCCGAACCCGTTCACGAGCAATTCGCCCGCTGGCTGACCGAGCGCTTCCTCCTCGGC
Organism: uncultured Acidimicrobiaceae bacterium; assembly: GCA_963847775.1. Lineage (GTDB taxonomy): Bacteria > Actinomycetota > Acidimicrobiia > Acidimicrobiales > Ilumatobacteraceae > Ilumatobacter. The sequence continues at coordinate 235,373 of CAWKAY010000001.1, forward strand.
GGCATCGGCCCGCCGGAGGTCGCGGCGGTGTGGTTCCCGCCGAGCCCCGATTGTTACGAGCAGGACGGTCTGGCGATCGAGTCGGACGTTCGGTACGAGCGCGAGCGCGCCGTCGTGATCTGCTTCGACGAGCGCCGCGTGGTCTCGACGACCTCGGAGTCCGGGTGGTCGACCCCGGCGCTCACGGTCGGACTCCACGAGTTCGCCCACCTCTGGATGCGGGAACGGCTCGGGCCGCCGACCGAGGATCAGTTCGTGCACCTCGTCGAGGCGACGACTTGGCGCGATGACGAGCAATCGGGCCTGGACCGTCACAGCATCGGTGCCGAGCACGCTGCGTATACCATCGCGTGGGGGCTCGCCGGTACCGCCGACGCCCGGTATCCGCTGTTGCCGCCACCGTCGTGCGAGGAACTCGGAGCCCGCTACGAGCTCCTCACGGGCCGAGCGCCGATCACCGAGTGCGGTGAGGACGGGTGGTCACAGTGACGCGGATCGCGGCAACCGGCGTCGTCGCAGTCGTTGCGGCGCTCGGTCCGGCGTGCCGGGGAGCCGACGAAGTGGCCGACGACACCACGGTCTCGATCGAGGTCGAATTCCAGCAGGACCGGTGGGTCGGTGCCGGTGGCGCGGTCGAACAGGGAGTGATCTGTGACCGCGGCGCCACCATGACGACGGCGTTCCTCGACCACGATGGCGGCGAACTCTCGCTGGGCGAGTTCACCCTCCGGTGGGAGGCTGCGCAGATGGCAGATCCCCCGGACGAGACGATCGACTTCCTCCTGATCTCGGAGTTCTCGTGCTCGGACGGTTCGGGTGCGTTCACGCTGGTCGAGGAGCTGCGCAACGGTGGTGCGTGGACGGTGCAGGACGGCGTCGGCATCTCATCGGGGCTGCGCGGGGCGGGCACGTTGAGGATCGAACGTGCCCAGCCCCTTGGACCGGATGATCCTCCGGGTGGAACTCGGGCAACGGTCGTCCTCACCGGTTCGCTCGACACGTCCGGGGTGCTGGCCGGCCCGTGACGCGGCAGGTGCAGGGGTCAGCTCGACACGACGTCGAACCCGAGGCCGAGGGCGACGCCGATCTGGACGGGGTCGAAGGTCACGAACCGCACCGGTCCGGGGAGTCGCTCCGCCGCCGCGAAGTGGATCGCGTCGGTGAGACGGACGGGCTGCTCACGTGAGAGGGTCGCCGCCCGGTCGAGGCAGCGCTGGTCGACCGGTACCACGTGCACGTGATCCCATACCAGGCGGACGGCATCCTCCAGATCGGCGCGCAGGATCCGCTCATCGGTGAGCCGATCGATGGTGGGCAGCGCTTCGGTGAGCGCCATGGCCGAAGCGCACCAGACGGACTCGGGGTCGAGCGCGTCCAGGACGACCGAGCGTTGGGAGCCGTCCACCACGAGTGCGAGCAACGCGCTCGTGTCGAGTGCCAGCGTCATCGCCCCATTGCGAGTTGTGCCAGGCACAACTCGCAATCCGGCTCGCTCTTCATCCGCGGAGCTCGCGGAGGGCGCGGTCGATCCTCACGCCCGACCAGATCGGGACGGGGGAGGGCGCTCGCCAGGCGCCGGTCCGGCGGGGGGCGATCAGCGCGCCGGCCGCGATCAGGCGCTCGACATCGGGGGCGGCCTCGTCGAGCGGCGCCAACTGGGCGACGGGACGGCCGTGCGAGGTGATCACGGTCCGTTCTCCCGCCTCGGCGCGACGGACGGCGTCGGCGATCGAGGCTCGCAGGTCACGAATACCAAGTGTGTCCACATGTGTACACAAACAGATTTGCCCCGTGAGCGCAACCGGACGCAGACTGCGCGCCATGAACTTCGCCTTCACCGAGGAACAAGACGAGCTCCGCAACATCGTGCGCTCCTTCATGGAGAACAAGAGCGCCGAAGCCGAGGTGCGCGAGCAGATGGAGACCGAGGCCGGCTACGACACCGCTGTCTGGAGCCAGATGGCCGAGCAGATGGGCTTGCAGAGCCTGCACATCCCCGAGGAGTACGGCGGGTCGGGCTACGGCTACGTCGAACTCGGCATCGTGCTCGAGGAGATGGGTCGAGCGCTGCTCTGCGCACCGTTCTTCTCCACGGTCGTCCTCGCCGCGAACACCCTGCTCCACTCCGGCGACGACGCCGCCAAGAAGGCGCACCTCCCCGGCATCGCGAGCGGTGAGACGATCGCCACCCTGGCGTTCACGGAGCCCTCGGGCAAGTGGGACGAGGCGGGCATCACGATGGAGGCCACGCAGTCGGGTGACGGCTACACCTTGACGGGAGCCAAGAGCTTCGTACTCGACGGCCACACCGCCGGTCTGATCATCGTCGCGGCCCGCACCGGCGCGGGCGTCAGCCTGTTCACCGTCGCCGGCGACGCCTCGGGACTCACCCGCACCCCGCTGTCGACGATGGACCAGACCCGCAAGCAGGCGAAGCTCGACTTCGACAACACCCCGGCCACGCTGCTCGGCACCGACGGTCAGGGTTGGGACGTGCTGTCGACCGTGCTCGACCTCGCCGCCGTCGGCCTCGCCGCCGAGCAGGTCGGTGGTGCCCAGTTCGTGCTCGAGATGGCCGTGCAGTACGCCAAGGATCGTGTCCAGTTCGGTCGCCCGATCGGCTCGTTCCAGGCCATCAAGCACAAGTGCGCCGACATGCTCCTCGAGGTCGAGTCGGCCAAGTCGGCCGCGTACTACGGCCTGTGGTGCGCCAGTGAGATGAACGACGAACTGCCCTCGGTCGCCTCGCTCGCCAAGGCGTACTGCTCGGAGGCGTACTTCCACGCAACCGCCGAGAACATCCAGATCCACGGCGGCATCGGCTTCACCTGGGAACACCCCGCGCATCTGTACTTCAAGCGTGCCAAGAGCTCCGAGCTCCTCTTCGGCGACCCCACGTACCACCGCGAACAGCTCGCCCAGCGCATCGGTATCTGATCCCCTCCGACTCGCCGGTCGGTCTCACTGGAATCGCTTCGCCCCGGTTCGAACGGCCGGGGCGGAGCCGCGCCGGACGCCGACGCTGCGGCAGCCGAGCGACCAGCCCCGTCGCTTCTGCCGCCACAGCGTTCTCCGAGAGCCGTGCGGCACGAACTGCGACGGGTTCGGTCCGTTCGGCCATCACGAGAATCGTGACTCGGCCGACATCCGCACGCTGCTTGCCCGAGAGAACCCGCCCCACTCCGTGGGGGAAGGGTCGAGACGATCGGCCGTCGCGACCGAACTCGCTCGTAGGCTCCGGGGCCATGCGCGAACGGCTCGCCTATCTGCACCTGCCAAAGGCGGCAGGGACGTCGATCCGGGCGGCCCTGTCGGCCTATTACGACACCGCCGACATCGTGCCGTGGTCGTTCGATCGACACATGTTCGGGGAATTCGCCCGCCTGGCAGACATCGATCGACCGGTGTTCCTCGGCGATCCGCGCGAATTCCGTCGCTACCGCTACATGGAGGGTCACTGGTCGCTGCCGACGATCCTCGCCGGGTTCGAACCGCAGGACGTTGCGTGCATCCTCCGCGAACCGCGTGCCCGCTACCTGTCCCAGTACACGTTCTGGCGGAGCTGGGGTGACGACCAGCACGAGGTGTGGCATCCGTTCGACGCGTCGCTGGCGTCGCGCCGCCCGCTGAGTGAGTACGCGTCGAACCCCGCAGTCGCGTGCATCTCGGACAATCTCGTCAGTCGTCTCATCCTCGGCCCGCATCCGTTGATCCCGGTCGACGCCCACATCGCGCCGGCCGACATCGACGCAGTTGCTGCCGCCGCGTGCGAGCAGCTCGACCTGATCGGCCACGTCGACGTCATCGAGCGGGGCGAGGCGACCTATGCCGCCCTGGAGGAATGGTTCGGCTCACCGCTGTCGCGCGAGCGTCTCAACGAGACCCAACTCGATCGCGGCCGACGAGTCGATCTCGACGACCTCACCGATCGTTCGACGCTCGCACTCGTCAACGACCGCAGCGCCGCCGACCTCCAGATCTGGCACCACGTGGCGGACAAGCGCACGCCGTCGGCCACGGCGGTGCGTTCGCTCGCCGACACCTCGTTCGCAGCATCGCTCACGAAGATCGCCGTCGAACACGCACGCCCATCGGCTCCCGAGCCCGTCGCGCCGCTCGCCGATGCACCGGCGAGGCCGTCCGCGACGACGCGGCTCATCCGGCTGATCCGGCGTGGTCCGCGAGTCTGGGTGCACCGGATCCGCGATGAGATCGACCTGCGTCGCGGCACGATCACCCGCCCGACGTAACGTCTCGGTATGGATGCCACCACCTGGGTGTTCGCCGTCGTCGCGGCGTTGCTGGTGTTCGCGATCGCAGCCGGCACCATCGGGCGGGAGGCGCACCGGCTCGACGCTGTTGCACCGCGTGCCGTGTACCAGCTCGACGAGGCGGTCGATTTCGTCGCCGATCGTCTGCCGCCCCAGAGTCAGGCCCGGCTCACCCCCGGCGAGGTCGACGAGCTCCTCCGGGCGCACCTCCGCTGGCTGCACGAGCAGGGGCTGCAGCCCGACCGGGTGGTCGACACCCGCCAGTCGATCGACGAGCAGGTGGTCATCACCGAGGACTCACTCGTGGCGTATCTGCTCGCAGAGGCCGAGCGGCTCGGCGTCGATCTCCTCGACGACGTCGACGCGGTCAACGTCGTCGATGCCCACCTCCGATACTTTGAGGCGATCGGCGCCGTCGGACCCCAGGCACCGTTCGACGATCTGAGCTGATCAGCGCCGGCGACGGATCCGTCGGTACAGCCTGCGCCCACGCTCACCGACGGCCGCTGCTACCCCGCGGCGGAACCGCCCGTACGCCCGCATGCCGGCGATGCCCCGCACACGCTCGGCCGCCAGACGCTCGGCCTCGGTGACGATGTGGGCCTCGACCTCGGCGTCCTGCGCCGCTTTCGATGCCGCGTCGATCCTGGCCTGAGCGGCCAGGCGCTCGGCGCGCATGGCCTGCAACTCCTTCGTGAGCGCTCCCGGCACCACGTCCCCAAGGATGCTCGGCGGGCCCGGTGACGGCGGAGGGTCGACCTCGTCGGGCTGGTCGGCACCCGCGAGCAACGCGCGCTGCATCGCCGACCGGCGGGCGAAGCGGATGCGCTCCTCGTCGCCCCACTCCGGTTTGCGCATCACGAGGATCGAGTCGTCCCACTCACCGTGCTGCCAGTCGGTGAAGACGTCGATCTCGTCGCACCCCACGTAGCGGGCGAGGGCCGAGAAACCATCCGGGTAGAACCGCCAGCAGTCGACCGGATACCGGTGTTCGAATCCACCCGATGGGGCGATGATGGTCGCCAGCCCACCCGGCTTGAGCACGCGCACGATCTCGAACACCGACGCCCAGAAGTACTCGACGTGCTCGAGCGCCTGCCCGGAGATCACCAGGTCGACCGAATCGCTCCCGATCTCGTGCCAGTCGTACGCGTCGGCGACGACGACGTCGACGTTCTTGCCGGCCTGGATGTCGAGGCCCCGGTAGCGCCAGGCCGGGTCGTCGAACAGATCGGTGTACGACAGCGGCTGGTCGTCGACGACCTGGCTGCCGAAATCGAGCACGTCGAGCTCCCGCCCGCGAGCCCCGGCCAGGTGAAGACGTACGAAGGTGCGCATCGTCTCGTGCGAGCTCTCGTGCATCGTCTCGTGACGCTAGCGCTCGGTCGTCTCGTTCGTCGCCGGGCTCGTCTGCCAGGCTCGACGGCATGGCGTCCAAGATCGACCAAGCGCGAACGATCGAGGCTCTTCGTGCGGTGTGGGCAAGCATCGACGATCTTGTCTCGGGGCTGACCCCGGATGAGTGGCGGTTGCCGACGCCGTTGCCGGCGTGGGACGTCCAGGCCAACGTGGCCCACATCTTGGGCACCGAGGCGTTCCTGCTCGGGGCGCAACCGGACGCCTCGATCGACGCCGACTCGCTCGATCATGTCCGCAACCCGATCGGCGCGATGAACGAGGCGTGGGTCGCCTCGTACGCCCACCGTCCGCCCGGGGAGATCCTCGAACGGTTCCGCGACCTCACTGCGCGACGCCTCGACGCGCTCGGCTCGATGGCCCCGGATGACTGGAACGCGATCGGCTTCACGCCGGCCGGTGAGGACGTCTACGGCCGCTTCATGCAGATCCGGGTCTTCGACTGCTGGATGCACGAGCAGGACATCCGCGTCGCGCTGGGGCGACCGGGGCACGACGAAGGTGTGGCGGTCGAGGTGTCGCTCGACGAGATGACGACGGCGATGGGGTTCGTCGTGGGAAAACGGGCCGGAGTGCCGGCGGGCTCGTCGGTGACGTTCGAGCTGACCGGCGGGTCGGACCGGTCGATCCACGTCCGGGTGGCCGAGCGTGCGACCGTCGTCCGCGAGCTCGACGGGCCGGCCACCGTCACGCTGACGATGCCGGTCGTGTCGTTCGGGCGGATCTCGGGCGGCCGCCTCGACGCCCACGAGCACGTCGAGCGGGTCCGCGTCACCGGCGATGAGACACTCGGACGCAGAATTCTCGAATCACTGTCGTACACGATCTGACGCGATGTGATTAGCTATCCGGACCAGAGAGAGGAGGTGGTCCACACGATGAGTGACAGTTCTTTCGGGACCCTGGAGGTGGTTGGCCGCTAGGTCAACAGGCTGGACGGCCTGGCGAATCCTCGCCAACCCCCGCCGAACACGCTGCCGGAGCTCGTCCCACCGGCGAACACGAGGTTGTGTTCGGTCCCAATCAGTCAGAAGTGTGGTCGCGAGGGAGTGCACCAAGCACTCCCTCGCACCGCGTCTGTGCGGTGTCTGTGCGGTGTCTGTGCGGTGTCGGCGTGGTGTCTGTGCGGAGTCCGTGCCGCGTTCGAGGCTGGGCGGCAATATCGTGGGACGCCATGGAGCGACCCTCTCGGTTCGAGCACGCCCGGTTCCTCGGCGACAAGCGCACTCAGCTCGTCTACGACCTCGACGAGTGGGCCGACGAGGCGGTCATCGCCGAGTTCGTCGACGCCGGTGTCGGCATCCAGTTCGGGCCCGACACGCTCGCGGAGGCTCGCAACCGCGGGTACACACTCGCCACGCCGCGCCGGCGCCGCATTCGTCGCACGCCTCGCGCCTGAGGTCGACGACACAGCGTGGACGGAACCTTCCAGAGTGGTAGCCACACGCTCTCGTGTCATGTGAAGCGTCCGGAGCGCAGCGGGGAGACCGACGACGAGGCTCCCGGTCTGATCCTGTGTCATGGATTCCCGATCGGGCCGATCGATGCCCGGAGCTCCGCGGGCACCTTCCCGCAACTGATCGATCGCATCACCTACGAGGTCGGGTACACGGCCATGACGTTCACGTTCCGGGGCTGCGGTGACAGCACCGGCGACTTCTCACTGCAGGGCTGGATCGACGATCTGCGCGCCGCGATCGACCATCTGATCCGCACATCGGACGTGTCGCGGGTCGTGCTCGTCGGCACGAACACCGGCGGCTCGATCGCGATCTGCGTCGGTGCCGACGATCCTCGGGTCGCAGCCGCAGGTCTGTTGTCGCCTCGGGCCGACTTCGACGACTGGGCCGACCATCCGCGGCGGTTCCTCGATCACGCCCGTGAGATCGGTGCCGTCCGCACCCCCGGCTTCCCGCCGTCGATGGACGACTGGTCACGAGCGTTCCGACGCTTCCGGCCCACCGCTGCCGCGCGCCGCTTCGCCCCGAGGCCGATGCTCGTGATGCACGGCGAGGACGACGAGAGCGTTCCGACGTCCGATGCTCGCCAGCTCGCCCAGGCCCACGGCGCCGCGGAGATGGCGCTGATCCCGGGAGCGGGCCACCGCCTCCGCCACGACCCGCGGGCGATCGCCATCCTGATGGGCTGGCTCGACCGGTTGCGATCGGCATAGGAGCGTCGCTCGAGTTCTCCGCGTCAACCCCTCGATGCCGGTCAACCCTCGATACCGGTCGACCCCTCGATGCCGGTCAACCCCTCGATGCCGGTCAACCCCTCGATACCGGTCAACCCTCCATGCCGGTCAACCCTCCATGCCGGTCAACCCCTCGGCGTCGCGACGATGAGCGGCGTTCGTCGAATCAGGGCCTCGAAGCCGCGTGGACCCAGCGGTCGGTAGCATGCGCCGCCACGACGGACCTGACGGGAGCGATGATGAAGACAGAGCTGGTGGTGGTCGGGCTGGGATACGTCGGGCTCCCCGTGGTGATCGGCGCGTCGGCATCGGGTGTTCGTTCTGTGGGCTTCGACCTCGACACGACGGTCGTGCGTGCGCTGTCCGAAGGACGCTCGCACATCGACGACATCACCGACTCCCAACTCGGCGCAGCCCTCGCGGGCGGGACCACCTTCACCGCCGACGCCGACTGCCTCGCTGCGGCCGAGGTGATCGTGGTGTGTGTGCCCACACCGTTGAACGCCGACCACACCCCCGATCTCTCGGCGGTCGAGGCCGCGTCGAGATCGATCGCCCGGCACCTGCAGCCCGGAACGCTCGTGGTGCTGGAATCGACGACCTATCCGGGCACCACCGACGGCCTCGTGCGCGGCATCCTCGAGAACTCGGGTCTCCTGGCGGGTACCGATTTCCACCTCGCGTTCTCCCCCGAGCGGATCGACCCCGGCAACGCCACCTACGGGCTGCGCAACACGCCCAAGGTCGTCGGTGGTCTGACGCCGTCGTGCACCGAGCGCGCGGTCGAGTTCTACGGCCGCTTCGTCGACGAGGTGGTACCGGTCAGCGGGCCGCGCGAGGCAGAGATGGCCAAACTGCTCGAGAACACCTATCGCCACGTGAACATCGCCCTCGTCAACGAGATGGCGGTCTTCTGTCACGACCTCGGCGTCGATCTGTGGGAGGCCATCCGCGCAGCCGAGACCAAACCGTTCGGATTCGCTGCGTTCCGGCCCGGTCCGGGGGTGGGTGGTCACTGCATCCCGATCGACCCGAACTACCTGTCGCACCAGGTGCGTTCGCTGGGCTATCAGTTCCGCTTCGTCGAGCTGGCCCAGGAGATCAGCAACCGGATGCCCGCGTACGTGGTGGCCCGCGTGCAGGAGTCGCTCAACGAGGTGAGCAGGCCGGTTCGGGGTTCGCGGATCCTGGTGCTCGGGTTGACCTACAAGCCGGACATCGCCGACGACCGGGAGACGCCTGCCACGGCCGTGATCCGTCACCTTCGCCGTCTCGGTGCCGACGTCGTGGCGCACGACCCCTTCGTCGAGTCGTTCCTGGTCGACGATGAACCGGTGGCGATGGCCGATGACCTGACCGCCGAGCTCGCCGGGTGCGAGCTCGCGCTGTTGCTGCAGACGCATTCGGCGTACGACCTCGACGAGATCGCCCGCATTGCGCCGGTCGTCTTCGACACGCGGGGCAGGATGCGTCACCCGAACGTGCACCGCCTCTGACGCTGTCGGCGGAGCCGGCGGCGAGACCTCAGGTGGCGGTTCGGTCGCTCCACTCCTCGTAGTGGTCGAGCACGTCGTCGACGCCGCCCTGGCGCTCGATGACGCCCTGATGCAACCAGACGGCCCGGTCGCAGGTCTGGCGAATCTCGGTGAGGTTGTGCGACACGAGGATGATGGTGTTCGCGTCTTCGCGGATCTCGTTGATCTTGGCGATGCTGCGTTCGCGGAACGAGCGGTCGCCGACCGCGAGCGCTTCGTCGAGGAGCAGGATCTCGGGCGTGCGCAGGGTGGCGATCGAGAAGGCGAGCCGGGCCCGCATCCCCGAGGAGTAGGTGATGAGCGGACGAGCCATCGAGTCGCCGAGGCCGCTGAACTCGACCACTTCGCTCATCCGATCGGCGATCTCGTCGCGGCTGAGCCCGATCGCGAGACCGCCGAGGTAGACGTTGCGGAAGCCCGACATCCTTGGCTTCAGTGCGGCGGCGACGCCGAGGAACTGTGGTTGGCTGGTGACGAACACATGGCCGCCCGACTTGGGTTGGAGTCCGGCGATCGTGCGCAGCAGCGTCGACTTGCCCGACCCGTTCGCACCGACCAACCCGACGGCTTCGCCGGCACGGACGTCGAGTGTGAGCGATTTGATGGCTTCGACCGATGCCGACGTTCGTGAACGGAAGCCGCGTGTGACGATCTGGCGGGCGTTGAGCACCGGTTGCTCGTAGACGTTGTAGGTGACGTCGAGGTCGCGGACCGCGACGGTGAGCTGGGAAGGGCGCGACATGCCTTCGGAGGAGTGCACCGCGTCAGTCTCGGCCATAGGAGCCCTCCCCGGACCGGAACCACACGAGGCCGATGATCGCGAACGCGATCATCCAGATCAGGTACGTGATCAGGAGATCGGGTCGGTACTCGCCACCGAGGATGCTCCATCGCGCCATGCTCACGATGCAGTAGACCGGATTGATGTCGAACACCCAGCCGTAGCTCTTGCCGTCGGTGTAGCGGTCGACGTCGAACAGCACACCCGACCCGTACAACAGCAGCCGGAAGACGAATGGCAGCAACTGGGAGATGTCACGCACCGAGTTGGTGGCGCGGGCGGCCAGGAGCGCGCTCCCGAAGTTGAACACGAGTTGGAGGGTGAGCAGTGGCAACAATGCGAGCCAGCGCACCGACGGCGTGATGCCGCTGAGGCCGGCGACGACATAGATGACGATGATGGGTGCGATCGTGGCGAACGTCTCGGTGAGCGTCGAGGTCACGGGCAGGAGCGCTCGGGGGAAGGCGAAGGCGTTGAGCAGCCCCTTGTTGTTCGTGATCGAGTTGGCACCCGAGATGGTGGCGCGTTGGGTGAAGCCGAACACGAAGATGCCGACCGACAAGAACGCGAAGTAGTTGTCGCCCCGGTCGACGCCGAGCACCACGCCGAAGATCACGAAGTAGACGCCGATCTGCAGTAACGGGTTGAGCAGGTGCCACAGGTTGCCGAGCACCGATGTCATCTGGCGCGACTGGAGCTCGTTGGCGGCCGAATACACCATGTAGTCGCGCCGGTCGAGGAGTGAACGCAGGTACGCGAGGTTGCCGGGCGGTACGTGCACGTCGCGCATGCCCGGCTGTGGTGGCATCGGAGGGGCGACAGGCACGGGCAAGAGCGTAGCGACAACGTCGAAGACGCCGATTGTCACCGGAGCATCGGCCTTTTCGGCGATGCGGGACGGCGAGCGGATCGCCGTCGATCGCCAGTCGTCGTTTGACGGAGATGTTTCAATTTGATGGCGTTCTGGTCTAGCCTCGCCGCGGGCCTCAAAGAATCCGTGGTCACGGTCAAGAATCCATTGTCACAGAATCCGACGTGTTACGGTTTCAAGAGGTACACAAGCAGCGTGCGGTCTTCGGGCCGTCACTTGAATGAGCCGATGCCCGGGGTCCCCGGGCGCCCGGCATCGTCTACAAACAGGAGGAACACCCTTGACTATTCGCTCCAGGCGAACCGCGCAGCGGATTGCGGCGGCCATTGCGGCCGTCGGCATTGCCGCGACGTCGCTCGCCATCACCTCGCCGGTACAGGCGACACAAAACGTGGCATCGTCGCGTGTGGGCGGTCTCGACCGCTACGCGACCGCCGCCTTGGTGGCTCAGGCGACGTTCACTGCGCCGAACCCCAACATCATCCTGGCATCCGGCCTCAACTTCCCTGACGGTCTCGCAGCAGCGGGTCTCGCCGGTGCAGCGAACGCCCCGGTGCTCCTCACCGATCCCAACTCGCTCCCGGGCGCCACGCAGAACGCGATGGGCGCTCTCTTCGGCGCCTCGGCCACGAAGACCGTGCACATCGTCGGTGGCGAGGCAGCGGTCAGCGCTGCCGTCGTCACGCAGGTCGAAGCGCTCGGCTACACGGTGAACCGCGTCGCGGGTGCCAACCGCTACGAGACCGCCGCTGCGATCGCGACGTTCCAGGCGACGCTCGCGCCCGTCGGCATCACGACGGTGGCAGGCGTTCCGCTCCGCACGGCGATCGTGGCGACCGGTGAGAACTTCCCCGACGCCCTGTCCGGCGGCGCACCAGCGTTCCGTGGCAAGCATCCGATCCTGCTGACGCGTACGGCTTCGCTGCCGACCGAGACATCGGGCGCCCTGACATCGCTGAGCGTTCAGCGTGTCATCCTGCTCGGTGGTGAGGCTGCGGTTTCCGCCGATGTCGCGACCGCGATCGGCGCGCTCGGCAGTGGCATCCGGGTCGACCGGGTCGCCGGCGCCAACCGCGGCGAGACCGCCCAGCAGCTCGCCAACATCTTGGTGTCCTCGCTGGCGAACGGCGGCTTCAACTTCTACGGCGCCGCCTCGTCGGCCGCCTGCCTCGGTACCGGCGTCACCGGCCCGAACATGGCCCTCATCGTGAACGGCAGCACCTTCGCCGATGCGTTGGCGGCCGGCCCGCACGCGGGCAGCTGTGGAGCGCCGATCCTGATCGCCGGGAACGCCGCTTCGTCGACGTTCCTCACGGCGAACACCGCGAATGTTGGCTTGATCCGCGCGATCGGTGGCACCGCCGCCGTTCCGGACGCCGACCTCACCGCAGCCGTGACTGCTGCATCGAGCGCCACTCCCACGACCGTGCTCACGATCCACGAGGCGAACGCCGTCATCAAGGCCGAGTTCAGCGAGACGATCTCCGTCACTGGCGACGTCAAGGTGAACAACGGCGCAGATCTCTGCGGCGCGACCGCAACGGTGCTCCCTGCCGCTGGCGGGTCACTCGCCGGTGGCACCTGCTACCTGATCACCGCTGACGGCATGACGACCCTCTGGGTCGTCAACGGCGCCAACCTGGTGGAGGGTGACAGCGTGGTCGTCTCCGGCTTCCAGACCCCAGTGGCGGCAGGTTCCCGCACCGCGGCAAGCGCGACAGCGGTCGTTCCGGCCACCCCGGCAACGCTCACGGGCACCATCAGTGGTGCAAACGTCAGCGCGGGGACCGCGACGGTCACCTTCAACCGTCCGGTGGTTCTCACCGGAGCGGCGACCGACGCGACCATCACCCGTGCATCGGGTGGCGGCGCCGTCAACATCGGCCCTCTGACGTTCGCCGCAGGGGGTCGCGCTGCACAGATCGCGACCACCGCGACGATCACCGTGCCTGCGCCGGTCCTTGCGGCCGGTGACATCGTCAAGGTCTTGACGACTGGCGCAACGGGTGCCGCGACCGGTACGAACCTGCAGGCCGACATCTCGGTCGTCGTGCCGCCGGCAGGCGCTGCGCCGATCCTGTCGAGCGCCGTGGGCGTCCTGACAGCGACCGGTGGTGTGCTCAACACCACGGGCGCGATCGACACCAACATCGTGGTCCAGGCGAAGTCTGCCCTGCCTGCTGGTGCGGTTGCGGTCGTGTTGGACGGCAGCAACGCAGGCACCAACAGTGTGGCGACGACGGCGGCAGCCGTTCTCGACAACACGACAGGCATCACGACGGTGACCGTGAAGCTGGGCACCGATGGTGCTGGCGCACTGAACGCAACGTCGTCGATCGCCGCAGCGGCGATCAACGCCGGTGCGGGCGCCGTGGTGACTGCGACGGCGTCGAACCCGACCTCCGTCGTGATCCTGGGTGCGCTTGCGTCGCAGAACCTCGGGGCCGGTACTCGTACCCTCGCGGTGACCGCGACGTCGTCCAAGCCGCTGAACGCGGTCACCGTCGGCTCCATCGGGTACGACGGCAATGCGGACGGCTTCGACGACGCCGGTGTGGGCGCTCCGACATTGAGCGGCTTCACCGGTCCGGCGCCGGCGGATTCCACCTTCGTGCTGACGTTCGAACTCGGTGTGGGCACGTTGCCGACGAACACCGGTGCTGCGTTCACCGCAGGCACGTCGCAGTTGCGACTCGCCTCCGGCGCGCTGACGGACTCCACGTCCGTCAACAACCTGGCCCAGATCATCGCAATCACGGGCTGATCACCTGAAGGAACATCTCGGCCATCGGCCGAAGAGGTAACGAACACGAACGAGGCTCCGGCTCCGCCGGAGCCTCGTTCGCGTCCACGGGTGAGCGGTTCGGAGTGTGTCGTGCAGCGACCGCCGCGGCCGCGCCCGGTCCCAGTGTCAGCCGGTCGGGTGGAATACGCTCACGGCACTGAAGCGGGGGCCACTGCGGCCGATAGAGCGTTAGGCTTCATGATCGACGGAGGTGGGAGCTCAACATGTCCATGACAATCGACGACGCCCGGCTCATCCGCTCCTTCAAGTCGGGCGATCCGTCGGCGTTCGAGACCGTCGTCACCCGGTACCGTCCCGAGCTCCTCCGCCATGCGCGCCGCCGGGTACACGACGACGGAACGGCCGAGGATCTCGTCCAGGAGACCCTCGTGCGCGCCTACCGGGGATTCGACCGGCTGCACGACGACAGCCGGGTCCGGCCGTGGCTGCACCAGATCCTCACGAACGTCTGCATCGACGAAGCCAACCGGTCTCGGAAGGAACACGACAAGACCTCACGAGCTGCTCTCGACCCGTCGCTGAGCCCGACCGACTCGAGCATCGAGGACCAACTCGGATTGGACACCGACGCCAGCTCGCTGGGACGCGCGCTCGCCCGGCTCCCCGACACGCACCGCGACGCACTGACCATGCGATTCGTCGACGAGCTCGACTACGACGAGATCGCCGAGCAGACCGGAGTGACCGAGACCAACGCCCGGGCTCGCGTGAGCAGGGCGCGGTTGGCGGTGCGGCGCGCTCTCCAGGGTGTGGCAGGGATCCTGGTGGCGGGCTATGCGTTCGTCCGTCGCAGTGCCCGAACCGTGTCAGCCGCGACGTCCGCTCCCGATTCGGCCGGGGCCGCAGCGGGTGCGAGCAGCGCCGGCCACGCCGGGCGGATCGCGACAACACTCGGGCCGGCCATCGAAGCGGCGAACTCCGTCGCCGTCAGCGGACAGACGACCATGCCGCTCCTCGCCAAGGCTGCGGTCGGCGTCGGCGCGGTCGCTGCGGTGGCGCTGTCGGCAGGGCCCGAACAGCCTGTCGAACGTCCGGTCGCGGTGATCGTCGAAGCCGAGCAGGCGCCGCCGCTGGCCGACCCGCCGATGTCGCTGGTCGAACCGATCGTCGAGGCGACATCGGCAGCTCCACCGGCCGGTGTCGTCACGGAGGCCGCGCCGGCAGCCGCCCCACTCCTGGCCTCCGCACCGGCGGCCATCGCCCCGTCGACCACCGCTGCGCCGACCACCACCGTCGCGCCTCGCGCCCTGGTCCTGGCCGCCCAGGCTCCGGCCGCCTCGGCCACGACCGTGCCGGCCACGACCGTGCCGGCCACGACCGTGCCGGCCACCACGACTCCGGCCACGACCGCCCCACCGACGACCACGGTGACGACGACGCTGGCGCCGCCACCGCCGCTCGCCGGTGGGTCGCTCCAGGGATCGTTGTCGGTCACCCCCGCCGGGCCCCGCCTCGATCTGAACGGCGGAGTGACCCTGACCGTCGCGAAGGTGCCGGCGTCCGGTTCGCTGTCTGGTCGCCTCGGCGTGGAAGCGCCCGATGCTGCCGGCTCGCGCCGGATCAACGGCACCCTGACCCTCCAGCTCGAATCCGGTACCGTCGAGCTCCGGCTCGCCGGCTACGGCACCTCGGGTGAGACCCCGATCGAGGGCACCGCCCCGACATCGATGGCCTTCTCGGGCGCCTACAGGGCCACGGGAACGAGCGGCCAACTGGCGACGTCCGGATCGTTCAACGGGTCATTGTCCGGCGGGACGTTGTCACTCGCCCTCTCGCCGTGATCGCACCGATGACGTGAATCTCCGCACCCGCCCCAGCGCGTTCGCCGTCGTCGCCGCGACCCTCGTCGCCACCGCCATCGCGCCCCAGGCCGCACGCGCCGCCGACAGTGACGTCCCGGCACCGTCGCAGTGGCCGGCCTCGACCACCCTCGCTCCGACGATCGAATCGTGGGCCAACGCGATCCGTTTCGCCGGGCCTAATCGCGAGCAGACGTCGCTGGCCCTGGCCCTCGGCCTCCGAGGCCTCGGCGACTACCCGTTCGACACCCCCGACCCGTCCTCGGGTGGTGCACCGACGCTCGCCACGGCCGACGACTGGTGGGGCGTCGGCATCTGCCCGCGGGCGATCATCGTGGTCGCCGGCGACGTGGCGGCCGACTCGCTGGCGGCCTCAGCGCTGTCCGATCCGACCGATCGGTCGACCGAGCCGTACCTGCAGCGCAGCGCGTCGGCCGATCCGCTCTTCGACCCGATCGGTGGCTTCAACCGCGTCGACACCCAGGCCGCGCCGATCATCGTCACCCGATCCGCGCGGCTCGGCGCCACCGCACTCAGTACCCCGGCCCGGTTCGCGGCGCAAGACCTCCGGTCGGGTGGCTGCACGCTCGCCCGCCAGGCCATCGTGGTGGGTGGCGAGGCAGCCGTTCCGGCCGCTGTCGACGACGAGCTCGTCAGCCTCGGGTACGACGAGGTGTTCCGCGTCGCGGGCGCCAACCGGTACGCCACCGCGGCCGCCGTCGCAGCGGCGCTCGGCACCGGCGTGATCGCCACTACCAACGTCTGCGACGACCCGGCGGTCGACGACGGGGCGGCCCGGATGGGCTTCTACGGCAACGCCGCGATCGAGCTGCGCGACGGCGTCGCGCAGTGCCGAGTCCTGCGCCGCACGGTGGTGCTCGCCGACGGGGTGACCGGCGCCGACGCGCTCGCCGCCGGGTGGTGGACCAGCTTCTGGCAGGTTCCGGTGCTGCTCCACGACGGCAGCGATGTCCTTCCGGCCGCGACCAGAGAGGCCTTGAGCACGCTCGGCGTCGACAACGTCATCGTGCTGGGTGGCCCCGCCCGGATCGCCGAACCCATCCTCGACCAGGTCAGGAATTTCACCAGCGCGGAGGTGACCCGGCTCGCCGGGAGCAATCGGTACGCCACGAGTGCCGAGATGGCCCGACGACTCGGTGGGTGGTGGCCGACCGGCCGCGCCGACGAGTACGCCGGCTCGCTCGTGTGCATCGCTGCATCGTCAGGTGACGGCGCGACCGGACGCGGCTGGCCCGACGCGCTCGGCGCCGGCCCGTGGTGTGGGGCGGCCAACCGCGCCGCCGCGGGGACCGACGCTCCGCTCCGGGCACTGGCGCCGCTGACCGGCGAGTCTCCCGGGACCACGTCGAGCCCGACGGGACCGGCACACGATGCGGTGCCCGTCCTGCTGGTGCCCGCCGGCGCCGCATCGCTGCCTGCGCCGGTCGAGCAACTGCTGTCGGCGGCCTTCGAGCCGACCGACTCGTTCTGCTCCAGCGTGCAGGCACCGGCCGGCTGCACGATGCCCGGCTTCGTCGTGGCGGTCGGCGGTGACGCGGTGCTCACGTCGGCGCTGGTCGCCCGCGCCGCGCAGCTCGTCGCCGGGGGGACACCGGCGTCGGGGACCGCGGCGCCTCCCGCCCTCGCGGCGCCGTTCTACACATCGCTCGATCTGTCCCCGGTGTTCGCCACCACGACGAGGCCCGATCATGTCTGTGCCGCACGCGGTTCCTACGCCGAGTCGAGATGGCTCGCCGTGCTCGGCGAGCCGACGTCGAGCAGGGTGATCGCCAACACCGACGCCATGCTCGACGGTCGCTACGTCCGGGACGCCGACGGCGTCACCCGCTCACGTGGGATCGGCGCACCCACGTGCGTCTCGTTCACCACCGGTAGCCGAACCACGATCCGCGCCCGCGGCGTCGGC
Source organism: uncultured Acidimicrobiaceae bacterium (assembly GCA_963847775.1). Taxonomy (GTDB): domain Bacteria; phylum Actinomycetota; class Acidimicrobiia; order Acidimicrobiales; family Ilumatobacteraceae; genus Ilumatobacter. The sequence continues at coordinate 252,973 of CAWKAY010000001.1, forward strand.
ATCGCCGGTCGTATCGGGCCCGAGCAGACGTTCGCGACGTCGTCGGCCGACCGGCTCCAGTTGACGGCGCCGATCGTCGACAGCGGGCCGGACGCGACGAGCGGCACCCCGTCCTCCGACGACTCCTCCGGCGGTGGCTCGACCACCCAGACCTACATCACCGTCGCACCGGGCGCCGGCGCCGTCTCGCGGGGGAGCAGCACCGCCGTCACCTCGGGCTCGATCACGTTCACGATCACCAGGGGCACCGACGGGCCGTCGGCCACCGGCGTCGACGGGTACACCGCCTCGATCACACTCGACACCCCCAACGGCACCGTCACCGCCACGAGCAGCGGCGAAGCGTTGTTCTCCGCGGGCGTGTGGCGACTTCGTGGACGCGCCGCCATCACCGGCGGCACCTGGAACATCACGGCCGGATCGGGTGGATTCACCGCCGACCTCGACACCGGCCCCACCGCGGCGATGGCCGACGACTCGATCGTCTGGCGACTCGATGCGCTCGCGTCGAGCTGACCGACGCTCGAGTCCGCCCGCGGAACCGGCGTCGACCCCCGACACACCCGACGCCGCCACCGGTTCCGCCAGCGACGAGGTCGTGGATCTCGTCGATCTCGTCGAGTACGACGACCGGCGCCGGCTCGACATCGTCGTGGTCACCGACCTCCGCTTCCCCGGCGGCACGTCGAGCAGCCTCACCGAGGAGCTCGTCGCCGCCGATGCCGGGGGCTACACCGTCGGCGTGCTCCACGCCGCCAGTCCCCGCCTCGGCCCGAGCGCCTCGGTGCACCCCGGGCTGCGGCGTCTGCTGGACGACGGCATCGCCCACCTCCTGCTCCCGGGTGAACCCGTGCGCGCCCATCTCGCGATCGTGAAGCACCCGATGGTGTTCGCCGCCCCGCTCGGCGGGCCGCTCCCGATCGACGTCGACGCCGTCCTGGTGGTGGCCGGGCAGGTCCCCGCCGACCGGGCCGGCACGTACTACGACCCGGTGCTCGTCGACGGCCACATCGCCGACGCGCTCGGTCACCCGGCGACCTGGGCCCCGGTCGGCCCCACCGTGCGGGCGGAGCTCCATGGTGTGACGGTCGCGCAGGACGACTGGTCGGAGGTGATCGACGTCGACGCCTGGCATCCCGCGTCGACCCGCGACGACGCGCCGGCCGACACCCCCGCCGACGCGGCACCACTCGAGGGGCCGATCGACCCCCGTATCGTCATCGGCCGGCACAGCCGCCCAGATCGCCTCAAGTGGCCGGACGACCCCGACCAGCTCCGACTGCTCTACCCGACCGACGGCAGTGTCCGCGTCCGGGTCCTCGGCGGTGCCGACGCGGTCGGCGACGTGCTCGGTGCGATCCCTGCGAGCTGGGAGCTGCTGCCGTTCGGTGCGATCGATGCCGGCGAGTTCCTGTCCGGCCTCGACGCGTTCGTCTACTTCCACCACACCGACCTGACCGAGGCGTTCGGCAGGACGATCCTCGAGGCGCTCGCGGCGGATGTCCCCGTGGTCGTGCCACACCACTTCGAGCCCACGTTCGGTGACGCCTGCCTGTACGCCACACCCGAGACGGCCCTCGACACGGTCCGCGCGCTGGTCGGCGACCCCGACGCTTGCCGCGAACACCTCGAACGTGCCCGATCGATCGTCCGCGATCGATTCAGCCACCAGACCCACCGCGACCGCCTCGACCGGCTCGTCGGCGTCCCGGCCGTGGAGCCACCGACCCGGCCCGCCGCACCGTCGTACGACCTGATTCCGCCGAATCAGCGCAGCTCCTACACGACCACCCTCGTCGCGTGCCTCGGCGCACCCGTCGACGAGATCGAGCAACTCCTCGTCGCGCTCGACGGACATCGACGTCAGGTACCCGCCTTCGTCCCGGTCGTGGTCACCACTGCGACACGCCCCCCGCTCGCCGCGAAGCTGGGCATCGAGACCAAGGTGATCACCAGCCGACGCAACTGGTCCGACCCGTCGGAGGCATGGCCGGACTACGCCCAGCGCCGACTCCGCCAGCTCGCCGCCCACTACCGGGTCGACAACGTCGTCGTCGCCGACCCACAGCATCCCGACGCGTGGGTCGCCCTGCAGCTTCCGCCACCGCGGCGAGTGTGACGCGAACCCTCCGGCCGTGACGGTAGACCCGACGCAGACCCGGGGCCAGCTCGAACCCCGGTACGCTCGTTCCCCGTCCGACACCCCGCTCGACACACCGTCCGACACGAGGAGCGCACCGAGGCCATGAACCCAACTCCGACCCTGGCTGCGACCCGCGTCCGGGTGCGATCACTCACCCCTGGTCCGACGGCGACCACTATCCGCCGGCGCTACGAGGACACGTTCGGCAACCCGCCCGCCGAACCCGGCGGCTGGTACCGCGACGACGACTGGCGTCGGACCAGCCACGTGCTCGGCCAGCTGCGCAGCGGCGCCAACGTGCTCGACGTCGGCGCCGGCGCCGGGCAGTTCGCCAACATGCTCGCCGAGAGCGGCAAGTTCGAGTCGGTGACGGCACTCGACCACATCCGATTCGGGAAGTACTCCGAGTTCAGCGAGCTGATCACCCGCGTCGACGGCAGCATCGCCGAGCTCCCCTTCGACGACGGCGAGTTCGACGTCGTCACGTGCATGGAGGTGCTCGAGCACGTCCCCGACGACGTGTTCCTCCCAGGGATCGCCGAGCTCCGGCGTGTCTGTGGCGGCCAGCTCGTGATGAGCGTGCCGTACGAGGAACAGGAGCCGCTGTCGAAGGGACACATGCGCCGCTTCGAGGCCGCGGACATTGCCGGCCTGTTCCCCGACGCCCAGCTGACCGTGCTCGACCGACCGCGGATGCCGTGGATGATCATCGAGGAGCACCTCGACGGGTCGCCCTTCGGCCCGGCGACCGCCGGCGAGGCGACCGTGCTCCCGGCCCACCCGCTCACCGACCAGGAGCGCCGGATCCAGGCGCTCGAGGCCGAGCTGGCGCGCCTGCGCGCCCGCAAGTCGCTCCGCGCCGCGAACTGGTTCGGTGCCCAGCTCCGCCGCGGGCGCAACGCCGTTGCACGCCGCCGCTCCGCGACATGACTGCCGTGTCGTCGGCGGCCACCGACGAGCGTCCGTGGCACCTCTCGGAGGCCCACCTCCCGGCACAGGGTGACGGCCCGATCGACGAGGCCGACGAGAGCGACGCGACCCCCGAACCGACCGGTGCCCCGACCGAGCTGGCACCGCTCTGGTACCGCATCGTCACCGGGAAGTCGCTGGGGTGGAGGGTACGCCGGGTCCGGAACCGGATCCGGTGGGCGCGGCGTGGCTCGGCGCGGCGCACGCTGCGATGGTTCCTCGCGCACCCCGAGATCAGCGAGGCGGCCAGGGCCGGTGAGTCCCGGGAGCTGCTCGCTGCACTGATCCGTCGCCGACGCAACCGGGGTACCCAGCCGAGCTCGACCTTTCGAGCCCGGGTCGCCGTCGCCGCCGACGTCACCCTCGATCTCGCCGGCGACGTCACCGGCGATCCCGTCGCGCGTCTGTTCGTCGACGGTGTCGATCTGCACCACGACGGGACGACCGACGTCCCCGCTTCGGGCTCGACCGGCCCCGCCCTCACCGTGACCAGCACCGACGGCGGTCTCCTCACGACGTCTGGACCGGCCGGGCAGGTGGGGCCGTTGCTCGCACCCGTCGATCTCCGCCGCTGGAACCCATCGCGGTTCTGGGCGCGGCCGACGTCAGCCCCGGTGCAGCTCGGGCAACTGCCGCTCGGTGACGACGAGCGCGTCGTGCGGCGTCGTCTCGCCGTCGCTCACCGGTCACGGGCGGTCCAGTGCGACACCGAGTCGGGGTCGGCCTCCGGTTCGGCGTCCGGTTTCACACCGGAGGTGACGGCACGGACGATCGTCGAGTTGGCCTCGGCCGGTGTCCCGCTCGTCGGCCACCTGCCCGGGACGATCGTCGACCTGATCGGCCCGCAGCTCGGTGGTCTGATCGGCGGCGTCGGACTCGCCGACCTCGACGACGACGTCGTCCGCGAGCTCCATGCCCTCTGCATCCGCCGTGCCGCGCTGGATCGCCACTCACCACGCGGATGGTGGGGATCGGTCGGCGAGCGGGTGGGGGTCGACGTGCACACCGCCCCGTCGATCTCGGTGCTGCTGCCCTCCAACCGGCCCGACGACGTGCTCGACGCCGCCCGCCGGGTCGCCGACCAGGTCGGCGTCGACGTCCAGCTCGTGGTCGGACTCCACGGGTCGCACATGCCGGCCTCGCTGGACGACGGGCTCGCCGCCGCGTTCGGAGGCGATCTCGTCATTCGTCGCCTCGCCGACGACCTCAACCTCGGTCAGGTGATGAACGACCTCACGGCGTTCGCCGACGGCGATCTCGTCAGCAAGTGGGACGACGACGACTGGTACGACCCGCACCATCTCGCCGACCTCGCGTGGGCGATGGAGTACTCGGGTGCCAGCATGGTCGGCAAGGCGGCGGAGTTCGTGTACCTGGAGACGCTCGATCTCACGATCCGGCGCTTCGCGACCGGCTGCGAACGGATGTCGACCACCGTCGCCGGCGGCACGCTGATGCTGACGCGTGACGACCTCACCGGAATCGGATGGGCGAACGTCCCCCGGCAGGTCGACCGCCAACTGATCGACGCCCTCGAGGCCCGTGGGCTCGCCACGTACCGGACCCACGGCTTCGGCTACGTGCTGCGTCGACGGAGCGAGGCGATGGCGCAGCACACCTGGATCGCCGGTGACGAGTACTTCCTCCGCCAGGCATCCGACCAACGACCGGGACTCGACCTGGCGTTCGCCGGGTTCCACACAGCGGACGGACTGACGGTGGTCGGCGCATGAGTGGTTCCTGCGCGGCCGTGATCGGCAACGACTGGTCGGTGCTGGTGCCCGATCCGGACGCAGCCTGGACCCCGCACGCGGTGGTCTCGATCTGCATCCCCACCCGCGATCCCGGGCCGGGACTCGCCCGCACCCTGAAGTGCCTGGCCGTCCAGACCTACCCCGCCGATCTGATCGAGGTGGTGATCGCCGACGACGGCTCCGACATCCCCATCGCGGTACCCGACGGTCTGCCCTACGACGTGAAGGTCGTGCGGCAGGAACGGACGCTCGACTTCGGCGCCGGCCAGGCGCGCAACCTGGCAGCGACCGCGGCCACCGGCGAGATCCTGTTCTTCCTCGACGCCGATGTGGTGCCCGAGCGTCAGGTCGTCGAGAGCTACGCCCGGTGGTTCGACCGGTGCGACCTGGTGGTGCCGATGGGCATCTGCCGGTTCGTCGACGTCGATCACCTCGACGATCAGGCGCTCGTCGCGCTCGTCGAGGCGGGCGAGATGGCCGAGCACTTCGCCGGAACCGACGTCGACGACCAGGGATGGAGGGAACGGCACTTCGAGCGCACCCACGACCTCCGCATCGAGGCGATCGACGCGTTCCGCGTGACGATCGGCGCGACCCTCGCCGTATCGGCCGACCGCTTCCACGCGGTCGGTGGGTTCCCCGAGCTCGGGGTGCGCGGCGTCGAGGACACCGCGTTCGGCCACCGCGTCCACAACGACGGGGGGATCCTCATCCTCGACCGTGACGCCATGCACTGGCACCAGGGCCGCCGGAACGTGAGCGACCCGGCCAGGCGCGAGCGGATCAACGAGGTCCGCGCCCCGTTCGTCGAGAGCCTGATGCCGGTCCGTGGGTTCCGCCGGGGCGAACCACCGGTCGCCCCGCCCGTCGAGATCGTCCCGATCGCCCGGATCCGCACGCACGGCGACACGGTCGCGACCGGTCTGACCCGTCGCAGCATCGAGGCCGTCGCGAGCCGCAACGTCGCGATCGCCGACGACCCCGTCGCCGCCGCGTACGACGGAGCGTTCGTGCAGGTCGAGCTCCCGGGCGGTGTGCTGTGGTCGCCGAGCACCGTCGAGCAGATCGTCGCGCTGTTCGACGCCCATCAGGTGGGTGTGGTCAAGGCCGTCGTCGAAGGGACGGTCGGGGCGATCGTCACCGTCGCCCGGACCAGGGCGCTGCGCCGCGCCGTGCGTGTGCGGCCCGACGACGACCCGCTCACCGTCGCCGGTGAACTGTTCGGCGCGTGGTGGGTCGACGGCGCATCGCTCGGCCTTGCCACGGCGGGGGCCGACGGCTCGGCGGCGCACGACCAGGATCTCGGCGGCGACGGCGACGTGACGCCGTGGACCTCGCGTGGCTACGACCTGGTCATCGATGTCCTACGCCGTCTGACCAGGTGAAGCGCGGTCAGCGGCGTTGCCGACCGACGGCGCCGCTGGGTGCGTGCTCGTCGGCGGCCCAGGTGGTCTGACGGATCACGTAGGGCGGCTTGCCCATGCTTCGAAAGTGCATGCGTCCGAGGTACTCACCGACCACGCCGAGGCTCAGCAGCTGCACACCGGAGAACAGGGTGATCGTCGCCGCGAGAAAGGTGAATCCCGCGACGTCGGTCCCGCCCACGAGATACCGAACGATGACGTACGCGAGCAGGGCGAATCCGAACAGGGCCGTCGCGAACCCGAACACGCTCACCCACCGGAGTGGCCGGGTGCTGTACCCCGTGATCATGTTGAGGGCATGTCGAAGCAGCCGACGTGCCGTGTACCCGGACTGGCCACCTGCGCGTTCGCCGTATGACACGGTGACGTCGCAGATCGATTTCGTCGCCCAGCTCAGCAGGACGTCGATCGATATCGACGAGTCGTGGACGTCGGCGGCGGCCGCCACCAGTTCGCGGCGGAACAGGCGGAACGCCCCGGAACGTGGGTACACGTCGGGCCCGAGCGTGCGTGCCATGGCCCACTTGGCGACGCGAGATGCCGCGTTCCGTGCCGCGCCCTGCCGCTCCTTGGTGGGGCGACCGTAGACCAGGTCGATCTCGGGTGTCAGCGCCTCCAGCAGGTGGTGCACTTCGCTCGGAGGGTTCTGCAGATCGTCGTCGATGGTCAGGACGAGTGGGAGGCGAGCGTTTCGGATGCCGGCCAACAAGGCGTTGTGCTGCCCGTAGTTGCGCAGCAACTGGATCCCGCGGACATCGACGTGATCGTTCGCCAGCGCCCTGATGGTGTCCCATGTCGCGTCGCCGCTGCCGTCGTCGACGATGACGAACTCGAGGTCGTCGACCAGTGGACCGACCTCGGTGCGCAGCTCGTCGCACAACCGTTCGAGCGTTCCTGGTGATCGGTAGGCGGGAACCACCACGGTCAGCCCCGGCCACCGGGCGGCGGCGGGCCGACCGTCAGCGCTCTCGGACGGGGGGCCCGGTACGAACGACGACGGCTTCACGGGGCTGCTTTCCGCCATACGAACGCTAATGTACCAACCTCAATGTCCGAGCCGATCCCGTTCAATCGCCCGTGCCTCGCCGGACGTGAACTCGAGTACATCGCGGAAGCGGTCGCAGGGGGACATTCGGCCAGTTCCGGACCGTTCACCCGACGAGCCGGGCGTCTGCTCCGTGAGCTGCACGGAGCAGACGACGTCCTGCTCACCACGTCGTGCACCGATGCGCTGGAGATGGCGGCGATGCTGGTCGGCATCCAGCCCGGCGACGTCGTCGTCGTGCCCTCGTTCACGTTCACGTCCACGGCGCTGGCCTTCGCACGGGAAGGAGCCAGGCTGCGCTTCGCCGACATCGAGCGACGAACGCTGGGGATCGACCCCGACCACCTCGAGGCGCTCCTCGACGACCGGGTGAGGGCGGTCGTGGTGGTCCACTACGCCGGCGTGCCGTGCGAACTCGATCGCATCGTGCCGATCTGCGAGTCGCGAGGGATTCCGCTGATCGAGGACAACGCCCACGGTCTGTTCGCCACCCACCGCGGTCGTCCGCTCGGCACGTTCGGGCGAATGTCGACGTTGAGTTTCCACGAGACGAAGAACTTCATCTGCGGCGAAGGCGGAGCATTGGTGCTCAATGACGCCCGCGACGTCGAGGCGGCCCACGTCCTGCTCGACAAGGGCACCAACCGCAAGGCGTTCCTCGACGGCGTCGTCGACAAGTACACGTGGCAGGGCCTCGGATCGTCGTTCGGGCTGAGCGACATCCTCGCCGCGTTCCTCACGGCGCAGCTCGAACAGGCAGACCGGGTTCGAGGCGCCCGCCGGCGACTCGCGGAGCAGTACCGCGCCCTGCTCGAGCCCGTCGCCGACGAACTCGGCCTGACCCTCCCCGTCGAGCCCGACACCGCGACCCCGGCCGACCACATGTTCTACGTGCTCGTGCCGTCGGCAGCCGAGCGGCCATCGATCATCGCCGGCATGCGCGACGAGGGAGTTCATCCCACGTTCCACTACGTGCCGTTGCACTCGTCGCCGGCCGGTCGCCAGTTGTCCGACGGCACCCCGCAGTGCCCGGTCACCGACGACATCAGCGCCCGGCTGCTCCGCCTGCCCTTCTACAACGACCTGTCGGAGCCGGACGTCGAGCGCGTGGTCCGAGCACTCGTCACGGCGCTGCGCCGATGAGCGGCGTCGTCGTCGACCACTCACCGCTCGAGTCGACGCGCTTCGGCCTGCGGATCGGACGCTGCACGCTGGCCGGGGCCGTCGACGTCGGTGCGCTGGCAGCGGCGAGCGACGGTTTCGACGTCGTCGTGCTCAGGTACCCGGCCGACGCCCTCGACGTGCCGTTCGCGCTCGCCTCCGTGCCGGGGCACCGGACGGTGCCCGCCGATCACCTGTGCGTCTGGGAGTGGAGAGGCACCGAGCCACCGGTCGTCGAGCTGCCACCGGGGTGGACGGTCGCACGGTCGTCGGCGCTCGTCGAGGCAGCCGATGACGTCGATGACGTCGACGGCGTCGACGTGGTCGAGATCGTCGACGTGGTGCGCGACTCGTTCGCGGGGTATCCCAACCACTACCGCGCCAATCCGCTCCTCGACCGCGACGCCGCACTCGACGGCTACTGCGAGTGGGCGGGCATGCTCGTCGAGGGCGACCACGATGCCGCCACCGTGCTTCGCGACCCCGCCGGGAAGGCCGTGGGCATCGCCCTCGTCGATTGGACCACCGACCCGCCCGACATCCGGCTCGCCGGCATGCGCTCGTCCGTGCAGGGGCGCGGCCTGTACCGGGTGCTGCTCGGCCACGTGATCGGGCAGGAGCTCGAACGCGGCGGCGACGGAGTGCAGATCTCGACCCAGTCCCACAACACCAAGGTGATGAGGGCCTGGGCCAGCATCGGGTTCGTGCCCGTTCGCACGATCGCCACCGTGCACCTGGTCCGCGACGAGCTGGTCGCCAAGCCGTTCGCCGCCGGCTCGCCCTGACGGCCGCGGCTGTTAGGGCGCGTGGCCCTGCACGATCACGTGGGTGTAGGGCGTCCGGAGCAGATCGTGGCGCACCTGGATCTCGGCTGCGGGGAAGTGGTCGCGCAGGAGCGCCGTCATCTCGTCGGGCGTCCGCACGTGGCGACCTCGATCGCGTGCGATGAGGAACCTCGCCACGCGGTGTTGATCGTCGGTGAAGGTGGGGTCGACGGACACGAGCCGGCCACCCGGCCGGAGGACCCGACGCGCCAGGTCGAGCGACTCGTGAACCGTGTCGTCGTCCATGTGGTGGAACACCCCGATCGCTGTGACCACGCTGCGGTCGGCGACGTCGGTGTCGCCCAGATCCGTCACCGACGTCACGAACGTCCCCCGGTGACCGAATCGTGACGATGCGGCGTCGACATAGCGACGGCTGGGATCGAACCCCACGTAGTCAAGGTCGGGCAGGTGCTCGAGGATGTCGGCCGTGCCGCACCCGATGTCGAGCACCCGGTCGTCGTCGTCGAGATCGAGCACCTCGTCCGCCAGCACGCGGCGGAAGCGGTCGGCGCCGACCAGACGTTGCGCCAGCCGGTAGGCGGGGGCGAGCGACAGGATCGATCGGAGCCCCGACGTGTCCTGCGGGCCCGATAGGGAACGTTCGTTCATCCTGGCCCTTCCTCCCGGACTCCTGGTCGGCCGTCTGATCGATGGGTGACGATCGCTGCGCCGAAGCCGGCGCAGGACGTCGGACAGCGTAGCGAGACGTCCCCTCGATCGGCTGCGGGCACCTGGCGGACGGCTCGGCACGACTCGTCGTCCGGACCCCCCGATACAGTCGGGAAGTCGTGAGCACGATGACGCCACCGCGTCGCGGTCGATCCGACGACGGACGCGAACCCAGCCAGGCCGACCAGGTCGATGGGGTCGACCAGGTCGACGGGGCCGACGTCGGGTCGCATCCGACGTTGACCGAGCGCATCCGCCTCGCGCTGGTGCGTCCCAGCATCCCGGCGCGTCGTGCGATCGTCGCGATGCTGCTGGTCTGCGTGACCTACGTGGCCGTCTCGCTGTACGCCCTCGCCGTCCGCGCGCCGCTCGGCCACGACGAATCGGTGTACGCGCTGCGGTCGCGGGACCTGCTCGAGGGCTGGACCCACCTGTCCGGCAATTACTGGCGCGACTACCGTGCGCCCGGCCTGCCCCTGATGCTGTCCGGGATCGGGCGGGTCGTCGGGATCCATGTCACGACGGCACGGGCGTTCGTCGTCCTGCTCGGGGTGATCATCCTGATCTCGACCGCTCTGCTCGGGGCTCGCCTGCGTTCCTGGTCGGTCGGGGTCGCCGCCGCTGCTCTCCTCGCCGTCACCTACGGGTTCGTGCTCGCCGCCTCGACGCTGCTCGCCGACACGCCCGGCGCTGCGTTCGCGCTGATCGTGGTGGTGGTCTACGCGGCCGAGGTGGATCGTGGACGACTCCGCCTGTCGTTCGTCGTCGTGCCGGTGGCCACCTTCGTGTCGACGCTGAGCCGATTCGGTGCTCCGTTCATGCTGGGTGCCGGTCTGCTGGGGGTCGCCGTGATCAGCGCACCCGATGTGCTCCGGGCCCGCAACCGCGCGCTGGTCCTCGGGTCGGCGGCGTTGGCCGTGGCGACGGCGGCGGTGGTGGCCCTCGTGGTCCTCACCGACCTGTTCTCGCTCGACGGGACGTCACCGGCCACCGCCAACAGCCGGTTGGTGGGACGCAACGAGTTCACCCTCCGGACCGGGCTCGACGATCTGGGGAAGGTGATCAACCCCTGGTCGGGTCACTACTTCCCGATGTTCTCGAAACCCGTCGCGGTGATCTTCCTGGTGGGTGTCGTGGCGGCGGTGAGCTCGGTGATGACGCAACGATCGCGCTGGCGGATCGTCGTTTTCGGTCTGATCGCAGGCACTATCTCGCTGTTCGCCGTGGTCGCCACGGTCGGCCTCGTCGTCCCCAACTACCTGATGTTGACCGTGCCCTACTGGGCGATCGTCGCCGCGTCGGGGTGGGACTGGATGATCCGCTGCGCGGTGTCGGTGGGGCGCACCAGGATGCGGTCGGCAGGTCGGTGGGCGATCGCCGCTTCGGTGATCGCCCTCGGTGTACTCGCCATCGACGTCGGCTCGGACGTCCGACGGGCGCATCGAGGCTACGAGAACCAGTACCAGAACATCCGCGCCTCGAGTGTCATCACCCACGACCGACTCGGTGACTCGTGTGTGCTCATCTCGCGGTACACCCCCCAGGCCGGGTACTACTCGGGCTGTCGCGTCGCCCCGTTCGAAGGGTTCGGCCTGCCCGACGAGCGGGATGCGCTCGCGAAGTCGGTCGAGGAGGCGATCGAGCTGTTCCAGCTCGGCTCGCCGCCCGACGCACCCATCGCCGCAATGCTGATCGAGCGGGCGATCCGGCAACCTGATCTCACGGCACTCGGCGAACACCCTGATCTCTTCGGCGAGCGCCTCTTCGAGGCCGGCAGGCCGGGACAGTTCCGGCGCCACATCGTCGTCGACGTCGTCGAACCGTGCGTGGCCGATCAGAGCTGCCCGTCGTTCAGCGAGCCGTAGCCGATCTCGCGCACCCCATCGGACCGCGCCTGCGAGCTCAGGACCCGGGCCGCCAGGTGAACACCATCGGCGTCGCGACGACGGGTGGAATCCGCCGCAGCACCGGATCGAGCCGAGCGATCAGGGGCCCGACGCGGCGGAGCCGAGGGTGCCGGCTCGCGAACTCCGGCTCGGTCAGCCGCTGGACCGTGTCGGCGAGCTGACCGGGCTCGAGGCGCAGCTCGGCCCCGTGCCGGATGGCGATCTGCCGGATGTCGCGTGCGGTGACGAAGTTGAGTGATCGCCAGAGCCCGGTCGAGGTGATCCGGCCGGGGAGCAGGGCGGCCGTCCGCGCCGGCCGCACGGGCAGCAGCGGTATGCCGAAGTGCGGCTCGAACGGGACGGTGTAGTTCGGGCAGTGATGGACCATGAACCCGCCGGTCGTGAGGAGATCGTCGAGTGCGCCGAGCGCGGCCTCGACGTCATCGACGTGCTCGAGCACGTTGTTCGAGAAGATCAGGTCGAACCGACCGCCGAGATCGCCGACGATCACCGTCTCCACGCTCGCCCGATGGTGCGGATGGTCGATCCCGAGTGAGGCCCGCAACGCCGGGTTGATGCGCTGGTTGTCCTCGAACCCCGAACCACCCGGCTCGATCGAGGTGATGTCGAAGCCGAGCGACGCCAGGAACGCAGAGGTGAGACCGAGGCCGGCTCCGACCTCCAGCAGTCGCATCCGCTCCCCGAGAAGGCCGTCGAGCATGCGCAACGTGAACTCGGTCTCGCCCAGTGCGGTGCGGACGTCGGAGGCCAGTTCGCCCGGGTCGACCCCGACCGCGCCGGCGACGTCCGCCAGTCGTTCGGTGTCCAGCGCCCGGTCGCGGAAGGATGCGAATTCGTCGAGGAGGGACGGACCGGGCATCATCGAACCGCCGTCACAGGGCGATTCGAACCATGTCGGGACCGGTCGTCACCGATTCGTGACAGGTGGGACACGCAGGCGATGCTACTGCCCTGCCGGTGGAGTGGGCCGGGGATCGCATCGGATCGACGACCGTCCGCGGGCCCTACGCTGCAGGCGTGGACGATTCGCCGACGACCGACGTCGAGTGGGTCGTGCTGACGACCGGGAACCGGCCCGACGCGCTCGATCGCGCGCTGCGTTCGTTGGCGGACGCGACCGACGGCACCTGCCGGGTCGTCGTGGTCGCCAACGGTGCCCCCGACGTGGTGGTGCCTGCAGTGCCCGGTGCCCGACTCGTGGTGACCGCGGAGAACCTCGGCGTCCCCGGCGGACGCGACGTCGGCCTCCGAGCCACCAGCGCAGTCGTGGTCGGGTTCCTCGACGACGACGCAGCGCTGCTCAGCCCCGTCACAGCGATCACCCAGGCGTTCGACGACGACCCGCACCTCGGCGCGGTGTCGTTCAGGATCGTCGACGAAGGCGGCCGATCGGCCGGCCGTCACGTGCCTCGCCCCGGTGGCGCCGACGCCGACGTGGCCGGGCCGGTGACGCACTTCCTGGGTGGGGCGTGTGCGATCCGCCGCGAGGCGTACGACCAGGCGGGTGGGTACTTCACCAGTCTGTTCTACGGCCACGAGGAGATCGAGCTGAGCTGGCGCCTGATCGACGCCGGCTGGAGCATTCGCTATCTGGCCGATGTCGAGGTGTTCCATCCCCGGACCGAGATCAGCCGTCACGACGACGGTTGGCGATTGACGGGCCGCAATCGAGTGTGGATCGCCCGCCGGACGCTGCCCTGGCCGGTCGCGATCGTCCACGTCACGGTCTGGCTGGCGCTCGGAATCGTGCGTGCACCCGGTGTGCGGTGTCGACGCAGCTACCTGGCGGGCTGGTGCGAAGGGTGGCGTGCGCGCTGGACCGACGGATCGCCTCGTCGACCGATCTCGTGGTCCACCGTGTGGCGGTTGACCCGCCTCGGACGGCCACCGGTCGTGTGATCGCTCAACCGATCGGCGATCGCGTCGCGCCTCGGACCAAGCCGATCGTCCATGCGACGGGGATCGTCGCCAGCACCGCTGCAACGCGGACGGGTGCCGCATTGCGGGCCCGGCTCGCCCGAATCGCCTCGACCGTGACGGCGGCGACACCCGCCATCGGAACGATCGCCCATCGTGGTCTGCGGAGTCCGAGGAGGGAGGCGGTCACGATGCCGGCGACACCGATCGGCGGGAGCAACTGACGGACCCGCCAAGAAGTCGGATGCAGCCTCACGACGGCGGCCTTCCAGTACCCGTAGTCGTGGTACTGCTGCGCCAGGTCGGTCCACGAACCGCGCGGGCGGTACCCGACCCACAGGTCGGGGTCGAACCAGACGGTGCCTCCCGCTCTGCGGAGACGGATGTTGAGCTCGTAGTCCTGGTTGCGGATCAACCGCTCGTCGAACAGACCGACCCCCTCGAGCGCAGCTCGGTCGAACACGCCGAGGAAGACCGTGTCGACCGGCCCGGGCTCACCGCCGATCCGGTACGACGCCCCGCCGGTTCCGAGCCACGACGAGGTGGCCGCTGCGACGGCCTCCTCGAACGGGGTGGTCGGAACGGGCACCTGGCGTCCTCCGACATTGACGGCGCCGGTGGTACGCATGGTCTCGACGGCGCGGCGGATGTAGCCGGGGGAGAGCTCGCTGTGGCCGTCGACCCGCACCACCACGGGCCCGCATCCCGCCCGGATGGCGACGTTGAGGCCCGACGGCGTGACGCCCGCCGGGTTGTCGATCACGACCAGATCGTCGTCGTCGGTCATCAGTTCGGCGGCGACCCGCTCGGTGCCGTCCGCAGAGGGCCCGACACCGAGGAAGATCCTCACGCGGCCCGGATAGTCCTGCGAACGAACGGCGGCGACCGCAGCCGGAAGGTGCTCTGCTTCGTTGCGGATCGGCATGACCACGTCGACGTCCGGCCAGCCGCCCGAGTCCGGCCAGGTGAGCATCAGACCCGGCGACTCACGACGACCCAGACCGTGCGGAGCAGGATCTGGACGTCGAGGATCAGCGACCAGTTCACGAGGTACTGGAGGTCGTACCCGAGCTTGTACGCCGGATCCGTCTCGTAGCGACCGTTGATCTGGGCCAAGCCGGTGATGCCCGGTGGCAGCTCGTGTCGTCGTGCGTACCCCGCGACGTCCTGTTCGATCAGCTCGATCAGCTCAGGACGCTCCGGACGAGGTCCGACGAGCGACATCTCACCCTTGAGCACGTTCCACAGCTGCGGGAGCTCGTCCGCACGCGTCGAGCGCATCCATCCCAGGCCTCGAACCACTCGTTCGTCGTGCTCGACCGACAGGCGCGGACCGAGCGACTCGGCGTCGCGGACCATCGTGCGGTATTTCACCACGTCGAAGCGGCGTCCGAAGATCCCGACGCGAACCTGGCGGTAGAACACCGGAGCGCCCGCTCGGATCCGGACGTAGAACGCAAGGATTCCCAGCATCGGCACGGTGATCGGGGCGGACACCACGACCGCTGCGAGATCGAACAAGCGCTTGAGGCGGAGCTGGTGCGACGCCATGGCATGCGTCCGCATGCGAGTGAAGGGCATGCCGGCGATCTCCCGGACGGATTGGAGTCCGAGCAGTGTCTCCCGGGCGCTCACACGCTGGTGCACGCCGACCCCCTCGCGGTCGAGCGCCGTGAGCGGCTCGGGGAACGCGGACGAGAACGCCGCCAGGTCGAGCAGGAGCACGTCGGTCGCGCGATGTTTGTTCACCAGGTCGAACAGCTCGGTGGTGTCATCGACCGTTCCGACGACCGTGGCGCCGCGCTCGACTCGGAAGTGGCGTTGCGCCAACGCCACTGCCTCGCCCTGGCCGACGAGCAGCACACGCGACGGGCCACGGCGAACGTTCGCGAAGTATCGGCTGACCGTTCGATTCGCGGTGAGCGCGAGAGACGCGCCGAACAACAAGACGCCGAGGTTGAAGCGCGGCATCAAGTACCGCTCGGTCAGGACGGCGACGAGGCCGTCGATCGCGATGGCGATACCCGTTGCGAAGGCGACTCGTGGCAGCCAGGGTCGATAGCCGAGGCGGGGCTCGCGCTCGTAGAGGCCGGCGAAGTAGTTGATCGACAGATGGATCGCCGTGGCGACGGAGAAGCCGATCCAGTAGTGGCTGCGCGGGTAGGTGGGCCATGTCCACCCGAACCGGGCCAGATTGATGAGGACCATCAGTCCGAACAGGGCGGTCGCGTCGAGCACGAACAAGAAACGAAAGCCGCGGTTCCACATCCAGCCGAGTGGTCGCTCGGCCTTCCCGATCGCGCGCTCGATCACCTCGGGGAACGGCTGCCCGGGCGAGGTGGAACTCGACCGCGACGGCAAGCCTGTGGGGCGTGTCATCTCCGACATGGTGAGGCCCGAAGCGTACCGCTCCGCCGGACCGGGATGCCGTAGCCTCGACCCGATGGACGAATCGACGCAGGCCACCGCCGATCTCGAAGCGATCCTGGACGAGCTGCAACGGGAATCCCAGTCGCGTCGGGCCGAACTCCGGGCGATCGCCGTGGACCTACCCGAGGCGACGAGTCGTCGTGCCGTCCTGCGAGCGATGTTCTCGAGCGTTGCGGCCGCGCCCGACAAGCCGATGATCGCCCGACGCATCGTGCTGAAGGGGCTTCGTGCTCCGCGCGGGCTGGTCCGACGCTTGCGGAGGGGCTGATCGATGCGGACCGTCAACGTCCACGTCGCGCCGCGCGGCAATGCGTTCATGCGCGACATCGCGACCTGGATCGTCGAGGCGGCCGGTCTGCTCGGGCGAAACGCTCGACTCCGTGACGACGGCGGCTTGCCCGACGACTCGGATGCCACGAACCTGGTCGTGGCGCCGCACGAGTTCTACCTACTCGGCGACTTCACGAACCGACAGATCGACCATGCCGTGCGCATCAGCGTGCCGGTCTGCACGGAGCAACCCGGGACACAGTGGTTCGAGGTCAGCAGGATCTTCAGCGAGTCGAGTCCGTCGGTGCTCGACATCAATCGGCACGGCGTCGACGCGCTGCGGGAGCTCGGCCTCGATGCACACCACCTGCAGCTCGGCGGGGTCCCGAGCATGGACCGACGCACCGAGAACCAGGTTCGCGATGTCGAGCTGTTGTTCATGGGAGGCCGAACACAGCGGCGGTGCGAAGTGCTCGCCGAGCTGGCACCGCTGCTGTGGGATCGGAACGTCGACCTGCGCCTGTTCTCGTTCAGCCGGCCCGTGACCGATGGCGTCGCTGGGCTCGTGTTCGGTCGTGACAAGTACGACCTGCTCGCGCGGAGCCGAATCCTCCTCAACATCCACCGAGACGACACGGCACCGGGCTACTTCGAGTGGGCCCGAATGGTGGAGGCGATGGCGAACGGCGTGTGTGTCGTGACCGAACCCTCGGCCGGATTCGAGCCCTTGCGGTCGGGCGTGGACTTCATCGAGAGTGAGGACCTCGCCGACACGGTCGGACGGTTGCTCGACGATCCCCAGACCACGACGACCGGCGACAGCGCGGCGACGGCGGTCCTCGACGACTATCCGCTGACCCGAACGCTCGGACCCGAGCTCGACCGGATCGACGTGCTCCCGGTCCCCACGCGCCGACGGGTCGCTCCCCGCTACCTCGGTCGCTCACAGCGCGACCAGCGTCCCCCGCTGTTGCCGGCGTTCAGGCCCAACACCGAGATGCGGCGGCGCCTCTATCGGGCGCTGACGGCGGAGACCATGCTCCAGCGCCGCATCGAGCGGGCCCGCTGCCTGCTGCGGCACGGCGTCGAGGATCACGTCGAACGCATCGCCTCAGCGTCGTACGCCCAGGCGAATCCCGAAGTGAGTGTCGTCGTCACCCTGTACGACTACGCCCACCTGGTGACGGAGACGTTGGACTCGATCGCGGCGTCGATCGGCGTCGAGTTCGAGATCATCGTGGTCGACGACCACTCGACCGACGGTGGACGGGATGTCGTGCGACGCTGGGTCGAAGCGCACCCGACGACACCGACGATGATGATCGGCAGCGACATCAACCGCGGGCTGCCCGTCGCCCGCAATCTCGGATTCGACGCAGCACGCGCTGCCGCCATCATGGTGATCGATGCCGACAACCTCGTGTATCCGACTGCCCTGCGCCGCCTCAAGGCCGCACTCGACACTGACCGGGAAGCGGCGTTCGCGTACGCCGCACTCGAAGAGTTCGGCACGTGCACGGGCATGCGGAGCGCCATGGCGTGGCATGTGCCATGGCTCTGCGAACGCAACTACATCGACGCACAAGCGATGTTGCGGCGAGAGGTGTGGGAACGGTACGGCGGCTACCGGACCGACGACCCGCTCGTGTTCGGTTGGGAGGACTGGGAGCTGTGGCTCCGGCTCGCCGCCGCCGGTGAGCGTGGCGTTCACGTTGCCCAGATGCTCGGTCGCTACCGAATCCAGGCCGAATCCATGCTGACCACGACGAACCTGGTCGCGGATCGCATGCTCGATCACCTCCGCGAGCTGTACCCGGACCTGCCCTGGCCCGATGTGTCCTGACGGGTGACGGCGGACGTCGCGCCTCGCTACCGGCCACCCACGTCGGCCTGCTCGTCGCGGCCACGAAGCACGACCACGGCGAGTCCCGTGGTCAAGGCGGCGTGGACGAGGAGCACGAGGATCGGCGGGACCGGCTGGATCGGCGTGTCCCATCGCCACGGCAGGTGCGAGCCCATCGTGCCCACGCCGAATCGCCGGGCGGCAGCCCAGGCCGCCACGTTGAGGATCGCCAGCGACCCGATCGCGGTGAGGTGGTCGACGCGACGCAGCATCGTTCCGGCACCGGCGGGCGCCCGATCGGTCTGCAGGGTGAGCAGGAGCGGGACGCCGGCGAGCAGTGGCAGCGAGTAGCGACCCTGCCAGTAGGTGCCCGACTCATTGCCCTGATACAGCTCGAACACCCACGATGTGATGGCGGTGGCGACCAGCAGGACTGCGGCCCAGCGTGCCGGTCGTGCGTCGGACAGCAGCGAGACGGCGACGACCGTGCCGAGCAAGACGAGCCATGCGAACACGACGAACCAGGGGACGAGCGTGTCGAGCCAGCCGAGCACCCCGATCGCCTCGACCAGGTTCTCGTCGGTCTGCGCGACCACGTCGACGGCGAGGTTGGTGTTCCAGCCGCCCGGTCGTGTCCGCAGGAAAAGGGCCAACACGGCCATGCCGAGGGCCGCGACCGCTATGCCGCCGCCGATGCGGGCAGATCCCTTCGTCGACGGTCGCGACCACCACCATCGGCCGGCGTCGACCGCGACGACGATCAGGGGTGCCAGCAGCACCAATTGGGACGACCGCGAGTTGGTGGTGACGCCCCACGACACCGTTGCCACCGTCGCGAGCGCGATGAGCACGCGCGGCCACAGCGGCAATGAACGCCACCACGCGACCGCGGTCCGGTTCGTCGCCGCAAGGGCGAACGCCAGCGCGATACATGCCCAGATCAGTCCGTCGCGGCGAGGGAGTGCGAGCGCGGCCCAGCCGACGGCAGTGAGCCACGCGATCGAGCTGTTCGGACGGTGCGCGGCGGCGGCCGGGTAGAGCAGCCCACCCCAGAGCGCGATCGCACCGGCGGTGGCGATCGAGGACGGGTTGACGATCGCGAACGTCGACCAGGCCATCGGCGTCAACGCGAGGAGCGTCGCCGCAGCGACGAGGGGTCGCGACCGCACGGACACCGTGATGGTCCAACCGACCAGTGCTGCGGAGATCGCGGCGCCGGCGATCCGTGCCCACCACAGCGGCTCGAGGCCCGGCAGCAGGCTGGCGACCCCGAAGACGAGATGTCCCCACACCGGGTAGTCGCCGGCCCTCGACAGCAGTCCGACCGTCACACCGATCGGTTCCGGCACGCTGGCGCAGTCGGCCGACACGGTGGGCTGGAACGCGTAGCACCCGGGTTCGGCGACGAGATAGGAGTCCGGGACGTCGTACTCCCCGGGGTCGCCGAACTCGCCGCGCACGATGGCACCCGATCGCACGAGGTGGCCGGGCTCGTCCGGGCCCGAACCAGGGGGCATCAGCAGCACCCAGCACGCGATGATCCCGCCGACGAAGCCGACGATCAGCAATCCTCGCCGACCCGTGAGCACAGGTGGAGGCTAGTGGTGAATTCGTGAGTGGGCTGGACAAGCCCCGGGCGGGGCACGACCCTGGCCGGTACACTCGCCACGATGTCCGAGCCCCAGTCCGCCGCCGACGTCGACGCGCTCCGTGCCGAGATCGATCGGCTGCGCGATCTCGTCGGCCCGTCCGAGCAGTCGTACGCCGACCTCCACCAGGACCTGCTCGCTGCCCGCGACGTCGCCAAGGGTGCCGAGGCCGCCGAGGGGTCGTACCGGGGCCGCCTGATCGAGCTCGAGGTGGCCTTGGCTCGTGCCCGGCAAGACCAGGACCACTTCCAGCGCATCGTGTTCGACACGCTCCGGTCGAGTCGCCAGCGCGTCTCGCGGGCCTTGCGCACGCGGCTGCTCTGAGGTGACGCCGGTGGCTCCCAGATGCTCGGTGCTGACGCCCGTCCACGACCCCGAGCGGGCGCACCTCGAGGCCTGCCTCGAATCGGTTCGAACGCAGGATCTCGACGACTGGGAGCACGTGCTCGTCGACGACGCGTCGACCCGGCCCTGGGTTCGGGAGGTCCTCGATCGAGCGGCTGCCGCCGACCCGCGTGTGCGGGTGATCCATCGTGACGAGAACGGCGGCATCGCGGCCGCCAGCAACGACGCCCTCGCTGCTGCCACCGGTGAGCTGGTCGCTCTGCTCGACCATGACGACGTCATCGACCGGCGGGCACTCGCTGCGATGGCCGGTGCGTTCGACGACGACGTCGACGTGGCCTACAGCGACCACGACCTGATCCGTCCCGACGGCCGCTACGCGACGCCGTCCTACAAGCCGGACTTCTCGCCCGAGCGATTGCGCAGCCAGAACTACATCACCCACTTCCTGGTGGCCCGCCGCGACCTCGTCGAGCAGATCGGCGGGTTCCGGACGGGCTACGACGGGGCCCAGGATCACGACCTCGTCCTGCGGCTGACCGAACAGGCACGGCGTGTCGCCCACGTCCCCCTGGTGTTGTACCACTGGAGGCAGTCACCAGCCAGTGTCACCACCAGCTCGCAGAACAAGCCATGGGCGTTCGAGGCCGGCGTGCGGGCGGTGGCGGATCACTGCCGTCGCGTGGGCATCGACGCCACGGTGGAGCTGACCGGCCACGAAGGCTGCTACCGGGTGATCCGTCACCTCGGAGAGCGGCCACTGGTGAGCGTCGTCATCCCCACCCGAGGGTCGACGGGGCGGGTGTGGGGCGCGACCCGCGCCTTCGTGGTCGACGCGGTGCGGAGCATCCTCGACAACTCCACCTACGACGAGCTCGAGTTCGTGGTGGTGTACGACACCGGGACGCCGACGCCGGTGCTCGACGCGCTCAGGCGCCTCGCCGGTGACCGTCTCCGGCTCGTCCCGTACGACAAGCCCTTCAACTTCTCGGACAAGATGAACCTCGGTGTCGTCCATGCCTCGGCCGACCTGCTGCTGCTCTTGAACGACGACACCGAACTGATCGAGCCGGGCAGCATCGAGGTGCTGGTGGGCCACCTCCAGACGCCGGGTGTCGCCATGGCCGGCGCCAAGCTGCTGTTCTCCGACGGAACCCTCCAGCACGGTGGCCACGTGTACCACTACGACCTGCGTCACGCCTGCCTCGGCTGGCGTGGCGACTCGCCAGGGCCCTGGCCGCTGCGTCCGCTCGCGGTCGAGCGCGAGTGCAGCGGCGTCACCGCTGCCGCCGCGCTGGTGCACCGGTCGGCGTTCGAGGAGGCCGGTGGGTTCCCGGTCGAGCTGCCGCTCAACTTCAACGACGTCGATTTCAGCCTGAAGCTGCGGGCGGCCGGGCACCGGATCGTGTGGACGCCGTGGGCACAGTGGTACCACTTCGAGAGCAAGACCCGAATTCCGGAGCTGGCTGCCGGCGAGTACGAGTTCATCGACGAGCGCTGGCACCACGCGATCAACAACGATCCGTACTACAGCCCGAACCTGGAGAGCAGGCGCTCCGACTGGCTGGAACGCCCATTGCTGTCCGGTGCGCCACCCATCGAAACCCGCCCCAATGCGTTCCGTCGGCTGCTCTCGCGCATTCGCCACGACGGGGTCACGTGAGCGACATCGGTCAGCGGGAGGCCGAGCGGGTCTGCCTGATCGTGCCGGGTGGAACGTTCGATGCGACGGAGCTCGCCGCGGCATTGCTCGCTCAGCGGCCCGGGCTCGATCTCGGGGCGGTGTGGGCCGGCGACCCTCACCGACGGCCGGCGTCGGCGGCGCCAGGTGTTCGGTGGTGGGACCTCGATCTCGCCGAGCCGCACGGCATCGGTTGGGGCCGATTGCTGGTCGCGTCGGCACCGGAGGCGTACGAGTGGGCTCGCACCGGCAGGGCCGTGGCGCGACTGTTGCGGGATCAGGACGATCCGGTCGTGGTGTTGCGCGTCGGTTCGGTGGGTGTCGCCGGACCGCTCGATCATCTGGTTCCCGAGCGCGGTGTCACGGTCGCCGTTCGCAGCAGCGCGCCGTTCGACAACGACGGCCTGGCACCCACGAACGGTGATCTGGTCGATCGCGGTCGATGGTCGACGGCTGTGCTGGGCTGTGCTCCAGCGGCGGCATCTGCGCTGGACGCGCTCGCCGACGTGCTCTCGACCAGCAGCCTCGCCGATCGGGTCGGCCCCTTGATGGAGCTTGCGCTCCACGTCGGTGACCTCCCGATCGAGGCCGCCGAGCGGGTCGCCGTCGTCGGCTGGTCGACGGACCGGACACCGTCGCCGTGCGTCGTCGACGTCGACGACCTGGATCGAGACGAGCCGTGGCACGTGGCCTTCGGTGGTCGACGTCCGCGAGTCCTCCTGTCGCAGGACAGGGGCACCGCCGATGTGCTCGCCGCGACGGCTGGTCAATGGCGCGGTGTTCGCCTTCCGCTCTCGCTGCCGGGCGGGGTCGATGTCGACGGGACGATGCGGACGTTGATGAACGATGCGATCGCCGCCTGGGCGCGCGGCGAAGCCGATCTGCCACCCGAGCCGTTCGGTGGGTCCGGCTTGCTCGACTGGCTCGCATCGGCGAGTCAGCGCAGCGAGTGGGACCTCGGTCGGTACTGGTACGAGGAGTGGCTGCGACGCCCGGACTTGAACGTCGCCTTTCCGGAACCGTTGGGAGCGGATCGGTCCCGTTTCATCACGTGGGCGCGGCAGAGCTGGCGCTCGGACGGCCGGTCGCCACTGATCGAGGCAGAGCCGGATCGAGCGACCACCACATGGCGCGACGTCGACCATCGTCCGGGCATCAACGTCGTCGGCTACGTGTCGTCCGACTCCGGTCTGGGCGACTTCACCCGCCGCGTCCACGCAGCGTTGGAGGCCGCACACGTCCCGGTCGGCGCTCTCGACTACCACCGAACGGCGAGTCCGACCGCCGCCGACCTGCCGCCGCTGACCACGGACGTGGTGTACGACACGAACCTGATCACGGTGCACGCCGACCAGATGGGTCACTTCGCCCAGGATCACGGCGCCCAGGTCTTCCACGACCGGACCTCGATCGCGTACTGGTTCTGGGAGCTGTCGCACGTGCCGCCCCGAATCGTCGCCAACGTGGCGATGGTCGACGAGATCTGGGCCGCGAGTGGGTTCATCGCCGACGCGTTCCGGGCGGTCACGGACAAGCCGGTCGACGTCGTGCACGTGCCGGTGCCCGAACCGCGACCATCGGAGCGGACACGTCCCGAGCTGGGGCTGCGTGAAGCGCGGTTCGTGTTCCTGGTCACGCTCGATCACTTGAGCATCACCGACCGCAAGAACCCGCTGGGTGCGATACACGCGTTCGAGCGTGCGTTCCCTGCCGCGTCCGACGGAGGTCCGTTGCTGATGGTCAAGACGCTCAACGGCCGGCAGCGATGGTCCGAGCACGAGCAGCTCCAGCTCGCAGCAGCGCGCCGCCCCGACATCACCGTCGTCGACCGCCACGTCTCCCGAGCCGACCAGATGGCATTGATCCAGCACAGCGACTGCCTCGTGTCGCTCCATCGCTCGGAGGGTCTCGGGTTGCACCTGATGGAGTCGATGTGGCTCGGCACACCCGTCATCGCCACTCGCTACTCGGGCAACCTTGAGTTCATGAGCGATGACAATTCGGTGCTCATCGACGCCGGTCTGATTCCGGTGACCGATCGCCAGGGGTACTACCCGACCGACGCGGTCTGGGCGGACCCGGATATCGACCAGGCAGCGGAGGCGATGCAACGCATCGTCGACGACCGCGACCACCGCGATCACTTGGTCGCCGCCGGTCGGCGAACCATGATGGAGCAATCGAGCCCGGCGCAGGCCGGGCAGATGATGGCCGGGCTGTGCCATCGGGCCGGCCGCCAACGGGAGAGATCGTGACATGGAACGTCTGAGGACACAGGCCGGATCGCTGGCCAGGAGCATCGGGCTCGGTGCGCGCCACGACATTCGCCGAATCCGTACCGATCTCGACGAGCTCCGCCGACTACTCGAGGAGGTGTCAGGTGAGCTCGCCGCCGCCCGGGAGGAATCCCGGGGCTCGGTCGTCGATCTGACCGAGCGCGTCGGCTCGCTCAACGAGCGGGTGGAACGACTGGGCGGATGAAGCGCCAGATCGCCTGGATCGTCCGAGGATCGACCCGCACCCAGCGCGCGTTCGACGACCACAGCGAGGTGATCCGTGACCTGCAGCGCCGGCTCGCCGACCTCGAAACCGTCGTCGCTCGCCTCGATGTGGGCGGTGGCTCGCCCGACGGCAGTGCGCGACGCGTCGACATCCGTCTCGACGAGATCGGCGCCCGACTCGACGCGATCGGTGCTCGGGTCGATCGGGTCGACACGTCGCTGTCGGAGCTGGTGAGGGTGGTCGCACCCCCGACGGTGGAGTGAGCGCCGCTACCGAAGTCCGGCGTCGACCGGCCGCTGTGGATGCGTGCGCCCGAGGTCGGGCCACCGGTCGAGCAGCAGGCGCCGCTGTGGCGTCGTGTCGGGAATGCGGCCGTCTGCCGTGGACGCCCCGCCGAGGTGGACGACCTGTGCGTCCCCGACCACGATCGTCGAGCCTCCCCGCGACGCCGCTCGCAGGCACATGTCGACGTCCTCGTAGTAGGCGGGGAAGAACGCTGGATCGAAGCCGCCGATGCGGTCGTACTCGGCGCGCCGGATCAGCCAGCAGGCAGCCGACGCATAGTCGGGTGTGACCACCTCGCCGGGCGCGGGTGCGTCGAGGATCGGTGACGTGGACCCATCGGACCACAGCCGCCGCCCCGACTCCTGGACGGTGCCGTCGGCGTCGAGCAGCACCGGGGCGGCGATCGAGACGTTCGGGTCGGCGATGCCCTCGAGCAACGGCTCGATCCAGCCAGGGCGGAACAGAACGTCAGGGTTCACGAACGCCAGCACCTCGCCGGTCGATGAGCGGACACCGGTGTCGCAACCGCCCCCGAACCCCAGATTGGCGTGCGACCGCACGACCCGAACACCAACGGTCGCGAGCAGCAGTCCGTTGACCGCGACGTCGCCGGCGTCCGGGTGGGCGTTGTCGACGACGACGTACTCGTAGGGGATCCCTGGTTCGTCCAGCGAGTCGACGAGTGACCTCAGGCTGTCGACGATGACCGGGCCCGTACCGAACGTGACCGTCACGAACGACACCGACGGCTCGGCGTGGTGCGGTAACGAGACCCGCGGACGCGGTGATGCGGTGACGAAGCGCTCGGGAAGCGGCGCTGTGTTCATCGGATCACGTTGGCGATGACGGTGGCGGCCCACGGCGCTGCGCCTCAGCGGTTCGACGCCTCGAGCTGGGCGACGTGCCAGCGGTGGGCCGTCTCGAGGATCTCCTCGAGGTCGTGTCGGGGCCGCCAACCGAGCAGATCGTGCGAACGGGTCGGGTCGGCGAACGTGGACACGGGGTCGCCGGCGCGGCGCTCCACGATTCGGTGCGGGACCGGTCGCCCGGCGACGCGTTCGATGCCGTTCAAGACATCGAGCACCGACGATCCGACACCGGTACCGACATTGACGGCGGTCGTCGCGCCGCCGGCGGCGAGGTAGTCGATCGCCGCGATGTGTGCCGCCGCGAGGTCGTCGACGTGGATGTAGTCGCGGATGCACGTGCCGTCAGGTGTGGGGTAATCGTCACCGTAGACATCGAGCTCCCGACCGCCGGTGAGCAGCGCCCGCAGGGCGACCGGTATCAGGTTGAGCGCGTACGTCCAGTCCTCTCCGATCGCACTGTCGAAGCTGGCCCCTGCTGCGTTGAAGTACCGCAGGCTGACGCTGCGCAGTCCGTGCACGACGTCGTACCAGTGCAGGATCCGCTCGACCATCGCCTTGGTCTCGGCGTACACCGACTCCGGATGGATGGGTTGGTGCTCGTCGACCGGTACCGATTCAGGTGTGCCGTAGACCGAGCAGGAGGACGAGAAGACCACCTGTCCGATCCCGGCCCGTCGCGCCGCTTCGAGCAGTCGGACGGTGCCCTCCACGTTGTTGTGGAAGTACTTGGCCGGCTGCTGCATCGACTCGCCGACGTTCTTGTAGGCGGCGAAGTGGACGATGGCGTCGATCTGGTGCTCCGCACATACCGACCCGACGAGGGCCTCGTCGGCGATATCGCCGACGACCAGGGGGGCGCCGAGCACGGCGTCGGCGGAGCTGAGCTCGAGCGAGTCGAGCACCACGACCGATCGACCCTCGTTTCGCAACGCGCGCACGGTGTGCGAACCGATGTAGCCGGCACCGCCGGTGACGAGCACGTTCATGTGTCGATCCTCCATTCTGGGTTGACGGTGACGAGACCGGTCGTCTCCTGCGACGCCCCCCGCACGACGTCGAACTTCACGGCGTTCTGGATGTGGTCGTAGATGTGTCCCCGGTGGTACCCGGTGACCTCGGTGTTGACGCTGTACGGCCCGGGAAGGAATGGCACCGATGGGATCGTGATCTCGACGATGCCTGCTCCCGTCACCGAGTCCGGTACCAGGCCGACGTCGCGCGAGCAGGGCTCCGTCACGCTGATGCCGTGGACGTTCTCGATGCTGATCGCGAAGACCGGTCGTTCGATCGTCTGGTGAGCGCGGTAGTGGAGGCGGAACGTCACCGGTGCGCCACCGAGTACCCGGTCGCTCGCCTCACCGCCGACCATCATCTCGACCCGCTCGACCTGGATCGCGCCGCTGCCCCGCCGGGTCGACGACGATGGCCGCTCACCCCTGGCGCCCAGCATCGATTCGGTGTACTGGTCGACCAGCTCGCCGGGCGAACCGACCGGGCTCGCGGTGCCGTGCTCCAACCAGACCGCACGATCGCACATGTTCTTGACCGACCCCAGGTCGTGCGTGACGAGCACGATCGTGCGTCCGGCGTCGCGGAATTCGACGAACTTCTCCATGCACTTCTGCTGGAACGTCACGTCACCGACTGCGAGGATCTCGTCGATCAGCAACAAGCTCGGGTCGACGTTGATCGCGATCGCGAACGCGAGACGAACGTACATGCCCGATGAGTAGGTCTTCACGGGCGTGTCGATGAAGTCTTCGAGCCCGGAGAAGTCGACGATCTCGTCGAAACGTGCGGCGATCTCGCGGCGCGTCATGCCGAGGATCGCCCCGTTCAGATGCACGTTGTCGCGGCCGGACAACTCTGGCTCGAAGCCAGCTCCCAACTCGAGCAGGGCCGACATCCGTCGGTGCACGCGCACTTCACCGCGCCCTGGCTTCAAGATGCCGGCCATGCACTTGAGGAGCGTCGACTTGCCCGAGCCGTTGTGGCCGATGACGCCGAACACCTCGCCTTCGCGGACGTCGAAGGAGACGTCGTCGAGGGCGACGAACTCGTCGTAGCGGTTGCGCCCGCCGACCACCAGGTGCTTGAGCGACGTCGTGCGCTCGCGATGCACCCTGAACGACTTGGTCACTCGATCGACGGAGAGGACGACGTCGCCGGCCATGTCAGAGCTCCTCCGCGAACCTGGGCGACAGACGAGCGAAGATCCAGGAGCCGATCGCGAACGTCGTCACCGAGAGCGCCGCAAGATACGCCCAGCGGCCGAGCCCTGGCATCCGCAGGTCGTAGAGCACCTCGTGGATGGCGCGGATGAAGCTGCCCGTCGGGCCGTAGTTCGTGATCTTCTGCAGGAGGGGTTGGTCGGCGAGCTGGACCGCAGGGTCGTAGATGATCGGCGTCGCGTAGAAGAGCAGCTGAGCGATGATGCCCCAGAGGTAGTTCACGTCGTGGAAGAACACGTTCGCAGCCGCGAGCGCCAGCGCGACCCCGGTCGTGAACAACGCCAGCAGGATGAGGATCGGCATCAGCACCAGCAGCCATGGCAGGACCATGCTCCCCGAGATCAAGAGGGCCACCGTCAGGACGCCGAGTTCGATGAGCATCGTCACGAACTGGGCGATCACCACCGAGAACACGAGGTTCTCGTGTGGAAACGCGACCTTCTTGATCAGTCCGGCGCCGCCACGCACCCCGTCCATCGCAACCGTGACCGTGATCGAGAAGAACTGGAACGGAACGAGGCCGATGAGGAAGTACAGCGGGAACGACTTCAGTCCGCTCGGGTCGCCGGTGCGCGGCTGGGCCTTGAAGACGTAGATGAAGATGATCGAGAAGATGACCATCTGGCTGAGCGGGTTGATGAGGCTCCACGCCCACCCGAGCACCGACTGGCGGTACCGGGTGCGGAGCTCCTTCATCGACAGGAGGTAGAGCAGGTTGCGGTGCGCCAGCGCGTTGCGGACAGACATGCGGTTCGAAACCCTATCCACACCACACCGCGGTTGCGGTGGAGAGGATCAGACCGCCGTCGGCGACCGCACGGCTGCTCGGGGGTGATGTCGGGGTGCAGGAGCCGGGCGACGCCGTGGTCGCGCCGAGCTCGCGGCTGCTCGGGGGTGATGTCGGGGTGCACGAGCCGGGCGACGCCGTGGTCGCGCCGAGCCCGCGGCTGCTTCGTCGTTCGCTCGCTCGATCACGCCCGGCTCCGCGCCTTCGCCCAGATCGACCGGAGCGGGCCCGACCAGCGAACGAGTCGCGAGCGTCGCCACGCGTCGACCTCCGCTCGGAGTGCGTCCATCTCGTCGCTGCGGGAGCGGGACTCGGCGTCGAGGTCGGGCCAAGCGATGTCGACCGGAGCGAGGGCATCGATCATGTCGTCGTCGGTGCCACACCGGGCCTCGACGACGAACTGGTAGATGTGCGAATCGGGGTCGGATTCGATGAAGCGAAGGACATCGGCACCGTGGAGGCCCGGTGTCAGCGGAAGGAGGCTGGCGCCGCGGCCCTGCCGTACCGGATCGAGCCGGATCGCGACGAACCCCACGTCGCCCAGCAGCTGACGCAGCCCGGCCCGCGTGAACCAGCGCAGGTGGGTTCGGTCGAGCAGGCCATCGTTCTGGTAGTCCCATCGGCCCTCGAGGAGATGCAGCCGGACGTCGACGTGGGACACGTTGGGCACCGAGACCACCAGCCGGCCGTCATCGTCGAGGAGTGTGACCAGATCGGCCAGGACCGCCGGTGGGTCACGAAGGTGCTCGAGGACGTCGCCGAGCAGGATCACGTCGAAACGATCGGTCTCGACCGACGACAACGTGGTCACGTCGAGATCGACGACGTGCACCCGCTCGGCGAAGCAGCGGGCCTCGTCCGCGGCGGCCGGATCGATCTCGACGCCAACCACACGGTTGCCGGCGGCCACGAGATGCTCGGTGACGTGCCCGACCGAGCAACCGACCTCGAGGACCCGGTGGTGCGAACCGACCAGGCGGAGGGCGATGCTGTGCGGGTTGTTCGGGGCGTCGGGGTCGACGTGGGCGCGATAGATGTCGGACATGGCTCGGACCGTGCAGCACTGTACTGTCCGGCGGGTGATCGCCGCGGTGGTCGTCACCTACTCGGCGCCGGCCGAGGCGCTCGAACGGTGTCTCGCCGCGGTTGCCGACGACGTCGATCATGTGGTCGTGGTCGACACGGGAGGCGCTGCGGTCGTCGATGCGCGAGCCGACGTCGATCTGATCGTGGTCCCGAACGACGGGTACGGGGCTGCAGCCAACACCGGGTTCGCGCGAGCCCATGCGCTCGGCGCGACCGTGGTCGTCCTGCTGAACGACGATGTCGTCGGACGCGCTGGTTGGATCGAGGCGGTGGTCGCCGCCCTCCGGGAACCCGGCGTCGGCGCAGCCCAGCCGGTTCTCCTGGTCGCCGACACCGAACCAGCGACGGTCAACAGTCTCGGGGTTCGGATCGGCCCAGACGGCGCAGGTACCGATCTCGGCGACGGGGACCTCTACGAGCCCGCGACCGGGACGACCGAGATCGAGCTGTTCACGGGAGGCGCCGTTGCGTTCCGGTCGGCGTTCCTCGCCGACACGGGCGGATTCGACCCCCGCTGGTTCCTGTACTACGAAGACGTCGACCTGGCTCGCCGCGGCGCCGCTCTCGGATGGCGATACCTCCTCGTCCGCGACGCCGTCGTCGATCACGCCCGAGGAACCGCGACGTCCCAGGATCCGTCCCGTACCTGGTTCCTGCGTGAGCGCAATCGGGTGTGGGCGGCCATGCGATTCGCCGATCGAGCGACGATCACCCGGGCATTGTGGCTGTCGGTCCGCCGCCTGCGACACGAACCACGACGGGTGAACGCCCGGGCGTTCGTGATCGGACTCGCCGGCGCGCCCCGAGAACTGTGGCTGCGGAGCCGTGCCACGCGGGTGTCGTCATCCGGGCACTCTGGCTGTCGGTCCGCTGCCTGCGACACGAACCACGACGGGTGAACGCCCGCGGGTTCGTGATCGGACTCGCCGGCGGGCCCCGAGAACTGTGGCTGCGGAGCTGTGCCACGCGGGTGTCGTCATCCGGGCACTCTGGCTGTCGGTCCGCTGCCTGCGACACGAACCACGACGGGTGAACGCCCGCGGGTTCGTGATCGGACTCGCCGGCGGGCCCCGAGAACTGTGGCTGCGGAGCTGTGCCACGCGGGTGTCGTCATCCGGGCACTCTGGCTGTCGGTCGGCTGCCTGCGACACGAACCACGACGGGTGAACGCCCGCGGGTTCGTGATCGGACTCGCCGGCGGGCCCCGAGAACTGTGGCTGCGGAGCTGTGCCACGCGGGTGTCGTCATCCGGGTAGCGAGCGGTCCTGCTTGTCCTTGTGCGCAGCCTTCTGGGCCCGCTTCCAATCGCGGACCGCGGCCAGCGAGGCCTCGTCGAAGCAGTCAGCGATCGAGCGCGGTTGATCATCCGCGAACACGCCGGCGGCCTGCTCCCAGTCGACGGGCCGAACGCCGTGTCGCTTCGCGAGCAGTGCGACGAAGATCTTGGTCTTCTCATCGCCGAATCCCGGCAGCGCCCGCAGTCGCCGGGCGAGGGTGGCGCCATCGGGCTCGTCGGCCCAGATCGTCTCGGCACGCCCGTCGTGGTCGGCCACGAGCACCCGGCAGAGGGCGTGGAGACGTCGGCCCATCGAGGCCGGGAACCGGTGGACCGCCGGCTTCTCGCAGCACACCGCCACCAGGTCGTCCTCACTCATCGCCGCGATGCGGACCGGGTCGATGTGACCGAGACGCCGGCGGAGCGTGCCGGGCCCGGCGAACGCCCACGCGAGCGGAACCTGCTGGTCGAGCAGCATGCCGATCATGAGCGCGGTCGCGTCCGTGTTCAGTAGCTCGTCGGTGGCCTCGTCACCGGTGATGTGCAGATCGCCTGGCATGGTTCGACGCTAGGCGTGGCCGCCACGCTTGACGCCGCCGTACTTCATGCGGGTGTCGTTCATCGACGCGGGCCGCGCCTCATCGTCTCTGATCGCAGCGTCGACCACTTCGCCCACGAACAGGGTGTGGGTGCCGAGATCGAGGGTGTGGCGGACCCGGCAGTCCATCCATGCGATCGCGTCGTCGAACACCGGCGCACCGGTGGTGGCTGCTCGCACCGCGCGGGCGTTCAGGGTGCCGCCGTCGTCGGTGGCCGGCTTGGAGAACTTCACGAAGACCCGCGTGTCGTCGGCGTTCCAGAGGTTGACGGTGAACGATCCTCCATCGCTGATCAGGCGATGGGTGACGGCCGAGTTGTCGACACCGACGCCGATCAGCACCGGTTCCATGGAGAGCTGGGTGATCCAGCTCGTCGTCATGGCGTTGCGTTCGTCGCCGGACCGCGAGCCGACGAGAGCCAGCGCGTTCGGGATCTTCCAGGTGACACGGTTGAGCAATTCGTCGTCGAGCGCCATGTGGTCACGGTATCGAAGGCCGGTGTCACGGTGCGTAGACCGACACCTCGTGCAGGATCACCCAGCCATCCATGGCGACGGTCTCGACGCGCACGTGTCGCACGCCGGGTCGCGGGGGATCGAGCTCCACGGTGAGCACATCGCCGGCGACGACATCCGCGGAGACCTCGCCGACGTAGGTGCCGGGTTGCGCCTCACCCTCGCCACGCACCAGGACGCGATGGGTCTGCGGCCCGGGTGGCGACACGCTGCCGATGAGGATGTCGACGCGTCCGACGGTCCGGGCATCCTCGAGATCGACCTCGATCCACTGGGGTGGGCCCTCGGGAGCGGTCCACCATGTTGCAGCGCTGCCGTCGACCGCCGACGCAGCGACGTACTCGCCGCCCTCCTCGAGCGATGCGGTCGCCGGTCGATCCAGCGCCAAGTTGGCGCTCTCGAACCCGGTCGCCTCGCAGGCATCGGGCCGATCGGCGGGGGCCAGAGCACTCGCGATCTCGCCATTGCCGGCGTTGACGGGGATCACCTCGTCGTCGCGCTGCTCGCCCCACAACCAGACGAGCCAACCGTCGAATCCGAAGGCACACGAATCCGCCTGCCAACGGACCATCGCAGTGGCCGCCGATGCTGCATCGTCGTAGGCCACGTCGAAGGCGCCGAACTCGCCGAGCAGGAGCGGGATGTCGACAGTCGCGTCGATGCCGAACGCAGCCACGATCGGTGCCCATCTCCCCCCGAGGCCCGTGTACGCGTGCAGATCGATGAAGTCGACGGATGACCGACGGATCACCACCTCGGGAAGGACCCACCGGTTGTCGTCGGCGTCCCGTCCGGCGGCCGGGTCCTCCGAGGAGAAGTAGCCGATCGTCACGAGTGCACCGTCGTCGGCGGTCCGAACTGCGTCGCCGACGTGATCGACGTACGCGATCAGGTTGTTCGCCACCATCGACTCGACGGCGTCGTCATCGGCCAGGTCGTAGGTCTCGCCGTCGGCCGTGGTGATCTCGCCCGAGGTGAGCGAGATCGGTGGAACGTCTCGGAGGAAGAACTGCTCGTTCGCGAGCTGCCACGCCATCACGACGTGCATGGGTGCACCCCGATCGCGGAGGCCCGTCAACAGGTCGGTGAAGTACTCGGCGGCGATGTCGTGGCCCTCGGCGCTGAGGTAGAGCGAGTTCCGGTAGCCACCGAACGGCTCGCAGCACGGCAGGCGTTCGGAGTAGCCCGGATCAGGCACGTCGTTGCTGGTCGGGAGGGCGACGAGACCGTGTGCTTCCAAACGGGCGAGGAAGTCGGCGAGATGGTCGAGGTAGCTGTCCCGGACACCCTGGGAGCTCCCCACGCACGACATGCAGAGGTCGAGGAAGAACCGCACGGTGTTGAAGCCGTGGTCGGCGATCTGTTCGAGTTGCTCGTCGGTCCAGTCCGGGTCGTAGCGGGCGAAGAGCACATCGCCGGCGCCGGGAACCTTGCGCAGCAGGTTGACGCCCCGAGGCACGAACGGCTCGTCGGTCCGGGTGTCGACCCAGCCATCCCCCACGACGTCGATCCAGTTCGGCTGCCGATCGAACGGCGCCGTCGCCGTCGTCGCCGGTGGCGTCGACATTGCCATGGTCGTCGGGGTCGCCGTGGTCGCCGGTGGGGCCGTCGCCGCACCGACGCTGGTCGCGGCCGTCGGGACCGAATCGGTCGGTGTCGCGTCACCCGTCGAGGTGCAGGCCAGCAGCGCCGACAGCACGACGAAGGTCCCCGCCCACCGCCTCGCCTCGTCCATGCCACAACGGTACCCGCCGGTCGAAAACGGTGCGGGCAGTCGTTCCGCGAGGTGCGACACTGCGCCGATGGGCGAGAACCACTTCGACGAGCCGGCTGCGGCGCGCTACGACGTCGACCTCGGAGCCATGGGGTCACCCGCTGAGATCGCCCCGGTCGTCGACGTTCTCACCGAACTCGCGGGTGAGGGTGGATCGGCCCTCGAGTTCGCGATCGGGACCGGCCGGATCGCCTTGCCGCTCGCTGCGCGCGGTGTGAGCGTGAGCGGCATCGAGCTGTCGGAGGCAATGGTCCGTCGGCTCCGGGCCAAACCGGGGGGCGATTCGATCGACGTCGCGGTCGGCGACATGGCGACCGAGCGCGTGGAGGGCTCGTTCGATCTGGTGTACCTCGTGTTCAACACGATCGGGAACCTGACGACGCAGGCAGCACAGGTCGCATGCTTCCGGAACGCGGCGACGCACCTTCGACGAGGCGGTTGCTTCCTCGTCGAGGTCGGCATGCCCGACCTTCGTCGCCTTCCCCCGGGCGAGACGTTGCACGTCTTCGATCGGTCCGACGACCACGTCGGCATCGACGAGTACGACGTCGCCACCCAGGGTCTGATCTCGCACCACTATCACCTGATCGACGATCGTTGGGAGCTGGCATCGTTGCCGTTCCGGTATGTCTGGCCGGGCGAGCTCGACCTGATGGCGGAGCTCGCCGGCATGACCCCGCGCGATCGGTGGAGCAATTGGCATCGTGATCCGTTCACTCACGAGAGCAGGTCGACCGTGTCGGTGTGGGAGCTTCCCACCTGATCGTCAGGCGCTCGGCGACCCGCTCCAGATCAGCCGATGTGCGAGCAGACGCGGTCGCTCGCTGGTCGACATCGCCGGCAACGCGGACGTGCGGCGAGCAGACGGCGACGCTCGCGTGCCCGGCCCTCCACCGTGGATACGCCTTGCCACCACGCGTCCCGGCTCGTGAGAGCGGGGCAGCCCGGCACCCGGTCGTCAGACGTGGTACGGATCGTCGGCGTCCGGGTCGATGTCGTAGCGCTTGATGGCGTCCTCCACCACGCTGGCGTCGATCTCGCCGGCCTCGAGCAGACCGGTCAGCGTCGCGACGACCACGTGACCCATGTCGATCTCGAAGAACCGTCGGAGCGCCTCGCGTGTGTCGGAGCGTCCCATGCCGTCGGTGCCGAGGATGTTGAAGGGGCGGTCACCGGGCACCCAGCGGGCGATCTGCTCGGGAACGATCTTCATGAAGTCGCTGACGGCGGTGATCGGGCCGGCCGAGTCGTCGAGCAGCCGGGCCACCAAGGGCACCCGGCGATCGCCCGACGGGTGCAGGCGGTTCCAGCGCTCGGCCTCGAGCGCCTCTTCGCGCAACTTCTTGTAGTTCGTCGCGGACCAGAGCTCGGCGGCGACGTCGTAGTGCTCGGCGAGCTCGTCGCGGGCCGCCCGCGCCGCACCGTGGGAGATCCCGGAGAACAGGATCGTCGCTCGCCTGGTCGGACCGTCGGGAGCACCCTGGAAGCGGTAGAGGCCGCGCACGGCACCCGCCGCCAGCTCGTCGGCATGCTCGGGCTCGAGCTTGGGCATCACGTAGTTCTCGTTGTAGAGGGTGATGTAGTACACGACATCGGGGTCGAGGTCGCCACCGTTCTCGCGTGAGTCGGCACCGTACATCTGCTCGATGCCGGCCTGGACGATCGCTCCGACCTCGAACGCGAACGCAGGGTCGTAGGCCTGCACCGACGGCACCGTCGAGGCGAGCACCAGGGAGTGTCCGTCCTGATGTTGAAGGCCCTCCCCGAGCAGGGTGGTGCGCCCGGCGGTGGCGGCCATCATGAACCCCCGAGCCCGGATGTCGGCCGCCTGCCAGACGAGGTCGCCGACGCGCTGGAACCCGAACATCGAATAGAACGTGTAGAACGGGATCATCGGAACGCCGCGGGTGGCGTACGAGGTGCCGGCGGCGATGAAGCTCGCCATCGAACCCGCCTCGGTGATGCCCTCCTCCAGGATCTGGCCGTCGGAGTCCTCGGTGTAGCTGAGCAAGAGATCGTGGTCGACCGGCTCGTACTTCTGGCCCTGGCTGGCGTAGATCTCGAGCTCGCGGAACAGCGCGTCCATGCCGAAGGTGCGGGCCTCGTCGGGGATGATCGGGACGATCCGCTTGCCGGCGTGCTCGTCGCGGCACAAGCTGCGCAACAGGCGGGTGAAGCCCATCGTGGTCGAGACCTCCATCTCGCCCGAGCCGGCCTTCATCTCGTCGTACGCCGACGCCTTCGGCAGCGTCAGCGGCTTGCGCGCCCTGGTGGTGCGCTTGGGCAGCGAACCACCCAGCGCCTTGCGGCGCTCCATCATGTACTGGAACTCGATGGAGTCCTCCGCCGGGCGGAAGTAGGGCGGGTTCTCGGCGTGGATCGACTCCTCGGGGATCTCGTCGTGGAGGTGGAGACGATCGCGCAGGTCGAGCAGCTGCTGCTTGGTCATCTTCTTGATCTGGTGGGTCGCGTTGCGCCCCTCGAACCCCTCACCGAGGGTCCAACCCTTCACGGTCTTGGCGAGGATCACCGTGGGTCGACCCGACCCGAGGTTCTCGGTGGCCGCCTTGTACGCGGCGTACAGCTTCTTGTAGTCGTGGCCGCCACGCGGCAGGGTGCGCAACTCGTCGTCGGAGAGGTGCTGCACCATCTGGCGCAGGCGAGGATCGGGACCGAAGAAGTTGTCGCGGATGTAGCCGCCGTTCTCGACGGCGTACCGCTGGAACTCACCGTCGACGGTCGTGTTCATCTTGTTGAGCAGCGCGCCGTCCTTGTCCTGGGCGAGGAGCTCATCCCATCGCGAACCCCAGACGACCTTGATGACGTTCCAGCCGGCGCCGCGGAACACGGCCTCGAGCTCCTGGATGACCTTGCCGTTGCCGCGCACGGGGCCGTCGAGGCGCTGGAGGTTGCAGTTGACGACGAACACGAGGTTGTCGAGCTGCTCGCGCGACGCCAGCGAGATCGCTCCCAGCGTCTCGGGTTCGTCGCACTCGCCGTCACCGAGGAACGCCCAGACGCGGCTGTCGCTCGTGTCATCGAGCTCACGATTGAGCATGTACCGGTTGAATCGGGCGTGGTACAGCGCCGTGATCGGGCCGAGGCCCATCGACACCGTCGGGAACTCCCAGAATTCGGGCATCAGGCGGGGGTGGGGATAGCTCGACAGGCCGCGACCGTCGCGACCGATCTCCTGACGGAAGTGATCGAGGTCGTCGTCGGTGAGGCGACCCTCCATGTAGGCGCGGGCGTAGACGCCCGGTGCGGCGTGGCCCTGGAAGTACACGTGATCGCCGGGCGAGTCGTCCTTGCCGCGGAAGAAGTGGTTGAAGCCGATCTCGTACAGCGAGGCCGAGCTGGCGAAGGTCGAGAGGTGCCCCCCGATGCCGTCGGCGTGCTTGTTGGCCTTCACGACCATCATCGCCGCGTTCCAACGGATGAAGGCCCGGATGCGGCGCTCGATGTGCTCGTCGCCCGGGAACCAGGGCTCCTGCTCGCGCGGGATGGTGTTCAGGTACGGCGTGCTGACGGTCGCCGGGAAGCTGACCTGGCTGGCGTTCGCCCGTGCGAGCAGCTTCGACAGCAGGAATCGGGCGCGCGCCTTGCCGTGCGTGTCGACGACCGCATCCAACGAGTCGAGCCACTCCTGGGTCTCGGCGGGATCGATGTCGGGCAGCTGGTGCACGTGGCCGTCGAAGATCATGTCGGCCATTCTCGCATGGTTACCGATGGGTACCACCCGGAGTGATGAAAACGCTTACGGCGTGCGCGTGTCGAGCGCTCGCACGGCGTCGGACCCGGCGAAACCGGTCCCGACCTCGCCCATCAGATCGATCACGAGGTGCGTCTCGGATCGGTTGAAGACGCACACCGTCCCGTCGGCTGCCGGCGCGACGATCGTGGCGTTCGCGACCACGCCACCTGGACGCGCGTTCAGGTTGGCGGCCAGCGGCCGGTCGACGTCGCACGGGTAGGCGACGACGAAGCCCGGCTCGCTCGGGTCGATCGCCGAGATGTTGACCACGACGCCGGCGCTCGCCGGATCGAGGTCCGTCGTTGCGACGTCGAGCACCGTGACGGAACCGGCGGGCAAACGGGTCCCGTTGTCGCGTGAATCGAACCAGCGAACCGCGCGGTCGGCACGCACATCGGCGTCGAGCTCGAACACGCCGAACAGATCGACGGTCACGTGGGTGCGGGCTCGGGACGTGATGCAGATCGTGCCGTCGGCATCGGGCTCGACGATCGCGAGGTTGGGCGTGGTGGAGCCGGCGCGGTAACTCACGTTGGCCGTCTCAGTCGTGGCGGCGGCATCGCACCCGACGATCCGGAGCCACCCGGTGTCATCGGCACCGATGGCGGTCGCGACGACGGCGACCGCCGACCAGTCGGACGCTCCGCCCACTCGGGCCGCGATGTCCGCCACGTCGAGCTCGACGGTGCCCCCGGCTTCGATGGGGCGCACGCTCTGGCGCGTGTCGAGCCACCGGACGGGTTCGATCCGGCGGAGATCGTCGCCGCTCACGAACACCCCGGTGACATCGACCACCAGGTTGGTGGCCGTCTTGGCGAAGACGCAGAAGTCGCCGTCGGGGTCGAGCGGTGCGATGCCTGCGTGCGCCACGGTCGTGGCGCGCTGATAGGTGTGTACGGCGACGAGCGGAGGTGGGCCGTCACAATCCCACACGCGCAGGTGACCCTGATGGCGAGGATCGGTGGTCGTGAGGTTGACGGCAGCCACCGCTGCACCGGCACCGTTCGGCACACTGACCCGTGTGATCGATTCGTCCCCGACCTTTGTGGTGGCGGCGTCGATCGCGCGTCGTATGAGCAGGCTGTAGAGATCGGCACCCGTGTTGTTCAGGTGGATCGCGTCATAGGTGACGCCGCTCCGGTCGGCTGCTGCCGCCCAGTCAACGAGGGTGAGGTTGGGGTGTCGAGTCAACGCCTGCTCGAGGTGGTCGTTGACCGTCGGGAAGTACCAGTAGTACGGCTGCACCTGTCGCCACGCACCGGCCGAGATGTACTGGGGCTTCACCTCGCGCAACGTGACCCAGTACACGTGCTCGACACCGGCGGCGGTGAGGGTGTCGATCATCGAGTCGATCGAACGCTCGAACCGCTCCGGATCCCAGTACGGGTAGTTGTAGCCGGCCGCGATCACCACGTGGTCGCCGAACCAGCCGGGATTGGTGGCGAGCCGGGATCGTACGAACTCGGCCTCGAGTTGTTCGACGAACCGTGCGGGCTGGCCGTCGACGTTGACCTCCCAGTCGCCGGGGAAGGCGCGCGGGAGCGCGCCCCGGGCGCCCAGGCCGACGGAATCGGTGAACATCACGACCCGGTTCGAACGGGGGGCCGCCTCCACGAACGGCACCGAGGGCCGGGCGGCCGCGGGCCCGGCCGGGAGCCCGCCGACACCGAGTGCGACCGACGCGGCGAGCGCGATCGCAACGAGCGAGTGTCGAATCGAATGCCTCATGGCAGCGGTGTCCACCATCCTGTCGTGTCGAAGACCGTCGACGTCGTGGAGCGAGCGTAGACGCACAGCCGCCCGTCGCCGTCGAGCCCGGCCGTCACCGAGTTGGCGATCACGCCGCCCGCTGCGCCGTTCACGCTCGACGTCTCGGGTCGCGGCCCGCATCCCCAGGCGCGCAGGTGGCCGCGGCCGGCCGGCCGAACGATCGTGATGGTGCCCGACACCGCCGCGGCGTTGTCCGGCGCGACGCGGGCGTCGATCGTCTGGCGGCTGCCATGGATCGGGGCCCAGCCACCGGTTGCATCGCGTGTGTCGATCGTGCGCGTCGGCGGCACCGGGTGGAAGACGAGGTCGCCATCGGTTTCGAAGATGCCGGTCAGGTCGACGGTGATGTCCACGGACGACTTGGCGTACACGCAGATCGCCCCCTCGGCGCTCACGGGCACGAACGCGCTCCCAGCGACCGCCTCGCGAGGGCCGTGGTTCACCGTTGCGATCGTCGGGACCTCGTCGGTGCACGGGTAGGCGATGAGGTGGCCGCTGGTCGCTCCGTCGAACGCAGCGATGCTGACGGCGACCATCTCGGCGTCAGGCGGCACGTCGATCTCGACGATCGGCTCGCGGCCCGTGGCGCGCGTGTCGAGGAGCCGTCTCGGCACGCGCAGTGGCGTGAACCGTGAGCCACCTGCGGTGCCGCCCACCGGCACGAACGCCGCTTGGAGATCGACGACGACGTGGGCGCCGGCACGGCTGTACAGACAGAAGACACCGTCGCGCGAGACGGGCGTGATCGTCACAGCACCCCTCGTCGCCCCGGCCGCGTAGTTCGCAGCCGATGCCACCGGGCGCCGATCGCTGCACTCGAAGGCCGTCAGGTAGCCGGGCCCCTGGGTGCCGGTGGCGGTCACGTACACGGCGACGGCGGTGCTGCCCGACGGAATCCGGCCCGACACGTCGACCTCGATCGAGGTCCCGCCCGTCAGTCGGCCCGGTGGTTCGGTGCGGGTGTCGAGGACGCGCACGGGCCCGATCGCGACGAGCTCGCTGGGCGGGCCGGACGGTGTCGGGAGCGCCGCATCGGTGCCGGTGCGCGTCGCCGCGCGAGCACGTCGGTGACCGCTGCCGCCATCAGATCGGAACGCCGGCGATAGCCATCGGGGGAGAGGTGGATGTCGTCGCCCGACGCGAATCCCAGCTCCGACATCACCGCCGGCCAATCCCACGTGAAGAAATCGGATCGTTCGGCGGCGATCTGGTCGAGGGCCTGGTTCCAGTTGCTCGCCCAGTGCAGGTGCTGGGGGCTGCGGGTGACCTTCGGCCACCAGATCCGATGGCCGGGACCGATGGTGTCGACGATGTGCATGATCGCGCCGCGTGCGCACGCGAGCGAGGTCGTGCAGAACCCGGAGTCGTTCGTGCCGAGGTTGACGACGACGTTCGGCGCGTCCCACCCCTGGCTGCGCCACACCGCGATCCAGTGGGATGCCCGTGCCGTCTGGGTCACCGGGAAGGCGCCCGTGGTGTAGGAGCCGCCGGCACGGACGCGAACTGGGCCCCAACCGCGAGCGGCGAGCTGGTCGCCGATCGTCGGCGCGTACAGGGCGGATCCGAGCAAGACCGAGTCGCCGATCACCGAGATCGGCCCGTTGGGCCGTGGTGTCGTGTCGAACGACTCGCTCACCGGGAAGTCGGCCTGCACGGGCGACGATCCGGTGACGGTGGTGAGTGGGACGACGAGGCCGATGAC
This sequence comes from uncultured Acidimicrobiaceae bacterium, assembly GCA_963847775.1. Lineage (GTDB taxonomy): Bacteria > Actinomycetota > Acidimicrobiia > Acidimicrobiales > Ilumatobacteraceae > Ilumatobacter. The sequence goes on from CAWKAY010000001.1 coordinate 294,157, forward strand.
CATCGCGACCAGCCGGGTGCTCATCCGGCGCGAACCCACCAGCCCGTCGTGTCGAAGACCGTCGCCGTGGCCGACTTGGCGAACACGCACAGACGTCCGTCGTCGCTGATGCCCGTCGTCAGCGAGTTCGCGAGCACGGCACCGGCAGCGGCCGTCACGTTCGCGGTCTCGGGGAGTGTCCCGCACCCCCACGCCCGGAGGTGCCCTCGGCGCAATGGGCGCACGAGCGTCAGCGTGCCGGACACCGCTTCAGCGTCGGTCGGCGCGACCCGCGCGTCGATCGTCTGGTCGTGGCCGTGGATCGGTGCCCACCCACCGATGCCCGAGCGGGTGTCGATCGTGCGGGTCGGCGGGACGGGCACGAAGACCAGGTCACCGTCGGGGCGGAACACCCCGGTCAGGTCGATCACCACGTCGACATCGGACTTGGCGAACACGCAGATCGTCCCGTCGACGCCGACCGGGACGAACGCCGTGCCCGAGATGACCTCGCCGGCGCCGTGGTTGACGGTTGCGAACAGTGGGACGTCGGCGGTGCACGGATACGCGACGAGGAAGCCCGGGGTCGCCCCGTCGACCGCGGTGATGCTGACGGCGGCGACCGACGCGTCGTCGGGCACGCCCACCTCGACGATCCGGCGGCGACCCGTCTCGCGGGTGTCGAGCAGTCGGGACGGTTCGGCGAGTGGGGCGAAGCGATCGCCGCCCCCACCGACCGGCAGGAAGGCCGCCTGGAGGTCGACCACCACGTCGGTGTCGGCTCGGCTGAACAGGCAGAATCGTCCCTCGGGCGACAGCGGTGCGATCGTGACCGCACCGCGGTTCTGGCCCGCCCGGTAGTTGGCAGCAGACGCGGTCGGGCGCGAGGACGAGCATTCGTACGCGGTGAGGAAGCCATCGGCAGCAGTGTTGGTGGCGGTCACGTACACCGCGGCAGCCGTGGCGCCGTCGGGGACCTCGCCCGACAGGTCGATCTCGACCGCTGTCCCGCCGGTGATTCGTCCCGGCGGGTCGGTGCGCGTGTCGAGCACTCGCGTCGGCTCGATCGGGACGAGCTCACTCGGCGAGCCGGCGGGCGTCGGCAACGATGCGGCGGCACCGGACTTCCGGGCGCGGGCGAGATCGGCGGTGATCTCCTGTGCCATCAGCACGGAACGGCGGCGATACCCGCTCACGGTCAGGTGGATGAAGTCGCTGGTCGCGAGACCCTCGCTGAACATCACGGTCGGCCAGTCCCAGGTGTAGAAGTCGTCGCGCTCGGCGGCGATCCGGTCGAGCGCACCGTTCCACGCGAACTGTCGGTGCTCGACCACGGGGTGGTGTGTGATCTTCGGCCACCAGATCCGGTGTCCGGGCCCGATCGCGTCGACGACGTTCATGATCGCGCCGTAGGCACAGTTCGTGTCGCCCTCACACGTCGCCGAATCGTTGGCGCCGATGTTGATCATGAGGTCGGTCGGGTTCCAACCCTCGGAGCGCCACTGTGCGATCCAGTACGGCACGGTGGTCGCGCCCGAGGCGAACTTGCCGGTCGAATTGCCGACACCGGCCCGGACGCGCACGGGTCCCCAGCCCTGTTCGATGAGGCGGTCGTCGAGGGTCGGGCCCCAGGGCTCGTATACCGACCCGAGCAGCACCGAGTCACCGATCACCGAGATGGGACCGAGCGGACCGGCGACCGATCGATGCCGTGTCACGAGGAGCACGTCGGCCTGCCCGGAGCTCGCGGGTGCGAGCCCCGCCACCGAGCCGACGACCAACGCCAGCACGGTGAACTGGGCGAGGCGGCGGACACGGGCGCGACGGTGCACCGACGTCGATGACATGCCGCAGAACCCTACCGAGGGCACCCGTACACTCCGGGGTCGGATGGCACCGCGCATCACGTATCAACCCGCCCTCGACGGCGTCCGGGCCCTGGCCGTGCTCGCGGTGCTGTTCTTCCACGCCGGCGTCCCCGGATTCGACGGCGGCTACCTCGGCGTGTCGGTGTTCTTCACCCTCTCGGGTTACCTGATCACGAGCCTCCTCGTGCGCGAGCACGACGCCACGGGGCACATCGATCTCGCCGCGTTCTACGGACGACGACTCCGCCGGCTCCTTCCGGCGAGTGTGCTGACGGTCGCGGCGGTCGTCCTGCTGGCAGCGACCACCGACCTGTTCGAGGCCGTCGGATCGCTGCGTGCCCACGTGCTCGGGAGCCTGTTCCAGGTCGCGAACTGGGTCTTCCTGGCGGGCGAGGGCTCGTACCAGGATCTGCTGGCCCAGGGGAGCGGCACCGCATCACCGCTCGAACACTTCTGGTCGTTGGCGATCGAGGAGCAGTTCTACTGGTTCTGGCCGGTGACGATGCTCGTGCTCCTCTCGCGGGTCAGCGGGCGCCGTCGGCGCACACAGGTGCTCGGTGCGATCACGCTCGTCACCATGATCGCAGCGCCCGTCATCGCCCAGGTGTGGGGACCGGACGCCGCGTACTGGGCGACGCCTGCCCGGCTCAGCGAGATCCTGGTGGGCGGATTCCTCGCCGTCGTCCTGAACGACCGTCCGATCGGCCGACGATGGTCGGTGCTGACACCGGTGGCGCTCGGGCTGTTGGCGATCGCCACGGTCACGTTCCCGGCCTCCAGCGGACCGGCGTACGAGGGTGCCCTACCCCTCGTCGCAGTGGTCTCCGGCTGCCTGCTCGTCGGCCTCCAGGTCGATGGTCCGTTCCGCGCTGCGTTGTCGACGACGCCGCTCGTCGGCGTCGGCAAGATCTCCTATGGCGTCTATCTGTACCACTGGCCGGTGTACGTGCTGCTCGACGCCGAACGGACCGGCTGGAGTGGCCTCCTGCTCACGGTTGCCCGCCTGGTGATCACCGGAGCGATCTCGGTCGCCAGCTACGTGTTGGTCGAGCAACCGATCCGTCGGTCACGCGGGCTGTCGTTCGCACCCACCCTCGGGGGTTCGGCCGTTGCCACGACCGGCGTCGCCGCGCTCGCGTTCGCGTTCGTGCCGACCGGACTCGGCGACTACTGGCGGGCCGACGACGCCGCCGTCGAGGCGGCGGCAATCGAGGTCGACGACGCACCACTGGCCGCGCTGGCACCCACCACGGTCCCCGCCACGGGAACGGCGACCACGGCGCCGACCGACACCATCGCCACGACACCCACCCCGACCCCGACACCGTCCCCGACACCGTCGACCGCACCCACCCCGACACCGTCAGTCGCACCGGCCGGCGTGCCGGCGACCGGCACGGCCGAACCCGAGGCGACCGCTGCTGCGACCACGAGCACGCTGGCGCCGTTGCCCGAGCTGGGCCGACCCGTCCGCATCGTCGTCACGGGCGACTCGACCGCGCAGGCCCTCGGGACCGGCGTCATCGGGTGGGCTGCCGACCGCCCCGACCTCGCCCAGGTCGAGATCGCCTCGGCGCCCGGATGTGGTTTCGTGATGGGCGGCGAACGTCGCTACGGCGACTCCACCGAATCGGTCGAGGGGTGCACGGGGTGGGTCGACGCCGAGCTGTACCCGGTGATCGAACGGACCCGACCCGACGTGGTCGTCGTGATGATGACCACCTGGGACGTCATCGATCGTCGGTGGGACGGCGAGGAGTTGATCGCGCCGACGGATCCCGAGTACCGGGCGCGCATCGACGTCGCCTACACCGACCTCGCCGACCGGTTGATCGCTGCCGGAGCCGGTCGGGTGGCGTTCGTCCGTGAACCGGTGCCCGACGTGTGGTGGTTGCCCAAGGTGCAGGACGAGGACCAGCCGGAACGCCACGAGGTGATGTACGAGGTGTACGACGAGCTCGAGCGGAAGCGCCCCGGCGCGGTCGCCGTCGTGCCCTTCGCGAGCTGGTTCACCGAGACCGGGTACGACCGTGACACCGAGATCCGCCCTGACGGGATCCACCTCACGCCCGAAGCCGCCGAGGCCATCACCGCCGACTACCTGGGTGACCAGTTCATCCGGGCCGCTCTGGGGATGCCGACGCGTTGAACCAGCACGGACACGACTCCCCGACCGTGGTCTACACCGACGGTGCCTGCTCCGGGAACCCCGGCCCCGGTGGTTGGGCATGGGCGGTCGCGCCCGATGGCGAGCCGCACGGCAGCGGGGGCGATGCTCACACGACCAACCAGCGGATGGAGTTGCTCGCCGTCATCGAGGCGCTGCGATCGCTCGGTGTCGGCTCCGAGGCGGGCACGATCGAGGTCGTGTCGGACTCGACCTACGTCGTCAACTGCTTCCGAGACCGGTGGTGGGTCAACTGGCAACGCAACGGCTGGAAGAACTCCAAGAAGCAGCCCGTCGCGAACGCCGACCTGTGGCGAGTGCTCGTCGAGTTGGTCAACTCGGGCTCCGTGACGTTCCGGTGGGTGAAGGGTCACTCCGGGGATCCGATGAACGATCTCGTCGATGCGCTCGCGGTCGTGGCCGCCAGCGATCAGCGGCCGGCACCTTGACCGCTTCTTGAGATTCCCGCTTCAGGCCGCTCGTCGATCTGCCGATAGCCAGAGGTGACGTTACGGATGCGTGACGAATCGATACGGTCTGCGGGAATGAAGCTCCATCGCCGCCTCGGCGTGCTCCTCGTCGCGACCCTCCTCGGCGCGAATGTGGCCGCCATCGGCACGCTCGCGGGCGGGCGTCTGGCCCACGCCGCACCGTCGGGCGATGACGTCGTCGCGTTCGTGGTGCGCGGCGTCGGCAACGGCCACGGACGCGGGCTCAGTCAGTGGGGCGCTTACGGGAGGGCCGTGAACGGTGGCCAGCAGTGGGATGACATCCTCGACACGTACTACCAGGGCACACGATCGGGCTCGATCGCGCCCGGGCGGACGATCGCGGTCAAGCTCAACGCGCTCGACGGTGTCGGCACCGTCGGTGTGTTGTCGACGATCTCGGCCGCGCGTTGGCGTCGCTCGGGTGACAGCTGGAGCCCGAACGTCGGCTCGATCTACGTCGACGACGTGGGCAGCAATCGTTTCGATGTCTACACCGGTGCGGGCGCTTCATGCTCGACGTCGGTACCGGACGGTCCGCTCGCCCTCGGTGATCAGGGTGATGACGTCCGCCGGATCCAGTCGTTCCTGCTCGCCGACGGATACTCGCCCGGACCGGTCGACGGTGAGTTCGGCCTGATGACAGATGCGGCCGTCCGAGCGTTCCAGGCCGATGCCGGTCTCACCGCAGACGGACGCTGGGAGATCGCCGAGGCCCAGGTCGCCCGGCAGCGCATCGGTTCCGGTGGCGCTGGCTCGTGGACCAAGGTCGCGACCGCGGTCACGGGTCCGATCGAGTTCTCGACGAGCGGGGCGCCGGCCAACCCCGGGCAGGCGCTCGGGCTCTGCCAGCCGAACGGTTCGGTCGTCCACTACCGCGGCGTCGTTCGCGTGTTCGACACGCCTGCGGCCGGAAATCGCACCGTCAACGAGGTGGCCGTCGAGGACTACCTGCGCGGTGTGGTCCCGAAAGAGGTCGCAGCCAGCTGGGGCGACGACAACGGGTTCGCCGGCATGAACGCCCTGCGCGCCCAGGCCGTCGCGGCCCGTTCCTACGGGGTCTCGCAGAATCGCGCGTACTGGGTCGACTCGGCGAAGACACAGCGCTACGCCACGACCTGCGACTCGCCGTCGTGCCAGGTGTACGGCGGTGCCTCGAAGCGAACGTTCCCGGCATCGACGGTCCACACACCGGTCGAGCACGCGCTCACCGACGACGCCGTCGCCGACACCGCCGGAGTCGTCCGGATGTGGCCCGACGGTTCGGTCGTGTCGACCGAATTCTCGGCGTCGAACGGTCCGCGGACCGCCGGCGGATCGTTCCCGCCCGTCGACGATCCGTTCGACGATGTGGGCGCGAACCCCTACCATCGCTGGACCCGCATCATCGACGCAGACTCGATCCGCAGCCGGTACGGCCTGTCGTCGGCGTCCGGCGTCGCGACGGTCGCCGACGCCGACTCGCCGTACTCGGGCATCTGGGCCAACGAGGTCCGCCTCACGAACGGGGCCACGGTCAGTGCGTGGGACTTCCGCAACGCCTACGGCCTGCCGGCGCCCGGGTTCGAACTGATCCCGATCCGTCGGACGGTGTCGGCGGCCGGATCGTTCGCGTTCGTCGGTGACTCCGTCGGCTCGGGAGTCGTCCAGTGTTGCGGTGCCTGGTTCCGCGAACTGACCGAGGGCGTGTTCGCGACGCAGTGGCTCGATGCCGTCTCCGGTCGCCAGACCCAGGGGGGCTCGGGCGTCGACGGTGTCGCCGCCGCCCGCACGGTGCCGATCGGCACCGACCTGGTGGTCGTCCAGCTCGGGTACAACGACGATCCGGCCGCGATGTCGACCCGGATCGACCGCGTGATGTCGGCGTTGCGCGCTCGTGACGTCGGCCGCGTCGCGTGGGTGAACCTCTCCGAGCGCAGCACCGCTCGCAGCTACACGGTCACCAACGCCGCTCTCGACGCCGCGAGTGGCCGCTGGGCGGAGCTGCAGGTGCTCGACTGGGACGCCGCGAGCGGGCCATCCGTCCGGAACGCCGACAGGTGGTTCACATCCGACGGCGTCCATCTCACGACGACCGGCAACGCCGAGTTCTCGCTCTGGTTGCGCGACCAGGTGATCGGGCTCCTCGGCAAGGGCGTCGTGGCACCTCGGCCGCTCGTGCCGGGTGTGCCGCTGCGGGTGCCGGTGGCGGGTATCGCTGGTGTGCCGGCCGAGGGTGTGGCGGGTGTGTCGTTGAACGTGACGGCGGTGGGTCCGGTGGGCCGTGGGTGGTTGCGGGCGTGGCCGTGTGGTGCGGTCGAGCCGCGGACGGCGTCGGTGAACTATCCAGCGGGTGGTGTGGTGCCGAATGCGGTCGTGATCCCGGTGGACGACACGGGTGAGGTGTGTGTGTCGTCGCGGGTGGCCACCGATGTGGTGGTCGATCTGATGGGTTGGTTCGACAGCGGGCTGCGGCCGGCGATGGGTCGGTTGGTGGACACGCGTGCGTCGAGGCGGGTGGTGCCGGGTGTGCCGCTGCGGGTGCCGGTGGCGGGTATCGCTGGTGTGCCGGCCGAGGGTGTGGCGGGTGTGTCGTTGAACGTGACGGCGGTGGGTCCGGTGGGCCGTGGGTGGTTGCGGGCGTGGCCGTGTGGTGGAGTCGAGCCGCGGACGGCGTCGGTGAACTATCCGGCGGGTGGTGTGGTGTCGAATGCGGTCGTGATCCCGGTGGATGACACGGGTGAGGTGTGTGTGTCGTCGCGGGTGGCCACCGATGTGGTGGTCGATCTGATGGGTTGGTTCGACAGCGGGCTGCGGCCGGCGATGGGTCGGTTGGTGGACACGCGTGCGTCGAGGCGGGTGGTGCCGGGTGTGCCGCTGCGGGTGCCGGTGGCGGGTATCGCTGGTGTGCCGGCCGAGGGTGTGGCGGGTGTGTCGTTGAACGTGACGGCGGTGGGTCCGGTGGGCCGTGGGTGGTTGCGGGCGTGGCCGTGTGGTGGAGTCGAGCCGCGGACGGCGTCGGTGAACTATCCGGCGGGTGGTGTGGTGTCGAATGCGGTCGTGATCCCGGTGGATGACACGGGTGAGGTGTGTGTGTCGTCGCTCACGCGGACCGATGTGGTGGTCGATCTGATGGGTTGGTTCGACAGCGGGCTGCAGCACGTGCCCCCCGATCGTCTGGTCGACACCAGGATCGGCATCGGCCCCGTCCCGGGTCGCTGACACGCCGCCCGCGCTCGGCGTTCCCTACTCTGGCCGCATGTCGGGGTCGGTGCACGTGCAGGAGAACGCCACCCCGCGGGGACGCTTCCCGCATGCCAGGGTGGTCGGCGACACGATCTACGTCTCGGGCACGAGCAGCCGGCGGCCCGACAACACGATCGCCGGTGCGGATGTCGACGTGATGGGTACCGCCAGACTCGACATCCGCATCCAGACGCGAGCGGTGATCGACAACATCCGGCGGGTGCTGATCGCCGCGGGCTCGGACCTCGACGAGCTCGTGCAGGTCACCAGCTATCTCGTCAACATGAACGACTTCGCGGGCTACAACGAGGTCTACGGCGAGATCTTCTCCGACCAGGGCCCCGCGCGCACCACCGTCGCCGTGCACCAACTCCCGCACCCGCACCTCCTCATCGAGATCCAGGCGATCGCTGTCCGAGGCAGCGCCGCGCCTGAGGGCCGCCGATGATCGAGATCCCACCCGTCATCGACTTCCCGGCCTGGATCGCGGAACACGAGCACCTGCTCCAGCCGCCCGTCAACAACCAGCAGCTCTACGTGACCAACGACGATTTCATCGTGATGGTCGTCGGTGGCCCGAACCAGCGCACCGACTACCACGTCGATCCGTACGAGGAGTGGTTCTACCAGTACCGCGGCGCGATCCACGTCGATCTGATGACGAGTGGTGGTCCGGAGCGGGTCGACATCGCCGAAGGTCAGATGTGGATGCTGCCCCGCAACGTGCCGCACTCCCCACAGCGGCCCGATGCCGGCTCGATCGGCATCGTCATCGAGCGCATCCGTGAGCCGGGTAGGACCGAGCAATTCCTCTGGTTCTGCCGCGAGTGCCACGACGAGCTGTACCGGGTCGACATCGACGTCAGCGACATCGTCGTCGACCTACCGCCAGCGTTCGAACGGTTCTACGGCGACCCCGACGCCCGCCGCTGCGACGAGTGCGGCGCGGTCCATCCGGGTCGGGGCTGACCGGTGAGCGGAGCACACCCGATCCACGCCACTGCCGACGTCACCCACGACGTCCCCCACGACGGCACCGTCGACGTCCACTCCCACTACGTCCCGCGCGGTTGGCCGGACCTCGGTGACGGGGAGCCGTGGCTGCGTATCGACTCCGAGCGCGACGCCGTGATCATGGTCGGCTCATCGGAGTTCCGGCGGATTCGATCCGACTGTTGGGACGCCGAGGTGCGCCTCGCCGACATGGACGCCGACGGAATCGCCACCCAGGTCGTCTCGCCGACGCCGGTGTTCTTCCGCTATGCCTCGACTCCTGCCGAGGCGGTGCGGATCGCTCGCATCTTCAACGACCTGGCACTCGAGATCTGCGAGCCGGGCGCTGGTCGGTTCGTCCCGTTCTGCCAGGTGCCGTTGCAGGATCCGGACGCGGCCTGCGCCGAACTCGACCGTTGCCTCGACCAGGGTCACGTCGGTGTCGAGATCGGCAACCACGTCGGCGACCGCGACCTCGACGACGAGGGCATCGTGACCTTCCTGCAGCACTGTGCAGCACGGGGTGCACCGGTGTTCGTGCACCCGTGGGACATGCCCGAGTCACCACGCCTCGATCGGTGGATGGCTCGTTGGCTGGTCGGGATGCCGGCCGAGACCCATCTGTCGATCGTGGCGATGATCCTCGGCGGCGCGTTCGATCGGGTGCCTGATTCGTTGCGGATCTGCTTCGCCCACGGCGGCGGATCGTTCGCCTTCTGGCTGGGCCGCCTGGAGAACGCCTGGCATCAGCGGCCCGACCTGATCGCGACGTCCGAAGGCCCGCCGTCGGATTACGTCGGACGGTTCAGCGTCGACTCGGTGGTGTTCGACCCGCGTGCTTTGCGCCTCCTGGTCGACACCCTCGGCGCGGAGCGGGTCATGGTCGGCAGCGACTACCCGTACCCGCTCGGTGAGCGCCCGGCGGGCGGCGTGGTGCACCGTGCCGACTTCCTCGACGACGCGCAGCGGGCATCGATCCTCGCCGGCAACGCCGGGCGGTTCCTCAGGGGCTGACGGTCAGGAGACCTGGTCGATCACGCGACGGATGGCGTGCGCGCTCTCGATGAGACCTGCCCGCTCGGACTCGGTCATCGCGACGTCGAGCACGCTCCCGACGCCGTGGCGCCCCACCACCGTCGGCAGCGACAGGCAGATCTCCCCGATGCCGTCGATGGTGTGACGGGCCGACACGGGCAGCACAGCGTGCTCGTCGTCGTCGATCGCGGCCAGGATGCGCGCCGTCGACAGGCCGATCGCGAGGTTGGTCGCGCCCTTGCCCTCGATGATGCGATAGGCGGCGTGACGGACCTCGTGGAGGAGCTCGGTGAGCTCATCCTCGTCGAGCGGGAGCGGAGCGCCGCCGACGTTGGCCGCTGACCACAGCGCGATCTCGCTGTCGCCGTGCTCGCCGACGATCGATGCGTGGACACTCGACACCGAGACGCCGAGCCGCTCTGCGAGCCGGAACCGGAGCCGCGACGTGTCGAGCACCGTGCCCGACCCGAACACGCGTCCGTGATCGACGCCGTGGTTGCGGGCGACCTCCTGGGCGATGAAGGTGACCACGTCGACGGGATTGGTGACGAACAGCAACAGCGCGTCGGGGGCCAGGTCGAGCAGCTTCGGCACGAGCTCGCGGGTGATGTCGGCGTTGGCGGCGGCCAGGTCGAGGCGGCTCTGTCCGGGCTTCTGCTTGGCGCCGGCCGTGACGACGACGACGTCGGAGCGCCGGCATGCCTCGAGGTCGTCGCCTCCGGAGATCTGCGTGGTCGGCACGAACTGGAGTCCGTGGCGGAGATCGAGGATCTCGGCGGTCGCTTTCGCCCCGTTCAGGTCGTAGAGCGCGATCTCGTCACCGACCCCCTGGATGGCGCTCGCGTACGCGATCGCGGTCCCGACCGAGCCGGCCCCGATGATGGAGATCTTCATGCGCTCCAGGGTAGGAGCCAGGGAGCGAGTCCGGTCCTTCGCTGCACGACGGAGAGCGGGCATCGGTTGCAGCGAGCTGAGCACTCGTCGTGCGGTGATCACGCGACGACGCTGCTCGTGCGCTGAACGAGCGTCGTCGATCGGGTCGAGAGCCCGCAGCGACGACGCGATGACCGTGAGTGAGCGCTGTCGAGGCCGATCGAGCCGTCGAGACCGAGTGAACCTTGGGTGACAACTCGGCCGCGGGGCTTCATGTCGGCCGCCGACCGACCGATGTACGAGTCACCAGACGCCTCCGAGCAGCTGGCCGTCTACTCCGGGAGCCACACAGATGTCGACACGACGACGAATCATCGCGACGGTGGGTGCGCTCGTCGTCGCCGCGTTCGCGTCCGCGTTCGTCGCCGGCAACGTCGGATTCGTGAAGCAACTGGTCGCCGGTGCGACGTCGATCGACCCGAGAGTCGCGGTCCTCGGCATCGCGTGCTCGGGCCTGGCGATCGCGAATCGCGGCGCCCTCAACCGGTGCGCCCATCGAGCGGTCGGCCTCGATGTGGGCGTCGGTGCGATGACGCACACCGCTGCCGTGGGATTCGCCGCCCAGAAGCTCGTGAGGTCGGCGGGCGCTGTCGGTCTTGCCGTCTTCGTCCGACACGGACGCCGGCGCGGCCATGCCTCGGGTCCGGTCGCCGCCGCGTGCCTGCTCACGGCCGGCGCATCGTTCGCCGCTCTGGGCATCCTGCTGGGCCTCGTCGTCGCCGTACTCGCTGTCGGCGATCGACTGACCGGATGGTGGATCGCGGCGGCAATCGGCTTCACGCTCTACAGCACGCTCGTCGCACTCGTCGTCGTGGTGGTCGTTCGCAGCCGCCGGGTCGCCATGTCATCGTGGGCGCTGGGGCAACGGATGCGTCGGCGGATGCGTCGGCGTCGCACGACCGATCGTGCCGACGCGGCATTCCCCACCGAGCTGTTCGATGCGATCGGCGCGGCCCGTGCCCGTCGCGATGTGATGGGCCACCTGGTGTTCCACGCCGTGGTGTCCAAGTTGCTGGGTGCGATGATGCTCGCCGCGGCGATCCTCTCGGTCGGTCTCCCCGTCGGGGCGAACGAGGCACTCGTGATCTACGCGACGGCCCTGGCCGCGTCGATGCTGACGATCGTGCCCGGAGGGGTCGGAACGGTCGAGGTGTCGACGGCCGCGTTGTTGATGGCTGCGGGCGCCTCGGCGGGCGCGGCGGCGGTCGCCGTGGCGCTGTTCCGGTTGTTCGACCTCTGGCTGCCGCTCCTCACCGGTCTGGTTCTCGCCCGCGGCGAACTCGAACGACCGGATCCCGTGCAGCAGGTGCCGCCCGTGTCGGAGACGACGCTCTCCCCGGTGGCGGGCGCGATCGCGATCTGACGAGGTCGACACCGTCGCCAGGCGTCAGGTGGTGTAGTCGGCGTTGATGCGGACGTAGCCGCCGGTGAGGTCGCAACCCCACACCGTCGCGGTCGCTTCGCCGATGCCGAGCGAGACGCCGATCGTGACCTCTTCGCGACGCATGTAGATCGACAGGTCCGCGAGCTCGGCCTCGGCGAGGCGGGACGGGTAGACCTCGGTGCCGCCGAACCGGATCACGACCCGATCGGGGTCGATGTCGGAGTCGTCGCTGCACTTGCCGACCGCCATCGCAACCCGGCCCCAGTTCGGGTCGGCGCCGTGAACAGCAGTCTTCACCAGCGGCGAGTTGACGATCGCCTTGGCGACCCGCTTCGCCTGGGCGTCGTCACGCGCCCCGTCGACCGTGACCTCGATGAGCGTCTCCGCGCCTTCGCCGTCGCGGGCGATCATCGTGGTGAGGGTCAGGCACACGTCGCCGAGCGCAGCCTCGAACGAATCGACGTCGACCGGGCCGGCAGCGCCGCTGGCGAGCACGACGGCGGTGTCGCTCGTGGAGGTGTCGGTGTCGATGCTCACGCAGTTGAACGTGCGGTCGACGACCCGCCGGAACATCTCGTCGAGCTGATCTCCCGGAACGGCCGCGTCGGTGAGCACGACGGCGATCATCGTCGCCATGTCGGGCTCGATCATCCCGACGCCCTTGGCGATCCCGACGACGCGGGCCGAGCTTCCCGCAACGGTCACCTCGGCCAACTTCGGCACGGTGTCGGTGGTCATGATGCCGCGGGCCGCGTGGTCGGCTGATGTGTCGGGCAGTTGGCGGGGGAGCGAGGCGACACCGGCCCGGATGCGTTCCATCGGGTAGCGGCGGCCGATCACACCCGTCGACGCGATGAGGACGTCACCGGCGTCGCAACCGAGGCGTTCCGCGACGCCGGTCACGAGCTCACGTGCGTCGGCATCGCCGTCGGGTCCGTTCGCGACGTTGGCGTTCTTCGACACGATCACCATCACCTGCGCCCGCTGGTCGGTGAGGTGCTCGCGGCTGATCGTCACACTCGGGCCGGAGAACCTGCTGCGGGTGAACACGCCTGCCGCCGCCACCGGCTCGTCTGCGGCCAGCACGACGAAGTCGTCGGTGTGGTCCTTGACGCCGATGCTGGAGACGTAGGAACGGAAGCCGGCGGGGAGGAGCATCACGCCTGGGTTCTAGCAGTCGCTCAGGTGTCGAGACCCACCCGGATCTTGCGGAAGATCTGGGTGAGGGCCTCCAGATCGGCTCGATCGAGCCGATCGATGATGCGGCTGCGGACGCTGTCGACGTGTACCGGCGCGACCGTGTCGAGCTTCGCCCGGCCCGCTGGTGTGAGCACCGCGAGCATCACGCGCCGGTCGGTCTCGGAGCTGCGCCGCTCGACCCATCCGGCGCGCACCAGCCCGTCGAGTCGTCGGGTCAGGCCGCTCGGCGAGAGCTGCAGCATGTCGGCGAGGTCGCACATGCGCATCGACTGCCCGTCGGCGGCCGACAGGTAGACGAAGACCTGGTAGTCGCCGAGCGTGAGGCCGGTCGGCGCGAGGTCGGACTCGAGGGCCGACATCAGATCGCCATGCGTCTCGATGTACGACAGCCATGCTTCCATCTCGTCCGCGTCGAGCCAGCGCGTGGCCGAATGCGTTCGCTGATCGAGATCGCTCATGCCGCTCATGGTATCGCATGAGCACAACTGTTGTGGTAGCAATGATTGCGGGGTATTGTTGCAACCGCAACGACCTGCGCAACTGCGCCCTCGAAAGGAACCTCCCAATGTCCACCGACACCCGTCCCACCGCCCCCCAGATCGCCGCCGGCGCCTGGAACGTCGATGCGACCCACACCCGCATCGGGTTCGTCGCCCGTCACATGATGGTTGCGAAGGTCCGCGGCTCGTTCTCGGACTTCACCGCCGAGGTGCACATCGCCGACGATCCGTTGCGGTCGACCCTCGTCGCCGAGGTCCAGATGGCATCGATCGACACCGGCAACGACGACCGCGACGGTCACCTGCGCACCAACGAGTTCTTCGACATCGAGCAGCACCCGACGATGTCGCTGCGCTCGACCGGCTTCCGGGCCGAGGGCGAGGCGCTGCACATGCACGCCGATCTCACCATCAAGGGCATCACTCACCCGGTCGTGTTCGATCTCGACTTCGAGGGCACCGCTCAGGATCCCTGGGGAGGTACCCGCGCCGGATTCAGCGCGACCGCCACGATCAACCGCAGGGACTGGGGTATCGAATGGAACGCTCCGCTGGAGACCGGCGGCGTGCTCGTCGGTGACAAGGTGCAGATCGAGCTCGACGTCGAACTCGTCAGGGCCTGACCGTGAACACCGGATCGTCGCGGTCTGATCGTCGCGGTCTGATCGTCACGGTCTGATCGTCACGGTCTCATGGTCACGGTCTGATCGTCGCAACTGTGATTGACGCTCGGTCACGGTGTGCCGAGGATGTCCTCGGCACACCGTCGACCCGAGTAGAGCGCACCCTGGATCGAGGCCGTGTCGCGGTGGTCGCCGCAGACCCAGAGTCCGTCACCCAACGCCACGCGCCGTTTGGGATGGAACGGTGGGACCTGGGTTGGCTGCCCGTGCCTGATGCGGTAGGTGGCGAGATGATCCCACCGGTCGACGTGTCCGCCCCACCACGACCGCATCGAGGCCCGCGCCACCGAGGCCAGGTCGTCGTCGATCCTGCCGGGCATGGCGGCGACCACGAGGTGTCGTCCGGGCGGGGCGTACGACGGTGCCACGTTCGTCATCACGGCTGCATTGAGCACTGGTCCCCCACGGCCGTCGAGCACCACCAACCGTTCGTCGGTGGGCGCTCGATCGGCGGCGAAGTAGACCGCTCCGACCGATTTCGATCCGACTTCGGGCAACCCGAGCAGCCGCGCTGCAACCGGCCCCTCGCAGGCGACGACCACGGCACCAGCGTCGATCGTGCCGGACTCGGTGTCCACCTGCCCCGGCGAGACGGCCGTCGCCCTGGTGTTCAACTCGATCGCGCCGGCGGGCAGATGGGCGGCGAGCTGATCGGGGATCGCTTGCATGCCGAGCGCCGGAACGGCCGAGTCGCCATCGGCGAGCATGCGGAAGATGACGTCGAACATGCGCCGCGACGTCCTCAGCTCCGGGTCGAGCTGGATGCCGCCGAAGAGGGGTGAGAAGAACCGGTCGATCGTCCGGTCGGAGAAGCCTGCCTCGTGGAGCGCATCGATCGTGGCCACGTCCTCGCCGTGGAGCAGGCTCGCCGGGTGAACCGCCCGGACCCGGCGCCGCAGGAGCGCGATCCGGATCTTGTCGGGCAGCGAGGCCGCCGGGCTGCGCACCGCGTCGAGCACTCGGCTCGGAGCGCGGAACGGATCGGCGATGACCGAGTGGTCGGCGCCGAGATGGACGAGCGCTCCCGGATCGAACCGCCGGAGGTCGAGCGCGTCGAGGTCGAGCTGGCGATGAGCCTCCGGGTAGGCGGTGAGCAGCACCTGGAAGCCGCGGTCGAGGCGGAATCCGTCGACGACGTCGGTCCGGACCCGTCCGCCGACACCATCGCCCGCCTCGATGACCCGCACGGGCACGTCGGCGCGATGGAGTGTCGTCGCACACGCCAGCCCGGCGAGCCCCGCGCCGACGACGACGACCGGTCGGTCGGCTCGCACCTTCGTGTCGGACGCCGCAGCGGGCACCGTGCTCAGCGCCCGAGCACGGCGCGCAGGGCGGCCTCGAGCGTCGTGTGCTCGAACTCGAACCCGTCGGCCGACAGAACGCCGGGGAGGACGCGCTGCCCCTCGAACAACAGGGCATCGGCCAATTCGGATCCGAGCAGCAGCTTGGGCCCGAACGGGGGAACCGGCAGGAACGACGGCCGACGGAGCACATCGCCCAGCGTGTCGACGAACTCCTTGTTGCGGGTCGGCGACGGCGCCGTCAGGTTGACGGGGCCGCTGACCGCGCTGGTCAGGAGATGTTCGATCGCGCGGACCTCGTCGGTGATCGAGATCCAGCTCATCCACTGCTCACCCGTGCCGAACCGACCGCCCACGCCGAGCTTGAACACGGGGAGCATCTTCTTGAGGGCGCCGTCGTCGGCGCTGAGCACGATGCCCGTGCGGAGGTGTGCCACCCTCACACCGGCAGCCTCCGCCGGAGCAGTTGCAGCCTCCCACGCCCGGCACACATCGGTGAGGAAACCCTCGCCCTGGGTCGAGGATTCGTCGATCGTCTCGTCGCCACGGTCACCGTAGATCCCGATCGCCGATCCGCTGAGGAGCACGTTCGGACCGTCCGAACCGAGCTCGCCGAGGGCATCGGCGAGCAGTGTCGTCGATACGACTCGGCTGTCGAGGATGAACTGTTTGTACTCGTCGTTCCAGCGGCGACCACCGATGCCGGCACCCGCGAGGTGCACGATCCCGTCGAGGTCGGCCAGATCGCCGGGGTCGAGCCGTCCGGCGGACGGATCCCACGAGATCTCGCCGTCCCCGGCGACGCGTCGCACGATCGGAACGGCGACGTGGCCGCCCGACGACAGGCGCGCACGCAACGCCGTGCCGATGAGTCCGGATGCACCGGTGATGCCAACTCGCATGACCACGACGCTACGCCGCACGGGACACGAACGCTCGACCGTGCCTGGTCGTGCCGGCGGCCTGGTCGTGCTGGCGGCCTGATCGTGCTGGCGGCCTGGTCGTGCTGGCGGCCTGGTCGTGCTGGCGGCCTGGACGTGCCGGCGGCCTGGACGTGCCGGCGGCCTGGTCGTGCCGGCGGCCTGGTCGTGCCGGCGGCGTGGTCGTGCCGGCGGCGTGGTCGTGCCGGCAGGTGTCGTCTGGGGCAGTCTCCTCGCCACCTCCCGTGACACAGTGAGGGCATGGTGAACGAACGAGCCGAAGCCGACACCGTTGCGTACGAGATCGACGGGGGGATCGCCTGGGTGCGCTTCAACCGCCCGGAGAAGCGCAACTCGATGAGCCGGCGGTTGAACCGTCAGATGATGCGCGTGCTCGACGAGCTCGAGTATCGCTCCGACGTGGGTGTCCTGGTCCTCGCCGGTACCGGTGACGCCTGGAGTGCGGGCATGGATCTGCAGGAGTACTTCCGCGAGCCCGAGGCCGAAGGTTTCGAAGCGATCCGTCGCAGTCAGATGGAGTCGTACGGGTGGTTCACCCGCCTCCGGAACTTCGAGAAGGTCACGATCGCGATGGTGCACGGTTGGTGCTTCGGCGGAGCCTACGCACCGCTCTACGCGTGTGATCTGGCGTTCTGCTCGGATGACGCCACGTTCGGCTTGTCCGAGGTCAACTGGGGCATCCTCCCCGGCGGTGGGGCGACCAAGGTGGTCGTCGATCTGATGCCGATGCGCGACGCGATGTACCACGCACTCATGGGCGAGAACCTGACCGGACCGGAGGCGGCAGCCGTGCGGCTGGTCAACGAATCGGTACCCGCCGACCGGCTCGAGACGCGGGTGCGAGAGGTCGCCGACGCCCTCCTCCAGAAGAACTGGGCGACGCTCAAGGCGACGAAGCGCGCGGTGCGGGCAACAAGACTCCAGGAGTACGACGTCGCCCTCGACTACCAGGTACGTGCGCAGGAGGCGCTGATGTACGTCGACGAGACCCGCGGCCGCGAGGAGGCGATGCGGCAGTTCCTCGACGACAAGACCTTCAAGCCTGGTCTCGGCCACTACGACAAGCACCGTGCCCACGACGACGGCTGAATTGCGCGCAGCGTCGGACGCCGCGTCAGGAGATCGTCAAGTCGTGGGCGGTTCCAACCGATGAGAAGACGTCGGAGCACCGGACAACCCGGCCGATCTGCCCCCTCACGATTGGATACCGTCGAACACGATGCAGGACGAGTCACCCTGGAAGCCGCCGAGCGAGACCGGCGAGCCGACCGCACCATCACTCCCGCTCGGCGCTGAGTTGCCGACGCCTGCTCCGTCGCACGTCGCTCCCTCCGGCTGTCGCTCCGCCACCTCCTCCCGCTCCTCCGGAGTCGCCCTGGGCGCCCGGAGGGGCCGGCGCCATGCCGCCACCGACGCAGTCCGGCCCGCTCGTCGAGCCGGTGGAACCCGCCGAATTCGAACGGCCGCGACGCTCCAAGTGGCTCGTCGGCGGTGCGGTGACGGCCGTGCTCGCGGTCGGCGGGGCGGGTGTCTTCGCCGTCGCGAACCTCACCGGTTCCACGGCCGGCGGCGCGAGCACCCCCGAAGATCTCGGCGCCGAACTGATGATGGCGATCGAGAACGAAGACGTGCTCGGCGCGATCGACACACTGTTGCCGGGTGAGCGAGTCGCGCTCGGCGAACCGTTCGTCGAGATGGTGTCCGAGCTCCAGCGACTCGACGTGCTCGCCGAGACCGATCTGTCGCAGATCGGCGGTCTCGACGTCGATCTCACCGGCGAGGACATCTCGGTCCGCGCCACCAATGTCGACGACATCGTCAACATCGACCTCCGCGCCGATGTCGTCGTCAGCGTCGACGGTGCGGAGCTCCCGGTCGGAGCGCTCGTCACCGACAACCTCCCCGAGGACGCGCTCACCGAGTTGCGTGGCACGCGCCTCACCCAGTCCGACCGGCTCGACATCTGGTTGACCGCCGTGCAGGACGACGGTCAGTGGTACTTCAGCTTGCTGCACAGTGCCGCCGAACTCGCCCGCGCCGAGGCGGCGCCCGGCACCGGCATTCCGCTGGAAGGTGTGGGGGCCGATGGCACCGACACGCCCGAGGCCGCGGTCGATCAGGTGCTCGACCGGCTCGAAGCGCTCGATCTGACCGGTTTGATCCGGTCGCTCAATCCCGGCGAGGCCGCCGCACTCCAGCGGTACGCACCGCTCTTCCTCGACGAGGCCAACGCGGCGCTGGCCGAAGTGCCCCTCCGGTGGCGGATCACCGAGCGCGACGTTCGGGTCGAGGGCAGCGGCGAGACGCGCACAGCGTTCGTCGATGCGCTCGCCATCGAGGGCGATGTCGACGGTTTCGAATTCACGTTCGCCTTCCACGACGACTGCATTCGAGTCTCGATGGATCGAGACGAGTTCGAGCACTGTGGCGTCGATCGGGAGGGTCTCGACCAGTTCCTCGGTTCCGATCCCGACATCGAGCGACTGTTCCGCGCGGTCGAGAACGCCTTCGCCGACATCGAGCCGCTCGGGATCGAGCTCCGTCAGCACGACGGCAAGTGGTACGTGAGCCCGTTCGGGACGCTCACCGAGATCTACCTCGCCTTCCTGCGGGCACTCGACCGTGAGGAGCTCGACGAGATCATCGCTGCGTTCGAGCCGGCGTTCGATGGCTTGGAGGACGCCCTGTTCGAGTCGATGAACGACCTCGCCGAGAGTGGCGGCCTCGTGCCGCCGATCGACGTGCCGTTGATCGACGACGACTTCGATGCTGTCATCGACGATGATGTCATGGACGGCGATGTCATGGACGGCGACGTCATGGACGGCGACGTCATGGACGGCGACGTCATGGATGGCGACGTCGACGGTGGCAACGGAGTGGTCGAGGAGCAGGGGTGGTTCGAGTGCTACGAGCTGACGACCGCCGTCGACGCTGCAGCCTGCTTCGAGACCTACATCGCCTCCGGCGACATCGAGGCGGCGGCGGTACCCGTTGCGCTGCGGCACCCCGAGTGCGGCTACGCCGAGGTCTCGTGGAGCAACGAGATCTACTCGCTACCCGACGACGAGTTCGTCGCTGCTGCCGAGAGCGCCCGCGAGTGCTTCCTCGCGCTGGTCGAGACGGGAGAGGTCTCCGAGTACGAGCTCCCCAGTGAGATCTCGCATCTCGAGTGCTTCGAGGGGCGCAACTGGTATCAGGTGTTCGACGACCCGGAGTACGACCAGCGCTACTACGAGTGCCTCGAGCAGGGCATCGGCGACTGAGTCTGTCGACTCGACGACGCGCCGAACCCGGGCCGTCGCCCGATGAATCAGAGCAGGGCGTCCTCGATCACGGTGTCGAGGAACTCCTCGTCGGCGGCGCCGAGCAAGGTCTGGACCTCGCCGTCGGGACGCACGATCGCGAACGCCGGCTGTGAGGCGACGCCGAACCGTGTGAACACGTCCGCAGCGTCGTCACTGATCTGCGGGAAGCTCAACGAGTAACGATCGATGAACTCCTGGAACTGGTCCTCGGAGCCGCTCCAGGCGACACCGACGAACTCGGCCTGCCCGGCCCACTTCTGCTTGGCCGCCTCGACCGAGGCGGCTTCCCGATTGCAGGTGCTTCACCAGGGAGCCCAGAACCACAGCAGGACCGGGCGTCCGGCGAGTGTCGTGAGCTCGATGTCGCCACCACCGACCAGCGGCGCGGAGAAGCGCAGCGCCTCCGGAGCGTCGGCGACGACCCCACCGTCCGGCGATCCAGGGGCACCCGACGTGGCCGGGACTTGCTCGGCCACGACTGCCGTCCCGGTGGCGTCGGCCGTGACCGTCGTTTCGGCCGTCGGGCGGTCACCGGCGTCGGTGCCGCCACCGCAGGCCAGCAGGACGCCGGCCAAGCCGAGGGGGATCAGACGTCGCAGCACGGGCGGCATGGTATCGGGACCACGTGGATGCCGGGTGTCGCATCCAGGGGCGTTTCGCAAGAGTTTCGGGGTGCACCGAGCGGTGGCCGATCGACGCCGACCCCTGTGGCGACGTGGCACCCACCGTTAACCTGAGCAGCCCATGAAGACCCGGACACTGCTGTTGCTGGCCCTCGGGTGCGGCCTGGCGATCATGCTTGCCGGAGCGGTGTTCCTCTTCCAGCTCAGCACCCAGGACGACATCGACGAGCCGATCCCGATCGGCGACGAGGTCGAGGTCGGAGACATGTCGGTGACCATCGACGGCTCCGAGGAATCGAACGGCATGTTGCGGGTTGCGGTCACGATCGGTGGCACGGTCGATCCGGACCCCACCGACGGCTTCCGTTTGATCGCGTCGGCCCGACCGGTGTCGCTGTCCGCAACCAGCTGCGGCCCGTCCGCCGGGACCGGCGAGTCGTGCAGCATCGAGTTCGATGTCAGCGGTGCCGATGGGGTCTCGCGGGTCCTCTTCTACGAACGCGGTGACGCGCAGGTCCGCTGGGTGCTCGGCTGACGCGTCGCGGGCTCGTGGGTTACCCGTGGGTACGCGCGATACCGTGGAGCGAGTGAGTGATTCGTTCGATGTCGTCGTCATCGGTGGCGGGCCGGGCGGCTATGCCGCAGCGCTCTACGCCGCCTCGGCCGGTCTCCAGGTCGCCCTGGTCGAGAAGGATGCCCTGGGTGGCACATGCCTCAACCGTGGGTGCATTCCGGCCAAGGCGTTCCTCGAGACGGCCGCGGTCAAGCGCCATGTCGAGCACAGCGCCGACTTCGGGATCCAATCGAGCGCTCCCACCGTCGACTTCGCAGTCACCCAGCAGCGCAAGCAGAAGATCGTCGCCGGTCTCGTGGGCGGCATCGCAGCGATGTGCAAGGGACGCAAGGTCGAGGTGTTCAACGGGGTGGGCTCGCTCGGCCCGGACAAGACGGTGTCGATCGTGATGAACGGCGGCGGTTCGGCGACGATCACCGGATCCCACATCGTGTTGGCGTCGGGTTCGGTCCCGCGGCTGATCCCGAACTTCGAGCGCGGCGGTCCGATCATGACGAGCGACGAGGTGCTCGATCTCGACCACGTCCCGGCCCGCGTCGCCGTGATCGGTGGCGGAGCGATCGGGTGCGAGTTCGCGTCGACGTTCGCCGATCTCGGCGCCCAGGTCACGATTCTCGAAGGGCTGCCCAAGATCCTGCCGGGTCTCGACAACGACGTCGCCAAGGTCGTCGTGCGCAGCTTCGAGAAGAAGGACATCGACATCCGCACCGGTGTGATCGTCAACGGGCACACCCCGGACGACGCCGGTGGCACCACGGTCCACTTCGGCGACGGCGAGTCGGTCGAGGTCGACGCGGTCATCGTCTCGGTCGGGCGGCGACCGTTCGCCGACCAACTCGGTCTCGAGGGCACCGGCGTGCAGGTCGAGCGCGGCTTCGTCGTGGTCGACGAGTTCTGCCGGACGGGTGAGCCGGGTGTGTACGCCGTCGGCGACCTGATCGACACCCCGCAGCTCGCGCATGTCGGGTACGCCGAGGCGGTGCTGGTGATCAAGCACCTGCTCGGCGAGCAACCGATGCCGGTGATGTACGACCGGGTGCCGTGGGCCATCTACTGTCACCCCGAGGTGGCATGGGCGGGCCCCGGAGAGGACGCCTGCAACGAAGCGGGCATCGACATCGTCGTCGGCAAGCATCCGTTCAAGTTCAACAGCCGCGCCCAGATCGTCGGGGAGACCGAGGGCATGGTGAAGGTGATCGCCAGGCGGAACCCCGACGGCACGGCCGGTCAGGTACTCGGTGTGCACATGGTCGGGCCATGGGTCACCGAGCAGCTGTCGGGCGGCTACCTCGCGGTGAACTGGGAAGCGACCGTCGACGAGGTCGCCGAGTTCATCCAGCCTCACCCGAGCATGTCGGAGCTGTTCGGCGAGACGATGTTGTCGCTGACCGGCCGCAGCTTCAACGGCTAGACCGATCCGCAACCACCCACACACCGAACGAGCGATCGACGCAACAGGAGCGAAAGACACCGATCATGGCTGACGTCACCCTTCCCCAACTCGGCGAGACCGTGACCGAGGGCACCATCACCCAATGGTTCAAGCAGGTCGGCGACTCCGTCGCGGCCGACGAGCCGCTCTTCGAGGTGTCGACCGACAAGGTCGACACGGAGGTGCCGTCGCCGATCGCCGGCACGGTCACCGAGATCCGCGTCGCCGAGGGCGACACCGTCGAGGTCGGCACGGTCGTGGCCGTCGTCGGCGATGCCGGAGCCGATCCTGCGGCTGCTCCGGCGCCCGAGCCCGCGGCCGCACCGGCGCCCGAGCCTGCTGCTGCAACGGCGCCCGAGCCTGCTGCTGCTCCGGCGCCCGAGCCTGCTGCTGCTCCGGCGCCCGAGCCTGCTGCTGCTCCGGCGCCCGAGCCGGTACCGGCAGCGGTGGCCGAGGCGCCGAACCGCGGGGACAGCCGATTGCTCTCGCCGGTCGTACGCCGGCTGGTGAACGAGCACGGCATCGATCCCGGTCAGCTCACCGGTACCGGCCCGGGCGGTCGCATCACCCGCGAGGACGTGCTCGACCACATCGACTCCACCGGATCCCAGCCCGTTGCAGCCGCTCCGGCGGTGGCCCCACCTGCCCCACCTGCCGCACCTGCCCCACCTGTTGCACCTGCCCCGGCGGCCGCGCCGGCCGTTCACGCGCCCGAGGCGCCCGAGGCTCGTCCGGCCACACCGGCTCCTACCCCCGGCCAGCGCGACACGACCGTCAGGCTGTCGAAGATCCGCCAGCTCACCGGCGACCACATGATCATGAGCAAGGCGACCTCGCCCCACGCGTTCAGCGTCGTCGAAGTCGACTTCGCCAACGTCGACACCACACGCTCGCGAGTGAAGTCGGACTTCAAGGCAGCCGAAGGCTTCGGCTTGACCTACCTACCGTTCATCGCCCGTGCACTCGTCGACGGTTTGGCCGACTTCCCCCACCTCAACGCCAGCGTCGGTGATCAGGAACTGATCGTGCACCAGTTCATCGATCTCGCGATCGCCGTCGATCTCGACTACGAAGGATTGCTCG
The DNA here is from genome assembly GCA_963847775.1 of uncultured Acidimicrobiaceae bacterium. GTDB lineage: Bacteria > Actinomycetota > Acidimicrobiia > Acidimicrobiales > Ilumatobacteraceae > Ilumatobacter. The sequence goes on from CAWKAY010000001.1 coordinate 317,874, forward strand.
CCCCCGTCATCCGCGACGCCGAGACGAAGCGGCTCAAGGCCATCGCACGCGAGATCAGCGATCTGGCCAACCGCGCCCGCGCCCGCAAGCTCGGCCCCGACGAGATCTCCGGCGGTACGTTCACCATCTCCAACAACGGCTCCGCCGGCTCGGTGCTGACGATGCCGATCATCAACCAGCCCCAGGTTGCGATCATCTCGACCGACGCGATCGTCCGCCGACCCGTTGTCACCATGGGGGCCGACGGTGGGGAAGCGATCGCCATCCACCCTCTGGGCAACCTCGCGATGAGCTGGGATCACCGAGCATTCGACGGCGCCTACGCCGCCGGATTCCTGAAGAAGGTGAAGGAGATCCTCGAGACCCGCGATTGGAGCGCGGAACTCTGATGACCGACGGCATCCTCCGGGTCCGATGGCTGGGGCGGGTGCCATACCGCGAGGCGCTCGCGGTGCAGCAGGCGATGTTCGATCGTGGGCGCGAGCAGCACCTCCTGCTCCTCGAACACGACCACGTCTTCACCTACGGCCGGCACGCCGACCTCGACTCGAACCTGCGTTGCGACCCGGCTGCGGTGGGCGCGGATTTCGTGGCCGTCAAGCGCGGCGGTGACATCACCTACCACGGTCCCGGGCAGCTGGTCGGCTATCCGATCGTGTCGCTGCCCAATGCGAAGGGATCGCTCGAACACGTTCGGGCGGTCGAGGACCTGCTCATCGACGCGCTCCGCGTGCTGGGGGTGACCGGTGCCGGCCGACTGCCCGAGTATCCGGGCGTGTGGGTCGACGCCACCGGGCCGAACCCGCGCAAGATCGCCGCCATCGGCGTGCGACTGGCTCGTGGGCGGACGATGCACGGCTTCGCCCTCAACATCACGACCGACCTGACGTTCATGCGCGAGCACATCGTGGCATGCGGCATCCCCGACCGACCGGTCACGTCGCTCGCCGAGGAGGGCGTCGATGTCACGATGCGCCACGTCGTCGACGTCATCACGCGGCTCGCCGGCGATCGTTGGGGCGGCGGCGTCGTCGAGCGCCAGGATGTCGCGTGGCACGAGCGGCCCGACGATCTGGCGCCGTTCTCGCGCGGCGAGGGTCCCGGTGAGACGATCGCGGTCCGGCCGCGCTCCCACGCCCGTCTGGAGCAGGCGGGAGTCACCGACGGGCTCACGATCGAGGCCCGCAAGCCCGATTGGCTCCGGCCCAAGGTGCGGCTCGGGGCCGAGGTGATGCAGCTGAAGAAGACGATGCGCGATCTCGACCTCGTCACGGTCTGCGAGGACGCCGGCTGTCCGAACCTGTCGGAGTGCTGGACGGACGGAACGGCGACCTTCATGGTGCTGGGCGAGCGGTGCACGCGCGCATGCGGGTTCTGCCTCGTCGACACACGCAAGCCAGTCGACCCAGCGTCCGACGAGGCTCAGCGGGTCGCCGACGCGGTCGACCGACTCGGTCTCGATCACGCCGTGTTGACGATGGTCGCCCGCGACGATCTCGCCGATGGCGGCATGGGGCACGTCGCGGCGTGTGTCGAGGCCATCCGGCTCCGCCGACCGGGAACTCGCATCGAGACCCTGATCTCCGACGTGAAGGGTGTGCTCGCGTCGCTCGACTCGCTCCTCGCGGCCCGGCCCGACGTCGTCGACCACAACGTCGAGACCGTCGCCAGGCTCCAGCGCGCCGTGCGGCCGTCCGCGGGCTACGCACGCAGCCTCGCGATCCTGGCGCACGTCAAGGCGGCCGGGTTGGTCGCCAAGTCGAGCATCATGGTCGGGGTGGGGGAGACCGACGACGAGACGATGGGTGCGCTCGCCGATCTGGCCGCCGTCGGGTGCGACATCGTGACCATCGGTCAGTACCTTCGCCCCACGACGCATCATCTTCCGGTCGCTCGGTGGGTCGAGCCCGGCGAGTTCGATCGCTGGAAGCACATCGGTGAGCGCCTCGGCATCGGCCACGTCGAGTCGAGCCCGCTCACGAGATCGAGCTATCACGCGAAGCGAGCGGCCGATGCAGTCGCCGCGCGGATCAGTTGAGCGAGCGCTCCGCAGCGTCGACGATCTCGGCCAGCAGCACGGTGTCGAAATCGTCCGTGTCCGCGTCGTTGCTGGGGTTGGTTCCGTTGTGCCCGGCCCGGTCGTTGTCCGTGCGGGCGCCATCGACGTCGCTGTCCGTCGGCGGTGTTCCGAAGATGATCGCCTCTGCGTCCTCGATGGGCATCGGACGTGCGAGCAGGAAGCCCTGGGCCGAGCGGCACCCGCGCAACTTGACGTACTCGAGCTGATCGGAGGTCTCGACCCCCTCGGCGACCACCCCCAGGTCGAGGATCCGACCGATCGCCAGGATCGCCTCGATGACCGTCGAGTCGTAGCCGTGTTCGGTGGCTCGCGACACGAAACTGCGATCGATCTTCACCACATCGATCGGGAGCTCGCGGAGGTACGTCATCGACGAGTAGCCGGTGCCGAAGTCGTCGACGGCGATCGTGATGCCCAGCTCGCGCAGTTCCTGCAGCAGTACGGTGGCCCGATCCAGATCGTCGAGCAGCTGTGATTCGGTGAGCTCGAGCTCGAGCATCGTGGGGTCGGCGCCCGTGGACGCGAGCACCGCCTCGACGTCGGCGAGCAGATCGCCCTCGGTCAGGTGGCGCCCGGAGATGTTGACCGCGATGCGGTGCTCGCATCCCGGCTCCCGTCGCCGCCACTCCACGAGACGTTCGCACGCCTGGGTCAGGACCCACCGCTCGATGTCGAGGATCAACGACGACTGCTCGGCGACCGGGATGAAGTCGCCGGGGGGTACCATGCCGTGGCCTGGGCGCATCCATCGGATCAGCGCCTCTGCGCCGCTGAAGCGACCCGTCCGGAGATCGTGTACCGGTTGCAGGTGCAGCACGAGTTCGTCGTTGCCGACGGCGTGGCGCAGTGCCAGTTCGACCTCCGAACGACGATCGAGCTCGCCTTGCATGCCGCTGTCGAACAACTCGACGCGGCCGCGTCCCCGCCGCTTCGCCTGATACACCGCGTTGTCCGCCTGGCCGATCATGTCGAGCGCGTCGGCGCCGGCCGGAGGAATCGCGACACCGACGCTGGCCGAGAGCGCGAACAGCCTGCCGTCGTGTTCGATCGGGACCTCGACCGCTCGGACGAGGCGGTGTCCGAGCGTCATCGCGGCGGCGACATGTGTGAACCGGTGGGTGATGACGACGAACTCGTCACCGCCGAGACGACCGACGAAGTCACCCTCGCGTACCGCTCGGACGAGCTGCTGAGCGACTTCGGCGAGCACTTGATCTCCGACCGCGTGGCCCTGGACGTCGTTGACGCTCTTGAACCCGTCGAGATCGAGATAGAGCACGGCGATGCCGCCCGCGTGTTCTGCAGCGATCCGGTCGAGGTGCTCCAGCACGGCGAAGCGGTTGGGCAGACCGGTCAACGCGTCGTGGAGGGCTTGGTAGCGGAGGCGCTCCTCGAACCGACTGCGCTCGGAGATGTCGTGGGCGATCACGGCCGTGACCCGCACGTCGTCGACGTCGATGATGCTGCGGGCCACCAGTACCCTCGGAGGCGCCGACGACCCGGTCAGCACGGTCGCTTCGCCCGATGTGCGCGACAGGAGCTCGTCGATCGAACGCCCCAGCTGGCGGTCGGCCGTGAGCCCCGTCAGACGTGTGCTCGCTTCGTTGGCGGTCCCGATGATTCCCGCGTCGTCGACCGTCCAGATCGCATCCGCCGCCTGGGCGATGATCGCGGACGACAGGGCTTCGCTGCGGTGCAGCTGCGACGTCACGCTCGCGAGGTGGTCGACCGACCGACGGAGCGAGACGCCGATCACCCCAGGCAGCGCCTGTGCCTCCGGGTCGGACTCGGTCTCACCGCTCGCAAGACGCCGGATCTGATCGTTGACCAGGCCCAATGTCGCCGACATGTCGTTGACCGTGGCGGTCAACGAGCGGACGTCGCTCGGGCCACGGATCGGGAGCGACGGCAGATCGAGCTCACCGCGGTTGATCGCCGCCGTGCGGCGGGTCAGACGCCGGAGCGGCGACAGGATCGACCAGAGGACGAGCAGCGTCAGCCCCAGCGTCAACGCAGCGACCGACCAGAGCAGCAACCGGGTGTTGTCCGCGTCAGTCTGCGCCTGCTCGGCGCGCTCGCGCGCGAGTGCCGACGTCCGCTCGTGGAACACGTCGGAGAAGTCCTTCAACGCTCCGATGTAGCCGAGCTGGGCCCACACGGAATCGACGGCTCGACCGATCCACTCCGGGTTGGCCGGCGACGAGTCCGACTCGACGGTGCCGGGGAGGTTGATCCCCTCTGTCGGATCGAGCCGGGTGCGCTCGAACCAACGCCGTTCGAGCGGGTTGAGCACCGCCGAGAAGACGTCGACGTGGGTCTCGTGGGCCGCCGCCAGGCGGGTCGGCTCGAGCGGGTCGACATTGCTGTTCATCACCGTCGTCATCACGGCGCGCCCGAGGGCACCCGCGCTGAAGAGCACGTTCCCGAGGGCGGTCAGCCGCGCCCGTTGGCGATCGAGCGCGACTCCGTCGGAACCGATCGGTCGGTTGCCGACGAGGAGCTGCGACAGCAGCGCGTCCAGGGATGCGAACACCTCGTCGACGTCGGCCGCCGTTGCGAGCCGCTGGGCACTCAGGACGCGCTGGGCTTCGATCTCGCTGCGAACCTGATCGAGCGCGTCGCCGAGCCTGGTGCCGTCGGCGAGCGCGAGATCGCCGTACCGCGCTCCCAGGTCGTCGAATGCCGCCTCGAGGTCGACGAGGTTGCTGTCGTAGATCTGCTCGAGGTCGGCACCGGTCCAGCGAACGACGACATCGCGCGGCAGGCCGCTGGCGTCCAGTTCGGCGAGGCCGGCGAGCGCGATCCACTCGAGTTGAGCGGGAGGGAACACGGCGGCGACGGCCTGTTGGAGCTCGACCACGGCGACCAGCTCCGAAGCGCCTCTCGCCGCCGATCGCTCCGCCTCGACACGCTGTGTCGCCAGGACGGTGACCGCGACCATCGGCACGATGACGAGCGCGAGCATGCGCGCCGCTAGAGGCGTGCTCCGTCGGTGCGCGTACGCTCCCATCACGGTGTCATCGGCCGTTGGCGAACGATCCTTGAGGATCGACGGCGACCTGCGCGGCGCGAGCTCAGGTCTCGAGTGGCAGCAGTGCGTCGGCGGCCTCGGCGAGGTGCCCCGACCAGGTGTCGAGATCGTGCGGTTCGTCGATGGGGAGGACCACGAACTTGGTCGTGCCGATGTCGATGAACTGTCGGACCAGGCCGACCAATGCGTCCCACGAACCCGGAACCAGGCTCGTCGGATCGAGATCCGGGCGGCGCTTCGCGAGTTGGGCGAGCAGCGCATCGGGGACTCCTCCGAGCGTGTACGGGATCAGCACACCGTAGTGATCGGGTTCGATCTCCCGCTCGTTCACGGCGCACGCCGCCTCGATCACGACCCGACCCGCCGCGGCGTCGGCGGGCGTCACGAACGACGGAAGCCAGCCGTCGCCGAAGCGTCCGACCCGCCTGAGCTCCGACGGCGCGTAGCCGCCGAGCCAGACGTCCATCCGCGCCGGTACCGGCTTCACGACGACCCCGTCGTAGTGATAGCGCTCACCGTCGTGGACGACGGGTGCTCCCGACCAGCACTTGCGCATGACCTCCATCGATTCGTTGAACCAACGGGCGCGCTCCGATCGCTCGACCCCGAACGCCTGCTGCTCCAGCGGGTGGACCGCGCCGAGCCCGAACGCCGGGAGGAGTCGCCCACCAGACATGGTCGACAACGAGGCCATCGCCTTTGCGAGCACGACCGGGTTTCGTCCGGGCAGGACCATGACCGACATGCCGAACTTGAGGTTCGTGGTGCGGCCCGCCCCGAAGGCCATCGCGACGAGCGGATCCGGGGCGTCGCTACCGATCCGTTCCGACACCCACAGACTGTCGAAGGCCAGGCGTTCGAGCTCGTCGACGACATGGCCGAATCGATCGTCGTGGAGGGTGGTGCGCGTGCCGAGGCCGTAGCCGATCCGGACCTTCATGCCCGGATCGTGTCACACGGTCGTCGCGGTCAGCCGATCGGGTGGCGGACCCGCACGACCGCGACGCGATGATGCCGGGCACGGGCGACCGTCGGCCGAGCGGTCCGGCCGCTCTGGATCCAGCTCGCCACGAAGCCGATCACGATCACGCTCAGGACGATGGCCGGCCGCGAGACCCCACCGGCCGCATCGAGTCCGAGTGCGACGAACGTCGCGATGGTGCTCAGGACGATCGCCAACCGGATCGCCCCTCCGAAGCTGGCCCGCCGAATGTCCATGATGACTTGTGTATCGGCAGCGAACTCGCCGATTCGAGTGATTTTCCGCGACCACGCGAGAACAGCGCGCCACTCGTCACGCAACGGTCACATGCGTCACACGATCGCGATGCATCGTCCGGCCCTGACGAGCGTGCCGTGTCCGTGGACGGGCGGGGTCTCGACATCGAGGCAGGTTCGTCGCCTGCACGGCGCCGGCCACGGGTTGGCCTCACCCGATACGACGAGACGCGACGCAGCGAGCGAGCGGAGCTGGCCGATGGAGCAGCGCGAACGTGTCGGTCACGGCACTAGCGTGCCGGCGTGGTGAGCGCTCGCGAGGTCGTGCGGCAACCGGCCGTGCGCCGCTACCTGCTCTCGACAGCGCTCGCAGCGGTGGGTCTGAACGTCCTCGTCACCGTGTTGTTCAAGCAGGCGTTCGACATCACCGGCGACGAGCTCGACATCGGCATCATCGGACTCGCGCAGTTCGTCCCCGCCGTCCTGCTCGTCCTCGTGTCCGGATGGGTGGCGGACCGGTTCGACCGTCGACGGGTCACCGCGGTGTTCCTCTTCGGCCGCGCTGTCTGCGCGGTCGCGCTGGTGATCTACAGCCGGTGGAACCCAGGTGTCGTCTGGCCGCTGTTCGCGATCGCATTCGTGTTCGGAGCAGCCGACGCGATGCTGTCACCCGCACGACGGTCGATCCCGCCGCTGATCGCCGCGCCGGGCGAGTTCCCGCAGGTGATCGCGCTGTGGACTGCGACGTTCACCGGCTCGGCCATCGTCGGGCCGGTACTCGGAGGATTCCTCTATTCGATCGGCCCCGCGCCTGCGTACGCGCTGGCAGCTGCCCTCGAGTTCCTTGCGATCATCCCGATCCTCGGCATCGTGTACCGACGCGAGCCGGAGTTGATCACCGACCGGCCGACGCTCTCGAAGGCGCTCGAGGGCTTGCGGTTCGTCCGGCGTACGCCGATCGTTCTGGCCGTGATCTCGCTCGATCTCTTCGCCGTCCTGTTCGGTGGCGCGATCGCCCTGATCCCTGCGGTGGCGAGCGAACGCCTGGGCGTCGGTGACATCGCCTACGGCTGGCTGCGAGCCGCGCCCGGAATCGGCGCGGCAGCGATGGCTGTCGTGCTCGCCGTTCGGCCCGTGCAACGCCGGGTGGGGCCGACGCTGCTGTTCGTGGTCGGTGTGTTCGGTGCCGGCACGATCGTCTTCGGACTGACCCGGAGCTACGCGCTCGCGTTCGTCGCCCTGGTCGTCATCTCGGCGGCCGACATGGTTTCGATGTACATCCGCGGATCGATCGTGCCGCTCGTGACGCCCGACGATCAGCTCGGACGGGTCACGGCGGTGGAAGGCGTGTTCATCGGCGCCTCGAACGAGCTCGGCGCGTTCGAGAGCGGGGTGACCGCCCGTGCGTTCGGGTTGCCGTGGGCGATCGCAGGCGGCGGCTTCCTGACCGTCGTGGTCGCCGGCAGCTTCGCCGTGCTGTTCCCGTCGTTGCGCCGTGTCGACACCTTCGACGAGCTCCAGCCCGACGCATCGGACGTCAGCCCAGCCAGCGGTTGATGCGGGTGAGCGCTCGGTAGCGCCGCGCCGTGCCGAACGAGCGGTCGGCCGCGATGCGGCCGATGCCGGTCGCCAGGGTGGGGTAGATGTGGACGAGGTCGGACAGCTCGTCGAGTCCGACACCGAACCTGATCGCGAGAGCGAGCTCGTGGATCAGCTCCCCGGCGGCGGGCGCCAGCGCGTGGGCGCCGACGATGCGGTCCTTGAACGTCACGACCAGGATCAACCCCGCGGTGGTGCCGTCGGCGCGTGCGCGGTCGTTGTGCGCCAGCTCGTGGCGGTGGACCGACACGTTGCGCGAACCGTGCCGCTCGCGCGCCTCTGCCGCGGTCAGGCCGACGTGAGCCAGCTCGGGCTCGGTGAACGTGCACCACGGCACCAGGTGGGCCGGGACCCCACGACCGGGGAAGAACATGTCGCGCACGGCGAGCACCGCGTCGTGGGCGGCGCTGTGGGTGAACTGGGGACGGTCGGCGGCAGCGTCACCGACGACGTAGACGCTGGGCACGAGGGTCCGGTTGCGCCCGTCGACCTCGATGCCGCCGGCGCCGACCGGGATCCCGAATCGATCGAGTCCGAGCGACTCGACGTTCGCCGAACGGCCGGTCGCCACCACGAGTCCGGCCGCGGTGAATTCACCGTCGGCGGTCTCGACCACGACACCGTCACCCCCGGCCCGCACCGCGGTGGCCGTCGTGGCGAGCCGGATCTCCACGCCTTCGTCGCGCAGGATCTGTCCGAGTCGGTCGGCCAGCTCGGGCTCGTCGCGCGGCACCAGCCGGTGCGCCATCTCGAGCACCGTGGTCCGCACTCCGAGCCGCACCATCGCCTGTGCCATCTCGGTGGCGATCGGGCCACCGCCGATCATGACGAGCGACTCGGGCGGGCGATCGAGCTCGAACAGCGTCTCGCTGGTGAGGAAGCCGACCTCGGCGAGTCCCGGGATCGGCGGGATCGCGGGTCGGCTCCCGGTGCACACGAGGACGAATCGTGTGTCGAGCTCGCGGACTCCGTCGGTCGTGTCGACGGTGACCTGTCGGTAGCCCGTCACGCGTCCCGTTCCCTCGACCAGCTCGACCCCGAGCTCTCGGAACCGGTCGGGTGAGTCATCGGTCGCGGCGATCGCAGCCTGCACCGTCTTGATCCGGCCCCACACGGCCGCGAGATCGATGTCGGGCGCCGGGACGTTGACACCGAAGTGGGCTGCCTCGCGGACCGTGTGAGCGACGCGCGCACTGGCGATCAGGGCCTTCGACGGCACACATCCGGTCCAGAGGCAGTCTCCGCCGATCCGACCACGCTCGACGGCAGCGACGTCGAGGCCGAGCTCGCCCGCGGCGAACTCGGCGGCGAGCGTGCCACCGGATCCGAGTCCGATGATGACGAGATCGTACTGCTTGGCCATGGAGAGGAACCTCGCCTTCAGATGAGAAACGCCGAGACGATGAGGGGGATCGCCAGCGAGGCGAGGACGAGCAGGGCGATCGCCACCACGGCGAATTGGTAGGAGTGGTCGCGCGGCGGGGACCCGGCGGCTCCGATGGTTTCCCACAGTGCACGGATCGGTTGGTCCGTCGTCAGACGGATCCGCCGGCGGGCGATGGATGCGGCGTACAACGCCACCCACGACAGCGCGATCAGGATCGTGCCGACCACGAACCCGAGGACGATGCGGCCCGTCTCGTCGTTGACGGCGCTCGTCACGATGCTGGCGATCGCCGAGAACATACCCGAGATCACCGCGCCCCCGAGCAAGAAGCCCGGGACGCCGATCGGGTTCGACTTCAGGCCGTGCTCGACCTGGGCGGCGTTGATGCGCGCCCGACGCAGCATGACGTGGGCCGGGCTCCCCCAGATGCAGTTGGCCTCGCGTCGTTCGTACAGCTCGCGGACATCGGTGGCCAGGTCGTTCTGGTAGGCGCGCACGATCCAGCGGGTGACCAGTTGCACGGCGACGCCGACGACCGCTCTCAGTGGCCCGAGTGCCGACGGCATCGGCGCGCTGCGCACGCCGTTGCGGTCGAGGACCTCGAGCGACCGCATCACGAGTCGGTGGGCTTCGGCGAACCGGTCGGGCTCCCACAGCGGCTTGATCTTCGAGAGCTCGTCGACGATGTCCTGTTCGACCTGTCCCGGGCCGCCGATCTCCTCGAGGAGCCGACCCTTCTCCTCGGGTGAGTCGGCACGGAGTACACGAAGGGCGTCGATCCGGTCGAGTAGCTCGGGTTCGGCGTCGCCGGCGTGTGGTTCGTGGTCGAGGGTCATTCGGCGCCCACCGTACTCAACGCCGCCGACTCGCCCAGGAGTGGCTGCATCGCCCATCGGGGCGACACGATTGTGGTTGACTGTGCTCCCGGGGGACGTCTGACCTGCAAGGAGAACCGCATCCCATGAAGAACATGCTCGAGGAGTTCAAGGATTTCATCAACAAGGGCGATGTCGTCACGATCGCCGTCGGCCTGATCCTGGCGCTCTACTTCCAGAAGATCGTCGAGGCGCTACTCGATGGTGTGATCAACCCGATCATCGCGGCCATCTTCGGCGAGTCGAACTTCACCGACATCGGCTTCGGCATCGGGGACGCCCGCATCAGCATCGGGTTGGTGATCGATGCGGTGATCAGCTTCGTCGCTGTCGCCTTCATCCTGTTCCTGTTGATCCGCGCGTACAACAAGATGAAGGGCCCGGACGAGGAAGAGGACTCCGGTCCGTCGGAGATCGAGCTCCTCACCCAGATCCGCGACTCGCTGCAGAACCGCTGAGCTCGGCCGGCGACCCCTCATCGATCGCCATCGTCGACCGATGTGCGGGCTGGGTCGTGCGCGCGTGCCGGTCGATCGGCTTCAATGGCCCGGCATGATCAGGGCGAACGGGCGGACCAGGAAGACGCTGACACTGCTCGCAGCCGGGTCGGTTGCGGCAGCCGCACCCGCCGGCTGCGGGTCGACCGATGCGGCGGTCGAAACGACGATCGTCTCGATCCCTGCGACGGTGGCGATCGGCGGCCTTCCCGAGCCGCTGTCGGATCGTCCGACCGTGCCAGCCCCGCCGACGTCGTTGTCGGAATCGGTCGTCACGACGACCGAGCCGAGAGCCGACACGATCGACGGTCCCGTCGGAGAAGTCGCAACCGGGAACCGGCTGCTCATGATCGGTGACGGCGTCCTCGCCACGATCGCGCCTCGGTTCGGCGGCATCGGGTGCGACGTCCTGCCGGGATTCGGATGGGTCGTCGAGATCGCCGCCGAACCCGGGCGGTTCGTCGGGTTCGGCAACGAGGTGCTCGACGCGAGACTCGATCGCGGTGCCGGAGCCGACTGGGACGTCGTTGCGGTGATGCTCGGCAATCAGTACGACGATGACGCCGACGCCTTCGAGCGCGAGTTGCAGATCCTGCTCGAACGGCTCGCGCCGCGTGCGGTCGTGCTCTACACGGTCTCGGAGGTCGACGAGCGTCTCGACGAGGTCAACAGGATCATTCGCGCCCAAGGGCGCACCCATCCCAACGTCGTCGTCGTCGACTGGGCCGAGGCCACCGCCGCCGAACCGGAGCGACTGCTCGACGGCGACGGACCTGCGCCCACTCCCGAAGGCAGCGGCCGGCTCGTGCTCTTCACCGCCGCAGCACTCGGAGAGGCACCCGGCACCGGGGAGGGAACCTGCCTGCAACCGGTGTTCGTCGACGACTCGGCGATCGTCCTCTGAGCGTTCCAGGATTGGGCGCCTGGCGACTGACGGAGACCGAGGACGCGAGCGGAATGAAGGGAGCGAGGCGACCTCGGCACCGGAGTCGTGAGGCCGGTGCCGGCGGCGATCAGCCGCGCAGTCCGTCGACGCCGGGCAGGTTGCGCACGACCGCGAACGCCAGCAGAGAGGCGCCGGCGACCATCTGAACGCGGACCGGGATGCGCGACGGTCGGCTCGGCGCCCGCCCGCCGGCGCTCCTGAGCCACCCGATCCACATCGCGAACAACACCGCCAGCACCACGACCACGAACAGGTTGAACTGCAGTGCCCGGACGATGTCGCCACGCAGCAGATGGTGAGTCGCCCGGGTGAGACCGCATCCGGGGCACCACAACCCGGTCAGCGTGCGGAACGGGCACGGCAGGAACAATCCTCCGTCGCTCGGATCGACGAGCGCCACGTACGCGGCTGCAGCAGCTGCGCAGCACCCGACCGCGATCGGTGCCGCCAGCGCGGTCCGACGGGGATCGGCGGATGTCACCGTGGCCGTCACAGCACCTCACCGTAGCCTGGACCGATGATCCAGGCTCAGGCACTGTCGGTGGAAGTTGGTGGTCGGCTCGTCGTCGCCGACGCCAGCTTCACCGTCATGCCCCGGGACAAGGTCGGGATCGTGGGGCGCAACGGCGCCGGAAAGACCTCCCTGTTCAAGGTGCTCGGTGGTGCCGCCGATCCGGCGGCGGGCAAGGTGGTCCGGAGGGGCGGCTTCGGCTATCTCCCACAGGACCCGAAGATCGACGGCGCACACGAGGCGCGGGCGGCTGTACACCACGTGCTGTCAGGACGCGGGATCGACGATGAGCTCGTCCGGATCGAGAAGCTCCGCATCGCGATGGAGGAGTCGCCCAGCGACCAGAACGTCTCGCGCTACAGCCGTGCCGAGGAGCAGTTCCGCATCAGTGGTGGGTACTCGGCCGAGAGCGAGGCGCGGGCGCTCGCCGCCGGTCTGGGTATCGGCGAGGACCGTGTGGAGCTGCCGATCGGGGTGCTGTCGGGCGGCGAGCGCCGACGCGTCGAGCTCGCGCGCATCCTGTTCGCCGGGAGCGACGTGCTGTGTCTCGACGAACCCACCAACCACCTCGACATCGACGCCAAGACCTGGCTGATGGGTTTCCTGCGCCAGTACCGCGGGGCGTTGCTCGTGATCAGTCACGACCTCGACCTGCTCGACGAGGCGATCACGCGAGTCCTCCACCTCGATCGCGCCACGGAGACCGCGACCGGGAACGTCGTCGAATACAAGGGCACCTACAGCCAATACGTCGGTGCGCGCGCCGAGGACGAACGGCGGCTCGCCAAGCAGGCGGCCGAGCAGGACCGCGAGATCGCGCGCATGCAGAAGTTCGTCGATCGCTTCGGCGCGAAGGCGACCAAGGCCGCCCAGGCGCACAGCATCGAGAAGCGGATCGCGCGGCTCGCGGCCGAGAAGGTCGAGGCGCCCCGCTCAGCCAGGACGCTGACCGTGCGCTTCCCCGATCCGCCGTCGTGCGGACAGACCGTCATCGAGGCGCACGCGCTCTGCAAGGGCTACGGCGGGCCGGCCGTGTTCGAAGACGTCGGTTTCGATCTCGGTCGCGGCGAGCGGTTGCTCGTGCTGGGCCTGAACGGCGCCGGCAAGACGAGTCTGCTCCGCATCCTCGCCGGTGAGACGGATGCCGATCTGGGTCACTTCGAGTTCGGCTACCAGGTGCACGCGGGGTACTACGCCCAGGAGCACGACAACCTCGACGTGCAGGCATCGCTGCTCGACAACATCCGTGCCGACGTACCTCCCGACGTCGAACTGACCGAGACCGAGCTGCGCGGCCTGCTCGGCATGATGGGCCTGTCGGGCGAGAAGGTGTTCCAGGACGCCGGAACACTGTCGGGTGGTGAGAAGACGAAGTTGGCGCTCGCGATGCTGATGGTCGGTCGCAACAACCTGTTGTTGCTCGACGAGCCGACCAACAACCTCGATCCGCCGTCGCGGCAGTCGGTCGCCGACGCGCTGAAGATCTGGAAGGGCTCGATCATCTTCGTCAGCCACGACACCGAGTTCGTGACCGAGCTGGCTCCGACCAAGGTGCTGCTGATGCCCGACGGCGACGTCGACTACTTCAGCGACGACTGGCTCGAGCTCGTCAGCCTCGCTTGAGCGGACTGGGCTCAGCGGCTCGCGATTGCGCGTTCTGCGGTCGAGGCCGATCGGTCAGTGGTTGCCTGCGCCCCGAGCGGACGGATGCCCGTGGCATGCGATGGGATCGGTGGTGAAACCGGATCCCCCTGCGACCGCGACCGTCGACGCGATGATCACGTCCTTGTCGACGGTGAGGGCGTCGAGGTTTGCCAGCGCCACCAGTGCGACACCGTCATTGAGCAGTGCCGTGTACGTCGCATCGAAGTTGACATCGGTTGCCGCATCGGGGCCGTAGGCATCAGCGCCCACACCGTCGATGTGGCGGCGGTCGAACATCCACTGCACCGCGTCGCCCGAGAAGCCGGCGTTGACGAAATCGAAGAGGTCGTCGGTGTTGTCGGCGTTGTCGTCGCCGTCGACGCCACGAGCGTCCCCCGGCCCGTCGAGCCCGAAGTACTGCTCGGCGCCGGTCTGGAGAATGACGATCGAGCCCGGCTTGATGCGGCCGTGGATCAGCTCGTAGGCCTTGATGTCGCTCGGCTGGACGAGGTTGTCCGTGAAGGTCATTCCGCGGACGTCGATCTTGTACGCGGGCCACACGAACTCGTCAGCGGCGAGCTGGTCGACGGTGCGCGCCCCGTCGATGAAGTGGGCCGGCACGTCGAGGTGGGTGCCTGCGTGCGCTCCGGTATCGATGTCCTCGACCTTGAAGCCGTCGTTGTCGACGGTGTACTCGTCGGCGACGTGAATCGCGGGGTCACCTGGGAAGACCGACATCTGCTCGTCGAACGGATGACCCAGCCGGCTCATGCCCCCCGGGCAGCTCAGCACGGCGCGGCCGGCGCCCGACCCCGTCGTTCTCGAGCCGTTGAACGTCGCCCCCACGACGCCCGCCATGGATATCGATGCGAGGACCGCCACGCCGACGGCGGCTCGCTTGAAGATCGGACTCGGACGCGGCGCAACCGTCACTTCGTCGTTCATGGCAATTCCCTTCGTCGAGTGGCGCCGCTCCCGGCACCCCGCCCACGGCGAGAATAGTGGGATCAGCACGGACATCGGCGTTCCCGATCCGGATGCTCGGCTCGGCCTGGCTCGCGATCGCTGGCGCCCTGAACGGGGTTTCGGCGGCCCACGCACGCGACGGACGGGGAGGGAGGACACGAGCGGAACGAGAGGACCGCTCCGCTCGCGTCCTGGGTCGGGGCTGCGATCGGGTACGTCCCCGTCAGCTCGGGCGTTCGCGTTCGGCGTCCGCCAGTTCGTCGGTGTCGCTCAGCGGTGGACGCAGACGCCGGTAGACCGAACGGCCGAGCATGTGGGTACCGACCGGTCCAGTCACGAATTGGAGTGCGACGACGAGGAGCACGGCGACGACCGCCTGCACGGAACGGATCGACAGGATCGTGCCGACACCGATGAGGAGCACTCCGAGCGCGGGGCCCTTCGCCGCCGCGTGCATGCGGGCATAGATGTCGTCGAATCGCACGACTCCGACACCCGCCAGCAGGATGAACAGCGCGCCGGCCACGAGGAACACGCCACCGATGACGTCCATCATCCGCCTCGCTGCTCCACGTAGCGCGCCAGCACACCGGTGCCGACGAACCCCAGCAGGGCGACGACGAGCACGGTGTCGATCCCGATCGAGGAGTCCGCGTCGGATGCCGCGACCAGCACCGCGCACATGACCGTGACCAGGAGCCCGTCGAGCGCGATCACTCGATCGGGCACGGTCGGCCCGAGCAACAGACGCGCCACGAACAGCAGTGCGGCGATCGACAAGATCACGGATGCGAGGACGATCACGAACGAGCCTTCCGTCCGTCGAGCGCCACACCGCTCGACATCAGCTGCTCGCGTGCCTCTGCCGAGCCGAACGCTCGTACCGACAGCTCCTCGATCCGGAGCAGATCACGGCGCACGCGCCCGAGATCGTGCAGGTGCAACACGTTGACGTACAGCACCGGCGGCGAACCGGCGACCTCCAGGGTGACGGTGCCGGGGGTGAGCGTGATGACGTTGGCGACGATCATCATCGAGAGGCTCGACTCGGTTCGAAGTGGCACAGCGACGACCCCGGTGTTGATCCGGTTCCGGGGAGTGATGATCTCCCAGGCGAGCACCAGGTTCGCCTCGACCAGCTTCACGAGCACGTAGAGGACGAAGTACGCCGTGGCCAGCGGAGCGATGCGGACGGCGCCGCCGCCGGTCGGTGCGAGACGGGGGAGTTGGGCGGCTGAGAGCACGATCACGCCGACCGCCAGGCCGGACACGACGTTGGCGATCGACAGGTCGCCCCACAGCAGCACCCAGAGCCCGGTGATCCAGAACAGGTTGCCCGAGATCCGGATCGCGCTCATCGATCCGGCTCCAGGATCGCCTCGACGTACCGGCTCGGTTCGAGCAGATCGAGTCCGGCGCGCTCCGACACGTCGTACAGGGCGCCGGCCCACAGGCTGACGGCGATCGATGCCAGACCCAGCACCGCGGTGGCGCCGATCATCGCCGCCGGCCCACCCAGTCGCTCGCGCGTCCGGGGCTCGCGACGCGGCTGCTCGTCGGGTTCGCCCCAGAACGCGCCGGCCCAGATCTTCGTCATCGAGAACAGGGTGAGCAACCCCACGGTCAGACTTGCGGCGACCGCCCACCACGAGCGGGCATCGAGTCCGGCGTCGACGAGTGCGAACTTGGCCAGGAACCCCGAGAAGGGTGGGATTCCCGCCAGGCTGAGTGCCGGGACGGCGAACAGCACGGCGAGCATCGGAGCCGAGCGGACCAGGCCGCCGACTTCCGACAACCTGCTGGAACCGGCGCGACGGTCGACGAGTCCGGCGACGAGGAACAGCGCGGTCTTCACGATGATGTGGTGCACGATGTAGAAGACCGCGCCGGCGAGACCCGCCACTGTGAACAGGCCGAGGCCGAAGATCATGTAGCCGATCTGGCTGATGATGTGAAACGCCAGGATGCGCTTCATGTCGTCCTGCGCGATCGCGCCCAACACGCCGACGACCATCGTCAGCACCGCGACGACGATCAGCACGGTGCCCATCCAGTCGGGCACGTCGAAGAGCAGGGTCTGGGTGCGGATGATCGCGTACACGCCGACCTTGGTGAGCAGTCCGGCGAAGATGGCGGTCACGGGCCCGGGAGCGGTCGGGTAGCTGTCGGGCAGCCAGAAGAAGAGCGGGAACAATCCGGCCTTGATCCCGAACACGACGAGCAGCGCGAGCGCAAACGCAGCCCGGACACCACCGCCGAGCTCGGCGATGCGGACGCTGAGATCGGCCATGTTGACGGTGCCGGTGCTCGCGTACAACAGGGCGAGCACGGTGATGAACAACGTCGACGCCACGAGGCTGATGACCACGTAGCTCATGCCGGAGCGCACCTGATCGGGTCGCCCTCCGAGGGTGATGAGGACGTAGCTGGCGGCGAGCATCATCTCGAAGGCCACGAACAGATTGAACAGGTCGGCGGTGACGAAGCTGGCCGACACACCGCCGGCGAGCACGAGATAGAGCGGGTGGAACGCCACGCGCTGGCGCTCCTGACCAGCCTGACCGATCGCGTACACCATGACGGCGAGGAGGACGAGCGACGACACGACCAGCATCAGACCGGCCAGCCGATCGACCACCAGCGTCACGCCGAGTGGTGCCGGCCAGCCACCGGAGCGGTGGACGACGAACCCGTCGTCGTCGGCACCGGCGAGCAGCACGATGCTCACGGCGAGCACGGCGGTGAGGGAGAGCAGGCTCACCGTCCGCTGGAACACCCGCCAACGGCCGCCGAGGATCGACGCGGCAGCGGCGATGAGTGGGATCGCGACCGGTAGCGGGACGAGGCCCGTCATCGGGGCACCTCCCGCCCGGTGTCCCCGCGGGCGATCCGATCGGGATCGTCGGGGTCGTCGGGATCGAAGGGTGCTTCGGCCCGGTCGGCGTGCAGGCGCTCGATGTATCGGTCCTCGACATCGTCTTCGACACGGTCGTCACGGGTGATCTGCCAGCTGCGATAGCCGAGCGCGAGGAGGAAGGCCGTCACGCCGAAGGTGATGACGATCGCCGTGAGCGCGAGAGCCTGCGGCAGCGGATCTGCGAACGCGCCGTCAGCGTCGCCGCCGATGATCGGGGCTCGGCCCGGTGGCCCGCCCGCGGTGACGAGGAGGAGGTTCGCACCGTGGCCGAGCAAGCCGACCCCGATGATGATCCGGGACAGACGGCGCTGCATGAGCAACCAGGTACCGCAGGCGAAGAGCACGGCGGCCACGAACGCCAGGAGAACGCTCATCGCAGGGCGCCGATCGGACCATCGGCTGGTTCTGACTCGTCGGAGACAGCGTCGTCGCCGAACGCCTCGTAGGCCATGAGCACGAGCCCGACCACGACCAGGAACACGCCGATGTCGAAGGGCAACGCCGTCGTGGTCTTGATCGTCCCGAAGAGCGGGAGATCCCACTCGAACGACGCGTGCTCGAGCAGTGAGTTGCCGCTGAGCAGCGGTGCGAGCGCAGTGGTCACGGCGATCGCGAGACCACCGCCGAGGATCGTCCAAGGCGCCAGGCGGACCGAGTTACGAACGGCGGACACGCCGCCGGAGATGTACCGCAGGCTGATCGCCGCGCCCACGGTGAGGCCCCCGACGAACCCACCGCCAGGCTGGTTGTGGCCCGCGAACAGGAAGTAGATCGACAGGACGAGGATGCTTGCGTAGAGCAAACGTGACGATGCCTCCACGAGCGGGAGCCGGTCGAGCGGGCGCCCGTCGGCCGGGTCGTCACGCGGACCTCGAGCGGTGCGGGCGAGCGCGACGGCGCCGAGCGCGGCGACCACGAGGACCGTGATCTCGCCGAGCGTGTCGAGCCCACGGAAATCGACCAGGATCACGTTGACCACGTTCGACCCCTTGCCGTCGGGCACCGAGCGCTCGATCATCTCCTCGGAGATCGACGGGGCGGCGACGTCGGATCGGGCCTCGGCGGCGACCAGGGCGAACACGAAGATGGTGACGCCGACCAATCCGGACACGGCCAGCCGGATGGATGTCGTCACGACCGACCTGACGTCGGTGAACCGACGCGGGAGAAAACGCAGGACGAGCACGAACAGCACCGTGGCGAGGGTCTCGATGGCGAACTGGGTGAGGGCGAGGTCCGGGGCTCCCTGGAGCACGTAGAACCCGGCCATGGCGAAACCGACCGCCCCCAGCATCAACGCTGCCGCGATGCGGCGTCGCACCACGGTCGCGCCGACGGCGGCGACGATGATGACGATCGCGATCGGGATGTGCGCCCAGGTTCCGATGATGTCGGGCCAGCTGTCGAGCGCACTCATCGCCGGACCGAGCGGCAGGATCGCAGCGACCGCGAGGATCACCATCAGGTAGATCGGGAGCGAACCGTTCTGGACGAACCTGGTCACTCGCTTCGCGAACGCGGACGTGCCGGTGACGATCGACCAGAACACACGATCTGCGTCGGGTAGCGAGGCGGTGCGTCGCCCGAACGCTGCCTGGGCGCTCTCGATCGGCACCCGTGCTCGCACCAACGCCAGACCGGTGGCGATGATCAGGACCGACAGCAGCAGTGCGAGGTTGGCGCCGGCCCACAACACGACGGTCTTCGGTGAGCCGGCCGGGTAGAGGGCCACGGTGGCCGAGCGCACGGTCTCGTCGATGAGCATCGGGGCGACGCCGGCGACGATCGAGACACCGGCGAGCAGAACGGCGGGCGCGACGAACGCAACCGACGGCGGCGCGGCCCCCGCGCTCCGTTGCTCGTGCTCCGCCGCGCCGAATCGACCCAGCACGCCGAGTACGAAGCGACCCGAGTAGGCCACCGTCAGCACGGAACCGACCACGAAGACCACCACGAGCGCCGTCGCCCCACCGAAGTCGCCGTGGAGCGCGGCGTCGAGACCCTTCTCCTTGCCGATGAACCCGATCAGTGGCGGGAACCCGGCCATCGATGAGGCTGCGACGACACTGATCAGCGTGACGGGCCGCCAGGTCGGTCCGAAGCCGTGCAACCGTCGGACGTCGCGCGTGCCGACCTGGTGGTCGATGATCCCGACGACCATGAACAGCGCAGCCTTGAACGCGCCGTGCGCGATCAGCACGACGATGCCGGCTTGGGCGAGGTCGTCGACGCCCATCCCGAACAGCAACATCATGAAGCCGAGCTGGCTGATCGTGCCGTAGGCCAGGAGCAGCTTCAGATCGTGCTGCCGCAGTGCCCGCCACCCACCGACGATCATCGTCGCCGATGCGACGATCAACACGACCGGACGCCAGGTGACGGCATCGGCGAACATGGGCGACAGCCGGGCGACGAGGTAGACGCCGGCCTTCACCATCGTCGCCGCGTGGAGGTAGGCGCTGATGGGGGTCGGTGCGACCATCGCTCCGGGCAGCCAGCCGGCGAACGGCAGTTGCGCCGATTTCGTGAACGCGCCGACCAGCACGAGCGCGAGGCCCGTGGTCACGGTGGTGCCGGTCGGCGGGGCGACGATGAGCTCGCTGATCAGGTAGGTGCCGGCTGATTGGCCGATCAGCACGAGTCCGGCGAGCATGACGAGGCCACCCGCACCGGTGATCAGCACGGCGGTCAGCGCCGCGTCGCGCGCACGCGGGTTGGTGTCGTCGTTGCCGATGAGCAGGTAGGAGGTGACGGACGTCAGTTCCCAGAACACGAAGAGCGCGAGGAGGTGATCGGACAGGACAACGCCGAGCATCGCGCCGGCGAAGAGCGTGAGGAGACCCGCCAGTCGGCCGGTCCCCGGGGTCGGGTGGGAGAAGTACTCGAGCGCGAACAGGCAGACGAGGAGTCCGATGCCGGAGACGAGTCCGACCATCACGGCACCGAGTGGATCGAGTCGCATCCCGATCGTCAGGTCGAGCTGTGGCACCCAGCGCACCGTCTGCTCGACGGGATCGCCGTCGAGCACGTCGCCGGCGACGGTGATCAACCAGACGAGGGTGAGCAACGGTGCGATCGCGGCCCATGCGAAGCCACGACGGCCGAGCACGCGGTGGAACGCGGTGATGCCGAGTCCGAGGACGAGGTGGAGGATGAGGACGGCGAGAATCATGGGGGATGATTGCCGACCCGACTTCCCGGCGCACCTCGATTGTCGGCGGCAGCATATCAGCCGCGGCCGTACATCTTCCCTCTATTTGACCTCATCGAAAAGGTATGTTCGGATGCGTTTCTGGAGATGGCCACCGTCCGCCGTCCGCTGTTCCCCCGTGAGCACGAGCTGGACGACAGACGCGTGACCGTCATCTCGCCGGAGGTCGTTCACACCCCGTCGAACATCTATGATCTGCGTGTGGAATCCCAACCCTCGATCGGATCCGAAACGACCTCGCGACCGGGCTGGACCTTCCTCACGAACCATGCCCATGTGCTGATCGCAATCAGCCGCGAACCGGAACTCCGACAACGCGACATCAGCCAGCTGGTGGGCATCACGGAAGGTGCGGTGCAGCGGATCCTCCACGAGCTCGAGGACGCCGGGTTCCTGCGCCGCGAGCGGATCGGTCGACGGAACCGTTATCACGTCGACGCCGACCGCCCCTTGCGTCATCCGCTCGAGCAGCGCACCACGATCGCTGACCTCCTCCGCGCCGTGAACGGCATCGCTGACGTCTGAGCACAGGCCCTCGGGAACGGACCGTCGGGCGTCGACGGGCCGAACCGGAGTCCGACCGGCCGCCGGGATCAGCCCTCGAGGCCGACTTCGTGGAGGAGACCGTCGGTCACGTCGTAGACGAAACCGGAGATGTGCTCCTTGTGTTGGAGGAACGGGGTCATCATCAATCGTTGGATCGACTGACGCACGTCCTCGTACGGATCGTCGAACGCTTCGACCGACCACCACGGCTTGACGCCCACCTCGGCGGCCAGCTCGTCGCGGAACACGGCCTCGTCGACCTTCTGCAGGCCGCAGTCGGTGTGATGGATGAGCAGGATCTCCTGGGTGCCCAGGAAGCGCTGCGAGAGACACAGGCTGCGGACGACGTCGTCGGTGATCACGCCGCCGGCGTTGCGAATGATGTGGGCCTCGCCGTTGCCGAGTCCGAGTACGGCGAAGGAGTCGATGCGTGAGTCCATGCACGCGACCACCGCCAGCCGTCGAGTCGGCTGAACCTGGAGGTCGGCGCCGGCGAACGACGCCGCCCATGAGCGGTTGTGGCCGACGAGCTCGTCACGGTTGGGGAACGATGAGGCCATCGATGGCTCCGATCTCAGCGGGTCGCTGTTCGAGGTGGTTCTGGTGGCGAAGGTTCGTGATCGAAGGGTGGGGATCGCAGGCGATCCGAAGCATACGGCCCATTCCGAATACACACAACAGAAGATGGGTGTTGGAGGCTGTCCGCTGCACGATCGTCGGCCCGGTCGTCGCGGCCCGGTCGGCTGGACGCACGCCGAGGTCGCGATCGGTCCGACCCTCAGCTCAGGCTGACTCGGGTCGCCCGCTCGGCGGCTTCGATCCTGACCTGGGCATAGAAGTCGTTGCCCTTGTCGTCGACCACGATGAAGGCCGGGAAATCGTCGACCTCGATCTTCCAGACCGCCTCCATCCCGAGCTCGGGGTACTCGAGCACCTCGACCTTGCGGATGTTGTCGAGTGCCAGCCTGGCCGCAGGCCCGCCGATCGAGCCGAGATAGAAGCCGCCGTGCTCCTCACACGAGTCGGTGACCTGCTTCGAGCGGTTGCCCTTGGCCAGCATGATCATCGAACCAGCCATGGCCTGGAATTGCTCGACGTACGCATCCATCCGACCGGCGGTCGTCGGCCCGAACGACCCTGACGCATAGCCCTCCGGCGTCTTGGCCGGGCCTGCGTAGTACACGCAGTGGTCCTGGAGGTACTGCGGCATCGGTTCGCCGGCGTCGAGCCGCTCCTTGATCTTGGCGTGGGCGATGTCGCGCGCGACCACCATCGGGCCGGTCAACATCACCCGGGTCTTGACGGGGTACCTCGAGAGCTCGCCACGAATCTCGGCCATCGGACGGTTGAGGTCGATGCGGACGACGTCGGCGTCATCGAGATCGTCGTGCGTCGTCTCGGGCAGGAACCGTGCGGGATCGGTCTCGAGTTGCTCGAGGAACACGCCGTCCCGGGTGATCTTGCCGAGTGCTTGACGGTCGGCCGAGCACGACACGGCCATCGCGACGGGGCAGCTCGCGCCGTGACGTGGCAAGCGCACCACACGGACGTCGTGGCAGAAGTACTTGCCACCGAACTGGGCGCCGATCCCGGTGGTCTGCGCCAGTTCGAGCAGCCTGCCCTCGAGCTCGATGTCGCGGAAACCGTGTCCGGTGAGGTCACCGCTGGTCGGGAGCGAGTCGAGGTACTTGGTCGACGCCAGCTTCGCGGTCTCGACCGCGAACTCGGCCGAGGTGCCGCCGATCACCACCGCCAGGTGGTATGGCGGGCAGGCCGATGTTCCGAGCGACTGCATCTTGTCGAACACCCACGGCAGCAGGGTGGCCTCGTTGAGCAGTGCCTTGGTCTCCTGGTAGAGGAAGCTCTTGTTGGCACTCCCACCGCCCTTGGCGATGAAGAGGAACCTGTAGGCGTCACCGTCGACGGCCGAGATCTTGATCTCTCCGGGAAGGTTGGTCCCGGTGTTCTGCTCCTCGTACATCGTGAGCGGCGCCATCTGGCTGTACCGGAGGTTGCTCGTCAGGTAGGTGTCCTGGATCCCGCGTGCGATGGCACGCTCATCGCCCCCTCCGGTGAACACGAACTGACCCTTCTTCGCCTTGACGATCGCCGTACCGGTGTCCTGGCACATCGGCAGCACGCCACCCGAGGAGATCGCAGCGTTCTTCAAGAGATCGGTCGCCACGAAGCGATCGTTCGCGCTGGCCTCGGGGTCGTCGAGGATGTTGCGGAGCTGCTGGAGGTGGGCCGGTCGCAGGAAGTGGGCGATGTCGCGCATCGCCTCGGCGGTGAGGCGGCGGATCGCATCGGTTTCGACCTTCAGGAACGTCCCCTCCGGGGTGTCGAACGTCGACACCCCATCGGTGGTGACGAGCCGGTACGGCGTGTCGTCGGCGCCGAGTGGGAGCAGCTCCGTGAAGCCGAAGTCGTCGTCGGGAGCGTGAGCATCAGCCATGCCGCGAACCCTAGGTGCGATGGCTCGGGGTCGCACAGGCGACGACGAGCGCTCAGGACAGTTCGCGGGCGAGCAGGACGAGCGCCGAGCCGGCGCAGGCAACCAGAACGAACGGTCGCACCCGTTCCGGCGGAATCCGTGCGATCGTGAACTGGCCGATCCAGAGTCCGGCCAGGACGCCCGGGATCAGCATCAGCGCGAGCTGGAGCTCGCGCCGGCCGATGACGCCGGCGATCGCCAGACTCGGGATCGTGAACATCGAGCCGATCGTGTTGAACGCCGCCAGCGATGCTCGGAGTGTTCGAGGGTCGGCGTGCTGGTAGGTGAGCGCCATCGGTGGTCCGCCGACACCGGCCACGGTGCCCGAGAAGCCCGAAGCCGTGCCAGCGATCATGAGGTTGCGTCGGGTCGGGGCAAACCGCAGACCGGTCATCGATGCGATCACGGCGATCAGCACGCTGATCCCGACGACGATGGCCACCGATCGCTGACCGGTACTCGCCACGAGCCAGGCGCCGACGACCACGCCGACGAACCGTCCGGCGACGGCCCGGAAGATGCTGCGATCGACGTGGTCGAGCTCGCGGACCGTCATGCCGACGGTGAGCGGCACGACGCAGACCGTCAATGCACCCGGGATGAACGCTGGATCCATCAAGCTCAGCGTCGGCGCGGCGACGAGCCCGAGCCCGACACCGATCGATGCCTGGAGTGCCGATCCCAGGACGACGATCGCGACTGCGGTGGCTGCGATCCACGGGCTGAGCCCGATCACGGCGAGCATCAGCGATCCTTCAGCCGCTTCGGCGTCGCGGTCGCCGGGTCATCGGGCCAGCGGTGCTTGGGATAGCGGCCCGCCAGATCCTTGCGGACCTCGGCCCACGACCCCGCCCAGAAGCCAGGCAGATCGCTGGTGATCTGGATCGCGCGGTCGGCAGGCGACAGGAGGTGCAGGACGATCGGCCGACCACCGGCGGTCGGGTGGACCGTGGTGCCGAACAGGTCTTGGACGCGCACGTGTGCCACGGGGTCGTCTCCGGCGTAGTCGATCGGGACCGACCGCCCTGTCGGCAGCGCCAGCCTGGGCGGGGCGGCGTCGTCGAGTTCGCCGCCTTGCGGCCACGGCAACTGCGATCGCAGCACCATCTCGAGATCGACGTGCTCGAGATCGCGCCGACCGGTCGCCCCTGGCACGTACGGTGCCAACCAGACGCCGACGGTATCGACGAGCGTCTCGACGCTCCAGTCCGGCCACGGGACGCCGACGGTGCGGTGGAGATAGCAGATGCGTCGTCGCAGGTCGATCGATCCGGCCGACCAGCCGAGCACGGCGAGACCGGTCGCCCGGACGCGGGCCATCAGAGCCTCGGTGGTCGCGTCACCCGGCGCGGGTCGGCGCGTCGTCGATCCGAGCTGCATCGATCCGAGTCGGCGTTCGACGCGTTCGACGAGGTCGTCGCGTGCGTCGTCCCACACCAGTTCGATCCGCTCGTCGACCTCGTCGCCGAACGTCAATGCGACGTCGTCGGCATCGAGCGCAGCCGCGAGGCGGATCCGAGACCGATCGCGGCGGCCGTCGAGGTCGGCTGCGACGAGGAACGCCTCGTGCGCGAGCGGATCGGTGTCGGGCAGCCAGGCCCCTGACCCGGTTCGGAGCTGGAACTGACCCGGCCGCCGTCGGGCGGCCAACCGATCGGGGAAGGCGTGCAGCAGCGCACCGCCGGCGCGGTCGGCATCGATGAGATCGGGATCGAAGCGGATCCGCATCCGTCGGGCGAGATCGTCCGTGCGATCGCGGAGTCGACGCACGGTGCGTGCATCGGCCTGATCGTGCGAGTCGCGCCCGGCGAGGACGCGGAGCCTCAACGAGAGGTCGGCCGGGAGGTCGTCGGGGTGCCCACGGAACATGTCGCGCTCGTCGATCAGCACCGCCAGTGCGCATCCGAGCGGCGTCGGTTCCGCGACGAGCATGCGGGCGAGGCGCGGGTGCACCGGGAGCCCGAGCATGCGCCGCCCGATGTCGGTGATGCGTCCGTCGGCATCGAGCGCTTCGAGGTCGTGCAGCAGTTCCTCTCCGGCCCGCACGGCCTTGCGCGGCGGCGGCGTGACGAATCGCAGCTGGTCGAGCGGTGTCCCCCACGCTGCGACCTCGAGCACGAGGCCGGCGAGGTCGACCTCCTCGATCTCGGGGCTCCGGTGGGACTGGCGACTGCCGTGTTCGATCCTGCTCCACAGCCGGTAGCAGGCGCCTGGCTCGACCCGCCCGGCCCGCCCGGCCCGCTGGTCGGCCGAGGAGCGGCTCGTGGTGATCGTGGTGAGGCGCGTCATGCCGGTCCGGACGTCGAAGCGTGGCGCACGTGCCAGCCCGGAGTCCACCACGACCCGCACGCCGTCGACCGTCAGCGACGTCTCGGCGATGTCGGTGCTGAGGACCACCCGACGCCTGCCCGGCGGCGAGGGCGCGAGCGCTCGATCCTGCTCGGCGAGCGACAGCGCGCCGGCGAGCGGATGGATGTCCACGTCGGGATCCACCAGCCCGGCGAGGGCTGACTGTGTCCGCATGATCTCGCCGACGCCTGGGAGGAAGACGAGCACGTCACCGGTCTGCTCGAGCAGTGCCCGCACCACTACCGCCGCCGTCGCCTGCTCGATGCGATCGCCCCGCGCTCGCGGGACCCAGTGAACGTCGACCGGATGCATCCGACCGTCGCTCTCGACGACGGGGACGTCGCCGAGCACGCGGAGCAGAGCGGTCGTGTCGGGTGTCGCCGACATCGCCAGGATCGCGAGGTCGGGTCGGATGTTGGCTGCCGCGTCGAGCGCCAACGCCAGCCCGAGGTCGGTGGGGAGGTTGCGCTCGTGAACCTCGTCGAAGACGATCATCCCGACGCCGGGTAGATCCGGATCGTGCTGAATACGTCGCGTCAAGATCCCCTCGGTGACGACCTCGACCCGCGTCGCCGGGCCGATGTGACGTTCGTCGCGGGTCTGGTAGCCGACCGTGTCGCCGACGGACTCGCCGAGCAGGTCGGCCATTCGCCGTGCGGCCGCCCGCGTCGCCAACCGGCGGGGTTCGAGGACGACGATGCGTCGCTCGCCCAACCACGGTTCGTCGAGCAGTGCCAGCGGGACGAGGGTGGTCTTGCCGGCACCGGGTGGTGCGACGAGGACCGCACGGCTTCGATCGGCGAGCGCCCGGCGGAGCTCGCCGAACGTCTCGGCGACCGGGAGGTCGGGGAGGGCCGGTCGCGACGGATCGGGCACGCTCAGCCGGAGGCCGGCGAGCCGGCGAACGGGCCCGGGTCCCCCGGCGCCGGGATCGTCGGCGCGCTCCAGCTCGTGGTGGCGGCGATGGCCTCGGCGACCTGGCGCCACTCGGCTGCGTTCCAGCCCTCGGCGGACGCGACCGCGACCCCGTCGACTCGCACGAAGACGAACGCCGGGAGCTGTTCGAGCCCCATCGCCCGCACGATCGACCGGTCCGGGTCGCAGAACACGAGAAACTGATCGGCGAGCGGCCCGACGAACGCGCTGACGTCGTCGTCGGAGGCCGTGACCACGAAGTTCACGCGGGCGTGCGACCCACGGAATCCCTCGAGGATGCGCACCGCAGACTTGAGGATCCAGGAGCTCTCGTTCGTGAACGGATCGAGCACGACACATGCGAGGTGGAACGTCGTGAGCCATTCCTCGAGGCCGCGGGCCTCGCCGTCGAGCGGCTTGAGGGAGAGGTCGTTCGGCAGTTTCGTCGCCACGGCGAGCGATCCTACCGATCCCACCGTTGCCCACCCCAACCACCGGCGGCCCGCACGACTCCGGACGTGCGAACGGGGGACATCGGCCCGTGGATGACGTACCGTACGGACGTGCACCCCATCGAGCACCTCCGGTACGTCGCTCGCGCTCGTGGCGCCGATGCGTCGTCGCTCGTGCGGGAAGCGGCGATGGCGCTCGGCTCGCTGCGCGCTGACCACGCGAACCTGGTGATCGCATGCCGTCGCATCGTCGAGCGACACCCGGAGGCCGGTCCGCTCTGGTGGATGTGCGCCCGACTGTTGACGTCCGACGATCCGTCGGCGCTCGCCTGGGAGCTCGCCGATCACATCGACGACGATGCCGCCCCGCGCACGATCGCCGCGGCGCTCCCCGACGACGCGGCGGTGCTGACCATCGGGTGGCCCGAGATCGGTGGCGCAGCTCTGGTGCGACGGGGCGACGTTCGCGTGCTGTGTGCCGACAGCCGCCACGAAGCGTCGGGTTTCATGCAACGGCTCGAACGGCTCGACATCGAGTGCGAACCGATTCCGGCCGAGTCGCTCGCGCGGGCGGCCGCGATCGCAGACGTCGCGATCGTCGAGGCGGTCGCGGCCTGCCCGACCCGAGCGCTCGCACCGGTCGGGTCGCATGTGGTCGCGGCGGTGGCGAGATCGGTCGACACTCCAGTCTGGCTCGTGACCGGCGTCGGTCGCCGACTGCCGAGCGAGTACGTCGACGCGATCGGTGAGCGACTGGTCGCCGGGCACGAGGCGTGGGACCTCGATGTCGACGATCTGCCGATCGAGCTGGTGACCCACGTGGCGTCGTGCGATGGTGTCGGCGGCGACGTCGCCGCGGCCCTGCGGCCGGATTGTCAGATTGCGCCCGAGTTGCTCCGCTCCAGCCCGTTCTGAGCGCTCACATGCCCTGGTGGGCCGGCGGGTAACCGGTCACCTCCTCGATGACCGTCTCGGCGTCGGCGAGGCGCGGTTCCATGACGTAGATCCTCGCCATCGGTTCGCGTGCGCCGAATCGGAGGTGCGACGTGAAGTCCTCGCTCATCACGGCGGGGATCTCGCGCTCCCACAGCTCGTGCAGCACGAGTTGCGCCTGCCACAACGGCAACCATGCCGCCTCTGCGGTCCGGTCCGGATCGGGCGGCCGCGGCGGATGCTTGCCGAAGATCCAGTGGAACACGCCCATTCCGGATCACCCTATTGCCGGCATGCTGCCGATGCCTCGCCCTGCCGTTCGTCGCCGCCGGATGGTTCGCCGGGATGGTTCCCCTGCGGCAGGTGCCCCCGGGATGCTGCCCCGTTCGGCCGATGGTGCCCGGTAGCGTCGCGTGCCATGACCGAGCGGTTGACGACCAGGTGGGCGAGGAGGCGGCTGGTGCCGGGCCTCGTCGTTGCCCTCGTGCTCGCGGCGTGCGGCGGCGGTGACGGCGAGGGTGACGGCGCCCTCGCGGAGGCAGGCGATTGGTGCGAACTCGCCCGGCGGATCGAGGACAGCGACAGTGCGTTCGACGAACTCATCGGCAGTGATCCGGAGTCGGTCGAAGCCGCGATCGGCGAGTTGCAGGGTCTCCTCGATGAGGCTGCCCGCGCCGCTCCTGACACGATTCTCGCGGACGTGAACATCTCGGCGGACGGGGTCGACGCCCTGGCCGGCCTCCTCTCGGACGCCGAGTACGACGTCACTCGCATCGACGAGGCCTCGTTCACGGAGCTCGA
Organism: uncultured Acidimicrobiaceae bacterium; assembly: GCA_963847775.1. GTDB lineage: Bacteria > Actinomycetota > Acidimicrobiia > Acidimicrobiales > Ilumatobacteraceae > Ilumatobacter. The sequence goes on from CAWKAY010000001.1 coordinate 347,246, forward strand.
CGTGCTGAGCACCGAGATGGACGAGGCCACGGCCCGGATCGAGGAGTACAACGAGGTCGAGTGCGGCATCCTCGTCGACGACGACGTCGCGGCGACGGACGACACGCTCTCGGACGAACCCACCGGAGACCCGGACTCCGACTGGTGCATCGCCGCACGCGACGTCGAAGCCGCCTCCGACGCCCTCGATGCCGCCGACTTCGACTTCACCGATCCCGAGTCGGTCCGGTCTGCGTTCTCCGACATGCTGATCGCCTTCGAGCTGGCCATCGGCTCGGCACCGCCCGAGATCGCCGCCGACGTGGCCACCTCCTACGACGGCTTCGTGATGTTGGAGGCCGAGCTCGCGAAGGTCGACTACGACTTCCTGCGTGCCGATCTGTCGCTCATCGACGAGCTTGACACCGACATCGAGGCAGCATCGGGTCGGATCGGCGCGTACAACGAAGCGGTGTGCGGGATCCCCGATGACGATGCCGACGACACCACCGCAGGCGCCGACCACTCCGACCCGAACGACTTCGACCCGACGGCCGGCAGCATCCGCGACCAGACGATCGCCGAGTTCACCGCAAACGGCTTCTCGCAACAGGAGGCCGAGTGCATGTTCGACAACATCGATTTCACCGACCCCACACTCGGGACCGACATGAGCGTCATCGTCTCGGTGTTCGAGCTCTGCGACATCGATCTCGCCCGGCTCGCCGAGCTCGCCGAGCTCGGCGGTTGAGCGTCGTGAGCCGGTTCGACGCCGTCCTGTTCGACGCAGGCGGGGTGCTCGTCCTTCCCGACCCGACGGTGCTGCGGCCGCTACTGGCGCCGTACGGCGGCGCCGACGACATCGCCATCCACCGTCGCGCCCACTACGCAGCGATGGCACGCAAGTCGCAGGTGCGGTCCGGAGAGAGCGATTGGAGCGCCTACAACCTTGCCTACGTCGCAACCGTCGGCGTCGACAACGACCACATCGAACATGCCGCCGAGGTGCTCGACCACACTCGGTCGGCCCACCTGTGGCGGTGGCCGATCCCCGAGACCCTCGCCGGCCTGCGCGCCCTCGACGACGCGGACGTCCCGATGGGCGTCGTGTCGAACGCGAGCGGACAGATCGCGCACGTGCTGCGGGTCAGTGGCGTCTGCCAGGCCGGGCCGGGGCCGTGCGTCTCGATGCGGGTCGTGATCGACAGCCATGTCGTCGGTGTCGCCAAGCCCGATCCCCGCATCTTCGACCATGCGCTCGCGCACTTCGCCGAGTTCGACCGATCGCGCATCGCCTATGTCGGCGACTCGGTGACCATGGATGTGGGGGGAGCGACCGCAGCCGGGCTGCACCCGATCCTGGTCGACCCCTACGACGATCACCCCGACGCCGACTTCGATCGGATCCGATCGGTGGAAGAGCTCCCCTCGCTGTTCTGAGTTGCGCCGTGTCGGACACGACGTGCAACGGTCAGGCGGCGGTGAGGCGGCGGGCGATCACCTTCAGGCAGAGCGTCTCGTCGGCGCCCTCGAAGATCGACAGCACGCGTGCGTCGACGAACAGCCGGCTCACCGGGTACTCCTCTGCGTACCCGAAGCCGCCGTGGATCTGCATCGCCTCGCGCGTGACCCACTCGGCTGCCTTGCACACGTAGGCCTTCACCATCGAGGCCTCCATCTGACCCTCACCGGCCGCCATCAGCCGCGCGACCTGGTACGAGAACTGGCGACTCGCCTGAATGATCATGGCCATCCGCCCGAGCTTGGCCCGGATCAGCTGGTACTCGATGATGTTCTCACCGAACACCGTGCGGTTCTCGGCGTACTCGACGGCAGTCTCGTACGCGGCCTGCATGACACCGATCGCGCGAGCTGCGGTCTGGAGTCGGCCGTTCTCGAACCCGGCCATCTGCAGATAAAACCCGCGGCCGAGTCCCTCGGGGCCGCCCACCAGGTGATCCTCCGGCACCCACCAATCGCTCAGCGCGATCTCGTAGGAGTGCATGCCCCGGTAGCCGATCGTGTCGATCGGGCGGCCCTCCATCGTCCCGACGCGATCGCCGACCGGGTCCTGCGCGAACTCGAACCCGTGGGCGTCGCCACGCGGCTTGGGCACGATGAACAGGCTGAGGCCGCGGTGGCCCTTGGTCCGGTCGGGATCGGTGCGCGCCAGCAAGGCGAGCGCGTCGCCGCGGGCACCGAACGTGCACCACGTCTTGACGCCGTTGATCACGTAGCCGGGAGCTCCCTCGGGGCCGCCCGCAGGCGTGGCGGTCACCTTGATGCCGGCCACGTCACTGCCGTAGTCGGGCTCGGTGACGGCGACTGCCGGCATCACCTCGGCGGTCGCCAGCTTGGGCAGCCACTCGAGCTTCTGCTCCTCGGTGCCGCCCTTGACGAGGGCGCGGGTGAGGATCTCGGGCCGGGTGATCAGCGAGCCGCCGATACCGAGGCTGGCTCGGCTCAGCTCCTCGGTCGCGACGACCATGCCCAGGTACTCGTCCGCGCCACCCTCGCTATAGCCGCCGTAGTCGGCTGGCACGCTCAACCCGAACGCACCGATCTCGGCGAGCCCGGAGATGATCGCCTCGGGGACGTCGTCGTTGGTCCGGTGCACGTGTTCGGCGTGAGGTGCGATCCGGTCGTTGGCGAAGGCACGGAACGCGTCCTGCACCATCTCCATGTCATCGTTCAGATGGCGCGGACCCGGCGTCGTCGCGAGTGAGGCGATGAACTCCGGGTCGCGGTACGCCGTGACGAAATCGTGGGTGGGCGCCAGCGTGCTCGCCTCGACGCCCCACAGGGCCTCGCGGCCGATCAGCCTGGTGATGAGGTCGTGGACGGCGTCGGCGGTGAAGCCGCAGGCGAGCTGGGCCTCGATGTCGCCCCTGGCGCCGTATTCGAGCATCGCCTTCGCCGTGGCGATGCCGGCCCCGGCGTGGGCGAGCTCGTACGCGAACACCTGTTGCTGATCGGGTCCGCCGAGCTCGGTCAGACGGGCGATCGCCTTGGCGAGGGCGGTGTCGGCGAGGTCGAGGGCGTCGGCGGCGCCCTGCAGATCGGGAGACGTCATGGTCCGAACCTACCCTGCGGTAACCGCCGACCCCCAAGCCGGCACGAGCTCCCTGCGCGGTGGTGAATCCCGCTCCAGCGCTCCGGCGAAACGCCGCTGCCCCTGACCGTTCCGACGGACCCGGCGGTCGCCGACGTGGACGGGGTCCGGACAGGCGCGTCGACGTGCGAGGCTGTGGCCATGTCGACGGTGTGCGTGTTCTGTGGTGCGAACCAGGGCAACGACCCGCTGTTCGCGCAGGTGGCGACCGAGCTGGGCCACTCGCTCGCCGCCGACGGCCACGGTGTCGTGTACGGGGGCGGGCGCGTCGGTTTGATGGGGATCGTTGCCGACGCTGCACTCGCCCGAGGCGGCGAGGTGTTCGGCTTCATGCCCCAGGCGCTGGTCGATCGCGAGATCGGGCATCACGGTCTCACCGAGCTGCTCGTCACCGACTCGATGCACACCCGCAAGGCGGCGATGGCCGATCGGGCCGATGGGTTCATCGCCCTCCCCGGCGGCTTTGGGACCCTCGACGAGGTGCTCGAGATCCTCACCTGGAACCAGATCGGAACCATCGCCAAACCGGTCGCGTTCCTCGATGTCGAGGGCTACTTCGCGAGCCTCTTCCGTTTCTTCGACGAAGCGTCGCAGGCGGGATTGATCAAACCCGAGCACCGGGCGATGGCGCAGCGCGCCGGCACGGTCGGGCGTGCGATCGAGATCGCCACGGGCCCCGCTCCGGCGAGCCCAGGCAAATGGACGGACCCGAGCGTTCGCTGATCGTTCGGAGTGGTAGCCGCCGAGTCGAGCCGCTCCACCGCGCTCGAACCGCGGCTGCTCGTCGATCCAGATCGTGCGCCGTCCGAGCGCGTACCGGCCGCTCGTCGTCGAACGACGTTACGTCCTCGGAGCGATTCGACCCGCGATCTCGAGCGGAGCTCGATCGAACACGACGAGGTCGACCCGGCGGGACGGCAACCCGTCGCCCGCCCCGTCGCTCGGCGCGGTCGGTTCGGTCGGCGCGGCAGGACCCCTCAGTTGGCTCGGCGACTACGGTCGCCACGTGAGCGAGAACCTCCGGTTGTACACGAAGGCGCTCTACGGGTTCGATCACGTCGCCCGCCTCGCCGGACCGGACGGCTGGGACCGTGCCTCCCCGTGCGCGGGTTGGTCGGCTCGACACGTCCTCGGTCACGTCGTCGCGATCCAGCGGTACCGCGAATCTCTGATCCTCGGTACGGAGCCGCCGATGAACCCGATGGAACGCCAGGACGAACACGCCGGCGTCGACCCGTACGCAACCTGGTCGGCCGCTCGCGACGATGTCTTGAGAGCCCTCGACCGCCCCGGAACCATCCACAAGATCGTGAACGACTGGAACCGGCCGACGACGATCGATGCATCGATCGGTCAGAACGTCGGCGACACGACCATCCACTCGTGGGACCTCGCCCGTGCGCTCGATGTCGACGACGTTCTCGATCCCGAACTCGTGGCCCACACGCTCGCCGCCTACGAGCCGATCGCTGATCGGATGCGCGGGCCGATGGTGTTCGGAGCGCGGGTCGACGTCGCTCCCGATGCCGGCCCGCAGGCACGGCTGTTGGCACTGACGGGTCGCCGCCCGGATTGACGGCGATCACGACGTGGCGCTTCTGTTGGGGTTGTTCGCATCACTGTGCATCGGCACATCCGACTACCTGGGAGCCCGCTCGGCGGGCCGCACGACCGCGCTCCAGACGACCACTGCAGCGTTCCTCGGTGGTGCGATCGTGGTCGCGGTCTACTCGCCGTTGCTCGGGTCGCCGACGGGGCGCGACCTGCTGCTCGGCGTGGTGTCGGGGCTGGCGGCGTTCGCGGCGCTGACCACCCTGTGGCTCGCGTACGCACGATCCAGCGTGGGTATCGCAGCACCGATCGCGGCGGTCGTCTCGACGGTGCTCCCGGTCCTGTACGACGCTGCCGGTGGCGAGGCGCCGGGCTCGCTCGGTTGGCTCGGTGTTCTCGTCGGCGTCTCGGCGTTGTTCCTCACGTCGTGGGTGCCGGGGAGCCAGGGTCTCCGGGATGGCATCGCGCTCGGCGCGCTGGCTGGTGTCGCGTTCGCAGCGATGTTCCTGTTCGCAGTCGCGTCGTCCGCTGACTCGGGCACGTGGCCGGTGGTGGCCCAGCGTTCGACGGCGTTCGTCGCCGCGGTCGCGGTCGGTCTCGGCGGGCGACGCCGCCCGATGGCCGATCTCACGTCGATCCGCTGGAGTCTCTTGGCGGGCGCCTTCGGCGCAACCGGCGTGGCAGCGGTCGTGTACGGCGGTCAGCGCCATCCGATCGCTCCCGTGATCGTCGCGGGGTCGATGTACCCGGCAGTGGCGGTGGGGCTCGCGTGGCTGTTCATGCAGCAACGACTGCGCCGTCGCCAGATCGTCGGTCTGGTGGGCGCCCTCCTGGGTGTCGCCCTGATCTCGCTCGACTGACGGCACGGTCACCACGAACACCACGAACACCACGAACACCGCGGTCGCCGCGGTCACCGCCTCGGACGGGCCCGGCATCGACCGGTCAGGGTGCGGCCCCGCCAGTTCTCGCCTGTCCCGACGTGAGTGTGCGGTACGAATGGGAGCCGCCCGCTCCCGGTGTGGGCACCGTCCGATCGTTCGTCGACGATCACCTGTCGGTGTCGGCCGACGGCGTCGGTTCGGCTCCGCGGGGCTGCTCGATGGTGCAGGAGGGGTTGTCGATCGGTCGCAGTCGGGGCCCGCCGGTCGACGCGACGCACGACCACGTCCCGTTCGAGTTCACCGGCGTGCTGCACTGCGTGGAGCTGCGGACCGATCCGTCGACAGGTCGAGCTCGCCGAGCGCGGGTGAGCGACCCGTCGCTATCTCGCGAACGATCGCGCGAGGTGTGGCTGATCGAAGGCTGCGAAGAACACAGCGAGTCCGTCACGATCACCGTCGATCCTGATCGACGGGCCGAGGTGTGGTGCACGCGGAACCGGTCGAGATCAACGGTTCCCTCCAGTTCGCGGGCCTGGGTGAGGCACCACGACCTCACGTTCGCCGACTTCGGCGACGTCGTGGAGTTGCCGTTCGAACCGCTCCGTGTGCTCGATCATCGCTCGATGCGCGAGCTCGCCCTTCGGTCCGGTCGCGATCACGGAACGATCGATGTCGATGGTCATCTGGCCCCTCACGGTCCTGCGGGCGACCGTATAACGTCGGGTCATGTCCCTCCACGGTCGGATCGATGCGATCTTCGGGCGTCCCGCCGGTCTGGGCGTCAGCCTGGCGATGGTCGTGATGATCGACGGCGAGATCGTCGCCGAGCGATACGGGACGCAGCCTGCGTCTGCCTTCGGCCCAGCAGTGTCGCTCGACGCGGACTCGACCCTGATCTCGTGGAGCACGGCCAAGTCGATCACCCACGCAGCCGTCGGCCTGTTGGTCGCCGATGGGCTGGTCGACCTCGACGCGCCAGCGGCTGTGCCGTCGTGGCGCGGTACGCCGAAGGAGCGGATCACGCTGCTCGATCTGCTCGAGATGCGACCAGGCCTGCGCTTCGTCGAGGACTACGTCGACGGTGAGGTCTCTCACTGCATCGCAATGCTGTTCGGCGAGGGCGTCAGCGATCACGCCGGCTACGCCGCGGCGCTGCCGCTCGACCACGAGCCGGGCACGGTGTGGAACTACTCGTCGGGCACGACCAACATCATCGCTCGCATCCTGGGTGACATCGTCGGTGGCGGGCGGCCAGGGATGGAGGCGTTCCTGAGCGAGCGCCTCTTCGAACCGACCGGGATGACTTCCGCGGTCCCCAAGTTCGACGAGGCCGGGACATGGGTCGGCTCGTCGTACGTGTATGCGACCGCCCGCGACTTCGCCAGGTTCGGCGAGCTGTACCGCCGCGACGGCGTCACCGGCGACGGACGCCGCATCCTCCCCGCAGGGTGGGCCGACCACGGCCGCACCTTCGTCGCCCACGATCCCGTGCCGCACGTGCCGAGCGGGCTGGACTCCGGACGGCATTGGTGGATGTGGCCCGAAGTCCCCGGTTCGATGGCCGCTCACGGCTACGAGGGACAGTTCATCGTCGTGGTGCCCGATCGTGGGTTGACCCTCGTCCATCTCGGCAAGACCGAAGCCGCAGTGCGCCATCACCTCCTCGCACAGTTGCACGGGCTCGTCCACGCCGTGCCCGCCACGTCGTAGGCTGGTCGAGACGTCGCGGCGTGACCCCGCGGCCGATCGATGATGACCGAGTCCTCCGCCCCCACCAGCGCGACCAACCCCGAACCGGTGCTGCCCACGGGTGAGCTGCCAATCACGCCTCGCCCGACCTCGGGCGACGATCGCAAACCGTTCCGGTTCACGTTGAAGCTGCTGGCGTTCGCAGGGGTCATCTACTACTTCGTCTTCCCGCTGATCCCAGACTTCCGCAACGCATGGTCGGAGCTGAGCCGCGTGGAGCCGATCCTGCTCGGGGTCGGTCTGGGGCTCGAGCTGATCGCCCTCTACTGCTATGCCCCGCTGATGAAAGCGGCGCTCGGTGACGCCGGCGCGGAGTTGTCCCACTGGCGTCTCTTCCGGATCCAGATGAGCACGCGTGCTCTGTCGAGCATCGTGCCGGGTGGCAGCGCCGCATCGTCTGCTCTCGGCTACCGGCTGATCACACTGTCGGGTGTGTCGGGCGCCGATGCCGGGTTCGCGCTGGCCACGGTCGGGCTCGGATCCGCCGTGGTGCTGAACCTGATCCTGTGGTGTGGTCTGATCGTGTCGATCCCGATCCGCGGTGTGAACGCGATCTACGGCTCGGCGGCGCTCGCCGGCGTCATCGTCATGGGACTCGCCGGTGCGCTCGTGTTCGGGCTGATGGAGGGCCAGGGTCGTTCCGAACGCGTGATCCGCTGGATCGCTCGGAAGTTCCGGCTCGACGAGGACAAGGCAGCCGTCGTCCTCCACCGCGTCGCAGAGCGGTTGGAGCAGTTGATCAGCGACAAGCAACTCCTCGGTCGCGTCGCCCTCTGGGCGGCGCTCAACTGGCTGTTCGATGCTGCGGCGCTCTGGATCTTCCTGCGCGCGTTCGGTATCACGATGGACATCGACGCGCTCATCATCTCGTTCGGCATCGCCAACGTGCTCGCCGCGATCCCGATCACGCCGGGCGGTCTGGGTTACGTCGACACGAGCTACATCGGCATGCTCGCCGGCTTCGGTGCTCCGGCGCGCCGTGCCACGCTGGGGGTCGCGTCCTATCGGTTCGCTCAATTCTTCTTCCCGATCCTGCTCGGCGGGTTGTTGTACTTGTCGCTGCGTGTCGGCCCGTGGTCGATCGAACGTCGCGAGCGACTCGTCCGGCTCCGTGACCTCGCCGAGGAGGAGACCCGACGCGGCGAGTCCAAGATCGACTTCCAGCTGCGCTTCCCCACCCGTGACGACACGGGCGAGCTCATCCGCCGGCCACCGTCGACGCCGATCGAGCGGCATCAGGAGCGTTTCCGCCGCTGGCGTCGCAATCGTCATCGGTGAGCACGTTCACGGGCGAAGTGCTTGCGTGGGGTACGCCGCGACTGCGCGATCTTCCGTGGCGACGCACCCGCGACCCGTGGGCGATCCTCGTCAGTGAGGTAATGCTCCAGCAGACCCAGGTCGCACGAGTGGTCACGCGCTACGAGCGGTTCATCGGTCGCTTCCCGACCGTCGAGGCGTGTGCGTCGGCGCCGTTGGGAGACGTCCTCCGGGAGTGGCAGGGCCTCGGGTATCCGAGACGAGCCCGCAACCTGCACGCGACCGCCGGACGAGTGATCGAACTCGGCGGTTTCCCTCGCGACCTGGACGGCCTCCTGGAGCTCCCCGGCATCGGTCAGTACACGGCGCGGGCGCTCCTGGCCTTCGCGTTCGAGCTCGATGCCGCGGTCGTCGACACCAACGTCGCTCGCGTGTACGCGCGGGTTGCGGGCGCACGCCTGACGCCCTCCCGCGTCCAGGCGATGGCCGACGATGCATGCCCGAGCGGTGACGCCTGGATCTGGAATCAGTGCCTGATGGACCTCGGCGCCACCCTGTGCCGTCCGGCCGCTCCGCGCTGTGGTGAGTGCCCTGTGATCGAGCGATGTGCCTGGCAGGGGCGCGATGCACCCGACCCGGCGGTCGGCTCGAGCGGTGTCAGCACCCCGCAGGCCCGCTTCGAGGGGAGCGATCGTCAGGCCCGTGGACGTCTCATGAGTGCGCTGGTTTCGGGGCCGGTGCTTCGAAACCACGCCGCCCGGGTCATGCAGCGCGACGAGTCGACGGCGGACCGCCTGATCGGCGCGCTGATCGCCGAAGGCCTCTGCCGCGAGCACCGCTCCACCCTCACCCTCCCCGACTGACCCCCTTTGTGTCACCGATCTGGTGGTCGACGACCTGTTCGGTGTCACACAAGCGTCAGGCGGTGATCTGGCTGACGATGTCGTCGAAGGCGGCGTCGGCGTAGGCGATCATCTCGCCGTCGGTGCGGTCCTGGATGGGGTGCGGCGTGAACACCCGCGCCATCGCCGAGTAGCCGAGCGACTTCGACTGGGATTCGGCCGCGGTGACGAACTCGCTCGACGCCACGAAGACCCCGGGGATCCCGCGGATCTCCAGATCGCTGATGTCGTGCACACTGCACGACGTGCAGCTGCCTCAATCGGCGAGCGCCTCGATGACCACCTGGCACTCGATCGCGATCTCGTGGCGCAGGTCGACGGGTGCCGGCTTGGCGAACGTCGGTTTCACGTACCGCTTCACGTTGGCCCCGACACCGATCAGGCGCTCCTCGATGCGGTCGAGGAACACGTTGCCGCGCGGCTTGGAGATGTCGAGCAGTCCGACGGTGAGTCCGTCGAGCGAGGCCGGTCGGGCGAGTCGGGCCCGTTCGGCGACCGTGTGCTCGCCCGTCGGATCGAGAATGGTTCGTGTGCTCATCGTATGACCCCCAGAATCGTTCAGTATTGCACCGCTCGGGTGACGGGCCTCGAACCCTTGTCGCCGTTGACCCATCCGGCGATCAACGCCGAGAACAGCCCGGCCCCACCACCGGCGTAGGCGAGCATCAAGCCGCTCGGCGTGAACTTCGGGAGATCGGCGTCGCTCATGCCGACGGGGATGCCCTCCTCGATACCACCGGCGCCGCGCTCGAGCGCTGTTGCCGGAGTGGCGAGCCGCATGTGCAGCTCGAACGAGATGCGCTCGCGGTCCCAGCCCGCATCGGCGAACACGCGAGCGTGCTCGGGCCCCATCACCAAGATCGCGTCGAACGCCAGCACGAGCTTGTGGTGGTGCATGGCCTGGAGTTGATGGGCGAGGGTGTTGGCGAGGCTCTCCGGTGTTCGCGACAGCTGGTCGACGATGCAACGCGGTCCCTCGCCGGCGAAGACCGTGATCGCATCGGTGTCGGGCTCGATGCCGTGCTGTTCGGCCAGCGTCCCGTACGGCGAGTTGACGTTGTCCTCGGCGAAACAGAAGCCCAGCTTGCCCGGGTTGCCGTGTGCGGCGCGGTCGACCTCGCCGGGTCGCCCCCCACCAACGTTGCGAACGACCAGTTGAAGCGCTCGCCCGATCGTCGAGTTCGCTCGATTGCCCTGCCCGAGCACATTGATGCCGGAGTTCATGCCGATCGTGCGCGTCCCCGGACCGCTGCACACGACGACCGGGCCGACCGGCATCGTCGTGGCGAGGAGGCCGTGCATGTTGAAGTCATCGGTGCATGCCGCTTCGACGGCGGACAGCACCCACGGCAGGTAGTCGGGTTTGCAGCCGGCCATGACCGCGGCGATGGCGACCTTCTCGACCGACACGTCGACCAGGTCGGGCGGGACGGTCGCCACGATCTCATCGGGCGGCCGGGCCGTGCCCCGGAGCATCGCGAGCACCCGCTCCTCGGTCGGCGGGACGACGGGAAGGCCGTCGGTCCAGCCGCGCACGAACATCATCTCGATCTCGTCCTCGGCCTCGGCGACGTCGATCCGCCGGGACCGCAGCATGCTGCCGCCGTGACGTACCCGCAGCTCGTCGACGAGATCGGGGTCGACGCTCTTCGAGCCGCAGCCGGGTCGCATCGGAGGCAGACCCTCGCCGAGCCCGTCGATGCCGGTGAGCGCTTCCCAGGCGGTTCGCAGCCAGCCGATCGTGCGCTCGACCTCCACGCCGCCGACGACCTTCATGAGCGTCGGCACGGTCTCGATCTCGTGGTGCCAGCTGACGCCGAGGTCGACGTCGTGGATGGCGACGGGATCGCCCGGGAAGCCCGGGTCGTCCTGGGTGTAGACGATCAGGTCCGAGGTGTTCGCCAGTTGCTGCAGCACCGGCACGACGGTCTGGCAGGTCTCGCAGTCGCGCTTGACGACGACCACGAACCCGTCCGGTAACGTCGGCTTGCTCATGGCCCGACGGTACTCCCGACCGTTCTGTCTGCGTGCAACCGGGGATCACCCGGTTCTGGGCAGACAGTTCGAGGGTGGGTCAGGGTGGGTGACGAACGACGAGGGGGAAGCGTTCGCCGTCGAGTGGGTCGCCGGCCCTCAGGCCCTCGGGCTCGAATGGAGGCGACACCTGCCACGGCCGTTCCGCCCAGATCGCGTCGTCGCCGACCCAGCGCAGGCTGACGACGCGTCGGCGTCGAACGGGTGAGGGGTTCCCAGGGGCGTCGTGGATCGTGCGGTAGTGGAACACGATCACGTCGCCGGGTTCGACGTCGAACGACCGCACTCGATGTCGTTCCGGATCGTTGGCGATCAACGCGTCGATGTCGGGCAGGTACTCGTAGCGGTCACTCTCGTTCGAGTACGGGGTGTGGTCGATGAACTTGCGGGGGATGAACCAGCGGTTCCACCGGTGGGAGCCCGCGACGAAGCGCATCGCCGCGTCGGCCGGCACCGGGTCGAGTGCGATCCACATGCTGACGTTCTGGTCGCCGTCGACGCAGTAGTACGGCTGGTCGTGGTGCCACGGCGTCCGCTCGGTCGCACCGGGTTCCTTCACCAGCACGTGCTCGTGGAAGAAGCGGGCCGTCCGCGAACCCATCAGGCGTGCTGCAACGTCACCCAGCCCGCTCTCGAACACCGCCCGCCGATACTCCGGGACGTTGCGCCACGTGACGTAGTCGCTCCAGAAGCCCACCGACTCGTCCGGGTTGGTGTACCAGTGGGACCACTCGCTCGGATGGGTCCGGTTGTACTCGACGCCCGCTCGCAAGGCCTCGATCCACTCGCCGGGCAGCAGTTGTCGCAGCACGGCCGCGCCGTCCCGGTGGAAGGAGTCGATCTCGGTCCCGGTCACCACCGTCACATCGCTAGATTCCCACATCGGCGGGAACCGAACGAGTTCGCCCGCCGTCGAAGTGAGGTGACGATGCGTCCGAGGTTCTCGATCGCACTGGTGATGGTCGTGACCGTCGCTGCGTGCGGTGCCGACGAGCCGACCGGTGATGCACTGCCCCTGCTCCCGGCGGCCGTCGCCGGCGACTACGACCCGGCGGACTCGCTGGGCGAGCTGGCGGATCGGTCGACCATCTCGGTGATCGGCACGCTCGTCGACATCCAGGAGGGCTTCATCTTCGGTGAGTCCGCCGATGATGAATTCGGGAGCAGGTACCTGGAGTTGCTGGTCGACACCGCTTCGGACGACGGCCTGTTCCGGCTCGTCTGGCCGTACCCGGCCGGGCCGTCGCTCGACGCGATCCGTGCGGTCTCACCGATCGGAGCGAGGATGGTGATCTACGCGATCGATTGGGACACCGCGTTCCCGCCGCCGCAGGCCAACTACTTCCACGTCGGCGACGGCGATCACGTCCATCACGTGCTGACGACGCCGCAGGGCATCCTGGTCGAAGACCCGGCGACCGGCACGGTGCAACTCGGTGATCCGTCGGCGCCGTTCGACGATGCTCCCGCAGCCGGGGCGACGCTCGACGCCTGGCTCGTTGCTCCGGGGGACGAGCTGCTCCCGTTCGAGCAGGCCGACTTCGATGGCCTGTGCGAGTCACTGATCGCCGACTTCGTCGAGGACGAACCCGGCCCACATGCGTCTCCGGAGGAAGCGGCGGCCGAGTTCGCCTCCGACTACGAGGTCCTGCAGGGGCTCGACCTCGTCGACGGCACGATCGTGCTGCGCGGCGAGCCCGTCGGCTCCTACTCGATCGCCGACCGGGCGGAGGGGACGTTCTCGGTCGAGTCGGCGGAGTGGTGCTACCCGGACTGATCGACGTCGCCGGTACCCGGCCACCACTGCTTGGGCAGGAGTCGCTTGCCGTGGCCCTCGCGGTCGGCGAGGCGCAGCGCCAGCTTCGGCGCCCGTGACGCCAACTTCGACCACCAGCGGTTCGCGCGCTTCGAATAGTCGCGGTTGTACGGGCACACCCGGATGCACACCGAGCAATCGGTGTTGACCTTCGACCAGTAGCCGAAGCACTTCTCACCGTCGACCGACCACTTGCGCACGCCGACGAGGTTGGAGCGGTTGTGCCGCTCGGCCGACGGCGCGCCACCCGGGATCGCCTTGGCCGGGCAGGCGTCGGTGCAGCGGCGGCAACCGTCGCAGAACCGCTCGACCCCGAACGACCGAGGGTGGTCCCGTGCCAGCGGGAGATCGGTGAAGATCTTGCCGAGCCGCAGGCGGGGCCCGAACTCAGGGGTGATCAGCAGGCCATGGCGGCCGTACTCGCCGAGCCCCGCATCGAGTGCGTACGGGATCGCGAGTCCCGTGTCGTTCATCGACGGCACAGCCTGGTACCCGAGGTTGCGCAGGTACTGCGCGATCGTGAGCAGCACGACCGAGTCGAGCGAGTAGCCGAGGCCGGTGGCGGTGCCCGCCAGCGCCGACGGTGCAGTTCGGGTGAGATCGTGGTCCATCGACTGGCCGATCACGATCACGTTCGTGAGCTCCTCGGGCAGCTCGTTCGGCTTGGCGCCGCCCGCCCGTACCGAGAAGCGTTCGGTGTACACCCATCGCTCGTCGAAGGGCGCGATGCCGACCAGATCGGCGCCGATCACTCCGGCGACGTGCTTCACGTCGGCGGCGGCCGCCTCCGGTGACTCGAACTCGATCCGTTCGCCTGCGCCGGCGCGCAGCATCGAGAGCGGGTCGAGGAAGCCGTCGCGCCGGTCGTCGTCCTCAAACATCTCGGCGAAGATGTCGGTCACCTGCCACGACGCGTTTCGGAGCGTGTAGTCGTGCTGGGTGAAGCCCGGCGCCGCACGCCAGTCGGTCAATGGACGCCGGTAGGTCGAGTAGAAGCGCTCGGCGGCATCGCTGCGCACGGCCGGATCCCAACGCGAGCGCGAGAAGACATCGTCGACCTGCGAGAACCGCTCGAACGAGTCGAGCACCTCGTAGCGGCGATGTGGACGGCGCGTCACGTGCCCCAGCATGGCAAAGTCGCCGCCTTCCGGTGTTCGCCGCCCTCAGTCGGGCGACTCTTCCGAAGGCTGTGCTGTCGAACCGTTTGTACGCTGCACCGGTGCCGACCCACGAGCCGTTGCGCCGCAACCGTGACTTCGCGCTGGTGCTGGCCGGCGGCGTCGTCAACGAGATCGGCGACTGGTTGCTCGAGATCGCGCTCCCGGTCTACGTCTACCTCGAGACCGGCTCCGGACTCGCGACCGCCGCCGTGTACGTGATCGATCTGTTCGTCGGCATGCTGCTCGGTCCGCTCGGTGGCAGCCTCGCCGATCGCTGGCCACTGCGACGGACGCTCGTGTCGACCAATGTCGTCCAGGCGTTGGCCCTCCTCCCGCTGCTCGCGGTCGACGGCGGTCGGATCTGGCCGATCTACCTGGTCGCAGCGATGCAGGCGGTCGTCCAACAGGTCAACAACCCGGCAAGCTTCGCCCTGCTGCCGCGGCTCGTCCGCCGCGATCAGCTCGTTGCCGCGAACGCCGCGACGTCGAGCGGCTGGTCGATCGCCCGGCTGATCGGGTCGCCGCTCGGCGGTATCGCGGTCGCCGTCGGCGGGATCCCGGCGGTGCTGGTCGCCGACGCGTCGACATTCGTGGTGGCGGCGATCGCGACGTCGATGGTCAGCGATCGTGCGAACCGCCGTCCGGTGGTCGCGGGCGACGAGCCGGTCGACGACGACGCCCACCAGACGTCCGTGAGCTCCGGAGTCCGCGAGATCCGCTCCCGGCCGCCGGTTGCGGCGCTCGTGTGGGTCGAAGCGCTGGCGCGGGTGGCCGTCTCTGCGTTTCCCGTGCTGTTCATCGTCTTCGTCGCCGACGAGCTCGGCGGTGGGGGCACGGAGGTGGGTGTGATCCGGGGCAGCGCTGCGTTCGGAGGATTGATCGCAGCCGCCCTCGTGGCCAGGCTCGCGACCCGGTTCCATCCGACGGCGATCATGGTGGCGGGCTTCTTGTCGTTCGGGGTGATCGGGCTCGGCTTCGTCAACGCGCCCACCGTCACGACGGCCCTCTGGGTCTACCTGGTCCTCTTCGGGCTGAGTGGCTTCCCCAATGTCACGGCCCAGGTCGGGCTGCGATCGTCGGCGCAGGTGCTGTGTCCGCCGCGCCTCCTGGGCCGGCTGTCGGGGGTGATGGCCGCGATCGGTGCCGTCGGTGCCGCGATCGGTTCGGTCGGCGCAGGCCTCCTGCTGGAGGTGCTGTCGGCACGGACCCTGTTCAATGCCCAGGTCGCATGCTTCGCTGCGTGCGGATTGATCGGCTACCGGTACGTCCTGCGGCCGGTGCGAGCCGGCCAGGTCGACCCGGCGGCAGCCGTCTCGTCGGTCTCCTCGGTCTGATCGGTCTGATCGTTCGGATCGTTCGGATCGTTCGGATCGTCAGATCAGCCGCGTCCGGCGGCTGTCGATCACTCCGGTGACGAAGCCAGCGGTCTGGAGGCCGCCCGCGAATCGAGCGTGCTCGATCTTGAGACACCGGTTCTGCACGACGGCGAGCCCAGCCTCCGACGCCCGTGCCGCAGCGTCGTCGTGTTCGAGTCCGAGCTGGAACCAGACCGAGCCGGCGCCGGCCGCGACCGAGTCCTCGACCACCGAGGGGAGGTCGTCGACGCGGCGGAAGACATCGACCAGATCCGGTGCGTGCGGTACGTCGGCCAGCGACGGGTACACGTCCTGGCCGAGGATCCGGGTCTCGCGAGGGTTGACGTACCACAGCGTCCAGTCGGTCTTGCCGAGCAGGTACGTCGCGACGAAGTGGCTTGCCCGAGCCGGGTTGGCCGACATGCCGACGATCGCAACGGTGCGTGTCCGCTGCATCAGGGCGAGGCGATCCGAGGCCCGGTCGAGGATCGTCATCGGGAACGCCCCGGCTCGTGCTGCGATGCGACCAGGGCCTGGTCGAGGTCGGCGCAGATGTCGTCGGTGTCCTCCAGCCCGACCGAGATCCGCACCAGGTCGGGGCCGATGCCGCCCGCGACGAGAGCATCGTTCGACAGCTGCTGATGAGTGGTCGACGCCGGGTGGATGACGAGGGTCCGGGCGTCGCCGATGTTGGCCAGATGAGAGGCCAACCGAACCCCCTCGATGAAGCGTGCTCCGGCGGTGCGCCCGCCTCGCACCCCGAACGAGAACACGGCACCGGGTCCCTCCGGCAGGTAGCGCTCGCTGCGCTCGAACCACGGCGAGTCCGGCAAACCCGAGTACTGCACCCACTCGACGAGAGGGTGGTCGTGGAGGAAGCCTGCGACCGACCGGGCGTTCTCGGCGTGCTGACGCATCCGCAACGCCAATGTCTCCAGGCCCATCAGGAACAAGAACGCGTTGAAGGGGGTCATCGTCGCGCCGACGTCTCGGAGCTGCTCCGAACGAAGGCGGGTCAGGAATCCGTACTCGCCGAAGTTGCCCCACCAGGTCAGCCCGCCGTACGCCGGCATCGGCTCGGTCATCAGCGGGAACCGGCCGTTCGCCCAGTCGAAACGGCCCGACTCGACGATCGCCCCACCGATCGAGGTGCCGTGGCCACCGATGAACTTGGTCACCGAGTGCAGGACGACGTCGGCGCCGTGCTCGAGCGGGCGGCACAGATAGGGCGTCGCCATCGTGGAATCGACGATCAGCGGCACACCGTGGGCATGGGCCACATCGGCGAGGCCCGCCAGATCGGGGATCATCCCCGACGGGTTCGCGATCGTCTCGACGTATACGGCCTTGGTGGCGGGCGTGATCGCCGCTGCGACCACCTCTGGTTCGGGTTCGGCCAGGAAGGTGGTCCGGACGCCGAAGCGGGCGAGCGTCACCTCCATCAGGGTGCGTGTGCCGCCGTACAGCTGGGCGCTCGCGACGAGATGATCGCCCTGACCGGCGAGGGCCGCCAGCGTCAGGAACTCCGCCGACTGCCCGCTCGACGTCCCGATCGCACCGAGGCCGCCTTCCAGCGAGGCGAGCCGCTCCTCGAACGCGGCCACGGTCGGATTGGAGATCCGGCTGTAGATGTGCCCGTACGTCTGCAGGGCGAACAGGTTGGCGGCCTCGTCGGTATCGCCGAACACGTACGACGAGGTCTGGTAGATCGGCACCGCTCGCGCTCCCGTGGTGGGGTCGGGCCGGCCCCCGGCGTGCACGGCGCGGGTCCGGAAGCCAGGTGCCTGACCGTCGTTCATCGGGCCATCATGACCGACCAGCGGACGCCGACGGGAAAGCGACCGGCTCCGCCTGCGTGATCGTTTGCGAGTCCGGTCGTTCGCGCCATCGGTCCGGGCCGTAGCGTGCAGCCGGCATGGTGACCGACGCGATCTCCCCGCCCGTGGCGCCCGAGGATGTCGACCTCCGGCCCCACGATTGGCTGTGGCTGGCGGTGCCCGGCCTGATCTGGGGGTCGAGCTTCTACCTCATCGCCGAGGGCCTCGACGCGTTCTCGCCCTCTCTCGTGACGTGGCTACGGATCGGGTTCGGGATGTGCGTCATCGCGTCGGTCGGGGCGTCTCGGCGCCCGATCCCTCGCGCTGCGTGGCCGCGGATCGTGACGCTCGGCGTGGTGTGGATGACGGTCCCGCTCAGCTTGTTCGCGCTCGCCGAGCAGCATGTGTCGTCGAGCGTCACCGGCATGCTCAACGGCGCCAACCCGGTCTTCACGGCGACCATCGCCGCGCTTGTGCTGGGATCGCTGCCTCCGGCCCGGCAGATGCTGGGCCTGCTGATCGGTCTGGCCGGTGTGGTGATGATCGCGCTTCCGTCGTGGTCGGAGGGGGCGTCGAGCGCGGCCGGCGTCGTCATGATCCTTGCAGCACTGGTGTGTTACGGCGTCGCCCTCAACCTGGCCGGGCCGGTGCAGAGACAGCTCGGATCGCTCCCGGTCATCGGGCGGGGGTTGATGATCGCGTTCGTGTTGACGACTCCGCTGGGTGTCGCCGGGCTCGGCGATTCGTCGTTCGTGTGGGGCAGCGCCCTCGCCGTGGCCGTGCTCGGTGTGTTCGGCACCGGGCTGGCGTTCGTGGTGATGGCGTCGAACGCCGGACGCTTCGGGAGTACCCGGGCGGCATCGACGACCTATCTGATCCCGGGTGTGTCGATCGTGCTCGGAGTGCTGCTCCGTGACGAGACGGTCGAGAGCCTGGCGCTGGTCGGCAGCATCGTGGCGTTCGCCGGTGCCTACCTCGTCAACACCGGGGTCAACCGTCGTGGCCACGCCAATCGATGAGGCCCTGAATGTGTTGGGCGGCGGCGATCGACTCGTGCACGATCGTCACGGCGAGCTGCATCCGGCGGACGAGGTCGCGCGAGCCGGTCGGTTCGGCCAGGAGGTAGCCCTGTGCGAGCGACACCCCGATCTTGTCGAGCATCTTCGCCTGGTCGCTGCGTTCGACACCCTCGCAGACCACCTGGAGGTCGAGCGCGTTGGCGAGTGCGATGATCGTCTCGACATAGCGCAGCCGCCGGTCGGAGCTGGTCACGTCGGTGAGGAACGAACGATCGAGCTTCACGATGTCGACCGGCAGGATCTCGAGCTGGGCCAGTGACGACTGACCGGTGCCGAAGTCGTCGACGGCGATCCGAACGCCGGCCCGGCGGAGCACGGTGAGCTGGCGACGGAGCTCGGAGTCGTCCTCGACGGCGATCGACTCGGTGACCTCCAGGATCAGGCGGTCCGGCGGGAACGACTCGTTGTCGAGGATCGTCAGGATGTGCTCGGCGGCGTCCGGATTGGAGAGGGTCAGTGTCGAGCTGTTCACGGTCAGGTCGAGATGGAGCCCCGTCATGGGTTCGGTGACGTCGCGGATGGCGCGCGCCGCCTTGCGCAGGACGTGGTGGTCGAGCTGGTCGACCACACCCATGGCTTCGGCCATGGGCACGAACCGATCAGGTCCGATCGGGCCATGGGTCGGGCTGTGCCAGCGTGCGAGCGCCTCGACCGCCGTGGTCAGCCCGGTACCCAGGTGGACGATCGGCTGGAACACCACGTCGGGTCCGGCGCTGGTGAGCGTCGCCCGGAGCTGGTGCTCGAGCTCGGCGCGGACCACGACGCGGTGCTCCATCTCGGGCCGGAACACGGTCACGCCGCTCCGTCCCCGTCGCTTGCCCTCGAACATCGCGATGTCGGCGCGTCGCAGCGCCCCCTCGGCGTCGACGAGGTCGACGCCACCGTCGATCACGGCGATGCCGATCGAGGCGGAGGCGTAGAACGACCGACCACCCAGCACGATCGTCTGGCGCAATGCGACCGAGAGGTCGTTGGCGATGGCAATTGCCGCGTCTGCCCCGCAGGCCGGCTCGAACACCACGAACTCGTCGCCGCCGATCCGGGCCCACTGCTTCGGCCGGTCGAGGGTACCGAGCAGCCGGTTGGTGGTCGACCGCAGCATCGCGTCGCCGGCGCTGTGGCCGAGTGCGTCGTTGATCGCCTTGAACCCGTCGAGATCGATGAAGAACACCGAGACGAGGTCGCCGGTGACGCGGGCAGCGCCGAGAGCCTCGCCGAGCCGATCGAGGAGCAGCCGTCGAGTGGGCAGGCCGGTGAGCTGATCGGTGAGCGCGACCCGGATGTTCTGGTCGAGCTGACGCTCCCGCTCGAGGCTGCGTTCGAGGGCGGTCTCGTGATCGAGGTTGCGGAAGCACGCCACGACGCCTTCGATTCCGGCAGTGTCGAGGTGGTTCGTGAGGGTCACCTCGACCGGTCGTTCACCGGAGGGGAGTGACAGGCGGATCCGTGCGGTCGCCCGGTCCTGCTCGATCGCGGCGAGCACAGCGCCGCGGGCGATCTCCAGGTCGTCGGGATGGATGAGGCGATCTGGATCGATCCCGCCCGAGGTCGGCACGTCGTCGTCGCCGTGACGCCCAGCCAGCTCGGCGGCGCTGCGATTCGCGTAGCTGACGGTGAGATCGGCTCCGATCACGACGATCGCGTCGTCGACGCAGTCGAGCAGCTGGCCCGTGATCGCGTCGAGTTGCGCTGCCCCCGGCTGTGCCATGGTCGCGGTCATCGGACGAGGACGTCGCGGACGAGTTCGGCGTCGACCTGGTCGGGCGCTTGCAGCAGGCTGGACCGGAGGCGTGTGGTCGCGCCTCTGGTAAGGGCCCAGCGGTGAACGTGCTGTGCCCATGCGTCGGTGCCCCACCAGGGGAACGCCGCGTCGTGGGCCCGGAGCTCGGCGAGAGCGAGGATCGTACCGGCGCCGTACGCCTGGGTGCCGGCGGCCGCCTCCCACACGCGGCGAGCGACGTCGGGGCCGATCGACGCCCAGGCCCTGCCGCAGAGTGCGGACGCTGGTCGTCCGTCGGCGAGGGCCGGTCGGCTCGGATCGGTGAGCACGTCGACGAGCTCACCGAAGGGTTCGGGTGTCGCCATCGCACGGCGGACCTGTCTCGTGAGGACGGTCGTCGCCTGGTGGAGCTCCGCGTCGTCGAGGTCGGCTCGTCCGGCGACGAGATCGGTGAAGTGGTGGAGTGCGATCCCGAGTGGGGCCAGGTCGCGTCGGCGGTGCACTGCGAGCAACCTGATGGAGTCCGCGGTTGCCGGGCGTGGCCGTCGTGCGACCGACGGCGGCGTGGCCGATGCCGATCGGGTGGGACTCGGACACGGGCTGGTGATCGTGGCGGACATCGGCGTCGTCGTTTCTGCGGGAGACGGATCTGGCGGGAACGAGGACCAGAACCGTGTTGGTTCCGTGGTCCGGCGTTCGCTGTGCGTGACGATACGGGAATCCTCACGGTTGTGTCAAGTGAATGTTAAGTTCGCCAACATTTGGCTAACTTCCGATCGCATCCGGAGGGCGCCCACCCGTGGAGTAACGTCGACACCATGCTCCCGCTCGCACCACTCGGTCGCACCGGGCATCGCTCCACCAGGGTCATCTTCGGAGCGGCGGCACTCGGCGGCATGAGCCAGGAACGTGCCGACGCGACGTTGGCGCGCGTCGACGCCGCCGGGATCAACCACATCGACACGGCCGCTTCCTACGGCGAGTCCGAAGATCGCCTGCGCCGATTCCTCGCTGACAACCGGGAGCGCTTCTTCCTCGCGACCAAGACGGGTGAACGCAACGGTGATGCGGCTCGCGCCGAGCTCGAACGCTCGCTCGAGCGGATGGGGGTCGACCGGGTCGACCTGATCCAACTCCACAACCTCGTCGAGCCCGACGAGTGGGAGATCGCCTTTCGATCCGACGGTGCGGTCGCGGCGATGGTTGCGGCCCGCGACGAAGGCCTCGTCCGGTTCATCGGCGTGACGGGCCACGGGATGCGTATCGCAGGCATGCATCTGCGGAGCCTCGAGCGATTCGACTTCGACAGCGTGCTGTTCCCCTACAACCACTCACTGCTGCGCAGCGAGGCCTATCGCGCCGATGTCGACGCGCTGCGAGCCGTGTGCGCCGAGCGCAACGTGGCCGTACAGACCATCAAGTCGATCGCGCGTGGTCGCTGGTCGGAGCGCGCCGACCGACAGTTCAGCTGGTACGAACCGCTGACCGACGCCGCCGCCATCGCTCGCGCAGTTCGACACGTGCTCGCCAACGACGATCTGTTCCTCAACACGACCAGCGACGCCAGGCTGCTGGACCCGATCATCGACGCCGCCGGTGGTCCACTCGACGCGCCGAGCGACGATGAGATGGCGGCCGACATCGAGCAGTTCGGCATCACGCCCCTGTTCGACGGACTCGATCTCGAACGAATCTGACCGGGCCGGCGGGGGACCGCCTCACGATCCCGATTCGAGGCGTGACAGGTCGCCCGGGCAGACGCCGGTCGCATGGAGCTGGTTGGCGAGCTCGACGCTGGCCGGCAGGATCGCGGTCCGAACGGCTTCGGTGTTCTGGATCGCACGACACGCTGTGGTGAACGCCAGATCGGCGGCGGCCGTATCGCCCGCCGCCGCCAGCCCGTTCGCAACGGCGAGGTCGCGACCGGCGGCGATCGCGTCCGCACAGCTCGCCCGTTCGGTGGAGAACCCGACACCGGTCTCCGGCACACAGGGGAGGAGCCCCACGGGCCCGCTCGACGGGTCGACGGGCGTGAACGGCTGGGTGGAGTACGTGAGGCGCTGCCACGACCAGAAGTCGCCACCATCGGCGCCGGCACGAACCCGAACGACGACGTCGTCGGTGTCGACCCAGATCGCCGCCGGGAAGTCATTGGTCGCCGGCGCACCGGGTATGGCGTTCAGCTGGAAGTCTTGCCATTGGAGCGGATAGTCGACGCTGAAGGCCTGGGTGTCGATCTCGATCTCGTAGCGCGTCAGTTCGTCGTCTCCGACGCCCTCCCCGATCTGCTGTCGGAGCTCGACGTAACCGCGACGGAGCGCGTTGGTCAGGATCGTGTCGGCGGTCTCGTGGTCGGCGAGGTTGTCGACCGTGCGTTGCAGGTCGTTCACCTGGGCCACCACCGCCTGGCCGGCCGACTCGGCCTGTTCCCACGCCCCTCCGCCTTGACGGACGAATACCGTCGTTCCGTTCGGACTCACCACCTGGAGGCCGGCTTGTGGTCCGCCGGCACGCCCGACGAACTCGAAGGCCAGGGAGCCGGTGTCGATGGTGAGGGTGCCGTCGACCGCAGGAGCGGGGGCGACCGAGCTCACCTGGAAGCTCGTCGCACCGATGGCGGGGACCTCGGGCCCGGCAGCCGGCAGCCGATCACGGTCGAGCCAGTCCTGGACGAGGCGCGCTCCGAAGTACAGCCCGACGGCCCCTGCGGCCAGGAAGGTGAGACCGACGATGCCGCGCGCAAGACGTCGGTACCACGGGTTGGCACGGCGACGGACGCTCTTGTTCCGTTGCTCGTCGCTGCGGTACCACGTCGCGGCACCTGGAGACGGTCGATTGCCCCGCTCCGTCATCGCGGGAGGCGGCTTGGCGGGGGCCGCAGGGAGGAGGGGTTCGTCGGCCCGACGAACCGGGGTGACGGTCGACGGCTGTGGCGGGATCGTGGATGCTGGGTCGTCCGACGTCGGCGACGCCGCTGGACCACCGGTCATCTCGCCCGGGCCGCCCGCAGCGCTCGCCTCGATCGCCGGGTCGAACACCGATCGCACGCTCGGGCGGCCCGGTTCGGGCGCATCGACGGGAATCGGTGGTGGCTCGGGGGTGGTCGCCGCCAGAAGTTGATCGAGAGTCGGAGCCGGCAGGCCCGCGGCGGGGGTCTCGCGATCGTCGCCGGCGTTCATCGACCCCATGCTGCCAGATCGGCGACCCCGCGACCGTGCGTTTGGGTTCTTCGGCTGCGTCCCGTGATCGCCGGCTCGGCACCGCCTCCGTGCGTCGGGTCGCCGGACCAGTACGATCGAACGCGATGGCAGCGTCAGAAACCGCCGGACCAGCGTTCGGGGCCAACTCGTGGCTGGTCGAGGAGATGTACGAGCAGTACCGAGCCGACCCGGAGTCGGTGGGCGAGGCCTGGCGCGAGTTCTTCGAGGACTACCGCTCGGTGACCGCGGCTGCCCACGTCCACGACGTACAGGCTCCCGCCGCCGACCAGCTGCCGGCACCAGCCCCGGCGTCGGCACCGGTCGGCAACGCCGCGACCACCGCCGCGCCGCCGACGCCCGCGACCGAATCGGCGCCTGTCGAGCCTCCCGTCGAGCCGGGCGAGATCATCAAGGGTGTCGGTGCCGTCATCGTCAAGAACATGGCGGCCAGCCTCGAGGTGCCGACCGCGACGTCGTTCCGCAACGTCCCGGCCAAGCTGCTCGAGGTCAACCGGAAGGTCATCAACGGCTATCGGGCTCGCGCGGGAATGGGCAAGGTGAGTTTCACCCACCTGATCGGCTATGCGATCGTCAAGGCGATCGTCGACGCGGTGCCCAACATGAGGAACGGTTTCGTCGAGGGCAGCGACGGCAAGCCCCGGGTGGTCCGCCACGAACACGTCAACATGGGCTTGGCGGCCGACATCGACAAAGGCGACGGCACCAGGACGCTCGTCGTGCCGGTGTTGAAGAACGCCGACACGCTCGACTTCAACGGCTTCCTCGCCGCCTACGAGGAGCTGATCCGGAAGATCCGCAACAACAAACTCACCATCGACGACTACGCCGGGGCCAACATCACCCTGACCAATCCGGGCACGATCGGCACGGTCCAGTCGGTGCCGCGGCTGATGCCCGGTCAGGGTGTCATCGTCGGCGTCGGCAACATCGACTTTCCCGCCGAGTTCGAGGGCGCCGACCGGCGCAACCTGTCCTCGCTCGGCATCTCCAAGGTCGTCACGATCACCAGCACGTACGACCATCGCATCATCCAGGGCGCCGAGTCGGGTCTGTTCCTCAAGCGCGTGCACGAGCTGCTCCTCGGTGAGCACGGCTTCTACGACGACATCTTCCACGACCTCGACATGCCGTACGAGGCGGTCAAGTGGCGGCCCGACCTCAACCCCATCGACCGTGAGGAGGCGATGCTCGCCAAGCAGATGGCGGTCGCCAAGCTCATCCGAGTCCATCGTGTCCGCGGCCACCTGATCGCCGATCTCGATCCGCTCCACTGGAAGGAGCCACACACCCCCGTCGAGCTCGATCCGGCCACCTACGGCCTCACGATCTGGGATCTCGATCGCGAGTTCCTCACCGATGGCGTGGCCGGCACCGACCGGCTCACACTCGGTGACCTGCTGGGGGTGTTGCGTGACGCATACTGCCGAACGATCGGCGTCGAGTACATGCACATCCAGCACCCCGACGAACAACGCTGGATCCAGGAGCGGGTCGAGATCAAGCCGCCTGCCTTGTCCAGCGACCAGAAGCACCGAATTCTCGAACGGTTGAACGCGGCCGAAGCGTTCGAGAAGTTCCTCGCCACCAAGTACGTGGGTACCAAGCGATTCGGTCTCGAAGGCGCGGAGTCGGCGATCCCCATCCTCGATGAGGTCCTGTCCGGCGCTGCGGACGCAGGTCTCGACGGAGCTGTGCTCGGTATGGCCCATCGCGGGCGCCTCAACGTGCTGTCCAACATCATGGGCAAGAGCTACGAGGCGATCTTCTCGGAGTTCGAGGGCCACGTCGACCCCAACCAGGTGCAGGGATCGGGCGACGTCAAGTATCACCTCGGTGCCACCGGCAAGTACGAGAGCCCCGCCGGTGCCGACATCAAGGTCGAGCTCGCAGCCAACCCCAGCCATCTCGAGACCGTCGACCCGATCGTGCTCGGGATCGTGCGCGCGCAGCAGGACCAGATCGAGCCGCGTGGTGCGCACTCGGTCCTGCCGATCCTCGTGCACGGTGATGCGGCGTTCGCCGGCCAGGGTCTCGTGGCCGAGTGCTTGGCGATGAGCAACATCAGCGGCTTTCGCGTCGGTGGCACGATCCATCTGATCATCAACAACCAGATCGGGTTCACCACGGCTCCGGAGTTCAGTCGATCGTCGCTGTACTGCTCCGACGTCGCCAAGACGGTGCAGGCGCCCATCTTCCACGTGAACGGCGACGATCCGGAAGCGTGCGTTCGCGTCGCCCGGCTCGCGTGGGATTATCGCCAGACGTTCGGCAAGGACGTCGTCATCGACATGGTGTGCTACCGCCGACACGGTCACAACGAAGGCGACGATCCGAGCTACACCCAGCCGCTCATGTACCAGGCGATCGCGGAGCGCCGCAGCGTCCGGAAGCTGTATGTCGAGTCGCTCGTGAAGCGAGGCGACATCACCCTCGATGAGGCCGAACAGGCGCTCTCGGACTTCCACGGCCGACTGCAGATCGCGCTCGACGAGACACGGTCGCGGGCGTCCGAAGCGCACAAGGTTCCGCCTCCACCCAAGCCTCTGGGCGTGCTCCCGCACATCCCGACCGGTGTCGAACGGGCCACGCTCGATCGGATCTTCGCTCAGCTCACCGACTTCCCCGCCGGTTTCACGCCGCACCCCAAGTTGTTGCGTCAGTTCGAGGCGCGGGCCCAGCAGTACGCCACTGACCACGACGTCGACTGGGCGACCGGCGAGGCGTTGGCGATCGGGTCGCTCGTGCTGGAGGGGCATCCGGTACGGCTCGCGGGTGAGGACTCGAGGCGCGGGACATTCAGCCAACGCCATGCCGCGGTGATCGATTTCAACACCGGCGAGCCGTGGGTCCCCCTCAACGAACTCGACGGTGCATCGGCCCGATTCTGGGTGTACGACACGCTGCTCAGCGAGTACGCCGCCCTCGGTTTCGAGTACGGGTACTCGCACGCCAACAGCGACGCACTCGTGATGTGGGAAGCCCAGTTCGGCGACTTCATCAATGGCGCCCAGATCATCATCGACCAGTACATCGTCGCCGCCGAGGACAAGTGGGGTCAGCGCAACGGCGTCGTCCTGCTGCTGCCGCACGGTTACGAGGGGCAGGGGCCGGAGCATTCGTCGGCGCGGATCGAGCGGTTCCTGACGCTCGCCGCCGAGGACAACATGCAGGTCTGCAATGCGACGACGGCCGCACAGTACTTCCACCTCCTGCGCCGGCAGGTGCACCAGGAGCGTCACACTCCGCTCATCGTGTTCGCCCCGAAGCAGGGCCTGCGCATGAAGCAGACCCGGTCCCACATCGACGGGCTCACGACAGGGTCGTTCCAGGAGGTCCTCGACGATCCCGGTGTCGTCGATCCGGCGTCGATCAGGCGGGTCGTCTTCTGCTCGGGCAAGGTCGCCTGGGACGCCATCTCGGCCCGTGACGCGCGTTCGGCACCGGTGGCCGTCGTACGCGTGGAGCAGCTGTACCCGCTGCCGACCGAGCAGATGCTCGACCTGGTCCGCAACCGCTACCACGCCGCCAATGAGCTCGTCTGGCTCCAGGAGGAGCCCGAGAACATGGGCGCCTGGAACTTCATCGAGCACCACACGTGGCGAGTCAAGGAGCTCGGGTACGATCTCCGCCACGTCGCACGGGTGGAGTCCGGCAGCCCGGCCACCGGTTCCAAGACCGTCCACGACCAGGAACTCGCCAATCTGATGGAGGGCGTCTTCGACGGTCTCTGACGCTCGCGTCAGCGACGATCGGTCGGTGATCCCAGTTCATGATGCGCGACGATCCCACGGGTCTTGAACGCTCCCCATGGCGAACGACCTACGACGGAAGTCTCCTGTCCTCGCCGAGACGATCCGGAGTGGCCCGCCGCCGGGGACGAACTGCGGGCATCCGTCACGACCGTCAAGGACGTCGCGGGCACAACGTGGCGTGGGTCGGCTCACCCTCAGGTCGGTGAATCGAGTGAACGGAGCAGTTCCACTGTCGCGGGTGCCGGCTCCACACCCAGGAGGGACATCAGCTCTCGCCGACACAGATCGAACTGGCGTTGCACCTGATGGACATCGCCCTTGGCGGCGTGACATCGCATGATGAGTCGGTGTGCATCCTCACGCGCCGGATCCTCGGCGAGGATGTCCCACGCAAGACTCATTACTTCGCTGTGGTCATCGCGACGCAAGTGGAGCGATGAGGCGTTGGCGAGGCATTCGAGATACGCGACGCGAAGCGCCTCGCGGGGCAGCAGCGTCCAGTCCTCGTACGGCATGTCGGCGAGAAGCTCACCGTGGTAGCACTCGATCGCTCGTCGATAGGCGGTGATCGCTTCGTTGGGCCGGTTCTGCGCTTCCGCCCGTCGGCCGTCCCGAGCGCGCTGTTCGAACTCGTCCACATCGATGCCGACCTCGCAGGTGCGCGCGATCCGGTAGTTCCCGTCGACGAATTCGATGACCTGGTGGTCGGACGCGGCTCGCAGGCTCCGTCGCAATGACGACACTGCGACGCGGAGACGGTTCTGGGCACACCCCGGTTCGGCATCCGGCCAGAAGATCTCGACCAAGCGGTCTCTGGCGAGACAGTGCTGCTGCTGCAGCAGCAGATGGGCGAGGATCGACCGGCCCAGTCGGCCGTGCCATCTCGGCACCGACACGCCGTCGATGTTCACGTCGAAGACGCCGAACATTCGAACCTCCAGCTGCGTCAGGGGTTCATCGTTCGGTGCATCGTCGACGACCGGTGAAGGACGGTCTGACGTCAGTGGTGAACCGGCGCCGACCGACGTAGCCCGGCGCGTCGTCGGTGGTTCTGCTGATCGTGGATCCGCTGACGGCCGCTCTGCTGGTTCGGTTGAGGGTACGTTCGTCGATGGCGATGCGGGTGGCAGTTCCGTCCTTGGCGCGGCTGCACGTGCCGCCACCTTTGGAGCCGTGGCGACGGGTCGAGTGGCTGCTCGCCGGGTGATGCGCTCGAGCGGCCGGTAGTCGATCGAGAAGCGTCGGCCGGCGCGCTGCGCTGGGTCGAGGACCCCGGCGAGCGACGGGCGCCACATCGGCCGTAGCCACCACCAGTCCCGCTCCAGCTGCACCATCCACGGCCGGAGCGTCATGGGAGCCGGTGATGCTCGATCGCTGAGGCTGGGGTGCCAGTAGCCGATGCGGGTGGCAGTGGTCAAGGCCTGCAGCTCGGCGGGTGTGAGTCGCGGCAGCAAGCGCGAGTTGATGCGGTGCAGGAGCGTCCGGCGCCGCACCTTCGCGCCGATGAGATACGCGAACAGTTCCGGATCGCGGAGTTCGGCGGCGTCGATGATGTCGTTGATGACCGCATCACCCAGTGCCGCGATCGCAGACAATCGAGACAACGAAGCTGCATTGCCCAGGTGGCCGCTTTCGATCAGACCAGCGAACACATCTGGGAGTGGATTCCCGTCAAAGACCGTGCTCGTTATCTGACCGATATCGCGATGTATCCCTCCGTGGCACAGGTATACCGCACTGGCGGTGTCGCCCGCACGGCGCAAATATTCCTGTAGCGCGTCGTGGACGGCGGCGCCGCGTCGTCTGGTCGGTTGCTCGTCTTCCAAGACGACGACCGAGGTGTCGTCGATTGCACTGGCAAGCCGCCGGCCGACGCTTCGGTTCGAGTCGACGTCGAACGAAGGGTCGATGGCCGGTGTCTGCCGCCCGGCCGTATCGTGTGCATGTGTGGCGGCTCGCAGCAGCGACTCCATCAGGCACGACGGTTCGGAGTCGAGCGAATCGAGGCGGAGCCACACGGTCGTAACCCCGGTGTTCCGCTGTTCGAGCGCGCGGATGACGGTTTCCGAGGCTACGTGCTCCAAGCCGGCGATGACCGTGAGTCGTCCGGGTCGGATCGTCAGATTCGACGGCAACGCCGGCCGTCCGCCTCCGAGTGGGCGGAGCATGCGGCTGAAGGACGTCGCCTCCACCGGTACCTCCTCGTTCGCTCGCGCCCGCGCGCAGTTCGATTCTAACGAGATCCGACGGTGCCATGATAGATATTTCACTCGATCGAACGAGCCAGACCTTCAGTCTTCACGACGTGCTATTCGCGTGCTAATCGCACACTGATCCCCTTCTTGCGGTTCGTTCACGCACCAGGGGTAGAAGTCGTTCTACACCTGTTCGGTGACCGAACCGCCGACGCGGGTGTCGATCGAAAGGAATCGCTCATGGCCAATCCATTCATCCTCGAGTTCGAAGAGCTCGCCCCCTTCTTCTCGGTCGCCCATGGGCGATGCGCAGTGTTCGAGGGGCCGGCCCCCGCACCGTTTCCCGACGTGACGCCGACGCCGGTCAGCAACATCCGGCTCGATCAAGGGTGGGGGGTCACGTTCCACTGGCACACGCTGGGGGCGCTCAACTACCTCGTCGCCGGCACGTGGCAACTGGCGGTCTACCTCGAGCAGATGGGCGGTGGCGAGTTCAGCCTGCCGGGCAATGTCACCACCATCCCGTTTGTGTCGGCGCCGAACACCTACACCCACGTCTTCAGTTTCGGGCCCGGCGCGGTCACGAGCGAGGGCGCGTATCGGATCGTCACGACGGTCGACATGAGTGGGCCGACGGGCTACCAGGGACCGATCAGCGCCGTCGGCGAAGGCCCGATCATCAAGTTCTACGAGGTCGGCCCCTGACCCGTTGATTGTTCAGCCGATCCCGACAGCGGGGCCGTCATCGCTTCGGTGTCGGGATCGGCGGGCAGGTCCTCTGGCGTGGCCGGCGCGCAGCCGTGCGGCAGCGACGTCCAGATCAAGCTCTTGGAGCGCGCCATGACGAACGATGTCCTCACCAGCGGCGAGGAACTGATCAAAGAGGCAGGGATCGAGGGAATCGGGAGCCGGACGGCTGAGCGGCTCGACGCGGTCGGGATCGCTTCCATCGACCAGCTTGCCGAAGCGGAACCCGCCCGGCTCGCCGAGTCACTCGCGCCGGACTACCCGAAACTGCGGGCCGAGACGCTGCGGCAGCGCGTCGATCACTGGGTCCGACTCGCGCAGGAACGACTTCGCCCTGGTGGCGAACCGAGCACCCGGGGCCACGTGTTCTTGCTCACGCTCTGGGCCGACGCCGACGGTCGTCCGGTCCGGTCTCGATTCGGCTACCGCAGCCCGGACGAGCCGACATCGGAGGAGCGATCGATCGAGACGGTCGGATGGTCGCCGATCGCCTTCGCAGGATTCGTCGAACGCTCGGCGCGGCTGAGACTCGCGAGGGACCTCAGTGAGGAGCGCATCGCTCAGACCGAGGTCGTGGAGTGGAGCAAGCACGAGATTGAGGGCCATCTCATCCGTGGTGGAGCGGTTCCGATCGAGATCCGAGCTGCGGTGCCGACCGATCAGATCGATGGCAAGCACGCGTGGATCAGATGGCGAGCGTCCGGGCGCTTGGTCCCCCTCGGTGGTGGCGTACCGATCGGTATCGGCTCGTGCTCAGGCATTGCCGAGAGCGGCGAGCCGATGGAGCTGGAGTTCGGTGCGCATCACGTTCCGGACCATGTGCATCGGCTCTGGTTCCAACTCGCCATCAGCCCGCCCGCGACGGGGAGCGCTGTTCCGACGTCGGTGGCCCGTGAACTGTCCGTGTAGGACTCGAGAGCGGAGACCGTGTCTCCGTCCGCTGCCGCTCCCGTGGTCGACGATTGCTCGGCGCTTGTCAGCGCTTCGCGGCAGCGCGGATCAGGGCAGGACGAGCCCTGGATCGTCCAACGTCATGTTGATCGCCCATGAGTGTCGGGCGCTGAAATCTCCCTGCAGGAGCACCCCGTTCTCGTCGCGCAACACCTGGTAGCCCCGGCTCGACGTCGCCCCGGGCGCGGGGCGGGTGCGGACGACCTCCTTGCCGCACTCGGGGCACCGGAGGTGCAGGACTTCACCGTCGCCCAGCATCTCGACCGCCTCGTAGACGTGTCGTTCCTCGGTCTGTGGTCCGTGGACGTGTCGGTCTTCCTCGATGCTCATAGAGCCTGAGCTCCTTTCATTCTCGATCGTTCGTCGGCAGAAACCGACGAGAACTTGACAGTTGGTCGGTGCGGACGCCGCTCTGCCCGGTGTATTCGATCGGCACGATCGACGCGCGACATCGACTCGAACGGTCGAAATGATCCGCTGTGTGTCTGGTGTGTGGTCCCGGCGGTGAGCCGTGCGCCAGACCGTACTGGGCGAACGATCACCCCAGCGGGATACCGAGCGCCGATCCGAGGTCGTCGATGGCCTGCCGGGCGTTCAGGACCTTGATCGTCGTCATGCCCATCGCCTTGGCCGGCTTGAGGTTGATGCCGAGGTCGTCGAGAAAGACGACCTCGCTCGGATCGACGGCCGCCACCGAGCAGGCCAGGTCGTAGAACTCGGTCTCGGGTTTGCGGCAGCCGACCCTGCTCGACTCGACGACATGGTGGAAGCGCGCCATCACCGCGTCGATCTCCGGCCGTGCATGATCCGACACGACGTTGTTGGTGAGACAGGCGGTCGTGAACCCGACGTCGATCACTCTGTCGAGGGCCGTCACCATCTCGTGACGTACCGCGCCACTGAGCATCGCGAGCACGTCGCTCCCGGGTATCCGATGGCCGAGCGCCTCGGACTCGTCGGCGAACAACTCGTCGAACTCGTCGGCCGACACCTCCCGGCGCTCGATCAGCGCCCAGGCGTTGGAGTCGGGGTTGCGGGCATTGACCGACCGGATGAAGTCGACCGGCAGTCCGTTCGCGGATTCGTACTCGTTGAAGGCGTCGAACGGGCTCGACAGGATTACGCCGCCGAAGTCCCAGAACACGGCCTTGATCGCTGTGGTCGGCACGGTCGCCACCCTACGATGTGTCCAGCGCCGCTCCCACCTGGTGCGCGCACCATCGAATCGAGAACACCAACCACATGGCCAAAGCAAGCAAACACGCCCTCTACGTCGTCGACGGTTCCAACATCGCGACGGAGGGGCGGAGTGCCCCGAGCCTCGACCAGCTCAACGACGCGGTCCTGGCGTTCATGGACGATCACCCCGGAGCGACCGTCACGGTCGTGGTCGACGCCACCTTCGGCCATCGCATCGCGAAGAAGGAGGTGAAGGCCTTCGACGAGGCGGTCGCGAACAACGAGCTCGTCACGCCTCCTGCCGGCGCCGTCGGTCGCGGTGATGCGTTCGTGCTCAGCATCGCCGACAAGGCCAAGGCCGGGGTCCTGTCGAACGACTCGTTCCAGGAGTTCCACGGCGACTACGAGTGGTTGTTCGATGCCGGTCGATTGATCGGCGGCAAGCCGGTGCCCCACGTCGGCTGGGTGTTCGTCGAACGCACCCCGGTGCGGGGCCCGAAGAGTCGTCAATCGGTGCGCGAGGCGAAAGAGGACGCTTCGGAGACCAAGCAGCGTGCCAACCGGCGCGTGAAGAAGAAGGCGGCTGCAGCCGCGCCTTCAGACGATACCGCACCCGTCACCCCGGTGTCCGACGATGCCACCGTGGGCTCCGACGATGCCACGAGCGACGGAGCGCGGCGAGGCCGCGGTCGACGGCGAGGGAGCCGCGGGGCGGTCACCGTCGACGCCGAGCAGCGACAAACGATCGAAGCCGCGAAGGCGGCGACCGCGCCGAAGGAGCACGTCAACGATCTGATGCCGTTCCTGGAGTTCGTCGAGCAGCACCCGGTCGGAACGAGCTGCACCGGCGTCGTCGAGAGCTACGCGTCCCATGGGGCGTACGCCCGTGTCGACGACGTGCTCATCTACATCCCGTTGCGTTTGATGGACGATCCCACTCCACGCAGCGCTCGTTCGGTGCTGACCGTGGGTGAGGCGGTGGCCGTCGTCATCGTCGGTTACGTGCCCGACCGGCGCAGCATCGATGCAGCGCTTCCGCACATGGCCGATGTCCCGGTGCACGCGCCGGCCGAGCTCGGTGAGCCGAAGCCCGAAGCGCGCCGACGTGCGAGTACCGCCGGGAAGGCCCCGGCCAAGAGGTCGGCCGCAAAGAAGTCGGCCGCAAAGAAGTCGGGCGCCGAGAAGGCCCCGGCCAAGAGGTCGGCAGCCAAGAAGTCGACAGCCAAGAAGGCCCCGGCCAAGAAGTCGGCGGCCGCGGCGACCGTCGCGGAGAAGGCCCCGGCGAAGAAGCGGCCGGCCGGAACGACGGCGACCGAGGCACCGGCGAAGAAGATGGCCGCGAAGAGGACCGGCGCGAAGAAGACCCTCGCCAAGAAGGCGCCGACGGCCAGCAGGACCGGCGCGAGGAAGACCACCGCCAAGTCGACGGCGGCCAAGTCGACCACCGTCAAGTCGACGGCGGCCAAGTCGACGGCGGCCAAGTCGACGGCGGCCAAGTCGACGGCGGCCAAGTCGACGACAGCGAAGAAGGCGTCGGCCAGGAAGCCCGCGAGTCGTCGCCGATCGACTCGGCAATCCGGCACGACGACGGACTCGTGATGCGGGTCGTCACCTGGAACGTCAACTCCCTGCGCGCTCGTCTCGAGCGGGTCGAGGCGTGGCTCGACGAGGTTCGACCCGACGTGCTGTGCATGCAGGAGACCAAGCTCGCCGACGATGCGTTTCCGGCCCTGACCTTCGAGGCGCTCGGCTACGAGTCCGCCCACTACGGCCAGGGGCAGTGGAACGGGGTCGCGATCTTGTCGAAGGTGGGCCTCGACGACGTCGTCACGAACTTCGCGGCCGGCATCGAACCCGATCCCGATGCCCGCATCATCACCGCGACCTGTGGCGGAGTACGCATCGCCTGCTGCTACGTGCCCAACGGTCGATCGCTCGACGACGATCACTACACCTACAAGCTGAGCTGGCTCGACCGCCTCCTCGCCCATCTCGACCGTGACACCTCGCCGGACGCCGATGTGATCGTGACCGGTGACTTCAACATCGCGCCCGAGGACCGCGACGTCTACGACATCTCCAAGTTCCGGGACGCCACCCACGTGAGCCAGCCCGAACGCGATCGCCTCGCGGCGCTGTGCCGATGGGGGCTCAGCGACCTCTTCCGTCAGCACCTCCCCGACGCCGAATCGGTGTACTCGTGGTGGGACTACCGTGCCGGTGACTTCCACCAGGGCCGTGGGCTGCGGATCGACCTCGTCCTCGGGTCGGCCTCGGTCGCGCAGCGCCTCGAGTGGAGCGCCGTCGACCGCAATGCCCGCAAGGGCACGTCGCCGAGCGACCACGCTCCGGTCCTCGTCGACCTCACCTGACGTCACCGTTGGGGTCAGACCCCAACGGTGACGTCAGGCGTCGGCGAGGGCGTCGGCGATGCCGTCGAAGAGGCGGCGGGCGGTGAGTGCGCCGAGGCCGGTGAGCTGATCGAGCTCGTCCGCCGATGCGGGGCGGCGTTCGGCGATCGTCGCCAACACCCGGTCGGAGCACACGGCATCGGGGAGGATGCCGCCGGCTCGTGCCGTCGCCGCCCGCCACGATGTCAAGCGGTCGAGCGCTTGGTGCCTCGGGGTCTGCTCGTGCCGGATCAGCTCACGCGGCGGCGGCGCCGGCGGCGGAGTCTCGCTCCGGAAGCCGTCGAACAGCGGTGTGATCTTTCGCTGGTAGCCGCCGCGCCGTTCGGCCCAGTTCACCGTGAGCGAGTCGGTCGCCCGGGTGAGCGCGACGTAGAACAGCCGCGCCTCCTCGGCCCGAGCGGCGTTCGTCGTCGCCGACCGGTGTGGCACGAGGCTGGTCTCGCAGCCGACGAGGAAGACGGTGTGCCATTCGCGACCCTTCGCTCCATGAAACGTGAGCAGCTCGACGCCGGGCACATCGCGTCCGAAAGGATCGGTCGACGTGATCCAGGTCCGGAACGCGGCCCCGTCGCCGGTCGGTTGCTCGCGCAGGAAGTCGAGCGCCGCGCGAGCGATCTCGCCGCGCGGGTCGTCGGGTCCGTCGACCTGTTCGGCAAGGTCCTGGGCCCAGCGCCTCATCTCGTTGCCGTTCGGTACGCGGTAGGCCTGGCGCAGGAACGGTGTCAACGGCGAGCCGGGCCCGTCGACGGTGCGACGGATGGCCACGCCGGCGTCGGTGAGCGCCGCCCGGACGGGCTCCAGTGCCGCGTGGGTACGGGCGAGCACGGCGGTGCGCGCCGATCGCACCAGGCCCGGGTCGAGGCGGGCGACCTGGGTGGCGATCCAGATCGCCTCGCCGTGCTCATCGGCGTGTGCCCTGGTCGTGACGGCCGGACCGTCGGGCCGGGCCGATCGGATCGACGTGCGCTGGCCGTCAGCGCGGAGCGCATGAGCGCCGGCGTCGACGATCTGGGGTGTGCATCGATGGTTGACGGGGAGGCGGACGACCTCGATTCCCGGGAAGCGCTGTGACACGTCGAGCAGCAGACCGGGGTCGGAGCCGTTGAAGCCGTAGATCGCCTGTGCCGGATCACCGACGAGGAACAGGTCGTCGCGGCCGGAGCGCAACAGATCGACCATCCGGTGTTGGAGTGGGTTCAGGTCCTGCGCCTCGTCGACGAGGACGTGGCGGTAGCGCCAGCGCACGGCGGCGGCGAACTCCGGGTCGCGCTCCATCGCGTCGATCGTGAGCGCCAACAGATCGTCGAGATCGATCTCGCCTCGTCGTCGCTTCTCCTGCTGGTAGGCGCGCATGGCGTCGGCGACGCGGCCGGGTCCGACCGTCGACCTGCGGTCGCCGAGACGCACGGCCTGCTCGTACTGCTCCGGTGTCACGCCTCGAGCGGTCGCCCAATCGAGCTCGGCCACGAGCTCGTCGAGCGCCTCGCGGCCCATGACCGTG
Organism: uncultured Acidimicrobiaceae bacterium; assembly: GCA_963847775.1. Classification (GTDB taxonomy): domain Bacteria; phylum Actinomycetota; class Acidimicrobiia; order Acidimicrobiales; family Ilumatobacteraceae; genus Ilumatobacter. Next base: position 383,618 of record CAWKAY010000001.1, read on the forward strand.
GCGACGATCCGGCGCCGATCGGTCGTGATCGTCCTCGGGCGCTGGTCGCGGTCGATCCATCGTTGACGGAGCAACGCCTGGGCGACCGAATGAAAGGTGCCGGCCGTGATCCGGTCGACGAGCCCCAGCCGGGGGAGTCGACGTCGCAGCTCGCCGGCCGCCTCGCGCGTGAACGTGAGCACGACGGTGTGGGCAGGATCGGCCGATTCGGTGGCGATCCGCCAGGCGACGCGACGCGTCAGCACGCGAGTCTTCCCGGAACCGGCACCGGCGATCACGGCGACGAGCTCGGAGTCGGTGGTGACCGCGCGACATTGATCGGCGTCGAGGTCGGCCAGCAGCGCATCGGCGTCCACACCGCAACGGTACTGTTCAGATCATGCCGTACCCGAAGAAGCTGCTCAACGATTACGAGACCGTTGCGCTCGATCTCCACCCGCACTGGTGGTACTTCGCCAAGGCGGTCATGACGGTGGTCGCGGCGATCGTCCTCGGCATCGTCATCCAGGTGTTCCTCGATGGTGACGACGAGCGCGCCCTCACCTGGGTCGCGATCGTTTCGATCGTCGTCGGTGCGCTGTGGCTCGTTGCTCGGTACGCGAAGTGGGCGACGACGAACTTCGTGATCACCAGCGACCGGATCATCTTCCGCAGCGGTGTCGTCGCCAAGAGCGGCATCGAGATCCCGCTCGAGCGCGTGAACAACGTGCTCTTCAACCAGTCCGTGTTCGAGCGGATCCTCGGTGCCGGTGACCTCCTGATCGAATCGGGGGGCGAAGCCGGCCAGCAGCGGTTCACCGACATCCGCCGACCCGATCGCGTCCAGAACCTGATCCACTCCCAGATGGAGGTCAACGCCACCCGCCAGTTCGGTGGAGGCGGCAGCGACGTCGCGACGCAGCTGGAGAAGCTCGAGGGTCTGCTCGAACGCGGCACCATCTCGCGCGACGAGTTCGAGGAGCAGAAACGTCGTCTGCTGGGTCGCTGACGACGCTGTTCGGCGGCCGCCCGGCCCGTTGAGAGGTTGCAGCATTCGCGTGTCACACTCGTGGCATGACCAGCGCTGTACTGCCGACGGGCGTCGAGCTCGAATACGACACGTTCGGATCCTCCTCCCATCCCGCCCTGCTCCTCGTCATGGGATTCACCGCCCAGATGATCGCCTGGGACGAACGGTTCTGCGGGTTGCTCGCCGACCGTGGCCGGTATGTGATCCGCTTCGACAACCGCGACTGCGGGCTGTCGACCAAGTTCGACGGTCAGCACGTCAATCCGATCGCCGTGATGGGTGCCGCGCTCGCCGGGGCCGAGCTGCCGCCGGTGCCCTACTCCCTGTCGGAGATGGCTGCCGATGGTATCGGGCTGCTGGATCATCTCGGGATCGAGCGTGCCCACGTCGTCGGCGCATCGATGGGCGGGATGATCGTGCAGACGATGGCGATCGAGCACCCGGACCGCCTGCTCAGCGTCACCTCGATCATGTCGACAGTCGGCGACACCGAGTACGGCGCACCGACGCCCGAGGCGATCCAGGTGCTGCTGACGCCACCGCCCCCAACCCGCGACGGGGTCATCGCCCGGTCCGCCGACTTCCGGGTGTGGGCGTCGAATCGCTACTTCGACGCCGAGCTCACTGCGCAGATGGCCGCCCGCTCGTACGACCGTTCGTTCTATCCGGAAGGGGCGACCCGGCAGCTCGCTGCGATCTACGCGAGCGGTGATCGCACCGATCGACTGTGCGACGTGGCGGTGCCGATGCTCGTCATCCACGGTCTCGACGACACCCTGATCAGCCCCTCCGGTGGCCGTCGCACGGCGGAGCTGGTGCCGGGTGCACATCTGCTCGAGCTGGCGGACATGGGCCACGACCTCCCCGGGCCGCTGTGGCCGCTCATCACGGGCGCGATCATCGCCCACGGCGACACGGTGCACGCCGGATCGGCTGTGGAGGTCGCGTCGTGAGTGGTCCGCTCACCGGGTATCGCATCGTCGAGATCGCCGGCATCGGACCCGGTCCGTTCGCGGCGATGCTGCTGGCCGACATGGGCGCGGAGATCATCCGCGTCGAGCGCGCCGGTGCGGTCCGCGGGCCGGCACCGGACACACCTCATCCCGACATCCTCCGTCGCGGACGGCGCAACATCGCGATCGATCTCAAGCACCCTGACGGGGTGGCGATCCTGCTCGACCTCGTGGAGCGCGCCGACGCGTTGATCGAGGGCTTCCGGCCCGGCGTCATGGAGCGTCTCGGCGTCGGCCCCGACGAATGCCTCGCTCGCAACCCCAGACTCGTGTTCGGACGGATGACCGGGTGGGGACAGGACGGCCCGTATGCCGCATCCTCTGGTCACGACATCAACTACATCGCCCTCGCAGGCGCACTGGCCCACTTCGGGCGAGCCGGTGAGCCGCCGACCCCGCCGATGAACATGGTCGGGGACTTCGGTGGTGGCGGCATGTTCCTGGCCTTCGGCGTCGTGTGTGCGCTGCTCGAAGCGCAACGAAGCGGCCAGGGCCAGGTCGTCGACACTGCGATGGTCGACGGCACGGCGACGCTGATGTCGATGTTCTGGGCGTTCCACCAGATGGGGATGCACGACGTCGCACATCGCGGCGTCAACATGCTCGACACCGGTGCCCACTTCTACGACGTGTACGAATGTGCCGACGGCGAGTACGTGTCGATCGGGTCGATCGAACCGCAGTTCTACGCCGAGTTGCTGCGCCTCACCGGGCTCGATGGCGACGACGAGTTCGCAGCGCAGATGGATCGGGGGCAGTGGCCCCACCTCAAGCAACGGCTGGCCACCGTCTTCCGGAGCAGGACACGTGCCGAGTGGTGCGAGGTGATGGAGCACACCGATGTCTGCTTTGCCCCGGTGCTCCGCATGGACGAGGCTGCACGACACCCGCACAATGTCGCCCGAGGCACGTTCGTCGAGCTCGCCGGACTCACGCAGCCGGCTCCCGCGCCCCGATTCAGCCGGACCCGGCCGACGATCGAGCGCCCGCCTGCGCACGACGGTCAGCACACGCTCGAGGTCCTCGCCGACTGGGGTGTCGCTCCCGATCGAATCGGCGCGCTCGTCGAGTCGGGCGCCGTGAGGCAGGCCTGAGTGGGCACGCTCGTCTGCTTCCACGCCCATCCCGACGACGAGGCGATCGCGACGGGCGGTTCGATGGCGCGTGCACACGCCGAGGGCCACCGAGTGGTGCTCGTCGTCGCGACCGACGGGGCGCACGGCGAGGTGCCCGATGATCTCGCTCACGGTGAGACCCTCATCGACCGGCGTCGGACCGAGACGGAACAGTCCGCTGCCGCGCTCGGCATCGATCGGGTCGTCTTCCTCGACTACACCGATTCAGGGATGACCGGCTGGGACTCCAACCACCACCACGAGTCGTTCCTGCGCGTCGACCTCGACGAGGCCGCCGGGCGCCTGGTCGACGTGCTCCGCGAGGAGTCGGCAGACGTGCTCACGATCTACGACTGGCACGGTGGGTACGGGCACCCGGATCACATCCAGGTCCACCGGGTCGGAGCCCGCGCCGGAGAACTGGCGCGGCCCCATCTCCCGGCACTCCGGGTGCTCGAGTCGACGATGAACCGCGACGAGATGCGGCGTGGCATCGAGTTGGCCAAGGAGATGGGGATCGAGGAGTTCGGTCCCGACGACGACGGCGACTCGTTCGACCCCGACGGTCCGATGGACGACGGCAATCCGATGGGAACCCCCGAGTCGGAGTTGACGCTCGGCGTCGACGTGTCGGCGTTCGTCGATCGAAAGCGGGCGGCGATCGCCGCCCATCGCAGCCAGGTCAGCGACTCCAGCTTCTTCGTGCAGATGCCGGCGGAGATGTTCGCTCAGGCGTTCGGCCGTGAATGGTTCATCGAGCACGATCGCCGGCCTCCGATGCGGATGGGCTGGTTGTTCGAGGCGTGAGCCCGCGCGTCGTCCGCCTCGTGCGTCACGGTCGGGCGGCCGCTGGTTGGGATCGTGACCCGGACCCGGGTCTCGACGATGTCGGGCGAGCACAGGCGGCGGAAGCAGCCGAACGACTGGCGTCGGTCGGCGTGCTCTCCGTGGTGAGCAGCCCGCTGCAGCGTTGTCGTTCGACGGCCCGGTTCTACGCCGATCGGGTCGGCGGCGAGGTCGTGATCGAACCGGCCGTCGCCGAGATCCCGTCGCCCGACGGCGTCGAGATGGCCGATCGGGTCGACTGGTTGCGCACTGCGATGCAGGGCAACTGGACCGACCTCGGTCGCCGGTACACGACGTACCGTGATGCGGTGATCGGTTTCGTCCGCTCGTGCGACGACGCGACCGTGATCTTCTCGCACTTCGTCGCGATCAACGCCGTGGTCGGCGCGGGCCTGGGTGACGACCGCCTCGTCATCCGGCGCCTCGACAACTGCTCGGTCACGACCGTCGAAATCGACGGCGACGAGCTCCGACTCGTCGAGGGCGGACACGAGGCGGACACCCTCATCCGGTGACCTGCTCCGGCTCGGCCATCGGAGGTGACCGCCCAATCCGCGGAAAACCTGGCAGCGTCCACCACAATGACACCCATGTTGATCCGCGCTCGGAACCATCGAGCCGTCTGTGTCGTTGCGGTGACGCTGCTGGTCGCGGGGTGCGCCGGCGACGCCGAGCCCGAGGCCGAATCTCCTCTGTCCGGCGTGACCGTGCCACCGGTGATCCCGACCACCGACGGTGGTGACGACGACACCAGCACCACGACGACGTCCACGACCGAACCCGAGCCCGAGGACACCGAGCCCCCACCGGTGACCACAGCGCCCCCGGCGCCGAGCACCTCCACGAGCACGACGTCCACGACCGTACCGCCGACCACGACCACCGAACCGCTCGCCGTGCAAGAGCTGCTGCTTCGCGGCGACGGGATCGGCGGTGCCCGGTTCGGCGCCGCTCCCGAAGGCGTCATCGAGTACGTCACCTCGATCCTCGGAGGCAACACGGCCGACACCGGCTGGGTCGACCCGTTCACGTTCGCGGCGTGTGACGGCACCGTGGCCCGCAAGGTGAGCTGGGGCACGCTCGCGCTGTTCTTCAACGATCTGTCGATCTATGCGACCGAACGTCGCCATTTCATGGGTTGGGAGTACGGGATCGACGGTCAGATCGGCGACGAGCCGGTCGGCCTGCGCACCCCCGGTGGGGCCACACTCGGCACCCGGGTCGTCGATCTGCTCGCCGAGTTCCCGGAAGCGTTCATCAACGAGGGCGAGGAGGATCCGTACATCCCGTCGAACTTCTACGTCAGCGACGTCTTCGGCGGCCTGTTGACCGGTACGGCTCCCGACGATCTGGTGACGACGATGCGCGGCGGCTACGGGTGCGGTGAGTGACCCCCCACCGTCACAGTCGGGGTCAGACCCCAACCGTGCCAACCGTGACGCGGCGTCACGATTGGGGTCTGACCCCGAATGACACGCTTGCATGATGTGCACGAGGTCAATGGCTGGCTGCTGATCGCGCTCAATGCAGCCGTTGGCGTGTGGTGCCTGACGGCCTACCGGTGGGCGTCACTGCGCAGCAGGGTGTTGTGGGTCGCAGTGATCATCGCTCAGCTCACCACGTTCAGCCAGGCTGTCTCCGGCGCCGTACTGGCGAATCGGGACGAGGTCCGGCTCGACGACATGCACGCGCTGTACGGCTTCTCCGCGATCGTGGCCGTCGGCATCATGTACAGCTATCGAACGAGTCCGTTCATGAAGGGCAAGGACCTGCTGTTGTACGGGTTCGGCGGCCTGTTCGTGATGGGCCTCGGCCTCCGCAACCTCTACCTCGGCTGAGCGCAGGCAGGACCTTCGGCCCTGCGCAGCCATCCGCTACCGACGGAGAGTGGAGATGGGAACCTCATCGAAGGGGGGTCGCCATGGGTCCGATGAACCTCGACCGCAGGAACGGATCGTGGCTGGAGGGTCACGTCGACAAGTGGGTGGATGCTGGCCTGATCTCAGCGGAGCAGGGTGCAGCGATCTCACGGTACGAGCACATCGGCGAGCGTGCAGCACCGCAGCGCCTGCCGCTGCTCGCGGAGGCTGCTTCCTATGTCGGCAGCGTGCTCGCCCTGATGGGTGGGTTGGCGGCGGTGGGCCCGAACTGGGACGACATCGGTCTGCTCGGCCAGCTCGCGGTCGCGCTCGGCGTCGCACTGGTCGGATTCGTGGCCGGCACCTGGCTGGTGCACCTTGCCGAGGAGGGCACCACGCGGCTGGGGTCGTTCCTCTGGGTCGTCGGTACCGGCGGTGTCGCGATGGCTGTCGTCGCGGCGATGGCCGAGATCGACCCGCGCGATGAGGCGTGGATCCCGTTCGTCGTCGGTCTCCCCGTTCTCGTGATCGGTCTGCTGCTCTGGCGCAACCACGATCGACCGTTGCAGCTCGTGACGGCGGTCGTGGGTGCCGGCACGTCGCTCGGCGGTCTGACCGAGCTCGTCGACCTGCCCGAGACGGCCGTCGGTGGCGCGCTGGTGGGCTTCGGCCTGTGCTTCACGACGGCTGCCGTCTTCCACCGGATCGAGCCGCGGCTCGTGGGAATGATCGTCGGTTCGTTCAGCGCGTGGTCGGGTGGTTTCGTCCTGATGGATCTCAACGAACACCTCGGTCTCCTGATCGCGCTCGCCGTCGCGATGTCGGTGGTCCTGATCGCGCTCCGCGAGGGACTCATCGCGCTGCTCGTGCTGGGCGTCATCGGTTCGCTGATCGCCACCGAGGGGCTGCTCGCGACCACGTTCACGGGTGCGGTCGCGTCGTTGATCGTGACCGTGATCGGGTTGGCGATCGTCGTGGTGACCGTCCTCCGTGCGCGGCGGACCGGCCAGGGGTCGACCTGACGGGCGCGTCGACGTCAGCCGAGCTGTGCTTCGAGCGCGTCGACGGCCATCTGCAATTGCGCCGGCAGCTTGTCGCCGAAGCGGGCGTAGTGGTCGCGGATCTGCGGGACGGCAGCCTGCCAGCCGGCGGCGTCGACCGACAGGACCGTGTCGAGGTCGGCGTCGTCGATGACGAGCCGGTCGGTGTCGAGCGCAGCTTTCGTGGGTAGTCGGCCGATCGGCGTGTCGACGGCATCGGATCCACCGTCGACCCGCTCGAACACCCACTTGAGCACCCTGCTGTTCTCGCCGAATCCCGGCCAGAGGAATCGGCCGTCGCGATCCCGTCGGAACCAGTTGACGAAGAAGATCTTCGGCAGCTTGTTGGGGTCGGTGGCCTTGCCGATCGTGAGCCAGTGCGCGAAGTAGTCCGCGTAGTTGTAACCGCAGAACGGCAGCATCGCCATCGGGTCGAACCGGAGATTGCCGACCGCTCCCTGCTGAGCCGCCGTCGTCTCGCTCGCCATGATCGAACCGAGGAACACCCCGTGCTCCCAGTCGAACGCTTCGGTGACGAGTGGCACCGTCGTCCGGCGGCGACCGCCGAACAGGATCGCCGAGATCGGGACGCCGGCCGGGTCCTCCCATTCGGGGGCGCACACCGGGTTCTGACTCGCCGGCACGGTGAACCTGGCGTTCGGGTGCGCCGCCTTGCCCTCGGATTCGGGCGTCCAGTCGTTTCCTCGCCAGTCGATCAGGTGATCGGGCGCGGGACCGTCGATGTCCTCCCACCACACGTCGCCGTCGTCGGTGAGGGCGGTGTTGGTGAAGATGCAGTTGCCGTGGAGCGTCTCCATGGCGTTGCGATTGCTGGAGGTGTTGGTGCCCGGCGCCACGCCGAAGAAGCCCGCCTCGGGGTTGATCGCGTAGAGGCGCCCGTCGTCGCCGAACTTCATCCAGCAGATGTCGTCTCCGATGGTCTCGGCCTTCCAGCCCGGGATCGTCGGCACGAGCATCGCGAGGTTCGTCTTGCCACAGGCGGACGGGAACGCGGCTGCCATGTACTTCGACTCGCCCTCGGGATTCGTGAGCTTCAGGATGAGCATGTGCTCGGCGAGCCATCCGTCGTCACGGGCCATCACCGATGCAATTCTCAGTGCGAAGCACTTCTTTCCGAGCAGCGCATTGCCGCCGTACCCGGAGCCGTACGACCAGATCTCGCGGGTCTCGGGGAAGTGAACGATGTACTTGTTGTCCGGGTTGCACGGCCAGGGGACGTCGGGTTCTCCCTCGGCGAGTGGCGCCCCGACCGAGTGCACGCACGGCACCCAGTCACCCGTCGCGCCGAGCACGTCGAGCGCACCCTGTCCCATCCGGGTCATGATCCGCATGTTGGTGGCGACATATGCCGAGTCGGTGAGCTGGACCCCGATGTGTGCGATACGCGAACCGAGTGGGCCCATCGAGAAGGGCACCACGTACATCGTGCGTCCGCGCATCGCGCCGGAGAACAGGCCCGTCATCTCGGCTCGCATCTCGTCGGGGTCGCGCCAGTTGTTGTTCGGGCCCGCTTCCTCCTCGGTGGCGGAGCAGATGAAGGTACGGTCCTCGACTCGGGCCACGTCGCCCGGATCCGAGTGCGCCCAGTAGCTGTTCGGACGCTTGGCCTCGTCGAGCTTGGTGAACGTGCCCGAGGCCACGAGTTCGCCCGCCAGCCGGTCGTACTCGTCGGCGGATCCGTCGCACCATGCGATGTCGTCGGGTTGCAGGATCTCGGCCCACTCGCGCACCCACGTCTGCAGACGCTCGTTGTTGGTCGTTCCAGCCATCGTGTTGCCCCTCCTGTCGGCCGCTGGGATCCAGTGTGGTCGATCGGGAACCGCGCCGCCGGGGTCCGGAGCGGCGCGTGCGGCGGAGTTTGTGCAGATGTGAACATCTGAAAAAGCGATGGAGGCGCGCTCGGGTAGCGCTGAAAGCGTTTCCATCCGGGTCGGCGGTGCGAGCCGGGCCGGGCTGCGGGGGCCGACCGGCCTCAGTGGATGCCGGGGGTGCCCATGTCGATCTCGGATCCGAGACGCAGGTGCGTCGCCCGCCCCGTCTCGTCGAGATCGAACACGACGCGCTGGCCCTGACGGACCATGCGGAAGATCGAGCCCTCGAGCGCGTTCGCTGCGAGGTCGTAGTCGGCGAGATCGGTGTCGCACATGACGACGCCGATGCCGGACGCCGGGTCGTAGGCCTTGATCACGCCTTGCATGAGGCCGAACCTACTGCCCGCAGCCGAATGCGGTGGAAACCTGCATCGCGGTGCGTCAGCCGGCCTTGACGATCTTGCCGGCCTTGATGCAGCTCGTGCAGACGTTGAGACGCTTCGGTGAGCCCTTCACCAGCGCCCGGACGCGCTGGATGTTCGGGTTCCAGCGTCGCTTGGTGCGACGGTGCGAGTGCGACACCGACATGCCCCATGAGGGACCCTTGCCACACACTTCACAAACCGATGCCATCTGACTGCTACTCCTGCGTTCGCTCGTGGACCTCGTCCACACGGCCAGAGCATGTTAGCGGCGGTTTGTGGCACTCCCTCCGGAGCGCGGGCTCGTTCAATCGGTGTAGCGGCGGACCTTGGTTGCCTTGCCCCGGATCGTCGAGCCGCTGAGCACCTCGATGGCGTGAAGGACCGATCGTTCGGGCACGCCGACGACGCTGTAGTTGTCGGAGATCCGGATCGGGCCGATCTGGCGGCCCTCGAGCCCGACCTCGTTCGCGATCGCACCGACCAGATCGCCGGGCCGCATTCCGGCCTTTCGGCCCATGGCCACATAGAGGAACCCGGTCGGCTCGCTGTTGTCGCGTCCGCGATCGTCGAGCGAACCGTGGCGCGGTTGGCCCCGGTGACCTGGCCGGTCCTGCTTCGCGCCCTTGCGCCCGCCCCGGTCACCGCGCTGGTCGTTGCGGTCGAAGCGGCGAGCGTCGGGGATCTCGAGCTCGTCGTCATCGGCCGCTCCTTCGGCGTCGTGGGCCAGCTTCGCTGCCGCCAGCGCGATCCGGTGCAGATCGTGGTCGGCAGCGAGCGCCTCGACGATCTCGCCATAGTCGGCGAGGTCATCGTCGTCGAGCGCCTCGCCGATGGCCTCGATCGTCTGGCTGATCCTCTGGGCTCGAAGATCGGCCGGCGTCGGCACGGTCTCGAGGCTGATCTGCTGCTTGGTCAGCCGCTCGATGTTGCCGAGCAGGCGCTGCTCCCTGGGTTCGGCGAGTGTGATGGCGACACCTTCGCGGCCGGCGCGACCGACCCGCCCGATGCGATGGACGTAGCTCTCGGGCGCGGACGGGACGTCGTAGTTGACGACGTGCGTCAGCGAATCGACGTCGAGCCCGCGGGCCGCGACGTCGGTGGCGATGAGCAGCTCGGCCGTGCCGTCGCGGAGCCGAGCCATCACACGGTCGCGCTGGTGTTGGTCCATGCCGCCGTGCAACGCTTCGGCGCGGTACCCGCGGCCGTTCATCGTGACGGTGAGCTCGTCGACCTCACCGCGGGTCCGGCAGAACACGATCGTCGCCGTCGGCGACTCGATGTCGAGGATCCGCCCGAGCGCCGCCGCCTTGTGGTTGCGCCGCACGATGTAGGCGCTCTGGCGGACGAGTGACTTGCCGGGTTTCGTGTCGCCCTTGCCGATCTGGATGCGAATCGGATCGCGTTGGTACCGCTGGGCGATCTTGTTGATCCGCGAGGGCAGGGTTGCGGAGAACAGCACCGTCTGTCGCTCGGCGGGCGTGGCGTCGAGGATCGCTTCCAGGTCGTCGGCGAAGCCCATGTCGAGCATCTCGTCCGCTTCGTCGAGCACGACGATGCGGACGTCGTCGAGCGGGAGCGATCCGCGGCCGATGTGATCGACGGCGCGACCGGGCGTCGCGACGACGACGTGGACGCCACGGTCGAGCTGTTGGAGCTGGCGGTAGATCGGTTGGCCTCCGTAGATCGGAATGACCTTCACGCCGAGGTGGCGGCCGTACTTGAAGATCGCCTCGCTGACCTGAACGGCAAGCTCTCTGGTCGGCACCAGGATCAGGGCGCTCGGGGTGGTGGCGTGGCCGTGGGTGTCGAGGAGGTGGAGGACGGGGAGCGCGAACGCTGCCGTCTTGCCAGTGCCGGTGGCAGCCTGACCCAACAGGTCCCGGCCGGCGATCATGGGCGGGATCGCGGCCGCCTGGATCGGGGTGGGTTCCTCGTAGCCGAGGTCGTCGAGCGCGACGAGCAGTTCAGGCCGGAGCTCGAGATCGGCGAAGCTCGTCGTGTCCGGATCGGGCGGGTCGTGTTCGGAGGTGCTGGCGGCGCTCATCTGGGCTCTCTGTCTGTCGTATCCCGGGCGAGGAACCGCCTCACACTAGGGCGGGACCTCGGCCGGCGCGCCGAGGCGATGGCGATCGTCGGGTTTCCCGATCCGTTCGGGGATGTCGGTGGCCCGCGGATGCGCATCGGACGTAGCCTTCCGGAATCCGGCCGAGGAGGACGATGTGACATCGCTGGCAGACCGCCCCAACACGGCACTCGTCGTGATCGACATGCAGCGCGATGTCGTCGGCCACGCTCACGACGTCGACCGTGTCGTGGCGAACATCAACGCCCTCGTCGACAAGGCCCGCTCGGAGCGCGTACCGGTGATCTGGGTGCAGCACGCCGACGACGACCTGGCGGAGGGCTCCGAGGGCTGGCAGTACGTCCCCGAGCTCGAGCGGCACGAGGACGAACCCCTCGTGCACAAGCGCTACAGCGACTCGTTCGAGGACACCGATCTGGAGGCGCTGCTCTCCGAGCGCAAGGTGGGGCGCCTCGTCGTCACCGGCGCACAGACCGATGCCTGCATCCGCTGGACCCTCCACGGTGCGCTCGTGCGCGGGTACGACGCCACGCTCGTCGAGGACGCGCACACGACAGAGGACATGCGGGAGTGGGGAGCTCCGCTCTCGCCCGACCAGGCCATCGCGTACACGAACATGTACTGGAAATGGTCGAACGCCCCGGGGCGCAGGGGAGGCACGGTTCCGACGGCCGACGTCGACTTCGCCTCGACCTGACGTCGGTCGGAGTGGCCCGCTCCACGGCGTCGTGATCCGGTGCGCATCCAGCGGACAGGTACCGCCATCGCCGGTCGGCAGCGTTAGCCTGGCGCCGTGCCCTCCCTCGAACGGCTCGATGTTCACGCGCTCCGCGACGTCATCACGACATTTCGCGACACGGTGCGCGATCACGCCGGAGGTCTCAATCGTCTGAACGTCTATCCGGTGCCCGACGGCGACACCGGGACGAACATGGCCCGCACCCTCGACGCCGTGGTCGCCGAGATGGAGACGGCCGATGCCGGCGATCTCGATGCCACCTGCGATGCGATCAGCCACGGCTCGTTGATGGGGGCGCGCGGGAACAGCGGGGTGATCCTCAGCCAGATCCTGCGCGGGCTCGCATCGACCCTCAAGCAGACCGCCGAGGGGTCGGGCCAGAAGGTGGCCGAGGCGCTCCTCGCCGCAAGTGCCGGGGCCTATCAGGCCGTGCTGAAGCCGATCGAGGGCACGATCCTCACGGTGGTGCGCGAGAGTGCCGAGGCGGCCAAGGCGGCCTCGGGCGATGAGGCCTCGCTGGTCGACACCCTGCGGGCTGCTCGCGAGGCCGGCAAGCGTGCGCTCGACAACACGCCGGAGCTGCTACCGGTCCTGAAGGACGCCGGTGTGGTCGATGCGGGCGGCGCCGGTTACCTCCTCTTCCTCGACTCGGCGCTGCACGTCGTCGACGGGGCGCCGTTGCCCCAGCCCGACGGCGAGGACGACTACGCCCACGGCCTCACCGAGGAGCAGTTCGAGGCGGTGGCCCACCGCTCCTCCGGGGTCGAGGGTGAGCTCGACGTCAGCGAGCAGCGCTACGAGGTGATGTACTTCCTCGATCTGCTCGACGACCGGATCGAGACGTTCAAGTCGAACTGGGGAGAGATCGGCGACTCGATCGTGGTGGTCGGGGGTGACGGCCTCTGGAACTGCCACGTCCACACCAACGACATCGGTTCCGCCGTCGAGGTCGCGCTCGATCTCGGTGGGCGCCCGAAGCAGATACGCGTGACCGATCTGTTCCAAGAGGTCGAGGAGGAGCACGCCCACCGCGAGGCGATGCTGGCTGGCGAGCACGTCGAGACCCGTGCCGGCGCCGGCCTGCCGCCCGTCACGACAGCGGTCGTCGCGGTCTGCAGCGGCGACGGGTTGGCCGAGTTGTTCTCGAACCTCGGGGTGCAGGGCATCGTGACCGGCGGACAGACGCTCAACCCGTCGACCGCCGAGTTGCTCGACACGGTCGAGCACGTCAACGCCGACGAGGTCGTCATCCTGCCGAACAACAAGAACATCATTCCCGTCGCGGAGCAGGTGAACGCCCTCACGTCGAAGCACGTCGTCGTGGTACCCACCCGGACGATGCCCGAGGCGCTCGCGGCTCTGGTCGTCTACGACCCGGAGGCCGGTGCGACCGAGAACCGCGATCAGATGCTCGACACGATCGAGTCGGTCAGCACCGGCGAGGTCACCCAGGCAGTCCGGGCCAGCAACAGTGACGTCGGGCCGATCGCGACCGGCGACTGGATGGGCATCGTCAGGGGTGACGGGATCGTCGCGGTCGCAACGTCGCCGTTCGACGCCGCCGTCGGCCTGCTCGAGGCGCTCCTCGGGGACGGCGAGCTGCTCACGATCATCACGGGCGTCGACGCCGATCCGTCGGTGACCGCCTCGATCCAGGGATGGCTCGCCGACGATCATGCCGATGTCCAGGTCGAGGTGCATCCCGGTGGCCAGCCGCTGTACCCCTATCTGTTCGGCGTGGAGTAGACACGGGAGCGTGAACGCCAGGCCGCCGATCACCCTTCGCGACCTGGCCGACATCGACGTCGGCCAGCTCAAGGGAGTGGGGGAGAAGAAGCGGGCATCGCTCGCCGCCTTCGACATCGACACGGTCCTCGATCTCGTCACGACCTACCCCCGACGGTGGGTCGACCGCACCAACGAGGCGCGCATCGCCGACCTGGTGCCGGGGGAGGAAGCGCTGGTCCTCGTCGCGGTCCGGTCGATCACCAAGCGCGTGACCCGGAATCGGCGCACGATGGTGAATGTCAACGTCGGCGACGGCTCGGGTCGGATGGAGGTGGTCTTCTTCAACCAACCATGGCGGGAACGGCAACTCAAGGAGGGTCTCCAGATCGCCCTGTTCGGGAAGGCCGACACGTATCGGGGAGGCCTGCAGATGACGAACCCGATCGTCGATCTGATCGGGGACCGGACGGGCAGGATCGTGCCGATCTATCCTCAGAGCGAGAAGGCGCAGCTGAACACCTGGGAGCTCGCCGGCTGGGTCGAGGAAGCGTTGCGCCGGTCCCGCGATCGCGGCATTGCCGACCCGGTCCCGCGAGCGATCACCGACCGCCTGGGCCTGATCGCTCGCGCCGACGCGCTGTGGTCGATCCACGGACCGGAGTCGATGCGCGAGAAGGAGGCCGCCCGGCGACGCCTGGCGTTCGACGAGTTGCTGCGCGTCCAGCTCGTGCTCGTGATGCGCAAGCGCGAGCTCGAACGATCCTCGCAGGGGTTGTCGCACGTCATCGACGGTGAGTTGGTGCGCCGGTTCCACGAGGCGCTGCCGTACCCACTCACGGCAGCACAGCGACGAGCGATCCGCGAGATCGAGAACGATCTGGCATCGCCGAACCCGATGCACCGCTTGCTCCAGGGCGACGTCGGTGCCGGTAAGACGGTGGTCGCCGTGTCCTCCCTGCTCACAGCCGTGCAAGGTGGCCACCAGGGTGCGTTGATGGCGCCGACCGAAGTCTTGGCCGAGCAGCACGCCACCGGTGTGCGGGCACTCCTGGGGGATCTCAAGGTGCCCGACCCGGGGAACTTGTTCGGCGACCGCCCGTTGCGAGTCCAGCTCCTGACCAACCGCGTGACCGGCGCCGAACGCAAGGAGGTGCTGGCGGGTCTCGCAGACGGCACCGTCGACATCGCCATCGGCACCCACGCCCTGATCCAGGAGGGTGTCGAGTTCCACAGCCTCGGCGCGGTGGTGGTCGACGAGCAGCACCGGTTCGGCGTCGAGCAGCGGGCGGCGCTGCGCGACAAGTCGTCGGGGCACGTTCCCGACGTGTTGGTGATGACCGCCACGCCGATCCCGCGGACGGCTGCCATGACCGTCTACGGCGACCTGGACGTCAGCGTGCTCGACGAGCTCCCTCCGGGCCGCACGCCGATCCTCACCAAGTGGGCGAACGGGCCGCTGCTCGAGGTCGAGGTGTGGGCGGATGTTCGCCACGAGGTCGCCGAAGGTCGCCAGGCGTACGTGGTCTGCCCGCTGATCGACGAGAGCGAGAAGCTCGAGGTCGCGTCCGCGGAGGAGACGTACCAGCGGTTGCTCGCAGGCGAGCTCTCCGGTCTCCGGCTCGGGTTGCTCCACGGGCGATTGACGTCCGTCGAGAAGGAGATGACGATGGATCTGTTCCGGGCCGGTCAGCTCGACGTGCTCGTCGCCACCACGGTCATCGAGGTCGGGGTCGACGTGCCGAACGCCACGATCATGGTGGTCCTCGACGCCGACCGATTCGGTATCGCCCAGCTCCACCAGCTCCGCGGACGCGTCGGTCGTGGTCGGCACGCCTCGACGTGCTGGCTCGTCACGCAGGAGCACGAGGGTGGCAACCCCCGAGTCGAGGCGCTGGTGGCGTCGACCGACGGCTTCGAGCTCGCCGAGGTCGATCTCGATCTCCGTGGCGAGGGCACGTTGATGTCGACGAGTCAGAAAGGTCGCAGCGACCTGAAGCTGGCGTCGCTGCGCCGCGACCGCGAACTCGTGGCGCTGGCTCGCGAGGCGGCGTTCGAGATCGTCGACGCCGATCCGGAGTTGGAGAACCATCCGGCGCTGCTCGACGAGATCGACCTCCTCTTCACCGACGAGGACGAAGGCTTCCTGGCCAAGAGCTGAGCCGCGCTCGGCCGGAAGCGTTCGGGTGAGGTGGCGTTCACAGCGAGCACGTCGTCATCGTCGGCTTCCTCGTCACGGCGAACGGATCACGTCGAGATGCCGACGCAGGCAACGATTCCCCTGTGCGTCGATCGAGCGATCCGGAGGTGCCGTTCGGCGTGGTTCGGGCGACGCTGGATATGGTCGCGGTCGTGAAGCGACAGGAGAAGGCCGACCGGATCGGGGAGATCCTCGACGAGATCTATCCCGAGGTGCCGATCCCGCTCGACCACGCCGACCCCTACACCCTGCTCGTCGCCGTTGCGCTGTCGGCGCAGACCACGGACAAGAAGGTCAATCAGATCACCCCGGCGCTGTTCGCGGTGGCCGGCACGCCCGAGAAGATGTCGGCACTCGGCTCCGAGCGGATCCTCGAGCTGATCCGCGAGATCGGGCTGGCGCCGACCAAGGCTCGCAACCTCTGGACGGCAGCGAACCAGATCATCGACGCTGGCGGCGAGGTGCTGCCCGACTGGGGCTTCCTCGAATCGTTGGCGGGTGTCGGTCACAAGACCGCGAGCGTCGTGATGTCCCAGGCGTTCGGTGTCCCGGCGTTCCCGGTCGACACCCACATCCACCGGCTCGCAGCACGGTGGGGGTTGTCGAACGGCACGACGGTCGAGCGGACCGAACGTGACCTCAAGGCCGTGTTCGCACGCGAGACGTGGAACGACCGCCACCTCCAGATCATCTACTTCGGGCGCGAGTACTGCCCGGCGCTCCGCCACGACCTGCTCGCGTGTCCGATCTGCGGGTGGGCGGCGACGAAGAAGCGGATCCGTGAGGAATCCATGCGCTGACCTGTCGGGCGCCGCGTCCGCCGTGGTCTATTCGGCCGCAGGGTCGGTGCTGTCGGCCGGGTCGGTGCTGTCGGCGGGGTCGGGATCGGAGGACTCGGCGTCGGCGTCGAGGATGAGGGGCTCGGGGTCGAGGGTGATCGCCTTGATCTCGGCGGCGACCTGCTCGGAGAACTCGTTCGACGGCATCGCGGTCTGCATCGCGATCAACTTCATCATGTCGCCCTGCACCTTGATCTTGCCGGCCATGAACGCCTGCATGACCACGGTCGGGTCCTGCACGACGATCATCGCATGAGCGGTGTGGTAGTCGATCACGAGGACGGCGTCGGGCTCGTCGAGTTCCCCGAGCTCCAGCGTCAGCGCACCCTCGGTCGTGTCGACGTAGGCGTTGATCGAGCCGTCACCGAACGGGACGTCGGTGATCACCTGATTGATTCGCACGGTCACCGTGATGTCGGGGAGATCGGACTCGTACCGCCCACGGATCTCGCGAGCCGCCTCCATCCACTCATCGGTCAAGAACACGTACATGCGGAGGAAGGGTACCCGTCACCGTCAGCCTGTCGACGCCCGACGCGACGCCCAGCTCCGCGAGCGATCCAGCGCTGCGCCGGGCATGACGAGGCGTGGTGCCGACGGGGCGCCGGCTCGCGATCCGTGGCGCGCGAACGATCCCGGGACCAGAGGGCCATCTCCGCCGCCGCAACCCAGGGCAGAGCACGAACGCGCAACGATCCCCCGACCGCGTCGCCGGCACCGCGAGATCCGTTCACCCCGGCGCCGCAGCGGTGAGGTCTCCCGCGG
The DNA here is from genome assembly GCA_963847775.1 of uncultured Acidimicrobiaceae bacterium. GTDB lineage: Bacteria > Actinomycetota > Acidimicrobiia > Acidimicrobiales > Ilumatobacteraceae > Ilumatobacter. The sequence goes on from CAWKAY010000001.1 coordinate 401,108, forward strand.
CTGGACGGGGTGAGCGACCGCAGCCTCGCCGCGACGCTGGAACCGACGGTCGCCTGCGGACCCACGGCGTGCGCCTACGCTCGGGCGATGGTCGCCAAGAACCGAAGTCGGCGGGCGAGAAGCGCTCGCAAGCGCAAGCGCCGCATGGATCGAGTCGAGCACGATCTCACGGTCGAGCAATGGTCGGCACTGTTGTCGGCCTGGGGTGGCTGTGCTTACTGCGGGGCGAGCGACCGGCCGCTCCAGCGCGACTGCATCCAGGCGCTGTCGCGCGGCGGGAGGTACACGCTCGACAACATCGCGCCGGCCTGCGGTGCCTGCAACGCCAGCAAGTGCAACGACGAGGTCACCGGCTGGATGCGGCGCAAGCGGCTCGACGAACGGTCCTTCCTCATCCGTCACCTCGAGATCAGCGCCACGCTCGCGAGACGGTTTCCCGCCGGGGCTGCGTCCGGCGCTGTCGATACCGTCACGCCGTAGGCCGGTGGCCGCCGCTCGCGCTCAGGCAGGCAGCATCGTCGACGCGGTGGTGATCTCGTCGAGGAAATCCATGTCGAGATCGAAGCCCAGTCCGCGGGCAGTCGGAACGGCGACGTGGCCGTCGTCGACCGTGATCGGGGCGAGCACGATGTCGCGACGGTAGAAGCGGCTGGATGCGCTGATGTCGCCGGGCAGGGTGAATCCGGGCAGGGCCGCGAGCGCGGCGTTGGCGGCGCGGCCGATGCCTGTCTCGACCATGCCGCCGCACCACACCGGCACACCCCGATCGAGACAGAGGTCGTGGATGCGGCGCGCCTCCAGATACCCGCCGACGCGGCCAGGCTTGATGTTGATGATCTCGGCCGCGCCGAGCTCGATCGCGTCGGCCGCCGTCTGCAGCGACACGATCGACTCGTCGAGGCAGATCGGGGTCGACGACGCCTCCGCCAGTCGTGCGTGGCCGAGGATGTCCTCCTCCGGCAACGGTTGCTCGATGAGCAGCAGGTCGTACTCGTCGAGCCGGCAGAGATGCTCGACGTCGTTGCGGCCGTATGCGGTGTTGGCGTCGACCTGGAGCCCCATGTCGGGGCCGATCAGCTCACGAACGAGCCGCACGGGTTCGAGGTCCCAGCCCGGTTCGATCTTCAACTTGATGCGGGCGTAGCCGTCGTCGACGTACCCCTGCACCTGACCCAGCAACTCGTCGAGACTGTCGAAGATGCCGACGCTGACACCACTCGGCACCCGGTCGCGGTCGCCGCCGAAGTGGGCGTGGAGGTTGGTGCCGCCGGCCCGCAACTCGGCATCGAGCACGGCCATCTCGATCGCTGCCTTGGCCATCGGATGACCCGCGAAGCGGTGCAGGAGGTGGGCGACGTCCGCAGCTGCGACGTCGCCCACCGCAGCGAGGGCCGGCCAGAAGTGATCGGTGATCACGAGTGCGGCACCGTCGACGAACTCAGCCGAGTACGCGGGCTCCTTCATCGCAACGCACTCACCCCAACCGTCGCCGACATCGGTCGTGACGTGAAGCAGCATGATGTCGCGGTGCACCTCCACGCCGAAGCTGGTGCGGAATGGTGTCACGAGGTCGAGAGCGATTCGACGGAGCTCGAGCTGTTGGAGACGCATGCTGATCCGATCAGGGAGCGGGGTGGACGAGGTAGGCACCGTCGCGGGTGAAACCGGTGACGAGCCCGCCGGCATCGATCAGGGGTGCGAGCTCTCGGCGAACCCGATGCCGCCACTCGGTCGCAGCAATCGGATCGGTCCGGCGCAGCACAACGATGTCGTCCGGCGTCGCCACCTCGGTCACCTCCGCGCCGGCGGACGGGGACGGACGCCCGCTCGATTCGTCGGTCGACCACGCGACCACGAGGCGGTCGGACTCGTCGTTGGCGTTGATCGAGTCGCTCATGACGCCGTAGAAATCGACCAGGTACTCGCTCACCCTGGTTTCGAGCACCTCGATGTTGAACCAGGCGTTGCGGCGCACGAGCGGGTCGAACGTCCACGTGATCCAGGGGATACCGCGCGCCGCGGCCCACGTCCGCTGGTGGTTCTTCATCGCCCTGCCGACACCGCTGTGCTGCACGCCTGGGAGGATGCCCGTGACGTGGCTGTGCAGGGCATCGTCGCCGTGGTGGCGGGCCAGGAAACCGAATGAGGCACCGACGATGTTGCCCGACTCGAACGCGCCAGCGACGTAGCCACCCGCGTGGCCGATCGCGCGGAGGAGCTCGACCCCGACGATCGGCGTCACCGAGCCCCAGACCTGCTGGAACACGGTGACGATCGTCGCCATCTCGGCCGCGGTTTCGAGTGTCCGAATCTCGAGATCCGAGTCGCTCATGCTGGGGACCGTACCCGCTCGGCGTTCCACCGTCCCGATTCCGGAGCGCGCCGTGATACCCGAGTTGCGGGCGACGAACTCGGGAGGAGGGGCACCGTGCCGTGCGGCCCCCTTGACGACTCGTTCAGGGCGTTGGGTTCTTGCTGTCGAGAGCGATAAGCATGCAGGTCTATGGCGCGCATCCTCGTCACCGAAGCCATCGCCGACGGCGGTCTCGATCGCCTCCGCGCCGCCGGGCACGTCGTCGACGTCCGGCTCGGGCTCACCCCCGACGAATTGCTCGTCGCGGTCGAGGACGTCCACGCCCTCATCATCCGATCGGCGACGCACGTGACCGCCGAGGTGCTCGCCGCCAGCGCCGACCTGGTCGTGGTCGGCCGGGCGGGCATCGGTCTGGACAACGTCGATGTCGCAGCGGCGACCGAGCGTGGCGTGATGGTGGTCAACGCCCCGCAGTCCAACATCATCTCGGCAGCCGAGCACACGATGGCGCTCCTGCTCGCTCAGGCCCGCAACGTGCCCCAGGCCCACGCGGCGCTCGTCGACGGGCGCTGGGAGCGCAGCAAGTGGGAAGGCGTTGAGCTCGCCGAGAAGACGCTCGGCATCGTCGGGCTCGGCCGGATCGGCAAGCTCGTGGCCGATCGCGCCAAGGCGTTCCAGATGCACCTCGTCGCCTACGACCCGTTCGTCTCCTCCGATCGGGCCAAGCAGATGGGCGTCGAACTGCTCCCGCTCGATCAACTGATCGCGGAGTCCGACTTCCTGACGATCCACCTCCCGAAGACGAAGGAGACGGCGGGTCTCATCAACCGCGACCTGCTCGTGAAGGCGAAGCCGAGCCTGCGCGTGATCAACGTGGCCCGCGGCGGCATCGTCGACGAGGCCGACCTCGCCGAGTGCATCCGCGACGGCGTGATCGCCGGCGCCGCCCTCGACGTGTTCGACGACGAGCCGACGACCGAATCACCGCTGTTCGAACTCCCGACCGTCGTCGTGACCCCTCACCTCGGCGCCTCGACCCGCGAGGCCCAGGACAAGGCCGGCGACGCGATCGCCGACATGATCCAGCTCGCGCTCGACGGCGACTTCGTGCCGTGGGCGGTCAACGTCGACGCCGCCGAGGCCAACGAGATGATCCGTCCCTTCCTGCCGCTCGCCGAGTCGTTGGGGCGCCTCTACGGTTCGCTGCACCGCAGCTCGCCCGACTCGTTCGAGCTGTGTTGCCAGGGCGACATCGCGGACTACGACACGCGGATCATCGGCCTCGCCGTGCTGAAGGGCTTCTTCAGCCACATCAGCGAGGACCCGGTCAGCTACGTGAACGCGCCCGGCATGGCCAAGGCTGCCGGCATCGCCATGCGCGAGGTCAACTGCACCGACACCGACGAGTACGTCAATCTGATCACCCTGCGCTGCGAGAACCACCACAGCATCAGCGGGACCCTCACCGGTCGCCGCGGTGAGCAACGCATCGTGGAGATCGATGGACACGACTTCGACGTGCCGCCCGCCGAGCACATGCTGGTGATCACCAACGACGATCGGCCCGGCGTGATCGGCACCGTCGGCGTCTTGCTCGGCGACGCCGGGCTCAACATCGCCGACATGGACGTCGGTCGCGTGCCGTCGGCGGGCACGGCCGTGATGCTGCTGGCGACGACGTCAGAGGTTCCGGTCGGCGTCGTCGACGCGCTCCGTGAGGCTCCGGGCATCCTCAGCGTCGATGTGCTGCACGGCTGAGCTCGGCCGTCACCCCAGCGCGGCGTGATCCCCGTTGTGCAGGCGGGTCGCGAGGTAGTCACTCGTGCCGTGATCGCGCAGCTCTCTCGCGCCGACCATCAACGCGCCGTACGCAGTGCTGGCCAGTGCACCACCGGTCGACACCCTGCGGCCACCCGCCGAACCGATCTCGGCGACCGACGGACCATCGGGTCTCGCCAGCACGTTGAGAGGCGCCCGCACTGCGTCGGCGACGGCCTTGATCTGCTCGGTCGTCGACAAGCCGGGTGCGTAGAGGCAGTCCGCGCCGGCGCCGCGGTATGCGACGAGACGCTCGATCGTGTCGTCGAGATCGACCACGCCGTAGAGGAAGTTCTCGCAGCGAGCAGTCAGCACGAGCGGATCGCCGGCGACATGGGCCGCTTCGGCAGCGGCTGCGACGCGCTCTGTCGCGAGCCCGATCGGATCGATCGTTCCGGTCGCAGGGTCGTAGTCCTCGATCGAGCAGCCGGCGGCTCCCGCGTCGTGGAGCAGACGCACGGTCTCGGCCACACCGTCGAGGTCGTCGGCGTAGCAGCGCTCGCTGTCGACGTTGAGCGGTCGATCGACCGCCTCGGTCAACGCCCGCACGTGTGTCACCAGCTCATCGCGGGTCACCTGCTGATCAGCCTTGCCGAGGGCCCAAGCGAGACCGGCGCTGGTGGTGGCGAGGGCCTCGAAGCCCGCGCTCGCGAGGAGCTTGGCCGAACCGATGTCCCACGGGTTCGGCATGATGAACACCTCATCGGCCGCGTGGAGGTCGAAGAAGCGGGCACGGCGTCGCTGCGGCGTCATCGCTCCATCCTGATGCATCGGCGTTGCTGTTGTCAGCGGGTTCCGGTCAACACCCTGGTAGCGGGCCGATCGGTGGTCGATTCGTCACCAGCGAGGTGGCAGGGTGGCCAGTCGGGCGTCCGCGGCAGCCCGCCGCGCCGCGTCGGCGAAGTCGTCTCCGCTGCTCGCGTAGATGATCGCCCGCGACGAGCTGATCATCAGGCCACGTCCACGCTCGGTGGCGCCGGCCTCCACCACCGCCTGCGGATCTCCGCCCTGGGCGCCGATGCCGGGCACCAGGATCGGCAGGTCGCCGACGATCTCGCGGACTCTGCGGAGCTCCTCGGGGTACGTCGCTCCGACGACGAGGCCGCAGTCACCGTGGGTCGCCCACTCCGCGGAGACCATCCGGGCGACCCGCACGAACAGCGGTTCGCCGCCGCAGTCGAGCGACTGCAGGTCGTCGCCCCCGGGGTTGCTCGTGCGGCACAGCCCGATCACCCCACCTCCGTGTGCGAAGTAGGGCACGACCGAGTCGCCCCCGAGGTACGGATTGACGGTCACTGCATGGGCCTGGTAGCGACCGAACACCTCGCGTGCGTAGTGCTCGGCCGTCGAACCGATGTCGCCGCGCTTCGCGTCGAGGACCAGGGTGACGTCGGGATAGGTCTCGCGGATGTAGGTGCAGAGCGCTTCGAGCGCCCGCTCCTCACGTTGGGAAGCGAAGTACGCGATCTGGGGCTTGAAGGCGCACACCAGGTCGGCGGTGGCGTCGACGATCTCCTTGCAGAAGCGGTACACGGCATCGTGCCCACGGTCGAGCGCGAGTGGGAATCGTGCCGGATCGGGGTCGAGCCCGACGCACAACAGGGAGTTCGACGTCGACCAGGAACGCTCGAGTTGCTCGTGAAAGCCCACGTCAGAGACGGTAGGGCACGGGGCCTTGGCAACTGCGACAGTGCCGATGTCGGTCGGGCGACGAAGCGCGATCCGGTCGGTCGGTGCCAGTCACTCCTCGAGTTCGATCGCCGCCGTCGGGCACAGATCGGCCGCCTCGCGCACCTTGTCGTGCAGCTCGGGCGGAGGAGCGTCCTGGAGGACGTAGAGATACCCGTCGCTGCGGACCTCGAACACCTCGGGACAGATCTGCATGCATCCACCGGTGGATGCACACATGTCGAAATCGATCTTCACCTTCATGCCGCGACCTCCATCGTGACCTGCATGGATGTTCAACCATCGATCGGATCAGTTGGTTGGGGACCTGTTCAGGCCTTGGCCGCACGGTAGCCGTCGGCCTCGGCATCCTCGGTACGGGCGTAGCAGCGCTCGGGGACGGTCCGGTCGTAGAACCGTCCACCCGGGACGTGGTAGATGCCGGAGTTGTCGTTGGCCTTCACCGGGTAGCCGACGGGACACTGCCCGTCGACCGGCAGCAACCAACTCGTGCCGTCGGCGGACGCGTACCCGTGTGCAGTGGCGTTCACGACCGCCGACCCCTCGGTGTTCGGTGTCGGCGGATCGTCCACCTGCGCGACGGTCGAGACACGATCGGTGGTCGGTGAATCGAGCGGCGGCCATACGGGTGCCGCCACTCGTGGGGGTGCGTGGTTCCGCTGCCACCAACTCCACGCCGCGAAGCCGCCACCCCCCAGTAGAGCCAGCCAGAACATTCGTCGCAACACCGTGGTCATCGCCCGAACCTTAGTGGCGCGCGCCCGTCCGACCCGATCGAGTGGGTTCGGCGCCAGCCCACAACCCGGACTCTCGTACCCGCGCCGATCGACAGGAGATCGTCACGATCGTCGCTGACTCGCGATCCTCGCGCCTGCGACCAGGCTCGCGAGCTTCTTGTGGACCACGTCGGGATCGATGCGACCCACACCTGCGAAGGTGCCGAAGCCGCAGTCGCTCGAGGCGATCACCCGGTCGGGCCCGACCAGATCGAGGTACGGCTGCAGAAGCTGTGCGACCCGTCGGGGGTGCTCGACGTAGTTGCTCGTGGACACGATCACCCCCGGCGCGAGCACCTTGTCGTCGGGAATCGCGGCCGATGCCCACGTCTCCCACTCGTGGGCGTGGCGTGGGTTGGCGGCTTCGAACAGCACGGTCGAGGGTCGGGCACGGAGGACGAGCGGCAGGATGTCGCTGAGCTCGATGTCATGATCGTGCGGTCCCTCGTAGTTGCCCCAGCAGACGTGCATGCGCATCCGAGCGGGATCGATGTTCCGGGTGGCGTCGTCGAGCACGGCGACGTGGAGCTCGGCCCGTTCGAGGAACTCGCGTTCGTTCAGCGCCTGGAACCCGGTGTGACGGGCCATCGCCAGGTCTGGGCAGTCCAGCTGCAGGTCGAAACCTGCCGCTGCGATCGCTTCGTACTCGGACCGCATCGCGGCACCGATCGCCACCACGTAATCGGCATGGGTCGTGTAGTGCTCGTTCGGCTGGAAGGCCGTCACCAGCCCGGGCGAGGCGGCGTTCAGGAAGCCGCGCCAGGCGCCGGCGCCGTCGCACGCCGCCCGCATCGCCGCGAGATCGGCAGCGAGATCGTCGTGGCCCACGTACTCGACCGGCCCGATGCACGACGCACGCCGGAAGGCCTGCCCACCCCCGTTGGCGGCCGCCATGCGTCGCCGGAGCTCCGGGTAGGGAGCCAGGTCGAGGGCGGGTTGGCGCGGGTTGTCACCGGCGAATCCGGACAGCCGGTCCTTGACATAGGTGCTGTACGTGATCTTCGACGTCTCGCCGTCCGACACGATGTCGATGCCGAGCTCGACCTGGGAGCGCACGATGTCGGCCACCGCAGCGGCGACGGTCGCGGTGAATTCGATGCGATCGAACGCTTCGCCCTGCTCGCGGGCGAGGAGCACCGCCGCGACGGCTTCGGTTCGAGGGAGTGACCCCACGTGCGTCGTTCGAATACCCACGCCGCAGATCGTGCCACATGGACGAACCGAAGCGGCGTGGCCGTACGGCGCGCGCAACCAGCGCCGCCTCGGATCCTCGTGGTCTGAATCCGAGTCGGATCGTGCCCTCGTCGGGCGGTGTGGGTCCGAGCTGGCTGCCCGCAGAGCGGAGAGAGCGGGCGCCGCGCGGGTGCGATCCGGCCGGAATCAGCCGTGCTGGCGCTCGAACGCTGACAGGACAGCACGGAGGGAGGCGGTCGTGATGTTCGGGTCCTGGCCGAGACCCCACTTGATGTCGCCGTCGTTGCCGGTGGTCTCGACATAGGCGACTGCTTGGGCGTTCGACCCGCGTCCGATGGCGTGCTCCGAGTAGTCGACGACGTCGAAGTCCTCACCGAAGTGTGCGGTGATCGCTTGCACGAACGCCTCGACCGGCCCGTCGCCCTCCCCGTGCACTGTGATCGATTCGCCGTCGACCTCGAGTTGGGCGGCGACCTTGGTGCGATCCTCCTTGGTGTGGAGCTCGTGTGTACGCAGCCGATATCGCGGCTCGACGGGGATGTACTCGGATTGGAACGTGTCCCACATGACGCCGGGGCTGATCTCGGTGCCTGTGTTCTCGGTGACGTGCTGGATCGCCTTCGAGAACTCGATCTGGAGACGGCGGGGCAGATCGAAGCCGTGCTCCTCCTTCATCACGTACGCGACGCCGCCCTTGCCCGACTGCGAGTTGACGCGGATCACCGCTTCGTAGCTGCGGCCGACGTGGTGCGGGTCGATCGGCAGGTACGGCACACCCCACCGGTCGTACTCCTTGGGCAGTGCCTCGAATCCCTTCTTGATGGCATCCTGGTGGCTGCCCGAGAAGGCGGTGTACACGAGGTCGCCCACGTAGGGTTGCCGCTCGGGGACCGGCAACCGGTTGCAGTACTCGGCCGTGCGACGGAGGGCGTCGATGTCGCTGATGTCGAGCTCGGGATCGACGCCGTTGACGAACAGGTTCATCGCAAGTGCGACGACGTCGACGTTGCCCGTGCGCTCACCGTTGCCGAACAGGGTGCCCTCGACTCGATCGGCGCCTGCCATCACGCCGAACTCGGCGGCCGCGATCGCGCAGCCGCGGTCGTTGTGCGGGTGCAGGCTGACGATCACCGAGTCACGGCGCTTGATGGTGCGACCGAACCACTCGATCACGTCGCCGTACACATTGGGGGAGTAACACTCGACCGTGGCGGGCAGGTTGAGGATCAACGGATCGTCGGGCGTCGGCTCGATCACGTCCATCACGGCCTCGCACACCGCGATCGCGTACTCCGGCTCGGTCAGCGTGAAGCTCTCTGGTGAGTACTCGTACCGAACCTCTGTGTCAGGGATCGTCTCCTCGAGCTTCCTGCACAGCTTGGCGCCGTTGACCGCGATCGAGGTGATGCCCTCCTGATCGAGCCCGAACACCACGTCACGCTGGAGTGGGTTGGTCGAGTTGTAGAAGTGCACGATCGCGCGGGGCGCACCCTGCAGGCACTCGTAGGTGCGCTCGATCAGCTCCTGGCGGCACTGGACGAGGACCTGGATGTACACGTCGTCGGGGATCAGGTCGTCCTCGATCAGCTGTCGCACGAAGTCGAAGTCGGGTTGGCTCGCCGACGGGAATCCGACCTCGATCTCCTTGAAGCCCATCGCCACCAGTTCCTGGAACATTCGCATCTTGCGGGCAGGGTCCATCGGATCGATGAGCGCCTGGTTGCCGTCGCGCAGGTCGACCGAGCACCAACGGGGGGCCCTGTCGATGACGACGTCGGGCCAGGTGCGGTCCGTGAGCACGATCGGCACGAAGGCCTGGTACTTCTCGAAGGGCATCTTCTTCGGGGTGACGTTGGCAGGTGGCATGTCGGTGACTCCAATGACGAGTTCGGTTCGGGTCGAGAGGGGTTCGGTGCGATGGACGCTGGGATTCGGGGTGCGTGAGTCGGGAACGTCGGACGTGACCGTCCCGTACCGGCCGGAAAAATGAAGGAGCCCCCGGCCGGGGTGGGCGGGGGCGGGCGAACGTGGATATGTGCGCGTTCGCCCTACGTAAGCAGAAGCAGGAAGCGCGCGCCGGTTCGGATCACGTCATCAAGACTACTACGCATCGCGGCGTCGAGGCAACGGCGCCGATACCCTGGCGAAACCATGAATGACGAAAGAGCACGGCCGTCCGGCCGAGGACGCAGCCGTCGAAGCGGTGGTCGCCGCCGCGACTCGTCCAACACCAGTGGCGGATCCCGCCACGAACGCCCTCGTGACGACGGGCCCGAGCGTTCGGGCAACCTGACGACGACCAACGCGCTCCCAGCCGTCGAGCCGCCGACCGGATTCGCCGAGCTCGGCGTCCCCGAGCGGATCGACGTCGGCCTCGCCGCCTGCGGGTTCGCACAGCCATTCGCGATCCAGACCGAGGCGGTACCGGTCGCGATGAAGGGCCGCGACGTGTGCGGCCGCGCCAAGACCGGGTCGGGCAAGACCCTCGCGTTCGGCGTGCCGATGCTCGCACGCATCACCGACACCGCCCGGCCACGTCGCCCGCTCGGGCTCGTCCTGGTGCCGACCAGGGAGTTGGCCGTCCAGGTGGCCGAGGTGCTCGAGCCGATCGCCCAGCAGGCCGGACAACGCGTCCTCGCGGTCTACGGCGGAGCCAGCCGACACACCCAGATCGAGGAGCTGGCCAAGGGCGTCGAGCTGGTGGTCGCGACCCCGCTCCGGCTGATCGACCTGATGAAGTCGAACGAGGTCGATCTCGCGGACGCGCAGATCGTCTGCCTCGACGAGGCCGACCGGATGGCAGACGACGGTTTCACGCCACAAGTCGAGTGGGTGCTGCGGCACTGCACCGGCCGCAACCAGACGATGTTGTTCTCGGCGACCCTCGACGGTGACGTCGGCCATCTGATCCGGCACTATCTGAGCGACCCGATCGAGGTGTCGATCGGTGAGTCGACCGACACCGTCGGCACGATGCACCATCTGTTCCTCGCCATTCATCACATGGACAAGGACAAGGTGATCGGCGCGATCGGCCAGGGAATCCCCAAGGTCGTGGTGTTCTGCCAGACCAAGCGCATGTGCGACCGTGTCGCACGCAGCCTCGACGAGCTCGGCGTGAGCTGTTCGGCGATCCACGGCGACCTGCCCCAACGAGCGCGGGAGCGTGCACTGCAGCGCTTCGCCGAGGGCAAGCTCGCGGTACTCGTCGCGACCGATGTGGCGGCCCGCGGCATCGACATCGACGACATCGGTGCGGTGATCCATTACGAGCCGGCCAAGGACGTCAAGGACTACCTCCACCGTTCGGGTCGCACCGCCCGTGCCGGGCGCGACGGCTGGGCGATCACGTTGGTCGAGTACAACCAGCACACCCAGATGCGCATCCTGCAGCGCGGTATGCGGCTGCCTTCGGATCCTGCGATCGAGGTGTTCTCGAACGACCCGAACCTGCGCGACCTGGCGTTGTTCGGGGCCGACGTCACGACGTGACCCGCGACGGGTACCGTCGCCGAGTGCACCGTGCCGCCCTTCTCGCGTCGCTGCTGATCGTCGCCGCTGCGTGCTCGGGCGCCGACGACCCGGCACCTCCCGCTTCCACCTCGTTCACGCCGTCGACGACTGTCGATTCTGTCGTCGCCGACCAGACCGGACCCACGGGCTCGGACGGAGCGGGCTCGGACGGAGCGATCTCGGGCGGAGTGGACGAGTCGGCCGCCGACGAGTCGGCCGTCGACGCCGGGCCCGCACCGGATCTCGCGGACGCCGAAGTCACGATGACGGTCCGCTCCGACGTCGCCGATGCGACGCTGGCCGTCTCGCTGGCGGAGTCCGCTGAACCATTCGGGTCGTTCGCATCGTGTGCCGGGTTGCGCACGAACGTCGGGGCCTATTCGGTGCTGGTGTCGGTGCCGGAGGGCGAGGTGCGATCGATGAGCCTGCTCACTGACGATCTCGTCGACGGACCCGGGATCCACGACTCCCAGCTGCGGGTCGAATCGGCGGCCGGCGATGCGTGGGTCGGCGCCGGCACGGTGACGTTGGCCGACGATCTGATGTCCGGCGCGTTCGTCGCGTTCACCCCCGAAGGCGCACCGATCGAGGGTGAGTTCGAGTGCACCGGCGCGGACGGGCCGATTCCGTTGGAGTCGGGCCCGGCCGACGGGGTGCTCGACACGGTCGAGGTCGTCGCGTTGCTCCGCGTCGACCATGCCGAGCGGGTGCTCGGACTCGCCGTCGATGCCCGATCGGTGCCGACCGCGGTCTGCCCCGGGGCCTCCGGCGGAGACGGTGGCGCTGTGATCGTGCGTGTCGACGGCGACGAATCGGTCGGTGCCATGACCGCGTTCGAGCTCACCGGTGGCAGCCGTCCGACCGTGCGGTTGCAGGCGGGCGATGCCACCTACGAGTTCGAGACAGCGGAGATCGACGTCGACGACGATGCGACGAGCGGGTCGTTCAGCGCGACGTCCCCGTCCGGGGTCGTGATCGACGGAGCTTTTCGTTGCACCTGAGCGAGCGTGAGCGTCGGTGCGACGGTGTTCAGGAGCCCTGCCAGCCGGGGCGATTCGATTCGTAGGTGTCGATCGCGTCCGCATGCGTGAGGGTCAACGCGATGTCGTCGAGACCCTCGAGGAATCGGTGTTGGGTCGGAGCATCCATCGGGAACTCGGCCGTGATGCCGGCTGCTGGCACCTCGACCGTCAGCCGCTCCATGTCGACCGTGATCTCCGTCGTCGGGTCGGTCTCGATCGCAGCCCAGAGCGCCTCGACGGTCGACTCGGGGAGCACGACCGGGACGAGGCCGTTCTTCGTGCAGTTGTTGCGGAAGATGTCGGAGAAGCTCGGAGCGATCACCGCGTCGAACCCGCCCTGCTGGATCGCCCAGACCGCGTGCTCGCGGCTCGACCCGACGCCGAACGCCGGCCCGGCGACGAGGATCGACGCGCCCTGATACTGCTCCTGGTTGAGCACGAAATCCCGGTCGTCGCGCCACGTGGAGAACAGGCCCTTCTCGAATCCGGTGCGCTCGACGCGCTTGAGCCAGTCGGCAGGGATGATCTGGTCGGTATCGACATCGCTGCGCTTGAGTGGGACGCCGGTGCCCGAGACGATGCGAACCGCTTTCATGACTCCTCCATTGCGAGTTGTGCCTGGCACATCTCGCAATTCATGCGAGATCCTGGGGCGTTGCGAACGTTCCCTTGATCGCCGTCGCGGCTGCAACGGCGGGGGACACCAGATGGGTGCGGCCGCCTCGGCCCTGGCGGCCTTCGAAGTTTCGGTTGCTCGTGCTCGCCGATCGCTCACCCTGGCTGAGCTTGTCGGGGTTCATGGCGAGGCACATCGAGCAGCCCGGTTCGCGCCAGTCGGCGCCGGCCGCACGGAACACCTCGTGGAGCCCCTCGGCCTCGGCCTGCGCCTTCACGCGGTGCGACCCGGGGACGACCATGACCCGTGGCACCGTCACGTGGCGGCCCTCCATGACGGCCGCTGCGGCCCTGAGGTCGTCGATCCTGCTGTTGGTGCACGAACCGATGAACACCGTGTCGACAGCGATCTCCTTGATCGGTGTGCCCGGCGTGAGACCCATGTAGGTGAGCGCCCGCGTGACGGTTTCGCGGGTGGTTGCGTCGTCGTAGTCGTCCGGGGAGGGGATCGCACCGTCGATCGATCCGACCTGACCCGGGTTCGTCCCCCACGTCACCTGGGGGGTGAGCGTCGAGGCGTCGATGACCACCTCCTTGTCCCACGCGGCGCCCTCGTCGGTCTGGAGGGTGTTCCAGTCGTGGAGGGCCGCGTCCCAGTCGGTTCCCTTCGGTGCGTGATCGCGCCCCCGCAAGTAGTCGAACGTCGTGGCGTCGGGAGCGATCATGCCGGCACGGGCACCGGCCTCGATCGACATGTTGCAGACGGTCATGCGGCCCTCCATCGACAGGTCGCGGATCGCTTGCCCGCGATACTCGATGACGTGGCCGATACCGCCACCAGTCCCGATCTGCCCGATGATCGCGAGCACGATGTCCTTCGCGGTCACACCCTCGGGAGCTGCCCCATTGACGGTGACCGACATCCACTTCGGTCGCGACTGGGGGAGTGTCTGGGTGGCGAGGACGTGCTCGACCTCGCTCGTGCCGATGCCGAACGCGAGCGCTCCGAACGCGCCATGGGTGGCGGTATGGCTGTCACCGCACACGATCGTCATGCCGGGCATCGTGCGGCCCTGCTCCGGACCGATCACGTGGACGATGCCCTGGTTCGGATCGCCCATCGGGTAGTTGGTCACGCCGAACTCGGCCACGTTGGCGCGGAGGGTGTCGACCTGCTTGGCCGAGATCTCGTCGGCGATCGGCTGGTCGATGTGCTCGGTCGGGACGTTGTGGTCCTCGGTGGCGATGGTGAGGTCCGGCCGTCGGACACGACGCCCGCTGAGGCGCAGCCCGTCGAACGCCTGTGGGCTGGTGACCTCGTGGACGAGGTGGAGGTCGATGTAGAGCAGATCGGGCTCACCCGGCGATTCGTGGACGAGGTGACGCCGCCAGAGCTTCTCCGGCAGGGTCATCGGCCCGGTTGCGGGCGTCTCGGCTGGCGACATGTCGTCGTCCCACTTTCTGAGATACACTTCTTGCGGTATGGACATCGTAACCGGGGTCGGAGTGCTCGACAAGGCGGCCACCCTGCTGCGTGCCGTCGCCGACGAGCCTCGGTCCCTGTACGGGCTGCAGCAGGCAACCGGGCTGCCGAGGGCGACTGCCCACCGGCTCGCCCTGGCGCTCGAGACGCACGGTCTGTTGCGCCGCGATACCCAGGGTCGGTTCGACCTCGGGCCGGAGCTGGCCTCGCTGGGGCGCGTCGCTTCGCAGCGCTATCCGCTCGCGGAGCGGGCGCTGCCCGCGCTCGAACTGCTCCGTGACGACACCGGTGAGAGCGCTCAACTGTTCGTCCGGGAGGGGGCGAGCCGTCGGTGCGTCCTGTCGCTGCAGTCACCGCATGCGTTGCGGTGGATCGTGCCCGAAGGTGTGCTCTTCCCCTTGGAGCTGGGTTCGGCCGGGAGGGTGCTGACCGGCGAGACGACCGACGCCGGCTGGGTCGAGAGTGTCGCCGAGCGCGAGCCGGGAGTCGCCTCGGTGAGTGCCCCGGTCCTCGACGGCAACGGCGCTCTGATCGCAGCCGTCAGCGTGTCGGGCCCGATCGATCGGCTGACCCGTTCGCCTGGTCTGCGATTCGGGTCCCGGGTGGTCGGGGCCGCGGGTGAGATCGGGTCACTCCTCGGAACCGGATGACACCGACGAGCGTCCAAGGAGCATGAGGTTCACGCGACTCGCTCTCGGTGTGATCGTTCCGCTCGCGCTGTTCGCTGGGTGCGGCGAGGACGCTGCTCCCCCCGGTGACGGCGACAGGTCGTCTGTCGAATCGACGGTGACCGGCGACGACCAGACCGGCGACGACCAGACCGGAGACGACCTCGACGGTTCGTGGATCGTGACCTCGGGCTTCCTCGATGGCGAACCCCTGGCGTTGGTCGAGGGTCGGGACGTCACGATGGACATCGACGGCGACAGCATCGGCGGCACTGCGGCCTGCAACAGCTATGGCGGCAGCGTCGAGATTGGCGCCGAATTCGAGCTGGGTGGCTCCTTCGCCGTCGGCGAGCTCAGCTGGACGGAGATGGGGTGCGAGCCGGAGGTGATGGACCTCGAGCAGCGGTTCCTCGAAGCGCTGCTCGCCGTCGACTCGTTCGAGCTCGCCGGAACGCTGTCGCTCGATCGGGCGGGCGCCAGGACCTCGCTCACGTTCGACCGGCTCGCGCCAGTTCCCACGACCGACATCGTCGGAACCACCTGGGTGCTCGACACCGTGATCGACGGTGATGCCGCGAACACCATGCCTGGGATGGCGAATGCCACGCTCACGCTGAACACCGACGGCACGCTCAGCGGTTCGACGGGTTGTCGTCGACTCGAAGGCGAGTGGGTGGTCTCGGGCGCCGAGGTGTTGTTCGCGAGCTTCAGCGCAATCGACGATCCGAAGGCCGGCCGGTGCGCGCCGGAGTCGGAGCGCCTCGACGGGATGATCGTGACGGTGCTGGGCGACGGTTTCACCGCCGAGGTGGACGGACGGCGCCTGACCGTGATGAGTCAGGGCAACGCGGGACTGTCGTACACCGCTGTGGGCTGACCGGACGTCACGTCGTCGCAGGCGGAGGCCGGGCCTCCCCTCGATCGACAGGCGTACCTCCGGCCTCGTCCCCAGGGCAGCGCGATCGCCGACCGTGCTCCGAGCGCGTCACCGTTGGGGTCAGACCCCAACGGTGACGCGATCAGGCGAGCTTCTTGTACTTGATGCGGTGGGGCTGCTCGGGGTGCTCGCCGAGAACCTTCTGCTTGTACTCCTCGTACTCGCTGAAGTTGCCCTCGAACCAGCGCACCTGGCTGTCACCCTCGAACGACAGCACGTGGGTGGCGATGCGGTCGAGGAACCAGCGATCGTGTGAGATGACCACCGCGCAGCCGGGGAACGACTCGAGCCCGGACTCGAGCGCTCGCAAGGTGTCGACGTCGAGGTCGTTGGTCGGCTCGTCGAGCAGCAACACGTTGCCGCCCGACTTGAGCAACTTCGCCAGATGTACCCGGTTGCGTTCGCCGCCCGACAGCTTGCCGACGATCTTCTGTTGGTCGGTGCCCTTGAAGTTGAAGCTCGCCACGTAGGCGCGGCCATGGATCTCGCGGTTGCCGACCACCATGTGCTCGACACCCTCGGTGATCTCCTCGTAGACCGTCTTGTCGGCGTCGAGATCGTCCCGCGACTGATCGACGTAGCTGAGTTGCACGGTGTCGCCGATCTTGATCGTGCCGGCATCGGGCTGCTCCTGGCCGGTGAACATGCGGAACAGCGTGGTCTTACCGGCCCCGTTGGCTCCGATGATGCCGACGATGCCCGCCGGCGGCAGGGTGAACGAGAGATCCTCGATGAGGAGTTTGTCGCCGAATCCCTTCTCGAGGTGCTCGACCTCGATCACGGTGTCGCCGAGACGGGGCCCTGGTGGGATCGCGATCTCGAGCCGGTTGCTCGTGTCTCGCTCGGCCTCGGCCTCGGCCTGCAGCTTGTCGTACGCAGCGAGCCGGGCCTTGCCCTTCGCCTGACGTGCCTTGGGCGACATGCGCACCCATTCCAGCTCGCGCTCCAAGGTGCGGCGACGGGCGACGTTCGATTTCTCCTGAAGGGCGAGCCGCTCCTGCTTCTGCTCGAGCCAGCTCGAGTAGTTGCCCTCGAACGGGATGCCCTTGCCGTTGTCGAGCTCGAGGATCCATTGGGCGACGTTGTCGAGGAAGTAGCGGTCGTGGGTGATCGCCACGACGGTGCCGGCGTAGTCCTGGAGGAACCGCTCGAGCCAGAACACCGACTCGGCGTCGAGGTGGTTCGTCGGCTCGTCGAGCAGCAACAGGTCGGGCCGACTGAGCAGCAGACGGCACAGCGCGACACGACGCTTCTCGCCGCCGGACAGATTCGTCACCGGTGAGTCGTCCGGCGGGCACCGGAGTGCGTCCATGGCGATCTCGACGTTGCGCTCCAGCGACCAGGCATCGGCAGCGGCGATCTTGTCCTCGAGTTGGGCCTGCTCCTTGCCGATCTTGTCGTAGTCGGCGTCGGGGTCGGCCCACATCGCCATGACCTCGTTGTAGCGGTCGATGATCGACTGCACCTGGGCGACGCCGTCCATCACGTTGCCCTTGACGTCCTTGTCGGGATCGAGCTCGGGCTCCTGCGACAGGTAGCCGACGCTGAAGCCCGGCGTCAGGCGGGCTTCGCCGGAGTAGCCGTCGTCGAGCCCCGCCATGATCTTCAGCAGGCTCGACTTGCCGGCCCCGTTCGGGCCGATCACGCCGATCTTCGCCCCCGGGTAGAACGACAGCGAGATGTTCTCGAGCACCGTTCGGTCGGGCGGGTAGTGCCGGGCCAGCTTGTAACAGGTGTAGATGAACTCGTGCGCCACTGAAACCTCCGATTGCGACCGTGGCGAGGCTACCGCTGGCGATCCGCCTCGTGGCGGCCCGACCGCGTCGGGTCCGATGGCATGGTCGGGCCGTCGCATCGGCGCCTCGGCGCCGATGGTGATGGCCGCAGTTGTCGGCGCCGTCGTGTTCGGCGGAGGCGGCCGCGCCGACTCCGCTTCCTGCGAACGGCTCGGACGAGAGACCGATGAGATCGAGGCCTCCCCCGGCCGATGCCTGGGATGACATCGCGGCACTCCAGCAGGACGTTGCACGGGGACTCGGGTTGCGAGCCGATTCCCCGGAGCGCTGCTCATGATCATGCCCCATCGGATACAGGAGCGTCCTGGCCGCGGCCAGGACGCACAGCGATCGAAACCGCTCACGACGTGTCGGCGACCGCCGGCGTTCGTGGACCCGTTGCGGCGAGTCCGGCGAGCGGGTCAGGCGGCGGCGAGACGGGGCGGTTCGAGCGGCGGTTCGCCGGGCGGAACCTCGGTGTTCGCCGACCTGGCATCGAGCGTGGCCTTGCCGACGACGGCCACGAGGATGACCGCTCCGCCGACCAGTGTGGTCGCCTCCGGCCGGTCGGCCAGCACGAGGAAGGCCCAGATCGGCACGAGCACCATCTCGGTCTGGACGAACACCGTCATCGTGGCGGCGGGCACACTGCGAGAGGCGCCGTTGTAGAGCAAGGTGCCGGCCACGACGAAGAACCCGCCGTGTACGAGCGCCAGCACGATGTCGGTGGCCGGCGGGACGAGCGGCTTGTCGTTCCACAGCGTGACGGTCGCACAGATGGCGATCATGAGGACGCCGTAGCCGGGCATCACCGGTGACCAGTCGCGGTCGGGTGCCGAGCGGACCAGGGTCGTGTAGGCGGCGAAGCCCAGGGCGGCACCGAGCGCAGCGAGATCTCCGATGAGCCCGTCCGCCTGCAGGTCGCCGGCCAGCATGATCGCGAGTCCGACGAAGGCGAGGGCGATCGCGGCGACGGTACGAACGTTCAGCCGCTCGCCGAGGAAGACGCGGGCGGCGGCGACGCCGAACAATGGTGTCGTCGAGCCGAGAAACGCAGCGTTCGCCGCCGATGTCGTCTTGACGGCGTAGACGAAGCCGATCGAGGCGACCAGGAGGCTCACGTTGGCGAGCAGCATGCGTCGACCCGACGTGTACGCCGCCAGCGTCTGGCTCCGCTGTCGTGTGGCGAACCGCCATCCCTCGATCACGACGATGATCCCGATCGAACGCCACGCGAGGTACTGGAATGCGTCACTGCCGACGGCGAGACGGGCGGTGATCGCCCCGAAGCTCCACACGGCGCCGGCCGACAATGCCATCAACGACCCGATCGTGCTGGCCGGCGTCGGTGAGAAATCCCTTGCAGTCGACCTCACGGCCACCCCTTCGATCAAGCTGCGAACCCGACCAGGAGCGGCGCTCCGGCTGGACGAGATCGTACCCCCCGCGCCGTAGGGTCTGGCAGATGGACGACACTCCGATCGACGTGCTCGACGCTGCGAACGAGCTGCTCTCGATGCGCGCCGACCAGCGGATCTCGTCCGACCTTCCGGTCGGGCTCCGCCCGCCGGATCTGGCGACCGCGTACTCGATCCAGGACGCGGTCATCGCCGGGTTGCTCCCGGCTGGCGGACGCGTGATCGGGTACAAGTGCGCGTGCACGAGCGAGGTCGCCCAGGCGGCGCTCCGGATCGATCGGCCGCTGTTCGGCCAGCTGCTGTCCCACACGAGTTCGCCATCGGGCGCAGCGCTCGACGCCGGTCGATTCGTCCACCGGGTGATCGAGGCAGAGTACGGGTTCCGGATCGGCCGCGACCTCGATCCGGTCGACGGCGGGCACACCATCGAATCGATCGCCGAGCACATCGATGCGGTCATTCCTGCGATCGAGATCGTCGACTACCGCTACGAGTCGTGGACGGTCGGCGCACTGCCAGTGGCGGCCGACAACGCGATCCACGGTTGGTGGGTCCACGGCGAACCGGTCACGGACTGGCGGCACCTCGACCTCGCCACGGCAGCGGTGTCGGTCGAACGGAACCAGGCGGTCGTCACCACCGGTTCCGGCGCCGCCGTGCTCGGACATCCGCTCACGGTGATGGTGTGGCTCGCGGACGAGCTGCCACGGTTCGGCCGCCGACTCGAGGCGGGCCACGTGGTCACCACCGGCGTGACGACCGACGTCTTCGAGGCGGCCCCGGGCGACCACGTCAGTGCCACCTTCGAGGGCGTCGGCACCGTCGAGCTCCGATTCAGCTGAAGAAGCCGAGACGCGACGGCAGCGGTACCGGTGCCGGTGTGAAGATGTGCACGACGCTCCCGATCAGGCCGCGGCCTTGCTGGCTGCGCCCGCAGGCGTTGCGCTGCTGCAGTCGCTCGAGGTCGAGTGCCGCACCGACGTGGGCCGGTGGGAATCGCCCGGCGAGTCGATGCCATCGGGAGTCGATGCCGCGGTCGAGCTGGTCGGCGAGCTGAGCTTCGGGGGCCTGGTGCAGCGCGCCGTCGCCGCCGCCGATCGGATCGGTGGGCCGTGGATGCCGAGCGCTCCTCGCGACCCGGCCAACGGGTATCGGCTGGCGCCGGTTCAAGCGGCGATCGCCGATGCGATCGTGGAGGGGTTCGCCGAACGACTCCCGGCGCCGATCGACGGCGAGGGTCAGGAGTGGTGGTCCAACGCGCCCAGCGATCAGCCCGTCGCGCCGACCTCCTGGGACCTGTCGCAGGTGTACTGCTGCCCTCGGTGCGATCGTCGATCTCGCCGACGGGGGCTCGGACGACCGGTTCTGCCGTCCGGCTGGTGCTGTCTCTGCACGGTGAAGCTCCTCGTACCGTGCCGACGCCCACATCGCCGCAATGAGGTTCGACGAACCACCCGGCCAGCGCGAACCCGACCCGAGCCGAGCGGGGGGATGGACGTCCCGGATCTCGGAAACGTCGGTTGCACCCGATCACCGAGACTGCGTGCCGCGCCGGGGCCCCGACGCCCCACGCGACCCGATCGATGGTCGGTGGTGGATGGTCGTCGACTGAGATCGGACCGAGCTGCGTCTCGGCACGCTTCGGGTCGGTCGACCTCGGTCGTGTCAGACTCGGACGCGTGCCGAACCCGATTGCCGCCGGACCCGAGATCGTCGCGATCCCCGGGCCGACCGTCGTCCCCGACCGGGTACTCGCCGCGATGCGACGCCCGATGCCCGACATCTACGCCGGTGAGCTCACCGAGGTGATCGACGAGGTGTTCGACACCCTGCCGACGATCGCCCGCACGACCAGTCGTCCGTTCGTGCCGATCGGGAACGGGCACGCCTCGTGGGAGATGGCGCTCACCAATACCCTGAGCCGCGGCGATCGTGTGCTCGTGCTCGACTGCGGACGGTTCGCGGCGATCTGGGGCGAGATGGCGTCGTTCGACGGGCTCCAGGTCGACCTGATCGAGGCGCCGGTGGGACGCGCCGTCGATCCGGCCATGGTCGAGGACCACCTGCGTTCGGATCCTGGGCATGCGATCAAGGCGGTGCTCACGGTCCAGGTCGACACGGCGTCGTCGGTGCGCAACGACATCCCCGCGATCAGGCGAGCCATCGACGCCGCCGATCACCCCGCGTTGTTCATGGTCGACTGCATCGCGTCGCTCGGGTGCGAACGCTTCGAGATGGACGAGTGGCGGGTCGACGTCACGGTCGGCGCGTCGCAGAAGGGGCTGATGACGCCGCCCGGTGTCGGCATCGTCTGGGCCGGGCCGCGCGCACTCGAGGCTCACCGGACGGCCGACCTGCGAACGCGGTATTGGGACTGGACGTACCGAACCGAGGACGGGCCGTACTACCTCCGCTTCTGCGGGACGCCGCCGGTCTCTCACCTGTTCGGCCTGCGCGAGTCGCTCCGGATGATCTCGGAGGAGGGTCTCGAGGAGCGGTGGGGACGTCATCGGATACTCGCCGAGGCGGTGCGTGCGGCGGTCGGAACGTGGGCGGTCGAGGGCGGGGTCTCCCTGCTCGCGGTGGATCCGGCGGCCCGTGCCGATTCGGTCACGACGATCCGCACGGGTGCGATCGACTCGGTCGAGCTCGCTCGCGTCTGCCGTGCATCGATGGGGGTCACGCTCGGGGTCGGGATCGGCGATCTCGCCGACTCGTCGTTCCGGATCGGGCACATGGGTCACGTCAACGCCCCGATGGTGCTCGGCGTGCTCGGTGCCGTCGAAGCCGCGTTGGCGTCGATGGGAGCGCCCACGGCTGGGTCGGGTGTCGCCGCCGCGGCGGCCTCCCTCGGCGCCGCCCTTTCGGCCGACTGACATCCCTCGGTCAATCGCAAGGAACCGGGTGTCGGGTTCGAACGTGGGCTCCGGCCCGGTTCGTTGGTTCAGGCGGTCGGTCGGCGGATGAAGTGCAGGGTGTCGAACCGAGAACGGAAGGCCGTCACGTCGGCCGCGACCTCACGCGGGTCGTTGTCGGCGAAGGCCCGCACGATCAGGTCGGTGAGCTCGACGGTGTCGTCGACCGACAGACCCCATCGAACCATCTCGTTCGTGCCGATTCGCAGGCCCACGGTGGGGTCGTCGGGCAGTCCGATCGCCGACGTCAACAGGTTGGCTCGCCTCAGGGCGACGGCGGTGGGATGGCCGCCCCACGCTCGCGAGCGTCGACCGCGAACGCGTGCGACTCGGTGGCGCCCTCGAGGGCAGCCTGGACGGGGACACCGGCACCAGCCAGTGCAGCTGCGAGGGAACGAGCCACAGCCACCATTGCGTTGGCGTAGGCGGCGCCGTGCTCGCGCCAGTCGAGCAGGGTCATCGCGAGTGCGGCGGTGTTGGCCGCGTCGAAGTTGGCCGTGAGCCCCGGGTACGCGATCGCATCGACGCGCTCGGCGAGGCGGGCGTCGCCGGTGAGCAGCAGACCGGACGGAGGGCCGGCCAGACTCTTGTAGGCGCTCATCGTCATGACGTGCGCTCCCTCGTCGAGCGGGTTCGGCCAGGCGCCACCGGCGATCAGACCCGACAGGTGTGCGGCGTCGAACATGACGAGCGCGCCGACCGCGTCGGCGATCTCGCGCACCGCGCCGACCGGATGGTGAAACAGGTTGAGACTCCCACCGATCGTGATCAGGGCGGGCCGCACATCGCGAGCGAGAACCGCGAGACGATCGACGTCGACGGAGTAGTGGTCGGTGTCGATCGGCGCCTCGAGGATCTCGAGGCCGTACCACCCGGCGGCCCCCGCCCGATGGTGTGTCACATGACCGCCGATGGTCGCCGGTGGCACGATGATGGCGTCGCCGGGCCGCGCGGTGGCCATGAACGTGTAGAGGTTGGCCAGCGCGCCCGAGCCGACGCGAATCTCCGCGTGGGACGCCCGGAACACCTCGGCGGCCAGTTCGGCGGCGATCACCTCGATGCGCTCGACCGCTTCGAGCCCCATCTCGTACTTGTCACCCGGGTATCCGAGCGACGGTCGGGAACCGAGACCTGAGGAGAGCAGCGCCTCTGCCCGCGGGTTCATGGTGTTCGCCGCCGGATTCAGGTTGATGCACTCGACGTCGTGGAGATGCCGGTTGCGCTCGGCGAGCGCCGACAACTCGTCGTCCACGTCGTCGCTGGAAGCGGTGGACACGAGGGTGGCGATCTCCTGGACCAGACGTTCGCTGGGGCCGGGCACCCACGGACGTGGTTCGAGTCTCGTCATCGCGGACGACCATAGAGCCGAGCCCCGGTCCCGGTAGCGTCGGCGCCGTGCCGCTCGCTCTCGTCCGTCGCCCCGGCCCGAAGCTCGCCGACGGCATCGTCACCCATCGGCAGCGCCTCGACATCGACATCGAGCGCGCGCTCCGTCAATGGGAGACGTACGTCGACGCGTTGCGCTCCCACGGCTGGACGATCCGCGAGGTCGATCCCGCCGACGACCATCCCGATGCCGTGTTCGTCGAAGACACCCTCGTCGTGTTCGACGACCTCGCCGTGGTCACACGCCCCGGGGCCGACAGCCGGCGCGGCGAGACCGTCGGTGCCGAGGCCGCGGCGGCGGCTGCGGGGCTCGAGATCCACCGCATCGAGGCCCCGGCGACGCTCGACGGCGGTGACGTCCTCAAGGTCGATCGCACCGTCTTCGTCGGCGTCGGCGGCCGGACCGATGCGCCCGCGGTCGCACAACTGGCGCTGCTCTTGTCGCCCCGCGGATGGTTCGTGCGGCCTGTTCCCGTACGCCGGGTGCTGCACCTCAAGTCGGCGGTCACGGCCCTCCCGGACGGCACCGTCGTCGGGTTTCCTGATCACGTCGACGACGTGGGGCAGTACGATCGATTCGTGCCCGTCCCGGAGCCCGCGGGATCGCATGTCGTGCTGCTCGGCGGTGATCGGCTGCTCATGTCGTCGGACGCCCCCGAGTCGGCTGCGGTGTTCCGCTCGATGGGATTCGAGGCGGTCGAGGTCGACATCTCCGAGTTCGAGAAGCTCGAGGGGTGCGTCACCTGCCTGTCGGTGCGGATCCGTCGCTGATCGACTGCGAAACTCGAGCTCATGAATGCACCAGCGGATGTGCTCGATCGATTTCGGCTCGACGGCCAGGTTGCCCTCGTCACCGGAGCGTCGGCCGGGCTCGGTGCCCGGTTCGCCCGTGTCCTCCATGAGGTCGGCGCCACCGTCGCGTTGACCGCCCGTCGCGCCGACCGCCTCGACGCGCTCGCAGCCGAGTTGCCGGGCTCGATCGCGATCGTGGCGGACATGTCCGTCGCCGCAGATCGTGAACGTCTGGTCGCGGACACGATCGAGCGCGCCGGTCGCATCGACGTGCTCGTCAACAACGCCGGTGTCTCCCACACGGTCGGAATCGAGGACGAGACCCTCGCGCAGTTCGAGCAGGCGATGGCGGTGAACGCGACCGCTGTCTGGCACCTCGCCAAACTGTGCGCTCCGGGCATGGTCGCACGCGGGAGCGGCTCGATCGTCAACGTCGCATCGATGCTCGGTCACGTCGGGTCGGCGCCCATCAAGCAGGCCAACTACTGCGCGAGCAAGGGCGCCGTTGTCAACTTGACCCGCGAGCTCGCGCTCCAGCTCGCCCGGAAGGGAGTTCGGGTCAACGCGCTGTGCCCCGGCTACTTCCCGTCCGAAATGACCGAACCGATGCTCGGCGACGAGGCGAGCGAACGGTACATCCGCACCTACTCCGGGATTCCCCGGATGGGCGAGGACCACGAGCTCGACGGGGCACTGCTGCTCCTCGCGAGCCCGGCCGGCTCGTACATCACCGGCCACTCGCTGCTCGTCGACGGCGGATTCACGGCACGTTGACCGGTGCCGAGTGGCTCGGGGTCAAGGCGAGGCCGCCGGCGACCGATGATCTGACAGCATGGACGCAATGGTTGGACGGACGATGATCGATGCCGACGCGCCCCTCGAGCAGGCCGCTCGTGATGTCGCGGACACCGCGTCCGCCATCACCCGATCGGTCTCCGGCGTACTCGCGGGTCGCGAGGACACGATCGGCATCGCGGTGGCATGCATGTTGGCCGGTGGACATCTGCTGATCGAGGACATCCCAGGTGTCGGCAAGACATTGCTCGCCCAGGCACTCGCAGCCTCGGTCGGCGGATCGTTCCACCGCATCCAGGGCACCCCCGATCTGCTGCCGGGCGATGTGACGGGCACGATGGTGCCCCACGGCGACGACTTCGATCTTCGCTTCCGCGCCGGACCGATCTTCTCCAACATCGTCGTCTTCGACGAGTTGAACCGCGCCAATCCTCGCACCCAGTCGGCGCTGCTCGAAGCGACCGAGGAAGGCGCCGTCACCGTCGACGGCATGACCCGCGATCTCCCGTCACCGTTCCTGCTCGTCGCCACCCAGAACCCGCTCGAGATGACCGGGACGTATCCGCTCGGCGAGGGAGCCCTCGATCGGTTCGCCGCGGTCGTCACCCCCGGCCGGGCGACGGCCGACGACGAGGTCGAGGTCCTGACCGGCCGGCGGGGTCGCACCCTGCTCCACTCGGTCCGTCCCGTCGTCGACATCGGCGACCTCGTGGCCGCCCGAACGATCGTCGCCGGGGTCTACGTGGCCGACCCGCTCGCCCGCTACGTCGTTGCCCTGCTCGACGCCACGCGCGATCACCCGCGCGTGCGCCTCGGGGCCTCGACCCGAGGCGGAGTCGCGCTCGTCGGGCTCGCGAAGGCGCGCGCTGCGATGGCGGGTCGACACTACGTCGTGCCCGACGACGTGGCGAGGGTCGCCGAGGCGGCACTCTCGCATCGCGTGATCGTCACCGACGGCGTCGGCTCGGTCCGAGCGGGTCGAGCCGTCATCGAGGAGTGCCTCGAACGGGTCCCGGCCCCGACCGCGTGACAT
Organism: uncultured Acidimicrobiaceae bacterium; assembly: GCA_963847775.1. Taxonomy (GTDB): domain Bacteria; phylum Actinomycetota; class Acidimicrobiia; order Acidimicrobiales; family Ilumatobacteraceae; genus Ilumatobacter. The sequence goes on from CAWKAY010000001.1 coordinate 427,251, forward strand.
GAGTCGACCGATCGGTGTCTCCGCCGGTGGGTTCGGCCTCGTGTTGGCGTGGTGGGGAGGCGCCGCGATCGCCCGGCTGACGGGCGCAACTCCCGTGGTCATCGTCCTCGCCGCAGGTGTCGTGCTGGCTGCGATCGCGATCGTTGACGGCCTGATCGCGCTCCGGGGGGTCGCGATCGACGACGTCGAGTTGCCCGGTCACTCGACGTGCGACGAGGAGTTCGGGCTCGCGGCACGCATTCGGTCGTCGCGGCCGATCTGGGTCGAGGTCGGCCACGACAAGACGACGATCGCGGCAGGATGGACCGACGGCGGCCGCTGGGCCGCGCGAGGATCGTTCGGTCGCCGCGCGGTCCTCGATCGGCTCACGATTCGCGTTCGATCCGGTGGAGGTCTGGGCCTGGTGTGGTGGGCTCGACGGTTCGAGGTCGGGATCCCCGAGCACCTCGTCGCAGCTCGCCCGCAGCAGGCAGGCGTGCCGGTCGACCGGTCGATATTGACCGGCGACGGCGAGGCCGCGGGCGAGGCGGGCGCCATCAGCGGCGAGATCGACGGCATTCGACCGTGGCGCGAGGGCGACAGCGAGAAGTTCGTGCACTGGTCGTCGTCCCTGCGATCCGGCGAGCTCGTCGTCCACGATCGTCACCGGGACGCTGGTGAGCGTTGGATCGTACGCCCGCGGGTCGGCACCGACGATCCCGACGCGGAGGCCGGTGCAGCGCGCTGGGCGCTCGAACAGGGCCTGCACGCCGGTGCCCGGATGTTCGTTGCGATCGGCGACGGCGAACCGGTCGCCATCGGCAACGCCGACGCCGCTGCCCGATGGTCTGCGTCCGCCCCGCTCGGCGAACCGCCCGGCATCGCCAGATCGCGCCGGCTCCGTCGTCATTCCGTCGAACCCGAGACCACGGCACGGCTGTCGGCGCGCTGGTGGGCGGCCGCGGCCACGTTCGTGTCGCTGACGATGCTCGCCACCGCGCTTGGTCAGGGCCTGGTGGCGATGACGATCATCGCGGGGTCGGTCGCGGCCGGTGCACTCGTGTCCGGTCGAACCTTCGTCGGTGGTGAGCCGCCTTCTGCGCTCGTCCGTGTGTTGATCCTGCTCGGCGCGCTCGGCGGCCTGGGGACCGTGGTCGCATCGAGCGGTCGGCTCGACGGCTTCCTGTCGTTTCTCCGCGGCCCGTTGCCGCAGGTCCTCGTGATCCTGATCCTCCTCCACGGCTTCGAATGCCGGGACCGCCGCACCGCACGCGTCGGGTTGGGGATCTCGGCCGTGGTGGTGATGTACGCCGCCGCGTTCCACGTCGACGGCGCGGTTGGCTGGTGGTTCCTGGCGTGGAGCGTGTGCTTCGTCACCGCGCTCAGCCGGTTGTCGGGCTCGGCATCGGTGTCAGCGGGCTCGCTCGCCGGACTGATCGGGGTCGGGCACGCCGGGTGGGCGCGACGGCTCACCGTCGCAGGGGGTGCGCTGGCTTCGACCGTCGGTCTGCTGGCCATCGTGCCGGTACCGCACGGCCCGGCCCGACTCACCCTCCCCACGTTCATCGACGACGCGCCCGGCGTCGGCCGGCCGGGTGCGATCGCCGGACCCGATGGCGAGGTTCGCGGGGGTCCCGACGACTCCGACCCCGGGGGCGCTCGCGCCCCCGCCGGGCAGGCCGGGGGCTACACCGGGTTCGCCCAGACCATGGACACGTCGATCCGTGGCGAGCTGAGCGACGATGTGGTGATGCGGGTCCGGGCACCCGCCCCCGATTTCTGGCGCGGCCAGACGTTCGCCGATTTCGATGGACGCCGCTGGTACGCCGACGAGGACACCGGTTCCGTGCGCGACGGGCCGAACATCGACGTGATCCCGGCCCTCGGCGACACACGGCTGGGGGCCGAGGTCGAGGTCGACGAGTTCGTCCAGACCTTCTATCTCGAATCCGACATGCCGAACGTGGTGTTCCACGCCTACCGGCCCGTCCAGGTCATCATCGATGCCGACGTGTGGATCCGCCCCGACGGTGCCATTCGCGCCTCGACGGTGCTGCCCGACCAGTCGATCTACACCGTCGTCTCCGCTCGCCCGCGCGTCGACGAGGAGATCCTGCGCCGGCAGGGTGTCATCGGGCCTCGGCTCAACGAACTCGGTCGCGCGATGTTGCAGCGCTACCTCGCAGTGCCGCCGTCGACGAGCCCCGAGACGATCGCGCTGGCGACCGAACTGGCCGACGGCCGTGCGTCCACGTACGACACCATCCGTGCGTACGAGGCCTGGCTCGGCGAGAACGTCGAGTACGACCTGGATGCCCCGCTGCCCGACGACGGGGACGATGCCGTCCACGAGTTCCTGTTCGAGAGCCGACTCGGATTCTGCGAGCAGATCGCCAGTGCCCTCACCGTGATGCTGCGCACGCAGGGCGTGCCGGCTCGTCTGGCCACGGGGTACCTGCCGGGCAGTCGTGATCGGATCGCCGGGCTCTACGAGGTCAAGGCGAGCGACGCCCATGCCTGGGTCGAGGTCTGGTTCCCGGAGACCGGTTGGCAGGCGTTCGACCCCACCGCGGTGGTTCCGCTCTCGGCCGATGCCGACGTCGACTCGGTCGGCGCCGATCTGATGCAGGGCATCGGGCGCTACGTCGGCGACCGGCCGGTGGTGGTGGTCGCCACGATCGGCGTCGCGGTCGGGGTGCTCGTCGCCGTGCGTCTGCTCAACGAGCTCCTGCGGCGGCGACGGCGCGGTCGGTGGGGGACACTCCAGGATCACTTCAGCGCCTCGGCGCGTCGACGTGGTGCTCCGCCCGGTGCACCCAATCCTCGCCTGGCCGAGGTGTGGGCCGGCTCGGGCCAGGCATCCGCGGCCGCCGTCGTCGCGGAGCGGCTCGATCGAGTGGCGTTCGATCCGACCTTCCCGGACGACGATGTCGTCTACGACGACACCAGGAAGCTGATCGGAACGTTGCCGCACCGCGATCGCTGACGCACCGTCGACGGGGCGGTCGACGGTGGCGCTCGACGGTGTCAACGGTCACCGAAACGCATCGGCGGGCACACCCACGACCGCCGGTAGATTCCACGGGTGCCGCGTTCTCGAGTCCTCCAGTTCGGGTTGATGACCGCGCTGATGGCCTCCGGGTACGGTGTCATGTTCACCGTGCTCGACGACTTCCGCGACGAGTACGGGATCGCCGCCCATTGGCTCGGCACGATCGTCGGCGTCGGCTTCCTCACCTCGTTCGTCGCCCAGATCTTCCTGGCGCCCGTGGCCGATCGCGGGCATGCGCGCCGACTCGTCCTGCTCGGGTTGGCGCTCAATGTCGTCGGGCTGCTGGCCATGGCGGTCGGGACGAGCCTGCCGCTCCTGCTGCTCGGCCGGTTCGTGTCGGGTATCGGCGTCGGCATGGCGTTCCCGGCGATCAGACGGATCGTCATCAACGCCGATCCCGTCAACCTCGGCACCAACGTCGGGTTGCTGCTGTCGGCCGATGTCGCAGGATTCGCTGCCGGCCCGGCGCTGTCCGCCGTGCTCGTGCCGTGGCTCGGCCTCCCGGCACCGTTCCTCACGATCGCGGCGCTCAACGTCTGCTGCGCTCCGCTCGTGTTCCGAGTCGAGATCGTCGAAGCCGACGTCACCGTCGCGCCGACTCGACGATTCGCGTTCGATCTCCTGCAGAGTCGGGCGATGGTCGCCGCACTGATGATGGGATCGGCGGTGTTCCTGATGATCGGCACGTTCGACGCCCTGTGGGCGATCGTGCTCGACGATCTCGATGCCGGTGATGTCGTGGCCAACATCGGGATCACGATCTTCGCCCTGCCCCTCGTGTTCCTCGGCGCCTACGGCGGTCGACTCGCCCAGCGGATCGGTCCGTTCCGTCTGGGTCCGCTGGGGCTCGTGCTCGGGGCCGGCTACATGTTCCTGTACGGCGTGATGCCGACCGGTCTCGCGATGCTCGCTGTCGGAGTTGTCCACGCGCTCACCGACGGGTTGACGGTCTCGAGCACCGGAGTCGCCGTCGGCATGGTCGCGCCAGCCGAACGACAGGCCGCGGCCCAGGGCATGCTCGGGGCCGCCGAGACGCTCACCGGTGGGATCACAGCGGTGCTCGCAGGGGTGCTGTACACGTGGGGCGGGCGCGTCCTCGCGTACACCACGTGCACGGTGATCATGATCGCGCTCGCGGTCGGTGCCGCCGTGCTCGCCGGACCCGAGTTCCGCGCCCGGAGGGATCCGGCTCGCGATCTCGTGCCGGATCCGGCGACGGCGGTCACCGGCCACGCCTGATCGTTGCGCTGCGCGACATCGCGGCCGTCGTTCGAGGGCTGCGCCCGGGCGTCACGGGTCGACCCTGGGCCCCATGGTCCCGCCGCATCCCGAGACCCGATCGGTGTCCGGCGACTGCGAGTCGTGCGGAACCCCGAACTCGCCGGTGGCGGACAGCCGACGGTCCGGCCCGTCTGTGCCCGCCGTGCGCGGCGATGCACGGCATCGGCTGCCCGTGACGGGCGAACGACAGAGGTCGGTCAGCGTCGCTCGGCGGCAAGCAGCGATCGGCGGACCTTGCCGGCGTCGTCGCGAACCGGCTCGTCGACGAACTCGTAGCTGCTCGGACACTTGTAACCGACCAACCGTTCGGCCAGGTGGATTCTCAGGTCGGCCTCGTCGACGCCGCCAGGTGCGTCGACGACCGCGTGGACGCGCTGCCCGAGGTCGTCGTCGGGGACGCCGATCACGGCACAGCTGCGCACAGCCGGATGCTCGTCGATGGCGGATTCGACCTCGGCGGGGTACACGTTGGCGCCGCCGCGCAGGATGAGATCCTTGCGCCGGTCGGCGAGGTAGACGTAGCCGTCGACGTCCATCCAGCCCAGGTCGCCGAGGCTCTCCCAGTCGGACTCGCCGAGGGCCTTCGGCTCGGCACCGAGGTACTGATAGGTGGAGCCGCGCCCGCCATCGGCGAGCATGTAGATCTCACCGATCTCGCCGGCCGGGAGATCCCGTCCGTCGTCGTCGACGACCTTCATCGTGCCGACGATCGGCCGACCGACGGAACCGTGGTGTTCGAGCCACTCGCGCCCGGTGATCCAGGTGATCGCCTGGACCTCGGTGCCCGCATAGAGCTCACACAGGACGTCGGGGCCGACCCAGCGGATCCACTCCTCCTTCAGCCACGGTGGGCACGGCGCAGCCATGTGGACCGCGACGTCGAGCGACGACATGTCGGCGGCTTGCTTGATCTGGTCAGGCAGCTTCCAGATGCGGGCCATCATGGTCGGGACGAGGTACAGGTACCGCGGGCGATGCTCGGTGACGGCAGACAGAACGGCTTCGGGCACGAATCGCGGGAAGTTGATCACGTGGTTGCCGCTGATCAGCGCCAGCGAGGAGATCGAGAACGGGGCGTTGTGGTACAGCACGCCGGGGATCACGCACGCCGAGTTCGAAGGAAGGTGGAACCCCGCAGCCTCGATGTCGAACTCGCCGGGTGTTGTCGCGAGGATGATCTTCGGGCGACCGGTGCTCCCGCCGGAGGTCGGCGCCTTCCAGCGGGAGCTGGTCAGATCGGGGAGCACGTCATCGCTCAGCAGCGGGTCGGGCTCGTAGCCGACGGGCAGGCTCGTTCGACCTGGCATGCGGTCGGCCTCGATGCCGACGACGAGTCGGGAATCGGCGAGCTCGACGATCTCCTCCAGCTCGCGCCCGGGCAACCTCGCCGAGACGGGTTGGGGTGTCGCTCCCAGCTTCCACACGGCGAACGCCGCTTCGAAGAACGCCGTCGAGTTCGGCAGCGCGATCGTGACGAGGTCGTCGGGTTCGACACCGAGCTCGGCGAACGCCCGAGCCAGCCGGTTGGTGCGACCGTCGAATTCGCGCCAGCTCAGCGTGACGTCACCACACGTGAGCGCCGGCTCGTGCGGGCGCTGTATCGCGTGGTGCGTGATCGCACGAGAGATCGACATCGTCGGCATGTGCAAATGCTAGGCAGGAGGTGACGCCGGCGATCAGTCGGCTCGAGAGGCAACCGGCTGGTCAGCCGTCCAGGATCTGAACAGGCGTCGCCTGCGTCTGCATCACGTCGAGTCGGGGCGCATCGGTGGTTCCCGACTCGCTCGAGTCGACGCTCGGGCGCCGAGGTCGCCCGAGGAACCAGTACGGGGCGCCATCGGCCCCGAACCCGACGGCGAGCGGGTGGGTCAGGCCGAGTGCATCAGTCGCGTGGCGGAGGTGTCGGGATGGGTCGATAGTTGCCGTCGGCCGAGATCCACCGGACCTGCAGGGGAGTGAGCCGCAGAGGGTTCGGATCGTCCGGAGCCAGCAGGTCGATCGCCGATCCCCCGATCGGCGGGTGATCGATCACCGTCATCACGCTCTCACCGACGTTGGCGAGGCCGATCAGTTCCCCGAAGCGTGGGTGTCGTCGATGCCAGGCGAACACCGCCGCCGACCCGGGGTCGAAGACGTCGACTGCGGCGTCGTCGTCGTGCAGCTGGACACACGCACGGCGCGTCTCGATCAGATGCCGCAGGCCCGACCAGACGCGACCCGTGAGGGTGCTCGGGTCGTACCGCTGGGCTGCCAGCCCGTCGTCGAAGAACGGGCGGTGGGTCCAGCGGCTGTCGCCGGCGCGGTCGGGGTCGTCGACGTACGTCCGGTCGTCGCCCTGGCACAGCTCGTCGCCCATGTAGATGATGGGGATGCCGCCGAACCCGAACGCGATGCCGTACAGCAGGAGAATTCGTGCGACGGCGTGGTCGAGCGACACGGGATCGTCGTCGAGCGCCGCGGCGACGCCGGCGAGCGTGGCCGTCATGCCGCTCGTGCGTTCGTCACCGGTCTCGCGGTTCGTGCCGAACGCCGTTCCGCGAGCGAACGACTGCCAGAAGTCGCCCCGGTAGTAACGGGCGAGGAAGTCGCGATGGCCGTGGCCACTGAGCCCGACGCTCGCAGCGTCGGCGTCGTCGATCGCCCAACCGATGTCGTCGTGGCAGCGCACGTAGGTGAACCAGGTCGCCCGACCCGGAATCGCAGGGAGGCGTGCAATCGCGTTGCGGGACAGATCGGCCCGCTGGGATGCCAGCATCGACCAGCCCTGCACCATGAGCTGGTTGTGGTACGCCAGCTCGCACTCCCGGCGCTCGCGCTCATGCCGCCCGAGATAGCCGACGAGGTCGTTCGGGGCGACGATCGCCTCGGCGAGCAGCACGGTCGCCGGCGCTGCCATAGCCGTCACGGCGCGCAGCGCCTGCGCGATGAGGTGGGCTTCGGGTTGGTTCTGGCAGTTCGTGCCGCGCCGTTTCCAGGTGAACGCGATCGCGTCGAGGCGGAGGATCTCCACGCCGAGGTTGGCGAGGTGGAGCGCGACATCGACGACCTCGCGCATGACGTCGGGGTTCGACCAGTCGAGGTCCCACTGGAACTCGCGGAACGTCGTCCAGACCCAGCAGGCCATCTCGTCGCTCCACGTGAAGTTGCCGGGCGACATCGTCGGGAACACGTCGGGGAGCGTCGCCTCCCAGGCTTCGGGCTCGGTCCGGTCGGGGAAGGTGCGGTACAGGGAGCGGTGATAGTCGGATCCGTTCGCAGCCGCGAGGGCCCACTCGTGATCGTCGCTCGTGTGGTTGAGCACGAAGTCGACGCACAGGCTGATGCCGTTGGCTCGCAGGTCGTCGATGAGGGTCCGGAGGTCGTCGAGAGTGCCGGCGCGAGGGTCGGGCACGCGGTGATCGCGGATTGCGTACCCACCGTCGTTCTCGCCTTCTCGGGGTCGGAGCAACGAGAGCAGATGGAGGGTGTCGACTCCGAGCTCGGTCAGGTAGGGGATCCGACGCCCGACCCCCCGGAGGTCGCCGCCGAACCGATCGACGTACGCCATGTAGCCGACCCGATGGCGGCTCTGGTACCAGAATGGTGAGGCTGCCCGGCATCGGTCGAGCTCGACGAGATCGGCCGGCCTGGCCGTGTGCGCGTCTCGGGCGCGGTCGACGAGATCCCGACCGATCGCCGCTGCGTCGTCGCCGTAGAGCCCTTCGAGGGCCGATTCCAGATCGCGTCGCCATTCCGCGGTTCTGGCGTCGAATTCGCTGCTCACGGTGCCAAGAGTAGAGGCGCTTGCTACTGTCCGCCGCATGCGCTCGCGTCCTGCACGTCTCTCGTCCGACTCCCCCCGACGGGTGGTTCGGTCGTGACGATTCGTGTCGGACTGGTGGCTGCTTCACGGATCGCGGTCAAGGCGATCATCGATCCGGTCGGCGATGTCGACGGTGTCGAGCTCACGGCGGTCGGGGCCCGTGATCTCGATCGAGCGCGCGCCGCGGCCGATGGGTGGGGTGCCGAGCACGCGTTCGGTTCGTATCGGGAGTTGATCGAGTCCGACGCGGTCGACGCCGTCTACATCGGGACGCCGGCGTCCCTGCACCGAGAGTGGGCGATCGCCGCCATCGAGGCCGGCAAGCACGTGTTGTGTGAGAAGCCACTCGCGGCGAACGCCGATGATGCCCGCCTCATCGCCGCCGCCGCCCGAGGTGGTGACGTCGTGGTGATGGAGGCGTTCCACTGGCGATATCACCCGTACGCCACGCAGATCCGGGCGATGCTCGACTCCGGTGTGCTCGGTCGTATCGATCGGATCGAGGCGGTGTTCGACATCCCCGACGGATGGATCGGCCGCGACGACATCCGGTGGGATCTCGCTGTCGGTGGTGGGGCGACGATGGATCTCGGGTGCTACTCGATCCAGTGGGCCCGCTTCGCCGCGGCAGCCGATCCGGATGTGGTGTCGGCCGAGGCGGTCTGCCCGGTCGAGGGTGTCGACGGGTCGTTGGGGGCCGAGTTGCGTTGGCCGTCGGGTGTGACCGGATGGGTTCACTCGTCGATGATCGCCGCAGGTGACAGCGTGGAGGCGTGGCTCAAGGTCACCGGCGATCAGGGCACGTTGATGGCGACGAACCCCCTCGCACCCCAGAACGGCGATGCGGTGTTGACGCTGGAGACGGCTGCGGGCACGACATCCACCGATGCCGATCGATCGGCGACGTACTTCCACCAACTGGTCGCGTTCCGTGATGCGATCGTCGATGGCACGGAGTTCCCGACCACGGTCGACGATGGCGTCCGGAACATGGAGATCATCGACGCCTGCTATCGAGCCGCCGGCCTGGAGCCGCGGCCGTCGGCCGGCTGACGATCGATCGGCCGGCACTGCGATGGCGGGCGTCATGCGAAGCCCGACCTCGTCGCGCGGGTTGCCTAGTCGTCCTCCCGCTCGATGATGTCGAAGGCGCGCTCCAGCGTCGACATCAGGTTCTGGCGCGACAACGCCGGCGTCGAGGTCGGGCGCCCCCAGCCGGTACTCGGCGAGATGAAGATCGATCCAGACCTCGACACGGCGTTCGTCATCGCGTGGGATTGCCGTGCCCTCGACCGTGCGCCTCGGAGCGTCGCGGGTCCACACCGGCGGCGCGTGTCGTCAAGCCGCGACCTCTGTGGCGAGTTGGCCGGGCTGCTCGACCGGGGCGCTCTCGAACGCGTCGAGCGCCGCTCGAAGCAACCGTGATCGACGACGAGAGACCGGCACGGAACGACCGGCCGTCGAAGTCGCCAGCGTGCCCACCATGCGGACCAACACCACTGCCGGGTCGCCGGCTCCGACGCGGATCGGCACGTCGACACCACCCTCGCGTGCCGCGTCGTGGAGTGCTCCGACGACGGTAGCGAGTGCCGGGCGGCGATCGCCGTCGAGCTCGGTCGCCGGGTACCGCGCGACGACATCGCCGGCACGCACCAGCCAGGTCGCGAGGTCGCGGCGACCTCCGAACTGTCGAGCGAGCTTCCCGTTCCATCGCGGCCCGTTGCGGCCGGGTCGAGTCGTCATCGCTTCCTCCACCTGGGTCGTTCTCGTCGCTCGACGGCGGCGCTCGGCCGCGTCGAGACGTTCTTGGTGCTCGGCCAGCGCGAGCTCCGGTGTGAGGTTCGGGTGGATCACCATCGGGGGGCTTCCTTTCGTCGGCGGTGAGTCCACTGTCGCGAAGGATCCTCGATACGCCCATTGACTGAAATGCCAATAGGCGAAAGAATACTGCCATGGCCCATCGAGTCGCCGCCATCGTGATGCACGACGCGCCACCGTTCGAGATGTCGGTTCCGTGCGAGGTGTTCGGTGTCGACCGCAGCGACATCGTCTCGCCGTGGTACGAGTTCCGACTCTGCTCAGCCGTGCCACCGCCGATCCGAACCGCCGCCGGATTCACGATCGACACACCGTTCGGGCTCGAGTCCGTCGACTGGGCCGACACCGTGATCGTCATCCCGAGCTCGCAGCGCGACTACCCCGACGAACTGCTGGAGGCGTTGCGCCGCGCCCACGCCCGTGGGGCCCGCATCGTGTCGATCTGCACCGGCGCGTTCATCCTCGCCGCTGCCGGGCTCCTCGACGGGCGCCGAGTGACGACCCACTGGATGAACGCCGACGAGCTGGCCTCGACACACCCGACCGTCTCGGTCGATCCGAGCGTGCTCTACGTCGACGACGGCGACATCGCCACCTCGGCGGGCACCGCCTCCGGGATCGACCTCTGCCTGCATCTCGTCCGCACGGACCACGGTGCGGATGTGGCCAACGTCATCGCCCGCCGGATGGTGGTGCCACCGCACCGAGAGGGCGGGCAGGCGCAGTACATCGAGTACCCGATGGTGTCGGCCGACCGGGACGACGACCTCCTCGACCTGACCCTCGCCTGGGCCCGCGAACGCCTGAACGAACCGCTGACGGTCGAGCAGTTGGCCCAGCGTGCAGCGATGAGCCCCCGCACGTTTGCCCGCCGCTTCAACGATGCGACCGGCACGACACCGCACCAGTGGCTGACTGGCGAGCGAGTGCGGCTCGCCCAGCGCCTGCTCGAGAGCACCGACCACTCGATCGACTGGATCGCCCACGACGCCGGGTTCGGGTCGGCCACCAACATGAGGCAGCACTTCCAGCGATTCCTCGGCGTGGCTCCGGGGCGCTATCGCGTGGTGTTCCGTCGAACCCACGCAGCCTGACGAAATCGAACCGATCCGCCGAGCGGGTCGGCAGTGTACGCGTGGTGAGCGGCACACGAAGTCGCCCTCCCGGCTACGGATGCGCAGCGTCCCGTACGAGAACCGGCGCTCGACGGCCGCGAACTCGGTTCGATGGGCGTCGGTGGCGACTCGCCCGGTGGGAACGACAGGCCGGAGGCGATCACCGCCAGCCGATCAAGGCTGCCGCGAACGTTGCGAGCGGGATCGGCGACGTCGCGTCGGTGGGATGCAGGAAGGACCGGACGTCGAGCTTCCCGCCGCTGCCGTAACTGAACCGTGCGGAGGTACTCCTGGTCGCCGTCGTTGAAGATCGATCGTTCCGTCATCCGGCCAGGCCGGCACGCCACGAGCGGACCTTCAGTCCAGGGAGCCGGTCCCGTCGTCGAGGTGGACCGGTCGCTCGCAGCAGTCCTCGGTGAGGAGCGCCGCCATCGTGTCGGCGTCGGTCGAGGCCGCCCAGTGGCGTCCGCCGTCGGCGTCGAGACACGCCATGATCGCTCGTTCGGGTTGCATGCCGCGATCGAACGTGACGGTGTACGTCTCGAGGGCCGCGGCGGCGACCGGCATCGGCGGGGTCGGGCGCGACGGCAGCGCATCGACCTCGCGCTGCGGCGACGCCGAACGGAACCCGTCGATACCGGGAGTGCCGGAGAGCACAACGGCGCTGTGCTTCGTGAAGGAGCCGCCGTTCCCCGTCAGCAGGGCCCGTCGGTCCGGCTCGGCGCGAATCAGCGCAACTGCTCGGGTCAACGGCAGGATGCAGTAGCAGTTCAGCGGGCCGGCGGCGAAGGTGAGCCCACCGGTGATCGTGAACGCCCTGGCCGGGTCGATACCGAGCTCGCGTTGCGCCACCTGCACGGCGACCGGGAAGCACGAGTACAGGTCGACGAGATCGCAGTCGTCGACGGCGATGCTCGCCAACTCCAGCGTCGCGGCACCGACGAGTCGCATCGCGGGCGACTCGTCGAACGCCCAGCGGTTCGTCGGGTACCAGTGGTCGGCAGCCCCCGCCCCCGACCTGGGGAACACCCAGCGGTCCCGAGGCACCCCCGCCGCCTCCGCCGCGGCCGCCGAGGAGACGATCACGGCGCCGCCCTGGTCGACATCGAGGTTCGAGGTCAGCAACTTCGGGTACGGCGACGCCACGGGGCGGTTGCGCTCCGAGACCGTGGCGATCTCGTCGGCCGCCACCGGTTCGCGCAGCCAGGCGTTCGGGTTTTTGGCAGCGACCTCGCTCGCGGCGGCCCACATCCCGGCGACCCGCCGCCGGTGATCGTCGATGCTCTCGCCGAGGCGATGTCGAAGCGCCGTCTCGGCCAGTGCGTAGAAGCGGGCGACGGTCTCGATTCCGATCGCACGCTCTGCGTCGGTGGCGAGTGGCCGATCCGAACCGAAGACCTCGTCGGGCGCAGCTCCCTCGGCTTCGGGCACGTACTCGGTTCGGGCACCGCGGGCGCGGTCTCTCCTGCGCGTCCTCAGTGTCTCGGCGGCACAGATGACGCCGACATCGAGTTCGCCGCGCCGGATTCGTTCGGCGGTGTCGATGAGCAGGTCGTAGACCTGGTTCCCGCCCACGGTCGAGATCGTGGTTCGGGCATCGGGCGCGCCCACGCGCTCCGCGACGAGTCGGCCCGGATCGCGGTACGGCCACACGCCCCACACCACGCGCACGGCATCGATCACCCCGCGCATCGGGCTCGGCGCGCCGCTGTCGTCGAGTGCAGCCTCGACGCATCGCGCCATCAGGTCGATCGGCTCGGTGCCGGTTTCGCGTTCGTTCAACTGTCCGGCACCCACGATGACGGGGGTGCGGGGATCGACGGCGCTCACCGTTGGTTCAGCTCCTCGACGAACTGGCGGTGGTCGGGGGACTTCTGGGTGACTTCGCCGATCGTCTGCTTCTTGCGATGCTCGCCACGGAGCACCGAGAGCGGGTCCTGTTGATCGCCGACGTACCCCAGAGCGAACGCTCCCTCCCGGTAGCCCATCATCCGCAGCAGATCGTCGTCCAGCGTGCGAGCGATCTCGGCCGGGCAGGCGAGGTACTGGTTCTCCTCCTGGCGCACCCACCCGACGGCGTACGTGATGTTGACGCCTTGCCGGGGGCCGTCGCCGCGGTTGGCGCCACCGCCGTGGAGGACCTTGCCGTCGTAGAACAGCACGCTGCCGCGGCGCATCTCGACCTGTGCGCCGGGCAGTGATGCAGCCGCTGCATCCGGGACCGACGACGACCCGGGGACGACATGGGTTCCTCCGTTCTCGGCCGTGAAGTCGGTCAGCGCCCACATCGTGTTGCACTGGGCGTGGTAGTCGTCGGGGAACGGGAAGAAGTCGAACGCCATCTGGTCGCGATGGAGCTTCTGCTGACTCTCGCCGGGTCCGATCGAGATGATCTGGGTGAGGTGGAGCTGCACGGAGGTCACGTGGTCGAGGAACTGCTCCACCGTGCCGACGACCGTCGGATGCATGACCAGCCCTCGGGATGTCGGGCAGCGGGCGATCAGAGCGCCGGTGCGCCGTGTGTGACGGCCGTCGTACTCGTCCCGGCCGGCGTCGGATGCCTCGACGTACTCCATCGCCTCTGCGGCCAGGCGATCCATGGTCGCGCCGTCGGCGACGTCGTCGACGATGGCATAACCCCACGTACGGAGATGGTCCGCGATGTCACGGGTGTCGGTGTCGGGCGGCAGGTGGGTGAGCTCCACGCCGCCGATCGTAGGTCGCGTCGTCGACGGTCATCGGGCCGGGACTACCCTTCCGGTCGTGACGCGCATCGTCATCCACGCCGACGACGTCGGCTTCTGCCACGGGGCCAACGAGGCGTTCCTGGAGCTGTCGCTCCTCGGCACGATCACGTCGGGCTCGGTGATGGTGCCGTGCCCCTGGTTCCACGATCTCGTGCGGCGTGCCGCCGGCGACCAGCGGCTCGACATCGGTGTGCACCTGACCCTGACGTCGGAGCACGAGGGCTATCGATGGGGTCCGCTCACCCGGCCGTCGTCCGCCGCGGGGCTCACCGACGAGCACGGATTCATGTGGCCGCGGGTCGCGCAGGTGCGCGAGCACGCCCACCCCGACGCCGTCGAAGCCGAGTGGCGCGCCCAGCTCGATCGAGCGATCGCTGCCGGTCTGGACGTGACACACCTCGACGCCCACATGGGAGCGGCCTTGGCCCCGGAGTGGTGCGATCGGTACGTCGCTCTCGGTGTGGAGTACCGCATCCCGGCGCTGATCACACACGATCTGGCGTCCTACGGGCCGAACAACCACCTGACCGGCACCGCAGAGGAGACCTTCGCCGAGTTCGTGGCGCTGGCGCGTTCGGCCGGCATGCCCGTCTTCGATCGAGTTCTCGAGACCGATTTCAGGCGCTCCCGCGGCGCCGCGGTGGACTATGCGACGATGCTCACAGGAGTCGTCGACGACCTCGTCTACTGCGCCTTCCACCCGTGCCGACCGGGCCCGGGCGAGGTGGAGCGGATCGACCACGAGTGGTGGCACGTCCGGACCGACGAGTACGGACTGTTCCGCACCCCGGGCTGGGCCGCATGGCTCCGCGAGCAGCAGTTCGAGCCGGTCGGGATGCGTTCGCTCCGCGACACGTGGCGCGCCTCCGCGAGTCGGCACGGCTGACGAGACCGATCTGCCCGGGACGGGTGTTCAGGGGTGTTCGCTGTCGTCGTCCTCGACCATCTCGACCGCTTCGACCTCGTCGTCGCCGTGCTCGTCTCCGGTGGCCTCGACGCTCCGACGCGCCCGCCACAGGGCGTGCCAGGCCCGCGCTCGGACCGTGATGGACGCCTGCTGCTGGGCGACCCCGGCTCGGCGGGAGATCACGTCGTTCAGTTCCGCGCCGACCAGCAGCACGATGCTCAACAGGTACATCAGCGACAGCGCCAGCAGGATCGCACCGACGCTCGTCTGCACGCCGTTGCCGTTGCCTGCCAGGCGCACGTAGAGGGCGAAGCCCTGCGAGGCGAGCACCCAGCCGATCATCGTGACGACCGCGCCCGGTAGGTCGTAGCGCCACGGCGTTCGGTGGTTGGGGCCGATGTGGAAGACGGTGGCGGCCCACAGGACGAGCGCGACGAGCACGGCGGGCGCCGTGAGCCATCGGACCACCACGGCGAGGGGGAGTTCCGGCAACAACGCGAGCATCGTCGCCCCGGCGGCGACGACCACGATCGTTCCGACGCCGAGGCCGATCGCCACGATGCGGACGTACCACCACGGTCGGCCGTCCACGACCTCGTACGCACGGTCGAGCGCCCGGATCAAGCCGGCGAACGCCCGCGACAGCGTGAACAGTGCGATGAGGGTCGCTGCGGTCGCGACGCCGGTGCTCGACGTCTCGAAGAGCTCGTCGACCGTCTCCGTCAGCGTCGTCGAGTCGGCGAAGGTGTCGGTGATGAACTGCTTCACCTCGGCCTGGACGTCGTTGGCGACCGAGGCGCCGACCACGGACTCGAGCGAGCTCAGGGCGCTGACCAGGGCGAGCACCGCTGCCGGCACCGACAGGATGGTCCAGAAGGTGATCGAGGCGGCCAGGTCACCGACCCCGTCGCGCCGGTACTCGTCGACGACGTCCTTGGTCAGCTGCCACATCCACCGCAGGAACGCCGTCGGGTGCAGCGGTGGTCGGGGGGAACGGAGTCGAGCATCCATCGGTCTTCGACGCCGAGGGTAGGCCGCTGGGAACGATCGCAGGCGAATGCTCAGGACCCGCGCCGAGTGGGACCATCACACGTGGCGTGTGATCTCGGTTCGGCTCGCCGAGCCCGCCGAAACCGGCAGGCTCCTCAGCAGTCGAGCGCGTCGAGCGAGACGTCGACGTGCAACCCGGCGTGTCCGGCGTATTCGTGGGCCTCGGCGAGCGAATTGCTCTCGAGTGTGAAGGTGGCCCAGCCGACGATCCGCATCGGGTGGCTGGGGAGCGAGGGCATCGTGTTGTCGTCAGGACTCCAGGCGTCGATCGCAGCGAGCATCGTGTCCCAGCGTGTCGTCGGGTCGTCCCAGCTGCCTCCGAGCACGTCCGTCGCAACGCACTCGTTCACGGCGAGGGCCTGCGCAACTCCGGCGGGCTCGCCGTCGAGACCGGGCAGAACGCCGGCGGTCGTGGTGCCGTCGACGGTGCCGTTGCCGTCCCGGTCGCCGTAGCCCGGGCCGTTCGATCCGACGACGAGGTTCGCCGCAGCCTCGGCGGCCGCGTGGGCGACATCGATCGTGTCGGCGTCGGCCCAGACCGACACAGCGTCGTCGATCGTGGTCATTCGCTCGCGGAACGAGACCTGGTCGGCTTCGGCGCTCGCACCGCTCGTGTCGTCGTCGCCGCCGCACGCGGTGAGTGTCAGCAGCAGCACCAGCGGAATCGCTCCGAAGTATCGCATCTCGTCCCTCCTGTGCCCGTCAGGGTATCCCGCACCGCCACGAAATGACCGGACAATCGTGTCAATGCCTGGACGTGTGCCGGACGGCGGGTCGACGACACTCGACGGCCGCGGCTCATAGCACCGGATCACCCGATGCTCGTGAGCGGTTCACGAGCTACGACACCCCGTACCAGTTGGATGTCGTGACGACGTGGTGGCCAGGTGGTGACCACGTCGTCGCCGGACGCCCGGGAGCCGGGCCCTACCGGCTCCCGCGAAGGCCGGACGTTCGCTCGATCAGGCCGTCAGCCCGCCGTCGACGACGAACTCCTGACCCGTGCAGTAGCGGCTGTCGTCCGAGAGCAGGAAGAGCACGACCGAAGCGACGTCACCGGCGTCGGCCAATCGGCCGAGGGGCACGCGTGTCCGGAGTCGTTCCCTCCAACCGTCACCGCGCATCGACAACTCGGTGAGCATGTCGGTGTCGATGAAGCCGGGGTGCACGCTGTTCACCCGGACCTGATGTGGCGCGAGCTCCAGCGCGGCGCTCTTGGTCATGCCACGGACCGCCCATTTGGTGGCGCTGTACGCGAACGCAGCCGGTGCCGCCTGCATCCCGGCGATCGAGCTGATGTTGACGATCGAGCCGCGTCTGCCCGCGATCATCGACGGCGCCACAGCGGCCATGCCGAGGTAGACGCCGATCTGGTTGACGTCGACGATCCTTCGGTAGAGCGTCTCGTCGGTGCCCAGCATCGGTTCGACCACGAAGATGCCGGCGTTGTTGATCAGTCCATCGATGCGGCCGAAGTTGTCGTTCGTGTGGCCGACCACGGCGGACCACTCGTCGCTGTTCACGACGTCGTGATGGAGGTAGGTCGCGCCGATCTCCTCGGCCAGGGTGCCTCCGGCATCGTCGAGGATGTCGGTGATGATCACCGTCGCTCCCTCGTCGGCGCACATCCGAGCCTCTGCTGCGCCCTGACCACGAGCGCCACCCGTGATCAGGATGACGCGATCATCCAACCGTCCCATCGTTGCCTCCTGTCGAGTGCCCCTCTGCCCGTCGAACGAGTACCCCTCCTCGTCGTAGCATGACCCGATGGATCATCGGGAGGCGAGGCGCATCCTCGGGGTCGACGTCGCGGCGGACACGGCGACGATCCGCGCTGCGTACCGCTCGCGCGCCCGGCGCCTCCACCCGGATGCCGGTGGGAGTGAGAGCGAGATGGCGCTGCTCAGCGCCGCGTACCGGGCATTGCGTGATCCCGACGCCGACCACTCGACGTCGTGGTCGTTCGAACGCTCCGAGTCCGAATCCGATCGGGACGAACTCGACGACTGGCCTGCGGTCGAGTCACACGCGGGCGCGTCGCTGCGACGTGCTGTCACGACCCTCGTCTGCCTTGCACTCTCACTGGTCGTGGTCGTGTTCGTGGCCGCCATCGGATACGACTGGAGCCTCGGGACGCCCTGATCGGCCCTGGTGCCGGGCACGGTGACGGCGAGCGGACCCGACCACGTCCGGTTCGAATTGGAGCCATGGTCGAGCGACCGAACCGAACCCAACGCGCCGCGAGACCGCGTAGCGTCGGTCTGGTGGAGCGATCGTTCTTCCATGAAGTGCTCGATGTCTTCGAGGGGATCGTCGGCACGGCCGCCGGATCGACGCAGTCGATCGTTCATCGCCGCGGACTCAAGCTGTGGTTCGGCGATGCCCGTCGAGAACACTACGAGGCCCAGCTCGTCCGGTTGGAGGGCACGGTGATGCTCGAGATCGGCTTCCACCTCGAGTATCCGAAGCCGGACGAGAACGACGAGCTCCTCGGCCTGCTGATGCGCCACGAGTCGGCATGGCGTGGGGAGCTCGGGGACGAACCCGAGTCGGGCGAGTTCCTCGGCTCGACGGCGTGGCGCCGCATCTCCGAGGTGTGGGACACGCCCGATTTCCACGACGTCGACGCCGTGATCGAGGTCGGCGCCCGGCTGGCCGACTACGTCGCCACGATCGAGCCGCTGCGGGCGCGAGATCGCAGGGGCTCGAAGCAGTCACCGTGACCACTCACGATGTTCGCGCCCGGCGTGGTGCCGCCCCGGGGCTGCTCGGACCGTGACGTTCCTGGTGATCCGGCCGTGCGCCACAGTCAGTTGTGCGGATCGGCGCCGACGAGTGGGCGGGGCGTCGCCCCGCCGCGGTGGTGGGTCGATTTGGTCGTGCACTGCTCGGTCGTGCTCGGGCCGACCGAGCGGCGTGCCGCGTGTCGGTTGCCGCGATGCGTCAGCGCCTCGTCGCGGGATCTCAGTCGTCGCAGCCGATGCGGAACGAACCGTCGAGGTCGACCGGCAGGATCAGCGTCCGGAGCCCAGCATCGAGGGCGGCGGCGCAGACATCGGCCGGTTCGGCGACGAATCGTTCGGCATACTCGGCGTTGAACACCGGCTTGCCCTCGGCGATGAACGGACCGTTGAGTTCGCACTCGTCGAACTCGTGGCACTGCTCGTTGACGGCGAAGTCGTACGACGCCACGAGGTCGGGGATCTGGTCGAGATCGTTCTTCAACCCGACGAGCAGTCCGCGATCGTGGGCGGCCGCGGCGATGAATCGGTTGAAGTCGAGTTGATCGTGTCCCGTGAGGTCGAACCCGCTGGTGTTCGCGTATCCGTCGACGTTGTCGGGCTCGACACCGTTGCACCCCCGCTCGACTGCGAGGTCGAGCCGCCTGGCGGCTACGTCACGCACGGTGGCCGAGCGGATGTCGAGCCATCGTTCGTCCTCGAACCCGTCCAGTGGTTCTCCGAGGTCGCCGGATGCGAACCCGTCGGCGTCGGGGCGCCACGCCTCGTAGGAACCGGCTGAGAAGTAGCAGATGACCGTCCGGTCCGCATCCTGGAGTGCGTCGATGACCTCCGGCGGCGTCTCGAACAGGTCGAGGTCGTAGACATCGACGTCCAGCGTCACGTCGGGGGTGCCCTGGAGCTGCCAGTGCCAGGTGGAGTCGATGCCGAGGTTCGCCCGTTCGGCGACCACGACCGCCGACTCGGGTTCGGGGAGGGGTGACACGGCGGGGAGGTCGGGGAGGGTGTCGATGGCATCGTCATCACCGCCGCCACATGCTGCGAACACCACGGCTGCGCCGAGGATCCACAGCTCGCGTCTGCGTGATACCCGACCGTCCGGCCCCGCCGATGATCGCCCCGATCGCATGCGACCAGTGTGGCGTGGAGGCCCTGCCGATGCCGCTCCGCGCTCGCCACGATCAGATCGGGTCACCGGCATCCTGCTCCCCGACGCTGGCCGTGGCGTCGTGGGCGCCGAGCTAACGTCGGTCGGGCATGCCCTCGAAGGAATTCTTCCGTGCAGGCGTGGGGCTGGCCGTGATCGATTCGCGCGGCATGGTGCTCGCGTTCGAACGGGCCGACCGACGCGGCAGCTGGCAGCTGCCGCAAGGCGGCATCGAACGGAGCGAGGCGCCGCTCGACGCCGCCCGACGCGAGCTGTTCGAGGAGACGCGGATCGCCTGGGATGACGTCGTCGTGATCGACGAGCACCCGGTGTGGCTCGCCTACGAATTGCCGGTCGATGCCCGCAGCGCCAAGACCGGTCGCGGGCAGGTCCACCGCTGGTTCCTCGCACGGTTCGATGGCTCCGAGGCCGATATCTGCCTGGACGGCGATGACGGGTCGCAGGAGTTCGTCGCGTGGCGCTGGATGCGCTTCGACGACCTGGCCGACCTGACCTGGGAGGTCAGGCGGCCGGTGTACCGGCAACTGGAGGCGCGCTGGTCCAGGTACCTCGCCGCCGCGGACGACGACCGAACGACGCCGCCAACGGGCGCCTGACGGCGGCGACTGCGGTTCGTTGCCGAGGTCGGCGATCGATCAGCGCACGTGAGCGTGGAGCAGCGCGTCCCACGTGAACGGCGGGCACTCCGTCCAGAACTCGAGGCACAATTCGAACAGGTCGCGCGCGAACGGGCCGCACTGGTGGATGCTGCACTGCTGATCGCCGATGTCGACGACGACCACGGCCTCGAACGCACCGGCGAAATCGGCGAGCAGGAGTCGTGCTTGGCGGTCGATCTTCAGATCCTGACCGGCGCGTTCGGGTGGCAGCTCCTTGACCGGGAACGCCATGTCGTCGCGCGGGCCGAGTGCGACCGTCCCCCCCAACGAACGCAGTTCGCTCATGGCTGCGTTGCGTCGGGAGAACCGGCTTCCCGGGCGCCGGAGATGGCGTCTGATGCCGGCGGACGTCGCGATGTGGTGCCACTGTGTTCCCGAGGCGACGCTGCGGAGGGCGGAGGCGTAGAACACCGCCTCGTCGTCCCAACCGTCCTCCGGGCCGAGCAGCAGCGAGCTGCTGCGCTGCATCAACACCACTCGATCCGGGCTGCGGTCGAGGATGTCGGCGGCGAGTCGATAGTGGTCACGGTGGCCGATGTGCAGCGCGCGCACCACCGTGACGGCGTCCTCGTCGACCGGGGCCGGGGACAGCGACATCAGGCCGCCCGCACGCGACCCTTGCGAGCCGGGCACGCCTCACCATCGGGGGTCTGGTGGGGGTAGAGCTTCGTCGTGCGCTCGCTCCGTTCGAAATCGCGGGCGCAGGCAGGGCAGCGAACGAGGAAACGCTCGGGAGCG
Source organism: uncultured Acidimicrobiaceae bacterium (assembly GCA_963847775.1). Classification (GTDB taxonomy): domain Bacteria; phylum Actinomycetota; class Acidimicrobiia; order Acidimicrobiales; family Ilumatobacteraceae; genus Ilumatobacter. The sequence goes on from CAWKAY010000001.1 coordinate 448,308, forward strand.
GCGACGGGCGGGCTCGTGGCTGGGGCCTTCTTCGCCGATCGCTTGCGGGGTCGGCGCGATGGCCGGGTGGGTTCGGTGGTCGTCTGGGGCTCGCTTGCCGTTGCGTCGTCGCCGACGACTGCTGCCTCGATGACGGGCTCCGCGGTCGGCGACGGCTGCTCGACCGATGGGAGCGGGGTGCCCGTATCGCGTTCCTCGGCCCAGATCGTCAGTGCCAGGCGGATGTCGTCGGCGCCATGGACCACCAGCGGCAACCGGTAGAGGTGGCCGGGAACGAACGCCGACGGGAGCATCAGCAGGCGCAGCGTGATCTGTCTCGACGCCCCCGGCTCGAGGGTGAACTCGGCGGGTTGCACGGTGAGCGGTGCGAAGAACACCGTTTCGTCGGGTCCGCGACAGGCCCCCACCTCGATCGAGAGTGTGACCGGATGGGCCTCGGTGTTCTCGACGCCGAACCGCGCCATCACCTCGCGGCCGAGTGGCCCGTGGAGCTCGACCGCGACCTCGTCGACGTCGTCCGGCGCCTCGTCGCCCGACCGGTGGTCGCCCCGATCTCCTCCGTCGCCGTTTCCCTGGTGCGCCGCACCGATGTCGTCCAGCATGTCGGCATAGAACCGTTCGCTGTAGCGGTTTCCGAGATCGGCGAGATCGGTGTAGTACTGCAGCGTGAGATCTGCCGCTTGCTGCCGGTACGACGGACCCTCTCGTCGGGCGTAGTCGCGGTAGGCCTGGTTGACCCAGCGCTCATCGACGAAGCCCGTCGAGATGCGGCGCCGCAATTCGGTGTGGTGGCGGACGTTGCGCAGGAGGTCTCGCAGCGCTGCGTTCGAGAGCTCCTCGACGAGTTGGCGGACGGAGTGCTCGTCGGTCACCGCGTCCCCCGCGTGATCAGCAGCATCGGCAGTCGCAACGAACCTCGTAGGGGCCACAGTCCCGCGGCAGGACAGCGACAGCGATCCGGATCGGGCGTGTGTCGCACCCCTGGATCTGCAGGTCGGCGATCGCGACATGGCAGTCGTCGACGTCGCGGAGCGTTCGCTCCGGCGGTCGGTCGACCGAGCCGGCCGGCTCGCGCTCGGAGTGGGATGCCGCCGCGAGCGCGGCGTTGAGCTCGTCCTTGGTCATCGAGCTGGTCCCGGTCAGCCCGACCTCGCGTGCCACCTCGACCAGCTCGGCCTTGGTCATCTCGGACCGTTCCTTCTCGGCGCTCGGCTGTGGCGTCTGCCCGGGAACCTGTGGCGTGGGCTTCGAGTCGGGCTGACCGACCTTGACCACGAGGACGGCCTCGTGATCCGAGCACGCAGCAACCGTGAACGAGGTCGGTGTCACGATCTGCCCCATGACCGGTGAGTCGTTGCCCCCCTTGGTGGTGAACGTGCTCAGATTCAATTCGATGTCGCGGGCTCGTTGACGTGCGTTCTCGATGCGGATCGGGACGACCCGTGTCTCACCGACGCGGGTGTAGACGACGACGTCGACATCGCCGATGCAGCACGAGCAGTGGCACGGGTCCGGACCGCAGCGTGGCGGACAGCACCCGCACCCGCACCCGCACCCGCACCCGCACCCGCTGTGGTGGTGATCGCTGCTGTGATCGTAGTGGTGATCGCAGCCGTGATCGTGGTGGTGATCGTGGTGGTGATCGTGGTGGTGATCGTGGTGGTGATCGTGGTCGCAGTCGTGGCGATCGGGGTCGGAGCGACGGGGCCCACGCCCGTCTCGCGGCCGGGAGCGGTCCCACCTTCCGCCGCCGTACATCGCGCGCTCGGGGGGCGTGGGCGAGCCGGGTTCGAACGACCGGATCAGTCGGGTGACGGCGTCACCCACCGAACTTGCCAACTCCTCCATCGGCGACGTCGTCGCCATGGCCGTCTCGCGCCACGGGTCGGGCCGCTCGCGGCAGCGCTCGAACCGCTTGGCGGAACGGTCGTCTCGCTCATACCAGTTCATCGTCGTCCTCCTCGGAACGGTCGTCGGCGGACATTCCCGGCACGATCACGAACGCCATGTCGGTGTCGTACAGCGGGAACGAACCGATGTATCGGGTGTGTTGATCGAGTCCCTTCGGGATGCGGAACACGAACTCGACAGGTTCCTGGGCTCCCGGTTCGACGGTCGTGGCCCCACCGACGTTCCGCACGCCGAGGACGCCCATCGCCTTGAGGTGGTCGCGGCCCTGCGTCACCCATTCGCCGATGGCGCGCTCGAGCGACAGGACGGGGCCCTCGACGTCGGCGGCACGCCGTGACTCTTTCTCGTCGTGCTCGTCGGGCTTGGCGCGTGCGGCGTCGAGGGCCTGACCGAGTGCCTCGTAGGTGGCACGCGTGACTCGGCACTCACCGCGCTCGTCGTCGAGTGCGATGCCGCCGGGGTGTCCGACGGTGATCGGCACGTTCCCGCGGTTGGTGACGAGCACCCGTTTCGTGATCCGCGTACCCGGCAGGTTCTCGATGAGCAGGATGCTCGGCTGCACGACCACGTCGATCTTCTCGACCACCCGGAGCAGCGCAGGCCGCACCGAACCCCCGATCTCGACCTCGCCGTAGTAGTCGCCGGGTGGGGTGTTCGGCGCGATCGTCAGTCGGGTCCGGAGATTGGCGCCGGTCGAGGGGCGCAGCACCGTGGTGCGCACGGGGGCGGCCACCTCGCCGGCGACCACATCACCGCGGAACGTGGCATGGCGCAGGACTGCCCGGTCGGCGCCGGTGTTGCGGACGGGGAGCCGGCCGACGAGCCGCCCGGGCGTGCCCGTGAACACGATCGGTTCGTCGTCATCACATTCGAGGATGTCGTAGTCGAGTCGGGTCTTTACCATGGCGTGCTCCGGTGCTCGGGCTTACTCGATCACGAATCGCACGCCGGGGCGGTGGGGCGGAGCATGGTCACCCGCATCGTGATGGGCGTGATGACCGTGATGACCGTGCCGATCGTGGTCGTCGTGGTGGTGACCGTCGCCGTGGTGCGACGAGTCGGTGACACCGGCCACGAACGCATTGGGCCGCACGTCGTCGACGATGAACTTCGACGTTCCGCCCCAGCGCAGACCGACCACTTCACGTCCGAACAACGACAGCTCGAAATGGCGGTGCTCCGGGCGGGTGAGGCAGAACCGCGGGGGATCCTTCACCCCGACCGTCAGGCAGAGATCGACGACGACGGGTTTGACGTCGACGTCGAGATCGGTCGACATCTGGGTGATGATCGGCTCGGTGATCGCCAGCTCGTTGCGTTGGCGTTGGTCGGTTCGGACCGTGTCGGGGACGCTGAGGGTCAGCCGCGTGTCGATCGGTTCGGTGAGTGCCATCTCCATCCGGGTACGGATCGGATCGGGCACCTCGAGCCGATTGGTGTTCGTGCTCGACGACGTGCTGGTGGTCGCGATGTTGATGTCGTCGAGGCCGACGATGTCGAGAACCGTCGTGGAGTTGCTGTCGGAATCGACATCGACGTCGATCTCACCGGAGCCGCCGCCGCCCTTCTTGCCGCCGCCACCCTTGCCACCCATGTCGTCTCCCTGCGCTCGAAGAATCCTGAAGCGCCCGCACTGCGGAGCCGCACACCGTCGTCGCGAACAGCTCCCACCCGTCGCTCACTATAGTGATGTGCTGTCAGGCCCGCCACCGGTTTCGGCCGTGGGTGGGCATGCAGGGGGCAGGCGTCGCCTCGTGACGTGACGCTGCTCGGAGGGAGCCGATGGCACACGACCGGCAGCTGATCGACCGAATCCTGGATGAAGCGAAGCAGTGTGTCGCCGAGGAGATCACGGCCCTGATCTCGCGGAACCGTGAGACCGGGTACGGCCCGCTCTACGACCTCGTCGCCGACTATCCGTTCCGCGAGGGCAAGGGCTTGCGGCCGGCGATCCTGCTCGCCGCCGCGCGGTCGGCGGGCGGCTACACCGATCAGGCCCGCACCTCGGCTGCGGCTCTGGAGCTGTACCACAACGCGTTCTTGGTGCACGACGACGTGGAGGACGCATCCGACTACCGACGTGGCCGAGTGACGATGTTGCGGGAGCACGGTGCCGCCGTGGCGGTCAACGTCGGCGACGCCACCAACGTGCTGGCAATGCAGCTCCTGCTCGAGAACACCCATCGCATCGGCATGCACAAGACGCTGCTCGTGCTCGAGGAGATCGAGCGTATGGCGCGCGAGTCTGTCGAGGGGCAGGCGATCGAGCTCGACTGGATCGCCAACGATCGTTTCGATCTCGACGATGCCGATTACGTGCGCATGGCTCACAAGAAGACGTGTTGGTACACCGTGATCGCACCGTTGCGGATCGGGGTCATCTGCGGTCACCCCCCGGGTATCGGGTTCCCGACGCCGAGCGAGTTGCAGCCACTCGTCGAAGTCGGGCACCTCGCTGGGATCGCCTTCCAGATCTGCGACGACCTGCTGAACCTCGAATCGGAACAGGAGGTGTACGGCAAGGAGATCGCCGGCGACCTGTGGGAGGGCAAGCGAACGGTGATGCTGCTCCACTACCTCCGGACCGCGGGCAGCCGCGATCGGGCCCGAGCGAGAGCGGTCCTCTCGACGCCGCGCGATGACAAGCACGCAGACGACGTCGCCTGGCTGCTCGACTCGATGCGATCGGGCGGGTCGATCGATTACGGGAGGGCGGTCGCCGACGAGTACGCGAATCGTGCATACGCGATCGACGATCAGCTCGGCACCCTGCTCACCGGCGGGCACGACCGGCGATTCCTCCGTGAGATGTTGTGGTACGTGGTAGAGCGGACCAAGTAGGGATTCCGCGCCGCCGTCGGCACGAAACGTGCTACAACCGCGCGATGGTCGTGCGCGTGGTCGGGGCCACGGATGACGATGGTCGGCGAACCGCCGACGTACACCCTGGCGAGTTCAGTGGCAACACCGAACGGACTCCGTTGGGAGATGTGTCGTCGTGGTTGCGCGACCTGGTGTGGTTGCTCGGGCCGGTCGCACCGCCGATCGGCATTCGATCCTCGAGCACGGTCGTCGTCACCGCCGAGCCCGGCACGTGGACCCTCGTCTCGGTCCGGGTGACGAACCGGCAGGCCGCATCGACGAGCATCGCGATCGAACCGAGTCCGCTACGCACCGACGACGGGGTCGAGTGGTTCCCCGAGGTGGCCGCACGGTCGGGTTCGACGGTGCGTGCGTTCGAGGAACGGACGGTGCAGATCACGCTGATCGTGCCGCACGACCTTCCACCGGGCACCTACCGCGGGTCCATCGTCGTGCTGGGCCTGACCGGCGACGATCCCGATCTGGTGGTCGAGGTGGTCGGTCCCGACGCCGCTGGGGGACCGACACCGTGACCACTCACGACGCGTCGACCAGCGGCCCGATCGACGGGTCGATCGAGGGCGCGATCGAGGGGTGGATCGAGCTCGACGACGTCGGTGGCTCGCGGCGTGACACGTCCGCGGCGCTCGGTTCCCTGATCGCTCGCATCAACACCCTGCACGTGGTCTCCGGCGCCCAGGCCGTGGGGTCGTTGGTCGCCGGTCTGGCTGCCCTCGGTCGCGCCGCGTCCCGTACTGCCGAGGGGGCCCGGGTTCGCGAGTCGCTCACGGCGACGCGGGTCGGTGTCAACGGCGAGGCGCTGTGGTCGACCCTCGGCGTCGATGCGGCGTGGTCGTCGATCCCGCCGTCGCCCGTCTTGGAGGATCTGCGCAACGATCTCGCGCTGCTGCTGGCGAACGACCTCGAGGCGGTGCTCGCCGAGGTCGACCTCGTCCAACCGGGCGACCACATCGGGCCGCTTCGGGAGCCTCAAGCGTGTGACTGCGTCGACCTGGTCGTGGGTCTGTGGGCCTACTCGCGCGAGCTCGTCGCGGTCGTCGACGAGATCGTCGCGCACGCTGCTTCACCGCGCGTCCGACAACCGCACCCGAACGATCTGGGCGGCCCGGTGCTGCGATGAACGGAGGTCTTCGGTGGTACGGCTGATCGGCGCCGATCACGTGGTCCCGGCCGACGTGCTGCGGCCACCGTCGCCGCTCGACCTTGCTGCATTCGCCTACAAGGACTGGTTGCACGTCAACGTGTTCGAGCCCGACGAGGGTGTGGTGGCGATCATCAACGCCTCGTTGCACGGGGATCCGGTCTCGCCGGCGTCCCTCGGCGTCGGCACGGTCGTGATCCATCGATCCCACGATCTCCCGAGCATGCTCGCGACGGTCGACGTGCGCTCCCGCCATGATCCGAGCATCGATGTCGGGTCATCGTCGATCGCCGTCGGGAGCACCGCAAGGGTCGCACTCGGTGACCGGGGTGAGTTCCTGCGGGCATCGAGCCGCACGCGCGATGTCGAGCTCGAACTGGTCGGTCGGCCTTCCGCCGAACCCATCGTCGTCGAATCACCGGTGCCGTTCGGGTCGGGCTGGATCTCGTGGCGGGCGGTGCCGCGCCTCGAACTCGACGGGTGGCTCCGGATCGGTCGACGAGAGATCTGGCTCGGCAACGCGATCGGATACCACGACCACAACTGGGGACGGTGGCGATGGGGCGACGACATCGGATGGAGGTGGGGTACCTTCCCGAGCATCGGCGACGTCACCGCCACTGTCGCCCACCGGACCGACCGGGCGCACCGCTCGGGTCATCCGATCGCTCGGGTGCAGGTCGGCGCGCAACCACGCGACTTCCCGCAGCGAACCGTCGAGATCCGCTACCACGGCCGGTGGGATCGACCGATCCGGAGGCTGCCCGGTGCGGTCGCCGCACTCCGCAGCGATCGCCAGCGGCCCGACCTGCCGGCGCACGTGTCGGTGCTCGTCGACGACGGGTTCGATCGATTGCGCATCGACTTCGACGTCGACGATGCCGTCCAGCTCGTCACCTCCGACCCCGCCCGGCCCGGGCAGACGTTCATCCACGAGCTCGTCGGTCGGTTCGAGATCTCGGGCCGGGTCTTCGGCCAGCGGGTCACCACCGACGGCTGGGGCGTGTTCGAACATGTCGATTGATTCCTCGTCCGGGCGCGATCTCGCCGACTGGATTCGAGAGCTCGTGGAGGCATGCGAGCTCGACCCGGCGGGGGCCGGGCGACGCCTGCGTTCCGTCGTCGGCTCGCGGCGGGCGCGTATCGCGCTCGACGACGACGTCGTCGACGTCTGGTTGGCGGGTTCGACGATCGTCGTCGGGCCCCCGAAGACGGCTGTGCCGGTCGACGGGTCGGGCTCCACGACGACGGCCACGGTGGTCGCGATGCTCGCGGGCGACCTCGAAGTGTCGGCTGCGCTGCACGCCGGCCTCATCGAAGCGACGGGGCGGCGAGATTCGATCACCCGGCTCTTCCACGCGATCGAGATCATCCTCGATGCCTCGACGAGGGTGGCGTCGCTCCGGCGGCTGGCCGACGACTTCCTCGCCGATGCCACCGAGTCGCAACCACATCTCGGGCGGGTCGAGAACCGTGCAGCCGAGCGTCGACTGCTCGACCGGCTCGGCCTGCTCGGGGAGCGGGCATGAGTGGAGGAGGCCGAGTCCGGTTGAGCGCTCAGGACGCCTCGTTCCTCGACCGCGCCGACCAGGGCGCACCGCTGAACGTCGCCGGCCTGATCCGGCTCCAGCAGTCCCCGAGACGCCTCGGGATCGAACGCGTCCGCGAGCTGGTCGGCGAACGACTCGCGCTCATCCCTCGACTTCGGCAGCGCGCCGTGACCGAAGAGACGTCGGTCGTGTGGGCGGACGATCCCGCGTTCGACATCGAACGTCACGTCGACGAGTTGCCGATGAGCGCCGGCGATCCATCGCTCGTCGGTCACATCGCCCAGCTCCACGCGACGCCCCTCGATCCGGCTCACCCGCTGTGGAAGCTGAGCATCGCGGCCGGCGACGCAGAGCGAGGTCCGGCGATCCTGTTCCGTGCGAGCCACGCGCTCGTCGACGGGATGAGCTCGATGCACGTGATGCGGAGATTGTTCGATCCGATCGGCGGTGGCGACCGGGGCGAGCGGGACGCAGCCGATCGGGGCACATCTGCACCGAAGACGCCTGGGCTCGCGGCCGATGTCAACGAGGCCGATGCATTCGACGTGGTGCGAGATCTCTGGCAGACCATGCGGCCACGCGATCGGCGCGACCTGGGCCCCGACGAGTACGAGCGAGCGCTCGCACTCCTCGACGGTTGGATCTCGATGCTCGAACGTGGCTGGCACGGCGGTCCGCGCCTGGCCTCGGACCGTCCCGTCAAGTGCAGGCTCGCGCTGACCGCGCTCGATTCGGCCGCGCTGCGTTCGCTTCGTCGACGCCTCGACGTTCGCTTCGACGTGATCGGACTCACGATCACCGCGGCTGCGCTGGGTCGGTTGTTCGAGGCGCGTGGCGAGTCGAGCGACACACGGATCCGCACGCTCGTTCCGGTCGCCGCCGCCGGGGCGCGCGACGCGACGATCTCGGCAACCGGGCCGCCTTCTTGCTGATCACCGTCCCGATCGGACCGATGGCTCCGCTCGAGCGCCTCCATCGGGTCGCGGAGGAGGTTGCCGACGCACTCGCGGCCGGGCAGCATCGTGCAGCGGCGATGAGCATGCGGGCGCTCGAGACGGCACCGGCCGAGTCGGCGTCGGCCGTCTCGTCGTTCACTGCGTCGGGCCACTTCGTCGACCTGGTGGTGTCGTGTGTCCCAGGATCTCGGCGGATGCTGCACTTCGACGGGATCCCACACGACATCACCCATCCGATCTTGCCGATCACGCCGCAGATGCGCGTGGCGGTCGGCTTCGGCGACATCGCCGGACGGCTCGGCGTGGCGATCACCGCCGACGAGAGCGTTCTCCCCGAGCTCGACTTCTTCGCTGACTCGATCGTTCGTGCGTCGGTCGCGCTGTGTTGAGGAGTACGCGCTCTCCAGCTCGAGTGCTGCTTCGTCGATGAGCGGTGCGTCGACCGTCGATGAGCGAGTCGGCGGGAAGTGTCCCGGCCGCCCCGTGGGCGAGGGGGAAGCATGAGTCGTGATGTCCGAGCCGTGGAGCAACGCCGTGATGGCGTTGCCGTGCGGATCTCCGGCGACCCGACGAACGGACGTGCTCGACGCAGCGCTTCGGACGAGGCGGGATGAGGCCGGAAGGGGTCAGATTCCGACGACTTCGGCGCCTCCGCACTCGAGCGTCGGTGCGTCCTCGAGCTGACCATCGGCGTCGAGCACCGCATCTGTCCTCGCCGGGATGACGTTGCGGAGCCTCGCCTCGTGGCGGACGAGGTCGGCGGCGATCGCAGCGAACGGCGCCCACGGAGACAGCTCGGGCACGTCGGCGACACGGGCCGCCCAGGCGTCGATCCACCCCCCGATGTGATCGCGCAGGAACGACCGGATCACGTCGCCGATGACGTCGAGGCGTTCGAGATCGACGGCATCGAGTGCGTCTGCTTCGTGGAGCAACGCCAAGGCGACGAACTCGAGCTCGGCCACGACGTGGTCGGGACGGTCGTCGGGTACGGCCATGCCGAACGCCCGGTAGAAGCCGGCGATGTCGGCCAGCCGAGGCGTGATCCCGCCCGCGCTCGCGGCGACGTTCGATCCCTCGTAGGGGGCGATACGTCCGAGATCGAACCACCGCACCCAACGACCGGCGAGCTCGTCGATCGGTGGGAGCTGGTCGGCGTCGAAGCGGGCGAGGCGACCGAGCAGGTGGTCGTCGTCGAGGTCGCGCAGGCGCACGCGGAGCGACGCGACGTGCTCGCGGTCCAACAGCGCCGCCGGATCGCGGCCGAGGCTTCGGGCTGTCGAGGCGAAGGCGATCGCACGTGACTGGAGATCGCTGGGAGAGCCGATCGTGCGCATGTCATGCCTCCAGTGCCAATGCGAACACATCGATCGACGGAGCCTTGCGGCTCCCGGCATCGTGGAACGCGCCGGACCAGATGGCGAATGCGCAGGCAGCTCGCGAGCCGGGTCGCAGATCGATCTCCCCGTCGTCGGCGGCGGCGAGCGGCTTGCTGATGACCACACGCCAGCCGGTGTCGGTGCGAACGCCGCGCCCGCCGACGTTCTGGGTGGGCCCGGTCGACGTCGTGCTGAACCCGTACGCGATGGCCTTCTCGACCGGGGATGTCCGGTGGGACAGCGAGATCGGGTTCTCCACGTGGATCCCGGGCAACCACACCGTGGCGTCGTGTTCCTGGTACGAGGTGACATCAACGTCATCGGGGGCGACGTTCCACAACGGCGGGTACACGTCGACGGTCCGGTTCGGATACGCGGCCGCGAGGCCCTGTCGTCCCTGATCGACGTCGCGCTGCCAGTCGGCCTTCCAATGGAGGAGCGTCGCCGGCGTCGTCGCGGAGCCCATCGTGCGGACCTCGGCCACGGCCGGTCCTGGGGCGAGTAGGACGGCGCAGGCATCCCGGAAGTCATCGACCCGGATCGTGAGGTCGTCGACGTCAGCGTCGTCCCACTCGAGCCTGAACGCGATGCGGTCCCCGTCGTGCAGGGCGCGCACTCGCACCGAGGTGACCGCGGGATCGAGCCGCAGTGGAAGCGCCATGTCCTGTGGTCCGAGCTCGACCACGAGCTCGGACGTCCGCGTCCACCGGCTGTGGTCGGCGTCGTCGTCCGGGACGCGCCGGACGCGAGCCGCGTTGAGGTCGCCGCTGAAGGCATGATCGATCGCACATCCGGCGAGGGCGAGCGAACCGGCACCGGCGGCGGCGCCCTTGACGAGGTGGCGGCGCGAGAGCGTCTGGTCGGATGTGTTCATCACGTCTCCTCAGGTGATGTTGTAGCGGTAGACCTCGAGCTCCGGGTCGAACGGCGTTCGCTCGATCGTGGGCACCTTGACCGGCATGCTCACGACCTGCTCACCGGACTCGTCCCATGCGTCGACCGTGTCTCCGTTCAGCTCGAAGCGGTGGATGATCCGGTCGGTCGACACGGCGAGGAGGAGGACGGCGAGCAGCTCGGGGTCCTCCCCGCGCATCGCTGCCTGATAGCGCTCGATCGCGCGCCTGGCCTCGGGCCCGAACAGCATCGTCAGGAAGTCGTCGCTGTCGACGTGGATCGGTGGGATGTAGTACACGTTCGGTTCGAGCCCGAACTGCGGGTACAGCGGGAGACCGACCTTGCGGACGTGGACCAGGAAGTCGATCGGGTTGTCCTCGCGTGCGCGGTCGGGAGTGGAGACGAAGCCGAACGATCGGATCTTGCCGATGCAGTTGCGCATGCAGCGTGGCTGTTCGCCGCGCTCGACGGCGGGATAGCAGAACACGCACTTCTCGGAGACGCGCGTGGTGTGGTTGTAGAAGATCTTCTTGTAGGGGCACGCCTCGAAGCAGACCCGGTAGCCGCGGCAGCGCTCCTCGTCGACGAGCACGATCCCGTCCTCGGGTCGCTTGTAGATCGACTGGCGCGGGCAGCCTTGCAGGCATGCCGGATAGGTGCAGTGGTTGCAGACCCGAGGCAGGTAGAAGAACCACATGTCGTGGGGGAGCTTGAGGTGGTACCGCTTCGTGGTCAGCGTCACGTTGACTTCGTCCTCGCCGCGATTCGGGTAGGCGTAGTCCATGTCGGTCGGCATCCACCCGACGTTGCGTTCGCCGGTCGGGGCGGCTTCGAAGATCGTCCGGCCGGTGTAGGTGTCGCCCTCCCAGTGCTGGGGACCGAGCAGCTCCAGCTCGCGGACGTCCCAGGCGAGCGGGTACGAGCCCCACGGCTTGGTCTCGACGTTGTTCCAGAGCATGTACTCCTGGCCGCTGCCAGACGTCCAGCAGGTCTTGCAGGCCATCGTGCACGTCTGGCAGCCGATGCACTTGTTGGTGTCGAACACCGCTGCTGCCTGCCGTGCGGGACGCGACTCCTCGTAGGGGTACTGCATCGTCCGGTTCAGTTGCCAGTTTCGGACCTCAGCCATCGCTGCTCCCTTCGGCCGCGCCGACGTACCCGCCCGCGAGGTACCGCTTCATCGCATCGTTCTCGGTGCCCGGGCGGTAGCCCTGCTGAGCGGGATGCCACAGGCCGGTGCCGCTCTCGCCGCCGTCCTCAGCCTTGGTGAACTTGACGAACGACTCCTTCGGAGCGCCATCGGCGCAGTACACGTCGAGCTCGAACCCCTTCCCGATCAGCTGACCGGCACCGTCCTTGCGGGTCATCGAGTCGGTCATCAACGTCGGACGCAGCCACGCACGGGTGACCGACTGGTGGCTGCCGTACCGGTAGCCGGCCTGGTAGTTGGTGCGTGGGTTGCGGGCGAGACCGTCCTCGCGAGTCTCATGGCCCTCCACGCTGCCGTGCGTCGCGACATGGAAGTGGAACCACGCGCGAGCGATGTTGTGGACGACGGACGGATTGACGCGGACCCGCACCATCCAGCGGAACGCCCGGTAATCGGCCGGTCGGTCCTGCCAGTTCTTGAACGGGCGGTCCGAGGGGTCGGCGTCGACCCATACGTAGTCGCCGTCGGCGACGCCGAGCTCGGCCGCATCGTCCGGGTTGAGGTCGACGTACCCCTCCGACACCCATGGCTTGCGCTTGTCGTGTCGGTAGAAGTCGCCGAACGGCCCGAAGATCAACACGTCGGTGTCGGTCGACGCGCCCATCGAGTGGCAGGCGTGGCGGAACTTCGGCGTCACCAGCACGTGGCTGAACCCGTCGCCACGCAGTGGGTGCTCGGAGGCGACGATCTCGTCGGGGGTGCGCACGACGTGGCGCACCTGGCGAACCTCCACGCTCAGATCGTCGATGTCGAGGCCGTAGTCCGCGGGTTGTGCGGGCTGGATCAGTGGGTGCGGGGTGGCCATCAGCACGCCGGGTTCGTACAGGGTGCCGTCGACCGGCTCCCGGTGCAGCGGCATGTTCTCGCCGTACTCGATGAACTCGTCCTCGTCGCGGTAGAACTCGAGCCGACCCGACTTCGTGTACCACGGCACGCTCTCGTTCGTCTGCTCCCACCCGACGATCTTCGGCGTGGTGCGCATCATCATGTAGAAGGGCGTGCCGCGTTTGCACGACTCGTGGAGGTCGTCGAACCGGTAGCCCCTGGTTGCGTTGCCGGCCTCGAAGACGCGCTGGATGTACACACCGGGGTCCTGCTCGGTCACGAAGTGCCAGTACTCGGCACAACGCGGGTCGCCGATCTCGTCGCCGATCGCCGCGGCGATGAGGGCGTTGACCTCCATGTCGTCGCGGGTGTCGAAGATGCGTTCCATCGGCGTCGAGCACCACGCCTGCAGGAACGGGTTGGTGACCGATCCGTACACGTCGGGGAGCTGGCGCTCCGGCCACGCATCGACACCGAACACCACGTCGGCGTACTCGCACGAGGCGGTCCAGTACCAGTCGTTGTGGACGATCACCTCGATCTTCGGCAGTGTGTTCACCATCACGTCGTGGGCGCCCTTGGCGTTGCCGAGCAACGAGTTCGAGTTGGCGAAGTACATCGTCTTCGTCGGTGTCGGCATGTGGGTCGAGCCCGTGAACATCTTGTTGCCGACCTTGAGTGGCCGGTCGCCGTAGTTGTAGTAGTGCGCCGACTCGGCCTTGAGCCGCTTGTTCAGCTTCGCCTTCTCGTCGGGCTCGAGAGTGATGTCGAACGGGTCCTCGTAGATCCACTGGGCGATGCCGGAGAAGGTCGGGAGGCGATAGTTGCCGGCATAGCTGCCGACCGTGCCGCCGTAATGACCGACGTTGTTGGTCAGCGCTGCGACGAGGATGATCGTGCGGTCCTTGTTGTCGTTGTTGAAGAAGTGGTTCGGGCCCATGCCCTCCACGAACAGGGTCTTCGTCGGGTTGGCGGCGATGTCGGCCGCGAGGTCCTCGATCGCGTCGACCGGCACCCACGTGACCTTCGAGATCTGCTCGGGGGTGCAGGACTCGTCGAGGTGCTGCTTGACCGCGTCGAACACGGGCCGTACCTGAACGTTCGAACCGTCGATCAGGGTGACGGCGAACGTCCCCTCGAGGGCGGGGTCGATCTCGTTGGGGAAGTGCGCGCCGGTGTGGTCGTGGGTGACGACGGCGGGAGCGCCCGTGCGGGTGTTCCAGACGACTTGATCACCCCAGGCCTCCCTCAGATCGGTCGGCACGTACTGGATCGGCTGCTCGGCGGCAGGGGGGAGCGTCTCGCCCGGCTCGACCAAACGGACCGTGCGGAGCGCGGCGCTGGTGTAGTCGGCGATGATGTCGGACGCGAGCAGCAGCTTCTTGGTGTCGGAGCGCACGAGCAGCGGCAGGTCGGTCTGGGTCTTCACGAACTGCTCGTCGTAGGTGCGGTCGCGCACGATGACATGGGCGAGTCCCAGCGCGAGTGCCCCGTCGGAGCCGGCGCGAATGGTGATCGCCCGGTCGGCCTTGCAGCTCGAGGACTGGTACTCAGGAGCGATGGTCACGACCTTGGCGCCGTGGAGGCGGGCCTCGGTGAGCCAGTGTGCGTCCGGCATCTTCGTAGCGATCCAGTTCATGCCCCAGAGCGTGATCAGCTTCGAGTTCTCGGCCGTGACGAGGTCGAAGTCGAGGGTTTGCTGGCCGGTGACCATCGGATGGCCCGGCGGTAGATCGGTGTGCCACGAGTAGCTGTCCCAATGGCGTCCGCCGTACGACTCGTCCGGTTCGACGCCGCGCACCGCGACATCCAGCAGCGCCATCATGTTCGTGAGTCGGTAGAAGCCGCCGACGCGGAACGGTGCGTTGAACGGCATGCCGCCGCGGAATTTCATCGTCTGCGTGCCGGCTCCGTGCATCGCCTCGATCATCTCGGGCTCGTAGAAGCCCTGAGCTGCGAGGAGTGCCGCCCCCTCGTCGCCGCTGTAGGTGCGGGCGACGTCGACGTACGCCGTGGCGACGACCGCGGCCGCCTCCTCGTGACTCGTCTTCACGAAGTCCTCCTGGCCACGCCCTGATCGGTATTCGAGTGGGGGCTGACCGTCGGCCTCCCGCGGCATCCCGGCATCGATCCACCGCTTGAACCCGGCCCGCACGTAGCAGCCCTTCACGCGCCGGTCGCTGTACGCCCGGCGGACATAGGCGAGGCCCGACACACAGGCTCTCGGGTCCCATCGGTTGGACGCCGTGTTGCCGTATGCGTCGGTGGCCTTGTGGTATCCGAAGGATGGGTCGGCGTAGACCGCCACCCCGTTCTTGACGCTCGCCCGAAGCAAGCATCCGTGGGTGTCGTTCGGGGCGCAGAGATAGTGGTAGGTGCTGTCGGGTGTGTACAGATCGCGGTACACCGACTCCCAGTCGCGGTGCGGATACGCAGCGAGCGGGTTCTCGATCGGCTCGATCGGAGCCAACATCGTGAACGCCGCCCCTGCTGTCGGAGCACCGCCCTGCCGTGTCATGAGCGCCAGGAGCGCCGCTGGCGTGGCAGCGAGCACACCTCGGCGTGACACGACGTCGCGACCCGGAACTCGCTCGTCCTGCGGCAATGGATGATCACCCACAGCGGCACCTCCTCGCCACCACGCAGTCTCCGAGTCGTACAGTCAACGATTGTGGTTCGTACGGCCAGGGGCAAAGGTCCCGATCGGTCGCGAGTCGTGTCCTGCACACCTCGCGACATCGAAGCTCGAAACGGAGTGGACGTTGGTCCCTACCGAACGGTCGCGGCCGTCGGGCAGTCTCGACCTGTGCGACCTGCGGACTCCCGTCCGGTGGTGCGAGAGCGTTCGCCGTGGCGCGCCGTCGCGATCCCGAGCGAGCACGGTGGCTGGGGTCTCACCCTCGAGCCGATCGTCCTCGGACTGCTGGTGGCGTTCTCGTGGGCTGGCGTCGCGATCGGGATTGCTGCGTTGCTCGGGTTCCTGATGCGGACCCCGCTGAAGTTGGCGCTGATCGACGTGCGTCGCGGCCGCTCGCTCGCCCGCACGCAGCTCGCGACGATGATCGTGGTCGGGGAGCTCGCGGTGCTGCTCCTGCTGGCCGTGGTCGCGGTCGACGCCGCCGGTTGGCGATGGCTGGTGCCGGTGGCGGTGGCGATGCCCCTCGTCGCGATCGAGCTGTGGTTCGACATCCGGAGTCGGAGTCGGCGCCTCGTCCCCGAGCTGTGTGGTGCGGTGGGGATCTCGGCGGTCGCGGCGTCGATCATCCTCGCGGGCGACGAACCGGCTCGCCTGGCCGCCGCGGCGTCGTCGATCCTCGCGGGGCGTGCAATCGCGTCGATCCCGTTCGTGCGGGTCCAGATCGCACGGCTCCGCCACGGCGACGCAGCGCTCGCCCAGAGTGATGTCTTCCAGGTGCTTGGCGGCGCTGTGGCCCTCGCCTCAGCAGCGGTCGACGACCGGGTGCTCCTCGGCTCGCTGGCCGTCGTCGCTCTCGCCGTCGGGCAGGCGATGTGGACCCGCCGCGGACCGGTCCCGCCCGCCAAGGTGGTCGGTCTCCGACAGATGGCGTTCGGGTTCGCGGTGGTCGCCGCAACCGCCGGCGGAGCGCTCGTCATCGCCTGACATGCGCTGCATGTCGATGCGTCGATGGCGTTCTGGTGGCGGGGATTCGCGATGCTGCGGGACCCACGTCGCGATCAACCCGCAACAACGAGAGGACACCATGGACTACACCGACATCACCGTCGAGACGCGCCGACACGTCGCATACATCACCATCGACCGGCCGGAGGTGATGAACGCCTTTCGCGGTACGACCTGCGACGAGCTGATCCACGCCCTGCACCGCGCGGGGTACGACCCCGACGTGGGCGCGATCGTGCTTGCCGGCTCGGGCGACCGGGCGTTCTGCACCGGTGGGGATCAGTCGACCCACGACGGTCAGTACGACGGCCGGGGCACGGTCGGGATGCCGGTCGAGGAGCTGCACACGGCGATCCGGGACGTCCCGGTGCCGGTCATCGCCCGGGTGCAGGGGTACGCGATCGGCGGCGGGAACGTGCTCGCCACCCTCTGCGACCTGACCATCTGCTCCGAGTCGGCGATCTTCGGACAGGTCGGTCCGAGGATGGGATCGGTCGACCCCGGATACGGCACCGCATTCCTCGCCCGCGTCGTCGGCGAGAAGAAGGCGAGGGAGATCTGGTACCTGTGCCGCCGTTACTCGGGCCGGGAGGCCGAGGCGATGGGACTCGCCAACATCTGCGTACCCGACGACGAACTCGACGCCACGGTCGAGGCATGGGCCGAGGAGATCTGCGAGCGCAGCCCGACTGCGATCGCGATCGCGAAGCGCTCGTTCAACATGGACACAGCGCATCAGGCGGGCATTGCGGGGATGGGGATGTACGCCCTGAAGCTCTACTACGACACCGACGAGTCGAGGGAAGGTGTCAACGCACTGAAGGAGAAGCGTGCGCCGCGTTTCCGCGAGTTCGTGCGATGACGACCGGCGCCACGCGGAGGAACGGCACCGAGCGAGCGTCCCCTTCGAACCGACACGAGGCCCCACCGAACAGTCAGCCGGGGACACACCCGGCGCACGGTTACGGCTGACAGAACGGCTCGCAGGCTCCGGACCGTCGGCGCGAAGCCGGCACATGAATTGCTCGATCGGTTGGGCTGACGACCGATGGTTCGCGGTACGTTCGGCGGATGATCGAGCTCGACGACACCAGGGCGAACAACCTGCGGACCTGGAATCTCGGACTCACGGTGCTCCATGCAGCGCAGGCCGTGATCGTCCTCGTGCTGGCCAGCGATTTCGCCATCTCGATCACGACGGCACCCCCGCAGGGGCCGCCGGGTACGCGCCTGCCCGAAGCCGAAGGGCTGGTCGATGTTCGGATCGGGTTCGCGGTGGCGCTCTTCCTGGGTCTGGCAGCGCTCGACCACCTGTTGACCGCGACGGTCGCACGGTCGGTATACGAGGCCGATCTGCGGCGCGGCATCAACCGGTTCCGCTGGATCGAGTACTCGGTGAGCGCCACGATCATGATCCTGCTGATCGCGTCGTACTCAGGCATCACCGAGATCGCAGCGGTTCTTGCGATCGCCGGTGCGAACGTGTCGATGATCCTCTTCGGTTGGCTGCAGGAGAAGTTCAATCCGCCGGACCGCACCGAGACCACGATGATGCCGTTCTGGTTCGGCACGATCGCCGGGCTCGCGCCGTGGGTCGCCATCTGGTTCAACGTGATCACGGCCGACGAGGTGCCTGG
This sequence comes from uncultured Acidimicrobiaceae bacterium, assembly GCA_963847775.1. Classification (GTDB taxonomy): domain Bacteria; phylum Actinomycetota; class Acidimicrobiia; order Acidimicrobiales; family Ilumatobacteraceae; genus Ilumatobacter. The sequence continues at coordinate 466,337 of CAWKAY010000001.1, forward strand.
GTTCGTGTACGGGATCGTCGTCGCCGAGCTGGTGTTCTTCTTCAGCTTCGGACTCAATCAATGGCTGCAGTACCGGCGGATCGGCCGTTGGTCGAGCTATCTGTTCGGCGAGAAGACGTACCTCGTGCTGAGCCTGGTCGCGAAGACTGTGCTCGCCTGGCAGATCTTCGGCGGCTCGTTGGCACCCGATTCCTGACCGAGCGGACCGAGCGCCGACGCACGTCCGGCGCCCGCCGGTTCACGAGCCGTCGCTGTCTGACTTCGGTTCGCCGGTTCGGGCGTCGTTGCCGTCTGACTTCGGTTCGCCGGTTTACGAGCCGTCGTCGTCTGACTTCGGTTCGCCGGTTCGGGCGTCGTTGCCGTCTGACTTCGGTTCGCCGGTTTACGAGCCGTCGTCGTCTGACCTCGGTCCGAACGCGACCGGTGCTCTGGGTGCGCTCACACCCTGCGAGTCGCACCAGTCACGCGGTGCTCCCGGTTTTGGTCATCGGTGATGCTCGAGATCGGCGGCTTCGCCGTCGTGACGATGTGATGTGTCGCCAGGTGCGCCGTCGACCGCGGCGATGATCCTCGGTCGGGCCGCGTTCGCCGGGCGCGGGGGTCGCGGACCATGATGCACTCCGGGCGTTCGTCGACCGAGCGCGCGACGAGGGAGGGTGACGGTGGGCGCGGCGATCGGTGACTTGTTGGGAAACGCCGTCGGCGTCGCGATCAGTCCGGTGCCGATCATCGCGGTGATCCTGATGCTGTTCACGTCGAAGGCGACCGGGAACAGCCTCAGCTTCCTGCTCGGCTGGATCGTCGGGCTCACGGTGGCCGGGTCGGCGGTCTTGTTGCTGGGTCTGGAGTCCTCGGACGGGAGTGAGGCGGAGAATGGCGGCTGGATCAAGATCGTGATCGGGGCCCTGTTCGTGTTGCTCGGCTGGAAGCAGTGGTCCTCGCGGCCCGGCGGGGACGAGGAGCCAGAGATGCCGGCGTGGATGGCGACGATCGATCAGTTCAACCCGGCGAAGTCGTTCGGGTTGGCATTCGTCTTGGCTGCCGTCAACCCGAAGAACCTGGGCCTCACGATCGCAGCCGTGGTCAAGATCACCGGCAGCGGGCTGTCGTCAGGCGAGGAGATCGGGACGCTGGTGGTGTTCATCGTCATCGCGTCGGCCACGGTCGCGGCACCGGTGCTCCTCAATCTGATGCTGGGTTCGAGGGCCGAGGGCACGTTGAACACGATGAAGGACTGGCTGGTGGCGAACAACAACACGGTCATGACGGTGCTGTTCGTCGTTCTCGGGGCGAAGGTGCTCGGCGACGGCATCGCCGTCCTGGCGTGAGGCCCGGTCACCGTCAGGTGAATCGTCGGCTGCATCGGGGTCGTCGGCCGTCTGGTGTGTCGGGAATCCGGCGAACGGGCAGTGCGTGCGTTCCTGCGACGGCACGGCCGTCCTGGCGTGAGGCCCGGTCACCGTCAGGTGAATCGTCGGCTGCATCGGGGTCGTCGGCCGTCTGGTGTGTCGGGAATCCGGCGAACGGGCAGTGCGTGCGTTCCTGCGACGGCACGGCCGGCTGCCGGTGGTCGACTTGCCCGTTCGCCGCGACGACGGCGACAATCGTGTCGTGATTGGCGAAGGGGTTCATGTCGGGGTCGTCGGCGCAGGATCGTGGGGTACAGCGCTCGCTGCCCACCTCGCTGCGCATCACGTGCCGACCGTCATCTGGGCCCGTGAGCCCGAGGTCGTCGACGGAATCAACTCCGCGCACCGCAATCAGCTGTTCCTGAGCGACGTTCGACTCCCAGACGAGCTCACGGCATCGAGCGATCTTGCCGCTGTGGTCGGTCGCAACGATCTCGTCGTGAGCGCCGTACCCGTCCAGTTCCTGCGCGCCACGCTCACGGGCGTCGAGTCCCTTGCAGAGACCGACACCGTGGTGACGGTCAGCAAGGGAATCGAGGCCGGTGCGCTCGCGACCCCGCACGTGATCCTCACCGACCTCGGGGTTCCTCTGGAACGAATCGTCGCGTTGAGTGGACCGTCCTTCGCTCGCGAAGTCGCGGACGGGCGTCCGTCGGCCGTCGTCGCCGCCGGACGCGATGCCGCTCGTGTCGCGCGAGTCCAGCAGCTCTTCTCGCAGGGGCAGTTTCGGGTCTACGCCTCCGACGACATCGTCGGCGTCGAGATCGGAGGGGCGTTGAAAAACGTGGTGGCGCTCGCCGCAGGGGTGAGCGATGGGCTCGAACTGGGTGACAACACGCGCGCCGCGATCATCACGCGGGGTCTCGCCGAGATCACGCGGCTGGGGGTTGCGCTGGGCGGCCATCCCGCGACGTTCTCGGGTCTCGCCGGGGTGGGCGACCTCATGCTCACGAGCGCCGGTGGGCTCTCGCGGAACCGATCGGTGGGTTTGGCCATCGGTCGCGGCCGCACGCTCGACGAGATCCGCGCCGAGATGAGCGAGGTGGCCGAGGGTGTGCCGACGTGCCGATCGGCGCGGGAGTTGGCCGCCCGCGTCGGGGTCGAGCTCCCGATCACCGAGCAGATGTACCTGTTGCTCTACGAGCACAAGGATCCGCGTGACGCTTTGCGCGACCTGCTCAGCCGCGAACTGCGCCACGAGCGCGAAGATCTCGATCCGGTGCCGTGAGATCCGATCGGTTGCGCGAACGCAAATCACCGAATTCGGGGTTCCGTACCGTCGGATCGATGCTCCCACCGTCGCGCTTCGGATGCGCGTCGGCTGGGCGTGACGACCCGACGATCAGCCGAGCCGGCGATGGACGGTCGACGTGGTGAAGACGGCGGCGACGAGGTCGTCGGGCCACGCATGGAGCGGGAGCCCGGACTTGTGGAGGAGTTGGTCGACGAACCGTTCGGGCTGAGGGAGCTGGCGCCAGACCGATGGGAGGAACAGTGCCCGGCGCACGCCGCTCCGGATGATGAGTCCGTGTTCGTTGCGCCGGAGTGCCTGGACGAGTTCTGCACGCGAGCGGGCCGGAACTTCGACCTGGGCCGACAGCAACGAAACCTCGATGCTGAGCGAGGGAAGATCGGCTTCTCGGAGCGCAGGGAGCCTCGGGTCGTCGAACGCGGCCCTGATCGCGAGTTCTGTGACACTGACGGCGAGCGACGCGGACCCGGTGATGTCGCCGACGCATCCGTTGAGCTCGCCCGCGACGACGAGGGTGACGAACGCGCCGATCGATCGGTGCAGCGCTGGAGGGAGGTCCACAAGGTCGATGCCGGGGGCGGGGCGGCCCGCGAGCCTCGCCCGGATCGCGGTTTCGGCGAGGTCGAGGAGGACCTCCGCCTCGTGTTCGCCGATCTCGAACGCGTCGGAGCCGTCCTCGTCGGTGTGGCCGACGTCGTCCACCAGCTCAGGCGACGGCGAACGCTCCATATCCCACGACTCGGTGCGGGTTGCCGGCGGTGTCGCCGGAGTTGCGAAGGTCGATCTGCTCGACCGACAGGTCGCGTGCCGCCACGACCCGCAGCATGCCGCGCAGCGGTCGGGATCCGCACGCGTCGCGGTCGCCGATGGCGTCGGGGTTCGTGGCGACGATTGCCGCCGCGGTGCGGGCGTCGAGCCGCACGGCATCGTCGTAGTCGTGGTAGTGCGACAGGTCGGTGCTGATCACGATGAGCGTCTCGGCGGAGCCCCAGAGGGCGTCGACGACGGTGGCGACTTCGTCGCTGGTGGTGTCGCCGACCGACAGTGGGAGCAGGGTGAACCGATCGAGGACGGTCTGCAGGAAGGGCAGCTCCACCTCGAGGCTGTGCTCCTGGCGGTGCGGCTCGTCGTCGACGACGACGGCGGGCAGGGTCAGGATGGAGGTGCGGAGCTCGGTGTCGATCGTCACCCTGCCGAGCGGTGTGTCGAACGAGTCGACCGACGGGACGGCCATGCCGCGCACGTACACGCGGTGGCTCGGTCCGAGCAGCACGACCCGTTCGATCCGTTTATGTGCCGGAACGATGCGTCGGAACGCGCTGGCGGCGATCGCACCCGAGTAGACGTAGCCGGCATGCGGGACGATCAGTGCCTTCGGCACCGCGGTGTCCGGCGGCGGTGATGTGGCGTCGGCGAACGCAGCCCGGATCGCGGCGCGAAGCTCGTCGGGGTCGGAGGGGTAGAACATGCCGGCAACGGCAGGGCGACGAGTGCTCATGGAGGGGTCACGCCTTGTCGGTCGGCGCGGCCGTGCATCGTCACCGGTTGGCGCCGGGCGCCCCAGGTGCCGGCTGGGCCGTCGAATACCCCGGGAATCTCGGTGCCGCACGACATGCACTGGCCGGTGTCGTCGAGGCGGTAGCTGCCGAGCACGTACCAGTCGCGGTCGATCACCATGGCGCCACAGGCATGACAGAAGGTGCTGCCACCGCCACGGTCGTGGACGTTGCCCGTGTAGGCGTACCGCACGCCGTTCTCGATGGCGATCTGCCGTGCTCGGGTGAGCGTGGCTGGTGGGGTCTGGGGCACGTCGAGCATCTTGTAGTCGGGATGGAACGCGGTGAAGTGCATCGGCACGTGGGGGCCGACGTGTTCGACGACCCACTGCGTCATGCGGTGCAGCTCGGCGTCGCTGTCGTTGTGACCGGGGATGAGCAGCGTGGTGAGTTCGAACCAGACGTCGGTCTCGTGGTGCAGGTACTCGATCGACTCCAGCACGGTGTTCAGGTCGGCCATCGCTGTGTGACGGTAGAAGTCCTCGGTGAAGGCCTTCAGATCGACGTTGGCGGCGTCGAGGTGCCGGTAGAAGTCGCGTCGTGGGTCGGGGTTGATGTAGCCGGCGGTGACGGCGACGGTGCGGACGCCGAGCTCGTGACACGCTTGGGCCACGTCGATCGCGTACTCGAGGAAGATCGTCGGATCGTTGTACGTGAAGGCGACGCTTCGGCAGCCGAGATCGCGTGCGGTCCGTGCGATGGCGGTGGGGGATGCGTCGTCGGCGAGGGTGTCGATCTCCTTCGACTTGGAGATGTCCCAGTTCTGGCAGAAGCGGCAGGCGAGGTTGCAGCCGGCGGTGCCGAACGAGAACACCGCGGACCCGGGGAGGAAGTGGTTGAGCGGCTTCTTCTCGATCGGGTCGACACAGAACCCGCTCGAACGGCCATAGGTGGTCAGCACGATGCCGTCGACTCCGTCGATCGTGTCGCGGGCCCGGACGAAACACACGCCCCGCTGGCCATCGCGGAGCTTGCACGCCCGCGGGCACACGTCGCACTGGATCCGTCCGTCCTCGATCGTGTGCCAATAGGCCGTCGTGATCGTGAACCGGTCCATGCCGAGTCACCTCCGTGGCGGACATGCCGGGAATGTCTGTCCACCGTCCACGATACGGTCCGAACCAGTGGGTTCCCGGTGCCGAACGGCCCAAGCGCGAGGCCCGAGACGATCGTTCACCGATTGGGACGTGTCGCGGCGCCCTGCGTCGCTACTGCTCGCCGATCTCGTTGCGGAGCTCGGCGTCACCGTCAGCGCCCGACTCGTCGTCGATCTCGACCTCGACGCGGTGAAGGACGCCAGTGAATCGGAACGGCGACTCGTCGGTCGTCCCGACCGGCGTGATCAGGTCGCAGCCGAGGCTCACCCCACCGAACGCAGCGAAACCTCGGAGGACCCGCGGGATGTCGACCGCTGCGACCAGCTCGTCGTCGACGAACAACTCGCCGCGACCCCACACTCGATCGACCGCCGTGAGCGTCCAACGGGTCGTGTGGTCGCCCGGTGCCAAGGGCTCCTCGCCGCGGATCTCGTGCCGCTCAATCGGGAACTGGTCGTGGACGCAGGCCCGATCGTTCTGGACGAACCTCACCATTCCGGCCCATCGGTCGCCGTCGCTGTAGAGCGCTCCCTCGCACCCGCCGTCGGGCACGGACACGTGGGCGACGACCGTGTGGCTCGCGTTGCGCACACGGGGCGCGGCGAGCACCCATCGCGCTCCTCGATCCGGGCCGAGATCGCCGTGACCAACGCACGTCCGATCGTGAACCGGTCGTCGGCGTGGAGTGATTCGGGGTAGTCGACCTGCGACCGCACGACCGCCCGCATGTAGGGGTGACCGTCGAGACCCAGGCGTCTCGCTACCGTCTCCGAGGCGGTCGATGAAGTCGTCGCGCAGCGCGACCAGGCCGGCTTCGAGGACCGCGTCCTTGGCGCCGAAGTGTTGGTGGACGAGCCCGTAGTTGACCCCGGCCACCGCTGCCAGCCCGCGGCGGGTGATCGTGCTCGGCGCCCGTTCGGGCAGCAACTGCGCGGCCGCGTCCACCAGGGCCCGGCGCGTTGCCACCGGGTCGCGTGGACGCCGCTCGGTCGCGGTCGTGCTCACGTGCGTGGCGCCCTTCCTCGTGCTATCCGCATGGCTCATGTCGCGCACCGGACGGCACCGACGACCGTGGCCCGACTGTCAACGGTGCATGTGGTGTTCGAGCGGCGCGGCAGGGTCGCGGGTGTCCTCGCGGGTCACCGTGGATGAAGCTCGATCATCGACTCGTCCCCCGTCGTGAGCCCGGCGCGGATCGATCGCGCGCCGGGATCTCTTGGAGCCGTAGATCCCCAGGCTTGCGATCGTGGTGCGACCCGCACGAACCGTGGGCGTCTGGCCGGTCGCGTCGGGAAGTGGGCTGTCGTCGTCGTTCGCTTCTCGAACGCCGACGCGAGTGCGCCGGTCCTGCGCGAGACTGTGGCCGATGTGGGCGGTGCGACTTGGGATGGTGCGATGAAGGGTGTCGCGGACATCTACCCGCTGACCCCGGCACAGCTGGGCATCCTGTTCGACGCTCTCCGGGATCCTGATCCGGAGCTGTACTTCGAGCAGGTTCGATTCGATCTCGTCGGTGCTCTCGAGCTCTCCGAGCTGCGACGCGCCTGGACCGAGACGATTGCTCACCATCCCGCGCTCGAGGACCGTCTGGCTGTGGGATGGCCTCGACGATCCCGTTCAAGTCGTTCGTACCGCGGTCGAGCTCCCCTGGACCGAACTGGACTGGCGGACCTCGGTCGACCCTGACGAAGCACTCGACGAGCTGGCGCTTGCAGACCGCCGACGAGGCTTCGATCTCACGCAGCCACCGGTCGCACGCGTCACGGTGATCCGTCTCGCGGATGACCGTGTGCACGTCGTCTGGAGCTTCCACCACATCATGCTCGACGGGTGGTCCACCGCACTCGTGCTCGACGAGGTGCTCGACCGTTGCGCAGGTCGCGAGATCGCGGCAGCGCGGCCGTTCCGAGATCACGTGGCATGGATGGCGGCCCAGGACGTCAGCGAGGCCGAGCGTTACTGGCGCACGCGGCTCGACGGCTTCGATCACCCGACCCGTCTGGCATCGGATCGTGGTGTCGACGCGGGAACGTTTCGACTCGCCCGTGCGTCGGTGTCGCTCGATCTGGCATCCACCGCCCGGCTGGTCGCGGTCGCGCGCGAGCGCCGGGTGACGACGAACACGCTCATCCAGGCGGCTTGGGCGATCGCTCTCAGTTGCCACAGCGGCGACGAGGACGTCGTCTTCGGCGTGGTCGGCGCAGGCCGTCCGTCCGATCTCGATGGCGTGGAGGCGATGATCGGCATGTTCCTGTCGACACTGCCGATGCGGGTCAGGTTCCAGGGGGACGAGTCGGTGACGACGCTGTGGGCCGAGATCCAGGCCCAGCAGCTCGACCTCACCCACTACCAGTACAGCTCGCTCGCCGACGTTGCGCGATGGAGCCAGGTCCCGCCGGGTACGCCGTTGTTCGAGACGGCGCTGGCGTTCGAGAACTACCCCCGCTCCGGTACGCCGGATCGACCGTTCGCAGTCGAGGGTCACCGCGTGTTCGAGCAGACCCGGTTCCCGCTCACGGTCATGATCGGTCCGGGCGATCAGCTCGAAGCGCTGGTGTTGTTCGACGAGCGTCGCTTCGAGCGCGGAGCGGTCGACGAATTGCTCGCCGGATTCGTCGAGGTGCTCGCGCAGATGAGCGTCGATCCGGACCGAACGATCGATTCGGTCTCGGTCCTCACCGACACCGAGCGACAGCGGTTGATCGTCGACAACAACCGGACCGATCGACCGATACCGCCGAGGACGGTGCACGCCGAGATCGAGCGATGGGCCCGCGAGCGACCCGACGCACCGGCGCTGATCGACGGTGACCGCACCTGGACCTACCGGGAGTTGGTCGACGCCACTGCCCCACTCGTTGCATCGATGCGGGTTGCCGGTGTCGGACGTGGGGAGCCCGTCGTGGTGTTGATCCCACGTTCGGCCGACGCCGTGATCGCACTCCTCGCCACGATGCGAGCGGGTGCCGCGTACGCCGCGATCGATCCCGACACACCGAGGGATCGCCGGCGGGTGATCATCGAGGACGCAGCACCGGCCTTGGCGCTGACGACCGCGACGCTCGTCCCCGACCTCGCTGCGTCGGGAATCAAGACCATCGACATCGGGTCCGTCGACCTCGCGGTCACCGGCGGCCTCGGCGGCCGAGATCGCACGGTGCTCGACGTCGGTCCGGACGATCCGGCGTTCGTCGTGTTCACCTCTGGATCGACCGGTCGCCCGAAGGGTGTCCCCGGCACTCATCGGGCGGTCCTCAACCGGTGTCGATGGCAGGCGGAGACCTATCCATTCGACGCCGACGAGGTCACGTGCCAGAAGACGACCCTGGATTTCGTCGACCACGTGGCCGAGCTGTGGGCGCCCCTCGTGGCCGGCAGACCGGTCGTGGTCATCCCTGATCGAGTCGTCCGCGATCCCGAGACGTTCGTGTCGATGTTGGCGCACCAAGCGGTTCGCCGGATCGTGATGGTTCCGTCACTCCTCGAGGTGCTGCTGGACTCCGTCAACGACCTGGGCGAACGCCTGCCGGGGTTGCGCCTGTGGGCGTTGAGCGGTGAACGTCTCCCGCGATCGCTCGCCGATCGCTTTCGGGTCGCCGTTCCGCACGCGACGCTGGTCAACGTGTACGGCATGTCGGAGGTCATGGCCGACGCCACGTTCTTCGATGGCGACTGGGACGAGGCCATCGAGTCGGTGCCGATCGGTCGCCCGATCGACAACACACGCGTCTACGTGCTCGATCGTGTCGGCCGACCCACACCGGTCGGGGTGCCTGGTCAGATCTGGATCAGCGGGGTGGGTCTCATGACGGGGTACTGGCGACGCGACGACCTGACCGTCGAGCGCATCCAGCCGAACCCCTTCGGTGACGGCGATCACGACCGTCGGTATGCGACCGGTGACATCGGACGGTGGACCCACGACGGTCAGCTCGTCTACCTGGGCCGGCTCGATCGCCAGGTCAAGGTCCGAGGTGTGCGAGTCGAGCTGGGAGACGTCGAGGCAGCGATCCGCGGGCTCCCCGGCGTTCGAGACGTCGTCGTCGATGTGTCGTCCGAGCACGAGCGCACGCGCCTCGTCGCCCATGTGATCACGGACGAGATCGACGTCGGCGGTATCCGTCGTCAGCTCTCCGAACGGCTCCCCGACCACCTCGTTCCGGGCGAGGTCGATCGGATCGCCGCCATCCCGCTCCTGCCGTCGGGCAAGGTCGATCGCCAGGCGCTCGCCCTCCTCCGAACCGACCGCGAGCCGGTCACTGGCGGCGCGGTCGACGACGATCTGGCCTCGATGATGTCGACCTGGAGCGATGTGATCGGCACGGACCGGGTTGGACCCGACGACGACTTCTTCGACGTCGGCGGCCACTCGATCGCCGGGATGCGGTTGCTCTCGCGCATCAAGCGTGATCACGGGGTGAACCTCGAGCTCTCCGTCCTCTACTCCGATCCCACACCTCGGACGCTGCTCGCCCGAGTCCGAGCCGTCGCTTCGGGCGACCCGGCGGAGGCGCCCGACGATCGACAACGGCACCTCGTCGAGATCGCGTCGGGCGAGGACGACCGCCGCACCCTCTACTGCGTGCACGGAGCCGGCGGGAACGTGCTCAACCTACGCGACCTCGCGCTCGGACTGTCCCCACGATGGCGAATGGTCGGCATCCAGGCGAGCGGTGTGGACGGGGTGACGCCACCGCATGCAACCATCGAGGCCATGTGCGAGGCCTACATCGCCGAGATCGTCGCTGACCGACCTGAGGGCCCGCTGTTCCTCGCCGGCTTCTCGGCCGGCGGCATCATCGCCTACGAGATGGCTGTCCGCCTCGCAGCCCGCGGGCGTCCGGTCGCCGCCGTCGTACTCCTCGACACCTTCCACCGATCGATCGAGGGGCGTCGCCGCACGGCCCGCGAGCACGTCACGGCGCTGTGGCACGACGGACCCGCGTACCTCCTCGAGCGCCGTGAGGTTCGCCGGAAACGACGCTTGTACTCCCGCGCCGACGAGATCGTGAAGGCCGAGACCTCGGTAGACGGGACGGTGCCACCGGAGCTCCGGGACGCTCACCTCGTCGCCAACGTGCGGTCACTGCTCGATGGTTACGAGACGCCCGACTACGACGGTCCGGTCTGGCTGTTTGCCGCCAGCGATGTGCTCGATGTCTACCAGCACGCGGGCGCCGACCGAGGGTGGCGCCGCTCGGCATCCGACATCCACTGCGAACCGGTCCCCGGCGGTCACGACGACTTCGTTCTCGAACCACACGTCAGCGTGCTGGCCGAACGTCTCCGTACCAAGCTCGACGAAGCAGTCGCCACCGGACTCCTCGAACCGTCCGACGGGTCCGCTCCATGACGTCCGAACTCGACGCGCGCGACCACGTCTATCGTCATCGACCCGTCGTACCGGTCGAACGACAACTCATCGACGAGCTTGTCCGGCCCGGCGCGCGCGCGCTCGACATCGGCACGGCGGCGACCGGTCGGTCGGCGATCATGCTGCGCGAAGCCGGGGCCGAGGTGCACTCGATCGAGATCAACGCCGCGGCCCTGGCCGAGTTCGCATCGACCGACGACCGCCGTGATCTGCACCTCGCCGTGGCGGACATGGTCCAGTTGCCGTTTGCCGACCGATCGTTCGACATCGTCCTGATCGGACTGCACGGTTCGGACTACCTGGTCCGTCGGTCGCAGCGTTCGGCGGCCTTCGCCGAAGCGGGACGCGTGCTGCGCTCTGGTGGTGTGCTCGTCTTCAACGCCTTCAACCCGACCGGACTCGCACTCTCGCCCAGTGGATTGGGATCGGCGGCGTACCTCAAGGTGCGAGCGCGGTACCTTCTCACCGCCGGATTCGCGCGACGCACGATGACCGACATCAACGGACTGCGGTTGAACCAAGCGGTTCCGCGTCGGATCATCGGAGAGGTCGAGCGAAACTCAGCGCTCCGGTTCAGCTCGATGAGCAACCAGAGCGGGAGCTCACGGAACCGCTGGCTGGTGGGGCTGCTCGCCTCAGCGCCCTACTACGTCTTCGTCAAGGATCAATCGAACTGATCCATGAGGGCGGTCAACCGCGCCGCATCGGCAGCGCTCTGATCGAGCAGATCGAAGCCTCCCCGGCCAGGACCTGTCGAGGCGGCGTCGGTCAACCACAGGATCGTGTCGACGAGATCACCGGCGAGCTCGGCGGCGTCCGTCGCATCGAGGTGTCCGGGTAGGTAGTCGACGGTGATGCTGAGCTGCCCCTTGCGAATCATGGCGAGGATTCCGAGGAGGTGGGCGCGGCGGTTCCGGGCAGCGATACCCGCGTGCATGGGCCCGATCGCCGTGAAGGGAAACGAGGTTCGGATCGTCCGATCGAGCTGACCGAGGTAGTTGAACGAGACGATCGGTGGTTCCAGCCGCGACAACTCGTCGGCATGGCCGAGGTAGCGGTCGACGCCGAAGCCGAGACCGCGTTCCGGGACGCGTCGAAGCTGGTCGCGAACCTCGTCGAGTGTGGTCAGGGCGTCGTCGGGATCGGACAGCCGGAGTTCGACCGGGAACAGCGTGGTGAACCAGCCCACGGTCCGGGTGAGATCGACGCCAGGTTCGAGGAGGTCCTCACGACCGTGACCTTCGAGCATCACATCGAGGTGGGGATGGCCGAGCCGGCGTGGCACGACCACCGCCAACGCTGCGATGAGGACGTCGTCGACCGTGAACGCGTCGTCGCCGTAGGCGCCGTTGATCGTGACCAATGATGCGGTCTGGGCCTCGGGGAGCGATGCGGTGACCGATCGGGCGTTGCCGACGATGTTCGACAACGAGTGCAGGAGCGAACGCTCGACCGCCTCGACCGCGGAGACGTCGTGCCAATACGCGCGCGACGACCAGAAGCGGTCGTCACCTGCCGCCGACGCGAGCAGGTTCGCCCATGTCCGGAACGAGGTCGACCGCGCCGGGAGCTCCGGCGTCCGTCGGTCGGCGAGCGCCCGATAGGCCTGCGCCCAGTCCTCGATGATCGACGACCACGACACGCCGTCGACGACGAGGTGGTGGATCGTGACCACGAGCTGCCGGGGTGCGCCGTCGGAGTCGCACACCAGCACACCGACGAGTCGGCCGCGGCGAAGATCGAGCGAACCCTCGAGGTCGACCACGCACGCGTCGAGGTCGGCTCGGGTGGCGGTATCGAGGTCGATGTGACGGACCAGCACCGGCTCGGCACCGTCGACGACGACCTGACGGGGTGGGTCCCTATCGAGGTCGTAGACAGCGCGGAGCTGGTCGTGATGCCCACGGACGACCTCGAGGGCCTCCACCAATCGATCGGTGTCGGTCGCAGGGTCGATGTCGAGACGCAACGTCTGGTTCCAGTGCCCGGGTTCGGCGAGGTCCTGTTCGAAGAACCAGCGCTGGATCGGTGTGAGCGCGACGTCGCCGAGGACGGGCGTCTGGTCGGGCAACACCTGGGAGACGACGCCGGCGGCGGCCACCAGTTCGCGGACCGTCTGATGATCGAACACCTGACGCGGTCGCAACTCGATCCCGGCGCGGCGAGCACGCGCCACGATCTGGAGGCTGATGATCGAATCGCCTCCGAGGTCGAAGAAGTTGTCGTCGAGCCCGACCGTCGCCACACCGAACGCATCCGCCCAGATCGCGGCGAGCCGTTGAGCCGCCTGGTCGGGCGGGATGACATCGTGCCGGGTCTCGAGCGAACCGTCGCCGGACGACATCTCGATGGTCGGCAGAGCCGCCTGGTCGGGAATCGGGAGCGCGCTCCGGTCAACCTTGCCGTTGGGACCCAGTGGGAGCGCCTGCAGTTCCACGAATCGAGACGGCACGAACTGACTCGGGAGCCGGTCCGACACGGCGGCGCGCAGCGCCGATGGTTCGGCGCCCACGCCAGTCGGTACGAACCACGCGACGAGTTGATCGCGATCGGCAATGGTCGCGTGACCGACCACGGCGTCGGACACGCCAGGGTGGGCACGCAATGCAGCGGCGACCTCCGCCGGTTCGACGCGGACCCCGCGGACCTTGATCTGTTCGTCGGCCCGACCGACGAAGATCAACCGGCCGTGATCGTCGGTGCGGACCAGGTCGCCGGTTCGGTACCACGGTCCGGGGACACCGCCGGCCAGATCTGCGTCGAGTTCGACGAAACGCTCGGCGGTGAGGTCGTCGCGTCCGAGGTAACCCGCCGCGATGCCTGCGCCGGCGATGAGGAGCTCGCCGGGGTCGTCCGCCGAGACGGGCCGTCCGGTCTCGTCGAGCACGAGGTGGGCGGTACCTGGGATCGGTGTACCGATGGGAACGGGATCGGAATCGGGCGCATCGTCGACGAGGTGGGCATGGCTCCAGACCGTCGCCTCGGTCGGTCCGTACTCGTTGACGAGCAGCGCGCCCCCGGCCATCGCACGATGACGTTCGACCACGTCGAACGGGCAGGCCTCGCCGGCGACGATCACGGTCGCGAGCGAGCGGAGCTGCCCGTCGTTCGCCTCGCTCATCAGCATCCGGTACAGAGACGGCAGCGCGAGGAGATGGGTGATGCGCCGCTGCTCGATCAACTCGTCGAGGACGAGCACGTCGTCGTGCCGTCCCGACGGCGGCAGCACGAGGGTTGCGCCCGTGCAGAGCGTCCAGAACACCCCGACCATCGAGCTGTCGAACGCGAAGGACGACAGCAGCAGGAACCGTTCGACCTGGTGCGGATACACGATCGAGCGTGCGTTGGTGGACGCCACGATGTTGCGATGCCGCACCATCACGCCTTTGGGAAGACCGGTGGATCCGCTCGTGTAGATGACATAGGCGAGATGATCGGGGGCGATGTCGACGTCGGGGGCGGTCGTCGGCCAGCGATCGAGGTCGAGCGAATCGAGGGCGAGGGTCTCGGCGGTGCCGGGGATCTGATCGGCTTCGTCGATCGTGACGACCGTCTTGAGGCCGGCGTCGGTGACGATGTGGCGAATGCGCTCAGCCGGGTAGTCCGCATCGATCGGGACGTAGGCGGCGCCGGTCTTCAGGACACCCAGGATCGCAACGATCGTTTCGGGAACGCGATGGGCGACCACCCCGACGATCTCACCCGACCCGGCTCCGCGCGAACGCAGCGCGTGCGCCAACTGGCTGGAACGACGGTCGAGGTCGCCATACGAGACGATCCGGTCGTCGAGTCGCACGGCCGGGTGAGCAGGGTCACGTCTGGCTTGCGCACTGATGAGCGCCTGTAGCGGCCGGTCGTCGAGTCGCAGGTTCGGTCCGCTCACGACAGTCCACGGCCCACCCACTCCGGAGACCGCTGCTCGTCGCCGATCGATCGATGCCCGAATAGTCCGATCCAACTCGTCCAGCAGCCGTGCCGCTGGGGGGCGGCCGAGCACCGCCTCACGGTGTTCGATGCTCAGCTCGATCCGGGAGCCGTGGCGTTGCACGAAGACGGTCACATCGGCGACAGGCGAACCGGTGGCGAGCACCTCGTGGTCGACCGAGGCTGTCCCGAGGCGGCACGGCGCCCAATCCTCGTACGCCAGCAGCACATCGACGGGCGGGGCCGACGATCCGGCGCGCCTTCGTGCGTCGACGATCCGGGCCAACGGCACCCCCCGGATCGACATCGCCGCGGCGACAGCGGCACTCGCCTCGGCAGCAACCGACTCGTGAGTCGCCGTCGAACCGACCTCGATCGCGACCGGGACCGTGTTCAGGAACAAGCCGACCAGATCGTCGGACGCCGGATGCTGGCGGGTCGACACGGTGAGTCCGAGGCCGACCCGGTCGCCGGTGCACCGCTGTCGGAGCACGACGGCGAGCGAGGCGAGGGCCGTCGCGAACGGGGTCGTTCCTGGTCCGGTCTGCATCTCCTCTGCCGTGAACGACGCGGTGCGCTGGATGTAGCCGCCGCCCCGATCGTCGCCGTCTCCAATGCGTTCGAAGCGAAGCTCGTCGGCGAACGGCTCGGTGAGCCACTCGGTGAGGTCGGCATCCGCGAATCGCTCCCGCTGCCAGGCGGCGTGGTCGGCGTAGTCGACCGGAGGCAGCTCGAGCTGGTCGCCGCCGTAGACGCGATCGATCTGGGCCCACAGGCGATCGAAGCTCCCGGCGTCGACCGCGATGTGGTGCACCACGAGGAGCACGGCGACGGAACCATCGGCCAGTTGCTGCACGACGCATCGGCCGATCGGACCATGTTCGAGATCGAAGGGCTGGAGATGGAACCGGCGCATCGCCACCGGCAGGTCGTCGATCGCGATGGGGCCCGACCGCACGAACACCTCGATCGCCTCGTCGGGAGGGAGCTGGCGGCGCGGATCGCCGTACGTCCACGTCAACGGTGGGTGCAACCCCACGACGGAACGCAACGCATCGACGAAGCGGCTCACGTCGAGCTCGCCGCGCACCCGGAACAGATGCCCGACGTTGAACCTCGGATCATCAGGGGCGTCGAGATGCTCGAACAACATCGCCTGCTCGGCGGCGCTGAACGGCGGCGGCGTCCCCGGTGGGCGGGTTTCGATCGGACTGTTGTCGTCATCGCGGCCGCCGGCCCCGATCGCCTCGGCGAGCGCTCGCGGCGTGGTGTTGGTGAATGCGAGCTCCTCGCGCACCGTGCGGCCGAGCCGCTCGCTGAGTCCGACCACGAGGCCGAGCGCTGCCAACGAATCTCCACCGAGATCGAAGAAGTCGTCGGTGACACCGACCGGCTCGATGCCGAGGACACGCTCGTAGAGCTCCACGATCGTGGCTTCGAGCTCCGATTCCGCCGAGACCTGCAGCGACGGACCGGATCGGTGCACTCGCGTGGGTTCGGGAAGCGCCATGACGTCGAGCTTGCCGTTCCGGGTCATCTTGAGTTCGTCGGCCGCCACGAAGGCGGCAGGGATGGCGTGCGCAGGCAGCATGCCGGCGAGGAACGTCCTCAGCTCGGCGGGCGGTGGCGGTGCAGCGCCCGCGGCGACCTCGTACCACGCCGTGAGGATCTCGCGTGGGGCCGGCGTGTAGCCCACCTTGCCGAGCATGTCGGAGACAGCAGCCATGTCGAGGTCGTCATCGAGCTCGTCGATCGCCTGCTGACGCGTCTTGTGGCCGAGCCGGACGTCCCATGCGTAGGGGATCGCGTAGTTGTGGTACCCCTGCTCGATCAGGTGGGCGTGGATCCCCGCCGCGTTGATCAGGCAGTTGGTCGATCGTCCGGTGTCGGCGGGACGCACCCAGGGTGCGCTTGCGTCGAGGTACGCCAGCATCTCGGCGAGCTCGACGTCGACATACCGATAGAAGTCCACGTAGGAGATCCGTTCGAACACGGAATCCGACTCGAAGACGGAGGTGTCGAGCAGGCGTTTCGGTCCGTCGGCGACACGGTGGTACGAGCGTCGAGCCTCCACGACCGCGCGGTCGATCGCGGCCGGATCGAACCGGTCGGCGCCGAACTGCTGCGGGACGAGACGCGTCTCGAAGAGCTGCCCGCGCGAGAGCCCGGTGACGACGACCGGGATGCCGAGCTCGTCGGCGCGAGTCGTCGCGAGGGTGTACAGCGTCTTGTAGCAGCCGTTGCACACGTTCGAGTGGCGTTCGAGTGAGTCGCGGAAGATCTCATCCATCGCCTCGGTGGTGACGAACTCGTGATCGATGCCGAGATCGGCGACCGAACGCCGCACGTTCTCCTTGGCACTGTCGGAGATGTAGCCGTTGTCGAGTGTCAGCGTCCGGACCTCGAAGCCCAGCTCGACCAGCTGGTACAGCGCATACGTGGAGTCTTTGCCGCCGCTCAGCAGATGGAGGCAGTCGTACGGTCCCGTGCGTTCGCGTCGGGCGCGGTCGCGGATCTCGACCAGATCGGCGGGCGTGCGGAAGTAGGCAGCCGCCTGTTCCGCTATGCGTGCATACGAGTGACAGGTAGCGCACACCCCCTCGTGGTCGAACTCGATGCCAGGGACGTTCGAGGGGAGCCCACACCGAACGCAGTGCTTCGACGGCACCGAATGGGTCGGTGACCAGATCCGGACCGCCGCCCGCTCGATCGCAGGGTGTGCGGTCAACGCGTGCTCGACCTCGGTCGGTTCGAGACGGATACCTCCGGTCTTGATCTGCTCGTCGATGCGCCCGAGGTACATCAGCGTCGCCGCGTCGGCCAGCCGGACGAGGTCACCTGATCGGTACCAGCGGAGCTCGTCGAGCCACACGAAGGGATCGTCGATCTCGACATCGGCGAGGTACCCCGACGTGATCCCGTCGTGGCTGATGAGGAGTTCTCCCGGTACACCGAGCGGCACCTCGTTCAGCGCACGATCCACGATTCGCAACGTCACACCCGGGGCGGGTCGTCCGATCGGTACGTCGGCCGAGTCGCCGAGCGCCTCGGGGTCGGCTTCATGGATCATGCAGCCCACCACGGCCTCCGTGGGCCCGTACTCGTTGAAGACCCGGACGCGAGGGAACGCCGTTCGCAACCGTCTTGCCAGCCGACTCCGGAAGGCCTCGCCACCGACGACGAGTGTGCGCAGATCGCAGGCGGGGTTCAGCCGGAGCAGCAGTTCGAGGTGTGACGGCGTCGCCTTGCACCAGTTCAGATCGCGACGCCTGGCGATCTCGGCCAGACCGCTCGGACCGTCCGGTTCGATGACGACGAGTCGACCGCCGGCGAGCAATGGGACGAACAGGCTGGTGACCGTGAGATCGAACGTGAGCGCGCTGAACAGAGGTGCGACCGGGGGGATCCCTGGCTCGACGAACGAATCCTGCGCGAACGCGACGTACCGGGCCAGAGCGGCATGTGTGATCGGGACACCCTTGGGCTCGCCGGTCGACCCCGACGTGAAGAGCAGGTAGGCCTCTCGATCACCGGTCGGCGTCGGGATGTCGACGCTCAGGTCGGGCTCGAACTCCGGCAGCTCGTCGAGCACCACGAGACACCTGGCTCGAGTTGCGAGGCGACGGCGACGATCGAGCGGTTGGGCGGGGTCGAGTGGGACGTACGAACCGCCCGCCACCAGCGTCGCCAGAATCGCGACGACCGCATCGATGCCACGCTCCAGCTCGATCGCGACGCGGGTGCCCGATTCGGTGGAACCGACCCCGCGAGCGCGCAACCAATGCGCCAGCGACAGTGAGCGTCCCCAGAGCTCGCGTCCGGTGAGCTCGACGCCGGAACACTCCAGCACCACCGCATCCGCATCCCGCAAGACCGTCTCCAGTTGGGTGACGACCGACAGCGGCTCTTCGCCAGTTTCCGGTCCCGTGCCCCAACGACGGAGCAGATCGATCTCTTCGGGCAGGCACATCGAGCCGGCCCCGACTGGCTGATCGGGATCGGCGACGATGGCCGACAGGATCTGACGAACATGAGCGGGCGCGCGCACGCGGTGATCGGCGTCAGCACATGCGGCATTGAGGTCGAGCAGGAGATCGGCGCCCGTGCCGTAGTTGGTCAGCTGCAGTCGGAACAGGTGGTTCGGATCGGACGCGCCCGAGTGGATCCACTCGGTCACCGCTGGGACATCGCCGAACTGGCCGTGTCCGGCGCGAGTGATCACGTTGACGATCGCCTCGCAGTCGATCGTCGGCGGCGCCGTGCCGGG
>CAWKAY010000002.1:0-174451 GCA_963847775.1 uncultured Acidimicrobiaceae bacterium
CGCCCACGCGCTCCGCAAGGGACTCACCGAGCTCGCCGTCCGTCGCCTCGACCGGCACGGGCGGGTCACCATCGCCCACAACAGCGATGTGTTGCGCGACCAGATGACACTCGACTGGTTCGAGCTGCACACGACCGGCCGCGACGCCGTCATGGGCGCCGTGCACCACAGCGACGTCGCCGACCTAAATGAGCGGGCGCACGACCTCCTCGAAGCCAGCGGCGAGCTGGGTCCGCTCGTCGCCGTCGTCGACGAGCGCCGGTACTGCGTGGGTGATCGAGTGCTCGGTCTCAAGAATCGGTACGACCTCGGGATCCTCAACGGTGACGTCGGCCGCCTCGTCGGCGCCGACGCTACGTCCATCGCTGTGCAACTCGACGCCGGCCGCAGCGTGCACCTCCCGCTCGACTACGTGACCGATCACCTCCAGCACGCCTACGCCCGCACCGTCCACAAGACCCAAGGGCTTACATGCGAGGTCGCCCTCCTGCTCGGCGACGACGCTCTTTACGCCGAGCTCGGCTATACGGCACTCACTCGCGGCACGGACGAGAACCGGGTTTACACCGTCGTCTCGAACGAGGACTTCGAGGATCGGAACTTCCACCTGGAACACGTCGTGCGCGCCCTCGACCGCAGCCTCGCGAAGACCGCCGCCATCGACTACCTCGACCCGCCGGAGCTCCCGTGACCGGAGCGCCGACCGATCGCCGGCCGGACGGGAGCGACACCGTCATCCTTGTCGTGCTTGGCATCTTTGCCGGCGTGGTCGTCGGCAACTGGCTTGCCGCGAACCTCGCGGCACTTGTCGGCCGGCGCCGCACTCTCGGCGCGGACCTCGACGAGAGCGTCACCGCACTCAAGCAACTGGGCGGCCACCTCAACGACCCACGCCTCGCTTGGCCGGAGCCCGCAGCATCCAACCTCCCCGGTCCGATCCTCTACTGGTCGAGCACGGCCGTGGTCGCGCTCGCCGCCATCGGGGCCTGCGCACTGTGGCTGCGCTTCCGAACGCGGCGGCACGAACCCGTCGATCGACGCCGGCGCGTCGGCGTCGACGCCCAACCTCGCTTGGCCAAGACCCGCGACGTCGCACCGCTGCTCGCCCGTCAGGTCGAACCCGGTCGCCTCGTCGTCGGGCACTGGAAGCGACGGCTCGTGATGACCGAGGCCGAGAGTTACGGCTCGCGCCGGGGCGTCCGCGGCGGCGTGCTCCTGTTCGGACCGAGCCAGTCGGGAAAGACCACCCGCCTCATCGAGAGCGTGAACCATTGGACTGGCCCAGCGATCATCTCCTCGGTCAAGACCGACCTCATGCGTGCCACGATCGAGCACAGATCGTCGGTCGGCGAGGTGAAGGTGTTCGACCCGATCGGACTCACCGGTCGCCCGGCCTCGACCTGGAGCCCGCTCCACGGCGCGGACACGCTCTCGGGAGCGCTCACGGCTGCGCAGCTCCTCGCCCGAGCGAGCGGCGACGACGGACCTGCCGATCGCTTCTGGCGTGGCCAGGCCGAACAGCTCCTCGCCGCCATGCTCTGGGTCGCAGCGAACGCCGACGGCCACACGATGCGCCACGTCGTGCGCTGGGTTGTCGAGATGGACCGACCCACCGACGACGACCCCGGCACCCTCGCCCCACTCGTCCGACTCCTGACTGATCACGACGACGAGACGATCGCCGCCGACGCCCGACAGGTCCAGGGCTGGCTCCACGGACAGTGGGGCACCGACCCTCGAACCAGCTCCAGCATCTACACCACAGCTCGCAACGCGGTCTGGCCCTGGACCGACCCCGGACTAGCCGCCAGTGCGGACGGGTGCGACATCACACTCGACTGGCTCACATCCGGCGACAACACGCTGTACCTGTCGGCTCCGCTCGGCGATGAAGGCCGGCTCGGTGTTGTGTTCTCCGTCCTCCTGCAAGACCTCATCGGCCAGGCGTTCGTCCGGGCGAACCGAGGCGAGACGCCCACCGACCGACGGCTCCTCGTCGTCCTCGACGAGGCCGCCAACACCCCGCTGCCGAAGCTGCCGCAGTGGGCGGCGACGGTCGCCGGTGCCGGCATCCAGCTCGTCACTGTCTGGCAATCGAAGGCACAGCTCGACCAGGCGTATGGCAAGGACGCCGACAACGTCCTCACCAACCACCGCACCAAACTCATCTTCCCGAGCGGCCTCAGCGACCTTGCCACGATCGACTACATCAGTGCGATCGTCGGCGACGAACACGTCCGAGGTGACCTCGACGAACCGAACCCTGCGCGACCCGAGGACCGAAGAACCGGACGCAGCCCCGCGACCGCCGTCCGGCTTCTTACGCCGAACGTCCTCCGACAGATGCAGATCGGCGACGCCTTGCTCCTCCACGGTCAGCTCCCACCGGCGTGGCTCAGGGCCAAGTGAGGCTGACCCGACTACCTACGGCTTCCAGAAGGCGGTGCCGATCGCGTCGGCGAGCGTGGAGCTGTTGTTCAGCCGAGAAATAAGCCGCTGCACGTTGGATCCGCGACGAACATGGCCGGTGACCCAAGTGTCATCCGGCCCCATGAACGGTCGAAGATGAGGCGGTGCCTCTGCGACGTGGTCAGGGTTCGGTTCTCCATGGGCGACGTATCGAATGTGGCTGACGACCCAATGCGCGTGGGCCGTTGCCGGGTCCGCCGCAATCGACTTCACCTGCTGATCGAACGCTGACGTCGCTTTGTACTCGGTCGCCTGAAGCCAGTCGGTCAAGGCACGAGCGGTCACGCCCGGGACGCCGGCCTGCCTCGGAAGGCAGAGATCGACGTACCAAGCGAAGGCGCAACCCAACGCGGTCCGGTAGGCCGGATCGAGCGTCATGGTCGGTGATGGAGGACGTGCGCGTTCGAACTCCACCGCGAGGCCGTAGCCGAGGCGCCCAACCCAGGCATAGGCCATGGCCTCGTCGATGATGAGCACGACGTCCATATCGTTGTGGGTGAAGCGACTGACCGCCGAGTAAGGCTCGCGAAAGGTGAGCAAGCAGGATCTCACCGGTGCCGCAGATCCGCTCGAACCACTCGGGAGTCGTCGCGATGAGGAAGGGGTCGATGCCGGGAGAGCACCAACTCAAACCAAGCGATTGCGCCAGATCGACAAGGTCGAGTGCCCCAGGGCTGAGGCTCTCGAGATGATGCTCCCATTGGTCGTCAGCGCCGTCGGGCTTCTGTCGAGGTTGGTCAGCGACCTGCTCCGCTGTGCCGAACAGCAGCTTCACGCTCATGGGCTCGGGGCGCTCTTCGAGTTCGATCCACAGCCTTGTGACGTCGAGATGGAGTTGCCGAGCCAGTCTGCTTGATCGCGGCTCGCACGCTCGGCGTCGTTCCGGCCGAGTCCTCGGAGAACGCGTTTCCGTCGTCTCTGACAGAGCTTGCTCGCTACCCCACGCCACAAGGTGAAGGTAGCTCGGGCCGTGATGCTGTCGGCAGGTACGGCTTCGAGTTGCAGCCCCTGTCGCAGCCGTCTCCATGCGATCGGCCAGAATCATTGGTGCGAGAGGACGCCAATGACTGAACAAGAACGACTGCGACAACTCGAGGATCGGCTGTGGAAGGCGGCGGATCAGCTGCGGGCCAACTCGTCGCTCGCGGCGTCGCAGTACTCGATTCCGGTGCTCGGGCTGATCTTCCTGCGGTACGCCGACGTGCGGTTCACGCAGGTCGAGCGGGAGCTCGAGGGCAAGGGGTCGGGCCGTCGGGAGATCGGCAAGGCCGACTACCAGGCCCGCGGCGTCATGTACGTGCCGGAGACGGCCCGCTTCGGGTACCTGCGCACGCTGCCCGAGGGCTCCGACATCGGCCAGGCGCTCAATCGGGCGATGGAGACGATCGAGGTCGAGAACACCGACCTCAAGGGTGTGCTGCCCGCGTGACTACGCCCGGTTCGACAACTCGGTGCTCGCCGAGCTGCTGCGGCTGATCGGGTCGATCCCCGACGACATCGAGGGCGACGCCTTCGGGAAGATCTACGAGTACTTCCTCGGCAACTTCGCCATGACCGAAGGCCAGCGCGGCGGCGAGTTCTTCACGCCGACCTCGATCGTCAAGCTGATCGTCGACATCATCGAGCCGTTCCAGGGTCGCATCCTCGACCCGGCCTGCGGATCGGGCGGCATGTTCGTCCAGTCGGCCCGCTTCGTCGAGGAGCACCAGAAGAACCCGACCAACGAGATCTCGATCTTCGGGCAGGAACGGGTCGACGAGACGATCCGGCTCGCCAAGATGAACCTCGCCGTCCACGGACTCGGTGGCGAGATCGTCCCGTCGAACACCTACTACGAGGACCCGCACGACTCGGTCGGTCGGTTCGACTTCGTGATCGCCAATCCGCCGTTCAACGTCAACGCGATCGACAAGGACCGCATCAAGGACGACAAGCGCTACCCGTACGGCATCCCGTCGATCGACAACGGCAACTACCTGTGGATCCAGATCTTCTCGTCGGCGCTCAACGACACCGGCCGCGCCGGCTTCGTCATGGCCAACTCCGCCTCCGACGCCCGCCACTCCGAACTGGCGATCCGCCGCAAGCTGATCGAGGACCGCCAGGTCGACGTGATGGTCGCGGTCGGGTCGAACTTCTTCTACACCGTCACCCTCCCGGTCACCCTGTGGTTCCTCGACAAGGGCAAGCGGGACACCGACCGCGCCGACCAGGTGCTGTTCATCGACGCCCGCCACATCTTCCGGCAGATCGACCGCGCCCACCGCGACTTCACCCCCGAGCAGCACGAGTTCCTCGCCAACATCGTCCGCCTCTACCGCGGCGAGGAGCCCGAGTTCCTCCACGGCTCCGAGGCGATGCTCAAGGAGCAGTTCCCCGACCTCACCTACGTCGACGTGCCCGGCCTCTGCAAGATCGCCACCGTCGACGAGATCGAGAGCCCACGGCTGGAGCCTCAACCCCGGCCGCTACGTCGGCGTCGCCGACGGCGACGACGACGACTTCGACTTCGCCGAACGCTTCGGCGAGCTGACCGAGGAGTTCCAGGCGCTGACGATCGAGGCTGCGGAGCTCGATCGAGCGATCGGTCGACGCGGCGCTGCTCGGATCTGCTGGACGTGCATGAGCTGACTGGCACGACAGCCGCTTGGGAGCTGTGTGTCGAGCTCGCAGTCGACGGCGTCGACAAGACCTGCACCGAGGCGTCGGAGTACCGACGCCGTCGGATGTCCGGTCGACCAACGTCCGACGTCGGTGGGCATTCGACGACGCAACGTGCGCTGCGTCGACGACGAGACTACGCGGAGCTGGCTCGTCGGGCGTCGCCTCAGGCCGGGCGACATCGTCCTCGCGCAGGAGGCGACGCTCGGTCGACGTCGGCCGTTCTTCGCCGACTCGACACGACTGTCTGGCTGCAGCGACTCGTGACGTTCGACGCGGATCCGACGAGTCGACGCCCGCTTCCTGCTGCTACTGCGCTGCACAGCCTCGCGTTCGGCGCTCTCCGAGCGGCTGGGCTCCGGTGCGACCGTCGAGCACCTGCAAGTCGAGACTCGTCGGCGTTCCAGTTCCAGCTCCGCCCTTGCCGATGCAGCGGAAGATCGCGGCGGTGTTGGCGGCGTATGACGAGTTGATCGAGAACAACCTGCGGCGGATCGAGATCCTGGAGGAGATGGCGCAGGCGGTGTACCGGGAGTGGTTCGTCAACTTCCGGTTCCCCGGCCACGAGGACGTCCCGCTCGTCGACTCGCCCCTCGGCCCGATCCCCGACGGGTGGGAGGTGGCGACGGTAGTCGACGCCATGCGACGCTGAAGCCTCGTCGAGCGGCGTCGGCAAGCGCGTCAGCAGGTTCGCTTCGTGCCGATGCGCAGTTCGACGAGCGGCTCGATCGGTGATCGACGGGTCGGAGACGTCGATGACGCAGCCGAGCGGGTCCAAGTTCCGAGACGGTGACACGCTCCTGGCTCGGATCACGCCGCTGCCTGGAGACTGGGAAGACTGGCTTCGTCCAGTTCCGTCGACGGCGATGAGATCGCCTGCGGTTCCACCGAGTTCATCGTGATGCGTGCCCGAACAGTGACGCCGACGTTCGTCTACTCTGCTTCGCCCGCACGGCCGAGTTCCGCGGCACGCGATCACGAGCATGGTCGGACGCGAGCGGGCGGCAGCGCGTCCAGGAGACGGCCGTCGAGCGGCTTCCGCTGTCGTGCTCCACCGCCAGCCGACTTCGTCGACGTTTCGAGGACGCTGGTCGGCCCGATGTTCAAGCTCGTCCTGACAGCTCGTCGATCAGAACGCCAACCTGCGCTCGACTCGGGACCTGCTGCTGCCGAAGTTGGTGTCGGGGGAGATCGACGTGTCGGAGCTGGACATCGAGACGGAGTGGTTGGCGTCGTGAGCTTCGAGCACGACGAGCGGGAGTTGGAGCTGGCGACGCTCGACCTGCTCGACGAGCTGGGCTGGGCGACGGCCGACGCCTACGGGTGAGACGTTCCCGGACGGGATGTTCGGTCGGGAGCATCCGGGGGAGGTCGGTGCTGCGGCCATCGGCTCGGTGGCGGCGGTCGAGCGGTTGAATCCCGGATCTGCCGGAGGCGGCGCTGGCGGATGCGGTCGAGCAGTTGGTGCGGCTGCGTCCCGCCGGTGCCGAGGTGCGCAACAACCGTGACGTGTGGAAGCTGCTGCGGGACGGGGCGAAGGTCGAGACCCGGGCCGACGACGGGTCACAAGCGGACGGTGACGGTCCGGTTCGTCGACTGGGACGACCTGTCGGCGAACGACTGGCTGGCGGTCCGCCAGTTCACGGTGACCGGCGAGCTGTACAAGACCCGGGCGGACATCGTCGGGTTCGTCAACGGGATCCCGCTGGTGTTCGTCGAGTTGAAGGCGCCGCAGGTCGATCACCAGCACGCCTACGACGACAACCTCACCCACTACCGGGACTCGATCCCGCAGCTGTTCTGGTTCAACGGGGTCACGATCCTGTCGAACGGTGCGGACACCAAGGTCGGGTCGTTCTCGGCGCCGTGGGATCACTTCGGGGAGTGGAAGCGGGTGTCGTCGGAGGACGATCCGCCGTCGACGTCGATCGAGACAGCGATCCGCGGGGTGTGCGACCCGGCGCGGCTGCTGGATCTGGTGGAGAACTTCACGCTGTTCCAGGAGGTGCCGGGCGGGCTGATCAAGATCCTGGCGAAGAACCATCAGGTGCTCGGCGTCAACAACGCGCTCGACTCGCTGCGAGGACATCGAGGGCAACCAGGGCCGGCTCGGCGTGTTCTGGCACACCCAGGGGTCGGGGAAGTAGCTTCTCGATGATCTTCTTCGCGCAGAAGGCGCTGCGGAAGGTGTCGGGCCGGTACTCGTTCGTGGTCGTCACCGACCGCCAGGACCTCGACGATCAGATCTACAAGAACTTCGTGTCGACCGGGGCGGTGACCGAACCGCAAGGCGGCGAGGCGGGTCCGCAGGCGACGTCGGGCGAGCATCTCCAGCAGCTGCTGCGGGACGGCGACCACCGGTACGTGTTCACGTTGATCCAGAAGTTCCGCACCGAGACCGGGCGAGACCTATCCGGTGTTGTCGGAGCGGGACGACATCATCGTGATCGCCGACGAGGCGCACCGCACCCAGTACGACACGCTGGCGCTGAACCTGCGCAACGCCCTGCCGAACGCAGCGTTCCTGGCCTTCACCGGGACGCCGCTGATCGCCGGGGAGGAGCGGACCCGGGAGGTGTTCGGCGACTACGTGTCGGTCTACAACTTCCGCCAGTCGATCGAGGACCGGGCGACGGTGCCGCTCTACTACGAGAACCGCTCGCCCGAGGTGCAGCTGGTCAACCCGGACTTCAACGACGACATGGAACAGATCCTCGAGGAGGCCGAGCTCGACGAGGACCAGGAGAAGCGCCTCGCCCGGGAGTTCGCCCGCGAGTACCACCTGATCACCGACGACGACCGGCTCGACACCATCGCCGACGACCTCGTCGATCACTTCATCGGCCGGGGCCATCAGGGCAAGGCGATGGTGATCTCGATCGACAAGGCCACCGCCGTCAAGATGTACGACAGGGTGCAGCGCGAGTGGCAGCGACAAGATCGACAGCATCTACGGGTCGCTCGACGCGGTCAGCGACGAGCACCGGGAGGCGCTGGAGCGACAAGCTCGCCGAGTTGCTGGAGTCGACCGACATGGCGGTCGTGGTGTCGGCGTCGCAGAACGAGATCGCCGACATGGCGGCCAAGGGCGTCGACATCGTCCCGCATCGCAAGCGGATGGTCGACGAGGACCTCGACACCCAGTTCAAGGACCCCGACGATCCGCTGCGGATCGTGTTCGTGTGCGCGATGTGGCTGACCGGGTTCGACGCCCCGGCGACGTCGACGATCTACCTCGACAAGCCGATGCGCAACCACACGCTGATGCAGACCATCGCCCGGGCCAACCGGGTGTTCCAGGGCAAGCAGGCCGGCGAGATCATCGACTACATCGGCGTGTTCCGGAACCTCCAGGAGGCGCTGGCGATCTACGGGTCGGGGTCCGGCGGCGGCGTCGAGCCTGGCGACCTGCCGGTCGAGGCGAAGGAGGTGCAGGCCGAGGAGCTCGCCGAGCTGCTCGACGGCATCGAGTACTACGCCGCCCGGCACGGAGTGACGCTCTCGGAGGGCATCGGCGTCGCCGGGTTCGACTGGGTCGCCTGGCTCATCGGGGCCGCCGACAAGTCTGATTCAGCCCGACGACGTGCGCCGCGGGTTCCTCGCCCGAGCCGACATGTGCGCCACCCAGTGGAAGGCGGTCAAGCCGCACCCGGCCGCGACCGAGGCGCAGCCGCTCATGTCGGTGATCGTGCGGCTCGCGCAGAAGATCCGGATGGAGACCGGCAAGCCCGACATCTCCGGCGTGCATGGCCGACGTCGAGCAACTGCTGCAGGAGTCGGTCGGCGCGGTGCCGTTCGTGATCGACCCGGCTGGAAGGTCGTCCAGGTCGATCTCACCCAGATCGACTTCGACGCACTCGCCGCGCTGTTCGCCACGGGCAACAAGGCGACCGCTGCCGCTCGGCTGCAGGCGTCGCTCGAGCAACGCATCGAGCGGCATGGTCCGACTGAACCCGACGCGGGTCGACTACGCCGAGAAGCTCCACGAGATGATCGACCGCTACAACTCCGGCTCGAAGAACATCGAGGAGTTCTTCGAGGAGCTCAAGCAAGCTCGCCGACGACGCTGAACGAGGAACAGGAACGTCACGTCCGCGAGGAGCTCACCGAGGAGGAGCTCGCGGTCTTCGACCTGCTCACCAAGCCCGACCCGATCCTGTCGACCGCGGACGAAGGCAAGGTCAAGGCGGTCGCCCGGGAGCTCCTCGACAAGCTGAAGCGCGAGCTGCTCGTCCTCGACTGGCGCAACAGGCAGGTCACCCGAGCAGCCGTCCAGGTCGGCATCGAGGAGGTCCTCGACGCCGGCCTCCCCGACATCTACGACCGCGCCCTGTTCAGCCGCAAGGCCGCAAGACCTCTTCGAACACGTCTTCACCAGCTACGAAGGCAACGGCAAGAGCGTCTACGAGGCGGTGGCCTGAGGACCAGCGCCGGCGCTGGTGCAGGCCCAGGAGTTATGACCAACTTGTTTCATCGGCGCGATGCTCGAACATGTTTGTCATAACTGGCTCGAGTGAATCCATCGCCGTGATCTCGAAGGGGGGAACGCCGGACAGCAAGTCACTACCGTGGTTCGGGTGGATGAGGTGTTCGGACCTGAAGATCAGGTTGCCTTCGAGAGGGCACGTGATCGGCTGATCGAGGAGTTCGCCGGTTCTGGCGGCGATACGTTCGAGCGGGTCGCCGAGCAGTTACTCGATCTCAAGTGGGGCTACCTCGACGGTGACATCCTGCACTGGTCACCGGCTGACATCGACGAGATCCTCTTCGGCCTGTACCCAGCCAAGGTCATGTTGGACGGCGAGGGGATCGCAGAAGTCCCACCGGGCTTCGCCTCGTTTCTGCGATTCATGGCGGGCCGTCGACCCGACCACTCGCCGCCGTTCGAGGTCCTCGCCGAGTACGTCGAGCTGTCAGCCTCGCGGTTCATCTCGGCGATGAACGACGAGGACAACTGGTCGTTCGGCAAGCGCATGTGGTCGACCGCATTGGCCGAGGGCACCGACCTGTCTGATGAGAACGCAATAGGGCGATGGATGGAGGACTTCAACTCCCGCTCACTCGGTGAGCGCGACCAGGTCCTCGGTCGACTGCCTGCGCCGGGCGATGGCCTCCTGCGTGCTGTGTTCGGATCGCTCCCGCCAGTGGTGTTGGCGCCCGAGGACGAACTGCGTGATCTCGCGACCGAGACCCCACTCGTGCGTCGCCTCACGGCGCTCGTCCACTACATCGGGGTCGGCCGCGCGGTCACTGATCGCGGGAATCTCAAGCTTGCCGACGGCAAGAAGTTGGTCGCGGTGCTCGGCACTGACGACCGCTTCGATGAGCAGATCGGTGATGAGGTTTTCAGGACGGTGAGCAGCGAGGAACTCAGCGATGTCGACTGGACCTATCGGATCGCGCTCGAGACCCGAATGCTCGATGTCGAAGGACGCAAACTGGTTCCCGGGCCGAATGCCGGCTGGGTCGATGCGCCGCTCGACACGGCGTACGGAGCGTTCCTCGTGATGTTGCAGCGCGTCGGCCCGACTCAGCACCGGTACCGCAAGGACAACTACGGCTTCGGCTGGTACGCCGAGGAACTCGACGTGCAGCTCTCCCCACTACTGCTCGAGCTGTACCGTCATCGCGAGCTACGAGAGGTCGACGAACTCGCCGAGACGATGTGGGATGTCCTCGAGGACGAGTACGACCTGTCCGACGTCCCCGCCGACAAGCTCGAGCACCACCGGGGCCTCGTCGAGCAAGCGCTCCGTCATGCGCTCGATCGTCTCTTGGAACTCGGCATCGTCGAGCTCGCCGACGAGGTCAGAACCGTCGGCAAGTACGGCGGCGTCGATCGCATCGGCGGCGAGGTACGACTCGCACCGCTCGGTCTGTGGGCGCTGCAGCGGATGGCGTCACGGCTCACCGACGCTCCCGTCGTCGGCACCCTGCGCGAGCTCTCCGCCGGCGAACTCCTCCGAGCCGTGGCGACCTCGCCGACGACGTCGCTAGCAGTGAGATCGACGCGTGGCTCGACCACCACGGCGAAAGCGCCGCCGCAGAGGTGTGCGCTGCGCTCCCCGAGGGCGGACGAGACAGGGCGCGGGCTCGGCTTCCGAGCACTCCTGCGGATCGGTGCGCCGGCCAACGCCGCCGTCGAAACGCTGCGCACGCATTCCGACCTCGCCGACTTCGTTACCGTGTTCCGTGTCGACACCCTCGCTGCGTCACCCGAGGAGATGGACCGCGCCGGGGACCCCGGGGGATGGGTTCGGCTGCTCCACACCGTTATCGAACTGTGGGGCCCCGACGCAGCAGCGGCAGCGTGGGCGACTCCGGCCGCCGGTGAACCCGGAATCGACACCATGCTGAACACAGCGTGGCGCGTCCCCGGGCCCGCCACGGGCGACGTACTTGCCGCGGTCGGCGGCCACCACCCCGACAAGCGCATTGCCAAAGCCGCCCGCAAGTCCCTCTTCAAGTACCGCAGCACCAGCTGACGGGCGTGGGAAGCGATCTCGGCCCGGCTACTCGAAGAGCGTGTCGGATGACGGTTCCTGGTTCCGGATGGGCGCCGCCCGACGGCGCTTCGACTTGGGGAACTTCGGCCCCGGCCCATACTCCACCGCGATGCCTCGTTCCTGTGTGGACGTCTTGATCAGTACGTCCCGCTCTCGCAGATCTTTAAGAACGTCGCGAGCTCGATAGGTATCGATGTCGAAAAGGTTCTGCAGCGTTCGATTGCTGATGCGGCCGTACTCCTGCACGTGGGCGATCACCTTGCGATCGATGTCGTCGACCGTTCGCCGGTGGTAGCGAACAGCGCTGCCAAGAACACCAAGTGCCGAGGCCCGAAGTCGGTACTCGGATCGTTTCAGCCGCGCTGACTCGCGCGTCGGCTCAAGAATGGCACGCTCATCGTCCGCGAGGCGCCGTAGGACGGCTTCGGACTCGTGCTCACTCTTCTGGATTATCGGTGCGACGTCTGCTGCCGTCACCGAACGCTCGGTCAGCATCGTGAACAGAACGAGCAGCGTGTCGACGTCTTCCCGCTCCGCTTCCGGGAGCTGCTCGACGAAGCGCACGACCTGCGTCCGTGGCGCGCCGCCGACGAACGCCACGCGCGTTGTGTCCACCGTTTGCGAGATCGTCGGCGAGTCGTGCCCGGAACGCAGCAGCTCCCGGAACATGCGGTCGACACCGCGGCCCGTCTCTTCCGCGATCCTGAGCTTCCTTGCAGCCTGGAACAGACTGCGATTCCGTGGTTTCGACGGATGGGTCAGGATGTTCTGCTCCGTGACGCCGGCGACCAGAGGGCCTGGGGACTCAATGACGAAGACGCTCGGTGAATGCTCGACCGTGACCGGCGCTCCAAGCCGGAACTCGCGATGCAGCAGTGCATTGGCCACGGCTTCACGAATCGCCACCTCTGGGAAGTCGGCGACCTCGAGTTGCGTTCCGTCGGGGAGGTTGAGCGGCGTTACGTGCCGTCGTGCCCAGGCCAACTCGATCAGCCGATCGATGACAAGGACGAGCGGTCCGTCGAGGCGTTCCACGAGGGTTGCCTCCCCGCCCGGGGTCACGCGGTGTTGGTACACGACCCATGAAGCGGAGTCGGATCGGCTGCAGAAGAGCACCTCGCCCGAGCGCAATAGGCGGTCTTGATCGTCGACGACGCCCAGCCCGCGCAGGAGCTCGATGTCGCTGAGATCAGCGAGCTCGCTCGTCGCCCCACCGCCCTGTCGCAGCCGGCGTCGAGCCGCGTCGAGCGCTCGGGTGTCGACGTCGCCGGCGGACAGGTCGCTCCGGTCACCGGACCAGTCGACCCCCCGACGTTCTTCGCGCAGCATCGCTTGGTCTTGAGGACTCATCGGCAGGCAGTCCGTGCCAACTCGGCGGGTCGCCCGTCCTTGCTTGTCAGCGTGGATCTCGAAGCTGCGAGGAACGGTGATGACAAGGAGCCGGGCTCCTTCGAACGAGAGCTCTTCGCTGTCCACCAGAATCGAGGGCTGGGTCAGCTCGTAGATGCGTCGCTGAGCGAATTGCGCGTCGAAATCAGTGCCGATGAAAGCCCCCGTGCCTGGCACGTCGTCGTCGACCCCCAGCACGATCGTGCCGCCGTCGGAGTTCGCGAAGCAAATGGCGGCGTCTCGAAGAAGCTTCTCGGTCGCACTGACAGACCCGGCCTCCTGCTTGAAGTCGAGGGTGTACGACTCCACCTGTCCAGGCTGCTCACCGGTGAGCACGCGCTCGAGGGACTTGTGAACCTCAGGATGCATGAGTTTGAGCATAGTTTGGCGTAACCCTGAAAGTCAGATACTCGCCAAACTGCCCGATTACCGTGTTGGGCGCCGGGCGTTGGCCCGTTGAGCTGAGCTCGTCAATCGGGGCGACGTTCTCGCATGCCGGGCGCTCCGGCCGGCATGTGCTGGTGCGAGCTGCCGTCAGACGAACTGCAGAAGCGTCGTCGCAGTGATCGTCTCCTCGGGCGGCCATGAGATGGAACGCTGTTCGTCGCCGATTCGCGGCGGCCAGATGTCAACTGCCGTGGCAACGTCGCGGTGGACAAGAAACTCGACCGGCACCCATCCATCGACCACCATCGCCACCGAGAGAAGGAGGTGGCCGAAGACCAGCGTGGTGCGCGACACCCACGCCGGCTGCTCTGAGCCGGTCATCGAGAGCGTGCTGTGGTGCCGAATCAGCGACACCTCTGTCGGCGAGCGCGACTCGTAGTGGCCCAACATCACGCCGAAGTCTCGAATCGGACCAGAATCGACAAGACGCTTGCCAAGTGGGCGCGGCAGGACCGGGTTCAGCTGTGTCGCGTCGTACGTGATCGCCTTGAGCAGTGCCCACGAGGCGATCAGGCGTTGATCGCTCGGGTCCAGCGATCTCCCGACCCCACTCATCAGACCGAACAGGACGTCCCGACTGGAGCGTTCGATAGCTGACAGCGGCCCGTTGTTGCAGCTCGGGCATACGTTCGGGAGCCGGAACTCCTTCGCCGAGATCGTCTGCGACACGCGGAAGTGATCCCCAGACGTTGATCCGTCGGGCGCGATCGTGCGCAACGCGACTGTGACATCGTTCGGTCGTCCGATCGCCTTGCCGTACCAGTCTGAGACGATGTCTTCGCCACGCCGTCCCGGCACGAAGTCATCGTCGCAGAACAGGCATTGGATCTCGTCGGCCGGCGTCGGTGCGCTCATGACCGCAACGTAGCCAACGGCCCGGCCAAGTCAGCTGGAATTTCGTGGCCCACCCTCGTCGCTGTGTCCGAGACAACGTTCGTTGCTCCACCGATGGGGGAGAACCCCGAAGAGCGGAGTTCAAGAGCCGCACGCCTGGCCGTCACGACGTGACCAGATCGGCGATGCGGTCTCGAAGTCCGGCGCTCCGTTCATGCGCGGCGACTTCGGCGATCTTGAAGAGGTCGATCTTGCCGTCGGAGGCGAGACGCCGCAGGCGTCGCCGAGCTTGCGGCCACGGGACGTCGACGTAGCGATCGAAGTCTCGGACACTCTCCAGGACCGCAACTTCGGTCGGTGTCAGCAGAACCCGGTGCGGGTTTGCGCGGGCAATCACCTGCACGCCGGTGAGCCCTTTCGGTGCGCGGCCGACGACGGCGACTTGAGGTTGCCGCGGCACTTGCGTGGAGAGGCCGACGCTGTTCGCAGCGGAGGCTCCCCCCAGCCCCGCCCCGGGACCGGCCGCGACGATGGCGGCTTCCGCGGGGTCGGGTCGGGCGCTACCGAAGCGGGTCGGAACGGACCGCCGCCAGTACACGCCCTGCCGGACACGCTGGATCGGACCGTCCGGCGTGGCGAGGCGCGACAACATTGAGTCGACGGATCCGCGGGTGCCAGGCACGTCCGACGTCGTGAAGTACGTGCCGGGAGGCCGTGACATTACCCAGTCTCTCGTTGTGCTCCGGACCGACATGTCGTCTCCCCGCTGCAAGAAAAGAGTAGCACTTAACTTGCGGAATGGACGGCGCAACTCGCGAGCCAGCTTTATGTTGACGGTGATCAGTAGAGCGAGAGCCCCACGACATCGTCGACGTCGATGACGAACGGGGCGCCCACCGCCCTGCCGACTTCGTCGTCGAACCGGCGGACCTTGATGCCGGGAACGCCACGGTCGCTGTCCGCCTCGCCGTCGATTATCGCGCAGAGGATCTCGCTTTGGTCACTGGCAGACATCGTGAGCTCGACGACGGTCCCGGACAGGTGGCCGAGGAATGCGCTCACCGCGCCGAACTCCAGGTCGAGCTGAATGCTGTAGGACATGCGCCACGATCGCCGATCGCCGACGCGCTCGTCAACGCCCAGGACTGCGTCGGCGGCTCATGCCCCCGCTGGGCTCGCCCAAGCGCCGAATGCATCACTTTGCGCGTCGCACTATCGGCGATCGCAACGCGCAAAGCGTTTGCGCGGTGGTGACAAGATCGGGCGCATGAGCATGTTGCAGGTCGATACTTCCGGCCCTCGGAGATCGCTTCTCGCGGGTCAGCACCTCACCGACGGCGGCGCGGAGTGGACATCGCTTCTCGTTCAGGCGGCAGCGAAGGCTGCCGGTCTCCGATCCACGGTGGCGAGCACGCCTCCGGCACGGACCGCGTGGCCCGTCGAGCTCTCCGTCTCCGGTCAACCGCTCCTGTTCGTGGATATCGACATCGATGGAGTTGACGATGATTGGCTCGATCGGGTGGAGCTTCGTGCTGGGCGGCTCTGGCGCGATGTGACCCGTGAGGCGGAGCTCTTCAAGCCGCGGCCGTGGCTCGGGGCGCTCTGCGTAAGCCACGACCTCGAGCCGCAGCCGGATGCCGTCGAGCGACTCGCTCGTCTGGTCGCGGCCCGAGTCCTCGATTCGGCGTGCGCCGTGGTGGTGGATGAGGCGGGTGAGCGCGTGTGGTCCCCGAGGAAGGAGCTGTCCCTGGAGGCGTTCCAAGCCGCTCTGCTCGGTCGATGCCTCTACCTGAGCGCCGTGCCGGTGTAGTGCCGCGGGGCGGGCCACTCGCGTCGCCGACCGCTCGGCGTGTTCCGCGCCGCCAATCCATTGCAGAATGCGACGCATCGGCAGCCGCGACCACTCTCGCCGTGTCCGCGAACTGAGCACGACTCTCCAGGTCGTGCATTCGAGGCGGTCGGCCAACGCGGAGCACGGAGAATCAGTCGCGGCGCGCCACACGGGGCCGGACGTCTACCGATTTCTCTACCGGAATCTCTACCGGACGGGTAGAAACCGGGTAGAAGCGGTCAGCACGTTACAGCACTGTAGTTCGCGAAAGCCCAGCTAGATCGGCATTTCCTGGACTCCGGCGGACTGTGGAAAACCCTCGGAATCGGAGTTCACGTCCCCCTTCGCCCACGGGATGATCACCCACCGACCGCCGGTTGCGTGCCCGGCGTGCCTGCGTTGATCTGCCATTCGCTGATCGTCTCAACCGCACTTGCCTCGTCGAACGGGTCGGTGACCGCACGAAACGTCGCGAGCCAGCGTTCGGGCGTGACCTCGCAGAGGGTGTAGCCGCGCCTCGAATCGAACCACTTGATCTGCGGGTTCGCGGCGATCGCGCTCTCGACGAGCGCTCCCACATCCACAGAGTCGTCGAAGAACGCCGACGAGATGCTCGATGCCATCAGTTCGGTCCCCACGACCGGCAGCGAGCGGTCGAACGGATCGGTACGGAGATCCCCGACCGCCGCCGAATGGAAGTCACCCGTCAACACCACCAGATTGTCGACCGAACCGCTGATGCTCTCGAGCACGCGCTGTCGCTCGCCCGAGTAGCCGTCCCACGTGTCGACCACGATGATCGGCGGATCGGCGCCCTGGACGGCGTTCCCGCCGAACATGAACACCTGCTGCGCGAGCACGTCCCAGATCGCCGTCGACGCGGCGACACCGTCGAGCAGCCAAGTCCGTTGCGCCTCACCGAGCAGCGTGTGATCGGGCGACGCCATCAACTCCTCGTCGCGCTCCTGCACGGCACTGCCGATCGATGCCACGAACGGGGGGTTGCGCTGTTGGTCCGAACGGTACTGACGCGTGTCCAACACGTGGAACTGCACGAGGTCTCCGTGCGCGAACGACCGATAGATGTCGTAGTCAGGCCCCGAAGGTTGGGGGAGCCGCACCGGCATGTGCTCGTACCAGACCTGGTAGGCGGCCGATCGCCGGGCCAGGAACCCATCGGGTGCATCGTCACTCGAGCTCACCTCATCCGCGTAGTCGTTGTCGACCTCATGATCGTCCCAGGTGATGATCCACGGAACGAGCGCATGGGCCGCCTGCAACAGCGGGTCGGAGCGGTACAGCGCGTACCGCGCCCGGTACTGCTCCACCGTCACGCACTCGAAATCCTGGCCGGTCACTCGGCTGCGGGGATCGGCGTAACCGCCGCTCGCGTACTCGTAGATGTAGTCACCGAGGAACACGAATGCGTCGAGCTCGCCCCGCTCGACGAGGTCGCGGTAGGCGGCATAGTAGCCCTGCTCCCAGTTCTGACACGACGAGAACGCGAATCGGAACCGCTCCGGCGTCGTGCCCGGCGCGGCGAGGGTCCGGGTTCGGGCCGGCTCGGTCTCGTAGCCCGCCACTCGGAATCGGTAGTGGTACTCCGTGTCGGGCGCGAGACCGGGCACGTCGACGTGCACCGAATGCCCGAGCGCGGCGATCGCCGGGACGGTTCCGGCGGCGATGACGTCGGTCATGCCGACGTCGGTCGCGACCTCCCACTCGACGTCGACGTCGTCATCGGGAAGTGGGTCCACGGTCACGAGTCGTGTCCACAGGATCACGCCGTCGGGGAGGGGATCGCCCGATGCGACCCCGATCGTGAACGGATACGGAAACGGGGGTGGCGGTGTCGTCGCTGGGGCGGTCGCTGGTGACGTCGTCGAGCCGGTCGTCGACGGACCGGACGTCGGCTCGCTCTCGCCACCACCGTCACTGCACGCCGTGAGCGCGGCCGCGATCGTCCCGGCGAGGAACCCGCGTCGTGTCAGACGTGGACGGTCCGCTGCGTTCACGCCGGCCTCCAGAGGTGCGTCGGTCTCCCTGCGCATCGATCGCGAAAGGACATGCTCGTGCGTCCCACTGTCGCAGGACGTCGGGACGCGAACCACCGACCAATGACCCTTCGACCGTCTCGGTTGGGGTCAGACCCCGAACGAGACGGTTGGGGCCGTCCGGCACTACCCGTGCAGTCGGCACACCGTCACACTGAGAGTTGGGAGGCCTGGCCTCCCTCGGCCAGGCTGCGGCAGGGGCCGGAACCTCCGGGCTACCGGTCCGAAGGAGAGGTGAGGATCATGTTGGATCTTCTCCACAGGACCAATGGTTCCGGGGTGGCCGAGAAGACCATGCCGACGTTCACACCGGAGTACTCGCCTCCGGAACACCTGCCACCGATCACGCCTCACACGACAGCGCCTTGGCCGCGAAACGCAAAGGTGCTGGTGGCCATCCTGTTGGTGGCCGCCGTGCTCGGTGCCATGGGCACGATCATCGGGTTCACGACCGGTGACGATCAGACTGCCACCGAACAGGAGAACCGGGAGACGATCGAGACGCTCACCGCGGAGCGCAACGACCTCGTCGCACAGGTGACCGAGCTCCAGGCCGACCTCGACACGACCGTCGCCGAGCGCGACGAGCTCTCGACGCAGCTGACAGCGCTCGAAGCCACCAGCGATGCCGTCATCGCCGAGCGCGACGACCTCGTCGATCAGCTGGCGACGCTCGAGCTCACGACCGATGAGGTCACCGCCATCCGCGACGGCCTCGTCGAGGAGCTCGCCGCCCTCGAGGCCACGAGCGATGCGGTCATCGCCGAACGCAACGACCTCATCGATCAACTCGCCGGCCTCGATGCGAGGATCGACACACTCGCGATCGAGCGTGCAACCGCACTGGTTCGGATCGACGTGCTCGAAGCCGACCTGCTGATCCGGACCCAGGCGCTCACCGCCACGCAGGCGGAGCTGACGGCGATCACCGACCTGTTCCCGATCACCTTCGATGCGTCGCTCGTCGGCGTCGACCTGATCGGCACCTACGACCTGACCTTCGACGAGGTCTACTGCACCGGGTTCACCACGTGCGGCACCGTGCCGGACGTGGACGAGGCCGTGATCCGGTCGACCCCACAGGGATGGCTGAACGTCGAGATCGACGGACTGATCTCGGCCGGGCTGTTCCGGGTGGACGGCGCGCTGTACGCGATCGCCGACCACACCGTGGCAGCCCCCGGTTGCGGGACCACCCCGCAGCCGGCCCGTGTCGCCGTCGCCATCTACCCGCAGGGTCTCACCGTCACCGATGACGGTGGACATGCGGTGACGGACCTCGGCGCCACGATCACCGTCGACGCCAGCGCGACCGCTGCCTGCCCGAGCGGTCTGGCGTTCTACGGCGCCGAGATGCTGCCGCAACGGTGACGCCACCACAGCGGTCGGGCTCCCGAGCCCGGCCGCGCGGGTGACCCAACCGTTGGCCGGGTCGCCCCGTCTCCCTGGCGGGACGACCCGGTCGACTCGCGCGGAGACGTGTCCGCCGACCCCTTCAGCTGCTGGGCGGGCCGAGGTCGACGACGACGTCGACGTCGGCGCGGCGGAGCTCGGTCGACAGCGCGAGGTGGGTCTCGCTGCGGCTCACGGTCTCGATCGCCGCGATCCGTTGCAGTATCTCGTGGAGGTGATCGTTCGAACGGGCGACGATCCGGCACACCAGATCGCCCGGCCCGGTGACGGTGTGGATCTCGACCATCTCGGGGATGGCCGCCAGCGCTGCGGTCGTGGACTCGTGCGACCCCTGGGTGATCTCGAGCGTCGCGAAGGCGAGCACGCCGAGCCCGGCTCGAGCCGCGTCGACGTCGGGTCCGAACCCGGTCACCACGCCCTCCCGCCGGAGCCGGTCGAGCCGGGAGTAGACGGTGCCGCGGGCGATACCGACCACCGCCGCCAGGTCGGTCACCGACGCCTGCGGGGTGGCGCGCATCGCCCGCAACAGGGCGAGATCGATCTCGTCGAGCGGCCTGGTCACGGCGTCCAGCATGACGTACGTCACAGCACCCGGCAAGGACAGACCGTCCATATCTTCCACCCGAATTGGGCTTGTTGTTCAGAACTGTTGCGATTCACCGGCCGATGTGTTGGCATCGAACGACCACCCAACGCAGGAGGCACGCCGACATGTCACATCTCAAGAAGGTCGACCACATTTCGTACGCCGTCGCCCAGGGCAACATCGAACAGTGGGCCTGGTTCCACATCGAGGTCGAAGGCGGCACCCTCATCAACCGCATCGACGATGTCCGGCCGGACGATCCCGACTCGAGCATGAAGATCTGGTGCATCGACTTCGGCGAGTTCGGTGTCGCCCTCATCGAGGGCATCGACCGTGCGAAGCGGTCGCAGGTCACCAAGTTCGTCGAGCGTCACGGTGATCACTCGTGTCAGCACGTCGCGTACGACACCCACGATCTCGACAAATTCCTGACCCACCTCCAGTCGATGGGTGGCACACCACGCGGGCAGGTGCTCGTCCGCAACGATGGGTTCGGGACCCTCAAGCAGGTGTTCGCCCGGGGCTACGAAGAGGGCGACGCCGCCGAAGCCAGCTTCCCCGAGTACTGCCAGCGCCCGCGCGTCGGCGACTCCGACGAGGAGGTCGCGATCACCTTCGCCCAGGAGACCGGCAAGGGCTTCTACGATCAGATCGAGGACGCCGTCGCCGCCGGCGACGAGGCTCCGTTCTTCGACTTCGCCCACATGCCAGCCGGTTGGGAGGTCCCTGCGGCGACACCGAAGGGTCGCTGACGCCGCCACCCTCCCGCCGGCGTCACGTCCAGTCGTCGGTCGTGCCGTTGTCGAACCGGACGACGATGGTCATCGAGAACTCGTCGTCGCCCACGCCGATCAGCAGAACGACCTTCATCGCCTCGTCACCGACCACGCCGAGCGTGATGGTCCGGAAGCCGCTGCTCCCGGGCACGAAGTCCTCGTCGTCGATCTCGCCGCCGTTCGCCGTCACCGTGGACCGGAAGTCGTCGACGAACGCCTCCATCTCGGTCAGATCGACACCGTCGACGTCGAACAGATCGCGCACCGTCTCGAGGTTGGAGAGGACATCATCGGGTTGATCGGCAGCGTCGAACGCCAGGCTGACGGTGTCGATGTGAGTGGGAATCGATCGATACGGATCGAGCTCGACCGCGACCGGTGAGGTCGCACGGACCAGCGCGAACCTCCCTTCGATCGAGCGGTGGGGGAGGATGACGGTGTAGGACGACGCTCCCCGGTGCTCGATGGCGGAGTGCCGCTCGGGGTCGATGTCGCTCGGGTAGGTCGGCGTCCGGAGATCCCAGACCGTCGGCCCGGACCGCAGCGTGCCGCAGGCGGTCACCGTCCCGACCGTCATGGTCACCGCGAGCAGGCCGAGGGCCGTGGCAGCCTTCATCACCAGACGCCAGCTCACCAGCCGATGACCAGGTCGAGGTCGAGGCCGACGCCCCAGTTCGTCACCGCGTCGTCGATGAGATCGTCGAGCCGGTTGACGAACGTGTAGTCCTCGGCGCGCTCACCGATCGGCGTCTCCAACACCCGCAGGATCGCATCGGGATGGTTGGCGGCCAGGTCGACGTACACCGGCAGCGTGTCGGCTTCGATCAGCGCCCAGCGGTCGTCGAAGTTCGCGATGTTGCCGTCGGGCAGCGGTGTCTCGACGAAGATCGTGCCCTCGGCGCCGACGTGGGGCAGCGGTACATCGGGCAGCCATCCGAGCCCGGGCGGTTCCGGGACATGTCGCGGCGTACCGACGTACTGGCTCATCTCGAGCGTGGCCGGGAACACCTCGGCGTACGTCCGGGCGCCGGGCACCGACGGCGCCCCGACCGCGGTCATGAGGAACGTGACGGCCGCCCCGGTCACCGGCCGCTCGTGCATACGGATGTAGTCGTCGGCGATGACGAGTTCCTGCTCGCGCCGCAGCAGCGTCTGATTCCCCGTTGCGATGAGCTCCTGGTCGCCCGTACGCCACCCTTCGTCGATCTGTCGCCAGGCTCCGATCGTCTCGGCGCGGTAGTCGTAACGATCGATCGCGTAGAGACGTTCGATCGTGTCGATACCCCCGTCGAGGTACGCCTCGTGCGCGGTCGCCATGTCGAGGAAGATCTCCTGTTGCATGAACAGCAGCTGTCGTTGGTACCACTCCAACTCGTCGGCCATCTCCCGCGAGCCCAGTGCCGCGAGCTGCTTGCTCGCAATGCTGCCGGGCAGGATGAAGCCGAGGGGCCCGCCGGCGACGTCGGCCGCGCCGTCGAGGAGTGACGAGAACGTCGACAGGTCCTGGAAGCCGCCGTAGAAGCTGGGTCCGATGAGTGCCGCCATCCCCGACCACCAGAAGCGTTCGGGGTCGTTGCGATACATGTCGGCGTAGTACTCGTAGGCCGCCTCGATCGTGTTCGCGTTGTGCGCCAGCCCGAGCGACGGATCCCACAGCTGCGGATCGATGCCCGCCCGATGCATCGCACGGAGCGAGAACAGCTGTTGCAGCTCGCTCTGCCCCAGGCCGGCCTTCCAGTCGGCGACCGCGGCCGTCGCCGGGGTGCCGGTGAACATTGCCTCGTCCACCGCGACCAGCTCCAGTTGTGACGACGCCGGCAACGATGCGAACCAGGCGTGGGCCACCGCCGGGGTCAGCGCCGCCAGGAGCTCGCGCCGGATCGACGACACGGACCCGGCGGCGAGCAACGCGCCCACGCTGGCGCCGTCACCGTCGTTGATCGAGCGACGCAGGGCGTCAGCCGACGACGCGATCCACCCGTCGAGCATCGAGCCGAAGGAGGCGTCGGCGACCTCGGCCCGATCCGCGGTGAGCGCCAGCAACCTTCCGATCGACGTCACCTCGTCGTCGAGCTCGTCGGCGAGGGCCAGCAACGGGACGTGCTCCGACTCCAACGCGGCGAGTCGCGCTGCTGCGCTCGCCTGGGCCCGCATGCCGGTGACCAGCTCCACCGCGGTCGCGGCGTCGCGCGCCGCCGTTCGCGCAGCCGTCGGCTCGATCTCGAGGATGGTCACGACGGCTCCACCCAGGCGTATGGCGCGACCGGGCGTACCGGTGCCGGCCCGGGCCAGGGAATGGTTCGGAGCGGATCGTCGACTGAGCCGCGGTAGCGCATCATGTCGCGCTCCCACTGCTCGGAGCGCACGCGCCACCGCTCCAACGCCGCGCTGTGTTCGGCGCAGGTGCGAGCGCGCTGATCGCAGAGCGAGGCGAGCGATTCGACACGGCCGGCGAGATCGTCGACGTTCGCCTGGGAGACGCTCAGCGCCGCGTCGACGAGGAGCGCGATCGACCCGCCGGAGAGGCTGTCGTTCGCCTGCGCCGCACCGAGGTGACGCCGACTGGTGGCCAGGGTGGCGAGGGTGCCGCGCAGGGTACGAGCGGCTTCGTCGAAGTCGGTCTGGGTGGGCATGGCGGCGACGGTACCGGTGCCCGCCGATCGGGGGAATGGGGACATCTCCCCTGCTCATCGGGGGTGCGGTGCTGGGGAGTTGTCCCCATTCCCCCGGTTGTGGATGCGCCCTACGGTCGACCCCGTGCCCGAGAGCCGGGCTCGACGGAACCCGAGCGGAGGAACCCCGATGACCCTGATCCGAGTCAACCCCGAGAGCGTGCGAGCGTACGGCACCGAGGCACAGCAGCTCTTCGAAGCGATGCACCAGTCCCTCGTCGAGATGGTCAACGAGGTCGTCGCCGTGCGGTACTTCGGTCCGAACGCCGTCGCCTTCAAGACGGAGTGCGGCCGGATCGCGGCCGAGTTCGCGAACGGACTCCACCTCGACATGGGCGCAATGGCCGACGCCGTGCGCCAGTCGACGTCGAACATCGCCGCCTCGCTCGGCGGCGCACCGATCGTGATCCAACTCGACCCGAGGCCGATCACGCCGCCGGTGCCCGAGTCGGTCGACTACGTCGACGTCGACACCGCGGCGCTCGAAGCGATCGTCCCGGTCCTGTCACGCCGATTCAGCGAGCTCCGCAACAGCCTGACATCCAACTTCCAGCGGCTGCAGGCGACCGACTGGGAGGGCAACGCGAAGCTGATGGCCGTCGACGCCGTCGGTGGCTTCACCACGGCCGCCCGCCAGAAGTGCGACGCGGCGGAATCGACCATGAGCGACTTCATCCGGCGTCAGGTCGACAGCGTGGTCGCAGCCGACCGCTGAGCCGAGCGATCCACGATCGACCCGTCGGGTCCCCATGCCAACGCCAACCGTCACCGTGGTCCGCCCCCCGAGCGACGACGCCGTTCACACGGCGCCGTCGCCGGGCGGAGTCGCCGCTCGCCGTCCTCTCACCGAGGTGGGAAGCGACCGTCCTTCCGACTCGATCGGCCCCGGCGAGCCGGTCGTCCATGCTCACATCGAGCTGATACTGCGGATCCGGGTGGGTTCCCGGCGCGACCACGATCTCATCGTCGATCTCGACACCGGCCACACCGTTGCCGAGCTCATCGACGCGATCGTCGGCCAGCTCGGCATCGCGGACGACGACCTCGCGGTGACGTCGCTGCGGACCGGACGCAGACTGCGTCGTGGGGTGCCCGTGGGCGAGGCGGACCTGCTGTCGGGTGACGAGCTCGTGGTCGGGCCGCAGTCCGGTCGGACACCGCGAGCGCGCGACGTCGTTCCTCGTCGCGCCCTCGCCGTCGACGTGATCGCCGGGCCCGACTCCGGTCGATGTCGACTCCTGCGACCCGGTCGCTTCACGATCGGCCGCCGGCGCGACTGCGACGTCGTCCTCGACGACCCCTCGGTCTCCCGCCACCACGCGGATCTGGTGATCGATGCTGCC
The DNA here is from genome assembly GCA_963847775.1 of uncultured Acidimicrobiaceae bacterium. Lineage (GTDB taxonomy): Bacteria > Actinomycetota > Acidimicrobiia > Acidimicrobiales > Ilumatobacteraceae > Ilumatobacter. Next base: position 24,982 of record CAWKAY010000002.1, read on the forward strand.
GAGGTGGGCGGCCCCGACGACATCGGTCGGTGGCGCATCTCGATCGAACCGTCGACGAACGCGGCCAACGGCGTCACCGTCAACGATGTCGAGGTCGGCGTTCCGACGATCGTGTCCTGGGACGACGTGATCGGCCTCGGTGGCACACGGATCGCCCTGCGACCCTTCGAGCGACGACGCGACGAGCACGTCGACCGGCTCGGTCAGATCGAGTTCCACCGCACCCCGTACCGGCCGCCGATCGTCGCCGAGCGCGACACCGATCCGGTCGGCCCGATCCCCGAGCGGCCCGACCCCCGCCGCCTCCAGGTCTTCGCCGTGCTCGCACCGCTGGCAGCCGGGCTGCTGATGTACAGCTTCACGAGGCAGGTCCAGTTCCTCGCGCTCACCCTCATCTCGCCGATCGTCATGGTGTCGGGCGCGATCGAGGACCGCCGCACCGGACGGCGAGCGTTTCGGCGCGAACTCGCAGCCTTCCGGGTCCGCCTGGTCGAGCAGCGGGCGCGCTTCGAGGCGATGCGTCATGCGGAACGGATCGAACGCCTCCGATCCGCCCCCGATCTCGCGGCCCTCGTTCGTCGCGCGGAGCACCGCACGATCGACCTGTGGGCACGCGGGCGCACGGCCCCCGATCTCCTGACCCTCCGGCTCGGCCTCGGCGCGGACGACGTTCGGTTCCCGATCGCGCTCGATCGTGGCGGTGACGCCGATCTGCGGGACGAGGCGCGCGAGGCGATCGGCGGACTCGACACGGTCGATCACGTCCCGGTGACCGTCGACCTCGACGTCGATGCGGTGCTCGGCGTCCACGGCGAACCCGATCTCGTCGACGGCGTCGTCGCATCCCTGCTGGTCCAAGCGGTCACGCTGCACAGTCCGGAAGACCTCGTCGTGGCCGCAGCGATCGCCCCCGAGCGCCCGCTCGGTTGGATGAAGTGGCTCCCCCATGTGAGGTCGGTCACGTCGCCGATCGCCGGCAACCACGCCGTGTCGTCGCGACGCGATGCCGACCGCCTCGTGGCCCACCTGATCGAGGTCGCCCAGTTCCGGATCGGCTCGGACCGCCACGGATCTGGCGAAGGCCCCCGGGTTCGCGACGACGGACGGCACTGGCCCCGAGTCCTCGCGGTGCTCGATGCCGATCTCGCGCCCGATCCGGCCGAGGTGTCCCGACTGCTCGAGATCGGTCCATCGGCGGGTGTGCGCATCGTCTGGCTGGCGGCCACGTCGGCTGGCGTGCCACGCCACGCGTCGCGCATCCTCGACGTCCGTCGAGGCGAGGGCGAGGCGATGATCGGCCGGCTGTGGTCGACCGACCCTGCGGTCGACGACGTCATGCTCGAGGTCGAGCATGTCCGCGGCGCCGTGGCCGACCGCGTCGCGAGGGCGCTGGCGCCCGTCCGCGACGCATCGACGGCGTCGCTCGCGACGTCGATCCCACGCACGGCACCGCTGCTCGACGTGCTCGGTGTGGGCAAGCCGACGCCCGATTGGATTGCCGACCACTGGCTCCGCGAGACCGGCTACCACCTGCGATTCCCGATCGGCATCGGTGTCGACGGTCCGCTCGATCTCGACCTCGTCCACGACGGTCCGCACACCCTGATCGGCGGCACGTCGGGCGCCGGCAAGAGCGAACTCCTCCAGTCGATGGTCGCCGCGCTCGCCGCCCGCTACGCACCGTCCCGCCTCAACTTCCTCTTCGTCGACTACAAGGGCGGCGCGTCCTCGCAGGTGTTCGAACGGCTGCCACACACGGTCGGCTGCGTCACCAACCTCTCCGCCGATCTCTCGGTGCGAGCGCTGACGTCCCTGCGGGCCGAGCTCAACCGACGGATGGCCGTGATGGAGGGTCGTGCGAAGGATCTTCCCGAGATGATCGAACGTTTCCCCGACGAGGCGCCACCCTCGCTGGTCATCGTCGTCGATGAGTTCGCCACGCTCGTCAAGGAGGTGCCCGACTTCGTGAGCGGCATCGTCGACATCGCCCAGCGTGGACGCAGCCTGGGCATCCACCTCGTGCTCGCCACGCAGCGGCCGTCGGGTTCGGTCAACGAGAACATCCTCGCCAACACCAACCTGCGTATCTCGCTCCGCATGCTCGATCGCGCCGAGTCGAGCGCGATCATCGACTGTGCCGACGCGGCCGAGATTCCGGTCCCGCTCAAGGGGCGGGCACTGGCCCGCCTCGGGCCCCAGCAACCGATCGAGTTCCAGAGTGCCTACGCCGGGGCACCCCTGACCACGGGCGATGCGCGCCAGTCCGTGCTCGTGGCGCCCTTCGTCGCCACCGACGATTCGCCCCGCTCGACCGGTACCGCAGCCCCGCTCGCCGAGCAGCCGGTCACCCACCTCGAGGCGCTCGTCGACGCGATCGGTGTCGCCGCCGTCCAACTCGGCCTTCCGGCGCCGCGCCGACCTTGGCGGGAGGTGCTGCCCGAGACCGTCCTGCTCGACGACGTCATCGCCGAACGGGCCGGCAGCGGTTGTCAGGTCGATGCCGGGCGCTTCGTTGCGGTGGGCACCGTCGATGCTCCCGAACTGCAGGATCAACGACCGGCTGTGGTCGATCTCGAAGACGGAGGCGGCTGGCTCGTCTTCGGGACGGGCGGCTCGGGCAAGACGACCCTGCTCCGCACGGTTGCCGCCTCGATCATCGCCGAGAGCGATGGCCACGACGCGGCGATCCTCGTCTTCGACTTCGCGTCCCGCGGTCTGATCGGGCTGCGGGCGCTGCCGGGTGTGATCGACGTCGCAACCGGTGACGACCTCGAAGCGGTGACCCGCCACGTGACGTTGCTCGACGCCGAGGTGACTCGGCGGCGGCGCCTCCTCGCCGATGCCGGCGCCGAGCACCTCACCGCCTACCGCCGCGACCACTCCGGCGATCGCTCCCGAGGCGATGATCTCGCGCGGATCGTCGTGCTGATCGACGGCTTCGGAGGTCTGGCGAGCACGCTCAGCGAGTCGGCCGGATCGTTGCTCGCCTCGACCTCGTCGGCGGAGCGGTGGATCGAACTCGTCCAGCGGATCGTCATCGATGGTCGGCAGGTCGGCATCCACTCGGTCATCACCGCCGATCGTCGCAACGCGGTTCCGTCGCGACTGCACGCAGCGATCTCGAATCGTCTGATCCTGCGCCACGCCGACGAGGGGTCGTATGCGGAGCACGGCATCGCGGCCGATCGAGCCCGCAACCTCGACCTGTCGCCGGGCCGTGGTCTGCTCGACGGCACCACCCTCACCCAGGTCGCCTCGGTCGCGGCCGACTCCGCCGCCCGCGCCCAGGGCGAGGCGATCCTTCGGCTCGCTGCTGGTCTCGAGCCTCCCGCCGGCAGGGTTCTGTCGAGCGTCGCCCTGCCGGAGCAGATCCCACTCGAATCGATCGCGTCGGTTCCGCTGCGGAGACTCCAGGTGCCCATCGGCGTCGAGGACGTCACGGGTGCGATCTCCGTCGTCGATCTCGACTGGTCGAACCTCACCGTCTGCGGCCCACCGCGTTCGGGTCGCTCGACCGCGCTCGCCACCATCGCGGCCGGACTGGGGGCCGGTCACCACGTGGTCGTGATCGGCCCCGCCCGAAGCCCACTGGCCGACTCGGATCTGGAGTGCGCCGCGTTCGGTGGGGCGGGCGAGATCGCGCCCGTCCTCGACCGCCTCGCCAACCACGTCGTCGCGAACGGCGGCGAAGGTGCGACGGTGCTGATCGTCGACGATCTCGACGGCCTCGACGACCCGATGCTGTCACCGCTGTGGGAGCGTCTGGCGGGTCTGGACGACCTCCGCATCGCAGTCTCGCTCGAGCAGCGCTCGATGACCGGCTACACGATGAACGCGCTGGTCAGCGTCGCGCGGCGCTCGCGTCGGGTCCTCGTGCTGCAGCCCGACGACCCCGGCGAGTTCCTGCAGATCACCGGGGTCAGGGCACCGGGTCGGCCCGGTCTCCCCATGCCTCCCGGCCGCGGTGTGCTCCTCGCCGATCGGCGACCCACGATCGTCCAGGTCGCCGCCCAGACGTTCTGACACGGCGTGGCGGCCGCGGCCGACCTCGTGTGGTGAAGATCATCGTCGACGATCGGGATCTGAGGTCGGGGACTCGTGAGCGTTCCTGATCCCGTGCCGGCCTGACGCGAGGCGACGAGCACTGCCGTCCCGGTCACTCCTCGTCGGCGAGGCGTTGCTGGTCGCGGGCGGGGAGTGCCTCGCGCAGGAACTCGTAGCGCTTCCAGTCGGGGATCGGTTGCGGTGTGCCGACTCGGGGAACGTGTTCGGAGATGGCACCGTCGCGGTGGATGTAGCGACCACAGTTCGGGAACACGCGGCCGATCCTGACGACGATGACGGCGTCCGCGCCCGGGTGACGTTCGACGTCGATCGCATCGAGCGAGACGTGGGCGTTCCCGTGGACGCGCATCCGCCAGGGGCGTGCGTTGTCGATGAACAGCAGGGCGATGCGGCCGGTGTCGACGATGTTGCCGAGCGTGCGCATCATGCCGTTGCCGTCGTAGCTCGGGATCCGCAGCTCGTTCGGTGTCAGCACCTCGACGAAGCCGGTGTCGCCCCCCTTGTACGAGACGTCGGGCCAGCCGTCGCTGTCGACCGTCGAGATCCACACCGTCGACTGCGCCCGGATCAGCGTCACGTCGTCGTCGGTGAGCTCCCGGTGGAGGGTGTGATCCTCGAGCGCGTCGGCCAATCGCCGTGTGTCGAGCGCGTCCTGCAGCGCCCGAGCCCCCACCCCGTACAAGTTCGACAGTTCCTCAGCCACGACATCAACCTAGGGCTCGAGCGAATCGGTCGCTTCGGGGACAGCGGACGACATGCACGTCGTGCCTGGCACGACGCGAACGTGGTGGGTCAGATGGCGCGGCGGGCGATGCCGTGATGCTCGGCGAGCGCGGTGTCGAACGCACTCAGGGCGGTGGCGATCTCGGCTTCGGTGGTCTGCCAGCTCGTCACCAGCCGGATGACTCCGGGACCGATGCGATAGAAGAGCAGTCCCGCCCGTTCGAGCCGTTCCGTCACGTCGTCGCTCACCTCGACGAACAACATGTTGACGTCGGGCCGGTTCACGAACGCCACCCCGAGCTCGCGCAATCCGGAGGCGAGCCGGGCCATCCGATCGTTCGACGTCCGGGCCAGGTGGAGCCACAGATCGTCGGCGAGGTACGCGATCAGCTGGGCTGATTGGAACCGCATCTTCGAGGTGACGTGACCGGCTCGCTTCGTCCGGTACACGAGCTCCTCCGCGGCGTGATCGTCGAACGCCACGATCGCTTCGGCCGAGAAGCCGCCGTTCTTGGTGGCCCCGAGCGACAGCACGTCGACACCTGCCCGCCACGTGAGCTCCGCCGGCGAACACCCGAGGGCCACGAGCGCGTTGGCGAAACGGGCACCGTCGAGGTGGACTCGCAGACCGCGGGCATGGGCGATCGACGAGAGCTCGGCGATCGTGTCGACCGGATAGATCGTGCCCATGTCGGTCGGCTGCGTGAACGACAGGGTCGCCGGTTGCGAGTGGTGGGGGTCGCCCCAGCGCACCGAGTCGAGCGCGGCTCGCAGCGTGTGGGGCTCGATCCGGAAGTCGGAACCGGGCACGCCCCGCATGACCGCGCCGCCGCCGAGCATCGACGTCGCACCGCCCTCGCTGTTGAGGATGTGCGCCGTCTCGTGGCAGAGCACGGCACCCCATGGCGGGCAGAGTGCGCTGAGCGACAGGGCGTTCGCCGCCGTACCACTCGTCACCGGGAACACCCGAACGCTGTCGTGCTCGAAGACCTCCCGGACCCGTCGTTGGAGACGGGCCGTGACGTCGTCGTCGCCGTAGGCGATCGCGGAGCCGTCGTTGGCGGCCTCGACCGCGGCGAGGATGGGCGGCGCGACACCGGCGCTGTTGTCGGACCGGAACTCGATCGTGTTCACACCGGGGTTCTACCAGCGAACGCCGACACTCGCCGACCGGATCGCCAGAGGTGTCGTGGGGCAGCACAGCCTCGGTCCGGGGGCCGAGGTGATCACCGTGGCCGACACGGTCGTGGGGGTCCGATCGGATGAGGGTCGACCACCCTGACGGCGCCGGTTCGCGCACGTCCTCAGTGGCGTTCCCGGATGCCCTGATCGTACGCAGCGATGACGGCGAGGATCGACAGCGCGGCGACTGCGCTCACCCCGATGATCGTGACACCGTGGAGGTGCATGTCCTCGGCGCCGGGGTTCCTGAACCCGGGGCCGACGGGTGCGTCCGTGAGCTCGAACAGGGTGCTGATCGCCAACCAGACGATGGGCAACGAGCCACCGATCGCGACCCCGAGTCCCCACCGCCGCACCGACAGGAACCCGATCAGACCGGTCATGGTGAGCAGCCCGAGCTGGAGCAGGCGGGTGGCGAGCAGGAGCGCCGGTGCTTCACCGGGCCCGTCGGTGAGGTACCAGTTGTCACTGAACACGGCGAGGTTCTCGGGCAGGAGCGGGCCGGTTGCGGCGACGACCGTCGCCAGTGCACCGAGTGCCGCGATCCAGGGATTGAGGCCAGACCTGCGATCGCCGATCGCGTCGTTGATCGATGCGAAGAACAGCACGATGCCGAGCGCTCCGGCGACCAGCAGCAACCAGTAGCCGAGATCGCGGGTGATCGTGAGCGTGAACGGTTCGTCGGGGGGGATGCGCGCGAACTCGTGTGCGGCGTCGATCGGGATCTGGGCGAGCCCGAGCGCGAGCGCGGCCAACCCGGCGATTCCGAGCCCGGCGCCGCCGGCGAGTCCGGCTCCCCACCGCCAACCGAAGGCGGCGGCGACACCGCCGGCGACCATCGACACCACGGCGACGAGTCCGGCGATCGACAGGTTGTCAGCGAGATCGTCGATGATCCAGGTGCCGGTTCGGAACCCGAATGGTGCGTCCTCACCGATCGTCAGTCGTGTATCGCTGCTCACCGAGAGCATGGTGGCGAAGAGGCCGACGAGCGCGACGATGCCAGTCGCGACTGCCAGGAAGGTCACGGCACCGAATCGGAAGCGACGGTCGGGTACGTCTGCAGCGGGAGCGACAGCGGGCATCTGGGCGGTCGCGGTGGGTACCACCCGGGTCGCGTTGACCGGCTCGCGCTCGACGAAGTCGTACGGTGTCGCCGGGGAGTCGACGGCGTCGGGAACCGACTCCATCCAGACCTCGGTGATCGGTTCGGTCGACGGCAGATCCGACGTCGATACGGCTGGGGCGGATGACGCAACGAGCGGTGTCGGAGCAGTCGCGGCCCAGACTGGATCGGATGCGTCCCAGTCGTCCTGGTCATCCAGTGGCAGCAGCTCGGTGCGCTGGTCGACCGTCTGGGCGCTCGCCATCGGCCGCGGCGTCGCTGTGGCCGGGCCGGACGCCGACCGTGAGTCGGTGAGCACGGTTTCCGCCGTCGGCGACCCGTCGTCTCGTTCGGTCGCGGTGACGGTCGCCGGGGTGCCGACGACCGGGCCGTCCGAGGGTGGGGTCGGGGCCTGGTCGGTCGCAGGTGAGCGGAGCGGTGTCCCGCAACCGGTGCAGAAGCGATCGTCGTCGCCGACCGTCTTCCCGCACGCGTGGCACACCATGGGGGGCCAGCCTAGAAGGGAGACCCACCGCCGTGCGATCGATTGCCGGCTCGACACCGAGCCGTCATGCACTCGTCACGTGCGGTTGCGACCGGTCGGCGTGCCGTCCGCTGATCGAAACGTCGGGCGGTTGAGGCGACGGAGTTGGGCGGCGACGTACGGCCGAGCACGCCGCTGGCCACCCCGTTCGGCGATCGCTGCCTCCAACGCGCAAAGCGCCGCGACGACTGCCGCGCGGTCGGGGTCCCAGCCGCGCCGTGTGCACTCCTCGAACCAGTCGCCCGGGGTCCGGTGACCGCGCTCGCCGTTGCATCGGCGGCAGGCCGCGAGCTCGTTCTCGATCCAGCTCGGCCCACCCTTGATGCGGGGGACGAGGTGATCGGTGGTGGCGGCGACCAACCCGATCTCGAGTGGTCGGCGGCACCACACGCACGCGTCGCCGTCACGTTCGAGGATGAGTGCCATCCGCTCCCGCCGGTCGAGTTGCCGGAGCGCGCGACCCGATCGGTCACGCGGCGCCGCACCGTCCGCACGATCGACACCGTCGGCACCATCCAGACGGCTCGAATTCTGAGATCCGTGACTGCGTCCCGCGTCGCCTCGAAGGCCCACCACCCCAGAATGGTGCAATGGCCGGTCGTTTCGCACCTTCACCGACCGGTGAGCTGCACCTCGGCAACCTGCGCACCGCGCTGGTGGCGTGGCTCGCGGCGCGCTCGACCGGGCGGGCGTTCGTCATCCGCATGGAGGACCTCGACCCTGTCACGTCGTCCGAGCAGCACGCACAGCGTCAGCTCGACGATCTGGCAGCGCTCGGCCTCGACTGGGACGGCGAGGTCGTGCGCCAGAGCCAGCGCTTCGACCGGTATCGGCGCGAGATCGATCGCCTCGTCGGTGCCGGCCACGTCTATCGGTGCTATTGCACTCGGCGCGAGATCCGCGCCGAGATCGCCGCAGCCGCAGCCGCGCCTCACGTACACCTCCCCGACGGCGCCTATCCCGGAACCTGTCGCGACCTGAGTGTCGACGAACAGGCCGAGCGCGAGTCGGGCGATCGGAGTCCGGCCCTCCGCCTTCGAACGAGCGGTGAGGTGATCGGGTTCGACGACCGGTCCGCCGGGCGCTTCGTGGGTGCTGTCGACGACGTCGTGATCGCACGCGCCGACGGTGTCCCGGCGTACAACCTCGCGGTCGTGATCGACGACGCCGAACAGGGCATCACCCAGGTCGTGCGCGGCGACGATCTGCTGACGTCGACGCCGCGGCAGATCCTGCTGCAGCGACTGCTCGGCTACCCGACGCCCGAGTACGTGCACGTGCCACTCGTGCTGGGCGACGACGGGGAGCGCCTCGCCAAACGGCATGGTGCCGTGACGCTGGGTGACCTCGCCGCCGAGGGGTGGACCGCCGCCGAGGTCGTCACCGCGCTCGCCCGCACGCTCGGACTCGCCGGCGACGGTGAGCGCGTCACACCCGACCGGTTGATCGATCGCTTCGATCCGGCGATGGTGCCCGCGGTCGCGGTCGGGGTGGTCGATCTGCGACGATCCCTCACGTGAACATCCCGAACCCGACCGGTGCCCCCGGTGACCTCGATCGGCTGCTCGGCTACATCGGTGCGATCGACGACGTCGGGCCCGAGGCGGTCGACCCGATGGAGGTCGGCCCGGAGCTCTACCAACTCGGATTCTGGACCCCCGATTTCTGCGACCTGGTCGTTCGAGCCGCCGAAGCGACCGGTGCGTTCGCTCCCGATCCCGACGATCCCGTGCCGGGCCACGAGGTCTCACTCGCGACCATCAGTCCCGTCCTGTTCGACGCCGTGCAGACCGACATCGGTCGTCGGATCTGGCCACGGCTCACCCGGGTGTGGCCGTTGATCGAGTACCGCGGTCTGCGTGACGCGTTCGTGATCCGCTACCTACCCGGCGAGCAGGAGTCGCTGCGCTTGCACCAGGATGTCGCCCAGGTGTCGGCGAGCGTCCGGCTCAACGACGGCTACGAGGGCGCACAGCTCTCGTTCCCCCGTCAGGGCTACGACAATCGTCGGCAGCCGGTCGGCAGCCTGCTCGCCTGGCCGTCACTGGTGACCCATCCCCACGAGGCCGGGGCCCTTCGGCATGGCGTCAAGTACGCCTTGACGATCTGGTGTGAGCTGCCGGGCGAGGCTGCGATCTACTGACACCTCGCGGTCGTGGCGTCCGGGAACGGTCGGCGTCCGCACCGTCGATGCCGCAGCGCTGCGGAGCGGGAAGCAGCGAGTGGCGAACCGGGTTTCCGTCCCATGCCCAGCCGGGCGAACGGTGTTATGAATGATTTTCTTCTCCATTCCAGCGCGAATCCCCCGGTTGTGCCGGGTTGCGGTGCCGGTTCGTCGGTAGCTTTAGGAGCCGTATGCGTGTGAACGGTGGGTTCCTCCTCGCAGCGGCGGCTGCAATCGTGTTGCCTGCGTGCGCGTCGACGTCGATCGCGAGCACCGCTCCCGCGCCAACGGACGCGCCGACGACGACGGTGGCGCCGACCACCACGGCCGACCCGACGACGACGTCGGAGGCCACGACCACGACGACCACCACGACCACCACCACGACCACGGTCGCCCCCACCACCACCACGACCACCCTGCCGCCGGTTCCCGCCGCCGATCCGCCCGTCGTCGGCGTCGGCACGAGCGACGGCGCCGACACGCAGCGCGCCCAGGAGCGGCTGCTCGAGCTCGGTTTCTGGCTCGATGGCGCCAACGGCGACTACGGCATCACCACCCGTCAGGCCGTGATGGCGTTCCAGAAGTACTACGGGCTCACGACCGATGGTGTCCTCGGTGACGAGACTGCCGCTGCGATGACCGCCGTGACCGAGATGCCGACGAGCCGCGCCGATGCGGGCACCCTCGTCGAGATCGACAAGGGCAAGCAGGTGCTGTTCTTCGTGATCGACGGGCGGGTCACGTGGATCCTGAACGTGTCGACCGGCAGCGAGATCCCCTACGAGGAGCCCGACAAGAACACGCCGGGTGAGGTCCAGAAGGGTGATTCCGTGACGCGCAACGGCCTCCACGAGGTCTATCGCGAACGCGAGGAAGGCTGGTGGGAGGGTGACCTCGGCGAGATCTATCGGCCGAAGTACTTCACCGGCGGCATCGCCGTGCACGGCTCCAACAACGTGCCCGACTTCCCCGCGTCGCACGGATGTGTTCGTGTGAGCGTCCCCGCGATGGATTGGATCTGGGAGACCGGCATCATGCCGCTCAACACTCCGGTCTGGGTCCACGAAGGCGAACGAGCCTGACGCTGCCGGCTCCCTCGGCGATCCCACCCGGCTGAACCTGCCGATGTGGCGCGTTCGGGCTCCGGGTGCCAAGATTGTCGACAATCCGGGCTCGTTCCGGTCGTGAGACAACGTTGTAGATCGCTGGCGAGTCCGATCCGATCGGTCGTGATCGCCGGTCGAGTTCGCCGGAGGGCGCATCCAGGTCGATGGCCACGGAGCACCCCCGACGAGAAGGGGGACACGATGATCAAGAGCACTCGTACGAGGGCTGTCGCCGCACTCGCGACCATGTCGCTGGTCTTCGCCGCATGCGGCGGTGACGACGACGACAGCGCCGAGCCGGCGGCCGAGGAACCGGCCGCCGAAGAACCGACCGAAGAACCCGCGACCGAAGAACCCGCGGCCGAAGAACCCGCGGCCGAAGAACCCGCGGCCGAAGAATCGACCGAAGAACCCGCGGCCGAGGAACCGGCGGCCGAGGAACCGGCGAGCGGCGAACCCATCAAGATCGGTCTGCTCACCTCGCTGACGACGAACTTCGCACCGTGGGGTCTCCAGGTGCAGGACGGCATGAAGCTCGCCGTCGAGGAGATCAACGCGGCGGGCGGTGTCGACGGCCGTCCGCTCGAGCTGGTCGAGGCCGACGACGAGAACGATGCCGAGAAGGGTGTCGCCGGATTCGAGCGACTCGCCGAGGAAGGCGTCATCGGCATCGGCGGAGTCATCTCGTCGACGATCGGGCTGGCGACATCGCCGCTCGCCGAGGAGTTGGAGGTGCCGACCTTCCTGGTCAAGTCCGGGGCCGCAGAGATCCTGACCCAGGACAGCCGGTACGTGTTCCGCACCTGCCTGCCGGCGGCACCGATGGTGAGTGAGCCGATCGCCCAGTACGCGGTCGCGAACAACATCACCAAGGTCGGGGCGATCATCGCCGACTACGGCTGGGGCCAATCGATCAAGGCCGCACTGGAGGCCGACTTCGACGCACTCGACGGCATCGAGCTGCAGAGCGAGGTCGCGCCCGTGCCCGAGACCGATTTCACGACCTATCTTCGCAACCTCGAAGGCGTTCGGTCCCGAGCTGATCGTCGCCACCGGACATCCACCGGGGTCGGGACCGGTCACGGTCCAGTCCGCCGACCTCGGCATCGAGGCACCGATCACCGGTGCGTACTCGCCGTGGGCGCTCGTGTGGAACGGCGCCGGCGAAGCGGCGCTCAACCGATACTCCGACTTCGACTGCGCCGACTTCCAGAGCGAGGACTATCAGGACCTCGCCCGTCGCTTCCTGGCGATGTCCGACCAGACGTTCATGGACGACGACGCGGTCGCCGGCTTCGGCATCGTGACGATGCTCGCCGACGCCGCAGCGGCGGTCGGCGACGACCCCGCAGCGGTCGCCGAGTATCTCCACGGTCAGACCTACGACCTGCCTGGCTACTCGTTCAGATGGGTTGGACGGAATGGGGCGAGCTCGCAACGGCGCAGCCGTTGTTCTCGATCCTCGGGCCTGGCCCGGCACCGGAGGGCGTGAACGAGGCAGGCGACTGGTACCCCGAGACCCTGCTGCTCCCCGAGCCGCTCGAGCCCTACGTGCCCGAGTGATCATCGGCGAGTAGTGGCACTCCTCGAAGTCGTCGATCTGGAGAAGCACTTCGGTGGCCTTCCGGCGGTCGGCGGCGTGTCGTTCACGGTCGACGAGGGCGAGATCATCGCCCTCGTCGGCCCGAACGGCGCCGGCAAGAGCACCCTGCTGAAGGCAGTCGGTGGCATGCAGACCGCGACACGCGGCGTGGTGCGCTTCGACGGAACCGACATCACCTCGTTCCGGCCTCACCAGGCTCGCCAGGCGGGGATCGCGATGGTGCTGCAGACCCCTCGGCCGTTCGAGACGATGACGGTCCGGGACAACGCGATCCTCGGCGCCATGTTCGGCGGTGGCCGGATGTCGGAGCGCGACGCCGGCCGCGCCGCTGACGAGATGCTCGAGTTCGTGGAGCTGACCGATCGCCGTGACGAGGAAGTCGGCGCACTCAACCTGCACGAGCAGCGCTTCCTCGAGATCGCCCGCCAGCTCGCCGCCCGTCCGAAGCTCGTGCTGCTCGACGAGGTGATGGCCGGGCCTCAACGACTCCGAGCTCGGCGCATCGGTCGAGATGGTCCGTCGTGCACGGGCCGAGTTCGGCGTCACGGTCATCTGGGTCGAGCACGTGATGAAGGCGGTCATGAGCCTCGCCGAACGGATCCTCGTGCTGAACTTCGGTGAGCTCATCGCCGACGGTGATCCCCAGGCAGGTGATGCGGCTCCCCGAGGTCGTCACCGCGTACCTCGGTGAACGCAGGGGTCGCATCGTGAGCCTGCTCGACGTGCGAGGTGTGTCAGCCGGTTACGCCGGCGAGGACGTCATCCACGACGTGTCGTTCGACGTCGATGAGGGTGAGGCGATCACGATCATCGGCTCGAACGGTGCGGGCAAGTCGACGCTGTTCCGCGCAATCGTCAGCCTGCTCAAGGTGACCAGCAGGTGCCGTCACCTTCGACGGGCTCGACACCACGAACATCGCAACCCACAAGATCTCGCGGCTCGGACTCGCGTACGTGCCCGCCGAGCGTCACCTGTTCCCGCAGATGACGGTGCACGAGAACCTGCTGCTCGGTGCATTCCCGTCGAAACCCGATCCGCCGCGTGAGGAGTTCATCTTCGACGTCTTCCCTCGCCTCGCCGAACGCCGCAAGCAGGATGCAGGAACCATGAGCGGTGGCGAGCAGCAGATGCTGGCCGTGGGCCGCGCGCTCGATGGCGCAGCCCAAGGTACTGATGCTCGACGAGCCGACCACTGGTCTGGCCCCCCGGCTGGCCAGGGAGGCGTACGACGCGTTGGCGCAGGCTGCGCGCCGCCGGGCTCACATTGGTCGTCGCCGAACAGCAGGTGCCGCTGGCGCTCGAGCTCGCCAGCCGCGGCTACGTGCTCGAGAACGGCCGCATCGAGCTCTCCGGAAGCTCCGAAGAGCTCGCCGGGAACCCCGACGTCCAACGTGCCTATCTCGGAGTGGCCTGATGAAGGCTGTCGCCGCGTTCCTCGACGGCATCGTGCTCGGCCTGCAGTACGGGCTGCTCGGTGTCGGCCTCACACTGATCTACGGACTCGCCGGCGTGGTCAACCTCGCTCACGGCCAGGTCGCGATCCTCGGAGCGATCATCGTGTCGTTGCTGATGGGGGCCGGCTGGGCGGCGGTGCCCGCCGTCGTCGTCGGTGTCCTCGCTGCAGGCGTGATCCTGCTCGTGCTCGATCTCACGTTGATGCGATGCGGTGTACCGCGAGCACGGCGAACACCGCATCCTGCTCGGGCTGCTCCTGATGCTCGGCGTCGGATTCGTCATCGACGGGTATCCTGAACTGGAAGTACCCGATCGAATCACTCGCCCTGCGGATCGGTGGCGATCCCGTACCGATCCTCGGGGTGAACATGCGAACCGGCAGCCTCCTCGCGTCGGCGATCACGATCGTCGCGGGGCTCCTGCTCGTCGTGTTCTTCCAGTACACGACGCTCGGGCGTGGCGTCCGCTCGGTGATCCAGGACGAGACAGGGTGCCCGCCTGGTCGGTATCAACCCCAGCTCGGTGCGATCGTTCGTTTTCCTGCTGAGCGGCCTCCTGGCGGGTCTCGTCGCGGTGACGGGGTCGATGACCGCTCCGCAGGCGTCGTCGTTCGGCATCAAACTGACGACGCTCGCGCTCATCGTCGCCGTCGTCGGCGGCCTCGGCAGCGTGTCGGGCGCCTTCCTGGCCGGCGTGCTGCTCGGCATCGTCGACCGGTTCGCATCCGCCTACATCGGCCAGTTCTACACGACGGTCATCCTGCTCCTGTGCGCCGCCGCGATGATCGTCGTCCGTCCGTCCGGCCTGCTCGGGAAGCCGACGTGAGCGCGACCGGCGAACGGCGTCGCCGACACCGCTGGTTCCGCCGAGCCGCGGTCGCGGCAACGGCGTCGCTGCCGGCCTATGTCCCGATCGTGATCGCGGCCGCGCTCGTCGCGCTCGTCCCGATTCGCTACAACGATTCACGGTCGATGATGGGCATCGTCACCGTCGGGGTCCTGTTCGCCTGCTACGCGGTCGCCTTCAACGTCATCTTCGGGAGCACCGGCCAACTCTTCCTGTGCAGTGGCGCACTCGCCGGGATCGGTGGGTACAGCGCGGCGATCCTCACCGACCGCAGCGGGCTGCCGATGGTCGCTCGCGCTCGTCGCGTCGACGGCGTCGTCGGGGGTCATCGCTGGCATCCTCAGCTGGGTGTCGGTACGACGCGCGCTCGACACGATCTTCATCGGCATCGTCACGATCGCGTTCGCGTTGTCGTTCGAGAACCTGATCCTCGGCAAGGGTGACTGGACGGGCGGCGAGAGCGGCCTGCGCGTCTCGACGGCGTCCGACTCGTGGATCAGCGGCCAGGTGTGGCCGTACTACGTCTTCCTCGGTCTGCTCGTGGCGTACCTGGTGCTGTACCGGGCGCTGCAACGGTCGCGGATCGGCTGGGCGTTCCGGGCGCTGCGAGACGATGGCCTAGCGGCCGAGCTGTCGGGAGTCGACGTCGCGCGGTATCGCATCCTCGCCGGGGCCCTCGGCGGCGCGATGCTCGGTCTCGCCGGTGGCCTGTACGTGTTCACCGAGAGCCGCGTGAGTCCCTCGACGTTCGAGTTCGGCAACGTCGACGTGTCCGTCCTCGTCATGCTCGCGTTCGGCGGGATCGGCTCGCTCCTCGGCCCGGTGGTCGGGGCCGCGGCGTTCACATGGCTCGACCAGTTCCTCGAGGCGCTCGACTACGCCCAGGTCGCGCGAGCTGATCTACGGCGTCGTGATCATCGCGTTGTTCCTCGGTTTCCGGCGCGGCATCGTCCCCGTCGTGAGCGCACTTTTCAAGCGACTTCGTCGCTGACCAGGTGGAGGTTCGCGACGATGTCGACGGCCGCGATCGATGTCGGTGTCACCACTGGACAACGCCTCGATAACGGCGCGTGATCGCAACCTGGGGATCTGTCGTGGGGGCAGAGCTCTCAGAAGGAGGAATCATGCGAAGGTCGGTTCGCCGCGGTTTCGGCGCGGCCGCAGTCATCTCCATGGTGTTGGTCAGCTCTGCCGGAACGACATCGGCCGACGGTCGTCACCGACCGCCCGATCCGCTCGCGACCGGGCTCGTCGGGCCGTTGGGGCTGGCCGTCACCGCCCACGGTGACGTCGTCGTCACCCAGGCGTTCGCGGGAGTGGTGTCGACGGTGAACCGCCGCGGCGGCGTCACCGACCTCGTGATCGAACCTGAGTTCTCGTTCACGCCCGGCGTGGCCGACGGTCGCCACGGTGAGGTGCTCTACACCACGAGTGGTCCGTCCGGTTCCTTCCTGAAGCGGATCAACCGTGATGGTTCGATCGATGTACTCGCCGACCTCGGTGCGTACGAGGCCGACGAGAACCCGGACCATGACGTGCGGTACGGCATCGTCGGCGACATCACCCAGGAGTGCGCAGACCAGTGGGAGGCAGTGTTCGGGAGTCCGGCCCAGTATTCGGGGATCGTCGACAGCAACCCCTATGCGATCGCCGTCGACCGCTCGAAGATCTACGTCGCCGACGCAGCGGCGAACGCGATCCTGTCGGTCGACCACCTTGGCCGTGTCCGCACGGTCGCCGTCCTGCCGCCGGTGTCGTCGGGCGAACTCGATCAAGGAGCGGTCGACGCGTTGGGCCTCCCGCAGTGCGTGCTCGGGTTGTCGTACGTCTTCGAACCGGTTCCGACCGATGTCGAGATCCACCGCGGCCGCCTCTACGTCAGCTCGCTTCCCGGTGGCCCCGAGGGGGCGATACCGCTCGGTGGGGTCTGGACGGTCAACCCACGGTCCGGGTCGGCCGAGCAGATCGGATTCGGACTGCTCTCGGCCACCGACGTCGCGGTCTCACTGCAGGGCAAGGTGTACGTCACGGAACTCTTCGCCGGCCAGGTCACGCGGGTCGGGCGCGACGGCAACACGGTCGTCGCACGACTCGATGCCCCGACAGCCGTCGAGTGGGCGCGCGGGAAGCTCCACGTCGCGACCGGTGATCTCGATTTCGCCGACCCCGAGAACGATCCACTGGGCATCGGAGCAGGCGAGATCGTCACGTTCCGACCCTGATCGCCCTCGCGGCCGGTCAGTCGCCGGCCAGATCGTCGTCGTAGGTACGGGCGAGCGACGTTCGAACGTCGGCCTCGTCGATACCCCACGCGCATGCGTACATCGCCGCGAGGTCGGGGGCGTCGTCGAGCTCGGCCCAGGCCGCTGGCTGCCACAGCCGACTGCGCCGGAAGGCCTTCGCGCAGTGGCCGTAGATCTCGGCGGTCTCGATCACGACGGCCATCTTCGGGGTACGCAGCTCCTCGGTGAAACCCGCCAGCAGATCGGTGTCGGTCGTGAGCGCGGCGGGGCCGTTGATGCGGAGGGTCTCGTCCTTGCCCGGCACGATCATGATGACGCCGGCGACGGGGTGCACGATGATGTTCCGGTAGCTGTCGAGCCTGTTGTTGCCGTTGAGGTCGGGGATCGCGATGTGACGATCGTCGAGGCGTCGAACGAAGCCCGGTGGGCCTCCCCTGGGTGACGCGTCGACCGAGCCGCGCCCGTCCGACGTCGCCAACACCAGGAACGGCGAGCGGTCGATGAAGGCCGCCATGCCGTTGTCGATGGTCGACGATTCCTTGGCGAGCGCACGTTCACCGGGTTCCCGGTACAGCGCGGTCAGTTGCTCGACGGTGTCGACTCGCCCGGGGACGTCCATCGCCGCAGTGTGCCATCCCCGCCCGTCACGAACGGGGTCAGACCCCATTCGTGACGGGCGGGGTTCAGGATTCGAGGAGGCGCTTGAGGTCGGCGAGGTCTTGGTTCATCGCTCGCCGCATGGCGATCGACACCAGCGGCGCCGTCACGATGGCGAAGCCACGAGGTTCGCCGTGGTTGCGCAGGGTCATGTGGGTGACGCGGTCGCCGACCGGTCGCCAGGTGTAGGTCGTCCGCATCGGGAACGGACCCTCGGCGGTCTCCATCGCCACCTGTTCGCCCGGGGTGTACTCGGTGACCTCGTAGGTGTACACGAGCTCGCGTCCGAGGAATCGGGCGACGAACCTGATCCGTGAGCCCAGCGTGATCGGCGGCTCGGTCTGCCACTCGGCGGATTCGATGCGGCGGTACCACTCCGGAGCGTTCGACGGGTCGCCGACGTAGGCCGCGACGTCGGCGATCGGGCGCTCGATGACGGTCGTGGCTCTCACATCGACGCTCATGACTCCATGTTGCCCCACTTGCGCCCACGATGCGACCGTCCCTGTGTCCTGGCCCCGGCGCGCGTGCCAGACTGGCCGCCCACCGACCTCGGCCGTAGCCGGAACAGGAGCTTCCAGACGCATGACGACCGCCGACGAACTCGATCAGGCCGTTGCCGGCCAGACCGTGGCAACCCGGTTCCTCGCGAACCTGGAACGCAACGCGGATGCCGAGGTGCTGCGGTGGAAGGACGCTGCCGGAGCATGGCAGTCCCAGACCCTCACCGAGCTCGCTGACGAGACCGCCCGACTCACCACAGCGTTCCGCAATCTCGGCATCGGCCCGGGCGATCGCGTCGTGCTGATGATCCGCAACCGCGCGGAGTTCCACGCAATCGATCTCGCCGTGCTGATGTGCGGTGCGACGCCGGTGTCGATCTACAACTCCTCGGCGCCCGACCAGATCGACTACCTCATCAACCATTGCGGTGCGAAGGTCGCCGTCGTCGAGGACGACGGGTTCCTGGCTCGGTTCGACGCCGTTCGCGACCGGCTCGCCACGATCGAGGCGACGGTCATCATCGATCCGTCAGACGCGACGCCCGATGTGGTCGTCCGCCACAGGGACCTGTTGGCGGCCGAGCCGGCCGATCTCGACGCCGCGGCCGCGGCCGGCGACCCGTCGGACCTGGCGACGATCATCTACACCTCCGGCACGACCGGGCCGCCCAAGGGGGTGATGCTCAGCAATCGCAACGTGTGCTGGACGCTGGAGTCGATCGGTCGCTCGATGCGCTCGCAGACAGACATCGACGACCTGGCCGGGTTCCGGCACGTGTCGTACCTCCCGATGGCGCACATCATGGAGCGCCTGCTCGGCCACTACTACCTCGTCGAGTTCTCCACCCAGGTCCATTGCTGCCCTGAGACCTCCCAGGTCGCGGCCTACGCGGCCGAGGTCCACCCGGACGTCTTCGTCGGTGTGCCCCGCGTCTGGGAGAAGATGTACGCCGGGGTCAACGCTGCCCTCGCCGCCGATCCCGAGAAGGCGAAGGCGTTCAACGACGGTCTCGCCGCTGCCCAACCGATCGCCGAGAAGGTCGTGCGCGGGTCGGCGACCGACGAGGAGCGGCAAACGTACGAGTTCCTCGATGCGGTCGCGTTCAGCACGGTCAAAGGTCTGATCGGGCTCGACCAGGCCAAGATCTGCATCAGCGGCGCCGCACCATTGCCGGCCGAGATCATGTCGTGGTTTCGAACGATCGGCGTTCCGCTCAGCGAGGGCTACGGCATGTCGGAGACCACCGCGATCCTCACATGGTCGTTTCTCGCCAAACCCGGATACGTCGGCCAGGCTGCGACCGGTGTCGAAATGCGGTTGGGTGACGACGGTGAGGTGCTCGCACGTGGCGGCAACATGTTCGAGGGTTATCTGGACGCACCCGACAAGACCGCCGAGACGATGGACGGCGACGGATGGGTGCACACGGGGGACATCGGCGAGATCGACGACGACGGGTATCTGCGCATCGTCGATCGCAAGAAGGAGTTGATCATCACGGCCGGTGGCAAGAACATCAGCCCCGCCAACCTCGAAGCAGCGCTCAAGATGATCCCGCTCGTCGGGCAGGCCTGCGCGGTCGGTGAGAAGAAGCCGTTCGTCGCTGCGCTGGTCGTTCTCGATCCCGATGCTGCGAAGGCGTGGGCCGCCGCCCACGGCCTCGAGGGCGCAGCCGCGACGATGCCGGCGATGGCGGAGAACCCCGCTGTGATCGCCGACATCGAGGCCGGACTCGTCGAGGCGATGTCGGCGTTCAACAATGCCGAGGCCGTCAAGAAGGTCAAGGTGTTGGGCGAGGAGTGGTTGCCGGACACCGATCTGCTCACCCCGACCTCGAAGCTCAAGCGACGCGGAATCCTGACCCGATTCGCCGACGACATCGAGGCGCTCTACTCCACCTGACCGAACGTGGTGTCGCTGCGCCGTGGCACCACCGACGACCCACCGAGAGGTCATCATGAAGCAACTCAGCGGACTCGACGCAACGTTCCTCTACATGGAGACGCCCAACACGTACGGGCACGTGAACGGTTTGGCGATCTACGAGCGGCCGTCGCCCGACTTCGATCCGTACAACGCAGTCCGAGCGCGGTACCACTCTCTGATCGGGCACCTCGAGCCGCTCCGTCGGCGTGTGGTCGAGGTTCCGTTCGGACTCGATCATCCCTACTGGATCGACGATCCCCACTTCGATCTCGACTTCCACGTGCGGCAGATCGGACTCGCGCCGCCGGGTGCCGCCGATCAGTTGGCCGAACAGGTCGCCCGCATCATCGGCCGTCCGATGGACCGCAGTCGCCCGCTCTGGGAAACCTATGTGATCGAGGGCCTCGGCGACGGTCGGTGGGCGCTGCTCACCAAGACCCACCATGCCACGATCGACGGCGCGGCCGGCGTGATCATGCTCAAGTTGATGACCGATGAGAGCGCCGACGCTCCGTGGCCGTTCGAACCGGTCGAGTGGAAGGGCGAACCGGTTCCCTCCGATGCCGAGTTGCTCAAGCGGACGGTGAATCACCTCGTCGCCAACCCGGTGAAGGCAGCGCGGTTGTCGCTGCGGATGGTGCGCAACCTGGCGGATGCGGCGGGACTGACGAGCGTGGGTGAGGTGGCGTCCCGATCGCGTGAGTTGATCGCCGCCGCTGCCGGGCGATCCGAGCAGTCGGCCGCGCTCTCCGATCAGCTTCGCCGCGTCACGATGCCGCTCACGCCCGCACCACCGACGCCCTGGAACAAGAGTGTCGGACCCGATCGCCGTTTCGCGATGCGTTCCGCACCACTTGCGAACATCAAGGCGCTGAAGGAGGCGACCGGCGGCACGGTGAACGACGTCGTGATGGCCGTGTGTGCCGGCGCCCTGCGGGAATACCTCCTGCGTCGCGACGCGCTCCCCGACGAGCCGCTGCGGGCGATGGTGCCGGTCTCGATCCGCACCGGCCTCGAGGAAGATCCCTGGACCAACCGGGTGTCGTCGATCATCGCCGAGCTACCGACCAACTGCGAGGATCCGATCGAGCGGGTTGCCCTGTGCCGGGCCGCGATGATGGAAGCAAAGCAGCAGCTCGACCTGGTTCCGGCCGACGCCATCATGCAGGCCACCGACACCACATCCCCGGTCGTCGCCACCGCGGCCGTGCGGTTGATGGCGCGCCTCTCCGACCGTTTCACGCTGCCGATCAACGTCGTGATCTCCAACGTACCGGGGCCGCGAGAGGACCTCTACTTCGCGGGTGCCAAGCTCGACCACTACATCCCGGTGTCGACGATCAGCAACGGGATCGGGCTCAACATCACCGTCCACTCGTACGGCGACGTGCTCGACTTCGGTCTGGTCGCCGATCGCGAACTGGTCCCCGATCTGTGGGATCTCGTCGATCTGCACATCGACGAGATCGCTCGCTTGTTCGAGGCGTCGGGTGCCGAGTGGGCGGTGCCCCAGCCCCCGCCGGCCGGCCGGCGGGGCTCGACGCCCGTCGGCTCCGCGGCGAAGGTGACCGCCCCGAAGTCGTCGGCGAGGAAGAAGTCGTCGGCAGCGAAGAAGTCGTCGGCAGCGAAGAAGTCGTCGGCGAGGAAGAAGTCGTCGGCAGCGAAGAAGCCGTCGGCGAGGAAGAAGTCGTCTGCGACGAAGAAGTCGTCGGCGAAGAAGGCATCCGCCACGTAGCGGTCGTTTGCGGCGAACGAGTCGATTGCGGTGTCCCGGAAGCGGGTGACCGACCGGCCACCGGGTGATCAATCGCCAGTGGCGATCGGTCGCTCGTCGTCGGCCGACCACTCGCTCCAGGATCCGGGGTACAGACGAGCGCCGGTGAGTCCGATGAGCGACAGTGCGAGCAGGTCGTGGCACGCAGTCACGCCGCTGCCGCAGTAGACGATCGGAGCGGTGCCAACGCCGGCGAACAGGTCGATCAACTCGGGGATCGACCGGTGTGTCCCATCGGTGCCGACGGTGTCGGCATGGAAACGGTTGATGGCACCGGGGATGTGCCCGGCTCGGGCGTCGATCGGTTCGTGATCGCCGCGGAACCGCTCGGGCGCACGGGCGTCGATGACGGTCGCCCCCAGCGACACCCCTTGTGCGACATCGTCGATGTCGACGATCCCGGTCCAGCCGGGAACGGGTGGGTAGGGCACCGGTGCCCGATCGTATGGCTCGCTGCTCACCGGGTGGCCTGCCGCCTCCCACGCTGGAAAGCCGCCGTCGAGGACGGCGACCCGGCCATGGCCGATCGACCGAAGCATCCACCACAGGCGTGACGCAGCCGCACCACCGGCCGAGTCGTACGCCACGACCTCGGTGCCCGGACCGACACCCAGTCGACCGATGAGCTCCGTGAAGTCCTCGACCTGCGGCAAGGGGTGGCGGCCACCCCCGGGGCCACCGGCGAGATCGGTGTGCAGATCGACGAACGCTGCGCCGGGAATGTGCCCGGCTTGGTATTCGCGCCGGCCCCGATCGAGGTCGTCCAGGAAGAACCGGACGTCGCAGACGACGACGTCCGGATCCTCGAGTCGGACTGCGAGTTCGTCGGCCGAGATGAGCGTCATGCCACGACCGTAGTCAGCGGGGCTCGACCCCCCTCGGCCCAGCGCCGCGGTCGCCGTCGGCCAGAGCCGTTGGCCACTTGCGGCGGCAGGTGCAGAGGTGGACGATGGAGCCATGACCACGTCATCGCCCGGCCATGAGCATCTGGACCTCGATCGCGAACGTGTGCTCGACGACGAACGCGAAGTCGAACCCGAGGTGGTCGATCTCCCCGACCATCTCGATCTCCCGATCGACGTCCCCGAAGCCGACGCCGTCGAGCAGGAGCTCGCCGTGCCGATCGACGACGAGGAACGCTGACGCACGTTCGGGGTCTGACCCCGAACGTGACGGGGTTGCCTTCGGCGCGGTACGGCTGCTCCGCCTACGGTGCGCGGATGACCAACGACCAGTCGGGCGTGTACGAAGCCATCCTCGGTCTCCGTCGAGGAGGTCGAGCGATCGTGCTCATGACCTACCGCGGCGACTGGTGACCATACTGCTGTGCCCAGCTCGTGCGGCTGGGCGCCAATGCCGACCGGATCCACGGAGCCGGCGCGGAGGTGATCGCGATCAGCGTCGACGACCACGGCCGTCAGGCGGGCATGTTCGAACGTTGGCCGACGCCGAACGTGCTCTTTGTGTCCGATCCCGGCGGTGAGCACTACCTGCAGCTGCTCGACCTCTACGATCCCGACGAACGCGGTGGGATCGGATTGCCCGCCATGATCGTGCTCGCGCCCGACGGTTCCGAGGCGTACCGCTACGTCGGTCGCGACTTCGCCGACCGAACGACCGATGAAGAGGTGCTCGCTGCCGTCGTCGGACTCGGGCTCCCTGCGATCGAGCCGCCGGCCGGCGGGCCCGTCGGCGGGGCGCCCGCCGATCTCCACCGCTTCTTCCGCACCGAGCAACTCGCCCCGTACTTCAGGGGCAATCGGTCCGCTGCCATCGCGATCGGAGGTCGACTCGGCGACAAAGCGGCACGTGCCGTGGCCCGGGAGCATCGCGTGATGTGCGACGCGACGCTCGCCGCGTGGGAGCAGTTCACGACTTGAGTGCCCGAAGCGTCTTCGCGCACCAGCGTTGTGGGTCGGGGTTGTCGTTGGAGCGATCGATCGTCCGGTAACCGGAGCGTTCATACATCCGAATCGCTTCGGTCAAGGTCTCGTTGGTGTCGAGGACGACCTCACGATGCCCGACGACGAACTCGACGAGGATCTCGACGGCGATGGGTAGCGTTCCAGACGTGGAACCGCGATCGGGAACACGGCCTTCGGTGGTGTTCTTCCACGCCCACCCCGACGACGAGGCGATCTTCACGGGCGGCACGATCGCTCGTCTCGCCGCCGACGGCGTGCGCGTCGTCGTCGTGATAGCGACGTCGGGGGAGTACGGGGTACACCACGGTGATGACACATCACTGGCGGATCATCGCGTCGCCGAGACGCGTCGAGCCTGCGAGATCCTGGGCGCCGAGCGGATCGAGTTTCTCGGCTACGTCGACTCCGGACTCGTCCCTGCCGGCGAACCGCTGCCGCGAGACTGCCTGGCTCTGGCCGATGTCGCCGACGGAGCGAGCCGGTTGGCGGAGGTGGTGCGGGAGGAGGCCGCCGCCGCGCTGGTGTTCTACGACGAGGGCGGGATCTACGGCCACGCCGACCACCTCGCCGTCCATCGGATCGGACGCCGTGCGGCGGAGCTCACCGGTGTCGCGACCGTGTACGAATCGACGGTCGATCGCGAGTATCTGCACTTCGTGGAGACCCATCTCGTCGGTCTGGCTCGCCTCGCCCTGCACGAAGACGTTCCCGAAGGAGTGCCGACGGTTCTCGTCTCGACGACCGTCGCCGTCGCCGAGGTGATCGATCGCAAGCGTTCCGCGATGGCGGCTCACGCCAGCCAGATCCCTGCAAGCTCGACGGTGATGCAGCTCGACGCCGAGACCTTCGCCGCCGTGTACGGGTTCGAGTGGTACATACGCACCGGCCCGCGAGGGCTGCTCGACGACATCGCCATGTAGCTCGTCGGCGATGCGACGCACCTCCTACTGTCGGGCCTCATGGGCGATGACGAGGCCACGGTCTACGAGGCCGCACGAGCTGCGGTGAGGGCCGGATCCGACCCGTGGACGTCGGCGGCAACCGTCGTGTCGGCGATGACACCGGACGAACTGCTGTGGTGTCTCGACGGCGACGCCCCCACCTGGGCGGGGCTCGAGTTCCTCGGGCGTGGCGGCTATCACGAGGCGCCGTTCATCGGTGGCCGTGTCGAGCGGGTCGGTCTGCCAGGGATCGCGTTCTCCGATGGGCCCCGCGGCGTCGTGATCGGCAACGCCACGTGCTTCCCGGTCTCGATGGCGAGGGGCGCCACCTGGGATCCTGAACTCGAGGAGCGGATCGGCGATGCGATCGGGCGCGAGCTGCGCGCGTCGGGTGCCACGCTGTACGGCGGGGTCTGCGTCAACCTGCTCCGCCACCCGGCGTGGGGCCGCGCTCAGGAGACCTACGGCGAGGATCCTCACCACGTCGGGGAGATGGGAGCAGCACTCACGCGCGGCGTCCAACGTCATGCGATGGCGACGGTGAAGCACTTCGCCGTCAACTCGATGGAGAACGCCCGGTTCCGGGTCGACGTCGAGGTCGACGAGGTCGCGCTCCACGAGGTGTACCTCCCTCAGTTCCGCCGAATCGTCGACGAGGGCGTCGCGTGCGTCATGAGCGCCTACAACCAGGTGAACGGCACCTACTGCGGCGACTCTCACGACCTGCTCACCGACATCCTCCGTGACGAATGGGGATTCCGGGGGTTCGTCATCAGCGACTGGATCTTCGGCTTGCGAGACGCGGCCGCATCGTTGCACGCCGGCTTGGACATCGAGATGCCCTACCGGATGGTGCGTGCGGTGCACCTGCCGGCGGCGTTGGAGCGCGGCGAGGCGACCTGGGACGACGTGCGAACCGCGGTCACCAGGCTCGTCGCGTCGCTGTTGCGGTTCGACGACGTGCTCTCGGTACCGCCTCCCGACTCCGGGGTCATCGGCGCTCCCGAGCACGTGGCGCTCGCCCGCGAGGTTGCTGCTCGATCGGTGGTGCTCCTCCGCAACGAGTCGATCGGCGGTGTCCCGGTGCTGCCACTCGATCGCGAGTCGGTGTCGAGCGTCGCCGTGGTCGGACGGCTCGCCGATCGGGTCAACCTCGGCGACGGCGGCTCGAGCGACGTGTACTCCCTCGACAACGTGACCGTGCTCGCTGGCATCCGCGAGGCGGTACCGGGAGCGGACGTGCGCCACGCCGCCGCTGACCTCGCCGTCGCAGTCGACATCGCAGTCGGAGCCGACGTGGCGGTCGTCGTCGTCGGATACACCGCCGACGACGAGGGCGAGTACATCGGCGATGCGGGGATCGATCTCCGGCACCTGTTCCCCGCCGCCGACGAGCCCGACGTGGTCGAACGGTTCCGGGCCCAGCTGGACGCCCTCGAGCCGGTCACCCGCCCGGATCATGTCGGTGACCGTCCCTCGGGTCTGGGGTTCTCGACCGGTGGCGATCGAGCGTCGCTTCGTCTGAACGCGGACGACGTCGCGATGATCCGTGCCGTCGCCGCCGCCAACCCGCGAACGATCGTGGTGCTGCAGGCGGGGAGCGCGGTGGTCTGTTCGGAATGGGACGACGAGGTCGCCGCGATCGTTCAGCCCTTCTACGGCGGACAACAGGCGGGGCACGGTCTCGCCGATGTGCTGTTCGGCGACGTCAACCCGTCGGCCCGTCTCCCGTTCACGGTGCCCGTGGACGAGTCGCATCTGCCGGCCTTCGACCGCGATGCCGATCGGGTGGTCTACGACCGCTGGCACGGCTGGTGGCGCGCCAGCCGATCAGGCCGGCCTGCGGCGTACCCGTTCGGCTTCGGGCTCTCCTACACGACGTTCGAGCTCGGTCCGCTCCATGCGGAGTTGACGGGTGACAGGATCCTCGCACGCTGCAACGTGACCAACACCGGTGACCGTGACGGGGCGGAGGTCGTCCAGTTCCTCGCCGCGCTGCCGGACGGCGACGCACCCGACCGACTCGTCGGCTTCCGACGAGTCGAGGTCGCCGCAGGCGCCATCGTCCCGGTCGAGATGCAGATCCCGCTCTCACGGCTCGCCACCCGCGACCCGGGTGCGCATGCGTGGCGGGCCGCGACCGGACCACACGCCATGTCGGTTCGGCGCCATGTCGGTGACCCCGACGAGTCCTTCTTCCCACTCGACCTCTGACCACCGCCCTGGTGGGGGACCACTCGGGCGGGACTCCAGGAGGACTGCGACCTCGTTCAGCGGAAGCGTCGGAAGTACTCCCGAAGGTCGGCGACGAACGTGTCGGGCACCTCGAACGCGGCGAAGTGGCCGCCCGTGTCGTACTCGGCCCAGTACTGCACATCGGGGTACAGCTCGTCGACCCACTGCCGGACGGGTGGGACGATCTCCTTCGGATACACGGCGAAGCCGGTCGGCACGGTCACGACGGGTCGGCCGGCACGGCCGAAGCTCTCCCAGTAGATGCGGGCCGACGAGGTCGCCGATTCGGTTGCCCAGTACAGCATGATGTTGTCGAGCATCTCGTCGCGGGTCAGCACGTTCTCGGGATGACCGTCGCAGTCGGTCCAGGCCCAGAACTTCTCGAGGATCCAGGCCGCCTGACCCGACGGTGAATCGGCCAGCCCGTAGCCGAGGGTCTGCGGACGCGACTTCTGCTGGGTCGAGTACCCCGAGTCCCACTGGACGTAGTGCTGCAGCCGCTCGATGGCGTGCATCTCCTCGGGCGTGGTCGGTTCACCCTGTGGACGGGCCGACATCGCGAGCGTGAGGTGGATCGCCCGGCAGTGCTGCGGATCGCGGGCGCCGATCGCAGAGGTGACCGCCGACCCCCAATCGCCGCCCTGTGCGATGTAGGAGTCGTAGCCGAGTCGCGCCATCAGCGTCGCCCACACGTCGGCGATCTTCTCGACCCCCCAACCTGGTGTCGTCGGCTTGCCGGAGAATCCGAAGCCGGGCAGTGATGGAGCGATCACGTGGAACGCGTCGGTCGCATCGCCCCCGTGCTGGCCCGGATCACACAGCGGTTCGATGACCTTGTGGAACTCGACGATCGAGCCCGGCCAACCGTGTGTGATCAGCAGCGGGATCGCGTCGGGGTTCGGCGAGCGCTGATGGACGAAGTGGATGTCGACACCGTCGATCTCGGTGACGAACTGGGCGAACCGGTTGAGGGCACGCTCGCGTCGGCGCCAGTCGTAGTCGTCGGCCCAATACCGACACACCTCGCGGACGTACGCGAGCGGAACGCCTTGGGACCAGTCGTCGACCACCTCGCGATCGGGCCACCGCGTGTGGTGCAGGCGACGGCGCAGATCGTCGAGGACCTCGAGGGGGACGTCGATCGTGAACGGCCTGATCTCCTCGGTCATGACACGAACCGTAGGCCGATCGCGCGCTCAGACTCCGGTCAGATCGACGATCGCTTCGTGTTCGAGCGTCGCCAGCACGCGACCGGCGTGCTCGATTCGCACATCGACGACGGCGCGTCGGCCGTGACGTTCGAAGCGGTCGATCACGGCGGCGTGGACGTCGACGGTCGCGCCGGCCGGTCCGGCTGCGTGGTGGCGGATGATGCTGCGGGTGTGGATCCACGCCCCGGTGACCAGTTCGGTCGCGAACAGGTCGTTGGCGATCGCCGGCCACACCGCTGGTGGCGCGACGCCCTCGCGCTCGTACAGGTCGAGATCGTCGCCGGCGCGAGCGCCGTAGTCGAGACCGTACCGATCGGCGAGCACGTACTGGCGTGAGGGCAACGAATCGCCCGGACGCAACGCGGGTGCGGGTCCGACGTCTCGGCTCGAACGGAGGGTGACGTGCGGGTCGGCGTGCCCGGGACGGATCGCATCGACGATGACGGTGTCGGGATCGTGGGGGTCGGTTCTCGGCACGCAGTCGATCGTCTGGCCGGCGAAGACCGGGGCCCGGAATCGAACCTCGCCGCCTCCCCGTTCGAGCCAGTCGAGACCCCACGCCGCAACGAGCGGATGGGTCAGGTAGGCGTAGGTGGTGACTCCGGCGACGAGCGCGGACGAGAACCCCGCCGCTCGTGCGCCCGCGTCGGTGTGGATGGAGTTCCCGGCGTGCTCGGGCAGGTTCTGCGCGACGACCGACCAGGCGACTGGTGCACCACTCATGCCCCGAACCCTATGGGGTCATGGTTCGTCTCGGGCGGTGACCGTCGCGGACGCTGTCGAAGGTCGAAGGTCTGGGGTCGCGTCCTGGTGTCGGGCCACGCGAGTGGAACCTGTCACCTCGACAGCTCGACGACCCATCGATTCTTGTGGTCGGACGGGCGGCATCCCGGGGCCCCTCCGCGTGTCCGCAGCCTCCGATCTGGGCGGGTCGATGTCGCACCGGCGCGTCCCGAGGGGCTCGCAGCTCTTCCGCGAGGGCGGCACGGCACGACGACTGCCCTGACTGCAAGCGTTCGCGCTGTTCCATCGGCCAGCTCCGCCCCCCGCTGCGTTGGATCTCGTCGTGGTGGGGCGAGGCCCAGCGCGTCGTCGGCGCGCTCTGCGAGCAACGAACCCGACTCGACGTCGACACCCCGAACGTTCACGGACACGGCACTGGCTAGCCTGGCGTTCCTTCATGGATCGAGCGAGCGACACCGCCCCGACGAGGAACATCGTGCTGACCGGTTTCATGGCGACCGGCAAGACCACCGTCGGCAAGCTGATCGCGGCCGAGCTCGGTTTCGAGTTCGTCGACACCGACAGCGTGATCGAGGAGCGGCACGGACCGATCCCGGAGATCTTCCGCGTGCGCGGCGAGGACGAGTTCCGACGGCTCGAACGAGTGGTCGCCACCGACGTCGCAGCGCGCGACCGGTTGGTCGTCTCGACCGGAGGCCGGATGATGGTCGACGACCGGAACGCCGAGCTGATCGGTGCGACCGGTGACGTCTTCTGCCTGACCGCAGGGGTCGACACCATCGTCGCTCGCGTCAGCGCCGGCCGATCGCCTGCTGATCGGCCCGTGCTGGCGACACCGAACGGAGACCTTCGTGCTCGGATCGTGCGGCTGCTCGATGACCGCGCCGAGGCCTACGGTCGATTCGTGCAGATCGACACCGACGGGCGGTCACCGGCTCAGGTCGCAGCCGAGATCCTCGCCGCTCGCTCGGCCGCCTGAGCGCGGCGGCCACGGCGTGCCACGACGAACTTGCGGAGCTCGTCGACCCACAGGACCGTCGAGGCGAGACCGCCGGCGATCAGCCATTCCGAAGGTGACAGCGAGGCGGTGTCGAATGCACGCTGCAGCGCATCCAGATGGACGACCGCGATCTGGAGGAGCAGGGTGACGCCGATCGACGCCCAGAGGATGCGGTTCTCGAACGGACGGACGAACGCCGTCACCCGATCGGAGCGGGCGTTGAAGGCATTGCAGATCTGACCGAGTACCAGCGTCGTGAACGCCATGGTGCGGGCGGTGGCGAGGTCGCCACCGCCCCCGACGAGTCCACCGGGAAGTCGAAGATCGAACGCGAGGAGCGCCGCGAGCGCCGACGTCAGCCCGATCAGTCCGATCGTGACCAGCATCTCGGCGTCGATCACGCGGTCGGTCAGACGGCGTGGCGGCCGTTCCATGACGTTCTCGACCGCTGGGTCGACACCGAGCGCGAGCGCGAGCGCGCCATCGGTCAGCAGGTTGATCCACAGAATCTGGGTCGCCAGGAGGGGGACCGCAGGCTCGTCGCCGATCGCGGTCAGACCGATCAGCCCGGCAGCGAGGACGCCGATCAGCATGACGAGCACCTCGCCGGTGTTCGATGCGAGGAGGTATCGCAACACCTTGCGGATGTCTGCGAAGATCTCCCGTCCCTCGCGCACCGCACGCAAGATCGTCTCGAAGTTGTCGTCGGCGAGGATCATGTCGGCGGCCTCCTTCGAGACCTCCGTCCCCGTGACACCCATCGCCACCCCGATGTCGGCACGTCGCAGCGCAGGGGCGTCGTTCACGCCGTCGCCGGTCATCGCGACGATCTGCTGATCGGCCTGCAACGCTTCGACGATGCGGAGCTTGTGCTCGGGTTCGACGCGGGCGAACACCGAGTGCTCCCGAATCGTCGAGACCAGATCGGCATCGTCACTGTCGCGCACGGTCGATCCGGCCAGGCCGATCTCACCCTCACCGGCGATACCCAGTGCCTGGCCGATCCGTGCCGCAGTGACCGGATGATCACCGGTGAGCATGATCACCCGGATGCCAGCCTCGTGTGCTTCCGCGATCGACGCCGCGACCTCCGGACGCGGCGGGTCGAGGATGCCGACGACGCCGAGGTGCACGAGGTCGTGTTCGGCGCCCTCGTCGAGTCCGGCGGGCGAGTCGTCGAGCCGCTTGTAGGCGACCGCGATCGTGCGGAGGGCATGGTCGGCCAATCGGTCGACGTCGGCGGAGATCTGACGGCGCCGATCGTGGGACAGCGGGACGATCTCTCCGTGGACACGCTCCGAGGTGCATCGTTCGAGCATCACGTCCGGGGCGCCTTTGGTGACGAGGATGTGTTCGGCCTCGGCCCCCCGTTCGACGTCCCGATGGACCGTCGACATACGTCGTCGTTCGGAGCTGAACGGGAGCTCCGCCACCCGGTGGAATCGACCGCGCCGCTGCTGGGCTGCCCCGACCTTCTCCTCGGCGACCAGGAAGGCGGCCTCGGTCGGGTCGCCGTGGACGGCCCACCCGCCCGACGATTCCTGCAGCGTTGCGTCGTTCGCGAGGCTGCCGGCGGTGAGCACGAGCGAGACGTCGCCGAGGATCTGCGGATCGGTGACGCGCTCGTCGTCGATCACGACGTGGCCGACGGGTCGGTATCCGACACCGGTCAGTCCGACGCTGGCGGTGGGCGTGACGACCTCGACGATCGTCATCTCGTTGCGTGTGAGGGTGCCGGTCTTGTCGGTGCAGATCACCGAGGCGCACCCCAACGTCTCGACCGACGAGAGCCGCTTCACGATCGCCCGCTCCCGTGCCATCCGTTGCACCCCGAGTGCCAACACGACCGACAAGATGGCAGGCAGTCCCTCGGGCACCGCCGCGACGGCCAGCGAGACGCCGACCAGGAGCGCCTCGACCGTCGCATCGAACGAGCGATCGTCGGCGGTGGCGATGACCGCCGCCACCACCAGCGCCGACAGCACGACCACGGCGATCCCGAGCTGCCGGCCGAGCCAGGCGACCTGTTCCTGGAGCGGGGTCGTCTTGTCGTCGCGATCGTCGAGCATCCGCGCGATCCGGCCGATCTCGGTGTGCATGCCGGTCGCCACGACGACGCCTTCTCCCCGGCCGCGCACCACCGCGGTGCCCGAGTACACCATGTTGGTCCGCTCGGCCAGCATCGCGTCGGCGTCGAGCTCGGTGTCGTCCTTGGCGACCGGTGTGCTCTCTCCGGTCAGCGACGCCTCGGCGACGTGGAGCGAGGCCGCATCCGTCAATCGGCAGTCGGCGCCGACGGCGTCACCCTCGGCGAGCGCCAGCAGGTCGCCGGCGACCAGATCGGCCGTCGGGATGCGTCGGACCTCCCCACTGCGGACGACCGTGGCCTGCGTCGCACTGAGGCGTCGCAGCGCCTCGACGGCCTCGACTGCCTTCGCTTCCTGCCAGTAGCCGATCCCGGCGTTGAGCACCACGATCGCAGCGATCACGATCGCCTCCAGTGGGGTCTCTCCCGCTCCGTCGCTCCACCACGCGATCAGCGAGATCCCGATCGCTGCGAGAAGGAGGAGGACCAGGGGATCGCTGAACTGGCGTGCGAGCCGTCGCCACCAGGGGGTCGGTGGTGCTGCCTCGATCTCGTTCGGTCCGTCGCGATCCAGACGCACGGCGGCCTCGGCGTTGGTCAGACCGCGTTCGAGGTCCGCCCCGAACTCGGCCACGACCGAAGCGACCGGCACCGACCACCACGTCGTGGCAGGGTCCGGCATGATGGGCGGCCCGTCAGTCCGTCGTGTCGCTGACCGCCGTCGAGTGTCCGATCGGTGGGATCACGAGGACCGGACAATGCGCGTGTTCGACGACCTGATGAGCGGTGCTGCCGAGCCGGAGCTCGGGTCGCCCGCCTGATCCGCGTCGACCGACCACGATCAACGAGGCACCGAGGTCGTGGGCGGACCGCAACAAGGCGTCGACAGGCGAACCGTCGACGAGGCGCACCTCGAACTCGTCGATGTGCTCGTCGCGGAGCGCGTCGCACCAACCGTCGACGTTGGCCGCGATCTCGTCACGGTGTCCGAACGTCGGCACGTGCTCGCCGTCGATCTCCTCGGTGAGACCGATCGCGTGGATCACGGCGATCGGTGCACCGATCGCACTCGCATGGCGGCCGGCCACCTGCAGCGCACGACGTGAGTTCGCTGAACCATCCACTCCGACGACCACGGGCCCGATTCGGCGAGCCTCCATGTCGACCTCCGTTCTGCGCAGCGCGCCGACGATCTACCTCCATGCAACGACGGTCCGTCCACCCCGGGCCAGGGGCGAATGACCCGATCGCGGGTCGGAGCGGCGAGGGCACGATCGTGGTACGGCTCTGGCCGGACGCGACTTGATTGGGTAGACAGGGGTCATGGCAGAGTTCGAGAACCAGACGGTGTCGATCCACTACGACGTCGAAGGCGACGGCTTCCCCGTCCTCTTGATCGCCCCGGGGGGGATGCGTTCGGCGAACGAGTTGTGGAACAACATGCCCTGGAACCCTCGGGCTGCACTCTCGGACCGCTACCGCGTCATCGGGATGGATCAGCGCAACGCGGGTCGTTCGACTGCACCGATCAGCGGCGAGGACGGTTGGGCGACGTACACCGCCGACCAGCTCGCGTTGCTCGACCACCTCGGTGTCGAGTGCTGCCACGTCGTCGGGATGTGCATCGGCGGACCGTACGTCATGGGTCTGCTCCGTGCGGCCCCCGACCGGTTCGCCAGCGCCGTGCTGCTGCAGCCGGTCGGCATCGAGGACAATCGCGATGCGTTCCGTGAGATGTTCGATCTCTGGGCCGACGACCTACGACCACTCCACCCCGACGTCTCCGACGCTGAGTGGAGGTCGTTCCGCAGCAACATGTGGGATGGCGAGTTCGTGTTGACCGCAACGCCCGAGGAGGTCGCCGAGTGCCAGACACCGATGATCGTCGCGATGGGGAACGACCTCTACCACCCCCAGTCGACCTCGCGCCGGATCGCCGAGCTCGCTCCCGACGCCACCCTCGTCGAGGAGTGGAAGGAGGGTGACGCACTCACTGCGATCGACGTCATCATCGAGCGTTTCCTCGCCGATCGCACCCCCTGACGCTCCGACGTCTCGGTTGGGGTCGGACCCCAACCGAGACGTCGGGGAGACGCAAGGTGTCAGAAGCTGCCCTCTTCGACGCGATCGATGCGTTGGAGGACGATCAGATCCTCGTGCAGCTCCATCCAGATGTCGTGGAACGACTCGCACATGACGCCCGTGAACTTCTTCGTCTCACCGTTCGCGACGCTCTCGGCCGCGGCAGCGAGGCGCGTGTTGTATCGAGCGATGCGAGGCAGCACCCCAGCCATCGCCTCGACGACCGGTGCCGCGACGCTCGCCAGCGCGGCCAGCCTGTCGGTACAGGTGCGGTCGTAGCCGGCATCACTGTGGTCGTTGGGTGCGCCATCGCGCATCTGCCAATCGGTACACAGCTGCTTGAAGTCCTCGTTGATCGCAAGGAACTGCTCGTACTGCTCGTGCAGCCCCGCCCGCACACTGTCGTCGGCGTACTCGTCGAGCAGCGTCTCCTGGCGCTCCTTGCCCGGCGGGAGCAGGCCGTACATGTCGCGTTTCTCGATGTGACGCACGAGGCCGACCTCGACGAGGGTCGCCAGCTCGGCGGCGGGATGCGCACCGATGCTCTCGATGAAGCCATCGGGGGTGACGAAGCCGCGCACCCGGAGGGTGTGGAGCACCAGCGCTTCGTCGATCTCGAGGACGTCGTCGTGGGTGGAGTTCGTCATACCGCCAGTCTGGTCGTCGCCGATGCCGGCGCCGGAGTCGGCCGCCGCATCTCCGCCGAACTCGAACACGACATCGTTGATGTGCACCCGCCCGCAGGCAAGCAGTGCCTGGGCCACGCCGAGCCGGGCCATCGGTACCCGGAACGGCGAGCAGCTGACGGAGTCGACGCCGAGGCGAACCAGGAAGTCGGCAGAGGCCGGATGGCCGGCATGCTCGCCGCACGCTCCGAGCTTGATCGACGGTTTCCGGGCGCGCGCCGCGTCGCAGCCGATCCGGACCAGTTGACCGACGCCCTCCTGGTCGAGCACCGCGAAGGGGTTGGCCGGCAGGATGCCGAGCGCCTGATAGGCGGGCAACAGCTTGGACTCCACGTCGTCGCGGCTGAACGCGAAGGTCATCTGCGTCAGGTCGTTCGTGCCGAACGAGAAGAAGTCGGCGTGCTCGGCGAGAGCGCCGGCGATCAGGGCAGCGCGCGGGGTCTCGATCATGGCGCCCACGGTGACGACGGTCGACTTCAGTTCCGGATGGCCGATCTCGTCGAGCACGTCGCGGACCCAGCTGCGCGCGATGCGGAGCTCCTCGGCGTCGACCACCAACGGGATCATGATCTCGACATGGGGCTTCATGCCCCGCTCGAACAGGTTGGCGGCCGCGGTGCAGAGGGCGCGGACCTGCATCTGGTACAGGCCGCTGCGCACGACCCCGAGGCGGACGCCGCGGGTGCCGATCATGGGGTTGGCCTCGTGGAGGCGTCGGACCGCGGTGAGCTCGACACGGTCTTCGTCGCTCAGCTCGCCGCGTGCGTCGCGAGCCGTGAGATCGAGGAGGTCGGGCAGGAACTCGTGCAGTGGTGGGTCCAGGAGGCGGATCGTGACCGGAAGCGTGTCCATCGCTTCGAGCACCGTCTCGAAGTCGGCGGTCTGCGCCGCTTCCAGCTCGGCCAGCGCGGCCTCCTCGGTCGCCGGGTCGTGACTGAGGATGAACCGGCGCATGATCGGCAGTCGATCGTGGGCGAGGAACATGTGCTCGGTTCGACACAACCCGATGCCCTGCGCACCCAGCGTGCGACCGTGGCTGGCGTCGCCTTCCGTGTCGGCGTTGGCGCGGACCTGGACATGGCCCAGTGCGACCGTGTCGGCCCACGCGAGCAGTGTGACGAGCTCAGGGGGCGCCTCTGCGCCGGCGGTGGCCAGCGCTCCGGCGAAGATCCTGCCGCTGCTCCCGTCGATCGTGATCTCGTCGCCGGCATGCAGCACGGTGTCGTTGATCGTCACGGTGTCGCCGTCGATGTGCACGTCGGCGGCTCCGACCACCGCCGGGATGCCCCACCCGCGGGCGACGACCGCAGCGTGGCTGACCATCCCGCCACGCATGGTCAAGATCCCCTTCGATGCCTGCATGCCGAGGACGTCGTCAGGCGTGGTCTCCGGGCGGACGAGGATCACGTCCCGGCCGGCGTCCCCGGCCTCCATCGCCGCATCGGCGCTGAGCACGATCGCACCGGTGGCCGCTCCGGGCGATGCCGGGAGGCCGTCTCCGATCGGCGCCACGTCGACGTGACCGGCGAGGCTGGTGTGGAAGAACTCGGCCAGTTCGCCCGGCTCGATGCAGTTGAGCGCGGCGGCGACCGCTAGCCCGTTCCTGGCGGCCGCGGCCTCCTGGACTGCGATCGTGATCGTGCGTGCGAGATCCCCCGTCATGACGTGTGACGCTAGTCACGAGCGGCCGTCACCCTCCATCCCGGTCCCGCGGAGGGGAACGATCAGAGCTCGACGGGTCGTCCCCGTGACACAGCCGACCGGTACATCGCGTCGACGACACGGTGCGCGGCGACGCCCATCGACAGATCGGGCCAGGCCGCTTCGCCCACAGCTGCGGCGTGGACGAAGGCGACATCGGGGTTGTGCCCGCCCACCGCCAGGTCGATGGTCGCGGCAACGAGGTCGTGTCCGGCGAGGTCACCGGCGCTTCCGTCGGCGTCGCTCCAGCGAACGGGTCCGTACCAGTCGCCGTCGATCACGACGTGACGACGCTCGCAGAAGATCTCGACGCGACGACGACTCGGCCGCGACAGGTTGTCGTGCCAGACCGACGCCAGCGTGCCGAGAGCGCCGGACGCGAACTCGATGGTGGCCGCCACGGTGTCCTCGATCCCGGCGTGACCGTGGAACTCGGCGGCGCGGGCGCTGACGGACGTGATCTCGCCGACCAGGCTGCGCAGCATGTCGACATCGTGGATGCTGTGCTCGAGGAGGGTGCCGCTGCCAGCCCGTTCCCGATCCGAGCGCCACGTCGACGCGTAGTGGCCCTGGATCGGGATGAACTGGTCGTCGCGGAACACGACCGACATCACCCGTCCGGCCGCGGGATCGTCGAGCAGGTCGCGTGCCAACAGGTAGGCCGGCGACCGTCGCAGGATCAGCCCGATCTGATTCGTGATCCCCGCCTCGCCCACGGTGGTCGCCATCGCTTCGGCGTCGGCGAGGTTGGTGGCCAGCGGCTTCTCGCAGAACACGGCCAGCCCCCGGCGTGCGGCGAGCTCGACCAGCCGCCGGTGCTCCGAGGTCCAGGTGCAGATGTACACCGCATCGCAGTCGTCGAGGACCTCATCCTCGTCGCGGACCGCGCGATGTCCGGATGCGGCGGCGAATCGCTCGGCTCGGTCGGGGTCCAGGTCGAACACGCCGACGCGCTCGATCCCGTCGCGGGCGTGACGGAGCATCTTGGAGTGGAACGTCGCGATCAGCCCCGCTCCGAGGAAACCGACGCGCAACCGTTGCGTCCCCATCGCGCCGACGTTACGAGGTGCACGCCACGTGTTCGATGGCGGCCGGCGGGCCGACGGCCGTTCCCGACGGGCGCCGTGGCGGTCAAGCGGCGGCTTCGAGCTCCGGCTTCACCTCGCTGCAGAACAGATCCATCGTGCGCTTGGCCTCGTCGATGGTCATGTCGCCGGTCGGGATCTGGAGCACGATGTGGTCGGTGAGTCCGGCGTCGAGGATCGTGGCGAAGCGGTCGCGGATCTGCTCGGGCGTTCCGGCACCCGCTGCGATGGCGCCGTCGATGTGCGACAGGATCCTGCGCAGCGGCCCGAGGGCGGCGTCGGCGGCCTCGTCGCCGAGCACCTCGGCATCCCACTGGTGCACGCCGTGGGTGCGTCGCATGAGGCCGTTGAGGCCGCGGGTGTTGACGTCGAGTGCGACCTGCTCGTCGTCCGCGATCGCGAGCACCATCGTGCAGGCCACCTTCGGGGAGGCGCCCGGGGCCTCCATCCGGACCTCGTCGCGCTCGTGTGCGTACCAGGTCTCGACGTACAGGTCGTAGGCGGTCTGATCGATCGGCCCGGGCCACATCAGGTTGAGCCCGAACCGGCCGGCGGTGACGGGACTCCCGGGATACCAGAACGGGATCGACTCCTGCACCGGCATCGTCGACATCGGCATCGTGCGGAAGTCGTGGTACTTCGAATGCTCGGCGCTGATCTCGCCGGTGCGCAACGCCCGGCAGATGATGCCGAGCACGTCCTCGAACCGGTCGGTCGACGACGGCCAGTCGCTCCCGAACCAGTAGTGCTCGATCGGGGCCACCCCTCGACCGACACCGAACTCGAGGCGGCCGTCGGTGAGGTTGTCGACGATGCACATGTCCTCGATGATCCGAACCGGGTGGTGGAGCGGCAGGAGCTTGACCATCGGTCCCATTCGGATCGACTCGGTGATCTGCGATGCAGCCGCGACGAACATCTCCTGGTTGGGGGCCATGCATAGGTCGGAGCCGTGGTGCTCCGCCAGGAAGTAGCTCGTGAACCCCGCCTGGTCGGCCATGCGCACCAGGTCGAGACGGTCGCGCAGCAGCTGCGTCGTCGGTGTGCCGGGGATCGCCTCGATGTGGTCGAAGATCCCGAAGGTCGGTGTCGCCATGCGATGTGCTCCCCGTCTCGCGACGCGGGCTCCTGCCTCGTGTCGCGACCGATCGTGGCACGGCGCGCCGACGACCGTCCCGTCGCGCGTCCGCCGGTGGCGAACCACGGCGGCGGTTCAGTCGTGTGGGAGCTCGTGCATCTCCACCGTGGCCACGACGTCGGCATGGCTCGGGTGGTCGTGCAGGATGTGGTCCTTGACCTCCTCGTGGTAGCGGAAGATCAGCTCGCAATACGGGCAGCAGTGGGTGTCGCTCGACCGGGTCATGGCATCCTCCCTTCGCGGTGCGCCCCGGAACGGAAAGGCTCCTCCACCCTCCATCCAAGTCACTCGCGGTGCGGATTGCCAGGGTCCAAGGTCGGTCGGCGGCGGACGGCCGTCCGAAACGTCCCGGCGGGGCCGGAGGGTGTACCTTCGCCGCGTTGTCGGCCCAGGGCGCGGCGGACGCGACCCAGGAGGCAACGATGCCGGACGACCTCGAGGAACGCTACCGATGTGATGGCTTCGTCGCTCCGATCCGAGTGGTCGATGACGCCACCGCACGCTGGCATCGCGAGCGATTCGAGCGCGCCGAGCGCGAGATCGGCCCGATGCACTACCGCGACAAGGCCTACACGATCCTGCGATCGCCGCTCGAGCTCGTCACCATCCCGGCGTTGCTCGACGCGGTCGAGGCGTGCATCGGTCCCGACATCCTCGTGTACAACGCCGTCTACATCGTGAAGGAGCCGGGCAGCGGGGCCCGGGTCGCCTGGCACCAGGATCTCACGTACTGGGGGTTGAGCGACGACGACGCACAGGTGTCGGCGTGGATCGC
Source organism: uncultured Acidimicrobiaceae bacterium (assembly GCA_963847775.1). Taxonomy (GTDB): domain Bacteria; phylum Actinomycetota; class Acidimicrobiia; order Acidimicrobiales; family Ilumatobacteraceae; genus Ilumatobacter. The sequence goes on from CAWKAY010000002.1 coordinate 64,492, forward strand.
TCTGGCCCCGGCGACCGTCGAGTCGGGGTGCATGCGCATGGTCCCGGGCAGCCATCGCCGAGGTCGAGTCGCGCACATCACGCCTCCGGTTCGCGGACCCGACGACGTGCTCGACCTCGGCCAGTACATCGAGGGCATCGATGAAGGTGATGCGGTCCATGTGCCACTCGAGCCGGGGGAGGCCTCACTCCACCACGGTTGGACGGTGCACGCGTCGACCCCGAACCGGTCATCGGATCGCCGGATCGGCCTGAACATCCAGTACCTGGCGCCGCGGGCGAGCCAGACCGTGCACGACGGCGACACCGCACTCCTGGTTCGAGGCGTCGATGAGTACGACCACTTCGGCGCCGACGTCCCGGCAGCCGTCGATCTCGACCCCGCGGCGTTGGCTCTCCAACGCGACCACCAGGCACGGATCAAGGGAACCTACGCGACGGTCCGCGATTCCTGAGTGCGCGCCCGCGTTGGTGTGGGAGCCGACGCGTCAGGTGGCGCTGCGGTCGAGCACGGTCCGCACCTGGTCGGCGATCTGTTCGGCCGTCGCGCCGGGGGTGAGCACGGTTGCGATGCCGGCTTCACGCAGGGCGTCGAGATCGCGGTCGGGGACGATGCCGCCGAGGATCACCGGGATCTCGCTGCCGAGTGCTCGGACCTCCTCGACGACGAGAGGCGCGAGGGTCATGTGGGCGCCTGACAGCATCGACAGACCGATCGCGTCGACGTCCTCGTCGACGGCGGCGCTGGCGACCGTCTGAGGGGTCTGGAACAAACCCGTGTAGATCACCTCGTAGCCGGCGTCGCGCAGGATCCGGGCGACCACCTTGATGCCACGGTCGTGGCCGTCGAGTCCGACCTTGGCGATCAGGATCCGTTCGCCGCTCACCTCAGATCACCGGGACCTCGACGTGGCGGCCGAACACGGTCTCCATCGTGCCCATCAGCTCGCCGAGCGTCGCGTAGGCGGCCACGGCGTCGATCAACGACGGCATGATGTTGACGTTCGGGTCGGCGGCATCGGTGCGCACCCGGGCGAGCGCCGCGTCGACGGCTGCTCGATCGCGATCCTGGCGGACCAGGCCGAGCCGCTTGCGTTGGCGATGCTCGTCCTCGGTGGTGATCGTGAGCAGCTCGATCTGATCGTCGTCGTTGCCCTCGGTGAACTGGTTGACCCCCACGGTGATGCGCCGCCCGGCGTTGAGCTGGCGTTCCAGCTCGTATGCCGAGTCCGCGATCCTGCCCTGGAACCAGTTCTCCTCGATGCCCTTGATCGCTCCTTCCAGCATGCTCCCGTCGCCGATCTCGTCGAGATGGGCGAACAGCTCCTCGGCCTGGCGTTCCATCTCGTCGGTGAGGGCCTCGACGAAGTGCGATCCACCGAGCGGATCGGCGACGTGGGCGACATTGGTCTCGTGGGCGATCACCTGTTGCGTGCGCAAGGCGATGCGAGCGGCCTTCTCGGTCGGCAGTGCGAGCGCCTCGTCCATCGAGTTGGTGTGGAGCGACTGCGCCCCGCCCAGCACGCCGGCGAGCGCCTCGATCGCGGTCCGCACGATGTTGACCTCCGGTTGCTGAGCCGTGAGCGACACGCCGGCCGTCTGGCAGTGGAACCGGAGCTGCATCGAGCGTTCGTTCTCGGCGCCGTAGCGCTCCTTCATCCAGCGCGCCCAGATCCGTCGGGCGGCTCGGTACTTGGCGATCTCCTCGAAGAAATCGATGTGGGCGTTGAAGAAGAAGCTGAGGCGGGGAGCGAACGCGTCGACCGGCAGACCGGCCTGGATCGCGAGCTCGACATAGGCGAATCCGTTGGCGAGGGTGAATGCGAGCTCTTCGACGGCCGTCGAGCCGGCCTCACGGATGTGGTAGCCCGAGATCGAGATCGAGTGCCATCTCGGCATCTCGGCGGCCGTGAAGTCGATCGTGTCGCGCACGAGCCGCATCGACTGGCGCGGTGGGAAGACGAACTCCTTCTGGGCCTGGTACTCCTTCAAGATGTCGTTCTGCAGGGTGCCGCCGAGGCGGGCGCGGGGGATGCCGGCCCGTTCGGCCTGGGCGACGAACATCGCGAAGATGACCGCAGCAGGGGAGTTGATCGTCATCGACGTCGTGATCCGGTCGAGATCGATCCCGCGGTAGAGATCCTCCATGTCGGCGATCGTGTCGATCGCGACGCCGCACCGGCCGACCTCGCCGAGCGCCATCGGATCATCGGAGTCGATGCCGAGCAGGGTCGGCATGTCGAAGGCCGTCGAGAGACCGGTGCCGCCGGCCCTGATGATCTCCTTGAAGCGCCAGTTGGTGTCGTCGGCGGTGCCGAACCCGGCGAACATTCGCATCGTCCAGAGCTTCGACCGATACATCGAGGCATAGGGGCCGCGGGTATACGGGTACTGGCCCGGGAACTCGCCGTCGTCGGGGCCGTAGGCCGCGTCGAGCGGGATACCCGACATCGTGCGGAAGTCGGCGTCGCGCAACGACGACGCCTCGAATGCCTGCTGCCAGATCTCGCGATTGGTCGCCATCGTCGACAGATTAGTTTGATGTCCAACTAAAGTCCATGTGGTGGACGCACCGACCGCTGAACGGGCCGATCCGATCGAACTGGCGCACCGGAACTGGGTCGACGCCGGATGGGTCGATGCGGCCGACGGCATGGCACTCGTCACCTCGATCATGCGGGCCCAGCAGATCTTCCTCGGCCGGATCGAGACGCTGCTCCGGCCCCACGGACTGACGTTCGCCCGGTTCGAGGTGCTGCGCCTGCTGGCCTTCACCCGGCACGGGCTGCTCCCGGTCGGCAAGATCGGGGAGCGGCTGCAGGTCCACCCGGCGAGCGTGACGAACGCGGTCCAGCGGCTGGAGGAGGCCGGGCTGGTCGCACGGCGCTCGAACCCGGACGACGGCCGGAGCGTGCTCGCCGAGATCACCACCCGCGGTCGCGAGCTCGTCGAGCACTGCACGCTGGTCCTCAACGACGAGGTCTTCGCCAACGTTCCGCTGGCCGATGCCCGCTCGGGAGAGGTCGTCGCCGGTCTGCGAGAGTTGCGTCGTCGATCGGGTGACTTCGACTGAATCTCAGCCGCCGCGGCGGTGCTCGGGCAGGTACGGTCGGGCGATGCCACGTCTTCCGCCGCCCGACATCCCGCTGCGGGCCGACGAGCGCACGATGCTCGTGGCCTTCCTGGAGTTCTACCGAGCAGCACTGGTCGACCGCGCCCACGACCTGGGGGCGGCACAACTCCAGATCGCACACCCACCGTCGAGTCTCAGCCTCGCGCGGCTGGTCGGGCACATGACGCTCGTCGAGCTGATCTGGTTCCGCGACCGCTTCGCGGGCGCAGGGATGCCCGATCGACTGGAATCCCTCGACTGGGACGCCGACCCCGACGCCGAGATGACGTTGGCCGCGGGGCTCACCCGCGACGACCTGTTCGCCGCGTTCGACGCCGCCATCGCCGATTCCCGCACGCGCGTGGAAGCCGCTGCCAGCCTCGACCAGTCCTCCGCCCTCTCGAACCGTGCCGGCGAGCACTGGAGCCTGCGATGGATCCTGGTCCACATGATCGAGGAGTACGCACGCCACTGCGGGCACGCCGATCTCATCCGCGAGGCCATCGACGGCGACACAGCGAGCTGACACCGGCGCATCGGGCCGTGCGGCACTGGTCCGAGCCACGCGATCGCGGTTCAGTGGTGGTCGTGGGACCGAGGTGATGTGCGATGCCAACGACGATCGATCGCCCGTTGCGACACGTCACGACGCCGAGGTCGGGCCCGTCGGTCGGCGCCAGGCGCGTGGGATATGGGGTCGCGGCCCTGATCAACCTCGTGCTGGTGTGGGTCACCCACCAGCTGCTCGATTGGGAGTGGCCCGGGTTCCTGACCCCAGACTTCGATCGAGTCCTTCCGATCGTCACCGCGTCACTCCTGGTGAGCGTGGCGGCGAACGCCTGGTTCTCCTGGAGCGACAGCGGGTGGCGAAAGCCGGCGGGTGACCTTGCGACGTCCGCGATCGGCTTCGTGGCGGCGGTGCGCGTCTGGCAGGTCTTCCCGTTCGACTTCACCGGCTACGAGCACGACTGGTCATGGCTGGTGCGCGGCGTCCTGATCCTCGCCGTGGCCGGCACGGCGATCGGCACGGCCGCCGCGGTCGTGAAGCTGTCCTCCGGGTCGGCGCGCGACGCGTTCGTCGACCCGTCAGACGAGAACAGGAGCATGTGATGCCTGCCATCGCTCTCACCGTCGGGCTCGCCGCCTTCGCGATCCTCGTCCTCTTCGGACGCTCCGATCATTCCGGGAGCGTCGACGAGGACGGGGATGGCCTCGAGCAAGGCGAACGGCGCGACCACCTTGGGGGCGGCGGGCGAGCCGGCGGCGCGGTCTGATCGCGGCGGTCAGCAGCGTTCGACCACGGGCACCGGATCGACGACGTCGGGCGTCACACCTCGAACGGTGACGTCCTGAGTCGGGGATGCGACCGTGATCCCCGCGTCATCGAGCCGCTGGAGCACCCGCCTGGTGAGCTCGTCCTTCACCCATCGAGCGGTCCGAACCGGCACGACGAAGCGGGCGGCGAGCTCGACGTAGTTGTCGGTCGCCCGGATGAAGATCCGAGGCTCGATCTCGGCCCGGGCGAGCGGGTACTTGTGCACCATGGCTCGGATCGCCTGGGCGGCCTCCTGGGTCGAGGACACGCGCACTGCTTCCTCGGTCATGATCTGCTCCGCGAGGTGCCAGTCGTCGCGATACGCGATCGGGATCGTGACCTCCTCCCAGATGAACTCGAAAGACGCGCTGTAGTTGAACACGGGTTCGGTGAACGTCGCCTTGTTCGAGACGGCGACGATCCGGCCGGTGTACTGACGGCCGCGCACCCACGTGTCCTGACCGGTGCCGGAGCCGATCTCCATGACCTTCGTGCGCAATGGTGTGATGTCGATCACATCGCCGCGGACGCCACCGAGCTGTACCCGATCGCCGACGCGGAAGATCGAGCCGGACACGATGTTGAACCAGCCTGCCAGTGCACCGATCACCTCCTGCATCGCGAAGGCGAGGCCCGCGGTGATGAGTCCCAGTACGAGTCCGAGTTGACCGGCGAATGGCCGCCACACGATCCCGAGGCCGACCAGGGCCAGCGCGGCCACGACGTCGTGGGCGATCTTGCGTGCGTAGTACTTGCGATACCGATCGGTGACCCGCCGGGACGACTATCGTCCGCCGACCTCTGCCACCGCGACGGCGATCGTCACCAGCACCAGTGTCCTGACCATCTTGCCCTCGACCGAGTCGTTGTCGACGATCAGATCCCACATGGCGACCACTCCCCGGTCGACGGCGCGCAGACTCACACGTGGGAATCGTCCGCGCGGCGGCCCGACCGGCGCCAGAGCCCGAAGTCCCAGCGAGCCGGGGCCCGACAGGCCGGGTCCCAATCCGCCCGGTCAGGCCTCGTCGCGGATGACCTGCAGGCCGCTCGGGTCGACGAGCGCGTCGAACAGGCGGAGATTGTGGTTGTGGCCGACGTGGTGGAGCCCGAACGCGGACTGGATGGCGGTGTACATCCCCATCGCGTCGAGGGTGTTGTTCACGCTCTGCTTGGCGAGGGTCAACCCGATCATCGGCCGACGTGCGATGTGCTCGGCCAGCGCGAGTGTGCGTGACTCGAGTTCGTCGCGCGGCACGACCTCGTTGACCATGCCGTGTCGCAGCGCCTCGTCGGCGCCGATCGCGCGACCGGTGAACAGCATCTCCTTCGCGAGCCGAGCCCCGGCTTCGTACGGGTGGGTGAAGTACTCGTGGCCGTTCACGCCGAACGCCACCACCGGGTCCGAGAACGTCGCATCCTCCGAGCACACGACGAGATCCATCGGCCACACGAGCATCAGGCCGCCGGCGATCACCTTGCCCTGGACCTGGGCGATCGTCGGTTTGGGAATGTTCCGCCACCGCCAGCACAGCCCGACGTACATCTCGGCTTCGGTCGCCATGTATCCCTCGGCGCCCTCGGCGTCGAAGCAGCACCAGGTGCCGACTGGTTCGACGTCCGACATGTCGGTCCCGGCCCGCAGGTCGTGTCCGGAGGAGAAGTGGTTGCCGTCGGCAGCGAGCACGATCACGCGGACGTCATCGTCCCGTGCGGCGCGGTCGAACGCCTGGTTCAACTCGCTCAGCATCCGGTAGTCCTGCGCGTTGGCTGCTTGCGGCCGTGCCAGGACGATGCGTGCCACCCGCTCGGCCGGTTGTTCGTAGCGGATGTGCTCCCACTCGGATGATGCGTTCATCGGCGCAGTCTCGCGAACCCGGTCCGCTCCCGTCGGCCCGGGTGATCGTGGGCTCCACGCCGTCTCCGGCGTCGCTGCACGTCCGGTATCGGCGGTCGCGCCGGTCCTTGGACCCTGTCTGCCGGTCGACCGAGCGGGCATGCTGGGACCAGAGCCCATGAGCGCGCCCCCCGACTCCGTCATCCGCTGCGAGCACGTCGTCAAGCACTTCGGTGACGTGGTCGCGCTCGACGGGCTCGACCTGTCGGTTCGTCGCGGCACCGTCGTCGGCTACCTCGGCCCGAACGGCGCCGGCAAGTCGACGACGATCCGGATCCTGCTCGATCTGGCACGTGCCGACCGCGGCGTGGTCGAGGTGTTCGGACAACACCCGCGCACCGCCGGCGCGGATCTTCGACGCCGGATCGGCTACCTCCCCGGCGAGCTCCGCCTCGACGATCGGTTGCGCGTCGACGAGACGCTGCGCTCGTGGTCGGCGCTGCGAGGCGGCGGCGTCGACGACACGACCGTCGACCGGCTCTGCGAGCGCCTCGACCTCGACCCCACCCGCAGTTGCCGGACGTTGTCCAGCGGCAACCGACGCAAGGTGGGTCTGGTCGGAGCGTTCATGGCTCGACCGGAGCTGCTCGTGCTCGACGAACCGACATCTGGTGTCGACCCTCTGGTCCAGGCGGAGTTCCTCGCGCTCGTCGACGAGACCCGAGCCGACGGTCGCACGGTCTTCCTGTCCTCTCACGTCCTGAGCGAGGTCCAACGCCTCGCCGACGAGGTGATCGTGATCCGCAACGGCCGCGTCGTGGCCGATGGCCAGCTCGACGATCTTCGCCAGCAGGCACATCAGCCGTTCACCGTCTGGTTTGCCGGCACCGCACCGGTCGACGAGCTGGACTCGCTCCGCAGCGTGAGTGAGCTGCAGGTGCTGCACGGCACGGAGGTCCACGGCGTGGTCGAGGGCGGCCCGAACGAGCTGCTCGGTCTGCTGGCCCGTCACGACGTCGTCCACGTCCTGTTCCCCGAGCCCGACCTCGAACGTGCCTTCCTCGACTACTACGAGGATCCGACCGAGGAGGGACCCCATGCATCGGGCGGCCCCGACGATGTGGGTGGCGACCCGTGACCGGCGAGTTCCGCGAGATCGTCATGCGCAGCGTGCGCGCCGTCCGCCGCTCCGCGATGTGGTGGACCGTCGGTGTCGTCGTGTTCATCGTGATCAACCTCGCCTTCTGGCCGAGCCTCGAGGACAGCGAGGCGCTCGAGGGGTTCGGGGACATGGAGGCACTGCTCGAAGCGTTCGGTGCCCAGAACATCACCGATCCGAGCGGGTACGTCGACGGTCAGGTCTACGCGCTGCTCGTCCCGCTGCTGTTCTCGGCGATGGCCATCACCGTCGTCTCTGCGCTGACGGCCGGCGACGAGTCGGCCGGCCGCCTCGAGCTCGTGCACGCCCTTCCGATCGGGCGCCGAGCGGTGTGGTTCGGCCGCTGGCTCGCGTCGATGTCGATGCTCGTCGGCGTGGCGTTCGTGACCGGTGCGATCACCGTGGCGTCACTGCCGATCTTCTCGCTGACGGAGGTCCCGGTCGGCCGGATCGTCGGTGCCACGCTCGGCTGCGTGCTCCTGGCCTCGTTCCACGGATCGGTGACCTACGCGGTCGCGGCGTTCGGAGCGTCGCGTGGCGTCTCGGCGGGCGCCGGCATCTTCGTCCTGGTCGCCGGGTATCTCGCGAGCTTTGTGCTCCCGATCGCCGATTCGCTGTCGGGGGCGCGGCGGTGGTCGCCGTGGTACTGGTCGCTCGGGGATCAGCCGGTGACGAACGGCGTGCGGCCGGCGTGGATGGTGGTGGTCGTCGCCCTCATCGCTGTGCTCGTCGTCGTGGGGACGCGGGCGATCGACCGACGCGACATCCGAACGGCGTGATCACCCGAGCGCTCAGAGCGAGGCGAGGAATTCCTCGATCGCCGGTGTGACCTGATCGGGATGCGTCATGTTGGGCGCATGTGCGGCCCCGTCGACCTCGACGATGCCGCGGTGGTCGGATGCGGCTGCCGCGAGGACCTTGGCGCGCTCGAGACCGATCGCCTGGTCGGCGGTGCCGTGTACCGCGAGGATCGGGCACCGGATCTCGCCGACGCGTCCGCTGATGTCGTCGCGTTCGAGCAACGCATGTCCGGCCGTCACGATCTGCTCACGTTCGATCGCTTCCCACTTCGGGATCCACTCGGCGGCGAGACCCTCGTCGCCGAGGATGAGCCCGGACACGATCTGGAAGACGCCGGCGCGTTCCTCGTCGGTGCCCTTGCCGAACACGTGGAGCATCCCCCGGTAGCCCTCGATCGTCTCGGCGTCGTCGACGTCGGCGGCCGAATCGATGAGCACCAGTGCTCGAACCCGGTCGGGGTGGGTGAGCGCAGCGCGGAGCGCGAGGAAGCCGCCCTGCGACATGCCGACGAACACCGCCCGGTCGATGCCGAGATGATCGAGCAGACCGACGGCGTCGTCGGCGGAGTCCCAATAGGTGAACGTCCCGGTCGCCCGCGTGTCGCCGAAGCCGCGCTCGTCCCAGCGGACGCATCGATAGGAGTCCCGGAGCGCGTCGACCTGGGCGTCGAACATGGTGTGGTCCATGAGGAAGCCGTGGTTGAAGAGGACCGCCGGACCGTCGCCCCCCGTGTCCTCGAAGCGGATGTCGATGCCGTTGATGCGTGCCGTCGCCATGTGGGCACCGTAGCGGGCGTGCTCACGGCGGTTCGACGGCGACCCAGAAGCTCACCGATCGTGCGACGCAGGTGCCGTCCGCGTGGAAGGCGGCGGACGCGGCGTGTCGCTTGCGCCCGTCCCATTCCGCGCCGTGGTCGCCGGACCATCCGACGAGCGCATAGGTGGCGCCGGGTTCGAGGGGGTGCAGCACCTCGACGGCGTACTGGGCCGTGAACGCCGTGCGGCTCCGGCGCGAGTATCCCACCCACCAGGCCGCGCAGCAGTCGATCGCCGCCCACAGCGCACCGTGATCGACGCGTCCGTCGGGACGGGTCGCCCACTCGGGCACCGTCCACTCGGTGGCGAACCGATCGTCGCCGAGCGGTCCGGCGTGAACACGCATCGAATCGTGCTGGAGGCCACACGAGAAACAGAACGGCACCGGATGGTCGTCGACGAGCTCGCCGAACCTGGCCCGGGCAGCCGCTGCCTCCTCGATGCTCACGGCGGGCGTGTCGGCGAACCCCGTGGCCAATTCGGATGCATGCATGATCGTGGTGTCGGGGCCCGCCACGAGCTCCCACTGCTCGCCGACCGCACGAACGTGGAGGTCGGTGTCGAGCGGCACGGCAGCCCGCAACGCGATCGACACCGGCCGGTCGACCCGCTCGGCGAACCGCTGCGCCGTCCAGCCCCCTTGGCCCCTGCCGGTCGGCCCCTGGAACCACCGGCCGATCCGAATCGGGTCGCCCGGGTCACTCATCGGTCACGAGACGCGCCGGGAATCCACCTCTGGCGATCGGTCCCCATCGGTCGATCGCGACGCGGACGAGACACTTGCCCTGACGCTCCATGGCGGCCCGGTACTCGACCCAGTCGGGATGTTCGCCCGAGATGACCCGGAAGTACTCGACCAGCCCGTCGAGGGCATCGGGCAGGTCGATGATGTCGGCGGTCCCGTCGATCTGGACCCATTCTCCGTCGAACTCGTCGGACATCACCACGATCGACGCACGCGGCGTTCGGCGGATGTTGTGGACCTTCGCCCGTTCGGGGTAGCTCGACACGAGGATGTGACCACCGTCGTCGCTGACGCCCATCGTCACGAGCGACGATTGGGGCCACCCGTCGCGGCGGGTCGTGAGGAGCACCCCGCGGTGACGGTTTCGCACGAACCCGATCAACTCGTCGCGCGGCACCCGCCGATTGGTTGCGATCGACGCCATGGCGCCTCCCTTCGTCGTCCCCACTCGCTAGCAGGCGCCCGCCGCTGCGAGCGGACCCGGGTTTGCCGGAGCCGTTGCCGGGGTACGGACTGCGTCATGATCATCTTCGGCATCATCCTCATCGTCATCGGTGCAGTCGCCAGCATCCCGATCCTGTACAGCCTCGGCGTGGTCCTCGCGGTCGTGGGTGTCGTGCTGTGGATCCTCGGCGCGACCGGACGCGCGATCGGCGGTCGCAGTCACTACTGGTGACGACCCCGGATCATCCCTGGCAACAGCTGACCACCGAACGACCTCAGGCTTCGAGGATCAGGTGGCCGACGGCCGTGTTGCTCGCCGGCACGTGGTAGAACCGGTGCCGAACGGACGGTGCCTGGCCGCCGGCCAGATCGGCCATCGCCCCACGTGCGATCAGCCACATCACCAGCTCGATTCCCTCGGACCCGGCTTCGCGCACGTAGTCGATGTGCGGCATGTCGGCAAGTTCGGCCGGATCAGCGATCAGGTCGTCGAGGAACCGATTGTCGAACTCGCTGTTGATCAAACCGGCCCGAGGTCCCTGGAGCTGGTGGCTCATCCCGCCCGTTCCCCAGATCTGCACGTCCAACGGCTCGTCGTACGACTCGACGGCCCGCCGGATCGCCTGACCGAGCTGCAGGCACCGGCGCCCGGACGGCACCGGGTACTGCACGACGTTCACCGCGAACGGGATCACCGGGCACGGCCACGCATCGGGTTGCCCGAACATCAGGGACAGCGGGACGGTCAGGCCGTGGTCGACGTGCATCTCGTTGACGATCGTGAGATCGAAATCCTGCTGGATCACCGATTGCGCGATGTGGGCGGCCAGCTCCGGATGACCGACGATCGGTGGCACCGGGCGGGGGCCCCAGCCCTCGTCGGCGACCTCGAACCCGGCGGCCGTGCCGATCGCGAACGTGGGGATCATCGACAGGCTGAATGCGGTGGCGTGGTCGTTGAAGACGAGGACGATGGCGTCGGGCGTGTGCCCGGCCATCCAGGTCCGCGACTCCTGGTACCCGGCGAACAGGGGCTGCCAGTACGGCTCCTCGGTCTTGCCGAGATCGATCGCGACTCCGATCGCGGGGACGTGGGAGGTGTAGACGCTCGCGGTGATCTCGGCCATCAGTCGGCTCCTTCGTGGGTCGACTCGCTCGCCCACTCGCTGGTGTAGCGGTTGCCGTCGGGTGAACGTCCGCCGCTCACCATCATCTCGCGATACTCCTGCTCGCTCATTCCGGTCATCGACCCGGCCATCTGCTGGAAGCTCAGACCGTCGGTCGCCCCGATCTTGGCGAGGAAGTAGATGTTGCCACCGAGCGCGATCATCCGATTGAGGTCGCGACTGATCACGGCGAGCTTCTGTTCCTCGGTCATCTGCCACTCGTCGAGGTACGCCCGCTCGTCGGCTCTGAACCGGTCACGGTTCTCGGCCTTCATCAGGCTCATGCAGAATTGGTTCAGCCAGTAGCCCTTGCGAGATTGATCGGCGTCGAAGATGGTGGTCCCCGGCACGTCGAGATACGGCTTGTCGAGCGGCATGACATCATCTTGGGTCGCCGGGCGGACGGCGGGCAAGGTCTGCGTTCCGGACCTGGGAACTGCGATCGGCCTCCTCCGCACGTGGGCTCGCACCGTGACCCCGGCCGAGCCGCGACTCGTCCGCCAGTCGCCGCCCCGAGCGGGTTCCGACCGCGTGGAGAGCGGTGGCGTGTCCGGGCCGAATCGTCGACGGGTAGCGTCGGTCGGCGATGCGGATCTCGGAGCGGGTCGACAACGCGGTGAGGGCGATGGGCGAGCTCGCGGTCGGTGGCGACGATCCGGTGAAGGCCGACACGATCGCCGTTCACCAGGACATCTCGCTCAAGTACCTGCTCGACATCCTCCGCGATCTCAAGCGCGCCGAACTGGTTCGATCCAAGCGTGGCCCCGACGGCGGGTTCTCCCTGTCCCGCCCTGCCTCCGACATCTCGCTGGCCGACGTGTTCCGAGCCGTCGACGGTCCGCTGGCCGACGTCCACGATGAGAGCCTCCGCGGGCTTGCGTACCCCGATCCGGTGCAGGCGCTGCCGCAGGTCTGGATGGCGATCCGCGGCAGCCTGCGCCGAGTGCTCGAGACCGTGTCGGTCGCCGATCTCGTCGCCGGCGACCTGCCTCCTGGTGTCGCCGAGCTCGCCGAGGAGTACCGCAGCACGACGGAGGCACGTCATGGGCGCTGAGGTCGACCCACTCGAGCGAGCGGCGGCGATCGAGGCGGTGCGGGCCGCGATCGACCTCTGTCGGGGTGCCCAGGGACGGTTGGCTGCGGGTGAGACCCTGACCAAGGGCGACGAGAGTCCGGTCACGGTGGCCGACTTCGCCGCCCAGGCCATCGTGTGCGCGACCCTGACCGAACGGCTCGGCGCCATCGACCTCGTGGGCGAGGAGGACGCCGCCGATCTCCGCAGCGACGAGCGCAGCACCCTGCGAGACGGTGTCACCGCGCTCGTCCGTGCCCAGCGGGGTCAGTACATCCGTGACGAGACCGTGCTCGACTGGATCGGCGTCGGGTCGGCCGATGGGAGCACCGGCCGGTTCTGGACGCTCGATCCGATCGACGGCACGAAGGGGTTCCTGCGCGGCGATCAGTACGCGATCGCACTGGCGCTGATCGACGACGGCGAGGTCGTGCTCGGTGTGCTGGGCTGCCCGAACCTGCCGAACGACGACGGCTCGGTCGGCGCACTGTTCGCGGCCGATCGTGGTTCGTGCGCGGCGCAGTACGGCGATCGCGACGTGCTCCACCCGGTTCGGGTCGCCGCGCCGACCTCCCTGGCGGAGGCGCGCTTCTGCGAATCGGTGGAGTCGGGCCACTCGAACCACGACGACGCGGCACGGATCGCTTCGCTGCTCGGCATCACCGCCGAGCCCCACCGGATCGACAGTCAGTGCAAGTACGGGGCAGTCGCCCGTGGCGACGCCTCGATCTACCTGCGGCTGCCGACGCGCTCCGATTACCGCGAGAAGATCTGGGATCACGCCGCCGGCAAGTTCGTGGTCGAGCGGGCGGGCGGTCGAGTCACCGATGTGCACGGGTCCCCCCTCGACTTCGGGCACGGCCGGCGTCTCGAACGCAACGTGGGCGTCATCGCCACCGATGGCCGGTTTCACGATGAGGTCGTGGCGGCCACGGGGAAGGTGCTGGGCGACGGTGCGTGAAGCGTTCGCGATCCACTCGGATTCCTGAGATAGACCGTATTGTCCGTAGACTTACCGGACATTATGATCTGGCAGACCTGCCGGATACCCACGACTCCGATGCCGACGACTCCATGACCGACTCCGCAACCGATTCCGCGACCGATTCCGCGACACCGGCCCCTAGTGCCGTGCCCGCCGGTCGCCTCACCCATCTGCAGCGGCTCGAGGCGGAGGCGATCCACGTCATGCGCGAGGCCGTCGCCGAGAGCGACCGGCCGGCCATGCTCTACTCGATCGGCAAGGACAGCTCGGTCATGCTGCACCTCGCCCGGAAGGCGTTCTTCCCATCGACGCCCCCGTTTCCACTGGTTCACGTCGACACCACGTGGAAGTTCTCGGCGATGTACGACTTCCGCGATCGAACCGCTGCCGAGCTCGGCCTCGACCTGGTCGTCCACCAGAATCCCGAGTGCGTCGACCGCGGCATCAATCCGTTCGACCACGGCTCCGCGCTCCACACCGATCTCTGGAAGACCGAGGGTTTGAAGCAGGTGATCGATCTCCACCGGTTCGACCTGTGCTTCGGCGGCGCCAGGCGAGACGAGGAGAAGTCGCGGGCGAAGGAGCGGGTGTTCTCCGTGCGTTCGCCGCAGCACCAGTGGGATCCGAAGCGACAGCGCCCCGAGCTGTGGTCGATCTACAACGGCCGTCGGAGCCCTGGGGAGACCCTGCGCGTGTTCCCGATCTCGAATTGGACCGAGCTCGACGTGTGGCAGTACATCCACCTCGAGCAGATCCCGATCGTGCCGCTGTACTTCGCCGCGCCGCGACCCGTCGTCGATCGTGGTGGCGTGCTGATCATGGTCGACGACGGCCGGATGCGCCTCGACGTCGGTGAGGAGCCGATGATCAAGAACGTGCGGTTCAGAACCCTCGGGTGTTATCCGCTCTCGGGTGCCATCGAGTCCGACGCCGCCACCCTGATGGGCATCATCCAGGAGATGCTGTTGGCCACGACCTCCGAACGCGAGGGGCGCGTCATCGACTTCGACGGCGCCGCCTCGATGGAGAAGAAGAAGCAGGAGGGCTACTTCTGATGCACCGTCACGGTCGGGGTCAGACCCCGAACGAGACGTCGGGGGATGGGTGATGGCGCATTCGTCGGAGCTGATCGCCGAGGACATCGAGGCCTACCTCACCTCGCATCAGTACAAGTCACTCCTTCGGTTCATCACCTGCGGCAGCGTCGACGACGGCAAGAGCACCCTCATCGGGCGGCTGCTGTACGAGTCGCACCTGGTGTTCGAGGACCACCTGGCCGCGCTGGCCGCCGACTCGGCCAAGATCGGCACCCAGGGCGGCGACCTCGATCTCGCGCTCCTGCTCGACGGGCTGTCGGCCGAGCGCGAGCAGGGCATCACGATCGACGTCGCCTACCGGTTCTTCTCGACCGAGCACCGCAAGTTCATCGTCGCCGACACACCCGGGCACGAGCAGTACACCCGCAACATGGTCACCGGCGCCTCGACCGCAGACGTCGCCGTGATCCTCGTCGACGCGCGTAAGGGCGTCCTCACCCAGACCCGCCGTCACAGCTTCCTGGTGTCGTTGCTCGGCATCGAGCGCGTGATCGTCGCGGTCAACAAGATGGATCTCGTCGACTGGTCGCAGGAGATCTACGCCGCGATCGAATCCGAGTACCGCGACTTCGCGGCGCGGATCGATCTTCGCGACGTCACCTTCATCCCGCTGTCGGCGATCAAGGGTGACAACGTGGTCGAGCCGAGCGAGCGCATGCACTGGTACCACGGGCCCACCCTCATCGGCTACCTCGAGACGGTCCGGGTCGACGACGACACTGCGGCTGCGCCGTTCCGGATGCCGGTGCAGTGGGTGAATCGCCCCAACCACGAGTTCCGTGGCTTCTCCGGACGGATCGTCGGCGGTGCCGTCCGCCCCGGTGACGCCGTGCGCGTGTTGCCCGCCGGCACCACCAGCACGATCGACCGGATCGTCACGATGGACGGCGATCTCGACGAGGCGGTCGCGGGTCAGTCGGTCACCCTGACCCTCGCCGACGAGATCGATGCCAGCCGCGGCGATCTGATCTGCACCGGCGACGATCCGGCCGAGGTCGCCGATCAGTTCGAGGCCCATGTCGTGTGGATGCACGAGGACGAGATGCTTCCCGGTCGCCCGTACCTCATGAAGGTCGGGACGCGAACGGTCGGCATGACGATCGGCCATCCCAAATATCGGATCGACGTGAACAATCTCGACCACCTCGCGGCCAACACCCTCGAGCTGAACGAGATCGGGGTGTGCAACGTGAGCCTCGACCGACCCGTGCCCTTCGATCCGTACCGCCTCAACCGTGAGACCGGCAGCTTCGTCGTGATCGACAAGCTCACCCAGAACACCGTCGGCGCAGGCATGTTGCACTTCGCGCTCCGTCGCTCCCACAACATCCACTGGCAGGAGGTTCGGGTCGACAAGGAGGCCAGGGCCGAGATGAACGATCACGGTCCCGCGGTCGTCTGGTTCACCGGGCTGTCCGGGTCCGGGAAGTCGACGATCGCCAACATCGTCGAATCGAAGCTGCACACGAGAGGCGTGCGGACCTACCTGCTCGACGGCGACAACGTCCGCCACGGGCTCAACCGCGACCTCGGGTTCACCGACGCCGACCGCGTCGAGAACATCCGTCGGATCGCGGAGGTGTCCGGATTGATGGTCGATGCCGGGCTCGTCGTCCTGGTGTCGTTCATCTCGCCCTTCCGGGCCGAGCGCCGCCTGGCCCGCGATCGTGTGGACGACGGGGAGTTCATCGAGGTCCACGTCGACACCCCGCTCGCTGTCGCCGAGGAGCGCGACCCCAAGGGTCTCTATGCCAAGGCGCGAGCCGGCGAGCTCGCCAACTTCACCGGAATCGACTCCCCGTACGAGCCCCCCGAGGCCCCCGAGGTGCACATCGACACGACCTCCACGACGCCCGAGGTCGCCGCAGACGCGATCATCGATGCTCTCGTGAACCGCTCGATCATCGAATGAGCGGCACCGAAGTCAGTCGAGGTCGAGCACCGCGACGTTGAGCGCTCCGCGCTGGAGGCTCGCCCGGGCGTCGCGAGCGCGCCCGGCGAGGTGGACCCGGGCGGCCCTGTCGGCTTCGAGGTTGGCGAACCAGTGCGAGCCCGAGCGAACCGTGCTCACGACCACCTTGTCGCCGAGCCGGGCCGAGAGCAGCGGCACTCGTCGCAAGCGTCCGGAGGAGCGTCCGGTCGTCTCGACCACGACGGCGCCGACGCCGACCGGCGGCGGGTTGGCGAACCCACGATCGAGCAGCGGGATCACGACGCTGTTGAGGGCGCGGAACCCGTCGCGCATCAGGCTGGTCCGGAGATCACCGATCGTGGTCACGATCGAGTTCAACATCGGGACGGTCGGCGCGATTCCGCGATCGCGGAGCGATGGGTGCGACCTCGGTCACACCACCGTCAGCCGGACACGACTCCGGCCGACGACCATGCTCAGACCACGAGGCCCTTGGCCGCCACCGGTGTCATCACGATGATCTCGGGCCGCCCGGCCAGCAGACCTGCGAACGCAGCCATCGCGGCACGCATGCCATCGCCCTTGCCGTGCGCCTCCTTGGCGTCGTGGTCACGGTAGATCTCGAAGAAGTAGTAGACGCCGTGCTCGTCGTCGGCGGCGTGGGCGCTGTACACCTCGAGACCATCCTCCTCGGCGGCGGCGTCGACCACGCCCCGCATGGCGTGCTCGAGCTCGTCGGCCTTGCCGTCGGCAGCGGTCAGTCTGGCGATCACGGAGATCTTCGACATGGCTGCAACGTACCGCCCCGGCCGCGCCTGTCGCCGATCGAGGGTCGGTCACCGCGAACGTTCGGCCGATGCCCACCATGGCCGTCGGGGACGTGCATCGGGGACCGGTCAGCCGGGTCGGCTGGCGAGCTGGAGCTCGAGCTCGTGGAGCACCTGGTAGCAGGGGAGTACCTGGGCGACACTCGAGTTGGGTTCGCGGCCCTCTCGGATTGCAGCGACGAACTCGCGGTCCTGCAGTTCGATGCCGTTCATCGAGACGTCGACGTTCGACACGTCGATCGCCTCGTCGCGCCCCGTCATCAGGTCGTCGTAGCGGGCGATGTACGTGCCGGTGTCGCCGATGTAGCGAAAAAAGGTGCCGAGCGGTCCGTCGTTGTTGAACGACAGCGACAGCGTGCAGATCGCGCCATTGTCGGTGCGGAGCTGGATCGACATGTCCATCGCGATCCCGAGCTCGGGATGCAGCGGTCCCTGGACCGCGTGGGCCTGTACCACGGTTCCACCCGTCTGGTACTGGAAGAGATCGACGGTGTGGGCGGCGTGGTGCCACAGCAGGTGATCGGTCCACGAGCGGGGTTCACCGAGCGCGTTGGTGTTCGTCCGGCGGAAGAAGTACGTCTGGACGTCCATCTGCTGGATGTTCAGCTCGCCCGCGGCGATCTTGCGGCGGATCCACTGGTGGCTGGGGTTGAACCGGCGGGTGTGACCGCACATCGCGACGAGCCCGGTCTCGCGTTGCTTGGCGACGACCGCTTCACCGTCGGCCAGCGCGTCGCACAGCGGGATCTCGACCTCGACGTGCTTGCCCGCGTCCAGGCAGGCGATCGTCTGATCGGCGTGCATCTGGGTCGGCGTGCACAGGATCACCGCATCGACGTCGTCGCGAGACAGCGTCTCGTCGAGCTCGGTGGTGACGTGCCCGATTCCGTACCGGTCGGCGACCGCCTGGGTCTTGTCGAGCGTTCGTCCGATCAACGACGTCACCTCGACGTCCGCGATGTTGGCGAGTCCGTCCAGGTGCTTGATACCGAATGCGCCGGCACCGGCGAGTGCGATCCTGATGGTCATTGGGGTGGTTCCTCCGTCGATCGGGTCCGGTC
The DNA here is from genome assembly GCA_963847775.1 of uncultured Acidimicrobiaceae bacterium. Lineage (GTDB taxonomy): Bacteria > Actinomycetota > Acidimicrobiia > Acidimicrobiales > Ilumatobacteraceae > Ilumatobacter. Next base: position 82,839 of record CAWKAY010000002.1, read on the forward strand.
CGACGCCCATGATCAGCCGAACCGGCACGGGGGTGCAAGCCGACCGTTCGCGACGGTGGACCCTCGACGATCACCGTACGGGTTTCGGACGGGGGTGGGGCGGGCACGGTCGAAGTGGTGATCCGGAATCCCGAGGTCGGGTGCATCCGGGCGGCGGTGTCGGTCCGTAGTGACCAGCACATCAGCCATCACCAGCCGTCACCGGCGAATCGCCGGACCGAGCGACCAGATGCACTCATCCCACCGTGACCGAGGCCGGTCACCCCCATCTCCCCAGGAGCATTCATGGCCCGATACGTGACCACGATCCGATCTCCCCGCCCTCAGCAGGAGGCCTTCGACTTCATGGCCGATCTGCGTAACTTCGAAGCGTGGGACCCCGGAGTCCGGTCGGCCACGCAGGTGACCGGTGACGGTGGCGGCCCGGATGCGGTGTTCGACGTCGTGGTCGACGCTCCCGGGCGGGGACTGACCCTCCGCTACGAGACGACGGAGTACGTCGCACCCGACTCTCTCGTGGTCAAGGCGGCGAGCACCATGTTCACGTCGCTCGACCGGATCGAGGTCCGCCCCGACGGTTCGGGCAGCATCGTGACGTACGACGCCGAACTGACGCTCAACGGCCCGCTCAAGATGTTCGATCTGCTCCTGCGTCCGGTGTTCGAACGCATCGGCGGCCGGGCTGACGCAGGTCTGAAGCAGGCACTCGACGGGGTGTCCGCCTGAGCCGTCCGGCGTCGTCGCGGAGCCGAGCCATCGCTACCATGTCGAGTCGTCGTCCCTCCCGTCAGCGCATCGCAGTGGTTGGATCCGGTGTCGCGGGTCTCAGCTGTGCCCACGTGCTCGGTCCGCACCACGATGTCGTGTTGTTCGAGTCGGACCCCCGTCTCGGTGGGCACGCCAACACGGTCGACGTGCTCGATCCCGTCGCCGGTCCGCTGCGGATCGACAGCGGATTCATCGTCCACAACGACCGGAACTACCCGAACCTCGTTCGCCTCTTCGACGAGCTCGGGGTCGAGACGATCGACACCGAGATGAGCTTCGGGGTGACCGATCGGGATCCGACGTCGCCGACGGCCGGCTTCACCTACCGGGCGACCAGCCCCAACACGCTGTTCGCTGATCGTCGCAACCTGATCCGGCCCGCGATGTGGCGGATGCTGCGCGACATCACGCGCTTCTACCGATCGGCGAAGGCGTTCCTCGCCGACGGCGACGACGACACGTCGCTCGACGAGTTCCTCGCGGTCGCCGGCTACTCGCGCGAGTTCATCGATCTGCATCTCGTGCCGATGGGTGCGGCCGTGTGGTCGGCCGACCCTGCGACGTTCGGGGAGTTCCCGGCGCGCAGTCTGTTCGCATTCCTCGATCATCACGGCCTGCTCGGCGTCGGCGACCGGCCCCAGTGGCGCTCGATCGTCGGCGGGAGCCGCACCTACGTCGATGCGATCGCCGCCCGCTTCGGAGGTGAGATCCGTCTCGACTGCCCGGTCCGCGCCGTGGCGCCCTCGGCGCTCGGGGTGGACGTCACGACCGACCACGGCCTCGAATCGTTCGACCGAGTCGTGCTGGCGGTGCACAGCGACCAGGCCCTCCGGATGCTTGCTCGGCCGACCGAGCTGCAACGGTCGATCTTGGGTGCTGTGGGCTACCAGCCCAACGTCGCCACGCTCCACACCGACACCTCACTGCTCTCGCCGCGGCGACGGGCGTGGTCGGCGTGGAACTACGACCGACGATCCGCCGACCAGCGTCGAGCGACGCTCACCTACGACATGACCGCGCTGCAGCACCTACCGGGGCCGCACCGCTACCTCGTGAGCCTCAACAGCGACGACGCCATCGATCCGTCGACCGTGCTCGCCTCGTTCGAGTACGCCCATCCGGTCTTCGACCGACCGGCGATCGACGCCCAGCGACGGTTCGAGGAGATCGACGGTGCCGACGGCATCCACTACTGCGGGGCTTGGTGGGGCTACGGCTTCCACGAGGACGGCATGGCATCGGGGCTCCGCGTGTGCGAGCGGATCGGAGTTCGTTGGCCGTTGCCGCAGGTGGCGGTCGCGGCATGAGGCCCGGTGCGGCCGCGGTCTGCCGCGGTGAGGTCCGTCATCGCCGGCGCACGCCGGCCGTGCACGCCTTCGGTTACAGGGTGAGCTACGTGTGGCTCGACCCCGACGTACCCGAGGAGTTGTGCGATCCGCATCCGCTGTGGTCGTGCCGCCGGCCGGCTCCGGCCCGCTTCCGTCGGACCGACTACGGCACGGATCCGTCGGAGCGACTCGGCGACCGCGCACGGACGGAGCTCGCGCCGCTCGCCGGGCATCGACCCACCGGTGAGGTCCGGATGCTCACCCAGATCCGTCGCTGGGGTTGGCTCTTCAATCCGATCACCGTGTACGTCGTCTGGGACGACGATCCCGAGACGCCGCTCGGCGCCGTGCTCGAGGTCACGAACACCCCGTGGAAGGAGCGTCATCGGTATCCGGTGCTCCTCACGCCGGTCGAGCGCGACGGCAACCGTGAGCTCGTCGGCAGCGTCGCGAAATCCCTCCACGTCTCGCCCTTCCTCGACGAGGATCACCGGTACGAGATCCGGCTCCTCGCCGACGGCGACGATGCGCTCGCGTTCGTGATCGACGTCATCCCCACCGGCGCCGACGAGCCGATCCTCGAGACACAGCTGCGCGTCGGCCGCGCCCCGGTCAACCGGGCGACGCTCGGTCGGGCGCTCGTCGCCGACGTCGCCCCGACGCACCGCGTGTCGTTCGGCATCCACCTGCAGGCCTTCCGTCTGTGGTGGAAGCGAGTGCTGTTCGTCCCCCACCCCTCGAAGCGGAGTCAGATCGCATGACCCTCGATGCAGAACTTCTCTCCCGGCACGACCTCGTGGACGACCTCGAGGCGGCGTTCGCCGATCCGCCGGCGAGCGATCGTGCAGGCGGCTCCCGACCCGTCGCGACCGACCGCCTCCTCTCGAAGGCCCGGGCCACGACTCCCGACGGCGTCCGGCGGGTCCGGTGGGCGCAACGCGGCAGCCGCGGTGCGGTCCACGCCCTCCTGGGTCGCATGGGTTCCGATCGCCTGACCGTGGTCGAGCGGCTCGAGGGATCGGCGCCGGTCACCCACGGGTTCGGACCGGGAGGGGCCGTCGACGCACTCGTCACCGTGCACGACCGTCGGGCCTACTCGGCGGTGCTGACGGAGGGATCGATCGGGTTCGGTCGAGGCTTCGTCGAAGGATGGTGGTCGAGCGACGACCCGGTAGCGGTCGTACAGGCGGTCATCCGCAACATGGCGACGATCGATCGCATTCGGAACCGGTGGCATCGGGCGACGGGCTGGGCGACCGACCGGGTGCGGTCGGTCCTGCCTCGGCACACCCGGCAGCGCAACCGCGACGACATCGGCGCCCACTACGACATCGGCAACGCCTTCTTCGAGTTGTTCCTCGACGAGACGATGACGTATTCGGCCGGCGTGTTCGCGAGCGACGACGCCACCCTCGCCGACGCGAGCCGCCAGAAGTACGATCTCCTGCTGCGCAAGCTCGGCGTCACGAGCGAGCATCACCTGCTCGAGATCGGCACCGGGTGGGGCGGCATGGCGATCCGCGCGGCGTCCACGACAGGCTGTCGGGTCACGACGACGACGATCTCGTCCGAGCAGCTCGTCGAAGCCCGCCGACGGGTCGAGGACGCCGGTCTGCGCGATCGCGTGACGCTGCTCGACAGCGACTGGCGCGACCTGCGCGGTCGGCACGACCGGGTGGTGTCGATCGAGATGATCGAAGCGGTCGACTGGCGCGATTACGACGCCTACTTCGGGCGCATCGAGGACTGCCTCGCTCCCGACGGCCTCGCCGCGATCCAGGCCATCTGCCTGCCCGATCAGCGTTGGGATCGGGCGAAGAACACCGAGGACTTCATCAGGCGCTTCGTGTTCCCGAACGGGTTCCTGCCGTCGGTCGGGGCGATCGGCGACTCGGTTCGACGAGCCACGAACATGCACGTGATCGACCTCGAGGATCTCACCGAGCACTACGCCGAGACGCTGCGGCGGTGGCGGGAACGATTCGATGGGCGTTCCGACGAGGTCGCCGAGCTGGGTCTCGACGACCGCTTCCAGCGGCTCTGGCGCTTCTACCTGGCGTACTGCGAGGCAGGTTTCCGGGAACGGCACTGCACCGTCGTCCAGATGGTGTTCGCCGGCCGCGACTGGAGGGGCGAGTGCTCAGGGGCTGCGCAGACAGGCGCTGATCGACGCTCGGAAGCGGAGGGCTCGAGCGGTGTGACGGGGAGTGCATCGACCCTCCCCGCTCGAGTCCTCAACGAGACGCCTCGTGGGACGCCGGTGTCGAGCGCGTCCTGATCGGGCGCGGCGCTCCCGCTGTCACGACGATGCAGACGCCGAGCACGACGAGACTGCCGCCGAGAACCTCGGCGACACCGAGCCGCTCGTCGCGGATCAGCCACCCGAAGAACACGCCGAAGAGCGGGATCATGTAGGCGGTCGACGCCGCCTGGGTCGGTGTGGCTCGACGCACCACGGTTGCGATGAGGGCGAACGTGACCGCGTTGGCGGGTATCGCCGCGTAGAGCAGCGGCACGAAGAGCCCCACCGACCAGTCGGTGTCGGCGGTGCCCTCCACGACGAGCGCGAACGGAACGAGCATTGCTGCGGACATCAGGAGCTGCACCCCGACGAGCATGATCGGGGTGACCTGGCTGAAGTCCTTCCACTTCATGAAGACGGTGCCGAACGCCCAGGCGAGCGCTGACATGAGCAGCGCGGCCGCTCCCGCGAGCCTGGCGTCGCCCTCGAGCGCTGGTGACGCCAGGACTGCCGTACCACCGAAGCCGACGATCAATCCGATCAGACCGACTCGGCTGATGCGCGTCTTCAGCAGGACGAGTGAGAGCACGGCGGTGAACAACGGCATCGTGCTCGACATCAACGACGCGAAACCGGCCGGCACCTTGTTCACCCCGAAGACGAGCAATGCGCTCGACACCGTGGTGATGCTGAACCCGACGACGAAGATGCGACGCAGGATCGTCGGCTCGGTCGGGAAGCGTTCGCCTCGCAGCAGCGCCAGACCGACCAGGAAGGAGCCACCGATCACGGTTCGCATCGCGGCGAGCAGCATCGGTCCGGTGTGGTCGAGTGCGAACTTGAGGGCGGTGAAGTTGCCGCCGATGAGCATCGCCACGAGCACGACGGCAGCGAGCACGATGCCCGGCGTCGCCGTCTGGTCGCTGTCGTTCGGTCCGGGGGTCACGCCGTCCACATCGCTCGTTCGTCGGAGCGACCAGTGTGACCGCTCCGTCCGACGACCGCGCCAGTGTGCCTGTCGTCGGACGAGGTCAGCATCGACCGCCGCGGTCGATGATGAAGCGCATCACCCGCACGGCCGCCTCGGTCACCCGCTCCGCGGGGAGGTCGCCCGAATCGACGGCGGCCAGCATCGCATCGATCACCGGCGAGGTGTGCGACGTATCGGTGAAGATCGCCACGTCGACGCCGGCGGCGATCGAGGCGACGGCTGCGTCGGGCACCGTGAGGCCGACGGCGGCCATGCCCAGCGCGTCGGAGATCACGAGCGTGTCCTCGTAGCCGAGTCCCTCGCGGAGGTACTCGATCGCCGGAGCACTTCTGCTCGCCGGGATCCCGTCGGTCAGATCCGGCACCGTGAGGTGGCCGACCATCACAGCGGCACCGACATCGACGAGGCGCGCGAACGGCACGAGATCGACGCGCTCGAGCTCCGCGAGCGGTGCCGTGACCCCTGCTCGGTCGTGGGTGTCGCCTGAAGCCCCGCCGTGGCCGGGAAAGTGCTTGATCGTCGCCCCCAACCCGCTCGCCGCCCATCCCTCGACGTAGGCACGTCCGTAGTCGGCGACCGTGGTCGGGTCGCCGACGAAGAACCGCGACTCGTCCAGCGGGGGTGCGCCCTCGGTGGGGAGCACGTCGACGACCGGGCCGAACACGAGGTCGATCCCGAGCGCCCGGATGAAGCGACCGTGCTGCTGGACCAGTTCGCGGGCCTCGTCGGGGGTCATCGTCGTCGAGATCTCACGCTGGGACGGCAGCACCCGCAGTTCGCCGAGGCGCTGGACCTCGCCGCCTTCTTCGTCGGTCGCGACGACGAGCCCTGAGGTGCTGAGTGACCGCAGGTCGTCGAGTCGCGCGACGACCTCGTCGGCCGTCCAGCCCTGGATCTGCATCAGCACGACGCCTCCGACGCCGACCTGGTCGACGACGGCGCGAGCCGCATCCCATTCGGTGGGGTACACCGCCGGCCAGGTGAGGAGCGCAGCCCGTTCCGACAGGGTCATCGGTGCGACGCAGGCAGCGGCCGAGCCGGGTCCACCGGACGTGACCGCGGAGTGGGGTGTCGTCGAGGAGATGACCGGCGCTGTCCCTGCCGGCACACCGTCGGTGCTCGCGGGACCCGGTTCGGGTGTTCCGCCGGCTCGTGTCGTCGGCGCCGTCCCCGAATCCTGCGCGGACGTGGACGTCGCCGGGGTCGGTTCGGAATCGGCGCTCGACGGTGGTCGCGTGCACGCCGTCACCGCGAGAGCGACCGCGAGGCCGACCAGCACCGACGCCGCTCGAAGCGGCGACCGAGGCGGATCGATCACGGCTGGAGCTTCGTCGTCGGACCGATGTCGTGACGGGTGGAGACGAGACCGCGCGAAGCAGTTCTCCCGGTCGATGCCGTGGTCACGGCACCAGTCCAGCGCCGGGTCGGGGGCCACGAACGGCTCCGGAACGATGGTGATGTACCAGCCGGACATCGGCTCGCCGTCGATCCGGAAGTTGTAGGTGGCACCGTCGACGAGCACTGCCCCGTACTGGTCGCGACGGACGAGGTGATCGTCGAGGATCGCCTGATGATCGAAGGTGACGCCGTCCACCGTCAGCCCGAGCCGCTTGGCGCTGAGTTGGGGAACCCAGAACTCCGCGATCTCGGCGACCGTCGGCCCGTCCGCGGCGACCAGGTCGTCGAGCACCTGCTGGGGCGTCGGTGGTGTCGTCGCGAGGCTGGTCGCGTGATCGGTGTCGGTCTCGGGATCAGCCGTCGCCGGGTCCGGTGTCGCCGGCACGGGTGGTTCCTGCGCCACCGTGATGTCGTTCGTGACGTTCGCTGACGGGTCGCCGGGTGGTTCGGCGACGTCGTCCCCCGGGCGCAGCGCGATGACGGCGAGCGAGACGAGCGCCACGACTGCTATCCCGATGGCGAACAGTTGCGCTGCTTGCCGCCCTCGCGGTCGCGGCTCCTGCGGCGAAGTCGGTACGACGACCGGCGGCGGTCTCTGGTCGCCCGATCGTGGTGCCGTCGGAGTGCCCGTCGCCGGGGTCGGGGTCGGGGTCGGGGGGGTCGGGGCCGCGGTCGGGTCGGGGTCGGGTCGGGGTCGGGGTCGGGGTCGACGCGAACGTCGGGGTGGTGCCGGTGGCCGCGGGTGCGTCGCCGCGGGCGGCGGTGGCGTCTCCCGGTGGCACGTTCGTCGTGCCCGGGGCCGGGGTGGCGATGGTCGGGGTGGCGGGCGCGTCGTCGACGGGCGCGTCGCCGACCGGCTCGGTGGGGGCTGGGCCGGCCGCTCGGTGTTCGTCCGTCGTGGGCGGGGCGGGGCTCGGCACCGCGGCGTCCGGTGTCGGAGCGACCGCGGGTGGGGAGTCGGCGATGGAAGTCGTGTCGTCGGGGGCGCCTTCCGGTCGCTCGTCCGTCGTGCTCGTGGGCGGTGGCGGGGCCGGGAGCGACCTCGCCCGCTCGGCGGCCTCGTGCGCGAACCGATGGTCGGAGGGAGACATCGGCGCCAACGGCACACCGACCGGCACCAGGCGGTCGTTCACGAGGCGTTCGATCCCGGCATCGAAGTAGTCGGGCGGCAACCGAACCCCATTGGCCGTCTGCAGTTGCTCGGCGGCGGCCGGCGGCAGGTAACGGTCGCAGTCGTCGAAGGAGAACGGCGGGATGATCAGCGGCACGATCGCCCGCTCGGTGGCGATCGCGTGCTCGAGCTCGCGTCGCAGCCAGTCGCCCTCGTTGCGGCACCGCTCGAGCGAACCCACGGTCAGCACCAGCAGGAAGTACGGTCGCCCGGCGATCTGGTTGAGCACCTTGGTGTCGAACGCGCCGGCTGAACGCAAGCTCTCGAGATCGAGGAACGCGTCGATCCCGTGGTCGCGCAACCCATCCCAGACGAGCTTCGCCCAGGCGTAGCCGGTTTCTCGTCGATATGAGATGAACGCACTGTTCTCGGCGATGACCGAAGCCCTCCCATCGCGAACTCCGGAGCGTCCGGGTCCCGCCGGAACGCCCTCCTGCCACCACTGTAGGTGACGTGTCGGCCGCGTCCAGCTTCGATACTCCGATATGGGCGATGCTCGGGCCGACCGATCGCATCGAGCGATCGTCGCTGCGCCCACGTTTGCGTTGCCGGCAGACCGGGTACGGACCCTCCAGCCGTCGACCGACGGGAACCCACATCGGAGGCCAACTGTGAACGCAACACTGCTCTGGATCATCGCCGTCATCATCGGCATCGTCGGGATCGTTCAGCTCCTGCAGGGGCAGATCATCCTCGGCGTCGTGCTGATCGTCGCCGCCTTCCTCGTCGGTCCGGGCGGCTACAGCGTCTTCCGGCAGCGCAGTCGGGCCTGACGCTCACGCCCGACGGTCCCACGTCATCGCGAACGACCGGTCGACTCGGCAACGGGGCGGCCGGTCGTTCCGCGCCCGTGGTGCACCGACAGGAGCCGTCGACGCGACCGACCCGTCGACCAGCCCGATCCAGTCGGTGCATGAACCGAAACCCATCAGACACAAAATATTCAAGCTTGAAACAGTTGCGGCGCGGTGCCAGACTGATCGCGTCGGCGTGAGTGGTCGAGCGGCGACGCGACAGCGGAACGACGTCACGGGGAGACGATTCGATGAAGGTGGTGTGCCTGGGTGGTGGGCCGGCCGGTCTCTACTTCGCGATCTCGATGAAGCTGCGTGATCCGTCGCACGAGGTCACGGTGCTCGAACGCAACGCCGCCGACAACACGTTCGGGTGGGGGGTCGTGCTCTCCGACGATGCCCTCGCCAGCATGGATCGCAACGACCCTGCCAGCGCGTCGACGATCCGGGCTCACTTCTCGTACTGGGACGACATCGCCCTCGTCCACCAGGGCGTCCGGACGGTCTCGACCGGCCACGGATTCGCCGGCATCGGTCGGATGAAGCTGTTGGAGATCCTGATGGATCGTGCCCGCGAGCTCGGTGTCGACCTCCGGTTCGAGACACCGTTCACGTCCGCCGAGGACTTCCGCCACGACCACGACGTCGTGGTCGCCTGCGACGGGATCAATTCCGTGGTTCGCTCGGAGTACGCCGAGGCGTTCCGACCCGAGATCGACGTTCGGGAGTGCAAGTTCATCTGGCTCGGGACGCACCAGAAGTTCGACGACGCCTTCACCTTCATCTTCGAGCGGACCGAGCACGGCTGGATGTGGGTCCACGCCTATCAGTTCGATGCCGACACGGCCACGGTCATCGTCGAGTGCAGCCAGAGCACCTGGGAAGCGTGGGGCTTCGAGGCGATGTCGAAAGACGAGATCATCACTACCCTCGAGCGCATCTTCGCCGACCACCTCGGGGGTCGGTCGCTGATGTCGAACGCCGACCACCTGCGTGGTTCGGCCGTGTGGATCAACTTCCCGCGCATCATCTGCGAGCGGTGGTACCACGAGAACGTCGTCCTCATGGGTGACGCCGCCGCGACGGCGCACTTCTCGATCGGTTCGGGCACCCGGCTCGCGCTCGACAGCGCGATCGCGCTGGCCGACTACGTGCACGACGAACCCGATCTGCCGGCCGCTTTCGAGCGGTATCAGGACGAGCGCCGCACGGAGGTGTTGCGCCTGCAATCGGCGGCACGCAACAGCCTGGAGTGGTTCGAGCAGGTCGAGCGTTACCTCGACCTCGACTCCGTGCAGCTCAACTACTCGCTGCTGACGCGCTCCCAGCGGATCTCGCACGAGAACCTCCGGCTGCGCGACCCCGACTGGCTGCGGTCGGCCGAGGACTGGTTCCAGGCCCGGTGCGGGGGCACGCCGGGTCGGGCACCGATGTTCGCCCCGTTCCGGTTGCGCGAGCTCTGGCTGGGAAACCGGGTGGTCGTCTCACCGATGGCTCAGTACCGCGCGGTCGACGGTTGCCCGACCGACTGGCACCTCGTCCACTACGGCGAGCGCGCGAAGGGTGGTGCAGGCCTGGTCGTCACCGAGATGACGTGCGTGTCGCCCGAGGGACGGATCTCGCCGGGTTGCACCGGGCTGTACTCCCCGGAGCACGAGGCGGCGTGGCGGCGGATCACCGAGTTCGTCCATGCCGAGACCGACGCCAGGATCTGCTGCCAGATCGGGCACTCCGGTCGCAAGGGTTCGACCCAGCTCGGATGGCAGGAAGCCGATACGCCGCTCGTCGACGGCAACTGGCCCGTCATCTCGGCCTCGGCGATCGCGTGGTCCTCCGCCAACCAGGTGCCCCGAGCGATGGATCGCACCGACATGGACCGTGTGCGAGGAGAGTTCGTCGCCGCCACCGAGATGGCGGTTCGAGCCAGCTTCGACATGATCGAGATGCACGCCGCGCACGGCTACCTGCTCTCGTCGTTCATCTCGCCGTTGTCGAACCAACGCGAGGACGAGTACGGCGGCGATCTGAGCAACCGGCTGCGGTACCCCTTGGAGGTCTTCGTCGCGATGCGCGACGTCGTGCCCGACGAGACGCCGATGTCGGTGCGCATCTCGGCCAACGACTGGGTGGGCGACGACGGTGTCACCCCCGACGACGCGGTCGAGATCGCCCGCGCCTTCTCCGCAGCGGGCGCCGACATCATCGACGTCTCGGCAGGACAGACCTCGGTCGACGCCCGACCCGTCTACGGGCGGATGTTCCAGACCCCGTTCTCGGATCGGATCCGCAACGAGACGCACATCGCCACGATGGCGGTCGGCAACATCTACGAACCCGACCACGTCAACTCCATCCTGCTCGCCGGTCGTGCCGACCTGGTGTGCCTCGCCCGGCCCCATCTGGCCGACCCGTACTGGACGTTCCGTTCCGCGGTGGCGCTGGGCCACGAGCACGTCGAGTTGCCCGATCCCTACAGGCCCGGCCAGGAGCAGGCGTTCCGTCTGGCGGCACGCGCCCAGGAGATGATCCGCGCGTGAGCGACATGCTCGCTGGGCGGCGCGTCCTGATCACGGGTGGAGGCAGCGGTGTCGGTGCCGATCTGGCACGCGGGTTCGCCGGGGCGGGCGCCGAGGTGGTGGTGACCGGACGGCGGCCCGACCCGCTGGAGGCCGTGGCCGCGTCGAGCCCTCGCGTGCAGACGCTCGTGGGCGACGTCACCGACGAGGCGGTCGTCGCCGGTTGGTTCGCGCACGTCGGTCCGATCGACATCGTCGTCGCGAATGCGGGCGTCGCCGACAGCGCACCGCTCACGCGTACGACGCTCGAGCTCTGGCAGGAGATGCTCGACGTGAACCTCACCGGGGTGTTCCTGACCCTGCGAGAGGGCGTCCGGCAGATGCGCGGCCGCGACTGGGGTCGGCTGGTGACGATCGCATCGACGGCGGGGCTCAAGGGCTACCCCTATGTGTCGGCGTACGCGGCCGCCAAGCACGGGGCCGTCGGCGTGACCCGTGCGGTGGCGCAGGAGCTCGCCGGCTCCGGGATCACGGCCAACGCGCTCTGCCCGAGCTACATCGACACCGAGATGACCGAGCGGACGATCGACAACATCGTCGCCAAGACCGGCCAGAGTCGCGAGTCGGCGATCGCTGCCCTCACCGCCGCCAACCCGCAGGATCGGCTGATTGCTCCCGCCGAGGTCACGGCCGCCGCGCTGTGGCTGTGCGGTCCGGGCTCCGAGGGCGTCACGGGGCAGGCGATCGTCATCGCCGGTGGTGAGCTGTGACCGAGCACACGATCGGGCCGGTGACCGAGCCCGTGATCGAGTCGTGGTCGACCGCTGAGTCACTGTCCAAGCGTCGCCTGAAGCTCTGGATCCGGCTACTGCGCACGACCCGCCTCGCCGAGACCGAGCTGCGCGAGTTCCTCCGTGTCGAGCACGATTCGACCCTGCCACGGTTCGACGTGATGGCGGCGCTCCACCGCGCGGGCCCGGAGCTGACGATGACCGAGCTGTCGCGGCAGCTGCTCGTCTCGAACGGCAACGCCACCGCCGTCGTCGATCGGCTCGTACGCGATGGGCTCGTCGCACGGCGCGCCTCCGAGACCGATCGGCGGATCGTGCAGGTCGCGCTCACCGACGAAGGCCGTCGCTGCTTCGCCGCGCTCGCCGCCGGCCACGAGGCCCGCGTCGACGCGCTGTTCTCCACGGTCTCGGCATCCGACCTCGATCAGCTCGACGAACTGCTCCGTCGCATGGACCCCAGAAAGGGACCCACACATGACATCGATGGCTGATCTGCAGCCGGACCACTTCTTGTGGCAGGTCGACGACGGCGTCGCGACGATCCGCCTCGATCGACCGGAACGGAAGAATCCGTTGACGTTCGAGAGCTACGCGGAGCTGCGCGACACGTTCCGGGCGCTGCCGTACAGCCACGACGTCGACGTCGTCGTCGTGGGTTCCAACGGCGGCAACTTCTGCTCCGGCGGTGACGTCCACGAGATCATCGGACCCCTCGTCGGCATGGAGATGAAGGAGTTGCTCGAGTTCACGCGCATGACCGGCGATCTCGTGAAGGCGATGATCGGTTGCGGCACGCCGATCATCGCCGCCGTCGACGGCGTGTGCGTCGGCGCGGGCGCGATCATCGCCATGGCGTCGGATCTGCCGCGTGGCGACGCCGGAGTCGTCGACCGCGTTCTTGTTCACGCGTGTCGGCCTGGCGGGCTGCGACATGGGCGCCTGCGCGATGCTGCCACGGATCATCGGTCAGGGCCGAGCCGCCGAATTGCTCTACTTCGGCCGTTCGATGAGCGGTACTGAGGGCGAGCGGTGGGGCTTCTTCAGCTCCCTGCACACCGCCGACGAGCTCGACGCACGAGCGGCCGCCATGGCCCGACGCCTCGCCGATGGCCCGACCTTCGCTCACGGCATCACGAAGACCCAACTCAACCAGGAGTGGAGCATGGGCCTGGAGCAAGCGATCGAGGCCGAAGCCCAGGCCCAGGCGATCTGCATGCAGACCGCCGACTTCGAACGCGCCTACCGGGCCTTCATCGCTCGTGAGCGACCCGTCTTCGAGGGCAACTGAGCACCCGACCAACTCTCGCGAGGAGCTGTCATGATCGACCCGTCCCCACACCAACTGCTCCATCCCCGGTCGTGGAAACCTGCTCGGGGCTACGCGAACGGCGTCGCCGCCACCGGCCGCCTCGTCGCCCTCGGGGGGATGATCGGCTGGAACGGGCAGCAGGAGTTCGAGAGCGACGACTTCATCGACCAGACGGCCCAGGCGCTCGGCAACGTGGTCGAGGTTCTCGCCGAGGCGGGCGCCGGGCCCCAGCACCTCGTCCGACTGACCTGGTATGTCACCGACTGCGAGGAGTACCTCAACCGACTCCGTGAGCTCGGTGCGGCCTATCGCCAGACGATCGGTTCGCACTACCCGGCGATGGCGCTCGTCCAGGTGGTCAGGCTCGTCGAGCCACGTGCCAAGGTCGAGATCGAGGCGACCGCGGTGGTACCCCGATGAGCGGCGTCCATGGCGCGCTCGGCCCGAGCGGGCACGTCGACACGTTCACCCGCGACAACCTCCCGCCGCTGCCCGACTGGCCCGAGTTGGTGCTCGACGGCTTCGACTACGACGAGTACCTCAACGCCGCGGTCGAGCTGACCGATCGGATCGTCGAACAGGGGATGGGCGACAACACCGCGCTGATCGGCAACGGTCGCCATCGCACCTACAAGGAGCTCGCCGACTGGACGAATCGGCTCGCCCACGCGCTGACCGAGGACTACGGGGTGCGACCCGGGAACCGTGTGCTCATCCGCAGCGCCAACAATCCGGCGATGGTGGCCTGCTGGCTCGCAGCGACCAAGGCCGGTGCGGTCGTCGTCAACACGATGCCGCTGCTGCGCGCCGGGGAGTTGTCGAAGATCATCGACAAGGCCGAGATCGGTCTCGCGCTGTGCGACACGCGTCTGATGGACGAGCTCGTCGCGTGTGCGAAGGACAGCCGGCACCTCCAGCAGGTGATCGGCTTCGATGGCACGGCGAACCACGATGCCGAGCTCGACCGGATCGCGCTCGACAAGCCGGTGCACTACGACGCGGTGCGCACCGGTCGCGACGACGTCGCGCTGCTCGGCTTCACGTCGGGCACCACGGGCGAGCCCAAGGCGACGATGCACTTCCACCGCGACCTGCTGATCATCGCCGACGGCTACGCGAAGGAGGTTCTCGACGTCACCCCCGACGACGTGTTCGTCGGATCTCCGCCGCTCGCGTTCACCTTCGGCCTGGGTGGGCTGGCGGTGTTCCCGCTGCGTTTCGGAGCTGCAGCGACGCTGTTGGAGGATGCCTCCCCACCGAACATGGTCGACATCATCGAGCGGTACCGAGCGACGGTGTGCTTCACAGCACCGACGGCGTACCGCGCGATGTTGGCCGCCATGGACGACGGCGCGGATCTCTCCTCGTTGCGTGCCGCCGTGTCGGCCGGGGAGACGCTCCCGGCGCCGGTGTACGACTCGTGGATGGAGCGGACGGGCAAGCCGATGCTCGACGGGATCGGGGCCACCGAACTGCTCCACATCTTCATCTCCAACCGCCTCGGCGATGCCCGGCCGGCGTGTACCGGCACCCCCGTCGGTGGGTACGCCGCCAAGATCGTCGACGACACCATGAACGAGGTCGAGCGCGGCGAGGTGGGACGTCTGGCCGTGCGCGGCCCGACAGGGTGCCGGTACCTCGCCGATCCTCGCCAACGCGACTACGTGCGCGACGGGTGGAACGTCACGGGAGACTCGTTCAGCCAGGACGCCGACGGGTACTTCCATTTCGCGGCACGGTCCGACGACATGATCGTGTCGGCCGGCTACAACATCGCCGGCCCCGAGGTCGAGGCGGCGTTGCTGTCGCACCCCGACGTGGCCGAGTGCGCCGTCATCGGCGTCCCCGACGACGACCGCGGCCAGATCGTGCAAGCCCACGTCGTGCTCGTGGACGGTGTCGAACCTTCGGATGCGACCGCGAGCGCACTCCAGGACCATGTGAAGGCGTCGGTCGCTCCCTACAAGTACCCGCGGTCGGTCGTGTTCACCGCCGCGCTGCCGAAGACCCAGACCGGCAAGATCCAGCGATACCGCCTGCGCTGACGGCGGCGACGCCCACTCCCCCACTCCCCCGCCGCCGCCCGAGCGGGGGTCACACGGGCCGGTCTCGTGACGGGTGGCCACAACGTGGCGTTGGCCGGATCATCACCCGGAGACGCGTCGTCGACCGACGAACGCGGGGCTGACGCATCGCCGGAGGATCCGAGCAGCTGATCAGATCTCCGAGGCGGTCTGCTGGGCGCGGCGCAGTGCCTCCACGTCGAATCCGAGCTGTTGCGCGGCGGTGATGACGACCCGTTCGCGCCGCGCGATCACGTCGGCCGCCGCCTTGACCTCGCCGGCGACCAACCAGGGGATCACCACCGCGCCGTGCTGGTCGGCGTGGATCAGATCGCCGTCTGCAACTCGCATCCCGGCGACCGTGACCGATCGGGCGTGGCCGACCACGTGAACGAACGCGTGCGAGGGGCCGACGCGATCGGCGAGGACCTGGAACCCGTCGGCCAGGTCGGGCAGGTCGCGAACGCTGCCGTTGGTGATCACGGCACGGCAGCCGAGGCCGAGGTGGATGTTGCTGTTGACCTCTCCCCAGAACGATCCGAAGCCCGGCTCGGTGTCGAGGTCCTGGATGACGACGACGCTCGGTTTGGCACCGCGATCGATGTACTCGTAGTAGGCATCCCGGGCGGCCGACTCGAGGGTCGGCGAGTCACCCGGGTGGGTCGCCCGGATCGTCGCCGTGCGGGCGATACCGACCGTGACTCCGAGCTCGGGCCGGACGCACACGAGCGGGCTGGTCGTGAAGCCCTGGCCGCGACGCTCGGGCGCCAGGACCTCGAGCGCGTTGCACACCGTCGGGGTGTCGATCGACCTCAGTTCGGCGATCAGACCGTCGGTGAGCTCCGCCATGACGGCATCCTACGACGGCAGGGGGAGACGTCGTACCGTCGTGCTCGGTCGATCTCCAACCACCTCGGTCGCTCACGCGCCGGGGGACTTCGGGTTCGACGACGTTGACTCGCTCGCCGCATCAGGGGCTTGCAGGCGACGAGGTCCATTCCGCGATCAGCGAGCGTTGCGCCTCGATCGACTCGTGCGTGAAGCGCAGTGCGTCGGGCGTGCCGGTGCAACACGGACGGTCGAACACGACGGCGTAGAGGTCAGGGTCGCGACCGGCGAGCCATCGTTCGAACTCGGCGAACTGGCCCACCCACGCATCCGACTCCGAGTCCGACGGCGACTCATCCCCGGCACGGAGCACGACGATCTCGCCACTGCTCACCCGGAAGGTGTCGAGAGCGCGGTTGGGGGCGAGACCGGCGGCTCGGCCGAACACGTCGGAGGTCGTGACGTCGCAGACCACCGACCCACCCACCGGTCGGCAGTCGTGGTCACGTTCGACGACGATCACCGACCCCCACGCGCTCTGGGCGGTGAAGATGTCGAGCACGCTGACGTCGCCGTCGCCGTCCCAATCCCAGCTCTCGTCGAATCCGGCGTCGGCGGGAAGCGGTTCGTTGGTGAGGGCGACCTCGAAGCCGTCGCGTCGATGAGGACCGCACCCTCGGCGATCACGTCGAGAGCGGCCGTCAGATCGCCGGCCACGATCGAATCGAGGAACGCCTCGACCGTCGCGACGTCTTCGGTCGATGCTGGCACGGTCGTCGTGGTCGTGGACGACACGGGTGGCGCAGTCGGGGGCGGGTCCGAAGGCTCCGACGTGAACCGGAGCACGAGGAAGCCGTATGGCGGGATCGCCTCGAGCGGCCGGTATGCCGTGAAGCCACCATCCGGGCCGACCTCCGGCGCCCAGGCAGGGGGTCCGACCACGGGAGTCACGCCGGCGAACCCGACGAGCGGCCCGGCGTCGAGGTCGAGCCTGGGGTCGAGGACGGGTTCGGGCGAGAGGTTGAGGACGGCGAGCACGTGGTCGTCGCCGTCCGACCGGAGGAAAGCGGTGAGCAGCGGCGATTCGCTGTCGACGATGATCGTGTCCCCCCGCCGCAGCGCATCGCTCGCCGATCGGTCGTGGATCAGCGTCCGGTAGTGCGACAGGAGCGAACTCGGGTCGTCCAGCTGGTCGGCGACATTGGCGTCCCCGTAGCCGTCGTCAACGGGCTCCCACGGCGTGCCGGTCGTGAAGCCGACGCGCTCGTCGTCGGCGGACCACGGCATCGGGGTGCGGATCCGCTCGTCGGGCTTCACCCCCTCCAGCCCGACCTCCTCGCCGTAGTAGACGAACGGAACGCCGGGCGCGTGAGCAGCCATGTCGCAGCGAGCTTCGCGATCCGCTCGTCGCCGCCCGCCGCGCTCATCATGCGATCCATGTCGTGGTTGGTCAGGAACGTGGCGAACTGGAGATCGGGGTACGAGCGCAACACCGTCGCGAGCGATTCTTCGAAGATCGCCGGATTGTGCGTTGCCACCGCGGCCCCACCCGACTCCGACAGCTCGAACTCGAAGGCGAGATCGATGGCATCGGGCACGTAGCGAGCGACCTCGGCCGTCGAGCTCCACACCTCGCCGAGCACCAGGGCGTCCGGCGCGATCGAGTCGATGTAGGCGTTGAAGTCCTCCAGCCAGGCGATCGTCTGCGGCGTGTCGCTGACGACGTCGCCGTCCTCGACGAGGTGGCGGGCGGCATCGAGACGGAAGCCGTCGACACCGACGTCCTCGAGCCAGTACCGGGCGATGTCGTGCATCTCGGCGGTGACATCGGGGTTCTCCAGGTCGAGGTCGGGCATGCCCTCCCAGAACAGCCCGAAGTAGTACTCGCTGCCCCGTAGGTGCCAGGCCGGCGCACCCCACGGGGCCACGGTGCCCGGATCGGTCGCCGACCATCGGTACCAGTCGCGGTACACCGGGTCGCGGCGGCTCGACCCGGAACCAGGGATGTTCGATCGACGTGTGGTTGATGACCAGGTCGATGAGCACGGCGATCCCGCGCTCGTGGGCGGCGTCGAGGAACGCCTCGAGGTCCGTTCTCGTTCCGTAGCTCAGGGTTGATCGCGCGGTAGTCGGTCACGTCGTAGCCGTGGTACGACGGCGACGCGAAGATCGGCATCAGCCAGATCCCGGTGACACCGAGGTCGTCGGTCGTCGCAGGATCACCGTCGTTGAGGTAGTCGAGCGACGCAGTGAGCCCGGGGAGGTCACCGATCCCGTCGCCATCGCTGTCGTTGAACGACCGCACGAAGATCTCGTAGAAGACACGGTCGTTCCACCAGTGCAACTCGATCGCCGGTTCTCGACGACCGTGGTGGTCGGCACGGCCGCGGCACTCGTCGCGGCGGACGAGGTGACCGGGGCCGGTGGGGATGCGGCGGGTCCCGTGCGGGGGCCGTCGTCGGCGCACGCCGCCACGAGCATCAACGCGGCCAGGATCGATCGAGATCTCCAGGCCATGTCTCCATCGTCCCGGTGTTCGTGAGCTCGGCGCCAGTGCCGTTCGACTGCCGGGCGCCGACGTCGGCGTCACGATCGAGCGTCGCCCGTGACCGATCGACGTTCGAGGTTGGCTGCGGGGAAACGCTCCCGGTGGGGCCGGCGCGGACAGTCCTGGCATGACCTCTGGCTCTTGGTGGACGGGTGTCATGCGCTCACGATGGAGACATGGGAGCTGTAGCGACGACCGAGCCGAGATTGGCGATCGTGTTGTCGGGCGCCGCTGCGCGTGGTGCCTTCCAGGCGGGAGCGTTGGCGACGCTGCTTCGAGGGCTCGAGGAGCGCGGGGAGCGTCCCGCGATCATGATCGGGACCAGCGCAGGTGCGATCAATGCAGCATTCTGGGGATCGAAGGCCCACCTCGGGGCGGAGAAGGCTGGCACGGAGCTGCTCGCGCTCTGGCGTTCGATGAGCGACGATGACGTGTACGAGTCGATCGCGCGCATGGCGCCGGGAACGATGGCTCGGTTCATCACTGGTGCAGTACTGCGGTCGGGTCGCGGGCTCACGAGCCTGCTCGACACCGGACCGCTCGCTCGGACGGCCGCTGCTCGACTCGACGCCGATCGGTTGCACGCCAACATCGCGGACGGTGTGCTCGACGCGGTGGGCGTTGTGGCCACCCGAGTACCGCCGGGTGAGGAACGTCGAACCAGCGGGATGTCCAGCGGCCGGACCGTGCTGTTCCTGGACGAGCGCAACGAGAGCAGCTACGTGGGGGACGCGTTGCGCGCCCAGGACGTGATACGAACGTCGATCCACGCCGAACACGTCGTCGCATCCGCGGCGATCCCTGCCGTCTTCCCGGCCCAGTTCGTCCAGACTCCATCCGAGGCAGCCGGCTGGTACGTCGACGGCGGAGTCCGGGAGAACACACCACTCGGCCATGCGGTCAAGCTCGCAGCCGACCGAATCATCGTGATCTCCGCCACATCGACCGAGCACGGCCAGTTCCCGGCGATCGAGCCCGGCCCACCCCCCGACATGACGTTCGCCGGTGCACAGGCCCTCCACGCCGTGCTCTCTGATCGCATGATCGAAGACGTTCTCGCGATCCGGCGCATCAACCACTTG
Source organism: uncultured Acidimicrobiaceae bacterium (assembly GCA_963847775.1). Lineage (GTDB taxonomy): Bacteria > Actinomycetota > Acidimicrobiia > Acidimicrobiales > Ilumatobacteraceae > Ilumatobacter. Next base: position 102,668 of record CAWKAY010000002.1, read on the forward strand.
GTCGACCAGTTCCACGATGTCGCACCATCGGGCGGCCTGTACGCCCTCCCTCGCCGCGGTGTGGCGGGTTCTGAGTATCGCCGGATCGAGTTCAAGCGGATCTCGCCGCCGCCAGGGCGAATGGGCGAGGTCGCGGGGAAGATCGCCGAGGATCGAGCACGGTTGTGGAACGCGGCAACCGAATCCGACAACTTCCTGCTCACTCGGGCCCTACGCGGCGCCGGGACGGCACGCGGATACCGCGAGCTGATCAGCTACCTGCTGTTCGACCCGCAGTACTTCACCGAGAGCATCGAGATCGGCCAGTGCGCTGCCCGCGCTGCGCTCGCTGCGCCCTGGGAGACCTGATCCACCACCTCGTCGCGGCTGCGCCGACGTTGCGCCGACGTGTCGTCATCTCTGCGCCGCTCTCCAGCGCTCCGGAGCGAGCTCGATCAGATGATCACTCTCCTTCGGGTCCGAAGCGCCAGAACTCTGGGTCGTTCGTGACGATCACCGCATCGAGCGCGCTCGAGTTCCTCGCGGGTCGAGAAGATGATCTCATGAGAACCGGGGGTGAGTTCGGGCGACCAGGGATTCGATCCGTGGTTCTCGAAGTCGCCACCCGCCCGCAGACTGATCCGGTCCCACCGCCAAACGCCGACGGGTGGATCTGGGTCGTCCTCGAAGAAGTCCCACGTGTCTCGGCTTCCATCGTCCAAGGCGACGAAGAACGAGTCGTGGTTCTTCGCGATGTCGGGGCTGAGGACCCGACCCCACACCTCGTAGCGACCCCCTTGCACCACCTCGAACCGGACACGAACGGCACCCTCCTCAGGGAGAGGTGACATGACGAACGCCCCTCTGGACGCGTCATTGTCCGCAGTCAACGTCATCGGTGCGATGATCCGGCCATCCTCGGCCTCGACCCGAACCGTTTCCGAACCACGGTCCTCCGGCGATGGTTCGTCTGAACCGCCGACTCCAACGGTGCTGTCCGCGACCGTCTCGACGGTGGTCGAATCTGGCCCTGGTTCGTCGCGGCCGGACTCGATCGTGTCGACCGCGTCCGAAGGAATCCCCTGTTCTGAAGTCCCGTCCGACTGTTGGATTGCGACGACTACCGCTGCGGCCACCGCAACAGACGCGGCGACACCGATGATCGCAAGTCGTATCCGATACCGACGCCTGTGCTGCGAGGCTTCGAGCTCCGGTAGGCCGAGTTGCGCAACCAAGCTGTCGCCGAGCCGCTGCACGTCGTAGTTCCAGCGGTCATCGGTGATCTCGATGGCTTGTCTGCCGGTCAGCGCGCGCACATCCTCGGGCAACTCGTCCGCGGACGGAAGTCGTGCTCCGTCGACGAGCACCGGAATGACCACGACGTCCCGGCGCAGGAGGGCCGCCGCGACCTCGCGGCGCACGAAGTCCCCTTCCTGGAACAGGCGAGGTCCGTTCTCGTTGGAAGCAGTCGCCCAGGTTCGACCGATCACGACGAGCATTGCGCTGCATTCACTGAGGGCTCGATCCAGCTCGCCTGCGAAGTCCGCTCCGGGTGGAAGATCCTCGACGTCTCGAAATGCCACGTCGTGACCGAATCGCTGCACCAGCGAGTCGCTCAGCCGGCCGGCGGATCCCCTGCTGTCCGCGCGCCGATACGAGATGAAGAACTGCGCCACGGCCACACCTTTCTGCTGCACTCGACCCTAGAGGGACGGTGCGGAGCCGTCCGAGTCGGCTCGACGTCCGAACGGGAATCAGGAGTGGAGCAGTCCCTGCCGGCACGTGTGATGGAGATCGTGGGCGGTGGTCGGGTGGCTGGTGCTCGCCGGTTGGGTGTGGGCCCGGGGTGGGGTGCTCGTCGGGTGGGGTTGTGTGGACTTGTGGTGGGGTGGGCGGTAAGCATGGGGAATGCTGGGTGTCAGGTTGTTCGTCGCGGTTGTTGTCGGTGTGTCGGTGTCGTTGGTGGTGTCGTTGGTGGGGGTGGGGTCGGTTCCTGTGTCGGCGGTTGGTGTGATCGGGCCGGGTGGGCGTCGGTGTTTCGAGGTGGTGGGGTCGCCGGGTGATGCGGCGGTGGTGAATCTGACGCCGGTGTTGGCGCAGGGTTCGGGGAACGGGTTGTTGGTGTCGTCGGATGTGGTGAGTCCGCCGGTTGCGGCGAATGTGAACTATCGGGTCGGGTCGGTCGATCCGAACGTGGCGATCGTGCCGATCGGCGCTGACGGTGAGGTGTGTTACGTCAATGCCCGCCGGACCGGTGTGCATCTGGTCGCCGATCATCTCGGTACGATCGCTGCGACCGCGTACCGGACCGCGACCTCGACTGGCGGGCCTGAACGGGTGGCCGATACCCGATCCGGTGGTGGGATGGTCGGGCCGGGTGGGCGTCGGTGTTTCGAGGTGGTGGGGTCGCCGGGTGATGCGGCGGTGGTGAATCTGACGCCGGTGTTGGCGCAGGGTTCGGGGAACGGGTTGTTGGTGTCGTCGGATGTGGTGAGTCCGCCGGTTGCGGCGAATGTGAACTATCGGGTCGGGTCGGTCGATCCGAACGTGGCGATCGTGCCGATCGGCGCTGACGGTGAGGTGTGTTACGTCAATGCCCGCCGGACCGGTGTGCATCTGGTCGCCGATCATCTCGGCACGATCGCTGCGACCGCGTACCGGACCGCGACCTCGACTGGCGGGCCTGAACGGGTGGCCGATACCCGATCCGGTGGTGGGATGGTCGGGCCGGGTGGGCGTCGGTGTTTCGAGGTGGTGGGGTCGCCGGGTGATGCGGCGGTGGTGAATCTGACGCCGGTGTTGGCGCAGGGTTCGGGGAACGGGTTGTTGGTGTCGTCGGATGTGGTGAGTCCGCCGGTTGCGGCGAATGTGAACTATCGGGTCGGGTCGGTCGATCCGAACGTGGCGATCGTGCCGATCGGCGCTGACGGTGAGGTGTGTTACGTCAATGCCCGCCGGACCGGTGTGCATCTGGTCGCCGATCATCTCGGCACGATCGCTGCGACCGCGTACCGGACCGCGACCTTGACTGGCGCCCCCCAACGCGTCACCGACACCCGGCCCCCGCTGCAGCTCGTGGATCCGCAGCGTGGCCCGACACCAACCGGCTGCGTCGCGTCGACGCTCGCCGAGACCGAGCGCGTGTCCGTCGATCCGCGGGTCGAGGAACTGCTCGCCGGTGTGAACTGGTCGACGGTCGACGCGCTCACCGTCCGACGGCTCGCGGCCACAGTGATGGCGTATTCGGGGCCGTTGCCGGCAGCGGTGGGCAAGACGGCAGCGTTCGATGACTGGGTTCAGCAGTTCCTGCCGACGCCTGGCACCCCGTACACCGGCCTCGACTTCTGGAACGCGGTCGCCGGGTTCGGCTACCACGAGACCGTGCACGCGTTCCAGGCGGGCGTCTGCGCGGTCACCGGTGCGAGCCGCGGTTACTCGACGCCTCGTCTCGGTCCGGCCCAGTCGGACACCTATGCCGACGTCCGGGCGCGGGTGACGGCGATCATTCCCGATGCCGACGACGCATGCCGCCGATCTGCGCTGAGGCAGGCTGACAATTATCTGACGGGACCCATCGCTGAGCAGGCACTCGAGTCCCAGCTCTGGGAGATCAACGCCTACGTGCTCGACATGGAGTACGAACGAGCGCTCCTCGCGGTCACGGGCACGGCCTTGTGGGGCGCCGACCCGATGAACATCTACGTCGAGTCGGCCAAGCTGCATCAGTTGGCCCGCTATCTGGAGTTGACCAGGGCGACGCCGGGCCTGTGGGCCCAGATGCGCGCCCAAGGCGTCGACGACACCGTCGCCGATCACTGGAACCTGGCCGTGAGCACATGGCGCCCACTCGACAACGGATTGTCGCAACGGGGTTGCTGGGACCTGGCGTTCGGTCCCGACGCCGCAGTGATCGGCGAATTCACCAGCGGGCTGGCCGGTAACACGGCACCGCCTCGCCCGTAGACCCGGGGCGCTGACCGCCGTGGGGCGATGTGGATTGGGGGCCTGATGCCAGGGAAGACGTACCCGACTCGACGGTACGCCACCGTCGACGCCGACCACCGCGCGTGTGCAGATCCGGCCGGGGAGTCCGAGGGTGCGCCATCTTGAGCACCCCTGACCCGACACCTAAGGTTCGCCACCAGTGAGCGAGGCTCTACCCGATCGTGCCCAGGTCGTCATCGTCGGCGGTGGCATCGTCGGATGTTCGATCGCATACCACCTGACACGCCGCGATGTCACCGATGTTCTCCTCGTCGAACAGGGCCGGCTGACTGGTGGCACCACATGGCACGCGGCCGGTCTGGTCAGCCAACTCAAGTCGAGTCACAGTCTCACCCGACTCGCCACCTATTCGGCGAGGCTGTTCGCGGAACTCGAGGCTGAGACAGGGCAAGCGACCGGCTTCCGCACACCAGGGTCGATCTCGGTCGCCGCTGACGCCGAACGATGGGAGGAACTGCTCCGTGGGGTGTCGATGGCCAGCACGGTCGGGGTCGAGATCCGCCGGATCGAACTCGACGACGCGGTCGAGCGGTGTCCGCTGCTGCACGTCGACGATCTCGTCGGAGCGCTGTACATCCCCCACGACGGGGTGACGTCGCCGGTCGACACGACGATGGCGCTCGCGAAGGGTGCCAAGCAGCGCGGGGCGAGAATCATCGAAGGGGTCGCGGTCGAACGTCTCGAGACCGTCGACGGCCGGGTCATCGGGGTCCGGACCGAGCGCGGCTTCGTCGAGGCCGAGACGGTCGTGCTCGCCGGCGGGATGTGGACCCGGCAGCTCGCCGCCGCTGCCGGCATAGCGGTGCCGCTCCAGGCGTGTGAGCACTTCTACCTCGTGACCGAGCCGATCGAGGGCGTCGAGCGGGGCATGCCGACCGTTCGCGACCCGGGGAACCACACGTACTTCAAGGAGGAGACCGGCAAGATCATGGTCGGCTTCTTCGAACCGCGCGGCAAGATCTGGAAACTTGAGGGCATCCCTCGCGACTTCTGCTTCGGCACCCTGCCCGAGGACTGGGATCACGTCGGGCCGGTCTTCGAGCGGGCGATCCACCGTATGCCGGCCCTGGGCGACGCCGGACTTCAGTTGTTCTTCAACGGGCCCGAGGCATTCACCCCCGACGGCGTGTACTACCTCGGAGAATCGCCCGAGGTCGAGCGGTGCTTCGTGGCGGCGGGCTTCAACTCGGTCGGCATCCAGTCCGCCGGTGGTGTCGGCTGGGTGGTCGCCGACTGGATCGTCGACGGCCATCCACCGATCGACCTGAGCGCCGTCGACATCCGCCGGTCGTTCCCGTTCCAGGCCGAGCCCGGGTTTCTCGATGCGCGCATCTCCGAGAGTCTCGGCTTGCTCTACGCGATGCACTGGCCGTTCCGGCAGTACGAGAGCGCCCGCGATGTCCGGCGATCGGTGTTCCACGATCGGTTCGCCGCGGCGGGCGCCGTGTACGGCGAGGTCGCCGGTTGGGAGCGACCGAACTGGTTCGCAGCCGACGGCGACGAGCGTGTCTACCGGTACTCGTACGGAAAGCAGAACTGGTTCGAGGCATCGGGTCGCGAGTGCGCAGCGGTACGCGAGTCGGTGGGTCTCTTCGACGGGGCATCGTTCGCGAAGTGGTCGGTCGAGGGGCCCGATGCACTCGACGTGCTCGACCGCATGAGCGGCAACCGGGTCGACACCCCGGTCGGCAAGGCCGTGTACACGCAGTGGTTGAACGATCGCGGCGGGATCGAATCGGACCTGACGATCACCCGACTCGCCACCGATCGGTTCATGGTCGTCACGGCCGCCGCCGCAGCGAACCGCGACATGACATGGCTGCGCCGCGCGTGCCGGGGTCGCGATGTGCGCATCACCGATCTCACCGACGAGCTCCCGATGCTCGGGCTGATGGGTCCGTCGAGCCGAGAACTGCTCGAAGGACTCACCGACGCCGATCTCTCCAACGAGGGGTTCCCGTTCGGGACCGGCCGCACCGTCGAGATCGCCGGCATCGAGGTGTTCGCGCTCCGCCTCACGTACGTCGGTGAGCTGGGGTGGGAGCTCTATGTCGGCCACGGCGACGCAGTGGCGCTGCACGACGCGATCGTCTCCGCCGGAGCCCGCTACGGCATGGGCCACGCCGGCTATCACGCGATGAACACGTTGCGCCTCGAAGCGGGATACCGCCACTGGGGTCACGACATCACCGACCTGGACACGCCGCTCGAGGCGGGACTTGGCTTCGCCGTGGCCTGGGACAAGCCGGGTGGGTTCCGGGGCCGGGAAGCGCTCGTCGCACAGCGCGATCGACCACGGGCCAGGCGCCTCATCCAGTTCAAGCTGCACGACCCCGATCGGCTCCTCTACCACGACGAACCGATCTGGCGGAGCGGCTCACTCGTCGGCCGCACGACCAGCGGCATGTGGAGCTACGTCGAGGGTGCTGCGCTGGCGATGGGGTATCTCGTGCGCGAGGACGGCGAAGCTGTCACCCTGCACTGGCTCGACGAGGGTGACTTCGAGATCGAGGTCGCGACCGTCCGTATCCCGGCGACGCCCTCGATCAGATCCTTCTACGACCCGCACCGTGAACGCGTCCGGATGTGAGGAAGTGCATCACTGCCTGCACGTCGTCATTCCGCGGCGAGTGACGATGACGCGATGACGCACCCTCGCAGACTGCTCCGAGGAGACGCGCCGACACGGCACACGTTCGCAACACCGAGGTGTCCGACCGTCACCGATCCATACGTCGCCGACATGGTCGCGTTGGCACAGGCCGCCGAGCGGGTGTTCGACGCAGCCGGGACGCGTCCGGAGGCCAGCGAAGCGCCTGCGCGCCGGGTGTTCGGGGCGTGGGGCAATGCGGAACCGAGGCCGGTCCCCCCCGGCCGGAAGCCCCTGACGGCTACCGGTGTGCACCAATCCGGACGAGGCCATCGGGTCGGCTCGTGACCACGGCGGTGCAATCGCCGACCTCGCAGACGCCGTGAGTTCGGTCGCTCCACATGAGGACTGGGTGCGCCGTCGGGACCCGAGCCGCAGACGATCGAGGTCGCGGAGGGGCACGCCAACGCCGTCGTGGTCCACGCCGAGGGTTTCGACTGTGACGTGGTCATCGGGATGAGCGCAGGCGGCACGTCCTCGACGACGGCTCGTGTACGGTCCCAGCCATGCGGCTGGCGAGGCGTGCCACGGACCTCACGGCGTCGCCGATCGCAGAGGCGCATGCGTGGCTTCCGTATCGCACGGGCGACCGTCCGCTGCTCGATCTGTCTCAGGCCGCGCCGAGCTACCCGACGGCACCCGAGATCGCCGATCACGTCGCCGAGGTGGCGCATCGGGCTGACGGCAGCCGGTACGCACCGCCACCCGGTTTGCCTGCGCTTCGCGAGGCGTTCGCCGCCGAGCTGCATCGGGACTACGGCAGCCCGGTCGGACCGGAGCACGTGTTGCCGACCGGCGGCTGCAATCAGGCGTTCTGCGTCGTGTTGTCGGCGCTGACCGAGCCCGGCGACGAGGTGATCCTGCCTGTGCCGTACTACTTCAACCACGACATGTGGTTGAAGCTCGAGGGCGTGCGGCCCGTGTACCTCCACCCCACGAGGGCTTCGTCCGCTGACGGCCCGACGTCGCTCGTGCCCGACCCGGAGCACGCGGCCTCCGTCATCACCGACCGCACTCGCGCGATCGTGCTCGTCACGCCGGCCAACCCGACGGGTGTCACCACGCCGCCCGACGTGCTCGGCGCCTTCCACGACTTGGCGGTCGAGCGAGGCCTGGTGCTCGTCCTCGACGAGACATACCGCAACTTCCGACCGTCGATCGAACCGGCTCACGACCTGTTCGGACGCGACGACTGGGACGACCACGTCGTGAGCCTCCACAGCTTCTCCAAGGATCTGGCGATTCCGGGTTACCGCGTCGGCGCGGTGGTCGGCGCCGAAGCGCTGCTGTACGAGGTGCTCAAGTTCGTGGACTGCGTGCAGATCGAGCGCGCCGCGCATCGCGCAGGAGGCGGTCGTCGCCGGTTTGACGTTGGCCGGGCGATGGCGGCGCGAGCAGGCTGTTCGGATCGCCGCGGCACAGCGGGTGTTCGAGCAGGTCATGGTCGAGCGGCCCGGCGGATTCGAGCTGGTCGCGGCCGGCGCGTTCTTCGGGTGGGTCCGCCATCGCTTCGACGGTGGGACCGACGAGGTGGTGAAGCGGCTCGTGCTCGACCACGACGTGCTCACGATTCCGGGCACGGCGTTCGCCCCGGCCGACGAAGGGTTCCTCCGGTTCAGCTTCGGCAACGTCGACCACGACGAGTTGCACGAGCTCGGGCGTCGACTCGTCGAGCTCGGCTGATCTTGCCTCGAGCGGGCGGGCCGGTCGAGGGCACTGCGGCGAGGGTCGACGCGTGGTGCGCGGCGGCCGGACCCGATCACCCAGTCGTCGACCAGACGGTGTCTCCCCGTGGTGGAGCAGGCGTTCTTCGCCCCGGCACTCCCCTGTGCTCGCCGTGATAGCGCCGGGACGATACGAGACGCATCGACGCTGACGGAGAGGCACGAGTACTCACCAGTGCCCCGAGGGTGGCCACGGAGTCCCGCGACCACCGGGACCAGGGTTCTCGCGCCGCGCGAGTTGGACGGCGAGGTCGGTCCGATTGGCGCGGGCGACGAGCATCGAACTTGCGGCCCGGCCGTGGGCGGCTGGTCAGCAGCCAGAGGTGACCAGGTCGAACGCTTCGGCCGTGGTCGAGCGTACGAGGTCGGCTTCGACCCACACGGGTGTCTCGACCGCTACTGCGCCTCGCCATTCGATGATTCGCAGGTTGTCGACGGTGAGCGTGCTGTTCAGTGCAGCGGGAACGTCGATCAGCAGCGTGGCCGTGTTCGGCACCTGCCCGCCCGGACCCGCCGCGAACAGCCCCCTGGGGATCGTCATCCGCACGTGATGCCACTCGCCGTCGGCCGGTGCCTCGATCGGCATCACCAACTCGTTGAGACGTGAGCTCTCCGGATCGGCGGTGGGATTGGTGTCGTCGAAGTGGAACGACACCATGCGCACGCTCGGCATCTCGCCGCGCGTCAGCTTCACGTCGAGCGTCACCTCCACGTCGGCGTCCGGGTCGAGTGGCGTGCCGTCGTCGTCGAAGAAGCGGTGTGGATGCAGATCGACCCTCGCACCGACCTGGGCCGACGTGTCGGCGTTCGGGTCGCTGAAGATCGTCAGGGCGTCGTCCCACGGTCCGCCGGTGACGCCGTCGGCAAGATCCCATCGGTCCCGAACCGTGGAAACCTTGACGTGCATCGGTCGTCGGCGACGCCCGTTCGCAGTGCCGTCGTCGAAGTGACCCCAATCGAAGAGGTCGGTTCCGATCTGTGCGTGCGGTGGTAGTCGGTCGACCCTGGCCAGGGTGCAACGTGGAAGATCGATCGGCCCGACGTCGGCTCCGGCGATGCGGACCGCGTCTGTCCGCCGCGACGTCGCGATCAGCCCCGAGTTCCGCTCGAAGACGAGTGAGGTTGTTGCAGGGGAGCTCGCGTCGTGCTCGTCGTCGCCGGCCACGACCGTGCCGACTCGGAGACCGTCGACGCGAGCACTGACGGCGGCGAGCGCCGAGCGCTGATCGATCGTGCGGATGATCTGCTGCGCCACCGTGCCGGCAACCGGAATCGGACGGTAGCGGTCGAGCATCACCGGGAGCATGCGAGCCTCGACGATGCCGGAATCGTCGGAGACGACGCGCAGGATCGCGCTCGGGAAGGTGGACAGGAAATCCTGGTCGAACACGAGGTTGCCGAGGCTGTACGCGATGAGCTTGCCGTCGTACCACTCGACGCCCTGGAGCACATGTGGGTGGTGGGCGATCACCATGTCGGCGCCTGCGTCGACCGCTCGGCGGGCGATACGGCGAACGAACACGCTCGGCACCTCGGCGAACTGGTACCCACCGTGGATCTGCACCGTGACCGTGTCGGCACCCTCCTCGCGCAACCGTTCGATCTCCGCCTCCATCGCCGCGCGCTGGTAGGGAGCGGCGCCACCGTGCCCTCGGCGTGCCACCCAGTCCTGCAGTTCCGGGTACGTCACGAGCAGCTCGCTCCAGAGCTCCGCCGTCGCCACCTCACCGAGCTCGGCTTCCCACGCCTCGTAGATGCGCCACGCTTCGCCGATGCGCCGTGGCATCGACTCGATCACGAGTGGCTGGCCATCGCCGTTCCGGATTCGACGGTCGATGAAGGAGAACGCTCGCTCCTCGTACTGCCACGCCACGCTCGCCGGAACGTCGGCCGGAACCGGCACGTCGGCGTCGGGCAGCTGATCGTTGACGAAGCTTCCGTTGACGGTCGTGAACGAGATCGTTCCGACGGTCCGGCCGCCGATGTCGGTGAGCACTCCGCGCGTCGCGTGCTCGCGCGTGTATCCGGCGCCCACGTGGGGCAGCGCTGCCTCATCGAGGAACCGAAGCGTCGATTCGATGCCGGCGTCGCCCCAGTCGTACGCATGGTTGTTGCCGAGCGTGACCAGGTCGACGCCCATCTCGTCCAGGGCGTCGATGACGAACGGCGTCGACTGGAGCAGGAACCGCTTGCCATCCAGCGCCTCGTCACCGTCGAGTTCCCCGATCACGGTCTCGAGATTGACGACCGTCCAATCGGCGGCGGCCGACAGCGGCGCGAGATCCTCGACGACGCGTCGAGCATCCTCTTCGTCCTCGACGATGATGTTCCTGCTGTCGGGATCGAGGTACCGGCGACCGAGCATGACGTCGCCACCGAAGTGCATCGAGATGCGTTCGGCGCCGTCGCCGCCGATGCGATCCCAGAGGCGAACGGTCGTGATGCCGTCGGTCGGAGCGATCGCAACCGGCTCGACGAGCGTGTCGGGCGCGGAGACCTGAGCGACGATCGGGCCGCGAAGTTCGAGTTCGGCACGGCCCGAATCGTCCGTGCGGTGGGTCTCGGAGTCGACGATGACGTCGGCGGCTCGCACGGGTTCGCCCCGCTCGTCACGCACGACCACGGTGACGGTGCTCGGACTGCGCTGCTCGCGTTCCTCCGCGTCCGCCTGGTGGCTACACGCTGTGGCGAGCAGTGCGAATCCGAGTGCCGTCACGACCACGTGCGGCGACCGGCAGCTCTTGCCGCGGGTGGCCCGTCGTTCGCGTCTGTCCGCCGGCGCCAGGCCGATCATGGGGTGCCCACCGGATCGAGCGATTCTGCCGAGACGTCCGATGCAGCGGGTTGTGCCTCCCGAAGTGCTGAATCGGACGTCTCGGAGACCTTGTCGACCGGCTGGCGGGCCGGCCCTTCGATCGGGCGCTCCGTCATGCGGCGGACCGGGATGTTCCGGAACCCGCGTTCGTGGTCGGGTGCACGCTTGAGCACGGTGATCGGGACGTTCTCGAGTTGGCCGTTCGCTCCTGCCGGTCGAGGCGCAGGACCGGCCAGCTTCGCGAGCTGCATCGACACCCAGTCCTCGGCATCCCGGGCGAGATCCGGATGGCGCTGCGACCACATCTCCCACGGCGTCACCCACGGCATCGGTCCGGCAGGCGCCGCCGCGCCGTTGTCGGCCATGGCGTATGCAGGTACCGGTGCGGTCCGACGCTCGCCGGAAGGCACCAGACCGCGAGCCGCGGCGAGGGCCCGAGACCCGACGGCGATCGCGAGCAGGCCGAACTGCCTGGCGAACAGAACGGAGAAGCAGACGACGGCAGCGACCTTCCAGCCGACGTCGAGGGTCTCACCCGTGACGCGCGACCGGATCCACCAGGTGGTCGTGACGGCGAACGATCCGGCAAGCGTCATCCCGCTCAGCACGCGCAGCGGCGACGTCCGTTGTGCGTCGTTGGCGATCAGCCCGGGCAGGAGCAGCGGCGTCAATGCGAGTGAGCCAACCCCGAGATGCCGCTCCCAGGTGCCGTCGAGGAACCGATTCCCGATCCACAGACACACCCACGCGATGGTCGAGGACACCAACAACATCGTGGAGAACTTGCGTCGCCCGAACAGGATCATGTGATTCATCAGGATCTTCGACACGATCAGCCAGGTGACGAACGCGATGCTCAACGCGGCGGCGATCTGCCACGGGTCGGCCATGAACATTCCGGCGAACGCCGCACCGACGAACCCGCCGCTCCGGAGCTTGTAGTTCATGGCGACGGCCCACGACGCCACGACCGACAGCAACACGGCGACCGGCAACCAGCGTGGCGAGAACGCCAGATGTCCGAAGCCGGCGACCGGAGCGAGATCGTTGACCCCGGGAAGATCGGCGGCCAGCGCGGCCGCGATCGGTGCGGCCACGATCACGCCGGCGATCAGCACGGACTTCGTCGTCCTCCACGCGCCCTGACGGGCCATGTCGTGCGCGATGAGGGCGGGAATGATGTAGCCGACACCGATGAAGAGCGGGATGTCGCGCTCCCACAACCATGGACCGGACGGGGCGATCCGAAGCAGCCCCGTCTGGATCACGGTCGAGACGGTCGCCAGCAGGGTGAACTTGGTCCGGCCGTAGAGCAGGAAGTATCGGCGCAGCACCTTGTTGACCAGCGCGTACGTGATGAACGCGTTGAGGAACGTCGCGACGAGAACCAACGGATGGATGATGAACACCGCGATGTAGCCGGGCACGACGATCGACCCCGTCGTCAGGTGACGCTTCTCGTACATGACCATCGACACGGCGACGCCGAAGACGAACGCGAACCTGATCCACTCGGTGGACAGCAGATAGTCATGCACGAGTGAACACAGCGCTGAATTCGTCGTCGAAGGCGGGACGCCACGGCTCCGCTTCGTGCTCGAAGTACTCGAGCATCTCCTCGGCCTGATGGGTGTGGATGTTGACGAACCCGACGACGAGCACGTGCGTGCTCGGCATCTGGACGATCATCCGGTCGATGATCTCCTCCTGCGAGCAGTCGTGTTCATCACCGAGGTTGAGGATGTTGGCCTCGTCGTAGCCGTTCTGCTTCAAGCGATCGGTGACCAGACCCTCGTACGCACCGAAGGTGACCAGCCGGTCGAAGTCGAGATCGTTGGCACCGACGTCGGCGAACTGGATCGCTCGTCGCTCACGATCGCTCCGGTTGTTCAGGATGCCGACCACGGTCGTGTCGTCGGTCATGAACGGGTCGAGCTTCTGCATGGCGGCGATCATCGACTCGCGGTCGTTGACGGCGAACAGGTTCGCCCACGTCACCTTCTTCGACGTTCCGGGTTCGCGACCGAGCGGCCCGTTCCCGATCCGCAGGTCCTTCATGCGGAGCACCCCCGGGTCGGGCGGTGCGTCGACCATGCCGCGCATCGCGGTGTGGCGCGGGATCCCGATGATGTCGGCGATCGCGAGGGCGATGCAGACGTTCTCCTTGAACGAGATGTAGTCGAATCGGGAGTTCTCCTCGTCGGTGACGGTGTCGGGATCGGCGACGACCAGTTGCGAGCCCTTGCTCTCGGCGACCTCGCGCATGATCTCGATGATCTCGGGGTTCTGCTCGGAGGTGACGAGGATGCCGTTCGTGGGGCAGGTGGACAGGAGTGATCGGGCGATCTCGGGGAGGGTCTCGCCCATCACGTCCTGGTGGTCCTCGCGCACGTTGGTGAGCACGCCGATGTTCGAGCGGACGATCATCCGCTCGGACACTTCCTGGTACTCCGGCTTCAACGCCATGCACTCGATGACCAGCGCATCGACGTCGTCGACGACGTACTGGCGCGCGATCTCGATCTGCTCGAGGATCGTCGCCGGTCCCTTTCGGTTGATGGGCTCGTCGACACCGTCGCGGTTGATCACCGCTGCGAAGGTCCCCGTCGACTTGGCGACGGTGACGAGACCGTGCTCGCGGAGCATCCCCGCGATGATGCGGGCCACGGTCGACTTGCCACGGATCCCGTTGACGTGGATCCGCCAATCGAGCCCGTCGACACGACGACGATGCGCCAGAGACTCGAGTCTCCAACGGAGGATGAGCGCGACGCTGACGACGATGCCAGCAATCACTATGAGAGGCACATCTGGTCATCGACGCGGAATGCCCGGGTCTTGAGAGATCCCTGACGTTCGCGCCGCGCTGGTAGCTCACCTGCTCGGTACACGGGCTTCGGTTCGTGCGCACGCGGACCGAAGCACCCGCCGTCCGAGCTACGGGTGGGGCACGGGAGGGGGCGCGTCGATCGTGAGGCGGGCTCGTACATGGATGCCAGCGCGAGGTGCTGGACCGGTGGCAGTCCAGTCCCCAGGGACCGAACCCGAGACCCCTCGACGGGTCACCGGCCGAGCGTGCTCGACCGACTGTGACCTCCGACCGGTGGCGGGAGCCGTCCGAGTGCGGGAGAATCCTGGTTGGGAAAGGGGGGTCGTGGGCTGTTCCCGTTGCGGTCGCATCAATCGGCCCGACGCGAGATTCTGCGCGGGATGCGCGGCGCCGGTCGTCGCGTCGTGCCGCACGTGCGGGCGGGATCTCGCGCACGACGCCCGATTCTGCGACCAGTGTGGCGCACCTGTCGATGTCCGGACCTCTGACGACAACGTACGAATACCCGAGGACCGCGACCGTGACGACGCGGTCCGCAAGACGGTCACGGTCTTCTTCTGCGATCTGTCCGGTTCGACGTCGTTCGAAGAGCGCGTCGACGCCGAGTCGACGCGCGGCGTCATCGGCCGGTATCACGCGATGGTCCAGGAGGTGGTCGAGGCCGGCGGCGGAACGGTCGCCAAGTTCCAGGGCGACGGTGCGATGGCCCTGTTCGGTGTGCCCGAGGTCGCCGTCGACGACGCCGAGCGGGCGGTCGCAACAGGCCTCGAGATCCAGCGTCGATTCGCTCCGTTCGCCGCGGACGTTCTCGAGCGCTATGGCGCAGCCCTCGGATTGCGGGTCGGCATCAACACCGGGGAGGTCGTCTTCTCCCACGGTGATGCCGATCTCGTCGGCGACGCGCTGAACATCGCTGCGCGACTGGAAGCGGCGGGCGAACCCGGCCACGTGCTGGTCGGCGAGGACACGTGGCGTCTGACGCGATCGACGATCGCCTATGACCGGGTCGGCGTGCTCGACCTCAAGGGCAAGGATCGGGCCGTCACCGCTCATCGAGCGCTCGATCTGCTCGGCATCGTGGACGACTCTTCGACCCCGTTCGTGGGTCGCGACGACGAGGTGGCGCGTCTGCGCTCGGTCTTCGGCGAGGCGGTCGCCGGTCGCTCGGTTCGGCTCGCCACCGTCATCGGTTCGCCCGGTGTCGGCAAGACGCGTCTGGCCCGCGAGTTCGAGCGGGCGATCACATACGGCTCGCCGGGCGGTGCCACATTCGTCGATCTGCGCTGTGAGCGGGCCGGAGCCACGACGTTTGCCCCGATCGCGGATCTGCTGCGATCGGTCGCCGAGATCGACGATTCGATGAGCGACGGCGAGAAGATCACGACGATCGGACGACTCGTCGTCGACCTCGACGACGCCGACCGGGTCGCGCTGCTGCTCGCCAGCTTCATCGGCGCCGCACCGACGCGGTCGACCGAGGAACTGTTCTTCGGTGTCCGGCGCCTGATCGAAGCGCTCGGCCGGCGTGCGCCGTTGACGCTGGTGGTCGACGACATCCAGTGGGCCGAGCCGCTCTTCCTCGATCTGCTCGAGCATCTCGCCGAGTGGGTCCACGATGCGCCGGTCCTGCTCCTCGGCCTCGCCCGTCCGGAGTTGCGCGAGATCCGTCCGTCGTTGGCGGAGCCGGGACGCCGGGTCGCAGAGTCCCTGCACCTCGAAGGGCTCGACGCCGATGCGACCGCCGAGCTCGCCAGCCAGCTCCTCGGTGGCAACGAGCTTCCCCGCGACCTCCTCGCTCGCCTGCCCGATTCGACCGAGGGCAACCCGTTGTTCGTGCGCGAGTTGATGCGGATGCTCGTCGACGACGACGTGATCGTCGAGACGCCGAACGGGTGGGAGCTGACGATCGATGCGGACGCCGTGGATGTGCCGCCGACGATCCAATCGCTGCTGTCGAGCCGGATCGAACGGCTGCCGGCGGACGAACGGCGACTGGTCGAGTTGGCGTCGGTGGTGGGCCCGGACTTCCCGCTCGGCGCGGTCGCCGCGATCGGTCGGCCGGCCGACACCTCGTCGTTGATGCCGACGCTCGAGCGACTCCGGCGCAAGGATCTCGTCGAGTCGACGGGCACGTACTGGGGCGACGAGCCGCTGTATCGATTCCATCACGTGCTCATCCGCGATGCCGCGTATCGGCGGCTGCTGAAGGAGACGCGCGCCGACCTTCACGTGCGGGTCGCGACGTGGATCGAGCGCGTCGGTGCGCATGTCGCGGGCGAGCACGAGGTGACGATCGGCCATCATCTGGAGCAGGCACACGACTTCCGCGTGCAGCTCGATCGGCACGACGACGAGACGGTCGAGATCGGCCGACGCGCGGCCGACGTGTTGGGTGCGGCGGCACATCGGGCGCTGGCCCGCGACGATGTCGCCGCGGCCGGCTCGCTCGCCCGACGGGCGATCGCCCGGATCGACGCGGATTCAGGCGAGAGGTCGTCACTGCTCCTCGTGGGATGTGAAGCGCTGCTCGCGCTCGGCGATGTCAGCGCAGCGACGTCGCTGCTGGACGAACTGCGCGACGATCGGAACCCGGATGCCCGCCTCACGGCGTGGACCCGCACCTTCGAGGCCCAGCTCATCATGCTGACCGACCCGGAACGGCTCGATCGGGCCGAAGCGGACGCCGCCGACGCTGCCGGCGAACTCGCGTCGCTCGACGATCGAGCCGGGGAGGCGAATGCCCGATTGGTGCGTGCCGGAGCGTTGGCTCGGCTGGGCCGCATCGGCGAGTGCGAGGCAGAGCTCGATCTTGCGCTCGGTGCAGCCCGCGCAGCCGACGACGGTCGGCGCGTCGCAACGGTGCTCGGCGCCGCGCCGGTCGCCGCGCTGTGGGGTCCGAGCCCGGTGTCACGGGCCGGTGGGCGCTGCCTCGACGTGATCCGCCTGTTGCGGATCACCACCGGCTCGCCCGGTGTCGAGGCGACGTCGACGCGTTGCCAGGCCGTGCTCGAGGCGCTGCGCGGTCGGTTCGACACCGCGCGCACGATGCTCACCGAGGCGCGAGCGACCGTCGAAGAGCTCGGCCACCGGCACGGCCTGCTCGAGACCGAGCTGTACAGCGGGATCGTCGAACTGCTCGCCGGCGATCCGGTCGCCGCGGAGCCGTACCTCCGCTCCGCTTACGGCGGACTCGGCCGCCTGGGGATCGGTGCCGACGCCGGCCAGGCGGCCGCCCATCTCTCGCGGGCACTCCTCTTGCAGGGACGACTCGACGAGGCTCACGAGCTGGCCACGGACAGCGACGCCCTCGCCGGCCAGAACCCGCAGACGGCGATCGCCGCCAAGACGGCGCTGGCCGAGATCAAGGCAGCCCGCGGCGAGCTCGACGAGGCACTCCGGATCGCCGAGGAGGCCGTGGCACGCGCCAGGGGCACCGACATCGTGATCGATCACGCCAACGCGAACCTCGCGCTCGCCCGCGTCAGAGATGCCGCCGGTGACGCTGCCGGCGCCCGCAGCGCGCTCGACGAGGCGGAGCGGCTGTACCGCGAGAAGGGTGCGTCGCCGGCGGCTGGTTCGATCCGGGTCACCGTGCTCCCGGCGACGTCGCCCACCGATCCCGCTGCGGGCGTCGCTGGCGGTTCGTTCGGAGTGACCGACCTGGCGGGCTCGGAACCGGCAGCGTCGGACGAGGCGCACGACACGCGAACCGGGTGGGTCGACGTGAGGGCGGACGCCGAAGACTCCGACGTTTCGGTGACCACGGCGTCACGTCGCACCCGGCGAGCCGGAACCCCGGACGTGCTCCGACGGTTCATGACGCAGGTGTGGCAGCACTGGGGGCGCGCCCTCGAAGGTGGCGACCTGTCGGAGATGGCCGCACACATCGACGCAGACGTGGAGTGGTTCGATCGACGCGAGCTCAGCTGGGAAGCGCTCGACCTCGACGGAACCCTGGAACGGATCGCGACGGTGCACGAGCTCGCAGCGACCGTCGAGGTGGCGTCGCTCCCGGCGCACCGGGTCGACGGCCTGCTCGGTGTCTTCGAGATGACCACGGTCGTCAGACGGCCGAGTGGCGCCGAACAAGCGATTCGAACCGTCATGATCTGCGGGCTCGACCCGGACTCCGGTCTGTGCCGACGCTTGGAGCAGTTCGAAGGCGACGGCCTTCCCGGTGCGCTGGCCAGGTTCGACGAGCTCCGGCACGGGTGGAACGACACCGGGTTGTGGAACACGACGAGCCTGTGCTTCAACCGGGCTCGTAGCTTCGTTCGGACGGGCGGGAGCGTCGTCGGCACGCTCGTTGCGGCCGACGCCACCATCGAGAACCGTGGTGGCGCCGGAACACCCGAGGCGATCGGGGACCTCGACGTGCCAAGTGCGGCCCGACGGGTCGGGTTCGGGGTCGAACATCGGCGGCTGCTCGCGGTCCGCGGGAATCGTCTGGCCCTGTTCGAACTCCGCGACGCGGAGGTCGACGGCGAGTCGTTCCATCGTGTCGCCGTCGTCGAGCTCGACGCCGACAGCCTGATCGACCGCGTCACGCTCTACGACATCGCATCCCTCGCCGATGCCGTGCGCGATCTCAGCACATGCTGGCTCGAGGTCGACCGACCACCTCACCGCGACCTTCTCGAGGTGGTGATCAGCCTGCAGTACGCCGCCGCCACCAGCGATGGGGAGTGGTTTCGGACGCACGTTCACGACGACTGCACCTTCGTCGATCACCGGCCGTCGGGGTTCGGACGTGGCGACAAGGCGTGGATGGTCGATCTCGGCGGTTCGAGCGACGGGACGCAGGCTGTCCCCATTGGCCCCGACATCACGGCGTGGAACGATCGGGCCGGGTTCGGACGGATCGAGACGTGGATCGACACCGGGACCGGTGAACTCGTGCAGAGCTCGATGCCCGCCCTCGCCGTCGTGCAGATGACCGATCATCGGGTGTCGGCGATCGAGCTCTTCGCCGAGGAGAACGCCGAAGCCGCTCGCTCCCGGTTCGACGAGCTGTCGGCCACCTCTCCGGCGCACGAGCCATGGAACGCGGCCGATGCCGCATGGCGCTCGATCGAGGCGGGCGATCGAACGATCGAGGGCCTCGTGCGCCGGTTTGCCGCAGACGCGATCCTGGACGACCGACGCCGGCTCCATCGGGGCATGTTGCGCGGGCCCGATGAGATCGTTAGCAGACTCACTGCTCCGCCGACCGGTGGCGACACGTCCACCAGCGACGTCGAGACGATCGCCGCTCGGGCCCAGCGCCTCGTCCTCCTGGGAGCCTTCGACCGGTTGGTGATCGCCCGCCTCGACGGCGAGCATCTCGTCGACCTCGCGGTGCAGTTCGACATCGACGAGCTCGATGCAGCGATCGCCGAACTCGACACGCTCGGGAATGAGATCGGCGAGGTCGATGACGCGTACACCCTCGCGACACTCAACGCGGCGTACTGGGAAGCGGACGCGAACTGGACGTTCGAGCACGACTTCGACTACAGCCCGCTGATCGGCTACCAGGATCGTCGCCTTCGCATGGTCGATCACCGCCTGCTCGGTTGGCCCGAGGTCGGCTTCGAGGGATACCTGGAACGGCTGGAGTCGTTCCGCGCCATCACCGAGCGCGGGCAGCTCAGCATCCCGTGCACCAACTTCGTCCGCGGACTGGTGAGTCTCTTCGTGATGGAGACGCGCATTTGGGACGGCAGCGGTGGCGAGCACGTCGACCGCAGCCACATGATCAACCGACTGTGCCCCGACACCGGCGTGAACATCCGGATCGAGCAATTCGCCGCTGACGACCTGGGCTCGGCGCGTGAACGGTTCCGAATCATCGCTCACGAGCAGGCACGGGAGGACACGCTGTGGAACGTCGCCAGCGTCGTCGCCAACCGCGCCGACAGTTGGGTCAGGAGCGGGCATTCGATCGCCGGGTGGTTGACTGCGGACGACGTGATCATCGACGACGACGTCTGCCAGGTCGTACTCCCCGCCGACCACGACCTGGACGACCCAGCGGTCGCCAAACGTGTCGGATTCGGAGTCGAGCATCGGCAGCTGCTTGCCATCCGGGGTAACAGGCTCGCCCTGTTCGAGCTGCGCGACGGCGAACCCTTCCACCACATCGCGCTCGTCGAAATCGGCTCCGACTGCCTGATCTGCCACGTGACGCTGTTCCCGGCGCACCGACTCGCGTATGCCGTGCGACAGCTCGAACGACGGTGGGTGGAGGTCGATCGGCCGGATCACCCCGACGTGATCGATGTGCACGCCGACTTCGTCCACGCGTTCTCGACGTTCGACCTGCCGACGCTCGAACGGCTGCTCCACCCCGACTTCGAGTTCGCCGATCACCGTTCGCTCGGTCTCGGCACCGGCGGGAAGCAGTGGGTGATCGAGGCCGCCGAGCTCAACCAGTCGGTGGGCTCCGTGCCGGTCGATCGTCGGTACCACACGATCAATGAACGCGGGGCCCTCGGATCGATGTACCCGTGGCAACTGCCCGACGGCGGCCCTCTGGCACAAGCCGGCGTCGAGGCGATCTCGACGATGGTGCTCACCGACGGACGGATCTCGTCGGTCGAGTTCTTCGCTGCCGACGAACTGCATGCGACGCGTGTCCACTTCGAGTCGTCGACCACCGGAACGCCGAACGAGCTGGGGGACCAGCACCAAGCCTGGAACGCGGCCGATCGACGATTGCGTGACGGACTTCGTGAGTTCGAGCACGCAACCGGTTCATGGCCGGCTCGGCTCGCTGCCGACGCCGAGTACCGCGACACACGCTCGATGATCGACGACGGCCATCGTGGACCGACCGCTTTCGAATCGGCGTTTCCGCCGGGTTCGATGCGGCACGTCGACGTCGAAACAGTCGCCACTCGGGGGGATGACCTCGTCTTGTGCCGTGTACCGATCGCGACGACCGACGATGACTGTCTCGAGGCCGAGGTCCTCATGCTGTCTCGCTGGAACGCGGACGGGGAGGCAGACCTGACGGCGCTCTACGACCCCAACGATCTCGACGCAGCACTCGCCGAACTCGACCGGCTCTACGTCGAGCAGGATCCCGGTCCGACGATGGTCGCTGCGCTGCGCGGCTGGACCGAGGCGTACCGCTTCCCGGGACGGAGGATGACCGTCGACGTCGGCGAACGGATACTCGTGCAACTCGATCCCGAACTCCGGATGATCGATCACCGCTCGTTCGGGTGGCCGGAGCAAGGGTTCGAGGAGTTCCGCGACCGCATCCGATCGTTGGCCACGCTCGACGTCGAGTTGTCGTTCGTCATCGCCCGCATCCATCGCGTCCAGAGACCACTGACGCTCGTCGAACAGGTCACGACTGCGACCGCCCCGAACGGCTCGGTCCAGACCGACCGCAACGTCCTCCTCGCCGAGAACAGTCCCACGTCGGGCCTGATCGCACGGATGGAGCAGTGGTCCGCCGCCGACTTCGGGGCGGCGTTGGTGCGCTTCGACGAACGGATCGCTGAGCTCGCGGCGAGCACGGCGACTGACGACGCCGCGACCATGTTGTGCAACCGGCTGCACACGTTGGCCCGGGCTGGGTCGTGGGAGAAGTGCCGGACGGTGATCGCGGACGAGATCGAGGTAGCCGACGCCGTGGGGATGCTCGCCCGCGGCGCGGGGGCACTTGCCGATGTCGGCGATGCACGGCGCGTCGGGTTCGGCTGCGCTCTCCGCCGAGTACTCGCCGTGCGGGGCGAGCAGCTCGCTCTCATGGACTGGACCGACGACGATCTCGACGACGGCCGGTTCCGCCGATTCGCTCTCGTCGAGCTGAATCGCCGGGCGGAGTTCGAGCGGATCACGCTGTTCGATCACACCATCGAGTCGTTGATCACGGCCGCCGACCGGCTCGACGACCGTTGGCTGGAGTTGCAGCCGCCATCGCCTGTCGAGCGTGTCGTCCATGACGTCGCCTGCGCCTTCCGGCACCGCAATCGGTCAGAGCTCGCGCCCCTCCTCCATGCCGACTTCCAGGCAAGCGACCACCGACCGATCGGATGGGGGTCCTTCAACCGCTCCGGATGGCTCGACTTGTTCGCCGCAGCGGTTCCCAGCCCGGTGGCGATGATCGTGGCTCGAATGCTCGACTCGTCGCCGGACGGCTTCGCAGTGCAGTTGATCCAGTGGGCGCTCGTCGGTGACGAGTTGGTGGAGGCGACGTCACTCAGCGTCGCGGCGGTCGTCCACCACGGCCAGATCGTGCGCGTCGAGGGATACCCGCTCGACGACCAGACGGCGGCCATCGACCGGCTCGCCGAGCTGACCGGCCGACCTGACGACCTCGGCACCGGCGCGCTCGGGAACGACGCCGACCGTTTGGTGCGCGCGTTCATGGAGCGGCTGGTCGCCCGCGACGTCGAGGGCTACATCGAGGATCTCTCGGCAGACGTCGTGCTCGACGACCGTCGAGCCGTGGTCCACGGCGTCCACCGTGGGCGCGATGCGGTGATGGCGTTCAGCGCGCCCGGATTGTTTCCGCCCGAATCCGAGCTCGTCGCCGACGTGGAAACGATCGCCGTACGTGGCGACGCCCTGGCGCTTCACCGTTGCGTGATCCGCGAGCGTGGTTCTCACGACGGTCCGACGATGGACTGGCTCGCGGTGACCCGATGGCTCGACGGGCGTCTTCATCACCACATGCTCCACGACCCGGACGCGTTGGCGGTCGCCGTCGCGGCGCTCGACGAGGCGCACCTCGAGGATCTCGGCGACACATGGGAGCGCGACGCGGCCCTCGGGTTGGCGCACGGCACGCGGAAGCTGACCGACGGCGACGTCGAGGGATTCCTGGCGTTGCACGACCCGGATCTCGTGATGCGCGATCACCGCCAGCTCGGATGGCCCGAACTCGACCTCGACGGATACCGAGAACGCGTCTCATCGATCTTCGAGATGCCGGGTGACCTCGTCTACGTCATGGAGCGAAGACTTCGAATCGATCCGACCTTGTCGAGCTGCTCGCTCCAACGGCTGGTCTTCAACTCGCCCGAAGGTGTCGTCGAGAGTTCCAGGAGCGTGATGGTCGCCATGCTCGATCCGCACACCGGCCGAGTGGTCCTCACCGAGCAATTCGACGAGAACGACGTGGAAGCCGCCATCGGTCGATACGAGGAGCTGCTCGCTGAGCGTGGACCACTCCTGTGGAACAGGGCGTCGATGCGGTCCGCGATGATGGGGATGTGGTTGCGCACTGGAGACACAGCGGCGATCGCCGATCTGATCGCTGACGACGCGGTCTTCATCGATGAGAACGGCGCTGCATTCGGACCGTTCGTGATCGACCGCCGCCGCGTACTCGCGGTCCGCGGCGAGCACCTGGTGTTGGTCGAACTGCGCGGACGAGGGGACGAATCCGGGTCGTACCACCGGTTCGCCGTGGAGGAGACAGACAGCGCGCACCGGTTGTGCCGTGTCACGCTCTACCGCGCCGACGACCTCGCACGCGCGACCGACGCCGTCGAGCGACGCTGGTCGCAGCGGCGAGACGGTGAGCACAGGGACGTGACGCAGCATCCAGGTGACTGCGTCACAGCGCGACGGTCGCTTCGATGACCGGCCGCGGTTCACGGATATCACCTGCACCGCCACAACGCAGTGATCGCCGACGACAGGCCTGAGTGGCCGATCGCGTCGATCCTCGGGAGCCGTTCGGGGACCCCGAGCCGGCTCCCCGACGCGTCCGTTCGACCTCGGGGCGTTCCGGGATCGCGATGCCTTCGAACCTGCTGCCGCCGTGACAGACGACGCCGAGCGCTGCGCGAGCTTCCTCGACCTGGAACCCGAGATCACCTTCGCGCGGTGACCGGTCACCTGTTCGATTCGAGTGCCCAGTTGACCGGGTGCCGATGAGCGTGACGATCCCGATATCGAAAGCGGTCGCGGACCGGCGCCACCGCCGTGATACAACGACGAATCCTGACCGGACAAGGAGCGAATACACGTGAAGACCATGACCTGCGAGCAACTCGGTGGACCGTGCGAGCACGAACACCGCGGCGAGACCGCAGACGACGTCATCAAGGCACAGGACCAACACCTCAAGGACATGGTCGCGGACGGCGACACCGCGCATGGTCCCGCCCGGGACGAGATGAAGGGCCGGTGGAAGCGACCCGTCTCGGGGATGCGTTGGTATCGCACCGCCAAGAAGGACTTCGCGGCGCTCCCCGAAGATTGAGCTCCGTCGAGAGCGGACCGTTGGGACGCGTGGCGAACCACCGATGCGTTCTCGCTCGTCACTCCGTCTCAACTCCCGGGAACCGATCTCGCCACCTTCGCGGATCGATGGCCGAGCAAGCGGCGAGTTGGGTTCGAGTTCCCGATGTCGGGCTTGCTCAACAGACCGCAGGGTCGTTCCAGCGCGTGTCCTCGAACATGCGCCCGCCATGTTCTCCTGCGATGATTCGGGCCTTCGCGTCCGTCCAACGCTGCCGCCACAGGCCGTAGTCGGCGAGCACGGATTCCGGTTCAGCGACGCTGCGAGCGACGAAGCCAGGGAAGGCCGGCCGCCCGGTGCCCTGGCCGGTCACGTTGTAGCGGAGGTCGGCACTCCAGCGCATCTTGGATGAATGATTGGGCAGCGAGCAGTGCGCGTTCAGCTTGTCGAAGAGAACGACGCCGCCCCGGCTCACCGGAAGGGGTCGTTCCTCCATTCCCGCCAACACCGCCTCCGGCACATTCGGTTCGGACGCCAACTGCGCATTGGCGCAGTGGACCTGGGGTCCGAGCTGATGGGATCCGGGTATCGACACGAGGCAGCCGTTCTCGACGAAGGCATCGGTGAGCGCCACCCACACCGTCACGATCGTGGTCTCGTCGGCATCGGGCAGCAGGGCGACGATGTCCTGGTGCCACGTCGTTCGCCCCACGTTCGAATGGACCTGGAGCGCAGGGTCCGACACACACGCGGCGGGAGGTTTCATACGCATCTGCTGCACCGGATTCGACGAGATCTCGGGGCCGATCAGCGACTCGACGAGGTCGAGGATCTTCTCGTTGCGCAGGAGGTCGAAGACAGCCGGTCCGCAGTGCATGTCGAAACCCTCCGGGTCGACGGGCCCGTTGATCAGGGGATACGAGATGTTGCAGCGCCGATGGAACTCAGGGTCGATTGCGAGCATCGCGGAGAACCGGTCGGAGAAATCTCCCGCGAGCCGGTCGTCAAGACGGCCGACACCGAGCAGATGATCGACGTGGGCTTCGAGCAGCGCATCGTACTCGGCAGTGATCGGGGCGAGTTCGGCATCGGTCAGCAGCCGCTGGATCGCCACGAACCCATCGCGACGGAACGACGACAACTGCTCGGGGGACAGCCCGGCACCCTGACTCTCAACCACGACGCTCTCCGTGCCCGATGACCTCGACTCCGGGAGCTCGGGGCTCATGGTCGATGAGCTCGTCGGGGAATCCAGGTGCTCGAAGGTCCGTGTCGCAATCGTCTTCGAGTCGCTTCACGACCGAACTCGACCACGCCCAGGGTCCGTGGCGTTCGAGTCCGTCGGCCACCGCGGCGACGGCGACCGGTGACGGCTCGACCGGCACAGTGTGGTGCCCTCCCAGAGCGTCGAGGAGTGTCATGTCTTTCAGCTCGTGATCGATGGTGAAGTTGATGTTGTCCCTCCCGTTCAAGATGAGCTGACCTTCGGTCTCGTGGACGAAGGAGTTGATCGACGATACGCGGATTGCGCGATGCGCAACGCCGAGGTCGATGCCGGGCTTCCTTGCGACCGCGAACGCCTCGCCCGTCGAGACGAGTGTGCACCCGGCCAGTTGGTTGGTGATGACCTTCAACACCGAGGCACGACCGATCGGCCTCGGTGTGCACGACTGCACGGCCATGGTGGTGAGCAAGGGCAGCCCTGCTCGAAGTACTCGCGGTCGCCTCCTGCGAAGATGAACGGGGCTATCACCCAGCGTGTCGATCTTCCAGCGTGGAAACCGAGCGGATGAGGTGGATCGAAACCCCGTGGTCGGGTGGGTTGCGGCGAGTGGGCGCGCGACATGGGTGCGTGGAGGGCAGTCGGTGTGGAAGCGGAGACGAGCGTGGAGTACTTCGCGGCGTTGCCGGGTTTGGGCGACGCGCCGGCCGGCGGTTGGCTCACGCGGGGTCGAGGATGACGACTGGAATGGTGCGACCGGTGTTGGTTTCGTAGTCGGCGAATCCGGGGTAGTCGGTCTTCTGCTTGTTCCAGATGGGTGTGCGTTCGTCTGGGGTGGCGGTGCGGGCTCGGTAGGTGCGGGTGTCGGTGCCGATTTCGGCGGTGATGTCGGGGTTGGCGGTGAGGTTGTGGTACCAGTCGGGGTGGGTGTCGGCGCCGGCTTTTGAGGCGAACACGGCGATGCGGTCGTGGTCGAGCGCCTGGTACATCATCGGGTTGATGCGTTCCTTGCCGGTCTTGGCGCCGGTGGTGTGGAGCAGCAGGAGTGGGGCGCCTTCGAAGTCGCCGCCGACTCTTCCTCGGTTGGAGCGGAACTCCTCGATCTCCCGTCGGACTGGGGAAACGTGGGGAGACCGAGTTGTTCGTCGCCGTTGCACCCGGACCGACGGTGGTCCGTGCTGGGCGCTGCTGTTCTTTGCATGAGCCATGAGCGAGGCATGCGACTCGTCAGCGTTCGACGGTTGGTGCCGTGCCGGTGGCGAGCCGCTCGACGTCGGCGATGTCGAATGGCGACGTGTCGCCCGGCGTCGTCATGATGAGCGCGCCGTGGGCGATCCCGAGCGACAACGCATCGCGGAGCGACCTCTCTTCCAACAACCCGTGGATGACGCCGGCAGAGAAGCCGTCACCACCACCGATCCGGTCGAGGATGTCGAGTCGTTCGTGCGTGATACCGACGAGCTCACCGGTCGCCTTCGACCACGCGGTCCCACCCCAATCGTGCGAGGAGGCGGAGTGCACACGTCGACGCGTCGACGCAACGATGGATGGCGCTCCACTCCGCCCGACGAAACCGTCGACCGAATCGACTCCGAACAGCACGTCGATCCCAGGAAGGAGTTCGTCGGTGAGACGCCGATGGGCATCCGATCCGCCTACTGCTCGCCACAGACTCGGCCGGTAGTTCACGTCGTACGACACGACGGTGCCGTGTTCGGCCGCCGCTGCGATCGCCGTGCGGGTGGTCTCCAGCGTCGAGTCCGAGAGCCCGGCGAAGATGCCGCCCGTGTGGAACCAGCGCACCCCGAGTTCGCCGAACAGGTGCTGCCAGTCGACATCGCCTGGTTCCATCGACCCGGTCGCCGAATGGGCGCGGTCGGAAACGCCTCTCGGCGGTCGGACGCCGAAGCCGCGCTCCGTGAAGTTGAGTGGCGTGCGATGTTCGAGACCGATCTCGTCTGCAACCTTCCAGACGACGTGGTCGAGGTTCATGCCGCCCTGGAGCAGCAGGTCTTCGAGGAGGCGACCGATCTCGTTGTCGCCGATCGCCGTCACGAGCGCAGCGCGATGACCGAACACCCGCCGCAGCGCCCGACCGACGTTGTACTCACCGCCGCCCTCGGTCACCCGGAACGTGCGTGCGGTTCGGACGCGGCCTTCGCCGGGGTCGAATCGCAGCATCACCTCGCCGAGGGTGACGACGTCGAAGCGGCAATCGTCGGCTGGCCGGAGTTGGAGCGGCGGCGTCACCGGCGTTGCTCCATCAGGCGAGCCGCCGCCGCCGCAGCCGCCCGCACCGCCGCCCAGTTCCGCTCGGCGAGCATGGCGCCTGACACCATCCACGACCCGCCGACCGCGAGGACCTGGGGCAGCGCGAGATAGCTCGCGGCGTTCGCCGGATTGATCCCTCCGGTCGGCACGAACCGCACGTTGGGCCACACTGCGGCGAGTGCCTCGATCAGTGCGGGACCACCGATGACCTCGGCCGGGAACAGCTTCACGATGTCGACACCGAGATCGACCGCTTTCCACAGCTCGGTCGCCGTCGCGATGCCCGGAATCGCGCGGACATCCCGTTCGCCTGCGGCCGCGATGACCTCGGTGTGGAGACCGGGACTCACGATGAATCGTGCCCCGGCCTCGATCGCTGCGACCGCGGACGAAGCCGACATCACCGATCCCGCACCGACGACGGCGTCGGGCGTTGCGGCTGCGACCCGCTCGATCGCCTCGAGCCCGGCGGGCGTGCGGAGTGTGATCTCGATCGCGGACAGTCCCCCGTCGACGAGGGCGCTTGCGAGCGCAGGGGCATCGTTCGCCGCGGTCGATCGTCACCACCGGAACCACTCCGGCGCTCGCGAGAGCTTCGGTCGCGCCCGCGTTCATGGCCGGACCGGTGACCCATCGGGCAGGCGGGTCTGGGTCCACTCCTCGACGACGTCCTCGACGGGGTGCTCGGCGGCGAGCGGCTCGTCGATGTCGATGCCGAGACCCGGCTGCTCGTTGGCGTAGAGGTAGCCATCGCGGACCACGGGCAGGCCGGGGAACATCTCGTACTCGAGTTCCGACGGTCGGTACCACTCCTGCACACCGAACGCCGGTGACCACAGGTCGAGGTGGAGGTTCGCCGCGTGTCCGACGGGCGAGGTGTCGGGAGGGCCGTGCCAGGCGGTGCGGATGCCA
This sequence comes from uncultured Acidimicrobiaceae bacterium, assembly GCA_963847775.1. GTDB lineage: Bacteria > Actinomycetota > Acidimicrobiia > Acidimicrobiales > Ilumatobacteraceae > Ilumatobacter. The sequence goes on from CAWKAY010000002.1 coordinate 131,262, forward strand.
TAGGTGTGCGCCATGTCGGCCGCCTTGCGGGCCGGGGTGATCCCGCCCATCTGACTGACATGCATCCGGATGAAATCGACGAGCCGTCGCTCCATGACCGTTCGCCACTCGAGCGGATGGTTGAACAGCTCGCCCATCGCGAGTGGGGTCGCGCACTGCGATCGCACCCGCTCGAACCAATGCAGATCCTCGGGTGCGAGGAGGTCCTCGAGGAAGAACAACCGGAACCGCTCGACGTCTTTCGCGAACTGCACCGCATCGGCCGGCGCGAGACGCTCGTGGACGTCGTGGAGCAGTTCGACCTCCGGGCCGACGACGTCGCGGACGTGCTCGATCATGTCGAGGGTGTCGCTCCGGTAGCGGCGCGGGTCGAAGTACGCACCGTCAGGAGCGTTGCGTGGCCGCACGAAGTCGTCGGATGCTCCGCCATAGAGACCGCGTTGGACACGGACGAACCGATAACCCGCATCGACGAACTCGGTGGCACGAGACGCGACGTCTGCCGAGGTCGGACCGTCGGCATGGACATAGACGTGTGCGCCCTCCCGCGACTTGCCGCCGAGCAGATCGTGGACCGGCATGCCCGCTCGCTTGCCCTTGATGTCCCACAGCGCCTGGTCGACCCCGGAGATCGCGTTGTTCAGCACCGGGCCGTTGCGCCAGTACCCGTGCACCATCGACATCTGCCAGGTCTCCTCGATGCGCGACACGTCGCGCCCGATGAGGAACGGCGTGAGGTGGCGTTCGAGCGCGGCCGCGACGGCGTGGATGCGTTGGGTGAAGGTCGCACAGCCGACGCCGTAGAGGCCGGGCTCGGAGGTCAGGACCTTCACGATCGCCAGGCGGGCACGACCCGGCTGGGTGAGCACGATCTGGACGTCGTCGATGGTGATGGGCCGTGCCATGTCAATCTCCTGGTTCGCCGGTCGGTGGTGGAGAACCCGATGACCGGTACGTGGGTCCAGGTTGCCATCCGGTCGCCTCGGTGACCGCGCCGTTGTCGATCAGATCGGGGAGCGCGGGGTCGACGTCGGGGTAGAAGGTCCTGATGAGGTCGGGCAGGGGCAGATCACGGTGCCGGTGTGCCGTGCCGACCATGAACCCGTGGTAGCCGGACAGCTCGGCCCGGACGACGGCGAGGAACAGGCCGCTCGCGTCGTCGTAGGTCAGGCCGGTGAAACCCTCGAAGACATCGACCGGACGCTCGTGGCCCGTCTCGACCATGTACCGGTCCTCGTGGTGGTGCAGCAGCGGGAACCGCAGTGCCGTGCACGCGATTCCGCATCGCTCCGCGTAGTAGCGCAGCATCGTCTCGCTGACGGCCTTGCTGAGGGCATAGACGTTCGACGGGGTCGGCGATGTGTCGCCGTCGAGCGGAAACGTGGGTCGGGGCGGCGGGTCGACGACGGTCCGTTCGTCGGGGTGAGACCCGACCAGTTGGAGCGTGCTCGCGAACACGATCGTGCCGACGCCGCGCTCGGCGGCGCCCTGGAACATGTTCTCGTTGATCGACACGTTCTCGTTGAAGACCTGCTGCGGAGGGAGCGGTCCGATGCCAGGATGGTTGCCGATGTGGAGCAGGACGTCGACGTCGGTGAGGAGCACCGCCGCCGCGTCGTGATCGCGCAGGTCGGCCTGCTCGAAGGGGTACGGCACCGCACCGGGATCGACGACGTCTGTGGCGAGCAGCTCGAAGCCCGCAGCGTGGAACCGTGCCGCAACCGTGCTACCGAGCCGCCCGGCGGCACCGGTCACCAGGACGCGTGGTTCGCTGGTGCTCACCGGTCCGCCTCGACGAAGCAGATGCAGACCGGCTGGGACACCTCGGCGGCGACGCCGATCCGCTGCGGGATCCCGGAAGCGTCGTCGAGCTCGAAGGCGACGAGGGCGTCGCTGTCCTGGTTGGCGGCGACCAACAGTCGCCCCGACGGGTGGATGGCGAAGTGGCGCGGCGTCCGACCTCCACTGGACACGTGTCCGAGCAGCTCCGGGATCGCGTCCGACGCCTCGAAGGCGAACGTCGCGATGCTGTCATCACCGCGGTTCGACACGTAGATGCGGTGTCCGTCGGGGTGGACGCAGACCTCGGCTGCGATCGATCCGCCGTCGACGTCCGCCGGCAGTGTCGAGACCGCGGCGCGCGGGTGGAGCCGTCCGGTGTCGGGCTCGACGTCGAGGACGACGAGCGTGCAGTCGAGCTCACACAGTGCGAACGCCACCGGACGATCGGGGTGGAACACCAGGTGGCGCGGCCCGGAGCCGGACGCCATCACCGTCTCGTCGGTATGTTGCAGCCGGTCGGGCTCGGACTCGCGGACGTAGCGGACGATCCGGTCGGTGCCGAGGTCGGTGGCGTACACCGATGTGCCGTCGGGAGCCGACACGATGCAGTGCGGGTGAGGCGCATCCTGACGGGCGTGCGGTCCCGAGCCGCGGTGCCGGTGGTGGCCGATCAGCTCGCCGAATCGGCCGTCGGGCTGCAGGGCGTATCCGGCCACGGTGCCGCTCACGTAGTTGGCGACGTAGACGTGGTCGCCGTCGGTGCTCACGTGGCACGGGGCGTCGCCGTGGCTCGGAACCTCGTCGATCGGGGTGAGTGTCCCCTCCGACATCCGCAACGCAACCAGCGCTCCGGACTCCGTCGTCTCGCGCACGGCGTACAGCGTCGATGTGTCGCGGTGCGCGGCGAGGAACGATGCATGCTCGACGGTGTCCACCGGGGTCAGCGCGGAGGTGGTGCCGTCGCCGGCGATCTCGAACGCGTGGATGCCGACCGGCGATGCCGTCGTGTAGCAGCCGACGTAGAGGTGCGTCCGTGTCGGCATCAGACCGCCCGCCCGGTGTCGCTCGTGGGCTCGATCGTCCCACGGGCGAGTCGGACCGCACTCGCGGTCGAGTTCCACATCGACACTGACGCACCTACCTCGAGATGATGTTGCTGGGAGCGCTCCCAGCAACATCCGCATGGTAGTCGTTGGTGGTCGCGGCGATGTCATCGACCGAGCTGGCACGTCCGAGGGACTCGGGGCGCGACACTCTTGACGGCAGTGGAAAGGGGGGAGTAGCTTGCTGTGTTGGGAGCGCTCCCGAGAGCGCTCCCAACGAGAGTCGTTCACGACACGGAAGGGGGAGCGACGTGCGATTGAAGTTGGAAGACATCGGCCGCATGGCAGGCGTGTCCCGCTCCACCGTGTCCCGTGTCGTCAACGGCGAGCGCAGTGTGCGCCCCGAGGTGCGTCGTCGCGTCGAGGACGTGATCCGCGAAACCGGGTACTCGCCCAACGCCGCAGCTCGCTCACTGGTCTCGAACCGCACCGGCGTGATCGGCCTCGTCATCCCGAGCCGGGTCCACAGCCTGTTCGAAGACCCCTACTTCGCCCGGCTCATCCAGGGCATCACGCTCGGCAGCAACCAGGCCGGCGTGACCCTGTCGTTGTTCCTGTTCCAGTCCGAGGACGAGGAACGTGAGCTCTACCCGAGGGTCGTCGAGTCGGGATTCCTCGACGGAGTGATCGTCACCGCGACCCGGATGGGCGACCCCCTCGTCGCCGGTATGACGGCCCGCGGCCTCCCGGTCGTCATGGTCGGTCGGCCCGATCTCGACGACGTCAACTACGTCGACGTCGACAACCGTGGTGGTGGCGTACTGGTGGCACACCACCTGGTCGAGACGGGCGCCGAGCGCATCGCGATCATCAACGCACCGACCAACACCACCGCAGGGCTCGATCGGCTCGAGGGGTTCGTCGACGGTCTGGCCGAGTGCGGCCGCACCCTCGATCCCGATCTCCGGGTGGACGGTGACTTCTCCGAGGCGGGCGGTCACGCAGGGATGGAGGTACTGCTCGATCGAGGCGTCGATGCGGTGTTCGCGGCGTCCGACACGATGGCGATGGGCGCGCTGCGTGCGGCCCGGGAGGAAGGTGTCGCGATTCCCGGCGACGTCGCCCTCGTCGGCTTCGACGGGTTCGGCGCGTCCGAGCAGAGCGTGCCTCCCCTGACAACGGTCCGCCAGCCGGTCGGCGAGACCGCCGGGCGAGCCGTCGAGATGCTCGTCGGACTGATCTCGGGCGAGGTCTCGCCGCCGGCGGCATCCGTGCTCCCGGTCGAGCTCGTCCAACGAGGCTCGACGGCCCCCATCGCGTCACGCGTCGGGGGAGCGACATGACGATCTCACGAGCGCACCACTCTGCGAGGGCCGCATGCCGTCGCGTGGGAGCGCTCCCACACAATCATCGAGATTTCAACACACAAGAGGGAGAGGGAACATGAGGACCAAGAAGTGGACAGCAGCAGTCGCTGCGCTCGTCCTCGTCGCCGCAGCTTGCGGAGGCGATGACGACGCGGCGGACGAGCCGACCGCGGACGAACCGTCCGCCGAGCCGACCGCGGACGAACCGTCCGCCGAGCCGACGGCTGACGAGCCCGCGGGCGACCTGGAGGGCACGCTGCGCGTGCTGATTCACCAGAACCCGGCAGGCGTCGAGTTCTTCGAGAACTTCAACGACGAGTTCGAGGCGGCCAACCCGGGCACCGAGGTCGACCTCACGATCGTCGAGGCCGACGCGCTCGCCACCGCCAACCAGACCCGTCTGACCGCCAACGACATCGACGTCACCACGATCAGCCTGACCGGTTTCGACAAGGCCGTTCAGGACTACATGACCGATGCCGATCCTCCGGCGTGGCAGCAGTTGATCGATGCCGGGCTGATCAAGGACCTCACCGGTGAGGCGTTCCTCGACAACTACGACCAGCCGGCGATCGACAGCTCGTCGTACAACGGAAGCGTCTACGCGGTCGCTCTCGGTCGCACGACCTACAGCGGCATGTTCGTGAACGACGACCTGATGGCCGAGGTCGGCATCGCCACGCCCACCACGTTCGACGAACTCGTCGCGGCGTGCCCCGTCATCGAGGATGCCGGCTACAAGTGCATGATCGCAGGCGGTCAGGACGGATGGCCGGTCCACGTCGGTAGCTATGGCATCATCGGTGCGCTCTATCCCGACCAGGCGGGACTGGCCGAGGGCCTCTGGACCGGTGACCTTGCCTGGAACGACGAGCAGGGCCTCGACCTGTTCGACCGGTTCGCCACCTACGCCTCCATGCTCGACGCGGAATCCGCCGGTCTGACCGGCGACTCGGCGGCCCAGCGCTACACCGTCGGCGATGTCGCCTTCGGCCCGATGGGTGGGTGGAACGCCGGCACCATCGAGAGCGCCGAGTTCGCCTGGTCGTACGTGCCGTTCCCCGGTAGCGACGACGCGGCGAACAACCAGACCTTGTTCGGCAAGGTCGACATGAGCCTCGCGGTCGCGGCGGAGACTCCGGTCCCCGAGCTGGCGTCGGCGTATCTCGCCGCCTTCTCGGAGCCCGACAACTACAACGCCTTCGCCAACGCCACGGGCTACATCCCGACCCAGCCCACGGCGGTGCTCGACAACACCCTCGGTCAGTCGATCTCACCGATCCTGCAGGCCGGGAACTTCGAGATCGGCCTCGAGCAGTGGATCGTGGTGCCGAAGGGCGCAGGTCAGTGGGCCAACGGCTGGGAAGCCGCACGCTGGCTGTACCTGGGTGACTTCACCGATTCGGCCGAGGCGGCGAATCAGTCCCAGGCCGACTGGGAGTCGGGCCTCTGATCCGGTTCACCTGGTGACATCAATCTGAGTGTGTGCGGCCTGGCCCGTTCGGGTCGGGCCGCACACACTGACTACGGTCCACGTCGACATCACACGTCGACATCACACGTCGGAACGACACGCAACTCGCGAGATCGATCCGACAAATCGACAACAAGGGGGGCGTCGATGGCAGCAAAGACGCGGTATTTGTTTGGGGGATCAGGGATCGCACGGATGGCACCGTGGCTGTTGCTGTTCCCCGGGCTCGGCTTCTACTTCCTGATCGGAGTCGGGCCCTCGTTGGCCACCTTCGTGTACTCGTTCACCGATGCCACCGGTATCCGTGGCCTCCCGATCAACTGGGTCGGATTCGACAACTTCGACGAGTTCCTCTTCCAGGGTGCCCGATCGCGTGACAACCTCGACGCGCTGAAGCGGACCATGATCTTCATGGTCCTGGTGACCACGATCCAGTTCAGCATCGGCCTCTTGATGGCCTTGCTCGTCAACCAGAAGCTGCGGGGCCGCCTGGTCTTCCGCACGCTCTTCTTCGTTCCGGTGATCCTCGGCGTCGCCGTCCAAGGCCTGATGTGGAAGCTGTTCCTCCGGCCCGGCGGCGGTCCGATGGACTCGATCTTCGGATGGTTCGGAATGGAGTCGCAGTTCCTGAACGGTTCGAACGCGTTCTACTGGGTGATCGTCGTCCAGATCTGGGCGAACGCCGGGTTCACCATGGTCATCTTCCTCGCCGGGATGCAGACGATCCCCGCCGATCTGTACGAGGCGGCTGCCGTCGATGGCGCCTCCGGCTGGAACCTCTTCCGGAACATCACCTGGCCGCAGCTCACGCCTGCCGTCAACACCAACTTCTTGCTGAACATCGTCGGTTCGCTGCAGGCGTGGATGCTGTTCCTCGTGCTGACCGGCTACAAGAACGGTACCCAGGTGCTCGGGTACGTCGTCTACGCCGAGGCGTTCGGCGGAACCTGCAGCGGGTCGTTCCGCCAGGGATATGCCGCCGCGGCATCGATCGTGCTGTTCGTGCTGGTGCTGATTCTCGGCATGGCAGCCAACGCAATCGTCGGTCGGCGTGAAAGGAAGTACATGTCATGAGCATCGTCACCGAACCCATGATCGACTCGGTGCGGCCGGAGATCGGCGACGGTGGGGCAAAGCGGCGTCGCCTCCTCCGCAAGGTCGGCTCCTATGCGATTCTGCTGTTCTTCGCAGCGTTCTACGTCAGCCCGTTGCTGGTGCTCATCTTCGCGTCGATGAAGTCGCTGCCGGAGTTCTTCGCGGACCCGACGGGTCTGCCCGAGAGCTTCGAGCTGGCCAACTTCGGCGACGCATGGGAGCTGGCCAACTTCCCGGGTTACCTGGTGAACTCGCTGATCTACACAGCGGTCGGGACGACGCTGTTCGTGATCATGTCGGTCTTCGTCGCGTTCCCGATCGCCCGCGGGTACGTGAAGGGTTCGGGGGCCCTGCTGACCCTGTACGTGGTGGCGCTGTTCCTGCCGCCGGCGCTGATCCCGCAGTTCCAGCTGATCCTGAACCTCGGCCTCTTCAACACCCGACAGGGCTACATCCTGCTGTTCCTGATCAACCCGATCGGGCTGATCATCCTCGTCAATTACATCAAGTCGATTCCGCGAGAACTCGACGAGTCGGCGGCGATGGACGGCTGCGGCTACGTCCGATTCGTCTGGTCGATCCTGATGCCGCTGATCCGGCCCGCGATCGCGACGGTGACGGTGATCCACGCGATCGGTATCTGGAACGAGTTGATCCTCGCCAACGTCTACCTGACCAACGAGGATCTCTATCCGATCACCAAGGGGCTGATCGTGTTCGAGGGCGTGTACGGCAGTGAGTGGCCCAAGCTCGCCGCTGCCGTGCTGATGCTGATGTTCCCGATGCTCGTGCTGTTCATGTTCCTGCAGCGCTACATCATCTCCGGTCTCACCGCGGGAGCCGTCAAGGGATGATGTCGGGTCCGCACAGCGGCGAGTCGGAGCGGTGATCGCGAGCGTGAAGCGTCACCAGCGGCTTCCCTGCGGCGGTCTGCTCATCGTGTGCGGCGCGATGGTGGTCGCCGCATGCGGGTCGGATTCGGACGACGCGTCGTCGGCGACCACGTCGTCCTCGGCGACCACCGCGCCCAGCACGTCGCCGCCCGCGACCGCGGCGCCGACCACGGCACCGGCGCTCACCACGGTGGCTCCGACTACCACCGCACCGGGACCCACGACGACCATCGCCTCACCGGAGCCGGTCCCGGCCGACCCACCCGACGGCATGGAGCTGGCGTGGAGCGACGAGTTCGACGGTGATGCGATCGATCCCACCAACTGGAGGTACGACATCGGCGGCTGGGGATGGGGCAACGGCGAGGCGCAGTACTACACCGACCGGCCCGAGAACGCCCGGACCCAGAACGGCCTGCTCGTCATCGAACTCCGCCGGGAACCGTTCGAGGAGTCGTCCTACACGTCGGCCCGGCTGCTGACCCGTGGCCTGCAGGAGTTCCAGTACGGCCGCATCGAGGCGCGCATCAAGGTCCCCAAGGGTGCCGGCACGTGGCCGGCGTTCTGGATGCTGGGGTCGACCTTCGAGCAGGACGCGCCCGATCCCGCGAACCAGTGGCCCAACATCGGCGAGATCGACATCATGGAGTACGTCGGACGCGAGCCCGACCTCGTGATCGGCACGATCCACGGCCCGGGCTATGCCGGCGCCGGCGGCAGGTCCAAGTGGAACCGACAGGAGTTCGAGATCGGCGACGATTTCCACACCTTCGCGGTCGACTGGGACGCCCAGGGGATCCGTTGGTTCTTCGACGACGAGATGTACTTCGAGATCGGTCCCGAGAACCTGAACGGACGCGAGTGGGTCTTCGACCAGCCGTTCTTCATCATCTTGAACCTCGCGCTCGGCGGCACGCTCGGCGGGCAGATCGCGTTCGATCTCGAGTTCCCGATCCAGTACTACATCGACTATGTACGTGTGTACCAACCGAACGACGGAGCCGACGGGTGACGTTCGATCGCCACCGGTCCTGTCCCGGTTCCACTCGTCACCGCACCGGTGACGAGACCGCCAACCACCGCCACCCACAACCACCCTCGATTTCAGGAGGTACGTGATGAACGTCAGCACCAACACGAGGAGTCACCGAGCCCGGCGACGAGCCTCAGCAGTCGCGGCGGGAGTGCTCGCCCTGTCGGCGGTCCTCGTCGCGCCGACCCCGACGCAGGCCGTCCCGAACGCGGTGACCGTCCTTGCGGATTTCGAGGGGGGTCTTCCGGGGACGTATTTCTCGTACAACGGCAACGGTGCGGGTGTCGGCTATGGCGTCGAGACGATCGCCGATACCGGGGCGTTGGCGCGGCCGGGTCAGGTCGGTGACAACAACATCTTGTCGGTCGGTTTCGACGTGCCGGCTGGTGGCTTCGGTGGGTTCGGCGAGAACTTCGGCGCGACGTCGCAGGACTGGTCGGCGTTCGACGGGTTCAGTTTCTGGTTCCACGGGACCGGTGGTGGTGCCACGTTCCAGGCCGAGATCTTCGACGATGGTGCGAACGCGGATGCTGCGGAGCGGTATGACGTGGACTTCACGGACGACACGGCCGGGTGGCGGTTGATCGAGATCCCGTTCAGTTCGTTCACGGCGGCGACGGACTTCAACCCGAATCCGGGTAATGGTGTGCTCGACCTGGCGACGGTGTGGGGCTACGTGTTCCCGATCAACTCGGGCAACGACACCGTCAAGTTCGACGACATCGCCCTGTACGAGACGTCTCCGCCGCCGCCACCGGTGACCGTCCTCGCGGATTTCGAGGGGGGTCTTCCGGGGACGTATTTCTCGTACAACGGCAACGGTGCGGGTGTCGGCTATGGCGTCGAGACGATCGCCGATACCGGGGCGTTGGCGCGGCCGGGTCAGGTCGGTGACAACAACATCTTGTCGGTCGGTTTCGACGTGCCGGCTGGTGGCTTCGGTGGGTTCGGCGAGAACTTCGGCGCGACGTCGCAGGACTGGTCGGCGTTCGACGGGTTCAGTTTCTGGTTCCACGGGACCGGTGGTGGTGCCACGTTCCAGGCCGAGATCTTCGACGATGGTGCGAACGCGGATGCTGCGGAGCGGTATGACGTGGACTTCACGGACGACACGGCCGGGTGGCGGTTGATCGAGATCCCGTTCAGTTCGTTCACGGCGGCGACGGACTTCAACCCGAATCCGGGTAATGGTGTGCTCGACCTGGCGACGGTGTGGGGCTACGTGTTCCCGATCAACTCGGGCAACGACACCGTCAAGTTCGACGACATCGCCCTCTACGGGACGACGGCGCCACCCACGACGACGATCGACGACTTCGAGTCCGGGCTGCCGTTCGGCGGCGCACCGTGCCCGGCCGGCGGCCTGCCGCTCGGCTTCTGCACCTTCAACGGCGCCGGCAGCAGTGTCGCGCTCGCCAATCCGGCCACGCCGCCTGCACCGGATCGTCCCGGCGCCTCGACGCCGAACAGCGTCCTGCAGATGGACGTCGACGTCACGTCGTTCGCCGGGTTCATCCACGGCTTCTCTGACGCCGGCCTCACCACCTGGATCCCCCAGGACTGGTCGACGAGCGAGGGCATCTCGTTCTGGATGCACGGGTCCGGCTCGGGCACGGCGATGTTCATCGACATCCTCGACAACCGCAATCCCGGTTCGACGACCGATGACGCCGAGCGGTTCACTGTTCCGTTCGCCGATGATTTCAGTGGTTGGCAGCTGCTTGAGTTCCCGTTCACGTCGTTCGCCCGCAAGGAGATCGGCAACGGCGCCCCGAACGACGGGCTCGGCCTGTTCGAGATGCACGGCTACGCAATCGGCGCGCTCGGAACTGGTGGGCCGCAGACCTACTACTTCGACGACGTCAGTCTCTACGGCGTCGCCGAACCGCCGGCGCTCGCCGTGAACTTCGCGACCCAGAACACGTTCATCGACGAGGGAACGACCGGCGTCGTCGCCGTCAAGCTCAATCGGCCGATGGGGCCCAACGACCCGGCACAGGTCAGCATCGACTACGCAACCGAGCGCTCGTACGCCACGCCCGGTGAGGAGTACACACCGACCAGCGGCACGCTGACGTTCGTCAACGGCGGGCAGAGCGAGCTGACGTTCCCGATCGAGACCTTCGACGACACCAAGTTCGAGGGCGACGAGCAGATCGTCATCCGGCTCACGAACCCCGTCGATGTCGAGCGCGGTGCCCTCTTCCAGGGCTCGGTGCTGATCGACGACAACGATCCGTTCGACCCACTGTTGCTCGACGACTTCGAGCAGGGCGCGTTCCTGTGGGACACCGACGGCCTGGTCGAGATCGACGCGATCCGCTCGGAGAGCAGCGATCCCGACGCCCGACCCGGCCAGGACGCGGTCGAGAACGTGCTCCGTGCAGCGGTGCCCGTCAGCGTCGACATCTCTGTGCAGGGCAACCCCTGCAAGAAGAACGGTGTCGTGCCGGTGCAGTTGCTCAGCACGCCGTCGTTCGACGCCACGACCGTCGATCACACCACGGTCAGATGGGGTGATGCGAGCGAGGCGCACGTCGACAAGAAGACCGGTCGGGCGCAGCGCCACGTCGAGGACGTCAACCGCGACGGCCGTGCCGACCTGGTGTTCCACTTCCGCTTCACCGAGACCGGGCTCGACTGTGGCGCCGCCACGGTGTTCAACGGGGCCACCTTCGACGGCCAGGCCATCACGGCCGGTGGGTCCGACGCCGCGCTCGGACGCGACTTCGCGCTCGGCCAGGACTGGACCGGCACGGACACGCTCGACTTCTGGTATCGCGGAGCCGGCGGTGGCGAGGACGTCACCGTCACGCTCAAGGACAACCGCGCCCCGGATCCCGGGCCGTCAGGCTGGGATCTCGTATGGAGCGACGAGTTCGACGACGCGGCGGGCACCCCGCCCGATCCGGCGAACTGGACCCACGAGATCGGCGACACCACCCCGGACGCGAAGAACGGCTGGGGCAACGACGAGCTCCAGTACTACACCGACGACCCGGCCAACGCGGCCACCGACGGCAACGGCAACCTCGTCATCACCCTCGACGACGACGTCGACCCGGCACGAGAGTGCTACTACGGGCCCTGCCAGTTCGAGTCGGCGCGTTTGCTGACACAGAACAAGGCGGAGTTCGCCTACGGGCGGATCGAGTCGCGGCTGCTCGTCCCCGACGGTGGCGCCGGCCTGTGGCCCGCGTTCTGGAGCCTCGGCACCGACATCACCTACAACCCGTGGCCCGGCGCCGGCGAGATCGACATCATGGAGTACGTCAGTCGTCTGCCGGAGGAGATCTTCGGCACCGTGCACGGCCCGGGCTACGCCGGTGGCGCCAGCATCGGCAACCTGTACGACTTCGGCGCCCCGGTGTATCAGGCCGGTGAGGACGGCGGCTACCACACGTTCACGGTCGAGTGGGAGCCGAACCTCATCACCTGGTACGTCGACGGGATCCAGTACCACCAGGTCACACCGGCCGACGTGCCGGGCCCCTGGGTCTTCGACAAGCCGTTCTTCCTGCTGCTGAACTTCGCGATCGGCGGCAACTTCGGCGGCGCCCCCTCCGAAGGGAACACCTACCCGCAGGAGTACGCGGTCGACTACGTCCGCGTCTTCCAGGGTCCCGACACCGCCGAGCGGTTCGAGGCATCGTTCGTCGACGACGTCGACGGATGGCAGCGGGTCTCGGTCCCGATGACCGACTTCGTCCGCAGCGCCGACCAGCCGGCCGGTGCGCCGAACGACGGTCTCGGCCTCGACGAGGTGTGGGGCTACGGCTTCGCGCTGCCCCACGGGAACTCGAGCGGCGAGGTGAAGATCGACCTCGTCGAGCGCGTCCCCGTTCCGCCGCCGACCGAGCTGGTCGTCACGACACTCGCCGATAGCGGCCCGGGCTCACTGCGAGAGGCACTCGGTCTGATTGCGGATGGCGGGACCATCACGTTCGATCCCGCCCTCGCCGGCGGCACGATCGGGCTCACAACCGGTCAGCTGGTCGTCGGCCGCTCGGTGACGATCGATGCGTCCGCGGCGCCGGGTCTCGTGGTGAGCGGCAGCGACAGCTCACGTGTCCTCCAGGTCAAGGCAGGTTCGGCCGCCTCCGTGAACGATCTGGTGATCGCGAACGGTGCTGGCCTGCTGCAGGGTGGTGGCGTCCAGAACTTCGGCATCCTGTATCTCGACCGCGTGGTCGTGCGCGACAACGTGATTCCCGACACTGCTGGCCCGTCGTTCGAGTTCGGCGGTGGTGGCATCTACAACGGTGATGGGGCGACGCTGCACCTGACCGATTCGACGGTTGCCGACAACACGAGCGTGAGTCAGCCGGGTGGTGGCATCTACGGATTCTTCGGGAGCACGATCAACATCACCCGCAGCACCGTGAGCGGAAACCTGAGCGGCGATGTCGCCGGTGGACTCCGTTCCCTCGGGAATGCCACGATCGTGAACAGCACGTTCAGCGGCAACACCTCGACGGTGTGGCACGGCGGCGGGATCTTCCACACCGACGGGCAGTTGACGGTGACCAACTCCACGTTCAGTGGCAACATCGCCCCCAGTGGCACAGCGTCGGGCATCCTGGTGGCCACCTTCGGCTCACCTGCGAATGCCACCCTGACGAACAACGTGCTGGAGGGCAATGACGGCGCGTTCGCATGCGCGCTCGAAGGAGGCGGCGCCGCGACGATCACATCCGGCGGTTCCAACGTCATCAGCGACGGCTCGTGCAATCCGAACGGCACGACCGACCAGTCGAACACGGATGCACTGCTCGGTGCGCTGGCCGACAATGGCGGGCCGACGCTGACACATGCGCTGGGCGCAGGGAGTCCGGCCATCGACGCCGCCGACGCCGGCGCCTGTCCGGCGACCGATCAGCGCGGCGTCGCTCGTCCGCAAGGTGGCGGCTGCGACGTGGGGGCGGTCGAGGTGTCGCCCTGACCGCACGCGAGACCGGGGTGATCGACGGCCGCCTCAGCCGGTGGGCCGTCGATCACCGTGGCGCGTGAGTTCGAATGAGGTGGCGTGGTCGCCACCACCGAGGAGGAGAGACATTTGACGATCGAGGACGTCCGCAACGTGGCGGACGAAGGACTCGTCGAGATCGACGGCGAACAGCACTACCGGATCAACGGCGTCGACCGCATGCCGCCGTTCCTGATGAGCGTCGTCAGCGACGGCGACCGGTGGATGTTCGTGTCGTCCAGCGGCGCACTCACCGCCGGACGGCGCGACGCGACACAGGCACTGTTCCCCTACGTGACCGACGATCGCCTCCACGGCGCCGGCGGGACGTCGGGACCCGTGACTGCCCTGCGAATCGGCGGCCACGGTGAGATCTGGCAGCCGTTCGCTGCAGGGCCACAAACCGGCACGAGTCGCTCGATCTCGAAGACGGTCCTCAGCGATTCGGTCCGGTTCGAGGAGCGGCACGCCGATCTCGGTCTGACGTTCTCGTACCGGTGGAGCAGCGCCGAGCGGTTCGGCTTCGTACGAACGGCCACGCTGCACAACGACGGTCCGGCACGGGTGACCGTCGACGTCGTCGACGGGCTGGTCGATCTGCTCCCGCACGGTCTGGAGCCGATCGTCTACCACCGCCTCAGCAACCTGACCAACGCCTACAAGCGCAGCGAGGTGGTCGACGCACCGACCGGGCTGGCGCTCTACACGCTCGAGTCGCCGGTCTCCGACCAGGCCGAACCGGAGGAGGTGCTGCGGGCGACCGCGGTCTGGTCGACCGGGTTCGACGGTGATCTCGATCTCAGCGCCGAATCGTTGTCGGCCTTCCGGGACGGCATCGATCTCGCGCCCCGGCATCTGCTGACCGGTCGACCCGGCGCATACCTGCGGCGCGGCGCCATCGATCTCGAACCCGGCGCGGCCGCGATCTGGTACATCGTCGCCGACGTCGCACGCGACCAGGTCGATGTGACCGAGTTGCGACGATCACTCCGGCAACACACCGATCTCGCGCACGAGCTCGAAGCGGCCACCCGTCGCACCGGCGAGCACCTTGCGAACATCATGGCGCCCGCTGACGCGGTGCAACACACGGGTGACGCGGTGGCCTGCGCCCACCATTTCTCCAACGTGATCTACAACGTGATGCGCGGCGGTGTCCCTCTCGACGGCTACCGGCTCGACACGCGCGACTTCGCCGACTTCGTCCAGCAGCGCAACAGCGCTGTCGCAGCGCACCACGCCCCGTGGCTGGACGCACTTCCGGCCACCATCGAACGACGTGACCTCGTCGCACGCATCGCCGAGATCGACGACGTCCACCTCACGCGCCTTGGAGACGAGTACCTGCCGTTCAGGTTCTCGCGACGGCACGGTGATCCGAGTCGGCCGTGGAACCAGTTCTCCATCCGCGTCACGGGCGCCGATGGCGAACCGGTCATGTACTACGAGGGCAACTGGCGCGACGTGTTCCAGAATTGGGAGGCATTGTGCGCGAGCTTCCCCGAGTTCCTGCCCGGTGTCGTGTCGACGTTCGTCAACGCGTCGACCGCCGACGGGTACAACCCGTATCGCATCACTCGGAACGGCATCGACTGGGAAGTCCCCGACCCCGACGACCCGTGGGCGAACATCGGCTACTGGGGCGACCACCAGGTCGTCTACCTGCTCCGGTTGCTCGAGGCCACCGAGGCATACCTGCCGGGCGAGATCGCACGGCGTCTCACCGTCAGATCGTGCACCTACGCAGACGTGCCGTATCGGATCGCCCCCTACGCCGACCTGGTGCGCGATCCAAAGTCGACCATCGAGTTCGACGAGGCCGCCGACGAACGATCGAGTCGGCGGGTCGCAGAGATCGGCGCCGATGGCAAGATGCTCCTCGACCGCGACGGTGACGTCGTCCTCGTGCCGATGGCGGAGAAGTTCCTCGTCACGGCGCTCGCCAAACTCTCCAACTTCGTGCCCGGCGGCGGCATCTGGATGAACACCCAGCGCCCGGAGTGGAACGACGCCAACAATGCGCTCGTCGGCTCTGGGCTGTCGATGGTGACGCTGTTCCACCTGCGTCGCTTCCTCGACCACCTCCGCACCCTGATGTCGTCGGTGGTGGACGACGTCGAGCTCTCCGCCGAGGTGGCGACCTGGTTCGACGGGGTCCTCGCCGCCCTCGATCGCGCGCCGATCGGCGCCTCGGGCGACCAGGATGTCGATCGTCGGACGATCCTCGACCGTCTCGGAACGGCGGCGTCCGACTACCGCACGACGATCTACGAGTCGGGGCTCTCCGGCGCGACGAGGCCGGTGTCGCCGGCCACGATCGCCGGGCTGTGCGACGCCGCGATCGCGCATCTCGACGAGACGATCGGCGGCAGTCGACGTCCTGACGGCCTCGTCCACGCCTACAACCTGCTCCGACTGCCCGACGACGAGACCGCGTCGGTCGCGCACCTGCCCGAGATGCTCGAGGGTCAGGTCGCCGCGCTGACCGCGGGCCTGTTCAGCCCTCGGGAGCAGGCCGACCTGCTCGACGCACTGTTCACGAGCGCGCTCTACCGGCCCGACCAGCAGAGCTTCGTACTCACTCCCGCTCGCACACTGCCCGGCTTCCTCGGCAAGAACGTCATCGATCCGGCCGATGTCGAGCGCAATCCGTTGCTCACCGGGCTGCTCGGCGACGGTGACCGATCGATCGTCCGTCTCGACGCCGACGGGAACCACCGGTTCGCCCCCGATCTCACGACGGCGCCGGAACTGGCCGCGCACCTCGATCGTCTCGAGTCGACCGACCGCTGGGCCGATCTCGTCGGACGGTTCCGGCAGGCGACGCTCGCGACCTACGAGACCGTGTTCGAGCACCAGTCGCACCTGGGACGGTCGGGTTCGATGCATGCCTACGAGGGCATCGGATCGGTCTACTGGCACATGGTCACGAAGCTGCTGCTCGCCGTGCAGGAAGCGCTGTCGGATGCCGTCGACCGTGGTGCGGGTGCGGACGACCTCGCACGTCTCGCTGCGGCGTACTGGCGCGTGCGGGACGGACTCGGCTTCAACAAGACGGCCGAGGAGTTCGGCGCGGTGCCGATCGATCCGTACTCGCACACGCCGGCCCATGCGGGGGCGCAGCAGCCCGGCATGACCGGCGCGGTGAAGGAGGAGATCCTGGCCCGACGCCGGGAACTGGGCGTCCGGGTCGAAGCCGGCCGCGTGGTGTTCGACGCCCTGTTGCTTCGGAGCGCCGAGCTCGTCGACCGTGACGCGACCTGGACCGTACGGACGGAGCGAGGCGCCGAGGTCGACATCGAGCTCGATGTCGGAAGCCTCGGGTTGACCGTGTGCCAGGTCCCGGTCGTCGTGTCGGTGGCCCCTCGGGAGCCGTTCGTCGAGATCGCCTTCGCCGACGGACGCATCGAACATCACGACGGTGATCGACTCGACCGCAACACGAGCGCCGCCATCTTCGGCCGAACCGGAGAGGTCGTCCGTCTCCACGCCGCCGTACGGCTCCTGTGAGAGCGGATGAGGGGAATCGAACCGCCGTACTCAGCGTGGGATCCGGTCGGCGAGGCCCGTGTTCCCGAGCGTCAGGAGTTGCGCCCGATCGCCCGACACGTCGTCGAAGCATGCGTCGGAGCCCGAGGGCCGCAACTTCACAGCGTGGACCAGCGATAGCGTCTCGTCGTGCTCGATCGGACCCGCACACTCTGGGAGAAGCAGACACGGCTCGTCGGCGACCGGCGAGTTCTCTTCGATGCCGTTGCTGACGTGGTCGACGCCGAGGCGGTGCTGTATCCCGATTCCTACGTCGACGTGACGCCGTCGCTCACCTGGCCGTCGGTGACCTATGTCGACGTCGACCGGAGAGCTGCACAGTTCTTCGCCGATGCCGAGGGCGTCGCCGAACTGCTCGAGGAGGCATGCCCCGGAACGAGCCGACACCTCGTGCGGTTCATCCACGACGACTACACCGCCGACCTCGATATCGAGGATGGCTCGGTCGATCTCGTCGTCTCGCTGTAGGCCGGCTTCATCTCCGAACACTGCACCCGCTATCTGCGTCCTGGCGGCTTGCTGCTCGTCAATCCCAGCCACGGCGACGCCGCGATGGCCTCGATCGACAAGCGCTACCAGCTCCGTGCGGTCGTCCTCGACTGCGACAGGGGCTATTCCGTTGAGACCGCCGATCTCGATGTTCACCTCACCCCAAGCGCGACATCGAGATCACGGTCGAGTCGCTCCACGAACTCGGTCGCGGGATCGACTGCATCACTCCTGCGTTTGCGTACCTCTTCCAGCGGACCTGACGGATCGGTTCGACGACCGAACCGCCCAGAACGACGAACTGTGTTCGTCCGACGATCAGCGCGAGATCGGCCTCGACCGCGGAGCGATTCGG
The DNA here is from genome assembly GCA_963847775.1 of uncultured Acidimicrobiaceae bacterium. Classification (GTDB taxonomy): domain Bacteria; phylum Actinomycetota; class Acidimicrobiia; order Acidimicrobiales; family Ilumatobacteraceae; genus Ilumatobacter. The sequence goes on from CAWKAY010000002.1 coordinate 149,308, forward strand.
CGCTCGAGGCCGCCCGGTATCGCTCCGCCGCTCATGGCTGGCGCTGGGCGTCACGTCGGTGTTCGATGCTCAGGACGATGACTTCCACGGGCGCGATGGTCGATGCGGTACAGCACCCGATGCGTCCCACGTCGCGCACTGCGAACACCTGTGAGTTCGTTGTGTGACGGTCAGGTGGGTTCGCCAGGGCAGCGACGACGGCGACATGGCAATTGCAGCGGACGACGGCCATCGCTCCCGGTGCGCTGTCGAACCATGCCGCGCCTTCTTCGTCCGACACCTCACCGAGGGTGGGCCGCGGTGGCGACGTCACGATGCGGTCGAAGAACGGGATCCGCTTCGTGAACTCGGCGTGTCTCGAACGCGACAAGATAGGCGTGGGGTCGACGGGGCTCACTCGTGGACGTCGGGTTCGGGAGGCCGTCGTGGACCGGAGACGACGTGACGATGCAGCGTTGCTCACGTTGATCGTCGATCGGGAAGGCGAGGCAATGCGTGTCCTCCACGCGGGGCCGAACGAGTGCCGTCGCTGCGTGATCCGGTACCACGTCGCGACGCGACAGGACTCGTGATGGTGAAGGTCGGAACGCATCGGGGGAGCAGCGATCGAGACGTCTTCGCGTTCGCGCCGTCGCCCTCGGTGTGCGTCGATGACCGTGATCGACACACGCATCGTCTGGGTCGTGGACGAGAAGGCCGTCGGCCGGATGAGCGCCTGGACCGCCGGCGAGCGGGTTCGACGTCGACGTGGTCTACCTCTGGCCGAAGGTCACGCCGTGCCGGCTGGTGAGCACTGATGGCGACCTTCGTTCCGCTGGTGTTGTTCGTGCTGATCTGGTGGTGGGTCGCGCAGCGGCGGTGGTTCGCCCGCCGGCGGGTTGTCGCCGTCGGGTCGACGACGGCCACGTCGTTGATACGAGGTCCCAGCCGGAATGCGGGGGAGTGCGCTCGTTCGTTGGCTCGGGTGTGGTCGCGAGACCTGGCCCGGAGCCCGGCGTTCGCGACTGGGACGGCGCTGTTGCTGGTGATCTATGTCGCGTTCGCTCTGGCGTTCGGTGCGGAACGCGAGTCGTGGTGGCTGCTGTTTCAGGTCGCGCCCTGGTTCGCCCACCCGCTCGTCGGCATGACCGTCGTGGCGGTGCACCGAGCCGTGACACGTGCTCGTCGCGACGAGGTGAGCGAATTGGCCGACGCGTGCCCGCTGTCGCCGTCGATTCGCACTGCGGGTCACCTCGGCGCGGTCGTCGTTCCGCTCGGCGTGTTCGCCGCGTTCGTCGTGGCGTTCGTCGCCACGAAGGAGGTCCGCGGGGTCGGTGCCATCGGCCCGGTGGGGTCGTCCTGGCTCGATCTGGTCGGAGCGTTCGTGCTCATCGTCGGTGGGGTGGCATTGGGGGTCGCGCTCGGTCGTTGGTCGCCCTTCCAGCTCACACCAGTGATCGCGCTGCTCGTCATCCTCGTGATGTCTCTGACGCTGTCGACGCGGGGCGATCCTGGCTGGAACCCGCTCGCCGAGCTCTCGACGGTCCCACCTGTGGAGGAGATCGGTGAGCTCCTGGCGCCGCGCCCGAACCTCTGGCATGTGGTGTGGTTGCTCGGTCTGACCGGTGTCACGATCGCCGTCGCGTTGGCGTGGAGTCGCCGCGACCGGGCGGTCGGTGCGATGACGGTGGTCGCCATCGCGACGACCATCGTCGGAGGCATCGGCGCCACCCGCAGCACGTCATCTTCGACGGCAGATCACATCGTCGAGTTGCTCGTCGACCCGGAGCGTCATCAGCACTGCGAGTCGTCCGCATCGGGCGCACTCGACGTCTGCGTCTACGACGGGTTTGACGAGATCGCTCCCCTGCTGATGACTGCTGATCAAGTCGCGGACGCGATCCCAACCGGTGGACCGTTCGTGGTTCGCCAGGGTCTGGTTGCGAGACACGCCGACGAGCTCGCGCCCGAAGTGGTCGAACACCTGCCCGAGCAGCTGATTCGGCCGCCCAACGAGGTCGTCATCCGGATCGATCCTCCGTCGGACGACGCCGCAGCTCGATTCCCGTTGGCGTTCCTCGCCGCCGGCCTGCCGACCGACGAACCGGCGGACGGCGTGCCCCTGATCGTCGTGGGCCAGGCGCGTAGCGTGGTCGCGCTGTGGCTCGTCACCGCCGGACTATCCGACGACGACGCCCACCAGATGCTCTCGACGGACAGCGACCACAGTGCCGAGCCGATGGCACGCTCGGCCGTGTGGTCGGGTGCGGCCTGCTGGATCCCCCCGGCGGTGACGTCCGTCGAGGAACTCGCGTTCGCACGCCGATTGGCGGTCGGCGACGACACGAGGACGCTCGGGATCCTCGCGGCGCGTTGGGAGCATTGGATCGACCCGAACACGAGCACGACCGAGCTGGCCGCCGCTCTCGGTCACGAACTCACGTCGTTCACCACCATCGAACCCCACCACTACGACACCGGATGCTGACCCTTCGATGTCCGAACGCTCCGACGCCGATCTGCTTCGAGCCATCGCCGACCACGATCGCGACGCGTTGCGCGAACTGCACGATCGCCACGCCCCGTGGATCGCGGTCCGGCTCCGCCGACGGTGCAGCGACCCCGACGTCGCCGCCGATGCACTCCAGGACACCTTCGTCGCGATCTGGAAGTCGGCCGGTTCGTGGAACGGGTCCGGCGAGGTTGCGGCATGGGTGTGGGGCATCGCGATTCGCCGTCTCATCGGCGTGCTCCGCAAGCGGGGACGCTGGGAACCCGCGGCGCGCTTCGGCCAGAGGGACGACAACGTCACCGTCACGGCAGAGGAGACGATTCTCGAACACATCGAACACGGCGAACTCGGTCCGGCGCTGGCCGGGCTGTCTCCCGAACTGCGCGCGGTGCTCGAAGCGACCGTGCTCGACGGCCTCTCGACTCGGGAGGCGAGCCGACTGCTCGGCATCCCGGCCGGAACCGTCAAGTCACGGGCGCGTCGTGCCCGCCAGGAACTGAGAGGAGCACTGACGTGAACCACCATCCACCCGACGACCAACTCGCTCGCTACGTCCGGACGCCCGAGTGGTTTGGATCCGTGCGCGCCGCCTCCGTCGAGCAGCACCTGCTCACCTGCGGGGAGTGTCGTGGCGTCGTGGCTACCGTGATGCCGAGCGATGCCATGGACGCCTCGTGGGCCCGCGTTGCGAACTCGATCGACCGGCCGCCGAACCGGCTCGGTGCACGTGTGTTCGAACGCCTGCTCCCGGATCGGTACGCGCGACCGGTCTCGGCGACGATCGGACTGCAATGGGCCTGGTTGGCGACCACGGTGATCCTTGCCGGCGGCGCGGCATTGCTCACCCGATCCGTGCGCGAGGATCACCTCTACCTCTCGGTCGCACCCATGGTGATCGTGGCCATCGTCGTCGGGACCTTCGCGCCGGCCGGCGAACCGGGGGGTGAGGCTTCGTACTCGACACCGACGTTCGGCCTCGGTCTGATCCTGCGCCGGCTCGTTGTTGCGCTCGTGCCGGCGCTCGTCGCACTCGGACTCGTTGCCGTGTTGATCGCCGATCTCGATCTCGAGAGCTTGGCGTGGCTGCTCCCACGCTCGGGCTGGCATCCACGACGTTGGCACTCGCCACGTTCGTCTCGGCCCGGTCGGCCGGCGTGATGACGGCGGCGGCGTGGGTCACCGTGGTCGTCCTCTCGAGCCCCGTCAACGATGTCGCTCTCTTCGATCGGCTCCGAGGCGTCGACCTGTTCGATCGTCGCGGCCAAGTCATCGCGCTCTGCGTCGCGGTCGCGGCGGCCACGGTCGTCTCGCTCCGCCGGGATCACATCGCAACCCTGGAGGTCACATGGTGACGGCGAACGACATCCACATCGTCGACGTGTCGAAACGGTACGGGTCGACGATCGGCCTCGGTGACGTCAGCATGGACCTGCGTCCCGGCATCACCGGCTTGCTGGGTCCGAACGGTGCGGGCAAGACCACGCTGCTCCGGATCCTCGCGACGGTGCTCGCGCCGGATCGAGGGTACGTCGACGTCTTCGGTCGCCGACCGGATCGGGCCGGCGACCGGTCCGAGATCCGTCGTCACCTCGGCTACACCCCGCAGGAGCCGGGATTCCACCGCTCGTTCACCACGTTCGAGTTCGTCGACTATCTCGCGATCCTCAAGGAGTGGGGGAATCGCACGCAGCGTCGAGACGAGGTTCGGCGAGTGCTCGGGCTCGTCGGTCTCGAAGCACAGATGCACGTCCAGATCAAGAAGTTGTCGGGTGGGATGCGGCGCCGCGTCGCGATCGCGCAGGCGCTGATCGGCGACCCAGCACTGCTCGTGCTCGACGAACCCACGGCCGGACTCGATCCGGAGCAGCGCCTCAGGTTCCGCGAGCTCTTGTCCGGTGTCGCCGCGAACTCGACGGTGCTGTTGTCGACCCACCAGACCGACGACGTGGCCGCGCTGTGCAACCGGGTCGCGGTCCTGCTCGACGGGAAGCTCCGCTTCGACGGCAGACCGAACGAGTTGGCGGAGCTCGCCACTGGGCAGGTGTGGTCGGCGGACACGCGCGACCCGACCGCAGCCTTGGCCTGGATCGCGGGCGACGGCAGCGTCCGTCACGTCGGCGCGCCGCCTGCCGGTGCGCAGCTCGTCGCTCCGACGATCGAGGACGGCTACCTCACCCTGACCGGTGCCTTGGCGGACGCGTCGTGATCGGCAGCGACGAGCGCTCGGGCGAATCGCTCGTCCGCTACACGGCTCGCGCACTGCCGCTCGCGACCATCGCCGCGGTCGTGGCGGCCTCGTCCGTTCCGACACTGTGGACAGTGGCCCGCGGGCGATCGAACTTCGGGCTGCCACTCGTCGCTGCATCATTCGTCGGTGCAGTGGCGGCGTTCGCAGTCGACGATCCGGCCGGCGAACTGACGGCTACGAGCGTCGTACCCCTCTGGCGGCGGCGGGTGGTGCGCCTCGCTGTGGTGGGCGTGCCTGCGTGCGTGGTGTGGGTCGGTCTGTTCGCGACGATGTCCGTCGCCGGCGATGCCGTCCCAGCGTGGTCGGACCCGATCCAAGAGGTGGTCACGATCGGTGCGGTCGCACTGGGCCTGGCGGGGCTCGCCCACTGTCGCGACCCGCGCTCGGCGGCGCCGACCGGAGCATTCGGCGCGGTGCTGCTCGTCACGTTCGTCTCCGTGTGTGCGTTCCGGTGGCGGTGGCTGCCGTCGCTGCGCATCGGCGATCACCACGAGCGATGGTGGTGGGCGATCGGAATCGGACTCGGCGTCGCTGTCGTCACGTCGCGCGACGCCGCCGCTCGCCCGGTTGTTCGCCGCACGCGGCATCGATCGGAGCCACGATGACCGACCTGGTGTTCCCACCGGAGGAAGATGGAGCTCGGACCGTTCCGGTTCCGCGGCCGCCGCGCCGCGATCAGGTTCGCCTGCTGCGCCGCCTCCTGAGCACGCCGCAATCTGCACTCGACGAGGTCAACGTCACCTACGGTCCGATCTGCGGGCTCGGTGCCGGACCGCTGCGCATGATGATCGTCGGCCACCCGGCGCTGATCCGTGAGCTGCTGATGCTCCCCAACGACCAGTTCACCTACGACATCGCGATCAGCCCGTTCCGGTTCGTCGTCGGCAGGACCACGATGATCGCCTCCGACGGCGATGACCACCGTCGTCGGCGGGGATCTGTCCAGCAGGCCTTCAGTCGTCGTCGGCTCGAACGCTGGATCCCGATGATCGTCGACCGGACCGACGCCGCCATCGATCAGCTGCTCGCGACCTCGACGCCCGACGTCCCCGTCGACCTCTACCCCATGGGTCGACGGCTCCTGATCGACATCGTGCTCCGCGCACTGTTCGGGGATCGCCTGGCCGGGCGGATCGACGAAGTCGACCGGCGATTCGCACGCAGCCAGCTGTACCTGTCACGTCCACTCTTCCGACAGGCACCACACCCGCTGCCGTGGACGGAACGGGCGGCCGTGCGCCGCGACCGTGAGGCACTTGATGCGATCGTCGACGACGCCATCGACGCATCGCGCTCGGACTCACCGAACCTCGACGAGTCGGGCGACGTCATCGACGCACTCGTCCACCACAGCGACCTCACCGACGAAGAGATCCGCGACCAGGTGAAGTCGCTCATCGGCGCCGGCTACGACACCACCGCCTCGTCGTTGGCATGGATGCTGTGGGAAGCGACCAACGGTGACGGGCTCTGGGATGCATTGCGGAGCGAAGCCGACCGAGTCCTCGGCACCCGTGGTGCGGCACCGGCGGACAACTCGACGCTCACAGCGCTCGACCTCGCGCATCGGACCATGCGCGAGGTGCTCCGCCTCCATCCCGCGTCCGGGGTGTCGGCACGAACGACTGCCGCCGAGATCCGACTCGGCGACCACGAGATCGAGTCGGGCACCTTGATGCTCTGGTCGCCGTACCTCGCCGGCCGAGACCCGGCCGTCTGGGAACAACCGGAACGATTCGATCCGCAACGGTTCTCGGCGCTCGACGCGTCGCAGCGAACAGCTGCCAACGAGGCGTGGGTTCCGTTCGGTCGCGGCCCGCGGATGTGCATCGGCTTCGCGCTCGCCCAGATGGAGCTCACCTTGACCCTCTCCCGCCTCGCCCAACGCGTCGACATCAGCCCGACGTCACACGTCATACCCGAACCCATCGGCTTGATCGTCAGCCAACCGCGCGGCGGCGCACCGATGCTCGTGCGGGCACGTCCGATGCCGAGCTGACGTCGTGGCGGAATCTCGGCCCTGTTGTCCGGGACCGATCTGCGTGATCCGGATCGGTCCCGGCGCGCGACAGTTGTGGTGTGGGTGGCGATGCGCCGTACCGAGATCTCTATCGCTCGTCGGCGGCACGCGTCATCGACACGTTGACCACGACGAGATGCGACCTGGACACACCTGTGCGCGCCTGTCCCGATTGGTCCGCTCACGACATGCTCGGCCACCTCGTCGGCATCGCCGAGGACTGGGTCGACGGCCGGCTCGAGCGGTACGCGACGCCCGGTTGGACGGACGATCAGGTGCGTCGGCACCGCAGCGACGATCCGGCACAGCTCGCGGTCGGTTGGGCCACGGCGTTGGACCAACTCGATCATGTCGGCGTCGATCCCGTGATGGGTGAGCCGTGGCGGTGGCTGTTCGGTGACGCACTGACGCACGAGGCCGACCTGTACGAGACGTTCGACGCGGACCGGCGACCGCCGACGGACGCGATCGCGGCGGGGCTCGCCGCGGCGATCGTGCGGTGGCGTCATCACCTCGCGGGCGCGACAGTCCCGGCGCTCGAGGTCGTGGTCCCCACGGTTCGAGTGTGGTGGGTCGGGCTACCCGGCGGCGAGCACGTCACACTTCGCGTTGACGCGTACGACCTGTGGCGGTTCCTGTACGGGCGGACGAACCGGCGTTGCGTCGAGGAATGGGCGTGGAGCCGCGATCCGAGCCCGTACCTCGACACCGGATTGCCGTTCCCGTTCACGTTCCCAGCGGCCGGATAGATGCGAGTGTGGATCGATCAGGATCTGCGTACCGGCGACGGGCCGTGCGCCGATCGCTGCCCGGAGGTGTTCGTGCTGCTCGAGGACGGTTCGTCCTACGTTCGCGATGCCGCCGGGAACCCCGGCAACGACCCCGGCCGCCGACCGAGCATCGTCGCGGTACCGGAACGCTTGGTCGACCGGACGATCGCGGCAGCCATCGACTGCCCCGGCGAGTGCATCTTCCTCGAAGACGATCCGCTCGACGACTGCGACGACTGCGACGACTGCGACGACTCGGAACCTCTGGACGCCGACGTCGTCGGCGAGAACACGAGGGTATGACGTGGCTACGTCGGCATTGCGAGTGTCCGATCAACGTCGAGACGTGTTCCCGGATCGCTGCGTCCTGTCGGGTACCAGGACCGAGGGCGCGATGCGCTCGACGGCGACAGCCTGGAGTGGGCCGCGTTGGGTCCTGTGCGTGCCGGGAGCAGTGCCGGTGCTCGCGTTCGTGCTGCGACGGCCGCACGTCGCCGTCTCGATCCCGGTGACCGAGGCGGTCTGGTCTCGTTGGCGGCGGCGCGTGGCGTGGTCCCAGGGTGCCGTGGCGTTCGGTGCGGTCCTGATTGCGGTCGGCTCGATCGTTCGAGCGGCAGCACCGCTCGTCGGTGGCGTCGTCGTTCTGCTCGGAACCGTCGCGCTGTGGGCGCGTGCCAACCGGAATTGGTGGATCACGTGCGTGCTCGACCTGTCGCGAGACGTCGTGATCATCGAGCCGACCCACCGTGAATTCGACGAAGCGGCCCGTGAGATGTTCGTGCGATCGATTCAATGAACGATCCGCAGCTCGAGTTCCCACCGTGCCTCCATCGGAAACAACGACCCAGGAACGAGGAGAACCACATGATCGGCGATCCCCAGTGAGTCGTCGGCGGACGTGCCGTACCTGAGCGGCACGGGACAGCCACGTGGGACGAGCGACATGGGAGCCTTGACCGGCACGCAGGCCAGGGTCGGTACAGGGCGGAACGTGGGCGTTGCTCAGGTCGCGGCGCATCCGCGCCACCTGGGCGTGCGATCAGCGAAGGACGCGACCCGAGATCATCGTGGGCTCGATGCGCACCCAGATCGGTCGCCACTCAGCCTTGGCCCAGGGGATCAACCCGATCTGGTCGAGACGAACGTCCTCGGCCCAGTTCATGACTTCGCGTGCGACGCCTTGCACGACCACGCTCCAGCCGGTCCGCGTGCTGGCGTCCCACTCATCGACTTCGAAGCAGACGTGTTGGTGCTCGGCCGCCGCGGCGAGCTTCTGACCCTCGAGGGTGCGGAACACGACACTGTTCTCGTACCACTTGAAGTTGACCGGGAGCACGAGCAACTCGCCCTCGGTCGAGAACCCGATGCGACCGATCGGTGTGGACTCCAACAGCTGGACACACGTTGCATCGTCGAGGATGCCCATCTTCGACGTGACGTCGATTGCCACGTGTTCGGGATCGTTCGAGCGGGTCATCGGCACCTCCGGTGTGCACGTCGTGGCGGTCGAGCTGATGAGCGGGCAGCGGCACGCCGTCGCCACCGTATCGCCCATCGAGGGTCATCGAGGGTCATCGAGGGTCATCTCTGCCTGCCTGACGCAGAGCCCTGCTTCACTGCCAGTCGTCGATGTCGCCGTAGCCGGACGGGCCCGTCGCGCGATCCCGCGCTTCCCGCGCCGGCCAGGAGCGGGACCCCAGTGTCCGCCGCCCTCGCATCCAAGCCGAACGACGCCGCGTCCCGCGTGCCCGACTCTGCGGCGTCGAGCGGGATCGCTCGCCCGAACGTGAGGATGTGGCGGTAATCCGAGCGGACCAGATCGGCGTTTGCGCTGGCGACATCTGCGTTCGTCGGTCCCTACTACCTGCGCGATCCGCGTGCCGTCGGCCGGTGATCCGGCGGGATCGCTCGACCTGATCCAGCCCTCGAGCTCCGAGACCGTACGCTCCTCGGATGCCGATCGATCGCAGGCCAGTATGAGTTCGGGCTTCTCGGTCGACCCGGCCGTGCTGCTCGGTGGAACGCTCCTGCTCGTCGGTGTCATCGCGAGCGGGCTCGCAGCCAGGTTCCGCATTCCCGGACTGCTGCTGTTCCTCGGCCTCGGCATGCTCGTCGCCGACGACGGTTTGGCGCTGGTCCGCTTCGACGACGCCACGCTGGCGCAGAACATCGCGACCGTCGCGCTCGTCGTCATCCTCTACGAGGGCGGGCTCGGTACCGAACCCGCAGCATTCCGCGGCGCCGGAGTCCCGGCCGGGTTCCTCGCGACCTTCGGCGTCGCGATCACCGCAGGCGTCGTGGCCCTGGTGGCCTGGGTGGTGTTGGGGGTTGAGGGTTCGACCGCGTTGCTGCTCGGCTCGGTGGTGGCGTCGACCGATGCCGCCGCCGTCTTCGCCGCCCTGCGGTCCGAGTCGCTCCCGACGCGCACCCAGCGCCTGCTCCAGCTCGAGTCGGGTCTGAACGACCCCGTGGCGGTGCTGATGACGATCGGCTTGGTGGAGGTGTGGCGCGGCGACCCGACCGTATGGGACTGGACCCGCTTCCTGGCCCTTCAGCTGGGTGCCGGCGTGGCGGTGGGCATCGGCGTCGGAGTGCTCGGACGTTCGGTCGTCGCCCGCATCAAGGGACCGGCGGTGTCGTCGCTGGGCGTGGTCACCCTTGCGATCGCGGCAATCTCGTACGGCGCGGCGGCCCTCGTGGGCGGATCGGGCTTCCTCGCCGTCTACCTCACCGGCGTCGTCGTCGCGACCTCGCGACGCTCGGCGCGGGGAGTCCTCTCCTTCCACGAAGGGCTCGCCGCCACCGCCCAGGGTGTGCTCTTCTTGTTGCTCGGCATGCTGGTGTTCCCGGGCGAGTTGCTCGACGACCTGGCGACCGCCGTGGTCGTCGCGGCGACGCTGATCGTGCTCGCCCGGCCGATCGCTGTCGTGTCCGTGCTCGCCTGGTCGCGGACGCCGTTGCCACGAATGGCGGTGATCTCCTGGGCCGGATTGCGTGGCGCGGTACCGGTGGTGCTCGCCACGATTCCCTTCACGGCCGGACATCCCGATGGCGCGCTGATCTTCGACGTGACGTTCGTCGTCGTGGTGCTCTCGGTCGCGGTGCAGGGCCCGACGGTCGGGATCCTCGCTCGGCGGCTCGGCGTCGTGGCCGACGAGCGGGTGACGGTCCGGCCCGAGCTCGTGCCCGTGGACGCGCTCGACGCGGACCTCATCGAGGTCACGGTGCCCGCCGGATCTCGTCTCGACTCGGTGGCGCTCCGCGACTCGCCCCCGCCCGGTGGGTCGAGGGTTGCGATCATTCGGCGCGACGACGAGACGATCGTGCCCGACGGGGCGACGCGACTCGCCGCCGACGACGTGCTGCTCGTGATCAGTCCGAGGCGATGCGACCTCGACGAAGTGGAGCGCTGGAGCCACGTCGACCCGGCCGCCCACGGCGTGTCCACCACCGACGACGGAAATCCGACGGCGGAGTGACCACGTCGGTCCTGTGGAACCGGAGCGAGCGGATCAGCCGACGCTGAACCCGATCTCGGCGCCGCCGCCTGGGGCGTCGCCGGCGCGAACCGTGCCGCCGAGACGATCGGATGCATGACACGCTCGACGCCCAAGATCGCCGCCGTCACCACCGTGCTCGCCCTGTCAGCGGTCGCCTGAGGATCCCCCGACGAGTCGTCGGCGTCGAACGCAACTGCGTCGGCCCCGACGGTGACTGCATCAATCGATCAGACGACCGGTGCGACGGTGGTCGACACGACCGGCAGCATCGCCGATGACAGCGTCGTCGGCGGCCGAGTTGTCACCACCGACACCGATGCGACCGATCCCGATGACCCGACGTCGACCTTACGGGTTGAACTCGATCGGGAGGTGCTGAGTGATGTCGCGGGGAGGCGGAATTCCTCCTGCGCCGCCGCGATCGCTGAATTCGCAGAGCCCGTTCAGCCCCGAACGCAACGTCAGGGTAAGAACGGGCTTGCCGTGAGCGCTCAGCCGGGGAAGGCGGCGTCGAACGCTGCGGTGAGCTCGGGTGTGGCCGGCCCGCTGTAACCGCAGAAGTTGACGTTGCCTTCTGCGGCTGTGATCAGGTACTGCTGGCCGACTTCGAACTCGAACCCGTCGATCAGCGCCGGCGACCCAGCGGCGCCCTTCAGGACGACCGTTGCCGAGTCACCGCCGGTGTACCAGCGGTCGACGGTCAAGGTGACCGTCTCGCCATCGACCGACGTCGCCGTGCCGGCGAAAGCCGGCGACATGTCGGCGAGCAGAGCGACGTCGAACACGATGCACGACGACATCACGTTGCTGTCACCGAGCGACAACCCGATCGGCGGACCGGCGGCCACCTGGGTGCTGTCGCTGCCGCCGCTGTTGCCGACGATCACGGCGCCACCGATGGCGACGACTGCGGCGGCTGCCATGCCGAGCAGCATCCCCTTGCGACGACGGTGGGCGCCGATCGACGTGGGGTGCGGGGTCGATTCGGAAAGTGAGTCTTCTCGTTCGATGAGTGGGGTATTCATGATCTTCTCCATTCGGGCTATGGACGACTGAGTCGTCGCTGATTCGACGGGCACCCCGGGGTGCATCGGATCGAGACGTCCGAGTCGTTCTCGCAGCTCGTCGTTCATGACCGAAACTCCCTTCCGTGTCCAAGCCCTTCCTGTCCAGCAGCGGCAAGATCCTGTCGCTCCATCGAGGAAATGATCGTCTTCTTGGCTCGCGTCAGGCGGAGACTCACCGCGTTCGGGGTCGTGTCGAGTACGACGGCGATCTCGCGTGGCTCGAGTTGCTCCCAGGCCCACAGCCGAACCAGTTCACGATCCGACTCGTCGAGTTCGGACAACGCAACTTCGAGCTGCGGATGGTCGAACTGGTCGCTGGGTCGGCGCGAGGCGAAGGAATCTCTCGGAGCATGATCGATCACCCGTCCGACGAGCCGCAGTCGTCGCCGCGCACCCCGGCGATGATTGGCCAGGCAGCGCTTGGCGACCCCGTACGACCAGGGAAGCGGATCATCCAGCGAGGCGTCATCGAGGCGACGCCAGATCACCAGCAACGAGTCGTTGAGGAGTTCGGAAACGTCGGCCGGCTGCACTCGTCGACCCAGGTACCGCTGCAGCGGTTCGTACACCACATCGACCACGGCTTCGAACTGTCGTCGACGTTCAAGATCAGTTTGCACCACACCCCCATCCACCAACGGCGCCACATCCAACCCGTTCGACGTCGCCGGCGGGCCCGCAGTTCCCGTCGATCACGACGGAACACGAGGCGCCCGAGCATTCGCGATCGCGACCTGCAACCAGCAGGTTCGAGACTCAGCGACGTCCAACTCCCGCGATACCTCGGCGCGCTGTGGAATCACAGCAAGCATGCCCATATCCACGTCGACGGCCGACGAGGCCGCATATCGCTTCCCAGAATCACCGACACGCACGCGACCGACCGCTGCACCGCGGCCCAAGCCGAGCAGTCGATATTCACGTCGCCGTACCAGCGGACCGACGGGACGGAGCGGAGCGCAGATCGGTAATTGTGGACGACGACCGTGCCGGGACAGAGGTCGCAGCGTCGGCTGGCGCCGCCCACCGGAACCGTCGGTCCGTCTGCGAGGCGGCGGCCAACGTGTCCGCACAGATCAGATCAAGAGGTAGCCAGCGTGGGCCGGTATCGGAGGGCGACTGCCCCCGACCGGAACTCGTGGCGATCCACCAGCTCGAGCTGGGTGCGTTCGTGCAGACCGGCGAGCAACGTCGGCCCGTGTCCGGCAAGAACGGGTTGCACCAGGAACTCGTACTCGTCGATCAGTCCCAGATCTGCCAACGCCAGGGGAAGCGTCACGCCACCGACGAACAGGCCCTCGCCTGGCTCCTGCTTGAGCTGCTTCACCGCTTGCCCCAAGTCGCCTCGCACGAGCTCGGCATTCCAATCGACCCCACTCAGTGTGCTCGACACGACGTACTTCTTGGCTCGGTCGATCGTCTCGGCGAACGGGATCTCCCATTCACCCATCCAGTCGGGCCACGCGCCGGTGGCCGGCCGCCGCCACGCCGACTCCATCATCTCGTAGGTCACCCGGCCGAAGAGCACGGCGTCGGCTCGCTCCATCTCAGCGGTCCAGTAGCGCATCGACTCCTCGTCCGGTGGGAGCCCTGCCTCGTGATGAGCCATTCGATCGCCGACGTCGCGTTCCTCACCGGCTTCGCGGACCAGACCGCGTTCACCTGCGCGTTCAAACGCTGGACCGGCACCACCCCGGCCGCCTTCCGTGACCGCACGCCCTGACCGTCGGTCGGTCGCCATGCCATCGACCCTCCGGACGGCCTCCACCAACAGCAGGCCGGGCACAGCACCCCAGCGACGTGCATGACGGGAATCGAACCCCCGTATGCAGCTTGGGAAACGGAAGTTCCTCGGCTTGACGGTAGGGCTTTGACCTGGGGAAACGTGCGTTGTCCTGGTGATTTGCGGGATCGGCGCTCAACCCCCGGTATCCGGTGGTGACCCCTGTTGCCCGTTGCGTGAGGCACGGGTGAGGCACGCACGCTGGTCGCGAACGTGCGGCAGACCGACACCCCGACACCGCTCACACGTCGTAGCGATGCAACGAGAACCGGAACGTTTGGGCCCCGGATTCTCGATCGGGCACGATGCCCGCCTCGAGAGGTCAGTGCATGATGCCACGAAGAGCGCTGCCGCCTCGCTTGGTGGCCCGAGAAGGACTCCGACCTCGTCACGACACGATGTCGAAGAGGCCCCGTCATCGGCCCGGATCGTGAGGTCGTGGGCAAGGCCGAATCCGGCGGTCACGACTCGAGCGAACGTCGCAGGGTGATAGCCCGTTTCACCCCCGTACGGCATCCGCCCGGGTCGTGTCCTCGCCTTAGGCTCACCAAACCAAATGATGAATGAGAAGCGACCTGTGCCGTTTTCACCCCCGAGCTATCGATCTGGGGTCTGACGTGACGTCCACGCCCGAGATCGAGCTGACCCTGCGACTCGGCCGGTTGGCGTACGAATACGGGCTGCCAGGCTATGAGCTGAACGGCCTGATGAACGGCGTCGGGCGTGCGATGGGGTTGACCGGCAGTGTGATTTCGACGCCGACGTACCTGGACTACACCGTCGACGCGCGGAGCGGCACCGGTCAGCACCGGATGATGGTCACGCTGGGCGACGTTTCCTACGATCTCGGAAAGCTGTCTCAGACGATGCGGCTGGCGGACCAGATGCGTACGGGTTCGGTTCCCGTCGACGAGGCCAACCAACGGCTGGACGACATCGAAGCCCTTCGTCCGTACTACAACGCACCTGCCGTGGGCTTTGCCTATGCTGCGTGCGGAGCCGGATTCGCCGTGATCTTGTCTGCGGCGTGGCAGGACGTCGGATTGGCCGCTGCCCTCAGCATCGTCGTCTTCTTGTTGGTCCGGGCGTCGAGCAGCCATGAGTGGTTGAGCAGTCGGATCTACGTGGTGGCATCGTTCGTTGCCTCGGTGCTGGCCAGCGTCGTCGGGCTGATCATCGGGAGTGCCAACTCATACATCGTCGGATTGTGCGCCTTCGTGGTCCTGATCCCTGGGCTCGGTCTGACGCTGGGTGTCTACGAACTCGCCATCGGTCACACGCTGCTCGGATGGAACCGGTTCATCAGCTCTGGCATGGTCACCATCGGCCTGTTCGCCGGAGCGTCGATCGGGGCGATGGCCGTTCGGGCGATGTTCGGCACCGCCGGCGTTCCCGTTTCGGCGCGGCCGCCGCCGCTCGTGCAGTGGCTGTTCCTCGTCCTGTTGATGGTCGGTCTGGTCGTCGTGTTCCAGGTGTCGCCCAGGCAAGCGCCATGGGCCATCACCGCCGGGCTGCTTGCGTACGGCGGTCTCGAACTCGGCGGCCGAGCAGGCGTCTGGCAGGGGCCGTTTCTCGGAGCGCTCGTCCTCGGTCTGTTCGCCGGACTGTTCGTTCGTCTTCGAGCCCGCGCGAGCCCGCTCATTGTTGTCCTTCCAGGGATCTTGATCCTGGTCCCCGGTGTCGCCGCCTACGCGTCACTGCGGGCACTCGACGCTGGTCCCACAACAGGAGCGACCGGTTCTGTCGAAGGGGTCGTCTTTCAGATCTTCGCCATTCTCGCCGGTCTCTACGTTGCCGGCTCGGTGATGGCCCTCCCGGGGATCAAGCTCGAGCCTCCAGTACCGGACGCAAACGAAGCAAAGGAATCCTGATGCAGACCCCTCCGGGCTCGCCCACCGACAGCACCGACGACGGTACTGCGCCGCCTGACGGAGGTGGGACCCAGCCGTCGATGGCCGCGTCGCTGTTCGTGATCGGTTCGATGGTCCTGTTGATCGTCATCTCGGTCGTGATGTTCGGCAGCGAGGTGGCCGACGGCCCACTCCAGGTGAGCATGACGCTGGCAACGCTGATCTCCATCGCGGTCGCGGCGCGATACGGGCACACCGGTGCCGTCATCAGCAAGGCCATCGACAACGGGATCAACGGAGTGGTGGGAACACTCTTCGTCATCCTGGCGATCGGTTCGCTGATCGGGACCTTGTACCTGTGCGGGGCGGTCGCCTCGGTCGTCTACTACGGCGTCGATTTGCTGACAGCGGACTACTTCTACGTCACCGTGTTCCTGCTCGCCAGCGCGCTGAGCTACATGTTGGGGAGTTCGCTGACCACGGTCGGTGCGCTCGGCGTGTCGATGGTTGGGCTGGCATCGGTGCTCGGCGTCGACCCGGCGATCGCCGCAGGCGCTGTCGTGTCGGGAGCGATTCTGGGCAACAAGGTCGCCAAGATCTCCGACACCGCGAATCTGACCGTTGCCACGGTGGGCGGCGAGACGATCGCGACACACTCCAGGGCCGTGACGCGCACGATGATCCCAGCGGCGATCATCACCGCAGCGGTTTTCCTGGTGCTCGGTCTCACGGTCGAATCGACGCAGGGTGGTGGCGACTTCAGCCAGGTGAAGGACGCCGTGAGTGGGCAGTTCAACGTGTCGCTGCTCGCGTTTCTCCCGATCGTGCTGATCGTGGTCCTCTCGGCGCGTGGCATGTCGGCGTTCCTGTCGCTGGTCATCCCGGCGATCGCTGCCGTGGTCCTTGCAGGCTTCACGCAGCACGACCTCATCGTCTCCTTGGCCGACGACGGAAGGAGCTATTTCGGCAGTGTCATCGAAGTCGGGATCGACACCTTCGCCAACGGGTTCGCCCTCGACAGCGGCAACGACGACCTCGACCGAGTGTTCGCCGGCGGGGGGACAGCGTCGATGCTGACGACGATCTGGCTCGTGCTGGTCGCAGCAGCGTTCGGCGCGATCGTCGACTACGTCGGCATCCTCAATCGGGTCGTGACGCCGGTGATCAACTGGACCAAGAACACCATCTCGCTGATCGGCGTGACGATGGCGTCATCGATCGGGATGAACCTCGTGACCGCCGATCCGTACACGAGCATCGAACTCGTCGGGCGCACGTTCCGCAGCGAGTACCAACGTCAGCGCCTGGAACCCGTCGTGCTGTCGACGTCCATCGCCGACTCCGGCACCACGATGTCGCACATCATCCCCTGGAACATCCACGGCGCACTCTTCGCCGGCACACTCGGAATCGCAGCGGTGGAGTGGGCGCCCTACACGGTCTTCGCCTACGTCACGCCGATCGTGTCGTTCGCCATCGCTGCTGCGCTCTCCAAGAAGCGGCGAGTTCCCGCCGACCAGGACATCGACCAGGTCTACGGCCCTGAACCAACGCCCGCCGGGCCCGACCGGACCGCGTGACTGCCTTGGCCGCCGCGACCGGCGGTTGACACATGTCGACACGCCATCGCCGGCCTCGGGAGTGACCGGCTCGGCTTCATCACCGTGAGGCGGCGGTTGTGGCGCTCGCGTCGGGAATCCGAGCCGCACGGGGCTTGTTAGGCTGCGACGATGCCAGCGTCACCCCGTGCGCCCCGCGTGAGCCGTCCACGCCTCGACGACGAACTCGACCGGGTACCGGCAACGCGGGGTGGGGCAGTGACGGGGCCCGCAGGCAGCGGGAAGACCGTCGCCGTGAGCGATTGGGCATCGAGGACCGCGGTTGCCGAGGTGGCGTGGCTGACGGTCGACGGCCATCACCGCGATCCGCACGTTCTGGTCGGTGGTCTGTTCGACGCGATGCGTCGTGTCGTCCGCGACGTCGTGCCCGAGATGACCGACGATCCTGTCGGCGCTGTCGAACGTCTGGCACGAGCGGTCGACGAGCGGGGCCGATGTGTGGTCGTCGTGATCGACGGAGCAGAGGTGCTCGACGGTGCAGCGTCGCTCGATGTGATCCGCCAGCTGACCTCGTCCGATCGAAGGTCGTTGCGCGTGGTGATGGTCGGGCGCTGGCTCCCGGACATCGGGTTCGACGAACTGGCACGCCGTGGCGAGCTCGTCTCGATCACCGGCCGAGACCTGCGATTTTCGCAGGACGAGACCGCACAGGTCATTCGTTCGATCTGCGGTGCCGAGGTCGACGCCGACCGGCTCGCTCAGCTCGACGAGCAGATCGACGGCTGGGCGCTCGGAGTCACGCTCGGTGGCCTCGCGCTGCAGGACTTCGATGACTCTGTGATCGACTCCGATGCCGCGATCGACAGCCATTGCGTCTTCGACGAGTTCTTTCGACTGGAGGTGTTCGCCGCCCAGCCGCCCGATGTCCAGCAGGTGCTCCTCGACACCTGCATTCTCGACCGGCTCGAGCCGGCGCTGTGCGCCGAGCTGTCGCCACGCGACGACATGGAGGCAGTGCTGCGCGATCTGGATCGACAGAACGTCTTCACCGACTGGGTGGGTGGTCGCCCGCCCGTCTTCCGGTATCAACCGCTGCTGCGGTCATGGCTGCGTGGCCATCTCGACCGCGTCGATCCGGGACGGGCGACGCAGCTCCTTCATCGCGCCGCCGCGTGGTGCGGATCGAACGGACGCAGCGCAGACGCGATCGGCTACTACCTGGAAGCGGGTGATGTCACGTCGGCGACCGCGAGCATCATTGCGTACGGTCCCCGAGCTATCGCTGAGGGCGCCAGCGGTGAGCTCGCGGGGTGGATCATGGCCTTGCCTCCCGGCCAGGTCTCATCCAGTGAACCCCTGCTGATCCTGCTCGGCGAGGCAGCAATCCGATCGGGACGTCCTGAACTCACCACTGCCGCCCGGGTACTGGGTGAAGCACTCCTCTCTAATAAACCGGAAAGCCTGCGGCGGAGTCGGCGCTCGTTCGAGCTGGCCGTCACCGTTCAACGCTCGCGAGAGCTGCAGTCCGCCGGACGGTTGGCCGAAGCGGCGGGCCACGCGCGACAGGGACTTGCGGCCGTCGATTTCGTCGCACTGCCCGATCACGGCGATGGGTTGGGTTTCGATGGTTTCGTGCGGGCCACCGATGTCTCCGCGCTGGGGGCACAGTTCCTGTTCGGTGGCGATTTTGCCGAATGCGCACGCGTCTCGAGATTGTTGCTCGACAACTGCCTGGCCGATGACACTGAGTGCATCACGGCGCGGGTCAACTCCCTCGGCAAGCTCGGACTCATCGAGCTCCTGGACCGTTCGCGCCCGGCTGCGGCAGCGCTCGCCCACGAAGCCGTATCGCTCTGCCGCTTTCATGGCATCGAGCCTGTCGATGTCGGTTTCGCCGAGCTGGTGCTGCTCGTCGCCGATCCACAATCGGATCGTGCCGACCTCCATCGCAGGGTCCAGCACCGCGCGAACGAAACCAAACTGATCATGCACGCGTGCCTCGTCAACCTGTTTCGAGCCTGGTCGTACGTCCAGTCCGGCAACCTCCCCGCCGCCCACGACCTGCTGGCCCAGGCCGAGCACGATCTGGAGTCGCTGCTCGAGCCGGGCATGCTCGTCTCGCTCCACCAGCGTGTGCGTTCGATCGTCGACTCGGGTGTCGACGAGCCAGTGCTGAGCGGACGTCCGCTCCAGGTCCTCGCATTGCTCGCCGCGGGCGCGAGTCGTCGGTCAGTGGCCGAACAGCTGAACCTGTCGATCAACACGGTCAAGACCTATGCCCGGCAGTCGTTCCGTGCGCTGGGGGTCAACACGTTGTCCGCAGCGGTCGACCGATGCCACGATCTGGGTGTGATGCTCGAGCCTGCGGGATCGGGCATCAGCCTCGAGGACGCCGGTGCCACCAACGCTCGATCCGGCGCGGAGTCGGCAACACGCGAGTGAGCTCCGGGAGTTCTTCGGCGCTCGCATGGAACGCCGTTGCTCCGAGCAGCACGCCGAGCGAGATCTCGATCACCGTGCTCAACATGCTCACGAAGTCGGATGGCCCCAACGATGAATCGGTGCCGACGATCTCGGTCACCCCGATCAAGCCTGCGGCTCCGGGAACCAGCATCCAGAACGCGGGAAGATACGTCACCAAGTACGGCGGCCCTCCGCGCAGGCGGCTGATCCACAGCGCGGCCGGTGTCATCGCCAGGGCGCCGAAGAACGCTGACAGCTCGGCATCGAACACCACAGCAGCAATCGACTGCGTTCCGTAGGCGACGACCAAGACGATGAGGATCCATGGCAGCGACGAGCGGCGCGCGCACCGGTGCAGCCACGTTCCGAGCGTGATCAGGACGAGCCCGACCCACGGCGCCCATGCACCCAAGCGTTCGACCGGCCGATCGACGAGTGTGATCTGTGGCGATCCTGTCAACGCTGCGGCAGACACGATGCCGACGGCGAGCATGAGCAGCGCAACGACACCTTGGACGAGCCGGCTCGCGCCACTCACGATCTGTCCGGTGGCAAGGTCGCGCATGCCACTGGTCAGCGCAGCGCCCGGCAAGAACGTCACCAACGGCGGAATCAACACGCGAAGCGGATTGATCGACTCCACCTCGTCCGCGAAGCCGAACACGATCAGCGAGACGATGAAGGCCGCGATGACGGGGGCCGTCGCGCGGAGACCGGGAACGCGGACGAGTTTGATGAACCCGACGAGCATCCCGAGCAGGAATGCCGCGATCGCGCCACCGATGCCGGGCTGGAGCGCGAGCGAGAACCCAGTCGCCAACAGCCCGAGGCCGATCGATCGGACGATGCCACCGAAGGGTGCGGGACGTCGGAACACCTCGGCGAGGTCGGCGATTGCTGACGATGCCGCAATCGAACGGTCGTGGGAGTGCTTGACGATGTCATCCACGTCCTCGATCTGGTCGAGACGCAGATCGCTGTTCGTGAATGATGTGAACTGCACGTTCGTCGCGCCGGCAGTGCCGGTCTGGACCCACAGCGAGGCCGGCAGGACGACCAGCTTCACATCGGGGACGCCACGCGAGGTCGCAACGTCGAGCAGCCGCTCGCGCACGCCGGATATCGACTCACCAGAGATCGCCAAGGCCTCGCCGATCCGCACGAGGAGGTCGCGTTCGGCATCGAGGTCGATCGGCTGCTCAGCGTCGGGGAGTGGTTGCTCCACCGATCGCCCCCGGAGTGGTCGGGTCGCAGCCGATCACCGCGGCATTGGCTGTGCGCTCGGCGGCACCGTGCCCCACCGTCGGACGAGGTCGTGGGCGTGACGAAGCCGACCCGCCAGCCAGTCGATGCGGTCGTCTGGCGGAAACGTCCAGTCGACTCCAGGCTGCCCGAGGGTCGAAGTGGCGTCGTCGCCGAGCAGGAACTCGCGGAGGAACTCGTTCTGCCATGCGCCGAGCCGCAACTGCCGAGGCGGGTCGTCGGAAACTCGGACGATCGCACGGAGCTGGGTTTCGGCGAGGCGAGGACCGACCGAGCGGGTTTCGTAGCCGCCTCGGTATGGGCGATTGAAGGCGACATCGTTGGGGTCCCACGCATCGAAAGCGACACGGTACGCGTGGGCAATCGTTCGCAGTCGAGCCGGGTCCATGGTCGGCACCTCGATCGCTGATCGAAGCGAGGGCGTGGTGTCGACCGCAATGTCGCCGACGCCATCGCCCCGGTTCGACAGCGCCACGACGTTCGGCAGCCGATCCTGCGGGGCGCGCTCCATGCAGAGTGCCCCATCAGGACGTGCGGTGTGGTTCATCGTGTCGTGAATCGAGAGCACGTCGAGATGCGTTGCCGAATTCCACTCGACGATCGAGGTGGTGGCGGGGTCGGCTTCGGCGAGCCTGCGCAGCTTGGCATCGATGACGCGTTCGATGAGGTCGTCGCGGATTCGCTCGTACCGGTCGATGCCGAGCGCGCCGGCTGTGACGAGTGCATCGCGGAATCGAGCCCATTCGTCGTCGTTCGACGGCTCGGTGTACACCGGCAGGTAGGCGAACGTGACGGGTCGAATTGCGTCGACTCCGGACAGCGACGGCCGTGCGCCCTCTCCGCCTGCGCGAAGACGATCGAAGGCTTCGCGGAGTCCGACGATCAGATCGTCGGGGCGCGCACGATTCGCGTCGCGCACTGCGCGCGGATGCGGATCTTCGATGTACAACACCCGCGGATCGATCTGTGCCCAGCGGCGAGCCACCGGGCTCGTGGAGACGTCGGTGAAGTCGTATTGCAGGCGGCGGGTGAAGCGGTGGTCGACGAACGGGGCGAGCTCCTCGGGGAACGCGGCCGAGGCGTGAGGACCGGTGATGACCAGGTCGATGTCGGCAAGCGCATCGTCGAGGCCGCGCTCACCCTTTCCGGCGAAGTGCGTGAGGTCGTCCACTCCGAACGACGTCCCGGCAGGAATCCAATCGATCTCTGCGACATCCATGGCTCGATGGTACGAAACTGTCGGCTGGCCTAGCGGCCCAGAGCAAGGGTGAAATCTCCCGTCACCCCCTCTTCGGCTTTCGTCGCCCGAATCGATCGCGCAATGATGTCGCAGCACTCAGCGCCGAAAGGTCGATGTCGGCCCTGCTGGAAGCCAGATCCACGAACATGCACCACCACGACTCAACTCCGCATCCCGCCCGCCGACGGATCGCCAGGTCTGTCGCCGGAGTCTTGCTGCTCGGAACCGCCGCGGGGGCGTGTGCCGACCAGGACGAACAGTCGCTGTGTCGTTCGTATGCCGAATACGTCGTGCTGGCCGACGAGATCGCCGCGGCCGACCCGACCGCGGCGACCGCGGGCGACGTCACCGAGGCCGCAGAGGTCGTCCTCGGAGAGTTGGCGCAGCTTCGGGCCGTGTCCGACAGCCGCTACCGCGCCCCGATCGACGAGCTCGAAGCGCTCCTCGACGATCTCCAGAACACGCTCAATTCCGTCACTGACGACGCCGACTACGACACGTGGCGGCCGCTCGTTGACGACACGCTCGACGACGTTCGCGTCGCCGATGCCCGGCTCCGCCGGGTCGTGAATCCCGCATGCGCGGCCGTGTTCTCGGGTGGTGACGTGTGATGAGGCTGCACGATGTCGTGACACAACCGAATGAGGAGATCTGATGGACGGACTGTTGATCGCTATCCAGGCCGTGGTGGTCCTGGCAGCCATCGTGATGGGCACGAGATCGAGCGGCGTCGGCCTCGGTATCTGGGGCGGCTTCGGCGTGATGGTGCTCGTCTTCGTGTTCCGGCTCGAGCCCGGCAGTCCGCCGGTCGACGCGATGCTGATCATCATCGCCGTGGTGGTGACCGCCGGCCTGATGCAGGTGTCGGGAGGCATCGACTGGATGGTCTCGGTCGCGGCGAAAGCGATCGAGAACCACCCCAAACAGATCACGCTGATCGCACCGCTGATGGCGTTCCTGTTCTCGGTCGGGGCCGGCACCAGCAACGTCCTCTATCCCCTGATGCCCGTCATCTACGACGTCTCCTACCGCAACAAGATCCGGCCGTCGCGGCCGCTGTCGCTGTCGGTCGTCGCCACCGGTGTCGCGCTGGCGTGCAGCCCGGTGTCGGCTGCGATGGCGGCGATGGTGACGCTGACCGAGGCCGAGCCGTACAACTTCGATCTGATCCAGATCCTCGCCGTCGCCATCCCGGCGGCGATCATCGGCATCTTCCTGACCTCGCTGGTCGTGCGCCGGCTCGGCAAGGAACTCGAGGACGATCCCGAGTACCAGGCCCGCATCGCAGCCGGCACGCTCGACCCGCCCGGCAGCGGCGACCAGGTGGTGGTGACGGCGACCAAGCAGGGCCGGAACGCGGCGCTGATCTTCCTCGGTTCGGTCGTGTTGATCGTCGTGTTCGGTCTGTTCCCCGACCTTCGCCCGCAGATCGACGGCGACGACGGCTCCATCCCGATCTCGATGACGGTCACCATCCAGCTCCTGATGTTCACCGCGGCCGCCGCGATGATCCTGTTCTGCCGCCCGAAGGTCTCGGAGGTGAACGACTCGAAGGTCTTCAAGGCCGGCATCGTGTCGGCGATTGCGCTGTTCGGTCTGGCATGGCTGACCGACACGTTCATCAGCGCTCACGAGGACGAGATCGTCGACACCGTCGGCCAGTGGGTGAGCGACGCCCAGTGGATCTTCTTCCTGGCGATCTTCCTGGTCTGCGTCCTGACGACGAGCCAGTCGACGGCGACCAGAACGATCGTGCCCATCGGTTTGGCGGCGGGCATCGCCCCCGCGCTGGTGACCGGCATGTGGGCGGGGTCGTTCGCCGGCATCTACACGCTGCCGACGAATGGCACCCAGATCGCTGCCGCCAACTTCGACCTCAGTGGCACCACGACGCTCGGCACGAAGCTGATCGATCACTCCTACTTCATCCCGGTGATCCTGCTCTCGCTGAGCACCGCAGCAGCGGGCAGCCTCATCGCCGTCATCGCCTTCTGATCGCCGGGCTCCGGTCTCGAGCTCGACCATGGGGATCGAGGTCGATGACGTCGGTCTGGCGTTGTCGGTACTGGCGATCTCATCGGCCTCATCCCGGGCCTGATGGGAGCCATCGTGCTCACTGCGCTGACCATTGGCCTGGGTGTTCGCCGAGGCCGATCCGTCTGACACAGCGAGGGGTGAATGCGATGTTCACCCCCGCTGCAATGGCCGTTCCGACGGAATCGCTCTACGTTGCTCCCGAGTGGTCGAATCAGTCGACCACGGCAGGGTCGGGCCACCCGATCGCCTTCCCAACGGAGACCAGCCATGTCATTGGAAGAGAACCTCGTCCTCTACGCCGCCACCTACGCCGACGGTGACAGCGCCCGCGCCGACTTCGAATCGTTGAAGGCCGCCGAGGGGGCAGATCTCGTGGTCGTCGGCGCGATCGTGATGAGCCGAGACGCTGACGGCAACGTCGACGTGCTCGAGTCCGGTGACGGCGACACGGCAGCGGGGGCAATGCTCGGCGGCGGCGTTGGCCTCGTTGTCGGCCTCTTCGCTCCGCCGCTTCTCGCCTCGACGGCGATCGGTGCCGGGATCGGGGCGCTGCTCGGGCATCTGACCAAGAAGCACGAGGAGAAGGAACTCGGTGTCGAACTCGACGAGTACTTCCCGGCGAACTCGTCAGCGGTCGTCGCGGTCATCGACGACATCTATCTCGACCGTGTCGAGGCTGCGCTCGGCAAGGCCAGCAAGCGGGTCACCAAGGCGATCGACCGCGACGACTACGACAAGCTCGTGAAGGCAGTGTCGAAGTCCGCTGATCAGATCGACGACGCACTCGAGTCCTGAGTCCTGCGCGGTGGCGCCACAGAGCGCGCCGCACGACTTCGCATGGAGAACGCCTCGT
>CAWKAY010000003.1:0-810811 GCA_963847775.1 uncultured Acidimicrobiaceae bacterium
CTGTATCGCAGCGTCGGGTTCGAACCGCACCGGCACACCGACGTCTTCGCCGGCTCGACGAGCCGGTGACACGTGGCGCACTCCCCACCGGGCCGGTGTGGCTCCTCCGACGCTCACCGGATGTCGTTCGTCATCGTCACGGGCTTGCCAGGTGCGGGAAAGTCGACGGTTGGCGCTGCGTTGGCACGTCGCCTTCAACTCCCGATGCTGGACAAGGACGACTTCCTCGACGACCTACTGAAGTACTCGACAGATCCACGAGCGGAGCGATCCACGCTCAGTCGGACAGCCGACGAGGCGTTCATCGAGCACGCCAAGCATCTCCAGAGTGGCGTGCTGGTTTCGTTCTGGCGGCGACCCGAACTGTCGGACACGTCAGGTACACCAACCGAGTGGCTCGAGGACCTGCCCGACCCGATTGAGGTCTGGTGTCGCTGCCCGCTCGACGTCGCCGTTCGTCGCTTCCTTGCGAGGCGCTGGCACCCTGGCCACGGCGACGGCTCTCGCCGTGTCGAGCATCTACGTGAGCAGTTCGAGGCACTCGACCGTCTCGGGCCGCTCGGCTTCGGTCGGATCGTCGAACTCGATACGTCCGGAGAAGTAGACGTCGCCAGACTCGCGGGCCACGTCCTGGGTCCAGACGTCGGCACGTAAGCCAAGGAGGTCACGCATAACACTCACCGGTCAAAGCGCCGTACCCCGACCAGTCCGGCACTTCGGCGGAGCGCTACGGCGAGCCGAGCCCACTCGATATCACAATCACCGACGGTGACCGGCGGCCGCTGACAGCGGGCGTCGTCGATTCGAGCCTCGTGCCGGATGGCGCGCGGGATCTGCGAGTGCAAGCAGCACTGTTCTGGGGCGGCCCTGGCAATGAGAATGTGTCGCTCGGCGGAAGCGACGCAGCAGACCCAGTGTGTGTGTGTGTGTGTGTGGATTTCCGAGGAGCGTCAGCTGTGCGTTGCGTGGCGCCCGAGGAGACGCCCGATGAGATCAGCGTCGACAGCGATCCGCGGTGGACGCGGTGGCCAGTGGTTGCCCGTTGCGAAGTTGATCCCGGGGTCGGGTGCGCTCGTGGGCTCACCGAAGGCGTCGGCGAGCCAGAGTGTGCGCTCGCTGAACCAGTACCGCAGCATCGTGACGTCGCCGTCGTCGAGGTCGACGACACAGCCTTCGCTCGTGATGAATCCGGCCCAGGAGAGGTGGATCCCGTCGTAGCGGTCCGACACCGCTCGCCAGTCGGGCACCAGATGCCGTCGGACCGAATCGCGTGCCCGCTCGCTGAGGGGCACCATCCAACAACGGGGCGATCTCGCTCAGGTGCTGGTTGACGCCGGGCAACTCCCACCCAGGATGCGGATCCGCGTGGCGCAGATGCGCGGTGGTCAACTTCGCCCAATCCGACGGTCGATGGATCTCCAACACCCGCGCCGTCGGACGCACCGGCAGCGTCCAGCGCGGACCGGGCCGGTCTCGATCTCCCACACGCCGACCATCTCCGCTATCGCCTCGGGCGGCGGATTGGTCGAAGTCCACAATCTCGCGATCGGGAACTCGCCGGCTCCGTAGACCTCGTCGAGCGGACCGAACAGTGGAGCGATCGACTCGAGCCACGGCGAACCGTCGGAGAACCACTGTTGAAGGTCGCGGTCCAGCGGGGCGTGCAGCCGATCACCGAATCTCTCGACAACAGCTTCGACGATCGGCGCGCGCCGATCGGCCTGCCGGTAGGCAGCAGCAATCTTCTCCGGAGCGTCACCCATCCAGGGACCCGACTCGAATACACCGGCGAACACCGCCGCCTCGACCAGCGACCCGAACGACATCTGCCCCACACGATCAACCGCCGCCGATACCGAGGAAGGATCAGCCACCGGAGACGTCGACGACCAGCCCCGGTCGCCAGACCCGCCGGCCTCGAGGACAGCGAGCCACGACACGCCCAACGGCGACGCCAGAACCGCATCGACGAAATCATCCGACACGTCCACGAACCACACGCTACGAGCGCAGGGGGCTCGAACCGGCACGCATATCACTCATGCGAACGGCGCCGCCAGGCCGAGCAGATCGGCACCTACGCGCTCGGCTGCCCGCTCCAGATCGTGCAGATCGCTGCCACGCGCTGATGCCCAGGACCTCGATGGAACGCCAGTCAGACCTGCCACGATGAGACCATGGAAACCCTGAGCGGCAGCCCATTCTCCTCGCTGATCGGCCCGATCGAGGTGACCTGGGACCCCTCGCCGGTGTTCGAAACCGTCGTCCGTCAAGACTGTTCAAACACCATGGGCCGGGTCCACGGCGGATTCCTGGCGGCCCTCGTCGACATCACCACTGACCAGGGCACCAAACGGATACTCGACGATGGCCGCTCCCTCGTCACCGCCACGACGACCACTGAGCCTCGATCCACCGATCGGTTGTGGGGTTGACGGGCTCGGTGGTGTTGGACGGTGATGGCAGCGTGTCGGCGGTGGTTCGGGCTGTCGGGGCTCGTTGAGGGCGCGTCGAATCAGCGCCCGTGGCGTCGTCGGTTGTCAGCGGCTGGTGGGGGTGGGGCGGCGCGCCTGACCGCGGGCGGTGTCGTCAGGCGGGCGCGGGTCGCAGGAGTCGCAGCGTGTCGAGCGCGGTCGTGAACGTGTCGGCCCATGGCCATCGGGTCGGCAGTCGCAAGATGGTGCGCCCGGCTCGGTTGACGAGCCGGCCCGGCATGGCGACGAGTCGGGTGCGCATCGTGCGGGCAACGGTGAGTTCGTCGTCGACGCGCACGCCGCCCAGGTGGGCGGTCCAGCGGATCAGGTTGTGGGCGAGCACCGCTGTTTGCAGCCACGCCGAGTTGGCGTGGAAGTTCCCCGACGGGACGTGTTCGAGTCCGGCGCCTTCTTTGAGGTCACGGATGGCGAGCTCGACGACGGCGTGGTGGCGGTGGAATCGGTCCACCTCGACGGCGTCACCGGTGAGATCTGTGAGGAACGCGTGGTGACGCCAGTCCGGGAACAGTCGTTGCTGGGCGGCGTCGACCAGGCGGGTGCGACGCACGATCAACCGTCGGGTCACCCGCTGGCGGCCGGTGCCGGTCGTGTAGGCGCACTCGGCGACTTGCGCGTGGCCGTCGGGCGTGTAGTCGATGGTCCGCCACGCGGTCTCGTCGATCCCGGTGATCGCGGCGGCGATGCTCTTGTGACCGGCGCGCACCGCCATCGTGTAACTGACGCCGTGCCGGTTCAACGTCTTGATGGTCTCGTTGGACCAGAACCCGGCATCGAACCGCATCGTCAACTCACCCGTCGCCCCTGCGCGCCGCACCCGGGCGACGAGTTCGTCGATGAACCGGCGTGCCCCGCGTTGAGTGTTCGCTTGTCCTTTGCGCATCCGGGCGTGCAACACCTCACCGGTGTCAGCCCGCGTCGCGATGATCGGGTGATATCCGAGCACCTTCGTGTAGCCGTAGCCGGCACCGTGCTTGGCCTTGCCGGCAACCTCACAGATCGTCGAGTCGATGTCGATCACCAACGGCGCGTCACCGGGTCCGACGCCCAGTGTCCAGGCCCGCTCGAGCGCCCGACCGATGGCGGCTGGCGCGGCCGGCTCGTGCGCGTTCGGTTCATTTCGCTCGGCGAGCAACCCGGTGCTGCGCGATGTTCACGAGTACATCCTCGTGTTCTCCAAGGGGCAGATGGGGCGCCCGGATCGCGGCGAGAACACCATTGGTAAGGCTGAGTTCCTTAGGGATACGTTGTCGATCTGGGACATTCAGCCTGAGTCGGCACGTCGCGTTGGTCACCCCGCACCGTTCCCCGTCGAGCTGCCCCGCCGGCTCATTGAGCTGTACACCTACGCCGATGACGTGGTGCTCGATCCGTTCATCGGTTCGGGAACGACCGCGATCGCGGCCGAGATGACTGGCCGACGCTGGGTCGGTTACGAGTTGTCTCGGGCCTATGCGAGGCGTGCCCGGGCGAGAGTCCGAGACGCTCGAGCCAACAGGGAACTGGTGCGACCGGAGCGATCGTTCGCCTGAGCCTCAGTGTGAGCGAGGCTCGAGTGCGCTACACCTTAGTTGACTTCTGAAGTAGTTCAGATATTCTGAAGTCATGCGAGTGATCGAGCGACCGTTCTCAGAGTTCCTGCGTCAGCCCAATGATGTCGTTGCGGAGCTCGCTGACCATGACGTCGTCCTGCGGCGGCGTAACGCTCCTGCGTTGCGGCTGAGCGAAGCTGACCGTGACGAGGAACGCGACGAGGCATTCGACGCGCTCGCCCGGCTGTTGCGGAACCTGCTCGTGCACAGCCCGTCGAGTCTTGATGCCACGGTCGACGAGGTCTTTCCGTGGGCGAGTTTCCTGCCGCGGCACGATCACAAGACGTTCGTCGACGAACTGACCCAGACCTTGGTTGCCGTGTCGACGATTGAAAACTACGCCCCGGTTGGCCAGTTGCTCCGGGAGTGGAAGGCCACCGCCGAGGTCCATGCCGACCCACGCCTCGCACGTCGGCTGCGCCGCCGGATCGACGCCGACGGCGATCCGGTTCCGGCTCCTGCCGGCTGATCGCTGATGCCGAAACGCAAGGATCGAGTCGCGCCGCCTCCGGCGGCGGGTGGCTGGGACTTCCGATTCGCGACCAACAATGCCGTCAAGGGGTGGGAGCAGATCTGCTCAGCCGCTTCGGCCAACGCGCGAACCGCGTGGGAGCGGATCACGGCCGACCCTCGCCGGCGGGACTCACGTCAGCATCCCCTCAAGGGTTCGCTGGGCTCGCGGTTGGTGAATGGTGCCGAGTTGGAGCAATGGCAGTACGAGGTCACCGCCGGCGGTCGGATCTGGTACTGCATCGACGATGACCACGCGACGGTCTGGATGACCGACGCGAGCGTCGGCCACCCCAAGGCGACCGAGTAGGGCAGCGGAGGCGGGGTTGGTCGTGATGCAGCAGATGTTGACCGGCGAGTTGGCCGCGAAGATCGGCCCGAAGCACGTCGAGCTGCCCGACGGCGAGCGGGTCGGGAACTGGCATGGCACGACGACTGGTCAGGTCGTGTTGGGGTCGCAGAAGATCAGCGTGGAACGCCTCAGGGGCCGGTTCGTCGATGGTGGCGAGATCGGGCTCGACACGTGGGACGTGTTCGCATCCGAGGATCTGCTGGGCCAGGTCGTGGTCGAGCGGATGCTCGCCGGTGTCGCCACGCGCCGTCACGTTGACGTGGCTGAGCCGGTGGGTGTGGAGGGCAAGGCCCGGTCGAAGTCGGCGGTGTCGCGCCGGTTCAAGGCAGCGACCGAGACGGCGTTGCGCGAGCTGATGGCACGCGATCTCACCGAGCTGGAGGTGGCGGTGTTGATGATCGACGGGTTGAACATCGCTGGTCAGATGATCACCGTCGCGCTCGTGATCACCGCTGACGGCCGCAAGGTGCCGGTCGGGTTGCGGCTCGGCGACACCGAGAACGCGATCGTCGTCACCGATCTGCTCGCCGACCTGATCGCTCGCGGGTTGCGGTTCGAGCACGGCATCTTGGCGGTGATCGACGGGTCCAAGGCGTTGCACACCGGCATTGTGAAGGTGTTCGGCGACAAAGGCGTTGATCCAGCGTTGCACCCTCCACAAGCGCCGCAATGTCATCGGCTACCTGGGTGTCGACGAGCGCGATCCAGTCGACGCCCGGTTGGCTCGAGCGTTCGCGGAGCCCGACCCGACGAAGGGACGCGCCGCCTGCGAGGCACTCGCGAAGCAACTCGAACGTGATCATCCCGACGCCGCCGCGTCGCTCCGTGAGGGACTCGATGAGATGTTCACCGTCGCCCGGCTTGGCATCGGTGGACGGCTCCGCCAGTCGTTGACGAACACCAACTGCATCGAGTCGATGATCTCGATCTGTCGCACCAACCACGGACGCGTCAAGCGTTGGCGCGACGGTGAGATGAAGAAGCGCTGGATCGCGGCGGGCATGCTCGAAGCCGAGCGCTCCTTCCGACGCCTGAAGGGCCACGCCGACATGCCCGTCCTCGTCGCAGCGATCACCAACGCGACCACCAACAGCGCCGGCACACCCACAAACTACGATCAGGCTGCCGCCTGAACAAGATCAGGATCACCACCGAACTTCAACAAGAAGCGGGACATCCTCCGGACGATCGGTCGGCGCTAATTCGACGATCAGGTCAGGCGTCGATGTCGCCGGCGACTGATGACGGAATGTCTCGCCGGGAGTGGAGGATGCGCCACACATCAACGATCTTGTCGCCAACGACGTAGAACACCAGATACGGGAAACGGGTCACCGGGCGGACTCGCAGACCGGGGATCTCCAGCTCGTATGAGAAGCGCAGGCTTCCCGAGTGGGGCGACCGGCCGATCTGGCCG
This sequence comes from uncultured Acidimicrobiaceae bacterium, assembly GCA_963847775.1. Classification (GTDB taxonomy): domain Bacteria; phylum Actinomycetota; class Acidimicrobiia; order Acidimicrobiales; family Ilumatobacteraceae; genus Ilumatobacter. Next base: position 6,364 of record CAWKAY010000003.1, read on the forward strand.
ACGGCTTGTTCGACAGCGTCGACGAATCGCAACGCCACTTCTGCGCCGGCCTCACCGAGGTAGTAGTCGGCGGCTCGGTCGATGTCGTTCGCAGCGCGCTTGCGTAACCGGACAGACCGGGCAGCCACGATGATCAGGCGTCGGATCGGACGCGATCACGCAGTGATCCGAAGTACGAGGCATCTGCGATCGGCCCGGGGCTCGACGAGGCTCCGTCGAGCAACACACGTCGGAGCTGTTGGCGGTCTTTGTCGCGACGGATGAGGTCGCGGACGTACTCGCTCGTGGACCCGTAGCCGCCGTCGTCGACCTGTTCGTCGACGTACAACTTGAGTTCCTCCGGCAGCGAGACGTTCATCGTCGACATCCTGACAGACTATCTGGCGTTGGCAAGCTTTGCCATTGAATGACTGCGGGGTGACGCGACAGTGCTGCACCGCATCCGGGCCGCGATGCGGCGCAGGGTGGACCCAGAGTTCGTGACTCTGGGTACGTGAAGTGTTCGGGTTCGTCAGGTCCCGGCGAGTCCGAGGAACACGACGAGCGCACGCGAGAGCCTGATCATGTCGTCGTCGCTCAACTGGCCAAGCTGTTCGCCCAGCTTCGAGCGGGGGTGGTGGTGACCTTGTCGACCATCAGCCGACTCGACTCTCGGAGGCTCGTCACATCGTCGGCCTCGATAAGCAATCGGACCAGTGGTGCATCAGTCGGGTCGGTCGTGAGCGCCAAGACAGTCACCGATGCGGTGGCGTCGCAGCGGTGGTCTTTGACAAGGTCGCCCGTTGGGCGCGCTTCCTCCGCGATTTCGCTGCGCCGCCGAAGGCCCTTGCGCGGCGCAGCCCGGACGATCCGGGCCGCGATTGCGGGCCGCGGCTGTCGAGCGGACTCCGACCCGGCTGGCCGGCTCGATCTACAGACCGAAGGCGTACAGCTGGTTGTTTGGCGAGCCTCCGCCAAAGTTGCTGTAGCCGGACCCCCAGTAGACCATCCCCTGCGAGATGGCCGCCCCAGACAGGCAAGATCCGCCGCTGGCGAAACTCCAGAGGATCTCGCCAGTGGCGCCGTCGAGTGCGTACATGTGACCGTCCGGCTCGACGGAGCATGCGAACACGACGCCGTTTGCCGTCGTCGTCGGGCCGGACGTGGTGCCCCAGATGGCGGTGAACGGGTTGGGTGGAGCGATCGGTGCCGGCGTTTGCCACAGCACCTCACCCGTGGCAGCATCCAGCCCGGACCAGACACCGAGGTTGGTCGTGGAGCCGTCGGGCAGCACCCAATCTTTGTAGTTGCTGTTCGAGTTTGCCGTATACACCCGGGTGCCATCGACCGACGAACCCCATTGCAGACCGCCCGCAGTGCCTCCAGGGCCGGCCTGTGTCACCCACACCACCGCGCCCGTGTCGGGATTGAGTGCCCAGTACTGTCCGCTCTTCTGACCGGCGCCGACAAGCTCGACCCTCTTGCCTGTCTGGCTCCTCGCTTCAAACAGCGCCGGTGCCTGACCGAAGTCGTAGTCCGGCCCCTCAGGGTCCGGGCATGTGCCGGCGCCGCCGAAGGGCGGAGGCAGGCAGCTTGTCGTCCAGGCGTCGAATGGAATTGCCTTGGTCACCCACTTCACGGCACCTGTCCGCATGTCGAGCGCAACGATCGCATCGAAGTAGTCGTCGGGCGCAGGACATGCTGCGGTCGCAGCCGGATCACCTGCCGCATCGTTCACGCAGTCGGAGACGGATTGCGGGACCGAGTAGTTGTTCCCCGTCGCGATGTACACCTGCTTGCGCTTCGTGTCGATCGCCGGTGAGCTCCCCCACACAGCGTTGCCGCTGTAGGCCTCTGGCGCCATGTACGTCTTCCACAGGATGGCCCCGGTATTTGCGTCGAGGGCCATCATGCTGCCTCGGAAGCTGCAACACGGGTAGAAGGGACTCCCGGCGAGCGCCTCCTCGAGCGAGGCCACGCCCACATACACCTTGCCGTCAAACACGGTGGCGGACTGCGTGATGATTGCGGCGGGGTGCGAGTCTGCCTGCGTGCTCCACAGGAGTTGGCCGGTGTGCTTGTCGAACGCGAGCACCCGTGCCCCCTGCCCTCCCGTAAAGATCGAACCCTGGGTGCCGACGATCACTGCGTCTTCGGTGACAGCCGGCGTCGCGCGCGCTTTGTCGAAATCAACGTCGGTCGCCTCGGCGATGCTGGCCTGCCATTTCAGCTGTCCCGTCTGCTTGTCGACCGCGTACAGCTGGCCACCCCAATCGGGAACGTAGACGGTGTCGCCGTCGACCGCAGGCGTCGCCGACACGTCACCAGCCGTGGCGAACACCCACTTCTCGGTCAACCCACCGACCGAATCGACGCTGATCTTGTGCTCCGACGGCTGCGACCGCGTGTTTTGTCGGTCACCCCCGGCAGAGGTCCATTGGTTGCCTTCCCCTGCCGACGCGACACCGGCGGACAACAGGAGTCCGGCAACGCCCACAAGCAAGACCGAGCTTCGAGTGAATCTCATGGCAATCCCCAATCTGTTGTACCGCAGTCGGATCGATCTGTACGGCGCGGATGGTCTGACCGCGGCACCGGGGGATACCGTCGAATGGATCCTCCTCCTGTGGGTGCTTGCCTGTCAAGATCGCGATGCCGATCGCGAATTGTGATCGACCTACAAGCCATCATGATGGATCGGCATCCTGCCCGCCGCTCACCCAATTCGGACGCGTCGCGACCGTCCACCGGCCGCACGGTCGGCAACTCCGACAACCCCGCCGATCTCTGCCCACTCGGTAATCACCGGTTGAAGACGGGCGTTGAACACGCGAGAACCGGCGAAGTCGGTCGGCCAGGATCGCCCAGAACGTGCCCCAATAATGCCGACGATCGAGGCAGTGGGTGCGCCACCGATGTCTGCCGATCGGGGACGCGTCGCACGGTGCCTGACGCAGTTCTAATCCGATCGCATGATCAACGCCCCTACTCGCTCCGCCGCATCGCTCTGCATGGGTGGCGTGACGTGGGTGTAGATCTCCCTCGTGATGTGGGTGCTGCTGTGGTTGAGGCGCTCGCTGACGATCTTGATATCGATGCCGGCGCTCAGGGCGAGCGTGGCCCAGGTGTGGCGGAGGCCGTGGAGGATGATCGTCGGGATCTGCTGATCCGGGTGGTCACGGTTGAAGTAGCGCTGGTTGCGATCGAACTCCCTTGAGAACCGCTCAGGGTGGTACGGCCGACCGTCGGGCTGGCAGAACACGTAGCCCTCGTCGTGGTAGCCGGCGCCGACGCGCAGCTTCATTTCGGCCTGCTCGGCGCGCAGCTTGCGGAGCATCGAGACCGTGCCGGAGTCGAGGCGGATGAGGTGGGCCTGCTTCGTCTTCGGGAGCTCCTTCACGATCACGCGGTGATCGAGTGCCGTCACTTGGCGGGCGATGATCGCTGGCTCGCCGGCCAGTCCGACGAGGGCGCGCTGCATGAACTCGACCGCCTGGCACGTGGCGGCGACCGCGAGCGGATCGCCGTCATCCGTGAGTCGGTGGCGGACGTTCGCTGTCTGGTGGCCGAGAGCGACCGGATCGTCGGCTACGCGGTGACGGCACCAGTCCACTTCTTCACACGCGACTTCGTCGAGTTGATCGTCGTTGACGACGCGTTTCGGCGTCGCGGCGTTGGGCGAGCCCTGCTTCGAGCCGTGGTCGATCGTGCCGGCACAACTCAAGTGTTCAGTTCGACGAACGCATCGAACGAGGCGATGCAGTCGCTGTTCGCCGCCGAAGGCTGGACGTTGAGCGGTCAGCTCGACGGGCTTGACGAGGGCGATCCGGAGATCGTCTACTTCATCGATCAATAGGCACAGCGCCGTCGCGTCCCCCGTCGACTCGCTCGGTGTCGACATCGTGCGGCGCGAGCCCACGCATCACCAGAACCGGTCGGCCGATCGACATCACCCTCGTGGTCGGACAGCGGCCCCGAGAATCGGGGACAGGAACTCCAACGGTGGACGCGACAATGGCGCTGTGACGATACCGACCGACCCGCCATGCGACTTCGTGTCGCTGGTTCAACTCGAGCGTGCTCGGCTGCTCGACATGCTGCGCTCGCTGTCGGCCGCGGACTGGCAGCGGGCAACGCCGTGTCCGGGATGGGATGTGCTCGGACTCGTCAACCATCTGGTCGGCGGCGATCTCAGTGTGATCGCCTGGCAGCGCGACCACCATCACGGCACCCCCGCCCCCGACGGGGTGGACGAGGCGACGTTCATCGACTGGCTCGACGACCTGCAGATCGAATGGGTGCACGCGGCCCGGCGGATCAGCCCCCGCCTCGCCGTCGAGCTCCTCGACTGGCTCGCCGATCCAGTCGCCGAGACCTTCGCTGCGCAGGACCCGCAGTCGTGCACGGCGCGGGTCTCGTGGGCGAGCGACTCGCCGGTTCCCGTCTGGCTCGATCACGCCCGGGAGCTCACGGAACGATGGATCCACCGTCAACAACTCCGCGAAGCCGTGGGTCGACCGAGCGACCTCGACGAGGACCTCGCCGGACCGGTACTCGACGCGCTCCGGTGCGCCTACCCCTTACCGGCTCCGCGCCTCAGTGGTGCCGAACGGAGACGTCGAGATCGTGATCGCCGAGCCGCTTGACCGGACCTGGCGACTCACCACCCGCGACGAGGGATGGATCTTCATCGACCACGTCGACGACGCCGAAGCACCGTCCGGCGCCGTGGTGTCGATGACCGCCGAACAGGCGTGGCGGTTGCTGACGAGCAACTACGACACCGAGACGCACCGTGAACTTCGGACGTCCGGGGATCCGACGCTGATCGAAGTCATTGTTCGCACGCGAGCGATCATCGGCGCGCCCAAGAGGCGTTGACCCCGACCACGCCCGCTGGCGCCACCACCTTGCGGTGGCGAATCCGCCTGATCGCGAGCGCACAGCCGGTACGACGGACGATGCGGCAGCGGCGAACGCGACCGCTGCGGGCGGTCGCCTGACAAGCGTTCTTGGTTCGTGGCTCGTTGTGCGTGACGTACCGTTGAACGTGGAGGTGCAGGGAGATGACCGTGCGCGTGAGACCATTCGAGCCCTCCGATACTGGGAGGTGCTGCGAGATCATCAACGACGCGATCGCAGCGATGGACGGACTCAACGACGCGGCGCGGGCGCACGTGCGCGCCAGCAATGTCCCAGACCGCCTGGGACCCGACCTCGAACGCTGGACCACGCTGGTCGTCGAGTCGAATGACTGCATCGTCGGCCTCGGCGCGCTCGACCATGACGAGGTGAAGCGGGTCTACATCGATCCGGCCGCGCAAGGTGGAGGTGCCGCAACCGCATTGATGCGCTCGCTCGAAGAGATCGCCGCCCAGCGCATCGGCACGCTCCTGCTCGAGGCGTCGCCATCGTCGGTCGGGTTCTACGAGGCGCTGGGGTTCGTACGCGTTGCCGACGACCGGTTGGACATCGGTGCAGCATCGTTTCGGTTCGTGCGCATGACGAAAGACGTCGACATACACGATTAATCCGAGCAGCCATTACGGACCGATCAGAACGACACGACGAGGAACGCGCCGAACAGCGCTCAGGAACCGGCGGTGAGATCACGGAGCGCGCCCTCTCGCTCGGCCTGTCGGGTCTCGCCCGAGATCGCCACTGCGTCGATGCCGTGGCGGGTGAAGTGCTCGGCCATGAAGTGGGCGTGTTGGATGCTGACGCAGAACCCGAGGGCTCGCATGGAGGCGATATCGGCGTGGCTGGCCACATGCTGGACGACGAGCCGTGCCCACGCGTCGGAGCTGGTGTAGGTGTTGGTCAGCGCGTCGATGTCGTAGCCGCGACCGCGCCGCCATGGGATCTCACGCAGGTCGAGTCCGTCGTGGATGCCGAAATACAGGAACGGAGCGAGATGCTGCTGATCGATCGCATCCCACAGCCTCAGCTCGGCGGCGATGCGATCATCGAACCACTGCAGAATCGGCAAGCCGTCACTGCGCTCCGGGGTAGCTGTGAGGCCGAGCAGCTCGATCGGGGAGAGGTGGTCGAGCACCCGCTCGTAGGACGCGGCGGCAGCGTGATGGAACTCGTCGATGATCACGACGTCGAAGCGATCCGGTGGCATCGAGTCGAGGTCGGCGGCGTGCAGGCTCTGGATGGACGCGAAGACGTGATCGAACCGGCTCGGGCGAGCGCCCCCAACCCACTTCTCCCCGAACGTCGGATCTCGCAGCGCGTACCGGAACGTCGCGAGGCTCTGGTCGAGGATCTCCTCGCAGTGTGCGATGAACAGCACCCGCGGCCGATCGAGCCGGTGCCGAAGTGACGCGTAGTCGAGCGCGGCCATCACTGTCTTGCCTGTCCCGGTGGCGGCGACCAGCAAGTTGCGGTGGTGACCGCGCTGCCGTGACAGCTCGATCAGTTCGAGCAGCCGCTCCTGGAACGGATGCGGTCGCAGCTCGATAGGACTGAGGATGACGTGCGGCCCACGATTGACCGGTGTGGCTCGCTCCCGTTCAGCGTCGAACTGCTCGGGGTCGTAGGGGACGAAGTCGCCGCCCAGCCAGTAGCTGTCGAAGACGGCGCCGAACTTGGCGATCACGTCCGGATTGCGAGCCGCCGAGACCCGCACGTTCCACTCCAGTCCGGTGACCTGGGCCGAGCGGGTGAGGTTCGATGAGCCGACGTACGCCGTCGAGAAGCCCGAGCGACGATGGAACACCCACGCCTTCGCGTGCAGTCGCGTCGTGTCGAGGTCGTACGAGACGCGGACATCGGCGCCGAGGTCGACGAGTTGGTCCAACGCTCGTTGCTCGGTCGAGTCGGTGTACGTGGTTGTCAAAACGTGCAGCGTCCGTCCGTCGTCACAGTGACGCCTGAGCGCTTCGAGCAGTGGCCGGATCCCGCTCTGCCGGATGAAGGCCATGACGACGTCGATCTCGTCGGCCGAGTCGATCTCCGATCGCAGCTGGCTCCACAGCGTTGGCTCGCCTGGCGCGTTTGTCAGCAGCGTCGTGTCGAGCAACGGGATGAGGGGAGCGTCGAGCTGGGCTGGTGTTCCGTCCGGACGGCGCCGCAGGATCGCGTGCAGCACCGTTGCGGGATCGATGGGGCGAGCGCTCGGGTCTGTCTCGACGAGCTCGCCGAGGCGGTCGAGGAGTGAGCGAGCGATGCGGAGTCCGACCTCGACGCGTCGCTCGTCGCCCACGTCGAGCAGCGCCCGCTCGACCTGCCGGCTCACGTGCCACGCGATCCGGTCTGAGGCGTCGGCACTGTGGAGCGCTCGCTCGTCGACCGGAAGTCGCTCAGCCAGTTCGTCGAGCTGCGCCCGCAGGCCCTCGGTGATGAGCAACTCGTACAGCCCCGGCCCCAGCTCCGCCACGTGACGACGTTACGCGAGCCGTCATCCGAAGGATGCGACCTCCCCTTGGAGCAACGCCGTGCATTGATTGACGGGGGTTCGCTCGCTCGAGATGGTGGTGGCATGGAGCCCGACGCAACGATTGCTATCCAGCTCAGCGTGACCGACCTCCACCTTCTGCTCGAAGGACTCGATGCCTACGAGTACTGGCAGCTCGGTGACGTCCTCCTTCGCAACAACGGCATGGTCTTCCTCCCCGACGACCTGTTCGCCGAGCGCTACTGGCCGGCTGATGAGATCCCATCGGAGGCACAGGCTGAGGCAATCGAAGCCGTCCGTGCCTGCCGAGCGCTGGCCGACCGCCTCACTCGCGCCGCCACCGTCGAGGTGTGACGGCCGTGGCGGATGCGGCGTCAGCCAGACTGATCTCGTGTACACGATCCACGCGACCAAGAAGCTGCTCGACCGGGTGAAGCAGCCGCTCGGACTGCCCGTCGAGGAACCGTCGACAGCGCTCGGGAACTGGTACGCCACAGTGCTGATCTGGAAGCCGCAGGTCGGGCTGTTCGTGAACGAGCGGACGCTGCTACCCGTGTTCGTCCCGCTGGCGCCGGCGGCGAAGCTTGCCGAGCGATTCCCGGATCAGCTCGGGCGGGTGTTGGACGGGCTCAGCGTGCCGGTCGAGTTCGTGCTGCAGGAAGTGGGCGCCATGTCGGAGGCGTCCTACGCAAAGACGGCGAGTCGCAGCGTGGTGGGCAGCATGAACGACTTCGCTTTCATGGCCGACGTCGCCCGAGCTCACGGCCAGGGCGACGACCTCGTTGCGCTCTCGGTCGACCTCGCCGACACACCGTGTGGGCCGCTCCGCAAGGGGCACGGGTTCCCCGATCGTGAGGTCGAGGCGATCGTCGCCACTGTGCTGGGCACCTGAGCCGAGCTCACCACACGTCGTCGGCGAACGGTCGTGCGGCTCGCATGTCGTCGGTGGCTTCGTCCGGATCGAACTCCTCGGGGCGGTAGTCGATCGGCAGCCGCTGGATCAGCTCCTCGTGGCGCGGGTGGGCGGGGTCGGCGATCGCCTCGAGCAACTCCTGGAACCCCCACGGTCCACCGCAATCTTCGGGTGGGCACGCCCGGCGCCCGGTGACGCAGCGCGGGTACTCGACCGAGGGCACGAGCGGTTCGATCGCCTCGACCACCACGTTGTGCTGCCAGCCGTCGCCGAAGTCGTAGTCCCACCGCATCTTGGCCCCGACGTGGGCGAGGACCTTGTCGAGTCGGTGCTTCGATTCGTCCTGGGAAGGGCGGAACGACCAGCCATCAGGATCGGGACGCTCGTAGGTGATGCCGTCGGCCTCGAAGGCGTGGAGGTGACCGCCGAGCCAGCCCATCGCGCCCTCGATCAGATCGGACAGCTCGGCGAGCGTCACGTCGGACGGAACCTCGATCCTCCGCCAGATCGGCGGCTTCACCGATCGCAGCGTGACCTTCAACCTGTGCACCGTCGCCATCACTCGAGCCCCCTGCGTCGTCCCCGCTCGCACGATAGGTCGCGTGCGATGCCCGGTGTCTACCTACTCACCCGGCGCCGCTCGCCGAAGCAGCGGGTCGGCGAATGCGATCACGCCCTCGACAAGGTCCCCGAAGATGGCCGGCGTCGCGGCAGCGAGTCCCTGCTTGCGACGCCAACCTGCCCAGCGCTGTTGACCGATCTCCGGGAAGCCAGAGAGGACGTCCCGGAGCGGTCGGATCGGAACCTGCCGGAACTCGGCAACGCGTCTGATCGACTCGACCAGCGCGCCATCGTTGACATCGAGGTGGGCGAGTGCAGCGATGTCGACGAAGTCGCGCCAGCGGGTGTTCGCCGTCCCTCGCTGGATCGCGGTGACGATCTTCTCGGCGAGGATCAGCTCGACGCGGTAGCCGCGTATGCGGATCGGTGGCCCTCCAAGCAGGCGTGGCACGTCGACCTCCTCGGGAGTGGGCCACAGCGGATCACCGAGATTGACATCGATGTGGAACTGGACGACGAACGTCGAGAGGCTGCCATGAACCGTCGTGCGGACGCCGCCGTAGAGGTCGTCGTCGCGAATCGTCGCTGCTGTCGTTTCCGTCGGGTCGAACTCGAGGCCATCGTCGCGGGCGATTGCCAGGATCTCGTTGACCAATGCCCGGATGTCGTCGACGTCGCTTGCGAGGTTTACTGCCGCCAGAGCGACGTCCCGCGTCGGACGACGAGCATCGAACGCCGCCAGCAGCACGCCGCCCTTGAGGACGAATCGGTCAGCGTGCGGCGAGCCGCTCAATCGGTCGAGGAGTCCTTCGAGCGCGTAGAGCTGCAGCAGCTCATCGGTGGGTCGGCCGGCGGCGGACGCCGCCTTGCGGAGGTCGAGGTACGCCCGGCCACCCGGAGTCGCTCGTGTCGGTCGCTTCGTCACAGCAGGACCTGAAGCACTCGTCGCAGCGATGGCTCGGCAGTCGGGAAGTGGCGCGCGATGTCAAGAAGCTCGGCTGGATGGTTGCCGCGCCTGGCCAACCACCGACGGACGGCGTCAACTGCGAGATCCTCTCCGTAGAGGTGACGCAGACGGAATGCGTCGACGATCGAGCGCCGTGCGTCGTAGATCCCAATCATCAGCTCCCCGTAGACGGTGATCTCACCGCGGCCGATGTAGAACGTGTCCTCGTCGAATCGGTGCCACGTCACAGGGGCAGTCGTACGCGGTGCCCGCCGGCTGCGGGGGAGTGCGATGTCGATCGCCGGAGGTATGTCGTCGATCAACCCGTGGCGCGCCAGCGCCGTCGCGAGACACAACGTTGCGTCTGGAGCGCGAACGACGATCTCGACGAGGTCGGGGTCAGCCGGGAGATCCGGCTGGACGAAGATCCCGCGGGCGAGCTGTTCGACCTGGCCGCGATCGCGCCAGCCGTACAGGACGCGATCGGAAACCCCACGCGATCTCGCGTCGGCGTGAGTGAAGATCGCAGGCATGTCTTCGGCGGCGATCGTGGACATGTATGAGAGTGTAGCCATCGTTGATGGGTCTGGCTACACATTCCCTCCGATCCGACACCATCGATTTCGACGGATCTGCCAGGTGGGAAGAGATCGTGCCGGATTGCGAGTCGTGCCGAGATCGAATTGCGTAGTCCTTCCGATGTCGGACGAACGACGGATCCGTATGGTCGCACGGATGGTGGCCCTGGTCCTGTCGTCGATCGTGTTCAGCGCTGGAGGCGCGTTCATGGTGGCGTCCGACGGATTCACGCGACCCGCTCCGAGCGCCGTCGTCCTGGCCTGCTTTGTGGTCGGCGCTATCCTGCTCACCAAGGCGGTGAGCCGAGGCGGTCTCGGGACGACCTACGTCGTCGGTCTTGGACTCGAGGCGGTCGTGTCCGTCGGGGTGGCCACGCTCGTGCTCAGCGAACGCTTTACGGTGGCGCACGTTGTCGGGGTGTTCTTCATCCTGACCGGCCTCGTCGTCGTTCGGCTGGTCTGAGGGATCTCACCCCGCCGGCGAGGCGCCCGCCTGCACCCGACGAGCGGCGGCGGCGACGAGCTGCGCTCGGCTCGTGAACTGCATCTTCGTGTACACCCGCCCGAGATGCGACTCGACCGTACGGCGGGAGATCACGAGGCGAGTGGCGATCTCGGTGTTGGTGAGCCCCTCTCCGACCAACCCGACGATGGTCTGCTCCGACGCGGTCAGGCTGGCCCATCCCGAGGTCGCCCGAGCGGGCCCCCGGCGTGGACGCAGCTCGAGACCGTCCGTGCGGAGCTGCGAACGAAGTCGATGCCACCAGTGCTGCGCTCCGAGGCCGTCGAACAGCTCGAACGCGCGCTTCGCCACGAGGCGCGCATCACTGTCGAGTCCGACGCGAGCGGTCATGACGGCCCCGTCGGCGAACGCGCGGGCGGCTTCGGGCGACCGTGGCACGGCCACCAGCCGTTCTGCGGCCTGCACGACGAGGTGGGAATCGCTGTTGGTCAGACCGACTGCCCAGTCCGCGAGCGCGGCGCTGATCGGAGATCCGGACACCGACGTGAGCGCCACGAGCGCTTCGGTCACGCGCTCGGCCAGCACCGTGCGGCCGTCCTGGAGGAGGAGACGCACCATGTCCGGACCGCCGTTGAGGAGCAGAGCCGGCAGATCGGCCGCGAGGATGGCTTCGGCCGCTGTCGCTAGGATCGCCGCTGCTCCGGCGCTGTCGCCGTCGGCCTCGATCGTGAGCGCAGTGGCGAGTGCGAGCCACTCGCGGCCGAGCGCCACCGAAGACATGGTCGTTCGGGCTTGATCGACGTAGGTGTGGGCTCCGGCTGCGTCGCCCCGAGCGGTGGCGACGAGGGCTGCGATCGACAGGGGCCAGAAGGCCGCCATGCCCATCCCCGCCTCGTCAGCGGCACGCATTCCGCCGTCGATCTCGGCGAGCGCGTCGTCCCAGTCGCCGCGTCGGAACAGGGTGACGGACGCGAAGTGCTGCAGGAGGGGCGGACCCCACGGTGGCAGACGCCGGTCGGCGTCGATGTCGGTCGTTGCTGCGAGCGCGCCGGCGGAGTCCCCGAGCTGGTCGAGCGCGATCGCGAGCGTGAGCCGCGACGTGGCGCTCGACGCCGTCCCGAACGTGTCGAGTCGGAGCTGCGCGATCGCATCGCGCGCACTGGTCGCGGCCTCCTCGAATCGGCCGGCGACGGCGGCGAGCAGCGACCGAACGCACGCAATGGTGACCACGCGATTCGGGGTTGGCGTCGTGGGAGACGCCTCGACCCACGCGAGCAGCTGGTGCGCCTCACTCATCCGGCCGGTCGACGCGCGCAGCTGCGCGAGCTCTGCGATCGCATCGACCGCGTCTGTGTCGGTGGGGTCGTATCGACCGATCACCTGATCCGGGTCGAGATCTGCGTAGTTGGCGGCGACCTGATCGATCCGGCCCGCCAACGCCGCGGCGATTCCGCGAAGCCGTTGGATCGGGATCGTTTCGTCGAGACGGAACGGGCCGATGCGAGATCTGAGGAGCGCGTCGACGTCGCCGGCGCGCCCGGCGGCGACATAGGCCCATCCGAGCTCGGTCACCGCCTGGCGGCTTCGCTCGTCGCGATGGTCGAGCCCGTCGATCGCGCGGGCGAGCAGATCGGCGGCGGCGCCGGGGTGGCGCGATGCGAACGAACGGCCGGTGGCCAGCAGCCGCTCGACATCGCGGGACTCGTCGATGTCGGTGCCCTCGAGCAGGCACGCCGTCACGCGCTCCGGATCGGCACCCCTGGCGATCAGCACGTCGGCGGCGTGGTGCGACAGCGTCCTGCGGATCGAGCTGGGCGTGTGTTCGAGCACCGACTGACGGAGCAGGTCGTGCCGGAACATCAGAGCGGTCTCGGCGTCGACCAGCACTCCCGCCTCGACGGCCGCCAGTGCGGTCACGAGGACCTCGCTGATGCCGAGGTCCAACAGCTCGGCCAGCTCATCGACGGTGACGCCGCCGGGCATCACGGCGGCGGCACGCACGAGCAGCTCGCCACCAGGAACCGCCGCGATGGTTCGCTTTGCGAGCCGCCGCGACAGATCACCCGGCAGCGGCGCGTCGACGGCGAGCTCGGCGGTGCCCTCCGTAGCGACCACGTGGCCCTCCTCGACGAACCCGGTGACGAGCTCGGTCACGAGAAACGGATTGCCTGCCGTCGAGGTCAGGGCATTGAGCAGACGCGGACCGGGTGTGGCGGCGAGGCGGTCGGCCACGAGCGCCGCGACGTCATCGTCGTCGAGCGGTGCCGGGCGCATGCACCAACCCTTTGCGGCGGCGAACTCCTCGAATCTTGCGACCTGGGGCAGCACCGGCTGCGGCCGGGTCGTGGCGACGAGGAGGACTCCGAGCGTCTCGGCGCGTCGCGCGATCGCGTTGATCACGTCGAGGCTGGCGTCGTCGGCCCACTGCAGATCGTCGATGAGCAGCGCAACCGCAGATCGTGCAGCCAACCGCTCGACGGCTGCGATGACGGAGTCGATCGCTGTCCCGTCGAGCGGCCTGGACACGTCCGGGAGCAGGGACCGCACGATCGAGAGCGGCCGTCGGCGGTCGGTCTCGTCGAGCGACGCCTCGGAGACGTCGACGCCGAGCTCGTCGAGATGCCGTCGAGCGGCAGCGAGCAGGCTCGTCTTGCCGATCCCGGGCTCCCCGACGACGCACACGGCAGCACCCGAGCCCGTCGTGACGCGACGGCCGAGATCCTCGAGCTGCTCGAGTTCGTGGGCCCGCCCCACCAGATGAGTCGACACCGATCGCGACAGTAGTCGTGACCTCGTCGTCCGACGTCCGACTTTTTCGGCTCCCGGCGCGGCGAGAGGCAGTGCCACGTCCCGAATCTAGGAAACCCAGGCCGGGCGGGGCATCGGTAGTGCTACCCAATCCGATCCCGACCCGTTGCGTAGTAGTACTGATTCGGCGACCGGCCCGCCGGACGTATCGTCGGACCCATGCGTCGGCTCCGCGTACCACTCGCAATGCTCCTGATCGGCGTGGCGACCGTTGGCGTCACGCCCGACACGGTGCGTGCCGCAGGCAGCGACTCCTACGAGGTCTGGGCGATCGACCAGTCGAACTCGCCGGGTCGAGCCTATGGCGGGACGTTGTACGTGTGGGACGGCCACGAGCTCGAGCGGGGAGCACGGCGCCGCGACGAGGTCAGCGGCGAGAAGATCGATCTCGCCGGACCCGTCGCGACGATGTGTCTGCAGGCCACAGGCGCCCTTCCGGTTCGCGCGCACATGCTCGCGATCAACGCCGGCCAGACGCATGCGATCATCTCGTTCGTCGCCAGCGGGCACGTGGTCTTCCTCGACGCCGCGACCCGTCTTCCGGTCGCGTGCGTCCGGACGTCGGTCGGTGCGGGCGGAGCTCGTCAGGTGCACTTCGCGATCCCGTCGCCCGACGAGTCGTACGTCGCAGTCGCCAACCAGAACGGCAAGCTGTTCGAGCGGATCAACACCGACTACGCGACGAACACGTTCGAGCTCGACACCGCCGCCGGCATCGACCTCGCGAACTGCACGACGCCGAACGGCGCACCATGCCAAGCGCCCGGCCTGCGCCCGGACAACGCGCCGATCTGCCCGGTCATCGACGCGACCAGCCGGTACAGCTTCGTCACGTTGCGTGGTGGCGGCATGTTCGTCGTCGACAGCACGACCACACCGATGCAGATCGTCGCGGAGTACGACACGGCAACCGTGCACCCGAACGGCTGCCTCGGCGCCGAGGTCGACGGGAAGATGTACATCGACTCCGGGGGCGGGACGGCCGCCAACGTGTACGAGGCCGACCTGTATGCGTTCCCCGCCGCCGACTTCTCGGCATCCAACCCGCCCAACACCCCGAGCCCCCTCGTCGTCTTCAGCGAAGACGTCGAGGGAGCCGACACGCACGGCGCCACCCTGACCAAGCATCAGCGATACCTGTGGATCGCCGACCGCGGCAGGAACTTCCTCTTCGTCGTCGACACGGCCCATGACATCGTCGCCAACCGCATCCCGCTCACGCCGGGCCCCTCAGCGGACCCGACACCCGACCTCCTGATGACCTCACCGAACGGCAGCCACGTGTTCACGTCGCTACGCGGCCCCAACCCCTTGACAGCAGACCCGCACGTCAGCACGGGATCGACGCCGGGCGTCGGCGTGATCAAGGTGCTGGAAGGCGGGAAGAACGGTCGGTTCGAGCGCGTCGTGCCGGTCTCGAACGTCGATGCCGGCAACGTCGAGCGAGCCGACGTCCACGCGCTCGCCATCCGCGTCCCCTGAACCGTCGACCCGTCGGGGGTCGAGAGCCTTGTGGCAATACGCTCGCAGCATGACGCGCCGAGCCAGCGACTTCGTGCCCGATCCCGTCGACGGGGTGATCAGGGAACCTGTCTCGCCGTCGACGAGTGGCTCGAGTTGCAGCGCTGGTCGGAGCCACTCGCATTGACGTTGAGCGGGGTGCCGAGCTGATCGCTGAGGCACGCGGCGACGAGACCTGACCCACGTCGCCTTCGGCCGCCAAGGTGTGGCCCTCGTTGTGTGAACCCGTCGGCGAAGGTGTCGCGTGTCCGCGATTTGTCAGCAGTTTGTCCGCGAACTCGACGAAACTAGCGGGTATCAGACATCACTAGACGACACGAGCTGGGCTCAGAAACAGCCGCTGACCTGGACAAACGGACAGTAACGGACACCAGCGGACAACCACGGACAATCGGCTTTCCGGAGTTCAAGTCCCCCTCCGACACGCCGCACCGAGTTTGCGGAAATGGGAATCGGGGCGCTTGGGCAGCGCTCTAGTGCGCATAGACAATCCGTGATATGGTCTGAGTGTGAGTTCTGGGGCATTGATCCGGGAGGCTCGCCAGCGGGCGGGTCTGTCGCAGTCGGAGTTGGCGCGTCGTGCGGCGGTGGCGCAGTCGGTGATCAGCGCGTATGAGACCGATCGACGCGAACCCGGGTTGGCGATGTTGACCAAGCTCGTCGAAGCGGCCGGCCATGACCTGGTGGTGGGCGTGCGGCCGTCGGCGACGCTGCGGCGGGGGCTTCCCGACACGCCCGTCGGGCGACGCCTGCGTCGCCATCGTCGGGCGGTGATCGATTGTGCTGCTCGGCGCGGGGCGAGCAACGTGCGGGTGTTCGGGAGCGTGGCGCGCGGCGAGGACACCGACCAGAGCGACGTCGACCTGCTCGTCGACCTGAGCGGCGAGGTCGGCCTGATCGGCCTCAGCGGTCTCGCCCGCGAGATCGGCGAGATCGTCGGCGTCGATGTTGATGTGGTGCCGGCCGACTCACTCAAGCCTGCGATTCGCGAGCGTGTTCTGGCGGAGGCGATTCCGTTGTGAGTCGGCGCGACGATCAGCGGCTCGAGGACATCCTGGCGGCAGTTGCGGCGATCGGTGATCACCTCGGTCGTGGCGCGCTCGACGACGGGCTGGTGTTCGATGCCGTGCGCGTTCGCCTCATCGAGATCGGCGAGGCGGTCCGAGCGATCTCCCCGGAGGTGCTGGAGCGGGAATCCGACATCCCATGGGTCGACGTCGCCGGGATGCGCAACCATCTGGCTCACCGCTACTTCGACACCGCTCATGCCATCGTGAGGGCGACCATCGAGCACGATCTGCCCCCACTCGTCGCCGCGGTCCAACGCCTGCTCGAACGCACCGACTGACAGGCCGCCGACGGTCTGTTGAAAGGACCTCTGAGCTGGTCAATCACGTCGTGGGGTGATGGTGCAACTCATCCCTCCGACACCAGTGTCAGCGAATGCGTGAACATGTTGCGGACTATGTGCGCAAGATGATCACGCATTGCCCGTGAGGCGCCAGGCGGTTGACCGACCTCACTCGTTCCGCGGGAAGTGGACGTAGCGGGATCGGTCCTTGGCGATGACGGGTCGGGCCTCTGCGAACCGCTGCTGACCGCGACCGTCGATCGGGAGCACGTTGAACTTGCCGGCTTCGACGTACCACTGCGCGATGAGCTCGATCACAGCTTGTCCCGGTGTTGATCGGCGGCGTCGTGGTTCTCGGCGTCGTCCTCGAGGTGACGCTCGCACTCGTGCTCTTCTCCGATGCCTCGACGCTCGATCCTCGAGCGCTCATGGGCGAGGTGGGTCTCCCGCCACGTCTGTTGGTTATCGGGTTGCCGCTCACGATCCTGCTCGGCTCCGTGGCCGCGATCTGGATCTTCCCGGGCCTCGGCCTCTTCGAGGCGGTCGTGTTGGCCGTGCTTTGCCCCCACCGATGCCGCCCTGGGCCAGACCGTCGTGTCCGATCGGCGGCTGCCCACCCGGCTCCGTCAAGGTCTCAATGTCGAGAGTGGCCTGAACGACTGTGTCTGCGTTCCCCTGCTCTTTGCCGCGGTCGCGTTCACCGAGCTCGAGGAAGCACCCCAGTTCGACGGCGACATCATCGTCGACCTGTTGAAGGAAGTCGGGATCGCAGCGGGTGTCGGAGTGCTCGTCGCAGCAACGATCGGCATCGTGGTCACCGGCTCGAAGCGTCGGGGATGGCTCGACGAGCAGTGGGGACAGGTCGTCCCACTGGCGGCGGCGGCGATCGCGTACACCACGACCGACGAGCTGGGTGGAAGCGGGTTCATCGCGACGTTCGTGGCGGGGCTCCTCTACCGCCGGTTCCTCGGCGCGTCGACGGCACACTCGACGACCCATCTCATGGAGGACGTCGGCGGGGTCCTGAGTGCGGTCACGTTCCTCGCCTTCGGCGCGACCGTGATCGGCCTGGGTGTGACGGATCTCGACGTCTCGACGGTGGTGTATGCAGTGATGAGCCTGACGATCGTGCGGATGATCCTGGTCGCCTTGTCGCTCGTGGGTTCCGGGGCGGCGCCACCGACGATGGCGTTCGCGGGTTGGTTCGGGCCGCGCGGCCTGGCCACGATCGTGTTCATGCTCACGATCGTCGAAGAGGCGAATCTCCCCGGAACCGCTCGGATCGTGCAGGTCACCACGGTCACCGTGCTCCTGAGCGTCGTGGCCCACGGCCTCACCGCACCCTGGCTCACCGAACGCTACGTCGGCTGGCTCCGTGCCGGCTCGCACGGCTCGAACCTCGAGGTCGCACGATCCGGGTGAACCGGTCGGTCCGCATCGACGAAGCGTCTGGCATCGCCACGCTCCGGAACGACCGTGAACGAGGACGAGCAGGTTCTCGACGAGGAGCTCCGCGAGCCGAATTCCGACCTGGCGTGGGCGCCCGCCTGGGCTCGGGCGAGAATCGAACGCTGGACGGCATGGTTCGAGGATCTGCGCACTCGGGTCACCGCCGTTGATGTCGGTATGGGCATCTACGAGCGCGACAAGAGTGCCGCCGGCACCCTGCTCGGCAGCGCGCTGTCGCTGCGCATGTTCCTGTTCCTCGTCCCCCTCGTGCTCTGCGTAGTCGGGCTCGCCGGCGTTGCCAGGCACTACTTCGGCGTCGCATCCGTGGCCAACGAAGCCGGCGTCACCGGGTCGCTGGCGACCCAGATCGACCAGGCGTTCGAGCAGGGTGCGACGACGCCGTGGCTGGCCATCGCAGTCGGTCTCGTGGGCATTGCCACGGCAGGGCGCTCGCTCACGAGGGCGTTGGTGTTGTCGAGTGCCCTCTCGTGGCGGTTGGGTGACAAGCAGAAGATCCCGGCGCGTGTGGTCGGCATCGTGGTCGGCATCCTCGTCGGGATGGCGCTGGTCGCCACGATGCGCCTGCTCCTCGCGAGCGCGAGTCGACGTCGGTCGAAGCGCTCTGGATCAGCCGGCGAGGATCTTCGCCTTGGCGGCTGCGAACTCTGCGTCATCGAGAACGCCTGCCGCCTTGAGATCGGCGAGTTGGGACAGCTTGGACAACAGATCGTCACCGCCCGCACGAGCCGGAGGCGGTGGGGCCGCCGATGCCGCTTGCTGGTTCTGCATGGCCTGTACCTGGGCCTGCATCTCGGCCAGCTGTGCCTGCGATTCGAACGCGGCCTGCTGTGCGGCCTGCTGTTCGGCCGAAGCCTGAGCCTTCGCCTGCTGGGAGCGGTTCATCGCTCCCACGGTTGCATTGGCGGTACCGGCCACCACCGCCGTGCGGGCCATCGTGCCCACCAGTCCTGGTCGGCCCACTCGTCGACGTCGCATCTCGGTCTCCTCCTCGGATTCGTTCTCGTTCGGCTGGTCAGGTCACTCGATGGTCGCGAGCTCGTTCAGGACCTCGTCGACGACCAGACCGGGAACACGGAAGTTCGCAGCGAGCACACCGCCGGAATCGACGATCGCGTCACGGAACGGTTTCGCCCACGTGTGCTCGAAGACCAGGATCGCGGCGGAGCTGTCCGGCTCGAGCCCAGCAGCCAGCTCCGCCACATCGTCGTCGGAGATCAGCGAGTCGATCTGGGCGACCAACGCCGCCAACCGGGCGGCATCGGGGTTTGCGCCGTCTTCGTCGAACTCGACGAAGGTGACCTCACCGTCGGCGTCCTTGCTCAGCAGCACTCCGTCGATGACACTGATGGTGTCGTTGCCGACGAGTCGCTCGAGCTCGGGAAGGATCTCCCCGTTGAACTGGTTGCCGGGAAACCCGACGACCACCACTTCGATGGGTCCGAGCGCCATGTGTGCCACCTCCGTCTGGAAGCCGTGTGAAGCCGTGCTGCAAGACACGCCGATACATCGGTCGGCGCGCTCGCGAACGATCGACAGTAGTCGGAGCGCTGACTCGCTGCGTGATCGGTCAGCCAAGACCTGTTCGCCCGCACGGCCTTGCCGGAGGGTGGGGCGTCAACTCACCAGTTGCCTGGTCCTCGTTTCGACGGGGGCTGCGAGGTCTGGCGAAACGAATCGGCTCAACCACTCGGGGTAACCCATCGGTCGTGCGAGGACCGATCCGAGGCGCTCGGGGCAACGCGGGTCCGCGGCGATGGTCCGCCATGCCGCACAGAGCGCGGTTCGGCGCTCTGAGGCCGGGCCGAACGCTGCGAACGCAAACGACCAGGCCTTCAGATCAGCGACCTCAAGGGCCACGATCTCGACGTCGCACCCGGTGGTTGCCGGCGGCGGCGTTCCGAACGTCCAGACGATCTCGTCGCCGACGAGTGAGAACCGGCGCTTGACGATGATCTTGTGGACGTCGATCCACGAGTCATGGAAGTTGGTCGGGGCGAGACCCCGGGCGGGGCTCCACCGCCGCCAGCCCTCGAGCGGGCCGCCGAGGCCGTCGGCCAACGTGATCGGCTCCTGGAGGGAACACCGGACCTTGAGCTCGAGGGTTTCACGGAACCGGCGCTTGACGCCTCGATCGCGCCGACCGTCCATGAGGTACGTGTCGCATCGTTCCTCGACGGCTCCGGTGGTGCCGTCGCACGTGAACCACGACACGACGTCAGGCGGGATCACGCCCTCCGCGAACCAACGGACTTCGGTGGTGTCCAGAATGGTGACGGTGTCGGAACACACCTCATCGACGGTCTCGAGCGTGCGAGCATTCACGTTCCAAGTATTCCTCGACGGTGGCGTGGACGATAGGGTCCAACGTCACCGCTTGAGATCAGGAATCCAGCCACCGGGCTGTGTGTAGGGCCGCCCGCCGTTACAGCCGCCCTCGGCGCGCAGGATCGGGTACGGATTGATCGCCATGCCTCCACCGGGATGGACCTCGAAGTGCAGGTGCGCCGAACTGGCGTTGCCGGTAGCGCCGACCCACCCGAGGATCTGGCCGGCTCGCACCCGCGAACCCACACGGAGGGTCGGATCGAAGTCGGCCAGATGCGAGTAGTAGTAGAAGGTCCCGTCAGCGGTCGTCAACGTCCAGGCGTTGCCCGAGATCCGGCCCGGCTGGTCCCAGTCGCGATCCGTGAGGCGGCCGTCGGCCACCGCGTAGACGTAGTCGCCGACCTTCGTGAAGATGTCGGTGCCCCGATGACGTCTGCCGCCGCCGCGTGCATCGCGCCACGTGTCGGCGAACCAGCACGGTCCCTGCGTCGGCAGCGCGTCCAGATCGACCCACCCACGCTCGGGCGAGGCCGACGCGACCGGCTGCTTGGCGCCCGCCGGGAGCGAGACGACATCGCCGGGCACGATGACGTCGTCGGGTGACGCATCGTTGGCGTCGAGGAGGGCACGCGCGGGGACTCCGGCTCGTCGGGCGATGCCGTACCAACTGTCGCCGCGCGAGACGGTGTAGCTCGCGCCGCTCGTCTGCCGAGTTCGAGCGGCGCTCGATGTCATGGTCGCGCCGTCCGGCAGGCAGATCACCTCACCGGGGTGAATCGCCCGGGTCAGGGTTGCTCCGTTCGCCCTGAGGAGTGCGGACACCGACACCCGGGCGCGACCGGCGATCGGGTACCAGCCGTCACCCGAACGCACCGAGTACGGGTTGCCGCACGTCGCCGCGAGGTCGGCGCTCGACGGCAGACACAGCCGATCTCCGGGCAGGATCACATCGTCGAGGGTCGCGCCGTTCGCTTCGATCAGCGAGCGCGCACTCACCTCCAAGCGATCGGCGATGACGAACCAGCCGTCACCGGTCCGTACCGTGTAGGTGGTCGCACCGGACGTACACGAGAAGCCTGCCGCCGAAGCGACCTGCGTGGAGGCGACGATCGAGATCGCCGAGACGGCGGTCAACACCACCGCCGACGAGACGACCGACGCGAGCGAGCGCCGCAATTCTGCCCCAACCAGCATTGCGTATCGATTCCCTTCCCCGCCCTCGGACCCAGGTTAGCGACCGACGGGGCCGCGGGTTGGTCATCCCACGATCGCGTGGTGGAGGTATCGATCACGCAGCGGTCGTCGACGCGTTCACACCGCCTCGGCGAGGTGAGCGCGATGTGCGGTGCCGACGTCGCCGAAGAAGACCGCGCCCAGTCCACCGAGATCGGCCGAACGGTCGAAGTCCGGGAGCAACGCCTGGCGGGCGCTGTGGATTGCCACGCCGACGTTCTGCTCCTGGAACAGCGTCTCGTAGAACACCTCGGCGAATTGTCCGGCGGCGACGTCGCCCACCGGCCAGTAGTGACCGGCGTAGGCCTCGACCCCTCGAGCGATGAACGCCGATGGGAGCGCTCCTGAGCCGTCGCGGGCGATGAGTCGGCTGCCTCGTGTGACCCGTGCGGATTCGCAGGCGCTGGCGAACACGAGGTACGGCGGTGCGGCCCAGGCGAACTCTGCGATGTGCTGCGGTCGGAGCCATCCGTCGGTCAGTTTGACGCCGGACCGTTCGCCCCCGGCCCCATGGCCGGCGATGTGCACGATCTCGACCGACCGGTCTGCGAGCGCCGCGGCCAGCCGTTCTCGGGTCGCGTCGGGTCCGACGATCGTCTCGACATTGACGGTGACCGTGCCGACCCGATCGGGGAGCGCCTCGATCGCTCGTCGCTCCTCGTCGACGAGCGCGAGATCGGAGTCCGGAACGACGACGAGGATGGTGAGCTCGGAATCGTCGGCGAGCGGGTCCCGGGATGCCTCCGGGCGATCCCTCGTCGTGACGACCCTGCCCGTCGGGACGTCGATCGAATACGGCCGGTCGTGCTCGTCGAGGACGAGCTCCCACGGGAGCCCCAGCATGGTCTCGTCGATCTCGAGCAGCAGTGCCGTCGGTCGCAAGGACGCCACCACATCGGTGCCCGCGCCGAGGAACTCGTCACGCAACATCGCACCGATCTCGTGCACCCTGGACCGCGCCACGTCGGGAATCAGTCCGAGCCCGGTCGCCCACTGGTGCAGCTCGGTGACGGCCGCCATCAGCGTTTCCTCGGTCGCGGCCGGAACGACGACCTCGGTCTGCCAGGTCAGCACACTCGCTTCGAGATGGACCGAGACGAGGAAGCGGCTGGGCGAGCCGGCACGAGGCCGCCGCCGCTCCAAGCTCTGGACCCGGAGCTGTACGAGGCGGGGCAGGGCCGCTTCACGTCGCTGCCCGCTGCCCCCGAACATCATGGCCGGACCTCCCTCATGCGAACACCATTCGACGTTTGGCTGCGCTCCTGCCCTCCAGTTGCGGGTGCTGGTGGTACATGTCCTCGGCCAGCCGGTTGTTCACGTCCGCGATCCAGTCCTCGTACCGGATCTTCCAGCGTGCGTGTTCCAACGACCGAAGTGCGTGGTACGTCATCGCTCCGTGGTAGCGCCGACCGAACTTGTCGTCGTAGGAGTACTCCGAATCGAGGCATCCCGAGATCAACAGCTCGTTCATCGACGATTCCGATCGTCGATGGCGGGGCTTCGCCTCGCGCCGGGCAACCGCGATCGAGAACCCGCGCCCCATCAGCGACGGACTCGCGAACCTGACCCTTCGCTTCGACGTGTCGACGGCGACGGCCCGTGTGACGCTGCCCGAGTGGCAGGAGTCGGAGATGAACGTGAACCGGACCCCGGCGGGAACGTCGTCGAGGATCACGCGGAGATCGTCATCGACGATGAGCTGATCGGCGCAGTCGAACGGGCACAGCGCTTCGTCGTAACGTGGCTCGTCGCCGTCGTCGTCGGCAACGTAGGTGCCGTGACCGGAGTTGGTGAAGACCAGGCGATCGCCCGTGCCGGCACCGCTGACGAGCCGTTTCAGCTCCTGCACGATCGCCTGTTTGGTGGCGTCCCCGTCGAGCAGCATCGTGACGTCGCCCGCCGCGACGTCGTAGTGGTCGACGAGCGTTCGTGCCCACCCCTTCGCATCGTTCAGGCACCCACGGAGCTTCATACCCCGGATCGGATAGGCATTGATCCCGACACAGAGCACTCGATCCGACATCGCGCCTCCCCTCGGTCGATCCGGCAACGGAACCGGTCGATCGACGTGACCGTACTGCAGCGGGAGGCGCGACCCCTCGGATGTGTCGCGGTGAGCCTGCGCTCAGCGGTCGGCGAACTCGACCTCGACGACCGACGCAACCGTGCCGTCGCCGATCGCTTCGTACCGGGAGGCGAAGGGGTCGTTGACGATCTCCTCGCCATCGAGCAGGAACCGATAGTGCCAGCTCGCTCCGGGTCGCAGCAGCACCGTCGTCGTGTGATGACCGTCGGGTCGTCGATCCATGGCCAGGGGTGTCCACGACGTGAACTCGGCGACCAGTTCGGCGTGCTCGGCGAGCCCGGCGGCGACCTGGAACACGACCGGGACGAGCCCCGTCGAACGACGGGGCCGTTCGGAGCCGTCGTCACGGGTAGCGGGGGCTGCTGACCAGGACATGAAGACAGCCAAGCCGGTTCTCGTCCCGCGTGACAGGGCCGTTCGGCACGTGTTCGACCGTTCGACCGCCGCGTCGGGTTTGACGAGGGGAGTCGGAGGTGGTGATCTCGCGGCATGCAGCGCCGGTCCGTGGCCTTTCTCCTACTCGCCGGCTTGGCCGTGGCCGTCGGCGTTGCACAGTGGTTCGATCGTCGATCGGTGACCTCCGAGCCGACGAACGAGCCCATCGACCACGACAGCATCGTGCTGATCGGCGACAGCATCACCGCGGAGGGTCGATGGAGCACCGTGCTACCGGCGTGGCCGGCCGTGAACCGAGGGCGCGCCGGATTCACCACGAGGCAACTCGTGAGCGTGGCCGGCGAGGTCGCTTCGGCCCGGCCGCGCATCGTCGTGGTGCTCACCGGGACCAACGACATCCGCGACTCCCGATCGGCAGCGTGGACGGCTGAGCACCTGGCCGCGTTGCTCGATCAGCTCGAGTCGGGCAGTCCGTCCACCCAGATCGTCGTCCAGACGATCCTCCCGAGATCGGACGCGTCCGATGCCGTCCGACGCGCGAACGAGGTGATTCGCGGTCTCGTCGACGAACGCGGCCTTCGTCTGCTCGACCTGCACGCGGTCTTCGATGACGGCGCCGGCGGGCTCAGGGCCGCCGAGACATACGATGGAGTGCACCTGACGCCAGTCGGCTACGAACGATGGGCAGCAGCGCTCGAGCCGGTGCTTGCCGAGCTCGCACAGTCCTGATCGGCCGCGCCCGGTGTGTGCGGAGACCGCGCGGATTGATGGTGACCATCCACCGATCGTGAGGTGGCCCGTGTTTTCGTGACGGGTGCATCCCATCCAGCACGACCGGGGAGGTCACCCACAATGATGCGCGCACTCACACCCGCGATTTATGACACCTTGTTCCGGCTGGTCGCTGATCGGATCCCGGCACCGCCACAGCATCCCAACGGCGGCTGCCGGAAACGGATCCCCAACGAGGTCTGTTTCAAAGGCATCTTCTGGCGATTCGTGA
The DNA here is from genome assembly GCA_963847775.1 of uncultured Acidimicrobiaceae bacterium. Taxonomy (GTDB): domain Bacteria; phylum Actinomycetota; class Acidimicrobiia; order Acidimicrobiales; family Ilumatobacteraceae; genus Ilumatobacter. The sequence goes on from CAWKAY010000003.1 coordinate 31,399, forward strand.
CCGGTGCCGCCTGGGAAACGATCGAAGCCCTGATGGGCTACAACGTGTCCGATACGACCTTGCGGGCCCGCCGCACCGAATGGGTCGATGCCGGCGTGTTCGACGACGTGATGGAACACGCCCTTGCCGAATACGACCGGCTGATCGGCATCGACTGTGACCAGGTCGTGATCGATGGCAGCGCACAACTGGCCCCCGGCGGCGGCGACAAAACCGGCCCCTACCCAGGCAGTAAAGGCCGACTGGGGTTCAAATGGTCGTGCGCAGTCGACGCCGCCGGAGTCGGGATCGGGTTCGTGATCGACGCTGGCGGCCGCAACGACTACCGACTCCTGCAACCCACCCTCGACACGATCTGCGCCCGCCCATCAACGGCCACGATCGGGACCCTGCACCTCGACCGCGGCGACGGCTACAAGAGCCTGCCCGACCGCCTCGATGGCTACCCGATCGCACACCACACCGTGATCCCCCGCAACCAACCCGGCCAAGGCCGCATCCCCCTCGTCGGGTTCCAACAACGCTGGATCGTGGAACGCACCAACGCCTGGCTCACCAACTTCCGCCAACTCAAAATCGACTGGGACCGCACCACCGAACACCGCCACGCCGCAGTCAACCTCGCCTTCACAATCATCTGCCTCTACACACTCGTCGACCACCTCACCGCCAACGACCTACCACTCAACACAATCCGCTGAGTCTCCGGGCACCGATGGTCGCCAGAATCGTGGTTGTCGCGCTCATGTCGCGATCGAACGGCGCCGATAACACCTTGTGGTGTCCGGACCGACCCGCGGCGCGGCCGAGCCCACCGGTCAGCGGTGGGATCGTTCTCCCGTCGCAGCCTTCTCCGTCCGTGTTCTCGCGCGGCTGCTTCCGTTCGCGGCCGGCTGGCTGTCCGTTCGAATCGCCTCGACCTGGTTCTGGACCCCCGGCGGCTGGGCCGGCATCGTGGCCTGGATCGTGCAGGCGCTCATCGTGGCGGCGGCCGCATCGCTGGCCATCGACCGGTACACACGTCGGCTCCTGCCGCTCGCGCTCCTGCTCAACCTCAGCTTGGTCTTCCCCGAGGAGGCGCCGTCCCGGTTCGGCGTCGCCCTCCGGGCCGGTTCGACCAGACGCCTCGAGGAGCGCCTCGACGAGATCTCCACGAACGGCCTGGGCGTCGACGCCAACCAGGCGGCTGCTCGGGCTCTCGAGTTGGTCAGCTCGCTGTCGCAGCACGACCGCCAGACACGTGGCCACACGGAGCGGGTGCGCGCCCACGCGGATCTGATCGCCGAGGAACTCGAGCTCGGCGAGGAGGATCGACTGCGGTTGGCCTGGGGCGTGCTCCTGCACGACGTCGGCAAGCTGACGGTCCCGGCCGAGATCCTGAACAAGAAGGACCCGCTCACCGATGCGGAGTGGACCATCATGCGGGGGCACCCCGAAGCCAGTCGTGCGATGCTCGCCCCGATGGCCGAATGGCTCGGGCCGTGGAGCCTCGCCGCTTCGGAGCACCACGAGCGCTGGGACGGAGCTGGCTATCCGGCGGGGCTCGCCGGTACCGGCATCTCCCTCGCCGGACGGATCACCGCAGTTGCCGATGCGTACGATGTCATCACCTCGACCCGGTCGTACAAGCAACCGATGTCGAGCGTCGCCGCCCGCGAGGAACTGGTCCGCTGCTCGGGTACCCAGTTCGATCCCGCCGTCGTGCGCGCCTTCCTGGCGACGTCCGTCGACCGTCGATGGAGCGGCGGCCCGTTCGCGTGGCTCCTGGAACTGCCGTCGCTCGGGCAGCTGGGCTCGGGCGTCGGCGGCGCCGTCGCCTCGGTCACCGCGGCGGGCGCCACGACGATCGCAATCGTGTCCGGCCCGGTGCCACAGGAACCGGTTCCGATCGAGGCAGCGTACGAGGCGGTCGTGGAGGAGGCAGACGGATTCGGCGACGTCGACCTGCCGGGTCGACGGATCACGGTCGAGTCGGCCGTCGGTCTCGACTCCGTCCGCGGTGAGCTCGACACGAACGAGTCGGAGACCGTGAAGTCGCAGATCTCCACGGACGACGTCGCGCCGTTCGACCCGTCGGCGATCACGGTCAGGACCACGATCTTCGAATCGGGCTCGCCTGCCACGATCCCGCCAGTAGCCGGCGAGCCGGCTGCGGAGCCGTCAGCGACCACCGCAACCATCTCGACCGCACCGGGAGCGAACCCGGCTCCGGCCGCGGTCACCGTTCCGACCACCGTCGTGCCGCCGCCGACCACCACCGCCGCGCCGACCACCACGCCACCGAGCACCACCACGCCACCGAGCACCACCACGCCACCGAGCACCACCGTGCCAGGACCGGTTGCGTTCGACGCCATGCTCGGGAACGCCGGATCCGGCGACACGGGGGCGAGCCCGGAACAATCCCTCGGGTTCGGCGCGGTGGACAGTGGTCCGCTCCCCAACTACGACATCGACCGAGACGCTCGACCGGGCCTGCGCATCACCAAGGACCGAACGGGACTTGCCGCCACCGATCCGACCGCGACGCAGGCCTGGGTCTGGACCGCGCCCTCGCGGACGCCGTTGCGGGGGCGTGCATCGCTCACCATCTTCGTGGCCGCCCATGAGCTGCCCGCTGGGAAGGTCTTCGGAATCGAGGTGGGAGTCTCGGGCTGTTCACCGTCGTGCGTGCAGCTCGCGTCCGGAACGTGGTCGGCGGCCGCGCCGAAGGAAGGGTTCGTCGAGGTGACCATCGATCTCGGTGAGATCGACCTGACACTCAACTCCGGCGACCGGCTCCGTCTCGTTGTCGCGGCACCGATGGCGATCTCGGACACCCACGTCCATCTCGCCTACGACAACACGGCGTATCCGTCCGCGTTCAGGATCCTGTAGGCCGCTCACCCCAATTGCCCGTCGCCCGATCTGCCACGATCTGCTCATGGCTGCGAGCGAACCGTTCCCCGACCGCACGTTCGGCGTGCTCCTGCACCCGTCGTCGTTTCCCGGGCGCGACGACATCGGCACGATCGGCAGGTCCGCTCTGGAGTTCGTCGAGTGGCTCGTCACGACGGGGGCGGGAATCTGGCAGATCCTGCCGCTGTCGATCAACGGGCAGGATGATTCTCCCTACTTCAGCCGGTCGGCATTCGCAGGGAACCCGTGGCTCGTCGACCTGGAAGCGCTCCGAGATGCGGGTCTGCTCGACGAGGCCGACCTGCCCGACCGGGTCACCGACGCCCGGATCCAGTACGACGCCATGCGTGAGCACAAGTGGCCGTTGTTGTGCGACGCCGCCGACCGGCTGCGGTCCGCACCCGACCATCCGTGGACCGACGGGTTCGAGCGCTTCGTCGGTGGCACTGACTGGCTGACCGACACCTGCCACTTCTTCGCGTTGCGTGATCGTCACCAACGTCCGTGGTGGGAGTGGCCAGATGCGCTCCGACGCCGTGAGCCGTCGGCGGTGTCCCGCTCGCGAAGCGAGCTCGCTGACGAGATCGCCCGGTGGAAGGCAGTGCTGTACCTGTTCGAGCACCAGTGGCGTGTCGTCCGGACCGCCGCCGCCGATCGGGGCATCCGTATCCTCGGCGATCTGCCGATCTACGTCGCGCCCGATTCGGCCGACGTCTGGATCCACCAAGGTCAGTTCCAGCTCGACGAGAACGGCGGGCTCATCGTCCAGTCCGGCGTGCCACCCGACTACTTCAGCGAAACCGGCCAGCTCTGGCGCAACCCGCTGTATCGCTGGGACGTCATGGCTGCCGACGGCTACTCGTGGTGGCTCTCGAGGCTGCGACGGTCGCTCGAGCTCAGCGACATCGTTCGGATCGATCACTTCCGTGCGCTGTCGGCGTACTGGGAGATCGACGGGGACGCCGACGATGCGATGGGAGGGCGATGGGTCGAGGGGCCCGGGCAGGACTTCCTCGACGCCGTCCGCGCCACGTTCCCCGCGATGCCGTTCGTCGCCGAAGACCTCGGCACGCTCGATGACGCCGTCCATCGGCTCCGTGACCGCAACGGCCTCCCCGGAATGCGCATCCTGCAGTTCGGGTTCGACGGCACGCCAGACAACCCGCATCAGCCGCACGCGTTCCCCGAGGCCTGCATCGTGTACACGGGCACTCACGACAACGACACCGTTGCCGGTTGGTGGGCGGAGCTGACACGTGCAGAACGCGTCGAGATCGCTGCCTACTACCAGATCTCGCCCGACGACGACATCGGGCGCGTGGTCTGGTCGTTCATCGAGGCTGCCATCGGGTCGCGTGCCGTGGCCGCGGTCGTGCCGATGCAGGACCTGCTCGTGCTCGATGGTCGTGCACGGATGAACGTCCCGTCGTCGACCGACGGCAACTGGGGGTGGCGCATGCCGCCCAACGCCCTCAGTGCCGACCTCGCCGCGTCGATGCATCGCCTCTGCGAGCGATACGGGCGGCTGTGACGGTGCCGTGACGCGAGCGGACTCGGGGACGACGGGATCGTCAGCTGGAACCGCTGGTGGCGGCACGGCGACAGGCGTGCGCAGCTCCTCAGGCGGTCAGACCGGCGATCAGGCGTCGCGCCGCTTCCGTCGCCGGCTTGGCCCCTCGCCACACCACTCGGACCGGTTGCTCGATCACCACGTCGCGGATCGGGACCGCGAACAAGTCGCTGCTTGCGAGGTGGTCCCGAACCCAGCACTGCGGGAGGAAGGCGACCCCGGCCCCGTTCAGGGCGGCGAGGCGGGCGGCGCTCGCGTTCGCGACATCGAGGTGCTCCCCGACGCCGCCCCACTCGTGTTCGGCGAACACGGATTCGACGACATCACGGGTGCCGGACCCCGGCTGCACGAGGATGAGTGTCATCGCCATCAGCTCCGCCGGCGCGACGGCGGTGCGTCGACCGTGCCACGGGTGCGTTGGTCCGACCACCGGCACGACGCGTTCGCTCGCCACGACCTGCGAGCGCAGACCGACCGGCGCAAGCGGGCCCTCGGTGAAGCCGATCGTCGCCTCACCGGACCGCACCGGCGCGAGCGACGCGCAGCGTGTCGAGCTCGTCGAGGTCGATCTGAACGTCGGCGACGGACGCCGACATGATCCAACCGGGCAGGAAGTGGTCGGCGACGTGGCGGGTGGCGGCGAGCGCGAGCCGGTTGCGTTCGGATCGAACGGCCTCGGCTCGATCGACGAGCGCGGTGACGGCGCCAAGCGCCTCGGCGCAGGCGGGGGCGAGCCGGACACCGTCGTCGGTCGGGATCGACCCGGTCGGAGTGCGTTCCAGCAGGGTGGTGCCGAGTTGGCGTTCGAGCTTGTGCAACTTGGTGGTGGCGGAGGGCTGGCTGACCTGCATCGCGCGCGGCTGCCTTGGAGACGCTGCCGAGCTCGACCGCCGCGAGGAAGAGCCGCAGGGCCGACATGTCGATGCCATCGGCAAGTGCGATCGAAGCCATAGGGAAACACTATGGGGTCAGAGTGAGAACTGCTCTAGCTGGGACGCGTCGGACATGGTTGGCTGATCCGCATGACTGCAGGGATGGACCCGATCCGCTACGGGGTGATCGGCACCGGGATGATGGGTGTCGAGCACATCGAGAACATCCGCGCCCTCGACGGCGCCGTCGTGACAGCCGTGAGCGACACCAATGCCAACTCGCGGGCGACGGGGGCTCAGGCCGCCGGTCAGCAGGTCGCAGTGTTCGACGACCACCGCGATCTGATCGCAAGCGGGGTGTGTGACGCCGTGGTCGTCGCCACACCGAACCACACCCACATCGACGTGATGCCAGACGTGCTGGCTTCGCACCTCCACGTGATGGTCGAGAAGCCGCTCTGCACCACCGTGTCCGACTGCGAACGTCTGATCGAGCTCGATGCCGCTCGCGGCGACAGTGCCATCACCTGGATGGCGATGGAATACCGCTACATGCCAGCGGCGGCGGAGCTGATCGGCCTCATCCACGAGGGCGCTGTCGGCACCCCGCGAATGGTCGCCATCCGCGAGCACCGCTTTCCCTTCCTCGTCAAGGTCGACCACTGGAACCGGTTCACGGCGAACACGGGCGGCACGCTGGTCGAGAAGACCTGTCACTTCTTCGACCTGATGAACCTCATCCTGCGTGAACGCCCGCATCGCGTGATGGCGTCCGGTGGACAAGACGTCAACCACCTCGACGAGACCTACGACGGGCGAACCCCCGACATCCTCGACAACGCGTTCGTGATCGTCGACTACCCGAGCGGCGCTCGCGCCCTGCTCGACCTCTGCATGTTCGCGGAGGCCACCGAGGAGCAGGAGGAGATATCGGTCGTCGGCGAGCTGGGCAAGGTCGAGGCCTCCTTGCCGTCGAACACGGTCCGCGTCGGCCGCCGGGGCGAGCACTGGATCGGTGGCGTCGAGAGCTACACCGCCCACGACCCGCGCATCGCCCACGAAGGACTGCACCACGGTTCGAGCTACATCGAGCACGTGCGCTTCGCGGAGGCGATCCGCACCGGTTCCCGACCCGAGGTCACCCTGGATGACGGTTACTGGGCCGTCGCCGTCGGTGCTGCCGCCCACCGCAGCATCGAGCTCTGCCGCCCGGTCGAGCTCGCCGAGATGATGAACACCACCGTGATCGACACCACGACGAACACCGACGACGAACACCACGACGAACACCACGACGAACACGAACGGAGCATTCTCATGACGGTCGAAATGGCCTGGTTCAGCGCCCTGTGCGACGACGACTACGAATTCCTCGGCGTACCCGACCCGCAGCTCGCGAGCTCCTGGGAGCACTGCCGCAACATCGTGCTGACGGCTGATCGCTACGGCTTCGACAACGTGCTCCTCCCGTCGGGCTACGCGCTCGGGATCGACAACACGGCCTTCGCGGCCGGCATGGCGCCGCTCACCAGCCTGCGCATGCTGCTCGCGATCCGGTGCGGAGAGCTCGTGGTACCGCAGTTGGCGCGACAGATCGGCACGCTCGATCAGATGATGGGCGGCCGTCTCACCATCAACATCATCTCGTCCGACGTGCCCGGTGAGCAGCTCGACAGCGAGCCCCGCTACCGCCGTTCGACCGAGATCATGTACGCCCTCCGCGAACTGCTCGACGGCAAGCCCGTCGACTTCCACGGCGACTTCGTCGACCTGAAGGTCGATCCGCCGCGAGCCCGCACCGTGAGCGGCCGAAGCCCACTGTTCTACTTCGGCGGGCTCTCACCGGCTGCGCGCGAGTGCGCCGCCGCCGGTGCGGACGTGTTCCTCATGTGGCCCGACACCACCGACAAGGTGCTCGAGGTCAAGGCCGACATGGACGCCCGCGCGGCCGCCAAGGGCCGCTCGCTTCGCTACGGCTGGCGCTCCCACGTCATCGTCCGCGAGACCGAGGACGAGGCGCGTGCGGCGGCGAGCCGACTGCTGTCCAGGCTCGACGCCGGCACCGGTGAGCAGATCCGCAAGAAGTCGCTCGACTCGGCATCGGCGGGAGTCGCCAACCAGGCCGCGCTGCGCGAGAGTGCCGACGACGAGGGCTACGTCGAACGTCACCTCTGGACCGGTGTCGGTCGTGCCCGCTCGGGGGCCGGGGCAGCGATCGTCGGTGACCCCGATCAGGTGCTCGCCAAGATCGACGAACTGACCGAGGCCGGGATCGGGGCGTTCATCCTCTCCGGGTACCCGCATGCCGCCGAGTGTGATCTGTTCGCCAGGCACGTGCTGCCGCACATCGACCACGGGCGGCTCGAGTTCGAGCCGCATCCGGTCAACGTCAACTGACCGGCACCGCACCCGTGCGTTCCCCTCGCGACAACGAGCTCTCCCCGCGCGCGCCCACCCGGGCCCTCGCCCCCGGGCTGGGCCTCGTGATCGGGGTGGCGACTGCGGCGACCGCTGTCGCGAGCCTGTCGACGTCGCTGTCTCCGCTGGTCGTCGGCGCCGTGCTCGGCGCGTTCGTGGCGAACACGGTGCAGGTGCCGTCCACGTGCATCCCTGGTGTGTTGTTCGGAGCGAGGTCGCTGCTCAGGGCGGGGGTCGTCCTTCTGGGTCTGCGGCTCTCGCTCGGCGATCTCGCCGGTCTGGGTGCAGACGGACTGGTCGTCGTGGCGGCGACCGTCGCGGTCACCTTCGCCGGCACGCAGTGGCTCGCACACCGTCTCAGCGTGCCACGCGACCTCGGTCTCCTGGTTGCGACCGGATATTCGATCTGTGGTGCCTCCGCGATCGCAGCGATGGACAGCGTCGTCGGTGCAGACGACGAGGAGACCGCCTACGCCATCACATTGGTCACTCTGTGCGGGACGCTCTCGATCGGCGTGCTGCCGGTGATCGCGGAGATGGCCGGGCTGACGGGCGAGGCATTCGGGATCTGGGTCGGGGGAGCAGTGCACGATGTCGGTCAGGTGGTCGCGACCGCCGCGAGCAGTGACGCCACCGCGTTGCAGGCTGCCACCGTGGTCAAACTCACCCGGGTCGTGCTCCTCGCTCCGCTGGTCGCGATCGTCGCAGTCCGACGCCGCCGGAGCGAGGCCGTGATCACCTCGACACGACGACCACCGCTCCTGCCGCTGTTCGTCGTTGGGTTCCTCGCGGCGATCGTGGTTCGGACGACGGGCCTGCTCGGCCACGAGTCGCTCGAGCTCGCGGCATCGTTGGAGAAGCTTCTGCTGACGGTCGCGCTCGTCGCGCTCGGGCTCGGGGTCCGAGTCGATCGGATGCGCCGGCTCGGTGGACGCCCCCTGACGCTGGGGATGTTGGCGTGGGTGCTCGTCGCGGGAACCGCGTTCGTCGGCACCGAGCTCGTGACCTGACGCCGGGTTCCTGCCGGGCGTGCCTCATCGGTCGTGGTTCGAACGTCCGGACCGGCAGGGAGCTCCGATCTCGAGAACCTGAGGGATCGTGCCACCGCTACCATCGATTGCCATGGCCACCGAGATCGCGTGTGAGCGGTGCGGCACCGACGAGCACCTGAGGGGCACCCCGACCGACGACGACATGATCGAGCTGACGTGCGACGCGTGCGGCCTGCACTGGATCCGCGACCCGCGACCGTCGTGCCCGAAGTGCGGCGGCCACGACCTGGAGGCCGCGCCGAAGGTGATCGTCGAGAAGTCGCGCGGCACGCAGATGTCGATCCAGGGTGTGCACCGCGAGTTCCTCTGCCGAGACTGTGACCTCGAGCAGATCCAGGCCGAGCGCGACGTGCATCTTCCCCAGCGGCTGCCCGGGAGTCAGTAGCGGCCGGGCGTCACCTCGCGCCCGCCGACCCACACGCGCCCGATGTCGTCGGGCCGTGTGAGCCGGACGATGCGTTCCGCGACGACGTCGTCGGTGTCGTCGTCGCTCAACGCCGTCACCTCGGGCACTCGCACGGCGATCGCATCGAACAGTCGGCCCGGAGCAAGCACACCGGCGTCGATCCCGAGCAGAGCGGCGCCGCCCGCCGTGGCCATCCAGAAGGCGGTCGCTGTGTCGAGGCGGGCAGACGCGTCCCCCTGATCGGCCAGCCGTTGCGACGCCAGGATCGCATGCGAGCACTGTTCCAGGATCGACGGCGAGGGACCACCTGCGACATCGGTGCCGAGACCGACCATCACCCCGGCTTCGAGGGCGCGTCGAGCCGAGAACGGCCGATTCGCGAAGTAGACGTTCGACAGCGGGCAGTGGGCAACGCCGGCCCGGCGACTGGCGAGCAGCCGTCGGTCGTCGTCGTTCAGGTGGGTCGCGTGGGCGAGCACGGTGTGTTCCCGGAGGAGCCCGAATCGATCGACAGCCCGGGCGTCGGTCACTCCACACCGGTTCCTGACGTGGTCGTGCTCCCAGTCGCTCTCGGAGCAGTGCGTCTGGACCCGGACGCCGGTCGCACCGGCGAGCTCGGCCAACCCCGACAGCGAGGCGTCGCTGCAGGCCGGGATGAACCGGGGCGTGATGATCGGCTCCACGAGATCCGAGTCGCCCGCGATCCGGCGGATGTCGTCGATCGACCGGGCACTCGCCTCCACCGCTGCGATCGGCGACGAGTCGCGGTACCAGTCCGGTGTGCCGTCGGGATGATCCATCGCGACACGACCGACGAAGGCCCGTTGACCGTGACGGAGGCAGGCGGTCGCCAGGGCGACCGTCGCGGGCTCGTGGATCGAGCCGTAGTAGGCAGCGGTGGTCGTGCCGTGACGCAGGAGCGCAGGAACCATGTGCTCCCACACCGACTCCGCGTAGCTGAGGTCTGCGAAGCGGGCCTCGAGCGGGAACGTGTACTCGAACAACCAGCGTTCGAGCGGGAGATCGAGCCCGACACCGAGCTGCGGCCACTGGGGAGCGTGCACATGGGTGTCGATCAGCCCGGGCAACAACACCCACCGTTCGTCGAGCTCGATGTCGGCGGTTGGGGTCGGAGCGCCCGACGCTGCCGCGACCGACGTGATCTGGCCGTGCTCGTCGAACGTGATCACCTGGTCGCGCCTGACCTCGAACCGACCGACGTCGGGCGTGTGCAGGATCGTCGCCCGGACGGTCGGCATGGCCGAACGTTGGCAGGTCGCCCGGGCGGGGGCAACCCCGGATGGTCGTGCCGTCCGTCGGATCGGCCACTAGCGTCGAGGTGCATGAGCTCGACCATCCCGTCGACATCGACGATCGATCGCCTCGAACGATCGGCCGACGCCGGTACCGGTGTCCGATTCGTCGGGCACTCGGTGGCCCCCGACGGACCGGTGCACGTGTCGTGGCGACAGATCCACGACGAAGCACGGGCGGTCGGTGCGGCGTTGCAGTCGAAAGGCTTGGTGCCGGGCGACCACGTCGCCGTGCTCGGCCCGACGAGCCGCGAGTTGATGACGATCGTGCGTGGGTGCTGGATGGCGGGCATCGCCTCGATGGTGCTCCCGCTCCCGATGCGCATGGGGTCGCTCGACGAGTTCGTCCACTCGACCCGCGCACGCATCCGACACGGCGACGCCAAGCTCGTCCTGATCGACGACCAGTTGGCGCCGTTCTACGAGGCAGTGCCCGGCGACCCGCCGATCGAACCGATGAGGAGCGTGCTGCCCGGTGCCCCGCACGTGCCGGCGGGCGATCACCTGGAGATACCCGAACACGACCCGGAGCGTCTCGTCATCCTGCAGTACACGAGCGGTTCCACGAGCGAGCCGAAGGGCGTGATGATCCCCGACCGGGTGTTGTCGGCCAACATCGACGCCTGCTGCGAGGCGGCCGAGCTGGGAGAGGGCGAGGTGATGGTCTCGTGGTTGCCGCTCTACCACGACATGGGCCTCGTCGGCTTCCTCGCACTCCCGATGACGAAAGGCGTCGACCTCGTCCAGGCGGCACCGCAGGACTTCATGGCCAAGCCCGGTCACTGGATGCAGTGGATCTCCGACTGGGGAGGCACGGCGACGGCGGGCCCGAACTTCTCATGGGTGCTGGCGACGCGTGCGCTCAAGCGGGCAGAAGGTCTCGACCTGTCGAGCCTCACGCTGGCGCTGAACGGCGCCGAACCGGTCGACCCGAAGGCGGTCGAAGCCTTCGTCGCCGCCGCCGAACCGTTCGGATTCCGCGCGGGCAGCGTGTTCCCGGCGTTCGGAATGGCCGAGACGGCGATCGGCGCATCGTTCCCGAAGCGGGGAACCGGTCTCGTGTGCGACACCGTCGATCGAGAGCTGTTGGAGCGTTCGCGCGTGGCGAAGGAGGTCGAGATCGACGATCCCGACGACCTCGCCGTCCGGGCGCGTCGCCTGCCGCTGCTCGGTACGGCCGTGCCCGGGATGGAGATGAAGGTCGTCAACCCCGACACCTACGAGGAGCTCCCCGAGCGCCACGTCGGCGAGCTGCTGCTCCGCGGAACCTCGGTGACGTCCGGCTACTACAAACGAGAGGCTGCGACCGCGGCACTGTTCCACGACGACTGGCTGTGCACCGGTGATCTCGCTTACCTGCTCGACGGGCAGCTGATCCTGTGCGGGCGCATCAAGGACGTCATCATCGTCGGTGGTCGAAACGTCTTCCCCGAGGACATCGAACGCGCCGTCGGCGGTCTCGATGGTGTCCGGGCCGGAAACGTGATCGCGTTCGGCATGGAGGGATACAAGGGCAAGGAGTCGGTCGTGGTGGTCGCCGAGGTGCGTACGGCAGGCGACGGGGTCGATCCCGACGAGGTGAGCCACGACATCCACCATCGCACCCTCGAAGTCTGTGGCCTCCCACCGCGCGACGTGATGCTCGTCAAGCCCGGCACCCTGCCCAAGACCAGCTCCGGCAAGCTCCAGCGAGCCAAGTGCCGTGAGCAGTACCTCGCCGAAGCGCTCGAGCTGGTCGACTGAGCTCACGCAGAGGAACCAGGGCGCTTCCCGGCACGTCCAAACGGCATGGGGTCCCATCTCGGCCGCCTCGTGGTGCTCTCGCTGCTCGCAGGAGTCGCAGCGACGATCGCGATGATGCTGCCCACCGCCGCGGCTGCGGTGGACGACGGCGATCCGGGAGGCGATCCGGGACCCGCTCTCGTTCGTCACTCCCGGTCGACGGATCGGGGCCAGGTCGACATCGTCGCCGACGACGCGACCACCTTCGACCCGAGCGCAATCGGGGGCAGTTCTGACGGCGACGACGGTGAGTCCGGTTGGGCTCGGCTGGCGCTCGGGTCCGCGCTGGTCGTGCTCGTGGTCGCCGCGGCACTCGTGATCTGGCGTCGGGACTGGGGACGCGACCCCGCGACGGACGACGATGCGGGCCGGCGCAAGGGTGGGTCCTGACGGTTGGCTCGAGTCGTGTCGCAACGGGCAGCGAGTCCCCCGAGACGCGCCGCGATCGTGTGGCGACGTGGAGCCGAGGCTCAGGGTGGTGCACCGTTCGGTCAACCCATCGATCGTCAACCCATCGATCGTCAACCCATCGATCGTCAACCCATCGGTCAGGGTGTCGATCCGGTCACCGATGACGACGGCGGGTCGACGTCGGCTCACGCCGTGCTCGTGCCCGGTGGCGCGGCGGACACGACGACGGACGCGGCCCGCCGAGGCACTCAGGACGAGGTGTAGTGGACTTCGAGCAGGCGGCGGTCGACCGAGGTGAGGATGTGGTCGTTGTCGGCCTTGGGGGAGAGCTTGACCCAGTGCTTGTCCCACGGCACGACGATCGACCCTTCGATCGTCTCGTAGGCACCCCGGATCGGTACGTAGTGGGGCTTGCGGAGTGGGCCCGGGTCGACGACGATGTACTCCGGATCGGTGCCTCGCCGGTCGTAGACCACGTCGGTGATCGCACCGAGCTTGGCCCCGTGCTCGTCGATGACCGACCGGCCGTTGAACGTGATGGCGTGCTCGTGATCTGTCTGCTCGGAATGGCGATGTGTCTGCATGGGATCTCCTTGACGTATCGCCCGCTGTCATCATTCTGTAACACATCACGCTTCGTGTCACGTCACCCACCGATCGGACAACGTCAGGATCGCCTGGGCCTGTCATCCGGACCATCTCGACGGTCGAGCCCGAAGGCTCGAACGGCCGTCTTCTCCGTCGAAGCGCCGGAAGTGGTGCCGCCGCGATGTCGTCGCCCGCTGGACCGAACCTCGAGATTCTGTCTGCGTGCCTCCACGCCGCCGGCCTGCGAGGATGGTTGGGTGAAGGTCGTGTACACGCTGCGCCACCGGCATCATCATCCCGAGCGCGAAATCGAATCCTCGGGGTTCCAGGAACCGTTCGAGCACCCCGGTAGGGCCGAGATGATCCGAGCGGCGCTCGCCGCCGACGAATCGTTCGAGTTCATCGCGCCGGACGAATGGGGGATCGAGCCGATCGAGGAGGTGCACGACCCGGGTCTGGTCGGCTTCCTCGAGATCGCGTGGGAGGAGTACCAGCAGCGTCACGGGTACACCCACGATGTCGTACCGGACGTGTTCGCGATGCCGGCGCTCCGTGAGGGCATGGGGCCCGCGTCCGAACCGAGCGACATCGGCATGCGACTCGGATGGTGGTGTTTCGAGACGACGACCCCGCTGACGCACGGCACCTACGACGCTGCCCGAGCGTCGGTCGATGTCGCGCTCACCGCAGCCGACCTGGTGCTCGGTGGCGAGCCCGTCGCCTACGGATTGTGCCGACCACCCGGACACCACGCCGCTCGGGGTGCCTACGGCGGCTATTGCTTCTTCAACAACGCGGCGATCGCAGCGCACCAGCTGGCAGCGGGCACAGGGGGCAGGATCACGGTGCTCGATGTCGACTACCACCACGGCAACGGCACGCAGCAGATCTTCTACGATCGTGGCGATGTCCAGTTCGTGTCGCTCCATGGTGACCCCGAGCGCGGCGTACCCGTACTTGACCGGCCACCGGGAGGAGACCGGGACCGGCGCCGGCCTGGGCTCGACGGTCAACGTCCCGCTCGCCAAGGGAACGGAGGACGACGAGTACATCGACGTGCTCACCGATGTCTGCGGGCAGATCGCGGCGTTCGGACCCGAGCTGCTCGTCGTCTCGCTCGGTCTCGACACCTTCTTCGACGATCCGATCAGCGATCTGTCGCTGACGGCCGACGGTTTCGAGCGATGTGGTGCGCTCGTCCGCCAGCTCGGTGTCCCCACCGTCGTGTTGCAGGAGGGGGGCTACGCCACCGACGAGCTCGGCGAGAACACGCGCCGCTGGCTGGTCGGCGTCAGCTCGCCGGTGCCCGCTGGGTCCGGCCCGGACTAACGACGCGCAACACGCTCGCGGCGACAGCGATCAGGGTGAGGACGATCGCGAGCACCTGATATGCCCGGTTGGCGGTGTCGGTACCGGCCAGACCGGCGTGGATGGCGGCCCCCCACACCAGTCCGTACGAGAGCACGTGGATCCCGCGCCAGAGTCGCTTGGACAACCAGCGCCGCATGTACGACGTCGCCTGCACGGTCACCATCACATAGAACGACAACACGCCGATCGCGACCGCGACCGGGCGGTAGTCGCTGGCGCCGGGGACGAACAATTCGGTGAACCCGTAGTCGATGTAGCCGTCGAGGTACAGGCCGACCAGGTGGAGCACGGTCATCACGAGGGCTGTCCCGCCGAGCCACTGGTGCAGGTCGAGGAGCCAGGCCGGCCGATCGTGCGGCCGGAGTGCCCGGGTCGACAGGAGCACGCCCCAGACGACGCTGAGGACGAGCAACACGAGCGCGACGATGCCCGAACTGCGCGAGAGGTACCACCAGACCTGTTCGCTCATTGCACGAAGGCGTCCCACGCCGGTGCATCATGGATAGAGCCGTCGGTGGTCGTGACGGACGCAGCGAGCGATCGTTCCTGGTACGTCGCGAGTGCGGTCGAGACGCCGTCGACGAAGGCGACCTTCGTGAACGCCTCGGCCCAGGCGGCGGATCCGGCGATCACGGTGGCGGCGACGACGTCGCCGTCGGTCGACACCAGTCGGCGCCCGTCGATGATGTGATGATGGCGCCGTCCATCGCTGCTCCAGGTCCGGAGTCGGGACGACGAAGTCGCCACGCCTCCGTCGGTGAGTCGGACGATCCGTGCAGGGCCTTGGTCGAACGCCGGGGCGATCGAGATGGTCCAGGCGTCGCCGGTGGGTGGTGTGCCCGCGACCCGGACGTCGCCACCGATCTCGACCAGCGCACCCGCGGCACCCTGGGTCAAGGCTTCCTCGACGACGATGTCGGCTGCGAGTCCCTTGCCGAGGCCGCCAGGGTCGATTGCGGTCCCGCGGGGTAGCTGCGCCACACCCGCCGATTCGTCGATCAGGATCCGGTCGGGCGCTCCCCGCGCCACGATCGATGCGGGGAGCGATGTGCGCACGTTCTCGTCGTCCCGACTGGCGGCGTAGCCGAGCTCGACCAACGAGCCCAGCAGCGTCGGGTCGAACGCGCCACCGGTCGCGTGCCACGCCCGGACGAGAGCGGTCAGCAGGCGAACGGTGTCGCCGCTGATGCTCCGGGGCGATCCATCGGCGGTGTTGAGGCCCGAGATCTCGCTTCCGGCCAGGAATCGGCTCCATCGCTGTTCGAGCTGATGGAGGCGGTGTGCTGCCGATCGGGCGAGCGTGGCTCCGCCGTCGGGGGTCGACGGAGCCACGACGATGACCGTCGCCGCACAGCTCATCACCCGCGTGCGGGCGACGGCGGCACGGTGGGTGGTGTCAGCTCCCACTGCTCTGCGCCTGTGCTTGTGGCTGTGCCTGAGGTGCCGGAGCCGGCGTCGGGGCAGCGGCCGGGGCGGGCCGTGGTGGAGGCGGCGCAGGAACCGCAAGATCGACGGCGATCGGGGCAGTGACGGGTTCGAGGGTCGATGGGGCCGGCGGTGCGGTCGGCGTCGGACTCGCAGTCGTCTCGGGTGTGGCGGTGTCGGCCGGCATGGTTCCGTCGATGGGCGTGGCCGTGGCACGCTGGAGATCGTCGAGGAGTGATGCGTCGCCGGTGGCGATGAGCGCGCCCGTCGCCGTGTCGACCATGACCACGACGACCTGCGGTGCAGTCGTCGCCACGTTCGGAGCCGCCGCCGGGGGTGCGAGCGGTCCCGTCGGTGGTTGAGCGACCGCGGGCGGCAGAGCGACGTCGCCGGCCGGCACGACAACGGGATCCGACGCGGCCACGCGATCGGCGATGCCGTAGCCCGCCATCATCCCGAGAACGGCTGTCGTCGAGGCGCCGACGGTCACGATCTTCGCCGTGGTGGCGGGTGATCGCCGCCGCCGGTCACGTTCGGCGGAGCCGCTCGATCCGCCGAACGGATCGCTCGGGTCGACAGCAGTGGCCGTCGCCGACTCGACTCGAGGCGTGCCGGGACGCCGGTGCCGGAGCGCCGCGAGCCGCTCGGCCCGCTGAAGGTCGAGGTCAGTCATCGTCGCGGTCGTCGTCGCGGTCGTCGTCGCGGTCGTCGTCGCGGTCGTCGTCGCGGTCGTCGTCCTCGTGATCGTCGCGGTCGTCGTCGCGGTCGTCCTCGTGATCGTCGTCGCGGTCGTCCTCGTGATCGTCGTCGCGGTCGTCGTCCTCGTGATCGTCGTCGATGGTGTTGGAGGGGATGGTGTTCGGAACGGTTCCGGTGCTACCCGTGCTGCCGGCCGAGCCGCTCGTGCCGCCGATCGACTTGGATTCGACGCGAGGCACGATCTGGCCGTCGACCAGCACCGCTTCGAACTCGACGCGGACGGTCGCTGATCGGAATTCGACCTCGACGCCCTCATCCCGGTCGTCGTCGCTGTCGTCGTCGCCCTCGGCCTTGGTCACCGTCCAGCCGGACTTCGGCTCGGCGGACACCAGCACCAGACGGCCGCCGATCACGTCGACCGTGACGACGCCCGCATCACCGACGTTGAATGCGGTGAGCATGCCACTCGCTGGAGCGGCCGTCGTGGTCGGCGCCTGCGTGGTCGTCGTCGGCATCGTCGTGGTGGCGGTCGTGGTCGGCGCAGCCGTCGTCGTGGAGTCGTCATCGATCGGCGGAACGGTCACCGCGACGTTGGTCGGGGGAGGCAGGATCGCAGCGGATGCTCCGGACTCGGTCGGGCCGCTGTCGAGGATCTGGGTGTTGACGAGAGCGGCGGCCGAGCCGGCGCCGAGGACGCCGACCAACGAGAGCGCCGTGGCGATCTTGGTCTTCATGATGTGCTCCGTTCTTCTTTGGGGGGAGGGGGGCGTCTGAACGTCGATTCCTCGACGTGTGTGGACGACCGTACGGAGGGCGTGCCCACCTGTCGGGTCGGGAACATCCAAGAAACGTCCAAGAAGCGGCGCGAGATCGGCAGAAGGCCGGGGGAGACCGCTCGGAGCGGCGGCGAAGGACGAGAATGATGCGGTGCACGTTCTCTTGGTAGAAGACGACGCCTCGATCGCGAGCTCGTTGAGCGAGTCCCTCGCCACCGCAGGCTACGACGTTCGGAGGGTCGCCACGGGCAGAGCAGCGATCGAGTCCGACTACGGCGATGTCGTGCTGCTCGACCTCGGGCTCCCCGACATGGACGGTTACGACGTCTGTCGGGCGATTCGCTCCGAGTCGAACGTCCCGATCATCGTCATCACCGCGCGGGGCGAGGAGCTCGATCGGGTGCTCGGCCTCGAGCTCGGCGCCGATGACTACGTCGTGAAGCCGTTCGGTTTCCGTGAGCTCGTGGCCCGGATCCGAGCCGTGACTCGTCGCGCCAACACCGTGGCCGACGGGGCACCGACGGATGTCGTCGACGCCGAGACAGTGGTCGGACACCTTCGTGTCGACCGACGAACACATCGGGTGACCTTGGACGGGGTCGAGTTGGCCCTCACGCCCAAGGAGTTCGAGTTGCTGGCGTTCCTGGCCGACGACGCCGGAGCTGTCCGGACCCGCACGGACATCATCGAACACGTCTGGGACGCGAACTGGTTCGGGCCGACCAAGACGGTCGATGCCCACGTGGCCGGGATCAGGCGCAAGCTCGGTGATCCTCGATGGATCGCGGCCGTACGAGGAGTCGGGTTCCGGCTCGAGGTCCCGCCGTCGATCGCATCACAGGATGCCGGGTGAGGAATCGTCTCCTCCTGATTCTCGTCGGTGTGGTGGCGCTCGTTCTCGCGATCCACGACATCCCGCTGGCGTCCCACCTCGAACGCGTCGAGACCGATCGCCTCGCCACGAAGCTGGAACGCGACGCGTTCATCCTCGGGGGGCGAGCCGAGGAGGCGCTCGAAGGCGGCACGGCACGCGACGAACCGGCGCTCTGGGCGCTCGTCGCCCGGTACGCCGCGGAGGAGGGCGTGAGGGTGGCGATCGTCGATGCATCGGCGACCGGCGTCGTCGGCTCCGACGACGCCGTGCTGGACGAGGACTATTCCAATCGGCCCGAGATCGAGAGCGCGCTCGAACTCGGCCAGCCCCAGACGGGTGAACGGTTCTCGCAGACGCTGGGCGAGAACTTGTTCTTCGTCTCGGTACCCGTCCTGTCCGGTGTGGACCGAGTCGGCGCAGTCCGGATCACGGCGCCCGCCCGCGTCATCGATGAGCGTGTCAGCGGTCGAGTCCGGGGACTGCTCTTCGTCGCGCTGCTGTCACTGCTGATCGCCGTCGGCGTGGCGTGGGTGTTCGCCCGCAGCGTCACGCGTCCGATGCGACGTCTCCAGCTGGCCACCGATCGTCTCGCGGCCGGCCAGCTCCGCACCCGGGCTGACAACTCGATGGGTCCGCCCGAGGTGCGTGCGCTCGCGACATCCTTCAACTCGATGGCGGGTCGGCTGCAGCAGTTGGTCGAACGTCAGCGCGCCTTCGCCGGGACCGCATCGCACCAGCTCCGCACACCGTTGACCGCACTGCGGCTCCGGCTCGAGCAGGTGGCACAGCAGGTCGATCACGACGCCGACACGATGCACATGGTCGATGCCGCGCTCGTCGAGACCGATCGGCTCCATCGCATGATCGAGGGCTTGCTCGTACTCAGCCGTGCCGAGGACGCCGCGGTGGGCCCCGTCGAGGTCGACCTCGGAAGGATCGCGCGTGAGCGGGCCGACCACTGGATGCCGCTGGCGACGGAACGCTCCATCACGGTGGAGATCGCCACCCCGGCGTCGGTACGAGTTCTTGCGATCGCCGGCTCGGTCGAGCAGATCATCGACAATCTCGTCGACAACGCGCTCGACGCGTCACCCCACGGTTCGACGCTGCGCGTCACGGTGGTCCCAGGTCTGGACAACGCCGAGCTGCACGTGACCGACGAGGGTCCCGGACTCAGCGACGAGGATCGGCGGCACGCGTTCGACCGGTTCTGGCGAGGAAGCGAAGCGATGCCCGGCGGCTCCGGCCTCGGCCTGTCGATCGTCCACCAGTTGGTCGCCGCCGCCGACGGCACCGCCGAGCTCCGGCGCGCGCCCGCGGGCGGGATCGACGCAGTCGTCCGGTTCAGAGCGCCTTGATGCCCTCCATGACACCGGTCCAACGCTCCGGATCACTCTCGTAGGGTGCATAGAACGACACGCGGTCGATCACGTCGCCGTATCGCCGCCCGAGCTCCGGTGCCACCTCCTCCGGGGCCGCCACCACGGCGAACGTGTTGAGGATCTCGTCGTCGACGAGTTCGCCCATCTCAGCCCACCTGCCCTGTTTGGACAGCGTGTTGAGCTCGTCCTGTAGCCCACCCCACCCGTGGATCTCGAGCACACCTCGGTACGCGGGCGTCGATCCGTAGAACGCGATCTGTTGGCGGGTGGCGGTCGCCGCCCGCTCCATCTGCTCGTCGTTCGTGCCGGTCACGACGAACGAGGGACCGACGATCTCGAAGTCCGCCATCGACGCACCCGCCCTCGCCCGCCCGCGCTCGAGGGCCGGGATGGTGACCTCCCGCAGGTACTTCTCGGTCGTGAACCCGTGGCAGAAGAAGCCGTCGCACACCTCGCCCGCGACCTCGGTCATCAACGTTCCAACGCCGGCGAGGAAGATCCTCGGCACGCCCGAGTCGCCCAGCTCAGCGGCATCCGGGGTGAAGAACGGCGTCATCAAGGTGTGCCGGTAGAACTCGCCCCGGAACTGGAGGGGTGTGCCGCTCTCCCAGGTGTCCCAGATCGCCCGGACGGCTTGGATCATCTCGCGCATCCGGGCTGCGGGCCGGCTCCACTCCATCGAGAACCGCTTGGTGATGTGGGGCTTGATCTGGCTCCCGAGACCGAGCACGAACCGACCTCGTGACAGGGCCTGGAGGTCCCAGCCGATGTTGGCCAACAGCATCGGGTTGCGCGCGAAGGCGACCGCGATCGATGTACCCAGCTCGATCTCGGTGGTCGTCGACGCCGCGACTGCGAGGGGCAAGAAGGGATCATGGGCCGTCTCGGCGGTCCACGCCCCCGAGTAGCCAGCCGACTCGAGATCGGCGGCACGCTGGCCGGCGTTGCCGATCGAACCGGTGAGAGATGCGTCGACCTTCATGATCCGGACGGTACCGACCCGTCTCGGCCCGGAGCGTGTCGAGCAGTGGGTCAGTCCTGGTCGCGGAGGAACTCCTCGACCTCCGCGGCGAGCTCGTCACCGGAGAGCATCTCCAGGGACGGTCCGCCACGGACGACCTCTGTGTCGTCGTCACCGGCGTCGTAGATCTGCTCCAATTGCTCGATCATCGTCGCGTGTTCGGCGTTGCCGGCGATCATGGCGTCGAGGCGACGACCCTGGATCAGGACTTCGCTCCGCAGGGAAGCGGCGTCGATGACGATGCCGGTCGCCTCGCGGAGACCGTCGAGCAGTGCCACGCTGGCGGCCGGGTACGACATCGACGCGATGTAGTGCGGGACCTGGGCCCAGATGCCGAGCGACGGAATACCTCGGTCGTGCATCTCGCGCTCGAGCGATGCGGCGACGCCGGCCGGCACGTCGATCGAGCTTCGGAGGAACGGCACTCGTGCGAGCACGTCTTGAGAGGGACTGCTCACCGACAATCGGGCCGGGCGGGTGTGGGGCACGGCGAACGGGTAGGCGCCGACGTGCGCCATCCGGCGCACCCCGAGGTCGACGGCGAGCTGGCCGACGATCCGGGTGAAGCGGTGCCACGCCATGTCGGGTTCGGGGCCGGTGAGAAGCACCAGATCGCGGCCGGTGCGATCGCCGCCCGTCGAGATCGTGATCCGCTCCCACTGCAGCACGGAGTGGAGACCGTCGCGCAATTCCATGGTCGGCCGGCGGGCGCGGTAGTCGATGTACACGTCGTCGTCGAACTCGGCGAGGGGTGATGCCTCGGCATCCTGCTCGATCGCTTCGAGGGCAGCTCGAGCGGCGCCGCCGGCATCGATCCACCCGGTGAGCATGACGACCAGCACCGGATCGGTCAGATCGGGCTGCGTTGCCAGCCAGCGGAGGCTCTCGTCGCTCACGATTCGAAGGGTACCCTCACGCAGCGCTGACGCGATCGAGGGTGTACTCCTGGCTCCGTCGGCCGATCGAGGCCCGGGGGCGCGCCGGTAGGGTTTCGAGCATGTCCATCGATGTCACCGACGCAACCTTCCAGACCGAGGTCATCGACCGTTCGACGACGACGCCGGTCGTCGTCGACCTGTGGGCCGAGTGGTGTGGCCCTTGCAAGACGCTCGGGCCGGTTCTCGACAAGGTGGTTGCCGAGACGAACGGGTCGGTGGTGCTGGTCAAGGTCGACATCGACGCCAATCCGGGTATCGCCCAGGCATTCCGTGTCCAGTCGATCCCGATGGTCGTCGGCTTCCGTGACGGACAGCCCGTCGATGCGTTCATGGGGGCCCAGGGCGAGCACGAGGTCCGCGACTTCGTGCAGCGCCTGCTCCCGACGCAGGAGGAGTCAGCGGTGGCGATGCTCGTGGCAGCCGGCGACGAGGCCTCGCTGCGGCTGGCGCTGCAGACGGATCCGGCGCACGAGGAAGCGATCGTCGCTCTCGCCGAGTTGCTGGTCGAACGTGGCGACACCGACGAGGCTCTCCAGCTCGTGGGGCGGATCCCGGAGACCGATCGCACCCGTGTGATCGCCGCCAGGGCGCGGGTCGGCATCGAGCCGGACGACGACCATGACGCGACGCTCACGGGGTTGCTCGACCTCGTCAAGGACGACGACGACGCTCGTCAGCAGTTCGTCGACATCCTCGAATTGATGGGTCCACACGACCCACGCACGGCGACGTACCGCAAGTTGCTGACGTCGCGTCTGTTCTGAGCCGCGGCCGACGGTCGGGGCACGGACTCAGGCCGCAACGGCGACCAGGTGCCCGACGGCGGTGGCGACGTTCGCATCGGGCGCGGGGAGCCGAACCACGGCGAGCCCGGTGAACACCGGAGCGAGCAGATCGAGCAGCGCGTCCGCGTAGGCGCGCTGGGCGCGCCGACCGCCGGCGAAGTCGAAGTCGGGGCTCCAGCGTCGCGTGAAGACTGCCTCCGCCCGGGCCCGCCACGAGTCGATCAGCGTCCGATAGTCGTTGATCGAGAACCCCAATGAGCACCCGGTGGCGTATCGCTGGAGCGTGGTCTGGCGAGCCCCGGTGAAGTGCTGGAGCTCATCGACCTCGACGATCTGACCCGTGGACGCGATCACCAGGTCGGGCCGGAGCTCGCCGGTGTGCTTGCGAGCGAGCGCGAGGCGATCCCCGCCGAGCACCCGGTGCACTTCGTCGAGTGTCTCCAGCACCTCGGCGGGTGCCTCGCGTTGTACGAGCGGGTCGAGGTGGCCACGCGGCGAGAGCCACCGCACGGGTGCTCCGGCTGACAATCGGACGCCCAGCGCCCGTGCCTCGGACAACACATCCCGCTCGATTCCCATTCCTCTGTGTCGACACATCGCGCCTCCGGCTTGATCGGATTCATGTCGAACCGACGGATGACTCCGCTACCCTGGCCGCTTCCGACTTCCTCCGATGTCGAGCGTGCGCATGTGCGCACCGTCCACGGAGGTCCTCGATGTCCGACACGCCCGAGTTGCCGCCGCGACCCCTGCCGCCCCGTCGCGTTGGCTCAGTCGGAGCACAGTGGGTGGTGTGGTTCGGTACGGCTCGCCTCGTCGTCGTCGCTCTGTGCGTCGTGTCCGTCGTGGCCGGCGCCTACTGGTTGGTGCGGGCGCCGGCGCCGTCGACCGAGGCCGTCTTGCCGGTGGCGATCGGCTCCGGCTCTGCCGGCCCGGACTCGACCTTGCCGCCGCCCGGCTCGGGACCGCGGAGCGAACCCGTCGCGCCGGTCGCCGGACCCGCCGTCGAGCCCGTTGTCGAGCCCACCGTCGAGCCCGTCGTCGTCCATGTCGCAGGGGCGGTCACCGGGCCCGGCGTGTATCGATTGCAGGCCGGAGCTCGGGTGCACATGGCGATCGATGCCGCCGGCGGCGCAGCTGCTGACGCCGACCTCGACGGGCTGAACCTGGCTGCGCTCGTCGCCGACGGACAGCGCATCTATGTGCCCGTCGTGGGCGAGGTCGACCCGGCTGCGGTCCCCTCGGCACCGCCCGGCTCGGCCGATGTCGACGTGCCGGCCGGCCCCCTCGATCTCAATCGGGCGACGGCGACGGAGCTCGAGACGCTGCCGGGGGTCGGGCCCGCCACCGCGGCTGCGATCGTCGACGATCGGGAGCGACATGGGCCGTTCGCCTCGGTCGACGAGCTCGACCGTGTCCCGGGCATCGGGCCTGCCAAGCTCGATGCGCTGCGCGGGCTGGTGATGGTCTGATGTCGGCCGCGGGGTTCCGGTGCCGCTTTTCGCCGATCAGAGGATCAGTGACTCGCCGAGGATCGCCGTGGCCGCGATCAGGGCGCCGATCGCGCCCATCATCACGCCGATCGTCAGCCACATCAGCTCACGCCAGAAGTCGAGCCACGAGGCCAGGACGGGTCGCGTCGCTCGCCGCGACGCGATCAACCCGAGGAGCAGCCAGAGCGGCACGCTCGCCAGCACCGCGAGCGGGTAGCCGGCGTCGTCGGAGAACGGCGCTCCGGCAACCAGGAGCCCGGGCGCCGCTGTCACTCCGCCGATCAGGCCGATCAGGCCGCTCGAACGCCCATCACCGAGCCACAGTGCCGTCATCGCGATGGCGCCGAGCACGATCATCGGGACGATCCCCAGGATCGGCCCGAACACTCGGATGCGGGCGCGATACCAGCGCGGTCCGGCCGTGAGCGGCGCCGCCGACGTCGTCGGTCGGGGCCCCGGCTGGTCGTGGCGGGTCATCGTATCGATCCGCCAAGCCTACGGGCTCGCAGCGATCGGCGGGCGGCTCCCACTCACCGATCGAGCCGTGGCGGGTGTCGCCGTCGCCACGGCCGTCGCCGTACGGGGCGGCGACTGGAGGACCGGCGGAGCGATCGGCGGACTCATGTGGTTGGTCATCGGCCGGAGCGAGCAACGTCGGTGGTGGCTGCTCGCGATCCTGCTGGCGGTCGGGATCGCGGGGGCGGGCGGTCGTCGTCGGAACGTGACGGACTCGCGCCGCGGGCACTCGGACCGCACGAGGGATGGGTACGACTCGTCGACGATCCACAGCCGTACGGATCGGCGACGCGGGTCATCGTCGAGATCGAGGGGCAGCGATTCGAGCTGTGGGCACGCGGCCGAGCGCTGCGGCTGCGGGTCGGAGAGTGGCGCGGCGGCGAGTTCGTGCGCGTGGCCGGAGAGCGCCGAGGCATCGATGACCAACGGCGATCGCGCGTGGCATGGCAACACGTCGTCGGTGAGTTCCGCCTCGACTGGGTGAGCGACGTCGCCGCCGGTGGCCCACTCGATCGAGCGTCGAACCGCGTGCGTGCTGCGATCGAGCGGGGCGGATCGGTCCTACCGGGCGACGACGGCGCGCTGTACCGCGGCCTCGTCGTCGGCGACGACCGCGATCAGCCGCGTGCCATGGTCGACCGATTCCGAGCAAGTGGCCTCAGCCACCTGACCGCGGTCTCCGGGCAGAACGTCAGTTTCGTCCTCGCAGCGGCAGGTCCGCTGCTGCGGGTGTTGCGGCCGTGGGCGCGGTGGGCGGTCACGATCGGGCTGATCGCGTGGTTCGTCAGCCTGACCCGGTTCGAGCCGTCCATCGTGCGCGCCGGAGCGATGGCTGCGCTTTCGTCGACGGCGTTCGTGGTCGGCCGCGAGCGGGCCCCGACCCGCATCCTGTGCCTCGCGGTGACCACGCTCTTGCTGGTCGACCCGCTGCTGGTGCACTCGGTCGGCTTCTGGTTGTCGGTCGGCGCGACCGCAGGCGTCGCGACCGTGGGTCCCTGGTTGGCCGAGCGGATGCGACCGCTGGGCATGTTCGCAATGCCGGTGGGGGTGACACTCGGTGCCCAGGTGGGCGTTGTCGTCCCCGCGGTGTGGGTCTTCGGCAGGCTGCCGCTGGTCAGCGTGCCGGCCAATCTGCTGGCAGTGCCCGTGGCCGGGTTCGTGATGCTCTACGGGCTGCCCGCCGGACTCGTCGCGGGCGTCGTGCCCGCCGTGGCCCCCGTGGTGATGTTCCCGTGTCGGCTGGGTGTCAGGTGGGTCGACACGGTCGCAGTCTTGGGAGAGCAGCTCGAACCCGGCGGCACGGTCACCTGGATGGGTTGGGTGCTCCTGGCAGTGGTCATCGCCGGCGCGATGATCGGTGGCCGGCGGCGCGCTGGTGCCGGTCGAGCCCGACGTCTCGATCCCGCCGGCGACGGGATCCGACAGGATGCTGCTATGAATGCGGGTCGCCATGGGAGTCCACCTGCTGACCGGTGACGAGGAGTCGATCCTGCGCTCGAAGGCGCACGATCTCGTCCATCAGCTCATCGGCGACAGCGATCGCAGTCTCATGGTCGACGAGTTCGACGGCGACGAGTACGAGCTCCGCCAGGTCGTCGATGCGGCCCAGACGATGCCGTTCCTCTCCGAGAAGCGGGTCGTCGTCGCACGAGGGATCGGTCGTTTCACCACCGACCAACTGACAGCTCTGCTCGGCTATCTCGGCGATCCGCTCCCGACGACCGATCTCGTGCTCGTGGGGGGTGGCGGGCGCATCGCGAAGAAGCTGGTCGACGCCGTGCAGACGGGCGGCGGGGTGATCGTCAACACCAGTCCGCCGAGCCGGGCCAAGGATCGCCACACGTGGGTGCGGGCCGAGGCCGCAGAACAAGGACTTCGCCTCGACGGCGGGGCAGCGGCCCGCATCGCCGACCAGCTCGGAGAGGACTCAGGCCGGCTCGCCGGGTTGCTCGCCGTCCTCCGATCGACGTACGGCGAGGGCACGAAGATCTCGGCGCCCGACGTCGAGCCCTTCCTGGGTGAGGCGGGCGGCGTGCCGCCGTGGGATTTCACCGATGCGATCGACGCCGGGCAGACGACGAAGGCACTGACCTTGATGGGCCGCATGATCCACGGCGGCGATCGTCACCCACTCCAGATCATGGCGATCCTGCACACCCACTACGGCCGGTTGGCGCGCCTCGACGGCGTCGATGCACGGAGTGACGCCGACGCCGCTGAGGCGATGGGAATCAAGCCCGGGTTCCCGGCGAAGAAGGCGCTCGCCAACTACCGCCGGTTGGGCGGGGGGAACGTGAGACGCGCGATCCAGCTGTTGGCGAAGGCCGACCTCGATCTGCGCGGGGATACCGATCTGGCGAGCGAGTTGGTGATGGAGGTCCTGGTGGCGCGTCTCAGCCGGCTCGGTGCCCGACGCTGATCAGAACCACAGGATCTTCAACGCGAGCGTCAGCGTGGCCAGCGACACGAAGACCCCGATGCCGACCCAGCGTCCGTAGCGCTGGTAGAGCCAAGCCGTGAACGACCACTGGACCTCGTAGTCGGGGTCGTGGATCTTGCGGAGCTGGCCGGTCAACCACATCACCGGACAGCCGAGGACTGCGACCTGGAGTACGACCATCAGAGTGAGGAGGAACACGAACACCGGCCCCGAGAAGTAGATCGCGCCGAGCACGACGAGGGCGATCACGATCGGCATGTGCACGACGTCGATGGCCGTCGCGAGGTGCCACCACACGATCGTGTCGTGGTGTCGGATGGGACGCCCCGTTCGCCGGTCGGTGTCGGGCACGGTCGCCATCGAAGCCGGGTCGTTTCAGCGGGCGCGAGCAGCGCCCTCGAGCTCGGGGGCGGTGAATGGCCCGATCGCCCGATCCTCGACGACGAAGTGGTACAGGGCCACGCCGAACACACCGCGCGTCGCGCCGGCGAACACTGCTCCGGCGACGGCAGCCGACAGCCCGGCGACGATCAGCACAGCACCGAGCACCGTCATGCTGATCGATCCGGCGGTGAGGAGGACGATGCCGAGCACGACGAAGGCGCCTCCGGCGAGGATGACGAGTCCGGAGATCCCGCCGATCGCGAGGTTGCCGGCGACCTGTTGGCCCCATCGTTGCCGGACGAGCTGCGTGGATCGCTTTATCGCATCGATCGGTCCGATGTCTTCGAAGGCGAGGACCGGGACGACGAGGAACGTCACCAGCGACCACACGGCGGCGCCGATCGACGCTGCGATGTCGCCGATCAGTCCACCGCGGTCGCGTAGCGCTGACAATGCGAGCGACACGACCGCAGAGACGAGTGCCCACGCAGCGATCACGCGGATCCGGCTCCGGGCGACGTCCTTGGCAGCGGTGAGGTCGGGGTCGCGGCCCTGGAGCGCCTCGTCGGCCGCCGCTGCGAGTGCCACGTTGTAGAAGATGACGAGGAACGACGCCAGGTACGAACCGACTGCGATGAGCAGCACGCCCACCACCTGCGCCGCTGTCGTCTGGGTGGCGACCAGGGCGATCCCGGGTGTCGCGAGGACGAGCGCGGCGACGAGTGCGAGGACGCCGCCCGTCACGGGCAGTCGCACGAGCTTGGGATTCGAGCGGACCACCCCCCACGCCTTCTTCGTGAGTTCCCAACCCTGACGGATGCGGGTGAACATGTTGGCCAGGCTACCGAGGTGTGATCGGACGCGACGGAGCCCGGGGGCTGACGCCTCCCGGGCTCCGGTCAGACGATGCGGAGGATGACCTCGTCGTCAGGCGTCGGCGTTGACCTTCTTCATCAGACGACTCTTCTTGCGGGCCGCAGCGTTCTTGTGGATGACGCCCTTCTGGGCGGCGGTGTCGATCTTCTTGATCGCCATGCGTACGGCCTCGACGTCGCCCGTCGCCGCCGCCTTCACGCGGCTCTTCAACTCGCTTCGGACGGCCTTGTTGCGCTCGTGGGCCTTCGCGTTGGTGATGTTGCGCTTTTTCTGGCTCTTGATGTTGGCCACGGGGCAATCCCTCTGTCGTATCGATCGTGTGTCGTGTCGATCTGAGTATCGATCGTGTGCGTCGAATTTCCGGCCCGACGGTGTCGGCGACGTTCATCGAGCAGCGCATGGATGCTACCGGCGGGCCCGGCAGAACCCCAACGCGTCACGGGTGGACGACTGGTGCACGAGATGGCGATGGGGCTCGCACGCCGGCGCCATCGTGCCCAGGTCGGACCATCCGCCGCACGGCGGGCGGCGGCGAATCCGGTGGTCGTCGGGGCTCACGATTCGGGCGGATCGCGACGCGTGGCATGCACGGCGTCGGTGACGGAGCCTCCGGGCGCAGCCTGGCGCGATGCTCGTCCCGGCCGAGAGTCCTCCCGGGCTGGTTGCGACGGCCGTTCGACTCGACATCAGCGCACATGAGCGGTGGGGCGTGCCCTCGGCACCTGGCTCGCGGATCGATCGCGTCGTCCCCTCGGGCGATCTCGGTCGCCCGGTAGCGTGGGGGTTCGCCATGGAGCTGTCCCGGATCCGCAACTTCTCGATCATCGCGCACATCGACCACGGCAAGTCGACGCTGTCCGATCGCATTCTCGAGATCACCGGTGCGGTCCAGTCGCGCGACATGAAGGCGCAGTACCTCGACTCGATGGACCTCGAGCGCGAGCGCGGCATCACGATCAAGGCCCAGAACGTCCGGGTGGAGTGGAACGGGCACGTCTACCACCTGATCGACACCCCGGGTCACGTCGACTTCGGGTACGAGGTCAGCCGGTCGCTCGCTGCCTGCGAAGGCGTCGTGCTCGTCGTCGACGCGGCGCAGGGCATCGAGGCCCAGACCCTCGCCAACTGCTACCTGGCGCTCGAGCACGATCTGGAGATCGTCGCCTGCCTCAACAAGATCGATCTGCCGGCGGCCGACCCCGATCGGTACGCAATGGAGATCGAGCACGTCCTCGGCATCCCCGCCGAAGACATCCTGAAGATCTCCGCCAAGACCGGGGAGGGCATCCCCGAACTGCTCGACGCGATCGCCGAGAAGATCCCCGCACCGGTCGGCGACGCCGATGCGCCGCTCCAGGCGCTCATCTTCGACTCCCAGTTCGACCAGTACCGCGGCGTCGTGTCGTCGGTCCGGGTGATGAACGGCTGCATGGCGTCGGGCACGAAGCTGCACTTCATGCAGACCGGAGCGGACCACGAGGCGATCGAGATCGGGGTCCGCAAGCCGGTCCCGACGCCGGTCGAGGAGCTCGGTCCGGGTGAGGTCGGCTACCTGATCGCCGGCATCAAGGACGTCGGCGAGGCACGTTCCGGCGAAACGGTGACGACGGCGTCGAAGGGCTCCACCGAACCCCTCCCCGGCTACCAGGACCCGAAGCCGATGGTGTTCTCGGGTCTGTTCCCGATCGACGGCGACGACTTCGAGGACCTCCGGGACTCGTTGGCGAAGCTGAAGCTCAACGATGCATCGATCAGCTACACGCCCGAATCGTCGGGCGCGCTCGGGTTCGGGTTCCGGTGCGGCTTCCTCGGCCTGCTCCACATGGAGATCGTCAAGGAGCGCCTCGAGCGTGAGTTCGATCTGGCCCTCATCGCCACCGCGCCCTCGGTCGAGTACCGCGTCACGCAGACGACCGGCGACATGACGGTGGTCAGCAACCCGGCCGAACTGCCGGTCGTGCAGAAGATCGACACGATCGAGGAGCCGGTGTTCAAGGTGTCGATCATCACGCCCAAGGAGTACACGGGCGCGCTGATGGATTTGTGCCAGACCCGCCGCGGTGAGATGAAGCGGATGGAGTACCTGTCGCCCGAGCGGGTCGAGCTCGACTACGAGATCCCGCTCGCCGAGGTCGTCGTCGACTTCTTCGACCAGCTCAAGTCGCGGAGTCAGGGCTACGCCTCGCTCGACTACGAGTTGGCCGGGTACCAGAGGGCGAACCTGGTCAAGGTCGACATCTTGCTCAACGGGCTTCCCGCCGATGCGTTCTCGACCATCGTTCACCGTGAGAACGCCGAGGCCTACGGCCGCCGGATGTGCGAGAAGCTCAAGGAACTGATCCCGCGCCAGATGTTCGACGTGCCGATCCAGGCCGCGATCGGTGGCAAGGTGATCAGCCGCGAGACGGTCAAGGCGCGCCGCAAGGACGTGACTGCGAAGTGCTACGGCGGTGACATCAGCCGCAAGCGCAAGCTGCTCGAGAAGCAGAAAGAGGGCAAGAAGAAGATGAAGTCGATCGGTCGGGTCGAGGTACCCGGCGATGTCTTCATCTCCGCCCTCAAACTCGACGACTGAATCCATTCCGTTCCCGTCTTCCCGGTGAGACAGCGACGCGCCATGGGGCGGCCTCGTCGGCGACGATCTTCGAGCTCGACACGGCTCGTCGCGGCCATGCTCGTGTGCGCACTGGTTGTCGGTCCGGTCTCCGCCGCACAACCCGTCGCGCCGGGTTTCGTCGACGGCCGATGGGAGGGGGTCATCGTCTGGGACGTGCGCGTCGAGTTCGAGGACGCCTACGGCTATGGGCAGAGTTCCGGGGGCTTCGACGTGATCTGGCAAGGAGGCATCCCGACGGGGGAGTTCCGGTATCGAGCCCAGGACGTCGTCGGAGCCACCGACGACGCACGGGCCGAGTTGCTGATCGACAGCACCGGCAGCGTCGCGGGCTCCGCCTCCGAGCCTCAGTTGTTACCGACGTCACTCTCGGCGACGGGCGAGGTCCTCGTGTACGGCATCGATCGCTTGCCGGTGGATCTGTCGTTCGGTGCCGGCGAGCTCGAACCGATCCCGCTCGACATCGTCGGCGCCGGATGCTGCTCGATCACCGGCTCGTTCACCACACGAGCCGCCGAGGTCGGCGACGATGTCGCGAACGCCGGTGGGAAGTTGAGCGTGCAGCGGGCGTGGTGGAGCGCAGTCCGGCGAGGTGACGCAGGCACGTCCGACCCGGAGCAGATGGCGACGATTACCGCCCTGATCAAAGATGGTGCGGCGATCGCGGCCTCGATCGACGACGGATCGTTCGACCGAAATGCCGTGAACAGGTTGCTCTACGACGCGGCAACAGATCGCGATGGCGCTGCCACGCAACGCGTCGCGCAACATCGACAGCCCCGGGCAGTTCATGACGGTCGTCGCAGACGTCGTGACCGACATCCTCGCGAAGATGGTCGCAGCAGAGGAACGCTTCGACATCAACGAGTTCTGGTTGGCCGTGATCGCCGGTGTGGCGTCCGGCGCCCTCGGCCCGAGCACCGGGTCGGGGGCCGACCAGTTGACGCTCGAACTCCGCAACGTGCTCCGAGACAGGTACACCGCCGCAGCGGCTGCCGCCAACAAGAACGATCTGGCCGCCATCGCCACAGTCGCCCACCTACTCGGCGACGACGAGCTCAGGGACCTGGCCGTGGAAGCCATCCAACAGCCATGAGATCCTTTCGGCCCGCTCAGGTGACGTCGTTGTGGATGCTGGCCGCATTGGCGGCATGCGGTGGTTCGTCGCCCGCCGACGACGCGACGTCGACCAGGACGGTCCCTCCGTCCGAGCGGGCGTCCACTGCATCGACGGACGACGAAGACACGAGCGCTTCTGCGGCAACGACCTCCGAGGTGGGCGCGGCCGAGAACGCGGCACCGGCGGCGACGACCGTGTCGCCTGCGCCCGCCAGCGAGCTCGCCGACCTCGACGGCATCGCCACGATCACTATGACGACACCCAGCTCCGGAAACGGCGAACATCCATTGCTGTCGTGGGAGCCGATCGAACCGGCGGTCCGATACGCGCTGACCGTGACCGCGTCGGACGGACAGGCCTATTGGGCGTGGACCGGCTCCGAGCATGAGGTGTGGTTGGGTGGTTCGACTGAGGAGCCACCGGCCGATTCCGGCGGCCCCTACCTGACAGAACCGATGACGGTGCGCGTCGTTGCCGTCGACTCAGCCGATGTCATCATCGCCGCACGTCGACCGGTGACGATCGGACCTTGACGACCGAGGGCGCGCAGATTCCTCAAGTTCTCATCAAGAGCTTGACGATCCTTCAAGCTTCAAAGGGCGGGCGACGATGCACGTCCGGGTCCGTCCAGCGGGCCCGGACCGACCACCTCTCGAAAGGATCGACCCGTGAGGAAGATCACCGCCACCTTGACCGCCATCGCCGTCATCGGCCTGCTCCCGACGACCGCACGTGCCATCACGAACGGCCAACCCGACACCGAATCCGACTACGTCGGAGCCATGCGAGGCTTCGATCCGGGCGGCACGCAGCGCCAGTGCTCCGGTTCACTCATCGCCCCCGGCGTGTTCCTCACTGCCGGTCACTGCTCGGTGCTCTCCGATGTCACCCTGCACTTCGGCGATGTGCTCGACGCCGAGGAGGACGACAACGTCGTCTTCGAGGCCACCGAGGTGACCGCGCATCCGAACCGGGCCGCCAACTTCGGCTTCCAGTACGACGTCGCAGTCGTCGTGTTCGACCAAGGCGACGTCGAGCTGCCCGTCGGAGAGCTCGCACCGGCGAGCTATGTCGACAACTTCACGCGCAAGGAATTGAAGGCGGCCACATTCACGACGGCCGGCTACGGCCTCGTTCGCAGTGGAGCGAACGGCAACTCGCAGCCGCTCATGCCGTCGCCGGTCCGGATGTCGACCACTCAGTCGTTCCTGAACCTGCACAACCAGTACCTCGGGTTGTCGATCCACACCAACAAGGGCAACGGTGGCGGCTGCTTCGGTGACTCCGGCGGCCCGCACCTGCTCGACGGCGTCATCGTGTCGATCACCTCGAACGGCGACGGTAATTGCGTCGCCACCGACAACACCCAGCGCGTCGATCAGCCCGAGATCCGCGACTGGATCATGAGCTTCTCCGGTTCGTGACGCAGCCGGGCGCTGGTTCGCCCGGCAGTCGAGCCAGAGCACCGTGTACCTCCGCGAGCACGCGGCGCGGAAGAACCCTGCGACCAGCTCGGGCAGGACGCGCTCGGTTGCCCATCGCCTCAGCCTGGTCGGCACGCGAGTACTGGGCCGACCAGGAGGCGATCGGAGGCACCGGCAGACATCGGCTGGAACAGCGAGCTTCACGGATGTGTGGGAGGGACCCGTCGTCCGGCACGACGCAACTCGTGGGCGGTGGGCGGCGGCGGACTCCAATGTCCGGAGAGGGCCCGGTGGTCCGGTGGTGGACGGGAATGCCCGGAGAGGGCGGTGGGCGCACCGGCTCCGGGTCGTGTCGCCTCCGAGTGGGCTGACGGGGATGGTCGGCGGCAGGATGGGCGGCGATGACGTCGACGTTCCGATCCCTCCGGTATCGGAACGCCCGCCTGTTCTTCCTCGGGCTCCTGCTGTCCAACATCGGCACCTGGGTGCAGTTCACGGCGGTGGCGATCCTCGTCGACCGGCTGACCGGCCGCACCACTGCGATCGGTGTGCTCACCGCGCTCCAGTTCCTGCCGATGCTGTTCCTCGGGGCCTACGGCGGGGCGATCGCCGACCAGCGCGATCGCCGGACGATGGCAATCCTGACCCAGGGTGGGCTTGCGGTCCAGGCGATCGCCCTGGCCGTGTTCGATCTGACCGGGACCATCAACCTCGGGATCATCTATGCCCTCACGTTTCTGCTCGGGCTCGTGAACGCCTTCGACAATCCCGCCCGTCGGGGCTTCGTGACGGAGCTCGTCCCGGAGGACGACGTTGCGAACGCGATCTCGCTGAACACCGCCACGATGACCGGGTCGCGGATCTTCGGGCCGGCGATCGCCGCCCTCCTCGTGGGTCCGCTCGGCACCGGCTGGCTGTTCACGATCAACGCGTTCTCGTTCGTGGCGATCCTCGGGAGCCTCCTCCTGCTCGATCAGACGCAGCTGCACCGCGCCCCGCTCGCCAAGCGCGGTGGAACCCCGGTTCGTGACGGTCTACGGTGGGTCCGGCGCTCGCCGACCCTGTTCGCACCGTTCGTCGTCTTCACCCTGGTCGCCACGTTCGGGTTCAACTACAACGTCGCGTTCCCGCGCATGGCCCGCGAGATCTGGGGTGGTGAGCAGTGGTACGGCTGGGTGCTGACGGCTTTGAGCATTGGCAGCCTGCTCGGGTCGTTGCTGACCGCCGGGCGCCCGTTCGTGACGATCCGGTGGATGGTCGCCAACGGGATCGTGTTGGGCACCGCCGGCGTCGCGCTCGCGTGGTCGGGCAGCGTCTGGTTGGCCTTGCTGCTCGCGGTGCCGCTCGGCCTCGGCGGGGCCGGTTTCGTCACCTCGATGAACGCCCTCACGCAACAGGAGTGCCCGCCCGACATGCGCGGCCGGATCCTCGCGCTCACCGCGGTCGCATTCCTCGGTTCGTTCCCGATCGGTGGTCCGATCACCGGTCTCGTCGGTGACTACGTCGGACTGGAGTGGTCGCTCGCCTACGGTGCGCTCATCTCGCTCGTGTGCGTGATCGGTCTGGTGTGGTGGGCGCTCGGACGTCGACCGGAGGAGACACGCGTCGACGTCCTCCGGAACCTGCTGTCGTCGTCGTCGCCGATCGCACCGAGCCCGACCGAGCATCCGTAGCGGCACGTCGGCGGCGCCACACTCGGGCGATGTGTTCCTCGCCACCGCGTCGACGATCGCCGAATCGCCGTCGAGCACCAGGTCGTCGGCTCGCGGGTCGTGGTGCACGAGAGCGGTGAACGTGAGCGTCGTGTCACGCGTCCGTGCGGATCACTCCGAACCTCATGGTGGGCACCGTCGGGCAGCCCGGCACAGTCCGATCGCCCGGCGTCGATCTCGATCGGGCGGACGAGCGGGCGGTCTACGGTGTCGTCGTGACCGGTGACCGCTTGACGACTTCGGAGGTCGCGACCTTCGTCGCACGTGGCTTCCTGGAGTATCCCGGCGTGATTCCTGCCGACCTCAATGATCCGGCGATCGAGGAATGTGAGCGCATCGTCGCCACGTGGGGAACCCCAGATCGTCCGTTCGCACCGAGCTCCGGCCAGCCGTGGCGCGAGATCTATCCCGCTCCGTCTGCGCTGGGAGCGGTCGTGCGGCATCCGGCGATGACCCGAGTGGTCGAGGGGCTCGTCGGGGCGGACGCCATCTTCGATCACGACTTCGTCCATCTCCGCCAGCCTGGTGACCGGTCGATCCAGTCGTTGCACGCCGACGCCGCGATCGACCCCAATACAGCGTTCGACATCCAGGTCCTCTACTTCCCGCACGAGATCCGACCGGGTGGCGGGGGAACCGGGTTCGTGCCGGGCACACATCTGCGGCGCGTGCACGAGACGCAGGTCGGTCGATACCGGCATCTGCGCGGGGAACGGCAATGGGAGGGACCGGCCGGATCGATCGTGGTGTTCCACCACGGTCTCTGGCACCGGGGCATGCCGAACCACGGGTCGTCGCACCGCCTGATGTACAAGGTCCGACTCAACCCCACTCGTCCGCAGACGAAGATCTGGGATGTCAGCGACCTCGACGATCACCAGCCGAGGTCCGGCGACCACGTGTTCGCGACGTTCGATCGTGACCCAGGGAGCGTGGCCATGAGATTGCGACACCGGGAGGACTGGATGGGGGAACAGGACCACCGACTCGAACTGATCGCGCGGGCCCGGTTGTGGAGCTACCTGACCGGTGACGAGGACTTCGATCTGGACTGGTACCGAACCCGCCTCAGGGTGCGAGCGCATCTCGACGGGGCGGCTTCGTGAACCCCGAGGTCGAACGCCAGCAGCTGTTGTTCGTGTGGACCGAGGACTCCAGCCTGCGGAGCCGAATCGTCGGGTGGAGCTTCCACGACGGCAACGACCCCGACGCCGACACCGCCGAGCTCTCGCATCAGCGCGGCGTCGACGTGCTCGCTGACGGTTGGCGCCTGATCCAGTGCTCGACCCTCGTCAACCGACGCGTCGGAGACGAGCACGCGGCCGGGGTCCTCGAATACGAGTGGCTCTTCGAACGGATCGTCACCCGGGCTCATCACCACCGACGTTGACGCCGCTCGGTCGGGCGCGATCGCTCGCCACGGGGGACACTGGCATCGTGGCCTCACGATCGATCATGTGGTTCCGGCGTGATCTCCGCCTCCGCGACAACCCGGCGCTGGCGGCTGCATGCGCCGACGGAGCGGTCCTGCCGGTGTTCGTGATCGATCCCGCCTTCGAGGGGGCGGGAGCGCCACGGACTGCGTTGCTGCACGACTGCCTGCGGGCTCTCGATGAGGTCACGGGCGGCGCGTTGGTCGTGCGACGTGGCGAACCGGTCGACGAGATCCCGGCGCTCGCCGACGAGATCGATGCGACGACGGTGTACGTCGCGAAAGACTACGGACCGTACGGGCGGCGCCGCGACGAGCACGTCGCCGACGCGTTGCGGGGCGCCGGTCGGCGCCTCCGTGGGGTCGGATCGCCGTACGCCGTGGCACCGGGAACGGTGACCAAGGACGACGGCAATCCGTACGCGGTGTTCACACCGTTCTCCCGCCGGTGGCGGGACCACGGCTGGGACGACCCGATCGACGCCCCTCGGGCTCCGGACTGGATCGAAGCGCCATCCGACGGTCTGCCCGCGTGGCCCGAGATCGACATCGACATCCCATCGGCCAACGAGGACAACGTGCTCGCCAGGTGGCGACGGTTCCGCGACGACGGCCTCGACGAGTACGCCGACCGGCGCAACTTCCCTGTCGTCGACGGCACCAGTCGTCTGTCGCCGTTCCTCAAGTACGGCGTCGTGCATCCGCGACAGCTCCTCGCCGAGACCGACGTCCGTCTCGAGCACCATCGAACCTTCCAGTCCGAGCTCGCATGGCGTGACTTCTATGCCGACGTGCTCCATCAGCGACCGCGTACCGCTTGGGAGAACCTCGACAGCAGATTCGACGCGATCCAGCTCGACACCGGCGATGCCGGCCGCGCCGCGTTCGGGCGCTGGTGCGAGGGGCGAACCGGCTTCCCGATCGTCGATGCGGGCATGCGGCAGCTGGTTCAGACGGGCTGGATGCACAATCGGGCCCGGATGATCGTCGCCAGCTTCCTGGTCAAGGATCTGCACCTGCCCTGGTGGTGGGGTGCCCGATACTTCCTGCAGCACCTGCTCGACGGCGATCTCGCATCGAACAACCACGGGTGGCAGTGGTCGGCAGGGACGGGCACCGACGCCGCTCCGTACTTCCGCGTCTTCAATCCGACCGCGCAGGGCGAGCGGTGGGATCCCGATGGTGCGTACGCGCATCGATGGATTCCCGAGCTCGACAGCGACGACTACCCGGAGCCGATGGTCGATCACGCAGCGGAGCGCCGGGAGGCGCTCGCCCGCTACCGGACGATCACGTCCAGCTGACATCGTTGCGAGCCCACCGGCTCGGTACGGTCTCGCCCGTGGGGACCCCAGACGACCACGATCTCGAACCGCTCGATCTCGAACTGCTCGACGACATCCAGCGTCGGGTGCTCTGGCTCGCGGTCCGCATGGTGGATCACGCCAACCGGGAGCGCGTCGCCGCCCCGGCACCCGCCGGACGCGAGGCCGAGTTCGCGGTGAAGGTCGGGGGCCACATGGCGTCGAGCGCTTCGATGGTGTCGATCATGACCGCGCTGTGGTTCGCTCACATCGGCGGCGACGACAAGGTCGCGGTCAAGCCGCACGCCTCGCCCGTCTTCCATGCCATCAAGTACCTCATGGGTGAGCTGGACCGCTCGTACCTGACTCGACTCCGCGAGTTCGGTGGTCTCCAGAGCTACCCGAGCCGCACCAAGGATCCGGACGTGTTCGACTTCTCGACCGGGTCGGTCGGTCTCGGAGTGGTCGCGCCATTGTTCGCGGCGATGACGCGCCGGTACATCGACCATCGCGTCGAGCGACCCGGGCCGCCGACCCCAGCGCGGTTCATCGCGTTGGTCGGCGATGCCGAGCTCGACGAGGGCAACGTCTGGGAGGCGGTCGTCGACGCCGCGCTGGAGGGCCTCGGCAACGTCATGTGGGTCGTCGATGCCAACCGGCAGAGCCTCGACCGTGTCATCCCGGGACAGAAGATCAAGAAGTTGATGGAGTTCTTCGAAGGTTCGGGCTGGCACGTGGTCGAAGCCAAGTACGGCAGCCTTCTGCAGGCCGCGTTCCGGCTCGACGGTGGCGACCTGCTCCGCCGTCACATCGACGAGATGAGCAACGAGCGCTATCAGTCCCTGTTCGCGCTGCGCGGCGCAGACCTGCGACCGGCCTTCCTCGACGGCGCGGACGCCTCCGTGCGGCGCTTCGTCGCCGAGATCGACGACGACGGACTGGTGCCGCTCGTGCAGAACCTGGGTGGCCACGACCTCGGACTGCTCCTCGATTCCTATCGTGCGTGCGACGCCGTGACCGACTGCCCGAGCGTGGTGTTCGCGTACACCGTGAAGGGTTGGGGACTCCCGATCGCCGGCGACCCGCTCAACCACGCCGCGCTGCTGTCGGTTTCCCAGATCGACGCTCTGCGGGCCGGTGTCGGGCTCGATCACACGACCGAATGGGACCGCTTCGACCCGGACTCGCCCGCTGGGAGGTGGTGCTCGCGGTCGGGAAGCATCGTCAACAACGAACCCGTCGAACCGCGGCCGAAGCTCGCGGTTCCCGTCGAGGTCGGTGTCGTCACGGGCGCCAAGCCGGTGAGCACGCAGGAGACGTTCGGGCGCGTGCTCACCGGGCTCGGTGCCGTTGTCGGCGTGTCCGAGCGGATCGTCACCCTCTCGCCCGACGTGAGCGTCAGCACCAACCTGGGTGGTTGGATCAACAAGTTCGGCGTGTTCCACCCGGAAGCACAGCCCGACTTCTTGGGCGGCGACCGGCTCCTGCGTTGGCAGCAGGGCCCGCAGGGGCAGCACATCGAGCTCGGCATCAGCGAGATGAACCTCTTCCTCGCGCTCCACGCGCTCGGGCTCGGCCACGAACTCCATGATCATCACCTGATCCCCATCGGCACCGTCTACGACCCGTTCGTCTGCCGCGGCCTCGACGCTCTCGTGTACGGGCTCTACAGCGGCGCTCGGTTCATCGTGGTCGGCACACCGGCGGGGGTGACGCTGGCTCCCGAGGGTGGCGCCCATCAGAGCACGATCACGCCATCGATCGGGCTCGAGCTGTCGGGTCTCGATTATGCGGAACCGTGCTATGCGCAGGCCGTCGACTGGTTGCTCTGCGACGGCGTGCGACGACTCGGCGAACCGGATGGTGCCAGCCTGTACCTGCGTCTGTCGACGCGGCCGACCGATCAGTCGCCGTTCGCGGCGGCCCGGCAGCAGGTCGGTGCCGAGCGGCTGCGCAGTGACGTACTCGCGGGTGGCTACCGGCTGGTGGAGCCGGCCACCCACGTCGACTCGGCACCGAAGGTGGTGCTCGCGGCCTGCGGCGCAGTGGTGCCAGAAGCGGTGCACGCTGCCGCCGTACTCGGCCAGGAGGGTGTAGCCGCGACCGTGCTCGACCTCACCTCGCCGGGCCGACTGTACGACGCGTGGCGATCCGAGCTCGCCTCCGCCGCTGCGACGACGCGACGGGCACGGCTCGATCGGATCCACCTCGCCGGCCTGCTCCGACCGAGCGAGCGCCTGGCTCCGATCGTCACCGTCCACGACGCCGCCAGCCACGCGCTCTCCTGGCTCGGGTCGGTGTTCGGGCAACGAGTGGTTCCGGTCGGTGTCGACACCTTCGGGCAGTCGGGATCGATCGCGGAGCTGTACGAGCACTTCCACCTGCTCCCGGAACAGATCGCCAACGCCGCCCTCGTGGCGATCGCCGAGTGACAGAACGCCACCAGGACGGCTGCGTCGAGGGGGCAGCTCGCTGAACCACCGTGCGCACGACCACCGGTACCGAACTGTCGCTGCGGGCCC
The DNA here is from genome assembly GCA_963847775.1 of uncultured Acidimicrobiaceae bacterium. Classification (GTDB taxonomy): domain Bacteria; phylum Actinomycetota; class Acidimicrobiia; order Acidimicrobiales; family Ilumatobacteraceae; genus Ilumatobacter. The sequence goes on from CAWKAY010000003.1 coordinate 71,817, forward strand.
GGCGCGGATGCCGGTCTGCAGACCGATAGGAGCCTGGTGGACCACGATTCGACGACGGCCTCCGGGCACCGCTGCACCGGCCGATCGATGCGTCGCCGCCTGGTCGTCGCGCTGGCAACCGTCAGCGCGATCTCGGTCGCATGGATCGGTGATCCGGGCGCCGGAGCAGCGTCGAGCAAGATCACGATCTGTCACCGCACGCACAGCACGACCAACCCGTACCGTCGCATCACCGTGAGCCAGAACGCTGTGCAGAAGGCGCGGCACGGCGGCCATGTCGTGCCGGTCAGCCCATCGAACCCGGCGGTCTTCGATGTGGGGTTCGCGTACGCACCCAACAACAAGGTGTGGGGCGACGTGATCCCCGGTGCGACCGCAGGAGGGTCGGCGTACAACGGGTCGGCGCCGGTGGCGCTGAACTGGACGGCTGCGGGTCAGGCGGTCTTCTTCGGTCCGCTATGCGCCCGCATGACTGCACGCGAGTTCTACGACGCCGAGTTGGCTGCCGGCGTTCCGGCCGCGGACATCCTCGCTGACCTGAACTCGATGCTCGCCAACGAGGACGTTGCCCTCCTCGCTGCGCTCGGTGGCTCCTTCACCATCGGCAACCTCGAGCAGTGGAACACGAGCGTCAGCACGACGACCCACGACGCCAGCACGGTCGCGGCGACCACAGCAGCGCTCAACGGTGAGGTCGTGGTCGGCGTCACGTCCGCCACCGCCGCCTTCGAGTACGGCACGAGCACGGATCTGACGGGTGCCGTCGTGGTCGCCGCGACGCCGGCGACCGTGACCGGCTCCACCACGGTGCTGGCGAACCTCACCGGCCTGTCGCCGGGCACGACGTACTACTTCCGCCTGACGGCCACCACCAATGCCGGCACCGACACCGAAGGCATCCTCTACGGCGCCACGAAGTCCTTCACGACGACGGTCGCACCGACCACGACGACGACGGTCGCGCCGACCACGACGACGACGGTCGCACCGACCACCACGACGGTCGCACCGACCACCACGACGGTCGCGCCGACCACGACGACGACGGTCGCGCCGCACCACCACCACCACCACCACGACGCCGCCGACCAACACGACCACGGTGGCGTCGTCCACGACGACCACGACCACCACGGTGGCGTCGTCCACGACGACCACGACCACCACGGTGGCGCCGACCACCACGACACCGACGACGGTGGCGCCGACCACGCCGACCACCCTCGTACCGACCACCACGACACCGACGACGGTGGCGCCGACCACGCCGACCACCCTCGTACCGACCACCACGACGACGGTGGCGCCGACCACGCCGACGACCGTCGCGCCGGCCACGACGACGGTCGCGCCGACCAGCACCACGATCGTTCCGACCGCGCCGAAGGCGGGCCCGACACTCGTGTCGGACGCAATCGTTCGTGGCGTCGTCTGGTTCGATCGCGATCGCGATGGACGACTCGACGCCGACGAGACCGTTCTGCCGGGTACTCGACTCGAGATCCGGCCGATCACGGGACCCGAGGGCGCTCTCCGTGCCGGGCTCGGTGCCGGCGGGGAGCCCACCGCATTCGCGGCGTCCGGGCGCGATGGCCGATACGAGTTCGTCGGGTTGCGTCCCGGCCGCTACGTGGTAGTGGCCCAGCTCGCGTCCGGCGGGCTTTCGATCGTCTCCGACACGGACGGCTTCTCCGACTGGATGGTGGCGATCGACGCGGCCTCGTCCTCGGCGGAGGTGGCCGACTTCGCAGCCGGTGGCGAGGGCAGCATGACCGGCGTTGTCCGGGACGCTGCCGCGCGCCCGATCGGTGGCGCCGCGATCGTGTGCACCTGGGACGGGCTCGACGGTGAGCGTGGCTCGTCGGACGACGCCGTGTTCACGGCGACCTCGGACGGCAGCGGCGCATTCCGGCTGGTCAGCGTGCCGTTCGGCGGGTTCGAGTGCCGATCCGAGGGTTCCGATGCTCCCGGCCTCCGGACGGTGGTGTCCTCGTCGTCGATGGGCATCGTCGCCCTCGAGCTCGCGACGAGTGGAACGCAACGTGAGCTGCCGACGACCGGTAGCGGGGTGCCGTCCCAGATGAGCCTCGGCGTCGCAGTTCTGGCCATCGGACTCGCGCTGCTCGACGTCAGCCGCCGTCCACGGGCGAACCGTCGCTGATCGAGCGCCCAGGCGTCTGCTCGCTGGCTACCGTGGCGGCATGACCGCTCGACAGCTCGCGATCGTGATCGATGCCGCAGATCCGGACGCGCTGCGCGACTTCTGGATGGCCGCAACGGGCTATCGGCCCCACGGTGCCGCCGGTCCGTATCGATCGGCGGTCCCGCCATCGGGCGAAGCGGGACCGAAGCTGGTCTTCCAAGCGGTCGACGATCCGCAGACGACGTCGAAGAACCGCCTGCACCTCGACATCGTCGTCGGTGACGATGTCGAGGCCGAGGCGCAGCGACTCCTCGGGCTCGGCGCGACCGCAGTGACAGCGCTGATCGAGGAAGTCGGCACCTCCTGGATCGTCATGGCCGACCCGGAGGGCAACGAGTTCTGTCTCGTGTACGACACGTGAGCAGCGTCGATCCGTTCGACGATCTGCGTGTGGCGACGTGCTCGAACGGTGCGCCGAGCGCCCGGAACCTCCTCGTGACCGTCTTCGGGGACACCCTCCTGCCGCTCGGGGCCGACACCGCCGTGTCGGTGCAGACGCTCGCCGCCCTCCTCGCTTCGTTCGGTGTCAGCGAGCGACTCGTTCGCACCTCGCTCACACGACTCGTGAACGACGACGTGCTGGCGGTCGAGACGACGGGACGACGAAGCTCGTACCGGGTCGCTCCAGGTGCCCTGGGGCTGTTCCGCCAGGCCGACGAACGGATCTACCGGAGCAGCGCGCCCGACTGGGACGGTTCGTGGACCATGGTCGTCATCGACGGCAGCGAGGCAACGCCAGCACGCCGCGCTCGGTTGCGTCAGGAGTTGAGCTGGTCGGGTCTCGGTGTCGTGGCACCGAACGTGATGGCGTCACCGCTCGTGGATCCCGAGGAGGCGGCCTCCGTCGTCGCCCACGTCGGAGACTTCGAGAACGTGCTCGTCTCCCGGGCGCGGGTGATCGAGCGAGACGGCACCATCGGGGCTGACGAATTGGCGCGGCGGTGTGCGCCCCTCGACGAGATCGGTGACCGCTATCTCGCTTTCACCGAACGATTCCACGCGCTGGAACGACCCGGGTCGACCGTGCTCACGACGGAGGAGGCCTTCAAGCTCCGGATCCTCGTCGTGGCGACCTTCCGGCGCATCGTGCTCGCCGATCCGTTGCTCCCCGCCGAACTCCTCCCGGCCACATGGGTCGGACACCGGGCGCGAGCGACGGCGGGTCGGATCTACCGCGACGTCGCTGCGCGATCAGACAGATTCGTTGCCGAGGTGACCGATCTCGATCTGCGACACACTGCAGCAGACCGCTTCGGGTCGCGTTCTGGGTCAGGCATCGAAATCGACGTCGACCGAGGCGGTGATCGGGCGTGACTGGCACGTCAGCACGTAGCCGCGCGCGACCTCGTCGTCGCTGAGCCCGTAGTTGACGTCCATCTCGACTTCGCCGGCCCGCACCACGGCCTGGCAGGTGGAGCACACTCCGCTCCGGCACGAGAAGGGAGCATCGGGTCGCACCCGTTGCACGGCGTCGAGCACGGAGTCGCCGTCGTAGAGATCGAACGTGGATGTTCGACCGTGCAGGGTCGCTCGGCCGGTGGCGACGGAGACCGATGACTCGGTGATCTCCTGCGGGGCGAGTGTCGCTGTGCCCTGCTGCTTGGTCGTGAAGATCTCCCGGTGGATGTGATCGACCGGTGTGCCAGCGGCGATCAGTGCGTCGCGGATGTCGTTCGTCAGTTCGATCGGACCGCACAGGAACGCGTGGTCGGCGTCGGCCGGAACGAGGCCCGCCTCGATCCAACGTTCGACGCGCGCCCGGTCGGGGCGACCGGTCAGGAGCTCGCCACCGATCTCCTCGCGCGTGAACGCGAACGTGATCGACAGCCGGCCCAGGTGACGATCGCGCACGTCGTGCAGCTCGTCGAGCAGCATCGCCGACTGGCTCGTCCGGTTGACGTACAGGAGCGACACCCGCGACTCCGGCTCGGCGGCGAGGATCGTCGAGACGATCGACAGGATCGGCGTGATCCCGCTCCCGGCGGCCACCGCGACGTAGGAACGGGACGCGGCGGGATCGATCCTGTGGGTGAAGTGTCCGAGCGGCGGCAGCGCGTCGATCTCGTCGCCCACCTGCAGTTCGGTGGATGCCCACGTCGAGAAGACACCTCCGGGTACCCGGCGGATCGCGACGCGCAGCGGTCCGTCGGGTGCGCGCGAGCAGATCGAGTAGCTGCGACGCAGCTCGACGCCGTCGAACTCGCGCCGCAGGGTCAGATGCTGGCCGTGCTCGAAGCGAACACGTTCACCGCGACGATCGAACGTGACGACGACGCTGTCGTTCGTGTCGTGATCGATGGCGGCGACCCGGAGCGGGCGGAATCCGTCGTCGAGGTCGGGTGCGTCGGCGGTGTCGCTGCCGGGCGAGCCGGGTGGGTTCGTGGTCATCGGTTCACAGCGCCTTGAAGAACTCGAACGGCTCGGCGCACGAGCTGCACACGTAGGTCGCCTTGCATGCCGTACCGCCGAAGTGGGAGATGAGACGAGTCCGCCTCGAGCCGCATCGCGGACACGGCACCGGGAGATCGACCACTGTCGCGCCGGGCTCGGTGACCTGAGGCGGGGGAGCGATTCCGGCGCTACGCAGGCGCTCGTGCCCGCGTTCGGTGATCCAATCGGTCGTCCAGGCGGGGCTCATCACGAGCCTCACGTCGGGTTCGAACCCTGCCGCCCGAACTGCGTCGGCAACATCGTCACGGATCTGCTCGGTGGCCGGGCAACCGGTGTAGGTCGGGGTGAGGAGCACCGTTGCGGTTCCGTCATCGATCGCGACCGAGCGCACGATGCCCAGATCGCCGATCGTCACATGGGGGAGCTCCGGATCCTCGATCTCGCGCACCAGCTCGTCGAGTGCGTCGACCGTGCTCACCACGACGCCCCGGGGTGAGCTCGCGCGAGCACCTGCATCTCGCCGACCAGGAACGAGAACGACTCGCTGTGGCGGCCGGTACGTCCGCCGGACTGCATCGGACCATCGTCGGGCATGGTCAATGTCGCCTCGGCGAGTGCGTCCGAGACCGTCGTGCGCCAGGCATCCCGCAACGGTGCCGGATCCGCGGCGACGCCGGTGCTCACCAGTTGGGCCTCCACATCATCGGACTCGAACAACTCGCCTGTGTACCGCCACAGTTCGTCGACGGCGTCCTGCGCGCGTCGGTGGCTCTCATCGGTGCCGTCGCCGAGCCGTGTCACCCAGCTCCGGGAGTGCCGGAGGTGATAGGCGGTCTCCTTCACCGATTTCGCGGCGAGCGCCGCGAGGGCCTCGTCGGTCGACGACTGCATCACCTGCCAGTACGGCAACGCATAGGCGTCGTGGAGGAACTGGCGCACGACGATCCGGGCGAAGTCACCGTTCGGCACTTCGACGAGGAGCGGGTTGAGGAAGTCACCCGGATCCCGCCAGAAGGCGTAGTGGTCCTCGTCGCGGATCGTCAGGCCGTCGGGGCCGTCGACAGCCCCCTCGACCTTGCCGGCGTACGTGTACAGAGCCCGCGCCTGTCCGATCAGATCGAGCGCCAGGTTCGAGAGCGCCATGTCCTCCTCGATCTCGGGGGCATGGGTGATCGCCTCGAGCAATCGTTGCGCGAGCACGAGCGCCCTGTCACCCTGCCGGAGGGTGTAGCGCAGCAGGTAAGGCATCACATGTTCGCGACTTCGTCGGGCAGTTCGAAGTCGGACGGGTGGCGGAACGTCTTGTCCTCGGCGGGGTCGAACAAGGCTCCGCGGTCGCTGGGGTCCGATGCGGTGATGTCGCTCGATCGCACGACCCACAGGCTGACACCCTCCGATCGGCGGGTGAACAGGTCGCGCGCGTTCTGGAGGGCGAGCTCGGCGTCGGGAGCGTGCACGGTGCCGGCGTGGACGTGGCTGACGCCGCGCTTGGCGCGGACGAACACCTCCCACAAGGGCCAGTCGGACGCGGCGCTCATGCGGCGTTCTCGGCCGCAGCGGTGCGGCCGGCCTGCTTGTCGGCGTAGGCGGTGGCGGCAGCGCGCACCCACGCGCCGTTCTGGTGGGCACCGACGCGCGTGGCCAGGCGATCGCGGTTGGCCGGGCCGTTGCCCTTGACGACGTCCCAGAAGTGATCCCAGTCGATCGGGCCATGGACGTAGTGGCCGGTCTCGTTGTCGAGGCGGAGGTCGGGATCGGGGATCGTCAGACCGAGCAGATCGGCTTGGGGCACGGTGGCGTCGATGAACCTCTGGCGCAGCTCGTCGTTGCCGAAGCGCTTGATGCCCCAGCGCATGTTCTGGTCGCCGTGCACCGATTCTGCGTCTGGGGGCCCGAACATCATGATCGACGGCCACCACCAGCGATCGAGCGCATCCTGGGCCATCGCTCGCTGCGACGGCGTACCGGCTGCGAGGGTCAGCATGATCTGGAAGCCCTGACGTTGATGGAAGCTCTCCTCCTTGCAGATTCGCACCATGGCTCGTGCGTACGGTCCGTAGGAGCAACGACACAGCGGGACCTGGTTCATGATCGCAGCACCGTCGACGAGCCAGCCGATCGCGCCGACGTCGGCCCAGGTCAGGGTCGGGTAGTTGAAGATCGACGAGTACTTCTGCCGCCCGGTGTGGAGGCGGTCGAGCAGCTCCTCGCGTGGGGTGCCGAGGGTCTCGGCGGCGCCGTAGAGGTACAGGCCGTGGCCGGCCTCATCCTGGACCTTGGCGGTGAGGATCGCCTTGCGCCGCAGTGATGGTGCCCGCGTGAGCCAATTGCCCTCCGGCTGCATGCCGATGATCTCGGAGTGGGCGTGCTGCGCGATCTGACGGACGAGCGTCGTGCGGTACTCGTCGGGCATCCAATCGGTCGGTTCGATCCGTTCGTCGGCATCGATCAGCTCGTCGAATCGTTCCTGGGGCGCGCTGCTCTCGATGTCGGCCATGAACCACCATCATATGACACAGGAAATCATACGTCCAGCATGCGGAGCGTGTCATGCATCCCCGGATCGTCTCGCGTTCGCGCTCAGGGCTCCTGCTGGACGAACTCGGTGTCGGCGATCGGCGCTCCCACGATAAACGGTGCGGTCCAGATCGGTCTGGGCGGGGTGTCCTGATCGCTGACCAACGCCCGCCATTCCTCGTCGGTGAGCCGCGACAGATCGTTCGACCGCCAGAACTCGTAGTACGAGTAGACCTGTCCGACGGCCAGCTCGAAACGACCGTCGCCGAGCGGGACAATCACGTCGATCTCGTTGATCCCGCCGGTGCCGAGCTGGAGATGGGCGAACGAGGTCGTGAACACATCGGTCACGAGCGCCGCTCGCTCGGTCCAGTCGGGGACGGCGAAACCGTTCTGATCGAGCTCGATCTCGCTCGCGGCGATCCAGAGGTACTCCAGCTCCGAGCCGATGTCGAGCAGGCGAGCGTTCTCGGTGTCGTTGGCCGCCGCCCCATCGAGCTCGCGCGCCGCGATCCCACCCAGCCAGTCGGACAGCTCGACCAACGTGGCGAGCAGGTCCTCGGTCTCGTCGGTGAGCAGATCACGCGTTTCGAACCCGTCCCGCAGGAGCTGTGCCGCCGCCGCGATCCGACCGAAGGCGACCGGGTCGGGCTCCACCCAGTGGCGGGGAACGAACGTCGCCGGCTCGGGACCGTCTCCCTCGCCTGCCGATCCTTGCTTGGTGTAGAGCACGGTGTCGTGCTTCAGCTCCGTGTACGAGGCGAGTCCGGTCTGTAGTGACTTGGCGGCCCAGGTCGGAGTGCGCATGAAGTCGGGGTACGCGGTGCCACGAGCGGCGAACTGGGGCTCGATCGCTGCCAGCCACGCGTCGTACACCGTGCCGGCCCAGTCGTCGGGCGCGCGGCGACGCGACCACTTCGCTCATCGCCTCGAGCTGGTCCGCGTAGTCGAGGAACGTCGACTGGGACGCGAGCTGGCGGTCGCGGGCGAGGGATGATCCGAACGCAGCCGCGACGTCGAGCGCCGAGACGTACACGCGACGCTCCTCCGGTGGGTCGTTGCCGACGTTTGGCCACGCGAGCTGGTCGAGGATGAACGAGTCGAGCGTGAAACGGGCACCCATCACCCGCATGCTCGCGCGCTCCGGGTCGATCGCGACCGGGTGATCGCCGAGCACCGCACTCGCGATCGCGAGGGCATCGGCATCGATGAGCAGCGTGGGATCGTCCTGCCATCCGGGAACGGCCGCATCAGCGGCGGTCGCGAGCTGGTAGGGGTCGACATCGTCGGCCAGTCCCACGAGGAATGCGGTGGGTTGGTAGATCTGGGTCCATCCGTCGACGAGCGCCGGGTCGCGAAGGATGACGCGGGAGGTCAGCAGCCCGGGAACGACGCCGATCCCGCGATCGAGCGCGAAGCCCTCCTGGCCGAGCACCGACATCGCCCGGAAGTAGCGTTGCAGTTCGGGCGTCCTGTTGTAGTGGCCACGTGGCAGGAACAGGCTGTAGTCGACGCAGCCGAGGAACGAATCGGGCCAGTCGCACGATCCGGACCCGGTGATCGGCGACACCTCGATGCCGGCCGCGGCGTCGACGAGCGCCGCCTCCTCGGTGGCGAGGTCGTTGATCGTGCCGACGTCGAGCTCCAGCACCGTCGCCGCCGCTTCGTAGAACGCCGTCGTGCGGTGGGCGGCATCGACCAGTGTCGACCCCGCGAGCGCCGCCTCCTGGACCCGTGCCGCCTCGACGGCACCGACCAGGAACTGCTCGAGGATCGGGAGCAGCCCTTGCTGTTCGGTATCGCGTAGCACCTTGTCGAACACGAGGTGCCATGAATGGTACAGGGCATCGGTGGTGACGAAGATCGGTACCTCCCAATAGGCAGAGGACTTGTATCCATCGTGGAAGAACCGCGCCGGGCCCTGATCGCGCACCACGAAAGCATCGGCCTCCAGCCGGTCGATCAACGTCTGGTCGAATCCCGACGAGGACGGATCGGTCAACCAGCCTTGCGCCGGCACGAGGAGCACGTCGTCGATCGAGGTGGGCGTCGCCGGACCGCCGTACACATCGGCGGCGAGCGGTGGCACCCAGCGATAGTCGGCGAAAGGGGGCAGCCGGCGAATGCCGGGCGGACCGCCCGTCGCGCCCGGGACAGTGGTCGTCGTCGAGCTCGTCGTGGGCGCGGCTGTCGAGGACGTCGCGGCGTGCGAGGTCGTCGACGGAGCGACGGCTGCGGTGGTCGAGGCGGCCGCGGGTCGAGTGGTGGCGGACGAGTCCTCGCCGCCCGAACAAGCGGCTGCAGCGAGGGAGATGCTCGTCACGATCGCCAGTGCCGAACGGTGTGTGCGTGATGAGGGTCGCATGTCGTTGCTCTCAGTCCTCGATCGCGGTGGTGGTGATGGTGGTGGTGATGGTCGTGGTGGTGCGCCCGGGCGCCGAGCGATCCGTGAGCACCGGGTCGGCTCGGCCGTCGAGATCGATGTCGGCGCACGTGGGTGTGGCGGCACCTGGGAGCACCGGAGCCGTCCGGAAGCCGAAACCGTCCCAGAACCAGGCGCCGGCGGCGACGATCGCAGGGTCGCGCAGCGTCGTCAGGCCGAGCGCCATCGACCCCTCGCAGACGGCGATCGCTCCGACCGGCTGCGTCATCACGGCGGCCCCCCAGCGGAGCTTCCCCTCTCGGGTGTAGACCGCGAGGTGGGCGGTTCGGCCCTGGTCGTCGTACCAGTCCAGGTGGGGGAACGCGTCGCGTACGGGTTCGGGTGTCGCCGCGCGGCGATGGGCGACGACGAGGTCGGTCACGCCGGTGCCGGTGACGTCCCCGGTCGAACTGGCGGTCTGCTCCGATCGCTCGAAGAGTGGATGCACGTCCGATTCGACGGTGCCGGGAGCGATCGGTGTCCAGGCACGCACCGGTGTCCACCAGTCGCCGTCGAGCGCGGCGGCGTCGCCCGCCGGCGCGTCCCAGCTCTCGAACGTCGTGCGTCCGGCCTCGATGTCCAGGCGCCCGGTTCGCAGTGCGATGACCCCAGTCGCATCGACGAGCACCTCGAGCACCGCCCCTGTGCGGGTGCGCGGCATCCGCTGGTCGAACAGGGCGTTGCCGAGTCCGGGCGCGAGCACACCGGGACGGTCGACGCTGCCGGCGGTGGCGACCGGGTAGTCGACGTGCGCACCGTGGCCCCAGACGACGTCTGCGCCCCAGTCGGCGAGTCGATCGGCGATGTGTTCGAGTGAGGGATCGGGCCGAGTCAGGTACTCGATGCCGCCGTGGAGGCCGACGACGACGACATCGACCCGGCCGCGCAATTCGATGACGGCTGCCCTCGCCAACTCCGGATCCCAACCATTGACGCCGGCCGTCGCCACCGTGGCGGCCTGGCCACCCGCCAGGTCGTACGCGAGCACGCCCACCCAGAGCCCGCCCTTCTCGACGATCAACGGTGCACCCGCTTCCGAAGCGGTCGCTCCGCCACCGACGCCGTGCACGCCGACCGACCGCAGGACGCCGAGTGTGTCGAGCACCGTGTCGGGACCACCGTCGGTGGCGTGGTTGTTGGCCACGTCGATCACGTCGAATCCCGCCCCGGCGAGCAGTGCCGCCGATCCCGGAGCGGCCTCCAGGGCGAATTCACCAGCAAGGTGTGGCCGTTCCGTCAGTGGTGATTCGAGATTGGCGAACGCGAGGTCGGCACCTACCAACACCGGCCGTAGACGTTCGAACACGCTGCTCGGATCGCCCTCGGCAACGGGAGCGACACCCCGCCCGAGCATCACGTCACCGACGAACACCAGGCGGATCGGATCCGGTCGAGCGGCTGAATCGACCTCAGCGGCCGGGACGGCCGAGGTTCGCGCCTCGTTCCCGGCAGAGGTGCGTGCGGCATGCATCGACGAGTCCGCACACGAGGCCGTGAGCAGGCACAGGATCACGGCATACGGCCTCGCTCCCATGATGTCAGCGTGCGCTTCGGGGGTACGGCCGGGCAGTGCCGAACGGCTCGCTGCGGCCGTCGACAGGGGTTCGGGCGGCTCAGACGCGATAGCCGATGGTCCGCAAGAGGTCGAGTCGTGCGGCGACGTCGGCCTCGGTCTCGACACCCAGTGGCGGCTCGCCGTCGATCACCCCGATGATGCCGCGCCCGGCTTCGGTGACGGCCACCACGACCTCGAGATTGTTGGCGGTCGCGCAGACCACGTTGCAGACCTCGGAGATCTGCTTCACGTGGTTCAGCACGTTCACCGGGTAGCCGGCGCGCACATAGACCACGAAGCAGTGGCCGGCTCCGATCGCCAGCGCGGCTTCCACGGCAGCGTCGACGAGATCGGGGTCGTTGCCGGATCGGCGGACCAGCCGTGGGCCCGATGCCTCGCAGAACGCTGCGCCGAAGCGCAGTGATGGTGAGGCACCGGCCAGCGTCTCGTGAAGGTCGACGATGGTCTTGATGAAGTGGGACTGCCCGACGATGACGTTCGAGTCATCGGGGATCGCCAGCGGGACGGCATGGAGTTCCATGTGTTCAGCCTGCGCCGCCCGGGCCTCCACCGCCAGGGCCGTCCGCCCGTCACGTTCGGGGTCAGACCCCGAACGTGACGCCACCGTCGCGTGTCATTCGTTTGCGTCGGACCTCGATCGATGGGAAGGTGACGGGGTCGCCCGTGCAAGGGGGCAGGCGGCACCGGCGAGCTCGTTGTACGTCAATCTGCTGCCACCGTCCGTCCTTCGTCTGCCGGCGACCGTCCATCATCCACCACCATCCACCACCCAAGGAGTCCACCCATGCGAACTCGCACCAAGGCCGCGATCGGACTGTTGTCCGCCTCCGGCCTCCTCTTCTCGACCGGCGTCGCCGCGCATGACAGCGGCAACGACGGTCACGTACCGGCGAACGTCAACTACGGCTTCGAGGTGATCGGGCGGGACACGCTCGCCGGCGTCCAAGACGGTCTGTACACCGACGTCTGGTCGCAGGACGGCTACGCCTACATCGGAACGTTCCAGGAGCCCGGATGTACCGATGCCGGCGTGTTCATCGTCGACATCGAGGCGGCCGTGGCCAACTATCCGAACACCTCGGGCGCCACCGTCGCCGAGATCAAGTCGGCGCCCAGCACGCGCATCAACGACGTCAAGGTCCACACCGTCGGCGGCGTCGACGTGTTGATCACGACGCAGGAGCCGTGTGGCAAGGCGATTCCCGGCGCCGCGCAGCCGGGCAGCAACGCACCGGCCCAGGTCGGTCAGGGAGGCATCAGCCTCTACGACGTGACGGATCCGACCAAGCCGAAGGCGCTGAAGAAGAACTTCCTCGAGTTCGGCGGCGTGCACAACACGTACGCCTGGGACCACGACGGCAAGAGCTACCTGATCGGTACCGCGGACACGTTCGACTTCTTCGACACGTTCTTCGTCGACATCTCGAAGCCGCAGTCACCGACGTTGCTGACCATCACCGGGGCGCTCGACTGGATCCCGCAAGGACTCAACCTGGATCAGCTCGAGACCGGGTCGTCAGCGGGCATCTTCAACCACGACGTGTGGGTCGAGATCATCGACGGCACTCCGACTGCGGTCGTGTCGTACTGGGATCTCGGTTTCGTCACGCTCGACGTGACCGATCCGGCGAACCCGATCTTCCTCGACGACTCCACCTACCCGGATCCGGAGCCGATCGTCGGCGAGCCCTACGAGGGCAACGCCCACGCCGCCGTATTCGGCGGCAACGGTGACTACCTGTTCGCCGGTGACGAGGACTTCTCGCCGGCAAGCTTCGCCATCAGCTACGACGGGGCCGAGTACCCCGCCGGCGTCGCACTCTGGAACAACGCGTCCGGCGATCTCGCGGGCACGGTGGTCGACACGATGACCGACGGGTGCGCTTCCGTGCCTGCGGCATCTGGTGAGGGCCAGGTGGCGCTGATCGATCGCGGCGGCTGCTTCTTCTCGCAGAAGGGCTACAACGCCGAGGTCGCCGGCTACGAGGGCTTCATCATCGTGAACAACGCCGGCGACGGCCTGCTCAACATGTCGCCGGGTGATGCGCCGCTACCGTCCATCCCGGGGGTGTTCGTCGGCCAGAGCGACGGTGCGACGATTCGTGCCAACGCTGGCCTGTCCGTCTCGGCCTCGTCGATCTTCGACGGCTGGGGATATCTGCACGTCATCAACAACACCGGCGGCGACACCACCGTCCCGACAGGGGGCATGGCGAGTGGCAACACCAAGACGGTTTCCAGCGGATTCGAGCTCGGCTACTACGCGCCTGCGGAGGCGGTCGAGGAGGGTCTCGGCACCGACTTCGGTGATCTCACGATGCACAACGTCGAGGCCGATCCGCTGACGCAGGATCTGACACCGTCGTTCAACGAGGGTCCGCGGATGTTCGTGTCGTGGTACTCGCTCGGGATGCGAGCGCTCGAGTACCGCCCGGGCCACTACCACGCCAACCTCAACGACGAAGGCAGCTACTCGGAGAACGTGCACGAGGTCGGGCGCTGGATCGAGCCCGATGGTGGCTCCAACTTCTGGGGCGTGCACGTCGACGAGCTCGCCGACGGCTCACAGGCGATCCTGGCCTCGGACCGCAACAACGGCCTGTACATCTTCACCTTCAGTTGCGAGACGCGGACGGAGACCGGTGAGTCGGTGTTCTACTGCGATCCGGAAACGGACGGTTCGGGCGGCTGACGCCTCCGCGACTGATCGTTCGTCGATCCTTCGAGGGTGATCTCGGTGACGACCGAGATCACCCTCGTCGCGCTCGGGCGAGCATCGTCTCCACCACCACGGCGTCGTGGCCGGGCACGATCGTGGCCCCTGCGTCGCGCTCGCTGCGCAGCATCGCGAGCGAGCGTCGCTGCTGGTCGAGATCGAACCCGAACGGTGGGAGAACCTCGTCGTCGAGGGTGTGAGCGAAGTAGCACGCGTCGGCGGTCAGGATCACCGTTCCGTGGACGGTGCGAACCCGGAGGGACTGGTGGCCACACGTGTGCCCCGGTGTCGGGAGCGTCGTGATCGAACCGTCACTGAAGACGTCGTGCACGCCCGCGACCATGAGGACATCGTGGCCGAGATCGAAGAGCGACCGGTCGTAGCCACCGCCGCCATTGTCGGCCAGGGCTGCGGACCACTCGTATCGTTGGACGATCACGCGGGCATTCGGCAGCTCGCACAACCCGCCGACGTGATCGAAGTGGCAGTGCGAGACGACGACCGTGAGCGATCCGTCGGGATCGACGTCGTGCTCGGTCAGACGGTGTGCCACCGTGCCACCCTCATCGAGGTCGGGGGTGAAGATCTTCGCGTGTCTGCCCAGCGTCGACGGACCGTTCGCGAGCGCTGGGTGCAGTCCGAGGTCGAACACGACGTCACCGCTCCGATGGCGCACGAGCCACGCCGGCACCGGGATCCGGAGCTCGTCGGTCGACCCGTCGGCGACGAGGGTCCGGTGCTGGGTCACCAACCAGCCGCAGTCGAGCGGGGTGATCGTCGCCAGGCTCACGACCCACCCCGTGCCGGCCCGCGGAGGAAGTACGGCCACGGATCGGGCATCGGGCCGGCGTCGACGTGGATGATCACCGGTCCGCTCGTCGAGAAGGCTTCCTCGAGTTGCCGGCGGAGCTGCTCGGGATCCGATGCATGCAGGCCCGTCGCGCCGAAGCTCCGGGCATAGGCGACGAAGTCGGGGTTGCGAAGCGTCGATGCGATCGTTCGGTCCTCGCCGAACTTCTGCTGCTGCATGCGCTTCACGTTGCCGTACGCGCCGTCGTCGAAGACCGCGCAGACGATGTCGATGTCGTACTGGACGGCAGTCGCCAACTCGTTGCCGGTGAAGAGGAACCCGCCGTCGCCGGCCACGACGAGCGCCTTGCGGTCGCCCTGCCGCTGCAGCGCGTGTTGCGCCCCGAGACCGTGCGCGAACCCGGCCCCGAGCGTTCCGGCAGGCCCGGTGCTCAGCAGCGTCCGCGGCTGCCTGAAATCGAACGCGAGGTGTGAGGCGAACCCGATCTGGGTGACGTCCTCGACGAGTACGCCGTCGTCGGGCAGCACGTCGCGGATGGCAGCGAGGTGGTCGAGCTGCGGATGGAGGTGGTCGATGTCGGCGAAGTAGCGGTGCCGGAGCGCTGCGACCTCGTCGCTCCGGTCGGGCCGGCACGGCAGATCGGACAGGAGATCGAGCAGCGCTCGGCAGGCCTCATCGGCGTCTCCGTGCACCCCGATCGCACCGAGATCGTGCCGGTCGAGCTCGTCGGCGTCGATGTCGATCTTGACGATCGTCAGGTCGTCGTCGATTCGCCAGTGCATGACGGGCCACTCGAGCCGGGTACCGATCGCGATCACGACGTCGGCGTTCGCCCACAGCCGATGCCCGACAGCGAGGTGGACGAAGAGCGGGTGCGCGGTGGGGACCACGCCGTGGCCCATCCGGCGCGTGGTGACGGGTGCCTGGAGCCGTTCGGCGAGCGCCTGCACCGACGGACCAGCATCCTGCGCGCCACCACCGACGACGATGAGAGGGCGCTCCGCCCGCCGGATCGCGTCCGCGGCCCGGTCGAGCGCATCGCCGTCGAGCGGTATCGGCGTCGTCCGCGGCGGTCTCATCGGGGCGGACGACGATGCTCGCCACCGATCGACCGGTACCTCGATGCTCACGGGTCGCGGACGGCCCGAGACGACGGCATCGAGCGCGGCGATGAGCGAGTCGGTCGCCGTCGCCGGGTCGTCGAGAAGCGCCGCGTGTTTGGTGAGTTGGCGGAGGATCGCGTGCTGATCGGGGAGCTCGTGGAGCACTCCATAGCCACGCCCGCGGGCGAACGTCGGGATCTCACCGACGATGGCCAGCACCCGTGCGTTCGACCAGGACGCGCTCGACAGCGCCGCGGACGCATTCAGCAGACCAGGTCCGGGCACGACGCAGCAGGCTGCTGGTCTGCCGGTGACCTGAGCTGCGCCCATCGCCATGTAGGCCGCACCCTGTTCGTGACGGGCGACCACCGGCACGATGTCAGGGGCGTCGACCAGAGCGTCGAAGAGGTCATCGTTCTGGACACCGGGAAGGCAGTACAGGGTGTCGATCCCGGTGAGGCGGAGACCGTCGACGACCTGCTGTGCGATCGTGCTCGAGCGAATCGAGTCGCCGGTCAGGTGGGAACCCGGGGCCGCGTCCATGGTGCTCAGGTCTAGTCGTTCGTCGTTGGGCGCGTCCGGACGGACCTGATCGGGCTTCACCCGGTGCATGGCGGGGTGGAACGATGACGCCATGGTCTTGCTGCCCGCGTTGGACGGAGCGTTCGGTGATGTCGGCGATGCGGTGCGAGTGGTCGACGATGCCGTGTCCTGGGAGCAGCTTGCCGGACGGGCCGACGCACTCGGGCCGGAGCTCGCATCGGCGCCTGCGGTCGCAGTGTGCGGGACACCCACTCTCGACACCATGATCGCCGTGGTCGCCGGTCTCCGCGCCGGCGTTCCGGTCGTGCCGGTGCCGGCCGACGCCGGGCCGATGGAGCGCGACCACATCCTGTGCGACTCGGGCGCATCGGTCGTGATCGGAGACCCCGAGTGGCCCGAGGTCGCCTTGCCGCGGGTCGCCGTCCCGGCCCGCGCCGCCGCTCCGACCGAGTGGGTGTCGGTCGGAGCGGAGGCCCCGGCGTTGATCATGTACACGTCCGGAACGACAGGCCTGCCCAAAGGTGCCGTGATCTCGCGCCGGGCGATCGTTGCCGGACTCGATGGTCTGGCCGACGCGTGGGGTTGGAGCTCCGACGACACCCTGGTACACGGGCTCCCGCTGTTCCATGTGCACGGTCTGATCCTGGGCGTGCTGGGCGCCCTCCGGGTCGGATCGAAGCTCGTGCACACCGGGCGGCCGAGCCCGGAGCGCTACGCCGAGGCGGCGGGAACGATGTACTTCGGCGTCCCCACGGTGTGGGGCCGCATCGCAGCCTCCGCGGATCATGCCGCTGCGCTCGCGTCGGCGCGGTTGCTCGTGTCGGGGAGCGCCGCACTGCCCGTTCCCGTCTTCGAGCAGCTGCACTCGCTGACCGGCCATGCACCGGTCGAGCGCTACGGCATGACCGAGACGCTGATCACCCTGTCGACCCGCCACGACGGCGAACGACGCCCCGGGTACGTCGGCGTCCCGATCGCCCGGGTCGAGACGCGACTGCGCTCCGACGACGGCGACCCGATCCCGCACGACGGGGAAACGATCGGTGGGCTCCAAGTCCGCGGCGACACGCTGTACAACGGGTACCTGAACCTCGCCGAGACGACGCGCGACTCGATGACCGACGACGGTTGGTTCATCACCGGGGACGCGGCGACGATCGACGCCGGTGGGTTCCACCGCATCGTCGGCCGGTCGTCGATCGACATCATCAAGTCCGGTGGTTACAAGGTGGGCGCCGGCGAGGTCGAGACGGCGTTGCTGTCGCACCCCTCGGTCACCGAGGTCGCGGTGATCGGAGTTCCCGATGACGATCTCGGCGAGCGGATCGTGGCCGTCGTCGTCGGCGACGCCATCGACCCGGCCGAGCTCATCGATCACGTCGCAGCGCTGCTGTCGGTCCACAAGCGACCACGTGAGGTCCGCGTCGTCGACTCACTCCCGCGGAACGCGATGGGCAAGGTCCAGAAGCAACGCCTGCGGTCCTGAGCGCCGGGCTCCGCTCAGGCGCGGGTGATCACGTAGTCCGAGAGCCTGATGTCGTGCGTCATCTTCCAGTACTCGAGCAGGCTGAACGGCGACACCGAGACGACGCGACCGTGGGAGTTCCGGTAGTACGTCGACATCCCAGGATGGCTCCAGATCAGTTCCGCGTGTCGTTCGTCGACGAGCCGCACGAACTCGTCGTGCACCCGTTGCTTGGGTTCGATCGCGGCGATGTCGTCCTCGATCATGCGGACGATGGCGTCGGTGATGTAGCGGGTCTGGCTCTCCGCCTGGAAGATCGCGCTCCCGCCGTGACCGAGCCCGGTGCTCGGACCCTGCATCAAGAAGAAGTTCGGGAAGCCCGGGACCGTGATGCCGAGGTGTGCTGTGGCATCGTCGTGGCCCCAGACGTCGTCGAGCTTCAGCCCGTCGCGCCCGACCGGAGCGATCGCGCGGGCCATGTCGGTCATGCGGAAGCCGGTCGACAGCACGATCACATCGGCGTCGTACTGCGATCCGTCGGTCGTCGTGACGCCGTGCGGGTTGATGTGGTCGATCTGGTCGGTGACGAGTGCGACGTTCGACCGGCGGAGGGTGCGGTACCAGCCATTGTCGAGCAGGATGCGCTTGCCGTACGGCGGGTAGTCGGGCACGCAGGCCTCGCGGAGGTCTCGGCGATCCCCCAACTCCGCTTCGATGTGTTCGATCATCTCCTGGCGGTGGCGATCGTTGACCCGGTTGAGCGAACGTTCCGGGTGCCGCCAGTCCGGGTCCTTCCTCAGGAAAGGGAGTAGGCCGTCGCCGTATCGCCACAACATGGTGAAGCGGAACCACGTTGCATAGAACGGCACGTTGGCGAGCAGCCACTGGGCGCGCTCGCTGAGGACCTCGTGGTAGCGGGGGATCGGGCGCGCCCACTGCGGACTCCGCTGGAAGATCGTGAGTTGCTCGACGTCATCGGCGATCGTGGGCACGATCTGCATCGCCGACGCTCCCGTGCCGATGATGGCGACCCGCTTGCCTGCCACGTCGAGATCCGCCGGCCATGCCGTCGTGTGGAAGACGGGGCCGGTGAAGTCGTCGACACCGTCGAGGGCGGGGATCGACGGGATGCCGAACTGCCCGATCGCGACGACGAGATCGGTGCCCGAGATCGTCTCGTGTCCGCCCGCGCCGGCGACCCGGACCGCCCACTGGCTCTCGGAGGCGTCCCAGGTCGCGGCGTCGACACCGGCCTCGAAGCGGATGTGGTCGCGCAGTCCGAACTCGTCGGTGGCCCGGCGCAGGTAGTCGAGCAACTCCGGTTGTGGGGAGAAGTTGCGAGACCAGGGGTACCTGCTCCCCATCGAGAACGAGTACGCGTGGTTCGGCGTGTCGACGCCGCAACCGGGGTAGGTGTTGTCACGCCAGGTTCCGCCGACCTCGGACGCACGTTCGAGGATCGTGAACGGAACGCCGAGTCGGAGGAGTCTGGCGCCGATCGCGATCCCGCTCGCGCCAGCACCGACGACGAGGACGTGACGATCGACGCGAGCGGGCCGCGATCGGCGCCACTCGACGTCGCGCGAGATGAAGCCGAGGTCTTCGCGGATCATCGGCGCGTACCCGGCGTCGACGGGCTCGCCCATGCACCAGCGCATCATCTCGAGCATCAGCTCGTTGCCGGGGTCGTCGATCGCCGGATCGGTGCGGCCGTTCGTGAGCGCGTCGAGCATCGCGCCCCGGATCTCGTCCGCGGCCGTTGGGTCGAGGCCGGCGTCCTCGTCCGCGATCAGCCGGACGTCGCGACGGGGTCGAAAGGGGTCGGCGAGCCACCGTCGGTCGCCGGTGAGGTGAACAGCACACATCAGCAGCACCCGGAGGTCTGCGTCGACGAGCGCATCGGCGAGTTGCGCCCGGTCGAGTCGTGCCCCGATCGTGTCCATCCCGCCGTCGAGAGTAGGCGTCGCACTCCGTCGTCGTCGTGCCCGGGAGCCTGCGGCGTCGCTACGGTGGCGTCGTGCACATCTGCGTGATCGGGGCCGGATCGCTCGGTTCGGCGATCGGCGGCACCCTGGCCGTGGCCGGGCACGATGTCGTGTTGGTCACGCGTAACGAGGCTCACGTGGCAGCGATCGCCGGCAGCGGCCTCCGGCTCCATGACGGCGACACCGAGCACGTGGTCGATGTGCGGGTGGCCACGGAGTACGGCGATCTCGCTCCGGTCGATCTGGCGATCGTCCTCGTGAAATCCTTCGACACCGACGATGCGGTACGGGCGGCCTCCCCGGTGATCGATGAACGGACGGTGCTGCTCACCCTCCAGAACGGGGTGGGTTGCGAGGAGATCATCGGTGGGATCGTGGGCATCGAGCGGGTCGTGGCCGGTCGGACGTTCGTCGGTGGGCGCCTCGTCGAACCCGGTCTCGTGGAGTACGGCATCGAGGGACGTGGCACGACGATCGGCGAGCTCGACGGATCCCGATCGGAGCGCATCGAGTTGATCGCACGAACGTTCACGGCCGCCGGGATGGCGGTCGGGATCAGCACCGACATCCGGGCGATGATGTGGGAGAAGCTGTTCGTGAACGTCGCGACCGGTGCGTGGAGCGCGCTCACCGGGTTGCCGTACGGCGCGCTCTCGGTCGATCCGGACGTCGAGACGATGGCGATCGCGACCGTCGCCGAGGCGATGACGGTGGCCCGAGCGCTCGGTATCGCGGTTACCACGACCGATCCGGCGACGCCCTGGCGACGCGCATGGGAGGGGCTGCCGGCAGGGTTCAAGGCCTCGATGCTCCAGAGCATCGAGAAGGGTTCACGAACCGAGGTCGACGTCATGCACGGCGCCGTCAGCCGCAGTGGCCGAGAGGTGGGGGTCCCCACGCCGATCAACGACACCCTGTGGGCAGCGGTGCGCGGGCTCGAACACCGATTCACCCTCTGACCTGCACCGAACGGCACCGGTCGAGCGGCGTCGACGAACGGCCGTGGATCAACCGTCGTCGAACGCACTCGCGAGTGCGGCCGCGAGGTCGTCGTGGGCCTGGTCGGCGCGTGCGATCGCATGCCAACGCGAGACGAAGCCGTGGATCACGCCCGGATACCGGACGACGGTCGCGGGGACGCCAAACTCTTCGAGACACGACGCGTATGCCTCGCCCTCGTCGCGGAGCGGATCGAACTCGGCGGTCTGGACGAAGGCCGGGGCCAGGCCGACGGCGTCGTCGAGGCGGCCGGGCACCGCACGGGCATCGAGCCGATGGCGCTCGGGCACGAAGTGGTCCCAGAACCACCGCATGTCGGCTGCGGTCAGGAAGTAGCCCTCCCCGTTCTCGCCCATCGACGGATAGACCTCCTGTCGGTCGTCGATGCACGGGTACACGAGCGCCTGGAGCCTCAGCGCAACGCCGTCGTCGCGTGCCCGGATCGCCACACCGGCGGCCAGGTTGCCGCCAGCGCTGTCACCGCAGACCGCGAGTCGGGTCGGGTCACCACCCCAGTCGGCTGCGTGGGCGGCGAGCCACTTCGTCACGGCCCAGCAATCGTCGTGGGGAGCCGGGTATGGATGCTCCGGCGCCAACCGGTAGTCGACCGACACGACGATCGCGTCGCTGCGGGCGGCGATCCTGCGGGCCAGCGGGTCGTGCCCGTCGAGACTCGACAGTACCCACCCACCGCCGTGGAAGAACGCGACGACGGGCAGATCGACTCGGTCCGAGTTGGCATAGATGCGGACCGGGATGTCGCCGCCAGGGCCCGGGATGACTCGGTCCTCGACTCGGGGCAGGGGATCTCTTTCGGGCTTCGGTGCGAGGTCGTAGTTCGCCCGCGCCTCGGCCACCGTGCCGTCGGACAGCGCCGGCGCGTCGAGCGCCGCCATCGTCGCGAGCAGTTCGGCGACATCGGGGTCGAGCGGCATCGTCCCAGTGTTGCATCGCGCGGGTTCCGGTTCATGCGCTCGGGGTGCGACAATCGCTGAGTGGGTACCTACAACGCTGCCGCCTGGTTGATCGACCGTCACATCGAGGACGGAGGCGGCGACAGGGTCGCGATCCGGTGTCGGGGCGAGTCGTCCACGTACGCCGACGTCCAGCGCGAGGTGTTCCGTGCCCAGCGTGCGCTCGTCGACCGTGGGATCGGCCGGGGAGATCGTGTCGCGATGGTCGTCAACGACGAGCCAGGGTTCATCTCGTGGTATCTCGGAGCGATGCGATCGGGCGCGATCCCGGTCCCGTTGTCGACGATGCTCACGGGCGACGAGATCGCCGCGATCGTGGCCGACATGCAGGCCTCGCTCGTGGTGACCTCGGCCGAGCACGAAGGCCGGCTCAGCGACCTCGACGCGGCGGGTGGACTGGTGGTGGTCGGAGGTGAGTCCTGGTCTGCATACGACGACCGGACCGAGATCGACGTTGCAGACACCGACGAGACCTCGCCTGCGTTCTGGCTGTACAGCTCGGGCACGACCGGCACCCCGAAGGGGGTCGTCCATCGGCACGCGAGCTTGCAGGCGACCGCGGACACCTACGCCCGAACGGTTCTGGGCACCGGCCCGGACGACCGCTTCTTGTCCGTTGCGAAGTTGTTCTTCGCCTATGGGCTCGGGAACTCGCTGACGTTCCCCTTCGCGGTCGGGGCGACGACGATCCTCGATCCGGACCGACCGACGCCGCCCGGCATGCTGCAACTCGTTGCCGACGAGCAGCCGACGCTGTTCTTCGCGAGCCCCGGCTTCGTCGCAGCGATTCTCGACACCGACCCCGATCCCGAGGTGTTCTCCTCGGTGCGCGCCACCGTCACCGCAGGGGAGTCACTGCCCGCTGACCTGCAGCGCCGCTACTGCGAGCGCTATGGCCACGACGTGCTCGACGGGATCGGTACCACCGAAGCACTGCACATCTTCATCTCCAACCACAAAGACGATCAGATGGCCGGCAGCAGCGGCAGGCCCGTCGACGGCTACGAGGCGAAGCTGCTCGATGACGAGGGCCGCGTCGTCGACGAGCCCGACACGGCCGGCTACCTCCACGTGCGGGGTCCGTCGATCGCCGAGGGCTACTGGCAGCGGCCCGAGCAGACCGCTGCCGCGTTCCTCGCGGATGGTTGGCTCCGGACCGGAGACGTGTACGTCCGATCCGCCGACGGGCACTGGACGTTCCTGGGCCGCAACAACGACATGATCAAAGCGGGCGGGATCTGGGTGTCTCCGGCCGAGGTCGAAAGCGTGCTCATCGAGCATCCGGACGTGCTCGAGGCGGCGGTGGTTGGTGACCGCAACGAGGACGGACTCGAACAGACGGTTGCCTTCGTCGTGCCGCGTTCCGGGCACCACATCGATCCCGACGACATCGAGCAGCACTGCAGGGCAAAGATGGCGGCGTTCAAGCGTCCGCGCCGACTCGTCGTGGTCGACGAGCTACCGAAGACCGCCACCGGCAAGATCCGGCGCTTCGAGCTGCGCGATTCACTCCATCACGACTGATCGGTCACGACTGATCGGTCACGACTGATCGGTCACGACTGATCGGTCACGACTGATCGGTCACGACTGATCTCTGCTGATCCGGCGGCGTGCCTGCTCGGGCGAACCGATCAGGCGATGCGGCGAGCGTACCGCTGGATCGCTCCCGGCTGGAACAGCCCGGCCGATCGGTCGAGTGCAGCGATGTAGTCGGGCGATGCCATGATCTTGGCGTTCGCGGCGTCGATGCTCGCCGCGTCGGCGTGACGGACGAACCAGCCGTATTCGCCGATCGGTCCGGCAGTGGTGGTCGTCACGATGACGGGCAACCCGGTGGTCGCCGACCAGATGTCCGCGATCTCGGCCGCCCACGCACCGGCGGCGCCGACCTTGCCCTCATGGGCGACGGCCATCACGTTCCCGCTGTAGGAGCCCACCTCGGCCGCATCGGTGAGCTCACCGTGGACGATCTCGACCACACGATCGGTCTCGACCGACTCGACGACATCGGAGGCGGCGGCCACCTTGCCGAGGTAGGCCTCGTCGGCCATGAGGCTGTCGTTGAGCTCGGCGAGTTGGGCGACGCCGTCGACGAGCGCCGACCACACGATCGTGCCGGGCTGCGTGCCCCAGGCGCCCACCCAGAGTGAGATCGGGAACGTGGCGTGCTCGCTCGCCTTGGCGGTGATGTCCACCGCCCACGCCGTGCCGGCCACGGTGCCGCGAAGCCCGAATTGGCGGAAGAAGATCTGCATGATGGTCCCCGTTCGTATCGTCGGTCGTTGCCCCCGCAACGGCTCGACGACACGGTGACATGGTGTCAGCGGTGACTCAAGGGGCATTGGTCACATTCCGCAGGCGGACGTTCGCCCGGGCCCATCAGCCGACGACTTCCCCCTTGGTCAGAGCGTGGTCGCCGGAGGCCACTCGCCCGAGAGCCCATGTGGCGCATGACACGATGATCCGACGGTGCTCGATGCGACGCTGTTCACGGCCCGGGTGTTCACACGATGGATGCCGGTGTGCCGGTGGACGCCGGCCGACGGGAAGGTGAGCCTGTTCCGCGATCGAATCAGACTCTTCGCGGACGGTGCCTCCATCTCGCAGCTGATGACGATGAACGAGCCGTACCTCGACGGCGACGGGCGGCCCGACTCCGAGGATCACGGCGAGTGGATGATGTAGCCGGGCGATCCGCGCGCCTACTTCTGCGCCGACTGGATCGCGGGGCGGCAGATCGACATGCACGTCGACGGCGATCGGGGATTGGAGGTGGTGCTCGACATCATGGAGGGGTACCAGCGCGAGCACCCGCGCTCCGACCACCGATGCGTGACCCCGCGCTTCGCCAACGCGACCGAGGCTCAGATCGAGGGCTCGCTCGGATCGGTGCCCTCGTGTCGGCGAACCCGTGCCACACCGTCGGCTTCGCCGACCGGTCCGGGACGCACGGTCTCGGCCCGGAGCGCGCCGATGCCATGGTGCGATCGGCGTCGGTCCTGCGACGCCCGGTGCCGCTCTCGTTCCACTCCGACCTGCCGATGGCGCCGGCTCGACCACTGGTCCTGGCGTCGTGCGCCGTCAACCGAACCGCACCATCGGGTCGCATCGCCGGATCCCGATCATCGGCACCGTGTACGAGGGGCGGTGGCATCCGGTGCCCCGACGACCGACGGTCGTCAACCGGTCGCGACGGGTGGTCGACAGCGTCGTCGGAGGGGCCCGGTGGACGCACGTCGGGGACGCCGCCCACGATGGCGGTTCGTGCTCGTGCGAGGTCGCGGCTCGCCTCGCTGCCGCGTGGCGTCGAACGGGCCGCCCGACCACGAGCTGGGGACGATCGGCCCTTCCCGACGCGCACCCTGGGTGGGCACGATGGTGACCCGCTCGCTCGCGTGTTGTCGGACACGGACGAGCGAGCCCGGACACAGAGGAGCGAACATGGTCTACGAGGAAACCGTGATCCTGCAGATGCCGTTCGACGATGTGCTCGAACGCGTGAAGTGGGCATTCGCCCAGGCCGGATTCGGCACGCTCACGGAGATCGATCTGCAGCACACCCTTCGCACCAAAGTCGGCAGCCAGATGCATCGCTATGTGATCGTCGGCGCCTGCAATCCGACCTTGGCGGCCGCTGCGCTCGAGATCGAGCCGCTGATCGGCGTGCTGTTGCCCTGCAACGTCGCAGTGCGCGAGATCGCCGACGGCAGGGTCGAAGTCGACGTGATGGACCCGGGACTGATGGCATCGATGAGCGACAACGAGGACCTCCGACCGATCGCCGACGAGGCACGCCAACTGGTCAACGACGCTCTCGCCCATCTCACAGAGCCCGTCGAGATCTGATCAGCGCGGCCGGGAGCGAGGCGGCGCCGTTCGCCGTTCGCCGTGCGACACTGTGCCGATGGACGTGGTGATCGGTGACGACGGTGTGTCTCGCTGCGGTTGGGGCACGTCGACACCCGACTACGTCGAGTACCACGACGTCGAGTGGGGCTTCGGCGTCGCGGACGACGCCCGTCTGTTCGAGAAGATCTGCCTCGAAGGGTTCCAGTCCGGGCTCTCGTGGTTGACGATCCTTCGCAAGCGCGACCGTTTCCGCTCGGCGTTCGCGCGGTTCGACATCGAACAGGTCGCGACGTTCGGTGAGCGAGACGTCGAGCGCCTGCTCGGAGATGCGGGGATCGTCCGCCACCAGGGCAAGATCCGGTCGACCATCAACAACGCAGCACGCGCTCTCGAGATGGTCGATCGGCACGGTTCCCTTGCTGAGTACTTCTGGCCGCATGCCACGTTCTCCGACGAGCCGGTCGAGGAGGTCCCGGCGATCACCGAGACGTCAACGATGTTGTCGAAGGAGCTGAAGCGCGCCGGGTGGTCGTTCGTGGGGCCGACGACGATGTATGCGTTCATGCAGGCGATGGGGCTGGTGAACGATCACGTCGCGGGTTGCGCGTGCCGCGACGCGGCCGAACGTTCCCGCCGAGCCGTCGCCGAGGGCGTTGGCCGAGCGTGACGTCGGATCATCGGGCCCACGGGACCGGGGCTCGTCCGTGATCGCGGTGCGGGTACCCTCGCAGCGTGAGGGCATGCCACGACGCATCGGCGCCCGCGATGGATCCGACCAGCGATCGTCGAGCTCCGATGAGCGGGTCAAGGACAACGGTCCGAGCGTCGATACATCAACGATGCTGTCCACGGAACAGAGGCGAACCGGGCGGTGGTTCGTCGCTCAGGGAGCGCCACGGGCTTGCACCGCGCGGTATCGCTCGGCGGCGCTGACGGTGGAGTGCCGGAGGTGACCGTCGATCATGCGCTCGCCGGCATGACGATGGCGACGTGCCTGCTCGTGTCTGCCTGCGGCGCTGGGTCCGGCGAGAGCTCCGTCGTGGCCGCAGGGACGGTCGTGGCCTCCGATGACACCGGCTCGACCACGACCGGGTCCACGACGACGACGGCGTCAGCTCCGACACCTCCGGCCGCGGCTGCGACCTCCGGTCTCCCGACGGGTGTCGCGTCGGTCGTGACCGCGGCTGCCACGACCGCGGCACCGGCGAGCACGACGTCCACGACCACCAGCACGACGACGAGCACCACGTCCACGACCAGCACGACCACGACCAGCACGACCACGACCACGACCAGCACGACGATGCCGCCGCGACCGACGACGTCGTGCGAACGGGTCGCCCACATCGGCGACTCGACCAGCGTCTATCTGTGGGAGGCCCAGTACGTCAGCGGCGACTCCGTCAACACGATGGAGGCACGGTACCGCTCCGTCGGTGTCGACAACGTCGTCGCCGACAGCAGCGGTGGGCGTGCCATCGTGGAACGCCTGGCCGACTGGCAGACCACGGCGTTCGAGGTCGCGAAGGCGCTGCGCGCGAACGGGTTCGACGGATGCTGGGTGATGATGATCGGGACCAACGACGCTGCCAACGTCGCCGCCGGTGCGTCGACGAGCATCGAGGAGCGCATCAACCGGATGCTCTACGTCATCGGCGATCAACCCGTCCTCTGGGTCGATGCCGTGACAACCGGGGTGTCGAGTGCATACCGCAACGCCTCGATGCAGGCCTGGAACGACGTGCTGTACCGGGTCGCCGCTGAACACGAGAACGTCGCGGTCCTGCCATGGTCGCAACTGGTGCGGCCCGAGTGGTTCCAGAGCGACGGGATCCACTACAACCCCGAGGGCCGTTCCTGGCGTGCGGCGATCACGGCGCTCGCACTCGCTCAGTCCTTCCCGGGCTGACTCGGCTCGCGATACTCGCGCGATGAGCTACAACTCGACCGGTCTCGTGGTGCACGACGCGGACGCTCACATCATGGAGACCCCGACCTGGCTCCGCGACCACGCCGACCCGGCGATCCGCGACCGACTCGACCTCCTCAGCTACCCGGGTGGCAACGAACTGCAGCAATCCGATGAGTTGCGCGAACGGAGCGACGATCTCGACGTAGCGTTCGCTCGGCTCGCCGCCCGGCATCGCTCCGACGACTACCGCTCGGTCGAGGCCGACGAGATCATGCTCCGCAAGAACTTCGCTGCCACCGGTTCGTTCCTGGCCGAGGACCGGCCGCGGGCGCTCGACCTCCTCGGATTCGCGAGCCAACTCGTGTTCAACACGTTCCACAACACACGTTTGCGGGACTGGGAACACGCCGGTGACCTGGTTCTGGCGGTGGGAGCCGCACGCGCACACAATCGCGGGATGGCCGAGTTCTGCTCGGTCGACGAACGCCTGCTCTCCACCCTCTACGTGCCTTTGGCCGATATCGAGCGTGCCCCGGTGTACGCACGCGAGGCGATCGAGATGGGTGCCGGCGCACTCCTGATCGCTTCGAGCTGCCCGCCGGGCCATTCGCCGAGCCATGTCGGGCTCGACCCGGTCTGGGCCATCGCTCAGGAGGCAGGGTTGCCGATCGTGTTCCACGTCGGTGGCACCGGCACCCTGCTCGACCCGAACTACTTCGCCAACGGCCTGCCGGTCCCACCCGACTTCCACGGCGGCGAGGAGAACTTCCGCTCCGTCGACTACATGGCGATCCCCGGCCCGCCCGCCCAGACGCTCGCGACGATGATCTTCGACGGGGTGTTCGAGCGCTTCCCGGACCTCAGGGTCGGCGTGATCGAGCAGGGCGCGATCTGGGTGCCATCGTGGATGAGGCAGATGGAGTCGGCATTCGACGCGTTCGCCCGTCACGAGGATCGGCTGCGGAGCCTGTCGCTGCGTCCGAGCGACTACGTCCGTCGGCAGATGAAGTTCACCCCTTACCCGACCGAGGACGTCGGCTGGATCATCGAGCAGGCCGGCGCCGAGACCGTGCTCTTCTCGTCGGACTACCCCCATGTGGAGGGTGGACGGCGTCCCATCGAACGGTTCGAGCGATCGATGGCTGGTATCGGTGACGTCAACCGCCAGGCGTTCTACCACGACAATTTCGTGGAGTTGATGGGCTCAGCCCTCTCACCGTCGCGGGCCGCCGAACATCTCTGATCGCGGCTCAGGGTGCGTCGTCGGGACCGCTCGGCCTCGACGGCCCCGTTCTTCGCGTCCAGACGAACCACACGCCCGCGATTGCGGCTGTTCCGATGAGCGCCCCGGCCATGCCGGCCACGACGAGCGAACCGAATCCGGACCCACCGGCTGCCTCAGGGATGCTGTCGATGGCAGGGTCGGCCGCATTCGTCGACGGTGACGCGCTGGGCTCGGTCGGACTCGCCGTCGAGGTGTTGGAGCACGACCACAACGGCTGATCGGCGGAGATCTCGAATTCGGCTGCGGCGGGCTCATCCGGGCCGGCTGTGAGCACGAAGCAGGTCGCGTGCCACTCCTCTGGATCAGCCTCCTGGTCGACGGCCGCGACGTAACGACCGAACGGAAGTGGAGCGCACCAGGCTCGGTCGCTCCCGAAGATGGAATCGGGCTCGCATCCTTCGGAGACGACGACGCCGTCGGCACCTCGGATGACCAGCGACGGAGCAGCCGAAACGTCGTCGCCGAACACGGTGTCAGGTCCGATCACCACCCCCGGAGGAGACACATAGGCGACGCAGACCCAGTTCGTGTAGCCGCCGCCGATCCTCGGTCGAGGGACTCTGGCTGCGACGACATCGGAACACTCGACGTGGACGTCCGAATCGTCGGGGACACCGGACACGATGATGTCGTAGGTGCCGTCGGGCACATCGACGCAGTGCAGGGATGGGCCCTGCGCCTCGAGGTCGGGGGAGACGTCGGGGCAGTACGTGTCGGTCACATCGCCACCATCGAGATGCAGCTGCGGGCTGAGTCCGGTCTCGGCCGTCGGGGATGCGATGACCACGATGTCGATCGCGGTGTCGGCGGGTGACACGGACCGATTCGCCTGTGCCGATGCCGCCGAGGCCGGCGCAATGGCGAGCAGGCCGATCGTGATGGCTTGGAGCGCACTCCGGACTGTGCTGTGACGCTCCATCGTGGCCAGGATAGGTCTACTTCCGCGCCCGGATCTGGCGCACCATGTCGGCGAGCACGACTTCGTCGTCGGGATCGCTGACCGGGATCGAGAACTCGACCCGATCGCAGAGGCCCTCGTATCGGCTGGCGATCGCGTCGGCGAGGGTGTCGTACGGGGCGACCACGGCGATCTCGTGCACCATCTCGTCGGTGATGTGTTCCTCCATCTCCTCCCAACGCTGCTGGCGGGACAGGGCGGAGAGGTGCTCGCCGATGTCGCCCCAGTCGTGGAGGTCGAACACGGCTCGATAGGTGCGGGTCGACGCGTAGAACGAAATACGGGACCGGACGGCACTGACCCGTTCGGCCAATGCCGCCTCGGTCGGCGCGGTGACGATCAGGGGTGATGCGACCATCTCGATCGCACCGGCGTCACGTCCGGCCTCGGCGGCGCCACGAGCGACCGCAGGAACGAGTACCTCTGCGATGTAGCGACGGGTGCAGATCGGATGCGGTCGAACGGCGTCGGCGTGACGGCCGGCGAGCCGCGACATGTGGGCGTTGACCGATGCGAGATGAATCGGGGGGTACGGGTGGTCGATCGCCCCAGGGTCGAAGAGCGGGTTCATCAGGGTGAGGTCGTAGTGATCGCTGTGGTAGTCGAGGGGAGTGCGTTCCTGCCAGCACCGCCACACCGCCTTGACGGCGCCGATGTAGTCCTCGAGCCACGGACCGGGGGCGCTCCAACTCATCCCGTAGCGTCGTTCGATGTGGCCCTTGACCTGGGTGCCGAGACCGAGTTTGAAGCGTCCCCGGCTGGCGCGCTGCAACGTCCACGCGGTCATCGCGGTCACCGTCGGTGAGCGCGGGAACGCGATGGCGACCGCGGTCGTGAGGTCGATCCGGTCGGTGCTGGTGGCCGCCATCGCCATCACGACGAACGGGTCCTCCTTCGTCTCGGTGAGCACCAGGCCGTCGAACCCGAGCCGTTCGACGAGCGCGGCGGCGCGATGCACGTTCGCCACGTCGACCGGCCGTTCGGTCTCGCGGATGCCCGGGTCGACCTTGCCGAGGGGGAGATGGGTCTCGACCTGCATGACGACGACGGTAGCCGCCGACCCGACCCGGCGGGTTGCCGCCCCGGGAGTCGAGTCCCGGGGCGACGACCGCGGGCGATGAGGGGTGCCCGGCTCCCGCTCGATCGTCGGTGTCCCAGGTCGGAGCGGCACCATGCCGATCCGGTCATCGTCGATGTCTCGCGTGTCGAGCACCAGCCCGCCTGGTCACTCAGAGTGATCAGGTTCATCACATTGTGGCCGTCGGTGGCCGACAACGCAAGTACCATCCGTCACAGTTGACATTCTCGTGAGGAATCGCGCCGAGCGTGGTCACGGTCGACACCGGCGCATCCGCACGATCCCGAGTCCGCTCTCGAGTACCGATCGCTCCACGATCTCGTAGCCCCGATGTTCGTAGAACCGGATGTTCGCGACGCTCTCGGCGCCGGTCTCGAGCTCCACGACGTGAGCAGCGAGCCGCGCATCGACAGCATCCATGAGCGCTGTCCCGACGCCGCGACCGACGAGGTCGGGCGCGGTCATGAGGCGACCGACCTGGGCGAGGCCGTCGTGGACGCGGGCCCGCACCGATCCGACCAGCCGCCCGCGACGACGTGCGATGAGGAACACCCAGTCGGCGGCGTCGATCTGCGTGGCGATCTCCATCGCCGTCTGCGTCAGCGACGGCATGAACGGGTCACCGTAGATCTGGGCGTCCGTCAGGAACGCGGCTCGCTGGAGCGTCAGGATCTCACCGGCGTCGGCGGCGAGTGCATCGGCGATCCGTATCTGATCGCCGTCGGCGGGGGGGATCGCCAGCGCTGCCACGGCCATGGCGACGAGGAGTCCGAGCATCTCGCCCCGCGGGAGCCGAGTGCTGAACGGTGTCGAGTTGAGCAGCCCGAACGTGGCGTGCACGGTCGCCTGGGCGGCGCGTCGATCGAGGTCGAGACGACGCGCCTGCAGTGCATCGGCCCACAGCGACACGTAGCGCGCCTGGAGGTGGCGAACCCTGGTCTGGTCGTCGTCGGCGGCATGGACGAGGTCGCGGAAGTGCACGGTGATGAGCGAGCGATCGTCGACGGCGAACTCGGCGTGGAAGCGGACGAGTCGATCGATGACGTCGTCGCCACCCGCGGCGACGACCCGTCGTCCGGCGTCGAGCAGGTACTCGCTGATGCCGACGAGCATCTCGCCGAGGAGGGCCTCCTTGCCCGTGAAGTGGTGGTAGAGCGCCGGCCCACTGACGCCGGCAGCGTCGCCGATGTCGTCGACGGTGACGTTGGCGAACCCTCGCTCGGCGAACAGATCGGCTGCGATCGCGAGGATCTCGCGTCGGCGTTCGCTCATGGAACGCTGCCGAAGGGGGGAAGCGGGCCGGCTGCACTGACACGACTGGGGATCGGATGGCCAACGAGGCCGGGGAGCGAACGAGTGATTCGGAGCACGGCGTCGAGGTCGATGCCGGTGACGTGTCCGAGATCGTGGAGCATGAGCACGAGGTCTTCGGTGGCGAGGTTGCCTCCTGCTCCGGGGGCGAACGGACTGCCACCGAGTCCGCCAACGGCGGTGTCGAAGCGGCGGAGGCCCATCTCGATCGCAGCGAGCGCGTTGGCGAGCGCGGTGCCACGGGTGTCATGGAGGTGCAGGCCCAACTGGTGTCGTGCCCGATCGGGGAGCGCCACCACCACCTGGTCGATCCGACGAGGGGTCGCCGTTCCGGTCGTGTCGGCGAGTGTGATTCGGGCTCCGGCCATCACGTCGAGCGTCCGGTCGACGATCGCGACCGTCGGGGCTGCGTCGTCGACGTCCTGGAACGGCGACCCGAACGCGCACGACACCACGACGTCGATCGAGGCGCGCCCGCCCACGTGATCGGAGATCACCGCCAAGGAGTCGATCGCGTCCTCGGTGCTGCGCCC
The DNA here is from genome assembly GCA_963847775.1 of uncultured Acidimicrobiaceae bacterium. GTDB lineage: Bacteria > Actinomycetota > Acidimicrobiia > Acidimicrobiales > Ilumatobacteraceae > Ilumatobacter. The sequence continues at coordinate 104,451 of CAWKAY010000003.1, forward strand.
GACGTTCTTGTGGCTGTATCCCTCCGAGGCCGAGATGGTCAACGTGATGTGCTGAACGCCGGCGGCGATCGCCAGTTCGGCGCCCTTCGCGTTGGGGACGAGGGACCACCACGTCGCGTCGGCGGCGGCCGGGAGCGCCGCGACGACGTCGGCTCCGCCCGCCATCGAGGGGACGGCCTTGGGTGACACGAAGGATGCGACTTCGACGTGGGCGATACCGGCGTCGGCGAGAGCGATCGCCAGCTCGGCGCGTCGCGCCGCAGCGACCGGTGCTTCGCTCTGCAGACCGTCACGGGGCCCGACATCGCGTATCTCGATCTTGGCCACGACGGCACCTTAGTGAACACTCAGGACTCGGTCGTAGAGGTCACGCCGCCGGTTCACGGTCCCGTCGCATCCGGTTGGCCCTGGTGCGGCGACTGCCTCGCGCGGCTCGACACGGACATGCATCGCGGGGCGTGCTCGACAGGTACCTTAGTCCGGGTTAAGGTGCCGGGGCATGGCTGACTGGCCGGTGCTGTCGTCCTCGTGTGATCCCTCGAGCGATCAGTTCCGCGCGAACGCCGACACGTTCGCCGAGATCGTGAGCGATCTCCGGCGCGTCACCGACACAGCCGCTCGCGGCGGTTCCGATCGATCCCGTGACCGCCATGTCGAACGGGGAAAGCTGCTGCCTCGCGACCGGGTCGACGCCGTGCTCGACCCCGGAGCACCGTTCCTCGAGCTGTCCGGTCTCGCCGCGCACGGCATGTACGACGGCGAGGTGCCGGCGGCGGGCATCATCACCGGGATCGGGCGTGTGTCGGGCCGGTTGTGCGTGATCGTCGCCAACGACGCCACGGTGAAGGGTGGCACGTACCATCCGATCACCGTCAAGAAGCACCTCCGTGCGCAGGAGATCGCACTCCAGAACCGGTTGCCGTGCATCTACCTCGTCGACTCCGGCGGGGCGTTCTTACCCGAACAGGACGACGTGTTCCCCGATCGCGACCACTTCGGACGCATCTTCTACAACCAGGCGCAGATGTCGTCGAAGGCGATCCCGCAGATCGCAGCCGTGCTCGGCTCGTGCACTGCGGGGGGTGCCTACGTGCCGGCCATGTCCGACGAGGCGGTGATCGTGCGCGATCAGGGCACGATCTTCCTCGGGGGCCCGCCGCTCGTGAAAGCGGCCACAGGCGAAGTGGTCTCGGCCGAGGACCTCGGTGGCGGGTACGTTCACAGCCACATCTCCGGCGTCGTCGACCATCTCGCCGAGGACGATCGGCACGCGTTGTCGATCGTTCGCGACATCGTGGCCACCCTGCCGCCACCTCCGCCGTCCGAATGGACCGTGATCGAGCCCGAGGAGCCGATCGTCGACCGCACCCAGCTGACCGGGGTGGTGTCGACCGACTCCCGTCATCCCTACGACGTTCGTGAGGTGATCGCTCGGATCGTCGACGGATCGCGGTTCAGCGAGTTCAAGCGCAACTACGGCGAGACGCTCGTCACCGGCTTCGCGCACATCTGGGGTCATCCGGTCGGCATCGTCGCGAACAACGGCATCCTCTTCGGCGAGTCGGCCCAGAAGGGTGCGCACTTCATCGAGTTGTGCGATCGCCGCAAGGTCCCTCTTCTGTTCCTGCAGAACATCAGTGGCTTCATGGTGGGCCGCGATTACGAGGCCGGCGGGATCGCCAAGCACGGGGCCAAGATGGTGACCGCCGTCGCGACGTGCCGGGTCCCGAAACTGACGGTGGTGATCGGCGGTTCCTTCGGTGCGGGCAACTACTCGATGTGCGGTCGGGCCTACGCGCCACGGTTCCTGTGGATGTGGCCGAACGCCCGCATCTCGGTGATGGGCGGTGAGCAGGCAGCGTCCGTGTTGGCGACGGTCCGGGGAGACTTCGAATCACCCGAAGCGGAGGAGGCCTTCAAGGCGCCGATCCGGGAGCAGTACGAGACCCAGGGCCACCCGTACTACTCCACGGCGCGCCTGTGGGACGACGGCATCGTCGAGCCGGACCAGACCCGCGACGTGCTGGGCCTCGCCCTCGGCGCAGTCAGCGAGGCGCCCCTCGACGACGTCGCCTGGGGCATCTTCCGGATGTGACGGGATGGGAAGCATGAGTGCGTTGTTCGACACGGTGCTGGTGGCCAACCGCGGCGAGATCGCTGTTCGCGTGATCCGTACCTTGCGGTCGCTCGGCATCCGATCGGTGGCGGTGTACTCCGACGCGGATGCCGACGCGCTGCACGTCCGGGTCGCCGACGTGGCCGTGCGGATCGGCCCGGCTGCGGCGCGCGAGAGCTATCTCGACGTGTCGAGGATCGTCGGCGCCGCCCTCGGAACCGGTGCGCAGGCGATCCACCCTGGGTACGGGTTCCTGTCGGAGAACCCGGCCCTGCCGACTGCGTGCGTCGAGGCGGGCATCGTCTTCGTCGGGCCCCCGGTCCCTGCGATCGAGGCGATGGGCGACAAGATCGCGGCGAAGGCGACGGTCGCCTCGGCCGGCGTGTCGGTCGTGCCCGGTTCCGACGGCGCCGGGCTCGACGACGCAGCACTCACGGCCGCGGCGCTCGAGGTCGGATTCCCGGTACTGCTCAAGCCGTCGGCCGGGGGCGGCGGCAAGGGGATGCGACTCGTCGAGAACGAGGCTCAGTTGTCGGCTGCGATCGAATCGGCACGCCGGGAGGCGCGCAGCTCGTTCGGCGACGACACCCTGCTCGTGGAACGTTTCGTGACGAGCCCGCGACACATCGAGATCCAGGTGCTCGCCGACCATCACGGCAACGTGGTGCACCTGGGCGAGCGAGAATGCAGTCTCCAGCGCCGGCATCAGAAGATCATCGAGGAAGCACCGTCGCCGCTCCTGACGTCGGACGTCCGGGAAGCGATGGGGCAGCAGGCCGTTGACGCAGCGCTCGCTTGTGGGTATGCGGGGGCCGGGACCGTCGAGTTCATCGTGTCCGCCGATCGCCCCGGCGAGTTCTTCTTCATGGAGATGAACACCCGGCTCCAGGTCGAGCATCCGGTCACCGAACTGGTCTACGGCATCGACCTGGTCGAACAGCAGCTGAGGGTGGCGGCGGGGGAGCGGCTGCCGTTCTCGCAGCACGATCTCGTGCCTCGCGGTCATGCCGTCGAAGCGCGCGTCTACGCCGAGGATGCCGAGCGGGGGTTCCTGCCGACGGGCGGTACGATCGTCGGCCTGCGCGAACCTGACGGCGTCGGTGTTCGGGTCGACTCTGGCATCGCTGCCGGTTCGATCGTGGGATCCGACTACGACCCGATGCTGTCGAAGATCATCGCCTGGGGTGGGGACCGGCCCGAGGCCCTGCATCGGCTGGATCAGGCCCTCGCCCAGACCGCGATCCTGGGTGTCACCACCAACGTCGGTTTCCTGCGTCGGTTGCTCGCCGATGCCGACGTTCGCAGTGGTGCGATCGACACCGGGCTCGTCGAGCGCAAGCTCGATGGCCTCATCGGCACCGACGTGCCCGACGCCGTTCTTGCGTCGGTGGCGCTGGCCCCATTCGTCGCCGCGGCAGGTTCGACCGACCCGTGGCGTCGACTCGTCGCGTGGCGTCATCACGGTGCGGCGTCCGTGCGTCACGAGCTCGACGTCGCCGGACACGGACGTCATGTGATCCGAACCACGCCGCGGGCGGTTGCGGGTCAGTGGGACGTCGTCGTGGACGGTGCCGATGTCGCGGTCGTTGCCAGTCTCACGGTCGAGCCCGACGGTCGCTGGCGGACCGTGCTCGATGGCCGGGCGCACCACCTGCTGCCGGTCGGCGTCGGGCCTTGCACCCACCTCGCGCTCGACGGCGTGAGCTGGACCCTGACTCGTGTCGAACAACGTGGCGCCGGTGACGACGCTGCCGGACCACATGGCGACGGTGCGGTCCGAAGCCCGATGCCGGGCACGGTGATCGCAGTCCTCGTGGCAGCCGGCGATGATGTGGTGGCGGGTCAGACGGTGGCGATCGTCGAGGCGATGAAGATGGAGCACAGCCTGGCGGCCCCGTTCGACGGCCAGGTCGCTCACGTTCACGCCGTGCCCGACGCTGGTGTCGCCCTCGACGAGGCGATCGTGACGATCGTTCCGTTGGCCGACGACGGCTAGTGTCCTGTCAGGCCGGTCCTTCGATGAGGTCGGTGTTGGTGATGTCGGCGCAGTAGCGGCCGAGTCGTTCGAGGATCTCGTCGACGGTCTCGTGCCGGACGAAGGGCGTCGGAGTGTCGTTCCAGTCGTTCACCCAGTCGAGGGCCGAACTCGGGCGATACCGTGCTGGTGCGTGGTCACCGTCGTAGTGTTCGGGCGAGGACGATGCACGGAACACTGCTGACCTGGACCGAACGGATCGATCGGATCCGCATCGCGCTCCGCGTCGCACTCGCCGTCACGGCGCTTGCCGTGGTGATGCTGGTCGATCAGGCCACCGGCCCGGATCTGGTGCTCACCTTCTCCTACTCACTGTGCGTCATGGCCGTGGCGTGGTTCATCTCGCGCGAGTGGGGCCTCGGTTTCGCAGCGGTCGCCGCTATCGGTGGGTTCGCTGTCGATGCAAGTTCGCAAGACGACATCGAGTGGCCCATCCTCGTGGCCAACCACGCGTTGCGGTCGGTCTCGTTCGTTCTCTTCGCTGTCCTCGTCGCGTCGGTTCGCCGGAGCGTGGCCGACCTGGTCGACACGACGCGCATCGATCAGATGACCGGAGCGCTCAATCGTCGGGGCTTTCACGACGAGCTCGCCGCAGCACGTCGGCGTGCGCTCCGTCACGGTGCGCCGATCGGTGTGGTCTACCTCGACCTCGACGGCCTCAAGCAGGTCAACGATGTCGAGGGGCACGCCGCCGGCGACGCCCTGATCCGCCGTTTCGTGCATCGTGTCGCGCTCCACTTGCGAGCCACCGATGCCTTCGGACGACTGGGCGGCGACGAGTTCGCGATCGTCTTGGAGCGGGCCGACCCCGCCGTGATCGACGCGGTCGTCAACCGAATCCTCGGCGATCCCGGGTTGCCGTCGGCGTCGTGCGGTGTCCAGGTGTTCGACGGCGAGTACCCGCCGCCGGCCCACATGGTGGCCGGCGCAGACCGCCGTATGTACCGCGACAAGCGTGCCCGTCGAGCGATCCCGCCCGACACGTGACAGGCTACCTTAGTCTGCGTTAAGGTGACGGCGTCTCGAACGGCCGGCGACGAGGAGTGGCTCGGGACGAGAGCGTGATCACCGAACGAAGAGGGCGTGATGTCATGAGCTGGGAGCTGACGGAGGAGCACGAGATGCTCCGCACGATGGTGCGCGAGTTCGCGGAGGGCGAGATCGAGCCGCATGCGGCTCGCTGGGACATCGATCACCACTTCCCCGTGGACGTCGTCCGTCAGATGGGCGAGCTCGGTCTGTTCGGGATCGTGTTCCCCGAGGAGTACGGCGGAGCGGGTGGCGACTTCGCCTCCCTGTGCGTCGCGATCGAGGAGCTGGGCCGGGTCGATCAATCGATGGGCATCACGCTGTCCGCCGGTGTGGGCCTCGGCGCCAACCCGATCTTCCAGTTCGGCAGCGACGACCAGAAGGCGCAGTGGTTGCCGGACCTCGTCGCTGGCCGCGCACTGGGCGGGTTCGGCCTGACCGAACCCGACGGTGGCTCCGACGCAGGTGCGACGAAGACGAAGGCGACGTTGGAGCGCGGCGAGTGGGTGCTCAACGGTTCGAAGGCGTTCATCACCAACTGTGGCACCGAGATCACGTCGCTCACGACGGTGACCGCCCGCACCGACGACGGCATCTCCGCGTTCATCGTCCCTGCGGGCACGCCGGGCATGATCATCGAGCCCGCGTACCACAAGCTCGGGTGGCACGCCTCCGACACCCATGGCATCACGCTCGACGGTTGCTGCGTACCCGAGGCAAGCCTGCTCGGCAAGCCCGGTGACGGCTTCCGGAACTTCCTCACCATCCTCGACGACGGGCGAATCGCCATCTCGGCGCTGGCGCTCGGATGTGCGCGCGCCGCGCTCGAGATGTCGGTCGAGTACGCGAAGCAGCGAGAAGCCTTCGGTGGCCCCATCGGCCGCAACCAGGGTCTCGCGTTCCAGCTCAGCGATCTCGCCGTCCAGGTCGAGAACGCCCACAACCTCACCTACAAGGCTGCGTGGCTCAAAGACCAGGGTCGACCGATCGGTCAGGCAGCGGCGATGGCGAAGCTGTACTCGACCGAAGCCGCCATGGACGCCGTCCGCGTCGGGACGCAGGTGTTGGGGGGCATGGGCTTCATGGAGGAGACGCCGATGGCCCGCTTCTACCGCGACGCCAAGATCCTCGAGATCGGCGAGGGCACCAGCGAGATCCAGCGCCTCGTGATCGCCCGCAACCTCGGCCTGCCGGTGATCTGACGGCGACGGTCGCCCACCGCCTCCGAGGTGGGCCCGGCCACTGGTCGCGGCGCTTTCGAACACGGGGACCACGACATCGCCGATGCCTGCTGCGTCGTGTCGTCCATCCGTGCCCCTCGCCGGATGTGTCGCCGGTCCAGGTACCCATCGGCTCGCGACCGTGGTCACCCGTCGGTCCCGTGGGATCTGGCACCGAGCCGATGCTCGCCATCCGCCGACGCCGATCTAGCGTCGATCGTGTGGTGAGCGAACCGTACGATCCCGCTGCAGAGGGTGCCGAGATGTCGTTCGACGGACGCATGTCCTACGGCGACTACCTGCACCTCGACGCCGTGCTCGGCGCACAGCACCCGCTCACCGACGCCCACGACGAGCTGCTCTTCATCATCCAGCACCAGACGTCGGAGCTGTGGATGCGCCTCGCCCTGCACGAGATCGGCCATGCGCGCACGGCGATCGCGGCCGGCGAGCTCCAGGCGGCGTTCAAGATGCTCAGCCGGCTGGCCCGGATCTTCGAGCAACTGAACGGCGCCTGGGACGTGCTGCGCACGATGACCCCGAGTGAGTACTCACGTTTCCGTGACGAGCTGGGTCAGTCCTCCGGGTTCCAATCACATCAGTACCGCGAGATCGAGTTCGTGCTCGGCAATCGCAACATCGCGATGCTCCGACCCCACGAGCACCGTCCCGAGATCGTCGCCTCGCTACGAGCCGAGCTCGAGCGACCGAGCCTCTACGACGTGGCGGTCGAGCAGCTCGAGCGATCGGGGGTTCCGATCGAGTCGCGGCCGATCGTTCGGGACCTGTCGGTGCCCCACCGTCTCGACGAGGCGCTCGTCGCGGCATGGCGGCTCGTGTACGAGGACCCACACCGTTGGTGGCTACAGTACGAGCTCGCCGAGAAGCTCGTCGACGTCGAGGACTACTTCAGGCGATGGCGCTTCAATCACGTCACGACCGTCGAGCGGGTGATCGGGTTCAAGCGCGGCACGGGTGGCACATCCGGCGTCAGCTACCTGAAGCGGATGCTCGACGTCGTGTTGTTCCCCGATCTCTGGCAGGTACGGACCGAGCTCTAGCCCGTGCATCGAGCACCGTGGCGGCCTCGTCGCCCACGTGCACGGCTGCCCGGGCCGGGGGCGTCGGGTGCGCGGGCGTGTGGTCGAACGCCAGATGTCGCCGACGAGCCGCCTGACGACCGGGAGGCCGGCTTGTAGCGAGCGCCACGGGTGACGGACGATCGTGCGCGGCTTGCGGACGTTGCGGAACGGCCATCGCAGCTGTCCGGCCATCGTGGGCGGGATCGGATCGCTCACCCCGTACCGAAGCGGGCGTTTGTTGCGCGGCATGTGGTACGTGCCGAACACGATGTCCCAGAGCGGGAGGAAGACCGAGTAGTTCGAGTTGTGTGCCTCCGTCTCGTTGGCGTGATGCCAGTGATGGAACTCGGGCGTGATCACGATGCGGTGCAGCGGGCGCCACCGCCAGCGGACGTTTGCGTGCAGGAAGAGACCGGTCACGATCTGGATCACGGCGAGCACCCCGGTGAACGTGGCGTCGAAGCCGGCAGCGAGGAGGAAGACGAACGGCGGGGCCACGATGGCGCCATCGAAGGGATGGTTGCGGAACCCGCTCACCCAGTCGAGGTGCTCGGTCGAGTGATGGACGGCATGAAATCTCCAGAGCGCAGGCACTTCGTGCGACCACCTGTGCACCCAGTAGATGGCCAGGTCGAAGAGCGCGATCCCGACGACCGGGAGCACCGCCGCCGGCAGCATCGACACGAACGGACGCAGCATCAGGCCAGGAACCCACGCGAGGCTGAGCACGCCGACCACGATCGCGACGGCGATCCCGATTCCGTTCAGGAGCGGTGACGTCAGCGCGTAGCGGACGTCGAGCTCGGCGAGCGGTCGCCGCACGCGTTGACCGGTGTGCCGGGGAAACATCTTCTCGAACGGCACCACGAGTGCGAACAGGAGCACGATCGCGCCGAGCACCCCCAGGTCGATGTACAGCGACAGACCGATCGCCGCCACCGCGAGCAGGCGAGGGGGCCAGGGTGACCGACGCGACGGGGACGGCGCCAGAGGTGGAGGAGCGAGCATCGTCATGCCCTTCTGTCGTGCTCGGGTCCGGAACCGGTTCACGGACCGAACCATGAACCGTTCTCGCGACTCGATACGACAGGATGACGGATGGTGGTGCGACGTTCGAGCGCAGCGCCGGCGGGTGCCGGTGACGATCGGGCGCTGGTGGCGCGCATCGGCGCACGTGACCGTGATGCTCTCGAGGAGTTGTATCTTCGTCATGCCGGATGGCTGACCTCCCGCCTCGATGCGCGTTGTGGTGACCCCGACATCGCCGACATCGCCCTCCAGGACACCTTCCTCGCCGTGTGGAGGAAGCCGTCGGCCTACCGCGGCGACGGCGAGGTCGGCGCCTGGCTGTGGGGAATCGCGATCCGTCGGCTCATCGATCAACTCCGCAAGACGCGGGCCGCGCCCGTCGACCCGGCGGTGCTCACCGAGCCGCTGCTGTCGCCCGGCGCCGACCCGTTCGCACGAACCCCCAACGATCCGGTCGATGTGACCGTGCTCGGCGACGGTTCGTTCGGCGAGCTCGGCGCCGCGATGCCGCGCGTTGCCGCCCGAGCTGCGGGCCGTCCTCATCGCCACCGCGATCGACGGTCTCTCCACCAAGGAGGCCGCCCGGCTCCTCGGGGTTCCGCAGGGCACGGTGAAGACTCGCTTGATGCGGGCCCGCCACGTGATGCAGGAGGTACTCGCATGAACGTCCCGTCGATCCGTGACGCTCGGCTCAGCGCCAACTGGCGGGCGATCACCGCCGAGCTCGACGCGCCGAGACCCGGCTGGGTGGAACGACTGCTGCGACGGCTTCGGGTCCCGGCCGCCACATCACGGGTGGTGGCGGCGACGCCTGCGTTGCGGCGTGCGTGGTTCCTGTCGATCGCCGTCGCCGTGCTCGTGGGTCTCGGCGCCGCCCAGCCCGATGATCGCGAGAGTCTGTTCGCGCTGCTCGTCCTCGCGCCGGCGGTGCCGGTCCTCGGCGTCGCGCTCGCATTCGGACCTCACGCAGATCCGATGTACGAGGCCCAGCTCGCGACCCCGACGCGTGGCATCCGACTGATCGCGATCCGCTCGGCGACGGTGCTCGCGACCTCGATCGTGCTGATCGGTGTGGTGGCCGTCATCGATCCCGACACTCGAGCCGTGGCTGCAGCGTGGCTGTTGCCCGCGCTCGCTCTGACAACAGCCAGCCTCGCCGCGATGACGGTGTTGACGCCGCGCCGCTCGGCGGCACTCGTCGCCGGTTCGTGGTTCGTGGTCGTGACGATCGTGCGCGCTGCCGCCAGCGACGGCCTGGCGGCTTTCGGCCCGATCGGACAGGTGGTCGCGCTCGTCGTGGCGGTGGCCGCGACATCGGTCATCGCCGTGCGCCGAACCCGCTTCGACCGGATGGAGTACGTGTGATGGTTGCCGCGGCCGTACGTGCAGCTGGGCTCACCAAGTCCTACGGAGTGCGACAGGCGCTCGATGGTGTCGACGTCGCCGTCCAGGGCGGGCTGGTCGCCGTGCTCGGCCCGAACGGGGCCGGCAAGACGACCCTGCTCCGATGCCTGGCGACGATCGTCTCACCCGACGGTGGCACGCTCACCATCGACGGACTCGACCCGGCGCACGAACGCGAACGGATCGAGATCCGCCGACGCCTCGGCTACCTCCCGCAGCATGTCGGACTCGTCGAGGGCTCGACGGCGTACGACGCGATCGAGTACCTCGCGGTGCTCAAGGAACTCACCGACGATCGTCGGCGCCGCGCCGAGGTGTTCGAGGTCCTCGAGCGGGTCGGTCTGCGCGACCGGGCGACCGATCGAGTCGACCGACTATCGGGCGGGATGCAGCGCCGGCTCGGTCTCGCGCAGGCGCTGCTCGGCACACCATCGCTGCTCGTGCTCGATGAGCCGGGCGCCGGGTTCGACCCCGAGGAGCGGCTCCGGCTACGCGATCTGCTGACCGAGCGGCGAAGGTCCACCACCATCATCGTGGCGACGCACATGACCGACGAGGCGGCCCTGTGCGATCAGGTCGTCGTGTTGCTCGCCGGTGCGATCCGATTCACGGGGACCCCCGAACAACTCACCGCGCTGGCTCGGGGGCGAGCATGGGTGCAGCCTGGGCTACCCCCGCCCGGTGTGCGGGCGAGCTGGCGGCAGGCCGACGGCCGTCATCGCTGCCTCGGTGTCCCACCGGCGGGGGCGGAGCTCGTCGCCCCGACGCTCGAGGACGGGTACCTGCTCGTGGACCGACCTCGGGTCGACGATGGCCCGTTGCCTCACGGAGGGCCCGATGCGCCGCCGATAGCGTGATCTGCTTGTCGTCGGCCCCCGCGAGCCTCCACTCCGATCCTGACACGGTACGCCCGAGACCGGGTTGGCTGGTGCTCGCGCTCGCGATCGCGGCAGCGGGTCTGACCGGCCCGGGTCAGACCATCGGCGTGTCGGTGTTCATCGATCACTTCGTCGCCGATCTGGGCCTCACCCGCTCGTCGGTCAGCGCCGCCTATCTCGTCGGGACGTTGATCGGCGCAGCGCTGCTGCCCTGGGTGGGGCACTTCGTGGATCGGCGAGGGGTACGTGTCGCTCAGGTCGCGGTCGGTGTGCTGTTCGCGTTCGCGCTCTTCAACATGTCGCTCGTGAACGGGCTGGTGTGGTTGGCGCTGGGCTTCGGCGGGATCCGATTCCTCGGGCAGGGTTCGTTGTCGCTCGTTTCGACCGTGACCGTGCAGTTGCGGTTCGACCGAACTCGAGGGACCGCGCTCGGCATCTTCACGACTGCCTCGGCGGGTCTGATGGCGCTCGTCCCCGTGGTGTTGGCGGTCACGATCGGCGCCGTCGGGTGGCGCCGGACGTGGGTGTTGGCGGCACTCGTCGTCGGTTCGAGCGTCGTCGCGATGGCCTGGTTCGGACTGCGCGACATTCCGGGTGGGGCCACGGGTCGGCTCGTTCGGCAGGGGCAGAGCGGTTCGCTCGATCGCGGACGGGCGATGCGAACGGCGTCGTTCTGGATGCTCGCCTCCGTCACCGGTGCTGCCGGGATGATGTCGACAGCGCTCAACTTCCACCAGATCGATCTCCTCGGCGAGGCCGGACTGACGGAGACCGCAGCTGCCGCCCTGTTCGTCCCCCAGGTGATCGGTTCCACGATCGCCGGTCTGTCGATCGGCTACCTCGGCGACCGAGTGGGCACGCGGTACCTGCCGGCGATCGGGATGTTCCTCCTGCTGACAGCGCAGTTGCTCGCAGCGATCGCCGCCCCCGGCGTCGTCGTCGTTCTGTACGCAGTGGTCCTCGGTGCGACGGGCGGTGCCGTGCGCACCGCCGCCGCAACCCTCCAGCCACGGTGGTTCGGCACCGGCCACGTCGGATCGATCCAGGGTGCGCTCACGCTGTTCGGCGTGGCGGCGTCGGCGATCGGACCCGTCGTGTTGACCATGACGGAGGAAGCGCTGGGCTCCTACCCCCCCGCCCTCGTCGTGCTCGGCGTCGTGCCCGTGGCGGCGATGATCTTCGCGCTCGGACCCAACACCGGGCCCACCTGAACCGTGGCCCCGGTCTCGTGCGGCACCCGCCCGCCGGCTGGGACCATCAGTGATGCGTTGGTCGACCCGCTGGAGCGGCCCAGCGGCCGTTGTGGCAGGCTCGCCGGCGTGGGAGAGCCGTTCGATCCGATTCGCGCCGCCTGCGATGTCGACGCGGCCTGGCTGACATCCGTGCTCCACGAGGACGGGATCGGTGCAGGAAACCGGATCGGGTCGATCGGCGCCCGCTCGATCGGTACGGGGCAGGTCGGCGAGAACGTCAGGTTCACGTTGACGTGGTCGGAGCCTGATCCTCGACTTCCCGCCAGTCTCGTCGGCAAGTTCCCGTCTGAGAGCGAAGTCAGCCGAGTGAGCGCACTCAACCTCGGCACCTACGTGCGGGAGGTCGGCTTCTACCGTGACCTCCGGCCCAGGGTCGCGATCCGCACACCCCACGTCCACCACATCGGTTGGCGGCCCGACACACATGACTTCGTGCTGATCATGGAAGACATCGCGGCGGCCACGGGCGACCAGCTCGCAGGATGCACCGAGGCGCAGGCCGCCCTGGCAATCGACCAGGCGGTGGGCCTGCACGCTCCGACATGGGGACGCACCGAGGCGTTGCGTTCGTTCGATTGGCTCGGCTTCCCCGATCCCGATCGCGCCGAGCTGATGAACGCCATGATGCAGTGGGCATACCCCGGCTTCGCCGAGCGCTACTCCGGTCGCCTGAGGGCCGACCAGTTGGCGGTCGGCGCCGACCTGGTCGGTCGGTACGCCCAGTGGTCGGAACACATCGAGGCCTGGGCAGCGAGACACGGCGGCTGGTGCGTCACCCACGGCGACTACCGGCTCGACAACATGCTCTTCGGGACCGCCTCCCACGCACCCGACCTGGTCGTGGTCGACTGGCAGACCGTCGGTGTCGGGATCGGGCCGTCCGACGTCGCATACTTCTGCGGTGCGGGCCTCGTACCCGACGTGCGCGCCGGACACGAACGTGCGTTGGTCGAGCGCTACGCGGCCGGGTTGCGGTCGGCTGGAATCGAGCTGAGCGACGATAATGCCTGGTCGGGATACGTTCTCGGCAGCGCCGGTGGGTACCTCATGGCGGTTCTCGCATCACAGTTGGTGGAACGCACCGACCGCGGCGACGAGATGTTCGCAATCATGGCCGAGCGGCACACCCATCAGATCGTCACCGTTGGTCTGCTCGACCGGCTCTGACCGCGGAGGCGGTGGTCAGGGTCGGGCGAGTTGCTCGAGCATCGCCTTCATCTGGGCGTGGACCGCATTGATCGCCTGGAGTGGGCGCATCATCACCTTGAACTCGGTGATCATCCCGTCTTCGTCGCACGTGATGATGTCGACGCCGTTCGCGTACTTGCCCTCGCCGTCGACGTCGATCGTCGTCTCGAACTCGAGCATCGCGTGGTGACCCTGACAGATCTCCTTGGTGTAGCGAAACTTCCCGCCCTCGGTCAGCAGCGAGTCGGCACTCGGACTCGCGTCGGTGAGGGTCCCTCCCGCAGCGCGCAGGTACAACTTGGTGATCTCTCGGCCCCGCTGCGGGGTGAAGACGATCGGGGACAGGAACATGCACTCCTCGTGGAGGAGGGCATCGAGCCCGCCGTCGAGCTCGCCGCGGAGGTGGCGGTGCCAGCGCTCGATGCACCGGTGGATCGGTTCGTGCTCGTCGACCATGGCCATCAGTCTGCCCGATGCCCAGCGTCACGTTTGGGGTCAGACCCCGAACGTGACGCTGGGTGACGGTGGGCGTAGGGCCAGGGCGCGGCTCTGGGGACGATGGCGGCGGAGCGTGCGTCGACGAGCCGCCGCCGCAGCTCATCACAGATGACGGCGTCGTCAGGCGCCGGCCATCGGTTGTCGGCTTCGATCGGATCGTTCGTCAGGTCGTACATCTCCCACTCGTCGTCGAGCGGTTCGGACCGGTACGTCGGCCCATCCGGTCCGGTGGACGCGAGGTGCCGCACACCGGGCTCGGTCCAGGTGGCCGGGTCGTCGAACGTGCGGACCAGTTTCCAGACGTGGCCGTCGACCGACGTGACGATCGCCTCGAAGTTGGCTCCGACGTCGGCGGGCACCTCGATGCGCATGGTGTCGGGCGGCGCATCCCCGAGGCCGAGAGCGCGGGCGACGACCGATGCGCCCGTGTCGCCTTCGAGGATGTTGTCACGGGTCATGAGGTACACCACTCGTTCGCTGCCGGCGGGAGCACCGTCCACGATCGGCATCAGGTCGCGCCCAGGGAGCCGGTGCACCTCGCTGAACGTTTCACGGAGGAGCGACTCCACGTGCTCGACATCGATGCCGGCAGCAGCAAGCAATGTCGGGACGAGATCGACGTGTGACGTCGGTTGGTCGACACGTCGTGGACCGGTGGCGCGCTCGCCGACGCGGACGATCGTGAACGGCACGCGCGTGGCCTCGTCGTACAGGTTGAACCACTTCTGGTGTAGCCCGCCGTGGGCTCCGAGCAGCTCGCCGTGGTCGGATGTGCGCACGATGATCGCGTCCTCGGAGCCGCCGTCGGTGACGGCGCGCCGCACTCGGTCGATCGGGTCGTCGACGTCCGCGTGCAGGCGGTAGTACAACCGGCGGTACCAATCGCCGTGCTCGTCGTACACGCCGTCCGCGATCGGTGCGTACCCCGTCGGGTACGACGCACGATAGGCGGACTGCGCCGCCGGTTTGGCGGCGAGGTCCTCGTCGGCGGTCGGCGGCGGTGGCACGGTCGGTGTGCCGTGGGGATCGGCCGGGAGTGGATCGCTGCGGATCCAGCCTGGGAACAGGACGATGTCGTGCGGGTTCACGAAGCTCACGACCAGCAGAAACGGCCGGGCTGCCTCCGGATCCCCGGCGCGACGGCGTGCAGCGCGGTCGGTCAGCCACGCAACGGCGCGATCGGCGAAGAGCGCGTCGCGACGCGTGCCGCTGTCGGCCATCGCGCCACCGTGGGGCTCGGGTCCGACCCAACCCGAGAACCCGAAGCGGCCGAGCGGGTCGGCGTCGAGATAGCGCTGCACGGCGTCGTGATCGACGACTCCGGCGTCATCGTTGGTGGCCAGCGGGCCCCCCGTCGACGGATCGGTGAGATCGGCGTGCGAGATGTGCCACTTCCCCTCGTACCGCGTGTCGTAGCCGGCGGCTCGGAACCAGTTGCCCAGGGTCGGGACCTCACCGGCGCGCAACCACCGCATCGCGGAGTCGTCGGCATCCTTGCCGAGCCCGTCGGTCTGGGTGACCCCGTGGACGTCGGGGAACTGCCCGGTGAACAGCGTGGGGCGGCTCGGCACGCACGCCAGCGAGCCTGTGTAGTGCCGATGGAATGTGACACCGTGTTCGTCGAACCATCGACGTCCCGGCAACGCCGACCGGCGCCAGGCCCGGATCTCGGGCGTCTCGTAGGGAGGTGGTGCCCGCTCCTGATCGGTGAGGACGACGACGACGTCGGGCCGAGTGTCCGGTCGGTTCACCCGAGGTGCTCGTGCAAGAACGCCGTCGCCTGCGGCCAGATCTGATCGTAGAGACCTTGGTCCTGCGTGCCGAGTGCGTTGTGCGGGGCCATGAAGGCGTGTCCCGATCCCGGGTAGACCGTGATCGTGGCGTCCTTGCCGAGTGCGTGCAATTCGGCCTCGAGCTCCTTCGCGGCGGCCGGCGGGAAGAAGTCGTCGTGCTCGGCCATGTGCCCCTGGATCGCGGCCTCGATACGAGAGAGGTCGGGCCCGCCTTCGCCGGTGGGGAAGCCGTAGAACGGAACGGCCGCCTTGACCTTGTCCGGACGCAGCGATGCCAGCACGAACGTGAGGAGGCCACCCATGCAGAAACCCATCACGCCGATGCCGGCACCGGTGGTTGCCTCGTGATCCGCGAGGAAGTCGACCGCGCCGCTCATGTCGCGCCCGGCACGATCGGGTGGCAGCGACGTCATCAGCTGGCCTGCCTTGTCCATCTCGGTGTGGCCGGCGAGCTCGCCGTGGTAGAGGTCGGGAGCGAGCGCCACGAAGCCGGCGGCGGCGAGGCGATCGGCCATCTCCTTGATGCCCGAGTCGAGTCCCCACCATTCCTGGACGACGATCACCCCCGGTCCGCGGCCGTCCTCCGGCGTGGCGAGGTACCCGGCAGCGGTGCTGCCGTTGCTGGCGAATTCGACCATCGTTCCCATGCAGGACACGTTAGGTCACACGAGCAGCGCAGCTGTCAGGCGAACGCCGGCTCGACGAGGACGCCGTCGCTGGACCGTGCGATCGGGATGTGGATGAGTGCTGCGACCGCGCCCAGGACGACGGCGATCGTCCAGACCGGGCCGTAGCCACCGGTGTCGTCGTACACACGGCCCCCGAGCCAGACACCGAGGAAGGCACCGACCTGGTGCGACAGGAACACGATGCCGAAGAGCGTCGACAGGTAGCGGGGGCCGAACATCGTGGCGACCAGGCCGCTGGTCAACGGAACGGTCGACAGCCACAGCAGACCCATCATCGCGCCGAACACCAGGGCGCTGGTCGCCGTCAGTGGTGCCAGCAAGAACACGGTCATCACGACGGCTCTCGCCAGATACAGACCCGACAGGAGCGTGCGGCGCGGGTAGCGATCTCCGAGCCAGCCGGCCCCCAGCGAACCGGCGATGTTGAACAAGCCCACCAGCGCGAGCGCAAGCGCGGCGGTGCCGTCGGAGAGCCCCTGGTCGGTGAGGTAGGCGGGGAGGTGCGCGGCGATGAATGCGACGTGGAACCCGCACACGAGGAATCCGGCCGTGAGCAGCACGTAGCTCCGGTGCCGCATGGCGCGTCGGACCGCGACGGAGAGCGAGTCGGTACCAGGATCGGCGCGCAGGCCGGTGCCGTCGTCGGCCGGGAGGAGGCGCGACGCCGCACCGATCAGCACGACCGCCACGACTCCGAGGGTCGCCATCGCTCCTCGCCAACCGATGCGGTCGATCAAGATCTGGGCGAACGGCACCACGGCGAACATTCCGACGGATGCGCCGGCGGTGACGAAGCCGAACGCGAACGACTGTCGCGACAGTGGGACAGCCTTGCCGACGGCGCCGATCACGACCACGAACGAAGCCCCCGACACGGCGAACCCGAACAGGAAGGCCAGCGACACGCCGAACACTGCGACCGACTCGGCGTTCGACGCGATCAGGAGACCGGCACCCATGAGCAGCCCGGCACCCGCGACCACCCGACGCGGACCGAGGCGATCGGCCGCGATCGCTGCGAGCGGCAGGCCGAGGACCAGGTTGTGGACCGCCAGCGCAAGCGCGAACGACTCGCGGTCGGTGTCGAGACTGTCGGTCACGGGCTTCAGGAACAGTCCGATCGACTGGCGGGTCCCCATCGTGAGGAAGACCATCGCCGCCCCCGTGAGCATCACGATCCAGGTCCGGCGCGACATCGGATCAGTCTGCCGGCGACGTCGTTGGATCACTGCTGGCGAGCCTGCGCGAGACTCGTCGTCGATGACGACACCACCGGTTCTCTGGTCGCCGCGGGCGGACGCGCTCGACAGCACGCGGTTGGGGTTGTTCCTGCGACAGTGCGAGGCCCGAACCGGTCGGACGTTCGACTCCTACGATGCGCTGTGGGAGTGGTCGATCGACGAGGGCCTCGAGGAGTGCTGGGCGGCGATCTGGGAGTTCTTCGGTGTCCACGGCTCGCAGCAGTACGACCGCGTACTGAGCGAACGGGTGATGCCGGGCGCCCGCTGGTTCGAGGGTGCGCGCCTCAACTACGCCGAACACGCTCTGCGTTCCGACGGCTTCGCGCTCGGTGAGCTCGCGATCGTCGGCGTCTCCCAGAGTCGTGATCGGGTCGCGCTGACGTGGGGGGAGCTCACCGACCAGGTGGGTCGCGCACGCCGGGGTCTCGAACTGCTCGGAGTCCGTGAGGGGGACCGTGTCGCCGCGTACCTCCCGAACATCCCCGAGACGATCGTCGCCTTCCTCGCCGCCTGCAGTCTCGGCGCGACCTGGACCTCCTGCGCTCCGGAGTTCGGTGTGCAGGCGGTGCTCGATCGTTTCCGCCAGGTGGAGCCGACGGTGCTGTTGGCGGTCGACGGGTACCGATACGGGCGGCACGACGTGAGCCGTGTCGACGAGCTCGCAGCGATCCGAGCGGGCCTACCGTCGGTCCGCCGCACGGTGGTGGTTCCCTACCCCCACATCGGTGAGATCGACGACGGTGCGATCGCCTGGGATGACCTGCTGGCCGAGCACGCGTCCCTCGACTTCGTGCAGGTCGCGCCCGACCACCCGCTCTACGTGCTGTACTCGTCCGGAACGACCGGGCTGCCCAAGCCGATCGTGCACGGACATGCCGGCGTGCTGCTCGAGCATCTCAAGGTGATCGGCCTGCACGCCGACATGCGGTCCGACGACCGGTTCTTCTGGTTCACGACCACCGGCTGGATGATGTGGAACTTCGTGGTGTCCGGTCTGCTGGTCGGTGCCCGCCTGGTGCTCTACGACGGCGATCCCAACAGCGACGGGCCCGACACCCTGTGGCAGTTGGCGGCCGACGAGGGCATCACGTGGTTCGGGGGTGGTGCTCCGTTCTTCGCCGCCTGCCGACGCGCCGGGATCTCGCCGGGCGAGCGCCACGATCTGTCGGCGCTCCGGGTGGTCGGGTCGACCGGTGCACCGTTGCCGGCCGATGCGTTCCGGTGGATCTACGAGTCGGTGTCACCCGATGTGCTGTTGTCGCCGATCTCCGGCGGGACCGATGTCTGCTCGGCGTTCGTCGGCGGGAGCCCACTGACCCCGGTCTGGGAGGGGGAGATCCCCTGCAGCTACCTGGGTGCGGCCGTTCGCGCCTTCGACGAGGCGGGGCACGCGGTCGTCGGGCAGCAGGGTGAGCTGGTGCTCACTCAGCCGATGCCGTCGATGCCCGTCGGGTTCTGGGGCGACGACGACGGGTCGCGGTATCGGTCCGCGTACTTCGACGACTACCCGGGCGTCTGGCGACACGGCGACTGGGTCACGATCACCGAACGGGGGAGCTGCGTCATCAGCGGTCGGTCGGACGCGACCCTCAACCGCGGCGGTGTGCGCGTCGGCACCGCCGAGATCTACCGCGTCGCCGAGGCGATCGACGGCGTAGCCGACAGCCTCGTCGTGCATCTGGAGGCCGCGGACGCCGACGATCCCGGCAACCTCGTGCTCTTCGTCGTGCTGGACGACGAGCTGGCGCTCGACGACGAGGTGCGGACGCGGATCCGCTCGGGTCTGCGGCACGGTTTGTCACCGCGCCACGTCCCCGACGAACTGCACCAAGTGGAGGCGATCCCCACCACGTTGAGTGGCAAGAAGCTGGAACTGCCGGTCAAGCGGATCCTCCAGGGAGGCGACCCGGAGGCGGTCGCCAGCAGGGGTGCCCTCAAGGATCCGTCAGCGCTCGATGCCGTCGTCGCGATCGCCCGCTCCCGATGAGATGTGAGCGGTTGCGGCACGGTGTGAGATGTGAGCCCAGCCACCGATGTCGGTGACGGGGCGCCCGACGTCGACGGAGTCGCCCCAGATCGAACGTGGTGCCCGGTCCGAACCGGCGGTGACGGCACCCACGGCTCGGCCGTTACGCTCAGCCGATGTGAGCCAGATCCATCTCGACCGTTTGGAGCGGGTCCGCGCCGCCATGAACGAGCAGGGCGTCGATTCGCTGTTGCTCTCGGTGGGCCACGATCTGCCGTACCTGACCGGCTACTCGGCGATGCCGCTCGAACGGCTCACGATGCTGGTCGTGCCGCGGAACGGCGACGCGACACTCCTGATCCCGCGCCTCGAGGCGCCCCGTGTGCAGGAGCGATCCGGGGTGTTCGACCTCATGCCGTGGGACGAGACCGACGACCCGACAGCACTGGTCGGCAAGCTCGCCGGCGGCGCACGCACGGTCGCGATCGGTGACCAGATGTGGGCCCGCTTCCTGGTCGAGCTGATCCCTCACCTACCCGGCGTCGAGTTCCGGCGTGCCGTCGATGTCGTCGGGCCGCTCCGCATGGTCAAGGACCAGGCCGAGATCGACGCGCTCGCTGCCGCCGGCGCCGCGGTCGATCGCATCGCAGCGGAGTTGCAGGCCGGGCGGATCCCGCTCGTGGGGCGCACCGAGGCAGCGGTGTCGGCCGATCTGTCGGCGCGGATCGTCGCCGAGGGTCATCAGAAGGTGAACTTCGCGATCGTCGCTGCGGGGGAGAACGCCGCGAGTCCGCACCACCATGCGGGGAGCCGGGTGATCGTCGAGGACGAGATCGTGCTGTGCGACTTCGGCGGGACGATGGACGGCTACTGCTCCGACATCACTCGTTGTGTGTTCACCGGCGCGGTGGCGTCCGATGTCGCCGAGGCCTACGGCGTCCTGCACGAGGCGCAGCGGGCCGCTGTCGCTGCTGCGACCGTGGGAACGCCGTGTGAGGACGTCGACCGTGCGGCTCGCCGGATCATCGCCGATGCCGGCTTCGGTGAGTACTTCGTGCACCGGACCGGGCACGGCATCGGGCTCGAGGAGCACGAGGATCCGTACATCGTCGAGGGCAATTCGCGGCCGCTCGACGTGGGGCATGCGTTCAGCGTCGAACCTGGGATCTACGTCCCCGGTCGGTGGGGCATGCGGCTCGAGGACATCGTCGTCGCCGGCTCGGGCGGCCCGATCCCCATGAACCACGCCGAGCACGGGTTGGCCGTCCTCGACTGACGTCGGCGTCAGCCTGCGAGGTCGTCGGGCTCGGCGCCGACCAGGAACGAGGTCAGTTCGATGCTGACATCGGCACCGAAGTAGCGGGCCAACACCCCGAGGTCGAGGGCGCAGTACGTCACGGCGGCGGTCAGGGCCTGGGCGGCGGGAAGTGGGACGTCGACACAGGCTGCGGTCTGCCCGGCGATCGTCTCGACGCGACCCTGGCTGAAACCGATCCGACGACTGCCGTCGAGACGAAGTCGGGCGGCGAACGCATCGCCCCAGAACTCGCTCGTGATGTTCAGGTCGCTGATGCGGGCGTCGTCGGTGAAGTCGACGCACTCGCCGAGGGCGAGATCGCAGGTGCGCGAGACGCCACGGTCGACGATGTAGTCGACGTCACCGATCTGAACCCGGCGTCGTCCATCGGCGGCGACGACCGTCGCCTGGGTGACCACACCGGTCGCCGAAGGAATGATGTCGTAGGTCGCCGTGAAGGTTGCCGTTTCGGCCCTGTCGAGCCGCTCGACCACCGCCGCAACGGCCGAATCGTCGTCCGACACGACCGGCGCAGCGACGAGTGTCGGACGCTCACCGGTGGCGCAGGCGGACAGCCCGACCGACGTCGCGATCGCCGCCGCGAGTGTGATCGTGACGCGACGGGCGGCCTGGGTCGAGGTCGGCATGGATGGTCAAGACTACGGCGTTACCCTCCGGCCACGTGATTCGTCTCGACGCCGCCACGGTGCTGCTCCAGTGGGCGGTGGGCGGGATGGCGTTCTGCTGGTTCACCACCCGGCGCCGTGAGGTCGGACTCGGATACGGGTGGCTGCTGCGTGGCTGTTACGGGCTGATCGCGCTCGGTGCCGCTGTGGCCGGCTTCCGATACGGAACCATCCCCGTGCGCGAGGCGGCATCGATCTGCGTGGTCGCCGGATGCATGCTCGGTCTCGCCGTGTCGGTTCACCGCCGACGCGCCGGTGTGCGCGGGCAGGCGACCGAACACGACCGCCGGACCGAGCGGGTGGCGGCCATGACGGGCATCGAGCGCAGCACCCGAGCCGACGACGCCGACGGCGATCGCGGGCCCGAGTTCCCGCCGGTCCTCGACCTCGTTCCGGTCGCGGTCGGTGCGGTCGGGTTGTTCGCAGCCGCCCTCGATGCGGCTCCCGAGGGCGGTTTCGACACAGCCGTGTCGATCCTGCGGACGTTGGTCGGTGCGGCGTTCCTCGGCGCGGTCACCGACGCCATGCTGCTCGGGCACTGGTACCTCGTCCAGCCGGGTCTGCCCCGCCGTCTGCTCAACGAGATCGTCACAGCGCTCGGGTGGGTATGGCCGATCGAGGTGATCGCGCTGCTGTTGCCGACGGGCATGGTGAGCGTGTGGTCCGGTGCCGTCGACGACGGGTGGGGTGGCACGTTGGGCTGGTTCTGGGGTGCTTGCGCAGTGACCACGATCGTGCTGGTGGCCGTCACCCGTGCGGCGTTGAGGGAGCGCGAGTACTCCGCGGTGATGGCGGCGACCGGATTGCTCTACCTGGCCATCCTGACGGCGTTCGGCACCGATCTGGTCGCACGCGCGGTGCTCGACGTCTGACCGTGCCGGACCGGTCGCAGCTAGCGATCGCGCGCCTGTTCGGGCATGATGGTCGCCATGGCCCGGCCAGTCTGGAACGGCACGATCAGCTTCGGCCTGGTCGCGATCCCGGTGAAGCTCTATCACGCCGTGCGGCGGCAGAGCGTCTCGTTCAACCAACTCGACGAGCGCACGATGGCGCGCATCAAGTACAAGAAGGTGTCGGCGCTCGATGGCGACGAGGTACCCGAGGAACACATCGTGAAGGGCTACGAGATCGCCAAGGAGCGTTACGTCATCGTCGATCCCGATGAGCTCGAACCCTTCATCCCGTCTGCGACGAAGACGGTCGATCTGGAGGAGTTCGTCGATCTGGAGGAGATCGATCCGGTGTTCTACGACAGCGCGTTTTACGTGGCGCCGGGGACCAATCCGAAGCCCTACGTCCTCCTCGCCCGGGCCATGGAGGAGGCCGGCAAGGTCGCGATCGGGCGGTTCGTGATGCGCAACAAGCAGTACACCGCCGCGATCCGCGCCGAGGACGGGAGGCTCGTCATGTCGACATTGGCGTACGCCGACGAGGTCGTCGATCCGGCCACGATCGACGAGCTCCAGGGTCTCGACGAGATCGAGGTCTCCGCCAAGGAGATCGCCATGGCGGAGTCACTGGTCGACTCGCTCACATCGGCGTTCGAACCGGGGAAGTACCGCGACGAGTACCGCGAGCAGGTGCTCGACCTGATCGAGATCAAGGCGTCGGGCGAAGAGTTCGAGGTGCCGACCGTCGAGGCCGACAAGCCCAAGGTGGTCGACCTGATGGCGGCGCTCGAGGCCAGCGTCGCCAAGGCGAAGCAGGCCCGCGGCCGGCATCCGTCCACGGCCAAGAAGCCGATCGCCAAGAAGCCCGCTGCCAAGCGCTCGACGGCCAAGAAGTCGGCGAAGAAGTCTGCGTGAGCGCCGGCGTCGAGATCGACGTCGGGGGTCGACACCTGTCGCTCAGCAACCTCGACAAGGTCCTGTATCCCAGCGGATTCACCAAGTCGCAGGTCATCGACTACATGGCCCGCGTCGCTCCGGTCGCGATCCCGCACCTGACCGGTCGCGCGCTCACCTTCCGTCGCTACCCCGACGGCACCGACACCAACGGCTTCTTCGAGAAGCGGTGCCCGGGTCACCGTCCCGACTGGGTCGAGGTCGCCCGTGGGCCGGGCGACCGCAAGGGTGGGATCGACTACTGCCGGATCGACGAGGTCGCGGCGATGGTGTGGGCCGCCAACATGGCCGCCATCGAGGTCCACGCGCCAATGGCACTGGCCGACGACCTCGACACGCCGCGCGCGCTCGTGTTCGACTTCGATCCCGGCGCGCCGGCGACGATCGTCGAGTGCTGTCGGATCGCTCTCGCCACCCGGGACGTACTCGACGCCGTCGGCCTGCAGGGCTGGTGCAAGACGTCGGGTTCGAAGGGTCTCCAGATGTACGTGCCGCTCAACACCACGCAGGCGACACACGACGGAGCCGCCGACTTCGCGCTCGCAGTCGGACAGGTGCTGGAGCGGCAGCGGCCCGGGGAGGTCACGACGGTGATGGCGAAGATCGAGCGTCCCGGGAAGATCTTCGTCGACTGGAGCCAGAACGCCTTCCACAAGACGACGATCGCGCCGTACTCGCTGCGTGCGCGCCCGGAGCCGACCGTGTCGACACCGGTGACGTGGGACGAGGTCGCGGACTGTGCCGAGTCCGGACGCGACCTGCGCTTCACGAGTGACGAGGTGCTCGCACGGATCGACGATGTCGGTGATCTGTTCGCCGTGGTGCTCACCGTGCAGCAGGAACTACCGGTCTCCGGCCGCTGACGGCGCTCGAATCGCGGCGTCGACCACCCCTGGTGGCCGCGGAGGGTGGTGGTTCACTCACCCCACGTGCAATTCTTGACGATTTCGGGCATGATGGCGGACGTGACTCCGCGTAGTTGGGACGTGGGCCGATGGGCCGCGCTGGCGACGGCTCTGGCCGTCGTCGGAACCGCGTGCGGGCAGGCGCGGCTCGCCGCACCGCCCGAACCCGAGTTCACGTCGGGGGAGCGGGCGCTGCCGACCATCGTCACGACGACGACGTTCCCGCGGGGCGAGGGCGGCGAGATCATGCCGTCCGACGTCGAGGCCGACGCCGAACCGGTCGACGTCTCCCAGATGCTCATCGTCGACGACGCAGGGAATGCTGCCCCCAGCCGAGCCGGCTGGGCAGCGTTCGACGATGCGCTCGGCGCCAGGCTCGTTCCGGCCAACGTCAGCGCGTCGGTCGCCGTGATGGTCGACGGCCAGATCGTGCACGAGGCGGCATTCGGTGACCGGGTCGCGGGCACCGGCGAACCGGTCGACACGACCGATCGATTCCGGATCGCGAGCATCTCCAAGACGATCACGGCGATCGTCACCATGCAGCTGGTCGAGGACGGCACACTGTCGCTCGACGAACCGGTCGGATCCGTGCTCGTCGAGCATCTCGGTCTGACCTCGTTCGACCCTGACGTCGCCTCGATCACGGTGCGCGAACTGTTGAGCCACACCGCCGGGTTCCCACAACACGAGGGCATGTTCTTCTCGAACGGTGCCTCGTCATGCGTCGACGCTGCGGTCCAGGGCCTCTCGCGCAACGTGTCGAGCGGTGGTGGTTTCCGTTACAGCAACATGAGCTACTGCGTGCTCGGCGTGCTCATCGAGGCGACGACCGGGAAGACCTACGAGCGCGTGGTCTACGAGCGCCTTCTGACACCGCTCGGGATCAGCGGGATGCGGATGGCGTCGACGTACGACCTCGGTCCCGACGAGGTGTCGCACCATCCGTCGCCGAACCGGAACTTCATGGAGACCCTCGGCGCGGCCGGCGCGTGGAACGCCACACCGGCCGACCTCGTGACGATCCTCGATTCGATCGACCCCGAGACGCCTGGCTGGAAGGCCATCTCGGCGGACAACGCGAACGCGATGCGCTACCGCGTTCCGTCAGCCCGGCCTCCCAGCGGTTACGGGTTGGGCCTGATCAACTACGACACCGCCTTCGGTCACACGGGCACGATCCAGAACACCCACGCGATGGTGCTTCGCCAACCGGACGGCGTGACGTGGGCGGTCATGGTGTCGGGCGAGTCCCCGAGTGACACTCCGCAGCTGCGCTCCATCATGCGCCAGGCCTTCGCCGCCGGGTTCTCCGGAGCCTGAGCGTGGAGACGGCTGCCTCCTGACGACCGCGAAACATGTGCTTCAGGGTGAGCTATTCCTCGCGTCGTCGACGCGGCCGGGTCTGGCATCGATCACCGGGTTCCGTCCGGCCGGGTGACGGGCCGCCGTCGCATCGACCGGGCGCGGCGGAGGTCGGCCCTCAGTCGCCCGTCTCGCTCTCGTCGTCGGGCGTCGCGCCGACGACGTCGAAGTTCTCGTCGAGCTGGACATCGACCTGCTGGCCGGAGTCGAGCGTGACCTCGACTTCGTAGAGGCTGTCCTCGTCGCCGACCTCGGTCTCGGTCACCGTGCCGCCGCCCGTATGGGCGAGTGCGGCCTCGGTCGCCTGGGTGAGGGCGTCGCCGCGAATGGGCTGCTCGTCGTCTCCCTGGCCGGCCGAGACCGCTCCTGCGATACCGATGCCGAGCGCAGCTGCGGCAGCGGTCACGCTGATGATGATCGTTCGTCTCGTCATGACGCCCACCGTACGGATCCTTCCCTGACACCAGGCTGACGCGGCGGGTGAGTCAGGCAGACGTCAGTCCGGCAGGGCATGCTGGTGTGGTGAAGGTGCTGGTCATCGAGGACGACGTGAAGACGGCCGATGCGCTCCGGCGCGGTCTCGAAGCCGACGGCTACCGCGTCGATGTCGCGCACGATGGCAACGACGGGCTGTGGCTCGCGGTCGAAGTGGGTGCCGACGTGATCGTGCTCGACATCATGCTGCCCGGTCTCAACGGCTACCGGGTCTGTCGGTCGATCCGCGAGCGCGACATCCGGACACCCATCCTGATGCTTACGGCAAAAGACGGCGAGTGGGACGAGGCCGAGGGGCTCGACACCGGCGCCGACGACTACCTGGTGAAGCCATTCTCGTTCCCGGTCCTGCTGGCACGCCTGCGAGCCCTGCTTCGTCGGGCCGGCGACGTGCCGGCGCCGCTCTCGGTCGGCGACCTCCGCATCGAACCGAGCGGTCGACGGACCTGGCGCGGTGAGTACGAGATCTCGTTGACGACCCGCCAATTCGAGGTGCTCGAGTTCCTGGTCCGGCGGGCCGGTCAGGTGATGTCGAAATCCGACATCCTCGACGGCGTGTGGCAGCACGACTTCGACGGCGATCCCAACATCGTGGAGGTCTATGTCAAGCGGCTGCGGCGTGCCATCGACGAGCCGTTCGCGCGCCGATCGATCGAGACCGTGCGCGGGGCCGGTTACCGGATCGTCGATGATGGATCCACGCCGTGAGGAGGCACTCGATCCGGGCCAGGATCACGGCGATCGCGACACTGATCACCATCGTCGTCCTCGCCGCTGCTGCGGTCATCGTCGTCGTCGTCGTGCAGGCTGAGCTCCGCCACAACCTGGACCGATCGCTCGAGCAGCGCGCCGATCAGGTAGAGGCGGCAGTACTCGTCGACGCGACGGCGGCGCTCGCCAACTCGAATCGTCAGGACCGATTCGCTCAGGTCCTCGACGCTGACGGGCGTGTCCTGTTCGCCTCCGACAACGTGATCGGTGTCGCAGCTCTCGCCGATCTTCCGACCGGTCGCCAGGAGGCACGCACCCGTACCGACCTACCGATCGAGGACGACGCCTATCGCGTTCTGGTGCGTCGGTTCGATCTCGATGGCGGCACCCAGTACGTCGTCGTCGGTGAGAACGTCGACGATGTCCGCGACGACGTCTGGTCGCTGATCGCGACGATCGCCGTAGCGTTCCCGGTCGCGGTGCTGTTGCTCGCGGGGGCGGTGTGGTGGTTGGTCGGGCGGACCCTCCGGCCCGTCGAGCAGATCCGTCGTGAGGTCGCCGCGATCGGCCTCGCCGAGCTCGACCATCGGGTTCCCGTGCCGGGCACCGGTGACGAGGTCGATCGCCTGGCCGACACCATGAACGCAATGCTCGCGCGCCTCGAAGCGGCGTCGGCGGGGCAACGACGCTTCGTCGCCGACGTCTCCCACGAGCTTCGTACTCCACTCACGCGGATGCGGACCACGCTCGACGTCGATCTCTCGCAGCCCGAGACCGATTTCGAGGAAACCTGTCGAACGGTGCTCGAGGATGCCATCGACATGCAGGACCTCGTCGACGACCTGCTCTTCCTGGCACGGCGCGATTCCGGACAGGTTGCGGTCCGCCTCGAGGCGATCGATCTCGATGTGGTGGTCGATCATGAGGTCGGACGCCTCCGCGACGAGCTCGGTGACTCACCGCGCGTCGACATGAGTCGCGTGTCGGCGGCGGTCATCGACGGCAACACGTCGCAGCTCGGCCGGTTGGTTCGCAACCTCCTCTCGAACGCGGCTCGGTACGCCTCGGCCGAGGTGCGGATCGCGCTCGTCGATCACGACGACCGGGTCGAACTCACGGTCGCCGACGACGGACCGGGGGTGCCGCCGGAGGACAGGGAGCGGGTCTTCGAGCGCTTCGTTCGCCTCGACGAGGCGCGCTCGACCCGCGACGGGGGGAGTGGGCTCGGGCTCGCGATCGTGCGCGACATCGCGACCGCCCACGGGGGCACCGTCACGGTCGAAGATGCGGCGATCGGCGGCGCCCAGTTCGTGGTACGACTGCCACGGGCCGGCCATCCATGACCGCCGGTGGATCCGATCGGGTGCCGCGCCGGCCGAACCGAGACAGGTGCTGGTGTGGTCGCTCGTGTGGCGGGTTCGCGCGGTGACGCACGGTGACGCGCGACGATGTGCATGTGCGACGCCACCTCCTGCTGGTCCGCCATGCCAAATCCTCATGGGACGACCCGGGACTGGCCGACCACGATCGTCCCCTCGCGCCCCGCGGCAGGAAGGCGGTGTCCGGCGTGCGCGGTCATCTCGAACGAGTCGAGCACCATCCCGGGATCGTGTTGTGTTCATCGTCCCGGCGCACGGAGCAGACCCTCGACGGGATCCGGGCGGCCCTACCAGCCAGCGCATCGGTCGTGCTCGACGAGGCGCTGTACCTGGCGAACGCAGACGCGTTGCTGGCGCGGCTCCACCGGATCGACGACGACATCGACTGCGCCATGGTGATCGGCCACAATCCGGCACTGCAGAATCTCGCGCTGATGCTCGTCGGTACCGGCGATGCCGACATGCGCGAGCGGTTGGCAGCCAAGCTGCCCACCGGCGCTGTCGCGACCCTCTCGTTCGACCGACCATGGGCCGGCCTCGGCCCGGCCGTGGCTCGAATCGATGACCTCTTCATGCCCCGTCCACCCCGTCGGTCTCAGTGATCGCACTGCAGACACGGACGGACCCGCTCTCCCGGTGGCGGTGGACGCGTCGAGGCCGTAGGGTCGTGACCGTCGTCGAGCCGCGGCCAGGGGGTGTGATGACGGTTCGAACACCCGAACGTCGAGCGCCCGAACGAGGACCGAACGGACGAGGCGCCATCGACGACACCCGGAACGAGGCGATTCATGGCAGCTGATGGCCTGTCGGTCGAAATGCTCCCGGCGGGGCACGGCGATGCCCTGTGGGTGGAGTGGGGCCGGGCATCCGACCGCCACCGGATGTTGATCGACGGTGGCCCTCGTCGCACGTTCGTCGAACTGCAACGTCGATTCGAGCGTCTCGATCCCGACGATCGTCGGGTCGATCTGCTCGTGGTCACCCACATCGACCTCGATCACATCGACGGCACGATCACCTTGTTGCGCGACCAGTCGCTCGGAGTGACGTTCTCCGACATCTGGTTCAACGCCTATCGCCATCTCGACCCCGAACTCCCCGAGGGAGCGTCGCGGGGGGCGATCCAGGGTGAGTTCGTGTCTGCCGTTCTGGAGGATCGGGAGCTGCCCTGGAACCGTGCGTTCGGCAACGGCGCAGTCGTGGTCCCGTCCACCGGCTCGTTGCCGAGCGTCGAGCTCGCCGGCGGGCTCCGGCTCGTGCTGGTGTCCCCGACGCCGGAGAAGCTGCTCGATCTGCGCGCGACGTGGGACAAGACCTTGGAGGAGGCCGAGAAGGAGCCGGGTGACCGTGAGGAGTTCCTCCGCCTGCTCGAGAGCCGCAATCGCGGTGGAGGGCAGGACTTCGGTGGCGACGACTCGACGGCGAACGGCAGCAGCATCGCATTCATCGCCGAGTACTGCGACGAGCGCTGGTTGTTGGCCGGAGATGCGCACGAAGAGGTCCTGCTGTCCGGCCTGCAGCGTTACGCAGCCGATCGGGGGGACGACGATCCGGTGAAGCTGGACGGGTTCAAGCTGCCGCACCACGGCAGCGTCCGCAACATCTCTGCCGATCTGCTCGATGCGATGGAGTGTCGACGGTTCCTGGTATCGACCAACGGTGCCTACTTCAAGCATCCCGATGCGGCAGCCATCGACCTGGTGATCGAGCGTGCCCGGCAGCCGAGCTTGATCTTCAACTACGCGACGCCGTTCACCGAGAGGTGGCGGGCCGCGTCGAAGGAGTTCACGTCGGTCTACCTCGACGACGTCGATGGACCCACACCGGACGGCGAGTCACCCGCTCCCGGAGTGCACGAGTCGGCGGCCGCGACATCGGGAGGAACCATGGCAATCGAATCGAACGATCCCGATCGGGGGTTCGGCCTACCGTCGACGGGCGAGACCGGCGAGACCGCCACCACGGTGTACTCCGACCGACCCGCCGGCCCCCCGATCACGGTGACCGTGCACCATGGCAGCCTCGACCAAGCGGACCACCCGGTGCTCGTGGGCCACTACCTCGCCACCCCGCTGTCCGGCGCCGAGGGCTTCGTCGACCGCCGGTTCGACAACCGGCTGTCGGAGCGGCTGGAACGGAACACCTATGTCGGCGATGTCGGAACGTACGCGTACATCACGGCACCGAGGCGGCGGCTGCCCGCCGACGGCGTCCTGGTCGTCGGCCTGGGAGAATATGGCGATCTCACGCCGCTCCGCCTCGTCGAGGCGGTCCGGGAGGCGCTGGTGCGTCACGCGCTGGACGAAGCCGATCGCCGAGGCGGGAATGAGCAGATCGAGCTCGGTGTGAGCAGTGTGCTCATCGCCGCGACCGGCGCTCACGGTCTCACGATCGCAGCGTCGGCAAACGCGATCGTGGATGCTGTTCGCGAGGCGAATCGCGACCTTCGAGGCGGCGCTCGCCAGACGCGTGCCCAGTACACGTCGGTGCAGCTGTTCGAGCGGAACGCTCCGGAGGCCGAGCTCGCGTTCATGGCGCTCCAGCGCCCCGACACGGATCCGACCGAGGGTACGGCGAGCTCCGACCTGGACGGGGTGATCTGGCCCGAGGAGCTCGAGATGGCGACCGGTCGACTGGTGAACAGCCTCCCCAACGACAGCACCGAACCCCCGTGGTGGCGGATCCGCGTCTCCGAGCGAGCCGAGCGATCGGAGAACGATCCGTCCCACTACCTCGAGCTCGAGTTCTCGGTCGGCGGTCGTCTGGCCCGTGCGGGCACGGTGTACCACCCCGTCGAGCGCCGTCGCATCGAACGCATGCTTCGCAACGCCGTCGGCTCGAAGTCCGTGTCGTCCGGTCTCCACACCACCCTGTTCGAGCTGCTCTTCCCCAATTCGCTCAAGTGGGATCTGATGGCGGCTCAGGACGTACAGCTCGAGGTCGATGACACGACGGCCGACATCCCGTGGGAGATGTTGGCCGCGCGGAATCCGAGGGAGGGCACCCGTGGCGAGCTGGCGCTGCGCTCGCCACTGGTCCGGCAGCTCCGAGCCGACGTGTCGGGGGCGATCGCCCGCGCATCGAAGCCCACGGCGCTCGTGATCGGCAATCCTCCAGTCGGGCGCCTGGCCGCAACCCTTCCTGGAGCGTACGAGGAGGCGACGGCCGTCGCGCAGGTGCTGGACGACGCCGAGTACGCCGTCACGGCGCGCTGCTACGCCCCCGGGACCGACGCCACCACGGACACGACACGCGAGATCGAGGCGGCGCTGTTCGCGACCGACTACCGCATCGTCCACGTGGCGGCCCACGGGCTGTTGCAGCCGGATGATCCGACACGAACCGGCGTCGCGATCGGTCCCGACGACTTCCTGACGTCGAGCGTGCTCGGGCAACTCAAGGCCATCCCCGACCTCGTCTTCCTCAACTGCTGCCACGTCGGCGCGGTCGAGACCGGCATCGAGAGCGGTGCGATCGACTTCACGCAGCGCAACCTCAATCGACTCGCAGCCAGCCTGGCCCGCCAACTCATCAGGTCGGGCGTTCGAGCCGTCGTCGTGGCCGGCTGGGCGGTCGACGACACGGCGGCCACCCTGTTCGCCACCACCTTCTACGACGAACTGCTCGGCGGCGAAACGTTCGGTCGAGCGGTGCACGCCGCACGCCGGCGGGCGATGACCTGCACGCCGCCGTCCAGCACGTGGGGTGCGTATCAGTGCTACGGCGACGCCGGCTACCGACTGCCGAGCACGGATCACAAGTCCCATGAGGCGTCGGTGCCATCGACGGTTCGCGCCGTGCTGCGCGAGCTCGAATCGCTCGTGAGTTGGGTTGAGACGATCCCCCTCGGTGCGCAGTCCAGCGGTCACCTCGACTCCGCGCGGCGCGAGCTGCAGTCCCTCGAGGCGACGGTTGATGAACGAGGATGGCTCGCCGGCGACGCCGGACATCTCGGCGAGCAGTTCGCCGAGGCGTGGGCCGCCGTCGGCGACTTCGGGCAGGCGATTGGCTGGTACGAGATCGCTTTGGCTGCCGCCGACGGGCGGATGACCCTGCAGGGCATCGAGCAGCTCGCCAACCTCCGGGACCGCCAGGCCGCGGCGTTGATACGCAAAGCCGAGCCGACCGAGGCCGATCGTTCGAAGGCGGCCGAGCTGATCGCCGCGTCGAAGGCGACGATCGATCAACTCGTCGGCATCAGCGGAACCGGTGAGCGCTGGGCGCTGCGAGCCGGCCATCACAAGCGCCGCGCAGTGAGTGAAGCGACGGAGACGAAACGCCGTGAAGCGGTGCGCGCTGCGGTGGACGCGTACGGCCGGGCATACGAGGATCAACCGAAGTCGTACACGCTGCTCAACTATCTGCAGCTCTCGAAGATCCTCGCGCTCCTCGAGGGTGAGGAGAGCGCGGAGCCGGCGCGACGAACCGAGTTCCGAGCTGCCTTGCGGAAGGCCAGGAACGATGTTCGCTCGAAGGGGGACTACTGGAGCGCAGTCGCATTAGCCGACGGTCAGCTCACGAAGGCGATCGAACAAGATCGTGTCGGTGCGGGCGTCCGCGACCTCGTGGAGCTGTACCTCACTGCGTTCGAATGTCGATCGACCGTGAAGCAGCGTCGATCGACGCTGGATCACCTCCTCGACCTGGCCGATCTCCATCCCGACCAGTCTCAGAAGACGGCACTCCACGAGCTGTGCGCCGAGCTGACGGCCAACGTCTGAAGTCCAGAACGGACGCGGACCACTCGGGCTGGCCCGTACCCTGTGCCGATGGTCGACGAGCCTCCGGTCCACACGTTCGACGAGTCTCGAGCGCTGGTCTATCGACCCAACGATGCTCACACGAAGACCGCGATCCTGGTGGACGTCGTCGACGATGCCACCACCGAAGTGAACACGGCCTTCGGGGTTCAGTGCCTCCGTGGTCCGTTCTACATCGTGTCGGAACGCAACGGCTCGTACGGGGCCGCGAAGGAGGAGTTCGAACGCAGCCATCGCTCCGCCGGCCACAACAGCTGGGTGAAGAACGCGTCCGTACAGGCGTACCGATCCGGCGAACGATGCATCGTCGAGACCTTCATCGGTCGTCACCTCGAGGCGACGGTGGTGGCCGAACCCGACGACTGGATCGTGCGGCAAGCCTCGGGCGAGGTGATGGTGCTCGACGATCACGAGTTCGCAGCACGCTACGTCGTCGATGATGGTCCGCTCGTCTGAACTCGGCCGGCTCGTTGACCGTCGCCCGGTTTGGTGGTGGACTGGCTCATGACTTCTCACCCGGACCCACCCGCCGAACATGCCAATCAGGTCGCAGTGGAAGGTTTCGGTGACATCACCGAGGACGATGCCTATGTCGGCGAGGAGGACGACCCCGGCACGACGACGCGGGGTGGCGGCAAATTCCTGACCGATCTGGCCGACGTGCTCCGGTCGGTCGGCCTGACGGTCAACGAGTACGACGGGTGGCAGCAGCGCGGCCGCCACGGTGAGGGGCTGCGCGAGGGACCGCTCGGCATCGTCGTCCACCACACCGCGTCGGGCCGGAGCTCCGACGGTCAACGCGACGCCGACTCCATGACGAAGGTGCACGAGCTGGCGCCGATCGCCAACCTGTACCTCGATCGACAGGGCTCGTGGTGGACGCTGGCGGCGGGTCGGACGAACACCAACGGCAAGGGTGGGCCGTGGGGCCCGATTCGAGAGAACGGTGCCAACCACCGAGTGATCGGGATCGAGGCCGGCAACAGCGGTGTCGGCGAGGCGTGGGCCCCGGCCATGCAGGATTCCTACGTCAGAGGCGTGGCGGCGTTGGCCGATCGGTACGGGGTCGACACCAGCAACGTCCTCTCGCACCACGAGTGGGCTCCGACACGCAAGTTCGACCCGATCGGGCCGAGTCGGTTCGGGTCGATCAACCGGGTCGGGACGTGGGACATGGACAAGTTCCGCGCCGAGGTGAACGCGGCCAGGGGCCGAACCGGCAACGTGCAGGTGGAGCGACGTCCGGAGAGCAACTCGGACACCGACGCCTATGTCGTCAGGCCCGGAGATGCGTGGTGGTCGATCGCCGAGAAGACGCTCGGCGATCCGGGCCGAACGTGGGAGCTGATCGCGAATGCCAACGGTGGTCAGGACCGTGTGCTGTTGGTGGGGCAGGTGGTGACGATCCCACGGCGCGACGGTGCGAGTGGTGGTGCGGCCCAGCGGGTGACGGCCGCACCGGAGTTCCCCGGCGAGGCCGTCCTTGGAATGAAGGGCCCCATCGTGCTCGCCTGGCAGGAGGCGCTCATCGCACGCGGGATCATCGCAGACAACGCCGACAACCGCGACGCCGACTACGCAGAAGGCATGGAGCGCGCCGTGCTCGAACTCCAGCAGTCGTGGGGCTGGTCGGACGCCGACGGGAAGGCCGGTAGCGGCACCTGGAAGCGCCTCCACGAAGGGTCGTGACCCGCGGGCAGCGTGATCAGTTCACCTGACGCTCGAGGCCCTCCCAGAACGGGGCGCGCAACTTGAACTTCTGGAGCTTGCCCGTGGCCGTCCGGGCGAGCTCGTCGCGGAACTCGACCTTCTTCGGGCACTTGTACCCGGCCAGCTTCTGCTTGGTCCAGGCGATCACTTCGGCCTCGGTCAGCGCCGACCCCTCCGTGGTGACGACGAGGGCCGTGACGAGCTCACCCCACTTCTCGTCGGGGATGCCGATCACCGCGACCTCGGTCACGTCGGGATGCTGGAAGATCGCGTCCTCGACCTCGATCGAGGAGACGTTCTCGCCGCCCGAGATGATGACATCCTTCTTCCGGTCGGCGATCGTCACGTAGTGGTCGTTGTCGATCAGGCCGCCGTCACCGGTGTGGAAGAAGCCGTCCTTGATCGCCTCGGCCGTCTGATCCGGCTGCTCCCAGTAGCCCTCCATCACGACGTTCGAGCGGGCGAGCAGCTCACCCTGATCGTCGACGGCCATCGTGCACCCGATCGCCGGCGCACCGGCGCGATTGAGCTTGACGGCCCGTTCGGCGGGAGAGAGATCGTCCCACTCCTGGCGGTTGCGGTTGATGGTCAAGAGCGGCGCCGTCTCGGTGAGACCGTAGATCTGGACGAACTCCCAGCCCAGCTCGGTCTCGGTCCGCTCGATGGTGCGGGTGGGCGGGGGAGCACCGGCGACGACGATGCGCACCCGACCGCTTCCGGGGATCGGACCGTCCCACTCTGCGGCGGCGTCGAGGATCATGTTGAGCACCGCGGGCGCGCCGCACATCAAGGTGATGCCGTGCTGGTCGACCCGGCGCAGGATCTCGGCGCCGTCGATCTTGCGCTGGATCACGTGCTTGGCACCCATCCCGGTGACCGCGTACAGCATGCCCCAACCGTTGCAGTGGAACTGCGGGAGCGTGTGCAGGTACACGTCACGATCGTCGACCCCCATGTGCCAGCCGAAGGTGGTGGCATTGAGCCAGACGTTGCGATGGGTCAGCTGGACGCCCTTCGGCCGCGCCGTCGTTCCCGACGTGTAGTTGATCGTGGCGGTCGTGTCCTCGTCGCCTTCCCAGGGCTCGGGTTCGACGTCGAACCGCATGAGGATCGCGTCGCTCTCGCTACCGATCGTCCACTTCATCTCGCACTCGACGTCGGCCATCGCATCTTCGAGCTCGGGATCGACGAGGAGGATGCGTGCGCCCGAGTGGGCGACGATGTACTTCACCTCCTCGGCCACGAGCCGGAAGTTGATCGGAACGAGGATCCGACCCGATCCGGACACGCCGAACAACGCCGTGAGCAGACGGGCCGAATTGTGCGACACCATCGCCACCCGCTCGCCGGGCGCGATGCCCAGCTCGTCGAGCCCGGCCGCCATCGCCCTCGCACGCCGTGCCATCTCGCGGTAGGTGATCGATCCCCACGACTGAGCGGGTTGATCGGGTTCGTCGGCGATCGCCTCCCGATCCGGGTAGAGCAGCTCCGCACGGCGGAGGAAGTCGTTGACCGTCAGCGCAACCTTCATCCGAAGGAAACTAACCGGCGTCGGAATCGCCCGACGACGTCGACCGTTTCGCCGCGACCGCTCGATCGCGACGCGGGCACATTCGGCGGGCTCGAAGCGGGATGCGAGGCAGAACATGTACGGGCCGGCCGGGAGGTCGGGGGCCACGAAGGTGCCGGTGCGGTTCGCACGCGGCCGACTACGCCGCACAGGGGCACGGTCGTGGTCGCACCCGGAGCCGGTGGCCGCAGATCGCCGTCCGCTCCGGACATCATGCGGCCACCTCGGGGGCGCGGCTCGTGAGCGGCCAGGGTCGGTGGCGTTCCACCGTCAGCGCGAGATCGAGCAGCAGTTCCTCGCTGAAGTGCCGCCCCACGACCTGCAGGCCGATCGGCAACCCATCGACGAATCCGGCCGGGATCGAGATCGCCGCGTTGCCGTGGAGGTTCGCCGGGAACGTCAATCGCCCGTTGATCTTGGCGCCGGCCTCGATCCCGCCGAACACCTTCGGGAGCGGGCCGTCGGCGTCGAACGCAACATCGGGGTTGGTGGCGGTCATCACGAAGTCCACACCCCCGGCACCCGCGTCGAAGATGCGTGCCATCGCCTCGTTCAGCTCGGTCCGGCGGCGCTCGAGCTTGATGCGCGCTTCGGCTCCGTACGCGCCCGGCCCGTGTTCCATGGCCAGACGGATCTCGGGTGTGAGATCGTCAGCGCAGTCCGGCCAGAAGTCCTGGAGATGTTCGATCAGCCCGACCGAGTTGGCCACCGACCAGGCCGCACCCATCCTCGGCAGCTCGGTGTCGACGCCGTCGGCGCGGACCATTCCACAGTCGGCGATCAGACGATCGGCCGCTTCTTCGAGCATCTCCCACATGATCGGCGAGACCACCGCTCCTCCCCAGTCCGGAACCACGGCGACCCGCATCCTGCGGAGATCGTCGCCATGGGTTCCGAGCCCGTCCTCCCAACCCTCGGTGCGCGGGAGGCTGAGGGGCTCGCGTGGATCACGCCCGTTGCACACGTCGAACCAGCGGGCGGTGTCGCGCACCGACCGGGACAGGCATCCGTGGGTGACGGTCATCGCACCCAGCCCTGCTTTCGGCGTCAGGGGGATGCGACCGTACGTCGCCTTCAGCCCGACCAGGTTGGTGAACCCTGCTGGGATGCGGATCGAACCGCCGCCGTCGCCGCCGGTGCCGAGCGTGACGAGTCCTCCAGCGACCGCAGCCGCGGTGCCGCCGGACGAACCGCCCGGGGTCCGGCCGTGTTGCCACGGATTGTGCGTGGTGCCGTTCAGCACGGTGCGAGTGACGTTCACGCCACCGAACTCCGAGGCAGTCGTCTGTCCGACGAGCACGGCGCCCCCGAGATCGCGAGCCCGGGCGACATTGGTGGAGGTGTGTGTCGCCGTCCGGTTCCGGTAGACGACGCAGGCGTGGGTGTCGGGCCACCCCTCGACCGCATCGAGCTCCTTCACGCCGATCGGTACACCGCCGAAGGGTTTCGAGACATCTGCAGACGCAGCCGCAACCTCCGCCTGCGCCCGATGAAGGTGGGAGAAGCTGTTGAGGCCGCTGGCCTCGATCGACGCGTAGGTCGCCGCCAGCTCTTCGGAGGGGCTGCGCTCGCCGGAACGGAAGGCCTCCACGAGTGAGCACGCATCGCCCTGCCAGGGTTCATCTGCCATGCGGGCACGGTAGTTCGATGCGGGAGACACCTAGCATGCGGCCACGATGGACTCGCGTGCATTTCTCGGCCTCGAACCGAGCCACAACCCGTTTCGTTGGAAGCTCGACGTGCGACCCGAGGTGTGCACGAGCGGCCGTTTCCTGTTCGGGGGCGCCGGGCTCGGCGCGGCGATCAGTGCCATCGAGGGAACCAGCGGTCGACATTGCATCTGGGCGACCGGTCAGTACTTGTCGTACGCGAAGCCGAGTGAGGTACTCGACATCGATGTCACGATCGCGGTGGAGGGACATCAGATCACTCAGGCACGCGCGGTCGGTCGCGTCGGCAATCGGGAGATCCTCACGGTCAACGCGGCCCTCGGCGATCGTCCCGGCATGCCGACCGGGCAGTTCGAGACGATGCCTGTGGTCGCACCACCATCGCAGTGCCCGCCGCGACCGCATCGGTCCGATACCAGCGGCACGATCAACGAGCGGCTCGACGTTCGACTGGCGAAGGGGCGCACGTACGACGAGCTCGACGGCAGTCGGAGCGACGGCCAGACGATCATGTGGGGTCGCCTTCCCGATGTGATCGAGGGTGTCGACGCCACGGCGTTGGCCATCATGGGTGACTACGTACCATCGGGCGTCGGGCAGGCACTCGGCGTGATCGGCGGCGGCAACAGCCTCGACAACACGTTGCGGGTCATCCGGCTGGTTCCGACCGAGTGGGTGCTGCTCGACATCCGCGTTCACGGCGTTCATCGGGGCTTCGGCCATGGCCTCGTCCACATGTTCGCGGAGGATGGCACCCTGATGGCGACGGCGAGCCAGTCGTGCATCGTGCGCTTCTGGAAGGGTTGATGATCGATCGCATCGTTGAGGCCGCACGCTGCGAACCGCTCCGGCCTCACCACTGCGACGGGCACCCGGCCGGGTCGGTGAGAGGCGCCAGCGGCTGTTCGGGAGTCCACTCCGCGCCGGCTCGGGCATTTGACACGTCTCACCGGCTCTTGTGTTGCGCCCCTGCCTCATGTCGCGGTACGCATGGAGGTGGACCTGACGATTGCTCGAGGATTCGGAGGAGGTGGAGCCCATGATCGACCTCACGATCGGCGTCGTGCTCGGTGTACTCGCGTCGCTCGCAGTGGTCGTCGCGCTCGACCGATCGGCACCGGAACCCGCTCCGTCGCGGCCGCCGGCTCCGGTCGTGGTGATCGAGGTACCGCCACCGATCATCGCCTGATGGTTCTGGCAGTGGTGCGGGTACTCGGACCTCTCCCGGAGGTGTGCGCCGCTGCTCACTCGGGCTGCATCGTGCTCCTCGGGCGCGCCGATCGCGAGTGAGACATCGGACCACCCGGTTGACCGACGATCGCGCCGGATCGCCACTTCGGTGTCACACCAGCAGGGCATGTCGCGACCTCCGAGCCCGCCGACGGGCCGCGTCCAGCGGCGGCCGACGGCGCCTGCGGTTCTGGCAGCTCGTTCGGGCACACCTACAGTCGGCGGCATGTCGCTGCCGATCCGTCCTGGAATGACCATCCCACTGCCGGGGCCGCTGCACGCCCAGCGCGAGCGCATCGTCGAGCTCGCCGATCTGGGATTCACCGACGTGTGGACCGCCGAATCCGACGGTGGCGACGGTCTGACACCGCTCGCTCTCGCCTCCGTGTGGGAACCACGCCTCCGGCTCGGCACGGCGATCCTGCCGGCCTACACACGAGCACCCGCGTGCATGGCCCAGAGCGCAGCGACGATGGCCGACGCCGCACCCGGTCGATTCGTCCTCGGCATCGGATCGTCGTCGAACGTGATCGTCGAGCGCTGGAACGGAGTGCCGTTCGACGAGCCGTACAAGAAGGTCCGTGACATGGTCCGGTTCCTCCGAGATGCGTTCACGGGCGACAAGGTCACACGCGAGTACGACACCTTCGAGATCCAGGGATTCCGTCTCGGTATCCGGCCGGAGCAGCCACCCCCCATCGTCGTCGCAGCGCTGCGGGTCGGCATGCTGAAGATGGCCGGCCGAGAAGCCGATGGTGCCATCACGAACTGGCTCGCGCCGGGCGACGTTCCTCAGGTGGCCGCTGCACTCCGAGACGGGGCCGATGGGGACGATCGTGAACTCGTCGCACGGATCTTCGTGTGCCCGAGCGACAACACCGAGGTGGTCAGAGCGGGGGCACGGCGGGCGATCGCCGCGTACATGAACGTGCCGGTCTACGCCGCGTTCCAGGAGTGGTTGGGGCGAGGTGACCAACTCGCCGGGATGTGGGGCGCGTGGAAGGCCGGCGATCGCAAGCAGGCGCTCGAGGAGATCCCCGACGAGGTCGTCGATGATCTCGTCGTGCACGGGACGCCCGAGCGATGCCGAACTCGGATCGGCGAGTACTTCGACAACGGGGTCACGACGAGTTCGCTGGCGATCCTCCCGTTCGATCCGGCGCTCGACTTCTGGGACGCAGCCCGATCCTTGGCTCCGGCGGCTGGCTGATCACGCGGCGGTCGGACGGATCGGCCGGCGGTCGGGGAGTCGTTCGACGCCCTGCAACGCCTTGGCCGCCTGGCGTGCGGCGAGCTGGTGACGGATCTCGGCCACATGATGCATCCCGCGGCGGCGGGTCGCGGCGTCGAGGCGGAATCGCACGGGCACGTCGGACGACGGCAACAGGGTGAGCTGCTGGGGGAGGTCGTTCTCGGTCATACCCCCATGATGAAGCAGGGGTGTGACAGCCTTTGGGGGCTTCGGTCGTGTCAGGAGGCGGGACGGTGCCTCAGCGGGTGCCGCGGCGCAGCAGGGCCGGAAGCTCTGGATCGAGGCCCACGACACGGAGGCGCAGTCCTCGCCGCTCGGCGCGGTCGAACGCTCGCTCGATCAGCTCGATCGTGCGCTCGGGTACGAATTCGGCGGCGGAGAGATCGATGTGGATCACGTTCACGTCGTCGATCGCATCGATCGTGGCGGCCAGCAAGGCAGCGGCTCGGGCATCGACGATGCCGCGAACTCCGATCAGGCGTACGAGGCCATCGGGGTCGTTCACCACGGTGACCGTGGGAGCGGTCGGCGCCGACGGCGCCGACGGGCTCGGATCGGCCTTCGTGCCCAGCGTGATCTCGGTGTGCCGGATCGCGAAGGCGATCGCTCGGCCGGTGCTTCGTGTCATCACGTTGACGAGCCGATTCCGCACGGTCAGGGCGGTCAGACGAATTGCGGTGTTCCGAGGGGTGGTGGTGAGAGAAGAGGTCATGGTTGTGTTATGCTCCGATTTGACGTCCCTCTGACATTACTCGACCAGGCCTTTGCGTACGAAGGTTCTCACCGTTGTTATTTCATCAAGGAATTGTACGTCAGGGGCCCACGGCCCACACAGAGATGAGCACCGACAGGACACCGATCACCACCGGAGTCGCATAGGCGGCCCACTCAGGGACCGGCTTCCACCTCGGTGCCATCATCGTCAACGCGCACAGCGCACCGGCCGCGGCGCCACCGAGGTGTCCGCCGACCGAGATGCCCGGGAAGGCGAACGTGATGAACAGGTTCAACATCAGCAGCGTGCCGATCGAGGTGTTCAACGGGTTCGCCCCGTGCAGGTAGTAGCCGACGAAGGCCAACCCCATCAGGCCGAACACGGCCCCAGACGCGCCGCCCGCGAAGCCGCCCCCGTCCAGCAGGAGGCTGCCGGCCGAACCGCCCAGGAGCGCAGCCATGTACACGAGCAGGAACTTCACCCGGCCCAGCGATGGTTCGAGCATCTGGCCGAGCATGAACAGCAGGTACATGTTGAATGCGATGTGAACGACACCGAAGTGCAGAAATCCCGCAGTGACGAGGCGATACCAGTCCCCGCCGTCGCTGCTGTAGACGTTGCCGTTGAACGAGATCGGCGGAAACCCGTCGCCGAGCGCGAACTCGTTGAGGCCCAGTTGGGCGTGCCCGATGGTGACCCTGTTGCCGGCGAGGCTCTGGGGATCGCGGACCGTCACGTAGACGAACACCAACAGGTTGATGGCGATGAGGACGAGCGTCACCATTGCCGGTTGACGGGCGTTCCAGAATCTGGCGCGCGTCGCCAGATCGGGCCGAGCGGCCTTGGCGCACTCGACACAGTGGCTGCCGACGGCGGCCTGGACGAGGCAGTCGGGGCACGCGGGCTGCCCGCATCGGGTGCAACGGCGTCCGGCCTCACGAGTCGGGTGCCGGTAGCAGGCCATCACCGGATCACCCGAGCGGTGATGGGAGGACGCCGGCGGGGGTGGGGGAGGCAACGTCATCGCGAACGAGGGTATTCAGTCTTCCGGTGCGTCCCACCAACGTCGGAGGTGATCCCACGCGTAGATCCCGGTGTCGTGGCCATCGGACCATCGGATCGCGATTCCCCAGTTGCCGTGCAGGTCGGCGTCGGTCGCGGTGACCGTCTCGCCGGCGTAGACGGGCAGATCTCGGTCACGGCGACCACGGCAGGTGGCGCACGGACATGCACGCCGGAGCTGGAGGAGTCCGAAGGTGGCGATCACGCCATCGTCGTAGGAGACGCTCAGGGCGGCAGTGCGGTCGAGCTCGACATCGACCACCTGGTGCTTCGACACGCCGACCAGCGTAACGGTCGCTCAGAGATCCATGTGGACGACGAGGTGTTCCGGGGCGCACGGTTTGCCGACGAGGTGGCCCTGGACGAGGTCGCAGCCGGCGGCCCGCAAGCGCCGGAGCTGCTCGAGGCCGGTCACGCGTTCGGCGACGACTTCCATGTTGAGTGCATGGGCGAGCAGGACGATCGCACGGGCGACGCGGGTGTCTGCCTCGGACGCACCACTCGGGAGAGCGAGGCTGCCATCGAGCTTGAGGACGTCCGCACCGATGTCGGTGAGCAATGACAACGCGTTCGACCCGGTACCGAAGTTGTCGAGCGCCACGCGGACACCCACGCGCCGGAGCGCGCGAACCGACCGGATCACCTCGTCGGCATCGCCCCCGATCAGGGTCGCCTCGCGCGCCTCGAGCACGATCTGCCGGGGACGGAGGCGGTACTCGCGGAGCAGGTCCACGATCCGG
Organism: uncultured Acidimicrobiaceae bacterium; assembly: GCA_963847775.1. GTDB lineage: Bacteria > Actinomycetota > Acidimicrobiia > Acidimicrobiales > Ilumatobacteraceae > Ilumatobacter. The sequence continues at coordinate 147,263 of CAWKAY010000003.1, forward strand.
TTGACGAACGAGGCGTTGGCGAGTTGCAGGCGCGAGACGTTCACGTGCACGGCGAACCGTTGCCCGACGACGCCGTCGTCGATCCAGCGCCGAGTGGCTGCACATGCCTGCTGCAGGACCCAGTCGCCGATCGGCACGATCACGCCGGTCTCCTCTGCGACGGGGATGAAGTCGCTCGCCTCGACACGGCCTCGGGTCGGATGCCGCCAGCGGACCAGCGCCTCTGCGGCCTCGGCCCGCTCGGACACCGCGGAGAAGATCGGCTGGTACTCGACGTGGAGCTCGCCCTCACGGAGGGCCTTCGACAGCGCGGCCGCCAACTCCGTACGCACGCGTGCCTTGTTGCGGAGCTGGCTGCTGAACACCGCTGTTCGGGCGCGTCCGGCATTCTTGGCGGCGTGGACGGCGGTGTCCGCGTACGAGATCAGCTGAATCGCGCCCTCCTCGGGTGAGACGCCGCGTATCTCGTCGTCGGTGATGCTGACGCCCACGCTGACCGAGACGTCGAGCTCGAGGTGGCGGATCGTGAGACGTCCGGTGAGCGCCCGCCGGACGCGGTCGGCCAGGTCGGTCGCGACCGCCGTATCGGGAACGTCGCGGCACAGCACCATGAACTCGTCACCGCCGACGCGAGCGACGGTGTCCTCCGGGCGCACCGCGGTCGCCAGTCGCTTCGCGGTCGAGGCCAGGAGCCGATCCCCGACCTCGTGACCGAGCGCGTCGTTGACATCGCGCAGACGATCGACGTCGATCATGAGCACGGCGACGTTCCCGTCGCCGGGAACCTGCAGCTGGAGCGCCTGCGCGGTTCGCTCGAGTGCTGCCGGCCGGTTCAGCAGGCCGGTCGTCGGATCGTGTTCGAGAAGGTGGAGCAGATCGGCAGAGCGATTGCGCTCGTCGCTGACGTCCTGGCACATGACGGCCACGAATCCACCCGAAGGCGAGCTCGGGTCGTGGCGGACGAGCACCGTCGTGGCGTGGACCGCTGCAGGCGCTCCCGGGCTCGCGAGATCGATGTCGCCACGCCAGACACCGCCCTCCGGATCGATCAACAGCTGCTGGGGGATCTGATCGAGCACGAACGCGATGATGTGGCGTCCGTCGGCACCCGCGCGTGACGGGAAGAGCTCGGTCCCGGCGTTGTTCGCATCGATGGGGGATCCATCGAGCCCGACGATGACGGTGGCGATCTCGGCTGCGGCCAGCATGTCGCGGAGCTTCGCCAACACGTCGACGGGCTCGACCGGTACCGCATGGGCAAGGCCAGGGGTGGTGACCGTGTCGTCCTGGGTCATGTCGTCGGCCTCGTCATCGAGTGTGATCCAGTGGTCCTCGTCGGTCGTGTCAGTCCGAACGGGCGACGGTGCCCGTGATGGAGCCTTGGTCGATGGCGATCAGATTGAGCATGGAGATCGCTTCCGCAGCAGAAGCATCATCGGCAAGTTCGAGCTGCTGGTTGAGCGCGTGAACCGTGAATTGGTACCGGTGCTGCTCACCCGGGGGTGGGCACAGGGCCTCCCACGTCGTGCCCCCGGAGCTGTTCGGGCGTTCGATCGCCTCGTCCGGCGCCGCGGCCTCGGCGAGGCCGGTTCGCGACACGTCGATCGCATCCACAAACCAGTGCACGTACTGCGCACGATCGAGATCGGTGACCGTGACGACCAATTCGACCGTTCCGGGAGGGACCCCCGTCCATGTCAGGGCCGGCGACACGCCCTCGCCGTCGCACGTGTGCCGGACCGGAATGACCGATCCGTCCGGCCAGGGAGCGATCAGACCGAGTGGTGGCGGCACCGTGGGCTCGGGTGGCAGCGTACTCTCGATCGTCGTGACGGGGAGCGGTGCCGTCGGCGGATCAAGGGTGCGCCCGTCGTCGCTGCAACCAGCCGCCGAGGTCAGCGCACCGACGACCAGCACGGCCACGAGTCGTGAACGTCTGGGATGCATCGGCAACGAGCGTATCGAGGTCGCTCCGTCAGGGCCGGATAGCGTTGGGCGGAATGGCTGACCAGCGGACGATCCTGACGGTGCACGCCCACCCCGACGACGAGGCGTCGAAGGGGGCGCCCACGCTCGCCAAGTATCACGCCGCCGGCGTGTACACCGTGCTCGTCTGCTGCACGGGGGGCGAGGAGGGCGATCTGCAGAACCCGACCCTGCGCGAGCCCGGGCAGCCCTTCCACGGTCTCTCCGGGGACGAAGAGCGGGCGCTCGTTGCCTCGATGCGTGCCGGGGAGCTGGCCGCATCGGCCGAGGTGATCGGGTTCGACGAGGTCGTGATGCTCGGCTATCGCGACTCGGGCATGGCCGACACCGAACCCAACGCGCACCCGGAGTGCTTCCACCAAGCCGATCTCGACGAGGCGACCGCGAGGCTCGTCACGGTGATTCGACGTTCCCGGCCACAGGTGATGATCACCTACAACGACGACCAGCAGGGGTACCCGCACCCCGACCACCTGCGCGTCCATGAGATCTCCGTCCTCGCGTTCGACCGTGCCGGGGACCCCGAGTGGTATCCCGAGCTCGGCGACCCGTACCAGCCGCTGAAGCTGTACTACACCACCTGGAGTCGGCGCCGGCTGGTGGCGGTGCACGAAGGCCTGCTCCGTCATCGTGGTGAGTCACCGTTCGACGAGCAATGGTTCGAGCGGCCCGACAACGATCATCGGGTCACGACGCACATCGACGTTGCCGACTTCATGTGGGCTCGCACGCAGTCGTTGCTGGCGCATGCCACACAGGTCGATCCGACGGCCGCGTTCTGGTTCGGTCTGTCCGATGACGAGCTCGCATCGGTGTACCCGTGGGAGGACTGGATCCTCGCCCGTTCGCTCGTTGGCGAGGTTCCGGTGCGCGATTCCGGAGACGAGCTCGAGGACGACCTCTTCGCCGGCATCGAGGCGGTGTCGGTGGCCGAGGTGGCGTCGTGAGGGTTCAGTATCGAGTCGTCGTCGCCAAGAAGGACGAACGGATCGACGGCCCCGATGACGCCGACGTGGTGGTCACGGTACCGATCGCCGTCGCCGCCGACGAGGGGTTCGACGCAGCGGTGGAGTACATGCGCGGTCGGCTCAAGGCCGCCGGTCACACCGGGGCCGTGCTCGCGCTCCTCAAGTCGGGCGAGCCGACCGAGGCGCTCAGCCGTCTCGCATCGCAGCTCTGAGCTCGCGATACCCGATCAGGATCGCTCCGCTCTCGGCGACGAGTCGTGGGAGCGCCGGCTCACGGGTGACGAACACGTGGTCGTCGATCCATCGTTCGGCGTGGACCGTCAGCGCCCGGACCTCGGGCGTGTCGATCGTCGGCTGGACGTGGAGCTCGGTGACGCCGGGCTGCAGCGACTGGAACGCACGAGTGACCCGCTCTCGCGACCCGGCACGCCAGTCATGATCGAAGTGATCGGGAAAGACGACACCTTCGTCGGCTGCCAGCTTGCGGAACGGGAAGCCCGCCTGCTCCGCCGAGACGGTCGACGGAAGCCGGATCGGCAATCGGAACTCGCATGCCAGTCCGAGGTAGACATCGAAGAACTCCGGTCGCAGCGTGATCGCGGTCAGGTGGGGAGCGAGGTGGGTGACGTCGATGCCCCAGGCGATCGCCCGTGTGATCTGTGCCTTCAGCTCCCGGTGGACCTCATCGGAGTCCGCATGCTCCCACAGGTCGTCGATGCTGCGCGGGAAACCACCCTCACCCGAAAGGAGCGACGGGGCATGGGTCACCGGGCCCCAGCGATACGTGTCGTGCTCGGCATTGAGTGTGAGGTGGACACCGATGTCGTCGCTCGCCTGGTAGTGCTGCGCCGCATGACGGGCCCAGGGTGCTGGCACCATGATCGATGCGCACGTCGCGACACCGTCGCGGATCGCCTGGTAGACGCCGACGTTGGCGGCATGGCACGAGCCGAGGTCATCGCAGGACAGGATCACCAACTTGGCATCGGGTGGATGGCCGAGGCGTTCGGCGAGCGTGCTCACGCACTCAGACGCTACAGCCGGGCGACCGCGTCGAGCAGCCGATCGACGTCGTCGGGCGTCAGGTAGATGGCCAGCCCGGCGCGGACGGCGCCCTCGATGCCGTAGCTGTCCATGACCTCGAGCGCGTAGTAGTGACCATCCCAGACGGCGATGCGATCAGCGGCGAGGGCGCGGGCGACGGGCTCGGGATCGTGACCGGCAACGTTGAAGGCGAGCGTCGGCGCCCGGTGTGCGAGGTCGTGAGGGCCGTAGACCGTGACCCGATCGTCGGAGAGCAACCCGTTCAGGAGGCGAGCGAACAGCGTGCGTTCGTAGGTGACGATGTTGTCGAGGCCGATCTGGAGGAGGAACTCCGCAGCGGCATCGATTGCTGCGAGTTGCTCGTACGCCGGCGTGCCGAGCATGAGTCGACCTGGCCCGGTGTCGGGCGCCGGCCGCACCTTGTAGGCATGGAGCCGGTCGAGCAACGTGGGCTCGATCCAGGTGACACCGGCGTGGGGGCCGTACCACTTGTACGAGCTGGTGGAGTACACGTCGCACCCGATCGCTGTGATGTCGACCGGAGCGTGTGGCGTGAGATGGACACCGTCGACCACGACCTTGGCGCCGGCATCGTGGGCGGCAGCCGTGATGGCGGCGATGTCCGGCATCGTGCCGATGGCGTTGCTCGCCCCCGTGACGGCCACCCAGCGGGTGCGGTCGGTGAGCAGCGACGTCACGTTCTCGGTCGGCAGGCGTCCGCTGTGGGTGTCGAAGTCGGCGAGGCGCACGGTCGCGCCGGAGTCGGCCGCGACGTGCGACCACGGAGCGATGTTCGAGTCGTGGTCGAGGCGGGTGCAGATGATCTCGTCGCCGGGAGCGAGGTCGTGCCCGATGGCGCGGGTGATCGTGAAGACGTTGGCGGTCGTCGAGGGACCGAACACGAAGCCGTCGGGGGAGGCGTTGAGCAGTCGACTCAAGGTCTGTCGGGTGCGTTCAGTCAGTGCATCGCATGCGTCCGCGGCGGGGAACGACCCGTGACTGTTGGCGTTGTTTCCGCTGCGCTGCCAGGCTCCGGATGCCTCGATCGCCGAGTCGACGACCTGCGTACCGGCCGGCCCATCGAAACGGGACCACCCCGGATGGTCGCCCTCGGTGATGCCGGGGAAGCGTTGGCGCAGGTCGAGCTCGTCGGTCACGGCCCTCACTGTCGCAGGTCTCTGTGTCGCAGATCTCACTCCGCGCACGCTGACCAGAGACCGATGTCGTCGGCCTCGGCCTCTCTCGCCGCCCGCACCATCAGTTCGGCGAAAGCGACATTGGGTGGGATCGTGAGCGGCTGGGCGAACCCCTGACGCACGATCTCGTAGTTGACGAAGATGCCGTCCTCGGCCCGATAGACGTATGCGAGCAATCGGCCGTAGTCATCGCGGCCCACCACGTCGCGTTCGAGGCGCACGGGGGTGCCGACCGGGAGCAGTGCTTCGACGAACGCCGTCGCGTCGTCACCGAAGCACTCGCCGGCCGTCGCCGGTCGATCACCGCTCGCGTCACGGGCGACCTCTGGCGTGTCGATGCCGGTCAGCCGCACCCGCTCCTCCCGCCCGGCGACGAGCACGTCGATCGTGTCGCCGTCGACGGTCTCCTGCACCACGGCATTCGCATCCTGCCGCACCGACGACGACGCAGGCTGCGCCTGGGGTGATGCATCGCCGCACGAGCTCGCGCCGAGCATCGTCGTCAGAGCGATGAGCGCGAGGGTGGGCCGAGTCACGCCCATCGTTCTACCGGCTCGGAACGGTGCTTCGCCGTCGTCAGCGAGCGGCTCGGGATGGCTGCGCACATCGGAATGATGCACACGGGGGAGTGACACATGTCATGTCATGGAAGGCGAATCAGTGGCAAGTCTTGGTCGGCGTGCCTCCACGAGCCGGGTTAACGTGCGCCTGGGGTCGACGCATGATCATGTGTCGTGTGATGCAGAAGGAGGGTCTGCAATGGGGACCACTGACGAAGGCGCCTACATCTTCATTTCCTATGCCCACGAGGATGAGGATTTGAAGAACGAGCTCGACAAGTACCTCAAGGTGCTGAAGCGTTCGTCCAAGGTGCAGACGTGGAGTGATCGCAAGCTCGTAGCCGGCGAGGAGTGGGATGCGGCGATCATGACGGAGCTGGCGAAAGCGAACATCATCTTGTTGTTGATCAGCGTCGACTTCAATGCCTCCGATTTCATCTGGGACAAAGAGCTGACGGCCGCGATGGACCGTCATGAGGCCGGTTCGGCACGGGTCGTCCCGATCATCCTCCGGCGCTGCGATTGGGACGATCTCCCCTACGCCAAGTTGCAGGCATTGCCACGAAACGCGACACCGGTCACGGAGTACGAGAACCAGGATCAGGCGTTCACGGAGGTCGCCCAGGCCATCGACATGCTGGTCGACCAGATGAACGTCCGGACGACGAGCTGACCCGAGAGAGAGGGACCGCACCCGATGTCGACCACGCAAGCCAGCCGTGAGGGGATCAGTGTCTACTTCCTGGCCGCACCTGAGGACGAGGACGTGTGCGAGGCGATCCGCGAGCACCTCGCGCCGGTGATCCGGAGCTCCGAGATACCGATCGAGGTCGAGAGCGATTTCCAGATCGCCGGCGGAGCAGTGATCGCCGATCAGGAGCAGCGACTCCTCCAGGCCGACATCGTGCTCGCGCTCATCAGCGCCGACTTCATCAACGATGATCGCGTCTACGAGCGCAACCAACGGGTGATCGAGCGTCACAACAACGGTCAGACGGTCATGATCCCGATCCTGGTGCGGAACTGTCTGTGGAAGCTCACGCCGTTCGGCAAACAGCCGCTCCTACCGAAACTGTTGCCGAAGAGCGTGCAACCGCTCAACAACAAGCAGTACTGGAACAGCGTCGACGACGCACTGACCGCCGTGGTGAGCGACATCTACGACTCGATCGGCGACGTCAGTGCCGCGTTCTCCACCCAGCGGGCCTCCGCCGTGCCCGGGGCACCACCTGCTTCGGGGTCATCGGCGTCGTCGTCCGCTCCCGGGGTCGACATCGGGGTCGACGCGGCGTCGGCCCCGGAACCGCCGATTGCTGCGGTCATCGGGCCGGAACCACAGGCGGAGGCGGAGCTGGAGTCCGAGCCATCGCCCACCGCTTCGTCGATGGCCCAACCGAGCACGTCAGCGGGATGGGAGCCACCATCGTCGATGCCGCCGCCCCCCGCCGTCGTCACGGTCGAGCAGACGGTGGCACATCAGCCGGGCACCCCTGTCGATGTCGACTGGCGGCGGCGGTACTACCGACGGGTGCTCTGGAAGCGTGCCGCTGCCGTGTTGCTCGACATGCTGTTCGGCTGCCTGGCGCCCTTCATCGCGATGGTGTTCGTCCTCATCGCGATCGGGGCGGACGACTCGCCATCATCGGACTCGACCGATACTGCGATCAGTTCGATCATCATCGTCGCGGCGCTGGCGATCTACTACATCGTCAGCCCCTTGATGGAGGCCTCGAGTCACAAGGCGACGTTCGGTAAGCGAATGCTGCGGATCGAGATCACCGATCCGCACGGTCGCCGCATCTCGTTCTGGCGAGCGTTCGTGCGCAACGTCCTGCGCACGCTGGTGTTCTACAGTTATCTGCTCGTCGTGCCACTGATCGTCCAGATCATCACCTTCCGGAAGTCCAAGCGGCTGTTCCACGACCAGATCTCCAAGACAGTGATCGGCGAGAAGCTCACGCCCTGATCGGCGCCACCGACATCGGGGTCGCGTCCGCGCACCCATCGTCAGAGGGGTTCGATCGGCGTGCCGGTGCCCGGGTCATCGTCAGATGGGTTCGATCGGCGTGCCGGTGCCCGGGTCATCGTCAGATGCGTTCGATCGGCGTGCCGGTGCCCGGGTCATCGTCAGATGCGTTCGATCGGCGTGCCGGTGCCCGGGTCATCGTCAGATGCGTTCGATCAGCGTGCCGGTGCCCAGGCCACCGCCGCAGCACATCGACACCAAGCCGTAGCGGCCGCTGGTGCGCTCGAGCTCGTACAGGGCTTTGGTCAGGAGGAATGCACCGGTACCGCCCAGCGGGTGGCCGAGTGCGATCGCGCCGCCGTTGGGGTTCGTCTTCTCCAGGTCGGCCCCGGTCTCCTTGGCCCATGCGAGCACGACCGAGGCGAACGCCTCGTTGATCTCGAAGATGTCGATCTCGTCGATCGACAGCCGGGTTCGAACGAGGAGGTGCGCCGTCGCGTCGATCGGACCGGTCAACATGAGCACGGGGTCGACTCCGACGAGGCACGAATCGACCAGACGAGCGCGTGGCGTGAGCCCGAGGGCGGCAGCCTTCTCCTCGGTCATCATCAAGACGGCGGCGGCACCGTCGGAGATCTGCGACGAGTTGCCGGCGGTGTGGACTCCGTCCTCTCGAGCGACCGGCTTGAGTGTCGCCAGCCTCTCGAGCGACGTCTCGCGCAGCCCCTCGTCACGCTCGACGACGTGCGTCGTCGAGAGCGGCTCGCCCTCCTCGTCGAGATCGGGCGCCACGATCGGGATGTACTGGCCGTCGAAGCGGCCCTCCGCCCATGCCCGGGCCACGCGCTCCTGCGACTCCAGACCGAACCGGTCGGTGTCGTCGCGGGAGATGCCCCACTTCTCGGCGATCCGTTCGGCACCTTCGAATTGCGACGTCATCTCGTACCGGGCGAAGTAGGCCTTCGGGATCGGAATGCCGAGACCGAGCTTCTTCGACGAGTTCGAGCCGATCGGGATGCGGCTCATCAGTTCGACGCCGCACGCGACGGCGACGTCGACGACGCCGGAACCGATCAACGATGCAGCGAGGTTGGAGGCCTGCTGGCTGGAGCCGCACTGGGTGTCGACCGTCGTCGCCGCCGTCTCGAGCGGGAGGCCGGCGGACAGCCACGCCGTGCGCGTGACGTTGAAGCTCTGCTCGCCGACCTGGCTGACGCATCCGCCGACGACCTGTCCGACCTCGGCAGGATCGATCCCGGAACGTTCGATCAAGGAGTGCTGGACGCGAGCGAGCACCTCGGCCGGGTGGAGCGACGAAAGACCTCCACCACGCCGCCCGATGGGCGTGCGGACGGCATCGACGATGACGACGGGTCGCGAGGAATCGGCCATGGGTCGAGCGTACGGAACCAACCGCGCTCGTCCTCAGTCGGACTGGTCGCGGACGAGCGTCGCGGCGAGGTGGTGCTGCAGGGGTCGTCCGACCGCCGCCATGCTGACCCGGTACTCGATCGTTTCGGCACCGACGTAGAACGTCCGCGTCAGGGCAGCCACGTCTTTCGACGTGGAGCTGCTGCACACGTGGGTCGATGCGACATCGATGACGATGAGGCCATCGAGGCGGAGCTCGATCGTGCCCTCTTCGATCTCGACCACACCCGTGGGGTGGCAGAGGACGATCTCGACGCGGCCGGGAGATGGGAACCGCCAGTATCCCGACTCGGCGTGCATCGGTGTGGCCGGGCTGGTGGCGGAACCGATCGATCGGGTTCGTTGAACGTAGGAGAAGAACGGCTTGCCGACGTGCCCGAACGTGATCGACTCTGCGTAGTCGAACGGTTCGATCGTCGGGTACTCGCCGTGACCGAGGCCCGTCCAGGTGCCGAGCAGCGTGGCGACTGGTGCGAGATTGGGATGGAGAGCTGGCATCGAGGCGTCCTCAGTCGCTCGACATCTGCAGCCGGAGCTCGTTGCGCTGCCCGGCGGTCCAGTCGGCGACGAAGGTGAATCGGTCGCCGCGGATGATCGTCACGCGCCACTCGAGGGGCTCGCCGTTGAAGGTGCCGAGTCGCTCGATCGAGAACACCCCCTCGCCTGCGGGCAGGTGGAGGCACGCGCGCTCGTCGTCGGACGGGATTGCCGGGTGGATCCGCTCCCACCCTTCGTTCGGCCGCTTGCCGATCGTGCGCTCGAGCTCGTTGTACAGGGATGTGTGGGTGAAGTCGGCGTGGAGCAGCCCTTCGGCAATCGCCGCGGGGAGCCAGATGCGGTCGATCGCCAGTGGTTCGTCACCGGCGTAGCGCACGCGATCGATGAAGACCAACTCGGACGCCTCGTCGATGCCGAGCTGTTCGGAGGCGTCGGCGTCGTGGAGTCGTTCGAGGGCTCGGACCTCGCTGCGTTGTGGGACCCCTGCCTCCTCCACGACCTGGAACAGGCTGTAGAGCGCGCCGAGCGACCGTTCGAACGTCCGCCGATCGACCGATGTGCCGACGCCGCGCGCCCGGCGCAGGATGCCGTCGGCACCGAGTTGCCCGACGGCATGGCGGGCGGTGTGGCGGCTCACACCGTAGATCTCCATCAGCTCCCGATCGGTGGGGAAACGATCGACGAAATGGCCGGCGTCCATCCGTCGGCGGAGCTCCGACTCGAGCTGTGCCCAGAGCGGGAGGGAATCGTCCCGGTCGAGGGGTTGTGCGTCGTCGCGGAATTCCGTGGCCATCAGTCCTCCCGAATGGTCCGAACAACCCGTACGGTACACCGGGCGCCATCGTCACCCGATGATCGGGTGGTCATCGAGGCGGCGGATGCCGATCAGGTCGCGCGGTAGGCGCTGGGTTCGGGCTTGAGCGGGCGTGCATACCACAGCGGCCGCCGGAGCCCCCCGGGCCCGGGTGCCGGGCGGGTCTTGCCCAACCAGTCGAGATACGCCTCGCGTGACTTGGCGGTGTCGACGACGACGTCGCCGTACTCGTCGCCTGACTCGGCCGGGGTGACGCGCACCCGCTGGTGCCAGCACTGCATGCCGGAGATCGGATCGGGCTGCACTGCGAACGTGAGGTTCTGGTGCACGCCGGTGTCCTTCCACCAGATCCGCTGGGAGTCGGGATCGTCCGACTCCCAGTTCTCCATGCCGTGCTCGCGGGTGAGCTTCCAGTTGCTGCCGGTGTGCTCGATGCGGGCCTTGCCGGCGCTCCACGATCGGGCGGAGTCCTCCTCGATCCGCCAGCGACCCATGTGGTGCGACGCCGCGACCACGCCGGGCCGGATCCCCTCGGTCCGCCAGGCGGAGATCACGAAGTGGCCGATCCGGGTGCTGATCCGCACGAGCCCGTTCTCCTCGATGCCCAGCTGCTCGGCGTCGGACGGGTGGATCCAGAGTGGATGGCGATGGCTGATCTCGTTGAGCCACTTCGAGTTGCCGGACCGCGTGTGGATGAGGGTCGGGATGCGGAACGTCGGGAGCAGGATCCGTTCGTTGCCCGCCATGTCGAGGTCTTCCCAATGGACGTGGGACGGGATCCACGTCGGCGTGGCGTATTCGGGCCAGCCCCAGTCCTTCAGCGTCGTGGAGAACAGCTCCAGCTTCTTCGACGGGGTGAGGAAGCCCTCTTTCAGCTCGCCGTCGACCTCGATCGCCGGCGAGCCGTCGCCGAGCTTGGCCAGTTTCAGGCCGTCGAGCGTCTCGTCGGAGCCGTCCCACGTGCCCGGGGTGCCCGGCTTGCGGTACACACCGGAGTCGTCCTTCTCACAGCCGTCGACGGCCGACGGGTCGACCGGGCGCTCGTACGGCTTGATCGTGTCGCCGGGCACCGCGTAGGCGCCTCGGTCGCGCATGAACTCGAGCGGTGACTGGCCGGCTGCTGCGGCGTCGGCGGCCAGGCCGGGAACGCCCTCGAACAGCTTCGAGTAGTACTCGTCGATGCCGACCGGCGAGCCGGGGTGCTGCTCGCTCTCGAAGTACTTGCGGACGCCCAGCGAGCCGTCGGGGTCGATCCGCCACGAGAGGTCGATCCAGAACTCGTTCTCCTCCCACACCTCGCCCTTGTTGAACTCGTGAGTGCGGCGGTCGGGGCCGACGTCCTCGCCCTTGATCTCGGCGTAGCGGCGCATCACCGGTTGGCGGAAGCCGACCCACCGACCGGCGTGCGTCTCGAAGCTGGCGAGGTCGTGGCGCTCGGAGGCGACGCCCATCGGGAGCACGTAGTCGGCGTACCAGGCCGTCTCGGACCACGTCGGGGTGAGGGCCACGTGACACTCGACCCTGCTCTCGTCGAGCAGCGCCTCCATCCAGGAGAACCCGTCGGGGTTCGTCCAGATCGGGTTGTAGACCCGGCTGAAGTAGACGGCCAGCTTGCCGCGGCCTTCGTTGAGGAAGTGGGGGAGCAGGATCGACATCTCGTGGTAGGCGAGCGGGTACTCCTTCGGCCACGCCAGCTCGTTCCACTTGGTGATCGGCTGGCCGCCGAAGGGGTGCGGGGGAGCCATCTTGTTCCAGCCGTTGCCGGCCGTTCCGCCGACGGTCGCCACGGAGCCGGTGAGCACGTTGAGGAAGAACAGGCACCGTGCCACCTGCCAGCCGCCGAGGTTCCCGGCCCCCGCCGAGCGCCAGTTGTGGCTGGCGAGCTTGGTCGGGTGGGCGCCGATGATCTCGGCGATCTCGCGGATGGTGTCGGCCGCGACGCCGGTGATGTGCTCGGCCCGCTCGGGGGTGTACTCGGCGTAGGCGTCGAGCAGGGCGCGCTCCAGCGAGGCGAACTCGCACGGCAGGTCGGGGCGGGTCTCGCGCAGGTAGGTGTCCCAGTTGACCCAGCGCTCGACGAAGTCGCGCTCCCAGGTGCCGTTCTCGATCAGCAGCCGGGCGATCGTGAGCAGCAGGAACGGCTCGGTGCCGGGCCACGTGGAGAGCCAGTAGTCGGCCTTGGCGCCGGTGTTCGACAGGCGGGTGTCGACGCAGATGACCTTGGCGCCCTTCGCCTTGCCCTCCATGATGCGCTGGGCGTGCGGATTGAAGTAGTGACCGGTCTCGAGGTGTGACGAGATGAGGAAGATCACCTCGGCGTTGGCGTAGTCACTCGACGGACGGTCGTGGCCCATCCACGACTGGTACCCGATCCGAGCGTTCGACGAGCAGATGTTGGTGTGGCTGTTGTGGCCGTCGACGCCCCACGCCTTCAACACCCGTTCGGTGTACCCGTCCTCGCCAGGGCGTCCGACGTGCCAGACGACCTCGTCGGTTCGGTCGTCCTGCAGCGCGTGACGAATGTTGGCACCGACCTCGTCGAGCGCCTGGTCCCACGTGATGCGCTCCCATTTGCCGCTGCCACGTGGGCCACTGCGCTTGAGCGGGTACAGGATCCGTTCGGGATCGTCGACCTGGTTGAGGGTGGCGGGGCCCTTGGCGCAGTTGCGGCCGCGGCTCGCGGGGTGCTCGGGGTTGCCCTCGAACTTGGCGATCTCACCGGTCTCGTTGTCGATGAACGCCGTGAGTCCGCACGCCGCCTCGCAGTTGAAGCAGGTCGTCGGCACGATCGTGTAGTTGCGCTCCTCGCGGCGCGGCCAGGCCTTGGCGTCGAGCTCGGTCCAGTCGTGCCACCGATCGTGCGGCGGATGGTTCATCAGGGTCATCGCAAGTCCTCCGCGATCATGAGAGGGGCACCGACTGGCCGGCGCGGACGTAGGCATCCTCGTAGGCGAACATGCCGAACAGGGCAGCGGCGCCGGCGCATGCCACCGGCCACGGGCTCGTCGTGTCGGTGGCGATCGCGAACGTGACCAGGGCGGCAGGTACGAGGAGCCCGTTGAGCACGCCACCGAACCAGAACTGGCTGGCGTAGGCGCCATGGGTCATCTCGAGGGTCGCGAGCTCGACGTTGCGGGAACCCTTCGACCACAGCTCGGTCGCGATCAGGAGCGCCAGTCCGCCCAACGCTGCGAGGAAGGTGATCTGGATCGCCCGTGCTTCGGGCACCTCGATCAGCAGGTCGATCAGCGCGAACGCGGATGCGCCGGCCACGACCGCCTGCGCGAGCAGGATCGGCAACAGCAGCGGTGTCTGCCACAAGTCGCGCCCCTCGCACTGGCCGAAGAGGAATGCCGTGTATCCGGCCACCCCTGCCGCCAGCAGTGAGATCGGCAGTGCGAGCACCTGGAGTGGGCCACCCGAGCCGGCGATCCCGAACAGACCCCACAGGCCGACGAGGGCGGCGAAGGCGCCGAGAATCCATGCGCCGCGCACGAGCCATGACGACGTGTTCGACTTGGTCAGGATGTACAGGAAGCGCCCGGGCTGCTTCAGGTCGGCGACGAGCAACGCACCGGTGATCGCCGTGAAGATGCCGGCCAGCACCGGTGGCACGACCCCGACCGCCGCCTGCTCCTCGCCGTGTCCGAGCACGACCAGCAGCGAGGCGATCAGCATCAATCCGGCCGCGATCGCCTTCGTCACGAGATACCCGGACACCTTCGACTTCCACGTCATGTGGTGCGTCGTCGTGTACGCGGTGCGGGCGATGACGCCCTCACCGGAGTGTTCGGCCATCACCGGCGTGATCGTGGGGTGATCGGGCGTGGTGTCGGCCCAGATCATCCCGTCGGGCTTGATCATCGTCCGGGTCGGATCGAGCGAAGCCTGGTCGACCCCTCGGTAGAACACCTTCGGGTTGGTGCCCTGTTCGGGTGCGCGCACCGCCGTCTTGTCGCGGGCGACGATCTTCGACACCTCGGAGTTCGGGTCGTCGAGGTCACCGGTCACGATCGCGTGCGTGGGGCATACGACGACGCACGCGGGTTCGAGACCGACCTCGACCCGGTGGTTGCAGAAGTTGCACTTGTGCGCGGTGTTGGTCTCGGGATTGATGTAGATGGCGTCGTACGGGCACGCGTTCATGCACGCCTTGCAGCCGATGCAGCGCGAATCGTCGAAGTCGACGACACCGTTCGGGGTGCGGTGGAGCGCGCTCGTCGGGCAGATCTCCATGCACGGTGCGTCGTCGCAGTGATTGCACCGCATGACCGAGAACGAGCGCCCGGTGTTCGGGAACTCGCCCGTCTCGATGTACTTCAGCCACGTTCGGTTCACGCCGAGCGGCACATCGTGTTCGCTCTTGCACGCCACCGTGCACGCGTGACAGCCGATGCAGCTGTCGCTCAGCAACGCGAAGCCCAGCCGTGTCATGTTTCCCCCATCGCTTGTGTGTCGTCGCTCGTCGTGTTCCGGGCGGCGTCGAGCCTCAGGCGAGGCCCTTGAGCATCAGGTTCCAGTACAGGAACGGCAGACCGTACTTCTTCAGGTACCAATACGAGCGATGCGGTTTGGCGGGATCGAACAACATCTTCGGGAACGATGGTGTCATCTGCATCGAGTAGTCGAACTCGGCGAGCAACATGTCGTGCGACGACGTGACCAGCGGACACGAGGCATACCCGTGGTACTCCTTGCCGATCGTCTCGTTCTTCAGGAACGAGTCGACGTTGGCGGCCACGACCGGCGCCTGCTTGCGGATCGCTGCGCCGGTCTTGGAGTTCGGTGATGATCCGGCGTCGCCGAGACTGAAGACGTTCGGATATCTCGTGTGCTGCATCGTGTGCTTGTCGATCTCGACGTACCCGTTCGCGTCGCCTGTCGACAGCGGGCTCGACTTGATCCAGTCGGGAGCCGACTGGTGCGGGACGACGTGGAGCACGTCGTAGGGCAGCGTGGTGTCGGTGCCGTTCTCGCCCACGCTCTTCACCATGACCTTGCGGCCGTCGGCGTCGATCGACTGCACCTCGGACTCGACGTGGAGGTTGATGCCGTAGTCGGCGATGATCGTGTCGAGGTTGTCGGCGATCTCGGGGATGCCGAAGATCCGCGGCGTCGGGACGACGAGGTGGATGTCCATGTCGCTGAGGACACCTTCGCGCTTCCAGTGGTCCGCCGCGAGATACGCGATCTTCTGGGGTGCACCGGCGCACTTGATCGGACCGGACGGCATCGTGAAGACCGCGGAACCCGACCGCGTGTTGCGGATGAAGTCCCACGTCTTGGGCGCGAGGTCGAATCGGTAGTTCGACGACACGCCGTTCTGGCCCAGAGTCGCCTCGAGCCCGTCGGTCTTGTTCCAGTCGAGCTGGATGCCGGGGCACACGACGAGCACGTCGTAGGTGTAGGTGCTGCCATCGGCGCACGTGACGGTGTTGTTGTCTGGATCGAAGGATTGGGCGGACTGCTGGATCCAGGTCGCACCCTTCGGCATCACCTTGGCCTCAGGGCGTTCGGTCGTGCTCGCGTCGGCCTGGCCACCGCCGACGAGGGTCCACAGCGGCTGGTAGTAGTGCTTGTCGGAGGGTTCGATCACTGCGACATCGGGGTACTTCTTCTTGAGCAGGCGGGCGGCCACGGAGATGCCCGCGCTGCCGCCGCCGACGATGAGGATCTGGTGCTTGGCAGTCGTCATATGTGGTTCCTCCTCGGAACTGCGCCGGTCAGGCGCTCTGTACGGTCTCGATCCAGGCGCCGTAGCCGCCGACGATGTCGCTGACGTCGACGAATCCACGCTGCCGGAGCACGCTGGCGGCGACGGAGGATCGATAGCCGCCTGCGCAGTACACGACCGTCGGCCTGGTCACGTCGAGCTCGTCGACGCGCGTCGGCAGCTGGCCGACGGGAATCGTGATCGCGTTCGGGATCGTTCCGTCTGCGACCTCGCCGGGGTTGCGAACGTCGACGATCTGGATGTCGCCCATCTCGGCCACGCGCTCGTTGAACACTTGCGCGGTGAGTCGAGACGCGATCTGGGCGTCGTCGCGATGCTGGAACATCACCTTGTAGGGCTGGTCGAGGTAGCCGATGACCCGGTCGAAGCCGATGCGAGCGAGGCGATTCTTGCCCTCGAGTTCCTGGCCGGGCTCGGTGACGAGCACGATGTCGACGTCGGAGGGGAGCACCGAACCGGCGAACTCGGCGTACCGGCCGTTGAGGCCGACGTTGATCGCAGCCTTCATGTGTCCGTGTGCGAACTCCTCGGGATCGCGTCCGTCGACGAGCATGGCGCCGTCGGCGAGTGCCGCGAGCACCTCGTCGTAGCTCATCGCGTCGGGGATCGCGGTTTCGTCGAGGAGATCGCGGTCTTTGCGGTTGAGGATGGCGTCGTACACGAAGTAGCCCGGCGCGGGGGCTGGCCCTCGGTGACCATCTCCACGAACGTCGCCTTGTCGGGCGCCCGCAACGCATAATTCGACTGCTTCTGATCACCGATCGTGGACCACAGATCCGTCGACAGGTTCTTCCCGCACGCCGAACCCGCCCCGTGCGCCGGGTACACCCGCGTCGCGTCCGGCAACGGCATCAACTTGGTGTGCAACGAGTCGTACAACATGTCGGCCAACTCGTCACGACTGAACCCGATCGACGCCAACAGATCCGGACGACCGACATCACCGATGAACAACGTGTCACCGGTCAACACCCCGTACGGAGCCCGACCCGCCGCGATGTCGTCACCGTGCTCGTACACCACGATGCTCATCGACTCGGGGGTGTGACCCGGCGTGTGCCGGAACTCCAAGATGACATCACCCAGGCTGTACCGCTGACCGTCGTCGACACCCATCACCTCGAACTCGGCGTCAGCCACCGAGGAGTACACGATCTTGGCACCCGTCGCCTCGGCCAACTCCAGATGACCCGACAAGAAATCGGCATGGAAATGGGTTTCGATCACCAACTCGATCGTCAACCCCGCCGCCCGCGCGTCGGCAACATACTCAGCGACATCACGTTGGGGGTCCACCACCACCGCTCGACCCGTCGACTCGTCACCGATCAGGTACGACGCATGCGACAAACACTCCAAGTAGTACTGCTCGAACTTCATCGAATCCCCGTTTCCTCGTGTTCGGGAGTCACCTTAATATGTACGGACAAATCGGGTCAAGGGGGAGTCGTTCGCTCGCCCAGGGCAATGTCAGGCGTCCATGTCGCGGATCACGCAGTCGAGGTCGCACTTGGGGCCCCGGTTGTACGGCAGCTTGGCGAGCAGCATGCCCATCGCACAGGTGTTGCTGACCGCCGAGAACCAGAGTCCGAAACCGACGCCGCCGGCCAGGAACCGAGCCTTCGGGAACTTCAGGCTGGCGAGGATCGAGGCGAGGATCAGGCTCCCCGCCACACCGCGCACCTGACGCTCGAGCGCCCATTTCTCCTCGCCCTTGACGACGTCGCCACCGGCGGTCATCCATGAACCCATGCCGCCCTCGAGGACCCGCAGATTGGTCTTGCCGGCCGCGTTCAGCTTCTCCTGGGCCGTGGTGGCCCGGCCGCCCGACTGGCAGACGAGCACGACCGGGTGGTCGAGATGGGCAACGTCGCGGACGTGTTCGGCGAGCAGGTCGAGCGGCACGTTGAACGATCCGGGGATGTGGACCGACTCGAATTCGGCGCCCGTCCGAACGTCGAGGATGCGGGTGTCGGGATCCTCCTGGATCAGTTGGCGGAGCTCGCTCGCGTGGATGGTGGTCGACGGGGTCGATTCGGTGATTGTCATGATGCGCTCCTGGTGAGCAGTGAGGTGGATGGGGTGGATGGTTCGATGGGTCGATCGTCGCACGGACGATCGCTCGCGTCGAGGTCGACGAGCTCGCCGGTGGTGAGATCGTGGACGGCGCCCTTCACGGTAACGCGGCCAGTACGAACGGCGTTGCCGATCGGACCTCGGTCGCGGCACAGGCGGGCGACATTGTGACGGACGTTGGCGAACACCGCTGCATCGACGTCGCCGCAGGAGTCGCATGCGACGAGCATCTCGTCGATCGGGGTCAGGATCGGAGCGAACACCGCCGGTGCGCTGCGATCGAGGGCGGCCTCGATCGCGCCACAGCCGGTGTGCCCGAGCACGACGACGAGATCGACTCCGAGGTGGTCGACGGCGTAGGCCAGGCTCGCGACGGCTCCGGGCGTCGCACTGTTGCCGGCGAGTCGGACCACGAACATCGAGCCCGGGTCCTGGCCGAACAGCAGCGAGGGGGGTACCCGCGCGTCGGAGCACGCCAGAATCGCCGCGCTCGGTCGGTGCGGTGGCAGGCCGCCCGCGTCCAGCGACGCCGTCTGGACGACGGTGGCTGCGATGTCGCTGTGCCGCTGGACCATCTCGGTCCAGATCGTCTCGGCTCGCTCAGACATCGCTCGTCTCCAGTCGCGACAGCGCGTCACGCTCATCGATGCCAGCATCGCGGAGCGACTCCGGTGTGGAACAGAGCCCTTTGACCGTTTGCACGGCCTGATGGGGTGTGGCGTGGATGCGGCCGTCGAGGCGGTCCCAGAGGTCGGCGCGTCGCAACACATCGCGAACCGGCCCCTTGACGTCGGCCAGTTGCAGGCTGATCGGGCTCTCGTCGAGTTCGGTGATGATCTCGCTGAGGGCTTCGGCGCCGGTGGCGTCGATGTCGTTGATGCCTGAGCAGTCGAGCACCAGGGTTCTCGGCTCGTCGACGAGGGTGGCAGCCTGCTCGAGGCAGAGGCGCTTCACGTATTGGGCGTTGACGAACGACAGTGCGGCGTCGATCCGGATCACCCGGATCCCCGGCTCGGTCTCCGCCTCGGGGAAGCGGTCGGTGTTGCGGTAGCTCGTGGTGTCGGGGATCCGGCCGAGCGTGGCCGTGTGCGGCTTCGACATGCGTGCGAACACGACCAGCATCGAGGCGACCACGGCGACGAGGATGCCGAGCTCGATCCCGAGCGACAGCGTCGCGACGAAGGCGACGCTCAGTCCGATCAGGTCCGAGCGCTTGACGTGGGCGATGTGGCGCATCTCGCGGACGTCGATCAGGTTCAGCACCGCGACGATGATGATCGCGCCCAGGGCGGCCTGCGGGAGGGCGGCGAACAACGGGGTGAGGAAGACGACGGTGACGAGCACGAGGAGCGCGGTGACGATCGAGGCCAACGGGGTGCGCGCCCCGGCGGTGTCATTGACGGCGGTGCGGGAGAATCCGCCGGTGACGGGGTAGCCGCCGAACAGGCCGGATGCGACGTTGGCGGCGCCGAGGCCGATCAACTCCTGGTTGGCGTCCATGTCATAGCGATGCCTCCGCGCGTAGACCTTGGCGACCGCTATCGACTCCATGAACCCGACCAACGTGATCACGAACGCCGTGACCGTGAGGGAACCGATCGTGCCGCCGTCGAGGTCGGGCAGCCCGAACGCAGGGAGGGAGCTCGGGATGTCGCCGACCGTCTTGACACCGCGTGCCTCGAGGTCGAACAACCGCACCGCCAGGATCGAGAGCACGACGAGCACGAGCGCGCTCGGGACGCGCTTCACGAAGCGCTTCATGACGAGCAGGAGCGCGACGCTGACCGCACCGAGAGCCAGCGTCGTGCCATGGGTGTCGCCGAGGGCCAGCCAGACCCCGTGGACGGTCTCGTGGAAGTGCTCGGAGCGCGGGATCGAGATGCCCAGCACGTGCTTCACCTGTGAGAAACCGATGATGATCGCAGCTGCGGCGGTGAATCCGACCAGTACCGAGTGGGAGAGGAAGTTGACCACGAACCCGAGTCGACCGAAGCCGAGCACGAGGTGGACGGCGCCCACCATGAGCGCGAGCAGGGCCGCTGCGCTCACGTAGCCCGCGCTGCCCTGCTCGAACAGGGGAGCGAGTGCCGAGGCGGTCAGGAGCGAGACGATGGCGACGGGTCCGACGGCGAGTTGTCGAGACGTTCCGAACAGGGCGTAGATGATCACCGGCACGATCGAGGCGTAGAGACCGACCTCCGGCGGGAGGCCTGCCAGGAGGGCGTACGCCATGCCCTGCGGCACCAACATCGCGCCGATGGTCAGTCCGGCGGCGAGGTCGCTGCGGAGGTCGCGGCGGTCGTAGCGGGGTCCCCATGAGGTGATGGGGACGAGGCGATGAAGAAGCGAAGTGGACACCGTGATCGTTCCCCTCATGGTAAAAGTACGGACATTTACGATGGTAGACCCGATGGCTGGGAAATGCAACCCCCGGGGGTATCCGGAGCATCACCCGATTCGCGGCGAAGACTCGGCCGGTGCACACCGGGTAGCGTGCCCTGCGTGACGACCAGTGCTGAACTCGCCAACCGCTACCACCGGGTGCTCCCGTCGTTCCTGAACCCGTACTACGCCGACCCGATCTCGGTCGACCAGGGCCGAGGGTCGTACGTCTGGGACCTCGAGGGCAACCGCTACCTCGACTTCTTCGGCGGGGTGCTGACCACGATGATCGGGCACGCTCACCCAGCGGTCACCGAGGCCATCCAGGCGCAGGCCTCCAAGGTGCTCCACACGTCGACGCTGTACCTGTCCGAGCCGATGATCGAGTTCGCCGAGATGGTCGCCGAGGCCTCCGGCATCCCCGACGCCCGCGTCTACTTCACCCCATCGGGCAGTGAGGCCAACGATGCGGCGATTCTGCTGGCGACGTCCTTCCGCAAGTCGAGCCAGGTCCTGGCGATCCGAAACAGCTACCACGGACGCACGTTCACGACGCAGGCGATCACATCGCACTCGTCGTGGAAGTCGACCGCGTTGTCGGGACTCCAGGTGCAGTTCGTCCAGGGCGGGTATCGGCTCCGTTCGCCCTTCCGCGACCTCGATGACGAGGCCTACGGGGAGGCGTGCGTCGACGACCTGGTGCAGTTGCTCGACATGACGTCGGCCGGCGACGTCGCATGTCTCATCGCCGAACCGATCCAAGGCGTCGGCGGCTTCGCGATCGCCCCCGACGGGATGTTCGGGCAGTTCCACAAGGAGTTGTCGAATCGCGGCATCCTCTTCATCTCCGACGAGGTCCAGACCGGATGGGGTCGCACCGGCGATCACTTCTGGGGCTACCAGGCGCACGGCATCGTCCCGGACATGTTGACGTTCGCGAAGGGTGTCGGCAACGGCATCACCCTCGCCGGGGTCGTCGCCCGAGCCGAGATCATGGACACGATCGAGGTGCTGAATTTCTCGACGTTCGGCGGCAACCCGCTGTCGGCGGCTGCCGGCATCGCAACCCTTCGGACGGTGCAGCAGGAGCACCTCCAGGACAACGCGAAGGTCATGGGCGAGCGCTTCGTCGGCGCCATGCAACCCGTCGCCGATGCCACGCCGTGGATCGCTGAATTGCGCGGTCGCGGGCTGATGTGGGCGTTCGAGGTCTGTCAGCCCGACGGCATCGAGCCAGACAAGGCACGCACGGCCGAGTTCCACGACGCGTGTCGTCGCCACGGTTTGCTGGTCGGCAAAGGCGGTCTGTACGGCAACGTGATCCGTCTCGCGCCGATGCTCAACGTGACCGCCGATGAGCTCGACGAGGGGATCGCCGCGCTTCGGTCGGCGATCGCCGACGTCGGCTGACGCGTCAGCCGCAACCTTCGAAGCTGTTGGTGACGCCTGCGTTGCCCGTGGCGAACGCGCGGTCCCGGGTGCGGACGAAGCGCTCGTTGCGTTCGAAGAACGCCAGCTTGTCATCGAGCGCTGGGTCGAGGTCGACATCGAACACGAATGCCGAGAAGACCTCGGCGAAATCCTCCTCGGGACTGCTGGCACCGTAGGACCCGGTGTAGGCGGGATCGACGTCGCACCGTCGCTCGCCGCCCGACTCGTCGCTGCCGTCCGCCGCCGACACGGCGTCGAGGGATTCGTCGTCCCAGAACTCGTCGATCCAGGCCCACATCAGGGAGCTCGATCGGAAGCAACCGTTGCCGCCGTGGTACGTGGCGCAGGTCTCCGGTTCGACGTCGATGTCGAGCTGGTCGGTCGGGTCCAGCGTGATGACGTGCGACAGCTCGTGCAACAGGGTCAGCTTCAGCTCCTCGGCATCGGTCTCCGCAGCGGTGAGATCGATCGCCATGAGCACGAAGGTCCCCTCCTCGTCGAGCACCGAGACGAAGGCGAGGGTGTCGCAACCCGAACATGCTTCGTAGCCCGCCAGCAGGCTGATCTTCTCGAGGTCATCGGCGTCGGCGATGCTGGCGAGCAGTGCCCAGGCATCGTCGAGGCGATCGTCGACGGCGCCGAAGCACGGCGCGACCGGCTCTCCCGCGACGACGAACTGCATGGCCGTGACCTCGCCGATGTCACCGGTGTCATCGACGTCGGCCGGGTCGCAGAAGCCGCTCGCCTCCAGATCGTCGAGGATCTCGTCGACGTCGTCGGGTGCCGTCGCGCGGACCGCCGGGCGTGTGGTCGCGGTCGTGATCGAATCGTCACTGTCGGCAGAGGAACAGCCGGCGACGAGCGCGCAGCAGACGACACCGGCACGGAGCAGTCGTTCGAGCATCCTCGCCATCCTCGCGGGCCGCAGTTCAAGCGGCGCGATCGGCTTGCCATTCGTCCTGGTTGACCAGGACGAACAACCAGATGAGGGCGGGAACGGCGGTGATCGCAGCGAAGCCGAAGACGACGATCAGACCGATGAGGGTCGAGCGGGCACCGGCACCGTCGTCGATCGTCATCTCGTCGACGAGCAGATCCGGGTACTGGGCGACGCCCCAGCCGATCACGATCGACGCCACCGCCACGACCGCCGTCAATCGGGCGACCGCCCAGCGTCGTCGACGCAACAGCACGAGTGTGGCCAGACCGGCCACCATCGAGATGGCCACGAGCGCGAGCCCGCGCCCGTGCAGCCCAGCGGCGAGCGTCTCGGCGTCGAGTTCGATCGCGACGGCGGCTGCGAGGGCGGCTGCGCCGGTCACGATGCCCGCCCACACCGCTCTCGTGCCGATGTCGTCGGCGAGTTGGTGACGGCCGCCCCGTGCGGCATCGGCGGCGAGGAACGTCGCGGCCAGGAACGAGATCGTCAACACGGCGAGGGTTCCTCCGACCCAGGACGTCGGACCCGTCCACGATGTCCAGACGTCACCCGTGCCCGATGCCGGCACCCGTCCGCTGGCGATCGCACCAGCGATCATCCCGAGGAAGAACGGTGTCACCACCGACGACAGGGCGAAGACGATCCCGTGAAGTCGAGCTTCGCGGACCGAGGACGAGAACTTCCGGAACGCGAATGCACCCCCGCGTAGGACGATGCCGAGGCCGACCAGCAGCCACGGGATGAAGAGCGTGGTCATGATGGCGCCGAAGGCTGTCGGGAAGCCCGTCCAGAGGAACACCAGGATGTAGATCAGCCAGACGTGGTTCGCTTCCCAGACGGGTCCGATCGATCGATCGATCTGGCTGCGGAGATGGGCGCCCTCGCGAGCGTCGCCGGCGAGGAGATCCCAGACACCGCTGCCGAAGTCGGCCCCACCGAGGATCGCATAGGCGATCACGCCGACGAACATGAGTGCCGCGGCGACGTCGGCGAGGTTCACGATCCACTCCTCACGAGCTCGCCATCGGGACCGTACGGTGTCGGGAGATCCGACGACGGGTCGTCACGCCAGCGTCTGGCCATACCACGCAGCACACGAGCGGCGACGGCGGCCATGCTCGCGTAGATGAGGACCATGACGGTCAGGCTGATCCAGACACCCGAGTTCGACGTCACGGCATCTTGCGTGCGCATCACGCCGTAGACGATCCATGGTTGGCGGCCGACCTCGGTGGTGACCCATCCGGCCTCGAGTGCGAGCACCGCCAGCCCGCCTGCAGCGACCGCGGCGCGCAGGAACCAGACCGACTCGAACACGCCACTGCCGTCGACCGTGTCGTCACGTCGCCGGCGCCACACGAACCAAGCCCCGATGCCGATCATGGCAGTGCCAGCGGCGATCATCGTCTGGAACGCCCAGTGGACGATGTTGACCGGGGGTCGTTCGTCGGCGGGGATGTCATCGAGCCCGGTGATGACGGTGTCGAACGAGTTGCCGGCGAGCAGCGATGCGATCGCGGGGATCTCGAGCCCGCCCCTGACCTCACCGTCCACGTACCACCCGCCGAGGATCACCGGTGCGCGATCCTCGGTCTCGGTGGCCAGCTCCATGGCGGCCAGCTTCGACGGCTGGTCGGTGTCGAGGCGCAGACCAGCGACATGGCCGATGACGGGCTGGAACAACGCCGCGACGGCCGCGAACACGAACGGCACGGTGAACCCCATGCGGTGGGAGCGGTCGCGTCTCCCGCGGAGCATCCCGACGGCGTACACACCGGCGACGAGGAAGCCGGTCACCACGAACGCCGCCACCCACATGTGGAGGAACTGGGGCCACAAGGCGTCGTTGAACATCGCTGCGATCGGGTCGACGTCGGTCACGGTGCCGTCGGGGAGCAACGTGAAGCCCGTCGGAGCGTTCATCCAGGCGTTGACGGCCAGGATGCAGAACGTCCCGAACACGCCGGCTGCCATGATCGGGATCAGCGTTCGGAGATGCACCTCGGGCTCCAGGCGTCCCCAGCCGTAGAGATAGATGCCCAAGAAGACGGCCTCGAGGAAGAAGGCGATGCCTTCCATCGCGAAAGGCAGTCCGATGACGTCGCCGTACCGCGACATCAGGCCCGGCCACAGCAGGCCCATCTCGAAGCTGAGGATCGTTCCCGAGACGGCCCCGACCGCGAACAGCACGGCCGACGCCTTTCCCCACTTCTTGGCCAGCGCGAGTGCCTCGGTGTCGTCGTTGCGGATGCCGCGCCGATGGAGCACGTAGATCATCGCGGGGAAGGCGACGCCGAAACACGACAGGATGATGTGGAACCCCAGCGAGAGAGCCATCTGGTAGCGAGCGGCCATGAGCTCGTCGGCGGCGACGATCGCGCTGTGCATCTCGTGTCATCCTCTCGCATGAGCGGGACGTGGGGGAAGCGGGGCTCGGATTGGTATTGTACGTACAATAACGTTGATCCTCGAGATCGGGAGGGCATGACATGAGCCACAGGAACCAGCGCCGCGGGGCCGGGACGATCGTGCTCGCCGTGGTCGCGTTGGCGGCATGCGGCGGCGCCGACGATCCGACGTCCGTCGCCGATGCCGCCTCCGAGCAGGGCGACGTGGCGTCGGGACTCGTGTCACCAGGCGAGGCGGCGGCGCTCGCCGCCGATCCCGAGGTCACGGTGATCGATGTTCGTACGCCCGAGGAGTACGCCGATGGACACCTCGCCGGCGCCACGTTGATCGATTTCTATGCCGACTCCTTCGCCGAACAGATCGGCGGACTCGACCGGGATCAGGCATACCTCGTGTACTGCCGATCCGGCAACCGCTCGGGCCAGGCGACCGCTCTGATGGACGAGCTCGGCTTCGATCAGGTCTACGACATCGACGGCGGTGTCCTGGCATGGGGTGCGGACGGGTTGCCGCTCGACACGCCCTGATCTCCTCCCGCCAGACGGCTCGCGACACCCGACGTCCCGTCGCGCGTCGGCGACACGGACCCGAGGGCCGTCGACTCGGTCGGGCAGATGGCCGGCTGCTACGCAAGCGGCCATGAGCTTTCGACCGCTGAACGCCTACCCGAGCGAGCACGATGGTGGCCGCCGGTACGTACACGTCGTGGGCAATGCAGTCTTCGTCGGCGACCAGCTCGCCGAGCCGGCCTGGTCGATCCACTTCATCGGTCTCGTCGACGGCGACGCCTGGTGGGCCGTCGACGTCCCGCAGGGCGACGATCCGAGCGACGGCGCCGCGCTCGACCTGCGCCGGTTCCACTCCAGCGCACCCGAGCACCACTGGCTGGCAGCGGGTCGCGCGGTGCAGATCGTGGAGTGGGCACGGACCCACCGGTTCTGCGGGCGGTGTGGTGAGCGCACGCTGGTCCACGACGACGAGCGTGCGATGCGGTGTCCGGCGTGCTCGCTGCTGAGCTTTCCGCGCTTGTCGCCGGCGATGATCACGCTCGTCACGTGTGGTCGGCCCGGACCCGACCAACAAGCCTTGTTGGCCCGTGGCGCACAGTGGCAGGTGCCCATGTACTCGTGTCTCGCCGGGTTCGTCGAGCCGGGCGAGTCACTCGAAGCCGCGGTCGTCCGCGAGGTTCACGAGGAGGTCGGCATCGTCGTCCGCAACCCGAGGTACTTCGGTAGTCAGCCGTGGCCGTTCCCGAACAGCCTGATGATCGGATTCCGAGCGGAGTACGACGCGGGTGAGATCGTCTGCGACCCGACCGAGATCGCCGACGCGAACTGGTACCGACGTGACGAGATACCGATGGTGCCGCCAGGGATCTCGATCGCGCGCACGTTGATCGACGCGTGGCTCGAGGAGTGAGCCGGAGTGATCCGGCGCCGCGAGCGGCGTCAGGTGAAGTAGCCGAACACGTCGGCAACGATGTCGCCGACGGGGCGCCGAGCGTTCACCGTGCCATCCTCCACGCGGAACCGTGCGCGCGCACGATCGACGGCGGTGACGGCGGCGGCGGCGCGGGTCTCGCCCGGGTGCTTCCAGTTCAGCGACGACGTCGTTGGCTCGGGCTGGTCGGCCGCCCACCCACGCAGGTAGCCACCTCGATCGGCGTCGACCATCACGAGGTTCCACATCACGCCGGTCGCGTCGTCGGGGATGTCGATGCCGGGGGCAGCCGAGGCATCGATGACGACGACCTCCCCGTCGTCGAGCCGACCGCCGGCACGTCGGGAGTCGAACGCACGGTTGGGTCGAACGGGCACGAATCGTCCGGCCGTCGAGGGGGTTCCGCTCGCAGAGGTGATGTAGCCGATCGCATCGACGACGACGTGCGATGTTCCGGCACCGAGGAAGTTGCCGGTGATCGCGATGCCCGATCCGTCGACCGGGACGATGGCCGTGTTGGCGACGTTGCTCCCGGCCACGACGTTGATGGTTGCCGTCTCACCGATGACATCGGAACGATTGGCGGGAAAGGCCTGGAGCCATCCGCGAGCCGTCGGCGACACCGCCACCACCGTGACGACGAGTGCGTCGATGTCGGCTGCGGGCACACCGGATGGCATCGGCACCCGCCGGACCACGCCTGACGACAATGGCCCGGTCGGATCGTCGCGGCGTGTGTCGACCAGGCGCTCGGCCCGGCCGAGTTCGATGAACCGACCGGCCCGAACCGGTCCACCGGTCGACTCGAACCACCCGAGCACGTCGACGACGATGTGGCCGTCGGCGATCGAGTAGAGCGAGATGCTGCCGTCGTCGCCGACGGGGATGATCGAGAAGTTCGAGCGTGACTGGCCGGGCGTGTCGGTGTTCAGGTTGGCGTACGAGCCGAGTGATGCCTGGCGCGTCGGGATCGCCTGGACGTAGCTGGCGCGATCAGGGTCGACCGAGACCACGTTCACTGCGACCGCCGTGACCCCGCTCGCCGGGATGGTCCGGACGCCCGCCACCGGCAGATCCAGGATCTCGCCGCGCCACAGTCGACCGGTCAGCGCTGCGGGTCCGACTGCGGTCGCCGGCCGCGTGTCGAGGAATCGGGTCGGAACGTCGAGCGGGACGAACCGCGACGGTGTCTGGTCGAGGCCGCGAGCCGACGGTGGGGCCGGAAGCCGGAACTCACCGTGGCCGTAGACGTTGTCGGGGCCGGCGGCTCCTCGGTCGATGGTCGTGTTCCGGATCAGATCGCCCAACGCGTTGGGTGCCGTCGCCAGCCCTGCGTCGAGCAGCAGGGCGGCACCGCCGGCGACGACCGGAGCGGACGCACTCGTCCCGGAGAAGTTCCCGAACACCGTGCTCGTGACACCGGCGGCGGCAGTCACATGTGGTGCGATCCGGCCGTCGTTCGTGGGTCCTTGGGCGCTGTAGGCAGCGATCCGGCCGGACTGTGGCGGATCGATCGCCCCGACGGCAATCACGCCGCGTTCGCGTGAATCCACGACCGACACGGCGGCCGAGCTCGGCTTCTGGGTGAACTCGGCCAACCCGGCTCCGTAGTCGAGGATCTCGAGCACGTCGCCTGCGATGTCGCCTCCGAACCACTGGACCTCGAGGTACAGCGACGATCCGACCGCCGGGCAGAACGTGCCGATCTGCGTCTCGACGGGATTGGCACCAGTGCGTTGGTTGCGGGTCGAGGCATCGATGATCGACCCGGCGGCCGGATCACCCGTCGGCGACTCCCAGAGGTAGACGTCGTAGTCGGTGCGGTCGTTGGGTGGTTTGTCCCAGTCGTTCGCCCAGCGGACGCCTCCGAGAGCTGCGCAGCCGCGGAAACGAAGGAACGTGGTCGAGCCCGATGGACCGAACGCGACCCGGTCGCCGACGAGCCGGACGGGTTGTCGGTAGTAGCGTTCGGCGCCGTTGTTGCCGCCGGAGTTGACCCAGAGCATCCCACGGGAGACGGCATCGGCGACGACGTCGTCGAGCGGGCCGCGTCCGTCTCCCGGCCCATCGAATCGGCTCCCCAGTGACCGATTGACGACCTGGATGCCGTTCGCGACGAACCAGTCCACGAGGGTCTGATAGTCGGCGATCGTGACGGCCTGTCCGAGGTAGATCTCGGCACCGGGTGCCATGTCGCGCACGATCTCGACGACAGCCACGCCGTGGTCCTCGCCGCCACGATCGATGCCGTCGAAGAACTGGCCCGTGCAGTCGGTTCCGGCATCGAGGCAGAACGCGGTCACTCCCGCGACCGGCCGTGGCCCGTGTTCGTCCTCGTTCCAGTACATGGTCACGTCGAAGAAATCGACGATGCCGATCTTGACCCCGCCCCCGTCGTATCCGGCGGAGTGCCACGCGGCGGCGTTCGTGATCCCGACCTGTGAGCCGGTCGTCGGTCCGAACGCCCGGGGGAACGAGCCTCCGAGTCGTTGTGGGCGGACATCGACCGCGACGGGTTCGCGGACATCACCATCGGTGAGGGCCGAGCGGATCTGCTCCTGCGCGTCGGCGGGCACCGAGACGAGCAACACCCCGGGCGCATCACTCAGGATCCGTCCACCCGATGAGAGGACGATCGACGCGCCGGACGCGAGATCGCCGGGTTCGTTCGAGACGATCTCGAGGGTGACCGTCTGCGACGCGGTCACCGAACCGTCGATGCCCGTCACGAGCAGCGAGGACAGCGCGACGCCCACCACGGCGCAGAACGACCGACGTCGACCGCGTGGGAGTGGCCGGGGGTTCGGTCGTCGATTCGCCATCGCTCGTGAGTCTTCCGCTTCGGAGGTCGATCGGGTACGCGGCCGCTCAGTGACCGGTCGCGTCGCGGAGCTTGTCGGCGAAGTAGTCGAGGATGATCTCGGCCCGCTGCTGACGGTGGAGGGGCGATCCGCTCCTCGACAGCTCGTGGTTCTCACCGGGGAATCGGTAGAAGGTGACGTCCCGATCGAGGAGGCGCAGCGTCATCCAGAGCTCATCGGCCTGGTTGATCGGGCATCGCCAATCCTGCTCGGAGTGGATGATGAGCATCGGGACGTGGATGTCGCGCGCCAGGGCGGCGGGAGACATGCGAACGTACTCGTCAGGGTCCTCGACGGGATCCGGACCGTGTTCGATCCGGAACATGGAGCCGATGTCACTCGACCACTCCTCGGTGAGCAGGTTGTTCACGGCTCGTTCGGAGCAGATCGCCCGGAACCGATCGCCTGCACGCGCCGCGAGCAGGGTGGCCATGTATCCACCGTAGCTGCCCCCGAGCATCCCAACGTGTTCGTCGTCGCAGAATTCGAAGCGCTCGAGCGCGGCATCGAGCACCGCGAGGACGTCATCGACGTCGACGGATCCCCAACCCCGGCCCGCCACGACCGGGTGCTTGGGCCCGACGATCGACTGTCCCCAGTCGGTGTGGCGGCCGCTCCCGCCGCGCGGATTCGACATCAGCACGACGAACCCGGCCGCAGCCTGCATCTGCGCCTCGTCGAAGAAGTACTCGCCGTACTGCGTGAAGGGGCCGCCATGGACATTGAGCAGGACCGGATAGCGGTGGCTCGGGTCGACGTCGTCGGGCCGCATGATCCACGCGTCGATCTCGTCGCTGCCATCGGTGCACGGCACGGCGAACCGCTCCCAGCTTCGATGCTCACGGGTCACGTCGGTCAGCTCGGTCTCGGTGCCGTCCCGGCTGACGAACAGCTCCGCCGGGCGCCGAGCCGTCGTTCGTGTGCTGGCGAGCACCCCGCCGACGGCGTCGAAATCGGTGACCGTCGTCCGGGCGGGGGTCACCGACTCGGGCGGCCGCCCGTCCACGAAGACCCGCATGAGCGGGCTGTCGCCGCGATCCTCGACCGTGGCCAGAACCGTCCTCTCGTCCGACCAGACCGGGGGTCGTGAGCCGACGGTACAGAGGAAGGTGCGGTCCAACGCCTCGCTGATCCATCGACGCTCGGATCCGTCGCGGTTCATGACGCCGATGCGGACGTTCTGCGGATACAGCGCCGCGTCGTCGATCCCGCGGAACACGATCAGCGTCCCGCCGGGCGACACGACCGGCGCCTCGTAGCGCCCCGTCTGTTCGGTCAGCGCCGTGATCGCTCCGCCGAGCTCGACGACGTACAGATCGACGGCGAGATCACGGTCCCACGTATCGTGGCGCGCCGCGCTGGTGACGATGCCTGACGAATCGCTCAACCAGCTCACTCCGTCGTGTTGGAACTCACCCGGGGTGAGGTTTCGGGGTGCCGCCGTACCGTCGACCGGCGCGACGTAGACGTGTTGTGGCCGGTCGAACACCCAATCCTCACCGTTGAGACGGGAGAAGAACCGGTCGATGCGGCGCGGCGACTGCCAACGAGCGTCCTTGGCCTCGTAGCGCTCGTGCCGCGTCCGGCTCGTGAACGCGAGCATCCGGCCGTCTGGCGACCATGCGACGTCGCCCATCCCGTCGGGCATCGTGCAGATCGTCCTGACCTCGCCCGGCCCGCCGATCGGCATCACGTGCAGGGTGGTCGCCGGGTCGACGTCGTCGGACCGGCTGGTGTAGGCCAGCGCGGCACCGTCGGGCGACCAGGTCGGAGAGCCGTCGTGTGGACCGGTGGTCAGCGGCGCACCGTCGAGCCAGACGGTGCCGCGGGTGGTGTTCTCGTCGACGTCGATGGTCGACACGACGGCTGCGACGTGCTTCCCGTCGGGTGACACGCGGGGGTGGCTGACCGACGAGAGTTCGTGGAGCAGGCCGTAGGCGATCTGGGCGTGGCGGGAGCGAGCCGCCTCGGCACTGGTGTCGGGCACGGCCGCCACGCTATCCGGGGCGAGCCGGCGACCGAGTCGTCTCGGCCGGCTGGCAGACTCGGCGAATGAACGACACCCGACCGGTCATGCTCGTCACAGGCGGGGGTCGTGGCATCGGCGCTGCGACCGCCCGGCTGGCCGCTTCCCGCGGCTACGACGTCGCGGTCAACTTCGTCACCGACGAGCAGTCTGCGATCGCTGTGGTCGACGCCTGCGAGGCGGTCGGAGCACGCGCCGTCGCCATCCGCGCCGACGTCGCCGTCGAATCCGACGTGATCGAGCTGGTCGAGCGGACGTGCCAGACGCTGGGCCCACTCCGTGTGCTGGTGAACAACGCCGGGGTCGTACACCGTGCGGCGCGTCTCGACGAGTTCGAGATGCACCGTCTCCGGGAGGTCGTGGCCGTCAATCTCGTCGGCGCGATCGTCGTCGCTCGTGAGGCGGTGAGACGGATGTCGACCCGGCACGGCGGTGACGGAGGCTCGATCGTGAACGTGTCGTCCGCGGCTGCGTATCTGGGCAGCCCGAACGAGTTCGTCGACTACGCGGCGACGAAGGGCGCGATCGACTCGATGACGATCGGGCTCGCCAAGGAGGTCGCGACCGAGAGGATTCGGGTCAACGCCGTCCGGCCGGGTCTGATCCACACCGACATCCACGAGCGGTCGGGTATCGAGGATCGCATCGGCACGCTCGCACCGAGCGTCCCGATGCGGCGCGGCGGCACCGCGGACGAGGTCGCGGAGACGATCCTGTGGCTGGCCAGCGACGCGGCCAGCTACGTGACCGGCACGCTCGTCAACTGCTCCGGTGGACGGTGACCGGTCGACTCGTCAGAACAACTCCAGCTGCTCCCACGTCACCGCCACGTCGCTCACCGTCTGCCACACGAGGCGACCGCGGACACCGGGTCGGCGGACCTGCACCGTCTCGGGACGCAATGATCGCGCTGCCCCGTCGGGATCGTGGAGGGTGATGCTGCCATCGGGCTCGACGCGGACCACCTTGCCGGTCACCCAGCGACGCCCCTCGAGACGCCGGAACCGGATCGGCTCGCCGAGCCGCAATCCGACCGCGTTGAGGGTTCGTTCGGCCATCGTGTCGACTCGGCTGCGCCGACGCTCAGACGCCGAGCACGCGGCGTTGCAGCTTGCGCATCCCGCCCAACCAGCGGGGGAGATCGGTTGCCTTCAGTGTCATGTACTCGGCCACCTCGGGGTGCGGCAGGATGAGGAACTGCTCGTCGACGATCGCGTCGTGCACGAGGTCGGCGACGACCTCGGGTTCGAGCACCACCCCGACCGACTTGACGACGTTGCCCCCGTCGCCGAGGTCGTCGCCGGCGTTCAGCATGTTCGTGTTCACGCCCTGCGGGCACAGACAGCTCACCCGGAGGCCCCGGTTGCCGTAGGTGATGCTCATCCACTCGGCGAACGCCACGGCGGCATGCTTGGTCACGCTGTACGGCGCCGACCCGATCTGGGCGAGCACTCCCGCGGCCGACGCCGTGGAGCAGAAGTAGCCCTCGCCACGGTCGAGCCAGCCGGGGAGCAGTCGTCGAGCGGCCCACCGGTGAGCGTGGATGTTGACGTCGAACGAGAGCTCCCAGAGCTCCTCGTCGTCCATCGGGTCGGAGCCGACGCCGACGCCGGCGTTGGCGAAGAACAGGTCGACCGGACCGAACTCGGCTTCGGCGGCGTCGATCAGGGCGATGATCGACGCCTCGCTCCTCATGTCGGCGGCGACGCTGATCGAGCCGGGGAGGGCGGCGGCCACGTCGTCGGCCCCGTGCAGATCGGTGAGCACGACTCGAGCCCCGGCGGCATGGAAGCGATGGACGAGCGCAGAGCCGATCCCACCGGCTGCGCCGGTCACCACCACATGTCGCCCTGAGAGTTGCATGTTCACATCGTAGGTGCGCGCGCGATCGCCGAAACAGGGATACCGTGCAGGTTGATGACTGATCAGCAGCTCACCGACACCCAGATCCTCGACATCGAGACCGACCACGACGCAATCGTGGCCGAGGCAGTCGCGGTGATCGACGGTGCCCTGGCGAAGATGATGCAGCGTGATCTCGTTTCGTCGGGCGAGGTCGCCGACCTGCTCCTCGACGTCCGGACACTGCTCACCGCCAAGCACTGAACGGCCTGCGCCCCACCGCCGGGGTCAGACCGCCGCGAGCGCTGTGAACGCTCGCTGCAAGCAGGCTGCCAGCAACGCCGGATCCGCGACTGCAGCCGCGTCGATGTTGAGTGCCATGTCGAGGCTGCCGCAGTATGACATCAGCGTCAGGTTGAACGCCACGCCTCCGAGTGGCCCGATCGGGTAGATCTCGAGGAGCTGGGCCCCGGCGACGTAGACCGGGACCGGCGAACCCTTGACGTTCGAGGTGGCGAAATCGATCGTCTGGGACTGCTGGCGGGCGAGTCGTGTGATCAACGACGTCGGGAGCGCCGACGTGACCGTCGCCAAGGTGTCGAGACCGGCGGTCCTGCTCGCCTCCCGGGCGAGCTGGGTCGCCTCGTGGATCGCGCGGAAGCGTTCGGCGATGGGCATCTCCGAGGTGGGCACCAGCAGCCGGGCGAGCGAGAACGCGTTGC
This sequence comes from uncultured Acidimicrobiaceae bacterium, assembly GCA_963847775.1. Lineage (GTDB taxonomy): Bacteria > Actinomycetota > Acidimicrobiia > Acidimicrobiales > Ilumatobacteraceae > Ilumatobacter. Next base: position 181,589 of record CAWKAY010000003.1, read on the forward strand.
TCCCGGACCCCTCGGTGCGGGTCGAGATCGCCATCGATGCCCTGAGCGACTCGACCGGTTCGTCCATCGTCACGTGGTACTCGGCAGCGGCGTGGGCGGCGGCCGTCAGGAACGCCGTGTTGAGGGTGCCGCCGAGCCGCCTTGCGGCGTCCTTCGTGTCGCGGAACGGTGCTCGTGCCGGCTCGATGCGACGTTGGAGCGATCGGCGCGTCCAGAGCGGGGAGCGGGCCTGCTCGGTGTCGGAGAGTTGCGACGTGATGCCGGCGAACGTGCGGGCGGCGGCGCTCGATGCGTCGGGGAGGCCGGACGGATCAGCGAGCAACTCCCGGACCTGCTTGGCGATGCCGATCGGCAGCCGAAGCGCTCCACCGACGAACTCCTTCACCAGATCGACACCGTCGTCGCCCACCGATACATCGGCGTCGGGTGGCGGGATCGGAGGTGGCTCGGGAGCGTCACGCTCGAAGTCCAGGTACTGGAGCGACAGCTCGACACCGCGCTCACCGTCGGTGATCGTGTGGTGCATCTTCTGGATGATCGCGGCCTTGCCACCACGCAGACCCTCGACGACGACGAACTGCCAGAGTGGTCGGGTGCGATCGAACGGATCGGCGAGGATCAGGGACGCGAGCTCGAGCACCTGACGCAGCGAACCCGGCTTCGGGCAGGCGATCCGTCGGACGTGGAGGTCGAGGTCGAAGTCGGGGTCGTCGACCCACGTCGGCGCGGACAGGTTGGCCGGCGCCGGCTGCACCCGTTGACGCAGACGCGGGATCGCCATGACCGCCCGCTCCATGCGGCGCCGGAACGCATCGATGTCGGGCCGGCGATCGAGCAGCGTCACGGTGCCGAAGGTGGATGACAGGTGAGGATCCTTCTCGAGGCGCCACATGAGGCCCTCGGCATCGCTCATCGACCGATCGAACCGCATCTCGCTCATCGGCGTCGAGGTTACGCCGCAGCGGCCGGCATCAGCCCAGGCCGAGGCGACGGAAGCACTGCCGGGCCGCGACACCCATCACGGCCCCCGCAGCTACCCCACCCACGATGTCGGACGCATGGTGGATGCGTACGTACGGGCGGCTCACGGCCACGGTCGCCGCCATCGTGGCCCACAGGGGTGCCCACCTCCAACCGTCCCACCCGATCAGCGTGATCGCCGCGAACGTTGCCGCCGATGCGTGACCGCTCGGGAACGAGGAGGTGAGTGGCACGCGGATCCGGAATCGTTCGTCTCCCTCGGTCGTCGGTCGCCGGCGACGAAAGCACCGCTTGAGGCCTTGGTTGACGATCAGGCTCTCGGCACCGATACCGATCGCGAGGGCCACGATCTGGTCGGGTCGGCCGCGCACGAGACCGCGCACGAGGCTGGAGACGTGCCAGACGGCACTGAACTCGCCGGCGTCGGTGGCGGCCGTCATCATGCGGTCGAGCACCGGGTTCCCCCGGAACTGCTCGAGCCAGCGGTCCGCGGCCTGATCGAAACCGTTGATGACCGGCCCGAAGTGCCGGTCGGGCGTCGCCCGCATGTCGCTCATTCGGGCGTGTGGACCCCGACCGCGACGGGGGCTTCGCTCGATGCAAGCGCAGGATTGCCGCCGAACTCCGGGCACCAACGCTGGTAGGCGCAGTAGTTGCAGAGCGCGCTCCGGCGCGGGCGGAAGTCGTCGCGTTCGCAGGCGGTCGCGACGGCCTTCCAGACCGCACTCGTCCGAGTCGTCATGAAGCGCGTGGATTGTTCGGAGGGTGTGGCGGTGATGATCTCGCCCGACTTGAGGTACATCAGCCGGATGGCGGCGGGTCGGCGACCGAACACCGACTCGCACAAGAAGGAGTAGAAGTGCACGCCTGAGAGGCTCTTGCGCTCCCAGTTGGGGCTCGGCGCCCGGCCGGTCTTGTAGTCGGTCACCACGAGCTCACCGTCATCGTCGAGGTCGAGCCGGTCGATGATGCCGCGCAACGTCAACTCACCGACAGGCGCTTCGAGCTTCAACTCCAATCCGATGTCCCTGATCCCACGAGGATCTTCGAGCCGGAGGTAGTTCGCGGCCAACTCCCGGCACTCGCGGCGGAACTCGGCAGCCTGATCGGCGTCGAGCCGGAGCAGCGAGTAGTCGGGGTGGTTCTCGTACTCGGCGATCGCCAGGTCGACGCAGCCGTCGAGGGCACTCGGCGTACGTTCGGGAGCGGGCCGCAGAAAGAGCAGTTCGAGCGCCCGGTGCACCAATGAGCCACGCGTGGTGGCCACGGACGGCGGGTCGGGCAGCTTCTCGATCGACGAGAACCGGAACGCCAAGGGGCACGACAGGAACGACTCGACCCGCGAAGGCGACAGGCTCGTCGGAACCGTCCAGGCCGCGCGTGGCGAGCGTTGGGTGGAGTCGGTCGCGTGTTCGGTCATCGTGTCGGTCATCGTGACACCCATGGTACGCGCGGGGTGTGGCGTGCCCGAGGGAGGGCCACTACGCGATCAGACCGGCGATGTCGCCGGGATGGCTGAACGGGCCGAGGTGCGTCAGGTGGGGGAGCTCGAGGTACGTCCCGTGCGGCAGCCGATCGGCGACGTCGTGACACCAGCGCGACGGCTGGAGCTCCTCGATCACTCCTGTGATGACGAGCGTCGGCACCTCGATCTCGGGGAGCAGGTCCCAGACGCCGTTGCGACGTGCGCTCATGAACACGCCGGCCTCGATCTCCGGGGGGCAGCAGAGCTCGACCTCTCCGGACCCGTCGACGGCGGGCCGGAAACCGTGGTCGACGTAGGCTCGCAGCGCGCGCGACGTCATCGCCGACAGCGGCGGCTTCGACGAGAAGTTCCGGAAGGCCTCCTCGTGGGAGTCGAACCGGCGCCGGCGTCTTCGAGCACCTTCGACGATCGGGTGCCGGCTCATGTCGATGTCCTGCACCGGTGGCGGGTGAGCGATCGGTTCGAACAGCACGAGCCGCTCGAACAGGCCCGGTTGCCGGGCCGCGGCCATCAGCAGCGCAGCACCGCCCATCGAGTGCCCGATACCGAGCAGGCCTGCACGCGGAGCGAGATGTGACGAGACGACGAGGGCATCGGCGCCGAAGCGCGTCCACTCGACCTCCCATCCGGCCGGCACCGGAGTCTCGCCATGGCCGCGGTAGTCGAGCCCGAAGCATTCGAAGCGGTCTCCGAGCAGCTCCGCCATCGGGAGATAGCAGTGGGCATGGAAACCCGTGGCGTGGGAGAAGAGCAGGCGCGGCGACCCGGCCGAGCCCGCGAGGTGGTGGACGGCGACAGTCACCCCGTCGCTGGACGCGACCCGGATCATCGTGTCGAGGTCAGCCCTCGTCGACCTGGCGACGCCGGGCGCGACGCCACTGCCACGTCACCAATCGATCGAGCACGACACCCACCGCCACCGAGATGCCGATCACCGTCCAGACCGGCCAGTTGCCGTCGAGCCAGAGGAACTCGACCCGTGCGTCGTTCCCGTTCTGGAAGAAGAACACCGCGAGACCGATCACCATCAGCAGCAGCGCGATGAGTTTGAACGGGGGCCCTGTGGTTCCGCGCTGCACACCCGGGTCACCGGATTCGACGGCTTCGTGTTTCATGGGCGTCCCTCGCTCGTGGAGTGGCTGGTGCGGTTCGTGCGTGTTGCGGTCGTGTTCGACGCCCGCGGTTCTCGGGGGAGGCCGAGCAAGCGTTCGCCGATGATGTTGCGTTGCACCTGGCTGGTACCGCCGGCGATGCGTCCACCGGGTGCTGTCAGCATGCCAGACGCCTCGGGCCCGTCGAGAGCCGCGTCGATGCCGGCCAGACCGCCCCGAAGCATCGCCGCGTCGAAGGCCAACTCGGTCAGGCCGAGCTTCACGAGCGATCCGGAGGTCGACGCCTCGGCGCCCTGTCGATCCGCGAGCGTTCGGTACGCGTGCGTTCGGGCGACGAGCACCGAGAGCCGCTGGATCTCGACGGGATCGAGCCCCCCGTCAGCTGCGATCGCGGCCATCTGCGCGATGCGACGCTGGAGTCCGACGACCGCGGTCCCGATGTGGCCGCGCTCGTTGGTGAGCACCGACATCGCAACGTTCCAGCCCCCGTGCAGCGGACCGAGGAGGTTGACGACCGGGACCTCGGCGGCGGTGAAGAACACCACGTCGAACTCGGCGTCACCGGACATCTGGCGAAGGGGGCGGACGTCGATGCCGGGTGAGGCCATGTCGACCAGGAGCAGCGAGATGCCCTGGTGCGAGGATGCGTCGGCATCGGTTCGGGCCAGCAGGATGCCCCAGTCGCTGTAGCGACCTCCCGAGCACCACACCTTCTGGCCGTCGACCACGAACCGCTCTCCGTCGAGCACGGCCCGCGTCGACAGCGAGGCGAGGTCGCTGCCCGAGCCGGGCTCGGAGAAGAGCTGGCACCACAACCGATCGGCGGTCACGGTCGACGGGAGGTGCCGGCGCTGCTGTGCGGGGGATCCGAACGCCAGCAGTGCCCCGCCAGTGAGCACGAGGCCGACCATGTTGAACGCTGCGGGAACACCGGCGCGAGCGGCCTCGATCTGCCAGGCGGCCGTATGGTCCACGGTGAGGCCTCGACCGCCGTGTTCGACCGGCCAGTGGATGCCCGCGTAGCCGGCTGCGTGGAGGCGCCGGTGCCATGCGACGCCGTCGTCGACGAGGTGCGGCGGGCAGATCGCCCCGTAGTCGGGCGGGGCGTGCCGGGCGTGCTCGGCGAGCCAGGACCGCACGCCGTCCCGGAACGCATCAACGGCGATCATGACCCATCGGCGCTCAGGCGAGGTACTTGAGGTAGAGCCCGATCTCGTCACCCATCTGGGACGGGACCTCGTAGCCCTCCTGATCGGTGACGGCGTCCCAGTTCGCGGCGATCGACTCCGGCGACAGATCGGGATCGGTGTACCCCGGGCCCTCGCCGATGAAGATCTCGGCGACGCGGCCGCCGGCGACCGAGAAGACCCGGCCCGTCGGCTCGCAGATCTCGTGGGCCAGGTAGGTGACGATCGGCGCGACGTACTTCGGCTCGACCTTGTCGCCGAGCGGCCCGAGGAGGTCTTCGGTCATGCGGGTCTTGGCGACCGGCGCGATGACGTTCGCCTTGATGTTCTTGGAGGCACCTTCCACGGCGAGGACCCGGGTGAAGCCGACGAGAGCCATCTTCGCCGCGCCGTAGTTGGCCTGGCCGAAGTTACCGAAGATCCCTGCCCCGGAGGCCGTGCTCACGACCCGCCCGTAGCTCTGCTCACGCATGTGGGGCCATGCGGCCGAGGTCACGTGGTACGCGCCGTTGAGGTGAACGTCGAGCACCGGGCCCCACAGATCGGGGGTCATGTTGTGGAACGACTTGTCGCGCAGGATGCCGGCGTTGTTGACGACGATGTCGATCCGGCCGAACGCGTCGATCGCGGACTGCACGATCGCTCCACCGCCCTCGGGAGTGGCGACCGAGTTCGTGTCGGCGACGGCCTCGCCTCCAGCGGCCTTGATCTCGTCGACGACCCGTTCGGCTGCGCCCTTGTCGCTGCCCGTGCCGTCGACCGCCCCGCCCAGGTCGTTGACGACGATGAGCGCACCTCGCGAGGCCATCATGAGGGCGTGCTCCCGGCCGAGCCCACCGCCCGCACCGGTGATGATCGCCACCTTGCCGTCGAATCCCAGAGCATCAGTCATGGCGTGGACGGTACCGGCCGGTAACCGCCGGCACCCAACCCGGGCCGGCGCACCGGTCGCGACCGCGCCGCGTCCGGCGCGACGGGTTGGGGCGTCGACAGCGAGGGTCAGCGCGCTGCGGGAATCCGGAGGGATCGCCCGGGCTCGACGTGGATCACCTCGTCGTCACGATTGACCGGGACCGGGTTGCCGTCGAGCACCTCGACCGTGGCACCGTCGGAGTCGACGGTCACCTTCACGTTGCTACCGTGACGTCTGAGCCGGAGCGTCATCGATGTCCAGGTGGCGGGGAGTCGCGGTTCGAACCGGAGCTGATCGCCGTTGTCGACGAGACCGGCGAACCCGTGGACGAGCGCAGCCCAGACTCCACCGGCGTTGGCGATGTGCACCCCGTCGGAGGTGTTGCCGTGGGTGTTGGCCACATCGAGGTAGAGCGCCTGGAGGAAGTAGTCGTAGGCCAGGTCGGCGTAGCCGACCTGCGACGCCGCGACCGACTGCACACACGCCGACAGCGACGAGTCACCCGTCGTGATCGGGTCGTAGTAGTCGAAGTTGCGGCGCTTCTGATCGACGCCGAAGTGCTCGCCGCGGAGGTACATCGCCAGGACGACATCGGCCTGCTTGAGGACCTGGTGCCGATAGATCACGAGGGGGTGGAAGTGGAGCAGGAGCGGGTATCGCTCGGGTGGTGTCTGTTCGAAGTCCCATCGTTCGCGCTCGAGGAAGCTGGCGTCCTGCGGGTGGATGCCGAGCTCCTCGTCGTACGGTAGGAACATCGCGTCGCACGCACGGTGCCATCCGGCGATCTCGTCGTCGTCGACTCCAGTCCGACGCTCGAGAGCTGCGTGGGCATCGGGAGCCCACTCCCGCAAGAACGCGACGCAGCGCGCGGCGTACCGCATCGTGAACCTGGCCATCACGTTCGTGTACAGGTTGTCGTTGACGACCGTCGTGTACTCGTCCGGCCCGGTCACGCCGTGGATGTGGAATCGCTCGGCGCCGTTGCTGGCGTAGAAGCCCAGGTCCTCGTACATACGAGCCGTCTCGACCAGGATCTCGGCACCCTCACGGGCCAGGAAGTCGACATCGCCCGTCGCGTTGAGGTAGCGCTCGAGGGCATAGACGACGGCGGCGTTGATGTGGTACTGCGCCGTGCCTGCCGCGTAGTACGCCGAGGCCTCCTCGCCGTTGATCGTGCGCCACGGGTAGAGGGCGCCCCGCTGGTTGAGCTCGGTCGCCCGGGCACGTGCGGCATCCAGCATGTGGTACCGGAAGCGCAGGAGCTTGCGGGCCGCATCGGGGTTCGTGTAGGCGAGGAACGGCAACACGTAGACCTCGGTGTCCCAGAAGTAGTGCCCGTCGTAACCACCAGCGGTGACCGCCTTGGCCGCGATTCCCTGCTCGTGAGTTCGGGCCGACGCCTGCGCCAGCTGGAACAGATTCCACCGGATCGCCTGCTGTGCCTCCGGATCACCGACGACCTCGATGTCGCTGTGCTCCCAGAACGAGTCGAGCCAGTTCTCCTGGTCGGCGTAGAGCTGGGTGATGCCCGTCGCTCTCGCCCGTTCGATCGTCCGGTGGCATCGGTCGGCCAGCTCCTGTGGCGGGATGCCGCGCGAGGAGTGGTATGCGACGTACTTGGTGAGGCGAATCGTCTCGCCGGCGTGGGCCTGGATCGTGAACACCGACTTCGCCAGGTCGTGATTGACCGAGGTCTCGACCTCGAACGCGCACGGGGTGTCGATCTCGTGGCGATACGCGCACGCGACGGTCATCCCGCTGTTGAAGCAGCGATAGCCGAGGATCACCTCGCCACCCGCAGGATGGTGCTCGTCGTCATGGCGTTGGAGCTTCGGCTCGAGGACCCTCTGGTCGAACTTGCGTGCCTGGCGCGGGTCCATGCCCTCGCCGAGTGCCGCGGCGGTCACGTGGTACTCGTCCTCGCCGTCCTGGCGGTTGAGCAGCTGCGACGAGATGACGACCGGCGCGTTGCCGTCGAGCAGGGTGACCTCGAATTGCATCACCACGAGGTGCCGGTGCTCGAGGCTGACCATCCGCTCCGATCGAACTCGCACGCGCTTGCCGGCCGGGGTCCGCCACACGAGTGAGCGGTGGGAGACGCCCGTGCGGAAGTCGATCGCCCGTTCGTAGTGGTCGAGGTCGGCGTCCGCGAGCAGCATCGGTTCGTCGTCGACGTAGAGCTTCAGCAGCTTGGCGTCCGGGACGTTCACGATCGTCTGGCCGGTCTTGGCGAAGGCGAAGGCGTCCTCGGCGTGGTGGATGGCCCAGGTCTCGTGGAAACCGTTCAGGTACGTCCCGTGGGTGTGGGCGTCGCGGCCCTCGCTCGGGTTGGCGCGCATACCGATGTACCCGTTGCCGTTGGCGAAGAGGGTTTCCGTGAGCCCGAGCGTGGTCGCGTCGGGTTCGGTCTCGATGAGACGCCACGGGTCGACGGGGAACCGGTGTCGGGCGATCTCGGACGCGATCTCACGGATCTTCACGGAGCGATCCCCCCACGGACGCCATGACCGACCGTGTCGGCGAGATCGTCGACCACGGCGTGGGCGCCCGCGGCCAGCAGTGCCTCCCGGTTGCCGCCTCGATCGACACCGAGGACGAGCCCGAAATCTCCTGCGGCGCCGGCGGCCACACCGGACGATGCGTCCTCGACCACGATCGATCCGGATGGATCGCAGCCGAGCAGTTCGGCCGCTCGCAGGAACATCGCCGGGGCCGGCTTGCCGCTGAGTGCTTCCTCGGCGGCGACGACACCGTCGACCACGACACCGAAGCGATCGGCCATTCCGGCGGCCTCGAGCACCGTGCGGGCGTTCTTCGACGACGAGACGATGGCCTGCGGGATCTCGTGCCGATCGAGGAGGTCGAGCACGGTCATCGTGCCCGGATACGGTGCGATCCCGTCGCGTTCGAGCACCTCGTTGAACATGTCGTTCTTGCGGTTGCCCATCGCGCAGACGGTGTCGTCACCGGGCCGGTCGGTCGGGTCACCCCACGGGAGGTCCACGCCCCGGGAAGCGAGGAACGACTGGACGCCGTCGTACCGAGGCTTGCCGTCGACATGAACCAGGTAGTCGTCGCTCGTGAAGCCCCACGGCGCGAACAGCGCCGCCCACGCCCGCTCGTGGATGTCGGCCGTCGGCGTGATCACTCCGTCGAGATCGAACAACACGGCGTCGAACCGCGGCCAGTTGAAGGTGACGGGCATGGCGGGAGGCTACTGCTGGCCGGCGAGCGGAGGCTCGCAAATCTCGTCGAGCGCAAGCGCTTTCACGCGTTTGTAATCGAGCTTGCCGTTGGCCGCCCGGCCGACGGAGTCGACGACGTGGACGCCCTTGGGTGCCTTGTAGTGGGCCAGACGCGCCTTGACGTGGGCGATCAGCTCATCCGGATCCACGGTCGCGTTCGGGAACGGCTCGACGACGGCGTGGATCGCTTCTCCGAAGCGTTCGTCAGGAATACCCACGACTGCGACATCGGCGACCGATGGGTGCAGCTTGAGACACTCTTCGACCTCTTCGGGATACACCTTCTCGCCGCCGGTGTTGATGCACTGGCTACCGCGGCCGAGAAGCTTCACGGTGCCGTCGGCGAGGACCTCGGCCCAGTCGCCCGGGATCGAATAGCGCTGTCCGTCGATCGTCTGGAAGGTGGCGGCGGACTTCTCGGGGTCCTTGTAGTAGCCGATCGGGGTGTGGCCCCTGAGCGCGACGCGTCCGAGCTCGCCCGAACCCGGCACGACATCGAGCCCGTCGTCGTTGACGACCCTCGTGTCGGGTCCGAGCTCGAACTTGGCCGTCTCGGCGCCCGACTCGGCGGTCGTCGTGTTCGTCGCCATCCCGATCGCCTCGCTGGAGCCGAGCGCATCGACCATGATCAGGCGCTCGTTGTGCCGGAGCAGGCCCTGCTTGGTCTCCTGCGACCACATCACCCCGGACGAGACGATGACCCGCAGCGACGAGATGTCCCACCGATCGGGCTCGGCGTCGAGCGCGCGCAGGATCGGCCTGGCGAACGCGTCGCCGACGATCGACATCGAGTTGATCCGACGTCGCTCGATGGTGTCGAGCAGCTCGACGGGATCGAAGTGGCGGCCCTCCATCGTGGTGACCGACCCTCCGACCATCAACGTGCTGATGGCGTTGAACAGCCCGGTCCCGTGCATGAGCGGAGCGCCGGGAAGGCCCGCCGGCCCGGGAGCGACGACGCGGTCACCGATCGCGCCGAGGTCCTGGTCGGGTGGCATCCGGCGCCTGTTGTTGGCGTCGAGCGCGCCGAACATGTCGTCCTGGCGCCACATGACACCCTTCGGCATGCCCGTCGTGCCGCCGGTGTAGAGCAGGAAGAGATGGTCGCCGCTGCGCCCCCACGGTCCTCGGGTGCGACCGGGGTCGGAAGTCGCGGCGTGCTCGTACGAGGTCGCCCAATCCGGGCACGGACCGGAACCGTCGTCGACCCAGAGCCACAGCCGGACGAGCGGCACCCGCTCCCTCAACTGCTCGATCGTCTCGGCGAACGCACCGTGGAAGACGACGGCGACCACGTCGGCGTTGTCCCACAGGTAGACCAGCTCGTCGGCCCCGTATCGGTAGTTGGTGTTGGCCGTGGCCATTCCGGCTTTGAAGCATCCGAAGACGCTCTCGAGGTACTCGGGGCTGTTGTAGAGGTACTGGGCCACCTTGTCCTGTTCCTCGAGGCCGGCATCGAGGAGGACACGGGCGATGCCGTCGGCGCGCCGGTCGAACTCGGACCAGGTGTGCACGCGGTCTCCCTGCCGCTGTGCGAGCTCGGCGGGAATCCGATCGGCGATGCGCTCGAAGACGTCGGCGAGGTTCCATCCGGACTGGGTCACGACCGGTGACCGTATCGTCGTCGGGAGCGATCAGAGGTGTGGGGGGCCGTCGCGTAGACGGTCGAACGTGGCGAGTGCCGGCCGCGCCTGACCGACGGCGTCCCACTGCGTCTCGAGCCACCAGGTCGCACCGGCGGCGGCCCACGCTGCGGGGGAGTGATCGGCCCAGACGCCTTCGATCACGACGTCGTAGTCGCGGTCGGGCAGCTGGTCGCGGATTGCAGTGAGCTCGCCGAGGTTGGCCTGGCGGGCGGTGCCGTCGTCGATGACCTGCGGGATGAGCCCGTCCCACGCGAGCGCCCGACGCATCGACTTGGCGTGGCCGAGCGCGCCGACGCACCAGATCGGTACCCGTGGTTGCTGCACGGTGTTCCCGATCGTCGGGAACACGGTCGGTCGCACCTGGTAGTGCGTGCCGTCGTACTCGAACGGTTGGCCGTTCCACAGTCCGCACACGATGTCGAGGCACTCGTCCATGAGCTCGGCTCGTGCACGCTTGCCGCATTCTTCACCGAACGCCGCCATGCCTGCGTCGGGTGCTCCGAGGCCGACCGACAGCGTCACGCGGCCCCCGCTCAGCCGGTCGACGGTCGCGACCTGACTGGCGAGCTCCCACGGGCGGCGACGTGAGGGTGGCGTCAGCATCGTGCCGAGACGGATCTTCGACGTTCGAACGGCTGCGAGGCCGAGGCTCACCCAGCTGTCGACGCCCCAGACCGGCTCCCACACGAACAGACCGTCCCAGCCGGATTCCTCCGCGACCGACGCCAGCTCGCCGATCTCGTCGGCGTCCGCCCACGGAACCACGAAGCCGAACTTCATGGGGCGAGGTTAGACCACCCCGGTAGCGACGTGCGCCGGACCCAACTCGTAACATCTCGCCGATGGGAGTTCTGTCGATCGACGCGGTGCGCCGCGCCGCCGAGGTGGCCCGAGCCGGTGCCGACGCCGCCGAACGGGGACGACGGCTCCCGCCCGAGACCGTCGCCGCGCTCGCCGATGCGGGGCTGCTGACGTTGTGCTTGCCGTCCGCCTACGGCGGTCCGGGGGTGAGCCCGGTCGACGCGGTCGACGCGATCCTCACCGTCGCCTGCGGCGACGGATCGGCCGGTTGGTGTGCCGGTATCGCCTCCACCACGTCGTCGCTGGCGGCCTTCCTCGAACCCGAGATCGCACGCAAGATCTTCAGCTCGCCGACCACGGCGAGTGGTGGCGTCTTCGCCCCGAACGGCCGCGGCAGGCGCGACGGCGATCACTATCGCGTCACGGGGCGATGGCAGTGGGGGAGCGGTACTCAGCACTGCGATTGGATCGTCGGTGGAGCGATGTGTGACGACGGCACCCAGCGCGTCTGCTTCTTCCCGGCGAGCGATGTCGAGTTCGTCGACACCTGGCACACGTCGGGTATGCGGGGGACGGGCTCGCTCGACATCACCGTGGACGACGTCGCCGTGCCCGTGGAGTACACCCTGCAACCAGGGGTGACGCAGGTGTACGTCGACGAGCCGCTGGCGCACTTCCCGAACTTCACGTTGCTTGCGCTCGGGATCGCTGCGACCGGGTTGGGCGTGGCCCGCCGGTCGCTCGACGAACTGGTCGCGCTCGCCGCCGCGAAGAAACCCCAGTTCTCGTCGCGCACCTTGGCCGAGAGCGGGTTCGCGCAGACGGAGTTCGCTCGCGCCGAGGCGCGCTGGCGGGCCGCACGGGCGTTGCTGCGCGACGAGGTGGGCGCAGCGTGGGATGCCGCCGTCGCGGGCGATCGCGTCCCGGTCTCGGCGCGGGTGTCGATGCGGTTGGCTGCTGCCCACGCAGCGTCGGAGAGTGTCGCCGTGGTCGATGCAGCGTGGACGCTCGCGGGTGGGTCGGCGGTCTACGACACCAGCGTGCTCGGGCGTTGCCTGCGCGACGTCCATGTCGTGACCCAACACATCATGGTCGCGCCCAAGCTCAACGAAACGCTCGGCAAGCACCTGTTGGGCGCCGACTTCGACGACCGCATGATCTGACGGCGAACCCGGACCGGTTCAGCCGGCGAGCGCCTCGAGCGTGGGGGCACAGCTCGGGAACTCGGGCGCGGCCGGCACGAGGCAGATCTCGCTCACGCCCGCGGCGGCGTAGTCGTCGATGCGGGCGCTGACGTGCGCCTCGCTGCCGACCAGCGCGACGTGATCGATGAGGTCCGCGGGCATCTGCGCGAACACCTCCTTCGGGCCGGCGCCCGTCCGGGCGAGCTCGACGAGCTCGCCGAACCCGGCGGCGACGAACATCTCCGCGTAGCCGGGTGCCGCCAAGTAGCCGACGAACCCGCGTGACAACCACGCGCGCTCCTCGTCGGTGGGATCGATCGCCGCGCACAACCACACGGCGGTGTTCGGGTGACGAGCCGCCAGGCGGGCGGCCGCGTCGGTCGTCACCATGTTCAACACCAAGCGGTCGGCCTCCTGCGCAGTGGCGATCGCCTTCGGACCGAACGCCGCAATGGTGATCACCGGTGACGGATCCGGCGGCTCGGTGAGACGGAAGCCGTTCACCCGTCCGCCGTCGAAGAGCGTCGCCAACTCGCGTCGCGTGGCCGTCAACCGGTCGGCGGCACCCGCCCTCGAGCGGCCGTGCCAACGGGCGACGAGGCCACTCGAGGTGCCGAGCGCGACCCCCACTCGGCGCCCGCTCGCGGCCACGGTCTGGGTCGCCATGGCGATCTGCACCGATGATCGGACGGTGACGGCGAGCGGACCCAGCGTGAGGCCGATCTGCTCGGTCTCCGCGGCGATCGATGCAGCGAGCGCCGGAGCGTCGGCCTTGGCCATCTCGGGCACCCACAGTTCGGCGTACCCGAGCCGGTCGGCGAGCACCGCGGTCCGGATGTCGGCGTCGAGCGGACGATCGAGCCACTGCCCGAGCACCACCGAGTACCGCATCCGCCAGACTGTAGGGCGTCGATGGCGAGCGAGGCGTCGCTCGCTGGGAGCCCTGCGACAACCGACCGGTACCGTCCGCTTCCATGGATCCGATCGAGGCGATCATGACCACTCGTGCGATGCGGCGGTACACCGACGAGGCGGTGAGCGACGCCGACATCGAGATCTGCCTCCGCGCGGCGCAGCAGGCACCGTCGGGCGGGAACGTCCAACCCCAGCAGTACCTCGTCCTCACCGACCCGGAGCGGCGGGCGATCGCCGCCGAGTGGTACCGGCGTTCGTTCGACCGGTACGAGGCCTCGCTCCCCGAGCCGACGTTTCGCGACGAGGCGGCGCAGGCGTCGTGGCGCCGCACCACGGCTGCCAGCCGCCATCTCGCCGACCATCTCGCCGATGCACCGGTCATCGTGCTCTTCCTGCAGCCGCTCATCCCCTGGGGTTCGACCGACGACGACGGTCCGCTCGACATCGGTCGACTCGATGCATCGGTGTACCCGGCCGTCCAGAACTTCTGCCTCGCGGCTCGGTCGCTCGGGTTGGGCACGGCGCTCACGACCGTCATCCGGGTGCACGGTGCGGAGACGCTCGAGGCGCTCGGCGTGCCGGCGGGCAAGTTCGAGATCGCTGCCCTGGTACCGGTCGGACACCCGTCAGGCAGCTTCGGCGTCGCACCGCGCAAACCAGCCGCGGCGATCACCCACTGGAACACGTGGGGGCACAAACGCCGATGAGTCGTCAGGTCGGACGATCGTGCGAGATGACGCCGACGTCGGCCAGCAGGACGCGGTTGAGCGGATCGAGATCGAGCCCGCCGATCTCGGCCGGATCGAACCATGCCAGCTCGTGCACCTCGTCTCGGTCGGGATCCGCCTCACCGCGGTGGACGACGGCGTCGAACACGGTGGCCACGTACGAACAGAGGTCGCCGTTCGGGTAGCTCACCCGGTAGTGGGGGCCGCCCACCGCAGCACGCAGGCGCTCGAGACCGACCTCAAATCCGGTCTCCTCGCGGGCCTCGCGGCGAGCCGCATCCCAGGGCGACTCGTCGGGATCGACCATGCCGCCGACCGTCTGCCAGCGGCGGGTCTGTGCCTCCCGCATCAGGAGCAACCGACCGCGGTCGTCCCAGATCAACACGGTCACGCTCGGTAGGAGGACGAGATCGTGCCCGACCCGTTCGCGGATCCGTCGGAGGTACTCCGAGATCGCCATCAGTGCCGTCGCCGTCGTGCCATGCGGCGACGATACCGGTGGCCAGCGCCTGGGCCCGACGGTCCGCCGATAGCGTGGTCAGGCCATGTCTGAGACCCCCCACGCCATCCTGGACGACCGCGGCCCTGCTCGCCGCGACGACCTCCGGAACCTCGCGATCGTCGCCCACGTCGACCACGGCAAGACGACACTCGTCGACTCGCTGCTGCAGCAGGCCGGAGCCTTTCGGGCCAACGAGGCGGTCACCGAACGAGTGATGGACTCCAACGACCTCGAACGCGAGAAGGGCATCACGATCCTCGCCAAGAACACCTCGGTGAAGTGGGACGGCGTCACCCTCAACATCGTCGACACACCCGGTCACGCCGACTTCGGCGGCGAGGTCGAGCGAGCGCTCACCATGGTCGACGGCATCGTGCTGCTGGTCGACGCCGCAGAGGGGCCGCTCCCACAAACGCGTTTCGTGCTGCGGAAGGCGCTCGCGTACAACATGCCGGTCATCTTGGTGATCAACAAGATCGATCGCCCCGACGCGCGCATCGACGAGGTCGTCGACGAGGCGTACGAGCTGTTCATGGATCTCGATGCCAGCGACGATCAGCTCGACTTCCCGATCGTCTACTGCTCCGGGCGCGATGGCTGGGCCACGCTCGACCTCGCCCAGCACGGCGACACCCTGGGGCCGCTGTGCGACGTGATCCTCGACACCATCCCCGCGCCGGCGTACACCCCGGGGGCGCCGCTCCAGGCGTGGGTCACGAACCTCGACGCGAACCCGTACCTCGGCCGGCTCGCTCTGTGCCGAGTGGTCGAAGGCACGATCGAGAAGGGCAAGCAGGTGTCTTGGTGCCGCCTCGATGGCACGGTCGAGCGCACCAAGGTCGTCGAGCTGTTCCTGACCGAGCAGCTGACCCGCGTCCCTGTCGACTCGGCGGGCCCAGGCGACCTCGTCGCCGTCGCGGGCATCGCCGAGATCACCATTGGCGAGACCCTCGCCGACGCCGAACAGCCGGTTGCGCTGCCGAAGATCACCGTCGACGAACCCGCGCTCTCGATGACGATCGGTATCAACACCTCTCCGCTGGCGGGGCGGGACGGCAAGAAGATGACCGCCCGCCTCGTCAAGAACCGACTCGACGCCGAACTCGTCGGCAACGTCAGCATCCGGGTCAATCCGACCGAGCGCCCCGATGCCTGGGAGGTGCAAGCCCGTGGAGAACTGCAGCTCGCCGTGCTCGTCGAGAACATGCGGCGCGAGGGCTTCGAGCTGACGGTCGGCAAGCCCGAGGTCGTCACGAAGGAGATCGGCGGCAGGCGTCATGAGCCGGTCGAGCGGGTCACGATCGACGTGCCGGAGGAGTACCTCGGAGCGGTGACGCAGCTCCTCGCCGGTCGGAAGGGCCGCATGGAGAACATGATCAACCACGGCCTCGGTTGGGTGCGGCTCGAGTACCTCGTGCCCGCCCGCGGGCTGATCGGCTTCCGCACCGAGTTCCTCACCGAGACGCGCGGGACCGGCGTCATCAGCCACATCTTCGAGGGCTACGAGCCCTGGTTCGGGGAGATCCGGGCCCACGAGCGAGGATCGATCGTGGCCGACCGAACCGGTCCGACCACCACCTACGCCATGATCAACCTGCAGGAGCGGTGCACGATGATGGTCGGGCCCGGCACCGATGTGTACATGGGCATGA
The DNA here is from genome assembly GCA_963847775.1 of uncultured Acidimicrobiaceae bacterium. GTDB lineage: Bacteria > Actinomycetota > Acidimicrobiia > Acidimicrobiales > Ilumatobacteraceae > Ilumatobacter. The sequence continues at coordinate 197,941 of CAWKAY010000003.1, forward strand.
TCGTGGGCGAGAACTCCCGCGCCGGCGACATGGATGTCAACATCTGCCGCGAGAAGAAGCTCACCAACGTTCGTGCCTCGTCAGCGGATGAGACCGTCAAGTTGACGCCGCACCGGGAGTTGTCGCTCGAGCACGCACTCGAGTTCATCGCCGGCGACGAGTGCGTCGAGGTCACCCCGAAGCACATCCGGCTCCGCAAGGTGCACCTCGATCCGCAGGATCGCCATCGCGCAGCGAAGCAGCTGGCCGGCTCGAACTCCGGCTGAGTTGTGCGGGGTGCTGCTCCTCGCCCGACAGGGAGGGCTCAGGCGAACGCGTCGTCGCCGGCGGCCTCGGCGGTCGTCGGTCGGCGATCGGTACCGAACCGCTTGCCGTAGATGTCGGTGAAGTCATCGATCATCCGGTCGAGTGGGAGGTCGTCGTAGCTGCCACGGTCGTTGACGTACTCCATGTGCCGGTTGCCGGCCTGGTCGTAGGGATGCATGAGCGCGTCGGTGGTGCCGTCGAACTCGAGGACCTTGACGCCGAACCGTTCGCACAGCTCGATGTTGAATGCCGTGCTCAGCTTGAACCAGCGCACGGCACCGTCGTCACCGTCGGTGTCGGGCAGGAGCAACTCGGCGTATCCGTGCCAGGCGAACAGGTCGGTGCCCATGGTGGACGAGAGCTTCTCGCTCGTGAGGTGGTTGCGGACGTCGGCGAAGCCGAGCCGGGCGGGGATGCCGAGGTGGCGCGCGGCCGCCACGAGCAGCACCGATTTCGGCACGCACCAGTTGGTGGTTGAGGTGGCCACGGTGCTGGCACGGAACGCGTCCGGCTCGTACGAGATGCCGTAGGGGTCGTAGCGGATTCCGTCCCGAACCGCGTGGAACAGGGCCACGGCCCGCCCGACGGGGTCGGTCTCCCCAGCCACAGCGTCGCCTGCGAACAGCGCCACCGCGTCGGAGTCGCTGTCGATGAACCAGGTGGGAGCCAACCACGGTGGAGCGATCATCATGCGGCGACTCTACGATCGGGTTTGGGGCGTCGCAGGGTCGACGGCTGGAGTCGACAAGCCGGCGTCATGGGCCGACCGTCATCGCTCGATCGGGTTCACCGAGATCGATGCACGCATTGTCCCGGTGGCGTGTGGCGCCGGCGTCCCACGAGAGGAGGCCGATTCGGCAGCGCTCCCAGTGGTTCCCGGCGATCTCGCAATCCGAGGCACCGCGCTGGACGACACATCCGCTGTCGCCGGCCACGACGGCGTTCCCGCTGACCACGGCGAGCGTGCCACCGTCGATGTCGACCGCCCTGGTCGCATCCTCGATCGCGTTCGCGATCACCTGCGTGCCCTCGGTGTCCACGAGGTGGACGCCCCACCAACGAGCGCTGATCCGGTTCCCTCGAACCGTGGCGGTCACCGTGTCGGTCAGTCGGATCGCAGCGAGGAGGTCGGAGAATTCACAGCTCTCGACCACGTGCCCGGATCCGCCGTTGATGTCGATCGCGCAGTCCCACTGCATGCCACGACATGTCGAACGGCTGATGGCGATTCGGTCGGAGTCGCGACCCACGACGCCAGTGAGTGAGCACGACGTGATGCGAGTGTCGTCAGCGGCGACCTCGACATGGCCGTCGATACGGCACCCGAGCATCGTTGCCTCACTGCCGACGAGTTCGGCCACGGTCTTGGGGAGCCAGGCGATGCGACGACCCCCGCCGGCGACCGAGCAGTGCTCGAGACGCCCGCCCGCTCCGATCGTGACCGCCACGCGCTCGAGTCCGTCGATGCGGGTGCGGGCCGGACCGAGACCGCGCACGGTCACCCCGTCCGGCACCCTGGCTGGGCCGAGATAGGTGCCCTCGCCGAGTTGGACGATCGAGCCCACCGGCGCGTCGCGCAGCACCTCCGCGAGATCGATCGGAATCGGCGGTGTGGTGGGGAACAACTCGATGGGTCGCGGTGGTGGTCGGTCGAAGACGACCCGGTAGACGACGGGGAGGCGTTGCGCCTTGCGAGGCGGCCGCTCGAGGCGCACGGCAGTGGCGTCGCGCTCGAAGGAGACCGGCGTGCCGTCGAGCGCCTCGAACGATGCGACCCTGCCCTCGGCCTGGGCGAGAGCCGCGAAGCGCCCCTTCCCGCTGACGTCCACCGCATGGACGACACCGTCGAGCACCAGATAGCGACAGTCGTCGTCACCCCAGTCGGTCCATGGCTCCGCTCGATCGATGAGCTCCTGGTGCCGACGCACCCAGCCGCCGGCCGCTCGCAACCGCTCGCCGTGCAACTCGGGGATTCGGCCGTGCGAATCCGGACCGACGCCGAGCAACAGGTGTCCGCCCTTGGCGACCACCTCGGTGAGCAGGGCGACGATCCCACCCGCCGTCAGCAGGTGATCTGGCCCCTCCGCACGGTTGTATCCGACGCTGCCACCGAGTCCGCGCCGCATCTCCCAATCGGTGTCGACGATCGTCCTCGGGACCCGGTACTCGTAGGTCTGCACGGCCGGTCCGTCGGCCCACCAGCGGTCGTTGACCATGATCTCGGGGTCGATCTCCCGAGCTGCGGCGATGAGGTCGTCGCTGCGCCAATGGCTGCCGCCCCGGCCCCAATGGCCGTCGCCCCAGATCATCCTGGAGCCGTACCTCCGGACGAGATCGAGCACCTGCGGGTGGACCACCTCGTCGACGTACTCGCACGACGGATACCGGTCGTCGGCCCAGTCGAGCAGCGAGAAGTGGGTGCCGAACACAAGATCGGCGCGCTCGCACGCCGCTGCGAATTCGCCGACCACGTTACGCCTCGGCCCGTCCCGCACGACGGTGCGATCCGTTCCGGGGGCGTCCCACCAGCACAGCCCGTCGTGGTGCTTGGCCACGATCACGGCGTACCCCATCCCTGCATCCCGACCGAGTGCGGCCCATGCGTCGGCGTCCCACTCGTCGAAGGTGAGGAACGGCAGGAAGTCCTCGTAGTGCTCGATGTGGGCCCAGCGGTCGCGATGGTGGGCCAGCGTCTCCGCGAGCGGTGACGGTTGCAGGAGCACGTCGGAGACGCTGTGGTCGAGGTGTGCGCGATACCACTCGGCGTACTGGCCGACCGGTGCCCACGCCGGAACCGTGGCGATGTTGGCGTGCACCAGCAGCCCGAAACGTCGCTGCGTCCACCATTCCGGTACCACCATCGCGGCCACATCCTCGCGCGTGTCGGGGGAGCGCTGCCGAGTCGTGGCACACTCATGGCGTGGTCACCCCGATCAGCACCGCCACCATGGGCTCCGACCCGACCGTCCGAGCCGCGATCGACACCGTGGTCGCGGGTCGGCTCGACCACAAGATCGCTGCCCTCCGCGCCCGGCTCCACGACCTCGACTCCGTGGTGATCGCATTCTCGGGCGGCGCCGACTCGTCGTTCCTCGCGGCGGTCGCGCACCGAGAACTGGGTGCCGAACGTGCGCATGCCGTCACCGCGGTCTCCCCATCGCTCGCGGGTGAGGAGGAATCCGACTGTCGGACGCTCGCCGCCGAATGGGGCTTGCGCTGGTCGGCCGTCGTGACCAACGAGATGGAGCGAGCGGCGTACCGCCTCAACGACGGCGATCGCTGCTACCACTGCAAGTCCGAGTTGATGGACGTCGTCTCGCCGATCGCGGCGCGCGACGCCGCGACGGTGCTCCTCGGGGTCAACGTCGACGATCTCGGCGACCACAGGCCGGGCCAGCGCGCCGCGGTCGAGGCCGGCGCGGTGTTCCCGCTCGTCGAGGCCGGATTCACCAAGGACGACATCCGAGAGGCGTCGCGTCGACTCGGGCTGCGCACGTGGGACAAACCGGCGGCGGCATGTCTTGCCAGTCGCATTCCGTACGGAACCGAGGTGACGGTCGGGATCCTCAGCCGCGTCGAGCGCGCCGAGGCTGCGATGCACCGGCTCGGGTTCCGGCAGTGCCGGGTTCGCCACTACGACGACACGGCCCGGGTCGAGGTCGATCTCGACGCGCTCGTCGACGTGGTCGCCCGGAGGACAGAGATCGTCGAGGCACTACGCGGCGCCGGGTACCGCTACGTCACGCTCGATCTCGAGGGGTTTCGCTCCGGCAACCTCAACGCCCCGCTGTCCTGAGGACGAGCGGAGGGCTAGCGTGGGCGGGTGCTCGTCGCCGACATCCACCATGTCTCGCTCAACGTCACCGAGTTGGAACGATCGCTTGCGTTCTACCGCGGCGTGATCGGCATGGGAATGCTGCCACGACCCGATTTCTCGTTCGGCGGCGCCTGGCTCGATGCGGGCAATGGCCGTCAGATCCACCTCATCGAGTCCAGGGTGCCGGCCGACCTCGGCCAACACGTGGCGTTCCGCGTCGACGACCTCGACGCCGTGATCGAGTCGCTCCGCGCAGCGGGTGTCGAGGTGGCCGATGCGAAGCCGGTCGGTGACACGGCGATGCGCCAGACGTTCCTGCTCGACCCAGACGGCAACCGGCTCGAGCTGACCCAGCCCGCGTGATGGCCCACCATCGCGCAGCGCTGCAGAAGTGGCGTCGGCGGGCGGTCAGCGTCCCGTCGCTCCTCGTGGCCGACGTCGTGCTGACCCTGACCGTGCCGCTCTGGTTTCCGGTCGCGCTCGTCGTCGACGCAGTCCGTCTGCGTTGGCGGTTCCCGCTCGCCCGGCTCCTTTCGTTCGCCGTCTGCTGGTGCTGGATCGAGACTGCGGGCGTCGCCCGAGCGTTCGGGCTGTGGGCTCGCGGCCGAGGCCACGACGAGGAGGCGCACTACGACCTCATGGGTTGGTGGGCCGGCGCGTTGATGCGGGCCCTCACGGTCACCATCGGCATCGATCCGCAGGTCGTGGGGTCGGACGCAGTCGCCGGGGGCAACGCGATCGTGATCGCCCGCCATGCGAGCCTCGCCGATTCGCTGCTGTCGGGCTGGGCGATCCGAACCAAGGCGAACCAGCGACCTCGTTACGTCCTGAAAAAGGAGTTGTTGTACGACCCCTGCCTCGACATCGTCGGACTCCGGGTCCCGAACCACTTCCTCGATCGTCAGGCGACCGACGGCGATGCGGAGCTGACCGCACTCTCCGAACTGGCGGTCGGGATCGGTCCGGGGGTGGTCGGTGTGATCTTCGCCGAGGGCACGCGCACGAACGACCGCAAGCGGGCGCGGGCCATCGAGAAGATCGCCGAGCGCGATCCGGAACGAGCCGCGAGATTGGCGGCGCTGCGACGATTGCTCCCTCCCCGACCGGCCGGCTCGGCGGCGCTGGTCGAGGGTGCACCGGAAGCCGACGTCGTGCTCGCGTGGCACACCGGCTTCGACGGACTCGACTCCTTCGCCGGCATGATCCGCGCAGTCGCCGAACCCTTGCCGGCGGTGCGCTTCGTGATGCGACGGGTGCCCCGATCCGAGGTGCCAGAAGGCAAAGAGTTCGCCGCATGGCTCGACGAGCAGTGGCTCCGGATGGACGCCGAGGTCGAGTCGGCGCTCGCCCGAGGAACGGTGGGCGACCCGAGCCACACCATCGCCTGACGGGGTTTCCGGGCGTCCTCCACGCGGCCGGATGGGAGCGCCGGCGACGACACTCCCTATCGTCGGGGCCGTGAAGCTCTCGATGATGATCGACTACTCCGGCGATTTCCACGCAGACGTCCAGCGCGTCCGGGAGCTGGAGGCCGCCGGTCTCGATCTCGTCTGGGTACCCGAGGCGTACAGCTTCGACTCGGTGAGCCAGATGGGGTACCTGGCGGCGACGACCAGCTCGATCCAGATCGGCGCCGGCATCCTCAACACCTACTCGCGCACAGCGACCTGCATCGCCCAGACCGCAGCCGGTCTCGACTACGTGAGCGACGGGCGCTTCGTGCTCGGTCTCGGCGCCTCCGGCCCGCAGGTGATCGAGGGTTTTCACGGCGTCGCGTACGAGAAGCCGATGGCGCGGATCCGCGACTACATCAACATCTGCCGCATGGTCTGGCGGCGTGAACCAGTCGTGTACGACGGCGCCGCCGTTCGGGTGCCGCTCCCCGAGGGGCAGGGCACCGGGCTCGGCAAGCCACTCAAGCTGATCAATCACCCCGTGCGTGCCGACATCCCCATCTTCTGGGCGTCGCTGATGGGGTTGTCGGTCACGGCCACGGCCCAGTACGCCGACGGCTGGCTGCCGATCTTCTTCGATCCGGAGAAGTTCCACACGGTCTGGGGCGACGAGCTGAAGAAGGGCACCGCACAGCGCGACCCGGAGCTCGGTCAGCTCCAGATCTCGGCCGGAGGGATGGTCGCGATCGGCGACGACTTCACGGGCGACGCGGCGACGCGGGTGCTCGACATGGCCCGCCCGAACGTCGCGCTGTACGTCGGTGGGATGGGCGCACGGGACAAGAACTTCTACAACACGATCTGCCAGAAGTACGGGTACGTCGACGAGGCGATCCAGATCCAGGACCTGTACCTGTCGGGCCAGAAGGAAGAGGCGGCCACGAAGGTGCCGGCCGAAATGCTCGCAAACACCAACCTCGTCGGCCCCGCGGGCCACGTCAAGGAGCGACTCGCCGCCTATCAGGAAGCTGGTGTCACCCATCTGTCCGTCACGCCGGTGGGCGACGATCCGGTGAAGACGATCGAGCAGTTGCGCCAACTCATCGACTGAGTCGGCCTACGCTGACCTGATGACGGAGCCCCACGGCGAACCAGCCGATCGGCTGTTCGGGCAAGAGGTCGACCGCGACGAGGCGATCGCGGCGGCCCATCAGGGCTTCCTCGACGCACAGGCCGAGCGCTTGGCCGACCAGCGCCGGGCCGCAATCGAGGCAGGCCGTCGCAAGGGCGGCGTCGCAGGGGCGGCGATGGCCGGCGCGATGCTCGCCGTCGCCGAGATCTACGAGGGACCACGGAAGGACGACGCCCCGGTGACGGTGGAGGCGTCGAGCGATCCGAACGATCTCGACAAGGACGGCATCGACGTCACCGTCGGAGAGGTCGGTGTGAGTGCCCCGCCGCTCGTACGACTCGACCCCGTCGTCGGTGACCGGCGCCAACGACCTCAGCTCTGAACCGCAGGTCCGAACCGCCTCGGTCAGCGGTCCGCGTAGGCGCCTGGTCGGGCCAGGAAGCCACGGTGCCAGCGGCGTGGCGACGTGGCGATCGCTCGCGGTTCGTCCTCGAACATCCAGCGCCCGAAGTTCCTGCGACCCCACTCGCCGCTCGATGCGACGACCGCGAGGGCGCCGTCGGTGCCGCGGCGATGCGCCAGCACGCGACCCAGGCGTTTCGACATCCGATGGTCGGCGAACAGGTGGTGCTCGACGTCGCGCTCGTAGCGCGCCGCGACGACGTCGGGCTGGAGCGCGCCACCGGTGACGGCTGCCCGGGCCGCGAGCCGACCGGTCAGCAGGGCCTGCCCGATGCCTTCGCCGGTCATCACGTCGGTCGCAGCCGCAGCGTCACCGATGAAGAGCACGCGGCCCACCGCGAGCGACAACTCGTCGATGCGTGCCGGGATCGGCCAGGAGGTGTGGCGGCCCTCGAGCTCGACATCCGGTCCGAGTGCTTCGACGACGTGGGGGCGTTGCAGCAGGTCACGCCAGAGATCGGCCATGTCCTGCACCTTGCGATCCCCGTCACGCAGGACGCCGAATCCGATGTTGGCACGATTGCCGGGGAGCGGGAACGACCAGGCGTATCCAGGCAGCAGGTCGGCCTCGAACCACACGGTCAGGCGGTCGGCGGCCGGGCCCGTCACGTTGCGGGCGTACTGACGAAATGCGTGCCACTCGCCGCGATAGCCGTCGACGTTCGCTCCGAGCGACTTGCGCACCGGTGACCACATCCCGTCGGCCGCGATCAGATAGCGGCATCGGACGAGACCGGCACCGTCGACGTCGACATCGATGTGGCTCGGGTCGCCGACATCGAGCGAACGGAAGCCGTGACCGTCGAGCACGTCGGCCCCGCGACGACGCGCCGCATCGACGAGGGCGTTGTCGAGCGTCAATCGCGGCGCCACCGCCGCATAGCCCCTCGCTGCGGGCAGCGGGAGGGAGACCTCGCGCCCGGACGGAGCACGGAGCCACGCCGCTCCCACGTCGTACCAGTCGTCGACGTCGTCGGGATGGAGGCCGAGCGCCTCGAGCTCCCTGAGCGCGAGCGTGGTGAGGCCGTCGCCGCAGCACTTGTCGCGCGGAAACGTCGCCTTGTCGATCACCAGCACCGACCGCCCGGCGCGACGCAGCTCGATCGCCGCGGCGGTGCCGGCCGGGCCGGCACCGACCACGACCACGTCGTACACCGTGGCGGTGTCAGCGCCCATGGGGGATCGACGCGGATCGGGGTTCGTGGGGAGCGAACTCACGCCCGTCGATGCTACGGCTCGTCCGGGCGAACCCCGACCGCCCAGAATCGATGCGAGCAGTCGAGGGAAGCGAGGGTTCATGGCCGGATTGTGCGAGGGGCGAGTGGCGATCGTCACCGGAGCGGGCCGAGGTATCGGACGCGAGCACGCGTTGAGCCTGGCTCGGCACGGAGCGAAGGTCATCGTCAACGACCTCGGCGGAACGGTCGACGGAACGGGCGGCGATCTCACACCCGCTCAGCAGGTCGTCGCCGAGATCGAGGCGGCGGGCGGCGAGGCGATCGCCAACGGTGAGGACGTCGCCGACTTCGAGGGTGCGGCGCGAATGATCCGGTCAGCGGTCGACGCCTTCGGCGATCTCCACGTCGTCGTGAACAACGCGGGGATCCTGCGCGACCGGATGCTGGCGAACATGACGGAGGCCGAGTGGGACGCGGTGATCGACGTGCACCTGAAGGGCACGTTCGCGCCGGCCCATCACGCGGTCGCGTACTGGCGTGAGCGGTCCAAGGCGGGCGAAGCGGTCAGTGGGCGCATCATCAACACCACCTCCGTGTCGGGTCTCTACGGGAATCCCGGTCAGACGAACTATGGCGCTGCCAAGGCCGGCATTGCCGCCTTCACGACGATCGCTGCACTCGAGGTGGCCCGATACGGCGTGACGGTGAACGCCGTCGCACCGGCCGCCTTGACGCGGATGACCGAGAACCTCGGGATGGGGCAGGGGAGCGACGAGGACCGTGAGGCCATGTCCCCGGCCTGGATCGCACCGATCGTCACCTGGCTCGCGAGCGACGAGGCAGCCCACGTGACCGGCAGGGTCTTCGAGGCCAGCGGCCGCGTCCTGGCAGTCGCCGAGGGATGGGTCCGCGGGCCGTCGACCGAACCGGTCGACGATCCGACCCGTCTCGGTTCCATCGTCGAGGGTCTGCTCGCCGGAGCCCGCCCGAACTCGGGGATGGACGGCTCGCCCGGCGGTCCCCCGCAACCACAGTCACCGAACACCGGAGGTCACTGACATGCCACTCAACCCGGACGCCGTCGGCTCGAGAGGAGACCCCGTCGAGGTCAGCTGGGCCAGCAAGGACTGCTTGCTCTATGCGGTCGGCATCGGCGCCGGCACCGACGAGCTGGCCTTCACGACCGAGAACACCAACGGGGTCGACCAGGTCGTGTTCCCGACGTTCCCCGTCGTCGTCGGTTGGGGCAGGGGTTCGGCGATGGGCACCATCGGCTCGTTCAACCCTGCACTCCTCGTCCACGGTCAGCAATCGGTGACACTCCATCGACCGGTCCCCGTCGAGGGGACAGCGACCCTGCAGACCGAGGTCACCGCCATGTACGACAAGGGCAAGGCGGCGGTCGTGGTCACGGCGACGACCGCCGAGATGGACGGCGAACCGCTCTACACCACCACGGCGTCGGTGTTCATCCGGGGTGAGGGTGGTTGGGGCGGCGAGCGGGGCCCGTCGGGACCCCAGAACGTCCCGCCAGAACGCGAGCCGGATCATGCCGTGACGTACGAGACGTCGCCGGACCAGGCGTTGGTGTACCGGCTGTCGGGTGACCGGAATCCCCTCCACAGCGACCCGGCGTTCGCAGCGATGGGTGGTTTCGACCGCCCCATCCTCCACGGCCTCTGCACGTACGGGTTCACCGGCCGCGCCCTGCTGCATTCGTTGTGTGGGGGCGATCCGGCCCGGTTCGATCACATGGAGGGTCGCTTCACGTCACCGGTGCTGCCCGGCGAAGCGCTGACGATCAGCATGTGGGAGACGGGCGACGGCCAGGCCGTCTTCACCACTGTGGTGGGCGACCGACTCGTGATCGATCAAGGCCTGGTGCGGTACCGCTGAGGTCAGGCGGACCCGCCGGCGTACTGGCCGACGAGCAGCTCGGGTCGCACGTTGGTGTAGTTGGCGATGTCGCCCATGATCTTGCCGCCGTGCTCGCCCATCGCTGCGTCGAAGGCTTCCTGGCTTTCGACGGTCACCCAACCGATCGCGGCCCACGTGCCGTTGCCGATCGTGGCGGCGCCCCAACCCGTGCACGCCTCGCCGATCGACTCGGCGAACATCGGCATGTGGCTCGATGTGTAGTAGTCCATGTCGAACGAGGAGTCCTCGGTCTGCGGGTACAGGATGCTGACGACGATCATGGGCCCAGTCTGTCATTCGGCGGCCGACACCGACGCAGCGAACCAGCCGGCGTACCGCCCGTTTTGACGTCGCCGACGCCGCCCGGCTCTGGTTCACTGGACCGGATGGAACCGGTGGGGCTGCTCAAACTGTTCGTCGACCTCGACCGGCTGGCGGTCGCGGGTGCGCTGGCCGCCCGGCCGATGGACACCGACGAGCTCGTCGCTGCATCCCGGCGCGACCGTCGCACCGTGCTCTCGGCGATCGGCGACCTCCGCGCGGCCGGTGTCGTCCGATCCGACGACGACCGCTACACGATCGATGTCGATGCGCTCCGAGAGGCCGCGAAGGCGGCCGCCGAGATCGAGATCCCGATGGATCCGATCATCGGCTACGGCATGACCGACGAGGAGCGGCTCGTGCTCGGCCGATACTTCTCCGGCCGGATCCTGGTCGAGATCCCTGCCCACCGTGCGAAGCGGCTGGTCGTGCTCCAGCGTCTGGCACTCGACTTCGATCTCGGGCGCCGGTACGACGAGAACGAGGTCAACGAGATCCTCGGTGCGTTCCACCCGGATTGGTCGACGCTCCGACGGGGGCTGATCGACGAGGGGTTGCTCGATCGTGAGTCGGCCGGAGGCCGGAACCTCTACTGGCGCAGCGGCGGTCGCGTGACGGATCTGCCGCCGGACTGATCGACGACCTACGCTCCCCGCCGTGGGAATGTACGAGACCTTCCGTTCGGTCGTCCGCTTCCGGAGCATCGAGCTCGACCCCGTCGCGCGAACGCTGCGCAAGGCGGTGACCATCGACGATCTCCGTCGCGTGGCGAAGCGCCGGCTGCCCCACGGCGTGTTCGACTACATCGACGGTGGCGCAGAGGACGAGCGCACGCTTGCGAACAACGCTCGGGGCTTCGAACGGCTCGAATTCCGACCGAACGTCCTGCGCGACGTCAGCCAACTCGACACCTCGACCACGCTGATGGGACGCACCCTCCCGCTCCCTCTGGTGCTCGCACCGACCGGGTACACCAGACTGACGCACTCCGACGGTGAGCTGTCCGTGGCACGGGCAGCGGAGCGAGCCGGCCTGCCCTATTCGCTGTCGACGATGAGCACGCGCAGCATCGAGGAGGTCGCTGCTGCGTCGAAGGGCCCGTTGTGGTTCCAGGTGTACACCTGGAAGGATCGCGGCCTGGTCCGCGAGCTGGTCGAACGGGCTGCTGCGGCCGGCTACGAGGCGCTGTGGCTCACCGTCGACACGGCGGTGCTCGGCCGGCGCGAGCGCGATGTCCGCCGGGGGTTCACGGTGCCACCCGAGATCGGCCTCGGCACGATCCTCGACGGCATCGTGCACCCGGCCTGGACGCTGGACTTCATCACTCATGACCCGATCACCTTCGCCAACGTCGCCCATCACGAGGAGCACGGCGCCAACGATGCGATGGCGATGGCCGACCACGTGATGAAGAACTTCGACCAACGACTGTCGTGGACGGACGTCGAGTGGCTGCAGTCGATCTGGAGCGGCCCGATCCTGCTCAAGGGCATCCAAACCGTCGACGACGCACTCAGGGCGGTCGACGCCGGGGTCCAGGGCATCGGCTTGTCGAACCACGGCGGTCGCCAGCTCGACGACGCTCCCTCGCCGATCGAGCTCGTCGAACCGGTCGCGCAGGTGGTCCAGGGCCGAGCGTCGATCATCTGCGACGGCGGTGTGCGGCGGGGCAGCGACATCGTCAAGGCGATCGCGCTCGGCGCCGATGCGTGCTCGATCGGGCGCCCCTATCTGTACGCCATGGGCGCCGCCGGCGAACGTGGCGTCGATCACGTGCTGAGGTTCTTCCGGGAAGGTGTCGAGCGCACGATGGCGCTCACCGGTCGGACGACGATCGCCGAGATCGATCGCGATCTGGTGCGCTGGCGCGCCTGACGGGAGGCGAGCGCCCGACATCGATCAGGTGGGTTGGTCGGGGAGACGTCCGTGGCGGTGCAGCGTGCGTGAGATCGCCTGCTCGCGCACCCACCCGCCGAGATCGATCAGGTGGGTTGGTCGGGGAGACGTCCGTGGCGGTGCAGCGTGCGTGAGATCGCCTGCTCGCGCACCCACCCGCCGAGATCGATCAGGTGGGTTGGTCGGGGAGACGTCCGTGGCGGTGCAGCGTGCGTGAGATCGCCTGCTCGCGCACCCACCGGCCGAGTTCGATCCGGCCGTGCGCCGAGGGTCGGGCGGGATCGACCCAGAAGCCGCGCTCGGCGCAGCCTCGCAGCAGCTCGGGGCTCGCCGATCCGTTCGTGCGCAGCCGATCGCCGGAGCGAAGTTGCGCGATGACCGCCTCGTCGCTCGTGCCGGCGCCGATCTCGAGCAGGGCGACACCGGTGACGAGCGACGCACATCGGAGCAGTTCGACAACGTCATCGTCGGCGGCGGATCGCAGGACCACCACCCGGTCGACGGGACGGTACCGCAACACGTTCGCTTCCGATGCGAGCGACGTCGGGTCGTGGTCGACCGTGAAGAAGGTCGCCCACCAGTGCTCGTACGATGCCCTGGTCGCTGCGACGTCGAGGATCCCCGCTTCGTCGAGGCGCACGAACTGCATGAGGTGGCTCGGTCCGCCGGCTTTGGTGCCCGGTCCGACCGAGGAGCGCTTCCATCCGCCGAACGGCTGGCGTCGGACGACGGCGCCGGTGATGTGACGGTTCACATAGGCGTTGCCGACCTCGACTCGATCGAGCCAGGCCTCGATCTCGGCAGGGTCGAGGGCATGGATGCCGCCCGTCAGGCCGAACGTCGAGTCGTTCTGGATCGCGATCGCGTGATCGAGGTCGTCGGCCCGCATCAGCCCGAGCACCGGCCCGAAGCACTCGGTTCGGTGAAACCACGATCCGCGTGTCACCCCGAGGCGAACGCCAGGACGCCACAACCGACCGGACTCGTCGAGTTGTCGCGGTCGGACCAGCCACTCCTCGCCCGGTTCGAGCTCGGTGAGGGCTCGCAGCAGGGGCCCGTTCGGCGGCTGGATGACCGGGCCGATCATCGATGCCGGATCCGACGGCCATCCGACCTGCCAGCTCTCGACCACGTCTCGCAACCGCGTCCGGAACGCCGGGTCGTCGTACAGGCCGGATTCGACGATCGCGAGGCTGGCGGCGGAACACTTCTGACCGGCGTGGCCGAACGCGGAGCGCACGAGATCGGCGAGTGCGAGATCGAGGTCGGCGGTTGCGGTGATGACGAGCGCGTTCTTGCCGCTCGTCTCGGCGAACAACCGCAGATCGGGTCGCCAATCGAGGAACATCTGGGCGGTCGCGAGCGAGCCGGTCAGCATGACCGTGTCGATGTCGGCGTGGGTGACCAGGTGGCGGCCGACGGGACCGTCCTCGCACACGACGAGCTGGACCAGGTCGCGCGGGAGCCCGGCGGCGTGGAGCTGCTCGACGAGCGCGAGCCCGACACGAACGGCTTCGGGAGCGGGTTTGAGGATCACGGCATTGCCCGCAGCGAGGGCGGCGAACACCCCGCCCGCGGGGATCGCGTACGGGAAGTTCCACGGGCCGACGACCGCCACCACGCCCCGGCCCGCGACCGCGACGCCGTCGTCGGCGAGCTCCTCGAGCAGATCGATCCCTGGTCCGGCGTAGTACTCGGCGAAGTCGATCGCCTCGCTGACCTCCGGGTCGGCCTCACCGACGACCTTGCCCGTCTCCGCTGCCATGATCGCAATCGACTCGGGGCGTCGTTCGCGCATCACCTCAGCAGCAGCACGCAACGCCGACCGTCGGGCCTCGGTCGGCAGCGAGCGCCACGCCGACAATGCAGCCTGACCTCGAACGATGAGGTCGTCGATGACGTCGGAGGATCGGACCCACGGCAGGTCGTGGTCGGGGGGAGACGCGGTCTGGATCGTGCGTCGGACGGCGGCGTCGGTCAGGTCGCTGTCGGGCTCGTTACGGAACTCGTCACCGCGCGGTTGCGGGCCGCGCCGCCGAACCGTCGAGACGGTGTGGCGACCCGCGACGGCCTCGCGAAAGCGTCGTTCCTGGTCGTTCCATGCGAGCGTGTCGGGCTCCAGGTGGAACAGCGCCCGAAGGAAATTGTCGGGTTGGGTGTTCTCGTCGAGCCGCCGGCTCAGGTAGGCGATGCTCGCCTCGAACTCGTTCCGCCTGACGACCGGTGCGTACATCAGCAGGGCGCCGACTCGATCGCACACCGCACGTGCCTGTGCCGGCGCCATGCCTTCGAGCATCTCGAACTCGACTCGGTCGAGTGCCCCGGCGCGACCGGCCACGACCAGCGCCCACGCCACATCGAACAGGTTGTGGGTGGCGACACCGATCCTCACGGCATCGGCCCAGTCGGGTCGGAGGGCACGATCGAGCATCGCCTTGAAGCTCGCATCGCTGCCTGCCTTCGTGCCGTACGGCGCCGCCACCCAGCCGTGCAGCTCGGCCTCGACCCGCTCCATCGCCAGGTTGGCACCCTTGACGAGCCGAACCTTGACCCGGCCGCCGGCTCGCTCGTGTCGCTCCCGAGCCCACTCACCGAGTCGTTCGAGCGCATCATGTGAGTCGGGGAGGTAGGCCTGGAGCACGATTCCGGCGTCGGCGGATGCGAACTCGGGCTCGTCGAGCACGCGCATGAACGACACGAGCGAGAGATCGAGATCGCGGTACTCCTCCATGTCGAGGTTCACGAAGGTCCGCGGATGGGCAGCGTTCGCAGTGCGGTAGACGACCCGGAGTCGCTCGGCGATGCGATCCACCGACTGATCGAAGGCGAACGTGTTCAGGTTGGCGACGATGGCCGAGATCTTCAACGAGACGTAGTCGACGTCGGCTCGCCGGATGCGCGCGAGCACGTCGGCCAGCCGTGCCTCGGCCTCAGCGTCGGAGAGGATCGCCTCGCCGAGCGGGTTGACGTTCATCCGGACGCCCTCGTCGGCGCGGTGCTCGACGTGGCGCGCGAATGCCGGATCGTCGGCGGGGAGCACCACACCGTGCGTCTCGGCGGCGATTCGCCGAGCGACCAGCGGCATCACCACTCGCGGCGCTCGCGGTGCGAGTGCGGCGCCGGTTCGGAGGAGGAATCGGTCGACTCGTCCGAGTGCTCGGGAATCGTGATGGTCGGCCACGATCGCCGCGAACCGTCGTGCGGCTCGGCCCGGGTCGTTGACGCGCAGCACCTCGTCGGTCAGTGCGAACACGAGCGCGCGGCCGTGCGCGTCGTCGATCAAGCGGCCGAGGCGTACACGGCGACGTCGTTCCGTCCGGGTGATCGTCAGCTCGCTCGCGACGAGGAGGGACCGGGCGATGGTGACCGCTTCGTCAGCGAGTGCTCGGTCCTGGCCCGTGCCGGATGCGGAGGGCGATGGTCCGGGCGCGAGCTGCATGCACATATTCCATCACGGCCCGTCTTGCACGAACGCAACACCCGTCGTGTCGATTTCGTGCATGCTGGACGCCGATGGACCAGTCGTTGCGTGCGGTGTCGGAGATCCTGGCCACGACGCCGCACGTGATGTTCTGCGTCAAGGACCTCGACGGACGATACGTGGTCGCGAACCGTGCCTTCGCCGAACGGGCAGGGCTCCCCGCCGCCGGTGCCGTCGTCGGTGCGACCGCGCACGACCTGTTCCCGGCGGAGCTCGCCGACAGCTACGCCGCGCAGGACGCCGAGGTGCTCGCCACCGGGCAGCCCCTGACCAACGAGCTCGAGTACATCAGCCGGCCCGACGGTTCGATCGGCTGGTACCTCACCTCGAAGTCGCGTCTGGCCGACGATGCGGGGGACGCGAGCGGGATCGTGAGCATCTCGGTCGATCTGCGCACGCCCGCCGACGCCGCTGCGCCCCACGCCGGGCTGGCCAGAGCGGTCGAGTACTTGCGAGCCCACCTGGCACAGCCGATCGCAGTGGCCGATCTGGCCGGGGCGGCGGGGATGACGGTCTCGCAGCTCGAACGATCGATGAATCGGGTCCTCGGTCTGAGCCCCAAGCAGCTCGTGCTCCGGCTGCGGCTCGAGCACGCGATCGCCGAGCTCGAGGGCCGTGATGTGCCCATCAGCGAAATCGCCCAACGCTGCGGCTACTACGACCAGAGCGCCTTCACCCGTCACTTCACCCGGGTCGTCGGTGTGTCTCCCGGCGCATACCGCCGCAGCCGCCGTTGAGCCGCCGTCACGGTTGGGGTCCGACCCCGAATGCAACGGTGGGCGGGCGCGGCCGGGCTAGAGTCGAACTTGTGTTCGTCGCCAACCGATCGACCGGAACGTTGCGCGTGCTGGGCATCGATCCGGGTCTGACGCGTTGCGGGTTCGCCGTGGTCGACGGGCGCGGGCCGGGCGCCGCGACCGCGGTGTCCATGGGCGTGATCCGCACGCCCGCCTCCGACGAGCTGCCGCAGCGTCTCGCTGCGCTCCGAGCCGAGCTGGTAGCGCTGATCACCGAGTACGCACCCGACGTGGTGTCGGTCGAGCGCGTGTTCTTCCAGGTCAACGTCCGCACCGCGATGAGCGTCGGACAGGCCAGCGGTCTCGCGCTCTGCGAGGCGGCATCGGCAGGGTGCGAGGTGGTGCAGTACACACCGAACGAGGTCAAGGACTCCGTCGCCGGCTACGGGGGAGCGAGCAAGGAGCAGGTGCAGAAGATGGTGCAGGCCCGCTTGAAGTTGTCGCAGCCCCCGCGACCGGCCGACGCTGCGGACGCCGCCGCGTTGGCGCTCTGCCATCTCGCAGTGGCACCGATGAGGCGTCACATCGCAGCCGCCACGAGCGGGGCCCGCCGATGATCGGCTCGCTCCGGGGCGACGTGCTCGAGCGCGACCTCGCCGGATCGGTCCTGATCGAGGTGGCCGGGGTCGGCTACGTCGTCCATGTGTCGCAGCGTGCGCTGGCGGAACTCGAGCCGTCGACCTCGGCGTTCCTGTACGTGCACCACCACATCCGCGAGGCGGACCAGCAGCTGTTCGGCTTCCTGACCCGCGATGAGCGGGTCACGTTCCAGACCCTGATCGGGACCCACGGCGTCGGCCCGGCCCTCGGGATGGCGATCATCGCGACGCACCCGCCGACGGCGCTGGTCGACATCGTCGCCAACCAGGATGTCGCCGCGCTCACCCTCGTGCCTGGTGTCGGCAAGAAGACCGCCGAACGTCTCCTGATCGAGCTGAAGTCGCGCCTCGGCGTACCGGTGCTCGACGGAGGCGGGTCCACGGGCGGCAGCAGCGTCGTGGCCGACGTGCGCGAAGCGCTCCTCGGACTCGGCTACGGCGACAACGAGATCCGCGACACCTTGCGGGAGCTCCCGACAGCCGACGACGCGGCGGCCCTGCTGCGCGACGCCCTCAAGGCGCTCGGAGCCCGCCGTGCGTGACGAGTTCACCGACCCCGGCATCTCATCGGACACCGAGGAGGTCGTCGAAGCGGGTCTGCGGCCGCGCGCCCTCGACGAGTTCGTCGGCCAGCGCGAGCTCAAAGAGCACCTCTCGATCGTGCTCGAGGCGGCTCGACGACGTGGCCAGTCGGTCGATCACCTGCTGTTCGCCGGACCACCCGGTCTGGGCAAGACGACACTGGCGGCGATCGTGGCGACCGAGATGGGTTCGCACCTGCACGTCACCTCGGGCCCCGCCCTCGAGCGGGCTGGTGATCTGGCGGCGATCCTGACCAAGCTCGACGAGGGAGACGTCCTCTTCGTCGACGAGATCCACCGGTTGTCTCGAGCAGTGGAGGAGATCCTGTACCCGGCGATGGAGGATTTCCAGCTCGACATCGTGGTCGGCAAGGGTCCTGCGGCGTCCAGCATCCGGCTGACGATGCCGCCGTTCACCCTCGTCGGAGCGACGACTCGGACGGGCATGATCACGGGTCCCCTCCGCGATCGGTTCGGTCTCGTCGCCCGCCTCGACTACTACGACGACGACGAGCTCCAGCAGATCGTCGTCCGTGCGGCCGGCATCCTCGATGTCGTGATCGACACCGATGGTGCGTGGGAGATCGCCCGCCGATCGCGCGGCACGCCGCGCATCGCCAACCGCCTGCTCCGCCGCGTGCGCGACTTCGCCGAGGTACGCCACGACGGGTCGGTCACGGCCGAGATCGCCCGCCAGGGCCTCGAGTTGTTCGGGGTCGACGATCTCGGCCTCGACAAGATCGACCGGGCGATCCTCACCGCCATGTGCCAGCAGTTCAATGGCGGCCCGGTCGGCCTCTCGACCGTCGCGATCAGCGTCGGCGAGCAACCGGACACCGTCGAGGACGTGTACGAACCCTTCCTGATCCAACAGGGCATGATCGCCCGCACACCGCGGGGCCGAATCGCGATGCCTTCCGCGTACCGCCACCTCGGCCTGATCCAGCCGCCGACGCGTCCGGGCCAACCCGGTCTGTTCGACAGCTGAACCGACCGCAGTGGGGGGCACCCAGGTCGTTCTGGGGGATGCCCCCGATGTCGCTCCCGCGATGTTCGTTCACGGTGGACACATGTTCACCGCACTCATCGGCTGGTACTCCGACCGGGCCGCCGCGATCTTCGTGGTCCTGGTCGGCTCCGCGATCGTGATGGAGCTGCTTCGCAAACGGGCGACCGGTCGTCTCGACGCCACCGAGCGGACTTCGGCGCTCACGTCGCTCTCGTCGGGGTTCGCGTTCCTCGCCGTGAAAGCGGTGGTGGGCAGGCTCGCCACGACTGCGCTGGCGCTGTTCGTCTACGACCGACTGCGGTGGTTCACGCTCGACCTCACCGATCCGTGGGTCTGGATCGGGGTCTTCGTCGCTCGTGACTTCGTCTACTACTGGGTGCACCGCGCCGAGCATCGGGTCCGTGTGCTCTGGGCGTCGCACATGGTGCACCATTCGCCCGAGACGATCGGGTTCACGACGGCCGTGCGCGTCCCGTGGATGGAGGCCGTCTACAAACCCTGGTTCGGGCTGTGGCTCCCGCTGATCGGCTTCCACCCGTTGGCTGCGATCGCCATGGATGTCTTCGCGGCGACGATGGCCCAGCTCTACCACACCGAGCGGGTCAGGCGGATCCCCGTGCTGGAGCACCTGTTCGTCACCCCATCGACGCACCGGGTGCACCACGGCTCCAATCCCGAGTACATCGACAAGAACTTCGGTGCCGTGTTCATCGTCTGGGACCGGATCTTCGGCACGTTCGAGCCCGAGCACGACCGGGTGCGCTACGGCATCGGCACGAAGCGGATCGACACTCCGGTCGGAGCGCTTGTCGGTGGGTACCCGGCGCTCGTCGGTGAGCTGCGGTCGATCGGCAGCTGGCCCGGCCGCGTGCGTCACGCTCTCGCCCCGCCGGTCTGAGTGGCACCTCCCTAGCCTGGTCGCCGCATGCGGTTGTCCGACTTCGACTACCAGCTACCCCCAGAGCGGATCGCACAGACGCCGATCGAACCGCGCGACTCGGCCCGGCTCCTCGTCGACCGGGGGAGCGCTCCGCCCGATCACCGTCGCGTGTCCGATCTCGTCGACATCCTGCGCCCAGGGGATCTGCTCGTCGTCAACGAGACCAGGGTGATCCCGGCCCGGCTGCCGTTGCGGCGCGAGACCGGCGGCCGCGCGGAGGTGCTGATGCTCGAGCCGCTCGACGGCGAGCGGGTCGTCTGGGAGGCGCTCGTGAAGCCGGCGCGCAAGTTGAAGGAGGGTGAAACGCTGTTCGCGCCCGACGCAACGCCGATCGTCGAGATCGTGGGCCGCACGGACTCGAAGGACACCTTCACCGTCCGCATGCTCGGCTCGATCGATTCGCTGGGTGTGTTGGCCGAGCACGGCGAGATGCCGCTGCCCCCCTACGTCAAGGAGCGCCTGGCCGACCCGAACAGGTACCAGACCGTCTATGCGAGGCAGCCGGGCAGTGCCGCGGCGCCGACCGCCGGACTGCATTTCACCCGCGAGCTGCTCGACCAGCTGGCGGATCGGGGAATCGACCAGGCACGGGTCGAACTGGTCGTCGGACTCGACACGTTTCGGCCGATCACCGAGGAGGACCCGGCTCGACATCGCATGCACAGCGAGCGTTACTGCGTGCCGGCCGAGACCATCGAGCGGTGCCGGGATGCCGATCGCGTCGTGGCGGTCGGGACCACCTCCGTCCGTGCGCTCGAATCTGCGGCTGCGACGGGTGCAATCGAGGGGCGGACCGACATCTTCATCCACCGGGGTCACGACTGGCAGGTCGTCGACGTGATGCTGACCAACTTCCACCTGCCCCGGACCACCCTGCTGATGATGATCGACGCGTTCGTCGGCGATCGCTGGCGATCGCTGTACGCCGAGGCGATCAGCGGCCACTACCGCTTCCTGTCGTTCGGCGATGCCATGCTCCTCGACCGTGCCGCGCCCTAGCGAGCTCGTTCGCTCACGGCTCCGGTCGTCGTGAGTGCGCCAGGTCGCGCCCGCCGATTCTCGAGCGCGGTCGCTCGATAGCCTCGCCGGTCGTGCACCCCGTGACCTTCGAGACCGTCGCTCGCGACGGCGCCGCACGCGCGGGTCTGGCGACGACCGCGAGAGGTTCCTACACCACCCCGCTGTTCATGCCGGTCGGCACCCGAGGCGCGATCAAGTACCTGAGTGCTGCCGACTACGACGATCTGGGCGCCCAGATCGTGCTCGGGAACACATATCACCTGATGATGCGCCCAGGTGCCCACGTGGTGGCACAGCTCGGAGGGCTCGCGAGGTTCGCCGGGTGGGACGGGCTGACGCTCACCGACTCGGGAGGATTCCAGGTCTTCTCGCTCGAGCCGAAGGTCGACGACGACGGCGTGACGTTCCAGAGCACGTACGACGGCAGCACCCGCCGGTTCACCCCGGAAGCGGCCGTCGACACGCAGGAGCTCCTCGGCGCCGACATCCAGATGGTGCTCGATGTCTGCCCGCCACTGCCGAGCCCACCGGACGTGATCCGCCTCGCAGTCGAGCGGACCGCCGACTGGGCGACCCGCGCACGTGACCGGCACCGGCGCACGGATCAGGCGTTGTTCGGCATCGTCCAGGGCGGCATCAGTGAGGCGATGCGTGCCGAGAGCGCCCAGCGCACCGTTGCACTGGGCTTCGACGGATACGGGATCGGCGGCCTCTCGGTGGGAGAGCACCGCGACGAGATGCTCCCGGCGCTGGAAGCGGCCATTGCTCACCTGCCCGCGGATCGGCCCCGATACCTGATGGGCGTCGGCGACCCGGCCAGCATGGTGGAGGCGGTGCACCTCGGGATCGATCAATTCGACTGCGTGATGCAGACGAGGCTCGGCCGTCACGGCACCGCCCTGACGAGCACGGGTCGGCTCAACCTGAAACGTCAGGAGTTCGCCCTGAGCGAGGAGCCGATCGATACGGCCTGTCCGTGTCGTGTGTGCGTTCGTCACTCGCGTGGCTACCTCCGCCACCTGTTCAAGGTGGGCGAACCGTCGGCCTCGCGCATGGTCAGCATCCACAACGTCGCCTGGACGTTGGCACTGATGGAGCGGATGCGGGCCGGAATCATCGCCGGGACGTTCGCGTCGGTGCGTCGAGACATCATGTCCGTCTGGGGTTGAGGTCGGTAGGCTTGCCCGCCGCTATGCATCATCTCTCACTTCTCGCCCAGGACGACTCGAGCGGCGGCGGCAGCGGCGGCGTCGTCCAGCTGTTCATCCTCCTGCTGATCCCGCTCGCGATGTACTTCCTGCTGATCCGGCCGCAGCGCAAGCGGATGAAGGATCAGGCCGCGATGCAGTCCTCGATCGGCAAAGGTGACGAGGTCATCACGAATTCCGGCATCTACGGCTTCATCAGCGAGGTCGAGGACACGTACTTCTGGCTCGAGGTCGATGACGACGTCCAGATCCGGATCGCGAAGGCCGCGATCCAGGGCAAAGTCGACACGTCCGGCTCCGAGGAGTCGAAGGACGAGCCCGACGCCGACGAGTCGGACGGCTCGGACGAGTCGTGAAGACGTCACGGCTCTGGGCGTCGCTGATCGGTTTCGTCGGGATCGTCGCAACGCTCCTCGCTGCCAATCTGGCGGTCGACAACACTCCGATCCTGGGGCTCGACCTGAAGGGCGGGCTCTCGGTCATCTACGCGACGTCCGAGCCGGCCGACGACGAACAGCTCGTCATCGTCAGGGACCTGATGCGTGGTCAGCTCGAGGACTTCGGGATCGCCGAGCCCGATGTCCGGGTCGAGGGTGACAACATCATCGTCGACCTGCCCGGCGTGAGCGATCAGGAGGCGGCCTTCGAAGCATTGCAGGTGTCCGGCATCGTGACGCTCCGCCCGGTGATGCAGTGCGGCGGTGCAGCACCCAGCGACGCTACGACGACCGATTCGTCGACCCCGGCCGGAGATGGTGCCGACGAGCAATCGATGGGCATGCCGTTCGGTCGGTCGCGCCCGGCAACAGCCGGCACGACCGAACCCGGCACGACCGAACCGGGCACGACCGAACCGGGCACGACCGAACCGGGCACGACCGAACCGGGCACGACCGAACCCGCGTCGTCGGATCCAGCGGAACCGGTCACGACCGAACTCCCGCTTCCGGAGCAGACGGCCGCTCCCGACGGCACCGAGGTCCTGCCGTATCCCGGGGCTGATCAGACGTGCGTGGTCGGGCCGGCCGGAGGTACCGGCGAGGTGTTCGAGCAGGGCAGCGCCGCTGCCGACATCAACCAGCAGACCGGCCAATGGGTCGTCAACGTCGATCTCCGCAGCGACGGACAGGTGGTCTGGAACGCGCTCGCGCAGCAGTGCTTCAACGGCACGCCCCAGTGCCCATCGCGCCAGCTGGCGATCGTGCTCGACGACGTGATCCAGTCGGCGCCGACGGTCCAGACCCCCGACTTCCCGGGCTCGGTCCAGATCTCGGGCGCGTTCACCGAGGACGAGGTCCGCTCGCTCGCACGAGTGCTCAACCGCGGCGCGTTCCCCGTGCCCGTGGAGCAGCAGCGTGTCGAGACCGTGTCGCCCACCGCGGGCCAGGACTCCCTCAACGCGGCCGTCATCGCCGGGTTGATCGGCGTCGCCGCGACCCTGCTGTTCATGATCGCCTACTACCGCAGACTCTCGATCGTGATCATCACCGGTCTGCTGGTGTGGGGTATGACGGTGTTCTCGCTGGCGACCTTCGTGTCGCAGGCGACCAACTACGCACTGACCCTCGCCGGTGCGACCGGCATCATCGTGGCGGTGGGGGTCACGGTCGACACCTACGTCGTGTTCTTCGAGCGCCTGAAGGACGAGGTCCGCCACGGCCGATCATTGCGAAACGCCGCGCCCCGCAGCTTCCAGGCGACGTGGCGCACGATCGTCTCCGCCGACCTCGTTTCACTGATGGCCTCGATCGTGCTGTTCTGGCTCAGCGTCGGGTCCGTGAAGGGGTTCGCGCTGTACCTCGGACTGACCACGATCTGCGACCTGATCGTCTGCTACTTCTTCACGCGTCCCGCCGTCTACCTGCTCTCGATGACGGATTGGTTCGATCGGCCCGACAAGCGAGCGGCGACCGTCGGCTCGGCGATCGGAGCTGCGACATGAGCGACATCGCCGCCATCGACCGCCGGCCGATCGCTCGCACCGGCGTCGGACGACTGTTCGAAGGACAAACGTCGATCGACTTCGTCGGCCGTCGCAAGATCGGGGTCGTGGTCTCTGCCGTGCTCCTGGTCGCCACCGTGATCTCCCTGTTCGCCCAGGGCCTCAATCTCGGGATCGACTTCGAGGGTGGCGTGTCGTGGGATGTCCCGGCGGGCGACGAGTTCGATGTCGACGCCGCCGAGGCGGTGCTCGCCGACAACGGGCTCTCGACCGAGGGCGCCCGACTCCAGCGGCGATCGTCCGACTCGGGCGACTTCATCAAGGTCCAGGTCGGCGACCAACCGGAGGACGTCGGTGCGGTGCTGCGGGACCAGTTCGCCGAGGCTGCCGGTGTGCCCGTCGACGACGTCAACGTGAACCTCGTGAGTTCGTCGTGGGGGAGCGAGATCACGACCAAGGCGGTCGAGGCACTCGTCATCTTCCTCGTCCTGGTCGCGCTCTTCATCTCGATTCGCTTCGAATGGCGGATGGCCCTCGCGGCGATCGTGGCAATGGTCCACGACGTGCTCATCAGCGTCGGGATCTACTCGATCTTCCAATTCATCGTCACCCCACCGACCGTGATCGCGTTCTTGACGATCCTCGGCTACTCGCTGTACGACACGATCGTCGTCTTCGACCGGGTGAAGGAGAACGAGGCCCGGTTCGCGGCCCAGAAGCCTCCCTACGACGACATCATCAACGTCTCGATGAACCAGGTGCTGATGCGCTCGCTCAACACGAGCTTCTCGTCGATCGTGCCGGTGGTCTCGCTGCTGGTGATCGGCGCCGGCTTGCTCGGACAGTCGACGCTGGCCGAGTTCGCCCTGGCGCTCCTCATCGGCATGCTGACGGGCGCCTATTCGTCGATCTTCATCGCCGCGCCGCTGCTCGGGCTGCTCAAGAAGACCGACTCCAACTGGCAGGAGCGCAAGATCCCGCGAGCGGTGGGCGAGGCCCTGCGCGACATGGTGATGGGAGGCGACATCGGGAGCCGTCGGACGCGAGCGATCGCCGTCGAGCGCACCGCCGCTGCAGCCGTCGCGTCGTCGGCTCCGGACGCGGCCGCAGGAATCTCCGTCAGCGGTTCCGCAGCGGCACCGAGGACGACATCTGCTTTGTCGCATCCGCCGCGTCCGCGCAAGAAGAAGCGCCGCTGAGCCACCCCGGGTACGGCCTTGCTCGATATCCTCGGCTCATGACAGCCGATGCGACGTGGGTCCGCGACCACATCAGGGCGATCGCGGACTATCCGCAGCCCGGTGTCACGTTCCGCGACATCACGCCACTCCTCGGCCACGAGGCAGCGTTCGGGCGTGCCGTCGACGATCTCGTCAGCCGTTTCCATGACGTCGCCGTCGATCGCGTCGTCGGGGTCGAGTCGCGTGGCTTCATCCTCGCCGCCCCGATCGCGTACCGGCTCCGCGCCGGGTTCGTCCCGGTCCGCAAGGCCGGCAAGCTGCCATGGGCGGTCGCCCGCGAGGAGTACGAGCTGGAGTACGGCACCGACAAGCTCGAGATCCACCGTGATGCCATTCACCCGGGCGAGCACATCCTGGTGGTCGACGACGTGTTGGCAACCGGCGGCACCGCTGCGGCCACGGGTCGCCTCGTGGAGACGTTGGGCGGGGTGATCGTCGGGTTCGGGTTCCTGCTCGAGCTCGCCGATCTGCAGGGCCGCAAGCGGCTGGGTGAACACCGCGTCGAGAGCCTGATCCACTACTAGGGCCATGCCCACCGTCGATCGTGTGCTTCCCTGGCGACGGCACCACGAGACCGCCGCGGCCAGCGAGCTGACGCCACTCCTCGCGAGCTATCGCTCGTACCACCCCAAGGCGCGCGTCGACACGATCAACCGGGCCTACCACATGGCCGCCGAGGCACACCGGTCCCAGACACGCTCGAGTGGCGAGAGCTACATCAACCACCCGCTGGCCGTCGCCAAGATCGTCGCCGACATCGGTCTCGACGAGACCTCCATCGCAGCAGCCCTGCTGCACGACGCCGTCGAGGACACCGAGATCACCCTCGCCGACGTCGAGGAGCACTTCGGCAAGGAGGTCGCCTGGATCGTCGACGGCGTGACCAAGCTCGAGCGGATCCGGTTCGACTCGCGCGAGGCCCAGCAGGCGGCGACGATGCGCAAGATGCTCGTCGCGATGGCGAAGGACCTCCGCGTCCTGGTGATCAAGCTGGCCGACCGGCTCCACAACATGCGCACGCTGGCGGGGATGCCGACCGACAAGCAACGTCGCATCGCCCAGGAGACAATCGACATCTACGCGCCGCTCGCGCACCGACTCGGCATCCAGGAGATCAAGCAGCAGCTCGAGGATCTCTCGTTCGCGGCACTGCACCCGAAGCGATACGCCGAGCTCGATCATCTCGTCGCGACCCGGACACCCGAGCGTGACGTCTACCTCGCGCAGGCCGTCTCGGAGATGCGCAGCCGCCTGAAGGAGCTCGGGATCGAGGCCGAGGTCACCGGTCGCGGCAAGCACCTGTGGAGCATCTACGAGAAGATGGTCGTCAAGGGGCGCGAGTTCGACGAGATCTTCGACATCGTCGCCGTCCGTGTGATCGTCGACTCGATCAAGGACTGCTACGCCGCGCTCGGCAGCATCCACGGGCGATGGCGCCCGGTCGTCGGCCGGTTCAAGGACTACGTGGCGATGCCGAAGTTCAACCTCTATCAGAGCCTGCACACGACGGTGATCGGGCCGTCAGGCCGCCCGATCGAGGTGCAGATCCGGACCCGCGAGATGCATCAGCGGGCCGAGTGGGGCGTGGCCGCCCATTGGGCCTACAAGGACGGCACCGGTTCGGGCAGCGACATCGATTGGCTCAACCGCATCATCGACTGGCAGGCCGAGGTCTCCGACCCGGCCCAGTTCATGCAGAACCTGAAGACCGATCTCGAGCAGGACGAAGTGTTCGTCTTCACCCCGAAGGGCAGGGTGATCACACTGCCGGTGGGTTCGACGCCGGTCGACTTCGCCTACGCCGTGCACACCGAGGTCGGTCATGCCTGCATCGGGAGCAAGGTGAACGGTCGTCTCGTCTCGCTCGATCATCAGCTCACGAGCGGCGACACCTGCGAGATCTTCACCTCGAAGGTCGAGTCTGCGGGTCCGGCGCAGGATTGGCTGGGTTTCGTCGTGTCGCATCGTGCACGCAACAAGATCCGCCAGTGGTTCAGCCGGGAACGGCGCGACGACATGATCGAAACGGGTCGCGACGACCTCACCCACGAGTTCCGGCGCGAGGGCCTGCCGGTGCAGAAGATCTGGAAATCGGTGCAGCTCGACGAGGTCATCGCAGAGCTCAGCTACAGCGACCTCGACAGCCTCCTGGCGGCCATCGGCGAGCACCATGTCTCGGCGCGGAGCGTCGCGCAGAAGGTGTCGCGGGCGTTCCACGATGGCGGTGACCGCGAGCAACTCCCCTCGACCGTCTTCACGCCCAAGCGGCACCGCCGGGCCGGCGACGGCTCGATCGGCGTCCACGTCGAGGGGCTGGACGATGTGATGGTGCGCCTCGCCAACTGCTGCACACCGGTACCCGGCGACGACGTGATCGGCTTCATCACGAGAGGCCGCGGTGTGAGCGTCCATCGCACCGACTGCGCCAACGCGACCTCGTTGGCGCAGGAGCAGTCGATGCGGATGATCGATGTCGAGTGGGACGGGCAGCGCAAGGATCAGCTCTTCACGGCGGGGGTCGAGGTGCACGCGCTCGACCGCTCACGTCTGCTGCGCGATGTCGCCAACGCGCTCGGTGAGCAGGGAGTCAACATCGTCTCGTCGGAGACGATCACCGGCAACGACCGGGTCGCCAAGATGCGGTTCCAGTTCGAGATGTCGAACCCTGCCCAGCTGGCGTCGGTGTTGAACACGATCAGGCGGATCGATGCCGTGTACGACGTCCATCGCATCCTGCCCGGTGGCGCCCCGGACCCCGAGCGCTGATGCTGCTCAGCCGAAGATCTCGGCGATCAGGACCAGAACCACGAACACGAGGAATGCCGCGAACGTTCGGGTGACCCAACGGCGGAGCCGTTCGCCACCCACCCCACGTGCGAAGTGGCCGGCGCTCTCGATCTGCCCTTCCGGTGTGAACGGACTCCGACGCTGGACATCGAAACGGTCGTCGTCGCGCACCCGATCAGCGTAGGTGGCCGGAACGAACCGCCGTCACCAGGGGCGTCGCCGGTAGCCTGGCTGGCCGTGCCAGCGTTCCAGACGAGCCCAGGGATGCGCGACATCCTCGCGCCGGAGTCCGCTCGTTGGCGTGCCTTCACCAGCGTGTTCGCCGACGTCGTGGAACGCGCCGGCTACGAGTTCGTGATCCCACCGATCATGGAGGACGTGGGTGTGTTCACACGCATCGGCGAGGCCACCGACGTCGTGAGCAAGGAGATGTACCAGCTCGAGGACCAGGGCGGTCGGCGACTCGCATTGCGCCCGGAACTGACGGCGAGTGTGTGCCGGGCCTTCGCCGAGCATCGCCCGACGACACCATGGAAGACCTGGTACAGCGGCCCGATGTTCCGCCAGGAGAAGGCTCAGCGGGGGCGCTACCGCCAATTCGACCAGGTCGGCATCGAGGCGCTCGGCGCCGACGATCCATACCTCGATGTCGAGGTGATCGCACTCGGCTGGGAGTTCTATCGGCGTCTCGGCCTGCGTCAGGTCACCCTGCTGCTGAACTCGCTCGGCGAGCCCGACGATCGCGCCCGTTACGTCGACGCGTTGCGGACTCACTTCGAGGCGGCCGGGGACGAGCTCTCCGAGCAGAGCCGCACGACACTGCTCAAGAACCCCCTCCGGGTGCTCGACTCGAAGCGAGGCGAGGATGCGCCATTCATCGCATCGGCGCCGACGATCGATCAGTTCTGGTCGGACGACGCTGCCGATCACTTCGCCGTCGTGCAATCCGGCCTGCGCGACCTCGACATCGCGTTCACGATCGACATGAAACTCGTCCGCGGGCTCGACTACTACCGACGCACCACGTTCGAATACGCAGGCGGCACGCTCGATTCGGCGCAGGACGCGCTCGGGGGTGGCGGCCGCTACGACGGTCTCGTGGAGGATCTCGGCGGCCCGTCGACGGCCGGCATCGGGTTCGCGCTCGGTGTCGACCGCACCCTGATCGCGTGTGACGACGAGCGTGTCTTCGAAGCGCGCGACACCTCGGTCGATGTCTTCGTCGTCGACACCACGGGAGGGCGAGCAGCACTGCGCATCACCGCCGATCTGCGCGCCGCCGGCATCAGCGCGGATCGCTCGTTCGAGCATCGCAGCATGAAGGCCCAGATGAAGGGCGCCAACCGCAGCGGAGCCGCCTTCGCCGTCATCGTCGGTACCGACGAGCTCGAAGCGGGCACGGTGACCGTGCGTCCGCTGCGTACCGACGACGATCAGGTCGCCGTCGCTCGACACGACCTGCTCACCGATCTCCAGCATCGCCTCCAGGAAAGCAAACCATGACCAGCACGTCCATGCGCACACACCAATGTGGAGAGCTCCGGTCCGACCACGTCGGCCAGACCGTCTCGTTGACGGGTTGGGTCGGTCGTCGACGCGAGCACGGTGAACACCTCGCATTCGTCGATCTACGAGACCACAGTGGCATCACCCAGTGCGTCGTCAACGACGACATCGACGTGCGCTCCGAGTACGTCGTCCGTGTCACCGGCGTCGTGCGCGCCCGCCCCGAGGGCACGGTCAACCCCAACCTCCCGACCGGCGAGGTGGAGCTCGGCGAATGCGAGGTGGAGGTGCTGCGCAAGGCCGTGCCACCGCCGTTCCCGATCGACGCCCGCGCCGACGAGGTCGACGAGAACATCCGGCTCCAGTACCGATACCTCGACCTTCGTCGTGAGCGGATGCAGGGCAACCTGCGCCTCCGGTCGGCGGTCAACGCCGCCACACGGCGGGCGATGGAACGCCAGGGCTTCGTCGAGGTCGAGACGCCGATGCTCGTGCCGTCGACGCCCGAAGGCGCCCGCGAGTTCCTCGTGCCGTCACGCAAGGAGCCGGGTTCGTTCTACGCGTTGCCGCAGTCACCGCAGTTGTTCAAGCAGCTGCTCATGGTCGGCGGCGTCGACCGCTACTACCAGATCGCCCGCTGCCTGCGAGACGAGGACCTGCGGGCCGACCGTCAGTACGAGTTCATGCAGCTCGACATGGAGATGAGCTTCGTCGGTCAGGACGACGTGCTCGACGCCGTCAGCGAAGCGGTGCTCGACGCCGCGGAAGCCGTCACGGGTGAGCGCCCCGACCCGATCGAGCGCATGACCTGGCACGAGGCGATGGAGCGGTTCGGTATCGACAAGCCCGACCTTCGCTTCGGCATGGAACTCACCGAGTTGACCGACGCGTTCGCGGCGACGGAGTTCAAGGCGTTCGCCGGTGCCGGCGCGATCAAGGGCATCTGCGTCCCCGGTGCGGCCGGTGACTACGGCCGCAACCAGCTCGACAAGCTCACGGATCGCGCCAAATCGCTCGGCGCCAAGGGGCTGGTCTGGCTGAAGGTGACCGCTGACGGGTTCGACAGCCCGGTCGCGAAGTTCCTGTCCGACGCCGAACAGGCCGAGGTGCGCTCGCGTCTCGGCGCGGCCGACGGCGATCTGATCCTGATCGTCGCCGACGAGTGGATGACGACGTGTGAGGTGCTCGGCACGCTGCGCAACGATCTCGGTCGGCCTCCCGTCCACCAGGGTCCCTACAAGTACGTCTGGATCGTCGAGTTCCCGCTGTTCGTCGGCGTCGACAAGGAGACGGGGCGCCCCAAGCCCGGCCACCACCCGTTCACGACTCCTCACCCCGACGACGTCGACAAGATGGAGAGCGACCCGATGTCGGTCCGCTCGATCGCCTACGACCTGGTGCTCAACGGTTGGGAGCTCGGATCCGGTTCCATCCGTATCCACGAGCCCGAGCTCCAGAAGCGGGTGTTCAAGGCGCTCGGTATCAGCGACGACGAGGCCGCCCGCAAGTTCGGGTTCTTCCTCAACCCGTTCGAGTACGGCGCCCCGCCACACGGCGGGTTCGCCTTCGGCCTCGACCGCCTGGTCGCGGTTCTGGCGGGGGAGGAGAACATCCGCGAGGTCATCGCCTTCCCGAAGACCCAGTCCGGTCAGGACCCCATGACCAACTCCCCGGTCGAAGCCGACCCCAAGCAGCTCAACGAGCTCGGCCTGAGGGTGCTCCCCAAGGTCGATTGAGTATCGTCGTCGTCCGAGGCGCGACAGCGCTGGCGGTCGGCGCGGGCAGGTCGCCGGCGTGCGCTCGTGTGCGAAACGAGACGACGGCATGCGACCGGGATCGTCCGATCTCGGACGACCCGCTCGCGGTGGGGCCGGCAGCGTTCACGGGATGCCCGTGTGCCCGCCTGATCGTGATGCCCCGGAGCCCTGATCCGCGCCCGAGCGAGCCGTCGTTTCCGGGCCGGACATCCGGCCTGCCACAGCGACGGCCGACCCATCGCCACGATCCGAACCCGCCTCGGCCCGCGAGCCCGGCCGTCACTTCGCCGACAGGCTGATGATCGCTCTCAGGTTGTTGCCGACGACCATGCCCATCAGCACCAGGCTGAACGCGAGCGTCCACGCCGCGTTGCGACGGACCTGCCAGAGCGGACGCTTCCGGAGCAGGAGCCCACGGTTCAGCCAGGCGATCTTGTGTCCTCGATCAGCGGTCGCCGCCAGACGCCACATCATGGCGACACCGATGAGGACCTTCACCGTGCACATGCCGGCGAGGCCGAGATGTTCGATCGCCCAGACCGCGATCGGATTGCCCTCGCGTGCACCGCTGTCGGCGTGGAAGGTGAGCGCGAGGTACGTCGTCAACCCGTCGAGCATCATCATCAGCGCTCCAACGAACCAGAACGGGCGGAGGATCTGACGGTGCGTCGGAGACCGGTCGGAGGCCGAGGCCGCGAGGTTGGTCATGCCGGTGGTCATGCCGGTGGTCATGCTGGTGCCCCCTTCGTGTCCGCTGTCGTGCTCGGCAGCGGGTGCGCGTGCTCAGTGGTGCTGCTTGAGACGGGGTCTGGCGGGGCCCCGAGGTGTGCCTCGGCTGTTGCCGTGCTCACCGACGCCACCATCGCGGCTGGTCGACCACTCGAAAAGTCAGGACACGTCAATTCTCCGCCGCGGAAACACAAATCACCACAGATGCCACGCAGACGGGTGGTACGACCACTTTCCATGACCAAGACCCGGCCATCCGATCCGGCCATCCGTTCCCCCGCCGGGGCGAGACCCGTCCTCACCGGACGATGAGGACGGAGCCATTGCGCGGTGCTCACTCACGGCCTACCGTTTCGAGCGTGCGGACGGGAGGATCACGATGAGGCAGCTCGTCAGGCTGGACGACCGGATCGGGATGCGGTTGATCCCGAACGTGCAGGCCCGGGAGCGACAGAACGAGACGCCCTATCTCGCACGCGTCAACTCGTGGGGCTTCCGCACCCACGAGTTCGAGCCCCAGCGACCACCTGGGAAGCGTCGTGTCCTGTTCTACGGCGACTCGTTCACGGAGGCCGTCGGAGTCAGCGACGGTCGACGCTTCTCCGATGTCGTGGAAGAGATCCTGCCCAACGTCGAGGCGCTCAACTTCGGCATCCGGGCGACCGGAACGGATCAGCAACTGCTGGTGTTCCGTGAACGCCCGCCGGAGCTCGAGTACGACCTGGTCGTCATCGGCCTCTACGTCGGCGACGTGCATCGGAACGGTTCGCGGTACGGGCCGCTCACCACCTCGGAGGGTCATCCGTATCCGAAGCCGTACTTCACCCTCGAGGGCGACGAGTTGGTGCTGTGCAACGTCCCGGTGCCCGTCGAAGCAGTCGACGTTCGCGAGCTCGATCCCGATGAACGCAAGTACCTCTACCGGGGAGGCCTCGCCGCTCACCTCCGTCGGGGGGTTCAACGTTACGCGCCGACGGCGAAGTCCACGATCCAGCGCATCATCAGGCACCAGCCGGCGAAGTTCCTGAAGTCGGCCGACCACCCGGCCTGGTTGGTCACGCGGGCGATCCTTCGGCAGTGGGTGCTGGAAGCATCGAGTCCGGTGCTGGTGTTGGCGATCCCGCCCTACCAGTACTTCGAGAAGACCGCGAGCTCGACTGCGTACCGGGCCCGATTCCGAGAGCTGGGAGCGGAACCCGGCATCGTGGTGCACGACGTGCTGGACGACCTGATACGAGTTGCCCGCGATCAGGGCGCCGGGACGTTACGGGTTCCCGGAGACTCGCATTTCTCGGTCGCCGGACACCGTGTCGTCGGAGAATCGCTGGCGGGCGCGATCGCACCGATCCTCACGCCTGCGGGCCGGCGAGACGGGGCGATCCCACGATGACAACGAACGTGTTGGGCATCTCGGCCTTCTACCACGACTCCGCGGCCGCTCTCGTCAGGGACGGCGTCATAGTGACCGCTGCCCAGCAGGAGCGATTCTCACGCCGCAAGCACGATCCGGGCTTTCCCGACGGAGCGATCGACTTCTGCCTCGGCGAAGCCTTCCTGGAGATGGACGACCTCGACGCCGTGGTCTTCTACGACAATCCGGTGCTCAGCCTCGATCGTTCGCTGCAATCGATCGTGGCACAGGCGCCGAGAACTCGCGGGATCTGGGACGACGGCCTCGTCTCGATGCTCGGAACCACCCTCGTCCTCGACGACGTCCTGCGCCACGAGCTCGGGTCTGCATCGGTGCCCCTTCTGTTCGCTCAGCATCACGCTTCGCACGCGGCATCGGCGTTCTACCCGTCACCGTTCGAGCGCGCCGCCGTGCTGACGATGGACGGTGTGGGCGAGTGGGCGACCACCAGCATCGGCGTCGGCGACGGCGACTCGGTCGAGCTCCTCGCCCAGATCGACTACCCGCACTCACTCGGGCTCCTGTACAGCGCCTTCACGTACTACTGCGGTTTCAAGGTCAACTCGGGTGAATACAAGCTGATGGGCCTTGCTCCGTACGGCGAACCTCGATACGAGGCGCTCATCAGGGAGCACCTGATCGAGTTCGCGCCCGACGGTTCGTATCGGCTCGACCTGTCGCACTTCGGTCATGTCGATTCGAACCGGATGACGAACGAGTCGTTCCACGAACTGTTCGGAGGACCGCCCCGAGCACCGGAATCCAAGATCGAACGACGCCACATGGACCTGGCTGCGTCCATCCAGGCGGTGACCGAGAGCGCCGTCCTGGGTCTGGCAGGACATGTCCGGGAGACGACCGGGCTCGCCGACCTCTGCCTGGCGGGCGGCGTCGCGCTCAACTGCGTGGCGAACGGTGTCCTCCAACGCGCTCGGGTATTCGATCGGATCTGGGTCCAGCCGGCCGCAGGTGACGCCGGAGGCGCGCTCGGAGCCGCGCTGCTCGCATCCCACCGCTGGTTCGATGTCCGACGCCCGCCGCCGAACGGCGGCGACGCCCAACGGGGGAGCTATCTCGGCATCGAGTTCGGCGATGAGGAGGTGCGGGCCGTCCTCGACGAGTTCGGCGCGACCTACGAGGTGATCCCCGACCTGGACGAGCGATCCCGACGGCTGGCCGAGCTGATCGCGGAGGGCAATGTCGTCGGCTTCTTCAACGGTCCGATGGAGTTCGGTCCCCGCTCGCTCGGGGCACGTTCGATCCTGGGTGATCCGCGGAACCCGGAGATGCAGGTAACGATGAACCTGCGGATCAAGTACCGAGAGTCGTTCCGACCGTTCGCGCCGGCCGTCCTCGAACATCGCGCTGCGGATTACTTCGACCTCGACGCCGAGAGCCCGTACATGCTGCTCGTCGCACCGGTCCGCGAGGAGCTGCGCGACGACGACGGTCAACTGTTCACCGATGACGACGACTCCGAGATGCTGTCGGTAGTTCGACGGAGCCGGAGCACGATCCCCGCGGTCACCCACGTCGACCACTCGGCGCGCATCCAGACCGTCGGCCCCGATGCCCAGCCCGCCTTCAACCGGCTGCTCAAGGCCTTCGACGAGCTGACCGGATGCGGTGTCCTGGTGAACACCTCGTTCAACGTCCGCGGCGAGCCGATCGTGGCATCGCCCAGGGATGCGTACACCTGTTTCATGCGAACCGAGATGGACGTTCTGATCATCGAGGAGTTCCTCCTGATGAAGACCGATCAACCGACATGGAGTCGAGACGATGCGTGGATGGACGATTTCCAACTGGACTGAGCGCCGGTGCGGCCAGGCGTACGACCGGCTCAGCCTGAGCAGGCCTGCTGTGGAGCGGCGCGGACGCAGCGTCACCGCAGAACCGATCGCGGACGGGTCGTTCTTCGTCCGCCCCCACGATCTGCCGGTCGTCATGGAGATCGACGAGGGTGTGCCCGCCGCACTGAGGTCACACCTCGCGGCCCAAGGGCTGTTGCAGCTCGCCGACTCCGTGGTCGCGCTCGAGAAGATCGCGGCTCGTCTGCGCGAGCAACCCCCGCGGGATCGTTCCGTGAGTGAGACGGTGTACCAGATGTACTGACGTCGGTGCCCCGACACGTCTCCGCCCGACCCCGACGTCGGCGAATCGTTGTCACGGGTTCGTCACACTCGCGACCTAGGGTGTGCCCATGTTGAGTGCGGTGCTCGACCTCGGGATCGATCTCGACGTCTGGCCATGGATCTGGCTCTCGACGGCGGTCGTCTTCGCCCTCGTCGAACTGGTGGTGGTGGGCGGTTCGTTCATCATCTTGCCGTGGTCGGCATCGGCGTTCATCACGGCGATCCTCGCCTTCTACGACGTCGGGATCGAGATCCAGTGGGCGACCTTCGTCTTCGGTGGTGCACTGCTGTTCGCGTTCCTCTATCGCTGGGCGCAGCGGTTCATGAAGGAACACACGATGGACCCGGGCGTCGGCGCCGACCGGTTGGTCGGTCTCACCGCCATCGTCACCAGCCCGATCGTCCCCGACGACACCACGCGTGCGGGGCGTGTCACGATCGACGGTGAGGTCTGGGGCGCCGTCACCGACGGCTCGTACCGGATCGCGAGCGGCACCAAGGTGCGGGTGCTCGCCATGAAGGGCACCAGAGTCGTCGTCGCACCCGTCGCACCCGGCCACCGATCCACCCAACCCGCCCCCGGCGGAGAGGAGCAACCATGACCGTCGCCGTCATCTTGATCGTCGTCATCGCGATCATCGGACTCGCTGCGCTCGTCGCAGCGGTGAAGATCGTCCGACCGTATCAACGCGGTCTCGTCGAACGGCTCGGCAAGTACAAGACGACCAAGGATCCGGGTCTAACCCTCATCGTGCCGTTCATCGAGACGATGCAGCTGATCGACATGCGCGAGCAGGTCGTCGACGTGCCGCCACAGGAGGTGATCACCGCCGACAACGTCGTCGTGTCGGTCGACGCCGTCGTGTACTACGAGGCAACCGATCCACAGCGTCTGGTCTACAACGTCGCCGACTTCTTCACGGCCATCACCAAGCTCGCCCAGACCAACCTCCGCAACCTGATCGGCGATCTCGAGCTCGACAAGGCGCTCACATCCCGCGACACCATCAACACCCAGCTCCGCGAGGTGCTCGACGATGCAACCGACAAGTGGGGCGTCCGGGTGGTCCGCGTCGAGATCCAGCGGATCGACCCGCCGCCCGAAGTCGTGTCGGCCATGCACGCGCAGATGCGCGCCGAGCGCGACCGTCGTGCCACCGTCACCGAGGCGCGTGGCTACCAGGAAGCGGCCATCGCCCGTGCCGACGGCGAGAAGCAGTCGGCGGTGCTCGCCGCCGAGGGACGTCGCCAGGCGGCGATCCTCGACGCCGAGGGCGACGCTCAGGCGATCGAGCTGCGCGCCAAGGCCGAGAAGCTGCGCCTCACCATGGTCGGCGAAGGCGAGGGCGACGCCGCCAAGGCACGCCTGACCGGTATCAAGGCCGCCGAGGCAGATCGCAACGTGCTGACGGTCGAGTACCTCCAAGCGCTCGAGAAGATCGGCGACGGACGCGCGACCAAGCTCGTGATCCCGGCCGAGTTCTCCGCGCTGCTCGGCACCGTCGCGGCGATCACCGAGGCGATTCGTCCCGACGACAGCGCCGACGAGGTCCGTCCGAAGGGCGGGCTCCCGATCCCCGATCGTGACGAGCGCGTCGATCTGCCGGCGACCGGGAACGTATCGGTTGGTGGGGTCGGCTGATGCGGGTCGAGGAAGCACCGCCGGCAGGCTGGTATCCCGACCCCGAGGGCGGCTCGCGTCTTCGTTTCTGGGAGGGAACCGACTGGTCCGATCGCTACCGCGCCCCGCCGACCTCAGGTGTCGTCCGCTTCCAGGAGGAGGCAGCTCAACGCGCGAGAGCCGAGTTCGACGACCTGGGTGGGTACGTCCCGCCGACCGGCGTCAACCGCCGCGAATCCGACGAGATCGTCAACCAGGTTCGCCTCGCCGCCCGGGCCGAAGCCGAGCGGGCGGCGCAGCTGTTCGGTCAGCAGGCGAGGTCGGCCACGCGCCAACTCTCGCCCCTCATCTCGCAGTACACGAGCAAGATCACCCGCTGGTTCCGAATCCTGTCGATCGTGGCGATCGTGTTGTTGGTCGGATGGCTGGCGTTCCAGATCTTCGCCCAGGTGAGCTTGTTCGACTGGATCGGCGACCGCATCGACAACATCACCGACGACTCGGGCAGCGCCGCGATCCGCGTCGGTCGCGGCTGACGCCGACCGGCGCGCTCGGCCCCCTCCTCGAGACGCATGTCGACGGTGCCGATCGACACCGTCGCCGTACCCGTCCGGTGTCGCGGGCTCGGGATCTCTCACGGAATCAGTTCAGCCCGAGTCGGCGGAACTGGTGATCGTGTGCCTCCACCGAGACGAGCGCCTGCCGGAGCAGATCGATGGCCTCCGTCTCGGCGTGTGAGCCGCTGAGGTTCTCCGACTCCTCGATGTCATCGGCCTCGTAGAGGTGATGGTCGTCGATCGGCATCCCGTATGCCCAGAATGGGAGGAGGTCGCCCGGAGCGAAGGGTTGGCGGATGACGGGCGTCGTCGTGCCGGGCATCGACCCGAGCGTCGCCCGTCGATCGGGTCGTGGGAACCGGTACTGCGGCGCAGCGTGCCAGATCGGCATCGACGACCATCGGTTCGACCACATCTCGAGCGGAAAACCGTCGCCGACGGCGGAGCGACCGTAGGTTCGGTGCTCATCGACGACGTACACGTGCCGACCCCAGTAGCCGGCCAGGAGGTGGTCGCGGATGCGTGTCACGGCTCCCTCGAGCAGCGGCACGAGCGACGTGCCGTGCGTGCGGTGCTCGGGAACCACGCCGAACACTTCGCACAGGGTCGCGTGCAGATCGACGGTCGTGGTGAGCGCACCGGTGCGCCCCGGTTCGACACCGGGCCAGCGGATCATCAATGGCACAAGGCCCAGCGCACGCCAGATCGGCGAGCCCGGCTTGCCGAACGTGTCGTGTTCGCCCAGGTAGTGGCCGTGATCGGTGCACACGACGACGGCGACGTCGTCGCCGAGGGCGTCGATCCGGTCGAGCACGTCGCCGAACCAGTGGTCGATCATCGAGAGCTTCGCGCCGTAGTTGGCGCGGATGTGGGCGGCCTCGCGGTCGCTCACCACGCCGCGCGCGACGGCATCGACGGCATAGGGCGGCCAGATGATGCGCTCGCCGTCCCAGTCCGGGTCGTACTTCGACGCCCACGGCTCGGGGGTGTCGAACGGTTCGTGCGGATCGAACTCGTCGACCACCAGCAGGAACGAGTCGTGATGTGGTGCATCGCGGCGCAACCACTCCGATGCCGCCTGCATGGTGCGCGGGCCGGGAAAGTCGGCCTCGTCCCGGAACCACGTCCGGCTGTCGTCGTAGCGGTGGCGTCCGTGTCCGGCTCCGGCTGGGAGGGCCGGAGCACCGACCCACGACGGGTCGGGTCGCGTGCGCCACGGATCGTTCTCGTGGCCCCGGACGTAGTCCCACGCCGTGAAGTCGACGTGGTAGTTCTCGCCGCCGGTCTCGAACAGGTGTGGATGATCCGAGACGAGCACGGTCGTGACGCCTCGCCGGCGCAGTTCGGTGGTGATCGCCTCCTCCCACACCTCGATCGAACCCCAGGGCCGCCACAGGAAGTCGAGCGCTCCGACCAGCAGGTCGTGGCGGGCCGGCATGCAGGGCAGCGACCCGACGTGATGTCGGTCGAAGACCCGTGCCGAGTCGGCGAAACGGTCGAGATTCGGCGTGTCGAATTCGTCGCCGCCGTATGCGCCGAGCATGTGCCGGTTGAGGCTGTCGAGCAGCAGCACCACCACCCGAGTGGGCGTGGCCCGTTGCGGATCGCTCACGGGGCCGCACCCGGGTCGTCGTCCAGGCTGACGATCTCGTACTCGGTTGGCACGTGTTCGGCGCACAGGCGTTCCTGCAGCCTGCGGTAGTCGTCGCGCACCCGTTGGTCGGGATGCCACGTGCGGGCGTAGTAGACCCGCACGACGCCGGCCTGGATCAGCTCCTTGCTGCACGAGAAGCAGGGTTGGTCGGTGGTGTAGACCGTCGTGCCGTCGGTCGACGCGCCGTACCGCCCGGCCGTCAGGAGGGCGTTCGACTCGGCGTGGACGCAGATGCACAGGTCGTAGTCGGTTCCGGACACGAACCGTTCGCGGTCGGCGCACCGGAGGCAGCCACCGTCGAGGCAATTGGGCAGCCCTTCCGGCGTGCCGTTGTAGCCCGTGGCGATCACCCGGTCGCCCTTGACGAGAATCGCGCCGACCTTCCGGCCCCGACAGTTCGCGCGGCGTGCTGCGGTGAACGCCAGGGCGAGGTAGTAGTCGTCCCGATCGGGCAGGCCGGCTGCCGTCGATGCCGTCATCGGATCTCACCGTAGCGAGGCGGCTACGATCGATCTGTGTCACGGCGTGCATACGCTCGCCGACGATCCACAGCTGTGAGGAGACCATGAGCGAACCCCGGAACGACTTCGAACCCGGCGTGATCACGGGATCGGAGGTACAGGAGATCTTCGCGCTCGCCAAGGCGAGAGGCTTCGCGTTGCCAGCGGCGAACTGCATCGGGAGCAACTCGATGAACGCCGTGATGGAGACGGCAGCGTCGGTCAACTCGCCGGTCATCATCCAGTTCTCCAACAGTGGTGGCGCGTTCGTCGCGGGAAAGGGGATCGGCGTCGAGTCACACCAGGCGTCGGTACTCGGGTCGCTCGCCGGTGCCGACCACGTCAATCGACTGGCGGCGGCCTACGGCGCACGAGTGATCCTGCACACCGATCACTGCGCCAAGAAGCTGCTGCCGTGGGTCGACGGTCTGCTCGAGGCCGGTGAGGCCCACTTCGCCGCGACCGGCAAGCCACTGTTCAGCTCGCACATGCTCGATCTCTCCGAGGAGCCGCTCGAGGAGAACGTCGCGATCTGCAAGCGTTACCTCGAGCGCATGTCGGCGATCGACATGACCCTCGAGATGGAGCTCGGGATCACCGGCGGCGAGGAGGACGGAGTCGACAACTCCGACGCGGACGAGAGCGATCTGTACACCAAACCCGAGGAGGTCGCGTACGTCTACGAGGAGCTGATGACGGTGAGCGACCGGTTCACCGTGGCAGCCGCATTCGGCAACGTGCACGGCGTGTACAAGCCGGGCAACGTGAAGCTCAAGCCCTCGATCCTGCGTGACAGCCAGGAGCACATTCGGGCCACGTACGACACCGGCGATCGCCCGGTGGACTTCGTCTTCCACGGTGGATCCGGTTCTTCGCCGGCCGAGATCGCCGAAGCGATCGGCTACGGAGTGGTGAAGATGAACATCGACACCGATCTCCAATGGGCGTTCTGGGACGGCGTGCGCGTCTACGAGGCCGACCAGCACGACTACCTGCAGGGCCAGATCGGCAACCCGACCGGGGAAGACAAGCCCAACAAGAAGCAGTACGACCCTCGCGGGTGGTTGCGCAAGGGCGAGGAGAGCCTGGTGGCCCGGCTCAGGCAGGCCTTCGAGGAGCTCAACAACGTCGGCACCCTGGCCTGACTGCCACACCCCTCACGTACGGTGGCACGCACCGGCTTCCCCTCGTCTCGAACCTCGAACGGAGGACGATCGATGGATGCCACCAATCTCGTGATCGTGCGCGGCATGGTGACCAGCGAGCCGCGACGCCGACCATTGCCGTCGGGCAGCACCGTCACCCAACTCCAGATCACCACGCGGAGCGACACCGTGACGTCGTCGGTTCCCGTCGCCGTCTTCGACCGTGACGTCGACGTCTGCGTCGGTGACGAGGTCGTCGTCGCCGGTCACGTCAGGCGCCGGTTCTTCCGGGTCGGCGGATCCACGCAGAGCCGGACCGAGGTCGTCGCCGACGATCTCGCCCTGGCGCGACGGGCGCGCTCGGTGGCGCGCCTCATGCGTCGAGTCGCTGAGGCCCTCGACGAACCCTGAGATGAACATGTCGATCAGGTGACGGGTCTCGTCATGATTTCGACATACACTTGGGCGATCCGACCTTCGGAGCGGGCACACCGATACCAGGAAGTAGACCAATGATCCGACGAACTGGACTCGTTCTCGCCTCGGTGCTGATGGCAATGCTCGCCATGGCACCTTCGCCGGCAACGCCGGCATCGGCCGCCGCCTCGCTCACAGCGCCCGTCCGGGTGCTCGACACACGATCGGGCCTCGGAGTCGGAGGCGGACGCGTCGGTGTCGACCAGGTTCGCCTCGAGATCCCGGGCGTCTCGATCGTCGGACAGACGGCAGTCATGCTGAACCTCGCTGCGGCCGACGCGAGCCGGGAAGGCTTCGTCTCCGCCTGGCCATGCGACGCGTCGAGGCCCGAGACCGCGGTACTGAACTTCGCCCCCGGCCGAGCAGTCTCGAACATGGTGGTTCTGCGCTATCCGGCCGCGGGTCTCTGCTTCGGCGCCTCGAGCCCGGTGCACCTGGTGGCCGACCTGACCGGCGTGACGACCAATGGCGAGATCAACGGGATCGCACCGGCACGCCTCGTCGACACTCGGGACACCCAGCAATACCGGGCCAATCGCGAGTACCGAGTCCGGGTCGGCGGACGCGCCGGGATCCCCGCCAACGCCGGCGGGGCTGCGATCAACGTCACGGTCGTCCGCCCGTCGGCCACGGGCCGGGTCGTCGTCACGCCCTGCGACTCCACGTCCGACGCTGCCACGCTCAACTACCAGCCCGGTGAGGTCGTCCCCCACCTCACGTTCGCCAAGTTGACCGGAGGCGAACTCTGCATCACCTCGAACCAGAACGTCGACGTCGTCGTCGACGCGTTCGCGTGGATGGGCGACACGAGCAAGGTGCGGATGATCACGCCGGACCGTCTCCTCGACACCCGGACGGGGCAGGGCGGCACCTTCGGCTCGGTCCGCGACGGTCAGACGATCCGTCTCCGAGTCGCCGGCGAGAGCGGCGTGCCCAACGATGCCGACGGTGTCACGGTCAACATCGCGGTGACCGACGTCGGTCACCGCGGCTACGTCACCGCCTGGCCGTGCGATGTCACCCGCCCGGTTGCCGCGAGCCTCAACATGTGGCCCGGCATGCGGCGTTCGAACCAGGCGACCGTGGAGCTGTCACGAAGCGGCGAGTTGTGCCTCCGAGCCAAGATCGCCGGTTCTTCGCGGATCACGGTCGTCGTCGATGCGGTCGGCTACGTCGACGGCAACGTCGACCGTGATCCCCCTCCGGTCACGACGCCGCCGACGACGCCGCCGACGGTGCCATCCGGCGGGAAGTTCACGACCCTGCCGGTCGGAGCGAGCCTGCCCTCCGGTGCAGCGTGTGCCGACCGGGTGCGCTCGGCGGCCGAGATCCGGCCCGAGAACGCGACTGCGAACGCCAACCGGGGCAGCCGCGCCAACGCCAACACGCGAGACGACTGGGCGGGCTTCAACCGGGTCGACGGCGACTTCGCCGGCACGACCGACGAGATCATCCAGTGGGCCGCGTGCAAGTGGGGCATCGACGAGGACATCGTCAGGGCCCAGGTCGTCAAAGAGTCGTTCTGGTACCAGTCCGCCAACGGTGACGGCGGCCAATCGTGGGGCCTCGGGCAAGTGCGATGGGGTGGACACGGGCACGACTCGGCATTCGAGACGGATGTCAATGCGATCAACTCATCCGCCTACAACCTCGACTACGTCTACGCCGTCTGGCGGGGGTGCTTCGAGGGTGAGTACGGCTGGCTGAACACGGTCGAGCGGGGCGCCACCTACGGCCCGGGCGACGCCTGGGGCTGCACCGGGGTGTGGTTCAGCGGTCGCTGGTACACCGATGCTGCCATCGCCTACATCGAGGGTGGCGACACCAACGGCTACGGTGACATCGGCGTCAAGCAGCACTACAGCGACCGAACGTGGGAGACCGCGTCGTTCATCAACGGCTGAACCGACTGGTGGTGGCCGGCTCGGCGGAACATCGCGCTCTACCGGGCCCTCTACGTCGAAGGCCGCGGCGCACTCAGGCGTGAGCTGGTCGCGTGTCTGCGGACCGGACGCGCACTACGGATCCCAGAGCCCGTGTCGGACGCGGGGCCTGGGACCACGTCGACGTGCTCATCAGCGAACGACCCGCCGAAGCCGGACATGAGATCCCCCGTCCGCGAGGAACAGATCCACCATGCGGCTCAGGCCGCATAGCCACCGGGTGCCACCGAAACCGGGACAGCTCCGGTCCGCGGCTCTTCAGTCGAGCGGGCGCACCACCAGTCCGGTCCGCAACTTCGGCGTGAAGAAGGTCGACTTCGGCGGCATCAACAAGCCCTCGCGGCCGGTCCGCTCGATCTCGGCGACGCTGACCGGTCGGATCAACACCGCCGCCGTGACGGTCGGATCGGTCTGGAGCAGCGTGTGCAACTCCTCGACCCCGTGCTGATAGCCGACCGTCGCGGACGTCTCGTCGAGAAGGTGCTCGAGCCACACGCCGTCGAGCGCCCGCACGTCGTCGAACGCACCCGATCGTGGTGCCAGCCAGTGGCCTTCTCCCTCGCGATCGAGCAGGCAGAGCGCAGCGCGTTCGTCCATCGCCGACAGTGTCGACGGCCCGATATTCCCGGCAGGGGTGATGTCGAACCCAACCGCCAGCGCCTCGATGAGCGAATCGTGATTGATGTCCCGGTAAACGCGATGGATGGCTTCGACGCTCAACTGCTCCGCGACGAGCTCACTGACGAACGTCAGCGTCAGCTCTGCAGGCGTTTCCGTCGAGCCGTGGGCGCGGCGGCGCTCGTCCCGGTACCGGCGGGCAACCCCGTAGCGGTGGTGCCCATCAGCGATCAACACGTCGTCGGACGCGACCGTCGCTGCGATCAGGGCCACTCGCCCCCGGTCGGTCACCCGTTCGACCGAGTGGGTGACGCCATCGAACGTCACGGAACCGAGGGGTGCGCCGGGATCTGCGAGCAACGGCGTCAGCCCCGATGCGAGCGAGAGGCCCCAGATCGGCGACATGTTGGCCACGGTGGCCCGCGTCAGGTCGAGTCGATCGGTGGACGCCTTGGGGGTGACCCGCTCGTGTGGCAGGACGCCGCCGGCGCCCTCGTCGACGACCTCCAGCCCACCGAGCACCCCGACGATCTCGCGATCGCGGCCGGCGGCGTCGGTGAACGACATCCGGTAGACAGTGAACGACGGCTCGTCGTCGCGCACCATGACCCCGTCGGCGATCCACGAACGCAGGCGATCACCGGCGGCGCGGTACCGGCCGTCGCCGTCACGTTCGCGCGGCACGTCGACGTGGACGATGTTGTGCTCCGAGCGAGACTCCAGCTCGTCGACATCCGCCTCGGACAAGACGTCGTACGGTGGAGCGATGACCGACTCCAGATCGTCGATCGCATAGCGGAGGGCGGTGAACGGCTCGAAGCGAGGCACGCCGCACAGGCTGCCAGATGATCCGGGCCTGCTACAACGGCCGGATGAACGACGCATCGCCGGTGGTGGACTTCGGGTCGGT
This sequence comes from uncultured Acidimicrobiaceae bacterium, assembly GCA_963847775.1. GTDB lineage: Bacteria > Actinomycetota > Acidimicrobiia > Acidimicrobiales > Ilumatobacteraceae > Ilumatobacter. Next base: position 242,932 of record CAWKAY010000003.1, read on the forward strand.
CGAATTCGTGCTGTGCGATCTCGATGGTGTCGTCTGGCTGAGCCGTCGCGCGATTCCGGGTGCCCAGGAGGCGATCGAACGGTTGCGGTCCAGTGGACGTCGGGTCCTGTTCGTCACCAACAACTCGATGTCCGTGATCGCCGACCAGGAGGCGGCGTTGGCAACGATCGGTATCCCGGCCCACGGTGACGTGGTGACGAGTGCACAGGCGGGTGCTTCGCTCGTGGCACCCGGGGAGACAGCGCTCGTCTGCGGCGGACCCGGTGTGGTGGAAGCCGTCGAGGCGCGTCGCGCGGCGGTCGTGCGCGAGGGGGATGCGGATGTGGTCGTGGTCGGTCTCCATCAGGATTTCGACTACTGGCGGCTCCAGGCAGCGAACCGAGCGATTCGTGGTGGCGCCAGGTTCGTCGCGACGAACGACGATGCGACCTTCCCGACCCCCGATGGTCCGATCCCTGGTGGCGGCGCGCTCGTCGCCGCCGTCGCGACGGCGTCGGGCACCGCGCCGATCATCGCCGGCAAACCGCATGCGCCGATGGCACAGCTCGTCGCCGCGCGGTGCGGTCCGAGCTTCTCGGGAGCGACCGCGTTGATGGTGGGGGACCGCTTCAGCACCGATGGTCGGTTCGCCGCCACGATCGGCTGTCGATTCGCGCTCGTCCGCACCGGCGTGACGCCCGTCGGCGCCGAGGTCGGTGGACCCGCGGAGCTCGATCTCGCCGATCTGGCGGCCGTCGCCGATGCGGTCGTGTCCGGCCGGATCTGAGCCAGCCGGCGCGAAGGCGCAGGTAGCATGACCTCATGCCGAATTCCCAGATCCAGAGGTTCCTCGATGCCGGTGTCCAGTTCACCGAGATGTCGCGCAAGCAGGCCGAATCCCTCGTGAAGAACCTCGTCCAAGAAGGCGAGGTTCGCCGCAACGACGCGGAGAAGATGGTGTCCGCGCTCATCCAGCGCGGCAAGGAGACGTCCGAGAAGGTGGCGTCGATGGTCCAGCGCGAGGTCGACAAGCAGATGTCGTCGCTGTCACGTCGCTTCGACGAGATGGAGGATCGCGTCGAGACGCTCGCCAACCAGCTCCGCGGCCAAGCCGCCCCTGCCGTGAAGAAGGCACCCGCGAAGAAGAAGGCGGCTGCCAAGAAGACGACCGCCAAGAAGACGACCGCCAAGAAGAGCGCGGCCAAGAAGACGACCGCCAAGAAGAGCGCGGCCAAGAAGAGCGCGGCCAAGAAGACGACCGCCAAGAAGAGCGCGGCCAAGAAGGCAGCCGTCGGGTCGTCGGGCGTCCGCAAGGTCAGCACCTCCCGCACACGTTGACGAATCGTTGAGCGGTCGCCGGCGACTCGACGCCGATCTCGTTCGTCGCGGTCTGGCAGCGAGCCGAACCGACGCCCAACAACTGGTCGACGAGCATCGAGTCCTCGTCAACGGCGCGGTCGCCGAGAAGCCCGGTCGCCAAGTTGCCCCCGGCGACCAGATCGTCGTCGAGGGACCGCCTGCACGCTTCGTCGGTCGCGGCGGCACCAAGCTCGAACACGCGCTCGACGAGTTCGGGGTCGATGTCGTCGGTGTACGCGCGCTCGATGCTGGTGCCTCGACCGGCGGCTTCACCGATTGCCTGCTCCAGCGGGGCGCCCGCGAGGTCGTCGCGGTCGACGTCGGCCACGGACAGCTCCACGAACGGCTGAGGTCCGATCGACGGGTGCTCAACCTGGAACGGACCAACGTGCGCTATCTCGACCGAGAGACCATCGGAGGTCCCGTCGACCTTGTCGTCGGCGATCTGTCGTTCATCTCACTCCGGCTGGTGATCGGGCCGCTGGTGTCGGTGTGCCAGCCTGGGGCTCCCATGGTTCTCCTGGTGAAGCCGCAGTTCGAAGCCGGACGATCGGAGGTCAGCCGCGGGCGGGGGGTGATCACCGACCCGGTCGTGTGGGACAGGGTGCGTCGAGAGGTCGAGGACGCCCTCCACGTCGCGGGCTGCGCCGTGGTTGCGTGGACCGAGTCGCCGATCACCGGTGCAGAGGGCAATCGCGAGTTCCTGGTCCACGCGGCTGCGCCGGGAGCCGGCTCGTGATCCGTGTGGTCGTCGTCGCCCATCATGGTCGAAGCGACGCCCGATCGGTCGTCGCTTCGACGACACAGTGGCTCCGGGACCGGGGCCACAGGGTGTGGATGCCGACCGTCGATGCAGCGGCGTTCGGACTCGACGAGCTCGCCGCCGAGACCCCCGCCGCCGAGGCCGATCTCGTGCTCAGCCTCGGTGGGGACGGCACGATGTTGCGAGCGGTCAATCTGCTCGATGGCGCGGCGGTCCCGCTGCTCGGCGTCAACCTCGGCCGCCTGGGCTACCTCACCGAGGTAGAGGTCGACCAGGCGACCGATGCCCTGGCGCGATTCGAGATGGGCGCCGAGGAGGGGCACTGGCAGCTCGACGAGCGGATGATGCTCGATGTCGCCGCCAGCGATCCAGACGGAACCGAGATCGGCAGATGGCGAGCGCTCAACGAGGCCGTGGTCGAGAAGCTCGAATCGGGTCACACCGTCGACCTGTTGGTCAAGATCGACAGGGAGCCCTTCACGTCCTACGCCGCCGACGGGTTGATCGTCTCGACGCCGACCGGATCGACCGCGTACTCGCTGTCGGCTCGCGGGCCGGTGGTCTCGCCGAAGCACCGTGCGCTCCTGGTGACGCCCGTCGCACCACACATGCTGTTCGACCGGAGTCTGGTGCTCGATCCGACCGAAACGGTCGACATCGAGGTGTTGGGGGATCGGGTCGCTTCGGTCGCCGTCGACGGACGGGCCATGTGCAGCCTCCGTGCAGGCGCCACCGTTCGCTGCATCCCGTCGACGTCGACGGCACGATTCGTGCGCTTCGGTGCGCACCACTACCACCAGGTGCTCAAGGCCAAGTTCGGGCTGCTCGATCGCTGACGGGTGTTTCCGATCGCATCACGATCGAACGCACGTTCCCGCTGATAGACATGGTGTGGTGCTGACGGAACTGCACATCGAGAACCTGGGCGTGATCGAGCGCACCTCGCTCGTGCTCGGTCCGGGCGTCACGGCGCTCACGGGCGAGACCGGAGCGGGCAAGACCATGCTCGTGGAGGCGATCGAGTTGCTCGTCGGCGGACGCGCCGACCCGTCGGCAGTGCGCCACGGCTCGAGCGAGGCACGGATCGACGGCCGGTTGCTGGTCCCGGTCGGCGAAGGGTTCGACGAGGTCGTCCTGAGCCGGGTGGTGCCCGCCGACGGCCGATCGCGGGCGTACGTCAACGGGCGGCCAGCGACGGTCGGCAGCCTCGCCGAGATCACCGCGGGCGTGATCGACCTGCACGGCCAGCACGCGCACCAGAGCCTGCTCTCGGTCGCAGCCCAGCGTGGCGCGCTCGACGAGTTCGGCCGGATCGATCTTGCGCCGTTGCGCGCCGCACGGGCACGGCTCACCGAGGTCGATGCCGAGCTGGCGACCTTGGGCGGTGACGAGCGAGCACGAGCGCGCGAGATCGACCTGCTGCGGTTCCAGGTCGCGGAGCTCGACGCTGCGGCGATCACCGATGTCGGCGAGGACGACCGTCTCGGCCGCGAAGAGTCACTCCTCGCTGACGCGGTCGCCCACCGCGAGGCAGCCGGGAACGCGCTCGAGTCGCTCCGCGGCGACGGTGGTGCCACCGAGTCGCTGTCCGCGGCTCTGCACGCGCTGGGCCACCGCCAGCCGTTCGACGAGATGATCGCCCGTCTCATCGGGCTCGGCGCCGAGCTCGACGATGCGATTGCCGAGCTCCGAACGACCGCTGAGTCGATCGAGGAGGATCCTCCCCGACTCGACGAGATCCGCCGGCGTCGCCAGTTGTTGGTCGACCTCCGTCGCAAGTACGGCGACGACCTCGCCGAAGTGCTCCGATTCCACACCGAGGCCGAGGACCGCTTGCGTGAGCTCGAACAGTACGACCGCCGCGCCGCCGAACTCGATGCGGCCCGGACGACCGCGATCGCCGAGGAGCGGGCCGCGGCCGAGGCAGTCGCCGAGCGACGCCGAGCGGTCGCACCCGCTCTGGCGGCGGCGGTCGCAGAGCGCCTCCGTGAGCTCGCGATGCCGGATGCCGAGATCGCGATCGAGGTCGGTCGCGGCCCCGACGACCATCCCGGTGACGAGGTGCGCTTCCTGCTCGCCGCCAACCCGGGCTCGCCGCTGCTGCCGCTGAGTCGTGTGGCGTCGGGCGGCGAACTGGCCCGGGCGATGCTCGCCCTCCGTCTCGTGCTGGTGCTCGGCGGAGCGGGCGGGCCGGGCGGTGCGTCATCGCTCGTGTTCGACGAGGTCGACGCCGGCATCGGCGGTTCAGCGGCGGTGGCTGTCGGCCGGGCGCTCGCCGACCTCGGCCACCACCACCAGGTGCTGGTCGTGACCCACCTCCCCCAGGTCGCAGCGAACGCGACACAGCAGCTCGTGGTGAACAAGAGCGTCCACGCCGGTGCCACGTTCACCTCCGTCGATCGCGTCGACGGCGATCACCGCATCGCCGAGATCGCGCGCATGCTGTCCGGCGCCGAGACACCGGCCGCGCTGCGGCATGCACGCGACCTGCTCGAATCGTGAAATCGACCATCGAAGTCGCGAGAATCCACGCGTTGCGTCGAGCGCGCGGGATATGGTGATCTCCCGTCGTGCACACGCCCGAAACCACAGCGGTCGAGCGCCCAACTGACGGAGGTCAACCCCACATGCCGAAGCACATCTTCGTGACCGGAGGGGTTGCCAGTTCGCTCGGCAAGGGCCTGACCGCGAGCTCGCTCGGCCGGCTGCTCAAGCTCCGCGGGCTCCGCGTCACGCTGCAGAAGCTCGATCCGTACATCAACGTCGACCCGGGCACCATGAACCCGTACGAGCACGGCGAGGTGTTCGTCACCGACGACGGCGGTGAGACCGATCTCGACCTCGGTCACTACGAGCGCTTCATCGACGAGAACCTCACGCGCGCCTCGAACGCGACCACAGGGTCGATCTACCAGTCGGTGCTCGCCGCGGAGCGGCGTGGTGACTACCTCGGCAAGACGGTGCAGGTGATCCCACACATCACCGACGAGATCAAGCGCCGCATCCATCAGGTCGCGACGGAGGACGTCGATGTCGTGATCACCGAGGTCGGCGGAACGGTCGGCGACATCGAGATCCTGCCCTTCCTCGAGGCGATCCGGCAGTTCCGAAAGGACGCCGGGCGCGACAACGTCTGCTACATCCACGTCACGCTGGTGCCGTTCATCGGCCCGTCGTCGGAGCAGAAGACCAAGCCCACCCAGCACTCGGTGACCGAGCTGCGGAGCCGGGGCATCCAGCCCGACCTGATCGTGTGCCGGAGCGAGGCGCCCGTACCGGAGGAGTTGAAGCGCAAGATCTCGAATCTGTGCGACGTCGCCGAGAACGCGGTCATCAACGCCGCCGACGTCCGCAACATCTACGAGCTCCCGCTGATCCTGCACGACGAAGGGCTCGACACGGTGGCGCTCGACGTGCTGCGCATGGAAGGTCACGACATCGACCTCACGTACTGGGCCGATCTGGTCGCGCGCGTCGAGGCCTCGACCGCCCCGGTGAAGATCGGCCTGATCGGCAAGTACGTCGAGCTCCCCGACGCATACCTGTCGGTCGTCGAAGCGCTCAAGCACGCCGGATTCCACCACGAGGCGAAGGTCGAGATCGACTGGATCCAGGCCGAGGACGTCGAGGGACTGCTCGCCTCCGATCGGCTGCGCGACCTCGACGGCATCGTGATTCCCGGCGGGTTCGGTTCGCGAGGCTTCGAGGGCAAGATCGCCGCCGCTCGGTTCGCCCGGGAGGAGGGTGTGCCGTGCCTCGGGTTGTGCCTCGGTCTCCACGCCATGACCGCCGAGTTCGCACGCAACGTGATCGGCATGACCGGTGCGAACTCCAGCGAGATGGACCCGACGACCAAGTACCCGGTCATCGATCTCATGCACGATCAGCGTGACGTGACCGACATGGGCGGCACGATGCGCCTCGGCGCGTACTACGCCGTCCTTGCTCCGGACAGCAAGATCGCCGCCGCATACGGCGAGCCGGTCGTGAGCGAGCGTCATCGGCACCGTTACGAGTTCAACCCGAAGTTCCGTTCGCGGTTCGAGGAGGCCGGATTCCGCTGCAGCGGTACATCGCCCGACAAACGACTGGTCGAGTTCATCGAGCTCAGTGATCACCCGTACTGGGTGGCGACACAGGCGCATCCCGAGTTCAAGAGCCGACCCGATCGCGCCCACCCGCTCTTCCGCGATCTGATCGGTGCCGCGCTGACGCGACGCGACGCGACCCCGCCGGGGCTGCGTCGGATGCTCGACGAGGCGGCTGAGACGACAGCCCAGACGACAGCCGACCCGACGGCCGACAGCCTCGACAGATCGGCGTGACTCGCCGATGACGGGCTTCCGGCACCTCGGTGATGCCGACGTCCATCAGGGGTACGTGTGGAAGGTCGTCGTCGCCGAGTTCGAGTCGCCGCGGGGTGAAGCGTTCCGGCGTGACATCGTGCGATCCCCCGGCGCCGTCGCCGTCGTCCCCCTCGTCTTCGACGCCGAGGGACTGCCCTCGGTCGTCCTCGTTCGTCAGTATCGGCCTCCCTTCCAGCGCGACGTCATCGAGATCCCGGCCGGGATGCGTGACGTGCCGGGCGAGCCGACCTCGGAGACCGGTCGACGCGAGTTGATCGAGGAAGCCGGGCTCGCCGCCGGCGACATGGTCCATCTCGTCGACATGATGACCTCGCCCGGGATGACCGATTCGGTCTGCTCGATCTACCTCGCAACCGGGTGCACGCCGGTCGACCACGATCGGCACGGTCCCGAGGAGGAGGAGATGGAGCTGTTCCACGTGCCCCTCGACGACGCCTTGGTGATGATCGACCGCGGCGAGATCGCCGACGCCAAGACCGTGGTCGGGCTGTTGGCCACCGATCGACTGCTCCGGATCGAGTCGTCGTCACCGGTCGACCAGTGAGCGGCGCGGCCGTGAACGCCGACGAACTCCCGCTCGAGATCGAGGAGTTCCTCGTCTGGATGACGAGCGAGCGGGGGCGCAGCCGCAACACCGTGCAGGCCTATCGACGTGACCTCCGGGCGTACCATCGTTGGCTGGCCGAACGTGGGTTCACGCCGCTGACGGTCGGCCACGAGGCACTCACCGACTTCGTCGCCGATCGGCGGACCTCCAGAGCCGCGAGTTCGTCGATCGCTCGCCAGATCGCGGCGATCCGAATGCTGCAGCGGTATCTCGCAACCGAGCAACTTCGCCCCGACGACCCGACCGCCCGGCTCGACGGTGTCCGCGTGCCGTCCGGCATCCCGAAGCCGCTGAGCGAGTCCCAGGTGACGAGCCTGCTCGACGCCGTCGCCGGCACAGATCCGCTGGCTCGCCGCGATCGCGCCCTGCTCGAGCTCCTGTACGCGACCGGAGCTCGAATCTCCGAGATCGTCGGGTTGTCGATGGGCGACATCGACTTCGACGAAACGCTCGTGCGCCTCTCCGGCAAAGGCGGCAAGGAGCGAATCGTTCCCTACGGGTCCACGGCCGCACTGGCGATCGACGAGTGGTTCTCGCCGGCGGGCAGGGCGCGCTTGGTTCCCGAGCGCTGGAATCGGCGCGGCGATGCCGAGGCGGTCTTCCTCAACCAGCGCGGCGGCCGACTGAGCCGCCAGGGCGCGTGGCTGGCGATCAAGAAGTACGGCGAGCGAGCGGGCATCACCGATCACCTGTCGCCCCACGTGCTGCGCCACTCGTGCGCGACCCACCTTCTCGATCATGGTGCAGACTTGCGCATCGTGCAGGAGATGCTCGGACACGCCTCGATCTCGACGACCCAGGTCTACACCCGCGTCAGCCAGGAGCGCCTGTGGGAGGTCTACCTGGCGGCGCATCCACGCGCCGTCAAAGGCGGCGAATCGTGAGCAAACCCCGACACCTGATCATCAAGCCGCATCACCTCGCGCTGCGGTTCTTCGGTTCGCTGTCCGGGCGGCCACCCGAGCCGGCCGAGGAGGTCTGGGCCGAGGATCACCTCCTCACAGGCGAGGTGACCCTGTGGCGACGGCTCTCGAACCAGGACCGGCGGCACTCGGCCAAGGTGGCGCGCCGGTTCGTCGCGGCCCGGCCCGATTCGACGAGGGCCGAGATCGCCGGTGCCCTGCTGCACGACGTCGGCAAGATCGAGTGTGGTCTCGGTACCTGGGGTCGGGTCGTCGCCTCCTTCGTCGGCGGGCGCACCGAGCGGTTCCGGCTCTATCACGATCACGAGCACATCGGATCGGTCCTCGCCGAACGTGCGGGCAGCGACCCCACGACGGTGGAGCTGATCGACGAGCGGGGCCCTGCCTACGACACGCTCAAGCTCTGCGACCGGGCCTGACCGTCGGGGCCGAGGACACGCTTCGTGCGTCGATCGTTCACGACCGCCCGGATCATCATCCATACCACGAGGCCACCCCAGATTCCGGCGATGCCGAACTGGGGTGTGAGCAGTGTGAACACCGCGATCGGACTGACGGCGATCAGATAGCCGAGCGCAGCTCGGCCGAGGAAGCGGTAGTCACCGGCACCGATCAGGATGCCGTCATGGGCAAACGCGACCGCACCCGGAACCAACATGACGGCCAGCCACCGCAGCGCGCCGGTGGCGCGATCGATCACGGCCGCATCGTCGGAGAAGACGTGGGGGATCACCGGTGCGAGCGCAGCGACGACGACCCCGAGCACGACACCCGTGACGATCGAGAGTCGGACCGCCCGGCGAGCCACGTGTGCGGCGGTGGGGAGATCGTCGCGTCCGAGCTCTTCGGCGACGATCGTCTGCGCGGGCACCGCCAGCGCGTCGAGCGTCAGCGCCAAGAACAAGAAGAGGCTCATCGCCACCTGGTGCGCCGCCAGCGTGACGTCGTCGATCCGAGCGGCGACGGCCGTCGCGCCACCGAACACGGCCAGCATCGCACCGACGCGGAGCAGCAGGTGGCGGCCGGCCGACACCAGCGGGGCGAGACCGGCACGATCGGGTCGCCGGATCGTCGCCGCTCGCAGTCGTGGCCACAGGATCCACACGAACGCGAGCGCCGCTCCGATCTGTGCGATCACGGTCGACAGTGCCGAGCCGGCCACACCCATGTCGAGCACGAAGACCAGGACGAGCTCGATGAGCAGGTTCGCGACGTTCGCGGCGAGCAACACCCAGAGCGGAGTGATGTAGTCGGACGCGCCGCGCAACACCCCTTGTGCCGCGAGCGTCACGAGGAAGAATGGCACGCCGATCGCGCTGAGGGCGAGATAGGTCTCGGCGTGGTCGAGGACGGCGCCACCGGCGCCGAACCAGCTCGACATCTCGCGCGCGCCGATGAAGAGCAATGGAGCAGCGGGAAGGCCGAACAGCAGCGACAGCCACATCGCCTGGACGCCGACGTTCGCCGCCTCTGCGGTGGCTCCGGCTCCGAGACGTCGTGCGACGCGCTCCGTCGTGCCGTACGTCAGGAAGTTCGCACCGGCGAACACGAACGACAGGATCGTGGCCGCGATGGCGAGACCGGCCAGCTGCTCGGTGCCGAGCCGTCCGACGATCGCAGTGTCGACGAGCACGTACACCGGTTCGGCCGCGAGCGACCCGAGCGCAGGGAGCGCAAGCTTCAGGATTCGTCGATCGACCGGCTCCAGCCGGCCGGGCTCGACGGAGTTCACGCCGGGAGCAGACCGATCGCGTCGTAGGTGCGCTGGAGCGTCGCGGCGGCAACGTTGCCGGCCTTGTCGGCTCCGACCCGCAGGAGTCGTGCGAGCTCAGCCTTGTCGGCGATCAGTTCGTGATACCGCGCCTGGATCGGCTCCAGAACCGCGACGACGGCCTCACCCGCGTCGACCTTGAGCGGGCCGTACTGCGAATAGCCCGTCGCAGCCTCCTGAGGCGAACGGTCGGTGACGGCTGCGAGGATGTCGAGCAGGCCGCTGACGCCCGGTTTCTCGGCAACGTCGTAGTACACCTCCGACCCGGAGTCGGTGACCGCTCGCTTGAACTTCTTCATGACGACCTTCGGATCGTCGAGGAGCATGACGCAGCCCGCATCGCTGTCACCCGACTTCGACATCTTCGACATCGGGTTCTGGAGATCCATCACTCGGGCACCGGCTTGCGGCGTCACGGCCTCGGGGATGACGAAGACGTCGCCGAATCGGTGGTTGAAGCGAATCGCGATGTCGCGGGTGATCTCGACGTGCTGCCGCTGGTCGTCGCCGACCGGCACCTCGTCGGTGTCGTAGAGCACGATGTCTGCAGCCTGCAGCGCCGGGTACGTGAACAAGCCGGCCGCGATGAACTGGCCCTCCCGCTTGGCGGTCTTGTCCTTGAACTGGGTCATGCGCGACAACTCCCCGTAGGACACGGTGCACTCCATCACCCACCCGAGCTGGGAATGCTCGGGCACGTGGCTCTGCACGAACACGGTGGCGACATCGGGATCGAGCCCGATCGCGAACAACATCGCGGCCAGCTCGAGCGTCGCTTCGCCGAGCACGTCGGGCCGTTCGGTGACGGTCAGTGCATGGAGATCGACGACCCCGTGGAAGACGTCCTTCTCGTGCTGGCCCGCCACCCAGTTCCGGAGCGCTCCGAGGTAATTGCCCAGATGGACGTCGCCGGTCGGTTGGATGCAGGAGAGCACGCGTGTCACGGGCAGCGAGGATACCGGTCCGCTGCGGCTGCGACGGGGTGGGTTGTCGACCCAGCTCGCGCTCAGGCGAAGGCCTGGGCGTGTGGCAGTCCGTATCCGATCCCGGTTCGAGCTCGGCGCGAACGGCGGACGAAGAGCCGCGCCAGGACCAACGACGACATGAGTACCCCGGTCGCGCCGAGCGCGACCAGTCCCGTGTCGAGGCGGGCGAACCCGTAGACGCCCCAGAGAACCGCCTCGGCGAAGGCGATGACCCACGTCGCCACGGCCACCGCGCTGACGTCCGCCACTCGGTACACCACCAGCACGGCCGGCGCCAGCTGAACCCCGTACAGCGCGCCCAGAACGACGCCCGCGGTCGACCAGCCGCCGACGATGACGACGGCGAGCGGGATCACCCCGATCGCCGTGGCGGTACCGATCGCTGGACGCAGAACGTCCCATCGCGGACGAGGGTCGAATCGCACCAGCGCAACGATGATCAAGAGATAGGCCGTCACCGATACCACGCTGACCGGCACGATGCCCCAGTCCCGGACCCCGAAGCCGTACACGCCCCACCACGCGTTCACGATGGCGCTGACGCCTGCCCATGCCGACGACACTCCAGCAACACTGCGGTCAGCGACGAGCTTGAGGGCCTGTGGGACTGCCATGGCGGCACCGAGCACGTTGGCGCCGATGACGACGAGAGTCAACGGATGGAACAACATTCGCACGACCATAACATGTTTAGCTCCTTACACCATGGTGACGTTCGTCTCACGGGGCAGCTCGTGCGGCGATATCGTCGCTTGGATGCACGTCCGAACCGATTCGCTCGACGAGGAGATCGGCACCACGGTCGACGCGACGATGGAGCTCGCCAACCTGCTCGCCGGGCACGGGGTGGAGCCCGCGGTCGTGCCCGCGAACGAAGTCGCGCTGACGGCTCTGCCCGAGCAACTGCGGGCCGTGTTGGTGGAGCACGACTTCCTGCGCGCCGAGAGGGCGACATCCGAAGAGGTCGGGGCGCTCGCCGATCGGCTCGTGTCGATCGGCCGGATCGTTCGGTCGCTCCCCGGATCCGACCTGGCGCCCGCCGTGGCTGCCCTGAACGGCCAGCTCGAGGCATGTGCGATCGCTCCGTCGCTCAGCGCCCACGACGGGTTCGCGTTGCACATCCACTGGACCGGCCCAAACACCCCGTTCGCCCATCAGGTGGCCGTCGATCTCCTGATGGCGCTGGCGCAGACGTTGTGTGATCACGGGACCGGGCGGTTCGGTCGGTGCGCGGCCGACGACTGCGAGCGCGTCTTCTACGACACCACGAAGAATCGGTCGCGGCGATTCTGCTCGGATCCGCGTTGCGCCAGTCGGACCCACACCGCCGCCCACCGTGCCCGTCAGGCCGCGGACGGCTGAACAGCTCCGGACGGTCTCCCGGCGAGTGGTTACATCGATGTCATTTCGGCGGGTAGGCTCATGACCGTGTCGATCGACGTCTCCACACCGATCTACGAGGGCCCGTTCGATCTGCTCCTCCAGCTGATCCTCAGAGAACAGGTCGACCTGTACGAGATCGACCTGTCGCACATCGTCGACGCCTACCTCGCCGAGCTCGACAAGATGCAGTCGCTCGACCTCGATGTTGCCACCGAGTTCCTCCTGATCGCCGCGACCCTGGTCGAGCTGAAGACGCGCCGACTCCTGCCCGGATCCTCCGACATCGACCTCGACGAGGAGTTCTCCCTCTGGGAGGAGCGCGATCTGCTGCTCGCCCGCCTGATCGAGTGCAAGACATTCAAGGACGTCGCCCGGGTGTTCAGCAGCCTCGCCGACGAAGCCGACTTGTCGTTCCCCCGCACGGTGGGCCCCGACGAGCGCTTCGCCGGCCTGATGCCCGATCTCCTGGAGGGAACCAGCCTGCGCCGTTTCCAGAGTGCGGCGATCCGGGCGCTGACACCGCGGCCGGAGCCGATCGTCGACCTGTTCCACGTCGACCCGATCTCGATCACCGTCGCCGATGCGGTGGCCGAGCTGATCGACGAGCTGCCGCGCGTCGGCCGGATCTCGTTCCGGCGGCTCACCGCGGACCTCGGCGAGCGGATCGAGGTCATCGTGCGGTTCCTCGCCGTCCTCGAGTTGTTCAAGCAGGGATGCGTCGACATCGACCAAGCCGAGCGATTCGGCGACATCGAGGTCATCTGGAGCGCCCCCGAGGACATCGCGGTCGACAGCATCTTGATCGACGCCTACGACGGCTGAGGCACGTCAGGAGGGTTGCGCGGCCATGTCCGACGAACTGGTTCCGGTCGACGAGCAAATCAAAGCGTTCAAGCGTGCGATCGAGGCGATCGTGATCGTCGCCCACGACCCCGTCGAACCTGAGCTGATGGCCCAGCTGCTCGAACAACCGGTTGCGCTCGTCGAGCGCTGGTGTGAGGAGCTCAAGGCCGAGTACGTATCCGACGAGCGAGGCTTCCAGCTGATGCGGGTCGCCGGCGGGTACCGCTATCAGTCCCATCCGGAGCAGACACCGTACGTCGAGCGGTTCGTGCTCCACGACCAGAAGGCACGATTGTCGGGCGCCGCGCTCGAGACACTCGCGATCGTCGCCTACAAGCAACCGATTTCGCGGGCCCAGGTCGCGTCCATTCGTGGCGTCGATCCCGACGGTGTGATCCGAACGCTGCAGGCCCGCGGTTACATCGACGAGATCGGGCGCGACGACGGGCCGGGGCAGGCGATCCTGTTCGGCACCACCCAGCAGTTCCTCGAGAAGCTCGGTCTCGACTCACTCGACGACCTGCCACCGATCGCCGAGTTCATTCCGGACGCCGACATCGTCGAGGCGCTCGAACACGGCCTGAGGGTGCACCCCGAGCAGTCGTCAGGTCTGCCCGACCTGCCCCAATCGACATCTGGCGGCTCACCCCTGTACACAGCCGGCGACGACGATGCCGACACCGCCTGACGGCGAGCCGGAGCCGCCCCTCTGGGAGCAGTGGGCCGAGCAGCGCAAGCAGCTACCGGGCGGCGAGCGGCTCCAGAAGGTGCTCGCTGCAACCGGATGGGGGAGTCGGCGGGTGTGCGAGGAGCTGATCGCGGCCGGCCGCGTGACGGTCAACGGCGAAACCGCCCGACTCGGCCGCCGGGTCGATGCGGAGCACGATCTGATCGAGGTCGATGGCGCGCCGGTGGGCACCAAACCGGGCCTGGTCTACTACCTGCTCAACAAGCCGACGGGCGTGGTCACGACGGCGAAGGACACCCACGGTCGGCGAACGGTCGTCCAGCTGGTGCCCGGCGACCCACGCGTGTTCCCGGTCGGTCGGCTCGACGTCGACACCGAGGGGCTCCTGCTCCTCACCAACGACGGTGAGATCACCCACCGGATCACGCACCCCCGCCACGGCGTCGAGAAGGAGTACCTCGTCCACGTCAAAGGCCGGGTCACGCCGGGTGAGCTCCGCCGGTTGCGTGAGGGCGTCGAGCTCGACGATGGCATCACGTCGCCTGCTGATGCTTCACAACCCACACCCGGCGTGCTGCGCCTGACGATCCACGAGGGTCGAAATCGCCAGGTGCGCCGGATGTGCGACGCCATCGGCCACCCGGTGCTCCGGCTGGTCCGGACACGGATCGGTCCGATCACCGATCGTTCGTTGCGTCCGGGTGACTGGCGGGAGTTGTCGACGGGGGAGCGGCGCCTCCTCACAGAAGCCGTGGCGGAACAGGCCCGCCGGTACGATCCACCCTCGTGACATCGACACGCGAACCGTCGCAGCGGACCGCCAACGTGATCGGTCTCGGCCTGGTGGGTGGGTCGATCGCGCTCGGATTGCGTCGACGCGGGTGGCGGGTGCACGGCGAGGACGCCACGGAGTCCACCCTCGATCGCGCCATCGAGATCGGTGCGATCGACTCGGTCGGGTTGGTGGCCGACGCCGAGATCACGTTCGTCGCCGTGCCCGTGTTGGCGGTCGCCGATCAGGTCAAGCGGGCACTGGCCGAGACGACCGGTGCGGTCACCGACGTGGGTTCGGTGAAGGCTCCCGTGTGCGCCGCCTGCGACGACCCGCGTTTCGTCGGGGGGCATCCGATGGCGGGCAGCGAACTCGACGGGCTCGACGGCGCCGATGCCGACATGTTCCACGGTGCGATCTGGGTGGTCACACCGGTCGAGCGCAGTGAGGACCTCGTCTTGGCGGCGGTGTCGTCGGTCATCCGCTCGCTCGGTGCCGAGGTCGTGGCGCTCACGCCGGACAAGCACGATCAGGTCGTCGCCGTCGTGAGCCACGTCCCGCACCTGACCGCAGCGACCCTGATGCAGCTGGCCTCCGACCGGGCGGAGGAGCACGCCGCCCTGCTCCGCCTCGCCGCGGGAGGCTTTCGCGACATGACCCGCATCGCGTCGGGTCATCCCGACATCTGGCTCGACATCTGTGCCGAGAACCGGCCCGCGATCGTCATGGCGCTCGACGGGCTGATCGGTCGCCTCTCGGAGATCCGTCAGGTGGTCGACAGCGCCGATCGCGACGGACTCGAGTCCACGTTGTCGGCCGCGCGTGACGCCCGCACGAACCTGCCTGGGCGTGTCGCCCACCCCGAGGCGCTGGCCGAGGTCAGAATTCCGATTCCCGACCGCACCGGTGCCGCCGCCGAGGTGTTCACCCTCGCGGCCGACCTCGGGGTGAACATCGCCAACTTCGAGGTGGTGCACATGGCCGAGGGCAATCGCGGCGTCGCCGTCGTGCTCGTCGACGCCGCATCGAGCGATGTGTTCCGTGGCGGCCTGATCGCCCGCGGCTTCAGGCCAGCGGTCACCCCGCTCGTCTGAGCCATGGTCGACGTTCGCCGTGTTCGACCGGTGCCGAGTCCTGTTCAGGCCACCGTCCCCGTGCCGGGCTCGAAGTCGATCGCGAACCGCGTCCTGGTCTGTGCCGCGCTCGCACGTGGGACGAGCGAGTTGTCGAACGTCCCCGACGGCGACGACACCGCGGCGATGCTCGCGTGCCTCGGGAGCCTCGGGCTCGCGGCAGAGCGCGAGGGTACGAACGTGTCGATCGTCGGCGTCGGGAGCGACTGGCCGATCGGCGACGAGAGCCCACCCAGGATGCTCCACGCGGCGCTCGCCGGCACCACGTCGCGGTTCGTCACCGCGCTCGCAGCGTTGGTCGGTCGGCCGATCGTCGTCGATGGCCACCCGCCGTTGCGACGTCGCCCTTTCCGCCCGCTGCACGAAGCGCTCGAGCAGCTCGGTGTCGTCGTCACGCCGGGCGAGGCGGCCGGCCACCTGCCCGTCACGATTCAGGGCCCCCCGACCGGTGGCCGGGTCGAGATCCGGGGCGACGTCTCGAGCCAGTACGTCACGGCGCTGATGCTGGTCGGGCCGTACCTGCCGGGTGGACTCACGCTCGAGCTCACCACCGCGTTGGTGTCGCGCCCGTACGTGGAGATGACGGCGGCCGTCATGTCGTGGTTCGGCCTCGATGAGGTCGAGATCGGAGACGACCGGATCACGATCGCGGCAGGGGAGTACCGGGCCGCCGAGGTCTTCGTCGAGGCCGACGCGTCGTCGGCGAGCTACCCGCTCGCGGTAGCCGCCGTCGTCGGTGGCAGCGTTGCGATCGACGGGCTCGGCACGGGCACCCTGCAGGGCGATGCCCGTTTCGCTGCCCTGCTGGGCGCCATGGGCTGCGAGGTCGAGTGGTCGGCGACATCGGTGCGGGTGCGCCGAGAGGGATCGCTCGCCGGGATCGACGTCGACATGGCCGACGTCTCCGATCTCGTGCCGACGATGGCCGTCGTCGCTGCCGTCGCCGACACGCCGACCCGGATCCGTGGTGTCGGGTTCATCCGTGAGAAGGAGAGCGATCGGCTGGGCGACCTGACAGCCGAGCTCCGCAAGGCGGGCGTCGACGTCGACGAGACCGAAGACGGGCTCGACATCCGCCCATCGGCGGCTGGACTGCACGGTGCCCGACTCGCCACCCACCACGACCATCGCCTCGCGATGGCATTCGGCGTGCTCGGCACGCTCGTGGAGGGGATCGACGTCGAGGACCCATCCGTCGTGTCGAAGAGCTGGCCCGGCTTCTGGAAGACCTTCAGCGAGTCGTTCGGAGCGTCGTCCGGGTGAATGCTCCGACAGCTGCCGTGACCGTCGCGGCCTTCGACTTCGACCACACCCTGACCCGCCGCGACAGCGTCGTACCGTTCTTGCGGCGCATCGCCGGGACGCGACCGCTGGCGACGAAGATGGTGATGCGTGCCCATCGCATCGGCCCGGCAATCGTGCAGCGCGACCGGGATCGACTTCGCGCCGTCGCGACGGCTCTGGTCTTCACCGGTCGCCCGATCGCCGATGTGGAGCGCCACGCAGACGCCTTCGCCGACGAGCTGGTGACCTCCGGACTGCGGCCCGACACGACGGCGCGACTCCAATGGCATCGCGAAGCCGGGCACCTCACGGTGATCGTGTCCGCGTCGTACGAGCCGTACCTGCAGGTCGTCGCGCCCGCACTCGGCGTCGATGCGATCATCGCCACTCGCCTCGAGGTTCGCGACGCGACGTGCACCGGCCGGCTCGACGGTCCGAACTGCCGAGGCCCGGAGAAGGCGAGGCGGCTCGATGCCTGGTTCGAGACCGTCGGAGTCGAACGCGAGTCGGTCACGCTGTGGGCGTACGGCGACTCGACCGGTGATCGCGAGCTGTTGGCGATGGCCGACCATCCCGTCTGGGTGAACCAGCCGCTCGCTAGCGTTGCGCCGACCTCGTGACACGACCAGACATGCATCCGATCCTTCGAACCGCGCGCCCCCACCAATGGCTCAAGAACGTGCTGGTCTTCGCTGCGCCCGGTGCCGCCGGCGTGCTCGATCAGGCCGACCAGCTCGGCCGGACGACCCTGATGTTCGTGGCGTTCTGCCTCGCAGCGAGCGGAACCTACTTCTGGAACGACGTCCTCGATGTCGACGCGGACCGGGCACATCCCACCAAGTCGACACGACCGATCGCGTCGGGACAGGTCGGTCTCGGCACCGCACGCATCGTCGGCACCGTCCTACCGCTGGTCGCGTTCGTCCTGGCCCGCTTGACCGGTCGGTGGGAGGCCGTCGGCGTGCTGTTGGCGTACATGGCGATCACGCTGAGTTACAGCGCGATCTGGAAGCACATCGCGGTGCTCGACCTCGTGGCGATCGCGTCCGGCTTCGTGTTGCGCGCGGCCGGAGGGGCGGTCGCCGTCGACGTGCCGATGTCGAGCTGGTTCGTGCTCGTGACGACGTTCGGTTCGCTGTTCATCGTGACCGGCAAGCGATACGCGGAGGCGCGCGAGCTCGGATCGAACGCTCGCGAGGTCCGGTCGACCCTCGGCGAGTACAGCGAGGGCTATCTCCGGTTCGTGCTCGCTGTCACCTGCGGCGGTGCGCTCGTGAGCTACTGCGTGTGGGCGTTCGAAACCAAGGAGCTGGCTCGGTCGGAGTTGCCGTACTACGAATTGTCGATCGTGCCGATGCTGGCAGCGTTCCTGCGATACGCGCTCGTGCTCGATCAGGGAGCCGGTGCGGCGCCCGAGGAGGTGTTCGGCCGTGATCGGGTGCTCCAACTGCTCGGTGTCGGTTGGGCCGTCGTGTTCGGGATCGCGGTCTACACGTGAGCTCGACGGGCGCTGAGTTCGCGGACGCCTGGGCAGCGGTCGCCGACGTCGATGGCTGGATGACCGAGGGACAGGCCCGTGCGCTGTTCGACGCAGCGGCTGCGTGCCCCGCCGGCGGACGGATCGTGG
The DNA here is from genome assembly GCA_963847775.1 of uncultured Acidimicrobiaceae bacterium. Taxonomy (GTDB): domain Bacteria; phylum Actinomycetota; class Acidimicrobiia; order Acidimicrobiales; family Ilumatobacteraceae; genus Ilumatobacter. Next base: position 261,417 of record CAWKAY010000003.1, read on the forward strand.
AGATCGGCAGCTTCCAGGGTCGCTCGACGATCGTGTTGGCTCTCGGTGCGCCGAGCGGTGTCGAGATCGTCGCCATCGATCCCCACGCCGGCAACGATCGTGGCCCCCAGGAGATCACCGGATTCGAGGCCGAGGCCGGCGACGACCACGAGCGCTTCGAGACCAACCTCACTCGAGCCGGGGTGCGCGGTCGGGTCACTCACATCCGTGAGTTCTCCGATCGTGCCCACGGGCAGGTTCCAGGCCCGATCGATGTGCTCTACGTCGACGGCGCCCACCGATACCGACCTGCTCGTGCCGACATCGCCGAGTGGGGTGCCGAGGTGAGCGATGGTGGGGCGATGTTGATCCACGACAGCTTCAGCAGCGTCGGTGTCACGCTGGCGATCGTGCGCGAGTTGCTGTGGCATCGTCGGTTCCGCTACGTCGGGCGTTCCCGCTCGCTCGCGATCTACCGTGCCGACGCTACGGGGGGCCGTTGCGCGAGCGCCTCGCGGCAGCTGGCCCAGCTACCGTGGTTCGTCAAGAACCTCGCCCTGAAGGTGCTGCTGTCGGTCGGGCTCGGTGCCGTCCTCCGACGGTTCGGACGCCCGGTTCCTGGCTGGCCGTACTGAGCCCCCAGGTCAGGCGGAGCGGAGCGCCCGGTCGAGATCGCTCCAGAGATCCTCGACGTGCTCGATGCCGACGCTGAGTCGGAGCAGCCCAGCGGGCAGATGCTCCTGGCCTCGGATGACCGATCGGCGCTCCATCGTCGATTCCACACCGCCGAGGCTGGTGGCGTGCTGGATCAGCCGGACGGACCGGCAGACGGCATCGGCAGCGTCGCCGCCACCCACGACGTCGAAGCTGAGCACCGATCCGAAGCCGGCGAGTTGCCGCGATGCGATCTCGTGCCCGGGATGTCCGGGCAGACCGGGGTAGCGAACGACGTCGACGTTCGGATGCTCCGCCAGTCGGCGCGCGATCTCGCCCGCGTTGTCCTGGCAACGTTCGAGACGGAGCGCGAGGGTGCGCGTCCCTCGCAGGGCGAGGTACGACTCGAGCATGCCGGATGTCGCCCCGTGGAGCGAACGATTGCGTCGCAGCCGGCTCGCGAGCTCGGCATCGGCCGTGCTCGCGGTGCCGCCCAGCAGGTCGGAGTGGCCACCCAGGAACTTCGTGGCGGACTGCACGGAGATGTCGGCCCCGAGCGCCAAGGGGCGCTGGTTGATCGGGGTGGCAAAGGTGTTGTCGACCGCCAACACGGCACCGGGACGCCGTTCGGCGGATGCGATCGCCGCCAGATCCGCGACGAGCAACAGGGGATTGGACGGTGTCTCCACCCACATGAGGTCGGCTCTCGGCGCGACGGCGAGCCATCGTTCGGTGTCATCGGTCGCGATCCGCTCGGCGGTCCAGCGACCGGCAGCTTCGCCCTGAGCGGCCACACCCTCCACGCCCTGGTAGCAGTCGCTCGGGATCGCGACGAATGCATCGCCGGGCAAGAGATCGAAGACCGCGCTGATCGCCGCCATGCCCGAGGCGAACGACACCGTGTCGCCGCCTTCGAGCCCGGCGACGACGGCTTCGAACGCCTCCCAGGTCGGGGACCCGTCGTTGCGGGAGTATGAGAGATCGGTGCCCAATCGATAGTTCGACACGGGCACGATCGGCACGTTCAGCGAGACGCCTGGCGAACCGGGACGTCCACCGGCGACCACCCACGTCTCGTCGGTCCATCCCTCGGCTCGTTCGCTCACGTCGGAAACCCTAAGGCGTTGCTGCCGTCGACACGCTGACCGGCAGGCCGGCGTTCGAGTGGGCCACCGCGATCGTCCAGTACCGTGCGATCATCCACCAGGGTTCACATCGAGAATGAGACGTGACGTGTTGGAGAACACGACCATCGCGGTGACCGGAGTCGCTTCCGCGATCGGTGCGGAGACAGCCCCTGAGCTGCAGCGTCACGGTGCGTCAACCCTCGGCATCGACGGCAATCCGGCGGAGGGTTGTGACCAGTTCTTCCAGGTGGACCTCGGTGATGCTGCCGCGATCGACCAGTTGATCGCAGATCTTCCCGATGGACTCGACGGGCTGTGCAACATCGCCGGACTGCCGCCGACAGCGCCTGCAGTCCTCGCCGTCAACCTCCTCGGATCGAAGCGCGTCAGCCAAGGGCTCGTCCCGAAGCTGGCCGACGGCGCCGCGATCACGCGCCTGGCTTCGCTGGCCGGGATTCGCTTGCCGGGCGCTGTCAGCAGGTCAGAGAAGCCCTCGCTCTTGACCTCGGCGACGACATCGAGGCCTTCTGTTCCGCCCACAACCTCGATGAGGCCGGCAGGAGCTACTTCCTCTCGAAGGAAGCCGTGCAGGTCGACACGATGATCAACCGATGGACCTGGCGTGGTCGTGGTATCCGCATGAACTGCGTGAGCCCTGGTCCCGTCAGGATCTCGAGCTCGGTGCCGAAGAAGCACGAGTAGCGTCGCTTCCGGATGACGTAGTCGTCGGGCCGATCGCCGAGCGCCTCGGCGATCTCGGTGCCGGGATCCCCCTCGAGGAGATGAACGTCCTCCGCGCCGTCGAGCTCGCGACCGAAGTCGATCAGGTCGCGGAGATGTGCCTCCTGGAAGAAGACCACTGGGACGCCGCACTCGCGTGCCGTGTCGACGAGCGCCGGCGCCCGGTCCATGTGCTCCTGGTAGCCGGGCATGAACGGCAGAGCGGACGGCTCGGCGCCTGCCGGCGCGCCGGCCTGGATGTCGATCACCACCAGCACGGCCCGGCCCTCGATGAGTTCACGTGCTGGTCTGGTCATCGAATCCCGATCCGGGTGTTGCGTCCGTGTGCCGCTCGGTGAGCGGGCGTCGCTCCAAGACGACGCGGCGGGCACCGACTGGTTGATGACTGAAACCCGACTAAATTGGTTGACTTTTCGTGACGGTCGTGTTCGAATCCCGAGTGAACAAGTCGGCATTTTGCCCCGCGACCCCTGGAGACACCACCATGAGCGACACCGCCACCCGCCCGCTGAACGACGTCGACCTCGAAGCCGTCGGGGGCCTCGCCAGCGCGATCATCGACGACGCCGAGAAGGCCGCAACGACCTGGAGCGCGTCCGTGCAGTGGACGGGTGCGTTCCGTTCCGAGGCGTCCATCCGCGATTTCGCGCCGGTCCCATCGGACGAACCGGCCGGTCTCGGCGGCACCGATCAGGCCCCGAACCCCGTCGAGCAGCTCCTGGGTGCGCTCGGGAACTGCCTGGCGGTCGGATACGCCGCTAACGCCAGCGCGGCCGGCATCGAGCTGCGCGATCTCCGGGTCGAGCTCGAGGGGGACCTCGATCTGCACACGTTCCTCGGGCTGCGGGACGGCAACGCCGGGTTCGAGTCGATCCGAGCCAGGGTGCACATCGACAGCGAGGCGAGCCCCGAGCAGATCGACGCACTGCACCGCAAGGTCACGACCACGTCACCGGTCGGACACACGCTGTCGCGGGTGGTACCCGTCGCGATCGACCTCGCGTGAGGTCGGTCCGCTCAACCGGGCGCGCTGAGACCCGGCATCCAGTTCTCCCGACCGCGGCGGGTGAGGTCGAGGAAGTGCCACACGGGCGACAGCAGATCGACGCCACGCCAGTGCTCCCCGATGATGTGGGCACCGCCTGAGTACGACAGACGTGGTGCACCCGCGACGAGCTCGAACACCGTGATGAAGGGTTGCTGATTGCCGTCGTCGTCCTGGCTGCCGAAGTCGGCCTTGAAGGAGTTGTCGGCTGCGCTCAACCAGCGGAGTGCTCCCCAACCATGTTCGGCGGCGAGCTGCTCGTTGTCGGCCACCGTCGCGGCTGTCACGAGGGCGAGATCGAGGTTCTCGGCGAGATGATGCGCCACCGCGTTCCACCCATCGGTCCACATCGAGCACATCGGGCACGGCGACGTGTGGGCCGCCCCGAACATGAAGTGGTACAGCACGAGCGGACGATCGGGTGCACTGAACAGCTCGTTGAGGGAGACGCTGCCGGCCACCGACCCGAAGACGTAGTCGTCGACCCGGGGACCCTCCGGCAGATCACGCCGCATCGCCGCGACCGCCTCGCGCTGCTGCGTGAGCGCCAGCTCGGCTGCGCGCAGGGTCTCACGTGCCGCGACGTAGTCGCTCATCGGTTCCGTCCTGTCGAATCGACGTGGCAGCGAGGGCCGAACCGGCCAGACCGAACCCGACAGGCCTCGTCACGTCGCCCTGCCCGTGAAGGCCATGAGTCGTGTCACCGGATCGCCATCGACCGGCTCGGTCGGTTCGGCGAAACCCTTGCGGTCGCCGCGGTTGTCCGGCTGGATGATCGACTCGGCGACCGCCGTGATGAAGGCGGTGAGCTCGACGGGCGGGGCGAACTCCTGGCCGGTCGCTCGGGCGAAATCCCACGCGTGGACGAAGAACTCGAGGCCGATGATGCCGGCAGGCACCGCCGCCGGGGCCGTACCGCCTCCGAAGGGCACCTCGCCGTCGAGACCACGGGTGCGCCACGCAGCCAACGCCGCCTCGGCCGCCTGCGCGATGTAGTCCTCGGCGCTGGCCGCACGGATCTCCTCCGGGATGCTCGCGCCCGCCATCGCGCCCAGACCTCGCATGCTGCCCATCAGGTGTTCGACGAGTTCGTGCACCGTGAAGTCGGCGCACGGCGTCGGCAGCTCCCGGTGCTCGGGCGTGAACGGGAGCATCACCTGCTGACACAGTGCCCAGCTCGCCTCGGCCGCCGAGAGGTGATCGAGATCACCTCCGCCGCCGGCCCACGGGTCGGCGCCGGCGTCACCGGAGACGGCTGCGGTCGCCAGCCGCTCCACGTAGTGCGTCCAACCCTCGTGGTGCCCCTTCGCCTGTTCGGGCGAGAGGCCCTCGTGCGTGAGACGAACCAGTGTCTGCTCGCCGGACGGTTCGAGGTCGACCACGATCGTCGACGAGCCCGGTGCGACGTCGTCGGATCCGACCCAACCCCACGTGTAGACGACGCGCCGGCCCGGATCGACCTCGGTGAACGTTCCGGTCGCGATGTGACCGGGCGTCACCGTCAGCCGGTACTCGCCGCCGACGCGGAGGTCGACGGCGGCGCTCACCGCCTGCCACCGACGGAGTCGTTCCGGTTCGGTGAACAGCGCGAACGCCTCCTCCGGCGTCGCGTCGATGAGACGTTCGAAGACGATCGGTCCACCGTTCGTCTCGATCCCATGGTTCGGTGCATCGGTCATGCCTGCGGTTCCTTCTTCTTGAGAGCTCGGGCGGAGGACTCGAGGTCGTCCAGTTCGTTGACGAGGAACAGCTCGATCGCCGCTCGCGCGAGCGAGTCCGTCGGGGTTGATCCGGTACAGACGTTGACGGCCCGAACGGCGCTCGGACACGATGCCGGACTCGCGCAGCACCTTGAGGTGCTGCGACACGGCCGGCCGACTGATGTCGATCGTCTCGGCGATGACGCCGACGGGCGCCTCACCGAGCCTGGCGAGCCGAGTGAGGATCTCGCGGCGCCGGGGTTCCGAGACGGCGTCGAGCGCGGCGTCGAGCGATTCCATGCGGGACATGTTAGCCCCCACTTACCATTTCGTCAATCGATCGCCGGACCCGTCCTGCGTCCGCCAGTCGATAGCCTCGGGCCCCGATGGTCACCGGCCCCATGTCCGCAGGACGGCGTGCGCTGCTCGCCGGGTGGGGGCGGGCCGCCCCGAGCGCCGCCCGGCTCGTCGACGTCGACGTCCACTCGCTCACCGCAGCCGTGAAGGACCTGCCGCGGCGCGGTGGCATCGCCCGCGGGCTCGGGAGGTCGTACGGCGACCCGGCCCAGAACTCCGGCGGCCACGTGCTCCGGCTCGCCACGACCCATCAGCAGATCGTCGTCGATGACGACTCGTGCACGGTCACGGCCGGTGCCGGTGTCTCGATCGACGAGTTGCTCGATCTCATCGTGCCCCGCGGCTACTTCGTACCCGTCACCCCGGGCACGAGGTTCGTGACCGTCGGCGGGGCGATCGCCAGTGACATCCACGGTAAGAACCACCACGCCGACGGGTCCTTCGGCGACCACGTCACCACGATGCACCTGATGCTGGCCGACACCACCGTCGTCGAGATCGGCCCCGACCGGGATCCCGATCTGTTCTGGGCGACCGTCGGTGGGATGGGTCTGACCGGAATCATCATCGACGCGACCTTCCGCTTGATCCCGATCGAGACCAGCCGGATGTCGGTCGAGACCCGACGCATCGACCACCTCGACGAGATCATGGCCCGAATGTCCGCGACCGATGCCGAGGTCCGGTACTCGGTGGCGTGGATCGACCTCCTCGCCACCGGCCGCCATCTCGGACGTGGGGTGCTCACCAACGCCGAGCACGCCGTACGTGCCGACCTCGGCCCGAAGGAGGCGACCACACCGCTCGCGTACGGTGGTCGACAGGTCCTCGACGTGCCACCGGTCGTGCCGGCGCCCGGAGTGATCAACCGCCTGTCGGTCGCCGCCTTCAACGAACTGTGGTACCGCAAGGCGCCGCGTGAACGCCACGGCGAGCTCCAGTCGATCGCGGCCTACTTCCATCCACTCGACCTCGTCGGCGACTGGAACCGCGTGTACGGCCGGCAGGGCTTCGTCCAATACCAATTCGTCGTCCCGTTCGGTGCCGAGGACGTGATGCGGAGCGTCATCGAACGGATCTCGGCAGCCCGACTCCCGATCTTCCTCACGGTGCTCAAGCGCTTCGGCGAGGGAAATCCGGGTCCGCTCAGCTTCCCGATGGCCGGGTGGACGCTCGCGATCGACGTCGGGACCCGCAACTCCGGACTCGCCGACCTGCTGCGCAACCTCGATTCGTCGATCCTCGACGCCGGCGGACGCCACTACCTGGCCAAGGACTTCCAGACCCGGCCGGAGGCGATCCGGCGCGGCTACCCGAGGCTCGACGAATGGTTCGCAGTCCGCGAGCGTGTCGACCCCACCGGCATCTGGGCGAGCGATCTCGGCCGTCGCCTCGGCCTGACGTCCACGACCTGAACCAGCCCACGACCCGACCGGACACCACCATGCAGAACGCGTTGAACGAACCCCAGACCATCCTGCTGCTCGGGGGCACCAGCGAGATCGGCCGCGCCATCGTCGACCAGCTGCTCAGCCCGACCGCACGGACCCTGGTGCTGGCGTGCAGGCGACCCGACGATGCCCAACCCGAGCGCTTCGCACAGGCGGGACTCGACGTGGTGGTCCGTCACTTCGACGCCGCCGCCACCGAGACCCACGCCGACTTCGTGCGGGCGGTGGCAGCCGACCACGGGGACATCGACGTGGCGATCGTCGCGTTCGGCGTGCTCGGCTCCCAGGCCGACTTCGACGACGACCCGCACGCAGCCGCACAGGCGGTCCACGTCAACTACACGGGGGCGGTCTCGACGTGCCTCGCCCTCGCCGGTCAGATGCGACGGCAAGGCCACGGGCACATCGCCGTGCTGTCGAGCGTGGCCGGTGAACGTGGCCGTGCGAGCAACTTCGTCTACGGCTCGTCGAAGGCCGGGCTCGACACCTTCGCCCAGGGTCTCGGTGACTCCCTCGCCGGGACCGGCGTCGGGGTCACGGTGATCCGACCCGGATTCGTCCACTCGAGGATGACCCGGGGCATGCGATCCGCTCCGTTCGCCACCACGCCGCGAGTGGTCGGTGCACTGGCCGCCGAGGGCATCCGCACCGGCAAGCACACCGTCTGGACACCGGGCGTGCTCCGCTACGTGTTCATCGTGCTGCGCCATCTGCCGCGTCCGGTGTTCCGCCGGCTGCCACTCGGCTGAGCTGCTCCGTCATTCCAGCCCGTCGAAGGCAGCGGGATACACGACGTCGCCGACGAGACGGACGTCGTCGTTCCGGAACGCGGAGAGCCTCAGCAGTTGAGCTGCATCGCTCGGCGCCCACTCCGGGATCGGCATCGACAAGCCGTGCGCGGCCGCCGGCTCGAACCCGAATCGGGCGTAGTAGGCGGGGTTGCCCTCCAGCACGACGAAGGGCTCGCCGCGTTCGTCGGCGACGCACGTGACGGCGCGGACGAGCGCGCCCCCGATCCCACGGCCCTGGTGCCCGGGAGCGACCGCGAGCGGCGACAGCATGGTGATCGGGTGTTCGCCGGCGTGGTTGCGAACCGCTGCGCCGCTGATCATCACGTGGCCGACCACCTCACCGTCGAGCCCGGCGATGAGGGCCATCTCCGCCACGTACTCCGGTGACGAGCGGATCCGCTCCACGAGCTCGGCTTCGGCCGACGACCCGAACGCGTCCGCGACGACCCGCGCGATCGCCACTCGATCGCTCGGTCGCTCCGGTCGGATCACGAGGTTCGTCGCCATCGGCACAGTGTCGCCGCCACTGCGGCTCGACGAGGACCCGGACTCGCCCAGGACCCGGACTCGCTACGGCTCGGGCGGGCTCGATGGATCGATCCCGCCGCCGCCGATGCCTCCTGCACGGCCGGCCACATCGGCCGGGTTCAGCCCACCGCCGCCGTCGCACCGCTCGAACAGCAGGACGAGGTTGGTGTTGTAGCTCCTGACGAGGCAGTGATGATCGGCGACGGCCTCGTTGTGCTCGTCGGACCCACGCCGGGACGACTCGTTCGGCTCGGTCCAGCCGCCCCAGGTGTTCGTCAGCACGACGAAGTCGGCCGAGGCGATGTCGTCCGCCATTCCCGAGCCGCGGGCATCGGCCAGACCCGGATCCATCTCGATGAAGTACGTGGCGGGCTCCAGCTCGGTGAACAGCCAGTAGACGTAGGTGTCGGCGTAGATCGTGCGGGCGAGATCGCCCGGCCCGACGAAGAGGCGGTCACCGGGTTCGGCCCTGGCCTCCAGATCGGGGATCATCTCGTTGATCGCCGATTCGACCGCCGGGTCGCCGACCCAGAAGCGCCGACCATCACGCTCGATCTCGAAGGGCACCGGCAGGTTCCCGACCGATACGCGACCATGGAGCAGGTAGGTGCGATAGGTGTAGAAGGGGCAGACGACGAACATGAGCAGCCCGAGCGCGAGCGTTGCTGCGACCGGTGCTCGCCAACCATCCCACGACGCCCGCCATCGACGCGCCAGCACGGTCAGGACGACGACGGCCAACGGCCACGAGACCACCGCCACCCATGCCAGGTGAGTCGAATCCGGTCTCTGCAGCGCCTGCGGGAGGATCCCGAGACCGAAGAGCGAACCGATCACGAGGGCGTCGGACGGCGAGCCGGGCCCGCCGCCGTTGTGTCGATGATCGCGGATCGACCAGAACGCCACGGCGATCGCGATCAGCACCACGACCCAGAACCAGAGGAACAGCTGCTGGCTCGCAGCCGGAGCGGGAAACCGCCACCACGGCGGCAGGCTCTCGGCGACGGCTTGGAGCGCACCATCGACCCGCCCCCAGCTCGGCGGTCGTGGGAGCTCACGGCCCGGACGCAGGCGGACCACCGGGTCGATCACCATCCCGTCGATCGCGTCGACGGGGCCGACACGCACGAGATGGACGAGCATCGGCAGCAATCCGATCGTCGCGCCCCCCGCGACCACGAGAGCGTCGGAGCGGCGTCGCCACAGCGCCCAACCGAACGCCAGGCCGAGCGCGATCGCGAGATCGGGTCGAAAACCCAGCGCGAGCCCGCCGAGCCCGCCGGCCACCCACCACGCGCCCGTGTGCGCGGTCGCACGCGCCCGGACGGCGAAGACCAGCGCCCACAGTCCCAGCGCCACACCACCGTGCCAGGCGAGCGCGGTCAACCCGATCGGCGTCAGGATCAGGACCGTGGCCACCAGAGCCGCTCCCACGGCGGTGAGATACCCGAACGCCCGAGCGAGCGCATACATGCCGAAGATGATCCCGAGATGTTGGAACAGTCCGAACGTGCGCTCGCTCTCGAGCGAGTCCCCGAAGATCCGGTACCAGAGCGCGAGCATGTCGAGCGATGCCGGCCCGTAGAGGTGGAGGAAATCGACGTTGGGGACCTTGCCCTGCTGGACGAGCGACGGGAAGACCAGCATGAAGCCTTCCTCCATCGAGGCGCCGGTGCCGCGATAGAGCCCGCGCAGTGGCAACCCGACGGCCACGAGGACGGCCGCGACCGACAGCGCACCCCTCCACATCGCCGGACTCGGGCGACGGGGGAGCGCACCGCCCAACACGAAGGTCCGGTTCGGCTCGATCGCCATCGGCGCAACGGTAGCGAGCGACCGCCCGTTCGGCCTGTGATCACCCGATCAGGTCGTGCGGTATCGCACGGTCCGTCCTCCTCCGAACGCGAGCCACGTGTCGAACTGCGATCACCGGTTTCGCTCGACCTGGCCGGGTGGGTCCGCTCGCCCCTGCGGCGGGGGCCGTAGCCTTCCGGGGCGAGCCGATCAGCGAGCAGGACCCCATGACGTCAGTCCCACCAGACCCCGACCTCGTTCGCGACCGCACGACCGCGTTCGTCGCGACCGGGCTCGCGTCGCTCCCCGTCGTCGTCGCGGCCGGACGGGCGTCGACCGGACGCTGGGTGCCGCAGGGCGACGACGCCTATTTCACCCTTCGATCGCTCGACGTCGCGACCGAGCACCACCCGCTGCTCGGGGCCTGGTCATCGGGATCGGCCGACATCGAGCGCGACGTGAACAACCTGGGGCCACTTCAGCTCGACCTGCTCGCGCCCTTCACGAAGGTCGTTCCCATGGCCGGCACGGCGATCGGGGTGGCCGTCGTCCAGGTCGCCGCGATCGTCACGATCGCGTGGCTGATCCGCCGGGTCGCCGGCTACCGCGCAGTGCTTCCGGTCATGGCGGCGGTCGCGTTGATGACGTGGGTGATGGGATCCGAGATGCTCATCACGCCTCGCCAGCATCAGTACCTGCTGCTGCCCTACCTGTGCGTGCTCGTCGCGGCGTGGGCGGCCGCTGCCGGCGATCGCTGGGCGATCGTGCCGTTCGTCGCGGCGGGCAGCCTCGTCACGCAGACCCATCTGAGCTACCCGATCCTCGTCGCCGCGGTCGCGGTCCCGGCGGTCGGTGGTCAGATCATTGCGTTCGTGCAGTCCGACGACCCACGAGCACATGGCAGGCCCTGGGCCGTCGCTGCCGCGCTCGCCGCGGTCCTCTGGTCGCAGACGCTGATCGACCAATGGTTCGGGTGGGGCAATCTGAGGGCCGTCCTCGCGTCGCCTGGAGAAACGGAGGCAGCGGGCTTCGCGACCGGTCTGCGCATCGTCGCCGACGTCCTCATCGCACCGAGGGGGTACCTGCGACCAGGGTTCGCCGACTACGACCCCAACGGCTCGATCGCAGGCGACGCCCGGCTCTCGGCGTTCGTCGTCGTCTGGATCGTGCTGGGCGGCGCCGCCGTCGTCGCTTGGCGGACCTCGCATCGCACCGCGGGGGCGGGTCTCGCCGTCGCGGCGGCTGCGATCGCGGCGTCGGTCGTGGACGCCGCCCAACTGCCCGTCACCCAATTCGGGTTGACCGCGGCCAACTACCGATGGCTCTGGCCGACCGGTGCGTTCCTCGTGATCGGGGGACTGCTCGCAGTGCAGCGGTACGTCCGGGTGCGGGATCCACGACATGCGGCGGTCGCGTTCGCCGTGCCCCTGGTGGCCATCGTCGGGCTGAACCTCCCGACGTCGTACCAGGTCGATCAGCCCGAGGTCTACCGGGACCGGATCGTCGCCACCACTGACCTCACGGAACAGCTGGAGGCGGCCGATCTCGGACGCATCGACGGTCCGGTCGTCATCGACCAGAGCCGGATGTACTTCGGCCACCCCTTCGCCTATCCGGTCGCCGTCGTGCTCCGCGATCGCGGGTTCGAGTACCGCCTGGAGGGAACGCAGCAGCGACGGCGCTTCGGCGAGAGCCGCGTCGCCGACGGGACCGAGCCGTACCGCCTCGTCCTCCTCCACGGCGACGACGCCCGCGTACGAGACGGCGGCGCCGACGTGATCGCGTACATCGGTGGCCCCGACCCGGTCGCCGTGATCCTCGAGGAGCTCGGGTGAGCGACGACCGCGACCTCGCCTGGTACGTCGATGATCTCGGACGCCACGGTGTCCGTCGCGTCCACGTCCTCGCGTGGCGCGACCTCGACGACCCCGACGCCGGCGGATCGGAGGTGCACGCCGACGAGTTCATGCGCCGCTGGGCAGACCACGGACTCGATGTGCTGCACCGAACGTCGGCCGCTGTCGGCCTGCCGTCGGTCGCTCGTCGCAACGGCTACGACGTGGTGCGGCGGGGGAGTCGCTACTCCGTGTTCCCGCGCACGATCGTCTCGGAGTTGACCCGGCGCATGGGGCGCTTCGACGCGCTGGTCGAGGTCTGGAACGGCGTCCCGTGGTTCTCGCCCGTCTGGTGCCGCCGGCCCCACATCACGATGCTCCACCACGTTCACGGGCCGATGTGGGATCAGATCCTCCCCGGTCCGTTGGCCGCCGGCGGACGCGCGCTCGAGACCCGGATCGCGCCGCCGTTCTATCGCCGCACGCTGACGGTCACGCCATCGGATGCCACACGCGAGGAATTGCTCCAGATCGGGTTCCGGCCGGATCGGGTCGTCGCGGTGGCGAACGGAGTCGACCCGTGCTTCGCCCCCGGTGGGGTCCGGACCGAGCATCCGTCGCTGCTCGCCGTCGGTCGGCTGGCGCCGGTGAAGCGCTTCGATCTCGTGATCGGTGCGGCGATCGAGGCGAAGCGGCGAATACCCGATCTCACGCTCTCGATCGTCGGCGAGGGGCCGATGCGGGCCGATCTGGACCGGCAGATCGCTGCTGCCCGGGCCGGTTCGTGGATCACCGTGCCGGGCCGTGTCGACCAACACGACCTGATCGAGCGATACCAGCGTTCCTGGCTCGTGGTCAGCGGCTCGATCGCGGAGGGATGGGGACTCAGCCTCACCGAAGCGGCAGCGTGCGGGACCACATGCGTCGCCACCGACATCAGCGGTCATCGCAGCAGCGTGGTCGACGGCGTGACCGGGGTCCTCGTGGCGGACGATCAGCTCGGATCGACGATCGCCGACGTGTTGGACGACCCATCGCGGCGGGCAAGGCTCGAACGAGCGGCCGCCGAACGCGCCCGTACCCTGACCTGGGAGTCGTCGGCACTCGGCCTCACCCGCGCGCTGCACGCCGAGGTCGTCCGAAGGGGTCGATCGGGGCGGTAGCGTCAGCCCGCTGTGCGTGCCGTCGTCGTCCTCCCCACCTTCAACGAGCGTGAGAACATCGGCGTCTACCTGCAGGCGCTGCGCGACGTCACCAAGGACGTCGACGTCCTCGTCGTCGACGACAACAGCCCCGACGGCACCGCGGAGATCGCCCGCTCCCTCGGTGCCACCCACGGCGGCGTGACGGTCCTCGACCGGACGACGAAGGAGGGGCTCGGGAGCGCATACCGCGCCGGGTTCGAACGGGTGCTCACCGAGGACTACGACGTGGTGATCTCGATGGACGCCGATCTGTCCCACGATCCGGGGGTGATCCCCGACATGCTGGCGCTCCTCGACGACGGCGCCGATGCGGTGATCGGGTCACGGTATGTCACGGGTGGCGGCACGACCGACTGGCCAGTGCGCAGGCAATTGCTCTCCAAGTGGGGGAACGCCTACACCCGACGCCTCCTCAGCCTCCCGACGCAGGACTGCACGTCGGGGTACCGGGCCTACCGGGCGAGTGCCCTGGCGGCGATCGAACCGGGAACGACCGGGGCCGAGGGGTACGCGTTCCTGACCGAGCTCGTGCGTCGGCTCGGCAGGCAGGGGTTCGCGATCGTCGAGACGCCGATCATCTTCCGTGACCGGACCCACGGCAGATCGAAGATGTCGGGTGCCATCATCGTCGAGTCGATGCTGCTCGTGACCCGTTGGGGGGTCGCCGACCGGCTGCGGCGGATGCGACGGATGGGCGTGCGCCGCAGCTGAGCCGTCAGCCCGGGCAGCCGTCGGGCGGGGATATCGTCAGCACGAACGTCGTGCCGACCCAGTTCATGAGCGCCGGGCGCGCGCCGAGGAGATCGTCGAGAACCTCCTGATCACCGATCACCAGCTCGTGGTCGATCCACCAGCCGAACCAGCCCTCGACGATCGCACGGTGGATCGCTGCAGCATCCCCGACCATGACCGAGGCGGCGAGCTCGCGGTCTCGGTCGGTCATCTCGGGCGCTACCAGCACTGCGGACACGTCGAGCTCGCTCACCCGTTCCTCGAGCCCGGCCGTCAACCCGGCGAGCTCGGCTTCGCCCGCCGATCCGACATCGCTGGCGCGAGCGAAGACGCAGTCCGCCCCGTCGTAGGAGTACGCCTCCCACCCCTGGAGTTGCGTGACCGTGTACGGCTCGGTCCCGTCGGCGCGTCGGCGGTTGCCGAGCTGGCGCACCATCACCTCGTCGTCGACCCGGAACTCGATGCCGCGCTCGACCATCTCCGCCATGATCGCCGAGCTGTACGGCTCGTACACCCGGAGGTTGTCGGTCCGGTAGCGGACGGGATCGATGTCGCCGAGCGGCCCGAGCTGGTCGAAGATCCGCTCCAGTGCGGGCATCACCTCGGTGTCGGCGAGTGGCCCGTGCTGCTGTGTGTACATCGGCACGTTGGCCACCGCGAGCACCCCGACCACGGCCAGGCCTCCAGCCGGTGCCCAGCGCCGGAACACCGCCACGCTCGGCGCCTCGGACCGTCGCGCGAGCCACCACCGGATCACCGTGAGGCCGATCGTCGCATGGCACCACAGGGCCAGCACGAACAACCACCGCGTGTGATGTGCCGCCAACCCGACGCTGCCCACGGTGAGGCGACCGAGCGCGACCACGGAACCGAGCAGTCCGGCCAGCGCCAGCACGGAGATCGCCGTGTGGACACGATCCCGTCGGGCGGCGGCCCACCGCAGGCACCACCCGAGCAGGGCCGCCACGACGAGGTACGCCACCGTCGCCAGAACGGGGTTCGGGAGCCACGGAACGTCGACCTCCGGGCCGTCGGGACCCGCCACCGTTCCGGCCGGGAGGATCGTGTCGGCGAAACCCCATCGCGTCCACCACGGGGGGAGGGCGAACACGGCACTGACCATCCGAAACGCGTTCGAGAACCCGACCGCCACGTCGGTGCCGCCGGCGCTGCGAGCCAGGCGCGACAAGTTGCCCTGGCCTTCGCCGAGGAACTGCTCGATCACGGGCTGGATCCAGACCACCACTCCCACCGCGACGCTCCAGAGCAGTGAGCGGGACCGGACGACATCGGACCACCAGAGCCGTCGAGGGGGCGGAGCCCACGCCACCGCCACTGCGACCGCCACGGTCACGACGACGACTCCGATGTAGGCGTAGCTGATGTGGGTCTGCAGCACGATCGACCAGATGAGCACGAGCCACGGCCAGGTGAATCGGTGCCCGGTCGTGGCGCCGACGAGCAACACGAGCGCGCAGAGGAACGGGAACAGCAGGGCGTGGGCCTGGAAGATGTCGAACAGCAGCTCGCTGCCCATCGTCCAGGCGAGTGCAGCGCTCACGATGAGCGTCCAGGTCTCGAACACGGGTCCGCCGATCCGGCGCGCGGCGACCGCCGCCAGCACGATGCAGAGCACGTTCACGAGCGCCACCCCGATCGCATTGCCCACGCCCGGCGGGAACACGTGGGCGAACGGTGCGATCAGGTCGGCGTAGAGGGGTCCGGGATTGTTGATGTCGCGACCGAGCGAGCGCGACGCCGACGACCACGACCCGAGCAGCGGGTGGTGGTCGGTACCGACGTCGGCAGCGCGCAGGTACAAGAGCGCGCTGTCACCGATCGGGAACCATCCCGTCGCGATCGCCCGGCCGGCCGCCGTCACGAACGGCACGATGGTGGCGACGTACATCAGCCATCGGACCGCGCCGACGGTGATCGGTGGTTCGTCGCTCATCGGTCACGGCCAGGTGCGGCCTCGATGCCCAGCACGGCGATCCCCGACGACTGGGCGAAGCCCGCGAACAGCACGACGAAGCTCGTGAGCGTGACCACCATCACCGATGCCAGCAGGACCACGATCGACAGCACGCCGACGCCAGGGTCATCGCCGGCAGCCCCACTCAGCACCAGCACGACCATCGTCACCAGTGCGACGAACGACACGCCGGCGGCGACCAGCATGCGGACGGCGATTCGTTCGGAGAACGGCAGCATCATGCGGATTCCGTGGGCGACCAGCGAGTGCCGGTTCATGCGCGATCGGCCGGCGAAGCGGCGTCCTCGGGCGCAGGGAACCGTCGCCGTCGGGCGACGGAGCGTGAGCAGCGTCGACGAGTAGCACAAATCGAAACTCGGATGGCCGATCGTCGTCACCAGCGAGTCGCCACGCTGCGCCGCGAAGTTGCCGGAACGAACCGCGGTGCCCGTGACCAGCCGGAACAGCATCCGGAACGCCACGTACATGACGCGGAAGGTGAACGATTCGGAACGTTCGGTCCGTTCGGCGAGTGCGAGCGGCACGTGTCCGACCTGGAGCGCGCCGACGAGCCGCGGCACGTCGGCCGGTTGGTCCTCACCGTCGCTGTCCATCGTGACGACGACGTCGTCGGCCGCGATCGAGTCGGCGATCTGACGCAGACCGAACACGATCGCACGCTGGTGCCCGAGGTTGAACGGAGGCGTGAGGACCTCGACGTCGGGAAGCGCCCGCAACTGGTCGACCTCGCGATCGGAGCCGGCGGAGTCGTCGACGACCACGTGGCGGATCGGACCGGGAAGGGCCGCGTCCCCACAATGCTCGGCGACCTCGAGTCGGACTCGGAGGAAGGACTCGGTGTCGCGCAGCAGTGGACTCAGGACCCACAACGTCATGACGATGTCCCCGCCCGCCGCGCCACGACCAGGACCGATGTGCCGACCGGCCAGATCCGACGCAGCGCCGTCGTGGTCCTCCCGAGAACGTGCCCGACGCGATCGAGCCATGTCGGAAGATCAGGGAACTCGGCGGCGGTGGCATCGGATGTCCGGAACCGACGGAGCAGGGCGAACGGAACCAGCTCGGGGAACAGATAGCTCGCCTCGTCGACGTCGAATCCTGCAGCCGTCACGACCGCCGCGGCGTCGCGCCGGCCGTACCGGCGACGGTGTCCGAGATCGGTGTCCCACGACGAGAACAGCCAACGCATGGCGGGAACCGTCACCACGAGGGCGGCACCGGGGGCCATGCGATCGCAGAGTCCCCGCAACATCGCGAGATCGTCGTCGACGTGTTCGATCACGTCGAGCAGGGTCACCGCGGCATCGGCGCCGATGTGCTCGTCCGGCGCGAGCACAGCGCCGGGGCCGAAGCGCTCGACGAGCGACGCGGCCAACGCGGGCGACGACTCGGTGAACCGGTACGCCACCGTCGCCGAACACACGGCGTCACCCAGCAGACCCGACCCGGCGCCGACGTCGACCACGATGCGGGCGCCGGTTCGCTCGATCACAGCTCGCACGATGTCGAACCGAACGCGATGCCAGAAGGTCGGCGAGGGGGCCAGCGCGACGTTCAGCTGCTGTTGCTCGAGCGGGGTGAGCGCCGGTTGCATCACGGCACGAGGGTAGTGGCCACGGCGGCCGTCAGAACGTGCTCCCGGCAGGCGCGATGAACACGGCGATCGGCTCGCCGAGCACGAGCATCTCACCCAGGTCGGCCACGACGTCGTCGGGCAGTCCAGGTGTGAGGCTGGCACCGAAGATGTTGGTGTCGACCACCGGGAGCAGGTCCTCGCGACCGATCTCGGTCAATCGATCGATCACCCGTGCCTCGAGCTCGTCGAACCGCCGCCGCTCCCCGTCGGTACGATCGTCGTGGACGACCACCTCCTCGTACCCCTCGCCGCGTCC
Organism: uncultured Acidimicrobiaceae bacterium; assembly: GCA_963847775.1. Lineage (GTDB taxonomy): Bacteria > Actinomycetota > Acidimicrobiia > Acidimicrobiales > Ilumatobacteraceae > Ilumatobacter. The sequence continues at coordinate 279,244 of CAWKAY010000003.1, forward strand.
GCCACTCGTCGATCCACGAGCCCGAGACGAGGTGGATCTCCGCGTCGTACTCGCCGTCGAGTCGGACACGATGCCCGGTGGCAGGCACGCGCCACGTGGGATGCACGCCGACCCGGTACCCGCGCCGCTCGAGCTCGTTCATGAGCGCGTATCCCTGGGCGCCCGGGACCACGGACTCCTGCCAGAAGACGACGTAGCTCCCCGCCGTCCCGCTGGCCGCGCCGAGACCCGCATCGAGGGCCTCGGTGACCGTCGGTAGCACGACTCGCACGTCCTCGGCCAGATCGTCCTCGGGTACCTGGTGGCCCACTGCAGCGATCAGGGATCCGATGGTGACGACGGCGCCGATCGCACCCGCGGCCAACGCCATCCGGCGCCCGCTCGGCGCCCGCTCGGCCCACCGCTCTGCGATGACGAGCCACAGCGTCCAGATCGATGCCATGACGACGAGGAGCACCGCTCCCGACATCCAGAGCGTGAGGTAGAACCAGACCTTGCCGAAGATCCGAGAGATCGAGAGCCATCCGGCGGTGACCGCGACGGCGGTGACGGCATGGAGTGCCAGCAAGGTGCGGTGCCGATGGCGGACCGCCCACACGATCGCAGCGAACCACACGAGCACCACGAGTGCGCCGACCACGTTCGTGCCCCGATCCTGACCGGCTCGGTGGACGAGTGCATCGTCGCGTCGGATCAGGTCGGTCGCGATCGACCACACGTCGAAGTGCTGGAGCACCAGACGGCCTGCGGCGACCGGGCCGATCGGCTCCTCCGGTTGCTCGGTCGCGAAGTGGCGGACCAGCTTGGCGATGTTCCCGTCACGACGCCCTGCCCGTAGTTGCTCGACGACGGGCGGCAGCCAGAGGACGGTGGCTGCGCCCAGCATCGTGAGCAGCGGTGTCACCGGTCCGGTCGAACCGGCGCGGCGGGCGACCACGATCTGCCAGCCGAGCCAGCCGACGATGAGAACGTTCACGGCGATCGCGCTCACGAGGTACGGGACGTGGGTCTGGGCCGCGATCACGCTCGGCACCGTCACCAGCACCGCCATCCGGTGATCGCCGAGCAGGACGAACCACGCGGCGAGGAGCGCCACGATCCAGAGGAGGACGGGGAAGTACGGATTCCACGGGTGGGTCAGGACCGTGAGGCCGTACCCCCGGACCGCGACGGCACCGAGCGTGGCGAACACCACCGCCCCCCGCCACCCGAAGCGCCGGTGCCCCAGGAGCACCATGACACCGACGCACACGCTGTTGACCGCGACGCTCGCGAGCTCCATCCCCCACGCCGACGAACCGGCGAGCCGGTAGAACGGTGCGACGAGGTAGAACGACCACGGACCGGGGTGACTGCCCTGGTCGGGGAAGTCACCGATCCGTCCGGGCAGCCCGACGAGCGGGGTGTCGAGCCCACCGACATCGCGGACCCGGAACTCGGTCATCGCCATGTCGAGCACGGGCACCCACGGTCGCCACAACAGGACGACGACGGCGAGAACGAGGGGCGAGGCTGCGGCGGCGCCGAGCAGAAGCGCCGGACGGCGGCGCAGCCAGGAGTTCACAGCGTCCGAGGGTACCGATCCTCAGGGTCGCGGAACCGGCATCCCGACCGGCAGGATCGCTTCGTGACCGCGATCATCGTGCGCGTCGTCGTCACCGTCGGGGTCGGAGGAGCGGTCGAGTTCGCCGGACACGATGTCGGCGTCGTCGGCGATCACCGCGCCGACGAGGAGTGAGGCGACGGCGAACATGCCGAACCCGTGCAGGACCTCGAACGTGATGGGCCAGCCACCACCCGGGAACGGCATGTCTCGGCGTTCGAGGTAGGCCGTGGCCAACCCGACGGTGGCGACGGTCGAGATCGTGGTCAACTCGGCGAGCCGGCGCCGACGGGTCGTCACGAGCGCGCAGCCACCAACGAGCCCACCAGCCAACCAGAGCGGGCCGCCGAGCAAGACGGCGGCGACCACCCAGATCGCGGCCCCGGTCCTCGCGGTCGTTGCACCGAGCGTCGAATCGGTGACGAACCACGTCGGCGGCATCGTGGTCGGGGCGACCGCGGCGGCGTTCCGGTGGCGGTCCGACATGAGGATCATGAGCGCGAACATCGCGATCGCGAGCGAAGCGATCAACGCGATCGTCACCGGGAGCTGGGCGGTCCATTCGAGCTCGACGACCACCGGGACGGGGCTCGGCCGGATCCACCAACCGTTGAACCCACCGTCGACGAGGGTCGGCTCACCGAGGTCGAGACCGTCGGCGCTGGCGGACCACGCCGGATTGAGCCCCTCACCGAGCACCAGCCAGCAACCGTCGGCGCAGCCCGAGACCACGACGGTGCGGGCGAAGCGCGACTGCTCGGTCACGTTGGCGACCGGCGTCTCACCGGCGAGGGGCGCGTCGATCGCAGCTGCCGCACCGTCGTCGAGCACCACCCGGTCGATCACCACCGGCAGCCCGCTTCCGACCACCGAGACGAGCTGGCGGCCGGCCCGGACCTCGACCGGGCCGGAGCAGGGGGAGACACCGATCGGGTCGCCGTCGATCCAACCTGCACCGATCTCGAACGACGCCGACATCGTGACCTCACCGACCTCGAGCACGGGTACGCAACCGGTGGCAACGGCCGCCGCTGCCGGATCGGGGATGCTCGGGCCACCGCTGATCGAGATCTCCGAGATCGACGCAGGAAGCTCCACGACGTCGCCGAAGCGGCGATCGATCGTCGTCGCGGCGGCGATCTCGGCGATCTCGATCTCGATCGGCCCCGGTGGCAACGGAGGATCGAGGGACGCCACCGACAGTCCCACTGCATCCGGCACGATGTCGACACGTCGCTCCTCGGTGCCCGAGCGCACGACCACGACCGTGACCGCACTGAGACCTGCGACGGGTTGGCGGACCTCGATCCGGCTCACGGGCTCGGTCACGTCGTCGATCGACAACCTCGCCCCGAGGGCAGCATCGAACTCGGTGATCCAGGCCGTCGCCGGGTCGCCGTCGAACGCTGCCACCCCGGCGTTGCGCGGTGACCCCGTCAGCCGGGTGCTCGCAACGACCGGCCATCCGAGGATGGCCGCCAGCTCAGCGTCAGAGGACCGTGCGTCGATGCGCGCCGTGATCGACGGCTCGAATCGTCGGGCCGTCGGCAGGTCGATCTCGCGCACGATGCTCGTCTCGGGATCGTCACGCCAGCGGTCCATCGGATCCGATCGCTGTCGGGTGAGGACCACCGCCAGCGGAGTCGAGGTGGGTGTGTCAACGAGCGCATCGTTGGGTGGACGTACCACCTCGACGGTCGCCCCGAGCCCGTGACCGATCTCGTTGAAACCGACCGCAGCCACAGCACCCGGTGTGCCCGGCGTGCCTCCGCCGACGGCTTCGATCGCGATCTCCACCACCCGACCCGTCACCGCGACCGGCTGCCCATCAGCGCTCTGCGATCGCTCGTCCAGCATCAGCGACGCCGCCGGCTCGCCGGCTCCGACGTCGAGCACCGAGACAGCCGTGATGACCCGCTGACCCGGCGCGGCCGGTTGCCGGATCGTGATCTCGTCCACGTCCGCGAGGAAGGTCAGACGAAGCCGCTCCCCGATGGGATCGGCGTGCTCCCCGACGAGCCACGCAGTCGACGGGTCTCCGTCGATCGCCCGGTACGGCCGGTGCTCGGGGAGGTAGGCGAACGGCTCACCGTACGACGTGGCGGTCGCCTGGACCGGTCCGCGCTGGTCGGCGTACGTCCGCACGGTGCGGTCGGCGGGATCGAACAGGGGCAGACGCTGATCGGACGCGACCTCGCGCAGGAGGCCGACGTCGGGATCGTTCGACTCCGTGTACCCCCTGACGTCCTGAGAACTCCGCCAGTGGCGTGCCTCCGATCGGTTGGTGTCGGTGACGATCAGCGCCCGCGCTCCAGCGATGGTCGTCAGACGATCGGCGGTGTCCAACGAGCCGCTGTACCGCACGAGCGAGCGACCGTCGACGAGCCCTGCTGCAGCCGCGTCGACGAGCCCGTCCCCGTTCCCCGACACCACGATCGCACCGGCCTCGGCACGAACGACCGCTCCGGGATCGGTGATCGGCGCCAGTTCCACCGGCGCGACGGGTCGACCGACCCGAGGATCCGCGATCGCCCGGCCGTCGGTCATCGGGATCTCGGGTCGATTCACGAACGGAGCACCGAACGGTTCGAGCGCACCCACACCGGGAGCACCCGCGACGAGATCGCGGACCACCTCCGGTCGAGCCGACCGGAATCGATCGAACGCCGAGTCGTTGGTCAGCCAGATCGTGTCGACGCCGAGCAGGCGAGCGATCGGCGCGATCGCGCCGGGTTCGAGGGTGCCGTTCTGGATGCGGTCATCGACGGCGAAGAGCAGGTCCATCGCCGCCGGTGATCCGAGCGGCAGCAGATCGCGCGTCACCAGCGGCGTCTCCGTCAAGCCCGGGAGCGGTTGGTCGACCGTGTGTCCCCAGCGAAATGCGCCGAACTCGGCGCCGGGCAGCTGGAGCACACGCCCTGCGCCGTCGGCGGCGTCGAGCGCCGCGGCGGCAGAGGTCCACGCAGAAGGTGGGTCGTGGTCGCGATCGATCGCGGGATCGACCCACGCTCCGGTCCACATCCCCGGCAGGTTGGCGAGCGACATCGCGACGACGATGCCGCAGGCCAAGGCGCCCCCCGGGAGCCCGACCCCGCCTGTCCGGTGGCGACCCGTCGCGGAAGCCGCGACGAGCGCGCCGGCCGCCAGGGCGAACCCGAGGAACAACACCGGTAGTGCACGCGTGCTGCTCCGCAGCGCCAGCGCCAGGCCGCTGTCACCGCCACCGGTGAGCAACCGCATCAACGGTGATCGGTCGTCGATCGGGTGAACGCCAACCGCGAGGATCACCCCGCAGACGACGAGCAGCGCAGCGAAACGCCGATGGGCCCAACGAGTCGCGACCAGACCCACCAGACACAGCACGGGCACCCCGTAGCTCACCAGGATCGCCGGTGTCGAGACCAGGTAGCGCAGCGACTCGGTCGTCGTCGCACCGGCCGGATCGCGGACGTAGAACAGCCAGTAGCCGAGACCGCGCCAGACCTCGGCAGAGGTCGCCGTCAGCGAGACATCGGCGAGCGATTCGGAGTAGGGGAGCACCTCGGCTCCGTGGCGCCCCTGGACCGCGAGCATCACGATCCACCAGATCGACACGCCGATCGAGAAGAGCGCAACCTTGAGCGCGACCATGGTCACCTGCCGCCACGTCGCGGAACGTTGCCACGCCGCGTGCACCAGCCACAGAAGCGGACCGGGCACGATCATCGCGAGCGCGGTGGCGTTGACCGCGCCGACGGTCAGCACGACGAGCGCGATCGCAGCCGGGTCGCCCCAGGTGTGGCGTCGCGTCGCCCGAATCGTGAGCGCGACGATCCAACCCAGGCCCGCCCAGGGGAGCAGCATCACCGAGGTGCGAGACACGTAGGGGAGGACGTACGGCGACACCTGGTACACGACCGCGGCGGCGAAGGCCGGCATCGTGGCGAGGCCGAGCAGCCGGGCGGTCCAGCGCACACCGAGGCCGGCCGCCACCATGAGGGTCCCGATCCAGAGTCGGTGCGCGATCCAGTCGGGCACACCGAGCTGATCGAACACCCAGTACCACGGCCCGGCCGGCCACAGGTACGAGATGTGTTGATGCGGGACCCAGCCGGCGAACTGACGGGGGTCGAACGAACCGGCCGCATCGACGAGGAATCGACCTGGGTCGAGGTACAGGTAGAGCTTGCTGTCCGCCGGCATCCGGCCGGGCGCGGCCAGCAGCGCCGGGAGGTAGGCGAACGCCGCCAGGACAGCGACCGTTCGCGCCAACGGGCGAGCGAGCACGGTCGTTCGCTCGGTCGTCACGGGATCGCGCCGAACACCCCGTAGAGGCCGGTGAGCGCGACGAGACCGGCCCCACAAGCCGCCATCGTCGCCGGCCAGAGGGTGTCGTCGGTGTGTCGCCGGTGCTCGTACCAGCGGGCGGCACCGATGAGCAACGGGAAGGCCGCGAACAGGAATCGTGGTCGCGCCGTCACGGTGGCGGGGGTGAGCATGAGCGCGACGATCGCCCACGAGTACGCCGTGAGGAACCAGGGAAGCTTGGCACGCCATGCGAGCACGAGCAGCACGATCGTCGCCGCGACGCTGACCGCCGTGATGGTGTCGGTCGGTGAGGTCAGCGGCTGGGTGATCGCCTCTCCGGTGTTGCGGACTGCGGTCCACCCGAAGCTTGCGCCCTCGCCCCACGCCTCACGTTGCACACGGAACCACACGCCGGTCTCGCCGGTGTGCTGTCCGAGCCAGATCTGGAACGTGACGAACCCGACCGGAGCGAGGAGGACGGCCGCCAGCGAACTCCAGTCGCGCTCGTCGCGGATGGCGAAGGCTGCGGCGACTGCGCATGCGACGATGAGCGCGAGGCCGTTGGGTCGCGTCGCTGTGGCCATGGCCGCGAACACGCCGGCGGCGACCCATTCGTGTTGGAGGAGCATGAGCATGCACGCTGCGGCGAGCACCAGCATCAACGCTTCGCTGTACGCGAACGACAGCACGAAACTGCCCGGGAACAGCGCTGCGAGGGTGGCAGCGCTGCGACCGACCTTCTCGTCATAGACACGCTGCGCCAGCACGCCGATGAGCACGACCGCGATCAGTCCCAAGATCGCGTTCATCGTCAGCACCGCGAACGAGTCGCCGCCCGGCACGATTCGATCGAACGATCGACCGAGCAGCGGGAACAGCGGGAAGAAGGCGGCACGGGCCTCCTCGACGTGGTACGTCACGTCGGGCGGCACCGTGGTCGGGTACCCCCTCCGGACGATGTCCATGTACCACAGACCGTCCCATGACGTGAGCACGTCGAGCATCGGCCGGATCGCGCTGCCGACCGATTCGGTGCCGTGCGGATCGGCCAGTGGCAGTCCGCGCTCGTCGGCGAGGTTGGCATCGACCCGGAGCTCGGCAGCGACCACCGCCGCTCCCGCCAGGACGCACAGCCGCGACAGCACGTACACCGGCAAGGCGTGCACCAGCATTCGCCACCACGCCGACTCACGCCAGTGACGGAGGGGTGCTGGCGGCTCGACGAGATCGATCACGTGAGGTCTCCTGACGCCAGCGGGAGCCACCGACTCGTCCGCTTGGCTGCGGTGAGCACACCCTGGCGAGCGGTGCGGCGGTGGTGACTCGCGTCGTCGTCGGCAGCGTCGGTGCGGTGCTGCACGAACCAGTCATAGCTCTGCGCGAACATTGCGTCGGTCGACCACGCGGGGGACCAGTCGAGCGTGTCGAGCGCATGCTCGATGTCGAACCACATCGACTGGGCGTACATCAGCCAGTGGTACGGGGCGAACGGGGTCAGGCCGAGCCTGGACGTCGCCTTCATCAGGGCAGCGGCCGGAGCCGCGGGTAGCGATCGGACGACGGATCCGGTCGCGGCGTGGACGCAGAGGTGATCGAGGGTTTCGTGCATGGTGCCGAACCGATCGGTGCCGATGTTGAAGATTGCGGGCCCCGATGTCTCTCCCGCAGCGATGCAGGCATCGGCCAAGTCGTCGGCGTGGACGAATTGATACCTGTTGCGACCGTCCCCGAGCACGATCGGGTCGGCGCCGTCGGCGATCCAGTCGAAGAGGATGCCGAAGATTCCGAGCCGCCCATGGCCGAGGATCGTCCGCGGGCGCACGATCGAGACGTCACGTCCGGTCCTGACGGCGTCGAGGCAGGCCCACTCCGCTGCCAGCTTGGCGTGGCCGTAGGCCTCGGCCGGTTTCGGGACGGTCGTCGGCAGAACCGGGTTCGTGTCGGGCACGCCGAAGACGGCGCTCGACGACGTGTGGACGACCTTGGCGACGTCTGCGTCCGCTGCAGCGTCGAGCACGATACGCGTGCCGTCGACGTTGACGGACCGAAGCAGGTGCTCATCGTGTGCCAGCGGAACCTGGGCGACGTTGTGGAACACCCGGTCGCACCCGTCGACGGCCGCACGGACGACCGATCGTTCGCGTACGTCACCCTGGACGAACTCGACGTCGGAGGGTCGGTCGGAGGCGTCGTGGAGGTCGAGCACGCGAACGTCGTGACCGCGGTCGACGAGCCGACGAACGAGGAGCGAACCGAAGTAGCCGCTCCCACCCGTGACCAGACTGCGCGTCACAGGACGTGCCCCTGGGCCAGGCACCACCGCACGCTCCGTCGCATGCCTTCGTACAGCTCGATCCCGGGGTCGTACCCGAGATCGGCGCGGGCACCGGCGATGTCGCACGCGATGTTCTTGTTCATCTCGCCGAGGACGTGGATCTGCTGGTGGTAACGACCGGTCCGTTGGATCGTCGCGTCGACGAGCTCGGCCACGCGCCCCACGATGTCAGGCACACGCACGCGATTCGGGGACACGTCGAGCCCCTCGTCGGCGAGCGCCCGACCGACGGTCTCGACGATCTCGGTCACCGTGTACGGCCGCGAGTCGGCGATCCACCAGCCGCGTCCCGGTTCGGTGGCGACCAACTCGGCTCGGGCGACCCCCTCGACGAGGTTCTCGACGTACACCATCGATCTGGCCTGACCACCCGATCCGAACACGGGGAAGCGCCCGTTCCGGATCATCCGGAAGAACGTGGTCTGGCGCGCGGGCTGATGGGGGCCGTAGAACCACGGCGGTCGGACGATCACTGCGTCGAGCCCGCGCTCGACCGCGTCGAACACGGCAAGCTCCGCCTCCATCTTCGATCGCCCGTAGCCGTAGTACGGCCGGTAGGGCTCATCGTCGCGGAAGCGGTCGCCGGGGTGGCTGTTGGTCCCGAACGGACTGTTCGACGAGACGTGGACGAACCGTCGGGCGCCGTGGGCCCGGGCGGCGTCGAGCATCACTCGCGTGCCCACCGTGTTGACCTCGAAGAACTCGGGCACCGAGCCGGGGTGGATCACACCGGCGGCGTGGAGCACGTCGATGACGTTTCCGGTGGCACCCGACGCGTCGACGTCGAACAATCGTGCGATCGAATCGGTGTCGGCGAGTTCGCCGACGACCGGTTGCACCGTGTCGCCGACGGAGCGCAGACGGTCGGCCTCGACCCGATCGCGCACCAGGACCCGGAGCACGCCGGGGCGACTCCACGGGCCGTCGCCCGCGGCGAACGTGTGGACGAGAGCCGTACCGAGCCATCCGGCGGCACCCGTCAACACCGTGATGTCGGGCGGTGGGCGAAGGATCGGACTCGCCGTCGTGTTCATCGAGCGGCCTCGACGAAACGACGGGCGTTGCGGAGCGCCACTGCCATCACGGATGCCTGCGGATTGACCCCAGGCGCGTCGGGGAGCAGGGAGGCGTCGTTCACGAAGACGTTCGCGGAACCGTGGACCCGCCCGGTGCTGTCGGCTGCCGCCACCGAACGATCCTCGCCCATGGGCACCGTCGAGCAGAGATGGACCGTCATGACGCTGGCGGTGGCGGCGACGAATCTGGCGGTCAGATCCGCGAGATCGGCTCGGCCGCTCACGATCGGAGCGTCCCTGAACGACGGGAACACGTGCGTGGCTCCCGCCTCGAGCATCACCAGGGCCAGACGGGCGAGGCCCTGGCGAAGGAGATCGCGATCGCGGCGCGTCAGCCGGTACGTGACGAGGGGGTCGCGCAGACCCGGGACCGCCGTCACTCGCCCTCGACCCTCACTGGTGATGGCCGCGTAGTACACGGCGATCTCCTCCCACGCCGTCACGTGGTCTCGCATCAGGTCCCAGTGGTCGGTCAGCGCCAACGCGACGAGGCCCGGCTGGCTCGCCGACCCTCCGAACGACAGATCGGGCGAGAATTCCTTGACCTGATGAACGGGAACGTCGTCGGTGAGGTTGAGGCGTTCACCGAAACGGGCAGCGAGCTTCACCGTCGGATGGACGGCGAGGCGACGACCGACGAGGCCGCGATGTCCCGATCGCTGCAGCAGCGCCGGCGTCTGGATCGCACCAGCACACACGAACACGTGCTCGAAATCGATCGTCGCCGGCCCGCCGTCACGGCTACTGAGCTCGGCTCGGAACGCCCGCCCGTCGTCGGCGATCAGCCGGTCGACACGATGCTCGCACAGCATGCGGGCGCCGGCGGCGAACGACCGGGGGAGGTAGGTGCGCGTCATACTCTCGCGCCGTCCGGCTGCGGCATCGCCCTCGTCCGGATACGTCATCCAGCGCGGAATCTCGTCGTGTTGCCATCCGAGACGTTCGGCACCGAGGCGAAGACGCTCGCTCGCCGGTGTGTGCCGACCGGGCACGGTCTGCACCGAGAGCGCCCACTCGACCTCGTCGCACGTCGCGAAGAACTCGTCGTCGGTGAAGTCGGCGATCGACCAACCCGCCCGCCACCGCTGCAGCGTCTCCTCCGACGGTCGTCGATAGAGACCGCTGTTGATCTCGGTGCCCCCACCGGCGCACCGGCCTTCGGTGTACGCGATCGACGGCCGACCGAGCGCGACCGTGACACCGCCCGAGCGGTACTGACGATCCATCTGCTCGAGCGAGAACGGCACGACCGAACCCTGCTCGACCCACGGGCCTTCCTCGACGACCAACACGTCGATGCCCGCCTCGGCGAGCACCGCGGCCGTGGTCGCCCCACCGGCGCCGGAGCCGACGATGAGCACCTCGCAGTCGTGGTGAGCTCGGGCGTCGACGTGTCCGCTCACGAGCGGGTCTCCACACCGGGGAGCCCGGTCTGCGACGTTCGTGGCCAGGTCTCCCACACGTAGGCGAATGCCAACGACCGGACCATCCGCGCGAGCTCACCGACGAATGGCAGCCGGGTCGTCCGCAACCACGCGGCCGTCCGGTCGGCACCGATCGTGGAGCCCGCAAAGCCGGCGCCGACCGAGAGCATCGTGACGCCCACGCGGAGCGGGGTCGGGACCTCGTTGGCCCGGCGGCACGTGAACGCCACTGCATCGTCACGACGATCATCGGGGAGGTCGGGAAGCTCGATGCAGAGCAGCCGGTCGGCGAATTGGCCGAACGGCCCCTCGGGACTCAGCGCACGGATGGACACGATCGTGTGATGCTACTGACGAGGGTCCGATCACCACCGGGACGTCGGCAGGATTCGTTGTCGCGGACCGTACGACGGAGCCTTCCCGGCGGTCGTGACCAAGGCCCACAGCACGCGTCCGCGCTGGCCCCGGTATGGCGCGAGCAGTTCGAGCATCCGGTCGTCGTCAGCTCTCGCTTCTCCGGCCAGTGCCCACGCGACGGTGTTCGGGAAGTGGTAGTCGCCGACGGGAACGGCGTCGGGGTCGCCGACGACGGGTCCGAGCACGGAGCCGATGGTCCAGGGGCCGACGCCCGGTACGAGCGACAATTTGTCGGCGAGCACCGAGGATCCGGCCTGTGTCCACGACCACATCTTGTCGACGTGGCGTGCGACCTCGGTGAGGGCGCGGGCTCGCTTGGTCTCGATGCCGAGAGGATGGAACCACCATGCCGGGCGTCGGTGCAACGAAGCCGGCGAGGGGGGCAGCAGCAGCCCTCTCGTGATTGCGGCCGGTCCGGGAGCCGGTTCGCCGAGCCCCTCGCAGAGACGCTGCCATTGCCGGACTGCTTCGCCGGCGGTGATGCGCTGGGCGATGATCGTCGGCAGCAGCTGGTGGTAGGCCGACCCGGAGGCGCCGACGCGCGTGTGCCGACCGAGCCGGAGCGCCCGTTCGACGACGGGATGCGCGGCGTCGAACACGATCGGGTGGTCATCGGCGCCGGTGATGTCGTCGACCCGGTCGAGCAACCAGTCCGCCCCCGGACCCCACGCGTCGGCGGCAAGTCCGCACTCCTCCGAGGGAACGGGGTCCGCAATCCAGCGGAGCCGGAGCGTGCCCGGACCATCGGGGGTGAAGGTCGCGCGGACGAACTCGCCCGCGTCGAGACGCGTCGTCGGGTCGCCGAGTCCGTGGCGGTGAATGCCGAGCGTGCGGCGCAGCGATCGCGGCGCGCTGATCGGCCGCCACCGGGGCTCGGCCCCTGGGATCGTGTCGAGGGCGGTCATGGGTGCACCATCGTCGCGCGCTCAGCGACGGCGGACGTTCGGTCAGTCGACCTCGACCGGCGTGACGAGAGGGTGATGGCACGCCACGAAGTGACCGTCGCCGATCGACCGCATCGTGGGCTCGGTCGTGGCGCAGACCTCGTCGGCCGACGGGCAGCGCGGATGGAAGCGGCAGCCCGTCGGTGCGTTCACCGGCGACGGCGGCTCACCCGTGATCGAGGTACCGGTCGCGGCGACCTCGGGGTCGGGGACCGGGATCGAGTCGACCAGCACCCGTGTGTACGGGTGCGCAGGTCGCCCGTACAGGTCGTCGCTCGACGCGACCTCGCACAACTTGCCGAGGTACATCACGGCGACTCGATCACTGATGTTCTTCACGACGGCCAGATCGTGAGCGATGAAGATGAGTGTCAATCCGTATTCGGCCTTCAGGTCTTCCAGCAGGTTGAGGACCTGCGCCTGCACGCTCACGTCGAGCGCGGACACCGGCTCGTCGCAGATGATGAGGGTCGGGTCGAGCACCAGCGCTCGCGCAATGGAGATCCGTTGGCACTGGCCGCCGGAGAACTGGTGCGGTCGACTCTCGGCGGCCCGTTCGGGGTCGATGCCGACCCGTTCCAGGATGTCGTCGACGAGGGTCAGCCGGTCGGGAACGGTGCCGCGGCTCCAGATGTCGAGCGGATCCTTGACGCTGTCGCGTACTCGGCGCCGGGGGTTGAGGCTCGAGATCGGGTCCTGGAAGATCATCTGGATCTTCGTTCGCGCCTCGCGGAGCTCGTTGAACGACAGCTCGGTGAGATCACGACCCTCGAACGTGACACGGCCTGCGGTCGGTGTCTCGATCTGCATGATCGCCCGACCGGTCGTCGACTTCCCGCAGCCGGATTCACCGACGATGCCGAGCGTCTCGCCGCGCAACACGTCGAAACTGATTCCGGCGACGGCGCTGACGACCGCATGCCTGCCGAGTGGGAACTCGACGACGAGATCGTGGACGCGCAGCACGGCGTCGCCGTCGCGAAGATGGGCATCGCCCGTACCCGCCATCAGGTTGTCCCTCCGACCGCGACCCGGGACAGGATCTCGACGTCTCGTTCCTGGAACTCGGGGGAGCCGACCGGATACCAGCAGGCATAGACGTGATCGGCCGACGTCGGAGCGGTCGCGAGCGGCGGATCCTCGACGTGGCACCTGTCGCGCGCATAGGCACAACGCGGAGCGAAACGACATCCCTTCGGCGGGTTGACCAGGTCGGGCGGGCGGCCCGGGATCGTGAGCAGCCGGGTGTGCGACGGATCCTCGAGCTTCGGGATGCTGCGCATGAGCGACTTGGTGTACGGCATCAGCATGTTCGCGAACAGCTCGCGGGTCGGAGCCTTCTCGACGAGACGACCGCCGTACATCACCGCGATCTCGTCGGTGTGGCCGGCGACGACACCGAGATCGTGGGTCACGAGGATCACCGACATGTTGCGGTCCTTGCGCTGCTCGCCGATCAGTTCCAGGATCTGGGCCTGGACGGTGACGTCGAGCGCGGTCGTCGGCTCGTCCGCGAAGAGCAGGGTCGGGCCGCACGCGAGCGCGATCGCGATCATCACCCGTTGCCGCATCCCACCGGAGAGCTCGTGCGGGTACTGCCCGAGCCGCTTCTCCGGTTCGGGGATGCGGACGTCGCGCAGCAGTCGCTCGGCGGTCTCGCGTGCCCCTTGGTTGTCCATGCCGAGGTGGATCTGCAGCGGCTCGGCGATCTGCTTGCCGATCTTCATGAGCGGGTTCAGCGAGACCATCGGGTTCTGGAAGACCATCGACATCTCGCGACCCCACAGGTGGCGCATCTGCTTGGCGTCGAGGCCGAGCACTTCCTGGCCGGCGAACTTCACCGACCCTGAGAGCACGGCCGTCGACGGGAGGAGGCCCATGATGGTGCGCGAGAGCACGGTCTTGCCGGACCCGGACTCGCCGACGACCCCGAGGGCCTTGCCACGTTCGAGCGAGAAGGTGACCCCGTCGACGGCTCTGACGAGACCGCGTTCGGACCGGAAGTGGGTCTTGAGGTCGTGGACCTCCAGCAGCGTGCCGTGGGCGACGCGACCCTCGGCTTGGAGGTGGATGTCGTGTTCGCGGCTCACAGGGCGATCTCCCGGACGTCGAAGTGGGCTCGCAGCTTGTCGCCTGCGTAGTTGAGCGCCAGCACCGTGAGGAACAGCACGAAGATCGGCGCCATCGAGATCCATGGGGCGGTCTCGAGGTCGCGACTGCCGGATCCGAGAAGGATCAGCTTGCCCCAGGTCTCCTGCTTCTCGACCGACAGACCGAGGAAGGCGAGGCCTCCCTCGGCGACGATGGCGACAGCCATGCCGAGCAGCGCGAGCGCTCCCATCGGGATGACCACGTTGGGGAGCAGCTCGCGGACGATGATCCGGTGGTGCTGGGCGCCGAGCGTCCGCGCTGCGAGGACGAACTCGCGCTCCGCGTACTGGATCGTGGTCGCCCGGGCCAGCCGGCCGACCGGCGCGATCGCGAGGAAGCCGAGCGTGGCCGAGATCGTGAACAGCCCGCGGTCGAGCAGCGAGGTGATGAGAATTGCCAGCACGAGCGCCGGGAACGACAGCAGGACCACGAAGACGAACGAGATGATGCGGTCGAACGTGCCGCGGAAGTAGCCGGCGATCGTCCCGAGCGATCCGCCGATGACCATGCCGCAGGCGATCGCGGCGAAACCGACGACGAGCGACACGCGCGCGCCGAAGATCGTTCTGGAGAAGATGTCCCGGGCGTCCTGATCGGTACCGAACCAGTGGGTCGTGCTCGGCGCGTACGGGGGACGCCCGAGGTCGCGGTTGATGAAGTTCGCGTTCGGGTCCTTCAGGGGGAGCCACGGAGCGAGGATCGCGGCGACCACGATCACCACGAGCCAGGCGATCGCGAGCCAGAAGCTCCAGCCGAGCGTGCGGGTCAGGAACTCGGCCTCCGGTGCGGCGTCGGGGTCGAGCTCCGACTCGGCGATCTCGTTCAGGTCGCTCACCGGCGCACCCGCGGGTCGATCAGGGAGTAGACGACGTCGACCAGGATGTTCACGGCGACGAACGCTGCAGCGATGATCATCACGATCGCCAGAACGACGGGGAAGTCCTCGGTGACCACGGCCTCGACGACCGCCGATCCGAGACCGGGGACTCGGAAGATGGTCTCGACGATCAGCGAGCCGCCGATCAACCCACCGGTCGTGATGCCGAACACGGTGACGAACGAGAACAGTGACGGCCGCAGGGCGTGCTTGAAGAGCACGGCGCGCTTCGACACGCCCTTGCTGCGCGCCATCAGAATGAAGTCCTCCTGCAGCGTGGTGATCAGATCGGTCCGGAGCAATCGCTGGTAGACGGCCGCCGCCGGGAGCGCGATCGTCAACGCTGGCAGGAACAGCTGCCACAGTCGGGTGAGGAACGGGTCGCTCGCGACGAAGGTCTGCGGGAACCAGCCGAGCTTGATCGCGAACACGTACTTGAGCACCACACCGAGCGCGAAGTTCGGGAGTGCGATGATCAGGAACGTCGTGAGGGTCGAGAATCGGTCGACGGCGCTGTTCGCCTTGGCGGCCGACCACAGCGCCCACGGGATGGAGATGATCGTCGCGAGCATCTGCGCCATCAGGAGCAGCAACGCTGTGCGGGGCAGGCGTTCCTTGATGAGATCGGTCACGGGAGGTTCACCCGTCTTGCTGAACTGCGGACCCATGTCGCCGGTGACGAAGTCGCCGAGCCACCTCGCGTACCGCTCGGGGAGCGGCTTGTCGAGGTAGAACTCGGCTTCGGCGGCCTCGATCTGCTTGAGGCTCTCGGGATTGTCGCGATCGTCCGCCACCGGACCGAGGATGTTGAACAGCGGGTCGCCGAGCACGTTCATGGCCCCGAACGTGATCATGCTGACGGCGAGCAGCAGCAGGATCGCCATGCCCAGGCGTTGCAACCAGTAGTTCATCGGACCTCGGACGGTGGGTGGCGGCGGGCGGTTCGGTTCGGTTCGGTTCAGTCCATCCAGACCGAACTGAACCAGGTGCGCCCGTTGGTGGCGCACACCAGCGGGGAGCCGTCGGGAGCCGTCCGGTCGCAGACCCCGTGCACGTTCTCGGTGAACGCGTTGTTCCAGAGGGTGTGGTTGAAGAAGACGTAGAGGTAGTCCTCGTTGATCTTCCGCACCAACTCCTGGAGCAGTGGGACCCGATCGGCGTCCTCCGGCGTCGCCATCGTCTGCAGGATCAGCGCGTCGCGCTCCTCGTCGCAGAAACGTGGCCAGTTGAGCGAGATGCCGCCGATCGTGCGGCACAGCAGCCACACGTTGTCGTTGGTCGGGTTCTCGGCGCCGAACTGGCGCCAGGTCACCACGTTGTACTGTCCGAAGGCGGTCTGGCTGATGTGCTCGTCCTGGAGGAGCTCGTTGAACGTCACGTTGAACGCCACGCTCCAGCCCTCGTCGAGCAGATCGGCGATGCGGGTCTGCACGACGGACGGGCCCGACCACTGCAGCTCGATGTTGATCTTGCCGTCGGTGCAGGTCGGGCTCCCGAGGACCGGGTTCTCCTCCGTGCCGCGCTCGGCGCAGTACTCGGCGGCGAGCGCCACCGCACCGTCGGGGTCGTCGTGGATCTGGGTGACGTCGGGATTGAAGAACGGGTTCTCGGGGATGAACATCTGCTCGGCCGGGCGGTTGACGCCGAGCCCGATCAGATCGTTGTACAGATCGACCGGCGTCGCCCGGGTGAGCGCCTCACGGGCGCGGATGTCGTCGAACGGCGCTGCCGCCGAGTTCATCATCGCGAACGACTCCTCGGCGGCGTCGATCTCGACCCGCTGGACCGAGGGGTCGTCGCGCAGGCGGAGCGTGGAGTCCTGGTCGGTGGTCTGGAGTGCGTCGAGCTCGCCGCCGAAGAGCAGATCGGTGCGGGTCGCGGAGTCGGGGACCGGGAAGAACTCGACGGCGTCGAGGTAGACCTCGCCGTTCCACCAGTCGTCGTTGCGCGCGAACCGGGTGACGGAGTCCTCGCTGCGGCTGTCGAAGACGAACGGTCCGGTGCCGACCGGTGCCTGGTTCAGGGACCCGTCCTCGGCGGCGGCTGCGAGCCAGGTCGGTGAGGCGATCATCCCGAGCTGGCCGCTGAGCGCCGTCGGGAACTTGGCGTCGGGATCGAGCAGGTTGAAGGTGACCGTGAGGTCGTCGACGACGTCGATGGCACCTTCCTCGGGGAAGAAGGGCTTCACGGCCAGGCCGACCAGCGGATGGCTCCGCTGCGACTCGAAGTTGGCAACCACCGCCTCGGCGTTGAGTGGTGTCCCGTCGTGGAACGAGATGCCGTCGCGCAGCGTCATCGTCCACGAGGTGAGATCGTCGCTGGGGGTGAACGACTCGGCCAGGTAGGGCACCCATTGGCCGTCGGGCGTCATCGCCGACAAGGTGTCGAACACGGTGTTGCCCATCATGAGCCCCGGTGAGGACAGGCTTGACGCGGCCGGGTTGATGCCGTTCACGTCGGCCTCGAGGCCGTAGCGCAACGTCCCACCCACGACCGGGTCGGTGTTCTCCTCGGGCGCGATCGTCTCGACGGTCGGCGAGCCGTCGTCGGTGTTGTCGTCGGGTGCCGGCTCGTCGGCCGGCTCGTCGTCGGCCGGCTCGTCAGCGGGCTCGTCAGCGGGCTCGTCGGCCGGCGCCTCGGTATCGCCGCCGGTTCCGTCGTCATCGGCGACCGTGTCGTCGTCACCACCCCCGCACGAGGCGATGACAAGTGCAGCGACCAGCGGCAAGGCCGCGAACCGCAGTCGTGGACGACGATCTCGAGTCATGTGGCTCTCTTCCCCTCGGGTACTCGGCGGGTGCTCCCGCCGCCGTGATGTGACGGACGTTACATCACGCTGCGCACACGGCGAGGATCACGCCGGGCGAACGTCGCCAACGTGACGTGAGGCCCGCGATACGGTCGGCGCATGGCAGCCGATGTCGTGACACAGTGCCGGGCCGACGACGATCTCGATCTCGACGATCACGACCCACGCGAGACCTTCGGGTGGGTCAAGGAGGAGGCGAAGCAGGCGTTCGCCGACGAGATCGAGGTGGTCGCGGAGCTGCAGAAGCGGTTCTTCGCCGACGACGAGTACGCCCTGCTCGTCGTCCTCCAGGCGATGGACGCGGGTGGGAAGGACGGCACGATCCGGTCGGTGCTCACCGGCGTGAATCCTGCCGGTGTCGAGGTCAGTTCGTTCGGCGTGCCGTCGGATGAGGAGCGTGCCCACGACTACCTCTGGCGGGTCCACGCCCACGCACCACCCAAGGGCATCATCGGGATCTTCAATCGGAGCCACTACGAGGACGTGCTCGTCGTGAGGGTGAAGCAGTTCGTGCCCGAGGGGGTCTGGCGCAGGCGGTACGGCCACATCCGGGATTTCGAGCGCTTGCTGCACGACGAGGGCACCCGGGTGGTGAAGTTGTTCCTGAACGTCTCCAACGAAGAGCAGCGCGAACGCCTGCAGGACCGCGTCGATGACCCCGACGAACGGTGGAAGTTCCGGCTCGGCGATCTCGACGATCGTGCGCTGTGGGACGACTATCAGCAAGCGTTCCGGGACGCGATCCGGGAGACGACCACCGACGACGCCCCATGGTACGTCGTGCCGGCCGATCGCAAGTGGGTGCGCAACCTGGTCGTCGCCAAGATCCTGCGTCACCACCTCGAACGACTGGAACCGGAGTACCCGGACCCCGAAGCGGGGATCGACGGGATCGTGGTGACGTAGCAGACGACGTCCGGCGTGACGTCGGTGTGAAGCCGGCGCAGGGCCACGCAGGAGTCGGGCGTTTTGTACAGTCGGCTCCGTGACCGTGCTGGTTCCCACCTCCCTCGACGTCGCGCTCGATGCGCTGGCGGTCGAACCGGCCGCCGTCCTCGTCGCCGGCGGCACCGATCTGATGGTCGAACTGAACGAGGGACACCGTCGGCTGCCGGCACCACCGGGCGCCACGATCATCTCGCTGACACGAATTCCCGAACTCTCGACCTGGACGATCGACCCCGAGGCGCGCACCCTGACGCTCGGCGCCGGCGTGGCGTGGTCGGACATCGAACGCGAACCCCTCCGCTCGATGGTCCCGGCGCTGGCCGAAGCTGCCCGAACCGTCGGTAGCCCGCAGATCCGCAACGCCGGTACGCTCGGCGGGAACCTCGCGACGTGCTCGCCCGCCGGCGACGGCCTTCCGGTGCTCGCCGCGTGTGACGCGACCGTCCGACTCGCCACGGCGAGCAAGCGACGCGACCTTCCGGTGTCGGAGTTCATGGTCGGCGTGAAGCGAACCGCGCTGTCACCCGGCGAACTGATCGAGTCGATCACGATCCCGCTGTTCGACGGTTGGCAGGGCTACAGCAAGGTCGGAGTCCGCAATGCGATGGTCATCGCCACCGCCAGCGCATGCGTCGTCGTCGACCGGCCGACCCGATCGGTCCGGGTCGCGCTCGGCTCGGTCGCTCCCACCGTCATCCGGTGCCCGGAGGCCGAGACCTTCGCGACGACCCACGTCGACTGGCAGGCCAACACGATTCGTGCTGCCGATGCGGCCGAGTCCGGTCGGCTGGCGTCCGGGGCCAGCCGACCGATCGACGACCATCGATCGACTGCCGCCTACCGTCGCCACGCCGTCGCGGTGATGGTCGAACGTCTGCTGCTGCGAGCGTTCCCGGGCGAGCAGGAGGCCGTCGCATGAGCGAGCACTACACCCTGCACGTCAACGGTCACGACCACGACGTCCGCGACGCCTGGATCGGCGAGAACCTCCTCTACGTGCTCCGTGAGCGGCTCGGTCTGACCGCTGCAAAAGGGGCGTGCGAGCAGGGCGAGTGCGGCTCGTGCTCCGTTCAGCTCGACGGCGAGTTGGTCTGCTCCTGCTTGGTGCTGGCGGCCGCCGCCGTCGGGCAGCCGATCGTGACCGTCGAAGGCCTGGCCCCTCCCGGAGTTCCGAGCGACGTCCAACAGGCGTTCGTCGACACCGGCGCCGTGCAGTGCGGGTTCTGCACCCCCGGCTTGATCATCGCCGCCCACGACCTCCTCGACCGCAACGCCGAACCATCCGAGCTCGAGATCCGAGAGGAATTGTCGGGCAACGTGTGCCGCTGCACCGGCTACGGCCGGATCATCGAGGCCGTCCAGCGCGTCGCCGTCGCCCGACGGGAGTCAGCGTCGTGATCGTCGGCAGCGGCATCACCGGGGCCATGACCGGCATCGCCGGCACGACACGCCCTCGACACGGCGCGCTCGGCACGTCGGCCCCCCGCCCGGACGGCATCGCCAAGGTCCAGGGAGCCTTCGCCTTCTCGTCCGATCTGAATGCGGACCACGCCCTGTGGGGCGCCACGCTGCGGTCGCCACATCCGTACGCCCGCATCGTGGGCATCGACGTCGCCCCCGCCTGGGCGATCGCCGGCGTCGAGACCGTGATCACCGCCGCCGACGTGCCCGGCGCGATGACCTACGGCCTGATCGACCAGGACCAGCCCGTCTTCGCGGACGAGGTCGTCCGCTACGTCGGCGAGCCCGTGGCGGCGGTCGCGGCCGACCACCCCGAGACCTGCCGCCGGGCGCTTGCAGCGATCGTCGTCGAGTACGAGGTGCTCGAACCGTTACTCGACCCACGCCTCGCCATCGACGGGGTCGCCCCTCCGATCCATCCGAACGGCAACGTGCTGCGTCACCAGCGGATCGTGCGGGGCGATCCGGAGATCACGGCCGAGGTGGTCGTGGAGGGCAGGTACGAGACAGGCATGCAAGATCAGGCGTTCCTCGGGCTCGAGGCAGCGCTCGCCGTCCCCGACCCCGGAGGCGGTGGGGTCGAGCTCCACATCGCGACCCAGTGGCTGCACGAGGACCGAGGCCAGATCGCGGCCTGCCTCGCGCTTCCCGAGGAACAGGTCCGGCTCGTGCTCGGCGGTGTCGGCGGTGCGTTCGGCGCCCGTGAGGACATCTCGCTCCAGGTTCACACCTGCCTCCTCGCACTGCGCACGAGCCGGCCCGTGCGCATGCACTACTCGCGTGCCGAGAGCTTCCTCGGCCACGTGCACCGGCACCCGGCGACGATCTGGATGCGCCACCACGCGACCACCGGGGGCGAGATCGTCAAGATCGAGGCGCGGTACGTGTTCGATGGCGGGGCCTACGCCTCGACGTCGTCGGCGGTGTTGCTCAATGCCGTCACCCACACCCAGGGTCCGTACCGATGCCCGAACGCCGTGGTCGACGGATGGGCCATCCGGACGAACCATCTGCCGTGCGGTGCGATGCGCGGGTTCGGCGTGGTACAGGCGTGCTTCGCCCACGAGTCCCAGATGGACCGGCTCGCCGAGGCGACCGGCATCGACCCGGTCGAGATCCGGCTGCGCAACGCGATGCACACCGGGGATCACCTGATCACGGGGCAGATCATGGACAGCGTCGCACCGATCGAGCGGTGCATCCGCGAGACCGTGGCACTGCCCTTTCCCGACGAACCCGTGGGCGGGCGAGATGGCGATCCGATGCGGCTCCCCGGCGGTGCCGGCCGCACTGCCGATGCCGCCAACATCGTCCGGGGCATCGGCTACGCGGCCGCGATGAAGAACCTGATGTACTCCGAAGGGTTCGACGACTACTCCACCGCCCGATGCCGCCTCGCGGCCGGCGTCGCCACGCTGAAGTTCGCGACGGCCGAGGTCGGGCAGGGCTTCGTCACCATCGCCCAGCAGATCGCGCGGTCGGTGCTCGGGGTCGACGAGGTCGAACTCGATCGCATCGACACCGACATCGGATCTGCCGGATCGACATCGGCATCACGCCAGACGTGGATGAGTGGGGGAGCGGTCGAGGCTGCGTGCGTTGCCGTCCGCGATCGTCTGTTCGAGCACGTGGCAGCGACGCACGGGGTCGACGCAGGTCGCCTCGCGATCGACGGGACGCACGTCGTCGAGACCGACGGATCGTTCCGCCTCACCGTCGCCGAGGCGAGCGGCGACATCGAGCTCGACGAGACGGTCGAATACCATCATCGCCGAACCGAAGAGCTCGACGCGCTCGGCCGAGGGGATTGCCACACGGCGTTCGCGTTCGTGGCACACCGTGCGATCGTCGATGTCGATCCCGACCTCGGGCTCGTCAAGGTCGTGCAGGTCGCGACCGCCCAGGACGTCGGAATCGCCCTCAATCCGACCTCGGTCATCGGCCAGATCGAGGGTGGGATCGCCCAGGGGTTGGGGCTGGCGGTGATGGAGGAGATCGTCCAGATCGACGGGCACATCCGGAACGCGAGCTTCACCGACTACCTGTTGCCCACGATGCTCGACATGGCGCCCGTCGTCGCAGCCCTGATCGAGGAGCCCGAGCCGCTCGCACCCCTCGGGGCCAAGGGCGTGGGCGAGCCACCCTCGATTTCGGCCACCCCGGCCATCGTGGCGGCGATCCGCGATGCGCTCCGGCAGGCCGGCCGAGCGCACCGGATCGACCGCGTCCCGGTACGACCGACCGACATCGTCGGCCTCTGAACGGCGGCATCGCGCAGCCGCGGAGTGCTTGCCGGTGAACCACGGGGCATCCGGTAGCGTCGGCAGCATGGCTGAAGAGCGCGAGATCATGACGTGGGACCTGTTCGGCGAAGCGTCGCGCGAACTGGCCCAGATGGTGGCCGACGACGGATACGAACCCGACATGATCCTCTCGATCGCGCGCGGCGGCCTGCTGATCGGCGGCGCGATGGGGTATGCGATGTCGGTCAAGAACACCTACACCATGAATGTCGAGTTCTACACCGGCGTCGACGAACGGCTCGAGGTGCCCCGGATCCTGCCGCCCGCCCCCGACTTCGTCGATCTCCACAACGCGAAGATCCTGATCGTCGACGACGTCGCCGACACCGGCCACACGCTGAAGAGCGTGGAGCAGTTCTGCGAGGGCAAGGTCGGCGAGGTACGCACCGCCGTGATCTACGAGAAGCCCCACTCGGTGGTCAAGTGCGACTACGTCTGGAAGCGCACCGACCAGTGGATCAACTTCCCGTGGAGCGACAAGCCGCCCGTGGCGAAACGCGACTGGAACGTCGCCGACGCGTGAGCCGCCGTCAGAGCCCAGCGGCGCGCAGCCGGTCTCGCAAGACGTTCGGCGGAACCAAGCCGACGAGGCGGCCGTCCTGCCACACTGTGACCACCGGGCGGGCCGGGTTGAGGCGTGGGAGGACCGATGCCAGATCATCGTCGGGCGCCGCCTGTGCCGTGCGATCGAACGGAACCATCAGCTGGGTCAGCATCACCCACGGGCGCTCGTCGGCGGGGATGTCCCACAGTTGGTCCTCGAGCACCAGACCCTGTGGCGTGCCGGCGTCGTCGGTGACGGCGACCCCACCGGCGGCACCGAGTCGGCGGCGTTGCCAGAGCATCGAGTCGGCGTCCATGTCGACGCCGGCGGCGGCGACACCAAACCAGGTGAGGTCGCGAACCTTGACGCCCTCGAGCCGGGCGCCGATCGTGGCCGCCGCGATCTCGACCTTGGCGTTGGCGAGGATGAACACACCCGTGATCATCAGCCAGACACCGCTCTGAGCGCGCAGGATCAGGGCCACACCGAGTCCGGCGAGCAACCAGCCGAGCACCACGCCCGCGCGTCCGGCCTCGATGGCGGCCCGATGACGGTCGCCGTGGATCGCCCACCGGACGGCCTTCAAGATGCGCCCACCGTCGAGCGGTGCGCCCGGAAGCAGGTTGAACAGTGCCAGGAAGGCGTTGATCACGCCGAGCCAGCCGAGCATGGCGACGAATTGGTTCCCGCCGCCCGACCCGCCGAGGAGCACCCAAGCACCGATCGACCCCATCGCGACCGCGATGCTGGCGAGCGGCCCCGCCACGGCGATCCAGCCCTCGGCCTTCGCCGACGGAGCTTCACGATCGAGCCGGGCGACGCCGCCCAGCGCCCAGAGCTGGATCGACTCGGTGCCAACATCGAAGCGGCGGGCGGTCAGGGCATGGGCGAACTCGTGGGCCAGGATCGACGCCAGGAAGGTGACGACCCCGAGGCCGCCGGCGACCCATCCGACCGTCTGGGCGAGACTGGCGCCCAGCAACATGGCGATCAGGCCGACGCTCCAGTGCATCTTGACATCGATACCGAAGTAGCGGCCGAGCTTCAGCGAGCCGGTGTTCATGACGGTGTGGTGGTGTCCTTCCGGCGCCTGGCGGGCCCTGGGCGCCCATCGAATGATGAAACATCCGTTCGGTCGAGCCTATTCCGAACTCGCAGCGCCAACGGCGTGTCGGTATCCTGCCGCCCGTGACCGAACCCGTCGAGCCCGGCTGGCACGATCTTCGGATCGACGGCCGCCGCCTCCTCGAACGTCTCGAGACGCTCGGGGCGATCGGGCGGATCGACGGTCCGAACGGGGAGCTCGGCTGCGCCCGCCTCGCCCTCACCGACGCCGACCGTGAGGGCCGCGACCTCGTCGTCACGTGGATGCGCGACCTCGGCCTCGAGGTCGAGATCGACCAGATCGGCAACGTGTTCGCGACCCGACCCGGCTCGGACCCGTCGCTGCCACACGTGATGACCGGCTCCCACATCGACACCGTCCGCACCGGTGGCCGTTTCGACGGCAACCTTGGGGTGCTCGCCGGTCTGGAGGTGATCGAGACCCTGTCGATGCACGACATCGTCACCCGGCGCGGTGTGACGGTGGCGTTCTTCACCGACGAGGAGGGCGCTCGCTTCCCACCCGACATGCTCGGCAGCCTCGTGTACGTCGGCGGGATGGGTGTGGAGGCCGCGCTCGACGTGAGGGCCGTCGACGACGACGCCCGTCTCGGCGATGAGCTGTCTCGCATCGGGTACGCCGGCTCGCGACCGGTCCCGGGTGCGTCGTTCCCGCACTGCTACGTCGAGCTCCACATCGAGCAGGGCCCGATCCTCGAGGACGCCGGCATCACGATCGGCGTGGTGGAGGGAGTCCAGGGCATCTCGTGGACGGAGCTCACGATCACGGGCCAATCGGCGCACGCGGGCACGACACCGATGAGACTGCGCCACGACCCCCTGCTGGTGGCCTCCCGGCTCACCTCCTTCGTACGCGACCTGACCGGCGAGATCGGTGGCGACCAGGTCGGCACCGTCGGCCGCATCGACGTCCACCCCAATCTCGTCAACGTGGTGGCATCGACCGTCACGATGACGGTCGATCTGCGCAACACCGACGACCACGAGCTCCAACGTGCCGAGGGGCGCCTTCACGACGAGATGTCGAGGCTCGCGAAGGCCGAAGACGTGCACGTCGCCGAGAGGACGCTCGCTCGCTTCGAACCCGTCGATTTCGACGAGGCGATGATCGACAGCGTCGAGGCCACGTCGCGACGGCTCGGCTACTCGACCCGGAGGATGCCGAGCGGCGCCGGGCACGATGCCCAGATGCTGGCCCGCGTGTGCCCGACGGCGATGATCTTCACGCCCAGCGTCGCCGGGCTGAGTCACAACATCGCCGAGTTCACCGAACCCGAGGATCTCGAAGCCGGCGGGAACGTGTTGCTGCAGGTTCTGTTGAGCCACGCCGAACCGGGTTGAGTCAACGACCGCTCGCGCGCACGGCCGTCGCCGGCCGCCGTGCGACCGGCGACGGACGCTGCTCTGCGTGCACCGCTGGGTGCGTCCCACCGACCCGCCGACGCGAAGGCGTCGGGATCGGGTCGTCGCGCCACACGAGCTGGTCGTTCGTGCCGTGGAGCCACGCCGCCCACTGCTGGTGATCTGTGCCCGCGCTTCACTTCCCGGGGAGCGCATCGATCATGACACACGCGAGCCGTATCACGCCGTCATGGACATCCCGGACCGCGATGTCCCACTGATGCTCCGTGCAGCGTGGTGTCCGAGACGTCCCGGACGGTCGCCGGTCGGCCGAGTAGGTTCGGGACCGTGAACGCCGATGTGGTGGTCGTCGGAGCTGGACACAACGGCCTGATCTGCGCGGCGTACCTCGCACGCTCCGGCATCGACACATTGCTGCTCGAGGCCCGACCGGAGGTCGGGGGCTGCGCATCGACCGTGACCGACCTCGAGGCCCGGTTCAACATCTGCAACTGCGATCACACGATGGTGCGCGCGATGCCGATCGCCGAGGAGTTGGACCTCGCCGCACACGGCTTGCGATATCTCGAACCCGAGATCAGCGCTGTCCACCAGTTCCACGACGGTGCGGAGCCGTGGTTGTTCTTCCACGACGTCGAGCGGCACCTCGATGCACTGGCTCACACGTACCCCGGTCAGGTCGACCGGTACCGCCGGTACCTCGCCGATGCGACCCCGGTGGCCGAGCTGGCACTCGCCGTCGCTCGCACCCCGCCGTCGATCGGCCACATGAGCCGCACCGTCCTCGAACGGAAGGGGAGCGGCGCCCGGCGTCTGCTCGACTGGAGCCGGCGGAGCCAGGCCGACGTGATGGCCGAGTACTTCGACGACTGGCATCTCGTTATGCCTGCGGTGAGCACGGGCCCGACCGTGTGGGGCACGCCGCACACGGCGCCTGGCACCGGTGTGGCGGCAGCGATCTACGCCACCCGACACCTGGTCCGGACCGGTCGCCCCGTCGGTGGCAGTGGCGCCCTGACCGACGCCGTTCGGGCGAGCTTCGAGGCTGCAGGCGGCCGAGTGCGCTGCGACAGCCGGGTCGATCGCCTCCTCGTGCGCGACGGCGCCGTTGCCGGACTCCGCCTCGACGACGGCAGCGAGATCGCGTCGGCCACGATCGTCGCGGCCTGCGATCCCCAGCGGGTCTTCGTCGAGTGGATCGACGGGCCGCCGGCGGCGGCGAGGCAGTACGTCGAGCGTTGGCGCTCGATGCCCGTGCACGATGGGTACGAGTCGAAGATCGACGCAGTGCTCGGTGGATTGCCGCGCTACCGGGTCGCCGATCGGGTCGCAAACATCGCTCCCGGAGCCGACATCCTCGCCCCGACCACCGTGGTGTCGCCCAGCCCCGCGGAGATGGCCGAAGCCCACGAGCTGCGAGCCGATGGGCGGGTCGCACCGAAACCGACCTTCCTCGTCAACGTACCGACGGTGCTGGACGCCGACATGCAGCCGCAGGCCGAACAACACGTGCTCAGCCTCGAGGTGCTCTTCACGCCCTATGCGCTCCGCGGCAGCTGGCCCGGCTCGGACGAACCGCAACGATGGCTCGACCTGCTCGACGGTCTCATGGAGCCCGGCACGCTCCGCATCGACCGTTGGCGGGCCATGACCCCCGACCGGTACGAGGCCGAGTTCTCGATGCACCGCGGACACACACCGTCGTACGCGGCACCGCCCCTCGTCGCCTTCCTCGGGCGCCAGCGAGACACGACTCGCTATCGCACCCCGATCAGCGGGCTGTACCTCTCGGGCGCCGCCACGTTCCCGGGTGCCGGCGTCTTCGGTGCTGCCGGACGGAACGCCGCCGATGCGGTCGAACACGATCTGAGGGGCTCAGGTCGATGGGTGCGCGCGATTCGGCACCGGGTCGCCGCGAGGAGAACCGGATGAAGATGACGATCACGGCCGCGATCCAGGCTCGCTGGGCCCATCGGGTCGACGATCTCGTCCACAGCCATGCCTGGACGGTCGCCGCGACCGTGACCGGTGATCCCGAGGGCGACCGGGTCTATCCCGCCGACGATCTCGAGGCCCTGCTGGCGCAGACCGTCGAGCCGTGGAGAGGTCGCTACCTGACCACCCTCGACATCGGGCCGTGGAAGGACTTCGAGCCGCTCGTCTGGGAGCGAGAACCGACGGTCGAGGAGATCGTTCGTCATCTGTGGGCCGAGCTCGCCCCGCAGGTGCCCGGTCTCGAATCGGTCTCGCTCGAGGAGGCGAACGAGTTCGACCGGTGTCGGACGGTGCGACTGACCCGCTGATCGGCCGGTGCAGTCAGGCGTCGTCGAGTGTCTCGGCGAGTGGGATCGAGCTGAGATCGGTGTCCGGACCCACGATGTAGTTGCCGGCGACGACGGTCTGGAGCGCCCGCTGCTCGTCGAACTCGACGCCGACGGGGTCGCGGCCGTCGGCGACCCGTCGCACCTGTTCCTTGAACTGACGGCGCACCATCGACACACCGCGGTCCGTCGACGAGAGGTGCTCCTCGCCGTGGAGCGTGATGGGTCCCTGTCCGACCTGGGTCTCGTAGTCGCCGGGGTAGCGCTGGTGCTCCTCGTCGGTCAGGTCGAACCAGCTCCTCCCGTCGCCGTAGACCGGAAGCCCCTGGGGTGGCCGGTTCCTGGGCTTGCGGACCATTGCGTAGACACGTGTGTTGGTGTCGTCGATCGGGAGCGCCCACGACATGTTGTTGGTCGGGCCCAGCACGGTGAGGGTCGGCGTCGGGATCACCCGGATCGTCGGGACTCGCACCTCGGTGACCCGGTGGAGCGTGGTGCCGTCGGGCAACTGACGGTCCTGGGTGGCGGTGACGCCGAGCTCGTTGCGCTGCCACTCGATGCGGGGCCAGATCTCGAGCTTGGGGTCGAACTGCGGACCGCTGATCGCGTTGTGGAGGATGAACACGTGGTACGGGTCCATTGCGTTCTCGTGGGTCTGGAACCAGTTGCACGGGGCATCGACCGGCCCACCGAATGCGAAGTGGTCGACGATGACGATCTCCTCCGTGTCGGGATCGAGCCCCTCGAAGATGTCGTAGCGAGGGAACACCGGCTGCTTCGCGGCCGGACCCAGATACGCGAAGACCAAACCGTGGTACTCGACCACGGGGTACCACGGCTGGCGATACGAATCCCGATTGCGACCGCGGTCGGGTTCGCACGGCTGGTCGAGGCAGCGCCCGTCCGCAGCGAACAACCATCCGTGATACGGGCAGCGGATTCCCTCGGCCTCGACCTTGCCGTAGTGCAGCGTCGTTCCTCGATGGCAGCACCTCGGGTACATCAACCCGGGCATACCCTCGAGGCTGCGATAGAGCACGAGATCCTCGCCGAGCACGCGGACGGGGCGCGGCAGCGCGGTCGCCTCCGCCGAACGCGCCACCGGGTGCCAGTACCGGCGGAGGAGCTCACCGGAGGGCGTTCCGGCGCCGACAGCGGTCAGATCCGGATCGAAGGTGGCGAACGGGCGTCCGTAGGCACGCCCGTCACCCGAGATCGTCGACGTTCCGGTCACGACCGCAGTCTGCCAAAGCGCCCGCGCTCACGTCGTACGGGCGCGCGAGGGCCCCGGGTTGCCCCGGGGCCCTTGTCGTGTGTTCAGCTGTTCAGGCTGCTGGTGTTGTTGTTCAGAGTGAGCCTTCGACGGAGCCGACGACTTCGAGAGCGCCGGTGTCGTCGAACTGCAGGATCAGGATCGAAGCAACCGAGGGCTCACCAGCGTCGATGAACTCGAGCGGACCCGAGACACCGTCGTAGTCGATGTCGGTGCCGGCTTCGACCAGCGCCAGACAATCGGCATAGGTGGTGCACTTCTCACCGTCTTGGGTGACCCCGTTGATCTCGGCACCGATCGCGACACCATCATCGGACCCCGCGATCGCAGCCGCGAGCGCCGTGATGATGACCGTGTCGTACGACTCCGCCGAATACGAGAAATCGATCAGACTCGGATCGACCCCCAACAACGCATCACGGAAATCAGCCATCGTGCCGGCCACATCGACACCGGGCAGGGTGCCCTTCATGCCAGCCACCACCGACGGATCATCGAACGCCGCCGCCAACGCATTCCCCATGTTGCCGTCAGTGCCATACACCAACTTGTCCGCAGGACCGAACCCGGCCTCGATCAAACCACCCAAGATCTTGGAGGTCTCATCGAACCCGATGATCACGATCGCATCCGGATTCGCATCCACCACAGCCGCGATCTCGGCATCGAAGTTCTCGGCCTGCGGATCATACGTCTCGGTCTCGCCATACACGACCGTGCCACCACCAGCGGTATACGGCTCGATCGTGTACTGCTGCAACCCGGTCCCGTACGCATCATTGAGCACCAAGAACGCTGCAGTCTCAGCCCCATCAGCCAACATCACATCAGCCAACGCAGCACCCTGCACCACATCCGACGGCGCCGTCCGGAAATACAAACCATTGTCGTCATACGTCGTGAACGTCGGCGACGTGTTCGCCGGCGAGAAATGCACCTTGCCGGCCTGAGTGATCTTGTCGATCACCGTCAACGACACACCCGAGCTGGCAGCACCAATGAACGCATCAACATCTTCAGCAAGAAGACGATCAACCGTCGCATTCGCAACCTCACCATTATCACCCGAGTCACCCGGCAACCACACCACATCAGCACCGAGCACACCACCAGCGGCATTCACATCATTCACCGCCAACTGCACCGCAGCAAACTCAGGCGGTCCAAGAAACGCCAAGTTCCCCGTCTCCGGCAAAATCCCACCCAACTTCAGAACCCCATCGCCGCCTGCGGCCGAGTCGTCGCCGTCGTCACTGCCGCCGGCGTCGCCGCCGGAAGCCGGGAAGCCGATCGACTCGTCGATGAATTCGTTCGTGATGAGGTCGGCCGGCGTCAGGTCGTCGGGGAATTCCATCGATGCGGTCCGCATCGCGTCGATCACCTGCTGAACGCGTGCCTCGTCCATGTTGCCCACGGTCGAGTCGGGCCCGTTGCCGGCGAAACCCAACTCCAGCTGCGTGGCGACCGAGAAGTCGGCGAGTTCGGCTGGGTACTCCCAGAAGGACGCGTACGCCTCCACGACCTCGACGATCAATGCGTTCGTGTCAGCCGGGTTCGCGTAGTAGTCCACGGTCGCCTGCTGCACGATCGGGATCAACTGCTCGAGGCAGGGTCGCAGCGAGTCGAGATCATCCGGTCGGATCGCAAGGGTTTGTGAGTAGACCGGGAAGCCGGCGTCGTTCAGCGTCTCGAACGCGAGATCGCGACCGTACTCCTCGAACTGGTTCTTGTAGAGCCACGGCTCGGCGGAGGCGAAGCCTTGCTGGGCGATGTCGCCCTCGGCGATGAACCGGCCGGGGGTGGCGTCGTAGGACGGATCGATCTGGTCCGCGTTCCAGACACCCTGCGCGACGAACACGTCCGAGAAGGTGCCGCCGCCGAAGACGTTGATCGTGACGCCGAGCTCGCCGAGATCGGCCAGCGTCGTGACGTCCGGATACGTCTCCGGGTCCCAGTAGATGATCTGTGGGTTCTCCTCGAGCGGCGCCATCACCGAGAGCAGCGGCGCCTCCTCGAATCGGAGGATCTGGCTGTCGGTGGTGCCGTAGCCCAGCGTCAGTGAGTCGTCGAGATACATCTCGGCGGCCACGGAGGGCGATGCGATCGCGGGTCCACCGGCTCGCACCTCGATGTTGATGCCGGTCGGCTCGCCGTTGACCACCATGCTCCCGCTCACGACCTTCTTGTCGGTGTCGATCGTGTAGTCGTCACCGATCAGGTGGTAGAGCGCGCCGTGCTCGGCCTCCGGGAACCAGTCGGTCTGGACGGCGACCGTCGCCGGGCAGACCGAGGCGAGGTCGGTCGCCATGTCGTCGGCGGGCTCGTCGCTCGGCTCGGCAGCCGGCTCCTCCGCTGCATCGGCGGGTTCGTCTGCCGGTTCGTCGGCCGTATCGTCGTCGCCGCCGCAGGCTGCGGCGATGAGGCCGAGCACTGCGATGCCGGCCACGAGACGCGTGACCCTTCGCTGTTTCGTCATGAATGTCTCCCCCTGTGGAGATGTGGATGTTGTGGGTGGAATGACGGTCCAACCAGACCGTCGTCTCGATCAGTCGGCGGAGTCGTACCACTTCCCGATCGCGAGATTCTGGATCCAGCCGAAGAACAGGAACACCGAGACGCCGAGTACCGACGACATGATCACGGCGGCGAGGAGCAGCTCGCCGTCGAGATTGTTGGCGTACTTCTTCAACGCCTGTCCGATGCCTGCTTCGCCGCGACCGAAGATGAAGTCGCCGACGATCGCGCCGATCACCGACAGGCCGGCGGCGATGCGAAGGCCGGCGAAGATCGCCGGCGACGCCGCCGGGAACTGGAGCTTCCGGAGGCGCGTCGCCCGACCGGCTCCGTGGAGCGTGAACAGATCGTGCATCCCGCGTTCGGCCGACTGGAGCCCGAACAGGGTGTTCACGATGATGGGGAACAGTGAGATGATCACGCAGACGATGAGTCGTCCGGTCGTCGCCGTCCCGAACCAGAATCCGATGAGCGGTGCGATGGCGAGGATCGGAATGGCCTGCAAGGTCACCATGTACGGGTACAGCGCGCGTTCGAACAGCTTCGACTGACTCATCACGACCGCGATGGTCATACCGAGCACGATGCTGATGCCCAGCCCGATCATCGCGACCTTGGTCGTCGCCCACAGGGCCTGCAGGATCTCCGAGAAGTTTCCCCAGTCGAGGAAACCGACGGTCAACACGCTGTGGGGTGGTCGGAGCAGGAAGCGACGGCGATCATCGAGCATGCCGTACGAGATGAAGTACCAGAGGCCCAGGATGAGGACGCCCATGACGAGCGGTGGGAGGACGACCGCCAGCACCGACCGGGTGGTGGAGCCCCTGTCGCCCGCGTGGCCCGGACCGACGGGCTCGACCGGGTCAGAGGTGACGTCGATCGCCGGGCTGTCGGGCAGCTTGGTGTCGGTCATGAGTGCGAACCTCGCAGTGCGTGCGACACCTCGCCGCTGAGCTTCGCGAACTCGGGGTCGAAGCGCAGCTCGGGAGGCCGCGGATAGTCGAACGGCACTTCGTACTCGGCGACGATGCGACCGGGGCGGGCAGACATGACCAGCACGCGGGTCGACATGAACACCGCTTCGCCGATCGAGTGCGTGATGAACAGCCCCGCGAATCCCTCGCGCTGGAACAGCTGCTGGGTCTCCTCGTTCAGGTGCTCACGCGTGATCTCGTCGACGGCACCGAACGGCTCGTCGAACAGGAACACGGGAGGCTTCAGCGTCAGGGTGCGAGCCAGCGATGCGCGCATCTTCATCCCGCCGGAGAGCGACTTGGGATAGTGGCCCTCGAACCCGTCGAGCCCCACGAGTTGGATCGCCTCCTCGGCGAGTTCGGCGCGCTCGGCCTTGGGGAGATCGTGGAGCTCGGCGAGCAACTCGACGTTGCCCTGGACGGTTCGCCAGGGGAGCAGGGTCGCGTCCTGGAAGACGTAGCCGAGACGGTCGCGGTCGACCACCACCCGACCGGCGGTCGGCTCGAGCAGGCCGGACGCGATCTTGAGCAGGGTCGATTTGCCGCATCCGGAGGGACCGACGACGGTGACGAACTCCCCTTTGCGGATCGTGAACGACACGTCCCGGACCGCTTCGGTCCCGTCGGGGAAGATCATCCCGATCTGCTCGAACGAGAGGGATTCGGTTCCGATTGCCGTCGTGGCGGCTGTCATGCGTTCCTCCAGCTCCGGGCTCGCGCTCGGCAGACCAACTGCGTGCCCGCACCGTAGCCGCTGGCGACGGTGTCGAGGTCAGTTGTTCGTCGTTCGGGGCGGGGTTCACACGGCGTTCACAGACGGCTGGGGGATCCTGACGAGAGGTCGTCGGGTGTTGTCCAGATCGGCGTCCAGGGTTCGGCGTCGACGACCGGGACGAGATGGGAGCTGAGCCCTGTGCCGGGTTCGAAACGATGGAGGGCGACGGCAGCGGGTTCGTCGGTGTAGCGCGGATGGCCCTCGACGAGGTCGAGCGAGAGCTGTGGCCCCGTGCTCGGCCAGCAGCTCGCCACCGTGCCGCCGAATCGCCGGTGGATCGATCGGTGCAGGTGGCCGCACACGACGGCCTCGACGTTGCGGTGGCGAGCGAGCACCTCGGCCTCGATCGTCGCACCGTCGAACCCGCAGTCGCGATCCATCCACGGGATGCCCGAGGGGAACGGGGGATGATGCTGGAAGACGAGTGTGGGCCGGTCGGGTGCCGCTGCGAGCCGGCCGTCGAGCCACGACATCTGAGCGTGCGTCACGTGCCCGTCATGGCGCCCGGGGATGATCGTGTCGAGTCCGATCAGTCGCACCGCGTGGTCGTCGACGACGTAGTCGATCGGTTCGTGCGCGCGGCCGGTCGGCAGCACGTTCGAGAACCGGCGTCGTAGCTCGCCCCGATCGTCGTGGTTGCCCGGACACGGCAGTACCACCTCGACGTCGAGGCCGGCCAGGAGCTGCATCAGGTGGTCGTACTGCGCCGGGCGGCCGTCGTTGACGAGGTCGCCCGTCGCGAGGACGACGTCGGGCAGCGGCCGCAGGCCGTTGACGACCTCGATCGCCCGCCTCAAGGCCGCCGCCGAGTCGACGCGATCGGCGAACAGCTCCCCGGGTTCGACGATGTGGCAGTCGGTGATCTGCGCGATCAGCATGTCGCGACACTACGTGTCTCGTCGCTCGCTGGCGGCGGTGGCAATCTTGCGGGATGACGGTGGTGGAGTTCTTGACATTCACGGTGCCCGAGTCGGAGCTGCCCGGATGGCTCGCCGTCGAGGAACAGCACTGGAGTCGCTTCCTCGAGCGACAGGCGGGTTTCGTGCGCAAGGAGATGTGGCGCTCGGCGGACGACCCGACGTCGGTCCACGCGGTCATCTGGTGGGACTCGATGGAGGACTGGAAGGCGATCCCGCACACGGCGCTCGACGAGGTGATCGCAGCGATGGGCACACACGAGCGGACCGCGACGTGCGCCGTGTTCGACGTCCTGCGCGAATCCTGAGGCCACCGGCTCGAGCCGCGTGCTCGCCCGGCTCCCCGTCCGGTTCAGAGGTCGCGCAGCAGTGACGCGGCCCGCTCGACGAAGGGGATGAGCGCCTCGCGCGGTTGGCGTGCCGCGTCGACCAGGTTCAACCCGATCGACGCCGGGTTCAGCCGAGCCGCTTCGGACGCGAGCAGCGCGTGCGCATCGTCCCACCCGAGCTCGCTGTCGCTGTTCGGCGCCGAGCTCGCCGATTGGTAGAGCGCATAGGACGAACCGCCGACCGATGCGGCGTGACGGACGATCTCGTCGTGCTGGTCGGCGCTGCAGCCGGACAGGAACAACCCGTCGGAGAGGCGAGCTGCCGTGCGGACCAGTTGGGGGCCCCGAGCGCCGACCCAGATCGGTACCGATCTGGCCGGCATCGCATGTGTCGGCGGGCGGTAGTGCCGTGTCGCCGTGCGGGCGAGGACGGATCGTGCGATTCCGATCGCATCCCGGACGACCGCGACCGGCCGTTCGACGTCGATCCCGAAGGGTTCGAGCGAGAGCTGACCCCCGAGTCCGAGTCCGAGCACCGCGCGGCCTCCGCTGAGCTCGTCGAGCGTCGCCAACGACGACGCGATCGCTCCAGGATGACGCAACATCGGCGATGTGACACCGGTCGCCAGGATGATCCTCGAGGTGCGCTGGGCGGCAGCGGCCAGCACGGCGACCGGTTCGCGTGCGACGCCCTCGTCGGCGATCCAGACCTCGTCGAGCCCCACGTCCTCGGCGACGAGGACCGCGTCCACGAGCTCGGCGGCAGGACGGTTCGGGAAGATCCAGATGCCTCGCCGCACGGTTCGTTGGCTCAGCGACCGAAGTCGAAGTCCCGGATCTCGGCGAGTTGCTCGCAGAGATGGGCGACGTTGGCCTCGAACAGCTGCTTGCCGAGATCGGCGTCGGCACCGGTCGGATCGCCGATGTAGCCGTCGTCGTCGAAGTCGTTCGACAACCATCCGAACATGACGGACCCACCGAACCTGACGAACCGGTTCCGGGCCAGCGCCTCGGGGACCTTGCGCTTGGCCTTCGAGAGATCGACGAGCTCGGGACGGAGATGCATGAACACCGACGTCTCGTTGAGACCGCCGTGGATCCCCATGCCGAGCTCCGACTCCGTCGACACACCGCCGTACGCCGGTGGCACCGACGGGTGCACGAGGAACGTCTTGAAACCGTAGGCGAGCCGCAGATCTCGCAGCGCCGAGTTGAGCAGCGTGGTGTTGCCGCCGTGACCGTTGAGCAGGACGAGACGCTCGGCGCCCGTCGCGGCGAGGCACCGGCCGAGATCCATGAGGATCGCCATCATCGTCTCGGCCGAGTACCACAGCGTGCCGGGCGACCACGCATGCTCGTTCGACTTGCTGATCGAGAGCGTGGGGAGCTGCCAGATGTCGAGATCGTCCCCCACGCCGTGGACGACGGCAGTGGCCGTCTCGTGGGCGATGACGTGGTCCACGGCCAGCGGGAGGTGCGGGCCGTGCTGCTCGACGGCACCGATCGGGAGCAGCAGGATCGACGAGGGACCGATCCGGTCCGCGATCTCGGGGCCCGTCAGATCCTCGTAGCGGCGACTCATGGGGCGATGCTACGCCCCATCTCGGGTACCGAGGTTGACCCAGCCTCGCAGGCGTGCGAGCGGACCGCTCGGGCGTCCGGTCGGATCGACGTGGCGCGACGCGACGCACATCTGATGGAACCGCCGCCCGGCCACGTTGACGACGTGGTCGGACAACTCGACGGGCAACCCGCAGCCATCGCAGCGCAAGACGTCGTCCACCGGCGTGAGCGTAGACATGCTGCCACCGCGCCGCTCCGACGATCACCCGCGTACGCTGCCGCCATGGCACAGGTGATCGCCAACGCCCGGCTGGCGGACGGCCGACACGTGGACGTCCACGTGACCGACGGCCACATCACCCGAGTGCTCGCGCATGACCCGTCAGCGACGAGCGATGTCGACCCGAGCGGCGATCCCATCGATCGGATCGATGTCGACGGATGGCTGCTCCTGCCCGCGATGACAGAACCGCACGCCCACCTCGACAAGGCGCTCACCGCCGAACGGGTTCCCAATCCGCGCGGCGACCTCGAGGGTGCGATCGAGGCCTGGGTCGCCGCTGCGGAGGCCGGGTTGTTCACCCACGACGACATGGTCGCCCGGATACGCCGCGCCCTCGATCTTCTCCTTCTGAACGGGGTCACGGCGGTGCGCAGCCACATCAACTGCGGTGCAGGTGCCGGCACGTCGCACCTGATCGCCGCCCACGAGGCGGCGCGCGAGTTCGACGGGGTGATCGACATCCAGTTCGTCGCGCTGACCCACTCGCCGGTGGTGGGGCCCGGGAGTGGACAGAACCGGCGGGCGCTCGACGACGCCGTCGACCTCGGCGTCCAACTCGTGGGCGGATGCCCTCACCTCGAGAACGACGGACCGGGCTCGATCGCGCACGCATTGAGGGTCGCGACCGACGCCCGCATCGCCGTCGATCTCCACACCGACGAGACGCTCGACGCAGCCGTGCTCACGCTGCGCGACCTCGCCCGTTGCGTGATCGACACAGGATTCGAGGGGTCGGTCACGGCGAGCCATTGCGTGAGCCTCGGAATGCAGAAGCCCGAGATCCAGGCAGCGGTGGCGCGTGAGGTCGCAGCGGCCGGCATCTCGATCGTGCCCCTACCCCAGACCAACCTGTTCCTCCAGGGACGCGCCCATCCCACCGCGACGCCGCGGGGGCTGACCGCGCTGCGAGCACTCCGGGACGCGGGTGTGCTCGTCGCCGCAGGCGCGGACAACGTGCAGGATCCCTTCAACCTGGTCGGCCGATCGGATCCGCTCGAGACCGCTGCCCTGCTCGTCATGGCCGGTCACGTCCTGCCCGACGATGCGTACGACATGGTGAGCAACAACGGACGCCGAGCGCTCGGGCTCGCGCCGGTGCGCTTCGAACCCGGCGACCCGGCCGACCTGGTCGCGATCGACGCCCCGTCGATCCGCGGTGCGATCGCGGACGCACCGGTCGCCCGACGCGTCTTCAAGGCGGGTCGTCTGGTGGCGAGCTCGTCATCGCACCGGGTCGTGCACCGCTGACACCCGCCGGGCCCCGCCGAGCCGGTCTCACCACGCGCTTTCTGTCAGCTGCTGAGGCACCCGCAACCCACCCGTGGCTTTCAGAACGCCCGGCCGGCGGGCCCGAGGCGAACCCGCCGGACGCCGCGCCTCGGCCGTACTGTCAGCTCCTGGAGCGCCCGCAACCCGCCCGTGGCTTTCAGAACGCCCGGCCGGCGGGCCCGAGGCGAACCCGCCGGACGCCGCGCCTCGGCCGTACTGTCAGCTGTGGGCGCGCTACGGACACGCAGTGGGCTCTCAGTCGGCTCGAAACGGCGCGATGTGCGAGCATTGGCGTGTTCGGCTCGCGGGTGTGATCACGCGCCGGTGAGGCACTGAGGAAGGGTGTGAGGCAATGAAGATCGGAGCGTTCTTCTTCGGCGGTGTCGAGATGAGCGACGCCGGCGGTGGGCCACCGAACCCGATGGACCGGCGATTCTCCAACGAGGAGTGCTGGAAGGCGACGCTCGAGTACGTCGACTCAGCGATCGAGGCCGACCGGTTGGGCTTCGACTCGTTCTGGACGACCGAGCACCACTTCCAGTACGAGGGCTACGAGGTCATCCCGAACGGGCTGCAGATCTCCACCTGGATCGCGGCCCAGACCCAGCGCATCCGGCTCGGCGCGATGTTCAACGTCGTACCGCAGTGGAACCCGCTCCGCCTCGCCGAGGACTTCGCGACCCTGCACAACCTGTCGGGCGGGCGCGGCGTGCTGGGGGTCGGGCGCGGCACGGTGCCGCGCGAGGTGCTGCACCTCAACGACAAGGGCGTCTCGATCGGTTCGCACGACAACCCCGATCAGGCCGCCGCCGACGAGCTCAACCGCGAGGTCTTCGAGGAATCGATGGAGATCATCCGTCGGGCGCTCGACCGGGAATCCTTCTCGTTCCAGGGCAAGCACTTCCGAATCCCCGTGCCGGGCCTCCCCGATCGAGGTTCGACGGTGCAGGAGCTCACGCTGATCCCGCGCCCGATGTACCCCTACGAGATCTGGCAGGCCGTCACGAGCCCGCCCACGCTGGGCTACGTCCCGGTCGTCGGACACGGCGCGGTGTTCTGGAACCAGCACCACTCGTTCATCAAGCGGTTCTGGGACACGTATGGCGAGACGTACGAGGCGACCCACGGTGTGGCGCTGGCGCCGAGCGAGAAGCGCATGTTGGTCGTCGCCATCCGGATCGAGGACTCCTACGAACAAGCCGTCGATTCGGCCCGCGACGGCCACGACGAATTCTGGAAGTTCCTCGGTCCGTACGGCTGGAGCCGCGGCTACATGGGCGACGACGGGAAACCGGCCAAGCCGGGTTTGATCCCGACCCTCGACGAGTCGCTCGACAACAAGACGATCCTCCTCGGCACCCCCGAGCAGGTCGCCGAGGGAGTGCAGTTCTACAAGGACCTGCTCGGCCTGGAGTACCTGACCATCTTCCCCCACCTGCTCGGCGACCCGTACAAGAAGGCCGACGAGCAGATGGGACGGTTCATGGACGAGGTCATACCCCTGGTGAGCTGAGCGGATCCGGTCCCCGCTCGCCGACCCCGAGACCTTGTGCGGCAGCCGAACGAACCGCTCCGATCGGCTCCAACCGAGTCCGGGGGAGGGCCGGCGACGACCGGTCGATCGTCAGCGCCCGGCGACCGACGCCACCCGGGCCCGCGGGTCGGCCGCACCCGCGAGCACGCCGTCGTCGTCGAGGACGATCGCGTGTGCATGCCCGAAGCCGCTGTCGAACGCCGGCATCGGGTTGACCGTGTGGCCGCGCCGCTCGAGGCCCGACGACCAGCCGGCAGGGGCGTGACCCTCGAGATCGACGATCGGACCCGACGCAGCAGCCCACGTGTCGAACCCTGTCTCCGGTCCCGACAGCGCCCATCTCGGCGCATTGATCGCACTCGCGGGCGATTCGCCGTGATGGAACAGGCGAGCGACGATCTGCAGCAGGATCTGGGGTTGGGCATCGCCACCCATCGTGCCGAACACCGACACCAGGTCCGCGCCCCGAGTGGCGAGTGCGGGAGAAAGAGTGTGTGGCGGTCGCCGGCCCGGCCCGAACTCGGCGGGATGACCCGCCTCGAGGTTGAACCCGAGGCCGCGGTTGTGCAGGTTGATGCCGGTGTTCGGTTCGGCAAGCCATGATCCGAAGCCGGAGGCGTTCGACTGGATCAGTGACACGGCCATCCCGCCGACCTCGGCCGTACACAGATACGTCGTGTCCCCGGCGCCGATACCGAACCGGTAGTCGCTCGCCCGCTCGGGGTCGAGTCGGCCCTGCCGGTCCTGGATCGCTCCGAGCAGTCGCCGGGCGTCGGCGTGCTCGTGGAGCACGTCGGGACGGTCGTAGCCAGCGAGCTTGGCTGACTCGATCAGCAGGTGTGCCCAGCGGGGATCGGCGGGATCGTCCGGCAGTTGGAGGGCGTCGGCAACGAGCCCGCCACCGAGGGTCAGGTACCCCTGCGAGTTCGGCCCGATCGTGTGGACATCGACACCGAACATCGCCGCGGTCAACGGCTCGACCCAGTCGGCCTGCTTCGCATCGAGGTCGTGGGCGGTCAGGTACCCGGGCGCGATGGACAACAAGCCGGCACCGAACTCGCCGCCGTAGAAGCCCTCGCGACCGAGCTCGACGATCGCCCGCAACGCGCGTCCGACACCGGGACGTCGGACGCGGGCACCGGTGCGGGTCGCCTGCTCGGCCAGTTCGAGAAGGTTGCGCGCCCCGTCGCCGTCGAGGCGTCGCACCGCCCCGGCAAGCAGCGGGCTCGCTGGGAATCCGTTGTCGGCGAGATCGATTGCCGGTGCGAGCAGGTCGGCGATCGGGAGCGATCCGAACCGTTCGTGGAGCGCCAGCCATCCATCGACGCAACCGGGAACGGTCACCGACCGGACGTCGTGGCGGAAGGGTATCGTCGTGTTGCCCTCGGTGCGTAGCGCCTCTGGATCCGCGCCGGAACCGGCTCGACCACTGCCGTTGAGCGCGGCGACCGTTCCGTCCACGTGTATCAGCGCGAACAGGTCGCCGCCCATCCCGCACAGATGGGGACCGGTGACGGCGATCGCGGCGTTGATGGCGATCGCCGCGTCGACCGCGTTCCCGCCACGTTCGAAGACCATGTCGCCGGCCCGGCTGGCCAGATGGTCGGCCGCGGCGACCAGATGGCGGGTACCTCGCGTGCTGCTGTGCGGGAGCGACGTCATCTGCCGAACCGTAGATCGCGGCCTACGCTCCCTGCGTGGTCGGTCAACACTGGGTGCGCGCTGGTTCGATCAGCGCAGGTGCAGCCTTGGCCGTGCTCGGTTCGTTCCTGCCATGGCTGCGGTCGGGCGCCGTCGACCGCTCCAGCTACGAGATCTTCGAGCTGATCGACCGGCTCGGGTTCTCGCCCGACGGGATCATCGGATGGGCGGTCCGGCTGTGGCCGTTGGTGCCGTTGCTGTTCGTGGTGGCGGCGGTCGTCCAATGGTCGATGTCGATCCACCCGGCGATCGTCGCCGCCCGCCGGGTGGCACCGCTCGCCGCGGCCTGCTACGGCGGGGGAGTGGCCCTGGCGATCAGGCTCGCTCCCGAGGCCGGGTTGTTCAGGTTCCGCTACGGCTCGTGGCTGACTCTGGTCGGGGCGATCGTGGTTGCGGTCGCAGCCGTCTGGCCGGTCCGGCGGCGCGGCCCGACTGCGCCAACAGCTTCCTGATCCTCGCAGG
The DNA here is from genome assembly GCA_963847775.1 of uncultured Acidimicrobiaceae bacterium. Taxonomy (GTDB): domain Bacteria; phylum Actinomycetota; class Acidimicrobiia; order Acidimicrobiales; family Ilumatobacteraceae; genus Ilumatobacter. The sequence continues at coordinate 320,825 of CAWKAY010000003.1, forward strand.
CGCACGAACGCCGTCGGGTCAGGTCTCGTGCCACTCGCCCCGCTCGACGAGGACGTCCTTCAGGACGCCGGGCCGATCGGTCATCAACCCGTCGACGCCGAGGTCGAGCAGGCGACGCATCTCGACCGGGTCGTCGATCGTCCAGACGTGGACGTGCAGACCGAGTCGATGCGCCCGTGCCACGGTGCCGTCGGTGACGATCGTGATGCGCCCCGACGTGACCGGAACCTGAGCGACCTGACCACCCCACGGCACCCGACCCATGAACTTGAGCGATGCGATCTGGCGAGGGCCGAAGCTGGAGCAGAGCGCCTCACCGAACTCGTGTCGGAGCTGACGCAGGCGGCGATCGCTGAAGCTGCCGGTGCACACCCGATCGAGGCAGTCGAGACGCCGCAGTGACGAGATCAATCCGTGGACTGCGCCGTCGGCCTTGCAGTCGATGTTCATCCTGGCATCAGGGAACTCCTCCATGAGCGCCTCGAACAGCGGGATCGGCTCGCGACCATCGACCCGGGCCCGCGACACCTCGCGCCACGGCATCTCGCCGATGAGTCCGGGGCGGTCGCATGTCCGTGACAGATCGGGATCGTGGAAGGCGACGAGCACACCGTCGCTGGTCGCGTGCACGTCGGTCTCGAGGTAGGTGTACCCGAGGTCGACCGCGTGCCGGAACGCCGGCATCGTGTTCTCCGGGTTGTCGCTCGCTCCGCCCCGGTGCGCAAACGCGATCGGCCCTGGCCAGTCGAGATACGGGTGCCCTGCCATCACAGCGTTCTATCAGCGCGAACGGTCGAGCGCTTCGAGCGACCGTTCGATTCCGCCGGTCAGATGCTGCGCCCGGCAGCCCGCCAGTACTCGTCTTTCAGGAGGCGTTTGTAGAGCTTGCCGGTCGGGTGCCGTGGGAGCTCGGTGCGGAAGTCGATCGATCGCGGGCACTTGACGTCGGCCAGATGAGAACGGCAGTACTGGATCAGATCGCCGGCCAGCGTGGCGGCGGCCTCGTCGTCGGCTGGCATCTCGCGTGGCTGGACGACGGCCTTGACCTCCTCGCCGAAGTCCTCGTTCGGGATGCCGAACACCGCGACGTCGATGACCGCCTCGTGCATCGTGAGCACGTTCTCGGCCTCCTGCGGGTAGATGTTCACGCCGCCCGAGATGATCATGTACGCCTTGCGGTCGGTGAGGTACAGGAAGTTGTCGTCGTCGAGGTAGCCGACGTCGCCGAGCGTCGACCACCCCTGGGGGTGGCGCGACCCGGCGGTCTTCTCCGGATCGTTGTGGTACTCGAACGAGGCGCCACCTTCGAAGTAGATCGTGCCCGACTCGCCGGTGGGCACCTCCTCGCCGTCGTCGCCGACGATGTGCACGACGCAGTTGATCGGGGTTCCGACCGTCCCCTCGTGGGCCAGCCACATCTCGCTGTTGCAGTAGACGAAGCCGTTGCCCTCGGTGCCGGCGTAGTACTCGTGCAGCACCGGCCCCCACCAGTCGATCATCTGCTTCTTCACGGGCACCGGGCACGGCGCGGCGGCGTGGATGACGCACTCGATCGACGACACGTCGTACATCGCCCGCGTCTGCTCGGGCAGCTTGAGCATGCGGACGAACATCGTGGGTACGACCTGGCTGTGCGTCGCCCGGTGACGACCGAGGTACTCCAGGTAGAGCTCTGCATCGAAGCGTTCCATCACGACGAGGGTCGCACCGACCGCGAGCGTCGACATGCAGAACCGCAGCGGCGCTGCGTGGTAGAGCGGCGCCGGCGAGAGGTAGACCTTCGAGGCGTCCATGCCGAACAGCACCTGGAGCATGCCGGTCACGCCCGTCACGCGGGTCTCGAGCGGTTCGTCCGCCACGGCCGGCAAGACACCCTTCGGCCGTCCGGTGGTACCCGACGAGTAGAGCATGTCGCGCCCGGCGATGCGGCCATCGAGTGGCTCGGCGGACTGGGCTGCGACCGCCGACTCGTAGCTCTCGTGGCCGTCGATCGCCGCGTCGATCATGAGCCGCAACTCGACGTTCGGCGTGACGGTGGCGAGCTCGGCGGCCTGCTCCGACTGGTACTTCGACGTGATGAAGACGCGGGCGCCGCAGTCGTTGACGATGTACGCGAGCTCGTCGGTCGTGAGGCGCGACGACGCAGCCGTGTAGATCAGACCGGCGTACTCACATCCCCACAGCACCTCCAGGTACCGGGGGTGGTTCTCCATGCAGAGCGCGACGTGATCACCGGGCCGCAATCCGGCGGCACGGAAGAGGCGACTCAATCGATTCGCAGCGGCGTCGAGCTCGGAGAACGTCTGGGTCCAGCCGCTGTCGGCCATGATGACGGCCGGTTTGTCGGCGTGTGCGTCGAGGTGCGCCCCGGGATACATGGCCGCGGACGGTAGTCGACCGCCGTTTCGCCGACCGAACGAGACAGCGCAGATCACGCGGCGAGAATCCGGGCGTCGGTTACCGTCGTGCACGTGGACGCGGCACCCTCGGAGATCCGGCGACGGGTTCGGCCGTTCTCCGACGCCCTCGCCAACGACGCCACGCTCGACGAGCTCTCGTTCACGCTGTCGGCCGTCTTCGAACCGGGCCTCGACGTGATCGGTGCGATGGCTGCGCTCGACCAGTTGGCCGGCGACTGTCCGACCCCGACGCGGGACGGGGTCATGCAGTGGCTGTTCTCGTCGGGCACGTTCGTGGGCGATCGCACCGACTACCACCACTGGCGGAACTCGTGCCTCGACCAGGTCGTCGCCGCTCGGCGAGGCATGCCGATCACCCTGTCGATCGTCGCGATCGAGGTCGCACGCCGGCTGGGGGTACGACTCGTCGGCGTCGGGATGCCCGGCCACTTCCTCGTCGGCGACCCATCGGACCCGACCTGGTTCGCAGATCCGTTCCACGGTCGGTCAGGGCTCGGACCGGGCGACTGCCGCACGCTGCTCGCCGAACTGGGCATGTCACGCTGGTCCGATCGATTCCTCGAACCGACGACCGATCGTCTGATCATCGCCCGCATCCTCAACAACTTGAAGGTGTCGTGCGAGCGTCGTACCGATTCGGTCCGACTCGCGCTCGTGATGCACGCCCGGCAGGCGATGCACGAGTTCGCGACCGAGCACGACGAGGCGGTCCGCTCCCTCGCCGTGTTCAACTGACCGTCCCTGGAGGACGAGTTCGGTCCGCGTGTCGGCTCACGTTGTCGCGGGCCGCGGTCTCCTGGTCCAATGGCGCGGTGATCGATCGCGAACTCAAGCGCTCTCTCGGGCAGATGATGAAGGGCGTCGAGGTGGTCGGCGCACGACATGACGGCAGGGTCCGCGCCTACACGAGCCACTGGGTGACTCAGGTCAGCTTCGAGCAACCGATCGTGATGGCGAGCGTGTCACCCAAGCACGACACCTATCCCGTGATGATCGCGAGCGGCGAGTTCTCGGTCTCGATCCTGGCTGCCGACCAGATCAGCGAGGGGCAGTACTTCAGCTATCCCGGGCGCAAGTTCCGCCGGATGGCCGACGAGTACCTCACCTCCTGGCCGGCGGATCCCGATGGCCCGCCGGTGGTGCCGAACGCGATCGCATGGCTGCGATGCACGATCTTCGATCAGATCACCATGGAGGATCACGAGCTGTTGTTCGCCCGGGTCACCGAGGTGGTTGAGGGACGGCTCCGCGAACCACCGCTGCTGTACTCCAGCAGGCTCGGCTGGCGGATGACCGGCGAGAAGGCCCGAGAACCGGGCGTGAGCGTGCGTGATCAGTTGCTCGGTCGGCTCGCAGCATTCGAGACAGGCGGCGAGACGATCGCGGACGCGGAAAATCTGGTCGACTGAAGAGGCACCCGGACTCAGCCGTCGCCCGCGCCGACAGCATCGTCGAGGGTGTCGTCGATCGTGATGTCATCGAGCGGCGCCGTCGCCGGGGGGCCGGGGTTGTTCGCCGAGTCCCGGCACGCGAAGGCGACGTAGGCGTTGACCCTGGCGGCAGGATCGTCGTCGGGCAGATAACCCTCGTCGACGATGGCGGCACCCTCCGACAGGGTCGACTCAGTCGACGGTTCGGTCCCGGCGCCCGGGATCGACGCAGCGGGCATGGTCGAGGTCGCCGGCAGGGTCGCTGCCGAGCCGGACCGTAACGATTCGAGCACGGCGGCGAACTCGACGGCGATCTCCTGGGGCACGTCCTCGAGCACGCTCTCGTAGGTCTCGACGATCACGACGGACGAGTCGGCGGGAGGATCGGTCTCGAGCCGGTCCGACAGATCGATCATCGCCTGACAGAAGGGCGTCAGCCGTTCGGGCGGAACGGTCACCGACTCGATCGGCGCATCCTCGCCGTCGGTGTCCTCCGCTTCGTCGATGGGACTCGCATCGTTCGTGCAGCCCGTCGTGACAGCGAGGAACGACGCGAGGAACAGGACGGTGAGTCCGTTCGCCGCACGGCCGAGGTGAGCGAGTGGGCGCGACATCGAGCACGAGTGTGTCAGGCGGCGCCTGCGATCGGCAGGCACGGCTTCGCCCCGGCGCCGAGGCGCTGAGTACCGTGACCGACATGGCCGTGATCGACAGTCCGCCGTCCACCGACGAACGTCGCGTGAGCGACCTCGTCGACCAGCTCGTCGAGGCGCATCCGCCCGCCTCGACGAGTGCCCGCGATTTCCTCGGCGCCCAGTACGACCTCGGCCTCGCCTGGATCCACTTCGACGAGGGTTCCGGCGGGCTCGGACTCAACCCGAAACTGCAACGCGTGATCAACGATCGTGTTCGGGAGGCCGGCGGGCCGTTCTCGATGGCGCGCAACCCGATCGGCTACGGCATGTGCGGCCCGACCGTGCACGCGTGGGGCAGCGAGGATCAGAAGCGCCGCTACCTGCGCCCGCTCTTCACATGCGAGGAGATCTGGTGCCAGCTGTTCTCCGAGCCCGGATCGGGATCGGACTTCGCCGGCTTGTCGTCGCGCGGTGTTCGCGACGGCGACGAGTGGGTCGTCAACGGACAGAAGGTCTGGACCACCCTTGCCCACGTGTCGAAGTGGGGCCTGCTCGTGGTGCGCACAGACGCGGAAGCCGTCAAGCACGCCGGCCTCACGGCGTTCGTCGTCGACATGGAAGCACCGACCGTGGAGGTCAGGCCCCTGCGCCAGATGACCGGTGAAGCCGAGTTCAACGAGGTCTACTTCACCGACACCCGCATCCCGCACGGCGAGCTGCTGGGCAATCCCGGCGACGGCTGGAGGGTGTCGCTGACGACGCTGATGAACGAGCGGACCTCCATCGGTGGATCCATCCCGCAGCAGGGCTCCGGCACGATCGCAGATCTGCTGGGCGTTTGGTCCGACATCCCCGACGACCGCAAGGACGCCGCATCCCGTGATCGCGTCACCCAGCTCTGGATTCGCGCCGAGGTCCACCGGCTCACCAACATCCGCGCCAACCAGAATCGGCGCATGGGCGATCCCGGTCCCGAGGGCTCGATCGGCAAGATGGAGTCGGCCAACCTCAACAAGGCGATCTACGAGGAGATGGTCGACCTGATGGGCGCCGACGGCATGCTCTACGGCAGCTATGAGATGGTGCGCCCGGAGATGACGATGGGCGCCGACTCGCTCCAGAAGAAGTTCCTGCGGTCGCGCGCCAACTCGATCGAGGGCGGCACCACCGAGGTCATGTTGAACATCCTCGGCGAGCGGGTGCTCGGACTCCCGGGCGACGTGCGGGTCGACCGCGACGTCCCCTGGTCACAGGTGCCGCGCAACTGAGCCGCGACGTCGAGGGGCCGCCCACCACGTGCCACCGTCCGTAGCGATGGCCCGCTGGCGCGGGTCCGTGGCGCGGGTCCATATAGTCGACGCCATGGCGTCTCTCGGACAGCACGGTCGATCGGTCGACGAGGTGATCGGCGAGCTCGGCCGGAAGCGTGCCCACGACGTCCGCTGGCGGGACGGGCGTGCCTTCGGCATGGTGTACGACGGCGGGCCCGGCGTGCACGAGGCGGCCGAGCGGGCAGCCGCGCTGTACCTCCACGAGAACGCCCTCAACACCAAGGCGTTCCCGTCGCTCGGTGCGATCCAGTCCGAGGTCGTGGGTTGGACGGCCGACCTCCTGCACGGACCCGCGACGACCGCCGGCTTCCTCACCAGCGGTGGCACCGAATCGATCCTGTGTGCGGTCAAGGCCGCTCGTGAGCGTGCCCGGGCCGAACGGGGCATCACCGAGCCCGAGATGATCGTGGCGGAGAGCGCTCACGCTGCGTTCCACAAGGGGGCGCACCTGTTCGGTCTCGAGCTCCGCAAGGCGCCCGTCAACCCCGACTGGACCGCCGATGTCGGCGCCATGGCCGATCTGGTCAGCGGCAACACGGTCCTGATCGTCGGCTCCGCGCCGCAGTATCCCCAAGGCGTGATCGACGACATCCCGGGTATCGCCGAGCTGGCGACCGCTGCCGAGGCCAACTGCCACGTCGATGCCTGCATGGGCGGGTTCGTTCTGCCGTTCGCGGAGCGGCTCGGCCACGACGTCGCCCCGTGGGACTTCCGCGTCGACGGTGTGACGTCGATCTCGGCCGACATCCACAAGCTCGGATACGTGCCGAAGGGGGTGTCCGTCATCCTCCATCGCACCAAGGAGCTCCGCCGCTACCAGACCTTCGTGTTCGACGACTGGCTCGGCGGCTTCTACGCGTCACCGAACCTCCAGGGCACGCGTTCCGGGCTCCCGATGGCAGCGGCGTGGGCCGTGATGCAGCACCTGGGGATCGATGGCTACGTCGATCTGACCCGGGTCACGTTGGCGAACGCCGATCAGATGCGCGAGGGGATCGCCGCCATCGACGGGGTACGCGTGCTCGGCGACGGTCGGTTCCATCTGATCGCGATGAGCCACGAACCCGACGATCCCGATCCGATCGACGTGTTCGCATTGGCCGACGCGCTCGAACGACGAGGTTGGTTCCACGACCGGCAGAAGCCACCCGACTCGCTGCACTCCACCGTGTCGAACTCGAACACGGGAGCGATCGACGACTACCTGGAGACGTTGGCGAGCTGCGTCGCGGAGGTGCGCGGCGTCACGACCGACGACCGGTCGACCAACTACGCCACGCTCGAGTAGGTCGACCCGGGTCAGCTTCCCGTCGTGAGCAGATAGCCGCAGAACATCGCACCCAGCGCGGCGAGCAGGCCGAGCGCGCCCCCCACCGCGAGCGCGGCGCGAGTGCGGCCGACCTGATGCACGGCGGCGGCCGCTCCGCTCACGATCGCGAGTGAGATCTTGACGAACAGCGTGATCTGGTAGTCGGTGCTCGTGTCGGCGACGTCGACCTCGGCGATGTTCCAGAGTCCGGTGACGACGACCACCGCGAACGCGGGCCACGCCAGGCGAGCGAACGATCGGGCCACCACCGTCGTCGACTCGGGCACGGCTCGGCGCAGGCTCGGGACGAGCCCGGCGAGCACGATCTGACCGCCGACCCACACTGACGCGGCGAGCACGTGGAGGAACAGGCGGATGGTCTGTGCGGTGGGGGAGAGCATCGTGTCCTTCAGTCGGAGAGCGCGGCCAGCACGTCGCTGGCCGGCAGCGTACGGTCCTCCATCGCAGGCCGCGTGAGCAGCGATCCGCCGAGGAGCGCCGTGCTGGCGAGTTCGATCGACGCCTGGAGATCGCGGATCGCCCGCGGTGGCGGGAAGTACTCGTCCTCCTCGGTGATGCGTACGACGTCGACCCCGTCCGACGGAGCCAGCCGGGCGAGCACCGCTTCGACCAACTCCTCGGGTGCCGAGGCGCCGGCGGTGACACCGACGGTGCCGACGAGATCGTCGGGGAGCTGATCGGCGACGTTGATCCGGTAGACCCGCTCGCAACCGGCCTCACGGGCCAACTGCTCGAGCGCGCGCGTGTTCGACGAGTTCGACGAGCCGATCACGACGATCGCGTCGCATCGCTCGGCGATCGCCAGCAGCGACGACTGGCGGTTGGTGGTGGCGAAGCAGAGATCACTGCGCCCTGGAGTCCAGACCCCGGGGAATCGCTCGCGGACGCGTACGGCGACGCCCTCCCAGTCGCGGTGTGAGAGGGTCGTCTGAGCGAGCAGGGCGACCGGTTCGTCGAACTGGGGGAGTGCATCGACCTCGTCGATCGACTCGACCCGGCTGATCGCGTCGGGGGCGACGGCCATGGTGCCGACCGCCTCCTCGTGCCCTTCGTGGCCGACGTAGACGATGCGGAATCCCTTGCCTGCTCGCACCTTGACCTCGTGGTGCACCTTGGTGACCAGCGGGCAGACCGAGTCGACCACGAAGCTGCCTCGCTCGGCTGCGGCAGCGACCACCTCAGGTGCCGAGCCGTGCGCCGACAGCATGATCGGACGACCCGGCGGCACCTCGGCGATGTCGTCGACGAACACCACGCCCTGACGCTCGAATCGTTCGACCACGATCTTGTTGTGGACGATCTCGTGGAAGCAGTAGACCGGCGGCTCGAACGACCGCACCATCCAGGCGAGGGCCTTGATCGCCATCTCGACACCGGCGCAGAACCCGCGGGGTTCGGCCAGCAGGACTCGGTCGACGTTCATGCTGGCCGACAGGGTACCGGTCGTTCGAGCACCGTGCCGGGCCGGGTGCGCGCTTCGGACCGGCACCGACGTCGGGGGCGGCTCCCGAACGGGTTCGAGCACGACGCCACTAGCCTGAATCGGCCATGTCCGCCCCCCTCGTCGTCAACGTCGCTCCCGGATCCCCGGCCGACGTCGCCGGTCTCCGACCTGGCGACGAGATCGCCCGCGTCGACGGACAGATGCCGCGTGACGTCATCGAATGGCAGATGTTCACCGATGGCCGTGACCCGGTGCTCGACGTCGTCCGGAGCGGGATCGAGACCGAGATCGAGGTACCCAAACGTGCAGGGGAGCCGCTCGGCATCGAGGTCCAGTCGGCCGTCTTCGACCGTGTTCGAACGTGCGACAACCACTGTGAGTTCTGCTTCATCTACCAACTGCCCAAGGGCATGCGCCGGAGCCTCTACCTGAAGGACGACGACTACCGGCTGAGCTTCCTCTACGGGAACTTCACGACCCTGACCCGATTCACCGAGGCCGATCTCGAACGGGTCGTCACCGAACGCCTGTCGCCGCTGCATGTCTCCATCCACGCCACCGACCACGACGTCCGCAACCGGATGCTCAAGAACCAGCGAGGCGCGATGAGCCTGCGCTGGCTGCGGGCACTGCTCGATCACGACATCGAGGTCAAAGGCCAGATCGTGGTGTGTCCCGGGGTGAACGACGGCGACGTGCTCGACGACACGCTGGCCGGCATACTCGACCGATTCCCCGAGCTGTCGTCGGTCGCCGCTGTCCCGCTCGGCCTGTCGAAGTTCAACACCGAACCGGCGATGCGACTGCACACCCTCGACGAGGCGAACCGCGTGATCGACGTCATCGAGTCGTGGCAGCAGACGTTTCTCGACGTGCTCGGCCGCCGGATGGTCTTCGCCGCCGACGAGTACTACCTGATGACCGGGCGGCCGTTCCCCGCCGCCGACACGTACGAGGGATTCACGATGCACGAGGACGGCATCGGCATGGCTCGTACGTTCGAACGAGAGTTCGCCGGCCAGACCGGCGAGGCCGTCGGTGTCCGCAGCGGGTTCTTCTCGGCTGTCGACCTGCCTGCCAACCCTGCGGCCTACACCGGTCTGCGCTCGTCGCCCGGATGTGCATCCGACGCCACCACCGGTGGCGCGGTCGGTGTCGCGCTCGCGCCCCGCCGGGATGCCCCGATCGGTGTTCTCACCGGCGCCTTCGGCGCCAAGGTGATCGGGCCGTTGATCGACTCGCTCGGACGAAGCGATGTGAGGGTCATCCCGGTCGAGAACCGCTTCTTCGGTGGCAACACCGGCGTCACCGGCCTGATGACCGGCGACGACCTCCAGCGGGTACTCGCCGTCGAACCGGCCGGTCACCGCTACCTGATCCCCGACGTGTGCCTCTCCGACGACGCCCGCTTCCTCGATGGTCTCACCGTCGACGACCTGCCCCGGCAGGTCCAGGTCGTTCCGACCGACGGCATCTCGTTGCGAAACGCCTTGGAGCGGGCAGCATGAGCGACATGGAACCGACCGAGCTGCCCACGATCGTGATCGTCGGGCGCCCCAACGTGGGGAAGAGCACGCTCTTCAATCGCATCATCGGTGAACAGGCCGCGATCGTCGAGAACCGACCCGGCGTCACGCGCGATCGCAAGGTGCTCGAGGCCGACTGGCTCGGCGTGCCGTTCCGGGTGATCGACACCGGCGGCTGGATGCCGCGCGGGTCCGATCTCGACGAGAAGGTCAGCCGGCAGGTGGAGGCTGCAGTCGACGAAGCCGATCTCGTGGTGTTCCTCGTCGATGCCAGCGTCGGGGTGCTCGAAGACGACGAGGCGGTCGCCGACTGGCTCCGCCGCGGCGACCACAACGTGCTCGTGGTCGCGAACAAGGCCGACAACAACCGGCGCGAGGACGACATCTGGCAGTTCATGTCGCTCGGCCTCGGCGAGGCGGTACCGGTCAGCGCACTGCACGGTCGGCGCGCCGGCGATCTGCTCGACGTCGTACTCGAACGACTCGGGGACAAGGCGGTGTACGTCGCGCCCGACGAGGCCGACGACTTCGATGACGTGGCACCGTGGGATCCCGACGACCAAGCGCCGCCGCGGGTCGCGATCGTCGGGCGTCCCAACGTGGGCAAGAGCACGCTCTTCAATCGACTGGTGGGCGCCGACCGTGCGGTGGTGCACGACATGGCGGGGACGACCCGCGACGCGATCGACACCCTCGTCGAGACAGACGACGGCCCGATCGTCTTCGTCGACACCGCCGGCATGCGAAGGCGGTCCCGGATCGACGACTCGGCCGAGTACTACTCACTGGTGCGTGCCCTGCGAGCGATCGACGACGCCGACGTCGCACTGCTCGTGATCGACGCCACGGACGGCGTGACCGGGCAGGACCAACGTCTCGCCGAACGTGTCGATGCGTCGGGTTGCCCGATCGTCATCCTCCTCAACAAATGGGAGCTCGTCGACGACCCAGACCGTCGACTCGAGATCGAGGCCGACGTCCGGCGCAAACTCGCCTTCGTCGGCGACGTGCCCGTGCTGAAGATCTCGGCGCTGTCGGGCAAGGGCGTGCACAAGCTGCGCCCCAGGCTCCAGGAGGCGATCGAGCAGTATCACCGTCGCGTGCCGACCCGGGATGTCAACCGGATCATCGCCGAGGCGCAGCAACAGTCCCCGGCGGGTGGAGGAGCGAAGGTCCTCTACGCCGTCCAGGGTGCGACCGACCCACCGACGTTCACGTTGTTCGTCAACCGTGAGCTCCCTCAGCACCACGTGCGCTACCTCGAACGCCGGATCAAGGACGCGTTCGGGTTCGGCGCCACCCCCATCAAGTTGCGGATCCGCAAGAAGGTCGACTGACAAGCGATGCCATGGTGCGAAGACTGCTCGAAGTACCTGGCACCGTCTGCGCTGAATCCCGACGGCACCTGCCCGTCGTGTGGACGCCAGGTCGGTGACACCGAGCGACGTGCGGGAGAGGTGGCGGCCGACGAGTCGACGCCGTGGCACTTCAAGCTCCTGGTGCTCGCCCTCGTGGTCTACCTCGGTTGGCGGTTCGTCGAGATCTTCGTCTGATCGAGGACGGCCGGGGGTGTTCGCCGCCGCTGCTCGATAGGCTCGCCCTCCACATACGCGACAGTGATGTCGTGCGGGCTGTGGCGCAGCTTGGTTAGCGCGCTTGTCTGGGGGACAAGAGGTCCCGAGTTCGAATCTCGGCAGCCCGACCACCACGAATCCGCGTCCTGTCGCGTGTCGGGTGACGGGCCATCCTGCGGCAGAGGCCCGCGAACCTACCCCGACGAGTGGTCCCGCACCGCCAGATCGTCGAGAGGAATCGTGCGGACGACCCAACCTTTGGGCACCCCGGTGGCGTGTAGATGTCGTGGTGCCGGCGATCTCCCTCGCGGGCAGCGGGCAATTCGATGATGCATTGCCCTCCTGGTCGTGGTCCGAATCGATGAATCGAACATCGAAGATCGACCGCGACTTCGAGGCGTTCTTCAACGAGAACTACAACTCCATCGTGCGCTCGATGACCGCCATGAACGGCAGCAACGAGCACGCGACCGACGCCACGCAGGAGGCGTTCATCAGGGCCTATGCGCGGTGGGATCCATCAGCCAGTACCAGAACCCGAGCGTGTGGGTTCGACGGATCGCGATCAACGTGAGCCGCGATCTCCACCGCTCCAATCAACGACGGATTCGTCGCGAGCAACGTCACGCCGTACCGGAGATCGCCGAGCCGGTGGACGCGTGCGGCGACGGGTCCGCCCTGCGACTCCTGCAGGGACTCCCCGAGCAGCAACGAGCGGTGGCCGCGCTCTACTACCTCGACGACCTCTCGGTCGCCGCCATCGCCGACCTGCTGGCGATCGCCGAGGGCACGGTCCGCTTCCACCTCAGCCAGGCACGCAACCGGCTGCGGACCGGACTCGGGGCCGGCGAGGAGCACGATCGTGTTCTCCGATGAAGAACTGCGGCGTGAACTGCAGCGGCAGGCTCGGGAGAACGCTGCTTCACAGAATCCGGCGATCACGTACGAGCAGTTGTGGCCGGCCTTCCGCCGCGCGCGTCGACGTCGCCGGGCCGGGGTCGGCGCGACTGCACTGTTGTTCGTCGGGGGGTCAGTGGCTGCCGCCCGGCTGCTGCCCCCCGGCGGCAATGACACGATCGTGTCGACGTCTCCGGGGATCACCACCGACGCCGCCGTGATCACCACCGAGCCGAGCCCGACGACGTCCCGAAGCGAGGACGCTGACACCGACACCACCCACAGGGTGCTCGCGATCAGCGACGACGACATCACCCCGAGCCGACTCGAGTCCTTCCCGATCGATCCGGCGGTCTCGGCGAAGGAGACGACCACGAGCGCGGTCGATCGAGTCGTGGTGCCCTCGAGCACCGGGGAGGCCCCGAGCACGCCGTGCGAGCAACCGGGACCGACTTCGCCGACGACCGTGGCGCCGGTCACGGCACCACCCACGACACCCACGACACCTACGACACCCACGACAAGCCCCACGACGCGAGCCTCGACGACGATCCCGTCGAATCAGGAGATCGTGACTCGCTGCGGCAGCGTGTTCGTCGAATTCACCGGCGATTCGGTGTTCGTCACCAGTACGAGTCCCACACCTGGGTACGTCGTCGCTGTCCATGACAACAACCACCACGAGATCGAGATCAAATTCTCGTCCGCGGCGGACGAGGACTGCGAGGTGCACGTCAAGGCCGACGGTTCGATCGAGGTGAGCGAGTCCGAGCACTGATCGAGCCGCTTGACGGCCCGCCGTCGCACACCGGAGACCGGCTTCAGGTCGTGCCGGAGTTCGCTTCCACCGGTCGACGATCGACGGCTCGCCGAACGGTCATGCCTGCGTGGGCGCGCCGACGCCTGACCGCCGCAGCGAAGGCGATCGCCATCAGCGAGACGACGAGTGCCGTCACCAACAGCGGTTGCTCGATCCGCTTGGAGCTGATCCAGGTCGGGTACACGTACGCCAGCGCCTCCGTCCGGACCACCAGGTTCGCCGAGGTGTCCGGCGCGCCGTCCCGGTTCGTCGCCACCCGGATCGTGGTCGCGCCGGACGGCAAGGTGACGTCCTCGATGAATCCGACTCCTCGATCGTTCAAACCTGCTCCGAACGTGCGGCCATCGAGCTCGACATCGACCGCGGAGATCGCGCCCGGGCTCGGCCGACGCGTCTCGGCGATGCGGAGCTCCAGGGTGTTGGTGCCGGGGCGTGCCGGAATGGCGCGGACCTGCAACAGGAGATCGTCCGCTTCGACGGCCGGATCGACCGAGGCTACGGCCGGCGCGTCGTCGGTGAACGATCGATCGATCGCCGGGGTCGCGGTCGCCATCGCCGAACCGAGCAGCACGGCCACGGCCAACAAGCCGATCTCCCCGTGCGACCAGCCCGCACGCCAGCGGCGGTGCACGACGAGGCCGAGCCCGGCGGCGACCGTGATCAGCGCGAGCTTTCCCGCGAGCAGCACGCCGTAGCTGGTCGCCGACAATGCGGTGATCGAGACGACGAGGCGACTCGCGAGCACGAGCCCCGAGATGCTGGCGATGACGGCTCCAGCCACCGCGGTTCTGCTCATCGCCGACAACGCTGATCGGCGCGAGGATGTCCCCGCCGACATCACGAGCACCACCGCGAGCACGCCGACCCAGAGCCCCAGCCCGATGAGGTGAGCGCTCTTGGCAAGAACCGACATCCGCCGACGTCCGACCTCGTCGACGGCATCAACGACCTCGAGTCTTCACGCGTCCCACCGAGGAGGCGCTCCCGACGCCCTGCCCGCGCCGGCGCCCCTGTTCGGTTGACGCCATCGAACGCTCCGCCCGGCACCAACGGACGACCGGAGCGCGACCATTGAGCGACCTGCGCTGCCCGGACGGAGGCCGTCCCGAACGCGCTAGCTTCGCGGTCGTCCGACGACGAAGGGAACCCGATGGCCGGCAAGTTCGAGCTGTACCAGGACAAGAAGGGCGAGTACCGCTTCCGCCTGAAGGCCGGCAACGGTCAGACGATCGCGACGGGGGAGGGGTACACCACCAAGAAGGCGTGTCTGAACGGCATCGAGTCGATTCGCAAGAACGCCCCCGACGCCACGCTCGACGACCAGACGGTCTGATCGGGCGGGCGAGACGTGTGCGGCCGGTTCGTGTCCTCGTCGTCACCGGAACGCATCGCAGCGTACTTCGGTGCCGAGTCGTCGGTCGAGACGCTCGGACAGAACTTCAACGTCGCACCGACCAACGACATCTATGGCGTGGTCGGTGACGCGGACGGCGACCTCGATCTGCAGGTCTTCCACTGGGGGCTGATCCCGATCTGGGCCAAGGAACGCAAGATCGGTCAGAGGATGATCAACGCTCGGGCTGAGACGCTCGCCGAGAAGGCAGCCTTCAAGGGTGTGTTCAAGAAGTACCGCTGCATCATCCCGATGGACGGCTTCTACGAGTGGGCCGCCGGGGTCGAAGGTGGCCAGTTGACGAAATCCGGGAAGCTCGCGAAACGGCCACACTTCATTCACCGGGCCGACGGCGAACCCCTCGCCGTGGCCGGACTGTGGTCGGCGTGGCGCGACAAGTCCGCGGGACCGGACGCCCCGTGGCTGCACAGCGCGACCGTCGTGACCACGAGCGCCAACGCCACCATGGAGTCAATCCACGATCGGATGCCCGTGATCCTGCCCAAGGCGATGTGGCACATGTGGCTCGACCCGACGAACCAGAACATCGACATGCTCTCGAAGCTGCTGGTACCCGCGCCCGACGGCCTGCTGACGATGCACGAGGTCTCGACGCAGGTCAACAACGTGCGCAACAAGGGCGCCGACCTGATCGAACCCCACGAGGGCGACGACCACGGCACGCTGCTCGATTGAACCGACCCCGGGCCTCTGCTCGCAGCGACGTACCGTCGCGCCATGACCGCTGCTCGGAGCTCGCCCGACCGGATCGCAACGATGTGCGAACGCGTCGCCGACGAGCACGGATTCTCCGGCGTCGTGCGCGTCGACCTCGCCGACGGAACGACGGTGACGAGCGCACACGGGTTCGCCGATCGCCGATGCGGTCTTCCGCTCACCGCGGACGCGCTGTTGAGCGTGGCGAGCGCGACCAAGGGGTTCACCGCGCTGGCCACTATGGCCCTCGTCGAAGCCGGAGCCCTGACACTCGACAGCCCAGTCCGATCGCTGCTCGGTTCGGATCTGCCGCTGATCGACGACCGGGTCACGGTCGAGCACCTCCTCGCGCACCGGTCGGGCATCGGCGACTATCTCGACGAGGCGGCAATCGGCGACATCGCCGATCACGTGATGGTCGCACCGGTCCACCAGCTCGATTCGACCGAGGCCTACCTCGCCGTTCTCGACGGACATCGGCAACGATCCGCTCCCGGTGAGGTCTTTGCCTACAACAACGGGGGTTTCGTCGTCCTCGCACTGGTGATCGAACGGGCGGCCGCGCAGCGGTTCGAGGATTTCGTGGTCGAGGTCGTCTGCCGCCCCGCAGGGCTCACCCACACGGCGTTCATCCGGTCGGACTCCCTCCCGCCCGGTGTCGCCACGGGCTACCTCGATCGTCACGGTCCCCGTACCAACGTGCTGCATCTACCCGTCATGGGGAGCGGCGACGGCGGGTTGTACTCGACCGCCGCCGATGTCCGCCGTTTCTGGCTGGCGCTGTTCGACGGCCGGATCGTGTCGCCCGAGATGGTCGCGACGATGACCCGTCCTCGCAGTACCTCCCACGATGGCGATCGGTACGGACTCGGATTCTGGCTGTCCCCCAGCGGACCGATGGTGAAGCTGGAGGGCTACGACGCCGGCGTGTCGTTCGGGTCGTGGCACGACCCGTCGACCACCCGGACCTCCACCGTCATGAGCAACACGTCCGAGGGGGCCTGGCCGATGCTGCGGATGCTCGCCGAGGATCTCACCACCGAATGATGTGCCCGCTCGCCATCGGGGCGAGCAACCAGGCCCCGGGAGGGCAGCTTCAGTCGACGAGCGCCTGGTAGACCAGCTGCTTGAGCTGCGGCCGGATCGGATGGGTACTGGAGGGGAGCAGCTGGGTGAGGAACACCACCGCGATGCCCTCGAGCGGGTCGCACCAGAACGCCGTGCTGGCGGCGCCACCCCACGCGTACTCGCCGGGGGAGGAGAGCACCCGGTACTTGACGTGGTCGAGCTGCACCGAGAAGCCGAGCCCGAACCCGACACCATCGAACGACGTCTCGGCGAAGAGCGGACGGCCGAAATGCTCGAGGTCGGCGCCGCCGGGCAGATGGTTCTGCGTCATGTAGTCGACGGTCCTGCTGCCGAGCAGGCGCGCACCATCGAGCTCGCCCCGGTTGAGCAGGAAGTGGCAGAAGCGCAGGTAATCCGCCGCCGTGCCCCACAGCCCGCCGCCCCCCGACAGGCATGTGGGGGGCTCGGTGGCGAGTACCTCGAGCGGGCTGACGACCGCCTCGCCCGTCGCCGGGTTCGGACTGTAGAGACGCGCCACGCGGTCGCGCTGATCGTCGCTGATCCGGAACCCGGTATCGGTCATCTTGAGCGGCTCGAAGATGCGCTGTCGGAAGAAGTCGTCGAGCGGCATGCCCGACACGACCTCGACGACGCGACCGAGGACGTCGGTCGACACCCCGTAGTTCCACTCGCTGCCGGGCTGGAACGCGAGTGGGAGTGCCGCCCACCGGTCGCAGCAGTCAGCGAGGTCGGCGCCTTTCGGTGTGCCCCATTCGAACCCGGCGGTGCGATACAGGGCGTCGGTCACGTGCTGGGAGTGGAATCCGTAGGTGAGTCCGGCGGTGTGGGTCAGCAGATGCCAGATCCGCACCGGCTCGGTCAGCGGCTCGGTCAGCGGCTTGAACACCGATCCACTCCGGTAGACGCGAGCATCGGCGAACGATGGGATGAATCGCGAGACCGGGTCCTTCAGCTCGAAGGCACCCTCCTCGTAGAGCATCATCGCGGCCACCGACGTGAGCGGCTTGCTCATGGAGAACAGTCGCACGATGGTGTCGTCGCCCCACGCCGTCGACGCGTCCCGGTCGCGATCGCCGGCGCAACGGTGATGCACCACCTCTCCGTGCCGACTGACGACGACCTGCCAACCGGTCAGCCGGCGATCGTCGATGTACTGCTGGAAGTGGTTGTCGATTCGGGCCAGGCGAGCGGGGTCGAAACCGTGCTCGGCCGGGTCGGAGACCTGGAGCGTCATGGCCGCAGCATGCCACGTCGCTCGCGACCGCGCGATGCCGTGCGAACCGTCAGACCACCTGCTGGTGCCCGGCTCGCCTCAGCTCGGCGCGGATCGCCCCAGCCGTTCGGTCGAGGGTCTCACGGTCGACCGAAGGTGCAGCGTTCGCGAACGACAGCTCACCCATGTGGTTCGTGGGGATCACGTGGATGTGGGCGTGCGGGACCTCGTACCCGGCGATGATCACCCCGACACGCTCCGGTCTGAAGGCGACATGCTGGGCCTGGGCGATGACACGGGTCACCTCGAACAAGTGAGCCGTCAGATCTGCCGAGGCGTCGACCCAGTGATCGACCTCCTCGATGGGAACGACCAGCGTGTGCCCGTCGGCCATCGGGTTGATCGACATGAACGCCACGCACCGCTCGTCGCGCCACACGAACGTGCCCGGGATGTCACCGTCGATGATGCGGGTGAAGATCGTCGCCATTCGTCCAATGTAGTGACGGCGCGACCACGTAGGCTCGGCCCGGTGACTGACCCCGTCGTCGAGACCGTGGCCGTCCGCGAGGTCGACACGCTGTGGACCGTCCCGAACGCCGTGACGATGGTCCGGCTGCTCTGCCTCCCTCTGTTCGTCTGGATCCTGTTCGGGCTGCCGTCGCGGCAGGCGGCGGCCTGGATGCTCGGCTTCCTGGGCGCCACCGACTGGGTCGACGGCTATCTGGCACGTCGACTCGGGCAGACGAGCGAGTTCGGCAAGAAGTTCGATCCGACAGTGGACCGCCTGCTCTTCGTCGTCGGGATCGTTGCGATCATGATCAACGACGCAATTCCGACGTGGTTCGCCCTCGCCGTGCTCGCCCGCGAGGTGGTCGTCGGCGGTTCGATCGCGATCGCGACGCTCGTCTACGGGATGGAACGTTTCGACGTCACGTTCCTTGGCAAGACCGCGACCTTCCTCCTCATGTTCGCCGTCCCCGGCTTCCTGATGGCGGAGAGCTCGATCGGAATCGCCGACGCCTTCTGGGTGGCCGCCTGGTGTTTCGGGATCCCCGGTCTGATCCTGAGCTACTACACGGGCATTGCGTACATCCCCCGGATCCGCGACGGTGTGCGAGCCGCTCGACGCTGAGACCAGGCGTGTTCCCGGAGTGAGCGACGAGGCGGTACGGTTGGAGCCATGAACGTGCCCGACGATCTGCGGTACTCCGAGGAACACGAGTGGGTCCGACGTCTCGACGGCGGATCGAGGGTTCGGGTCGGGATCACCGATTACGCCCAGGATGCGCTCGGCGACGTCGTGTACGTCGATCTCCCGTCCATTGGCGACGCCGTCGCCTCCGGGCAGGCGGTCGGTGAGCTCGAGTCGACGAAGTCGGTGTCCGAGATGTACGCGCCGGTCGGCGGCACGGTGGTCGCGGTCAACGAGGCACTCGCCGAGCAACCTCAGTTGCTCAACGAGGACCCCTACGGTGAGGGATGGCTGTGCGAGATCGAGATGGCCGACGCCGGCGACCTCGACGCGATGATGGACGCAGCCGCTTACCTGGGCCTCACCGAAGGCTGAGCGATGTCGTACACCTACTGCAACCAGTGCGGCCACCGGAACCCGCCGGACAGCAACTTCTGTTCGAGCTGCGGGTCGCCGCTGGACGTGCTCGACGATCGCACGATCACGCTGACGGCCGTCGATCCGCTCCAGGATGCGCCCGGCCCCGACGACGACATCGTCGTACCGATCGGCGAGCTCGCGAAGGGTGCCGGCGTCCTGATCGTACGCGCCGGTGCGCAGGCCGGGGCACGGTTCGCTCTCGACGGCGACCTCACCCGTCTCGGTCGGCATCCCGAGAGCGAGATCTCTCTCGACGACATCACCGTCTCGCGTCGTCACGCCGAGGTGCAGCGCACGGCCGAGGGCTACGTCGTCGCCGATTCGGGTTCGCTGAACGGTACCTACGTCAACCAGGAGCGGGTCGAGCGGGCCCAGCTCGTGCACGGCGATGAGCTCCAGATCGGCAAGTTCCGATTGGTGTTCTTCGAGCGTGGCGATGCCTGAGACCCAGAACACCGGGTATCTCTCGATCGGAGAGGTGCTGGGCCTCCTGTTGGAGGAGTACCCCGACGTCACGATCTCCAAGATCCGGTTCCTCGAGAGCCAGGGGTTGATCTCTCCCGAACGCACGGCGTCCGGCTACCGCAAGTTCTACGACGACGACGTGCAGCTCTTGCGTGTGATCCTCGCCGAACAACGTCAGAACTACCTCCCGCTGCGCGTGATCAAGGACCGCCTGCAGACCGGAGAGATCGACCCGACGGGCGAACACCTGCGACCGAACGGCGACGACGACACCGACGCGGGCGCCAGTCGAATCGACGACGACGTGACCGAGCGCGCCGACGTGCCGTCGTCGAGCATCGCGTCCCACCCTGCTGCTCGAACGCAGCAATTGGGCGACGGCCGATCCTCCGGCGAGGCGGTGGGCGGCCCGGATGATCCATCCGTCGTGCACGGGGTCGACCGCGGGGTCGACCGCGGGGTCGACCGCGGGGTCGACCACGGCGACGAGGCGAGCGCCCACGGCAGGGGCGCTCGGTTGCTGCCGGGCATCCTCCTCGACCGGACGGAGTTCTGCGCGATGGTCGGGATGACCGAGATCGAGCTCGAGCAGCTCGAGAGCTTCGGAATCGTCGGCCCCCGCGATTCAGCCGGACCACCGGTGTACGGCGAGGACGCTGTCGAGATCGCCGAGCCGGCGTGTGCGTTCCTCCGTGCCGGCGTCGACGCCCGCCACCTGCGCAACTACCGCACGTCGGCGGAACGCGAGGCCCTGCTCTACGAACAGCTCGTGACGCCACGGTTCCGCCAACGCAACCCGGAGGCGCGTGCCCAGGCGCTCGCACAACTCCGGCAGCTCGATGACCTCGGCGGCCTCCTCCGGGCCGCCCTCACGCGGCACGCGCTCCGCCACCACTTCGATCTCTGATCGCGCGAAGCACACGGCGTGCCGGAGGGGTAGTGTCGACGATGTGACTCCGATGGAACTCGTGGGCGTGCGGATCGAGATCCCCGCGAACACCCCGATGCTGCTCTTGCAGGAGCAGGACGGCGACCGTCGACTGCTGCCCATCTACATCGGGAGTGCCGAGGCGTCGGCGATCCACTATGCGCTCGAAGGCATCGAACCACCGCGACCGCTCACGCACGACTTGTTGGTGAACGTGCTCACCGAGCTCAGGACATCGCTCGACCGTGTGGTCATCACCGAGGTTCGCGATCACACGTACTACGCCAACCTGCACCTCGCCGGCGAGGGGGGCGAACGGGTGATCTCGGCCCGACCCTCGGACGCGGTGGCGCTCGCGGTCCGCGTCGACGCCCCCATCTTCGCGTCGGACGACCTCCTCGACGAGGTCGGTCAACTCCCCGAACCCGAGCCGGAGGAGGAGGCCGAGGAGATCATCGACGAGTTCAAGGATTTCATCGAGAGCGTCAGCCCCGATGATTTCGCCTCCTGAACCTGCCGATCGACGCTGACACCGAACTCGCCGTTGACGCCGCGCGCGCCCACGTGTAGGCTTCCAACTCCGTAGTTACACCGATGTACCTCATCGGTGACTCGGACCTGGTTGGGGCAGGCCGCCGCACCGGACCGACATCCGTGTGCGGCACGACGAAAGCGAGAGTTGCAGTGAGCGACGGCTTCAGTGGAACACAGGCAGCGAAGGTGGTCGGGATCACCTACCGACAACTCGACTATTGGGCGCGCACGAACCTCATCCGGCCGTCGCTCTCCGATGCGTCGGGGAGCGGGAGCCGACGCCGGTACAGCTACACCGACCTGCTCGAGCTGCGGGTGATCAAGACCCTGCTCGACGCGGGGATCAAGCTCGAATCGGTGCGGGAGGTGTTCAACTACCTGCGCGAGCACGTCAGTGGCGACATCGCGTCCGCTCATCTGGTGATCAACGGGAGCTCGGTGGTGCTCGCGCAGGGCGACGAACTCATCGATGTGCTCGCCAAGGGCCAGGGTGTGCTGAACGTGCTCTCGCTCGCCGGTGTCAAAGACGAGGTCGACTCCCAGCTCGTGCCACTCGGATACGACGGTGAGATGATCGCGGCCGCCGTCGTCCAGTGACGTCGTGACCAAGTACTCACCACTCGACGCCGCTCATCGAGCCGCCCGCGCCAAGATGGTTCCCTTCGGCGGGTGGGAGATGCCGCTCGAGTATGTGGGCACCTTGGAGGAGCATCGCGCGTGTCGAGAGCACGCCGTGGTCTTCGACGTCTCCCACCTCGGCACCGTGCGGGTCAGCGGCGCGGCGGCGCTCGACCGTCTGCAATCGACACTCACCAACGATCTCGGCAAGATCGGGCCGGGTCGCGCGCAGTACACCCATCTGCTCGGCGACGACGGCTCGGTGCTCGACGACATCATCGTGTGGTGGCATCCGGGCGCCGAGTCGGTCTTCGACGTGATGCCCAACGCCTCCAACACCGATCGTGTGGTCGCCGCAGTCGGCGGCACCGACATCACCGATTCCCGTGCTGTACTCGCCGTGCAGGGGCCAGACGCACGATCGCTCATCGCGGCCGTGTTCCCGGAGGCAGCGGAGGTCGGACGATTCCGCGTGGCCCGGCTCGACTGGCACGGTGCCGCGTGCGTGGTCGCCGGGACCGGCTACACCGGTGAGCCAGGAGTCGAGATCGCGGTGCCGAGCGGGCAGGCCACGGCGCTCTGGGATGCGATCCTCGAGGCCGGTGTGCGGCCGGCCGGGCTGGGTGCCCGCGACACGCTTCGGCTCGAAGCGGGCCTTCCGTTGCACGGCAACGAACTCGGACCGGGAATCAGCCCGCTGCAGGCCGGCCTCGGCTGGGTCGTCGCGTTCGACAAGCCGACCTTCCGCGGTCGGGACGCGCTCATCGCCGAACGTGCCTCCGGACCTTTGCGCCTGCTGCGCGGCATCGTCACCGACGGACGACGACCACCGCGCACCGGCTGTGCCGTGCTCGTCCACGACGACCTGGTCGGAGCTGTCACATCGGGCAACTTCTCGCCGATGCTGGGCCACGGGATCGCCATGGCGTTCGTGCGCCCCGAGATCGACATCGGGACCGACGTCGAGATCGACATCCGCGGCAGTCGGCTGGCCGGCACCGTCGTGTCGATGCCGTTCGTCTGATCAGACGCGGCCGTCGGCGAGTCAGCAGCGCTAGTCGCCGCTCGTCGCCTTCTTCGCAGCAGCCTTCTTTTTCGAAGCCTTCGTGCGCTTCACCGGCTTCCTTGCCGCTGCCTTCCTGCCCGCGGGCTTGGGTGATGAGCCCGAGTCGGCGTCGGTCGGCGGCTTCGTGGCGAGCGAGGGCGCCGCCTTCGTGACGGCCGGGGCCGTGGTCGCCGGCGTGCCTGGGGCGGGCGGTCGAGCGCCCGGCATCCCCGGCAGCTTGAGACCGCCGAACAAGCCACCGGCGCTTTCTGCGAACTGCGTCAAGGGGCCGAGTCGTCTCGACACGTCGCTCATGAGCTGGGTGAAGTCGCCCAGCTGGTTCGGCAGGGTGGCGAACCCGGGTGAGCTGAACGTGTCGACCACCTTCTCGAGGTTCGGCGCGACGGCGCGGACCGGCCCCTCGAGTCGTGACGTGATCTCGTCCGCGGCCCGCACCGTGCGCGTGATCTGCGGCATCATGGCCCGCACGGGCTCTTCGACGTCGGCGAGCAGGCGGTTGACCCGCTCGGCCGCCTCGTTGAGGTTCGTCATCGTCCGATTGAGGTTCTCGACCGCACGGAACAACTCGTCGACACCCTTGCGGAGCTGCTCGACGGTCCGGATGCCGCCGGCGATCGGCGCGGCGAGCAGGTTGATCACATCTGCGAGCCCATCGTGGCGATTCGAGTCGTCGGTCATGTCCGCAGGCTACGTGACGACTGCGGTGGTGGTGACACCCGCCTCGGTCAGCGACCCGCCACCGTCGTCGTGGTGGTAGTCGTCGTGGCGGTCGTCGCCGTGCTGGTTGGCGCGGTCGTCGTGGTGGTCGGCGTACTGGTCGGCGGGGTGGTCGGCACGGTGGTCGGTGAGGTGGTGGTCGGCGCGGTGGTCGGCGAGGTGGTGGTGGTGGTCGGCGCCGTCGTGGTGGTGGTGGTGGTGGTCGAGGAGGTGGTGGTTGTCGTCTTCGGCCGCGGCACGGTGGTCGTCGTGGTCGGCGTCGGGGTAAACGGCGACGAGATCACCATCGGGCGATAGCGGTACGGGCTGGGCCAGGCGTCACGCACCATGTTGCGGGCGTTGTTCGACACGGTGATGATGACCGAGCCGAAGCCGTCACGCCACGGTACGGGATGGGCGTGATACGTGTTCATCTTCGGATCGGCTCCGCGGGGGAGCAGTGGCTCGTACTGCACGGTGGTCCACGGCCCCCACGGCTGATCGGCGACGTCGACGGCGAGCAGATCGCCCCAGTACCCGTCGACGGAGGTGGCTGCGACCCATTGCCCGTCGAGGTACCGCGGCTGCATGGGGTTCTCGGCCCAGAAGCGCCGCATGATCGGCACCGCGTCGGCGGGGGTCGCCGACCAGCCATCGGCCGTGCGGTACTCTGGCGCTGTCGCCACCTTGCCCCTCGGCACTCGGGCAAGCCACATCTCGGTGGCCGAGTGGGGTCCGTTCCAGAACCCGCCTTCCCGCACCAAGTTCTGTTCGAACGTGTTTCCGAACAGGTACGTGTGGGTCGCGTCGGAGCTGACGGCGTAGCCGTAGATGGGCGCGACGCCTCGATTCGGAGCGGGGAAGAACGCCACCCGTTCGAGGGTCACGGCGTCGTATGCGGCGAGCAGGGTCTGGTTGGGGTGCCACCCGAGGCCGTCGGGCGGGTCGGGGTCGTAGGGGTCCTTGACCATCTCCGACCAGAACACCCACAACTGGCCGTCGACCAGTTCCCCACCCATCGGCCAGTACCACTTCGAGCGGGTCGCGCTGGTTCCGTCGCCCTCCTCGAACGGTTTCGGTCGATCGGTCGTGCCCCGGTGGAGCAGACTGAAGCACGTTCCGTTCTGCAACAGCGCGGCGTTGTGGACGAACCGCGAGGCCCCGAGCGTGGTCGCGGTACCGCTGTGATCGACGAACGCGTCCTGGAAGATCCAAAGGTAGCGGTCGGGACCGAGTGGGTAGACGTGCTGGTAGTCCCATCCGAGCACCGGCCCGAGGCGTTCCGCGAAGAAGCGATCGAGCGCAGCCGCCGAGCGATCGTCGGCACATCCGACGTCGGTGCTGATCTGGCCACCGGGCGTCACGAATGTCGATGACGCCCACGGAGGGGGTGCAATCGTGACGGGCGGGGGCTCGTCGGCCGGGGGATCGATCGGGATCGGACGCGCCGAGATGGCGGGGTCGTCGGCGTCGAAGTCGAGCTCGTACTCGACCGACAAGTCGATCGTCGTGGTCGGCCGAACGGAAGTGGGCGGCACCGTGGTGGTCGCGTGAGGCGTGGTGGGTCGCACCGCGGCGGTCGTCGACGTCGCCGGCGAGGTCGCGGCTGACGTCGCGACCGAGAGCACACGATCGGTCGTCGTGAGATCGTCCCGGCCCCCAGCGGCGGTCACGACGGCCACCAGCGCGAGAACGCCGAGGGATGCGGCCGCGGCGACCCACCAACGCGCCGATATGGCGCGCACGTGGTCGATCGTGGTCACGACACGAGGCTAACGCCGGCATCACCGTGCCGGGCGTCTGGTCCGGCCGCCCACGAGGGCGCATCAGCCTCCGTGCGGTGCCACGACGATCCGGGGACGCTCGGTCAGCGAGATCGCATAGGCCTCGAGTGGCTCACAGCTGCACACGAGATGGCGATCACCGGCGGCGCCGTCGATCCGTGACACCGGCGCGAGGTACTTGTCGTGTCGGAGCGCCGGCGTGGGATACGCAGCTTCGACCCGCGAGTACGCCCGATCCCAGCCGTCGAGGAGATCCTCGGCGGTGTGCGGCGCGTGGCGGAGCGGGCTGTCGTCGATCGGGATCGATCCGGTGGCGACGCCGTCGATCTCGGCACGGATCGAGAGCATCGCGTCGCAGAACCGGTCGAGCTCACGCAGCTCCTCGCTCTCGGTGGGCTCGATCATGAGCGTGCCGGCGACCGGGAAGCTCATCGTCGGCGCGTGGAACCCGTAGTCGATCAACCGCTTGGCCACGTCGTCGACCGTGACACCGGTCGACTTCGTCAGCTCGCGCAGATCGATGATGCACTCGTGCGCCACCCTCCCGTTCGTGCCGGTGTACAGCACCGGGAACGCCGGCGCCAGGCGCGCCGCGACGTAGTTGGCGGCGACGATCGCGATCTCGGTGGCGCGCCGGAGACCGCTGGCTCCCATGAGCTGGAGGTACACCCACGGGATGGGGAGGATCCCAGCCGAGCCGTACGCCGCTGCCGACACCGGACCGACGGTCTGGTCGATCCCACCGAGTGGGTCGCCTGGCAGGAAGGGGGCGAGGTGCTCGCGCACGCCGATCGGCCCGACACCAGGGCCCCCGCCGCCGTGCGGGATGCAGAAGGTCTTGTGGAGATTGAGGTGGCTCACGTCGGCGCCGAAGCGTCCGGGACGAGCGAGGCCGACCAGGGCGTTCAGGTTCGCACCGTCGACGTACACCTGGCCACCGGCATCGTGGATGATCGCGCACAATGTGGTGATCCCAGGCTCGAACACCCCGTGTGTCGACGGGTACGTCACCATGATCGCTGCCAGACGATCGCCGGCGGCGTCGACCTGCACGCGCAGATCGTCGAGGTCGACGTTGCCGTCGTCGTCGCATCGCACCATCACGACATCCATGCCGGCCATCACCGCACTCGCAGCGTTGGTGCCGTGGGCACTCGCCGGAATCAGACAGATGGTCCGCTGCACGTCACCGCGACTGCGATGATACGCGCGGATCGCCAGCAGCCCGGCGAACTCGCCCTGGCTGCCCGCGTTCGGCTGCACACTGACGGCGTCGTAGCCCGTGATCTCTGCGAGAGCGCCCTCCAGGTCGGCGATCAGTCGGCGATACCCGATCGTCTGGTCGTCGGGAGCGTACGGATGCACGTCGGCGAACTCGGGCCAGCTGATCGGCTCCATCTCGCTCGTCGCGTTCAACTTCATCGTGCATGACCCGAGCGGGATCATCGTCCGATCGAGCGCGAGGTCCCGGTCGGCGAGTCGGCGGAGGTACCGCAGCATCTCGTGCTCGCTGTGGTAGCTCCGGAAGGCTGCCTGGGGAAGCAGGTCGCCCTCGCGTCGCAGCGCGATCGGTATGACGGGGTCGGGCACATCGACGTCGGAGGTCGAGAGGGGAGCAGCGCCGACCGACTCGAGGAATCGGTTGGCGATGTCGACGGTCGTCGTCTCGTCGAAGCTCACTCCCACCGATCGGTCGTCGACCCGCCGCAGATTGAGTCCCCGCTCGACGGCCGCACCGACGGCCGCCGCGGCATCGATGCCATCGATCGTGAGGGTGTCGAACCAGGTGTCGTGTCGGAACTCGAGCCCGACCTCACGGACACGATCGGCGACGAGCGTCGTGATGGCGTGCACGCGGTGTGCGATGCGGCGCAGACCGTCAGGGCCGTGCCAGGAGGCGTACAGCCCGGCGATGTTCGCCAGCAACACCTGGGCGGTGCAGATGTTCGACGTCGCCTTCTCTCGACGGATGTGCTGCTCGCGGGTCTGCAGAGCGAGTCGCAGTGCCGGCCGTCCCGCAGCATCGACGCTGACGCCCACCAGACGACCAGGAAGCGCCCGGGAGGCGGACTCCCGCACGGCGATGAAACCGGCGTGCGGCCCACCGAAGCCCATCGGCACGCCGAATCGCTGGGCCGAACCGACGGCGATGTCGGCACCGAGGTCTCCCGGCGATCGAACCGCGACGCATGCGAGCAGGTCGGTCGCGACGATCGCCTGCGCCCCGAGGACGTGGACCCGTGCGATCGCCTCCGACCAGTCCGTCAACGACCCCGTCGATGTGGGATAGCTGAACAGGGCGCCGAAGAACCCCTCACCGTCGAGCAGTTCGGTGTCGCCGATGACGAGCTCGACCCCGACAGGCGCCGCACGAGTCGCGAGCACGGCGATGGTCTGGGGATGGGTGTCGTGGTGCACGAAGAAGCGATCACGATCCGCGCCCCGCGTCACCCTGCGAGCCAGCGACATCGCCTCCGCTGCGGCGGTTGCCTCGTCGAGGAGCGATGCGTTGGCGATGTCGAGACCGGTGAGCTCACACACCATCGTCTGGAAGTTGAGGAGCGCTTCGAGCCTTCCCTGGCTGATCTCGGGCTGGTACGGGGTGTACGCCGTGTACCACGCTGGATTCTCCACGACGTTGCGTCGGATCACCGGCGGCGTGATCGTGCCCGCGTACCCCATGCCGATGAGGCTCGTGAGCACCCGGTTCTGCCCAGCGAGTGTGCGCAGCGTCGAGAGCACGTCGCTCTCCGATCGTGGCGGGCCGAGAGCGAGATCATCGTCCGTGCGGATCGCCTGAGGCACGGTCGCGTCGATCAGTTCATCGACCGAGGCGACACCGATCGTCGCCAACATGTGCGTCAGGTCGGCCGCACGTGGCCCGATGTGGCGGTCGATGAAGTCGTCGTGACCGACGAGGTCGTTGAGAGAAGTGGACACGGTGCCTCCGGGTGCGCGCTGGTTTCGTGCCCCCGCTGTCATCGGTGCCTGAGAGTTTCACCCACGTTGTGGGCTTTCCCCGTCGGCGAGCCGGTCGGACCGACTGCTTTCCAGCGTTGCCTCGCCCGACCGGTCTGGGTGCCTGAGAGATTGCACGGGGTGATTGCTCCTTCGGCGCCGTCACCACTGGAGGTGGTGCCGACTCTCCCGGACGGGTTCTGCGACAGCCCCGACGCTACACCGAGCCCGCGGCGATGGTGCGAACCCTGGGGAGCTGCGCCGGCACGCGCAGCGCGACCGATGGCGACGACGGCGACGAGCAGAACGACGAGGAGCGGAGCGACCCGCCAATTCGAGTCGTCAGACGACGAGGCCGGGTGGACCGAAATGGGCGAGGACCAATCGGTCGATGTCGCGGTCGCGCATGCGCTGTCGTTCCGGGTGGTCAGCGTCGATCAGCGCCTCGTCGTACGCCGTGTAGACAGTGCGCAGGAACGGGCGCCCGCCGGCGGCGACGTTCGCTGCAGCGAGCAGTTCGTCACGTCGGGGGTGCCGCCAAGCGACGTTGATGCCGTCGGCACTCCGCCCGGCGAGCTCGCTCAGGGCGACGCTGTTGACACCGACGATGCGCGTCGGAGGGTGAGCCGGGAGCGGGAACGTCTCGAACTCCGGCGCTCGATCGGCCGCCCAGACACGTGCCGACAGGTCGAGCACCTCACGAACCCGGTCGTGGCGGGCCTCGATCGACTCCTCCAGATGGGCGCCGACGGCGTGCTGCTCGACCGCCCATCGCGTGGTCGGGGCGGCACCTGCACCGATGCCGAGATGAAAACGGCGGCCCGAGACGAGAGCGACCGATGCCGCGGCGGACACCAGCGTGCCGACCTGACGGTTCCAGACGTTGGCGACCATCGTGCCGAGCTCGACCCGTCGGGTCACGGTGGCAAGCGCTCCGAGGAGCGTGAAGCACTCGATCATCGTGGTGCCGCCCAGAGCGGCGCCGGCCAGGTGATCGAACACCCAGATCGCACCGAAGGTCCCGTCGTCGGCCGCCAGGGCAGCGTCACGCAGCGTCGGCCAGTCGATCCCTGCCTGGCTGAACTGGATGTCGACCGTCGTCACCCGACCAGGGTACGAGCCAACGCCACCACCAACGTGTCAACGCGCGTGGATCACGCGGTCGGACCGCGTGCCAACGTGCTCGGGTCAGCTGCGGCAGCCGTCGATCGCCTTGACGAGCGGGTACGGGTTGACCGCCGCTCCGCCCTGCGGATGGACCTCGAAGTGCAAATGGGGGGTGCCGGAGCTGCCCGTGCTCCCGACCACCCCGATGACCTGTCCGGCCTCGACGGGTACGCCGAGCTCGATGCCCTCGGCGACTCGTTCCATGTGAGCGTAGAAGAAGTAGGTTCCGTCGGCGGTCGTGAGACGCACTCCGTTGCCGGCCAGCGAACCCGGGTAGTCGCTGTACACCTTGGTGATCTTGCCATCGGCGACGGCGTAGATCAGCTTGCCCCTCGCAGCGATGATGTCGACGCCGAGGTGCACCCGACCGCCGCCACGGGGATAGCCGAAGCTGTCGCCGTAACCGCAGGAAGCCTGGACCGGGAATGCCTTCAGCGTGACCTTCGAGGCGTCCGGCGCCGTGGGTGCTGCTGCCGCGCCGAGACCGAGCGCTGCGGCGGTGGCTTCGTTGATCTTCCCGGTCACTGCGAGACCCTTGTGTCGCTGGAAGTCCATCACGGCGGCACTCGTACCGCCGCCGAAGTCGCCGTCGACGCCGCCGCGTACTGTCATCCCCGCGTCGACCAACGCCGATTGCAGGGCCAGAACGCGCGGCCCCTTCTCCCCGAACTGTGCATAGCCTGCGGCCGTCGAACCGGTGGTGGTCGCGGCCACCACCGCCTTGGGGGCGTCGAGTGCACGGATCGTCGCCTCGTCGACCGAACCCGTGGCTTCCAGCCCCTGCGATCGCTGGAAGTCCTTGACCGCCTGTGCCGTGGCCGGGCCGAAGATTCCGTCAGCGCCGCCCCGGACCTTGATCCCGGCGTCGATCAGCGACTGCTGCAGCTTCTTGACCGTGTTGCCGAGCGCACCGGCCCGCAACCCCGACAGGTTGCTCGCCGTTCCGGCGCCCGAGGCGCCGGACTTCGAAGCCAGGGCACTCGCGGTCGCGTCGTCGACCTTCCCGCTCGATGCCAGGCCGCGGGCGGACTGGTACGACTTGAGCGCCGTCACGGTGGCGGTCCCGAACACCCCATCAGCGCCACCGCGCGGCCGGTGGCCGGCGGCACCCAAAGCCTCCTGGAGCGCCTTCACGTCGGCGCCGATCGATCCGTACTGCAGTCCCAGCAGGGGAGAGGAGGCCGAGGGATCGTGCGTCGAGTCGTTCGCCTGCTTCGAGACCGATGCCAGCAACTGAGCGGTCTCGGTGTCCACGACACCCGTGACCGACAGACCCTTGGCGTTCTGGAACGATCGCAGCGCGTTCGCCGTCAGGACACCGAACACGCCGTCGGCACCACCCACGACGGTGAAGCCACTGCCGATGATCGACTGCTGCAACGACTTCACTGCGCTGCCCCTGGTCCCGATCTTGAGTCCGACGAAACCCGACTCCGACAACGCCACCGGGCCGATCGTGGAGTCGGACGCCTCCGGCGCCGTGGGGGTCGCCGTGGCTTTCTCGACGACCGACCCGAACGCTGCCGCTGTTGCCGCATTCACGACCCCGGTCACGCGGATCCCATTCGCCCGCTGGAAGGATTCGACAGCTGCCTTCGTACTCGATCCGTAGACACCATCTGCGCCGCCATGCACGGTGAAACCGGCAGCGATGAGCGCCTGCTGCACCTGCTTGACCGCGTCGCCGCGGGTCCCCTGACCGAGTCCCAGCATCGGACTGCTCGCCAACCCGAGCGCCAGCGCTGTGGCATCGTCGACGACACCGGAGGCCGTCAGGCTCCGATCACGCTGGAAACGCCTGAGCGCGTCCTCGGTGCCGGAGCCGAAGACGCCGTCGACACCACCGTCGACGGCGACGCCCTGATTGACCAGCGCCTG
Organism: uncultured Acidimicrobiaceae bacterium; assembly: GCA_963847775.1. Classification (GTDB taxonomy): domain Bacteria; phylum Actinomycetota; class Acidimicrobiia; order Acidimicrobiales; family Ilumatobacteraceae; genus Ilumatobacter. The sequence goes on from CAWKAY010000003.1 coordinate 352,353, forward strand.
CTGAACCGACTTGACTGCGTCACCGCGCGAGCCCAGGGAGAGTCCGGTCACCGCAACGGCCGGCGCTCGCGCGGCGACGGGCGGCGAGTTCGTCCACATCGGTGCGAGCGCGAGCGTGACGGCGAGGGCAACGGTTCCGGCCAGAGGACGGCGGGATCGGGCTGAGATCGAACGTGACATGTCTGCGATTCCTCCTCCAACGAGCACAGTTGGGTATCGGTCCGCCCGCAGCGCCGCTGGAGTCCTGATCCGGGACAAATCGGGACCGACCCGTGAAACGGGGGATGCGACGCCCAGATTCTTGACGAAAAACAGAATTGATGTCGGTCGCGTGACATCGAGTTGACATAACGGATATTATGGGCGTTGCCATCCAGTGCGGGAGCCTCGCATCATCGTCCGGACACGCCGTGACCGCCGGTTCCGGCTCTCGGCGCCACCCACCCATGTCCGTCGCGAACCCCAACCTCACATCGAGGGTTGGCATCGATGCAGTCTCACCGTCACCTCGAGGGTGATCCGGAGCCAGATTCTCGCGATGCGATCACCGCTTCGGGCGGACGATGTCGTCTCACCGTCACCTCGAGGGTGATCCGGAGCGAGATCGCCGCGATGCGATCACCGCTTCGGGCGGACGATGTCTCGTCGGGTCGGACGGATCCCTCGGCTGCCGTCGGCGGCCAGCGGTTTCGTCATGACGAATTGGAAGGTGGTGCATCGGGTGCGGAGATTCGACGGTTCGCGAGGGGTTTCGCGCTGTCGAGCAGCCAGTCGAGGATCTCTCGCAGCTCGCGGGCCGAGGGTTTGGATCCGGCGGCCGCCAGATCGCGCTCGGCATCGACCACTGCGCACGCCAGGACATACAGATCATCGTGCAACGCGTCGAGCTCCGTGCGCGCGAGCACGAGCTCGTCGTCACTGATCGCGAGCTCCCTCGCCCGCTGCCGACTCACCCAGTCCCACTGACGACACCGTTGCGAGCAGAACTGGCGCGGGCGGCCGGGACCACTCCGATCAGGCAGCACCCTCCGACACCATCGACACCGGCCAGATTGCGTCATGACGAAATCATGGCAGCGATGGTGATCCGTGTGGCGGATCCTCGGGTCAGCCGGCGATGATGTGATCGAGGCACAGGTCGGGTTCGTCGGCCTCGATCCGCTGGAGGCGGTACCGGCTCTCGAACAGAGCGACGAGGTGTCCGTCGCCTCGTTCCATGACCCGGATTCCTCCGATTTCGCGCAACCGCTTGGCCGACGGCTCGTCGGTCAGGCGGATCGACTCGTAGGGCGCGGAAAGCACCTCGATCGGGGCGTTGAACTCGACGTCGAGCCGGTCGGCGAAGACGTCGAACTGGAGTTGGCCGACAGCGGCGAGGATCGGCGCGCTGTCGCCCATGTCCGGATCGCGGAGGACCTGCACGACCCCCTCCTCGTCGAGTTGTGCGAGACCCTTGCGGAACTGCTTCGACTTGCCCGTGTCGAGTGGCCGTGCGCTGGCGAAAACCTCGGGAGAGAACCGGGGAATCGGTGGGAAGCTCACCGGCTCGCACTCGTAGAGCGAGTCGCCGATGTTGAGGCCGGTCGCATTGACCAATCCGACCACGTCTCCGGGAAAGGCCTCCTCGACCGTCGTCCGTTCGGCACCGAACACGGTCGAGGCGTACTTGGTCGCGAACGGCTTGCCCGTCCGCTCGCAGGTGAGCACCATGCCGCGCTCGAACCGGCCCGAGCAGATCCGGACGAACGCGATTCGGTCGCGATGCGAGCGGTCCATGTTGGCCTGGACCTTGAACACGAACGCCGAACAGTCACGCTCCAGTTGACGTTCAGCACCATCGATGTCGGATCGAGGTGCCGGTGCAGGTGCAAGATCGACGATTGCGTCGAGCACGTGCCGGACGCCGAAGTTGGTGAGCGCGGATCCGACGAACACGGGCGTGCTCTCCCCCGCCAGGAAGGATTCGAGGTCGACGTCGGCGCCGATCGCATCGAGGAGGCCGGACTCGTCCTGCGCATGCTCCCACGCCTTCCCCTCCTCGGTGGCGGCCCGGTCGATCTCGACGATCTCTTCGGGAGCGATCGCACTTCCTCTGGTGGTTCGGGTGAACCGCGTGAAATCGCCCGTCCGTCGATCGATCACCCCACGGAACTCGCCCGAGATGCCCACGGGCCACGTCGCCGGGGTCGGGCGCAGACCGATCTGCTCCTCGATCTCGTCGAGCAGCTCGAGCGGCTCCCGCCCGGGACGGTCGTACTTGTTGAGGAACGTGATCACGGGCAGGTTCCGGGACCGGCAGACCTCGAACAGCTTGAGGGTCTGTGGCTCGATGCCCTTCGCACTGTCGAGCACCATCACGACGGCGTCGACGGCGGAGAGGACCCGGTAGGTGTCCTCGGAGAAGTCGCGGTGCCCCGGCGTGTCGAGCAGGTTGAGCTGATGGTCGCGGTAGTCGAACGACAATGCCGTCGAGCTGATCGAGATGCCACGCTTCTGCTCCATCTCCATCCAGTCGCTCGTGGCCGAGCGACGTCCGGAGCGGGCCTTGACCGCTCCCGCCTCCCCGAGCACCCCGGCGTAGAGCAGGAACTTCTCGGTCAGCGTCGTCTTGCCTGCATCAGGATGGCTGATGATCGCGAAGGTCCGTCGCCGGCGAGTTTGTTCGATGACGTTGACGGACATCCTGGTGAGGCTATCGACCAGCCCGCCGCCGTCGCGGCGACCGCGTCAGGCGCCGTCGGTCAGGCTCCCGTGCCGACTCCAGGCCTGCTCCACCCGGGCAAGTCGGTCTGCGGCAGGGTCACGCAAGACCGCTGCGACGTCGGCGGCCACCAGGTTCAGCAGTGCGAGGGTACCGACGTGGCTGTCGAAGGGACCGACCGATGCCGCGCCGACGAGGAACGTCACATCGGCTGCCGCCGCGATCGGCGACAGCACGCTGTCGGTGAACCCGGCACTCCAGAGAACACGGTCGCGCACGGCCTGATGGGCGTCGAGAACCCATTGCTCGTACCGTCGCAGGTCGATCACGACGACGGTCGCGTCGTCGCGGAGCAGGGCCAGATCGCGACGGACCGACACGTCGCTGCCGCCGATCACGCACACGCCGCCACGGAGCTGATGGAGCTGGGCCGCGAATTGCAGAGCGACGCCGGATGACGCGTCCCCGGACACGATCGCCACCTGCCGTTCGAGGTCGGCGAGGCGCCCCACGAGCGTCTCGAGCGCGTCGTCGTCGACCGCGTCGATGGTCGATCGCACGTTCGCCAACTCGGTGTGCGCGTGCTCGGGTCGCGGCCCCTCCCCCGCCTCGCGGATGCGCTCGGCGGCGGGCCGGAGCTGATGGGTGAGGTCGCGTTGCACACAATGTTGGAGGTCGGAGTACCCGTCGAAGCCGAGTTTCGTGGCGAGCCGTACGACCGAAGCCGCACCGACGTCGGCGGCGCGGGCGAGGTCGGCAACCGTTCCGAACCCGACGGCCTGAGGTGCCTCGAGGATCGCCTCGGCGACGCGACGCTCGGCCGCCGTCAGCGACGCACCCTGCATCCGGATCCGTTCGGCGACCTCCATCGCGCGTCACCGTACTCCTTGTCGGCCATCGGCGATACTCGATGCACCGTTACTTGCTACGTGCAATTGACTGCGCGATCAACGAGGCGTATCGTGACGCCTCGTCCGGTGCCGTTGGGGCGGTACCGGACGACGAAGTCAGGTCCGTCCCGGGCGACCGCCCGGTGTCCAGCAGGGGGTCCTCCGTGGCAGCAGTCGACATCATCAGTACGCGAGAGCCCACCGATGACGACTGGATGAGACGGGCGGCCTGCAAGGGGCTCACCCACCTGTTCTTCCCCACGCCGGCCGAACGACCCCAGGCCCGAGAACGTCGTGAAGCGACCGCCCGTGAGGTGTGCGCCAGCTGCACGGTTCGCACGCTGTGTCGAGTCTTCGCCCGCGAGCAGCACGAGTACGGCTTCTGGGGCGGCGAGAGCGAGGACGAGCGGCACGCCGCCGGCTATCGCCTGATCGCTCCGATCGGCGTGCGCGCCCGATCCGCCAGCTGACGACGGTGTCGGCCGGCGTCGACGTTCTGGTCGTCGGCAGCGCCAACCTCGATCTCGTCGCTACCACCCGACGACTCCCCCGACCGGGTGAGACCGTCCTCGGATCGGCGTACGCAGAGCACGCCGGCGGCAAAGGCCTCAATCAGGCCGTGTCGGCCGCCCGGTCGGGCGCGGTCACGGCGTTCTCCGGCGCAGTCGGTCGTGACGGCGCCGGACGCCGGCTGCGCTCGATCCTCGCTGCGGAGCACATCGACACCTCGGCAGTCGACGACGTCGACGAGGCGACCGGTCGTGCGCTGATCGTGGTCGACGAGGCGGGCGAGAACTCGATCGTCGTCATTCCCGGAGCCAACGCCCTGGTCGGCCCCCGCTCGCTCGCCAACGCCCGCGTGGTCCTCGCACAGCTGGAGGTGCCGATCGCGACGGTCGAGGCAACGATGGTCGCAGCCCGCCGGGCGGGCGCCATCACGGTGCTCAACCCGGCTCCTGCACAGGCACTGGCTTCGACGCTCGTGGCAGCGTGCGACATCGTCGTGCCGAACGAGCACGAGGTGGCGCTCCTCGGCGGTGAGAGCACGCTGCTCGCAGCGGGCTGCGGCGCGGTGGTGACGACCCGTGGTGGTTCCGGCGTCGACATCGTCACTCGCGACCGCCGCCACCATCAGCCGTCATTCCCGGTCGATGTGATCGACACCACCGGCGCCGGCGACGCGTTCTGCGGGGCTCTGGCCGCGCGGCTCGCCGTCGGCGACACGCTCGACCACGCCGTGGCATGGGCCGCTGCGGCCGGCGCGCTCGCGACCACGGTGATGGGCGCCGTACCTGCACAACCGCGTGCTGCTGCGATCGAGGCGTTGCTCGGGCGCTGATCGCTCGATGCAAGCGCATCGTCACCCGTGACGCAGTTCGACGGCCGCCCATCCGTCGGCGACCGACCGCTCGATCAACCGCATCGGCGCGAGCGCCTCGAGCACATGATCGTGACGATCGGCCAGGATTCCCGAGACCACCAGGGAGCCGTGCGGCGCGGTGAGCCGTCGAAGCTCCTCGGCCAGACCGACGAGCGCCGGGGCGAGGATGTTGGCCACCACGAGATCGAAGACACCTCCGATCTCGTGCACCGGGGTGGTCGCTGCCCGGACGAGGTCGGCGACGCCATTGCGCGCTGCGTTGGCGTCGGTCGCCTCGCGCGCAGCCTCGGCGATGTCGATCGCCGTGACCGTCGATGCACCGCGACGGGCGGCGATGATCGCCAGCACCCCACTTCCGGTGCCGACGTCGAGCACACGATCGCCCGGACGTACCAATCGGTCCACCGCGGCCGCAGAGAGCCGGGTGGTGGGATGATCACCGAGGCCGAACGAACCGCCGGGCTCGATCGCGATCTCGAGCGTGCCCGGCCGCCCGACTGGAACGAGCCAGGCGGGGCGCAGGATCAGACCGGGATGGACCTCGATCGGCGCGACATGATCGCGCCACGCCTCGGTGGGCGCGTCCTCCGCATCCACGAACTCGATGTTCCAGGTCGGCGGCGTCTCGCCGATCCGAACGAGCGACATGTCGTCGCTCCCGGCCAGCACGGTCCGGAGCACGACCGTCGGACCGTCATCGTCGGTCGCGATCTCCTCCACCGCGCGTGCGCCCGCCGACCACAGACGATCGGCTGCGAGCTCACCGTCGGACGTCGGTACCCTCAGCACGAGGATGCGCATCAGTCGATCCGGCGGAGATCGTCTCGGAACCGTCGAGCCCTGATGACGTACGCCTCCACCCCGTCGGCGATCATCTCCGCTCGAGCACGCCCCGGCTTGATGACGGCCGGAGACCCGACGGCGATCGCGCCGGACGGCACCTCGGTGTCGTTCAGGACCACGCTGTTGGCCGCGACGATCGACCACGAGCGGACGACCGCACGGTGCAGGACGATCGATCCGTTGCCGACGAGTACATCATCGTCGATCGTGCAGGCCTCGAGATGGACGATGTGACCGATGACGCAGCGGTCGCCAACGAGCGTCGGGACCTCGGGTGTGGTGTGCAGCACGGCGTTGTCCTGGACGCTCGTGCGGGCGCCGATCCGGATCTCCCCCTCGTCGCCGCGGATGACCGCACCTGGCCAGACGGAGCTCTCGGTCCCGATGGTCACCGAACCGATGATCACGGCGTCCGGGTGTACATATGCGTCACCGGCGATCGAAGGGTGCTGGGAACCGAGCGCATAGATGGGCACGGGGCGACCGTACTCGGGCGCGGAGCGCCTTCTCAATGGTGCTGGAGCACTCCCAGGCGATACCGTTGCCGACCATGTCCCGACGGATCGACATCGAACTCACCAGCGCGCTCGGCGACGGCAGCTGGACCTGGCGAGCCGCTGGGGCACGTCAGCCCAAGGGTGTGCTCGACGGAACGATCCTCTCGCCCGGTGCCAAGGTCGGCGACGAGTTGAAGGTCGAGATCGAGCAGGAGATCGACGGCATCACCGTACTCAACGTCGTGCACGGGCGCGACAAGCAGGACCGAGCCGATGTGATCGAACTCCTGCCGGCCGAGCGGGACTTCCAGCCGGTCCTGGAAACGCGCGCCAAGCGCGATCGTGGCGAACGCCGAGGGCGCGACGGTGACCGTCGACCGCGCCGCGATCGAGGTGACCGTGGCGATCGACGCGACGGCGGTCGCGACGGCGGTCGCGACGGCGGTCGCGATGTGGGACGCAGTGGCAGTCGCGACGGCGGTCGCGATGTGGGACGCAGTGGCGACGGCCGTGACCGGAACGAGCGGCGCGGGCGCGACGGTGGACGCGGTCACCGCGGCCCGTCGTTCACGCCCCCACCCGAGGTGCCGCAGCGCCCCAAGCCCAAGCGCCTCCGACCAGGCAAGCAACACCGCAGCGCCGTGTTGGCGGAGCTGCCCGAAGAACAACGTCCGATCGCCGAGCTCACCCTCCAGGGCATGGGTGCGGTGCGCCAGCGACTGCGCGAGGAGAACGACAAGGCCGCGGCCGAGGGACGCGCCGCGATGCCCGAGGCGTCGGTCATGAAGATGGCCGAGGAGCTCCTCCCGAAGCTTCGCGTCGCCGAGTGGCGCGACCGGGCCGAAGCAGCCCAGCGGCAGATGCAGCACCTCGATCTGCGCGATCTGCGCAGCGTCGTCGCGGCTGCGGGCGACCCGATAGTGGCGCGCGACGAGTCGACCGGCGACTTGGTGCGCGAGCTGCAGGCCGCGCTGGTGAAGAAGCAGGATGAGGAGCTCCAACTGTGGTTCGGCGACGTCGACGCTGCTCTCGCGGTCGGACGCGTCATCCGCGCCCTCCGGTTGTCGTCGCAGCCCCCGAAGGCCGGCGTGCCGTTCCCGGCCGACATCGCGCATCGGCTGATCGACAGCACCAATGCATCGCTGGCGCCGATGGACAGCCCCGAGCGCTGGGCGGCGATGCTGGAAGCGGCAGCCTTCTCGCCGATCCGTGCCCTGGTGAAGCCGGCGCGCAAGCCTGATGTCGTCAATGACGAGCTGACGGCAACCGTGAAGCGTCTGGCGCCGGCACTCCCCCAGGTCGCGGCGTTGTTCGAGATCGAGGTCGATCCGAAAGCTCCGATGCCCAAACCGTTGCGACCGGGTCCGCGTGGCGGTCGCAAGGCCAAGGGCCCCGCCAAGGATCGCGACGAGAGCCGCAAGCCGCGGCGCGATCGACAGCGAGACGGCGGTGGCCGGGGCGCTGCGCGAGACGAACCGACCACCTCGACGTCCGCCACCGGCGCAACCAGCGCACCGAGCGGTCCACCCGAGACGGCACCGATGTCGTCCGATGCCGCGGCCGAGCGTCGTCCCTCGGATCCGGACACGAGCGAGACGAAGGCAGCATCCGAAGCCTCCGGAACCACCGAGACCGCTGTCCCCACCCCGGAGACACCGACGTCACCGCAAACCACCGACGAGTCGACGCCACCCGACACCACCAGCGACGACACATCCAGCCACGAACCCACAACCACTGTCCCCACCCCGGAGACACCGACGTCACCGCAAACCACCGACGAGTCGACGCCACCCGACACCACCAGCGACGACACATCCAGCCACGAACCCACAACCACTGTCCCCACCCCGGAGACACCGACGTCACCGCAAACCACCGACGAGTCGACGCCACCCGACACCACCAGCGACGACACATCCAGCCACGAACCCACAACCACTGTCCCCACCCCGGAGACACCGACGTCACCGCAAACCACCGACGAGTCGACGCCACCCGACACCACCAGCGACGACACATCCAGCCACGAACCCACAACCACTGTCCCCACCCCGGAGACACCGACGTCACCGCAAACCACCGAGACCCACGCGAGCACCCGGTCCGACGGGCCTGCTGGCCCCAGCGACGCCGCAGTCGCGCAGGCTGCGGCCGATGACCCGCCTCGGGAGCAGCCCGACGACCGGCCCAGCGGACCACCAGCGGACAACGCCTGACCTCGTCGCCGGGGCGCGGCCGTCAATACGCTTCGCGCGCATGGCTGACATCGTCCAGTACGAGACCCGCGGTCGTATCGCGGTCATCACCCTCAACCGACCCGAGGCCCGCAACGCGGTCAACGGGGAGGTCGCCGTCGGACTCGAAGCCGCCATCGATCGGATGGAGGGCGACGACGACGTGTGGGTCGGCATCCTCGCGGCCAACACCGACGGTCAGAATCGTCCGGTGTTCTGCGCCGGAGCGGACCTCAAGGCCATCAACAGCGGGAGCGCCGGCTCCCTCATCACCGAGCGCGGCGGGTTCGGTGGATTCGTCTACCGCAATCGCAAGAAGCCAGTCGTCGTCGCCGTCGACGGGTTGGCGACAGCCGGAGGGTGCGAGCTCGTGCTCGCAGCCGATCTGGTCGTCGCGTCGACGCGGTCTGCCTTCGGTCTCGCCGAGGCGAAACGCAACCTGATCGCCGGCGCCGGTGGCTTGTTCCGGCTGCCCAGAGCGATCGGTCAGGCCGCGGCGATGGAGGCGATCCTCACAGGTGAGCCGATCCCTGCGCCTCGGGCGTACGAGCTCGGTCTCGTGTCGCAGCTCGCCGAACCCGGCGCGGTTCTCGAGGCTGCACTGGCGCTCGCCGAGCGGATCACGGCATGTGCACCGATGGCCGTGTGGGAGTCGCGGGCGATCGTCCGTGCCGCTTCCAGCGCCGACGACGAGACGCTCATCCGCATGACGAACGAGGCGACTCGTCGGGTGATGGCCTCCGACGATCTCAAGGAGGGATTGGCAGCATTCATCCAGAAGCGGCCGCCCCGGTGGTCCGGACGCTGACGACTCCGCCGAGGTGCGTCAGATCGGTGCGGAGACCGTGATGAGGCGAGCGGTGATCCCGGCCCGCTCGTACAGGTTCTTCGTGTCGCGATCGCCGGGCAGCGCCTCTCCTTCGAGGACACTCGCCCCCGCGGCCCGAGCTGAGGACACCGCGGCCTCGATCAGTGCGTCGCCGAAGCCCACTTCGCGAGCGGCCGGTGTCACGTAGACCTCGACGATGGCCGCGACATCACCGACGATGCTCAGCACCAGGTAGCCGACGACGACCCCGTCGATGTGCGCGACGATCACGTCACTTCGATCCCAGTGGGGTTCGGGGTGGGTCGCGAGCCAACGCTGTCCTCCACGGCGATCGACGAGCAGCGCGCGTGCCTCCCGAGCCAACCGGCGGAGCTCGACGGCATCGTCTGCTGTCGCCGGACGGACCAGCGGGTCGATCACGATGTCAACTGATCGATCTTGCGCAGGACGGTCTGGCGATGACGATGCGAGCGCTCGTACGCGGCGACCGCGTGGAGGTCGTCCGGTCGGAGTGAATCGAGTCGGTCGACGACCTGGCGTGCGGCAAGATGGTCATAGTCGTCGATCGGTAGGGCACCGACCGCTGCATGGTCGGCGTCGTCCGCCACCGCGGCGACCGGATCGTCGATGACCTCGATCGACGGGGCCACCGCTGGATCACCCCGATCGTTCGGGGCAGCGACGATCTCGCTGCCCGGGGCGAGACGGCGGATGATCGTGCGGCCGGCCAGCGGAACCGCACGGCGAGCAGCGACGTAGGCACAGATCGGGACGGCCACCAGCACATCGACCAACCGGTCGATCGGGTCACGACCGTTGGCCATCGTCAGCGAAAGATCGGACAGTCGTCGTCCTCGACCGGACAACCGGGGGCATTCGGCCGGACGAGCAGGAAGCAACTCGTGCACAACAACTCATCGGCCCGCTTGGGCTGCAGTCCGTCGGGCGAGTCACTCCGGTCGTCGGTCGCCGGGGTGTCGTCATCGTCGTCGTCGTCCTCGTCGTCCTTGGCGACCATCCGATCCTTGAGGATCGTGTCGAGATCGGCCTCGACATCGTCGGGCGCGAGCATCTCGTCATCGTCGTCATCATCGTCATCGGAGCCCTTCCGTTTGCGGGCCCGGGCTGACTTGTCGTCGTCGTCATCATCGTCGTCATCATCGTCGTCATCATCGTCGTCGTCATCATCGACGTCGAGATCAGCAACGTCGTCGTCGTCATCGAAGTCCTCGTCGGGCTCCTCCTCGAGCTCGTCGGCTTCTTCGTCGTCCTCGGTTTCGTCGTCGTGTTCGATGTCGTCGTCGGCCATCATCCATCCTCGCTGCATCGGTCGCGGCCGGATACTAGGCCCAAGACTGCGCGACCCTCGCGCCGGTGGGTGTGACACCCGTCACATGTGACGACGGGATTCGGCGCGCCGCTCGGAGGCGAGCCGTTCCAACTCGGGAGCCTCCGTGGTCATGTGGTTCATCGCAGCGGCGATCGCGTGGTGCCCGGCCCCTTCCGCGATGAGCCGATGCATCTCGAGTGCCACCCGCCGATACGACGGGTGCCCCTGCGGTGCAGAACGCAGCTCGAGCATGTGCACCGCCTCTCGAGCGTTGAACTGCATCACGTAGCGGAGATGGTAGGCCATCGACACTGCGTACGACGCCTGCTCGGGGAACGGCTCACGCATGGCGTCGAACAAACGCGCCGAGCGCAACATCGTCTCGTCGAACAACTGGCCGGCTCCCGAAGCTTCGACGAGCTCCGGCCGCGTGAAGCCGTGGTTGGGCGTGAGTCGCTGCCATTCGATCGTCAACATGCGATGGCGCTGCAGGTCTCGAAACGCGCCGTAGTCGGAGAGCACGTCGAATCGGTAGTCGATGCGCTCGAACGCGCGACCGGGCTTGTGCCGGCGATTCTGCCGATCGCCGACGTATGCCCGGATGAGCGATGCCCGCTCATCGATCCCGAGCGACCGAACGCGGTCGAGCAGGACCGACTCGGGAAGCTGGGAGTGGCTGTAGCAGATCGCCGCCAGCAGCTTGTCCTCGGCGTCGGGGTCGAAATCGACGAGTGACACCTCCGGTACGGGGTCGACCGGGAACGCGCCGAACAGTTGGTCGACCAACCGGCCGGTGTCGGTACGCGTGCCGGCCAGGTAGTCGACCCACCGTCCGCCGCGATCCGCGAGATCGACCCGGCGCAGGAAACTGGGGATCACCTTGCGGAGCTCGTGCAACATGAGATCGGCGTAGGTTCGGGCCTCGGGCAGCGGGTTCGCCCGCATCCGCAGCAGCAGCGCCTCGAACGCCTGCCCCGTCCCGTAGATCCCGACGTTCGAGAGGGACGCGGCGGGCAGCATGCCGCGAACTGCGTCGAGCGCCTTGGCGCGGGTTGCCTGTCGGTACACGAACTCGCTGTCGTCGGCGTCGCGCGGGATCGTGTCGCGCACGTGGTTCGTCACGATGTTGACCGCTGACGAGTAGGCGTCGAACATGCGATCCATGTCGCCGACGTACCGAGTACCGAGGCCACTGGCGAGCACCTCGGGATCGCGATGGAACCGGTAGCGGCCACCGAGTCGGGCGTCGTACCCGATGTATCGAGTGCTCTGCTCGAGGTAGCTCATCAATCGGCCCCACTCGAGGATCTTCGTCAGCAGGTTCGATGCCTGCTCGCACGCGAGATGCACGCCCCCGAGCTGGGCGACCGAGTCGTCGCCGTACTCGAAGAACACGCGCTCGTAGAGATCCTCGGCCCGCTCGAGCCCGATCGTGGCATCGATGCTCTCGTCGCCCTCGATGTCGAGGTCGCCGACGAACTCGTCGAGGAACAACCGCCGCAAGCTCTTGTGGCTCCGGCTGTAGCGAGCGAAGAGTGCACCCTTGACAACCTCGGGCAGATTGACCAGCGCGAACACCGGGCCATCGAGATTGGTGAAGTACCGCCGCAGGACGTCGGTCTCCTCCTGCGTGAACTCCTCGGGTACGTAGACGGTCACGGCAGGTCATCGTAGGAGGCGGCGGACGTCGTCCCAGGGATCACCGCCGCGCCCCGCTCACGCGTGCAGCTCGAAGGCATCGGGTTCGAGGGTCACCCGCAGCTCGCGACCCGAACCGATCGGAACGCCATCGAGCCACAGTGAGCATGGCCGGTCGAATCGCCAATCGCCCGACGTCGCCGTCCGTGTCGCGATCGCCGGGTGCGGGACGTGGGTCCCCTGCGGCAACCGCGATCGGGCCATCCACCGCTCACGTCGGCCCATCGACGAGGCGACCTCGATCACGTCGAACCGGCCGTCGTTCGGGTGTGCGCGTGGCGCCACGTTCCAATCACCGATGTGGTCGACGTTCATGACCGCGACGATCGGTCCGAACCACCACGAGCGTCGTGCGATGACGTGAGCGACCGCGGCCCGCTCGATTCCGTCCACCTCCACGTGGAGCAGATCGATCGAGACCCGTTGCATCGTCGATCGCATGCCGGGCGCACCGAGCGATCGGTGGAGATCGCCGGCGGCGACCGCGAGCGGCAGGTGGGGTCCGGCGCCCACACGGCGTGCGAGCTCGGCATCATCCGCAGCCACGACGAGCCCATCGGGTCGAGCCACCGTCGTGCCCCATTCGTGGCCCGGACGGATCGTCACGTCGACTCCACGACGGATGCGTCGGCGACCACGCCCCGGAATGCCCGCTCCGCGGCCTCGCGCGCGGCAGCTCTCGTCGCACCAGATGGCGCCACCACTGCGATCTGGCCGAGCACGTCGACCAACTGCTTGACCGTCCGGACGAAGTCACCACCGGTGAGATCCTCGTCGGCGACGACCTCGGCAAAACCCTCACCCGCCACCCATGCATGGGCGACCGCGAAGAACGTCGGCTCGGGAAAGCGATGCTCCGCGAGCCCGAAACGCATCTCGAGCGAGCGGAGCTCCACGCTCAGGCGCTCGATCGAGTCCCAACGCCGTCGTATCGCCCCGGACGGGAACCATGCCTGCGGTGGTTCGTCGGGCGACCGGTGCTCGTACACGAACGTCGAGACCAAGCCGGCGAGCGTGGCGGCGTCGAGGTCGTCGAGCAGGCCGAGGCGGATCGACTCGGTGACGAGCAGATCGCTCTCGTGGAAGACCCGAGCGAGCGTCTCACCACCCTCGGTCAGACGCCATGCGTCGAGGTCGACGAGGCCCCGTTCGGAGAGCACGGCGAGCACGCCGTCGAACTCCCTGGCGAGTGTCGCGTTGCGGTGTTCCACGCGCCGCTCGAGCTCACCGATCTCGCGACGGACCCGGTCGGCTTGTTCGGCAGCGCGTAGACGGTCGCGGAGATCCGGGTCCTGCTCGACGGGATGCAGCCCGGTGCCCGGGCGTGGTCGGACGCCATCGGCACGATCCGAGCCGCGAGCCCTGGGGCCGAGCTTCGCCGACCTCACGCGACGGCCGACCTCGGCCCGGTAGTCCTTCCGGTTCGGAGAGTAGGTCCCAGGGAGGACCACTGCGCCGATCTGGCGCGGTGGCGCATCGAAGTCGTCGCCGGTGAGTTGCAGCGCGTGGCCGCTCGGCGTGATCGTCGTGAGCCTGAGGCCGGCCTTGCGATGCGCGGTGGCAACGACTGCGACCGGCCCGTGGTGCTTGCCCTTGGAGGCGTGGATGATCGCGCCGGGGCGGAGCGCCATGAGCGCGAGCTCGGTCGGATCGTCGCGAATCTGTGACCCGCGCGCCCGTGAGATCTCCACGCGGTACTCGTCGAGATCGCCGAACGGGCTGGTCGCCGTCGTGATCAGCTCCTGCAGGCGCTCGCGCTGTCGTTGCAGTCGACGTTCGATCCGGACGACGTCGCGATCTGCCTGGAACTGGGCGAACGAGAGTGTCAGCAGTTGCCGGGCCGTCTGGGCGTCATACGTGCGGACGAGGTTGGCGGCCATGTTGTACGTCGGCCGGAACGCCGAGCGCAGATGGAAGCTGCGGCTCAGCGCCAGCTCGGCGACCTGGTCGAACCGAACGAACGGGCTCCACAACACGATCGCACTGCCGAGCTCGTCGATCCCGCGCCGCCCGGCCCGTCCGGTCAGCTGGGTGAACTGACCCGGTGAGAGCACGTCGTGGCGGTCTCCGGTGAACTTCGTGAGCTTCTCGATCACCACGCTGCGCGCCGGCATGTTGACGCCGACGGCGAGGGTCTCCGTCGCGAAGACGACCTTGATCAACCCTTCGACGAAGCAGGCCTCGACCACCTCCTTGAACGGCGGCACCATGCCGGCGTGGTGCGCTGCCACGCCGGCCTCCAGCTGCACCATGAACTGTGTGTAACCGAGCACGTCGAGATCGGCGGTGACCAGCCCGTCGAGGCGCCGGTCGGCGATCTCCCTGACTCGGTCGCGCTCGACGTCGTCGGTGAGCCGCAGACCCGCTGCGACGCAGTTTCGGGCTGCCTCGTCGCACTGGGCGCGACTGAAGATGAAGTAGATGGCCGGGAGCAGGCGCCGTTCGTGCAGGAGATCGACCGTCTCGATCCGGCCCGGTGTGGCCAGCACCCGCTGACCGCTTCCGCGCAGCCCGCGATCGTGCCGCCGACCCCGGCCGCTCCGAACCCCGCTGGCGTCGAGGCGGACCGCATCGGGATTCGGTTGTCCGTCGATCAAGGTCGGCAGCAGCCGGAGACGGTCGTTGGTTCGATCCGCGACGAAGTAGTACTGGTCGAGCTGCACCGGACGCCGCTCCTCGATGACCGCCGCAGTCGGACCCCGAACGGTCTCGATCCAGTCGGCGACCTCGGGAGCATTGCTCACGGTGGCGGACAGGCACACGAGACGCACGTGTGGCGGGAGGTGGATGATGACTTCCTCCCACACCGGCCCGCGGTAGGTGTCCTGCAGGAAGTGCACCTCGTCGAGGACGACGACGGCCAGCTCGCTGAGATCCCGGCCGCTGTAGATCATGTTGCGCAGCACTTCGGTGGTCATCACCACGACGGGTGCATCGCCGTTGATCGAGTTGTCGCCCGTGAGCAGCCCGATCCGGGCCTCGCCGTGGATCTCGACGAGGTCGCGGTACTTCTGATTCGACAGCGCCTTGATCGGCGCCGTGTAGAACGCGCGACGACCGTCGCGGAGTGCGGCCTCGACCCCGTACTCGGCCACGACCGTCTTCCCGCTGCCGGTCGGCGCGGCAACGATCACGTGTTTGCCGGCGTCGAGCGCGTCGAGCGCGTCGAGCTGGAAACGATCGAGGTCGAATGCATACCGACCGAGGATGGCGTCGCGGTCAGCTCGCACGCGGCCAGTCTCGCAGCTCCCGACGGCGTCAGCCCGCCCGCGAACGGCGTCGCTGCACGATGCGGCCGATCAGGATCGCGACGAAGTAGAGCACGACCATCGGGATGGAGAGCGCGAGCAGCGAGATCGGGTCGCCGGACGGCGTGATCGCCGCTGCGACCAGGAACGTCCCGACGATCGCGTACCGCCACGCTCCGAGCAGTGCCTGCGGTGTGAGGACGCCGATCAACTGGAGAAACACCAGCATCACCGGGATGGTGAATCCGATCCCGAACGCCACGACCATGAGCGTCACGAGTCGCACGTACGCCTGGACCTGGAAGGCCTGGTCGACGTCGGCGCCGGCCCAGTCGATCAGGAACTCGAGTGCACGCTCGAGCGTCGTGAAGGCGATGAAACCGCCGACGAGGAACAGCACCACCGACGACCCGACGAAGCCCATCGCATACCGCTTCTCGTTCTTGTGGAGGGCCGGGACGATGAACTTCCAGATCTGCCACAGGACGACGGGGAGCGCGAGGACGATGCCGCCGTAGAAGGCGATCCGGAGCCGGGTCGAGAAGCCCTCGATCGGGTCGAGGTTGAACAGTCGCACCTCACCACTGGAGAAGTCGAGCGACGTACCGCAGTAGCCCTCTTCACGACGCAGGCAGAGCTTCTTGTAGGGCTGCAGCAGCTGGCCGAGGACCCAGTCGTAGAACGCCATCACGATGATCGACCCGAGCAGGATCGCGAGACCGGCCCGGATGATGCGCATACGCAGCTCGGCCAGGTGCTCGGTCAGGCTCATCTGACCCTGTGGCGGCGACGTATCCGCCGAACGCCTCAGCGTGAATCGACTCATGTGGGCCGATCCTGCTCCGAACCGGCGGTGTCGGCCGATGGACCGTGTTCGATCGCACCGTCATCACGGTCATCGGAATCGTCAGGATCACCGTCGCCGTCCTGAGGGTCGTGCGCCGGCGGCGAGACGCTGAGCGTCCGGCTGCTCGAGAACGGGAGGAGGAGGAGGAGGAGGAGGAGGAGGAGGTGCCGACGACACCTGCGGGTCGGACCCTGCGTCCGGGACAGGGTCGGATCCTGCGTCCGGGACAGGGTCGGACACGGGGTCCGCTGTGGGTGGTGACGATGATGCTGCCGGTGGCGGCGTTCGAGGTGAAGCACTCGACACCTGTTGACTCGAGAACGGCTGGGGGCGAGGCTGATCCCCGTCGCCGTCGACGGGCGCCGGGCTGTTGCCCGATGCGGCATCCGACGACATCGGTGGGAGCGATGCCGCCGCGGAATCGCTCTCCATCTGGAACGGGAGATCGTCGGACACGACCGCAGCGGGATCCGCTGGCGCCATGTCGGCCGACTTCGGCTTCTCGTTGCGCTCCCCCTGCTGCAGCTTGGTGAAATCGGCTGAATCCCTCAGTACGTTGGCGGTGTCGCGCACCTCGCGCATCGGCTCGTCGACGACCGCCCGGAACTCCTGTTGGAAGCCGCTCGACATCTTCTTCAGTTCGGCATAGACCTGTCCGAGCTTGCGCATCGCATCCGGCAGCTTCTCGGGCCCGAGCACCACGAGGGCGAGGAGCAGGATGATGATCAGCTCACTGCCCTGAAGGTTGAACACGTCGCGGCAGTCTAGGAGCGCGCTTGCCGTCACGGCGGGCGTCGACACGGTGGCGCCCGGAGAAGACCCCATCGTCGCCGTGCGCCTGACAGGATGGTCAGGCGTGCAGCAACGACTCCCCTCCCTGCTCGATCCACCCATCATGTTCGCTCACCGGGGGCGCGCGCCCATGCGCCCGAGAACACGATCGAGGCCTTCTCACTGGCGCTGCGTCTGGGTGCGACCGGGCTGGAGAGCGATGTCTGGCTGACCGCCGACGGTGTCGCCGTACTCGATCACGACGGTGTCGTGAGATCGGGCCGGTTCCGCAAGCGGGCGATCGCCGAATTCGAGCGAAGCGAGCTGCCCGAGCACGTTCCGGCGCTCACCGACCTGTTCGCAGCCTGCGGTACCGGCTTCCACCTGTCGCTCGATCTGAAGGACGAGCACGCCGGGCCGGCCGTGCTCGATGTCGTTCGATCACACGCTCCAGAGGTGCTGCCCAGGCTGTGGCTGTGCGATCACGACGTGCAACGGCTCATCGACCTCCGACCGCTCGACCCGACGGTCAAGCTCGTCGATTCGACTCGCCTGGAGCACATCGACGAAGGTCCCGAGCGCCGCGCGGCCCGACTGGCCGAGCACGGTATCGACGGCATCAACATGCGAGGGCCGGACTGGAACGGCGGCCTGGTCGCGTTGTTCCACCGGTTCGAGCGAACTGCGTTCTCGTGGGATCTCCAGCACGAACACCAGCTCCGCCCCGCGTTTCGCATGGGCATCGATGCCGTCTTCTGCGATCACGTCGACCGCATGGTCGAATCGTTCCGGGCCGAGCTCGGCTCGCCTGATCCGGACTGATCACGCGACGTGTGCGGATGCCGGCCAGAGCTAGAGCCACTGCCAGTCGTCGCGGGGCCAGAAGACCACGAACGCACGACCGACGAGGTCCTCGTAGGGAATGAACCCGAGGTCGCGGCTGTCCTGCGAACCGGGCCGATTGTCGCCCATGACGAAGACGTGGTCCTCGGGTACGGCCTGGGGAGGGAAGTTCTTCCCGCAGTTGCCCGGGGTCACGACCGTCGGGTCGAGATAGGGCTCCTGGAGGAGTTGACCGTCGATCCGGACGATGCAGTCGTCCATCGTGATCTCTTCGCCCGGAAGCGCGATGACGCGCTTGATCAGATCGCGTTCGCTCACTCCGTTGATCTCGTGGAGCACCACCACGTCGCCGCGGTTCGGTTCGTGCAGCCGATAGGACATCTTGTTCACGAAGACGCGGTCGCCCTCGTGCAGCGTCGAGTGCATCGAGGACCCCTCGACGACGAAATGGGCGAGCAGGAAGGTGCGAACGAGGATCGCGACGAGGAGCGCGACCCCGACCACCACGACCCAGTCGAAGAAGGCGCGCGCGCCGGCGGGAAGTCCCTGGCGTTCGGAGGCCGAGTCGACCTCGCCGGGCTGCCCGAGCCGACCCACATCGGGCGCACTCCCACCGTGATCGGCCGGAACGTCGTCGACGTCCATGGGTGGTTGGGAGAGCTCGGTCACGCGGGCGTCACGGTACAGGAAGCAGGTCTCGGAGCGACATCACCGATGATGCTCTCCGAGGTCAGAGGGATTCGATCAGTTTCTCGACCCGTTCGTCGCGACTCTTGAATGGATCCTTGCAGAGAACCGTCCGTTGTGCCTGGTCGTTGAGCTTCAGGTGCACCCAGTCGACCGTGTAGTCGCGACGACGCTCCTTGGCGCGCTTGACGAACTCCCCACGGAGCCGGGCTCGTGTCGTCTGGGGAGGCGTGTCGATCGCCGTCTCGATGTCTTCGTCGACGCACATGCGCTCGACCAGACCACGATTCTGCATCTTGGAGAACGGACTCCGGTCACGGGCGACGTCGTGGTACTGCAGATCGAGCAGCTGGACCCTGGCGTGTCCGAGCGGCAGATCGTGGCGGGCGCGAAACGCCTCGATCAGCTTGTACTTGATGACCCAATCGACCTCCCGATCGAGCTTCAGCGGGTCGTTCTCGAGCTGGGTCATGCAGTGCTCCCACATCTCGAGCGCGCGCTGCTCGAGGGGCGGGAAACCCTGGCTGTCGGCGTAGCGCAGCGCCCGATCGAGGTATTCGCGTTGGATATCGAGGGCACTGACCTCGCGACCGTTCGCGAGCCGTACCGTGCGGCGGCACGTGATGTCGTGGCTGATCTCGCGAATCGCCCTGATCGGGTTCTCGAGGGTCATGTCGCGCAACACGACGTTGCTGTCCTCGAGCATCCGGAGCATGCACGCCGCCGCGCCGACCTTGAGGAACGTCGCGTACTCGCTCATGTTCGAGTCGCCGACGATGACGTGGAGGCGACGGTATTGCTCGGCGTCGGCGTGGGGTTCGTCGCGTGTGTTGATGATCGGTCTGCTCCGGGTGGTCGCGGAACTGACGCCTTCCCAGATGTGCTCGGCTCGCTGGGCGATCGAGAACGTCGCGCCCCGAGCGGTCTGCAGCACCTTGCCGGCACCGGCGTAGATCTGGCGGCTCACGAAGAACGGGATGAGCACCTCCGCGTAGTGGGCGAGGTCGTCACTGCGGTTGGTCAGGTAGTTCTCGTGGCATCCATAGCTGTTGCCGGCCGAGTCGGTGTTGTTCTTGAAGAGATAGATCGTTCCGCGGATGGATTCTTCGGCCAGGCGCTGCTCGGCTGATTCGACGAGCGACTCGAGGATCCGTTCACCCGCCTTGTCGTGGACCACGAGGTCGTACAGGGAGTCGCACTCGGGTGTCGCGTACTCGGGGTGCGATCCGACGTCGAGATACAGCCTCGCACCGTTCTGGAGGAACACGTTCGAGGAGCGCCCCCAGGACACGACGCGGCGGAACAGGTATCGGGCCACCTCGTCGGGGCTCAGCCGGCGCTGGCCGCGCAGGGTACAGGTGACCCCGTACTCGCTCTCCAGCCCGAAGATCCGGCGATCCATGACCGCACCGTAACAGCGCGGACGAGTGAGCGCCGGTTCAGGTCATGACTGCCCGCTGCCCTCCTTGGCAGCCAGCTCGGCGGCGTGCTTCTCGACCATGTCGGTGACCGCCTGCATGTTGCGCTCGGCGAGGTGCGCCCGGCCTGCCCGAGCTCGCTCCTTGGCGTTGAGGGTGCTGAAGGCCTGCCCCTGGAACTGCGGGAACACATTCTGAGCGATCAATTCGTAGCTGCGCCGCGTCGCCTCGGGGTTCGCCCATTCGTGACAGAGCGTCATGTAGCAGCCGAACCCACCCGACTGCTTCTGCAGCCGCTCGATCTGCTCGATGGCGTCGTCGGGTGTTCCGATCGACCCGAGCCCCGATTCGTTGACGAAATCGATCGCTTCGCGCACGGCGTTCGAACCGCCGACGTCCATCTGCGGGAACGCTGCCGTGTGCTGGAAGTAGTCGAACCAGTTCATGATGCCGTACTCGACGTCGCGGTAGGCCTGTTCACGGGTCTCGGCGATGTGCATCAGCCCGACGAGACGCCACCTCGACCGGTCGGCCGTCGTCCCGAACGTCGCAGCCCGCTCCTCCATCACGTCCCAGTGCAGTCCGAGCACGTCGAAACCCTCGGACTGCGTCGCACCGATCGACAGCAGGCCGATGCCGTGCTTGCCGGCGAGCCGGGGACCGGTCGGTGAGGCCACAGCGGGAACGGCGACGTCGAACAGCGGGTTCGAGTAGGGCCGCAGGTGCAATCGGGCGTCCACGAGGTTCCATGTCTTGGTCTGGCTGGTCACCGGCTCGTCCGAGGTCAGGAGCTGCATGATCACGTCGAGCCCCTCTTCCAGCAGCGGTCGGGTCTCGGTCGGGTCGAGACCGAGCATCACGGCATCGGTCGGCAGCGAGCCCGGGCCCAGCCCGAGCATGAACCTGCCGCGGGTCATGTGATCGAGCTGCACCGCACGTTCGGCGATCATGTACGGGTTGTGGTACGCCACCGAGATCACGCCGGTACCCAGGCGGATGTGCTTGGTCCGTTCCGCTGCTGCCGCGATGAAGATCTCCGGTGAGGCGATCAGCTCCGTGCCGGCCGAATGGTGCTCGCCGATCCAGGCCTCGTCCCAACCGAGTTTGTCGAGGTGTTGCACGAGCTCGAGATCGCGTTCGATGGCGAGCGTCGGGTTCTCCCCGGCTCGATGAAACGGCGCCATGAAGATGCCGAAACGCAAACGGTCGGACATGAACAACCACCCCCAGTGGGTCACAACAGATGTCGAGCTGCAAACTACAGCCGAAACCGCACGGCGGTCCCACCGAGGTGCTGAGCGACGAGTGCGACGTCGTCGGGGTGGACGACGGCGATCACCGGATATCCGCCGGTGGTCGGATGGTCGGCCAGCATCATGACCGGATCGCCGTCGGGAGGCACCTGGATCGCGCCTCGGATCAACCCCTCGCTCGGCAGCTCGTCGGTCCGGGCCCGTGCGAGGGTCCCGCCGCGAAGGCGCACACCGACCCGACTGCTCGCGGTGATCGACCACGATCTGCCGGTCAGCTCGTCCCGCCAACCGTCGACGAACCAGTCGGCACGTGGCCCTGGAAATGCGCGCACCCGATCGTGCACCGGCCGCAACGGGACGATGTCGGTGGTGATCTCCGTGGTCGGGTCGTCGCCGACCGCGACAACGTCGCCCACGACGGGCGGCGGGGGTCCGAGGCCGCTGAGCGTGTCGGTCGATCGCGACCCGAGGACGGATGGCACCGCGAGCCCGCCGCGAACGACCAGGTAGTGCCATTGGCGGCGACCGTCGGCCGGAACGCCGAACTCCTCGCCCGCCCGCCGTACGACCGGCGCCGGTTCGACGCTCGAGGCCACCACCACCGTGGTGAGCGCACGGACCCTGAGCCCGCCGGCGGTCTCGATGACCGCCGCATCCGACGGGTTGCCGACCAACCGGTTGAGCGTGCCGCCGAGGACCGGATCCACCATGCCGCTCGCCGGGACGCCGATGTGGGCCAGTCCGGGGCGCCCGCCATCCTGCACGGTGGTGGCGACACCGGGCGTGACGATCTGCAGCGCCGCGGTCATCGGGGGACGAATCGCACTCGGAGACCGGGCGACAGGAGTGCCGGGGGGCTGCGTTCGGGATCGAACATTCGCACGTCGGTGCTCCCGAGCAGATGCCAGCCCCCGGGCGAGGCCCTCGGGTACACCGCGCTGTACTCCGCCGCGATCGCGACCGATCCTGCGGCCACCCGACTCCGTGGCGTGTCACGCCGCGGGAGGTGCAGGTCGGGCGGCAGACCTCGCAGGTACGCGAATCCGGGCGCGAAGCCACAGAAGGCGACCACGAAGTGGGCACCGGCGTGCAGGTCGATGACGGTGTCGACGTCGAGCTCGGTCGCTGCGGCGACCGCACACAGATCGACGCCGTCGTAGGAGACGGGGATGACGATCTCGCCGGCTCCCCCCGGCGAGGGCGCCGGATGTGCGGAGTCGGGCGGCAGCCGGGCGCACGCTCGGCTCAACGATTCGGTGTCCGTGCACCGGATCAGCACCGTGCGAGCGGCGGGCACGATATCGATCACGCCCGGCAGTTCGCAGGATCGGACCGCACAGCTCCACTCGGCTGGATCGGCGACCAGATCCTCGACCAGGACGGCCGTCGGGCCCATCGCGAGGACACGCACGTCAGATCACGAACGCGTGGATGCCGACCGACGCCACCTCGAGGCCAGCCCGAACGGCCCGAGCCAGCGCCACCGCGCCGGGAGTGTCACCATGGATGCAGATCGACCGGGCCACCAGCTGGACGGGTGTGCCATCCACCGCCGTGACCCGATGCTCGGTCGCGATCGCAACCGCTCGCGCCGCCACGGCCGCCGGGTCGGTGAGCACGCTGCCGGGTTCGGTGCGGGGTACGAGGCGTCCGTCCGACTGATAGGCACGATCGGCGAACGCCTCCGCCACGGGCTCCATCCCGACCGAGTCGGCGAACGCGAGGAGCGGCGACCCGGGCGCCCCGAGTACCGCCATCGACGGGTCGTATTCGTGGGCGGCCGCAACGACCGCCTCGGCCTGCTCCGGATGGCTGATACACGCGTGGTACAGCGCTCCGTGCGGCTTCACGTAGGCGACGCCGGTCCCCGCCACCTGGGCGAACCCGTCGAGCGCTCCGAGTTGGTACAGCACGCCGTCACGGAGCTCCCCGGGATCGATGTCGATGAAGCGCCGCCCGAAACCCACCAGATCCGGGTACGACACCTGGGCACCGATCGTCACCCCACGGTCGGCCGCTGCCTGGCAGACGCGGCGCAACGTCGACGGGTCGCCGGCGTGGAAACCGCACGCGACGTTCGCACTGGTGACGAGGTCGAGCATCGCGTTGTCGTCACCGAGCGTCCATTGACCGAACGACTCGCCCAGGTCCGAGTTGAGATCGATCGCAGCCACGATCGGAGCGTAGACCTCGGCGGGTGGCGCATGATCGATGGACGGCACTCGACGGCCGGGCGTCGCTCGTGCAGAGCGACACGACCTCGGCTGCCGACGCAGCCCCGTGTGTCGGCCGGGTGTCAGGAGCCGAGTATCTCGGCGACCGTGGCGTCGGCAACGCGGTGGAAGCAGCGGCGCCCGTTGCCTCGTGACAGTGCGCCGATCTCGAGTTCGGTGGTCGGGAGCTCACGGTCCGGACCGGCGAGCGACGACACACCCAGTCGGATCGATCCCGCCAGGTCGAGACCGTCCTCGAACCCCTCCCCCAGGCGGTAGCTAATCGCCTCGGCGTCACCGCCCAACACCGCTGTGTCGCGCTGATCCATCACCGTGCCGTCGTACAGGATGTGGAACATCTGATCACCGGCGGGTTCGAGCCCGACCTCCGCGACCAGGATCTCGACCTCCATCGGCTTCATCTCGTGGGTGAAGATGTTGCCGAGGATCTGGGCGTACTGGTTGGCGAGCGTCCGTGCGTCGACATCGTCGCGGGAGTACTGGAAGCCCTTGAGGTCGGCCGCTCGAATACCGGCCACCCGGAGTTGATCGAACTCGTTGTACTTGCCGACGCCAGCGAAGGCGATCCGGTCGTAGATCTCGCTGACCTTTCGCAGCGTCTGCGACGGATTCTCGGCGACGATCGCGATGCCTTCCGTGTAGCGGATCGCGACGAGGGCCCGGCCTCGGGCGATCCCCTTGCGCGCGTAATCGGCGCGGTCTTTCATCACCTGCTCGGGCGCGACGTAGAACGGCATGCTCATCGGGCACGCACCTCCGAGGCGATGCGCTCGAAGCGAGTCGCGAGATCGTCGTCGCCCACGGGCTGCCAGCCGTCGGCCGTCACCGTCGCAACGATCGGATAGATGCCGCGCAGGGCATCGGGCCCGCCCGTCGCCGAATCCGCATCAGCGGCTTCCCAGAGGCTGCGGACGGCCAGGTCGATGGCGTCGTCGCTGCTCATGTCGGTTCGGTAGCCGACCTTGATCACGGTGCCGGCGTGGAGGCTGCCCGAGCCGGTGGCGACGTACTCGCGTTCCTCGTACCGACCGCCGGTCACGTCGTAGGCGAAGAGGCGACCGACTTCACGCCGCACGTCGTAGCCGGCGAACAGCGGCACGACCACCATGCCCTGCATCGCGGCGGGCAGGTTGCTGCGCACCATCATGGAGAGCTGGTTCGCCTTGCCCTCCAGGCTCAGGTGCGAGCCCTCGACCTTCTCGTAGTGCTCCAGCTGGAGTTGGAAGAGGCGGATCATCTCCATGGCCGGCCCCGCTGCGCCGGCGATCGCGACCCCGCTGTAGCGGTCGGCCTGAACGACCTTCTCCATCGAGCGATGGGAGATCAGGTTGCCGGAGGTGGCGCGCCGGTCACCGGCCATCACCACCCCGTCGGCGTACCGGAGCGCGACGCAGGTCGTCGCGTGGGGAACGTCGATCGATCCGGTCGGGTCGGTGTCGGTGCCCAAGCCGACGCGTCGCAGCAACTCGGGAAAGCTCGACCCCGGATCCTTGCCAGGATCGAAGAACGGCATCGCCACGGGTTACTGACCACCCTTTTGGACGTACGACTTCACGAAGTCCTCGGCGTTCGTCTCGAGCACCTCGTCGATCTCGTCCAGCAGGTCGTCGAGTTCGGCCTTGAGCTTCTCACCCGATTCACTCGTCGCCGGAGCGGCGTCCTCGACGACCTCATCGGTGCGTTCCGGCGTCTGCTTCTGCTTGTGCGTTCGTTCCGCCATGTGCGTGCTCCCTCCAGTCCTACGCGCCGAGCCGATCCAGCAAGTCAGATGCGGTGGCGCTGTCATCGATCAAGCTAGCGACGTGCTCGGCGGTCCCGCGCAATGGTTCCATCATCGGAACGCGGCGCAGTGGATCGCGCCCGACGTCGAACACCAGCGAATCCCAGTTCGCCGCGACGATGTCGTTCGGGAACTTCTGCAGACATCGACCCCGGAAATAGGCCCGTGTCGTCGTCGGTGGCTCGATCATCGCCGTGATCACGTCGTCCGGCTCGACGATCGTGTCGAGTCCGACTCGGGCGGCGAGGCATCGGTCCGCGCGCAGGTCGTGGTACTGCAGATCGATCGCCTTGAGGCGCGGCGAATCGGTGTCGAGCCCGTGGCGTTCGGCGTACCCCGACACCAGTCGTCGCTTGGCGACCCAGTCGACCCAGTGCCCCATCGAGTCAGGGTCGCGTTCGAGGCCCGCGAGCACCTGTTCCCAGCGTGCGAGCACGTCGGCGCCGACGGTCTCGTCGACCGCGGCGAGCCCATGGGTCTGCTCGTACTTGCGAGCCCGTTCGAGCAGACCCCATTGGATCTCGAGCGCCGTCGCACGGCTGCCGTCACGGAGCAAGACCGCGCGCTGCAGCGTGGGGTCGTGGCTGATCTGGCGAATCGCGTGAACCGGACTCGCCAGCAGCAACTCATCGCCGAGTTGGTCGTCCTCGATCATCGCCAACACGATCACCGTGGTCCCGACCTTGAGGTAGGTGGCGATCTCGCTCATGTTCGCGTCACCGACGATGACGTGGAGGCGCCGGTACTTCTGTGGATCGCAGTGCGGCTCGTCGCGGGTGTTGACGATCGGTCGTTTGAGCGTCGTCTCGAGACCGATCTCCTCCTCGAAGAAGTCGGCCCGCTGGCTCAGCTGGTAGGCGACCTCGTTCGGTTCGCGGTTCGGTTGCTCGCAACCGACCTTGCCCGCACCGCAGAAGATCTGCCGGGTGACGAAGTGCGGCGTGATGTGGGTCGCGATCCGGCCGAACGGCGTCTCTCGGCTCATCAGGTAGTTCTCGTGACATCCGTAGCTGTTGCCCTTGCCGTCGGAGTTGTTCTTGTACACGACCAGCTCACCGTCGCCGTCGATCAGCGGTCGGGCGTACCCCATCGAGGCTCGCACGATCTCGTCGGCCGCACGGTCCCAACGCACCGCTTCGAGCGCCGTCGTGACCTCCGGGATGGAGATCTCCGGGTGGGCGTGATCGACGTAGTAGCGCGCTCCGTTCGGGAGGACGGCGTTGACGAGCGAGGTCTCGATCTCGGGGGCGAAGACATCGTCGAGGTCGAAACCGCGTGCGTCGTTGGCAGGCGTCTCGTCCTCGAAGTCCCATCCGACCTTCTTCGACGTGGCGTTGACGTAGGCGTTGATGAGCAACGACGATGCCGAGACCGGGTTGTTGTCGCCGCCGCGCACCGCGATGCCGTACTCGGTCTCGATGCCGCAGACCTTCGAGATCGCCATAGCCGAACCCTAACCGCACCCCCGTCGAAACGCGGTTCCCTCTCGAGCGTCTCGTTCGGGGTCTGACCCCGAACGAGACGCTCGGCGGGCGTAGCGTGGAGGAGTGATCCCGTTGTCGGTGCTCGATCTGTCGGTGGTGCGAGATGGTGGTACGTCGAGCGATGCGCTCGCCGACACGACACGGCTGGCGCAGCACGTCGACCGCTTGGGGTTCCGTCGTTTCTGGGTGGCCGAGCACCACAACATGGCGACGGTGGCCAGCACGACACCGAGCGTGCTCATCGCTCACCTCGCCGCTCACACCGAACTCATCCGCGTCGGCTCGGGTGGGGTCATGCTCCCCAACCACGCCCCACTCGCGATCGCCGAGCAGTACGCCTTGCTGGAATCGCTCCATCCGGGTCGCATCGATCTGGGGATCGGTCGGGCACCGGGCACCGACCCGATGACGGCATCAGCGTTCGGCCGGCACCCCCACGACAGCGTCGAGCGGTTCCCGCGTGACCTGATCGACGTCATGGGCATGCTCGGCGATCGACGCGGCGAGGGCGGGATGTGGACCCGGTTCCGGGCGACACCGGTGCTCAACGGATCACCGATGATCGCCCTCCTCGGCTCCTCGGGGTACAGCGCACAGCTCGCCGGGATGCTCGGTCTGCCGTTCGCGTATGCCCACCACTTCGACACCGGCGCGACCGATATGGCATCGCAGCGCTACCTCGAGCACTTCGAGCCGTCGCCGGTGCTCGATGATCCGTACCTGATCGTCGGCGTGGGAGCTCTGGCGGCCGAGACCGACGCGGAGGCGGAGCGGATCGGGCTGCCCAGCCGCATCCTCCGCCTCGGCATCCGCACCAACCGACGCCACCCTCTGCTGTCCCCCGACGACGCCCCGAAGCACCCTGACGCCGACCAGGCGCGGCGTATGCCCACCGAGCAACTGATCGGCAGCGCAGAGCACGTCGTCGAGGGCCTCCGCCACCTGGTGCACCGCACGACGGCGAGCGAACTGATGCTGACGGCCTCGACCTACCACGTCGCGGACCGGATGCGCAGCCTCGACCTCATCGACGCTGCGTGGCGCTGATCACCAATCGATCTGACGGGCGCGGCCCTGCAGGAAGAGATCGCGGTGGGGGCTCGGCGGTGGCGTGCGCCGCGACCGCTCGTCCACCACACTGGATCGTGACGCCCCCGGGTCGCCCCCGGTCCGTCGTGTCCGCTTCTGACCACGTTTCCTCTTCATCACCCTCGCCTCCGGCTTTCTGGAATCACTCCAGAGACGCACGAGACCGCACGCTGATACGCGACGCCTGACTGGTTGGCGCCGTCGGCCGGCTCGCTGTTCGCCGAACAGGAACCCCACTGCAACACGTCGTGGCGGGCCGCCGACATGCTGGTGACACGACGCGCTGACCGTCAGGGGTGTCGACGATGCAACGCGAGTCGCGTCGCACCACTGCGTCGGAACCGGCGGCCCACACCGGGCAGACATTCGATCCACCGATGGGGAGCCCTGACGTCTGGCATCGCAGGCGCGATCTGCTCGACCACCACTGCGGCGCCGCCCACGGGATCGCCGACGACGGCCGAGATCACGACGAGCGCGCCCCTCGTGATGCGGACCCCGCGGGGTCGAGGGGAGTCCCGCCCCGACTCAGGTCAGCGGGATGCACACGACGTCCCCGTCGGCGTCGTCGGACGAGCCGACGGGTTCGCCATTCACAGGTACTGGCCGGTTTGTACCCGTTCGATGCTTCGGCCGCCGGTCGGATCGTCGCCCTTGTCCTCCGAGACGAGGGTGCGGATGAACACGATCCGTTCGCCTTTCTTGCCCGAGATCTTCGCCCAGTCGTCGGGGTTGGTGGTGTTCGGCAGATCCTCGTGCTCCTTGTACTCCTGCTTGATCGAGGCGATCAGATCGTCGGTGCAGACGCCGCGGTCGCCCCCGCCGATCACGCGCTTGATGGCGAGCTTCTTGGCGCGGCGCACGATGTTCTCGATCATGGCCCCCGACGCGAAGTCCTTGTAGTAGAGGATCTCCTTGTCGCCGTTCTGGTACGTGACCTCGAGGAACCGGTTGGCGTCGTCGTCGCGATACATCTCTGCGACGGTCGCCTCGATCATCTCGGGGACATGCTCGTCCTTGGCGATCGGGATCTCGTCGGTCAGGTAGCGAGCGAAGATCTGCGTGGCGGCGGCAGCCGACGGACGCTCGATCTTGATCTTCACATCGAGTCGACCAGGCCGCAGGATCGCCGGATCGATCAGATCCTCACGGTTCGTGGCGCCGATGACGATCACGTTGCGGAGCCCCTCAACGCCGTCGATCTCGGCGAGCAGCTGAGGCACGATGGTCGACTCCATGTCGGAGCTGATGCCCGACCCACGGGTGCGGAACATCGAATCCATCTCGTCGAAGAAGACGATGACCGGCCAACCTTCTTCGCTCTTCTCACGGGCCCGCTGGAACACGAGCCGGATCTGGCGCTCGGTCTCGCCGACGTACTTGTTGAGCAGTTCGGGACCCTTGATGTTGATGAAGTACGAGCGGCCCTTGCCCTCGCCCATCGTGTCGGCGACCTTCTTGGCGAGCGAGTTGGCCACGGCCTTCGCGATGAGGGTCTTGCCGCAGCCCGGAGGCCCGTAGAGCAGGATGCCCTTGGGCGCCGGCAAGCGATGCTCTGCGAACAGCTCCTGGTGCAGGAACGGCAGCTCGACGGCGTCGGCGATCGCTTCGATCTGGGTGTCGAGACCGCCGATGTCCTCGTACGAGATGTCGGGCACCTCCTCGAGGAGCAGGTCCTCCACCTCGGGGCGGGGAAGCTTCTCGAGCAGCATGTTCGAGCGCGAATCGAGGCGCAGCATGTCGCCACTGCGCAGCCGGTGACCGCGGAGCGCCGTGGCGAGCTCGCAGACGCGCTCCTCGTCGGCGCGCCCGATCACGATCGCACGAATGCCGTCGTCCATGATCTCCTTGAGCGTGACCACCTCGCCGATCGCCTCGGGCCGACGCGCCTCGATGACGTTGAAGCTCTCGTTGAGTGCGACCTCGGCTCCGAGGTCGAGCATCTCGTGATCGATGTCGGGATGCAGCTGGACCTTCATCTTGCGTCCGCTGGCGAGGATGTCGACAGTGCCGTCGTCGTTCTTGCCGACGACCACACCGTAGGCGTTCGGCGGCATGGTCAGCTTGTCGACCTCGTCCCGCAACGACGCGATGTGCTCGCGCGCCTCGCGAAGCGTGTAGCTCAACTTCTCGTTCTGCCCCGTCGCCTGCGCGAGCTGGCCCTTGGTCTCGAGCAGCCGCTCCTCCAGCGACCGCACCCGGTTCGGCGTGTCGGCGAGCCGCGACCGCAGATGAGCGTTCTCCTCGCCCAGCACGGCGACCTGCGCCTCGAGCGCGCCCAACTCGTCGATGCCGTCGTGCCCGTGATCGTTGTCTGGTTCCGCCACGGGTACCTCCCCCGGTCGTGTTGCGGTATGTATCGGAACATACACGGGCACACTGAACCATGCCGATCATGGTGCGGATTCCGGCACCGAGACGATGTTTGCACGAAGAGGACCGTGTAAAGTTGGTGCCGTACCGTTTCCCTCCGAAGGAGTTCGACATCTCATGAAGGTCTGGATCGACCAGGATCTCTGCACCGGCGACGGCCTGTGCGAGGAAATCGCCCCCGACGTGTTCACGCTGCTCGACGACGGCCTGGCGTACGTGAAGGAAGGCGACAAGATCTTCGCCGAGGCCAAGGGCCTGCCGCAGGGCGCCGAGGGTCTGGCCGAGTTCCCGGACAGCCAACTCGACGCCGTCATCGAGTCCGCCGAGGAGTGCCCCGGCGAGTGCATCTTCATCGAGCCCTGATCGGTTCGAACGCGACCGTGACAACGGCCCGGCGCCGCACGGTGCCGGGTCGTTGCGCGTCCGGAGACGACGTGTCCGGAATCCAGGTGAGGTGACGATGACACTGTTCGCGTTCGACAACACGTACTCGCGAGACCTCGAACAGCTCTACGCACCGCAGGAGCCGGTACCCGTCGCCAACCCGGTGTTGGTGGCGTTGAACCGTGAGCTCGCCCACGAACTCGGACTCGACCATGAACGATTGGCGTCCCCCGAAGGTGTGCTGGCGTTGGCAGGGAATCGGATCCCTTCGGGCGCCCAGCCGCTCGCGCAGGCGTACGCAGGCCACCAGTTCGGTTCGTTCAACCCTCAGCTGGGCGACGGCCGCGCCGTACTGCTGGGTGAGATCATCACGCCGACGGGCGATCGCCGCGACATCGCCCTCAAGGGCTCCGGTCGCACACCGTTCTCACGTGGCGGGGACGGTCGGGCGGCACTCGGCCCGGTGCTCCGCGAGCATCTGATGGGCGAGGGGATGCATGCGCTCGGCATCCCCACCACTCGTGTCCTGGCATCGGTCGCGACGGGCGAGACCGTCCACCGCGACACGCAGCTTCCCGGCGCGGTGCTCACTCGTGTGGCCTCGAGCCACCTCCGGATCGGCACCTTCCAGTTCTTCGCGTCCCGGGGACGAACCGAGCTCGTCGAACGGCTCGTCCGGTTCGCGATCGATCGGCACGACCCCGATCTCGCCGGGGACGAGCGACCGGCTCTCGCCCTCTTGTCGGCCGTCGCCGAACGACAGGCGTCACTGGTTGCCCGGTGGATGGGCGTCGGGTTCATCCACGGCGTGATGAACACCGACAACATGACGATCTCGGGCGAGACGATCGACTACGGCCCCTGCGCCGTCATGGAGACCTACGATCCGAGCGCGTGCTTCAGCTCGATCGACACCGGCGGACGGTACGCGTTCGGACATCAGCCCACCATCGCTCGGTGGAACCTCGCACGCCTCGCCGAGGCCCTGCATCCGTTGCTCGACCCCGATCCCGACCGTGCGACCGGGCTCGCGATGGAGGTTCTCGAGGAGTTTCCCCACCGTTTCGAACACCACTGGCTCGTGGGTGCGCGGAGCAAGCTCGGGTTGACGACCTCCGAGGACGACGATCGGCAGCTCGTCGCTGATTGGCTCGATCTCCTCAGCGCTCAGCACGTCGACCACACGTTGGCGTGGCGCCGTCTCGGCTCCGATGCAGACCTGCGACCGATGTTCGACGATCACGCGCCGCTCGACGACTGGCTCGATCGCTGGTACAAGCGATCCGCCCGCGACGCGGCACCGTCCCGCGAGCAGAGTGCGCTGATGCGACGATCGAACCCGATCCTGATCCCGCGCAACCACCACGTCGAAGCGGCGCTGACCGCTGCCGTCGACGACGGTGACGTCGCTCCGTTCCAACGACTGCTCGACGCCGTCCGGCGACCGTTCGACGACGACCCCCGGTTCACCGACCTCACGGCGGCCGCGCCACCGGCCGTCACGGCGCGGTACCGCACCTTCTGCGGCACCTAGCCCACGCTGCCGCCAGGAGTGGCGAGTCGTGTCAGACACATCTCGCGACGGGATGCGATCTCAGCGACGGATGCGTTCGACCTTGGCGTCGGTTCGCATCGCGCGGTTGCCCTGACCGAGGAAACGGGCGACGGTCAAGAACGCGGTGTGGGCGACCATGCGGTGGTCGGGGCGCACCGCTTGACCGTCGATGTGCCAGCCGCGGTGGAGGACCTCGATCGTGCGAGCGTCGATCCAGCGGCCACGAAGTTGCTCCCGGACCTGCTGGGCCTGGGTGATCGACGGCGTGTACGCCACGCACACCCCGCCCGGACGGAGCACCGACTCGAGATGCGGCACCACCTGCCACGGTTCCGGGAGGTCGAGCACCGCCCGGTCGAACGGTCCGTGATCGGCGTCGATGCCGGCATAGGAGTCGGTGATGTGCACGTGGTAGCGCTCGAGCGCATCGTCGCCGAGGAACTCACGAACATTGACGCGCGCCCGATTCGCGAAGTCCTCCCGCAGCTCGTATCCGACGATCTCTGCACCCCATCGCAGCATCGTGGTCGAGAGCGCACCAGAGCCGACCCCGGTCTCGAACACCCGCATGCCCGGACCGATGTCGGCCAGCATGCAGATCGGAGCGAGGTCCTTCGGGTAGATCACCTGAGCACCGCGCGGCATCTCGAGCACGTAGTCCTCGAGCGTCGGACGCAGGACCGTGTACTCGGCACCCTTCGTGCTCTTCACGACCGCTCCTTCGGGCTGGCCGATGATCTCGACGTGGGGCACGAACCCGGCGTGGGTGTGGAACTCGCCGTCATCGACGAGTGTCAGGAGGTACCGACGCTTCTTGGCGTCCAGCAGCATGACGCGGTCACCCGCAGCCAGATCGTTCACGATGACTCCTCTGCCGCACGGGCGGCGAAATAGGCCTTGCGAGCCTTCTTGTTCAGGACCAGCTCGACCGGCACCGGCTCGTGCCCCGACACGCGGTCACGCAGGCGGCAGAACGCGCACGTCTCGCCGGTCGTCGGAGCACCACACGTGCCGCAGACGCGCAGCTCCCCCGCGGCAGCCCGGCTGCGGTCGGCCAGGAGCGGTGCCATCTTGTCGATGAAGTTCAGGTAGAACGCCGACTTGGAGCCCGGCGACTGGCGTTCGATGGCGTTCAGTGCGTCCTTGTACGCCAGGTGCTTGTTGCCGAGCGCCATCGGGCACTCCTCGACCTGGTAGTCGATGCCCCGCACGATGCACCAGGCGGCCATCTCGCGTTCGGTGAGCCGCACCAGCGGCTTGACCTTCTTCGGGAACCCGTCGCGTGCCGGCAGCACCGGCAGCTGCCGAGCGAGGTACTCGACGTCCCACCGGAGGGTGTTCCCGAACAGCACGGCGGCCTCGTCGTCGAGGTTGTGGCCCGTGACCACCACGTCGTAGCCGCCGTCGAGCGCCGCTTTGTCGAAGAGGTGACGCTTCGACAGACCGCAGGCGGAACAGGGCACCCGCTTGGTCACCTTGGCGGCCGTCGGTACGTCGTAGCCGTACTCGCCACGCAGATCGACGGTGCGCAGCGTGAGCCCCCGTTCGTCCGCGAACTGACGGGTGAAGTCGTGGGACACGTCGCTGTACTCGCCGATGCCGAGCCCGAGGTACAGCCCGTCGGCCCGATAGCCGAGGTCGGTGAGGATGTCCCACACGGCCAGGGAATCCTTGCCACCACTGACGGCGACCAGGATGTGGTCGCAGCGGGCGAGCATGTCGTGGTCGGCGATCGCCTTCTCGACCTGCCGTCGACAGAGTTGCAGGAGGTGTTCGGCGCAGAAGTTCGCGTTGTGGCGCGGGAGATCGATGATCGCCGGCTCGCGGCACACCCGACACTTCGAGTACGTCATCACGCTCCTCCTCCCGCCCTCGACGTAGCGAGTTGTGTCTGACACAACTCGCGACTAGCCGCCGGAGACGACCGGTCGGATCTCGATCGTGTCGTCCGGCTCGAGTCGACCGTCGCCTGGCACCAGTGTGCCGTTGCGGATCACGAGGAACGACTCGCGATTCAGGTCGAGTCGGTCGAGCAGCTGGTTTACCGTGTGTGCTCCATCGACCGTGATCTCGCGGCTGGGCTGGCGGAGGCGCACGATCACGACGCGCGCTTGGCCGCGTCCTGCTTCGCGGCCCAGAGCAGCCCGTACGCCTTCTGCTCCTTCAGCGTCGGGACCTCCACCCCACGCTTGCGCAGCGCGCGCCGGCGGCGGCGCGTCACCGGCTTCGCCGTCGTCAGGGTCATGAAGCGCTCCGGACCGAGGCGCGATACGTCGACGATCTCCGGGTTCTTGCCGAAGAGCTTCTTGATCAGCTTCTCACCGAAGAACACGATCGCGACGCCCTTCCAGAACATGCTCTCGCCGAGGATGCCCGAGTACACCGCCTTGCGGCGAATGATCATCGACGGGCGGAAGAGTGGCGGGAGCAGTGCCATCTGGTCAGACGCGCCTGATCTCGACCAGTGTGGTCTTCTTCTTGCCGCTCCGCTTGCCGAGCAGGAAGAAGAGGATGAGGAGCACGATCAGGGCGCCACCACCGACGGCCATCAGGGTGCTCTTCTTGTCGTCGACCCGACCCTGCAGGTCGTCCTGGAACGACTGCAGCTTGTCCTGCAGGTCCGCGGGGCTGATCTTGGTGGTCTCGGTCTTGCTCACGGCTTGTCCTCCTTGTTGAGGAACGTCTTGTCGATCTGCATGATGGCGAGCACCAGCAGCAGGATGCACACGATCAGGACAATCAGGTACGGCAACCACGACAGCCGACCGTCGGCGATGTCGCTGACCTCCGACTGCAGCAACCGCAGCAGGCCGAGCAGGAGCAGCGACAATCCGAAGCCCAGCGCGATCGCACCTGCGGCGCCCATCGCGATCCACCGACCGGCACCCTTGAGCGGGCCGACGGTCTCCTGCTTCGCGTACGTCTTGACGTAGTCGATCACCTCACCGACAGAGGCCTGCTCGCGGCGGGACGGTGTGCGCGTTTCGTCGGCCATGGATGTGGTTTCTATCACGTGCAGCCGAATCCGGGCACTACCGCCGGAACGACCGGCGCACCGGACGCCCTACGATCGCCGGAACTCCAGCACGGCCTCCACATCGTCGAGCGCGCTCGTGAGGACGTCGAGCCGCGCCGAGACGGTCGAAGCCTCGAGCATGCGCTGTCGGTCGGCGGGACCGAGCGGTGCGAGCGCGCCGAGGTGGTACACCGCGAGCGCCGGATCGTCGCTGATCTCGCTGTCGGGTGCCGGCGTCAGCTCCCCCAACTCCCGAACCAGGTCGTTGAGCGCCCGCACACGCTGATGCAGCGCGTCGACCATCGTGCTGGTCACCACGCCAGGATCGTCGTCGTCAGGCCATCGTTCGACGTCGGCGACCGGATACGGGTCGTCGGGCAGCCAGGCGTTCACGCGGAGCCGCTCGGTTCCGACGGCGACGACCGCGTACCTGCCGTCGGGGGTGACCTCCACGTCGAGGATGCGGGCGATCGTGCCGACTCCGGCCCGTTGATCGCCCCCGCCGACCTCCCAGCCTCGTTCGATGATCGTGACCCCGAACTCCGGCGGATCGACGTCGTCGGCCAGGATGTCCTTGACCATCTGGCGGTATCGCTCCTCGAAGACGTGGAGCGGGAGCACGGCACCCGGGAGCAGCGGCTGCCCGAGCGGGAACATCGGCATCACGGCCACGTCACGACCGTAGAACAGACCGGTGCGATGTGCTCAGCGGGGCGCGAAGCGGACAGGGTCCGGTTCAACGACGATCGGGTAGTCGTCGATCAGGGCGACGAGCCGCTTCCAGATCGGCTCGTAGATCTCGACGGCGTCGACACCGTCGCCGTTCAGGACGACGGCGAAGTCGACGCGACTGCGATCGTGGGCACGCTGTGAGCCGCTCAAGGCCTTGACATCGCTCAGGGTGCCGGTCTTGGCCTGCAACTCCCCTTCGGCCTCGGTGCCCATCAACTGCTCGGCCAGGGTGCCGTCGCGACCGGCGACCGGGAGCAGCGCACGCAGTTCGTCAGCCACCGGAGCATCGGCGAGCACCCCGACCAACGCAGCGCACGTCAACCGATTCAGCCGGCTCAACCCCGAACCGTCGTAGAGCTCCAACCCGTCGGTCGGGACCTGCCATCGGTTCAGAGTCGCTCGGATCGTGTCGAGGCCCGCCTGCCGTGTGCCCTCCCCGGTGGCCACGTATCCGATCTCTTTGACCATCAACTCGGCCGTGTTGTTGTCGCTCGTGTGGAGCATCTCGACGAGCACCTCGGTCAACGGAGCCGACTCGATCAATGCCAGTGCGGTGAGATCGGCGCCGGCTGGTCGCGCCTCGTTGTCGGCCGAACCGGTGACGGCGATACCACGGGCCACGACCAGATCGAAGAAGACTCGAGCCGCAGCGCGGTTCGGTTCGAGGCCGTAGTTGCCGTTGCCGATCTGACCATCGTTGACGAGCAGCGCGTCGTACGGCCCGGCATCGCGGTTGGTGATCTCGTCACCCCAGGTGGGTGAACGGAACTCGTCGTCGTACCGGCTCCCGTCGCCCACGATGTCGCCGTCGATCGTGGTGATACCGAGCGCCACGAGCTGGTCGGCGAGAGGTTCGAGCGCCGTCGTGTTGAATGCCGGGTACGTGAGTGGATCGGGCACGTCCATCGTCCGCAACACCGGATCACCACCGCCGACGAGGTAGACGTCGCCAGGGACGACTCCGTCGACCGGGGCAACCGATCGCAGCTCTGTCCGGAACCGGTGATCGGCACCGAGCACCTCCAGCGCGACGGCTGCGACGGGCAGCTTCATGTTGCTCGCCGGGATCACGGGTCGGAGTGGGTCGACCTCGGCGATCACGTCGTCGTCGTCGACCAGTCGAATGCACGATCCGGGACCGATGTCGTCGGTGAGCGCCGCCGCTCGCGACGTGAACGCTGCGGCCGACTCGTCTGCCGCAGCACGTTCGGCCAGCGGCGCTGGATGCCGTCGCAGCGACAGCAGATCGGTCGCGAGCTCCTTCTCGGCCGGTGGCGGGAGCGTCGTCGTGGTCGTGGTCGTCGGGGGCGGCACGTTGGCAGCGGCGTACTGCCAGATCCCGGCGAGCGCGACCGCGGGCGCCAGGGCGATCGCCGTGAGGATCCCGATCGACACGACTCGGCGCGACCTGTTCTGATGCTTCATCGCGGACCGAGCACCGCCGGGCTGGCGACGGACGGGAACGAGTCGAGCGCGGTGACCAGCTCCGCCCAGATCTGGCGGTACTCGCTCTGGTCGGAGATCGTCGGGCCGTTGAGGATCACGGTGTACTCGATCGCTCCACCCCCGTCGACAGGCAGGTACCCCGACAGCGCCTTCACTGCGGGCGGGTCCTCGTTGAACGGCGGGTTGTTGAGCGTGCCGGTCTTGCCGCGCAGTCGACCGGCCACCGGGGTGTCGCCGAAGATGTCGACGAGCGTGCCGGTCTGCCCGGCGATCGCCAGACCCGCACCCACCGGACTGTCGAAGCCGACGTGCTGAAGGACGGACAGCATGGTCGTGCACGTGATCCGGTTGTCGAGGCTCAGGCCGCTGCCGTCGCCGAGGGCCAGTCCGGCGGTGTCGATGCCCCACCCGTTGAGTGTGTCGAGAATCGCGGCGAGGCCGGCCTGTCGAGTGCCGTTCCCGGACGCGACGAGCCCGATCTCCTTCACCATCAGCTCGGCCGAGTTGTTGTCGCTGTTGGCGAGCATCTCCTCGATCACGGCCGGGAGCGGGAGCGAATCCACGGATGCGATCTCGTTGCCGTCGGCCGGCGCGATGCCGACGCCCGAGCCTCCGGTCACGGTGACGCCCATCTCGCCCAACAGACGGACGAACTCCCGCGCGGCCGCCTCGCTCGGATCGGCCCCACGTTGATCGTCGCCCAGGACCCTCGAGTCGTTGACGAGCAACGCGTCGTACGGTCCGGCCTCGAGCCCTGCGACGCCGCCACCCCAGCCCGGTGCGTAGAACTCGTCGTCGTAGCGGCTGCCGTCGCCGCGAACGACACCTTCGATCTGAGTGACGCCACTCGCAGCGACCCGCTGCGCCAACTCGTCGAGCGAGGTCGTGTTGAAGGCCGGGAAACGATCGAGGTTCGAGTCGGGATACCAGGCGCTCGACAACAGCGGATCACCGCCGCCGACGAGGTAGACGTCACCGGTCACCACACCATCGGTGGGCGCCGACCCCACGACTCGGGTCGTGTACCGGAAGTCCTCCCCGAGCACGTCGAGCGCCGCCGCAGCCACCAGGATCTTCTGGTTGCTCGCCGGGATCACGACCGACCCTGGGTTGGCCGCGCCGACCAGGCGGCCATCGAGCGAAACGGCCGCGCACGACCGGTCGTTCACCGTCGCGAGGAACGGAACCATCGCCGTCTCGAACGCCGTCATGTTGAGTCGGCGGGAGAGCTCGGCCGACGATCGCCGGAAGGACAACAACCCGGTGCTCAGCGCCGGCTCGGCGACCGGCGCTGCCGCGGGCGTACCGGTCTGCTCGGGCACCGCGTCCTCGGCGGCGGCGGCGCGGTCGTCGGCCCACTGCCAGACCGCCCACAGCAACACGGCGGGGATCAGCGAGAGCATGATCAGCACGATCAAGGGGCTGACGCTGGACTGGCGACGGGTCGTCACGTCGAGCGCCGCTCCCGGTGGCGCGCGTCGCGGTACAGGTGACCGAGCGCGACCACGGCGCGGTCCCCGCTCGGGTAGCACAACCGGCCGGTCCTGCGAACAGCCGCCGGCCCCGGGTTGTCGGGGTCGGCGACCGCGAGCTCCGTCGCGGACAGGATCGGCTTGCCGGTTCGACCGCTGAGCTCGGCAGCCGCCTCTGCGAAACGGCGATCCTGGCGTTCGTGGTACTCGACGATCCGATCGAGGCCGTGGTCGGGATAGAACCCGCCCTCGCGCATCAGGCGGGCCTGGTTCGACTGGATGCCGATACCGATGTACACGATCGCGTCGACGGCGGGATGGTCGGCGAGGAGTCCCATCACCGTCGGGATCGTGTCGCGCGTCTCCCCGCCCGCGCAGTCGACGGGATTGTTCCGACTCCACCGGGCCGGCAGGTGCTCATCGATGGCCGCCAACAGGTCGTCGGGCAGCTCGAGCAGGCGAAGATCGGGATCCCGGGTGATCGCGTCGGCAGTGACGACACCCCACCCGCCTGCGGTGGTCAGGACCACCACGTTCGGACCGGCCGGCAGGGGCTGGGTGGCGAACGTTGCCGCCGCCTCGAACGCCTCCTCGACGGTCGCTGTCCGCGTGATCCCGTTGGCTCGGCAGGCGCCATCGAAGATCTTGTCGTCGGCGGCCAGCGCTCCGGTGTGGCTGGCGGCGGCGCGTGCGCCACCCGCCGTTGCGCCACCCTTGAGCAGGACGAGGGGTTTCCGCGCGGCGACCTCGCCGAGCCGTCGCATCAGACCGGCTCCGTCGGTGATGCCCTCGAGGTACGCGAGCCCGACCGCCGTCGCGTCGTCATCGGCGTAGAAGTCGAGGTAGTCGGCAACGCTCACCGCGGCGGCGTTGCCGGCGGAGACGGCGCGGCTGATCCCCACACCGGAAGATCGGGCGAGGTTGAGGAAGCTCGAGACGAAGTTGCCCGACTGGCTGGCGACACCGATCCGGCCCGGAGGCGGGTACGGAGCGACGATCTGCGCGCAGAGCTTGGCGGGGGTCGACACGACACCTTGACCGTTGGGGCCCGCGAGGAGGATGCCGAGCTGATCGGCCAACTCGACGAGCTCGCGTTCGGCCGCCCTCCCCGCCTCTCCTGCCTCGCCGTATCCGGCCGAGGTGAGGAACGCTGCCCGGATGCCCTTGGAGGCACACGCCCGCAGGATGTCGGGGTTCGTCGTGGCGGGTGTGCAGACGAACACGAGGTCGATCTCGCCAACCGGCAACTCATCGACGTCTGCAACGGTCTGGACGCCGAGCACCACCTCGCCCTGAAGGTTGGTGGCATAGACGGATCCGTCGTATCCAGCTGCGAGCAGATTGTGGAGCGACACGAACCCGAACTTGCCGGGATGCGAGGACGCGCCCGTGACGAGCACACCACGCGGCTGGAACAGCGCCTGGAAGGCGTCGTCGGCCGGGCGAGGTCGCATCGATGCGCGCACAACGGCGTCGGACCGACCGATCTCGACGAGGGCATCGACCGCGACGGGCGCCCCGGCGGCCGTGACGATGATCGGGTTCACGTCGACGCTGACGATGTCGGGGCGCTCGACGGCGAGCCGCCCGAGCCCCTCCAGCAGCTTCGCGACCGCAGCCCGGTCGACGGCTTCCTCACCCCGGAACGTTCCGAGCAGCTTCTGGGTGGAGAGATCGTCGATCATCTCGTGGGCCGTGACGTCATCGATCGGGACCGGTCGGAACACGACGTCGCCGACGGCCTCGGCCAGGATGCCGCCCACGCCGAGCATGACCGTCGGTCCGAATTGCGGATCGCGGATCATGCCGACGATGAGCTCGCGGTTGCCGCGAACCATCGGTGCGACGAGCAGTCCCACGTGGCCGTCGCCAGGCGTCGCCGCGGCGAGGAGCTCGGTGGCGGCGACCTCGACGGCACGGGCGTCGACGAGACGCAACCGAACCAACCCCCGTTCGGTCTTGTGGGCGATGGCGTCGCCCACCAGCTTCACCACGACCGGATAGCCGAGGTCAGCGGCGGCCGTCACTGCGTCGGCGGCAGTCTCGACGACCCGCTCGTCCGGAACGGGGAGCCCGAAGGACGCCAGAAGCCGTTTCGAGTCGGATTCCGAGAGCGTCGTACTCGCAGTCATGCGCCGACCACGGTATCGACCCGCGGCCAGTGGTTGTCGTCAATCAGGCATGGGTGCACCGGTACCCGATCCGAGCGCTCGGCGGAGCACCGGCGAGGATCCGCCCGCCAACTCCGACACCGCCTGGAGCAGCCGTTCGGCGCTCGGACCGTCGTCGCGCAACGCGAGCAGGTCGGCGCGCCGCGCGACCTCCTTCACGCACGAGGCGGTGAACCCGACGGCGGCCGCGGCGACCTGGTTGAGGATCTCGGCGGCGACGTCGTCGTCGTGATTAGAGCCGGACGATTCGACGCCGCGGTCGAACCGATGGCGGTCAGGCTGGGCTGACGGGTCAGGGCATCAGGGCCGAGCGGAAGAACTGGACGACGTGCTCCTCGCGAGCGGCGAGCGCTCCGTCGGACAACGGTGCGATGTCGAGCAGACCTTCCAGGAACGGCTCGTCTGAGAAGTAGCTGAGCAGGGCGCCGTAGCCCGTGATCAGGAGCTGGCGCGCGTCCTGACGCTTGAACGTGGCGGCATCCATCTCGCGTTCGAAGTGATCGGCGGCCAGATCGAACATCGGTCGCAGCACGCTGGCGAGGTCGATCCCGAGGTGTTGGCCACCGTCGATCGCCTCGCGGCGGACCATCCTCACGTAGCTCGGGTTGTCGGCGAAGAATCGGAAACCGGCGCGCAGGACCAGTTCGACCTTGTCCCAGCCGGTCTCGGGCGCAGCGATGGCACCGGCGAGGCGATCGAACCAGTCGGACAGGAGATGCTCGAACACCTCCTGGTACAGAGCCTCCTTGGAGGCGAAGTGATGGAGCAGGCTCGGGCGGCGGATCCCGACACCCGCGGCGATGTCGTTGAGCGACGTGCCTTCGTAGCCGGCGTGGGCGAAGCAGGCGAGCGCTTCGTCGAGGATCTGCTCGCGCGTCGACCGTGGGATCGGTTCGGTGTCGGGGGTGGTCGACGCGGCCGGCGATGTGGACATGCGGATGAGACGCTAACACCTGCGACTCCCCTACCGACCAGTAGGTAGTCCTGTCAACGTCGGTCCCCGA
Source organism: uncultured Acidimicrobiaceae bacterium (assembly GCA_963847775.1). GTDB lineage: Bacteria > Actinomycetota > Acidimicrobiia > Acidimicrobiales > Ilumatobacteraceae > Ilumatobacter. Next base: position 394,566 of record CAWKAY010000003.1, read on the forward strand.
TGCGCACAATTCTGCTCGCACTCGCGATCGGCATCGGGGTCACGACGATCGCCAACGTCTGCACCACCGTCTATCTCCACCGCGGGCTCTCGCACCGCGCGATCAGCTTCTCGCGGCCTGCGCACGCCGGGTTCAAAGCGATCGTGTGGCTGAGCACGGGCATCACGTTGCGTGAGTGGGTGGCGGTGCATCGCAAGCACCACGCTCACACCGACACCCCGCTCGATCCGCACTCCCCCGCGATGAGCGGCTGGTTGACGGTGCAGGTGAAGAACCTCGCGATGTACCGCCGCGCTGCGCACGACCCTGCCAACATCGACCGTTACGCCAAGGACCTCGCGCCGACGCAGTGGGATCGACGTCTCTTCGATCACTCCTGGCTCGGTCTGACGCTCGGTGCCGTGATCCTGGCGGGCGCCTTCGGCTGGCGCGTCGGGCTGCTCGCAGCGTTCGTGCACGTCAACTACTACCTGGCGGGCTCGGCCGCCGTCAACGCGATCGGCCACCGGTTCGGCCGCCGCCCCTACGACAACTCGGCCACCAACCTGCAGTGGCTGGCGTTCATCACCGCTGGTGAGGGTCTGCACAACAACCACCACGCGGCCCCGACGTCGGCGAATCTCGCCCATCGCTGGTACGAGATCGACCCGGCGTGGTTCGTGATCAAGCCGATGACGTGGGTCGGGTTGGCGAAGGTGCGATTGAACGAACTCCGTCTGGCCGGACATCCACGCGCCGAAGCACCGGCGAACGCCTCCTGAGCCGGCCCGGTCGGAATCTGGTCGAGCGGTGAGCCTTCCGTCGCTCCCGCACGCGCCGTATCGGAGAAGCCGTCAGCTCGGCGGGTAGACGCCCATCCCCTTGGCCTTCTCGGTCTGCCAGAATATGTCGGCGATCTGGTCGATCGTGGCCAGCAACTTCTCCGCGGGGCCCGCGTCGAGCGACTTCTTGACGTCGCCGGCTCCGTGGATGGCATCCCAGAACAGCTGGTGCAGATTCGGGAACTGGGCGAAGTGATCGGGTGCGAAGAAGTCGGCCCACAAGACCATCAAGTGATGCTTGACCTCCTCGGCGCGCTGCTCCTTCACGAGGATGCAGCGGGTCTTGAAGTGATCGTCGTCGGAGTCGTGGTACTTCTGGATCGTCTTCAGGCACGAGAGCGCCTCGATCTTCGCCTGCGCTGGATCGTAGACACCGCAGTACAGGTCGCAATGGGCATGGGCGACGGTCGCGTTGGCGAACAGGCGGCTGAGCATCGTGCGATTCTCCTTCAGGGTCGATGGGGCATCGAGGGGTGGAACGGTTCCAACCTACACTTCCCGGCGTGGGCCCCGTGAAACGCTTCGTCGTTTCCGAGGACTCGATGATGCCGACACTCCACCCTGGCGACGGATTGCTCGCCGTCCGGTCTTCGCGCCTGCGTCGGGGCCAGATCCGCTGCTTCGAACACCCCGACCGACCAGGATTCTGGCTCGTCAAGCGGGTCGGACACGTGAACGACGACACCTTCGAGGCAGTGAGCGACAACGCGGCAGCAGACGTGGTCGATTCCCGCCGTTTCGGCTTCGTGCCCGTCGGTGCCTCCTTCCGCGTGGTGGTGCGTGTGCCCCTGCACCGGCGAGCGAGCTCCCGTTGACGCCACAGAGCTGCGCGCAGGCTCCCTAGGCTCGGTGCATGGCGATCTACCTCTGTCATGAGGAACCGGATCTCTCCACCCACGATGCCGACGTCGTCGCGTCCCGACCAGGCGCGGTGGCCCTCGACCGATCGGCGTTCCATCCGGGCGGCGGCGGTCAGGTCAGCGATGTCGGCACCGTCGAGTGGTCGGGTGGGCGGGCCTCGGTCACGCACATCGAGATCGAGGGCGACACATGGTGGCACGTGCTCGACGATGACTGCGCCGAGCTGTCGGGAACGGTGCGCGTCACCATCGATGCCGAACACAGGCTCGGCGTCGCATCGCTCCACACCGTCAGCCATGTGCTGAACGCTTACGTGTTCGAGGAGTTCTCCGGAGCGCTGGTCACGGGCGCGCAGATCGCGGGCGACGGTCGCGGCCGGATGGACTTCGATCTGCCGGCGGTCGACAACGATCGCCTTCGATCGCTCGAGGCTCCGATCAACGACGTCATCCGCCGCGGATTGACCGTGTCGTCGATGTACGTCGATGCGAGCGAGGCCCGACAGGTCGAGGGTCTGGTGCGCAGCATGTCGGTCGCACCCCCACCAACCGACGACGGCAGGCTGCGAGTGATCGACATCGACGGCCTCGACCGGCAGGCATGCGGCGGCACGCACCTGTCGAACACCGCCCAGTCGCGCCCGATCCGCATCACGAAGGTCGAGAACAAGGGCCGCCACAACCGACGGATGCGGTTCGAGCTCGTCCCCTGACCGTCTCGGTTGGGGTCAGACCCCAACCGAGACGGTCAGCGGCGGCGGGCGACCAAGGTGGCTTCGCCGTCGAGCTCGACGCTGCGGAGGATGTCGACGTCGAGTTGGCGGAACGTGCACACGAGATCGCCCGGCGGCGCGTGGAACGGACCTGCCTCACCGTTGACGCCGACCCGTGACAGGACCGTGATCACCAACACACCGCCCGGTTCGAGCATGTAGACCAGCTGCTCGTAGAGCTTCGGATCACGGAACCGCTGGCAGATCACCAGCGCACACGAGTTCGCGAGATCGGTCGGGAGTCCGTCGTCGAGATCGACGACCCGGGATTCGATCCGATCCCGCACACCTGCCGACACTGCTGCACCGTTGAGCGCCGTGATGGCCACCTCGGATGCGTCGAGTGCCACCACCTCGAAACCCTGCCGCGCCGCCCACAGCGACTGCGCCCCCAGGCCGCACGCGACGTCGAGGCAACGCCCACCACGCTCGAGCTCGATTCCCCCGAGGCCCTTCGGCATCGAGGGATCACCGGTCGACCGGCCGGCGTAACGTCCGTCCCAGCGCTCGGCATCCTGCTGCACGCCACGATCATCGCAGGTACCCTCGCTCGGCATGCAGATCGTGTCGGCCCTCTTCGTCGAGAACTTCGAGATGCGGCAGGCTCCAGGCCCGTCCACCAGACTCGACCTCACGGGGGCGATGTTCTCGATGGCGGCTCCCGAGCCGGTTCCGCTCACCATCGCGCCGCACCTGGTCGCCCTCATCTTCTGTCCCCACGACGAGTCGGGCCAGGGGGTGTTCGAGGTGCTGTTCCGCAACGCAATGGGCGACCCGGAGGCAGACGACGCCAGCGAGCACCTGGCCCGCAACGTCAGCCCGTTCACGGTCGAACCGGGCAAGTTCACGTATCGCCTCGTCCGGGGCGAGCTGGAGTTCGACGACTACCGTCAGATCTTCGCGTATTGCCGGGTCGACCGCGGTCCGTGGCACGTCGTTCCGTTCACGCTGCTCCCCCCGTCCGAGGGGTGATCTCCCCCCGTCCGGCCCGATTGCGAGTTGTGCCTGGCACAACTCGCAACACGTAGTGTCGGATGGTGATGCCCTCGCTCTCCGCCGAACTCGATTCCCAGGCCGTCGACCTCATCCGTGGCTTCGCCATGGACGCTCCGCTGGCAGCCGAGAGCGGCCACCAGGGCACCGCGATGGCCCTGGCTCCGCTCGCACACGTCCTGTACAGCCGCATCATGCGGTTCGACCCCCGCGACCCGACGTGGCCCGATCGTGACCGCTTCGTCCTGTCGGCCGGACACGCGTCGATCCTTCAGTACTCGATGCTCTACCTCACGGGGCACGGTCTCGAGCTCGACGACATCAAGGCGTTCCGACAGTGGGAGTCGGCGACGCCGGGCCACCCGGAGGCCGGACACACGGCCGGGGTCGAGGTCACGACCGGACCCCTGGGCCAGGGCTTCGCCAACGCCGTGGGCATGGCCATCGCCGAGCGGATCCTCGGCGCGCGGTTCGGTCCCGGTTCGATCGACCACCACACATTCGTGATCGCCGGTGACGGTTGCCTGATGGAGGGCGTCTCCCACGAGGCAGCGTCGCTCGCGGGCCACCTCGGACTCGGCAAGCTGATCGCGGTCTACGACGACAACCACATCACGATCGACGGCGAGACCGAGCTCGCGTACAGCGACGACGTTCCCGGCCGGTTCCGGAGCTACGGCTGGGACGTCGTCGAGCTCGGCGAGATCGCCGACGACCTGGACGCTCTCGAAGCGGCGCTGAACGAGGCGAAGGCGACCGAACGGCCAAGCCTGCTGGTGTTGCGATCCCACATCGGGCATCCGTCCCCCGACCACACCGACGATCACGAGGCCCACGGGTTGGCCTTCGACGCCGACGACATCACCCGGACCAAGCGGGTCATGGGCGTCCCCGACGAGCCGTTCTGGGCGCCCGACGAGCTCGTCGACGCCTATCGATCCCACGCGGCCGCTCGCGGCGCCCACGCCCAGGCCGCGTGGACGGCACGCAACGCCGATGTCGTCGGTTCTGCCGACTGGATCGCGTGCTGGAACGCAACCGGCGTCGAGGGTTGGGCCGACGCCCTGCCGACCTACGACCAGGGCGAGCAGGTTGCGACCCGCAAGGCGATCCAGGCTGCGTTCCAGGCGACCGAGGACTCGATTCCGGGGCTGGTGGCCGGCGCCGCCGACCTCACGGGTAACACGGGCACCAAGCTCAGGGAGCAGACGCAGCAGACATCGTCGAACCCCGGCGGCCGTCAGGTCTACTACGGCGTGCGCGAGCACGTCATGGGTTCAGCGATGGTCGGCATGGCGCTGCACGGCGGCGTCCTGCCGGTCGGTGGCACGTTCTTCGTGTTCCTCGACTACATGCGGCCACCGGTCCGTTTGGCGGCGCTGTCGCGCGCCAAGGTCGGATTCGTGTTCACCCATGACTCCGTGGGTGTCGGCGAGGACGGCCCCACTCACCAGCCCGTGGAACAGCTCGCGACGCTGCGGGCGATCCCGCAGCTTCATGTGGTTCGCCCCGCCGATGCCAACGAGACCGTCGCCGCGTGGCGCGACGTCGTGTTGCACGACGGGCCGTCGGCGCTGGTGCTGAGCCGCCAGAACATCGAGGTCGTGACCGACGGGTCAGCGGTCCCGACGGGTGCCGGGATCGTGCGCGAGACCGATGGAGAGGCCGATGTGGTGCTCGTCGCGACCGGCAGCGAGGTCGCCCTCTGCGTCGAAGCGAGCCGACGGCTCGTTTCGGCCGGCACATCGGCGAGGGTCGTGTCGATGCCGTCGTGGGACCGGTTCGAGGAGCAGAACGCCGATTTCCGAGCCAGTATCTTCCCTCCGGGCGTTCCCGTTCTCGCCGTCGAGGCCGGCGTCTCCCTCGGCTGGCACCGCTACGCCGACGACGTCATCGCCATCGAACGCTTCGGGGCCAGCGCGCCCGGCGCTGTCGTGCTGGACAAGCTCGGCATCAACGTCGACCATGTGGTGGAGCGAGCGTCCGCGCTGCGCTCACGCTGACACGCCACCGACCATCCGCCGATCGACCGCCGATCGACCGCCGACGAAGAAGGGTATGACCCGAACATGAACCGTCTCACCGCTCTCTCACACGAGCACGGACAGAGCCCGTGGCTCGACAACCTGAAGCGGAGCTACCTCACGTCGGGCGAACTGCAAGCGATCCGTGACCGGGGGATACGCGGGCTGACGTCGAATCCGTCGATCTTCCAGAAGGCGATCCAGGGTTCGGCCGACTACGACGCCCAGTTCCGCGAGCTCGCCAACGACGAGCACCCGATCATCGACGACTACTGGGCGATGGTGCTCGCCGACATCCACGGTGCCTGCGATGTCTTCTCACTGGTCTACGACGAGACCGACGGCGTCGACGGGTACGTCTCGGTCGAGGTCGATCCCGGACTCGCCCACGACGGACCCGGGACGGAGACCGCAGCCCGCGACCTCCACGAGCGACTTCGCCGTCGGAACCTGATGGTCAAGATCCCCGCCACCGAGGCCGGGCTCGACCCGATCCAGCAGATGATCGCCGAGGGCCGAAACATCAACGTGACGCTCATCTTCTCGCTCGAGCGCTACCAGGCCGTGATGGAGGCGTACATCGCCGGTTTGGAGCGGTACGCCCTGGAGCCACACGCGGATCTGTCGAGGGTCGCCAGCGTGGCCAGCTTCTTCATCAGCCGCGTCGACGTCGAGGTCGATCGCCGGCTCGAGGCGATCGGCACCGAGGCGGCACTCGCGCTGCGCGGGCGGGCAGCACTGGCTCAGGGTCAACTCGCCTATCGGCAGTTCACCGACACCTTCAGTGGCCCTCGCTGGGCGGCGCTCGCCGAGGGCGGCGCACGCGTTCAGAGGCCACTGTGGGCGAGCACGGGGACCAAGAATCCGGAGTACTCCGACGTGCTCTACGTCGACAACCTGATCGGGCCACAGACGGTCAACACCCTGCCCGAGCCGACGCTGGAAGCCTTCGCCGACCACGGAACCCTCGCTCGCACCGTCGACGCAGATCTGGCGGACGCGGATCGCGTCTGGCAGGCGCTCGCGGACGTCGGCGTCGACATGGACGACGTCGCCGAGCAGCTGGAGCGCGAGGGTGTCGATGCGTTCCAGAAGAGCTTCGACGAGCTCATCTCGGCACTCGAGTCCAAGGCCGCCGAGCTCCTCGCCGACCGACCCCCGAATTGACCGATCGCAACCCGCGTCGCCCGCTCACGGAACTCGGACGATGACCAACGCGATGTCGTCCGTCCGGCGCTGGAACGCGAGCGCCGCATCGAGCGCGGCGTGGATGCGGTCCGCCGTGACCTCTGCCGGCTCCCCGACACGGACCGCGTCGGCGACGAGTGCGACCAGACCGGGGGTGTCGAGGAAGTGTGGGGGTGGCACGTCGGTGGCACCATCGGTGTAGAAGACCACGACGTCACCGCGGCCGAGGTGCGTTTCGGTCGCCTCTGCCCGGACGTCGTCGAACACGCCGAGCAGGGTGCCTGGCTTCCCGATCGTGCGGGCACCGTGTGAGCCGACGTGCACGGGGAGCGGATGGCCGCCGACGACCGTGCTCAGGATCGGTTCCGTGGCCGCCAGATCGAGGGTGGCGTAGACGCCGGTGACGAAGGTTCCGTCGCCCGATCGCCGCAACGCGACGTTCAGCGACCGCAAGACGTCGGCCGGCGCATCGTCGTGCCATGCGCTGTCGCGGATCGTGTGGCGCGCCAGCGCCGTGTTGGCGGCAGCGGCCGGACCGGTTCCGCACACGTCGCCGATGACGATCGCCCACCGATCGTCGGCGTCGATTGCGAACACGTCGTAGAAGTCGCCGCCCACGTCGCGAGCTCCGCCCGTCGGCCAGTACCGAACGGCGATGTCGATGCCCGGGACCTCCGGCAGCGTGGAGGGCAGCAGGCTGCGCTGGAGCGTGTGGGCGACCTCACGCTCGCGCTCGTACAACCTGAGGTTCTCGATGCTCGACGCGAGTCGACCGGCGATCGTCTCCGCGAGCGCGACGTCGTCGTCGGAGTACGGCCGTGACTCGCCCGACCGCACGAACTGGATCGCACCGATCACCCGCTGTCGCTTCGTCAGGGCGACACCGATCGACGAGCGGAGATCGAGCCGCCTGACGATGTCACGGATCTCGTCGGTGATGTCGAGCGAGGCGATGACGTCGTCGCTGATCACCGGGAAGAATTCGGTCCGACCGGTCCGGATGATCGCGGCCACACCAGTCGGGGAATCGGGGTCGTACGGCAGACGCTCGCGTAGCTCCTGCGCGTAGCGCACCATCTCGGGGTCGACGTGGGCGACCTCGACGTCGGGAATCGGCTCCCCGTGGTCGGGCAGCACGTGGATCGAACACCAATCGCCGAGGCGGGGCACGACGGCCCTCGTCACCTTCCGCATCAACTCCTCGACGGTCGAGGAGGCGTTGACGGCGTCGTTGACCGTGCCGAGGAACTCGAGTCGCTCACGTTGCACCCGTTCACGCTCGGCGATCTCGAGCGCCGCGACCGACAGCCGCTGCCGTTCGAGTTCTCGCGCTTTGCGTTCGGTCACGTCCATCGAGCAACCGACGGCACCCGTCACCGTACCGAACTCGTCGACGGTGATGCCTCCGACCCCCTCGATCCAACGCACGGAACCATCCTCCAGCACCACGCGGTGCTCGACGGTGTACGACGACTTGGACGCCACGGATCGCTCGACCGTGCTCAGCACGTGCGCTCGATCGTCCGGATGCAGCATGGAGACGTAGGTCTCGAAGGTGCCATCGAACCCACCCGGTGGGACCCCGAACAACTCCTCGAGTCGTTCGTCCCAGATCGTCTCGCCCGTCCGCATGTCCCACCGCCACGTGCCCAGGCCTCCCGCCTGCAGCGCGGCGCGGAAGTGCTCGGTGAGATCACGCGCACGTTGTTCGGCGTGACGTAGCTCCGTGACGTTCTCCGATGCCCCGACGAGCGCCGTCACGTTCCCGTCGTGATCGAGGATCGGGCGGGTGGAGGTCCGGACGCGGATGATCTCGCCGTCCCGTCGCCGGACGAGTCGATCGCCGCTCATCGCCCGCCCGGATGCGACGGTGGTGAGGTCCTCGGCATTCCGAACGAGGTCGTCGATCGGAGCGAGCGTGTCGAGGACCGACGATCCGAGCACCTCGGACGCAGGCCAGCCGTACAACTGCTCCGCGCCGTCGTTCCACAGGCTGATCCGCCCGGTCGGGTCGGTGACGATGACCGCGACATCGAGGGCGTTCACGACGGCGCGCAGACCGGTGTCGTCATCCTCTTCCTGGTCAGCCGTCCACGGGGGACCGATCTGCATGAGCGGACCCTACCGGGCACGACTCGGCGCCTCTACAGCGATCGGAGTCGTCGCCGCTGACCGGCCCGGGAGGGCCATCGCGTCGCACCTAGGCTGTCCGGATGTCCGAGATCCGGTTCGACCGCGCACCTCGATTCGACGAGCTCTCGGACCAACTGCGTCGGTTCGCCGCCGATTATCCAGATCTCGTCGAGCTCGACGTGCTCGGCCGTTCGCACGAGGGTCGCGAGTTGTGGATCGCGACGGCCACGAATCGCGCATCGGGGTCCCACCACGACAAGCCAGCCGTCTGGCTCGACGGCAACGTCCACGCCAGCGAGACGACCGCCACCGTCGCCCTGCTCCATCTCCTCCACCACCTCTGCACGAACTACGGCGCCGACGAACGCGTCACCCGGGCGCTCGACAGTCGCACCTTCTACATCGTGCCGAGGGTCAACCCCGACGGTGCGGAACTGGCGCTGGCCGAGGTGCCGTCGATCGTCCGCTCGAACACCCGCGCCTGGCCGTACGACGAGCAGCTCGACGGTCTCGTGCCTGGCGACATCGACCACGACGGACGCCAACTCCAGATGCGGATCGAGGATCCGAACGGCACCTGGAAGCCCTACGCCCCCGATCCGCGACTCCTCGTGGCCAGGGAACCGGACGAGTACGGGCCCGGGCCGTACTTCCGACTGCTGAGCGAGGGCCGCGTCCTGAACTACGACGGCGTCTCGATCAGGGCCGCACCCCCGCTCGCCGGCATCGACTCGAACCGGAACTTCCCGTACGAGTGGAAGCGCTACCCCGGTCATGCGCCGTGGGGTGCCGGCGACTTCCCGACGAGCGAGCCCGAGATCCGTGCCGTGGTCCAAGGTGTCGTCGACCGCAAGAACATCGGTGCCTACTTCGCCTACCACACGTTCTCGGGCGTCCATCTGCGACCCTACGGCGACCGCGCCGACGACGATCTCCCGACCGACGACCTGTGGACCTACCAGGAGCTCGGACGGCGCGCCACCGAGATCACCGGCTACCCCGCCATCTCGACGTGGCACGATTTCCGCTACCACCCCAAGGGCGTCATCACCGGAACCTCCATCGACTGGGCCTATCAGCAGCTCGGCGTCCTCGCATGGGTGACGGAGTTCTGGAACGTCCTCGCTGCCGCCGGCCTCACCGACGCAGACCCGCTCGAGTGGTACCGGATCCATCCGCTCGACGAGGAGCTCCAACTCCTGGCCTGGGTCGACGACAACGTGCCCGACGGCTTCGTCGACTGGTACCCCTACGACCACCCCGAGCTCGGGCAGGTCGAGCTCGGCGGGTGGCACGTCGCCCGGGTGTTCCGCAACCCGCCTTCGCACCTGCTCGAGGCCGAGGTCGCGCCCCACAGCGAGCTCGCGGTGTTCCAGGCGTTGTGCAGCCCCTTGTTGCGACTCCGCGACACGATCGTCGAGCCGGCCGGCGACAGGTGCTCGCGGGTGCGCGTCGTGGTCGAGAACTGCGGTTGGCTGCCGACCAACATCAGCGAGCAGGCGGTCCGGCAGGGAGCGGTGCATCCAGTGATCGCCCGGTTGACGCTGCAGGAGGGGGCCGAGCTCGTCTCGGGCACGGAACGGCTCGACCTCGGTCAACTGACGGGGAGGGCGTTGAAGGCGCACGCAGTGCGCCAGTTCTCGACCTCCGACGACACGTCCGACCGTGCCGTCGCCGAATGGATCGTCGCCGGCGACACGGGCGCGACGTGCGACGTCGAGATCCGACACGACCGTGCGGGTGTGGTCCGAACATCGGTCACACTGGTCTGACGCGCCCGCTGACCGGCATCCGCGTCGTCGAGGCCGCACAGATGATCGCGGGTCCACTGGCCGGGATGATCATGGCCGAACACGGTGCCGACGTCATCGAGGTCGAGCTCCCCGATGGCGTGGGCGATGCGGTTCCTCGGTCGCGCCGAAACGGCGCCATGACGATCGCTCGTTGCCTCGAACAGTTGCGCGCCCACGACATCGCCGGCGCTGCGGTGATCCCGCTCCCACGACATCGCCGACGACTCGCAGGTGGTGCACGACGACTCGCTGATGATCCACGTCGTCGGAGCTGTCGGGCGGACCCGGGAGGCGCCGACCGCCCGTCCACTTCGGCGACGGCGAGCGGGAGATACCGAGCGGCGCCCCGCTCGTCGGCACCGACGCCGACGATGTCCTGACCGAGCTCGGCGACTCGGTATCGGAGATCGATCACATGCGCGACGCAGGCGTGCTCGGCCCGCGATGAGCGTCGCTCAGGCTCGAGCATCCGCGTCGAAGCGAAACCTGTGGTACCCCTGTGCACCGTCGGGTGCAACCCCTTTGGGCTCCGACGGCTGCGGCACCTCGTCACCGTCGAAGGCGCGGGCGCGCACATCGTGCTTGCCGGGCGTCGGATCGGTCCACCGGTAGCGCCACTGCCGCCAGGTGTCGTCGGTCGGCGTGCCGGCGAGCTCGCAGTCGCGCCACTCACCGTCGTCGATCGAGACCTCCACCCTGGAGATCCCACGATGCACCGCCCACGCCAGCCCGGCGATGTCGATCACGGCCGGATCGTCGCTGCCGCCCTTCGCACGATCGATGCGCGCCATCGTCTTGACCGGGCCTTCCTTCGACCAGCCACGCGGCACCCAGTAGCCGTCGAAGTCCTCCCATCGCGTGAGCTCGATCTCGGTCACCCACTTGGTTGCCGAGACGTAGCCGTACAGCCCGGGAACGACCATGCGAACCGGGTACCCGTGCTCGGCCGGGAGAGGTTCATCATTCATCGCGATCGCGAGGATCGCATCGCGTCCGTCCATGATCGCCGAGGTCGGTGTCCCACAGTTCCAGCCGTCGATCGAGCGACTGACGACCTGGGTGGCGTCGTCCTGGACACCCGCCTCGTCGAGCAGCTCCTTCAGGCGGACACCCTGCCACTTGGCGTTCCCGACGAGGTCGCCTCCGATCTGGTTCGAGACGCACGAGAGCGTGATGTACCGCTCGATCTGGTCGCGCTGGAGCAGATCGGCGAAGGTGAGCTCCAGCTCGCGTTCGACCATCCCGTGGATCCGCAGCCGCCACGAGTCCTTCGGAACCTGGGGCACGGCGAGCGCGGTGTCGATCCGGTAGAAGTCGCCGTTGGGCACCACGAACGGCGTGAGGCCATCGAGACCGAAGTCCATCCCGCCAGCCGCGAGCGCGGTGTCGGTCGCCGCTTCGGAGGCGATCGGGTCGTCCGGATCGGGCAACTGGAGCGCAGCGCGCTCCTCGCCCACCTCGAACCGTCCCTTCAGGACCCGCCCCACACCGCCGACCAGGATCGAGAGCAGCCCGACGGAGGTCGCACCTTGCACGAACGTCCGCCGGCCGAGCGGCCCCACCGAAGGTTGCGACGCGCCCGCCGTCGCGTCGGCGACCGACGGTTGCTCACCCACGCCCCGCGGTGCCAGGAACCAGATGACCGCGATCGACGCCGCGGTCCCGACGAGCGGCGGGAGCGCCTTGCCGAAGTCGGGTGACGGCCGCATCCAGACCGCGAACACACCGATCAGACCGACGACCGCGGTGACCGCGTACGCCGCAGCACGATTGCCCTTCACGGCCAGGGTGCCGACGACCGAACCGATGACCGCCAGCGAGATGAACGTGCCGAGGATCAGGACCGCCTTGTCGGCGGTGCCGAACCAGTCGATCGCCCAGTCCTTGACCTCCGGAGGGACGGCGTCGATGATCTCCTGCCCGACGGGAAGCACCGGCGACGAGGCACCCCGGATCAGACCAACGATCAGCTCGGCCGCGGCGAGGCCTGCGAACGTCGACAGCAGGCCGATGGCGACGCCATGCCAGCGTGAGCCGTAGAGTCCGTGGGGCATGGAGACCAGTGTGCCGAACGGCGATGACGAACGCGTTGCGGATCTCCTTCGTGAGATCGGAGTTTCGAAGGACTTTCGAATCTCGGCATCGTTCGTTTCCGAGGCCCTCGGTCTGCTGACCGACGAACCCCACACGCTCGATCTCAAGATCGCCGGCGCAGCGCTCAGCGAGATGCGCGATGCGTTCGCGATGTTCGCACCGTACAAGGACATCCCGAAGGTCTCGATCTTCGGTTCGGCCCGGACGAAACCTGATGATCCGATGTACGCCCAGACGCGTCAGGTCGCCCATCAGCTCGCTGCTGCAGGCTGGATGGTGGTCACCGGCGCCGGCCCCGGAATCATGGAGGCCGGCATGGAGGGCGCCGGTGTCGAGCGCAGCATCGGCGTGTCGATCCGGCTGCCGTTCGAGGCCGGGGCGAACTCGATCATCGCCGACGACGACAAGCACGTGGCGATGAAGTACTTCTTCACACGCAAGCTGATGCTGGTCAAGGAGAGCGCGGCGTTCGTCTGCCTGCCCGGAGGGTTCGGAACCCTCGACGAGACGTTCGAGCTGCTGACACTGACCCAGACCGGCAAGGGCATCCCGGTACCGATCATCTTCCTCGACACCCCCGGCGATCCGTACTGGGAGCAGGTGCACCGGTTCGTGATCGACCAGCTGGTGACCCGCGGACTCGTGTCGCCCGCCGACACGGCGCTCTACAAGATCACGGACTCGTGCGATGACACCGTGCGCGAGATCACCCACTTCTATGCCAACTACCACAGCATCCGCAGCGTCGACGACGACCTCATCATCCGGCTGAGGAACCCACCCACCGACGAGCTGATCCGCGCCCTCAACGAGCGGTTCTCCCACCTCGTGAAGTCGGGATCGATCCGACGCACGGAGCCGTACTCAGTCGAGCGCCGACAAGAAGATCACCTCGAGCTCCACCGAATCGTCATGCAGTTCGACCGGCATGGCTACGCGGAGCTCCGAGCCCTCATCGACGCGGTCAACGACGCAGTCGACTGAAACGGTCAACGACGCGGTCGATCGAAGCGGTCCACCGGATGTCGGCGTCCGCTCGCCCCGTCGTCACGTGCGGCGGACCATCCGGCGCCGAACGATGTCGATCACCTCGTTCGCCCGTTCGGCCGAGACCCCTTCGAGGTCCGCGAGCAGAGTCCGCCGCTCATCGGACCACATCGCATCATTGCACTCACCGACGCCGCACTCCTCGAGCGCCGCCAGGGCGACGACGATGGCCTCGTCGTGGAAGTGGTGGTCCGCGAGCGTCTCGGCCCGGAGCAGCAGACGCTCGGGGAGCGGTGCTGCTGCGACCGGTCGAAGCAGCCGGAGCCCGACGCGCTGGCGGAGATGGGCGAACGCCACGACGGCGAGGAAGGCCGCGAGCGCCAGCACACCGATCCACGGTGCGACCCGCATCGCGACGGCCAAGCAGGCGGCGGCGACCCAGGCCAACTCGAGCCAGGTCTCGATCCCGGCGTAGACCTGGCCCCGCCGGGCGTGAGGTGCCTGGCGTTGGATGGTGGCGTCGAGCGCCCGCCGGCCGACGCTCACGGCCAGGCCCAGCACGAAGACCGCTCCGACCAGGGTGAACCGGTTGAAGGCGAGCCCGGTGATGAGCATCGCCGATGCCGCACCCGTCAACGCTGCGGTGAACATCGACCGCTCGCTCATGGTCCGACGCAAGAACGGCGACACGACGGTCCCCGTGAAGCCACCGACCCCGTTGGCGAGGATGACGGCGCCGATCACCCACGCCGGATCACCTGCCGCTCGCAGCGAGAACCCGAGGTGGAACAGCGCGAACCCGATGGACGCCCGCAGCGCCACCATGTCGCGCAACGCTCCCGACACGTCGGGTTGGACGAGCTCGACGAAGGCGTCGGCCACGACCGGCTCCAGCGTGTGCGTCACGGTCCGGACCCGCCACGCCGCCAGGGCCCCGACGACGTACACGATGGCCCCGACCCGGAGCGTCCAGGCGCCCGACGCCGCGCCGTACGTCGCGAGCGCGAGGACGGCCGCGAGTCCGCCGACGAAGGTGGCGGTTCGCGAGAGACGGGCGTTGGCAGCGACGAGGTCGTGCTCGTGGGCTACGAGCGACGGCACGAGCGCGTTTCGGGTGACGGTGTAGGTCTTGGCGACCACCAGGATGCCGAACGCGAGCGGGAAGAGCAGGAGCGACCGCAGATTCTCGGCGAGCAGGACGGCCAGGACCGCGCGCACGACGAACGACGCAGTCATCGTGGCCACCAGTCCACCCCGGACGCGATCGACGAACGGCCCGATGAGCGGTGCCATCACGAGGAACGGAGCGAGCGTCACGACCAGGAACAGCAGGACACGCGGTCGGGCGGCATCGGGCGACACGCTGAAGAAGATCGACCCCGCCATCGAGACCGTGAAGAACGCCTCCGCCGCCGAGTGGGTGCAGTGCGTGATCGTCAGCCGGTCGAGGCCCGGCGGACCGAGAATCCAGTGCCTGATGCGGGGCACGACTCGTCCCCGACGGGAGCGCACCGCTGCCGGCTCGGGAGCCGCGTCATTCGTCAACGACGAGATCCTCCGGGTCCACGATCTCACGACCGTCGATCCGCCACCGACCGTCGACCGAGGCCAGCGTCACCAGCTCGGCCCGGACGCGGTCGTTGTCGACGAACACCTCGACCCTGACGGTGTGCGGTGGTTCGGCTCTGATCTCGCCGATGCCCAGGAGCATCCCGTCGTCACGCGGCGTCGCTCCCTCGTCACCCCCGACAGCCGCCTCGGGATCGTCGACGAAGCGCAGGTCGTGGGTGGTTTCGACCTCGGCGATCATGCCGACCTGATCGTCGAGCGAGATCGGGTCAGGAGCGAGCTGCGCAATCCAGACGACCGGTCGCTCACCGTCGACCGCGGGCGGCAGGAACGCCGAGATCACCGCCGAGTACGCGCTGGCGTCGATGGCCGGGGTTTCGGGCACGCTGGTGGGAACCGGCTCAGCCCGGTCGTCGCAGGCGGCAAGGGTGATTCCGGCCACGACGATCGTCGCCCAGATCGACGCCGACCTCCGATCGCGCCGTCGGTGACGGGCGGATGGTCCGGTTCGAGGGTCCACCGCGTCGGAGCGTACTCCTCGACCGTTGGCGGCGCTCGCGACTCGTCGCGTCAGAGGTCGTCGGTCTCGAGATCGCGCAGGATGCGAGCAGCCTTCTCAGCCGCGCGGCGTGCCTTGGTCAACTCCTTGTCGGCTCTCGGGCGCTCGGTGGCGCCGTCAGCAACCGCCTCGCGTAGCCGGTCGAAGGCCATCTCGTCGAGATCGGCCACGATCGCCTCGAGGCGATCAGCGATCGCTCCGAGGTCGTTCACGGTGCACTCACCGCGATCTCACGGCAGCGCATGTGCGAGCAGGTCGATCGGATGGCGGACCTCCACGCCCCGGCGCTCGAGCGAGCTCTGGAGGTGCATGCTGCAACCGGGGTTCGCGCTGGCCAGCATCCGTGCGCCACTGCGCTCGACCGCTCGGTCGACGGCGTCGAGCTTGCGGTCGCGGATCTGGGCGGCGAGCTCGGGCTGGAGCGCCGAGTAGGCGCCACCCGCACCGCAGCACACACCGTCGTCGTCGAGCTCGACGATGTGTGCGAAGCGTTCGAGCACGGCACGGACCGGCTGATGGGCGCGCTGGACGTGCCGGAGGTGACACGGATCCTGAACGATGACGCCGCCATCGTGACGCCGTAGCGGAGGGAGATCGTCGAGCCGGGTCGCGATCCACTCGTGGATGTCGAACACGCGGTCGGAGAATCGTCGGGCGCCGTCCGTGCCGAGGAGACGGCCGTAGTCCTTCAACGCTGCTCCGCACCCGGCCGAGTTGACCAGGATCGGGGCGTCACCGGGCATCGAACCGATGACCGCGACCGCCAGCGCGACCGACTCGTCGTGGAGTCCGGCGTGCACGTGCAGCGCACCGCAGCAACCGCCGCCATCGTCCGGAACCGCGAACCCGACCTGTAGCGCATCGAGGATCCTCGCCGTGGAACGATGGGTGTCGCGCATCCAGGCATCCATGACACATCCGGTGTAGAGCCACACGTCGGTCCCCGTGGCAGCGATCGGTGACCCGCGCCGGAACGGCACGGTCGCCAACCCGAGCCGCTTCGGAACCAGTCGAAGACGCTGTGCGACCGCCAGCAACGTCGACCCCATGAGCAACAACCGGTGCCGCGGCAGCACCGAGAACCCGACGCGTTGCCACCACGGCGTGATCCGACCGGTGTCGACGAGGTGTTCTCGCGTGCCCTCGATCAGACGGCCGAACGGCACACCGCTCGGACAGGCCGGCTCGCATCCGCGACACTGCACGCACGTCGCCATGAAGTGGACGAAGTCGTCGTCGATCGGGGCGTCGCGCCACTGCACCGCTCGCATCGCGTCGATCCGGCCGCGAGGTGAGAGCGCCTCCTCTCCCGTCGCCCGGAACGTCGGGCAGTGCGGTAGGCACAAGCCGCACGCCACGCACGTGTTGAGTTCGTCGGCGTCGAGGTGCAGGGTCATCGCTCGCTCATCGTAGGGCGGCCACCCGATCGGAGACGCAACGACGGGCTTCGTCGCGCCCAAGCGGCATCGCGATCGCGGAGCGCGCTGGCGCAGATCTCCCAGTCCTCGCGTCGACGCCCTACCGCCACTCCGTGCCCGACGGCCACACCATCCACCGGATCCCCGGCCGCCCGCTGCGCGTCACGAGCCGCAGGGTCGCTTCGTCGCCGACGCGCAACGTGTGGACGGGGCGGCGTGTGCGCGGTGCGGAACGGGAATCACGACCGTCGAGATCGCCAACCGCACACCTGCCACAACTGCCCGGTCGACGAGCCGGACCGTGCGGATCCGCGCCGGTCCTGAGCTCCGATCGACGGCCGTAGGGTGGGACCATGAGCACGACCGAGCACGCCACGACCGTGACCACGGCTCCGCAGATCGCCGACCAGATCGAACGAGTCCGGGAGGGTTTCCGAACCGGTGTCGTCCGCCGCCGAGCCGGACGCGTCACGCAGCTCGAGCAACTCCGGCGGTTCCTGGTCGAGCAGGAGTCGGCGTTGGCGACCGCGCTCCGGACCGATCTCGGCAAGTCGCCCGTCGAGGCCTACACCACCGAGATCGGCTACGTGAAGGGCGAGATCGACCACGCGCTCGATCGGCTGGAGGAATGGAGCGCGCCCCGTCGCGTCGGGCTGCCGATCCATCTCCGGCCCGGTTCGGCACGCATCGTCCCCGAGCCACTCGGCACCGTGCTGATCATCGCGCCCTGGAACTACCCGCTCCACCTCCTGCTCGCGCCGCTCGTCCCTGCGCTCGCTGCCGGCAACACCGCGATCCTCAAACCGTCGGAGGTCGCCCCGGCGACTGCGACGGCGGTGGCACAGCTGCTCCCCCGCTACCTCGACGACAGCGTGGTGCAGGTCGTCACCGGAGGTGTCCCCGAAACGACCGCGCTCCTCGCCGAGTCGTTCGATCACATCTTCTACACCGGCAACGGCGCCGTCGGGAAGATCGTGATGCGCGCGGCCGCCGAGCACCTCACACCGGTCACCCTGGAGCTCGGCGGGAAGAGTCCTGCGATCGTGACATCGTCGGCCGACCTCGACGTCAGTGCCCGCCGCATCGCGTGGGGCAAGTGCGTGAACGCTGGCCAGACCTGCGTCGCTCCCGACTACGTGCTCGTCCCCGAACGATCGTTGGACCGATTCGTGACCTCGTTCGCCGACACCGTGAACACCTTCTACGGCGACGACCCGGCCACATCCGACGACTACGGCCGCATCGTGTCGATCCGCCATTTCGACCGGTTGGCGGCGCTGCTCGACGCCGGCGGCTTCGAGCGCATCGCACACGGCGGCAGGCTCGACCGGGAGACTCGCTACGTCGAACCGACCGTACTCACCGGCGTCGACGTCGAGAGCGCCGTCATGACCGACGAGATCTTCGGGCCGATCCTGCCCGTCCTCCCGTATCGCGATCTCGACGACGCCGTGGACTTCGTGAACGGACGACCCAGACCGCTGGCGCTGTACGTCTTCGCCCGTGATGTCCAGCAGTCCGACCACGTCATCCGGTCGACGACCTCCGGCGGCGCCGTCGTGAACCACACCCTCCTGCACCTCGCGGTGCCGGATTTCCCGTTCGGCGGCGTCGGCGCGAGCGGGCTCGGCAGCTACCACGGCCAGTTCGGCTTCGACCGGTTCTCGCACCTCAAGCCGGTGCTCCACCGCTCGACGAAGCCCGACCCGAAGATCGCCTATCCGCCGTACACGAGGCTCAAGGAGTGGGTGCTTCGCAAAGCCCTGTGACACCGCTCACTGGGCGCACCACAACGGCGCATCCGGGTCACCACGCCAGAACCGCAATCGTCGCTCGGCCTCGTCGCGCGCGGCCGGCTGGGTGAGGCAAGCCCGGACTCGCAGCAAGGTCGCGGCGACGTTCCGCAGCACACCGACCGCTCTCGTGAGTGGATCGTCGGCGAACGACCGACCGTACCCCTCGGCGAACGCCTCGTACGTCCCTGCCGGGCCACCCCATCGCTCGGCGTACGTCGTGAGCATCGCGTGATCCCAGGCGGGGTTGGCGACGCACAACAGGTCCCAGTCGATCAGGAGCGGACCGGTGTCGGCGACCAGCACGTTGCCGGGGTGGACATCGCCGTGGCAGAGAACGGCCCCGCGAGGGATGGACGCCAGGAGCGGCAGGTGTTCGTCGACCGCGCGCTCCAGCCCGGTCCGGGCAGCCGGGTCGAGTTCGGCACCAAGCTCGCGCAGCAGCCCGTGGAAACCCCACCACGGGAACCCGGTGGGGTCGGGTACCGGGTAGCCGTCCGGGACGAGCGAGAGGGGCAGCTCGTGCAGCCGCCGGACGGATGCCCCCACGACCGTCCAATCGACCGCGTCGGATCGGGGAGCAACCCGACGCCAGGCGCTGACGGTGCGATCGTCGAAGGTCCCGGCGAGACCGGACACGGGCGGCACGGTCGGGAGCCCCTGTTCGAGGAGCATCGTCACCAGGTCGTGCGAGAGCGAGGCAGCCGCAGTGGCGTTCCCGACCCGCAACACCACCGACCCGCACTCGAAGAGCGCGTTCATGCCGCTCCTCATGAGGTTCGGTGCTGTCAGCCCCCACGCTTCGGCGGCCTGTCGAGCGGCGCGGGCCGCAGCGTCGAGATCAGTGACCGGACGGTCGACATAGGGGCGGTCGGCCTCCATCACCCGAGCGCCAGCACATCGACGCCCGGGTTGAGGCGACCGGACGGATCGAACTGGTGTTTGACCCGTCGGTGCAGCTCGACCACGCCGGGATCGTGATCGCGAGCCGGCCGTGGAAACTCGTGGTGGACGATCCCGACCCCGACCTGGGCGACGAATCGACCTGACCCGACCAGTGCGTGGATCTCCGACGGCACGATCGACCAGCGGTTGGGGGAAACGCCGTCGGTGGATCACCCGGCGCCAGGTCGGCCTCGTCGGCCTGCACCGCGATGTCGGCGGGATCGCCTTCGAGCAGCGCCCAGACGGTCGTGCCGTCCCAGAGCACCGAGGTGGGCCGGTACAGGCGACCGAGCACGGTGGCGGGCGGATCGGTGCTCGCGAACCACTGTTCGAACGACGCCCTCGGGCGGGTGCGGAGGATGACCTCGCCGATGAAGCCCAGGGTGCCGTAGGAGCCGACGAGCAGACGGCAGAGGTCGAACCCACTGACGTTCTTGACCGTCGGCCCGCCCGCCTGCACGAGCTCCCCGCCGGCGTTCACGTAGCGCGCCTGGAGCAGCGCATCTCGCATCGGGCCGTAACCGAGTCGGCGAAGACCGCTGTGCCCCACCGCCAACGCACCACCGACGGTACCGGTGGGAGGGATTGCCACCGACTGACCGTGGGCGGCGAGCGCGGCATCGAGCTCCTCGACCGGCGTACCGGCCCCGCACTGCACCGTCATCTCGTCGGGCTGGATCCAGTCGATGCCGCCGGGCGCCATGACCGTGCGGACCTCGTCGACGGGGCCGCCACGAGTCGCGAGCCCGGCAATCGTGACCGGCCCCACGTCACCGATCTCCTCGGCGAACTCGCTCAGATCCATGCACCCTCCGGCACGGCGTGGATGTCACCGCACGCCGCCGGGCTGGGAAGCACCTTGCCCGGATTGGCGAGTCCCTGCGGATCGAACGCGCAGCGGAGCGCCTGCTGAGCAGCGAGATCGACATCGGAGAACATGAGCGACATGTAGTCGCGCTTCTCGAGCCCGATCCCGTGCTCGCCCGAGAGCACGCCGCCGGCTGCGACGGACGCACGGACGATCTCCTCGCCGGCGAGGTGGACGCGCTCGGTCACACCGGGCTCGCGGGCGTCGTACACCAGCAGCGGATGCAGGTTGCCGTCGCCGGCGTGGAACACGTTCAACACCTGCAGCTGGTGACGGTCGGCGATCTCGTAGACCTTCGTCAGCACCTCGGGTAGCTTCGACCTCGGCACCACGGTGTCGTGGAGGTAGTAATTCGGCTTGATCCTCGCGATCGCACCGAATGCAGACTTGCGACCCTTCCACAGCAAGGCTCGCTCGTCGTCGTCGCGAGCGACCCGGACGTGTCCGACGTGGTGCTCCTCGGCGATCGCCACGATGCGCTCGGCATCGGACGCGATCCCGTGAGGGAGCCCGACGACCTCGACGAGGAGCGCCGCAGCCGACTCGACCGGGAGACCGGCGTGGATGTATGCCTCCACGGCCTGCAAACACAGTTGATCCATCATCTCGACCGCCGCCGGCACGATCCCCGCGGCGATGATGCCGCTCACCGTCGCCGCCCCGTCCTCGACGGTGGAGAAGTCCATCAACATCGTCGTCACGCCCGGCGGGTTCTGGGTGAGCCGCACGCAGATCTCGGTCGCGATGCCGAGCATCCCCTCGCTGCCGACGAACGCGCCACGCAGGTCGTACCCGTCGGGTTCGGGCTCTTCCCCACCGAGCACCGTCAGCGAGCCGTCGGGCAGCACGACCTCGACGCCGAGGACGTGTGAGGCGGTCACGCCGTCGGCCAGGCAGTGAGGTCCACCGGAGTTGTTGGCCACGTTGCCGCCGATCGAGCACGTCTGCTGACTGCTCGGGTCGGGAGCGAAGTGCAGGCCGAGGTGAGCAAGACGATTCGAGAGATCGAGGTTGAGGACGCCGGGCTGCACCCACGCCAACCGGTTGACCTCGTCGACGCGCACGATCCGGTTCATCTTCGACGTCGAGATGACGACCGCGCCGTCGAGCGGGACCGCACCCCCGGACAAGCCGGTGCCCGACCCGCGCGGGACGAAGGGAACCCGATGGCGGTTGGAGGCTCGGACGCACGCCTGCACCTCCGCGGTCGTCTCCGGGAGGCAGACGACCGACGTCGAGCCCTCCATGTTGGAGGCATCTCGTCGATACAGCGAGAGCTCGGTCGGCCCGGTCCGGACCCGATCGGGCGCCAACGCAGCGCGGAGATCGTCGACCAGGCCGCTCATCTACTGCTTCTGTTTCAGCACGATCACCCGTGCGGTATCGACGGGCTGCCCGTCGACCAGCAGCTGGTCGCCCGGTTCGAGCCGATCGTCGAGGGTCTCCACCCTGGCATCGCGCCGGGCCTTGAGCTCGTCCTCGCGTGCGTGCATCGCGGCGCGACCCTCGCGGACCGCGTCGACCACCTGCCGGCCTCGCGCCGAGACCTTCGAGGCCGCCCCCTTGGCCACGTTGGACGGCGTCAGCTGGGACGCCGTCTGCTTGACCTTCTTGGCGGCGTAGTTGGCTCCCGTCGCTCCGGCCGCCAACCCCGTGACGAACCAGGTGACCCGCTTCATGCTCTCCTCCGCTCACGTGTCACGGGCACGATCTGGGCGCCGGTGTCGCGACCTCGCAGCCTGCGCACCGCGCGGCTCGTTCCGGTCGCGAAACCGGCGAGCTTGATCACAGGTGCCGACAGCGCTGTTCGGGCGACACGGCCCGAACCCTCGACGGCATCACTGATGGCCTCGGCGGAGCCGAGCACCCGATCGAATCGCTCGAGGTCGGTGCGTGCCGTCGCCATCGCAGTGCGCGCCTCGATCGTGCTCTCGCGCATCTCGGCGAGCAGTGGCTTCGTCTCCTGGCGGAGCATCTCGACCTCGGTCCTGACGATCCGCAGCGCGTCGAGCACACGAACGAGCACGACGATGAGCGCCGCGAAGCCGATCGCGCACAGCAAGGCCGCGAGCGTGACCGCGAGATCACCCGCAGTCATCTCGCCTCCCGGCTGTCCGAACCGGCACGCCGGTCGCGCTGACGACGGACGACCTCGGCTTCGAAGCCGTGCGTGCTCGGTTCGTACCAGCGGTGGTCGACGAGACCGTCCGGCAGGTACTGCTGGTCGACCCAACCTCCGTCATGGTCATGAGGGTACTCGTACCCGGCCCCGTGCCCCAGAACGGACGCACCCTGGTAGTGCGCGTCGCGGAGGTGCGCGGGCACTTCGCCGAGGGTGCCGTCGCGTATGGCGGACCGGGCGTTCCAGATCGCCAGGGCGGCACGATTGCTCTTCGGGGCGGACGCCAAATGGATCGTCGCCTGGGCGAGATTGAGCTGCGCCTCGGGGAGACCGACGTGCTCGACCGCGTGCGCTGCGGCGACCGCGACGACGAGCGCCTGCGGATCGGCCATGCCGATGTCCTCGCTGGCGAAGATCACGAGGCGCCGGGCGATGAACCTGGCGTCCTCGCCTGCTTCGAGCATCCGAGCGAGCCAGTAGACCGATGCGTCCGCGTCGGAACCGCGCATCGACTTGATGAATGCGCTGATCACGTCGTAGTGGTCGTCTCGGCCGTATCGAAGCGCACTCGTCCCGAGCGCCGCCTCGACGTGCTCGAGTGTCACCGCGCCGGGGTGGGCCAGTGCACACGCCACCTCGAGCGAGGTCAACACCTGCCGCCCGTCGCCGCCAGATCGCTCGACCAACAAGTCGATCGCCTCATCGGCTGCCGTGGCCGCCTCGGCGTCGAGCCCCCGTTGGACGAGCATCCGCATCGCGTCTGTGTCGAGCGGCTCCAATCGGAACAGCGTCGAGCGACTCCGGAGCGGCGGGTTGACCTCGAAGAACGGGTTCTCTGTCGTCGCACCGATGAGGGTCAACGTGCCGTCCTCGACCGCGGGCAGGAGCGCGTCCTGCTGGGCCTTGCTGAACCGGTGGATCTCGTCGAGGAACAAGATGGTGCCCTGCCCACGCTCGCCGAGTCGGTGGCGGGCCCGCTCGATGACCTCCCTCACGTCCTTCACGCCTGCGGTCACTGCCGAGAGCTGCTCGAACGCCCGGGCGGTCGAGCCGGCGACGGCCAGCGCCAGCGTCGTCTTGCCGGTGCCCGGCGGGCCCCAGAAGATCGCCGAGGTGAGCCGATCCTGTTCGACCAGTCGTCGCAGCGGACGACCGGCGCCGACGAGGTGGCTCTGCCCGACGACGTCGGCGAGCGTGCGCGGTCGCAGCCTCGCAGCGAGCGGTGCGGTCGCGCGGAGCCGCTCCTCGACAGCGGCGCTGAACAGATCAGCCACCGAGCACCTGCTCGTAGGGCGCTCGGCGGAACCCGACCACTCGCTCCACCAGATCGGAGACACGCATCCACGTCCAGCGGCAGAACTCGCTGCCGTCGGGCGTCGGTTCGACCTCGTCGTGGAGCGGCTCGAAGAAGAACCATCGGTGGGCCTGCCCGAGCCGGCCGTCCCGGCGCATCTCCTCCGGCCAGAGGTAGACCGTCCAGCCGTCCCATTCGTCGACGAGCGACACGTGGCCTCGGCCGAGGCCGGTCTCCTCGGCGAGCTCCCGCCACGCCGCCTCCACCGGGGACTCACCGCTCTCGATGCCGCCCTGCGGCAACTGCCACTCGCCGGACAGGTCGTTGCGTTCGAACGCCATGACCTGACCATCGCCGCGGCGGACCACGGCGATCACACCGGCGCGGAAGTGAGGACGGGCCATCGAACGGAGCGTAGCGATTGGGTGTGACCGTCCGGACTCGAGCAGACCGGACGGCGCAACTCCTCAGCGGCCCAGCGTCCGCAGGCGGTCACGTACATCGGCGAACGCGGCGTCGCGGGCGGCGATCTCTCGGAACCACCGGCTCGCCGTGACCGTGTCGCCCGCACGATCGTACAGATCCGCGAGTACGTACCACTGCCGGAGGTGATGGTCGCGGACACGCTTGGGTGGACGCGATGCGGCCAGCATCAGTTCGATCGCCTGCTTCAGCTCGCCACGATCTGCAAGTGAGCCGGCGACCACGATGCGGGCCTCCGCCATCACCTCGTGTGGAGGCGATGCCTCACGCACCTCCCGCCACACGATGTCGACATCGGTCCAGCGCCGCAACGCCCGATAGCAGTCCGCGAGCACGGGCAGCAGCGACGGATCCGGCTTGAGTTGCCGCGCCAACTCGAGTGACTGCGCCGCCTGCTTCCACCGCCCTGTTCGGTACGACGCGAGCCCGCTGACCTCGTGGACCGCGGCCACCTGCGGCAACTCTCGCACCAGCGGTGTCACCATCCGCCGTGCCTCGTCGAACCGCTCGCGATCGAGAGCCGCCGAGGCCGACGCAAGCCGCTCCGACAGTCGAGCGGCTCGCTGGGGATCGAGGGCATCGTGGATCTCCGACACGACCTCGGGGTCGATCTCGACCGGCCGGCGATCGCGTCGTGTGCTCGCTCCCGCGCGCTCTGTCGCTGCTTCCGCCTCGGCTCGCATCGACCCTTCGTCGATCCATTGCTCGATCTCACGACCCTCGATCTTGGCCTGCTCGCTCTCCGGAGTCCGCGGGGTGCGGCGGGGCCCGCGTCGCGCCCGCACCTCGGCGGCACGACGCTCGGCCTCGGTTCGCGGCTCGGGCCGGCCACCGCGATCGTCGCGACCGGTCCCGCCGTGCGACCCTCCTCCCGAGCGGCCGCCGGCCCGACCACCAGGGCTGCGGCGATCGTCCGGGCGACCACCGCTCCGGCCACCCGCGCGGCCGCTGCCGGACCGGCCATCGGACCGGCCGTCCGATCGGCTCCTGCCGGACGAACCGCTCCGACTCGTACCCCCCGGACGCCCCGGACGTGAGGGTCCGCCTCGGCGATTGCCGGATGAGGCACCGCCCGAACGCGGGCGTCGAGGTCGGTCGTCGGACATGGCGACCCATGCTACGGCGAGGCTCTCCTCGATCCGCACGAGGCGTCGCCGTCGCCGGAGACACGAGCACCGGCCATCGACGAGACGAAAACGACGACGAGCGCCACCCCATGGGTGGCGCTCGTCATCAGAGCAAATCCGGCGGCGTCCTACTCTCCCAGGGGATCTCTCCCCAAGTACCATCGGCGCTGAGAGGCTTAACTTCCGTGTTCGGGATGGGAACGGGTGTGACCCTCTCGCCATGGCCACCGGAAACTTGTTGTCAACTCGGGGTGCACCCGAGGACTCCAGAGCAAGCACGAGCGATCCGTAAAGAATCCAAGCCCTCGGCCGATTAGTACCGGTCGGCTGAACGTATTACTACGCTTACACCTCCGGCCTATCAACGTGGTGGTCTCGCCACGGGCCTTACTGCGTTTACCGCATGGGAACACTCATCTTCGAACGGGTTTCCCACTTAGATGCTTTCAGCGGTTATCCCTTCCGGAGGTGGCTAATCTGCCGTGCCCTTGGCAGGACAACAGACACACCAGAGCTCCGTCCGTCCCGGTCCTCTCGTACTAGGGACAGCCTTCGTCAATGTTCCTTCGGCTGCGGAGGATAGGGACCGAACTGTCTCACGACGTTCTGAACCCAGCTCGCGTACCGCTTTAATGGGCGAACAGCCCAACCCTTGGGACCTGCTTCAGCCCCAGGATGCGATGAGCCGACATCGAGGTGCCAAACCTTTCCGTCGATATGGACTCTTGGGAAAGATTAGCCTGTTATCCCCGGAGTACCTTTTATCCGTTGAGCGACCACGCTTCCACAAGCAATGGCCGGGTCACTATGCCCTACTTTCGTACCTGCTCGACTTGTTGGTCTCGCAGTCAAGCTCCCTTGTGTCATTGCACTCGACGGCTGATTGCCAACCAGCCTGAGGGAACCTTTGGGCGCCTCCGTTACAATTTAGGAGGCGACCGCCCCAGTCAAACTACCCGCCTGGCGCTGTCCCTGATCCAGGTAATGGACCAAAGTTAGAGCCCCAAAATACGCAGGGTGGTATTTCAACGACGACTCCACACTGGCTGGCGCCAATGCTTCCAAGTCTCCCACCTATCCTACACAACGCAGTTCAAGACTCAACACCAAGTTATAGTAAAGGTTCACGGGGTCTTTCCGTCCTTCCGCAGCTAACGAGCATCTTTACTCGTACTTCAATTTCGCCGGGTCTATGGTTGAGACAGTGGGGAAGTCGTTACGCCATTCGTGCAGGTCGGAACTTACCCGACAAGGAATTTCGCTACCTTAGGACCGTTATAGTTACGGCCGCCATTCACTGGGGCTTAGGTTCACAGCTTCGCTCCGAAGAGCTAACCGTTCCCCGTGACCTTCCAGCATTGGGCAGGCGTCACAGCGTATACAGCGCCTTGCGGCTTCGCACGCTGCTGTGTTTTTGGTAAACAGTCGCTACCCCCTGGTCTGTGCCACCCTCGCCAGCTCGGAGAGTGAATCTCGTCACCGGTAAGGGTCATCCTTCTCCCGAAGTTACGGATGCAATTTGCCGAGTTCCTTAACCATAGTTCTCCCGATCGCCTTGGTATTCTCTACCCGCCCACCTGTGTTGGTTTGGGGTACGGGCACCGTGTCAACTCACTGCTGGGATTTTCTTGGCAGCATGGGATCAGTGACTTCGACTTGTGTCTCGGCATCGCGTCTCAGCGTTACGACTCCAACTCTCATCGGAATCCGCCTACACGCTTACCCGGGGACTACCATCGCCCCGGTTCACCTACCCTCCTGCGTCCCCCTTCAGCTACCCGCCAGCAGCTCGGTCGGTTCGCTCACCCGAAGGTGAACAGCCCCAACGTTGCCACTCTTGGGCCTGACGTGAACACGGTGGTACTGGAATATTAACCAGTTGTGCATCGACTACGCCTTTCGGCCTCGCCTTAGCTCCCGACTCACCCTGGGAGGAAAAGCCTTCCCCAGGAACCCTTGGGCTTTCGGCGGAGGGGTTTCTCACCCCTCTCTCGCTACTCATGCCTGCATTCTCACTCGATGCCGCTCCACGCGCCCTTCCGGGCGAGCTTCACTGCAACATCGACGCTCCTCTACCGCTCGTACTGATGTACGAACCCATAGCTTCGGCTCTGAACTTAGCCCCGTTACATTGTCCGCGCAGGATCACTCGACCAGTGAGCTATTACGCACTCTTTCAAGGGTGGCTGCTTCTAAGCCAACCTCCTGGCTGTCTGGGCAATCCCACATCGTTTTCCACTTAGTTCAGAATTAGGGGCCTTAGCTGATGGTCTGGGCTGTTTCCCTTTCGACTAACGAAGCTCATCCCCCGTAGTCTCACTGCTGCACTCTGGAGTATCGGCATTCGGAGTTTGACTGAGTTCGGTAAGCTTGTAGGCCCCCTAGCCCAATCAGTGCTCTACCTCCGATACTGAACATGCAACGCTGCACCTAGATGCATTTCGAGGAGAACCAGCTATCGCCAAGTTTGATTAGCCTTTCACCCCTATACACAGCTCATCCCCGCCGTTTTCAACCGACGTGGGTTCGGTCCTCCACGAAGTCTTACCTTCGCTTCAACCTGGCCATGCATAGATCACTTGGCTTCGGGTCTACAGCATGCGACTCAACGCCCTATTCAGACTCGCTTTCGCTTCGGCTCCCCATCACTGGTTAACCTTGCCACATACCGTAACTCGCAGGCTCATTCTTCAAAAGGCACGCTATCGAGGCCATACCCGAAGGCATGACGACTCTCTAACTGCTTGTAAACCAACGGTTTCAGGTACTATTTCACTCCCCTCCCGGGGTACTTTTCACCTTTCCCTCACGGTACTGGTTCACTATCGGTCGCCAAGGAATACTTAGACTTACGGGGTGGTCCCCGCAGATTCACGCCGGTTTGCTCGGTCCCGGCGCTACTTGGGATGACAGTCGGAGGCTGCGTGCGTTTCAGATACGGGGCTATTACCCACTCCGGCCCACCTTTCCAGGTGTGTTCTCCTACACAGCAGCTTGGTAACTCCGTGTGTGATCTGGTGCTCACACTACTGGTCCCACGACCCCACGTCAGCAACGCCACCAGGCTTGGCACTGACACGGTTTAGTCTCTACCCATTTCGCTCGCCGCTACTCAGGGTGTCGCGGTTGCTTTCCTTTCCTGACGGTACTGAGATGTTTCAATTCCCGTCGTTCCCTCCTCCGGCCCTATGTATTCAGACCGGGGTACCACTCCATGACGAGTGGTGGGTTTCCCCATTCGGACATCTGCGGATCGAGGCCTAGTCGACGGCTCCCCGCAGCTTTTCGCAGTCACTCACGTCCTTCATCGGTTCTTGGCGCCAAGGCATCCACCGTTGGCTCTTTGTAGCTTGGAATTCTGTAATACGTTTCGATCGTTCAAACAAATGAACTTTCATTCTGTTCTCCGAAGAGAACAAAAGATGCTCGTGCTTGCTCTGCAGTTCTCAAGGTGCGCGATGACGCATGCGGAACTCGCACCAGATGGTGGAGCTCGACGCAGCGGCGTCGGCTGAGGTGTCTCTGTGACGACTCCCTCAAAACGGAAGAGAAGACGGTGGCCGGCAGCGACGTTGCTCGTGAGGAGGGACCGAATCCCTGCGACCCTCGAGGTCTGTGGCTGACAGCCCCACCAGTGCACCAACTAGGTGTGTCTCGACCGGGACGTTCTGATGACGACCATCGATCGAGAAGACACTCCTTAGAAAGGAGGTGATCCAGCCGCACCTTCCGGTACGGCTACCTTGTTACGACTTCACCCCAATCACCGATCCCACCTTCGACGGCTCCCTCTCTTGCGAGTTGGGCCACCGGCTTCGGGTGTTACCGACTTTCGTGGTGTGACGGGCGGTGTGTACAAGGCCCGGGAACGTATTCACCCCGGCGTGCTGATCCGGGATTACTAGCAACTCCGGCTTCATGGAGTCGAGTTGCAGACTCCAATCCGAACTGAGACCGGCTTTGTGGGATTCGCTCACCCTCGCGGGATCGCAGCCCTCTGTACCGGCCATTGTAGCGTGTTTGCAGCCCTGGGCATAAGGGGCATGATGACTTGACGTCATCCCCACCTTCCTCCGAGTTGACCCCGGCAGTCTCCTGCGAGTCCCCAACATAACTTGCTGGCAACACAGGATAAGGGTTGCGCTCGTTGCGGGACTTAACCCAACATCTCACGACACGAGCTGACGACAGCCATGCACCACCTGTGTCGGGCCCCGAAGGACACCCTATCTCTAGAGCTTTTCCCGACATGTCAAACCCAGGTAAGGTTCTTCGCGTTGCATCGAATTAAGCAACACGCTCCGCTGCTTGTGCGGGCCCCCGTCAATTCCTTTGAGTTTTAGTCTTGCGACCGTACTCCCCAGGCGGGGCACTTAATGCGTTTGCGACGGCGCGGATCTCGTTGGTTGAGACCCACACCTAGTGCCCAACGTTTACGGCGTGGACTACCAGGGTATCTAATCCTGTTTGCTACCCACGCTTTCGCTCCTCAGCGTCAGTTACGGCCCAGAGCGGCGCCTTCGCCACTGGTGTTCCTCCTGATATCTGCGCATTTCACCGCTACACCAGGAATTCCCCGCTCCCCTACCGTACTCAAGTCACAGCAGTATCGAGTGGCCTCTCTGGGTTGAGCCCAGAGTTTTCACACCCGACTTACTGAACCGCCTACGAGCTCTTTACGCCCAATAAATCCGGACAACGCTTGGTGCCTACGTGTCACCGCGGCTGCTGGCACGTAGTTGGCCGCACCTTCTTCTGCAGGTACCGTCATTTTCTTCCCTGCTGAAAGCGGTTTACAACCCTAGGGCCTTCTTCCCGCACGCGGCGTTGCTGCATCAGGCTTTCGCCCATTGTGCAATATTCCCCACTGCTGCCTCCCGTAGGAGTCTGGGCCGTGTCTCAGTCCCAGTGTGGCTGATCATCCTCTCAGACCAGCTACCCGTCGATGCCTTGGTGAGCCGTTACCTCACCAACGAGCTGATAGGCCGCGAGACCCTCCCAAACCGCAAAAGCTTTCTTCGCTGCGCCATGCGACGCTGCGAAGATATTCGGTATTAGCAGTCGTTTCCGACTGTTATTCCCAAGTTCGGGGCAGGTTTCTCACGTGTTACGCACCCGTTCGCCACTAGATCTTCAGGAGCAAGCTCCTTGGATCTCGTTCGACTTGCATGTGTTAAGCACGCCGCCAGCGTTCGTCCTGAGCCAGGATCAAACTCTCCAACGAAAACCTGTCGCCCCTCGCAGCGGATGCTGCTCGAGACGAACGATTTGGTCGAAAGAGCGCAGTGCCGAATGAATACCGCTCGACACCACGATCTGACTGATTCGACCGATGTGGTTGCATCGGTCTGTTATCCGTGTTGCCACCGACAGGGTGTGTCGATGGCAGAATTGACAGACAGGTTCCTCTCACGGGGCGCCACGAAGGACACCCCGCCCTGAAGACCTGCCCGCACTGGCGTTCTGTCTTCTCTTCCGTTTTCAAGGAGCCGAAGCTCGGGCACATCGTGCCGGTCTCTCGAGACCAGCGGGGCTTGGTGCCGGGCCCTTCCGGAGGCGGAGAATGCCTTCCGTGGGGCGGAGAGAAACACTAGCCCCGCTGCTGACCCCGCACAACCCGCTCAGGAAAGAATTTCGAGCAGGTGGTGGGACTTCTTGCCGCGCTGGAGGAGCAGGTACCGTCCGTGGAGCCGTTCATAGGCGCTGAGCTGGGAGTTCGCGTCGATCACGACGCCGTTGCAGCGGTAACCGGAACCCTCGATGGTGCGTCGTGCGTCGCTGTTGGATCGAGCCAGATCGGCGTTGACGAGGACCCCGACGAGATCGTCGAGTTGAGCGTGGGTCGCGCTCGACGACGGCACCTCACGAGCGACCGCCTCGAAGGCCGCCGCTGATGCCCGTGTCGGATCGCCCCCGAACAAGACGTCGGCGGCCTCGTCCGCGGCGTCGGCAGCCTCGTGTCCGTGCACGAGTTCGGTCATCTCGCGTGCCAACGCCCGTTGGCACGGGCGGCGCTCCGGCGCCCGCTCGTGTTCCTCGATCAGTGCATGGACCTCTTCGATCGGGCGCAACGAGAGCATCTTGAGGTAGGTCCCGACCATGTCGTCATCGGTCTGCATCCAGAACTGTCGGAACTGGTACGGCGAAGTGCGCACCGGATCGAGCCAGACCGCACCGGCCACCGACTTCCCGAATTTCGTCCCGTCGCTCTTCGTGATCAACGGATGCGTGAGTGCATGCACGGCCGCACCACACCGTCGCCTGATCAACTCGACGCCGGCCACGATGTTGCCCCACTGGTCGGACGCACCGGCCTGGAGCTCGACGCCGTAGGTCTCGTACAGATGCCGGTAGTCGTTCGCCTGGAGCAGCATGTAGCTGAACTCGGTGTACGAGATGCCGTGCTCGCTCTCGATCCGGTGCCGTACCGACTCCTTCGCCATCATCTGGTTCACGGTGAAGTGCTTGCCCACGTCGCGCAGGAACTCCAGCATCGTGATGGGGTGCGTCCAGTCGGCATTGTTGACCAGGGTGGCCTGATGCGGGCCGGGCTCGAAGTCGAGCAGCTTGGTGAGCTGCCGCTTGATCTGATCGACGTTGTGGTGCAGCGTCTCGAGATCGAGCAGGCTGCGCTCCTCCGACCGGCCGCCAGGGTCTCCGATCATGCCCGTTGCGCCCCCTGCCAAGGGAAACGGACGATGGCCCGCCAGCTGGAACCGGCGCATGAAGATCTGCCCGACCAGATTCCCGGCGTGCAACGAGTCAGCGGTCGGATCGAAGCCGATGTACAACCCGAGCGGACCGCTCGTGAGGCGAGACCGAAGGGACTCCCGATCGGTCGAATCGTGGATCAGGCCACGCACAGTGAGATCGTCGATCAGGTCCATACCGGACTCGATGATGCCACGCTCGCGTGGCCGCACCACAACGTGTTCACGCTCGCACGAACTCAGCGTTGCCACCATGGAGCATCGGGCCACGATCCGTGGCCTTCCCACTCCATCTGGAATCCTGCGGTCGGGTTCGGCTCGCCGATCGGGTAGATCGCGTCGAGATCGACCGCCGGTGCTCCCGCATCGGGGTCAGGACACGGGTCGGCCGGAACGAGACCGGGGGCACGGGGCATGGGGCATGCACGATCGTCGAGATACGCCAACT
This sequence comes from uncultured Acidimicrobiaceae bacterium, assembly GCA_963847775.1. Lineage (GTDB taxonomy): Bacteria > Actinomycetota > Acidimicrobiia > Acidimicrobiales > Ilumatobacteraceae > Ilumatobacter. The sequence continues at coordinate 427,568 of CAWKAY010000003.1, forward strand.
TGCGCGAGATGTAGTCGGCAGCGGCCCATGGTCCGTGGATCCGGAGGTGGATGCCGTCCCCGGCGAACCACTCCGGGCGGTCACGGGCGTAGGTGGCCCAGTCGGCGATCACGATCTCCGGATACCGGCCGGAGGCGACCAACTCCCGCAGGGTCGCGTTGTTGCGCTCGAAGACCGCGGCGAACCCGGCATCGCCCGGCGATGTGTACGCGACGTTCGATCGCAGCGTGAGCCAGACGATCCGCTCGACACCAGTGGTCCGGGCGAGCTCGACGATCGCATCGACGTCGCTCGCGAAGTTGTGGTCGCTGTCGTTGTATCCGGTCGCAACCACCACGGTGTGATAGCCGGCACCCCTCCAGGCCAGCTCGGCGTGGAGGGTGATGGGGACGTGACCGTCGTAGTTCACGCACGATGGAGCCACCCGTCGACGGCACGATGCGAGATCGAGCATGTGGTCGACCCCGCGCACGGCGTCGATCGCGCCGTAGGTCTTGATCCCGAGCCAGGCGGAGTCGCTGATCAGGATGACCGGCTTCGGTGGATCCACACGTGCCGCAGGGGTCTCGGCCGTCACGGCCGCACCGAGGCTCGCCGCCGTCACCACTGCCGACGCTCCGGCGAGGAGCGCGGCGGTGGCGATGGCAAGACGACGGATGATCCGAGGCACGACATCCAGTATCGCCGCGACCACGGGCGCAGCGGCGGCACCGCACGCCAGCCGAACGTCGCCGCCCGAGTGGCGCCGGCGGGGCTGCGATGGATTCGGTCGTCGCGCATCGCCGAACTGGACGAGCTCGCCCGCGGGTTCCGCACCCACGGGGAGACGGCCCGGGCTCCGTTCTCCGGCCGACTCAGTGCTGCGATCGCAGACGATCCGTCGTCGTCGATCTGCTGTGTACCGCACCCGAGGAGCGACAACTCCCGGTGCCGCTGCTCGCCGCCCTCCACGATCAGGTGCTCGCCGAACCCGATCGTGCGCTCGCCGGCTGGTACGCGACCGCGGTCGGTCAGCCCCGAACCGACGACGTGTGCGCCGCGCTGCGGCGACACTGCCACGCGCACGAGGTCGCGATCCGCCAGACGGTGGGCAGTCGGAGCCCGCAGACGAACGCGGTCGGCCGGTGCGGATCGCTCGTGCCGGCGCTGGGGATCGTGGCGGCCGATGCACTCGCCTCGACGACCGACACCCGCTGCACGGGCCTCAGTCCGGCAATGGTGAGTCCGGAGCCGGTGGGACCGATGTCGGTGTTCGCCAGCGCCAGGGCACGTCGACACCGCGGCTGATCCCCACCCTGGGCCCGACCAGCGGCTCATCCGGCGACGGCAGGTCGTCGTCGAACAACGCGATTCCGGACCCCCGGCACACATCGACACCGTTGTGCCCGAGCCCGATCGCGAACGCCTGGCACAACTTCGCGGGTCCGTCGGCGAGCCGGAGCCGACCGTGCCGCCGCTCGCGCATCACGTCGAGCCCGGCGATCGGCTCAACCGCTCGGAGCAGCACCGCCGCGCCGACGCCCTCCGGCCCGGTCACGATGTTCGCACAGTGATGCATTCCGTACGTGAAGTAGACGTAGAGATGACCCGCCCGCCCGAACATCACCGAGTTCCGTTCGGTACGACCCCGGAAGGTGTGGCTCGCCGGATCGTCCTCGCGATATGCCTCGACCTCGACGATGCGACCGACACAACCATCGTGAACGAGCAGCTTGTTGAGCAGCAGGGGTGCGACGGTGGGGGCATCCCCCAGCAGGAGCGAGCGCGGGACCCGGCGCACCGGTCAGTCGCCGGAACGTCGGATGAACTCGTCGTGCTCGACGGTGAGCATCTGCCGGTACCGGACGAACTGGGCATCGATCGCGGCCGGGCCGGCGCCGCCGGGCGACGTGCGTTGACGCACCCCCACACCCGGGAGAACCAGCGCCGCTGCTTCGGTATCGATCTCCTGCGCCGCGAGGCTTCGGAGGCTCCCCTCGCCGGCGAGGTGGCGCCGCACGAGCCGGCCGACGATCGCGTGGGCGTCCCGGAACGGCGTCCCGCCGCGCACGAGGTACTCCGCGAGATCGGTCGCGGCGGTCACCTCGGCATCGGCTGCACGCCGCATCGCGTCCGGCACGAAGGTGGCGGTGGCGATCATCCCGGTCAGCGCCGCGACGGCCAGGTTGACCTGGTCGACGGAGTCGAACAGGCCCTCCTTGTCCTCTTGGAGGTCACGGTTGTACGCGAGCGGGAGCCCCTTCAGGGTCGTCAGCAGCCCGGTGAGGTTGCCGATCAGTCTGCCGGACTTCCCGCGCGCCAACTCGGCGATGTCGGGATTCTTCTTCTGGGGCAGCATCGACGAGCCGGTCGCGAACGCATCGTCGAGCTTGGCGAAACCGAACTCCTCGGTGGTCCACAGCACCCATTCCTCGCCGATCCGGCTGAGATGGACGCCGACCAGCGCGAGGTCGAACAGCGCCTCGGCGACGAAGTCGCGATCGCTCACCGCATCGAGTGAGTTGTCGAACGGCCGGGCGAACCCGAGCTCGGCCGCGTTGCCCGCCGGATCGATCGGCAGCGAGGTCCCGGCGAGGGCCCCGGCACCGAGCGGCGAGACGTCGAGACGATCGACCGTCGCCATGAGGCGGTCGACGTCGCGACCGAAGGCCCAGCCGTGGGCGAGGAGGTGATGCGAGAGGAGCACCGGCTGGGCTCGCTGGAGATGGGTGTAGCCCGGGAGGTACACGTCACCCGCCTCGATCGCCCTGGTGAGCAGCACTTGCTGGAGATCGTAAAGTCCGCGGGCGAGCTCGATCAGCTCCCGCTTGCACCACAGTCGAAGGTCGGTCGCCACCTGATCGTTGCGGCTGCGAGCAGTGTGCAGCTTGGCACCGGCGGCGCCCGCCAACTCGGTCGTGCGACGCTCGACGGCGGTGTGAATGTCCTCGTCGGACTCGATGAACTCGAAGCGACCCTCGGCCATCTCCTCGTAGACCCGATCGAGGGCGCCGAGCACGGTGTCGCGCTCGGCGTCGGTGAGCAGTCCGGCGCGGGCGAGGCCACGCACGTGCGCCCGAGAGCCGACGATGTCGTCGGCCCACATGCGACGATCGAACGGCAGGCTCACCGTGTACGCCATCAACGCGGCGTCCGGCCCATCCTCGAACCGCCCGTGCCACAGCGTGTTCCCCTCGTGCTGGTCTGCCATCAGTTGCCTCCCTCGATGCCGGCCAGATCCCGCAGCGTCACCGCCAGCTCGTGCCCACCGACGCCCTCCGTCGCCACGCACATCATCGTGTCGTCCCCGGCGACGGTACCGAGCAATCCGTCGATCCCACTGCGATCGAGCGCGGACGCGACGACGTGGGCGCAGCCGGGCGGTGTCCGCACGACGACCAGATTCCCCGAGTGGGTCACCTCGGCGACCCACTCCCCCATCACCCGCCGCAGCTGGTCGAGCGGCGCCACACGTTCGGGAGCGAACTCGGGCACTGCGTAGACGGTGTTGCCGCCGGGAACCCGGACCTTGACCGCGCCCAGGTCGTCGAGATCGCGAGACACCGTGGCCTGAGTCGCCGTGATCCCCTCGCCGGCGAGCAGTTCGACCAACTGGGGCTGGTTCGTCACCTCGTGCTGCTGGATCAGCCGGGCGATCGCCTGCTGACGCTGGACCTTCGACATCAGAGACCGCCTCTCGCGTTCATCGCACGCCCGACAGGAACGCGAGGATCGCTCGCGCGCTGTGGAGCCGGTTGTGGCCCTGTCGGTACACGACACTCCGGGGGCCGTCGATGACGTCGGCGCTCACCTCGAAACCTCGGTACGCGGGCAGGCAGTGCAGGAAGATCGCGCCTGCGTCGGCGCCTGCCATCATCGTCGCGTCGACCGTGAACCCCTCGAACGCCTGACGGCGAGCCGCCTTGTCGTCCTCCTGGCCCATCGACACCCACGTGTCGGTGTGCACGGCGTGGGCACCCTGTACCGCTACGCCCGGTCGACCGGTCTGCTCCACCGACGCCGCACCGAGCAGTTGGATGCGTTCCAGCTCGGCCGGGTCGGCATCGAACCCGGCCGGACACCCGAGGCGGACGTGCATGCCGAGCATCGCGGAGATCTCGGCGAGCGACCGTGCGACGTTGTTGTAGTCGCCCACGTACGCGACGATCCTGCCGGCCAGCTCGCCGATCGACTGCTTCATCGTGAGCGCGTCGGCGAACGCCTGCAACGGATGCGATCGGTCGCTGAGCATGTTCACGACAGGGATGCTCGCGGCTGCCGCCAGCCGTTCGACGACCGTGTGCGAGAAGACCCGGGCGGCGAGCAGTGCGTGGTACCCCTCCATGATCCGTGCGATGTCCTCGACGGGTTCACGCGTGTCGAACCCGACCTCCTCGCCACGGGTGTAGACGGGGTGGCCACCCAACTGGACGACCGCCATCTCCATCGAGTGCCGGGTCCGGTTCGACGGCTTCTCGAAGATCAGCGCCGCTCCCTGCCCGTCGAGCGGTCGACCGAGGGCATCGATCGGACGCTCGGCCAGATCGAGGACCAACCTGATCTCATCGGGAGGCAGGTCGGTGACGTCGAGCACCGACCGCGTCACCGAGCCACCTCGTCGAGCGCGGTGGCGACGTACCCGACTGCTTCGACCAGTTCACCGTCGGTCACGGTGATCGGTGGGGCGAATCGCAGCGTCGTCGGGTTCACGGCATTGCAGATCAGACCCGATCCGAGCAACGAGCGATAGACGGCAGGGGCGTCGAGCCCATCGGCGAGTTGCGCACCGAGCAACAGGCCTCGGCCGCGGACCGATTCGACCTGCGGGATCGCCAGCAGGAGCTCGGTGAGCCTGGCGCCGCGCTCGACGGCCAATGCGGGGGCGTCCAGACGTCGCATCTCGTCGATCACCGCGCTCACCGCCGCCGTGGCGAGCGCGGTACCGCTGTACGTGCTCCCGTGGTCTCCCGGCTGGAACACCGCGGCGACGTCGGTCCGCGCCCAGCAGGCACCGACCGGCATCCCGTTGCCCATCGCCTTCGCGAGGGTCACGACGTCCGGGGACACACCGTCGTGCTCGAAGCCGAACCAACGACCGGTTCGGGCGAACCCGGTCTGGATCTCGTCGACGATCATCAGGGCGCCGACGTCGTCGCACAGGTCGCGAATGCCCTGCAGATAGCCCTCCGGTGCCGAGTTGACCCCGCCCTCGCCCTGGATCGGCTCGATGAGGATCGCCGACACCGATGCGTCGACAGCCGATCGCATCGCGTCGAGGTTGCCCCAGGCAACGTGCTTGAAGCCTTCGGGCATCGGAGCGAACGGTTCGTGCTTCGCCGGTTGACCCGTTGCGGCGAGCGTGGCGAGGGTCCGACCGTGGAAGCTTCCGAGCGCGCTGACCACCGAGTGGCGACCACGTCCACCCCACTTGCGGGCCAGCTTGAGCGCGCACTCGTTCGACTCGGCACCCGAGTTCGTGAAGAACAACTGCCCGTCGTGACCGGTTGCGTCCGCCAGCAACTCGTTGAGTTTGATCGCAGCCGCCGTCGCCTGCGGGTTCGTGAAGAAGTTGCTGACGTGCAGCAGGGTCTTGGCCTGCCGGCAGATCGCATCGGCGATCACCGGGTTGGCGTGTCCGAGCGAGGTGACGGCGATCCCCGACAGGAAGTCGAGGTAGCGCCTCCCGTCGGTGTCCCAGACCTCCGTACCGGCGCCGCGTTCGATGCTGATGGCCGGCGCACCGAAGACCGGCATGAACGGGCACTGGTCGATGCCGGCCGTGTCGAAGGTGTGGGCGCTCATGTCGTGCCTTCCTGGTCGGGATCGAGGGTGCCGCGGATCATCGTGCCGATACCGGAGTCGGTGAAGATCTCGAGCAGCAGGACGTGAGCGATGCGCCCGTCGAGGACGTGCGCGTTGTGAACGCCGTGTCGGACGGCGTGGATGCAACTGGCGACCTTCGGGATCATCCCGCCGGCGATGCTGCCGTCGGCGACCAGCTGCTCCAGCTCGTCGGCGGTCGTCTGGCGGATCAGGCTGGTGGCGTCGTCGACGTCACGCCTGAGTCCCTCGATGTCGGTCAGGTACACCAGCTTCTCGGCATCGAGCGATTCGGCGATCGCCCCGGCCACGGTGTCGGCGTTGATGTTGTACGCCTGGCCGGTCTCGTCGGAGCCGATGGTGGCGATCACGGGAATGAACTCGTCGTTCAGGAGACCGTGCACGACGTCGGGATTGATCGCCGTCACATCCCCGACGAAACCGAGTGCAGGGTCGCGGACGCTCGCCCGGATCAAGCCGCCGTCGACGCCGCTGATGCCGACCGCGTAGTTGCCGTGCACGTTGATAGCCGCGACGAGTTGCGGGTTGACGTGGCCCTTGAGCACCATGCGCGCGATGTCGACGGTCTCGGCGTCGGTCACACGCAGTCCATCGACGAACTCCGCCTGCTTGCCGAGGCGTCGCATCAGGTCGCTGATCTGGGGTCCGCCGCCGTGTACGACGACGGGACGCATACCGACGAGGCGCATCATGACGATGTCCTCAGCGAACAGCGACAGCGCGTCGTGGTCGGACGTCCCCGCGAGCGCGTTGCCGCCGTACTTGACGACGACGATCTTGCCGGCGAATCGTCGGATGTACGGCAACGCCTCGACGAGGACCGCCGCCTTCATCGCCGGATCGCTCCGCTCACCCTGCCCAGGCCGGACGGCCTGGCCGGTGTCGGATGGGGTCGGCGTCATGGGGCGACGCCGACCAGCGCCAGTCCGGCGGTCTCGTCGAGTCCGAGCGCGACGTTCGCTGCCTGGACGGCACCACCGGATGCGCCCTTGGCGAGGTTGTCGAGCGCGGCGAGCGCCAGCACGGTTCCGGTCCGCTCGTCGTAGCGGGCCGTGACGTGGACGGCGTTCGATCCGAGCGTGGCCTTCGTCGTCGGCGAGCGGTCGGTGACCACCATGAACGGCTCGCCCGACCACCGCTCGCGCAGGAGCGCGAGCAACGACTCGGTCGAGATGTCGGTGTCGGGTGCGGGCGCCGCGTAACAGGTGGCGAGGATCCCTCGATTCATCGGCACGAGGTGCGGCGTGAAGATCAGCTGCGCGCCGATCTCCTGCTCCATCTCCGGTGTGTGGCGATGGTTCAGGAGTCCGTAGGCCGTCATGTTCTCGTCGACGGTCGTGAAGCTCACGGTGTCGTCGTGCTTGCGCCCGGCGCCGGTCACCCCCGACGCGGCATCGACCACCACGCCCGTGGTCGCGATCAGGCCGGCCTCGACGAGTGGGCGGAGGGCGAGCGTTGCGGTCGTGACGTAGCAGCCGGGCGTGGCGATGAGCTGGGCACCCTTGAGCGCGGCGCGGTGCAGTTCGGGCAGTCCGTACACGGCATCGGCGAGCAGCCCGGTCTGCTCGTGTTCGAAGCCGTAATAGGTCGGATAGTGCGAAGCATCCTTGAGTCGGTACGCGGCCGAGAGGTCGACCACGCACGCGACGTGGCCGACGAGCTCCGGGGCGACCGCCATCGATGCTTCATGAGGCAGTCCGAGGAAGACGAGATCGAGCTGGCGCGCCCGCTCGACATCGAACGCGTCGTAGACGAGATCGGGATAGGCCGCGGCCAGCGCTGGATAGAGATCGGCTGCTCGGACACCCGCTTGCGTGTCGCCGGTGGCGTACGCGACCTCGAACTCGGGGTGCTGCGCTGCGATCCGAAGGAGCTCGGCGCCGGTGAAGCCCGACGCGCCGATGATGCCGACTCGTACCATAGTCGCATTATCATACGTCACGACGTATAGTCATGCAACACCACGACGAACCACCCCACACGGGATTGCGCTTCCGTGCGGCAGACTGGGTGGGTGATTCCCGGCGCTTCGCAGACCAAGGGACGGCTTCTGGTCGCGACGCCGCCCTTGGAGGACCCGAACTTCGATCGAACCGTCGTCTATGTCCTCGAGCACCACGGTGAGGGCGCCCTGGGCGTCGTGATCAACCGACCGGGCGACGAGGACCTCGCCGAACCACTCGATCGCTGGGAGGGTCTCCAGGCGCGGCCGGGGACCGTCTTCCACGGAGGTCCGGTCGAACCGGACGCGCTGATCGCGCTGGCGCTCGCCAAGGAGCCCGTCACCGAGACGAGCGACGAGCTGTCGCCGATCTCGGGGCGGGTCGCATCCGCCGATCTCACGACCGATCCTGCCCTGCTCGCGGCCCGCGTGAACGCCGTCCGGGTGTTCCGCGGCTACGCCGGGTGGGGTCCGGGGCAGCTCGAGGGCGAGATCGAGTCGGGCGCATGGCTCGTCCTCGACGCCGAACCCGACGACGTCTTCGACGCCTCACCCGACGAACTGTGGCGAACGGTACTGCGCCGTCAGGGCGGTCGCCTCGCCTGGCTCGCGGCGGCGCCCGACGACCTGAGCAGCAACTGACCGTGGTACCCGCCCGACGCGGCGGGCAGCCTCACGAATCGGGATGCGTGGTCGGGGCCGGTCCGCGCAGGGCGCGCAGAAGCTCGGCCGCCTCGGCCGCCCGGTCGACCGGGACGAGCACGTGGTCGTGGTGATAGCCGGCGATCATGTTGCAGGCGATTCCCGCCTTCGTCAGCGCCTGACTGACCGCCGCGGTCAGACCGACGGCATCGAGGGCGCTGAAGACGCGCAGCGTCAGCCATGCGGCCTCGAACGTCACCGGTGCCCCGGCCCGATGCGCATCGTCGACCGTCACGACGTAGGTGTGCCCCTCCGGCTCGATCACGGTCGCGTGGGCCTCCGGCGCCAGCGCCGGCCACTCGCCGGTCACGAAGGTGTAGACGCCGTCGCGTCGTTCGACGTCGAGATCGTGGAGCAGTCTCGCGAGGTCGCGCTCGCCCGCCATCCGGTCAGCCTCGCAGCTCCGCACCGAGCTTGCCAGCGGACGCCGTGGCAGCTCGCCGGACATCGGCGATGTCGGAGTCGGTCAGGTTTCGATCGGGAGCCTGCAGCCGGAGTCGGTAGGCGAGGCTGCGCGTGCCGGCCTCGAGCGATCGACCTCGGAACACGTCGAACAGCTCGATGTCGACCAGAAGCTTGCCCGCGCCCTGCCGGATCGCCTTCTCCAGCTTCTCGGCCGGTACGTCGTCGGCCAGCACGAACGCAAGATCGAGATCACTCGTCGGCATCCGGCTCACCGGCTTCCACGTCGCCGGTTTCGGGGAGCGACCGAGGATGTCGTCGAGATCCAGCTCCAGGATCGCAACCCGCTCCGTCACGTCGAATCGCCGGAGGACGCCCGGATCGACCTCGCCGACCGCTCCCATGGGATCCTTGCCCGCCTGCAGGGTCGCTGATCTGGTGGCGTGCAGCCCCGGCGGCACGCGACCTTGATCGATGCGCGCGCCGACGCCGAGCGCAGCCGCGATCTCGCGCCAGCACCGCGATCGCTGCCGGGGCCTGCTCGCCGGCGAGTACGACGCACAGCGCCTCGTACTCGTCGGGCAGCTCACCGCTGCCGGGCGGATAGACGTGTCCGATCTCGAACCACCGCACGCCCGGTCGTCGGTGCGACTCGTTGTACACGATCACCTGGAGCAGACCCGGACGGAGCGAGGTGCGCAGCACGCTCTCCTCGACGACGAGCGGATTGGTGATCCGGATCGTCGGCCCGTCGAGGTCGGCTCGGGCGAGGGTGTCGGGCGCGAGGAAGGGGTTCGGCATCGCCTCGGAGATGCCGAGGCCGAGCAACACCTCGCGCAGGAGGCGCCGTCGCTGCTGACGGATCGACAGCGCACCGTGGACGGTGGAGTTCGGCACGGTCTTCCCGACCCGCTCGTAACCGTGATGGCGCCCGATCTCCTCGATCACGTCGACCTCGGCCTCGCTGTCGGGTCGCCATGACGGAATCGTGACGGTGCGTGTGTCACCGTCACCCGACACCGTGAACCCGATCGGGTCGAGCAGGCGCGGCAGGTCGTCGGCGGACAGCTCGGTACCGAGGATCCGATTCACCTCTGCCACCCGCACGGAGACCGTGTGCTCACGCGGCGGGAGCCCGACGCCGCGAGCGTCGTCGACGCCGGCGTGGACCACCAGATCGGGGCAGGTCTCGCTCAGCAGATCGGCGAAGCGGGCGATCGCTGCGTCGATGACGTAGGGGTCGCACCCGCGTTCGTACCGTGCCGACGCCTCCGAGCGGAGCCCGAGCCTGCTCGACGTCTGCAGCACGCTGAGGGGCTGGAACCAGGCGACCTCGAGGACCACGGTGGTCGTCGCGTCGGTGATCTCGGTGTCGAGCCCGCCCATCACGCCGCCGATCCCGATCGGGCGGTCGGCGCCGTCACAGATCAGCAGGTCGTCGGCCGTGAAGGTCCGCGTGTCGCCGTCGAGCGTCACCATCTGCTCGCCGTCGGCGGCGGCACGCACGCGGAACCCGCCACCGCCGAGCGTGTCGAGGTCGTAGGCGTGGTTCGGCTGGTTGAGCTCGAGCATCACGTAGTTCGACACGTCGACGACGTTGCTGATCGGGCGCATGCCCGCCTCGGTGAGCCGCAGCTGCATCCAGTTCGCGCTGGCGCCGACGCGCACGCCGGAGATCACCGTGCTCGTGAATCGGCCGCACCGTTCACCGTCGACCAACTCGACCGGCGCGACCCGTGGCGGGCCGCTGACCTGCGTGTCGGCCCTCGGCGGTCGGAATTCGATGTTCATCTGCGCTGCGACGTCGCGTGCGATCCCGACGTACCCCCAGCAATCCGGGCGATTGCGGGTCACGTCGAGATCGAACAGGATGTCGGGGCGGATGCCGAGCGCCTCGCCGTACGGCACACCCAGGGGTGCGTCTGGTGGGAGGATCATGATCCCGCTGTGATCGGTGCCGAGACCCAACTCGTCGGGCGCACAGAGCATGCCGTCGGAATCGATGCCGAGGATGCCGCGCCGTTCGATCGTCATCCCGCTCGGCATCGTGGTACCGAGGGTTGCGAGGGGGACGATGTCGCCCTCGCTCATGTTGAACGCGCCACACCACACGTGGCGCTCGTGTCCGTCGCCGGCGTCGACGTACACGCGTTGGACCTTGGCCGCATCAGGGTGTTGTTCGAGCCGCTTCACCTGTGCGGTGACGACTCCTCCGACCGTGCCGCCGATGTGGTCGACGCCTTCGACGGCCAGCCCGAGCGCGGTCATCGTGTCGGCCAACCGCTGGACGGCACTGGCATCGTCCGGATCGGCGAAGTCGCCGTAGTCGTTGAGCCAGGAGAGCAGCACCTTCATGTCGTTCGAACCTTGTTGCGTGCGGGCGTGATCGCCACGTGGAGGTGGTTCAGCGGGGGCGTGGGTGATCCATCTTCGACCGCGCCGGCGTGCCGCTGGGTCGACCAGGATCGGGTGGGGTCGAGCCGGCCGGGCCGGTTCGGACGAACGCAACGAGCGTCAGCGATCGAGTGGGCGGGACACATCAGAACTGTTCCGCGAAGCGGATGTCGTCAACGTACATGTCGCGCAGGTCGCCGACCTGGTGGCGCATCGTCGCCATCCGGTCGATCCCGAATCCGAACGCGAAACCACTCCACTGCGCCGGATCGAGGCCCCCGGCGAGCAGCACGTTCGGGTGCACCATGCCGCACCCGCCGAGCTCGAGCCACGATCCGTCGGGACGCTGGATGTCGAACTCTGCCGACGGCTCGGTGAACGGGAAGTACGAGGGACGCAGCCGCGAGGTGAATCCCGGTCCGAAGAAGGCGTGCGTGAACGACTCGATCGTGCCGGCCAGATCGGCGAGCGTGATGTCTCGATCGATCACCAGACCCTCGATCTGGTGGAAGACCGGCATGTGGGTGGCGTCGGGCGTGTCGCGCCGGAACACCCGTCCGGGCGCCACGATGTAGATGGGCGGCGCCTGCTCGAGCATCGTTCGGATCTGGACGGGCGACGTGTGGGTGCGCAACACCGTCCGCCCCGCCTCCTCCCCGGGCGCGGCATGATCGACGAAGAGGGTGTCCCACTCGCCTCGCGCCGGGTGCCCGATCGGCATGTTCAATGCCTCGAAGTTGTGCCAGTCGGTCTCGACCTCCGGCCCCTCGGCCACCTGGAAGCCCATGCCGATGAAGACATCCTCGAGCCGCTCCCACGCCTGAGTGACGAGGTGGGCGTGACCGCGCCGGGGGCGGCCGAGGTGCTCGGTCAGGTCGAGGCGCTCGGCCTCGACCTGGTTTCGGAGTGCCGCGTCGCCGAGTTCGGCGACGCGTGACGCGATGGCCGCGGTCACGGTCTGCATCGCCTCGTTGACGGCTTGGCCGGCCGCCTTCTTCGCCTCGACGGTCGCGAGGGCGCCGAGCTGCTTCTTGAACTGCGCGAGCGCGCCCTGCTTGCCGAGCAACAGGGTGTCGAGCGCGTTGACCGATTCGAGTGAGGTGGCGGCGTCGACCTGAGCGAGTGCCGCGTCACGGGCTGCACGGATGTCGTCGATCACGGGAGTCCTTTCACATGACGAGCGTACGGGAGGGTGGATCGTCATCCCCGGATGGACTCAGGTGCGGGCGCGCGATGCGGTTCGGCGTCACCGTCCCCGGGCTGTCCACCCGGGGTACCGAAATCGCACTGCCGCTGTCACGAGGAGCCAGACTAGGGCCACTACGTCGTCCCGCCAAACGCGATCGACCGAGTGGTCGGAGTGGCCGCCCGGCACTCGGTCTTCCACGAGGGCCGTGTCGAGGCGGTCGGTGCACCACATCACCGTCAACGACCAGCCCGGCTGTGAGGTCCACGAGGTGTGGGTCGACGGAGTTCCGACCGGTCAACACGGACCGCAGACGGTCGGCGTCGGCGTCAAGAACACCAGCAAGGCGTTGACGGTCTCCATCGACGTCGACTGCCATACGATCGGCTGACGTGTTGCGAGACGCCGCCGGGGGACGACGCCCCCGGCGGCGGTTGCTCCCGACCTGGAGCGTTGGGGAGCGTCAGTCCGACCGGTGGCGGCGGGCCTCGAAGACCAGCACGGTTGCCGCCATGGCGACGTTGAGGCTCTCGGCTCGGCCCTGGTGCTCGATCCGGATCCACTCGTCGATCGACCCGTCGTCGGGCAAGCCGCGTGTCTCGTTGCCGAGCACGATCGCGAACCGGCGCGACCAGTCGGCCTCGGTGTGTCGGACGCCGTGGTGTGACGATGTGCCGATGAGGACGAACCCGGCCGCCCGAACCTGGGCCAGCGTCGCCGTCAGCACCGGGACGTGGAACACGGCCCCGGCCGACGCTCGCACCACCTTGGGGTTGAACGGGTCGACCGAGCCCGGAGTGAGTACGACGGCACCCACTCCGGCAGCCTCGCTCGTGCGCAGGATCGTGCCGAGGTTCCCCGGGTCCGCCAGGCGGTCCGCCACCACCACACAGCACGAGCGATCGAGCGCCTCCGGCCTCTGATCGCTCGCGTCGGTGGCGACGATGGCGAGGTTGGGTTGGGGACGCTCAGTCGACGCCACCCGCTCCAGCACGCCGTCGGCGAGTTCCCACACCGGCGCGGATGACACCGGGGCAGCCCCGGGAGCGACGTACTCGGACTCGATCCGCCAACCGGCGGCGGCGGCCTCCGCGATGAGCATCGGGCCCTCGACCACGAACGCACCTTCGTCCGCACGCGCACTACGGCGCCCCAGGAGGCGCCGCAGTCGTCGTACCTTCGGATTGCTGAAGGCGAGTTGTTCTCCCAGGTCAGGTGCTCCTCAGAGCGCAGCCTTGGCCTGGGCGACGAGCGCAGAGAACGCAGCGGCGTCGGTGACGGCGAGGTCGGCGAGGATCTTGCGGTCGACCTCGATACCGGCGGCGTTGAGACCGGCGATGAATCGGCTGTAGCTCATGTCGTTCTGGCGGCAGGCGGCGTTGATGCGCTGGATCCAGAGGCGTCGGAACTCGCCCTTCTTCGCGCGCCGGTCACGGAACGCGTACTGCCCGCTGTGGAGCAGCTGCTCGTTGGCGGCCCGGAACGAACGGCTCTTGTTGCCGTAGTAGCCCTTGGCCTGTTTGAGAACCTTCTTGTGGCGCTTCTTGGCAGCCACACCGCGCTTGACGCGTGCCATGGTCGTTGTCTCCTTGTCTCAGTCTCTGCGTCTCGGTCTGTGCTGATCGTTTGCTCAGCGCTCCGCGAGGAGGCGCTTGATCCGCTTCTCGTCGGAGGGGTGCACGTCGGCGTCACGGTCGAGTCGGTGCTTGCGGTTCGAGGTCTTCGACTCGAACTTGTGCTGGTTGTTCTGCTGCTCGTGACGCAGCTGACCCTTGCCGGTCTTCTTGAACCGTTTGGCGGCGGTCTTGGATGTCTTCATCTTCGGCATCACTCGTCTCCTGATGTCTCGGGGGGTGCCTCGCCGGTCACCGTGTCGGCCGGCGCCGCGGTTTCGGCGGCGGCCGCGGCTTCCTCGGCGGCTGTGGCGGCGGCCGCGGCTTCCTTTGCCGCTTCGGCCTCGGCCTTCTTGATTGCTTCCTGTGCCTTCTTGTCGGGTGCCAGCACGAGCGTCATGCTCCGACCTTCCATCCGAGCCTGGTTCTCGACCTTGGCCAGCGGACCGACGGTCTCGATCACGTCGTCGAGGATCTTGCGCCCGAGCTCCGGGTGGGCCATCTCACGGCCTCGGAACTGGAGCGTCACCTTCACCTTGTGTCCCTCCTCGATGAACTCGATGAGGTGCCGCATCTTGGTGTCGAAGTCGCCCTTGCCGATCTTGGGTCGGAACTTCACTTCCTTGATCGTGACGTGGGTCGTCTTGCGTCGGGCCTCCTTGGCCTTCTGCGCTTCCTCGTACCGGAACTTGCCGTAGTCCATGATCCGGCACACCGGCGGGTTCGCCATCGGCGCCACCTCGACGAGGTCGAGATCGAGCCCACGAGCCATCCGCAGCGCCTCGGGAACCGGTTTGATCCCGAGCTGATCGCCGTCGGGACCGATCAGACGGACCTCACGGGCCCTGATGCGGTCGTTGACACGGTGCTGGTCGGTCTTGGCGGCTATGACTGATCACTCCTGTGCAATGGGTTGGCCTCCCACTCGTCGATTGCTGGTCTGCTCGACGCGAAGTCCAATGCGGAGCAGGCCAGCCGGGAAGCCGACCCGCACCGTCGAACGGTCGGAGCGGACGGCCGGGCAGACCGTGATCGTCATTCGACCCGGGCGCACTCGGCCGCTCGTCGAGCGACTCGGTGGCCGGGTGGGAGCCGCGACACGAGTGCCGGTGAACCCCACTTCGCCTCGATTGTCACCGGTCGCCGAAACGACCGACCTCGGTAGGGTAGCGCACGTGAGTGACGAAACCGACCTGACCAGCACCGACGGGGGTGCGTCCGACGATGGCACCGCCGATCAGGCGGCCGAGATCGAAGCCGCGATGGCCGAAGCCCGCGCCCGGCTCTCGGAGGTACCGGCCGAAGTCGTCGTGATCAACCACGTCATGGGCCTGTACGAGCTCGGTGCGATCCACCTGTCGTCCGACACCCCCGATCTGGTGTCGGCGTCACTCGCGATCGATGCGATGGCGCTGCTCGTCGAGGGGCTGCAGGAACGGCTCGGTGACGACACCCAGACGATGCGCGACGCACTCGCCAACATCCGGATGGCATTCGTGGGCGTGAAGGCCCAGACCGGTCAATCCTCCCCCACCGACGACTAACTCTGCCGACACCGCCAGCAGCCTTGACCATCTGTCGGCCACGAGCGCGAGCCCCTCGCGCGCATCGCTGACAGATCGACCGCACACCTCATCCGAGGCCAACAGTCAGCACATGACGCGGACACGCCGCGCCACCAGCTGACAGAAGGCCCAGACCACGTCGGGGATGGAGCGGTCATCGCTCTCCGAAACGGCCGTGCGGTGCGCTGCGAACGTGGCCGTCTCGGACGATCACGTCCTCCTCGCGCAACAACTCAGCCTGCTCGCGTTCGTGGCCGGGGACCAGGCGACCGGCGACGTTCACGACGCGCCACCATGGCACGTCGACATCGGTCTCCGACAGGATCCGGCCGACCAAGCGCGAGTGCTTCGGATATCCGGCCATCTCGGCGATGTCGCCGTAGGTGGTCACTTCGCCGGGCTGCAATGTGACGAGCACATCGATGATCCGGCGCTCGCGATCGTTCAACGTCACACCTTGTGCAGCCCGCTGGCCTGGAAGCGTCCGAACTTGGGCAGGGGATGGAACCGGACCGCCTGGCCCACATCCACGGACCGGGTCCCGTCGGCGATCTCGATCACGTGGAACAGGAACGACGTCCCGTCGGCCGCGGTCACCGTGCCGAGCCCTTTGTCCGAATCGAATTCGGTGACGGTTCCGGCGAGCATCAGTGGACGATCTTGCTGATCGGGATCTCGAGCAGATCGGTGGCACCCGCCTCTCGCAGCGCAGGGATCAGCCGGTTGATGCCGTTCTTCTCGACCACCGTCTCGATCGCGTAATCGCCGTTCGCCAACTGGTTCACGGTCGGCGACTTGGCCGAGGGCAGGACGTCGATGACCGCCAGTTCGAGCCCCGCGGCCACGTTGAGCTTCAGCAACACCTTGCCGCGCGCTTCGAGTGCGCCGTTGAGCAGGGTCATGAGTTGGTCCATCGCCCGCCTCTTGTCGGGATCCGCGAAGCTCGTCGGATTGGCCACGACCTCGGTGAAGCTCGTGAGGATCGTGTCGATCACGCGCAATCCGGCGGCGCGCAGCGCACGCCCGGTCTCGGTGATGTCGACGACGCAGTCGGCGATGTCGGGGATCTTCGCCTCGCTGGCGCCGTAGGAGAGCCTGACATCCGCACGCACCCCCCGATCGGCGAAGAACCGCTTGGTCATCTCGGGATACTCGGACGCGACGCGCACCCCTTCGGGGAGTTCTTCGACGCGCCGCACCTCGGAGTCACCGGAGACCGCAACGACGACTCGCACCGGGTTCGACGTCGCCTTGGAGTACTGAAGCTCGCCGAGGCTCTCGACACGGGCGCCGGTCTCCTCGACCCAGTCACGCCCGGTGATGCCGATGTCGAACAGACCCTCGGCGACGTAGGTCGGAATCTCCTGGGGGCGAAGGATCCGCACTTCGTCGACGCGTGGATCGTCGATCGTGGCCTTGTAGTCGACCGACGACGATCTGACGACGCTCAGATCGGCGGCCTCGAACAACTCGAACGTCGCGCGTTCGAGCGAACCCTTCGGAAGCACCACACGCAGCACGACGCCCGAGGCTAGCGAGCCGAAGTCCCGACCGGGCCGGGCGACTCACTGACCGACAGCACCACCACCGACAGTCCCGAGACGAGCGAGCCGTGCTCCCGAACAAGCCGAGCGACTCACTGACCGACAGCACCACCACCGGCACTCCCGAGACGAGCGAGCCGGGGTCTCGACCGGGCAGGGCGATTCGGTGACCGGCAGTGCGGTTACCGTCGGTCCCATGGTGACCGACCCCACGACGACCGACGACGACCTGATCGCTGCCGCCACCGCCGCTCGCTACAACTCCTACGCCCCGTACTCGGGTTTCACGATGGGCGCTGCGGTCCGAACCGACGGGGGCGACATCGTGCCGGGGGCGCTCGTCGAGAACGTCTCGCTCGGTCTCGCCATGTGCTCGGAACGCGTCGCGCTGTTCGCCACGGCAACCACCGGTCGTCGGCCGATCCGGCTCGCACTCGTGTCGCGCCGCACCAATGGCGCGCTCACCTACCCGTGTGGCGCATGTCTGCAGGTGGCGCTCGAGCTGGGCGGGCCTGACGTCGAGGTGATCGTCACCGACCCGGACGGGGTGACGGAGCACTCGACGGTCGCGCAGCTCCTACCCCGCGGCCCGAAGAAGGAGTGATCCCGAGCCATTGACCACTCGGGCCCACGCTCGGGCCGCCGTCGGCTGCCCGCCCGGCTCAAGCCGACGGCGCACACGACGATGAATACACTGGTGGAACTGCTCCCCAACGCCCTGTCGTTCCGCGTCGTGACCATGATCGACGTCGAATCGGAAGACCGGATCCCCGACGGGTTCACCGGGCGCGTCCGACTGTGGGTCGGCGGCCGCATCGAGTCGATCGCCTGGTATGAGCGAGGTGTCCTCGAGGACCCCAGCCTGAGAACGCCTGCGTACGTGCGTGTCCGGCAGGACGGTCGGACCAAGCAGGAGCGCCACTACCGCCTCGGACGGCTGCACGACCCCGAGCCTGGTCGGCCGGCAGTGCGCGGGTTCTTCGCCGACGGGTCGCGGCGGTACGAGGAGCACTACCGCTACGGACGCCGACACGACTCGAACGGCAACCCGGCGATCGTGAAGTGGCGCGAGGACGGCAGCGTCCGCAGCACGCGCCGCTACTTCGAGGGTCAGCGGGTCGACGCCAACACTTCCTCGGTCCACCGCCGAGCGTCCTAGCGTGCGCTGACTGCGACGGGGTTCGATGTCCGTCGCAACACGGTCGCCCGACGAGCCGACCAGTCGAGAAGCGGGCTCGACCCGGTGCTCGCTGGCCGGGCGAGTTGAAGGATCGACGCGAGCGCTCCGAGCCGAGCGTCAGTGATCGGTCGGGTCGGCGTGGAGCAGGCGGAGGGCGTGGGGCAGGACGTCGAGGACGGCGTCGATCTGCTCGATCGTGCCCCTCGGTGAGCCAGGCGTGTTGCAGATGATCGCTCGACCGCGCACTCCCGCGACACCTCGTGACAGCCTGCCGAACGGACTCACGAGCCGCATCGCCTCGGCGAGGCCCGGCGCGTCACGTTCGATCACCGCACTCGTGCCCTCCGGCGTCTGATCGCGCGGCGCGAACCCGGTGCCTCCTGTCGTCACGATGAGCCCGGCGAAGTCCTCCGACATCTCGACGAGCGCGGTGGACACGGCGTCCGCACCATCCTCGGTGATGCGATGATCGACGACATCGAATCCGTTCGCCGCCAGATGTGTGGCCAGCCCACGTCCGCCGGTGTCGTCCCGGGCACCGTGGAACACACCGTCGCTGACCGTCAGCACCTTGGCGTACAGCGGGGTTCGGTCGACATGGCTCATGGCGTGCGACGGTATCGAATCAGGATCATGCCATCGGTGTCGGCTTCGTGCGGCAGGACCCGCCACCCGTGCCCGTACCGATGCCAGCGCCCGGCCGGCGGCTCGCGATCGTCGATCTCGAACCCGTCCGGCAGCGCATGGTCGATCGACTCTGCCGCGGTCAAGGTGCAGACGCTGTAGACGAGTCGCCCGCCGGGCCGAACCAGTGGAGCCGACATGTCGAGGATCCGTGCCTGCAATCCGGCCAGCTCGATCACGTCGGCGGGCTCGATCCTCCACCGTGCGTCCGGCCGCCGGCGGAGCGCCCCCAATCCGCTGCAGGGCGCATCGACGAGCACCGCGTCGAACGACGACGGCGCGAAGGGTGGCTCCGTCGCATCGGCGATCACGGCGTCGAGTACGAGGCCGAGTCGCCGGGCGTTCTCCGTGATCAGCCCCACCCGCGAAGCCCGTCCGTCGGCGGCGGTCACCAGGGCACCGGTGGCAGCCATGGCGGTCGCCTTGCCGCCGGGTGCCGCACAGGTGTCGAGGACCCGGTCCCCCGGTGAGCACTCGACCGCCGCCGCGACCCACTGGGACGAGGCGTCTTGGACGTATCCGTCGTCCCTGACGGTGACCTCGGGTGCGTCGTTCATGCGCGACAGGGTGCGCAACGCGGCGTCGTCGCCGAGTTCGGCCGTGAGCCTCTCGCCGATCCAGTCCGGGTAGCTCAGCCTGGTGAGCTCGGACGGCCACACCATCTCGGTGGTCGATACCTTGCGCAGCACGGCGTTCACGAACCCGCGGACGCGCTTGGGTGCGAGGCCCACCGTCTCGCCGACCGCTGCGTGAGCTGGCACTCCGGCGAACTCCAGTTGGTAGGCACCGAGCCGGAGCAGGGTCCGTGTCGACGCGTCCGGCGGCGACGAGACGAAGCGGTCGACCAGTGCATCACAGGCACGACGCATCCGGGTCGTGCCGTAGACCAGGTCGGTCGCGAACCGACGGTCGGCAGCCGACAACTGCGCCCGGTCGAGCATGACGCCGAGCACGAGGTTCGCGTAGGCGCCGTCGGCCTCGATCCGCTTCAGAGCGTCGAAGGCGACCCGCCGCGCCGTGGTCATGCGAACCACCCGGTCATTCGAACCACTCGTCGTCGGCGGGCCGCGCACCGTGGCGCCACGCCTCGGCGTCGATCCGCTGCTTGCCCTCCGGCTGGATCACCGTCGGCACGATGGTCCCGTCGACGAGATCGGCGGCGTGGATCTTGATCCTCGCCCCACGGAACGTCGTCCACGCGCCTCCCACCCGGATCAGCCGGTGGATCTGCCCCACCGGCTGCGACCAGTCGATCCGCCGCTCACCGGCGTCGATCTTGGCCGCGTACGTGGGCACGCCGACCTGCGGCTGAGGGTCGCCCAGGCCCCGATCGAGCGTCTCCACGAGGAGCCGCGAACCGACGTCGACGAGTTCGGCTCGCAGCTCGTCGGCGTTGACGTCCGGCCCGATCGGCACGTCGACCCGGGCGTAGACGCCACCGGTGTCGAGCCCTTCCTCGAGCGCCATCACGCACACCCCGGTCATCTCGTCGCCGGCGAGCACGGCACGTTCGACCGGTGCTGCGCCTCGCCATCGTGGGAGCAGCGAGAAGTGGAGGTTGACCATCGCGAGCTCGGCCAACACGTGCGGTTTGACGATGCGACCGAAGGCGACCACGACGCCCAGGTCGGCGTCGGCCCGGATCGCATCGTCGACGTCGTGCGACACGTCGATGTCGAGCTCGAGAGCAGCCGCCTTCACCGGACTCGGTGAGGTGGAGCCGCCGCGCCCTCGCCGTTTGTCGGCACCGGTGATCGCCAGCACGACGTCGTGCCCGGCGCCGACGAGCGCCCGCAGCGGTGGCACCGCCATCGCCGGCGTGCCGAGGTACACCAGCCTCACGAGGAACGAAGGCGACGGAAACGGGGCTCGCGAGAGGCTTCGGCCGGTGCAGCGCGCTGGATCCGCCTGAACTCGGTGAGCGCTTCCTTGCGTTGATCGGGCTGCATGCGATCGAACATCAGGACCCCGTGGAGGTGATCGAGCTCGTGCTGGTACATCCGAGCCTCGAGCTCGTCGGCCTCGCGTTCGACGACGTTGCCGTCGAGGTCGATGCCGCGCATCAGCACCGTCTTGGGGCGGATCATCTCGACGTAGAGGCCGGGAATCGAGAGGCATCCCTCGTCGTAGGCCCACTCTCCGTCGGACTCGACGATCTCTGGGTTGAAGATCACTTCGCGGTCGCCGTCCCCGAGATCCCACACGAAGACCTGCTTCTGCACGCCGATCTGCGGCGCGGCGAGCGCAATCCCGAGATCGCTCTCGTACAGCGTCGTGAACATGTCGTCGACCAGCCGAACGAGCTTGCCGTCGACATCGGCGATGGGCGCGGCCTTCGACTTCAACACCGGGTCTCCGAAGGTGCGGATCGTGTAGGCCATGACGTGTCAGGCTACCGGTGGTGAACCATTACTTCGAGGAGCGTCCGAGCGTCGCCTCGGCCACCACTGTTGTCGACGTGTCGTTGCCCGACGTGGCGTTCACGATGCTCACCGACCGTGGAGTGTTCAGCCACGGCCGTCTCGACACGGGGACGGGACTCCTGCTGCGCGAGGCACCGTCACCCGCGAGTACCGGCGATCTCCTCGATCTCGGCTGCGGCAGCGGCGCGATCGCCCTCACACTGGCGCTCCGATCACCGGGCGCGACGGTCTGGGCGATCGACGTCAACGAGAGAGCCCGCACCCTGACTGCATCGAATGCGGCTCGCATCGGTGTCGACAACGTCCGGGTCATGGCACCCCATGCGGTGCCCGCGGACGTTCGCTTCTCGACGATCTGGTCGAACCCGCCGATCCGGATCGGCAAACGCGCCCTCCACGACGTCTTGAACCGTTGGCTCCGCCGGCTCGAATCCGACGGAAGCGCTGTGCTGGTCGTGCAGCGACACCTCGGTGCTGATTCGCTGCAGCGCTGGCTGGTCGCCGAGGGCTTCGCCACCGACCGGCTGGCGAGCCGAGCCGGTTACCGTCTGCTGGACGTCCGTCCGGAGGCTCACGACCCGATCGGTTGACCCGGCCACGGTCGTCCCTGGGCCGGTACCCGGGTTGACGCCGCAGCGACCGACGAGCGTGTCCGACCCGTGAGGTCGGTCGTGGCGTCGATACGGTGCCGCGGCCACAGGACTGCGACCTGATCGACCGATGACCGACGACACGCCATACGATCCGCGACGCGCACGACTCGTGCTGCTGCTGGTGTCGGTCGGGTTCTTCATCACGGCCCTGGACTTCACGATCGTCAACGTCGCGTTCCGACCGATCGAGGACGACTTCGGTTCGGATGCGGCGACGCTGCTGCCCTGGACGTTGTCGGGCTACAGCATCGCGTTCGCGGCCGGGCTCCTCACCGCCGGCCGCATGGCCGACACCTTCGGGCGGAAACGTGCGTTCCTGATCGGCAACGGCGTCTTCACGATCGCGTCGCTCGCGTGCGGCCTCGCACCGTCGGCCGGCTTCCTCGTCGCAGCACGAATCGTCCAGGCCCTCGGAGGCGCGATGATCGTGCCCGCGGCCACGGCGCTGGTCGTCCCAGAGTTCCCGGTCGAGCGTCGGGCCCATGTCTTCGGCATCACCGCCGCGATGGGGAGTATCGCCGCCGGTGCCGGGCCCGTCATCGGCGGTCTGCTCACGAGTCAGCTCGGTTGGCGCTGGGTGTTCCTCGTCAACCTCCCGATCTGCTCCGTGACGATCCTGGCCGGGCAGCGCTTGTTGCGTGAGTCCCGCGACGAACACGTCGCCGGTCGACCCGATCTCGCCGGCGCAGCACTCGCGATCGGGTCCGTCGCACTCCTGACGCTCGCCATCGTCCAGGGCGAATCGTGGGGTTGGGCATCCGGAGCCGAGATCGCCACACTCTCTCTCGCGGCCACGCTCGGCGCCTCGTTCGTCGGCTGGTGCCGTCGCTGTCCGGACCCGGTGCTGGATCTCACGCTGTTCCGGCTTCGGTTCGTCTCGGCGGCCAACGCTGCCAGCCTGCTGTGGGCGATGGGCTTCTACGCGATGTACTTCAGCAACATCGGCTGGCTCCAGGAGGTCTGGGGATACTCGGCCCAGCGTTCGGGCATCGCCTACATCGCCGGCCCGGTCGCTGCGACCGTGGCCTCGATCCGCGCCGGCGCGATGCTCGAGCGATTCGGCACCGTCCCGGTGATCATCACCGGAACCACGGTGTTCGCACTCACCGTCACTGCGTTCAATCAGCTCGCGAACACCGACGGACGGTTCTGGGCGCTGTTCCTGCCGATGACGATGCTGACGGGCGCTGCGATCGGCATCACGATCCCGGCGTTGAGCAGCGCGGCCAACGCGTACCTCCCGTCGAACCGGTTCGCGATGGGGTCAGCCCTGTACACCACCGGCCGCCAGGTCGGCGCCGCGCTCGGCATCGCGATCGTGAGCGCCCTCCAACTCGCCTCCCCTGGGCAGCGCGGCCTCCATCAGAGCTACTGGTACATCGCCGGTGTCGTGCTGCTGGCCGGTGCGACGATGGCGTTCGCCTACCGGAGCCCTTCGGCTGCCGAGCTCGCAGCATCATCGGCCTGATGCGTCGCGTCCTGAGTCACCTCGTCGGGTCGACGGCGATCCGGAGGCGGCTCCCGGGCGGGCGGACCCCTCGGTTGATCGTCCGGCCAAGCTCCATCCAGTCGCCAGCGCGCACGACGTACTCACTCGATGCTCCTACCACCTCGACACCCTCGGTCGCCGGGATGCTCGCGACGAACTCGTCGCTACCGGCGCCCGAGATCTCGGCGTAGGCGCCGAACGGCGGCAGAGCCAGCATCCGTCGCCGGTCACGTTCGGCGCCGACCATGCGCCCGGGGTCGGCCAGCAGCGCTGCCTGGATCACCTCGTGGTGGGGTACGAACGTCTGCACCAGGATGCGGCCTCCACGCGAACGCGGGCCGACGAGACGGGCGGCGCGGACGAGCAGCGCCATCGCCTGCTCGGCGGCGCGATAACGGGGGGCGAGCAACTCCCGGTCGAATTCGAGGAAGGCGACCGTGTCGGCGCTCCCCACCCGATGGAGTGCCGCCTCGGTGCCGACGTACACGCCGGCAGGCACGGGTGGGTCAGGATCGTCGCCCGTCACCAGCACCGCAGGCCTGTTCGCCGCCGCCTCCAACTCCTCGCGGAGTCGGCTCACGCCGGGCCTCAGGTTGGCGAACCGGCCCGCGCCGCACGCACGGCACACCGGCGGCCGCGTCGTACCGCAGCGACGGCAGACGAGTTGCATCTGGTCGTCGAGCACCACTGCGGCATCACATCGCTCACAGCGGGTCAGCGCCTTGCAGTGGCGGCAGGCGAGCAATCTCGCCCGGCCCGGCGTGTTGCTGATGCACACGACGGTCCGTTCAGGATCGCGGAGGTGCCTGATCAACTCGGACGTGACCAGAGAGCGCCGCCAGGGCTCCTCGTCGCTGCGATCGATGACGTCGACGATCGGCCAACCCTTGCGTTCACGTTCGTGCGGTGGACGGGTCAACGGACCCCACTCGAGCGCCGTCAGCGTCGGGCACGGCGAGATCAGCAGCACCGGTGTCCCCGCTCTCGACGCTCGCTCGATGACGACGTCACGCGCATGCCACGTCGGTGAGCCCTCCTCCTGCAGGGCCTCGTCGTGCTCGTCGACGACGACGACCGACGCGAGATCCGGACACGGCGCCCACGCGACGGCACGGCCACCGATCACCACATCGACGCCGGCAGCGGCCGCAGCCCAATCACCGGGCATCGAGCGCGACCGTCAGACCCGAACGCCGGAGACGGGCACCGAGCAGCATCGCCTGGTCGAGCGCCGGGACGACGACGAGGCACGCACCGAGCGCGGCCCCGCTCAGGATCGCCGGCATGGGGTCGCTCGACGGCGGGAGTCGCAGGACCCCTCCACCTGTTCGAAGGATCGTCGACGATGCCGGCGACTGCGGCTCGACGACCGAACCGGTCAGCCGAGGGTCGGGAAGTCCGACGACCGCTCGGGGCGGTGAAGCCGCACCGAGGAAATGTCGCCGACGCGCCGCCCAGCGCACCGATGCCCATTCGGCGAGCCCGATCAGATCGACGGAGGGGCCTCGGCCGGTGATCTTGGCGATCGGCTTGAGCCCGTCGGGGTCGAGCGCGTCGTCGGGGTCGAGCGCGACGACCCAGCCGCCGACGCGACGACCGTGGAGGTCGACTCGCACGATGGTGCCGATCTCGATGTCGGCGACCAACTCGTGGGGGACGACGTAGTCGAATGCCTTGTCGAGCCCCGTGACGTTGGGCAGCACCCGTGCGACCGTCATGGCGCGCCCACGCTCGGCACGCCGACCGGCGTCGGCGGGACGAACCGGTCGGTCAGGCGTTCAGCGCCGACTTGAGATCGTCGAGGCGAGTCAGCTGCTCCCACGTGAACTCGGGTCGGCCGAAGTGGCCGTACGCGGCCGTCCTCGCGTAGCCGGGCCGCTTGAGGTCGAGATCGCGCACGATCGCTCCCGGCCGCAGATCGAACACGTCCCGGACGGCCTGCTCGATCGCCCCGTCGTCGATGTGGTTCGTGCCGAACGTCGTGACGTGGATGCTCAGCGGCTTCGCCATACCGATCGCGTAGGCGACCTGCAGCTCGCAGCGGTCCGCGGCTCCTGCGGCCACGACGTGCTTGGCGACCCAACGGGTGGCGTACGCAGCAGAGCGGTCGACCTTCGACGGATCCTTGCCGGAGAACGCACCGCCGCCGTGGCGGCCCATTCCTCCGTAGGTGTCGACGATGATCTTGCGGCCCGTCAGCCCGGCGTCGCCGTGCGGACCACCGATCACGAAGCTGCCGGTGGGATTGACGTAGACCTCGTAGTCGTCGTCCGCGTACTGCTCGGGGACGATCGGCCGAATGACCTGCTCGATCAGGTCCGGGCGGATGACGCTGTCGCGATCGATTCCGTCCTGGTGCTGGGTGGAGATGAGAACGCTCCGCAGTGCGATCGGTCGACCGTCTTCGTATTCGTACGTGACCTGCGTCTTGCCATCGGGACGCAGGTATGGCACCTGTCCCGACTTGCGGACCTCGGCGAGGCGCTGAGCGAGGCGGTGTGCCGTCCAGATGGGCAGCGGCATGAGATCCTCGGTCTCGTTGCACGCGTACCCGAACATCATCCCCTGATCGCCGGCGCCCTGGGCGTTGAGGAAGTCCTCGCCGGCCTGCCCGCCCCGTACCTCCTCCGAAGAGTCGACGCCCTGCGCGATGTCGGGGCTCTGCTCGTCGATCGACACGATCACGCCGCACGTGTTGCCATCGAAACCGAACAGGGCGTTGTCGTACCCGATGCCCTTGATCGTCTCGCGGGCGATCTTGGGAATCTCGACGTATGCGGTCGTCGTGATCTCGCCGGCGATCACGCAGAGCCCGGTCGTCACCATCGTCTCGCAGGCAACTCGACCGTTGGGGTCGTCCTGCAAGATGGCGTCGAGGACGGAATCGCTGATCTGATCAGCCATCTTGTCCGGGTGACCCTCGGTCACGCTTTCGGAACTGAATGTCCAACGAGCCACAGTTACTCCCTTGATCGATGCATGTGTCGCGCCCGGCTGAGGCTACCGGCACGCGTGGCCTCGGCCGCTCACCACCGCCGGCAGACAGGTGCAGTCAGGGTCATCGTGTCGAGCGTCGGATGGCGACGATGCGGTCGAGGACGGCCACCGAGATCGTACGTTTGTCGGCGAGCGGCACTCCAACCGGAGGTTCGCCGGGAGCGAACATGGTCACGGCGTTCGTATCGTGTTGGAAGCCCGTACCCGGGGCGCCCACGTCGTTGGCAACGACGAGATCGAGCCGCTTGGCCTCGAGCTTGCGCTGGGCATTGGCCGCCAGATCGTCGGTCTCGGCGGCGAAGCCGACCAGGACCTGGCCGTCGGGCTTGCGGGCACCCAGCCCGGCGAGGATGTCGGGCGTCCGTTCGAGCACGATCTCCGGCACCCCGTCGCTCTTCTTGAGCTTGTGCCCGGCCGCGGCGACCGGACGGAAGTCGGCCACTGCCGCCGCCATCACGACGACGTCGGCGGTCGCGGCGAGACGGTCCATCGCGGCCTGCATCTGGGCGGCTGTCTCGACGGCCACGACCTCGACGCCGTGCGGGACAGGGAGATCGACCGTCGACACGAGGACGACCTGGGCGCCGCGGGAAGCCGCCTCGGCCGCCAGCGCATAGCCCTGCTTGCCCGAGCTCCGGTTGGCGATGACCCTGACCGCGTCGATCGGCTCCCGAGTGCCTCCCGCAGAGACGACCACCGACGCGCCGGCGAGATCATCGGGCCCGAGGATCCGTTGCGCCGCGGCGACGATCGACGCCGGCGACGCCAGCCGACCAGCACCGACATCGCCCCCCGCGAGCCGACCGCTCTCGGGATCGACGATGTGCACGCCTCGCTCCCGCAGGGTCGACACATTGTCGACCACCGACGGGTGCTCCCACATCTCGGTGTGCATCGCGGGGCAGATCATCACCGGCGCCCGGGTCGCCAACAAGACGTTGGTCAGCAGGTCGGTGGACAGGCCAATGCGGTACGCGGCGATGACCCGCGCCGTCGCCGGGGCCACGAGGACCAGATCGGCGTGCTGTCCGAGCTCGGTGTGCGGGATCGGCGTGTCGGGATCGTCCCACAGTCGCGTCCGGACCGGCTCGCTGGCGAGTGCCGACAGC
Organism: uncultured Acidimicrobiaceae bacterium; assembly: GCA_963847775.1. Lineage (GTDB taxonomy): Bacteria > Actinomycetota > Acidimicrobiia > Acidimicrobiales > Ilumatobacteraceae > Ilumatobacter. The sequence goes on from CAWKAY010000003.1 coordinate 455,271, forward strand.
GTCGTCGCGCCGAGGAATCGCTCGGCGCCCGCAGTCATGACCGGCACCACGTGGGCGCCGGCGTCGACGAGCAGCCGGCTGATCTCGACCGCCTTGTAGGCAGCGATCCCCCCGGTGACACCGAGGACGATTCGCTTGCCCGCCAGCACGTTCGGCCGGTCAGTCGGCGTCGGTGTCGCTGATGAGATCGGCGTCGCCTTCCGGCAGACCGAGCTCGCCCTCGGGCCCCTCGGGTGCGTCTGTCTGGACGATCTTGTGGGCCGAGATCTCCTCGAACGCGATGCTGAGCGGCTTCCGGGCCGTCGAGGACACCTGGGGCGGCACCATGTGGCCGAGCCCGTCGCCGAGCTGGTTGAAGTACGAGTTGATGTTGCGTGCCCGCCTGGCAGCCAGGGTCACCAGGCTGAACTTGGAATCGACGCGGTCGAGCAGTCCCTCGATCGCGGGCGTCATCATCATGTCGTGGCTCTGGGCCATGGGCCAGCTCCCTCAGCAGTCTCGAAGTACGGGCCGGAACATCCTAGCGGCGCTCGACCCGGGCGAGGCGGCCGCTCATCGGCGTCGCTCGCGCTCGATGATCGACATCATCTCGTCGACGGTGCGTTCCAGTGTGTCGTTGACGACGACGTGGTCGGCCTGCTCGCGACCGATCGGTTCTTCCTTCTCGGCCTTGCGCAGCCGCGCGTACACCTTGTCGTCGGGATCGCCGCGGCCGCGGAGTCGTCGCTCCTGCTCCTCGCGCGATGGCGGTAACACGAAGATGAGCACCGCCTCGGGAAACTCCTGTTTGACCTGCTGGGCGCCATCGAGCTCGATCTCGAGCACGATGTCGGCGTCGTCGAGCGTGTCGGGGCGCGGGGTGCCGTAGTAGTTGCCCAGGAATTCGGTCCACTCGAGGAAACCGCCATCGGTGATCCGCTGCTCGAAATCGTCGGACGACACGAAGACATAGGCGTCCTCGGACTCGCCTGGCCGGCGCTCGCGCGTGGTCCACGAACGGCTGAGCCAGAGACACGGATCGCGCCGGACGAGGGCATCGACGATCGTGCCCTTTCCCACGCCTCCGGGACCGGAGACGACGATGATGAGACGGTCTCTAGCCAAGCTGGTCGAGCAGGGCTGCACGCTGCTGCGTCCCCAGACCCTGGACGCGACGGTTGTCGGCGATGCCGACGTCCTCCATCACGCGGCGGGCCTTCACCTTGCCCACACCGGGCAGGGATTCCAGCATCGAGACCACCTTCAGCTTGCCGACGTTGGGATCGTCCGAGTCGAGCGCCTCCGACAGGCTCATCGAGCCCATCTTGAGTCGGGCCTTGATGTCGGCCCGGGCGGCGCGCGCCTCGGCGGCCTTCGCAAGGGCCGCAGCCCGCTGCTCAGGAGTCAACTGAGGAGGTGTTGCCATGGTCGTCAAACTACCGCGGTCAGCTCCGCGAGACGGTGAATGCCCCGTTGCGACGCGAATGCCGACAGCTCGTGGCTCACCCGCTCGCACGACCGGGGATCGGCGAAGCTCGCAGTCCCGACCTGGACGGCATGGGCCCCGACGGCCATCAGCTCGGCCGCGTCCCACCCCGACGCAACGCCGCCCACGCCCACGATGGGGATCTCGGGCAGCGCGGTCCGCACGTCATGGACCGCCCGAACGGCAACCGGATGGATCGCCCGGCCCGACAGGCCTCCCCCACCGTTGCCGAGGACGGGCCGCATGGTCGCCGGATCGATCACCATCGCCAACACCGTGTTGATCAGTGTGACGGCCTCGGCTCCGGCATCCGACACCGCAGCCGCGACATCGGCCAACCGGTCAGTGTTGGGGCTCAACTTGGCCCACCGTGGCCGACCACACCCAGCGGTTGCGTCGACCACCGCCGCCGACAGCTCGGCGTCGTGGGCGAAGATGCCGCCGCGACCCTCGAGGTTGGGACACGACAGGTTGACCTCGACGGCGACGACATCGGAGGGAGCGTCGGCGAGCAGCTCGGCCGCGGCTCGGTATTCCTCGACCGAGCGTCCCCAGATGCTGCAGACCACCGCCGCCCCGGTCGACAGCAGCGCGGGCAGCTCGTGCTCCAGCCAGTGGCGGAGACCCGGCCCCTGGAGACCGACGGCGTTGATCATGCCCTGTGGCGTCGGGTGGACCCGCGGTGCGGGGTTCCCAGCCCACTCGAACGAGGCGATCGATTTGGTCACGACGGCGCCCAAGGCAGCGAGGTCGAGGTACGGGGCCAACTCGGCGCCGTAGCCAGCCGTGCCCGAGGCGGTCATGATCGGATTGCGCAACTCGAGGGATCCGACCTGAACCCTGGTGTCGAGGTTCGCACCCGCTCGGAGGGTGGTCTCGGGCGCGACGCCCGAACCGCGCACGTGACGCCCGAGACCACGCGCCCTCGGGCTCACCGTGCGTGGTACTCCTGCAACGAGCGAACCGGCAGTTCGTCGGGAGAGTCACCGAGCCCCTGCGCCGCTGCCAGGCCTGCGCTCACGGTGGTAACGCAGCTCACGTGGTGCAGGCTCGCGGCCTTGCGGATGTTCTCGTCGTCGTTTCGGCCGACCCACCCACGAGGTGTGTTGACCACGAACACGATCGTGCCGTCGGCGATCAAGTCGAACGCGGTCTGCCGCTCGCCGCTCCGTCGGTCCTTCCCGAGCACACGATCGACCTCGACGCCGAAGCGGCTGAGGAAGTCGGCGGTCCCCTGCGACGCCATGAGACCGAGTCCGTGCTCACGCATGCGACGCGCGACCACGATCCCGGCCGGCTTGTCGGCGTCGTTGAGCGACAGGAACACGGTTCCGGTCTTCGGGAGGCTGTGGCCCGCCGCGAGCTCGGCCTTGAAGAACGCCCGGCCGAACGTCGAATCGATTCCCATCACCTCCCCCGTCGAACGCATCTCGGGTCCGAGAGCGGGATCGACCTCCGGGAAGCGGTTGAACGGCAACACGGCCTGCTTGACGGCGATGTGCCCGGTCACCGGTTCCCTGAGGAGGCCCTCGTTGCGCAGCTCCACGAGCGTGGCCCCGAGCATGACCCTCGACGCGACCTTGGCCAGCGGGATCCCGGTCGTCTTGGCGACGAACGGGACCGTCCGGCTCGCCCGCGGATTGGCCTCGATGACATACACGGTCGTCCCGGTGACCGCGAACTGCACGTTGATCAGACCCTTGACGTCCAGCCGGTGCGCGATCGCCGTCGTGTAGGCCCGCAGCACCTCGACCACCCAGTCGGGAAGTGTCTGCGGCGGGATCGCACATGCTGAGTCGCCCGAGTGCACTCCGGCCTCTTCGACGTGCTCCATCACACCACCGATCAGGACCTCGCCGGTGTGGTCGCGGATCGCGTCGACGTCGACCTCGGTGGCGTTGGCCAGGAACCGGTCGATCAGCACGGGCCGCTCGGCGGACAGGCCTCCCTCCTTGCCCAGGCTGCCGATGCCGCTCAACTCGTCCATCGCCCGGGCCAGGTGGTTCCGGTCGTACACGATCTGCATCGCCCGCCCGCCGAGCACATAGCTCGGTCGCATCAGGACGGGAAAGCCGATCTCGTCGGTGATCGACAGTGCCTGCTCGAGATCGACAGCGGTTCCGCCTGGCGGTTGGGGGATCTTGAGATCGCGGCAGAGCTGGTTCCACTTCTGGCGATCCTCGGCGTCGTCGATCGACTGCGCCGACGTGCCCGCCACCAGTTCGACCGGGATCTCACCCGAGAGCTTCAGCGGCGTCTGGCCACCGAGCGACACGATCACCTTGTCGGGTTTCTCGACGGCGATGACGTTGAGAACGTCCTCCTTGGTGAGCGGTTCGAAGTAGAGCCGATCACTCGTGTCGTAGTCGGTCGACACGGTCTCGGGGTTGCAGTTGACCATGACCGTCTCGAAGCCGGCCTCGCGCAACGCGAAGGCGGCGTGGACGCAGCAGTAGTCGAACTCGATCCCCTGCCCGATGCGGTTCGGGCCGGAGCCGAGAATGACGACCTTGGGTCGACCGGTGCCGCGCACCTCGCACTCGTCCTCGTAGGTGGAGTAGTGGTACGGGGTCTCGGCCGCGAACTCGGCCGCGCACGTGTCGACCGTCTTGTAGGTGGGGACGACGCCCACGGCCATGCGGGCGGCGCGCACCGTGGATTCGTCCTCGCTCCACAGGTGGGCCAGTTGCGCGTCTGCGAAACCGAGCCGCTTCGCTCGTCGCCACGAGCGCTTCGTCATGCCGGCCAGCCCACTCGTCGCGAGCACTGCCTGTTCGTCGGTGATCGCCTGCATCTGGTCGAGGAACCACGGGTCGAAGTCGTTGGCCTCGTGGATCGTCTCGATCGAGACGCCTCGACGAAGCAGCTCGCCGATCTGGAAGATGCGCTCCGGTGTCGGCGTCGCGGTCGCAGCCAGCAGATCATCGGTCGGGATCTCGGCGAAGTGCTCGGCGGCCGGGTCGCAGTTCAGTCCGAGCCGACCCTGTTCGAGCGACCGCAATCCCTTCTGGAGAGACTCGGGGAAGGTACGACCGATCGACATGGCCTCGCCGACCGACTGCATCTGCGTGCCGAGGACCCCGGTGGTCCCGGGCAGCTTCTCGAAGGCCCACCGCGGGATCTTCGTGACGACGTAGTCGATCGTCGGTTCGAAACTGGCCGGCGTGGCCTTGGTGATGTCGTTCGGGATCTCGTCGAGGGTGTACCCGACGGCCAGCTTCGCTGCGATCTTGGCGATCGGGAAGCCCGTCGCCTTCGATGCCAGTGCCGAGCTGCGCGAGACGCGGGGGTTCATCTCGATCACGACCTGCCGCCCCGTGTCGGGGTCGACCGAGAACTGGACGTTCGACCCACCGGTCTCGACGCCGACCCGGCGGATGCACGCGATCGCAGCATCGCGCATCTGCTGGTACTCGACGTCGGTCAGCGTCTGCTGGGGAGCGACCGTGATCGAGTCGCCCGTGTGCACACCCATCGGATCGACGTTCTCGATCGAGCAGATGATCACGCAGTTGTCCGCTCGGTCGCGCATCACCTCGAGCTCGTACTCCTTCCAGCCGGCGATCGACTCCTCGACGAGGATCTCAGAGATCGGGCTGGCGGCGAGCCCGTTGGCCGCCAGGCGTTCGAACTCCTCCCCGGTGGTGGCGATGCCGGTGCCGCGGCCGCCGAGGATGTAGGCGGGGCGCACGATGATCGGGAGCCCGATCTCGGCGACGACCTTGCGGGCCTGCTCCATGTCGTGGGCCGTGCCCGAGCGCGGGACGTCGAGGCCGATCTCGATCATTGCCTGCTTGAACCGTTCGCGATCCTCGGCGGTCGCGATCGCCTCGGCGTTGGCACCGATCATCTCCGGCGTCCCGGGCACGCCGATCAGGCCCCGCTCGAAGAGCTCCATGGCCGTGTTCAGACCGGTCTGGCCTCCGAGCGTCGGGAGCACGGCATCGGGCTGCTCGCGCTCGATGATGGAGGCGACGACCTCCCACGTGATCGGTTCGATGTAGGTCGCGTCAGCGAAGTCGGGATCGGTCATGATCGTCGCCGGATTCGAGTTGACGAGGATCACCCGGTACCCCTCCTCTCGCAGCACCCGGCACGCTTGCGTGCCCGAGTAGTCGAACTCGCAGGCCTGACCGATCACGATCGGCCCCGAGCCGATGATCAAGATCGAGTGGATGTCGTCCCGACGCGGCATCAGGCACTCACCTTTCCGCTGGTCATCAACCGATCGAACTGGGCGAACAGGTAACGGCTGTCGTGCGGGCCTGGGCCCGCCTCGGGATGGTGCTGCACGCTGAAGCAGCGCTCACCGACCACCTCGAGCCCTTCGCAGACGCCGTCGTTCAAGTTGATGTGGGTCATTCGAACCGTTTTGCCGAGGGCGGCGAAGCTCGAGGCATCGACGGCGAAGTTGTGGTTCTGGCTGGTGATCTCGATCGAGTCCGTCGCCAGGTTCTTGACGGGATGGTTGCCGCCGTGATGACCGAACGGCAGTTTCACCGTGCGGGCCCCGAGCGCGAGTCCGGTGAGCTGATGACCGAGGCAGATGCCGAAGATCGGCACGGCGCCGACGAGCAGGGCGATCTCGTCCGCGGCGGAGCGGACCGTCCCGGGATCGCCGGGGCCGTTGGAGAGGAAGACCCCATCGGGTCGACGGGCGACCACGTCGGCTGCACTCGTCGAGGCCGGAACCACTTCGACGCGACCGAGATCGGCAAGGTGCCGCAGGATCGTCGTCTTGATCCCGAAGTCGTAGGCCACGATCAAGCGGTCAGGTGCGCCGGCCGCGGCGTCGACGGTGTACGGCTGATCGGTCGTGACCTGGGAGACCAGATCGACCCCGTCGGTGCCGGGCTCCGCTTCGGCGGCCGACCGCAACTCGGCCTCGGACGCGTCACCGAAGGCTCCCGGCATCGCACCCGTCTCGCGGATGAGGCGGGTGAGACGACGTGTGTCGATCCCGGCGATGCCCGGGATCGCATGCCGCTGCAGTAGGGACTCGAGGGGACCCTCGCTGCGATGGTTGCTCTGGCGCCGGGCGAGATCCCGGACGATCACACCACGACAGAACGCCGACCGCGATTCGTTGTCGTCGGTGTTGACTCCGTAGTTCCCGATGTGGGGGTAGGTGAAGGTGATCATCTGCCCGGCGTAGCTCGGGTCGGTGATGATCTCCTGGTAACCGGACAGCGCCGTGTTGAACACGACCTCGCCGGTGGCGACACCCGATGTGGGTTCGGTGCCGATCAGCTCCCCCTCGAACACGCTGCCGTCCGCCAGCACCAGCTGACCGTCCCGGATCGTCATTTCCCGCCTCCTTGCATGATCATGCATCTTAACGCATGACTATTCGATATCGGCATCTTCATCGTGTCGCGACCCCGTCGATCACGGTCGGCTCACCACCGAGCAGGGTGTGGGTCACCCGGCCGCGCAGCTCCATCCCGACGAACGGCGTGTTCCGGCTCTTGCTCGCCAGCTGTGCCGGCGCGACCGACCACGTCCGGTCGGGATCGAACACCGTGAGGTTGGCGGGCTCCCCCACCGCCACCGGACGGCCGTGTCGGTCCGCCACGCCGGCGATCGCCGCCGGCTTCCAGCTGAGCGCCGCCACGAGCTCGACGACGGGCATGTCGAGACTGGCGAGGCTCACGCCGAGCGCGGTCTCGAGACCCAGCATCCCCGGCGGGGCCTCGTCGAGCGGCTGCTCCTTGGTCTCCGGGGCGTGAGGCGCGTGATCGGTGGCGATCGCATCGATGGTGCCGTCTGCCAGGCCGGCTCGCACGGCCTCCACGTCGACCATCGTGCGCAGCGGCGGGTTCACCTTGTAGAGCGCGCTGTACCCCTCGAGCAGTGCATCGGTGAGGCTGATGTGGTGCGGAGTCGCCTCGGCCGTCACGGGGAGTCCGTCGGCCTTGGCCGCACGTACCAACTCGACGCTGCGGGCTGTCGACACGTGCAGGATGTGGACGGGCGCTCCGATCAGGCGGACCAATTCGATGTCTCGGAACACCATCAGCTCCTCCGCGATCGACGGCCATCCGGGCAACCCGAACCGCGAACAACAGTGCCCCTCGTGCATGACGGCGCCGGCGGTCAGACGCTTCACCTCGCAGTGCTGGGCGAGCACGATGCCATGGCCGTCGTGGTGAAGATCGGCGGCGTACTCGAGCGCTCGTCGCATCAGGAGCGGGTCTTGCACGCCGTCGCCGTCGTCGGTGAACAGGTGGACGCCCGCGGCGGCCAACTCCGCGAGCGGCGACAGCTGCTCGCCGAGACGACCGACCGTGATCGAACCGGCGGGGCGCACGTCGCACAGACCTGCGCGCGTCCCCTGCCCGCGCACGAACTCGACGACGCTCACGGAGTCCTGGGTGGGATCGGTGTTGGGCATCGCGACCACGCACGTGTATCCCCCCAGCGCAGCGGCCCGCGACCCGGTCTCGATGGTCTCGGCCTCCTCCCTGCCGGGTTCGCGCAGGTGCGTGTGGAGGTCGACGAACCCAGGGCACACCACACGACCGGTGGCGTCGACGAGTTGCTCGCCGTCGACCGGTACGAGGCGATCGGACACGTCGGCGACGTGTCCGTCGGCGACGCGGACGTCGACGCGCCGCTCCCCCGTCTGGTCGATCACGGTTCCGCCGCTGATCAGCACGCTGGCACTCATCGCACTCCCTCCTCCGGGATCGGGGCGTTCACGGTCGTCACTCGCTCTGCAGGTCGGCGCCACTGCCGAGCAGTTCGAACAGGATCGCCATGCGCACAGCGATGCCGTTGGTCACCTGCTGGGTGATGACCGCTCCCGGGAGCTCGGCCGGATCGACGGCCATCTCGACGCCGCGGTTCATGGGGCCCGGATGCATGACCAGCGCGTGGTCGGGCATGCGGCGCACACGGTCGGGTGTCAGCCCGAATCGCATCGTGTACTCGCGCAGACTCGGCACGAGTGACTCCGTCATGCGTTCGCGCTGCATCCGCAGCAGGTAGAGGACGTCGAGGTCACCGATCACGTCGTCGAGGTTCGACACGACGGGCACCTCGACGTGGGGTGGCAGCAGGGTTCGCGGGGCGACGAGCGTGACGTCCGCGCCGAGCATGGTGAACGCGCTGATGTCGCTGCGCGCGACGCGGCTGTGCTTGATGTCACCGACGATCGCGATCCGGAGGCCGTCGAACGACCCGGTTCGGTCGAGGGCGGTCCGGATCGTGTAGCAGTCGAGCAGGGCCTGGGTCGGATGGGCATGCCATCCGTCGCCGGCATTGATGACGCCGGCGTTCGTCCACTCACTGACCTGCCACGGGACTCCGCTCGACTTGTGCCGGATGACGAACGCGTCGACGCCCATCGCCGCGATCGTCTCGATCGTGTCGCGCAGGCTCTCGCCCTTGTTCACGCTCGACGACGACACCGCGAAGTTCATCGTGTCGGCAGAGAGCCGCTTGGCCGCGGTCTCGAAGCTCAGCCGGGTACGGGTGGAGTCCTCGAAGAAGACGTTGCAGACCGTGCGGCCGCGCAGGGCCGGCACCTTCGGGTTCGGCCGGCGGTTGACCTCGGTCATGTGGTCGGCGAGATCGAGCAACCGTCGGATCGTCGCGGGGCCGGCTTCCTCGATCGAACGGAAGTGCCTCATCGCCCGTCACGCTTCGCGCCGGCAATGGTCACACCGTCGGCGGTGGCCTCGACCTGCTCGTCGGTGCTCGTCGGAAGGTTCTTGCCGACGTAATCGGGTCGGATCGGAAGCTCGCGGTGGCCGCGGTCGACGAGCACAGCGAGCTGCACTGCGTTCGGGCGCCCGTAGTCGGTGATCGCGTCGAGGGCGGCCTTCACGGTGCGGCCGGTGTAGAGCACATCGTCGACGAGCACGACGGTCGCGCCGTCGATCTCGAAGCGGAGGTCGCTGACGCTGCCCGGAGAGACGGGGCGAAGCCCGATGTCGTCGCGGTACAGGGAGGCGTCGATCGAGCCGACGGGGATCTCGTGATCGATGCGGGCGATCTCGTCACCCAGCGCATCGGCGAGCCACACACCGCCCCGCTGCAAACCCACGAGTGCCACTCCGGAGAGGCCCCGATTGCGTTCGATGATCTCGTGCGCCATGCGGGTCACGGCCCGACGCACGTCGTCGGGTCCGAGGACCCGCTTCATGTCTGACATCTTCTGCTCCTGCCGTACAGGCCTCACGGGACCCGCTTCACGGTCGAGCGTGAAACATAGCGCGCGCCGACGGCCGCGCGCCGACTCCCGGTGGGAAGTCGAACGAATCGTCAGCTCGACATCAGGGGCCCGACGCGGGATCCGGAGCGAGACGGTGTGCCCAGCGGGTCGCGGACGCGGTGCCCGATGACCCCGATGGCACGGTCGTCGCCTCGCCGACCCACGAATCTGCCCGTCTCGACGGCACACTCGACTCCCGCCTCCCAGGCCGGGCAACCGACAGCATCGCGCGGTGACCGACAGACGCCAGCGCGCGGACACGACGACATCGCAGCGCTCGGCTCCCCGGCGACCGGATCGAGGAAGGCGTCCGCGCGCTCGCCGCTGGATCAGCCTGCTGTGGCGAGGCGCCACGCGGCGACGTCGACGGTGGTGAGCACCCGTCCCTCGGCGTCGAACAGCTCGAGCTCGACCAGGACGTTGACGAGCGCACCGTCCTCGCTGCTGATGTCGGAGATCTCGGCCGGCAGGATGACGGCAAACCAGCCCCCTTGCGGATCGGGCACGAAGCTGTACTCGGCGCCGTCGCCGAAGCGAGCGGTCATCGCCGTGATCGACGGGTGCACCGACCCGCTGAGGGCGACGGCGTCGAAGGCAGTCCTCGACGAACCGATCGCCGTCTCGCTCACGAACCCGAAGTACTGGCTGGGCACGGCGATCTCGAACTCGGGATCGCTCCACGGCAGCATCGAACCATCGACGCAGGCGACATCGCCGTCGACGATCCCTGTCGCGGCCGAGAGGGTCCGAACGAACCGACACTGGCCGTCACCGTCGGTGGTCGGGCCCATCCACAGCTCGACCCGACGCGATTCGGCCTCGTCGAAGGCCACGACCGTCGCGCCCAGAATGTCGATCGTTGCCTCACCGGACGCGAGCTCGCGGATCCCATCGGCGACCTCCCGCGGCGAGACACCCGATCCGGCCATGAGGCCGGCGAGCGCGACGACGGCGAGCACGAGCGCGATCAGCCCCGTCGCCGGCCGCCACGTGGGCGCGACACTCGATTCGGCCGTGTCATCACCGTTGCCGTCACGCTCGTGGTCGTGGTCGTGGTCGTGGTCGTGGTCGTCGCCGTGGTCGTCGCCGTCGCTCATGGGTCGCAGGGTTGGGTCGAAGGGTGGGTCGTCGGGATACCTGCGATGGTTCCACACGGGTCCCCTCGACCACCACTGCGGCCGCGACCGCCGCCCACTACCGTCGCGGGCATGCATGAACTGGTGATCCGTGGAGGGAACGTCGTCGATGGGTCGGGCGACCGGGGCTCGCGCGCCGACGTCGCCATCGACGACGGCCTGATCAGCGCCGTCGGCGACGATGTCGGCCCAGGCCACCGGGAGATCGACGCCACCGAACTCCTGGTCACACCCGGCTTCGTCGACGTGCACACCCACTACGACGCCCAGGCGACCTGGGACCCATTCCTCACGCCGAGCTCGTGGCACGGCGTGACCACGGCGGTGTTCGGCAACTGCGGCGTCGGTTTCGCACCGGCGGCTCCCGACAAGCACGAGTGGTTGATCGAGATGATGGAGGGTGTCGAGGACATCCCCGGAGCGGCGCTCACCGAGGGCATCCAGTGGGAGTGGGAGACCTTCCCGGAGTACCTCGACGCCCTCGATCGTCGGGCGTACGTGCTCGACATCGGCACCCAGGTGCCACACGGGGCCGTCCGCGCGTACGTCATGGGTGAGCGAGGCGCCAGCAACGAGGAGGCGACGGCGCACGACATCGGTGCCATGGCCGAACTCGTCGCCGACGGTCTGCGCGCCGGCGCCCTCGGCTTCTCGACCAGCCGGACGCCGCTGCACAAGTCGAAATCGGGGGAGCTGGTACCGGGCACGATGGTCGACGCGACCGAGCTGTACGGCATCGCCGAGGCGATGACCGAGGTCGGTCACGGCGTCTTCCAGTTCGCACCCGAGCACGTACTCCTGCCACACGACGAATGGCCGTGGATGCGCGAGCTCGCCAGCCGCTCGGGCCGTACGGTGAGCGTGAATTTCAGCCAGACCGACCAAGCCCCCGATCTCTGGAAGCAGGTACTCGCCAACCTCGACGAGGATCGGGCGAACGGCGTGCCGATCGTGGCCCAGGTGCACGGTCGGACGGTCGGATTGCTGATGTGCCTGGAGGGCAGCTACCACCCTCTCATGTTCCACCCGGCGTACCAGGAGATCGCCGATCTGCCGTTGCCCGAACGGTGCGCGGCGCTCCGCCACGGTCCGATCCGCGACCGCATCACGGACGAGATCCCCGACGACGACGGCTTCTTCGACAAGGTCGTGCTCGGCACGATGTGGAAGACGTGGGCGGTCGCCGACGGCGACATCGACTACGAACCCGACCCCGTCGATTCGCTCGGGTCGGTCGCCGAGCGCACCGGCGTGCCGGTGATGCAGCTCGTCATCGACCATCTCCTGACGGCCGACGGGCACGGCATGGTCTATGCGCCGTTCTTCAACTACAGCTACGGCGACCTCTCGTTCGTGTACCAGGCGCACATGAACCCGTCGACGCGCATGGGACTGGCGGACGCCGGCGCCCATGTGAGGGTGATCTGTGACGGCGGCACTCCGACGTTCATGCTCACCCACTGGACCCGCGACCGCACACGCGGCCCGCGGATGCCGCTGGAGTACGTGATCCACCGCCAGACCCGCCAGACGGCCGAGTTGTACGGCCTCGGCGATCGCGGCCTGCTGGCGCCGGGCCTGCGGGCCGACGTCAACGTCATCGACTACGGGACGCTCACGTTCGGCAAACCGCGGATGGCCTGGGATCTGCCGGGCGGCGCTCCCCGGCTGGTGCAGAAAGCGAGCGGCTACCGCCACACGTTCGTCGCCGGCGTCGAGACCGTGACCGACGACGAGTTCACCGGTGAGCTCCCCGGCCGACTGGTGCGTGGCCCGCGCTGAACCCGGCCGGGTCCGTCACGGCAGGATCGGGACCTGCAGCGCAGGCAGCGGCACGTCACGGTCTCGTTGCCACAGCTCCCAACTCTCGTTGGCCCGGACGAGCTCGAACGCGGCGCGAATGACCTCGAAGTCGGCTGCGTTCTCGGGCGACTTGTCGACCTGGAGCACGAGGTACTCGACCCGCTCGGCCCGATCGTCGATCCGGGTGTTCTCCTGGGAGATGTCGGTGCCGTAGAGCACAACGCGGAAGGGATTGGGGAACTGGTAGATCTCCCGGCGATGCGCGACGTGCGGCGTGATCCGGAAGTGGGCCGACACGATGGCGCCATCGGGCACATCGGCGATGATGTCGCGGGCCGCCTCCGCCACCGGATGATCGCGTTCCCAGTGACCGGGCTGGTTCGGTGTGCCCGGCAGCGGTGACCACGCGTACGCTGCCAGCACGGCACAGACCGCCACCGCCGCGAGCGACTGGCTTCGGTTGAACCGGCCGTAGCGCGGCAACGCCCCGAGCGCGTAGGTCGTGCCGAGCACCAGGCCCGGCACGGCGATGAGGCTGTAGTGGTACTCGATGTGGAACTGGTACCAGAACGTGCTGAGCACGTTCGTGAACAGCACGAGGACGCTGATCGCCGCCACGCTCGGCCGGCGCAGGAACATCAGCGCCAGCGGCGAGGTCATCTGCCACAGGTACCAGGGCCTGCCCTCGGATCGGAAGTGATCCGCGGTCTGGCTCGGGTTGCGGAGCGAGGTCTCGATGAAGCCAGACGGCCCACCGAACGGGATCCGCCAGCCGTTGCGGGTCGGTACGCCGATCAGGCTGCGCATCACGACGAACATCGCCACCAGCATGAAGGCCACACTGCCCGCGATCGTCAGCAGACCGATCCGGCGATCGCGAGTGACGCTGACCCAGACGCCGAGTGGGACGATCACGAGCGACACGTCCTCCTTGACGAGCAAGGACAGCACGACGAACACGGCGTAGAGCCGCCACTTTCGCTCCAGGGCGCCGTAGATCGCGAACCCGACGAACACCCCGAGGAAGGCGTCGGGGTGGAAGTTCTCCATGTTGGTCCACGACACGGCGGGATGGATGAGGTAGACGCAGGCCATCACCGCGCCGAGCCAGTCGGAGCGGAGCCGGCTTCGTGCGTAGAGGTAGATCGGCAGCGCGCCGGCTCCGATCGCAGCCGCTTGCGCGAAGAACAGCACCCCGGCCGCAGGGAACAGCCAGTAGATCGGAACCAGGAACACCAGCACGAACGAGGTGTGATCGCCCATCAGGTTGCGGCCCATGAGGGTGACGAAGGGTGCGTCGAACCGGGACATCAACCAGACGCCCTGGTCGTAGAGCGCGGAGTCGTACGACGCGGTCCCGAGACCGTGGTGGATGTCGAGCGTCCGGCCCGTGAAGAACGCTGTGTACGCGGCGATCAACAGCAACACGGTCCACGTCGCCGGCGACGTGGACCGCACTCGCCCGAGGAGACCGGCGGCGGGCGCATCGTCGTTCTGCTCGGATCGTTCGTCGACACCAGGACGATCGAGCGCGCTCCTCGATCGGTCGACCTCGACGTCGACCGCGTCGTCGGCGCCGGGCGTCGCTGGGGTCTGGACCGCCACGACGCGACAGGGTAACCGCCCGAGCAGATCGGACGATGTCGTCGGACCCGGGATCGACAGGACCGGGATCGACACGGCCGGGAACGACAGGACCGGGAACGACAGGACCGGGAACGACAGGACCGGGAACGACAGGACCGGGAACGACAGGGCCGGGAACGACAGGACCGGGAACGACAGGACCGGGAACGACAGGACCGGGAACGACAGGACCGGGAACGACAGGGCCGGGAACGACAGGGCCGGGAACGACAGGACCGGTCAGCCGCTCGACCGCGCGTCGGCCGCGATGGCTGCGAGAACGCCGTTCACGAATCTGCCCGAATCGTCGGTCGAGAAGCGCTTGGCCAACTCGACCGCCTCGTTGAGCACCACCGCGGTCGGGACGTGCGGCCGTTCGAGCAGCTCGTAGGCGCCCAGGCGCATGACGTTCAGGTCGAGGACCGGCATGCGCGACAGCGACCAGCCCTTGGCGCGAGCAGCGATTCGCTCGTCGAGTGCTGCGAGATGGGCCCCGACACCGCGAACGAGCTCCTGGGTCAGCTCGTCGGGCTCGATCACCTGGAGGTCGATCGTGGCGGCCGGTTCGATGCCCTTCGAGTGCGCTTCGTAGAGCAGGTAGAGGGCGCGTTCGCGGGCGTCGGAGCGCTCGTCGGGACGTTGCATCGGCGGGCTCAGACCCGCGTCATGTACTCGCCGGTGCGAGTGTCGACCTTGATGCGGTCACCCGGTTCGACGAAGAGCGGGACCTGGACGGTGAGGCCGGTCTCGAGGGTGGCGGGCTTGCGGGCGCCGGAGACTCGATCGCCCTGCACGCCCGGTTCGGTCTCGGCGATGGTCAGCTCGACCGATGCCGGGATCTCGACGCCGATGATCTCCCCGTTGAAGAACGCGACCTGCGCGGTCATCCCCTCGATCATGTAGTCGGCGACGTCGCCGAGGGCGACCGGCGCGACGTTCATCTGCTCGAACGTCGTGTTGTTCATGAACACGTAGTCATCGCCGTCGCGGTACAGGAACTGCATCTCGTCACGGTTGATGATCGCCTGCTCGACCTTGACCCCGGCGTTGAAGGTACGGTCGAAGACGTTTCCGGTCTTGACGTTGCGCAGCTTGGTGCGAACGAACGCGCCGCCCTTGCCGGGCTTCACGTGCTGGAACTCGACGACCTGGAACAGGCCGTTGTCGAGCTCGAGCGTGATCCCGGTCTTCAGGTCGTTGGTGGTGATGGTGGGCATGGCGTGTCCTTGGGCGATGCGGTGAGTACTCGGCACCCGGTGTCGGTGACCTCGACGAGGTCCTCGATGCGGAAGCCGCCGAATCCGACACGATAGAGGCCAGGTTCGACGGTCACGACGTCCCCGGCCCGCAGATCGAGCTTCGATGCCGGCGATTCGAACGGATCCTCGTGGATCAGCAGGCCGACCCCGTGGCCGGTGGAGTGCAGGAACCACTCCTCGTAGCCGGCATCGGACGCCATCGTTCGACAGACCGCGTCGACCTCGCGTGCGGCCACGCCCGCCCGCACGGCATCGAGTCCTGCGATCTGGATCCCGAGCAGCACGTCGTACAGGTCGCGTTGCTCGGCCGATGGCTCACCGATCACGAAGCTGCGCGTCATGTCGGAGTGGTAGCCGTCGACGAGCGCTCCGACGTCGATCACCACGGTGTCGCCATCGACGATCTGGCGCGACGTGGCGTGGTGGTGCGGGCGGGCGGCATGATCCGGCCCGCTGGCCACGATCGTGTCGTAACTCGGCCCGTCCGCGCCGTGACGCCGCATCCGGTACTCGAGCTCGGTGCGAACGTCGGTCTCGGTGACGCCGTCGGCGAGGGTGGGTGCGATCTCTGCGAGCGCGGCATCGGCGCATCGGGCCGCCTCGGCGATGCGAGCGATCTCGCCCTGGTCCTTGATGCGACGGCCGTCCTCGACGATGCCGTCGGCCGGGCGCAGGGGAAGCTCGGACGCAAGTGCCTCCCAACGTGCGTGGGTGAGATGCCTCGCTTCGGCGCCAACCGTGGCGAACCCGTCGAACGCATCGACGAGGGCGTTCTGCTGTTCGGGCTGGGTGAACCCGATCGCGATCTCGCAGTCGACCCCGGCGGCCGACAGTTCAGCAGCTGCTCGATCGCGGTACCGGCCGTCGGTCACGAGCACCAGCCGGTCCGGCAGCAGTGCGACCGCGGCGCTGGAACCGGTGAAACCGGTGAGCCAACGGATGTTGGTGAGGTCCGTGACGGCGAGCGCTTCGACACCCCGATCGGCGGCGGCTCCACGGGTCCACTCGGCGCGACCGCCGTACTCGATCGGCGGGAGATCGGCGCGCCTCATCGGCCGATCTTCGCGGCGACGGCTCGAATGGCGAGGTCGTACCCCTGCTTGCCGAATCCCATGATCGAGCCGGTCGAGACGGGGGCGATGACGCTCGTGTGCCGCCACGGCTCGCGAGCGTTCGGGTTCGAGATGTGGACCTCGACGATCGGGCCCGCGAACGCCGCCAGTGCGTCGTGGATCGCCCACGCGTAATGAGTGAACGCTCCCGGGTTGATGATGATCGCCGCACAGCGTCCTCGGGCGTGGTGGATGTGCTCGATCATCTGGCCCTCGTGGTTCGACTGGTGGGCTTCGATCGTCAGACCGTGCAACTTGGCCGCCTCCGTCGTGAACGAGACGTAGTCGTCGAGGCTGTCGGTGCCGTAGATCTCCGGCTCCCGGTCGCCCAACAGGTTGAGGTTCGGGCCGTGGAGTAGCAGGACCAGGGTGCTCACGACCGAGCACGGTACTGCGCCGCGGTCAATCGGTACAGGACGTGGGGACGGAGCGGGTTCCCGACGGGCACGCCGGGGTGGTCGAAGTCGCTCGACGGATCGTGGACCAGGCCGAGCTTGTCCATCACCCGCCGGGACTTGTCGTTGGTGGCGGCGGTGAACGAGATGACCTCGTCGAAGCCGAGCCCACCGTGATCTGCTTCGGTGAAGCCGTGCTCGAGGCAGGCTCGGGCCGCCTCCGGGGCGTGACCCCTTCCCCAGTGCTCCGAACGGATCCGCCATCCGATCTCGACCCCGTCGCGGAACCAGGGCACCATGAACCCGGTGAAGCCGATCGCCCGGCCGTCGAGATCGACGCACCAGAGGCCGAATCCGACCTCGTCGAACCGGTGCTCCAGGCGGTTCATGAAGGCATCGGACTCCGAGCGCGACATGACCGGACCGATCGTCGCCATCACGTCGGGATCGCTGTTGAGGGCGTGGAACGCCTCACGGTCGGTGTCGCGCCACCGGCGCAGCAGCAGGTGTTCGGTGCGCAGGGTCGCGACCGACGTCACGGCGCCATGCGGTCGAGCGCGTCGAGCACCGGCTGATCCTCCACGCCAGGCACGACCTCGACTCCGTCGGGTCCGTCGAGCACGAACGTCAGGCCATCGAGCGCCTTCTTGTCACGACGCATCAACTCGAGCAGGTCGGTCGGGTTCGAACCCGGCGGCAGGTCGGTGCCGAGCCCGTACGCCTCGCCAACGACGGCGAAGTGCTCGTCGATCCGGCTGAGTGGGATCCGGCCGAGCACGTGCGCGAGGTGGGCGGCGAAGATCAATCCGATGGCGACCGCCTCGCCGTGCAACAGACGATGCTCGGTCGCGACCTCGAGCGCGTGAGCGAGGGTGTGGCCGTAGTTGAGCAGTGCCCTGCTGCCGCCCTCTCGCTCATCGCTCGCGACGACGGCCGCCTTGATCTCGACGCACCGGGTGACCCGGTTGGTGAGGTCCAACGACAACAGGTCGTCGCCGGTGAGGAAGTGGTACTTCGCCATCTCGCCGTATCCGCAACGCGTCTCCCGCTCGGGCAGGGTGTCGAGCGCATCCAGATCGCAGACGACGCCGACCGGCTGCCAGAACGCGCCGACCAGGTTCTTGCCTTCCGGCAGGTTGACCCCGGTCTTGCCGCCGATCGCTGCGTCGACCATGCCGAGCAGCGTCGTGGCGACATGCACGACCGGGACGCCGCGGTGGTACGTGGCGGCGGCGAAACCCGCCACATCGGTGACCATCCCGCCGCCGACGCCGATGACGACGTCATTGCGCGTGAGGCCCATGCGAGCGAACCCGCGGCACAGTTCGCCGACGGTCTCGAGCGACTTGTGTTGTTCACCGCGGCCGATGTGGAACACCTCGTGTGGGATGTTGGCCTCGATCGACAGTGGCAGGCCGTTCTGGGTGACGACGGCCGCACGCTTGGCAGAGTGGGGGACCAGGGTGCCGATGAACTCGGCCGCGCCGTGCCCGACGATGACGTCGTACGAACGCCCGTCGATCGGCACCGTGACCCTCCGCAACTCACTCATGATCGACCCATTCTGTCTGCGTGGAACCGGGAGATGAACACTTCCACGCAGACAGTTCCGGCAGCGGGGGGGTGATTCGGTTCACAGGGTGGCGCGAAACGACTCGGCGTTGCGGACGAACTCCGCGACGGAGTCGCCCCCGAACTTCCGTTGGGCCTCGCGCGCGAGGACCAACGCGACCATGGTCTCGGCCACGACACCCATCGCCGGAACGGCGGTGACGTCGGTGCGCTCCTTGAACGACACCCCGGACGCCTTGGTCTCGGTGTCGACCGTCTCGAGGGTGGGTCGGTTGAGCGTGGCCAACGGCTTCATCGCCGCCCGTGCGACGAGTAGCTCACCATTGGTCATCCCGCCCTCGAGCCCGCCGGCGAGGGTGCTGAGCCGGGTATAGCGCTCGTGCTCGACATCCCAGCGGATGGCATCGTGGGCCTCGCTGCCAACTCGGCCGGCGACCTCGAACCCGTCGCCGATCTCGACGCCCTTCACGGCCTGGATCGACATCAACGCCTGCGCCAGCATCGCGTCGAGCTTCCGGTCCCAGTGGACGTGCGATCCGAGACCGACAGGCACACCGAAGCCGAGTACCTCGACCACGCCGCCGAGGGAGTCACCGTGCTTGGCCGCCGTCTTGATCTGGGCGACCATCGCCTCGGTGCCGGACGCGTCGAAGCAGCGGACGACGGATGCGTCGACCGCTGCGAGGTCGGCCGGTGTCGGGCGTGCCGCGTCGCGGGCGACGCGTGCAGACCCCATCTGGATGACGTGCGAGATGATCTCGATGCCGAGATGCGACAACAGCTTCTTCGCGAGCGACCCGGCGGCCACCCGGGCCGCGGTCTCGCGCGCCGAGGCCCGCTCCAACACGTCGCGGGCGTCGGTGAACCCATACTTCTGCATGCCGGCCAGGTCCGCGTGACCGGGCCGGACCTGCGTCAGCGGTTCCTGCGTCGCCCCGGGCGCAGGCGACATCTCCTCGTGCCACTTGTCGCTGCGGAACCACTCGGAGTTCTTGATCTCGATCACGACGGGCGAGCCCAGCGTGCGTCCGTGCCGAACGCCGCCGATGAGCGTCAGCTCGTCCTGTTCGAACTTCTGGCGCGGCCCTCGACCGTACCCGAGGCGGCGGCGGGCCATCTCGATCTGGATCTCCTCGACCGTGATCTCCAGCCCCGCGGGCAAGCCCTCGACGACAGCGACGAGCGCCTGACCGTGCGATTCACCGGCGGTGAGGTAGCGGAGCATCGGGGCGAGGTTACCGAGCCCTAGCGGGACCGGGACACGAGCTCGGCCTCGGCGGCGGACCGCATCAGCGTCGCGTCGGGTCGGACGCCGGTCCAGAGCTCCTGCTGCAGCACCGCCTGGTGCACCAGCATCCCGAGCCCGTCGATGGCGATGGCACCGACGCGCCGTGCGGCGCTCAGCAAGGCGGTCTCGAGCGGGTGGTAGACGATGTCTGCCACTGCGAGATCGGACCGGAGGTGCGCGACATCGATCGGCGAATCGTCGGTGCCCATGCCGACCGACGTCGTGTTCACGAGCAGCGACGCTCCGTCGACGTCGGCCATCGTCGCGACTCGTGCCATCGGAGCGAGTCCGGCCGCGACACGGGCTGCCTCCTCGGTGCGGTTGACGATGGCGATGTCGCCGACACCTGAGCGGCCGAGCGCATCGACGATCGAGCGTCCGGCGGCACCGGCGCCGACCATCACGACACGCGCACCGGTCAGATCGAAGCCGCTGGCCGCGACCCAGTCGACGAACCCCTGGCCGTCGGTGCTGGCACCGAAGATCGATCCGTCCGCACGGAGCACGACCGTGTTGACGGAGCGGAGCGCTCTGGCCGCCGGATCCACATCGTCGACCGCACGTGCCGCATCGACCTTGTGTGGCGTCGTCACTGCGTAGCCGCCGATTCCCAGGACGGGCATCGCCGCCATGGCGTCGTCGACACCGCCCGCCACGAGCTCGAAGGCGACGAAGCGCCAGTCGAGCCCGGTTGCGGCGAAGACGGCGTTGTGCATGACCGGCGACAGCGAATGCCGCACCGGGGAGCCGATGACGGCCGCGAGTCGCGTGGACGGCCGGATCGGCTCGGTCACAGCAGGCCAGCGGCGGCCGCTGCGTCGACGTTGGCCTGGTGCTGTTCGGCCGTCACCGCGAAGGCGTGGCCGCCTTCCTCGTT
This sequence comes from uncultured Acidimicrobiaceae bacterium, assembly GCA_963847775.1. Taxonomy (GTDB): domain Bacteria; phylum Actinomycetota; class Acidimicrobiia; order Acidimicrobiales; family Ilumatobacteraceae; genus Ilumatobacter. Next base: position 476,022 of record CAWKAY010000003.1, read on the forward strand.
CGCGAGCACGTAGAAAAGGTAGATGCAACCCTGGGTCGGGTCGTCGAGCACCTGACAGACCGGGTCACCAGACGAGGGGTTGGGCGCCGGGTTCAGTGCTGCCCGGATCGAGGCCCGCCCTGGGTTCGCGATCGGGGTCGGCGGGAGGCCCGGGTTGAGGTACGTGTTGTAGGGGTCGTCACGCTGGCGCAGCACCGGAAACGGCACGCCTGGCTCGGCCTGGTAGCGGACAGCCGCATCGATCTGGAGGTTCATGTCGATGAACAGACGGTTGTAGATGACGCGGGCGATCTTGGCGCGGTCCTCGTCGAGCTTGGCCTCCTTCTCGATCATCGAGGCGATGATGAGAATCTCGTACGGCGAACGGTTCATCGCAGCCGCCTTCGCCTCCAGGCCCTCCTGGTCGGCGACTCGTTCCATGATGCTGATCATCCGTTCGACGACCTGGGCCTCGTTGTCGGCGTTCGACACCTGATATGTGTCGGGGAACAACAGGCCTTCCAACGACGCCTGGCCGGCGCCCCGCAATCGCGCCGCGACGAGGGGATCGGTCGCTGCCTCGACGAACGCCTCAGCGCTCAGACGCGGGTTGTTCTCCGCCAGACGCTCTGCCATCTGCTCGATCGTGAATCCCTCCGGGAACGTCACCCGCTGATAGGTCTGCTCGGGCGGCGTGCGAAGGCGCGACAGCACGTTGCCCATGTGGTCGGCGGTCGGGAGCTGGTAGAAGCCGGGTGTGATCTCGAGACCTCCCTTGCGTCCGACGTACCAGGTGAAGACCGACTCGTCGACGATGAGCCCGTCGTCTTCGAGGCGGGCCGCCAGCGAGTCGAGAGTGTCGGTCTCGAACACCGTGAAGGCGACCTCGCCGCGTTCACCATCGGGCCGCACCTTGCCGAGGTACCACCAGCCGACGTATCCGGCGACGATGACCAGGAGGGCCACGAGTACGAGTGTCAGCCACACCCCCCACTTGACGATTCGTGTCTGTCGGCGGAGGGGTTCGACGGCAGGAACCTCACCGACCTCGTCCCACTCGTCGACGACCCAGTCGGACCGACGGCGATCGAGATCTGGTTCTTCGACGAGGCTCACGGGCTCACGTCCCCGAGGCAGCGCGACGATCGAGCCAGGACTGCAACATGATCGCCGCGGCCACCTTGTCGACCCGTTTGCGCCGCTCGATCGCGTCGAGGCCGGCGTCCATCATGCTGCGCTCTGCCGTCACCGTGGTGAGGCGTTCGTCGTGCATCTCGACCGGCACCCGGACCAACGTAGCCAGCCGACGCGCCTCGGCGACGGCAGCCTTGGCCGACGTGCCGTGTGAGCCGTCCATGTTGAGCGGGAGCCCGACGACGATCACGTCCACCTCCTCATCGTGGGCGATCCGCGCCAACTCGTGGAGATCGTGCTGTTTCGAACGGCTGCGCTGCAGCACGAGCAGCGGCGACGCGATCGTTCCCGACAGATCGCTGACGGCGATGCCGATCCGCTTGGTCCCCGGATCGACGCCGAGCGCGCGGATTCCCGGAGGGCGAATCGAACCGCCCGCGGAGCGGTTCACGCGGTAGCAGCCTCGATGGCGATCCGCATCGCTTCGTCGAGCCCGGCAGGATCCTTGCCACCCGCAGTCGCGATGTCGCCCTTGCCGCCGCCGCCCCCGCCGACGGCTCTGGCGGCGTTCTTGATCAGGTCGGCAGCCGGGAACCCTTCGTCGGGTCGGACGGCCGCCGCGAGGCTCACGCCACCGGTCGTCGTGACGCCCATCAGGACGACCCGTCGCACGCCAGGCTGCTGCCGGACGGCCAACGCGAGATCGCGGAGGTCGTTGGGTTCGACGTCATCGATGCGCTCGACCACGACACCGTCGACCGCGGCACCGGCGAGCTCGGACGCGCGACCGGTCGCCAACCGCGCCCGCATCTGCTTGATCTCACCCTGGAGCGTCTTGATCTCCTCGAGCTTGCGCCGCACCCCGTCGACGACGTCGCCGGTCGTGCCGACGAGTTGGGCGATCTCGACGAGCTGACGCTCGTCGCGCTGCAGGAGGTCGACCGACGCCGCCCCCGTGATCGCCTCGATTCGACGAAGGTTGGAGCCGATCGACGACTCGCTGACCACCTTCACGAGCCCGATGTCGCCGGTGGCGCTGACGTGCGTGCCACCGCACAATTCGATCGACGGGCCGGCCTCGAGGACACGAACCATGTCGCCGTACTTGTCCCCGAAGAACGCGACCGCACCCATCGCCTCGGCCTCCGTCTTGCTCGTCTCGAACGATCGGGCGCGCTCGTTGCGCAACGTCTCGGTGTTGACGAGTTGCTCGATCTCCGCGATCTCGTCGTCCGTGACCGCGTCGTAGTGCGAGAAGTCGAAGCGCATCCGGTCGGGGCCGACGTACGATCCCGCCTGCTTGACGTGGTCACCGAGCACGTGCCGGAGCGCCCAGTGGAGCAGGTGGGTCCCGGTGTGGTTGCGCCGGATCGCCGACCTGCGCTCGACATCGATCTGCGCCGCGGCCGCTTGGCCGGCCGAGATCGCTCCATCGGTGATGCGAGCCGTGTGACGCCGCAGATTGGGCAGAGCGAATGTCGTGTCGATCACCTCGGCGGTGCCGGCGTCGGTGGTGATCATGCCGGTGTCGCCGACCTGGCCGCCGCTCTCGGCGTAGAACGGGGTCCGGTCGAGGAAGATCTCGACCAACCCAGGATCGTCGTCGGTGCCGGCGGACAGGACGGCGAGCACCCGGCTCTGCGTCTCGTCGTCGGTGTATCCGAGGAACTCGGTCACACCGAACTGCTCGACGATCTCGCGATAGGCCTCGAGCTGCTCCCCGTCGGCGATGTTGTCCTTGCGTCCGGCCTTGGCGCGTTCGCGCTGCGCCGTCATCTCGGACTGGAACCCGGCGAGATCGACGTCGATCTGGCGCTCACCCGCGATCTCCTGGGTCAGCTCCAGCGGGAATCCGTAGGTGTCGTGGAGGAGGAAGGCGGTCGAGCCCGAGAGCGAGCTGCCGATCGCGAGCTCGTCGTCGAGGATCGTGAGACCGGTCTTCAGCGTGTGGCGGAAGCGCTCCTCCTCACGGGTGAGCACACCCACCAGGAAGTCACGGTTCTTGATGACGTCCGGATAGGCGTTGCCCATCACGTCGATCGCCGTCTCGACCAGTCGGGGCATGACCAGCTGGTCGGTGCCGAGCAGGAACGCATAGCGCACGGCGCGGCGGATGATGCGCCGCAGCACGTATCCACGCCCCTCGTTCGAGGGGAACACACCATCGCTGACGAGCATCGTCGACGAGCGAGCATGCTCGGCCAACACCCGCATCGCGAAGCTCTCGCGGTCCTCGTAGTTGCCGACCCGATAGGTCTTGCCGGTCACCGACTGGGCGGTGTCGAGCAGAGGCTGCATGAGATCGGTCTCCCAGACCGAGTCGGTCCCCTGGAGCAGGGCCAGGATGCGCTCGAGCCCGGCACCGGTGTCGACCGATGGCTTCGGCAGCTTGGTCCGGCTGCCGTCGGGCGCCTGGTTGTACTGCATGAAGACCAGGTTCCAGAACTCCATGAACCGGTCGCCGGCCGGGTCGCCGAGCGGCCCGCCCTCAGGACCGAACTCGGGGCCGCGGTCGATGTGGATCTCCGAGCACGGGCCGCACGGGCCGGTGTCGCCCATCTGCCAGAAGTTGTCCTTGTCGCCGAGGCGTTGGATGCGGTCCATCGGAACCCCGACCGACTCGTGCCAGATCTGCTCCGCCTCGTCGTCGGTCTCGTGGACGGTGATCCACATCCGGTCGCCGTCCATACCCCAGCCGCCACTCGCCGGGTCCCCGGTGACGAGGTCCCAGCTCCATGGGATGATCGCTTCCTTGAAGTAGTCGCCGAAGCTGAAGTTGCCCATCATCTCGAAGAACACGAGGTGACGCTTCGTGCGGCCGACGTCGTCGAGGTCGTTGTGCTTGCCGCCGGCGCGGGCGCACTTCTGCGAGCTGACGGCGCGGGCGTACGGCGGCACCTCGTCGCCCACGAAGTAGGGCTTGAACGGCACCATGCCCGCCACGGTGAACATGACCGTCGGATCGTGCGGGATCAGCGATGCCGATGGCACGACAGCGTGATCCTTCGCAGCGAAGAAGTCGAGGAAGGACTGTCGGAGGCCGTCGGCGGTGATCCGGTCGCTCATAGGCCGGACAGCCTACCGACGGGCTCGCGATCCGATGCCGTCGGTTCCTGCGCGCGGGCGCTGCGCACCACCCGGATCGTCGGCGTGGATGCGAAGGCTCGGGTTGTTGCGGGTGGACGGTGGGGCGCTGAACCGTCCGGGCCCAGGCCGACACCTCGGCGACCGTGAAACCCACCGGCCGCGGTCGGGGCCGCGTGCATGACAGACCGAAACGAACACCAATGTGGCACCGAGCTGTCATCGATCCGTCACGCACATCGATCAGGATGCACGTCTGATCGCGAGACGAAGGTGGTGGCATGTCCGACTGCGTGGACACTCCCGGGGCGGACCTCGTGCCGGTCGATGACAGCCGACTCGTGCCCGCCGCGCCCGCGCCGACACATTCCTCGAGAGCCGTGATCTGATCAACATCGTGCACTGTGTCCCTCCCGATCGGGTCCGCGGCCGACGCAACCACGGAATCGATGGTTCGGGATGGGCCCGGGCGCGTGATCCGCGACCCGACCGACGGCGACGAGACCCGACCCGACCTGTCGGGCGCCGATGACCGCGTCGCTGCCGTTCGATCTCCCCGTCACCGGGCCATCGGGCGTGTTCGTCGTGTTGTTCCTCGTGGTGCTCGTGATGCCACGCGTTGCCGAGCAACTGCGGCTCCCCGGTCTGGTCGGTCTCACGATCGGCGGCATCCTGATCGGTCCGTTCGGCCTCGGGATCCTGGATCGCGACGGTCCCGTCGCCCTGTTGGGCGGTGCAGGGCTGTTGTTCTTGATGTTCGAGGCCGGCCTCGAGTTGGATCGGGACGTCCTCCGATCCGAGCGCCGCCAGACGGTCGTGTTCGGCGTCCTCACGTTCGCCGCGCCGTTCGCCGGCGGCCTGGCCGTCCATCTCTGGCTCGGCTACTCGTGGCTCGCAGCGCTTCTGCTCGCCTCGTGCTGGTCGTCCCACACGCTGCTGTCGTATCCGGTGTTCCAGCGGGCACGGGTGACGGAGAACCGAGCGGTGGCGGTCGGCCTGGGAGGCACCGTCATCACCGATACGGCAGCACTGCTGTTCCTGGTGGTGGTGGCGCGGCTGGACCAGGGCGACCTCGGTTGGACCTACGCGCTGACCACGGGCCCGCTCTTGGTCGCGGCGGCGGTGGCGATCGTGCTCGTGCTGCCACGTATCGCGGCGTGGTTCTTCGCGTCGATCGGCCAGGAGCGATCGGCACGATTCTTGTTCGTGATGGTCGCGCTGTTCGCATCGTCGGGGATCGCCCAGCTCGCCGGTGTGGAGCCGATCATCGGCGCGTTCCTGGCGGGGCTCGCCCTGAACCGACTCGTCGTCCATGGCAGCGCCCTTGCCGCTCAGGTCGGCTTCTTCGGATCGAACCTGCTGACCCCGCTGTTCATGATCTCTGTCGGCATGTTGGTCGACCCGTCGCTGTTGGTGTCCGACCGGGAGACGTTGCTGCGGGCGGCCGGGTTCACGGTTGCCGTCGTGTCGGGGAAGGCGGTGGCAGCGGTGGCGACCGGGCGGATCTTCGGTTGGCGTGGCGCCGAGATCGCCGCCCTGTTCTCGCTCTCGGTCGCGCAAGCGGCTGCGACGCTCGCAGCGGTGTTCGTCGGGTTCGAGATCGGCCTGCTCGACGAGTCGACCGTGAACGCCGTGATCATCGTCATCTTGATCACCTGCGTGACGGCGTCGCTCGTCGGCGATCTCGTGACATCGAGGCTCCCTCCACCACCGGCGAAGATCGAGCGTCTGGGCAAGCGCGTGCTCCTCCCGATCTCGGGGCCTGCACGTGCCGCTGCGCAGATCCAGATCGCCTCGGCGCTCGCCGCGAACGATTCCGGGACGGTGCTGCCGCTCTCCATCCTCGGATTGGGCACCACACCTCCCGAGGTGCATCGTCGACGCGAGGAGTTGACCGCGGGCGTCGAACGCACCGTGCTGGCCCATGGTGCGGAGGCCAGGAGCGACGTGCGACTGGATGCTTCGCCCGGAGCCGGGGCGCTCCGCGCCGCCGTCGAGCAGGACGCGACATGCATCGTGATCGGCTGGAAGGGATGGTCGACACGACGCGAATCGTTCTTCGGCGAGGCCGTCGACGCTCTGCTCCTGGCCACGCCGGTGCCGGTCCTCGTCGTTCGCGCGGCCGCGATTCGTGTGGCCCCGAAGAGGGTCGTGATCGCAATCGACGAGAGCGATCGGCGACTCGATCACCGCAGCGCGGTCGAGCTCGCGTCCGCCACGGCGACCCGCCTCGCCAGTGCACTCAAGGTGCCCACCGTCGTGTGCAAGGCGTCGATCGACAGCCCGGCCGACGCCGACCACCTCGCCGACACCGTCGTCGTCGCGACCGACGGCAGCCTCACGGCATTGCTCCGTCGCGAGACCGACCCGGGAGACATCATCGTCAAACCCCTCGCATCGACTCACGCCGGACTCGGGAATCGGTTCGTCCGACACACCAAGGGCCTCGACGACCGCACCATCGTCGCCACATCCCCGGCCCGCACCGCGCTCGGCCCACGGCAGGATCAACCACGCCCGTTCGCACGCGATCGGTTCGATCTGGTCGACGGACTCCAGGGCCCTCCGTCGACGCTCCACGCCACGGTCGCCGATCCGGCGCACGGCCGCCGGTTCGAGTCCCGACCGGAGTAGTGCGGCTGCCGCACCTGTGCCGTCCACCTGTTCGGGCATGTCGGTAGCGTGCTCTCGATGACGGTCGCCGACTCCGTGCACGAGTGGATCTCGTTCGAGGACCCGGAGGAGCTGCGGACCTGGGTCTTCGACGCGACGTACCTTCGCTCGCACCACCGATGCATCTACGGGGAGGGATGTCAGGGCGTGCTCGACGCACCTGCACCAGAGATGGCGCAGGGTTGCTGCAGCTACGGCGCACACTTCGTCGACGACGACGATGTGCAGACCGTCGTGCGGGCGTTCGTGCGCGTCCGCCCCGAGCACATGCAGTTCCACGCCAAGGCGGTCAAGGGTGGGTTCCTCCGGCCGAGCGAACCCGACGACGACGGCAATCAGGTTACCGTCACTCGCCTCGTCGACGACGCCTGCATCTTCCTGAACCGTCCCGGCTTCGAGGGCGGCCCCGGCTGCGCGCTCCACATCGCTGCGGTGGAGGCCGGTGAACGGCCCCTCGACTGGAAGCCGAACGTGTGCTGGCAGGTTCCGATCCGGCTCGAGCACTCGACCGACGAGAACGGCCACGTCACCTCACGGCTGCGGGAGTGGAAGCGGCGTGACTGGGGCGAGGGCGGCAACGACTTCCACTGGTGGTGCACCGAGGCAGCCGAGGCGTTCAGCGGTGCCGAGCCGGTCTACCGGTCGTCACGCGACGAGATCGTGGAACTCATCGGGCTACAGATCTACACGCTGATGGTCGAGCAGATCGAGCGCCCCGGTTGGGTCCCACTGCCCCACCCCACCGTCCGCCGGCGGTGACCCGGCCGTGACACGGCTGCTGGTCAGTCGTCGGAGTCCTCGTCGTCGTCGAACGTGACGCCGTACTTCTCGGCGAGCGCCGCATACTCGTCCTCGTCGTTCGCATCGTCGCGCGAACGATCCCCGAATCCGAGATCGAAGGCCCCAGGGCCCGACTGCTTCAGCTTTCGCGCTTCTTCGAAGCGGCGATGACGACCCTTCTTCACGACAGGGCTCCCAGAGGCTAGAGAGTTGACATTGCAGGCCACTCTACCGGGTACTCCCTCCTCTGCGGTGCCTTCTGCCAGGTCGCGCGACGTCTGTCACGATCCCGGCCGGCCATGGCACGATGGCACCATGCGCCGCACCCTGGCGATCCTCAACCAGAAAGGTGGCGTCGGCAAGACCACCGTGACCCTCGGACTCGCCTCGGCCGCGGCTGCAGCCGGCCGCCGTGTGCTTGTCGTCGACCTCGACCCCCAGGCATCGTCGACGTGGGTGCTCGGCCTCGACCCAGCGGGGCTCGACAGCACCGTCGCCGACCTCCTCGAGTCGAAGCGAGTCGATGTTCGGGCCCTCATCCAGCCATCGTCATGGTCGGAGTACGTCGACGTCCTCCCCAGCGCGCCCAGGCTCCAGGATCTGGAGTCCGGGCCGTCCCGACGCCTCAGGCGCGGGCTCGATCACATCGAGCACGAGTACGAGGCCGTCCTCATCGACTGTCCTCCTTCGCTCGGCCACCTCACCCGGAACGCACTGACTGCGTCCAGGCACGCGCTCGTCGTCGTCGAACCGTCAGCGCTGGGGCTGCGCGGCATCGGCGGTGTCGCGGATCTGCTCGATGACGTCTGGGATACCACCAACGGGGACCTCGAACTGGCCGGCGTCGTGCTCAATCGGGTTCCCGCCGTCTCGCGTGAGGCCGAACGTCGCGTCGATGAGCTCGCCCGGATCGTGGGCCGCGCGGCACTCTGGTCGCCTGCGATCCCCCAACGCGTGATCGTCAACCAGGCGCTCGGCGAGCGGCGCAGCATCCACTCCTACGGCAGTCGGGCCGGTGATCCGATCACGGTGTTCGACTCCTTGTGGCGCAGGGTTCGCGGCGCTGTGCGGGCCGAGCGCGCCTGATCGGCCCGCACACGATCACCAGCAACGACATCTCCGTCAGCTCAGTCGGCGACGTCGACCAAGCGGAGTCCACTCCCGCGATCGAACGTCAAGGCCGCGCGCCCATGGATCAGGCGGTTGATACCCTCGCCGAGCAGCTCCGAGCGCCATCCGCGAGCCAGCCGGGCGTCGGGATCGTCGACCAGGAAGGCGACCAGATCGGCACGGGTAGCAAGCATCGAGGTATCGATCTTCTCCGACTTCGCGACCTGACTCACCCACGCGGAGATCAAGCTGACGGCCGGCCGAAGATCGCGCTCGAGGTCGTCACCGCCGCCTCGGGCCGGCGGCGGTTCGGCCTGCTTGCCCTCCGCGACCGCCGCAAGGATCTGCGCGGCGACCTTGCCGCGACTGAAGCGCTCGTCGACGCCGCGCGCCTGCGCCAGCTCCTTGTCATTGTTCGGCTGACGCTGCGAGATCCCCAGAACGGCCAGATCGGGCAGCACCTGACGCACCGGCACGTTGCGCTCCATCGCGGTCCGCTCGCGCCACGCAGCCACTGCCTGAGCGATCGCGCGCGGCCGCGGCCGAAGTCCACGAACGTCCTTGAGGCGGGCCCAGGCATCCTCGGGGTTCAGACCGCTCGTCGGCCGCTCACGCAACTCGGCGCAGGCCTCCTCCGCCCACTTCACCCGTCCGAGCTCCTGCAATTGTCCCAGCAGGAGACTGTGCACCTCCAGCAGGTAGGCGACGTCGGCAGCCGCGTACTCCCGCTGGGCATCGGTGAGCGGGCGACGGAGCCAATCGGTCAAGCGGTCGCCCTTGGGCGGGTTGACGCCGATCTCGCCACTCAGCAACGCGACCAACGACGGGGTTCCGTATCCGACGAACCCGCCGGCGATCTGGGTGTCGAAGAACCGTCGCGGCACGGCACCGACGGCATGGGTGAGTACGTCGAGGTCCTGTTGGGCAGCGTGGAACACGGCCAGCACGTCGGAGTCGAACAGGCGTGCGAGGCTGGTGATGTCGACGGCCAACGGATCGACGAGCACCAGCTGGTCGCGCCAAGCCAGCTGGACCAGTGCCAGGGCCGGGAAGTAGGTGCGTTCGCGATGGAACTCGGTGTCGATCGCGTAGCGCTCCTGTTCGAGCAGAGCCGCGACCACGTCGTCGATTTCGGACTGCTGGTCGATCCAGCGATGTGCGTGGCGGGCGTTCACGCGGCACCGGTCGCAACGTCACGACCCGATGCGATCCAGGCGAGGATGCCACCAGCGACGTTGACCACGTCGAGTCCCTGCTCAGCGAGGAACTCGCAGGCGTGCATGCTGCGACCACCCGAGCGGCAGATCACGTAGGTCGGGCCCTCGCCACGGAACGCGTCGATCCTGGACGGCACGGTGGCCAACGGGACCAACACACCCCCGTCAACCCGGGCGCCGGCATACTCGTCCGGTTCGCGGACGTCGACGAGCAAAGCACCCTCGGCGAGTCGATCGGCCAGCGCGTCGACGGTGATCTCCTGAATCGGCATACGGGCGCGAAGGATACCGGCGTCAGCCCACGTCGTCGGGCCGGTTGACGTTGCGCATCGCGGCAGAGGACACCGGGACGGCCGTGGCCCCGAGGCGATCCAGGACGTCGCTGTACGCCGATCGGCCCTCGCCGAGCGCCTCGTCGAGCAGTTCGGCCGAGCCGATCGACCAGTACGAGAGCAGGTGGTGGTGGCCATCACTCTCGGCGACGGCCACCGCTGCGTGCTGTCCGACGTCGATCACGCTGCGGACGGTCGCCGCGTCGAGATCGGCGAGGTCGCACGCCGCGACCACGATCGGGCCGTGGTTGCGCCGCAATGCCTCGCGGATCGCCGACACCGGGCCGGCGCCGGGTGTCATGTCGGGGATGGCACTGAGCCCGAGCGCCGAGATCCTGTCGACGTCGCCGCCCTGGCACTCGACCGGATGACACCCGGCCTCCCAGAGCGCGTCGGCCACCCGCACCACCATGGGTGCCCCGTCGACGACGACGAACGCCTTGTCGGTGCCCATCCGGCTGCTCGCACCGCCGGTGAGGACGACGCCGACCGCTGTGCGGCCCGAGCTCACGGGCGACGCACCGCCTCGATGATGTCGGATGGTACGCCGGTCGGATCGAGCTGGAGCAGGAACTGCGCGCAGCGCTCGGCCTCGTCGGCCTCGCCGATCGCTTCGGCGGCGAGGTGGAGCCCGAGCAGGCTGCGCAGGAACCCCTGGTTGCCGGGCTCCGACCAGCGCACGTAGCCCGAGCCACGCCAACCGTTGGCGCGCAGCGCGTCGAGGCCGCGGTGGTAGCCGACACGGTAGGCCGCGTACCGCTCGATCACGTCGCGTCCGTGGTCGCCGAGCGCTGCCCAAGCCGTCGACGATCGTGGATGATCGGTCACGACCGCAGCGAGCGCCGAACGGGCGTCCGCGGTGGCGAGGGCCAGCTGGAGCGCACGCTGCTCGTCGGCGTCGGGCTCGGGCAGGACGGTCGTCGGGAGCCCCGCGGACATCTGGATCGGCTGGTCGGCCATTGCCCCACCATACGGGGAGCCGACGCACAGGACTCGAACGGATGGGTCGTTTCGTTCGGTTCGTTGCGGTCGGGTCCGGCGTCTCGTCTGTCGCTGGCGCCCCGCGGTACGGCTCCTAAGGTGGCGTCGTGGTCGCGCTCACCCTCGGTCAGGCCAAGACGATCGGAATCGTCGTCGTGGTCGCACTGGTCGTCCTGGCACTGGTCTCGGCGTGGGTCATGAAGGAGGTCGGGCAGAAGGTCGCGCTCGTCGTGATCCTCGGGTTGCTCGCGCTGCTGGTATGGACCCAGCGCTCGTCGCTCGACGAGTGCGCCGACAAGGTTCGCGAAGGCGGGGTGCGGGGCGACACCACGTGCTCGTTCCTCGGACGCGACATCGACATCTCGACCGACTCCTCGTCGTGACGCAGTCGGCGGTCGTGCCGGCGACCCACCGCTCGACGAGGGCGCAACTCGTCGTCCTCACGGGCGCAAAGGTCGTGTCGAACACGGCGCTTCGCTGGGTGGGACCATTCCTCCCGACGCTGGAGCGGGCCTTTTCGTCGACGACGGGCACACTCACCGGGATCATGGGCGTCTGCGAGCTCGGTGGACTCTCCACGCTGGCGACCGGTCCGTCGCTCGATCGCGGTCGCGAGCGCAGGGTCTTCGTCCTCGGACTCGCGGCCGTCACGATGTCGTCGTTGATCGCACTCGGCGGGACGACCACCACGTTCGCGATCGCCTTCGCGTTGCTCGTCGTCGGCGTCGGGAACCTCACGGTCGCCGGTCACGCATGGATCGGACACCGGGTGGCGTTCGCGGCGCGGGGCCGAGCGATCGGGGCGTTCGAGACCTCGTGGGCGATCGCGCTGCTCGTCGGGGCACCGGTGCTCGCCCTGCTGATCCGGTGGTTCGGATGGCGGGGCCCCTACGTGGCCCTCGCTGCTGCGAGCGCGATCGCCGCCGTGGTCGTGCAGCGGATGGTCCGCGCCGGGCGAGCGCCAGCGCAGACCCATGGATCTGCCGGAACCGCCAGGGTCGCCCTCCCCCGCTCGGCGTGGCCGCCGATGCTCGCCTCGGCGTTCATCGCTGCGACGGGTCTCGGCGTCTTCGTCGTGTCGGGCGCGTGGCTCGACGACGCGTACGGCTTGTCGACCGGTGGGCTCGGACTCGTCGCCGCCGGGTTCGGCATCGTCGAGCTGTGCTCGTCGACGTCGGTCGCTTCCTTCGGGGATCGGATCGGTGCCCGCCGTTCCGTCCTGATCGGCCTGGTCGTCCTCGGTGCCGGGATCGCGATCATGGCGACGGCAGGCTCGACGCGGACGTCGGCGATCGCCGGGCTCCTCGTGTTCCTCACCGGTTTCGAGTACGGCTTCGTCTCGTCGCTCACGGTCGTGACCGAGGCTGCCCCGGACGCCCGCGGCCGTGCGATCGGCATCAGCAACGCGTTCGGCACACTCGCACGTGGTGGTGCCGTCGTCGCTTCCGGTCAGCTCTACGACGCGTTCGGCATGGTGGGCTCGCTGACCCTGGCGACCGGCGCTGCGTCTGCCGCGGCGGTGATGACCCTTGCGTCTCGGGTCTGATGCGGTCACACCACGATGCGGTCACACCACGATGCGGTCACACCACGATGCGGTGGCGCAGCGACGCGATCACGCGACGACGCGGTCCGCGAAGTCGGCGATCAGGTCGGCGATCAGGTCCGGGTGCGTGTTCGGGCCGAAATGCCGGGCGCTCGGAACCGTGCGCAGCTCGGCATCGGGCAGCATCGAGGCCAGCGTCTCGGAGCCCGTCCGGTGGTGCGCGTGGCCGTGCTCGCCGTGGAGCACCAGCACCGGCACCCCGACCCGCTCCGACGTCCAAGGAGCATGCCGGCGCAGGTCGCTGAGCTCGTCGACCATCGCCGGGCCCTCCGCTCGACGAGCAGTGCGGCTCGACAGGGGCAACCGGTCCCACCGATCGTCGCCGATGAGGCGCCGCATGAATCGTTCCGCCGCCTCCTCGGGGTCGTCGCGCCACGCCATCGCGTCGCCTCCCGCCGAGTCCTGGGGCCACCACGGCTCCCAGGACAAGGGCGATTCGTAGGTCACCACGGCCCCGATCAGACCCGGATGGCACTCCGCAGCCGCCAACGCCACGTTGCCGCCGTAGCTGTGCCCGACGACGATGCTCGGTCCGAGCGCATCGACTGCGTTCCGGATCACCGACGCGAGATCGTCGACCTGCGCCGGCATCGAGAACGGACCGGTGTGCGAACATGATCGTCCGTAGCCTCGGCGATCGTACCGAGTCACCCGGAACAGGCGGTCGAGCCGGCGACTCAGCTTGAGCAGGCCGGCCGAGCGGTCGAGCGAACCGTGCACGAGCACGACGTGCCGAGCGCCGACGACGCCGGTGGTCACCGACCAGATGTTCACTGCACCTGGACGATGCGCAGCACGTCGGCGGCGGTCGACGCCGAGCGGTCGGGCGATCCGGCGAGCACGACGACGGTATCGCCGACCTCCACCCGCTCTTGCTGGACGGCACGCTCGACGGCGTGCCAGACGATCTCGTCGGTGGTGGCGTAGGTGTCGACCGTCAGCGCGTCGACACCCCACGACAGGGTGAGCTTGTTGACCGTCTGCTCGTTGGGCGACAGTGCGAGCAGGCTCGCACCGGGTCGAAACCGAGCCATCGCCTTGGCCGTCCGGCCGCTGCTGGTGCAGCACAGGATCGCGGTCGCGCCGACGTCGACCGCGGCCTCGGATGCTGCGTGGGTGAGTGCAGCGGTGATCCGGTCGGATGACGAGTCCCAACGCTCACGCTGGATCCGTCCGAGGCGGGCTGCCCAGTGCCGGTACGACGCCTCCGCCTCGGCCCGCTCGGCGATCGCTGCCATCGTCGCGACGGTCGCTGCGGGGTCGTGTCCGATCGCGGTCTCCCCCGACAGCATCAGCGCGTCGGTTCCGTCGAAGACCGCGTTCGCGACATCGGTGACCTCGGCCCGCGTCGGCGACGGGGCGATGATCATCGATTCGAGCATCTGGGTCGCGGTGATCACGGGAAGCCCGTACTCGACACAGCGGCGCACGATCGCCTTCTGGAGGTGCGGCACGTCCTCGAGGGGGCAATCGATGCCGAGATCACCGCGCGCGACCATGATCGCGTCGGAGACCTCCAGGAACTCGCTGAGGTTGTCGATCGCGGCGCTGGTCTCGATCTTCGCGACCAGCTCGGCCCGATCGCCGACGACCTCGCGAACCTTCGTCACGTCGGCGCCGTCGCGCACGAAGGACACGGCGATGAACTCGACACCGGCGGCCGCTACGAGTTCGGCCAACACGAGATCAGCGTCGGTGGGCGTCGCGAGATGGGTTCGTTCGGATGGCAAGTGCACACCCGGACGTCCCTGGGTCCGGGCTCCCGTCTCGATCATCGCCGTCGCGATGTCGCCGTCGACCTCGACGATGCGAAGCGTGATCGCGCCGTCGCCGATGATCACACGATCACCGAACTCGAGGTCGTCGAGCAGGGTGCGATAGTCGATGTGGATCGTGTCGGTGTCGCTCGCATCCGTCCCGACCCTGAGATGCACGGACTCACCCGCCTCGAGGTACACACCTTCGTCGGGAAATCTGCCGGCGCGGATCTTGGGGCCGGGCAGATCGGCGAGCACGCCGACCGCACGGTCGGCACGCTCGGCCGCGGCGCGTACGCGGTCGAGCCGCTCCAGATGACCCTCGATCGGACCGTGGCTCAAGTTCAGGCGAACGACATCGACGCCGGCGCGTATCAACCGGTCGAGCGCGTCGGGTTCGTCGCTCGCCGGGCCGATCGTGGCCACGATCTTCGTTCGCCTGCTCATCGCTGCATAGTCTCGTCTCTCGTGGAGTTGGTGCTCGTCCGTCATGCGCTCCCGGAACGTCGTGAGGTGACCAATGGTCCGGCCGATCCGGAGCTGTCTCCGGACGGGCGCGCTCAGGCCGAGCATATGGCGAACTACCTGGGCGCCGAGACCATCGGCGCGTTGTACACCAGCCCCCTGCGCCGCGCACGCCAGACCGCGACCCCGCTCGCTGACAAGCTCGGCCTCGAGGCGATCGTCATCGACGACGTCGCCGAGTACGACCGGAACTCGTCGGAGTACATCCCGATCGAGGAGCTCAAGGCCGCCGGCGACCCACGGTTCCACGAGCTCGCCGCCGGGCTGGGAGACGGGCTCGACGACCCCGCCGAGTTCGAGGCGCGCGTCCTGGCTGCGATGGAGCGGATCATCGCGGATCACCCGGGCGAGACCGTCGCGGTGGTCTGCCACGGAGGCGTGATCAACCTGTTCTTGGCGAGCATCCTGGGGCTGCCCACCGAGCCCCCAGGGTTCTTCTATCCGAACTACACCTCGATCCACCGCATCGCTGCATCGCGCTCAGGGGTGCGTTCGATCGTGACCGTCAACGAAACCTCCCACCTCCGCCACACCGGCCTGCCCATGGGACTGTTCCAGAAGGGCTGACACGCACCCATGACCCCAGCGATCGACGACCTGTGCGCCCATCTCGACGCGGCGCCGTCACCGTTCCACGCCGCAGCGGACGCCGCCCGCCGGCTCGACGATGCGGGCTTCGTCGCGATCGAGGAAGGTGGCGACTGGTCGGAGCTCCCGGCCGCAGGGTACGTGGTCCGCGATGGTGGGCTCGTCGCCTGGCGGTCTCCCAGCGTCGCGCCCGACACACCGTTCCGCATCGCCGGGGGGCATACCGATTCACCCTGCCTGCGGGTCAAGCCCCGCCCCGAATCGGGAATCGCAGGCTGGAAGCAGCTCGGTGTGGAGGTCTACGGCGGGATTCTCAACAACTCGTGGCTCGACCGCGATCTCGGGGTGGCCGGCCGGCTCACGCTGCCGTCGGGCGAGCACGTGCTGGTCGACGTTCGACGCCCGGTCGCCCGGGTGCCCCAGCTGGCCGTGCACCTCGACCGGAACGTCAACGGCGAGGGGCTGAAGCTCGATCCCCAGCAGCACCTCAGGCCCGTCTGGGGTACGGGTAGCTCGACCATGGGTGAGTTCGCCGAGTGGATCGCCGGAGAGGCCGGGTGTGCGCGACCGGCGTTCTGGGAGTTGTGCCTCTACGACGTCCAGCCGGCCGCGGTGCTCGGTGCCGACGGGTCACTCCTCGCGAGCGGTCGGCTCGACAACCTGTTGTCGTGCTGGGCCGCCGTCGACGCGCTGATCGGAGCCTCGCCGACCGGCAGCGTCGCGATGATCGTCCTCAACGACCACGAGGAGGTCGGTTCGTCGTCGACGACCGGCGCCGGCGGGCCATTGTTGGAGCGGGTGCTCGAACGCCACGTCATCGCACGCGGCGGCGACCGCGACGATCTCCTCCGGGCGCTGGCCCGGTCGAGTTGCGTCTCGGCCGACAACGCCCATGCCATACACCCGAACTACACCGACCGACACGACACCGAGCATCGACCCCTCGTCAACGCGGGACCCGCGATCAAGATCAACGCCAATCAGCGCTACGCGACCTCGTCCGCGACCGCCGCTGCCTTCCGCCGAGCCTGCGAGGCCGGAGGTGTCCCGTTCCAGCTGTTCGTGTCGCGCAACAACATGCCGTGCGGGTCGACGATCGGCCCGATCACGGCAACGCGTCTCGGCATCGACACCGTCGACGTCGGCGTACCGCAGCTCTCGATGCACTCGGCCCGCGAGCTGTGCGGCACCGCTGACCCGCCTGCGCTGGCGAGAGCGCTCCGGGCCTCGTTCGACCTCTGATCGCTGCTGGGCCTCAGTCGACCGGGTACTCCCAGGGCACGCGCTCCATCGCGAGATCGAAGAGGCGCTGGAGCTCCCCGTGCAGTTTCGCCGAGTGTTCCTGGTAGGCGGTGCGGGGCAAGCGGCCACCATCGGGCGCCACCGGTGGTGGGATCGGCGGACCGATCTCGACGTGGACCTTGCGCGGGTAGATGAACTTGGCGTGCTTGGGCATCACCCGCTCGGAGCCGCCGATGCCGACCGGCACGATCGGCACTCCCGCCTTGATCGCGATATAGACCGCACCGTTGAACAGCGGGTGCACGACGGGCCCCTGCTTGCGCTCGCCCTCCGGGAACAGCACCAGCGGATCACCCATCTCGAGCACCTCGATCGAGCGTCGGAGCGCCTCCCGGTCGGCGGTGCCACGCTCGACCGGGAACGCACCCAGCGCGGAGAAGATCCAGCCGAACTGGCGGTTCTTCCACATCGTGTGCTTGCCCATGAACCGCATGCGCTTCCAGCGAACACAGCCGGCGAACGGCGTGTCGAGGTACGAGCGGTGGGTTGGGGCGAGCACGAACGCTCCGTGTTGGGGAAGGTGCTCGCGGCCATTGACGGTGAGTCGCGTGTAGAGCCGTGCGAGCGGCACCACCAGCAACCACCCGAACCGATAGAAGATTCGGCTCCCGAGGCCGTTTCCGGCGAGGAACGTCTCGGGCTTCGCGACGCTGGCCGACGTCTTCGAGATCGTGGGCCGAACACCACGGGTCGCGTCGACAGCGGGCGATTCGGCCGGTGTGGCGGCGTCGTGGCCGTCGTGGGCGTCGGCAACGGGTTCGGTCATGGCAACTGCTCCACGATGTGTTCGACGACCTCGTCGATCGTCATGCCGGTCGTGTCGACGGTGATCGCGTCGTCGGTCTCGGTCAGCGGGCTGTGCGCTCGCGACGAATCGAAGTGGTCGCGATGGATGATCGCCGCCTCGACGTCGTCGACGTCGCCACCGATCTCGCGTACCCGGCGCTCGGCGCGCACGCGTGGCGACGCCGTGATGAAGAGCTTGAGATCCGCGTCCGGGAACACGACCGAACCGATGTCGCGGCCCTCGACGACACCACCGCCATGCTGGGCGACCCAGGCCCGCTGGCGCTCGACCAGCACGTCGCGGACGGCTGGGTTGGAGGCGATCTGGGAGACCGCCTCGGTGACGGCGCGCCCGCGGATCGCCTTGGTGGCGTCGATGCCGTCGACGGTCACCGAGCCGTCCTCGATGACGAGGTCGACGGTCGGGGCCATCGCGGCCACCTCGTCCAGATCACCCTCCACGACACCTCGCTGCAACGCGGCGAACGTCATCGCTCGGTACATGGCACCGGTGTCGAGGTATCCGATCCGAAGCCGCTCCGCCAGTGCCCGGCCGACCGTGCTCTTGCCGGCGCCGGCAGGCCCATCGATGGCGATGACGAGGACGCGACCGTCGCTCACCACGACGTCCCCAACGGGCGACCCTCGTCGTACCCTGCGTGGCTCTGCACGCCCACGACGGCCTGATCGTGGAATTGCGGGATCGTGGCGGCGCCGGCGTACGTGCACGCCGACCTCACACCGGCAACGATCTGATCGATGATGTCCTCGACGCCCGGCCGTTCGGGATCGAGGTACAGTACGCGACGTGCTGATGCCCTCCTCGAACAGCTCCTTGCGGGCACGGTCGAGCTCGCTCTCGGTCTTGGTCCGGTTCTTCACCGCGCGGTTCGAGGCCATCCCGAAGCTCTCCTTGTACAACCGACCGTCGGTGTCGCGAAGGGTGTCGGCGGCCGATTCGTGCGTTCCGGCGAACCAGGAGCCGACCATCACGTTCGCGGCGCCCGCAGCCAGTGCGAGGGCGACGTCACGAGGGAACCGGACGCCACCGTCGGCCCACACGTGCTTGCCGTACCGGGTCGCCTCGTCGGCGCACTCGACGACCGCCGAGAACTGGGGACGGCCGACACCCGTCATCATGCGGGTGGTGCACATCGCGCCCGGCCCCACCCCGACCTTGACGATGTCGGCGCCCGCGCCGATCAGCTCCCGAGTGCCGGCCGCGGTCACGACGTTGCCGGCGACGATCGTCGCATCGGGGCATGCGCTGCGCACCTGCTCGACGACGTCGAGCATCCGCGACTGGTGGCCGTGGGCGGTGTCGATCACCAGCACGTCGGTGCCGATGCGAACCAGCTCACGCGAGCGTCCGACGGGGTCGGCGTTGACCCCGACGGCGGCCGAGACGAGCAGCCGGCCCTCTCCGTCGACTGCCGGTCGGTAGATCGTCGACCGCAACGCTCCCGTGCTCGTCAGCAGTCCGAGCAGACGCCCGTCGTCGTCCACGACCGGCGCCAGGGTGCGACGTTCCCCGTGCAGCCGGTCGAACGCGGCACTCGGTGTGATGTCGGCAGGGAGCGTATCGAGCTCGGTGCTCATGACGTGCTGGAGTTGCGTGAACCGATCGAAACCCGAGGCGTCGTGCTCGGTGAACACCCCGATCGGGCGTCCGGCGCCGTCGATCACGATGACGGCGCCGTGTGCCCGCTTGTGGACGAGGCTGAGCGCATCGCCGACGGTGTTGCTCGGCGAGAGCGTGATCGGTGTCTCGAACACCGGATGCCGGGTCTTCACCCAGCCCACCACCCCGTCGATGACGTCGACAGGGATGTCCTGCGGGAGGACGGCGACACCACCGCGACGAGCGACCACCTCGGCCATCCGACGCCCGGCGACTGCGGTCATGTTCGCCACCACCAGCGGGATCGTGGTGCCGATCCCGTCAGGGGTGGTGAGATCGACCCCGAAGCGGGATCCCACCGACGACAGGCTCGGCACCATGAACACGTCGTTGTAGGTGAGATCGTGAGGTGGATGGGGGTGCAACATCTTCATGGGTTCTCCTGCCTGACCGGCCGCCACAGGCTAACGGGACGTGGCGCGCGCGTACGCTGCTGTCGTGTCGCTCGCTCCGGACCCGCCCGTCCTCCTCGTTCACGGTTGGGGCGGCTCGTTCGCCACGACGTGGGAGCGGAGCGGGTTCACGATGCTGCTCGCCGATGCCGGACGCCCGGTCATCGGCGTCGATCTGCTCGGACACGGCGATGCACCCAAGCCACACGATCCCGAGGACTACGCCGATCTGACCGGGCGGGTGCTCGACGCGATGCCCGACGAACCGGTCGACGCGATCGGCTTCTCGCTCGGCGCACTGACCCTGCTCCGGACCGCCATCGCCCGACCCGGCCGATTCCGTCGTCTCGTCCTCGCCGGCATCGGTCGCAACGTGTTCGAACACGACGACGACGCGACCCGACGCATCATCGCTGCGATCGCGGGCGACGACTCGGGTTCCGCCGCCGGCGACGACAACCGAGCGCGGCTGTTCGCGCAGTACGCCCATCAGCCTGGCAACGACCCCGTGGCACTCGCCGCAGTCATGAAACGTCCGCCGGACGAGCCGATCACCGAGGCCCAGCTGGCACGCGTCGCCTGCCCCGTGCTGGTGGCAGTCGGCGACCAGGACTTCGTGATTCCGGCCGATCGACTGGTTGCGGCATTGCCCGACGCCCGCCTGAGCGTGCTGCGGCGCACCGATCACTTCGCCACGCCCGAATCGTTCGGTTTCATCGATGCAACCCTCGAGTTCCTCGATGCCATCCCCGGCTGACCGGCTGCGTTCCACCGATGTCGATCTCGCGGTCGAGCGACTCGCGGCGGGCGGTCTCGTTGCGATCCCCACCGAGACGGTGTACGGACTCGCAGCCGATGCGAGCCGACCGGATGCCGTTGCCCGTATCTACGCTATCAAGGGACGGCCGACCGATCATCCCCTGATCGTCCACGTCACCGGCGTCCAGGCCCTCGGAGGCTGGGTGGCAGACCTCTCCGGCGCCGGCGAACGGCTGGCCGACACCTGCTGGCCCGGTCCCCTGACGATGCTCCTGCCGCGCGGGCCTCGCGCCGGTGACCACCTCACTGGTGGCCGTTCCACCATCGGCGTCCGCGTGCCTGCCCACCACATGACCCTCGACCTGCTGGAACGCTTCGGCGAGGCAGTGGCGGCTCCGTCCGCGAACCGGTTCGGCAAGGTGAGCCCGACGACCGCCGACCACGTGATCGCCGATCTCGGCGCCTTGCTCGATCCTGACCGCGACCTCGTGCTCGACGGTGGCGCATGCCACGTCGGCGTCGAGAGCACGATCGTCGACCTGTCCGTCGATCCGCCCCAGGTGCTGCGAACCGGAGCGATCACCGAACAGGAGATCGAACGGCTCCTCGAGCGCCCGGTGGGAGCGGCCGCCGGGCCGAGTCGGGCGAGCGGGATGCTGCGCTCGCACTACGCCCCCGACTGCGCGGTGCTCCTCGCCGACGATCGCATCGAGGCGATGGCGATCGCCGGCGTCGAGCGTTCACGCGGACGTCGGGTCGAGGTGCTCGATCGCACCCAGGATCTGGTTGCGTCCGCACAACTGCTGTACGCCGATCTGAGAGCGGCCGACCAACGACAGCTCGATGCGATCGTCGTCGTGATGCCGCCGGCCGAGGGGATCGGCCACGCCGTGCGCGATCGCCTCAGGAAGGCGGCCGCCTCGGACCCTGCTGCCGATCGAGATCGTCCCAGTCGAGACGATTGAGTCCGTCGATCCAGACGTCGCGGACCAGGTCGATGTCGGGTGCCGGGTAGCCGGGTTCGGCGGCGACCGCGAGGCTCACGGTCGACGACCCCGCGTCGGGCACGATCTCGAGCCGGCACCAACCGCGGACCGGCTCGCTGAGCGAGACCTCGAGCTCGTACGGTGGTTCGTCGAGTACGAGCTCTCCGAGCCAGGACGCCACGACGAGCAAGCCCTCGAAGGTGTGGACCGGTAGCGCCTCCACCGTGAACGATGGGTGATCGCGCCGCTCCCCCGGCGGTCCGACCACCGCCTCGCCGCGACGGCGGCGACCGTGATCGGCGCCGTCCGACGGAGGCCTCCGACCCGGGCGAGCGGCACCGCTCGAACCGGACGAGGCAACCTCGCGGAGCGCGGCCTCCGCCGCATCGTTCAGGCGCTGCATCGCCTCGACCGTGCCGCCCACGTCAGGGTGGGCACGCTTGGCGAGCTCCCGGCGAGCCTCCTGGACCGCAGCGGGCGATGAACCCGGCTGGAGACCCAACACGGACCACGGGTCGTCGGGACGGGAGTGACGGGAGTGACGGTGTCGCCGAGGCACAGGACCGACCGTAATGAACGAACCGAAGGAATGGTTGTTCCGGGGTGTCGATTCCACCTACGCTGGAGCGTCCCAAGCTGACGAGACAAGCCCGTCTCGCCAAACCCAGGGGGAGAAACCAAACATGCAGAAATCACGTGTGCGTCGTGTCGGCGCTCTGATCGTGGGCCTCTCGCTCGTTGCCGCAGCTTGCGGCGGCGATGACGACGACACCTCCGAGCCAGTCGCCGACACCGCCGGAGCAGACGAGCCGGCCGAAGAGCCCGCTGCGGAGGAGCCCGCTGCGGAGGAGCCCGCCGCCGAGGAGCCCGCCGCCGAGGAGCCCGCCGCCGAGGAACCTCCCGCCGAGGAGCCTCCCGCCTCCGAGGGATCCGATGGGGTTCTGAAGTTGGGTGGGATTTTGCCGGAGACGGGGAACTTGGCGTTTCTTGGACCGCCTGAGTTTGCTGCGGTGCAGTTGGCGGTGAATGATGTGAATGCCGCTGGTGGTGTGCTCGGTGCTGATGTGGTGTGGTTGCCGGGTGACTCGGGTGATAATGGTGAGGTTGCGAATGCGACGGTTGATCGTCTTCTTGCTGAAGATGTTGATGCGTTCATTGGTGCTGCCAGCTCGGGTGTGTCGTTGACGGTGATCGACAAGATCACTCAGGCCGGCAAGGTGCATTTCTCGCCGGCGAACACGTCGCCGACGTTCACGACGTATGACGACAATGGTTTGTATTTCCGGACGGCGCCGTCGGATGTGGTGCAGGGTGCTGCGTTGGCTGATGTGATGTTGGCTGATGGGGCTGAGACTGCAGCGTTCTTGGTGCTCAATGATGCGTACGGGACCGGGTTGCAGCAGTACACGATCGAGCCGTATACCGCTGGTGGTGGCACGGTCGTGTATGGCGAGACCGAGACGTATGATCCGCAGGCCGAGAACTTCGATGCCGAGATCGCGGCTGTGGTGGATGCGAATCCGGATGCGATCGTGATCATCGGGTTCGATGAGACCTCCAAGATCTTGGGTGGTTTGATCGAGGCCGGGTTCGGTCCTGCGGACAAGTTGGTGTATGGCACTGACGGCAACATGGGGAATGCGTTGGCGGCGGCGTTCGATGATCCGTCGGTGGTGGCTGGCATGAAGGGCACCCTGCCCGGTGTCGATGTGGCCGGCACGATGGCTGATTTCCGTGATGCGTTGTTGGGGGTCGATCCGAGTCTGATCGATTTCTCGTATTCGGCGGAGTCGTACGACACGGTCATCATCACGGCGCTCGCGGCTGCGATCGCGGGGTCCGATGATGGTGTCGCGATCGGTGCCGAGATCAACGGGGTCACCCAAGACGGTGAGAAGTGCACCACCTATGCCGATTGTCTGGCGCTGGTCGAAGCCGGCACCGACATCGACTACGACGGTGTCTCGGGTCCGCTCGAGTTCATCGACGCTGGTGAGCCCTCGGTTGCTTCGATCCTGATCCTGCAGTTCGACGACACCGGCGCTCTCGAAGTCGTCGGCTCCGTCGAAGGCTCACTCTGAACAACAACACCAGCAGCCTGAACAGCTGAACACACGACAAGGGCCCCGGGGCAACCCGGGGCCCTCGCGCGCCGAACCGCGCCGGGAACACAGGCAAGGAATCGGGATCTCAGGAGGGTGGCCGGGTGCGTCCCGGCAGCGCGCACGATCCCGGACCGCGCCGCGAGGTGAACACGCCACCGACGAACACCATCGCCCATGATTCCGGATCGTGCGACGACAAGGCGCGACGAGCCCGAGCTGACTTCGGTCAGCGAGCGGCGAGGCGGAACGCAGCCGGCAAGGAATCGGGATCTCAGGAGGGTGGCGGGGTGCGTCCCGGCAGCGCGCACGATCCCGGACCGTGCCGCGAGGTGAACACGCCACCGACGAACACCATCGCCCGTGATTCCGGATCGTGCGACGACAAGGCGCGACGAGCCCGAGCTGACTTCGGTCAGCGAGCGGCGAGGCGGAACGCAGCCGGCGTGCGATCCGGCCGGAATCACTGGTGGGTCTTGACGAGGGTGCCGAGGTAGAGCTCGATGACCTTGGGATCGGTCAGCAGTTCCTTGCCGGTGCCCGTGTAAGCGTTGGTGCCCTGGTCGAGCACGTAGCCGCGGTGGCAGATCTGGAGGCAGCGGCTGGCGTTCTGCTCGACCATCACGATCGAGATCCCGGCCTTGTTGATCCGGTGACACCGGATGAACACCTCGTCCTGCAACGCCGGCGACAACCCTGCCGACGGCTCGTCGAGGAGCAGGACCGATGGGTCCATCATCAGCGCCCGACCCATCGCGAGCATCTGGCGTTCGCCGCCCGATAACGAGCCGGCCCGCTGCTCGCGCCGCTCGACGAGCCTCGGGAACATCTCACCGACCCGCTCGAACCGCTCCTTGAACTTCTTCGGCTCGAGGAAGGTGCCCATCTCGAGGTTCTCCCCGATGGTGAGCGCCGGGAACACGTTGTTGTTCTGCGGGACGTATCCGACGCCCCGACTCACCAGCGAGTGCGCCTTCAGGTTGGCGATCTCCTCACCGCGCAGCTTGACGCTGCCGAGGCGGACCGTGACGAGGCCGAACATCGCCTTGACGAGCGTCGACTTGCCGGCGCCGTTGGGCCCGATGATGCCGACCAGCTCGCCCTCGTTCAGGGTCAGCGAGCAGTTGTTGAGGATGTCGACACCCGGGATGTATCCGGCGGTGAGATCGTCGGCGATCAGCAGGGGTTCACTCATCGTCGGTCGCTCCCTCGTCGATCGCCGAACCAGCGACATCGTCGCCGTTCGCGTCGATGTCGTGCTCGGTGTCTTCGTCGTCGAGTTGCAGCGCCGAGTCGTGCGACGACCCGAGGTACGCGTCGACCACTGCTTTGTTCTCGCCGATCGTCGCGGGTGGTCCTTCGGCGATGATCCGACCCTCGGCCATCACGATCACCCAGTCGCTGATCTCTTGCACCATGTCCATGTCGTGCTCGACGAACAAGACGGTCATCCCTTGATCGCGCAACCCGGTGATGTGCCCGAGCAACGATTGGGTCAACGCCGGGTTGACCCCGGCCATCGGCTCGTCGAGCATCACCATCTTCGGTTTCACCATCAGTGCACGGGCCATCTCGAGCAGTTTGCGCTGTCCGCCGGAGAGCGTGCCGGCGAACTGGTCGCGCATGTGGTCCATCTTGAAACGTTCGAGCAGGGCGTCGGCTTCGCCCTCGATCTGCCGCTCCTGGTCGCGCCACAGGAACGGGAGGACGCTTCGCCACAACCGTTCGCCCTTCTGGCCGGTGGCCCCGAGCTTCATGTTCTCGATGCACGTCAGCTTCGACAGCGCCTTGGTGAGCTGGAAGGTGCGCACCATCCCGAAGTTGGCGATCTTGTGGGCGGGGACGTCGCCGATGTCGTGGCCGTCGAACGTGCGGGTGCCGGTGTCGGGCGTGTCGAAGTTCGTGAGCAGATTGAAGAACGTGGTCTTGCCGGCGCCGTTGGGGCCGATCAGTGCCGTGATGACGCCGCGCTGGATCTCGACGTGATCGACGTCGACGGCCGTGAGCCCTCCGTACCGGCGGGTGACGTCGTGGGCGATCAGGATCGGGTCGGGTTTGGGGATGCCGGGCTCTCGCGGCAGATCGACGAGGGCCGCCCGTGCCGCCTGCGGATCGACCGGACCGCTCGCGGTGGTGAGCGAGATGGGATCGGATCGGAGCTCAGCGGTCATCGAGGGCCATCTCTTCCTTGCTGCCGAAGATCCCCTGTGGTCGGAACGCGGCCAAGAGGATCAATCCGAGACCGATCAGCATGAACCGGACCTGACCGACCTGGGTGCCGTCCATGATCGACGAGGGGATGTAGTCGTTCTCGACCAGTTGGCGCAGCAGGATGTCGGTGAAGCTGAGCACGCCGTAGAGGATCGACGCGCCGACGACCGGGCCGAGGACGGTTCCGGCGCCACCGAGGATCAATGCGACCCACGCAAAGAACGTGACGTCGGTGATGAAGTTCTGGGGTTGCGCCGAGGACGTTCCGATCGCACGGAGCATGCCGCCGACGGCCCCGAGCATGCCACCGAGGGCGAGTGCCTGCATCTTGTACCAGTACGCGTTCTTGCCGAGGCTGCGAGCGGCGTCCTCGTCTTCCCGGATCGCCTTGAGCACACGGCCCCAGGGGCTGCGGATCAGCATCCAGACGAACACGACCGCGAGTGCCAGGACGCACCAGCCGACCAGGACGAGGAACATCTGGTTGCCGGTGAACAGGTTGAACATGTAGCGGCCGCTGGGCGCGAACGGGCTGAGATCGTAGAACGTGCTGGTGAAACCGGTCAGGCCGTCGGACGAACCGGTCCACTTGTCGAAGGTCGGCGATCGAGCCACGATGCGGAACATTTCGGCGGCCGCGATCGTCACGATCGCGAGGTAGTCGGCCCGCAATCGCAGTGTGGGAACACCCATGATCGCCGCCAAGATCAGCGGGAACACGACGATGCCCATGAAGACCCCGAACCAGAAGCTGCCCGGAATGAAGTCATAGAGCGGGCCCAGGGTCACGACGGTCATCGACAGGCCGTACGCGCCTGCAGCCAGGAACACCGCCTGACCGAAGTTGAGCAGGCCGGTGTAGCCGAAGTGGATGTTGAGGCCGAGTGCGGCGAGCCCGAAGTAGATCATGTTCTCACCGATCAACCCACGGAACACGTTCTCGATGATCGCTCCCCAGTCCATCAGCGAACCCCTTCCGCGAGATCGATCCATTGCAGGGTGTTGTCGACGGTGTTCATCATCCGATCCTCTCCGCCCGACCCATCAGGCCCTGCGGTCTGACCAGCAGGATCACCACCAGCATGATCAGCGCCCCGACGTTCTTCATGTCGCTCGGGATGATGAGCGTCGACGTCTGGATGAACACGCCGACGATCAAGCTGCCCAGAAGCGCTCCGTAGGCCGTGCCGAGGCCGCCGAGCGTGACGCCGGCGAACATCAGCAGCAGGATCCGGAAGCCCATCTCCCAACCGATCGACTCGGTGATGCCGAACAACACGCCGCCCAAGCCGGCCAAGGCGCTTCCGGCGACCCACACCCAGCGTGTGACCCTCTCGACGTCGATGCCGGACGACTCGGCGAGGTCGCGGTTGTCGGCGACGGCGCGCATCGCTTTGCCGGCACGTGTCTTCTCGAGCCCGATGCCGATGCCGACGAGCACGAACACCGAGAACACGATGATGAAGGCGTCCTTCGGAGCGAGGGTGAAGATGCCGAACGACCACTTCTCCTGGATGCGGTAGTCGCGGTAGAAGCCGGCACGCCCACCGAAGAAGTAGAGCATGATGTAGCGGAAGAGGATCGAGAAGCCGATCGACACCACCAACGCCGAGATCAAGCTGGCGCCCTTGTTGCGCAGCCGCTTCCAGACGAACTCGTTGAACAGTCCGCCGGCGAGCCCGGCGATGATGACGGCCATGACCGCAGCGACGATCAGCGAGCTGCCCCACCCCTCGCCGCCCGGGAGCCAGCCGAGCCAGCCGGACCAGGTGATGTGGAACAGGTAGGCGACCATCGCGCCGAACGTCACCATCTCGCCGTGAGCGAAGTTCACCAGACTGGTGGTGCCGTAGATGAGCGAGAGCCCGATCGCGCACATCCCGATCAGCAGACCGAGCTTCACACCGTCGACCGCGAGCTGGACCGCCTTGATGGTGTTGTCGGTCTTGGCCGCGCGCTCGCCCATCGGGAACAGGCTCGGCCGAGAGTCGCCGTCGCGGACCTCGAAGGTGAGCGGATTGTTGTCGGGGTTCCGGAGGGACACGCCGTCGGGGAGCGTCTCCTCCTTGAGGAAGGTGCTGTAGGTACCCGCGCCGGGAAGCTCGAGGCTCCACTCGCCGTTCTCATCCGAAACCGCGACACCGACCTCGATTCCCTCGGCGTCGGTCACGACCAACTCGACGCCCTCGAGGACGATGTCCTCGCCGTTCTCGTCCGTGGCGCGCAGGGTGCCGCGCACCTCGGTCACCGGTTCTGCGGCGTCGTCCTGCGCCTGAGCGACACCGCCCGAGACCAATGCGCCGAACAGCACCGCCAGGATTCCGACGATGATGGCACCGACTCGACGAAGGTGATGTGGAGTTGGCCCAACGGTGGGGCGAGTGAATAACGGCATCAGGGGCGAGACACTAGTTCCCTGACGAGGGCCCGTGGAACATCCGCGCCGATCGTTGAATCATGTCGACGACGACGTGGGTCGTGACGGACGTCACGATCCGGCGACGTGCACGCCCGCGCCGGACCGGCGCCCTGCCCGAAGCCGTCGCGGCGTGCGGTGCGTCGACGTCCGACCACAGCCGCGGCAGCACGCAGCTCGTTCCGAGACCCGTTGGAGCAACGTCGGCGTGCTGAACGAATCACCCCGTGAACGGTTCGGGCACCGTTGGCGGTTCGTGCGGTTGCGGGAGCACGCCGAGCCGGACTCCAGCGTGAACGCCCCCGGCGGGGCGGGCACGACCTCATCCGCCTGCGGTCCTTCGCAGCCGTCGGGGTACACGAACGATTGCCATCAGGAGCGAGATACCAGTTCGGTCGCAGTTGCCCGCGGAGCATTCGTCGAACCGGGCCGACTGGTCTCGAGCACCACGTGGGTCGTGACCAGCATCACGAGCGTCGCTCCGGCGACGTGCACACCCACCAGGAGCTCCGGCACGCCGTTGAAGTACTGCACGTAGCCGACGGCCGCTTGCAGCACGCCGACGAAGATCCAGGTCGACAGCACGCTCGTCAGCGCCACGCGGTCGTGTCGGTGCGTACGGATCCGCCAGGCGATCAGCAGTGCGACCGCGAGCGCCGTCATGACGATCGCCCCGTGGAGCCGGGCCACCGCCTGAATCGACAGATCGAGCCGCTCGGCGTTCTCGTCGCCGGCATGCGGACCCGCCCCGGTGACCAGTGTGCCGGTGAAGACTGCCACGCACGTGACGCCGAACAGCAACCAGGTGAGCCGCCGTGTCGGCCCACTGACGACCAGTTCCCGCTCCACGTCGTCGGGTTCGCCGGCCCGACGCACGAGGACGGCGCCGGTCACGATCAGTGCCATCGACAACAGGAGGTGGCCCTGCACCGCGATCGGATGCAGGTCGACGAGGACCGAGATCCCACCGAGCACGGCGTTGGCGAGGACTCCAGCCACGAGCAGCCAGGAGAGGCGGACCAGATCGGCGCGCCTCGGGCCGGCGCGTCGGTACGAGCCGAGCACCGCTGCGATCACCGCGAGTGCGACGACTCCGGTGAACAAGCGGTTGAGCTGCTCGATCGCCGCGTGCTTCGACGAGACGTCGATCAACCGCTCACTCGAGCAGTTCGGCCAGTCGTCGCACCCGAGCCCGCTGTTGGTGAGCCGGACAGCGGCACCCGTGACGATGATCACGGCCAGCGCGATCAATGCCCCGATCGTGATCTGGCGGTACCGCTGCGGCGAGATCGACATGCCTGCACAGCCTAGAGACGAGGCCGATCGTCGCGGGTCAGTCGTCCAGAACTGCGACGGTCGGCGGCGCATGGATGAGCCGGTGGGCGACGTACCAACCACCACCGATGACCAACGCCCACGCCGCCGCGCCGACGGCGCACACGGCCACCAGATGGGTCCATCGGATGCATGGCTCGTCCAACCGCCACGACCGGATCGGTGCGGCACCGGTCCGATCGATCCGAACGGTCGGATCGGCACGGAGACGGACCCGCTGCCGTGGCACCATCGGGTGGGTCGCTCCGGCCGGGAGTGGCGGGCGCGGAATGCCCGAATCGGGCGTGTCGTCGATCGAGAACGGTGTGGTCGTGGTCACGTATCCTCCCCCAGCGAAAATCGCGCTCATCGAGGGACGTGAATTACACGTCAATCGATGTCAAGTTGTGGTCAAGTTGGACTGTACAGAGTCCACCCGGCCACATGGGGGATGCCGGCGCTCCTCGCTACGGGCGGATCTCGTAGAAGGCGTTCATCGGATGCTGCACATCGAGCTCGGCGAACCGGGTGAACCCCGCGTCGGTGGCCATCTCCTCGGCCTTCGACCTCGGCAGACCGAGCGTGCCGAGGCCCTCTCCCCCGGGCTCCGACAGTGCCGATGACATGCACGACAACACGCTCACGCCGTAGAGCAGCGACGCCATCGGGTTGGTCTCGATGTTGCCGGCGAGCGTCTCGGCAGCGCGGATGTCGACCAGCAGCCAATGCCCGTCATCGGCCAGCGCCTCGCGGATCGCACGCACGGCGACGCGGGGATGGGCCATGTCGTGGATGCAGTCGAAGGTCGTGACCACCTCGACGGACCCGTCGCCCGGCAGGGGTTCGTCGCGCGGATCCGCGAAGCGGGCATTGCGCAGATCCGACTCGGCCAGCTTGGCGTTGGCACGGTCGAGGGCGTGCCGGGAGATGTCGTACCCGACGAACGTGCTCTCCGGAAACGCGTCCGCCATCAAGAGCACTGCGCCTCCCGCCCCGCACCCGACGTCGGCCACACGGGCGCCGGCACGCATCCGCTCGACGACACCGTCCATCGCGGGAAGGACCTTGCGGAGCAGGTTCGCCCGGTTCCAGGGTTCGAAGCTGCGCTCGATCCCCTCAGCGCCCTCGGGGCCGTGACTGTCGTAATCGTGACCGAGCCCGCATTCGAAGCACTCGGGCATGTGTTCGAGCGCCTGCATCGTCTGCGGCAGGCGGTGGAACATGCCCATCCCGAACGCGGGATGTTCCGGGCTTGCGAGGACCGCGCGCCCCTCGCCCGAGAGCGAGAAGCGATCGTCGCCGCGGTCGGCGTGCAGCTCGACCAAACCGGCCGCCGCCTGATTGCTCGCCCACTCGCGAACCCATCGTTCGTGCAGCCCGAGCTGCTCTGCGAGCTCGTGACTGGTCAGCGGATCGCCGGCGTCCGCCAGAGCACGGTAGAGACCGAGCCGATCGCCGAGGTGGATCATCCCGGCCGTGACCGCACCCTCCAGTTTCGAGAAGACCTGGAACGTGAACATGCGCAGCCGATCCTGCGCCTCCTGTGAGGGGCTCATGGATCGACCGTACCGACCCCCACCGTCGCGAGATGTGTCGGACACGACTCGCGAACTGACATGCGATCAGGCGAGGTTGATGTAGATCTGCTTGGTCTCGAGGTACGCGTCGAGCGCGTACGGCCCGAGCTCGCGCCCGATGCCGCTCTGCTTGTAGCCGCCCCACATCGACTCACTGGGTGCCGGCTGGCTGTCGTTGACCCACACGACCCCGGCACGCACCGCCTTGGCGGTCCGCAGCGCCAGTCCGATGTCGCGTGTCCAGATCGCTGCAGCCAGGCCGTACTCGGTGTCGTTCGACATCCTGACGACGTCCTCGACATCGGTGAACGGGATCACCGTGGCGACCGGCCCGAAGATCTCCTCACGGGCGAGACGGATCTGGTTGGTTCCCTCGAAGATCGTCGGGGGGACGAAGTACCCACCAGCGAGGGCGGGGTCGTCGGGCCGTTGCCCGGCGTACACCAGGCTCGCCCCCTCGCCCGGACCGGCGTCGATGTAGCCCTGCACACGATCGCGCTGATCGGCCGAGACCAGTGGGCCCATCGTGACGTCGGGGTCGAGTCCGGAGCCGAGCTTCATGCCGGCCGCGAAGTCGGTCAAACCCTGCATCACGTCGTCGTACACGGCCCGCTGCACGAAGATCCGGCTGCCGGCCGAGCACACCTCGCCCTGGTTGCCGAACACCCCGAGCGCGGTGCCCTCGATCGCTGCCTCGATCGCGGCATCGGCGTAGACGATGTTGGGACTCTTCCCACCGAGCTCGAGGGTGACCCGCTTGAGCTGGTCGGCGCACGTGCGCTGGATCAGCGTGCCGACCGCCTTGGATCCCGTGAAGGAGATCTTGTCGACTCTCGGGTCGGTCAACAGCGGGGCTCCGGCCTCCGGGCCGACACCGGTGACCACGTTGAAAACCCCAGGCGGCACCCCCGCCTGCTCGGCGATCGCAGCCATCCGCAGCGCGGTCAGCGGCGTCTGCTCTGCCGGCTTCAGCACGACCGTGCAGCCCGCGGCGAGCGCCGGCGCCACCTTCTGGGCGGCCATGAGCATCGGGTAGTTCCACGGCACGATCAACCCGCACACACCGACCGGCTCCTTCACGACGAGACTCATCGCATCCGGTCCGACGGGCGGGATGTCGCCGGCAATCTTGGTCGCCCATCCGCCGTAGTACTCGAACATGAACGCGACCTCGTCGATGTCACCGAGAGCGTCGGCGATCGGCTTGCCGCAATCACTGACCTCGAGCTCGGCGAGCTCGCGCTGCTGCGACCTGACCAGATCGGCCATCCGCAACAGGATGCGGGCGCGCTCACGCTCGGCGACCGATGCTCCCCAGGTACCGTCATCGAAGGTCCGGCGTGCGGCTGCGACGGCGAGCTCGACGTCTGCGACCGCTCCGCTGGGCACGGTGGCGATCGGCTCGCCCGTCGCCGGGTTCGTCGTCTCGATCACGGAGCCCGATCGGGCATCGACCCACGAACCGTCGACGTACATCTGCAGTTGCTCGGCCATCGGCGGCGACGTTACCCGCCCGGTCGACGACACAGCGTCGTCGGGCATCACCGTGTGCGGACGGCGGCGGGGAGATGTTCGAGGTTCGACAGCGATGTCAGCGAGAAGGTGCAACCACCGTGCACCGGCATCGCCTCGAGCCGGCTCACCGAAGTGTGTCCGAGCACGAAGCGATCCCATTCCCAAGGTGTCGGCTCCAGCCCGAGCAGGTGCGCGATGGTCACCGAGTTCGTCCCGGCGTGGGCGACCAACGCGATCCGGCGCCCGGGCTCGGGCATCGACCAGATCGGGAGCTCGTGGTCGATGCGTTCGATCCCTCGCTCGGCGAGGAACAGCTGGGCACCCACGCGGATGCGGTCGGTGAAGTCGCGGATCGATTCACCGCCGTCGAGACCCTGCCACCGTTCCTCGACCGGGCGATCACGCATCTCGCGGTACGCCTGTTCGGCCTTCTCGGCGGGCGTGCCGTGCCAACCCGGGTCGCGGATCTCCTCCAACCACGGATCGACACGTTCATCGAGCCCGAGCCGCTCGTACAGAGGTGCCGCCGTCTGACGGGCGCGCTGCAGCGGAGAGACGAGCACCTCGTCGAAGGCCTCCTCGCCGACGACCGCAGCCATCTGGTCGGCCTGATCGTGCCCGAGCGCCGTGAGCGGTGGATCGACGACGTTCAGGCCGTCGCGGACCCATTCCGGCTGACCGTGTCGGATCAGGACGATCTCCACGACGGCGACGGTACTCTCCCCCAGCGTGAGCGACACATCAGGTTCGACCCCACCGGGGTGGTTTCCCGACCCACTCGGTCGGCACGAGCACCGGTGGTTCAACGGGAGCACGTGGACATCCGACGTCGCCGACGACGGTCAACGATTCGTCGACCCACTGGGCCTCGCTCCGGGTCGCCCCCCGTCCGCCGCCGCACCGCGAACGAGCAACGGCATCGCGACCGCCGCGATGACGTGCGGGATCATCGCCCTGCTCCTGGCATGGATCCCGTTCGTCGTGATCGTCGGGCTCGTGCTGGCCGTGCTCGCCGTGGTGTTCGGCGTGAAGGGACTCCGCCGCTCGGCCGAGGCCGGCCGTGGTCGTGGCTTCGCGATCACCGGCTTGGTGACGGGTGGAGCGGCACTGCTCGCCTCGATCGTCGGGATCGCTCTGTCGGTCATGGTCTGGAACGCTGCGATCGACTTCATCGAACCCGGCCGGCACGATCACGAGGTCACGGCATGTCGGGTCGACGGGCGCGACGTCAGGGTGAGCGGGGTGCTCACCAACGAGAGCGGCTCCACTCGCAGCTACACGGTGTTCGTCGACATCGGCGGCCGAACCGACTACGAACCGCTCGACGACGTGCCCGCGGGAGACACCGTGGCGTGGGAGGTCGCCGTCCGGACCCGCACGATCGTCGACGACTGCGAGCCCGTGGTGACAGTCAACGGACCACTCCCGTTCGGGCTGGAGATGGACCCGGTCGACAGCTGAATCGCGCCGGATTCGCCCGTAGTGTGGACGACGATGCAGACGCTTCCCCCCGAGTCGGCACCCGACGAGCCGAACTCGTTGCACCGGACTCTCGTGAGAGCGGGCCTGACGGTCCTCATCTCGTGTTTCGCGGCGTTCTGGATCTGGGCGCTGTTCTTCGCCTCGAAGGACGCCGTGAACCGTGTCGACGACCGCGCCTGGGCGGCGAGGGCCGAGCTGATCTGCGCGGACGCGAACGAGCGTCGCCTCGAGCTGAGCGACTACCGCACGATCGTCGACGTCGACGCGGCGTTGATCCGCGAGCGGGCGGCGATCGTCGACCGTGCCACCGACATCATCGACGAGATGCTCGACGATGTCGTCGCCGAGCTGCCCGATGACACCAAGGGTCGCGCGATCGTGCCGCAGTGGGAGGACGAATACCGCCGGTACGTCCAGTCCCGCCGCGACTACTCCGACGACCTCCGCGAGTCGGGCGAGAACCTGGCCTTCTACGAACCCGCGACCAACGGGCTGCCGATCAGCGAGCGACTCGAGACGTTCGCCGGCGACAACGAGATGCCGGCCTGTGCCCCACCCCGAGACCTCAGTCGGTGACTCGCGATCATCAGCTGCGAATCCGCCGGATCACTCTCGCCGGCGCGCCGACCGCAACCGAGTGGTCGGGGATCGTGCCCGTGACCACGCTGTTCGCACCGATCACGACGTTCCGGCCGATCTGGGAACCCGGCAGCACCACACTGCCGTGGCCGAGCCACGAGCCGTCCCCGATCCGGACCGGGCGCTCCGGTTGGATCTGGCGGGCGATCGGGACGTCGGGATCGTCGTAGCCGTGGTTCTGGTCGGTGATGTACACGTGGTGGCCGGTCCACACGTCGTCACCGATCTCGATCGACAGGTGGCCGACGATGCCGGTTCCGCGACCGATGAGGCAGCGATCGCCGATCGTGACGACCGGATCGGTGATGCACCGTTGGCCGGGCACCATGCCGGCCGAGAGCGCGACGTCGGGGCCGATCATCGTGCCGTTCCCGATGTGGATGTACCGCTCGTTCATGATCGTCGTGTGCGGGAAGCAGATCACGCTGCCCGCCCCGAAGGAGCCGAACCGTCGTCCTCGCGGGGTGTCCGGCCCGATCGCCGCCCAGTGCACGGCGAGATCGCGGGCGCGATGGATCAGCTCGCCGACCTGTCGCTTCGCAGCGCCCGCAAGACGCACCCGGACGTTCTCAGGCGGTCGCTCGGCAGGCACCGCGCGAACGCTACCGTCGCACCGTGGGGACAGTGCCGGTGACTCCGTCACCTCGATCCTTCGATCGATCCCGCCGATCCGATCCCGCCGATCGCTTCGGACACGGCTCGTTGACCGACGTCCCGGGGGTGCTGCTCGGACACCATCAGCGGACAGGGCGCGGCTGGCAGACCGGCACGACCGTCGTGCTCGTTCCCGACGGGGCGGTCGCGGCCGTCGACGTCCGCGGTGGCGGGCCGGGCACGCGGGAGACCGACGCGCTCGATCCGCGCAACCTCGTCGATCGAATCCACGGGATCTGCCTGACGGGGGGTAGCGCATACGGCCTCGCCGCGGCGGACGGCGTCATGGCCCATCTCGAGCGACGCGGGCTCGGCGTACCGGTCGGGCCGGAACCCCACGAGGTCGTCCCCGTGGTCCCGACTGCGGTCATCTTCGATCTCGGGCGCGGCGGCTCGTTCGCCAACCGGCCCGACGCATCGTTCGGTGAACGTGCCGCCGCGGGCGCTCGCGCGCGGGCGCGGCGTGGCAGCGTCGGTGCCGGCACGGGTGCACGTGCGGGCGGTCTGCAGGGCGGCGTGGGCATGGCCTCGACCACCGTCGAGATCGCCGGCCAGTCGGTGCGGCTGGCGGCGGTCTCGGTCGTCAACGCGTCCGGCTCCGTCATCGACCCTACGACCGGTGCACCGTGGACCACCGTGCGCGGGATCCGTCGACCCTCCGCCGCCGAACGCCGCGCCGTGGTGGCCGCTCGGAACGCTCTGTCGGGAACGCCGCTCAACACCACGATCGGTGTGGTGGCCACCGACGCCGACCTGACCCGTGCGGAAGCGGGCCGGTTGGCCCAGTCGGCTCACGACGGTCTCGCACGAGCGATCCGACCGGCCCACGGCCTCACCGACGGCGACACGATCTTCGGTCTGGCAACCGCCTCGCGCCGACTCACCCAACGAAGCCGCGGTCTCGTCCGTGACGCGACGTCGCGCACCGTCGAGTTGAACAGCCTGTTCGCGTCGGGCGCCGACGTGTTCGCCCGCGCGTGCGCCGATGCCGTTCTCACGGCGACACGGGTCGGGGATGCGGCCGCGTACCGCGACCTCTGCCCGACGGCCTATCGGGTCTGAACGACCCCGGTTAGCCTCCTCGACGATGGAGGTCTTCACCACGCCACCGGCGATGCGGGACTGGTCGAGCCGAGAACGAGCGGGCGGGCACCGGGTCGGTGTGGTGCCGACCATGGGTGCTCTCCACGATGGGCACGTCGCACTGATCGCGGCGGCTGCGGCGCACACGGATCGGCTCGTCGTCACGATCTTCGTCAATCCGCTCCAGTTCGACCATCCTGCCGATCTGGACACGTATCCGCGTCCGATCGACGACGACCTCGACCGCTGCGCCGACGCCGGTGTCGATGCCGTCTACGCACCCACTGCGGCGACGATGTACCCGCCGCGGTTCCAGACCCACGTCGTGCCCGGCGAGCTCGCCGAGCGGCTCGAGGGACCCCTTCGCCCTGGGCACTTCCGGGGCGTCACGACCGTGGTCACGAAGCTGTTCGGTGCGACAGCCCCCGACGTGGCCGTGTTCGGCGAGAAGGACTTCCAGCAGCTTGCGATCGTCCGCCGCATGGTCGAGGATCTCGACACCGGCATCGAGATCGTCGGCGTGCCGATCATCCGAGAGCCCGACGGGCTGGCGCTGTCGAGCCGGAACGTGCGTCTGCCCGCCGAGGACCGCGCTGCCGCCGTCGTCCTCTCGCGAGCACTCGATCTCGGAGCGGCCGCCGTCGCCTCGGGCGAGCGGGACGCCTCGGCCGTCCGTCGGATCGTTGCCGGCCACATCGAAGCCGAGCGCCGGGCGTCGCTCGAGTACGTCGAGTTGGTCGACTCGGCGACGCTCGAACCGCTCCACCGGATCGAGTCGTCAGCCGCCCTGCTGACCGCGGCCTGGTTCGGCGACGTCCGGTTGATCGACAACCACGTCCTGCGACTGTGAGCTGGCACCGTCGAGCTCTCGTTCGATGTCGTCGAGCACCCCCGTCAACACGATGATCAGGACGATCGCGTTGAAGATCGCATGTGCGATCACGGTCGGACCGAGACGGCGGGTGAAGTAGGCGGACGCTCCGAACGCGACGCCGACCCCCGTCAACACCAGTGCCAACCCCACGTTGCCGGCGCCGCGGACCGGGTCGATGTG
Organism: uncultured Acidimicrobiaceae bacterium; assembly: GCA_963847775.1. Lineage (GTDB taxonomy): Bacteria > Actinomycetota > Acidimicrobiia > Acidimicrobiales > Ilumatobacteraceae > Ilumatobacter. The sequence goes on from CAWKAY010000003.1 coordinate 513,741, forward strand.
GGCGAGACCGAAGAGCACGCCCTGGAGCAGGATCGCGAGCACCGGTCCCATCCGGCTGAGGAACCCACGGAGCACGAGGCCACGGAAGACGATCTCCTCGATGATCGGCGCGGCGATGACCGCAGTGGCGGCGGTCGCGACCAGATAGGCCCGATCGGCGTCGAGTTCACCGACCCGTTCGACGTTGCTGCTGAGCGGGATGTCGAACGCGAGGACGAACGCGGCGGTCACCGACTGTGTGGCGATCGCTGCGAACCAGGTGAGCGGGCCCCACCCGAGATCGCTCCACCGGAAGCGCCATCCGATCGAGGCCAGGCTGCCCGCGCCCCACCGCCGACGGACGTACGCGCCCCATGCGAGCGACGGGCCGTAGCCGATGCACGCCAGGATCACGACGTACACGATGAGCGGCCAATCCTGGTCGATCAGTGCGTCGACGATCAGCTTGCCGACCAGCAGCGACACCACGAGCACGAGCAGGGCGCCGAGCGCAGCGCCGAGCGGGAGGCTGGGATGCTCCTCGGCGGTGGCGAACGTCGGTCTCGCGGGCGACCAGTCGCGACCGTCGAAGTAGCGCTCGCCCGGGCCCTGTGGGTCCGGATACCAGCCCGCCGGGGCCGTCGATGGTGGTGGGAGCTCGCTCATCGGCATTCGGTTGCCCCGTTGGGGCGGTCGGTCGTCTCAGGACTCGAGTGGAACGATCCTCTTCATTCCGCTCGTGTCCTCCGAACCGTCCGTCGCTTGGTGCCCGTCGGCACGGGTCCTTAGCGTAGGGGGATGATGCCCCTCACCGGTCGCTCGCTCTGGTCGGACACGACACCGGATGGAGAACTCGCCGGCGGTGATCCACTGGCGGGCGATGCCACGGTCGACATCGCGATCGTCGGGGGCGGCCTGACCGGGCTCTGGACGGCCTGGTACCTCCTCCGACACGATCGATCGTTGCGCGTCGTGGTGCTCGAGCGGGAGACCGTGGCGTTCGGGGCCAGCGGCCGCAACGGCGGTTGGTGTTCGGCGCTGATGCCGATGAGCCTGGCCGGCATCGCGCGGCGTCATGGCGAGTCCGCCGCCTCACGCATGCAGCGGGCCATGCACGGCACCGTCGACGAGGTGGTCGGCTTCGCTGACTCGCATGCTGCGCCGGGCGTCGTGCACCGCGGCGGGACCATCGACCTCGCGCGGTCCGAACCCCAGGTCGAGCGCATCCGGCACCACCTGGCCGAGTATCGGCGATTCGGGTTCGGCGACGACGACTACCGGTGGCTCGATGCCGACGACGCACGCCGCGTGTGTGGGGCCACCAACGTCGTCGGTGCGGTCCGAACGCCGCATTGCGCTGCCGTGCATCCGTACCGGCTGACCCATGCGGTCGCTCGCGCCGTGCAGGCCGCCGGCGGCGTCATCCACGAACGCACCAACGTGCAACGCATCGAAGCCGGACGGGTGACGACCGACCGAGGCATCGTCCGCGCCGACGTGATCGTGCGTGCGACGGAGGGCTACACCTCGCAGCTCCCCGGCGAACGACGCACGTCGATTCCGATCTACTCGCTGATGGTCGCGACCGAGCCGCTTCCCGACGCGACGTGGGCCGAGATCGGTCTCCACGATCGCCCGACGTTCGCCGACGGGCGTCACATGATCATCTACGGGCAACGAACGGCCGACGACCGATTCGCCTTCGGCGGCCGCGGCGCTCCGTACCACTTCGGTTCGGCCATTCGTCCCGCATACGACACCGACGACGACATCCGCAGGTTGCTGGAGACGTCGCTGCACGACCTCTTCCCGATGATCGCCGACGCAGCGATCACCCATCACTGGGGTGGGGTGCTCGGTGCACCACGCGACTGGAATTGTTCCGTCCGGTTCGACCGAGCGACCGGGCTGGCCATGGCGGGCGGCTACGTCGGTGACGGCGTCGCGACCACGAACCTGGCCGGCCGCACCCTGGCAGCGCTCATCACGGACAGCGACGACGACCGCGACCAGGAGCTGGTCCGCCTCCCGTGGGTCGGCCACCGCTCGCGACGGTGGGAGCCAGAGCCATTGCGGTGGATCGGGGTCAACGCCGCCCGAGCGGCCGCACGGCGCGCCGACGCCGCTGAGGCCAGATCCGGCCGTAGGAGCCGGATCTGGGGTGGGGTGATCGACACCCTGCTCGGGCGCGAGTGAGGCTTGCGCAGGTGGTGGCTCAGGCCGGGTGAGCGATCGGGGAAACGATCCGGGATGCGCTCGGCGTGGACCCAATCGGCGAAGAACGGGTCGAGATCGACACCGCTGATCTGCTCCGCCAGCGCCTGGAAATCGTCCGTGCCGGCGGATCCGTCGAGGTGGACGACGGTCCAGTCGCGCAGCACCTCGAAGAATGCTCCGTCCCCGATGGTCGAACGGAGCGCGTGGAGCACCGTCGCTCCGCCGTCGTAGCTCACCGGTCCGAACAACTCCGCCGGTTCACTGAGTGGCCAGCCCAGCGTCGGTAGCGTCGCGAGGGCCGCGCCGGCTGCCCGGTCGAGTTCGATCTCGCCGATCTCGTCGAGCCACAACCATTGGGCGTACGTCGCGAAGCCCTCGTTGAGCCAGATGTCGTCCCATGTCGCCGGCGACACGGCGTTGCCGAACCACTGATGGGCGAGCTCGTGCGCCAGCAGGAGCTGCTGGGGGTATCCGAGGGTGCCGTCGAGATCGGCCGCCGAGAAGAGCGAGAGGCCCTGCGTCTCCATGGCCAGGTTGGGCATCGAGTCCGTCAGTGCCAGCCCGTAGCGTTCGAACGGGTACGGGCCGAACAACTGCTCGAAGAACTCGACCTGGGTCGCCGTGACCTCGAGGTAGGGCTCGAGCGAGTCGGTCCGGTCGTCGAGCACGGCGTGACGGAGTTCGACGCCCGAGGCGGTTCGTCCCCCGTCGACCAGCTCGTACGGGCCGATCAACAGCAGCAACAGGTACGTTGCCATCGGCTCGTCCTGATCCCACCGCCACGTGATCGTGCCCGACTCCCCGGTCGATCCGACGAACTCGCCGTTCGCGACGGCCGTCAACCCGGCCGGGACGGTCACCGCGAACGTCCATGTCGCCTTGTCGGTCGGATGATCGTTGACCGGCATCCAGGTGCTGACCCCGTCGGGTTCGTTGACCGACCACAGGCCCCCCGGTGTCGGGAACAGGCCGGCGACGTCAGGGCCGAACGCCTGGTCCACGACGGTCGTCGCGAACTCCACCGCGACCACGACCCGGTCGGCCGCCGACCGAACGCCGCCCAGATCGACGAGCAGCTCGCCGTCGTCCTGGCGATAGTCGGCCGCTGCCGCGTCGACCGTCGCACCCGACACGATCGGACCCACGGCGTCCAGTGCGATCCGATCGGTGGCGACGACCAGATCGACCGTCATCGTGACGGTGCCGCGCAGAAGACGATCGTCGGGCGCATAGGCCAGCGCGACGTCGTACGACACGACGTCGAGATCGGCCGACCCGAGTCTCGGGAATCGGGGATCCCCAACCGACACCGACCGAGCGGGACCGCCCTCCAGGGGAGGCGCGGGTGGTGGCGGTTCGGCGGACGGCGTCGTCACCGACGGGACGATGGCGTCGTCGCCGTCGGAAGCAGGACGGCGGTCATCGCTCGCATCCGACGCGCCGGCCGGGCGCACGGCGACAGCGACCGGCTGTGACGGCACGGCGCAGCCGGCAACCAGCGTGAGCAGCACTGCGACGACCGTTGATCGGAGCGCGATGACCGGGCGATCCGGACACGCGCCGGCCGATCGACGACGCAGTTGCTGAACCGTGGTCATCGAACCGAACGCTATCGAAACCCCTTCGGACGTGGTCCGCGGTCGCCGAATCTGGTTGTGCTCAAGGTCCGCTCAAGATCGTCAAGGGCTCGCGGACCGGCACCGATGACACCTTCGTGACCGACCTGCCCTGCGCCTCCCGCCGTCGTTCGCGCCGCTGGTCGGCTGCGGTCGCGGCCACGCTCACGGTCGCAGGCGGCATCGTCGGCGTCGGCGACACGGGCAGCGCCGCGGGCGTCGCCAACGACGACTGGTTGGGCATCGTCAACACATACCGGGCGATGTCGGGCCTCGATCCGGTGACCGCCAACGGCACCTGGTCGGCCGAGGCGGCCACCCACTCCTGCTACATGCTCGAGAACGGCATCGCGCACGACGAGATCCCCGGCCGGCGCGGCTACACCGCCGGCGGCGACGTCGCCGGCAACAGCGGCAACGTCGCCGTGAGCAGTTCGATCAACGCCACCCCCCGCAGCCACATCGATCTGTGGATGACCGGCCCGTTCCACGCCATCGGCATCCTCCGACACGGTCTCACCTCGAGCGGGTTCGGCCTGTGCGCGAAGACCGACACCCCGACGCCGTGGCACTCGGGTGGCACGCTCGACGTGATCCGCGGCATCGACAACAACCGCCCCCGACCGTCGACCCCGACCGTGTTTCCCGGGCGCGGAGCGACCGTTCCCCTCCACAGCTTCATCGTGGAGTCGCCGAACCCGATGACTCTGTGCGGCTGGACCGGGAATGCCGGGCTGCCGCTGATCGCGATGATGCCCAACGACGTGACATCGGCGACCTCGACGATCACCGGACCGGGCGGTCCGATCCCCACGTGCACCCTCCACAAGGGCAACACCTCGGCCGACGGTACCGCGCGGGCCATCCTCGATGGCGACAACGCCGTGGTCGTCATGCCTCGCCAGGCGCTGGCCGACGGCACGTACACCGTGAGCGTCGACTCCAACGGAGGCGACGTGACGTGGAGCTTCACCGTCGACCGCGACGCACCGCTCCAGGTGACACCCCCCAAGCCGCCGAAGACACCCGACACCAAGCCGTCCGCCGATCCCGCCGGGTTCGAATCCGTGGGTCCGTTCCGGCTGATCGACAGCCGGAACGGGCAGGGCATCGCCACGTTGCGCGCCGGCAAGACGGCGCGCGTCCGGGTGGCGGGCTCCGACGTGGTCGCTGTCAGCGCCAACTTCGTCGCCGTGCTCCCGGGTTCGAACGGCTACATCACCGCGTACAACTGCACGAGCGAGCGCCCGACCGTCGCCACTGTCAACTTCCGTGCCGGCCGAACGGTCGCCAACCAGGCGCTCGTCCCACTCGATGACGGCGAGATGTGCATCTACGCCCACACTGCGACCGACGTCGTCGTCGACGTCAACGGCTTCTACCGCTCGGGCGGAGCCGGCGACGGTTTCGTCCCCGTCACGCCCGTGCGACTGTTCGACAGTCGTGAGACCGCCAAGCTGCGCGCCGGGAGGGAGCACGTGCTCGCCGTCGTCGGTGTCGCGGGCGGCGCTCCGCCCGACGCCGGTGGCGTGGCGCTCAACGTCACGGCCATCCTCGCGAAGCAGGCCGGTCACGTGAAGGTCTATCCGTGCGGTGCGGCCGCCTCGCCGGAGATCTCGTCGCTCAACTACATCGCCGACGAGGTACGTCCCAATGCGGTGGTCGTTCCGGTCGACGATCGAGGCCGCATCTGCGTTCGGTCGCTCCGCGATGTCGACGTGACCATCGACATGACCGGGTACTTCGCCCCGGAGAGCGGCTACACGTTCCAGCCGCTCGACCCGGTTCGCCTGTTCGACAGTCGATCCACGTTCCGGGTCCTCAACGAGTCGACGAGCGGGGCCCGGCTCGCCGCCGGGCGCGAGCTCCGGATCACGATCGCCGGCACTCGTGGCGTCCCGACAGGAGCGAAGGCGGCGTCGGTCAACCTGGCTGCGACGGATCCGTCGTCGGCCACCTACGTCACGGCCTACCCGTGCGGCCGACCCCCGAAGACCGCCACCGTCAACGTCTCGCCGGCACAGAGCACCACCGCCAACGGCGCGATGGTCAAGCTCTCGAGTGCGGGCGAGCTCTGCCTGTACAGCCTCCGAGACGTCCACATCATCGTCGACATCAACGGCGTCTGGCTCTGACGAGAGCACCCCGCCGCATTGGGGGGTTCAGCGGTGGAGGTGCGGATCTGCGACCGTCGCCCGGTACCGGATCGTGTACACCGAGTCGCCCGACAAGATGCCACCACGACCCAACATGCGTCCGCCCTCCCAGTTGGAGAGTCCGAGCTCGGGTGCGCAGAGTGCGTACTGACCGTCGACCCATCTGGTGAACCCGTCGCCGACGAAGGGTGCGTCGACGGTGGCGAAGAAGTCATCGTGCGCATCGGCCGACTCGCTCACGAGCGACGCGACGAAGCGTGGGCTGTGACGATTGCAGAGCGAAACCGCGTCGTCGACGGACTCCACCACGTGGAGCGTCACCTCGGGCGAATCCTCCCACTCCCACTCGTGGGCCAATCGTTCGATCTCGATCATCGAGACGAACGACTCCTCGCGAGTGCCGTCGGCTCGCACGACCTGTGACCGACGCCGGTGGTGGTCGGCGGGCACGAACCGCTGCGCGGCCTCGGTGACGTACACCCTCGCATCGGCTCCACGACCGTCTCCCGCGGCGATGACCGCATCGAGGAACCGGGGAACGAGCTGGGCAGCGCTCTCGCGCGACGATGCAGCAAACGTTCAAGGTGTTGCACACCTTGCGGTCGAGCGAGTGGCGGACCACCGCATCGAACCGCTCGGGGTCGGCATCGGCCGCGGCGACGAGCCATGCACCACCGGTGCCGTGCAAGCTGACGGGGACACCGGCCGCGCGTGCGACTGCGCCCAGCTGGGCGACCGCAGGACCCGAGCCGCGAGCGACGGCGAGGGCGAGACGTGGATCCGAGAACAGGGCCCAGCCGGCGGCATGCGCAGCCGAGGTGACGAGCCCGACGGTTCCGTGGGGCAGACCGGCCTCGTCGAGCGCCGGGTCGAGCGCGTGCTCGACGATCGCCCTGGCGGTGGCGAGCGCGTCGGAACCGATGCGGAACACCACCGTGTTCCCGGTCCGGACGACCCCGGCAGCATCGGCGAACACGTTCGGTCGACCCTCGAACACGAACCCGACCACCCCGAGCGGCGCGCGACGCGCCTCGACCGACCACCCCTCGTGGTCGATCCGGCGATCGACGAGATCGCGACCGCAGTCGCTGTCGGCCCATCCGCGCAGACCTGCGACCATGTCGGCGCGCATCGTCGCCGAGAGCACGAGGCGCGTCGTCGAACGTCCGCGCTCGCGCGCGCGGGCGACATCGGCCGCGTTGTCCTCGGCGATCGGCGCGAAGTGGTCGTCGTCGGCAAGTCGGTCGGCGAACCGACGGAAGAAGTCGGTGATCTGTTCGTCGCGGCAGCGGGCGAGCCCGGCAAACGCCGCCTCGGCGGCGGTCACCGCGCCTTCTGCCACTCGGTGCTCGGTCAGTGGCACATGGAGCAGCACTCCCGACGACGGGTCGACGATCAGGCGATCACCCGGTTCGAATGCCGCCGCCAGCTCGGGGGAAACGGTCGCCAACCGGTCGCCGCCGTAGACGACGGACTGCCCTGCCGACAGCGAGGTCAGCCGCGCAGCGGAGCTCGACGGGGAGGTCGCGGTGGGGTCCGACATGATGTCGAAGCGTACGCTTGCGCCATGGCCGAGCCCAACGACGCCTCACCCAACGCTGACCGCGATCGGCTGTACTTCCGCCAACTGCTGTCCGGGCGTGACTTCGCGTCGGGAGACCAGGTCGCGACCCAGATGGTGAACTTCGTCTACGCGATCGGCGATCGTGCGAGCGGTGAGTGCGTCCTGATCGATCCGGCCTACGACCCGAAAGGGCTCATCGACACGGTTGCGGCCGACGGCATGCGGGTGACCGGCGTGTTGGCCACCCACTATCACGCCGACCACATCGGCGGGTCGATCTTCGGCCACGACATCGCGGGCATCGCCGGGCTGCTCGAACACGTCGCGTGTCCGATCCACGTCCAACGCGACGAGGTCCTCTGGATCACCCGGACGACCGGTGTCGACGAGAGTGACCTGCGGGCCCACGACTCGGGCGACGTCGTGACCGTCGGCGACGTCGAGATCGAGTTGGTGCACACGCCTGGCCACACACCGGGAAGCCAATGCTTCCTCGTACGCGACAAGCTGGTGTCGGGTGACACCCTGTTCCTCGACGGGTGCGGTCGGACCGACCTGCCGGGCAGCGACCACGCCCTGATGATCGAGAGCCTGAAGCGCCTCTCGAGGGTCGACGACGACATCGTGCTCTACCCGGGCCATCGCTACTCGCTCGCATCGAGCGCCAGCATGGGATCCGTCAAGCGATCGAACTTCGTCTTCGACCAGCTCCTCGGGAAGTAGTGCCCGCCCACCGAGCGCCGTGTCGCGCACCACGTGCAGCTACCACGTGTCGATGTTGGGCCGCACCCTCAGCCCGGCGGGACGAGGCGGGGCGGACTCCAACAGCGTGGTGATCCAGCGACGGGTGTCGATCGGGTCGATCACGTCGTCGATCTCGAAGAACTCTGCGATCCGCAGCGCCTTGCCGTACTCGTACAAGCGGTCGACGAGCTCGCGGAAGAGCTCGTCACGTTCGTCTGAGGTCCGGCACGCAGCGAGCTCCTTGCGGTAGCCGAGCCTCACCGCACCCTCGAGGCCCATGCCTCCGAACTCCCCGGTCGGCCACGACACGCACGCCAGTGGGGCCTTGGTGCTCCCACCCATCATGGCCTGGGCGCCGAGACCGTACGACTTGCGCAACACGACCGAGATCACCGGGACCGATACGTTCGCGCCGGTCACGAACAACCGCGAGCAATGTCGCACGAGGGCGGTCTCCTCGACATCGGGCCCGACCATCATGCCGGGCGTGTCGACCAACGTGACCAAGGCGATCCCGTGGGCGTCGCACAGCTGCATGAATCGGGCCGCCTTGTCGGCGCCGTCGCTGTCGATCGCGCCGGCCAGGTGGGCGGGGTTGTTGGCGATGACACCGACGGGGCGCCCCTCGATCCGGGCGAGGGCGGTGATCATGCCCACCCCGAACTCGCGACGCAGCTCGAGCACCGAACCGGTGTCGAACAGCAGCTCGAGCGCGTTCCGAACGTCGTAGCCACGCAGCCGGTCGACAGGTACGACGTCGCGCAACGACGCCTGGTCGGCGCACTCCCAGTCCTCGAGCGTCCCTTGGAAGTACGACAGGTATCGCTTGGCGAGGACAGTCGCGTGCGCTTCGTCATCGGCGACGATGTCGATCACGCCGTTGCGACGCTGCACCTCGATCGGACCGATCTCCGTCGGTGCGTAGACGCCCAGGCCCCCACCCTCGATCATCGCCGGTCCACCCATGCCGATATTGGAGTCCGCGGTGGCGATCACGACATCGCAGCAGCCGAGGATCGCGGCATTGCCCGCGAAGCAGTAGCCCGCGTTCACCCCGACGATGGGGACGGTGCCTGACAGGCGGGCGAACCAGAGGAACGCCAGGCAGTCGAGACCGGTCACGCCGCCGGTGTCGGTGTCGCCGGGCCGACCTCCCCCGCCCTCGGTGTAGAACACGATCGGCAAGCGCAGCTGCTCGGCGACCTCGAAGAGGCGATCCTTCTTGCGGTGGTTCCTGTGACCCTGTGTGCCGGCGAGCACGGTGTAGTCGTACGAGACCGCCACGGCCCGCGCCGCCCGACCGTCGAATCGGTCGCCGTTGATCGTGCCGATGCCACCGATCATCCCGTCGGCCGGCGTGTTGGCGATCAGATCGTCGTGGTCGCGGCGTTTGCTCTGGGCGGCGATCGCCAGCGGTCCGTACTCGACGAATGACCCGGCATCGACCAGATCGGCGACGTTCTCGCGCGCGGTACGACGGCCCTTGGCGCGTCGGCGACCGACAGCGTCCGGCCGTGCGGCGTCGAGGCCGAGTCGTCGACGCTCGACGATTGCGCTCAGATCGTCTCTGGCGAGACCGATCGGCGAACTCGCGGACGTCGATGCGATCGGGCCGGCGTCGCCGTGGACGACGGGCACCAGTTCGAACAACAGGTCGCCCGGATGCACCGTGGATCCGACATCGACGTCGATCGACGCGACCGCGCCATCGACGCCGGCGAGGACGTCGTGGTGGAGCTTCATCGACTCGATGAGCGCGAGTACGGTCCCGGGCGCCACCGTCGCACCCACGGCGACGTCGATGCTGACGATCGTGCCCTGCAGCTCCGACGTGACGGCGGTGCGATCGGCGTTGCCCTCTGCCATGGCCCGATCTTGCCAGCACCCACCGGTCCGGGCTCGGGTCGGCCCACCCTGAACGTGTCACCCGGGATCCGTCAACCGGGGGTGATCCCGGCTGATGCGTCAGTCGGAGCCGGGCCGCCGCTGGAACGCGGTGATCGACTGTTCGCCCATCACGAGCTCGGCAGCGACGGCTGCGAACAACGCCGGCACCACGAAGTTCGGCTTTCCGGTGGTCTCGGCGACGAACATCACCGCGGCCAGTGGCACGCGATAGCCGGCCCCCAGGAACGCTGCGATCCCGAGCAGGGTGTACAGCGCCGCCCGATCAGGGTGGATGACCTCGGCGATGCCTCGCCCGGTGATGCCACCGCCGACGACGAGCGGGATGAACACCCCGCCGACGCCGCTGCCGGCGGTCGTGAACGCCGATGCGAGACATCGGATCATGAAGATCGCGACCAGCAACCACAGCGAGATGTCGACCTCGACGAACAACCAGTCGCGGAACACCGCATAGCCGGCCCCGAGACTCAGCGGCAGGTCGGTCAACTCGATGCTCAGGTAGTACAAACCGATGAGCGATGCCGAGCTGACGGCGAGCCGGAGCGGGAGCGCCCGCAGCGAGAACCCCTTGGCGATGCGCATCAACTTCGCGAACGAGCGGGCACCGACCGCGCAGGTGGCGCCGACGAGCAGGGCGCCGAGCAGATCGATCAGCTCGAACGACGGGATGTTGAACGTGCCGACGCTGAGCAGCGGCGTCGTGTCGCTGAGCGTGACGAACGTCAGATAACCCGTCGCGCTGGCGACGAGCGCCGGTAGGAGCATGCGACGCGCCATGTCGTCGCGGTAAGGCACCTCGAGCGCGAAGATCGCTCCGGTGGCGGGCGCCTTGAAGATCGCCGCGACGCCGGCGGCGGCACCGGCGACGAGCAGCGTGCGGTGGTCGCTCCCGCGGAACGGGCGCGGCAGTCGGCGCTGGATCATCGATCCCAGCGCCGAGCCGCCGTACAGCGACGGACCCTCCAGGCCGAGCGCTCCCCCGGACCCGAGCGTCACCACGGCGGCGCCGATTCGGGCGAAGAGGAAGCGCGGGCGGAGCCGGAACGCCGGGTCGTGGAAGGCCCGGAGGTACTCGTCGGACGTCGACGGCGACGCGCCGCCACCTGCGAACTTGAGGAGGAGTGCGGCGGCGACGAGACCGATGGCCGGCGAGATCGCGGTCACCCACATCGGCGCCTCCAGCACGCGATGGAAGATCTCCTCGACGAAGAACTCGAAACCACGCACCACGAGGCCCGTCGTCACGCCGGTCAACGCTGCGAGCAGGACGACCTCGCGCGAGCGACGAACCAGCTCTCGGAGCTCATCCCGCCGCACCTCGAGCGATTCCGGGCGGAGAGCCCGGATCATTCGTCGGTGCCACACGTGGGCACAGTGTACGACGCTGCGGCGTCGCGAGTTCAGCAGATGGCGACGAGACGGTGTCAGGGTGATCGACCGGTGCGGAACGCCTCGACGGTGCGAGGGGTCCGACGCGTCGCAGGACGGCCTGCGACCGGCACCCTGCGGAGGTCCCGGACTCGGAGTCGGCACACCGCTAGCGTCGCGCGGGTGCGACCGACTGCCGCCGAACCGTGCTACGAGCAGACCGGCAACTTCTGCCGGTGGGTCTACGACCGGACCGACCAGAACGAGACCCTTGCGACATTGAGCGACTGGTTCGTCGACCGGCCATTTCACATCCTCCTGGTCATCGTGATCGCGTGGATCGCGGCACGGTTGGCGCGTCGGTGGGTCGCCCGACTCGTCCAGCGGATCATCGCCCCGGACCAGGCACCGCTGGAGCGGCTCGGCATCGACACGCTCGCACCGACGATCCGAGATCCGCGGCGGGAGGCCCGAGCCAACTCGATCTCCGTGGTCCTCACGAGCACCACCGTGGTCACGATCTGGGTGATCGCGCTCATCACCGTGCTGAGCCTGGTGGGGATCGAAATCGGTCCGCTGATCGCCGGTGCCGGGATCGCCGGTGTGGCGCTCGGTTTCGGTGCACAGAGCCTCGTGAAGGACTGCATCGCTGGGTTGTTCATGCTCGTCGAGGATCAGTACGGCATCGGCGACGTGGTGGATCTCGGTGAGGCGGTGGGTGTCGTCGAGGAGGTCTCGCTGCGCACCACCGTGCTGCGCAGCGTGGACGGCACGGTGTGGCACGTGCCCAACGGCGTCGTGCAGCGGGTCGGCAACAAGAGCCAACTCTGGTCCGTGGCCGTGCTCGACGTGGACGTCGCGTACGACACCGATCTCGTCCGCGCCCGCGAGTTGCTCCATCGGGCCGCGACCGAGGTCTGTGCCCGCGACGACTTCGTCGACCGCGTGATCGAGTCGCCAACGGTGCTCGGCGTCGAGTCGTTGGGCGCCGACGGCATCAGCCTGCGGCTCACCGTGAAGGTCGAGCCGGGCACGCAGTGGGATCTCCAGCGGGCGATGCGCGAGCACGTGAAGGTGGTCTTCGACGCCGAACACGTCGAGATCCCGTTCCCGCAGCGAACCGTCTGGATGCGCGTCGAGCCCGACCCCCCGTCCGAGACCGTCGACGCCTGAGCGGGCGATGCACCTGCTCACAGCAGGTGTTCTGCCATGATGACCGTCATGTTCGGGGTCGAGCCAGGAGCACACGGCACGCTCGCGTTCTTCGACCGACCGTCGACCTCGACGCTCGCGGTGGCGGTCGTCGTCGCGCTCGTCGGCTGGCTGCTCCATCACAACGCCGAGCGGACCACGCGGCCGGCGCGACCGGAGATCGGCCCGGACCGGCGCCCGGCGCCGCTCGCCGACGGCTCCGTCGAGCCACCCGCGGTCGTGGCCCTCGTGACGAACGGATATGACGTGCCCCGGACCGCGGTGACCGCGACGGCTCTCGATCTGGCGGCGCGTGGGTGGGTACGACTCGCCACCGTTGACGATGAGCTGGTGGTGGTGACCCGCAGCTCGGCGAGCGCCGGCGACTCGTTGCGACCGTTCGAGCAACAGGTCTTGAACCATCTCGCATCCAGGGCGTTCAACGACGTGACATCGGCCAACACGCTCGCCGCCTCGCATCACCGGCTCGATCGCCGGTGGTGGCTGCGCTTCGATCGAGCGGTCGCCGATGCGGCCCAGTCGGCGGGTCTCAGTACTCGCCGGTACACGCCGCTCGAGCTCGCGCCCGCTGGTCTCGCCGCGGTGATCGGACTCGCCGTCGCCTGGAGCGCCGCCCGCGGCGCGGGTGAGGTCGCGATCGCCGATTCGTGGCGGTCGCGGGCCGTCTGGCTCGCGACCGTCGTGGCGCTCGTGCTCCTCGCCGCCCGTACCGTCGAGCGAGCGGTTGGATCGGTGCAGCGCCCGACCGAGCTCGGCCTGACCAGGACGGCAGCATGGATGGGCTTCCGGCGGCGGCTCCGGGAACGGATCCCCCCGAACGCGAGCGTGCTGGCGCCGCCGGCACAGCAGGTCGCACTGGCGCAGGCGTCGGTGATGGGAGTCGCCGAGCACGTCCTCGACGAGCTCCCCGCGGCGCCTGAAGATCATCGAGCCGCGTGGTCGGAGGCGGGCGGCGACCCACACGTCGTCCGAATCCGATACCCGGTGCGGCCCGGGTACGGGCAACACCCGCTGAAGGTGGGCGTCGCCGGCATCGTGGTGTTCCTGCTCTTTCGCTGGTTGCGTGGACTGCTCGTCAGCGTGTCCGACGGTGAGGCCCTCGAGTCGCTCCTGGAACGCGTGCCGGGGCAGATCGACCTGATCGAGCGGATCGCCGAGATCCTCGCTGTCATCTGCTGGCTGCCGATCCTGTGGGGTGCATGGGCCGTGATCGCCGGAGCGATCGACTCCGTCGCCACGCGGGAGCGGGCGGGAGCGGTCGTGCGTGCCCGCCGGCCGGCCGAGGTGCTCTCGCCCTGGCTCGTGTCGGTCGTCAAACCGTTCGCCGAGCGCGACCGCTTCTCCACCTATGTGGCGGTCGACGACGGTCGACGCCGCTGGGTCACGGCCTGGCTGGCCAGCGAGCACAGCGCCGCACCCCAGGGTGCTCAGGCGCGGGTCCGCGCCACACCGCTGCTCGGCTACGTCAGATCGTCCGAGCCGGTCGGTACCGCCACTCGCGGCATGTCCTGACCTCGGGTCCAGAACGCGCTGTCACCGTGCGCCGGCGACCGCGACCTCCACCGAGTACAGCGACGTGTTCGCCGCCATGTAGAGCGTGGTCCGATCCGGCCCACCGAACTCGACGTTCGCGCACACCTCGGGGAGCAGGATCGTTCCGAGCAGGGTCCCGTCGCGCTCGTAGCAGTGCACTCCCCGGCGGCCACTCGTCCAGAGTCGCCCGTCGACGTCGAGGCGAAACCCGTCGAACACGCCATCCGTGCAGGTCGCGAACACCTCGCCACCGCCCGACACACGTCGGCCGGCCGGATCGACGTCGTAGCGACGGAGGTGACGGGGCCCTCCGTCGAGGTGGCTGACGCCCGTGTCGGACACGTACAGCGCCTGCTCATCGAGGGCGAACGCCAGACCGTTCGGGCGAACCATGTCGATGATCTCGGCCGTGACGGCGCCGGTGTCGGGATCGACCCGATACACGTTGCTCGCACCGATCTCGCTCTCGGCCCGGTAGCCCTCGGCGTCGCTGTCGATCCCGTACGTCGGATCGGTGAACCAGACCGCACCGTCGCTGCAGACGACGACGTCGTTGGGGCTGTTGAACCGCTTGCCCTCGAACCGGTCCGCGATCGGCTCGCGTCGACCGCCGGGCCACCAGCGCACCACCGAACGTGTCCCGTGCTCGCAGGCGACGATCACCCCGTCGCGATCGAGCGTGTGGCCGTTGCAGAAGTTGGCCGGCTGCTCGGCCACGCTCACCCCGCCCGTCGCCTCGTCGTACCGCATCAACCGATCGCTGCGCACATCGCTCCAGAACAGCACCCGTTCCGATGCGATGTAGACCGGGCCCTCCGCCCACGTGCAGCCGTCGGCGAGATGGTGCAGCGCTGCACCTCGCCGGATGAGGCGCTCGAACCGCTCGTCGGCGACATCGAAGCTGGCGGGACGGGGAGCCCGGGTGGTCACGTCGCCAGTGTGGCAGGACATTTTCGAGCCTGTCACGATTTCGTCCAGACTGTGTCGATGTCGACGGATCAGCGCCAGACCCTTGTCACGCTCGACCTCGAGGGGGTGCTCGTCCCCGAGATCTGGATCGCAATCGCCGAGCACACCGGCATCGACGCGTTGCGCCGCACCACCCGCGACGAACCCGACTACGACGTCCTGATGCGTGACCGACTGCGGGTGCTCGACGGACACCAGCTCACGATGAGCCTCGTGTCGGACGTCATCGCCGGACTCGAACCACTGCCCGGCGCACGCTCGTTCCTCGACCGACTTCGGGCACGCACCCAGGTGGTCATCCTCTCCGACACGTTCGAGCAGTTCGCCGCACCGCTGATGGAACAGCTCGGCATGCCGACGGTGTTCTGCCATCGTCTCGTGGTCGCCGACGACCGGATCATCGACTACCGGCTCCGCCAACCCGACCAGAAGTCACGTGCCGTGCGGGCCTTCCGGTCGCTCAACTACCGTGTGATCGCAGCCGGTGACTCGTACAACGACACGACGATGCTCGCGGCGGCCGACCGGGGTTTTCTGTTCCGTGCTCCGCCCAACGTCCGTGCCGAGTTCCCGGCCTACGTCGCAGTCGACGAGTACGACGACCTACACGCGCTCGTCGTCGGTGAGATCGAGACACCGACATCGACGACGACATCGACGACGACATCGACGACGACATCGACGACGACATCGACCACGGCATCGACCACAGCATCGGCAGCGACGTCGAGGACGGCATCGAGTCCTCAGTCCGACTGAGCCGAATCGAATGGGGTTGCCTACGGTCCTGACATGAACACGGCCCCACTTCCGAAGCAGTTCGCGACCGTCCATGGCAAGCAGATGGCGTATCACGAGGTCGGCAGCGGCGACACGGTGGTGTTCCTGCACGGCAACCCGACGTCGTCGTACCTTTGGCGGAACGTGATCCCCCACCTCAGCGATTCCTATCGGTGCGTGGCCCCCGACCTGGTCGGGATGGGCGACAGCGAACCGACCGGGGACGAGGGGCCGCACGCCTACCGGTTCGTCGATCATCGCGAGCACCTCGACGGGCTCCTCGATCAGCTCGACATCGGCGACCGGGTCACCCTCGTGATCCACGACTGGGGCTCGGCACTGGGCTTCGACTGGGCGAACCGTCATCGCGACCGTGTCATCGGCATCGCCTTCATGGAAGCGATCGTGCGGCCGGTCACGTGGGAGGAATGGCCCGACGCCGCCCGACCGATCTTCCAGGCCTTCCGCTCGCCGGCGGGCGAGGAGATGGTGCTCGACAAGAACGTGTTCGTCGAGCGGGTCCTGCCGGGTTCGATCATTCGCGATCTGACCGACGAGGAGATGTCGGTGTACCGGGCGCCATTCTCCGAGGCGGGCGAGCGACGGCGACCGACGCTCACTTGGCCGCGCGAGATCCCGATCGACGGCGAACCCGCCGACGTCGTCGCGATCGTCCAGTCGTACGCCGATTGGATGTCGAGCGATGGCGTGCCGAACCTCTTCGTGAACGCCGAGCCCGGTGCCATCCTCACCGGCGCCCAGCGCGACTTCTGCCGCAGCTGGCCCCACCAGACCGAGGTGACCGTCCCCGGCAACCACTTCCTGCAGGAGGACAGCCCTGACGAGATCGGTGCCGCGATCGCCGACTGGCGGCGCGGACTCGGCTGAGAGCGGCGAGCCGCACCGCCGGGCTGGGTCATCGGTAACGTGCCGTTCATGCAACACACCGAGGGCACACTCACCACAGCCGATGGTCTCGGTCTCTTCCACCAGGCGTGGTCGCCCGACGGTGACGTTCGTGCGGCCGTCATGCTGATCCACGGACTCGGCGAGCACTCCGGTCGGTATGCCCACGTCGCCGCGGCGCTCGTCGAGATCGGTTGTGCGGTGCACACGATCGATCACCGAGGCCACGGCCGGTCGGACGGCAAACGTGCGTTCGCGAAGTCCTACGACGAGTTCATGGACGACCTCTTGATGTTCCGTCGGCACATCGAGACCCGACATCACGGCCGGCCGCTGATCGTGCTCGGCCACAGCATGGGGGGCAATCTCGCCGTCGGACACGTCCTCGACCACCATGCCGGTGTCGCCGGGCTCGCGCTCAGCGGTGCGGCTCTCCAGGTCGGTGATGACCTCTCACCGACGCAGATCACGATCTTCCGGCTCATCGCCAAGGTGGCCCCCGGCTTCCGGCCGCAAGGCCTGAGCGCCGAGGCCATCAGCCGCGATCCGGCCGTCGTCGAGGCCTACCGGAGCGATCCGCTGGTCTTCACCGGCAAGATCTCGGCCGGGCTCGGCGCCGCTCTGATCGGCGCGATGGAGCGCTTCCCGGCCCGATACGGCGAGCTGACCGGGCCCGTACTCGTGATGCACGGCACCGACGACCAACTCGCCGACATCGCCGGATCACGCGCGCTCGTGGCAGGAGCGGTGAACGCCGACGTCACGAGCCGTGAGTACGACGGGTTGTTCCACGAGATCTTCAACGAGCCCGAGCAGGCGCGCGTGCTCGCCGATCTCGTCGCATGGATCGAGGGTGTCGTCTCGTGAACGACCTCGAGCCGCTGCCGGAGGACTGGTCGTCGGCCCTCGCCGTCGTCGCCCATCCCGACGACATGGAGTACGGAGCCGCCAGCGCCGTGGCGCGATGGACCGGCCAGGGCAAGAGCGTCGCTTACCTGTTGGTCACGCGTGGCGAGGCAGGCATCGACACGATGGCGCCCGACGTCGTCGTCAAGCTCCGCGAGGTCGAGCAACGCCGCAGCTGCGCCGTGGTCGGTGTCGAGACGATCGAGTACCTCGATCACCCCGACGGCCTGGTCGAGGAGTCGGTCTCACTGCGGCGCGACATCGCCGCGGCCATCCGCCGGCACAAACCCGACGTGGTGATCACGATCAACCACCACGAGTCATGGGGCGGACGGTCGTGGAACCACGCCGACCATCGCGCCGTCGGGCGATCGGTCCTCGACGCCACTCGCGACGCGGCGAATCGATGGCTGTTCGCCGACTCGGGCGAGGCGTGGGGCGGCGTGCGATTCGTCGCCGTCAACGCGTCGGGCGCCAGCACGCACGCGGTCGACGTCACCGACACGATCGAACTCGGGATCTCATCGCTGGCGTGCCACGAGACCTATCTCGACGCGCTCGGCGATCACGCGGACCCCGACACGTTCCTGCGCGCCAACGCGAGGGCGGCCGGCGAGCGCCTCGGATGCGACTACGCGACGGCGTTCGAAATCGTCGAGCCGTGATGTGAGCGAGCCGGTTCCGGATCTCCGGTCCCGCGACCTGCAGGCGGGGCTGCTCGGCACGGCCATCGCCGTCATGGCCTGGGGAGCCTCCGGCGCGCTCATCAAGTCGATCGACATGGACGGGCTTGCGATCGGCTTCTGGCGCTTCGTCGTGTACGGCGTCGCGCTCGGGAGCTGGATGGTCGCGCGCGGCACCCCGATCCGGCGCCGTGCCCTCTGGGCGGCGCTCCCTGGCGGCATGTGCCTCGGACTCGACGTCGTGTTCTTCTTCAGCGCCGTCAAGATCACCAACGTCGTCAACGCCACGACGATCTCGTCGCTGCAGCCGATCGTCGTCGCGGTCTTCGCCGCCAGGCTCTTCGGAGAGCGAATCCGTCGTCGCGATGTCGTCGCAGCGGGTGTCGCGATCGTCGCGGTGATCGTGATCGTGACCGAGTCGGCCGGCACGCCGCAGTGGAACGGTGCCGGCGACCTCCTCTCGGTCGGTGCGCTGTTCGCCTGGAGCGGCTACTTCATCTTCTCGAAGCGCTCGAAGGGCGCGATCTCGTCACAGGAGTACACGCTCGGCACCGCGATCTGGACGGCGGCGATCTGCCTGCTGTCGGGAGCCGTGGTCGGCCAGGACATGTCGTGGCCCGACGGACCGAATTGGGTACCACTGCTCGCCCTGACCTTCGGTGCCGGCATCCTCGGCCATTCGATCATGAACTGGTCACTCGTGCGGGTGCCGCTGTGGCTCGGCTCGACGCTGACCCTGCTGATCCCCGTGGTGGGCTCGGTCGTCGCCTGGATGTTCCTCGACGAGCCCCTGACCGCCACGCAGCTGGGAGCCATGGCGGCGGTGCTCGTCGCGTTGGCATCGATCGTGGTGTCGCAACGCCACCCCGAACCGGTCAGGACACCCCAGGCCGCCACCACGTAGCCCGCATCGCACGGGAGATCGACCCGCGCTACGGCGCGTAGGTCGGCTCCCACGAGATGGCGTCGATCAAGGCGTCGATCTCTGCGCCGCCGGTCTCCGGGCACACACCGTCGACCACCGCGGTCCGCGCCACCGCTCGTGCGACGTCGACGGCGCATCGACCGGCCGCGTCCACCGGTGGGAGCAACCTCTCTCCGGGCTGCGCGGCCGCGAGATCGGCCACGGCGCCGGATGCGGCCGTGATCATCGAATCGGTGACCCGCCGGGCTCCGACCGCGACGACGCCGAGCCCGACACCCGGGAACACGGAGATGTTGTTGACCTGTGAGATCTCGATCTCGCGCCCGTGGATCGAGACCGGTGGGAACGGACTACCCGTGCCGATCAGCGCACGGCCGTCGCTCCACGCGAGCACGTCGGCGGGGATCGCCTCCGACCGGGGTGTCGGATTCGAGAGTGGCAACACGATCGAACGATCGACCGCGTTCGCCATGGCCCGGACGACCTCCTCGGTGAACAACCCCGGCTGGCCCGACACTCCGATGAGCGCCTGCGGCCGGACCGCCTGGACGACATCGATCAACGAACCGGTCCCCGGTGTCTCGTGATCACCACGTGCGTATCGCTGCTGGAAGTCCTGCAGACCGTGCATGTCATCGCGGAGCAGCCCGTCGCGATCGATCAACCAGCACCGTGCGATCGCGTCCGACTCCGCCATGCCATCGGCAACGAGGAACCTGACGAGCTCGTCGGCGACACCAGTGCCGGCGGAACCGGCGCCGACGATCACCGCGTGGAGATCGTTCGAGGCGACATCGGTCCGCTGCAGACCGGATCGGACGGCAGCCGCGGTGACGGCGGCCGTGCCCTGGACGTCGTCGTTGAAGGAGCAGATCCGGTGCCGGTGCCGCTCCAACAAGCGGCGTGCGTTCTGTTGGGAGAAGTCCTCCCACTGCACCAACGCCGACGGGAGGCGCTCTGCCACGGCATCGACGAACGCGTCGACGAGAGCGTCGTACTCCTCGCCGCGCACCCGGGCGTGACGCCACCCGAGGTACAGAGGGTCCGAGAGCAACTGCTCGTTGTCGGTACCGGCATCGAGCAGGACAGCGAGGGAGCGGGCAGGGTCGATGCCTCCGACGGCGCTGTAGAGGGCGAGCTTGCCGATCGGAACACCCATCCCCCCTGCGTCCAGATCGCCGAGCCCGAGGATCCGCTCGCCGTCGGTCACGACGATCACATCGATGTCGGCGTGACCGTCCAGCACGTTGTCGAGTAGCTCCGGGATGCGATCCCGGAGCTGCCACGACACGTACAGGCCGTGCTCCTGGCGGTAGATCCGCGACCACTCCTGGCACGCCAGGCCCACGGTCGGCGTGTAGACGATCGGCAGGACGTCGGCGAGGTGACGTTGGACGTAAGAGTAGAAGAGCACCGAGTTCCGCTCCTGGAGGAGTCGGAGGTAGATGTGGCGACCGAGGTCGGTTCCCTTGGTGTGATACTCGACGTCCACACGTTCGAGCTGGTGCTCGAGCGTCTCGATCACCGGGGGCAGCGGCCCGTGCAGCGACAGCCGATCACGCTCCTGCGACGTGAACGCGGTTCGCTTGTTGCGATAGCGGTTGCGGAGCAGGTTCCAACCCGTCGGCTGCTCGTCCGGCTCGTCCACCGATGCGTCCATCCGTCGAGCGTCGCGCGATCGCTGCCCTGGGTCGAACACGGTCCGTCGGGTCGACGGACTCATTCGGCGCCCCCGGCGCCGGACCGGTACGCTCGCCACGTGACCGAGTCGACGATCATCTACACCCACACCGACGAGGCCCCCGCCCTGGCCACGTACTCGTTGCTCCCCATCATCGAGGCATTCACCGGGATCGCCGGTGTCGCCATCGAGACCCGCGACATCTCGCTCGCCGGACGCATCCTGTCGCAGTTCCCGGATTTCCTGACCGATGAGCAGCGGGTCAACGACGACCTCGCCGAGCTCGGACAGCTCGCGACGACCCCGGCGGCGAACATCATCAAGCTGCCCAACATCTCGGCGTCGATGCCCCAGATGAAGGCCGCGATCGCCGAGCTCCAGGCGTCGGGCTACCCGATCCCCGACTACCCCGACGAGCCGACAGACGACGCCGAAACCGACATCAAGGCACGCTACGACCGGGTCAAGGGCTCCGCGGTCAACCCCGTGCTCCGCGAAGGCAACTCCGATCGCCGCGCTCCCAAGGCCGTGAAGGACTACGCCCAGAGCCATCCCCACTCGATGGGCGAATGGTCCCCCGACTCCAGGACGCACGTTGCGACCATGACCGGGCACGACTTCCGCTCGAACGAGCAGTCGGTCACGATGACGGCCGACGACGATCTCCGCGTCGAGCACCTCGCCGCGGACGGGACGGTCACGCTGCTGAAGGAATCCGTGCCGGTCCAGGCCGGGGAGATCGTCGACGGCACGTTCATGTCGAAGCGTGCGCTCAGGTCCTTCCTCGCATCCCAGATCGCTGAAGCGAACGAGCAGGGCGTCCTGTTCTCGCTTCACCTGAAGGCGACGATGATGAAGGTGTCCGATCCGATCATCTTCGGGCACGCCGTCGAGGTGTTCTTCGCTCCGGTCTTCGAGCGGTTCGGCGACGTGCTCGAGGCCGCCGGCGCCGAACCGAACAACGGCTGGGCCGGCGTGCTCACTGCGATCGGGTCGCTCCCCGCCGAGCAGCGAGCAGCGATCAACGATGCCATCGACGCCACCTGGACCGATCGTCCCGACATCGCAATGGTCGACTCCGATCGAGGCATCACCAATCTGCACGTACCGAGCGATGTCATCGTCGATGCGTCGATGCCGGCCATGATCCGAACATCGGGGCAGATGTGGAACAAGCACGGCGAGCAGCAGGACTGCAAGGCGGTCATCCCCGACTCGAGCTACGCCGGCATCTACCAGGCGGTGATCGACGACTGCAAGGCTCACGGCGCATACGACCCCTCGACGATGGGCTCGGTCCCGAACGTCGGTCTGATGGCCCAGAAGGCCGAGGAGTACGGCAGCCACGACAAGACCTTCGAGATACCGACCGACGGCACCGTGCGAGTCGTGGGTCGATCCAACGACACACTCATGAGCTTCGACGTGGAGGCAGGCGACATCTGGCGGATGTGCAACGTCCGCGACCTCCCGGTCCAGGACTGGGTGAAGCTCGCGGTCACACGGGCACATGCCACCGGCGCTCCGGCGGTCTTCTGGCTCGCCGACGACCGGGCCCACGATGCCCAGCTGATCGCGAAGGTCGAGCGCTACCTCGCGGATCACGACACCGACGGACTCGACATCCGGATCATGTCGCCGATCGAGGCCACCACGCTGTCGGTCGAGCGGATCCGGCGCGGACTCGACACGATCTCGGTGACGGGCAACGTGCTGCGCGACTACAACACCGATCTGTTCCCGATCCTCGAGCTCGGCACCAGCGCCAAGATGTTGTCGGTGGTTCCGTTGATGCACGGCGGCGGCCTCTTCGAGACCGGCGCCGGTGGTTCGGCTCCCAAACACGTCCAGCAGTTCGAGAAGGAGAACTATCTCCGCTGGGATTCGCTCGGCGAGTTCCTCGCACTCGCGGTCTCGCTCGAGCACTACGGCAAGACGACGGGCAACCCGAAGGCGTTGGTGCTCGCGGACACCCTCGACCACGCGACCGGCACGCTGCTGAACGAGAACAAGTCACCCGCCCGGCGGCTCGGCAAGATCGACAATCGCGGCAGCCACGCCTACCTGGCGATCTACTGGGCCCAGGCGTTGGCCGAGCAGACCGACGACCCCGAGCTCGCCGGCCGGTTCGCTCCCATCGCCGCTGCCTTGAGCAGTCACGAGCAGGCCATCGACGACGAGATGATCGGCGCCCAGGGACACCCGAACGACATCGGTGGCTACTACCGGCCCGACCCCGAGCTCGCCGCGGCTGCGATGCGGCCCAGTCCGACACTGAACGAGATCATCGACGGCATCTGAGGAGGGCAGCCCTTCATCCTGGGCAACACCTCACTCGGGGACGACGACATGGCCGGAACCGGACTCACGAACCGTCGGTTGGTCTTCCCGGCGTCGCTGCTGATCACCATGACGGCGTCTGCGTATCAGCTCTTCGTGCTCGCAGTCCTCGCATCGCCACTCATCGACGACCTCGACATGTCACGCGCCCAGCTGGGGTTGGTCGGTTCGATCAACCCCCTGCTCGGTGCGCTGTCGGCACCGGTGACCGGGCGCCTCACCGACCGGATCGGCGCCCGACGATCGGTCGTCACGGTGCTCGTACTGAGCGCTGCTGGGATGGGCGCGATGGCGGCGGCACCCAACCCATGGTGGTTGGGCATCGCCGCACTGATCGGCGGGATCCCCCAGGGGTGGGGGAACCCGGCCACGAACAGCTTGATCGCGACGCGGGTCGCCGTCGGCCGGCGCGGTGCGGTGACAGGGATCAAGCAGTCGGGAGTGACACTCGGCGTCTTCTTGTCAGGAGCCACCATGCCCGCCATGGCGACCGCCTGGGGCTGGCGCGCCTCGGTGTGGGTCTTCGCGATCGCATTCGTCGGCATCGCCCTGGCGGTCCACGTCACGCTCGGACCCGATCCGGAGGCCCCGGTACCGGCGCCGGAACCGGACGACGTCGACCGCGGCCGAGCGCCGGTCGATCCCTTCATCTGGCGTCTGGCGCTGTATGCGTTGTTGATGGGAACGGCAGGCGGCGCGGCAGGACGATTCTTCCCGCTCTTCGCCGAGGAATCGGTCGGCCTCTCCACCGAGGCGGCCGGCATGTTGGTCGCGATCGGCGGGCTGCTGGGCATGGCCGCCCGAGTTCAGGTCGGCCATTGGGCCGAAACGCGGATCGCCCCGACGCTCCTGCTCGGCATCCTCGCGATCGTCGGGGTGGTCTACTGCGTCCTGCTGGCCGTGGTGACACCGTCGACGCGCGGCCTCCTCCTGCTCTCGCCACCGCTCAGCGCCGTCGGCATCGCCGCGTGGAACGCCGTGGCGATGCTCGCGATCATCATGTTCGTGTCGACCACCGACTCCGGCCGCGCCTCCGGCATCGTGATGCTCGGCTTCCTCGGCGGGTTGACGATCTCGGCGCCCATCGCCGGGCTGACCGTCGATACCTTCGACACCTACCGTCCCGTCTGGATCGCCGCCGCCGCCCTGGCGGCATCGGCAGCGCTCCTGATGCTCGCTCAGCCGTCGGGCGAGCAGGACACCGCCTCGCGTGCAAAGGCCGTCAGCGCGCCACAATGAGGACGACATCATGACCTCCATCTCGGCCGCTCGCCTCCTCGGACCGCTCGTCGGTCGCGTCGTGGGTCGCGCGAACACCGACGATGGCGAGTCGCTCATCGGCGACAGGCTGAGCAACAGCGACTGGGTCCTCGCGGGCGCCATCCTCGTCGGTTCGGTCATCGCCGCGATGATCGCCGGCCGGATCACCAGATCGTTCTTCAACAAGACGTTGCGCTCGGGTTTCGCAGCGATCGTCAC
Organism: uncultured Acidimicrobiaceae bacterium; assembly: GCA_963847775.1. GTDB lineage: Bacteria > Actinomycetota > Acidimicrobiia > Acidimicrobiales > Ilumatobacteraceae > Ilumatobacter. Next base: position 538,707 of record CAWKAY010000003.1, read on the forward strand.
CGCCCGCGTGATCGGCTACGTCGTCTTTCTCATCGGGCTGATCTACGCTCTCAATTCACTGGGGGTGAGGGTCGGGCCGCTGCTCGGCGCCATCGGCCTCGGTGGTCTCGTCCTCGCGCTCGCGCTCCAGAAGGTCGTCGAGAACTTCGTCGGCGCATTGATCCTCCAGACGCGACGACCCTTCACGGTCGGCGACACGGTCGAGCTCGGGGGCCACATCGGCGTCGTCACCGACATCGATGCCCGAACCACCGTTTTGCGCGGGCTCGACGCGTCGATGATCCGCATCCCCAACGGCGAGGTGCTGTCGAACGCCATCGTGAACCTCACCCGTGAGGGTCGTCGTCGCAGCGAGATCGAGGTCGGGGTCGCCTACGACAGCAACCTCGACCACGCGACCCAAGTGCTCAGGGAAGCGACCGATCGTGTGCAGCGCATCGCCAACTACCCGCCGCCACTCGTGGTCCTCAGACGGTTCGGATCGTCGAGCATCGACTTCGCGATCTTCTACTGGCACGACAGCGACGTTCCTGCTGAGCTGGCCGCGACCCACGACCTGATCCTCGCTGCTCACCACGCTCTGGCCGACGCCGGCATCAAGATCGCGTTTCCCCAGATCGTCGTGTGGCCGGCGCACGACGCGGCCGACAACCCATACCACCACGCACCAGGCGAGGTGTTCACCGAACTTCCGACACGCGACCAGCCCGATCCGGACGCCGAGAGTCCGAGTCGCTGGCGGCGGCGCCGCCGCCCCACGTGAGTCAGGACTCGACCGCCGCCGCGCGATCCTGCGCGACGGCGTCGTACTGGTCGTAGTCGCTCGCGGTGTCGTCGGCGAACTCGAACTCCAACAACCCCGCCTCGCCCCACTTCGTGCGGAGGTAGCCGTCATTGGCGTCGAGCAGACCGAGCTTGCGAACGTTCGGGACCAGCTTCGCGAAGAAGCCGCGCTGGAACGCCGCCTGGGGATGGAGATCGATCGTGTTCGCTGACTCGATCAGGCAGGGCACGATCTGGTCGACGTCGACACCCATGCGCTCCCAGACCTCCGGTGTCGTCGACCGACTCCGCGAACGCAAGGTGTTGTCGATCATGAACTCCTGACGATCTTTGAGCTCGGCCGAACTCATGTTCTCGTAGTACTCGCCGAGGCTGATGATCCCGAACGCGACGTGGCGGGCCTCGTCGGCCATGACGTACCGGAGCAGCTTGCGCAGGAGCGGCTCGTCGGTTCGACGGAGCATGTCGCCGAACGCCGCGAGGGCGAGGCTCTCGATGATGATCTGCATGCCGAGGTAGGCGATGTCCCAGCGGGAGTCCTCGAGCAGGGCCATGATCTGGGCGTCGAGGAAGGGGTTCATCGGGTACGCCTCGCCGAGCTTCTCGTGCAGGTACTTGGCGAAGACCTCGGTGTGTCGAGCTTCGTCCATCGTCTGAGTCGACGCGTAGTACTTGGCATCGATCCACGGCACCGTCTCGACGATCTTCGCCGCGGTGAGCATCGCACCCTGCTCGCCGTGCATGAACTGGCTCAACGACGCCTTCAGGAACTCGATCCCGGCCTCTGTCAACTCCTTCTCGCCCCAACTCGCGATCGGTGAACCGGGCACGTCGACCGCGGCCGCAACGATTCGTTGGACCGGGCTCGGATTCGTCGTCACGAGCTGCTCCGGATCGACCTCGGTCGCCCAGTCGAGATCGGTGACGCTGTTCCACTGCGACGACATCGCCTTGTTGTAGAGGGTGACGAGTTGGGCGCGATCACGGTCGTATCGCCACGTCATGATCCGCTCTGCGTTGTCGGTGATGAGTCGGATCGATTCGTCCATTTCGACTCGGCTGCGCGGCTCCTGTGCGGCGTCGGTGACGGTCATGCCGGCAGGTTACGACAGCATCGGCCAGCGCACGCGTCCCGGAGGGATCCGCTCGGGGATCCGGAGCGATTCGAGACCCAGCCCGCCGCGATGAGCCGACCCTGTAGGTTGACAGAGCCGACGTCGGAACGGACTCGGACCAGCCCCACCATGACCGGCATCGATCGAGCCCACCACCACCCTGGGTACTGGCCGTCGCCGTGGCCGGTCGAGTGCGGCGGCAATCGGCGCCAGAAGGCGGCTGTCGGCCGCCTCGGCGCGGCGACCGGCACGGCGAGGGTGACGACACGCCGGACCGGGCGTTGGAACGTGATGTTCATCGGACGCGACCCCGGCGAGTGGTACCTCGGCGGGACGACGGCGGCATTCCACGGGCCGCCGCCGTTCGGCTGGGTCGAGCGGATCGACGCGGAGACGCTCGCGCCGCTCGTCTCCTCGCCGGAGCTCCCGTGCGGCGAGCACGTCTGGTGTGGCGCGATCCTCGCCCACGCGAACGGGTCGGTCATGTCGGTCAACGGCTCCTTTCTGCATCGGCTCCAGCCCGAGGATCTGTCGGTGCTCGCCGAACGGGCGCTGCCTGTCGATCGCAGCCACAACGGATTGCTGGCGCTCGTCGACGGGACGCTGGTGACCAAGGACCTGCGGCTGGAGGGCCAAGGTGGCACGACCATCACGCGGCTCGACGCCGACTCGCTCGAACTGATCGGCGAACCGCTCGTACTGCCGGAGGGTTCCATGGGGCGCATCGCCGCCGACGTGATCGACTCGGGTGACGAGTACGTCTACGTCCCCGGCACGGAGCACCTGTGGCGACTCGTCGTCGACGGCGACACGATGCGTGTCGACGACTGGCGACCGCGCTATCGCACGTCCGGCGCCGATCACGGCTTGTCCTGGGACGCGTGCGTCTCCGACGATGCGTGCTGGATCATGGACTCCGGCGACATCGAGTCCGTGCGGCGGATCCACACGGCGCACCCGAACGGCCGTTTCGACGAGCCGCCGGGCAGCACACTGTCGTGGCGGAACCCGACCCCGTGGACGGGCGCCCAGCGACTGCTCCGAGTCGGGCTCGACGATGACGGTGACGTGACGGCGATCGAACCATTCGGAACGCCCGGGGGAGGCATCATCGCCCCTCCCGTCCACGTGCCCGAGCACCGGATGGCGGTCGCTTGGGACTCGGTCAACGGCGGCCTCGCCGGCATCTCGACGCGAGACCGGGATCTCACGGTCGCATGGCACCTCGATGTTCGGCCATCCATGCAGCCGGTGGTGTTCCCCGACTCCGGCGAGTTGGTGATCAACGACTTCACCGAGTCCGGTCATGACGATCTGATCGTCGTCGAGATCGCTTCGGGTGAGCTGCTCGCCCGCGTGAGGACAGGATCGCGCATCGCCAATGGGATGTTCCTGACCGCCGGCGGTCACCGCGACGTCTACTACTGCACCACGCTCACGGTCGCACGGATCGTGTGGAGTTGACGTCCGACCGACGAACGTTCAGGTCGTCACCGGTGTGAGCGGGACCCGCCCCGCCAGGAACTCCACGACGTTGCGGGCGGCGAGCGTCGCCATCGCGGTGCGTGTCTCGATCGTGGCGGAGCCGAGGTGGGGCACGATCACCGCGTTCTCGAGCTCGAGCAGACCGGGATGCACCTGCGGCTCGTGTTCGAACACGTCGAGGGCCGCACCTGCGAGCTGCCTGCGTTCGAGGGCATCGACCAGGGCTGCTTCGTCGACGATCGCACCGCGGGCAGTGTTCACGAGGAAGGCGCCGGGCTGCATCTTCGCGAGCGCGGCAGCGTCGATCAGGTGATGCGTCGCCTCGCTGTACGGGCAGTTGATCGAGACGACATCGCTGGTCGCGAGCAGCTCGTCGACGTCGACGAGACGAGCGTCGAGCCGCTCCTCGACGTCGGCCTCGACCGGACGTCGGTTGTGGTACACGATCGACATCCCGAACGCCCGGGCTCGTTCGGCGAGGGCTTCGCCGATGGCCCCCATGCCGACGATGCCGAGCCGGCGTCCCTGCAGGCCGCGTCCGAGCATCATGAACATGCCCCATTGCCAAGCAGCACCCGAGCGGATCAAGCGCTCGCCCTCGCCGAGCCGCCGGGTCGCCATGAGGATCAGGGCCATCGCCAGATCGGCCGTCGCATCGGTCAACACGCCGGGAGTGTTCGTGACCAACACACCGCGCCCGGCGCAGGCCGCCACGTCGATGTTGTTGTAGCCGACTGCGACGTTGGCGACGATCCGGAGATTCGGTGCCGCGTCGAGGAAGGCCTCGTCGACACGGTCGGTGAGCAGGGTCACCGCCGCGGCGGCGGTCGCGAGCTGCGCATCGCGGACATCGGTCGGGATCGGGTCGGGGTCTGGCCAGGCCCACAGGTCACCGGCCGGATCGAGCAACGCGAGACCGGCGTCGGGGATCTTCCCCGTCACGACGATGCGCGGGCGGTCGCTCACGCCGAACCGATCCAGTCGGCGAGCCGACCGATGCCCTCGGTGATGTCGTCGACGTCGATGCCCGAGTAGGCGAATCGGATGTAGTGCTCGGCCTCGCCGGGCTGAGCCGATCCGAAGTGGTGGCGCGTGCAGAACGACACCCCGGTCTGATGGAGCGCGGCTGTCGCGAACTCGGTCACGGCGCCGAACCCGAGTCGGTTCATCGCCTCGGTGACGTTGGGGAAGAGGTAGAAGGTGGCCTCCGGGGTCGCGCATCGCAGGCCGGGCACGGCGGCCAGTGCCGTGGCGGCGGCATCGCGGCGTCGCCGGAGTTCGGCCAGCAGGACGGAGGCGCCGCTCGGGTCTCGGAGCGCCTCCACGCCGGCGGCCTGCACGAAGTGGGTGGTGCAGCTCTCGTCGTTGGTGTTGATCTTCGCGATCTGTTTGGCGATCGGCACCGGTGCGGCCGCACAGCCGAGCCGCCATCCGGTCATCGCGAACTTCTTCGAGAACGTGTAGAGGATGACGGTCCGCTCCGCCATGCCCGGCAGTGAGGCGATCGACGTCGACGTGCCCGAGTAGCGCATCTCGAAGTAGGCCTCGTCGGACAGCACGACGAGGTCGTGCTCGACCGCCAACCGTGCGATCTCGCGGCGTTCATCGGTGGAGCTCTCACAGCCGAGTGGATTCTGGAGGTCGTTGTAGATCAGCAGTCGCGCCTGGGGCGCAAGGGCGCGGAGCTGGTCGAGATCGATGGCGAACCCGTTCGGTGTCTCGCGGTATCCGTACGCCAGGGGCCGCCCGCCGTAGTAGTCGATCTGGCTCTCGTAGATGGGATAGCCCGGATTGGGGTAGAGCACGCCATCGCCCGGGTTCATCAGCGTCTGCACGAACTTGGTGATCACCGGCTTGCCACCGGGCTGGACCACGATGTTGTCGGGTGCGAGGTCGAGGCCCCGTGCAGCCCCGATGTCAGCGGCCAGCGCCTCGCGCAGCGACGCGATCCCGGCTGCCGGGCAGTACCCGGTCTTTCCGTCGGCGATCGCTCGGTTCATCGCGTCCACGATGTTGGCAGGGGTCGGCAGGTTCATGTCGCCGAGATGGAATGGATAGACACGATTGCCTGCTGCGGCCCACTCCGCGGCGGCGAGCGACACGGCGAACGCCGTCTCTGTTCCCAGATGGTCCAACCGCTCGGCCAGCTGCATGTGCCCCTCCCCCTTCGGGCTCCCGCGGAGCCGCGCGCGAGCGTAACAACCGGCGCTCGCGTTCCGCAATGTAGAACGGTTCCACGATGCGGAACGAGACGGACGTGCGGCCCGCTGCGTCGATACGCGAGACTCACCGGGTGAACGGGGACAACATCGTCGACAGCGTCGTCCGGGTCGGCGTGATCGGGGTCGGCGGGATGGGTGCGTACCACGCTCGAACGCTGGCCGGACTCGCCGGCGTCGATGTCGTCGCGGTGGCCGATCCGTTCGTGGCACGCGCCGCAGCCCTCCGCGACGAGCTGGGGTGCCGCGTCCACGCCGATCCGATGGAACTGGCCACGGTCGACGACGTCGACGGCCTCGTCATCGCCTCGCCCGACGAGACCCACGCCACGCTCGCGGTCGCTGCGCTCGAACGCGAACGGTTCGTCCTCTGCGAGAAGCCGCTCGCCACCACGCTCGACGATGCGCGGCGTGTGATCGATGCCGAACTGGCCACGGGCCGCCGGCTCGTGCAGCTCGGCTTCATGCGCGAGTTCGACCCGGCCCACCTCGGGTTGCTCGATGCACTGCGCGACCTCGGCCAGGTCGACGTCGTGAGGGCAGTCCACCGCAACGCCAACGCCACGCCGCGACCCGTCGAGATCATCGTTGGCCAGTCGATGGTGCACGACGTCCACTCGGTGCGCTTCATCACGGGCAGCGAGATCACCGCGGTCCAGGCGTTCGGGGCGGCGCCGATCGGGGACTCGTTCCGTCACGTGCTCGCGGTCTGCGTGCTCGAATCCGGCGCCACCGCGATGCTCGAGTTCGACGACGGAGGTTTCGGGTACGAGGTCTCCGTCGAGGTGCTCGCTCGCGATGGCGACGCGCTCACCGGCCCACCGGCGCGGACGGTGACGCGACGCAACGGTTCGATCGACGTCCACCTCGGCTCCGACTGGTTCGGCTGGTTCGCCGACGCCTACCGCATCCAGGACCAGTCGTGGATCGACTCGATCCGAGCGGTGGCCGCCACCGGCCCGACGACGTGGGACGGGTTCGTCGCTCAGGCGGTCGTCGACGCGATCCTCGTCTCGCTCCGAAGCGGCGAGCGCTGTGAGGTCGTACGCGCCGCGCGGCCCGCGCTCTACCGAGCCGGGCAGGAGAGCGCGGGCGCCTGACGCCGTCCGAGTGGGTCTGCGCTCAGCTCACCGGACGGCCGCGACGCGGACCCGGCTCAGCGTCCGGACGTTCGCAGCCGCGATGTCGGCTCGCAGGACTTCCCATGCCTCGTCGGCCGTGCCACCCTCCGCCGATGCGACGACGACATCGCCATCGAAGCGCTCCGCTTCGGCGATCCACACCGGTTCCACGCGGAGCAGTCGACCATCGAGGCTCCGGACATGGTTCTCACGGAACTCCAGCGTCGTGCGCCAGCCCGAGCGTTCGAGCTCGCGACGACTCAACGGTTGCAGCACGGCTCCATGTTGGCGGGCACGCGGGTTCGGGCGGCGGAGGCTCGACGACATCGTGTTCCATTGTGAACGACGCGGCCTGTGGATCGTCAGCCCCGAAAACGTGTGAATTTCCTGGGGATGACCGGGCTCACCCTGTGGGTTCAGCGACCAGGACCGGGATCACCCGGTCGGTCTTCGCCTGATACTCGGCGTAGGTCGGGAACACCGCGACCCCGCGATCGAACCACTCCTGGCGTTCGTCGCCGGAGGTTTCGCGCACCACGTAGTCGTGCGGCTCGGATCCGTCCTGGATCATCACGTGCGGGTCGGCGACCAGGTTCGCGTACCACGACGGGTGCTGGTCGCGACCCGCGTACGACGCGACCAGGGCGTACCTGCCCTGGTCCTCGACCCGCATGAGCGCGATCTTGCGGACCTTGCCGGACCGCTTCCCACGCATGGTCACGATGATGACGGGGATGCCGGTCTCGCGCAGCGTGTTGGCCCGTGTACCGCCCGACGCCTCGTACTCGGCGACCTGGTCTCGCACCCACTCGAGCGCACTGGGCTCGTACTCACCTTCGATCGGCATGGGCGCAACGTAGCGCAGTACGGTGGCGACATGCTCATCGTCGCCGGCGAGATCCGGATGCAGCCCGGCACCCGCGACCAGTTCTTCGCGGCCGTCGCTCCGATGGTGGCGGCGACGCTCGACGAACCGGGTTGCCGGACGTACGCGTTCACGCCCGATCCCGCCGACGCGGACCTGATTCGCCTGTTCGAGCTGTGGGACGACGGCGAGGCGCTCGACGGCCACATGGCCTCGGCCCACATGGCGGCGTGGCGCGAGCGCAGTGCATCGTTGCCGGTGGCGAGCCGCGACCTGCATCGATACGACGTCGCGTCATCCCGGCCACTCTGAGCCCGACGCTTTCGCGGCGGTCCAGATTGTCGACAATCCGTCCGGTCGGGCAGACTGCCGCCGTGGGAACGCGGGGGATCCGATGCATGGTGATGCGAGGCGGGACGTCGAAGGGTGCGTACTTCGTCGCCGACGATCTCCCCGCCGATGTTGCGGATCGAGATCACCTTCTCATGCGGATCATGGGCACCCCCGATCCCCGCCAGATCGACGGGATCGGCGGCGCCCATCCACTCACGAGCAAGGTCGCCGTGGTCGAACGGTCAGGGCGCGCCGACGCGGACGTGGACTACCTCTTCCTCCAGGTCGGCGTCGATCGGGCGACCGTCTCCGGCCAACAGAACTGCGGCAACCTGCTCGCCGGCGTCGGCCCGTTCGCACTCGAGCGGGGGTTGTTCGACCTGACCGACCCCGCCGCCGCCCGCACTGCCTGCATCCGTATCTACATGGCCAACACCGACAGCATCGCCACGGCCACGTTCCCGGTCGCCGCCGGTCTCCCCGACTACACCGGCACCACCGCGATCGACGGTGTGCCCGGTTGCGCGGCCCCGATCACGCTCGACTTCGAGGACATCGCCGGCGGATCGTGCGGGGCGATGCTCCCGACCGGGAGGACGGTCGACGTGATCGACGGCGTCGAGGTGACACTGATCGACAACGGGATGCCGGTGGCCGTGATGCGGGCCGCCGACCTCGGCGTGACGGGCACCGAGACGCCGGCGCAGCTCGAGGCGAACGACGAACTCCGACGGCGGCTCGAATCGATCCGGTTGACCGCCGGCCCGCTCATGAACCTCGGCGATGTCGTCGATGCCTCGGTGCCCAAGTTGACGATGGTCTCGCCGCCCGCCGGCGAGGGGCACATCAACACGCGCACGTTCATCCCACATCGCTGTCACGAGGCGATCGGCGTGCTCGGTGCGGTGTCGGTGGCCACGGCAACGCTGCTCCCCGACTCGCCCGCCGCCTCCGTCGCCCGCCTCGGCGACGATCGATCCGTGATCGTCTGCGAGCACCCCAGCGGCACCTTCGCCGCATCGATCGTCGCCGACGTGGCCGACGACGGCTCGGTCGAGGTCCGGCGCGCGGGCATCATCCGTACCGCGCGCAAGCTGATGGAAGGCGACGTCTTCCCGCGCCCAGACCCACCGGAGCCGACATGAGTCCCGAACGAACGATCCCCCCGCCTCATCCAGATCCCCACCCGCCAACCCGGTTCACGCCGCCGCCCGGAGCGTGCGACGCGCACTGCCACGTCTTCGGCCCGGCAGACGCGGTTCCCCTTCTCCGACGACCGCACCTACACCCCGCCGGATTCCGGCCTCGACGATTTCGAGCGGCTCCAGCACCGGCTCGGGTTGGCGCGGGCGGTCTTCGTGCAGGCGAGCTGCCACGGAACCGACAACGCTGCGATGGTCGACGCGCTCCAGCGAGGGGGCGGCCGCTACGCCGGCGTGGCGATGATCGACGAGTCGTTCTCGGACGCCGACATCGCGCGTCTGCACGATGCCGGCGTGCGGGGCACCCGCTTCAACTTCGTCGCCCACCTCGGCGGGGCGCCCGCCACCGGCGTCTTCTGGCGGCTCGTCGACCGTGTACAGGCCTTCGGCTGGCACATCGTGCTCCACTTCGATGCCAAGGACCTGACCCACTACGCCGACCTGCTCGACGCGATGCCGTGTCCGTACGTGATCGATCACATGGCACGCGTGCCGGTGACCGACGGCGTCGACCAGGAGCCGTTCCAGCAGCTCTTGACGCTCATGCGCGACGAGCGCTGCTGGGTGAAGATCTCGGGCGCCGAGCGGCTCACTGCCCACGGACCCCCGCCGTACGACGACGTCGTGCCGTTCGCCCGGGCGCTCATCTCGGCCGCACCCGATCGAGTGCTCTGGGGCACCGACTGGCCGCACCCGAATGTCCGCCACATGCCCGACGACGGTGACCTGCTCGACCTCCTCGCCCAGTTCGCCCCCGACGAGCCCCTTCGCCACCAGATCCTCGTCACCAACCCCGAGACCCTCTACCACTTCACCTGACTGTTCAGTTGGGGTCTGACCCCATCCGACCCCATCCGAGACGTCAGGTGAGGGCGGCGGCGAGGCGGGCGAGGCGGGCCGGGTCCATCGGGCCTCGCATCGACCAGACGACGAGATCGACGCCTGCGTCGAAGAATCCTTCCGCCTGCCCGGCGAGCGCCTGTGGGTCGTCGTCGGGACCGTAGCCGAGGTGCACCGACCGCGTGATCGCGGCCTGGTCTCGACCTTCACGTTCGCAGTGCTCGCGCAGCACCTCGTCGAGCGCCAGCCAGTCGGACGGTTCGGACGGGAACGTCATGTCCCACTGGTCCGCCCACCGGGCGGCGGCGCGCAGCGTTCGCTTCGGGCCCTTGCCTCCGATCACCAACGGGAGCTTCGCCTGAACCGGCTTGGGCTCGCACCACGCATCGGTGACCGTGAAGTACTCGCCGGAGAAGTTGGTGACGGTGTCGTCGAGGAGCGATCGGATGATCTGGATGCCCTCGTCGAACCGGTCGAAACGCTCGGTCAGCGTGCCGAGCTCGATCCCGTATGCCTCTGACTCCATCACGTTCCAGCCGGCACCCATGCCGAGCTCGAATCGACCGCCCGAGATGATGTCGAGCGTGGCAGCCATGTTGGCCGTCACTGCCGGATGACGGTGATGCATCCCGTTCACCATCGCGCCCAGGCGGAGCCGGGTGGTTGCCTGGGCGAGTGCTGCGAGCATCGTCCAGCCCTCGAGGTTGGGGCCGTCGTACGGGTCGGCCAGGGGGTAGAAGTGATCCCAGTTCCAGGCCGACTCGAACGTGTCAATGCGATCGGCCTCGAGCCACACATCGAGGAACTCCTGCCACGAGGCGTGGTGCGGCGGTGTCTTGATGGCATGTCGACCCATGGGCTCGACCGTAGTGCTGCGGTAGCGTCGCCGCCGTGCCGACGGTGTTCCTGACCCACAACCCCGAAGACCTCGAGGCCTACTACGGTCGTGCGCTCCCGGAGTTGCGTGCGATCGCCGACGTGGTCGTCAACCCGGGCGATCACGACCTCACGACGGCCCGGTTGATCGAGGCGGCGTCCGGGTGCGACATCATCGTCGCCCACCGAGCAACACCGGGTGAGGCCGAGCTGTTCACGGCGTTGACCGGATTGCTGGCGTTCCTGCGCACCGCTGTCGACATCTCGACCATCGACGTCGACGCCGCTTCGCGCGCCGGTGTGGTGGTGGGACGCGCCGACAAGAGCTTCGTCCCGTCGACGGCCGAGTTGGCCCTCGCACTGATGCTCGACCTCGCCCGCTGCGTGAGCGAGTCGACGATCGACTACCGGCGAGGCGAGCAACCGCCCCAGCGGCCCGGCTTCCAGCTCAGAGGCAAGACAGCGGGGATCATCGGCTACGGGGCGATCGGCAGCTACCTCGCGCCGGCGCTGCGCTCACTCGGTGTCGATGTCGTGATCCACGATCCCCACGCGGACGCGACCGTCGACGGGTTCGAGCAGGTCGCGTTCGAGGAATTGCTCGGTCGATCCGACTACGTGCTCCCCCTCGCCGCATCGACACCCGAGACGGCGCAACTGATCGACGCGGCTGCGCTCGCTGCGATGCGACGGGGCACGATGCTCGTCAACGTGTCGCGTGGCGAGCTGCTCGACGAGGCCGCCGTCGGGGCGGCGCTCGACTCCGGTCATCTCGGTGGTCTGGCGCTGGATGTCGGCATGGCGCCGGACCAGCGCCCGTCCCCGGAGCTCGCCCGCCGCCCCGGCGTCGTGGCGACGCCGCATCTGGGTGGCCTCACCCCGGAGAACGCCGATGCTCAGGCGATGAGCTCGGTCGAGCAGGTTCGAGCGATGATCGATGGCCACATGCCACCTCGTGCGGTCAACCCCGACCACGCCCTCCGGCTCCGATCGTGGTGGGATCGGCGGTGAGCGGCGATCGGTTCCCGCCGGGAGCCTGCGACACCCACATGCACGTCTACGACGCCCGATACCCGATCGCCCCGACCACGGTGCTCCAACCGCCGGACGCCACGATCGACGCGTACCGGCGGGTCCAGACCGAGCTCGGCCTCCGACGAGTCGTCGTCGTCCAGCCGACGACCTACGGACTCGACAACTCGTGTCAGCTCGACGCGGTGGCCGAGTTCGGCGACAACGCCCGTGCGATCGTCGTCGTCGACGACACCACGTCCGACGCCGAGCTCGAACGTCTCCACGCGCTCGGGGCTCGCGGTGCCCGGTTCCACATGCTCCCTGGCGGAGCGGTGCCCTGGGGGACCATGGCCACGGTCGCCCGGCGAGTCGCGCCGCTCGGCTGGCACATCCAACTCCAGATGGATGGCAACCTGCTCCCCGACCGCCTCGCCGACCTGAACGCGCTCCCCACGAGACTCGTCGTCGACCACGTCGGCCGGTTCATGCCTCCGCCGCCACCCGACGACGCACGGTTCCGGAGCCTCATCGCGCTCGTCGACGCGGGCAGCTGCTGGGTGAAGCTGTCGGCGCCATACGAGTCGACGCTCGACGGCGCCCCGGACTACCCGAGGGTCGCAGACCTCGCCCACGCCCTCGTCGAGCACGCCCCCGAGCGCGTCCTCTGGGCGACCAACTGGCCTCACCCCGGGCAGGCCGACCCACCCGACATCGATGACCTCCGTCGACTCGCGTTCGACTGGCTGCCGACGCCCGATCTGCGCCGGCGAGCACTCGTCGACAATCCTGTCGAGCTGTACGGTTTCGCCCCCGTTCCCTGATCCATGACCCTGGAGCACCCATGACCGAGTCGACCCCCGCCACAGCCGCCACCCCACGGCCCGACGTCGAGCGCTACGCCCGGTATCCCTCGCTCGTCGATCGGACGGTCTTCGTGACCGGCGGTGCCGATGGGATCGGAAGCGCCGTCGTCCAGAACTTCGCCCGCCAGGGCAGCCGGGTCGCGTTCGTCGACAAGAACGCCGAGTACGCGCGCCGGACGATCGAGCGATGCGTCGAGCACGACGTGGCGCATGCACCGTTGTTCTACGAGGTCGACCTGCTCGACATCGATGCGCTCCGCGGTGCGTGCGCCCGCGCCATCGACGATCTCGGTGGCGTGACCGTGCTCGTGAACAACGCCGCCAGCGACGATCGCCACGACTGGCGCGACATGACGGTCGAGTACTGGAACGAACGCCTCAACGTGAACCTGCGCCACTACTTCTTCGCGATCCAGGCGCTGGCCCCACAGATGATCGAGGCCCGATCCGGCTCGATCGTGAACGTCGGTTCGAGCAGCTACATGATGCAGGAGGACTTCTTCCCCGGTTACGCGATCGCCAAGTCCGGTGTCGAGGGCATCACGCGCACGCTCGCTCGAACGTTCGGGCCGCACAACGTTCGGGTGAACACCGTGCTGCCCGGCTGGGTGCCGACCGAACGCCAGTTGGACAAGTGGTGGTCGCCCGAGGGTGAAGCGGGCACCATGAACGATCAGGCGCTCAAGAAGCGGATCTACCCCGACGAGTTCGCCCAGATGGTGCTCTTCCTCGGCGCGGACGACAGCGGCGGGTGCACCGCCCAGCAGTTCCTGGTCGACGGAGGACGGTTCTGAGCGATTCCCCGGACGGCGCATCGACGGCCACCACCGCGATCCGGCGTCGGCGGTGACCGATCGATCGTGCACGCCGCTCGTGGCGGTGGCAGGATGCTCGACGAGATGGGGAGGCGCGTTCAGCACGATGTGACGGCCACGTTGCGGCAGGACATCTTGAACGGCGTCTACGTCCCGGGCGAGCGCCTCGTCGAGCTCAACCTGACCGAACGCTACGCGGTCGGCAGGGCGGCGATCAGGGCGGCGTTGGTCGAGTTGGCCACGGAGGGATTGATCGATCGAGCAGCGAACCGGGGCGCGACGGTCCGCCGGATCAGCGTCGACGAGGCGATCGAGATCACCGAGGCCCGTGCTGCGCTCGAGAGCCTCCTCGCCTCCGCGGCCGCCCGCAACGCATCTGCGCAGGAGCGGGCCGAGTTGAGCGACCTCGAGACGGAGATGCGAGATGCCGTCGGACGCGGTGAGCACCTCCGCTACTCCGACCTGAACGCGGTCCTGCACCGGCGTGTGCGCGAGATCAGCCGGCATCGCGTCGCCGGCGACCTCGTGGCGATGCTCCGCAACCGCAGTGCCCGCAACCAGTATCGGCTGGCTCTGATGCCGGGCAGGCCTGCCGAATCGCTCGAGCAGCATGCGGCGATCATCCGAGCGATCGTCCGTGGCGACCAGGCAGGGGCGGCGGCAGCGATGAACGCGCACCTGCTCTCGGTGATGGACGTCCTCCGGCACTGGGAGCACGACGCCGCCGCGGACCACGGCTGAGCGCCGCGGTACGGTGGCGATGTGTCCGACGTCTTCCATCTCGACCTGACCCGCGATCAGCTGCAAGGGGCCACGATCGCGATCCTGCCCGGCGATCCCGGCCGAGTCGCCAAGATCGCCGATCTGCTCGACGGGCCCGTGCCGTTGGCCTCGAACCGCGAGTTCACGAGCTACCTCGGTGGTGCCGCGGGAAGCCCCGTCGTCGTCTGCTCGACCGGCATCGGCGGGCCGTCGACGTCGATTGCGGTCGAGGAGCTCGGCCAGCTCGGCGTTCGAACGTTCCTGCGGGTCGGAACGACCGGGGCGATCCAGCCCGACATCGCCGTCGCCGACGTGATCGTCACGAGCGGATCGGTGCGGATGGACGGCGCCAGCCTCCACTTCGCGCCTCTCGAGTATCCGGCGGTGGCGAACTTCGAGTGCGTCACCGCGCTGGTCGACTCGGCGCGGTCGCTCGGACACACCTTCCATGTCGGCGTGACCGTGGCCTCCGACACGTTCTATCCCGGCCAGGAGCGCTACGACACCGTGTCCGGATACGTCCGACGGGCGCTGCAGGGCAGCTGCGACGAATGGGCCGCGCTGCACGTCCTCAACTACGAGATGGAGAGCGCCACGCTGTTCACCCAGTGCGCCGTCAACGGCTGGCGGGCCGGCATGGTTGCCGGTGTCCTCGTCAACCGCACGCAGCAGGAGATCCCCGACGCAGCGGTCCACGACCAGGTGGAGGCGAACGCCGTCGCCGTCGTGGTCGAAGCGGC
Organism: uncultured Acidimicrobiaceae bacterium; assembly: GCA_963847775.1. Taxonomy (GTDB): domain Bacteria; phylum Actinomycetota; class Acidimicrobiia; order Acidimicrobiales; family Ilumatobacteraceae; genus Ilumatobacter. Next base: position 553,740 of record CAWKAY010000003.1, read on the forward strand.
GCGCCGACTCATCTGATGCCTCGGGGTGACCGGGCGGCGTGGGCCGCTCATTCCCCTGGACGGAGGATCGCCGCCAGCACGCTCGCGATGTCGATCTCGCCGGGATCGGCGTCCCGGAAGTCCATCAGGCGTCGATAGAGGTCGGCGGCGCCAACGGCGAACTCCGAGACCAGGCCGGCGTCGGCGAAGGCCGTCTCGATCTCCTCCATCTCGCCGACGAACCGCCAGGCCTTCGGGGCGACGCCGCGTGCGACGCCCTCCGAGCGTTCGGTTGTTCCCGGTTGTGACAGCGCCCACTCCTCCAGGAGCGCCGCCTCCACGCCCTCTGCGGCCGCGAGCGCTCGGACGTCGAGCAGCAAGGCCGACGCGACCTTCGTCCATGTCGCGTAGGCCATCTTGAGCGCAGACGCTGCGCCAGGGCCACCCTCGATCGGGCGAACGTCGAGTGCGGTCTCCGACCACAGCCCGGCCACGTCGATCGCCGACGGGCCCGACAGGTACATCCTGGTCGTGCCCGGTCGTTCGGCCGGCGGCCCGATGATGCCGCCGTCGACGAACCGCTCGAACCGGGTTGCGATCGTGCGGGCCGTCGACGGTGCGATCGCATTGGCGTCGACGTAGACCCCGCCGAATCTGAGTGATGCGACCGCGTCCGCGACGGCGAGCGCCTCGGCGGGTGGGCACACCGAGACGATCACGTCGCTTCGTTCGGCGAGGGCAGCGAGCGTTCCGGCATCGCCGATTCCCCATCGTCGGGCTCGCGCCGCCGACGCGGGTGAGCGCTCCTCGGAGCACCACCACGCCGTCGCCGTGCAGTTCCCGGCCACCGTCGCACCCATCACCCCGGGATGGAGCACGCCGACGGCCACCCCACCACCCCGTGTCGTCGTGGCGGGTGTCGTCACAGGACCACCGGAACCCGTCGCATGCCAACAGCGCCCATTCCCCGAACCTACTGCGGGTCACGACCTCGACATCGCGGACTACTCGACCGTCGGTGGCGATGTCGCGGCACCGGGCGGCGACGACTACAGGGTGACCGTTCGGGGCGACCGGCACCGGTCTCGCGCCGCGGCCGACCCGCCACCACCGTTCAGTCGAGGCGGTCGACGTACTCGACGCCGAGCTCGACCAACGTGTCGCGCAGACCGTAGAAGTCGACGCCGAGCTCGCCGGCGTCGAGCCGCTCGCGGGTCGCGGCCTCCTTGGCGAGCCGCGCCTCCGACTGCTCGAGGGCCCAGGCAGCGTCGTCCCGAGCGACGACGACGACACCGTCGTCGTCGGCGCAGACGACGTCGCCGGGCTGCACCGTCAGCCCACCGAGCACGACCGGAACGTTCACCGACCCCGGCGTGTTCTTCACCGTCCCCTGGCACGACACGTACTGGCTCCACACCGGGAACCCCATCGTCCGCAGATCGGCGGTGTCGCGCACGCCGGCATCGATGACCAGACCCCGCACACCGCGGGCCATCAGCGAGCCGGCGAGCAGGTCGCCGAACATGCCGTGCGTCGACGGTGCGGTGTTGACGACGACGAGAACGTCTCCGTCCCGACACATCTCGACCGCCGCGTGGATCATGATGTTGTCGCCCGGGTGGCTGAGCACGGTCACGGCGGATCCGGCGATCTTGGTGCCTTGTTGGATCGGGCGGAGGTGCGGTCCGACGAAACCGACACGCCCGATCGCCTCGTGCACGGTCGCTGTCCCGATCTCGCCGAGCCGCTCGACCACCGGGCGTTCGGCCCGGTCGATCTCGCGGACGATCACGTGGCGGTTCACGATGCAGCCTCCAGTGCCGACAGGTCGAGACGTGGGTAGACGCGCCGCACGTTGCGCTCGAAGATCGTCGTGCGCTGATCGTCGGTCAGGTCGGCCCGTTCGACGTACCGCTTCGTGTCGTCGTAGAACTCACCGGTGTCGGGGTTCCGGCCCTTGACGGCACCGACCATCTCGGATGCGAACACGACGTTCGACGTGGGAACGACCTCGACCAGGAGGTCGATTCCCGGCTGGTGGTAGACGCAGGTGTCGAAGAAGATGTTCGCCATCAGCTCATCGAGCGGCTGCCATCCGTTCTCCTCGGCCATGCCCTTGAAGCGACCCCAGTGGTACGGAACCGCTCCCCCACCGTGCGGAATGACCCATCGCATGTCCGGGAAGTCATTGAAGATGCCGGATGTGAGGGCCTGCATGAACGCCGTCGTGTCGGCACCGAGGTAGTGCGAGCCGGTCGAGTGGAAGTGGGGGTTGCACGTCGCGCTGACATGGATCATGGCCGGCACATCCAACTCGCACATCGCCTCGTACAACGGCCAGAACGCCTTGTCGTCAAGGGTCGGACCGTTCCAGTTCCCGCCCGACGGATCGGGGTTCAGGTTGCAGCCGACGAACCCCATCTCCTCGACGCACCGGCGGAGCTCGGTGACGGAGTTGTCGATCGCGACACCTGGTGACTGGGGCAGCTGGCACACCGGCGCGAAGTTCGTGGGGTACAGATCGCAGATCCGGCGGATCAGGTCGTTGCAGTGCTCGGTCCAGAACCTCGAGGTGTGTTCATTACCGATGTGGTGTCCCATCCAGCTCGCACGGGGCGACAACAAGGTGAGGTCGATCCCCCGTTCGCGCTGCAGCCGGAGCTGGTTGGGTTCGAGGCTCTCGCGCAACTCGTCGTCGGAGATGTCGATGGCGCCCTTCTCGCCGACGTGGTCCGGGTCGTTCGCCAAAGCGGCTCGTTGGGCGTCGCGGTACGCCCCGAGCTGGGGCGGCGCGGTGGTGTAGTGCCCGTGGGCGTCGATGATCACGGCGCGACACCGTTGGCGACGAGGAACTCCAGCGTGCGTCCGAGCGCGATCGCCGCCGACAACGCGTGGTACGAACCGCGCGCATCGCAGCTGAACCCGTGCTGGGCGCCATCGTAGACGTGCACCGGCACCTGCGGATGAGCGGCGGCGATCGCATCGACGTGATCGAGCGGGATCGCGTGATCGAGAGCGCCGAAGTGGAGCATCGTCGGGGCCGACGGTCGACGATCCACGAGACCATGGATCTGCCCGCCGTAGTAGCCGACCGCAGCGGCAACCGGGAGATCGCACGCCGACAGCCACGCGACGCTCCCACCGAAGCAGTAACCGATCACGGCCACGGGACCCGTTGCGGCGACGTGGTCGACGGCGACGGCGACATCGGTCATCGCCGGCTCGAAGGCGATCTGCGACGCGATCTCACGACCGCGTGCGATCCCCGACTCGTCGTAGTCGAGCTCGATCCCCCGTTCCACCCGATCGAACAGAGCCGGCGCGATCGCGCGGTACCCGAATGCGGCGTACCGATCGACGACCGAGCGGATGTGCTCGTTCACCCCGAAGATCTCCTGCACGATCACGATCGCCGCCGAGGCACCGTCGGGATGCACCTCGTAGGCATCGACGGTGTGTCCGTCGCCCGCTGTCAGTTGCGCCATCGCTCGAGGTCCTCCGTCCGGATTGTCGACAATTCGCACAGCTTGTCATACTGGATCGATGCAGACGCAGGTCGCCATCATCGGCGCCGGTCCGGCCGGCACCCTGCTCGCCCACCTTCTCCACCAGGCGGGAATCGAGAGCATCGTCATCGAGCGGCAGAGTCGCGACCACGTGCTGTCGCGCATCCGCGCCGGTGTCCTCGAGTGGGGCACCGTCGAGGTGCTTCGAGCGGCCGGGCTCGGCGAGCGGATGGACGCAGAGGGTCACGTGCACAGCGGCACCGGTATCGCGTACGGTGCCGAGCACCTCTTCTTCATCGACATCGAGAAGTACGCCAGCTCACGGTTCGTGTCCTACGGCCAGACCAACATCCAGGAGGACCTGTACCTGGCCGCGGACCGAGTCGACCTCCGGATCGAGTTCGAGGTCGGCGACGTCGAGATCCACGACGTCACCACCGCTCGACCGTCGGTGACGTTCACCCGGCACGGTCAGCCCGAGCGGATCGACTGCCTCCATGTGATCGGTTGCGACGGGTTCCACGGCCCGAGCAAGGATGCCATCCCCTCCGACGTACTCCGCCGATACGAGAAGTCGTACCCGTTCGGGTGGCTCGGCATCCTCTCCGAAACACCTCCGATCGAGCACCTCGTCTACGCCAACAGCGACCGCGGGTTCGCGCTCGCCTCCCAGCGCAACCCGATGCTGAGCCGCTACTACGTGCAGTGCTCACTCGACGACACCGTCGACGACTGGTCCGATGACCGGTTCTGGGACGAGCTGTTGCGGCGCTTCCCCGACGAGGTGAGCTCCGAGATCGTCACCGGCCCCTCGATCGAGAAGTCGATCGCGCCGCTGCGCAGCTTCGTCGCGGAGCCGATGCGCTGGGGCAACCTGTTCCTCGCCGGCGACGCGGCCCACATCGTGCCGCCGACCGGAGCAAAGGGTCTGAACCTCGCGGTCAGCGATGTGTACTACCTCTCGCGGGCACTGGTCCACCATCACCGCGAGTCCGACGACCACTACCTCGACTCGTACTCCGACATGGCCCTCCGCCGGGTGTGGGCGTCGGTCCGGTTCTCGTGGTGGATGACCAACCTGCTCCACCGGTTCCCCGATCAGGGCGACATCGACCAGCGGCTGCAGGAGGCTGAACTGGCCTACATCCAATCGTCGGAGCACGCGCAGGCGGCGATGTGCGAGCAGTACGCCGGCCTCCCGTTCGAGATCTGAGCGAGCAGACCGACGAACGCGCTCAGTCGTGGATCATGCCGGCCAGGATGCGCCGGCCGGCCAGCCCGCCGGTGTCGATCTTGAAGCTCACCTCGGGAGGATTCCAGTCGTCGCCGAGTCGCTGCTCGATCATCGTGAGCGCGACGACGTCCTGCAACACGACGTCGCGGTTCATCTCGGCGATGAAGCCGTCGGTGTCCGCGCTGTCGATGTCGAAGTCGCGACAGACCGCCCAGAAGTCGAGCGTGTTGTGGTCGTCGACCGGGGTGATCGCGTACAGGACCTTGACGTGGGCGGCGTCGGGATCGGAGCCGTCCTCGGCCGGGGCCGCGCCCGCCGGCGCGACCCGAACGTGCAACAGGTAGTACCCCGGAGCGTGGTACTCGATGTCCTGCCAGCGGTCGATCGGCGTCGACAGCCCCGTCGAGGTGCTGTAGAACGGCGGACATTCGACCGACTCCATCCGTCGGCTGACGTAGACGATTCCGGCGTACTCGTCGACCTCGGTCGCGATGGGTGTCTCGGCGACCTCGGGAGTGCCGATGAACCCGGCGTGGAGGAACGTCTCGTGCGAGAGGTCGAGCAGGTTGTCGACGAGCAGCCCGTAACGCGCCGGCAACGGTTCCATGCCGTGGACCGACGCCCACGCGTCGTCGGCGAACCAGGGTGTGACCGGTCGGCGATCATGATCGGGCGACGACGGATCGCCCATCCACACCCAGATCCACGGTGCCTGCTCGACGAGCGGCCGCACCGACACGTTGGCCCGCGACGGCACCCGCTCCTGCCCGGGCGCCCAGGTGCAGGTCCCACAGGCGTCGAAGCGCAGCCCGTGGTAGCCGCACTGCACCTCGTCGTCGACGAGCACGCCGGCCGACAGCGGGTACCCGCGATGGGAACAGCGATCGTGCATGGCGACGGGCGTCCCCGCCGTGGTCCGGAAGACCACGAGGTGCTCGCCGCACACCGTTCGGGCGAGCAGGTCGCGCCCGACCTCGTCGGACGAAGCGATCACATACCAGTGATCTCTCGGAAAGGTCATGTCGTCCCCCAATGACTGCGAGCGGCTCTCACGATGCGAGACCGATGACCACATCGCGATACGGTCAGGATAGTCCGTCGCTCCGATTCCGCACCACCCGGGCGAGATCGGGCCAACCTGCCACGCCGGGAGACCCATGCCCAACACCGTGCAGTCCGTCGAGCGAGCGTTCTCGATCCTCGAGACGTTCGACGAGGACCATCCGGCTCGCACCGCCGCCGACATCGCCACCATCGCCGGACTCGCCCGCCCGACCACCTACCGGATGTTGCAGACCCTCCAGCAGCTGGGCTACATCCGCAACGAGCGCGGGCACTTCCAGGTCACACCGCGCGTCCTCAGGCTCGGCGCCGGCTACCTCGGTCCCCGGAGCCTGGCTGCCCGTGCTCAACCGGTCCTCGAACGGCTGAGTCAGGAGGTCGGCGAGCACGTCGCTCTCGGTGTGCTCGATGGCGACGACGTGATCACCGTCGCCGCGGCCACCTCCCCCCAGTCGCGGTTCCTGTCGGTGGCGGTCCAGGTCGGTCAACGCCTCCCCGCAGGCGCAACGTCCCTCGGCCGCATCCTGCTCGCGCATCGCGCCGTCGTGCGGTCCGACGGCAGCGACATCGTCGAGCGCGGCTACGTGATCACCGATGGTCTGCTCGAGTCCGGTCTGCGCTCGATCGGGGCGCCCATCCGCGACGCGTCCGGTACGGTCGTCGCATCGGTCTCGATCGCCGTGAACGCCAGCCGCGTGTCGATCGACGATCTCGAACGACGCTGCCTGCCCCGATTGCTCGACGCCGCCGAGTTGATCGGTTCGCTCGCCTGACATCGACGCCCGCAACAACCGACCCATACCCCGGAGATGAACATGTCCAAGATCGATCCACCATTCCGAGCCGAGCACGTCGGCAGCTTCCTGCGCCCGCCGGCGATCCACAGCGCGCGGGCGGCCTTCCGGGCCGGCGAGCTCGACGCTCGCTCCCTGCGCGACGTCGAGGACCGCGAGATCGCAGCCATGATCCCCAAACTCGCCGACACCGGCATCCGCAGCGTCACCGACGGCGAGTTCCGGCGCGAGTGGTTCCACCTCGACTTCCTGCAACAGCTCGGCGGCATCACGATCGAGGGGATGATCGCGGCGACATCCGATTCCGAGGAGACGGTTCACCAGGCGCCGCCGCGGATCACGGTCAGCGGCAAGCTCACCCACGATCACCCGGTCCAGGTGGCCGACTACGAGTTCGTCGCCGCCAACGCGCCGAACGGCACCATGCCGAAGGTCGCGATCCCGTCGCCGACCATGGCGCACTTCCGCGGCGGCCGGGCTGGCATCGACATCCAGTCGTACCCCGATCTGGATCTGTTCTTCGACGACCTCGCTCAGGTCTACCGCGACGAGATCGCGGCGCTGTACGCGGCGGGGTGCCGCTACGTCCAACTCGACGACACCAACCTCGCCTACCTCTGCGACCCGGGCATGCGCCAAGGAGCCATCGATCGCGGCGACGACCCGAACGAGCTCCCTCGCACGTACGCGGCCCTGATCAATGCTGCACTCGAGGGCCGTCCCGACGACCTGACGGTCGGCGTCCACCTCTGCCGCGGCAACTTCCGCAGCACCTTCTTCGCGAGCGGCGGGTATGAGCCTGTTGCGGAGGTGCTCTTCAGCGAGCTCGACGTCGACGCCTACTTCCTCGAGTACGACGACGAGCGATCCGGAGATTTCGCACCGCTGCGGTTCGTCCCCGAGCACAAGACCGTCGTGCTCGGCCTCATCACCTCGAAGTTCCCCGAGCTCGAACCGGCCGACGAGGTGCGCGCCCGGATCGACGAGGCATCTCGTTACGTGGCGCTCGACCAGCTCTGCCTGAGCCCCCAATGCGGGTTCTCCTCGACGATCCACGGCAACGTGATGACCGAGGAGCAGCAGTGGGCCAAGCTCCGCCACGTCGTCGCCGTCGCCGACAGCGTCTGGCGCTGAGCTCGCTGTGCTGCCGCCTCCGATCGAACGCCGCCGGAACGCGGTCGTGCTCGTCCACGGCGCATGGGTCGGCGAGTGGTCGTGGTCCCCGGTGCTCCCGCAGCTCGAGGAGTCCGGGCGCCCGGTCCACGCCGTCTCGCTCACCGGCCACGGCAGCCGGAGTCACCAGTCCGGCCCGCACGTCACCCAGGCCGACCACGTCGCCGACGTCGTGGGCCTCGTCAGCACCCTCGATCTGGTCGACATCACACTCGTCGGACACAGCTATGGCGGTCGGGTGATCACCGCCGCCCACGCGCAACTCTCGAACAGGGTCGCTCGCATGGTGTACCTCGACGCTCATGCCCCCACGGCGCCGGACTCGGGCCAGAGCCCGGAACGGATCGCGGCTGCGGCGGCTGCCGGTGGCATGTTCGAGTTCAACGAGTACGTGCCCGAGCCGGCCGAGGTGGGCGGTGACGAAGCGCTCGCGTGGTTCATGGAACGGGTGATGCCGCAGTCGTTCGCGACGTTCACCGTGCCGATCACCGGCCGTCTCCCCGACCGGTTGCCCAAGACGTACGTGTCCGCGACCGGGTACGACAACGCCCGGTTCGCCGGCTATGCGGCCGCCGCTGCCGCCGACCCCACGTGGGACTACGTCGAGCTCGACGGCACGCACTGGCTGATGTTCACCCACCCCGACGAGGTGGCCGAGATCATCCTGCGTTGATCGCTGGACGAGACACGCCGATCCCGCCCGGGAGATCGGCACCGAACCGTTCGATCTCGCGATCGACGTCGAGGGGCAGCGGTGTGCCGTTCCGTGCCGTCAGGTCGGCGTCGGTGAGCCGATCGAACGGGATGATCCACGACACCTCGAATTCGAGTCCGTCGGGATCCTTCGCGTACAGCGCCTTCGTGGTGCCGTGATCGGACGCACCGACGAGCGAGCCCATGTCGGTCAACCGGCGCGCGAGGCGGCGCAGATCTCCCAGCGTGTCGACCTCCCAGGCGATGTGGTACAGGCCGACCGACGTCGTTCCGGCCCCCGACGGCCCCGCCGACTCTCCCACGCCCATCACTGCGAGATCGTGATCGTTGGTCGATCCTTCGGCCTGCATGAAGTAGGCGCGCCCCTCGGCTTCGAACACCACCCGGAAGCCCAACGCCTCCCGGTAGAACTCGGCCGAGCGCGCCGCGTCGCGGACGAACAGGACAGCGTGGTTGAGACGATGGACCGGCATGGCGGGTGCAACCGCTCGTTCGATCGCGATGTTCCGACCACTCAGGACCAGGTGAGCACCTCGTCGAGGTTTCGTGGGATCTCCAGCCAGGTCCGACCGGGCTGCAACCCGAGCGGCTCGAGATCCTCGACGTCGACGAAGAAACCCAACGGATCCTCCGGCATGAACCTCAGCCAGATGCCCTCCTGGACGGTGCCGCCCGTGAACACATAGACCGGGTTCGAGCCCAGTACCTGGGCATCCGGGTTGCCGTCGAAGGTGTTGACACCGTAGTCGGCCTTCATCACCACGACGTTGTCGACCCAGACGGGCTCGACGTCGTCGGCGGTCTCGGTCCGGTGCTCGGCGCCATCCTGCCACCGGTAGTAGCGGCCGCTCTCGGCGTCGTACTCCCAGCGAGCGTCGACGCTGTCGAGGGTCACCTCGACCGTCGTCGCCTCCTCACCCGGCGGGTCTTCGCCGGGGGCGAGGTACGGGAAGATGACCGGCGGCCGGCCGGCCTCGTCGGTCGTCTGCTCCCACAACACCTCGGTGTTGGAGAACAAGGTGTTGGCGTCACTGCGCCCGGATCGACGGTAGTAACCACGGGACCGCAGTGCGCTGAGATTGACGAGATCGGAGTTCTCCACGGCGCGGGTCACCGCCGGGTTGCCACCGCTCCACGCGAACAGGGGTCGATCGAGGGCGAGCAGGAGGTTGATGTCCTGGGCCCGCCCCGACCGGATCGGTCCGACGGGATCTGCTCCGGTGGTGTGGAAGACCGCGGCGAGCCGTGTCGCGTTGTCGTTGATGACCTCTTCGATCACCAGATCGGCGGCGTTCAGACCCGCCTGGGGGAGCACGCTCGCGGGCGCGTTGGAGATCTTGACGACGAGCGCCGGTCGATCGGGGATGTCCGATGCGTCGTCGATCGGCTCGCCCGTGAGCGGCATCCGGAGCACGTCGGGCACCGTGGTGGTCGTCGTCGGCGGCACGGTCGTCGTCGACGAGGTGGTGGTCGTGGTCGACGTCGGCGGCGTGGTCGTGGTGGTGGCGACCGAGGTCGACGTGACCGCGGCGTCCCCCTCGCCCCCGGAACAGGCGGCGACGATGGTGGAGCCGACCAGCAGGACGGCGATCAGAGGCGTTCGGTTCACAGTTCCCTCAGCAGTGCGATGCGCTCTTCGAGCGGCGGATGGGTGTCGAACCAGCGGTGAGGGCCGCCCAGGCGCCCGTCGTCGCCCACGCCGCTCATCGGTTGCTCGATCCACAAGTGTGCCGTGGCCGTCGACGCAGCGTGCGTCACGGTCGTGTCGTCCCTCAGTTTCTCGAGCGCCGAGATGAGGCCCGGCGGATACCGGGTCATCTGGCAGGCGCTGACGTCGGCGAGGGTCTCCCGCTGACGTGAGATCGCCGCCTGCATCGCCTTTGCCACCAGCGGCGCCACGAGCAGCAGGACGAAACCGACCGCGGCGAGCGGGTTGTTGCGATCGTCGTGATCGCCACTCCGGGGGACCCGGCCACCGTTCCACCACATCGTCCGGATCGCCAGGTCAGCGAGGAGGGCGACGGCGCCCACCATCGTGACCGCGAGCGTCGACACCAGAATGTCGTAGTTGCGGATGTGGCTCAGCTCGTGGGCCACGACCCCCTCGAGCTCGACTCGATTGAGCTTCTCGAGCAGACCGGTCGTCACGGCGATCGACGCATGTCGCGGGTTCCGGCCCGTCGCGAACGCGTTCGGCGCCGGATCGTCGACGATGTAGACACCCGGCTTGGGCAGACCGGATGCGATGCACAGACCTTCGACCAGGTTGTGCAGTCGGGCATGTTCACCCTGGTCGGCGGGCTTGGCTCGGCTGACCGCAAGCGCGATCGTGTCGGCCTTCCAGTAGCTGGCGAACGCGATCGCCGCGCCGACGACGAGGGCGATCACCGTGGTGACGATGCCGCCCCCGAAGATGAGCCCGAACGCTGCGCCGACGAGCGCCACCACCACGACGAACGCGACGACCAAGAGCGCGCTTCGTCGCTTGTTGGACTGGATCAGATCGTACATGCGGGGGATGTCAGACGATCAGAAGCTGACGTCGGGGGCAGAGCGTGCCGCTTCGTCGGCCTCGAAGTACTCGCGACGCTCGAAGTGGAGCATCCTCGCGAAGTACATCGTCGGGAACTGCTGGAGCTTGTTGTTGTAGGCGAGCACGCTGTCGTTGTAGAACTGGCGAGCGTACGCGACCCGGCCCTCGGTCGCGGTGAGCTCCTCCTGGAGCGCCAGGAAGTTCTGGTTGGCTTTGAGATCGGGATAGGCCTCGCCGAGGGCGAACAACTGGCGAAGGGTGCCGGTCAGCGCGTTCTCGGCCTGCGCCTGCTGACCGGGCGTCGACGCGGCGACCGATGCGTTGCGGGCGCGGATGACGGCGTCGAGCGTCTCCTGTTCGTGCGCGGCGTATCCCTTCACGGTCTCCACCAGGTTGGGGATGAGATCGACTCGGCGCTTGAGCTGGACGTCGATCTGGGACCAGGCGTTCTCGATCTGGTTCCGGCGCCGGATCAGTCCGTTGTAGGCGCTGATGAGGTAGATCGCGAGCACGACCACCACGACCAGCACGATGATGAACAACCACATGGGGTTCGAGTCTACGGCCCCACCGGTCTGACCAGGCGGACGCTCCGGCGCTGGGTGGCGCGGCGACACGGGCTGCGCGGCAGCGACTCGATTCAGTCGGCTCGTGATGCAGCGAGTCGGCGATAGATCGCCACGTAGGCACCGGCCAGCTTCGACATCGCGAAGTCGTCGGCACGGAGGTTGCCGTGCTCGACCAACGAAGCGGCGAGGTCGGGCTCGGCCAGTACTCGTCGGATCGCGGCGCGGAGGGCCGCGGCGTCGCCCGGCGGAGTCAACAACGCGTCGCTGCCGTCGGTGGCCACGTTGCGGTACCCGTCGAGCGCGCTCGCGATCACCGGTGTTCCGGCGGCCATCGCTTCGATCAGCACGACACCGAACGACTCGCCGTGCAGCGACGGGGCACAGAACACGGAGGCACCGCGCATCCGGGCGAGCTTGTCGGCATCGGAGATCCGGCCGAGCCACTCGAGACGCGAGTCGACGGCGTACTCGGCCCGCAGCCGGTGCGTGTCGGGGCCGTCACCGGCGATCCAGCAACTGACGTCGAGATCGCTGCCGCGCAGTGCGCGGAGCAGGACACCGAGCCCCTTGCGTTCCTCGTGGCGGCCGAGGAAGAAGATCGCCGGTCGGTCGCTCGTCCGTGGGGCGGTTGCTCGGATCTCGGTGGTCTCCACACCGTTGAACAGCACCTCGTACTCGCCGCCCATATAGCCCTGGACGAGCGCCAACGCGTCCTTCGAGACGACCACCTTGTGATCGATCCGGCTCGTCAGGCGACGCAGCATCGGGCTCAGGATGCGGTATCCGGTCGAGCGACCGGCGGCGTGGAACGTGCCGACCGTTGGAGCGGTGTGGAGCGTGACCGACGTGATCGACGCTCCCGGTGCCAGCGGTTCGTGGACGTGGACGACGTCGAAGGCCTCGTCGCGGAGTGCCCGCAGGGCGCGCAGGGAGGCGGACGGGTCGGGTGCGAGGGGTGCGATCGAGCCGTTCGCGGCCGTCGGCAAGCTGTCGCCCAGTGGCGTCACGAAAGACTCCGGTGGTGGGCCATCGCATGGCCCGAGCACGCGGACCTCGTGACCTTCACGCCTGAGCTCGCGAGCCAGCCCGAGCACCTGCGCCTGCACCCCACCCGGGATCGACAAGCTGTACGGACAGACCATGCCGATGCGCAGACCCACGCCGGCACGGTAACGCGCTGTCGGCTTGACGCACTCGTCCGGGTGTCGTCGGTCCGGTCAGCGCATCGCGACGATGTCGGCAGATCCGAACTTGCGGGCGAGCGAGTTGGCCTCGAGCGGCCGCGAGAGCAGATAACCCTGACCGAGATCGCAGCCGTACCGGCGGAGCTCGCGCAGCTGACCGGTCGTCTCGATGCCCTCGGCCACCGTCAGCAGTTCGAGAGAGTCGGCCATCTGCAGGATCGTGCGGGTGAGGGTGTTTCCGCGGGGGTCGTCGCCGAACTCCTCGATCGCGGCGCGATCGATCTTCAGGAGATCCACAGGGTGACGCTGGAGGTGGCTGAGCGAGCAGTAGCCAGCGCCGAAATCGTCGACGGCGAAGCGGAACCCTTCCTCGCGCAGTCGCCCGACGGTCTGTGTCGCGCGGTCACCCTCGTCGACGAGGACGGTCTCGGTGATCTCGAACATGACGGCGCTCGGGTCGACGTGGTGCCGGTCGACGGTCTCGATGACGCGCTCGACGAAGTCGGGTTGGCGGATCTGAACCGCCGACACGTTCAGGCTGAGGTACAGGCCTGGTCGCCAGCGAACGAGCTGCTGCAACGATTGTTCGAGCACCCAGTACCCCATCGGCACGATCAGGCCGCTGCGTTCGGCGATCGGCACGAAATCACGTGCCGGGATGTCCCCGTGTTCCGGATGATGCCAGCGCACCAGTGCTTCTGCCCCGGTGACCTGGCCGCTCCTCAGGTCGACGAAGGGCATGTAGACGAGGCGCAGTTCGTCATTGTCGAGTGCGTCACCCAACTCGCTGCGGTACTCCAGGTGCTTGGTGGCGACCAACCTCATCGCAGGGTCGAAGATCCGGATCTGGCCCTTGCCGGCCCGCTTCGCCTCGTACATCGCGATGTCGGCATCGCGGAGCAGACTGGTGGTACTCATCCCCGGCGATGCGACGGCCACTCCGACGCTGGCGAGCACCGCCACGTCGTACCCGGCGATCGACACCGGTTCGCGCAGGTTGTCGAGCAGCGATTCGGCGACGTCGATGGCACGATCGATACCACCCCGGTCCTCGAGCAGGATCGCGAACTCGTCGCCACCCAGTCGGGCCGCGGTGTCGCCGGTACCTGCCGATCGCCGGATGCGGTCGGCAACCGTCTTGAGCAACTGGTCGCCCACTGCATGTCCGAGCGCGTCGTTCACGGACTTGAAGTCGTCGAGATCGACGAAGAGCACGACGACCGGGTCGGCCTCGGGTCGCGTGATCCGCAACGCATGGTCCATGCGGTCGAGGAACAGGGCCCGGTTGGCGAGACCGGTCAGCTCGTCGTGGAAGGCGCGGTGGCTGAGCTGACGTTCGAGGTTGCGCTGCTCGGTGACGTCACGGAACGTCGCGACGATGCCGTCCACGGCGGCACCGCCGACGAGATTGGCGGCGACCACGGTCGCCTTGCGGCGCTGGCCGTCGGCGTGGATCAACGTCGCTTCGAACTCGACCGTGCCACCGTTGCCGAACTCGACGAGCCGGTCGAACTGGCGGACGGCCACATCGCGTTCGTCCGACAGAACGACATCGAACAGGTGACGTCCCGCCCAGCTCTCTGGGTCGTAGCCGAGCGTGGCGCGCAATCCGGGGCTGGCGTAGCTGACCCGGCCGTCCTGATCGGCGAGCATCACCACGTCACTGGAGTGTTCGACCATGGCCGCCAGCCGGTCGTGGCCACGCTGCTCGGTGAGCATTCGGACCTGGTCGACCAACCGCCACATCCGGGCCAGGGCGAGCACGATGACGCTCACCGTGGCGAGCGACACGACGACGAACGACGACGACGACGAGAGTCCGCTGGCCAGCATCAGGATCAGGACGCCGAGCGGGATCAACGCGGCGAACAGCAGGCCGAAGATCTGCGACCAATGGACCCGGAAGGATTCGCCGTTCGGAGTCGTGAGGAGCGAGACGGCCGGCAACGTTGCGACCAGCCCCAGCACCAGCGGCCCGAGCACGACACTCGCCGCCAGCGGAGTCGACGGCTCGAGACGGCCTTCGTACGCCGCCCAGCCGGTCGCTGCGTGGGCCACACCCCACACCAGGAATCCGAGCACCATCGTCTCGAAGACGGGGTGGGTCGGATCGGAACGGTCGACGCGACGCAACGCGAGCAACGCGAGCAGTCCGTCGAGCATCGGGAGCACCCAGATCCAGGCCTCAGCGCTGAGCGGCATGGAGCGATCGTCGACGTACGGGCCGGTCACCGCGACCCACACGAGCGCCGTGATCGAGATCGTATAGATGATCGGTTCGCTGCCTGCGAGGAGGTCGCGTGCGTGCCGACGGCCCGACGTGATGGTCACGGTGGCGACGAACAGCGCCGGATAGCCGAGCACGCCGACCGCCTGGCCGCCACCGGGGAAGATCTGTCCGGTGTCACCGAACCACTCACCGGCGGTCACCACGGCACCGATCGCGTTGAGTCCGAGACCGACCGCGAGGAGGAACCACGGTACGGGTCGAACCGGTCGGTGAGCTGCCAGAGCGACGAGTACCGCCGCCGCACCCATCGCGGGCGCAGCCGCGACCAGCCATTCGGCCGTCCTGCTGGGAGATGCGGTGACGTACGCCGCTATCAGCCCCACCCCGAGGAGGGTGAAGCCCGCAGGCGCGATCATCGAACGAGTCATCGAGTGGTCATCGGCACCACGCTGCGTGAGGTTGAGGACCCGCCGCCCGCTGCGGAGCGACGGCCATCAGGCATAACCGGGGTCGCTCGGCCAGTTGGGCTGGAACATGTGCCACTGGTGAGGTGCCCGTCGGATGAGGTGCTCGAGTTCGGCGGCGAGCGCCTGCGTCACACGAGCGACATCGGCCCGAAGCCCGTCTTCGCCACGCTCCGTGTCGACCGGTGGTCGGACGACCCCGAAATGCCCATCGGTCCGATCGGTGAAGTAGACCGCTGTCGGCAGGAGCGCAGCGCCGGTGCGCAGTGACAGCGTGGCCGGACCAGCCGGCAACGTGGTGGGCTCTCCGAAGAACTCGACCTCGACGCCGGTGCGCTGGATGTCGCGGTCGCACAACAAGCAGACGACGTCGTTTCGCTTGAGCGCTGCGATCACCTCGCGGCCGGCCGACGGACCGAGCGACACGACACGCATCCCCAGTTGGCTGCGCAAGTCGACGAACCACTCGAACAGCTCGGGCGGCTCGATGGCCTCGACCACCACGGTGAGCCCGTGGCCCTGATCGACCATCCATCGCCCCGCCCACTCCCAGCCACCAAGGTGTGGGAGCGCCAGGATCACGCCATCGCCCCGGTCGAGCCCGTCCAGAACGTGTTGGTACCCGTCGACGCGCATCCCTCTCTCGACCACTCGGCTCGACAGGTGGGGCAGGCGGAAGCTCTCCAGCCAATAGCGGGTGTAGGAGTCGAACGCCTCCTGGACCGCTCGCCGCAACCGGACACCGCCGATCGTCGGGTCGGCACGCCTGAGGTGCCGGGCGATGATCGCGCGTCGCTCTGGGCTGGCGAAGCTCGCGCCGAGCCCGAGCGCGGGTGCGAGGCCTTGGGCAGCGAATCCGGGCAGCCCGCGCGCGGCGAATGCGGCGAGGCGGTACCCACCGAACGTCGCGGCACCGGCCAGATCGAGTCGGTTGCGCGGCCGGTTCATGGCAGCATCGGCGTCGTGACGATCAATCCTGCCGACGTGGGACACGTTCGCGCAGCGGTACCCGAGTGCTTCGCCGCTCGGTCCGGGCCTCGCGCCGCGATTCGCGTCGCTCGCGGCGCAGGTCGATTCGCGCCTGGGTCACGGGTGCGACGGCTGCCTGCTTCCAGACCTTCACGAACCGCTGCACCGCGGTGATCGAGATCAGGACGAGCATGCCCCACATGATCCAGACCAGGGCGCCGTCGAGCCATGGTTCGATGAAGAGCCCGACGCAGAGCACGACGATGCGTTCGGCGCGTTCCATCAGCCCACCCTTGGCATCGAGCCCGAGCGATTCGGCCTTGGCCCGCTGATACGAGATCACCGACGAGACCGCCGAGACGGCGAAGGGCAGTACGGCGAGGCGCGGGTCCTCCGTCTCGGCGAAGTAGTAGGCGATCCCGCCGAGCAGCAAAGCGTCGGTGATCCGGTCGACCGTCGAGTCGAAGAAGGCCCCGCGCTGGCTCGAGGCGTTCGAGGCCTTCGCCAACGCGCCGTCGAGCAGGTCGGGCAGCGCAGCGAGGATGACCAGCACGAGACCAAGTCGGAGCCGGCCGGCTCCGACGGCGACGGCCGCCGCCGCAGCTACGACGAGGCCGACCACGGTCAGGTGATCCGGTGTGAGCTTGGTCTTGCGCAGCGCGGCGCCGAGCGGTTTGACCGCTGCATCGACCGGGGCGCGAAACTTGCCGTCGAACATCTCAGGAGCCCGATCCGGTCCCCGTGGTGGCACCGGCCCACCGCTCGGGGTTGTCCTCGACCAGGTGCTGGACGACTCGACCGTCGACGGCGTCGACGAGCACGAGCCCACGCCGCTGCGGCGGCTCCTCGGCCGAGTAGCACAGCACGCGCCACGTCGGGCGGCTCCGGATGCCGTGCCAGACCTGCTGCGCAGAGGCGTGCCCGACGGGGAAGCCGATCGCCTGTTGGGCCTCGACCAGCGCCTGCTTCTCGTCGACGTGCATGCGCCAGCCCGAGGTCACGCTGATCGTCCCCATCACGGCGAGCGCCAACGCGGCCCAGAGGAATCCGCCGTTGACGAGCGGCGAGGAGTCACGGCTGGTGACGAAGAGCAGCGCGCAGCCGGCCGCCAGAACGAGGTAGATCACGCCGGGGATGCGGCGGCGGGAGTTGTCGGGGAACCGGTAGGCCCCGACGAAGCCGGTCGGATCGAGGTCGTCGGGAAGCTCGTCGCGCAGCTCGTCGGGCGCGCCGTCGATGGGGGCGTTCATGATGCGATCAGCCTAGTGCCGCGACCCGATCGGCCATCACGGTGCCGATGCCTGCCCGACTCCTAACCCGCCGGCCAGGCGGTACGCAGCTTCGCGGCGGTGTCCACGAGCGGTTCTGGCAGGGTTCGGGTGTTCGCGATCGCGGTCATGAAGTTGGCGTCTCCGGTCCAACGCGGGACGACGTGGACGTGGACGTGCTCGCTCACCGACCCGCCCGCCGGACGGCCGAGGTTGATCCCGACGTTGATGCCTTCGGGTGAATAGGCCTCCTTGATCGCCTTGACCGCATCGGTCACCGCCGACCACAGCTCCGTCGCCTCAGCCGGATCGAGGGCTTCGAGGTCGGCGACCTCGCGGTAGGGCAGCACCAGGAGATGGCCCGTGCCGTACGGGTATGCGTTCAGGATGGCGAAGCAGCGCTCGCCCCGATGCACGATGTTGGCGTCCTCGTCGGAGATCCCTGATCGCAGGATCTGCGTGAAGACGCTCCCCTCCCCGGCCGGTGCCGTGTCGCCAACGGAGCTGACGTACGTCGCCCGCCAGCCGTTCCAGAGCCGTTCCAGACCAGTCATCCCGCAGCGATGTCTACCAAATCGCCGCGGCGGGCGCGGCGATCGAGGCCCGTGGCGTTCTCGCGCAGGGAGCGGAACGCGAGGTTCGCCGACGTGGACCGCAGGGTGCGGAACGCTAGGTTCGCCGACGTGGACCGCCGGGACGATCGAACCCTCCCGCCGCCGCGTCGCCCTGCGCAGCCGCTTCCGTCGCGCCGACCCGTGCGGTGGTGGGAGCGCCGCGTCGGGGTCGTCCCGGTGTGGCTGTGCGTCATGATGTTCGTCGCAGTCTTCGGCGTGCTCACCGCCCTGGCGACAGGCGGGACCTCGCACGACGAACCGACTGACAGTGGCGCGACGCCCCCGGTGGCTGGCGCAACCGCGTCCCCGACCGCGAGCGAGGCCCCTTCGACCACCAGCTCGACCGCGCCGTCCACGACCGTCCCGACGGGCACCGTGCCCGACCACCGCGACGACCACCGCGACGACCACCGCGACGACCACCGCGACGACCACCGCGACGACCAGCGCATCGACGTTCCCGTCGACCGCGTCGTCGACCGCGTCGTCGAGCACGTCACCGCCCGAGCGCCTCGTACCCCGGACGGTCACGGGTGACGCGGGCGAGACGATGACGGTGACGCCGCGGCGCGACAACTGTCGCGACGGCCCCGATTGCCTGGTCGTGTCGTTCACGATCGACGGGTTCTCGCCGCGACCGAGCGAGTTCGTCTGCGAGTTCTCCAGCGGTGCGCGCTTCACGTTCCGGATCGCCGGAGATGCGGTCGACCCGGCGTGCTGGACCAGGGACGTACCGGACTCCATCGTCATCGAGGTCGCCGGTCTCCGCTCCGACCCGATCCCGACCGCCGCCGGCTGATGACGGCACGAGTCGGTACGGTTCGCGACGTGGTGTGGACCGACGAACGGATCGAGACCCGGCGGCTTCGTCTCCGAGCGTTCGCCGGCGGCGATCGAGACGTGCTCGTCCACATGCTCCGGAGCCCGGGGGTTCGGCGGTATCTCGGAGGTCCCGTCGACGAGACGACGATCGCACGCATCGCCGACTCTGCCGTGGGCGAGCGACCCGATGTCTTCTGCGTGGCCGACCGGGCGACCGACGTCGCGATCGGAACCGTCCGACTCGACCGGCATCGCAGCGAGACCGAGGTGTCGTACGAGTTCCTGCCGACCACGTGGGGACGAGGTCTGGCGACCGAGGCGGTGCGCACACTCGTCGATTGGACCTGGATCCATCACCCGGATCCGTCGCTCATCGCGGTGACCCAGACCGCCAACGTTCGATCGTGCCGCCTGCTCGAACGCCTCGGTTTCCGCCACGAGCGGGAGTTCGAGGAATGGGACGCGATGCAGTCCCAGTTCCGGATCGAGCGGCCGCAACCGGACTGAGCGATGCGTCAGGCGGTGAGCGCCTGATTCGTCCCGGACGCGACCTCGTCGGCAAATCGTTCGATGAATTCGGCGACGCCGACATCGCGCTCGACCTCTCCGCCTCGGGGGTTGACCCCGACCGTGTCGGCGGCCACGTCGTCGTCGCCGACGACGAGGATGTACGGGATCTTGTCGAGCTTCGACGCGCGGATCCGCTTGCCGAGAGCATCACCGGCGCCGATCACGTCGACACGGGCCCCGGTATCGCCGATCCGCTCGGCGACCTTCTGAGCGTATTCCTCGTGTGCGGTCGCGACCGGCAGCACACGCACCTGCAGGGGCGCCAACCAGGTGGGGAAGTTGCCGGCGTAGTGCTCGATCAGCACGCCGAAGAAGCGCTCGATCGAACCGAACAGTGCACGGTGCAGCATGATCGGCCGGTGCCGTTCGTTGTCGGTGCCGACGTACTCGAGATCGAACCGCTCCGGGAGCTGGAAGTCGGCTTGGATCGTCGACAACTGCCACGACCGCCCGATCGCGTCGCGAACATCGATGTCGATCTTCGGGCCGTAGAACGCTGCGTCGCCCTCCTTGACCGCGTACTCGAGCCCGTGACGATCGAGCGCCTCTCTCAGTGCCACGGTGGCTTCGTCCCATATCTCGTCCGAGCCGACGTACTTGTCGGGGTCCTTGGTCGACAGGTTGAAGGTGAAGTCCTCGAACCCGAACGCACGGAGCACCGACAGCACGAAGTCGAGCAGGCCGGCGATCTCGTCGGCGAGTTGCTCCTTGGTGCAGTAGATGTGACTGTCGTCCTGGGTGAACCCACGGATCCGGAGCAGGCCGTGCAAGGTGCCGGCGCGCTCGTACCGGTAGACGTTGCCGAGCTCGAACAACCGGAGCGGGAGCTCCCGGTAGCTGCGCTGCCGGCTCTTGTAGATCAAGCAGTGCATCGGGCAGTTCATCGGCTTCATGTAGTACGTGCCGTTGTCCATCTCCATCGGCGGGTACATGCCCTCGGAGTACCACTCCAGGTGTCCGGACGTCTCGAACAGCTTGCCGTTCGCAAGATGCGGTGTGAAGACGAACTCGTAGTCGCCCTGCTCGTGGCGGAGCCGGCTGAAGTCCTCCATCAGCTTGCGCACGATCGCACCCTTGGGGTGCCAGACGGCGAGCCCGCCGCCGAGCTCGCTCGGGAAGCTGAGGAGGTCGAGCTCGGTGGCGAGCTTGCGATGGTCGCGCTTGGCGGCCTCCTCGAGCTGGTGGAGATGATCGGCGAGCGCCTGTTTGGACTCCCAGGCGGTGCCGTAGATGCGCTGCAACATCGGACCGTGCTCGTCGCCGCGCCAATAGGCACCCGACACCCGCTGCAGCTTGAAGTGGCCCAGGCGGCCGGTCGACGGCACGTGCGGCCCGACGCACATGTCGACGAAGGACTCGGTGTTGCGGTAGGTGCTGATCACGCCGCCCTCACCCACCTCGCCGGCGTCCTCGGAATCGACGTCGCCATCGGCGGCCGATTCGACCCGTTCGATGATCTCGACCTTGTACGGCTGATCGGCGAACAGCTCCTTCGCTTCGGCCATCGACATCTCGGACCGGACGAACGGCTGATCGGCGCGGACGATCTCGCGCATCTCGTCCTCGATCGCGGCGATGTCGTCCTCGTGGAAGGTCTTGCCGTCGGGCAGCTCGAAATCGTAGTAGAACCCGTGCTCGATGGCCGGCCCGATCGAGAACTTGGCACCCGGGAAGAGCCGGGTGACCGCCTGTGCCATCACGTGAGCGGTCGAGTGACGCAGGACGTGGCGACCCTCGTCGGTGTCGTCGGTGATGATCGCCACCGTGCTGCCGGCGGCGAGCGGACGGGTCAGATCGGTCTCTGCCCCGTCGACCGTCGCCGCAACCGCAGCTTTGGCCAACCGCTGACCGATCGAGCTGGCGAGATCGAGCGCGGTCGAACCCTCGGCGAGCTCGCGTTCGGATCCGTCCGGGAGAGAGATGGTGATGTTCGACATGACGCCGCCCATCCTACGAGCCGAGACCCAACCATCGCCGGGACGGTTTCGGCCCGAGCTCGGCCGACCCGGCTCTCAGCTCCGGGCGCCGACGAGGTCGCGTTCGACGACCGTCGCTTCGTCGTCGGCGACGCTGGCGACCTTGGAGGGCTGCGCCTCGCCCGTGTCGGCCTGCCCGGAGTACACGTTGTGGTACGCCTGCCCGGTCATCTCCCGGATCTCGTACATCACCTCGTCCATCATCGATCGCCACGCCAAGTGCTCCGGGCCACGGCCCGTGTACCGCTCGGGCCGGATCGGGCGTCCGATCGTGATGGTGCACTCCTTGCCGAGCTTCGGTACCTTCGCGTCGATCGGCTGGATGCGGTCGGTGCCGACGATGCCGACGGGGAACACAGGGCAACCGATCTTCGTCGCGAGCCGGGCGGCACCGGTACGGCCCTTGTACAGATCGCCATCACGGCTCCGCGTGCCCTCGGGAAAGATGCCGAACAACTCGCCCCGCCGCAGCACCGCCTCGGCGGCATCGAGTGCCGCCTGGCTCTTGCTGCCACCCGACCGATCGATCGGGATCATCCCGAGCGCCGGGAAGAGGTACTTCGTCTTCCAGTCGTCCATGTACTCGGCCTTGCCGACGAAGCTGATGTTGCGAGGCACGGTGAGCATCAGGAACGCCGAATCGAGGAAGCTGATGTGGTTCGGGCACAGGATCGCCGGACCGTCGGTCGGGAGCCGTTCGTACCCGATCCGCTCGATCGACCAGAGCTTGGTCGCGATCGGTCGGGCGACGGTACGAGTCCGAGCTTGCAGCTTGCTCGCTCCGGTCCGATCGGTCATGAGGCGCACTGTACGTCAACAGACGTGCCCGCGACAGCGACGAACACAGGTTTTCGTGTGAACAGCCGGTGCGGTTCCGGTTCGGCGCGCCATCGCGTCACAGCACGATGCCGAGCAGGGCTGCGCCGGCCCGGGTCGACTCGCCGCGGGCTGCGGCGGCGTCGATCGCGGCGACCGCGCCGGGCGAATCGAGGTCGTCGTCGAGACGCTCGCGCACCGCCACAAGCGAGTCGCCCGGGGTGCCGTCGGCGCACCGCCGCCAGGCATCCAGCCGCTCGGCGTTGCGGTCCATCAGCCCGTCATCCCACTCCCATTCGGTTCGATAGTGGTGTTCGATGAGACCCAGCCGGATCACCATCGGGTCGTGCTCGGTGCGGAGGCGATCCACGAACACGAGGTTGCCGAGGCTCTTCGACATCTTCCGTCCGTCCATGCTGATCAGCGCCGTGTGCATCCAGTGGGTCACGAACGGCTCGCCGGTGGCGGCCTCGGACTGCGCCCGCTCGCACTCGTGGTGGGGGAAGATCAGGTCGGCCCCGCCGCCGTGCAGATCGATCGTCGTGCCGAGCTCGCGCAGGGCGAGAGCGCTGCACTCGATGTGCCAACCAGGTCGACCCGGCCCCCACATCGTGTCCCACGACGGCTCGTCGGATGCCGACGGGTGCCACAGCACGAAGTCGAGCGGGTGGCGCTTGTTGGAGTCGTCGACCTGCCCGCCGCGCTGTGTGGCGAGGTCGATCATCTCGGCCTCGGTGTAGTGGCTGAGCGACCCGAACGAATCGAACTTCGACACGTCGAAGTAGACAGAACCACCGGCTTCGTAGGCGAAGCCTCGATCGAGCACCATCCCGATGAAACCGCGGATGTCGGGGATCGCCGACGACGCCCGTGGCGTCGACGCGACCGGAAGCGCGTTCAGCGCGACCATGTCGCGTTCGAAACGCGCCTCCTCGGCCGCGGCGAGATCGAGGTAGTGCACACCGAGCTCGCGCGCCTTCGCGAACAGGGGATCGTCGACGTCGGTGACGTTCCTCACGCACTGAACGCTGTATCCCTTGTCGATCAGGTGCCGCTGCAGGAGGTCGTAGGAGATGAAGGTGGCAGCGTGACCGAGATGGGTCGCGTCGTACGGCGTGATTCCGCACGTGTACATCAGGACGTGGTCGTTCGGTTCGAACGGTACGACGGCCTGGCGAGCGGTGTCGTAGAGCTGGAGTGCGACCATGGATCAGTGCTCAACCGCACGGGGGTCGAGTTTGATTCCCGTGAGCTTCGGGGCGACCCTCGTCTTGTACCGCACGTTGAGCTGGAGCAGGACAGCGGTGAACGCCTCGATAGCGGTCGCGTTCGACAGTTCGCCGGCGTCGAGCGGGCGGCACCCCGGGATCTTCGAGACGATCTGGCTGATCGTCGACACGGCGTGCGGGTCGTCACCGCAGATGAGGACGTCGGAGTCGATCGGCTCGCCGAGATCGCCGAGCTCCTTGGCGGGCAGGTGATGGAAGGCGGCGACCACGTGGCTGTCGGGCACCGCCGCCTGGACATGCGCGGCGACGCTTCCTCGCGGCGGTACGAGCGGCTGGAACTCGCGGCCGACCCGCACGAGCGCGTTGGCCATGCTGACGACGATCTTGCCCTTCAGGTACCCGGCGTGATCCTGGGCCATGGTGGCCGCTGAGTCCCACGGCGTGGCGATGACGACGAGCTCGCAGTCGGCCGCGGCGGGGTTGTCGCCGTAGCCGAGGAGCTCGTCGATCTCCGGATAGCGCTCGACGAACTCGTCACGTGTCTCCATCGCCCGGTACTTCGACCGAGATCCGATGACGGCCTGGTAGCCGACGCTCGCGAGCCGGGCAGCGAGGCTGCTGCCAGCAGGTCCGGTGCCGCCGATCACTCCGATTCGCATGGTTCGAGCCTTGCACATCGGAGCCGGTCAGCTCCCAGTCCGCGACCCTCGTGGCCACAGCCGGTCGCGGCTACGTTGCATGCCCATGGGATTGCTCGACGGCAAGAAGATCGTCATCACCGGTGTGCTCACCGATGCCTCGCTCGCGTTCGGCGTCGCCCGGATCGCGCTCGACGAAGGCGCCGACATCGTGCTGACGGGCGCCGGGCGAGCGCTCAGCCTGACGACGCGCACCGCTCGCAAGCTCGGGCCGTCGCACGGCACCGCGATCGACGTGTTCGAGCTCGACGTCACGGTGCCCGAACATGTGGAAGCGGTGCGCGACGCCGTTGCCGCCAAGTGGGGACGTGTCGACGGTGTGCTCCACGCGATCGGCTTCGCCCCAGCGAGCTGTCTCGGCGACGACTTCTTCGAGGCACCCTGGGACGACGTCGCCACCGCGATGCACATCTCGACGTATTCGCTCAAGACGCTCGCCGACGCGTTCGTGCCGCTCATGGACCAGGGCGGATCGTTCGTCGGCCTCGACTTCGACAACCAGCAGGCGTGGCCTGCCTACAACTGGATGGGGGTCGCGAAATCAGCGCTGCAGAGCCTGTCGCGGTACATGGCGCGTGAGCTCGGACCGCAGCAGATCCGCTGCAACCTGGTCGCGGCCGGACCAATCAAGACGATGGCGGCCAAGTCGATCCCCGGCTTCCAGCTCTTCGAGGACACCTGGGACGGGCGAGCACCGCTCGGCTGGGACGTCACCGACTCCGAGCCGGTCGCCCGCGCCTGCGTGGCGCTGCTGTCGGACTGGTTCCCTGCGACGACGGGTGAGATCATCCACGTCGACGGTGGGTATCACGCCGTGGGGGCGTGACCGGCTCCAACACCGTCGCTCGCAGCCAGTCTCGTATCACGGCCGCCGTCGTCCGCGAGGTCGTCGACGACAAGGCGTCGAACGCGTGCTGTGCGCCGTACACCGGGACGAAATCGACCGGACGTCCGGCCCGCCGCAACACATCGACGAACTGCGTGCCCTCACCGACGGGCACCAGGGTGTCGTGGGTGCCGTGGACGATCAACATCGGCGGTGAGCGCTCGTCGACCTGATCGATCGGTGACACCGCCCGATAGCGATCCGGCGCCTCGTCGACCGATGCGAGCATCACCTCGCGACGAGTCTTCGTCCAGTGCGCCCGTGTCCGGTTGCGGTTCGCCATGTCGTAGACCCCGTAGAGCCCGATGCACGCCGCTACCCGCTCGCCGTCGTGGCCGGCTGTGAGCGCCGCCATCGCGGCGAGATGTCCGCCGGCCGATCCGCCGGCGACGACGACATCGGTCGGATCGAGACCGACGTCCGGCACGCCGGCCAAGTCCGATCGCGCCCACCGGATCGCGGCGCGTGTCGTCTCGATCTGGTCCTCGACGTCGACGTGTGGCGTGAACGGGTAGCGGATCGCCAGCGTCGTCCAACCGTCGAGCGCGAGTGCGTGGTACAGATCGCGAGCCTGACGCTGCGGGTCACCTCCCGTCCAGCCACCTCCATGCACGTACACGAGCACCGGCCCACTGCTCGACGGCGGTTGCGGGCCGATGACGTCGAGCGTCAGCCCGGCGCTCCACTCGATGCCGTGTCGCTCGATGACACCGGGCGGTGTCGGCACCGGGCGGCCGACGAACCGGGCCCTGCCGCGAGCCGGGTGGACGACACCGGCGACCAGGCGGCGCAGACGTCGGGCGCCGATCGACGAACGGGCGATCACCCAGATCAGCAGTGCCATCGAGATCGCCAGCGCGACGACGCCGATCCGTCCACCCCGGTTCGACCAGCCGCTGAGCGCCAGCCCGACGGCCAGGAGCATCGCGTGGACCACCAGCCAGAACGGTGCCAGTTCGGAGATCACCATCGCAGGGAGCCATGCGGGCGAGTACCGCCGCGTCGGGTCGATCAGAGGCCGGGCCGCGTTCCACGAGGCGAGCAACCCGGCCGTCCCGGCGAACAGCAGCAGGATCGCCCCGAGCACCGACATGACCGTCATGCTGCCATGACGAGGGCCGGGCCGTCGTGCACAGCGCCGCTCGGGTCGGCTCGTCAGGGAACGACGAGCAGCTGGCCGGGTCTGATGATGTTCGGATCGTCGACAACGCCACGGTTGGCGTCGTAGATCTCTGGCCATCGCTCGCCCGCACCGAGGCGGTCGTTTGCGATGCTCCACAACGAGTCGCCGGCCTCCACCAGGTGACGGCCCGCGGCCAACCCGTCACCGACCGATGGAACCACGAACTCCTGCCCTGGTCGGATCAGGTCGGGATCGTCGATCGCGGCTTCGTTGGCGCGGTAGATCTCCGGCCACAGCAGCGGATCGCCGTAGACCGCGCCGGCAAGGTCCCACAGGGTGTCACCGTCGACCACGGTCAGCGGCGAGAACTTGGACCGCCGGTCGATCTCGGCGACGAGCTCGAGAGCGGCGGTGTTCGTCGGATCGATGTCGAGCAGGTCGCCGGTCAGTGCCGCCGCCAGATCGAGGTTGCCCGACGAGATCGCAACCGTGGCTGCTTCCGACAGCGCGACCCTGAGCTCATCCCGGAGCACAGGATCATTCGCCAACACGATCCCGCCCGGATCGTCGACGCGTGCAGCGCGCAGAAGTTGCAGCGCGAGCTCGGGCTCACCCGCCCGCAGGAGCGCGAGTGCATCCTCGTAGGCGGCGTCCGGTGGCCCACTGGTCGGCGGCAGCGTCTCGACGGGCACCGTCGTCGGCGGCTGCGTCGTCGGTGGCTGCGTCGTCGGTGGCTGCGTGGTCGGTGGCTCCGTTGTGACCGACGGCCCTGTCGTGCGCGGCACGGTCGGCACCGGCCCCACGACCGACGGCACCGTGGGCGGCCGCTGGACGACCGACGGGTCGCTCGCCGACGGAACCCCGTCCACTTCGTCGGCCGTCCGGGGTCCGCGACCCGGTACGAGTGCGAGCGCGGCGAGTGCCAGCAGGACAGCCCCTCCGACGACGAAGGCGGTGCGACGCCGTCGAGCACGCGGTTGATCGACCCTCGCCCGGACAGCCGTGCCAGACGGGGGTTCGGCGGCTTCGGCCGAGACCGGAGTTGGAGCCGCCGGTGCCCGCGCCATCGATGCGTCCACCGGCGGCGGGCTCGCTCGAAGATCGAACAGGCGGCCGTCCGTGGACCGCATGAACAGCGCCGGAGCTCCCCATTCGACGTCGTAGCCATCCGCGTAGAGGAACGCCCGCGACATCGTGAGGGCGGCATCCACCGGCCGTCCCGATGCCAACGATCGGTAGAAGCGGCCCGCCAAGATCACGGCCGCCTCGTCGCTGATCGGGAACTGCATCGCAATCACCGCTGGAATGCCTCGGCGCACCAATTCGTGAGCGACCCCGCCGAGTGCATCGGCCGACGACGTCGCACCGCCGAGACAGCTGTTCAGGAACACGAGCCGAAGGTTCGATCGGTGGTTGCGGAGGAGAACGCCGAGCTGGTCCCCGCTCACGACCTGCGCCGACGACCCGGAGTCGCGCCGTTCCAACAGCACGAAACCGCCGCTGTCGGACAATCCGCCATGCCCGATGAAGTGGAGGACGTGTGGACTGGTGTCGATCAGCGCGTCGTCCAGAGCCTCGAGCGTCGTGCTGTCGACTCGCGTGATCTCCAGCAAACCCTGGTCGACGAGTCCGGTGAGGGCGCCGTCCAGACGGGCCAGTTCCGTACCGACGGCGAGCTCCGGTCGATCAGCAGGCGCCGAGATGGCGAGCAGCAACCGCAACGGAGGGTCGACGGCGAGCGAGCGTTGGGGTTGGTCGACGTCCAGCCACCGCACCACCGGTCGCAGTTGGTCCGAGAACACGAAGTCGTCCCGGCTGGGGTCGAACAGGAACTCCCATGGCAGCCGGGCCAGATCCGGGGCCTCGGTGGTGTTGACGAGGAACCGCAGGCCCCTGTCGTCGGATCCCTCCAGCCTGGCTCGAAGGGACTCCCAGACTCCGGCTGCTTCCAGCGAACGGTGCAATTGCGTGCCCAGCAGGACCGCGCCCGCCGGAGAGGGCAGCAGCACGGGCGCGTCGGCCACACCCCCGACGACGTCGCTCCGGACGGGGTCGCGAACTGGTTGCGCAGAGGCCCAGAGCAGCTGATCGAGCGACTCGGGATCGAGCTGGCAGCTCGACGGAACGGACTCGTCTCCATCAGCCGCGAGGGTGACCGGGTACTCACCACGGTCACCGCGACCGAATCGCAACCCGAAAGCCAGGTAGTCGGCCTCCACCGAATCGCGGGTCGCCGGTGACGAGATCGATGACGGGCCCTCGGTGGCCGCAGACCCGTTCCGGTCGGCGATCAACCACACGAGCTCAGCGACCAGGTCTCCAGTCGGCCGGAACAGGTTGAGACCCGAGGCCAAGTAGGCTGGGACCTGCTCGATCGGTGTCTCCTCCAGCATGACCGCGACCACACCATCGTTCGGGTTTCGCCAGCGCCGCTGCGCCAGGCCGAGCTCGGAGAGGCTGTACCGACCTCGCTCCACCGACTGGGGAGTGATCATGAACACGAACAGATCGCACGCGTCGATCTGGGCCCGCAGACTGGAGTTGAAGCTGCGATCGTGGGGGAGGTCCGTCTTGTCGAAGAAGACGTCGTGTCCCTCGGCCTCCAGACCAAAGCACACGCGCTCCACCTCGGCCTGCCATTCGTGCGGGTAGGACAAGAAGATCTTCATGTCATGTCGGCACACGGCGAACGCTCTGCCCGCCGCGATCTGACCGACCCCTCGTCAACCTAGTCCGCCGACCACACCCGGTCGTTTCCACGGGCTGCGAGTCCAGCGGCCGGGCCCGACGTCCAGATCGTGCTCGGTAGGGTCGGGGCGTGAACCGACTCGCCGACGAGACGTCGCCCTACCTCCGCCAGCACCGCGACAACCCGGTCGACTGGTACCCCTGGGGCGAGGAGGCGTTCGAGGCCGCCCGCGAGCGCGACGTGCCGATCCTGCTGTCGGTCGGTTACTCGGCGTGTCACTGGTGTCACGTGATGGCCCACGAATCCTTCGAGGACGACGAGGTCGCAGCCGCGATGAACACCAGGTTCGTCAACGTCAAGGTCGACCGTGAGGAGCGTCCCGATGTCGACGCGATCTACATGGAGGCTGTGCAGGCCCTCACCGGACGCGGCGGATGGCCGATGACGGTCGTGCTCGATGCCGATGGCCGCCCATTCTGGGGCGGCACGTACTTCCCGAAGGAGAACTTCCTGAAGGTGCTCGATGCGATCGACGACGTGTGGCGGAACCGCCGCGACGATCTCGAGCAGAACGCCACGGCACTGGTCGAGGCGGTCGGGAGGAGCGCGGCCACCACGCCGCAGTCCGAGATCCCGCCGCTCGATGTCGTGAACTCGACCCTCCAGACGATCGCCGGGGCGTTCGACACGGAGTGGGGTGGGTTCGGACAGGCACCGAAGTTCCCGAGCAGCCACCATCTCGAACTGGTGTTGCGTGCATTCATGGTCTCCTCGGGCGATGACGCCAAGCGGGTCGTGACGACCTCGCTCGACGCGATGGCATCGGGCGGGATGTACGACCACATCGGCGGCGGGTTCGCCCGGTATTCGGTCGACCGCGAGTGGCTGGTGCCGCACTTCGAGAAGATGCTGTACGACCAGGCACTGCTCGTCCGGATCTACCGCCAGGCCCACTCGGTGCTCGGGATTCCCCAGTACCGCCAAGTGGTCGAGGAAACGATCGAGTACGTGCTGCGCGACCTGCGGCACCCAGACGGTGGCTTCTACTCCGCCGAGGACGCCGACTCGCCCGACGAGGACGGGCACGGGGTCGAGGGGCTGTTCCACACCTGGACCCCCGACGAGGTCCGCTCTGCGCTCGCCGGCATGGACGATCAGGCGATCGAGTTCACGCTGCAGTGGTACGGCATCACCGACGAAGGAAACTTCGAGGGGCGGTCGATCCCGAACCGTGTCGCTCGACGCGGCCAACTACGTCGTCCACCGCTGATCGAGGAAGCGCGCCAACGGCTGCTCGCCGTGCGGTCACGCCGCCGTCGTCCCGGCCTCGACGACAAGGTGCTCACCGAGTGGAACGCGCTCTTCCTGCTCGCGCTCGCCGACGCTGCCGCGACGATGCAGCGAGATGACTGGAAGGCAGCCGCCGTCGCGAACGGCGAGTTCCTGCTGCGCGAGCTCCGACGCGACGACGGCCGGTGGAGGAGGTCGTGGCAGGCGGATGGATCGCCGCGAGCTCGCCATGCGGCGCTCGCGGCCGACCACGCGGCGTTGATCGAGGCGTTTATCCGTCTCGGCGAGCTGACCGGCGAGGCGCGTTGGATCGACGCCGCCCGTGCGACTGCGGACACCATGCTCGACTGGTTCTGGGACCCCGTCCAGGGCGGCCTGTACACGACCGCCGAGGACGCGGAGTCACTCGTGGTCAGACAGAAGGACCTCCTCGATGACGCCACGCCGTCGGCGAACTCGACCGCTGCCCACGGTCTCCTGCGCCTCGCTGCCCTCACGGGCGAGATGCGGTACGCCCATCACGCCGACCGCATCCTGCAACTGCTGGCCGCGGTGATCGACCGTGCACCGGGCGCCGTGTCGAACGCACTGCTCGCCATCGAGCTCCGCCACCGCGGTCTCGTCGAGCTCGCGGTGGTCGGTGACGCCCCCGAGTTGGTCAAGGTCGCACAGGTGCTCTGGCGGCCGGATCTGGTGTTGGCGTGGGGCGAACCGTACGACTCACCGCTCTGGGAAGGTCGGACCGATGGGCACGCGTACCTGTGTCGCGACCACACCTGCGAGCGCCCCGTCACCGAGCCGGAGGAGCTGTACGAGCAGATCACGGGGCGACCACTTCCGGCGGGTGCCTCGCTCGCGATCTGACCTGGGCTCCGGACGACCTGGGCTCCGGACGACCTGGGCTCCGGACGACCTGGGCTCCGGACGACCTGGGCTCCGGACGACCTGGGCTCCGGACGACCTGGGCTCCGGACGACCTGGGCTCCGGACGACCTGGGCTCCGGACGACCTGGTGTCGAGGGTGCGGCGAGTTGCCCTCGTGGGTGACCTCGGGCGACACCGACGCGCAGGCGTGTCGGGCGTTCCGGCCACGATCGGCCTCGGTCGAGTTCGACACCGCTCGCCCTCATCACTCGCGAGCGCCGATCGGAGCCGAACCCGATCCGCAGGGCACCGTCGTCACCAGCGGCCGTGGTGCAGGATCTCGTTGGGTGGGCGACGCGGCCGAGTTGCGCTCCGCCCGACGGTGGTGCCCCCCGTCGGATCGGTCGGGTCATCCGGATAGCCGAGTGCGATCGCTCCGAGGAGTTCGAGACCGGACGGGATGCCGAGCATCTGACGCAACGCCCGCTCACCTTTGAACACACCGAAGAACAGGGCACCCAGCCCGGCGTCCTCAGCCGCGAGGAGCAAGGTCATGACCGACATCGACGCGTCGATCGTCCAGTACGGCACCGGCCACGCATCGGGACCAGCTCCGAGCCCGGTCGCCACCTTGTCGGCTTCGGAGTAGCGATCGGTGTAGGCCTTGGCGTCGGCGAGAGGGAGCAGGATCGCCGGGGCGTCGAGCAGCCCCTGCCACTTGAATCGCCCGCGCCGCATCGGCGGGAGGGTGATGTCCCAGAACGATGCCGTCCGCTCTCCCTGCAGCGCGATGAGGTGCCAGCCCTGTGTCTTGCCGGCGCTCGGAGCGCGACTCGCGAGGTCGACGAAGTCGTCGAGCATCCCCTCCGGGAGTGGGGTCGAGGCGAACGACCGCGTCATGCGCCGACGTCGAACGACCTCGGCGAACTCGCTCATACACCGATGGTACGAGATCACGAGTTGTGCCTGGCACAACTCGTGACGGACGGAACCCGGCGAACTCGGACGCGCAGGGGTTCAGCGTTGGCCGAGTTTGACCAGATCCTCGGCCATCGTCCAGCCGTACACGATCAACATGTCGCCCTTGGCGGGAACGACGCCGTCGAACAGGTCGACCACGTCGGGGTCGAGATCCTCGGGCTTGGAGGATTCGAAGTCGAGGAAGCCGGCCTGACCACCCTTGGCGATGAACGACTTGGCGTCGTACTTGGCGTCGACACCGAAGCGCTTGGCCAGCCGCCGACCCCATGCACGTTCCTCGCCGACCGCGCGCTCGCCCGGCGATGGGGTGACCTCGCCCAGCTTGTCGAAGGCCTCGAGGCCATCCGCCGTCACGAAGCCCGAGCCGACGACGACGTCCTCGTCGGGGAACGCCATCAGGGCGCGGTGGTAGGCCTCGCCCATCAGGCCGCGAAGGACGGTGTCGCGCTTGGAGTGTCGCCGGACGCTGAGCATGCCGATCAGCACGCACGGCGTCCCGCCGATGCGTTCGAGCGTCGAGAACATGAAGCCGTGCAGCTTCCCGTCGATCCTCGCCGTCGTGGCGAGGACCCAGTCCTCCTTGGCCTTGGACAGCGCTCCGATGTCGAACGCACCCTCGATCGAGCCCATCTCGTCGAGATCGGCGTCGGTCAGCGAAACGGCATCATTGGTGACGACTTCGAGCGGCATGGCCCCTTCTCCCGGACGATTTCAGGAGCACCATTCTGCCACCGATTCGAGCACCTTTCACAAACGGGAGCGACCCGGGACATCTGTCGGCGCGCGGCCGATCCGAGGAAATACAACGCGTTATCGACACTGCTCGCAGCTCAGAGCAGCACGGCGTCGTGGCCGAAGGCCATTCGCAGCTCGCCGACGGCGCGGTCGATGTCGACCCGGAAGTCATCCGCGAGACGCAGGATCTTGCCCTGGCCGATGCCGATCTGCACCACGGAATCGCCCGGATGGTCGCGCAGGATGCGCTTCAGGCGGTGGATCTTGAGCTCATCGAGGGAGTGGCTGGGCAACATGAGCCGCAATGGCGGAGCCGGCCCGTCCGAGAGCCCCGAGAGCACCTGCACGTCCTGGGCGATGAGACCGAAGCGCGACTCGTCGCGCTTGTCGAGGCGGCCCTTGACCGCGACGATGATGTCGTCCTCGAGCTTGTGGCCCTGCTCCATGAGGGTGCGCGGGAACACGGTCACCTCGATCGAGGCCTCGAGATCCTCGAGCACGAAGACCGCCATCTGGTCGCCCTTCTTGGTGAACTTCCGGGCCAGGTTCGTGATCACACCCCCGACGGTCACCTGGGCACCGTCGTCCATCTCGGTGAGGTCGATCAACGCGTGCTCGACCTGGCGCTTCAAGGCCGCCTCGACGCCGAACAGGGGATGGTCCGACACGTACAGTCCGAGCATCTCCTTCTCGGCTTTGAGTTTGTCGCTCTTGTCGAACTCGATGTCGGGAATCGGGATCCGCTCGTCGAACCCCGGCACGCCGCCCGCGTCGGTTGCGCTGTCGCCGTCGCCCCAGTCGCCGAACAGGCTCATCACGCCGCGATCACGCTCGCGACGACGCTCGATCGTCGTATCGAGGATCTGCTCGAACGACGCGACCAGCCCCCGCCGCGGATGACCGAGCCGGTCGAACGCACCGGCCTTGATCAGCGACTCGACGGTTCGCTTGTTGAGCACGGGCTCCGGCACCCGTTCGGCGAAGTCGTAGAACGAGGAGTACTCGCCGTTCTCGGCCCGATCAGCCACGAGGAGCTCGACGAGCCCCTCGCCGACGTTGCGGACGGCGGAGAGACCGAACGTGATGGCACCCGGGCTGCCGACCGTCAGTGACACGTCGGGGGGTACCTGATCCGCTGGAATCGCGTCGAAGTTCATCACCGACCGGTTGATGTCGGGGGTCAGCACCTTGATGCCGGCCGACCGACAGTCGCTGAGGTAGACGGCAGCCTTGTCGAGGTTGCTCTTCACGCTCGTCAACAGGCACGCGAAGTACTCGACCGGGTAGTGGGCTTTCAGATAGGCGGTCTGGTAGGTGACGAGCCCGTAGCCGTAGCTGTGGCTCTTGTTGAACGCATAGTCCGCGAACTTCGCGATCACGTCGAACAGTTGCTCACCGAGGTCACGTCCGTAGTTCATCCGCTCGCAACCGGCTTCGAAGCTGCTGCGCTCCTTCGCCATGACCTCACGCGACTTCTTGCCCATCGCCTTGCGCAGGCTGTCGGCCTCGGCCAGCGTGTAGCCGGCGAACTTCTGGGCGACGCGCATGACGCTCTCCTGATAGATCATCAGGCCGTACGTCTCGGACAGCAGCTCGCTGGCGTCGTCATGGAAGTACTCGACGGGCTTGCGCTCGTTCTTGCGGTCGGCGTAGTCGTAGTGCATGTTCGCGCTCATCGGTCCGGGTCGGTAGAGCGCGATGAGGGCGCCGACGTCGTCGAAGCTGTTCGGCGCCATCGCCTTGAGCAACTGGCGCATCGGCGGTGATTCGAGCTGGAACACGCCGATGGTGTCCCCGCGGGCGAGCAGGTCGTAGGTCGACTGGTCGTCGAGCGGGACGGCGTCGATGTCGAAGTCGGGGTCGCGCCCGGCGCGAATCATCTCCTGCGCATCGGTGATGACGTCGAGGTTGCGCAGTCCCAGGAAGTCCATCTTGAGCAGACCGAGCTCCTCGACGCCGTGCATCTCGTACTGCGTGACCATCGGAGCGTCCGCTGGATCCTGGCCCGACTCCGGTTTGCGCTGGATCGGGAGGTAGTGGGTGACCGGCTCCTTGGTGATCACCACCGCCGCGGCGTGGATGCCGTCGGAGCGCTTCAGCCCCTCCAAGCCCTTGGCGACGTCGACGACCTTCTTGACGTCGGTGTCGGTGTCGTACATCGCCCGCAGGTCACTGGCCGCCTTGTAGCCATCGGCATACTTGTCGCTCTGTTCGAAGCAGTACTTGAGCGGTGTGTCGCGGCCCATCACCAGCGGTGGCATCGCCTTGGCGATCTTGTCGCCGACGCCGTA
Source organism: uncultured Acidimicrobiaceae bacterium (assembly GCA_963847775.1). Lineage (GTDB taxonomy): Bacteria > Actinomycetota > Acidimicrobiia > Acidimicrobiales > Ilumatobacteraceae > Ilumatobacter. Next base: position 589,003 of record CAWKAY010000003.1, read on the forward strand.
CGGGTACCCGAGCACCCTGGCGGCGTCACGGACCGCGTTGCGGGCCTTGATCGTGCCGAAGGTGATGATCTGGGCGACGTGGTCGCGACCGTAACGCTCGGCGGCGTAGCGGATCATCTGGTCGCGGTAGCGGGAGTCGAAGTCCATGTCGATGTCGGGCATCGAGATCCGGCTCGGGTTGAGGAAGCGCTCGAACAGCAGGTCGTACTTGATCGGGTCGAGATCGGTGATCCAGAGGCAGTAGGCGACGGCGCAGCCCGCTGCCGAACCGCGACCCGGCCCGACCCGGATGCCGGCGTCGCGGGCGTAGCGGATGAGGTCCCAGGTGATCAGGAAGTACGACGCGAAGCCCATGTCGTTGATGACCTTGAGCTCGTACGCCACCCGCTCGACCACCGACGGCGGCAGATCGTCGCCCCACCGCTTCCTGGCACCTTCCCAGGTGAGGTGGTCGAGGTACTCGCTGTCGTTCGCGAACCCCTGCGGCAGCGGGAAGTTCGGCAGGAGCGCGTCGCCGAACTGGATCTCGAGATCGGCGCGCTCCGCGATCCAGAGGGTGTTGTCGCACGCCTCGGGGAGTTCGCGGAACAGGTAGCGCATCTCCTGGGCGGACTTGAGGTAGTGCTCCTGCCCCTCGAACTTGAACCGCTTGGGGTCGGAGATCAGCGCACCCGTCTGCACACAGAGCAGAGCATCGTGGGACTCGTGGTCCTCGCGGTGGGTGTAGTGGCTGTCGTTGGTGGCGAGCAGTGGCGCACCGATCCGTTCGGCGATCTCGACCAGCTGCGGGTTGGTGTCGTGCTGGGCCTGCAGGCCGTGGTCCTGGAGCTCGACGAAGAGGTTGTCCTTGCCGAAGATCTCCTGCAGCCGGCCGGCCTTGTCGAGCGCACCCTTCTCGTCACCGTTCAGGAGGCTCTGCAGGACGTGGCCACCGAGGCAACCGGTCGTGGCGATCAAGCCGTCGGAGTACTTCTCGAGCAGCTCCCAGTCCATGCGGGGCTTGTAGTAGTAGCCCTCGAGGAACGCGAGGCTCGACAGCTGGATCAGGTTGCGGTACCCGATCTCGTTCTCGGCCAGCAGGGTCAGGTGGTAGTAGAGCTTCTTGCCCCCCTCGGTGTCGCCGCCGGAGTCGTCGATCCGGCCCCGCCGAGCCGGACGCTCCGAGCGGTGGTCGTGGGCCATGTAGGCCTCGGTGCCGATGATCGGCTTGATGCCCTGCTTGCGGCACTCCTTGTAGAACTCGAGCGTCCCGTACATGTTGCCGTGATCGGTCATACCGATCGCCGGTTGTCCGTCGGTGACCGCCTTGGCCACCATCTCGTCGAGGCGCGCGGCCCCGTCGAGCATCGAGAACTCGGTGTGAACGTGGAGGTGGGTGAACGAGTCGGCGGTCACTGGATGGCGGTGTATCAGGTCGAACGAATCACAAGGACGTGATTCGCGAACCTACCAGAGTCGCGACCCGCGCGATCCCAGCCATTGCGAGTTGTGCCTGGCACAACTCGCAATGTCACCGACGAGTGACGCACGCCGCCTGCGCTTCTCGAGCACGACCGGTGCAGATCACATCGCGCCGCGACTGACGACCTCACAGCCGAGTCGCGCGTCTGTCGAGAACCGTCAGAGATAGGTGCCGGGGCGTTCGCCGTCGGTCGGCGCCTGACCCGGCATGCCGGGATGGCCACCCTGGGGTAACTGGCGCATCTGCTCGAGTTGCTGACGGGCGGCGAGCTGCTGGGCGAACAGTGTCGCCTGGATCCCGTGGAACAACCCCTCGAGCCAGCCGACGAGTTGGGCCTGGGCGACTCGGAGCTCGCCGTCGCTCGGCACCTCGTCGTCGTCGAACGGCAGCGCCAACGAACGAAGCTCCTCCTGCAGGTCGGGCGACAGCGCTTCGGCGAGTTCGGTCACCGAACGCTCGTACACCTCCGCGAGTCGCTCGCGGCTGCGTTCGTCGAGGGGTGCCTGCCGGACCTCCTCGAGGAGTTGCTTGACCATCGATCCGATCCGCATCACCTTCGCCGGCTCGGTGACCGAGCCGTGCTCCGGCTCGGCGTCAGCGTGGCGGACGCTGTCCTCGCCAGGCCCGACCGAGACGAGCTCGCCGTGCTCGACCGAGCGCTCGGCCTCCTCGATCGGCTCCGGGTCGGCCGGGTCGGGGTCGATCGGCTCGGTTGCCGTCTGGTCGTGCGCGTTGGTCATGAAGAACTCCTTGGGAATGTCAACGCCACGGTGTCACACGGGCATTCCCGCGATCAACGGGACGTACACCTCGGCCGACGTCATCGAGCCATGACGGCACACCAGGTCGAACGGCCCGCTGTCGAGTGGATCGTGGTAGCTGACGGGTGCGCGGGCCAGGACGGCCACGTCACCGAGCCGCTGCGCGATCGGCGGCGAGACGGTCGGACCGAACCATCCGTCGGCGATGAGTTGCTCTCGCGTGTAGACCCAGCCCGTGCCCGCGAATTCGTCGGAGGCGGCCGCCAGCAAGTCGTCGGCCGCGCCGCGGCGTGCGTGGAGCCATCGGAACCGCCCCTCACCCGACTGCAGCGAGACGAGCGAGAGCAACTGCTCGGATGGATGGACGATGTTGTCGCCGACGCTCACCTGACCGTGATCGGCGGTGACGAGCAGCGCTGCGCCGGGCGGCAGGATCTCCAACAGGTCTGCGACGAGCCGGTCGGAGGCACGCAGCTCGGCGTCGTAGTACTCACCGAAGCCTCGCTCGTGGGCGATCTTGTCGATCCCGCCGTAGTAGGCGTAGACGAAGCGCTCCCCTGCGCCGAGCTGATGGGCCACCTCGATGGGCAACGACGACGCCGCCCGCCAGCCGACCTGGGTGCCACCGCGCAAGTGGGCGGCCGTGAACGCCGAGGAGGTCAGCTCGGCCGGGCTCACCACGGGGACGGCCTCGCCGAGGAACGCCGGGTACCGCTGGATGTCGGCCGGCGGCTGAGATCGCCGGCGATCCTCGCCATCGACCGCCCAACGCAGCACGTTCACGACCTCGCCGCCGAGCACGATCCGGTAGCCCACCAAGCCGTGTTCCCCCGGGGTCAGACCGGTCGCGATCGAGCTGAGCGCCGTGGCAGTCGTCGTCGGTGCCACGGTGGTGATCGGACCACCCTGGAGTGAAGCGATCGTCGGCGCGATGTGGCGGCGCTCCTGCAGCTGGTCCCATCCCAGACCGTCGAGCACGAGGAGGACGATCTGGCGCGCCTGCGACAGCAGCGAGGGCATCCACTCCGGGAGGGATGTCGCCCACGCGCCCGGACCGAGCAGGGCGGGCACGATGCCGCGCACGTTGGCGCCGCCGTAGTCCGGCAGGATGGGCTGCTCAGTGGTCAGAATCACGCTCTCGCTAGTCCAGCACCTCCGGACGCTCGAGACAAAGCCCCGCTGGGAACTCGCTCGATCCGACCGCGGCCGGAGATGCGACGTCGCACAAGTCGAACCCCTACGATGTGGCTCGTGCGAGTGTCGACACGAGGCGACTATGCCTGCCGAGCGCTCCTGTCACTCGCTCTGCGAGACGATGGGTCCGGACCGACCTCGGTGCGCGACATCGCCGAACGCACCGGCCTGCCGCAGCCCTACCTCGAGCAGATCCTGCTCGCGCTCAAGGGTGCCGGACTGGTGCGGTCGAAGCGCGGCGTCGGCGGTGGATACGTCCTCGCCCGATCGGCGGAGGAGATCCTCCTCTCCGAGATCGTGTCGGCAGTCGACGGCCCGATCACGCTCGGCGACTTCGGGGCACCGCACGAGGACGGGGCCTGCGACCACGAGGGTCAGTGCGTGCTGCTCGCGATCTGGAACAAGGCGGGCGAGGTCATGCGTCATCACCTGGAGGGGTACACCCTCGCGTCGATCGCATCGGTCGCGAGGGGCGACGCACCCTGGCCGACCTGATCAGTTCGAGCGTCGCGTGCGCAACGCTCAGGTCTCCGGCACCGGCCGCAGCGTCGCGAGCCGGGCCGCCAGGTCGGGAGTCAGTTCGCTGGAGAAGGCGACCCGCTCCCCCGATGCCGGATGATCGAAGGCGAGTTCCGCCGCGTGGAGGAACGGCCGGTCGAGCTGCAGCTTCGGCCGGCGTTGCCCGTAGATCGGGTCCCCGACGAGCGGATGGTCGATCGAGCTGAGGTGCACCCGGATCTGGTGCGTCCGTCCGGTCTCGAGGCGGCATTCGAGGAGGGACAGCTCGGCCGGTTGGTCGAATCGTCGAAGCACCCGGTACTCGGTGCGCGCCCAACGACCGTCGGCGACGACGGCCATTCGAAGCGGGTCCCGACGTGAGCGACCGATCGGCGCGTCGATGACACCGTGAGGCGCAGCGGGGTGACCCCACACGAGCGCCAGATAGGCGCGAGTCGCGCCGTGGTCCGCGAACTGTCCGATGAGCGCATCGGCAGCCGCCTGCGTCCGGGCGACGACGAGCAGCCCGGAGCTGCCGGCGTCGAGCCGATGCACGATCCCGGGCCGGATCTCCTCGCCGACGCAGGCCAGCTCTGGATAGCGGGCCAGCAACCCGTTGACCAGCGTGCCGTCGGGGTTTCCCGCGCCGGGGTGGACGACGAGTCCCGGGGGTTTGTCGACGACGATCACCTCGTCGTCTTCGTGGATCACCCGGAACGTCACCGATGGATCTGGCTGCGGTGGTTCGTCCACCGGGACGGCATCGGGATCGATGCGAACCTGCTGGCCTTCCTCGAGGCGAACCTTTCCGGAGCGTGCGGGCACACCGTCGACCTCGACGGCGCCGGCGGCGATGACCGCGGTTGCGATCGATCGGCTCACGTCGAGAATGAATGCCACGATCCGGTCCAGGCGCTCCCCGGAGAGGGCTGCGGGGACGATCTCGAGGATCATGGCGTCGCTGGTTCGCCGGCCGCGGCGCCCGGCTCGGGCGCCTCGGCGAGGCGACCCGCGCGCCACGAAGCGAACACGAGGAGGAATCCGCCGACCGTGATCGCCATGTCGGCGACGTTGAAGATCGGAAACCACTGGAAGTCGACGAAGTCGACCACGGCACCACGGAACCACCCGGGCGAGCGAAACAGTCGGTCGATGAGGTTCCCGGTCGCCCCACCCACGATCAGACCCACCGACACGTCGGTCAGCCGACCGGGCTGGCGTCTCAGACTCAGCAGCAACGCCACGATCACGACAAGGGCGACGACGCCGATCAGCGGGCCGAGGTTCTGACCCTGACTGAACGCCATGCCGGTGTTGAACGACAGGTGGAATCGCAACGTCCACCACACATCGATGTCGCGCCCATCGGAGAGTCGACTCAGCGCCCACTCCTTGGTGGCCAGGTCGGCCACGACCACTGCGATCGCCACCGGCAACCACCCACGCACTGCGCGGGCTGCCGAGATCATCGGCGGCCGATCCCCCCGACCTTCTCCTCGACGAGCACCGTGGACCACGGGATCGCTTCGAGGCGTTCCCGCGGGATCGGGCGCCCCGACACGAGTGAGTAGCCGTACGAGCCCTGGGTGATCCGGATCAACGCGGCGTCGATCTCCACGACGGCTTCACGCGCCTGAGCGCTGAGCGCGAGATCGCGCTCGCGCTCCACGACCATCGTGTCGCCTTCGCCACCCTCGTCGTCGAACTGCACGTCGCCCATCTCGGCTTCCTCGACGAGTTGGTGCGCCTCGTCCTCGAGACGCTTGGCCTGACCCGTCAGCCGGACGCGCTCCTCTTGGAGAGCGTCGTGCATCTCCTTGATGAACGCCAGGTCGAAGTCCTTCGTGTAACCGAAGCCGTCCTTGTTGAAGCGGGCCTTCGGGAGCTCAGTGGTGGCCGAGGAGTCGGCCTTCGAAGCGGTCGTCGCCATATCGGTCTTGGTCGATGCCTTCTGCTTGGAGGGACGGGAGGATGTCGTCGCGTGGGCGGCAGGAGCCTGCTTCGACGACGCTCGCCGGGTGGAGCGTGACGATTTCGAGGCGGATGCCTTGGCCGCTGCAGTCGTTCTGGCCGCTGGCCTCTTGGCGGCTGATTTCTTGGCCGCGGTCTTCTCGGCCACTGGTCGTGTGGCGGCTGGTTTCTTGGCCGCCGTTTTCCTGGAAGCCGTCTTCTTGGGCGCCGTCTTCTTGGCCGGTGCGGGCTTCGTTGTTGCCGATCGACGCGTCGTCGCCTTCGCGGTCGTGCTGGTCGCCGCCCGCTTGGCAGTCGCCTTCTTCTTCGCAGCAGCCATGTTCGCTCGTTACCTCCCGGCGAATGTGAACGCCGGACTCTAGCGTCCAAATCCCTGATTCGGAGGGTTCGACCCGGACGGTCACGACCGTGACGATGCTCGAACGCGCACCTGGACCGGCCGCCGCGCCGCATCCGGACGCGCCCACGGGTCAGGGTCGGATCGACGATCCGGCCGATGCGCCGACGCGTCAGCCGACCGTCCTGGTGTTCTCCTCCCTCCCGAAGCGTCGCGATCAGATCGTCGCCATCATCGAGCGGGCGGGGTGGCTGCCGCTCGTCGCGATCGGTCGCACCGAGGCGATTCGTGTCGTCCGTGACGCTCCACCCGACCTGTTCGTGCTCGTGCTCGACGGGACCGACGGTGACGAGCTGCAGCTGCTCGACGACGTCAGGTCGACCGCCGACGGCGAGCTGGTTCCGATCGTGTGCGTCCTCGATCGTCGCCATCGTGCGTTGACCATCGATGCGTTCGGCCGACGAGCCGACGACGTCGTGTGGGGGCAGCCCCACCCCGAGGAACTCATCGCCCGACTACGGGCCCGGATCGACCGCCGGCCGGTCCCGACGACCGAACTGGTCGAGGATCCGGTGACCGGCGCACTCACGCCGCGCGCCGTCGCTGCTCAACTCTCCAAGGAGCACGAGCGCGTGGCACGAGGCGGCGAACCCGGCGCGCTCGCCTTCCTGTCGCTCGACGAGCTGCCGGGGATCACCGCCCGTCTCGGGTCGCGCGCCCGCGACGAACTGATCGCCCAGGTCGTTCGACTGATCAAGCACGACGGGCGACAACTCGACTTCGTGGGTTCGCGCCGGGGTGTTCTCGCACTCGTGCTGCCGGGGACGCCTTCGAAGGGGGCGCAGGCCCGGCTCGACCGCCTGGCTCGCAAGATCTACGACCATGAGTTCACGATCGACGGAGACACCGTGGCTCTGACGCCGATCATCGGCTTCACCGAATCGACTCCCGATGCGGCGCCACCCGAACTCGAAGATCGCGCCTGGGACGCGATGGCGTACCAGGCCGCTCATCTCGACCTCCACCCGACACGTTGGGTCGAAGCGATGTCGGTGAAGCCGCAGCGACCGGCGTCGGTGCTCCGACGTGCCTTCGAGCGCGTTCGCACGCCCACGCAGGTCATCATGCAGCAACTGATCGCGCTCGTCGTCCCCGTGGCGACGTACGCCCTGCTCGATCAACTCGGCATCGACATCACCGGCGCGGTGTACCTGGTCATCGTCGCCGCCCTCGCGATCACCGCCGCGGGCATCTGGATCGAGAGCGAGGCCGCGCTCGAACCCTCGGTCCAGCCCGAATCGAGGCACGGGCCGCTGCCGCCGGCCTCGGCGATCATCGCGGCCTACCTGCCCAACGAGGCGGAGACCGTGATCGACACGATCGAGGCCTTCCTCGCGCTCGACTATCCGGGTCTCGAGGTCATCCTCGCCTACAACACCCCGCAGACGTTGCCGGTCGAGGCCGAGCTCCGTCGGATCGCGGATCGCGACCCCCGATTCCGACCGCTGCGCGTCGAAGGCTCCGCCTCGAAGGCGCAGAACGTCAACGCTGCGCTCGCCCACGTGCGCGGCCATTTCGTCGGCCTGTTCGACGCTGATCATCATCCGGCGGCCGGCTCGTTCCATCGGGCGTGGCGGTGGATCGACAACGGCGCCGGGGTGGTCCAGGGTCACTGCGTGATCCGCAACGGCGACCTCAACGTCGTCACGCGCACGGTCGCGGTCGAGTTCGAGTCGATCTACGCCGTCAGCCACCCCGGTCGTGCACGGGTTCACGGTTTCGGGATCTTCGGCGGATCGAACGGCTACTGGCGGACCTCACTGCTCCACCGGACACGGATGCGGGGCTCGATGCTCACCGAGGACATCGACTCGTCGATGCGCGTGGTCCAGGCCGGCGAGACGATCATCTCCGACCCGGACCTGGTGTCGACCGAGCTCGCTCCGGAGACCGTGAGCGCGCTCTGGAATCAGCGGCTCCGGTGGGCACAAGGCTGGTCGCAGGTCTCGCTCCGCCACCTCGTCGCCATGGTCCGGTCGGCGCCGACACCGAGGCAGCGGGCGGGTGTCGCCTACCTGCTGGGGTGGCGCGAGGTCTATCCGTGGATCTCGCTGCAGATCTTCCCGCTCCTGGCGTACTGGTGGTGGCGCGGCGAGGACAACGCCGACTGGTTCGTCCCCATCTTCGTCATCACGTCGGTGTTCACGGTCAGCGTCGGGCCGGCCCAGACCTGGTTCGCGTACCGCCTCGCCCACCCCACGATCAAACGGCAGCGCCGATGGTTCCTCCAGTACCTCGCGATGTCGATGCTGTTCTACACCGAGTTCAAGAACGTGGTCGGGCGAACCGCCCAGATCAAGGAGGCGATGAGAGAACGGAAGTGGAAGGTCACGCCCCGGACCGGATCGATCGCGATCGACACCGGGGCCGTCGATCTGGCCGAGGCGGAACGGGTCCCGTCGCTGACGAACGATGCGTCCGTCGACTCCGACGACGACCCAACCGATGCGACCGCCGAAGCGGCCGCCACGACCGAGCCGAGCATCGACGTGCGGGCCTGCCCCGAGGCGCCGCTGCGCGACCGTCATCGGACTCATCGCGAGCACGTTCGTCGCCTGCGCCGATCGACCGTTCCGCCGATGCACCGCGTCGAGCCCGCTCACGAACGCACCCGACGTCCATCGATCTACGACGTCGAGCGGGAGCCGACGATCTACGACGTCGAGAACGAGCGGCACATCGATGTCACCAGCGACCACCATGCCGAGCCGACCCCGGCCCAGGTCGAGCCCCGGATCTACGACGTCGAGCGCGAACCGGTGATCACCGAGGACCACGGCGGTGGTGACCCGCAGCCGCCTGACTGCACAACGGTCGGCGCGCCGAGCATCTACGACGTGGAACAGGAGCACGGGGCCGACGCCACGCCTCGAGAGCGACCCTCGGTCGTCACCGCACCGCTCGACCCGACGGCGATCGACGACCGTCGACCGATGATCGCCGGTGTCGATGGCGGGTTGATCCCTCCGACGCGACGGAACGAACAGCAGGCACGCGCCGACGACCATCGTCGACCGTCGATCCACCCCGCCGGACCGACACTCGGTGGCGTCGGCTCGCCCCCCGACCAGCGCAGCGGCGATGCCGGCGACCTCGGACTCGCCGAAACCGATGATCCCGACGCGCTTCGCCCGCGACGCGGCACCCGCGACGACTCGCACCTGCCCTGGGTGTGATCCGAACGTCGATGCGACGGGCGAACGGTCAGCCCCGTTCCCGCTCCACGGTCACCCCGACCGTCTCGTTGCTGCCCGGAGTCGCTTCGGCCGACGTGGCGAGCGTCTCGCTCATCACCAGATCACGATGGGTCTCGAACGCAGCGATCGCCTGGTCGGGGCCCGTGATGTGGAGCGCGATGCGATCGCTGACATCGAGGCCGGCGTCACGTCGGGCCTGCTGGATCTGACGGATCAGATCGCGAGCGGCACCCTCGAGCTCGAGCTCCGGCGTCACCACGGTGTCGAGCACCACCAGACCGTCGCTCGCCTTCAGGGTCGCGACCGCCCCGTCGCCGGCCGAAACGAGTCGGTAGTCGAACTCACCGATTTCCAGATCGATGCCGCCGACGACCACACGGTCGCCGTCGACCGACCAGTCACCCGCCTTGTGGGCCTGGATCACCTGCTGAGTCCGGCCGCCCAGGCGCGGACCGAGCGCCTTCGGGTTCAGGACCAACTCCTTCGTCCCGAAACGGTCGACCTCGGTGGTGAGCTCGACGTCCTTGACATTGAGCTCGTCGCGCAGGATCTCGATGTGCGGCGCCATCGATGCGGCGTCGGGTGTTGCTACGACGGCCTTCGCGAGCGGGAGCCGCACCCGGAGACCCTCGGCCTTGCGCAGCGACAGCAGCGTCGAGCACGCATCGCGCACCTGCGCCATACCGGCATGGAGGTCGGCGTCGCGCGGGAACACATCGGCCGTGGGCCAATCACCGAGGTGCACGCTCGTGTCGTCGCCGAGCAGGCCGGTATGGACGTGCTCGGTCACGAGCGGGAGGAGTGGCGCTGCGACTTGGCAGAGGGTCACGAGGGCGGTGTGCAAGGTGTCGATCGCGTCCTGTTCGCCCGCCCAGAACCGGTCGCGGCTGCGCCGGATGTACCAGTTGGTGAGCGTGTCCAGGAACGTCGTCACCGACTCGCACGCCCCGAACAGGTCGTAGACGTCCATCCGCTCGGTGACGGACTCGACGAGCTCGCGCAGCTCGCCCAGCAGATACCGATCGAGCACGTCCGACTGGTCGGTGCGCGCCGAGCCCACGGTGTCGGCCGCATTCGCGTAGAGCGTCAGGAAGTAGTAGGCGTTCCAGAACGGCAAGATGACGTGGCGGACGGTGTCGCGCATGCCGGTCTCGGTGACCGAGAAGTCGGCGCCGCGCAGGATCGGCGACGACAGCAGGTACCACCGCATCGCGTCGGCGCCGTAGACATCGAACATCTCGTTCGGATCCGGGTAGTTGCTCAACGACTTCGACATCTTGCGTCCGTCGTCGCCGAGCACGATGCCGTGGCTCACGCACGACGAGAAGGCAGGTCGGTCGAACAGCGCGGTGGCCAACACGTGCATCGTGTAGAACCAGCCACGCGTCTGGCCGATGTACTCGACGATGAAGTCGCCGGGATAGTGGTGCTCGAACCACTCGGCGTTCTCGAACGGGTAGTGCACCTGGGCGAACGGCATCGATCCGGACTCGAACCAGCAGTCGAGCACCTCGGGGACGCGACGCATCATCGACCGGCCGGTCGGATCGTCAGGGTTGGGTCGCACCAGTTCGTCGACCGCGGGGCGGTGCAGGTCGGTGACGACCACACCGAAGTCGGCCTGGAGATCTCCGATCGACCCGTAGACGTCGACCCTCGGGTACTCGACGCTGTCGCTCTTCCACACCGGGATCGGTGAACCCCAGAAACGGTTACGGCTGATCGACCAATCGCGTGCGTTCTCGAGCCACTTGCCGAAACTGCCGTCCTTGACGTGTTCTGGCACCCAGGTGATCTCCTGGTTCAGCTCGACCATGCGGTCACGGAACGCGGTCACGGTGACGAACCACGACGAGATCGCCCGGTACACCAACGGCTGATCGCAGCGCCAGCAGTGCGGGTACGAGTGCTCGTAGCTGTCGTGGCGGACGACGACACCTTCGTCCTTGAGACGGCGGATGATGTGCGGGTTGGCGTCGAACACGTGCTGGCCGACGTAGTCGGCGACCTCGGCCGTGTATTGGCCGTGCTCGTCCATCGGACAGATCGTCGGGATGCCCACCGCGTTGCAGGCGGTCTGGTCGTCCTCACCGAAGCCAGGCGCCATGTGCACGACCCCGGTGCCGTCCTCGGTCGTGACGAAGTCTCCGGCCAGGATCTGGAACGCGTTGGGCGTGTCGGCGAAGTAGTCGAACATCGGGAGGTATCGACGGCCGACGAGGTCGGTCCCCCGCCACGTGTCGACCCGGGTCGTCCCGGCGAGCTCCTTGTCGTATGCGCCGAGACGCGCCTCGGCGAGGACGTAACGCTGCCCGTCCTCCTCCATGACGGCGTACTCGACGTCGGGCCCGACCGCGAGCGCGAGGTTCGACGGGAGCGTCCACGGTGTCGTCGTCCATGCCAGGACCCGCTCGCCGGTCTCGAGCTGGAACCACACCGTGAGCGCCGGGTCCTGGCGGTCTCGATACACGTCGTCCATGCGGGTCTCGGTGTTGCTGAGCGGCGTCTCACACCGCCAGCAATAGGCCAGCACCCGGTACCCCTCGGTGACGAGCCCTTTGTCCCAGAGCGACTTGAACGCCCACATGACGCTCTCCATGTAGTCGCGGTCGAGCGTCTTGTAGTCGTTGTCGAAGTCGACCCAACGGGCCTGGCGGGTCACGTAGTCGCGCCACTCCGTGGTGTAGCGCAGCACGCTCTCCCGGCACGCGGCGTTGAACGCATGGATGCCGAACTTCGTGATCGCCGGGTGGCCGGCGATGCCGAGCTCCTTCTCGGCCTGCACCTCAGCCGGTAGACCGTGGCAGTCCCACCCGAACCGACGCTCGACCCGTCGACCCCGCATCGTCTGGTAGCGGGGCACGGCGTCCTTCACGTAGCCCGTGAGCAGGTGCCCGTAATGGGGCAGACCGTTCGCGAACGGCGGCCCGTCGTAGAAGACGAACTCGTTGTCGCCGTTGATGCCCGCCTCACGTTGCTCGACCGACCGTTCGAAGGTGCGGTCGTCAGCCCAGCGTGCGAGGATCGCCCGCTCGATCTCTGGAAGGTTCGGCTGCGACGAGACGGTCGGATATCGGTTGCTGGCGCTCACGGCGGCTCCTGATCTGGGTACGTTGGCCAGGGACGAGCCGGAGCCCGCGGTGCCACCCTGCTTGCCGACCCCCGCAGGGAGCGGCCGCTCGATTGCGCCAGCGATGACGGGCTGGACCCGCCCGGTTCTACTGAGCCGTCAACCCGCCAGATGGGTACCGACCGTTCTTCCGGAGGCTCGGAGGTGATGGCCTCGTCGATGCCGTTGAGAGCCGAGGATACAGGGGCGCGCTCAGTCCGACGAGGAGATATCGCCGCGGATGGGCAGCTGAGGTGCGTCGTCGGGTGAGAGGTCGGGATCGGCATCGTCGCTCGGCATCGGCGTGATGACCTCGGCGTCGGCGTCATCGAGCGCTTCGGCGAGCTCGTCGGCGGACGCGAACGGGCCGGTCGCCTCCGGTGGGATGAGCAACTCAGCGGTCTCGTCACCCGGTTCGTCGTCGGATGCCGACATCGCTGGAGGGCGAACCGCTCCGAGCCCGGCAGGGACACGATCGCACAGCGCCTCGATCTGACGGGCCGCACCGCGGAGTCGCTCGCGCTGATCGACCAGGAACGCCTCGAGTTGGTCGACGTCGCCGATCAGGAATTCGCGCCGTGCCTTCAGGGACTGGACCTCGTTCTCGACCACGAGCCGTTCGGCCTCTGACACCTTGCGCGCCTCGGTACGCGCCTCGTCGAGCAACCGAGCCGACATCTCACGGGTCGAATCGATCGTGGTCTCGGCCTCGGTCTGCGCCTCCTGCTTGATCCGGGCGGCTTCGGTCTGGGCCTCGGCGACGGTGGTGTCGGCGGTGCGCTGGGCGAGGAGCAGGGTGCGCGAGATCGTGTCGGCCTCGTCAGGTGTCACCCTCATGCCAGGCGACGACGCCCCTGGCCGGTCGGTGCCGGATTCGGGCGTGTCCGCTGGTTCGGTCGGGGGGCCCGAATCGGCCTGGATCTCGACCGCAGCCTGCAACTCCTGGAGCCGTGCGACCGCGGCACGCGCACGCGCCTCCATGGCCGTCGCCTGCTGTTGGCAGGTCTCGAGGGCTTCGGCAACCTGGCCGAGGAAGGCGTCGACCTCGTCGGGGTCGTACCCCTTTCGAACGGTCCGGAAGCTCGCCGATGACACGTGGCTGGGCGTGATGTCCATGGCAGTCCTCAGTCGTCGTACTCGTCGTAGCGCGGTCCACGGCCGGCCGCGGGTTTGAGCAGGTACACACCGTTGGCGACCTTCTCCATCGAGCCGTCGAGCCCGTAGCAGAGCCCGCTGGCGAAGTCGATGAGGCGCCGGGCGACCTCGCGGTCGGAGCCCTCCAGGTTCATGATCACCGGCTGCCCCTCCTTGAACTTGTCGGCGACCTCCTGAGCCTGATCGAAGCGTCTCGGGCGCACGGTCGCCGGTTCGCCGGAACCGGCGCGCGGTCCGCCGCTGCGCTGCGGGCGCGGCTGTACGCCCGAGTCGTCCCGATCTGCGTTGCGTCGCGCCTGTGACGGGTCGAAGTCGCGCGACGGGAAGGTCGGCCTGCTCGGCAGAGTGCGCACGACGCCCTCGGTGCCGGAATCGTCGCGATGTCCGCGTCCGCCGCGCTGCTCGGGCTCGGGACCGCGTCGCTGCCGGGGCGCAGGCTCGTACTCGTCGTCGAGGTCGTAATCGTCGTAGGCGTCGTCAGGACCCAGACCGAGATAGTCCATCGTGCGCTTCCAGAAAGACATGCCGACTTCCTCCTTGCCGCGGAGCCTATCGCTCCTGGTCACGCCGGACGGGGACAGGACGCGAACCGAACAGCGCCGTGCCGACACGGACCTCGGTGCTCCCCTCCTGGACTGCGACCTCGAGATCTCCGGTCATGCCCATCGAGCATTCGACGAGACCCAGCCGATCGACCTCGGCCCGAACCTGGCGGAACCCGGCTCGCGCCGCTTCCGGGCCGCCCTCCGTCGGCCCCACGGTCATCAGGCCGCGCAGATCGAGGCCCGACTCACGGACTGCGGCGACCAGTTCGTCGAGTTGATCGATCGGGCAGCCACCCTTGCCCGGCTCCGAAGACGTGTCGACCTGGATCAACACGCGGGCGCCGGGTTGCCGCTTGGCGATCTCGTGCGCCAAGCGTGCTCGATCGACGGTCTCGTACACGTCGACGATCGACGTCAGTTGGCGCACCTTGTTGGTCTGGAGCTGACCGATGAAGTGGACCTCCACGCCGGTGCAGGAGTCGCGCTTGGCGACCAGCTCTTGTGCGTAGTTCTCACCGATCGCCGTACACCCGGCCCCGATCGCCGCGTCGATCGCCTCGGGGCCGAACCCCTTCGTCACCGGGAGGATCGCGACGTCGCCGCCGCCGCCCGCGGCGCGGATCCGGTCGCGGACCACGGCCAGCGCTCGCGTCACCGATGCAGCGTCGAAGGAACCGGCGGATGCACTCATCACGCCACCGACGAGGGGCGCCAGACGGCGAGGACGTGACGCTGCGAGTCGCGCCGGGCACGATGCGAGAAACCCGGATAGGTGCACCCGGTGCAGGTTCCGATCACCTGGACGGCGGCACCGTGACGTGCGCACGCCGATGTGACCGCGGCTTCGATGTCGAGTGCGAGCCCACCGGCGCTGGTCCGGCTGGTGATCTCATCAGCATGCGTTCCGACACCCTCGGCGACGGCGTGGAGGTCGTCGACCCCGAACTCGTAGCAGCACGGCCCGATGGCGGGACCGAGGAATGCTCCCGCCAACGGCTCGGCGAGTGCCTCCACGGCGCGGTCGACGACTCCTGCCGCGAGACCGCGCCACCCGGCATGCACGACCGCGAAGGTCCGCCGGCTGCCGACGAGCACGATCGGTGCGCAGTCGGCGACCCAGCATCCGAGCACCACGTCGTCGAGATCGGTCACGGCGACGTCGCCGCGGCGGCCGTCGCCGGCACCCGGACGATCGACGTGGACGACCGTCGTGCCATGATGCTCGTCGAGCATCGTCCACGGCAGGTCGACGAACGCACGGCGGCGACGATCGAGCTCCGCGTACGGAACCGACATCCGGTGGAAGTCGCCGTCGGCGCGGCTCGAGCACTCGATCCGGAGCGAACCGGCTGCCGTGCGGACCGCGAACGACGCGCTACTTGAGGAACGACGGGACGTCGAAGCCGTCGTCGTCATCGTCATCCTCGATCGGCGACTCGGACTCGCTCTCGCTGTCGGCGAAGAGCTCGGTGATGCGCGCCGACGGGCGGCCGCCGTTGCCGAGCGTGAGGCCACCACCAGACGAGGGCGCGTCGAGCCGGTCGAACCCGGCCGCGATGACGGTGACCTTGATCTCGTCGCCCATCTCGTCGTCGATGACGGTGCCGAAGATGATGTTGGCGTCCTGATGGGCGACGCCGTGGATGATCTCGGCCGCGGCGTTCATCTCGAACAGGCCCATGCTCGACGGACCGGTGATGTTGAGCAGGATGCCGCGTGCACCGTCGATGGCGGACTCGAGCAAAGGGCTGCTGATCGCCTGCTTGGCGGCCGAGACGGCACGGTCGTCGCCGCTCGCCTGGCCGATGCCCATCAACGCGGAGCCGGCGTTCGACAGCACCATGCGCACATCGGCGAAGTCGGTGTTGATCAACCCAGGGGTGGTGATCAGGTTGGTGATGCCCGACACGCCCTGCAGCAGGACCTCGTCGGCCATCTTGAACGCGTTGAGCACACTCGTCTTCTCGTTCGCAACGGTCAGCAGTCGATCGTTGGGGATGACGATCAGGGTGTCGACCTTCTCCTTGAGCCGCTGCACGCCGTTGTCTGCCTGCACGGCGCGACGGCGCCCCTCGAAGGCGAAGGGTCGGGTCACGACGCCGATCGTGAGCGCGCCGGCGTTCCGGGCGATCTCGGCGATGACCGGCGCAGCACCGGTTCCGGTACCGCCACCCTCTCCGGCCGTGATGAAGACCATGTCCGCGCCCTTGACCATCTCGTCGATCTCGTCGTCGTGGGACTCGGCTGCCGATCGCCCGATCTCGGGGTCGCTCCCCGCACCGAGCCCTCGGGTCAGATCGCGCCCGATATCGAGCTTGACGTCAGCGTCACTCATCAGCAGCGCTTGAGCATCGGTGTTCACGGCGATGAACTCGACACCCTTGAGACCGGCGTCGATCATGCGATTGACGGCGTTGACACCGCCGCCGCCGACGCCGACGACCTTGATCACGGCGAGATAGTTCTGGGGCGCGCCAGACATCAGTGGATCCTCCGTCGCAGGTGGCGGTCAATGGAAGCGTGGGTCAACGATGGGTTCATGGGTATCGGTCGCGAGAGCCGGGGTGCGCGCCATCCTGGCACGTCAGGCCCACTGCGTGCGGTGATGCTAGCCGCATCACCCGCCGTCCTCGCCAGAGACGACACCGGCCACGGTCACCTCGCTGGTCGACACGTCGATCACGCCGGGTTCGCGCTCCTCGCCGGAGGTGAGCACCGTTTCGAGGCGCACGAGCTTCGCGAACAGGTCGCGCGCCTCGCCGAAACGGACTTCGGTGCCGTCGGCGAGGAACAGCGACAGCCTTGCGCCGTCGGCCGTGACCTCGATGTTCACGGCCCGGGTACGGACCGATCCGGTCAGGTTCTTGGCCAACTCGGACGCAGCCGAGTAGCCACGCGGGGCGAACTCCCCGGCGTCGAGATCGACCGGGTCCGGTCCGGTGATCAGCACGTACGCGATCGGATAGCCATCGAGCAGATCGAGCACGCCGTCCTTCGTGATCGAGGACGCGGAACCGCTGATCCGGGCCCTGATAGGTGGACCACGCCTGACGCTCGCGGATCTCGACGCTCGCCGAGTGCGGGAAGTCGACCCTCACCCTCGCATCGTCCACCCAGGGAATCGCCTCCAGCTCGCGCTCGGCGCGTTGGGTGTCGACCCGCAACGAGGGGGTGCCCACGAGGTCGTCGATGACGGCCTGCACTGCCGCTGGATCGGCGTACACGTTGCCGGTGATCGTCACCCGTTCGGCGCGGACCGCGAACAGTGCAGAGCCGAGCACTGCGAGCGTGCCGACGACGACGATCACCACGGCCGCGACCAGGGCCACCCACTTGAGTCGCTTGCGGCCCTGGGCACGCTTGACCGCGACCCGCCGCTCGCGCATCCGCGGTTCGATCCCGCGTCGCACGTCGCGTTCGGAGTCCGGGCCGAGCGTGTCGCCCGTGTCGTCGTCCTCGATGATCACGATCGTTTCGCTCCCGCCCCGGTCGAGGCTGCCCTCGACGTAGACCGCGTCGGGCAGGTGCTCGTCGACGATCGAGATCACCACCGGCTCGGCACCTGGCGCCTCGACCGGATCACCGATCGAGCCGATCCGGATGATGGGCGGCGTCGGCGGGGGTTCGGCGCCCGTGTCGTCGAGCGGCTCCTGTTCGACGATCAACAGGTCGACATCGACATCGTCGACATCGACATCGTCGCCACCGACATCGTCGCCACCGACATCGTCGCCACCGACATCGACATCGTCGACATCGACATCGACATCGTCGACTGCGTCGTGCTCGTCGACCGCGTCGTCCTCCGCGACCGCCTCGTGACCCCCGCCTGCGTCGTGATCGTCGACGGTGGGGCGAACTCCGCCAGGAGCGACTCCGGCACGTCCCGGTGTCTCGGGTTCGTCCGCAAAGGCTCGCAACAGCTCCTCGAGTGCCGCCCGATCCGGTTCGTGCTCGTGACCCCGCGGATCACTCATCGTCGACTCCGTGGTCGTCGAACGAGAGTGGATCGGTGTCGTCGTAACCCACCAGCCGGACCTCGCTGCGAAGGCGGTACCCGGTGGCATCCTCGACCCGAGCACGGACGGATTCGATGACCGCACGCACGTCGGCCGCCGTCCCTCCGTCGCCGGCCTGCACGAAGTTCGCATGCTTCTCGGAGACCCAGGCGGTGCCGATCCGGAACCCGCGCAGACCCAGCGAATCGATCAGACCGCCAGCGGTGACCTCGCCCGGCACCGGGTTGACGAAGACCGATCCGCAGTTCTGACCGCCGGGTTGATGTTCCCGCCGCCATCGGACGATCTCGGCGATCTCAGCCTCGGACGCGGCCCGATCCCCCGAGCGCAGACGCAGCCGGGCCTCGATCACCACGTGCGACGGCCTCAGCGAGGACGCCCGGAATCGCAGCCCGAGCTCGTCGACGCGCAGCGTGACGGTGCCGGCCGAGGGATCGTCGATGTCGAACACCGCGACGTCGATCAGGCAGGCGGCCATGTCGGAACCGTGGCCACCCGCGTTCATCCGGACCGCCCCACCGATCGAGCCGGGTACACCCACCGCCCACTCGAAGCCGCTGAGGCTCGCGGCTGCCGTTCGTCGAGCCAGAACAGGGAGCGCCACACCCCCGCCGCTCACCACGATGCGGTGGTCATCGGACGCTGCATCCCGGCTCGTGGCCTCGGGCAGCACGATGTGGTCGGCGAGTCCGGCGATCGAGATCGCGACCCCGGCGAACCCGGCGTCCGCCACGAGCATGTTCGAGCCGCGGCCGACCACGAGCACCTCGACCCCCGTGAGGCGGCGCACCTCACCGACGGCAACCAGATCGTCGAGCTCCACGACGTCGACGAACACCGATGCGGCACCACCGACCCGGTACGTCGTCATCGGCGCCAGCGGCACGTCGTGACGGACCCGATCGCCGAGTCGTTGGGTGAGCAGTGACGCGGCGCGGCCGACCGACGTGTCGAGTCGGGTCACCCGGCTCCCCCACGACGCGCTGCCAGGACCTCGTCGGGCAGCGATGCGATATCGCCGCACCCCATCGAGATGCAGACGTCACCCTCGACGACATGGCGAGCCAGGTAGTCGATCAACTCGTCGCGACGCGGCAGCCAGACCACACGGGTCCGCGGATTGGCGTCGAGCACGGCGTTCACCACCAGCTTGCCCGTGACGCCGGGGATCGGCTGCGTGCCCGACGCGTAGATGTCGGTCAGGACGACGACATCGGCCGCGGCGAACGCATCCGCGTACTCGCGCCACATCTCGGCCATCCGGTTGTACCGGTTCGGCTGGAAGACGGCGACGATGCGTCGCCACTCGTCGCCGCTGCATCGCGCCGCCCGGAGCACGGCATCGATCTCGGTCGGCAGGTGGGCGTAGTCGTCGACGAAGGTTGCGCCGCCGTGGTGGCCGCGGATGTCGAACCGGCGGGCCACGCCGCCGAACCGTGACAGCGCCTCGGCGGCGACCGATGGTTCGACACCGATCTCCAGCGCCATCGCGAACGCTCCGGTCGCGTTCGCCACGTTGTGCTCGCCACGAAGCGGCAGATGAACCTCGGCGATTCGCTGGCCGTCACGTTCGATGCCGAAGCGGAACGACCCGTGATCGGGCGCGAGGTCGACGGCCCGGACGCGGGCAGTCGGCGACAACCCGTACGTGACCGTGTCGTGGCGAGCCCCGACCGCCGCAGCGCGCGGGTCGTCCGCGCAGACCACCTTCGGACCCGGGATCTGCCCGAGGTACCGGTCGAACGAGTGCTCGATCTCCTCGAGCGAGCCGTAGTGGTCGAGGTGATCGACATCGATGTTCGTGAGAATCGTGCCGAACAGCGGGAGCTCGAGGTGGGTGCCATCGCTCTCGTCGGCTTCGACGACGAACCACTCACCGCCCGTCCACTGGGCGCCGGTGCCCATGTCGTTGACGTCCCCGCCGATCACGAAGCTCGGTCGAACCCCGGCCTCGGCGAGGATCAACATGAGCATCGACGTCGTCGTCGTCTTGCCGTGGGTGCCGGCGACCGCGAGCGACCTCGCCTGCGCGCAGATCGAGGCGAGCATCCCGGCCCGGCTCACGGTTGCGACGCCGAGCTTGCGAGCCTCGTCGAGCTCGTTGAGGTCGGGTGAGATCGCCGTCGAGGCCGTGACGGCGTCGCACCCCACCACGTGGGTCCGCTTGTGTCCGATGTGGACGATCACACCAGCCGCCCGCAACCGATCGAGAACCTGACGCTCGCGGAGATCGACCCCGGAGACGTTGTGACCCATCTGTGCGAGGGCGAGGGCGATCGCGCTCATCCCCGGCCCGGCGGCACCGATCACGTGCAGCCGCCGAGGTGTCGACAGATCGAGCGGCGCGGTGGGGATGTGGGTGGAGGCAGCAGAGCTCACAGCAGGCTCAGGCTACGACAGGGGTCCGTGGTCGCGACGCCATGGCTGCGCCACGGACTCGATCAGTTGCGCCAGCGCCCCACTGCGATGGACCTCGCCCGTCTCCAGCGCCCGCGCGCTCAACAGCGTCCGCTCCTCGGGGTCGTCGCGGAGCTGGTCGACGACGTCCACGAGGTGTCGGACGTCGCTCTCGGGCAGGTGCACCGCTGCGCCGCGTTCCGACAGCCACATCACGTTCGCGGTCTGGTGATCCTCGGCAGAACCCGCCCATGGCATGAGGATCGCCGGGATCCCGGTGACCGCGACCTCATGGACCGTGCTCGCGCCGCCACGGCCGATCAGGAGGTCGGCAGCCGCGTACACCGCCGGCATGTCCGACTCGTACCCGACCGGCTGGTAGAGCAGGCCGGTGCCACCGTCGAGCGGCTCGCGGGCGTCCGGCAGGAACCGCTCGCCGACCACGTGTCGGATCGCGAGGCGACGGT
Source organism: uncultured Acidimicrobiaceae bacterium (assembly GCA_963847775.1). Taxonomy (GTDB): domain Bacteria; phylum Actinomycetota; class Acidimicrobiia; order Acidimicrobiales; family Ilumatobacteraceae; genus Ilumatobacter. The sequence continues at coordinate 610,175 of CAWKAY010000003.1, forward strand.
CGCCGGCCGCACCAGCGATCATCGAAGCGATCGCGTCGTTCAGGACGCCCGAGCCCTGTGACCCGCCCATGACTGCCACGACGAACCGATCGTCCGGGAGGCCGAATCGTTCGCGGGCGGCGCCGCGGTCGGCCACCCGGTCGACGTCGAGGATCGCCTGGCGGATCGGCGCGCCCGTGAGGGTGGCTCGGGGCAGCGGCGAGTCGGGGAACGCCACGGCGCACGCTGCCGCGTGTCGGGCAGCGACCTGGCTGGCGCGACCCGGTCGTCGGTCGTAGCTCACCACGACCACGGGGATGTCGAGCTTTCGGGCCGCGAAGACCGCGGGCATGCTCGCGTACCCTCCGACGCTGACGACGACCTCCGGTCGGTGCGCACGCGAGTCCGCGATCGCGGACCGACGCGCCCTCCACATCTTCGGGACGAACGCCAGGTTCCGCATCGTCACGCTGCGCTGGAATCCGACGACGTCGTAGAAGGTGTGTGGGAACGGTGTCTCGGGCACCAGCCGCGTCTCGATCCCTCGGCGGGCGCCGACGTACCGGATCGTGGCCGGGTCGTGGCCGCGTGCCACGAGTGCCTCGGCGACTGCGAGGGCCGGCAGCACGTGGCCGGCCGTCCCACCGCCGGTCACCAGGGCGTAGGTGCCGGCCGTGTCGGTGGTCGAGCTCACCTGGGGCTCACCGACCGCTGGCCGCCGGTGTCCCGTGGCGCCGGGTCGCCCGCGGCGGTGCGGTGACGACCCTCCGGGCGACGTTCAGCAGCAACCCGGCGGCCACCATCGATGTGAACAGCGATGTGCCACCGGCCGAGAAGAACGGGAGGGTGAGCCCCGTGACGGGCATCAACCCGACCACTCCGCCCATGTTGACGATTGCCTGGACGCCGAACCACGCGGCGATGCCGCCGGCGAGGATCATGCCGAACCGGTCGGGCGCGGCGAGTGCCGTCTGAATCCCGAACCACACCAGCAGGGCGAATCCGCCGATCACGGCCACCGAACCGACGAAGCCCAACTCGTCTGCGATGACAGCGAAGATGAAGTCGCTGTGGGCGAGCGGGAGATAGCCGAGCTTCGAATTGCTGCCTCCGATGCCCGAACCGGTCATGCCACCGTTGGCGATGCTGAGCAGTCCTTGCCACGACTGCCAACCGAGATGCTCCTTGTTGCCTTCGATGTCACGGAACGCGGCGAGCCGGTTGAAGCGACGCGGATCGGAGACGATCGCCAACGTGGCACCGAAGGCGCCGACCATGGCGACCAACGCCACGTGAACGAGCGGGACCCCTGCGGCGACACCGACCGCCAGCACCACGGCGGCGAGCACGATCGCGGATCCGAGGTCGCCCTGCACGAAGCTGATGCCGGCGCAACCGAACGTGACGAGCCCGAGTGGCCACAGGCCGTAGCGCGGCACGTGGATCTGCTCTTGATGGCGTGCGAAGAGGTCGGCGAGGAACGCGATCGCGGCGAGCTTCAGGAACTCCGACGGCTGGAAGCCGAACGACCCGAACCGAACCCACGAGTTCGCGTCGTTGATGGTGGCGCCGACGCCGGGCACGAACGGCAGCATCATCGCCCCGGCGGCCAGGACCGTCCCCGGGATCACGAGTGGGCGCCAGCGGTGGTAGGGCACCTTGAGGGCGACGAGCATGCCGAGGAAGCCCAGGCCCGCCCACATCAGCTGACGGTTGAAGATGCTGTACGGCGACGTCTCGCGACCGACCTGGTTGGCCGACGTCGCCGACAGAACCATGACGAGGCCGAGCATCACGAACACCGCGACCACGACCGAGATGACGTAGTACAGACCGGGCGTCGGGCCCAGCTGTTCGTCGGTCCGAGGGGTCGAGCGTTGCACGGCTCGGCGTGCGGGTTTCGCTCGGCGAGCGCTCCCCTGCCGCCCCGTTCCGGAGGGGCCACTGCGCCCGCCGGCGTCGGGGCGCCGGTGTCCGGTGCCCGGCGACCCGCCATGGAGCCGCTCGAGGGCCGCTTCGCGTCGAGCGCGGACATCAGCCGAGCCGAACGGGTTCATCGCGATCGTCATGAGGACATCTCCGTGCTGGTCGAGCCGGCCGACGCGGCGAGGTGATCGGCGACGAGGCGGCGGAAGTGCTCGCCGCGTTCGGGGTAACCGGTGTACCAATCGAAGCTGGCACACCCCGGTGAGAGCACCACGGCATCACCCTGCAGGGCGAGCGAGGCGGCGTGTTCGACGGCTGCGTCCATCGTGTCGGCGTCGACGACGGTCGTGCCGGCCGTGAACACGTCTCGGATGTCGGGCGCCGCCTCGCCGATCGCGACGACCGCTCGAATGCGGTGTGCCTCCGCGGCCATCGGTGACAGATCGACGCCCTTGCGGCTGCCACCGGCGATCAGCACGAGTGAGTCGAACGCCCGGATCGCGGTCGCAGCGGCATGAGGAGTCGTCGCCTTGGAATCGTTGTACCACACGACACCGGAGGCTTCGCCGAGCAGCTCGAGTCGGTGCGGCGGGGCCTGGAAGGTGGCGACCGCCTCGCCGATCGCCGAGGGCGAGGCCAGGCCGGTCTCGAGGACCAACGCCGACGCCGCCAGGGCGTTCGTGATGTCGTGTGGCAGTCGTCGGCGCATGGCCGACGACGAGACGATCGGACCCGCGGGACCCGTGAGCACGTCGGCATCGAGACGGTAGTCGGCCCCGGTGAGCCCGAAGGTGCACCGCCGACCGGGCGATGCGGCGAGGTGGCGCGCGACGACCGGGTCGTCGACGAACCCGATCGCAACGTCGTCCGGTCCCTGGAGCTCGAAGATGCGGGCCTTCGCGGCTTCGTAGGAGTCCATCGACGCGTGCCAGTTCAGGTGATCGGGTGCGAGGTTGAGCCAGACGGCGGCGTCGGCCCGGAAGCGCTCGGTCCACGCGAGACGGAAGCTCGTGCACTCGACGACGAACACGTCGAGATCGGTGTCGAGGGCATCGACGAGGGGGGTCTCGGTGTTCCCCAACCCAGCGGTCCTCATCCCGGCGGCGCGCAGGATCGCAACGGTGAGCTCGGTCGTCGTCGTCTTGCCGTCGGTGCCCGTGATCGCGAGGATCGGTCGCGGCCCGCCCGGTCGCTCCTGCTCCCAGCGGTAGGCCAGCTCGATCTCGCTGACGAGCGGAACACCGGCAGCAAGGGCGGCGTGGACGAGCGGATGGGTCTCGGGCACCCCCGGCGCCGGCGAGATCAGGTCGAACGCGGCGACGAAGCGATCGAGATCGTCGGGCAGACCGGAGACCTCGATGCCGAGTCCGTCGGCGAGATCGGTCGTCGCCGCGTCGATTCGATCGTCGGTGGCGACCACGCTGCAACCGCGCTGCGTCAGGGCGCGCACCGTCGAGGCCCCGGCGACCGCGAGCCCGTGCACGAGCGCTCGCGTCATCAGCCGACCTCCGCCGTGTAGTCGGCGATGAAGATCGCCAGGGCGCTGGCGACGCAGATGGCCGAGATCAGCCAGAAGCGGATGATCACCGTCGTCTCCGGCCAACCGGTCAGCTCGAAGTGATGGTGGATCGGCGACATGCGGAACAACCGCTTCTTGCGCCCGGATGCTTTGAAGACGCCCATCTGGATCGCGACCGATCCGGCCTCCATGACGTTGATCCCGCAGATCAACACGAGCAGCAGATGGGTGTTCAAGGTGAGCGCGAGGAACGCCAGGGCAGATCCGATGCCGAGCGCGCCGACGTCACCCATGAAGATGCGAGCCGGCGCAGCGTTCCACCACAGGAAGCCGAGGCAGGCCCCGGCGAACCCGGCTGCCATCACCCCCATGTCGAGCGGGTTCACCACGGCGTTGTAGATCTCGGGGTTCCGGAACGACCAGTAGGCGATGATCATGAAGGCACCGAAGCCCATCAACGCCGATCCGCCGGCGAGCCCGTCGAGCCCGTCGGTGACGTTGACGGCGTTGGTCGTCGCCCAGATGACGAGGCCCGACCACAGCACCCAGACGACGGCCGGGACGGTGAAGCCGAGGTCCTCGGCGCGAACGAGCGAGATCGACTCGCTGATCCCCGTGGTGCCGACGAGCCACCACGCGAGGCCGAAGCTCATCACCATCGTGATGTAGTTCTTCTGCTTCCAGAAGATGCCGCGGTTGTGGCGCTTGCGGACCTTGATCCAGTCGTCGAGGAAGCCCATGAACGACATGGCCAGGATGCCGACCCAGACGATCATCGCCTGATCGGAGAACGCGATGTCCCGCACGTGGGCCACGACCCATCCCACGAAGGCGGCGATCACGATCGCGAGGCCGCCCATCGTCGGCGTGCCCTGCTTGACCATGTGGTGCTCGGGTCCGTGGTCCTCCTTGCCGAGGATCGGCTGTCCTTGCCCTCGGGTCCGGAAGAAGACGATCAGGAATCGGGTGCCGAACAGCGAGACGACGGTCGCGACCGCCCCGGCGATCATCACGGCAATCACGATTCGTCTCCTGTCACGTCACGGCGGCCCGACGAACCCAGCACCTCGCGCGCCACGGCCCGGTCGTCGAAGGGCACGATCGTGTCGCCGACGGTCTGGGTCGTCTCGTGGCCCTTTCCGGCGATGACGACGACATCGCCGGGTCGGGCGGCGCCGATCGCGGTGGCGATCGCCTGGCGGCGATCGACCTCGATCAGCACTGCGTGACGGTAACGGGCGTCGATACCGGATGCAGCCGCATCAACGATCGCTTGCGGATCCTCGTGCCGCGGATTGTCGGAGGTGATCACCACGAGGTCGGCGTGCGCCGCCGCGGCAGCACCCATCATCGGCCGCTTCTCGGCGTCACGATCACCGCCGCACCCGAACACCACGATCACCCTGCCGGGCTCGGCCAGCTGCCCGGCTGCGCGTAGCAGCTCCACGAGCCCATCGGGCGTGTGGGCGTAGTCGACGACGACGGCGATCTCGTCGCGGTCGGGATCGTTGACAGATTCGAACCGACCGGGGACGGGCACGCACTCGGCGAGGCCGGCCGCTGCGGTCGCGGCATCGACGCCGAGCACATCGGCCGCCGACAAGGCGGCGAGGGTGTTCATCACGTTGAAGCGACCGCCGATCGGAACCCGGATCCGCTGGCCGCGCCACGAGAAGCCGTGATGCCCGAGTCCGACGTCGAGGTCCTGCGCGTCGTCGATCGAGAAGCCGGTCATCGGGATCGCAGCGACATCGAGCAGCAGTCGACCGTACGGGTCGTCGAGGTTGGCCACCCCGGCATCGGAGAGCTCCGGCATGAACAACGACGCCTTGGCGCGGAAGTAGGCCTCCATCGACTCGTGCAGGTCGAGGTGGTCGCGTCCGAGGTTCGTGAAGACCGCAGCGTCGAAGCGGGTCCCCGCGGTGCGATGCAGAGCGAGCGCGTGCGATGAGACCTCCATCACGACCGCATCGACGCGTTCACGGACGAATCCGGCGAGTCGGCGTTGCAGATCGGGTGCTTCGGGGGTCGTCCGGACACCCGACAGGGTCCCGAGCTCCCGTCCGTCGAAACCTGCGCTGCGGAGGATGGCGCCGAGCAGCTGGGTCGTGGTGGTCTTTCCGTTCGTGCCCGTGATGCCGACCATCGTCAGGTGGCGTGCGGGATGGCCGTGCACGGCGGCGGCGGCGTGCCCCATCACCCTTCGGACGTCGTCCACGACGATCTGGGCGACGTCGAGCGGTTGAGGTCGTTCGACGAGGAGAAGTGACGCGCCCTGCTCGACTGCGGCTGCTGCGAAGTCGTGACCGTCGAAGTGCTCGCCCGCCACGCAGGCGAACGCCCACCCGGCGCGCACCTCGCGGGAGTCGTGAGTGAGGTCGATCACGTCGATCCCGGCGACCGGGTCGACACCATCGGACGCACCCGGAACGATCGTGACGACGGTCCCGGCCGGCAACGCGTCGACGATGCCTCGTCCGGTGGCCGCCATCGCGTTCACGTCACAGCGCACGGCGTGGTGTCGGGCGGAGGTTGGATGCCGAGCTCGTGCGCGATCGTGGGAACCAGGTCACCGAACACGGGCGCCGCGGCGGTGCCGCCGAAGCGGTTGATGTCACCGGCCGGCGGCTCGTCGATCGACACGACGACGGTCACCGCCGGATCCTCGGCCGGGAAGAAGCCGGCGAAGCTCGCGTAGTAGACACGCTCCCCGCGCTCGTTCAGATAGCCGTTGCGTTGCGCCTTCAGACCGGTTCCCGTCTTGCCGGCAACGCTGAAGTTCTCCAGTCCCTCCTGCGCCCGCTTCGCCGTGCCGCGGCACACGACCTGGCGCATCATGTCCTGCACCTGCTTGGCGACGTCGGCCCGCAGGACCTCGTGGGTCTCGGCCGGTGCAGCCTCGACCACGGTGCCGTTCGCGTCGACGATGCTCTGCACGAGTCGAGGTGCGACATAGGTGCCGTCGTTGGCGATGGCGTTGACGGCCGCCGCCATCTGGATCGGCGTCGCAGCGAACCCCTGCCCGTACGCGACCGTGACCCGTTCCGAGCCCCACAGGTCCGTCCAGTGCTTCAGGATGCCGCCCGATTCACCGGGGAAGTCGAGTCCGGTCGCGTCACCGAACCCGAAACGGCGGAGGTATTCCCAGTGGGTCTGCCGAGCGGTGTCCCAGTCGCCGTGACCGAGCGAGTTCTGAACGTCGATCGTGCCGATGTTCGACGACTCGACCAGGATCTGCTCGACCGTCAGCAACTCGTCTGGATGTTGATGGGAGTCGGTGAGCAGGTCGTCGGCATACTGGCGGCGCCACGGCACCACGAACGTCGATTCGGGCGTGACCGCGCCTTCGTTGAGGCCGGCGGCGATGGTGACGACCTTGGCGACCGAGCCCGGTTCGTAGGCGTTCGTCGCTGCGTAGTTGCCGGATGTGACCTCGACCACCCCTTCGTCATCGCGCTGGACCGACGACATGGCGAGAACGTCGCCGGTCGGGGTATCCATGACGATGACGTAGCCCGACTTCGCGCCGAGCTCGTTCACGCGCGTGAGGAGCGCCTGTTCGGTGGCGAACTGGATCGACCGATCGAGGGTCAGCACGATGTCGTCGCCGGGCACCGGAAGCGCGATGACCTGTTCGGATCCGGCGATCGAGCGTCCCTTCGGAGCGACCTCCTTGCGGAGCTCACCGGGCGTGCCCGTGAGCAGCTCGTCGTACTGCTCCTCGAGGCCCGCTGTGCCGACGCCATCGATGTCGGTGCGGCCGATCACGCTGCGTCCGGTGTCGCCACCGGGAAGGATGCGCCTGTCCTCGGCATCGACGTTGACACCCACGAGGTCGAGGTCGGCGAGCTGCTCGCCGACGGCGACGTCGACCTCACGCTGAACGTACCGGAACCCGGTGGCCTTGGCGACCATGTCGTCGTAGAGCTCGCGGGTCTCGTCGTCGTCGAGCCCGAGCATCGACTGCAGGATGCGCGCCGTACCGGCCTCGTCCTGGACCAGCTTCGGATTCACGCTGATCGAGAACGCCGGAACCGACATGGCGAGCTCCTCACCATGACGATCGAAGATCGTGCCACGATCGGCGGGCAACGGTGTGGTCCGTTCCCACTGCGCGGCGCCGGCGCTTCGCAGTGCCTCACCCCCGGCCGACTGAAGCTTGGCGACCTTGAACAGCACCGCTCCCAGCACCAGCAACAACAGCACCAGGAGCAACCGCAGCCGGACGGCCGAGGCGGCGATGCCGAGTCGGTCGCGGCGCGGGGGCGTGATGTGTTTGGGTGCTGCGACGCGCCGCCGTCTCGACGATCTGGCCTGCTTGGTCGGGCTGGCGGGTTCGGAGCGATGTCGACGTGAGGGCGCCGACGGCGACGGACGGACCGTGACCTCGCGACGCTGTCGTGCCGGCGGAGGCGTAGCGCGGCGAGCCGGGGCACGCGCCGGCTGCCGGGCTGCGGGGGTGTCGCCGGGGCGGCGAGCTGTCGGTCGCGCCGCGGACGGCGCCCGGGAGCTCGCACCGTTGCGGCCGGTGCGTGCCCGGCGGACCTTCGGCGCCGCGCGTCTCGTCGGACGTGGCGGTGGGGTGCGACGGCTCACGGTGCCTCCGAGCTGACGGACTTCACGAGTCGGAACTGATCGAGCGGCTCGAGCCGAGCGGTGGAGCCGGGCACGATCTGGGCCGATGCGGGGAGCTCACCGGTCCGGGCGATGGTGACGGCGAGCAGCATCGGATCGACGGCCACGAACGTGCTCTCGTCCCCGGGAGTCATGCCGAGGTCAGCGGCATGGTCGGCCAGCCGATTCGGCGAACGCAGCTCAGCCCGCTCGGAGCGCAGCACGTCGAAGTCCTCCTGTGCCGTGCGGACGGCACGCTCGAGCCGATCGATCTCGAGCTGCCGCTCGGCGATCCGGGTGTGCAGGAGCACTGCGCCCATCATCACGAGCGAGACCAGCACCGTGAGTGTGATCGCGAACCACGCGACCCGTCGGCGGTGCGGGACGACGGCGAGCGTCGTCTGCTTCGTGCCCGTGGAGGTCGATGTCGTTCTCGATGCGGTGGTCGATGGGTTTCTCGATGTGGAGGTCGATGCGGTTCTCGATGTGGTGGTCGACGTGGTCGTCGGGTTTCTCGATGTGGTGTTCGACTGGCTCACGCGCCGTCGAGGATCCGGTTGCCGCCGCAACGGGGTCGCCATCAGCGTGTCCTTCCCCCGGTGGGTCGGACCTTCTCGGCGACGCGGAAGCGCGCCGACGCAGCCCGCCGGTTCGTCGCCGCTTCGGCGCTGCTCGGACGCTTCGCGACTCGTCGGACGATGCGCACGGTCTGCACCGCACCACAGACGCATGGCAGTTCCGGCGGACATTCACATCCGCCGGTTTCGGCTTGACGCATCCGGTCCTTCACGATCCGGTCCTCTCCCGAGTGATAGGCCAGCACAGCGAGTCGGCCGCCTGTCGTCAGCGCCTCGATCGCCTTGTCGAGGGCGTTGGGGAGCGCGTCCAGCTCCGCGTTGACCTCGATCCTGATCGCCTGGAACGTCCGCTTGGCCGGGTGGCCGCCAGTCCGGCGCGCCGGGGCCGGGATCGCGCTCGTGACCACCTCGGCGAGCCTGGTGGTGGAGTCGATGGGTCGGGCTGCCACGATCGCAGCGGCGATCCGGGTGGCGAAACGCTCGTCGCCGTGCTGGCGGATCACCCGTGCCAGATCCGATTCGGCGTACCCGTTCACGACGTCGTCGGCCGACCACGGGGCGTCGGTGTCCATCCGCATGTCGAGCGGGCCGTCGTGGCGGTAGGAGAAGCCGCGCTCCGCCCGGTCGAGCTGGGGCGACGAGACGCCGAGGTCGAACAGGGCGCCGCTCAATTCGTCGACCGAGTGGGCGGCCATGGCCGAGTCGAGTTCGTCGAATCGGCAGCGGTGGATCATCAGCCGATTCCCGAATCGCCGCAGGCGCGTCGTCGCAGCGTCGAGCGCGGCCGGATCGCGATCGAGACCGAGGACGCGCAGATCGCTCCTGGCATCGAGGATCGCCTCGCTGTGCCCGCCTCCGCCGAGTGTTGCATCGAGCACCACTCCCGCCGGCACCTCACCGAACGTTTCGGCGATCTCGCGTTTCATGACCGGCTCGTGTGCGAAATCGTCGGTCATGGTCCGTCCTCGTCCTGCCAGATGCGCGAGGGCTGGATCACGCCGTCCTCACCACGGACCTGGCGGTACCGGGATGGTCGCCAGATCTCGAGGTTGTCGATCGCACCGGCGATGATCGCCTGACCTCCCGACGCGAGCCCAGCATGGCGCCGACTCGACTCGTCGAGGGTGATGCGGCCCTGCTTGTCGATCGAGGCGACGAAGGATTGCACGCCGAACGAGCGCAGCGCCGACATCGGCCGGACTCCGGCGCGGACGAGTTCTTTGAGGTGGCCGGCCTCGGATTCGAAGTTGGCCTGGGAGGTGACCCTGACGAAGCCCTCGGGGTCGCATGTCACGTAGCACCGGTCGCCGAGCAGCTCGCGGAAGTCGGCGGGCAGAGCGAGACGGCCGTTGCCGTCCACACTGCGGTCGTACTCGCCGACGAACACGATGGGTGCCACACCTTTCCGAACCGCTGACCTGCCTCCGCACCGAGAGGCAGCGGGAGCCCCCTCGTGAACGGCAAGTATGGCCTCCATGTCTCACCTAAATCAACCATTTCCCCCCAATTACCCCCGCATCATGCCCGGCGACAATGCCGGGTGTGCCGGGTCAGGTGGCATCGTCTCGTTCTGAACCGCTCGCAGCGCGCGCTTCAGGACGTGTCGATCAGCGCCGCCAGGCGTCGCGCGATCGACTCGGCGGCGAGCCGTTCGAGCACCGCCGGGTCCTCGAGCGGCAGGGTGGGCAGGCCACCGGAGAACAGGCGCGGCATCTCGGCGGCCAGTGACCGGTGGTGCACCAGCCCCTGGATCCGCAGACCGGAACGTGTGCGGCGCTGGCTCAGGCCAACCAGCTTCCGACCGTCGACGAGGACCTCGCCCGGACCGATCCCCGCGAAGCAGACGAGCTCGGACCAGGCCGTGCAGCGCATCCCGCCCCGGTGCACGGTGAGGTCGGCCCCGGCGGCAACGGTCGGTGCGACCGCCTCGAGCCAGCGATCACCGACCCACACCATCGAGCCCCGCACGTCGTCAGGGGCGACGCCGTGTGGCAACACCACGTCGATCCAGGTGACGTCGTGCGGCCGAAGCAGCACGGCCCCACCGCCCGAGCGCCGCCGAACGATCTCGAGCCCGGCCAGCTCGCACTGCTCGCGGTCGAGCAGGTCCGGGGTCTGTCGCGATCCGAGCACGATCGCTGCCCCGCTGAAATCACACCACCAGACCTCGGGTCGGGCGAGCGTGCGTTCGGCAAACGGATCGACATGGTGGAGACCCGACACGAGCCCGTGCCGACGGACCACTGCGACCATCGAGTCACGCTACCGAGCCGCTCGGTCTCCGAGCCGAGCGACTACCGGCCGGATCGTTCGTAGCGGTCGGCCGGGCGCCGAACGGCTCCCCACGCGGGCTTCGCCGGCGCCGATGCAGCACGTTGGCCGGGCGTGGGCGAGCGAGGCGCCGTCGGGATGTCGCCGAGCCGCCTCGAGATGCGCTCGACGATGTCCTCCGGGCTCCGTGGCGGGGAGGCCGCCGCGAACGCGAACTCGTCGACCGGGGATCGGGCGCCGCTCGGGTCGTCGTCGCCGGTCCCGGCATCGGCCGCGTCGGTCTCGGACGCGTCGGTCCCGGCGGGACCGTCGATGCGTTCGGATTCGACGTCGAGCGCGTCCTGGCGCCGCACGTACTGTACGAGCCACGCTCGGTAGATCTCGTCGAGCGGTTCGGTCCGGATCGCGTAGTCCCACGACCGACCGTCGCGCTCGGCGTGCACCAGTTCGGCATCTCGGAGCACCCTCAGATGGCGTGAGATCGTGGATCGGCTGAGATCGTCGCACTGGTCGGCGATCTCGGACACGGTGCGCCGATCACCGTCCCGCAGCGCATCGAGGATCGACCGGCGAACAGGCGACGCGATCGCCTCGAAGGCGCCGTCGATCGCGGACGACGGCGCGTTCGATGTCGATCCGGTTGTCGGCGAAGTGGCCGGTGCGTTCACGGTGGTCCCATCCGTTCGATGTGCGCTACACACGAAACAGGACCGAACGCGCGTATTACAAGTCACCCCTCCACACCGTTTCGATTCGGGTTCGTCGTGGGGTCCGACCCCGAACGAAACCGGTGGTCGGCTCAGCTCGCCAGGGCGAGGTACGGCTTCCAGGTGTCGGGTACGAGATTCGAGCCGAGCGTCACCCATGCCGTGGCACGTGGAGCGCGACACGGTCGCAGCAGGCGCATGCCGGCCTCATCGGGTGTGCGGTCGCGTTTGCGGGTGTTGCACGGGCGGCACGCAGCCGCCAGGTTGTCCCAGACGTCTCGCCCGCCTCGCGAGCGCGGCACCACATGATCGATCGAGTCGGCACGGCTCCCGCAGTACTGGCAGCGGTACTCGTCGCGGGCGAAGACCGCCCGCCTCGAAACAACCGCGACGCGGCGACGCGGCGCCTTGACCATGTAGCGGAGCCTGACCACGGCCGGAATCGGCACGATCAGCAGTTCGGAGCGGATGACGGCGACGTCGTCGGACTCGATCATCTCGGCCTTCTCGTCGAGCAGCAGGCACACGGCGCGTCGCGCCGACACGATGCTCAGCGGCTCGTACGTGGCATTGAGGACGAGCGCGCGGGACACGGGTCACACCCTCCCGGCGGGCGGTATCAGCCCCCAGTTCGGTCCCAGTCCCGGCACCACGCGAGATAGTTCAGCACATCGTCGGGGTCGACGGGACGTTCTGTTTCGCCGTACTGGGTGAGCAGACGAAACCGCAGGTATTCCCCCGACGGCACGGGCAGGAACGGTCGATGCCGCCACCACCCGGGTGGGGCCGTGCGTCTGGCCTGTCGGAGCGCGGTCGACCAGAGCGACGGTCGCCGGGCGAGTGCTGCGGCGACTCCGAGCGCACCGGTCACTGCGGGCGGGGCTCCTTCGGGAGGCCCAACACCATCTCGCCGATGATGTTGCGCTGGATCTGCGACGAACCGGCGTAGATCGTGCCTGCGCGGGCGTTCAGGAACGTACTCACCCACGAATTCGACGAGTTGGGCGCACCGGCGTCGTCGGCCTGGAATGCCGACGACGGGTGACGACCAGTCGGGGTGAGGGCGTCGGCGCCGAGGATGTCGACGCCGAGCTCGGTGACGAGCTGGTGGTACTCGCTCCAGTACAGCTTCGAGACCGCAGCGTCCGGCCCGGGATGATGGCCGGCGAGGAACTGGGTGAGCACGCGCATGCCGTTGTACCGCATGATCTGGACCTTGGAGTAGGCCCACGCCAGGCGTTGCCGAATCACCGGATCGTCGGCGACACCACGCTCCTCGGCGAGCAACAGCAGACGGTCGAGCTCGGCCTGGAACCGGATCGGCATCGTCGCGGCAGCCTCGCCGCGCTCGAAGCCGAGCAGCGTCATCGCGACACGCCATCCGTCGTTGACGCCCCCCACCACACTCTCCTTGGGGCAGGTGGCGTCCGTGTAGAACACCTCGTTGAACTCGCTGTCGCCCGAGATCATCTTGATCGGACGGACCTCGATCCCCGGTTGATCCATGTCGACCAGGAGGAACGAGATGCCCTTGTGCTTCGGCGCGTCGGGGTCGGTGCGGGCGAGGGTGAAGATGTGGTCGGCGAGGTGACCCGCAGACGTCCAGATCTTCTGACCGTTGAGGATCCACTGGTCGCCGTCGAGATCGGCCTTGAGACCGACGTTCGACAGGTCGGAACCGGCGTTCGGCTCGCTGTACCCCTGACACCAGGTGTCCTCACCCGACAGGATGCGGGGCAGGTAGTGCGCCTTCTGCTCGTCGGTGCCCTGCAGCAAGATGGTGTTGCCGAGCATCTGGATCCCGAACACGTCGTTGGGGCCCCCGGTCGGCACGCCGGCACGAGCGAACTCCTCACCCAGGATCACCTGCTCGAGCGCCGAGAGCCCGGCTCCGCCGTACTCGACCGGCCAGCCGGGGGCGAGATAGCCGGCCTCGTAGAGCGTGCTGCGCCACTCGGCGACGAACTCCGTCAGAGCCTTACCCTCGAGCCGGCCGATCCCGCCCCAGTTCGAGGGAAGCTTCTCGGCGAGGAATGCCTGGACCTTCTGTCGGTACGCCTCGGCATCTGGCGAGTAGGTCGGCTGCATGCCGACGACACTAATCGTCCGGGTTACCGGTCGGTAGATCCGAAGCGGCGGTTGCCGGTGCCGGGGCCTCGTCGGCCGCGCGCTCGCGAGCCGACTGGCGGGCAACCGCCGCCGCCGCGACGAGCGGGCCGAGCCGACCTGCACCCACGCCGCGGACCCGGAGTCCTGCCAGGTGTTCGAGACCGGAACGTTGGTCGAGCTCCTTGGCGAGCGAGTCGAAGAATGGCGCGCCAAGCACCGACGGGACGATGCCGCCGATCACGATGTCGGACACGTCGAGCATCGCCGCCATCGAGGCGCATGCCCGGGCCGTCATGATGCCGGTGCGTTCGATGATCGCGGGCGGCGTGCGGCGCAGCTCCCGCCCGGTGCTCGCCTCGATCCCGCGGGCGCCGGCGTACGTCGTCAGGCATCCGATCGCTCCGCAGGCGCACGGCGCACCTTCGGGCTCGACGATGATGTGGCCGAACTGGCCCAGGTTGTCGGTCAACCCCGATGCGAGACGCCCGCCGACGACGAAACCTCCGTCGACATCGTCGCCGAGGACCAAGGTGGCGAGGTGCTGGTCTCGCGGAGCGAGCGCTGCAGCCTGACCACACCACAGCTCGGCGAGCGCCAACCCGCGGCCGGCGGTGTCGATCGCGACCGGGAGCTCGGTGACCTCGGCGAGCTCACGCCGCAGCGGGAAGTCGTGCCACATCGGCATGCCGATCGGTTTCATCGCCCCGGTGAGCCGATCGATCGGTCCCGGACACGTCGCGCCCACCGCCGACGGCTCGATCTCGGTCGGGTTGGCGGCGAGCACTCGGCGCACCAGTTGGGTGAGCACGGGCCAGACGTTGCGGGCCGGCGTCGTGACACGGTCGCGGATGACGACCGCACCGTCGAGGTCGAGCACGCCCGCGGCGAGTCTGCTCGGACCGAGATCGATCGCCAGGAAGCCCTCACCCACGGGCTGGCACGGTATCGCCGCGTCGCCCCGGTTGCGGGTCCCGCCTGTCACGGCGTCTGCCGAGCGTCTAGCCTTTCCGACGTGACGGACACTGCCGCGGCGACCACCACGTTCTCCTCCCTGTTCGACGGGATCGTCGACAACATCGGGACGGTGGTGCACGGCAAGCGGGACGCGATCGAGTTCGCGGTCATCGCGCTCCTCGCGGAGGGCCACCTCCTTATCGAGGACGTTCCCGGCGTCGGCAAGACGAGCCTCGCGAAGGCGCTAGCGGCCTCGATCGACTGCAGCTGGAAACGAGTCCAGTTCACGCCCGATCTGCTCCCCACCGATCTGGTCGGCGTGAGCATCTACGAGCGTTCCACCGAGCAGTTCCGCTTCCAGCAGGGGCCGCTGTTCGCGAACATCGTGCTCGCGGACGAGATCAACCACGCGTCGCCGAAGACCCAGTCCGCCCTCCTGGAGGCGATGGAGGAGCGTCAGGTCAGCGTCGACGGGACCACCAATGCCCTGCCCCCACCGTTCATGGTGATCGCGACCCAGAACCCGGTCGAGCAGGAGGGCACCTATCGGTTGCCCGAGAGCCAGCTCGACCGATTCCTGCTCCGCATCTCGATCGGCTATCCGGGCCGAACGGCCGAGATAGCGATCCTCGACGGACAGGGCTCGGCCGATGCGTTGCGCTCGTTGCAGCCCGTCGTCACGATCGATGAGGTCCTCGGGATGGTCGCCACCGTTCGCAACGTGTACCTGGCGAGCGCGCTCAAGTCCTACATGGTCGACATCGCCGAAGCGAGCCGCCGCCACTCCGCCATCGAGCTCGGGTTGTCGCCGCGGGCAACCCTGCAGTTGTCGGCTGCCGTGCGCGGTCACGCCGCTGCACGAGGCCGCGACTACGGCACCCCCGACGATGTCAAGACGGTCGCCATCTCGGTGCTCTCCCACCGTCTCGTGCTGCGCGCGGGCAGCAATGCACGAACATCGGCAGAGGAGGCCGTACGCGAGCTGCTCGCCGACGTACCCGTCCCGGTGGCGCGCTGATGTTCCTCGATCGACCGCTTCCCGATCGACCGTTTCCCGGTCGACGCTCCACGATCGCGAGCCGGCGATGTTGAGCGGACACCGCTGATGCCGACACGGCAGGGCTGGACCGTCGTCGTCGGAGCCGTCGCCGCTCTGGCCATCGGACGCGTCTTCGGGATCGTCGAGCTGTTCGTCATCGGTGCCGGACTCGCCGTTTCCGTGGTGGTCGCCGTTCTCGTCGTCCGATTCCGCCGGGCCGACCTGACGATCGCTCGTTGGGCTCACCCGGCGGTGCTCACAGTCGGCGACGTCGGACGTGTCGATCTGCTCGTCGAGAACCGGGGCTCGCTGCGGTCACCTCGGGTCGACCTCACCGAACCTGTCGGGACCAGCAACACGGCCCACATGACGATCGCCCCGCTTCGAGTGGGCGACCAGGTCACCGCCGGGTATCGAGTTCCGGCCCTCCGTCGGGGTGTGATCATGGTCGGGCCGGCGCTGATCGAACGCCGTGATCTGCTCGGCCTCGCCTCCGATCTCCGTCTCGCGGCGGGCGAGACGGAGATCACGGTCGCGCCGCAGACCTTCGAGATGCCGATGCCGTCGCTCGGCCACGGCGTGCTCGGACGCCATCTGCTCGCGCTGTCGCAGCGGGTCGGCCCGGGAGAGTTCCACAGCCTCCGCGACTACGTCACCGGCGACGAGCCGCGTTCGATCCACTGGCGTGCATCGGCACGTTCGGAGGAGCTCAAGGTCCGCCAACACGAGGCGCAGGGCGTCCGCCGCTGCATCATCGTGCTCGATCGCGATGGCGACGCCTATCCGTCGCCGGTGACCGACGCCGAGGCCGACGTCTTCGAACGGGCCGTGATGGCAGCCGCCAGCCTCACGATCAGCGCCGAGCGGGCCGGACTCACGACGCGCTTCGTGACCGGCGGCGGGATCGATCTGCGAGGCCCCGATGTCGCTGCGCACGCGCTCCGGCTCCTGGCTCCGATCCAGGTCGGACCCCCGCTCGGGGAGCTCGAGCGCGACCCGGGTGAGGGGCTGGGGCTCGTCGTCGTCGTGACCTCGTCACCCGCCACGGACGCATGGCGCCGAACGGAGCGGCTCACCGATCCCACCCTGACCCGCGTCGGCGTCTTCACGACAGGTGCTCCGACCGGACGGCTCGCCGTCGACGCGTCGTCGGTCGCGTCGTTCCGCGAACACTGGCATCGCCTCGCCGGGAGCCGCGGGCTGACGCGCGAGCTGCACCAGGTGAGTGGAGCTCCTTGAGCGGCAGCGCGCACGACCGGGTCGGCTTCGAGCGCGACCTCGCCGCCACGGCGGCGCTGACCGCGTACTCACTCGTCGTCGCAATCGGTTTCGCCCGTGTCTTCAGCGGCTGGGAGTTCTTCGCAGACCTCGCGCTCCTGACGATCGTGGGGCACGGCGCATCGTTCGCCCTCCGCCGGGCGCGGGTCCCCGGCTGGATCGCCGTCCCGGTCACCGCGCTGGTGCTCCTGTGGCTCCTGCTGGTGGTCCACTACCGGGCGAGCATGACGTGGCTGCTCCCGACCCGTGCCACCTGGGATCAGATCGAGCTCGAGGTCGGGCTGGTGCGGGATCAGTTCCAGACGGCCGTCGCTCCCGTGATCTACGGCGCCGGTTGGGCGACGCTCGCAGGGCTGGCGCTCATCATCGCGATCGTCATGGCTGATTCGTTCGCCTTCCGCGCCGAAGCACGCGGTGAAGCCCTCGTGCCCGGAGGGGTGCTGTTCGTCTTCATCGCCGCGCTCGGTAGCCCGCGGCTCCGCATCGGGGCGACGGCGCTGCTCATCGCGGCCGGCGTGGTCGCGGTCGCGGCCCTCCGTGCGCTCCACGATCGCAGCCGACGCGTCGAACTGACGAGCACCCGTCGACCGACCCCGCTCGCAGTGCCGGCCGCAATAGCGACCGCTGCGGCGATCGCCGTGCTCGCCGGTGTCGTCGGTCCCCGCATCCCGGGTGCCCAGGCCGAGCCGCTGTACGAGACCAAGGGTCGAGGCGGCGGGGTGACCGAGGTCATCAGCCCGCTCGTCGACATCCGGTCGCGGCTCACGAACCGCGGCGACGAGGAGCTGTTCCGGGTCTTCGCTGACTCTCCGGCCTATTGGCGGGCCACGACGTTGCCGGAGTTCGACGGACGCACGTTCCGGCTTCCCGAGCGCAACCTCGAGCGCATCGACGACGACGGCGCGATCGACCGCACCACCACGGCCGACGACGACATCCGCATCGTCCAGCAGATCCAGGTGCTCTCGCTCGGCGGCCCGCTGATCCCGGCCGCGGCCGACCCGGTGGAGGCCGATGGCTTCTCGGGCGGCGAACGCCTCAGCTTGCGCGTCAACGCCGACACGAGCACCCTGCTCGCACCGGGTGACATCCGGCCCGGCGACCTGTTCACCGTGGTGTCCACGTCACCCAACCTCTCGCCCGCCGAGCTTCGGTCGGCGAGCACCGATGCGGCCCCCGACGGCATCTTCACCGAACTGCCCGACGACCTGCCGGCGATCGTCAGAGAGTTGGCCCAGCAGGTCACGGCCGGCGCCGCGTCCGACTACGACGCTGCGGTCGCACTCCAGGGTTGGTTCCGGAGCGAGTTCGAGTACAGCCTCGAGGTGCAGTCCGGTCATGGTTCGAACGCGATCGAGATCTTCCTCGACCAGAAGGTCGGCTACTGCGAGCAGTTCTCGGCCACGTTCGCAGCGATGGCACGCACCCTCGACATCCCGTCGCGCGTGGCGGTCGGGTTCACGCCCGGCGTCCAGAACGACGAGGGTTGGTACGTCGTGCGCGGCAAGAACGCCCATGCTTGGCCGGAGCTGTGGTTCGACGGCATCGGCTGGGTCGCCTTCGAACCGACGCCGGGTCGGGGCGCACCCGGTGCCGAGTCGTACACCGGCGTCACGCCGCAGCAGGACGAGGCGCCGCCGGTGCCGACCGGTTCGGGCGGCACCGAGGGCACCGCCGGGCCACTCACGACGACACCGCCGACCCTCGTGCCGGCGCCGACGACGTTGCCCCGCAGCATCGACGACGACCCGGCCGACCCCGGATCGGAGCTGCCCGGCCCGTCCGACGGTGCGGGAGCGCCCCCTGGTTCGTCCGACGATGCCTCGGGCGGGTCCGGGTTGCCGTGGCGCCCGGTGGGCTTCCTCGCGATCATCGCCGCCGCGACGGCTGCGCCATGGCTCTCGCGCCGGTGGCGAGCGCGGGCCGCTCGGGTGCACGGCCCGGTCGAACGAGTTCAGGCGGCGTGGTTCCGCGCTCGCGCCGCAGCCGAGGATGCCGGCGTTCGCGGTGTGCCCTCGATGACGGCCCACGAGTGGGCGACGGCGACGGCGACGCAGTTGCCCGTGGCCGCACGCCCGATGAGCTCGCTCGCCGACGTCGTCGACCAGGTCAGCTTCGCCCGCCCGGGCAGCGTCGACCTCGATCGCTCGGGCGCGTTCGGCCCGACACTCGGGCACGATTGCGAGCTGTGGTCGGACCAGGTGAGCCGGATCGCGGTCGACACCCTGACGCCACCACAACGGATGCGGCGTTACTTCACCAAGTGGCGTTGACGGATCGGCTCGACATCACGACGCACGACACCACGACGCACGGAACCACGACGGACGGCCCGACGGCGCGGTTGATCACTCCGGGCGGCGTTGGCGGCCGCTACCGGCGAGCCAGGCGTTGATCGGCAGGTTGCCGAGCTTCTCGCGCCCGACGACCCGAATCTCCGCCTCGAGCAGCACGGCCATGGCGAGCACGCCGAGGAAGGCGGCGAACGCCACCCAGAAGCTGATGGTGAGACCGGCAATGGTCAACACCAGACCGATGATCAGCCCGATCGTGAGCACCACCAACCGCCGACGGGACACGCGATAGCCGCGTTCGGAGAACGTCGGGTCCGACTCGAGCTCCTGCTCGATCTGACGGAGGATCCGTTGTTCGTCTTCTGACAGCGGCATGGCCCCCTCAGCATCGCACGTTTCCACGGGTTCCTCAACGCGCAGCGCCGGATTCGTCCGCTCGACGATCGTCTGAACACCACCGACCGCTCTGCGCACCCGCAACGTGCGCCGCGTGTCCGTCTGTCCGCTCGACCGTTGAGCATGAAAGAACAGTGCCATTCGTCACTCTTCGTGAGATTCTTCTTGAGAACTCGTGAACGGCCATCTACCATCGGGTCTCGGCGGGATGTCCACACCACAACGGATGTCAAAGGGGCGATCACCATGAAGTACCGATCCACAGTCCTCGTCGCGGGCGCGCTGCTCGCCGCGAGCGCAACGGCCGTGTTCGCCGACGGAACGGAGATTCTCGGTCCACCGTCGATCTCGATCGCGAGCGGAACGGGCGTGGCCTCCGCGGGCACGGGAATGCTCGCCCAACCCGCCACGCTCACGGTCGAGGTTCCCGCCGGCGCCAACGTCACCCAGGTGCTGTTGTATTGGGAGGGATTCCAGGCGCTGTCGGAGCCAGGCGACGACACGATCACGGTCAATGGCAACGGCGTCACCGGACTGCTGATCGGCGGACCGACGTTCTTCTTCCCCGGCGCCTATGCATCGGCGTTCCGGGCCGACATCAGTGGCCTCGGACTCGTGGGGGCCGGCACCACCTCGCTCCAGTTGTCCGGTCTCGACTTCACCACCGCCAGCAATGGTGCGGGCGTGATCGTCATCTACGACGACGGTTCCACCGATGCTCAGATCGCGCTCCGCGACGGCAGCGATCTGGCGTTCGCCAACTTCTCCGGACAGCTGCAGAACACCGTGGCGCAGACGTTCACCTTCCCGCCGTCGGCCAGTGACCGTACGGCGACGATCAACCTGTTCTTTGCGAGCGTCTCCGGAACGCTCTCGGGAGGCACGATCCGTCCGACCACGATCGAGATCACGACAGATGGTGTCACGACCCAACTCAACAACCTGCTCGACAGTGTCGACGGCGGAGAGTGGGACAGCTTCGCGATCTCCGTCCTGGTGCCGGCAGGTGCGACCAGTCTCACGGTGCAGCCATTCTCGCGGGACGACCTGAACACCGGCTTCCTGCCCGCATCGTTCGATTGGGTCGCGGCCGCGTTCTCGCTCGAGGCCGAGGCGCCGTCCGGCCTCCCTGGCCGAATGACAGGAGGTGGCAGCGTGTTCACGATCGACGGTGCGCGGGTCACGCGAGGCTTCCAGATCCACTGCGACCTGCGCGCACCGAACAACCTCGAGGTCAACTGGCCGGGCGGCAACCGGTTCCACCTCACCCAGCTCACCTCTGCGGTCTGCACCGACAGCCCAGCCGTCGCGCAGGAGCCACCGAAGGCGCCGTTCGACACGTTCACCGGCAGCGGTACAGGTCTCTACCGCGGTGTTCCGGGAGCGCGGATCGAGTTCGTCTTCGTCGACGCCGGCGAACCGGGCACGAGTGACACCGCGTCGATCCAGGTGTTCGACGCCACCGGGACGTTGGTGTTGGATGTGCCAGGCAGCTCGACGTTGCCCGGCCTCCTCGATCGCGGCAACCTGCAGGCGCACAAGGACAACAAGTCGACCTTGTGACGATCATCGCCTGAAACCGGCCCCGACGAACGATCACGTCGGGGCCGGTGAGGCGTCACGGTTCGTCGGGTCCCCATTGTTGCGCACCGCGTCTCACGATGCGGATCCTCCGACCGTCGATCGAACTGGCGGGCCCGATCGCGTTGGCGCCGAACCGGTCGCGGATCTCGTCGATGGCGCCGGCCGTGCGGTCGGGCTCGGGTGACCGGTCGAGCAGGCTCAGCTGCTGTGAGGGGTCGGCGAAGTTGCTGGTGGAGACGCCGAGCAACCGCACCCCTGTCGACACGTCGAGCGCCCGGAGCAGAGGTCGGAGCGCGGCGACCAACTCGGGTCCGGTCGAGACGGCCGCAGGCAGGGTGGTGGCACGGGTCACGGTGCGGAATCCGGCGAACCGCACCTTGAGGGTCACCGTGCGTGCGCCCGTGCCGTGCTTGCGGAGCCGTGACGACACCGCGTCCGACAGCCTGACGAGCTCACGCTCGAGATCATCCAGCTCGTGCAGATCGTGCGGGTAGGTCTCCTCGTGCCCGATCGACTTCGGATCGCGACCGACCTCGACCGGGCGGTCGTCGCGACCCGACGCCAACGCGAGCAGGTGCGCCCCGCTCGCTCGCCCGAGACGACCGACGACGCTGCGCTCGTCGAGCGCAGCGAGGTCGCCCACGGTTCGGATGCCGAACCGTTCGAGCTTCTCGAGGGTCTTCGGTCCGACACCCCACAATCGCGACACCGGGAGCGGGTGGAGGAAATCCAGCTCCGTGCCGGGGACGACCTCGACGACACCGACACCCGGTTCGACCCGCTCGGGTGTCGCGGCGTGGTTTGGCCTCGACCGACGCGAGCTTGGCGAGGAACTTGTTGGGGGCGACCCCGACCGAGCAGCCGAGCTCGAGCTCGTCACGCACGTCGGCGCGAATGCGCTCGGCGATCTGCGTGCCCTCGCCGAACAGGCGCAGGGCGCCGGTGACGTCGAGGAACGCCTCGTCGAGCGCCAGGGGTTCGATCAGGGGCGTGTATCGACCGAAGATCTCGTGGACCTGCGCGCTGACCTCCGAGTACAGCTCGTGGTCGCCCGGCAGGAACACCGCGTGGGGGCAGCGGCGGCGGGCGACCGCCGACGGGAGCGCCGAGTGCACTCCGTACCGGCGCGCCTCGTACGACGCCGCGGCCACCACGCCACGGTTGCCGGTTCCGCCGACGACGACCGGCTGCCCCGCGAGTTCCGGCCGCCGCCGCAACTCCACCGACACGTAGAACGCATCCATGTCGACGTGGAGGATGGTGCGGTGTGAGTGCGCCACGCAGGTGACGCTACGACACGGAGACCGCGCGGACGCTCGGTGACCGCCGGTCCGTTCGGACCGCGGCTCGGGCTGCGAACGAGCTACAGGGAGTCCGGGGGGACGTGATCGAGCCCGGCCGTGCGAGCGGTCGCGATCTGCAGGAGTTCGAGGGCGTCGCGCACGGCGGCGCGGATGTTGGCGGTGTGGGCGTCGGCCTCGGCGGCGTTCAGCACGAGCGCCAGGGCGGAGGCCTCCGGAAGGGTCAGCGTCACCGTCGTCATGGTCGGACCGTACGCATCTCGTGGCGCCGCGTGAAGGGATTTTCCGAGATCGTCGCACGCTTGTAACAGCGTGATACCAGGCCGTGGTGTCGACCCGGCGCGATCGCGACCACCGGTCAGTCGGCGTGGAGGACGACGGCGATGCCCTGCCCGACACCGATGCACATCGTGGCGAGGCCCCAGCCTCCCCCGCGTCGCCGGAGCTCGTGCGCAAGGGTCGTCACGATGCGCGCGCCCGAGGCACCGATCGGATGGCCGATGGCGATCGCCCCGCCGTTGGGGTTGACGATCGTGCGATCGAGCTCGGGCCACTCGGCCAGACAGGCGAGCGACTGGGCGGCGAACGCCTCGTTCAGCTCGACCACGGTGAGGTCACCCCACCCGATGCCGGCGCGTTCGAGCGCCGTCTGCGCCGACTCCACCGGACCGATGCCGTACAGGTGGGGGTCGACGCCCGAGACCGCTCGCGAGACGATGCGCGCCAGGGGGTCACGGCCCAGCGCCTCGGCAGCCCGCTCGTCACCGATCAACAGCGCCGCCGCTCCATCGTTCATCGGCGACGAGTTGCCGGCGGTCACCGATCCGTCGGTCCGGAACACGGGCTTCAGCTTGGCGAGCGACTCCGGCGAGGTGCCCGGCCGGATGCACTCGTCGATCCCCAGATCGGCGCCGTACGGCGTCACGATCTCGCTGTCGAACCGACCCTCCTCCCACGCAGCGGCCGCGCGCTCGTGACTCAGCGTCGCGAACGCGTCCTGCGACTCGCGGCTGACGCCGTACCGCTCGGCGAGGATCTCCGCGCCCTCGCCGAGCGCGACCGTCCATTGGTCGCGGTGGCGTGGGTTCACCATCCGCCAACCGAGCGTGGTGGAATGCATCTGCTGGTGACCCCGCTCGTAGGGTTTGTCCGGCTTCTGCACGACCCACGGCGCTCGGCTCATCGACTCGACGCCGCCGGCGATCACGAGGGCGGCGTCCCCAACCGCGACCTCACGGCTGGCATTGAGCACGGCCTCCATGCCGGAGCCACACAGCCGGTTCGCGGTGGCGCCGGGCACCGATGTCGGGAGCCCGGCCAGCAGACCGGCCATGCGAGCGACGTTGCGGTTCTCCTCGCCGGCGCCGTTGCCGTTGCCGACGTGGACGTCGCCGATCGTCGCCGGGTCGAGATCGGGGTGCCGCGCGACGAGCCCGGCGATCACCCCCGCAGCGAGGTCGTCGGGTCGCACCCCGGCGAGTGCGCCGCCGATCTTGCCGATCGGGGTTCGGACGGCGTCGAGGACGTAGGCGCTGGTCGGGGCGGTCACGTGGTGATCCTACGACTGCATCTCCGCCTCGGCCGATCCGGATCGGGTCCGACGCCGGAGGCTGAACGGCACTGTCGTCCGTCGTGACCCGGCGCGGGAATGGAACCGAGAGGGGATCCTCATGAGGCAGCACACACCACTCCGACGGATACTCCTGGTGACCGCTCTGGCGGTGCTCGGTTCGATCGGGGCGCCGCGACGTGATGTCGTCGGGGCGGAGGAGCTGCCGGTGCCGGCACCCTGCGTCGTGCCCGACGAGCAGGTCGTGCTGGCCTCGGTGGCAGAAGCCGAAGCTCGACTCGTCGGCACCTGGATCCGATGCGAGGGAGCAACTCGCAAGTTCGTCGCGTTCGAGGGCGACGACATCGGTTTCCAGTTCACCGCCGATGGCCGCTTCTACCGCATCTACCCGGCCGCCGACGGCAGCCTGATCCGGGCCGAAGGGCTCGGCCAGGAAGGACAGTGGCGGATCGACGACCTCACCGATTCGGGCGCGGCCGGGTTCGGGCAGATCGCAACGCTCCAACAGCAACTGCTGGGCAGCGGGTTCGTCTCCGATGCGATCACCTTCCACGACGAACCGGATGCGATCGGCATCCCGTACGCAGCATTCTTCTACCACCGCTGGCCGGGCGAGGACCCGACTCCCGGCCGACCGGCCGGAATCGGCGATGGACCATGCGGCCAACCGACCGAACCGGTGCCGATCGAGACGCCCGAGCAGGTCGAGTCGCTCCTGATCGGCACGTGGACCCTCTGCGGCTCGACGGTGCCGCCGATCTTCGGAGCGGACTCCGTGGGCGTCGAGTTCGAGCCGGATGGACGGTACTGGCCGTTGATCCACGACACCGACGGAACGGTCATCAGGGGCGGACGCGATCCCGGCGGCACGTGGATCGTCAACGCCTTCGAGCCCGGGACGCTGACCTGGGGCAACAAGCCCCAGGTGGACCTCGTCTCGGGCGACGGGACGCGAAACCTCCTGGTGCAGTTCTTCGCATCGCCATCGTTCGTACACGTCGACAACATGGGCGTGGAGATCGTGGGTCTCATCGAGGGCAGGCCACCGGCCGCGCCACCGACGTCGCCGGCCGAGCCCCTTCCCGCGACCGGCGCGCGATCGCTGCCCATGTTGTCGTTGGCAGCGGCCGTGCTCGTACTCGCCGGGACGGCCGCTCGGGGGCTCTCGCGCCGTCGGCCTCCGATCTCGGCACGCGGCGGCCGACCGCTCGGGCGATGAGCGATCGTGCGGGGCCGGGCGGCCGCCCTCGTCGTGATCGGGTTGCTGGCCGCGTGCGGCTCGGGCGACGAAACCGGAGGGACACCTCGGCGCAGATCCCCGACCCCATGAGTCTCGACGTCACGGCGCCGGTCGCACCGACGATGGTGACGGGCCTGGCGGGGCGCGCTACCGGGGCAGCTGCCGAGCCGGCGCGTTCATCCGACGCGGGGACGCCGACCGTGGAAGGCGTCGTCGAGCATCCGACGAATCGACTCGTACTCGGGTGGACGGACGTTCGCGGCCGCGTCGACCACGACCCGCCTCGCCGCCTCGTCGAGGCCCGCGGCGGGCATCCCGATCGCTTCGAGGCTCGTCGGGGCGCCGATGTCGGCTGCGAGCCGGTGCAGCCCACCGGCGGCGTCGTCGACACCGAGCGCGTCGGCGATCAGCCCGATCAACGCCGGAATCGCCGGTGCGTTGTACGCGACCGCGTGGCCGAGCACCACGGCGTTCATGTCGCCGTGGCTGAGGTCGAACATGCCCCCGAGCACGTGGCAGGTCTTGTGGTGCAGCGCCGTGCCACCCGTCGCCAACGCGACGCCGGCGAGGTAGGCGCCGTACAGCGCGTCGGAGCGAGCCTCGATGTCCTCGGGGTCCGAGCACACCGTGGGGAGGCTGCGCTGCAGCGCCTTGATGCCTTCGAGCGCGACGACGGAGATGATCGGGTTCGCGCCCGGCCCGTAGAGAGCCTCGACGCAGTGCGCGAGTGCGTTCATGCCCGACGGCCCCGCAATGTGCGGCGGCAACGTGAGGGTGAGCTCCGGGTCGTAGACCACGACGTCGGGCTTCACCCGTTCGCTCGTGCCCGTTCGCTTGTGATCGCCGTCGGTCAGCCCGTAGATCGTGGTCATCTCCGAACCCGCGTAGGTGGTCGGGAGGGCGATCTGGCGGACGTCGACCTCGAGCGAAACCGCCTTGCCGAACCCCGTCGCCGACCCGCCGCCGATGGTGACGACCGTGTCGGCGCCGAGAGCTCGGGTCATCTCCACCGCCGCGGCTGCCTTGGCCACGGGCACGTGTTGGGCGACGTCGCTGAACCGGCCGACCACCAGGTCGCCGAGGACTCCGGCCACGTCGGCCGCCAAGGCATCCTCGTACGGACTCGCCACGAGCAGCACGCGTTCGGCGCCGATGGCAAGCGCCTCGGCGGCCAATGATCGGCGCGCGCCGACGCCGAAAACGACACGGCCGGGGATCGCGTCGTAGGTGAACGACTCGAACCGGAGCGAGGTGGCCGACATCAGGCGGCCTTGAGCTCACGCATGACCCGGAGCTCCTCGATGGTCGGGACGGCGGTCTCGGACACGTCGTCGGCCATCCGCAGATCCCAGCCCGTCGCGTCACGGACCTGCTCGGTGTCGACACCGGCGTGCACGCTCATCAGCACCAACTCCCTCGTGATCGGATCCGGTCGCAGGACGCCGAGGTCGGTGATGACCTCGACCGGACCCGCTCCCCGCAGGCCGAGCCGGCGCCGGTGATCGCCTCCCTCACCATGTCCCATCGACGTGATGAAGTCGACGCGATCGACGAATGCGCGCGGACTGTGGCGCAGGGTGATGATCACCGAACCGCAATTGGCGGCGATCTCGGGTGCTCCACCGGCACCCGGCAACCGCACCGTCGGGTCGTCGTACGGGCCGATGACGGTGGTGTTGATGTTGGCGAAACGGTCGATCTGAGCCGCCCCGAGGAACCCGACGTCGATCCGTCCCGCCTGCAACCAGTAGGCGAAGATCTCCGGCACGCCGACGACCGCGTCGGCGTGCTCCGACAGCACGCCGTCGCCGATGGACGCCGGCAGCCTGATCGGCTTGGCCCCGATGCAACCCGATTCGTAGATGAGCACCGCATGGGGCGCGTGCATGCGGCGGGCGATGTTGGCCGCCGTGCTGGGGAGACCGATGCCGACGAAGCACACGGTGCGGTCGGCGAGCGCGCGTGCGGCGGCGATGGTCATCATCTCGTCGGCCGTGTACTCACTCATGCCCCGCACCGACCCTCCCGGCCTTGAGGTCGTCGACCCAGGCCCGGAACCGGTCGCGGTCCCGCCCGATCTCGTCCCACGCGGTGTAGTAGCCGTTGTCGCGTTCGCTGTAACCGTGCGCGTACGACGGGTGGGCTCCACCGGGTACGACGCAGACGGCGTCGATCACCCAACCCGGCAGCACCGTGCCATTGACCTGTGGCTCGAAGCAGTCGACGACCTCCTCGACGGTGACGATCGCTCGCTTCGATGCCAGGACGCATTCCTTCTGCACGCCGCTGATGCCCCACAGCATCACGTTGCCGTCGCGATCGGCTTGCTGGGCGTGGATGATGCCGACGTCGGGGTTGAGCGCCGGAACGGCCGTGAGCTGCTCACCCGTGAACGGGCACTCGACGGTCTGGATCGTCACCGTGTGCTCCGCCAGGCTGGTGCCGACGTAGCCGCGCAGCACCCCGAACGGCAGACCCGCTGCGCCGGCTCGCCAACGCTCGGCCATCCCGGCGTGGCTGTGCTCCTCGATCTCGAGCGGGGTCGGCCAACCATCCTGGATGGCGTCGCGCATCCGGTGGAGCGATCCGACGCCGGGGTTGCCGCCCCACGAGAAGATCAGTCGCCGGGCACACCCGGCGCCGATCAGCTGGTCGTAGATGAGATCCGGCGTCATCCGGATCAGCGTCAGGTCGACTCGGCCCTGCCGGATGATCTCCTGCCCGGCGGCGAACGGGATCAAGTGGGTGAAGCCTTCGAGGGCGACGGTGTCGCCGTCGTGCACGTGACGCGCGACGGCGTCGCCGAGTTCGATGAAGCCCATGCGGAGGTGGCGGCGTCGCCGGTTCGGTCAGAAATCGACGGCCCGCGGCGACAGATCGCCGGACGCGATCATCTCGGGGATCCGGTTGGAGGCGTTCTCCCAGACGAGGAGCATCGATCGCTTCGGGGAGTAGCCCTGGTGCCGGATGTCGGCAGGCATTGCCGCCACGTCACCCGGCTTGCAGATCACCCGGGCGCGCTTGGCGCCGGTGTCGCGGTCCTCGACGTCCCACTGGATCTCGTCGGAGAGCTGGACGAACCACTCGACGCGGTCGTTGCCGTGGATCACGGGCAGAATGAACTCCTCCGAGGTCGGGCAGTACAGCGACTCCTTGCACGCCGAGACCACCGACGGGTTCCAGGTCACGTCGGATCGCGAGATGTAGGCGTACAGGTTGTAGGCGCACACCTCGCCCTCGTACCCCGGCTCTGCCTCGACGGTGGGCTCGCCCTGCGGCACATCGGCGAAGCCACGGTTGACCGGGAAACCAGATTCGTCGGTCCGGATCGCCTCGTCGCCCGGCACCGAGACCATCCGCTCGGCCACGACGCGGCGACGGGTGATGGCGGCGTCGTTGTTGCCCCTGTTCTTGCCGAACGGCTGACCGGTCTCCTGTGGGGCGGCGAAAGGGTCGTAGCCGTCGTTGGTCCAGTCCGACAGGATCGCCTGGAAACCGGACATCAGCTCGTCGTGGGGGAAATTCTCGTTGTAGTCGACCTCCGCCTTGCGGTACGCGTCGTTGAACCGCCCGGCGAACATGTCGACGTTGCCGTAGTGGTTCATCGTGCCGAACACGCTGTCGAAGTTGACGATGCCGTAGAAGAACCCCCACGCGACGTCGCGCTGGAGCGCTCGGAGGAACACGTCGATGGCGAGCTGGTGGGTGCCGGTCGGCCACGTGATCGTGGCGAAGTACTCGTCGCGCTCGAAGGTGAAGCCACCGATCGAGAAGCTCTGGTAGCCGGCGTCATTGGGGCGGGTGTCGTTGCTGGTGATGCTCATGTCGTTCCTCACGCCTCCGTCTGGCAGATCTCGGCCCACTTGTAGACCGTTTCGGGTCCCTCGATGGTCTGGAGCAGGACGACGCCCACCTCGTCGCACACGAAGCGGTAGCACCTGCCTGCCGGCAGCAGCACCTGGTGGCCGCGGCGGGCCGTGATGCGGCCCATCCGGGTGCCGGCCGGTTCCCCGTCGAGCCCGATCGAGCCGTTGCTGTCAGGGTCGACGAGCTGTTCGTTCGGATCGAGCAGCTCGATCACGACCTCGCCGTCCATCACCAGCGCGAACTCGTCGTGCGGCGTGGCGCGCCACGATGACGTCCCCTCGCAGCGGATCGCTTCGAGGACGTACTCGAGGTTCTTGCCGACCGCTACCTTCTCGTACGGCTTCGACATACCGGCCACCTCGAACACGTTGGAGAAGACGTACGCCTTCGGGTCGTCGTCGATGACGATCACGCGACCCTTCTCGTAGTCGTCCAACGATCCGAAGACCGTCTGGTACTCGCTCATCTGGTTCTCCTCCTGGCACCCTGGACCGCGGCTCACCCTTGACGGAGTTGTGCGCTATCCGTACACTCGTGCGGATACTGAACACATTCTGATCGTGGAACGTGGCGCCGTCAAGGCGCAGGAGCAGGTCATCGGTCGATGAACGATCACGTGCAGTCGCTCGAGCGAGGCATCGCCGTGCTCCGATCGTTCTGCGCGGACGCACCACGCCAGACGGTCGCCGACGTCGCCCGCTCGACCGGGCTGACCCGGGCCACCGCCCGGCGGCTGCTCCTCACCCTGGAGCGACTCGGCTACGCACGCACCGACGGGAAGCACTTCGAGCTCACGCCGCGTGTGCTCGACATCGGCTACTCGTACCTCGCGTCGCTCAACCTCAACGAGATCGTGCAGCCGTACCTCGCGTCGTTCAGCGAGCGGGTCAACGAGTCGGCCTCGGTCAGCGTGCTCGACGACACCGACATCGTCTACATCGCACGAGTCCCGACCAAGCGGATCATGACCGTCGCCATCGGGCTCGGCTCACGATTCCCCGCGTTCCAGACCAGCATGGGTCGCGTCCTGCTCGCCGATCTCCCCGACGAGCAGATCGGCGACATCTTCGACCGCAGCGACCGGTCGAGCGTCACGGAGCACACCGCCTCGACCGTCGATGAGCTGCTGGCCGCGATCGCCGACGTCAGAGCGACGGGCTGGGCCCTCGTCGACCAGGAGCTCGAGGTCGGGGTTCGCTCGATGGCTGCACCGATCCGGAACGCAGCCGGGTGCTCGATCGCGGCGATGAACGTGAGCACCCACGTGGGCCGCACCGACCTCGATCAGATCCATCGAGAGTTCCTGCCGGAGTTGCTCGACACCGCCGAACAGATCACCGCGGCGCTCGCGCTGCGATGACCGACCCAGCGCGGTCATCACCGATCGTCGAACGGGTGGTTCGACTGAGCCGCGCCCTCGAGCGCGCTGGCGTCCCCGTCGGCGTGGCGGCGACGCTCGACGCCTGTCGAGCCATCGAGCACCTCGACCTGCTGCGGCGCAGCGAGGTCCGCGAAGGCCTGCGGGCCACGCTCGTGAAGACCGCCGGCCACCGCGCCGAGTTCGACGCGGCCTTCGACCGCACGTTCCCGGCCCGTCTCCACATCGAGGCCCGTGAGCGTGTCTCCACCCCCATCACGCCCGACGAGGTCGCCGAGGCAATCGTCGGCGACAGCGACCTCGGCGCGGTCGCCGGCGTTCTCGTCGACGATCACGGCGGGCTCGACGGCGAGATCCGCGGCGAGAAGCATCACGTGCAGCGGGTTGTTCGGGCGGCCGACCTCGCTCGCCTCATGAGCCGCGCCCGCATCCTCGATCCAGAGGTGACGCCCGAGCAACTGCGCGCCCGCATCGACGAACTGAAGCGCCTCCTCGCCGCCGACGTGCGCGGCCGGCTGGGCCACGGCGACGACGAGTCGATCCCGCTCGACCTGATCGACATCGAGTTCCTCACCGCCACGCGCGCCGAGCTCGACCACATGCGGGAGGCGATCCGACCCCTCGCCCGGAAGCTCGCGACGCGTCTCGCCCGCCGCCGCCAGCATCGCCGCGCCGGCCGGGTCAATCTCCGCACGACGATGCGCCGTTCCCTGGCCACCGGAGGCGTACCGTTCGACCTCGCGTACCACCGCCCGCGACCACACCGACCGGAGCTGTTCGTGCTGTGCGACGTGAGCGGTTCGGTCGCCGACTTCTCGGTGTTCACGCTCAGCCTCGTCGCCACCCTCTCGGCCGAGCTGCCGCACGCGCGAACGTTCGTGTTCGTCGACGCGATCGACGAGATCACCGACCTGCTGCGCTCGACCGACCATCAGATCGAGCCGTGGCAGATCATGCGGAACACGAAGGTGATCGGCGCCGACGGCCACAGCGACTACGGGGCAGTGCTGCGGGAGTTCTGGGACCGGTACGGCGGGGATCTGCGTCCGAGCTCGACGATCGTCGTCACCGGCGACGCCCGGAACAACCATCGTCCACCCGAGTACGAGCTGCTCGACGCGATCGGAGAGCGTTGCCGCCGGGTCTTCTGGCTGAACCCCGAACCCCGCGACGAGTGGTCGACCTTCGACTCGGAGATGGAACGGTACGCCCTCGCTTGCAGCCAGGCGTTCGAGGTGCGGAACCTGCGCCAACTCGTCGATGCCATCGAACACGTCGTCTGATCCCGTTCGGGCCAGTCAGAGTCGGTGGCGGTTCGACCTGCCTGCTCAGAGCGGGAGGTTGCCGGTGGCCGCCTTCGTCGTGCCGTGGTCGTTGAAGGCGGCGATCGTTCGCTGCGCGATGCGCATCTGGTGAATCTCGTCGGCGCCGTCCGCGAAACGGGCCCACCGAGCCTGCTGGAGCATGTGGGCCAGCGGGGTGTCGGTGGAGTAGCCGAGGGCTCCGTGCACCTGGATCGCGCGGTCGATGATGCGCCACAGGCTGTTCGCGACGAAATGTTTCGCCATCGACACGACGGCCGTGAAGTCCATGTCGTGCTCGATCTGGTAAGCGGCGTGGAGCACCATCAGCTTGCACTGGTACAACTCGAGCGCCGAGTCGCTGATCAGCCATTGGATGCCCTGCTTCTCGGCGAGGATCGACCCGTGCGAGTACCGCTCCATGGCCCGGGCGACCATCATGTCGAGCGCGATCTCGGCCTGACCGATCCAGCGCATGCAGTGGGCGAGTCGGGCGGGCCCGAGCCGGTACTGACCGAGCAGGTGACCTTGACCGCGGCCGCCGAGCAGGTTCTCGGCTGGTACCCGCAGGTCCTCGATGAGGATCTCGCAATGGTTGTGGCCGCCCGACATCGTCTCGACGTCGCGCACGATGTTCCATCCTTCGGACGGGAGATCGACGATGAAGCACGAGTTGGCGGCCTGGGGGATCTCCGGGTCCTCCTCGGTGCGGGCGACGAGCATCGCGAACTTCGCACCGCGAGCACCGGAGATGAACCACTTGTGGCCGTTGATCACCCACTCGTCGCCGTCCGGGTACGCGAAGGTCCGGATGAGCGTCGGGTCGGAACCGGCGACCTCGGGCTCGGTCATCGCGAAGCACGAGCGGGCGGTGCCCGTGCACAAGGGCCTGAGGTACTTCTCCTTCTGCCCATCGGTGCCCCAGTGGAGCAGGGTGTGCTGGTTGCCCTCGTCGGGCGCCTGGGCGTTGATCACGAACGGGCCGATCGAGACCTTCGATGCCTCGGCCGACACCGCGGCCATCGCAGTCGGGCCGAGCCCCATACCGCCCCACTCGGGCGGCATGTGGGGCAACCACAGGCCCCACTCGCCGTGGGCCTCCTCGCGGAGCCCGACGATCGTCTTCACGACCTCGCTTCGGTCGTCCTGGTCGGTGGCGTCCCATTCGGGTCGGACGCGCGAATCCATGAAGTCGCGCACCCTCAAGCGCACCTCGTCGACCTCGGGCGGAAAGGTGAAATCGATCATGCCGACGAGTGTGACGGCCCTCCCCCGCGCCCGGCGAATCCGAGAACCCGCCACCTACCAGCCAACACGCGCAAAGCTGATCCACGACACCCGTTCGCGCGCCGGCGGGCTTTCCGCTGATTGGGCACCGGGGCCGGAGGGGGTCGATAGCCTCGTGCCCGATGGCGATGCCCGACTCCAGCCCGAACGCCGCCGCACCCTGGGATCGTGAGACGCTGCCCGAGGGCGAGGAGAAGAAGCAGGCGGTGCGCGCGATGTTCGATGCGATCGCGCCGCGATACGACCTCGTGAACCGGATCATGACGTTCCGGCTCGACGTGCGCTGGCGCCGCAAGACCGTGCGCGACCTCGCCCTCCCTCGACGCTCGGTCGTGCTCGACCTCGCATCGGGCACCGGCGACCTGTGCATCGATCTGCGTGAGTCCGGTCTCACCCCGATCTCGATGGACCTCAGCTACGGCATGCTCGCGGCCGATCGCTCGGGCGCGCCGCGGGCCCAGGCCGACATCTTGAACCTCCCGGTGCGCAACGCTTCGGTCGACGGCGTGACCTGCGGGTTCGCACTGCGGAACCTGCTCGAGCTCCCGGCGTTCTTCGCCGAGCTGGCTCGCGTCGTGCGCCCGGGCGGACGGATCGCTCTCCTCGACGTCGGCACCCCGACGAACCCGGTGATCCGGGCCGGCAACAACGTGTACTTCGGCAGGATCGTTCCCAGGATCGGGGCCATGCTCTCCGACGGCGCGGCGTACCGCTACCTCCCCAAGAGCGTGGCCTATCTGCCCGAACCCGTCGAGATGGTCGCGATGCTGCGCGAAGCCGGCTTCACCGATGCCGCACACCACCTGCTGTCGGGTGGCCTCACCCAGCAACTGCTCGCCACCCGGGGTTGATCGTGAGGGCGGTCACCGTTCCCCTCGACACCGATCTCGACCTCAACGACGTCGCTCGCGCCGACGGCTTCCTGTTCGTCCGTGAGGGTGTCGGATTCGCAGGCCGCGGCGTCGCTGCGCGAGTCGCCATCGACGAGGCCGTGCCCTTCCTCGCCGCGATCGAGCACGACGATCGGGTCGGCGGCACGAACGGCCCGATCGCGCTCGGCGCCCTCCCCTTCCTGCCCGGTTCGTCCGCCGATCTCATCGTGCCGCGGGTGCTCGTCGGGAAGGGGGACGACGGGCGCCGCTGGATCACGACCGTGATCGACGACGAGTCCGATGGTACCGACATCGACTTGTTCCCGCCGAGCGCCCCAGTACCGATGGCCTCGACCTGGACCATCCGCCCAGGGGTCGAGATCGACCACTATCTCACCGCCGTCGCAGCCGCCCGCGATGCCGTCCTCGACGGGCGCATGCAGAAAGCGGTGATCGCCCGCCCGATCCATGTCGACGCCGATCGTCCTGTCGACGTCCACGCCGTGCTGCACCGCCTGAAGGCCACGTTCGGTTCGAGCTACCGGTTCTCCATCGAGGGGTTCATCGGTGCATCACCCGAGCTGCTCGTCGGCGTCCACGGCGACATCGTGCGCGCTCACCCGCTCGCCGGTACGACGCGCACGACCGGCGACGCGGGGCTCGATGCCCACCTCGCGGCCGAGCTCCAGGCCAGCGCCAAGAACCAGATCGAACACCGCGCTGCGATCGAGATGGTGCGCGACACCCTGCTCCCCTACTGCAGCTACCTCGACTGGTCACCCGAGCCGTCGATCGTCAAGGTCGCCAACGTCCAACACCTCGGCTCGCAGGCAGAGGGCAAGCTCTCCAAACCGGTCCCGTCGGTGATCGAGCTCGTGCGGGCGCTCCAACCGACACCCGCGGTCGGCGGCTACCCCCGCTCGGACGCCATCGATCTGATCCTCGAGGTCGAGGGCTTCGAACGCGGTCGCTACGGCGGCGCCGTCGGTTGGTGCGACGGCGACGGCGACGGCCGCTGGGCCGTGGCGCTGCGTTGTGCCGAGTTGTCCGACGACCGCTGCTCGGCCCGGCTCGTCGCAGGCGGCGGGATCGTCGCCGACAGCGACCCGCTCGCCGAGCTCGCCGAGACGCAGGCGAAGTTCCAGGCGATGCTCAGCGCCATCGTCCGACCCTGACGTCGCGCACCGCAGGTGGTGCGCAGAACGTAACTTGCCTGTTACGTAACTTATTTGTTACTTTGATCGGATGGAGGCGCTCGCCGCACTGGCCGACCCGACCCGGCGACGGATCGTGGAGCTGCTCGTCGACGGCGATCGAAGTGCCGGTGAGCTGGCGGCCGAGTTCGCGATCAGCCGGCCTGCCGTCTCGCGACACCTCCGCGTGCTCCGCGAAGCCGGCCTGGTCGTGGCCGAGCCGATCGCCACGAGACGGGTCTACCGGCTCGATCCTGCGCCGCTCGCCGAGATCGACGACTGGATGACACGGCACCGCGCGCGGTGGCAGCACCATCTCGACGCCCTCGAGACCGAGCTCCGCCGCGGTGCCCGACGCGACCCGACCCGAGAGGACCCGACATGAGCAGCATCCAACCCGACGAGCACGGCGGCGTGGTCGAGCACGACGACGGCCTCATCCTGCGGTTCGAACGCCGGTACGAGTTCGAACCAACCGACGTGTGGTCGGCCATCACCGATCCAGAGCGCCTCGCCCGCTGGCTGTTCCCCGCCACGCTGGAGAGCCGGCCGGGCGGCTCGCTGACGTTCCATCTCGGCGAGTACGGCGACGGGACCGGAACGGTCCTGGCCTGGGACGAGCCGAACCTGCTCGAGTACCGCTGGGTCGAGACGCCGGCCACCGCAGCTGAGCACGGCGGCGCCCCGGAGACGTGGTGGATCCGCTTTCGACTCCAGCCCGACGGCACCGGGACACTGCTCACCTTCGAACATCTGGCGCCCGATCCGCGTGGCCCTCAGTTCGCTGCCGGTTGGCACTGGTACCTCGATCGGCTCCGCCGACTGCTGGCGGGCGACCCACCGGCGGGCGTCACCACCGACGAGGACTTCGATCGGCTGCTCACCGAGTACATCGATCGCTCGCTCGGCTAGCCGGTCACGGTCGCTGGGTCGCAGTTCGACCCGCACACGACGACCACGACCCGCTCGCCTGCGCCGGGCACGTAGGCACCGGCGCGGATCGCGGCGAGCGCGGCCGCACCGCCGGGCTCCGCGATCAGCCGGAAGTCGTTCCACAGCTCGCGCTGCGCGGCGCGGATGTCGTCGTCGGCCACGACGACGGCATCGTCGACGAACTCGCGCACGATCGTCCACGGCACGGCACCGATGCGCCCTGCGCCGAGCGAGTCGGCGGCTACCCCGCTCACCGGGACGTCGACGGGCTCGCCCGCCAATCGTGCAGATCGAAGGCACTGCGACGACTCGGGTTCGACGCTCACGATTCGCACGCGATCGCGAAACCAGGCCGCCTGACCGGCAATGAAACCACCACCGCCGGTGGCGACCACCAGGGTGTCGATGGCGCCGACCTGGGACTCCAACTCCCGCGCCATCGTTCCCTGTCCGGCGACGGTGGCCGGATGGTCGTAGGGGTGGATCTGGACCGCACCCGTCTCGGCTCGGCGGGTGTCGGCGGCGGCCTGCGCATCGTCGTAGTAGCCATCGATCACGCGCACGGTCGCGCCGAATCGCTCGATGTTGCGTCGCTTGATGTCAGGCGACGTCGACGGCATGAAGATCTCGGTCGACATGCCGAGGGTCCCGCCGACGTAGGACAGTGCGGCTCCGTGATTGCCGCCGCTTGCTGCGATCAGCCCGGCATCGGGGATCGACGTCTCGCCCAAGACCCGATTGAAGGCGCCTCGCGTCTTGAACGATCCGGCGTGTTGGAGCAGTTCGAGCTTGAGGGTGAGGTTCCCGTGGTCGATCGTCGGGGTGCGGCGGACGTACGGAGCGATCAGCTCGGCGGCACGTTCGATGTCGTCGGGGGTGACAGCCGGTCTGTCGGCGGGGGCCATCACGACATCCTGGCAGTCGTCGTAGCGATCGCGAGCACGAGCTCACGCTGCGGGCCCGCCTCCGGCCCGGCGCCCGGTCGGCCCGCGTGCACGATCCGTTCGGCCTCGTCGGCGCCCACGCCCAGGCGAGTCAGGATGCAGACCGCGGTCGTGCCGGCGCGACCGATACCTGCTCCGCAGTGGAGGAGCAGCTGCTCGCCGCTCCGGAGCCGAGCACCGAGCTGGTCGGCGAACGTCGCCATGGCCGCGGCGGTCGGTGCGTGCAGATCGGGGATCGGCCACCAGATGGCGTGGTCGCCCGGCCGATCGAGCCACCTCACGTAGTCGGGGTATCGGTCGTCGAGCTCGTTCCGCTCGCAGAGGCACACGACGGTCGACCACGGCATCGTCGGATCGGCGAATCGGCCGGCACCGATCGCATGTTTCCCGCACAACCGCAGCTCGCCCGCCACGTCGACCGGGAGCCGGATCTCGTCGATCCCGCCGTCGCGCTGCCGATCGGTCAGCCAGTTCGCAGCGGTCACGGACCGGTTCTAGCAGCCGGTGGGTGGCACCGCCCGCAATGAGCTGACCCGGGCCCGCGCGACGTGTTCGAGCTCGTCGATCGAGAGGTCGGGCACCCGTTCGCCGACCGGCAGAACGATGGTGCCGTCGGGTTTGAACGAGTATCTCCTGCCGCGCTGATCGCGTCGGGCTGGGCTTGCGCGATGCCGATGAAACCCGCCGCACGGCGACGATGAGGCGGGCAAGCGTGCGCTCGCGTGCGGCCTGAGCCGTCGACCAGTTGCATGTCGCCCGGAGGTACCCGACCATCGACCGGTGCCCGTCGATGCCGTACAGCTGACGCGATTCCGCCAGCGCGATCACCGACGATCGGCGGTCCTGCAATCCTCGGGACGCGAGTTCGACCCGACGAAGCTCATCGTCGAGTTTCCGAATCGGTGAGCTCGACACTCCTCGATCGCCCCGTTCGACATGACCCCAATGACATTGAACACCTGTTCGTTCTGCAACCTCTGATCAGTAACTTTCGAGAAACACTAATCCACGATCTCGTGGATCATCGCTCGTGGATCGCAGCGTCGCCACATCGTTCGGCCGCGTGTCAGCAGGTGGCAATGACGGTGCCCGTGCCGACCTCGACCGGTGGAGGCTGGCTGCCGTCGTTGGCGGGCTGCTTCAACATCGGACCCACGTACATAGCGGTGTCGCCATCGATGGTGAACAACGATTCATCGAGCACACCCAGATCGCCGGGCTTGGGGTAGTAGGCGATCGGACCCTGCTCCCCAGCCGGGTTCGCCACCGTCAAGGCGATGCTTCCCATCCAACCCTCGTCGACGCGGTTCACGCCGGCACCCAGGGTCACCTCGTTGTCACCGATCCGGTAGGAGTAGGTCAGCGCCTCGTCCGAGATGGTGCACACCGACGCGCCCGGCAGCTCGAACGCAACGTCGAGACCGTCGACCGAGGCAGTGGCCTGGCCCGACGGAGGCGCGTCGTCGATCGAGCCTGCCGAACTGGCACTCCCGCTGTCACCCGAGCCGCCGCCGTCCGAACCGACCGCCGCCGGCTCGTCGTCGGCGCGATCGGAGGGATCGGCGCCATCGCTCTCGCCACCGCATGCCGAGAACACCAGGGCTGCGACGGCAACCGCCGGCAACCACTGCTTCGACGTTCCCGCGTTCGCCGACATCCGGCCATCCTCGCACACGCCGGTCCGATCGCCGAGGCCGCCCGGGTCACGGATGCGGCGGACGCCCACAACCGGCGGCCCGTGGCGCGTTGGCGAGGTGGCCCGGGCACCCTGAACGACCGGGTTCGTCGCGACGCAGCTGGTATGGATGCCAGTCTCTGCTCACGTTCCGGCGAGATTCGCCCGATACAGAACCATGTCGGGTCGCGAGCGCTCTACCGCTCACATCGAGCTCGGAGGTCAGCACGCCGAACTGACCCGCGAGTACCGCAGTCCGTTGCCGCGCCTGACCAAGCGAGTCTTCAGCGATCTCGCGATCTGGATGACGGGACTGGGCCTGGTGATGGGGATCGCGTTCCCGTTCTTCGTCCTGGCTCTCGGTGTACCCGATCGGTACGTGCTCACGCCGACCTTCTTCGTCGCCACCATCGGCGCCGGGCTCATCGTCGGGGCAGCGAACCACTACCTGTCTCGGCTGGTCGTCAGATCGCGCCTGCGATTCATGAGATCCAAGATGTCGACGGTCGAGGCAACACTTCGCCAGTCCACGTTCTCCGAGGTCGCCGACGACTGCACCCCGGAGAAGTGCGCGATTCCCGTCGACTCCGAGGACGAACTGGGCGCAGTCGTTGCTTCGTTCAATCGCCTCGTCGAGACGCAAGCGGCGTCTCACCGCGCCGCGGTCGTGGCGTCCCAGTTCGCAAACATCCTGTCGTCACACATCGAACTGGCGCCTCTCGTCGATGCCGTCCTCGGCAACCTGCAGGCAGCTGGACGCTTCTCGGCGTCCGCGTTGTGCATCGTCCGCGACGGCCAACTCACGACCATCGCGGCGAACGGCATCGTCGATGCCGATGAGCTCGCGACCGCAGACCTGGTCACGCGGTCATACCGCACCCTCGACGTGATCGAGCTGGACCTGCCAGACGAGGTTCGCCTCGACGGAGGTGTCGTCACGTTCCGGCCTCGATCCGTCCTGGCCTATCCGCTGCACATCCGGCTCGTACCGATCGGTGTGGTCGTGCTCGCCTCGCCTCGAGCGACCACGCCCGACGAAGTCCGACTGATTCACCAGTTGCTGCCGAACCTCGCCGTCGCCCTCAACAACGCCCTCAGTCACGAGCGACTCCAACGTGTTGCCGCGATCGACACCCTGACGGGCCTGTACAACCGGCGGTTCGGGCTGGAGCGACTGAGTCAGGAATTCAGCAGATCGGTTCGATCGAACGAACCGCTCGGGGCGGTGCTGTTCGACATCGATCACTTCAAGGCCGTGAACGATACCTACGGGCACGAGGCGGGCGACGAGGTCCTCAAGGCGGTCGCGGACTCGGTCAAGGGTGTCCTTCGGGAGGGCGACACCCTGATGCGCTACGGCGGAGAAGAGTTCCTCGCGGTCCTCCCCGGCGCCGGCGAGGCCGACGTCGGCGCCCTGGGCGAACGAATCCGACGCGTCGTCGAATCGACCGCGATCGGCTTCGGCCAGAAGAGGATCAGCGTGACGATCAGCCTCGGAGCCGTGTCGTTCCCGTCCGCCAACGTCACGGACGTGGACGACCTCATTCGGCACGCCGATGCAGCGATGTACAGCGCCAAGAACGCCGGCCGCAATCGGCTCGCCTTCGCGCACGCGTGAACCCCCGCACGCCCGTCGGTCACCGCAGTCGACGGCGGGCTTTCGCCCCGGTGTCGGAGGGCCACCGAACTCCCCACGACTCCAGCCGCCCGGGCTCAGCGTTGAACGCCTGCGACCGCCTGATCGAGGAGTCCGTGGATCCGCACGTTCTCCACCCGATCGGTCACCACTCGCGTCACGCTCGGGCCCGGCGACAGCAATGCGGCGGTGAGACCAGCCCTTGTCTCGACCGTCCGTGCCGGCAGACCGTGGGCGTTCGCCAAGGCCTCGATGTCGGTGCCGTGCGGGGTGCCGAACAACTGCTCGAAGCGCTCGGTGGGCAGCGCCGTGGCCTGTGGAAGGAAGTTGAAGATGCCCCCTCCGCGGTTGTCGATCACGACGATCCGGAGATCGGCTTCGCGCGCGGCGAGACCGACCAGCGCGTTGCTGTCGTGGGCGAAGGCGATGTCACCGACGAGCACGACCACCGGGCGCCCCGTCAGCGCCCGTCCGAGCGCGGTCGAGATGACCCCGTCGATCCCGTTCGCCCCGCGGTTGGAATGAGCTCGCGCCGCCGGTCCACCGAACCATTCCAGGTCGCGCACCGGCATCGACGACGCCACCACGAGCTCGGCGTCCTCGGGCAGCTCGGACGCGATCGTGCGCGCCACCGCCGGCTCACACAACGGCAGGTCGTCAAGCGCGGCCTCGATCGCCGCCTCGGCCCGATCGTTGGCGTGACGCCAACGGGCGAGCCACGGCGTCCCGGTCGCACCGTTGAGCGTTGCGAGCTCGTCGATCGTGCAACGCGCCACGACATTGCGCTCCGGATCGATCACGCCCGGCCCGCCGACCTGGAACACGAGAGCACCGGTCGTCACCAACCATTGCGACAGGACCTTCGACGCCGGTGCCCGTCCGAACCGCACCACGATCTCGGGAGCGTGGGCGTCCGCGAAGTCTCGGTGACGCAACAACGCGTCGAACGCCGTCACGGCCATGGGGAGCGAGCGGCACCCCGACTGTGGATCGGCGAGTACCGGCCACCCGACGCGTTCGGCGAACGCGGCGATCTCGACGATCGGCTGCCGGTGGAGGCCTCCGGCCACGATCACCCCCCGCTGGCGATCGTACTCGGCTGCGATCGGGCCGTGGACGCCATACCCGCGAGGAATCGGTAGCGGCGGCCCGATCGGTTCGGGCAGCGAACGTACGTCGCCCACGAGCGGCTCACGGAAGGGGAGGTTGAGGTGCACCGGTCCGGTCTCGGCCGTCGAGTAGACACGCTGGGCGAGCGGTCGCCACGACTCCGGGTCGGCCTCGTCGGGAGGCACTGCGTCGTGGAACCAGCGGACCGATCGGCCGTAGAGCTCGAGCTGGTCGATCGTCTGGGGCGACCCGATCCCCCGCAACTCGGGTGGGCGATCGGCCGTCGCCACGATCATCGGTCGCTCCGACAGCCCGGCTTCGACCACAGCCGGGTGGAAGTTGACCGCCGCGGTCCCACTCGTGCACAGCAGGACGGCGGGCACACCGTCGAGCCCGAGCCCGAGGGCGACGAAGGCCGCCACGCGCTCGTCGTGCACGACGTGCAGCGCCAGCTCGTCGCGCTCGGCGAGCGCGATCGCCATGGGAGTGCTGCGCGACCCCGGGGCCACGACCGAGTGCCGCACCCCGCAACGGATCCACTCGTCGACGAGCGTGGCACACGCCGTGGCGTTCGCGGTCCCGGTCGACATCGGGTCGTTCGCGGTCATGCGGCCCGACGATACGGGGCCTAACCTCGGGTCGCATGACCGATGTCGCGTCGCCTCCCCCGATCACCGTCGAGATCTGGTCCGACGTGGTGTGCCCGTGGTGCTACATCGGCAAGCGCCGCTTCGAGCGCGCCATGGACGTGCTCGCCGGCGAGATCGAGCTCGCCGTCGCGTATCGCCCGTACCAGCTCGACCCGACCGCGTCGCCGGGCACGAGCCAGCCCGTGCTCGAGGCCTACGTCCGCAAGTTCGGTGGCCCCGAGCAGGCACGGATGCTCATCGATCGGGTCTCCCAGGCAGCAGCCGAGGACGGCATCGAGTTCCGCATGGACCGCGCCCTGCGCGCCAACAGCCTGCTGGCCCACCGGTTGCTGTGGTGGGCCGAGCAGCCGGAGTCACCCGTCGCCCAACCCGTCCTCAAGGAGCGCCTCCTCCAGGCCTACTTCATCGATGGTCTCGACATCGGCGACCCCGACGACCTCGCCCGCTGCGCGGCGGAGGTCGGATTCGAGCACGACGCCGTGATCGACTTCCTCGACGGGGACATGGGTCGGAGCGAAGTCGCCGCCTTCCTCGAACAGGCCGCGGATCATGGCATCAGCGCCGTCCCGACGTTCGTCATCAACGGCCAGTGGGCGATCCCCGGCGCCCAGGACACCGAGACCTTCGTCAACGTCCTGCGTCGCCTCAGCGAGAAGGTCACAGCCGAGGCCGCCGCCGGACCCATGTGCGCCGACGATGCCTGCGACGTCTGACCACCGCTTCGCGGGTCGCCTGGTCCTCCTCCACGGGTTCACCCAAACCCACCACCACCTCCATCCCCTCGGCCACCTCGTGGCCGATCGTCTCGCGAACCAGCCCACCCTGGCCTTCGTCGAACTTCCGGGGCACGGCCTCGCCTCCCACGACGTCGACGGCGACATCACCACGAGCGGCGCCCGGCTGGCCCGGCTCGCCGGCCCCGGCACCTACATCGGCTACTCGATGGGTGGGAGGATGGCGCTCCTGGCCGCGATCGCCCGACCCGACGCCGTCGAACGACTGGTCCTGATCGGCGCGACCGCCGGGATCGACGATGCGGACGAGCGCGCGGCCCGTGGACGCGCCGACGACGAGCTCGCTGATCGAATCGTGGCGCTCGGTGTCGATGCCTTCCTCGACGAGTGGCTGGCAGCGCCGCTGTTCGCCACCCTGCCCGCCAACCGTGCCGGGCTCGATCACCGACGCCGCAACACCGCTGCCGGACTGGCCCACAGCCTGCGCCGGTATGGCACCGGAGCGATGGGGTCGCACTGGGACGCGCTTGCCACCCTCGACACCCCGGTGCTCGTGGTGGTGGGCGAGCTCGACGCCAAGTTCACCGCGATCGGACGTCGACTCGTGACCGCGATCCCCGGTGCCGTCATGACGACGATCGCTGGCACCGGCCACGCCGCCCATGCCGAGCGCCCCGACGACACTGCCGACGCGATCGTGCGCTGGCTACGCGACACGGAGCGCTGACGCCGGCGGCGTCTCAGCCGATCGCGAGACCGATCGA
The DNA here is from genome assembly GCA_963847775.1 of uncultured Acidimicrobiaceae bacterium. Lineage (GTDB taxonomy): Bacteria > Actinomycetota > Acidimicrobiia > Acidimicrobiales > Ilumatobacteraceae > Ilumatobacter. The sequence continues at coordinate 653,878 of CAWKAY010000003.1, forward strand.
GAACAGCGCTCCGTAGACCATCTGCGTCCGCCCCGTGGCACCGAGCACGGGAATGAGCGCCGGACCGGTGGCACCGTCGAGGACCACCCGGGCCGGTGCGACCGCGACACCGAAGGCTCCGAGAGCGATCAACGACCACGGCCGACCGGCGGCGGCCGATGCCGCGACCGCGCAGAACGCTCCGACGAGCAGACCGACGTACAGGCATCGCGTACGCCGGTCGCCGAGCCGGACGGCGAGGGTGCGCTTCCCCACCGCTCGGTCGGTCGGGATGTCGCGAAGATTGTTGATCACGAGCAGCGCGCAGGCCAGACAACCGACCCCCGAGGCCGCCACCCACGAGACACCGGGAATCGACTCGGTCGCCACATACGTCGTCCCCACGGTCGCGACCAGGCCGAAGAAGACGAACACGAACACTTCGCCGAGCCCGAGGTAGCCGTATGGCGTCGGCCCACCCGTGTACCCCCACGCAGCGAGGATGGCGACCGCTCCGACCAGGATCAGCCACCACGACGTCGCGGCTGCGAGCACCAGCCCGACGACCGCAGCCAACAGGAAGGTCAGCAGCGCTGCCTGCTTGACCGCTGCCGGCGACGCCGCCCCGGACGCGACCAGCCGCATCGGCCCGACCCGCACGTCGTCGGTTCCCTTCACGCCGTCGCTGTAGTCGTTGGCATAGTTGACCCCGACCTGGAGCAGCAGCGACACGAGCAACGCAGCGACCACACGCCACCAGACGAGACCGTCGGCGAACGAAGGCCCGGCCCCGGCCGCGCAGGCGGCACCGACGGCGACCGGCACGACGGCCGCCGGCAACGTCTTCGGACGGGCGCCCGCGATCCAGTCGGACGTCGTCGTCGGCTGCGATGAGGCGGAGTTCGGGAGGGTGTCCATCGTGCGACATGATGGGCGAATGAGCGAACTGTGGCAACTGGGAGCCGTCGAGCTGGCCGCCCGGATCCGATCTGGCGACACCACGAGTCGCGAGGTCGTCGAGGCCCACCTCGCCCGCATCGACGCAGTCAACCCCCATCTGAACGCGATCGTCCGCCGCCTCGACGACGAGGCCCTGGCCGCCGCGGACGCTGCCGATGCGGCGGTCGCCGACGGCAACCGCCTCGGTCCGCTCCACGGCGTGCCGTGCACCGTCAAGGAGAACATCGATCTGGCCGGCACGCCGACCACACAGGGGGTTCCGGCGCTGGCCGATGCGATCGCGCCGATCGATGCGCCGACCGTCGAGCGGATGCGGGCCGCCGGCGCGATCCCGTTCGCCCGCACGAATCTGCCCGATCTCGGACTCCGGGTGCACACCGACTCGTCGCTTCACGGGCTGACTCGCAACCCGTGGCATCCCGGTGTGACGGCCGGCGGCTCCAGCGGGGGTGAGGCCGCCGCGATCGCCGCCGGAATGAGCCCGATCGGCATCGGCAACGACATCGGCGGCTCGTTGCGCAACCCGGCGCACTGTTGCGGCATCGCGTCGATCAAGCCGACCGTCGGGGTGGTGCCGATGGCGACCGTGGTCCCGCCGGAGGATCTGATGCTCGCTGCCCAACAGATGGTCTGTGAAGGGCCGATGGCCCGACACGTGAGCGACGTCCGGGCCGGGCTCGTCGCGATGGCCGGGTGGAACCACCGCGACCCGCGCTCGATCCCGGCGATGCTCACCGACCTCGGTGCCGACGAGCGCATCAGGGTCGCGGTCCTGGCCAATCCGCCGGGAGGCGACACCCACCCCGAGATCGCCGCCGCTGTACGTCGCGCGGGCGACCTCCTCGCCGATCGCGGCCATGACGTGGTCGAAGCGATCCCACCCGACTACGAGGAGACGGCGATGCTGTGGGCGATGCTGCTCATCGCCGACATCAACGCCCAGCGGCCGCTGCTCGACCTCGTGTTGTCCGACGATGCGAAGTCGGTGATCGACTCGCTGATCGAGCAGTATCCGGCCCCGACGCTGCAGTCGACGCTCGATCTCCAAGCGGCACGCTTCAAGCTGATGCGCGACTGGTCGGTGTTCTTCCAGCAGTACCCGGTTCTGCTGTCACCGACCTGGGCGTTCCCGGCGTTCGAGCACGGCGCGGACCTCCGGGGCGACGAGATCTCCGGCATCCTGCGCGACACGCTCCGACCGGTCCTGCCGGCCAACGTCCTCGGTCTCCCGGGCGCCGTCGTGCCGTGCGGCACGGCCACCGATCTGCCCGTCGGTGTCCAGATCATCGGCGACAAGTACACCGATCTCCGCTGCCTCGCCATCGCTGAGCAGATCCAGGACGCCGAGGGCGTCCACACCCCCATCGACCCGGTTGCCGACTGAGGTGCGACGCCTCGTCGCCATCGACCTGCCGGGTGACGCGCGCTTCGTCGACGAGCTCCAACGGATCTGGGACGACGGCGACGCCGCCCTGCCGGTCGATCAGCGCTTCGCCACACCGGCGAAGTCGGACCTGATCGAGCGGATGGGCGCCTCGATCCTCGTCGATGCCGACGGGCGACACCCCGTCGGCGGCGGGCGTCCGGTGGAGACGGGCGATGCGCTCGTCGTCGCCACGAGCGGTTCGACGGGCGTCCCAAAAGGTGTCGTGCTCTCCCACGACGCCGTCGCGGCGTCCGCCGACGCCACGTCGCGCCGCCTCGCGGTGGGCTCCGACGACCACTGGCTCGCATGCCTCCCGCTCGCCCACGTCGGTGGCCTGTCGGTCGTCACCCGCGCACTTCACACGGGAACCCGGCTCACCGTCCAGCCCGTCTTCGACCCGGCCGCGGCCGAATCGAGCGGGGCGACGCTCGTGTCGCTCGTGGCGACCGCCCTGCGCCGCATCGATCCGACACGATTCCGCACCATCGTGCTCGGTGGCTCGCGCCCACCTGCGGATCGGCCACCGAACACCGTGACGACGTACGGCATGACCGAGACCGGTAGCGGTGTCGTGTACGACCGCCGACCGCTCGACGGCGTGACGATCCGGATCGTCGACGGCGAGATCCGCGTCCGTGGCCCGATGCTGCTGCGCTGTTACCGCGACGGCGTCGATCCGAAGCAACCCGACGGCTGGTTCGCGACGGGCGACCTCGGCGCCATCGAGCCCGACGGGTTGCTCACGGTCCACGGGCGCCGCGGTGATCTCATCATCAGCGGCGGCGAGAACGTGTGGCCCGAGCCCGTCGAGGCCGTCCTGCGCGAGCATCCGGGTGTCGTCGACGCGGCGGTCATCGGCGTCGACGACCCGGAATGGGGCCAGATCGTGACCGCGCTCGTCGTGCCCGTCGACACGGGTGTCGCACCGTCGCTCGACCAGCTCCGCGACCACGTCAAGGCGCACCTCCCCGGCTACGCAGCACCTCGCCGTGTGGTCATCCGGGCCGAACTGCCACGCACGGCGCTCGGCAAGCTCCGACGTGAGAGCCTGCGGGCGGACGCCGACTAATCTCGCCGCCGTGCTGATCCCGGCGCCAGATCGCTCGACTCCGTGCCGCGCCCCGGGCACCGGGCACTCGTGACCGAGGTCACCGCGACCCCGGCCCGTTCCCTTCCAGGTGCCTACTGGCGCCAGTGGACGGCGAGCGCGATCAGCAACCTCGGCGACGGCATCAACTTCGTTGCGATGCCGCTCCTGGCTCTGTCGCTGACCGACGACGAGCGGTTGCTCGCACTCACCACGTTCGCGACCTTCCTGCCATGGCTCCTCATCGCGCTCCCCGTCGGGGTCGTCGTCGACCGCATCGACCGCCAACTCCTGATGGTGCTCGCGAACCTGATCCGCATCGGTCTGTTCACGATGATCGCGGTCGGTGCCGTGACCGATCGGCTCTCCATCTGGTCGCTGGTCGCCCTGCTGCTGGTCGTCGGGGGTTGCGAGGTCGTCTTCGACAGCACGGCGCAGGCGTTCCTCCCCATGCTGGTCGAACCCGACCAACTCGAACGGGCCAACGGTTTGCTCTTCGCGGCCGAGGTCGTCGCCGGCAGCATCGCCGGACTCTCGATCGGCGCCGTGCTGTTCGATGTGTCGCCCGGCGTCCCGTTCTCGGCGAACGCGGTCTCGTTCGGGATCGCGGCGGTCCTCATCGCCACCATCCGCCCGCGCCGCGTCCCGACGGAGCCCTCTCCGACGCCGTTCGACCATCGGCTGCGGGCCGGACTCCGCTGGTTGCTCGAGCACCGGCTGCTGCGCACGCTGGCGCTCATGTTCGGCGTCACCAATCTCGGGCTCATGTTCGGACAGGGGATCTTCGTCAAGTACGCGGTCGTGGAGCTCGGTCTCAGCAGCAGCGAGTTCGGCATCCTCCTCGCCATCACGGCGATCGGCGCGGCGTCGGGCGGTCTGCTCGGCCCACGTCTGATCGGCGCGATCGGGCTGCGCACGTCGATCGTGGTCCCCTATCTCGTCTTCGGCGCCGCCCAACTCGTCATCGGTCTCGCGCCGGCCGCCTGGATCGTCGCTGCCGCCGGGTTCGTGCTCGGGGGTGCCATCACGATCTGGAACATCGTGACCGTGACGATCCGTCAGCGAATCATCCCGGCCGATCGGTTCGGACGGGTGAACGCGGTGTACCGATGGCTGGGCGCGGCCGCCAGTGCAACGGGTGTCGCAGCGGGTGGCTTCGTCGCGTTCGCGACGAACCTGAAGGTGCCGTTCCTCGCCGGTGGGGCGATCACGCTGGTCGCCGCCGGCTTGTTCGCGCGTCCCGTCCTGGCCGGCCTCGCGACCGGTGAGGCCCGATGAGCGGACTCAGTTCGAGGCGTGGGCGTTGTCGTCGTCGAGCTCGGCGTCGTCGGCCGTCGGTGCCTCACGCACACGGACGAGGCGGACCCGTCGCCCCTCGACCTCCTCGGCGGTGAAGTGCCACCCGCCGAACTCGAGCTGTTCGCCTGGGGCGGGGACGTGCTCGAGCGTGCTGAAGACGAGACCACCGACGGTGTCCCAGTCATCGTTCGGCAACGAGCCGTCGAGGAGCTCGTTGAGCTCGTCGATCGAGAGCCCACCGTCGACCAGGAAGTCGCCGTTGGGCAGCCGTTCGACGGTGTGCTCCTCGATGTCGTACTCGTCGACGATCTCGCCGACCAGCTCCTCGAGGCAATCCTCGAGCGTGATCAGACCGGCGACGTCGCCGTACTCGTCGGCGACGATCGCGAGGTGGAACTTGCCGGCCTGCATCTCGCGCATCAGGCGACTCACCGGCTTGTTCTCGGGGATGAAGCGGACCGGACGGACGAGATCGAGGACCGAAAGATCACCCCGGCCCTCGCGCTCGGCGCGGATCAGATCCTTGGTGTACGAGAGACCGATGACGTCGGTGTCTCCCGGCCCGAACACCGGGAGGCGGCTGAACCCGTTCGCGATCGCGAGATCGAGCGCGCTCGAGATCGTCGACTCGTTGGGGATGATCACCATGTCGGGTCGTGGCATCATCACCTCGCGCGCCACGGTGTCGCCGAACTCGATGATGCTCTCGATGAGCTCACGTTCCTCGTGCTCGATGACCTCGTCCTCGGCGGCCGCCCCGACGATGCCGAGCAGCTCCTGCTCGCTCACGAACGGGCCCTGCTTGAGGCCCTTGCCCGGGAGCAGGATGTTGGTCAGGCCGATCAGTCCGCGCGAGATGAGGCGCAACGGCGGAAAGCTGACCAGCGCTGCCATGAAGCGGGCCGTCGCGAGGCCCGCTCGCTCGGTGTGGAGGACCGCCCAGGTCTTCGGCATCGACTCGGCCATGACGAAGAACACCACCACGTTGACGACGAACGCTCCGGCCACGCCCCACGCTCCGAACAGCCGGTCGGCGAGGATGGTCGTCAGGAACGCCTGTGCGGTCTGGAGCACGGTCACCGTGACGAGGAGCGGATTGATGAAGCGTTCAGGGTGCTCGACGAGACCCACCAACGCTCGACTCGCCTTGGTCGACTGGGAATCGGCCATGGCCTGTGCCTTGACGCGCGAGATCCGGTTCAGTCCGGTCTCGGCGACCGCGAGCACGATCAACGCCAGCAGGATCGCTGCGATCGCGACGAGCAGGCCGATGTCGGTCCCGGTCATGGTGCCGACTGCTCCTGCGTGAAGTCGGGCGGTGGCGGACCATCCCAGTGGTGGGCCACCAACAGCTCGAGCTCGCGGGCTCGCATGCGGGCCGCCTCGCCGGGTTCGGCGTGGTCGTGGCCGAGGACGTGGAGCACGCCGTGCACGGTGAGCAGGGCCAACTCGTCGGTGAGTGTTCCGGCGTGCTCGGGCGCCGACAGCGCGGCGACCGCCGGACAGACCACCACGTCGCCGAGCAAGACGGGTCCGGGTAACGACGCATCGGGTTGCTCGGCATCGAGCGGGAACGACAAGACGTCGGTCGGACCGTCGATCCCCATGTGATCTCGGTTGAGGGCGGCGATCTCAGCCGGTTCGACGAACGTGAGCGTGAGCTCACCCGTCCGTCGCTCGTCGCGCAACACGGCCGCAGCGAGACGCGCCCACCGGTCGGCGTCGATCGTCACCTCGGTCTGCTCGTCGCTCACCACGACATCGACACGGGTCGACGCATCGACGCCGGTGGGACTGAGCGGGTCAACCATCGCCTGTCACGCTCCGGGCGCGGCCCGCCGTCCGCTGCGCCTCGGCCTCCTCGCTGTCGCGTTCGTAGGCGGCGACGATGTCGGCGACGATCTGGTGTCGAACCACGTCCGCCGCGGTGAGGGAGACGAAGGCGAGCTGCTCGATGCCACCCAGCACGCGCTCGAGGCCCTTGACCCCGGATCGGCCATCGGGGACGTCGACCTGGGTGGCGTCGCCGGTCACGACCACCTTCGAACCGAATCCGATCCGGGTCAGGAACATCTTCATCTGCTCCGGGGTCGTGTTCTGCGCCTCGTCGAGGATGATGAAGCTGTTGTTGAGCGTGCGGCCACGCATGAAGGCGAGCGGCGCGACCTCGACGGTGCCACGCTCGAGCAGCTTGGCGGCACCTTCCGGGTCGACCATGTCGTAGAGGGCGTCGTAGAGCGGACGGAGGTACGGGTCGATCTTGGCCATCAGATCGCCCGGGAGGAACCCGAGGCGTTCGCCGGCCTCGACCGCCGGGCGCGTCAGGATGATGCGCTGCACCTGCTTGGCCTGGAGCGCCTGGACGGCCATCGCGACGGCCAGCCACGACTTGCCGGTCCCGGCGGGACCGATCCCGAAGGTGATGATGTTGTTGCGGATCGCGTCGACGTAGCGCTTCTGACCCGCGGTCTTGGGGCGCACGTTGCGGCCCTTGGCACCCTTGAGCACCTGATGGGTGAGGACCTCGGTCGGCCGCTCGTCGGAGCGCACCATCCCGATCGCCCGCTCGAGGGTCCGGTCGTCGAGCTCGTGACCACGTTCGAGCAGGCCGACGAGCTCCTCGAAGAGCCGACCCAGCTGCTCGGTGTCACCGCCGCGCACCGAGATCTCGTTGCCGCGGACCGCGACCTCGGCGTCCGGGAACTGCCGCTCGATCTGACGCAGATACTGATCGCGAGGGCCCAGGAGCGCGGACATCAGGTGAGGTCCTGGCACGACGACGGTGGTGAACGTGTCGGTGCTGGTCATGCGGAGGTACGGACGCCGGCGGCGCTCATGACTCCACACGGTAGCGCCTCGGTCCCCTGGAGCCGCGCGAGGTACCCGAATGGAGGTGCGGAGGGGTCCCGCGCGCCGGCCGGCGACTTGTACCAAACGCGAAGTTTCTTCTACAGAAACTTGACGTAACGGCCGATACGGAGCTGACGGGGCGGAAGGAGCGGCTTTCCGTCGGACCCGACCGATCCACGACCACCAGAACGGAGCCACCTTGAGCCGAGCGCTGAGCGCCACGCCCTGGCTGTTCGCCATGGCCGCGGTCGTCGTCGGCGCGAGCCCGCTCGGGGCTCCGGGATTCACCGAGACTCTGATCCGCGGCGGAGTCCTCGCGGCCGGGGCGATCGCCGCTCTCGTCGCGTGGCGCATCCACCGCATGCCCGTGATCTTCGTCGTCGCGGTCGCGCTGGCTGCCGCCCGGTTGGTCGGACTCCACCTGGACGAGAACGACAACTCGCTCCACGACCTGCACTGGCACCACGTCCTGTCCGACCTCGTCGTGGGGATCGCCATCACTGCGCTGCTCGCCACCGTGGTGTGGCGCCGACACGGGCATCTGCGCGTTCGTGACATCGTCGACGTCGCGACTGTGGCGGTCGGCGCCTCGATGATGGCATGGTTGGTCATCGCCCGGCCGTTGATCCAGGATCAGGACACCTCGAACGGGCTGGCCATGGCGGCCGCCGCCTACTTCCCACTCTCGGCTCTGCTGATGACGTTCACCGTCGATCTGATGTTCACCGGGCTCACCGGTAATCGCACGATGCGATTCGTGGCCGCAGCCGCCGTCGCCAACCTCGCCGCCGCCCTCGGCAGCCGGCTCCACCTCGTCGACGACATGACCGGTGGTCGACACGGCGTCGGCGTCTCGCTCTACGTTGCCGCGTTCTTGATGATGTGCGCCGGGCTCAGCCATCGCGACGCGCCGGCGACGCTCGAGACCGTGGGCGACGCCGAGCTCCTTCGGGCCGACACGCCGGTCCGGCTGCTCATCATGGGCGCCAGCGTGCTCGCACCGGTGGCCCTGATCGCCGCCATCTCCCCGACGTCGAACATCGACGTCGTCGTGCGCACGGGTGGAACGGCGCTGCTCGTGATCATGGTGGTCTCACGTCTCCGCATCGCGACCCGAGATCACGCGCTCGCCCACCGCGAGCTGATGTGGAAGTTGCATCGGGACGAACTGACGGGGCTCCCGACCCGCACCCGCTTCGTCGAGTGCGTCGACGACGCGCTCGAAACGACGTGGCGGACCGACCACCACCCCACGATCATCCAGCTCAACCTCGATCGCTTCAAGAACATCAACGACAGCCTCGGTCACTACGACGCCAATCGTGTGCTCGTGCTGCTGAGCGAACGGCTGCAGGCTGCTGCTGCCGAGTTCGATGGAATCGTCGCCCGTTCGGGCGGCGACGACTTCGTCGTCGTGGACGCGTCGACCACGTCGGCCGAGGACGCCGTGCACCGGGCGGCAGCGATCCGGGACGCACTCGCGCCGTCGATCACCGTGGCCGAGTCGACCGTGTTCGTCACCGCGAGCATCGGCGTGGCGGTCGCGCCGCGGAACCGGACGATCTCGGCCGAGGAACTGATGCGACGCGCTGACATCGCCACCCACCGGGCCAAGGCCGACGGTCGCAACCGGGTCTCGCTCTTCGACGACTCGATGCAGGCTCACCTCACGCAGCGGATGGACGTCGAGCAGGCACTGCACGGGGCGATCGGGCGGCAGGAGTTGCGGCTCTACCATCAGCCGATCGTCGACATCGTCACCGGTCGGGTGAGCGGGTTCGAGGCGCTCATGCGCTGGCAACGCTCCGACGGCACGATCGTGTCGCCCGGCGACTTCATCCCGATCGCCGAGGAGACCGGCATCATCTGCGAGCTCGGTGCCTGGGCACTGGCGGACGCACTGCGGGAGCTCCGCGGCTGGATCGACGACGGGGTCGTCGCGCCGACGACGACGATGTCGGTGAACGTCTCACCGCGGCAGATCGCGGATCCGAACTTCGCCGACATCGTCCACGACGTGCTCGGCCGCAGCGACGTGTCCCCGCAGCTGCTGTGGCTGGAGATGACCGAATCGATGATGCTCGAAGAACCCGAGCTCGCACAGCGAACGCTGCGCCAGATCCGGTCGATGGGTGTCCGTCTCGCCCTCGACGACTTCGGTACCGGGTTCTCATCGCTCTCGCTGCTGCGGCAATTCCCGATCCAGCGCATCAAGATCGACCGTGCGTTCGTTCAGGGAATCGATGAGCACAGCAACGACCGCTCGCTCGTTCGCACCATCATCGCGATGGCCCATTCGATGGACCTCGATCTCGTTGCCGAGGGCGTCGAGACCGTGCACCAGCTCCAGGGGCTCCGCGAGCTCGGGTGTGGGAAGGCGCAGGGGTACCTGATCAGCCGTCCGGTTCCCGCCGACGCGATGAGATCGACCATGGTCGCACTCGACGAGCTGGCGTCGCTGTCGCTCTTCGGCCCCCTCGACGGCGACTCCGCACCGATCAAGATGGCATCGAGCGATGCGATCCACGTGCCGTCGATCGCCGGACCGATGGGCGCGATGATCAGCCGCCCCCTGGGCCAACCGATGCTCTGATCGGTGCACGGGCCGTTCCCGGTGGCGAAGGAGCGGCGGCGCGTAGCGTCGACGATCAGCTCGACGACCTACGGCCACGATCGTGTGGGAACGTGGGCGGTCGTTCGGGGTCGTGCGTGTCGCTCCAGTCGACCGGTGCGCCGGGTCGCATTCGGCACGATCGAGGTGGCTGGGCAGGTGGCTGGGCAGCACTCGTCGGTACAGGCGCTGACAACCTCACCGCTCGACGAGGACGGACAGAGCGCCTGAGCAGGCGGAACCTGCTCAGGCGCTGGAGGCGACGGCGGGAATCGAACCCGCGTAGACGGCTTTGCAGGCCGTTGCCTCAGCCACTCGGCCACGTCGCCAGCGTTGAGCAGGATAGCGGGCGGGCCGCGAGACGCCCCGGTCGCCGCGACGACGCCCGGGGGTACTGGTAATGACGGCCTCCGCGCGTCAACATGTCGACGCGTGATTGGACGTCTCCGTTCCCCCCTCCCCCGAAGCGCATCGTTCCGGGCCATGGCGCTCGGTGTGGCCGCGCTCGGCGCCACCGCACTCGCCGGTTGCGATCTGCCGGGCGACGACGCTGATGGCGCAGGATGCCGCGACCTCGGTGCGCGAGGCATCGTTCGCGACCGAGGTATCCGAACAGGTCCGCCTGCTCGACACAGCGCTCCTGACGTGCCGGTCGTACGCCGCGCTGACCGCCCAACTGGATCGCTATCCCGGCATCATCGGCTACGACGCGGCGACGTTCGTGTCGCTGCGGTGCAGCCGGGTCGACGACGATGCCGTCCGGACCGCTCCCACGTGCGCCGACGTGATCTCGCCGACCACCACAGCGCCGCCGACGACGGTGCCCGAGATCGTGTTCGTCGGTGACACGCTCGACGGCCGGCGGATCGAGATCCGGCCCAGTGCCACGACGAGATTCGAGGGTGACGTGCCCGAGATCGTTCAGCAGACGGTCGACATCGCGATCGAGTCCGGCTGCGACGGTGTCATCGAGCAACGCGACCTGTGGGCGAGCCGGATCGACGACCCCGAGATCGGCGACGAAGCGTCGGTCTACGCGCGCCATGCGCAGAACGTCGCCGACTACATCCAGTGCGACACCGAGCCGATCGAGCTCGGCTGATCCGACCTATCCTGCGCGGCCGGCGGCGAGTGGGAGCGCTGCCGCACCAGATCCGCCCATAGCCCCGGAGCTGTCGTCGTTGAACGGGTTGAAGTCGCCGCCGTCGGTGAGGATGATCATCACGGCGATCACGAGCAGCAGGAGCACGGCGGCGGCGATCCATTGCGCCACCGGACCGAACACCCGCTGGGTGCGATACGAAGCGTTGCGCGAGCGAGTCGGCCGCCCCTTGGGCGGGGTGATCCCCTTCTTCGGCATCGTCTGCTTCGCCATCGGGCCACCAGCGTAGCCAGACCGTCTCGCACCTGTCAGGGCATCGGCGCGATCATGGCCGCGTGCAAACCTTCGTCCACGCCCTCCGACGCGCCGAGACCGTGGCGCTCGACCACGAAGCGCTCGTGTGCGGTGATACGCGACTCACGTATCGCGAGTTCGGCGCTCGCCTTCGCCGACTCCACGGCCTCCTGGTCGATCTCGACATCGCTCCCGGCGATCGGGTGGCCGTCGTCTCGTTCAACTCGATCCCGTTCACCGAGCTCTACTGCGGGGTGTCGATGGCCGGGCGTGTCCAGGTACCGCTCAACTTCCGCTGGGCCCAACCCGAGCTCGCCTACGCACTCCAGGACTCCGGGGCCCGCATCCTGTTCTGCGACCGCGACCCGGGCTCGTTGGCCGACCTCGTCGAGCGAGTGATCCGGATCGACCTCGGTGAGTACGACGAACTGGTCGGTGCGTCGGACGAGGTGGCGTTCGACGACCAGGCGATCGCGGAGCACGATCTGGCTGGACTCTTCTACACCGGTGGCACGACCGGGGTCAGCAAGGGAGTCATGCTGACGCACCGCAACCTCGTGGCGAACGCGGTGAACGCCCAGTTCGCCCAGCCGATGAGCGGCGACGACCGGTACCTGATCATGGCGCCGATGTTCCATGCCGCCGGCTCGGTCAGCGTGCTGCAGTCGATCTTCCTCGGAGCAACCCAGGTGATCCTGCCGGTCTTCGATCCGGGCACGATGCTCGATCTCGTCGAGTCGGAACAGATCACCCAGACCCTCGGTGTGCCAACGATGGTGGCGGCGACGGTGGAGGAACAGCTCGTGCGCCCTCGCGACGTGTCCAGCTTCACCACCTACGCGCACGGTGGATCGCCGATCGCCATGGAGGTCGTACGCCGTGGGGTCCAGGCGTTCCCCGGGACCAGGTTCGTGCACCTGTACGGGGCCACGGAGACCTCGCCGCTCGTCACCGGACTGTTCGACGAGGTCGATCTGCTCGGCACGCCACGTGAGAAGTCGGCAGGCCGACCGGTGATGGGCTGCGAAGTCGTGATCCGCGCCTCCGGCGGTGCCGCGCTCGGTCCCGGCGAGGCCGGCGAGGTCACCGTCCGTGGCGCGAACGTGATGGCCGGGTACTGGAACAAGCCCGAGCAGACCGCCGCCGCGCTCCGCGACGGTTGGTACTGGACCGGCGACGTCGGGCGGCTCGACGAGCAGGGCTATCTGTTCCTGCTCGATCGCTCGAAGGACATGATCATCTCGGGCGGTGAGAACATCTACTGCACGGAGGTCGAGGACGCGCTCTACACCCATCCGGCCGTGCTCGAGGCGACCGTGTTCGGTGTTCCGAGCGAGCAGTGGGGCGAGGCGGTGCACGCCGTGGTCGTCCTCCGATCCGAGCCCGACGCGCTCGGCGACGTCGACGAGGCTGCGCTGATCGCCCATTGCCGGGACCGAATCGCCGGTTACAAGGTGCCACGTTCGGTGGCGTTCTCGACCGATCCGCTCCCGAAGTCCGGGCCGGGCAAGGTGCTCAAGCGCGAGCTGCGCGAGCCGTACTGGGCCGACCGCGACGGCGCGATCGGCTGAGTTCGCCTGGCATCCGGGCTGTAAACGCTTGCATACTGTGGCGGTGTCAGCGCACGACTCGTCCACCGGCCCGGTCCAGGCCTCCGCCCACGCGCCCAGCTGGTGGCGGCACGGCGTCGTCTACCAGGTGTATCCCCGTTCGTTCGCCGACGGCAACGGCGACGGCACCGGCGACATCGCCGGTATCCGGAGCCGACTCCCCTACCTCGCGGAACTCGGCATCAACGCGATCTGGATCAGCCCGTGGTACCCCTCACCGCTCCACGACGGCGGCTACGACGTGGCCGACTACCGCGACATCGACCCCCGCTTCGGCACCCTGAACGAGGCCGAGCAACTCCTCGACGAAGCGCACGAGCACGACATCCACGTGATCGTCGACCTCGTCCCCAACCACACGTCCTCCGAGCACCGCTGGTTCGGTGAGGCGCTCGCCGCCGGACCGGGTTCGCCCGAGCGCGACCGGTACATCTTCCGTCCGGGCCGTGGGCCCGACGGCAGCGAACCGCCCAACAACTGGACCGCAGTGTTCGGTGGATCGGCCTGGGAGCGTGTCGACGACGGTGAGTGGTACCTGCACCTCTTCGACCCGAGCCAACCCGATCTCAACTGGGAGAACGAGGAGGTCCGGGCCGAGTTCGACGCTGTGTTCCGGTTCTGGCTCGACCGCGGCGTCGACGGGTTCCGAATCGATGTCGCTCACGGCATGGTCAAGGACCAGACGTTCCCCGACCTGGAGCGCACCGAGCAGGTCCTGGCGAGCATCCGGTCGGCCGACCATCCTCACTGGGACCGGCTCGGCATCCACGACATCAACCGCCGGTGGCGAGGGGTGCTCGACGAGTCGGGCCGCGACGTGATGATGGTCGCCGAGGCCTGGGTCCACCCCGATCGGCTCCAGCACTATCTGCGACCCGACGAATACCACCAGTCGTTCAACTTCGACTTCCTCGAGACGCCGTGGGAGCTGAGCCGGCTCCGGTCGGCAGTCGAACGGGCGTGGGCGTCGGCACACGCTGTCGGGTCGACCCCCACGTGGACGCTCTCGAACCACGACGTGATGCGCCACGCAACGAGATTCGGCCTCCCGAGCGACGTCCGGTGGCGGGAGTGGCCGTTGACGGGCCCGCACGATCTGCTCGACGCCGACCTCGGACTCCGACGCGCCCGTGCGGCGGCGCTGATCCTCTTGGCGCTGCCCGGATCGGTCTACCTCTACCAGGGCGAGGAGCTCGGGCTGCCCGAGGTCTGGGATCTCCCTCCCGAGGTGCTCGACGATCCGGTCTGGAACAACTCCGGGCATCGTCTGAAGGGACGCGACGGCTGCCGGGTCCCGATCCCGTGGTCCGAGAGCGGCCCATCGTTCGGCTTCGGGAACGGCGAACCGTGGCTCCCCCAACCCGCGATCTTCGGCGAGCTCTCCGTCGACGCCCAGACGGGCAACGGCGACTCGACGCTGGAGCTGTACCGCAGTGCGATTGCGATTCGCGCAGCCCGGCTGGTCGACGACGAGGAGCTCGATTGGGTCGAGCTCGATCCGAACGTGCTCGCCTTCCGACGTGGTTCGGGTGTGCTGTGCGTCGTGAACTTCGGTCCCGCGACCGTGCCGCTCCCCGACGGTGAGGTCTTGATCGCATCCGCTGACGTCACCGGCGGGCTGCCGACCGACACGGCCGCCTGGCTCTCGACGAGCTGAACACCCCGCCCTCGTCGCTCGCCCTCCGGCAAGCCTGGCCGCCACCCGCCCACCGATGCACACCACGACGAGGCATGCGCTCCACCAGCGGTGGCTCACTGGCGACCATGAAGTCGTGCTCTCGACGATCGCCGGCCGCCGCTCGGGGGATGACCAGTGCGGCCGCGATCGTCACGGATCCGGTGGCCGCGTGGACGACCGCGCCCGGGTCGTGTAGAACACCGGGCGCGGGCGTCGTCACCAGAGCGGGCAGAGAGGCACGCCATGACCACACCCCCACAGACCCGAACGGCCCTCAGCGCGTTCGGACTGGCCGCCCTGATAGTGATCCTGATCACCCAGTGCACCGGTTCGGGCGAGGCGTCGCTCTCCGGGTCCACCTCGCCCTCCACCGTCGCGTCCGCACCCTCGTCGACGAACTCCACCACGACATCCTCGATCTTCCCGTCGTCCACGACGTCGACCTCCACGACGTCGACCTCCACGACGTCGACCTCCACGACCTCGACCTCCACGACCTCGACCTCGACATCCACGACGACGGCACCACCGACCACCATCGTCGTGACGCTGCCGCCCACCACCGCCGCTCCCGTGGTGTCACCCGCCCCGACACAGCCACCACCACAGCCACCACAGCCACCACCACCACCACCAACAACACCACCCCCGACGCAGCCGCCGGCGACCCAGCCACCGGTTCTCGCACCTGGGGGCACGACGTCGTCGCGAGCCATCGAGCTGACCAATGCGCAGCGCGCAGCCGCCGGGCTCCCGTCACTCGCGAGCAGCGGCTCCCTCGGTCAGGCCGCGGTGGCCCACTCCGTCGACCAGGCGACGACGGGCAGAATGTCGCACACCGGCTCCGACGGTTCCAACGCCGGCGACCGCATCGCCCGCGCCGGATTCTCGGCCGGGACCTGGGGTGAGAACGTCGCCGCCGGCTACTCGTCGGCAGCGTCGGTCGTGGACGGTTGGATGAACTCGTCGGGGCATTTGGCCAACATCCTCAACCCGTCGTTCACCCACATCGGCGTTGCGGTCGCCAACGCCGCCGACGGCACCCCGTACTGGACGATGGTGCTCGCCGGCTGATCGGGTGAGCGTCCAGCGGGTCAGGGCGACGACGACCCCGTCGTGACTCGAGCGACGTGACCCCGCTCTGCGACCAGTCGTCGATCTCGACCAGTTCGGGGTGCACGCCGCGGTCGGTCAGGTCGGGTACGGGCACCGTCGTCGACGTGGCGCCCGAGGCGTCGGCAGCGGCGATCTGGGGCCCTGCGATGTCCTTGTCCGGGGCGCCACCCAGGACGATGACCGCCGTGATGGTGACCACCACCGCAAGGCCCACACGGCAACGCTCCACCCGCCCCGGTTCACAACCCTGCTCACAACACTCCGCCCGCCCCCGTTCACAACCCTGCTCACAACGCTCCGCCCGCCCTCGTTCACAACCCCGCGTACCAGTCGTAGCTGCGTTCGGCCCAGTAGTCGGCAGGACGCTCGCGGCTGTAGCGGATCACTCCGATCCGCTTGAGTGTCTTGATCCCGTACTTGTTCGGGGTCGCCAACCGCAACGGAGCGCCGTGTTGTTGGTCGAGTGGCTCGCCGTGCTCGCGGAGGGCGAGCAGGGTCTGCGGATGCATGATCGATTCGATGTCCCACCCGACGTAGTACTCGCCGTCGGGTGTCGTCAGGCCGACGTAGGGCACGTCGCCCACCACGTCCGCGTAGCGGGCATGGAGGTCGCTGAATCGCGCCCCGCCCCAATGGACGATGCTCGACCAGCCCTCGATGCACTTGTGCTCGATCACGAGGTCGCGTTGCGGCAGCGCCTCGAAGGCGTCGATGTCGAGCTCGTCGAGCAGCTCGCCGTCAGGTCCCTCGACGCGAACGGTCCAACTGGCGACGTCGATCTCGTCGCGGATGCCGATCCGACCGTTGACCCGGATCGGGGTGGCGTCACCGATGTCGTACTCCGGCGCCGACCGAGCTCGTGACAGGTTGCTCCAGATCGACTCGTTGGTCTCGAGCGTGTCGCGGAGCACCCGTGGGATGCCGTCGGCGGTCGACTGGGTCTGCACCCACCTCCAGGCGAGGCCGGCGGCGACCAACCCGGCGCCACCGGTGAGGAACGAGCGCCGCGATCGGCGTCTGAACTCGTCGATCGGGATCGCCGGCCCGCTGCGGGCGGCGGCGCGCAGCGCGAGTTCCCGCTCGATCGAGGCTGATCGGCGGCCGCCGTCGGGATGCTCGGCGTCGAGAGCCCGTACGTCGGGGGCGGTCTGCTCGTTCACGGTCCCACCTGCTCGCCCGTGCGGTCGTCGCTCTGCGGGGGCGTCGGAGCGGGAGCAGCGAAATCGATCGTGTCCGGCCGCTCGATCTCGTAGCCGGTGACCATGCCCCGGAAGTTGCCCCAACCTGCGCGGATCACTTGCACCAGGTGCACCACGAAGAACAGCACGATCCCGATCGTCATCGTGAAGTGGACGAGTCGGGCCCCCTGGTACCCACCGAACAGCAGCGGCAGCGGGTGGAGCTGGCTCGGCTTGTAGATCGCGAATCCGCTCACGACGATGATCAGTGCCATCACCAGCACGATCGTGTAGGAGATGCGCTGCGCCGCGTTGTAGCGCCCCTGGGGCGGCGCGTCGTCGCGGAGGTGGAGATCGTGCAGCACCACGCCGGCGGCCTCGGGGACCGATTTGCGATCGGGCACGATGTGGCGCCATTCGCCGCTGGCAGCCAGATAGATCGTGTAGACCAACCCGTTGATGACGAACAACCAACCGAAGGCGAAGTGGAACGCCATACCGCGGGCGAGATGGCGGTCGAGGTCGAGCCGGTCGTAGACCACGTCCGGGAAGAACGCGAACCACTGCCAATCGCCGAGACCGAACGCGTACACGTCCTCGGCCCAGTAGATGCGCAGCCCACTCCAGATCATGACTGCGAGCAGCGGGACGTTGATCCAGTGCAGCCAACGGATCGCCCGTGGATGCTTCAGGCGGGCCACCGGCTCGGTCACCGGGAGGGTGTCGACGGACATGAGGCAGACGGTACGGACCGGGAGGGTTCCCGTCGAGCGATGCCGGCGAAGTTCTGCGCGTGTTCCCCCACGTTTCGTGAATCGTCACGATTCGGGGGAGCACCGCCCAGCTCCGTCCGAGGACGAGCCGAGCTCGGCGAGCACTGCGGCGACCACCGCGTCCACATGCGCGGACGCATCGACCGTGACCACATCGGCTTCCGACGCCCCCGGCAGCTCGAGGGTGGCGAACTGGCTGTCGACCATCCCGACACCCATGAAGTGACCGCCGCGAGCCGACAATCGGTCGATCACGTCGCCGCGTTCGACCGACAGATGGACGAACACCATGTCGCCGGCTCCCCGGAGCACGTCGCGGTATCGGCGAGCGAGCGCCGAGCAGCCGACCACCACGCATTCATGCGCTGCGAGCTGCTCGCACACCCGGACGAGCCAGGGCCAGCGGTCGGCGTCGGTGAGCGGGACGCCTGCGGACATCTTCGCCACGTTCGCCGTCGGGTGGAGGGCGTCGGCGTCGACGAACGGTGCGCCCACCCGTTCGGCGAGGAGCTCGCCGATGGTGGACTTGCCCGATCCGGCGACGCCCATGACGACAATTCTCCCCGTCACCGCACGTCGGTCTCCACACGGTCGAGTGTGGCACAGCGGGCACGGACTCGCCGACCGGCGCGGGCGCGCCACTAGGTTCGCCCGCAGGAGGCGCCCACCCGTGCTGAACCGACTCGACGACTACCCGATCCACCAGACGCCGGAACCGATCGCCCATCCCGCGAGCTCCGACCGCAACGTCTACGACCGGACCTGGTTCAACGGCTACACGGCGGACGGTTCAGCGTACTTCGGCATCGGCATCGCGATCTACCCCCACCGGCGAGTGCTCGACTGCGCGTTCAGCGTGGTCACCGCCGGTGGTCGCCAGCATTGCTTCTTCGGTTCACGCCTGGCGCCGACCGAACGAACCGACATGCGGGTGGGTCCGTTCCGGCTCGAGATCACCGAACCCCTCCGCGTGGCTCGCGTCGTCCTCGACGACAACGAGTCGGGCATCGCCTGCGATCTGACATTCTCGACTCGCACGTCGCCGCTCGAGGAGACGAGGCAGGTGCTGTGGAACGGTACCCGGCGCTTCATGGACGCAACTCGGTTCGCGCAGTTCGGTCGCTGGCACGGCACCGTTCGCTCCCCCGATGACGAGCTGTCGGTCGCCGACTGGCTCGGCACCAAGGATCGATCGTGGGGCATCCGCGGCGTCGGCGAGCCCGATCCGCCAGGGGCACCCAGCCAGCTCGGCGGCATCTTCTTCCTGTGGGCGCCACTGTTCTGGGACGACCACGTCTCACATGCTCTGTTCTTCGACGGACCACGCGGCGAGGCGCTGGTCCGCGAGGCGATGACCGCGCCGCTGCACGGCGACTCGACCCAGGTTCCCGAGTCGCCGTCGGGCGACGAGACCCACATGGCGACGGCCGCGCACCGGGTCCGGTACCGACCCGGAACCCGACTGGCCGCCCGCGCCGAGATCGACCTGTGGTCGCTCGAGGGCGACCGCCGCACGATCGAGCTCGATCCGATGTTGCGCTTCCACATGAAGGGTCTCGGCTACGGCCACCCGACGTGGAAGCAGGGCACGTGGCACGGCGAGCTCGCCACCGGGTCGGAGGCATTCGATCCCGATCGACTCGATCTGCTCCGACCCGAGAACATCCACGTCCAGCAGATCTGCCGGGTCCGGGACGGCGCCCGCACCGGCATCGGGGCGCTCGAGCAGATCGTGGTCGGCCCGTACGCGCCCGCCGGCTTCACCGGCGCGCTCGACGGCGCCCGCTGATCGGCGCAGCCAGTCGCGTCGCGCGTTGTGTCCGGCACGACGCGCGACGGGAGGGGTCAGGGTTCGTCGACGCCTTTGGGGGCGCGCTGCTTCATGAAGCCGAAGAGGTAGCCCGCCACCCGTCGCATCTGGATCTCCTCCGCGCCCTCGGTGATCCGGTAGCGGCGGTGATGCCGGTAGATGTGCTCGAACGGCTTGTGGCGGGAATAGCCGAGGCCGCCGTGCACCTGCATCGCCCGGTCGGCCGCCTCACAGCACAGCCGGTTGGCCCAGTAGTTGCACATCGACACCTTGTCGCTCTGGGAGAACGCACCGTCACGATCCATGAGCGCCGCCGTGCGGTGGATCAACGCTCGCAGCATCTCGCACTGGGTCTGCAGCTCGACCAGCGGGAACTGGATGCCCTGGTTCGTCGCCAGCGGCTTCCCGAACGGTGCCCGTTGCCGAGCGTAGGCGATCGATTCATCGATGCAGAACTGCGCGGCGCCGAGGCTCGAGGCCGCCTGTCGGATGCGATTCTCGTTGAAGAACGCCTGCACGACGCCGAGGCCCTTCCCGACACCGCCGAACACAGCGGCCTCCGGCACCCGCACGTCGGTGAGGCGGATGTGGGCATGGTCGGTGGGCATGTTGAACGTCCAGAGGAACTCGACCACGTCGAACCCCGGGCTGTCGGTCGGCACGAGGAACGCCGTGATGCCGTCGGCGTCACCCGCCCCACCCGACGTGCGGGCGAAGATCAGGTCGTACTGGGCCTTGTGGATGCCCGTGTTCCAGGTCTTCTCCCCGGTGATGACCCACTCGTCGCCGTCACGCACCGCCGTGGTCTCCATGTGGGTCGCGTCCGAACCATGCTCGGGCTCGGTGATGCCGAACGCGAACCCCCGTCGGCCGTTGGCGAGATCGTCGACCCACTCGGCGCGCTGCACCTCCGTCCCGTACTTGAGCATCAGCAGCAGTCCGACGTTGTTCCCGACGATCGAGTGCTCGTTCTGCAGATCGTTGTGGAGACCGAGGCCCTTGGTGGCGAAGTGTTCGCGGATCACCGCCATTCCGAGGATCGTGCCGTCCCGACCGCCGTACTCCTTCGGGAAGGGATAGCGGTAGTGCCCGGCGGCATCGGCGCGCCGGCGCGCCTCGGCCAGCAGGGCCTCCCACTCCTCGTTGGGCAGGCCGCCGCGTTCCCAGTCGGTCCTCGCGTCCTCCCGACGATGGTCGAAGAAGCGGATGTTGTCGTCGGCGGCCTCGAGCGGCTTGATCTCCCGCTCGATGAACTCGTCGAGCTCGTCGAGGTACTCGAGCAGGTCGCGCGGCAGGTCCGGATCCATCGTGTGCATCGTCACGTCCCCTCAATCGACACGATCGCCATGCAAGCACACGTCGGGCGACTTCGACCGATCGGGATCAACGACCCCCGGGCGCCGCGACGATGGCTCGCCAAACCCGCTCGGGGGTGGTCGGGATGTCGACGTGCCGGACGCCGAGGTGGGCGAGGGCGTCGACGACGGCGTTCTGGACCGCAGGGGTGGCTCCGATCGTGCCGGATTCGCCGATGCCCTTGGCACCGAGCGGGTTCCGCGGCGTCGGGGTCTCCTGGGGGATCCGCTCGAAGCTCGGCAGCTCGGCGGCCGAGACGAGCCCGTAGTCCATGAACGTCGACGTCAACGGATTGCCGTCGTCGTCGTAGACGAACTCCTCCATCAGCGCCTGGGCGATGCCCGATGCGACACCGCCGTGCACCTGCCCGTCCACGAGCAACGGGTTCACCATCGTGCCGGCGTCATCGCACGCGATATGGCGGAGGACCGTCACCGCACCCGTGTCACGATCGACCTCGACGACCGACAGGTGCGCCCCGAACGGGAAGGTCGCGCCAGCAGGCTGGAAGTCGGCCTCGGCCCGGACCGGCTCCCCGCCGAGCGCATGGGTCGCGATCGCTGCCCAGTCGACCGAGACGACCGGCGTCCCGGCGACCGAGAAGTGCCCGTTCTCGGCGTCGAGCACGATGTCGTCAGGGTTCGCCTCGAGGATCTCGGCCGCCAACTCCTTGGCGCGGTCGACGACCAGTTCGCTCGCCTGCCGGACTGCGCTCCCGCCGACCTGGAGCGACTTCGATCCACCGGTGCCTCCGCCTCGCGGGACCTCGTCGGTGTCGCCATGGCGCACCTCGATGCGATCGAACGAGATGCCGGTCACGTCACTTGCGACTTGCGCGAATGCCGTGTGATGCCCTTGCCCGTGCGACGACGAACCAGTCAGCACGAGCGCCGAACCGTCGGGCCGGACCTCGATGCTCCCGAACTCGGCATTGGCCAACGGGTTGGCGATCTCGACATACGTCGACCAACCGAGCCCGATCCACGGTTCGCCGTCCGACACCCGGCGTCGCTCCTGTTCGGCACGCAACGCCTGGTAGTCGGCCGCCGCGGCGACGGCGTCGATCGCACGCTCGTACTCACCCGAGTCCATCTGGGCGCCGGTCGGCGAGGTGAAGGGGAACGCCTCGGGCCGCACGACGTTGCGGCGGCGAACCTCCACCGGGTCCATCTCGATCTCGGCCGCGAACGCATCGATCATGCGCTCGATCGCCGCCGCGGCCTCGGGGCGTCCTGCGCCGCGATACGCACCCATCGGTACCGTGTTCGTGACGACCGACGTCGCCGCGAAGTCGACGTTCGCGA
Source organism: uncultured Acidimicrobiaceae bacterium (assembly GCA_963847775.1). Classification (GTDB taxonomy): domain Bacteria; phylum Actinomycetota; class Acidimicrobiia; order Acidimicrobiales; family Ilumatobacteraceae; genus Ilumatobacter. The sequence continues at coordinate 676,311 of CAWKAY010000003.1, forward strand.
TGTCGTAGACACCCGTCGCCATGATGCGTGTGATGAACGGCAGCACGGCACCGACCATCGGGTACGCGCCGCCGTCCTGGAGGCTGTGAACGCGATACGCGAGCACTCGCCCGTCGCGCGTGCCGCCGATCGTCGCGTCGAACTCGCACCCGCGGCCGTGCACGAGGCCCAGCATGCTCTCCGACCGGGTCTCGGCCCAGCGGACCGGTCGCGCGAGCCGCCGAGCGGCAAGGGCGCAGACGACGTCTTCGGGATAGCCGCCGCTCTTGGCGCCGAACCCGCCGCCGACGTCGGGGCAAATGACCCTGACCCGGTCGGGTTCGACACCGGTCGCCGCCCCCAGGGCATCCCGTGTGCTGTGGGCACCCTGCGTGGACGACCACTGCGTCAGGCGGGGATCGGCGTCGCCGTCGGCGTCCCAGCGGGCGACGGTCGCACGCGTTTCGAGTGGGCAGGGAGCGAGGCGTTGGTTCCGGAAGACCAGATCGACCGTGACCTCGCAACCATCGAAGAAGTCGTCGCCGGCTCCGACCGGGATCTGGAACGCCACGTTCGTCCCGGCATCCGGGAAGAGGACGGTGCCGCCCGCCATGGAGTCGGCGGGAGCGACGACCGGGGTGAGCGGTTCGTAGTCCACGAGCACCACGTCGGCGGCGTCGACACCCGCACTGAACGACGTGGCGATCACCACCGCCACGGGCTCGCCGACGTAGCGGACTCGGTCGGAGGCCAGCCAGGTGCGGCACATCTGCTGGTTGAGCATGCCCATGTCGGGCGGGAGCGGGGTCAGCTCGAGATCGCTCGCCGTGAGCACGGCGACGACACCCGGAGCGTCGACGGCATCCGCGACGTCGATGCCGGCGAGCATCGCATGGGCCATGTCGGAGCGCACGAAGACGGCATGGAGGGCGTCTGCCGGCGCGAGATCGTCGACGTACTTCCCGCCCACCGTGAGGAGATCGAGATCTTCGACGCGCTGGACTCTGGTTCCGAGAATGCTCACGGCCAGATGATGGCAGCTCACGCGATCGACGCCGTGACCGACGCCGATCGGTGTTGGCGATACGGTCGTGTCGATGACCTCGCGAGCCACGCGCATCTGGTACGCCGACGGTCCGTCGTCGCCGCGGCTCGCTCCGGACACGGTGTTGTCGATGGCCGGCCTCGACGTCGACAGCGAGTACGACGTGACGCTCGGCTGGACGATCGAGCACCACCGCTGGCTCGACGATCCCGAATTCCGGGCGCAGACGGTCCTGGCGGGCTACGGACTGTCCGCCGCCGTCCACGACGGGCGCGTCGTCGCGCTGCCGATCCGGCTGTCTGCCGTCGCCTCGATGATCCTGGGCGACCCGCCCGACGTCGGCGTCGTCAGCGCGGTCCGGCGCGGTGCGTCGCTCGCGTTCGGTCCGTCCGTCGGCTGGGCCGACGTCCTGGCGCGAACCGCCCAGCGGTTGGTGGTCGAGATCGACGAGGACGGGGTCGACCTCGGCGGCCCCAGGATCGAGGGCGACATCGTCGCCACCGCCCCTCGGCCCGCCGGTGGCCTCCCCGCCAGGTCGCGCCCGGCCGACGACATCGATCTCGCCATCGGACACATCGTCGCCACCCTGCTCCCGCACGAACCGACTCTGCAATTCGGGCCGGGAGGCATCGGCGAAGGCATCGCGCGCTCGCTCGACCGACCGGTGCACATCTGGTCGGGTCTCGTGACCGATGCGATGGCCGAGATCCACCGTCGCGGCCTCCTGATCGAGCCCGCCGTCGCAGCGTACGCCTGGGGTGGCGAACCGATTCACGCGATGGCGAGCGACGGCATGCTCCGCCTCACGTCCACGACCGTGACGCACGATCTGTCGCACTTGTCGGCGATCGACCGCTTCGTGGGGTGCAACACGGCGCTCCAGGTCGGTCTCGACGGCTCGGTCAACGTGGAGCGTGTCGGCGATCGGGTGATCGCCGCGGTCGGCGGCCACAGCGACTTCTGCGCCGGCGCGTCGCGCTCGATCGGGGGGCTGTCGATCATCGCCCTCCGCTCGCTCACGGCGTCAGGCACGTCGACGATCGTGCCGATCGTCGACCAGGTCACCACCCAGCGCTCCGACGTCGACGTCGTCGTCACCGAGCACGGTGTCGCCGACCTGCGAGGCGTCGACGACGACGAGCGCGCCGCCCGAATCGCGGCTGTCGCTGCTCCCGAGCACCGCGAGGCGCTCGGCGCTGCGGGGTGATCGGCCGTCCGTCACGTCGAACTCATCGCGTCCGTGCTACATCGTTGGCGGTGAGCATGTTCGCGACCGATTCGATCCTCCCGCCAGCGCCCGACGGACTCGAGACACTCCACGACCGCGAGTATCGGGTCCGCGCCTACCGGCTCGACGACGATCGGATCCTGATCCAGGGTGCGGTCCGCGACCAGAAGCCTCCAGGGTTGTACATGCCGGACGACCCCGAGCCGCTCACCATCCATCACATGCAGGTGAGCATGGAGGTGTCGTTCCCGCACCTCGAGATCGTCGGCGTGACGGTCCACTTCGAGACCCATCCGAACGAGAGCTGCCCGTCGATCACGCAGCACTACGGCAGCCTGGTCGGGCTGTCGATCGCACGCGGTTTCACCCACAGAGTGCGCGAGTTGTTCGGCGGGCCGCGCGGATGCACCCACACGACTGCCCTGATCCAAGCGATGGCGCCGATCGCGATGCAGTGCTTCTGGTCGATGCGCGCCGCCTCGGCCAAGCTCAACGGCCGACCGAGCCCGATCGTCGGGCGCGACCGGGCTCGCGACGACGACGGCTGGAAGCGCATCATCGGCACGTGTCACGTGTGGGACCCCGACGGGCCACAGGTCGCCGCCCGCCTCTCCGGAGCCGACGAGGAGCCACCACTGTTCCTACGGGGGCGGCTCGCCGAGCTCGGCATCGATGTCGGGGCGGTCGGCGACGGGTCGTGAGTCGCGCTCGGCGGCTCAGCGTCGACCGTCGGCGTACATCTCCTCGACCTCGTCGGCGTGCTGTTCGATCACGACAGCGCGTTTCACCTTCATCGTCGGTGTGAGTTGCCCACCCTCGACCGTGAACGGCTCGTGGAGCAGGCGCCACTGCTTGATCTGCTCGACCGGGGCGTGCTCACGATTCACCCGGTCGACACCCTGGGCGACCTCGGCTCGCAGCGACGGATCGTTGGCAAGACTTGCGATGTCGGCGAACGCACCGTGCTCCTCTGCCCAATCCGCCGCGTCGTCGGGATCGAGCGTCAGCAGCGCAACGAGGTACTTCCGACCGTCACCGACCACGACCGCCTGCCCGATCAACGGCTCCATCGCGAGTCGGCTCTCGATCTCCGACGGCGAGATGTTCTTCCCAGCGGCATTGATGATGAGGTCCTTCTTGCGACCCGTGATCGTGACGTACCCATCGGCGTCGATCGAGCCCAGGTCACCCGTCGACATCCACCCGTCGGAGTCGATCAGCTCGTCGGTCGCGTCGGGACGGCCGTAGTAGCCACGGCAGACGCTGCCGCCGCGCACCAACAGCTCGCCGTCGGCGGCGGTCCGCACGTCGAGCCCGGGGAGCGGGATGCCGACGGTGCCGATCCGGATCGCGTCGGGTGGGTTGACCGTCGCCGGCCCGCAATCCTCGGTCTGACCCCACACCTCGGCGATGGGGAGACCGAGGGCGTGGAACCATCGGACCAGGTCGGGGTGGATCGGCGCCGCCGACGAGACGATGATCCGGGCCCGGTCGAGACCCACCTGGCGGCGGAGCTTGGCCCCGATCGTCAGGTCGAGCCCACGGTGCAGGCGGGCATCGCGCACCCGGAGCCCGCTGCCTGCCTCGGCCTCCCGCACCGAGGCCCGACCGAGCTCCACGTAGCGCTCGATGAGGGCGCGCACCGGTCGCGGCTTGGCAGCGATCTCGTCGAGGATCGCGTCGTGGAACTTCTGCCAGACCCGAGGGACAGCGAAGAAGATCGTCGGACGACACGCCCTCAGGTCGTCGGGAACGGTCGCCAGGCTCTGGGCGAACCAGGTCTCGCCACCCGACACGATCTGTCCGACGTGGCTGGTGATCCGTTCGGCGATGTGACTGAGCGGGAGGTAGCTGAGGAACCGGTCGTCGGGACTCAGGTCGACCATCGAGTCGACGGACGTTGCCGTCCAGTCGATGTTGCCGTGGGTGATGATCGTGCCCTTGGGCGGCCCGGTGGTCCCGCTGGTGTAGACCAACGTGGCGACGTCGTCCGGAACCACCTGTCCGGCGCGACGGGCAACGACGTCCGACTCGGCGTCGAGCAGAGCCCGACCGTCGCGACGCATCTGCGTCAGATCGATCATGACCGTGTCGCGATCGAGTCCGGGGAACGCGACCATCCCGATGATCCGCTCCAGCGTCGGCAGGTGCTCGAGGTGGAGCAGCACCTTGGCGACCTGGTCGGCACTGTCGACGAAGCATGCCCGTGCCCCGGAGTCCTGGAGCACGTAGGCGACCTGCGGGGACGAGCTCGTCGGGTAGATGGGCACGGTGACCGCACCGACCGACAAGGTCGCGAGATCGGCGATGTGCCATTCGGGGCGGTTGCCCGAGAGCAAACCGACCCGATCGCCGGGCTCGATACCGAGCCCCAGCAATCCGGCGGCGACCTCGTCGACGGCTCGTCCGTAGTCGCCCCAGGTGATCGCCTGCCACGAACCGTTGTGGTGGTGTCGGAGCGCCGGGCGTTCGGGTTGCCTCGCGACCCGCTCTCGGAAACGGCGCACCACCGTCGGGCTCGCACCCGCGATCTCCGACCGGGCATCCGACGCAGCCGTGTCGATGTTCGTCACGTCACACCTCCTCGTTCGGATGATGCGACGCCAGATCGGAGTGGTCCAGTGCCGAAGGTCCCCGCGAGGTCAGCCGAGCGCTCCGTCGAAGGCCGCGAGGTCAGCCGAGCGCTCCATCGAAGGCCGCGAACTCATCGCCGATCGCGTCGACGAGCACATCGAGATCGGGGCAAACAGCCGGATCGGCGAAGAGCGAGATCGTGAGGTGCCCCGAGTACGAGAGGACGGCGATCCCCAGCCCGAGTCCGGGGCCGAGCGGCACGACGGGGACGATGTCGTCGATGCGTGCACCGAGGAGGTGGAGGGGCACGGGCGAACCGGGCAGGTTGGTGACCACGAAGTTCACGAACGGCTGCGCGGCGACCAACCGGGTGAGCGCCGCCGTTCCGATCGCGGGGACGTGATCGAGGGCATCGAGCACTGCCGCGAACCCCTCACCCTCGTGACTCGCCTTGAGGTGGCGCATCCGATCCTGGACGATCTCGAGTCGCCGCCGCTGATGGGGTTCCGCCACGGGGAGCTCGACCATCACTCCGCCGACGCGGTTGCCTGGATCGTCGGCGTGCTCACCGCGACGCATCGAGACCGGGACGAGCACGTGAACGTCGGCGGCCGGCTCACCGGCGGCGGCGAACCAGGCGCGAACCGCGCCGGCGACGACCGCCAGCACCAGGTCGTTGACGGTGGCGTCGACCGATCGACGCACGCGATGGACCTCGTCCACCTCGAACGTGATGGCCCGCAAGGTCCGATCTCGACCCACGGTCGCGTTGAATCGGGTGCTCGGCGCCGAAGCGTCGGGCCGCAGGAGCTCACGCGTCACGGCGGCAAACTGGCCGGCGCGCTGGACGGCCTCCCCGGGAGCGCTGGCCACGGACGCCATCGCGCGGCCGACCGTGTCGACGGGATCGAGGAACTGCTCGCCGACGGCGTCGACCAGTCGCCGGACCGTGCCCGGACCGGGAGCAGGGTCAGTCCGCAGCGGTTCGTCCGGTCGATCGCCGGGCTCGACGTCGAACAGTGCGCTGGCCAGTTCGACACCACTGATCCCGTCGATCAGAGCATGATGGACCTTCTCGACGAGGCCGATCGTGCCGTCGGCGAGCCCGTCGACGAACCAGAGCTCCCAGAGGGGATGCGAGCGATCGATCGGATCGCGGAACAACTCGGCACACCGGTCGAGCAGGTCCTGGCGTCCGCCCTCCCCGCCCACCGATGTGATGTGCACGTGCCGGCTGATCGAGAACTCCTCGTCGTCGACCCAGAGCGGCCGGCCGGCGCCGAAGGGCACCTCGGCGACACGCCGGGTGAAACGCGGAATCCGACGGATGCGCGCCTCGATGTGCCGGCGGACGTCGTCGAGGCGGAACACCCCGTTCTCGTCGCGCAACGGGCCACCGTCGAGCACGAAGGTCGCACCGATGTGCATCGGCGTCTCAGGAGTTTCCAGGCGGAGGAAACCCGTGTCGAGCGTCGTCAGGCGTTCGCCGCGAACGGCGGCGCGGGGCTCGTGATCGTCGGCCGCCGATCGCGGTGCCGGCGTGCGGGACTCGGCGACGGCGACGACATCGTCGAGAGAGGCGGCGATCAGTTCGCCGAGCAGTCCGGGATCGGAGACCGCGGCCGAGTCGCTGAGCGTCCCGATGCACGCCATGTCGAGATGCGAGACGAACGCGACGTTGAGGGCGGCGCCGGCCGTGGGCGCGAACGCGTGGATCCGCTCGACCGCAGCACCGGCAAGGTAGCGGCGTTCGGTGAGACCCGGAACGTTCGTGAGCGTGACATCGACGCCGTGCATCATTCCGCCGACGACCCCGCTCGACAATGCGGACGGCAACACCTGCACCAACCCGGCGAGTGACTGGCTGAACGACAGCGCGCGCTCGCGACGCGACGTCCGAACACGGTCGCGCATCGCACACATGCGCTCGATCGGATCGTCCAGGTCGGTCGGGACGACGAAACGCACCGGGGCCCACTGGTTGCCGGCGCCGGCGTGGTCGGCGCGCCGGATGCTGACCGGCATCGTGACCCGCAACCGAGCCGCCGGGGTGCCCAGCGCGCGGTGGTAGGCGGCGATCCCTCCGATCGCTCCGGCGAAGAACGCATGGTTGATGGTGCAACCGTGCCGGGCGGCTGCCCGGTGCAACCGCTCGAGCTCGTGCTCGCTCATGGCGATGTCGCGCTCCATGCTGCGACCGGTCAACACTGGCGACAGGGGCGCCGACGACGGGGCCAGCAAGCGGGTCGCGGAGCGTGTCCCCTCCCAGACCGCCCGCGCCGTGCGGACCGGGTGGAAGGCGGTCGTCGCCGCGATCGCGGCAGCCTGGAACGGCACGCCGACCGCTCGCTGCACCGCTCGGTCGACGTCGGCGGCCGTCGAGGCCGGCCGACGACCCGGCTGCGGGACCGGGATCGACGAGAGGTCGCGTCGGGGCGCCGACCGCTTCCGGTCCAGCATCACGTCGAGCAGACCGATCCCGCCGACGCCGTCGGTCAGGGAGTGATGGACCTTGAGCACGAGCGCTGAACGGGCCGTGTCGCCGTTGACGCTCGTGCACTCCCAGAGCGGACGGCTGCGGTCGAGCGGCGAGCTGGCCAACGGCGCCGCCACCGCAGCGATCGCCACATCGTCGACGGCACCGACCACGTCGACGAACACGATGTGTCGGGCGAGCTCGAAGTCCGGATCGATCTCCCAGTGGGGCGCACCGATACCACCCGGGTTGGCGACGACGCGCTGACGCAACCGCGGGATGCGGCGAGTCGCCGCTTCGAGCACGTTGACGAGCCGGTCGGGTTCGACGGGTCGATCCAGTCCGAGCACGGCGACGATCGTGGTGCGCAGGTTGGGGTTCCGCTCGATGTCCCACAAGGTGGCGTCGGTGGGGTTGAGCCGTGCAGGAGGGATCTCGACGACATCATCACCCGGACCACGAGGTTTGCCACGGCGCCCTGCACCCACGGGTCCATCGTCGCGGGATCCCCCGCCGCACGCCGGGGTCTTCCGACCCTTTCTCGTGTGGTCAGTCCGCCGAGAAGCGGAACCCGACCGTGCCGAGGGGGCCGTAGTCGGCGACGAACACGTCGCCGGCGTGGACCCACAGCGGCCGGGTGAACGAGCCGGCCAGGATCAGCTCACCGGCTCGCAACGTGACGCCGAGGGCCGCCAGTCGATCGGCCAGCCAGGCGACACCGTTGGCCGGGTGGTCGAGCACGGCGGCGGCAACGCCCGACTCCTCGACGACGCCGTTCCGGCGCAGCACTGCGCTGACCCACGGGAGGTCGACCTCGAATGGGTCGATCTGCTGGTCCCCCACGACGATGCCGGCATCGGCAGCGTTGTCGGAGATCGTGTCGACGATCGTTCGCGTGCTGCCCGTGTCGGGATCGGTCATCTGGATCCGGGCGTCGAGGATCTCGACCGCCGGGGTGATGTACCGGGTAGCAGCCAGGACGTCGGCCTGCGTGCAGCCAGGCCCACGCAGATCGTCACCGAGCACGAACGCGAGCTCGACCTCGATCCGGGGTGCGATGAAGCGACCGAACGGCACCGTGTCACCGTGCCCGTAGAACATGTCGTCGTAGATGACCCCGTGGTCGGGCTCGGTGATGCCGACGGCATCCTGCATCACCTTCGAGGTGAGACCGATCTTGTGGGCTCGAACGACCCGCCCATGCCGTTCGGCGAGCGCCACACCGGCACGTTGCACCGCGTAGGCATCCTCGATCGTGAACTCGGGGTGCAGCTGCGAGACCTGCTTCGTCGGAGTGCGCGTCTGCTCCGCGGTGAGGATGCGCTCGGCGATCCGGGTGGCCGTCCGCTCGTCGATCACGTCGACACGCGCGGGAAGTTCGGCGGCCGCTTCTCGATGAACGAGCGCACCCCTTCGCCGAAGTCTGGACGCCCGAAACTCTCGGCCATGAGCCGCCGCGCCTCGGTCTCGGCAGCGCCGAGACCCCGGTGGTAGTGCTCGTGCACCTGGCGCTTCATGATCGCCATCGACGACGGTGAGCACGTCGCCGCGAGCTCCTCGACGTAGCGACGACAGAAGGGCAGCAGGTCGCCGCGGTCGACGATGTAGTTCGCGAGACCGAGGCGGTACGCCTCCTCACCCCCGACCCGACGCGACGACAGCAAGAGATCCATCGCCACCGCCGGGCCGACCAACTTCGGGAGCAGCCATCCGAGCCCCCACTCGGCGATCAGACCGCGCTGCGCGAAGGCCGTCACGAACAAGGCCTCCGGGCACACCACCCGAAGGTCGCAGCACAACGCGAACGGGTACGCCATCCCGGCGACCGCGCCGTTGATGGCACCGATGATCGGCTTCTCGGCCGTCAACATGAAACCGAACCGATGGTCGAAGTCGCCGGCTGCCGACGGATCGGGGCCTCTTCCCCCGGCGCTCGTGCCGGCCTCGGAGGGATCGCTTCCGGCGAGACCGTCGAGCAGCTGCATGTCGGCGCCGGCGCAGAACGCCCGCCCGTCGCCCGTGATGACGATCCCGACGACGGCCGGGTCGGCGCACGCCCGCCCGACTGCGTCGAGGATCTCGGACCCCATCGTGTCGGTCCACGCGTTCATCGCCGAGGGTCGCGACAAGGTGATCGTCGCGACGGGGTCGTCGACCTCGTACCGGATGGCGGAATACAACTGACGAACCCCCTCGGTCGGAGCGAAGCCCCGATCGTTCCAGACGCACCGTTCCGCTCGCAATGTGGGCATCGAGGTTCCGGTCAGAGCGTGAAGCGGGCGACGTGCGTGCCGAGCGCCGCGACGTCGGGGATCGCGCCGATGCCAGGTTCGCTCGGAGCGCGCGTCGACCCGCCGACGTTGCGCGCGCCGCCCTCGACCGGGTCGTCGGTGAGGTGCTCCACACACAACCACGTGCCCCGTCGCAACGGCTCCGGCGTCGCCTGGGCGAGGTGGACAGCGGCGGTCGCCTGCAGCGTCGTCCCGCCGGTGTCCTCGATGTTCATCCGGATGCCTGCATCGAGGCACACATCGCGGATCCGTCGTGCGATCGTGAGTCCGCCGACGCGCCCGATCTTCAGACCGACCACTTCGCACGCCCCGGTCTCGACGATGCGGATGATGTCGCCGAACGTCTGGAGCGATTCGTCGATGGCCAGCGGCTGGGACACGAGGCGGCGGACGTGCAGGTGCTGTCGGAGGTTCTCGCACGGCTGCTCGACGACACGTCGCAGCTCCCGGGTGGCGTTGAGCACGGCGATCGCCTCGGACGGCAGCCAGGCGCGGTTGACGTCGAAGGTGACCTCCTCCCCCGATGCCATCCGGCCGTCGAGGAACCGCATCCGCTCGATGTCGGCCTCGACGTCACCGCCGACCTTGGCGGAGTGCATCGTGTACCCGTCGGATCGCGCACGGTCGATCTCGCGGATCAGCTCGGTCGGCGTTCCACTCGGGATCGACGAGTGCAACCGCACCCGTCCGTCGGTGCGGCCGCCGAGCAGATCGCACAGCGGCACGCCCGCGGCACGCGCCGCGATGTCCCAGCAGGCCATGTCGATCGGGGACTTGAGGTACGGATGGCCGGGGAGAGCGACATCCATCGCCCGGTACACGACGTCGGTCCGGCGCGGATCGAGACCGAGCACCGCAGGCGCGAGCTCCTCGATGCCGGCGCGGATTCCCCGTGCGAACGCCGGCAGGTAGGTCGAACCCCACGGGCAACCCTCACCCCAGCCGACGATGCCCTCGTCGGTCTCGAGCCGGACGATGGTCGAATCGAGTCGATCGATGCGAAGGCGGCCGCCCGACAGCGAGTACGGCCGGGCGAGCGGGAGATCGATCGCCCAGACGGTGATCGCGGTGATCCTCATGGCTCCCTCAAGCCAGCCTCATGCTGCGAACGTCCAGACCGGATCACCGAGCGAATCGAGGTCGGGCACCACACCGAGCCCCGGTTCGTCGGATGCGTGCAGCTTGCCATCGCGCACCGGTGGGCCCGGCGTACCGGTCGACCCGGTCACGTAGTGGTGGAGATCGGTCGAGTTGACGAGGAACTCCGGCGGTGTCGATGCCGCGAAGTGCGACACGGTCGCCGAGGTGATCTCGGCACCCCAGGTGTCCTCCGCGACGACCGGGATGCGATGGTCGACGAAGTAGTCCCGCACCCGACGCGCCTTGGAGAGCCCGCCGAGGTTGGAGATCTTGAGGCACACGATCTCGGCGCCGCGGTCGTGCACGATCCGATGGGCGATGCGCACGTCGGTGACGCACTCGTCGAGCTTCATCGGGAGATCGCAGCTGCGCCGCACCTGTTGACACTCCTCGTAGGTGTGGCACGGTTGCTCGACGACGTAGTCGAGATCCCGGGTCGCACGAACCACTCGGACCGCGTCGTCGACCCGCCATCCCTGGTTGGCGTCCGCGAACGCCTTCTCGCCCGGTCGCAGGAGGGGCACGGTGGCACGGATGCGTTCGATGTCGTCGGCCCAGTTCGCGCCCACCTTGATCTGGAACTGCCGGTAGCCGGCGGCCCGATGGCGGTCGAGCTCGGCGATCGTCTCGGCGGTCGAGTTCTGGGGCGCCACCCGGTACATCGGCGCGCCGACGGTGAGCTTGCCCCCGAGCAGCATCCACACCGGCTGCCCGGTGGCCTGCCCGAGGATGTCCCAGCAGGCGGCGTCGAACGGAGCCTTCGCGTATCCGTGTCCCTGGATCGTGGCATCCATGAGTCGTTCGATCCGGGCCACCTGGCGCGGATCCTCACCCAGCAGACGCGGGGCCATCAGGCGGGCGGCCGCGACAACCCCTTCGGAGTGGGCGACCATGTAGTTCTCGCCACAGGGCGTGAACTCGCCACAGCCACTGATCCCAGCATCGGTGTCGATCACGACGACGGAGGCGACGGCACGCTCGATCGAATTTCCTGCGCCCCACGCATAGACGCCACCGACAGTGGCCAGCACGGTCCGGTAGACGGAGATCCGGGTGATCTTCATCGGGATGCCGCCACGATCCGTCGCGCCGTCCCGACCCGCTCGTGGGTCCGTGCGACTGCGTCGAGCCTGGACCCGAGCTCGTCGATTCGGAGGCCGATCGCCTCGATCGGGCGCACGCCGGCGTCGGACAGCCCCTCGTAGCGGGCGGCGAGCGCGATCTTCTTGCGCACCTGATGAGGCTGCAGCGCATCGAGGAGACGAGCGTTCAGGGCGTCGCCGAGCACGATGTCGCCCGCAGCTCCGGCATCGTCGATCAGGGTCCGGCCGTGACTCGTCCGCACGATGATCGCGTTGAACCCGTCGTCCTCACCGACCGGAGCACCGCCGGGCCAGGCGTCGGCGACGGCGACATCGGCGGCCTCGCCCAGGGCGTCAGGGCACAGCTTGCAGCGGGTTTCTACATCCCAGCCCGACTCGTCGGCCCACATGTCGAGGTAGGAGACCTCGTGGGTGGTGCCGGCGTTCGTCTCGACCCTGGTCGGCCCCGGGTTGCCGTTGCCGCGGTACCGCAAGGACGCGACGTCCGGCTCGGTGACGCCGACGCCGTCGAGCAGCGCGAGCGTCTTGGTCATCCGCGACTGGCCGCCGCAGACGAGGGCGAGTCGGGTGACGCAGTACCGGTCGACGCGTTCGTCGCACGACGCCCAACGGTGGACCGCGCCGAGATCGCAGGGCTTGGCGACGATCGCGAACGGGACCTCACGATCGAGCGCGTCGCCCAATCCGGCGAGCGGCGCAGCCGGTTCGTACCGCGAACCCGAGTTGGCGAGTACCTCGGCGGGCGTCTCACTCATCACCCAGCGGGTACGGGCCGGATGATCGGGGTCGGCGCCGACGTGCAGGACGAACTCGACACGACCCGTTCGGAGCAGATGCCTGCCGAGCGCCGTGAGCACACCGCCCGACGACGATCGGAACCGCACCTCGTCGTCCCCCGCCCAGGCACGCCACATGGCCAGGTGGGCGCCCCACACGTCGTCGATCGGAGCGCCCGGCTCATCCCGCTGTCGCGGCGATCGTGCCGGGACATGCCGCGAGCACTCGGGCCTCCTCGTCGCCGCGGAAGCCGTCGACTGGCGTCGGTCGAAGCGAACCGGCGACGGTCAGCCGCATCCTCACGCGCCCACCCGAGACCGCCTCGCACAGCCCGCAACCGATGCACAGGTCGGATCGCACGACCTCGGCGACGCTCGTGCCCGTGGTCATCGGCCGCCCGCCCCGGTGAGGGCACCGGGTGATCCCGGCCGAAGGGTGATGTCGGCGGCGCCGGCGGCAGCCCGGAACGAGGCCGAGTCCGCACCCACGACCGAGCGACCGGCGAGCCGCTCGAGGACCGCGATGATCGGAGTCGTTCGACAGCCCGCACCGGTGACGACGACCGCGTCGGCGTCGGGGGAGGCGGCGATCGCACGCTCGACCGATGCCGCGATCAGGTCGGGCCCGGTGTCACATCCGCAGGTGTCGGCGTCGAAAGTCGGGCCCGCGATGCCCTCGTCGTCCGTCGTCCGGCCGGACGACACGTCGATCCCGCACGACGCCACGAAGCAATTCCACGCGTCTCGCCGGTCGGACGGATCGTAGGTCGGGCAGAGTGCCACTGGGCGCACATCGAGCGCCCGGAGCGCGTCGACGATCGCTGTCGCCGCCGACACCGCCGGCGCACCGGCAACGGCGGCCACCGGGGCCGCACGCGATCGAGCTGCGTCCTCGCCGTCACAGCCGGCCCACGCGAACGGTGTCCCCTCCAGCGCAACGACCGAGCATCCCGCCTCGCCGAGCGAGGCCGCGAGCACCGCATCGGTCGCCGGCACGATCTCGTCGAGTGAAGAGCAGAAGCCGGGCAGATCAGGGATGCAGTGTTGCGGGATCACCGGAGCGGCGGCCACGGCGGGGAACACCGGCATCGACGGCGACACCCAGCGTGGCGGTGTCACGAACCCGACGGCCGGCACCGTCGTGCGGTGTGGCGCCCTCACGAGCGGATCCGATGCTGCCAGAGGTGGCGATAGTGGGGTTCGACGATCTGGTACGCGTCCCGCACGCGCGTGGGCGCGTCCCGAAGATCGATGTCGTCCCGGGGCTGGGCCCTCAGGCCGTCGGAGTTGCGAAGGTTCTCGTGGAACGAGCCGCCGTCCCACCAACTCACCTCGTCGCGTGGTCCCGGCTCCCAGCTCAGTGCGTCGGGCATGAACGGAATCCCGACGGCGCCACACCAGGCCTCGACGACGCGGGGCGGATCGGCGAGCACGTCGTCGCTGTCGATGACCGGCGGTGGCGAACCCAGCTGGTCTGCGAGACGATCGAACAGCTGCCGTTGCTCCGCGAACCCGGTCTCCTTGAGGTGGAAGTCGGGCCACTTGCTGTGCATCGACGACAGCGTCTTGGCCGGGTCGCGGATGAGGAAGCTGTGACGGAAGTGATCGAGGAAGTCATCGGTCCAGAGGTGCTCGACGTAGTGCGGGAAGTCCTTGATGAACACCGGGCCCCGCTCGGCGGCTGCGCGGAATTGGCGCCAGCGCGACTCGAACGTGAGCCCCGGCGTGCGGACGCTGCGAGCGGTCGCCCGCGGCCAGAGCGGATGTTCGCCCTGGTACCAGACCTCGCCGAACGGCTCGTGGAAGCACTCCATGTCGCCACGCATCCGCATCATCCACTCGAACGCGGTCGAGGTCGATCGCGGGACCGCCCACAGCGCGACGATGCGGCCCACCTCCGTCACCCCACCCCCGTTGCGAGTTGTGCCAGGCACAACTCGCAACGCGTCGTGCGATGCGTCGGCGCGTTCATGTGCGGAGCCGCTCGCCTGCCGGGTCGTAGATCGCTTCGGCGAGCACCCGCGCCGACCGGAACTCGCCGATCACCCGGACCTCGAGTTCGGTGCCCGGAGCACTGAACTCGGGAGCCAGGTAGGCGAACGCCAGCCCCTGTTCGACCGTGAAGCCGTACGCCCCGGTCGTAACCAACCCGATCGGACGGCCGTCCGCGTACACCGCATCGCTGCCGTGGACCTCGGCGACGTCGGTGTCGACCGCAAGGTAGGTGAGCTGCCACCGGTATGGGTGCGCACCGGACTCGGCGGCGGCACGCCGTGCCAGCAGCGCGTCGCGACCGACGAAGTCGCCCTTGCCGACGTGGTCGGTCTTCACGAACGGAACCAGGCCCGCCTCGTCGGGGCCGACGTCGTGGGTGAGGTCGCGGCTGATCATGTACCGCTTCTCCATGCGGAGCGAGTCGAGCGCGTGGTTGCCGACGTTGGCGGCGCCGAGTTCGCCCCCGGCGACCCAGAGCGCGTCATAGACCGTGCCGAGCTCGGCTGTCGGCACGTGCAGCTCCCAGCCCAGCTCGCCGACGAACCCGACCCGCATCGCTCGCACCTCGACGCCGGCGACGATGATCGCCCGTGCCCGGAGCCACCGGAACGCCTCGTTCGACAGGTCGGCGTCGGTGCAGCGCCCGAGCAGGGTTCGGCTCAGCGGGCCGGCGATCGTGATCACCCCGAAGTCGTCGGAGACGACCCGCAGCTCGGCGTCGGCACCGGCCGGCCAGTGGGTGTCGATGTACTCCCGGTCCTTGACCTCGCCGACGGCGGCCGACACGAGGTAGCAGTGGTCGTCGGCGAGCCGCGTGACCGTCATCTCGCCCTCGATCCGCCCCGAGGGCGTCAACAGGTACGTGAGTCCGATGCGACCGACGCCGGGCACCGTGTTGGTGGTGAGACGATCGAGCACGGCCGCAGCGTCGGGTCCGACGAGGTCGAACTTCGCGAACGCCGTCGAGTCGAGGATCCCCACACGTTCGCGCGCCGCCCGGCACTCCTCCGCGACGACGGGGAACCAGTCGGTGTGCCGGAACGCGACGACGTCCTCCTGGGGCAGACCGGCCACGGTCGGGTACCACTTCGGGCGTTCCCACCCGTAGACGTGGGTGAAGACGGCGCCGTGCTCCCGGAACCGGTCGACCAGCGGTGTCGTGCGGTAGGGCCGTTCGGCGGGGTGCTCGAGCCCGGGCACGGGTGTCTGATGGCGGTACTCGTAGTCCTCGCATCCCTTGACGCGGCCGTACCTCATGGCGTCGTCCGACGGCACGAACCCGAAGCGTCGGGCGTCGTAGGCGCGCACACTCACGGCCGTCTCGCCGTGCACCATCCACCGGGCCAGCTCGCGGCCGAGCCCAGGGCCGTCGGCGATGCCGACCTGGACGCCGACGAGCTGCCAGAAGTTCGGCACACCAGATGGGCCGAGCAGCGGCTCACCATCGGGCGTGTGCGCGATCGCGCCGCGAACCACCTGCTTGATGCCCCGCGGTTCGAGGATCGGCATTCGCTCGAACGCACGGGCCAGCCAGAAACCGATCCGCTCGTAGTCGGCCGGGAAGAGCGGGTTCTCGAGACCCCAGTCGGGGCCGTCATGCCAGGCCGCCTCGGCGCCGACCTGCTCGTAGATGCCGATCAGTCCGGCCTGCTGCTCCTGACGGATGTACCCGGACACGTAGTCGTCGCGCACGACCGGGAGCTCGTGGTCGAGGTCGGCGAACTCGGGCACCACGTCGGTGATCAGGTAGCTGTGCAGTGCGTTCGCGAGGGGCACCGAGAGGCCCACCATCGCCGCGACCTGGTGGGCGTAGCAGCCGGCAGCGTTCACGACGTGCTCGGCGCGCACGGTCCCGTGTTCGGTGACGACGTCGAACGACCCGTCGGGACGGCGAGCGATCTCGACGACCCGGTTGCGCCGGCTGACGCGGGCACCCGCGGCGCGTGCAGCGACGATCATCGCGTTCGTGGCACCGGTGGGGTCGACGTGGCCGTCGTTCGGGGTCCACACGGCGCCGATGATCTGGTCGACGTCGTAGAACGGGTGCCGCTCCGCGATGAACGCCTTGTCGACCCACTCCATCTCGTTGCCGACGTACTCGGCGAGACCGAGCTGACCGCGCAGCCAGTCGACCTCGACGGGTTCGTACGCGACCCGGAAGCTGCCGCTGCGATGCCATGTGGTGGCGACTCCCGTCTCCGCTTCGAGCGATGCGTAGAGCTCGCAGGCGTATTTCCTGAACGACGCCAGCGTGTAGCTCGACACGGAATGCGTGACCTGACCGGCCGCGTGCCAGGTCGAACCCGACGTGAGCTCGGCCTTCTCTACCAGCAGGGTGTCGGTCCAGCCCTCGTGGGCGAGGTGATAGAGCAGGCTGGCGCCGGTGATGCCACCGCCGACGACAACGACACGGGCCGAGTCGGGAACTGCCATACGACGCACGACTGTACCATCTACGGTCTCGGTCTGGTACATTTGAACCATCCACGACGTACCCGTGCTTCCGCCGCCACCCATCGACGTCGATGCACTCCGCTCACACCGGCTGGAGCGGACGATCGACCAGATGATCGACGCCGACGTCGAGCTGATGGTGCTGCTCAACCCGGTGAGCTTGCGCTACGTGGCCGACTGGCGCGAATACGGGCTGTACCAGTCGCACATCCAGACCTACACGCTCCTGGTCCACGTCGACGGCAGGCTGGTGCTCCACGGCGCGTACGGCACCGATCACCCGGTGATCTCGGAGTTCCGGCCGACCCACGGCCTCAACGGCTTCGACGGTGGGCTCGATCTCACGTGCCGGGTCGAACACTTCCTGCGCGACATCGTGGATGCAGTCGGCGCGGGAGCGCGGATCGCCGTCGAGCACATCAATCCGTCGGCGACCGTCGCGCTCGAGGCCGCCGGGCTGTACGTCGTCGACGCCGAGCCCCTGCTGGAGGCGGCTCGGTTCGTGAAGTCGCCCGAGGAGATCGGCTGCATCCGCCATTCGATCGACGTCGCGCAGGCCGCCATGCGCTGCATGCTCGAGGTCGCGCGATCGGGCATCAGCGAGAACCGACTGTTCGCGGTCCTGCATCAGGTGAACATCGCGAACGACGGCGACTGGATCGAGGGACGCATGCTGTGCAGCGGCCCGCGGACCAACCCCTGGTACCAGATGTCGAGCGATCGTGTGATCGAGGCGGGCGACCTGCTGGCGCTCGACACCGACATGGTCGGACCGATGGGCTATTCGGCCGACATCTCGCGGACGTGGCTGATCGGCGATGTCGTACCGACCGCCGAGCAGCGCGACCGCTACCGGCGCGCCCACGACGAGATCACCCACAACGCCGCGCTGCTCCGGCCCGGCCGGACGTTCCGCGAGCTCACCGAACGGGCCTTCCGCCAGCCGGAGGAGTTCATCGCGCGTCGATACGCGTGCATCATGCACGGCATCGGCCTCACCGACGAGTACCCACGAATCGTCGACCGGCATGACTGGGCGGCCGGCGGGTACGACGGCGAGCTCGTCGCCGGCAACGTCGTGAGCGTCGAGAGCTTCGTCGGCTCCGACCGTGGTGGGCCCGGTGTCAAGCTCGAGGACATGTACCTCCTCACCGACACGGGCGCCGAACGACTCTCGCTCCACCCGTTCGAGGAGCGGCTGCTCGCATGACGACGACCGAACGGCCGCGCTCGGAACCGACGCCGATCCTGGCGGCGCTCGCCGGTGTGCTCGACGAGCTGTCCCCGCAGGTCCGGCGGGCCGCACGGCACGTGCTCGACAACCCGGGCGAGATCGCCGTGACGTCGATGCGCGGCATCGCCGACGCCGCCGGCGTCAAGCCCAACACGCTCGTCCGGATGGCGCGAGCCGTCGGTTTCGAAGGGTACGAGGACTTCCGTGATCCGTTCCGGCAATACGCTGCGGAGGGCACGCTGTCGTTCCCCGATCGCGCTCGGTTCATCCAGTCGATCAGCCAGGGGGGCAGCCACGGTTCGCTGCTCGCCGACATGGCAGCGGCAGCCGTCGCCAATGTCGAGACGCTCTTCGCCGGCATCGACGCCGACGAACTGAAGGCAGCGGCGGACCTCATCGACGGGGCCCGGCGTGCCAACGTGCTCGGCGTGGGCACTGCGCGGACCCTTGCCGAGAACTTCGCCTACGTCGCGAGCATGGCGGTCGACAACGTGACCGCCATCCCCATGGTCGGGCTCGCGATCGACGATGTCGGCCGCATGGATCCCGACGACGTCCTGATCGCGATGACGTTCAGTCCGTACCGGGTCGAGATCGTCGACGCCGTTCGTCTCGCGGCCGATCGCTCCGTCCCGGTGATCGCCGTCACCGACAGTCACGCGTCGCCGCTGGTCCCGCTCTCCACCCACACCTTCGTGGTCCCCAACGACTCGCCACTCCCATTTTCCTCGAACATCGCGGCCACCGCGCTGCTCGAGACCCTGCTGTCGTTCGTCGTCTCCGAGTCCCCCGACGACGTCGCGACGTCGATCGCCACCTTCCACGCCAACCGCCGCGCCGCCGGCATCTACCACGACTGATCCCCGCAAAGACACACGGAGCCCCCGCATGCAGTACGCACACCCCGGTCTCGCCACACCCGAGTACTACGTCCCCGGTCTGGCGACCGACGCCGTCGCCGTGCGATACGGCCTCGACCCGGCCGAGATCGCCAAGCTCGGTTCGGCCGAGAACCCGCTCGGGCCGTCGCCATTGGCGCGGGCCGCCGTCGCCGACGAGCTCGGTTCGCTGCAGCTCTACCCCTCGTGGACGGCCGAACCCCTCCGCGAGAAGATCGCCGACACCTACGGGTACCTCCCCGAGCAGGTCATCTGCGGCGCCGGCGAGACCGAGATCATCTCGCTCGTCATCCGGTCGTTCTGCGAGCCGGGCGGTGAGATCCTGATGCCGGGTCCGTGCTTCCCGATCTACCACCTCTTCGCCGAGGCCGAGGGACGCGTGCCGGTGCTCGCCCAACGGGCCACCGACCGCGCGACCATGGCCCTCGACGTCGATGCGTACATCGAACACATCACCCCTCACACGCGGATCGTGTTCGTCACGAATCCCCACAGCCCGTCGGGGACCTGGCTCACCGAGGCCGATGTCCGTCGCATCGTCGAGGCCGCCCCACATGCGTTGGTGGTCCTCGACGAGGCGTACGTCCACTACTCCGATACGCCCGGCTACATCCACCTCGCTGCCGACTACGAGCATCTCGCCGTGCTGCGCACCTTCTCCAAGGCATTCGGCCTCGCCGGTCTGCGCATCGGCTTCGGCATCGCCGCGACGCGCATCATCGACGCGATGCTGGCCGTCAAGACGACCTGGAACCTGGGTCGGCTCCAGATCGCCGGCGGAATCGCGGCACTCGACGACGACGACCACGTGCGACGCACCGTGGACACGATCCTCGCCGGCCGCGCGTACGTCCAGGACCGCTTCGACGAGCTCGATCGATTCCGCATGGTGCCCGACAGCCGGTCGAACTTCTTCCTGATCGAGATCCTCGACCCGACCACGGACTCCACCCGGGTCTTCGACGGGCTGCTCGAACGCGGTGTCATCGTGAAGGACGGTTCGGTGTCGTTCCGTGGGCTCGACCATCGCTTCCTCCGCAGCGACGTCAATCTCAAAGAGCACATGGACCACCTCGTCGCCGCACTCGCCGACCTGCCCTGAGGAGGTGATCCGACCGTGACCGACACCACCACGCCCTCGTCCGTCGAGCGGCCGCGGGGGCTCGACGCCCGCTACTACACGGACCCGGCGGTGTTCGAACGCGAGCTCGATCACATCTTCGCTCGCGCGTGGCAACTCGTCGGCCACGAGTCACAACTCGCCGAGCACGGGCAGCTGATCACGGCGACGATCGGGCGCGAGCCGATCCTGGTCGCGAACGACCACGGGGCGATCCACGGCTTCTACAACGTCTGCCAGCATCGTGGCCACGAGCTCGTCGCACCCGGAACAACCGCGCTGCCGGTGATCATCTGCCCGTACCACGCGTGGACCTACGACCTGGCCGGACAGCTCGTCCGGGCCCGCCGGAGCGAGGTCGGCTCGATCTGCGTTCCACGCATCCGCGTCGACGTGCTCGCGGGTTTCGTGTTCGTGAACCTCGATCCCGAAGCGGCTCCCCTGGCCGAGACCGTCCCCGGTGTCGCCGACGAGATCCTGGCGCTCGCTCCGGACGCACGGCAGCGAGTGCTCACGGCCCGGATCACCCACGAGTTCCCCGCCAACTGGAAGCTCGCCGTCGAGAACTACAACGAGTGCTATCACTGCCCGAACGTCCACAAGGCATTCACGAGCGGAGTGATCGACCCGACGACCTTCATGATCACGCCAGTCGGCAACACGATCCGCCACACGGCCGTGGGCATCCCCGCCGATCGAGCCGGCTACGCACGCAGCGTCGACGACGATGGCTACGGCTCCTGGTTCACGTGGCCGGTGTCGTCGATCCAGTGCTACCCGGGCCGGGTGCTCAACACGTTCCGGTGGATCCCCATCGCCGTCGACCGCACGCTCCTCATCCGCGAGTGGTGGTTCGACAGTGCCGATCCCACCGTCGACCAGCAGCGGGTGATCGATCTCGATTGGACGACGACCGTCTCGGAGGACTTCGATCTCATGGCATCGGTGCAGCGCGGCGTCGCCAGCCGTGGTTACGTCCCCGGGCCGCTGATCGTGGATCCGAGCGGCACGGCGGACGTACACGCCGAGAACGCCGTTCCCCACCTCCACTCCCTGCTGCTCGCCGCGCTCGGCGACCACGAGTGACGAGTGCGGCGAGAGACGTGAACCACGATCGATCACCGACGCGCGAGCTCGCCGGGTTCCTCGCCGGGCTCGCCGGCCAGGTCGACCGACGCCTCACTGCGGCCGCGACCGAGGCGGTCGTCGACACCATCGGTGCGATCGTGTTCGGGGCGGAGCAACCGTGGTCGACCGCTGTGATCGAACACGCATTCGCGACCGGCAGCGACGGCGCCTGCTCGGTGGTCGGCACGGGTCGCGCCACGACCCCGGCCATGGCGGCGCTGGCGAACGGCGCATCCGCCCACGCCTTCGAGCTCGACGATGTCCACGAGGAGGCCATCAGCCATCCCGGTGCCGTGGTGGTCCCGGCCGCGTTGGCGCTCTCCGAACAGCTCGATTCGTCGGGCCACGACCTGCTCGAAGCGATCGTGATCGGCTACGAGGCGATGGGTCGCGCGGGCATCGCGGTGGGCCCGGCATCCCACATGCTCGCCGGTTTCCACCCCACCTCCATGTCGGGTGTCTTCGGTGCTGCGGCCGCAGCCGGTCGGCTGCTCGGGTTCGACGCCGATCGTTTGAACCACGCCTTCGGACTCGCGGCATCGATGTCGTCGGGCACGATGGAATTCGCATCATCGGGCGGCATGGCCAAGCGCATCCACGCCGGCCGAGCGGCGGAGGGTGGCCTCACCGCTGCACTCCTCGCGGCCCGCGGTGTCGAGGGCGCCGCCGACGGCCTCGCCGGTCGATACGGCTTCTGTCGGATCTTCACGTCGGAGCCTCGCATCGAGTTGCTCACCGAGCGCCTCGGCGACCGGTGGATGATCGACGAGATCACCGTCAAGCCCTACGCCGCGTGCAGCGACATCCACCCCATGATCCAGGCCGCGGAAGAACTCCGGGCCGAACACGATCTCGATCCCGATGACATCGTTCGGATCGACGCCGAGGGACCGACCAAGGCAGCGACGCAGAACTCGCTCGACGGTACGACCTCGGTGATGGCGGCTCAGTACTCGGCGCAGTTCAACATCGCGGCGGCGATCCTCGCCGACCCGGGTGACCCAGCGACCTACTCGCCCGAACGCATCTCCGACCCAGCGATCTCGCGCCTCCAGAGCCGCGTCCGTTCGATCTCGCCGCATCCCGAGTTCGATGCCACCTATGCCTGGAAGATGGGCGGACGCGTCCGGATCACCCTCACCGACGGATCCGTGCTCGAACGCACCGTCCACGGCCAGCGGGGCTCGATGCACGCTCCTCTCACGCGCGGCGAGCTCGGCCAGAAGTTCGAGCGCCTCACCCTGGGGCGCATCGCCGACGGTGCTGCCGATCGCATCCGCGGGATCGAACGTGTCGCGGCGCGCGAGCTCGCGTCGTTCATCCGCCCGCTCGAACCCCCACCATCCTGATCACCCGCCGACGGGCTCGAACGGCAGCGCCGAGACGATGCCGTCGCGCTGGCCGTCGGGGGCGTGGACCACCACCGCCGTGCCGGGCTCCCACGAGCTGCGATCGATCGTCGCCAGCGCGACGCCACAGCCCCGCGCCGGGGACACCGCGAGCGAGGTCACGCGTCCGACCTCGACACCTCCGGCGGTGACAGGCCAGGGGGTTCGACAGCGCGGCAACTGGTCGTCCGCGATCGTCAACCCGACGATCCGGCGCGACGGGCCGGCCTCGACGACGGCTTCGAGGGCACGGCGCCCGACGAAGTCGATCTCGCGGTCGAGGTTGCAGAACGAGTCGAAGCCGCACTCGTACGGTGTGTAGGTGCGGTCCATGTCGCCCCCGTACGACAGCAGACCACCCTCGATCCGCTCGATCGCGTTCGGACAGCCCACGCCGACGTCGAGGTCGGTGCCGGCGTCCCAGAGCGCATCCCACAGCTCGAGCCCGAGCGACGGATCGTCGAGGTAGATCTCGAAGCCTCCCTGCTTGCTCCAGCCCGTGCGAGCCACCCGCAACGGGTGGCCACGGAACGGCATCGACTCGAACCGGAAGAACCGGATCTCGCGCACTGCCTCGCCGAAGACCCGGGCGACCAGTTCCTCGGCCTTTGGTCCCTGCACGGCGAGCGGCGAGACGTCGGGCTCGAACACCTCGACGTCGAGGCCCATCCCGGTCGCGAGCCCGTCGGCCCAGAGCGAGACGTCGGAATCGGCGATCGAGAGCCAGAATCGATCGTCGGCCAGCTTCAGCACGATGGGGTCGTTGACGACGCCGCCGGCGGCGTCGACGAGCGGCGTGTAGAGGCAGCGCCCCACCGTCGCCGTCGACAGGTCGCGCGGTGTCATGGCCTGGACGAGCCGAGCGGCGTCCGGGCCGACGACCTCGACCTGCCGTTCCGAGGACACGTCCCAGAGCTGCACGTGCTGCTTGAGATGCCAGTAGTCCTCGTCGACCGATCGGATCGCGACCGGGAGCAACATGTGGTTGTAGACCGTGTACGCGCTCACCTCGGCGTCGTCGACGCGGTCACTGTAGGGAGTCGAGCGAATCCGGGTGTTGACCCACAGCGTCGGGTCGTTCGCCGTCGACCACGCGGCATCCTGCAGGTTCCCCATCTGCTCGTTCACCGCGGAGCAGACTACGAGACGAGGCCCCCCACTCCAAGCGGACCGGCACATCGTTGGAGGCTGTGCTCACGCGCCGCGGGAGTCGGGCGGGCGTCGTTCGGCCATGGCACGTGTGGCTTCGGCGGTCGCGCGGAGCCGAGCCTGCTCCTGCGCCTCGTGCGCGGTCGCCGCTGCGACACGATCAGCGATGTCGCCGCACAGTGTCCGGCGGATCGATCAGACGGCGAGTGGCGCCGACATGGCAATCTCACGGGCCCACGCCCGGGCCGTCGGTCGCAGGTCGTTCAGCGACGCCGAGCGGTCGGCGAGACCGACCGTGACGGCCTCGTCGCCGCGCACGCGCCGACCGGTGTAGAGCAGGTCGGCGGCGATCTGCTCACCGACGAGACGAGGCAGCGTCACGCTGAGCCCGAATCCCTGATGGAAGCCGAGGCGGGCGAAGTTGGCGCTGAAACGCGCCTCCGGCGCCGCGACGCGGAAGTCGGCCGCCAAGGCGAGACCGAGTCCTCCGCCGATCGCCGCTCCCTGGACAGCCGCCACGATCGGGAGCTCGGTCCGGAACATCCGGATGGCCCCGGCATACCACTGTCCGGTCGAGTGGCCCTCGTCACGACCGAAGTCGGCTCCGGCACAGAAGTGCTTGCCCTCGGCGCAGAGCAGCACGACGCGTGCCGTGGGGTGATGGTCGATGCCCTCGAGCGCCGAGGCGATCCCGTCGATCGGCGCCAACGAGAAGTGGTTGCTCGGCGGACGCCGCAGCTCGACGGCTGCCACGTGGTCGGCGTCGACCACGCGACGAGGGCGGTTTCGTCCGACATCGGGGCCATGGTCGCACGCGTCGCCGGCCCCCGAGCGAGGTCGACGTGGAACCAACACAGTGATATAGTTATCTCGTTATGCACATTGGAGAGCCCGACACCACCCTCGAATCGTCGCTCAAGGCCCTGGCCAACGAGCGGCGCCTCCGGATCCTGGAGTGGCTGAAGGACCCGGGTACGCACTTCCCCCGCCAGGAGCACGGCGATCCGGCCGAGCACGGGGCGTGCAACCTGTTCATCGTCGACAAGCTCGGCGTGAGCCAACCGGCTGCATCGCGCCACCTGAGGATCCTGCTCGACGCCGGTCTCATCGTCGCAACCCGACGGACGGGCTGGACGTACTACCGACGCGACGAGGCGGCCATTGCAGCCCTCGCGGCGCGGATCGCCGACATCTGAACACCCTTGCCGTCCGACAAGCGCGGCCCGACACCACAGGAGACAACCATGCCCGAGGTACCCGTCGCACTCGTCGTCGGAGGCGGCTCCGGAATCGGCGCCGACGCGGCACGCAAGCTCGCCGAAGACGGCTACCACGTCGGCGTGATGTCGTCGTCGGGCACGGGGGAACAGATCGGCCGCGATCTCGGCGGGCTCGGCTTCACCGGATCCAACCTGGACCCGGCCGATCTCCAACGGTTCGTCGAGCTGGCTGTGGACGAATGGGGACGGATCGACGGCGTCGTCAACTGCACCGGCCACGGCCCGAGGGGCCCGTTGCTCGGCATCACCGACGACCAGTGGCACCTCGGTCTCGACGTCTACCTCCTCAACGTGGTCCGATTGACTCGCCTGGTCGCGCCGGTGATGCAACGGCAGTCGAGCGGATCGATCGTCAACGTCTCCACGTTCGCCGCCTTCGAGCCGGACCCCGACTTCCCGACCTCGGCGGTGTTCCGGGCCGGGCTGGCCGGCTACACGAAGCTGTTCAGCGACGAGTTCGCAGCCGACAACGTCAGGATGAACAACGTCCTGCCCGGGTTCATCGACAGCCTGCCGGAGACGGCCGAGCGGACCGCACGGATCCCGATCGGCCGCTACGCCCGTGTCGCCGAGCTGTCGGAGGTGATCGCGTTCCTGATCTCGGATCGCTCCAGCTACGTCACCGGCCAGAACCTCCGCGTCGACGGCGGCCTCACGAGAAGCGTCTGACCACCCCCGCGTCTCATTTGGGGTCTGACCCCGAACGTGACGCGAGGCGGTGGGGGTGGATGTGGTCGTAGTGCTCGCGGAACACGTCGTGGAGCGGCCGCACCTCCGCCGGGAGGGAGTCGACCGCAACATCCTGTCGTGGCTGGGGTTTCAGTCCGTCGGATCGCATGAGGCGGTCGTGGAAGTTGCTGCCATCGGGGTCGTACCAGAGCACCTCCGATCGATCGCCCGGCTCCGACGACAGCGCCTCGGCGACGAACGGGACCCCGATCTCCTCGCAGTACCTCGCGACCATGCGCTCCGGATCGGCGAGCAGGTCGTCACTGTCGATCACGGGCGGTGGCGAACCGTTGCGCTCGCAGAGCAGATCGAACAGACGGCGCTGGGCGTCGAAGCCCATCTCGGTGCGGGTGAACCGCTCCGCGGCCCCCTGCTTCGCGTAGCTGCGCTCCATCGACGACAGCACCTTGACCGGGTCGCGGATCAGGAAGCTGTGCCGGAACGAACCGAGGAAGTCGTCGTTCCAGAGATGGTCGGTGAACTGGGGCATGTCCTTGGAGAACACGGCCCGCTCGAGCGCAGCGCTCCGCAACGTCTCGAAGACCGCTGCGAAGGTGAGGTCGGGTCGCTTCGGCGGGCCGCCACCGAGCCGCGGGGCACGCGCCTCGGGGCCGAGGTACCACGCCTCGCCGAAGGGCTCGTGGAAGCAGGTCATGTCGCCGCGCATGCGCATCATCCACTCGAACGCCGTCGACGTCGACCTCGGTGTCGCCCACAACACGATGATCGGGTTCACGACGGGCCAGATCCGATCGACGTGGCGCCCGACCCGGATTCCGGGTCCGTCTGCAGCTGGGTGAGCAGCCGGCCATGCCGTCCGGTCGGGGCGACGCCGAGCGTCCGGAGGATCCGCCAGTACAGAGCGAAGTCCGATGACACGATGGGTAGGCCGATCGTGTCCTCCAGATCGGCGCCGAGCGCGACGATTCGCTGCGGCAGCCCGTCGCTGCGCCGGAAGTTGGGCATACCGATCACGATCATCGCCTCGGCGCTCGGCGCCATCTCGGCGACGCGGCTCGCCGAGGCCGCGGCGAGATCGCCCGGGAAGATCCATGTGCACGCGTTGACGTCGTCCTGGGTCTGGTAGAAGCCCTGGTCGACGAAGTTGCCGGTGTAGACGAGGTCGAAACCGGCGTCGCCGAGGAAGCGAGCGATACCGTCGCGCCAATCGGGCCAGTAGTACACGGCGTTGAGCGCGACCTTCTCGACGTCGAGGGCCCGGAGCCCCTCGACCACGCACATGCCGGCCATGTGGAGCGGGGTCTGGTAGGTGTCGGCCATCCGGTCGCAGAACTCGCGGATGTCGGCAGGGGTCTTGCCGCCGGCGTGGACCCAGTTGCTGCCGACCTGACCGACGACGTCGGCGCCGTTGTTCGCCATGCACTCCACGACTTCTTCGAGCAGGTGGAAATTGTCGACGCGCTGGCCGAGCTCGTGGGCGTAACCGGGGGCATGGAGCATGCGGCCGTGGGCGCCGACCGTCTCGGGGACGATGCGCAGGAAGTCGGTCGGCGCAGCGTCGAAGTCGTGGGGTGGCGATGTGAACCCGACCTGGTGCGGGAAGAGCTTGTTGGACGGGTCGGACCAGCGCTCTGGCTTCACGGGCGGACTCCTTCGATGTGGTGCCGGGTGGCGGTGAATGGTGGTGGTCGCGGCGCCGGCGGTCGTCTCACCGGGCGAGACCAGACGTGGGAACGGCCATCACTCGCCGCCGCTGAGGAATCGTCTGCAAGCGACGTCGAGCGCGGCGAGGGTCTCGTCGAACACGGCGTCGGTGTGTGCCGTCGACGTGAAGCGTCGAACACCGGGAAGCACGAATTGGCCTTGCCGCATGAGCTCGATGTCGAGTCGGCGCATGGCGGCACCGTCGCCCGCAACGAGATCGGCGTACGAGCGTGGTGGACGGTCGACGAACAGGAACTGCCACAGCGAGCCGACGTGGAATGCGATCGCCGGCACCCCGTGGCGATCGAAGGTCTCCTGGGCGCGGCAACAGAATCGCTCGGTCGTCGCGTCGAGTCGGTCGTAGACGCCGGGATCGGCGAGGTGGTCGAGCATCGCCAACGTCGCCGCGGCCGCAACCGGATTGCCGTGCAGCGTGCCGTTCAGGTAGGCGTGGTCGGGACTGCCCTTTCGTCGGGGGTCGGCGTGGTCGAGGAGGTCGGCGCGGCCGGCGACGCACGACAGCGGGCCACCGGCGCCGACGATCTTGCCGAACGCCGCCAGATCGGGTGTGACCCCGTAGTGACCCTGTGCGGAGCCGTCGGCGAGCCGGAAGCCCGTGACGACCTCGTCGAAGATCAGCACCGCCCCGTGGCGATCGCAGATCGAGCGCAGCCCGACGAGGAAGCGTTCGTCGGCCGGGATGATGCGTTGCACGCATTCGACGATCACGCCGGCGATGCGCGCTCCGTGGTCGACGAAGATCTGCTCCACGACTGCGAGATCGTTGAACGGTGCCACGAGCACGGTCGAACGCGTCGCGGCGGGCTGGCCGCCGGTGTCGGCGTGGCCCAGCGGGAAGTCGGACCGCGCAGAGGGGAACGTCGACACCAGCGCATAGTCGTGGTTGCCGTGATAGCCGCCCTCGAACTTGAGGATCAGGTCGCGCCCGGTCGCAGCGCGGGCGATGCGCATCGCGTAGGCCGTGGCCTCGGACCCGGTCGTCGCATACGCGATCCGTTCCGCGCACGGGATCGCGTTCACGAGCCGGTCGGCGAGCTCGATGGCCGGCTCGTTGAGCACGCCGAAGAGGTGCATGGCACGACCGAGCTGTTCCTGCGCGGCGGCAACGACCGCGGGGTGCCCGTGACCGAGGATCAACGCACCGGCCCCGCCGACGTGGTCGACGTACTCACGCCCGTCGGTGGTCCGCAGTCGGCAGCCCGACGCCGACCGGAACACGTGACGCTGGTCGTCGGGGAACAGATAGGGGCCGAGGGCTCCGCCGGGGAGCACTGCGTCAGCCAGGTCGAGCGACGACGTCGGTTCGCTCACGGCATCACGACCACGATGTTGCCGACGTGTTGCTTGGCGACGAAGGCCTGCTGGGCGGCGACCAATTCGGCCAGTGGATACCTGGCGGCGAGCACCGGTCGCAGGACGCCGGCTTCGATCGCCGTGACGACACGGGCGAACGTGCCGGGTGGGCACACGGTCGCACCCGCGAAGTGGAGATCGCCGTAGATCAGATCGCGCAGATCGAGCTCGACGATCGGACCCGCGATCGCACCGGACGTCGCGTACCGCCCTCCACGCCGGAGGAGCGGAACGAGCGCTTCGAACATCGACCCTCCGACCACGTCGGCCACTGCGTCGATCCGGCCGTGGGGTGCGGATGCGAGGACCGCGGCGCCGAGATCGTCGACCGACCGATCGACCACTGAGTGCGCTCCGAGCGCCGTCAGTGCGGCCGCCTTCGACCGCGAACCGACCGCGATGACGTAGGCACCGCGTGCCCGGGCGAGCTGGATCGCCGCGGAACCGACACCGCCGGAGGCTCCTGTGATGACGACGGTGCAGCCCGCGACCACCTCGGCCCGCATGAGCAGGTGCTCGGCGGTACCCGACGAGCACGCGAAGGTCGCCAGCTCGGCATCGCCGAGGTCGGACTCGATCGGGTGCACGTTGGTTGCCGGGGCGACGCAGTACTCGGCGAAACCGCCATCGACCTCGGAGCCGAAGTACCGTGCCGACGCCAGATCGCCCGGATCGTCCGGGTCGAGCCACCACGGATCGAGCAGCACCCGCCGGCCGATCAGATCGTCGCCGTCGACACCGGTGCCGACACCGACGACCGTGCCGCACACGTCGGCCCCCTGGATCCGCGGGAAGTCGAGCGATCCGCCCCACCCGCCCACGCCGTCGGCCTCAGCGGTGAACCCACCGGCAGCACCCTCGTCGGTGACACCGTCGCGCACCGAGCTCGAATACCACGCGGTGCGGGTGTTCACGTCGGTGTTGTTGAGCCCGCAGGCCCGCACCTTCACGAGAACCTGATCGCTCCCAGGACGCGGCACGGGAACGTCGGTGCGGTGGACCAGGCGGTCGTACCCGCCGTGTCCGGTCAGCACCACCGCCTCCATCACAGCCGGGATCTCGGGTCGGCCGGTCATGCCGGCACTCCGCGAAGCATCTCGTTCTTGGGGTCGAATGCGGGTTCGGCGAGCACCGTCAACCGCACCCGCTCCGCGAACAACGACAGCTCCAGCCGGGTCCCGGCGTCGGCGAGCTCAGGTGGTACGAACACGAAGCACAACGTTCGCCCGAGCGTCGGCGAGTGGGCGGCCGAGGTCAGCGACCCGACAATTCGACCGGCGTGGAGGACGGCCTCTCCCCCGAGCGGGTCGACGCCGATGTCGTCGAGCTCGGCGTACACGAGCACGCTGCCGGGCGCTCGCCCGCAACGACCCGTCAGCGCAGCCATCCCGGTGAACGCCGGTTCCGTCTTCACCATCCGCATCAGATCGAGCTCGTACGGCGAGATGTCGTTGCTCATCTCGTGAGCGCTGGGGTAGGCCTTCTCCATCCGGAGCACATCGATAGCCTTCGAACCGAAGGCCGCGATGCCGAGCGGCTCGCCGGCCACCCAGAGGGCGTCCCAGACCGCTGCGAGGTCGCCATCGGCGACGTGCAGCTCCCAGGCGAGCCGCCCGGTGTACGACATCCGCACGGCGAGGGTCGGGACGTCGGCGACGACGATCTCGCGGCTGCTCAACCACGGGAACGACGCGTCGTCGAGCGCCGCCGTCGTACACCGCGCGAGCACCTCACGCGACGACGGACCGGCGAGCGTCAGCACGCCGACGTGGTCGGTTCGGTCGACGATCTGCAGGTCGCGGTCGTCGAGTTGACCGTTGAGCAGATCCCAGACCCGGCGCTGGGAGGGCGCTCCCGTGACGAACCAGTAGCGGTCCTCCGCCGTCCGAATGACCGTGGCCTCACCCTCGATGGTGCCGCGGTCGTTGAGCAGCGTGGTGAGCGCCGAGCGGCCGACGCGACGGGGCATGCGGTTGGCACAGACCCGCTCGAGCAAGGCGGTCGCCCCCGCACCCGACACCTCGAACTTGGCGAACGCCGAGAAGTCTCCCAGCCCGACCCGCTCGCTCACCGCCCGGGCCTCTTCCTGCACGACGTCGAATCCGGCGGTCCGGCGCCATCCGAGCGGTTCGACGCCCCCGAACGACGCCGGCGCGTAGAACCTCGGGCGTTCCCAGCCTCCCACCTCCTCGAACACTGCGCCGAGCGCTGTGGTGCGGGCGTGCACGCCCGAGCGTTTGATGCCGCGCATGGTGGTCCGCTGATGTTGGGGATACGGCATGGCCTGCCGCAAGGTGTAGTCCTCGGCCGTGCGGGCCTTGGCGAACTCGAGGTCGGCCCAGATCCCGAAGCGGCGGGGATCCCACATGCGCGTCGACACCTCGGCGGCGCCGTGGACCATCCACTGGGCGAGCGTGCGCCCGGCACCGGGACCCCACGCGATGCCGACCGTCACCCCGCACGCGAGCCAGTAGTTGCGCAGACCCGGCACGGGACCGAGCAGCATTGCGCCGTCGGGGGTGTAGGTGATGCCCCCGTTCACGATGTTCCTGATGCCGCGGTCGGCGAGGACCGGGAACCGCTCGAAGCACCGTTCGAGCCACGGAGCGATGCCGTCGTGGTTGGGATCGAACAGCTCGTTCTGGCTGTCCCACGGACACCCGTCGACCCAGACCGACTGCGGTGCCTGCTTGTCGTAGATGCCGATCAGCGCCGACTGCTGCTCGCGGCGTAGGTAGCCACAGAAGTAGTCGTCGCGCGTGACGGGGATCTCGTGGCTCATCGATGCGAACTCGGGCACCTCGTCGGTGACGACGTAGTGGTGCATCATCGGCACGATCGGGAGGTCGATCCCGGTGAAGGTGCCGATCTGGCGCGCGTGGTAGCCCCCGGCGTTGACGACGTGCTCGGCGACGATCGACCCGCGTTCGGAGTCGACCCGCCAGGTGCCGTCGCCGAGCGCGGTCACATCGGTCACGCGGCAGTGGCGCTCGATGCGAGCGCCGAGCCCGCGAGCACCCTTGGCCATCGCGTGGCAGACCCCGGCAGGGTCGACGTGCCCGTCGTGTGGCGTGTGCAACGCCTCGATCACCCCGGCGCCGCCGACGTCGTAGAGGGGGTTGAGCTCGGCGACGCGGTCGGGTCCGACGATGTCGGCCTCGTTGCCGCGGGCGATGACACCGTCGTAGAGGTGGCGGATCCAGTCACAGTGGTCGCGTGAGGTCGCGACCCGGAGCGAGCCGCAGGGGTGGTAGCCGACGGCCTGGCCGGTCTCGGCCTCGATCGAGGAGTAGAGATCGATCGCGTAGTCGTGCCAACTACCGAGATTGAAGCCACCCACCATCCGGCTCACGAGACCGGCCGCGTGCCAGGTCGCCCCGGACGTCAGCTCCGACTTCTCGAGCAGGATCGAGTCGGTCCAGCCCTCCCGGGCGAGGTGATAGAGCACCGACACCCCGATGTTGCCGCCGCCGATGACGACGACCCGAGCCCCATCGGGCAGGTCGTTCGTCGCCGGATGCGTCGCCGAGCTCGCCGTCATGGTCGCGCTACTTCTGCCGCAGCGAGATCGGCGTGTTCGCCCAGACGATGACCGCGTCGACCGAGCTCGGGTTGGCGTACCGGTGCGGGAGATGACTCGGGAACGAGAAGCTGTCGCCGGCTTCGAGCATGAAGGTCTCGCCGTCGATCGTCAACTCGACCGTTCCCTCGATGACCAGGCCCGCCTCCTCTCCCTCGTGGGATTGCATGTCGTCGCCCGTACTCCCACCCGGCACGTAACGCGACATGCCGAGCGCGAGCTCGCCGTCCAGCCCGGCCGAGAGCAGGTGGTCCTCCATGCCGAGGTAGTCGGTGCTCGCCATCTCGGAGTACGTCAGCCGGCGACGGCGGTGCGATCGGACGACGAAGGGTCGCTCCTCGTCGGGCACCGGTTCGGACTCGTCGAAGAACCATCCGATCTGGACGCCGAGTGCTTCGGCGATGTCCTGCAACGCCGGGAGCGAGGGGCGGGCGGCTCCGCGCTCGATCTTGGACAGGAAGCTCGTCGAACGGCCGCACAGCACGGCGAGCTGGTCGAGTGTCAGTTCGCGTGCCTTGCGCAGGTGGCGGATCTCCTCGCCGAGCAAACCCAACGGATCGCTGGAAATCACTGGACCGTTCTCCACTCGTGTGACAATATGGCATACGGAATTGTCATCGCAAGACTTTTCTTGCTTCAGTTGCGCAGGAGCGTACGTGTCGATCGACGACGTCGAGGTCCGGATTCGTTCCGTCATCGGACAACGGGGCATCGACGGCGTCCACGCGCCGATCGAGGCGGCATCGGGGCTTCCGAATGCCGCGTACACCGACCCCGCCTGGTTCGAGCTCGAGAGGGAGACGATCTTCGCGACCAACTGGACGTTCGTCGCGGCCGAGGCGGAGCTCGCCGGTACGGGTGCGCTCCATCCGGTCCACGCGGCCGGGATGCCGCTCCTGCTCGTGCGGGACGGCGACGGTTCGATCCGTGGCTTCCACAACGTCTGCCGCCACCGCGGCGCCGAGCTCGTCGAGTCGGCGTGCCGTTCCTCGGCGATCATGTGCCCCTATCACAAGTGGTCGTACGGGCTCGATGGGTCGCTGCGGAACCGGCCCCACTTCCTCGGACCGAACCGCCATGGTGTCGTCGCCGGCGCCGGCGGTCCCGAACTCGATCTCGCGCCCGTCCGCACCGCGGTGTGGAACGGCTGCGTGTTCGTCAACCCGTCGGGCGATGCGCCCGAGCTCGACACGTGGCTGCAGCCGGCGCTCGATCGCCTCGGCGTGTACGACCTGTCGACGATCCGGTGGGCCGGCAAGCTCACCTTCGACGTCGCCGCCAACTGGAAGCTCGTCTACGAGAACTACATGGAGGGTTATCACGTGTTCTCGCTCCACCCGCGTCTCCTCGAGCACGCTCCGATGGACGTGCGGTGGTCGGGTGAGTGGCGCGGGCCGGCGTTCTACAACGACTACGTCGCACCGTCGATCACGGCCGGGCGCGGCTCGCACCTCCCCCACTTCCCCGGTCTGGGCGACGTCGATCAACGCCGTGGGCTCTGGTTCCTGCGCTTCCCACAGTTCGCCGCCGAGGTCTTCGCCGATCAGTTCGCGGTGCTCGCCACGCGACCCATCGCACCCGATCGCACGATCGAGGAGATCCACCTGTTCGTCGTCGGCGACGACGCCGCCTCCGGCCAGTCGTTCGCCGACGGTCGCGAGGCGCTGTTCGAGATGTGGCGCGATCTCAACCGGGAGGACGTCGACGTACTCGGACGTCTGCAACGAGGCCGCGGCTCGCCGGCCTACGACGGCGGACGCCTGTCTCCGGTCTGGGAAGGCCCGACGCACGAGTTCGGTCGAATCCTCGTCGGTGAGATGATGAGACGTCACCGATGAGCGATGTACCGATCCTCGTCAGGAAGGTGCAGGTCACCGTCGAACGGGTGCATCACGCCGGAGGTCCACCGCTCGATGCGCCGATCGTCCGTGGTGCGATCGCGGCCGTGGTCGCGAACCCGTTCTCCGGTCGTTTCGAGCCCGAACTCGGGGCGTTCATGGCATCCCTCCGGCCGCTGGCCGACGATCTCGCGCTCGAGCTCCGCGACGCGGTCGTCGTCGGGGGCGACCGGGTCGCGGGCTACGGCAAGGGTGCGATCGTCGGCGTCACGGGCGACCTCGAGATCGCGGCCGCGTGGCACGTGCCCGGCGGTGCCGCGCTCCGAGCTGCGCTCGACGAACCCAAGGCGATGGTCCCGTCGAGCAAGAAGGTGGGCGTCCTCGGCTGCCAGCTCGACGTGCCGATGGTGCACCTCCACGCCAGCTACCTGCGCAGTCACTACGACGTGATGCCGCTCGTCGTGCCCGATGCACCGCGACCCGATGAGGTCGTCTACGCGCTCGCGATGACGACCGGTCCGCGCCCCCATCATCGGATCGGCGGGTTCACGATCGACGAGGTGATCGGCGACGACGGTCTGCGCTGACGGGCCACTGCGCCGAGGCCTGCGTCACTCCATGACGCGGAGGGTGTCGGGGATGTCCATGCGGGCGATCCGGCGGGTCAGGAAGAGTGGAGCCAGCGCCACTGCGACGACGCCCACCACCCCTGCGGCGACGATCGTCGTCGGCGACAGGGAGCGGGTGATGCCCAGGTCGGGCAGGGTCGTGGTCGCCAGCGAACCGAGCATCCAGTCGAGGAACACGACGCCGGCAGCGATGCCGACGACCGTCGCAGCGACCCCCACCACGACGCTCTCCTTGACGACCACGCCCATCACCGACCGGACCGGGAGCCCGAACGCGCGCATCGTCGCATGCTCGCGGCGCCGCTCCTCGACCGTGATGCGCGTCGCGTTGAACGCGATCAAGGTGGCGAGGAGCAGCACCGCGACCGCGGTGACGACGAGGAACCCGACGAACTGCGCGAGCGCCTCGTCGAACCCTTCACTGATCCGAGCCACTGCCTGGCTCGACGTCACACCGTCGAGATCGAAGACACCCAGCTGGAGCTCGGTTCGCGTGGCGCCAGCCGCCGGATAGGCGTGGAGCAGGTTCGTGTGGTCGGCCAGACCGAATCGATCGGCACCGGCGACGTCCATGTAGGCGAAGGTGCGCAGCGGATTGGCGTGGATCGCGACGACGGCGAGCTCGGACTCGGCCATCGCGAACGACCGCTCGTCGACACGGACCGGGTGCCGCAGGGCGATCGAGTCGCCGAGCTCGACACCCAGATCCGTCGCCGCCTTGCCCGCCAGGATGATGCCGTCGCCGGGGTGGTCGGTGGCCGTCGTGAGCGTCGGGGTCCAACGCGACCGGTCGAGGTCGACGAGCTCGACCAGCAGATCGAGCGCCTCGTGGCCGGGATCCCCGCGTGCCGTCGCCGGGAGTCGCAGACCGGTGTCGACGGCGCCCACTGCGGCTGCGGACCTCACGCCTCCGACGACATCCCCGTCGATCGGGTGGAAGGTGTCGAGATGGACGAGCACGCGGTCCGCGTCACCATTCGTCAACTCGTCGCCGACCTGATCGATGGTCCTCTCGAAGCTGTCGAGCATCCCCAGCACGGCGACGAGCGCCGTGATCGCGGCACCGATCCCGACTGCGGTGAGGAGCGTTCGGCGCGGTGTCCGGAGGATGTTGCGGACCGGCATGTGCGTGAGGCTCGACCCGGGGAGCCGAAGACGACCGGTCCAATCCGTCAGCCGGCTGGTCGTGGCGGTGAGGTGGCCGGTTCGGATCGCCTCGATCGGCTCGACCCGAACCGCTCGCCAGACCGGAAGCGCAGCGGCGAGGACCGGGATCGCGAGACCCAGCGCCGCCGCACGACCGAAGACGTCGACCTGGAAGCTGATGCGGTAGATCGGGAGTGGCAGGAACGAGCGAAGCAGGTCCTCCATCGCCAGCCCCATCACCAATCCGACACCGACGCCGGCGACGGTCCCGAGCAGGGCGACCTGGATCCCGACGAGGAGGGGTCGGATCGCCAGTTGCCGACGCGGCACACCGAGCGCCATCCCGATCCCGATCTCGCGTCGCTGGGCGTCGACGACGCGGCTGATGAGGTTGAATGCCGCAAGTGCCGAGGCGACCAGGATCAGACCGGCGAGCGCGTTCCAGAACCGTTGGTCGTTGTCGATGTCCTCGTAGAGCACTCGGACGGCATCGGCGTCATCGCGCGTCGACACCGTGGCGCCCACCCCGATCCGCTCGACGGCGCTCGCGACCTGAGACCGGATCGCGTCCCGGTCGGCCCCGGGTTTCATCGCGACGACCGCATCGTTGACCTCGCCCGGCCGTCCGGCCGCCCGCTGCGCGTCGGGCAACGGAAGGTACAGCGGCGCCAGCTCGCCCTGGCTCAGGATGCTCCCCTCGGGCCCCTCGTAGAAGAAGTCCTCGGGGATCATGCCGAGCCCGGAGTAGTGGACCTCGCGATTGCCGGCGACCGTCACGGAGCCGCTCGCGGGAAGACCACGGTGCTCGGCGAACTTGAGCTCGAGGACGCCGACGAGCTCGAGGTCGGGGCGCGGTTCGGGCCGAGCCCCGTCGCTGATCCAGACATCGTCGACGTCGGCGCCGTCGAGATCCATCCCCACCAGTCGCGCGGCGACGAGGATCGACTCGTCGTCGCTCGCGGCAGCGACCTGGCTGTCGACGACGAGACGCTCCTCCACCGCGTCGATCGACCCGGCCGCCTCGATCGTGCCGACCGCCCCCGCCAACGATCCCTCGTCGACGAACGTGCCGGGGCTCAGCGTCACCCGGACGTCGTGCATGTGGAGGGCGGCGAAGCTGGCATCGTTCGATTCGCGGCGCCACGTCGCACTGCTCCCGAGCCCGGCGAACACGCCGATCCCGATCGCAACGACCAAGGCGATCGCGACCACCGCGACCCAATGCGCCCGGAGATCCCGCCACGACCAGCGCAGCCACAACCAAGCGGCCTGCGACGAGCCCGGCCGACTCCTGGTCACCACTGCAGGTCGCCGATCTCGGCCCGGCCACCCTCCGGCGGCCCGTCAGCGACGATGTGCCCGCTCGACAATTCGATCACCCGATCCGCAACGCGCGAGATCTCGCGGTTGTGGGTGACGACGAGCACGGTCATGCCGGCACGAGCCTGGCGCTCCAGCACCTCGAGGATCTTGACACCGGTGCGGAAGTCGAGCTCTCCGGTCGGCTCGTCCGCCAACAAGATCGGATTGCCGGTCGCCAACGCGCGTGCGATCGCGACCCGTTGCTGCTCGCCACCCGACAGCTGGTGCGGGAAGTGCCGGAGCCGGTCTCCCAGCCCGACCTGGTCGAGAGCCTCGGCCGCACGTGCCGCCGGATCGACCTGCCGTGCGGCGTCGGCACCGAACCTGACGTTCTCGGACGCGGTCAAGCCGGGGAAGAGGTTGAACGTCTGGAAGATGAACGACACCGTTCGTCGGCGGACCTCGGCGCGCTGGGCGCGGCTCGCCCGACTCAGGTCCACACCAGCCACCCGGACCGACCCGGTCGTCGGCGTGTCGAGCGCACCCACCATGTTCAGCAACGTCGTCTTGCCACACCCCGACGGGCCGAGGATCACGACGAACGCGGCATCGTCGACATGCAGGCTGACACCCTCGATCGCGGTGACGTCCACGTCGCCGACGTGGTAGCGCTTCGTCACCTCGTCGAGATCGATCCGCGTTCCCTCGTGGCCCACCCGGGCATCGACCACGGCACCATCGCGCGCCAACAACTCGTGCTCCATACCCCACACGTGCGCACACCGCGTCGACGGCATGCAGTGGCGAACGGCACATTCGACGTCGGGCTCCACGAGCCCGATCGAGCGTGACGCGTCGACGGCGACGGTCCGCGATCCGACGTCGAGCGGCGGAGTGTGAGGCGACGTCGGCTCAGTCGTCGACGGAGACGGGTGGTGTGGTCTCGCTGAAGCGTTGCCACACGACATCGTCAGGGAGCGCCATGACCGATGCGTGGCGCTCGGGGGAACGCTGGGCGCGGACGTTCTCCCGGTGCGGCCCAGTCGGCTGCGCGACCGGTTCGGCCGCGGGCTCGAACGGCTCGGGATGACGCAGGGCCTCGAGCTCGTCCTCGGAGATGCCGCAGAGTCCGGTGACCTCGGGGTCGATCCAGGCGCGCTCGTCGATGTTCGAGCCCGTGCAGACCTCCAGATTCAGGCCTTCGGGGCCCTCGAAGTAGATCGACCGGACGAACCCGTGGTCGATCGGGCCGAGGACCTGCACTCCCCTGGAGCGAAGACGATCGCGCATCGCGAGCACCTCATCGATGGTGTCGACGTGGAACGCGACGTGCTGCATCGTGCCACCTCGAACATCGCCGCCGGGGCCGTCGGCGTGACTCACGCCGAACTCGACGTCCCCGGCGTTGTCGGGGTGCTGCACGAACGCGACGTAGCTGTCGGGCGCCAGCTCGACGAAACCGTGGTACGCGCCCCGGACCCCGTGCATCCAGTACAGGGCCTTGAGCGGGAGCCCGAGCGCATCGCACCAGAAGCCCAGCTGACGCTTCATGTCGGTGGTCGAGATGGCGAGGTGGTTGACACCTCGTGGGTGCAGGGTCGCCATGTCAGTGACCTCCATCGATGGGCGTGCGTGTCGTTGCGAGCACCTTGGCACGCCGGAGGCGTCGCGACCTCCTCGGAGGCGCGACAGTAGCGCCGTCAGCGGACGACCTGTGTGTCGGCTGTGAGCACCCTGTGCAGCCCGTGGTGGCGACCGCCTGAACGGAGACGACTCGATGTCCTCCGACGTCCTCGAACCCGAGCAACGCCGGGTCACCCGCCACGTGGAACACGTCATGGGCACGGCGGTCTCCTTCGAGTTCCGTCACCGCGACCACGACCGCGACGACGGTGTCGCAGGCGCTCTCGCCGAGGCGGTCGCCTGGCTCCACCACGTCGATCAGACGTACAGCCCATACGTCCTCGACAGCCAGATCTCCCTGCTCGGACGCGGAAGACTCACGCTCGACGATCTCGACGGCGAGATCGTCGAGGTCCTCCTGATGTGCGAACGTCTCAACGACGACAGCGGCGGGGCCTTCGATGCCTTCTCGATCCCATCGCCGAACGGCACCACCCTCGACCCCTCCGGATTCGTGAAGGGTTGGTCGATCGAACGTGCCGCTCAGATCCTCGAGCGGCACGGCCACCGGGACTTCACGATCAACGCCGGCGGCGACATCGCCGTACGCGGGCACGCGGCGACCGAGACACCCTGGACGGTGGGAATTCGCCATCCAGACGATCGGGAGCGGCTTGCGATGATCCTCGACGTGACCGGCCCCGCAGCCGTCGCCACCTCTGCGACGTACGAACGCGGCGCCCACATCTTCGATCCGCGGACGGGCCGGCCCACCACCGAACTCGCGAGCGTCACGGTCGTCGGCCTCGACCTCACCTGGGTCGACGCGTGCGCCACCATCGTCTTCGTCATGGGCCTCGCAGGACTCGCCTGGCTTGCGAAGCACCCCGGTTACGACGCCATGGCGCTCACGCACGATGCCAGCGTCTTCACGACCCCCGGCTTCGGCCGCTGGCGCCATCGCTCGTGACCGGCCGGGACGGACCACGGGGCAACAGCTGACCGGACGCAGCCGATCGACCGGCACGATCGCATACAGACCCCGCTCGTCGAGCCGCGTCGTCAGTTCGTCGTGCTCGGGTGGAGCGCCGTGGCCGGCACCGTTTCGGTGCACAGGGGAATCCGGTGGTGGGTGGTGGTGAGCCACTTCCCGAGGAGCTCGATCGAGAGCGGCCGCGAGATGCCGTAGCCCTGGCCCGTGTCACAACCCAGGGAGCGGAGCCGGTCCTCGACGGGTCGGTTCTCGATGCCTTCGGCGACGACCAGCAGTCCGAGGTTGTGGCCGAGATCGATGGTCGATCGGACGATCACCTCGTCCTGCGGTTCCAGCAGCATGTTGGCGACGAAGCTGCGATCGATCTTGAGCTCGTTCACGGGGAGGCGCCGCAGGTAGCTGAGCGACGAGTAGCCGGTGCCGAAGTCGTCGAGGGACAGCCCGATGCCGATCTGCCGGAGCCGGTCGACGGTGGCCATCGTGCGTGGTGTATCGGACATGAGCGACGACTCGGTGATCTCGAGCGTGAGCTTGCCGGGTGCGAGATGATGCTGGCGGAGCCGGTGGGCGACTCGTTCTGCGAGGAGCTCGTCGAGCAGATCGAGGGTCGAGACGTTGACGGCGCACCCGATGTCGTACCCGCCGTCGAGCCAGGAGCGGGTGTCCCGGATCGCGGTCGTCAACACATGGTCGGTGAGTTGCCTGATGAGACCGGTTTCCTCGGCGACTGCGATGAAGTCGTCGGGTGGGACCCAACCGCGTGTCGGGTGGTGCCAACGTGCGAGTGCTTCGACGCCGATCACCGTCGACGTCGCGAGATCGATCTTGGGTTGATAGTGGACATCGATCCGGCCGTGGTCGAGCGCCTCGCGAAGATCACCGAGCAGGGAGAGCCGTTCCGGTGTCCGTCGATCGATCTCCTCGCGGTAGATCTCGGACCCGACATGATGGGTCTTGGCGGCGTGCATCGCGATGTCGGCACGTCGGAGCACAGCGGCAGCGTTGCTGTCGTCGTCGCTGACCATGGCGATGCCGATGCTCACGGTGACCACGATGCCGAAGCCGTCGAGTTCGAGCGGTGCGTGACTCTCCGTCAGGATCCTGTCGGCCAGGTCGCGGACGAGACCAGGGTCCGGCCGGGCCACGAAGAGCGCGAACTCGTCTCCTCCGAACCGGGCGAGGAGATCACCGGGGGCGAGCACCTTGCTGACCCGGCGGGCGAACTCGACGAGTGCCTGATCGCCGACGTGGTGACCGAGCGTGTCGTTGACCTCCTTGAACTGGTCGAGGTCCAACACGAGCACCGCCGCGGACAACCCAGGCGGTCGGGGGTCGGCCAGCTCGTCGTCGACGAGGTGCTCGAAACCGGCTCGATTCGAGTGACCCGTGAGGGTGTCGTGCAGCGCGATGCGTTCCATGGCCGCGTGCAATCTCGTCGTGCGAAGGCTGGCAGCCAGCTGCTCGGCGATCGTGTTGATGCGAACGACGTCGTGGTTCGTGAACTGGTCGGTCCGGCCGAGCCGACCGCCGATGACCAGGAGCGCGAGTTCGCCGTGATCGTCACGCACGGGAACGGCGATCCGGTCACATCGATCACGCGGGTCGATCCGGACGACTCCATCTGCATCGAGCCGGAACCCGATCGCTGTGCGAGCGACGGACACGGCCTGCCACCGCGGATCATCGCGCCCCGTCGGGGCGGCGATGGCCGTGCTGCCGGTGGTCGCTGTCCGGAGGACGGCGCCACCTTCGTCGTAGACCTGGAGGAACCCGCTGCTCGCGCGCAGAACGCCGGCAACCTCGGTGAGGGCGATTGCGGCGATCTCGTCGAGGTCCAGCGACCCGCCGACGACCCTCGTGAATCCATGGAGCGCTTCGAGATCGCGGAGACGCTGACGGAGCCGACCCAACTGCATCAGGACGACCCACACCGCGACGGCCGGCACGACCGAGAAGACCACGTAGCCCAGACCGAACATCGCCGGGGCGACCGAGACCACGGCGATCGCTGCGCTCACGGGGCCGGTGACGACACTCGTCCTGATCTCGTTGAGCAGATGCGCCCACGCGTCGCCCTCGTGCGAGGAGACGACGAGCGACACGGCGAGCGGTCCGATCAGCGACGCTGCCGTCACACCGACCGCCGCCGCCACGAGGAACCGCCCCTCGTCGAACTGCATCGTGTCGAGGATCCGTCGGACGATCGCGTAGGCGAGTGCCAACTCGAACGAGAACAACGCAGCGTTGAAGAGCACCTTGTGGGCGATCGGGTGCGGTCGGAGCAGGAGCACCGCCAGGCTGCCGATCATGC
This sequence comes from uncultured Acidimicrobiaceae bacterium, assembly GCA_963847775.1. Classification (GTDB taxonomy): domain Bacteria; phylum Actinomycetota; class Acidimicrobiia; order Acidimicrobiales; family Ilumatobacteraceae; genus Ilumatobacter. The sequence goes on from CAWKAY010000003.1 coordinate 718,761, forward strand.
GGACGACGATCGCGACGATCGGTCCCAGGAACACCAACGCGAAGACCGTTGGAACTTCCGACAAGGAGAACGAGACCGACTCCTGTCGGTATTCGATGTGGAACACGTGCCGCTCGGCCAGGCCGAACGCAAACGCGATGATCACGGCAGACCACCACGGCCCGGCACGAGATGGGTGGACGAGGGACCCCGGCATCGTGACGATCAGCGCCGCGGTCATCGCGGCGAGCGCCGCGGTCAGGGCTGCGACGACCCAGAGGGTCCAACCCGACCCGGATGTGCGTGACGGCTCGGTCGGCTCGTCAGCCGTGTCCACGGTGGGCCGTGCACCGCACGGCCCGGTTCGTTGCCATCGTGGCCCGATCCAGCGTGGCCCGATCCAGCGTGGTTCGATCGTGCGTGGTTCGATCGTGCGTGGTTCGATCGTGCGTGGTTCGATCGACGCGTGACCCGGATGGCGCGATCGCGCGGACTCCTCGACCGGCCCCCGGCGTCTCCGACGCCGATCCGGTTCCGCCATCTCGTTCCCGTCCATGGTCAACGCTCGACCGTCCCCACCCGGGCCCACCGAGTCCAGTGGATTGACCACACGTTGACGATGAAGCCGGTTCCCCCCTGCGAGCAGTCACGACGTCATCGACCGCCCCCGACCAGACGATGGCGACCGCTGCGCGAAGGCGAGGGCTGACCGTGAGAGGTCGGCCATCCCATCCAGACCGCCGGGACCGTTCCCCCAGCTCGCCAGACGACCGCCCCGCCACGCAGCGAGCGACCCCAGTGCCACGAGCACGAGGTTGGATCGCCACGAGGCCGACGACCAGGAGCCAGCAGCCCCACGCCGCCGCGGACCCAGCCGGAACATGGTGTCCGGGCACGGTCATCCTCCGAGCAGCGGGACGACGGCGTCGATGATGTCGGCAGGTGTGATCGGGCCGTCGGTGACGACGAACCGGCCCGCTGTTGACTGCGCCGCGAGGTCGCGTTGTGTCGCCATGAGCAGTGTGCCGACCGCTTCGGACTCGGCCAGGGTCAGGAGCGGGTCACTCCCGGATGCGATGCCGGCGGGGTCGGCCGTCGCGTCGTTCACGACGACGAGGGGGAGGTCGCCGAGTCCGCTGATCTCGGCCACCTCGAGAAGGCTGTCGTTCAGCCGCTGCAACCCTGGGTCGTCTCGCAACGATCGCCGCATGCGCTCGAGGGCGTCAGGGGGCAACACGTCCGCCAGGCGTTCGAAGAAGTCGGCGCTCAGACCGTGCACCAACACCAGGCCGGCCGTCGCGTCGGGGTGCGTCGAGGCGAACACATGGGCAGACAGCCCGCCCGTCCATTCGCCGACCACGACGAAGGGTCCGGCTTCGCGGACGGCGTCGAGCGCGGTCGCCAGATCGTCGGCGACCGTCGAGGCCGGGCCGGCCTGCCCGATCTCGGCCGGATCCGCGATCCCGACCGGCTCGTAGACACACACCCGGGTCGTGCGCGACAGGCGTGCCTCGACGACCGCCCACGCTGCACCTTCGCCGGTGTTGCCGTCGATGATCACCGTCGGGCTGCCGTTGCCGGAGCATCGCACGTACACGGTCCCGGCCCCGACGTCGATCGAACGGGCGAGGTCGGGGACCGCGGCCGCCTCGAGGGGAACCGATGGGTCGATCCGGAGCAGGAGGTTGCGGCGATGTGGGGTGACCCACACCGAACCGTGACCGATCACCACGCCGCCCGGCCGATTGCCGATCGGGGTCGTCGCGACGACCTCCGCAGTCCGGGCGTCGACGATCGAGAGCGTGCCGTCATTGAAGTTCGTTGCCCAGATCACGCCCTCGGAGGCTGTCAACGAGTGGATCCATCGACCAGTCGTGACAGACGCCGTGACCTCGCCCGTGGCCGGATCGATCCCGACCACCGATCCGGTCGGATTCGGGCCTTCGACGTTCACGGCGACCCAGATCGAACCGGCTGCCGCGACGATGCTCCGCGGCTCGCCACCGACATCGACGACCGCCGCGACGCGATGCTCGGCGAGGTCGACGCTGGTCACCGTCGTCGCCCCGGAGCTGGCCACCCAGAGGTGGCGATCGCTGACGATCGCCGGCCCAGCAGGCTGGACGAGCGAGATCTCGTCGACGACCATTGCGGTGCTCGGATCGATCTCGAGGGCCTGGCTCGTGCCGCCACGCTCCGCCACCACCCAGATCCGCCCGCCATCGACGGCGACGTTGGGTTGGCTGTCGAAGCCGAGTCGGGTCGTCAGCGCACCCGACGCCGGATCGACACGGATCACCTCGTTCGGTTCGTAGCGCGACAGCCACAACCAGCCGTCGGCGGCGAGCACACCTTCGACATGATCCGGGATCGGGAACGTCTCGACCACGCTGTTGGTCGACGGATCGACCCGGTACAGCTCCTGGTCGAATTGCGACGTCACCCACACCGAGTCATCGGAGACCGCCAACCCTCGAACACCGAACGAGCGGGCGATCGGGATCCCTGTGACGCTCGAAGGACCTGACCCGACCTCGACCAGCCTCGCACGCTCATCCGTCCGGACGGCGACCACCACCGCCGCCGTAGCCAGCGCCGTCACCGCAACGGCGACGAGCAGCCCGGTGTGACGGCGTCGATGACCGACCGAGGTCGGTGTCAGCTCGACCAGCGGCGTCAGCGTGGGTTCCGGCACCGGTATCTCGTTCGCCCAGATCGACAGCGTGTCCCGGATCCTGTCGATGACCTCGTCGTCGGACAGCCTCATCGCTGGACCACCTTTCGAAGATCACGCACCGCCCGGTGCAGCAGGGACTTGACCGCCGGCACCGAGCAACCGAGCAACTCCGCGATCTCGGCCTCGGGAAGATCCTCGTAGAAGCGCAGCACCACCGCCGACCGCTGCCGTGCCGGAAGCGATGCGATCGCACCCCGCATCTCGAAGTACGCGTCGTCCGACACGACCACCGACGCGGGCTGACGGCGCTCGAGGCGTCGGCGCCGCTGATGGTTGCGGCACCCGTTCACGACCGCCGCTCGCGCATACGCCGACGGGTTCTCGATGCGGTCCCAGTGTGTCCGCACCCGCAGGAACGCCTCCTGGACGAGCTCCTCCGACGCCGGGTCACCGGCCGTCAGCAGCCGAGCGAGTCGAACCATCGGTGCCCACCGGGATCGATACAACTCGACGAACCCGACCGGCCAACCGACAACAGCATCAGGCCGACGGGCCCACCGACCGTCCCTGTCAGCCATCTCCACCATCCTCATGCACCGAAGACACCCGCTGCCACGAAAAGGTCGCGATCGGTCACCGTCCGATGAATCGGAATGCGTCCGCCTCAGCCTGACCAGCGCAACCGGCACAACGTGACGATCGGGGTGGCGGCGTTGTCGAGGTCGGTCACGGCCCTGTGCCGTCAGATTCGGCTGCGGCCCGGAGTGTGTCGTCGAACGTCGCGACATCCAGCCCGTGCGCCTGTGCACACGCGATGACGACGCAGTCGGGCATCTTCAATCGGGTGACCGCTCGCAGCCTCGCCAGGCCAACCGGGTCGAGAGGTTGGCTCGACAACACCATCCCGATCGCCTCGAGTCGGGCGACCACGTCGCCCTCGCGTCCGTTTCGAGCAGGATGCACCAGAACCTCGGCCAACGTCAGGGGATGTACGAAGAACCTCTCCACCGACGCCAGTACGTCGATCGACGCCGCGTGATGCCGATCCGCATCATCGAGCCATCCGATGAGAACACTGGCGGCGACGACGATCAACTCAGTTCGGCCATTCGTCACGTAACTCGTCGAGATAGCCGTCGGGGTACCGTTCCCCACCCGCCAACGACTCCACGAGCGCTCGGCGGGTCCGATCACCGGCCAGGTGGCCGCGGCGAACCAACATCGTCACCAACGCCGATGGACTGAGTTCGGGATGCAGTCGCTGCTCGACCGCCAAGATCTGTTCGAGTTCGCCGGTCGCCGTGATCGTGATTCGCTGCTTCATCGTCGGCACACAACGAGTGTGACACCCACCCTACATTAGGTGCAACACCGATGCTCCACCGGGAGGAACGGACGCAATCTGATCGCAAGGAGTGACCGTCCCCTCTGTGGTCGACGGACGCCGGTCGTAGCGAGCAACGTGCCACCTATGGGCGGCTGATCAGCATCGTGATGTGAGCGTGATATCGATCACCTGTACGAGCGAGACTCTCGAGCGCGCTGACCGCGGTCGGCGTGCAGTTCGTTGTGGGACGCGAACACGCGCAAGCGGCGATCGCCTTCCCCGTCACGGGTTGGCTCATCGCGTGGCCCTGTGGAACGCGGTCGATCTCACGGTCGACTGATGTGCACCTGTCCGTCTCGATGCTCGGTCAGGATGAGATCTGCGCGTGACCGACCAGCGGCGATCAGGCGTGCGTTGGGCTCGTCGGATTCGTGCACCCACCGGGTCGACTCGTCCGGCGACTTCCCGAATTGGACGTGGCGATCGATCAACCGCTCGACCCGAGTGCGGTCGTCGGCGTGTTCGACGTACCACGTCTCGTCGAGCAGGTGTGGCACGGTCGACCACGGGGGTTCGGTGTGTAGCAGGTAGTTGCCCTCGACGATCACGATGCCGGTGTCGATCTTGACGGCTATCGCGCCGGCGATCGGGTCCTCGATCGTGCGCTCGTACTTCGGCGCATACACGACGGTGTCCAGTTGGTTTCGAAACCGGCGGAGGAGGGCCACGAAGCCCGCGCCGTCGAAGGTGTCGGGTGCACCGCGACGCGTTGCGAGCGGTGTGTCCCGAATCACCGACGACGCCAGGTGGAACCCGTCCATCGGTACGACGACCGAGTCGGGCCCGAGCTCGTCCGCGACTCGTTCCGCGATCGTCGATTTTCCGGCACCGGGCGCGCCGCAGATCCCAAGCAGGAAACGGCCACCGCGTGCGCGCTGCCGCAGGTCATCGACCGCCGCAGCGAGGTCACGCCGTCGGTTCACGGAGCCTGGTCCGATGAGCTCATTCGACCAGCATCGCGCGCCCTGCAAAATGTCGAAACAGGCAGCCGGAAGTCAGACCGGGCTCGATTCGGCCGAGACGGACTTGACTGGGATTAGGTGCAATACCGTCCAGTTAGATGAGTTGAGGCTGGATGCTCGGCGGCCGGTTGTCGGGGGCCACTGGGGCCAGTCCTTGTGGCGTCTTCGTTTGACGTGCCACTTGGGCATCTTGCGTTTGATGAGCCGCGGGTTCGAGCGTCGTCGGCGCGGCGGGTTGAGCCGGTTGGCGAGCATCCTGACGACGTGGTCCCAGAGTCGGTCAGGATCGTGAGGGGGAAAATCGCGCGCCTCGCAGATCGAGCGGCGCGCGAAGCGAAGGGCCGCCACGAAGCTGACCCGGTCGGTATCGACGCGGGCGTAATCGGCGGCTTCGAACATCAGGGTGCGGATCGCGTAGTGGCAGCACAGGTAGCCCCAGATCTCTTGGTAGACGAGATCGGCAAGCTTGGAACGCAGCACGATCTTGGGGCGGCGTTGATGGGTTTTCAACTCGTCGAACGCGGTCTCGATCTCCCACCGCTGGGCGTACGCGGCGGCGAGATCGACCGCAGAGGCGTCGTCGGGATCGAGGATCGTGGTGAACAACCGGTACGTGTTGTCATTGGGTCGACCGTCGTCGATCGTGTAGTCGATCACCCGCACCCGGTGCGGTTCAGCGCGACGCCCGGCGTTGCCGCCCGGACGCAGCTCGCCGATCCAGGTGCCATCAGCGAGGGTCTCGACGTGGCGTGGTGTCATGTTCGACTTCGCCCGCCACAACAGATCAGCACCCGTCGCCCGGGCCTTGTCCCACAACGGATAGCCACAGAACCCGCGATCAGCGAGCAGCACCATCCCCGGCTCGAGGCGCTCGACAAGGTCGACTGCCAGCGTGTTCTCACCGGTCGTGTACGGCCCGACGACCGCATCGAACATCGCCCTCGTCCCGCACTCAGCGATCGCCACCACACGCGCCTGAGGGAACGCAGACTGCTCACCCTTGTTCACCCCGGGCCGACCGAACTCAGCCGCATTCGGTTCGCTATCGGCGACGTCGAGCGTCATCCCGTCGATCGCCACCATCCGCCGACCCGCCAACCAACACCCCAGCGTCGCCTCCACCGCCAACGGTCGCGCGACACGATCGAACAACATCTGCAACGGTTCCGATCCGAGCCGCTCACGAGCCTGGGAGATCCCCGACTTCGACGGCAACCGCACCGGCCCACCGTCGGCATCAGCCCACGCCAGACCGTCGGTCATCAACCCCAACACGTCCTCGTACGAGCCGTCCGCATGCAACGCCAACCCGACCGCGAAATACGCCGTCGTGCGTGCCGGCAACGACCGATGCCGCAGCTCGGTGCGACCGCACTCTGCGATCACCTCGTCGACCAGATCGGCCGGGAACACCTTCGTCACCACCCCCACCGACACCACATCAGACAGCCGCCGAGGCGACTTCGGCTTCACCCAACCAGCACGAGGCATGCACCTCAAACTACACCCTTGTCGTTCTAACTGGACGGTATTGGGATTAGGTGGTTGCATCACGCCTGGTCAGAGTACGAATCTTCCCCCGGGATGGGCCGTGTTGGTTCGGTCGGACGGCGATGCAGTAACTTGTGCCGAGTTATCACGGAACTGCTCCTCGAACTCATGGCCACTGCGGACAAACAGCTCGAAAGAAAGCTTGCGAACATTCGGTTGGCCGGCTACACGCCCGAGGACTTCGTCATCGCCGACGCCAAGGACGGCGACATGGCGTTCGGCCTGTTGGCACCTGGTCCCAACGCTGACGGTACGCTCCGAACGAAGCCCGACTACCTCGAGGCGATCACGGCGATGACGCAGTCGGGCCTGGTCGACGTCATGTTGCTCTCAGCCTCGTCGGCCGAGGTGTTGGCCAACCGGGGCGTGTTCGAAGAATCGCCCGTCACTCCAGCCGTCAGGATGAACGATACGACCGACATCTGGATGGCGCGAGGTTCCCGGTACCGCGAGTTCCCATCGGCTCCGTTCTCGTCGGCCGACATCGACTCGGTTTCCACGTTCTGCGACCTCGGGCTGTACTCGATGACGTTCTCGAATGATCTGGAATCCGACCGGGCCAGCCTCAACGCCTACCGAGACTTCCGCCACGCGATGCGCCCGCACGGATTCAAGCACTTCCTCGAAGTCTTCAATCCAGCGTTCGACATCGGGATACCGGAAGCCGAGCTCGGCGACTATGTCAACGACATGATCGTCAAAGCACTCGCGGGGGTCACGTCGAGCGACGCGCCGCAGTTCCTGAAGATCCAATTCAACGGGGCACGTGCCATGTCCGAGCTGTCGTCCTATGACCCGCAGAACCTCATCGTCGGGATCCTCGGTGGCGCCAAGGGCACGACACGCGACACTTTCGAGCTCGCGCATCAGGCAGAACAGTCCGGCGCCCGAGTTGCCCTGTTCGGCCGCAAGATCAACTTGTCGGAAGCTCCACTCGAGCTCGTTAGGTTGATGCGGGCGACGGTCGAGCAGCGAACCACACCGCAGCAAGCCGTCCACTCCTATCACCGGTACCTCGCCGAGCACGGCATACATCCTCAGCGAGCGCTCGCCGAGGATCTCCAGCTCACCGATCCGGTGTTGATGTCCTGAACATGACCGGCCGACGGGGATTCGTCTGCGGCGGCTCCTGGGCGCTCGATCACATCAAGCTCGTCGATCGGTGGCCTGTCGAGGAGACGCTCGCCCGGATCATCGATACCGACCAACAGGGTGGCGGTTCGGCCCACAACGTCGGTGTCGATATCCGCAAGCTCGATCCCGCGATGCCGGTCGAAGCGATCGGCCTGCTCGGCCGCGATGCCGACGGAGACTTCCTGTTCGATCGAGCCCGCGAAATGGGGATCGACACCCGCCAGCTTCGGCGCACCGATGCCGCGGCAACGTCCTACACCGACGTCATCTCCGACGCCGGCACGGGTCGGCGCACCTTCTTCCATCACGTCGGCACCAACGACCTGCTGGCGCCCGATGACTTCGACTTCTCCAAGACCAAATGTCGCGTCCTCCACCTCGGCTTGCTCGGTCTGCACAGAACCCTGGACGAGCCATGGCGTGACGACCCGAACGGCTGGGTCACGATCCTGAAGAACGCCAAGACCGCCGGCCTCGAGACGAACATCGAACTCGTGTCGATCGAGCCGGATCGAATTCGAGCAACGTGCCTGCCGTGTCTGTCGCACCTCGACACTTTGATCGTCAACGACCACGAGATCGGCGCCCTCGCCGATCTGCCCACCGTGAGGAATGGCACGACCGACGTCGCGCTCGTTCGTGAAGCGGCTCAAGCAACCCTCGCCGTCGGCAGCATGCGTTTGGTCGCGGTCCACTTCCCCGACGGTGCGATCTGCGCGAGCAGCGACGGGCAGGTCGTCGAGAGCCCGGCCGTGCCGGTGCCGCCGGAACGGATCGGCAGCACGGTCGGCGCAGGTGATGCATTCGCGGCCGGGATGCTCTGTGCCCTGCACGAAGCGTGGCCGATCCCGAATGCACTCCAACTGGCGCACGCGGCTGCGGCTGCCAGCCTGCGTGCACCAACAACGGTCGGATCCGTGGCGGATGTCGACACCTGCCTCGAGATGTCGGGGTTCACGAGACCGTGACCGTGCCCGGCCCTTGTTCCCCCAGCGGCTCGCCCCACGCACTCGATCGCGGCAAGAATCTCGCAGCGGCATGACCCACCTCTCCAACCCTCCGAGCGACCACGCCATCGACCGATGAGGCCGTTCCTCCTTCCGCCCAACACCTTCGATCACTTCTACCGGGGCGGCAGTCGCATTGCCGAGCTTCGCGGCTCGCCCGTCGGCACCCATCGACCCGAGGAATGGTTGGGGTCGGTCGTCACCCGTTTCGGGGAACCAACTACCGGGCTGACCACGTTCGGAGATCGCACGCTGCGCGCCGAGATCGAGGCGAATCCGATCGGTTGGTTGGGGGCCGACTACGTGGCCCGGCACGGCCCGTCACCGGCGGTGCTCGTCAAACTGCTCGACCCCGCGCAGCGGTTGCCGGTTCATCTGCATCCGACTCGGAGGTTCGCTCGCGAGCACCTCGATTGTCCGTATGGCAAGACGGAGGCCTGGGTGATTCTCGAGTCCGAGCCGTCAGGTGGCGACGTGTTCGTCGGCACGCACCGAGCGGTCCCACAACAGGAATGGGCCGCCCTCGTCGACGATCAGGATTCGGACACCATGCTCGATTTGCTGCGGCCGATCAAAGTGCGTTCCGGTGACGCCGTGCTCGTCCCCGCAGGTACGCCTCACGCCATCGGTGCCGATCTGCTCGTGCTCGAGCTCCAGGAACCGACCGATCTCTCGATCCTGCTCGAATGGCGGGATTTCGACATCGATGGAGCGGCCGATGGTCACCTGGGACTCGGGATGGATGTGGCGCTCGATGCCGTCCGCCCTGACGCACTCACCGATGCCGAGCTCGAGCGGCTCGTCGTTCGTGCGGCTTCGTCCGACACGTCACCCAAGACTCTCGGTGAGAACACGGTCATGTCGGTCATGCCTCCCGAAGCCGACCCGTACTTCCGGGCGTGGGACCTCCGCTCCACCGTGGAGGTCACGCTTCCGGAAGGTTTCGGAGTGCTCCTCATCGTCGAGGGCGATGGGCGGCTGGTTGACGGAACCGGTTCGGTCGACGTCCGACGGGGAGAGGCTTTGGTCGTCCCGGCTGCAGCGGGTCCGTGCAGGCTCGCCGGCCGCGTGACCGGATACTTCGCACAACCACCGTCTCCGACCTCACCCGAACCACAGGAGTGGGACGCGCCTGCCGCACCGACGAAGGGCTGACAGGTGGATCAGCCCGACGGTCGGCGTTGTGCTCCCGGTCGATCCGAACCCACGACGCGATCACGGCCTGTTCCCGGCCCCCGGGCTCTGGCAGCCGGTCCGGCTGCTCCGACGACCTCGACGGGTGCCATAGTCGCTCGCATGACCGGCACGCGTCAGACTCCCGGCGGCACGCGATGGGCACTCGTCGGTGCCAGCGACATCGCCGCTACCCGGATCATCCCCGCCATTCGTGCGCACGGCGGGCACATCAGCGTCGTGCAATCCGCCGAGCCTGACTGGGCCGCGGAATATGCCGACCGGCACGGCATCGATGCGTGGACGTCCTCCGTCTCGGAAGCGGTCGCTCGCGACGACGTCGATGCGGTCTACGTCAGTTCCCAGAACGCGAAGCACAGAGATCAGGTGATCGCCGCGGCCGGGGCGGGTAAGCACGTGCTGGCAGAGAAGCCATTGGCGCTCGGCCTCGACGATGCCCGCGCCATGGTCGAAGCCAGCGAGGTGGCCGGCGTGGTGATGGCGACGAATCATCACCTACCCGCCTCGCCGGTTCACATCACGATGAAGGAGATCGTCGCCTCCGGTGAGATCGGCGAGGTCCGGGCGATTCATGTGAGCCACGCGGTCGGACTGCCCGCGCGTCTTCGCGGCTGGAGGATCGATGATCCGGTTGCCGGCGGCGTGGTGCTCGACGTGTTCATCCACGACATGGCTGCGGTCGCCGCGATCATCGGTGGGCAGGCTCGAACCGTCATGGCCGCTGCCCGCCGGGGAGCTGACGTACCTGCGGCACCGGACTCGGTGATGACCGTGGTGCAGTGGAGCACCGACGTCATCGTCCAAACCCACGATGCCTACGACAACTACGACCTCCCGACCAGTCTCGACATCCTGGGTGACGCAGGTGCGATCAGCAGTGTGATGTCGATGACGGGTGACCCCATCGGCGACGTGACGGTGCATCACGGAGACGATGCGACGCTGATCGTCATCCCCTCCCGTGACGACCTCTACCTCACCACCGTTCGGGCGTTCGACGAGGCGATCCACTCCGGAACAGCGCCACTGGTGAGCGCCGGCGACGGCCTGCGATCATTGGCGGCCGCGATGGCAGCGCTGGAGTCGCTGACGACCGGCTGCATGGCCCACGTGGAGCAGATCGATTGACCTGATCCTGACTGGTCAGAACGAGGGCCGGCGAGTCGTCAGGCGGACGCGGGCACCCGGACCGGGTCGAGTGCCTGGTCTGCCTCGTCGACGGTGAGTGCGCCGGTCATGATGGCAACGGCATCGCGCATGTCGTGGGTCGAGGGCGTGACGACCGCCGCCCGCTTGCCGAGGCGCTGCACGTGGATCCGGTCAGCGACCTCGAACACCTGTGGCATGTTGTGCGAGATCAGCACGACGGGCATGCCCCGCTCGCGGAGATCGTGAATGAGCTGCAACACCCGTGCCGACTCCCGCACGCCGAGCGCCGCGGTCGGCTCGTCGAGAATGATCACCTTGCTGCCGAACGCGGCCGCACGCGCCACGGCGACGGCTTGGCGCTGACCGCCCGACAGGGTCTCGACGGCCTGCGAGATGTTCTGCACAGTGCCGATGCCGAGATCCTGCAGATGTTGGGCCGCCTCGGCGCGCATGCGCTTCCGGTCGAGCATCCGGAACGTCGTGCCGAGGAAGCCCTTCTTGCGAATCTCGCGCCCGAGGTACAGGTTCGCGGCGATGTCGAGCGCCGGTGACACGGCAAGCGTCTGGAACACCGTCTCGATGCCGGCGAGTCGGGCATCGTGCGTGCTCCGGAAGTCCACTGCTTCGCCGGCGACCTCCATCGTCCCGGAATCGGGTGCGTGCGCGCCGGAGAAGCACTTGATCAGCGTCGACTTGCCGGCACCGTTGTCGCCGATCACCGCAAGCACCTCGCCCGGATACAGGTCGATGTCGGCGCCGTTGAGGCCGACGACCTTGCCGAAGAGCTTGGTGATGCCTCGGCCCTTCAGCACGGGCTGGACGGTCGTCATGCCTTCACCTTCCTGATCCACTGGTCGAGTGCGACTGCGGTGATCACCAGGACGCCGACCGCCAGCACTCGGTAGGCCTGATCGAGGCCGGCCAAGGCCAGCCCGTTCTCGACCACGGTGACGATCAGGGCTCCGAGCAGTGTGCCGATCATAATGCCCCGGCCACCGAACAGCGAGGTGCCGCCGATCACCACTGCGGTGATGGAATCGAGGTTGATGTTGGGGGCGACGTTGGGACTGGCCGACCCGACCCGGCCGATGGTGATCCAGGCCGCGATACCCATGACCAGCCCGGCCACTGCGTACACGCTGAAGAGCACCCGTCCGGTGTTGATCCCGGACAGCTCGGCTGCGTCTCGATCGTCTCCCACGGCGTAGATGTGGGTGCCCCAAGAGGTGTTGCGGAGGATGTACGCGAACAGGGCGTAGAGGCCGAGCATGACCAGCACGCCCGTCATCACCCGGAAGGGGCCCAACTCGAACGCCGTGCCCATCCACGTCATCATGTTCGGCATCTCCGGGCCCTGGATGGTCCTGGCCTTGAAGAAGATCAGGCTCAGCGCGGTGAAGACGCTCAGGGTGCCGAGGGTGACGATGAACGGGGGCAGCTTGAACCGGACGATGAGGAACCCGTTCACACCACCGGCGACCACTGCGATCAGGACCCCGGCTGCGATGGCCAGCGGGGCCGGCCAGCCGAACCCGGCCACGTTCGACACATCGGAGGTGACCACGAGGTTGGCCATCGTCATCTGAGCGAAGACCATGATGGCCCCGATGCTGAGGTCGATCCCGGCGGTGAGGATGATCAGCGTCTGGGCGATGGCCAGGGTGCCGACGATCACTGTCTGCTGGGTCATCAGCGACAGGTTGGTGGCCAGGATGAACCGGTCGTTGAGCAACGTGAAGATGATCATCGCCACGATGAGCACGGTGAGGGGGCTCAGGTAGGGGTACCTGTGCAGAACGCCCTGGATCCTGGGGAGGATGCCTGAGGCTGAGCTGGTGCCGAACTCCTCGGCGAGGTCGGGAGCTGCTGTGGTGTTCACCGGTGGCCCTTCCAGGTCATTGACGATTTCCTCCAGATCGCCGGAGGGGCAGCGATCCAGCAAGACCGCTGCCCCTCCGGCGTCAACAGATGAATCCCGGGATCAGCCCCAGGCGTTGTCGATGCAGTACTGAGAGGTCTCCTGGGGGGCGACGGTGACGGTGTCCATCGGATCGTCAGTGCACAGTGCGACGCCAGTGTCGAAGAAGGTGCCGTCTGCCGAGGTGTTCTCCGGCGGAGCACCGCCTTCGGCGATCTCCTTGATCGCTTCCAGCCCGAGGCTGGCCATCAGCAGCGGGTACTGCTGGGAGGTGGCCTGGATGCCGCCATCTTGCACCCTCTGGACCCCGGCCAACCCGCCGTCGACCGAGACCACGAAGACGTCCTCGCCGACGGTCTTGCCTGCCGTCTCGAGGGCGGCAATCGCACCGAAGGCGGTCGGCTCGTTGATCGTGTAGACCACGTTGATGTCGGGATTCTGAGACAGGCAGGTCTCCATGCCGGTTCGGCCCCCCTCCTCGTTGGCCCCGGTGGCCTCGACGCAGACGATCTCGTACTCGCCGCCGGCTCCGGTGGTGTAGCTGCCGGACTCGGGCTCGTCACCGATGACGGTCAGTTCACCGATGTCGATGCCCATGCCCTTGAGAAAGCCGTTGTCCCGGCAGTAATCGACCGAAACGGTGCGGTCGTCGAAGATGATCAGGCGGGCGATGACCGCCTTCTCGCCGTTGAGCTTGCCGGCCGCCCACTGTCCGATGGCCTCGCCGGCCAAACAGTTGTCGGTGGCGAAGGTGATGTCGACCACGTCCGGTGGATCGGTCGGGGTGTCGAGGGCGATCACGTACAGCCCAGCGTCCCGGGCCTGCTGGATCGCGTTGTTGACGTTGACCGACATCGGGGTGATTAGGATGCCATCCTGGCCTGCAGCGATGGCGTTCTCGATCAGGTCGATCTGACCCTGGTCGTCGCCTTCGGCCTGTCCGGATCCGACCGTGAGGTCGACCCCCAGCTCGTCGGCTTTCTCCCTCGCACCCTCCTGCATGGCCACGAAGAAGGCGTTTGTCGAGTCCTTGGTGATCAGCGACACCGCGACGTCACCGCCCCCACCGGCGGCCTCCTCGCTCTCAGTCTCTTCGCTGGCGGTGTCTTCGCTGGCGGTGTCTTCGCTGGCGGTGTCGTCGGAGTCGTCATCCCCGCCGCAAGCAACGAGCGCCACGGCTGCGACAGTGATCACTGCGAACACCTGACGGGTGGAGGTGCGTTTGAACATGGGCGTCCCTTCCAAGGTCGGCGGTTGTGAGTTGGACGTACTCCATGTATAGCTGGCGAGCCCGCGATCGAACGAGTTCAAGGCGTCACCCCGCCCGCGAAACCAATTGGCCCTTCCTTGGTCGCCCACCCCTTCTTTCTCTCGGGCAAGCCAGGGTCAGTTGTCACCGGATCGTGCAGCAGGTCAGCGACTTCCTCTTCGGTTCCGAACGACTCCGGATCGATCTTCCGCAGTAGGCGTGACTGAGGAAACCTGTCGTACGACGTCTCCAAGGCTGCGTCAGCTGTCGGTCGAGCGGCGCCCGAGGAGACGAGCGATGAGGTCAGCGTCGACAGCGACCTGCGGTGGACGTGGCGGCCAATGGCTGCCCGTCGCGAAGTTGATCTGCGGATCCGGTGCGGGCTTCGGCTCCCCGAAAACATCGGCGAGCCAGAGCGCGCGCGCTGAACCAGTAACGGAGCATCGTGACGTCGCCTTCGTCAAGTTCGATGACGCAACCTTCGCTGGTGATGAATCCCGCCCACGACAGATGGATCCCGTCGTAGCGCTCCGACACCGCTCGCCAGTCGGGCACGAGATGCCGACGGACCGAACCGCGTGCCGCTCGCTGAGGGGCGCAATCCCATCATGGGGCGATCTCGCTGAGGTGCTGATTGACACCCGGCAACTCCCACCCAGGATGCGGATCCGCGTGGCGCGGATGCGCTGTCGTCAAATGCGCCCAGTCCGACGGCAAGTGCATCTCGAACACCCTTGCTGCTGGTCGCAGCGGCAGCGTCCAGCGCGAGATCGGGCCGGTCTCGTACTCCCAGGCGCCGACCATCTCCACCATCGCCTCCGACGGCGGATCGGTCGACGTCCACAATCCGGCGATCGGGAACTCCCCGGCCCAACCTCGTCGAGCGAACCGAACAACAGAGCGATCGACTCGAGCCACGGCGAACCGTCCACGGCTCGGGTCCTGATCGATCCATCCGTGCGCTCGACGCCACGACCGGCGAGACGCTCTGGGAGGCACCCGGCGAGTCGTCGTACGGTGATCGGCCGTCGGCGACGGGATCGTCGCCATGGCGGCGAGTGGACGGACCGAGATCGTCGCCTACGAACTCGAGACCGGGGACGAACGGTGGCACATCGACGCGACCGGGCGCGGCGAACCCCAGCTCATCACCGGAACAACGCTCGTGCTGCTGTGGGAAGGCGACCTGTCGGCTGTGTCGACGAGCGACGGCTCGATCCTGTGGACCACCGTCGAGCCGTTCGGCTCGCCACTCATGAACAACGTCGGCGTCTTCGGATCGTCCCTGTTCGTCGCCCTGAACTCCCGCCCGTGGGGCGATTGACGACCCCATGGACGTGCACGACGGCCGCACCTACCGACATCTTGAGCGCCCGGGCGAGACGCCCGCCCCCGTGTCACCGACGGGCCGCGTGTTCCTCCGACGGAGGCCAGTCCCGGCCCTAGCCACCGACGGTGGGGGCCTGCCCCGGGTCGAGGATTCCGCCGTCACTGGGGGCGGCCGTCGCCCGGAAGGAACCGGTGCGGAGGTTGACATGTCGGCGCGAACGCGAACGACGGTCTGGTTCGGCGTCAGCGTGTTCTGGGCGCGTGCCGATCACGACAGCATCGACGCCGTCCGGGATCGATTTCAGGTCGTGGTAACAGGTGTCGCCCTCGACTTCATCAGCGTTCGGGTTGACAGCAAACACCTCGTAGCCGCGTGAACGCAGCCTCTGGTAGACGGTGTTGCTGCCGTGTCCCTGCGGCTCGCGCGACACGCCAGTGATCGCGATCCGCTTGTTCTCGAGGAAGTCTGCGGCTGCTTGGTTGATGGACGTCACGCTTGCACCTCTCTCGTGGAACTCTGGTGTGACGTATCGCTGCCCCGTCGTGTCGCCGGGGGCGGCCAACATGGCCCCACCGGCGTCACTGTGCGGCTGTCGTGGCGGGTGCTTCCTCTTTCAGCAGAGTCAGGATCTCGTCCGTGTTGGCCTTCGTCGCCTCGATGTTGTCGAACATGATTCGAGGCGGGAAGTCTTCCGGCATCTCCTCCATGCCCTTTCGCATCTTGTCCCAGACCGTAGGCTTGGGTTCGCTCTCGCTGTCGCTTTGGCACTTGCCTGACTTGGCGCACGCGGCGATGCACGCTGCGGCACCGAAGCCGGCGAAGACGCCGATCAGTACCTTCTTGTTCATCTCGGGCTCCCTGTAGTGGTTGGATCGGCCGGGTGGGCGCGCCGCTCGCGCGTTGCCACGCGGCCACTTCTCAGTCGACCACTCCCTCGTCGGCTGGTGTAGGGCACGAGGTCACAGGACGCGCCACCCCCAAGCAGCGCCTTTCCGCACCGTGATCATGCTGGCTCAGCCCGCCGCACAGCCGGTCCGTCTACGTGCTCGATCAGGTGGTCCCCTTCTTTCGGGCATAGGTACGACGACTCCTGACGATGCCCGATCAGCACCGCGCGGAGAGGCTCCACCACCCCTCACAACAACAGCTCCCGGGACAACCCCGCACGACCGGCGATGCCGAACAGCATCAGGTTCAGCCGCCGAGCGATCGCGGATTCAGCCCGTGACCGTGATCGTCCCGGTCATCGATGGATGGAAGTTGCAGCGATACTCGAACGTGCCTGGCTCGTCGAAAGTGAACTCGAACGAATCTCCTTCGGCGAGCGTTCCCGAGTCGAACGAACCATCGACCGCGGCCCAGGTGTGCGATGCACCGTCGGTGTTGGTCACGACACCCCGTCCGCCAGCCGGTACCTGCTGGTCGCCCACAAACGCGAAGTCGGCAATCGCAATCTCGACTTGGACCTACCCGGCTAACCCTTCGCTGCCCTCAGGCGCAGCCGGGAGCGGATCGCCCACGACAGAGGGAACTACAGCCACATCAGTGTCGTCGTCGGAGCCGCAACCCCACAGTGCCAACGAGCCGACGGCGACGAGCACGGTCGGCGGATCACCATGGTTCCAATATCGCGCTCAGATTCCGGCGGACTTCGGAGCGGTCGAGTCGGAATGGCACACGCGAGCCGAGGTGCTCCGTCGGGCGCCGGCGCAGCTCGAGCAGTTGCTGGCGTCGGCCGTGCCCAAGACGGTCGTCGAGGGGGTCCTCCACAGCTCGAGGGCAGCGATGGCGCGACGCTTGCCGACATCCGTTCGTCCGTCGTACTGGAGCCGGAGTGTGTTCTCGCTGTTGCCGAGCAAGTCGGCGACCGTGCGGTATGACTCACCGGCATCGAGCATCACGGTGGCCGCGAAGTGTCGAAGATCCTGCAAGGTGATCGGCGACTTCCCACGGAGCTTGGCCCATCGATCCGTGAAGCTGTCAGGCCTGTACGGCGCGAGTGCGTCGAACGGATACGAGAAGATGTACCACACCCCATCGATCGCGACGCTCCAACGCAACTCCGCTCGCCTGCGTTGCCGTTCGAATGCATCGATCACCTGCGACGTGAGCGGTATGTCGCGCCAGTCGCTCCGCTTCGTCGCCTTGCGGAGGATTCCCTGGCCAGGACCGGCATCGGTGATCGCTGCGGCCACGTGAATCTCACCCGACCTGAGATCGACGTCGCCCCACTGAAGGCCCAACAGCTCGGCCTTCCGCATGCCCGTGCCCGCCAGCACGGTGACAGCGTCGGCGAACTCCTCGTCCCGTCCTCGGACGGCGGCGAGGACTGCGCGAACTTCGTCAGCGGTCGGAGCGAACGGCTTGCTCCGGGTCGACTTCGGGCGCACCGCGTCCTTGGCGGGGTTGGCGTCGATCAGTCCACGTTTGCGGGCGAGGTCGAGCCCGCGCGACAGCACGGTCGCACACCGTCGAATCCAATCCGCACCCGAACCAGCAGACCTCATCCCTGCATACATCTCCTCGATCGTCTGCCAGCTCAGGCGACTGAGGGTGATCTGACCGATACTCGCGTCCGTCGAGCAATCGCGTGGCACACATCGTGTTCACGGCCGACTTCGAGGTGACGATCGTCCGCGGGGCGAGCTCGATCTGACCCGATTCAGCGGCGTGCACGTACGCATCGAGCGCCGCACGGACCGAGCGCGCCGACGTCCCACCGACCGGTAGCCGACGCTCTTCCTGCGCAACGCGCAGGCGAGCCAGCGCCACCTCGGCGTCGTGGCGCGTTCCCTCGATCTGGCGACTCGTTCGACGGCGTCGACCGGTGACGGAATCTCGGGGGAGCTCGATATCGACTCGCCAGACGCCGGGACGAACCGGAAAGACGCCACCACTCCCTTTGCGCCGCGGACCCTTTCGGGGGCGAGCTGCAGCTCCGACGGCCTCCTCACCACCAACCGGTTGCGCCATCTCGTGCACTCCCACGCCCCTCAATCGGGGGCCTTCTCCGACTTCAATGGTAGAGCAGAGTGGTAGAGCAGATCGCGGTCAGACGCGACTCAACGGCCCGAATCGGGCCGCTGAGCAGGATGTTTGGAGCGGCGTGATGATGGCAACGACGATCTCGACCGCGGACAACCCCGTATCCAACATGAGCGCCACTGTGCCTCAGGCGCCCTCAAGAGTCGAGGGGCTACGGCCCCGAATTGACAAAGTTCTGCAGAGCGATTCGGCCGTCTGCGGCGACCAGCGGCGGCACTATGGCGCAGCAGCATGTCCGCATTGCTTCGCACACATCGTTACCATCCCGAACGCCGGGAGGTCGCAAACCGGGCAAAACGTTGCCTGACGGGGCACTAGTTGCCGGCGCGTTCGGCGGCGGTGAGTTCGTCGAGGATCCGGCGGGCGTTCTCGCGGTCCTCGATCGGGTCGGCGGGCATCCGGTCGGCATGACTCGGCCGGCGTGCTCGAGCCTCGCGGGCACGGAGCATCGAGAATCGGCGGGCCTGCCATGCGGCGATCTTCGCGGGGTCGACTCCGTTCGGGCTATTTCCACGGGATCCGGGCATAGTTGGGCACCTCCTCGCCTGCCATCTTGGCCGGGTCCGTGGTCCGGTGTTCCCGATCAACCGCGACACGGGACGCCTCGACCTCGGCGAGGAGGTCGTCCCGGGAGCTCGTCGAGGAACGGCCTGGCCGCGGTGCGAGTGCAGGGAACTCCCGCATCTGCCACGCCGCCAGCGCCGCCGGCGACGCCCCGCCCGAGTTCGGTCGCACCGGTGCACCGTGGCGCGGAGACCACCCGGCATCGGCCGGAATCGTACGCGTACCGAACGCGTACCAGGATGATGAAAGCCCCTGGCAGTTCCGGCGTATTGCCGGTCTACCAGGGGCTATGTGGAGCGGACGACGGGATTCGAACCCGCGACCCTCACCTTGGCAAGGTGATGCTCTACCAGCTGAGCCACGTCCGCGTAGTGCGGCAACAGAGTATCAGCGGCCCGACGCGACCGGACAACCCCGTCGCTCGTTGCGATCGGTCAGGATCAGTCGCGCTCCTCGGCCGGTCGGAGATCGATGCGGAGCGTGAGGATCCCGTCCTCGATCGACGCGTCGGCGTCCCCGATGATGGCGAAGTCCTGGTAGTCGAGCTTCGCCTGAGCGATGAACTGCTGACGTTCCTCGCCTGCGACGGGCGGCAGCGGGCGTTGTTTGACCGCGTGGGCGCGGTCACGGAAGCGGGAGATCATCGCGTCGGTGTCGAGCGTTGCCATGCGCTGGAGCGTACCGGTGCCGTGGCCCACGGCGAAGCGACGGGCAATCGAGGTCGGCTCGTCGCTGATCAATCGCTCGTGACGTCGGAGTTCCTGCCGAGCTCGGCGTCGAGCTCGGCCATCGCCGCCGCCAGCGCATCCGGATCGACGTCGCCGGGGAGGTCATCGAACGTCGGTCGTTCGATGTCGTGGGGGGTCGCCGCGTCGACCTGATCGGCACCCGTTGGCGCGTGCTGGAGCGACTGCTCTCCGGAGTTCTGCGATGCGGACGGAAGGACTCGATCGGCATCGGGCTCGTCAGCCATGTTGCCGTGCAGATCATCGAAGCCGGGGGCAGTCGGGCCACGATCGAACGCCTCGTCGATGTCGGGTGGCGCCGAGCTCGGCTCGAGCGGTACGGCGCCGTCGGGACGGAGCTCGTCGAGCCGTCGACGTTGCCAGACCGGATCCGCCCGCCGCCACCTGCGCTCCCCCATCATCTCCAGCGGTGCGAGCAACTCGGGGTCCGGTCGCGTGGAACGATGCAGCCAGACCGCCAGCATCGCGAGCGCGAGTCCCATCGCGACGAGGAGCGCGATGATCGACGAGATCGCTCGGGTCCCCTCCGGATCGCCCACCGTGCCCACGGTGCCAGCTACGCTCGCCGTCGCCAGCAGCAGCGTCGACGACGCGAACCGGTTGGTGATGGATGGGAATCGATACTGCATGTCCGGTCGCTCGATCCACAGTCTGCCACGGTGCGTTCTCATCGGGATGCTCCGCGAGACGTCGAGTCGAGCTGATGAACCGGGCACCAGACCGTCGTGCGGCCACCGATCGTATCGCGTCGCAGCGGTGCGCCGTCGCGAGGACACGGTGGGAGCGTCGCCCGGACCTCCGGGTCGATGACACCGCAGTGGCTGCCTCCTCGAGCCAACATGTCCGGCAGACACCGTCGCATCGAGTGCCACAGGCGCTCGACGGAGGCGGCGTCGAGATCACGTGCGCCGACGGTCGGCGCGATTCCGGACTGCCACAGGACCTCATCGACGCACAGGTTCCCGAGACCCGCGACCACCGCCTGGTTCAAGAGCACCGACTTGAGCGCGGCGCGGCGACGCGTCAAGCGAGACGACAGCTGCCCCAGCTCGATGGTGAGGAAGTCCGGGCCGAGGCGAGACAGATCGGGGTCGAGGTCGAACCGCGCCCAACGGCGAGGGTCGTTCACGCGCAGTGTCCCACCGTCGGCGAAGCACACCAGCAGACGGTCCCACGCCGGGTCGTCACGGCCGCTGGCGTACTCCAGCTGCGCGATCGCGGCGTCGTCGTCGACGATGAGTCGTCCCGTCATCCCGAAGTGCAGGCCGAGCGACGGCCCGGCGCTGGTGTCGAGCAGCACGAGCTTGCCGTGGCGGCGGGCTCGCTCGACGACGAGGCCCGGCAGCACGCTGCGGAGCTCCTCGGCAGACGTCTGCCGCGCATCGACGTCGACCGCTGCGATTCTGCGACCGGCGCAGCGGTCGGCGGCCCGCCGATAGATCTCTGCTTCGAGACCCTCGGGCACGGTTCGCGTCCCTCAGACCACCCGGTCGAGGAACCGGGCGATCGGGTCACCGATCTCGTCGAAGTGGATGAGGAAGGCGTCGTGCCCGTGGTGGGACTCGATCTCGACGTACTCGTTGCGAACGCCCTCCTCGCTGAGCAACTCCGACATGTGCCGTTGTTGGTAGGCCGGGTAGAGGAAGTCGCTGCTGATCCCGATCGTCAGGTTGGGCATCGTGATGCGCGCCATCGCCTGGTGCAGGGTGCCACGGTTGCGAGCGACGTCGTGGAGGTCCATCGCCTTGCCGATGATGAGGTAGCTGTTCGCGTCAAAGCGTCGGCCGAGCTTGTCGCCGTGGTAGTGGAGGTAGCGCTCGACCTCGAACTCCTGCCAGAGCCCGAACGTGTCACCGATCTGCGCACGGTCGGTGAGGTTGCGCCCGAACCGCTCGGTGAACGCGTTGTCGCTGCGGAAGGTGACCTGCGCCACCTGACGGGCGACCGACAGACCTTCCGTCGGGCCGTCTCCGGGTTCGGCGTCGTAGTAGTCACCTCCCCGCCACTTCGGATCGAGTCTGATCGCACGCCGTCCGATCACGCCCCACGCGATCTGCTGGGCACTGGCCTGCATGCAGCTCGCGATCGGCACGATCGAACGCACGCGCTTGGGATACGTGACCGCCCATTCGAGGACCTGCATGCCGCCCATCGACCCGCCGATGACCGACGCCCAACTCGTGATGCCGAGATGTGGCATCAGCAGCGATTGGGCCCGGACCATGTCGCGGATCGTGATGACCGGGAACCGGGATCCGTACGGCTCGCCATCGTCGGGATGCGCGGACGCCGGACCCGTCGAGCCCTGGCAGCCACCGAGCACGTTCGGGCACACGATGAACCAGCGGTCGGTGTCGAGATACCGGCCGGGACCGATCACCTCGTCCCACCATCCGGGCGTCGGATGACCGGTGGTGGCCCGGCCGGCGGCATGCGAGTCTCCCGTCCAGGCATGGCAGACGAGGATCGCGTTCGAGGCGTCGGCGTCGAGGGTGCCCCACGTCTCGTAGGCGATCGTGACGTCGCGCAGCACGGCACCGCTCTCGACGGCGAACGGGTGGTCGGTGGCGAAGGTGAAGAACCGGCGACGCCCCGCCGGGTCACCGGGATGCCACGCGCCGGTCACCGGGAGTGGTTCGTTGGCCATCGGGCTCCTCTCGTTCGTCGTCGCTGTCGTCGCATCCTGTTCGCAGCATCGTGAGCGGCCCGGACGCCGGTTTGCCGGACGAAACCGGCCGCATGTCTCGGCGCCGGACGAACCGGCGTCGAGGAGGCACCTTGGGGGCGTTGCCCAGGTTGCCGGGCCCGACACGTCGAGGCGACGTCCCGAACCGCTCGTGATGCTGACGGGAGACTACCAGGGACGATGCGTTCCGGGCCCGCTCGGTTGCCAGCTCGTGAACGTCGCGAACGTGTCGTCGGCGACGCACCGGGCAGAAGCGTGGCGATCCTCCGACGTCGGATAGCGTCACGACATGCGTGTCCTCGTCGTGGGTTCGGGTGGAGTCGGATCGGCGTTCGTCGCCATCGCATCGCATCGGGGTTCGTACGAGCACATCACCGTCGCCGACATCGATCTCACCCGGGCCGAGGCAGCCGTCGAGACGGCGATGAACGCCGACGGTGGCCGGATCGTGGCAGCCACGGTCGATGCGTCCGACGAGGAGGCGGTCGCCCGCCTGGCACGGGAATCCGGTGCCGAGGTGATCCTCAACGCCTGCGATCCCCGGTTCAACCCACCGATCTTCCAGGGTGCGTTCACGGCCGGCTGCCACTACGTCGACATGGCGATGCACATGTCCGAACCCCACCCCACCGAGCCCTATCGCAAGACGGGCCGCCGCCTCGGCGACGCCCAGTTCGCCCAGAGCCCACTCTGGAAGAACCGCAACCTGATGGCGCTGGTCGGGATGGGGGTCGAACCCGGATTCTCCGATGTCGCCGCCCGCTACGCCGCCGACAACCTCTTCTCCACGATCGAGGAGATCGGCGTGCGCGACGGCGCCGACCTCGTCGTCGACGGATACGACTTCGCGCCGACCTTCTCGATCTGGACGACGATCGAGGAATGCCTCAACCCCCCGGTGATCTACGAGCGCGAGCGGGGGTGGTTCACGACCGAACCGTTCAGCGAACCGGAGATCTTCACCTTCCCCGAGGGCATCGGTCCGCTCCAGTGCGTCAACGTCGAGCACGAGGAGGTCATCTTGATCCCCCGCTGGATCGACGTCGAGCGGGTCACGTTCAAGTACGGGCTCGGCGACGACTTCATCAACGTGCTCAAGACGCTCCAGAAGCTCGAGCTCGTCTCCACCGACCCCGTCGAGGTGCGCGGCGTGAAGGTGTCGCCGCGCGATGTCGTCGCGGCGGCACTCCCCGACCCGGCCGAGCTCGGCGACAAGATGACCGGACGAACCTGTGCCGGCACGTGGGTGAAGGGGCTCGGCACCGACGGCGAGCCACGCGAGGTCTATCTGTACCACATCGTCGACAACGCCTGGTCGATGAAGGAATTCGGTCACCAGGCGGTCGTCTGGCAGACAGCGGTGATGCCGGCGGTCGCGATCGAGCTGATGGCGACCGGCGTATGGGACGCCCGGGGGGTGGTCGGCCCGGAGGCACTGCCGTCCGAACCGTTCCTCGAGCTTCTCGACCAGCACGGCATGGAATGGGAATGGGCCGACTACCGCGACAAGGCCCCGCTACAGACGGGGTCTGACCCCAACTGATACGGCGTCACGGTTGGGGTCTGACCCCGACTGTGACGGTGGCGAGTTTGCGGGCGTGGGCGAGGGCGTGGTCGAGGGAGTCCGTGAACGCCCGGCCGGTCCAGGCGATGTCGAACGCGGTGCCGTGGTCGACCGAGGTGCGGATGATCGGCAGACCCAACGTGACGTTCACACCGGTGTCGAACGCCAGCAACTTCATCGGGGCGTGTCCCTGATCGTGGTACATCACCACGATCGCGTCGTAGCGGGCGCGGTGCACGGCCTGGAAGAACACCGTGTCGGCTGGAAACGGCCCCGTCGCGTCGATGCCATCCGCCCGCGCGGCATCGATCGCCGGCGCGATGTGCTCGATCTCCTCGGTGCCGAACAGCCCGTGCTCGCCGGCATGCGGGTTCAGACCGCACACCGCGACCCTCGGGGAGGCGACGAAACCCCGCAGCGCAGCGTCGGTCAGCCGGATCACATCCAGTACCCGGTCGGGACGCACCCGCTCGATCGCCTCGAGCAGCGAGCAGTGCGTGCTGACATGGGTGACCGCCAACGACCCGTGCTCGTGGTCGGCCGTGAGCATCATCGTCACCGACGACACACCGCACCGTTCGGCGATGAGCTCGGTGTGACCGACGAAGGTCGGGTCGGTGAGCTGGGTCGCCTCCTTGTTCATCGGCATCGTCACGATGCCGGCCACATCACCGGCGAGCGCCGCATCCACGGCGGCATCGACGTAGGCCCGCGCTGCCGCGCCCGATGCTGCATCGAGCTCGCCGGGACGGTGATCGACTGATGTGAGCAGTCCGGCATCGACGACGCTCACGACGCCCCGGGTCGGACGGATCGAGCCCACGGCGCCGGCCGACAGGACCACCACCATCGGCACGTCGAGTCCGAGCAGCGCCGCACCGCGCCGCAGGATCTCGATGTCACCGAACACCACCACCGAACCATCGGTGAGCGCGCCCTCCGCGGCACGTCGCAGGACGATTTCGGGGCCCACGCCCGACGCGTCACCCATCGTGATCGCCATCGGCGCATCGCTGCCGACAGCGCGGGCCGTTCGGGTCATGCGGATCGGATGCTCCGCAACAGCTCGACCAGCGAGTGATCGGAACCGAATCCGCCCGACCGGGTGACGATCGGGACGTCCAATCCCTCGACGGTGCCCCACGCCGTGCCCGGGTCGACGGATCCCTGCACGGTCACATCGGCGCTGCCGAGCACGGCGGCGGCGGTGTCGCCCCCGATGACGACCAGCGCACCCAGCGGGACGCGTCGGCGCAGATCGGCCACTCCACGCGCCAGACCCGCGGCTGCGGCGACCGCGACGGGCTCGTCGACGTCGCCGACGGGGATGTCGGTCGCGAGCACTCAGCGCGCCGGCCTCGGCCAGCGAGCGCGCCGTGATGTCGTCGGCGAGATGGGTGACGGGAATGCCGTGGTGCTCGGCGATGTCGATCTGACGCCGGGCGACCGGGTGGACGCTGCCGCAGACGACGAGGATCGGCCCCTCGATCGCTGCGAGCGGTGGTGCCGGAGTGTGGCGTCCGAGCGCTTCGGCGGCAGCTCCGACGACCGCCGACGTTCCCGCCAGGACGACCGCGGTGGTCGCGCCGATCCAATGGCTCACGATCTCGTCGATCGTGCCGTCGTCGACGGCGTCGGCGACCGCGACGCCGGAGGGTCCTGCGAGCCAGGCCGCGACATCGTTCGGCCGGCTCAGGGTCGCGACCTCGCCGGCGCCCGCCGATCGAAGCGCCTGTGCCGGCCGCGACGTGAGCACACGCCGTCGGACGTCGGTCCCGGCGCTGCCCTCGTGTACCGGTCGACCGTGGTCGAGCACCACCCCGTCGACGCACGTTCGCCCCATCGCCGGCAGTGACGGCACGAGGAGCACCGGCAGCCCTCGCGACCTGGCGGTGAGCTCGTCCGCCCAGTTTCCTCGCAGCGTCGAATCGGTCTTGTGCGCGGCCCGGGTGCTCGCCGGCACGTTCGCCGCCCGGCTGCCGGCATCGGGTGGCGACAGGTGTCGACAACCGAGGTCGACGACGCCCACGTCGCCCACGGGAACCGACGGCCATGCCGCGACGTGGACCGGCCCGGCTCCACGATCGGCGAGCGCAGCCGCCGCTTCGAACGCGCCGGTTCGGTCGTCGGCCGCAACCAGGAGCTCCATGTCTGCATTCTGACCGATCCGAGCGGCCCGTCACGTTTCGGCCGTGCCCATCGCGATGAATGGTTCGTGCAGCATCCACGACGAGACCGTCGGTCGACGGCTGATACCACGTTGCTGATGATCAACGGTCTCGGATCGCAGTGCATCGACTACCACGAGGAGGGGTGCGCGAGGTTCGTGGCAGCCGGGTTCCACGTCATCCGGTTCGACAAACGCGACGTCTGGCTGTCGACGCACTTCACCGACGCCGACCTCGACGAGCACGGTGCCGCCTGTCGGCTGGCCGACATGGCTGACGACGCGATCGCCGAGCTCGTGCCCGGAGCCCGCTTCGTGCCGATCGACGGGATGGGCCACGACTCTCCGCCGCGAGCTGTGGTCGCGCTGGGTCGACGAGGTGGCCGCGTTCTGCCGGCACCGCTCGGGGTGAGACGAGATCAGCGGTCGAGGTCCGCGAGGAACCGCGCAAGGCGTCCCGTCCAGCTCGACAGCCCGAGCTTCGTTGCCGCCAGGGCGAGTTCGGCGTGCGGCATCAGCTCCTGCAGGCGCGCGGCCGCGCTCGCCGGATGTCCGGGGTCGCCCGTCCAGGCGAGGATCAGCACCGGGACGTCGATCGCTGCGACGTCGGCCTCGGGTGGGAGATCGGCGGTCGGCGCGCCGCGGAACACCCGAGCGAGACGAACCGGATCGGTGGTCGCGAGCAGCACAGCGAATCGGTCCGTCCACACGGGTTCGTCCGCGAGCGGATCGGGGGGCGGGATCCGCGCCGCTCCCTCGATCAGCGTGTCGTGGTCGCCGGCCTCCACCAGATCGGCGATCACGCGATACCTCGCTGCCTGAGCGGCCCGCGTCGCCCAGCCGGTCGGCGGGATCATCAGGACCAGAGCTCGGATCCGTTCCGGCTCGAGCACGGCTGCGTGCAGCGCCGTCGCGGCTCCCATCGATGCGCCACCCGCCACATAGGATCCGATCCCGAGCGAGTCGGCCAGCGCCAGTTGGTCGAGGGCGAGGTTCTGCCAGGAGTACCCGTCGGCCTCCTCGGTCGAGTCCGACTCGCCGTGGCCGCGAGCGTCGTACCTCAGGACCCGGTGGCCGGCTCGAATCTCCGACCAGTCGATCAGGCCCAGCTCGTCCTCCGAGGCCGTGCTACTCGTCAGCCCATGACCCCACACGACGTCGGGTCCGCTCCCGTCGAGGTCGTGGGCGAGGCTGACGCCACGAACCGTGATCCGATCGATGCTCATCGGCGACGACCGTAGCGATCAGCGACTCGACGGCTCCAGAGCAACCACCGTCACGCGGTCCGTCCCAACACCGGCTGTGCCAGTCGGAGGCGCTGCTCGTATCCCGCCTCGTACGGCATGAACCCGTTGCGGTCCGGGTACAGCAGCTGCACCATCGCGTACGGGTCACCCCGGTACCACGCTGCCGCCGTCCGGAAGAACGAATCGAGCTCGACGACGTCGATCGGGGCGAACAGGCATCGCAACTCGTTGTCGAGCAGCCCGACCAGCTCGACCTCGAGCGGGATCTCGGTCCCGCCGCGGCAGGCGTCGACCACCAGCCCGATCAGGCCGGTCGCCGCCGCCGGCGTGAGACCGAACACGGCGATCTCCGGGAACCCGACCAGGGCCGGGACACCGATGGTGTACGCGTAGGCCGGTGTCGGCGGATCGGTGCCGGCGTCCGGTGAGACCGGCTCGAGCGCCCACCCGTTGGTCTCGATCATCCACTCGATCTTCTCCGCGTGCGGGATGTGGAAGTCGGGCAGTTCCATGCCTCGACGCTAGCGAGCAACGCGCTCGCCCGGCGCCCGGCACCCGGCGCCCGTCGGTTCCCGTCACGGTCCTCGGTAGCGTCAAACCGACATGTATCGCTTCCTGCTCAGGCCGAAGTGGATCGGGTTCCACCTCCTCGTGGTGGCGGCGATCGTGGCGATGGTCAACCTCGGGTTCTGGCAGTTGCGTCGGCTCGACGAGCGCCAGACGTTCAATGCCCTGATCGAGGCACGGTACGACGCTCCGGTCGTTCCGCTCGACGAGTTGCTCGCTCCCGGTACCGGCCCCGAGGACGTCGCGTGGCGTCCGGTCGAGACGTCCGGCAGCTATCTGCCCGACGAGCAGATCCTGATCATCAATCGCTCCCAGAACGGGCGCGCCGGCTTCAACACGGTCACGCCGCTCCGCCTCGACGACGGGCGGGTCCTGCTCGTGAACCGCGGGTTCGTGCCCCTCGTCACGGAGGCGCCGGACGTGCCGGCCATCGACGTCGACATCGTCGGCCGACTGCGGCCATCGCAGGAGCGTCGGCTCGGACAACTCACCGACGCCGCCGAGGGTGATCTCGCCGAGGCCCAACGCATCGACATCGAGCGGCTCGCACCGCAGCTGCCCGGAGAGGTCGTGACGATGTACCTCGATCTGATCGAGTCCTCGCCGGCCGAGGATCCCGGCCTGCCCGAGCCCGTGATCGCGCCCGACCTCAGCGAGGGCAACCACCTGTCGTACGCCGTACAGTGGTTCCTGTTCTCGATCGCGGTCGCGGTGGGTTGGGTGCTGGCCATCCGGCACTCGGTCGGCAAGCGCCGACACCGGCCACCCCCGGACCAGGCGGAGCCGACCGACGCCCCCGTCGAGCAGCTCGCGACGCAGTGACCGCGTCGCGCTCCCGTCGACCGACCCCGAGACACCGAAAGCGGTCGATCGCTGACCCCGGAGGCGATGGTGGGCGCAGGTGCACCCGAGGGCATCAGCTCCGCTCGAGCTCCGCCATCCGGCGGAACTGCTCGACGATGTCGGGTGTCTGGTGTGTGGGGTCGAGATGCCGGTACACGGTCTCGACGTTGACCGCGATCCGTCCGAACTCACCCAGCGCCGAGAAGTCCTCCGACGAGCCGACGACGGCCGCGATGTCACGGGCTGCGTCGAATGCGTCCATCCCGGCGTCGTGACGTGCGGTCGCCTCGCGCTCGACGAGGCTCAGGTAGTCGCGCACTGCGGTCACCCCGGTCTTGTCGGTGACCGGGCCGTGCCCGGGCACGACGGTGTCGACGTCCATGCCCACCATCAGGTCGCACGCGGCGATCCAGTTCGACAGCGGGCCCGCCCAGACGATCGGCGTCCCGCCGATGAACAGGATGTCGCCGGTGTACACGACCCCGGCGTCGGCCACGACGGCGATGGTGTCACCGGCGGTGTGGGCCGGACCGACCTCGATCAGCTCGACCAAGCGGCCTCCGACCTCGACGTCGAGCCGGCCGTCGAAGGTTCGGTCGGGGACTCGCAGCTCGATGCCGTCGAACTCGAAGTCACCGAAGAACGAACGAAACAGCTCGCCGGCCGCCCCGTCATCGTTGTTCAACGCAGCGAGCAGCGTCGGCGGGACCTCGCCCATCTCCGCAGCTGCCTTCGACGATGCGATGATCTGGGCGTCGTCGACGAGCTGGTTGCCGTAGCAGTGATCACCGTTGGCGTGGGTGTTGACCACCGTGCCGATCGGTGCCGTCCGGGTGTGATCGGCCATCGCATCGAGCATCGCCCGGGTCAGGCGGAGGTCGAAGAGGGTGTCGACGAGCAGCGACGCACCGTCGCCGACGACGAGACCGGCGTTGCTCCATCCCCAACCACCGTCACCCTGCAGGTAGGCCAGGCACCCGGAGCCGACTTCGATCAGGGACGTCGCTCGATGCACCATGCTCGTGGACTCTACGTGCATGGACGATCCCGCCCGGCCGTGTCACGCTGACGAGATGCGTCGCACGCTGTTCGCCCTGCAGAGGCTGATCTGGAGGCTGGTCCGGTTCATGGTGCCCGAACACGACAGCGGTCGGCGAGACCGGCTCTCCGTCGCGAGCGTCACCAGCGCGCCACCATCCGCTCCGCCAGTGCGATGACCGCGAGGTATGGGTTCGGTCGCTCGCGACTCGGGAGCAGGGAAGCGTCGCACACGTATACACCGTCGTAGCCGAGCACGTGACCGGTGTCGTCGGTGACCACACCCAACCGGCAGCTCGACGAGACGTGGTGGAAACCGGTGAGATGACCGGGTAGCCACGCCCGGATCGCAGCCGGGTCGTTGGCGATCGTCGCAGCCGCGGTGCCCTCGTCGTCGACGTACGCGCAGCGCACGGCGGCCCGGACGGTCGGCCGGTCGAGCAGTGCCAACGCCTCCATTGCGACCGTCGTCAGGGCGTTCAGATCGTGGTCGGTGGCGAGCTGGTTGAGCTCGACCAGGGGTGGTCCGTCGGGATCGGGCAGCGACACCCGCCCGCTGCTGGTCACCTCGGTCAGCCCGGCCAGCAGGACACCCAGCAACGGATCGTCGGGAACGTGGTTCACGGCCATGATCCGTCGACCCGGCCGATCGATCGAGACGGCGATCGCGGGTGCCGTCGGATCGACAGCGTCCGAGGCGAGGTCGATCGGCACCGCGAACGCCGGGTGGTCCTGGAGCCCGTCGCCGACGCCCGGGGTGTCGACCCCGCTGCGGAGGAGCAGCGACGGCGTGTGGATCGCTCCTGCACACACCGCGACCCGGTCGGCCGCGTAGTCCACGCCGTCGTCGGTCTCGATGCCGACCACCCGGCGATCGTCGAAGACCAGGCGGCGAACG
Source organism: uncultured Acidimicrobiaceae bacterium (assembly GCA_963847775.1). Taxonomy (GTDB): domain Bacteria; phylum Actinomycetota; class Acidimicrobiia; order Acidimicrobiales; family Ilumatobacteraceae; genus Ilumatobacter. The sequence continues at coordinate 749,663 of CAWKAY010000003.1, forward strand.
GAGGCACCGGAGACGACCAGCAGGTTTCCCCGTTCGAGGCTCGGACGCAGGTACGCATCGGCTGCGGTGACCCGAACCCGGTCACGCCGAGTCAACAGGACCGACCGTGCGTCACGGTCGGCGTCGAGCACCGCCCGGCCCAGCCCGCCCATCGACCACGGTGCTTCGGTCGGGATCCGAACTGCGCTGCGGTCGAGGTCGTCGGTCTGGACGACGGTCGCTCCGTTGATGAGCGAGGAGCCTCCGATGCCCATGCCCTGGCGGTACAACACCGGTTCGGTACCCGGGCGCCGGACGACCGTGGCATCGGTCCGGATCCGGGCCGGGTCGTCGAAGAACGGCCCGACATCGGTGGGATCCGGGTGCACGCCGTGGTCCGGTCCGGCCTCGAGCAGGACGACCACGTTCGACGGGTCGTCGCTCAGGCGCGACGCGACGACACAGCCGGCCGCACCGGCGCCGACCACCAGCCAGCGGTTCACGTCATCACCCGTCGCTCATGCGTGGCGACTCCTTGGGCAGGCCTCGCAGATGAGCGGTGTCGTTGTACCGGACCAGTTGCCAGCGGCCGGGCCGCGAGTGCACGAACTCGGTCAGCGACGTGTTCAGGGTGTGGAGGTCGAATCCGCCCGTCATCGGCGAACGGAGCACCTGGCGCATGAGGACATCGACCACGCCGCCGTGGCACGCGATGACGATCACGCCACCACGGTGGGCACGAACGGCACGCGACCACGCGGCACCGACGCGCTGGTGGAACTCGCCGATGGACTCCCCGCCGGGAAACGTGACGCCGAACGGGTCGGTCTCCCAGTCGGGCATGCCGAACGAGTCGACGAATTCCTGGAACGACAACCCGTCACAGTCGGGCCCGGGATCGTGCTCGCCGAAGTCGGCGTCGACGACCACCTCGAGGCCGAGCGCAGGGGCGATGATGTCGGCCGTCTCGCGAGCTCGCGGGTACTCGCTCGAGTAGAGCGCCGACGCCTCGAGCTCGCCCGACTCGGCGAGGCGGTCGCGGAGCCGTTCAGCCTGCAGCACGCCCAGCTCGGAGAGGCCCGTGCACGACCGTGGACCCCCGATCACGCGCCTGACGGTGACGTCGGACTCACCGTGGCGTACGAGCACCACACGCGTTCGGGCGTGATCGTCGATCACGACGGTTCAGGATTCCCGCTCGGCATCCGCCGCCGCGACGATCGCGTCGAACTCCCGGTCGGTGAGCGGCATCACCGACAACCGGTTGCCCTTCGCGAGCAATCGACATTCGGCGAGCTCGGGCAACGCCCTGAGCTCGTCGAGCGAGAGGAACGCAAGCGGGCGGTCCGGCGCGACGGTGACCCAGTCCCAGCGGGGATCGTCGGGGTCGGAACGAGGGTCGTAGTAGTGGCTGGCCGGGTCGAACTGGGTCGGGTCGGGCTCGGCGCCCTTGACGATCTTGCAGATGCCGGCCACCCCGGGTGGCTTGGCGTTCGAGTGGTAGAAGATGGCTCGGTCGCCGCGCCGCATCTCGCGCAGGAAGTTCCGGGCCTGGAAGTTCCGGATGCCGTCCCAGCCCTCCCGCTTCGCACGCACGAGATCGTCGTAGCCGAACACGTCGGGCTCCGATTTCAACAACCACTTCGCCACGACGCACGACGGTACCCGCTCGGCGGGCACAAACATTTCGTTCAAACTGCACGGGTCGGCCGCGCGACCTCCTAGGTTCGCGCCAGTGGCCCCACGGCATCGCCTGACGATCCGATCGATCGAACCCGACCCGAGAGCGGCCGCGATCGCGACCGCTGCGCGTCAGCTCGGCCTCGCCCTCGATCACCCCGAGGACGTCGCGGTCGCCGACATCATGTTCGTCGAAGGCGACCTCGACCAGGATGCGCTGACCCGGCTGCACGGATTCCTCGTCGACCCGCTCCTCCAGAAGGGTTCCTGGGCCGACCCGACCCGCACGGGGATCGAGGTCACCTCTCTGCCCGGCGTCACCGACAACGCCGCTGCCACGTTGCGTCACGCCGCCGAGCAGCTCGGTGTCGCCGTCACGGGAACGGCGACCGGGCGACGGGTCGAGTTCGGCGAGGACGTCGACGCCGAGCACGCCGAGCGGCTGGTCCGTCGAGTGGTCGCCAACCCGGTGATCGAACGATGGGTCGACGGCTCCATCGAGCCGCTGTTTCACACCGGCTCACCGACGGACGGATCACGCAGCGCCGCCGTCGAGTCCGTCGCGATCGTCGGCGCGTCCCTCGAGGACCTCATCCAGATCGGTCGGGATCGGGCGCTGGCGCTCGATCCCGAGGAGCTGGTGGTCATCCAGACCCACTACGAGCAGCTCGGGCGGGAGCCGACCGACGTCGAACTCGAAACGTTGGCCCAGACGTGGAGCGAGCACTGTGCCCACAAGACCTTCCGCGCCCACGTGATCGCCGACGACGGCGAGGACCGGCCGTCCCTGATCGCGATGCTGCGCAACTGCACCGACGCGATCGACGCGCCCTTCGTCAAGTCGGCGTTCGTCGGCAACGCCGGGATCATCGGATTCCGCGACAACATCACGCTGGCGCTCAAGGCCGAGACCCACAACCATCCGTCGGCCGTCGAACCCTTCGGCGGCGCCAACACCGGCGTCGGGGGCGTGATCCGCGACGTGCTCGGCATCTCACACAAGCCGATCGCGATCACCGACGTCTTGTGCTTCGGACCACCTGACACCCCCCTCGACGACGTGCCCGAGGGGGCGCTGCACCCACTTCGGATCCGTGAAGGCGTCATCGACGGGGTGGCCGACTACGGGAACAAGATCGGTCTGCCGACCGTGGCCGGAGCAATCCTGTACGACTCCGCGTACACCACCAACCCGCTCGTCTTCGCAGGCTGCATCGGATCGGCCGAGGGTTGGACCGCCTCGCGCGGGCCGTTCCCCGGTGATCGGATCATCGTGCTGGGTGGCCGGACGGGACGCGACGGGATCCGCGGTGCCACCTTCTCGTCCCTCACGATGGATGCGACCACGGGCGAGGTGGCGGGCGCCAGCGTGCAGATCGGCGACCCGATCGTCGAGAAGCTCCTGATCGACGTGCTGATCGGGGCCGAGCACCTCTACACGGCCATCACCGACTGCGGTGCCGGTGGCCTGTCGTCGGCGGTCGGCGAGATGGCCGAGGGCGTCGGCGCCGACGTCGACCTCGACCAGGTCCCCCTCAAGTACAGCGGACTCGACGCGTGGGAGATCTGGCTCTCCGAGGCGCAGGAGCGCATGGTGATCGCTGTCAAGCCCGGCAAGGTCGACGAGCTCGCCGAGCGGTGCGCCTACTACGGCGTCGAGATGGCTGACATCGGCGGGTTCACCGGCGACGGGGTGCTCACCGTCCGTGCCGCAGGAACGACCGTGCTCGAGATGACGACCGACTTCCTCCACGACGGCCGACCGCAACGACAGATGTCGGCCACGATGCCGCGGCCGCGCCGCAGCGGGTGGACCGGCCGCACGGTTCCCGACGTTCGCGACGCCGTGCTGCGCCTACTCTCGCACCGCAACATCGCGTCGAAGGCGAAGACGATCCACCGCTACGACCACGAGATCCTCGGGGCGACCGTCGTGCGCCCGTTGATCGGCCGACTCACCGATGGGCCCGCCGACGGCGTGGTCATCGCCGAGCCGACCGACACCGTCGGCTTCGCGATCGGCATCGGCCTGAACCCGTGGTGGGGCATCCACGATCCGGAGGCGATGGCGTACGGCTCCGTCGACGAGGCGATCCGCAACGTCGTCGCCGTGGGTGCCGATCCCGACCAAGTCGCGCTCCTCGACAACTTCTCGTGGGGCGATCCGCGTCGCGAATCGACCATGGGTGAGCTCGTCGCAGCGGTCGACGGCTGCTGCGCTGCGGCGATGGCCTACCGAGCCCCGTTCGTCTCGGGGAAGGACTCCCTGAACAACGAGTACACCGGCGCCGACGGCGAGCGCCACGCGGTACCACCGACCCTGGTCATCACTGCGATCGCCCACCTTCCCGACGTCGAGCAGTGCGTGACGCCCGCGCTCGCCCGGCCGGGGAACGTCTTGGTGCTGCTCGGCACCACCGGTCGCGAGTTCGCCGGCAGCCACCTCGATCTCGTCTACGGCCCACCGCAGGATCTCGGCTGTGTTCCCGCACCCGACCCCGATGCACCGACGCGCTACCGCCATCTGCACCAGGCGATGCTCGAAGGGCTCGTGTGGTCGTGTCATGACGTCAGCGAAGGTGGACTGGCGATTGCGGTCGCCGAGATGTGCATCGCCGCACGCCTGGGCGCGAACATCACCGAGCTCCCCCACGACGATCTGACGACTGCGCTGTTCAGCGAATCGCAGAGTCGGCTCGTCGTCGAGGTCTCACCCACCGATCTCACCCGCTTCGCCGACGTGATGCACGAGTCGGTCCAGGAGATCGGCCGTGTGACCGACGGCCAGCACCTGGTCTTCCCCGGTGTCGAACCGATCGAGGTCGAGGACCTCGCCGACGCCTTCAACCGCTTCGACGTGCCCGAGGGCATCGGCGACGCGTCGACCGTCGTCGACCCGATCGGCGACGACGACGAGACCAACGAGATGGACCGACCCGACGGTGAAGGAGCAGCTTGAGCGCCCCGCCTGCGCTCGTGATCGCCGGCCCGGGCACCAACCGCGACCGTGATCTCGCGCTCGTGCTCGAGCTGGCTGGGGCCGAACCGACGATCGTGCTGGCAACCGAACTCGCCCGCCACCCGGAGATGCTCCGCGACGCCCGTCTCGTCGGGGTGGCTGGTGGCTTCTCGTACGGCGATGCGCTCGGCGCCGGCCGCATGCTCGCGCTCGATCTGATCGTGGGCCTCGGGGATGGTCTCCGGGAGTTCGTGGCGACCGGGCGACCGGTGATCGGCATCTGCAACGGCTTCCAGGTCCTGACCCGCACGAAGCTGCTTCCCGGCGCGCTCGGCCACAACGCCCACGGCCGCTTCGAATGCCGCTGGGTCGTGCTCGAACCACAACAGTCGTCGCGGTGCCTGTGGACCAAGGGCATCGACCAACCGATCCACTGCCCGATCGCCCATGGCGAGGGGCGCTACGTCCACCCCGACGCGGACACCCTCGCCGAGGCGGGTCAGGTCGCGCTCCGGTATCGCAGCACCAATCCCAACGGCTCCGTGGCCGACATCGCCGGAGTCTCCAATGCGGCCGGCAACGTGCTGGGCCTGATGCCGCACCCCGAGAACTTCGTCGTTGATCGACAGCATCCGCACCACCGGCGTGGCGGGGGTCGCGATCACCTCGGGCTGCAGCTGTTCCGCAACGGTGTCGCGGCGGCGTCGGAGATGTGACGGGAGGAGCGTGATGCGCAGCGGCCTGTTCGACCCGTTCATGGAGATCGACCTTCCCCTCCCCGATCGCCGCGACGGCAAGGTGCGGGCCTCGTGGGCGTGTGGTCGAGAACAGCGCCTGCTGGTCACGACCGACCGCTTGTCGGCGTTCGACCGCGTGCTGGCCGGTGTGCCGTACAAGGGACAGGTCCTCAACCAGCTGTCCGCGTGGTGGTTCGAGCAGACGGACGATCTCGTTCCGAACCACCTCGTGTCGGTGCCCGATCCCAACGCCGTCCTCGTCCGCGCGGCGCGCCCGTTGCCGGTCGAGGTCGTGGTCCGGGGCTACATCACGGGCGTGACCGACACGTCGATCTGGGGTCTGTACGCCGGAGGTGCACGCCACATGTACGGCTACACCTTCCCGGATGGACTGGCGAAGAACACGGCCCTTCCCGAGAACATCGTGACACCGACCACGAAGGCAGCCGATGGTGGCCATGACGAGCCGCTGTCTTGCGCCGACGTCGTGGACCGCTCGCTGCTGCCCGTCGAGCTGTGGGAGCGCGTGATGGCTGCAGCGCTCGCGCTCTTCGCGCGCGGCGCGGACGTCGGCTCGAGAGCCGGGTTGATCCTGGCCGACACCAAGTACGAGTTCGGACTCACCGTCGACGGCGAGTTGATCCTCATCGACGAGGTGCACACGCCCGACTCCTCACGCTGGTGGATGGCCGACTCGTACACGGAACGCGTTGCCGCAGCACTCGAACCCGAGAGCCTCGACAAGGAAGTCGTCCGTCGCGCGTTCGCCGACATCGGATACCGCGGTGACGGTCCCGTCCCGACCCTTCCTCACGAGGTCTGGTCGGCGACGACCTCCCGGTACATATCGGCGTACGAGCGCCTCACCGGCGTCTCGTTCGACCCTGGCTCCTACCCGGTGCAGGAGCGCCTCATCCGAAACCTGACGAAAGCAGACCTGCTGTGAACGACACGCCAGTCAGTTCCCCGATCGCACGGCGAACCGCTTCCCCCGGTGACGAAGGAGGCGCGAGCGACGCTGCCCAGGGAGACAACGGTCGACGCGCAGCGGGGACCGTTGGCGACGACCGTCCGAGAGAGGAGTGCGGGGTGATGGCGATCTCGACCCCGCACGGGGACGGTATCGCCGAGATGACCTTCTTCGGATTGTTCGCGCTCCAACATCGCGGCCAGGAGGCAGCCGGGATCGCGGTGAGCGACGGCCAGCGCGCACGGCTCCACAAGGACGAAGGGCTGGTGGCCAACGTCTTCACGCCCGAAGCGATGGCGCCGCTCACCGGCTACAACTCGATCGGCCACACGCGCTACTCGACGACGGGTTCGAACGCGATCCGCAACATCCAGCCGTTCCTCGTCGAGACCATGCACGGCCCGCTCGCCGTCGCTCACAACGGCAACATCGTCAACGCCTCCGCCCTCAGGGACGAGCTCCTCCATCGCGGATTCGGGCTGACCGCGACGAGCGACACCGAAGTGATTGCGCTGATGCTCGCGGCCGCCGGTGGCCGAACCTGGCAGGAACGGCTGGAGCGCACGATCCCCGCCTGGAAGGGCGCCTACTCCCTGGTCCTGCTCGCGGCCGACGAGGTGATCGCTGTCCGCGATCCGTGGGGCTTCCGACCGCTCTCGCTGGGTCGCCTCCCGCACGGCGGGTATGCCGTCGCCAGCGAGACGTGTGCGCTCGCGACGCTCGGGTGCACCGAGATCGACGAGGTCCGACCCGGCGAGATCATCACGCTGCGCGGCGCCGAGGTGCATCGTCACCAGGCGCTCGCGCCGGCGGTCCGAAGCGCTCGCTGCACGTTCGAGTTCGTCTACTTCTCCCGACCCGATTCGGTCTGGGACGGTCACAACGTGCATCACGTCCGGCAACGTCTCGGTGTCGAGCTCGCCCGCGAGTCCGGGGTCGACGCCGACGTGGTGATCCCGGTGCCCGACTCGTCGATCCCTGCGGCGATCGGGTTCTCGAACGAGTCGGGCATCCCGCACAACGACGGGCTGATCAAGAACCGTTACATCGGACGCACATTCATCGAACCGACGCAGGACATGCGCGAGCGCGGTGTCGCGCTGAAGTTCAACGCGCTCGCCGAGAACCTCGCCGGCAAGCGGGTCGTCATGATCGACGATTCGCTCGTCCGCGGCACCACCGCCGGCCCACTCGTCAAGTTGGTCCGCGACGCCGGGGCGACCGAGGTGCACCTTCGCATCACCTGTCCGCCGATCACCCACGCCTGCCACTTCGGCGTCGACATGGGACACGACGGCGACCTGATGGCCGCTCGGCGAACCGTGGCCGAGATGCAGGAGTACATCGGTGCCGACAGCCTGTTCTTCCTCTCGCTCGACGGGATGATGCGCGCGGTCGGTTCGAGCGACGGCTACTGCAACGCATGCTTCACCGGTGACTATCCGGTCGCCGTCAACGAGGCGCAGGCGAAGCTGTCGTTCGAGGGGGCGATCGCCTGATGCGGGTGCTCGTGATCGGATCGGGTGGCCGCGAGCGCGCGATCGCGTGGGCCTGCGAGCGGCACGGCCACACGGTGTCGGTCGCGTCCGAGTTGGGGGAGGTGACCTCCGACGACATCGATCTCGTGATCCCCGGCCCGGAGTCTGCGCTCGTGGCCGGCGTCGCCGACGAGTGTGCCTTCCGCCGGATCCCGTGCTTCGGCCCGACCTCGAAGCAGGCTCGCATCGAGTCGTCGAAGGGGTACAGCCGCCATCTGGCGACATCGCTCGGTGTGCCCGGCCCCGCCTACGAACGATTCGACGAGCTCGACGCCGACGGCGCGATCGCCTGGTGGAGGGAGTTCGGGAAGCCGGTCGTGGTCAAGCTCGACGGGTTGGCAGCCGGGAAGGGAGTGCTCGTACCGGGCGCCGATCACGAGATCGAGGCGGCCATCCGGACCACAGCGACGCTCGGACCGTTCGTGCTCGAGGAGCGGCTGAGCGGGCCCGAGTGCTCGTTGCTGGCACTCTGCGACGGCACGACCGCTGTGGCGCTCCCTCTGGCGCAGGATCACAAGCGCATCGGCGAGGGCGACACCGGCCCGAACACGGGGGGGATGGGTGCCTATGCGCCTGCGCCCGTGCCCCACGACCCGGCCGACCTCGTCGGCATCTTCGTCCAACCGATCGTCGACTACTTCGCAGCGGCGGGCACGCCGTACGTCGGTGTCCTCTACGCGGGGTTGATGCTCACGACCGATGGGCCGCGCTTGATCGAGTACAACTGCCGGTTCGGCGATCCGGAAGCCCAGACCGTGCTCCCCCTGCTCGCGTCGGACCTCGCAGAGCTGGCGCTGGCCTGCACACGCGGCGTCGTCGCCGATCACCCGGTGGTGATCCGTGACGGTGCGGCGTGCACGGTCGTCGCCGCCTCCCCCGGCTACCCCGACGACCCTCACACCGGTGCCACGATCGCGCTCACGGGCTTCTCGACCACCGAGTGGGCGAACGCGTCGACCACGGAACCCGACGCGATCCTCTTCCCGTCCGGGGTGGTCGCCGGCAAGACGTCAGGTGGGCGTGTGCTCGCCGTCACGGGTCTGGGCGGCGATCTCGCCGCCGCACGCGCCACGGCGTACCGGGGTATGGATGGGGTGTCGTTCCCGAACATGCAGGTCCGACGCGATATCGGCTGGCGGGCGCCCGGTGCCCTGTTGACGTCGTATGCCGCGACCGGGGTCGACATCGACGAGGGCAACCGAGCCGTCGAGAGGATGAAGGGTGCCGTCGAGCGAACGCTCGGTCCCGACGTGCTCCGCGGTGTCGGCAGCTTCGGCGGCGTGTTGTCGGCACGACGGATGCTCGAGCTGGAGGATCCGGTGCTGGTGGCCTCGGCCGACGGGGTGGGCACGAAGGTCGAACTCGCGGCACGGCTCGGGAAGGTTCGCAATGTCGGCAAGGACATCGTGAACCACTGCATCGACGACGTTCTCGTCCAGGCCGCCCGGCCCTGGTTCTTCCTCGACTACATCGCTGCCAGCGTGCTCGACGCCGAGTTGGTCGCCGAGGTCGTCACCGGCATGGCGGAGGCGTGCGAGGCGGCGGGATGCATCCTGCTGGGAGGCGAGACAGCCGAGATGCCGGGCGTCTACGCGGCCGGCGCGTTCGACGTCGCCGGCACCCTGGTGGGCGTGGCCGAACGTGGTGCGCTCCTCCCCCGCGACGACATCGCGGCGGGCGACTCCCTGATCGGGGTGGCCTCGAGCGGCCCCCACACGAACGGGTTCTCGTTCCTGCGCAAGTTGTTCGACTGGGTGCCCATGGACACGGTGCCCGCCGGCTTCGACGTGACGCTCGGCGATGCGTTGCTGACGCCGCACCGGTCGTACCTCGACGTGCTCGACGGCGCCCTGGCGTCGGGCAAGGTGAAAGCGCTCGCCCACATCACGGGGGGCGGGCTCCCGGAGAACCTGCCACGAGTCCTGCCCGACGCCGTCGACGCCGAGATCCAGATCGGTTCCTGGCCGCGCGGCCCGTTGTTCGAGCTGATCGCGGAGCTCGCGACCGGTGTCGACGTCCACGAACTCCACCGCATGCTCAACATGGGCGTGGGGATGGTCGTGGTGTGCGCGACCGGCGATGTCGCCGAGGTGCAGGCGAGCATCGCCGAGCCGACCTGGACGATCGGCACCCTGGTTCGCAGCGAACCCGGCAGCCGCACCGTTCACCTCGTCTGATCTCCCGTGAGCCGGTGACGTTCAGCCCTGGCGGACCGTGTCCTCGCTCGGGACGATGGAAGCGTTGGTGGTACCCGAGGCGCCCGAAGGGAGTGGGAACGCTCCATGATCGTGATCTGGGTCATCGGACTGGTCGCCGGTGTCACCGTGGCGGCCCTTGCCAGTCGACGTGCCGTGGGAGCAGCGCTCGACACCGCCGACGCGCTCGGCATGAGCGCCGGATTCGTCGGCATCACGATCTTGGCGATCGGCACCGACCTCCCTGAGATCGCGAACTCGATCATGGCCTCGATCACCGACCACGGCGACATCAACGTCGGCGACTCGACCGGGTCGGCGCTCACACAGGTCACGCTGGTCCTCGCGATCCTCATCCTGGTCGCCGGCATGTCTTCCGACATCCAGCGCGACGAGCTGCGAGTCGTCGTGCCGGCCGGCCTCATGTCGGTCGCGGCGCTCGTCCTCCTCGCCGTGTTGCTCTCCGATCGCCACCTCGGCCGGATCGACGGGCTGGTGCTGGTCGCTGCGTGGGTGCTCAGCGTGCTCTTGCTCGAGCAGCACATGCGCGAGGGCGAGGCCGCGCCGCGCGTTCCGGACGGGCTCGTCGGCGGAATGATCGCACGGACACTGTTCTGGCTGACCATCGTCGGTCTGGCTGCGATCGGCATCGTGCGCTCGTTCGTCGAGATCACCGATGCGGTCGGAGTTCCCGAGTTCATCGCCAGCACGATCGTGCTCTCGATCGGCACCTCCGTGCCCGAGCTGGTCGTCGATTGGACGGCGATCAGGCGCGGCGCAGCGGCACTGGCGCTCGGCGATCTGTTCGGCGCCACGCTGATCGATTCGACGCTGTCGGTCGGGTCCGGCCCGATCATCAGCCCGACGGCCATCTCCGACGAAGCGGTGGCCGGAACGCTGATCATCGCGATCGGCGTGGCGGTCGCCACACTCGTCGTCATCGCCGTCAGGTCGCGCCACGCCCTCGCAGGCGCGCTGGTTGCGGTCTACGTGTTGTCGATGATCACCATCGTCACGCTGGCCGGATGACCATCGGCCCTACTCGCTGCAGCACCGTCGCAGGATGCTGGTATCGGAGACGCGTACGGGCCGACGGGCCTGCGTCTCGGTCCTGCCCGCCGGCCGGAAAGGATGATCATGTACACCACGATCCTCGTGGGAACCGACGGGTCCGGTCCTGCCCACGAAGCCGTGCGAACCGCGGGCGAGCTCGCCCGCTGCAACGATGTCGGCACCGTTCACGTCGTTGCCGGATATCACCCCATCAGCTCCGGTGAGATGCTCAACCTCGCCCACGAGGTGCCGCTCGAGTTCCGCGATGTCCTGACGTCGGACACCCCCGGCGTGAACCTGGTCGATCACGCGACACGCATGCTTCACGCCATGGACCTCCAGGTCGACGGACACGCCGTTCCGGCGAGCGGCGCGGACGCGATCCTGGAGGTCGCCGAGGAGATCGGTGCCGACGTGATCGTGGTCGGGTCACGCGGCCACGGGGTCGGGCGGCGGCTGCTTCGCGGCAGTGTCTCCACGAAGGTCGCGCATCACGCGGAATGCGACGTGCTCATCGTCCACACGCCTCACGAGGACGAGAACTGAGTTGCGATGACGTTCGCCAACGCTCTGTTCGTGACGTTCTCGCACGACCACACCGCGCAGGCACTCCGTTCCCTGCTCGAACTGATGCGTCGCGACCAGGGCCGGGTGAGCGTGCTCGCCGTGATTCCTCCCGCCCCGACCCTGCAACGGCTGCTGACCCCCCACGAGACCAGCGAGCAGATCGAGATCGTGCTGCGCGAGGCACTGCTCGACGATCTGCACGCCTGGGTCGCCAAGGCGGCCGGCACCGCTGATCCCGACGACGTCACGATCGACGTCGTGACCGGACATGCCGTCGCGGCCGTGCTCCACCGGATCCTCGAAGAGGACCACGACCTCCTGGCGGTGACGAGCGATCCCGCCGACCCGGTCGCCCGCGCCGTCATCAAACGGCTCCAACGCAAGAGCCCCTGCCCCGTGTGGGCGATCCGTCCCTCTCGGGCGCGCAAGCGGCGCATCCTGGCTGCCGTCGACACCGACCCCGACCACCACGGACTCGACCATCGCATCCTGAGCGCTGCGGCCTGGTTGGCGCGGCCCGGCGATCAGGTGCACGTGGCGACCGCTTGGGAGCTCGTCGGGGAGTCGACACTACGCGACAGTCCCTTTGTCGGTGCCGGCCACGAGTCGGTCGACGAGTTGTGTGCCCGCTGCGAGGCCGACCATCGCGAAACCCTCGAGCGGCTCGTCGCGGAGCAGGACTTCGGCGCGAACGAGGTGCACCTCCACGTGCGCCACGGCGTCGCCGCCGACGCCATCGTCGAACTGGTCGATCACCACGACATCAACCAGCTGGTGATGGGCACGATCGGCCGGACCGGGATCCCCGGCTTCGTGATCGGCAACACCGCCGAGCAGTTGCTGACCGAGGTCCGGTGTGCCGAGTTCGTCGTCAAGCCGCCGGGTTTCACGAGCGCTTTCGGTGGATGAGGCGCGGCGCCCGGGCGGGCGTCAGGCCTTCGTCGTGCCGAGCGCTTTGTCGCCCGTCACCATCCGACCACTAGCGACGGACGTGCTCGGGCTCGACGGAGCCATCGACTGAACGCGCTGCCCTCGCTGAGGAAGCCCGACACGTGAACAGTCGGGGTCTGACCCCGAACGTGACGCTGATGCCCCACCCCTCCGGTTGATGGTGGTTCAGGCGTTGGTGTGGGTGTGCTCGAGGTCGGCGAGGCCGAGCCGGTCGACCGTACCCGGACCGGCATCGACCTGGATCAGTACGACATCGTCGTCACCGACGACCCAGCCGTCGTGCCCCGGCTCGATGATCACCGCAGCCGGCGCCGTGAACGTGATCTGGCAGCCGTCGTCGAACCGAACGATCATCGTGCCCTGGGCGATGAACCCGACGTGAGCGTGCCGACACGAGGAGGTTCCCGTGATGACGCTCATCTGCTCACTCCAACGCCAGCCCGGCGGGTAGATCACCCGCTTCACGCGACCGATACCGGCGGGCACCTCATCGACCGCGAGCCCGCCGATCTCGGTGTGCTTCGCACCGGGAATCACATCCACCAAGCTGCCCATGACGCCTCCTTCGACGTGACGACCACGTGGTCCGACCGTAGTCCAGATCGCTCCACGGGTGATCGGCCGCTCCCGCATACCGATGCTGCCATCGCTGGTCCCGATGGATCAGGGTCGCCGTGCTCGTCAAGGCGCCGGCGTGGGCCGACGCCGACGACGCGCCCGAAGACCGTGCACGATCCCGATCGGCTCGCGTGACCGACACCCACCGGTGGCGGATCATCGGCGACCTCGATCTCGGCCGCCTCCAGATCGTGGAGGGCAGCACTCCGCGAGGCCCGCGAGTCGCTGGTCGAGCGGGGCCAGGACCGCCTGTGACCGTGACGAATGGGGGTTCGCCTCAGCCAGGCCGAATTGCACGTTCCCGTACCGGCCACGGGCGCCTCACGGGCAATGCGTGATCATGTTGCGCACAAAGTCCGCAACATGTTCACGCATTCGCTGGTACAGGTGTCGGAGGACCGACGTCAACCCCCAGTCGGCTGACGCGGGGATCAGGTCGTCGCGACGTAGACGGTGCAGGCGGATTCGCCGCCGGTGTAAAAGTTGGGGAACGCGACGACGTGGGGCGCGGCAGTCGCGAACACCGACCGCAGCAGCGTGACGAACCTCCCGTCGGGTGGGTCGTCCGACCACAAGGCGAACACGCCACCGGGGTGGAGCCGATCGGCGACTCGCCGCAGGCCATCCTGCCCGTAGAACCCGGCGTGGGTGTCGTCGAGCAGGTGGGTCGGGGTGTGGTCGATGTCGACGAGGATCGCATGATGTCGGGCAGGGGCACCGTCACCGAACGATGATCCTGCGGCGATGATGGCGAAGAAGTCGCCGTGCACGAACACGCATCGTTCATCGCCGGTGAGCGTGGCACCGAGCGGCACGACGTGGCCGCGGTGCCACTCGATCACCTCGGCGAGGGCGTCGACCACGTGAAGCGACCGAACGCGCGGGTCCTCCAACGCCGCTCGAGCGGTGTACCCGAGTCCGAGTCCGCCGACGACGACATCGAGCGCATCACCCTCCACGGCAGACAGACCGAGCCGGGCGACGGCCTCCTCAGTCGCCGTGAAGAGGCTCGACATGAGGAACTCGTCGTCGAGCTTGACCTCCCACACGTCGACCTGGAGTGTCGGCTCCAGCCGGCGGCGCAGGCTGATCTCCCCCATCCGCGTGGTCCGGTGATCGAGCTCCTCGAAGGCGCGGCTCATCAGCGGCCTCGAGTCCGGGTGGTCGACATTGGCCGCAACCTAGCCCGCAGCCCAGGACGCATCGTCAGTAGCGCAGGAAGTCGCACGCGTCACCGTTCTCGGGAGTCGCCGCGTCGATCGACCCCACGGTCCCGTCCCGCGTCGCCCAGACGTCGACCTCGATCCGTCCCATCCCGGATCGGGGAAGCGGAAGCAGCGGCGCCACGACTGTCGGGAGAACGGCACGAACTCGACGTCGAGTACCACCCGATCATCCACCAAGCTGGGTGGCGACCTCCATCTCGTCGGCCAGACTCGACCGTCGTCGCCACGTCCTCTCCCTCCTCTCCGAACCCGTCGGCGACGAGTGCGGCTCCGCCGGCGCAGTCATCACCTGTTCGCACGCTCGGCGTTCGGCCCGGACCACTGACTTTTCGTTCACCCTCCGTGGGTCGATCCGATCGCGCGCCTACCGTCGTCGCATGGAGGCACGTGTTCGGCTCGTCGTTCTGGTCTCGGGCAACGGATCGAACCTGCAGGCCCTGATCGACGCGTGTGCCAACGACGAGCTGCCGGCTCAGGTCGTGGCCGTCGTGTCGAACAACTCGAACGCCTACGCCCTCCGACGCGCCGCCGACGCCGGCGTCACATCGGTGCACATCGGGCAGCACGACGGCGAGGCCCGCGCCGACTACGACGCCCGGCTCACCGACGTCGTCGCCGGTTTCGGCCCCGATCTCGTCGTGCTCGCCGGGTGGATGCGGATCCTCACCAAGGACTTCCTCGGCTGGTTCCCCGACCGGGTCATCAACCTCCATCCCGCCCGCCCCGGCGAGCTCCCGGGTACGAACGCCATCGAGCGTGCGTGGCAGGAAGCACTCGCCGGTGAACGCACGACCACTGGGGTGATGGTTCACCTCGTGCCCGACGAAGGCGTCGACGACGGCCCGGTGCTCGCCACCGCCGACGTCGCGATCCTCTCCGACGACACCCTCGAATCGCTCCAGGCGCGCGTACACGCAGTGGAGCACCGTTTGCTGGTCGACACGGTACGCACACTGTGTCTGCAGCTCCGCGAGAAGGAGACATCCGCATGAGCCACCTGAACGACGATCTCTTCGATCGCTACGACGCCCTCACCTTCGACGACGTCGTCGTCATCCCCGGGTACTCCGACACGTTGCCCGACGCCGTCGACACGGGTGCCCTCTTCGCCCGCGACATCGAGCTGAGCGTGCCGCTGGTGTCGGCCGCGATGGACAAGGTCACCGAAGGGCGCATGGCAATCGCCATGGCTCGCCACGGCGGGATCGGCGTCATCCATCGCAACATGTCGATCGACGAGCAGGCCGCAGAAGTCCAGAAGGTCAAGCGCAGCCAGAGTGGCATGATCTCCGACCCGGTCACGCTAGCGAAGGACGCTCGACTCTTCGAGGCCGAGGAGCTGATGAATCGGTTCAAGTTCTCGGGGGTGCCGATCACCAACCGAGACGGCGAGCTCGTCGGGATCCTCACGAACCGCGACATCCGGTTCTGCGAGGGCAGCGATTTCGAGCGGCCGATCAGTGACTTCATGACCAGCGAAGGTCTCGTCACGGCCAAGGTCGGCACCTCGCTCGACGAAGCCAAAGTACTGCTGCAGCAGTATCGCATCGAGAAGCTGCCGCTCGTCGACGACCATGGGAAGCTCGCCGGACTGATCACGGTCAAGGACATCCAGAAGCGCCTCGATTACCCGAACGCCTCGCGCGACGACCGCGGCCGGCTGCGCTGTGCGGCGGCGTGCGGGGTCGGTGACGACGTCGAAGACCGTGTCGAGGCACTGGTGCAGATGGGCGTCGATGCGGTCGCGATCGACACCGCGCACGGTCACTCCGCCGGCGTGATCAAGACGATCGAACGAATCAAGGGATCGTGGCCCGAGCTGGCCGTCACTGCCGGCAACGTGGTGACCGAGGACGGCGTCGAAGCACTGGCGAGGGCGGGCGCCGACGCGGTCAAGGTCGGCGTCGGTGCCGGGTCGATCTGCACGACCCGCATCATCTCCGGCGCCGGCATGCCGCAGCTGTCGGCGATCTTCTTCACCGCCAAGAAGGCACGGTCACTCGGCGTTCCCGTCATCGGCGACGGTGGAATCACCTACTCCGGCGACATCGTCAAGGCGATCGCTGCCGGCGCGACCACGGTGATGCTCGGCTCGCTCCTCGCCGGCACCGAGGAGAGCCCGGGCGAGACCGAGCTGTTCGAGGGCCGCCGGTTCAAGAGCTACCGGGGCATGGGTTCGCTCGGTGCGATGCAGGGGCTGGGCGCCGATCGTTACGCGACAGCGCAGTCCGGCGGGCAGTCCGATGTCGCCGCGACGAGCCGCAAGCTGGTCCCCGAGGGCATCGAGGGACGGGTCCCCTACGCCGGGCCGCTCGGCGACACCATCTACCAGCTCGTCGGCGGTCTGCGATCTGGCATGGGGTACGCCGGAGCGGCCGACCTCGACGGATTGCGGATGGGTGCCCGTTTCATGAGGGTCTCGACCGCCGGCCGCGAGGAGAGCCACCCCCACGACGTCACGATCACCAAGGAAGCACCCAACTACCAGCGCAGCTGACGACCGCCGCTCGGGCGGTCCCGATCAGGCCGGATCGGGGGGCCATCGCGGGCATGACGTGGATGTCACCACCGTGTGCGGGCTGACCACCCCACACGTCATTGCGGTGGGACACCGCCGCCTCGGCACGCCTCAGCGAACCGATCGGGTTGCTCGACGCTGAGACGCAACTCACGAAGGCGGCCCGGGAACCCGACCACCCGGCTCGGCACCGGCGGATCGATCTCGAGACCGACGAGCCCGTGGGACGAGCCGTTCACGAGCCAGCGGCCCCGCCATCCGTGCACGCCCCAGCCCAGCACCCGACCCTCGGATCGTTCGGCCCACACGATGCTGCTCCGAGGCACGTCGGCCCGGAACGCCCACCCCATCCTGACGCGCACGGCGTCATGACCGACGACGACCTGACTCCGACGACGACCCATGCCGAGCAGGCCCAGCAGCCACCCGCACCATCGGTCGTACCGGAACTCGAAACGCTCGCCGTCCATGTCGACGACGATAGGCACCATGACCCCGCCGCGCACGTTCCGGCCCGTCGCCCGTATCTGAGCACCGGCGGAGTGCTCTGTGTACAGGACGGACACAGATCGCCCAGTGTGGAGGAGGATCGATGAACACGTACGACGACCCGCGGTGGACGGAACGACTCGCGCTCATCGCGGTGGTCGCAGTGATCGGCGCAGGACTGTTCATTTTTCTACGAGGCAGCACCGATGGAACCGCATCAGGTCTGGCCGGTCGACCGGTCGCAGCGGCAGCCGGAGCACCCGAGACGACCGTTCCCGAGACGACCGTTCCCGAGACGACCGTTCCCGAACCGGTGTCGGACGAACCTGCCGACATGCCGACATCGACCGAACCGGCGACGTCGGAACCCGCCCCCGGCGACCTCGTGGCCGATGCACCCGTCGACGTGCTGCCGGAGACCGGGAGCGACACCGCCAGCGGCGACACCGCAGACTCCGCGCCGGACAGCAGCGTCTCCCCAGACTCAGCGCCCGGCAGCGGCGACACCTCCCCGGTCGCCGGCGGACTCGAGTATCCCTCGGCACCGGACGGGACCCCGTTGCCGATCGTCGCCACATACGCCGAGGGGATGGTGACGCTCACCGGCCACGTCCCGAGCGAGGCAGCCAGGGCACGTCTGGCAGCCCTCGCGGCTGCCAACAGCCAGGACGACGCCGAAGTCATCGATCGCATGATCGTCAACGAACGAGTGCCCATCAACGTGGGCGTGCGTGTGATCGAGACCAACTCCCCTCGATTCCCCGAGGGCGACGTGGTGCTCACCGCGGGTCACGCTGCACAGCTCGGGCGCGTCGCCACCATCATGGCGGCCCTGCCGAACATCACGGTGCTCGTCATCGGACATGCCGACCAGCGCGGCGGCGAAGCCACGAACCTCGCCCTGTCGAACGATCGGGCCAGGGCGGTCGTCGACTACCTCGCATACCTGGGCGTGGCACCCACCCGAATGTCGTCACAGGCAGCCGGCGAGAGCCACCTGCTCACCCTCGAGGACGACGAAGCATCGCTGGCCCTCAACCGACGTACCGAGTTCGTCTTCTTCGGCATCCTCGTCGAGTGATCGACCACTCCGGCCGCGACGCCTAGCTTCGGGAGCGATGCCAACAGATGCCTTCCCGACGGACGGGTACCAGTATCCGTATCCCGCTCCGGAGGTCGCCCAGCGTCACCCGTTCGTACCGCTCGCCTTCGATCGATTCGAGGTCGACGAGATGAGGGCACGAGCCCGCTCGTTCCACGACGAGATGATGCGTCGCCGATCCGTCCGAATGCTCTCCGGCGAGCCCGTGCCACTCGACCTGATCGAGTTGGCGATCGCCACCGCGAGCACGGCGCCGTCGGGGGCCCATCGCCAGCCGTGGCGGTTCGTCGTCACCGGTGACCACGAGGTGAAACGACGGATCAGGACGGCCGCCGAGCACGAGGAACGGATCAACTACGAGCAGGGCCGGATCAACGACGAGTGGCGTCGCGAACTCGAACCGCTCGGCACCGACTGGCACAAGGAGTTCCTGGAAGTGGCGCCCTGGATCGTCGTGCTGTTCGAGGAGCGCTACGGCCTCGCGCCGACCGGCGAACGCCGCCACCACTACTACGTGAAGGAGTCGTGTGGCATCGCAGCCGGCCTGTTCATCACGGCGCTCCACCACATGGGTCTCGCCACCCTGACGCACACGCCGAGCCCGATGGCGTTTCTCACCCAGGTGCTCGGTCGCACCGAGAACGAGCGCCCGTTCGTGCTCTTCCCCGTCGGCTACCCCGTC
The DNA here is from genome assembly GCA_963847775.1 of uncultured Acidimicrobiaceae bacterium. Taxonomy (GTDB): domain Bacteria; phylum Actinomycetota; class Acidimicrobiia; order Acidimicrobiales; family Ilumatobacteraceae; genus Ilumatobacter. Next base: position 768,927 of record CAWKAY010000003.1, read on the forward strand.
GACGGCTGCCTGGTGCCCGACCTGGCTCGGAAGTCGCTCGACGATGTCATGACCATCGTTCCGTGACGCCGCCCCGCCACTGACACGACGACGCCCGGCACACCGTCCGGGTCACCGATGTCGGCATCGGCGCCGGTATCGAGGTCCGAATCGATCCCCGAGAGGTCGTCGGGGATCGTGAGCACACCACGGGTCGCATCGAACACCGACGTACCCTCCACGTCGACGTGTGGGAGCACTCGGTCCAGCCAGCCCGGCAGCCACCAGTTGGCGTCACCCATCAGCGCCCATCGAGGACGGCACGAGGACCATCCGAACCACCGTCGCGTCGGCGAGGACGGCGACCGTCAGCCCGACGGCGAACATCTTCACCTCGACGTCCGGTGTCAGCAGGAAGGCGGCGAACACGGTGATCATGATCAACGCCGCCGACGTGATCACCCGGGCGGTGGCGGCCAGCCCGTCCACGACGCTCTGATGGCTGTCGCCGGTGCGCACGAACTCCTCACGAACCCGGCTGAGGAGGAACACCTCGTGGTCCATCGAAAGCCCGAAGAGGATGGCGAACATGATCATCGGCAGGAACGGGCTGATCGGCACGGTCGTGTCGACGCCGATCAGCTTGACCCTGACGAGCACCGACCGGAAGACGAGGCCACAGCAGGTCTTCGAGGGCGCCGACCGGGACCTCAGCCGGCGATCGGGATGCGAGCGCCGCCAACACCTGACGTTGCTGGGCGCTGCGAGGTGTCATGTCGCGCCGACGGTCCGGGTCGTCAGCGCTGGGTGACGGAGGCGAGTACGACCGGATCCTCGCAGGCCCGGGAATACCCGGCGATGCGACGATCGATGTCGCGCTGGAGCAGCGCGATGCCGATGCGGTCCGCGATCGGCGCCAGCCAGCTCGGTCGCACGCTGAACGTGTAGCGCCAGGTCGCCTTGGTGCCGTCACCGTCGGGCTGGAACGTCCACCCGCCCGCGAACGACTCGAAGAACCAGGGGCCCTCCACCATCTTCATGCCGACCTGCTGGGGCGGGCGGTACGACACGTACTCCGACACCATCCGCAGTCCATGTCGCGATCGGGTCTCGGTCCGGACCCCCTTGGCGGGCACCTCGGCGCCGTCGAGCAGCCGTTGCGAGCGCACGAACGGGTCCCATCGGTAGCGCACGTCGCCCTGGGTCTGGGAGACCGCGAACGCGATGGTGGGGCCGACGTCGACGCGGACCGACGACTCGACTCGCGGCATCGTCAGGCGAGCTTCTCGACGAAGGACTCGAGCTGCCGCAGGTTGCGGCATTCGTAGACACCATCGGTGTGGTTGCCGTAGTCGCCGACGATCGAGTCGCCCGTGTTCCAGTACGAGCGTGGCTCGGGGTTCAGCCAGTACACGTGACGCGCCTTGTGACGCATCTCCTTCACCACCCACGACTGGCTCGCGTGGTAGTTGTTGCGGGCGTCGCCGAGGAGCAGCACGGTGGTCTTGGGTCCGATGTCCTTCCCGTAGCGCTCCCAGAACACCTCGAACGCATGCCCGTAATCGGAGTGGCCGTCGACCCAGACGACGTCGGCCTCGGTGTTCACCCGGTGGATCGCTTCCTGGATGTCCTCGGTCGACTTGAAGTACTCGGTCACCTCGTCGATGCCGTCGATGAACACGAAGGAGCGCACCTTCGAGAACTGACCCGAGATCGCGTACACCAGCATGAGCGTGAAACGGGCGAACGCAGCGACCGAACCCGAGATGTCGGCGACGACCATCAGCTCGGGCTTGGCGGGCCTCGGGTACTTGAACTTCGGCTCGGCGGGCACGCCCCCGTAGCTGAGGGAGTGCCGCACGGTGTTGCGGAAGTCGAGCGGCCCCTTGCGGCCGTGCTTGCGCTTGCGTGCGAGCCGGGCCGCGAGCTTGCGGGTGAGCGGCTGCAGCGCCTTCTTGAGGCTCTGCATCTCGTCGCGTGACGCGTGCATGAACTCGACATCTTCCGGCAACGGCTTGCGCAGCGTCTTCGCCATGGCCTCGACACCCCGGTCTGCGACGAGCCGGCGCCGGATCTCGGCCTCGATCTCCTGCTTGAACTCCTCGATGCGATGATGGAATTCGTCGCGTTCGAGGCGCTCCTCGAGACTCGTCAGCTCACCGCCGTCGGCCTGCTCGGCCGATTTCTGCATCAGCTGGTCCATCATCCCGTCGAGGTCGAGGTTCCGGAGTGTGCGATAGAGGTAGTACGTGCCACCAACCGGGCGGCCGGGTTCCATCCCCGCGAATCGCTGGACCGCCTGTTTAGCGAGCGCACGCATCATCGCCTGGTCGCCGTTGAGCAGCGCCTGCATCAGCATGTGGGCGATCTCTTCGGGGGTCAGGGCATCCATCGAACCGGACCCGCCACGGCTGGCGTCGCCCTCGCCCTGCCGCTCCTGCATCTCGCGCCACAGGTCGTCGATGTCGGTCTCGTCGCCGTCGGCCAGCTTGTACTCGGGCCCGCGCAACGAGAAGTAGACCTCGAACACCGTCTCGAACGCACGCCAGTGCGAGTTGTTCTTGATGAGCGTCGCGCCGAGTGCGTACTTGAACGCGTCGCGATCATCGATCGGGATGTGCTGCACGGCCTCCATGGCGTCGAGGTTCTCGGTGAGGCTGACCGGAAGGCCCGCGTTGCGGAGCTCGACCACGAACCCGTTGAGGAGGTCGAGCATCGAGCCGGTCGGCTTGCCGGAGATCGAGACGCTCATGCCACATGTCGAGTTGTGCCAGGCACAACTCGCGATCGCGACATCGGTCTACTCATCGACCGTCAGCTCCTTGGCGGCCTTGGCGATGTCGGTCTGGTACTTGAGGAGGATGTGGAGCGTCTCCTTCGCCGTTGCCTCGTCGATCGTCTCGATGTTGAGCAACAGCAGGGTTCGCGCCCAGTCGAGCGTCTCGGAGACGCTCGGTGCCTTCTTGAGGTCGAGCTGGCGGATCGAGCGGACGACCCGGCTCACCTGATCGGCGAGGTGCTCGGTGACCTCGGGCACCTTGGTGAGCACGATCTCCTTCTCCCGCTCCATCGTCGGATAGTCGACGTGCAGGTACAGGCAGCGGCGCTTCAGCGCCTCGGACAGCTCGCGAGTGTTGTTCGAGGTGAGGAACACGAGCGGGATCTGCGTGGCCTCGATCGTGCCCAGCTCGGGGATCGACACCTGATAGTCGGAGAGAATCTCGAGCAGCAGCGCCTCGGTCTCGACCTCGACGCGGTCGACCTCGTCGATGAGCAGCACGACGGGATCGTCGGCCGAGATCGCCTCGAGCAGCGGTCGCGTCAGCAGGAACTCGTCGGAGAAGATGTCGTCGTGGACCTCCGACCAGGAGTCTGACTTCTTGTCGGCCTGGATGCGCAGCAACTGCTTCTTGTAGTTCCACTCGTACAGCGCTTTGCTCTCGTCGAGGCCCTCGTAGCACTGCAGGCGGATCAACCGGGCGCCGAGCATCTCGGCAACCGACTTGGCGAGCTGAGTCTTGCCGGTTCCGGCCGGGCCCTCGACGAGGACCGGCTTGCCCAGGCGGTCGGCCAGGAACGCAACACCGGCGATGCCGTCATCGGCCAGGTAGTGGACGTCCTTCAGGCCGTCTCGGACCTGCTGCACGCTCTCGAACCGCTTCGCGACCTCTACTGCCATGGTTCCGAACGCTACCGCCCGCCTTGACCGGACGGTCAATCGGATCCCGACCCCAGTGCTGTCTGCGCCGAACCGTCCGGAGACCGTTTACACGCAGACAGTCCGTCGGGGTCGTCAGCGGATGAGCGTGTCGACATGGTCTGCGCCGATCCCGACCGCGTCGTAGTGGGCGCGAGTCATCTCGATGAGCGAGTAGGCGTCATGGATTCCCTGGGGCTCGCCGTCGTCGTCGAGCCAGATCAAGGGCCCGTTGACGTGGAACATCGTGCGCATCGGCTCACCCGATTCGAGCACGACCAAGGTGTGCGACTCGCCCGGCGCCTCGTAAATGAACGACCCCGCCTCGGCGACCCAGTCGTGCTCGAGGTAGTGCCATCGGCCCGAGATGCAGAGCCCGAACACGTCGTGCGGGTGGTAGTGGCGCTGGAGCAGACCGGCGTTCTCGGCCCGCAGGATGTCGACCCACGCGTTCTTCGACGGCGAGATCCACAGCGGCTTCGATCCGACTCCCGGCGCCAACGGGACGTAGAACCGTTCGTCGTCGTCTCCCCATGCCTCGGCCATGAAGAGCTCGGGCAATGCACCCGGCTTGAACACCTTGTCGGCCGGGATCGCCTCGACGTGCTCGAACGGGTTCGCCGACTGCAACGGGTTCGCCGACTGCTCGGTGTGATCGGTTGCCGCCATCGCGGACCTCCTGTCCCCTCGTGATCGTCACCGCGACGGTAACCCAAGCGCCTCAGCGTGCCCCGAACACCGTTCCCGACCGGGGGACGCTCCCGGGCGACGCCGCGCGTACGCTGGCACGATGCCCGGACCCCTCGGCACGCACGTGACGGCTTTCACCGACGGCATCGAGGCCGAACTGGCGGCCCTCTCGGGCGAGCGGCACCACGCCGAGTGCTGGGTCGAGGCCGCCGATCTGGTGTCGGCGATCCTGGCGAGTGACGGACGCCTGACGACGACCGAGCTCGATGCGTGGCTCGACGACATCGGACCGAACCTCGAACCGCCGGTGCTCATCACGCCGCAGCGACTCCGCGACTCCGACCTCATCACGGGACGCGCCGGCTGGGCCGAGCGCCCGAGCACGATGTTCGACCTCCTGGTGCGCGCCGATGCCCGCGACACCGGGCGACGGGCGGCCGCGTACTACGACCTGGCCCTGAAGCTCGCCCACGCCAGCGCCGCGATCGATCTCGTGCCGTCACCGGACGAGATCGCAGCGATCGACCGGTTCCGCACGGTGTTGCTGCGCACGATGGATGCCGGTGGTGTTTCCCGACCGGGGCGGACGGCCGCGTCTGCCGGCACGACGACCCCCGGAGCGGCACCGGCGCGGGAGGTCGATCTCCCTCCCGAGCGCGACGTCGAGGAAATCCTGGCCGAGCTCGATGCCCTGATCGGGCTCGATCACGTGAAGACCGAGGTCCGGCGGCTCACGAGCCTGCTGCGCGTCCAGCGGTTGCGGGCCGAACACGATCTCCCGGTGATCGAGACGAGCCGTCACCTCGTCTTCGTCGGGAACCCCGGAACCGGCAAGACGACGGTGGCACGGCTGCTCAGCGAGCTGTACCGCAGCCTCGATGTGGTCTCGAAGGGCCACCTCGTCGAGACCGATCGGGCCGACCTGGTCGCCGGCTACGTCGGCCAGACCGCCACGAAGACGCAGGCGGTGCTCGAGGCGTCGCTGGGCGGCACTCTGCTCATCGACGAGGCGTACTCCCTCGCACGTGGCGGCGAGAACGATTTCGGCCGCGAGGCGATCGACACGCTGGTGAAGTTCATGGAGGACCACCGCGACGATCTCGCAGTCGTCGTCGCCGGCTACCCGGACGAGATGCGACGTCTGATCGAGACCAACCCGGGCCTCGAGAGCCGCTTCGCACGGACGCTGGACTTCCCCGACTACACGACCGACGAGCTGATCGCGATCTTCGAGCTCATCGCCGGCGGCAAGGAATACCACCTGGCGCCCGACGCGAAGTCACGGCTCGGCGAGGTGATCGAAGCCGAACCGAGGGCCCGCGGGTTCGGCAACGCCCGCTTCACGCGCAACGTGTTCGAACAAGCGATTGCGATGCACGCGGTGCGGCTCGCGGAGGTCCCGTCACCGACGCGTGATCAACTCACGATCCTCGAAGCCGCCGACATCGCGCCCGTCTGAGCGGCGAGTGAGCAGCGGATCACGACGCAGACGGGTCCCGTCCGCACGATGCGCGCCGTCGGCCCCGGCGAGCGGAGGCCGTCCGACCCTGGTCGTGGCGGACCGGTACCCCTACGGTGACCAGCGATACGGAGGGAACGGAGCGACGATGGACTTTCGGGTATCGGACGAGATGGAGACGCGGCTCGGCATGATCCGCCAGTTCATGGATCGCGAGGTGATCCCGCTCGAAGGCGAGATGCTGCACGGCGACCCTGCGACGCTCGCGACCGGCGTCGCCGCAGCTCAGGCGAAGGTCAAGCAGATGGGTCTGTGGGCGCCCAATCACCCGGTCGAGTTCGGTGGTCTCGGTCTCTCGATGGTCGATCACGGGCTGTTCGCGGAAGCCGTCGGCCGGAGCCCGCTCGGCATGACGGTGTTCGGTACACAGGCTCCCGACGCCGGCAACATCGAGATCCTCCACAAGTACGGCACGCCCGAGCAGCACGATCGCTGGATGCGTCCCTTGATCGAGGGCGAGATCCGCAGCTGCTTCTCGATGACCGAGCCGGAGACGGCCGGATCGAACCCGACGCTGCTGGCCACCACGGCAACCGTCGACGGCGACGACTTCGTCATCAATGGCCAGAAGTGGTTCACCTCGTCGGCCGACGGCGCTGCGTTCGCGATCGTCATGGCCGTCACCGACCCAGGGGCACCGCCGCACAAGCGGGCCAGCATGATCATCGTCCCGACCGACACTCCGGGTTTCAACCTGGTCCGCAACGTCAGCGTCATGGGTCACGCCGGCTCCGGCCACGCCAGCCATGCCGAGGTGATCTACCAGTCGTGCCGCGTCCCCCGGGACCACCTGCTCGGATCGCAGGGCGACGGCTTCGTCATCGCCCAGGATCGGCTCGGTCCCGGTCGGATCCACCACTGCATGCGGTGGCTGGGGATCGCGTCGCGGGCGTTCGACATGATGTGCACACGGGCCAACGAGCGGGTGATCGACGGCGATGGCGGCACACTCGCCGATCGACAGGTGATCCAGCACTGGGCCGCCGAGCTCGATGCCGAGATCCGTGGCGCCCGCCTCCAGACCCTCTACTGCGCCTGGATGATCGACCAGCACGGCCCCAAGGTCGCTCGCGACGAGATCTCCTCGATCAAGTTCGTGGTCGCCAACACGATGCTGAAGGCGGTCGACACCGCGATCCAGGTGCACGGGGCACTCGGTGTCACCGACGACACGATCTTGTCGTACTGGTACCGGCACGAACGTGCCGCCCGCATCTACGACGGCGCCGACGAAGTGCACAAGACGAGTCTCGGCCGGCGGATCATGCGCCGATTCGAGACGGAGACGACTCACTGACCCGTGAGCCCCGCCAGACGACGCTGCGAACTGGCTAGCGTCGTGCTCGATGGGCTTCCGCGACCGCTTCTACACGCCCGCGACGGCGAAGGCGATCCTGTCGTGGCGGATCGCGCTCGGCATCGGCGTGTCGGTCGGCATGGGGGTCGCGGGGCTGCCCGTCGGTGCCGCGATCGGGCTCGGTGCCGCGGTGTATGCGGCGACCGTCGTCGCAGCGATGCCCGGCGGCAGCGACCGAACGCAGATCGATCCGTTCACCCTCAGCGAACCATGGCGACAACTGATGCAGAACGCCCAGGGAGCCGGACGAAAGCTGCGTCAGACCGTGAGCGGCGCCTCCGAGGGTCCTCTCAAGGCGACGCTCCAGGGCATCGCCGACCAGCTCGAGCGTGCACTCTCGGAGGCGTGGCAGGTCGCCAAGCGGGGCGACGAGATCGACGATGCAGTTCGTCGGCTCGACCCGACGGCGCTTCGCTCGAAGCTGGGGACCCTGCGTGAGCGGGCGTCGGCGAGTCCCTCGCCCGAAGCCGAGGCAGCGGTCGCGTCGGTCGAGCGCCAGCTCGAGTCGTCCGAACGCCTCAAGCGCCAGTCCGAGGAGACGGCCGCCGCACTCCGCCTGACGCAGACCCAGCTCGACGAGCTGGTGGCCAGGGCCAGCGAGGTGCGCATCGGGAGCCTCGACACCGCCGCCTATGCGAAGGACGTCGACGATCTGGTGATCAAGCTGGAGGCGCTCCACCGAGCCGTCGAAGAGACCAGCGGGCGATGATCGCCAGTCGCATTGCCGCGGTCGTCGCCGCGGCTGCACTGATCGTCGGCGCGGTGGCGATCCGTCAACAGCTCATCGAGGACGGATCGGCGGCCGACGCGCCCGACAGCAGCGACATCTCCGACGCGACCGTGCTCGTCTGCGCGCCCGAGCTCGCAGCCCTCTGCCGGGAGAGCGTCGACGACGGCACCAGACTGATCATCGCCGAGGCCGGCGCCACGCTCGACGACCTCGCAGCCGATGGCGGGCCCGTGACCTGGCTGACGTTCGATCCGTTCCCGGCAATGGTGGACTCGTTGCGATCCCGTGAGGGCAAGCCGCCGGTCGGCTACGAGACGGTCCGGCTCGGCTCTGCACCGATCGCCCTCGTGGCGACACCCGGGATCGCGACCACGATCGGAACCGAGTGCCCCGGCCCGATCGCGTGGCGGTGTCTCGCCGACCTCGATCTCGGTACCGGGTTCGCACAGAGCACCCAGTCGGGCACGGGGCTGCTCGGGGTGGCGCAGGCCGCCCTCGGCTACGACATGGGCGGCGGGTTGCCGGTGAACGACGCGCAGTTCGAGATCTGGCTGCGCGGCGTCGTCCGATCGGTTTCTCCCACGCAGCTGTCGGGCGGAACGGCGATCGACACGATCCAGACCAGAACGAGCTCGATGGACGTGGCCGTCGGCGCCGACGCACAACTGGCCGATGCCCGTCGATCCGCCTTCGAGGTCGCCTACGCTGAACCGATGATCCGAGCCGACGTGGTGCTGGCGGCGCCGCCCGGGACCTCGATCCCGTCCGGGCTGACCGATCGCCTGGCGACGGCACTGCTCGATTCCGGTTGGGGTCCGCCCGACTCGTCGCCGGCCTCCGTCGACGCACCGACCGCGCTCGCGATCCGGGCGCTGTGGAAGGAGCTCCAGTGATCACCCGTCCCACCATCGCTCGATGGATGCCCGGGATGCTCGTGGTCGCCCTCGCCGTGGCGGCCTGCAGCGGTGGCGACGACGACCCCGTACCCGTCGACGCCGTCGACGGCGACCCAGGCGACTGCACGGTCGTCGACATGGCCGTCAGCAGCGAGAAGATCGCGCTCCTCACCGAGCTCGCCAACGAGTTCAACACCGGGGACGACGCCCGCAGCGACGACGGATGCGTGTTCGTCCGTCCCGCGCGCAAATCGTCGGGCGCCGCCGCGCAACTGATCGTCGACGGCTGGCCGAACCCCGAGATCGACGGGCCGGCACCGGTGATCTGGTCGCCCGCCGCATCGGGGTGGGCGGGCATCGTCAACGAGCGGCTCGGCCGCGTCGTGGCCCCGCCCGGAACGCCCTTCATGCTCACTCCGCTCGTGATCGCGATGCCCCAGCCGATGGCCGAGGCCCTCGGCTGGCCCGACGAGCCGATCGGTTTCGCCGACATCGTCGATCTCGCGAACAATCCCGAGGGGTGGGCATCGGTCGGACATCCGGAGTGGGGACCGTTCCGCCTGGGCAAGACGAATCCGAACTATTCCACCAGTGGCCTCAACTTCACGATCGCCGAGTACTACGCCGCGACCGGCAAGACGAGCGGGCTGACCACCGAGGACCTCCGACGACCGGAAGCGGTCGCCTTCGCTCGCGATGTCGAATCGGCCGTGGTGCACTACGGCGACATCACGATGACGTTCCTCAACAACTGGTTCGCCACCGATGTGCGAGGTACGTCGCTCACCTACGCGTCCGCAGTGGCGGTCGAGGAGAAGAGCGTGATCGACTACAACCTCGGCAACCCCGACGGCGAGCTCTCGCCGGGCGAGGTGCCGCGGGAACCACGGGTGCCGATCGTCGCCGTCTACCCGAGTGAGGGCACGCTGTTCTCCGACAACCCGTTCATCATCCTCGATGCCGACTGGGTGACCCCGGAGCAGCAGGCCGCGGCCGGTGTCTTCGAGGAATACGTCCAGCGACCGGAGAACCAGGAGAAGGTGCTCGCGTTCGGCTTCCGTCCGAACAATCCGAACGTGCCCCTCTCCGAGCCCGTCAGTGTCGCCAACGGCGTCGATCCGACGCAGCCGCAGGCCGAGCTCGAGATCCCCGCCCCCGATGTCCTCGTCCGCATCCTCGACTCGTGGGCCGAACAGCGCAAGGAGGCACGCGTGCTGCTGGTCCTCGACATCTCCGGATCGATGGGCGATCTGGCGGCCGACGGCCGCACGAAACTCGACCTGGCGCAGGAGGCAGCGGTCAGCGCGCTCGATCAGTTCAAGGACGCTGACGAGGTCGGTCTGTGGGTGTTCAGCACCGATCTTCCCGGCGCGCCCGATCCGAACCTTCGCGAACTCGTTCCCGTGGCCCCCATCGGTCCTCAACGAGCCGACCTCAACGATGCGATCCTCGCCCAGTTCCCGACCAACGGCACACCCCTCTACGACGTGACCTCGAAGGCCTACGCGTCGATGCTCGACAGCTACGACCCCGACAAGATCAACGCCGTCGTCTTCCTCACCGACGGTGTCAACGACGACGGTGTCGTCGAGGACGACGAATCGGAGTTCGGAGCGCTGATCGCCCAGCTGCAGTCCGGCAGCGAGGGCGCGACGTCACGGCCCGTTCGCGTGTTCACGATCTCCTACGGGGACGGCGCCGACACCGTCACGCTCAAGGCGATCGCACAGGCCACGTCGGCAGCCCACTACGACGCGTCCAACCCGGCCACGATCCAGCAGGTGTTCACCGCCGTGATCTCGAACTTCTGATCGCATGGCCCGCCGCAGCTTCCGCGACCGCTTCCTGACACCGCCGGTGGCCCGGGCCATGATGTCGCCCGGCGGCATCGTGCTGTTCGGCGTCGGCGCCGCCGGCGCGATCCTCGCCGGCGCACCCCTGGTCGCCGCGGCCGGCGTCGGGGCACTCGCCTGGGGTGGGCGGGTGCTGGCAGCAGTACCCCGCGACCCGAAGTCCGACCGTGTCGAGCCGTTCTCGCTGTCGGATCCGTGGCGGTCGTACGTCGTCGGGGCCCAGGGAGCGAAGGTGCGGTTCGACGCCGTCGTGCGCGACATGGACCGCGGCCCCCTGCGCGACCGACTCGGGGGGTTGGCGACCCGACTCGACCAGGGCATCGACGAATCGTGGCGCATCGCCAAGCGCGGCGACGACATCACGGGCGCGCTCGCTCGACTCGACACGGTCCGAACGCACACCGAGCTCGCCCAGCTGCGCGTGGGCCTGGGCGACCAGCCTCCCTCGGCCGCGATGGCCAAGACCATCCAATCGCTCGAGGCCCAGCTCGCCTCCGCCGATCGGCTCCAGGCGACCGCCGACGAAGCACGCGACCGTCTCCGACTCCTCGACGCCCGCTTCGACGAGTTGGTGGCACGTGCCGTGGAGGTCAGCGTCGGCAGCGGTGACTCCGACGTGCTCGGCAACGACGTCGACGGTCTGGTGACCGAGCTGGAGGCCCTCCGCATGGCGCTCGAGGACACGGCCAGGGCCGAGACGGCCGGGCTCGCGCCCGGCACCCTGCCCGACCCGCCGTCGCCCGGAGCAACGTCCAACCCGTGACCGCCGACCCAGCGGGTGCAAGCCCGTGAGCAACCTCGTCCGCTCCAACGTGGTCGTCGCAGCGGGAACGGCGATGTCGCGGGCGACCGGGTTGTTGCGAGTGGTCGTGTTCGCGTTCGTGATCGGCCAGACCGCGCTCGCCGACGCTTACTCACTCGCCAACGAGACGCCGAACATCGTCTACGACCTGCTCATCGGCGGTGTCCTCTCGGCGACGCTCGTGCCGTTGTTCACGGGGTTCATGGGAGACGACGAACGCCAACCCGACGATCACGCGACGAACGTCGTCATCACGACGGCGACGGCACTGATGGTCGGCGTGACCGTGGTCGCCGTCGTGCTGGCTCCTCTGATCTTCCGGCTCTACAGCCTCAACGTGAGCGACGACGTCGACGTCGACCTGTTCCGACAGGTCGGCACGATGCTCACGAGGATCTTCCTCGTCCAGATCCTGTTCTACGGCCTCACCGGCATCGCCAACGGCTATCTGAACAGTCGTCGGCGGTTCTTCGCCGCTGCCTGGAGCCCGGTCCTTCCGAACCTGATCATCATCGTGACCCTGTTGTCGCTCCCGGGCGCCGGCGACACCGCCTGGACCCTCTCCGACGTCGTCGACGATTCCCGCGTTCGTTGGACACTCGCCCTGGGCGCCACCGCCGGCATCGCGGCGATGGCCGCCATCGTCGTTCCCGCAATGGTCGCCGCCGGCCTGCGGTACCGGCCGACGTTCGAGTGGCGACACCCTGCGGTGCGCAGGCTGCTCGTGCTGTCGGGGTGGACGATCGGTTTCGTGGCCGCCAACCAGGTGGCGTTGCTGGTCGTCCGCAATCTCGCGCTCGGGCAGGGGGCCGGCATCAACAAGGCGTACTTCGACGCGTTCACCTGGTTCGTGCTGCCCCACGGATTGCTCGCCGTCTCGATCGCGACCACATTCCAGCCCGAGATGGCGCGCGCCGTCAGCAGGAAGTCACGTCAGGACTTCGTCCACCACGTCTCGCTCGGCACCCGCATGATCGTGCTCCTCACGATGCCGGCCGCGACGGTGATGTTCGTGCTGCGCGAACCCATCATCGGATTGATGCAGCGCGGACAGTTCGACGCCGTCGATGCCTTCAACACGTCGCGTGCCCTTGCGGGGCTGTCGGTCGGGCTGGTCGGGTTCTCCGTGTACCTGTTCGTGCTGCGCGGCTTCTATGCGCACCAGGACACGCGGACGCCCTTCATCTTGAACGTCGGCGAGAACCTGCTCAACATCGTCCTCGCGTTCGTGCTCGTGGATCGGTGGGGGGTGCTCGGTCTCGGCCTCGCCTACGCGTTCGCGTACCTGGTCTCGTCGGCGTGGGCGCTGACCGTCCTGCGCGACAAGGTGAGAGGCTTCTCGCTGCGGCCGATCGTCGCGAGCCTGTGGCGGATGCTGTTGGCGGCGGTGCTGATGGCGGAAGCCGTCTGGTGGGTGACCCACGACGTCCGCAGCGACACGGGGTGGCACGCGCTCGCACAGATCGTCATCGGGGGTGCGATCGGCGTCGTCGTGTACGTCACCGCGCTCGTTGCGCTCGACACTTCCGAGATCGCGGTGATCCGCGCACGCCTCAGCGGTCGGTCCGAACCGGATTGATGCACCACGACGTCCAGGTCGCCCGCTGGTCACGGATCGTGAGCGAGTAGGCTCCGGCCATGTTCAAGCTCGCGAAGAAGTGGTGGAAGTACCTCACGGCCCGGCTCACCGGATCGTTCAATGAGCGGGCCGATCCGAAGGTCCAGCTCGAGCAGGCCATCCAGGAGGCCCAGGTCCAGCACAAGCGGCTGAAGGAGCAGGCGACCAACGTCATCGCCGGCCAGAAGCAGGCCGAGATCCGCCTCAACGGAAAGATGGGCGAGCTCGAGAAGCTCAACGCCAACGCCCGCCAGGCGCTTCTGATGGCAGCCGACGCCGACAAGGCCGGCAACGCCGACAAGGCGGCTCAGTACACCTCCGCGGCAGAGACGATTGCCGGCCAGCTGATCCAGGTCGAGAAGGATGTGGAGAGCCTGAAATCGATGGTGCTCGAGAGCACCGAGGCAGCCGACCAGGCCAAGGCTGCGGTGCAGCAGAACAGCCGCCTGCTCCAGGAGCGGATCGCCGAGAAGTCCAAGCTGCTCAGCCAGCTCGAGCAGGCGAAGATGCAAGAGGAGATGAACGTCGCGATGACCTCGCTCAACGAGGTGGTGGGCGGGGACGTCCCGACCCTCAAAGAGGTCGAGGAGAAGATCCAGGCCCGGTACGCGAAGGCGAAAGCAGCGAGCGAGCTCACCGAGGCCTCGGTCGAGTCCCGGGTGCTCGAGGTCGAGCAGGCCACCGCCAATGTCGAGGCACAGAGCCGACTGAGCGAGCTGCGTGCCGAGCTCGGACTCGACGCGGTTGCCCAGCCGGCCGTTGAGCCCAGTCCCTCACCTGAGTCCTGACCCGTTCGGGCGGCCACACGCACGGCTGCCCGGCGGCGTCGAGCTCGCCGTCGCCGAGGACGGGTCACGTTTCATCCTTCGTGCTCGTCGTGCGCTGGCGGGCATCGCGACCGGCCGGTTCTCCCGACCCTCTGCGTCGATCCGCTTCGACCCGGTCGATCTCGCCGACGACGCCGAACTGCTCGGGTTCGCGTGTACCCAGTTCGCGCTCCCCGTCGTGGCCGGCCCCGAGCTCGACTTCGATTTCCGCCCGGCTGCGAACCTCCAGGCGCCGCGTGCGATGTCGCCGCTGCTGGTGCGATGGGGGTCGGGGTGTGCTCTGCTCGCGCCGGTCGACCACCCACACGAGCAGATCATCACGATCGACGAGGGTGCGCTCGTGTGGGGGTGGCATGGCGATCTCGACGAGGTCCCGGCCGACTTCGCGACCACCGTCGGGGTGTTCCGGGGTGAGACGCCATCGGAGGTGTTCGACGCGTGGGGCGCCGAGGTCCGCCGCCGAGCACCGGTACGTCGACGCCGTCTCGACGAGCACCCCCTCACCTCACACCTCTCGTACTGGACCGACAACGGCGCTGCGTACTGGTACCGGACCGAAACGGGCCGGACGATCGCCGAATCGGTCGCCGACACGGTCCGAGCGCTGCACGACGTCGACCATGTGGCGATCGGCGCGGTGGAGCTCGACTCGTGGTGGTACGACCACGCCGTGAACCGTCCGATCTCGACGATCGGCTACCTCGACGACGTGCCGCCGACCGGAACCCATCGCTGGGAACCGCGCGCCGATGCGTTTCCACCGACCGACGGCGGCGACCGGCTCCTCGAGTTCGCACGGAGCGTCGAGCAGCGCCCGCTCGTGCTGCATGCCCGCCACATCGCGGCGAGTTCGCCGTACGTGGCCGAGGGCCTCGCAGCCGGTGCGTCGTGGTGGGTCGACGGTCGGGCCGCCCAGCCGACCGACCCGTCGTTCTTCCGCCGGTGGTTCGACGATGCCGCGCGATGGGGCGCCTGCTGTATCGAGCAGGACTGGATGCTCATGTTCTGGTTCGGCGTCCGGTCACTGCGCTCGGCTCCTGGCCGGGCGGCCGCCTGGCAGCAGGCACTCGACCGGCATGCCGGCGAGACCGGCATCGGGCTCCTGTGGTGCATGGCGACCCCGGCCGATCTCGTCGTCGCCGCCGGCCTGGAGCACGTGATCGCCGTCCGTACGAGTGACGACTACCGGTTCGCCGACGATCCAGCGCGCCTGTGGATCTGGTTCCTCACCGTCAATCGACTCGCCACGACGCTCGCACTCCCGGTGTTCAAGGACTGCTTCTTCTCCAACCCGTCCGTCGGTGAGGGGGACGACTCGATCGACGGCGACCCGTACGCCGAGATCGAAGGACTGCTCGCAGCCTTCTCCGCCGGGCCGATCGGGATCGGCGACCGTCTCGGCAGGACCGACCGGGCGATGGTGATGCGCACCTGCGACGACGACGGCGCACTCCGTCACCCGGATCACCCGATCGGTCTGATCGACGACTGCCTTTTCGGGGCTCCCCGGCGCGGAGACCGCCTGGCGTGGGCGACGACCACGTCGACCGTCGACGGCGCGGTCTGGACCTACATCGTCGCGATCAACGTCGCCGACGACCACCGGGAGATCACCGACGCGCTCGAACTGGCGGTGCTCCGTGTCGACCCCTCGTCCGTCGTGTACGACTGGCGGAAACGACAGGTCCTCACCGATCGCGCCAGCATCGAGGTCCGGCTCGCTGCCCGTGACTGGGCGCTGTACGTGTGCTGCCCGAGCGACACCGACGGCCCACGTCTCGGCGACGTCGACAAGTACGTGACGATGCCGGCCCGACCACCACGACGATCGGAGTTCCGGTTCAGCTCGGGAGCACGACGAGATCGTCGCGGTGGATGACCTCGTGCACCATACCCTCGGGGAGATCTCGGGTCTGGCGGCCGGCGACGCTGCGGAGCTCGTCAGCGTCGGCGAACACCATCCCGCGCGCGAACACGACTCCGTCGGGGCCGCACACGTCGACCGTGTCCCCCTCGCCGAACCGACCCGACACGTCGCGCACACCGGCAGGCAACAGGCTCGTGTTCCGGGTGATCAGCGCGTGTTGGGCTCCGTTGTCGACGGTCACGGTGCCACTGACCTCGGAGGCGAACGCGATCCAGAGCTTGCGAGCGGGCAACCGGCGGTCGTGGCCCTCGAAGGTCGTCCCGACGGCGGCGCCCGAGACCGCCGCCGCGAGCACGTCGCCGCGAGAGGCCCGCGCGATCACCGTCCGCACCCCCGACCAGGAAGCGATCCGGGCCGCTGCGAGCTTGCTCGCCATGCCGCCGCTCCCCCGGCCGCTCCCGTTGGCGCTCGCGCTGATCGACAGCAATGGATCGTCGGCCGCGACGACCGAGATCAGCTCGGCCGACGCGTCGGCGCGCGGATCGCTGGTGTGGAGGCCGTCGAGATCGGTGAGCAGCACCAGCACGTCGGCCTTGACCGCGTGCGCGACGAGGGCGGCGATCCGGTCGTTGTCGCCGTAGCGCAGTTCGTCGCTGGCGATCGCGTCGTTCTCGTTGATGATCGGTACGCAACCCAGCTCGAGCAGCCGCCCGAGGGTGGTTCGGGCGTGCAGGTACTGAGACCGGTCGACGAAGTCGTGTGGATCGAGCAGCACCTGCGCTCCGACGATCCCGAACTCGGCCAGATCGTCGTTGTAGACGCGCATAATCCGGCTCTGACCGACAGCGGAGACCGCCTGGAGCGTGAGCATGTCGGTGGGGCGGGCAGCGAACCCGAGCGCCGCGACACCGGCGGCCACGGCCCCCGACGACACGAGGAGCACCTCGTGGCCGGCGATGCGCAACCCGGCGATCTCCGCCGTCAGCTTTCCGATCGCGCCGTGGTCGATGTGACCCTCGCCATCGGTCACCGACGACGTCCCGATCTTGGCGACCACGCGCATCAGACGATCCTCACAGATCGGCCTGGTACTCGAAGCTGAAGTCGCCGATCCAGACCACGTCGCCCTCCTGTACACCGGCGCGCACGAGCATCTTGTTGACACCCAAGCGATCGAGCCGGCCGTCGATGTACGAGAGCGCCTCGGGCGTCGTGATGTCGTTGAGCGCGACCACCCGTTCGACCTCGCGGCCCACCAACCGGAACTCGTGTTCGTCGACACGTTCGACGACGGCACCGCTCACCTCGGGCCGGATCACGACGATGCCCTCCGGTTCGGGTTCGGCCCGACGGGCCTCGTGCACCAGCGACGCCATGCGACCCACGAGATTGCGCACCCCCTGGCCGGTCACGGCCGAGATCACCGGGTGTGCCCACCCGAGCGCATCGAGCTCGTCGGGTCGGACGACATCGGCCTTGGTGCCGACCACGAGACGCGGCCGATCGAGCAGGTCGGGGCGGTAGTCGCCGAGCTCCTGGACCAGGATCCGTTCCTGCTCATCCGGCGAGATGCCGTCCATCGGCTGCAGGTCGATCATGAGACACAACACACGCGCCCGTTCGACGTGGCGGAGGAACTGGTGACCGAGACCGCGCCCCTCGCTCGCGCCCTCGATCAGGCCGGGGATGTCGGCGACCACGAAATTGGTGTCGTCGTCGACGCTGACCACACCGAGATTGGGTTCGAGCGTGGTGAAGGGGTAGTTGGCGATCTTGGGTTTGGCGGCCGAGATGACGCTGATCAACGTGCTCTTGCCGGCGTTGGGGAACCCGACGAGTGCGACGTCTGCCATCAGCCGGATCTCGAGGCGGAGCCACCGTTGCTCGCCGTGTTCGCCCTGTTCGGCGAAGGTCGGTTCGCGACGCTTGTTCGCGAGGAACTTGGCGTTCCCGCGACCGCCACGGCCGCCGTGAGCGGCGAGGAAGCGATCGCCGTGGCGATACAACTCGGCGATCACCTCGCCGGAGTACATGTCCTTCACGACGGTTCCCTCGGGTACCGCGATCTCGAGCGACGAACCGCGGCGACCGTGGAGATCCTTGCCCTTGCCGTGCACGCCGTCCTCGGCGCGGCGGTGTGGATGGTCGCGGAACGCGAGCAGCGACGCCACGTTGTGATCGGCGACGAGCCAGACGTCGCCACCCTTGCCGCCGTCGCCCCCGTTCGGTCCACCCATGACGACCGGGCCCTCACGACGGAACGAGATGCAGCCCGCGCCACCATCGCCGCCGCGCACATTGAGCTGGCACTCGTCGACGAACTGGGACATGGGTTCGAGCCTACCGACGACCGCCGTTTCGAGGATCGGGCGACGTCCGCACGTCGGCGAACCTCGGGGGTGATCAGCCGAGGTCCATGCCACCTCCACCCGACCTGGAGCGGTACCGGACGGTCGGGTCCCCTTCCAGGCGGGCTTCCAGGCGCTCGAACTCGTCGTCGAGGATGCGCTGACCCGACTCGGTCCGCTCGACCTCGACCAGCTCTCGGAACCGCCGCGCGATCGATCGGATCTCCGCAGACCGGTCGACACCGGTGGTCATCCAGGACAGGGCCCACAGCATGTCGATGACGCTCCGGACGACGTCGAGGTCACTGCGTCCGTACAGCGCGATCTGCCGAACGACGTCCCCCATGGTGTGTGCCCACGGCCGGATCGTCACGTAGACCCGGCCGGCGTCGCCGAGCGGCACGACACGATCGGGATGCGACGCCGCCGCAGCCGCCATCACCTCGGCGATCCGCTGCACTGCCATCACCGCCGTGGTCGGATCGTTGATGCCGGGCGAGAGCGCCTTGACCGCGACGTCCATCAGACTGCGGACCCCGTAGGAGTAGTCCGCCTCGATCCACCGTTCCGAGTCGAAGCGCATCCACGATTCGACGGTGTCCGTGACATCGTCGCCTTCCCAACCGCTCACGAAGGCAACGGGGGAGTCGACCGTGACGAAGTCGCCCGGCGCGACGACGATCCAGACCCGCGTGCCGTGGGGTGGCTGACAGTCGGCGAGCGCCTCCCGATCGAGATCGACGTAGAACCCGGTCCTGCGGGACGTGATGATCCGACTGGCGTCGTCGGGGTCGGGGGCCTCGTCCGCTGCTTCACGAGCCTCGTCGTGTGCCGTCCGGTCGGCGATCGCGGACAGGGTTCGATCGCGGACACGTTTGAGGATCGACTCGACTCGAATCGATTCCGTCACCCGGTGGACGAAGAACACCAACCCACCGAGGCTCGCCACGACCAACACGACCAGCAACGAGATCGCGGGGCCCGGTACCTGGCCGTTCGCCTCGCCGGCCGGACCGTCGAGGCGGACGTTGAGCAGGGTCGCAACCGCGAACGCGAACGTGAGGAGGAACAGCGAGATCACGCCTCGAGTTCCGCGATCGTCGAGGTAGTGCTCGATGAGGCGCGGCGAGTACTGGCTCGACGCCAACTGCAGCGTGACGACCGTGATGGTCAGCGTGAGGCTGGTGATGGTGGCCACCGACGTCGCGACGAGCGACACGAACGACCGTGCCGCCTCCGGGTCGCCGTCGTAGACGAGGAACGCAAGCGACCCACCGTCGACGTCGGCGAACCGAGCGATGGCGACACCGAACACCAGCCCGGCGAGGAGCGACCAGGTCGGATACCACCAGAGCGGCTTCGAATATCGGCCGACCGACAGGACGCGTTCGATCGTTTCGCGCCGAACGAAGGACGCGAACGACTCGTCGTCGCGTCGGGCTGCATGCGGCCGTCGGTGTGACTGCGACCCGCGCCGTCCCGTGCGTCCGAACGACGCACGACGCGTCATTCGCTACCTCGTCCCCGTCGCGATCGCCCGTCGACACTCCGTTCAGTGGCCGCCGGCACACCCCTGTTCATGTTGCTCCTCAGTGTTCGTTCCGGTGCGTGTGTTCGTTCCGGTGCGTGTGTTCGTTCCGGCGCGACGGTTCCGGTGCGGCGAGCCGCTCGATCTCACATCGTGAATACCCGGGCGGGCCCGACGCCAAACGGGCGCGCCATCGGCCGACCGACCGTACCGACGAGATCGACCGTAGCGTGATGCGCATGGCCGACGGCGACGACGAGGCGACCCGGGAACGAGCACAACGGTGGGCGTCGACGATGCGCGGTCACGTGTCCGGCGATGTCGCGCTCGCCCACGAGGATTCATGGGCGGGGCCCGGGGGAACCGGAACCCTGCCCCGTGACGCCCGCGAGGAGGGCGAGCAGGAGCACCTGGCGCCGCTCGCGACCAAGTCGTCGGGTAGCGGCGACCGCAAGATCGACGAGGCGCCCGACCCGTACCGGACGTGTTTCGAGCGCGACCGGGACCGGATCCTGCACTCCACCGCCTTTCGGCGACTCGCCGGCAAGACCCAGGTGTTCGTGTTCCCCGACGACCATCAGCGGACCCGCCTGACCCACGCGCTCGAGGTGGCGCAGGTCGCACGTTCGGTGTCGCAGGCGATCGGCCTCAACGTGGCGCTCACCGAGGCGATCGCGATCGGCCACGACTGCGGCCACGGCCCGGGTGGCCACGCCAGCGAGGACGCCTTGTCGCCGTACGTCGACGAGGGCTACGACCACGCCGTGTGGGGCGCCGATGTCACGCTCGTCCCGCTCAACCTGTGCGTGGAGACGATCGACGGCGTCCGCAATCACTCGTGGAGCCGTCCGGCGCCGGCCACACCGGAAGGCGAGGTGGTGTCGTGGGCCGACCGCATCGCGTACGTGTGCCACGACTTCGAGGACGCCGTCGCCGCCGGCATCGTGTCGCACGACATGCTGCCGACGCTCGTGCGGAGCCGGATCGGGAACGACCGCTCGACCCAGCTCGGCACCCTCGTCCGTGCGATGATCCAAGCCACGGCCGACACCGGCCGGATCGGCATGGTGACGCCGATCGCCGAGGCACTCGCCGAATTCCGACGCTTCAACTACGAGCACGTGTATCTCCGCCCCGCGAGCGTCGAACAGGCACAGGCGGTGATCGACCTGCTCCAGGCGCTGGTCGAGCACTACGCCGACCGTCCCAACCTGCTCCCCGACGGCCATGGGTTCGACGCCGGTTCGGCCGACGCGCTGCGATGCGCCGTCACCTACGTGGGCGGGATGACCGATCGGTTCGCCTGCAGGCAGGCGCTCGCGCACCTCGGCTGGGATCGCGACCGCCTTCCGGTCGGCATCGACGTCTGAGGAGGCCCCGAACCGGGACGCGGAACGGCGGGGCGCCGAGCACCCCGCCGTTTCGAGCGTTCTGAGGGTGGTGAAGTCGTCAGCCGATCGGCTCGACGTCGATCACCTTGCGACCCTTGCGGGTTCCGTACTTGACCGAACCGTCGACGAGGGCGAACAGGGTGTCGTCGCCACCCTTGCCGACGTTCTTGCCGGGGTGGAACTTCGTGCCGCGCTGGCGGATCAGGATCGTGCCGGCCGAGATCGACGATCCGCCGTACGCCTTGACGCCGAGGCGCTGGGCGTTGGAATCGCGACCGTTGCGGGTCGAGCCGCCACCTTTGGTCTTCGACATGTCGGGCCTCCTCAGCTCTTCTTGATCGAGTTGATCTCGACCACGGTGTACTTCTGGCGATGGCCGTAACGACGGCGCTGGTTGGTGCGGCGCTTGTAGGTGAACCCGTTGATCTTCGGGCCCTTGGTGCTGCCGACGATCGTGCCGGTCACCGACGCGCCCGAGAGGGCGTCGGCACCCGCGATCACGTCGTCACCGTCGACGAGGAGCACCGGGGTCAGCGAGACTTCGCTGCCCTCGTCACCGTCGAGCAGCTCGAGCGCGACCTGTTGACCTTCGGTCACCTTTTCCTGCTTGCCACCAGAGGCGATCACTGCATACATAGCCCGTGGAATGCTAACGGTCCGCGAGACGGCCTCCAACCGGCGACGACTCAGGCTCGCCCCTTTCTGTCAGCCGTGGCCGCGGTTCCGCAACAGCGCCTGCCGACAGAACGTTCAAGGCGAGCGGACCGCGCTCGCGCGTCGGGCCGGTCACAGGGCGGTGGTCATGCCGCCGTCGACCACCAGGGTCTGGCCCGTCACGTACGACGCCTCGTCGGACGCGAGGAACACCGCAGCGGCGGCGATCTCCTCGGGTCGACCCCACCGCCCGACCGGAGTCCGGGTGGTGACCATCGCGTTGAACTCCGGGTCCTCGACGAGTGCCGCATTCATCGCGGTGGCGACGTACCCCGGCCCGATCGCGTTGACGGTGATTCCGTGGGGAGCCAGCTCCACGGCGAGCGCCTTCGTCAGTGCGCGGATGCCACCCTTGCTCGCCACGTACGCCGGGATCGTCGGGCGCGCGACCGTCCCCATGATCGAGGCCGTGTTGATGATCCGGCCGCCGGCCGATGCCTTCATGTGGTGCGCGGCCGACTTCGCCAGCGCGAACGGTGCGTCGAGGTTGACCCGCATCACGCGGTCCCAGTCGGCCTGGTCGAACTCGTCGAGCGGGCCGCGATGGTTGATCCCGGCGTTGTTGATCAACACGTCGAGCCCTCCTCGACGGGAGACGATGTCGTCGAGGGCGGCGGTGGCACGGTCGAGATCGGCCACGTCGAACGCCGCGCCCGACGCCGCGAACCCTGCCGCGACCAGTTCATCCACGCGGGCACGCACGTCGTCGACGCTGCGACCGTTGACGACGACGTGAGCCCCCTGACCCGCGAACGCGTTCGCCATCGCCCACCCGAGGCCGCGCGTGCTCCCGGTGATCACGGCGACCTTGTCGTCGAGGCGGAACATCAGACCGTCAGCAGTCGTCGCCGTCGGCGTAGACGGGTCGGTGGCGGTCGTCGGACAGCTGGACGACCAGGTTCTTGACGAACCGGCCCCTGGTGGTGACGAGCATCCGAGACACCATGCCCGACAGCACCGGCGTGACCAGGATCCGGTACTCGGGGTGACGGATCCGGCTGTACGGTGCGAGGTTCTTGTTGGTCGTGTTGGTGTCGACCGACACCTCGGCGATCTTGCCTCAACCCGTCGGCCGGATGAAGTCGATCGTCATCGTGCCGCCTCGCTTCGCGAGCAGCTCCTTCGCCTCGTCGGTGATCTCGAGTTGCATACGACGTGGAACCTACTCCAGCACCCCGCCATTTCGTCCCCGGCGGGCGAGCTGGATGGAATGCCCCGCGTCGACCACGTGGGTGAGCGTCGAAGCGAATCGGAAACAGCGAGTAGCTCCGCAGTCGCCTGGAGACTGCTGAGCAAGTCGCTCTTTCGTGGCTGCGCGGGGCGTAGCGTTGTTGGTGGTCCGGGGTCTTGACCGAACCGAAGAGCCGGTGTTCAGGGTGAGAGCCGGTCACGCTGGTTGGGTAGATCCCGTAGGTGTCGTCCCTGCTTTGTCAGGCCCCGGGCCCGCTATCTGGTGGCGAGGTGCCAGGTCCCGTCGTGGGTGAGGCCCAAGTTGACGAGGCGTTGGAGGTTGACGGCCGCAGCGCGGTGGGCGAGCCAAATGCGGTTGCGGGCGAGGCCGCGGTAGGCGACGCGTCGGCCGGGTCTGACGAGCCACGCGAGGCTGCGCTCGACCATGGGTCGGAACTGTCGGTAGTCGTCGGCGAAGTCGCCGTCACGCCAGGCTCGGCGGGCTTCGACGAGTTCGGCGTCGTGGTCGGTGAGTTGCAGGGCGCGGCCATCGCGGGCGGTGGTGCATCGTGACCGGATCGGGCAGCCGCGGCAGTGTCGATCGAACACGGCATAGTTCGACGCGGTCAGCGCAACCGTGTGACCGGCGGGGCAGGTGGCGGTGCGGGCGGTGTGATCGACGGTGAAGTCATCGCGACCGAACCGGCCGGTGTCGGTGGTCGGCCAGGGCTTGATCGCCAGACGATGCCGACGCTTGGCGAGTGCCACACGAGTGGGGCCCGCGCCGTAGGCGGAGTCGGCCAGGACCTGGCGGCGTTTCGGTTCGTGTTCCATGAGCTCGACGCCGGTGGGGCCGTCGGGGGCGTTGCCGGCGGTGAGCTGTTGACCGCAGATCAGCCCGGTGGTCGGTTCGACCACGACATGCGCTTTGTAGCCGTTGCGATACGACTGTCGGCTCTTGTGGATGTGCCGACTGTCGGGGTCAACAGTGGAGATCACCCGGTCCTTCGCGGTGCGCTGGGCGATCCGCCACGAACCCTGCCCGTCGCCGGGCTCGACGTCTTGGCCGGCAACGAGCGCCAGCAACCCGACCGCTTCGGTCCCTGCCGGGTCGAGGTTCAGGTCGTCGACGGCGGCGAGGACGACGAGTGCGTCGTTGACGAGCCCGGTCACGAGCTGGTTGCGGGCCTCGATGTCGTCCCAGGCGATGCGCGGCTTGCCCGGATCGCTGTAATCGTGCGCTGTCAACTCGAGCGTGGCGGCGGTCGGGACCAGGCGACGGACCCGACGGATCGCGGCGATCAACTGGGTCACGGTGTCCTGGGTCGCGACCGCGTCGTCGAGCACGGTCGAGTCAAGTGCCCGGCGCACCTTGCCCTTGAGCACCCCGGTCTCGGCGATCACCGACCGCACCGCGTCGAAGATCCGTTCCGGACGATCACTGACCCGGAGCTTGTTGCGCCACAACGTCAACACCGTCGGATGGAACCCCTCATCGTCGAGCGCCAGACCGGCGGCAACCTTCCACCGCAGATCCGTGCGCAACGCCGCGATCGCGTCCCGATCCGACAGACCCTCCAACGCCTGGAGCACCATCGTCGTCGCGATCACATCCGCCGGGACCGACGGACGGCCACGACCCGACGGGAACAGATCGGCGAACAACTCATCCGGGAACACCCGGCGACGGTGCTCAGCCAAGAACGCGTACACGCTCCCCGCCGGGACGAGATGACCGACCAGCGCCTGCGCGTCGAGGAGTTCCCGGTTCGGATCCGATGAGCCCTGCACACCCACCATTCTTTTCGATCCGCACCCCAAACGCGAGCACCCTCACCGAGATTTGCTCAGCAGTCTCCTAGTGTCCTGTCCGGTTGTTTCTTCGATTATTTGTTGAGTTCGGGAATTTTCGTGTTCTGGCGCGTTGTCGGTGCTGTATCCGCCAGCATCGAAGGGAACGTCATGGCCAAGCGAGGACGACCAGCCGCTGAGATCACGCTCACCGGGAACGAACGACGACAACTTGAGAGTTGGGCGCGCCGACACTCGACAGCACAGAACCTCGCGATGCGCTGCAAGATCGTGCTCGCCTGCGCCGATCCCGAAGAACTCACGGGCAGGCAGATCGCTGCGAAGGTCGGCTGTAACCCGGCCACAGTGTCGAAGTGGCGTCAACGGTTCGCCGAGAAACGTCTCGATGGTCTGATCGACGAACCGCGCCCGGGAGCTGCGCGCACGATCGGCGACGACGTCGTCGAACAGATCGTGATCGACACGTTGGAAGCGACGCCGAAGGATGCAACGCACTGGTCGACGCGGTCGATGGCCGAACGTCATGGGATCTCGCGTCAGACGGTGTCGGAGATCTGGCGGGCGTTCGGGTTGAGGCCGTGGGAGATCGACGAGTTCAAGATCTCACCCGATCCCCAACTCGTGGAGAAGATCCGCGACATCGTCGGGCTCTACATGAACCCGCCTGTCAACGCAGCGGTGTTCGCCGTCGATGAGAAACCACAGATCCAAGCGTTGAACCGGACCGCACCGATGCTGCCGATGATGCCCACCACCAACCAGCGGCGCTCGCATGACTACCGACGCAACGGCACCGTGGACCTGTTCGCCGCGCTCGACATTGCCTCGGGCAAGGTGATCTCCGAGCTGCGCCCGAACCACACCTCAGCGCAGTTCATCAAGTTCCTCAACAAGATCAACCGCGAAGTCCCCGCCGAACTCGACGTGCACGTCGTGCTCGACAACCTGTCGACCCACAAGACGCCAGCCGTTCACAAGTGGCTGCTGCGCCACAAGCGATTCCACTTCCATTTCACCCCGACCTATGGGTCGTGGATGAACCTCGTCGAACGCTGGTTCTCCGCGCTCACGACCAAGAAACTGCAACGCTCCGCCCACAACTCGGTCAACGCGCTCGCTGCCGACATCGTCGACTGGGTCGAACACTGGAACGACAACCCGACCCCGTTCGTCTGGCACAAGACCGCGGATGAAATCCTCGAACGACTCGGCCGCCACTGCGCCGACGTCACCAACACTGAATTCATCGACGGATCAACCTGACAGAACACTAGTCCAAGAGGGTGTGGTCGACGAGCACGCCTCGGCCCTCGCAGTCGGGGCAGATCTCGGAGAACTCGGTCAACAATCCCTCACCGATGCGCTTGCGCGTCATCTCGACCAGCCCGAGCTCGGTGATGTCGAACACCTGCGTGCGTGTCTTGTCGCGCGCGAGCGCGTCGCGGAACGCCGACACGACCTTGGCGCGGTTGTCCTTGATCTCCATGTCGATGAAGTCGATCACGATGATGCCACCGATGTCGCGGAGCCGGAGCTGTTTGGCGATCTCCTCGGCCGCTTCCATGTTGTTGTGGAACACGGTCTCCTCGAGGTTCGACTTGCCGACGTTCTTGCCCGTGTTGACGTCGATCACGGTCAGCGCCTCGGTGTGCTCGATGATCAGCGAGCCACCCGAAGGCAGCCACACCTTGCGGTCGAGTGCCTTGTGCACCTGCTCGTGGACGTGGTGGCGCTCGAAGAGCGTGAGTCCCTCGGCCTCGGCGTCGTAGTACTCGATCCGGTCCGCGAGCTCCGGGTTGAACGCCGTGACGTAGTCCCGGACCTCCTGGAACAGCCGTTCGTCGTCGATCACGACACCGCGGTAGTCGGGGTTGAACTCCTCCCGGATCACCCGCACCGCCAGCTCGGGTTCGCGGTAGAGCAGCGATGGCCGGTTGGCCTTGGCGGCCTTGCGTTCGATCTCGGCCCACTGGTCGAGCAGGAGCTGCATGTCGGCCTCGAGATCGCCCTCGGTCGCATGCTCGGCTGCGGTGCGCACGATCAACCCGTGCTGCGCGGGCTTCACCCGGTCGAGGATGTTGCGGAGCCGCTTGCGCGTGTCGTCGGGCAGACGCTTCGAGATGCCGTACGTCTTGGAATTCGGGATCAACACCACGAATCGACCCGGCAGCGAGACCTCTTGGGTGAGGCGCGCCCCCTTGGCGCCGATGGGGTTCTTGGTGACCTGGCACATGATCATCTGCCGGGCTTTCAAGATGTCCTCGATGCGGGCGTTCTTGCCCTTCTCCTCGATGTCCTCGGGGTCGTACTGCACGTCGCCCCGGTAGAGCACGGCGTTCTTCGGGGTGGCGATGTCGACGAAGGCAGCCTCCATACCGGGCAGCACGTTCTGGACGCGCCCGAGGTAGATGTTGCCGTGGATCTGGCTGACGTCATCGGCGGGACGCGACACGTAGTGTTCGATCAGGTTGCGCCCCTCCAGAACCGCGACTTGCGCCATGCCGGGCCGAACCTGCACGCACATGAAGTACCGGCCGACCGGCTTGCCGTTGCGTTCCCGGCCCCTGCGCTGCTCGATCAGTTCCTGCTCGGCGGCGCTCGGCTTGTTCCGGCCGCGTCCCCCACGGCGCCGCTTGCGCTGTCCTACGTCGGCATCGCCGGTCGTTGACGCCTTGCCACGGTTGCGTTGTGGTTTGGCGGCGGCCCCGGACGAGCCGTTCGGCTTGCCGCCGCGTCGGCGGCGTCGATTCCCGGATCGGGTGCCGGAACTGGGCGGTTCGTCGCCGTCGTCGCTCGTCGATGGTCCCGTGCCCGACGAGGTCACCGCCCGCCCGGGCGGCGGGACCGAGGGCACGATCGGCGCGGCACGGGTGTCGCCGATCTGCGGCTTGCGAACGAGCGCCTTCTCGGCCGCGTCGCGATCTTGGACCTTGCCTTCACGGATCGGCTCGGGCAACTCGTCGGGAGTCCGGTCGTCCACCGCGTCGTTCCCGGCCGACGCATCGTCGCCGGGCGCGGGCTTCTTGCGGCCTTGCCCACCCCTCGATCCGCGACGTCGCCTGGGCTGCCCCGCATCGTCTCCGCCTGCGTCCGCCGTCGGGCGATCGTCTCCGCCGGCGTCAGTCGATTCGGCGCCGTCCGGAGTGGCCGCTGCGTCGGAGCGCGCCTCGGGCGCGCTGCCGGTGTCGGTGTTGATGTCGTCCATCGTGGTGGTCCCTTCTCATGCGAGCACCGCCAGGGCGCGCGCATCCACGTCGGCGGGCAGGGGAAGCACCTCGCGCCGCGAACCGTCGTGGTCAAGCCATTGGTGAGTACGGAGTGCCCGGACGTCGCGTGCATCGATGTCCGGGTAGGCCAGTTGGGCGAACTCTCCTGGACGGAGCGCTCGACCGATCGTGGCCAGATCGACGATGAGGTGATCGACGCCGATCGTGGTGTCGGTGGTGGCGGGACGCACCGCGAGGATCATCGGCCGAACGTCGTCGGCACTCCGTTTCCCCTTGCGTTCCCGTTCCAGAACGAGCTCGTCCGCCTCGAGGAGGCGGCAGGCATCGTGGTGGTCCCCTGCGTCGAGCAGAGGGCTCCAGAGCTCCCACGTGCACGACGTGACGGCTTCTTGGAGCGAGACTCCCGGTTCCCGCTCGGCGACGACGAGTACGTCGAAGCCGGTCGGGAGCGCGTCGGAGAGGCGCGCCGGAAGGGTGTCGAGGTCGACGTCGTCCGCGGCGATGTCACGCTGCAACTCGATGTCGACGTACTCGGCGATCGATTCGGCGCCGGTCGGCAGCGCCAGACCGAAGCTGATCTTCGGTCGTGGAGTGAATCCCTCGGTGAACGCCACCGGCAGGCCGGCGCGCCGCAGAGCTCGCTCCCACATGCGAGCAGCGTCGCGATGGCTCGTGAAGCGAACCTTGCCGATCTTGGTCGCGCGCACCCGAAGCTTCACGTCGATGCCCCTGCGGGCTCGCGCCGGGTCGGGAGCAGGGTGACGGGCACCTCACCACCCCGGGTGAGGTCCTGTCCGGTGCCCTGGCTGCCGCCGGCGGGTGCGACCGGCGAGGCGACCACGTGCTCGATTCCGTACCCGGTGCAGACCCCACAGTCGTAGCACGGGGTCCAGCGGCAGTCCTCCACCCCCGATTCGGCGAGGGCGTCGAGCCAATCGTTCCAGAGGAAGTCGCGGTGGAGCCCGGCGGTCAGGTGCTCCCACGGCAGGATCTCGTGCTCGTCGCGATGGCGGTGCACGTACCACCCCATCGTGAGGCCCTCGGCCTCCATCGCAGTGGTCCAACGATCGAGATCGAAGTGCTCTCCCCACTCCTGGAACAGGCCACCCTCGCGCCACACGCGCTCGATGACCCGGCCGATCCGGCGGTCGCCGCGGCTCGTGATGCCCTCGGCGACGCTGGCATCGGCGTCGTGCCACTTCACGTTCACGCCCTTCATCTTCCGGGTGGCGTCGCGGACGAGGCCGATCTTGCGACGCAGCTCGTCTTCGGTGTTCTGGCCGAACCACTGGAACGGGGTGTGTGGTTTGGGGACGAAACCGCCGAGGCTGACGGTCACCGAGGCCCGGCTGGTGTGGCGCTTGCCGATCGCCACGCAGTTCTCGGCGAGACGGGCGATCCCGAGCGTGTCCTCGTCGGTCTCGGTCGGCAGCCCGGTCAGGAAGTACAGCTTCATGCGGGTCCAGCCCTGGCTATACGCCGACTCGACCGCACCGTAGAGATCCTCTTCGGTGATCAGCTTGTTGATCACCTTGCGGAGCCGCCACGAACCGCCCTCGGGCGCGAACGTCAGGCCGCTGCGGCGGCCGTTGTTGACCTCGCCGGCGAGGCCGACCGTGAACGCGTCCACGCGCAACGACGGCAGGTTGATGGTCATCGTGTCGCAGGATCCGGGGATGTCCTGGGCGTCGTCGAGCACGCCGCGCACCACCGGCTCGATGTCGGAGAAGTCGGCGGTCGACAGCGACGTGAGACTGACCTCGTCGTACCCCGTCGACCGCAGACCGTCGCGGATCATCGTGCGCACCTGGTCGGCGGGCCGTTCGCGCACCGGGCGGGTGATCATGCCCGCCTGACAGAAGCGGCAGCCTCGGGTGCATCCCCGAAAGACCTCGACGCTGAGGCGATCGTGGACGACCTCGGTGAGGGGCACGAGCGGATGCCTCGGGTATGGCCACTCCCCCAGATCGGCGACGGTGCGCTTGTCGACCGTGGCCGGGACATCGGGGTACCGCGGTGCCACCGCCGTGATCTGGTCGCCGTCGTAGCTGACCTCGTACATGGCCGGGACGTAGACGCCGGGCACCTTCGACAGCTCGCGCAGGAAGGCGTGGCGATCGGTGCGTCCACCGGCCTTCCAGGCGTGAACCACCTCGCTGATCTCGGCGACGACCTCCTCACCCTCACCAAGCACCGCGGCATCGATGAAGTCGGCCAGCGGTTCGGGATTGAACGCCGCATGACCCCCGACGATCACGATCAGGTCGCCGTCACCCCGCTCCGCGGCCCGGACGGGAGCGCCCGCCAGGTCGATCATGTTGAGCACGTTGGTGTAGACGAGCTCGGACGAGAGGTTGAACGCGAGGATGTCGAAGTCGCCGGCGGCGCGGTGGGTGTCGACGCTGAAGAGCGGGACACCGGCGGCGCGCATCTCGTGGTCGAGATCAGCCCAGGGCGCATACGTCCGCTCGGCCAGCGAATCGTCGCGTTCGTTGAGGATTTCGTACAGGATCTGGAGCCCCTGGTTGGGGAGACCGATCTCGTAGGTGTCGGGATAGGCGAGGAGCCAGGCAACCGTTCCCCCGTCGGCGATCTTGTCGTGCCGGGGGGTGACGGCACCGTCCTCGCAGCCGATGTAACGAGCTGGTTTCTGCACCCGCGCCAGGAGCGGTTCGATCCGCGCCCAGAGTGTTGACATGTCATTTCCAGCCTACCCGGAGCGACCGGCGAACCCTGGGAGGGAGCGATCACGTGCGATCATCGGAGGGTGCCCGTCGACATCGCCCTCACCGACTTGCTCGCCGAGTACGCGATCGCCGGCAACCACAGCGAAGCGTTGATCGACGGACTCGACCACGCGGCGATCATGTGGCGCCCCCATGACCGGAGCAGCGCGATTGCATGGCACCTCGGCCACCAGGCAGCGGTGACCCACTACATGGTCCGCAACCTGACGGCCGCGGAACCGTCGATCGACCCAGCGCTCGACGCGCTGTTCGACTCGGCGACGCCCGAGCCGGCACGGGGCGACCTTCCCCCACTCGATGAGCTGATGGCCTACCGCACGTCGATCGCCCGGAGCGCCCGCCGCACGATCGAGCGGATCCTCGCCGGCGACGTCGGAGCCCCCGAGCAGCTCGCCATCGTCGCGAGTGGTCTGCTGCGGGCCGTGATCATCCACGAGTACCAGCACTCGACGTGGATCGCAGAGGTGCGCGCCCGCTTCACGGATGCTGCCCCACCCGAGCCCCGGTCGGACCACCTCGTCGAGATCGAGGGCTACCGGGTGCTGCGCTGACGCGCGCGGCCGAACTCCACTCCGACCACCTCGTCGAGATCGAGGGCTACCGGGTACCGGGTGGGGCTTCCGGGGTGGCGTGCACAAGGCGGGTTCCCGACCGGGGCGGGCCAAACCTGGTTCGAGGCCGCCGCGTCAGCGCATGCGTCGCATGTGGACCGACTGCACGACCCCGAACATCGCACAGTACGTGAGCAGGCTCGATCCGCCATAGGAGATCAAGGGCATGGGCAGGCCCGTGACCGGCATGATCCCGAGCGTCATGCCCACGTTCTGGAACACCTGCCACAACAACATGGTGAACACGCCGGCGCAGAGGTACGTACCGAGGAGATCTCGCGACAGAGAAGCGATGCGCCAGATGCGCATCAGTGCCACGATGAACAACGAGAGCAGCACTGCGCAGCCGACGAGGCCGAACTGCTCGCCGACCGCTGCGAACGGGAAGTCGGCCCACATGACCGGAACGCTGCCGTCGTTCGTGAGTGGTCCCTCGAGCCAACCCTTGCCCCAGACGCCGCCGGTGCCGACGGCGCGGATCGCATTGCGGACCTGGTAGATCGAGTCCTCGCTCGCATCCTGGCCGACGAAAACCCGGAGGCGCTCCTTCTGGTACTCGTTGACGAATCCGCTCACGAACGTCGCGGCAACGGTCGAGACCGACAGCACGGTGATCATCGCGATGTACTTCGCCTTGGCGCCGGCAACGAGGAGCACGCCCATCGCGATCGTCACGATCACCGATGCCGATCCGAGGTCGGGTTGGGCGATGATGAGCACGGCGGGCGCGCCCACCATGATCAGTCCACCCAGGAACCGCGGGTAACTGACCTCGTCGCTGCGTTCCTCGGCCAGGTAGGCGCACAGCGCGATGAGGGTGGTGAACTTCGCCATCTCGGCAGGCTGGAAGTTGATCGGGCCGAGGTCGAACGAGATGCGGTCGAGTCCCTGGGCGACGCCCATCAAGATGAGCAGCACCAGTATCACGATGGTGAGGCCGTAGAGGAACGCGGCTCGCTCCTTGAACCACTCGTAGTCGACCGACATCACGGCGACCATGATGACCGCGCCTGCGATCGCGAAGACGACCTGTCGGGTGACGAACGCGTACGGGTCGCCCTCGACGGTGTTCCGCGACGCCGAGTACACGATGCAGCAGCCGATGACCGTGAGGATCCCCTGGGTCGCCAACAACACCCAGTCGACATTGCGGCTCGGATCTCCCGGACTCGACCGGATGTTGCCGAGACCGCTGTCGGGCCGGCGGGCGAGGAACGTCAGCGTCATCTACTCGACCGCTCCCTGGCGTTGCGACTCCACGGCGTTGCCGTCCTTGCCGATGTAGCACGATGTGTCGTCGAGCTCCATCGGAGGTGCCGCGACGGTCGCGGCAAGGTCGAGCGGCTCGGAGGGTTCGACCGGAGCGGACGGGACGCTGCCCGACAACATCATGAACATGCACTTGACGACCGGTGCCGCCGCCTGGGATCCGTAGCCGGACTTCTCGAGATACGCCGTGACCACGTAGGGGTCGGTGGGATGGGGTCCGAACGAGCTCGTCGTGTCGTCGACGGCGAAGGCGCTGAACGCCGACGAGTCGTTCCACGGGTAGTTGCCCTGCCCCTGCGCGGTGCCCGTCTTGCCGGCCACGGGGATCGCATCCGACGGATAGGTGGCGAACAGCTCCTCGCCGGTGGTGCTGCGGCCGTTCTTGCCCGGACCGGTGATGACTCGCCTGAGGCCGCGCACCAGGGGCGACCGGATCGATTCCGGCAACGTGACCTGGCGGATCAGGTTCGGTTTCGAACGATCCTCGAAGATGCTGCCGCGCGCCATGTTGACGAAGCCGGGAGAGCCGTCGGGCACACCCGGCTCCCAGATCGCTTCGATCACCGACGGCTGGATGACGAAGCCACCGTTCGCGATCGATCCGTACCCCGTCGCCAGCTGCAGCGGAGTCGCCGACAACAGCCCCTGACCGATCGAGAGCTGAACGTTGTCGCCGACGTAGTAGTCGCGGCCCTCGTCGCGGCTGATGATGCCCAGCTCCGCGTAGCGCCGCTTGAGCTCGGCGTCCGGCACGGTGCCGTCGAACTCGAACGGGAGCTCGATGCCCGTGTCGGCGCCGAATCCGAACAAGCGGACCTGGTCCTGGAGGATCGGCTGGAAGTCGTTGCGGATCATGATCTGGTCACCGATCCGGTAGAAGAACGCGTCAGACGACACGGCCAGGGCGTCTTCGACATTCACCGATCCGTACACACACGGCCGGCCGTTGAAGCTGCAGATCGCGTTGTTGAACTCGCAGCGGACGAGGCCGGAGTCGCACTTGTTGCGGTCGCTCACGGCCTCCCGGCTCAGGGTGTACGACCCAGTGTCGTTGTAGAAGTCGTTGGCGCCGATCAGCCCACTGTTGAGTGCTGCGTAGGCCGTGAACAACTTGAAGGTGGACCCGAGGTTGTAGCGACCCTGCACCGCCCGATTGACGAGGATCGACCGATCGGGGTCCTCGGTGTCGGGGAACACCTGCTTGAACTTGTCACTCGACACGCCGGCCTCGAACCAGCGGTTGTCGAAGGTGGGGTAGCTGGCCATCGCCAGCACTCCGCCGGTGTCGTAGTTCATCACCAGCGTCGATCCGGCCGGCGCCTTGAACGGCACGGTCTCGCCCTGTTCGAGATCCATGCGTTGACGAGACCCGTCCGGCTTCTTCACGATCGGGTTGGGTGCCACCTGGGTCCGGCGTCGCTTCAGTGTCGTCTCCAAGAGCCGCTCAGCGTGCTGCTGGACATCGAGGTCGATGGTGAGCTGGACGTCGAAGCCGTTGATCGGCGGTACCTCCTCGATGACTCGCACCGGCCGGTTCGCCGCATCGACCTCGAGGATCAGCTGACCCCAGGCGCCGTGGAGCTCGCGCTCCATGCTCGCCTCGACACCGAACTGGCCGACGCGCTCGTTGAGCAGATACCCCTCGTACCGCTCGTCATCGACCTGGTCGCTGGTGAGGGCGCCCATGTAGCCGACGATGTGAGCGGCGTGCGGTGCGTACGGGTAGACCCGCTTCCACTCGGTGATGATCTCGACACCCGGGAAGTCCTCGACTCGTTCGAGGATCGCGGCTGCGGTGGGTTCGTCGATGTCGCGCTTGACCGGGAACGGCAGGAACGGGCTGTCGATCTGACGGTCGAACCGGGCCTCCATCTCCTCGACAGGAACATCGACCCAACCGGACAGCCGGCTGAAGATCTCCCCGCGCTGTGACTTGCGACGCAGCATCTGCCAGTCGACCGCGACGGTGAGGACACGCTCGTTGTCGGCGAGGATCCGGCCCTCGGTATCGAAGATCCGGCCGCGCTCGGGGGCGATGCGCACCGTGCGTGTCTTGGAGAAGGTCACGCTCTCCTGCAGCTCGTCGGCCTTGACGGTCTGAAGGAACCACAGCCGCACGCCGAGCAACGAGAAGAGCATCACGCCGACGAGGGCCAGCACACCCAAACGGGCGGCACGGCGGTCAACAGCCATGGCACGAGTCTCGCGTGGTCGACCGAGCGATCGAGCGCGCCCCGACGCCGATGCGAACGCGATCAGCCATCGTCGGGTACCTTCCACTCAGGGCGCTCGAGCTTCAGCGACCATCGTCCGATGGGGACGAGCAGCACGCTCGCAGCCGCCGCGGCAACAGCCACGACGGGCACGATCGTCGCCATCTCGGGCACGAACGCATCTTCTTCGCCGATGAACCGGCGCACGATCGGGACGCACGCCTCGCCCAGACCGGCACCGACCCCGACGGCGATCGCCGCCACCCACCACGTGGTGTCGATCCGGATCAGGTCGACGAAGCCCGCGACGTACCCCGCGATCCCCATCACGATCGCCGACGCACCGAGCGGCGACCCGACCGACAGATCGAACATGATGCCGAGCGTGAAACCGGTGATCGCTCCCCGCTCCGGTCCTCCGGCGGCGCCCGCCGATGCCGCGAACGCCATGACGACCTGAATGATCACCCCGAACGGCTGCAACTCGACGAACAGCGTCTTCTGCAACGCGAGCAGGATCATGCCGACTGGGATGATCCTGGTCAGCGAGCTGGTGAGCAGCGCCGCGATCATTGCAGCGCCGGTGCCTCGGTCGGCGACACGTACAGGACGACCGTGAGGAAGTTGAGACGATCGAGGTCGACGTTGAGATCGACCTCGAGCTCCAGCCCTGCGGTGCCGGGGTTCTCGATCACGTTGGCGACGGTGCCGACTGGCAAACCTGGTGGAGCGAGGCTCGCGCTGCCGCCGGAGGTGAGCACGGCGTCGCCGACCTCGACGCGGCCGAACTGATCGGAGTCGGCGATGAATCGCACCCGCGGCAGGCGGTCGGCCCCGTACCCGTCGAGCAGCCCGGTCTCGCGGGTGACGTCGATCGGCTCGACCACCGTCGTGGTCGTGGTCGAACTGGTCGTCGTCGACTGGGTCGGTGTCTGCGTGAACGCGGGGAGCTCGACCGGGTTGCCGTCAGCGTCGAAGAACTGCGGTTGGGTGGTCGGGGTGGTCGGCACCGTCGTGGTGGTCGTCGTCGGCGCCGTCGTGGTGGTCACGTCACCGACCGCGAGCCCGCTCGGAACGGTGTCGGGCACCGTCGTCGACGGCGTGGGAAGCACCTCGGCGACCACCTTGACGGGTACGTGGTACTGAGGGTCCGTGACGAGCATCACGATCGACGTCTCGGGGAACACGTTGGTGATCTTGCCGACCAGCCCGGCACTGTTGATCACCGGCATCCCGACCCGGATGCCGTCGAGCGATCCGCGATCGATCTCGACCCGCTGGTCGAAGTTGCTCGGCGACTGACCGATGACCTCGCCGGTCACACGATCGAACGCGGCCAGCGACTCCAGTCCGAGCAGGGACCGCAACTCCCTGTTCTCGATGAGCGCATTCTGGGCCGCGATGCGGTCGCCGCTCAGCGCATCGAGCTCCTCCTGGAGGCGGCGGTTCTCGGCTTCGAGATCGTCGACCTCGGTCACGCCGCTCCAGACCCGCGAGACCGGACGGGTGACGACCTCGCCGGCGATCTCGAACGGGCGCAGGGCGTACGCGAACCCGGAGCGAGCCGCGTTGAACACCGCGTTGCCGCGAAGGTCGAGGGTGATGAGCAGGATCGACGTGAGCAGCAGAATTGCCATCGTGCGGCGCCGACCGGCGGAGTAGATCGCCATGAGGGCGGCCGGGTCAGTCGTCGCCGCCGAGCGACATCAGCCCCCGCATCGCATCGATGTTCTCGAGCGCTCGACCCGATCCGATGACCACACTGTAGAGCGGCTCGGCGGCGACGCGGATCGGCATGCCGGTCTCGTGGGAGAGCCGGTGGTCGAGACCGCCGAGCAGGGCACCACCACCGGTGAGCGTGATGCCGTCTTCCATGATGTCGGCGGCGAGCTCGGGTGGCGTCTTGTCGAGCGTGGTCTTCACGGCGTCGACGATCGCACTCACCGGCTCGGCGAGGGCCTCGCGCACATGCTCGGTCGTGAGCTGGATCGTACGCGGCAGGCCGGAGACGAGGTCGCGGCCTCGGATGTCGGCCGTGAGCTCCTCCTCCATCGGCCAGGCCGAGCCCATCTGGATCTTGATCTCCTCGGCGGTGCGGTCGCCGATCGCCAGCGAGTACTCCTTCTTGACGTACTGCAGGATCGCGTCGTCGAGCTCGTCGCCCGCGACACGGACCGACTGCGCGGTGACGATGCCGCCGAGCGAGATGACGGCCACCTCGGTGGTGCCACCGCCGATGTCGACGATCATGTTGCCGCTGGGCTCGTGGACGGGGAGGTCGGCACCGATGGCTGCGGCCATCGGCTCTTCGATGATGTGCACCGGCTTGCGGGCGCCTGCGTACTCGGCGGCGTCCTGGACGGCGCGCTGCTCGACGCCGGTGATACCCGACGGCACGCAGATCACCATGCGGGGCTTCGACCACTTGCTGGCGTGCACTTTCTGGATGAAGTAGCGCAGCATCTTCTCGCAGACCTCGAAGTCGGCGATGACGCCGTCCTTCAAGGGGCGGATCGCCTTGATGTGGTTCGGGGTGCGACCCATCATGCGCTTGGCCTCCACGCCGACGGCGACGGGGCGGCCATCGTTGACGTTGATGGCCACGACCGAGGGTTCGTCGAGGACGATCCCGAGGCCGCGCGCATAGATGAGGGTGTTGGCGGTACCGAGGTCGATGGCGAGGTCACGCCCGAGACTCAGCGGATTGTTGCGTGCCATGTCGACCTCCTTTCAGCGATCGGCGTCGCGCTACGGTCCAGTCTCGCACGACGGTCCGATGTTACCGATTCCCCACGACGTTGAGGCTCCGACCGACCCGGCGTCGCTGCGGGTGCGGGCCGGTCCGTGGCGTCGGTCAGAGGGTCGGGAAGAAGATGCCGATCTCGCGCTGGGCGCTGGCGAGGCTGTCACTGCCGTGCACGAGGTTCTCGGTGAACAGGATGCCGAGGTCGCCGCGGATGGTGCCTGGCGCGGCGGTGCGGGGATTGGTGGCTCCCATCATCGCACGGACGACCTCCCACGTGTCCTCCGGACCTTCGACGACCATCGCGACGACGGGGCCGCGCCCCATGAAGGCGACCAGATCGTCGTAGAAGCCCTTGCCGACGTGCTCTTCGTAGTGGCGGGCGAGCGTGTCGGAGTCGAGGGTTCGGATCTCCATCGCCACGATGTCGAGGTTCTTCGCCTCCAACCGCGAGAGGATCTGGCCGACGAGCTTGCGCTCCACGGCATCGGGCTTGAGGAGGACGAGGGTGCGATCAGACATGGCTCGCCAGGCTACCGGCGCACGCCGCTGGTTACGTTGGGCACATGCACGTCGCGACGTTGTGCGGGAGCCACCACAGCGGGTCGACGAACGCTGTCGTCCTGGCGATGGTCGAGCAGCGCCTGGCCGAGGCCGGCGTGGCCGCGAAACCGCTCGACGTCTCGGTCGACGCTCCCGCGTTCCGGCCCGAGGCGTGCGCTGAGCCTCCGGACGCGGTCCAAGCGATCCGCGCCGCCTTCGAGCGGGCCGACGGAGTCGTGTTCGCCGTTCCCGAGTACGCGGGCGGCGTGCCGGGATGGGTGAAGAACATCACGGACTGGATGGTCACATCGTGCTCGCTGTTCGAGCGGCCGACGGTCGTCCTGAGCGCCGCCACCGGTGGCGGAGCGGGCGCGATCGAACAACTGGCTCGCACCCTGACGTGGCAAGGCGCCTTCGTCGTGGCCACCTGCGGCATCGCGGCACCACTCACGATGGTGCGCGACGGGAGGGTGACCGACGCCGAGACGCTGGCGCGCCTGCACCGTTCGGCCGACACGTTGTTGTCGGTCATGGGAGGTGACGCGGACGCAGGAGACCTGACCGCTGCGACGCTCGTCCCACTCGGTATCGATCCCCTCGACCGGTTGCGCTGAGCCGTGGCGACCACTCCCGACCGGCGTAACAACGAGTTCATCCGCAAACCCAAGTGGCGGACGCGGACCACATCGGGCCG
This sequence comes from uncultured Acidimicrobiaceae bacterium, assembly GCA_963847775.1. Lineage (GTDB taxonomy): Bacteria > Actinomycetota > Acidimicrobiia > Acidimicrobiales > Ilumatobacteraceae > Ilumatobacter. The sequence continues at coordinate 807,772 of CAWKAY010000003.1, forward strand.
GCGCCTGTTCGCGGCGCTCGTGACGTTCGCGCTGATCGTGGCGGCCGGGCTGGTGATCATGGTCCTCGTGATGGTCGGCATCGACCGACTGGGCGCTCCGGGCTGGGTCGTCGCACTGCCATGGATCGCTCCGACCGCCGGGATGCTGGCATGGGCGCTCGCCCGGCCCGGACCGGCAGTGCTCAGCGACGATGACGACGACAGCTGGACCGGGTTCTCGATCCGCTCCGTGATGGTGGGCCGCGACGAGGCCCGCCCGAGAACGCTGCGGGTGATCACCGGCGTGCTGTTCGGCGCGCCGATCGTCTGGTCGTTCGTGGTACTCGGCATCGCCGAACTCACCGGCGTCTTCTGATGTCCCCTCGTCATGCGGCGGCGGCCACACGACGGTCGTTGAGAGTGCCGGTCGAGCTTCCGCAAGAACAGCGCCGCTTGGACGGCGTCGACTCGATGGTGATCTCACTCACCGCCAAGGGGCTCACGACCGGCGAGATCGAAGCGCACCTGGCCGAGGTGTACTCGACGAACATCTCCCGCGAGACGATCTCGAAGATCACCGACCGGGTCCCCGGCCAGCTTGCCGAGTGGCAGACCCGGCCGCTGGGTCGCGTGTATCGGGTGGTCTTCATCGACGCGATCGGGGGGCATCGGGGCGCCCAGAATGACGTCGGCGACGTTGGTCAGTGCCACTCGTACCCGGCAACCACGACCGCCCCATGACCACCTGTTTACTCGTACAGAAGCGCGGTCGAAGTTCCCGTTCGAGGAACCGTAATTGGACGGATCTCCACCCCGGCGTCATCCGAGTTTGCTGACCCGGGAACGTCTCACACGGTGATGACCATCCGGACACTCTCGCGAGTGGGCGTCTCGGCGAGTGACGCCGATCAAGCCGCGTGCATGGCGATCATCGGGTGGCCTGATGACTCGGTGTCGCCGGATCCCGCGTGGTCGATCGAGTCTCTCGGGCCGCAATTACGGGCGGCCGGAGCGTCTCAGCATCCAGTGGCGTCGCGCAGGCGCTGGCAAGCCTGAGCGAGCCGCGGGGTTTCGAGCTTGACGACGTGTCGGCGGAAGGCATCTCTCGGAATTGTGTGGATGTTGTCGAAGTTGACGACGCAATCCGTTGGAACGCCGTCATCGGTTGTTGTGAGTTCGAGTTCGGAGACGAGCCCTCGGACGGTGCGCGTGATCGCCGCCACGACGACGGATCCGATGCGGTCGGCGACTGGGTCTCGGGTGAGCACGAGAACGGGGCGATCGCCGCCGGGTGTCGCTGCGAACCACACCTCACCGCGTTGCATCGGCCCAGTCCGCCCAGTCTTCGGCCGGTCCCCACTCAGCGATCTGGCCGATCGCTGACTCGTCGTCGGTGAGTGGCTGGTCCAGCCAGATTTCGGCGTCGTGTTCGGATGCGAGTCGGGTGAGGTGACGGTGCAGTGCCTCGCGGAGCAACTCGGACTTGTCGATGCCGAGCTCGTCCGCCCAGCGTTGCGCCGCTGCTGCCTCATCGTCGTCGACTCTGAAACTGATCATTGTCATACATGTATCCTATCGCGTATGACATTCGTCGACAATGACTTCCGTCAGCCATGCGAAGGCGATACCGGGCACTTCGGGTGCCGACCTGCCGCAACCCTCAACGTGGCCACTGTCGACCGAATGTCAACGCAGCATGGATACCCGGACGCGAAGAAACCCCAGGGGATCTACCTGGGGTTTCGAGTGGAGCTAAGGAGAATCGAACTCCTGACCTCTTCCATGCCATGCGTGGCCTAACCATCCACTGACGTCCACCGATATTCACGCACGTGCAGCGTGATCAGGGGTTTTGTCCGTCGACGTCTCCGTTGTTCATCGATGTGCGTGCTCCGTAAGGTCCCCGAAAGGGTCCCCGAACGAGAGACCAAAGGATGCCGCTCGGCGAAACGACGAGGACGCGGCGAAGGCGCCCTGTTCTTCGACGCCAACAAGAACCGCTGGGTCGGCCGCATCATCATCGACGGCCAACGCCGCAAAGTCCTCGCTACCACCAAGACCGAGGCCCGCCGCCGACTCGACGAACTCCGCACCGCCGCCGCACGAGGCCTGCCGATCACGCCGGCGACATGACGGTCGCCGAGCTGCTCGAGGTCTGGGCGACCAAGGCGCTTGCCGACCGCGACCTCTCGCCATCGCGCCTCGCCGGACACCGCTGGGCGATCAAGATCCTCACCGAAGACCTGGGCGGCAGCAAGGTCCGCTCGTTGCGACCCGATCACGTCGAACCTGCCTTCCAACGGCCAACGACAGCCGTCGACCGTTTCCACCAAACGCCCGGGTCGCGGCCGCTCCCCCGGCAACACCCTGTCGCGCGAGTCGCTCATCAAGATCCGCTCGACGTTGAACCAAGCGCTCACCTGGGCACAACGACGCGACCTCATCGCCCGCAACATCGCCCCACTCGTCGAACTCCCAGCTACGGCAGCGCCACGCACAGTCGGCCGATCCATGACCGTCGACGAAGCCAGATCCGCTTCTGGAGGCGGCCGACAACTCCGAACTCGAGGCGATGTGGCTGCTGATGCTGTTCCTCGGACTCCGGCCCGGCGAAGCCGCCGGCGTCTCCTGGGACGACATCGACTTCGACTACGGCACCCTCCACATCTGGCGCGCCCGCAAGGTCGACACCAACGGCGCCGCCATCGTCGGCACCACCAAGACACCGGGCAGCATCCGCACGCTCGACACACCCAACATCGTGTCTCGACGCCCTCCACCGCCACCGGAACCGCCAGAACGACAGCGGCTCGCCGTCGGTCGGCACTGGTCGCAACGACGAGGACCTGGTGTTCACCTCGCCCCTCGGTCGACCGACCGACCCGAAAGCCGTCCGCACCGAGTTCCAACATCGTTGCTGCGTCCGAGCACGTCGACGGCGACTGGACCCCCAACCTGCTCCGACACTCCGCCGCCAGCCTCATGGCCGACGCCGGCATGCCGATCGAACTCGTCGCCGACCAACTCGGCCACCAAGACCTCCGCATGCTCCAACGCCACT
>CAWKAY010000004.1:0-74563 GCA_963847775.1 uncultured Acidimicrobiaceae bacterium
GACGTAACCCCACAGTGGTGGCAGGTAGTAGCTGGGTGACCATCTTCAGTTTGCGGTCTGCCGTGTGCTCGACGGTCGCAACCGGTGACAGAAAGTGAGCGGCGAAGCCGTCGAAGTGTGCGATCCCGGCACGTTCCAGCGCTTGGGGTGAGACGAGGCGGGCGAACACCCACATCTCGGCTGGCGAGTTGGTGACCGGTGTGGCGGTGGCCATCACGACAGCGCCGTCGCCGTGTCGGGTTCGTACGAGATCCGCACGGGCCAAGATCCCTTCGGCGCGCTGGGACGGATCCTGCATCGGCAAGACAGCGGCGATGGCCGTCAACCCTTGGCGTCCTCGGGGATGCCGACGAAGCGCAGCGTCGTGACGAGGCGCGCGCACTTCGCGGCCAGTGTGGCCACGGTGGCCGCTGTTGCCTTCAGCCACTTCCCGGCGAGGTGGTCGACGGCTTCGGCGCGCTTGGTTGCCAGCGTGGTTCCGAGGTTTTCGTCCCGTGCCGGCCGCTTGAACCGGCGGCGCACCGCGCGCACCGGGCACTCAGCAGGCCGGCATCCACGGCGTCCTGTTCTTCGAGGCGCGCTTCGGCTCCACTTCCGGGAGGCACCTCTTCGCCGCTACCTTGCGCAGGGCCGGCGGACGATCACCAGTGAGCAGTGCGGCCTGCGGAAGGCGAGAAGATGACCAACCGGACGGGGACACTACGACCGGCTGATCACCGCCCCACCGTGGGTCAGGTCATCGGAAGGACGCTGGCCGTCACTCTGGTGGTCGCGGTTGCCTTGCTCATCACATCGTGGCTGGTGCCGGGATTCGGGATCGAGCGTTTCCGCGACGCCGTCTTGGCCGGCCTCGTCGTCGGGTTCTTCAACTCTGTCGTCTGGCCGGTGTTCGCCTTTGTGTTGGTGCCGCTGTCGGTGTACACGCTGGGCGCGGCCAACCTGGCGGTCAACGCCGCCCTCACCTGGGTTGTGCTGAACGAGCTTCCCGGCGTACGGCTCGACGGGTTCTGGGCGGCACTGCTGGTGACGATCGTCGCGACCGTGATCGGCACGTTGTTGTCGACGGCGCTGGCCCTCGACGACAACTCCTGGTACGACCAACGCATGGCGCGCCAGTCTCGGCGGCGCCGAGGGGCGACGACCACCGATGTCCCGGGCGTCGTGTTCGTGCAGATCGACGGACTGTCCGAGCCGGTGCTGCGGGTGGCGTTGGCGTCGGGCGACGTGCCGACTTTGCATCGCTGGCTCGATCTCGACAGCCATCGCCTGCTCGGCTGGCGAACCGAATGGTCGTCCCAGACCGGCGTCAGCCAGTGCGGCATCCTCCACGGCTCCACTGACGAGATGCCGGCATTTCGCTGGGTCGAGAAGGCGACCGGCGACGTGATGGTCGCGAACCATCCCAAATCGGCGGCCGAGATCGAGCGCCGGCACAGCGATGGTGCGGGGCTCCTGGCTCACAATGGGTCCAGCTACTGCAACCTCTTCACCGGTGACGCCGAGCGGGCCGTACTCACGATGAGTGTGGTCGCCACGAAGAAGGAGGGTCGCGCCGGGGCGGGCTATGGCCGCTACTTCTCCCGGCCCTCGAACGCCGTCCGCACCCTCGTCGGGACCGTCGTGGAGTTGTTCCGGGAGCGGCGGGCCGCACGCGATCAGAAGCACCGCGGCGTCGAGCCCAGGGTCAGCCGAAACTGGTCGTATGCCTACCTGCGGGCATTCACCACGATCATCAGCCGCGACGTTTCCGTCAACGGGGTCGTGAACGACATGGCCGAGGGAAAGGCCGCGATCTACATCGACTTCCTCGGCTACGACGAAGTGTCGCACCACTCGGGTCCGCTGCGCGAGGACACACTCCGCGTTCTGCGCGACATCGACCGCCAGATCGCTCGGTTCGAGCGCGCCACACGCTGGTCCGCCCGGCCGTACCGAATCGTGGTGCTGTCCGATCATGGGCAGACCCAAGGCGCAACCTTCGATGATCGCTACGACATGTCGCTGGCCGATCTGGTCGGGCAACTGTGCGGCGCCGTTCGCGATGCCGACTCCGACTCCGAGGAGGGCCGCACCGAGTCGTCCGCGTGGTTCCGCAGCGCCCGCGGACGCGACGACAACCCTCATGCTTCGAAGGCAAAGCCGACCGTGCTGGCGTCGGGCAACCTCGGGCTGATCTATCTGCCGGAGGGCGACAGCCGCCTCACCGTCGAAGAGGTCGAGGATCGTTACCCGAAGCTGCTGTCCGGGCTCCTCGAGCATCCTGGCATCGGATTCGTGCAGGTGCAGTCTGCCGCCGAGGGCGCTTTGGTGCTCGGATCGTCGGGTCGCCGCAACCTGGACAGCGGCGTAGTCGAGGGAGACGATCCGCTCGCGGTGTTCGGTCCGGGTGCGGTCGAGATGGTGGCCAAGGCTGCCAAGTACTCCAACGCGGCTGATCTGATGGTGAACAGTCTGTATGACCCGGAACGCGACGAGGTGGCCGCGTTCGAGCATCAGGTCAGCTCGCACGGCGGCCTCGGCGGGCCCCAGACCCACCCGTTCGTGTTGCACCCGGCCGACCTGGCTGCGCCGGCCGACGTCATCCAGGGTCCAGCGGCTCTGCACTTCGTGCTCAAGGGCTGGTTGGCCGATCTGGGCCAACCGGTCGAGCGAGTGTCATGATTGTGTCCCAGCCCGGGATTGACCGTAACGACTGCCTACCAACCTCGTCAGCTGAACGTCAGGCATCGGATGCCTCAGACGACAGCCATGGCGAGCCGCATCAACCACTGCCGCACCTTCATCGGTGACCACCCCAGCTCGAGCGACCACACCGCCCTCGCCAGCGGCACCACCGAACACGGCGAGTTCGGCGGGGGACGAGACGACTCTGCGAGCGGCAACGCCCGCCTCGGTCAGCGCCATTGCCAGCAGCACATCCTGACCGGCACTCAGATGGTGCTCGACCTGAGCAGCGATGTCCCGGGCCAGTGTGAGGTCTCTCCGGCTGCGGCCTGTTCGCGCACCGCTTCGACGAAGTCCTGGCTGGTGGTGACCACCAACGCCGAGGTGCCTGCAGGCAATGCGCCGCCGAGTTCGCTGAGCGGCTCCGCGACCAACTACCAGACGGTGGTCGACACGCGACGACGACAGTTGTGGATCAAGATCCCTTCACCTGACCACTTCGCGGACTGGACGCACTTCGACTTGCCCGAGCTCTGGAGTTGACCTCGCGCTGCGTGTCAGGCTGATCCCGTCGCCGTGAGCGGCAGATCGGGCGTGCGGTCCTCGATGTCTTGAGCATCGTCATGGTCGAGCGCGATCGAGGTGATCCCCCCATCGAGTGCGTCGAAGTCGATGCGTCCGAGCTGGACCTTGCGCACTCGTCGATTGTGTTGGGTGTGGAAGTAGAGCGTCGGTGTCGTGAGGTCGTAGGCCGTCGTCCAGAGCGTTGCACTGCGCATCACGCCGCCGTCTCTGGCCGAGCCGGGTGCCGTGTCGGATCCTTCGGCCATCCCGAGCGGGACGTTGAAGTTGTCCAACTCCCTGAACACCTCGTAGACCCCCTCGTCGGCATCGCCCGTCGTCCGCTTGGTCTGCGACCACGCGACGGCACGGACAAAACGCGAAGGCGGCGTGAAATCGCCCGGCAAGCCCAGCATTCCGCTGCCGACACCGATCGGTGAGAAGTCGAGGCTGGCGAGTTCGCGTGACGGCATCGACGTCGCGGACAGGTTGACGAAGTTGCGAAGATGGATCTCATGCCAGTCGAACGTCGGGGCGTTCGTCATCACACGCAGCGGGTTGTCGAAGAACCGGATTTCGCCGGCAAATTCGATGACAAGGGCCTGCCCGGAAGGCTCGACGACGATGAAGTGCACCGGCGGCGGCATCCCGATCGCATCGACCACCACCGGAACGACCGTCACGTCAGCCATCGCCTCACGGACCTCTGCGATGCTCGTGCATTGCGTCAACAGATACGGGGCAACATCGAGCGGCGCAATCGATCGTGACGCGTTGGCAGGGTCGTAGCCGGGGTAGGTCGCGAACCCGGGGTGGTACAGCAAACCAACGACGAGCCCTGCGCTGTTGATCCCGTCAGCGATCCAGCGATCGTTCCCGAGCATGTCCAGGCCCATCGTCGGGATCTTCGAGGTCCACGTCATCCCCGGCGCTCCGTCGGGCGTCGTCCCCGTGAATGCGACCCCCGGTGGCGTCAGCGAGACGCGAGACCGCATGTCGAACTCGCCCCATTCCATCGTGCGCCCGTACGTGAACGAACCGTCCTCGTTGGCAATGGTGATCGTCGTACACATGTGGTCTCCTTCTTGTCCCGGGCAGTCCGGCACCAGCCTTGGCTTGTGCCGGCGCCGCCAGTGGTACCGACGGCTATGTCGTGTCGGTTCGGTCGGTGCGCTTGACGATGCGTTGTCCGAGGGCGGCTGTTTCTGTGCCGACACCGAGACCGATTGCGACGCCGACGGCGATCGCCAACGAGATGATGCCGGCGTCGCCCAGTTGGGACGCAGCGGTCGAAGTGTCACCCTGGGCGATCGAAAGCATGCCCGTGTACAGGGTGAAGCCGGGCACGAGCGGCAGGATTGCGACGCCGGTGTAGACGCTGGCGGTGGAGTGCTGGAGGGAGGCGGCGGCAGCGCCGGCCAGACCGACGACTCCTGCGGCAAGGGCGTATCCCAACCAGTCCGCCTGACTGGCGAGCCCTGCGGTGAACATCGCGACGATGAGCCATCCCATGGCGCTGATCGCGACGGCCGGGGCGATCTGTCGTCGGGGCATCGTCCAGGCAACGGCCAGTCCCAGGACACCGAGCCCGGATCCGATCAGCGACTGCGGGATCGGGGTGGCGGTGACGTCAGGTTCGTAGCTGAGCCCGAGGCCTGTGCCGATCTTGTTGCCGACGAGCATCCCCAACGCGAGGAACCCGGCGGTGGCGACCGCCTCGATGCCGCGTGAGATCGACGACAGCGGCGAGTTCGCGAGCCCATCGATGACCGAGGAGACGAAGGCCCGGCCGGGGAGGTGGATGAACAGTGCGCCGACCACGGCGGGCCCGACGAGCAGCGAGACGCCTGCCGCGGCGAGCAGGTTCGGAATCGCGGCCACAACGGTTGCGATGAGGAACGTCGCACCGAGCGCAGGGAAATGCAGTGCCGTGGTCGGCGGCTGAGTCCGTCGTCATAATCGGCGACGAACGCTACCGCTCGAACTCGCCCTCAACCCCATCACGCGGTGCAGCCGGAACCGACCGACGTCAGCCATCGGTGACGTCGTCCGACGCCGGCGCATCTTCACCAGCCGGCGCATCACCAGCCGGCGCGTCGGTGGCTGGCACGTCGGTGCCGGGTGGGGTGTCGGTCGAGTCGCCTCCTGTGATGGCGAGGACGACCACCACCACGACGAGGATGACGACGGCGAGACCGACGACGCCGGCAAGCACGCCGCCCGAGCCCGATCGTTGCGGGGTCGGCACGGAAGACGGAATCGGGACCGCCGGAACGACCGGGACCGAGATTTCGCTCCCGGCGAGCGGCGGGAGCTGGGCCTGGCCGGGGTCGATCGAGACGTCGACGGCAACGCCCGCCTGCAGGACGGACTCGGTCCACGCCGCTCCGTTCCAGTAGCGGCCCTCGCCCTGCTCGGTCGGATCCCGGTACCAACCCGGGGCCGGCAGCTGAGAAGTCATCGAATTCTGCTACTGCTCAGGAAGCTACGAGATTCGACTTGGCGGCCTCGAACTCTGCGTCGCTGATCGCGCCCTGGTCGCGGAGTGCGGCGAGCTTGCCGATCTCGTCGGCGACCGACGTGGACGATCCGGCGACGCTGCGGATGTAGTCGCGCTGAGCCTGATCGACTGCAGCGGCGGCTGCTGCGCTGCGTGCCTGCATCGCGCCGCCGTTCACGATCAGATAGATGAACGACCCGAGCAGCGGCAGGACGATCACGAACAGCGACCAGCCAGCCTTGCCCCAGCCCGACATGTCGCTGGCGAAGATGTCGCCGATGATCGAGATGAGCATCCAGAACCACGCGATGAGGACGAAGAACCAGAGCATGGACCACAAGACGTCGAGAAGTGGCATGAGCACCCTTTCGGCAGGCTGACCCGACCCGGGTGGTCGGCGTTCGCTGCAAAGTACCGAGGGCTCAGAAGGAGTACGAAGCCGAGCCGGGGTGAACCGCTGCTTCACCCCGGCACCGTCCTCGAGGGCCTACTGCGCTGTGGACAGACTGTCGTCCACCTCGAACCGTCAGTGTGCAACTCTGCCTCCGTGCGCCGATTCGTTGCGGGCTCGTGCGGCTCGTGACGCCCGCCGACTCGAGGACCGATCGTGACATCACCCGACACACGACCGACCACAAGAGTTCCTCGGCGAGTCGATGGTCGGCGGGGTCACCTCGGCGATCGCCCCCTTCTTCCTCATCATCGTCATCGGCATGCTCGTCTCGTCGCTGCTGCTCGCCGGAACGATCGCCACGATGTTGTCCTACGGCGCCGAACTCGCCACGCCGACGATCCTCTATCCGGTTGCGCTGATCGCGGCGACCCTGATCGGCGTCATCCTCGGCAGCTCGTTCACGACCGTCGCCGGGCTCGGTGTCCCGTTCGTCGCCCTGGCGCCCTTGATGGGACTCTCGCCGGAGGTCGCCGCGCAACCGGATCGGGCGCAGCGAGTGAGATCCCGAGCTCTTCGCACCGTGCGACCGCGTCGGGCAGCGTGCCGACGCCGAGCGCCCGGTACGCCTGCTGGACGTAGGTCTTGACCGTGTTCACGGACAAATGCATCTGCTCAGCGGCCTCCCATCGGGACGCGCCCGCGGCGAGTGCGGCGACCACGTTGCGTTCCCGTGCACCCAACAGCGGCTCGTCGGCGCCCATCTCGACCATCGTCGCGACACGACGCTCCCGAGCGTGGAGCACGCCGGGCTGAGCCATCGACGCCACGACCGGTTGAACGTCCGACAACATGCTGCGTGCTGCATCGACGTCGCCTGAGCGGACGTGCGACCACGCTCGAAACAGCCTGGCCACGCAAATGAGCGACGGGAAGCCGATCGTCTCGACGATGTGCTCGACACGTCGATACACGTCGGCGTGATCGACCGTCGAGTCGTCACGAGCAGTGCAGCGAGGGCCCAGCCGACGTCTGCGCTGGCGAATGTCACATCTCAGGATCCGTCAGCAATCTTGGGACACGGACTCCCAGCACTACCACGAGATCAGCCGACGAGATCGAGAGGAGTGATGATGCGGTGCCCTCGGGACGCCGGGACCTCCAACACCTCGCCGGCGGGTGTGCAGCGCGGACCGGAGCGTTCCGGCTCGCGATTATCGCTCGGGTCTGGCGGGGCAAGCGGCCGAGCGATAGGCGAGGATCTCGGGCAGTGTGGACGTGCTCCGCCGCCCGTTGTCCTGGCGGCCGGGCCGAGTGCGATAACGGTGCCATCGTATCCGTTATCAGGAGTTTCGACCCTACGCAGATGCGCCGAGACGAGGGACGCTGGAAACCAGAGGGATCGAGGGGTGTCATGACCTCGGATGTCGTACGTGGCGGTCTGCGGCCGGACAAGCGTGGGGAGGGGCGGCGCGGCACACTGGGCGGTGCCGTGCTTGCGGTGCTGTTGGTGATGATTCTGGCCGCGGCGGCCATTGCCCCGGCGGTCGGTCAGCTCATCGGAGCCAACTGGCTGAACTGGGCGGGAGTGATATCCGCCGTCGTCGGAGTCCTGATCCTGCTCGCGCTTCGTCTACCGCCGGTGGAAGATCGATTTGGTCGGCAGGTCCTCGAAGCGGCAGCGGTGCTGTTCTCGGCGGTCCGGCGGTACCTGGATCTCACGGACAAGGAAGCGAGGGAGCGGGCAGAGGAGGACGCCCGCCGGGCAGAAGTCCTGCGGGACAACGTGGCGCTGCTGGCCAATCTCAGGCAGGTGATCTGCCTCAACGAGCTCAAGCCCATTCCAGCCGGCGTGATCGCCGACATCGAGCAGAACGATCACGAGAGGTTGTCGGTCAACGACGTGATCGAGCGGATCGTCGACGATGTGCTTCCCGTCGATGGCGCCACCGGCCACGAACGATCCGACAGGGTGATCGCCCTGAAGTTGCTGTACTGGGACGCGCATCCGGGTCTCGACGAGAACGAGAACCTGTGGAGTTCGGACAAGAGCAGGGCGGTACCGGTCTTGCGGGACGCTCTGCTCTGCACTCAGCACGTCCAACGCACCGGCGCACCCGTGGGCCTGGTGGAACACGAGTTGAACGGGCTGCACGAGTTGTTCTCGACTGCAACCCTCCTCGATCGTCTGCACGAGATCCCGACCACCGTGGTCGGCAGGATGCGGCGTCTACTCGCCCTGTACCCGATCGATGAGATCAGCGAGTCGGACTGGCTGGAGATCGCCTACGGCGTCGGCGCCCGAACCACTGACGAGGTGGAGGACTGCGCCGAGCTCTGTGCGGAGAAACTCAAGGATACGGACCCACCGGTCTCGGCGGGGCTGCTCCACCTGATGTATCTCGAACGGTTCAGCCCGTCGAACGAGGGGTACTGGGCGAATCACGGCAGACGACTGGTTCTCGAGCTCGCGGCGCTCCTCGCCGAAAGCGAGCTCCTGCCGGAGCATGCCACGGCGTTCCATGACGCTCCCACACTCGAAGCACTCCTGGTTCATCACCGCTCGTACAGCCTGCCGGCGCTGCGCGCGGAGTTGGACGCGCTGCAGCGGCTCCACGATGCCGTCGAGGAGTACGCGGTGTACCTGGAGAAGGTGGAGGGGTGCCCACGTCCGAAACAGTTCGTGCCGCCGAAGGGTGAGCTGCGCGATCACGTGCTCGAGAGCATCGTCGCGTCGCTTCCCGGCCGCCTTCCTCGTACTGAACTCGGCGTTGCCCGCATCGCCAATCCACTCGCTGAGTCCTTGGTACTCCGGGACTACGGCGTCGAGGCGTTCGAGTCCAAGGCCCGGTGCGCGACATGGTCGGTCGAACTGGGCGTCTCGACCGCGTCCTCCGACTCCGAGAGGGAGGCGTTGCTGCAGGGGATCGGGATCGCTGCACTGCGCGTGTATGCATGTGAGAAGCACCGCGCCCGGCCCGAGATTCGCGCGACGTTGGCATGCCTGGCTCGCAAGGGCGGAGCCGAACAGGCTGCGTGGATGCTCGTGGCTCGTACTCTCATGGCGAAGAGGGACAGCCAAGCGCGCTTCGTGGACGTGGTGGATGATTGGGTCGACGTGCTCGAGGCAGAGCGGATTCGAAACTCGACGAAGCTCGAGGCACAGATCGAGCGGGTGCGGGAGGAACTCGCCACCGAGATCAAGCCTGCAGCCCACCGAGCGGCCGATGGAGAGGTTGCCCAGCAGATGACCGACTTCCTCGATCGTTTGGAGTCAGAGTTCGCCGACCACGCGAGTACATCCGATGCCGAGGATTGGCTCGTTCGTCCGTACCTCATCACCTTCGATGAGCGCACCGGCCCGCTCGCCGATCTGCTGGAGTCGCTCACCAACCCGACATCCGCGCAGTCATCGCTGCTCGAGAGCCTTGGCGTCCAGCTCCGAGTCGGGGACCGGAACACGTACCGGTTCTCGAACTTCACCCGTCAGGCGCGGCTCGGTTTCCTCCCCCGGTACATGCGCTTCGACGAGTTCCTCGCCCAGTTCGAGCACGACCTGAACAGGGTGATCGAGCACCGTCTCGAGGTGCTTCGAGCGGGCGGCTACGAGCTCGTACCACCGAATCAGCCGACCTTGCTGGACTTGGATGGGGCACCGCCGCTCACGTTCCTCACGATGCCCGGGCATGGGATGTGTTCACTGTTGCTGGACAACCAGCACCTCGGATACGCGCCGGCCAGGGAGTATCGAGGCAACGACGGATTCCTCTTCAGGGACTCGACCGACCGCATCCATCAGGCGAGGCTGATGGTGCGACCCGATCTGGACCGGGTCGAGGTGTCCCTCAGCAGGCTCGACCTGGCCGGCCTGGGTGAGCTCGTGGTGAACCATGACGGTGCGGAGTCGCTGATGCGACGGCCTTCGGTCGAAAACGTCATCGACGCGCTCCAGGCGCGAGGCCTTCTGGAGCCGGTGGAGCTTGCGATCCTGCACCGCCACCTCGGTCAGATCACCGGCTGTCACGTCAACTGAGCGGCTCTCGCGTCGCCACCGACCCGCCTCGCGACCGTTCAGCCTGCGCGGCCGTAGCCGCCGCCCCGGGGTCTCCATCTCGAGGCGGTCGCCGGGCGACGTCGATCTCGTTGTTGCCCGGCAGGTCGATCACCGTCCCGTCGATTCGGATCACCCGGTCGTGGCCGACAGCTCCGGGCTCGCCTCCGTCGAGGCCGAACGGTCGGACCGACCGTCGCGACGACCCTCGTCGACGGCCTGGGCGAGGAGGATCGTGCGCCCCTGCTCCTCAAGCGCCGCCCACGTTGGCGCGAGATCGTCCAGACAGGACACGGTGAGCCACCCCCGCCTGGTGGGTCACACACCGGCTCTTCGGCTTGCGCCAACTCGACGGTCCTCGAGTTCCACCGATCGGCACCTCCTGTCCCGGCTTCGATGCACTGGCAGCCCGCTCCCCGGAACGGAACCAGCGATCCGTGCCGATGGTCAACGGCACCGTCGTAGTGTGTCCGCGTGCCGCCGAGCGGGCGTCGACCGCCCAAACCGACCTCGTTCGTCATCGCCGGGTACGTCGCCTACGTGGTCGTCGGCTGGTTCCTCAACGGTCTCGGGTCGGTGCTCCCCGAACTGGAAGACGAGATCGGCAGGCGGGCGTCGGCGTACACGCTCCTGCCGGGCGTCGTGCTGCTCGTGTGGGGATCGATCGTGGTACGCCGCCACCGCGGCGCCGACCCGATCAACCCGCATGCCAGCACGATGCTGCTCGGGTCGGCGGCACTGACGGCTGGCGTGGTCATGATGGGTGTCACGCGTTGGTTCGGGGTCAGCGCGCTGGGTGCCGTCACCGCTGCGATCGCTGCGGCCGCCCTGATCCGGCTGATGCCGGCGTTGCTCGCCTCGGCCCGACCCTGCGACACCGAACGCGTGATGATCCGCGCGAATGCCTATTCGAGCCTGGCAGCGATCGCCGCTCCGCTGGCGGTGGGCCTGTCGATCCGGCTCGGTGGCGGCTGGCTGCCCGGCATGGTCGTGCCGATCGGTGGCGGCACCGTCGGGATCGTGCTCTTGGCACGTGGCAACGCCGCTCGCCACGCCGCCGAAATACCGCTTCGCGTCGAGTCGACCTTCGACGACGAGCCGGTGGTGCCACCGTTCGCAGCGTGGTGGCGCGAGTTCACGGTGCTGACGTTGTGCATCGTGGTCGAGTTCTGCTTTTCGTATTTCGCCGCCACCTTCTTGCACGAGGAGGTCGGGATGTCGACCGCCGCGGCCGCTGCGGGTGGTGCAGCTTGGGGCTGCGGCATGGCGTTCGGACGGTTCGTCACCAGCACCTGGCCACCACCGCGCTCGATCCTGCCGAGCGTTGCCCTGGTCGCCGTCGGCTTCGTCCTGCTGTGGGAGATTGCCACGCCGGTGTCGTCGATCGCCGGGATCGGGGTCGCCGGCCTCGGCGCCTCGCCGCTGTACCCGATGAGGATGACCGCGTTGCTGCATCGTTTCCCACGCTCGCCCGATCAGGCCGCGACTCGCGGCTCGATCGCTTCGGGTGTCGCCTTGCTCGGCGCCCCGGCGTTGATGGCCGGGCTGCGGGCGGCGACCGATGTTCGCACGGCCTACCTGGCGGTTCCAGTGTTGCTCGCGGTGCTGGCCGGGCTGGCACGTCCGACCGTAGTGCCGACATCGCCCCCGGCGGCGACGATCCTGACGTGACATCCTGCCGACCTGGGTGGCCTTCGAGGTGGCGCCCGTCCAGCGAGCCGACGGGCCCTACTCGAACCGATGGCGGTCTTGGCTGCGGTGCTGGTGGTCGTGGTCTCCTGTTCGAATGGCGAGTCGTCGAGCACCAAGCATCTCGAATGCTCGTCACCGCCGCTGCCGTGGTGCTGCTGGTCGCTGGATGCGGAGACGACACCACCACACCCGCCGCAGAATCAGCGTCGACTGATGCGCCCCACGTAATCATGCGTCCAGGACCGGCACGGCCACTCGGGATCGGCCTTATGCCGTGCTCCATATTCGCGGCTCCGCGACGACCTCAGACCCGTCCGGGATCCGGCCAGTGCGGATCGCCTCTACGGATCATGGTCATCGATCGCACGGACCGTCCCACCTCAGCCCGTGTCGATGGGGAGGGTCTTGTCGTTGGGTGAGGCGCCGGTCGGACCGCCGCCGGTTGCATGTCGGAAGTCCTTGTCCCGATCGCGACCGTGCATCAGCAACACCTCCATCTGCTCACATCGTGTTGGTCGCACGACCGACACCCTCAGCCGCCACGATTCGTCGGGAACCGACCCCGAGACGCTGACCCTGGGTGAACGCCTGTTGATCGTTGGATGAACTCTCGATCAGCGGCCACAATCGGGACCTACAGTGTCCTCTCCGTCGAATGAGGTTGCAGGAGGGATCGTGGCGTACGTGTTGGAGCCGACGGCAAGGGTGTCGCGAGAAGTCCGACGAGTCGTCTCCGAACGGCTCGACGAGGCGGTCTCGCTGCTCGAGGGACTCGAGGGAGCCGACGCCGACGAGATCGAACGGGCGGTTCACGGCGTGCGCAAACGGTGCAAAGAAGTGCGCTCGGCCGCTCGTCTCGTGCGCGCGTCGATCGGTGACGAGTTCAACCCGTTCAACCGCACGGTCCGTGAGGCTGCCGACTCGCTCGCACCGATCCGCGACGCGCACGCCGTGCTCGCGACCTTCGACGCGCTCCGAGCCGCCCGTCACCAACATGAAGATGCCGATCTCAAGCTCGTGCGTGCCGGTCAGGCGCGCGCAGCCGATGAGGCAACCCGGACGGTCCTTCGCGGTGACCTGCGAATCGAACACGCCAGGACATTGCTCGTCGCCGCTCGCAAACGCGTCGCGCACTGGGAACTCGGCGACGGGTTCGCACCCTTGGCCGCAGGCATCGATCAGTCGTACGGGCGCGGCCGCAGGGCGCTTCGATGCGCCTGCGCCAAACCGAGCGACGACCGCCTGCACGAGTGGCGCAAGTCGGTCAAGGATCTTCTGTACCAGATCTGTCTGATCGAACGCTCGGCTCCGAGTGCGCTGGCACCGCTGGTCGCTAGTCTCAACGATCTCGCCGAAGCACTCGGCGACGACCATGACCTCGTCGTGCTCGTCGAACGGCTCACCGGCGACCCCGATCGCTTCGGTGGCAAGCGCGACGTCAAACGAGCCCGTCGTCTTGCCCGCCTCCAACAGGACGACCTGCGCCGCCGCGCATTCCGTCTCGGCGCGACGATCTACGCAGAGACACCAGACGCGTTCACGCAACGAATGCAGGCCTACTGGGATCGCACCCTGCGTGACGGACCCGAACTCCCCACCGGTGGGATCGCCGAACTGGCCGCGGACGAACACAACTCCTCGCCCGTAACTGCGGCGAACGAAGCGTCCGCGACCATCGAACGCGAACGCAAGTTCCTCGTCGCCGACCTGCCCGCGCTACCCGACGAAGGCGCCGCACTCCGACAGGGCTACCTCGCCATCGACGGCAGCGTCTCGGTGCGCGTCCGCGACGCCGGTCACGCAGGCAACACCCTCACCATCAAAGCCGGCCGCGGCGCCGTTCGGACCGAACTCGAGTTCCAACTCAGCGCCGAGCAGTTCGCAGCCGCATGGGAACAGACCCGCGGCCGACGGATCCACAAGACTCGCTACCGGCTCACACTCGACACCCACTCCGTCGACCTCGACGTCTTCCACGACGACC
Source organism: uncultured Acidimicrobiaceae bacterium (assembly GCA_963847775.1). GTDB lineage: Bacteria > Actinomycetota > Acidimicrobiia > Acidimicrobiales > Ilumatobacteraceae > Ilumatobacter. Next base: position 13,844 of record CAWKAY010000004.1, read on the forward strand.
TGAACGGGCTCGTGCTCGCCGAGGTCGAGTTCGACTCCGAACAATCGATGACCGAATTCGACCCACCCGAATGGTTCGGCCAAGAGGTCACCGACGATGTCGCCTACACCAACGCCTCACTCGCCGTGAACGCACCCAGCGGGCGACCCACCACCAAGCCCGCCGCCTGACCAACGACCGTCGGGTGTGTTCGAAACCGACCACGTCGAGACCCGACGACCTCACAACAATTGTCGCTCATCTCGATCGGCGGAGCCCACTGCTCGGCCCTCCGGACGAGCTCGGCCATGTCGTCCATTTCACCGTCGGGACGACGCTGCCAAGTACACGATCTGATCCCGCCAGGCTCTCGCTCTGCTCTGTCGGACATCGACGCTGGCGGTTATCGACACCTTGCGCGACCTGCCAGACGCCAACGGCGGAACTCGCACACCCTTCGCCGCGAGCGCCGCCTGCCTCTACGCGGGGCGCCGACTATCGCAACCAGTGCCCAGCGAGACTGGCCAGCGCAGCGCTGAGTGCAACACTCGCACTCAGCTTCATCATGACCCGCCGGCTCGCCGCCATGTCGTCGAGCACACCCTCCACCACATCCTGAGCCGCTACCGCAATGGGGACCTTCGTAGGCTCGCTGTTCGCCGCAGGCACACCTCGACACGCCATCAATCAACGATGCTAGATCGGCAAGGTGAACGCAGGCTGGCCTGTGGGCCACGTCGCCCTGACCAAAATCTGAACGATCACACCCAATCGGCTTCCGAGCCGTTCACCGTGTTGCGCTCGACGGTCGCACCATTGGCGGCGCCTGTCAACCTTCTTGAGGCAGGTTTGTTCGGGAATCAGTGAGTCGTGGGTGTCTCCTCGTCGGGTTTGTTGATCCAGACCGCTTCGGGCAGTGCTGGCGGCATCGGGGGTCGCTTGACGAAGCGCTCGGGATGGAGCTGGTAGGCGCTGTCGAGCACGATCTGACGTTTCTCGCGCACGGCCTCCGCGGTGCCGTGGTGGACGTCGAAGGGGGTGTGGAGCCCGATGCCGGAGTGGCGGTGCTCGAGGTTGTACCAGGCGAAGAACTCCTCGCAGTGCTGGGCGGCGTGGGTGAACGATCCGAATCGGTCGGGGAACTCGGGCCGGTACTTGAGGGTGCGGAAGTGGGCTTCGCTGTAGGGGTTGTCGTTCGAGCAGTGGGGCCGGCTGTGGCTCTTGGTGACGCCGAGCTCGGCGAGCATGAACGCGACCGGCTTGGCGATCATTGGTGACCCGCGGTCGGAGTGGATGGAGAGCTGCCCGGTGGGGATGTTCTGCTTGCGGATCGTGTCGGCCAGCAACGCTTTGGCGTTGGTGTGGTTCTCGGCGGTGGCGAGCATCCAGCCGGGCACGTACCGCGAGAAGATGTCGATGATCACGTACAAGTAGAACCAGTTCCACTTCGCCGCACCGCTGAGCCGGGTGATATCCCACGACCAGACACGGTTCGGGGCGTCGGCCATCAACTCCGGCTTCCGCGCCGCCGGGTGGGTCGCCTGGCGGCGACGCTCACGGACCTCGTCGTGGTCGGCGAGGATCCGATACATCGTGCGTTCCGACGCCAGATACATGCCTTCGTCGAGCAGCTTTGCGTACACCGTCGCTGGTGCCTCATCGACGTGTTCGGGGCTGTTGAGCACCTCGCGGACCTCGGCCCGCTCGTCGGGCGTGAGCGCCCGGGGTTGCGGGCGACGCGGGCGCTGCGGCTTGGGCGGTGCCGGTGTCTCGCAGTGTCGGCGATACCAGTCGGCCCGGGCCACCCCGACCGCCGCGCACGCCTGTCGGACCCCGACGACCGGGGTCAACTCTTCGATCGCGGTGTCGACCATCGCGGTCACTTCGTCTCGCTCCGTCGGGTCGAGGCGTTGCCGGAAGCGAGCTGATCCAACAACGCTGAGAGCTTTCCCTGCACCTCGATCACCGTGCGCGCCTTGCCAAGATCATCGGCCAGGCGTTCGTTCTCACGCTTGAGCCGGCGATCTCGGCATCACGCGGATCTGTCTGTGGGCGGCCGGCGCGACGGCCGAGCGCTTCGAGCGCGCCACGGTCACGTTGACCGCGCCACTCCGAGATCAACGACGTGTACAAGCCCTCGCGGCGCAACAGGGCACCCTTGCCGGCCTTGTCGAGCGACTCGTACTCATCCAAGATGCGCGCCTTGTACTTGGCGCTGAACTGGCGGCGTCCACGCGATCGCTCGGGCACCTGGGGATCAGGAATCGGATCGGTCACCACGCCAGCCTGGACGCGCGCGACCGAAGAATCACGGATAGTCATGTCGGGGTCTCCTCCCCGCCCTCAACTCAACGAATCAACAGCTGGAACTGCCTCACGTCAGGTTGACAGAGAGGGTGGTGAAGTACACCCCGATCGAGTCGTAGACCGGATTGGAGAGGGTGAAGCCCGAGATCGTCACGTCGTCCAGGTAGTTGCCAGGGTCGAACGGATCGTCGGGGTTCACAGTCGGGCTCACAACGCAGATCAGCGTCGGGCCGCACGGCGCCTCGAAGTCCGGTTCCGCCGGCATCGAGAGCGCTGCCCGCTTGCCGACCAACTCGATCCCGTCCTTGTTGATCCACACCTGCTCGGCGTGGTCTCCTCGCACCTTGATCGTGGTGCCGGGCTTGGCGGCGTCGATGGCGGCCTGGATCGACTCGCCGTGGTCGACGACCACGTCGCGCCTGTGGTGGCGGCCGTGGCCGCCGCCGTCGGCCGATGCCGGACTGCTCGGCAAGGCCGCCACCGATGCGAGAAAGCGTCGCGGCGACGCCGAGATGCCGTTTCCGGGCCCGGAGTCGATCACCGGACGCGCGAAGAGAATGTGGACATGACAGAACTCCCCGGTTCGTTGCACCCCTCGGACCCCCGCCCGAGGCACCTCGACCACCGTGACGAGGCACCCGCACCGTAGGTCAGCCCGTCGAGCGTGGGCAACGGGCCACATGTCGCACCGATTTCGAGCCCGTCGTTCCCAACGTCGTTCGCACGCGGGCGCGCTCCGGAACGTCAGGACGATCGCCGGCCGGCGGCCGACCCGCTGACAGGTGGCCGTCGGGAACCGTGCTCGGGCTCAGGGTGACCGTGATCCGCCCAGCTCGCTGCGGGCGGCTTCGGCCGCGCTGTTCAGGACGGTGCCGATGTCATCGGCGATGTTCCCCTCCAGCTCGCCAGTCCATTCGTCCATGTAGATCTTCTTCACCTCGACGGCGATCGAGCACCCCTGGTCCGGGTAGCGCTCGTGGATCCACCGGGTCATCCGACCGCCCTTGAACTTGATGTTCTCGCGAACGTCGAGATGGCCGTGGTCGAACGGATGGGTTCGAATGGCTTCCGCGACGGCGTGGACGATTCGTCGTCCGGCTGGAGGAACCGACTCGGTCCCGAGGTTGATCTCCGGGTTGGCGTCGGGATCGTCGACGGGATGGTCCCGGCCACGCCGCCGATGGTTGTAGGAGTGCAGATCGAACACGACGAAGTAGCCATGTGTTGCGACCAGGTCGTCGCACAGCTCGCCGAGCTCGAAGAAGAACTGGTCGTACAGTTCCAGCGAGCCCTTCACGAACTCGTCGGACGGGGCCGACTTCCACACGTTCAGCCCCCAGGCGTCGGCGGGCTCGCGGTACACCGCTTGGTCGCGGGGTCGGTTGAGATCGACTTCGAAACGTGAGCGCGAGACGACGATGTTGTTGCCAGCGACCCCGACCCAGCGGTCGGTGAACGGGTCCTCTTCGCGGAGGCGCTCGTCGTCGGGCAACGCCGTGAGTGCAGCGGCCTCGGTACGCAGTTCGTGGCCGGCGTGAATTGCCGTCGCGAGGATCGGATCGTCGCCACGCACGATCTCCCACGCTGCGCCGTTCATAGTGTGTTCATCTCGGTGTTGTTGAAGTTGCGCTTGTAGAAACCCATGTAGTCGACCTTGCGCTCCAAGCTGTCGATGACCGCTTCGCTGAAGTTCACTCCCTCGAGTTTCTGCGCCGACCCCAGACCGCCGGGACTGAACACGTTGATCTCCATCAGTTTGTCGCCGACGATGTCGATCCCGACGAGGAACATGCCGTCCTGGACCAGCTTCGGTCGCACGATCTCGGCGAGCCGAAACGCATCGTCGTCCAGATCTGCCCTCGCCAGCGAGCCGCCCGCATGGAGGTTCGAGCGCATGTCGCCACCCCGTCGCCGACGCCTGAACGCCGCGTACCGACCCTTGTGTCGCAACGGGGCGCCGTTCATGAGGAACAACCTCGTGTCGCCCTCTTCGGCCCGCTCGAGGTATTGCTGCACGATGACGTAACCATCCCGGGCGACCGCATCGATCATCTGGTTGAGGTTCGCGGTGTCATCGGCGCGTACGAGGAAGACTCCCTCGCCGCCAGAGCCGTGCAACGGCTTGATGACGGCTCGACCCTCGGACATGACGAAGTCCTTGATGTCCTGCCGATTGCGGGTGATCAGCGTCGTGGGACGGACCTCCTCGGGGAAGAGTTGGAAGTACATCTTGTTCTCCGCCTTGGCGAGACCGTTCGGATCGTTCAGAACGATCACGCCGTGGCGCATCGCGACGCGCCCGAAGTCGACGGCGGCGGACTTGGCCCACTCGCGCTTGCCCTTCTCGTCGGACGGCACGTTGCGCAGGAACAGCACATCCATCTCGTCCACGGTCACCCGCTCGGACACGGCCGCCTTCCCCTGCAAGTCGCGGAGGTAGCCGACGCCATCTTTGTAGCGCTGTTTCGGCACGCTTCGCGCTTGCGCTCTGACCAGCTCGTCGGGGTCGTAGGCCAGGTCACCGACGTTGATCGTCCACGCCTCGTGGCCGCGGTTGGTTGCGGCGACCCCGAGTCGTGTCGTCGTGAATCCCGCCTCCTCGGTCGTGACGTCGTTGACGACGAAGCCGATTCTCATGTGGTCTCCAATGCTCTCACCTACTGAGGATGTGCGCGACGTGTTCGCGGACGGGCCGTGCGTGCCGGCTGCGCCGGGGGCGATCGACCGTAACACATGCTCGATGGCGCGGGCCCACGGTCGACATGCCTCGTCCATCTCGCGGGATCACCGGAGGGTCGGTACTGGTTGTGTCGATCCGCTCCGTCGGTGGGTCCGGACCACTAAGATCCGCGCTTCACCACCTCGAGGAACCGACGTCGAATGACAGCACAGCGGGAATCAGCGCTCAACCCGGCGCTGCTCGACACCATCTCGGCCCGGGTCGAGCTCGGCCTCAAGGTCCGACGGAAGCTTCCACCGGACGGCCGCATCCACATCGATCGGCAACTGCCGTTCCTCGTGGTGTACCGCCCACCCGAGAATGGTGCCGACGAGGCGGTGCGCTCGCTGGTCGCCAGCCAGGCCTCGTACGTGATCGCCCCGTCGGACCCGGCGGCGCGTTCGTTCACGCACGAACTGGTGGAGAGGATCGCATCGATTCAATCCGCGACGTTCGGAGGTTTCCTGCTGGCCGAGATCTGGGTGAAGGCCGATTCCGTTGGCGCGACGACGGTCGCCGATGACATCAGGCCCGACTTCGAGTTGGCGATCCCGCGTCAGCTGCAGGACACCCCGGCCCTGAATGCGCTCGTCGCCGGCCTTCGGCGGGTGAAGATCCTGGGTCAGCGGGCCAATGTGCTCGTCCGTGCATCCGTGCCGATCGCCCCGAACGGTCAACGTCGACTCATCGCGCCAGCGTTGGCCAAGTCGACGAACACACACCTCGTCGGCATCGCGGCGTACGCAGCGTGGCGGTCGTCGGAGTCCGGCGAGACGTACCCATTGGTACGGCGAGCGATGATCCGACAGGTCTCGCGATCGCTGGCGCAGGCTGCGTTCGTCTTCGCCCGGGAGGAGACCTCCTCCAGACCGCTCCACTACCACTCGCTGGGCCGCCGCGCCGTCGTCCGAGCAGTCCACGAGGTCGACCACGAGCTCGCCGCCGTTGCGGAGTCGTTCGATCTCCTCCTCGCTGTCACTCCGGTGAACGCGGACGGCGCGTACCGGCGATTCCATCGATCACGCGGCGCGAAGCCGCCGACGTTCCAGTACCGACCCCACACGATCGACCCCTCACTGTTGAAGCGGCGCCTGTTCGACATCAAGATCGAGCGGATCGAGGATCCGACCATCGAGACGCTCTTCCGGGAGAAGCAGAGTGAGCTCGAGCTCAAGTTGTCGCTCATCGCCGATCGCCTCACCGACCGTTTCCTTCCGACGAGCGTCGCGTTGTACGGCCGGGTCGACGACAAAGACGTCGCTCTGGCTCGAACGGTCATCGACAGCCTCGACGGTCGCGATCGAGCCCGGAAGGTGCGGCGTATCTCCGGTGAGCAATTCGCGGCTGCGGCCGAGGTCGAACTCGCCGCGTATCGCGACGTCGATCCTTCCATCACACCGCGGGTCGACCTTCGCGACGACGTGTCCTCGTTGATGGTCTCGGCCGGCAATCTGCTGGTCGGTCGGGGCATGGCGATCCCGGAAGATCGAGTCGAGGCGCTCCTCCAACACGAGGTCGGCACCCACGTCGTCACGTACTGGAACGGTCGATCCCAGCCGTTGCGACTCCTCGCGTCCGGACTCGCTCGCCACGATGAGCTCCAGGAGGGACTGGCAGTCTTCGCGGAGTACCTCGTCGGGGGGCTGACCGTGGCTCGACTCCGGACGCTCGCGGCGCGAGTGCTGGCGGCGCGTGCGGTGGCCGACGGGGCCGAGTTCACCGATACCCATCGACTCCTCGTCGATGACGTCGGCGTGAGCGAACGCAACGCCTTCATGATCGCGATGCGCGTCCATCGCGGCGGGGGCTTGGTGAAGGATGCCGTCTACCTCCGAGGGTTGCAGGGCGTCGTCGACTACGTCCGCCAAGGCGGGCGGCTGGACACGCTCCTCGTCGGCAAGATCGCGCCAGCGCACACCGCCGTCATCGAAGAGCTGCAACGACGCGAGGTCTTGAGCGCCCCGCCGCTGCGACCCAACTTCCTCAACCTGCCGGACACCCATTACCAGATCGAACGCGTACGCGGCGGCGCCGGTCTCCAAGAGCTCGTCGACGCATCGTGACGCGTGCGGATCGCACGGGGAAACGACCAACTCAGAGGCGCATCCGGGTCGGGTGAACGAGCGGGACCAGCTTCGAGATGGCCCGGTTGGTCCGCGGCCCGTTGCTGGGTTCGGTCCGCCTACGGCTCGTCGGCGACGGGCACGGTCGTTGACTTCGGAAGTCGGGCGACGACGACAGTGCCGCCGTCGGGCCCGGGTTCGATCGTGAGTGTTCCTCGGCAATCGGCCACGCGCTCGCGCATGGAACGGATGCCGAGATGGCCAGGGCGGAGGAGCGGCGCATCGGGCGCGATGCCGACGCCGTCGTCGGCGATGCTGAGCTCGTCGTGCAGCTCGTACTCCACGAGGGACACGTGGACGTGGTCGGCGCGTCCGTGCAGCACGGCGTTGGCGACGGCTTCGCGTGCAACTCTGATCATGGTCGATGCGTGTTCGACGTCTCGTGGGTCGAGCGCGTCGACGTGGATCGACAACGTCGTGCGGGTCGAGGCGAGCAATGGTGCGACCGACTCGCGGAGCGCGCTCGACCAGTCCTGGTCGGCGAGGTTCGGCTCCGCCAGCTGCCAGAACGAGTCGCGAAGGGCAACGATCGAACGATCGAGTTCGTCCCGAATCGCTTTCACCGGTGCGGCTACCGGGCCGTGCGGGGCCACACCCATCAGCTGAGAGCTGACCGCCTCCAATCGCTCGAGTGGGCCTTCCCGCAGGCGGAGCGCGATGTCGTGGGTGACCCGCCGACGGGTCTGCTCGATCTGGTCGTACACGTCCTGCGCGAGATCGATGGTGTGGTGGAATTCGGTCGTGTCGAGGGTCACGACCAGGGCACCGGCGAACGCCCCCTCGGCATCCGACCTCGGTGAGGCCGAGACCTGTGTCCAACGCGGTTCGCCGATGGCGTTGCGTCGCTGCCAATCGAAGCGGATCGCGTTGCCTGCCACCACCTTGTCGACGTACGGCTTGAGTCGCTCGTAGTCGTCGGGAGCGAAGACCTCCGAAAATGGACGGCCCACCATGTCGGGTGCCGGCCGACGCATCGCGGCCGCGTAGGCCCCGTTCACGAAGGTGATCACGAGGTCGCCATCGAGTTCCAACAGCCCTTCATGGCAGGCCCCGGCGAGCGCCTCCCAGTCCGACTCGTCGAGCGGGTTCGTGGCTCCAGCGCTCGACCAGGCACCCACGTCGTCGGTCGGCTTCACGGTCGGCCCGGACACGGCGATCTCGATCGCGTTCGTCCCGGGTCTCGGCAGCCATGCGCTGAACGTGTGCACCGGCTTCCCGGACTGGTTCGGAACAGCCCACGCCACGTCGAGCGCCCCGCCCATCGCGCGGACCGAGCCGCGAGCTGCGTGGATCTGCGCGATCTCTGTCGCGTCGAGGTGCCAGCGCGGCCCGACCGCATCAATCTCGATGGTGAGGCGGTGACCTCCGTCGTCCTCGGAGATCGTGGCGGAGACCTTGCGAGGGCTTCCGGAGGCAGCGGACGCGACGATCACCTCGTGCAACAAGACGAACAGGGCCTCCGTCGTCGCTCGGTCCGGGCGTGTCGTGAGCCGGTCGATCACGGTGACCGAGAGCGACGTCCCGCTCAGCAGGGGCGCAGCCCAGCGTTGGAGTTTCGCGCCGGTCGTCTCGCGGTCGCTGGCAGTGAGCTCGCCGATGAGGCGCCGCAACTCACCGTTCGCTTCGTCGATCGATCGTCCGAGCAGGTTGGGCTCCGCAAGACCGAGCCCGACCCCCGAGTTCGTCGTGATCCTGAGCGCCAATGCGGCCAGGATCTGGATCGGCCCATCGTGGATCTCGCGCTCGACGCGCCTCCTGAGCTCCTCCTCCACGGCGGTGAGGCGTTGCTGGGCACGTCGCCGCTCACGTTGCGCTCGACGTAGGTCCGTCACGTCCCGGACCACTGCGATCAAGCCCCGCGACCCGGCGTGGTCGCGGGGCCGTGGCACGAGCGTGAGGCGGATCGAGCGCGTCCGGCCGTCGACGCCGCGGCGCTGCATCTCGAGCCGGACCGGTGTGCCGCGCTCCAGCACAGCCGCAAAGCCACTCGAGGGAACGCCCAGACCGGGCAGCAGCCCGACCAGATCGGTTCCGGTGAGGGCCTCGGCCTCGACGCCGTACGTCGCGGCGAAGGTGTCGCTGACGAACCCGATGCGGCCGTCTCGGTCGACCAGCGCCATCCCTTCGTGGGAGGTCTCGACGATCTCGGCCCAGCGATCGGCCGCGCACGTCGGGGTGCGTCTGCCTGAGTCCCTCATGGAGAATCGGGGAGCTGCGGTTCCCGATTCGTCATCCACGTGCCACCGGGGTACAGCCTACCGCGAGGTCGTCGAGGTGCTCAGCGGAACTCGGTACTCGAGACGATCGTCGGTGGTGTTCGTGTCTCCGGGGCGGGGGTCGTCGGTGAGACGATCGGCGACCGAGCGTGACCTCGCGTTACCGACGGGTGTTCGTGGGGAACCGTGCCGTGATTCTCGTTCGATCTGATCGCCGACTCGGCGTACCGGATCGACCGTATGGTGGCACTCGATCGTGTCGATGGTGACGACGTATCCGGCAGCGGGCGTGATGTCTCAGCGGATCATCAGACCCTCGAAGTCCCCGGAGGATCGCCACGCGTCGATGTACTCGAAGTACGCGACGGGTCCCTCGGGGTAGCCGACGCTGTTCAACAAGCCGCGGCGGCCCGCCGATCGACCTTCGTTGTTGTAGTAGCCGGGCGTGCAGTCCGGGTTGTTGCCGAAGCGTCGTCCGCCGTGCTCCAGCCGGTGCACCCAGGCCGCTTCGGCCTCCTCGGTCACTTCGACGATGTCGGCGCCGACCGCGAGCGCGTGTCGGATGATCACGGCGATCGTCTCCCCTGCCTCCACCAGGTTGTGGGGGATGTTCGAGATCAGGTTGGCAGCCTGCGTCGGACCGACGATGAACGCATTGGGGAAGTCGTGGACGTGCATGCCGTGCAGGCTGAGCATGCCGTCCGCCCACTTCTCCGACAGCCTCAGTCCGTTCCGGCCGACGGCATCGAATCCGGACCGCCGCGCGTAGTCGGTGCCGACCTCGAAGCCCGAGGCATAGATCAGGCAGTCGAGCTCGTAGTGCTCGTCGCCCACCCAGGCACCGGTCTCGTCGATCCGGCTGACGCCCTTGCCGTCGGTGTCGATCAGGTGTGTGTTCGGGTTGTTGTAGGCCTGGAGGTACTGGTCGTGGAAGCAGGGCCGCTTGCACAATTGGCGATACCACGGCTTCAGCTTCTCGGCCGTGATCTCGTCGGCGACGATCTCGTCGACCCGAGCGCGGATCTCGGTCATCTTCTCGTCGTCGCTGTCGTGATATGCGCGTTCGAAGGCCTCGGGCGTGAACTCGGGATTCGGACTCGAGAACAGCTTGTCGCGAATGCGCTGGCTGATGTCGGTCCATCCGTCCTTGACGAGGTCCTGGTCGGCGAAGCCACCGGTCTGGAGGATCGTGAAGTTCTCGAGCCACTTCCGCTGCCAGCCGGGCTCGAGGGTGGCGAACCACTCCGGATCGATCGGCTGGTTGTTGCGCACGTCGATCGATGACGGGGTGCGCTGGAAGACGAAGAGCTCACCGCATGCGCGGGCGAGGTGGGGGATGCACTGCACCGACGTCGCTCCGGTGCCGATGATGCCGACCCGCTTGTCGACCAGCCCCGTCATCGGGGCTCCCGACGGATCGCCTCCCGTGTAGTCGTAGTCCCACCGGCTGGTGTGGAAGCTGTGACCTTCGTACGTCTCGATCCCCGGGATGCCGGGCAGCTTCGGCCGGTGCAGCGGGCCGGTTCCCATCGCCACGAACCTGGCGCGCATCTCATCGCCGCGGTTCGTGCGGATGATCCACCGGCACGACGGCTGGTGCCACTCGAGACCGGTCACCTCGGTCGACAGGCAGGCATTGTCGTAGAGGTCGAAGTGTTCACCGATCCGCCGGCAGTGCTCGAGGATCTCGGGCGCATGCACGTACTTCTCGGTCGGCATGTGGCCGGTCTCCTCGAGGAGCGGCATGTAGATGAGCGCTGCGGTGTCGCACTGTGCACCCGGGTAGCGGTTCCAGTACCACGTACCGCCGAAGTCGCCGCCCTTCTCGATGATGCGCACGTTGTCGACGCCGGCTTGTTTCAGCTTCGCAGCGGTGACGAGGCCTGCGAATCCACCTCCGATGAACGCGACCGTCACCTCGTCGACGAGGGGTGCTCGCTCGAATGGTTCGACGTACGGGTCCTCGACGTAGTGGGCGAACGCTCCGGTGACCTCCACGTATTGCTCGTTGCCGTCGTCGCGAAGTCGCTTGTCGCGCTCTTCGCGGTACTTCGCGAGCAGCGCATCACGATCGATCGTCCCGGCCATGTTCCCGATCCTTCCAAACCGCGTCCTCTCGCGATCGACTCGAACCGATCTCCGCGACCGATGTCACATCGGATGCGGGTCAGGACGAGACGTAGAGCACGTACCGATCACCCGGAACCCGTCGCAGCGCCGCCAACCGTTTCACCAGATCGGCCACAGCGATCAACTCTGCGGGCGGATCGCCGAGCAGGACGACATCCGCGAGCGGCGAGTCGAGGATCGCGACCTGATCGGCACGGCCGGTCTCGACGAGGATCGCGGCGACCGTCTCGGCGATGGTGTCGGCTTCGATGCGCTCGCTCGGGGTCAAGGGGTCGACGTCGACGACGACGGAGGTCCCGCCCGGGGCGGGAAGGCTCCGGGGTTCGTAACGCAGCACGAACCTGCGGTCGACGTTCGGTGGGCACACCCGCCGCTCACCGAGCTTGTAGGCGAGCCGCTCGTCGACGCAGACCTCGAACCCGAGCGCTGCGAGGCGGTTCACGACGCCCGACACCATCGTCTCGGCAAGCAGCGACTCGCCCGCGAAATCAAGGCGCGCGATCCGATCGTCGTCGGTCCTCGCGATCGCGGCCGACAACTCGTCGACGGGTCGGGTGAACTCGGCCTCGGGATCCGGCCATGCAAGGGCATCACGACCATGATCGATGATCGCGATGCCCCCGACGACCACGGCAGCTCCAATCGCGTACGCAGTCGCCGTCCGACGATCGATCGTGTCTCGCTCCGCGATCAGGCGCCATGCGACCAGGGCGATCGCGGCCCAGGTGAGCCACCCCAGCGGCTGCAGCCACTGGACGAGCCACCAGCCGACCGGCTCGGTGATCGCGGCCGCGGCGATCACGCCGACACACCACAGGATCAGGAGCATGGCGCACCAGGTGCGTTCGCCGGTCCACTGCTTCCGGTGGGCGACGATCCCCGCCGCCACGAGCAGGACGATCGAGGTGCCGGGGAGCAGGCCGGGATCAACGTCGCCCAACTCGAGGAGGAACCGTCCGGGCAGTTGCGGATCGGCGAGGAACGACAGCGACGAGCTCCGACCGACCATCCGGAGCGACTGGATGAGGCCGACCTGCGGTTCGTCGTTGGTCACCGTCCATCGCAGCAACCGACCGATGTTGCCTGGCGGTTCGGTCACCGCGTCGTAGGCGAGCGGCGCCAGCGCGAGCGCGGTGACGACCGAGGACCACACCCACGCCTGCCCACCGGGCGGGTGTTCGGCGGCCGGGTCCTGGCGTGAGCGGAGAGCGTTCGCTCCCGCGACGGCGATGGTGGCCAGGACGAGCGGCACGAGCACGATGCCAACCCCGACATGTGCTTGGAAGACGAACAGCGCCGCCGCGATGGTGATCGGCAGCGCCCACCGGTCGCCCTCGACGATCCGCCAGCAGCCGATCGCCGCCAAGACGAACGGGAGCACGGTCACCGTGACGTTCCATCCGTATGCCATCGACTGTGGCCGGAGGCCCGCCACCAGTGCCAGGAGTGCGACCCCGGTCACGATCGCCGTCGCTCTGCTTCGTCGTGCCGCGAGCCAGACGATCGTCATCGCCACGATGGTGTTGAACAGCAGCGTCGTCAACTGGAGCGCACGTGCGCTGCCGCCGAGGAGGCGATACGGGATCGCGAACACGTAGAACTGCCACGGCCCCGGATGCGCCCAGCCGTAGCGCGAGTAGGCGCCGGCAACGGGCGGATGGGCCGACAACACATCGCGCACCCGCAGTTCGATGAGCGCCATGTCGCCGGTGAAGCGATCTTCCCGCGTCAACACGACCCACAGCACCGGCACGACGATCGCCGTCACTCCGCCCGCGACGGCGAGCCGATCGGCCTGGACGCGCCGGCGTCGTGCTGGACGCGCCTCGCCGACGCCGTTGCCGTCCATGGGATCCCAGACTGCCAGATCCCTTCGCGTGGACACCCGTCGTCACGCATGCCCCGCACGGCCGGGCCCCTCAAGAACGCGCGGATATCGACCGATGAGAACCACGTGAGCTCATTGCGTCTGTCCCCAGGTCGGTTGGGGTGGTTGGTCGTCGTCTCGGCCATGGCTGCCTTGACCGCACTGTCCGTCTTCGGCCCATTGGGCGACGGTCGATGGGAGAATCCCCAGCTCCTGTTCAGTCTGGTGACCGTGGCCGCGCTCACCTGCGTGATCGGATCGACCGTCGTGATCGCGCTCGCCGATCGGCGCGAGATGGCCGAGATCGGCCTGCTCGGCACGGCGCTGATGGCAGCGTCGGTGATGCCGCTCGTGCGAGGGCTGGTCACGCCGGACGTGCTGTTCGAGGAGACGGCGGCGTTCCGGACCTCGGCGTTCCTGTCGCTGCCGATCGCGGTCGCCGTTGCCGCACCATTGCTCCGATCGCGATCCTCGTTCGGTCGCTGGGCGGCCCGGCACTGGCGTGACTGGGCGCTGTTGTCGCTCGTGGGGGTCTTCGTGATCGCGTCGATCGTCGTGTTCTTCCCCGATGCCATCGTCGTCCCCGGTCCCACGGACCCGATGGCGATCCTGGTGTCGATCGGCATGATGGCGGCGCTCGGAGCGCTCTCGGTCCGGCAGCTGCGCTTCTACGAGCTCGGTCGCCGCTCCTCCAACCTCATCGCGTCGTTGTCGATCGCGTTGTTGAGCGTCACGGCGCTTCTCCCCATGGTCGACACGCCGTACAGCACGGGATTCTGGTGGATGCACATCGCCGGCTCCCTCGGTGTGATCGGTGCCTGCATCGGGATGGGCGTGTCGAAGCGGATGTCACGCTCGGCACAGGACATCCTCGCTCCGGTCCTGATCCGCGATCCGCTCAGCGCCTTCGAGCTCGGCCTCAGCCCGCTGGTGCACCAGTTCGTCGCCGACCTGGAGCGCAAGGACCAGATCACTCGCGACCACACGATCCGCACGGGCGAGATGGCGATGCGAGTCGGTGAGCGCTTCCGCATGTCGGCGCGCGACATGCGCGACCTGGGCCTGGCCGCGATGTTGCACGACGTCGGCAAGCTCAGGGTCCCCCACGAGATCCTGACCAAGCCAAGTCGTCTGACGGTCGACGAGTACGAGGTCATCAAGCTCCACACCATCCACGGCGAAGAGATGCTGGCCGCAGACCCGTCGCTCGCCTCGGCGGCATCGATCGTGCGTTCTCACCACGAACGGATCGACGGTCGTGGCTATCCCGACGGTCTCGCCGGGCGCGACATTCCGCTGGCGTCCCGGATCATCGCCGTCTGCGACGCCTTCGACGCCATGACGCACGACCGCCAATACCGCACGGCGATGTCGGTCAAGATGGCGCACGCTGTGCTCCGCGAGCATTCCGGGAGCCAGTGGGACCCGACCGTGATCGAGCAGGTGATGGCGGTGCTGCCGACGATGCCGACCGTGAGCCAGTTCGACGAGGTCGGACGCGGCGTCGAGGTTCAGCCTGTCGACGATGCCGTCCCTGCGGACATCAGCGAGTTCCTCGCTGTCGTCGACGCCGAGATCTGACCCGGCCACACCCAGCCAGACCCCGCCAGACCCGGCGCGAACGACCACGCGACCGGGAGCGCGATCGCTCGCGCCGACCGCTGGCACGAGGGTGGTCCGCGCGGTGTTGGCGCGATGGCTAGCGTCGGGGACGTGACATCGACATCGCCAGCTCCGTTCTCGCACGTCGTGGTTGCTGCTCGGCGACGACGATGGTCCTCGCCGGCGCTGCTGGCCGGTCTCGGCATCGCCGCGCTCGTGCTCGGTGCCTGCGGTGGCGATGACGACGACGCCGCATCGACGACATCGGTCGCTTCCGAAGCCGTCACGACGACCACACGCGGGGTGGCGACGCCCACGACGACACCGCCGGTCGCGACCACCACCACACTGGCGCCGATCGTGTACGTCACCGAGGGCGCCACGGTCGTCGTCGCCAACGCCAGCGGCATCAACGGAGCTGCCGGCCGCCTCACCGATCGGCTTGCCGCCGTTGGCTTCACGACCGCGGCTGCGACCAATTCGAGCGACACCGTCAGCAATCTCTCCGTCTCCCAGATCTACCACGTGGCCGATGACGCCGACGCGAAGGCGGTGGCCGACTCCGTGAAGGCGGCGCTCGGTGGCGGTGCCATCGAGGTGCTCGAGGTCACCACTCCCGCTCCCACCGAGTCGGGTGAGCTCGGCGATGCCAGCGTGCTGGTCTTGATGGGCGATGACATCGCCGACAAGCCGCTCGACGAGCTCCAGGGTCGGGTCGCCCCCGCGACGACCGCTGCTCCCACCGACACGACAGCCGACGACGCGGGCAGCGACACGACGGACGACACGTCGGGGGGCTGAGGCCGAGCGCTCGCTCCGGCCCCGCCGCACCCGCGCTCAGGCGTCGCTCGCCAGCTCGCGTACCCGAGCGAGCAGGACTTCGAGGGCTGGCCGGTTCAGCCCGCCCTCGGGCACGATCACGTCAGCGTGCCGCTTGCTCGGTTCGATGAAGCGTTCGTGACTGGGGCGGACCGTTGCCAGGTACTGGTCGAGGATGCTCTCCGGGGTTCGGCCGCGCTCCGCGACGTCGCGGCGGAGCCGCCGGATGATCCGCAGGTCTGCCGGTGTGTCGACGAAGATCTTGAGGTCGAAGCGCTCGCGCAGGCGCGGCTCCCAGAGCACGAGGATGCCTTCGACGACCACGACGCGAGATGCGCGCACGGTCTCGCAGCGGTCCGAACGGTCGTGGATGGTGTAGTCGTAGATCGGCACCTCGACGGCAGCTCCGGCTGTGAGCGCCGCCAAGTGGTCGTTCAAGAGGTCCCAGTCGAACGCATCGGGATGGTCGTAATTGGCCGCTGCCCGCGCTTCCATCGGCTCGTGGGCGCGCTCGATGTAGTACGAGTCGAGCTTGATCAGCGACAGGTGTTCGCCTCCCATCAGCTCGGCCAGCCGGGTCGCGATGGTCGTCTTTCCGGAGTTGCTGCCGCCGGCCACGCCGATCAGGTACGGACGCCTGCGACGTTCATCGGAGGTCGAGCCGTCGGACACGTTCGACAAGCTAGAGCCTCCGCGGATCGGTCGCGGCCCTCGTGATCACGTGCGTCGAGCCCCCGGGCGCGCCACCAGGGTCGACCCCCTTCTGTCGAATCCCGTCGCCGCTGCATCGATGGCCCACCGAGACCGCCGGAACGGCGGATGCAGGCGGGTCGAACGCGAACGGAACGACGGATCCTCCCCGGTCCTGACGGGGGGTGCTTGTAAAGCACCCCATCGGACGGCCAGGCTGTGCGGGTGATCACCGAACGGCAGCAGGCCATGTTGGAGTTCGAGCGGACGTTCTGGACGTTCGACGAGCCGAAGGAGCTGCTGGTGCGTGCGCGGTTCCAGTGCTCTGCCGACGAGTACTATGCCGAGCTGAACGAACTGCTCGAGCAACCCGAGGCCCTCGACCACGATCCACTCGTGGTCCGCCGCCTGCAACGTCAACGTCTTCGTCGGCGGCGCGAGCGCCTCGACACGGGCACCGATGCGCAGGGAGGCGCACACCTATGAGCGACGTACCCGACGGATCCGCACAGATGCCCCGTCGAGCCCGGGTGAGCGACGGGGGAGCACCGGTCAGCGGTGCGCTCGCGATCGTGTTGGCCGTCGTCGCCGTGGTTGCCGGGTTCCTCGTCCTGCGTTCGATCAGCGACGGGGGCGAGCAGGCGCTCGACTTCGATGGCTCGGCCGGCGGTGCCGAGGCCGCCGCTGGTGGCACCGATGCCGGCACCGACGACGCAGGCGCCGACTCGACCATCGCGACGTTGCCGACCACCACGACCGAGCCGCCGCTCGTCGTTGCCGGCGCCTCTGTGCTCGTCGCCAACGCGAATACCGTGAGTGGCTCCGCCAGTTCGATGACGCGGGCTCTCGAAACCGGCCCAGGGTTCACGATGGTCGACCCGGTCAATGCGAGCACCGCGGTCGGCGACGTCGACGAGTCGGTGATCTACTTCGAACCTTCGATCACCTCGGCCCAACAGGTGGCCGATTCGCTCAGTCGTGTGCTGGGAGGGGTGGCGACGATCGCACCGATGCCGACGACGCCTCCCACGAGCGATGGTTCGCTCAACGGTGCCGGGGTGCTGCTGATGCTCGGCAACGACAAGGCCGGCAAGACCCTCGCCGAGCTGGCTCCGCAGGTCGCATCCGATGGTGCGACGGTGGTGACCAACCCGCCGGTCGCGGGCGAGAGCACCACGACCACCGCCGGGTGATCCATCCTCGCCTGGCGGGCCTCGTCATGTCGGATGGTCGGCGAGGACCTCGGCGGTGATCTGCTCGACGCACCAGAGTGGTTCGCGCATCGACCGTTCGGGTCCGAATCGGTCGGCCAGCACGTAGACCGGTAGCCGGTCGCGCACGTCGTCGTCGGCGACGCCGACGATCGCCACGACGGGAACCTCGTGCTCGGCGGCGATGCCGACGACCCCGCCGACGACCTTGCCGCCGAAGCTCTGCTCGTCGAGGTGCCCCTCACCGGTGATCACGAGATCGGCGCCGTCGAGATCGTCGTACAGGTCGACCTCGTCGGCGACCAGCTCGAACCCCGGTACGAGGCGTCCCCCCACCGCCGCCAGAGCGCCCGCGATGCCGCCCGCCGCCCCCGAGCCGTCGATCGTCGTCACATCGACACCATGATCATGCTCGAACCGCTGCGAGAGCTGTTCGAGGCGTCGGGTCAGCAGTTCGATCTGGGCCGGCGTCGCGCCCTTCTGGGGCCCGAATACCCGAGCAGCGTCGGTGAAGCGGGTCGTCACATCGCACGCGACGAGCAGCTCGATCCCCTTGAGGCGGGCGGGCGAACGGATGGCACGCAGCGCCCCCAGGCCTCCGTCGGTGGTTGCCGATCCGCCGAGACCGACGATGATGCGCTTCGCGCCGGCGGTCAGTGCTGCGTCGATCAGTTCGCCGGTGCCGTACGTGGTCGCCTCCAGCGGGTCGTTGCGTTCGGCGCCGCCGGCGAGCACGAGCCCGCTCGCGAGCGCCATCTCGATGACGGCCGTGCCGCGTCGGAGCCGCCACCTCGCCTCGACCGGTTCGCCCAGGGGTCCGGTCACGATCGATGTTCGGTTGGCGCCGCCCAGGACCTCCAGCAGTCCCTCACCGCCATCGGCGAGGGGCACTTCGACGCAGTCGTGACCGTGCTCCCAGCATGCGTGGCCGATCGCGGCCGCGACCTCGGCGGCCGAGGCGGTGCCCCGGAACTTGTCGACAGCGGCGACCACCTTCACGCCGTGAACCTACCGCCCGGCCGCGATCCGGAATGGAAAGCCGACCCACCCGGTTATCTTTTGCGCTATGTCTGTCACCGTTCGTATCCCCACCACGCTCCGCCCGATGTCGGGCGGGAACAAGACCATCGAAGTCGATTCCGGAACCCTGTCCGATGTGATCGCGGGGCTCGAAGCGGCCCACCCAGGTTTCGCCGGCCGGCTCCTCGACGACGACGGATCGATGCGCAAGTTCGTGAACATCTTCGTCGACGACGACGACGTCAGGTATCTCGACGGTCTCGACACCAAGGTCGCTGACGGCATCACCGTCAGCATCATCCCTGCGGTCGCCGGCGGCGCCTGATCACCCCACCCCCTCCCCCCGCCCCAACTGTCTGCGTGGAACCGTCGGGTTCCCGGTTCCACGCAGACAGTTCGAGATTGGGCATTGTCCGGTTAGCAGTCGAGGCTGTAGAGTGCTAGCACTCGCGCTGCGCGAGTGCTGATTCGTATTCGAGCACATCAACCGTCCAACGGAGGACACCCAGATGCCGAAGCAGATTGCGTTCGACCAGGAGGCTCGTCGCGGGCTCGAGGCGGGCATGAACAAGCTCGCCGATGCCGTGCGGGTCACCCTCGGCCCGAAGGGCCGAAACGTCGTGCTGGACAAGAAGTGGGGCGCTCCCACGATCACCAACGACGGTGTCTCGATCGCCAAGGAGATCGAGCTCGAGGATCCGTACGAGCAGATCGGTGCGGCACTCGTCAAGGAGGTCGCCAAGAAGACCGACGACGTGGCCGGCGACGGCACCACGACCGCGACCGTGCTCGCCTGGGCGATGGTTCGCGAGGGTCTGCGCAACGTGGCGGCCGGCGCCAATCCGATGAGCCTCAAGCGCGGCATCGAGTCGGCGGTCGACGCTGCCGTCGACGCGATCAAGGGTCTTGCCGTCGACGTCGATTCGAAGGATCAGATCGCCCAGGTCGCCGCGATCTCGGCCGCCGACGACGAGATCGGGCAGCTCATCTCCGAAGCGATCGACAAGGTCGGCAAGGACGGCGTGATCACCGTCGAGGAGAGCCAGACCTTCGGCATGGACATGGACCTCGTCGAGGGCATGCGCTTCGACAAGGGCTACATCTCGCCGTACTTCGTGACCGACACGGATCGTATGGAGGTGTCGCTCGACGACCCGTACATCCTGCTCGTGTCGTCGAAGATCACTGCAGTGCGCGACCTCGTCCCGGTGCTCGAGAAGGTGATGCAGGGCGGCAAGCCACTCGTCATCGTCGCCGAGGACGTCGAGGGAGAAGCCCTCGCGACGCTCGTCGTCAACAAGATCCGCGGCACGTTCAAGTCGGCCGCCGTCAAGGCGCCGGGATTCGGCGAGCGCCGCAAGGCGATGCTCCAGGACATGGCGATCCTGACCGGTGGCCAAGTCATCAGCGAAGACGTCGGCCTCAAGCTCGAGAACACGACGCTCGACCTGCTCGGCACCGCCAAGCGCATCATCATCACCAAGGACGAGACCACCATCGTCGAGGGCGCCGGCGACGAGGCCGACATCAAGGGTCGCATCAGCCAGATCAAGAGCGAGATCGAGAACACCGACTCCGACTACGACCGTGAGAAGCTCCAGGAGCGCCTCGCCAAGCTGACCGGCGGGGTCGCCGTGCTCAAGGTCGGTGCCGCCACCGAGGTCGAGCTCAAGGAGAAGAAGCACCGCATCGAGGACGCCGTCAGCACGACCAAGGCGGCCATCGAGGAAGGTGTGGTGCCGGGCGGCGGCGTCGCACTGGTGCGCTCGCTCGATGCGGTCGAGGCCGCTGCCGCGAAGCTCGCGGGTGATGAGGCCACGGGCGCCCGTTTGGTCGCCAAGGCGCTCACGGCCCCACTCAAGCAGATCGCGGAGAACGCCGGCATGGAAGGCGGCGTCGTCATCAACCGTGTGCGGGACCTGACGGGGTCCGAGGGTCTCAATGCCGCCACGGGCGTCTACGAAGACCTCGTCAAGATCGGCGTCATCGATGCCGCCAAGGTGACCCGGTCGGCCCTGCAGAACGCCGCCTCGATCGCGGCGCTCTTCCTCACCACCGAGGCGATTGTCGCCGACAAGCCCGAGGCCGACGCCGGTAGCGGCCACGACCACGACTACTGATCCGACCCCACATCGCGAGATGTGCCAGGCACAACTCGCAATGCGCGAACGAGCCCGGGCCGCCGGCCCGGGCTCACTCGCGTGATGGCCCGCCCAGGGACCGTTGGTCGAAACGTTCCGGAGATCGCACGTCTCGTGATGGACGATCCGAACGCTGTACGTTCGCGCTCGGGCGGAATCCAACAGGCCGGTCAGTCGACCGTCCGTCGAGTCTTGGGAGGACTACATGCGCAAGAAGTTGATCGCGGCAGCCGTGGCTGCCGTTTCGCTGATCACGATCGCAGGGCCGGCGAACGCCATCACGAGGGGCGGCACGCTCGACGGCGACAGCCACCCGTACGTCGGCCTCATGGTGGCCAAGGACGCTGCAGGGAACACGCTGTGGAGGTGTAGTGGATCGCTGATCTCCTCCACCGTCTACGTCACAGCAGGCCATTGCACCGAGGCGCCGGCGGTGAGCGCCGAGATCTGGTTCGCGACCGATGTGCAGAGCGGCATCCCGGGCAACGGCTATCCGTCGACCGGCGAGACATCGGGGACGACGCACACCCATCCCAGCTACGATCCCAACGCCTTCTTTCTCTACGACCTCGGCGTCGTGAAGCTCGACACGCCGGTGCCGATGGGTGCCTACGCCTCACTTCCCGTTGCGGGCTTCGTCGACACGCTCCCGAAGGGTCGCAAGAACAGCACGGTGACCGCAGTCGGCTACGGCCTGCAGGCGGCATCTGCGAACCCGGTCAAGCCGGACAAGACGGTCGCCGAGCGGGTCCGGTACCAGGCCGATCTGATGATCGTGAACACCCAGGGCGTCGCCGGCATCGGAAACCTGCCGGGCAGCAACTCCATGACCCTGAGCGGTGACGCCAAGCACGGCGGGACCTGCTTCGGCGACTCGGGCGGTCCGACCCTGGTCGGCGACACGTTGATCGCGGTCACCTCGTTCGGGCTGAACAACAACTGCGCCGGCATCGGTGGCGTGTTCCGCGTCGACCGAGCCGCAGAGCTCGATTGGATCGGATCGTTCCTCGACAGCTGACGTTGGTTCGCACCGCTGAACGAGCCCGGGTCCGGCCCGGGCTCGTTCGCGTTCAGGCGAGGGCGTCGACGATTCGCTCGATGGTCGCCCACGCCCGGCTCGTGACGGGCTCACCGGCCATGCGTTCGATGACGCCACCGGGTGCCTGGGTTCGCCCACCCACGGCACGGGTGACGCTGAACACTTCGGCCGAGCCGGCCGCGAACACGTTGAAGTCACCCCGTTTCGAGACGATCGGCAAGCGCAGCGCGTCCGGCACTCGGGTCCGGAACAGCGTCACGATCCGGTCGCTGGGGTCGACGAACGGCGCCTCGGCGAACGGCCGCTGCTCGACGATCGCGGCGAGCACGTCCAAGCGCCGCACGAAGAGGGGCGTCGGCCGTCCCACCACGGCTGCGATGGCGGACTCGATCCGCTCCGTGATGGCCTCGATCGCCGACTCCTCGGCGACGAACGACACGTTCCCGGTGGAGATGTACGACGCCGCATCGCGGCCTCCGGCACCCTCGACGATGTCGAGCAGGACCCCACGGTGCAGGCCCTCGCGACCGATCATCACCGCGCGCACGAACGCGACCGCTGCGATCGATGCCACCGTCAGAATCAGTCGTGGTCGCCGGTGATCTGATCGCTGAGGTCCTCGAGCACGGTGTCGTCGAAGATCGTGTCGTCGATCGTGGCGTCGTCGATCGCGAGCCAGATGATGACCCCTGCGAACGCTGCCGCGATCGGCACCAGGATGAACACCCAGACCTGACCCAGTGCGTTGGGATCGGTGTCGGCGAAGACGGCGGTGCCGAGACTGCGTGCGGGGTTCAGACCGCTCCCCGAGATGTCGAGCAGGAAGAGCGTGCCCAGCGTGTATGCAGCACCGGTCAGTGCGGCCACGGCCCCGCTCGACCGCTGCTGGCTGAGCGACGACAGCAGGACGACGACGACGATGACCGACACCACGAACTCCGCCCCCATCACGACCCCGAGCTCGCCGAAACCCGAGTGATCCCAGCCGGGCGCACCGCCGGCCGGCCGATCGGTGTCGTTGAGCCCGAAGATCAGCGCTGCGCCGAACAGGCCACCCGACAGTTGACCGACGAGATCGGCTCCGAGTTCCCGCGTCGTGATGCCTCTCGAGAACCACAGCGCGAGCGAGAACATCGGGTTGGCGACGGCACCGATCGCGCCGATCGAGATCGCGATCGCGAGACCGAACCCGATGGCGATTCCCAAGGGTCCGATGCTGCCGCTGCCCAGGACGATGAGGCCGGGACCACCCAACATCACGATCGTCGCGCCCAGGAACTCGGCCGCGACGTTCCGGCCGATGCTGGTCTCGTTCATGGTGGGCGAGCGTAGTCTCGGGCGATGATCGCCCTGGTCACCTGTGCTGCGGCGCGGGAGCTCGACACCGACCTCCCGTTGCTCATGTCGGAGCTGACGACGGCTGCGGAGGTGGTGGTCTGGGACGATCCGACCGTCGATTGGAGCTTCTACCGGGTCGTCGTGATCCGCTCCACCTGGGACTACCACGAGCGACGCGACGAGTTCATCGCGTGGGCTCGTCGCGTCGAGTCGCTCACGGCGCTCTGGAACCCGGTGGACGTGGTCGAGTGGAACACCGACAAGCGGTACCTGGGAGAGCTCTCCGGCAAGGGCGTGCCGACCATCCCGACCGCGGTGGTCCGATCGGGCGATCCGATCGACGTCCCGGCGCTGGTCGACCTCGACGGCGACGTCGTCGTCAAGCCGTCCGTGGGCGCCGGCGCGAACGGCGTGATTCGTAGTCGCAACGATCGAGCTGCCGCCGAACGCCACGTCGAGTCGATTCACGCCTCCGGGCGCGTCGCGCTCGTGCAGCCCTACATCTCGGGCGTCGACACGGACGGCGAGACGGGCCTCGTCTACGTCGGCGGTCGGTTCAGTCACGCGTTCGCGAAGGCGCCCATCCTCGTCGGTCCGGTCTCGTGGGAGGGTGGGCTGTTCGCGGAGGAACGGGTCGAGGATCGAACGGCGACGCCCACCCAGCGGTCGATCGGGGACCAGGTGATGCGACTCCTCCCCCTGACTGCATACGCCCGAATCGACCTGCTGCCCGGACCGGAGGGCCCGTTGGTGCTCGAGGTCGAGCTGACCGAGCCATCGCTGTTCCTGCAGTGCGACCCGGGCGCACCCGCGCGAGCCGCCGCGGCGTTCCGTAGCCTGGCCCGGTGAGCCGATCGCGCACGCGCCGTTTCCTCGTCACGTCGGTGACCCCGGACGGTGCCCGACGTCGACCCGACGATCTGATCGTCGAGGAACCGATGACGATCCAGCTCGACGACGCGTTGGTGTCGACCACGATGCGCACTCCCGGCCACGACTTCGAACTGGCGGTCGGGTACTGCCACACCGAGGGTCTCCTCGCGAGCTGTCCGGTGACGGGCGTGCGCTACTGCTCGAGTGGGAGCGCCGTCGAATCCGAGTTCAACGTCGTCACGGTCGAGACCGGCGGTCGCGCGCCGACTCCGACCCCGCGGCTGGGCACGACCTCGTCGAGCTGCGGCTGGTGCGGCAGCGAACAGCTCGACGAGATGAGCGATCGACTGCACGCGTTGGCCGACTCGGCGCCGATGCCGCTCGACCTGCTGGCCAGCGTGCCTGGGCTCGTCGCCGACCGGCAGCAGTTGTTCGACGTGACCGGTGCGGTGCACGCCGCCGCGGTCTTCGATCGCGACGGAACGATCGGCCTCGTTCGCGAGGACGTCGGGCGGCACAACGCCGTCGACAAGGTCGTCGGGGCCATGCTCCTCGCCGGCCAGCTACCCGCCAACGGACTCGGTCTGTTCGTCAGCGGGCGCGCGAGTGTCGAGATGGTGCAGAAGGCATGGGCGGCTGGTTTCGGCACCGTCGTCGCCGTCAGCGCGCCGACCGCGTTGGCGGTCGACGCGGCCCGTCGCGCCAACCTCTGCCTCGTCGGGTTCGTTCGCGACGACCGCTGCAACGTGTACGCGCCCGAACGGCTCGCCGGGCCGTCCTGACACGCGCTCGGTAGCCTGCGGTCATGCGCATGGAAACGGGCGTCTGCGTCCTCCACCTGTTCTGTACCCCGGGCAAGCACGTCGATCGTGAAGGCGTGAAGTCGGCGATCAAGACCGCCGAGGAGCACGAGTGCCAGGTCGTGACCGCCGCGATCCTGGGACACAAGGGCGACGTGGCGGTCATGGGGCTCGGCCAGGATGTTCGTGCACTGCGCGAGCTCCAGACCGGCCTGCAGCACGCCGGCCTGCGCGTGGTCGACAGCTACCTGTCCATCACCGAGGTCAGCGAGTACGCCAAGGGGATGCCCGAGGAAGCCGTGCAGGCTCGCCTGTACCCGGTGCTCCCACCCGAGGGGAAGCCGGCCTTCTGCTTCTACCCGATGAGCAAGCGGCGCGAGGCGCACGCCAACTGGTACGCCACGCCGTACGAGGAACGTCGCGACATGATGATGGAACACGGCTCGAGCGGCCGTGCGTTCGCCGGCAAGATCGTGCAGCTGGTCACCGGGTCGACCGGGCTCGACGACCACGAGTGGGGTGTCACCCTGTTCGGCGTCAATCTCGAGGTGATCAAGGACGTCGTCTACACCCTGCGGTACGACAAGGGCTCCGCGCTGTACGGCGAGTTCGGAAAGTTCTACGTCGGCTATCTGGCGTACGTCGACGATCTGCTGTGAGGAGCTGCGCCGGCAGGCGCTGAGCGACGGTCGGAAACGGAGGACGCGAGCCGATGCAAGGGAGCGACGAAACCTCTCCGCTCGCGTCCTGAGTCATCTCACGGTGCCCGCCGGGTCGACGGGTCATCGGGTCGATGTCAGAAGGAGACCTCGAACTCGACGGGGTCGACCTCGATGGCGTCAGCGTCGAAGCCGAAGGATTCGAAGCGGGCGCGGACCGGGTCACCGGCACTGTTCGACAGCTCGACGCTGCCCGAGACCCCCTCGTAGTTGATGTCGAGGCCCTGCCCGAGCAGCTGGGTGCAGTCGGCGAAGGACGAACACTCGCGTCCCCCGCTCCCGACCGCACTCATCTTGGCCCGGAAGACCGTCGGGTCATCGGAACCGGCAGACAACGCCGAGAGCGCGATCAGGTTGACGCAGTCGACGGCATGGGCGGTGAAGAAGCCCTCGGGCCCGTCGGACGAGACGGCGTCTGCTGCAGGTGCTACGCCGGTCAGCCGCTGCCGGAAGTCCGTCGACAGCGCCTGGATGGTGGGCCGTGCTGCTCGGATCGCGTCGTTGACGATGAACTGGCTCACCGAAGCACTCCCCTCGGTGGCATCGAGTGCTGCCAGCAGTCGGCTCCCGTCGTCGGCGTCGCCCAGCACGACGACCACACCGGGTTCGTTGGCCAGCAACGTGGCAACCGCCTCCGTCAGGTCCTCCTGGTCGCCGCCGAACCCGACTTCGGCGACGACGGGGGCTTCGCGTCGCTGCATCTCGTTCGCGAAGGCGCTCACGAGCCCACGTCCGTACGGATCGTCGAGATAGCCGACGGCAACCCTCGTGACGCCGGTGATCCGCGCCTGGCGTGCGACGGCCGCCATCTGCAACGAGTCGCTGGGTGCGGTCCGGAAGAAGAGGTTGTTGTCGGGATAGTCGTCGAGCGCGAGCGCGGTCGCCATCGGCGAGCACGTGACGACGCCGGTCGACGGTTGGACGACCGCTGCCAACTGCGAGAGTGCGACGTTCGACGACGCGGGTCCGACGATCGCGTCCACACCGGCCGTGAGCAGGTCGTCGGGTCCGGTTCCGGCGCCCTCGTCGACGGTCTCATGTTCGATCTCACGCCCGAGCACGCCGCCGGCATCGTTGATCGATTCGATCGCGGCCTCCGCGGCGGCGATCATCGGCTCACCCAGCGTTGCGCCGGGCCCGGTGCGCGGGAGGAAGATGCCGATCTTCAACACACCGTCGTTGGGGCGTTCGACGACCGTCGTGGTCGTGTTGGCCGGCATCGTTGTCGACGCGGCCGGGTCGGCGTCACCATCGCCGGTGCATGCGGCCAGCATCGTCACCGTCATCACCGCAGCGATCGAGCGGCGCGCGGCATGGGCGACGAGGCGCTGGCAGAGGCGGAGCACGCCGCTCACGATAGAAGACAGCACATGGTGCGCGACGTTCAGCTCCCCGAAGCGGCTGCCGAGCTGCTGCGCGTCGCCGATCGGGTCACTGCCAACTGGATGCGTCGGATCGTGCTCGACATCGCTGCGCCGGCCGGTGTGGTCAACGATCGATTGATCGCCGAGCTCGACGGCATGGTCGGCCGAGAGACCGAACGGCTGCTCGATTCGCTCGCAGAGCTGCTTGCGACCGACGTCGACGAACAGCGCACCAATCCGTTGTCGCTGTACCGCGATGCCGTCGGTGGCCCCACCGGCTTGCTCCGAGCCCACGGAGTGGCGCCGCCGAGCGAGGATCCCTTCGCGTCGGCGCACTTCCCTGACGACGTCTACCGACTCGGGCCGGCTTCGTGGTCCGACATCGATCCCGACCTGCTCGATCCCGGTCTGGTCTGGGGCGCCTGGAAGGCGATGACCATCCTGCGGCGTCGGCGCGACGACGGTGTGCGCTGAGCGAGAGTTCGCGTCGCGCCGGATCTGGCTCTACCGTGAGCGTGGTGAGCACCCTGACCACCGAGCGTGCGGTCGTCGCCGCATTCGAGCAGCGACTCGTCGCCCTGGCCGACACGTCCGTCGGTGGGCGAACGTTCTGCCACCAGCTCGCGGAGGCCACCGACGCCTGGATCATGGCGCTGGCGGCGAACGCGCGGGCGCACCAGCCACGGGCACCACGCTTCGCGCTCGTCGCGGTCGGTGGCTTCGGACGCGGCGAGCTGTCTCCGCACAGCGACATCGACCTGCTGCTCGTCCACCAGACGAGCTCGGCCCGGCTCGAGACCGTCGCCTCGGCCATCTGGTATCCGATCTGGGACGCCGGCCTGAAGCTCGGCCATGCCGTTCGTTCGCTCGACGAGCACCTCGCGCTCGCCCGGACCGACCTCGACACCGCGACTGCGTTGCTCACGGCCCGCCCGATCGCCGGCGACCTGAAGCTCGGTGAGCAGGTCGTCGAATCGGGTCGTCGCAACTGGACGAAGCGCAAGAAGCGGTGGCTGACAGTCCTGCAGCAACGGGTGCGGGCCCGCCAGTCCGATGCCGGTGACGTCGCCTACATGCTCGAGCCCGACCTGAAGGACGGCCACGGCGGCATCCGCGACGCCCACTCGCTCTGGTGGGCAGAGTGCGGGGGACTCACGTTGCCCGACGAGGACAACGAGGCGCTCAACGAGTGCTACGACGTGCTCCTCAACGCCCGCGTCGCGCTCCATCGTGCGACGGGTCGTTCGGGCGACACGCTCCGGCTGGAGGATCAGGAAGCTGCGGCTGCGGCTGCGGCCCTGTCGTCGGCAGACGAGCTGATGGCCGAGATCGCTGCAGCGGCACGGACGGTCGCCTGGATCGCCGACGAGGCGTGGGGGCGTGTCGGCAAGACGACCGGTGGCAGCCCGAAGGAGGTCGCCCCCGGTGTGATGCTGCTCGACGGTGAGATGGAATTGGCCGTCGACGCGGACCCGGCCGTCGACCCGACCTACGTGCTACGGATCTCGACCGCGGCCGCTCGTCACGGTGCCCGAATCGGTCGAACGAGCCTCGGTCGACTGGCCGAGATGGCACCGCAGTGGCCGCAGCGTTGGCCGGCAGGAGCGATCGACAAGCTCGTGGCCCTCTTGCTCGAGGGCCATCGTGCGATCCCCGTGATCGAGGCACTCGACCAGCGCGGACTGATCAGCCGCATGCTGCCCGAATGGGAACCGGTTCGGTCGCGCCCACAACGCAACGCCTACCACCGCTTCACCGTCGACCGGCACCTCTGGGAGGCCGCGGCCAACGCGGCCGACCTCGCCGACCGAGTAGCTCGACCCGATCTGCTCGTGCTCGGTGCGTTGTTCCACGACATCGGCAAGGGGTATCCGGGTGATCACACCGAGGTGGGCATGGCGATGGTCCGCGAGCTGGGCCCTCGGCTCGGCCTGTGCGAGCGTGACGTCGCAGTTCTGGTTGCTCTCGTCGAGCACCATCTCCTCCTCCCCGACGTGGCGGTTCGGCGCGATCTCGCCGACCCGGCCACGATCCAGATGGTGGCCGACGCAGTCGGCGACCAGGAGGTGCTCGAGCTGCTCCATGCCCTGACGATCGCCGACTCCATGGCGACCGGCCCGTCGGCGTGGGGTGGATGGAAAGAAGAGTTGGTCAACGAGCTCGTCCAGCGGGTGGCCTATGTGGTCGGTGGCGGCGACGTCAGCGAGGCCACCTGGACGCTCTTTCCCGACGCGGACACCGTGGCCCTGATGGCGACTGGAGATCTCCACGTTCGCGTCGACGACGACCGGCTCACGGTGGTGTACAGCGACGCCCCGGGTGCGTTCAGCCGGATCGCGGGGGTCGTCTCGCTCCACGGCCTCGACGTGGTCGCCGCCCGAGCCCACTCCGACGAACCGCAGCTGGGCCGCGTGAGCATGGGCGCCTCGGAGTTCCGGGTGCACGTGCCCCGGACCGGGATCGAGTGGGGCCCGATCTGCCGCGATCTGGAGCGTGCGCTCCTCGGGCAGTTGGCGATCGAGTCCCGGCTCGCGGAGCGGGCGCGGACCTACCGCCGTCACCGGCCGATGCAGGCGGCCGAACCCGGCCCACCGAGCGTGGTGTTCGTCGATCGGGCATCGAGCGACGCGACCGTCGTCGAGGTGCGGTGCCAGTCGAAGATCGGCATGCTGCACCGGATCACGAAGGCGCTCGCCGAGGTCGGGCTCGATATCCGACACGCCACGGTCCAGACGGTCGGCATGGAGGTCGTCGACACCTTCTACGTCAGGAGTTGGACGGGCGCGCTCATCACCGACACCTTCCACCGATCCGAGATCGAGCGGGCGATCCTGCACGCGATCGGGTGATCGTCCGCAACCCTCGGCGAGTAGCGTCCGGATGGTGGCCGACCCTGCCGGTGTTCCGGACGCACGCGATCTCGCTCGTTGGAGCTCGGCGCTCGCAGCGATCGCCCGCACCGGACTCGGGTTCACCGACAACCTCTACGAGCGCGAACGGTTCGAGGAGATCTTGCACGTGGCGGGTGACATCAAGGCGGCGTCGGTCGCGCTCGAGGAGGCGATCGCCGTCGAGCGGGAGACCGATCACTTCGTCCAGGAGTGGCTCGACAACGTCGGCGAGGGTGTGCCCGGCTACGTCACGCCGAAGGTGGCGATCGGAGCGGTCGTCGGGAACGAGTGCGGTGAGCTGCTCCTCGTGCAGCGGGCCGACTCGGGCATCTGGCTGTACCCGACCGGGTGGGCCGACGTCGGGTACTCCCCGGCGGAGGTGGCCGTCAAGGAGGTCGAGGAGGAGACGGGCGTGCAGTGCGAACCGGTCCGCCTCCTGTCGGTGATCGACGGTCAGCGCATGGGCTTCTCGCGGTTCGGCATGTACATGTTGCTCTTCTACTGCCGGGCGACCGGCGGGCAGCTGCGCCCGCACCCGCTCGAGACCTCGGACGTCGGCTGGTTCGGAGAATCGGATCTCCCCGAGGCGACGGCGGGTGCCCAATGGTGGGGCCCGCTCGCCTTCGCAGCGATCAACGGTGAAGAGGTTCCGACCCGATTCGATCCCCCACGCGATCCGGTCTGGCGGGGCTGACCGACCGACCCGTTCGACGTCCCGACTCGCAGGTCGAGTCCAGTGCGCTCAGCCGTCGGTGTCGCGGTTGCGCAGGAACTGCTCGACCTCGGCGGCGAGCCGTTCGGGGTCGGCGTCGTCGATCGTCGTGTCGTCGAGCTCGCCGTCGTCGGCGTCGTGCAACTCGTCGACCATGTCCTCCAGGCGGCTCACGTACGTCACCAGATCGTCGTCGTCGGCGATGAGGGCTGCCACCTTGGCGTCGTAGTCGGCGATCTGGGATGCGATCCCCGACACCGGAGCCGGCGTGCCCATCATCGAGCAGAGTCGATCGAGCAGAGCGAACGTCGCACGCGGGGACGGAAGCTGGGCTGCGTACCCCGGGACGGCCGCCCACAGCGATGCCGTCGGGAGGCCGGCGCGCGACATGGCGTCGTGCAGGACCCCGACGATTCCAGTCGGGCCCTCGTAGCGGGAGCGTTCGAGCTCGAACCGTTCGATCAGCGAGGTGTCGGTCGCCGTGCCGATGATCTGGGTGCGCCGCGTGTGCGGCACGTCGGCGAGCAGGGCGCCGAGGGTGAACGCGGTCGGGGCGCCGACCCGGTGAGCGATGCCGGTGATCTGGTCGCAGAAGGTTCGCCAGCGCAGAGCCGGCTCCGGCCCGAGCACGAGGACGACGTCGGTGCCAGGAAGCGAGGCCGCCCACACGCCGACCGTGGGCCAGACGATCGAACGGTTGCGTTCGGCGTCGAGGCGGACGTGGGGGCGGACGGTGGCGAAGTCGGTGAACGGTTCCGGGTCGATCTCGGCGAGGGCGGTCGCCGAGCTCGTCTCGATGATCGTACGGACGGCGGTGGAGGCGGCGTCACCCGCGTCGTTCCATCCGGTGAACCCCGCCACGACCACCGGGTTCGTGAGGGCGATCTCGTCGGGGTCGGCCAACCAGCGGACGTGCTCCATGACGCCCCACACACTACCGCCGTGCGACGGGATGGTCGCCGGTCGACTCAGCCTGCCGCCGTCGCTCGGCGGCGATCAGGCCGAGCGTCGCTGCGGGTAACGTCGAGCCGGTGAGCCTCGAGATCCGCCCCGCCGACCGCGTCGACGATGAGCTCGTCGACGCGTTCGCTCGCCTGATACCGCAACTCTCCTCCTCCTCCCCGCCGCCCGATGCCGAGGTGCTGAGGGTCATCGTCGATTCGTCCGACTCCGTGCTGTTCATCGCCCGTCTCGACGACCGGATCGTCGGCAGTCTCACGCTCGTCTGCTACCGGATCCCGACGGGCCTCAAGGGCTGGATCGAGGATGTCGTCGTCGACGATGCCGCACACGGTCAGGGAGTCGGGGAGGCACTCAGCCGGGCAGCACTCGCCGAGGCGGCGCACCGTGGCTGCAAGAACGTCAGCCTCACGAGCCGGGCGTCACGGCAGGCCGCCAACCGGCTCTACTCCCGATTGGAGTTCCAGCCCTACGAGACGAACATCTACCGGTACACGCTCTGACCGGTCGATGACGGCTGCTGGCAGGCCGCCAGCCGGGTCAACTCCCGTTTGGAGTTCCAGCCCTACGAGACGAGCGTCTTGCGGTACACGCTCCGACCGGTCGACGACGGCTGTTGGCAGGCCGCCAATCGTGCGCGCCTGATGGTCACGGGAGTTCGACCTCCCCGGATGCCCGGCGGAGGTCTTCGGCGGCCTGCCGCACCTGCCAGTCCCGGTCGAGGAGGGCTCGATCGATGGCTGCCTCGACAGCGTCGCCCTCGTACGGCGCCAGGGCGAGCACGGCTCGTCGTCGGATCGCGGGCTTGTCGTCGCACGCTGCAAGGATCGCCGGGAGTCCACGTGCATCGCCGATCGCTCCGAGCGCTGCGGCGCTCGCCTCGCGCACCAGCGTGCTGGAGGACGCGGTCGTCAACTCGATCAGGCGCTCGAGTACCTCGTCGCTGACCGACTCCTGCTCACCGCATGCCCATGCGGCGACCTCGGCGACGCTGTCGTCGGCATCGTGGAGCAGCGGCAGCAGCGACACGCCTGTGCGCCCGCCGGCGAGCTCCGCCGCACGACGACGGACGTCGGGTGTGGTGTCGGAGAACGCTCGGAGCAGGTCGTCATCGGCGAGATCGCCGCATCGTGCGAGCGCACCGAGGGCGACGCTTCGCACAGCAGGATCAGCGTCGCCGAGATGGGACCGGGCGGTGGCGGCGTCGCCGCAGTGCCCGGCGACGACGACCTTCCGGCGGCGGGCACTGGTCGTCATCGCTGGAGCAGGTTGGTGAGCCATATCACCGCGAACGCAACGGCGAACGACACGACGATCGCGGTCAGGACGCCCGTGAGCACGCCGATCCCGCCACTCGCGGTGAGCGCGAGGACCCGGCGGATGGGGCCGGGTCGGCGATAGCGGGGTGTGTCGTAGTGGTCGACGA
Organism: uncultured Acidimicrobiaceae bacterium; assembly: GCA_963847775.1. GTDB lineage: Bacteria > Actinomycetota > Acidimicrobiia > Acidimicrobiales > Ilumatobacteraceae > Ilumatobacter. The sequence continues at coordinate 46,790 of CAWKAY010000004.1, forward strand.
CGACGCCCACGCTGCCTCGGCGCAGCGCACCGCGTGGTGATCGCGGCTCGGCTCTGGCAGGCTTACGCCACCCGGTCAGCAAGAGCGCGGCGATGGCGAGGCCGACGATGATCGCCGCTTTGATCGTGAGACCATCGACGGAGAGCGCAAGAGTGACCGACACGCGAGCAACGACACTACCGGCACCGGAGGGTGCGAACCCCCCGCCCCCGCCACGCGTCGAGACCTCGGCGGAGGCCGCTGCTCGGCTCGGCCTCATCCTGCCGCCACGGCGACATCGATGGTGGTCGATACCGCTCGTCGTGATCGCCGGGGTTGTGCTCGTCGCCATCATCGGCGCGTCGGTGTTGCCGGCGGGTCTCGTGGCCGAGAAGGAGAACACCCGGCTGGGCGTCGATCAGGCGACCCCTTACGCCCGAACCCCGGCGTCGGCACAGCCGGTCGACGACCGGATCCGCTTCGGCGACCTCGGTGATCTCGCCGCGCAGTTCCCACCCAGCGGTGACATCTACTTCGTCACGGTCACCGAGCCGACCCAGTCGATCCTGTCGTGGTTCGCAGGTCGCGACGAACCCGCGATCCAGTTCCTGACCGAGGAGGAGAAGTTCGGCATCCAGACCCCGCAGCAACGGCGAACCTTTGCGCTCGAGTCGATGCGGACGTCCGAGCAGGTCGCCCAATTCGTTGCGCTGCAGCGAGTCGGTTTCGAGGTCGAGGTGGTGCCGGGCGACGTCCTGATCGAGGCGATGGTCTGTCTGGCGGCCAACGAGGCGGGCACCGAGTGCGAGACGTGGAGTCCATCCGACGACGTCCTCGACCCGGGCGATCGAATCGTCGCAGTCGACGGTGTGGTGGTCGAGGGTGTCGAGGATCTCGGGCAGATCCTGGCCGAGAAGGTGCCGGGCGATGTCGTCCCGATGACGATCGAGCGTCCCGAGCAGGGCGAGCTCGAGGTCGAGGTCGAGCTGACCGCCTCGCCCGACGACCCCGAACGGACGATCGTCGGGTTCTTCCCCTTCGACACGAGGCGCGTCGAGCTCCCGTTCGAGCTCGACATCGACACCGGGTCGATCGGTGGACCGTCGGCCGGGTTGGCGTTCACGTTGACGCTCATCGACGAGCTCACCGAGGGTGAGCTCACCGGCGGCATGGACATCGCGGTGACCGGCACCATCGAGCTCGACGGAACCGTCGGGCCGATCGGTGGCTTGCGCCAGAAAGCGTCAGCCGTCGCCCAGACCGGCGTCGACGTCTTCATCGTGCCCGCCGCCCAAGGAGACGATGACGTCGCCGCCGCCCGACTCGTCGGCGGCGACGATCTCCGGATCATCACCGTCGAGACACTGGAGGAGGCCATCGCGGCGCTCGCAGCGCTCGGTGGCGACCCAATCCCGCCGCCCCCGCCCGCGGCGTCGAACGACGACGGCTGACGGACGGCGTCGCCGCTCGCCGGTCGCGGCCGGCGCGACCGATCGGGCCGCCAGCGATTGCCACCGGCGATTGCCACCATGGCGCATCGCTCGGGGTTTACGCTCTCGACATGGCTGCCTCGCTCTCGCGACCGGACCCTTCATCTCCCGCGTCCGTCGCGGAGGCAGGGTTCTCGACGACCCGACGTGGTTTCCACCAGGACGAGGTGCGCGCCTTTCTCACGTCGGTGGCCGCCGAGCTGGGCCGCCTCCAGGAGCGCGGGCGCCAGCTCGAGGCGGAGTTGCGGGAACTGCGCGACCAGGCGCCCGCCGCGGTCGAGCTCGACGACGAGACCGTGGCCAACCTCCTCGGCGAGGAGACACTGAGGGTGCTCCACACCGCACGCGAATCGGCGTCGGAGATCAAGATCCGCGCCGAGGAGACCGCCGCCCGGATCCTCCGCGACGCCAACGAGGAGGCGAATCGGCTCCGGCAGGATGCTGAGGTCGACGCGGCCCGCAGGCGTCAGGACGCAGGGTCGGACGCCGAGGCCGAGGTCGCGCTGGCGAAGCAGCAGGGTCGCGAGATGGTCAACGAGGCGCGGGCGTATCGCGAGCGGGTGCTCGCCGATCTCGAGCGGCGCACGACGCTTGCACGCCATCAGATCGAGGAGCTCGCGCACGGGCGCGACCGACTCCTGCAGGTCTTCGAGCGGGCGCGGCTGGTCGCGGTCGATGTCACCTCCGAGCTGCAGTCGATCGACGGGCCTGACGAGTTGGTGAATCTGGCACCCACGACCGGCCCAGTCCCGCTGATGGTGAAGCGGCCACGTCCGGAGCCGGCCGCGACACCCGATCCGGATGACGATCACGCGACACCGTCAGGGCCCGTGGGCGCCGATTCGGACCAGCGCGAGTCCGAGATCGCAGAGACGACCGAGACCGATGCCGATGCCGAGGGCGATGCCGACGCCGATGCCGAGGGCGACCCGGACGACCACGTCGACGTCGCCGCGCCCGATGTCGTTGACGACGCCGACACCGAAGACACCGACACCGGCGATGCCGATGCCGATGCCGATGCCGATGCCGGCGACGCCGATGCCGATGCCGATGCCGACGCCGGCGACGCCGACACCGATGACACCGACGGCGATGGCGAATCCGTAGGGAGCGCCCGCGACGCCGATGCCAACGTGGTGTCTCTCTTTCGGGGTCGCGTCACCTCTCACGACGACGACGACGCCGACGCAGGCCACGACACGACCGACGAGTCGGCGGGTGCACGCACCGATGTCGGCGGGATCTTCGAGCGACTCCGCAGCGAGGTGCCCGCCGAGAGCACGATCGACGACACGATCGACGACACGATCGAAAGCGGCACCGGCCCACCGACGACGGATGCGGACGAGCCCGTCGAGGCGACGCCCTTCACGCGACGGGACGAAGCCCTCGTCCCGTTGATCGTCGCCAGCGCCCGCAAGTTGAAGCGGGTGCTCGCCGACGAGCAGAACGGCGTGCTCGACACCCTCCGCCGCAACGAGCCGGTGACGTCGATCGACGATCTGCTCCCGCAGCCCCATGACCACGTGCGTCACTACGTCGACACGGTCGCCGACGAGCTCGTCGGCGCCGCCGCCACAGGTGCGGCCGAGCTCGGCGCCAGCGACACCAAGACGCTGCGTCGCAAGCTCGCCAAAGCCGGAGCCCTCGAGGCCGCCCACGGCTTGATCGCGAGCGATCTCGTCGGACCGCTCCGCGAACGCCTCGGTCGGGCGGTCGCCGACGGTGCGGGCGACAACGACGACATCACCAAGCGGGTACGCGCCGTGTACCGGGAATGGAAGACCCAGCGCATCGACGATCAACTCGACGATGTACTGCGGTTCGCTCACGGCGGCGGCATCGCGACGTCCGTCGAACCGGGCGTGGCGATGATCTGGTCGATCGATCCGGACCAGCCGGCATGTCCCGATTGCGAGGACAACTCGCTCGCCGGTTCCGTCGCCGCCGGCGAGGCGTACCCGACCGGTCACACCGCCGCGCCGGCCCATCCGGGGTGCCGCTGCCTGACCGTGCCCACGGCCGGTTAGCCTCGGCCGCCAGATGCGGCGCGAATCCGAACTCCCCCGACCTCGACTCCGGTCCCGAATCACCGGCCGGGCAGTCCTCATCACGATCGGTGTGGCGATCTTCGCCGTCATCGTGTTCGGTCGTGCCATCGCGAACTTCTACGTCGACGCGCTCTGGCACGACGCGCTCGGTCGGGGCGACGTCTTCTGGGGCCAGATCTGGGCGAAGGTCACGCTGTTCGTCGTGTTCCTGCTGGTCTTCGCGGTGCTCGCGGGGCTGAACCTGTTCGTCGCCGACCGGACGGCACCGACGTCGTTCCCGGCCAACGTGCACCCCTACGTCGAACGGTTCCACGAGGTGTTCGGCCATCGACTTCGCCTCGTCCGGTACGGCACGGCACTGGTGCTGGCGTTCATGCTGGCCCTCCCGGCCGTGTCGCACTGGCAGGAATGGCTGATGTTCCGCAACAGCAAGAGGTTCGGCGTGGAGGATCCGCAGTTCCGGGCCGATGTCGGCTTCTACGTCTTCGAGTTGCCGTTCCTCTCCTTCGCGGTCGACTGGTTGTTCGCGGCGCTGATCATCGTCATCTTGCTGACCGTCGCAGCCCACCTGCTCAACGGCGGGGTGCTGTTCACGTCGTCGACGCCGACGGTCCAGCCGGCGACGAAGGTCCACGTGGCCGTGCTGCTCGCGGTGCTCGCGTCCGTGAAGGCAGCCGACTACTGGTTGACCCGCTTCGAGCTGACCAACGAGACCAGGGGCTTCGTGCAAGGAGCGACGTACACCGTGGTCAAGGCGCAGCTCCCCGCGATGATGCTGCTCGTCCTGATCGCGCTGTTCACCGCCGTGCTCTACCTGACCACGATCCGAACCGACCGATGGCGGTTGCCCCTCGTGGCATCGGGTCTCTGGCTGGTCGTGCTGATCATCGGCGGGCTCATCTACCCCGCCCTCGTCCAGTCGCTGGTCGTGAAACCGAACCAGGAGGAGCGCGAGGCCATCTACATCGCTCGCAACGTCGAGGCGACCCGCGCGGCGATGGGCATCGACGATGTCGTTCCACAGACCGTGGAGTTCGGCCGTTTGAGCACCGCCGAGGTGGAGGGCGACCTCGAGCCGATCCGCAACGTGCGTCTGCTCAACCCGACCCAGATGCTGTCGCGCTTCTCGTTCGATCGCGGTGAGGTCGCTGGTCTGAAGATCGAGGACCTCGACGTCGATCGGTACGAGATCGACGGCGAGATCGAGCAGGTGCTCATCACCGCGCGCGAACTCGACCTCCGCAACATCCCGAACAAGAGCTGGCAGGGCGAGCACCTGGTCAGCACCCGCGGTTGCGGGCTCGTCCTGGCCCCGGTCGGCCGGGTCACCGAGAACGACCGGCCCGACTATCAGACGATCGTTCTCGACCGACCCGAGCTCTACTTCAGCCCGGCCATCAGCGGCTACGCGGTGACGGGTACCGACGTCAACGAGAGCCCGTGTGGCGAGACCACGCCGTACATCGGCGATGCCGGCGTGGAGATGAACGGCTTCTTCCGCCGCTCGGCGTTCGCGCTGGCTTTCCTCGACTACAACGTGATCGGGTCGGGCGCGATCAACAGCGACTCCCAGATGCTCTGGGTCCGCTCGGTCCAGGATCGCGTTCAGAAGCTGGCGCCCTTCCTCGACTACGACGGTGACCCGTACCCGGTCGTGGTCGAGGGCGGTGTGCAGTGGGTCATCGATGCCTACACCTCGACGTCGCGGTATCCGTACGCGCAACGAATCGGCAACGTGCAGCTCAGCACGAGCACCGGGCTGTCACGGAGTGCCAACTACATCCGCAACAGCGTCAAGGCCGTGGTCGACGCCTACTCCGGCGAGGTCACCTTCTACGCCGTCGACGGCAACGACCCCGATCCGATCCTCGACGTGTGGCGCTCGGCGTTTCCCGACCTGTTCACACCCGGCGACGAGATGCCCGCCGAGCTGCGCGAGCACCTTCGCTACCCCGAGGACCTGTTCCGGGTGCAGACCGACCTGTACTCGAAGTACCAGGTCGAACCAGGGGCCTTCTTCCAGCGCACGGGTGCGTGGTCGGTGGCACAGGCTCCGTCGGTCGATCGACGCGAGGGCACCAACACGGTGAACGCGCCGATCGACCCGACCGATGTCCAGACCGAGTTCGCGACCGAGTCGAACGCCGAGCGGTTCATTCCCTACTACTCGATGTTCCGGAGCGGCAGCAGCGGGGAGGAGGAGTTCGTGATCCTCCGGCCGTTCGTCCCGTTCTCGACCGACGATCGCCGCACCGAGCTCCAGGCCTACATGACGGCGTCGAGCGATCCCGAGACGTACGGCCAGCTCGTCAGCTACGTGGTGACACAGGAGACGCTGCCGGCCGGCCCGCTACGGGTCGCCGATCAGGCGGAGTCCGAGGAGGAGATCAGCCCAGAGTTGAGCCTGCAGGCCAACGACGAGACGGGGACCCAGGTCAAGTTCGGTGATCTCCAGCTGATCCCGGTCGCCGACGGTCTGGTCTACATCCGTCCCGTGTACGTGATCGCGAGCGATGTCACCGAGTACCGGTTCGTGATCGTGTCGCACAACAACCAGGCCGTCCTCGACACCGACCTGACGTCCGCTTTCGCGCGGCTGTTCAGCGGCTTCGATTCCGAGATCGGCGACCGCGTCGCCGACGAGGACGGGGCGGACAACGAAGGCACCACCGACGACACCGGAGACGATGGCACCGGTGACGCCGATGCCGACACCGGAGGCGTCACCGCCGACCGCGACGCAGCTGTGCTGGCCGCGGAGGCCGAGCGCTTGTACCTCGAGGCCCAGCAGCAACTTCGAGACGGCGATCTCGGTCGCTACCAGGACTCCATCGATCAGGTGGGCGAGCTCATCGCCGAGCTGAGCGAGTTGCTCGATGGCTGACGCCGACCGCTCCTCGGCCGGGCGAGACGACGCAAGCAGTTCGCTCGGCGCGTCGACGATCAGGACCGCTTGAGGCGTTCGGCGAGGTCGGCGAGATCCTGCCGAAACGCGATCTGGTATCGAGCCTGTTCGTTGGCCAGTCGTGACTGGGCGTCGCGCAGATCGTCGACGACGTCATCGGTGGCCGGTTCCCGTCCGCTCATCGTGTCGATGTCGCCGCTGAGCTCCGAGATCTGGTTGGCGAGCTCGGTCGAGATCGAGGTGATCCGCAGATCGACCTCGTCGAGTCGGGCGCCGATCGCATCGAGACGTTCGTGCACCTCGGTCAGCGCGTCGCCATCCGCTGTCGTCACCGGCGCCGAGGGAGGCTCGGGTGGCGGTGGTGTGCTCAGCGGGCTGTCGAATCGGTGGGTGAGCTCCTCGAGGCGGCCGCGTAGTTCGACCAGCGCGGTCTGGTCGAACACCGCGTCGCGTGGACTGACGGCCGAATCGATCCGTGCGTCGAGTGCCTCGATCCGGTCGCGCAGCTGATCGAGGTCGCCGGAATCGGCCGCCTCGGCACCGCCGCGAACGGTCTCGTCCACCCGGTCCGACAGCCGCTGGATCCGGGCGCGGAGCACCTCGAGATCGGCAGCGGACACGAGCGGCGACGGGGGCGGCGGCGACGGGGGTGGTGCGACGCGTCGCTCCTCGAGCTGTCGGTCGAGTCCGTGGAGTCGCGAGGCGAGCTCCTGCTTGGCAGCGTCAGCTTCGTCAAGACGGGCGCTCATCGCTGCAATCTCCGACTGCAGCCGCTCCATCTCTGCCGGATCGGTTGCTCGCTTCTTGAAGAGTCCCATAGGCGGGCCTCACCGTACCGGACTCCCACCGGACCGTGTCGGACGTCACGGTTGCGCATGTTTGCCCTCCGTCGGCGCCGGGTACGCACGCCTCGAATCGCCGGTCACGGCCGACTCGACCGCTACCGGCCCACCACACGAAGGAGACGACGATGCTCACCCCCACCCTCGCCCGCAAGGTCTACGAGCTCAACAAGACGGCACTGACGAGCTCGATCGGCACGACCAAGCACGTGTTGTCGGTCGTCGCCGACGGTGTCGGCACGGCGACCGCCGCAGCCCGCGAGGCTGGTGCCACGGTGGTCGGCCAGACACGTTCGGCTGTCGACCGCACGACCGATGAGGCCGTTCGGGGAGCGAAGGAGGTCGGAGTGCAGACACGTTCGGCGATCGATCGAACCGCCGATCAGGCGAGGGTGGGAGTCAAGGAGGTCGCCGGTCAGGCGAAGGCCCAGGGCCGGCGGGCATCCGAGCGCGTCGACGCGGTCGCGACCCGCACGGCCGACCGTGCGATCGACGCCGTGAGCGACAGCCCGTCGTCGGGCACGCCGTACGAGTCGTGGTCGAAGGAGGAGTTGTACGAGCGCGCTCGGGAACTCGACGTCGACGGCCGGTCGACGATGAACAAGAAGCAGCTGATCGCCGCACTGCGCACACGCTGACGTCGGCGGCGACCCCGCAGCAACCTCCGCTGCGCGCGACATCGACGGGAGCTCGACGAGCTCCTTGGCCCCTGGTCGTGGGGCTCGTCGCACCTCTGGTGAAACGTGTCGGGCACTGCTCAGCCGAAACGGCCGAACAGGTCGGGATGATGGATCGCCGCGACATCGGGGTGCGACCGGACGCGGAACTTGAGCCAGTTGTCACCGTAGTTCGAGAAGATCGGATCACCAGGCTTGGTGTTCTGCCCACCCGGTGCCTCCGAGGCGAGATCAGCGGGCAACGGAACGGGTTCGAACGTCGCTTCCATCCTCGGGTTGAAGAAGTACGCGACCGAGATGCGCTCGCGGCCGACGGGGGGACTGATCACACGGTGTTTGGTTGCCCGCAGGTAGCCGTCGGTTGCGATCTGGAGCATCTCGCCGATGTTCAACACGAGCGCTCCCGCCATCGGAGCCGCATCGACGAGATCGCCGCCGAGTTGGACCTGGAGGCCACCGACGTCGTCTTGCATGATGAACGACAGCAGGCCGGAATCGTGGTGGAGTCCGACGCCCTGCCCGGTGGGGCTCCCGGGGTCCGGTGCCGGGTACCGGATGATCTTGACGAGCACCTCCGGATCGGGATCGGTCGAGCCTTCGAAGAAGTCGGCCGGTTGGCCGAGGCCCAGCGCAATCGCCCGCAACACCGCCGCACCGATCGATGCCATCTGATCCATCCACGTCGTCACGATCGGCTGCATCGTCGGCACCGACGGCGGCCACTGGTTGGGGCCGCGCACCCGGAGCCACGCGGGTCCGTCCGGCCCGGGGTCGACCGGCTCGTGCTCGGGGCCGATGTCGATCTGGTCGCGCCAGTCGCTGATGCCGTTGGTGTGCTCCATTCCGAGGCGCGTGTAGCCACGGAAGTGCGGGGTGTTCGTGTTGACGATCGCAAGACGATCGGCCTCCGGCCGTGCGAAGAACTGGCGCGCCACGTCCATCACCGCCGCTTCGAGTCCGGGATCGACCCCGTGACCGACCAGGTAGCAGAAGCCGGGGCCGTGCAGCGTCTCCCGGAGCGATCGGACCAACGCGTTTGCGCCCGGCACGGACGGCCCGGCGAGGAACGGCCCGATGTCGAGGACGGGCAGCGAGGGCATGCGCAGATCGTACGTGGCGGCCCGCCACTCCAGCCGACCGGGAAATTTCCTGCCCTATCGTGCAACAGTTCGCGCCGCTCGTGCGTGAGAAGGAGTGATGGAACTCACCATGAACCTGGCGGGACGCTCGTCCGTCCCCGACGCTCCTCGGGCCGATGCGTCCGACTGGGCGGGCTCCGAGGCGGTCTACGTCTCGGCCTACCGCGACCTGCTCCGAGTGGCGTTCGTGCTCACCGGTTCCGGGCCGGCGGCCGAAGACGTCGTCCAGGATGTGTTCGCCCATGTCGGGCCGCGCATCGCCGAGCTCGACGACCCCGTGCCGTACCTTCGGGTGGCGGTCGTGAACCGATGCCGGTCGCTCCACCGCCGGACTCGATCGGCGCCACCAGCGGCCCGTCCCAGCGACGCCGCGCTCGACGTCGGCCTCGTCCACCTGCGCGACGCGCTCGCCGACCTCTCGGTGCGTCAGCGCACCGCGATCGTGCTCCGCTACCTCTGTGATCTCTCCGACGGTGACATCGCAGAGATCCTCAACTGTCGGCGAGCGACCGTCCGCAGCCTCGTGCAGCGCGGTCTCGCCGAGCTCCGCACTGCTCTCGACGACACGAAGGACGCGTGACTGCCATGAACACGCCCACCACCGAACTCGACGGATTCGAGTCCCTCCTGCGCGAACGGCTCCACGTACTCGCCGATCATGCACCCACGAGAGTCCCCGCGATCGGGGATGTCAACGTCATCCCGATCGGGTCTGGCCGCCGCGGACGTCGCGCCGCAGGAATCGGTGCAACGATCGCAGTCATCGCCGGCGGGGTCGGCCTGACCACGATGGCGTTGCAGGGCGCGGCCGAGCCGGGTGGCGCCGACAGCCCCGAGGCCGCCGTGCGCGAGTTCGCCGATGCGCTCGCCGGAGAGGACCTGCTCGGGATGATCGACGTCGCCCTCCCCGAGGAGGTGACAGCGCTGCGCGCGGCATTCGAGGAGGCGGCGAGCGAAGCCCAACGTCTCGGGCTGCTCGACGAGGCCTTCGCGCTCGACGGCGTGGCCGGTGTCGACGTCACCGTCGACGGCCTCGCGTTGCGAACCGACTCGATCGACACCGATCTGGCGGCGGTCACCTCGACCGACGGCCGACTCGGCGCGACCTTCGATGCGGCTGCATTCCCCCTTGGTCGGCTGATCCGCGATGCCGATGCCAGGATCACGAACGGTGCCGCCGCCCGCGACATGGCGGCCGAACCGTTCACCCTCGTGACGTTGCGTCGGGAGGGGCGCTGGTACGTCAGCCTCGGCATGACGATCGCCGAGTCGGTCCGCTCGGGTCGGGGAGACGCGCTTCCTGACAGCCTCGGACTCATCGCCCAGGGTTCGTCCTCGCCCGAAGCCGCGGCCGAAGCGTTCTACCAACGGCTCGCCGATCTCGACCTGGCCGGCGTCGCCGCCCTCGCCGCGCCCGGGGAGGGGGACGTCTTCCGGCGCTACGCGTCGCTCTGGCTCCCGCCGGTGGAGGATGCGTTGACGGGATCGCGTGCCGATGGCCTGACGGTCTCGCTGAGTGGCCTCCATGTCGAGCGGGTCGTCGACGCCGACGGACGCATCACCCTGGCGCCGACCGAGTTCGTGATCGAGGGCACGGTGCCCGCCTCGTGGGGAGCCCAGACGTCTGAGGGGCCGACCCGGACACCGGGTGCGCCGACGCTGGTCGATTCCAACGACGGGCGTGGCGCGTGGATCCTCGACGCCGACGCCGTCGTGCCCGCGACCGTCGACGATCTGGTCGGCGAGCCATCGCCGTACGAGTCCGACGAGGTGCTCGCGGTCTACGACCGGCCGTTCAACTCGACGTGGGTGAACCCGGACGGCACGATCCAGCCACTGTTGGACGTGGTGCCGGCATCGATGGGGCCGACGCCGTTCCGAATCGAGCGGAGCGGGGGTTGCACCATGGTCATGGGGTCGCCATTCAGTGAGATGGTCGCCTTCAGCAGCGATTCCGAGCAACTCGGCGACGGGTCGTACCGGGCGTGTGACGACGGCGATGTCGCCAACGTTGCGTCGGCACTCCTGCTCGTTCGCGGCGGCGGTGCGTTGCTCACCCTGCCCTCCGTGGCCGTCGTCGAGGACGGCGGTGAGTGGTTCGTGTCGCCGATCGGCACGATCGCCGCCCAGATCCTCGAGCCGATCCGTGCACTGCCCGATGATGTGAACGCGATCGACGTACCGCTCCTGCCGTATGCGCTCGGTGCCTCCAGCCGCGACGACCTCGACCGGACGTTCCAGTACACGACCGACGTGCCGCCGGCATGCACCGCCATCGTCGAACCCGGCGGCAGCGGTGCGCTGCGCACGATCGCCGATCCGGCACTGGCCGATGTGCGGGCGTGCGCCAACGCGATGTGGTTCGACAACGGTGGCCTCGGTACGTCGGTCGAGGAGGGGTCCGAGACCGTCGCCCCGCCTGCCGTCGACGTCGAGACCGTTCCGGTGGAGTCATCGGTCGCCACTGCAGCGTCGACGCCCGAGGCGGGGGCCGACGTCGAGGCCCCACGCTCGGTCGAGGTCGAGACCACCGAGCCAGGGGAGCCATCGGTCACCACGGCGGCCGCGACGCCCGACGGGTGAGCGCCCCTAGCCTTTGCGCCATGGCGTCTGTGCAGGCCAACGGCATCACGATCGAGTACGAGGAGCAGGGTTCGGGTGAGCCGCTGCTGTTGATCATGGGGCTCGGCGGCCAGTTGATCGACTGGCCGATAGGGCTCGTCGACCTGGTCGCCGATCAGGGTTTCCGCGTCATCCGCTTCGACAACCGCGACAGTGGGCTGTCGACCGAGTGCACCGGTGTCCCGCCGACCACTGCGCAGCTGGCCAAGGCGGTCCTGTTGCGGAAGCTGCTCCACGCGGAGTACACGATCGACGACATGGCCGCCGACGGCGCCGGGCTGCTCGATGCGCTCGGCATCGAGCGTGCGCACGTCGTCGGTGTCTCGATGGGCGGCATGATCGCCCAGGCACTCGCGATCGGGCACCCGCACCGGGTGCTGAGCCTGACCTCGATCATGTCGACGACCGGCAACCGGCGGGTCGGTCAGCCCACCGTGCGGTTGATCCGCCGGACGGCCCGGCGACCGGTTCCCACCCGCGACACGGCGGTGGAGCTCGGTGTCGAGACGTTCCGGGAGATCTGCGGCCCCACGTTCGACGCCGACGAGTTCCGCCGGATGGCACAGGCCGCCATCGCTCGCAGCTTCCGGCCCGCCGGCACCGCTCGCCAGACGGCGGCGATCATGGCCAGCCCCGACCGGACACCCGGACTCCAACGTCTCCATGTGCCCACCCTCGTCGTGCACGGCCTCCTCGATCATCTCGTTCGTCCGAGCGGCGGGATCGCCACGGCGTCGGCCGTGCCGGGCTCGACCCTGCTCATGTTCAACGACATGGGTCACGATCTGCCACGGACACGATGGGCCGAGATGGCCGAGGCGATCAGGCGGAACTCGCTCCGGGCCGCCCAGCCGGTGTCTCGCTGACGTCGCCGACCTGCGCGTCGAGCCATCTCGTCAGGGCTTGGACCGCTGTGGTCGGTGGGCCGCTGGGCCAGGTGACGTAGTAGCCGCGCGGCGAGCTCACCTCGGGGCCGACGACGACCAGTGCGTCGCCATCGACCAGATCGTCGACGAGGTGCCGCCATCCGAGTGCGATGCCGCGACCGGCCAGAGCCTGCTGGAGGACCATCGGGTAGTTGTGGAAGAGCACCCGTCCGGGTTGCCGTCGTAGCACGATGCCGAACTGTGTCAACCAGTCGCTCCAGGTCATCCAGGGGCGATCGCCGTCGTCCATGTGCACGAACGGCGCCCGGTAGACGTCCTCGGCCGTACTCGACGCATCGAGACCGTGCTCGGCGGCGAACGCCGGTGACGCAACCGGCACGACGGCCTCACCGAACAGCAGATGGCACGACTGGCCGGCGAATCGGCCGGTACCCACCCGGATCGCAGCGTCGAAGCCGCCTGCGTCGACCTCGTCGTCGCGGTCGAACAACCACAGCCGGACGTCGAGATCGCCGAGCGCCTCGTGGAGCCCGTCGAGGCGGGGTACGAGCCACTGCTGGGCGATGCCGGGATGGGCGGCGAGCACGAACGTGCCGGCGTGCTCGACGAGCTCGGCCAGTCCGGCCTCCATCACGTCGAAGCCAGCGGTCACGTGACCGTGGAGCCGGCGTCCGACCTCGGTCAGCTCGCTCCGGTTGGCCGTGCGAGTGAACAGTTCGGCGCCGAGGCTGCGTTCGAGCGAACGGATCTGTCGTGTCACCGCCGGTTGGGTCATCCCCAGCTCGCGCGCGGCCGCCGAGAACCCCCCGAGTCGTCCGGCGGCCTCGAACACAGCGAGCCGCTGGACGCGATCGACCTGCTCGATCAGTCGCCGCATCGCCGTCGCCTGGCAGTGAGCATGACCTGAGCTTATGCTGATGCATACGAAACACTGACTGTTCAGACGTGCTGGGCTGCGTCATGGTGATGCTGTGACCCTCTCACCAAGCGCGCCACCGATGTCGACCGCGGCGATCGTCTCGGGCCATGGTGTGCGGTACTACGCGATGGGTCGCTCGGCCGACCTGCACCAGAACTGGCTGCGCGAGCGATCCATCGAGCCCGGACAGATCGACCCCACCAATCGACAGCGGTTGTTCACGCCGCGCGACACCGCTGCCGACCTCGCCGTCGTGTCGTGCTCGGTCGATGGTGACCAGCTCGCCGTCGTGTTCTCCGACGGTCATCGCGCCCGGTTGTCGGTCCCGGCGATCGAGCGTGCGCTGGGCTGGCTGGTCGACGAAGAGGAGCCCCCGTCGCCGGAGCCCTGGACCGCTCCACTCGATCGTTTCCCCTACGTCGACTGGAACGACATCGGGTGGAGCGTCGCCGAGGAGCGCACCGATGCCGTGATCCACTTCCTCGACGCCTTCTTCCGGCACGGCTATGTCGTGCTGCGCAACACCCCCGCCGTCGAGGGCACGGTGCGTCGGGTGGCCGATCGACTCGGCTACCTCGTCGGGCAGAACTTCGGCTGGGTCTTCGACGTGCGCGCCGAGCCATCTCCGACCGACCTGGCCTATACCGCGATCGAGTTGCTCGCCCACACCGACGAGCCCTACCGGCGACCGGCGCCGGGCATCCAGATGCTCCACTGCATCCACAACGAGGCGCCCGGCGGGGACTCGACGCTCGTCGACGGGCTGGCCGCCGCGGAGGCGATCGCCGCCGAGCATCCCGCGTGGCATGCCGCCCTCGTCGAGACCGAGGTGGTGTGGCGGTACGACATGGGCATCGACACCGTGGTGAACCGCGGGCACGTGCTCGAGTACGACCGGTTCGGTCGTTACCGCCAGATCAGGTACAACACCAAGATCGACGAGCCGGTCGTACGGCCCGGCCTCGACCTCGATGCCTTCTATGCCGCCCGCCGATGGCTCAGCGCGTGGCTCAACGACCCGGCACACCAGGTGACGTTCCGGTTGGAGCCGGGCGACATCATGTTCATGGACAACCACAGGGCCCTGCACGGTCGGACGGCATTCGACGCGTCGCAGGGGCGCCGACACCTCCAGGGCTGCTACATCGAGCACGACGGCCCGGACACGATGTACCGCCTCGCCATCCGCCGTCGACGTGCGAAGCTCACGGCATGACCGAACCGACGATCCGACGCCATGCCTTCGACGGCGACGTCCCCACGGGCGAGGTGTCGTTCACGGCCATGGCCGATGGAACCGCCGAGGAGTACGCGCTGCTCGACCGCTACGAGCGGGTGCACGCCGCCGGCCTCGCCGACCGGATCGTCGAGACGCTCGAACGACTCACCGGGTCGTTGGGTGGCTACCGGATCACGAGACTCGAGCACTCTCTGCAATCGGCCACCCGGGCACGCCTCGACGGTGCCGATGTAAACTGGATCGTCGCGGCGCTCGTCCACGACATCGGCGACGAGCTCGCACCCTTCAACCACAGCGAGTTCGCTGCTGCGATCGTCCAGCCCTACGTGCCGGCCGAGGTGCATTGGGTCGTCCTGCACCACGGGGTGTTCCAGAGCTACTACTACGCCCACCACCTCGGCGGCGACCGCCACGCCCGCGACCGGTTTCGCGATCACGAGTGGGCCGGACTGTGCGAGCAGTTCTGCGCCCGTTGGGATCAGAACTCGTTCGATCCCGACTTCCCCATCCATCCCCTCGAATCCTTCGTCGACGACGTCGGGGAGGTGTTCGGACGGGTCGCGTGGGACCCTGCGGTGGTCGCTGCCGGATCTCGTGAGCTCACCCCATGACGTCATTGCCCAGGGTTGGCTTCATCGGGCTCGGTAACGTCGGCGGCAAGCTCGCAGGCTCCCTGTTGCGCAACGGTGTCGACCTCGTGGTGCGGGACCTCGACCGGGACGTCGCCCGGCGATTCGTCGATCTTGGCGCCACGTGGGCCGATTCGCCGCGTGATCTGGCCGAACAGGTCGGGGTGGTGATCACCTGCCTCCCCTCGCCGGCTGCGTCCGCCGCCGTGATGGAGTCGCCCGACGGGGTGCTCGTCGGACTGCGTCCCGGGTCGGTGTGGATGGAGATGTCGACCACCGACGAGGCCGAGATCACACGACTCGCCGGGCTGGTGACGGAACACGGCAGCGTGGCGGTCGACTGTCCGGTGTCGGGTGGTTGCCACCGGGCCGACAGCGGCAACATCTCGATCTTCGCCGGTTGCGAGCGCGAGACCTTCGAGCGGGTGCTGCCGTTGCTGACGGTGCTCGGCCGGCGTGTCCTGCACACGGGGCCGATCGGTTCGGCGTCGGTGCTGAAGGTGATGACGAATTACCTCGCGACCGCGAACCTCATCGCCGTCACGGAGGCGCTGACGACGATGGCAGCGGCCGGTCTCGATCTCGGGACGACGTTCGAGGCGATCAGGATCTCGAGCGGCAACTCGTTCGTCCACGAGACCGAGAGCCAGGTCATCCTCAACGGCTCACGCGACATCAGCTTCACGATGGATCTCGTGCTGAAGGACATCGGGCTGTTCCAGTCGATCGCCGAGCGACACGGGGTGCCGCTCGAGCTGAACCCGATGCTCATCGACATCTTCCGGGACGGCGCAGCTCGCTACGGCGAGCGCGAATGGAGCGACAACATCATCCGCCGACTCGAGGACGCCACGGGATTGTCGGTGACGGCACCTGGCTTCCCTGCCGAGCTGACCGACGACGAGCCCGAGGAGCCCGGCCACGAGGTGACGGTTCCCCGGTGAGGATCTCGCAGGGACGTCGGCCGGCGCGATCACCGGGTTCGACGGCCGAGCCGGTCACGACACGTACAGGATGAACCAGGGCAGGGTCGCCACGGACGCGATCGTGCCGGCGAGCACGATCGTCGCCGTCTCGTGGGGCCGTGTGTCCTGCTCGATCGCCAGGACGGCCGTGAACACCGCGGCCGGCATCGCCGCCTGGAGGATCACCGCCCCCGACGCGATGCTCGAGAGCCCGAGCAGGGAAGCGATCGGAATCGCGGCGAGCGGTTGGACGAAGAGCTTGGCCGACAACGAGCGGAGCACGTCACGATCGAGGCGCGGCATGCCCATCTGTTGGAGCTGGATACCGAGCGTGATGAGCATCACGGGGATGATCGCTCCCGCGAGCAGGCCGATCGGCCGATCGATCACCGGCGGCAGGTCGGTGCTCGTCGCGTTGACCAGGAGCGCAGGGACGATCACGAGGGTCATCGGCCGGGTGAGGGCGAGCCGTACGCCGAGCCAGCCGCCATGGGCGCTCGCCACACCCAGGATCAGACCGAGGGTGTTGACCACGACGAGCCCGATCGCGGCGAACGGGAGGGCCGAGTCGTCGAACGTGAACACGACGATCGCGAGGCCGAAGTTTCCGGTGTTCCCGTAGGCCCCGGTCGTCACGATCGCCGCACGCCGATCGGGCGGCAATCGGAGCGAGATCGCGGCGGCGTAGATCGCCGACGCCACGAACGGGAGCGCCGATGCAGCGGCGACCCGGAGCAGGTCGTCGCTGGCCAGACCTGCGTTCGCGAGCGAGTCGAAGATGAACGCCGGACCGATCACCCAGAACGCGAGCTTGGCGAACGGTGCGGGTTCGAGATCGAGCCAGCGGCCGACCCCGACGCCGATCGCGATGAGGATGAGGACGGGCCCCAGGATGTCGAGGAAGATCCGCGGGAGCCCGCTCACCCGGGGCACCGTAGTGGTGCCGGCGGCGGTCGGCGCGACCGGCCGGACGCCCGGGTTCGGTCGGTGACGGCCGCCGTGCTAGCCACTGGATCGTGACCGTCTATTGGGAGGATCTCGTGCCCGGTCGCGCGATGGAGCTCGGCAGCGTCGTCGTCAGCGAGGACGACATCGTCGAATTCGCCCGCCGGTTCGATCCGCAGCCGTTCCACGTCGACCCGGAGGCAGCGATCCACTCTCCCTACGGCGGGTTGATCGCCAGCGGTTGGCACACGTGCGCCCTCTACATGCGATTGCTGTTCGACGGGATGATCCACGACTCGAGCAGCCAGGGGTCGCCCGGGATGGACGAGCTCCGGTGGCTGGCTCCGGTGCGCCCCGGAGATCGGTTGACCGCCCGCTACACCGTGGAGGACGCAGTCCCGTCGGCGACGAAGCCCGACCGCGGCACGGTGCTGTTCCGCAGCGAGATGGTCAATCAGGACGATGTCGTCGTGCTCAGCATGCGAGGCCGCGGCCTGTACGGCCGACGGCCCACCTGACACGAGATCGGGCGCTTCCCGCGACTGCAACGGTTGCGACGACGCGAGGGCGTCGTCCGCGCCCGCCCGTCGGGTCCTCATGCCGGACGGGTGGGCCAGGGTTTCCTGCTCAGTGCCCGGTGAGCGCCTCCAGTGGTTACTCTCCCGACCGCTTGTAGCTGAGACGGAGCTTGGTGCGGAACGCGATGATGGCGCCGTCCTCGATGAGGACGTCCATCTCGATCACCTCGGCGACGCGCAGGTCCTGGTAGGTGCTGGCGGCTTCTCGCACGGCGTTGCGTGCGGCCTCCTCCCACGAATCGCTGCTCGATCCGATCAGTTCGACGACGTGGTAGACGCTGCTGGCGGTCATGTGCCCTCCTCGGGTGTGTTCATCGATGTGTTGCCCTGAACTTGGTCGACAGCCGCAGTTCGGTGTCGAACTCGATCTGACCGGTCGCGAGCACCCGGCAACGGAGCCGGTCGATCTCGCCGACGCGGGCGTCGTCGTAGTGGTTGCACGCATCGTCGACGGCGCGCTCGGCGGCCTGTCGCCACGACAGCCCCGTCGCACGGTGGGTCGAGACGAGGTAGACGCTCTCGCTCCCACCACGGATGATCGGCGGCTCAGCCGAGGCGAACTCGGGCGAACGTCGCTGATCGGTCATCGAGGCGATCGCTGCCATGACGTCGTCGAGCATCTGCTGGCGACGTCTGCGGCTGCCGCCGTACCGGTAGCGCGCAGGATGGATCGGCTCACCGAATCGGATTCGCACCGGGCCGCGGAACGGCCGCGGGACCGAGGAGCCGATCGGCTGGACTCGTTCGGTTCCGACGATGCCGACCGGGATGATCGGGGCGCCCGTCATCACCGCGAGGTGGGCGACACCGGTGTGGCCGCGGTGGAGGAACCCGTCGCGCGAGCGCGTGCCTTCGGGGTAGATGCCGACGAGGTGACCGTCGGCGAGCAGTTCGGCTGCGGTCTGCAGAGCTGCCATCGAGGCTCGCTTGGCGTCTCGTCTGATCGGCACCATGCCGAGTGCGGGGAAGAGGAACCTCGTCGTCCGATTGTCCATGTACTCGGCCTTGCCCAGGAAGATCACCGGTCTCGGCGTCATCGTCATCACGAGCGGCGAGTCGAAGAACGACCGGTGGTTCGGGCTGATGATCGCCGGCCCATCGGCCGGCACGTGCTCGATGCCCTCGACCCGGGCGCGGTACAGCACTCGCATGGCCGGGCGAGCGACGACACGCGCGGGGCGGGAGAGGGTTCCGACCCGCGGGGCGTCGTCGGTGCCGAACGCACGAACCCTCAGGTCGTGCAACCGCGAGCCCCCACGCGTGTCGATGCCGCGAGTGTGCCACACCAGACCGGTGCCGCTGCCGCCTGGCGTGGCGATCGGCCGTGCGGATCAGCGCGGCCCGTCGCTCGGGACCGAGATGCAAAGCCGTCGGGGAACTCGTCAGTTCTCGCCGACAGTCGATCGGTGCCGGGGGAGAGGGGGGCTGTCAGGTGATGTCAGGCGATGTCGATCGAGTGCTCGGCCAGCACGCGGCCGGGGCGGTCGTCCGCGAGCAGCCGTTCGGCCGCGGCGAGCTCGGGCGACAGATGCCGGTCGGGGCCCACGCCGGCGACATGGTCACGCAGCAGATCGAGCAGCAAGCCGGTCGGGTGTGCCGGATGCAGCGGCGCCCGAAGATCGATCGCGCGCCCCGCGATGACGTATTCGACGGCGAGGATGCGACGCACGTTGTCGACGACGCGACGGAGCTTGCGCGCAGCCCCCCACGCCATCGACACGTGGTCCTCCTGCATGCCGGACGTCGGGAGCGAGTCGACGCTGGCGGGCGCGGCGAGGCGACGGTTCTCGGCGCACATCGCCGCCGCGGTGTAGTGCGCAATCATCATCCCGCTGTCGACGCCGACCTCGTCGGCCAGGAACGGGGGCAATCCGTGCGACCGCGAGCGGTCGAGCAGGCGATCCATCCGACGTTCGGCGATGGCGCCCACCTCCGCGAGAGCGATTGCGAGGAAGTCGGCCGCGAAGCCGAGCGGTGCGCCGTGGAAGTTGCCGCAGGACTCCACGCGTCCGCCGGCCAGCACCATCGGGTTGTCGATCGCGGACGCGAGCTCGCGCTCGGCGACGGTGACGACGTGCTCGAGCGTGTCGCGGGCGGCACCGTGCACCTGCGGTGTGCACCGGACGGAGTACGCGTCCTGAACCCGGGGATCGTCGGCGGTGTGGCTGGCGACGATGGGTGAGCCGTCGAGCATGGTGCGCAGGTTCGCGGCACTGACGGCCTGGCCCGGGTGGGGCCGCAGCCGCTGCAGATCGTCGGCGAACGGCCGGTCGGTGGCCAGCAGTCCTTCCACGGTCATGGCGGCGATCATGTCGGCCTGGGCGAGCAGCCTGGTCGCATCGTGCGCGGCCAGACACAGCATCCCCAGGATCGCGTCGGTGCCGTTCGTGAGCGCGAGCCCTTCCTTCTCGGCGAGCACGATCGGTTCGATGCCGGCTGCGGCGAGCGCGTCCGCAGTCCGATGGCGACCGCTGGCGTGGTCGACCTCGCCCTCGCCGATCAGCGCGAGTGCTGCATGGGCGAGCGGCGCGAGATCGCCGCTCGCGCCGAGCGATCCGTGTTCCGGGACGATCGGAACGATCCCGGTGTTCACGAGCGAGATGAGCCCTTCGGCGATCATCGGCCGGGCGCCGCTCGCTCCGAGCGCCAACGTTCGCGCGCGGAGGAACATCATTGCCCGGACGACCTCGTGCTCGACCGGCGGCCCCATGCCCGCTGCGTGCGACCGGACGAGCGATGCCTGGAGCGCCGCGCGTCGGTCGGGCGGGATGGTGATCGTCGCCAGCGCGCCGAATCCGGTGGTGATCCCGTAGACGGGCTCGCCGTCGAGTGCCTCGTCGACGACCGCGCGGGAGGCCTGCATGCGCTCGATCGCGGCCTCGGTCAACTCGACGGTCGCGCCCTGTCGGGCGACGGCGACCACGTCGCCGATGCTGACGCCGGGCCCGTCGAGGCGGATCGTCGTCACGATGCCACCGACCCGTCGGTGATCTGACCGAGCTCGGTCGCGAGCCGGTCGGTGGCCGCGACGAGGGCTGCTTCGATCTCGGCGAGACGGTCGTCGAGCCGGTGGCTGGGGCCGATCACCGACATCGCAGCGCGTGGTCGCCGGGTGGTCGGGAGCGCTCGGGCGACAGCGGTGATGTCGGGCTCGACGGCGCCGGTCCGGGTCACCGGGTCGGTGCCGTCGGTGAGGGCGGCGCCGACGGCGGTGCCTTCGAGCGGAACGCTCTGGCCCACCCATCCGACGTGGCGGATCGCATGCCTGCTCTCGACCGTCGCGACGTACGTGGCCGTGCGGCCGTCGACGATCGCCAGATAGGTCGACTCGCCCGTCTCGGCCGCGAGCGCTTCGAGGTGGGGGCGGGCAGCCTCGGTGAGACGACCGAGCGACCCCTCGTCGTGGACGATCGCAGCGAGCCGCAGGAGCCTCGGTCCGGGTGAGAAGACGCCGGCGTCGTCGCGGGAGACGTAGCCGCGTGTTTCGAGGGCGCGGAGGTGGCGCAGTGCAGTCGTCGGAGTCAACCCGGTGGCGCCGGCGACCGCGGTCAGGTTGCCTTCGCCACCGTCGACGACGGCTTCGAGCAGGTCGAGCACCCGCCCGGTCGAGCGGGGGACCGCGGGGTGCTCGATCGGGTGGGTGGTGGCGGTGGCGGCGATGGCTCCTCCTCGGATGTCCGTCGCGACAGAGGTGACGGGCCTTGGCACTGGCGGTCTTGTCACCCAATGAAAATCCGACTGTCGCTGGTTGACAATCTAGAGAAGATGCGATCACACTGCAAGGGATGGTTCGACGCTGTGTGCGTCGTGCCGAGACCGGAGGAACCCATGACGAAGCCGACGATCGCGAGCGGCCCGACACCCGTCCGCGCACCGAGAGGCTCCGACCTGCACTGTCTGGGTTGGCCGCAAGAGGCAGCCTTCCGCATGCTGCAGAACAACCTCGATCCCGAGGTCGCCGAGAATCCCGACGAGCTCGTCGTGTACGGCGGAACCGGTCGGGCGGCACGCTCCTGGGACGCCTACCGGGCGATGCTCGCGACCCTCACGACACTCCGTGCCGACGAAACGATGCTCGTGCAGTCGGGCAAACCCGTTGGTGTGATGCGCACCCACGAATGGGCGCCGCGGGTCCTGATCGCCAACTCGAACCTCGTGCCCGACTGGGCGAACTGGGAGGAATTCCGTCGGCTCGAGCACCTCGGGCTGACGATGTACGGTCAGATGACGGCCGGCTCGTGGATCTACATCGGCACCCAGGGCATCCTGCAGGGTACCTACGAGTGCTTCGCCGAGATCGCCCGGAAGCGCTTCGGCGGCAGCCTGGCCGGCACGCTCACGATCACCGCCGGGGCCGGCGGCATGGGTGGCGCCCAGCCACTCGCGGTCACGATGAACGACGGTGTCGTGCTGATCGTCGACGTCGACCCGCACATGCTCCAGCGGCGCGTCGACCACCGGTACCTCGACGAGATCGCACCCGGCTACGCAGCGGCGATCAGGCGTGTGAGCGACGCGAAGGCGAGCCGGACGCCGCTGTCGGTCGGTCTGGTCGGCAACGCCGCCGACGTGCTGCCGCGCCTCCTCGCCGACGGTGTCGCCGCCGACATCGTGACCGATCAGACGAGCGCCCACGACCCGCTGTCGTACGTGCCCAACGATCTCAGCCTCGAGGCGGCCGCCGAGCTGCGCCGCAACCAGCCCGACGAGTTCACCAGGCGGGCGCGTGCGGCGATGGCGGTCCATTGCGAGGCGATGGTCGGATTCATGGATGCCGGTGCCGAGGTGTTCGACTACGGCAACAGTTTGCGTGCCGAGGCGCAACTCGGCGGGTTCGACCGGGCGTTCGACTATCCCGGCTTCCTGCCCGCCTACATCCGGCCGCTCTTCTGCGAGGGCAAGGGTCCGTTCCGCTGGGTTGCACTGTCGGGTGATCCGGCCGACATCGCGGCCACGGATCGGGCGGTGTTGGACGAGTTCCCGGACGACCATGCACTGGCGCGCTGGATCCGCCTGGCGGGGGAGCGGGTCGCGTTCCAGGGCCTGCCGGCACGCATCTGCTGGCTCGGTTATGGCGAGCGGCACCGGCTCGGGTTGCGCTTCAACGAGATGGTGCGGTCGGGCGAGCTCTCGGCGCCGATCGTGATCGGCCGCGATCACCTCGACTCGGGCTCGGTCGCATCGCCGTATCGCGAGACCGAGGACATGCTCGACGGTTCGGACGCGATCGCCGACTGGCCCCTGCTCAACGGGTTGGTCAACGCCTGCTCGGGTGCGACGTGGGTCAGCATCCACCACGGTGGCGGTGTGGGCATCGGGCGATCGATCCACGCCGGCCAGGTGACGGTCGCCGACGGCACCGACCTCGCGGCCGAGAAGCTCGAGCGGGTGCTCACCAACGATCCGGGCATGGGCGTGATCCGCCACGTCGACGCCGGCTACGACCGTGCGATCGAGGTCGCCGACGAACGCGGGGTCCGGGTCCCGATGCGCGAGCACGGGTCGCGATCGTGATGCAGCTCTGCGCCATCGTTCGTCATCCGGTCGGCGATGCCGGGTACGCCGCGGCGTGCCGCATCCGACTCGACGGCACCGGAGTACTCGTCGTGCGGTCGCTCCGGAGTCCGGCGGCGTCTTCGAGTTGGTATCGGGGGTGCGGGAGGCCGACCGTGGCGAGATGGGATGCATGCGGGAGGCAGCCGTGCTCGATGGGTGCGCACCCGTCGAGACGCTCGACCACGCGCCCGGAGATCTGGTGCTGTTCCGAGGCAGGGGATTCCCTCGACCGCGTCACGCCCGGTGAGGGAGCCGTGACCCGGATGCCGGTCGTGAACGCGAACAACGCACGATCCTGCGTCGGCTGGTCCGACTCGGCGCTGCACACGTTCTCTGGCAGGACGTCGTGACCGGCAAGTTCGTGATCGACGGCGACTGGGACCGTGACGGGGCGGTCTGTGTCCGGCAGGCGTTCACCCCCGAACACGTCGAATGGGCGCGAGCCGCGATCGACGACAACCTCGCCAGTCTGTCGCCGCGGGCGAAGCGGGCCAGCGCCGATGGCGACGGTGCGTTCGTCGAGGACTTCTGCAACTGGACCCGCATCCCGGCGATGGAGCGGTTCGTCCGCGAGTCGCCGGCGGCGGCGATCGCGGCGGAACTGACCGGTTCGACGACGATCCGTCTGTACCACGACCACGTCCTGGTCAAGGAGCCCGGTACCCGGCAACGGACGCCCTGGCACCAGGATCAGCCGTACTACAACGTCGATGGTGCCATGAACGCCAGCATGTGGCTCCCCGTCGACCCGGTCTCCCGGGATGCGACTCTCGAGTTCGTCGCCGGGACGCATCGTGGGCCCTGGTACATGCCGCGAACGTTCCTCGACGATCAAGCGAGATGGTTCCCCGAGGGCAGCCTCGCCGAGATGCCCGACTTCGACAGCGATCCCGACGCATGGCGGGTGATCGGCTGGGAGCTCGAACCCGGCGATGCCGTGTTCTTCGACATGCTCACGGTGCACGGCTCGGGCGGGGTGTCGGGTCCCCACCGGCGGCGAGTGCTGTCGATCAGGATGCTCGGCGACGACATGGTGCACGCTCCGCGCCGCTGGACCACCTCGCCGCCCTTCGACGGCCTCGCGGACGAGCTCGCCGCCGGTGTGCCGATGGATCATCCGCTCTTCCCCGTGCTCTGGGCGTACGACGGCAGCGTCGTCGGGGCGCCATGAGCGTGCGGCCGATCCTGTCGATCGGGCATCCGGTGCTCCGCCAGGTCGCCGAGCCGGTGCCGATCGACGAGATCGCGTCGGACGAGGTGCAGACCCTGATCGATGATCTCATCGACACGATGCGTGATGCTTCGGGGGCCGGGCTCGCGGCGAACCAGATCGGGGTGCCACGCCGCATCGTCGTGATGGAGGTGACGCACAACCCGCGCTACCCGTACAAACCACCGATTCCCCTGACTGTCGCGATCAACCCGGTCATCGAGCCGCTCGACGACGAGACGATCGTCATCAACGAGGGCTGCCTCTCGGTGCCACTGCGGGGCGACGTGCCGCGCCACGTCAACGTGCGGGTTCGGTATGTCGACCGGAACGGACACGCTCACGACGAGGTCGTGCGCGGATTGACGGCCGGCACGTGGCAGCACGAGTGCGATCACCTCGACGGAGTGCTCATCGTCGATCGCGTGGCAGATTCGACGACGCTCGCCACGTGGGAGCAGTTCGAGACGCACCATCGCGATGCGTTCATCGCTCGGATCACGGCCTTCGTCGAGCGGGTGGGGTCGTGAACCTTCATTGGTGTCGCCGTGCGCTCGTCGGCGCCGAGGTGCTCGACCGTGTGCTGATCGGCGTCGATGCCGGTCGGATCGTGTCGATCGAGTCCGACATCGATCCGCCGCCTGCAGCTCGCCGGCACGACGGGTTCACGATGCCGGGGTTCGGCAACGCGCACAGCCACGCTTTCCACCGCGCCCTGCGTGGGCGGACCCAGTCGGGTGGTGGAACGTTCTGGACGTGGCGCGAGCAGATGTACCGTGCGGCCGAGCGCCTCGACCCCGACCGGTACCATCGCCTGGCACGGGCGACGTTCGCCGAGATGGCCCTGGCCGGCATCACGACCGTCGGCGAGTTCCACTACGTGCATCACCAACGATCCGGCCAGCCGTACGACGACCCCAACGCAATGGGCCGGGCGTTGCTGGCAGCGGCCGGCGAGGCGGGGGTCCGCATCACCCTGCTCGACACGGTCTATCTGCGCGGGGGGATCGGCCGAGGTGGGTACCTGGAGGTCGACGACCGGCAGCGGCGGTTCTCGGACCACGATGTCGACCGTTGGACCGAGCGGGTCGCCGCGCTGGCTGGTGACGACGATGGCGAGGCGTTCCGGATCGGCGCCGCGGTGCATTCGGTCCGTGCGGTCGACCCGGCGTCGATCCGACGCGTGGCGTCGTGGACGGCAGAGCGTGACATGGTCGTCCACGTGCATGCCGGCGAGCAGCACGTCGAGAACGAGCAGTGCCTCGACGTTCACGGAACCACGCCGGTCGGCGTGCTTGCCGCCACCGGCTTGCTCGGATCGCGCTGCACGGTCGTTCACGCCGTGTACGTCGACGATGTCGACGTCGCTTCCCTGGCGTCGTCGGGATCGACCGTGTGCGCGTGCCCGACGACCGAGCGCGATCTGGCCGACGGGATCGGCCCGACCGTCGAGTTCCTCCGAGCGGGTATCCCGATCGCACTCGGCACGGATTCCCACGCGGTGATCGACGTGTTCGAGGAGGCGCGGGGCCTCGAGATGCACGGCCGGCTGACGTCGCGTCAGCGCGGGGTTCACGGTGTCGACCAGTTGTTGTCGGCGGCGACGGTCGACTCGCACCGCTCGCTCGGTTGGGATGATGTCGGCGAGATCACCGTCGGAGCCCGCGCCGATCTGGTCACGATCGACGTCGATTCGGTCCGGACGGCCGGCGGTGGACACGACGTGCCATCGGTGCTGTTCGCCGCGACTTCAGCCGACGTGGTCGATGTCGTGATCGACGGGCGCGATGTGGTGTCGGATCGGCTTCACACGTCGGTCGATGTCGCCGCCGAGCTCGATGCATCGATCCGGGAGCTGATGGAACGATGAGGGGCCGTTCACTCGTCATCGACGACATCGGCATGCTCGTCACGAACGACGCCGATCGTGGTGCGGGCCCGCTCGGCGTCGTCGAGGGGTGTTCGCTCGTCATCGAGGACGACGTGGTCGTTGCGATCGCCGACTGCGGCGCCGATGCGGATGAGCGGGTCGACGCCGGTGGCGCGTGCGTGCTCCCGGGTTTCGTGGACTCGCACACCCACCTCGTGTTCGCCGGTGACCGTGCGGAGGAGTTCACGGCCCGCATGGCCGGTCGCCCCTACGACGGTGGCGGCATCATCGTCACGACGACTGCGACTCGCGCAGCGAGCACCGATGAGCTGCACGCGTCGATGCGTCGCCGGCTCGGCGAAGCGCATCGGGCCGGTGTGACGACGATCGAGGTCAAGTCCGGGTACGGGCTGACCGTCGACGACGAGGCACGCCTGCTCCAGGTCGCCTCCGACTACACGCCCGAGACGACCTTCCTCGGTGCCCATCTGGTGCCCGCTGAGTTCGCTGACCGTGCCGACGACTACATCGAGCTGGTGTGCGGCGAGATGCTGCGCGCCGCCGCACCCCATGCCAGGTGGGTCGACGCATTCTGCGAGACCGGCGCGTTCGACGCCGACCAGTGCCGGGCGGTGCTCGAAGCGGGTCGTGCCGCCGGGCTCGGGTTGCGTCTGCACGGCAACCAGTTGGGGAAGGGGCCAGGGGTGCAGCTCGCGGTCGAGTTGGGATGTGCGTCGGTCGACCATTGCACGTATCTCAGCGACGCCGACGTCGACGCATTGGTCGCGAGCGACACGGTGGCGACGTTTCTCCCGGCGACCGACTTCTCGACCCGCCAGCCGTACCCCGACGCACGTCGGGTCATCGACGCCGGGGGCTCGGTTGCGTTGGCCACGAACTGCAACCCGGGTTCGAGCTACACGACGTCGATGTCGTTCTGCATCGCGCTCGCCGTGCGCGACATGGGCATGACGATCGAGGAGGCGGTGAGGGCAGCCACGGTCGGCGGGGCCACGGCGCTCCGACGGACCGACGTGGGCCGGCTCGTACCGGGTTCGACAGGCCATGCGGTGATCCTCGACGCGCCGTCGTACCACCACCTTGCATACCGGCCCGGCGTGCCGCTGATCCGTCAGACGCTCGGTCCGCTGGGTGCATTCTCGGCGTCGTAACCCGCCGGCGCGGCCGGTTGTCAACGTTCAGCGCCGGGCGTATCATTGGGTTCCTACTCCGACGCGGGGTGGAGCAGTCCGGTAGCTCGTCGGGC
>CAWKAY010000005.1:0-306350 GCA_963847775.1 uncultured Acidimicrobiaceae bacterium
CGCCAGTGGCATGGGACCACTTGGGCGTGAGTTGCGCCAGTGGCATGGGACCACCTGAGCGCCAGTGATGGGACCATCTCCCGGGGTCCACCAGCGTCGGTGCCGTTGAGGGTGCACTGGCCGTCGTTCCCGACAAGCGGGTTCAGGAAGGACGGCCCATGGCGTTCCGGGAGGTTCGCGTGTACGAAGTCAGAGAAGTGCTCCGGTTGTGGCTGGACGGTGAGGGGTTGCGCTCGATCGAGCGGTTGTCGGCGGTGGACCGCAAGACGGTCCGCCGCTACGTGAGTGCGGCGATCGAGCTTGGCTTGGCCCGTGACGGTGGTGTCGGTCAGCTCGGTGACGAGTTCGTTGCGGCGGTGGTCGAGGTGGTGCGTCCGCATCGCCGCGATGGTCACGGTCACGGGTGGCAGCGGCTCGTGGCCGAGCACGACACCGTGAAGAAGTGGGTTGCCAAGGATCTGACGGCGGTGAGGATCCACGAGTTGCTCGCCCGGCGGGGTGTGGTGGTGCCGTTGCGCACGGTGCAGCGTTATGTCCGTGACGAGTGCGGCCGGCGCCGCGGGCGCGGGCCGACGGTGCGGGTCGCCGATGGTGAGCCGGGCGATGAGTTGCAGGTCGACTTCGGCCGGATGGGACACCTCGACGTGGATGGCCGCCGGCGGGTGGTGTGGGCGTTGATCTTC
This sequence comes from uncultured Acidimicrobiaceae bacterium, assembly GCA_963847775.1. Classification (GTDB taxonomy): domain Bacteria; phylum Actinomycetota; class Acidimicrobiia; order Acidimicrobiales; family Ilumatobacteraceae; genus Ilumatobacter. The sequence continues at coordinate 684 of CAWKAY010000005.1, forward strand.
ACCGCCTCGTTCTCGCGGCACTGTTTCGTGTGGTTGTCGCACCGTCAGACGATCGATGATGTGATCGACGGGTTCGAGGCGGCGTGGGTGTTCTTCGGTGGGGTGTTCGCCACCGTGATCCCGGACAACTTGAAGGCGATCGTCACCGACGCTGATCCGCTGGCGCCGAGGTTGAACGAAGCGTTCGTCGAGTACGCCCAGACCCGCGGGTTCCATGTTGATCCGGCCCGGGTCCGGCGTCCGCAGGACAAGCCACGCGTCGAACGTGCCGTGCAGTTCGTGCGCGGTTCGATGTGGGCCGGTGAGACGTTCATCGATCTCGCCGACGCCCAACGCCACGCCGAGCAGTGGTGCCGGGTCCGCGCCGGGCAGCGCGTGCATGGCACGACCCAATGCCCACCCATCGAGTTGTTCATGCTCGAGGAGCAGCCACGGCTATTGCCGGCACCGACCGTCCGCTACGACCTGCCGATCTACACGACGGCGAAGGTGCATCGGGATCATCACATCGAAGTCGCCAAGGCCCTCTACTCGGTTCCCGGCAACCTGATCGGCAGCCGTGTCGACGTGCGTGCCGATCGGCAGCTGGTGCGGATCTACTCCGGTGGTCAGCTGGTCAAGACCCACCCGCGTCAGCAGCCCGGCCGGCGGGTCACGGACCCGAACGACCTGCCCGACGGCACCGCCGTGTACGCGTTGCGGGACATCGACCACCTCCGCCGCCTCGCCGCCAGCCACGGCCCCGCGGTCGGAGACTACGCCGCAGCACTGCTGGACATCCCGCTGCCATGGACCAAGATGCGCCAGGTCTACGCCCTGCTCGGACTCGTGAAGAAGTGGGGACCCGAACGCGTCAACGCGGCGTGTGCCCGAGCCCTCGAGGTCGACGCCGTCAACGTCGCCCTGATCGGACGGATACTCGAACGCGGCACCGAGCACACCACCATCCAGCCCGCCTTGCCGGGCACGGTCGTTGCCGGACGGTTCGCCCGCGACCCCGACCACTTCGCCGTCCGCGCCGGGGGTGAGCGATGAACCCGACACCGGTCGTCACGCCCGAGCTCAAGGCGCTGCTGCGGCGGGTCAAGCTCGGCCGCTGCCTTGACACCCTGCCCGAACGACTCGCCCTGGCAGCCACCGGCGGGCTCGGACACGCCGAGTTCTTGGAGCTCGTCCTCGCCGACGAGGTGTCACGTCGAGAGACCAGCTCGGCGGCGCTGCGGGCTCGCACCGCCGGGCTTGACCCGGCCATGACCCTGGACCGGTGGGACGACACCGCCCAGATCACCTACGACCGCAACGTGTGGAACGAACTGTGCTCACTGCGCTTCGTCGAGTCCGGCCACAACGCCCTCATCTTGGGACCGGTCGGGGTCGGCAAGACCTTCCTCGCCACCGCCCTCGGCCACGCCGCCATCCGGCGCCGGTTCAGCGTCCACTTCGAACGCTGCGACCGGCTCCTCAAACGACTCCGCGCCAGCCGGCTCGACAACAGCCACGACACCGAGATCCGCAAACTGCTCCGCGTGGACCTCCTCGTGATCGACGATTTCGCACTCACCGCACTTGATCCGCTCGACACCGCCGACGTCTACGAGTTGATCGTCGAACGCCACCGCACAGCGGCGACGGTCGTGACCTCGAACCGGACCCCGATCGAGTGGCTCGGCCTGATGGCCGACCCGCTCCTCGCCCAGTCCGCGATCGACCGGCTCCAGTCCGCCGCCCACGAACTCGTCCTCGACGGCGAGTCCTACCGACAACGCCAACGACCCGGCATCAACGACCCACTTGACCAACCACCAGCGAGGCCGCGAACATCACGACGCCGACGCTGACATCTCGGGAAGTGGTCCCATCACACTGGCGCCCAGGTGGTCCCATCAAGCTGGCGGGCGACAGGCACGGACGACTCCACCGCCGGTCGCAACCACCGCTGACGACACAACCACCGCCAACACCACACAAAGACCAGCTCGCTGCTTCACAAATCCCCCATCGATGCTTCCTCGAGACACAGATCACGGTCTAGCAGGCCACTCACACCACGTGAACATCTAGCCACCGAACGTGACAGTTCACTGTTATCGGTCACCGTCAGAGATCGCCGGCGGCACACGTTCGCTAGTGGTGCTGCAGACTGTCGATAACGAACGGGTGCTGAGTCCGCAGGCCCCAGTTGTGTTTCAGCGTTTCAGGCCAGACCCGATCCACCGATCATCCGAGTCTCCGGGTGGGTGCCACACTTTGCTCACCCTCGCCGGCCCCAACCGTGCTGCATACCCGGCGCACTCGGTCAGGTCGACGGCGTCGAGCGGCCGCTCGTAACGCGATCACCGACAGTCGCCCGTTCGGCATTGGCGGTCGGGATTATCGAGTGCCACGAGTTGGGCCGAAGCCGAGTGGCATGGTCAAGGGGTGCAACGTGGTTACGCGTGCCCGTTATCGGGTGCCCTGGACCGGCCTGCTGGTCGCTGAGCCCCCGGTGTAGCGTCGCGTGGGCGGCAGACACGGAGGGTCTATGAAGGTGTTGCGAGTGTCATTTGTCGGGATCCGGTCGGGCAACTTTGCTCCAACCGTCGACATGTTCCGTGATGTGCTGGGCATGGACGTTGCGTTCGAGCATCCCGGATGGGCCGGCTTCAATCTGCCCTCTGGCGACCGGGACCTGCTCGAGGTCTTCGGTTCAGGAGATGTCGATGAGCGATTGGTGCCCGCGGAGTTCGATCAAGCACGGTGTGCTGGTCGCGTTTGCGGTCGAAGACGTGGTCAGTGCCAGGGAGGAACTCGCCATGGCTGGAATCGAAATCATCGGCGAACTGGTGTGGGCGGCCGACGTCACGGGCGATCCAGCTGATCAAGGCTGAGGCTGGTGCTTCTTTCGAGCACCAGACAACAACGTCTACGTACTTCAGCAAGACGGTGTCGGTCGCAACACCTGATCCGCGGCAACGCGATTACCGAGCACTGCACTGGGGCCGAAGTCTCACACCGACAACGTGCGGACAAGCGGGTTACGGAGCGGACTGTATGTGTGGATCGCGGTGCGAAGGAATGGCCGGATCCCGGATGGGTCTGAGGCTGCCACTGCGCCGTGAATATCGAGCACGGCATAAGGGCACGTAACGGGTGGGCCGTTGCGGCCGCGACCCGCCGGTTCGCCGGCACTTGCACAAGTCGAGCGCACCCGCGAGGATGCGCGGGTAATCGGTCAGATCGCCAGTTCGGCGGGTCGGTCGGCGGGGTCCTTGTCGATCGGCGTCGTCCACTCGCTGTAGGGAAGGTTCGTGCCAATCACGACCCGGCCCGTGCTACCGGCCAGGGTGCGATGCAGCCAACCCGCCGGAGCCTGGAGCCGGCACCCGGGTTGCATGTGGGTGATGTTGCCGTGCTCGTCGGCGAACGATCCGGTTCCCGAGATGACGAACGCAACACTCTCGAACTCGTGCCAGTGCAACACCTCGTCCTCGTCATGGACCTCATCGAACGCCAACCCGTGGAAACCCATCGCAGCGATCTGGTCGAGGGCCGCTTGCTCGCTGACCGGCTCCCCCTGCGTGAACTCGTACTCCATGACGTGACCGTTCCCCTCGTGAGATCCGCTCGCGACTCGGTCCGTCCGACGTCGGTGACCCCTCGGACATTGTTACATCCTCCAGCTGAGTGTTCCACCGGCGCCGAGACCGACCCGTCACCGCCGCGGCTTGACAAGGGAGCGTCTGACAGTCCCGACTGCCCCAGACCGGGTGCGTTCACCACCTGAGGACACAGGCGATAGGTGACACCCTCGAGTATCGGTATCGGGCGCGAGGTATGGGCCGTTCCCGGGTGCCCTCACCGGTTGCCGGGCGCTGGGATATTCGTGCGGTCGACCCTTGTCAGCTGGCAGTCTCGGATTGCTCGGGCAGAGGCTCGCTCGGCTCGCGAGGCGCGCGAGCCGGCCCGCCCGCCCACCTCGACGGCTCACTCCGGAGTGTTCGCGATGAGGAAGTCGGCGACCGCCACCTGGGCTGCTGCATGGTGCTCCTCGGCGATCCAATCTTCAACGAGCGTCGCGTTCGGGGCTGCCGCAGCCAACTCGCGGGAGCTGACCTCCGGGTGCGCAAGGTCTTGGCCCATCAGGACGATCATCGGTGTCTGGCACTGCTCGACCCAATCGTGGTCGACCGTGAACAAGAACTTGTCCCCACCCATGAGGTTCGTCTTGAACGACAGCCAGTCGGCATCGGTCATGTGTGGGTGATGCTCGCGGATGTGGTCGCGCCACTCGTCGAAATGGGCGTCGGACTCAACTTGGTTGTTGTGCCGACCGATCGGCTGCATGACGACCGCTGAGACGACCCGCTCGGGGGCAGCATCGATGAGACCCATGATGAACGACCCTGCGATGCACATCCCCGCCACATGGAATCGGTCGAGGCCAAGATGGTCCATCAGCGCCAGTTGGTCATCGCAGTAGGTGTGCCACCCATCGTCAGCGCTGACCGGACCCCGAGAACGACCCGCATTCCGCTGGTCCATGACGATCAGCCGATAGTCGTCCTCGAGCTGGGCAATCAGATCCCAGGGGCAAAGCGGCCAGAACGCTGCGGACGAGTGCATCCCACCGCCGGCGATCATCAGAATCGGAAACCGCGATCCGTACTCGTCGTAGACGATCGAAACCCCGTCGCGTTCAAAGGTCGGCATGGGCGGACAGTACTACCGCGGAGCGAGCACCGCTCACGCCGACGACGTTGACGAAGCCGCCCCCAACAACACCGGATCGAAGCCGGAACAACCGCTCCTGAACCTCACGTCCCGTTCGGCCGTAGTCGCTCGAAAAAACGCGCCCACGCTGGCGGCACCGATACGTGCGGGTGGTCGGCGGGCTCGCGGCTGCCGCTTCCCAAGCGGGCGTGAGCCTCGTCGGCAGATGTCGACATGCGCACCGCGCCAGGCGTTCGGGGACAGTCCGGCATCGAGCGGGATCAGCCCGTGCGGTGACGTGCCCCAACCGGGCCGACCGACCGTTGGATCGGGGCGTCCTGGAGCCGCCGCGTCCTCCCGGACTCGCCAGGATGGTGTTCGCCCCAACCGATTCGGAGCTCAGCCGATGCCCGAACCGTTGCGGGGTAGGGTCGACCATGGCTATCGACAAGATCAATCCAGAAGGCCTCCACGAGCCGGAGGGCTACACGCAAGTGGTGGTGGCGCAAGAGACCAAGCGCGTCTACATCGCCGGGCAGATCGGTGTCGACACCGACCATGTCGTCGTCGGTCCCGACCTCGCATCGCAGACGGCGAAGGCGTTTGAGAACCTCGGGATCGCGCTCGAGGCAGCCGGAGCGGGCTGGGAGCATGTGGTCAAGTGGACCGGCTACGTCGTGGGTTTGGACGAGGCGAAGCTGGGCGAGTTCTCCGCTGGAATCGGTCAGGCTGCCGAGCGCGGACTGGTGCCGACCGCAGCGACGTTGATCGGAGTACAGGCCCTCTACCTCCCCGAGCTCTTGGTCGAGATCGAGGCCATCGCGGAGGTCTGACTGACCAGCAGAGCCCGCTTGACGACTGCACGAACGGTATCGAGCCGGGCCACGAACGCGGGTCGTGGCCGCGACGGTCTGAGTCGCGTCAGAGAGCGTCGTGGTTGGTGCCGTTCATTTTCCCGAGCCACAGGCACGGCTCATCGAAGGGGTTCAGTCACCGATGCCGCGTCTCGTCCTGGACGATCGTGTCGCCGGGACCGAGTACCTTCGTCGCTCCGTCATCGAGTTCGAGCACAACGCGACCCGAAACGATCATTCGGAAGTCCATCGTGGTGCTGGTGTACATGCCCGGTGTCTCCGGTTCCATGTGCTCGACCAGGCCCAGGCAGCTTCTCCTGCATCTCCCGGAGAGCGGGCAATCGCGCCGTGTGGAGGTTGAGGTGGTGATCTCGCTGGCGCCGTGGCCGGCCTATTCGCGCCCGCCGTCCGATGGTGTACCGTCACGAGGCCGACGAACTGGGGAGTCCGCCACCATGACCGAGAATCTGCGCAACTACACCAAGGCGCTGTACGGCTTCGACGCCGTCATCCAACGCGTACCACCCGACGCATGGGATGCCGATTCGCCGTGTGAGGGCTGGTGCGCTCGCGATGTCGTGGCCCACGCGTGCGGCGTCATGAACGCAGTCGAAGCGATGGCGAGGACCGGGGAGAACGCGCTTCCTGAGACGCCGGATCCGGGCGATGACCCGGTCGGGTTGTGGAACACCTCACGTGACAGTCTCCTCGAGGCGCTCGACAACCCCGAAGCGGTCAGCCGAGCCGGCACCTACTGGTTCGGCGAGTCGACCATCGATGACATCCTCGCGTTCTCGGTCTGGGACCCGCTGGGTCACTCGTGGGATCTTGCCCAGGCGGTCGGCACGGACGCGTATGCCAGCGACGATGTCGCTGAGGCGTCGATCGCCGTCATCGGCGCAAACGCCGAGACGCTGCGCAGCATGGGTCTGATGGGCGATCCGATCAACGTCGCTGCAGACGCGCCCGCGATGGCCCGCTTCCTGGGCCTGACCGGTCGTGATCCGAACCGCTGATCGCAGTAATCCGCACACCGAAGTCCGACCGGCTCTGACGTTGGGGCCGCGCCGCACGACGGCGGCAGCGGCACGGGCCTCGGTGCGCTCATATGAACGGCTTGATCGACTCGCCGGGGCCGCTCGGAACGGCACGTACATCGGAGCGTGCTCGCTGCCAAGGCGCTCAGTATCGCGATCACCGACAGTGGCCGGCGACGGCCCTCCCCCTCGTACCGCTCGTCATGCCGGTTCCCGCCTGGGCAATGCGATCTTCGGCAGGTGTCGATGTGCGTGCCCGTTCCCGGGCGATGAGGTCGACCCCGGTCCGCGACTTCGTGCGACGGTCCACACCTGCGACGTCTCGAGGAAGGGCTAGCGTCGCGTGTTCGGGCGACGTGCGTGCGGGGCGAGCGGTGAAAGGGGCAGCGAATGGACGCATCAGGGGTGACCGTGATCGGGTTGGGCGCGATGGGATCGGCGCTGGCGCGAAGCCTGGTCGAAGGTGGTCACGAGGTCACGGTCTGGAATCGGACGTCCGCCAAGTCCGACGCGATGGTCGAGCTCGGAGCAGTGGCCGCCCAATCGGTGGGTGATGCGATCGCCGCGAACGATGTCGTCGTCGTGTGTGTGCGTGGCTACTCGGCCGCCGACGAGATCTTCCGACCCACCGAGGTTGCTGCACGGCTCGACGGCAGGACCGTGATCCAGCTCGGAACCGGGACGCCGACCGAGGCCAGTGAGGCGGCGGCGTGGTTCGACGAGCTGGGCGTCACGTATCTCGACGGCGCGATCATGGACTTCCCCGAACAAGTCGGCACACCGGACTGTCAGGTGCTGGTATCGGGCGCCCCCGCCGCCTTCGAGGAGTGCTCGTGGGTGCTCGACGCGTTCGGCGGTGACATCCGGTACCTGGGTCAGGATCCTGCTGCCTCAGCCGTGATGAACACCGCTGCGCTGGCGTTCGTCTATGCGGCCAGTCACGCCTTCCTTGGCGCGGCGGCGATGTGTGATGTGTCGGGCGCCCCGCTGGAAACGTTCGGCGACGTGGTCGGGAAGTTCACCGCCCAGATGCGCCCCCTCTTCGGTGAGTACGTCGAGATGATCACGGCCCGCAGCTACGACAGCAGGAACCTCCGGCTGGCGACCGGCGCCGACAACCTCGAGGCGATCGTCGACTTCGGCCGCCGGGCCGGGGTCGAGACCGGCCTGTTCGAGAGCGCGCTGCGCGACTTCAGGGCGGCGGCCGACCTCGACAAGGGCGTCAATCTCGCCGCTACGTTCGAGGTGCTGCGCCCACCCGACAGCTGAGCACTCGCGCTCCTTCAACACTGCAGTTCCCGACCGGACGATGGAAGCCCCGGACTCCGGCCCACTCGGCATCCGGCGTTCCCTCGCGCTGGAGCCGCCCATATCTCAGGGCCTCCGAGCTCGTCCGACCCGTCCGGGATCGGCACTTATCAGGCTCTACGCGACTGAGCGTGGTTGACGGCCTCGGATTCTGCGAGTTGGGACGGTAGCCCATTTGATGCCGAGTCGGCCGATGAGGCGGCGTCGGTAGTGGGTGTGGTTGACGAAGCCGTGGGCGTTGCGGCGGATCTTCTCGGCGAGCATGTGGACGTTCTCGACGCGTCCGTTCGAGGCTCGACCGGTGGTGTGGTAGGCGAGGACCTCGGCGGACCAGCGGTCGATGGTGCGAGCGAGCCGGGTCACTTCGGGCACGTCGGCGTCAGCGCAGTGTTGGAAGAACACGATCAGCCGGCGGCGTGCGTGCGCGAGATCGACGGCGGTGTAGAGCTCGCGGAGCAGTTCCTTGGCCAAGATCGCGGCGGCGACTTCGCCGTCGGGATCGCCGGCGTTGAGCATGTCGAACATCCAGGCGATGCGTTCGTCGGAGAGCCGGTCGAAGCCGGTGAGGAACACGCGTCGGGCTCGATACAACGGGTCGCCCTTGCGGCCGCGATGTCCGACAGTGGTCTGCTGGACGCGGCGACGCACGTCATCGATCGCGGTGTTCGCGAGCTTGATCGCGTGGAAGTGATCGACCACGAGCGTCGCGTTCGTGAGGTGCTCGACGAGCGCCAACCGATAGCCGGCGGCAGGATCCAAGGTGGCGAGCGTGATCTGTGCGCACCAGGCGCTGCCACGCTCGGCGAGCCAGTCGGCGAGCACGTCACGCGAGCGGCCCTCGATCACGTCCAACAGACGGTGGCGATCCAGGTCGACGATCTGGGTCGTGAACACCGTGCGCCGGGTCGCGGTGGCGTTCAAGAACCGCTTCTCGTCCACGCCGATCCCGGCCACACCCTCGAGCCGGTGCGGGTCGTCGACCATCGGGTCGGTGTAGTCCGCGACCGCCGCGTGCGCGGTGTGCCAGCCGACCCCGAACTCGACCGCCGCAGCCGCGATCGACAGCCCGTCGATGTTCACCATGTCCGCCAACCGGCGCCGGGCTCGTTCGGTCAACGACGCCCGCGCTGCGACAGCGTCGACGTGCTCGGACCACGTCCGCATCCCGCACAACGCCTCCGCACACAGCCAGCGGCGGCGAGCGAGCACCCACACCGTCGGCACCCCCGCGATCGGCAGATCCCGCACCACCACCCGCGACCGGCCATGACCGACCGCACGTACCCCGCAGCTCGGGCACCACGCCCGATCCGCCTCAGTCTCCACCGCCAACCACCACTCGCCGTCGCGCATCACCTGCGCGACAACGACCAGCTCGGGCACTCCGACGAGCGCGGTCGCATCATCGCTACCGTGTTCCATGGACAAGGGCCTCCCTTTCGACAGACGTCAGACATCTGCAGAATGGCGAGGCCCTTGACCGCGCCGGTGGACCCCTATCGAACGAGCCTCACCTCACGCGACCCCACACCCAGTCGCGGAGAGCCACTTATCACTCGCTCGAAGCCAGCCCGCACCCGAGCGATAATCGCGGTCCGGAACGCTCGGGCCCGCGCCCGGGTTCCGGCGAAGTCGGTCGGGTCCAGTGGTGGTTCGAGTAACTCATAATCACGCCCGTCGGCTCCCCGCCGGGCTGATCCTGATCGCCAGGTGCGCAGGAGTGGTTCCGGACGAGAACGCGCCAGCGGCCACACCTCAACCGGCCCGTCTCGCGGCGGCCGGCCAGCACACTCGACCTCCACGCGTGAGTAGCCCTGAACAGCGAGACGCCCGTCGATCGCGCGATCACGGCGCACCCCAGTCTCCACGCCGCACGCCTCCCGGATCACGATCACGATGGCCGTCACAGCACCCACACCAACACATGCCTCTGAAATCGCGAATCTGTGACTCGATTTCTCCGATTTCTTCGCGTTCTGTACATCTGCACCGTGTTGCTCGCACGACCCTGACCGAGCATCGGCGTGGATCCAACTGATCTGAACTGAGGCTGCTTCGAGCCAGCCCGACGTGCACCGTGCTGGCTCACCAGGTGTTCGTCGGCCTCGCGGTGGGACCTCATACCGGCGAAACGCGGTGGTCGCACAAAGCGCGGTCTCCGGTCGAGAGCGAGCACCACCGATCCCTTGGCTCGCTCGGCGGCCAATCTCGCTCCTCGAGATACCTGCGGGCTCGGGGCTGCGGACTGGTCGGGTAGTGATCCGGGTAGTGATCCGGGTAGCTGTCCGTGACCTGATCCGTGACGTCACGCGTCGCACGTGGCGGAGATGAAAGCCGAACAGAATCCTCAGTCCGTCCGACCGCTACTCGTATCAGCCGCCGACGCGGCCCGTGTCCTCGGGATCGGACGGACCACCGTCTACGAGCTCGTCAAGGACGGACATCTGACACCGATCCACCTTCGGGGCTGCGTCCGGTTCTCGATGTACGAGATCGAGCAGTACGTCGAATCACTCCGACGGGCAGCGTGAGGCGACGTGATCAGACGCCGACGCGGGCGAGGAGGCGACGGTATTGCTCGATCGTGCCCGGCAGCACGCGGAGATGCACGACGGTGCCGACCGGCTTGTCGACCAGATCGATCACTTCGCACACCGCTGGCGTCAACGGCGAGCCGGCAACCACCACCTCACCTGGCCGAATGATCGAAGGATCGTCGGCCTCGTCGAGGAACGTCCACACGAAGCCGGTCTCGTCCTCACTGTTGAGGTCCGCAGCAATATCGACTCGAGTCATCATTCCTCCTCTCACGCCTCAGCGTAGGGGTTCGGGCGCAGCCCCTCTTGGGCCGGACGCGCAAAGCCCGGCGGCTCCTCATTGCGGGGGAGAACACCGGGCTCACTTCCCTCGTCTAGTGACTCGGGCAAGATCCAGTATGCCGACGAAACGTCGAACGGTCAACGGGCTACATCACACGAATCTCCGTGGTCACGCCCGCAACGAGCGCCGGCCAAGGCCGGCGCGCACCCACCGCCCAGCCCAGCGCGTCCGGCAAGGCGAGCAGCGGTTCGTCGCGTGACCCACGATGCGAGTACGTCACCTCCACACGGTCGGCCGCTCGCAGAGCGTCGCGGAGCACGATCCGGTCGAGCCGATCACGGTGGGGACCTCGCGAGTCGAGCACCACGAGACGAACTCGGCCGCTGAGCCCGGCGACGAAGGCTCGCAAACACTGGTCGCGGGCGATCTGGTCGTCGCTTCGACGGTCGTAACGGGCCATGAACGTGGTCGCCGCGATCGGCAGGTCGACGAGCGAGCGCAGGGCGGCTCGGCGGCGAGCGTCGCTCTCGGACGAGAAGTGCACGCGGTACTGACCTCGCGGAACGATCCGACGCAGGGCTCTCGACACCTGAGCCGTGTCGCGAGCTGCGATCTCGACGACCGTCAGGCGATACCAGCCGTCGGTTCGGATCGATTCGTCGATGAAGGCGTGGAGAACGGTCACAAGGTCTTGTTCACGAGTGCTGCGGCGGCCGCGGCTGCTTCGGCTTGTTGGCCGGGCATCACGTGGGCGTAGGTATCGAGGGTGAAACTCACCGAGGCGTGGCCGAGGCGCTCGCTGACGACCTTCACGTTGACGCCCGCCATCAGCAAGTGTGACGCGTGGGTGTGACGCAGATCGTGGAGCCGGATCAACGGCACGTCAGCCGCGGACGCAAGTCGGCGGAACGCCTGACCGATCGAGCCCGGGCGGAGCGGATCGCCGATCTCGTTCGTGAACACCCGGTCGCTCGCCGTCGCCGACACACCCAGTCGCAGGTACAACTCGAGTTGACGGGTCCGGTGTCTCACGAGCAGGGACACGGTGTCGGGGTCGAGGTCGATCATGCGGCGGCTTCGACGGGTCTTGGGCACATCGACAACCTCGTCACCGTTGACGACGGTCACGGCCTGGTTGACCGTCAGGTGATGTCGATCCAGATCGACGTCCGACCAGCGCAACCCGACGACCTCACTGCGGCGCATCCCCGTCATCGCCAGCAGCCGGAACAGCGCTTCGTTGCGGTTGCCCTCGATCGAGGTGAGGAACGCCGAGAGCTCGGCCGGCGACCACACCTGCATCTCGGGCCCCTTCGCCCGCGCTGTCGTCAACGACGGCGCATTGGCGAGCTTGGCGACATTGCGCGTCACCAGTCCCTTGCGCTCGGCGTCGTGGAGCAACTTGTTCACTGCGGCGTGGACGTGGTGCACCGTCGTCAGCGACAGAGCCCGACCGCCGCGGCCACCGGAGCGGATCAGATCGGCATACATCGCGTCCAGGTCGGTGGCCCGCAGCTCCTGCAGGGCGACGTCGCCGAGTCGTGGCAACACGTACGCGTCGAGCGCAACCCGGTAGCCCCGCAAGGTCGTCGGTTTCCGCCCTTGGTTCTCGAGCCCGGCCAACCACGGCTCGACGAACTCGCGCAACGGCATCCGGTTCGGAGCGACGAATGTGCCCGCCTGGTGGGCCGCCAGCAGGTCGGTCAGCGCCGCCTGAGCCTGCTTCTTGGTGCGGAACGAGCGCTTCGCCTGACGGCGCTTGCCGCCCTCCTGCCACGTGGCATGGGCGACCCACGACGACGCCCCCGAAGGGGCCTCACGACGGTAGACCGTGCCGCTGGCCACGATTCGACGTTACCACGGCGTTACCATGACGTGAAGTGGCACCAGCCCATGTTGACACCATGATCATTTAGCTGGTCTTTCTCAGCGCCCCAGGTAGGAATCGAACCTACGACACACGGTTTAGGAAACCGACGCTCTATCCACTGAGCTACTGGGGCTGGTCCACAACGCACCAGCGTGCGGCGGTCACAGGCTAGCGATCGGTACTGCGGACGATCGCAGAACTCGACCAGACGTTCGAGACGAACACCGCACAGCGCTCGATGGTCGTCCGAGAGTGTCGTAACGTCCCCGGGGTGTTCGACATCAAGCGCATCGCCATCAGTACCGGAGGCGGCGACGCTCCCGGGCTCAACGCAGTGATCCGATCGGTCACCCTGGCCGCCCGCAACCGCGATTGGGATGTCGTCGGCATCCGAGATGGCTTCAACGGGCTCATGTTTCCCGACGACTACCCCGACGGCGGGCTGATGCCGCTGCCGCGTGAGGCGGTTCGCGGAATCTCCCATCTCGGCGGCACGATCCTCGGTTCGACCAACAAGGGCAACCCGACCTCGTACCCGACCGAGCAGGCGGACGGAACGATCGTCGAAGTCGATCGTTCCGAGGAGCTGATCGGCAGGTTCCGCGAAGCCGGCATCGACGCCCTGATCACCGTCGGCGGTGACGGGTCGCTCACCATCGGAAACCACCTGTTCCAACACGGTCTCCGCGTCATCGGCGTGCCCAAGACGATCGACAACGACCTGGACAAGACCACCGCGACGTTCGGGTTCGACACCGCCGTCGACTTCGCCACCGAGTGCATCGACCGCCTCTTCGTGACCGCGACGTCGCACGGACGGATCATCGTGGTCGAGGTGATGGGGAGATACGCCGGCTGGATCGCGCTGCACTCCGGGATGGCGGCGGGGGCCCATGCCGTCCTGATTCCCGAAGTCCCGTACGACCTCGAGCCCGTCGCCGCCACGATCAAGCAGCGCGAGGAGCGCGGCGCGAAGTTCTCGATCGTCGTCGTCGCCGAGGGAGCCGCCCCGATCGACGGCGAGCTGTCGACGAAGGGGCAAACCCTCGGGCAGGCGGTGCAGCTCGGCGGAATCGGCAACAAGGTGGCGGCGGAGCTCGAGGAGCTCACCGGCAAGGAGAGTCGGTGCGTCGTACTCGGCCACCTCCTGCGGGGAGGGCCGCCGACATCACTCGACCGCCTCCTCGGGCTGCGGTTCGGCGCCGCGGCGGTGCGAGCACTCGAAACCGGGCACAACGGCGTGATGGTCGCCCTCGACCCACCGAACGTGACCTACGTGCCGCTCGTCGGCGCAACGCATCGGATGAAGACCGTTCCGCTCGACGGCGACACGATCCTGACCGCCCGCGACCTCGGCATCAACTTCGGCGACCAGATGCCCTGATCGATCGGCCAGGCGATGCGCCGTCCGCGGTCGACGCCGGCTGCCGACGTCGGCGAACGACGCCAAGGCTCGTGACCGTGCATGACCGCCCTTCGATCCACCGTGAACGGACAGCTGCCGATCGCGGCGCCGGTCGGCGTGCAGACGACCCGACTGCAGGGTCGCGCTAGCGGTCACCCGGCAACCACCGCCCGGGCGACATCATCGACCAGGGCCCACTGAGAGCTGTCGGCCGGACCTGCGTGCAGGCGGTGCGAGGCGACGGTACGCAGCGCCTCGTCCGGCGTGGCTCCGAGCATCATCAACAGACACACGGCCATCGTGCCGGCGCGTCCCTGTCCGAACGCACAGTGCATCACGACACCCTCACCCGCCTCCAACCGCTCGACGACCATCTGGAGGAATGGCATGGTGGCCTCGGCCGACTCCGCCCCGAGGTTCCGGATCGGGAACCACAGGGCGCGCCGGGCGCGGTTCGCCGCGCAACCACTCGACGTACGCCGGAAAGCGAGGTTCGAGCTCCTGCACCGGGTTCAGGCAGACCACCGTCGTGGCACCGTCGGCCCATGCGAGCGTCGCTTCCGGGTCGGAGGCGACATCGTTGCGTCCGCACAGCCAGAGCGCACCATCGGTACGCGGCAGCGGGACGCGGTCGATGCTCACGGGGCCGGCCGGTGCAGCACCGCCCACGACGGTCGGATCACGACGGAGCCACCGTCGACGTCGGCCGTGCCATCGACGACGAGGCTGTATCCGCTCGAGTGCTCGACGGGTGGGAACACCAGCGTGACCGACGAACGTTCCGTAGCGTTGTGACACGCACGCCCGCCACCGGCATCGAGGCGGAGTCGCCGCGCGTCGTCCTCGCCGGTCACATGGGGACGGAGCGAGATCAGGTGCGGGCGCCCGTCGACGGACACGGTGATCAGGTAGCAGAAGTCCCATCTCGCCACGTCGTCGAACAACTGGTCGATGGGAACCTCGATGCTCATGTGCCCACGGTAGTCACCGTTGCGTCACGTTTCTGTCCGTTCTCGAAACGGACACGGAACGAGCCGCGAAGAACGCCGTACTGGGAAGCACGAACGATGCAGGAAGGTTTCGACGGGCATGTTCGAGTTCATTCGCAGCCACAAGGCCACCGTCACAGCCGCGGGCGCCGTCGCGAGCGTCGCGATCGCCTGGCTGGCGTTCGGGTATTTCGGGGTCCACACCCTGTTCGTCGATGACGAGGTCTCCGAGGCGGTGCCTGTCTTCGCGGCCCCCGCAGCACCCGCAGATCCGGCCGACCTCCCCCATCCGGCCGACGAGGCGCCGGCCACCGACGCCGAGGGCAACACGTCGGTGGCCGACGATGCCCTGGCGGCATCGTCGAGGGCCGACGTCGGCAGCGAGACCACGACCCGGACAGCAACCGAGGCAGGGAGCGACACGACGGTGGCCATCACTCCACAACCCGAGATCGTCACGGAGTACTCCGGCTCGTTCACGTCGGGCGCTCATCCCACCAGTGGGACCGCCGTGGTGTTGGGCAACGGCACGAACCAACGCTTCCTCCGCTTCGAAGCGTTCGAGACCGACAACGGACCCGACCTCAACGTCTACCTCGTGAACAGCTCGACCGGCGACGTGTCGGACTACGTCGACCTCGGCGACCTCAAGGGCAACATCGGCGAGCAGAACTATGAGATCCCCGACCAGGTCGATCTCGATGTCTACGACCAGGTCGTGATCTGGTGCGTCCGGTTCGGCGTCGGCTTCGGCGACGCCGAACTGATCGCGAGTTGACAACGAGCGACGGCGTGCTCAGACCGGGACAAGGTCGAACCAGGGACCCGCGTCCAGATCGCTCGTGAAGATCGAACGGTCCTGATCGTCGGCGATCTCGACCGCGGCGGCGCGACGGCGCACCTCACGTGCCTCGTCGAGTCGTCCGAGGCACGCCAGCGCCCTCGCTCGCGCCTCGAACACGTAGCCGTGGTCGAAGTCGACGGCGTCGTGCACCGCCTGCTCGGTGAACGTCGCGCACCGATCTGCATGGTGGAGGGCCAGCTCTCCGTGGCCGAGGGTGACGTGGGCGCGTGAGAGCAGCCACGAGGCACGGGCCTGATTGATGATGGTCGCACCGGTCGCCCGGCGCCAGTGGAATGCCGCGGCGTACGCCCGCTGGAGCAGGTCATCGGCCTCGGCGGCTGCGTACTCTCGACCGTCGAGCAGCTCCCACACCGAGGTGTTGGCCATGATGGCTTGAGCCCGGTGCCAGTTGCCCTCGATCTCATCGGGATCGACCGAACCGGCGCTGGTGTCGACAGGAGGCAGTGGCTCACCGGTCTCGAGCAGCGTCTTCAGGCTGTCGAGGATCTCGACCCAGCCGAGGCGCACGTGATCCCACGTCAGCGGGCTGAGGGCGAGATCGCCGTGGCGCAGCGTCACCCTGGTCACCGTCCCGTCCTCGTTGGCGGGGGTGAGGGTCCACTCCACTCGTCCGGGCGGTTCGGCGGCCATGTCGGGGTCGTAGGTCACGTGCCATGTCAGCACGAGTCGATGGGGCGGATCGAACGTCTCGATCACCCCCTCGACGGCGAGGCGGTCGCCGTCGACGATCACGTTCCGGAACCTGTCACCCGGTTCGAACGAGGAGTCGAAGCGGGTGCCATGGAAGTAGCGGACGGTGTCGTCGGGGTCGACGAGTGCCTGCCAGACCCGCTCGCGGGGCGCGGACGAAGACTTCGTAGAGGTGCGCGGTCGCGGCCATCTCATGCTCCTTCGGCACGGTCGCGGAGGGCGAGCAGCCCGACCACGAGCGGTTCGGCGTAGTGCGAGATCCAACGGTCGTGGATCTCTCGGATCGGGACAGGATTGAGGTGGTGGAGCTTGGTGCGGCCCGACTTCGCGGTGACGACGAGGTGTGCTTGCTCCAGCACGCGGAGGTGCTTCATCACCCCGAATCGAGTCATCTCGGGCAACACCTCGCACAGATCGGACAACGTGCGGCCATCCCGTTCGCGCAGCGCGTCGAGGAGCTGTCGGCGGCTCTCGTCGGCGAGCGCCTTGAACACGTCGTCCACGGAGTCCATTACATGTGACCTTTTGGTCACATGTCAAGGAGGCCCATCGCAATCGACCGACCCTGAATCCCGATTGACTTCATCGGGATTCAGGGTACGATCGCAAGGGTCCATCCCATCCCGCCTCCCGGACAAGGAGTTCCCATGGCCGTTCGACTCGGCGACACCGCTCCCGACTTCACCGCCCCCACCACCCAGGGCGAGATCAGCTTCCATGAGTGGCTGGGCGACTCGTGGGGTGTGCTGTTCAGCCATCCGAAGGACTTCACGCCGGTGTGCACGACCGAGCTCGGCTACGTCGCCAAGATCAAGTCGGAGTTCGACAAACGCAACGTCAAGGTGATCGGCCTGTCGGTCGACCCGGTCGACTCCCACAACGAGTGGGAGGCCGACATCGAGGAGACCCAGGGCACGGCCGTCAACTTCCCGATGATCGGCGACCCCGACCGGAAGGTCGCTGACCTCTACGACATGATCCACCCGAACGCGGACGACACCTTGACCGTGCGATCGGTTTTCGTGGTCGGCCCCGACAAGAAGGTCAAGCTCACCCTCACCTACCCGGCGTCCACGGGCCGCAACTTCGACGAGATCCTGCGGGTGATCGACTCCCTCCAGCTGACCGCCTACCAGAAGGTCGCAACACCGGCGAACTGGCGCGACGGCGACGATGTGATCATCGTCCCCGCGCTCTCGAACGAAGAGGCCGCCGAACTGTTCCCCGACGGCTGGGACGAGCAGAAGCCCTATCTCCGGGTGACCAAACAGCCCGCTCGATAGCGGTCACGGCGACCACACCACGCGACGCCGTCACGACAACACGCGGGAACGGCTGCGGTCACTCGACCGGGCGGTCGAGTGACCGAGGCCGTGGGGCTCATTCGTCGCGGAGTTCGTCGAGGCAGGCCTCGATCTCGGCCGGATCGCGAGGCTCGACGTCGAACATCTCCTCGAAGTCGGGCAGCTCGTCGACGAACCCGTCGGCGAAGAACTCGTCGAACAACTCCTGTGGGTCGACGTCCTCGAACCGGTCGCCGAGCGCACCCAGGTCGCCGATCACATCGGGGAGGCGCTCGACCGTCGCCTCGCCGTCGGTGGCGATCGTCACCTCACCATCGCGCTGGGTGATCGTCGCCGAACCATTGCCCTCCCCGAGATCGATCACCGAGACGCCGTCCGGGCCGACGACCGTGATGTGGGTGCCGTCGGATCCGAACACGCTGAGATCCCCGAGGGCGCCATCGCCGAAGTCCTCGATCCGGAGGTCCCCGAGAGGCAGATCCTCGAACCGCTCGCGGAGTTCGCCCGGATCGAGATCGAACATCGGACCGTCGTGGAGGAACGGCACGCCGACGCACTCGGCGATGTCCGCGAGGGGTGCTCCGTCGATCGTGGCATCCCCGAGATCGATGACGAGCGGATCACCGTCGCCGTCGTCGATCACGATCTCGCCGTCACCTCGCCGGTCATCGCCGTCCGATTCGCCATCGGGTTCGGCGTCCTCCGTCTCGTCGCCATCGTCCGAAGTCACGGGGTCGATCGGCTCCGAACCGTCGTCATCGGGCTCGGGGCCGGGCGCCGCCGACGCCGAGTCACCGACTGCGGCGCGGTCAGCGGATGCGAGCTCGCTGATACCGACGATCCCGACTCCGATCAGCCCGGCCGCAGCCAGCGCGACGAGCGCGACGCGACCACGTCCCCCCGACCGGCCTGCCGGGTCGGGGTCGAACGGGGACGGCGAGATCGACACGGCGGGTTCGGAGGGAGGGAGGTCGAACGGATTCATGCCGTCATCATGCCGAACCGACCTGAGGTACGCCTGAGAGGCAGCGGCCGGCTCTCAGCCGCAGCTCAGCATCGTCCGGCAGACTGTGGACATGCGTCTGCTGGTCGTCGACGACGAGGTCCGCCTCGCCGAATCGATCGCTCGCGCGTTGCGCGCAGAACGATTCGACGTCGACGTCGTCCATGACGGCAACGACGCGTTCTGGCGCGCCCAGGAGGTCGACTACGACGCGATCGTGCTCGACATCATGCTGCCAGGCAGGAACGGGTACCAGGTGTGTCGTGACCTCCGAACCGCGGGGAACTCGACACCCATCCTCATGCTGACCGCGAAGGACGGCGAATACGACGAGGCCGAGGCCCTCGACACCGGCGCCGACGACTACCTGCGCAAGCCGTTCTCGCTGGTCGTCCTGCTCGCCCGCCTCCGTGCGCTGCTGCGGCGCGGACCGCAGATCGCCGGCGAGACGATCGAGGTCGGCGAGCTCGTGATCGATCCCCGCCAACTGACGTGCCGTCACGACGGCGACGAACCGGTCGCGCTCACGCCGCGCGAGTTCGCAGTGCTCGAGCACCTGGCCCGGCGAGCGCCCGATGTCGTCGCCAAGACATCGCTCCTCGACGCCGTCTGGGGTCTCGATTTCGAGGGCGATCCCAACATCGTCGAGGTGTACGTCGGGTACCTCCGCCGGAAGCTGGGCCGCGACACCGTCCGCACCGTCCGCAACGTCGGATACCAGCTGGTCGGAGCGACCGCGTGATCCGTTCGGTCCGTGCCCGGCTGACCGTCGCGGTCGCGTTCGTCGTCGGCGGTCTCACCGTCGGCGCCGCGCTCGCCGCACCGCAGGCGGTCCGCGAGGCACTCGTCGACGATCGCCTCGATGCCGAGATCGCCCGCGAGGTCGAGTCGCTCACGCCAGGTCTCACCGTCGTGTCACTCGACACCGGCCGCCAGCTCGGGACCCCCGAGCTCACGACCCTGTTCGGTCCACAGATCGCGGCGCTGACCAGCACCCTCGACGGCAGTGACGCCCTGGCACGACTCCGAGCCTTCGACGACGGAGGCCGCCTCTACGTCACACCGCTGCCCGGCATCATCGGCACCGTCGACCTCGATGGCACGGTCCGTGTCGAACAGGCCGAACCAACCGATCGCCGCGGACCGGTCGTGACACTCGGCCGACTCGAAGAGCTGTCGGTCGCATTCGCGCCGACAGGGTCCGAATCGATGTTCGACGTGTTCGCCGACGACGACTTGACCTTCGAAGAGTTCGTCGCCGATCTCGATCGACGATTCGGCACCGACATCGGCGAACGCCTCGACGTCAGCGTCTTCGACGACCTCCCGGCATTCGACATCGGCGACGGCACGATCCCCCGAGACGTCTTCGAGATGCTCCAGGACGAGCTGGTGCCGTCGGGGCGACCACCGGGCACCAGAGCATCGCCGATCGCCTCGGTCGACGACTACGTGTTCGGCACGCGCCGCGTCGACCGCGTCGAGGTCATCGTCAGCGCCTCGGCCGACGGCATCGATCGCAGCGTCGACCGGGTCCGGGACGCGCTGTGGCTCGGGGTTCCCATCGCGATGCTGCTCGCCGGTGGCGTGACGTGGCTCCTGGCCGGACGCGCGCTGCGCCCGGTCAGGGCGATCACCGAGCAGACCCGACGTATCCGATCGTCGACCCTGCACGAACGCGTCCCAGTTCCGGGAGCCGACGACGAGATCAGCGCACTCGCGAACGAGATGAACACGATGCTCGCCCGGGTCCAGCGAGAAGACGAGCGGCGCCGCCAGTTCGTGGCTGACGCATCACACGAGCTGCGCTCGCCGATCGCTGCGATCCGCACCCAGGCCGAGACGGCGATCGCGACAGCCGACGACGCCGTCGACGACACCACCCTCGAGCTGGCGACCGGCGTCCTCGTCGAGGCCGAGCGGATGGGCGTGTTGGTCGACGACCTGCTCTCGCTCGCCCGCCACGACGAGGAGCTGGCGCCACCCGGCACGGTGCTCGATCTCGACGATGTCGTGCTCACCGAGGCGCGGCGCCCCCGCCGGGTGCCGGTCGACGTGAGCGGCGTCTCGGCCGGACGCGTCCGCGGGCGCGCCGACGAGATCGCCCGTGTCGTGACCCACTTGCTCGACAACGCCGCCCGCCACGCGATCGACCGGATCGCGGTCCGCCTCGAGGCCGACGATCTCCAGGTCAGGCTCACGGTCGACGACGACGGTCCAGGCGTGCCATCCGAGGAACGGGAGCGGATCTTCGAGCGATTCGTGCGGCTCGACGAGGCGCGTCATCGCGATGGAGGAGGCGCCGGACTCGGTCTCGCCGTCGTGGCGAGCGTGGTCCGTGCCTGCGGCGGCACGGTCGCGGTCACCGAGAGCCCGGCGGGCGGTGCCAGGTTCGAAGTCGTGCTCCCGGCGGCCTCATGACGCGGTGGCTGCCAGCGCCTCGGCGACGATCGCCCAACCACCGATCGGGATCGGATGCCGTTCGGCGACACCGTGCTCGTGGCCGAGCACGTCGAGGAAGCGACCCGCATAGGAGCTGATGATGACGTCGTCGGAGTCGACCACGAGCGCACGGACGTCATCTCGACGTCGTCGGCCCTCGTCCCCGGTCGCCACCGCCGCTGCCGCCACGGCCGCGATCGACGTGTCCCAATAGCTCACCTCGTCCATGGCCTCGATCGCTCGCGCATCGTCGAGGGCAACCGACCGATCGCCCAGCATCGCCGACGCCGTCGCCCGCGCCGCGAGTGCGAACGGCGAGGCCTCCACGTCGACGTCGAGCAGTTGCGCCAGCGCCCGGTCGGGGTCACCGGAGAGGATGCTGCCGAAGGCGAGCACGACCCGCCCCTCGTCGACGTTGGCGCCGGTCGTGTCGAGCCGACCGACCGCTTCCGCCGCCAACTTCGCAGCTCGCTCCCCCTGGCCCAGGTGCATCGCGGTGCCCGCCGCAGCGATCGCCGGGTAGGCCATCTCGCCGAACGCGTCCGACAGCACCAGCACCTCTTCCACCGTACGATCGGCGTCGGCGAGTCGACCGGCCGCGGCATGCGCCCGATTCAGCGTGCCCAACGACTGGATCATGCCGAATCGATCATCGATGCGGCGAAATCCGGCCAACGCCCGCTCTGCGAGCGATCTGGCCTCGTGGATCTCGCCGCGCCACAACCGAATGCTCGCCTGCAGGTTGAGCATCATCGAACCGCCCCACTCGTCGCCCCACTGTCGAGCATCTTCGAGGACCGAGGCTGCGAGTTCGAGCGCAGCCTCGTTGCGACGGCTGAAGTGGTGCACGTACGCGAGCAAGCCGCACGACCAGGACTTCCCACCGCGATCGTCGAGCCGCTCGAACGCCTCGATCGCACCCACGAGCCGGCGCTCGGACGCCTCGTGATCGCCCGAGAGGAACGACACCCACGCCTGATGTTGCTGGACCCACGCTCGACCACGCGCATCGTCGAGCTCGTCGAACAGTGCCTCTGCCTCGCCGAAGAACCATTCGGCGTCCGCCAGCGATCCTCCGAACACCTCGGCGAAGCCGCGTGCCCGCAAGGCCTCGGCGAGATGAGGGCGGTCGTCGAGCTCGCGAAAGCGCTCGACCGCGAGCCCGAGCTCGCGGCGAGCCGCGACCAGATCGCCATCGAGCTGCTCGATCGTTCCGAGCAGCCGGCGCGCCTCACCCTGCACGACGAGGTCATCGGCCTCGTCGGCCAACCGCATCAGCTCGCCGACCATGGTTCGAGCGGCCCGCAACTCGTGCAGATCGACGAGCGTCTCTGCTCGCACCAGGAGCAACTGGCGACGGATCGGGTCGGCGGGAGGGTCGAGCGCCAGCGCACGTTCGATCGCGCGCAGCCCGCGACGATGGGCTCCCTGGTGGTTCCATCGCCGAGCGGAGGCGATCAGCAAGTCGACGGCATCGCTCGCGATCGACTCGGGAACGCCGGCGATCGGGCCCAGCTCGGCGCGCAGCTCGGCCGCGGTCGCCGAGTGATGGGCACGCGGATCGACCGCTTTGGGCTCGAATCGTTCGAGGTAGCTGGCGACACCAGCGTGGCGTTGGGCGCGGGACTGCTTCGTCAGGGTGTGGTAGGCGACCTCCCGCACGACGTCGCTGCGGAACTGCCATCGGCCACCGTCGCGAGTCAGGAGCCCGGCATGCTCCACGGCCGTGAGGTCGGCAGACTCGTAACCCTGTCCGAGCTCGCCGGCGAACTCCCGCAACGACGACACCCTGCCCTGTGTCCCGAGGATGGCGGCGTTGTCGAGCAGCGCCCGCTGGGTCGGTGACAACTCGTCGAGTCGTGCGGCGACGAGCGCCCGCAGCGAGCCGGGGAGATCCTGTCCGGGCGTCGCGTCGGACGCAGCCGCCAGCCGGGCGAGCTCGATCAGGTACAGCGGATTCCCGCCACCGCGGGTCGCCACGGTGCGCAGCACGGCGTCGTCGAGCTCCCGGCCCGCAGCTCGGACGACCAGCTCGCTCGACGACGCAGCGTCGAGCGGCTCGAGCGAGAGGTGCACGGTCAGCGCCGGATCGACCGGCGGCGGCCACTCGTGCGGAACATCGTCCTGCGGTCGGTAGGTCGTGATGATCAGCACCGGGAGCCCGGCCAACTGACGCGCCAACGACTCGAGCAGATCGAGCAGCACGGGCGCCGACCATTGGAGATCGTCGACCCACACGATCACGGGCGACGACCGAGCTCGCTGACGGAGTACCGCGACCATCCCGCCGACCACGGCATCGCGGGTTGCAGCCGGGCCGAGTGCGTCGAGCGCCGACGGGTGTCCGAGGAGGTGCATGACCAGTTCGACGATGCGGTCGAAGGCGTGCGATTCGGTCGTCAGCTCGTCGACCGGCGCGAGACGTCGGACGATGCGTCGTCTCGCCTCGTCAGCGGTGGTGTTGCGGTCGAGCCCGAAGCGGGCGAGCACCCCACCGGCGACCGGCCACCACACGTTCGATTCACCGTACGGTGCGCACGCACCGTGAAGGAGCAGGGTGTTCGGGTGGGCGGCGAGCACCGACCCGAGCGCTTCGCTCACCAATCGCGATTTGCCGATGCCCGCCTCCCCGGACACTGCGACGATGGCGCTCCGGCTCGACAGCACCGTCGAGGTGACAGCATGCAGTACGCCGAGCTCCGAGCGACGGTCGACGAACGCAAGATCGGAGTCCCAGCGCCGTGAGATCGGCGCGGAGTCGACCGCCACGGCTCGCCACACGGTGGTCGCCTGCACCCGACCGCGCAGTTGAACGGCGTCGATCGGCTCGAACCGGATGATCGGCGAACACAGCTCCTTCGTCGCCTCACCGACGAACACCGCATCGGCCGGCGCGACCTCCTGGAGTCGGGACGCCGTGTTCACGACGTCGCCCATCGCGGTGTAGTCCGTGCCGGCGAGCGTGCCGACCAGGACCTCGCCGGTGTTGACGCCGATCCGCATCCGGACGTCGTCGGCAGGGTTCTCGTCGCGGAACGCGTCGACGGTCTGCTGCATCGCGAGCGCGGCCCTCACCGCACGATCAGCGTCGTCCTCGTGCGCGACCGGAGCGCCGAACAACGCCACGATCGCATCACCGAGCACCTTGTCGACCACGCCACCGTGCGATTCGACATCGGCCACGAGCTGCTCGAAGATGGCGTCGACCAAGCGTTTGACCCGTTCCGGATCGCGGTGCTCGGACAATGCCGTGAAACCGACGAGGTCGGCGAACAGCACCGTGACGACACGGCGTTCCTCGTCGCCGGGCCGATCGCCGGGCCGATCGCCGGGACGGTCACCGTCCGCGCCCGCGAGCGACGTGCCGCACGATGGGCAGAAGCGCGCCCCCTCCGGAACCGGGAGCGAGCAGCTCGGGCACCTCATCGATGCCGAGCGTATCGGTGGCCGGGACCGCGCCGAGCGACGCCTCGACTGCCCGTCCGCTCACCCCGCGGTCATCCGGAGGGCCGACCTCGGATCATCCCCGAGGTGGATGATCCACACCTCGAATCGGCCTAGACCGGACCCCATGAGTACGACCGCGTCCGTTCCCCCTCCACCGTCCGCGCTCACGGCCGCCGCCGGCGCGATCGACGCGCGCAAGACGTACGGCATCGGCGATGCCGCGGTCCACGCCCTCGATGGCGTGTCGATCACCTTCGAACCCGGTCGGTTCACTGCGATCATGGGGCCGTCCGGGTCCGGGAAGTCGACCCTCCTGCACTGCCTCGCGGGGCTCGATTCGCTCACGGACGGCGCTGTCTTCATCGGCGACACCTATCTCGCCCAGCTCAACGACAAGGAGCTCACCGAGCTGCGTCGGAAGCAGGTCGGCTTCGTGTTCCAGGCGTTCAACTTGATCCCTACGCTCACCGCACGGGAGAACATCATGCTGCCCCTGATGCTCGGTGGCGAGGAGGGTGACGCCGTCTGGATCGAGCGTGTCATCGACACCGTCGGGCTGGGCGACCGCATGCACCACCGACCGAGCGAGTTGTCGGGCGGGCAGCAGCAACGTGTCGCCGTCGCTCGAGCGTTGGCCAGCCGACCGACGATCATCTTCGCCGATGAACCGACCGGCAACCTCGACTCCAGCTCGGGCGCCGAGATCCTCGGTTTCATGCGCAATGCGGTCGACGAATTCGGCCAGACGATCGTGATGGTCACCCACGACCCCTACGCGGCGTCGCACGCCCACCGCGCCGTCTTCCTCGCCGACGGCAAGATCGTCCACGACATGAGCGATCCGAGCGCCGACTCGATCATCGACCGCATCAAGCAGATCGGGCACTGAGGTCACGCCATGAACCGAACGCAAGACGGCACGCGCCACACCGGGTGGCGTACCCACACTCATCGGGCGATGCCATGATCGTCACCCTCGCCCGCCGATCGTTGCGGGCGCGCCTCGGCCGCAGCATCTTCACCGGCCTCGCGATCCTCGCGGGTGTCGCCTTCGTCGCCGGCTCCTTCATCCTGGCCGACAGCCTGAAGGGCACGTTCGACAACCTGATCGACGGCCTGACCGGAGAGATCGACCTCGAGGTCCGGTCGCAACTCACCGTCGACGACCTGGATGCCGTTCGCGATCCGCTCCCCGCAGCACTTGTCGGCGACGTCGCCGCTCTGCCGGGCGTGGAGGTAGCCGAAGGCGGTTACGGGCGATTCGCCCAGATGCTCGACAAGAGCGGGAACCCCGTCACGACCCAGGGGGCACCGACGCTCGGCGTCTCGTGGGATCCCGATTCCGGTTTGTCGGGGGTCGTCCTGAAGGACGGCCGCGCACCGTCGACCGTCGACGAGGTGGCGATCGACAAGGCCACTGCGGATCGGGTCGGCTACTCGGTCGGTGACACGATCCGGGTCGTCCTCAACGACGGCCAGGAGGACTTCACGATCGTCGGGCTCGTCGGGCTCGGCAACTCCGACGGATTCGTCGGCGCCACGACGGTCGTCTGGGATCCGGCGTCGGCCGCGACCTGGCTCGACGACGAGAACACCGTCGACACGATCGACATCAAGGTCGCGGAGTCCGCCGACATCGAGAGCGTCGAGGCATCGATCACCGAGATCCTGCCCGAACGCACCGAGGTCGTCACCGGCGAGCAACTCGCCGACGAGACCAAGGACCAGGTCGGCGAGATCGTGTCGATCTTCGGGACCGGACTGTTGATCTTCGCCCTCATCACGGCGCTGGTCGCCGCGTTCGTGATCAACAACATCTACAACATCTCCATCAGCCAGCGTTTGCGGGAGTTGGCGCTGTTGCGTGCGGTCGGTGCCAATGGTGGCCAAGTCCGCAAGCTCGTGCTGGTCGAGTCGCTGGTCGTCTCGGCGATCGCCACCGCGCTCGGGATGCTCGGCGGGCTGGCCGTTGCCAAAGCGCTCATCGCAGCCTTCAACGCATCCGGCGGCGGTTTCCCCCCGACGCCCCTGCTGTTCAAGCCCCGCACGGCGATCGTCGCTGCGATCGTCGGTATCGGCGTGTCGGTGGTGTCGGTCCTGCTGCCGGCGATCCGAGCCTCCCACATCCCGCCCGTGGCGGCGATGCGACCCGAGATCGGGTTCAGCGCCCTCAGCCTCAGCCGGCGCCTGGTCCGCGGCTTCGTGCTCGGCGGTGGAGGACTGGCGCTGTTCCTCGTGGGATTGTTCGTCCGGCCGGGCAGCGGTGGCCAGTGGGGGCTGGTGACCGGAGCCGGTGCGCTGTCGATCGTGTTCGGGGTGACCACTCTGTCCGCGGCGATCGCGCGCCCGGTCAGCCGTGCCGTCGGCGCGCCGATCGCGCGAGCGCTCGGCATCGCGGGGCGGTTCGCGCGTGACAACGCGGCCCGCGTGCCGCGCCGAACCGCACGGACCGCGTCTGCACTCATGATCGGCGTCACCCTGATCACCGGGGCAGCGGTGTTCACGTCGTCGCTCCGCGACACGTTCGGTCGGATCCTGGAGCAGGGCACCTCGTTCGACTACATCGTGCTCGACACCCAGTCGTTCCAGCCGCTCACTCCCGAGATCGGGGAGCGCCTCGAGGCGCTCCCCGAGTTGTCGGACGTCTCGCCGTTCCGCAACATCAGGGCGAACGTGGGTGATTCGACGGCGACGTTCACCGCGGTCGATCCGGTGGCGTTTCCGCAGCTCGCCAATCTCGACGTGACCGCGGGCGGCTTCGACGGGCTGGACGCGACCGACGGTGTGATGGTCCACCGAGAGGCGGCCGACGAGCAGGGCGTCGGCCCGGGAGACCAGCTCGCCATCACGTGGCAGAATGGACGAGAGGCGACGCTGACGGTGGCCGGGTTGTTCGACGACAACTCCCTCGGCGCCAACTGGTTCATCTCGGTCGACCTGTTGGAGGCGGTGTCGAGCCAGACACCGAGCGATCAGTTCGTCGTCGCCAAGCGTACGGACGGGGTCGACGCCGCCACGGCCCGCGCTGCGATCGACGAAGCGATCGTCGAGTTCCCCCAGGCGACCGTGCAGTCGAACAGCGAGTTCGTCGACGAGCAGAAGGGGCAGATCGACACGCTGCTGTTCCTCGTGACACTGCTCCTGACAGCCGCGATCGCCTTCTCGTTCCTCGGCATCGCGATCACGCTGGCGCTGTCGGTGTTCGAACGCACTCACGAGATCGGCCTGCTGCGAGCTGTCGGTATGGGCCGTCGCACGTTGCGGCGATCCGTGCGAGGCGAGGCGGTGATCGTCACCTTGTTCGGTGCGCTGATCGGCATCGCCCTCGGGTTGCTGTTCGGGCTGGCGTTCTCGTACGCGGTGCCGAACAACGTCATCGACGGCATCACGATCCCGTATGGCACGCTGATCTTCGTGCTCGTGTTCGCGGTCATCGCCGCCGTGGTGGCCGCCGCCTACCCGGCGTTCAAGGCATCACGCATGAACGTCTTGGAGGCGATCGCCACCGAGTGACCGTCCGGTCTCCCCGTCCCCCCAACCGGCGACCGCCGCTCCCACCGATCGGTGGGAGCGGCGGTGCCACACTGGAGCGATGGCACTCGATCTCGACGACCTCGGCCCGGAGGTGCTCTCGTTCCTGCGGGAGCGTCACCTGGCCACCCTCACCACGCTCCGTTCCGACGGGTCGCCGCACGTCGTGCCGGTCGGGTTCGGCTACGACCCGGACGAACGGGTGGTACGGGTGATCTCCTTCGCCGGCTCGCAGAAAGTCGTCAACGCCTCGCGGGGCGACCGGGCAGCGGTGTCACAAGTGGACGGAGGACGATGGCTGACGCTCGAAGGCGAGGTTCGGCTCGTCACCGACCCCGCCGGCGTCGCGCTGGCGGTCGCGGCGTACGCCGAGCGTTACCAGCAGCCGAAGCAGCGCCACGACCGGGTCGCGATCGAGATCGACGTCGACCGCATCATGGGGCGGGGATGATGGCCGGCTACTCCGGGACACCGCTCCCCAAGCAGCTGGGCATCGTCGCCGGGACCCGGGTCGCGATCGAGATCGACGTCGACCACATCATGGGGCGGGGATGATGGCCGGCTACTCCGGGACACCGCTCCCCAAGAAGCTGGGCATCGTCGCCGGGACCCGGGTCGCGATCGAGATCGACGTCGACCGCATCATGGGGCGGGGATGATGGCCGGCTACTCCGGGACACCGCTCCCCAAGCAGCTGGGCATCGTCGCCGGGACCCGGGTCGCGATCGAGATCGACGTCGACCACATCATGGGGCGGGGATGATGGCCGGCTACTCCGGGACACCGCTCCCCAAGAAGCTGGGCATCGTCGCCGGGACCCGGTTCGCGACCAAGCACGCTCCCGACGACTTCGCCGACACCCTCGGACCGCTGCCCGAGGACGCTGAGTGGCGGGCACGGGTCCGACCCCGGCTCGACGTCGTCATCGCGTTCCACACGTCGCGATCACTGATGGTGCGCGAGTGGCCGAACCTGACGGCCGCCGTCGCCCCGAGCGGCACCGTCTGGATCGTGTGGCCGAAGCGGGCCAGCAAGGTACCGACCGACATCACCGAGGACGTGCTGCGCGAGGAGCTCCTGCCCACCGGCTGGGTCGACAACAAGGTGTGCGCCGTCGACGAGACCTGGAGCGGACTGCGGTTCGCGCTGCGACGAGAGCTGCGCTGACCCACCTCCACGAGAGCCCCTGACCGCCGCTTGCGCCCCGAGCGCCTTTGAGGGCCTACAGGCCCCTTGCGCCCCGAGGGCCTTTGAGGGCCTACACGCTCAATCTTCGCGCCCCGAGGGCCTTTGAGGGCACACGCGCCTGCGATCGCTCACCGGCGGACGCGTGAGGGCGCTGGAACGGGCGACGTCGACTCAGTCGAGCTCGCGGTCGCGCCACGGCAGGGCGTTGAGGTACTTCACGGCGGCCGGATGCGGGTCGATCGCACGCACCTCGGTCGGGAGCGTTCGGTCGAGACGTACCTGGCAGCCCGGGCACCAGAAGAGCATCCGGCCGTACCGGCCGACGGACCGCGACTCGATCGTCTCGTGGCAGCGGATGCAGCCCTGCCCGCGGCGGCCGTAGACAGCGAGACCGCCGGACGTGTGATTGGTGGTCGCGCGCCGCAGTCGTCCACAGTTCGTGCGGACCATCTTGGACGCAGTGTTGACGATCAAGACGGCGTCGTGGTGAGTCAGATCGTCGATGTGCGCCCACGGGCTGAGTTCAGCCGCCCACAGGACCTCGCAGCGGTAGACGTTGCCGACGCCCTGCATCACATGCTGGTCGACCATCACGTCGCGCAGTCGCGCCTCCGGATCGGGGTAGGACAGCAGCAGATCGATCGCCGCCGCCAGATCGGCGTCGGCTCGGCACAGGTCAGGACCGAGGCGACCGCGGCCGGGATGGCGCTGCCGGTCGGGTTGGCGGTAGGTCTCGACGACCGGTGCGTCGAAGCAGACCGCCACAAAATCGTCGGTCTGGATAGATGCGCGGAGCTGCTCCCACGACCGTCGCCACGGGGAACCTTGTCGGTACACGTGCCACTCGCTCTTGCCCCTCAGCGTTGTGTCGAGCACCAAACCGTCGTCCCACATCACCTCGAGATGCTTGCCCTTGGCCTCGACGATCTCGACCATACGCCCCGCCTGTGGTGGTGGCCCGATCAGCTGGGGGGCGTCGAATCTCACCATCGGGCGGCCGACGAGCGCGATCCGCATCGCGCTGGCGGTTCGGGCGATGTCCCCCACAGGCATTGCCGCGAGATCGTACGACGTCGCCGCGCGCCGGGCGGGGATGCGCCGGTTCGGAGCCGTCGGTCGTCGACGGTGGACGCGTCAGGGGAGTTGGCCGACGTGAGCGAGAGCAAGTCGGAGCAGGCGATCCTGCCCGCCCGTCATCTGGCCGATCACGCCCGGGCCGACGACCTCCGCCGGGGTGAACCAGGCGAGGTCGAGCGCCTGCTGTGTCGGTTCGCACTCACCGTCGACCGGGACGACGTAGACGAGGCTCACAGAGTGCTGACGCGGATCGTGGAAGCCGGTGAGCGTGGGATCGGTGAAGTACTCGGCGACGGTGAACGGCGATGGCGCGACCGGGATCCGCGGCAGTGCGAGCGGGCCGAGGTCCTTCTCGCAGTGACGGAGGAGCGCGTCACGGATCCGCTCGCCGTGCAGGACGCGCCCGCTGACGATGAGGCGGCTGATCGTGCCATCTGCGGCCTGCCGGAGCAGCAGCCCGATCTCGGTGACGTTGCCGAGCCCGTCGACCCGGACCGGCACGGCCTCGACGTAGACGATCGGCATCTGTGCCCGGACTTGTTCGAGGTGGTCGTCGGACAGCCAGGTGTTGTCGGTCGCGGTGTCGATCTCGCTCACGGTGCGACATCTTCTCAGATCGGAGGTGCCAGGCCCAGTTCCGTCGCGTCGGACACCCGGCAGACCACCGCGACCGGTGCACTCAGCGCCGCGGCGAGCGACCGGAAGTGATCCGCTCGAGGGGACCTCGGTCGCCAGGCCAGAACGACCGTGCGAAACGGTTCCGGTTCTCCCAGCGCCCGGACCGAGAGACCCGAACCCGGTCGCGCCTCGACGTCGATCGCGCACGCCGGTAGGAGCGTCGCGCCCATTCCGGCGGCGACCATCTGACAGAGGGAGCTGAGCCCGGTCGCCTGGACGGAGCTGCGGGTTCCGGCACCGATCGTCGAGCACGCGTCGGCTGCATGCGTGCGCAGACAGTGACCGTCCTCGAGCAGCAACATCGGGAGTCCGGACAACGCCGACCTGGGGAAGCGCGACCGTCCGACGAAGGGATGGTCGGCGGGCAACGCGAGCACGAACGGATCACGGGCGAGCTCGACGACCTCGAGGCTGCCGTCGAGCTCCGGAACGGGCGCAGCGAGCAGCCCGACGTCGATCCCACCGGCTCGGATCCCGGCGACCAGCGCAGCGGTACGTTCCTCGCGCAGGACGAGTTCGGCTCGTGGATATCGACGCCGAAGCTCCCGGACCACCGTCGGCAGGAGGTACGGCGCCATCGTCGGGATGACCCCGAGACCGACGGCACCGATGAGATCGCCCTGGCGCGTCGCTGCGATCTCGACCAGCCGACGCGCCTCCTCGAGAACCCGGCGCGCCGCAACGAGGACCGGCTCGCCTTCCGGGGTGATGCGGGCTCCGCGTCGATCCCGTTCGAAGAGTGCGACACCGAGCCGTTGCTCGAGCTCGGCGATCTGGGCCGACATTGCCGGTTGGCTGACATGGACGGCGTCAGCCGCGCCACCGAACGTTCGGTGCTCGGCCACGGCGATCAGGTACTCGAGCTGTCGCAGCGTCGGCTTTTCCATAAACACTGGTGATGCTATCGACAGCATCAATCTGTTCGACTTGTCGAACGGCGGCTGGCACGATTGCTGGCACTGGCAGGATGAGCCGGGCGACCATGCCGGCAGACGAGAGGAGCTCACCATGGGCGAAGTACTCACCATCGACATCGGTATCAGCGAGGAGGACCGCAAAGCGATTGCCGACGGGCTCTCCCACGTGCTCGCCGATTCGTACACGCTCTACCTCAAGACCCACAACTACCACTGGAACGTGGTCGGTCCTCTGTTCAACACCCTGCACCTCATGTTCGAGACGCAGTACAACGAGCTCGCCCTGGCGGTCGATCTGATCGCCGAGCGCATTCGCGCCCTCGGTGAGCCGGCACCGGCCACATATCGGGAATTCGCCCAGCTGTCGGCCATCGACGAAGACACCGATCGACCCGATGCCGAGCAGATGATCCGCCGACTCGTCGTCGGCCACGAGCGGGTCGCCAAGACGGCTCGCTCGATGTTCGACGTCGTGGAACGGGCGAGCGACGAGCCGACCGCCGATCTCCTGACGCAGCGCATGCAGGTCCACGAGAAGACGGCCTGGATGCTCCGCAGCATGCTCGCCTGAACACCTCGCTCGTGGGTGACCGGGCTCAAGGACACTCGTGATCACGCCGATGCGCAGGTGTGCGGGATCCCACGAAGACCCTGGAGCGACCCGCGCCCGTCACGCCCGATGATCAACGCTCCGTCGAATCCTGGTGGCGGGCACGACCCGGCGCTGCCTTCGTCGTCCGCGCCGTCGTCGTCCTCGTGCCGATGGCCGCATCGATCGTGGCGTCCGCGGCGATCGCGCGGCACTGGGCGCGCCCGCCGGGTGTGCTCGCAGGAATCGGATGGTGGGCGGTCCTGGCGAGTGTCTCCGGCGGCGTCATGTTCGCCGTCGACCGAGTCACCCGCCGGTTGCTGCCGTTGTCGACGCTCCTGCGGATGACGCTCGCGTTCCCCGACGACAAGCCGAGCCGCTTCGGTGTCGCGCTCCGCACCGGCACGACCCATCAACTCGAACACCGACTCAGCGACGTGCGCGAGCACGGCCTCGTCGGCAGCGAGCGGCATGCCGCCGAACAGCTCCTCGAACTCGTCGCCGCGCTCCGGCTGCACGATCGCTTCACCCGCGGGCACGGCGAGCGGGTTCGGGCCTACGCCGCTCTGATCGGCGAGGAGCTCGGGCTCGACCCGATCGAGCTGTCGAAGCTCCAGTGGGCGGGGCTGATCCACGACATCGGCAAGCTGGCCGTCCCCGACGAGATCCTCAACAAGCCCGGTCGTCTCACCGACGACGAGTTCGACGTCATCAAGACCCATCCGGCCGAGGGCATGAAGCTGATCGGCGGGCTGGCACCGTGGCTCGGCGAGTGGGCGCTCGCCGTCGGCGAACACCACGAACGCTGGGACGGCACCGGGTACCCGAACCGGCTGGCCGGTACCGAGATATCCCGCGCCGGGCGCATCGTCGCCGTGGCCGACGTGTTCGACGTGATCACCGCTGCTCGGTCCTACAAGAAGCCTCAGTCGGCACATGCAGCTCGCGAGGAGCTGGCACGTCACGCCGGATCGCAGTTCGACCCGGACATGGTGCGGGCATTCCTCAACGTGTCCATCTCACGGCTGCGCTCCGTGATGTGGCCGCTCTCATGGCTGGCTCACCTCCCGTACCTCGGCTCAGCGGTGACTGCGCCCGCAGCGAGCCTGATCGCTCCGGCACTGGTCGCGGTGGGTTCGGCGGTCACGGGCGGCTCGATCGGGGACGCCTCGACGACGTCCGCCCACGACCCGGCTCCGGTGGTCAGCGACATCGGCGGGTCGGTCGGTGACGGGCGGGGTTCTGTGAGCGAGATCGAAGACGACCCGGCCCTCGCCCCCGTCGCTCCCTCGAGCTCCACGACGACCACCGTGGAGGACGCGACCACGACCAGCACGAACGCGAACACCACGACCACCACAACCGTCGCCGGCACGCCCACGACAACAACGGTCTCGACACCGGCCGCAACAGCGCCGACGGCCGACGGCGGCACGGCGACCGTGACGACCACGGCACCTTCTGCGGGGACGACGACCACGACGCCGACCGGTCCGAGCGTCACGACCCTGCCCCCGGTCACCATCCCGAGCATCCCGAGCGTCACGACCCTGCCCCCGATCACCATCCCGAGCATCCCGACCATCCCGACGGTGACGACCA
Source organism: uncultured Acidimicrobiaceae bacterium (assembly GCA_963847775.1). Lineage (GTDB taxonomy): Bacteria > Actinomycetota > Acidimicrobiia > Acidimicrobiales > Ilumatobacteraceae > Ilumatobacter. Next base: position 34,989 of record CAWKAY010000005.1, read on the forward strand.
TTCCCTCGATCCCCACCATCCCGCCGCCGGCGCTCCCGATCCCCGCATCGCGGACACTCCCATCGGCCGCGCTGCCGCCTCTCGAGCTCGGATGAATCGCCGAGACGGGAGGCGATCTCGCCGTCGTCCAGACCGTCGCCGTTCGCCTCGGCGGACCGATCCCGATGGTCGCCGTGACCCGGCAGCCGATCCATCGCCGGCTCAGCGGCACGGATTCACGACACAGGACCGCGATCGACGAGTCACCCTCACGCCTGCCGATCGCTGCGCCGACCGTCGGCGATCAAGCGAATGAGCCGTGCACGTTCGGTGTCGGTCACGTTGGGATCGCGGAGCCGGTAGGAGGCCGCCTCGGTGCACCAGTGCTCGATCGTGGCTCGTCCGCGCACGCTGACGAACGCGGCCAGGAACAACCGCCGACCCAGCCGGTCGACCGCCGCGGTCACGTCCGTCGTCCGCGCCAGCACGTCGCTCATCGCAGCGTCGAACCCCGCCGGGCCTGCACTCGCGTTGGTCCAGTCGATGATCGTCGCTGCGTCGCGGTCGACGATGACGTTCATGGGATGGAAGTCGAGGTGCAGGACTGCGTCCCCTTCGGGCACACCCATCCGGCGCGGGAACCAGTCGGGAGCGGTGACAGCGTTGACGGCCTGCTGGAGTCGGGCGAGCGATCGGGCATGCCGGGCCAGGCGCCACGGACATCGTCCCAGGTCGTCGAGCATGGTGACGCCGACGACGAGATCCATCACCATGTCGCGCCCCGACGCCCGACGAATGCGCGGCACCGGGAGACCTTGGTCGGCCAACCAGTTCATCACGCGGGCCTCGTGCCCGGTGTCGGCCTCCGTGCGGGAGCGACGGAGCACCGTACCGTCCCCCAGGTCGTACACGTCGGCTGCACGCCCGGACGCGATGAGCGTGCCCGTCTCACCGGTCATGCCCACACCCTTCCACCGGAACGACACGTCGTGGGACACCGCTCGGTAGCGTCGGCGACCATGGAACTCGCGGCGTCGACGTGGACCGAGCTCGATGAGCCGATCGTCGTCGTGCCGGTGGGTTCGTGCGAGCAACACGGGCCACATCTCCCGCTCGCCACCGACACGATCATCGCCACCGAGCTCGCCCGCGAGCTCGCGGCACGCCGATCCGACTGCGTCCTCGCACCGCCGATCACGGTCACGGCGAGCGGCGAGCACGAGGGCTTTCCGGGCACGCTGTCGATCGGCACCGAGATCATGGCGGGTCTCGTGATCGAGCTCGCCCGATCGGCTGAGTGGGCAGCGGGGGTGGTGTTCGTCAACGGCCACGGCGGCAACGCCACGGCGATGCAGCAGGCCGCCGAGGTGTTCGAGCACGAGCGCCGACGGGTGCTGATCTGGTGGCCCGTCGTGCCCGGCGGCGACCCACACGCCGGCCACACCGAGACCTCGCTCATGTTGACGCTCGCGCCCGACACCGTGCGGTTCGATCGTGCCCGCCCCGGACCGGTACCGGCGATGGCCGAGCTCGTCCGTCAGGGCGTCCGTCCGCTCAGCGAAACAGGCGTGCTCGGCGATCCGACCACAGCGACCGCCGACGAGGGCGAGCGCATGTTCAACCTGCTGGCAGACGACCTCGCGACGACGGTCGACGGGTGGGCGACCCGTTGAGGCGGCCGGGCTGATGCGTGCGAGGCGGTACCGCCTCGACGGCAACGTGCGACGTCACGGCAACGTCGTCGTCGGTGGGTCGCCGTTGAAGCTCTTCAGACTCACGGACTCGGGTACCGACGTGATCGATCAGATCGCGGTCGGCATTCCCACGACCGACTCGACACTCGTCAGCGCACTGCTCGACGCCGGCGCGATCCACCCGCTCGCCGACACCGCCGATGCGGTGCACACTCCAGCCGACGTGACGATCGTGGTTCCGACCTTCGGACCACCCGAGCACACACCCGACGCAGCCGTCGTCGTCGACGACGGCTCGGTGCCCGCGGTCGCCGGCGCGACCATCCGACTCGACCGGAACTCCGGACCGGGGGCGGCGCGCAACGCGGGGCTGGAACACGTCGACACCCCGCTCGTCGCGTTCGTCGACGGCGACGTCGAGGTGAGCGACGGATGGATGGAGGCGCTGCTCCCCCACTTCGCCGACGACCGCGTCGCCGCGGTGGCGCCGCGGGTCACGACCCTCGCCGGCACGTCGGCGATCGCTCGCTACGAGTCGGCCCACAGCCCGCTCGACCTCGGACCCGATCCGGCGCGCGTTCGAGCCGGAACGCGCGTGAGCTACGTGCCTGCCGCAGCATTGGTGTGTCGAACCGAAGCGATCCGTGCTGTCGGCGGGTTCGAGACCGGGCTGCGTCACGGCGAGGACGTCGATCTGGTCTGGCGGCTCGACGAAGCGGGCTGGCGCGTGCGGTACGAGCCGGCGAGCGTCGTCCACCACGACCCGAGACCCGACTGGTCGTCCTGGGTCGGCCAACGCGTCGGATACGGCTCGTCGACCGCACCGCTCGCCGCGCGCCATCCCGGTGCCCTGGCGCCGCTGCGCATGAACGGCTGGAGCATCACGACCTGGACGCTCGCCATGATCGGTCGCCCTGCGGTCGGCGCGGTGGTGGGCATCGGTTCGGCGGCGGCACTCGTGCGCAAGCTGCCGGATGTGCCGGCCGTCAGCGCGTTCCGGCTCGCCGCCCTCGGGAACCTTCGTGCCGGTGGCAACATCGCACAGGCCGTCCGTCGCGTCTGGTGGCCGATTCTGCTCGTCGTTGCGCTGCGGTCCTCGGTCGCACGGCGCACCCTCGCCGCCGCTGCCCTCGCAGCTCGCCACCCGCTGGTGTTGGCCGACGACGTCGCCTACTCGCTCGGGGTGTGGCGGGGCATGATCACCGAGCGGACGATCGATCCGATCGTGCCCCAGGTCAGTTCGTGGCCGACGCGTGCTGCTGGGCCGCCAGCGCCGAGCGCAACCGCTCGCTGATGTCGTCACAGTCGTCGCACTCCCAGACGAACCGGTACGCGACGCAGCCGAGGCACACGGCGAAGACCGATTCGAGCGTGGCGGCGATCAGCAGGGCACCGATCAACAACCAGCTGACGAGCGGCACCCCGAGGAACCACGCGACCGATGCTCCCGCCGTGAACGCCAGCCCGATGCCCTGAGCGAAGCGCTTCGGCGGACCGGACACGAATCGGTGATCGACCGCCAGGCGCGGGGTCACGACGCGGGTGACGAACTGCCCGAGCGGGCTGAGGGTCGGACCGGTCGCGACCCGTGCCAGGAAGCCTCCGACGAGCGGGATCAGCAGCCACCATTCCTGGACGGCGAGGAACACCGTCGCCTCGACGGCCACTCCGGCTGCGACGAGGCGGGACGATGTCTCGTTGACCGGATCCGGGAAGGTGAACAATCGGTGCAGCGAGCCACGCATATCCCGACATAACCGGTCATCTCAGTCATGTATTTCACTCACGATGAGGACGCCGACCGACGGCCGACGCGACCCACTACCGTCCGGTCCCGTGACGATCAGGCTCACCGTCGATCGCGACCGCTGGTGGCACCACGCCACCGACGTCGCCGCCTCCGTGTCGGGCCTCGTGCCGGTCATCAAGGGAAACGGGTACGGGTTCGGCCGCAGCGGGCTCGCCACCGTCGCGGCCAAGCTGAGCCCGATCCTCGCCGTCGGCAACGTGCACGAGCTCGCCGGTCTCGATGATCTCGGCGACGACACGACCCTCGTGGTGCTCACGCCCACGCTGTCGCCACCCGCCACCGCCGAGGCGGTCCTGACCGTCGGGAGCGTCGCACACATCGACGCGCTGCGGGGCTGGGCCGGCAAGGTGGTCGTCAAACTCGACAGCGACATGCGTCGCTACGGTGGCGACATCTCGCTCGTCGCAGATGCCCAGCGCGCCGGGCTCCGGACCGTCGGCGTCGCGATCCATCCGCCGCTCGCGGGCGACGAGGATGCTCACCGGAACCAGGTCGTCCGACGCCTCCCCGAGATCGATCCGTCACTCGACGTCTGGGTGAGCCACCTGTCCCCGACGACGTACGAGACCCTGCCGTCGAGTCATCGCTACAAGCTCCGGCTCGGCACCTATCTGTGGCACGGCGATCGGGAGGCGCTCCGCCTCGAAGCCGACGTGCTGCACACCCGGCGAATCGCGGAGGGCCAGACCGCGGGCTACAGGCTGAACGCCGTCCCGGGCGATGGCACGTTGGTGATGATCGGGGCCGGGACCTCGAACGGCGTCACACCGCTCGGCGACGGGCGCAGCCCGTTCCATCACGCCCGTCACCGGATGCCACTGCTCGAACCACCGCACATGCATACGTCGATGGCGTTCGTGGCGGACGGGGAGCCGTGTCCGGAGACCGGCGACTGGGTCGACGTGCAGCGGCCGCTCACGATGACCACCGTCGACGAGCTGCGCTGGATCTGAGGTGGATCCCAGCGTGCGCCGCCCGGGGCCCGACGTCGTCCGTGCACTCGCGATGGCCGGCGTCGTGGTCATGAACTATCACGGCTACCTGCTCCTCGAGTTCCCGACGTCGCGCGACGGCGCGCTCGACGAGCTGTTCGACCCGTGGACCGGTCCGTTCTCGACGCGTTTCGCCGCCACGTTCGTGCTGACCGCCGGTGTCGGCGTCACCCTGATGACGAGATCAGCGGTCGCCAGCGGCGATTCCGGCCGGGTGACGGAGATGCGATGGCGACTCGTTCGCCGCGGACTGCTGCTGTACGGTGGCGGCCTGCTGTTCGACTTCGTCTGGCCCGGCACGATCCTGCCGTTCTACGGAGCGATGTTCGTCGTGGCGGCGTCGCTGTTCACGCTGCGGAGCCGATGGTTGTTGCTCGTCGGTACCACCGCTGCGATCGCAGGCTGGGTGATCCGGTGGTGGCGTCTCGAGCGCGAGCTCGACGGTCGCGACACATCGTGGCTGACGGATCCGGGAGCGCGCTCCCCACGTGGCCTCCTCCTCGACGTCTTCCTGAACGGCACCCATCCGCTGCTTCCCTGGCTGGCGTTCTTCTGCGCCGGCATCGTGGTCGGCCGGATGCTCACCCTGCATTGGTGGCGACCGGCGGTGGCCGTCGCCGGCTTCGTCTTGTTCGCCGGCGCAGCGATCACGAACACCGCCGGCAGCGATCGGCGCTCGCTCGTGCTGCTCAGCGTGGACCCGTTCGATCGAGGGGTCGTGTACGCGGCGAGCGCGCTCGGAACCGCACTGCTGGCGTTCGTGGCCGTCTCGTGGTTCGCCGACAGCTTCGAGAACACCACCGTCATCGATGCGCTCCGGCGCGCCGGACAGATGTCGCTCACGATCTATCTTGCACACGCGCTCGTGTTCAACCTCGTGGTCGACTGGCTCGGGCTGATCGAGTCGTCCGGGTTGGCGATCGCTCTGCCGTTCGCCACGATCGTCTGGCTGACCACCACCGCCTCCGCCGTCGCCTACCAGCGGCGATTCGGACGCGGTCCGGCCGAGGTCGTCTACCGCAAGCTGACGTGCTAGCGCGCGATCGCACACGTCGCGTTGCTCCATCGGCCAGCTCCGCCCGCTCGCTGCGTCGCATCTGTCGTGTTCGGGGCACGGCCGGCCCGTCGTCGGCGCGCCTCGCGGGCAACGAACCCGACTCGACGGCGACATCCCGAACGTTCACTCACACGGCACGAGTCGACGGCGAGATCCTCGATCGTGTCGAGCTCAGATCAGCTCGCTGAACGTCGTGCACTGCCGCGGATCACCCGACCGGTAACCACGCTGGAACCACTCGACGCGCTGCGCGGACGAACCGTGTGTCCACTGCTCCGGATCGACCCGACCCTGGGTCTGCTGCTGGATCCGGTCGTCGCCGACGGCAGCGGCCGCGTCGAGCGCCTCCTCGACCTCGCGCGGATCGTCGAAGAGATCCCGGTCGCCGGCGTCACGCGCCCACGCCCCGGCGAAGCAGTCGGCCTGCAGCTCGAGCGCGACGGAATACTGGTTCGCGCGAGCGGGATCCTCCTGCTGGGCGCGTCGCATCTCGGCGTTGATGCCCAGCACGTTCTGGACGTGGTGTCCGAACTCGTGGGCGACGATGTACTGGGCGGCGAGATCACCGGTCGCCCCGAACTGGTTCTGCAGTGTCTGCAAGAACTCGAGGTCGAAGTACACGAGGTTGTCGAGCGGGCAGTAGAACGGACCGGTCTGCGATGACGCCTGTCCGCAGCCGGTGTTGGTGAACCCGGAGAAGAAGACCGTCTGTGTGTCCTGGTAGTCGACGCCGAACGAGAGCGGGAGCTGATCGATCCAGTACGCGGACACATCGTTGGTGGCACCACACAGGATCTGCTCGATCTCGGTGCTGCACGCGCCACCGTCGCCGTCGGCCGTCGCCGACGCAGCACCCTCGGATGCCGGCGCCACCCCCGTCGCCGTCCCACCCACACCACCGAGCCCGCCACCCAGCAGCTTCGGCAGGATGAACACCGCTGCGATCACGAGTATCGCGACCAGCCCGCCACCGCCCTTGAGCGCCCCACCCAGATTTCCCCCGCCACCGGGGATCGGCAGCCCACCGCCGGAGCCGCTGCGCCCACCCAGGCCGCCGTTGAGCAGGTCACCGAGCCCTCCGGGGAGGCCTCCGCCGCCACCCTGGCCGCGACGGTCCTGGATACGGCTGGCGTCACGGGAACGGATCTTGGTCATGACGCACAGTCTCGCGAATTCGGGCCCCGTTACCTGTGACGAACTGCGACAGCCGCCCTGCCTCGACGACGAGCCGGCCCGCCAACCGACCGCAGCCGGCGTAGTGGCTCGATCGTCGGACGGTTACCGCTCGCGGCGCTCGCTCCGGGGCTCGCGTCGAAGGCCCCTGATGCCGATCGCACCGGCCCCGATCAACGGTCCCTGGTCACCGAGGCGGACCGGTGTGATGCGCGCCGCCGCGCCGTGCCCGACCCGAGCGACCGCATCGATCTCCTCCTGCGCAGCGTTGAAAAAGGTCGCCGCGAAGCCGAGCGCGACACCACCCCCGACCACGACGAGATCGAGGTCCATCGATGTGCAGATCATGCCGGCGGCGCGACCGACGAGACGCCCGGTCCGGCGCATGATGTCGTAGGTCGGTTCGGTCGGCGACCGACCGGTGATCCCCTCGATCGCCAGCCCCGACGCCTCCGCTTCGAGGCAGCCTCGGGCACCGCACCCACAACGCCGTCCGCCGGGCTCGACGATGATGTGGCCCACGTGCCCGGCGTTGCCGGTCGCGCCGTCGAGCAATTCGCCATCGATCACGAACCCGCCGCCGACCCCGGTCGACACCGTGATCGCGCAGAAGCTCGACACACCACGAGCGGCACCGAGCCAGCCCTCGGCGAGTGCGAGCGCCTTGGCATCGAGGTCGCCGTAGACCGGAAGCCCGGTCAGTTCGACCAGGTGGGCGCGGAGGGGGAATCGACGCCACGACGAGATGTTGACCGGCGAGACGCTCTCGCAGTGTCGTTCGATCGGGCCCGCGCAACCGATCCCGATCGCCCGCACCCTGACACCGTGCTGCGATACGGCCTGCTCCAACTGTTCACCGACGATGCCGGCCAGCGCCGACAAGTGCGACTGCGGGCCGACGTCGCGCTCGACCTCGACCCGTGACCGATCGAGCAGCTCGCCCCGCATCGTCATGAGACCAGCCGCGAATTTCGTCCCGCCCAGATCCACGGCGAGGACCACGTCGCGCCCGTGCGCCGGCTGATCGGTCATCGGCGGCACGCTACCGGCCGCCGACGCCGACCCCCGGACCGACCGGTCGAGCGGCTGGTTCGGCGACGAAAGTAGGGGTCAAGACGGCACCGGGACGGGCCGATAGCCTGGTGACGCTTTCGTTCTCAGCCACGTCGGTCGGCGAACGTCACGCGCACAGTCGACCATGCCACGTCTCGGGTTCCTCTCCTCCGCCGGTCTCGCGCTGACCGCGATCGTCGCCGTGCCGGGAACGGTCGCGCTCGCGCAGGACGACGTCTCGACGACGACGAGCACACCCGCGACCACCACGACCACCAGCCCAGCGCCGTCCACCAGCACGACCGGCGCCACGACGACCACGGTCGTGAAGGCCCCCGTCACGACGGCGGCGACGCCGACCACCGTCGTGAAGCCGGCCCCGGTGCGCTGCGCCCCGCCGACGACGACCACCACGACCACCACGGTCCCGCTGCCGACGACCACCACGACCACGACGACGACCACCGTGCCGTCACCGACCAGCAGCACGACCAGCACCACGACGGTACCCCTGCCGCCATGCCCGACGACCACGACGATCGCGCCCCCCGCGCCTGCGCCGGCCGGCCCCGGAGCGACGTCGCCGGCACCGGTACCGGCACCCGCGCCGGCACCGCTCGGCGTCAGCGTGCCCAAGGAGTTGGGCGACATCCTGCTCACCATCCGGATGCTCGAGTCGGGCAATCGTTACGACATACCACCCAACAAGGGGAACGCATCCGGCGCCTATCAGTACATCGCGTCGACCTGGAACAACTACAACGGCTATCCGCACGCCTATCTCGCCCCGTCGTGGGTGCAGGACGAGCGCGCGCTCGCCCACGTCGAGTCGATCCTCACCACCTGGAAGGGCGACGTCTCGATGGTGCCGGTCATCTGGTACTACCCGCGAGCCGCGCGGGAACCGGCATTGATGGACCAGGTGCCGCTCCCCCAGTTCGGCAACCGTCTCACCGTCCGCGAGTACCAGCACCGCTGGCTCGACGTGCTGGGCTTCATCACCGGGAACCCGGTGCAGTATCGGCTCGCCGCCCTGCCACCGGAGCTGCGGTTCCTGTCGGGGCTGCCACCCGAGCTCGGCATCGACCTCGGGGAGCTCGACCAGGTCGCGTTCCCGGTGCTCGGTCGGGCGCTCGTCGCGCCGCCGGTCCCGTGCCCAGGCGCCGACTGTGAACCGGGGGCTCCGGCGATCGTGTACGGCCAGAAGCTCCAACCGATCATGGCGGTTGCCGACGGTGTGGTCACGGCGGTCGACGACGGCGATCCACTGTCGGGCGGCGTGACGGTCACGATCGCCGATGCGCTCGGCCGCACGTTCCACTACGCCGGGTTCAACGATGACTCACCCGGCACCGACGACGGCGCCGCAGATCCCACGTTGCGTCTCACCGTGGTCGCACAGGTCGGGCGCGCCGTGCGCGCTGGGCAGATCCTCGGATACATGGGCGACACCGATCCGATGCCGACCGACGAGCACCGGGGCACCGGGGACGATCCGGTGTGGCCTCATCTGCGCCTGACGATCCGCGACAGCGACGGTGTGCGCCTCGACGCCGACGCACTGGTCGCCGAAGCACAACGACGGCAGGCCTGCCACGTCGCGATCGGCCCCTGGTCGCTCCCGGACGATCCGCGACTCGACGGTTCCGATGCCCGCACGGAGGAGATCGAGGTCTCCGCGATCGTGAACGGCGGCTGGACACTCCACCGCGACGGCACCATCACCGCCCACGGTCGCTCGGCGCTCATCCTCGCTCCCGAGGACTGCGTCTGGGCGCCGACCGACCCGTTCGGTCCGGGGGCAGCCGGCAACGCCCCACCCGACGGCTGGAGCGAGCCGTTCGAGATCGCCGCGAAGCACTGGGTGGCAGGCGTGATCGCCAGCGGTACCGTCGGTGCAGCCGGCGTGTTCCGGCACGGCTGAGCGTTGCGGTCAGCCGACCCGGCGAGCCCCCTCGACGAGGTTGATCTGGTAGAGCACCTCGTCGAGCGCGTCGGCGGCAGCCATCGCGCTGAACCGCTGCGGGTGCTCGGGCGTGCAGCAGGTCGGAACCGGCGCGAGCACCGTCCACGGCCGCGGGCTGCAGAACTGCACGACGCTGTACCGCTCACCGTCGTAGTCGGGGGCGGCGACGACACGATGCCAACCGAGTGGGATCGTGCCGTTGGTCAGGCGCTCGAGCATGATCCCGGTGTTGATGATGACCTGCCCCTCGGGCGCGGTGGCATCGATCCAGTCGTCGTCGACCCGTACCTGCAGACCGGGGGCCGTCGCACGCGGCAAGGCCGTGATCAGGTTGATGTCCCCGTGCGCGCCCGCCCAGACGTGGCCCTCGCCCGGCACGTCGGTCATCGGTGGGTAGCGGATGGCACGCGTCAGCGTGGGAGAGTCGCTCACCATCTCGTCGAAGAACGACTCGTGACACCCGATGCCCTCGGCGATGACACGGAGGAAACGCCGCTGGAGATCGGCGATCGCGTCGTGGAAACGGGAGAGCACGTCGGTGATGCCGGGAACCGCCGACTCCGGGAGCATCTGATCGGGATACGCAGTGGGGAACTTGCGCCGGAGCGGGTGCCCACGAGCGATCGGTGACGCCCAGTTGAGCATCTCCTTCCAGTCCGGCAGATCGCTCGACGCCGCGGTCTCCACGAGGAGGCTGGTGTACCCGGTCTGGCCATGGGCGCCCGGGACGTTGAACTGCTGCTTGACGTCGTGCTCGAGCTCGAAGAACTCCCGAAGCATCCCGTAGGCGGTGTCGAGGAGATCGTCGGACAGATCGTGTCGGGTGTAGACGAAACCGGTCGCGAGGCTGCGCATCACACCGTCGACGACCGCTCGGCGCGCCGGCCCGTTGCTCCGCTCGAACGCCAGCAGGTCGACGTCGAGGATCTCGCTCATCGACGACACGCTACCGGTCGTCGTGCGGACGCCATCGGAGCGTCGTCGCTGCTCACGCCATCGACGGGGCGCCACCGGCAGCGAAGAGCGAGGGCATGCCGCCGGTGTGGATGAAGACCACGTCGCTGCCGCTCGGCCAGCGGCCGGCCTCGGCGTTGCCGACCAGACCGGCGAAACCCTTGCCGCTGTACACCCGGTCGAACACCCAGCCGCCGTGGCGGGCCGCCCACCTGATCGCTGCGTCGCCTGCGTTGGTCGGCACGGCGTAGTCGTCGCCGATCCAGTTGGGGTCGAGACGGACGTCGGCCCGTTCGACGACCGCTCGACCGTCGCCGATCAGCTCGACCGTCGCGCTCGCGAGGTCGACGATGTCCGGCATGCCGATGTTGACGCCCTTGGCCACTCCGATCGCGAGCACCTCGGGAACGTCCTGTCCCCGCGCCCGGAGGAGCGCGCGGCCGGCGATCAGGCCGGCGTGGGTGCCCCCACTCGACGATGTCACGACGATCGCCGCAGGTCGCACGCCGGCGTGAGCGCACTGCTCCATCAATTCGACGAACGCGACGGCGTATCCGACCGCGCCGACCGGCGTCGATCCACCGATCGGGATCGACGCAGGCGCCGCGCCAGACGCCGTGAGCTCGTCGGCGAGCGCCTCACGGGCGATCTCGAGCTCGCCCCAGTGGCTTTCGTCCGCACCGGTGTAGTGCAGCTGTGCCCCGAACAGCGTCGCCAGCAGCTGGTTGCCGGTGGGGATGTCGGGACGGTGGCCGGAGAGAACCAGGTGGACCTCCAGACCGAGCACGGCACCGGCCGCGGCCGTCATTCGGCAGTGGTTCGACTGCGCAGCGCCCACGGTCACGATCGAGCGCGCCCCCTCGGCGACGGCCGACCCGCACAGGAACTCCAGCTTGCGGGCCTTGTTGCCACCCATCCCCAGACCGGTCAGGTCGTCGCGCTTCATCCACAGGCGGATGCCGCCGGGGAGCTGGGGGCCGCGCTCGAGCGGCGTCGGCAGGGTCGCGAGTCGTGCCCGCGGAAGGTGACCGAACACGCTCGGCATGATAGGCACAAGGGGCGTGACGACAGCCGGGCCGACGACACGACTCCCGCACCCGCCGGTGCATCGCGCCCGCGAGCGGAGACGCCGGTGACGACCGACTGGAATCCGCTGCTGCGACGTGAGTTGGACGAGCCCTATTGGCAGGAGCTCCAACAGTTCGTTCGTTCGGAGCGGGCGCGATCGACCATCTATCCGCCCCACGGGGAGGTCTTCGCCGCCCTCCACCTCACCCCCTACGCCCAGACACGTGCGATGATCCTCGGCCAGGATCCGTACCACGGACCCGGCCAGGCGCACGGTTTGTGCTTCTCCGTGCGTCACGGCGTCACGGTCCCGCCGTCGTTGTCCAACATCCACAAGGAGCTGGCCACCGATCTCGGGCTCCGAATCCCCGACCACGGCAACCTCGACGCGTGGGCGAAGCAGGGTGTGCTCCTCCTGAACGCCACGTTGACGGTGCGGGCCGGTCAGGCGGGTTCACATCAAGGCAAGGGATGGGAGACGTTCACCGATCAGGTGATCCGGACCGTCAACGACAAGCCGGACCACGTGGTGTTCATCTTGTGGGGTGGCTACGCCCGCCGCAAGAAGTCGTTGGTCGACCAGGAACGGCACACCGTCATCGAGTCGTCCCACCCCTCACCGCTGTCGGCACACAACGGGTTCCTCGGCAGCCGGCCCTTCAGCCGCGCCAACGACGCGCTCATCGCCCACGGGCAACGACCGATCGACTGGAGTTTGTGAGCCGATGGCCTGGACGACCAACCCCACCGTCCTCGTGTACCGGAGCCGCAACGCCGGGATCGACGTCGTCGTCGAGACGCTCGACGGCTTCCGTCGCCACCTCACCGGTCGCAACGCAGCCGTCCTCACCTACTACGGGTTCCTGACACTGTTCCCGCTGTTCCTCGCGGCCAGCACGATCCTCGGGTTCGTGCTCGAGAACCGACCCGAGCTGCGCGACGATCTCGTCGGGTCGGCGATCGAGAGCGTGCCCTTCATCGGAGATCAGATCGCCGCCGGTGAGATCGGGGGCAGCTGGTGGGCACTGATCATCGGCCTGGGCGCCGCCGTCTGGGGTTCGATGAAGGCCTTCGTCGGGCTGCAACTCGCCTACGACGACGTCTGGGAGATCGGCGTCGACGACCGCGGGAACATCGTCCATCAGCGAAGCCGTGCACTCATCGGCCTGGCCGCGATCGGTGGTTCTCAGGTCGCGACGGTTGCCCTCGGCGCCGTCGTCGACCGGGCAGGGCTGCCGCGCCTCGGCCAGATCATGATCATCCTCGGCGGGCTGACCATCAACCTGGTCGTGGTCGGGATGATGTACCGGTACCTCACATCGGCCGCGACGTCGTGGCGCACGGTGTGGCCCGGCACGTTGTTCACGGGTGTGCTCTACACCACCCTGCACTTCGCCGGCACTGCGTTGACGACGCGCGCCTCCTCGAGGGCGCGAAGACCTACGGCGACTTCGCTGGCGTGCTCGCCCTCCTGAGCTGGCTCAGCCTGCACGCGTTGATCAACCTCTTCGGCGCCGAGCTGAATGCCGCTCTCCAGCGGCGGCGCCGGCGACTCGACGAAACGAGCGACTCCGTGTCGGTGAGCGCCACCGCATCCTGAGCACGCTCGACGAGCGCCACCCGTCAGCCCAACTCGGTCACGATCCGCGAGGCCTGCTCCAGCGTTCGGTGAACGGGGCACCGATCTGCGATGCGCACCAGACTCGTGCGTTGGGCGTCGTCGAGGTCACCCTCGATGTGGAGCACGCGGGTGAACTGGTCGATCTTGCCGCCCTTCGGGGCGATGCCCCCGGTGTCGGCGGTGTCGGTCGCGGCGTCGTTGGCGTGGACCTTGTCGTGGGAGACCTCGACGGTGACCCGGTCGAGGGGGAGCTGTTTGCGGTCGGCGTACATCCGCAGCGTCATCGACGTGCAGGATCCCAACGCTGCGGCCAGGAAGTCGTACGGACCGGGCCCGGCGTCGAATCCACCGACCGACTCCGGCTCGTCGGCGAGGAAGCGGTGTCGCCCGGCGACGACGTGGTTGAGGAACGTGCCCTGGGTGGTCTCGGCGACCACGACCTGTGCTGACGGCGCCGGCGCCGATGCGGCACCACTCTCGTCGGTCAGATAGCGCCCGGCCCACGTCCCGATCATCGCGGCCGCGTATTCGGCGTCGGCGACGTCGCTGAGCAGATGGTCGGCACCGTCGAGCGACACGAAGCTCTTGGGGTGACGTGCCGACCGATACAGCTGCGCGGCATGCTCGACGCCCACGGTGTTGTCGAGCGGCGAGTGCAGGACGAGGAGCGAGCCCTTGAAGGCAGCCGCTGCGTCGAGCACCGACCCGGCGCGCAGGTCGTCGATGAACTGTTGGCGGATCGTGAAGCGGCGGCCGTGCAGCTCCACCTCGGCCTCACCGTGTTGGGCGATCCGGTCGAGAGCGCCGTCGAACAGCCCGGCGACATGGCCGGTGTCCGACGGCGCACCGAGCGTCGCCACGGCACGCACGCTGGGCAGCCGCGCCGACGCGACCACGGCCGCGGCACCACCGAGCGAGTGACCGACGAACAACTGCGGCGCGCCGTGGTGATCGCCCAGCCACTCGGCAGCAGCCACCAGATCCTCGACGTTCGACGAGAAGTTCGTGTTCGCGAACTCACCGCCACTCGCGCCGAGTCCGGTGAAGTCGAACCGGAGCAGCCCGAATCCACGTTCGGTGAGCACCGCTGCGATCCGGGAGGCCGCCTTGAGGTCCTTGCTGCACGTGAAGCAGTGCGCGAACACGGCGTACGCCCGCGGTGGGCCGGCCGGGAGGTCGAGGCGCGCCGCCAGCTCGTCGCCGGCGCTCCCGGGGAACGTGACGCGTTGGATCCGTGTCGGCATGGGCGGACGGTACCAGTCGTCGCGTCGGCCAACGGCTCGACCGACCACGTCGACAGCACGCACCTGTTGCGGGTGATGCCATCATCACCGCACATCACCTTTGCTCCCCGATGCTGCGATACTGGTCGACCGTGGCGAACTCCGACACACCTCCGCCGATCGTCCAGACCTTCAACGACAAGCTGATCCGGCCCCTCAACGACTTCCTCCACAAAGAGGCCAGCGCTGGCATCCTGCTCGTCCTCGCGGCAGCCGTCGCGATCGCCTGGGCCAACTCGCCCTGGTCGGAGGACTACTTCGAGCTGTGGTCCACCGAGGCCGTGATCGGCATCGGCGATTTCGAGATCGCCCTCAACCTCAAGGAGTGGATCAACGACGCCGCGATGGTGCTGTTCTTCTTCGTCGTCGGGCTGGAGATCAAGCGCGAGCTGGCCCAGGGCGAGCTGCGAGATCCCCGGCAGGCTGCGCTCCCAATCATCGGGGCGTTCGGCGGCATGGTCGTGCCCGCGTCGCTGTACGCGCTGCTGAACGCAGGCGGCGAGGGCCAGGCCGGTTGGGGTATCCCGATGGCGACCGACATCGCGATCGTGATGGGCGTCGTGGCGTTGATGGGCACCCGGGCGCCGTCGTGGCTCAAGCTGTTCCTGCTGGCGCTGGCGATCGTCGACGACATCGGCGCGATCCTCGTGATCGCGGTCTTCTACTCCGAAGGCGTGTCGTTCGAGTGGCTGGCCATCGCGATCGGTGCGCTCGCGGTGGCCGCCATCATCCGCAACTCGATCGACGCGATCGGGGTGTACATCCTGCTCGGCACGGTCTGCTGGCTCGGACTGCACGAGGCCCACGTCCATCCGACCCTCGCGGGTGTGGCGTTCGGCATGTTGGCTCCGGTGACGCCCCGCCGTAACAGCGGCATGGTCGATGCCGCTGATCTCGCCGACAACCCCAACTTCGCGAACGCGCAACGGGTGTCGAGGCAGGCCAGATCGACCGTGTCGGTCGTCGAATGGCTCGAGCACCGTTTGCATCCGTACTCGGCGTTCGTGGTGGTCCCGATCTTCGCCCTCGCGAACGCCGGCATCAAGGTCCCGGCAGGTGAGCTCCGTGACGCCATGAGCAACAGCGTGACCTGGGGCGTCATGCTCGGCCTGGTGGTCGGCAAGACCGTCGGGATCTCGGCGGCGACCATGCTCGCCGTCCGACTCAGGGTCGGGCGCCTGCCAGATGGCGTCACCGCCCGGTACGTCATCGGGGCCGGTGCGCTCGGAGGGATCGGGTTCACGGTCTCGCTGTTCGTCACCGAGCTGGCCTTCGGTGAGGAGGTCGTCGGTACCGATGCCCGCCTCGGCGTCCTGATCGCCTCCGTGACGGCTGCCTTGATCGGAACCCTCATCCTGATCCCTGGGCACGTTCGACACGACCGCTCCATGGACGACGTCCGCCACCACGCCGGCACCGACGACGAGCCCGCCGGCGCACCCGCCGGCGCACCTGCCGGCGCACCTGCCGGCGCGTGATGTTCCAAACGCCGGAATTCGGCCCTCGCTTGACTCCGAGGCAGGGCACATCGACTAGAACACGGGCATCGGCGAGTTCGGCACATTGCTGAGCTCGCCGTCGCCGTTCCCCATGCTGCTCGCCAGTCTGCTCGCCGCCACCGAATCTGCCATCGGACCCACGCTCGCCATCATCGTCGGGGTCGGCATGGCCGCGCAGTGGCTCGCTTGGCGAACCCAGATCCCCTCGATCATCCTCCTGCTCACCGCCGGCCTCCTGCTCGGACCGGTGTCGGGCATCGTCGACCCCGACGAGTTCCTCGGGAGCACACTGTTCCCGCTCGTCTCGATCTCGGTCGCCGTGATCCTGTTCGAAGGCGGCCTCGATCTCCCACCGCGCGAGCTCCGTTCGACCGGCACGGTCGTCCGACGGCTGATCAGCGTCGGCGCGATCATCACGTTCTTCGTCGCTGCTTGGGGAGCCGAGCGGCTCTTCGACGTGAGCCGTGGCGCGGCCGCGGTGATGGCGGCTGTCCTGGTCGTCACCGGCCCGACCGTGGTCGGGCCGCTGTTGCGGTTCGTGCGGCCGAGCGGCCGAACCGGACCGATCCTGAGGGCCGAGGGCATCCTGATCGACCCCATCGGTGCGACTGCGTCGCTCGTCATGTTCGAGGCGGCGCTCACCAACCAGCCGGGCGAAGCCCTCACGACCGTGCTGGGTGTGATCGGCCTGACCCTGCTCGCCGGGTTCGGTATCGGGTTGATGCTCGCCTGGGTGCTCGACCACGCGCTCCGCCGGTTCCTGATCCCCGACCACCTCGGCAACCCGATCGCGCTCGCAGTCGTGATCGTCGGCTTCGTGATCAGCAACGAGGTCCAGGAGGAGGCCGGGTTGTTGACGGTGACGGTGATGGGCATCTGGCTCGCACGCCGCGACTCGGCAGCCGTCCGCCAGCTGCTCGAGTTCAACGAGAGCCTGCGCACGCTGCTGATCTCGGTCCTGTTCCTCCTGCTCGCGGCGCGCATTCAGACCGACCAGTTGCGGGAGGTCGCGCTCCCGTCGCTCGCGTTCTTGGCGCTGTTGGTGCTCGTGGCCCGGCCGCTCTCGGTCATGGTCTGCACGATCCGCTCGCAGCTCAGTTGGCGCGAACGGGTGTTCCTCATGACGATGGCACCGCGGGGCATCGTGGCCGCGGCCGTGTCGGCCATCTTCGCGATTCGCCTCGAGGAGAGGGGCGTCGCAGGGGCCGAGGTGATCGTGCCCGTCGTGTTCTTGATCATCATCGGGACGATCGTCGTCTACGGATTCCTCGCCGGGCCCGTCGCGCGACGTCTCGACCTCGCAGAGGCGCGGGCCAACGGAGTGCTGATCGTCGGTGCCCACTCCACGGGTCGCGGCCTGGCGAAGGCGCTCGACGAGCTCGGCGTGCGCTCGATGCTCGTCGACACGGACCCGTACAACGTGACGCGCTCGGTCGCCCTCGGTCTGCCGGCGCGCCGACTCAGCGTGCTGACCGAGGAGGCCACCCACGAGCTCGACCTGCGAGGGATCGGCCGGATCCTGGCGTTGACCTCGAACGACGAGGTCAACGCGCTCGCGACCACGCGCTTCTCGCGGCATTTCGGGCGCCGGGAGACCTTCCAGCTCGCACCGGCCGAGAAGCGCCGCAACGGCGCCCTCCCCGCCGAGTTGCTCGGACGGATCGTCGGGATCAACGGGCTCGACTACAACACGCTCGACGAGCGCACCCGGCAGGGTTGGCGCGTGCGCGCTGCCGACGCCGGCGAATCGATCGCCGCCGCGACCGAGGGCGGCATGTTCCTGCCCCTCGCTCGCGTGTACGAGGGACAGCTGAGCTTCATCTGCCGGAACGACGCGGTCCCGACCCAGGGAACCGTCATCGGCCTCGCCGCACCGTCGGTCCAGAAGGAGCTCGATCGGGCACTCGAGCCTACGGAGTCGTGAGCGAGCTGCGATGACCGAGCACCCCGTCGCGCGCACGGTCGAGCACCTGTTCGTGTACGGGACGCTGCGCCCGGGCGATGTGCGCTGGTCGTTCCTGGAGCCGTTCGCCGCCGACCGGGGCATCGACGACACGGCCGACGGGGCCCTGTACGACACCGGCCTCGACTACCCGGCTGCGGTGTTCGGCCCGGGGGCGACGATCGTCGGGCGCACGTACCGCCTGCGCCGGACCCGACTCGTCGAGGCCCTCGCCGTGCTCGACGAGGAGGAGGACACCGTGCTCGGTCTCTATCGACGAATCGAGATCTCCACCGGGCGGGGTGTTCGGGCGTGGGCCTACGAGTACGGCAGCGGCCTGATGCTGACGCCGATCACGAGCGGCGACTGGTTCCGCCGCTGACCGCACAGTCGGGGTCTGACCCCGACTGTGCGGCTCACCAGAACTCGGTGGCGACGGTGAACGCCGCAGCGACATGGGCCGCGATCTCGGCCTCAGTGAGCGTCGGGCCGAGTTCCACGGTGATGCCGACCCCTTGCTCGGGGATGACCGTCCGCGCCCACTGCGACGCCGTGCCCGTGTAGGTCCCGCCCGTGATGTCGACCACCGGCAGACCCGACAGCTCGGCGTAACGGGTCCGGATCTGGCCGCCTCGGCCGGTACCTGGCGCGATCCGGAACAGGTCCTGGTGGTACCAGAGGATCAGGTCGGGCCGTACGGCGTCGCCGAGCGCCACCATGGCCTGGGTCTCGGGTTCGCTCGCCGGACCGGTACCGCCGTACTGCCAGTCGCCCGGGACGCCGAGTGGTCCCCAGTTCTCGGGGAAGTTGCGGTTGAGGTCGACGGCATTCGCGTTCTGCCGATCGCTGCGGGCCTGACCGTCGGGGTTCATCGAACGAACGAGGAACAGATCGACACCCGGTGGCACCGGCTCGGTTCGCAGACGATCGACGATCGCGACACCGGCGTCTTCGTTGCCGTGGATCACCCCGACGACGAGCACCCGCACGCCGCCGGCGGTGCCCCGACGGACGACCGTGATCGGTCGACCCTCGATCGAGCGGCCGATCTCGACGTCGGTGTCGACCGGGAACGACAGCGCGTCGGCGGCCGGACTCGGCGGCATCGTCGTGCTCGTGGTGGTGGACGTCGTGGTCGACGTGGTCGAGGTGGAGGTCGTCGACGTGGTCGACGTGGTCGAGGTGGAGGTCGTGGTCGGCGTGGTCGTGGTGGTGGTCGTGGAGGTGGTCGTGGAGCTGGTGGACGTCGTGGTCACGGCGAGGGCGACGGTCGCCGACGAGGTGTTCAAGGTCGGGGACGAGGTGGACGACGATGCCGTCGAGCCGGAGCACCCGGCGATCAGGAGGCACCCGGCGAGGAACCGGCGCGGGTGCATGTCAGCGACGACCGGCGTGCGCATCGAGCAGTTCGGCCATTGCAGCGGTGATGCGGCGAGCCGTGGGGAGGTGGAGGTACTCGTTGGGACCGTGGGCGTTCGAGTCGGGTCCGAGCACACCGGTGATGACGAACTGGGCCTCCGGGAACCGGGCACCGAGCATCCCCATGAACGGGATCGATCCACCCTCGCCGAAGAGCCGAGCCGGTTGGCCGAACGAAGTCCTCGACGCCACGTCGAGGGCCTCGACGAGCCACGGCGCGAGCTCGGGCGCGTTCCAGCCAGGCGCAGACTCGACGTGCGAGAGCGTCACGCGGGCGCCGTAGGGCGGGTCGTCGGAGAGCACCCGTTCGAGCTGCGCAGCGGCGGCGACCGGGTCGGCGGTGGGTGGGATGCGCAACGACAGCTTGAGCGACGTGGACGGACGCAGGACGTTGCCGGCGCGAGCGGTCGGTGGCAACCCGTCCGCGCCGATCACGCTGAGCGAGGCGCGCCACGTGCGCGCGAGCAGTTGCTCCGTCGGATCGGACGATGTCGGGCCGGCTCCCGGCACGAACGGGTAGTGGTCGGCGATCGCGCCGATCTCCCCGGCCGTGGCGGCAGCCTGGGCGAGCCGATCGGACGGGATCGACACGTTGCAGGTGTCGAGGAGGACCCGCCCCGTGGTTTCGTCCTCGATCCGGGACAGCAGCGAGCGCGCGATCCGGAACGTCGACGGCACCATCCCGCCGACATCGCCGGAGTGCAATCCGTCGGTCACGATGTCGACGGTCAACGTGGTCGCCACCATGCCGCGCAGCGAGGTCGTGACCCACATGCGGTCGTAGTCGATGCAGCCGGAATCGAGGCAGATGACGAGACTCGGGATGCCGATCCGGTCGGCGAGCGCCTCGACGTGAGCGGGCAGGTCGGGCGAGCCTGATTCCTCGCTGGCTTCGATCAGGACGAGGCAGCGGGCGTGCTCGCCGCCCGCTGCGTGGACCGCTTCGATCGCGGTGAGGCTGGCGAACACGGAGTACCCGTCGTCGGCGCCACCGCGACCGTACAACCGATCACCGTGGAGGACGGGGGTCCATGGGCCGTAGCCGTCCCACCAGCCGTCCATCTCCGGTTGCTTGTCGAGGTGTCCGTAGAGCACCACCGTGTCGGCGGGGTCGGCACCGGCAGTCGCCGGAACCTCGACCACGATCACCGGCGAGCGGCCGGGAAGCTCGTGAACCTCGACGACCGCACCGGGGATGGGACGCGAACGACACCAGTCCCGGATCAGGTCGACCGCACGCTGCATGTGACCGTGCTCGCGCCACGCAGGATCGAACGCCTCGCTCACGTTCGGGATCGCGATGTAGTCGTGGAGCACGGGGACGATGTCGTCCCACGACTGATCGACGTGGGACGTCGCGGCGGCGCTGAGCGGCATGGGGGGACACGGTAACGAGCGGGGCAGCGCCCCGGTGCGCGAGGCTGATGTGATGCGGTCGTCCGTCGGTCTCGCCCTGGGCGCGCTCGCGCTCGTCGGCGCCTGCACCCGGGCGCCGACCGAGGCAGCCCCCGCATCCGATACCGCTCCGGTGTCGACCGAACAGGAGTCTGCGCCGCGTCCGCAGCCCCCGTCGACGACGACGACGATGACGACGACGACGACGACGATGATGACGACGACGACGAGCACATCGGTCGGCGCCCGCGAACGGGCGTCCGCGACCGCCACCGCGACCGCGACCGCGACCGCGACCGCGACCACCCTGGTGACGAGCACGGGAGAGACGAGCACGACCGAGGCACCCTGGCCGCGGACGATCACGATGGCGTTCTCGGGCGACACCCTTCCGCACAGCCCGCTCTGGCGCCGAGCCGCCGCCAACGCCGCCGCGTCCGGGCGCGACGGCTACGACTTCGGGCCGATGCTGGCCGAGCTCGCGCGGATCCTCGACGGGGTCGATCTCGCCGTGTGCCACCTCGAGACGCCGATCGCCCCGGTCGGTGAGGAGCTCACGACGAGTCCGTACTACGGCGTCCCGGCCGAGATCGTCGACGCGATCGCGGCCGCCGGCTACGACCGGTGCTCGACCGCCAGCAACCACACGGCCGATCGTGGAGCGGCGGGCATCGACCGCACGGTCGACGTGTTCGAGTCGAGCGGCATCGGTCAATCCGGTATGGCTCGCACCCCCGCCGAGATCGACCCGACCATCGTCGACGTCGATGGCGTGGGCGTGTCCCACCTGTCGTACACCTGGAGCTACAACGGTCTGTCGCTCCCGGACGGCGAGGAGTGGCGCTCGGCGTTGATCGAACCGGAACGGATCGTGGCCGACGCACGGCGGGCCCGAGCCGCCGGCGCCGATCTCGTGGTCGTCAGCCTCCACTGGGGCGCTGAAGGAGTGCACGAACCGACGCGCTACCAGCGCGAGATCGCCGACGAGATCACCTCGTCCGGCGAGATCGACCTCGTCGTGGGACACCACGCCCACGTGCTCCAACCGATCGAGACCGTCAACGGGACGTGGGTGCTCTACGGGTTGGGCAACATCCTCTCGAACCTGCCGACCTCTGACCGTTGGCCGGCGGCGAGCCAGGACGCCGCGATCGTCACCGTCGCGGCGACCGTCGACGACGCCGGCCGCGTACGCGTGCAGCGGCCCGTCGTCCACCCGACGTGGGTCGACCGCGACGCCGGCTGGGTGGTCCGCCTCGTCGCCGACCACCTCGGCCGCGACGATCTCGGCGCCGGCCAACGAGGACGACTCGAGCGCTCGCTCGACCGGACGGCGGCGATCGTAGGCGAGTTCCTCGGACCCGACGCGGCGGCGTTCGCCGCGTCACGGCCCTGAGCGACGGATCGACAGCGCGGGCGATGCCCGCAACCCCGATCGACCGTGGTGGGGCTGATCGTCGTCATCGGGGCGGCGGTGCCGCGGGGCGACACGACCCGACGGGCCCGGCTTGACCTGTAAGCGTTTTCATGAAATGGTTGAGCGTCGCGGACACGGTCCGCGCAGTGAACAAACACAGTGAACAACACACGGGACGGCCATCGCGGTCGCCCCAGCTCAAGGGGAGAACCTATGACATCACGCCGGATCAAGCTGCTTGCTCCGCTGCTCGCCTTCTCGGTGGTCGCAGCGGCGTGCGGTGGCGACGACGACACCGCCGACGAGCCTGCGGCCGACGAGCCTGCGGCCGACGAGCCTGCGGCCGACGAGCCTGCGGCCGAGGAGCCCGCCGACGACATGGAGGAGCCGGCCGACGAGCCCGCGGCCGACGAGCCCGCCCCCGAGGCGTCGGGCGAGGGCATCACCATCACCGGCCCCGAACGCGACGAGTCCGAGGCAGGAGCGCTGCAGGACGTGCTCAGCGCCTGGGGCGCCGAGCGTGGCATCGAGGTCACCTACATCGGCGACGCCGACTGGGAAGCGAACATCAACACCCAGGTCCAGGGCGGCAACCCGCCCGACGCCTCGGTCTTCCCGCAGCCCGGCAAACTCGCCGACTTCGCCCGCGACGGGGCGGTCGTCCCGCTCAACGACGCAGCCGCCGCTGAATCGCAGGCCAACTGGCCCGCATCGTGGAACGAGTTCGGCATCGTCGACGGCGTGCAGTACGGCGCACCGGCCAAGGCCGACCTCAAGTCGCTCGTGTGGTACCAGCCCTCGGCGTTCGAAGCGGCCGGCTACAGCGTGCCGACGACCTTCGACGAGTTCACCGCGCTGGTCGATCAGATGGCCGCCGACGGTGGCCCGAAGCCGCTCTGCGTCGGCATCGAGTCCGGTCAGGCGACCGGCTGGACCTACACCGACTGGGTCGAGGACATGGTCCTGCGCCAGCACGGCCCCGACGTCTACGACCAGTGGGTGACCCACGAGATCCCGTTCAACGATCCGCAGATCGTCGAGTCGATGCAGACGGTGCTCGATCTCTGGACCGAGGACAACGTCTTCGCCAGCTCCGGCACGATCGCCGCCACGGCGTTCCAGGACAACGGCCAGCCGCTCGTCGACGGTGACTGCTACATGCACCGCCAGGCGTCGTTCTACTCGGCCTTCATCCCGGAGGGCACGGCATTCGCCGACGGTTCCGAGGGCGCGGTCGACGTGTTCTACTTCCCCGACATCAACGGCGACAAGCCGGTGCTCGGTGCGGGCGTGCTCGTTGCAGCATTCAACGAGCGCCCCGAGGTGCACGAGATGATCGCCTACATGACCTCGGCCGAGTTCGCCGAGGCCCGCCAGGTCGCGCAGGCCGGCTACAAGGGCGGCGGCACGGCGCTGTCGGGCTTCCTGTCCGCCAACCCGAACGTCGATCCCTCGGTCTTCCAGCCGCTGGAGCAGTCGTTCCTCGAGATCCTGAACACGGCCGACATCGTGCGGTTCGACGCATCCGACCTGATGCCGGCCGATGTCGGCGCCGGAACGTTCTGGACGCAGGGCACCTCGGCGGTCAACGGTGACGTGACCGCCGAGGAAGCTGCGAACGCGATCGAAGCGTCGTGGCCAGCAGGCTGATCGGTTGACCAACAGCACTACCTGTCACGCGATGTGACGACGACGGGGCACTGGCACTGCGGTGTCGGTGCCCCGTCGCAATTTCGACTAGACAAGTGATTTCGGGGAAACGAACGTGAAGGGGGCGCCCGCGTGGGTGATGTCGTCAGCAAGGTCCTGAGCACCGTGATCACCGTGGTCATCGCCGTTGCCGGCAGCGCCGGCATCTGGGTCGCGGCCAACTTGTTGTTCAACCAGGTGCGTCAGCACTGGAACCGGTTCAGCGCGATCGCGTACGGCGCCTGCGGCTTCGTGGGCGGTGCGGTGATCAGCGGCAACCGATTGATCGAGGGATCAGGCGAGGGCGACGGCGCGCTCGCCGAGTTCGCGTCGTGGGTGTGGTTCCCCATCGTGGCCGGCGTGGCGACCGCCGTCCTCGGGCTCCTGCTCGCCATGAACGACGCACCACCCATCCGCCTCGCGATCGGCGCGGGTGGCTTCGGCGCACTGGGACTCGTGGTCGGTATCCTGCTCCGCCCCCTGTGGCGCCCTGACGTCGCGATCGGCGCCCTGGTCGTGTGGACGGTCGTCATCGCCGGCGTCGGCGCCGGTCTGTCGCTGCTCCGCTCCCGACCACCGGTCGCCGGCGCCCTCGCCGGCGCCGCGATCGGCTGGGTGATCGGAGCATTCGGCGCCCCGGATCTCGGTGAGGGGAGCGCTGGGTGGGCGATCGTCGCCTCGATCGTGCCGATGGCCCTCATCGGTGTGCGGCTCGCACTCAACACCAACCCCGACCTCCAGCGGCGGGGGCTGATCGACCAGAAGTCGCGGGCCGTGATCTTCCTGGCACCGGCGCTGTTGTTCATCTTCGCCACCCTCGTCATCCCCGCGATCCGCACGATCTACCTGTCGTTCCTCGACAGTTCGGGCGACGAGTACGTCGGCTTCGACAACTACCAGGCGACCTTCACCGATCCGGTCAGCTGGGACACGTCCAACTGGGCCGACATGTTCACGAGCGTGCCGTTCCTGGTCGGCGTGGTCCTGCTCATCGGATTCGTCGTCCTCGGAGTGAGGAGCCGGCAGGTGACCGGTCGCATCGTCGAGCTCGGGAGCCCGAGCATGGGCCCCCTCGTGCTGGGCGGCTTGTTCTTGACGTTCGGCGTGTTCACGGCGTTGCGCGGCACGATCATCAACAACCTGTGGTGGGTGATCGTGGTCACCGGCTTCTCCACCGGTCTCGGCCTCGCCGTGGCGGTCCTCGCCGACAACGCCAAGTTCGAACGGGTCGCGAAGTCGGTCATCTTCATGCCGATGGCCATCTCGCTCGTCGGGGCGTCCGTCATCTGGCGGTTCATGTACGTCGCTCGCGACACCAGCAAGGAACAGACCGGGACGATGAACGCGATCTGGGTCGGGCTGGGGCGGCTCTCCACCGGTCAGGATGTCGCAGCCACCGCGTTCCTGTGGCTGGTCGCCATCATCGGCATCGCCGCCGTGATCAACTACGTCAGCAAGCGACGCTGGATCCCGATGTTGATCGCGCTCGTCGCGACGCCGATCGCCGTCGTCGTCGTGGGCGCCGTCTGGGACGGCCTGAGCGCCGACGGCGCCCGAATCGCCGTCGGGGCGATCCTCACCATCGCCTTCATCGGCGTGCTGGTGCTGGTCGCACGGGCCTTCGTCAACCAGGCGTACGGCCGGGCGGTCGTCCCCGGGGCCACCGCCATCCTGCTCGGCTGGTTCCTGATCAGGTACTGGGCGATCATCGGGACCGGCGTCGGCGGTCACCGGGTCGACGAGGAGACCGGGGAGGTGATCAGCGGTCAAGCGATCAACTTCGTCCAGGAAGGGCCCTACAACAACTTCTGGTTGATGGTCGTGCTGATCTGGATCCAGACCGGGTTCGCCATGGTCATCCTGTCGGCGGCGATCAAGGCGGTACCGACCGAGTACCTCGAGGCGGCGAGGGTCGACGGGGCCACGAACTCGCAGATCTTCTGGCGCATCACGCTCCCTCAGATCGGCACGACCATCGGCGTCGTCGTGACCACTCTGATCGTGCTGGTCATGAAGGTCTACGACATCGTCAAGGTGATGACGAACGGCAACTTCGGCACGCAGGTGCTCGCCAACGACATGTTCCAGCAGGCGTTCCAGTTCACGAACATCGGCCGCGGTGCCTCACTCGCCGTGCTGATCCTCGTGTCGGTCCTGCCGGTCATGGTCTTCAACATCCGTCGCATGCAAAGGGAGCTGTGAGATGAGCAACATGCAGCCGGTCATGACCGAGCCGGGCATCGTCGATGCCGGGCAACCGGATACGAGCCTCAGCGGCCGCGTCTACGGCTTCCTCCGCGGGATCCCCACGTGGGTGCTGTGGTTGATCGTCATCGTGTGGAGCCTTCCGACCGTCGGACTGTTCGTCAATGGTTGGCGTACACGCGACGCCCAGCGCAACAGCGGTTGGTGGACCGTCCGATTCGACGAACTGACCTTCGACAACTACGACACGGTGTTCACGGCGAGCGCGACGACCAGCCTCGGCGATTCGTTGCTCAACTCGTTCGCGATCGCCATCCCCGCAACGATCATCCCGATCGCGGTCGCAGCGTTCGCGGCGTACACGTTCGCCTGGATCGACTTCAAGGGTCGCAAGCAGCTGTTCATCGCAACGGTGGCGCTGCTCGCGATCCCGCTCCAGGTGGCCCTGATCCCACTGCTCCAGCTGTACGTGGGCGGCGCCCACTACACGATCCCGGGGCTCGACAAGACGATCACGATCGTCCCCGACTGGGACCTCAACGGCACGGCGGCATCGGTCTGGTTGACCCACACCGGGTTCGCGCTTCCGTTCGCGATCTTCCTGCTGCACAACTACGTGTCGGGGCTGCCCAAGGACGTGTTCGAAGCAGCGCGAATCGACGGGGCCGATCACTTCACCATCTTCTGGCGCCTCGTGCTCCCGCTCTCGGTGCCGGTCCTGGCAGCGTTCGCGATCTTCCAGTTCCTCTGGACCTGGAACGACTTCCTGATCGCCAACACGATGGTCGGCACGAACCCCGACGCGATCCCGACCACGATCCTGATCGCCAACCTGGCCGGAGACTTCGGTCGGAACGAGCACCTGTTGCCCGCTGCGGGCTTCGTGCAGGCGTTCGTTCCGCTGGTGGTCTTCTTCGCCCTCCAACGGTACTTCGTGAGGGGCATCCTCGCCGGTTCGGTCAAGGGGTAGCGACCGTCGGCGCCACTCGCTGCGAGCGGTCGAGCCGACTCGCCCGCGACCGATGCGGATCGGCACGTCGGCGACGGCGCGCAGGTGCCCGCAGGCCGCCGCACAACAGTTCGGTCGGCGGTCGTCAGGCGCCGAGGAACTCCTTGCGCCACGTCATCGCTGCGCCGGGCCGCTCGGTATCTCACCCCCGGTCCACCGGCCAGCTGCGCACGCGAGCCGGCGGACGATCGGGTGTTCCGACGCCGGTCGGCGTCGTCCGTCGACTCGACCGGCGTTGCCCGACACGGCACTAGGTTGGGGCGATGGCGTTCGAGCATCCTGCCTTCGACAACCGAGTCAGTCGCGATCTCGGCGTCGAGATCCCGATCGTGCAAGCGCCGATGGGATGGATCGCGCGCAGCCAGCTCGCGTCGGCCGTCTCGCGGGCCGGGGCGTGCGGCGTCATCGAGACGTCGTCAGGCGAGCTCGACGCCGTGAAGGCCGAGATCGCCAAGATGCACGCCCTCAC
The DNA here is from genome assembly GCA_963847775.1 of uncultured Acidimicrobiaceae bacterium. GTDB lineage: Bacteria > Actinomycetota > Acidimicrobiia > Acidimicrobiales > Ilumatobacteraceae > Ilumatobacter. The sequence continues at coordinate 62,683 of CAWKAY010000005.1, forward strand.
CGATCGACCCTTCGGCGTCAACATCGCCCAAGCATTCGTCCGTGATCCGGCGATCGCCGAGTTCGTGATCGATCAGGGCGTCAAGTTCGTCACCACGTCCGCTGGGTCGCCGACCACGTACACCTCGATCCTCAAGGACGCCGGCTTGACCGTGTACCACGTCGTGCCGACGCTCGCCGCCGCCCGCAAGGCGGTCGACGCTGGGGTCGACGGGCTGGTCGTGGAGGGCGGCGAGGGCGGCGGGTTCAAGAGCCCGACGCCAGTGTCGACCATGGTGCTCCTGCCGCTCGTGCGGTCGAGGGTCGACGTACCGATCATCGCGGCAGGGGGCATCACCGACGGTGCCACGATGGCCGCCGCGTTCGCGCTCGGTGCCGAAGGTGTCCAGATGGGCACCCGGATGGTCTCGGCCGCCGAGTCGCCCGTGCACGACAACTGGAAGCAGGCGATCGTCGACGCCGCCGAGACGGACACGCTCTTCCTCAACCAGAGGCACTCTCCGGCGCTCCGCGCCCTGCGCACCGAGCGGACCACCCGCCTGCTCGATGCCGAGGAGAACGTGTTCGGCGAGTTCGGCAACGCCGAGGCGCTCTACTTCGGCGGCGACATGGAGGCCGCGATCGCCCTGAGCGGGCAGGTCGCCGGCCGGATCGACGCGGTACGCCCGGTCGCCGACATCATCGCGGACACCGTGGCCGAGTTCGGCGCTACCGTCGCACGCCTGCAGAGCTGAACCGTGGAGTTCAACGGCCAGGAGCTCGTCGGCTACGTCGCCTCGGCACTCGTCGTGATCTCGCTCGCGATGACGTCGGTCGTGCGTCTGCGAGTCATCTCCCTCCTCGGTTCACTCGCCTTCGTCGCCTACGGCCTGTTGATCGGTTCGATCCCGATCATCGTGACGAACGCCGCGATCGCCTGCCTGAACGTGTGGTTCCTCTCGCGGGAGCTCGGCGGCCGCCGCGATCTCGGGGCGACGGTCGTCCCGCCCGACTCCCCCTTCCTCGCCGACTTCCTCGCCCATCACGCCGCCGACATCGCCCAATTCCAGCCCGAGTGGGATCCGAGCGCCGCGTCGGACTTCGCGCTCGTGCTCAACCGCGACGGCCTGCCGGCAGGCGTCGTGCTCGGCAACCGACGCGACGACGCCCTCGAGATCACCCTCGACTACGTGCTACGCAGCTACCGGGATTCACGCATCGGTCGCTGGCTCTACGGGCAAGGTGCCGGGGTGTTCCGGACCGTCGGCTTCGTCGGGCTGTCGACGGCAGGCGGCAACGAGACGCACCGGAACTACCTGCAGCGCGTCGGTTTCGAGTACGACGGCGAATCCCAACGCTGGCTCAAGCCGCTGTAACGAGCCACGGCCCCCGGCGCGCGCGACACGCGATCCGACGGGAGCGGGGCGGTCGTCAGCGACGCAGCCAATCCGCGAGCAGGCGCGTCAGGAACGGCATCAGCAGCCACGACAGGATGATCACGCCCAGGACGTTGCTGAGGAGGACGGCGGGCACGAAGGAGAGATCGGGCAACAACCAGCTGCGCAGCGTCCCCAGCAGCAGTGCCGTCGGGAACAACGCCACCAGCACCACCAACGCCTGCTTCCACCGCTTCACTTCGGCCGAACCCGGACCGCCGAACCACCCGCCGAACCCGCCGACCACGTTCAGCGTCCGGTCGCCCTCGATGGAGTCGTCGATCTCGGCGAGCATCGTCCGCCGCTCGTCGGACTCCAACCAGCGGTCGAGGTGCGATCTCGAATCGAACGAGAAGACGACGACGGTGTCGTCCTGGACGCCCTCGACGGGCTCGAACAATTCGCTGCGGAGGAACCCCGGGAACGCCGACAACCGCTCGACCAACCGCTCGTGGAACTCGGCGTACCGGTGCTCGTTGCCAGGGGCCACACGGAAGGACGCGACGGCCGTGACCGGGTCGTGCTCCTCGGCCAACGCGAACACCTGCTCGCGCTCGCTCCCCTCGAGCAGGTGGTGACCGTCGGCGACCAAGGCGTCCCGCTCGGCGGAGGTCAGCCATGCCTCCAGGCTCGCCGCATCACGGAACTGATACACGATCACCCACTCGCCGGGGTGCACCTCGGTCGGCGGCTGCACGTCGGATCGGATGTGCCCCGGCGCCTGGTGCGCGGTCGCCGCCAACTTGCGCAGCCAACGCTCGAACTCCCGCTCGCGCCCCGGGCGTGGGGTTCGGGCCACGACGACGGTCGGCATGCTCCGTTCCGGTGCACCTGACATCGCGACGACCGTACCCGCCGGTCCTCGGTATCGTTCGCCGACGTGGTGGAGATCGACACCCTCGACGAGTGCCGATCGTGGGTTTCGCTGGGCGACGCCCGACCGCCGGCGGCGTTGCAGGCGATCGATCTGCGCGACGTGCGCGGCCTGGAGTCCGGTTCCTTCGCCGGATGTCTGTTCCTGTCGTGCATGCTCACCCCGACCCAGGCCGGTCACCTGACCGCGTCGGGCGCGACCGTGATCCGCGACGATCCGGGCCGCCCGTTCACCGCGCACCGCGCCCGGCTCTACACGCCCGAGGAGTTGTTCGCCGGATTCGACATGGCCGACCCGGCGGGCTACCAGCACACGTTCGACGCCCGGGTACACCGGCACTGGGTTGCGACGGGCCGTCAGCATCCGCCCAGGATCGACGAGAGCCTTGCGCGCCGCCTGCACGATCACTCGATCACCGACGCCCTCCACGAGGAGCTCGCCGGTCGGCGACCGGTCGCGATCATGGGCGGCCACGGACTCGAGCGCAGCGATCCCCGCTACTCGGCTGTCGCCCGGATCGCCCGCACCCTGACTCGGGACGGCTTCCTCCTCCTGTCCGGGGGCGGCCCCGGCGCGATGGAGGCCACCCACCTCGGTACGTGGATGGCCCACCACCCCGACGACCAGCTCGCGGCTGCGATCGACGTGCTGGCACCGCGACCCGACGGGGCCCGGGCCGGGAAGGAGTACGCGGATCCGGACTGGCTGCACCGTGCCTTCGCCGTGCGCCGACGCTGGCCGATCGAGCCCGTCGAGTACGACTCGATCGGCATCCCGACGTGGTTGTACGGCCACGAACCCCCAGCCGCGTTCGCCACCAAGATCGCCAAGTACTTCGCCAACAGCGTCCGAGAGGAGGGGCTGCTGGCGGTCGCCACACACGGGGTGATCGTCGCCCCGGGGAGTGCCGGGACGATCCAGGAGATCTTCCAGGACGCAGCCCAGAACCACTATGCGAGCTTCGGCCCGCCGTCACCGATGGTGCTGCTCGGAGTCGACTACTGGACCCGCCATCGCCCGGTCTGGGCGCTGCTCCGAGCGCTCGCCGACGGGCACGCCTATCGCGATCTCATCACCCTCACCGACGACGAGGACGAAGCGATCGCGAGCATCCGGCGCCACACCCGATAACGGCGAACGGTGGCCTCCCTCTGCCCGGTCCGCCCCAACCGATGTCCGTCGCGCCCACCCAGGATCGAACACCGGCACCGGGGTGTTCGCCGAGCTGGTGGGTCACCCACGTGCGTCGTCGGCGCGTTCGAGCCGACCGTCGTCGGTGGTCGGCAAACCCGTGAGCAGGACCACCGAGACCACACACGACGCCAGACAGCCGAGGATCGCCCAGCGATACGTGTCGGTCGCATCGATCAACCATCCGGCCAGCGGGGGACCGATCAGTCCACCGAGCCCGGGCGCGGTGTAGAGCAGGCCGAGGATCGAGCCGAGTCCGGCGATGCCCATCCGGTCGGAGACGACGATCGGACCGAGTGCGACGAACCCGCCGTAGCCGACACCGAGCACGAGCACGAACAGCACCAGGACGACGTACGAGGAGCCGGCGACGAGCCACACGGCAAAGCTGATCCCGTGAATGAGATAGGAGGCCCGGTACAGCCGGAACGCTCCGAACGCTCGCACCAGCGACCCGAAACCGATGCGCGACAGCACACTCGCCCCACCGAGCACGCCGACCAGAACCGCTGCCTGCACCGAGTCGATCCCTCGTTCCTTCGCGTACTGGCCGACGAACACGAACGGCACGAACAGGGCCAACCCGAGCGCGAGCGCCGAGAGGTGGATGCGCCGGAACACCGGGCTCCGCCACGCATCGGCGAACCGCGACGGTTGTGGCGACCCGTCGCCGGGCGGGCGATCCGCGAGAGGAACGCACACCAGCAGGACCAACGCACCCGCGATGCCGATGATCACATAGGTGTCCCGCCACCCGTACCGATCGATCAGCGTCGCCGACAGCGGCGACATCACCATCGTGCCGACGCCGATGCCGGCGACGGCGAGCCCGACCGCCACCGCCCGGTGATGCACGAACCAACCACCGACCATCGCGACCATCGGGACGTATCCGCACGCCGCGGCGATACCGACCCCGGCGCCGTAGGTCACGTAGCCGAGTCCGAGCGACTCGACTCGACTCGTGAGCACGAGTCCCGCGAGCAACGCGCTCGCGCCGGTCACGAGCACCAGCCGAGGGCCGAAGCGATCCATCATGCGACCGGTCACGATGCTCAGCCAGAAGAACGAGAAGGTCGTGATGCCGAAGATCACCGCCGTCTCGCCGCTCGCGGAGCCGAACTCCTCGCTCATCGACTCGAAGAACGCGCCGAAGCTGTAGGCGGTCCCGAGCGTCACCGCCGACGAGAGGAAGGCAGCGACGACCGTGAGCCATGCACGTGTTGAGTCGACAGCAGCGCTCGGCATGCCCGGACAGTACGGGAGGAGCGACTCGTCCCTCCGATCGGCGAAATCGCGCGAGCCAGCGCGGGCCGGTGCCGCGTGATCACTCGCGCTGGTGGTCGAGGGCGCGGCGGATTCGCTTGGGACTGACCGGGCCGACGACGCCGAGCGGCTGCGCGAAGACGCTCATTCGGTGTTCCTCGAGCAACCAGGCGATGTCGCGGATCTCGTCCGTGATCCGACCGAGGCGATCCAGGATCGACGCGTACTCGCGTTCCAGGGGGCGCACCTCGACCATCCGGCGCTGGTCTCGGTGAACGTCGCCGCCGAGGTGATCGAGCCGGTACTCGATGCCCCGGACGTACCGGTGGATGTCGGGGAGGCGGTCGGCTCCGCCCCGTCGGACGAATCCCGGAGCAACGAGGCGCCCGACGTGGGCGTCGGCGTCGGCCACCGTCGGTCGCAGCGCCTCCGCGGTCAGCGATGCAATCCGTGCGCGGACCCGACCCGCCGCCGCGACGACATCGGCGGCCACGGCCAGCGCATCGGCGGCGACCTGTGGGGCATCGTCTCGGACGGCCTGCTCGATCCGACCGAAGGCGGTGTCGTTCCACGGCAGTTCGTACCGGGCCATCACCGCGTCGACCGCCGCCTCGATGCAGTCGGCCGTGAGATCGGCGAGGACGATCGGCCCGGCGGCGAGGGCCAGCTTGGCCCGCTGATCGAGGGTCCGCTCCACCTTCACCGGAGTGGGCGCGGCCGCCATCAGCAGGAGTCGGCGGACCCCGCCCCGCATCGCTCGCTGCTGGAGTGCCTCGTTGTCGACGACCCGAAGTGTCACGCTGTCGCCCCGGTCGAGCAGGGTGGGATAGGCGCGCACGACGTGACCGCCGTCGACACGCTGTTCGACGACCCGCTCGATCCGACCGATGTCCCACCGAACGATGTCGCGCCGCTCGGCGAGTGGCGCGGCCTCTGCCAGCGCTGAGCGTGTGGTGCCGGCTTGGCGATCGCGGATCGCCGCGAGATCGTCGCCGGCGTCCACGACGGCACCGTCGGCGTCGACGACGACGATGTGCAGCGTGAGGTGGGGAGGAAGCCGATCCGGGTCGAAATCCGTCGCAGCGATCGGCCGCCCCGACACGCCCGTCAGCGCTCGCGCGAGCGCGTCGACGAGCCGACCCTCGGGCGCCCCGAGGCGTTCGAACGCAGCCGCGGTCGTGTCGCTCATCGGGATCAGATCGCGCCGGATCTCCTTGGGGAGCGACCGCACGAGCAGTGACACCAGCTCGAGCCGAAAGCCGGGCACCAACCAGTCGAATCCTTCGTCGTCGAGCTGGTTGAGCGCGGTGAGCGGGACGACGATCGTCGCCCCGTCGAGTGGAGTGCCGGGCTCGAATCGGTATGTCAGTCGGTACTCGGCGTCGCCGTGCCGCCAGTGATCGGGGTAGTCCGCGAGGTCGATCCCCCGACGGTCGGCGAGCACGGCCGGAGTGAGGTCGAGCAGCTCAGGATCGTGTTCGCGGGCACCCTTCCACCACCGATCGAAGTGTCGGGCAGACGCGACGTCGGCACCGAGGCGCTCGTCGTAGAACTCGAAGAGCGCGTCGTCGTCGAGCAGGTCGATTCGGCGGACACGAGCCTCGAGCAGGCGGACGCGCTCGACGAACCGTTGGTTCCGCTCGACGAACCCGTGCTGGGTCTCCCAGTCCCCGGCCACGAGGGCGTGCCGGATGAACATCTCGCGCGCCAGAACGGCATCGACCCTGCCGACCCCGATGGTGCGGTTCGGCACGATCGCCAGGCCGTACAGCGTGACGGTCTCGGTCACCACGGCCCGACCGGCCCGGGCGTCCCACCAGGCGTCACCGTAGGACCGCTTCACCAGGTGCTGCGCCGACGACTCCGCCCACTCCGGCTGGATCGCGGCGACCCGGCGAGCCCAGAGCCGATTCGTCTCCACGAGCTCAGCCGCCATGACCCACCGCGGCGGCTGCTTCTTCAACGCGGAACCGGGCGCGATCGTGAAACGAGCGTCGCGAGCACCGCGGAACTCACGACCGTCGCCGTCGCGTACGCCGATGTGCGACAGCAACCCGGCCAGCAGGGCCCGATGGACGTGATCCGGGTGCGCAGCTTCGACTCCGGGGCGGATCTGCATCTGACCAGCCACCTGACGGAGCTGACTGTAGAGGTCGCGCCACTCGCGCACTCGCAGGTAGTGGAGGTACTCGTCGCGACACATGCGCCGGAACTGATTGCCTGACAGGGCCCGCTGCCGCTCCCGCAGGTGATCCCAGAGCGCGACGATCGACAGCAGATCGGAGCCCTCGACGGCGAACCGGCGGTGCAGTTCGGCGGCCCGTTCGGGCGCCTCCTTCGGTCGTTCGCGGACGTCCTGGATCGACAGCGCAGACGCGATCACGAGCACCTCCCGGACACAGCCCAGACGTTCGGCCTCGACGACCATGCGTCCGAGCCGAGGGTCGATCGGCAGTCGTGCGAGTTGTCGGCCGATCTCGGTCAGCGACCGAGGCGACCCGATCCGCCCGGGTTCGAGCGCGCCCAGCTCGTCGAGCAACAGGACGCCGTCGCGGATCGCGGCGGCGTCGGGTGGCTCCACGAAGGGGAACGCCGCCACATCGCCCAGTCCGATCGCCGTCATCTGGAGGATGACCGAAGCGAGGTTGGTGCGCAAGATCTCGGGTTCGGTGAACTCCGGCCGCTGCTCGTGATCGTCCTCGGAGTAGAGGCGGATGCAGACGCCCGGTGCGACCCGACCACATCGACCGGCGCGCTGATCGGCCGAGGCACGCGAGACCGGCTCGATCGGGAGCCGCTGCACCTTCAGCCGCCGGCTGTAGCGGCTGATGCGAGCGGTGCCGGCGTCGACGACGTAGCGCACACCGGGCACCGTGATCGAGGTCTCGGCGACGTTGGTCGACAGCACGATGCGCCGCCCACGATGCGGTTGGAAGATGCGATGCTGCTCCGCCGACGACAACCGGGCGTAGAGCGGGAGCACCTCGGTGTCGGTTCGGTGCTCCTGACGGAGCGCATCGGCGATGTCGTGGATCTCGCGCTCGCCGCTCAAGAACACGAGCACGTCGCCCGGCCCCTCACGGGCGAGCTCGTCGACGGCGTCGATCACCGCCCGCACCTGATCGCGTCGATCGCTCGGATCGTCCTCGTTGTCGGTGCCGTACGGTCGGTATCGCAGCTCGACGGGGTAGGTCCGCCCCTCCACCACGAAGACCGGCGCCGGCGTGCCGTCCGGCCCGGTGAAGTGTTCGGCGAACCGTTCCGTGTCGATCGTGGCCGAGGTGACGATCACCTTCAGATCGGGGCGCCGGGGCAGCAACTGCCTCACGTAGCCGAGGATGAAGTCGATGTTGAGGCTGCGTTCGTGCGCTTCGTCGATGATGAGCGTGTCGTACCGTCGCAGCATCCGGTCGCGCTGGAGCTCGTTGAGCAGGATGCCGTCGGTCATCACCCGCAGCAGCGTGCCCTCGCCGACGCGATCGTTGAAGCGCACCGTGTAGCCGACGGCGTCGCCGATCGACGTGCCCAGCTCCTCGGCGACCCGCTCGGCCACCGTCCGCGCCGCGACGCGCCTCGGTTGCGTGTGGCCGATCATCCCCGACACGCCGCGCCCGGCTTCCAGGCACAACTTGGGGAGCTGGGTGCTCTTGCCCGAACCGGTCTCGCCGGCCACGATCACGACCTGGTGCTCCCGGACCGCCTCCACGAGCTCGGCACGGCGATCCGTGATCGGGAGCGACGCCGGGAACTCGATCGGCGATGCGGTGACCAGCCGTTCCAGCACCGATGCCCGGGCTTCGCGGGCGCGCCCCGCGTCCCGGTCGGCATCACGTTCCTGATCGGAACGTCGAGAGCGGCGGCGTGAGGACGACATGTCGAAGGCCAGAGTCGCACGTGGCGGCGCGCGCCCCATCACGATTTCTACCCGCGTTCGGTCAGGTCGCGTGACGAGCGAGCCAGTCCAGCACCGCGGTCGAGACCAGATCGGGCTGCTCCGGCAGGAGGGCGTGGCCGGCGTCGGGAACGATCACCATCTCGGCACGGTGACCGAGGCGTTCGACGATGTCGTCGGCGTTGGCGGGCACCGCGATCACGTCGTCGGCGGGCTGGACGACCAGGACGGGTGCGCACCCCGCATCTCGCCACCGCTCGATCGGCTGCGAGCGGGTGGCGAGACCCTGATGGAACGCCACCAGCGGGTGCCACCCGTCGGCCCACACCACCGCGCCTGTCGGGTCGGCGAAGAACGCCGCGCCGACATGACGGAGGTGCTCAGCGGGCGACACCGAGACGTCGAACACGAGCCGAAGCGCTCGCGCGGCCTCATCGGACGGCTCGACGGCACCGCCGCACGCGAGCAGGATCACCCCCCGAACGAGCGCCGGATGATCGGCCGCCGTCATGCGCGCGACTCGGTTGCCGAACGCATGCCCGACCACGATCGCTCGCGGGTCGTGGGCATCGGCGAAGGCCTCGATGACCGCCGCCACGTCGGCGGCCAGCGTGGTCATCGAGACCCCGTTGACGGGCGCGGTCGTCGCCCCGATGCCGCGAGGTTCCGGACAGGCCGTCCGATATCCGGCGACCGCGAGGCGTTGGGCCAGATCATCGAAGTCGGCCGCGCCGCGACCGAGCGACGGCACGAGCACGATGAGCGGCCCGTCCCCACGCAACTCGACGGCGAGCGTGCCACCGATCACGTCGACCGACCGGGACTCCATGCCGACACGGTACGGCACGACCCGGATTCGGCGGCACACTGGGTCGATGGCGGCGACACAGCGCGACCTCCGCTCCCGGCTGCTCGAGTTCGCGCCCGCCGAGTTCGCCCGCCTGTCGCCGGTCGAACAGGAGCAGTTCCGCGAGCACGGCGCACGCCTCGTCGACCGAGCTCGATGGGAGGGGGCCCGGGGCGTGGACGTGACCGACGAGATGGTGCTGACCGTCGCCGCCCACGCCGCGCTCCTCGCTGCCGGCTTCGACCGGCGAACCCAACCGTTCCTCAACGTCACGACGGTCGTGTTCCACGGAGGCACGATCGTCACCCGTGGGGCCCGGCCCGGCCCGGTGCCCGGCGTCTACACGGCCGGACCGCAGTACCTCGCCGGGCAGTCGGGCCACGGCCGCGGACCCGTCCTGCTCGACTGGCGGACCGTCGAGCGCGAGGTCCGTGACCCGAATCGCGGCGTCAACGTCGTGTACCACGAGTTCGCCCACAAGCTCGACCAGCTCGACGGCGCCGCCGACGGCATGCCGCCCCTCCCCGACCGGGAGGCGCGAGCGGCGTGGACGCAGACGCTCGGCACCAACTACCGACGGCTTCGCCGCCGCGGGACCGACGGCCTGGTGCGCGCCTACGGGGCGACCAACCCGGCCGAGTACTTCGCCGTCACGAGCGAGTTGTTCTTCACCCGTCCGGTCGAGCTGCACGGTCAGCTCCCGCGCGTCTATCTCCGACTCGCGGACTTCTACCGACAGGATCCCGCCGCCCGCCGCTGAGGGCTGGGTCGGTTCGCTTGTCTACTGTGGCGACGAGGAGTCTGGGGGACACATGAGCTACGAGACCGGGACATCGGATCTTCCACCGGTGACCGATTGGGTCAACGACTGGGATTGGCTCGACGATCAGTGGGGCGCCAACGCGATCGAGATCTGGAACGCGGTGCGCGAGGTGTGTCCCGTGGCGACCACCGAGCGGTACGGGCGGGCCCACATGCCGGTCACGATGGAGGCGATCCAGGAGATCGCACACGACACCGAGCACTTCTCGTCGATCTTCGTGAACGTGGGGCGACCCGATGCGCCGCGACGGCCCGCGCCGCCGATCACCTCGGATCCGCCCGACCACCACGGACACCGCCGCCTGCTGCTCCCCTCGTTCAGTCCCAAGAAGATCGCGCCCATGGAGGACGACCTCCGCCAGTTCTGCCGTTCGTTGATCGCCGAGCTCGACGGCGCCACCCACGTCGATGCCGCCGAGCAGTACGTCCAACACGTCCCGGTGCACGGCATCTGCCAGCTCCTCGGTGCCCCCGAGTCCGATGCCGACATGTTCCGCGACTGGATCTACCGCAACTTCCAGCTCGCGCCACGCGACAACGCGGTCCGCGTCCAGGTTGCCGAGGAGATGCAGGCCTACAACACCAGGATGATCGAGTCACGGCTCGCCGACCCGCAGGACGACCTGCTCACGCTGATCGCTCACGCCGAGATCGACGGTGAAGCGGTCGACATGGACCTCAAGATCGGGTACGTCAGCTTGATGATCATCGCGGGGATCGACACCACGTGGAGCGCGATCGGATCCGGCCTCTGGCACCTCGCCCAGCACCCTGACGAGCGCGCGGCACTGGTCGCCGCCGACGACGACGATCTGCTCTGGCAGACCGGCACCGAGGAGATCCTCCGCTACTACGCCCCCGTCACGATGGGACGCAAGGTGATCAAGGACACCGAGGTGGCCGGTTGCCCGGTCCACGCCGGTGACCAGACGCTCGTCACCTTCCCGGCCGCGAACCACGATCCGGCGGCGTTCGAGCACGCCGACGAGTTCCAGCTCGACCGGGAGAAGAACCGCCACGTCGCCTTCGGGCTCGGCATCCACCGTTGCCTCGGCTCGAACCTCGCCCGCCTCGAGCTGCTGGTCGCGACGCAGGAGTGGTTGCGAGCCTTCCCGAACTACGAGCTCGATCCCGATCGGAAGACCGCGTGGGCCAACGGCCAGGTGCGCGGCCCCCGAAACCTCCCCGTCGTCCTCAATCGCTGAGCCGACCACAGTCCGCAAGGAGCCCGCGATGCGCGCTGCCGTCCTCGAGACGCTGCCCGGTGAGCTGATCATCGACGATCTCACCCTGACCGACCCCGGGCCCGACGAGGTGCTGGTGCAGACCGCTGCGTGCGGCCTCTGCCACAGCGACCTCCACGTGATCGAGGGCAAGCTGCCGATGCCGCCGCCGGTCCTGCTCGGCCACGAGGCGGCGGGGGTCGTGCAAGCCGTCGGCGAGCACGTCACCGAGTTCGCACCGGGCGACCACGTCGTCGGGTGCCTCAACGTGCACTGCAACGAGTGCCGTCAGTGCACAGCCGGCCGCACGTTCCTCTGCGAGCGTCGCCGGGAGCTGACATTCCGGCCCGATGGCACGTCTCGGGTTCGACGCGGTGAGCAGGAGATCACCCAGATGTCCGGGCTCGGTGGCTTCGCCGAGCAGATGCTCGTCCACCGCAACGGCATCGTGAAGGTCCCCGACGAGCTCCCGCTGCACCTCGGGGCACTCCTCGGGTGCGCCGTCATCACCGGCGTCGGCGCGGTCTTCAACACCGCACGGGTCCAGGCCGGCTCCACGGTCGCCGTGATCGGGGTCGGTGGCATCGGCTTGAACGTGGTGCAGGGCGCGCACCTGGCCGGAGCGGAGCGGATCATCGCCGTCGACCTGAACCCCGAGAAGCTGGCATTGGCCCGGACCTTCGGGGCCACCGACGTGGTGAACGGATCGGAGACCGACGCTGTCGCCGCCGTCGTCGAGATGACCAGTGGTGGTGCCGACGCTGCCTTCGAGGCGATCGGGCTCCCGGCGACGGCGACCCAGGCCGTCCGCATGATCCGGCCGGGCGCGACGGCCTATCTCGTCGGGCTACCGCCGGCCGGCGCCAACATCGAGATCCCAGGGGGGCCGGTGGTGCTGCAGTCGCGTGGCGTGCAGGGTGTGTTCATGGGCTCCAACCACTTCAAGCGCGACATCCCGATGCTCGCCAACCTGTACCTGCAGGGTCGCTTGAAGCTCGACGAGCTGGTGGCCGCCCAGATCACCCTCGACGGGGTGAACGAGGGCTACGAGGCGATGCGCCGCGGCACCGAAGCCCGCAGCGTCATCGTCTTCTGAGCCCACATTGCGAGTTGTGCCTGGCACAACTCGCAATGTCAGTCGCCGGTGAAGGTGGGGGCTCGCCTCTCGGCGAAGGCGGCGATGCCCTCCTGGCCGTCGTGACGACCCATCGACTCGGCGATCACGAGGCCCTCGTACTCCCCGGCGGCGGGGAGCGACGCCTCGTAACCGTGGTAGACGACCCGTTTGGCGTGTCCGGTCGCCCAGGCCGGGCCATCGGCCAGCTGCTGCGCGAGCTCGGCGGTCGTAACGTCGACGTCGTCGTCGGGCACGACACGGTTCACGAGGCCCCACGACTCGGCTTCGGCGGCACCGAGGACACGGTTGGTGAGGGTCAGATCGAGCATGCGGCGCAGCCCGATGTGGCGGGCGACGAAGTACGACGAGGTGCCGTCGGGGGTGACCCCGGCACGTGTGTAGGCCATCGTGTACTTCGCCGACTCGCCAGAGACGACGAGGTCGAAGGCGCTCATGAGCGACAGACCCGCTCCCCCGGCAGCTCCCCGCACGCCGGCCACGAACGGCTTGGGGATCGAGTTCATCTTGTAGATCGCGCCGTGGTAGTCGACGAGCATGTCGGAGGCGACGCTCGGGACATCAGCGCCGGCCTCGTGGAACAGCTTGAGATCGCCACCGGCGCAGAACACCTTGCCGTCCGCGGTGACCGAGACGGCCTTGACGGCGTCGTCGAATTCGATCGCCACCATCACCGAGCGGAGATCGGTGGAGAACGCCGGGTTGACGGCGTTGGCACCCTCCGGTCGAGTGAAGCGGACGTGCGCCACGCGGTCGCGCACCTCGTAGGTCATCGTCGTGAGCTCCATGCACGAACCCTACGAGGGCGGCGCGCAACGGTTCGGGTCGGCGCGCTTCCCCCATCGATTGGACACTGCCGTTCCGCCTGATACTATTTGCGTACGCAACTAAAGGAGCGGCACGATGGCCGATGCAGACCAGCAGCGAGTCCCGTGGCAGGGACTCAACCACCTCGCCCTGATCACCAACGACATGGACGCCACCGTCCGCTTCTGGCACGGCGTGGTCGGAGCACCGCTGATCGCGACGGTCGGCACCCACACCTTCCGTCACTACTTCTTCGGCTTCGGTCCGCAGAGCTCGGTCGCATTCTTCGAGTACATCGGGAAGCGGACCGACCAGATCGCCAAGCCGGCGGGGATCTTCGACGCTCGCGCCGGTCACTTCGATCACCTCTCGATGGATCTCCCCGACGAGGAGGCACTGCTGGCACTCCAGCATCGCCTGCAGGATGCCGGCACCGAGGTCACGGAGGTGGTCGACCACGGACTCATGCGGTCGATCTACTTCACCGACCCGAACGGGATCGCCCTGGAGGCATCGTGGTGGTCCGACGACCCGACCTGCACCGAGCCCGACTACACCGACGATCGCTACTTCGCCGACCCCGATCCGGTTCCTGCGCTCCTGGAGCTCCGCGCGGGTGGGCTCCGATCGGTGCCGACGACGCATCTGGTCGACCAACCGATCCCCGTCGGCGCTTGATCGTCACCGGAGAACGCAGAACTCGCTGCCGTCCGGATCGGGCCATCACGTCGAGGTGGATTCGGCTTGCGATGGTGGCGCCGAACTCGGGAGATCACGCGTCGAGGTGCATCCGGTTCGTGGCCGACTTCGCCTTTGGAACGTGCTGGAACCGGAGGCCCGGCCCCTCGCCCGGCGATTCGACCAGCACGGTGGAGTCATCCTCGATCCGTCGGATCCCGGTCGCAGCAGGGCGAGCAAGGTCGGCGTCGGCGGCGAAGCGAATGCGTCGCCGTCGAACGTCGCAGCCCAGAACCTCGCGACCGACGCCAGGTCACGGCGATCGACGACGATGCCGCGAGATGTGCCACCTCGGTCAACCCGCGAGCTGTCGGACCCCGCGCACGAAGAACGCTGCCGCCGTCGCGACGGGGTCGCGATCGCCGATCAACTCGGCGTAGCCGAGGACGGCTCCGAACGACGCGTTCCAGAACTGCTGATCGCCGGGTCGATGGTCGGTCCACGGGCCCACGTACAGATACGGGTCGGCGTGGGACCCGTCGCCGGGGGACCCGCCCAGATTGGCTCGCCGATCGGGCATCGCCGCCAGGTCGATCGCGGCGTCGAAGTGCTCGGGCCAGAGCTGCACCATCGTCGGTGAAGCAGTCGGTCCGAGCTCGGCGACCGCGCGGTCGAGCGCCGACGCTGTCAGGGCGTACCAGGACGCGAGCGCCGTCGCCGAGGGCTCGTCGACCGTCAGCCGCTCGGTGGTCGACCCGAGCGGCGGTGTGTCGTGCCCGACGTCGAGGTCGGCGTCGAGATCCACTCGGGCGACGACGGCGAGCTCAGCGAGTGTGGAGCCGTCGATCCGCACGACGGTGCTCATCGCCCCGGCCGTGCTTCCCGACTCGCGCACGAGCAAACCGCCCGCAACGCGCACGCGGGTGAGGTCGTCACCGAACTCGGGCGTGCCGAAGCCACCCGCCGTGACCCGGAGCCCGAACCGGCCGGTGGCCTGGGAGCGGGCACGGGCGACGACGTGCACGGCGACGCGTTGGAGCGTGTCCCGGGTCGCGCCGAACGTCGCGGGGAGCGGATGCAGCTGGTGCATGGTGGTGGAACCCGTTTCCGTCGGTGCAGCTTCCGTCGCGACCAGGGTCACTCCGACGTGGGGCCCTGGAAATTGGGCGCCCGCTTCTCGCGGTGGGATGCGACGCCCTCCCGAACGTCGGGACCGCCGAAGCCGTAGAACTCGAGGGCCAGCGAGGCGTCGAACGCCGGGCCCGCGGCACGGTACCAGTGGTTGAGCGAGTGCTTCGTCCACCGCACGGCCGACGGCGAGACGGCCATCACCCGATCGGCGACCTCGAGCGCCTTGTCGTGCACCTGGTCGTCGTCGACGCACAGCGACACGAGGCCGATTCGTTCGGCCTCCTCGCCGGTCAGCGTGTCGCAGGTGAGCAGGTAGTACTTCGCCTTCGCCATGCCGACCAGCAGCGGCCAGCACACGGCTGCATGGTCGCCGGCGGCGACGCCGAGGCGGGTGTGACCGTCGATGATCCGGGCGTTGCGGCCGACGATCGAGATGTCGGCGAGCATCCCGGCGACCAGCCCGGCGCCGACGGCCGGGCCGTGCATCGCCGACACGATCGGCTTGGAGCAGTTGATGACGTTCCACACGAGGTCACGCGCCTCACGCATCACCCTCGTCCGGGTCGCGTAGTCGTCGATCATGCCCTCGATCAGGTCGAAGCTGCCACCGGCCGAGAACCCCT
The DNA here is from genome assembly GCA_963847775.1 of uncultured Acidimicrobiaceae bacterium. Lineage (GTDB taxonomy): Bacteria > Actinomycetota > Acidimicrobiia > Acidimicrobiales > Ilumatobacteraceae > Ilumatobacter. Next base: position 78,586 of record CAWKAY010000005.1, read on the forward strand.
TGCCGGCACCTTGCAGGATCGCGACCTGCACATCCGGGTCGCGGTCGACCGACAGCCAGACATCGGCGATCTCGCGGTGGGCGTCGGGCCCGACCGAGTTGAGACCGGGCGCGTCGAAGGTGATGCGGAGCACACCGTCCTTCGGCCAGTCGTACGTGAAGCTCGGGTACATCGTCTGGTAATCGACGCTCATGTGACTGGTCCTCCCGTGGCGCTACGGATGATCTCGGCGAGCTCGAGCGGCTGGTCACCCTGCACGCTGTGACCGGCGTCGACCTCGATCACGGCGGCCTCCGGTCGGCGCCGCAGCAGTTCGGCAACGTCGTCATCGGCGATCACCGACTGCTCACGAGTCCCGCGCACGAGCGTCACCGGTGCGGCGAGCCGTTCGAGGTCGTCCCACAGGCCGGTGATGTCGGGGCGCTGCTCGGGTTCGTCGGTGTCGCCCATCGCCGTGTAGTCGTCGCGGCGGTGGCGCCAGACCCAACTGCCGTCGTCGAGCTGGAGCGCGTTGTGGAGGATGCCGCGTCGGAGCGAGCTCTCGGACCGCGTCGGGTTGAACTGCATCGTGCGGGCGAGCAACTCGTCGAAGCTCGGGAAGGTCGCCGGGCCGCGCACGAAGTCGTGGATCGCCTTGGCCTTCTCGCCCGTCACGCCAGGGGTGATGTCGACCAGCACGAGCCGGCGGACGAGGTCGGGTCGTCGAGCGCCGAGCGCGATCGCGGTCAGCCCGCCGAGCGACATCCCGACGATCACCCGAGCATCCGGGGCGAGCCGGTCGATCACCGGTGCGAGATCGGCTGCGTTGGCGCCGGGGGCCGTGCCGACCCCGGGCGCCGGGCTGTCGGAGTGGCCGTGGCCGGGCAGGTCGGGGGCGACGAGCGGATCGCCGAGCGCCAGTGCCACGGTGTCCCACGTGTGGGCGTTCTGGGCGCCGCCGTGGATCAGCACGAGCTCGGGATCATCGCCCCACACCAGGCTGCTCATGCGCCGTCCGTCCGCCAGCTCGGTGGCCACGCGGCGGACCGCGGGCGGCCCGTCGTACGCCAACCCGTACTCCCGTGCGTTCTCGTGGAAGAGACCGAACTCGTCGTACGGCACCCGCTCCCTCATGGGCAGCACCGTAGGTGGAACGGCTCCGTCGGAGCGATGCGAGACGCTCGGCCGGGCCTGTCTGCGAGCCCTCGGATGATCCGGGGAGACAGCATCGCGTCAGCACGTTACGGTTGCACCGAGAGGTGCTCGATGTGACCGAGGAACACCAGGTGGGTGAGTGGCGCCACGGCTCCACCTCGCTGGATGACCCGACGGACGACGTCGATCCTTGGGCGCGTGGCGGTTCGATGTCGGGCGACTCGTACACCGTCTGGCACCCCGGACCCCCGGTCGAGCGAGCCGAACGCCCGGCGGGCGCAGGGCGTCGACCCAGACACGCCGCTCCCACGCTCACCACGATCGCGGCGCTGACCACGTCGGCCGTGCTCGCCGCGGTCGTCCTGTCGGTCGCGTGGGAGCCCAGGCGTCTCGACCCGGACATCTCCGGGCCGCCGGTGGCGCCCGAGCGAGATTCCGTTCCCCAGACCGACAGCACACCGCCCGACCGGCCCGACGCACTCGACCCGCCCGACCCGCCGGCGTCAGGCGAACGCCCCGGGAGCACGTTCCTCCCGCTCGGCATGTCAGTGGGCACACCCGTCGGCTCGATCATCTGGACTCGCATCGACGGCGACGCGACATCGCTCCCGGCCCGAGTCACCGGTACCGACGGGACCGACCTCGTCGGCGACGACGCCTCGGGCCGTCGGTGGCGATCGAGCGACGGCGGACATCGCTGGACCGTTTCCGACGTCTTCGAGGTCGAGCGACGCATCGGTGACCAATCCTGGGTCGTGCACCACCTCGCCGGTCGTATGACCTTGTCGCGTCGGACGCCCGGCGGCGACGACCCCGTCGTCCTCGACGCGGTGAACGACGTACCGTCAGATGGTGTCGCCGTTCGCACCGAGGTCGCGGCGGAACCGTTCGACGGCTTCCCGGTCGAGCTCGATGGTGAGATCTACCTCCCGGTGAGCCGCCGCGTGGAGTTTCCGTGGGCGCAGCTCACCGGCGCCGGCCCGGGAGAGCCCTACCGGGTCAGGGTGGCGGTCGGCGACGAGCTGGTCACCGCGGTGTCGGGTGACTTCCACGAGCTCCCCGTGTCGACGTTCGCGCTTCGAACGATGACGGGCGGCGACCGGTACGAGATCCTCGACGCGGACGACGACGTGGTGTGGAGCGTTCCGGCGCGGTTGGCGGGCATCGAGATGTCCGCCGCCGGGGCGCTGTCCGGCATCCCGTCGACGATCTGGTCGAGGTGGGACGGCGACGGGTTCGCCCCAGCCGGCGATGCGTGGTCGGCGGGGTCCCGCGTCGATCTGGTCGCGATCGCCGGTGGCGTCCTCGCTCGTTCGGCGACCGCCCTCAATCGGGAGATCGCCCTGGTTCGCACCACCGATGGGCGCACGTGGGAGCAGGTCGATTTCCCCGACGAACCCCGTGCGAACACCCCGGTCGACCTGCACGCGGGCGATGGCGAAGCGATCGTCACCATGTTCTCGGCCACCGGAGCGACGGCGTGGTCGACGATCGACGGGTCGGTGTTCGACGAGCTTCCCGATGTGCCCGGGATCGAGGCACGAACGCGTGGCGACTTCGGTTGGATCGCACCCGACCCACGGAGCGCGCCTCGGATCCGCGTGAGCCCGGACGGCGAGGCATGGGAAGTCGTCGACATCGCCGGCATGCTCGATGTCGACTCGTCCCGATGGGACGTCTCGATCGGAGCGCGTGCGATCGACTCGTCGATCTATCTCGTGGCCGACCACCCCACCCGCCGAACCCTGCTGATCGGTCACGTGGCGCCAACCGGCTGAGGACCATCCGGCTCCGTCGCCCACCTCCTGGCATCGACGCGTGCGCGGATCACCGGCCGAACCGTGCCCGTACCCGAACCCTCGCTACTCCGCGTGTCGCGTGCGCGGAGCGCGGCGTGGACCTTCTCGCCCTCGGCGACGATCGGGATCAGGAGGTCGGCGGTGCCCGAGCCGACGAGGTACCGCGCCCGTGGGTCGGCATCGAACGCGGCGGCGAGGATGGCATCGGTCACCGGCGTGAGGTCGTCCCTGCCCACCATCATGCGCGCCTCGTACTCGCCGATCGCGCGACGCGCCCTCGGGTACAGGGAGTCGGGTCGTTCGGCTTCGAGCACACGGTTCTCGACGATCGACGTGTTGAACCCCCCGGGCACGACCGTGACGACTCGGATCCCGAAGTGCTGGAGCTCGATGTCGAGGCCTTGCGAGACGGCGTCGAGCGCATGCTTGGTCGCGCAGTAGGCGCTGTAGAACCCCGATGACATCAATGCACCGATCGATGTGACGTTGACGATGCGACCGGTCGAGTTCTCTCGCATCGACGGCAGCACCTCCTTCATCAGCGCGAACGGGCCGAAGAAGTTCGTCTCGAACTGGTTGCGGAACACCTCGTCGGGCATCTCCTCGGTGGCGCCGAGTGCGGAGATGCCTGCGTTGTTGACGAGCACGTCGATGCGTCCGAACCGTTCGAGGGTGCGCGCGGCCGCGCCCTCACGAGAGTCGGCATCGGTGACATCGAGCTGGTCGATCACCACGCCCTCGACCTGGTCGAGACCCTCTGCCGCACCCTCGCGAGCCGTCGCTCGGGCCGGGTTGCGCATCGTCGCGACCACCTGGTGACCGCGTCTGGCGAACGCCTCGGCCGCGGCCCGACCGAACCCCGAACTGCAACCGGTGATCAGGACGACGGCCACGCAGCTCCCCTCACCTGGTCGTCGACGAGCGCAGCTCGCCGCCTGCCCACCAGGCCTCGAAGCGCTCTCGGCTGGACAGCGCGACCGGCTCGACGAGCATGCCCGAGGCCGTACGGACGTAGGTGAACCGCCCGTATCCCTCGTCGGGCGGTGCGGCCGACATCACGAGCGTGCCGCCGTTGGCCAGGAGCCGCTCGGTCTCGGCGCCCGGGTCCTCGACGAAGTAGCCGAGATGGTGCACTCCGGTACCCTGCGCCGGGTCGACCGGCGTACCGGGCGACCCCTGGATGATCTCGAGCCGCACACCACCCTGGGCCTGCCGCGAGAACGTCAACCTGATGTCCATCGAGATCGGGCCATGGTCCGGCAGCCACACGTCCATCGGCCAATCGCGTGGCGTCGCCCACGTGACACCGGCGGATTCGCCGATCTCGTCCATCGCCGCGTCGAGATCGTCGACGAGCAGGCCGACGTGGAACATCTGACCGTCGAATTCGAACATGATCGGCACGGTACTCGCCCGGTCGTGATCGCCATCGGCCGGTGTTCGCAAGGGGGGAAGCCCGGCTGCCCGGGGCTGGTGCCGTCCGTGGCAACATCGTCGGTGTCGAGACGACACCCGACGACGACCGACCGGAGACGAACCGATGGCAGACACCGCCACCGTCGAACACCTCGAGGACAAGGCGCTCGAGATGCGCAAGCGCCTGCTGCGCCTCGCCAACCGCACCAGTCTCCACATCGGTGGCGACCTCTCGATGACCGACCTGATGACGGCCATCTTCGAGTACCTGATGAACGTCGATCCGGACCGTCCGGAGTGGCCCGACCGCGATCGTTTCGTCCTGAGCAAGGGTCATGGCGCCGGGGCGCTGTACATCTCGATGGCGAACCGCGGGTTCTTCGACGTCGAGGAGATCTACGACAGCTACGGTGCCCTGGGCAGCCGGTTCGGGATGCATCCGTGCCGGAACCACCTCCCGGGGGTGGAGATGTCGACCGGGTCGCTCGGGCACGGGCTGTCGATCGCCGTCGGGATGGCGCTCGCCGCCCGCCTCGATGGCCGCCGCAACCGGGTCGTGACGATGATGGGCGACGGCGAGCTGAACGAGGGTTCGATCTGGGAGGCCGTGATGGCGGCCGCACAGTTCCGCCTCGGCAGCATCGTGGCGTTCGTGGACAAGAACGACATGTGCATGGACGGGCCGCAGGACGACGTGATGCAGGTGAACCCGGTCGATGCCAAGTTCGCGGCGTTCGGCTGGAACGTGGTGACGGTCGCCGGCCATGACATGGCGGCGCTCGTCGACGCGATCGACGACCTGCCGGCTGCCGACTCCTATCGACCGACCGTCGTCGTGGCCCAGACCGTGAAGGGCAAGGGCATCGGCTTCATGGAGAACACCACGACGTGGCACAGCGGCCAGATCGACAACGACGTGCTGGAGCAGTGCTACGCCGAGCTCGACGCCAGTTTCGACACGAGCAGAGCCGCGTCGAGATGAGCCTCCTCGACGTGACGATCGACGGATCGGCGGGCGCCCGCAACGCCCGCGAGGTCTATGGCGAAGCGCTGGTCGAGCTGGCTCATCGGCATCCCGAGGTCGTTGCGCTCACGGCTGACCTCATGTTGTCGCACCAGCTCACGGGCTTCCACGACGCTCATCCCGAACGATTCTTCAACGTCGGCATCGCCGAGCAGAACCTGATGAGCGTCTCGGCCGGTCTCGCGATCGACGGCAAGATCCCGTTCGCCACGACCTTCGCCGCGTTCGCCTCGATGCGAGCCCATGAGCAGGTCCGCACCGACATCGCCTACCCGTGCCTCCCGGTCAAGATCGTCGGCACGATGGGCGGCCTGAGCGGCGGCACCGCCGGCCCGACCCACTCGGGCCTGGAGGACATCGGGACGATGCGAATGATGCCCGGGATGACGGTGATCGCGCCGAGCGACCCCCTGCACCTCGCCCAGTTCGTCGAGCAGGCGTTCTCGATCCCCGGTCCGGTCTACATCCGGCTCGGACGCGGCAACGATCCCATCGTCTACGGCCCAGATCACCGGGTCGAGATCGGCCGCGCCGTTCGCGTGCGCGACGGCTCCGATGTCACGATCATCTCGACCGGGGTGATGCTGCGGTACGTGCTCGTCGCTGCGGAACGCCTTACGGGTGATGGCGTCGACGCCAGGGTGCTCGACATGCACACCATCAAGCCCCTCGACGTCGATGCGGTCCGCGCTGCCGCCGAGGACACCAGGACGATCGTCACGGTCGAAGATCATCTGATCACCAACGGACTCGGCTCCGCCGTCGCCGAATGCGTCACGGACACAGGGATCGCCTGCCGGGTCGCGCGGCTCGGCATCCCCGATGTGTTCTCGGTGATCGGCCCGCCCGCCGACCTCTACCACCATCACCGATACGACTCCGACGGGATCCGCGACACCGTCCGGTCGCTCCTCGACGCGACCGCTCGTTGAGGTCGATCGCAGCGCGATCGCGAGTGCGGTCCGCCCAGCCCAAGCGCGAGGACGCGCCATACTGGCGTCGATGCCCGATCGCCTCGGACGCGGACACATCACCCGATGGGCCGACTGGTACCGAACGCTGTCGGCGGCACCTCGCGAGTCGCTCGATGCCGCCGACCTCGAGCGACTGGCCGTCGCATCGTTCCTGATCGGCGACGACGACCTGAGCGACGCCACGTGGGAGGCTGCCCATCGCCGGCACCTCGCTGATGGCGATCCCGCCGAGGCCTCCAGGTGCTCGTTCTGGCTGGCGCTCGGCCTCATGCTGCGGGGGCAGACGGCCCATGCCGGCGGCTGGCTCGGCCGATCCCGAGCGGTGATCGATACCGACTCGGACTGTTCGGCCGCCGGATATCTCCTGATCCCGACGATGCTCGGCGCGCTCGACGCCGGCGACACCGCATCCGCACGCGACGCAGCGATTCGAGCGGCCGAGATCGCCGAGCGCTTCGCCGACGCCGACCTCGCCGCGCTCGCCACGCTCGGACACGGCCAAACTCTGCTCGCGCTCGGCGACATCGATGCCGGCACCGCGCGCCTCGACGAGGCGATGTTGCAGGTCTCGACGGGCGACGTTGGGCCGATCGCGTCGGGCATCGTCTACTGCGCGGTCATCTTGGAGTGCATGCAGATCTTCGATCTGGCGCGGGCGGCGGAGTGGACCGACGCCTTGAACGACTGGTGTGAGGCGCAGCCCGACCTCGTTCCGTACCGTGGCCAGTGCCTCGTGCATCGCTCGCAAATGCAACTGGCGCGTGGCGAGTGGTCCGCCGCGGTGACGACCGTCGAGTCGGCCCGTGACCGGCTCACCGATCCTCCCCATCCGGCGCTCGGCCTCGCGCACTACCAGGTCGCCGAGCTGCATCGACTGACCGGCGAATTCGATGCCGCCGAGCGTGAGTTCCGACGTGCGAGCCGAGCGGGGCACGAGCCGATGCCCGGGCTCGCACTGCTCGAACTGGCACGCGGCGACACCGCCTCCGCAGCAGCCGCGATCCGTCGGTCGCTGCACGAGACCAGCCGCCCGGTGAAGCGTGCCGGTCTTCTGGCAGCCGCAGTCGACATCTATCTCGCAGCGAACGATGCTTCGGCCGCACGCTCGGCGGCCGACGAGCTCGACGAGATCGCCCGATCGTCGCCGTCCGAGGTGCTCCGCGCGATCGCCGACCACTCGCTCGGCGTCGTCAGCCTGGTCGAGGGCCGGCCGGCGCTCGCGCTGATGCACCTCCGCGCCGCTGCCGAATTGTGGCAGCGGCTCAACATGCCGTACGAGATGGCTCGCACAGGGGTCTGGTTGGGCTCGTCGTGCGACGCGCTCGGCGACCCGACATCTGCGTCCTTGGAATGGGACAACGCCCGCGCCGCGTTCGACGAGCTCGGCGCCCGCCACGACCTCGAGCGGCTGCGATCGGTGGCCAGGAGCCTCGACACCGCGACCGATCGGGCGATGCGAAACGACGCGGTCCTGTCGGCGCGCGAGCTCGAGGTGTTGACGCACGCGGCGTCGGGCCAGACGAACCGTGAGATCGCCGCTGATCTCCACATCAGCCCGCACACCGTGCGCCGGCACATGGAGAACATCTTCACCAAGCTCGGCGTCAACGGACGCGCTGCGGCGACCGCGTACGCGTACGAGCACGACCTGCTCTGACGCCGACGCGAGACCAACGAATGGGTCGTTCGGCCCATTGCACCACGACCGAAATGGGATGTCCGGGCGATGCCGGGCGGCCGACGAACTCCCTACCGTGAGCGGCACGTCGGCGGACCGCCGATCGAGCACCAAGGAGGAGCATCGTGCCATCATCGACTGCAACCACCGCCCGGGACACCGTCGAGCAGCTCAGCGCCGGCTTCCACCGCTGTTTCTCCGAATTCGAGGCACGCGACGGCCTGTTTGCGACCGAAACGTTCTTCGATCTCTTGCCGCCCCTCTGGCGATTCCAGTTCGAGGGGTCGGGCGAGGCGTTCGCGGCTCAGCTGCGCTCGATCGCCGAGGGTCCGGTCGACATCGAGATCATCTGCACCGTGCCGACGACCACGGGGTTCGTGACCGAACACGTCGAGACCCAGCACACACCCGACGGCGACATCGTCTCCCGGCGCATGCACCTGTGCGAGGTGCGAGCAGGTCTGATCTGCGCAGTGACCACGTACTGCAACGGCGGATGGGACGACTCTCTCCGCGTCCGTCATGCCGCCGAGGCACCGATGGTCCGGCCCTGACCCACGGTCCGAAGCGACCGCCCACCGAAAGGACGACCCATGAGCTCCGTCTCGTACACCGACTTCGCCGGTAGCGCCGCCGAGAACTACGCGCGCTACTTCGTACCATCGATCGCCCAACCCGTCTCGACCGGGCTGCTCGTCGCCGCCGATCTCCGAATCGGCGAACGCGCACTCGACGTCGCGTGCGGGACGGGTCTGATCGCTCGACACGCCGCCGAGCTCGTCGGATCGTCGGGGTCGATCTCTGCAGTCGACATCGCGCCGGACATGCTCGAGGTCGCACGATCGACGGCACAGGCAGCCGACATCGACTGGCGGCACAGCGACGCCACAGCGCTCCCGTTTCCCGACGAAACCTTCGACGTCGTGCTGTGCCAGCTCGGTCTGATGTTGATGACCGACCGCCAGGCAGCACTGCGCGAGATGCATCGCGTCGCGACGCCAGGCGGCCGCATCGTCGTCAACACACCCGGCGAGATCCAACCGGTCTTCGAGACCATTGCAGGCGCGATCGTCGATCACATCGACCCAGCCCTGGGCGGATTCGTCCGCGCCGTCTTCTCGCTGCCCGATCCCGACACGCTCGCAACGCTCCTGCGCAGCGCCGGATTCGAAGACGTGTCGTCGACGACGTACACGGCAACCCTGCACCTGCCGACGCCCGCCGACCTCGTGTGGCAGTACATCACCTCCACGCCGATGGGTGCAATCGTCGCGGGCGCGCCCGCAGCGGCGAGAGCGGCGATGGAACGACAGGTGGTGGAGGCGTTGGGTCCGCTGGTCGTCGACGGCGGAATCCCGCTGGACCAGAGGATCGCCTTGGCATCGGGCCGACGTTGAACTCTCTGCCCGACACCGCCGGGTTGCCGGCGGCCCGAGGCCGGACGACGAGCTGAGACCGGGCACGTCGGGGGTCGCGGCGGCGTGATTGAATCGCGGCGTGGCATCGATCGATGTTGTGGAGGTCGGCGCCGACGCGTTGGTCGTTCGGTGGCACGACGGCGCGTCGAGCGCGTACCCCTGGCTCTGGGTGCGCGACCACTCCCATGACGACGCCACGATCCATCCCCGAACCCATCAGCGGCAGCTGTTCACAGCGGGCGTCGACCCCACCCTGCGCGGCACCGAGGCCCGCCTCGCCGGCGACCACGTCGAGGTCGGCTGGAACGATCCGGCGGTCACACCCGCGGTGATCCCGGTGGCGTTCCTGCACGAGCATCGATCACCGACTCCCGGCCGCATCGCGGTGCCCGGCGAGATCACCGTCTGGGACGGCGAATCGATCCTCCAGGAGTGGCCGACGGTCGAACACGACGCCGTGATGGAGTCCGATGACGGAGTGCGCGACTGGCTCGATCTGGTCGCGACCTATGGGTTCTGCATGGTCCACGGCACACCTGCAGCACCGGAGGCGACCGAGGCGCTGCTCCGACGGGTCGGCTACGTGCGCGAGACGATCTTCGGCGGGATGTGGGATTTCCAGGCCGATCTGTCCAGGGCCGACACCGCCTACACCAACCTCGAGTTGCTCCCCCACACCGATGGCACCTACTCCCACGACGCACCCGGCCTGCAACTCCTCCACTGCCTCGCCTTCGACGGCACGGGCGGCGAATCGACGATGGTCGACGGGTTCCGCATCGCCGACGAGCTTCGTCGAACCGCGCCGGACCTGTACGAGGTGCTCTCGACCGTCGACGTACCCGGCCACTACGTCGGCGACGGCAGCCACCTGATGGCAGCACGACCGGTGTTCCGGCACGACCGATCGGGACGGCTCGTGCAGGTGTCGTTCAACAACGCCGACCGGGCACCCTTTCTCCTCGCATCCGACGAGATGGATGCGTTCTACCGTGCGGTCCGGGCCTTCGAAGCGCTCGCCAACGACCACCGACTCCAGTGGCGGCGGGTCAATCCGCCGGGCCAGGCGATGTTGTTCGACAACTGGCGGGTCCTGCACGGACGCGCCGCCTACACCGGGCACCGTCATCTGTGCGGCGGATACGTCAACCGCGAGGACTACGAGAGCCGGCGGCGCGTACTGTCGCGATGATGAGCGACAACCTGCGGCGCTACATCGTGGCGATGTTCGAGCTCGATCACGTCATCCGGTCGGTGCCGGCTGATGAGTGGGATCGCCCATCGCCGTGCGCCGGATGGACGGCACGAGAGGTCGCCGGTCACGCGATGGCCGTCGTTGCCAACGTCGGTGCCAAGCTCGGGGTGCGCGAGCCCTTGCATGCATTCGGCGACGTCGGTGCGATCGCCGGCGACGACCCGGCAGCGACGTACCGCTCGATCCGCGACGACGTGCTCGAGTCCCTCGATCACGACGGGGCCCTTGCGACGGCCGTGCAGTCGGCGTTGGGGGTGATGTCGATGGACGAGTACCTCGACGCCCTGGTCGGCGATGCGATCATCCACGCCTGGGACATCGCCCGTGCCACCGGAGTCGACGAGCACCGCGACCCGGCCCTCGTCGAGCACGTGCTGGCACGGATGACCGCGACCGGCGTGGCCCGCGGACCGGACCGCTACGGTGACGAGATCATCGTCGCCGACGACGCTTCGCCGCAGGATCAGCTGCTGGCGCTCAGCGGGCGACATCCCTGAGCGGGTGCTGTGCCGGCCGGCGAGTGCCGGTCAACACGGCGTGAGGCGCATCGGTAGGTGCCGATAGCCGAGCAACCAGTTGTTGACCTCTGGAATCGGCTCACCCGTCAGTTCGATGTCGGCGACGCGTTCCACGAACGCGGACAGCAGGCACTCGGCCTCCAGCCGCGCCGTCGCGTGGCCGACGCAGAAGTGCGGCCCGAGCCCGAAACCGAGCTGGCCGGCTGTGTCGCGGGTGATGTCGAACCGGTCCGGTCGGTCCCACCGGCGCGGATCGCGATTGGCCGCCGCGATGAGACAGAGCACCTTCTCCTCGACCCCGAGCTCCACGCCGCCGAGCTCGGTCGACACCGCCGTCGTGCGGCCCACGATCGGCGCAGCGGGCGCGTAGCGCAACGCCTCGTCGAACGCCGACCGGACCAAGGACGGATCGGCGCGCAGCCGCGCCCACTGCTCGGGGTGGGTCGCGAGCCCGTGGAGCATCGAGCCGACCACCAGGACCGTGGTGTCGATGCCGCCGCCGAGGAAGGTTCGGACCAGCGTGCCGGCCGTGTCGCCGTCGATCTCGCCGCGATCGACTGCGTCGTAGATCTGCGAGCCGAAGCCGCCCGGTTCGAGCTGATCACGTCGGCACTGCTCGCGCACCCAGAGCAGGCTTCCGGCCTCCTCCGCGATGGCCGCCGACTCGATCGCGAGCCTCGATCCCGGGACGCGGGCGTTGAAGTACATCGTGCTGTAGCGCACGAGATGCTCGCGACCGTCGGTGCGGACGCCGACCGCATCGGGCAACACCGTGAACGGGAAACGGAAAGCAAGATCGGTGACCGCGTCGAACGTGCCGCGCTCGACCAGCTCGTCGACGAGCTGCTCGGCGACGCGCTGGAAGGGTTCGCGCAGCGCCCGCATCGCCGGCGGCGACAGGATGCGGTTCAGGACGCGGCGGGTGACGCCGTGCTCGGGCGGGTCGACCTCGAGGATGACGCTCGGCTTCTGCCAGGCCCCGGCGCGCCGGATGTTGGCGAGCCCAACGCCGGATCGCGACGAGAAGCGGACCGGATCGGTCAGGACCTCGCGGATCTGGGCATCCCGGCCGGTGGCCCACACCCCGCGGCCGGGCAGCCAGACGACGGGGCCTGCGTCGCGAATCGCGGCGTACGTGTCCCACGGCGATGCGAGCACCGCCTCGTCGAACGGGTCGACGTCGAGTTCTGGTCGGTCGGCGCCGCCGATCTCCACGCTCACGGTCCGCGCCTAGCAGGGCGGCTGCCGCTGGGCACGAGACGTGCCATCATGCACGTCGTCCCCTCGATCACCTCAGGAGGTACCGCATGAGCGACGCACCGATCGTCCTGGTCCACGGCGCCTGGCACGGCGGCTGGGCGTGGGATCCACTGGCCGAGAGGCTCCGCGCGGCCGGACGCGAGGTCGTCGCCGTCGATCTGACGAGCTCGGGTCCCGACGCAGCCGAACTCGGCGACCTCGCCGCCGACGCCGACGTCGTCCGCGCCGCCCTCGACCGCATCTCGGAGCCGAGCGTCCTCGTCGGCCACTCGTACGGCGGGCAGGTCATCAGCGAGGCATCCGCCGGCCGCAGCGACATCGCGCACCTCGTCTACCTGTGCGCCTTCATGCTCGACGTGGGCGAGTCGCTCGTCGGCGCCTTGGTCGGCGATCTCCCCGATTGGATCGAGGTCGTCGCGGACGGCGCGGCGACCATGACCCATCGCAACGGCGAGATCTTCTACGGCGACGTCGACATGGATCTCGCGCTGCCCGCCACCGAACGGCTCGGTCTCCAGTCGGTGTCGTCGTTCTCGGCCGAGCTCACCGGAACAGGATGGCGCGAGATCGAGAGCACCTACGTGATCTGCGACCTCGACATGGCGATACCGCCTGATGCCCAGTCCGCCATGTCGGCGCGCGCCGGAAAGGTGCACCGACTGGCAAGCTCGCACTCGCCGTTCCTGTCGATGCCGGACGCCGTCGCCGGCATCGTGCTGAGCGTCTGAACCGAGCTTCGGACCTCATTCGGTCACTGGATGGTGGCAGGCCACGAAATGACCGTCGCCGATGCCCCGGATCTCGGGTTCGGTCGTGCGGCACTCGTCGGTCGCGGCCGGGCACCGGGTGTTGAAGCGACACCCGGTGGGCGGCTCGATCGCGGACGGGAGCTCCGCGTCGACGACGACCTCTTCGATCTGAGCGTGTGAGCCGGGGATCGCCGCCATGAGCGCCCGGGTGTAGTGGTGCGCCGGGCGCGCGAAGAGATCGTCGGCGCCGGCAACCTCACAGACCTTTCCGAGATACATCACCATGACGCGGTCCGAGATGTTCTTGACGACGGATAGATCGTGACTGATGAACACCAAGCTGACGTCGTAGCGCTGCTTCATGTCCTCGAGCAAGTTGAGGATCTGGGCCTGGACCGAGACATCGAGCGCCGACACCGGCTCGTCACAGATGATCACCTTCGGATCGAGGACCAACGCGCGTGCGATCGAGATGCGCTGGCATTGACCCCCCGAGAATTGGTGTGGTTTGCGTTCGCCGTAGCGCGGATCGATGCCGACAGCCTCCATCAGCTCCGCGAGTCGGTCCGCAGTCCACGTGCCGCGGTCGCCCCAGACCCGAAGACCCTCGCCGATGATGTCGCGAACCGTGCGACGAGGGTTCAGGGAGCTGATCGGGTCCTGGAAGATCATCTGGAGATCGGGACGAACCCGGCGGAGCTCAGCGGAGCTGAGCGATGTCAGGTCGGTCCCCCTGAACTTGACCGTTCCCGACTTCGGTCGCGGCATCTGGATCACAGCCCTGGCCGTGGTCGACTTCCCGCACCCGGATTCGCCGACGATGCCGAGCGTCTCGCCCTCGATCAGATCGAAGCTGACGTCGGACACGGCGTGCACGGTGCCCCCGGCGATCGGGAACTCGACAACCATGTGCTCGACGCGAACCAGCACGTTGTCGCCATCACGAAGATGAGCGGTGCCGGAACCGGCCATCAGACGAACTCTTCTTTGTCGACGTCGAGAGGGAGCCCCGCGGCCGTGGTGCCATTGCGCTCGTTCTCGTCGAGCGCCGCTCGACCCTCCGCCGTGCCGACCGGGAAATGACATGCGGAGAAGTGCAACCCGCCCGATTCGATCAGCGGCGGCTTCGCCGTCAGGCAGTCGGGACGTGCGTGGCGGCACCGGGCCGCGAACGCGCACCCGACAGGCGGGTTGAGCAGATCCGGCGGACGGCCCGGAATGGGTTCGAGACGAGTGTGACTCGGCTTGGCGGCGTCGGGGATCGACCGCAAGAGCGCCTGCGTATAGGGATGGCGCATGTCACCGAACAGGTCACGCGCGCTCGCCAGCTCCACCAACCGGCCGGCGTACATGACGCCGATTCGATCGGCGCGACCCTCCGCGACACCGAGATCGTGTGTGATGAGGATCAGGGACATGTTGCGCTCCGCACGCAGCTCGTCGAGCAGGTCCAGGATCGTCTTCTGCACGGTCACATCGAGGGCGGTGGTCGGTTCGTCTGCGATCAGCAGACGGGGCTCGCATGCCAACGCCATGGCGATCACCACACGTTGGCGCATGCCGCCCGAGAGCTCGTGCGGGTACTGGCCCATGCGCTTCTCGGGTGACGGAATGTGAACCTGGCTCAGCAGACCGACGGCACGAGCGTTGGCGTCGACCTTGGTCATCTTCAGGTGGAACCGCATCGACTCGGTCAACTGGACACCGATCCGCTTGACCGGATTGAGCGAGGTCATCGGGTCCTGGAAGACCATCGCCGCCTGCACGCCGAAGAAGTGCTTGCGCTCGGCCTTCGAGAGTTCATCGATGTCACGTCCACCGATCCGGATCGTGCCGCTGCGCGAACCGTTCCCGGCCAACAGGTTGATCAGCGTCCGCGCGAACACCGATTTACCGGAACCGGACTCGCCGACGATTGCGATCGATTCGCGTTCGGCCAACTGCAGCGTCACACCGTCGAGGGCGGTGAGTGGCCCCGCCGCCGTCGCGAACTCGACACGGAGGTCCTCGACGTCGAGCATCGGTTCGGTCGTCACAATCCGGACTCCCTGATGTCGAATCGCTTGAGCATGTGATCGCCGACGAAGTTCAGACTCAACACCGTGAGAAACAGCACGGCGCCCGGGATGAACACCATGTGTGGTGTGTCCTGGAACTTGATCCGCCCCTCGCCGATGATCGACCCCCACGTGATCGTCGGTGCTTCGACGCTGAGCCCGAGAAACGACAACGAGCTCTCGGCGACGAGAATGATCCCGAACGTCAGAAAGGCGAACGACACGAGGGTCGGCATCACGTTCGGCAGCACCTCGCGTACGAGTATCGACGGCTTCTTGACACCGAGCACATGGGCCGCCTTGACGAAGTCGCGATCGGCCACCTGCAAGGTGCTCGCCCGAACGATGCGAGCCAGAGCGGGTATCGCGAGCAGGCTGACGGCCAGGATCACATTGAACAGCGACTGACTACGTATCGCCACGATGAAGATCACCAGCAACAGCGCCGGGATCGACAACGTCACGCTGATCAGGAGACGTACGAGTGAGTCGACCCAGCCCCGCAGGTAGCCGGCGAGCAGGCCGAGCATGCCGCCCACGCCGATGCCGATCAGGGTGACCATGAAGCCGACGAAGAGCGAGATCCGACCGCCGACCACGACCCTGGAGAAGACGTCCTGACCGAAACTCGCGGTGCCGAACCAGTGATCCCAGCTCGGCCCCTGGCTGATGGCGTCGGCATTCCGGGCGTTCGGGTCTTCGACGAAGGGCAACCACTCTCCGACGACAACGATGCCCACGACCAACACCAGCCACGCCACCGCGAAGGTGAACACCCAGTCCCGCCCACTCCGGCGGTCGGTGACGTCGTGTGCTCTGGCGCTCTTGACCGCCATCTCGGCGGCAACGTTGCTCATCTGGACGACTCCGCGAGAACTCGGGGATCGACGACGGTGTAGAGCATGTCGACGATCGTGTTGGCGAAGACGAACAGCACCGCGACCATGGCCACGAGTGTCTGGATCGCGAAGAACTCACGGCGAGCGACCGCCTCGAGCAAGTAGCTCCCCATGCCGTCGAAGTCGTAGATGAACTCCACCACGATCGCACCGTTGACGAGCTGGGCGATGTTGAGGCCGGCCACCGTCAGCAAGGTCAGAGTCGAAGGACGCAGCACGTGACGCAACAGGATGTGCGTGTTCGACATGCCCTTCGCTTTGGCGACCGCGACGAAGTCCTGCTGCAGGTTCTGGATCATGTCGGCGCGGAGTAGACGGAGGTACACCGGCGTCGCGGCCAGACCGAGCACGACAGCCGGGAGCCAGACCGAGCCGATGTGGGCTCGGACTCCGGCGCTCCAGGGCTCGTAGCCGGTGAGCTGATACCAGTCGCGCTGAATGGCGAAGAGGTAACGAAACGATTCGCCGAGTACGAAGACCGGGAGCGACAGGAGGACGAACGCCAACGTGTTGACGGTGGTGTCACCGGGCGCGCCACCCCTGAACGAGTTGTAGATGACGATCGGCACGATGATCGCGAGGAAGATGGTGGCGGCGACACCCCAGCCGACACCGATCGCGATCGCGATCAACCCGACGACCGCGGCCGGCAACGCCCACTTCGGGATACGTCTCGATGGCCGCCCGGCCTGGTAGGCCGACCAGATCCCCAGCGGGATCGCGAGCGCGAGTGCGAAGAGCTGGCTGTACAGGAACAGCCATGCGGTACGCGGCATCCGTTGCTGCAAGGTGGTGGTCAGCGGTTCGCGGTTCTTGTAGAAGGCGTAGCCGAGGTCACCACTCAACACGTCGCTTGCCCATCCCGCATATTGCGTGAACGGGTCGTCGTCCAAGCCACGGTCGTCGACGCACTGCAACACGGTGGGGACGTCGGCACCGGTGCCGAGCGCCGAGACGCACGGCTGCGCGGTCGACGGCAGCCCGAGCGCTTCGAGGGCTGCGCTCTGGGACTCGTCGACGCTGGTCTGCCTGAGCAGCAGCGACGTCGCGAACGTGACAAGCACGAGGATCAGCAGCGCGCCGCCGAGCCGCTGGACCGCGAAGTGCCAACCCGCGACACGAACGATCCACGCAGCCAGCGCCAGGAAGGCGACGAGGATGATGAGAACGACGATCATGGTGGGCTCTGGTCAGCCCGGTCGCGGCGGCAGCGTGCGCTGCCGCCGCGACCGGCGAGGACTCGAATCAGCCGTCCTTCCAGGCCTCATGGAGCCACGTACGCCCCGCGATCGCCGTCTGCGCCATGTTTCCCGACGGCAGCGTCAGCACGCCGACGCCGTGCACGTTGTTCTGGTAGACGTTGGCCCACTCGGTGGTGTTGAGCCAGATGTTGTGCACGTTCTCGGCGAACAACCGGTTGATCTGCTGGCCGAGATCATCGAGCTCAGCTGGGTCGGTGGTCGCCCACGTCTGCTCGAGGAGCGCGTCGATCTCGGGATTGAGGATCCGGCCGAAGTTCAGCGCCAGGCCCTCGGCGTGACGGCTGTGCCACCAGATCTCCTCGAGGCCCGGGTTGCCCTGACCGTGGTTGCGCCACAGGAACACCTGGAAACCACCGGTGATCGCCTTGGTGATCAGCTCGGACTGGTCGAACTGGTCGATATTGACGGTGAGACCGCAGTTCGTGCTCCACATGTCGGCGAACAGCTCGGCGGTGAGCAGGTTGGAGGGCACGTTCGTGGTGCCGTACACGATCTCATCGGGCCGTCCGATCTGGTCGAGGAGCGCATTGCCGGCGTCGGGGTCGAACTGCGGGAACCCCGGATCATCGAGATAGCCGAGCGACCCCTCCGCGAAGGGCCCGTTGGCGATCTGGTTTCCTGGGGCTCTGAACGCCAGATACTCGTCGCGATCGGTGCAAAGCGCCACTGCCCGCCGGAAGTCGGGGTTGTCGAACGGCGCAACGCTGTTGTTGATGAGCAGGTAGGTGGTCTCCCGTGGCTCCGCGGGCGTCACGATTCCACCGCCGTTGTCGGTCCACTCGGTGGTCCAGAACTCGAGGTTCTCGCCGAAGCTGTCGTGGTTGGCGTCGGCGTCACCGGCCTCCATCGTTGCGCGGCGGGCCGCAACGTCGGGGACCGGGCGGAAGACGACGCTGTCGAGGTACGGCAGTGCTTCGCCGTTGCCGTCGGTACGCCAGTAGTCGGGGTTGGCTTCGAGCACCGTCTGCTCACCGCGAGTCCACTCGGTCATCATGAACGGGCCGGTGCCCACCGCCAGAGCACCCGCACGGTCAGGGTCGTCCCAGAACGACGGAGCGAGCAGATAGCCGGTTCGCTCCGCAATGTTGAGCGGGAATGTCGCGAACGGTTGCTTGAAGCTGACCTTCACCGTCATCGGGTCGACGAGCTCGACGCTGTCGGGGCCATTGACGAGATCGACCAGCACCTGGCCCTGCAGGATGCCCTTGGCCATCTCCTGCAGGTTGCGCTGGACGGCGGCACCGTCGACCGGCGTGCCGTCGTGGAAGGTGATGCCGTCTCGCACGACCATGGTGTACTCGGTGAAGTCGTCGTTCGACTCGATCGACGACAGTAGGAACGGTTCGGCCTCACCTTGATCATTCACGATGGTCAGCGGCTCGGCGACCTGTCGCATCACCGTGATGCAGGCGACGGCGCAGTTCGCGCCCGGGATGTCCCAGGTGTCCGACTCGGCCTCGAGGAGGTAGGTCAGGGTGCCACCACGAACGGGCGTCATCGCTTCGGCGGGCTCGTCGGCCGGCTCCTCGGCCGGCTCCTCGGCCGGCTCCTCGCTCGGCTCCTCGGCCGGCTCGTCGGCCGGCTCCTCGGCCGGCTCCTCGCTCGGCTCCTCGGCCGGCTCCTCGGCCGGCTCCTCGGTGACGACGTCACCATCGGCGTCATCGTCGCCGCCGCACGCGGCGACCACCACGGCGAATGCGGTCAACGATGCAACCATCGTGCGTCGCGTGCGTGACTGTGTCATGTTGCTCTCCCCGGTTTCGGATGTCGGATCCCTCCCCAGGACCGGAACGCAGTATGACAGGCGTCACACATCAGCGACGAGCGCGAGACGCCCCGATCCAGAATTCTCGCTCGATCAGAACCGGGTCGCAGCGTGCACACGTGCGTCGCACGACGAGGACGAGAATGGGCCCACGTTGTACGGAGCTCGACGAGCGCCTGCTGCGCAACCGCTCTTGCGGCGAGGGGACCGGTCGGATCCTGTGATGTTGCCCAGCCGATGGTAATGAAGTAATCTTCATTACATGACCAGTCAACAGGACGAGATCACTGCTTGGTTCTCGGGACGCCTGCCGGGCACGTGGACCGAGCACGGCGCGCCGACCATCGTCGTGGATCGAGAGGAGATCACGGTCACGCTTGCCATCGTCGGCCCCGACATCGGCACGGACGCGACGCCGGCCGCGCGATCGGAGGGGACCGCCGGACGGATCGCCGGGTTCCGGGACGATACCCGGGACCAGCGGATCGCGATCGCACGCGAGGCCGAACATCGCTTCGACAAGCACGTCGCCTGGGCTGTCCGGATCGACGACGAGACGGTGCTGTTCACCCACCTCGCCGTGCCGACGATGACCCGCCTGCGTCAGCCCGAGCGCCTCGTCCTCGACACCCTCATCGCCGCCGGCGTCGCGAGATCCCGCGCTGACGCACTCTCGTGGTGCGTCAAACTGGTCGGGCAGCACACCGACGACTGGCTCACCCAGCTCCGCCAGGCGATCGACGACGTCGAACGCATCCGAGCCACCGGCCCCGCCCTCTGACACCCGCCGTCACGTTCGGGGTCTGACCCCGAACGTGACGCTACTTGGGGGGCATACGGATGCCGCCGTCGACCCGGATCACCTCGGCGTTCATGTACGGGTTCGTGATCAGCTCGATCACCATGAAGGCGAGCTCCTCGGCTGATCCGAGGCGCTTCGGGAACAGGACCGACTGGCCGAGATGGGCCTTGAACTGCTCGGATGCCTCTCCCTCACCGTAGATCGGGGTGTCGATCAGACCGGGTGCGATGGTGTTCACGCGGATGCCGACCGCCGAGAGGTCGCGGGCGATCGGCAGGGTCATGCCGACGACACCGCCCTTCGAGGCCGAGTAGGCGGCCTGGCCGATCTGGCCGTCGAACGCGGCCGCCGACGCCATGTTCACGATCGCGCCCCTGCTGCCGTCGGCGTCGACCGGATCGGTCTTCGCCATCGCCGCCGCCGAGAGGCGCAGCATGTTGAACGATCCGAGCAGGTTGACCTTGACGACGAAGTCGAAGATGTCCTGCGGCATCGGATCGTTGTTGCGGTCGACGGTCCGGCCGGCGCGTCCGAGTCCGGCCGAGTTGACGAGCGCACGCAGTGGACCCATCTCCGATGCGGCCGCCACCGCGGCGGCGCCGTCCTCCTCGCTCGAGACGTCACACCTCACGAACAATCCGCCGATCTCGTTCGCGACCTCCGTACCGCGGTCCTCCTGCAGGTCGGCGATCACGACGCGCGATCCGAGCGCCGCGAGTTGGCGAGCAGAACCCTCACCGATACCGGACGCACCCCCGGTGACGATCGACGACGAGCCTTCGAGGTTCATGCGGGGCATGGTTCAGATCCTTTCGATGATGGTGGCGTTCGCGAGACCTCCGCCTTCGCACATGGTCTGCAGACCGTAGCGACCGCCGGTCCGTTCAAGCTCATTCAGCAGGGTCGCCATCAGCTTCGTGCCCGAGCATCCGAGCGGGTGACCGAGCGCGATCGCGCCGCCGTTGACGTTGGTCCGGGCGAGGTCGGTGCCGTGCTCCTTCTGCCAGGCGAGCACGACCGATGCGAAGGCCTCGTTGACCTCGAACAGGTCGATGTCGTCGAGCGACAGACCCGACCGGGCGAGGATCTTCTCCGTCGCCGGGATCGGCCCCTTCAGCATCGTGACCGGATCGGTGCCGACCACGGCGAAGCTGTGGAATCGGGCTCGCGGCGTGAGCCCGAGCTCGGCCGCCTTCTCCTCGCTCATCACGAGCACGGCCGAGGCACCGTCGGAAATCTGCGACGAGTTGCCGGCCGTGATCTTCCCGTCCTCCTTGAACGCCGGCTTCAGGTTGGCGAGAGTCTCGGCGGTCGTGCCCTCCCGGATGCCCTCGTCGGCGGACATCATCTCGACCATCCCGTCGATCTCGACGGGGACCGGCACGATCTCGCGTTCGAAGCGACCCTCGGCGGTGGCACGCGCCGCGCGCTGCTGGCTCTCGGCACCGAACGCGTCGAGGTCCTCGCGGGTGAGGCCGTACTCGTCGGCGATCATCTCGGCACCGATGCCCTGAGGCGGCAGACCGGTGTCGGCGTAGCGATCCTGCATGCCCTGCGGGAAGGGGAAGCCGAGGCCCTGCACGATCGACGCACCCATCGGCGTGCGGGTCATGACCTCGACCCCGGCCGCGATCGCGATGTCGTACGCACCGGCGATCACGCCTTGAGCGGCGAAGTGGAGCGCCTGCTGACTCGATCCACACTGGCGGTCGACCGTCGTCGCCGGCACCGTCTCGGGCCAGCCGGCCGACAGCACGGCATTGCGCCCGATGTTGAGCGACTGCTCCCCGACCTGCATGACGCAACCCATGATCACGTCGTCGACCATCGCCGGATCGAGATCGTTGCGCTCCTCGATCGCCTTGAGGACATGAGCCGCCAGGTCGGCCGGATGCCAGTCCTTCAGCTTCCCGTTGCGGCGGCCGCCCGGTGTGCGGACGGCGTCGACGATGACGGCGGTGGTGGTGGTCATGATGGTGCTCCCTGGGGGTTGGTCGAGCCGTTGGGCCCGGTCGGTTCGTTCTGGGGTGTGGTCGAGCCGTCGGGCCCGGTCGGTTCGTTCTGGGGTGTGGTCGAGCCGTCGGGCCCGGTCGGTTCGTTCTGGGGTGTGGTCGAGCCGTCAGGCCCGGTCGGTCGGGTGGATCGGTGGAGGTTGTGTTGGAGGCGCAACAGCAGGCTCGCCAGCGTCTGGCGATCGGCACGCGAGATCCCGTCTCGCAGCTCGGCACGCAGCACACGGTCGACGTCGGCGATCGACGAAGCGAGCTCGCGCCCGGCCTCGGTGATCGCGACGAGCCAGACACGACGATCGTCTGGGTCCGGTCGTCGCTCGAGCATTGCGAGCGCCTCGAGTTTGTCGACGTGGTTCCCCGTCACCGCCCGTCCCTGCCCCAGGTGCTCGGCTGCCCTGGTCTGCGTCACCGGGCCGTAGTCGCACACGTACGACAGCAAGCTGGCCTGGCTGAGCGTGAGCCCGAGTGGCGCGAGGCGCTCGTCGTATGCGGCATGGATCGCGTTGGCCGTGGCCATCAGCGTGCTCTCGACCCGCAACCACGGTGGGGCGTCGAGCTCGTGTGCGAGCGATGACGTACCACGAGCAGGCAACCGTTCGCGCTGGCTGTGATCGGCGCGTGCGGCATTTGTCGCTGGCATGATTGTATGGCACCATACAGTTTGCCGTCATACAACCGCAACCGATGCGACCAGGACCGCGCCCAGCCGCTCGAAGGGACCGACCCATGACCGAAACGATCACCGCCGGACCACTCACCGACGCCGATGCTGACGCCTTCTGCAATCGCTGCCGCGCGTTCCTCACCGAGCACGCCGCGCCGGGAGCTCGCCGGAACCTGGCCGCCGCGAGGGAGTTCCAGGGCAAGCTCGCCGATGCGGGACTGGCCGGGCTGACCTACGACACCGAGTACGGCGGCGCCGGACTCACACTCGAGCACGAGCGCATCTGGCGTCAGGTCTCCCAGGAGTTTCCTCAGATGACGAGTGAGCTCGTGATCAGTCACGGCATGTGCCTCCCCGTGCTCAACGAGTTCGGCACCGACGCGCAGAAACGCACCTACATGCCCGACAACATCGCTGCCCGCACCGTCTGGTGCCAGATGTTCTCGGAGCCCGGAGCCGGGTCCGACGTGGCCAGCCTCCAGACCCGGGCCGAGCGCGACGGCGACGAGTGGATCCTCAATGGTCAGAAGGTCTGGACCACGCTCGCCCACGAGTCCGACTACGGCGTCATCATCGCCCGAACCGACCCCGAGCAGCCCAAGCACGCCGGCATCTCGATGTTCGTCATCGACCTCGAGTCTCCGGGCGTCGAGATCCGGCCGATCCACCAGATCGACGGCGGACGGCACTTCAACGAGGTGTTCTTGACCGACGTCCGGGTCCCGGCCGACAACCTGCTGGGCGAGTACAACAACGGATGGCGCCAGGCGACCGCCATGCTCATGTACGAACGGGTGGCGATCGGATCGATGGGCTCCGGCTCGATCAGCCAACCGATGTACGACGTGCTGCTCGAGGCGGCGCGGGCGAATGGCGTCGCAGACGATCCGGTCGTCCGTGATCAGCTGATGGAGATCTACTGCATGGAGACCACCAAGGCGATGATCTCGCTGCGGGTGCGAGCCGAGCTCAAGGCTGGCAAGGCACCCGGACCGGGCGGCTCGCTCGGCAAGCTCGCCGGCTCGGTGATTGGCTGGCGCTTCCGGGAGATCGCGCTCGAGATCGCCGGCGCCGGCAGCCAGGCCTGGGACCCGGCCGACGAGCGCGGCGCCGAACTCGCGCTCCAGATGATCGGATCCTTCTCCGCCAGCATCGCCGGTGGTACCGACGAGATCCAGCGCAACATCATCGGCGATCGCGTGCTCGGTCTGCCCCGCGACATCTCCGTCGACTCCGGCATCCCGTTCAAGGATCTCAAGGTCGGCACCACCCGCTGATGACGAGTTGTGCCTGGCACAACTCGTGATCAGGTCGGGGGTTCGGGGGCGGCGCTGAACCGCGGACCGAGGTGGCTCGTGTCGTTGAAGCAGCGCACCCGCCACCGATCGGCCTCGATCACGATGTGCGAGATCGACGCGTTGTCGGCACCACCGAAACCGAACCCGGTCGTGCCGGCGGCGATGTTCATGATCTGGCCGATCACGCCGCCGTGCACGACGGCCACCACCAGTTCGCCGGCGTGGGCAGCAGCGATCCGTTCGACGCCGGCACGGACCCTCGCATCGAAGTCGACCGATGGCTCGCCGTTCGGGATCACGTCCCAGCGACCGGTCTCGAACATCTTCACGGCGATCGGGTCCTCGTCGGCGACCCGATGCCGGAACTCCCCTCCTTCCCAGTCGCCGAGGAACACCTCGCGGAGGTCGGCCTCGACGATCGGCTCGAGTCCCAGACGTTCGGCGAGCGGCGCTGCGGTCTGATGGGTGCGCGTGAGGGTCGTGACGTAGATCGCGACGATCCGTTCGCCGGTCGCGACCAGTCGGTCGGCGACGGCGGTGGCCTGGACCTGCCCGTCGGGTGCGAGCGGCGGATCGGAGTGGCCCCCGACGAGCGGAAACGTCCCGCCTTCCTGCAACGGCGCCGACTCACCGTGCCGGACCAGCAGGATCTCGCAGGCTCCGGCGGGCGGAACGAAGCGGGGTTGACGAAACTCGCGCGGGGCGTTCACGACGGCGAACCTACCGTCGAGCAGTCTCGGGCGCAGGCGGCGGGCCGGCGAATCTGGTGCCAGGCGGATCGTGTGCCCAACCGGCCGTCCGACCCCACCGACCGTCGAACACGACCTCGCCGACCGGGAGCCGTCGCACGGGTCCGTGGCTGCCGAGTGGTCGACCGAGCGGGATGGTTGCGGAGATGCCGACACCGTCAGGGATCTCGAGCAGGGCGCGCAGCGCGTCCTCGACCGGGGCGTGCCAGCCCGTGAGCACACCCCCGTAGCCGAGCGCACGGGCGGCAAGGAGCAGGTTCTGGCAGGCCGGGTACACCGAGGCGCCTTCGGACGGGTTGGGCGCCCGGTGCCGCACGATGCATGCCAGCACGACCACGGGTACGTCACCGAAGTGCTCGACGAGGTGCTCCATCGCCGCCCGCTGACGACCCTTCCGGGTGGTCGGGTCGAGCGACGAACCTTCGTCGTACCCGGCGTCGGCCGACTTCGCCGCCCATCCCTCGCGGAAGCCCCGGGCGAGGAGCCCCTTCGCCGCCGTCGCATCGTCGCCGTCGCGCAGCACGAGGAAGCGCGTCGGCTGACGGTTCGTGCCCGAGGGGGCTCTCGTCGCGTGCCAGAGGATCGTCGAGAGGTCGTCGTCGGGGATCGGGTCCGGGGCGATGCGCCGGATGGCGCGGGTCGTCGCCAGACCGGTCAACAGATCGAGCGCTGAGGACGTCATGTCGCGCAGGGTAGGGAACGCCAGTGCACTCGGCCGGCACCGGTCACGTCCCGCACCTGCCCAGATGGTTCGCCGAGGTCGACCTCGTCGGGAACGAACGACGGCACCACGACCGCCCATCACAGGTCGGGCTCATCACGGTCGCTCCCGACGACGCGGCGACACTCGACCATCGTCGCCCATGGATGCATCCTCGATGGCGGTGATGCACCGAGCGATCCGAACCCGTTCGGCGTCAGCGTTCGAGCGACCGCTCGAGGCGCTCCAGCGTGGCCCGCATGCCGTTGGTCATCGCAGTGCGACGATTCACCAGCCTGCCGTACACCCACCGCTGCCACCCGACGTGTGGCGGATGGCTGAATGACTCGCTGACGATCGTGCCAGCGTCGAGTTCGGCGAACTCATAGCGCCACGTGGTGTGCCCTTCCGTGACGAACTCGAACAACGCGTTCGGTTCGATGCCGACGACCTCCGACGTGGTCGTCCAGCGCTTCAGCGTGATCGGGCCGAGCGTGACGACGTTGTCGCCCTCGAATCGTGCGCCGACGGCCGCGCGCTCGACGCCACCGATCCATCGGCATCCGACGCACTCAGGGCTCCACTGCCCCATCCTCGTCACGTCGGTCACCGCCGCGAACACGACATCGATCGGTGCCTGGATGGTCGCAGTGGCGGTCCCGGTCACCCGGTCAGTCGATCCATCGCCCATCGCCCCGAGTCTCGCACGATCGTGCCCGGGTGCTCTCGTCAACCTACGTGCGGGGCACCGCCGGTGTCGGCGTACGTGGTGTTGGTGATCCACCGACCCCCGCACGCGCCACCGTGAAGGGGTCGACGAAGTCGCAGCCGAGGGAGTCGATCTCGACCGGCACCGTCACACCGGCGTCACCGACGACATCGGTGCTGCGGTGTCGGCTCGATCGCCGGCTCGGGCCGCACCGACTCGGCGATCGAGACCACGTTCGGACCTGCATCGCGAGCTTCCCGGCAGCGATGATCATGGCGGCCCAGACCGGGTCGCGAACCACACCGCGGGAGCCGCCCGGCCCACGGCGCCGGGAATCGACCAACACGTCGGTCACCGGACCAGCCCATAGCCTGCACGGGTGGTATCGGTCGAGGAGGGTGCAGCAACAGACGGCATCTGGTCGCACGACTACCTGCCCGTGACGCTCGCCAACCTCACGATCGTCGCCATCGCAGCGTACGACGGTCTCGCGTTGGTCGCAGCCTTGCCGACGATCGCTGACGATCTCGGCGACGTTGCGCTCCTGCCCTGGGTGATCACCGCGTTCCTGGCGACGTCCGCCGTCGCCGGAATCACCGCAGGTCCGATCATCGATGCGATCGGCGTCAGGCGCACCTTCCGCGCCACCGGGTTGTGGTTCCTGGTCGCCAGCGCTGCGGCCGCGGCGGCTCCGAACATGCCGATGCTGGTCGCCGCCCGGGCGTTGCAGGGCATCGGTGGTGGACTGGTGATCTCCGTGGCGTTGACAGCTGTCGGCCTGGCCTACCCACATCGTCTGAGGCCGCGGGCGTTCGCTGCCAGCTCGATGGTGTGGGGGGTCATGGGGTTCGGCGGACCGGTGATCACCGCTGGTCTCCTCACCTTCGCTGGCTGGCGGATGATCTTCATCGTGCAACTACCGATCACGGCGCTCGCCCTGGTCGCGGGATGGCGCACCCTGCCCAGCACGCGAGCGAAACCGCAGCGAATCGTCATGGACGGCCGCGGCATCGCGCTCATCACGGGTCTCGTGGCTGCCTCGCTGCTCGCGGTGTCGCAGATCGGGGAGCGATGGTGGCTGGCGGGAATCGGTTCCGTCGCGTCGATCGCGTGCGGCGCGTCGTTGTGGGCCCATTCCGGTCGAGCGGACGAACCGCTCGTCGAGCGGATCCACATCACACGCTTCCCACTCAGGCGCATCCACGTCACGTCGGGTCTGGTGCTCATCGCCGGACTCGCCGCCGACAACTACCTCCCGCTCTACATGCAGACCACCCGCGGTCGAACCGAATCGTTCGCTGCGTTCTCGGTGCTGTTCCTCACCGTCGGCTGGACGTCCGCAGCGTTCGTCGTCAGCCGTCTGCTCGAACGCTGGCGGGAGGCTGACGCCATTCTGCTCGGTTCCTGTCTCATGGTGCCATCGGTCACGTTCGCGGGTGTCGGCGTCGCCCTGACGTGGCCGCTACCACTCATCTTCGGCGGCTTCTTCCTGATGGGCGCATCGATCGGTTTCGTCTCGACGTCCGGGCTCACCCTGCTGCAGTCCAGCGCAGAGAGCAGCGAGATGGGGCGGGTCAACAGCGCGCACCAGTTCGTTCGCACCCTCGCCATCACCTACGGCGTCGCGGTCGGTGGTGCGATCCTGCTGCTCGTGGTCGGCAACCGGACCGGCGACGTCGAGGTCGTGCGCGACGTGCTCGGCGGCGACGACGCCCCCGCTTCCCGGGAAACGCTCGACGCGGTCCGGGACGGACTGGTCTGGGTGCACGTCTTCAGCGGCGTCGTCGCCGCCTCCTGTGTTGCCGCCGCGACCCACCTGTGGCGACAGGTGCGCCAGCGCGAGACCGTCGCCGGCGACGAGCATCACCATCCGGCGCCGAACGACGGAGGGGCGCCGAGCACTCGTGCGGGATGACAGGGAGCGAACCACACGTCCGCCGGAGTCTGAGTGCCGTCCGCGTGAACGTTCGAGCAGTCGGGATCGGATCGGGTTCGGACAGCGACCGTGGTCAGCGACCGACCTCGGACTGCTCGATGTGCTCGAACGACAACTCGAGGCTCTCCATGAGCACTCCCGGGTCAGTCGCGTCGAGCGGTGTGAAGTCGAGGCTCACGATGTGGCACCCCGTGAAGTGCCACGCAGTGACCGGCTGATGTGCGTCGTCGAGCAGCACCACCGTCACCTCACGAACGCGAGAGCGCTCGCGGTCGCGCTCAGCCCGCCACCACCTGTAGAGCTGCGACGATCCGTTGTGGCCCCGGCGCAGCACGAGGTTGCCGATCACACCGAGGTCGCGCTCGTCGCCGTCGACCCGAACCTTGCCGACATCCAGTCTCAACGCCGGGAACACCACTTGGCTGAACGCCACCTCCTGCTCGGAGCCACGTCCGCCGCGTGGGCCGAGAAGCGTGAAACGAACTCGGAAGTTGCGGGCAACGAGGGGTGACACGTCGCTCATGTCCGGATCGACGATCGTCGGTGCAGCGTCACTCGAGCTCGAGACGCTCGCAGCTCAGGACGAGCTCCTCGATCGCCACGTCGGTGCCCGTGGCAGCGAGCGGCCCACTCACGTGTGCGACCGGGCGGGCCCGCAGCAGTCGCCACGTCATGACCGGCCCGCTCCGATCCTCGTTCTGGAGCTGGATCGTGACCGTCCGGACCGCGTTCGGATCCCCGTCGCGGACCTCGGTGAACCACTGCCACAGGTTCAGCGCGCCGATCAGGCCGCGTCGAAGGGTGACGTCGCCGACCCGGGACAGGCCGGTGAGCTTCATCGTCTCGTTCACCTTCGAGTTGCCGTTGCGATACTCGATGACGTCGACGTAGGTGTCGAGCCCGCTCACCTCGGCGAAGCCCGCACCGACGCCATCGGACCCGTCGCCGAGATCGACGAGGAAGTTGAACTGCGTGTACGGATGGTCCCGCATGACGGCCATCGAGGACTCCTTTCGTCCTGGGAGATTCGGACCGTCGAAACGTACCAGTCGCCGTTCGGGCGACATTCAGGATTACCCCGCGTACGTCGAACCGTCGCCCGTCGGCTCCGGCGGCCACGGCCATCAGGGGCGCTGGGACCGTTGCGGGCGGTGCGCACCACCGACGTCGCCACGCAACGGCCGGAGCCCTGCACGTCCCCACGACACGGCCAGACGGCGGCCGCTCAAACGGACGACAGCTGGAACCGCTGGGCGAGCCTGGCTCGGTTGTAGCGCTGGAGCATCACCGGGTACGCGTTCAGCAGCACGTCGAACACGAACGTCCAGACCGCAGCCCACCACCAACCACGCAACATCGCGTGCGCGACGACCACGAGAGTCAGCACGAACAGAACCGCGTGGCTCGCCTCCGCGTCACGCATCCGCTGGGCGAGGTGAGCCAGTGCGGCTTTCGAGCGTTCGGCCGGCAGGTGGAGGTCAGGGTTGAACACGGCCAGGGGGCCGCGTCGCAGCGCGGCCTTCACGATCCCGATCCCGAGCCGCTCGTACACTCGTCCGCTGCGTTCGAGGCGTCGAAGCGCGTGGTACCCCTCCGGCAACCGCATCTGCACGACTCGGCTCATCACCCCGACCCACGTCATCGGCACCCACACCACGACGAACGCAAACCACGCGCTCCGGAGGCCGAACGCCGTCGACGACCACACGAGCGCGGCCGCCAGCGCGACTGTCGCTCCGGTGACGAGCAGGGCTCTGCGCACGCCTCCATGATCCGACCGCACAACGGCGTTGACCAGGGTCCGACGTCCGTCCATCGGCGGTGTCGCAACGAGCGATGCGCCGAGACGAACCGATCGAGATGGCGAGGGGTTCGGCCCACGTGGGTTCGTCGGCGTTCGGCACGTGGTCCGGGCTCCCGAGCATCACGAACGTCGCGTCCGGGACGAGCGACGCAGGCCGACGACCGTCGGCGTACGGCATCCATGGCCGTCGCGGTATCGCAACCACCCCTTCCGCGTCGTCGGACGTTCGGGCATGCTGGTGGAGAGGTGCGGACGTGTTCGAGCGACCGGCCGTGGGCCAGAAGGGACCGACATGACCGAGATCGCCGACATGGCAGACGCCGAGCGAGCCGAGTTGTACGAGGAGTTGAAGCAGCTCTCGGATGACCAGTGGTCGACGATGACCGTGTGTGCACCGTGGACCGTGCGCCACCTCGTGGCGCACCTCACGGCACTCGGGAATCAGACGGCGCCGAACTTCTTCAAGGGTCTGATCAAGAACGGGTTCAGCTTCGACAAGTTTGTCGACCGCGACCTCCAGACCTACCTGTCTCTACCCGACGACGAGCTGCTCGCGGCCTACGGCAGAACCGTCGAGAACCCTCGGACCCCACCCGGCCCGAAGTATGTCTCGCTCGGCGAACTGATGATGCACGGCGAGGACATCCGACGTGCTCTCGGACGTACGGGCCAACACCCGACCGAGCGCATCGAGGCCCTCGCACCGCTCTATGCGAAGACCGGCAAGCCCATAGACGGCAAGCGCCGCGCCGACGGGCTCACCCTGCGCGCCACCGACGCGGACTGGTCGCACGGCGATGGCCCCGAGATCGCCGGGCCCGGCGTCGAGCTGATCCGTGCGATGACCGGTCGTGGCGACGGCCTCGATCGATGCAGCGGCGACGGCCTCGAGACCCTGCGCAGCCGTTGCCGCTGAGTCAGCGCGATCCCGGCGAACCCCACGATCGCCGGGCCCGGCGTCGAGCTGACCCGTACGATGACCGGTCGTCGCGACGGTCTCGAGACCCTGCGCAGCCGTTGCCGCTGAGTCAGCGGAATCCCGGCGAACCCCACGATCGCCGGGCCCGGCGTCGAGCTGACCCGTACGATGACCGGTCGTCGCGACGGTCTCGAGACCCTGCGCAGCCGTTGCCGCTGAGTCAGCGGAATCCCGGCGAACCCCACGATCGCCGGGCCCGGCGTCGAGCTGACCCGTACGATGACCGGTCGTCGCGACGGTCTCGAGACCCTGCGCAGCCGTTGCCGCTGAGTCAGCGGGATCCCGGCGAACCCCACGATCGCCGGGCGGACATCAGAGATCGATGATGTCGTGGAGGGCTTCATCGACGGCATCCCGGAGATCGCCGGGGGCATCGATCGCGACCGGATCGATGAACAACCCGACGGCGAAGCCCCCGTCGTAGGAGATCGCGGTCGCATTGCAGGCCGTGCCCGCCACCGGCCCCATCGAGAACAGCTCGAGCACCTTCGCACCCGACACGTAGAGCGGGAACGGCGCGCCGCGCAGGTTCGACGTGGCGAAGTCGACTCGGGATGCGCGAGCGTGGGCCGCTCTCGTCACCACTGACGTCGGGAGCAGGTTCGCGACCCCCGACAGCGCGCCGAGACCACCACCGTGCGACATTCCCTCGCGCTTGTGCGCCAACCGTACGCTGACGTCGAGGACCCGATCGCGTAGCGCCATCGGGGTGCCAGGCACCTGCACCGGCACGGGCGTGAACGAGTTGCCGCCGATCGCTGCGTCCTTGCGCGTGCTCAGCACGAAGCTCGTGTTGAACGCCTCCACCTCCACGCCCCGATCGGCGTGGTACCGCACCGCTCCCTCGACCATCCCGGCCAGGAACAGATCGTTGATCGAGACGTGGGTCCGCTTCGAGGCGAGTTTCAGGTCCGCGAGCGATGATCGCACCACCTCGAGATGGCGGTGCCGCGACCGTTTCGACCAGAGCGACGAACCCCCCGGCACGCCATCGTCGCTCGAACCGAGCGCAGCGCCGAGCGTCGAGCGGGCGGCGGTCACGGCATCGCCGACGGTCGTCACGGCCCGATTCGGGTCGGTCGGCCACGTCGCGAGTTCGTCGGCGACCCGGCGCGCCACCCCGAGCTGGCGCCGGGCGAGGTACGACATCGACCCGACCGTCGACTCGAGCAAGGTGCCACCGAGGTCACCGCCGATCTGGCGCGGCTCGTGAGCCGCGACGGCTTGGGCGATCACGGCATCGAGGTCGACATCCGGCGGCGGCGGATCATCCGGGGCGAGCTGCTGGTACATCTCGGCCATGCGCATCTGGCCGATTCCGTCGGCGACGACGTGGTGCAGGATCGACCAGAGCGCCGCCTTGCCACCCCGCAACCCCTCGATCATGACGAATCGCCACAGGGGTCGGGTGCGATCGAACGGTTCGAGGTACAGCTGGGCTGCCAGATCGAACAGCTGGCGCTCGGTGCCGGGCTTCGGCAGCCGAAGGAAACGCACGTGGTAGTCGAGATCGAATTCCGGGTCGGGTGCCCACACCGGTGTCGCCAGCCGACCGATGCCGGGAACAACCCGTTCGAAGAGGCGCGGCATCCCCGCCACCGCCGCTCGCATCGTCTGCCGGAAGTGGTCGGCGTCGACCGGCCGATCGAACATCGTGATCGTGGCGCCGCTGGGGTTCAGCCACGGATCCTTCTCGATGTTCCACATCAACGCCTCGGCGTCGGACATCCGTTGTTCGAAGCGCTGTTCGCGTTGCCGTGTCGCCATCTCGTCCTCCTGCTGCGGGTCACCTCTGATCTTCTCGCGCCGGGGCCCGAGCCGCAATCGCCGGATGGCACCGATCATCGGTCAGACGCCGTCTCCGTGTGATCGGTGCACGTCCGGGCGGACGGCCGGACGGCCGAACGGCTCTTGGCAACGACACCACTCGGCGCGACGATGCGGTTGACGAGTGAGCGTTGAGGAGGGTGATGCGCATCCTGCCCGTTGGGTTGATGCTCGGTCTGTTGGTCGCCGCATCGGCCTGCGGCGGCAACGACACCGCGACCACGATGCCACCGTCGACTCTGCTGACGACCACGGTGCCGGAGACCACGCCGACGTCGGGGACGCAGCCCGACGCCACGGTGGCTCCCACCACGACGGCCGGCTCACCGACGAGCACCCCACCCGCCACGGCGCAGCCGTCGACCGTGCCGTCGACCGTGCCGTCGACCACCCAGCCACCGACGACTCAGCCCCGGACGGCCTCCGTCAACGTGAAGGTCTATCTCCTGCGCGGCGAGCGCCTGTCGATCGCGCACCGCGACGTCGCGGGCCCGGCGGTCCTGCGGGCCGCGCTGACCGAGCTCCTGGCCGGACCGACCGCCGCCGAGCGCACCGATGGCGTCCACTCCGAGATTCCCGACGGCACGACGTTGCTCGACGTCAACCTCGCCGCCGGCCTCGCCACGGTCGATCTCACCGCCGACTTCGAACGTGGCGGTGGCACGCTGTCGATGACGGCACGTGTGGCCGAGGTCGTGTTCACCGCCACCCAGTTCGGCAACGTCGATCGTGTGCAGTTCTGGCTCGATGGCGAGAGGATCGACGTGCTCGGTGGCGAGGGCCTGGTCATGACCGAACCGTGGACTCGCGCGATGGTCGACCGCGCGTTCACGGGCGGCGTGCTGATCGACGCCCCCGCCCACGGCGGCGTGGTCGGGAGTCCGTTCGTGGTGACCGGCGAGGGCGACGTGTTCGAGGCCCAGTTCCCGATCGAGGTCTGGCGAGACGGTGCGATGATCGGGGGGATCGCTCCGGTCACCGCCGGGGCGTGGGGCGAATGGGCCGACTTCGAGACGACGATCAGCCTCGACGCCGCACCCGGTCCGATCGAGCTGATCGCCTACGACGCGGGCGGGTGCGGGGACGCCCCCGAGTGCCCCGACATCATTCGTACTGTCGTGCCCCTCACCTTCACGGGATGAGAGCGTCCGGGAGCAGACCCGCCTGTTCATGGCCGACCGGTACGGATTGACCGAAGAAGCTCGATGGTATTCGATGGTGACGACATCAAGCCTGGCAACCCGTCGACAGAAAGGAGCACTGCCATGTTGATGCGATTCGACCCCTTTCGAGATCTCGACCGGGTCACCGAGCAGGTGACCCGGCAGCCGCGCTCGGTCTTGGCGATGGACGCCGTCCGCGACGAGCAGGAGGTGACGATCTACATGGACGTCCCGGGCGTGGCCACTGACGACATCGAGGTCTCGATCGAGAAGAACGAGCTCACCATCACGGTCGAACGTCGCTGGCGCGACACCGACAAGCAGGTCCTGTCGAGCGAACGACCCCAAGGGTCGTTCTCACGCCGGATCATGCTGAGCGATGCGCTCGATCTCGACGGGCTGAAGGCGAAGACCGTCGACGGCGTGCTGACCATCGCGATCCCCGTCGCCGAACGGTCCAAGCCGCGCCGGATCGACGTCAGTGCGGAATCCCGCGACGAGACGATCGAGACCAGCGCGACCGACGACGGCTGATCCGAGCGGCGCGGGCACATCGACTGGGCCGCCGGGGAGCCGGTGGCCGCGGCGGCCCACACGGTGCGTGAGACCCGGACACCTCGCCGCCACAGCGGACGATCGGCCCCGCGCGCGGTATCGCACGAACACCGCTGACAGAACGCACACCGCGGCGAGCGTCACGATCCGTCGGGCCCTCGCGCTCACAGCGAACAGAAAGCACGGGACGCTGGCATCCGACCGAGCTGGCTGACAGTTCGCCGGCAGATCATGCCAACATCACGGGCATGCACGATCGACCTCGGCCCGACCGGTGAAACCGCGACCCGAACCAGATCGTGCCGACATCACGGGCATGCACGACGAGGTGCTCCAACGGTGTCGGGCCGTGCTCCCGGGCTGGAGCGACCTCACGGTCGGAGACGTCGACTTCGACCCGCCGAAGGGCTTCTCGTCGTTCACCATGGGTGTCCGACCACGCGTCGACGTCGATCCGCCCGCGGTGCTCTACCGGCACCTGGTCGGCAAGGAGAACGCGATCCTCGACGCGGCCACCGAACGCGACGTCTTCGTTCTCCTCGGCGACCACGAGATCGCCGCTCACTGCCACCACGTCGACGAGACCTGCCGCATCGAGGCGTTCCATCGTGGCCGCACGCTCACCGCCGGCGACGTCAGGAACCCCGACATCCTGCGCGGCATCGCCGGCGAACTGCACCGCTTCCACCAGCTGGAACCGGCCGACCTCCCCGACGCGACGTTCTTCGAGCTCCTCCACCGACAGTGGGGTGCGGTGGCCGACCGCATCCTGACGGATCACCGAGGCGAGTTCCCGCCCGACGAACGATCGCTCTGCGATGAACTTCGAGCGCTCCACACCGATGACACCCTCACCAAGGTGATGCGCTGCCTTCCCGACCGCGAGCCCGTGTTCTGCCACAACGACACCTACCACGGCAACGTGATGCTCCTCGAGGACGGTTCGACCAGGCTGCTCGACTTCGAGTTCTCGTGTCGCAACCACGTCGCGTTCGACTTCGCCAACCTGTTCGCCGAGACGGTGATGGTGCACGGCCTCGCCGATCCGCCGCACTTCCGGATCACCGATCCGTCGTACACCGATCGCGACATCACCTCGCTGATCGATGCCTACCTCGACCACGCCGAGCTCGCTGCACCGGCCGAGCGCGAGCGACGGCGGCGCGCGCTCCTCGACGAGACCCGGCGGGCGATCATGCTCTCGGACTACATGTACGCGATGGCAGCGCTGCCGCTGGCGCTCGAGCCGATCCAGAAGATCCGGTTCCTCCCGTACGCTCACCAGCGCTTTCGGCGGTTCGTGCGCGCCTGGGACACCGAGTTCGGCACTGCCTGACGCGGGCCTACCCACCTCACCCGGCGGAGGGTGAGGTGGGCGTGGGTCGGGAGGACACCGATCGTCGGCAGATCCGTGGATCAGGGCTGGCCGTCGCCTGCCTGCAACAGGCCGACCGCCCCGCGCCCGGGGAAGTTGAAGGCGTGGGTGACGATCGGGTAGAGGCCGTCCTCGGCCGTGCGCAGTTCGATCACCGCACCCTGGGCCGGCGCCAGATCGACGGCCTGCGACCCCCAGCTCCCGTCGTTGCCTTGGACGAGGTGCACACCTTCGCGGGTCACGGAATGGAAGATCGTGCCGACGATGTGGAACGAGGAGTCGATCGACGGGCCGACGTCGAGCACGTAGAGCCGCACGTCCTCACCGGTCGCGACCTCGATCGGGTGATCCTTGTACTGGAAGGCGATGCCGTTGAACATCACGAAGTCCGGTTCGGGAGCGGCGACGTTCGCCTTGGCGAACGAGGAGACCTCGCCCTGCGGGCCGAGGTACCACTCGTTCTGCACCAGGAAGAACTCCTGGTCGATCGATGGCAGGCCGCCTTCGGGTTCGACGATCACCATGCCGAACATGCCGTTCGCGATGTGATGCAGCACCGGGTCCGTGCCGCAGTGGTACATCCAGACCCCGGCGTAGTCGGTCGTGAACTCGTAGACGAGGTCCTCGCCTGGGGCTATGGACCGCATCTCGTCGTTCCACGCGACCTGGGAGGCGTGGAAGTCGACGGAGTGGAACGCCGACGCCTCGGCCGGGTTCACCAGATGGACGCGGACCGTGTCGCCGACCCACGTGCGGATCACGGGTCCGGGCAATTCACCGTTGAACGTCCACACGAGCTGCTCGTAGCCCTCGGCGACCGTCATCAGCTTCTCCTCGACGACCATTTCGACCTCGATCAGATCGCCACCGTCAGGTGCTCCGCCCTCCACCAGCGTGATGCCCTCGCCCTCGCCCCGGGCCGGTGCAGTCGGATCGCGGAGTTCGTAGGGGGGAGCGTCGGGATCGGCCTCGACCGCTGCCGGGCCCCCGTCTGCATGCTCGGCCGTCGCATCCGCCGTCGGCGCCGACGCAGGCGTCTGCACGATGCCGGTCATTCCCGCATCGGCGTGGCCGGGGATCGTGCAGAGAAACTCGACGCCTCCTTCCGGCACCTCGAACTCGAACTCGACGGTCTCGCCAGGTTCGGCGACGATCGGCTCACCACCGGCGAACGCGATGTCGTGTGCGACGCCGCCGGTGTTGACGAGGAGCCCGGCGTAGGTGCCCGGCTCGGCCGTCAGCGTCATCGGGCTGAACGCGAAATCCGTGGCGACGAACTCGACCGTCGCGCCGGGCCGGAGTACCGAGCCGTCGACCGTCGCTGCCGGATCGGCCGCGACGGCGGCGCCTCCGACCGGCGAGCCAGGGGCCCCGTCGTCGGCGCAACCGACCATCCCCGCGATGAAAAGTGTGGCCAGGACCACACGCCCGATCCGTGTGCTGTTCATGGTCAGTCCTCCGATCCGGGCGTGGGCGCTCACTCGACGCCCGCCAAGCCCTTGTCTTATCTCTAATTCAATAGTCATCGACTTATGAATTGCAGGGCCGGAAGTCCCGAGAAGAGCGGAGTGCGACGCCGGTTATCGCGTCCGATCGAGCGCGGTGTCTGCGACGTCGTCGACCGTCGTGGAGTCGAGCTCGCGAAGGAGTTCGACGCGCGCCCGCTGCCAAGCGGCATGCAGTGCGCATGGGCCCCGCTCGTCACACGGGCGATCGGCGAGCACACATCGGCCGGCATCGGTCGGCCCCTCCACCGCCTCGATGACCGACAGCACCGAGACCCCGGCGAGATCGACTTCGAGCGAATACCCACCCGTCGGACCCGGATCGGAACGCACCCACCCGGCCCGAACCAGCGGATTGACGACCTGAGCAACGAATCCGGGGGTGCTGCAGACCATCTCCGCCAACTCGGGCCCCTTCACCCGACGATCGGCCCGATCGAGGGCGCGCAGGGCGCGCACCGCGAGATCGCTCTTGCGGGTGACCTCCAGTCGCACCCTGGAAGACTAGTCGACCAGCCGGTCGCAACGGTTGCGCGAGGTCCGCTGCCCAGGGCCTTCAGGCCGGAGCGAGCGCGAGGTGGGCGATGATCGCGTCGACCGTCTGTCGGGGCCACTCGATGTGGGCGAAGTGACCACAGTCGGGCAGCATCTGGAGCGAGGCGCCGGGGTACGCGGCCCGGATCGCGTCGACGTCGACCATCGGAACGAGCGGGTCGGCGTCACCCAGGACGATGTGGACCGGCACCCCGGTGAAGGGCTCGGACTCCCAGGCCGGCAACTGCTCGGCCAACTCGAGGAAGTCGATCCCGTCGGTCGTGCGGGAAGCAAGGATCGCCCGGCTCAGCACCCGGTTGTCGAGCTCGCTCGGATCGTGCACGAACCCGCGGAGCGCCTGGCGTACCAGCGCCACCTCGGCCACCCGCAACGGTCGCGGCAACCGAGGCCGTCCGAGCGCGGTGACCCTGGCCAGCAACCGCATGAACAACAGTGCGCGACCGGTGCGGTCGAACGAATCGCCCTCGCGGATGCGATGGACCACCCCGGGCAGGGGCGAGTTCAGGAGCACCGCACTCGACACCAACTCGGGTCTCGAACGCAGGATCAGCCCGGTCATCAACCCACCCATCGAGTGCCCGACGATGCGCCACGGTGGTGGCGCCAGCTCGGTCAACCAGTCGACGAGCTTGGCCGATACTTCGAGCCGTTCGCTGCCGGTGTCGCGAAGCAGGTCCGGCGACATCGTGGGGGCCACGACCGGACCGAAGTCGGCCAGCGACGACATGATCGGCGAGAAGATCGAGCCGTCGTTGCCGACGCCGTGGAGCAGCACCAGCGGGGAGGCCGAGGCACCCGGGGCGGTGGCAGCATCGGACGACAGGTAGACGGGAGCCCGATTGCCCGGGTGCACGTCGCGAACGACATCGCGCCACCACACCGGGTTGAGCACCACACCGTAAGCGTCTTCCGCTCGCTGGTTCTCGGCCATGACCACCTCGTCGACGGCTGCCTCTCCGCTTCAGGTTACCGACGGGTAGGCCCACGGACGAGGGACGAACGTCAACAGTCTGCGATCGCCTCCCGTCAACTCCCGATCACGAGAGCGGATTGCGATAGGCGTGGGTGCCGTCGAAGCGTGACAGCAGGTACGCGCCCGACACCAAGGGCTCGTGGCGGCTGCCGCCATCATCGTCGCGACAGGCCGGCAGGGTCTCGATCGTGAGGTGGAAGGGAGGGGTGACGAACAGCGCCGACGAGTAGCGATCGACGCCGGCCGGGTTGACGACGCGGTGGGGGTTCGACACCCAGCGGTCGTTCGTCCAGATCGCCATCAGGTCGCCCAGGTTCACGACCAGGTGCCCGTCGGCGACCTCGACATCGACCCAGTCGCCCGATCGCAGCCGGACCTGCAGCCCACCGACGCCGTCGTCGGCCAGCACGGTGAGGGTGCCGTAGTCGGTGTGGGCACCGCATCCGAGTTGCCCGGGCGCCGGGGTCATCCGACTCTGCGGTGGGTAGTGGATGAGGCGCAGGTGGAACATCGTCTCGCCGGGCTGCGCCTCGAAGTGGCCGGGCGCGAGGCCGAGCGCCACCGCCATCGCACGCTGCATCCGCAACGCGGCCTCGATCGCGGCGCGCTGGTAGGCCTCCCAGGCATCACGGAAACCCGGCAGATCAGGAAGTTGGTTCGAGCCGTGGAGCGGTGTCCCCGCGACCACTTCGGGGTGGTCGGGACCGTGCTCGATACCCGTGTCGAGGGTCTCCTTCAGGTCACCCGTCGCCGCGGTTCCGATCGCATCCTCGTCGCCGCCGAGCGCGCCGTCGAGCGATTCCGTGCCGAATCCGACGTACCCGCGGTGGCACGGGCTGTTTCCGATCGCGATCCTCTCCTTCTCGGCGAGCGGGAGCGCGAAGAATCCCCGCATGGCGGCGAAGTAGTCCTGCTTCACCCCGGGTGTCACGCCGTGGCCGGTGACCGTGACGAACCCGACCCGTCGCAACGCGAAGTCGACGTCCGCGGCGACCCGATCAGCGACGCCCGTCGGCAGCTGCGCGCCGGTTGCGAACGGCGACAGATCGATCGTCGGGATCGGGCTCATGGCGAGCAGAGCCTACGACCACGACCCCCGGCCGGTTGAGCGACGGCCTGGAGGGTGTCATCATGGGGTGGTCCCATCAGACCATCGTTCAGGAGTCGTCCCATGCGTTCCCGCCGCGTTCGATCCGCCCTCGTCGCCATCGCGTTGACGACACCCGCCGTCGTCGCCGCCGGCTCGACCGCGACGGTCGAGGCCCACGGGGGAGGGGGGTCGAAACCGACGGCGGTCCGCTTCGCCACGTTCAACGCTTCACTCAACCGGGGCACCGCAGGTGCGCTCGCAGCCGAGGTGTCGGCGCCGGGTAGTGCGCAGCCCGACGTGATCGCCGAGATCATCCAACGCACCCGGCCCGAGGTGCTCCTCATCAACGAGTTCGACTACGACGACGGCGACGTCGCGCTCGACGGGTTCCACGACAACTACCTGATGGTGGCCCACGGCACCGCAGACCCGATCCAGTATCCATACCGGTTCACCGCGCCGTCGAACACCGGCATCTTCTCGGGTTTCGATCTCGACAACAGCGGCGCGGCGGGCGACTTCGTACCGAACGACTCGTTCGGGTTCGGCTTCTTCCCCGGCCAGTTCGGGATGGCGGTCTATTCGATGCATCCGATCCGGTATGACGACATCCGTACGTTCCAGAACTTCCTGTGGAAGGACATGCCGGGCGCACTCCTGCCCGACGATCCCTCGAAGCCGGGACCCGCCGACTGGTACTCGCCGGAGGAGCTCGACGTGTTCCGCCTGTCGTCGAAGAGCCACTGGGATGTCCCGATCCGGATCGGCAAGAAGACCGTCCACTTCCTGGTCAGTCACCCGACCCCACCGGTGTTCGACGGCCCCGAGGACCGCAACGGCACGCGCAACCACGACGAGATCCGCTTCTGGGCCGACTATGTCGGGCCCGGCCGGGCGGCCGGTCGCTACATCTACGACGACCAAGGAGGGAAGGGCGGGCTGAAGCCCGGCTCGATGTTCGTCATCGCCGGCGACCAGAACTCCGACCCGCTCGACGGCGACAGCATTCCCGGTTCCATCCAGCAACTGCTCGACAACCCACGGGTCAACGCGAAGGTCACCCCGTCCAGCCTCGGCGCCACGGAGCAGTCGATCCTCCAGGGCGGGGCGAACACGACCCATCTCAGCGACCCGGCGTTCGACACCGCCGACTTCTCCGACAG
Source organism: uncultured Acidimicrobiaceae bacterium (assembly GCA_963847775.1). Taxonomy (GTDB): domain Bacteria; phylum Actinomycetota; class Acidimicrobiia; order Acidimicrobiales; family Ilumatobacteraceae; genus Ilumatobacter. Next base: position 119,653 of record CAWKAY010000005.1, read on the forward strand.
CTCACCCGGGAACCTGCGCGCCGACTACGTGCTGCCCAGCAAGAACCTGCGGATCACCGACGCCGGTGTGTTCTGGCCGACGACGGACGACCCGCTGTTCCCGCTCGTCGGCGTGTTCAACGACCCGGTGCCCTTCGGGTTCCCGAGCAGCGACCACCGGCTCGTCTGGATCGACGTCGGGCACGGGGCACTCCGGTAGCTCGACGCCCCGCGCGCGCCCGGACCCTTCCGAGCACGATTCACCAGACGGAAACAGGCGCCTGCGAGACTGGGCGAATGCGAGTCGACGCCAACTTCTACGGCACCGTGCCGATGCCCGACGCCGGATACGCCGGCCCACAGCCGGTCGACCGCCGATACGGCAACAACGACTACCTCGCCACCTACCGGCACCTCACCCACTGGGCCACGACGATGGACCGGCTCGGCTACGACACGATGTGGCTCACCGAGCACCATTTCCAGTACGAGGGCTACGAGGTCACCCCGAACCTGATCCTGTTCGGGCTCCACCTGGCCAAGGAGACCGAACGCCTCCGACTCGGACAGATGTTCAACGTCGTCCCACAGTGGCACCCGCTCCGGCTCGCGGAGGATGCCGCGATGATGCAGATCCTCACGGGTGACCGGATCCAGTTCGGCGTCGGTCGCGGTACCGTGCCGCGGGAGGCGCAGTCGCTCGGCGGCGTCGTGGCATCGGGCGACAACGAGATGTCCGCCGAACTCGACCGGGTCAACCGCGAGATCTTCGAGGAGTCGATGGAGATCATCAAGGCGGCGTGGTGGAACGAGACGTTCTCGTTCAGCGGCAAGCACTTCACCCTGCCGCCACCCGGCATCCCCGACCGCGGGTCGACCGTGAAGGACCTCACGCTCGTCCCCAAGCCGATCGCACCGATCGACGTCTGGCAGGCGGTGACCTCCCGGCCAACCCTCGACTACGCCGCCCGCGTGCGTCACCATGCCGTCATTCCCAGCCGCGGCATCGCCGGTACGCGGACGTGGTGGGAGGACTTCGGCGCCAGGGCCGCGGAAGGCGGCTGGGACATCGGCCGCAGCGACGCCCGCTGCCTCGCGATCCCGATGCACGTCGCGCCGTCCACGCAGGCGGCCAAGGACGGCGCCCGCAACGCCCACGACGAGTGGATCCGCTTCCTCGCACCGTACGGACGCTTCCGGGCCTACACGCTGCCCGACGGGAGCCCGGCGCCGTTCGACTTCAAGCCGACGCTCGAGGACTCGATCGAGCAGGACCAGATGATCATCGGTTCGCCGGAGGAGTGCGCCGATCTGATCGGCCGCTACCGGGACGAGGTCGGCGTCGAGCACTTCGTGATGTTCTTCGACCTGCCCGGACTGACCCAGGACCAGATGGACGAACAACTCGAGCTCACCGCGACCGAGGTCCTCCCCAGGCTCGGCGTCCACCTCCCCACCTGACGTCGCGAGTTGTGTCTCGACTCGCAACGGGGTGGCAGAGTGGTCGCTGTGAGCATCACCTCGTACCGGCTCGACCGCGACGGCGCCGAGCGCCTGCTGATCCTGCTCCACGGCTGGAGCGCGGAGCAGCACCATCTCGCCGCCTACGTCCCACTCGTCGACCCGGACGAACGCTTCACCGCGGTGCGCCCGCGCGCCCTCCACGACCTCCCCGACGGCGACGGTGCCTCGTGGTACGACCGCAGCGACACCGGGCCGGTTCCCGACTCGTTCCACCACGCCCTCACGACGCTCGACGCCTTCGTCACCGCCGAGAACGACTCGGCCGGCATCGGCCCGGAGCACACGGTCATCGGCGGATTCTCCCAGGGCGGATTCCTTGCGCTCGCGCTCGCACTCCGCCGCGGCGCACCCCGGTACGCCGGCGTGTGGGCGATGTGCTGCGCGCTCCCCGAGGTCGACCGGCTCGACCTCGACCTCGATCCCGGAACCGGGAGCGGCCGACCGGCCCTCGTCCAAGTCGGTGAACGCGACCAGATCATCACCCCCGATCGTGGCCGTGCCGCCGCCGAGGCTCTGCGCAATGCAGGCTGGATCGCGACCGACGTCGGCTACCCGATGGCGCACAGCCAGCGCATCGAGATGATGATCGACGCCAGGGACTGGTTGGCGACGACCGCAGGCGGCTGACTCGCCGTCCGGGAGCGTCGGCGGGCAGGATCGGGCCAATGGCCGGCGACCTCAGGATCACCCGTTGACCACCGAGATCCCCGTCACGTCCACCGGCCGTCGAGCGCCGAACCCGGCCGGCGTCCCCGACGGGGTGCTCGGCCTGCTGAGCCTGCCGGGCTTCCGCGGTCTGATGATCGCCAACGTCTTGTCTGCCGTCGCCTTCGGCACGAGCCGGTTCGTGTTCGTCTGGCTGATCGGCGAGCTCACCGAATGGAACCCGGCGACCGCGATCCTCGGCATCGTGATCGGTCTCCCGCCGCTGTTCCTCTCGGCGTGGGCGGGCTCGCTCGCCGATCGCCTCGATCCGCGGCGACTCGGCGTCGTCCTGTTCGGCGCCAGCGCGTTCGGGTTCGGCTTCACCGGTGCGCTCGTCGCCGCCGATGCGATGACGGTTCCCCTGGCCATGGTCTGCGGGTTCGCGACCGCGATCGCACCGTCGATGCTGATCCCGCTGATGCAGGCCCTCGTGCCGGCGGTCGTTCCCGGTGGCCGCCTGATGCAGGCGGTCGCGATCCAGAACCTCAGCATGATGGTGTCGGTGATCGCCGGCACCTTCCTCGGCGGCGCCGTCATCCAGGCCTTCGGGATCGCGTCCGGATTCTGGCTGATCACCGTTGCGGGCGTGCTCGGTGCGATCCGCTACGCCACGACCCCACTGCCCGAACGGGCGTCGCCCGCGAACCGTCGCGGCGCGATCCGCGAGGGTGCACGCATCGCGCTCGGCACGCAACCGCTGCGGTCGCTGCTGGGGATCGCCGGCGTCATGGGCCTGGCGATCGCGACGTCGACGCTGCTGCTCCCCGAGTTCGCACGCGATGTCCTCGGACGCGAATCGCTGGCCGCGAGCGCGCTCAACGTGTTCATGAGCCTGGGGATGATGATCACCTCGATGGTGATCGCCACCCGCTGGACCCCGACCCGACCGGGGCTCGTCCTGACGGTGTTCTCGATCGGGCCGCTCGGGGGCGGGCTCATCGCGATCGGAGCCTCGCGCGCCTACGTCGCGACAGCGGTCTTCGCCTTCATGTGGGGCCTGAGCGGCGGGGTTTCGATGACGCTGCTGCGTACCCTCACGCAGGTGAACACGCCATCGGAGTTGATGGGCCGCGTGATGGGGTTGTCCGCGATGGCGCAGAACGGGGCGTTCCCGATCGGTGCGCTCCTGCTCGTCGGGTTGGTGTCGGCCACCTCGGTGAGCACTGCGATGATCATCGTCGGTTTCGTCTGCGTCGCGGCGACGTCGATCATCGCCGTCGGCCCCCACCTTCGCCGACGGTGACCCCGCTCAGGGCGTCAAGATCACCTTGCCGGTCGTCTGACGGGATTCGAGCGCCCGGTGAGCGTCGGCAGCGTCGGCCAATCCGAAGCGAGCACCGATGCGGACGTCGAGAGAACCCGCACCGATCCAGCCGTAGAGATCGTCCGCTCGACGCTGGATCTCGTCGTGGGAGGTCACGTGATGGAACAGGGTCGGTCGCGTCAGGAACAGCGATCCGTTCGCCGACAGCTCGAGCGGTGAGATCGGATCGACCGGACCCGACGCGTTGCCGAACGTCACCATCGTGCCGCGCATGCGGATGACGGAGAGGCTGGGCAGGAACACGGACCGACCCACCCCGTCGTACACGACGTCGAGCGGTCGTTCCTGACCGGTGAGGTCGCGGATCGCCTCCACGAAGTCGACCTCGCGATAGAGGATCGTGTGATCGGCGCCGGCGGCCGCGGCCAGCTCGGCCTTCTCCGCCGTGCCGACCGTCGTGAACACCTCCGCTCCACGCAGCTTGGCGATCTGGATCAACAGCAGGCCGACGCCGCCTGCACCGGCGTGAATCAAGCAGCGATCCCCCTCGGCCAGGGCGACGGTGTCGGTCGCCAGGAAGTGGGCGGTCATGCCCTGGAGCGGCACGGCGGCGGCGACGTCCCACTCGATGCCGGCGGGCACCTGCATGACCACCTCGGCGGGTACCGCGACGCGCTCGGCGTACGACCCCGGGCAGGTCGCCCACGCCACCCGGTCGCCGACCGTCAGCGACGTCACCCCGTCGTCGATCTCGGTCACCGTGCCGGCACCTTCCAGGCCGAGGACGTACGGCAACCCGACCTGGTACAGCCCCGAGCGCTGGTACGTATCGATGAAGTTCAACCCTGCGGCGGCGAGCTCGACCACGACCTGGCCATCACCGGCCGTCGGGTCTGGCAGCTCGCGCCACTCCATGACCTCTGGCCCACCCTGCTCACGGATCTCGATGCCCCACATGCCGACGACGCTAACCGCGGTGGTTCGGGGCCGACGCCTCGCGGTCGAGGAACGCTCGGCCGCGGGGCGACAACTCGTACCCAGGACTGTGGCTGATCGTCAGGCCCAAGGACTTCAGCTTGCGGACGTTGGCCTTGAACGGAGCGATCTCCCATCCGATCGCAACGGCCAGATCGGGGGCGCGGACGTGTGGATGCTCACCGATCGAGCGCAGGAACCCACGGGTCCACGGACCGGCCGGACTGGCTGCGTCGTATCGGTCGAGTCGGGCGACGAGATCGGCCATCTCCGCTGCGGTGAGATCGGCACGTTCGCGGAGCCCGAGCTGTGGGTCGGCGCCGCCGAAACGGACACGCACGCGGAGCACCACGCCATCGGGTTTCGCGACCAGGTCGGCCGCGACGGACTCGATGTCGTCGTAGCCGGCCCGTCGGGCATCGGCGACGGTGATGTCGCCGAGCTCGATCTGCTCGACGAGCACGATGTCGAGCATCCCGACCGGTGTTCGCAGCGTGCCACCCGATCTCACGGTCGGCCGGCGCTGCCGCCGGAACACCGTGTCGATCTCACCGGCGACGATCCGGTCGAGTACCGCCCGCTTGATGAGCATCAGGATCGGCTCCGGATCACACGCTGCTCCCGTAGGGCCGGGTGATGATCTCGAGGAAGTGTCCGCCGGGACTCGTGAAGTAGACGCCGCGTCCACCGTCGTGATGGTTGATCGCGCCGGGCTGCTGTCGGCCCGGGTCGGCCCAGTGATCGACGCCACCGTCGAGGATGCGCCGGAAGATCTCGGTGAACTCGTCCTCGGTGACGAGGAACGCGAAGTGCTGGTGGTCGTAGTCGTCACCGGTCAGGACATCGAACGTGAGCCCGTGGGCGAGCTCGACGACGAGGAAGTGCCCGAACGTACGCACCGGCGGGAGGTCGAACATCTCGACGAAGAACGCCGCCTCGGCATCCGGATCGTGCGCGTGCACGATCGTGTGGTTGAGCTCGATCGCCATGGCGGGACAGTACCTGCTGCGCGAGACCCGGATCCGAGCGCAACCGGTCGTCAGCCGCCGTAGCTCACGCCGAGTCCGGCGCGCGCATCGGTGGTGATGCCGTACGGCGGGATCGGATAGCGCAAGCCGTTCCGCGACAGCGCGTCGAGTCCGTCGACCACCTTCGGGAGGAGGTGGGGCGGGATGGCCATCAGCAGCTCGTCCTCCATCACGCCGCCGTACCGACGCTCCGCGAAGCACGGGATCGCCAGGCTCGGCTCGCCGGTGGCGAGGGCCCGCCCCCACGAGTCGGCGCACGACGACTCCCCCACGCATCCCCATTCGAGCTTGCGGTAGCCGGCCCACTGCAGTCCGTTGATGAACAGGATCATCTGCGCCGGCGTGGCGTAGACGAGGCAGATGTCGGGTGGATCGAGACGTCCGCTCGCCAACGGTGAGACGGCGAGCGCCTCGTACTCGCCGAACTCGGGTAGATCCATCGCCGCCTGGTGTGCTGCGGCGTCCTCCGGTGTGGAGTACCACACCCCCGCGTAGCGTTCGCCTGCGAGCCAGTCGTCGTCGCGCGGGTGTAGCCCGATCACGGCCGCGCACTGGTCGCCGACCAGATCGGCCTTGGTGATGCCGACCGTCCATCCGTTGCGCGCAGCCTGACCGACGATCTGATCGGTGGTGTGGATCGACCCCGGACGTCGGATCTTCGGGACCGCCTCCATCTCCGCGACCGTGGCGTAGCGCTTCATCCCGATCGGCGTCGTCCGCAGCCGCAGCAACCGATTCAGGTCGTCGACGGTCCGGCTCAGATCGAGGTGTCCCTCGACGTCGACTCGTGTCTCCGCGTCACCCATCCGGTGAGCGTAGATCGCTCACCGGAGCTCACAGCCGATCGGCGGGGTAGCCAGCGTAGGAGGCCTTGAAGACCCCGGAATGGAGCAGGACGGTCGCGACCGGCGCGCCGCTCGCCGCCGACCGCAGCAGCGTCTCGACCCAGTGCGACTCGACCCGGCGACTCTGACCGACCGCGAGTACCTCCCGTTCCAGGAGGTACTCCTCGCCGACGAACAGCGGTGTGCCGAGCGCTCTCACCTCCAGGTCGATGAACAATCCGACCGCCGGGCCCCGCACCTGCAACCCGGCGCCGATCTTGTGGCTGAGCACGCTGAACATCTCGAACGGCACGATCGGCCGACCCCACGGATTGTCGCCAGTCTCGTACCAGCGGCTCGGTTCGGTGATGCCGGCGAGCTTCTGTCGGAGCGAGAACGGGTACAGGTTCCCGTTCGAAGTCGTCATGTCGACCATGACGCTGCCCCCGAAGCGGTGCCGCTCCCCGACGGTGACCTCGTCCACGATGAACAGTTCGCCGCTCTCTCGGGCCTGCGCGGTGGCCAGCCGCTCGCGCAGCTCGGTCGCAGCGGTCGGATCGACCGACATCGTGCCCGTCAGGACCGGTGTTCCGTCGGTCTTGGCGGCGTCGATCCGGGCGGCGCCGTCGGCCTGGCGTGTGGCGGTCGCGACGACCGCCTCACCCTCGATCACCATCGTCTGGAAGTGGGCGCTGACGCAGCCGGTCTCGAACCATCGCCGACCCCACAGCGAGTGACCGATCGGATCGAACTGGCTGAAGTGCGTCGGGCCCTCGATCGGAGCGCCCGCCAGCCCGAGCTCGTCGGCGACCTCGCCATCGTGAACGCTGGTGTGGCCGTCGTACTCCTGATCGGCGAGCATCTGTCGCGGATACCGGACAGGCCCTGTGATCGTGTCTCCGTCGATCGTGAGTCGGGTGTCGAACACCATCACGCCAGCATGGTCGACGACCCGGACCGGGCCGCAACGGGCTCCACGGCTCCTGGTCGTGGCGAAGGTCTCGGCCCTGCCACGTTGTGCACACGATCGGGTCGCCACCGATGCGAGCGGCGACGAACCCCGAGTCGACCCCGGTGCCGGCGTCCGGCGAGCACCGCCCTAGCGTCCCGGTGCATGACGTGGGAACTGCTGGTGGATGGCATCGATTTCGCGGAGGGGCCCCGCTGGCACGACGGCGTGCTCTGGTACTCCGACTTCCACCAGCGCGCGATCTACACCGTCACCGCCGACGGCGAGCGGGACGCGGTCTTCTCCGGTCTGGACGATCGACCGTCCGGGCTCGGTTGGCTTCCCGACGGCACGTTGCTCGCGGTGTTCATGACCCAGCGGAAGCTGATGCGAGACGCCGGCGCCGGCACCCTCGTCGAGCATGCCGATCTGTCGGGGGTCGCCGCCTGGCACTGCAACGACATGGTCGTCGATTCGAGGGGTCACGCCTACGTCGGCAACTTCGGCTTCGATCTCGAGGCCCGGTCGTCCTTCGCCCCTGCCGACCTCGCCCTCGTACGACCCGACGGGTCGGTCGAGGTCGCAGCAGCGTCGATGGCGTTCCCCAACGGATCGGTCATCACGCCCGACGGCGGCACCCTGATCGTCGGCCAGTCGTTCGGCGGCGACTTCGTCGCGTTCGCCATCTGCGACGACGGCACGCTCACCGATCGGCGCCAGTGGGCCGAGATGCCCGGCACCGCGCCCGACGGGTGCACGCTCGACGCCGCGGGTGGCATCTGGTTCAGCGACGCCTTGGGCTCCCAGGTGGTGCGGGTCGAGGAGGGTGGGACCATCACCGACCGGATCCCGACGCCTCAGCCGACGTTTGCCTGCATGCTCGGCGGTGCCGACGGTCTGACGCTGCACGTGCTGTGTGCCCCCGACAGTCACCCCGACGAGGTCGCCGACAAGGCGGCCGGCGCGATCTACACGATGACCGTCCGGCATCCTCACGCCGGACTCCCGTAGTCGCACGCTGGCTGATCAGCGTCGCGGGATCGTCAGCCGGAACGTCGCCCCGAGCCCCGGACCGGCCGACGAGGCAACCACGTCACCGCCGTGGGCACGTGCGAGGCTGCGAGCGATCGTCAGGCCGAGGCCACGTCCGGTCCGTGCGGGGCTGCCGGCTCGACCCGGTGTCGATGCGGCATCGGACCCACGATGGAACCGCTCGAAGATCCGGTCGAGCTCGCCGGGTGCGATCCCACTGCCGGTGTCGACCATCTCGATCCAGACGGTGTCGGCATCACCGCCTGGCTGCACCGTGACCGTTCCACTCGCAGGGGTCTGGCCGAGCGCGTTGCCCAGGATGTTCGTGAGGACCTGCATCAACCGATCCCGGTCTCCGAGCACCGGCAACGTCCGACCCGACGGCTCCACGACCAGCGTCACGCCGGCATGATCGAACTGTGGCCGAAGCCGATGTGCCGTAGCGGCGGCGACCTCGGCCAGATCGAGGTCGGCGAGATCGAGTTCGAGTACACCTTCGTCGGCACGAGACAGCAGGGCGAGATCGTCGACCAGCCGCTGCATGCGCGCAGCCTCGTCGGCAACCGAGACGAACAGTTGATCAGATGCTTCGACGACTCCGTCGAGCACTGCTTCCATCCGACCCCGGATCAGCGTGATCGGGGTGCGGAGCTCGTGGGTGACCTCGGCGAGCAGCTCCGACCGACGCCGCTCGACCGTGGCGAGGTGGGCACCCAGTCGGTTCACGTCGTTGGCGAGCGAGGCGAGCTCGACCTCTGCGGGCTGGGACACTGCCGCGTCGAAGTCACCTGCCGCCATGCGCCGGGTGGCCGCCCGGACCTGATCGAGCGGCCGCAGCACCCGTCCGCCGACGAACCATGCGACGACGGCAGCGACGACGATCGCGGCGCCGCTCCCCGCGAGCAGCGCCGGGATCAACGATTCGTCGAGAGCGCTCTGCAGCTCCACCTGTGTGACCTGGTTGCTCCGTCCCTGGCCTCGACCGAACCCGAACCCTCCGAGCCGTCGTTCGTAGACGGTGCGGGTCACGGCGGTGCCGACGGCGAACATCACGATCGCACCGGCGGCAACCACGGCGAGGTACGACAGGAAGAGCCGCGTACGGAGGCGGCGCACGCTCGGCCTCACCGCTTCGCCACCAGCTTGTAGCCGACGCCGCGAACCGTTCCGACGAACCTCGGGGCGTCCGCCGGATCGGCGAGCGCCTTGCGGAGATTGCGGATGTGTACGTCGACGAGCCGTTCGTCGCCGTAGAAGTCCCATCCCCACACGCGCTCGATGAGCTGGCGGCGCGTGAATACCCTGCCCGGGGCGTTCGCGAGTGCCGCCAGCAACTCGAACTCCAGGTGGGTCAACTCGACGGGGGCGCCGTCGACCTCGATCTCGCGACGGCCGACATCGATCAGGAGCCCGTCGAACCGGGCGAGATCGTCCGGCTCACCGTCCTCGTCGGAGGCGCGTCTCCGCCGGAGCACCGCTCGCACGCGCGCCACGAGCTCTCGCGGACTGAACGGCTTGGTCACGTAGTCGTCGGCCCCCAGCTCGAGGCCGATCAACTTGTCGGACTCCTCGTCGCGGGCGGTGAGCACGATCACGAACACCCCCGACGTCCGGCGGATCTCCCGCAGGACGTCGAACCCACCGATACCGGAGAGCCGAAGATCGAGCACGATCAGATCGGGTGATCGGCGGCCGAACAGCTCGAGTGCGGCCTCGCCGTCAGCCGCCTCGTCGACGACGAACCCCTCGGCGCGGAGATAGGTGCCGACGAGCTCCCGGATTCCCGATTCGTCGTCGACGACCAGGATGCGTTCACCGGCCACGACGCGATCTTCTCGCCAGTCGACCCGTACCGCCAGGGCCGTGAGTCATCAAGGATCACCTCGGGCTCTGCCAGAAGCCCGCGGGGCGCCGCCCGGAAGCGCCCCCGAGGTGGAGTGATCCGACGCCGAGAGCCGCCACCGGCGCGGACACCGATGGCGGCTCGGGACAGCAGGTGTTCGACCGGCCGATCACCGATCGCGGCCCGCCATGTCACGGACCTGATCACCCGTGCACTCACCGTCGCACGTCCCGTCCCGCACACGATCCTGATCCCGGACCTGCCCCGCAACACCCTCGTCACGCCCCGCCATATCACGGTCACGGACCTGATCACCCGTGCACTCACCGTCGCACGTCCCGTCCCGCACACGATCCTGATCCCGGACCTGCCCCGCAACACCCTCGTCACGCCCCGCCATATCACGGACCTGATCACCCGTGCACTCACCGTCGCACGTCCCGTCCCGCACACGATCCTGATCCCGGACCTGCCCCGCAACACCCTCGTCGCGCCCCGCCATATCACGGACCTGATCACCCGTGCACTCACCGTCGTTCTCGCGCAGCTGGAGCTGCTCGCGCTCCTGACGCTGCACGCCGATACCGTCGTGCTCCTGCGTCCGGTGTTGCTCCTGCTCCATGCGGGTGGGCGGGGGATCGGGCGTCGGTTGGGGCGTCTCGTCCTGCGCAGCCACCAGGCCGACGGGCACGGCGAGCACGCCGACCGTCGTCAGTGTCAGCAGCATCCTCTTCATGACCACTCCTTCCTGTCACGTCAGCAGCCGACGTCCATCGGGACGTGGGTCCCGATGTCCGTCCGGTCGGACTGTCCTTCACCATCCATGGAGCCAGATCGACATCGAGCCATGAGCGGCGCGACGATGAAGTTCCGGTGAACCCACTCGGTCGTCACCGACGCAGGCCGATACCGTCGCCGGGTCGTGCGCATCGCCAGCTGGAACGTCAACTCGATCCGATCCCGACACCGGCGCGTCCTCGACTGGATGCGCGAGCACGAACCAGATGTCATGCTGATGCAGGAGACCAAGTGCGCGGACGCCGCGTTCGAGGCATACGCCGCCGGCTACTCGCAGCTGGGCTACGACGCCGCCCACCATGGCCGAGACCACTGGAACGGGGTCGCGATCCTCAGCCGGGTCGGCCTCGACGACGTACGGTGCGGGTTCCCGGGCACCAACCGGGCGCCGTATGACGAGGCACGGGTCATCTCGGCCCTGTGTGGTGGGATCGACGTGCACTCCGTGTATGCCCCGAACGGCCGCGAGCTCGACGATCCGCACTACCTGTTCAAGTTGGTCTGGCTCGAGCGGCTCCGGACGGTGGTGCGGGCCGACCGAGCGACCGTGCTCGCCGGCGACCTCAACGTCGCCCCGACCGACCTCGACATCTACGACCCGTCGCGCTGGCGACGCCGCACCCACGCCAGCGCGCCGGAGCGTGCGGCGATCAGGGCACTGGTCGATCTCGGCCTGCGCGACGTCACGCGGGAGCACCGGCCCGAGCCGGGGGTCTTCACGTGGTGGAGCTACCGGCCGGGCCAGTTCGAGTCGAACCGCGGGCTCCGCATCGACCTTGCGTTCTGCAGTGCGGACGTCGCCGATCGCGCCCGGTCGGTGTGGATCGACATCGATCAGCGAGCCGATGACCATCCGATCGAGAAGCCATCCGATCACGCCCCGCTGGTGCTCGACATCGACGATCGCCCGGCCGGAGCGTCGTCACCCCGAGCCGGCTGACGACGCCCGTCGTCCGATCGCTGCGAGCACCAGGGCGACACCGCTGCCGGTGGTGCGAATCGTGTTCCAGAACTGCCAAGGACCGGAATAGTCGCCCCAGCTCCGTCGCGCCTCGTCGACCGTTGACGGGGATCGCGAGATCGGCGAGCTCACGGGTCATCGCAACGTTGATCGCCATGGTCGGCACGAGCCCTCCGATGAGGTGCACGCATGCCGCAGCGAAGAACCACCTCCACGCCGGGCGGCGACCTGACGCCCTCATCGCCGCACCGGTCACCGCGGCGACGATCGGTGACAGGAAGAACACTGGGAAGAAGAACGCGTTGCGCACCGATGGGTTCATCGCCTGCCAGCCCGTCGTCGGTGCGCCGTGCGAGCAAACGATCCCCACTCGGCGCCGACACCCCGAGCGTTTCACGGACACGGCACTAGCGACGCGCTCCGCTACGCGGACCCCGACCCGCGAGTGCCTGCAAGACCAACAGCAGGAGCACGGCACCGATCGCCGCGACTCCGATCGAGCGGAACGAGAAGTCGTCGACGCCGTCGGCGTCGACCAGCGACATCAGCCCGCCACCGATGATCGCCCCCAGGACGCCGATGATCATGGTGTAGATGCAGCCGGCGCGATCGTCCTTGACGATCCAGCGCGCCAGACCGCCGGCCAGCAGACCGACGACGATCCAGCCGATGAGGTTCATGCCGTCACGGTATCCGGCTGCTCATCGTCGCCACGGTGGAACTCGACTGCGAATCGCACCGGGCCGATCGTCACGATGTGATGTGACACGTCGGGAGGGATCGTCTGGGTCTCGCCCGCCTCGACGACGCGGCCTTCGTCGGGGCCCTCCTCGAACACGAACCGCAACGCCCCTGTCCTGACCACGAGCCGGCCCCACACACCGCTCGCGACCCGGTGAGCCGCGAGCAGTCCGGTCGGAACCGTCCCCTCGTCGTACTCCGGCGTGGTTCGCACGAGTCGGAGGCCGTCCGGGAACGGGATCGCACCCGCCATCACACGTACTGTCGCACGACGGTTCGCATGACGTGCTCGGGTTGGGCGCCGACCACCGTGTTGACGCTGGTGCCGTCGCGCATGAAGACGAGCATCGGGATGCTCCTGGCATCGAAGCGCTGGGCGGTCAGGGGGGCCTCGTCGACATTGACCTTGACCACCTTCAGGGACCCCGCGAACTCCCGCGCCAGGTTGGCGAGCGCAGGTGCGACCATGCGGCAGGGCCCGCACCACGGTGCCCACAGGTCGACGACGACAAGCCGTCGGGTAGCCACGGCGTCGTCGAAGTCGGCATCGCCCGCGTCGACCAGCCACGGCAGGTCGGCCCGGCACGCAGGACAGCGGGGGTGGCCCCGTGCCGCGACCGGTACTCGGTTCCTGGTGCCGCACGACGGGCACTCGACGACAGGAGCTCCCACGACCTCCACGCTACCGATCCCACCGTCACGGTTGGGGTCTGACCCCGAACGTGACGTCCGGAGTGCGACCGCTGGGTTGACGTCGAGACGCGTCAGCGGCCAACGTTCGGCGACCGGAGGAGGCGACATGACTGATCTGCACTGGTGGTCCGCCACCCGACTCGCGGCCGCGATTCGCGGCCGCCAGGTCTCGGCGACCGAGGCGCTCGAACACCTCGCGGCGAGGATCGACAGGCTCGATGCTCCGATCAACGCCGTCGTTCGCTGGGATCTCGACCGCGCTCGGTCCGCTGCGGCCGCCGCGGATCAGGCCACGGTGGACAGCGTCGACGGTGACGGCCTCGGCCCACTGCACGGCGTCCCCATGACGATCAAGGACTCGTTCCAGACCGAAGGGTGCATCACGACATCGGGTTCACCCGACCTTGCGGATCACGTACCCACCGCGGACGCCTGGCCGGTCGCCCGGCTCCGCGACGCGGGTGCGATCCCCTTCGCGAAGACGAACCTGCCGCTCTTCGCCGGCGACATCCAGAGCTACAACGAGGTCTACGGCACGACCAACAACCCCCACGACCTCGATCGAACGCCGGGCGGATCGTCGGGAGGATCCTCCGCCGCGCTCGCGATGGGGTTCACGCCGATCGAGCTCGGCTCCGACATCGGCGGCTCGATCCGGGTGCCGGCCCACTACGCCGGAGTGATGGGCCACAAACCCTCGTACGGCATCGTGCCGGCTCACGGTCAGATCCCCGGGATGCCGGGCACCCTCAGTCAGGCCGACCTCGCTGTCTGCGGTCCGATGGCGCGGACCGTCGACGACCTCGAGATCGAGCTCGACGCCCTGGTCGGTCCGGACCGGTGGAACGAGCCTGCATGGCGGTTGGAGCTCCCCCCGCCACGCACGAGGGAGCTGGGCGAGCTCCGGGTCGCCGCCTGGCTCGACGACGTCGACTGCCCGGTCGATGTCTCGACGCGTCGAGTGTTGGGCGATCTCGTCGGCACGATCGAAGCCGCCGGTGGTCGCATCGACAACGACGCTCGACCCGGCTTCACGCTCGCGAAGGCCGACACGGTGTTCAAGAGCCTGCTGTTCGCGGCGTTGTCGGGCGGAGCGTCGCGCGGCGCGATCGAGGAGATGGCCGACGCCGACTCGACCACTCCGTTCGGGCGCATGGCGCTCGCCATGTCGGCCCGCCATCGTGCCTGGCTCGCCGACAACGAGCGGCGTCTGCAGCTGCGCGAACGCTGGCGCGAGTTCTTCGATCGATACGACGTCGTGCTGATGCCCGTGCAACCGCGTGGTGCGATCCCCCACGACCACTCCGAACCCCAGTGGGACCGGCGCATCGAGATCGACGGAGTCGACCGCCCGTACCTCGACCTGTTCGGGTGGACGGGGCCGGCCGGGGCCGGCCTCCTGCCCGCGACCGTCGTCCCGGCCGGCATCGGCGACGACGGTCTGCCGATCGGCGTCCAGATCGTCGGGCCGTACCTCCACGACCGCACCACCCTGCAGATGGCGCGAATCGTCGCCGACCTCGTGGGTGGGTGCCCACGACCGACACTCGCGGTCTGACGCCCCGATCGTCGGTCGGCGGCCCCCGGTCAGTCCCGGTAGCCGGCGAGCACCGAGCGGCTGCTGGCGATCTCGTCGGGGTTCGCACCCATCACGAGGCCCGTGAAGTCGGTCGCGCCAGCCTGCGCGATGCGGGCGAGCCCATCGGCCACCTGCTGCTCGCTGCCGATGAGGGAGATCGACTCGATGCCCTGCACACCCTCGATGTCGAGCATCGCCCGGTACGACGGCAGTGCCGCGTAGTCCTTGAGCAGCCCGGCGACGAACTGCTTGGCCGACGCGACATCTGCGGTGACCCAGACCGGCAGGCTGCACACGATGCGCGGCGAGGGACGTCCGGCCGCCTGGGCCGCGGCCCGGATGATCGGGTCGATCTGCCGCTCGATCGTGCGCGGGCCGACGCACCACAGGATCGTGCCGTCGGTCCGGCGACCCGCCAGTCTGAGCATCTGCTCGCCGAGCGCAGCGAGCATGACCGTCGGCGCGGTGTCGGTCGGACGACCACCGCTGCCGGTGTAGCTCCAGATCTCGCCGTGGTGCGCCACCCGGCCGTCAGCGAGGAGGGGCTGCAGCACGTCGAGGTAGTCGATCATGTGCCGGAGCGGCCGTTCCCAGGTAATGCGGAGCATCCCTTCCACGACCGGACGGTGCGAGAGCCCGATGCCGAGCGTGAAGCGACCGCCGGTCGCGGCCTGGGCCGTGAGTGCCTGTGACGCGAGGGCGTGGGGGTGCCGCTCCCAGGTGGGTACGACGGCCGTGCCGAGCTCGATCGACGAGGTCGCGGAACCCGCCAGCGCGAGCGTCGAACAGGCATCGATCAGCCCGGTCTGCGCGAGCCAGTAGCTCGCGAGCCCCTCGGCCTCGGCGGCTTCGACGTCGCCCACGAGCAGACCCAGGTCGGGCCGCACCAACTTGTCCGAGCCGTTCACTCCGATGCGCATGCCAGGAGCGTACGAAAGACGACGCCGGCCATCCAGTGGCGAACGGCCTGCGTCGACCGATCGACCGACCGCACCATTCGCAGGCACGGACGGGCGTCATACCCTGGCGTGCGTCGGTCGCCGGCCGCAGAACGCGACGAGCCGAGCGATCACCGGCGCATCCTCCGACGCCGGGACGGCATCGTCGAACGTCAGCTCGTCGGAGCGCCCGTCAGCCTCGAACCCACCGTGCACACAGCCGAGGCCGGCGAGGACGACGGCGTCGTCCCACACCGGGTCGGCGCCGACGGCGGTGGCGAGATCCCACGCGTGCACGAGCACCCCGGTCACGTAGACGATCGCCGCGGCGGCTCCCGGCATGTCGCCGAACGGCGGATGGACGATCGCCGCGAGCAGGTCGGGGTCGTTGCGCCAGACATCACGTGCCTCGGTCGCTGCTCCTCGCCAGGCAGCGAGCCAGTCCGAGTCGGGAACGTCGTGGACGATCAGGGCCACGTTCGCGCCCGGTTCACCACGACCGACGACGGCGATGCGGCGAGCGACGCACACCATGTGGCCGAGCAGATCGCGGACCGACCATTCGGCACACGGGGTCGCGGCGGCGAGATGGTCGTGTCGGACGGCAGCCACCATCGATTCGAAGGTCGTGAGCGCCTGGTCGAGGTCGGGCCGGGGATCGTGGATGTATGCCACCCACCGTCGCACCGAAACTGGCCATCTTCTGGCCATGTTGTGTGGAATGCTGCCACCGTGAGCGCCCACCGGTTGATCGGTGCCCTGCTGCTCCTCCAAGAGCGGGGCACGGTGACCGCGACCCAGGCCGCTGGCGAGCTCGAGGTCTCGCCATGCACCGCCCGGCGCGACCTCGAGGCGCTGGCTGCGGCCGGTGTACGGGTCTACTCGCGCCCCGGTCGCGGTGGCGGATGGTCGTTGGTCGGCGGCGCCCGGACCGACCTGAGCGGGCTCCACGCCGACGAGGCGCGAGCCCTGTTCCTCGTCGCCGGCCCGGCAGCCGACGCGTCACCGGCTCTCGAGTCGGCACTCCGCAAGCTCGTTCGAGCGCTCCCCGACACATTCCGCTCGGGCGCGGACTCGGCCGCCGATGCGGTGGTCATCGACGCGTCACGGTGGGGTCACGACCGAGCACCCGACCCCGACCACCTGGCGAGGGTACGCCGGGCCGTCGTCGACGGGCGTCGCGTTCGGATCCGGTACACCGACCGGCACGGTGCCGGGACGGAACGAACCGTCGATCCGCTCGGGGTCGTCGACAAGCGGGGCGCCTGGTATCTCGTCGCGGCACGGCCGACGGGCAGCGCACGTTCCGTGTCGACCGGATCGCGAGCGCAGCCGTCACCGACGAACCAGCCGACCGCCCCGACGATTTCGATCTGGAGCGTGTCTGGCGGGAGTCATCGACCGGGTTCGTGCGGCAGTGGGAAGCCCAGATGGTCGAGGTGATCGTCGACCACGACGTGGCACACCTGCTGCGGAGCTTCGTCGGCGAACGCTTCGTCGCGTTCGACGGCCGTCATCGTGCCACGGTGCGCGTCGTCTCCGCCGACGAGGCGGCGGGGATGCTGGCAGGGTTCGGCGCCCGGGCGGAGGTCGTGGGTCCGCCAGAGGTCTGCGAACGGCTCGCCGTCATCGGTTCCGAACTCACGGCGCGCTACGCGACGGGGTCGACTCGGTGACACGCCTGTTCGTCGCCGCCTGGCCACCGACCGAGGTGTGCGTTGCGCTGTCACGCCTCGTGCAGCCCGAGCACCCGGACATGCGTTGGGTGCCCGCCGGGAACTGGCACGTGACCTTGCGCTTCCTCGGTGATGCCGACGTGGCTGACGTCGGCCGGTCGCTCGACGGCGCGGTGCTCCCGGAGACAGAGATCCGGCTCGGGCCCGGCGTCGAGCGCCTCGGGCCGCGTCGGATCGTGGTCCCGGCGGCCGGAGCCGACGATCTGGCCCGCGCCGTCCGCACCGCGACCGCATCGGTCGGCGAGCCCGACCATCGCCGGTTTCGTGGCCACCTCACGATCGCCCGTACGACGCCTGGTGCCCGATCCGCGCCGGTCGGCACACCGTTCGGCGCCCGGTTCACGGTGCACGAGATCGCCGTCGTGCGCAGCGACCTGCACCCGGACGGCGCCCGCTACACGACCGTCGCCACCTTCGCGACGTCGCCACCATCGTGACGTCGCGCTGTTGGTCTGGCGCGCGCAGCGGCGGCAAGGCTGGTCGTCAGCGGTTCACGAACTCGATCACGGCCGCGTTGAATGCATCGTTCTTGTCGCCCGCCACCATGTGCCCGGCGCCGGCGACGTCGACCACCTCCGCGTGCGGCACCAGCTCCCGGAGCTCTGCCACGCTCTCGTCGCTCACGATGTCGCTCATCCGGCCCCGCACGAGCATCGTCGGCACGGTGATGTTCCGGGCCGCGGCACACAGCCGCGTGTGGTTGACGATGCCCTCCTGACCGTCGACACCCTCACGGTTCGTGAGCCATCGGGGGTCCCAGTGCCAGTACCAGCGACCGTCACCACGCTGGCGCAGGTTCTTCTGCAACCCGGAGAGGTCGGTGGGCCGCGGGCGGTGCGGGATGAACGCAGCAATCGAGTGGGCGGCGTCCTCGAGCGTGTCGAATCCGGCCATACCGGCGCGCATGAACCCGGCGATCTTGTCCCGACCCTCCTGCTCGACGCGTGGCGCGACGTCGACCAGGACGACCGCCGACGCCACTGCATCGTCGGACTCGCCGACCGCAACGATCGAGGACAGTCCGCCCAGCGATGCACCGACCAGTGCCGGCGGCCGCCCGAGACCACCGGCGACCGCGCGCACGTCGTCCGCGAATCGACCGATGCCGTAGAGGCCGTCGGGGGACCATTCACTCTCGCCGTGTCCACGCAGGTCGATCGAGACGGCGTAGCGACCCGACTCGGCGAACGCGATTGCGGCGTTGCCCCACGCGTGACGCGTCTGGCCGCCACCGTGCAGGAGCACCACCGGCGGGTCTTCCGGCTCGCCGTAGACGTCGGCGACGAGGTCGATGCCGGCCCCTCGGAGCGTGACGGTGCATGGCGAGACGGGCATCACGCCATGTTGATCGACCGGCGTCGGCGGGGAAGAGTCGGCGGACGATCAGCCGGGGCGACCGTGGACGCTGACCACGTAGTCACCGCCGGCCGACCACTGGTCGCGCTCCCACGTCGCATGACGGGCGACCGGGACGAGTCCGACGGCTGCGCAGTCCTCGTCGAAGTCCGTCGGGCCGTATCGCCGGCCGAGCTCGAAACCCGCGATGAGTTGGCCGCCGGGCCCGAGGTGCCGCGCCATGTTGGCCACCACCGTCGACTCGCTCCCGGGAGCGAGGAAGATCATCACATTGCCCGCCATGACGACGACGTCGAACGACCGTCCGACGTCGACGGTGGCCAGATCGGCCTCGAGCCACGTCAGGGCGGGGGCCTTGGCGCGGGCATGCGCGATCATCGGCGGGTCGAGGTCGACGCCGACGACGTCGATCCCCCGCCGTGCGAGCTCGATCGCCACCCGACCGGTGCCGCAGCCGGCGTCGAGCACCGAGCCGGGACCGAAACCCTCCACGAAATCGGCCTCGCCGTGGATCGCGTGCCCGGCGGCGGCCAATCGCTCCCAGCGGGCGTCGTACTCGCCGCCGCGCCGGACCCCACCATGGGCCGCCCATCGCGAGCCGGTCTCGTTCACTGGGATGCCGCCGTCACCGGTACTCGGGGACGACCTCGGCGACCTGCTCGGGGGTGGTCGGTGGCGCGAAGCGACGCACCACGTCGCCGTTCTTGTCGACGAGGAACTTCTCGAAGTTCCAGGTGATGTCGGGGGCGTCTCCGTCGCCCGGCTGCGCCGCCTTCAGCAACGAGTAGAGCTCGGCCGCACCGTCGCCGTTGACCTCGATCTTCGCGAACATGGGGAAATCGACGTCGTACTCGGACGTGACGAAGGCGAGGATCTCCTCCTCCGAACCTGGTTCCTGCCCACCGAACTGATTGCACGGGAAGCCGAGCACCTGGACGTCGTCGAACTCGTGGTGGAGCGCACGCAGACCTGCGTACTGGGGGGTGAGGCCTCAAGCGCTGGCGACGTTGACGATGAGCAGCACCTGGTCGCGGAACCGTTCGAAGTCGACCTGCTCGCCGGTGATGCTCGTCATCTCGAGGTCGTAGATCGATGCCATGGCATCGACAGTAACCGCATCCCCGACCATCGACCATCTGGGCCGTTCACGACGATCCCGATCCACCGGGGTCGGCCGCCGACGGGGTGCTCGTTGCTCCTCCATCGACCCTGGATTCCACCTGCTCAGCGATGCGGAACTCCGGCCGGACGGCATCGCGCCATCGGCATCGCGGCATCGACGACGTCGCCGATCCATCGCGCCAAGATGGTGCAGTGAGGATCCGACGGTGACCGAGCGACGCATCATCGGGGTGACGGGCTGCCCGGGTTCCGGCAAGTCGACGCTGGCAGCGGGGCTCGCAGCCGAGCATCCCGACACCCACGTCGTCGTACCGATGGACGGTTTCCACCTCGCACGACGCGAGCTGTACCGACTCGGTCGGTGGATGCGCAAGGGTGCGCCCGACACGTTCGACGTGGACGGTTACGTGGCGGTCCTCGAGCGGATCCGATCGACACCGGACCGCACCGTGTACACACCTCGATTCGACCGTCACGCCGAGGAACCGATCGCCAATGCGATCGCCGTCGAACCCAACCACACGACCATCATCACCGAGGGCAACTACCTGCTCCACACGACCGGCGGGTGGGAGGCAGTGCGGCCGCTGCTCGACGAGGTGTGGTACGTCGACTGCGAGTACTCGTCGCGGATCGTGCGCCTGATCGCCCGCCACATCGAGCATGGTCGGACGGGAGCGGAGGCGGCGGCCTGGGTACACGACGTCGACGAACCCAACGCTCGCCTGATCCGCGGCAGCCGCGAGACAGCGGACGTCGTCATCCGCAGCGAGGACGGCCTCCTCGCCTTCCCCCTACCGCCCGACTGGCGCACCCCCTGGTGGTGACCGTCACAGTTGGGGTCAGACCCCGACTGTGCGGACTGTAACGTCGAGGTCGTGGACTTGGGGGAGCTGCAGGACGTCATCGAGCGCACCTACGGCGACCGCGACCGCGACCGGGGTGTCGCCCCGACGGTGGCCTGGCTGGCCGAGGAGCTCGGCGAGCTCGCGCAGGCCGTCCGCAAGGGCACGCAGGCCGAGATCGAGCACGAGTTCAGCGATGTCCTGGCGTGGGTCGCAACGCTCGCCAACCAGGTCGACGTCGACCTCGCCACGGTCGTCGACCGGTACCGCGACGGGTGTCCCAAGTGCTCGTCGATCCCGTGCGCCTGCGAGACGATGACACACTCGCTGCGATGACAGACTTCGCAGACGGCTGTGTCGACGAGCAGACGTTCACCCTCGTCGTCGGGTACGAACAGGTCCGGCGGGTCGCGCGCGACTGGCAGCGATACACGTCGGCGACGCCGTTCCGGGTGCCGATCCCCGAGGAATCCCGTCTCCGACCGGTTCGCCAGTACCCGATCGAGACCGATCCACCCGAGCACCGCAGCTATCGGCAACTGATCGAGCACCGGTTCAGCCGGAGCGCGGCGGACCGACTGCGGTCGACCCTCGCCGACGAGGTCGACGAGTTGCTCGACGCTGCGGCGGAGCGGGGGCGGCTGGCGGTCATCGACGACCTGGCGCTTCCGGTGGTGTCACTCGCGATCGCGGCCACCCTGGGCCGACCCGCCGACGCCGAACGGCTCGCGTCGTGGGGGCTGCACGTGTTCCGCGATCCGGCGACCGGTGCGCGCCGCCGCAACGGCGATCTCGACGCATACCTGGAGGATCGCGTCGATGCCGCTCGCCGCGAACCCGGCGACGACCTCTTCGGCGACCTCGCTCGGTCGGAGCTCGACGGTCGCCCGCTGACGCGCGACGAGATGCTCGGCTACGGATATCTCGTGCTCGCCGGTGGACGCGACACCGTCATCCTTGCGATCGTCGGTGCGCTCTGGCACCTCGCCGCCCATCCGGATGCCCGTCACCGGCTCCACGAGCACCCCGATGCGATCCCTGCAGCCGTGGAGGAGTACCTCCGGTTCTTCTCGCCGCTGGCGTTCATCGGGCGCACCGTCACCGTCGACCATGACGTCGACGGGCGTCGGTTCGCGGCAGACGACCTCGTCGGGCTCGGTTTCGCCGCCGCCAACCACGATCCCCGTGCCTTCGACGCTCCGGGCGAGGTGCGCCTCGACCGCTCACCGAACCGACATGTGGCGTTCGGCCACGGACCGCACACGTGCATTGGTGCGCCGCTCGCCCGCATGGAGGTCCAGGTGGTGGTCGAGCGGACCGTCGGGCTCGGGTCGTTGACGATCGACGACGACGCCGATTGGACGCCGCCCGGACACGGCGCCGTGAGCACGAGCTCGTGGATCCCGAGCGATCTCGGCCTGGGGATCACCCGATGCTGATCGGCCGGGGGTCCTCAGCTGACGACGCGGACCGCGTCACCGATGTCGAGCCAGCCCCAGATGAGTGCGGCGTCGTCGGGGAGCAGACGGATGCACCCGGACGAATCGCCGAAGAGCTCGGGCGAGCCGACGCTGTCGAGCGGTTGGACGTAGTCACCGTTGGCATGTTGCGGGATGCTGTGGAAGGCGATCCGGGCGCCCTGGTACTTGCCGTGCGTGAAAGCGACGAAGTGGGTCATCGTCGAGTAGTCACCGGTCACCGTCGAGGAGGCGTTCATGTCCTTCGCGTAGACCTCGTAGGTGCCCGGGTCGGGCTGGGAGATCGCGGATGTGATCGGCACGATCTCGGTGATCTCGCCGTCCTCGCACAACCAGGACCGCTGGTTGAAGCGGTCGATGACGGCCGAGCGACCGGTGGCGGGACACGTCGCCGGATCGGGTGGGCGCTGGGCAGCACCGACCCATGATCCGAGGAGCGCTGCGGTTTGGCCGCCGACGACCCCGTCGACCGTGACCCCGCTGGCTTCCTGGAACGTGCGCACGGCGGCTTCGGTCGCGGCGTCGAACACGTCGTCGGGGACGACCCCATCGAGGGTTCCCGCGGCGATCAGCTGCGATTCGAGGCACGCGACCTCGGCGTCGATGTCACCGAGCCCGAGTCGGGTCGACAACGTGCAGCCCTGATCGATCACGCCGATCCGATCGAGGCCCGGCCGGGCGCGCGCCGCGTCGATGGGATCATCCGACGACACCTCGTCGTCGTGGACACGGCCGGCCCGGTCTTCGGCGACGCGGGACGCCATCACGACGGCCTCGGCTCCGTTGTCGGAGGCCACGAGCTGCGCCACACGGGCCAATCCCACGACGCCGACGAGCGAAGCCGCGAGGACGGCGTACGAGCTGTTCATGGCCTCGTTGAGGATACTGGGGCACTCTCCAGCATTGGGTCGCGGGCGGGCCGTGCTCACGCGCGGCGCCGGGGCGCCACCCACGGACGGAGCCGAGGACACGAGAGGAGCAGAACGCGAGCGAGCAGACCACTCCGACTCGAGCTGCTCAGTCGACGAAGAGCTCGGCGATCTGGATCGTGTTGAGCGCGGCGCCCTTGCGAAGGTTGTCGTTGCTGACGAACAGGGCGAGCCCGCAACCGTCGGGCACGCCGGGATCCCGGCGGATCCGCCCGACGTAGGACGGATCGCGCCCGGCGGCCTGGAGTGGCGTCGGAACGTCGCTGACGACGACCCCGGGCGCCGCCGCCAACAGCTCGTACGCCTGCTCGACCGAGATCGGCCGCGAGAACTCGGCGTTGATCGACAGCGAGTGCCCGGTGAAGACCGGCACGCGAACGCACGTTCCCGAGACGAGGAGGTCGGGGATGTCGAGGATCTTGCGGCTCTCGTTGCGGAGCTTCTTCTCCTCGTCGGTCTCGTGCTCGCCGTCGTCGACGATCGCTCCGGCCAGCGGCAGGACATTGAATGCAATCGGCTGGGCGAATTTCTCGGGCGTCGGGAACTCGACCGCGGCACCGTCGTGGGTCAGCTCGGCCGCGCGATCGACGACCTGGCGGGCCTGCTTGTCGAGCTCGTCCACGCCTGCGAGACCACCACCCGACACCGCCTGATAGGTCGAGGCGATGAGCCGGACGAGGCCCGCGGCGTCGTGGAGCGGCTTCAGCACGGGCATCGCCGCCATCGTGGTGCAGTTCGGGTTGGCGATGATGCCCTTCGGGGTCTGGCGGATCAGGTGTCCGTTGACCTCGCTCACGATCAAGGGCACGTCCGGGTCCATCCGGAACGCCGACGAGTTGTCGATGACGACCGCTCCGGCGGCCGCGAACTTCGGGGCGTAGGCACGCGACCCGGTGGCCCCGGCGGAGAACAGGGCGATGTCGAGACCCGTCGGGTCGGCCGTCTCGGTGTCCTCGACCTCGATCGCGGCGCCCTTCCACGGCAGGGTCGTTCCCGCCGAGCGGGCCGACGCGAAGTACCGGATCTCATCGACCGGGAAGTTCCGTTCCTCGAGCAGGCGACGCATCACACCGCCGACCTGCCCCGTTGCTCCGACCACTCCGACACGCATGAGATCTCAGGCTAACGGTGGTCGATTCCCCATGCCGCGCCCGGTATCCCGCACACGAACGTCGTGCCCGGCAAGATTCCGCCCGGGTTGTCCGTCGGGCGGCTTGCTCATGGCCGAGCGGCATCAGCAGATTCGCGGCAGCTGCTCGCCGAGCGGCCGGTCGAGGACCCGCATCGCGCCGAGCCCCGTGCGAACGACGACGGTGCCCACGTGCGAGTCGACGGCGGTACCGATGACCGCTGCGTGCCGTCCGATCTCGTGAGCCTGCATCGTCGCGACCACGGCATCCACCCGCTCCGATGGGACGAACGCAACGAGCTTTCCCTCGTTCGCGACATGGATCGGATCCAGACCCAGGAAGCCGCACGCCGAACGAACCGCGTCCGTGACGGGTACCGAAGGCTCCTCGCATTCGACGCCGACGCCCGCGGTCACCGCCAGCTCGTGCAGGGCGGCGCCGAGACCGCCGCGTGTGCAGTCGCGCATCACTCGGATGTCGCTGCAGGTGTCGAGCATGGCCGCTGCGAGTCCGTGCAGCGGTGCGGTGTCGGATCGGATCTCCGTCCCGAACTCCAGACCCTCGCGCACGCTCAGCACGGCGATCCCGTGCTCGCCGATGTGTCCGCTCACCACGATCACGTCACCGGGACGGACCCGGGTCGGGCGGAGGTCGACACCGGCACGGACGACGCCGACGCCCGTCGTGTTCACGTACAGCCCGTCGCCGTGGCCGTGCTCGACGACCTTGGTGTCACCGGTGACGAGCTGGACACCGGCGCGAACGGCGGCACGACCCATCGCCGTGGCCACCCGCCCGAGCACGTCGAGCTCCAACCCTTCCTCGAGGACGAACCCGGTCGAGAGGGCGATCGGGCTCGCGCCGCTCATCGCCAGGTCGTTGACCGTGCCGAAAACGGCAAGCTCACCGATGTTGCCGCCAGGGAAGAACAGCGGCCGCACGACGTAGCTGTCGGTCGTGAACGCCAGCCGGCTGCCCGAACCGTGACCGACGTCGAGATCGAGCACTGCGGAATCGGTCGGCGTGGCATGGGCCGCCGCGTCGCCGAAGGCCGGGAGGAAGAGGTGCTCGATCAGCTCCCCCGACAGCCGCCCGCCTCCCCCGTGGCCGAGCACGATCCGGTCGTGGTCACGGAGCGGGACCGGGCAGGACCACCCTTCGATCGATGCTGCCGTCGCCGCATCACGCTCGTTCATCGTCACCTCGTCGTCGCCGGCCGTCGACCGCGACGACCGTGCCCGAGGAACCGATCGGGCCGCTGGTGCCGCGAGGGCCGCCCGGGCCCACGCGATCGAGTTGGCGGTAGTGGAAGTAGGCCGCGCACGCTCCCTCGCTCGACACCATGGTCGCACCCATCGGCGACCGCGGCGTGCAGAGCGTCCCGAAGCACTCGCACTCGTCGGGCTTGATCACACCCTGAAGCACCTCCCCGGCACGGCATGCCGTCGGTTCGATCACCGACAGTTCCCCCACATCGAAACGCGTCTCCGCGTCGTAGAACGAGTACGGCTCCGCGAGACGCCAGCCGCTCCGCGGGATCGATCCGATCCCGCGCCACTGTCGGTCGCACACCTCGAAGACGTCGGCGAGCATCTGGCGGGCGGCGGGATTGCCCTCGGCTCGAACGGCCCGCGGGTATGCATTCTCGACTTCGCCGCGCCCGCCCTCGAGTTGGAGCACGGCTCGCCGGATGCCATCGAGGACGTCGAGCGGCTCGAATCCGGTCACCACGATCGGCACCGAGAACCGCTCCGAAAGCGGCTCATAGTCGGTGGTCCCCATCACGGTGCACACATGCCCGGCGGCGAGGAACCCATCGACACGGGAGTTGCCCGACATCATCAGCGCCTCGATGGCGGGCGGGACGAGCACGTGGCTCACGAGCATCGAGAAGTTGCGCAAGCCGCGTCGGTGGGCCTGGTGCACCGCCATCGCATTGGCAGGCGCCGTGGTCTCGAACCCGACACCGAAGAAGACCACCTGCTTGTTGCGCTCGTGCTCGGCGATCTCGACCGCATCCAGCGGGGAGTAGACCACTCGCACGTCGCCACCACGGGCGCGCACGGTGAACAGGTCGTGGTCGCTCCCCGGGACACGCAGCATGTCGCCGAACGAGCAGAAGACCACGTCGGGTCGGATCGCGATGGCCAGCGCCCGGTCGACCATCTCGAGCGGGGTGACGCAGACCGGACAGCCGGGGCCGTGGATCATCTCGACCTCATCGGGCAGGAGCTGGTCGATGCCGTGGCGGATGATCGAGTGCGTCTGACCACCGCACACCTCCATGACCGACCACGGTCGCGTGACCGACGAACGGATTTCGTCGAGGAGGCGGGCCGCCAGCACGGGATCGTGGAACTCGTCGAGGTACCTCACCGCAGCCCCTCGCCGTCGGCCGATCCCATGGCTCGCCAGAGGCGCAGCGACTCCAGCGCCGACGCCTCGTCGACCTTCGTGATCGCGAACCCCGCGTGCACGATCGCGTAGTCACCGACCTGGCTCTCGGGGAGGTAGGCGAGGCAGACGTCCTTGGTGACACCACCGAAGTCGACGGTGGCCATGCGCGTGCCACGTTCGTCACGGATCGCCGCGATCCGACCGGGCACTCCGAGACACATGGTCAGGCTCCTCTCGATGCGGCGGCGACGCCGGCGATCACGGCCTGTCCCAACGACAACCCGCCGTCGTTCGGTGGGACGACACGATGTGTGAGCACGTCCATGCCGAGTCGGCGGAACCGATCGACGGTCAATTCAGTGAGGAGTGCGTTCTGGAACACCCCGCCGGTGAGCCCGACGCGAGGGGTGACGCCATCGGGCCATGCCACCGATCGGGCGACCCGTTCGATCGCGCCGGCGACCGCGACGTGGAACGCACGCGCAAGATCCGCGACTGGCGCACCGCAGCGCATGCCGTCGATGAGTCCCAGCAGGACGGGCGTCGGATCGAGTACTCCCTCGCTCCACCCGAACGACCACGCGGCGTTGCCGTTGCGGCCCCGTTCGGCGACACCCTCCAGCTCGATCGCGGCCTGCGCCTCGTATTCGACGCGGTGCCGGACACCCAGCAACGACGCCGCCACATCGAACAGACGGCCCATGCTCGTGGTCGACACACAGCCCACGTTGCGCTCGACCTGTCGGGCGATGACGCCGAGCTCGATCGCATCGCATGCTGCCACCGAGGCGATCCCGGGATCGAGTGGCACGCCGAGCGCGGTCAGGTAGGCGACTGCCGTCCGACACGGCGACCGAACTCCGGCATCACCACCGGGCAGCGGCAATGGCGCAAGATGCGCGACGCGGCGGTAG
The DNA here is from genome assembly GCA_963847775.1 of uncultured Acidimicrobiaceae bacterium. GTDB lineage: Bacteria > Actinomycetota > Acidimicrobiia > Acidimicrobiales > Ilumatobacteraceae > Ilumatobacter. The sequence goes on from CAWKAY010000005.1 coordinate 147,393, forward strand.
CCCGAGTAGTCGGCGAGCAGGAACTCGCCGCCCCAGATCTGCACCTCACCATCGTCGCTCACGCCGTACCCGGTGCCGTCGAACGCCACCCCGAGCACGGGTTCGTTTCCGGCGAGTCCGTGTTCGGCCATCAGCGAGGCGACGTGGGCGTGGTGGTGCTGGACATCGACCACGGCACCCGCGTCCTGCTCGAGTGCCCAGTGTCGCGTCGCGAAGCCCGGGTGTCGGTCAGCGCCGATCGCGATCGGCGTCACGTCGAACATCCGGGTGAAGGCACCGACGCTGGCTGCGAACGCCTCGAGCGACTCCAGATGGCCCATGTCGCCGACGTGCTGGCCCATCCACGCCCGACGTCCTGACGCGACACAGCACGCCGTCTTGAGCTCGCCACCCGCTCCGACGACGGGCGCGACGTCGACGGAGAGCGCGATCGGGAGCGGCGCATAGCCACGGGAGCGTCGGATCGGGACGACGTCGCCGGCGACGACTCGCACGACGGAGTCGTCGCACGGCACCTCGATCGGTCGATCGTGCCCGCAGAACGCGTCGGCGAGGTCGGCGAGTCGTTCGCGTGCGTCGGTGTCATCGAAGCAGATCGGCTCGTCGGCGCGGTTGCCCGATGTGAGCACCAGGACGCGAGGCGGTTCGGTCGAACTCCCGGGCACACGGTCGAACAGGAGGTGATGGAGAGGCGAGTACGGCAGCATCACCCCCACCCAGGGGTTGCCAGGGGCCACCGACTCCGAGACCAGCGCGCGGTCTCGCCGCCGCAGGATCACGATCGGACGGGCGGGGTCGCAGAGTGCGGCCGTCTCCGAATCGTCGGCCTCGGCGAGCAGCGCCAACGAGGCAGGGTCGGCGACCATGACCGCGAAGGGCTTGTCGCCGCGACCCTTGCGTCGCCGCAGCAGCCGGACCGCTTCGTCGTTGGTCGCGTCGCACGCGAGGTGGTAGCCGCCGAGGCCCTTGATGGCGACGATGCGGCCGGCGGCGAGTGCTCTCTGGACCGCTTCGAGCACGGGATCGTTTCCGAGCACCGTCGTCGTCGACGATACGAACGACAGCTGCGGACCACAGGCCGGGCATGCGATCGGCTGGGCGTGGTATCGGCGATCATCGGGGTCGGAGTACTCCGCGGCGCAGGCCTCACACATCGCGAATCCCGCCATCGAGGTGGCCGGCCGGTCGTACGGCAGATCGCGGATGATGGTGAACCTGGGTCCGCAGTCCGTGCAGTTGGTGAACGGGTAGCGGTATCGACGATCCCGTGGTTCCCGGATTTCGGCGAGGCAGGCATCGCACGTGGCGACGTCGGGGGGCACGAGAGTGCGGGGCCCGTCGGCTGCCGACGACGCCACGATGCGGAACCCATGCTCGTCGCATGTCGCGATGTCGTCGATCACGATCGACTCGATCCGGGCGAGCGGCGGTGCGTCGTGGAGCAGGCGGTGCACGAACCGATCGAGGTCGGCCGATTCCCCCTCCAACTCCGCGAGGAGACCGGCGGTGTCGTTGCCGACGAACCCGGCGAGCGTGAGCTCGGATGCGAGCCGGTGCACGAACGGTCGGAAGCCGACCCCCTGCACCACTCCCGTGGCACGGACGCGCCGACGATCATGAGTCACGTGATTCATCGTGATCCTGCCGGCCGTCCGTGTCACGGGCCGGAGGTCCTCAACGCCCGGCTGACAACCTGTCGCCGGTCAGGTCACGGTCGCGACCAACCACCAGTGGCGGGGGTTGACGCCTTCGAAGGTGCGCATGGTCGCGCCATATGCCTGGAGCTTGCTCTTGGGGTTCTTCCAGACCTCGATGTCGGTCAGCAGCGGTGACAGGGGCCCGGTGACCTGGTCGGGGTGCAGTCGTGACGCCTGCCAGGCGAGGCGGGTCACGGGCCGTTGCCGCGACAGCCAGTCGCCGATCCTCGGTACCCGATACAAGCTCCGCACCACTGAGCCAGCCGGGATCACGATCGCATCGGTCGGTGAGGGTCCTCGAAAGTTGAGGACCACTTTGCCCCCCTGTCGCACCACCCGAACCGCCTCGGAGGCGAGCTCGAGCGCGTCGTCCTCGTCGCAGTGCTGCAGGGTGATGTAGCTGAACGCGGCGTCGGCGGAGTTGGGGGCGAGATCGAGCGTGCGGCCGTCGGCGACCTCGAGCGTCCGCAGCCGTTCGACCTTGCCGAACCGACCGACCGTCTCGTAGCAGCGCTCGAGGAAACCCTGGTCGAGATCACAGGCGATCACCGAACCGAACTCGCGGGTGAAAGCACAGGTCATGCGCCCGATGCCGGCGCCGATCTCGACGAGCGTGCGCTCCTGGTTCGTGGCATCGCGGATGCCGAACGTCTCGAGGAACGCGGGCACCTCGTCATCGCCGGTCGCCACGAATTCGGCCAGGGTGAGCTCCTCGCCCGTGGCGTTGTTGAACACCCATCCGGTCTCACGAACGACGTCGTCACCGCTGGCCATCCGCTCGGACACGCGGCCCGCCGCCTTCCATGGGATCAGCTGACTGCGACGACGCACGGCTCAATTCTGCCAGATACCTGCGACGACCGTTCAACGGCTCCCTGGGTCGACGACGTACGCCGATCCAGGATCGGATGATTCGAGCGCACGGCGCGATGAGCCCGAGCCGACTCGGGTCGGCGAGCGGGCGAGCACCAACACACCAGCACCCGATCCGGGATCGGATGGTTCGAGCGCGCGGCACGATGAACCCGAGCCGACTCCGGTCGGCGAGCGGCGACGCGCGACGCAGCGATCGGACCATCCGGCCCGAATCGGACGAGTCAGCGGCGGTCGGGGAGAGGCCCGCCGTAGTCCTGGCCGGAGTCGAGCCCGAACGCGGCGTGCAGCGCTCGGGCGGCGCGCTCCATGTCGCCGGCCGGGATGATGATCGAGATGCGGATCGTCGACGTCGAGATCATCTCGATGTTGACCCCTTCGTCGGCGAGCACCCGGAACATCTTGGCGGCGATACCGGGCGACGACTTCATGCCGGCGCCGACCAGCGAGATCTTCGCGATGTCGTCATCGTGGGTGACAGCCGTGGCCCCGATCTCGACGGCGACGCGCTGCACGATCGATTCCGACTGTGCCATGTCGGCCATCGGCATCGTGAAGCTGATGTCGGTCGTGCCCTCGGTCGACGTGTTCTGGACGATCATGTCGACGTTCACGTTCGCGTCAGCGAGTGGCTCGAAGAGCGCGGCCGACACGCCGGGTCGGTCGGGCACACCGAGCACCGTCACCTTGGCTTCGCTCATGTCAGTCACGACACCGGAGATGATCGGATCTTCCACGGATGGCTCCTCGTTGGTCACCCACGTGCCCTGCTCCCAGGTGAAGGCGGAACGCACGTGGAGGGGGACGTCATGGTTGCGGGCGAACTCGACCGATCTCAGGGCAAGCACCTTCGAGCCGGCGCCCGCCATCTCGAGCATCTCGTCGAAGTTGATCTTCGACAGCTTGCGGGCCTGAGGCACGATGCGCGGGTCGGCGGTGAAGACCCCGGTCACGTCGGTGTAGATCTCGCACGCGTCGGCACCCATCGCCTGGGCGAGGGCCGAGGCGGTGAGGTCGGAGGCGCCGCGTCCCATGGTGGTGATCTCCTTGGCGGTGCTCACGCCCTGGAACCCGGCGATCACGCAGACCTTTCCCTCGGCGAGCGACTGGCGGACCCGATCGCCCTTGACCTCGACGATCTTCGCCTTGCGGTGGGACGTGTCGGTGATGATGCCGACCTGGCTCCCGGTGTAGCTGATCGCGTCGATGCCACGGTCCTGGAGCGCCATCGTCATCAGGGCGGCGGTCTGGCGCTCACCGGTGGTGAGCAGCATGTCCATCTCGCGGCCGGACTGGTTCTTCGCGACCGAGTCGGCCAGCGCGATCAGGTTGTCGGTCGCCCTCCCCATCGCCGAGACGACGACGATGACATCGTTCCCGCGCCGCTTGGTGATCGCGACGTTGTCCGCGACCGCCCGGATCCGGTCGGGGTCGGCCACCGAGGTGCCGCCGTATTTCTGGACGATCAGTGCCACGGGGGTAGAAGCTTACGAGGCCGGCCGCGCGGACACGACGCCGGTTCGCAACCGGAACGGCCGTTTCGCGTCGTCGCCCGCTCGGGACGGATCAGCCCCTGGCGACCGTGATGGAGACGACCTCGAACTCGAGTAGGCTCGCGCCCGTCGCGACCGGGTGCTGCGGCTTGGCCTCGCCCTTGCCCTCGTCGTCGTGGGTTTCGCGGTGTTGGTGCTGGAACGCCTGCCCGGTGCGCCAGGTCTGGAAGGCCTCCTCGGATTCCCATCTCGTGACCACGAAGTAGCGGTCGTCGCCGGCGACGGGACGGAGCAGCATGAACTCCTCGAAACCGGGCTGCTGGTCGACGGCGCCGGCACGGGCGGCGAAACGGGCTTCGAGCTCGTCACCCTTCCCGGGCGGCACCTCGATGGCATTGATCTTCACGACGGACATGACCACAGGTTGGCGGAGCGGCGGGTCCTCGACAAAGCGCGGAGCCACATCCCGTCTCGACCCTCGCGCGTGCCTTGTTCGGCGCGAGTAGCGTGCGATCATGAAGGTGGCGGTCATCACGGGGGCCGGATCCGGCGTCGGGCGAGCGTCGGCGATCGCCCTCGCGGACATCGGCTTCGCGATCGTGCTCGCCGGGCGCCGCCGCGATCTGCTGGAGGAGGTCGCGGACGAAGTGCCGGCCGACACCCTCATCGTGCAGACCGACATCACCGATCCGGGAGAGGTCGACACCCTGTTCGCGTTGACCGAGCAACGCTTCGGCCGCGTCGATCTGCTGTTCAACAACGCCGGCACGGGTGCGCCGTCGCTGCCGATCGACGAGCTCGAGGTCCACCAATGGCAGCGTGTCGTCGACACCAACCTGACCGGTGCGTTCCTGTGCGCTCGGGCCGCGATCGCGATCATGAAACGCCAGAGCCCGCCGGGAGGGCGGATCATCAACAACGGTTCGATCTCGGCGCACTCCCCCCGCCCGAACACGGCTCCGTACACCGCGACCAAGCACGGGCTGACCGGGCTCACCAAGTCGATCGCGCTCGACGGTCGTGCCCACGGCATCACCTGCGGTCAGATCGACATCGGCAACGCTGCGACCGACATGACCGAGCGCATGACGCGTGGCGTGCTCCAACCGGACGGCGGCATGCGACCCGAGCCGCGCATGGCGGTCGACGACGTGGCTCGAGCGGTGGCGTACATGGCGGGGCTGCCACCCGAGGCGAACGTGCTGTCGATGACGGTGATGGCTGCCGGCATGCCGTTCGTCGGACGCGGCTGACGTGCCGGCCGATCGACGAGGCGCGACGAGCCACCGACCCGCACCGGACGACACCACACCGCCCCGGATGACCCCCCGACTCCGTGTCACGCCGCAGCGGGCGCTGTCTGAACCAAGCGTTCCAGCACCGTCGACAGCATGGAGTGTTCGTGCCAGTATGGGTGGATGACGGTCATCGACGCTCCAGCCGACCAGCTCGCACCGCACCTCGTCACCGAGCTCCCCGGACCGCTGGCCCGCGTCGTGATCGAGCAGGACGAGCGCGTCAGCAGCCCGTCGCTCACACGTGTCTACCCGCTCGTCGTTCGGCGGGGCGAGGGTTCGGTCATCGAGGACGTCGACGGCAACCGATTCCTCGACTTCAACGCGGGTATCGCCGTCAACGCCGCCGGGCACGCGCACCCCGCCGTCACCGCGGCGATCCACGCCCAGGTCGACGCATGCCTCCACTACTGCTCGAGCGACTTCTTCCACCCGAGCTACGCCGAACTGTGCGAGCGTCTCGCCACGTCGGTGCCCGACGGAATGGGCCCGGTGCGGGTGTTCCTCGCCAACTCCGGCACCGAGGCGGTCGAGGGGGCGCTCAAGCTCGCACGGCACCACACGGGTCGACCCAACGTGATCGCCTTCTACGGCGCCTTCCACGGTCGGTCGCTCGGCAGCCTGTCGCTCACCTCGTCGAAGGCGAAGTACCGGAGCGGGTTCGGGATCGTGACCCCGGGCAGCTACCACGCGCCCTTCGCGTTCGACGGCGAGCTGACCGGCGCCGACTACATCGAGCAGGTCCTGTTCCGTCGCATGACCGAACCTGGCGACGTCGCCGCGATCTTCGTCGAGCCGATCCAGGGTGAAGGCGGCTACATCGTGCCGCCGTCGGGCTGGCTCGGCGACCTGCGCGAGCTGTGCGATCGACACGGGATCCTCCTCGTGATGGACGAGGTCCAGTCCGGCATCGGTCGGACCGGCACGATGTGGGCGTGCGAGCACGACGCCATCGTTCCCGACGTCATCACCGCCGGGAAGGGACTCGCGAGCGGGATGCCCCTGTCGGCGATCATCGCCAAGGACGACATCATGCAGTGGGCTCCCGGCAAGCACGGATCGACGTTCGGTGGCAACCCGGTCGCATGCGCCGCCGCGCTGGCCACGCTCGATCTCGTCGAGCAGGGACTCGCCGCGAATGCTGCCGCCCGCGGCGAGCAGCTCCTCGCCGGGCTTCGTTCGCTCTCGACCACCCAACCCCTCGTCACCGACGTAAGGGGCCGGGGCCTCATGATCGGCTTCGACGTGAACGACCACGATGCCGCTGTCGCCGTCGAGCAGGCATGCTTCGAACGTGGCCTGCTCGTCCTCACCTGCGGCCACCGCGGCATCCGCCTCGCCCCGCCGCTCGTGGTCACCGCTGCGCAGTGTGACGTCGCCCTGACGATCGTGGCCGACGCGTGCGAGGCGGTGGCGTCGTGAGCGGCCTCCCATCCACCGAGCAGCTGGCCGGGCGCGCCGCCGAACTGCTCGCGGCCTGTGGGGCGGTGACGGGAGACGGCGACCAGCCGGCCCGGACCCCGATCACCGGGGGTTCGCTCAGTCCGGCCGGATCGACCGGTGATGTCGACGCCGCCGTCGATCGCGCCCAGACCGCATTCCGGACGTGGCGCGACACGCCCGCCCCGGCACGCGGCGAGGTGGTCCGACGCCTCGGCGATCTCCTGCGCGAGCACAAGGCGGAGCTCGGCGAGCTGGTGTCGATCGAGGCCGGCAAGATCCGCTCCGAGGGGCTCGGCGAGGTCCAGGAGATGATCGACATCTGCGATTTCGCGGTCGGACTGTCGCGCCAGCTCTACGGGCTCACGATCGCCTCGGAGCGTCCTGGTCACCGGCTGATGGAATCGTGGCACCCGATGGGACCGGTCGGTGTGATCAGCGCGTTCAACTTCCCGGTCGCCGTCTGGTCGTGGAACACGACGCTCGCCCTGGTCGCCGGCGACCCAGTCATCTGGAAGCCCAGCGACAAGACACCACTCACCGCACTCGCCTGCACCGGACTGCTCGACCGGGCCGCCCGCGCGGCCGGCGCACCCGACCATCTCGGTCAGGTGCTGCTCGGCGGCGCCGAGATCGGGGCGGCGCTCGTCGCGCACGAGGGCGTCCCGATCGTGTCGGCCACCGGCTCGACGGCGATGGGCCGAGCGGTCGGCCCGGTCGTGGCCGCACGGTTCGGCAGGGCCATCCTCGAGCTCGGTGGCAACAACGCGGCGATCATCGCGCCGTCTGCCGATCTCGGTCTGGCGTTGCGCGGCATCGTGTTCTCGGCGGCCGGGACCGCCGGGCAGCGTTGCACCACGCTGCGACGACTGATCGTGCACCAGTCGGTCCACGACGAGCTCGTCGATCGCATCGGACGCGCATACGACTCCCTCGCGATCGGCAACCCTCTCGATGACGGCACCCTCGTCGGCCCCTTGGTCGACGAGCCGTCATACCGCCGCATGCAGGAGTCGCTGTCGACCGCGACCGGCGACGGCGGCACGATCGTCGCCGGCGGCGACCGAGCGTTGGCAGACGACGCGCCCGATGCCTACTACGCCCGACCGGCGATCGTCGCGATGCCGGGCCAGACCGACGTGGTGCGCGCCGAGACCTTCGCGCCGATCCTGTACGCGATGGCGTACGACGACCTCGACGAAGCGATCGCGCTCCACAACGGGGTGCCCCAGGGGCTTGCGTCGTCGATCTTCACGACCGATCTACGCGAGGCCGAGCGGTTCGTGTCGGCGGCCGGCAGCGACTGCGGGATCGCCAACGTCAACATCGGCCCGTCCGGTGCCGAGATCGGGGGCGCGTTCGGCGGCGAGAAGGAGACCGGCGGCGGGCGGGAGTCGGGCAGCGACGCCTGGAAGGGCTACATGCGCCGCCAGACCAACACGGTCAACTACTCGACCGATCTCCCCCTCGCCCAAGGCGTCCGGTTCGACATCGACTGACCGTCACGTTCGGGGTCAGACCCCGAACGTGACGGGTCATGTGCGGTCGGGCCGTTATCCGGGAGCTCGGGCGACGGGCGACCTCGAGGCACCACACCCCATCGGCGACGTCGAGCGTGTGGACGAGGGTTCGCCATCCGGCGAACCCTCGTGGTCCCCGGTAGAGGCGACCACCCGTGATCGGGTGGTGCCGGGCCATACGTTCGTCGACCTGCTCGGTGCGCAGGTTCAGCGGCAACGACACCGCACCGGTCCGCGTCGACAGACCACGAACTGGGTGGAAGCGGGATGCGCCGGCGGGGAAGTACTCCACCAGGACGATCTGCTCGTCGTCGACCACCGCGATCGTCGGGAATCGGCCGGAGAGGGCGCGTTCAGGTGCGGTGGCATCGCTGGTGACAGCTTGTCGCAGGGTCCGACACCGCGACGTCATCGCAGGTTGCCGCCTCAACGGGTCCGGGCGCGTCGACGACCGCGACAGGCGCGCACCGTAGTGTTGGCCCATGGCCGACGCACACTCGTTCGATTCCCGGGTGGGGACGTGGGACTGCACGTTCGACGGTGGTCACGCCGTCGACACGATCAGCCGGGACTTCGGCGACGCAGCCGTCACCGAACGGTTCTGCGCTCATCGTCCGCGGCCGTGGTCGGGCATGAGCGAGTCGGTGTGGGATCCAACCGGCGCCCGCTGGCGGCTGACGTGGGTGGACGAGAGCGCCGACGACTGGCACCTCGTGGGCGCCGCCGTCGACGATGACCCCTCCGTCGTCACGCCCGAACCCGTGGGCGACCCAGCCCGCGTCACACCAATGGTCTTCTCCGACAGCTCCTTCGCCTGGCGGTGGGAATCGACAGCCGAGGGCTGGGGGGTCGACTGGCAGATCGTCGACCAGCGTCGGGACGGATCGGCCTGATGGGGCTCCCGGTCACGCCGCCGATCAAGCCGATGCTCGCCAAGCTGGCACGTACGATCCCCGACACGGGCGGGCTGCTGTACGAGCCGAAATGGGACGGCTTCCGGTGCATCGTCTTCCGTGACGGCGACGAGCTCGAACTCACCAGCCGCAACCAGAAGCCGTTCAACCGGTACTTCCCGGAACTGATGCCGGTCCTGGCCGACGCCCTCCCCGACCGCTGCGTCGTCGACGGTGAGATCGTGGTTGCTCACGCCGAAGGGCGTGGGCTCGACTTCGACGCCCTCCAGCAGCGCATCCACCCGGCGGAGTCGAGGGTTCGGATGCTCGCCGAGCAGACACCGTCGTCGTTCGTGACGTTCGATCTCCTCGCCCTCGACGACACCGACCTCATGGACGCACCGTTCGGCGAACGAAGGGCGCTTCTCGAGCAGGTGCTCAAGCCGAACGCCCGGGTGCATCTCACCCCTGCGACGACCGACGCTGCGATCGCCGAACGTTGGTTCACGCGATTCGAGGGCGCCGGGCTCGACGGCGTGATGGCCAAGCCACTCGACGGCATCTACACGCCCGACAAACGAAGCCTGGTGAAGGTGAAGCACGAACGGACGGCCGAGTGCGCCGTCGCCGGGTTCCGGGTGCACAAGGACGGCGAGGGAGTCGGCTCCTTGTTGCTCGGTCTCTATGACGACTCGGGCCGGCTGCACCACGTCGGCGTGTGCGCATCGTTCACCGCGACCTTCCGCCGCGAGCTGATCGACGACCTCGGCCCGCTCACGATCGACGCGCTCGACGATCATCCCTGGCGCGAGTGGGCCGAAGCGCAGGCGCACTCCGATCAGCGCATGCCCGGCGGGTTCTCACGCTGGAACGTCGACAAGGATCTGTCGTTCGTCCCCCTGCGCGTCGAACGAGTGGTGGAGGTCACCTTCGGCCAGCTCGAGGGTGGCCGATTCCGACATGGCGTGAGGTTCCAGCGCTGGCGGCACGATCGGACGCCCGAGTCGTGCCTGTACGAGCAACTCGATGTCGCCAGCCCGGTCCCCTTCGCCGAGCTCCTGGCCGAGTCGGGCTGATCCGGGTCGGGCTGATCCGGGTCAGGCTGATCCGGGTCGGGCCGATCCGGATCGCATGGGCGCGCAGCGTCCCCGGAGACCGGACACACCGATCAGCCGTCGGGAGCCGCGGTCGTCGGCGGTGACGTCGTGGTCGACGTCGCGAACGACGCCGTCGTCGTGGTCGGGTCGACGACTTCGATCTCGACGGGCGGCTGACTCCCCGACGGCGGGATCGTGATCTGATTGCCGTCCTGGTCGAGCAACAAGAAGGTGCGCTCGGCGCCTTCGAGCACCCCTTGCGTGGTGCTTGCGAACACCTGCAACGTCCAGGTGCCCGGGATGTTCAATGGCAAACCCTCCGCGGTCCGCAGCACAGCCGTGCCCGCTGTCGCGAGCGGGATGGTCTGCTCGATGATGAACGCCTCAGGATTGCTGGCCGGCGGCACGAAGCGCAGCCGCAGGTTCGTGATGCCCTCCGCAGGCGCGTCGACCTCGACGCGCAGCCCCGTCGGCCCGGCGCGACCAGGTCCGATGAAGACACGCGTCTGCAGACCCGAGGTGGCGTCGTTGAAGGTGATCTCGGGCAGGTACCGCTCGCTCGCGAATGGATCGAAGGTGGGCGGCGTGAGCGCGAGCAGCCAACCGCTGAAGGCGAGCACCACCACGCCGAGCGCCGCCTCGGCGTGGAACGCGCGCCGAAAGCGGTCGGCCGTCTGGGCGGTGAGCTCGTGGGCTCGATCGAGTCGCATCGCCACCTGTTGACGGGCCGCCAACGCCACCGCGAGCATCGCCGCGACGGCGACCACCTTGAGGAGCAGCACGCGACCGTGATTGCTGGTGAACAGATCACCACCGTCGAGGCGGATCATCTGGATCACCCCGGTGATCGCCGTGATCAGCATCGCTGGCACGGAGATGCGGCTGAACGACCTGGTCGCTTGCACCAGGTCGTCCTCACCCGGGCCGGCCAACACGACACGTGCGACCAGCGCTGCGCCGCCGAGCCACACCGCGGATGCCATGACGTGCACGACGTTCACGACGAGGCCGAGGAGTGCGGCCGTCCCGGCGACACGGCTCATCGCCACCGCGATGAGCGCGACACCGGGGATCGCCCACGCCCACATCGCGCTGGTCGGGTCGATGATCCGTTCGGGTCGCATCGCAACCCACCCGGTGGCAGTGATGAACACGAGTCGCAGCAGGGCGCCGCGACCGGCCCATCCGTCATCGACGAGATCGAGCCACGCGCTCGGGCTGATCGCCGCTCCGAAGCTCGAGTTGCCGAACTCGGCGGCGAACGCGATGACGTAGAGCAGTGTCCCGACGAGGGACACCAGCCACGCGAAGCGCAGGAACCGGACGGTCACGACGTACTCGGGGCCTTCGGGCCAGCCGACGCTGATCAGGGCGAGACCGCCGAACACGACCATGATCCCCAGCGTCGACAGGAGGCGACCGAGCCAGATCGCTCCACCGGTGCTGCCGGGGTTCTGGGCGTCGTCGGCCGCGCCCACGTTGGTCGGCGCAACGGCGACCTGGATGAACTCTGATGTCGTCGTCGTCACGCCGTCGGTCGACGCAGCAGGGGGATCGTTGGTGACCCCGAACGTCGACGAGCCCTGGGTGATCGTCTCGCCGAGGCCGTCCTTCAGCGACCAGACGACGACACAGGTCCCCCGCGGGAGCGGGGTGTTGATCGGCACGGTGACGATGAGGCCCTCGTTGTCGACGTCGGGGAGACCGGTGTTCTGGGGCTGGTTGTTGCACGTGAGCCCGAGCGTCACGACGTGATCGTCATCGAGCTCCTGATTGAACGACAGCACGATCGCCGACGGAGAGGACTCGAGCGACGCACCATCGACCGGTTCGATCGACTGGAGCGTGTTCGTGTCCTGAGCCGACGCCGCCGACGACCCGAACGCGAGCGCGATCGTCGATACGAACGCAGCGAGCGTTGCGAGCAGCAGGCGGTGACCGGCGCGTGAGGGAACAGAGGTTCGGACGCTCACGCCGACCACGGTAGCCATCCGGCAGGCTCCTCGACCGACATCATGGCGAGACGTCGTCGCAGCGGGGCCGCCGACAGGCTCCCGAAGTGCGCCCGAGTACCTCGCGTCGGGACCCCGGGGCGCATCGCCGGTCGCACCGCTGCAGCCCCGACGAAGCCGCACACCCACTGAGTAGAGTCGGCGGGGATGGCTACCCAGTCGCTCTATCGCCGCTATCGCCCTCGTCGCTTCAGCGAGCTGAAGGGGCAGGATCATGTGGTGCGGGCGCTGCGCGACGCCGTCGCCTCTGGACGGGAAGGGCAGGCGTACCTCTTCTCCGGGCCGCGCGGCACCGGGAAGACCACGTCGGCACGCATCCTCGCGAAGGTCCTCAACTGCGACGCCGTCGCGGACGGGGAGCCGTGCTGCGAATGCGAGTCGTGCCTGGCCGTCGAACGCGGGACGAGCTACGACGTGCACGAGCTCGACGCCGCCTCCAACAACGGCGTCGACGCGATCCGCGACCTCGTCGAGAAGGCATCGCTCGGCACACCAGGTCGCCACAAGGTGTACATCCTCGACGAGGTGCACATGCTCTCCCGGGCTGCCGAGGCCGCCCTCCTCAAGACGCTCGAGGAACCACCTCCCCACGTCGTGTTCGTGCTCGCCACCACGGATCCACAGAAGATGAGCGACACGATCCGATCACGCACTCAGCACCTCCAGTTCCACTTGTTGCCGAGCGACACCCTCGCGGCGCACGTCCGCTGGGTCGCCGACGACGCCGGGTACGAGCTCTCGCAAGCAGCCCTCGACGCTGCGCTCGTCCAGGGCGGCGGGTCGGCACGCGACACCCTGTCGGCCCTGGAGCTCCTCGCCTCGACCGGAGGCGACGTCGGTGAGGTGATCGACCTCGACGAGTTCCTGAGCGCGCTGGCCGACCGCGAGCCCGGGCGGGTGCTGACCGCCATGGGGCACGCCGTCGCGATGGGCCGCGACCCACGCACGATGACGGAGGACATCCTCCGACACCTCCGCAACGCGTTCTTGTCACTGATGGCGCCGGAACTCGTCGTGCTGCCACCCGATCGTGTCGACGTGATCGCTCGACAAGCACAACAGCTCGGCGCGGCCGCCCTGGTTCGTGCGATCGAGCGGCTCGGTTCGGCACTGGTCGACATGCGACACGCCCCCGACCCGAGGATCCTCGTCGAGGTCGCGCTGGTGCAACTCACCCACGACGAGGCCGCGAGCGATACCGAGATGTTGCTGACCCGGATCGAGCGGCTCGAACAAGCGGTGAAGCAGCTTCGTGACGAGGCCGCGAAATCGACGTCGGCGGCGCCCAAGGATCCGTCGACCGGCCGCGCCGTGCTCGGGGGTGCCTCGCGACGCCCTGCGACGTCCCGGGCATCGGTGCCTGCGCCCGAACCGGCACCCGATGCAACGCCGGCGGCGAGCGACGCACCCGAACCCGACGACGCGGCCGGCGCAACCACGCCGGCCGCCGGCACACCGATGTCGGTGGCCGACGCGTGGGAACGCACCGTCAAGTCGCAGGTCAAGCCGCTCGTGCGGGCGCTGTACTCCGCCGGGTCGTTCATCGGCAGTTCGGGCGACACCTGGCAGTTCAGCGTTCCCAACGAGGCGCACGGCGCGAAGTGCGCCGACCACCGCGCCGAGGTCGAGACGGCCTTGTCGCAGGCGGTCGGGGCGCCGGTCTCGATCGAGTTCGTGGTCGACGGGCGGTCATCCCACCACGTGCCGGCACCGGGCGCCGCGTCCGACCCCTCATCCGACCGCGCATCCGTCTCCTCGTCCACCCCAGAACCCACCTCGAAGCCGCGGGTCGCCGACCCGACGACACCGGCGAGTCCCTCCGAATCCGCCGTCGAGCGGGCGGCGCGGGCGGCAGCAGCCGTACCCGACGAACCGGACGAGCCCTCGCCCGCACGACACCTGCCCGACGACGACGAGGTGGACATCAGCGAGCTCACCGATGCTCCGCCCGAGTCGGTCAAGACCCCCATCGATCGGCTCGCCGAGGCCTTCCCCGGCTCCGAACTGATGACCGACGACTGACGGAGCGACCGAGACGACCATGGTCAGCGCCTACACCCCTCCCGTTCAGTCGCTCATCGACGAGCTGGGCCGTCTCCCGGGCATCGGTCCGAAGTCGGCCCAGCGGATCGCGTTCCACCTCCTGAAGGTGCCGACCGACGATGCGAATCGCCTCGCGCACGCGATCCGCGAGGCGAAGGAGAAGGTGCGGTTCTGCGAGCGGTGCTTCAACGTGGCCGATTCGGCGCTGTGTGGATACTGCGCCGACGATCGCCGAGATTCGTCGATCCTCTGCGTCGTCGAGGAATCGCGCGACATCGTCGCGGTCGAGAAGACCGGGGAGTTCCACGGTCGCTACCACGTGCTGCTCGGAGCGATGAGCCCGCTGGAGGGGATCGGTCCCGAGCAGTTGAAGATCCGGGAGCTGCTCAACCGGCTGGAGCCCGAGGGTGTGCAGGAGGTCATCGTCTGCACCAACCCCAACACCGAGGGGGAGGTCACGGCGATGTACCTCGCCCGCATGCTGAAGCCGTTGGGACTCACGGTCACCCGCATCGCCTCGGGGCTCCCCGTCGGGGGCGACCTCGAGTACGCCGACGAGCTCACCCTCGGCCGAGCGCTCGACGGCCGCCGCCCCATCGACTGACCGTCACGGTCGGGGTCAGACCCCAAGCGTGACGGTGGACGCGAACGAGGCGTCACACTCACCGAGTCGGTAGCGGGCGGACGGGCCGACTCAATTCGTATGACGCCTCGTTCATACAGCGTGGGTACTCAGGACGAGTTCCTCGCTGTATGTGTCAGTTACGTTACGAAATTGACGGACGCGTGTCAACACCGGTCGTGTGAAATCCCCGTCAAACGAGGCAAGAGTCCAGAAGAGTCGCTCAGAGCGAACGAACGATCAGTGCATCTCCCTGGCCGCCGCCGCCGCACAGCGCCGCCGCACCGACCCCGCCACCGCGGCGACGGAGCTCGTGCAGCAGGGTCAGCGCCAGACGGTTGCCGCTCATCCCGATCGGGTGCCCGAGGGCGATCGCACCGCCGTTGACGTTGACGACGTCGAGCGACACGCCGAGCTGCCGCGCCGACGCGATCCCGACCGCCGCGAACGCCTCGTTCAGCTCGAACAGGTCGACGTCACCGACGGCGAGATCGGCCTTCGCCAACGCCGCCTCGATCGCGTTCGCGGGCTGGAGGTTGAGCGAGGCGTTGTCGGGCCCGGCGACCATGCCGTAGCTCACGACCTCGCCGAGTGGCGCGACGCCGGCCGCCGCTGCCGCCGCCTTCGACATCATCACGACGGCTGACCCACCGTCGCTGAGCTGGCTGGCGTTGCCAGCGGTGATCGTGCCGTCGGGATCGAAGGCCGGGCGCAGCGCGCCCAGGCTCTCCGCGGTCGTGCCCGGACGGACACCCTCGTCGTGTTCGACCAGGATCGGGTCGCCCTTGCGCTGCGGGATCGAGACCGGGACGATCTCGTCGGCGAGCACGCCGTCCTTGGTCGCGTTCGCCGCTCGCTCGTGCGACGAAGCGGACACCTCGTCCATCTCCTCGCGGCTGATCGAGTCGCCCGTGTAGCGGTCGGTGCCCAGCCCCATCAGGCAGGCATCGAACGCGCACCACAGCCCGTCGCGGATGATCGCGTCCTCGAGCTCGGTGTTGCCGTAGCGGAAGCCGCCACGCGCACCCTGGGCCAGGTACGGCGCGCTGGTCATCGACTCCATGCCGCCCGCGACCACGATGTCGGCATCGCCCGCCTGGATCATCTGATCGGCGAGGTAGATCGCGTTGAGACCCGACAGGCAGACCTTGTTGATGTTCACCGCCGGCACGCTCATCGGGATGCCGGCTTTGACCGCTGCCTGGCGCGACGGCACCTGACCCTGGCCGGCCATGAGCACCTGTCCGACGACGACGTGGTCGACCTGATCGGGCGCGACCCCTGCACGCCGAAGCGCCTCGGTGATCGCGAACCCGCCGAGGTCGGCGGCGGAGAGTGAGGAGAGGGCGCCCGACATCTTCCCGATGGGAGTGCGAGCGCCGGCGACGATGACGGATCCAGCCATGACCAACGTTACCGCGCGGTAACGCCACGAATGCAAGCGGCCGGCGGGCACGACATCGCCCGCCCGCCAGGGGGTCGGTCCATTTCGCTGCCGAGTGTTACCCGTGAGTAACATCGCGCCATGGAACAGATCCTCGCAGCGATCCAGGCAGGTGCGTCGGGTGACGAGCTGGCTGACGTCCCCATCCCCGAGTCCTACCGTGCCGCATTCGTGCTCCGCGACGAGGTCGACATGTTCGAGGGTGTCGCTTCGTCGGACAAGGACCCCACCAAGTCGATCCACGTCGGCGAGGTCGCGACCCCCGAGCTCGCCCCCGACGAGGTGTACCTCGCGGTGATGGCGTCGGCGATCAACTTCAACACGGTGTGGACGTCGATCTTCGAACCGGTCTCGACGTTCGGATTCCTCGATCGTCTGGCGCGGGAATCCGTGTGGGCCGCCCGCCACGCCCAGCCCTACCACGTGATCGGCTCGGACGCTTCGGGTGTCGTGCTGCGAGTCGGATCGGCCGTCCGCACCTGGAAGCCCGGCGATCGTGTGACCGTGCACTGCAACCACGTCGACGACCAGGACCCGTCGTCGCACGACGATTCGATGCTCGGGGCCAACCAGCGCATCTGGGGTTTCGAGACCAACTTCGGCGGCCTCGCCGACCTGTCGGTCGTGAAGGCCAACCAGTTGATGCCCAAGCCCACCCACCTGTCGTGGGAGGAGGCGGCGGTCAACGCCCTGTGCAACTCGACGTCGTACCGGATGATCGTCAGCGACAACGGGGCCCGCATGAAGCAGGGCGACAACGTTCTCGTGTGGGGAGCGACGGGCGGCATCGGAGGCTACGCCGTGCAATACGTGCTCAACGGCGGCGGCACGCCGATCGGGGTGGTGTCGTCGCCCGAACGTGCCCGGTTGCTGAACGACATGGGGTGCGAGGCGGTCATCGATCGCCGCGCCGAGGACTACCGGTTCTGGTCCGATGAGCACACCCAGGACGAATCCGAATGGCGTCGGTTCGGCAAGAAGATCCGCGAGCTGACCGGCGAGGACCCCGACATCGTCTTCGAGCATCCCGGTCGCTCCACGATGGGTGCATCGATCTTCGCCGTCAAGCGCGGCGGCACGGTGGTCACCTGCGCCGCGACATCGGGGTACATGGTCGAGTTCGACAACCGGCACTTCTGGATGAAGCTCAAGCGGCTGTTGTCGTCGCACTTCGCGAACTACGCCGAGGCGTGGGCGGCGAACACGTTGATCGACCAAGGTCGCATCCATCCGATCATGAGCGACGTGTACTCCCTCGACAGGGTCGGTGAGGCAGCGCTCGCGGTCCATCGCAACGAAGCCGAGGGCAAGCTCGGGGTGCTGTGCCTCGCACCCGAGGAAGGATTGGGCGTCGACGATCCCGCCAAGCGCGAGCGCATCGGCGAGGCGAACATCACCCGATTCCGCAATCGCTGAGCCGCGCCCGCCGGTTGTGCGGGCACGACGAGCGCGCACGTCAGGTCGGTCGAAAGTTCCTGAAACTTCGTCAGGGCACTTTCGCCGGCGTCGGCGACGCGACAGGATCAGGGCGGTTGCCCGGTGCGCAACGAAGCCGGGGAACACCGCATTCACGCATCGCACCAGGGGAACGTCATGCTCGCTCGTCGTCTGATCGCCGGAGCACTCGCCGCCGGCACGCTCGCCTCGACCGCGCTGCCGGTTGCGACCAGGGCATCGCACACCCCGTCACCGACGAGCGTCGCGATCGTTGGCAGCCTGCAATCCGAACTCGGCTGCCCCGGTGACTGGCAACCCGACTGCGCCGCGACCGAGCTGACCTACGACGGTACCGACGACGTGTGGTCGTCGACGTTCGACGTGCCGGCGGGGAGCTGGGAGTACAAGGCGGCCCTCGACGACGCCTGGGACGAGAACTACGGCGCCGACGCGACCCCCGACGGCCCCAACATCGCCCTCACGTTGGCGGATGCCACCGAAGTCACCTTCTACTACGACCACGACACGCACTGGATCACCGACGACGTCAACTCGACGATCGCGACGGTCGCCGGCTCGTTCCAGTCCGAGCTCGGCTGCCCGGGCGACTGGCAACCCGACTGCCTCCGATCCTGGATGCAGGACCCGGACGGTGACGGTGTCTACACCTTCGCCACCGACGAGCTCCCGGGCGGGGCGTACGAGCTGAAGGTCGCGCTCGACCAGGCCTGGAACACCTCGTTCCCCGCCTCGAACGTGCCGTTCGCCAGCGCGGCCGGGGACACGGTGGCGATGAGCTACGACACGGCCACCAACGACGTCGTGGTCGACGTCACCACACCCCCGCCCACCGGCACCACCAGCGTCACGATCGCCGGCTCGCTCCAGGACGAGCTCGGCTGCCCGGGCGACTGGCAACCCGACTGCGCGGCGACCCACCTCGCCTTCGACGCCGAGGACGACGTCTGGCAGGGCACGTTCACATTGCCGGCCGGTGCCTACGAGTACAAGGCGGCAATCGACGACGCGTGGGACGAGAACTACGGCGCCAACGCCACGCCGAACGGCGCCAACATCGGGCTGGCGGCACCCGGCGGCGACGTGAAGTTCTACTTCGACGACACGTCGAACTGGGTCACCGACGACGTGAACTCGACGATCGCGACGGTCGCCGGCTCGTTCCAGTCCGAGCTCGGCTGCCCGGGCGACTGGCAACCCGACTGCCTCCGATCCTGGATGCAGGACCCGGACGGTGACGGTGTCTACACCTTCGCCACCGACGAGCTCCCGGGCGGGGCGTACGAGTTCAAGGTTGCGCTCGACGAGGGCTGGGCGACCAACTTCCCCGCCGACAACGTCGCCTTCTCCACCACCGACGGGGCGATGGTGACGTTCCGCTACGACAACGCCGACGACAGCGTGTCGGTCGACGTCGACAGCGGGGGCGGCACGTCTGAGCCCGGCGACGAACTGCTCGTGCGTCCGCCGGTCCGCGTCGAGGCGCAGGACGACGTCTTCTACTTCGTGATGCCCGACCGCTTCGACAACGGCGACCCCGGCAACGACGCCGGCGGCGACACCTCGGGCGACCCGCTCGTCAACGGGCTCGACCCGACCCACAAGGGCTTCTACCACGGCGGCGATCTCGCCGGCCTCAACGCCCGGCTCCCATACCTCGACGAGCTCGGTGTCACCGCGATCTGGATGACACCGCAGTTCACCAACCAATGGGTGCAGGGCGAGGGAACGCCCGGCGGAACCAGCGCCGGGTACCACGGCTACTGGCAGATCGACTACTCGTCGATCGACCCGCACTTCGGCACGAACGCCGAGATGCAGCAACTGGTCTCCGCCGCGCACGCACTCGGCATCGACATCTACTTCGACATCGTCGCCAACCACACCGGCGACGTGATCACCTACGTCGAGGGCGACAACCCGCCGTACATCTCGAAGTCGGATGCGCCCTACCTCGACGCCACGGGTGCGCCGTTCGACGACACCGACTTCGCCGGCACCGGCACGTTCCCGGCGCTCGACCCGGCGCTCAGCTTCCCGTACACCCCGACCTTCGGGACCGTGTCCGACGAGACCGTCAAGTCGCCGGCGTTCCTGAACGACCCGGTCAACTACCACAACCGGGGCAACAGCACCTTCACCGGGGAGAACAGCCTGTACGGCGACTTCTTCGGACTCGACGATCTGTTCACCGAGAAGCCCGAGGTGCAGGACGGCCTGATCCAGGTCTTCAAGGACATGGTGACCGACTTCGACATCGACGGCTTCCGGATCGACACCGTCAAGCACGTCAACGACGAGTTCTGGAACGCCTTCGGCCCGGAGCTGCGGTCGCACGCCGCATCGCTCGGCAAGGACGACTTCTTCATGTTCGGCGAGGTGTTCAGCTTCGACGTGCCGTTCCTGTCGCGCTTCTCGACCGATCTCCCCCTCGACGCCGTGCTCGACTTCGGGTTCCAGGGCACAGCCCGCAACTTCGCCGGCCAGAGCGGGTCGACCAACAACGTCGCCGGCTTCTACGCGGCCGACGACTACTACACCGACGCCGACAGCAACGCCTCGTCGCTCCCGCTGTTCCTCGGTAACCACGACATCGGGCGCGTCGGTTCGTTCATGAAGCAGGACAACCCGGGCGCGACGGACGCCGAGCTGCTCGCACGCGACGAGTTGGCCCACGCCCTCATGTACTTCGGGCGCGGTATGCCCGTCGTGTACTACGGCGACGAGCAGGGCTTCACCGGCGACGGAGGCGATCAGGACGCCCGCCAGGACATGATGCCCAGCCAGGTCGCCAGCTACAACGACGACGACCTCATCGCCACGACGGCGACGACCGCCGACGCCAACTTCGACAGCACCCATCCCCTCTACCGGACGCTCGCCGACTACGGCGCGCTGCTGGCGGCCCACCCGACGCTGACCCGCGGCGCTCAGCTCCACCGCTACAGCGAGGGATCGGCGGGCATCTATGCGTTCAGCCGCATCGAGCGCGCGGAGCGCGTCGAGTACGTCGTCGCCCTCAACAACAGCGAGATCCCCGACTCGGCGACGTTCCGGACCGATTCACCCACCACGACGTTCACCGAGATCTGGCCGGGAGGCGGCCCGGCCGTGACGTCGGACGCCGGTGGCAACGTGACGGTCGACGTCCCGGCGCTCGGCGCCAGGTTGTTCCGCGCCGACTCGCCGATCGCCGTCGCGACCCTCGCGCCCGTCGTCACGATGACGACCCCGGCGGCGGGTGCCGAGGTGCTCGACCGCATCGAGGTCGGTGCCTCGCTGTCGCTCCCCGGGTACACCGAGGTGACGTTCGCCGTCTCGATCGACGGTGGGGCGTACACGCCGATCGGCACCGACGACAACGCTCCGTACCGTGTGTTCTACGACGTGTCGGAACTGGCCGCCGGGACGAGCCTCGAGTTCAAGGCGATCGCCGACAACATGTCGGGAACGATCTCGTCCGACAAGGTCGGCGCAGTCGTCGGCACCGAGCAGCCGCCCACGTTCGGCGGCTTCGACTACGCCGTGGTGCACTACAACCGGCCGGGCGGCGACTACGGCGACCACGTGAACGCCACCAGCTTCGACGACTTCTGGGGCCTGCACCTGTGGGGCGATGCAATCGACCCGGCAGAGGCGACCGAGTGGACCACGCCGAAACCGTTCGAGGGCGAGGACGAGTTCGGCCGCTTTGCGTGGATCCGGCGGGGCGGGGCCGACAGCCAGGTGAACTTCATCGTCCACCGCGGCGACGCCAAGGACACCGACACGGATCGGTTCTTCGACGCCGACACCGATCCCGAGATCTGGATCAACCAGGGTGACCCCACCATCTACACGAGTCAGGCCGACGCCCAGGGCTTCGCCACCATCCGCTACCACCGCGACGACGGCGATTACGGCACGCCGAGCCCCGACTTCAACACGTTCTGGGGCCTGCACCTGTGGGGCGACGCGATCGCTCCGGCGGAGGGCACCGCATGGACGTCACCGAAGCCGCCGACGGGCATCGACGACTACGGGCCCTACTGGCGGGTGCAGATCGTCGACCCCAGTCAGCCGCTCAACTTCATCATCCACCGCGGCGACACGAAGGATCCCGGTCCGGACGAGAGCTTCGTGCCGGCCGACGTCCCGACGGTCTGGAAGCAGTCGGGTGACCCCGAGATCTACCCGTCGCGTGGAGCGGCCGAGGACGTCGCGACGATCCACTACCACCGCCCCGACGGCGACTACGGCGACAGCACGAGCGCCGATTTCAACGACTTCTGGGGCATGCACGTCTGGGAGGGTGCGGCGAGCCCGAATCCCGCATGGACCGACCCGGTGCGTTGGGCCGACGTCGATGTGTTCGGCCCACGCTTCGAGGTGCCGGTCGTCGAGGGCGCGCCACGACTGGCGTACATCATCCACCGCGGCGACCAGAAGGATCCGGGGCCCGACCAGTTCCTCTCGTTCGATCCCTGGGGCTACGAGGTCTGGCAGCTGTCGGGTGAGAACCCGAGCGATCCGGCCGAGCCGCACTACGTGCTGCCGATCGTCGGCACCGGGGCCGCCCCGGGCAACATCGACGAGCAGCGCGCCCACTGGGTCGGCGAGGACACGATCGTGTGGGCGGCCGCGGGCGATCCGAGCACCGATTACTCGCTCTGCCACGCCCCGAACGGCGGGATGACGCTCGGCGAGGCCGGCATCGACGGCGGCGCCTGCATCGATCTCGCCCCGGGTGCGCCGTACCCGTCCGGCATCGACGGCTTCCTCCACCTCGCCGGCATGCCGACACTGAAGGTTCCGGCCGGATCGCTCGGCGACGTGCCATCGATCCTGACGGGCCAGGTCGCCGTCCAGGCGGTTCAGGGCGGCCTCCGGATCGACGCGACCGGACTCCAGCTCCCCGGCGTGCTCGACGATCTGTACGCCACCGACACCGAACTCGGCGTCGTCTGGAGTGGTGACGTCCCGACCCTGGCGCTGTGGGCGCCGACGGCCAAGAACGTGACGCTCCACGTGTTCGACGATGCCGACCCGGCGACCACCTCGTCGACGTTCCCCATGACCGCGACGAACGGGGTGTGGTCGGCGACGGGGAACTCGTCGTGGGTCGGCGAGTACTACCTGTACGAGATCGATGTCTTCGTGCCGTCGACCGGTGCGGTCGAGACGAACCTCGTGACCGATCCCTACTCGGTGTCGCTGTCGATGAACTCGACGCGCAGCCAGATCGTCGACCTGTCGGACCCGGCGCTGGCTCCCACCGGTTGGGACGGGTTGGCCAAGCCCGCTCTGGCCCGACCCGAAGATGTGTCGGTCTACGAGCTCCACGTTCGTGACTTCTCGATCGGCGATGCGACCGTGCCGTCCGGTGACCGCGGCACCTTCGCGGCGTTCACCCACGCCGACTCCAACGGCATGCGGCACCTC
Organism: uncultured Acidimicrobiaceae bacterium; assembly: GCA_963847775.1. GTDB lineage: Bacteria > Actinomycetota > Acidimicrobiia > Acidimicrobiales > Ilumatobacteraceae > Ilumatobacter. The sequence continues at coordinate 170,698 of CAWKAY010000005.1, forward strand.
GCGGGACTTGCGGACGCGGGTCTCAGCTTCGTCCACCTGCTGCCGTCGTTCGACATCGCGACGATCAACGAGAACGCCGCCGAGCGGGTCGAGCCGGATCCGGCGCTCCTCGCGACCTACCCGGCCGACTCGGAGGAGCAGCAGGCCGCCGTCACAGCGACGGCTGACCTCGACGGCTTCAACTGGGGCTACGACCCGTTCCACTACACGACCCCGGAGGGCTCGTACTCCACGGATCCGGACGGCCCGACGCGCATCGTCGAATTCCGCGAGATGGTCCAGTCGCTCAACGACACCGGTCTGCGGGTCGTGATGGACGTGGTGTACAACCACACCAACTCGGCAGGTCAGGCATCGACCTCGGTGCTCGATCGGATCGTCCCGGGCTACTACCAGCGTCTCGACGCCGAGGGCACCGTCGAGACCTCGACGTGCTGCGCCAACACGGCGACGGAGCACGACATGATGGGCAAGCTCATGATCGACTCGGTCGTCACCTGGGCGAAGCAGTACAAGGTCGACGGGTTCCGGTTCGATCTGATGGGTCACCACAGCAAGCAGAACGTGCTCGACCTGCGCGCCGCACTCGACGAGCTCACCGTCGCCGATGACGGCGTCGACGGCTCGTCGATCTACCTGTATGGCGAGGGCTGGAACTTCGGCGAGGTCGCGAACGACGCCCGATTCGTCCAGGCGACCCAGCTCAACATGCCGGGCACCGGCATCGGCACGTTCTCCGATCGCCTCCGCGACGCCGTGCGCGGCGGCGGACCATTCGACGACGGGCAGGCCTTGCTCGACAACCAGGGCTACATCAACGGACTCTGGTACGACTCCAACGGTGGTCTGTCGGGAGAGAACGCCCTCGACGAGCTGCTGCTGTCCGCCGATCAGATCCGTGTCGGCCTCGCCGGCAACCTCGCGAGCTACGAGTTCGTCGACCGCAACGGCAACCTCGTCACCGGGGCCCAGGTCGACTACAACGGCTCACCGGCCGGTTACACGGCCGATCCGCAGGAGAACATCGTCTACATCGCCGCCCACGACAACCAGACGTTGTTCGACATCGGCCAGTACCACCATCCGGTCGACACGACGATGGCCGAGCGGGTGCGGGCGCAGAACGTGGGCAACGCGATCGTGGCGTTGTCACAGGGCGTGCCGTTCTTCCACGCCGGCCAGGACATGCTCCGTTCCAAGTCGCTCGACCGCGACTCGTTCAACTCGGGAGACTGGTTCAACCGGCTCGACTTCACCTACGAATCGAACAACTGGGGTGTCGGCCTGCCGGTCGCGGAGAAGAACCAGTCGAACTGGCCGATCCAGGGCCCGTTGCTGGCCGATCCCGATCTGACACCGACACGATCCGACATCGAGCGGACGGCGGCGCTGACCCGCGAGTGGCTCACGATCCGCGGCGGTTCGCCGCTGTTCCGCCTCGAGACCGCCGATGAGATCCAGCGGCGGCTGTCGTTCGCGAACACCGGTGCAGGCCAGACGCCCGGACTGATCGTGATGTCGATACGCGACGATGTCGACGGGCTGGCCGATCTCGACGCCGCCTACGAGGGCATGACGGTGCTGTTCAACCCGACCGACGAACCGGTGAGCCACGTCGAGACCTCGCTCGTCGGCGCCGCCGTCGAGCTCCACCCGGTGCTCGTCGATTCGGTCGACCCGATCGTTCGTTCCGCCGCGTTCGATGATGCGACCGGCACCTTCTCGGTCCCTGCCCGGACCGCGGCGGTCTTCGTCGATCTCGGACCCGACGTCACCCCGCCGGTGGGAACTGCCCAGCTCGACCTGGTGCGCCCGGTCGGCCTGCACGGGGTGTTCCGGGTGTCGTTCGAGTGCACCGACGACCGCGGCGACGCCGTCGCTGTCGCCGACGTCAACGGCGTCTCCGTCGATGACGACGACCTCGTGATGCTCATCCGGCATCCTCACAAGAACACGTGGATCCGCACCAAGCACCTCACGTTCATCTGGGGCCAGGAATTCGTGCTCACCGTCACCTGCACCGACGAGGCGGGCAACGCGAGCACCACGACGGCCACGGCGGAGTTCCCCGGACGTCCCGGGCGGCACCGATGACGGTGATCGTCCGGTGGCGGGGCACCGATCTGCCACGACGAATGTCAGCGTGAGCAACCGGCGCCGTCCTCGTCCGGCAGAATGGGAACCATGATCCTCACCGAGATCGATCACATCGCGATCGCCGTCCGAGACCTCGAGGCTGCGATCGACTACTACGCCAAGGCGTTCGGCGCCGAGGTCCACCATCGCGAGATCGTCGAGAGCGACGGCGTCGAGGAGGCCCTCGTCAAGGTCGCCGACAGCTACATCCAGCTGACCGCTGCCACCCGCCCCGATTCACCGATCGCGAAATCGATCGACAAGCGCGGCGAGGGGCTGCATCACGTCGGGTACCGGGTCGACGACTGCGCTGCCGCACTCGAGGCGATGATCGCGGCGGGTGCGACCCCGATCGACACAGCGCCCCGACCGGGCAGCCGTGGCACGACCGTTGCGTTCGTCCATCCGAAGGGGAGCTTCGGCACGCTGATCGAGCTCGTCCAGGAGTGACGCAACTCGACGCCCACGGGCCTGCCACGACCGGGCTCCTGCCCGCGGCCGTGCTGTGGGACATGGACGGCACGCTGGTCGACACCGAACCGTACTGGTTCGCTGCCGAGCGTGACCTCGTCGAGGAGTTCGGACACGGCGACTGGCCCAACCATCTTGCCGAGGGCATGGTCGGCTTCGATCTCCTCGACGGCGCGGCGTACCTGCAAGAACGCGGTGGCGTGGAGCTGCCCGCTCGCGAGATCGTCGACCGCCTCCTCGACGGTGTGATCGCTCGGTTGCATCGTCGCATTCCGTGGCGGCCCGGTGCCCGCGAGCTGCTCGCCGAGCTCAACGACGCCGGTGTGCCGTGCGCACTCGTGACGATGTCGTGGCGACGCTTCGTCGATCCGGTCCTCGCCGCGTTGCCCCCGGGCTCGTTCATCGCATCGATCACCGGCGACGAGGTGCCGGCCGGCCACGGCAAACCCGGCCCGACCCCGTACGTGCTCGGCGCCGAGGCCTGTGGTGTCGCACCCGAGGACTGCCTGGCGATCGAGGACTCGCCCACCGGTGTGCGCTCGGCCCTCGCTGCCGGTTGCCGGGTGCTCGGCGTGCCGAACGTCACCGACCTGCAGCCGGCCCAGGGCCTCACGCTCGTCGACTCGCTGGCGAGGATTCGGAGCGACGACCTGGATCGGTTGTTCGACGTCGGTCATCCCGATCTCGGCATCGACTCCGCCCGCAACCTCGGGCGCGGTCGACTGGCCCGGCTCGGGCTGTCCGAGGTGCGAATCGATCGACGGATGTTGACGCTCGCCGCGCTGATCGTCTCGGCGCTCGCCATCGTGCTGTTCTCGTTCTCCCGGCGCGGCGATGACGGCCCGCCCCCGCTCCCGCCCGGTGCTGTTCCGATCGACGTGTGGGCGCCGTATTGGACCCTGACCGACACGCTGCCGGAGTCCGAGATCCGCTTCGATCGGATCCGTGAGGTGTCGCCGTTCTGGTTCGGCGCCCGAGGTGTCGACGAGATCGTGATCGACCAGAACTCCGCTCGCGAACAGACCGACGACTTCCTCGAACGGATCGCCGACGCCCGCAGTCTGCTCGTCCCGTCGATCCGCGACGAGATGCCGGCTGGCGGCATGGCCGCGATCCTCGCCGATCCGGCCGACCGAGCGCGCCACATCGATGCGATCCTCGAGTTCGCCGACGAGCACGACGTCGACGGGATCGACCTCGACTACGAGCAGTTCGCGTTCGCCGACGGCCCCTCGACCTGGGACGCGACGCGTCCGACCTGGGTGGCGTTCGTCGAGGAGCTGGCGGCCGAGTTGCACGACGCGGACCGCACGTTGACGATCAGCATCCCTCCGGTCTGGGACGTCACGGTGGAGGAGGGCGAGGTGACCGGGAGCGCCGGCTACTGGGTGTACGACCACGGTGCCATCGCGGAGCATGCCGACGCGATCCGGCTCATGGTCTACGACTACTCGGTCGCCGAGCCTGGTCCGATCTCGCCGCTCGCGTGGGTGCAGAGCGCCGTCGACGGCACCTCCGCCGTCGTGCCGGAGGAGTACCACGACAAGCTCGTGCTCGGTGTGCCGTCGTACGGGTCGAACTGGGTCGTCTCGACGATGGGTGCCTGCCCGGCATCAGCGGAGGGACGTACCAATGTGACCGCCCGATCCGTCGCGGAGCTCGCGACGCGACGCGGCGGCGTCCCGACGTTCGATGCGCTGACCGGCGAATGGTCGTTCTCGTACGCTCTGAACGTCGACGACGGAGTCACCAGCTGCGTCCAGAATCGCACGGTCCACTGGGTCGATGCGGAGGGGATCGCCGCTCGGGTCGAGATCGCGCGCCGGGCTGGGTGGGGCGGCGTCGCGCTCTGGGCGCTCGGCTACGAAGACGACGAGGCCTGGCAGTCGTTGGTCACCGCCAGTCGCACCCCGCTCGCACCCTGACGCGGCCGCACGGGATGACATTGCGATTTGCGAAACGACGAGATGGGCCCGGACGCAGCTGACAGACTCGGCCGAATGCGAGTTCGACGGCGTACGGTGCTCCTGGCCGCAGGGGCGATCGTTGTGGCCGCGTGCGGCTCGACGCCGGAAGATCCCCCAGAGGCGGGAGCGACCGCCACGACCACCACGACCACCACGACGGCTCAGCAGTCGGCCGAGGTCGGCGCCGACCCCACCGGCGATGTGGGTGCGGACGAACCGATCGGCGGCGAGCCGGCCGCCGAACCGTCCATCGCACCGCCCGACGAACCGACGAGCGAACCTGCCGACGAAGCGGTGGGCGAGCCCGCCGATGAAGCGGGGGGCGAGCCCGAAGCGATGCCGGCCGGGATCGTGTGGCCCGACGATGGTTGCTCGGCCGACAACTCGCCGGCGCCGACAGACAGTGCAGCCGCGCCCGCACCGAAGCTCCAGGTTCGTCCGGAGTCGGACGGCAACGCACTCCCCGACCTCGCCGTGCGACGCATCAACTGCAACGGCGGATGGGTGAACCTCAAGAACGAGCTCCCGTCCGAGCAGCCGCTGCTGGTGTGGTTCTGGGCACCCCATTGACCGACGTGCCGTCGGGAAGCCCCCGACGTCGAGCAGTTCGCTCGAGAGCACGCCGGCGAGATCCGCGTCATCGGCCTCGGCACCCAGGACGACGGGCCCTTTGCGGTCGACTTCGTGGAGTCCCGGTCGACCTATTCGTTCCCGATGTACTGGGACGAGAGCTTCGAGTCGTGGCTCGCGTTCGGGGTGTCGAGCCAGCCGGCGGCGACGCTGTTGGCACCCGATGGCACGGTCCTGGGGTCGTGGCGCGGGATGTTTCCGATCGACGAGGTCCTCGCGTTGGCGCTCGGCTCCTGAGCACTCCGCTCGCCGTGCGGTTCCGTGGGCGTGACGCCATCCCGACGCGATGACGTTCCGATCACCGGCCCCTCGAACGGGTGATCGGAACGCACATTGCTGGCGGGAGGTGGCGGGAGGTGTCCGTGGTGGTCGGACGTGGCGGATGTGGTGGCGGGAGGTGTCCGTGGTGGTCGGACGTGGCGGATGTGGTGGCGGTTGATCGTGTCCGTGGTGGTCGGACGTGGCGGATGTGGTGGCGGTTGATCGTGTCCGGGGTCGTCGCTGATCAGGCGGCTGCGTCGTCGAGTGCCGGCTCCGGGCGGCGCCGATCGCACGGTGCGTGGCGACCGAGCGAGGCCGGGTGCCGATCGGGGCTCATCGCCCGTCGCCGGGCGATGTCGTCGAGACCGAGCTGGGTCAGCAGCGGCGATCGTTCGATCTCGACCCCGGGGGCCGTGGCGTCGGGGGTATCCGGTTCGGGATCGAGTCCGACCGCACGCCGCAACGCCGGATCGTCGAGCAGGTTGCGGATCCGGAGATCGTCACGGGTCGGAACTGGCACCGGCGCCGACTTGCGGCGGAAGAACCTCAACATGGCGACCCGCTCTCCGCGACCGCGTGACCGTCGGTGGCGAGATCGTGGTAGGTGCTGACGGTCTGGAGCAGCCCGTCTGCGACGAGGGTGCGCTCGACCGCGTCGTGGCCGGCCCCCGTGACCGGGATCACATCGCTTCTCGCCTCCGTGAGGTAGGCCTCCGCCGCAGTGTGCAGCTGGCGTCGGTCGGCCGCACATCCGGTTTCGGAGGCCTGGGTGCTCATCCCCGACACCCCGAGCGAGGCCGCGGCGGCGAGCAATCCGAGGATCACGACGACGATGATCAGTTCAGGGAGCGTGAACCCGTCGTCACGCTCGGTGCCGGCCCCTCGTTCGGGCGACGCCACGATGGGCGTTCGCATCGGTTCGTTGCGTTGTGGTCGCATCGGTGGTTTCCTTCCGCCTGTGCTCTGGGAGCACGATGTTTCCTTGCGTCGAGTGTGCACGATCGGGCCGACGACGTGGGTCAAGAGGCACAGAAGCTTGCGGGGCGGCGTCAACCAGCGGTGTGGCCTCGATCACCCTCCGTCACGGCGCTTGACGAATGCTTGAGTTTGGGCGGCAGGCTGTCCTCCGACGTGAGGAATGGCCCGCCGGCGGACCGGGTTCCGGGCCCCATGAGGAGACGCATGGAGACGCTCGCGCTCGCCGGGGGGCTCCTGCTCGCGGCATGCGGAGGCTCCGAACTGCCTGCGACGCTCGAGCTCCCTGAACCCGAGCCCGGCCCGGTACCTCAGCTGCCCGTCAGCGCCGAGGCCGCGGCGAGCCCCCTCCCCGACCTCGCCGTCCGCCGGATCAACGGCGACGGCGGCTGGGTGCAGCTGAAGGACGAGCTCCCGGCCGAGACCCCGCTGCTGATCTGGTTCTGGGCGCCACATTGACCGACGTGCCGTCGGGAAGCCCCTGACGTCGAGCAGTTCGCTCGAGAGCACGCCGACGAGATCCGCGTCATCGGCCTCGGCACGCAGGACGACAGCGATCAGGCGGTCGACTTCGTCGAACGCGGCGGCACGGTCAGCTTCCCGATGTACTGGGACGAGACGTTCGTCTCGTGGGAGGCGTTCGGCATCCGCAGCCAGCCAGCTGCGGCGTTGTTGAGCCCGGACGGCGAGGTGTTGGCGGGGTGGCTCGGGCGCTTCCCGCAGGACGAGGTGCTGCGACTCGCCGCCGAGTCGTCCAGCTGATCGCTCCCGCTTCGCGCCCGGACGCCGTCCGTGCGGCTCCCACGCATCCACCAGTGCCCGACTCACCGTCGTTGTTCGCGACGAGCTCGCCGCGACGACCGCGCTACGACGTGTGGTCGATGTGGATGTCGGGATCGATGCTGCGGATGATGCCGCGGACGATCTCGTCGCCGTTGCGACGGACCGCCACACCGATCACCCCCTCCTCACCGACAGGGAGGATGTCGAAGACGGGATCGTCGGGACTGACCTCGGTGTGGGAGCGCACCCACTCGAGGAACGCGTCGTAGCCATCCGGGTCGATCTCGGCGAAGGTGGCGGCCTCGACCATGTAGATCTCGAAGCCCTCGGTGTCGAGCAGCCGAGTCGCGGTGGCGAGCACGTCGGGTGGCAGTGCCTCGGTCAGGGCCAGGTCGTCCGTGACTGGCGCCGGTCGGGTGGCGGGCGCGACCGTCGAGGACGTGCCGTCCGCGTCCGTGTCGTCGGGTGCGTTGAGGTCGTCGACGACGGTTTGGGCATCGTCGATCGCATCGAGCACACCACCGGCGCTGGGACTGGCCGGATCGTCGAGGGCATCGAGACCGTCGACGATCTCGGCCTGCTCGTCGAGCGGGCCGAGGCCGCCATCTGCGTCGTCGGCGTCTCCGTCGGCGAGGGCAGCCTCACGTTCGGCGGCGCGTCGATCCTGGTCGGTCTGATAGGCCCGATATGCGAAGAAGCCGGCGGCGCCGAGGCCGCCGAAGACGACGAGACCGACGAGCCCGACGGCCAGCGTGTTGCGGTTGCGCTTGCGCCCGGCCTCCTCCCGGAGTTTGCGAGCGGTCTCCCTGCTCGCCGGGGTGCTGCGAGGGAGTTGCCCGTAGGCGGGGTTCTCCTTGGCGTGGCGCTGGGATTCGACCATCGCCTTGGCGTCGAAGGGCGCCGGCTCTGCTGCCGCGGCAGACTCGTCTCGTGGTGGCGGCGGAGGCAGGAACGGCGTGTGAACGGGAGGCGGCATCGGTCCGGCGGGTGGCAGCCGTGGGCCGGCCTCGGGCTCGTCGGACGGTGCGGTCATCTCATCTGCGATGGTGCCAGACGCTAGTCAGTCCGGTCACGGTCGTCGACGCGGCACATCACGGCGTCGTCGCGACGGGTGCATCCCCGACCCCGAACGTGGGGTTGCCGGGTCCGTTCCAGCGGGGCTCGTCCTCGAGGTCGGTGATGATGTCCTCGATCGAGCCGGGTCCCTCCATCTCGGCCTGTCGACGTTCGATCTCGAGCCGTTCGCTCGCCTGGTTCTCGTGGTAGAAGTTGTAGCCCGCCCATGCGGCGGCGGACACCGACGCCAGTGCTGCGAGCGACCAGAACGTGGTGACGACCCGGTCCCGGAGGCGACGTCGTCGTTGGGACTGGCGAGCTCGGTGTCGGCCCGCCTCCAACCCGATGACGGCCGGCGACCCGAGCGGATTCGGCTGCGCACTCGTCGTCTGCTTCGTCTTCATCGTGCCGTCGACCTCCCGCGATCCGGGCAGACACCCATCCGGTCATCGGCACGCCGCAGGGCGAACTTGAGTCTCATCGCTGTTCGGAGCGGTCGCGTTCGTCGACCGGCCGGGCGACTGGGGTGGGAATCATGGGTGGGGAGTGTCCGGTTGCAGTCACACGAGGCAGGGGGAGCCCACGACCTGGACCAGCCGACCGGTGGCGTCGATGTCGTGGTACGTCGACGGCGACTGCAGGAATCCGTCGGACACGAGCGTGCGCTCGTAGCCGTCCGGTGTGGCGTCGGCAGCCGCGATGTTGTCGACGCGCCACTCGGTGAAGTACGCCTCGGTGGCGCGACTCAACGCCTGCCGATCACTCTCGCACCCGACCTCCTCGGCGTCGGCGCTCACGCCGGACACCGCGAACACCACGATGGTCGCCAGGAGGCCCAGCACCACGATGACGAGCAGCAACTCGATCAAACTGAACCCGTGGTCACCGAGTTGCTGCTTCGTCATCGTGGTCGTCCGCCTTGGGGGCGTTCTGTCGGTTTTCCGCCTGAAACGTCAAGAACGTGAAAATCAATGTATCAATAACGCCAGCGAAATGCAAACAATTTCTGGGATTCTGGAGAAAGTTCAAGTTTTCGACAAGGGCCGCCGATGCAAGAAGGGCAGCCTCCGCCCCCGTCGACGGGGAGCCACTATCGTGACCGAACCACACCCACACCGAACGAACGAACCCGAGTTGGAGGTGACCGACGTGGGACGCATCGTCCGAGCCCTCCGCCGTCGCCTCCCGATGGTGCACTACCTGATCGACTGCCTCGTCTGGTTCGTGGCGCTCCCTCTGACGACGTTCAGCCGGTACGACTTCTCGCTCCGCGAGCTCGAGCTCGACGCCACCGCCCGCTCGTGGGTCGTCGCTGTGATCGGCCAGGGAGTGTTCGGAGTCGCGACCGGGCTCTACACCCGGCGCTGGCGCTACGGCAGCTTCGACGAGGTCGCAGCGTTGGCCGCCACCGTGCTGCTGACGGGCCTGACGATGTCGTTCGTGCACGTGATGTGGTTCATGGACGGTGCTCCACGATCGGTGCCGGCGCTCACCGCAGCGGTCGCGATCGCCGGAACGGTCGCGGTCCGGTCCGTCTGGCGGCTCTACCAGCAGAAGCAGACCAAGCGCGAACTGATGGGTGCGGCGCCGTTGTTGATCATCGGTGCCGGTGAGGGCGGCGAGCAGATCGTCAAGGTGCTGCTCTCCGACCCGAACAGCCGGTACCAGCCGGTCGCATTGCTCGACGACGACCCGGACCGGCGCCGCTACTCGATCTCGGGGGTCAAGGTCCAGGGGCCGATCAGCCAGATGCGCGAGGTCGCAGCGAGGTATGGCGCCGAGGACGTCCTCTTGGCGATCCCGAGCGCTCAGAGCGGTCTCGTGCGCGACGTCGACTCGATCGCCACGAACGCCGGACTGCGATTGCTGGTGCTGCCCTCGGTGCACGAGATGTTCGGTGAGATCGGCCTCGGCGACATCCGACCGGTGTCGGAGGCCGACCTGCTCGGGCGCCGTCCCGCCGACATCGACGCCGAGGCCGTCGCCGGGTACATCACCGGCCGGCGGGTCCTGGTCACGGGCGCTGGTGGATCGATCGGCAGCGAGCTCTGCCGGCAGCTGGCGCGTTTCGGTCCCGCCGCCCTGCTCAAGCTCGACCGCGATGAGAGCGGCCTGCACGCGGTGCAGCTGTCGATCCACGGTCGGGCGCTGCTCGACGGCAACGACCTCCTGCTGGGCGATATCCGCGATCGCGCCCGGGTGTTCGAGCTGTTCGAGCAACACCGGCCCGAGGTCGTGTTCCACGCCGCCGCGTTGAAGCACCTGCCGTTGCTCGAGAGCTCTCCCCGCGAAGGGTGGAAGACGAACGTCGTCGGAACCCAGAACGTGCTCGACGCGGCCGAGAGTGTCGGCGTGACCCACTTCGTGAACGTGAGCACCGACAAGGCAGCCAACCCGACGAGTGTGCTCGGGTACACCAAGCGCCTGACCGAGCGTCTGACGGCTCACAAGGGCATGACGGCCGAGGGCACGTACGTGTCGGTCCGCTTCGGCAACGTGCTCGGCTCTCGAGGGTCGGTGTTGCCGGCGTTCCGCGAGCAGGCGGCGAGAGGCGGTCCGATCACCGTGACCCATCCCGACATCACCCGCTACTTCATGCTGGTCGAGGAGGCCGCCCTGCTGGTCGTCAACGCCGGGGCGATCGGCCGTGACGGCGAGGTGCTCGTGCTCGACATGGGCGAACCGGTCAAGATCGCCGATGTCGCGAAGCGGTTCGCCGACCAGCACGCGCCAGCGCTCGAGATCGTGTTCACCGGTCTGCGTCCGGGCGAGAAGCTCCACGAGGATCTGGTCGCAAACGGCGAACAGGGCGATCGCCCGTTCCACCCGATGATCACCCACGTCACCAGCGAGGCCGTCTCCTTCGCCCAGGTTCGGATGCTCGACGACGTCGACGGGAGCGACCTGACCGAGGCGCTGCGGAAGGCGGTCTCCGACGACATGCGTTCGCCGGCCAGCACCTGACGAATCGCGCCGGCGTCGGCTCAGTCGGCGCTGACGAACTGTGCCAACACGGCCTCGGTCAGCGTGTCGTGCCCGTCGAGCGCGCTGCCGCGCCACGAGGCGATCGGCAGGCTGAAACCCTGCTTCGGACGATCGGCCACACCCTGCGGCAGGGCATCGCGGTATGCCGCTCGGAGCCCGTGTTTCAGCTCACCGGCACCGAACTGGAAGCGAGTCGGGAGCGCCAGCGCGAACTCGACGACCGATCGATCGAGCAGCGGCACCCGCACCTCGAGCGAGACCGCCATCGACACGCGGTCGACCTTGGTGAGCACATCGTCTGGGAGGAACGTCTTGAAGTCGAGCCATTGATGACGCAGCGGGTGGGGCAGGTCCGGTCGATCGTGCTCTCGGAAGAGCCAGTACGGGTCGTAGTCATCCGGGATGCCGAGTCGATCGCTCCAGCGCTCCTTGCGCGTACCCAGATGATCGCCCATCAGATGTGCGTACAGAGCGAGATCGTCGTGACGCATGATGCGGTCGATGTTTCGTCCGACGCGCCGTCCGAGCTCGCCCGGCAGCCGCTCGGCCGTCGCGGTGGCCCCGGTTCGACGCGAGAGGGGGCGCAGGGCACGCTGGGCGGGCGCGAGCCTCCTCACCCTGTCGTACCAGCGGTACCCGGCGAACAGCTCATCGCCGCCGTCACCGGAGAGCGCGACAGTCGATTCGGTTCGAGCCAGCGCTGCGACGTGATACGTCGACAGCGCCGACGAATCGGCGAATGGTTCGTCGTACCAGGCGGCCAGCGTCGCAGGCAGGTCGACGGAGTCGGGGGCGGCGAGACGCCGCACGACGTGGCGGGCGCCGAATGCACCGGCCACGACCGACGCCGCCGCTGATTCGTCTCGTGCCGGATCGTCGTAGCCGATCGTGTAGGCCACCGGATCGGGGTGATGGTGGGCGGCATGCGAGAGCACGATCGCGCTGTCGAGTCCGCCGGAGAGGAAGAAGCCGACCGGGACGTCGGCCATGAGGTGCCGATCGACGGCGTCATCGATGAGCGTGCGCAACTCGTCGACGATCTCAGCATCGGTCGCGTCACTCGTCGCGAGTTCCGGTGCCCAATAGACGGTCCGTTGAGCTGCGAGCGTCGCGACATCGACGCTGACGAGCTCGGCCGGCCGCAGCTTGAACACATCGCGGTACAGCGACTTCGGTGAGGGCACGTAGCGGTAGGTCAGGAAGTCGTAGATCGCCGTGTGGTCGAGGGCGAGCCGGCTCTCACCGACGTAGTCGCGGATCGCCTTGAGCTCCGACGCCCAGACGAGCGACGCGGGAGTCAACCGGTAGTAGAGCGGCTTGATGCCGACCCGGTCCCGGAAGAGGTGCACGCGCCGCTCGACCCGATCGTGGACGACCACGGCGTACATCCCGTCGAGTCGCTGCACCAGCTCCCGGATGCCCCACTCCCGCATGCCGTGCAACACGACCTCGGAGTCGGATCCGGAACGGAACCGGTGGGACGAGAGCTGGGCGGTCAGATCGCGATAGTTGTAGATCTCGCCGTTGACCGTGATGGCGTAGCGACCGTCGTCGCTCACCATTGGTTGCGCGCCCACTTCGGAGGTGTCGAGGATCGACAACCGACGATGCCCCATGTAGACGTCGCTGTCGTCGACGTCGCCCCACTGATCGGGCCCTCGGTGCTCGAGCGTGTGGAGCGCGCGTCGAGCTCGTTCGATGATCGCGGCGGCCGGCACGCCGGTGTGAGTCGTCCCGAACAATCCGCACATCCGACCATCATCACCCATCCCTGTAGCGTGAGTGCGCACCACCGGGTGCGATCGTCCGTCATGCGCATCCACTACCTGTCGAGTTCCAGTCTTCCGTCGCGAGCAGCGAACGCCGTCCACGTGATGAAGACCTGCGCGGCAATGACCCGCCTCGGCCATCACACCACCCTGTTCGGGCGCGAAGGCGACGGGGGTGTCACCGACGACGAGCTCTTCGACCGCTACGGAGTCCTCGACCGGTTCGGCCTTGCCCGGATCGCGGCCGGGTCGGCACCGGTCCTGGGCACGCTTGCGTATGCATGGAGATCTCGCCGGATGTCGAAACGTCTCGGCCTCCCCGACGTCTATTGGGGTCGCCAGCTGCAATCCTTGTTGGCCGTTGCCTCGCTCGGCATCCCGATCATCTACGAGGTGCACGCACTCGCGCCGAGCAGGTATCACCGACTGCTCGAGCGCCGAATCCTCGCCGGCAGCCGCGTCGTCCGTGTCGTGGTGATCTCGGGCGCCCTGCGGGAGGACTTCCTGCGCGCCCACCCCGGGGTCGACCCCGGTCTGGTGATCGTCGCCCACGACGGAGCCGATCCGGTCACGAGCGACCCGGCGCCGGTGGAACCGTGGCCGGGTCGGCACGAGTCTCCGCAGCTCGGGTACACGGGTCACCTCTACGAGGGTCGTGGTGTCGAGATCATCGTCGAGCTCGCGCGCCGTCTCCCGGGGGCGGACTTCCATCTCGTCGGAGGAACCGATGCCGATCTGCACCGATGGCGCGAGTACCTCAGCGTCGATCCACGCCTCACGAACATCTGGCTCCATGGCCACCAGCCCGCCAGCTCGGTGCCCGGCTACATCGCCCGCTTCGACATCGTGCTGGCGCCATACCAGCACCGGATCGAGACCTCCCGTGGCAGCGACATCTCGCGTTGGATCTCGCCCATGAAGCTCTTCGAGTACATGGCAATGGGCAAGCCGATCGTGGCATCGGATCTCCCGACGATCGCCGAGGTCCTCGTCAGCGGTCGACACGCGGTGCTGTGTCCATCTGCCGACATCGACGCCTGGGAGACCGCCGTGCGGTCACTCCTCGACGATCCGCCGCTCCGTCGTCGCCTCGGTGTCGCCGCGCGGGCCGAGCTCGAGCGCGCCTACACCTGGGAGCACCGGGTGGCCACCGTACTGACGCTGCCGCCCTCGACCGCATTCCGTGACCCCAGGTAGGGTCCGCCGATGCCCGGCATCGCGTTCGTCGACCCGTCCACCGGCGAACAACTTCATCGAGTCGGGAATCAGCTCACTGGCATCGAGTCCGGTCGAGTAGCAGCCGAGATCCGAGCGGGGATACCGAGATTCGTCACCTCCGATGACGACTACGCCACGTCGTTCGGATGGCAGTGGGCGAAGTGGGACCTGCTGAGCGACGCCGAACGCGCGGGCACGGCCAAGCTCGATCTGCTCACGGAACGTACGTTGTTCACCCCGGCCACCCTCGAGGGACGTTCCGTACTGGAATGCGGCTGTGGTCGTGGCGACGATACCGAGGTCCTCCTCTCGTTTCCGGTCGCCGAGCTCCACGCGTTCGATCTCAGCTCGGCCGTTGACGTTGCCGCCGAGCACCTCGGCGATGATCGGCTCCAGCTCTCCCAGGCGTCGATCACCGAGATCCCGTATCCCGACGAGTCCTTCGATGTCGTCTTCTGTCATCGCGTCCTGCAGCACACGCCGGACCCGGTCCGGTCGCTGCGCTCGATCTGTCGGAAGGTGAAGCCCGGTGGCGTGCTGTTCGCGCACTCCTACAAGCGTTCGTTCCGCTACATGAACAAGTACAAGTACAAGTACCGCCCGTTGACGCGCCGCCTGCCCGTCCGAAGAATCAGCGGCCTGCTCGACCGTCATGCCGAGCGGTTGTACCGACTGCACGAACGGACTCACGACTCGGGATTCCTCGTGGACGCGCTCATCCACGGATTCGTCCCATTCGAACGCATGAGCCAGTACGGCGCGTTCGACCGCGGTGAGATGATCGAGCTGTCCAAACTGGTCACGTTCGACGCTCTGACGCCGCGGTACGACCGTCCCATGACATCGCGGACCTTTCGTTCGGTCATCGAGGGCGAGGGTTTCGTGTTCGAGCACCTGCATGATCCGAAGGTCTCCCCCATCTACGGAACAGCCCGGCGAACGGGCTCGGGTCACCGGAGCGGTTGAACCCGATCGGCGATCAGCACGAGTCGCCGACGGCGATCCGTCGAACATCGGCGGACTCGACCGGGCCGGCGGTCAAGTCGTCGAGTATCCATGTCTGGAGTCTGACGATCACGTGGTCGATCTCCGACGGCGCCGACTGGTTGCCGGTCGGATCGGTCGTCCAGATGTGGGGTGGAGGGATCAGTGGCCACCCGTCGAGCCACCGTCGGCCCGTCCAGGCGCTGCACTGGGCACGGATGAAGTCGTCGAACACCCTCGCCCGGCTTTCGGAGTATCGGACCACGCCGATCTCTTTCGTCTTCTGGACAAGTTCTCGCGCGTCAGCTCGTCGAGCGAGTCAGCGTCGATCGATCGCTCGAGCGACCCGTAGGCGTTCGCGATCAACCGACGCGATCGCACCATCACCTGCCAGGCGAGCACGATCTGGATCGCCCACAACACCTCGAAGATCACCAGCTTGTCGGTCCAGGAGTACGAGCCCAACGGCAGGCTGAACTGGCCGATCACGGCGTAGCACACGAACGTGAAGACGGGGAGCAGTGCCAGCCGCCAGGCTGCACCAACCGCGAGAGCGAGCACCAACGCCCGGTCGAGCAGGTGCGATCGATCGAGGTATTCGTTTCGTGCGTAGAGCGAGAAGCCGATCGCGAGCGTGGCGACGGCGACCGCAACGACCACACGGACGGCACGGCCCGCTTCGATGTCGACCCATTCGCACCGCGCCAGCAGGAGCGCCAGCAACGCGCTTGCCAGCAGCATCAACGTCGATCGACCCGTGACGAGTCCGTCGGCGATCCACCACGACCGGTAGTCGTCGAGGGTGAGCACGACGGTCCGGGCGTACAACCAACGGAGCGCGATCGAACCCAGCGCACCGACGATGACGAGGACTGCCGGCTGACGGGCGGTCACGAGGATGCGCTCGATCGCCACATCGACGCTCGACGACGACGCACCCGGCGGTGCAAGCCCGACCGACGCCGGGGAAGGGTCCGAATCGGCCGCTGACCCCACGATGCCCCACCGTACCGGCAGAGCCGGCGACAGCAGGAGGATGGAACGTGGCCAACCATCCGCGGTGGCTACCTTGGGACATCGTGCCAGTCACCTGTGTCAGAACTCGGGTGCGGACCCTCGTCCAGCCGCGTCCCCGGGCCGCGATGTGACCAGCCCTGTCCGACGTTCGGGAATCGCGATTCGGACGGTCTCGCCACTCTGGGTCGCCGAAGTGCTCGTCGCAGCGTGCGGACTCCTGACCGTCGTCATCTCAGCCCGATTGCTCGGAGCGTCGGACTACGGCGTCGTCGCCCTCGCAATGGCCGTGCCGCAGCTCGTCTACTCGCTGATCGAGGCGCGGTCGGGCCAGGCAGCGATCCGCTTCATCGCGCGCTACCGGTCGGAGGGCCGCGTCGACCGCGCCCGGTCCATGGGATTGCTCAGCTTCGTGCTCGACGGCGGTCTCGGCCTCGGCGCCCTCGCGATCTCGGTTGCCCTCTCCCCATGGCTCGCCGACGGTCTCCTCGGCGACCAGGGTGAGCCGGGCATGATCATCGGCTTCGCGGTCGGCGTGGCGCTCCGCGGTCCGATCGCCGCCGGGGGCGATGTACTCGCCGCACTGGAACGGTTCACGACGATCTCGATGACACGCGGGCTCGGTGCGCTTTCACGACTGGGCGCCACGGCAGGATTCCTGGTGGCGGACCGCTCCGTGGAGTCGGTCGTGATCGGATTCGTGGTCGGCATGGCGATCGAGGCGATCGCAACCTCGATCGCGGCTCACCGCCACTCGAGTCGCGATCTGGGCGGCTCGATCTTCGGCGCCGGGTTGGCCTCGCTGCAGGGCCAGCGTCGCGAGCTCGCCCGATTCATCGCCTACTCGGACGCAACCGGCTTCCTCCGCGTGATCGGGTCCCAGGCCGACGTCCTCGTGCTCGGCCTGCTGGCGACCACGAGCGAGGTGGGCAGCTACCGTCTCGCACGTCAACTGATCGCGCCCGCGCTGTCGCTGATCGTGCCCCTGCAATCGGTCCTGCTGCCGGAGCTCGCGAAACTGCACACCGAGCAGCCCGGTGCAGCTCGCGAGGCAGCGATCCGTGCCGGTCGCAGGTTCGGCTTGCCGGCAAGTCTGCTGTTCGTACTGGGGATCCCGCTCGCGCCTGTGCTCATCCGATTGGCCGGCGGTGAGGGGTACGACGCTGCGATCGCGCCCACACGGTGGCTCATGGTGCTCGGAGCACTGTGGACCCTCACGTTCTGGGTCCAACCACTGGTGATCGCGCTCGGCCGTGTTCGAGCGTGGACGATCGTCACCGCGATCGGTGCGATCGTCACCGTGACCGGTTTCTGGATCCTGGGCAACGCGTACGGGCCGGCAGGCGTGGCAGCGAGTCGCACGATCGGGATGGCCGTCGTCACCCAGGGCCTCGGTGTCTGGATCGCGACTCGAGCAGAGACCGGTGAGACCGTCAGGTCTTGACCACGAACCCCTGCCCGGTCGTCAATTCGATGACGCCGCCCAAGCCCCACTCGTCCGCCAACTCGTCGAAGGCACGCCGAGCGCCCGGGCACGTGGTGAACCCGTAGTCATCGCACAGCAGTATCCCACCCGGAACCAAACGGGGATAGAAGAAGGCCAAGGAGTCCCGGGTCGGTGTGTACAGATCGACGTCGACGTGCACGAACCGGAATCGACGATCGTCAACCTCAGGAAACCGCTCTGGTATCCAGCCTGCGTGGTACTCGACGAAATCGAATCTCCCGAGGTTGCGCCGAACGCGATCTTCGCCGAAACGCAGATCTCCGACCGCCCAGGTTCGTGCGCCTTCCACCGTCGGCCGATCCTCCTGTGACGGCTCGGACAGACCCTGGAACGAGTCGAAAGCGTGGTGAACCGACGTGTGTCCGGTCTCGTGCGTCATGCAGATCAGGTGGCTCGAGGCACCGTCGAAGACCCCGCATTCAGCGGTGTCGCCGGCAAGGTGGCGCACGCTCCGAGCCATCGAGTACAGCACGAATCGTCGATCCTTGACGTCGAGGTTCGTCGCAGGAAACGTCTCCCAGGCCATGCGGTGCTCGTTGCGCTTCCACCAATCGAGATCGAACATGTACACCCGCAGGTCGAGCCAGCGAGCCAGCTTGTTGACGAGCGCCCAGCGGCTCGCTCGCCGTCGCGATGCATCCCGCGAAACCAGACCTGCGAACACTTGCGCCGCCACCGACATCCGCCAGAGCGTATCGAGCGCCGTCAGCCGGCGGGAGAGCTGCTGCTCACGCCAGTCGGCAAACGACCATGTGGCAGGTCGAAGGATGCCGCCGAGCGACTGCGCGCTTGACGAACCATCGAGCGGTCATTCGGTCGGGGCGGTAACTGAAGGGCGGGAGCAGTCGCGAGGTCTCGACGACCAACCCCCTGGATTCGACGTATGCCACGAACTCCTCGCGATTCCACTCACGGATGTGCGCCGGGTTCGACGGCCGGTTCGCGTCGGGTCCGCACAGCGACCTCCGATCAGGCGTCGTGAACACGATGGTGCCGGAATCAGCGACGATGCGCTTGACGTACTCGACGAGCGGATCCGGATCGAGCAGGTGTTCGATGACATCGGAGCTGATCACCAGGTCGGCCCCGACCACATCCGCCAGCACCTCGGAGGAGGGATGCTCGAAATCGTCGGCCAGGAAGCGGCCCGGGCGACGGAGGCGCTCACACGCAGCAACTGCTGCGGGCTGGTCGATGCCGACCAGCTCGAAGCGGTCGGCGTCGAAGCAGGCAGCGAGCTTCGTCGCGACGCCACATCCGACGTCGACGATCCGCCGCATTCCCCGTTCGGCCGCGAGCTCCGCAGCAAGCTCGTACGCCCGCCGCTGATAGCGGCCACTCAACGCCACGCGTTCATCGTCCCAGTACTCGTCGCCGCTGACGGCATCCATGGTGAGGTTCACCGAGTTCGGCTGATATCCCTCCGGAAGGTGGAACCGACTCGCAGCGTCCTTGCCTGGGCGACCCGTCGTGCTCATTGGTCGGAGCGTACCGCTGCGTGTCATGCGTCTTCGGCTGCCGGAACTACCCTGCGAGCGATGAGCGGGACGATCACCCACGTGATCCCGGTGCTCGCTCCCGGTGGTGCCGAGCTCCAACTCGCGACGCTTGCGATCGCCCAGGCCCGCTGCGGCGAGCGCGTCGGGGTGGTCTGCCTCACCGCCGATGCACCACTGCGCTCGGAGTTGGAGGCAGAAAGCGTCGACGTGGTCGCTCTCCGGCAGCACGGCGTGCGACCGACGTTACGAGCCGTCGCAGCGGCGCGGCGCGGCGACGTGATCCACGCCTGGATGTACCACGGCTTCATCCTCGGCGCCCTGCTCCGACCCTTCAGCCGGGCCCGCCACGTGTGGGGTGTGCGACGTACCGAACCGTTCTCGCCGGGGCTGAAGCGGCGGACTCGTGCCGTCGTCCGTCTCTCGCGGCTCCTCGCGCCTCGCGCCGCCCACGCGCTCGTCTTCTGCGCCCGCACCACCATGGACCGTCACGTCGCTGCCGGTTTCCGAGCGCCGCACATGGCGGTGACGCTCAACGCGATCCCCGCCAAGTTCCTCCAGCCCGCACCCGACCGGCCATCTCACGAATACACGGTTGGATGTCTCACCCGGTGGACGTTCGACAAGGGCATCGACGTCTTGCTCAGGAGCTGGGCCGACTTCGTCGAGGCGGGAGGGAGCGGTCGGCTCCTCCTCGCAGGGCCGGGCATCGATCCGGGCAATGACGACCTCGTCGCGATGGTGAACGACCATGGCGTCGCGCCGACCGTCGAGCTGATGGGACCGTTCCGCGAGCCGCGGGACTTCCACCGGCTCCTCGACGTCTACGTCTCACCGTCGCGCACCGAGGGATTCCCCAACGTCGTCGCCGAGGCGATGGCGACCGGGGTCCCGGTCATCGCCACCGACGTCGGGGGCACGAGCGAGGTGATGGGCTCGACAGGACGATTGGTCGCCGACGAGGACCACGACGCCATCACCGCCGCCCTGCAAGAACTGGCCCACGATCCCGAACTCCGGGCCCAGCTCGGGACCGATGAGCGCGAGCGGTGCCTGACCGAGTTCACCATCGCCAAGACCGAAGCAGCCGTCCGACGGGCATACATCGACGCCGGGGCCACCAGTCTCGCCGAACCGTGACCCTTGCGTCTCAGTTGGGGTCTGACCCCAACTGTGACGCCGGGGTGGACATGGCGGTGCGGACGTCACGCAACGTGGCGTGGTCGGCACGTCCGAAATCACGACGGACCAGGCCGGCTGTGCCGTTCGTGTCCAGGACGTCGTCGACCGATGAGGCGACCGCGCTGAGGAAGGTGGAGCCGGTCAGCACCGGCAGCCGGACGGCGGGAACGAGCCGTGCCGGCACCCATGCGATCGGGCGGAGGTACCGCAGTTTGCCCGCATCGAACGGTGGGAACAACAGCGCGAGCGGCCGGATCACGACCAGCCCGAGCCCGGCCGACGCGAACGCATCGGCGAATTCGTGTTCGAGCCTGACCTCCGCTTCTCGCTTCGCTCGGGCGTAGGCGGTCCGCGCATCGTCGACGGCCTTCACGGACGAGATGTGAACCACGGCGGTCCCGCTGCGGAGCGCAGCGTCGGCGAGCGCGACCGGGAGCAGCACGTTCGCCTCGTGCATGCGTTCGACCTGGTGCTCGGTCGGCCGTTCGAGGTGCGCCATCCCGGCCGCGTTCACGATCACGCCTCCATCGGCAGCGGTGGCTGCGCGCGCGGCCACATCACTCGGTCGATCGCCTGGAACGCGCAGGACCGGCTCGACGTCGAACCGGTCGGACAGCCGCGCGCAGATCGCCGAGCCGACCCGGCCGGTCGCGCCGACCACGGCGACGCGGCGGCCCGTCACCGCCGACCGCGTACGGCGAGGGCATCGCGATGGAGCCGCACGATGCGGGGCAGGATCACGTCGAGGGAGAAGTCGCGCTCGGCCGCCTCCCGGCATGCGGCGCTCGCGTCGCACCACATGGACTCCGACCAGTCGGCGATCTCGCGCAGCGCAGCATTGATCGCCCGTGGATCGGCGGCGGTGAACACGACACCCGTCTCGCCGGCGGTGATGACCTCACCGCTCCCCGACGCTTCCGACAGCAGGACCGGCGTACCGCAGGCAAGCGATTCCAGCACGAACTTCGACACACCCTCACCCGCGCGCGATGGGAGGATCGAGGCGTGCGCAGCCCCGAGCACGCTCATCGGCTCCGACGTCGGCGGGTGCACGGTGATGACCGGTGACCGGGCGAGCCGGGCGAGCTCCTCGGCCTGCAGGGCGCCGGGGCTCGAGTCGTCGATGGAGCAGTAGAGGTGGACCTCGACGTCGCCCAGCCCTCCGAGCTCACAGGCTGCGGCGAGATCGGTGAGCCCCTTCGACACCACCGCGCGCCCGAGGTACACGACGACGGTGGGAGGGCGCGATGGTCGCTCACCCGGCCGGAAGCGTTCGATGTCGACCCCGACGCCCGGGATGACGGTGCCGCTCACCCGATCCCCGAGCAGCGCACGTCGATCGGCGGTCGTCTGGAACAGCAAGGTCACCCCGGGGATGCGACTGACGGTTCGTATGACGAATCGGATCATCCGCAGGCGCCGCCCACCGGTCGCGGCGCTCAGGCCGAGCCCGTTGACGCTCAGGATGAGCGCAGGTCGGTGGCGCTTCGGCAAGAGCGCCAAGGAGATCGCCACGGGTTTCAGGGCAACGGCGTGCACGATGCCGGGACGAACGCTCCGCACGATGCGGCGCAGCGCACGCATCTCCCCGAGCCAGGCTCCGACGGAGCCCGATCCACGGCCCAGATCGATCTCGTGGAGCTCGCACCCGGCACGGTCGATCTCACCCCACCGCTCGCCTCGTCGCGTCGCGACGTGGACGTCGAAACCGTCGGCGAGCAGCGCCCGCGCATGGTCGAGGCGATGGTTCGCGAAGTACCAGGGCTCGGTCACGACGTACAGCACCGACGGCCGGGGCGATCCGGGACCGGTCATGCCGACATGGTGGCGGCACCGCCGTTCGTTCGCTCCACCAACGAGGGGAGCGCCAGATAGCCGATGTTCAGGGTGAGGCAACCGACGAACGCGACCGCCCTCACGCCCGCCTCCGAATCGATCGCGGCGTACATGATCGCCGCGGAGATCGCCGACACCACGGTGCACAGCAGGGCGACCGCGAGATGGCTCCATCCCGACCGGATCAGGCGCTGGTACGCGTGCTCGCGATGGGCCTCGGTGAGCGGATCGCCGCGACGCGCTCGCCGCACGATCACCGTCGAGGTGTCCAGGAGGTACAGCAGGAACGGGGCGACCGTGACCGTCGCGGGCACACCGGCATCGACGTTCAACAACGCGAGACCCGCCAGCCAGAAACCGAGGAAGTACGACCCGACATCGCCCAGGAAGATGCGGGCGCGTCGGACGTTGTAGGGCAGGAAACCGATCGAAGCTCCGACGACCGCCCAGCCAGCGAGTTCGAGCGACGACAGGCCAGCGTGCCGGCCGAGCAACGCCAGGAATCCGCCTCCGACCACTGCCTGCAGACCCGAGATGCCGTTGATGCCATCCATGAAGTTGAACGCGTTGACGTAGCCGGCCGACGCGACCACCGCCACCACGATCGCGACCACGAGACGCGGACCGGAACCGTCGAGGACCGCCACTGCTGCCACCAGTGGGATGACGACCTGCACGGCCAGACGGGGCGCCGCCGGGAGTTGAAGTCGATCATCCAGCAGGCCGGCGATGCCGAGAACGAGGGCGCCGACGATCAGCGCGGTGATCGCCTCCGAGTCGGCACCGGCGGCGATCGCACCGACGCACGTTGCGAGCGCGACCGCGATACCGCCACCTCGTGGTACGGGTTGCTCGTGCAACGACCGCTGATTGGGCACATCCAGCATCTCCCAGCGGTGCAGCGCGGCGATGACCATCGGCGTTCCGAGGACCGCCACCGCGAACGCGACGACGAAGGCGATCATCGGCGCGACAGGTGCCACTCGTGTTGTCGTTCGAGTCCTGCCCGCAGATCGATCTCCGGTCGCCAGCCCAACTCTCGCCGCGCCACCTCGGTGACCGCACCGGTGCGGCCGACGTCGCCCCGCTCCGGATCGCGGTGATCGACCGTGATCGGAGCTCCTGCGACCTCCTCGACGAGCGCGATCAGTTCGAGCATCGAGCACTCGCCGCCGCCGGCGATGTTCGCGATCAGCCCCGGTGCCACGACGGCGTCGGCAGCGAGCAGATTGGCTCTCACGACATCACCGACGTAGGTGAAATCCCGCAGTTGCGCGCCGGAGCCGAAGAGCGGAAACGGGGTGCCGCACAACGCCGCCTCGAACAGGCGGTGCGTTGCCATGTCGGGGCGCTGGCGGGGGCCGTACACCGTGAAGTAGCGCAACGACACGACCGGCAGGCCGAAGTTCGATGCGTACAGCGAGGCCAAGTGCTCGGCGGCCAGCTTCGTCACACCGTACGGACTGAACGGGTTGGGACGCATGGTCTCGTCGACCGGATAGCGCTCGGCGTTGCCGTACACCGACGACGACGAGGCGTACACGAAGCGGTGCACGCCGTGCTGCACGGCCGCCTCGAGCAGTCGTTGGGTTGCCTGCACGTTGCGGGAGAGGTACTCGTCGAATTGGTCGCGCCACGACGCACGAACGCCCGGTTGGCCCGCTTGGTGGTAGACGACGTCGACACCGTCGAGCAAGCCGTCACAGCCGGTGGCGAGGTCGACGGCTCGGTGTTCGAACGCCGGATGGGCGAGCAAGCCGTCGAGGTTCGACCGCTTCTGGGCGACGTCGTAGTAGTCGGTCAGGGTGTCGACGCCGACAACCCGGTCGCCTCGCGCGAGGCACGCCTCACTGATCTGACTGCCGATGAACCCGGCACAACCTGTCACCACCGATGTCGTCACCGTGCCTCCCTGTCACTCTCGATCACGGATCGACCGTAGCCTTCGCCGTGGCGGGCGACACGGACGCGCGTCACATCGCGTTGGTCTGAACCCCATCGGGCCCACGGCGACCACTCGGATCTCATCGGTCGAGTGAGTTGGCGATCACATCGGCCGGATCTGCTGCACACTCCGGTTGACCGAGATCGCAGAAGCGGTCGATCACCGAACCCAGGAGCTGCTCGTCCTGCATCTCGATGGCCACGCTGCCGAGACCCCGCAACGAGCGCACGCTGTTCGGCTGCAACCTCAGCGCCCGCTCCAGGGACGTCCGCGCTCCGAGCGGGTCGCCGTCGGCGAGCTGTGCGTATCCGAGAGACGCCCACCAGTACGGTCGGTCGGGCTCGGCGGCCGCCGCTCGCCGTCGCCAGTCGACGCTCTCGTCGAAACCGATCCCCGTGTCGTCGGACTGGAAGAGGTAGATCTGGGCCACGATGTCGTTCACGACAGGATCTGCGAGGTACATCGATGCGATGCGCGCCGCGCCATCTCCATCGGCGTCATCACTCGCGATCCGGAGACCGACATCCGCGGCGACCACGTACGCACCCAACACGAGGCCGACGGCAGCGAGCAGGACGGGGGCCCGTGAGGCAGCGATGGGCTCGTTCGCGTTCGATGTCGGCTCGACCGGATCGCCGACGAGCGGAATGGCGGCCCCGAGCAGGAGCATCACGAGCGGCAACGTGAACAACGACACCGGCTGCGCCAACCACGTCAGCCCCATGGCAGCGGCTGCCCATACGAGCGGGCCGCGCACTCTTCGCGACACCGACACCCCCCATGCAGCGATCAGTACGGTGCCGACCGCACCCGTGGCGACCAGGAGTCCGATCCCGACGTTGTGAGCGTCGAACCACGTCTGCAGCAGCTCGTCGGGTGCGAATTCACCCACGAAGGAATCGGAGAACTTGCCCTGGACCGCCGGGCGGAACCGTCCGAACCCGTGACCGACGGCGGGGCGATCGAGCCAGGCGCTCAGCCCGTACCACCAGGCCTGCAATCGGCCATCGATCCCAGCGTCCGTGAGTCGGTCGGTGCCGGCGCCGACACCGCTGCGCAGCTGGCCGATCGCAACACCGACCAGTAGCCCCGTGGCACCGAGGGCCGAGCCGAGCCAGGAGGCGCGGCTCCGGTGGAGTGCGGCGTGGGCGACGAGCAACACGACGGTCGAGGCCAGGGCGATGCGCGATCCCGAGAGCGAGACTCCCGAGCCCAGGAGTACGGCCGCGTACAGCAGGCTGCGACCGCGGGACTCGGTGTAGATGGCGACAGCGCCGAGCAGGCCTCCCGCGCACAGCGCCCCCATGTAGACCGGATTGACCCAGAGGCCTGACGGGCGGCCGCCGAGGAGCGCCAGGGAACCGACCTCGACACGGAGCAGCACCTGCGCGACACCGACCGCGGCACCGGCGGCGGTCGACCAGACGAGGACGAGACCGAGCACGGCTCGGCCGCGTGGCGACGCCG
This sequence comes from uncultured Acidimicrobiaceae bacterium, assembly GCA_963847775.1. Classification (GTDB taxonomy): domain Bacteria; phylum Actinomycetota; class Acidimicrobiia; order Acidimicrobiales; family Ilumatobacteraceae; genus Ilumatobacter. The sequence goes on from CAWKAY010000005.1 coordinate 196,380, forward strand.
ACTGCGACAGCGACCACAACCCGAAGCACCCGGCGACCGCGACCGTACTGAGATCGCGTCCGGCGAAGCCGAGGAGGGCCGATCGGGGCGCCTCGCTCAGGAGCGCCGACACCACGGCGGCGGCGATCGATGCCACGCCGAGTCGGGCTGGCAGATCACCGGCCCGCGCGCGAGCAGCCAGGCTCCACAGACCCAGCGGAACACTCGCCAGGACGATCGCGAACCTGGGTGTCCACGTCTCGAAGACGAGCGGTGGTGCGAACACCACCACCAGCACGAGCGTCACGATCACGATCGCGAGGTCGGCGTCGGTCATCCCGTACCGAGCGGTGAAGGAAGGCGGCGTCGACCCGACCGACGCCGACCGGGTCTCCTGTGCGGTCGTCACGGCACCAACGCCTCCAGCTCGCGGCGGGCGTCGTCACAGATGCTCAGCTCGAGGCGGCACGCGTCGTCGACCGCCTTGCGGGCTGCTTCGACGTCGTCGCTGGCGAGCGCATGGACGACCATCAGTCGCCGCGCAGACGGATTCCACTCCTGCAGCTCGATCGCACGGTCGAGCGAGGCACGCATCGACTCGAGATCGCCGTCGAGGTACTGCCGAATCGCCAGGTTGCTGTGCGCCATCGGGCTCTCCGGCCCCCAGGCCAGGGCGTTCGACGACCATTCGATCGCATCGGGGAACCGATCCTCGCCCGCCAACCCGGCGATCTCCATCTGCAGCGCGACGAACGAGGCGACGGCCGGGTCCCGCGGGAGCCAGGCAGCCGCCGACTCGAGCGCGTCCAGATCGCCACGTTCCGACGCGGCACCGATGCGATAGTCGGCGACGACGAGGTAGCCGCCGAGGAGCAGTCCCACCGCCAGACCAGCGGACGTCAGCAGCGTCCAACTCGATTGCAGCTCGCGAGGTTCGGTGTCGGTGGCGTCAGGGCGGGCGTCCCCGTGCATCGCGGCACCGAGCACGATCAGCACGATCGGCCACGTCTGGATGGTCGCCGGCTGCAATGAGTAGGTCGCTGCAGCGCCGACGACGAAGGCGAGCAGGTGACGGTCCGCGCCTCGACGCAGACCGCTGACGAGGAAACCGACGAGCAGGAGCACGCCCAGCGCGCCGGTCGTGACGAGGAGTAGCACACCGAGGTTGTGGGGGTACACCCACGGTTGCCGTTCGTCGGACCACGCCGTGTCGCGAACGAACTCGACGGTGTAGCGATGCCACGTCGCGGGTCCGTAGTGGCCAGGACCCCATCCGAGGATCGGCCGATCGAGCCATCCGGCGAAGCCGTAGCGCCAGATCTCGAGTCGTGCGCCCGGACCCTCACCACTCGAGAGCCGCTCTGCGGTGCTGTTCTGAGCGAACGCTGCCGTGAACAGCGACGACAGGACCACGCCGACGAGCGTGACCCCGGCCGCGATCGCGGTCGATCGCCGACGTGACCACACGACGACGCCGAGCGCCAGGAGCAGCACCGCGGCGGTGGCGACCCGCGAGCCCGACAGACCGGTGGCGAACGACAGCCCGAACACGACGGCGAGCCACGCCGGGCGCTCGTCGTCGACGACTCGGACCAGGGCCCACGTCGTGAGGCCGGCGCCGAACGTGGCGAAGTAGATCGGATTGTCCATCAGGCCGCTCGCACGCCCGGGGAACGTCGCCAGCGCGCCCGTGCGGATGTCGAGCACGACCTGGACGACGCCCATCACGGCGTTGACCGCGAAGCCCGCGAGGAGCACCCACGGGAGGAGTGACCGGGCGCTCGGACCGAGACGGCGACCGATCGCCCACCAACCGGCACCCAAAGCCAGGTACACCCACGAGTACGAACCGGTGAGATCCGCCTTGAGGGCGTAGAGCACGTTCTCCGACCAGAGCGCCGACACCAGCGCAACCGCCAGGAAGGCCGTGAGCCACCGAGCCGGCCGATCACTCCGCACGCTGGTCGCGAGGGCGACCAGCCCCGGTAGGCCGACCACGATGAACAGCGCGATCCGGAGTGTCGTCGGGTAGGTCGTGAACGACGCCCTCGCCACCGTCGACAGCCCCACGATCGCCAGGACTGCCTGCTCCGTGCCACCGAGCCGGCCGAACACCGCTCGCCACCGGACACTCGATGCTCCGACCGACCCGACGTGGTCGTTGCGGTCGACGGTGAGCGCGGACGACGGCGTCACGACGCGGTCCGACATGGCGGCATTCGAACAGTCTTCACGATCACCCCTCTACACAACGCGGAAGGACCCCGCCCGACGAGTCGGGCGGGGTCCTTCACAGGCTGTGGGATCAGGTGCAGATGGTCTGACCACCCGAGGGGGTGACCGTTCCGCCCGAGGCTCCGAGCGTGAAGTACGTCGGCTCGTCACGCAGGAAGTCGTTCGGAGCGGTGGTGAGGTCCGAGATGTTGGCCGGGTAGCCGGTGTTCTGGGCCCGGTAGGCCTCGATCGCCGTCTCGAGCGTCCGCTTGTCGGTCTTGCAGGCGTTCTCCTCACCACGATCGGTGATACCGCCGACAGCGAAGACCACCACGGTGGCCAAGATGCCGAGGATCACGATCACGATCAGGAGTTCGATGAGGGTGAAGCCCTCGTCAGTCTTCTTCATGGTTGTTTCCTTTTCCTTCCGCCCAGATCGGGCTTGCTATCTCACTGGAGTTGTAACCGCACCGTGAGACAGGCTCCCGGTTGCGCACTCAGTCCATCGGCGTTATGGCACCCCCACTTTAGGACGGACGCGTGTTTTTTCCCAGAGAAATCTAAATTCAAGAAAAGCTCCTGACTCGTCGATGACATCTTGAAACAACGTGTGGTGCACGGTCGTGTGCGGACAGTGAGCAGGGGTTGATCATGGTCGGACGCAAGAATATCACCCGTACGCTGGGTGAACATGGCATCTTCGGTGACGAGGAAGCAGCCGAGCTCCGATCGGAGCTCGACGAGCTGCGCGCCGCAGTGGCCGATCTGAGCGGTCGAGTTCACGCCCAGTTCACAACGATCTCCGCCCACGCCGAGATCGCTCGGGAACAGGCCGAGTTCGCACGCGAGGAGGCGCGCGCCGACCTGGAGCGCACCCGCGAGGCGATGATCGGGCTGATCGAGACGGTCCGCGACGAAGTTGCCGGCGTCACCGGTCACCACGTCCCCGGTACGGCGCCCGGCCCGTCGATCGCCGCCCAGAACGAACGCTTCGAGATGATCGAGATGCGCATGACCACACTGGCCGACACCGTCGAACGGTGCTTCGATCGGCAGCGCCAACTGGCCGAGACGATGGAGGCCTTCCTCGACACGGTGCTCGCCGAGCAGCGTCGCGAGCCGGTCGCCGGACTGTCGTTGGCCTGACCGGTCCGTTCGAGCGAACCTGTCGGCGCAACGTCGACGCCAGTCGGGTCGGCGATTCAGCGAACGAGCTCGACACGATGCTCGCCGACCACCGTCGCGAGCCGGTCGCCCGACTGTCATCGGCCTGATCGGTTCGTTCGAGGGAGCGAACCCACCGACCGCGACCCGACCTCGACACCGGTCGGATCGAGCGATTCAGCGGACGAGCTCGACCCGGATCCCGCCGGAGTCCCATTCGGGGTCCATCGGCAGACGGCTGATCGCACGACCACTGGCGCGGCGGGCGGTCCAGAGCATGGCCGCGGCCTCGTACATGTGGATCAAGCCGGCACCATGGGGTGGCACCCGAGACACCACGTCCTCGACGCCCGGCAGCTTCTCTCGGATCAGCTCCAGTCGTTCGGCCTGGCCGTCGTCGTGGTACGGCGAGCTCGTGAGCGGCTGGTCGCCGTTCATGTGCTGGAACGACAGGGCCGCGTTCCCGCTGTAGAACGAGCGGCTGTGGAACGGCTGGATCTCGATCGCCGCCTCCTTCATCCACCGGAAGCGGCGGAAGTCGTTCCTCGTCAGCCACGGCTCGATCGCCAGCGCCTCCTTGCGGCTCGAGGCGAACAGCGCCGCCCGTGACGGTACCGGGCGGACGCTGACGAGGCGGGGCCATCCGATCATCGCCCTCGCGTCCTGGTCGCAGCGCCGGTACTGCTGGCCCGGGTACTCGGGATAGCCGAACGGGATGTTCACGGCGCCGAAGTCGAACCGTGGTCGGTAGTCGAGGACCTCCTGCAGCGTCTTCAGGACGAACGCCTCCTCGGCGACCGTGGTGACCCCGGCCAATCGAGCGGGGAGCACGATCCATCCCCCCGGGCAGGGGGACACGCCGCCGATCGCCTTGAACGGGTTGCTACCGGGGCCGGCCATGGTCGCAGGCTCAGCCGGTCCTCGCCGGTTGGCCGGGGGTTCCCACGGGCGTCGCCGATCCGTTGCCGTTGGTCTGATCGCCGGACTCGGCCGACGTCTCCTGGCCGGCTCGTACACCGGACCCGGAGGTCGCCGCTTGGCCCGACGCCGTCGTCGCCGCCGCTTGGGCCTGGGCACGCAACGTGGAGACCTGGGCCTGGATCTCGCTCGGGTAGGCCGAGATCGACTGCGCCATCTCCATCGTGACCAGGCCGGAGGTGACGAGACGGGCGAGGTCCATCTCGATCGTCTGCATGCCCTCGGCGCCACCGGTGCCGACGACGTTGCGGAGCTGGCGGCTCTTGCCCTCACGCACCAGGTTGCGGACGGCCTCGGTGCCCATCAGGACTTCGTACGCCGCGACGCGGCCGCCACTGATGGCGGGGAGCAGTCGCTGGGAGATGACGCCCTGGAGGGCACCGGCGAGCATGGTCTGGATCTGGTCGCGCTTGTCGCTCGGGAAGACGTCGATCATGCGGTCGAGCGCCTGCGACGCGTCGTTGGTGTGCAGGGTGGCGAACACGAGGTGGCCCGTCTCGGCGAGGCTCAACGCGATCTGGATCGACTCGAGGTCGCGCATCTCGCCGAGCAGCACGACGTCGGGGTCCTCACGCAGTGCGCTGCGCAGGCCCTGCTCGAATGACACTGCGTCAGTGCCGACCTCGCGCTGGTTGACCATCGCCACCTTGTGGTGATGGAGGTACTCGACCGGATCCTCGATCGTGAGGATGTGCACCGGCTTGGATTCGTTGATGCGGTCGATCATCGCCGCCAGCGTCGTCGACTTGCCCGACCCGGTCGGGCCCACCGCCAGCACCAGCCCGTACGGCCGGTTGAGCAGTGTCGTGATGGCACGCGGCGCCCCGAGCTCCTCGAGCGATCGGACACGGAAGGGGATGACGCGCAGCGCGAGCGCGAGCGAGTTGCGCTGGTGGTAGGCGTTGGCGCGGAAACGCCCCAGCCCGGAGATGCCGAACGAGAAGTCGACCTGATACCGATCGTCGAGCTCCTGGGCCTGCTTGTCGTCGAGCAGCGACATCACCATCCGCTCGGTGTCGTCGTTGTCGAGGATCTTCACGTTCTCGAAGCTGACGAGGGTGCCGTCGCGGCGAGCAGTCGGCGCGCGCCCGACGGTCAGGTGGAGGTCGGAGGCGCCCGAGTTCACGGTGGCCTGCAACAGGGTGACGAGCACCGGATCTGGATCGAACATCACATTTCCCTTCCGCGAGTACCCCTCGGGCCTAGCGTGCTGACGAGATGGACACGACACTGGTTCTGATCGCCTGCATCGTGATGGGGTTGTTGGTGGGCTCGTTCCTGACCGTGGTGGTCGATCGCGTGCCGCGTGGCGGATCGGTGGTTCGCCCGCCGAGCGCATGCGGCTCGTGCGGCAACCGGTTGACGGGCCCTGATCTGGTGCCCATCGCGAGCTGGGTGGTGCTGCACGGACGGTGTCGCCACTGCGGAACGGCGATCGGCGTCGAGCCGCTGATCGTCGAGATCGCGAACGCGACCCTGTTCGTGCTGTTCGGCCTGAAGTTCGGCGCCGACGTGGCGCTGGTCGCGTTCTGCATCATGGGCGCAGCACTGGTCGCGCTGGTGTGGATCGATCTGCGCGAGTTCAGGCTGCCCCGCGAGATCACCTACGCCGCGATGGTCCTGAGCGCTCCCGTGCTCGTCGTCGCCGCCCTGGTGAACCGCGAGCCGGAACGGATCTGGCAGACGGGTCTCGGCGCGGGGATCGCGCTCGTCCTGATGGGATCGATCTACCTGGCCAGCCGTGGCGGCATGGGCGACGGCGACGTGCGCCTGGCGCCGCTGCTCGGCATGCACCTCGGGTATCTCAACCCGGGGATCGTGCCGATCGGGCTGTTCTTCGGATTCCTGCTCGGTGCGATCGTCGGCGTCGCGGCGATGGCGATCGGCTCCGCCGGGCGCAGGACGGCACTGCCGTTCGGCCCGTTCCTGGCCGCCGGCACGGTGCTGGCCGTCTTCATCGGCCAAGAGGTCGTCGATCTGATCTGGCACGTCTGATCCCGTCAGGTGTTCGATTCCTGGACGCCACCGAGCACGCCGTACATGGCGGACACGAGCGCGATGGCCACGAAGCCCACGACGACACCGACGAAGATGATCATGATCGGTTCGAACAGGGTCGTGAACGCCTTGATCCGGTACTCGAGCTCACGGTTGAAGTACTCGGCCGCCACCTCGAGCTGCTGGTCGAGCGTTCCGGTCTCCTCCCCGACCTTGAACATCTGGCGGGCGGCGCCGGGGAAGAGCTCGGTGTCGATCAATGGTTGGGTGAAGCCCGAGCCCTCCAACATCTGCTGGCGGGCGATGTCGAGCTGCTCGCGGTAGACGATGTTGGACACCGCCTCGGTCGTGGTCTCCATCGCCGACGGCACGGCGACGCCGGCCTGGAGCATGGTGTGCAGCACCGAGCAGAACCGCTCGAGGATCGCGAACTCGATGATGCCGCCGATGATCGGGATCTTCAACGACAACCGCTGCCACAGCTCCTTGCCGGTCGGATGCATGGTCAAGAACGCGATCGTGGCGGCGAACAGCAGGAAGCAGATGACGGTGATGTACCAGAGGTCGCCGAAGAAGCGGGCGACGAACAGCATCATCCGGGTCGGGAGCGGCAGGTCGGCATCGAGCTCCTCGAACAGCGGCTTGAACTGGGGCAGCACGTACCCGGCCAGGATCATGACCGTGAACCCGGCCAGCACCATGACGACGAGTGGGTAGGCGAGCGCGCCGACCACCTTCGACCGGGTCTCCATCTCGCGGTTGATGTAGCTCGCGAGCGAGTCGAGCGACTCGTCGAGACGACCCGTCAGCTCGGCGGCCTGGAGGATGCCGATGTAGTAGTTCGGGAACACGGTGGGGTGCTGGGCCGCAGCCGCCGACAACAGACCACCGTTGCGCAGGTCGTCGACCATCTCGCCGATCGCACGCCGCAACGCCACGTCGGTCGACTCGTCACCGATCGTGGTCAAGGCCTCGGTGATGGGGATGCCGGCCTTGACGAACACCGACAGCTGCCGGGTGAAGTTCATCAGGTTCTTCTTCTTGACCTTCTCCTTGGTCAACTCGAAGTCGAACAGCCCACGTGCCTCTTCGATCTTGATCGGGAAAAGGTTCTGCTCGACCAGGATCGAGCGTGCGGTGCCGATCGTGTCGGCCTTCGTGGTGCCCTCGATCTCGGCGCCCGTGGCATCGATGGCGGAATAGGCGAACTTGGGCATCAGGTGCTCCGTAAGGGGTAGGAGTGGGGATTCATCGACGAGGGGTCTCGGTCGGTCTGGTCATCAGGAGGCGAACAGGGTCTTGACGACCTCGGGGATGGTCGTGACGTCGTCTTCGACGAGCTGCATGGCCTCGCGAAGCATGGTGCGCATGCCCTGCGCGACGGCCAGCCGGCGCAACTCCTCGGTGGTGGCCCAGCCGACGATGAGGCGGCGCAGCTCGGGGGTGATCTTGAGCAGCTCGTAGACACCGATGCGGCCGTGGTAGCCGGTGTTCGAACAGTACGAGCATCCCTTGCCCCGGAAGAAGTGCACCTTGTCGGAGCCACCCGAGTGCTGACGGAACACGGCGATCTCGTCGGCCGTCGGCTCGTACTCCTCCTTGCAGTTGTCGCAGATGCGACGCACGAGACGCTGAGAGACGACGGCCACGACGGCCGACGCCACGAGGAACGCCTCGATGCCCATGTCGAGCAGTCGGTGCACGGCGGCGACCGAGTCGTTGCCGTGCAGCGAGGAGAGCACGAAGTGGCCGGTGAGTGCGGACTGCACGGCGATGCGAGCGGTGTCGGCATCACGGACCTCACCAACGAGGATGACGTCGGGGTCCTGTCGGAGGAGAGCCTTGAGGCCGGTGGCGAACGTGAGGCCGGCTCGTTCGTTGGTGCCCACCTGGTTGATGCCGGGGAACACGTACTCGACGGGATCCTCGATGGTGGTGACGTTCTTGCCGGTCGAGTTGATCTCGAGCAGGGTCGCGTAGAGCGTCGTCGTCTTGCCGGCACCGGTCGGGCCGGCGCAGATCACCATGCCGTAGGGAGCGTGGACGATCTTGGAGTACGTGTTGTACGTCTCGCGGGGCATGCCCAGCTCGTGCAGACCAACCATCGACTTGCTCTTGTCGAGCAGACGCATGACGACCTTCTCGCCGAACACGGTCGCCACCGATGACACGCGCACGTCGAGGGGGCGTCCGTCGACGGTGGTCGAGAACTGTCCGTCCTGCGGTGCGCGCTTCTCGACGATGTTCATCGACGACATGATCTTCAGTCGACTGACGAGCGGGTTGTGAGCGCTCATCGGCAACCGGACGGCCTCGACGAGCTGACCGTCGATGCGGTAGCGAACCCGGACGTCCTTGTCGAGGGGTTCGATGTGGATGTCGGATGCGCGGTCGCGGAGTGCCTGGCCGACGATCCGCGACACGAGCTGGACGACGGGCGCCTGATCGTCGAGGCTGACTTCGTTGAGCGCCTCCTCGCCGGCGTGCAAGGCGGCGTCGGCCTCCTGGAAGGTGGCGACGAGACGGCCGATGTCGGCGTCGGAGCGCCACATCTGCTCCATGTACGACGTGACCGTCTTCGGATCGGTCGCCATCCACTCGAACTTCTTGCCGGCGGCGGCCTCGGCCTCGTCGCGCTTGTTCTTCGAGCAGTTGGCGCCCCAGACGACGACCTTGCCGCCGTGGTCGGCGACCGGGATGAAGTAGAACTTGCGGGCGACCCGCTCCTCGACGTGCTCGGCGACCTCCTTGTTGACCTCGGTCGCCTTCGGGTCGGCGACCGGCAACCCGCATGCCTTGCCCAGGGCCTGCGCATACTCGGCGCGGCCGACGCCGTACTTGGTGAGCAGCATCTCGCCGAAGGGCCACAGCTCGCCCTTGCCTTCGGTCAGCGCGTCCGCGAGCTGCTCGGCGGGGAGGTGACCGGCCTCGACGAGGGCCTGGCCGAGCGCGACGCACTCCTCCACGCTCGCTCCCATCTGCTCCTCCAACGCGACGCCACCACGGCCGGTGTCACCCTCGTGGGGCCTCTTGTCGTCTTTCGACTTGCGCAATGCCATCGGTCAGTCCTGTCAGCTGTGGTCTTCACGCCGGTTTTCTTCGGCAGCGAGGATCGCGGAAGCGTCGAAGCCCGAGGTGTCATCGGCAGCTCCGTCGCCATTCTTCACTGTTTCCTGAGAACCAGGAGGGGATTGATGACCGGGGGGCGCGGCTGGGGGATCGAATCCGCCGCTGCGCTGGACGAAGACATTGGGCAACTCGATCATGGCCCGCTCGATCTCCTCCAACCGGTCGAGCTGCACCGCCGTCGAGACGTCCATCGTTGCGTCCTGCAGCTGCGTCTCGACCTCGGTCATTCGTGTGGTCAAACCGTCGGTGCGCTCGTTCACGCCCTTCTCGAGCCGTTCCATCTCGATGCGAACCAGCATCGCCTCACCGGCAGCGGTCGACATCTTCTCCTTGAGCTCCTCGAGCGCGTCCTGGTCGATGCCCTCCACCGACTGCTCGACGCCGTCGATCCGACGATCGATCTCGATGAAGCGATCGTCCATGCCAGCGATGCGGTCGTTCAGGACCGTCATCGTGTCGTCGAGCCCGGCGCTGACCCGTCCGACATGGGCGTCGATCTCGGCGATCTTCTGGCCGGCGTCCTCCTTCATCCGGCTCTCGGCCGCCAACAGTCGGTTGTTGAACCGGTCCTCGGCATCGTTGAGCTTCGAGGTCACCGATTGCCCGACCTCGTTCTGGAATCGACGGACCGCAGAGTCGTTGTCCTCGACCAGTCGCTTCAGCGAGTCGATCTGGGTCGTGACGTCGGTCTTCAGCGTCTCGGACAGCTCGTCCTGGCGCAGCTCCATCTTCTGGGAGACATCATTGAAGTAGGTGACCATCCTGGCCGCCTGCTCGTCGAACTTCCGCAGGTTGGTGTCGAGCGACTCGACCCTCCGGGCCATCGCCTCCTGCTCGTCGCGCACGCCGGCGAGGAGCGGCTTGGCTGCCTCCTGGACCAACGCCTCCATCCCGGCGGTGGTGTCGTCGAGCCGGCGCACCTGGCGGGACTCGGACTCCTCGAGTCGCCGTTCGAACGTGTCGCGCACCGTGTCGGTGTGCTGCTCGTTGCGGACCTGGAGTTGCTCGAGCGCCTGGGCCAAGGTGCTGACCTGGTCGTTGAAGTCGGCGCGCATCTCGGAGCGCTCACGCTGACCCTCTTCACGGAGGCGGTCGACCTCGGCCACGACTGCGGACGCGTGCCGTTCGAGCTCGGCCTGCACGGCGGCGACCAAGCTCTGACGGAATTCGTCGATCTCCGAAGTCATTGTTCCTACGATCCTCCCGCTGGACCGCCACGGGGGTCGTGGCGGCGAACCCCTTCGGCTCCGAGACAGCCCATCGCCCTCTCGCTGCGATGACGCTCGGACCCACTATGTCGAGTCGGGCCCCGCCAGCGGCGGCACCCAGTGGGGTCACGAGGCACCTATCGGCTGAAGCTTCGGGAAGCTTGAGGAACCGCAGACGTTTTCGCTCCGCGTGCGATTCCCGCCGGTCTGTGGTCTCGCGACCATGCTCCCACTCTTGTCAGATGAGTGTTCGCTTTTTCTCAAGATAGTCCACCCGCGCCCCGATACAGGTTCGACACGCTCGTTCCACCACGGGACATCCCAGCGACGGCGCATCCGAACAGCACACCTCGGATGAACCCTCGGGGTGACGGGCACGCCAGCAAGCCGGAGGAAACCGCACCAATGCGACGCCCATCACTATCGACGAAGCTGTTCGCAGCCGCACTGCCGTTGGTGGTGGCGGTCGGCGCGCTGCTCGCCGTGACCGTGCGCAGCGATCTGAACGACGTCCAGCGTGCCGAAGCCGGCGTGGAGCTGGGAGCCGTCTGGAACCCGCTGATCACGTCGCTCCTCGCAGTCGAGACCGAGGTCGCCGGTTCCGGGATCATCGACGCCGGTGCCGCCTCACCCGCCGGCACCAACGCCGCCAACCGCCGCGCGACGGATCAGGCGATCAACGATCTGCGGACCTCGATCGAATCGTTGGGCGCCGCCGACGCCGCGGGCGCCCACATCACCGCCAGCCGCTCCGCTCTCTCCGCCGCACGACGCAACCTCGACATGGCGATCGTCGCGCCGGAGATGCAGGTCGAGGTCGATCCGATCGACGCCTACGACATCGCCGGACGCGAGATCGTCGCCGTCGGTCAGCTGCTCCCGTCCGAGGCCGGAGACCCGGAGCTCGGTCGCGAGCTGCTCGCAGTCGTCAAGCTGGCCGAGGCCAAGCTCGCCGCCGACACCGTGATCTCCAAGAGCCAGCAATGGCCCAACGCCGCGGGGGACCGAACCCCGCTCGAGCAGGCCCGTGCGGCGGTCGCCGAACTGCAGGCCGTGTTGGGCGAATTCGAGGCGATCGCACCCGACGAGTGGGCCACCCAGTACCGCCAGTCCGGTTTCACGACCGCCGTGTCGGGCTATCGCTCAGAGCTCGATCAGGTCGGTCGGGCCGCCGCGAGCGGCCAGATCGAGACCTTCGACACGACGGGCTTCGCCACGCTCGTCGACCAGGGCGTGCAGTTCCAGACCGCGATCAGCCAGTCGATCGTCGACCGGGCCACGACCGAGGTCGATCAGACCCGCCGCGCGGTGCTGATGCGGATCGGGATCATCCTGGCCGCCGTCCTCGTCGCCGCGCTCATCGCCTGGGCCATCACGCGATCGATCATCCGTCGGATCAAGGCCGTCGCCAACGGCGCCAACCAGGTCGCCAGCGAACAGCTGCCCGCCCTCGTCGAGGCACTCCGCGATCCGCGGGGCAAGTCGGTGCTGCCGACCATCGAACCCATCCAGGCGAAGGGGGGCGACGAGCTCAGTGAGCTCGCGGAAGCGTTCAACTCGATGCAGGGCACGCTCGTCGACGTCGCTCACGAGCAGGTCGAGGTCCTGCGTCGCGGCGTGTCCGACATCTTCGTCACGATGGCACGACGCAACCGGTCCTTGATCGACCGACAGCTCGCCATGCTCGACGAGTACGAGGCCGAGGTCGACGACCCGGACGTGCTCGCGAACTACTACCAGCTCGACCACCTCGCCACCCGCATGCGCCGCAACAGTGAGTCGCTGCTGGTGCTCGCCAATGCCGAACCGAAACGTCGCCGGGTCAAGGCGACCGAGATCGACGACGTCGTCCGAGCCTCGATCGGTGAGGTCGAGGACTACCGCCGGATCGAGATCGAAGCCCTCGAATCGCTGCAGGTGCGGGGCAACGTGGTCGCCGACGTCTCCCACCTCCTCGCGGAACTGCTCGACAATGCCACGTCGTTCAGCCCGCCCGACAGCCCGGTCCGGGTCGGTGGTCGCCGTACGGGCGACTCCTACATGCTCCGCATCGTCGATGACGGTGTGGGTATCCCGACCGAACGCCTCCGACACCTCAACGAGTTGCTGCGTGAGCCGCCGATCGTCGGTCTGTCCGCATCGTCGACCCTCGGCATGTCGGTCGTGTCCCTGCTCGCCAACAAGCACGACATCCAGGTCACCCTGTCGGCGGGCAACCCCGGTCTGACTGTCGACGTGGTCCTGCCGTCCGCGCTCTTCGGTCCGATCGACGAACCCTTCGGCATGACCACGCCGGCGGCCACGAAACCGACGACGGCGCCCGACGACCCGTCTGCGCAGCTCGTCGACTGGAACGACGACGACCACGAACCCAGCTTCGGCATCAACGGTTCGACGCCCGAGACGTTCCAGCCGGCCGAGGCCGTCGACGAGTACACCGCGCCGGCCCCCGAGGCTCCCGCCGAGCCGCCCACCCCCGTGCCGTCGGCCGAACCGGCTCCGCGGGCCCCGATGTTCGTCGAAGACGAGCCGGAACAGCGGGTGGTGCCATCGGACTGGACCAAGATGTCGCTCGACCTGACGGCGTTCAAGAGCGGCCAACAGAGCGCCGCCCCCGACGCCGAGGCGAACGCCGACCGCACCGCCGTCGCGACGCGCCACGACGCCACACTCCCCGTCACGCCTGCCGACATCACGGCCGAGGTCACCCCGACCGACACCACACCCGAGGTCCGGGGCGACGACATCCCGGCCGAGGTCGGGAACGGCGATGCGACGACGGAGGCTGCAACCACCGACGACACGACCGCACCCGTGATCGACGTGGCGACCGATCCACGCAGGCTCGGCATCGACCAACTCGCCGAGCGGCTCGCCGGACAGTTCGCCGACGACCAGAACCCCGTCGCCCCTGCCGATACCTCGGACCCGCTCACGACGATCGACCGACGCCCGCCGACGGCCGAGTTCGACCTGGGCGGGCCGGCCCCACGCCAGGGCGAGCCGGCGTCACTGACCGATCATCTGCCGCCTCCCGGTGCCACGGTCGCACGGACCCACGGTGAGTTCGACGTGCCTCCGGCCCCGCCGATGACGACGGAGAGCCTCAGCCGTGGCCCGGTCACGCCCGACACGGCGCGACCCGCGCCGGAACCGCGGCCTGCCGAGCGGCCGCTGGGGTCGACCCTGCCGACGCGGAGCCCGGGCAACGGCCCGGCGACCGGTGCCGACGAACCCGATCGCCTCGCCGGAACAGCCGCCGAGCACGACGAGCCGAGCGCGCTCAGTGCAGCGCTCGCAGCCTTCGACTCGCCCTACGCCGCCACGGCGACCGATGGCCACCTCCCGACTCGAACGTGGGTCGGCGACCCGGTCGAACACATCGAGGATCCTGCATCCATCACCCAATCCCGCCTCGACCCGGAGGCGCTCCGTGAGCGACTGCGGGCGTTCCAGAGTGAGTTCAGCACCGGAGTCGACTCCGACACCAGCCAGCACCAGACGTATGACAATCAGAACAGTGATCTCGGAGGGGATCGTCGATGAACGCAGCAGACAACCTCAACTGGCTCGTCGGCCGGTTCGTCCAGCAAGTCGCCGCCGTCCGTCAGGCGGTGGTGGTCTCGTCGGACGGATTGCCCCTCGCCGTCTCCGACGGCGTGGACCGCGAAGCCGGTGAGCGCCTCTCCGCTGTCGCCTCCGGCATGATCGGCCTCGCCTACGGTTCGGCCGGGCGGTTCGGTGCCGGCGCCGTCTCGAACGTCATCGTCGAGATGGAGAACGGCTGGATGTTCGTCACGGGCATCCGCGACGGCTCGCTCATGTGCGTCGTGACCACCAAGAACGCCGACATCGGCACGATCGGCTACGAGATCGCCGTCTTCGCCGATCGGGCCGGTGACGTGCTCACGCCAGAGGTCCGCGAAGAGCTCAAGTCGATGATGATGTCGAGGGGGTGACGATGATCGAGGAAGCCGATGTCGGCGTCGACGAATTCGACGCCGACATGGGAGACGAAACCGGACGTTTGATCCGTCCGTACGCCATCACCGGCGGACGGACGGGCGCCGAGACGGACATCGGCCTGGAGGCACAGATCCAGGCGAGCAGCCGCGGCTCCCAGCACCTCGGCGCCTACCGGTGGGAAGCCGCCAAGGTCGTCGAGCTCGTCCAGTCGCCCATGGCGCTGATCGAGATCGCCGCCCGGCTCGAGATCCCGATCGGGGTGGCGCGCGTGCTCGTCGCCGACCTCGTGGATGACGGCGCCGTGATGCTCCACGTCCCAGAGAAGATACAGAACTACACCAGCCTGTTGGAAAGGGTGCTCGACGGTGTCCGCAACCTCTAATCCACGCCCGCCCGGGAAGATCCCGGTCAAGATCGTCGTCGCCGGTGGTTTCGGCGTCGGGAAATCGACCTTCGTGAACACGATCTCCGAGATCGAGCCGTTGCGCTCGGAAGCGATGATGACCACCGCCTCGGCGTCGGTCGACGACCTCAGCCAGGTCTCGGCCAAGCAGACGACGACGGTCGCGATGGACTTCGGTCGGGTCTCGCTCACCCCGGAGATCGTCTTGTACCTGTTCGGCACGCCCGGCCAGGAGCGCTTCCACTTCATGTGGAACGAGCTCTCCCGCGGCGCGATCGGCGCGGTCATCCTCGCCGACACCCGCCGGCTGGGTGACTGCTTCGCGGCGATCGACTACTTCGAGGCGCGGCGCATGCCGTTCGTGGTCTCGGTCAACCCGTTCGACGGTCAGAAGACCCATCCGATCGACACGATCCGCGATGCGGTCCAGGTCGATCATGGCGTTCCGATGCTGTTCTGCGACGCCCGCGAACGCAACGACGTCAAGAACAGCCTCATCTCGGTCGTCGAGCTCGCACTCCGGCGCGAGCGCGAGAAGGCCGAGGCCGCCGCCCACGCGCAGACCGTCTGACCTCGACCGCAGCGAACCCAACGACGTCCGTCACCCAGCGATCTCCAGATTCGGGACCACAACCGACGTGCACCGGTTCCGAGGCGCAAGCCTCGGAACCGGGACGCGGTTCAACGACCGATTACCGATGGAGCGCTCCACAGAGCAGTTCGACGAGGCGCCGAACCTCGATGGTCGACTCGCCGTCGTGGGCGAGCTGCGGGGTGAGCGCCATCGGGTCGCCGGCAACCCAGGTGACCGAGCCGGTCTCGAGCGATGTCAACTCGGCGGCCAGCGGCCGCAGATCGACCCGGGGCAACGTGGGTCGCGACCGGTACTGCACCCACGTCTCGTAACGATCGACGAAGCGGTATCGACGGCCGTGCACGACGAGCAACCGGAACCGGCCGGTCGCGTTGTGGATCGCCATCGGGTGGACTCCCTCGAAGACCTCCCCGCCGAAGCGGTGGCCTCGCCGGACCGGCTCGGACTCGTCGATCCTGACGAGCGCCAGGTCGACCTCGGGGTGCTCGTCGATCGTGACCGAGCCGCGCCGGATCGCCTCCTCGCTCGCCGTGAGCTGATCGTCCTCGTCCGCCCAGAGGTCGCGGTGTGTGTCGAGATCGAGCACGATCGACAGCAGCTGGGGCAGGAGCTCGCGGTAGAGCTGGTTGGTGAACTCGCTGTAGTCGCAGGTCGTCTCCGCCGCCGCGAGTCGTGACAACGCCATCGATGCCCTGGCGGCCCGGCGATCGCGATACGTCCCGAAGTCGCCCGCTGCGGCGACGTCGATCAGCAGGTCACGGTGCGCGAGCGAGCGCTCCGGCTCGATCAGCGCATGGACGCCGACGATGCCGTCCTGGTCGAAGTGGTTGTTGGTCACCCATTCCGCAGGAGCGTGAGCGGTCGGCGCGTCGAGGTACGCGAACGCCATCTGGGCCGACAGGTCGCGGGCCAGCCCCGGCGGCGCCGCGAACCCGGGCCAGTGGGTCAGGGTGAGGACGGTCGCCTCGTTCGGCGATCCGTCCACGACGATGTTCGGGTACGACCGACTCGTCTCGTAGTCGAGATACCGCAGCGTCGGTGAGGTCATGCCGCCGACCGTATGGCTTCGAGCAGGCTCGATGTCAAGGCCCGAGGTTCCAGCGTGCGACCCCGACGTCAGATCGGCACATGGGGGTAGTGGGTGAGGCACGCGAAGCACCACTGCTCGACCTCGTCGAGCACTCGCTCCGACGCCTCCTGGTCCCATGCACCCGGTGTGACGTACTTGCGGCGCACCGGCTGCACGGCGTCGACCACGGCGCCGCACGAATCACACCTCATGACACGACCCTATGCGGTCGGTGGTCGGATCGAGTGCCCTCCGTGGGGCGGCCGCATTCGCACGCGCCGCCTGAGCCTGCGCTCGCGGCTCGACGCGATCGCCCCGCTCGCGAGCACCGACGTAGCCTGCATCCGATGCGGCGATGGATCCCGACGGTGCTCGCGTTCGCGGCCTGTTCGGGTTCACCGGGGACCGAACCATCGCCCGCCGCTCCGAACGTGGCCGCGGACTCGGGCGACGCGGCGGACACTGGCGACGTCGCCGACACGGACGCACCGTCCGCGACGGTCGACGGACCCGCCGTCTTTCCGGAGCGGTTCGAGCTGGTGCAGGCCCGAGTGACCGAACCCGACGGCACGGAGTGCGAGCTCTGCCTGTGGCTCGCCGACGACGCCGAGCGCCGCGCCCGAGGCCTGATGTTCGCGACCGACCTCGGCCCGGCAGACGGGATGGCGTTCCGGTATCCCGAGTCGCGCACCGGCAACTTCTGGATGAAGAACACCCTGCTCCCACTCTCGATCGCGTTCTACGACGCGACCGGCGTCTATCTCGACGCGTTCGACATGGACCCGTGCGAGAGCGACCCCTGTCCTCGCTACCGCACCGCACCGAATTTCCTGGTCGCAGTCGAGACGCTCCAGGGCGGACTCCCCGACATCGGCATGGTCCCCGGCAGCACGCTCGAACTACTCGACGTCCCCTGCAGCTGACAGTCCCAGCCGAAGGAGCCCCCGGCGTCGACATTCAGAAAGCACAGAACGCGCACAGGTCGCGCCCACAGCTGACAGTCCCAGCCGAAGGAGCCCCCGGCGTCGACATTCAGAAAGCACAGAACGCGCACAGGTCGCGCCCACAGCTGACAGTCGGAGCCGAAGGAGCCCCCGGCGTCGACATTCAGAAAGCACAGAACGCGCACAGGTCGCGCCCACAGCTGACAGTCGGAGCCGACCCCCCCGTTGGGCCAAGAGAAAGCTGGCGGCGCGAGCAGGGCTCAGCCTGGGTCGACAGCTCGCCGCGAGGGAGCCGGACCGCAGCGGACCGCAGCGGATCGGCGCTCGACGGAAGCGTCAGGTGGTGGTGGCGCTCAGCCAGGCGTTGTAGAGGCGGGTGTACGTCCGGCCGGCGGCGACGAGATCGGCGTGGTGGCCGTCCTCGACGAGGCGGCCGCCGTCGAGCACCAGAACGCGGTCGGATCGCGCTGCGGTCGAGAGGCGATGTGCGATCGCAATCGTCGTGCGGCCCCGCGAGAGGTGCGCCAGTGCGCGCGAGGTTCGAACCTCGGTGAGCGCGTCGACGGACGAGGTTGCCTCGTCGAGCACGAGCACATCGGGGTCGGCGACACCGGCACGCAACAGCGCGACCAGCTGCCGCTCCCCCGCCGACAGCGACTCCCCGCGCTCGCCGACACGGGTGTCGAGCCCGTCGGGCAACGACTCGACCCAGTCGTCGATGTCGAGCACCTCGACCAACTGTTCGACCTCCGCCCGGGTCGTCGACGGACGTGCGAAGCATGCGTTGGCAGCGATGGTGTCGTCGAACAGGAACGGCTCCTGCGCGACCACGACGAGCCGGTGCCGGAGCTCGGTGTTGTCGACCTGGGTCAACGGAACCCCACCCAACCGGACCTGGCCGGCGATCGGGTCGGCCATGCGGGCGATGAGCCGGCCGAGGGTCGTCTTGCCGGACCCGGTGACCCCGACGATGGCGACCTGCTGACCGGCCGGTATGTGAGCGGAGACGTGCTCGAGCACGACGTCGTCGCTGAGCCCACGGTCGGCCCGCGAACGGTACGAGAAGGTGACGTCATCGATGTCGATGTCGAACCGACCAGCGGGCAGCGCCTGCGGGCGTTCGGGTGGCGGCGGACCCACCGGGATGTCGAGCACACCCAACACACGCCGCAACCCCGCCACCGCGGTCTGGGTCTGGTCGAGCACCTCGGTGAACTCGGCGATCGGCTCGAGGAACCGGAACGTGAGGAAGACGAAACCGATCAGCGCTCCGGCGGTGAGACCGCCGCCCGGCCCGATCGCCACGCCTACCGCGACGATCGTGGCGATCGTCACGACAGAGAACACCTCACCGAGCGGGAACAGGAACGCCCCGATGATGTTCCCACGGATCTGGGCATCCGATCGGGCCTTCACGGCGGCACGGGCGCGTCGGGCGAACAGTGGCCCGGCGCCGTAGGCACGGATCGTCTCGGCACCGCTCACCAACTCGGCGATCGTGCCGAGCATGTCGCCATTGCGCTCTCGTGCGCGGTCGTACGCACGCACGAGATGGCGCTGCACGATCCGGAGCAGCAGGAACAGGGGGATCGAGATGCCGATCGCGATCAGCGCCAACAGCCAGTTGTAGGCGAGCATGACCGCGGCGACGATGACCATCAGCGTGCCGTCGATCAGCCAGGCGAGGCCGCCCCACCGGAAGAACTCGGCCAACGTCTCGATGTCGCTCGTCACGCGGGCGACGAGCGCGCCGCGCCGCTCGTCGTTGTGGTCGGCGAGGCTGATCCGGTGGATGTGATCGATGAGGCGCGCGCGAAGGTCGTTGAGCGCCTGCTCGCTACGAGTGCCGAGCCGAACGACGGCCGTGCGCTGGGAGACGGCAGCGACGATGAGCGCCAGAACGCCGACGAGCGCACACCACACGATGAACGACATGTCGACGTCGTCGGGGCCGACGATGCCGCGGTCGATCGCCTGCTGGATGACGATCGGAACGACGACCCGGCCACCAGCGCCGACGGCCGCCAGCAACCAGGTGAGTCCGAGTCCCTGGCGGAGCACGGGCGCCTCCTCGAGCCCACGCCCGATCGCCGTCGTCGCCGAGAAGCGGCCCATCGGTTCGGTCACGCCGCGCTCCGATCGGTCTCGAAGGCCTCGACCAACTGCCGGTAGACGGGGACCTCACGCATCAGTCGGTCATGGGGGCCGTGGGCCTGGATCCGGCCGTCCACGACGAACAACACGTCGTCGGCCAGGGCGATCGTCGAGGGGCGAGACGCGACCATGACCACCGTGGTGTCGCGCATCGCCGAGCGGAGGTTCGCGAGCACCGCCAGCTCGGTGGCCGGGTCGAGCGCTGACGTGGTGTCGTCGAGCACGAGCAGAGTGGGATGCCGCACGAGCGCCCGTGCGAGACCGATCCGTTGACGTTGGCCACCGCTCAGGGTCACACCGCGCTCACCGACCACCGTGTCGAGACCGTCGGCCAATTCACCGACGAAGTCGTCGGCACTCGCGAGCCGGAGCGCCTCCCAGACCTGGTCATCGCCGACCGCATCGCCTCCCATGTCGTCGAGCCCGACGACGACGTTGTCGCGCACGGTCCCGCTGAACAGGAACGGCTCCTGGAACACGACCGAACGGTCGCCGGACGCCAGCGCCACCGATCCGGCACTCGGTTCGAGCAGGCCGCCGATGAGTTCGACGAGTGTGGTCTTGCCGGCACCGGTCGGACCCACGAACGCTGTGACCGACCCGACCGGGATCGAGATCGACGCCGGTTCGATCGTCGCGTGCTCCTCGCCCTGGAACGTGAACGCCACCCGATCGAGCACGACGGCCGCCCCGTGCGGCGCGATCCTGATCGACGCCTGCGGATCGCGGTCGAGCGGTTCTTCGATCGTGCCCCGGTTCCGCCGGTACCCGGCGTAGGAGTGGGGCAGCTCCGACAACGCGTACCCGATCAGACGCAGCGGGAACACGAGCAACGTGAACATGAAGATGAACCCGGACAGCTCACCGACCGTCACGTCGCCCGACCGGACGCGGGCCGCGCCGAGCACGACGATCCCGATGTTGGTCAGCGACGGGATCACCTCCAGCAGCGCCTCGAACGTGCCGCGCAGGTAGACCGCGCGGACGCGGGCGTCGCGGATGTGTCCGGCCATCGCCGACAGGCGGTCGGTCTCGCGGTGCTCGGCACCGTAGGCCTTGACCAGTTGGACCGCTTCGAAGCTCTCGTGCACCGCACCCGAGAACTCACCGAGCGCGTGCTGCGCATCGTCGTAGTGACGGTCGACGCGGTGCTGATACGCCACGTTGATGACCATGAGGAGCGGGAACACGGCGACGGCGACGGCGCCCATCACGAGATCGGTGACCAGCAGCCAGATCGCCGCGACGGCGATCATGAGCACCGTGCTGGTGGCGAACGGGATCGGCGCCATCACGCCGATCGCGGTGTCGACGTCGACGCCGGCTCTGGCGACGAGCTGACCGTCGCTTTGTCGTTGGTGCCAGCTCGCGGGTTGCTCGACGTACCGGTCGGTGGCCTCGGTCGCGAGCGATTCCGCGATGCGCCACTGCGCCATCCCGGCGAACGACCGGCGGATCACGACGCCGGCCGCGCGGAGCACACCGACGCCGACGATCAGTGCGCAGCCGGTGACGACGGTCGACACGGCGACCTCATGTCCGGTCGTACCGTCGAACCGCGGCACGATCACGTTGTCGATGACCCACTGCAGCACCACGCTGGACGCAACGGTGCAGAGCGCGAACACGAACGCGCCACCGACGGCAACGAAGAACAGTCGTGGGTGCAGACGAACCAGGTCGCGCACGAATCGCACGTAGCGCCGCCCGCGGGCGAATCGAGGCTCCGAACCCTGCGAGGTCACGGAACGTTTCTATCGCTCCCGGTCTCGAGTTGTGCCAGGCACAACTCGAGAGCTGCTCGACGGCTGCGCCGGGCACCCTCGTGGCTTGTGACACCCCTCGTGCAGGCTCTGGAGTATGTGCACCGGGCCGCCGCTACACTTCCACGGTCATATTCACCCTGCTCCGTCGATCGCGACGGGGCCACTGGTCGATCGCCCAACCTGGGTCGGCCGCAGTCCGAAGGGAGTGCAACACGCATGATGCGTGCTTACGAGTTGATGGTCATCGTCGACGGCGACGTCGACGACCCCAAGGCCCAGTCGTACACCAAGATGGTCGTCGACGAGATCACCAAGGCCGGGGGTTCGGTCCACGGCAGGCCCGACTGGTGGGGCAAGCGAGCATTCGCCTACCCGATCAACAAGAAGGAAGCCGGCTACTACCTCGTGGTGGAGTGCCTCGCCGAAGGCGGCGCACTCGACGAGCTCGAGCGCCAGCTCCGCCTCGCGGACGACATCGTTCGCCACAAGCTGATCCGACTGCCCGAGCACGAGGCCGAGCGCCGCGGCATGGCGGTCACGGCCTGATCTGCTGATCGGCCGCACCACGAAGGGAGCCATCCCATGGCAAACGACAATTTCGTCCAGATCATCGGCAACGTCACCCGCGATCCCGAGCTCCGGTTCACGACATCGGGTGTGGCGGTCTGCTCGTTCGGCATCGCCTGGACGCCGCGACGACGCAACGCCAACGGCGAGTGGGAGGACGGCGAGACGTCGTTCTTCAACTGTTCGGCCTGGCGTGATCTCGGCGAGAACATCGCCGCATCCATCGGCAAGGGCAACCGGGTCGTGGTCACCGGCTCCGTGCGCTCGCGCGACTGGGAGGACCGCGACGGCAACAAGCGGACGTCGATCGAGATCGATGTCGACGAGTGTTCGCCGAGTCTCCGCTGGGCCCAGGCCAAGATCGAGCGCACCGAGCGTTCGAGCGGCGGCGGTGGCTTCTCCGGTGGCGGCAGCAGCGGTTCCGGCGGTGGTTCCGGCAACCGTGCGCCCGACCCCGTCTACGGCGACGAAGAGCCGTTCTGATCTGACGAACCCCTGATGCGGTCGAAGCGGTCGCATCGTTCTGGAAGGAACTGAGAACACCTCATGGCGAAGAAAGCCCAACGGGGACGCGGGAAGCCCGAGAACCCCCGCAAGTACAAGAAGAAGACCAGCCCGCTCGTGATCGAGAAGGTCGAGTACGTCGACTACAAAGACGTCGACCTCCTCAGCCGTTTCATGAGCGACCGTGCCAAGATCCGGAACATGCGCGTCAGCGGCAACAACCGACAGCAGCAGCTCGAGATCGCCAATGCGATCAAGATCGCCCGCGAAATGGCGCTGCTGCCCTATGCCCGTCGAGTCGCCTCCGCCGCTCGCCAGGGTCGCGGCCGCGACGGCGATCGCGATCGCCGGCCACCCCGTGACGAGGGCAACGACAGCCAGGTCGAGGGCAACGACGTCGAGAACGACGACGAGCCCGCCGAGGCCGAGGTCGTCACGACGACCACCAGCGACGAGAGCGAGGGCTGACCATGCAGGTGATCCTCCGCACCGATGTCGACGGTCTCGGCAAGCGCGGCGACATCGTCGACGTCGCCGACGGTCACGCCCGCAACTTCCTGTTGCCGAAGGGCAAAGCCCTCAAGGCGACCGATGGCGCGGTCTCGCAGGCCGCCAAGATGCGCCGATCGCGTGACCTGAAGGACCAAAGCGATCGTGAGGCTGCGACCACCGTGGCGTCGGCGCTCGTCCCCAAGGTCATCACGGTGTCGGCGAAGGCCGGTTCCGAGGGCAAGTTGTTCGGATCGGTGACGACGGCCGACGTCGTCGGCGCCGTCGCCGAGCAGACCGGCATCGAGCTCGACCGCAAGGTTCTGCACGTCGACGAGCAGATCAAGACCGTCGGACAGCACACCGTCACCGCGGCCCTCCATCCCGACGTGTCGTTCCCCATCACCATCGACGTCGTCGCCGCCGACTGATCGGTTTCGAGTCCAGTGTCGTCGCGGCCCGCCCTGAGAGGGGCGGGCCGACTCGCGCCCGGCCCCGGACACCACCTCAGCTTTCTGTCAGCCGTGGGCGCGGTCCCACCGGCCTGGTCCCGCCGGCCTCACCCACGGCGTCACCCACGGCGTTCGGTCAGCTGTCTGCGTGCTCGGGGCGCGAAGCCAGCCTTCTGTCAGCCCTGGGCACGGTCCCACCGGCCTGGTCCCGCCGGCCTCACCCACGGCCTCACCCACGGCGTTCGGTCAGCTGTCTGCGTGCTCGGGGCGCGAAGCCAGCCTTCTGTCAGCCCTGGGCACGGTCCCACCGGCCTGGTCCCGCCGGCCTCACCCACGGCCTCACCCACGGCGTCACCCACGGCGTTCGGTCAGCTGTCTGCGTGCTCGGGGCGCGAAGCCAGCCTTCTGTCAGCCCTGGGCGAGGCGCCGGGGCGCCGCTCGTGCGATCAGAAAGCCCAGGGCGCGCTCAGACCGCGCTGTCGGCCGAGAGAAAGGAGAACGGCCTCGGTGTGGGGGCCGGTGGACAAGCGGGGACGTCGCGCTGGTGGTGGGGCGGGTAGATGCACGCACCCGGTCCGATCGTCGTGTCACACCGGTGCGTCAGAGTTGTCCACATGGACGTCCACAGAGGTGACGCGAGTTCTCCCCGGGATTTCTCTGGTTGTCCTCACGATTCCTGGGTTGTCCCCTTCCTTCTCACAGCTCTTTCACGGCAGGGTTGAGTCCCCATGGCTGGCGACGAGCACTTTCCCATCGGCACCGGCGGTGACGACCGGCCACGACGTGACGATCGTGGCCCGAACGGGCGTCAGTCCTCGACTCGCGGCCGCGTGCCGCCACACAACATCGACGCCGAGGAGTCGGTGCTCGGTGCGATGCTGCTGTCGCGCGACGCGATCGGCGTCGTCAGCGAGATGGGCCTCAATCCACAGGACTTCTACCGTCCGGCCAACCGGCACATCTTCGACGCCATCCGGGCGCTCTACTCGAGCGCGTCCCCCGCCGACACGGTCACGGTCGCCGACGAGCTGCGCCGCGCGGGCCTGCTCGACGAGGTCGGCGGCCCCGGCTCGCTCCACGAGCTCCAGAACTCCACGCCGGCGATCTCCTCGGCCGGCCACTACGCCAAGATCGTTCAGGACACGGCACTGCTTCGTCAGTTGATCTTCGCCGCCGGCGACATCGCCGAGATCGCGTACAGCGAGCCCGACGACGTCACCAAGGCACTCGACGAGGCCGAGACCAAGGTCTTCAACGTCGCAGAGCAGCGCGTCACCGACTCCACCCGCACGATCGAGGAGCTGCTCCCCGAGGTGATGGATCACCTCCAGGAGACCTACGACCGCGGCGACACCATCACGGGGGTCCCCACCGGCTACAGCGACCTCGACGAGCTCCTCTCCGGTCTCCAGGGGAGCGCCCTGTACATCGTCGGCGCACGCCCCGCCATGGGCAAGTGCGTCGCTGCGGATACCCCGATCGTCGATCCGGCAACCGGCGACCTCGTGACTGCGCTCGAGCTGTTGGAGCGCGCGGAGCGGCGCGATGCGATGGACGCCATCGCGCTCGACAGCGACGGCCGCCAGACGACGACTGCGATGTCGCACTGCCTGGCCGACGGCGTCAAGCCCGTCTTCCGTGTCCGCACACGATCGGGGCGTTCGGTGACCATCACCGGCACCCATCCGCTCCTGACGGCGAACGGATGGCAGGCGCTCGACGCGATCGACGTCGGTGAGCCGATCGCCATTCCCTCTGCGATCCCCGTGTTCGGCGACGAAATCGCCGACGACACGACGATCGATCGTCTGGTCACCGAATCCGCGACGAACACGGCGATCTCAGCTGAAGCATTCCGGCTCGAGCGTCACTCGCTCGCCCGGTTCCTGGCCCGGTTCCTCGGTACGGTCGCCGTCGCTCGCGTGGGTTGCTCCGGCGTCCCGGTCATCCGGTGTGCCCCGGCGTCCTCCGACGCGGCGGCGCAACTCAGCCACCTCCTGTTGCGCTTCGGCGTTCGCGTCTCGCGCACCGGTCACGACGACGAGGTCGTCGAGGTCCACGATCCGGTCTCGCTGCTGACGGTCTGCGACGAGATCGGCATCGACGGGCAGCGCCTGGCGATGGATGCCGTGCGCGAGATCGCCTCCGAGATGGCAGACCTCCACGACGATGTCATTCCGATGCAGGTCTGGGACGACGTCCTCAAGGCCAAGGCCGACGCCGATCTGACCTGGCCCGAGATCAGCCTCCGCTGTCGGACGTCGTTCGAGCGCGAGTGGAGGCCCTTCCACGACCGCATCGACCGCACCACCGTCGCCCAGCTGGCCGAAGTACTCGATGACGATCAGCTCCGCTGGTGGGCGTCACCCGACGTGATCTGGGACGACATCGTGGAGATCTACCCGGCGGGCCGAACCCAGGTCATCGACTTCACGGTGCCCGAGCTCCACAACTTCGTGGCGGCCGACATGTACCTCCACAACACGGCGTTCGGGCTCGGCATCGCATCGCACGTGGCGATGCACTCGACCAAGCCGGTACTGGTCTTCTCGCTCGAGATGGGCCACCAGGAGCTCACCCAGCGAATCCTGTCGAGCGAGGCCCGCGTCGACTCGACCAAGATCCGCACCGGCAAGCTCGCCGAAGCGGACTGGGCCAAGATCGGCAAGGCGATCGGTCGGCTCGAGGTGCCGTTGTTCCTCGATGACAACCCACGTGTCACCGTGATGGAGATCCGAGCCAAGGCCCGCCGGATCAAGGCCCGCTACGGCGGCATCGGCCTGATCGTGATCGACTACCTCCAACTGATGGGAGGGAGCGGCACCTCGGAGAACCGCCAGCTCGAGGTCTCCGAGATCAGCCGAAACCTGAAGATCCTCGCCCGTGAGCTCGAAGTCCCGATCATCGCACTGAGCCAGCTCAGCCGAAACCTCGAAGCGCGGTCCGACAAGCGGCCGATGCTCTCGGATCTGCGCGAGTCGGGGTCGCTCGAGCAGGACGCCGACGTCGTGATGTTCCTGTATCGAGACGAGGTGTATCACCCCGACTCGCCCGACAAGGGATCGGCCGAGGTCATCGTCGCCAAGCACCGGTCCGGGCCGATCGGCACGAAGCGCCTCGTGTTCCTCGGCCAGTACACCCGCTTCGACAACGCCGCCCGCAGCGTCTGACACACGATCCGCGGGGCGAACCCGGTGTACGGACCCCGCCCGAGTGGGGTCAGCGCGACACCGGCGAACGCGAGACGTCCGACGGAGTTGTCTCGGCGCCGTGCCAGACCGGCCGGTGCGTCGTCGAGACCGATGGTCCGACCGGATGGACGCCAGGGCCATGGGACGCGCGTCGTGCCGTCCCGCGTCGTCGCACCCCACGGGACCCACCGCGACACACGAACAACCCCAACACCGCACCCCACAGAACCCACTGCGACAACGAACAACCGGAACGTCGCACCCCACAGAACCCACTGCGAGAACGAACAACCCGAACACCGCACCCCACGGGACCCACGGGACCCACTGCGACAAACGAACGACCGGAACGTCGCACCCCTCGGCCAGACTGGCGATCATGACTGTTGATCTCGCGGTGGACGCACGCGGCCTGGTGAAACGCTTCGGCGACAAGGTCGCCCTCGATGGTGTCGACCTCATCGTGCCGCGCGGCGCGATCTACGGCCTGCTCGGGCCGAACGGCGCCGGCAAGACGACCACGGTGCGCATCCTGACCACACTGTTGCGCGCCGACGGCGGGCGCGCGTTCGTGGACGGCATCGATGTCGCGACCGACCCCCACCAGGTACGGACCCGCATTGGGCTCACCGGCCAGTACGCCGCCGTCGAGGAGCGGCTGACCGGTCGCGAGAACATGGAGTTCGTTGCCCGGTTGTTCCACCTCCCCCGGTCGGAGGTCCGGTCGCGTTCGATCGATCTGCTGGAACGGTTCGACCTCGTCGATGCGGCCGACCGAGTGGTGAAGGGGTACTCCGGTGGCATGCGTCGCCGGCTCGACATCGCGATGAGCCTGATCGCCCGCCCGTCGGTCCTGTTCCTCGACGAGCCGACCACCGGTCTCGACCCCCGCAGTCGCCTCGCGATGTGGGATCTCATCGACGAGCTCGAACACGACGGAACGACGGTGTTGCTGACCACCCAGTACCTGGACGAGGCCGACCGACTGGCCGAACGCATCATCGTGGTCGACCACGGCCGAGTCATCGCCAACGGCACCTCCGACGAGCTGAAGGATCGCATCGGCGGCGACCGGCTGCGCGTGTCGATCGCACGGGCCGAGAATCGGGACGCGGCACTGGCCACCCTCCGACCGCTCTGCACGGGCGAGGTCGACGTCTCGCACGACGGCAGATCGATGTCGGCGCCCATCCACGCCGGTGATCGGGTGGTGCCCGCCGTGATCCGGGCACTCGACGACGCCGGCATCGACGTGCTCGACGTCGAGGTCCGCCGTCCCACTCTCGACGACGTCTTCCTCACGCTCACCGGTCGAGCGACCCACGACGAGCTCGAGGAGGTGCCGGCCTGATGGAAATGCTCACGATGACCGTGAGGGACTCGTGGGTCGAGGCCGAGCGGCACCTGCGGATCATCCCCCGCAACATCGAACTCCTGATCTTCGCCACGATCCAGCCGATCATGTTCGTCGTGCTGTTCGTGTACGTGTTCGGCGGCGCGATCCAGGTACCCGGATTCTCCAACTACGACCAGTTCCTCATCCCCGGCATCTTCAGCCAGTCGCTCGTGTTCGGGTCGGCGTTCACCGGCATCGGACTCGCGGAGGACCTCAGCAAGGGGCTCGTCGACCGGCTCCGCTCGCTGCCGATGTCGCGTGCTGCGGTGATCATCGGTCGCACGGTGAGCGACCTGGTGCGCAACGTCATCACGTTCGTCGTGATGCTCGCTGTCGCGTTCTGGCCGATCGGCTTCCGGTTCGAGGGCACCTTGTTCGAGGCGCTGCTCGCCACCCTGCTGCTGTTGTTGTTCAGCTTCGCGTTGAGCTGGGTGCAGGCCCTGATGGGGTTGTCCGTCGGCTCGGTCGAGGCCGCCAACTCGGCGGGATTCATCTGGATGTTCCCGATGACGTTCGTGTCGTCAGCGTTCGTCGACCCGGCCACGATGCCCGACTGGCTCGAACCGATCGCAGACGCCAACCCCTTCACCGTCGTCACCAACGCCGCTCGGGCGCTGTACAACGGCAACCCGGTCGGGAGCAACGCCCTGTGGTCGATCCTGTGGTCGCTCGGCATCATCATCGTCTTCGCCGGACTGTCGATCCGCAAGTTCAACCGCTCGACCGTCGCGTGATCGTCGCCACCGCCGTACCCAACCGAAGGGCTGAACCTCTACGGTCTGACCCCGATCCGGTCCGTCGCGCTCGTGGGACCGGAGTGGTGGGAATGCTGACCTGGTCGGTCGAGTTGCATCGACCATGACCCCGAGCGTGCCCCCGCCCTCCGATCCGTCGTACGACATCGAATTCTTCTGGGATCCGGTCTGCCCGTTCGCCTGGATCACATCCCGATGGGTCACCAAGGTCGCGGTCCAGCGGAACTTCACGGTCGATTGGCGTTTCATCTCACTCCGGCTCATCAACAAGCACAAGGATTACGCGACCGAGTTCCCGCCGGAGTACGAAGCGGGCCACACGGCCGGTCTGCGGATGCTGCGAGTGGCCGCGGCGATCCGCGACGAGCTCGGCCGCGATGCGCTCGGCCCGGTCGTCGCCGCCTACGGCCACAGCTACTGGGACGAACCACACGGCTCCGGGTTCCGGGCCCGACTCAGCTCGACCGACCACGTCACCGAGGTGCTCGAGGCGGTGGGGCTCCCGATCCGGTTCGCCGACGCGCTCGACGACTCGACCTGGGACCCCATGATCGACGCCGAGTCGGAACTGGCGTTGTCGCGCACCGGTCGCGACGTCGGGACGCCGATCATCACCTACCAGCCACCCGACGGGCTGTCGTTCTTCGGTCCGGTCATCTCCCGAGTACCGAGCGACGAGGAAGCGGGCGAACTGTGGGATGCCGTCACCAAGCTGGCCTCGTTCCCCGGCTTCGCCGAGATGAAGCGGAGCATGCGCGAACGCCCGCAACTGAACCTGCTCGGCGGCGTCAGTGACGCACCGGTCCAGGAAGACTGGACTGGAGGTCATCGCGCGGGCCACCTCGCGAGCGACCGCGCCGCGAGCTGAAACCCCTCAGCCGTCGAGCGCCACCGCCGCCCACTCGCGGAGCCTCGCCTTCTGGATCTTGGTGCCGTTCGCACCCGGCGTCGACGGGAACTCGTCGAGCGTGATCACCCGAAGCGGCACCTTGTAGCGGGCGAGCCGAGCGCGACACCGTGCGATCGTCTCGGCCTCGTCGATCACGACACCCCTGCGAGCGACCACGAACGCGACCGGACGCGCACCACCCGGACGATCGACGGCGACGACCTGGGCCGCGACCACGCCATCGATCTCCTGCAGGACGGACTCGATCTCGGCCGGGCCGACGAGGAACCCACCCAGTCGGAGCACGTCACCCATCCGTGTCAGGTACTCGAACGTGCGCTCCCCGTCGGCGGCCGCGAGGTCGCCGGTGCGGAACCAGCCCTCGTCGATGTGACGTCCGGTCAGCTCGCGGTCGACCTGGTCGCCGCCTTCGGCCAGGTAACCCGCGAACAGGCTCGGACCCCGGACCTGCAGCTCACCATCGACGAGTCGGCACCGGGCGTCTGACGACACGAGGGTGCCGCCTGCACGTGACCGCTCGTCGACATCGGCGTGCGGGTCGCGGAGGGCGAACAGCGCCTGTACCTCGCTCATGCCGTAGAGCCCCGTCAGCGTCGCGCCGGCCTCGGCGGCACGATGGACGATGCCATCGAGACTGGTGTTGAATCGGGCGTAGCCACCGAGCCGGATCGACGAGATGTCGGCGCCGTGCGCAAGGAGCCGGTGGAACATGTCGTCGCTCCCGTTCACGCACGTCACTCGCTCCGCGTCGATCAGCTCGCCGGTCGATGCGGCATCGAAGTCGGTGAGCACGATGCGGCTGCCACCAGCCACCGCGCCCATCAACGAGGCCAACCCGAAGGTGCCGCACAGTGGCATGACCACCATGACCACATCGTCCTCGGAGTACCCGAACGCAGCGGCGACGTCGCGGGCGTGCTCGACGATCGAGCGTTGTGCGTGCATGACCATCTTCGGCCTGCTCGTCGTCCCCGACGTCGTGAACACCACGAACGGGTCGTCGGCTCCACCGGTCACCGCGGCCGCAACTCCGGCATCGATGTCGCCGATCCCTTCGAGTCCGACCACCGATCTCGCCCCGGACCGATTCGCCAGGTCGCGGACCTCGGTGTCGCTGTAGCGGGTGTTGACCGACACCACGACTGCGCCCGACGTCGACGCCGCGAGCAGGAGTCGGAGGTAGTCGATGTGGTTCGGCATGCGGATACCGAAGCGCTCACCCTGGGCCGCGACGTTCCCTGTCAACCACCGCGCGACCTGCGGCGCCTCGTCGGCCAGAGCCGCTGCGGCCACCTCACGACCGTCGTCGAAGAGGATCGTCGACGCCGACCCGGCGAACAGCTCCAGCACCGTGCCCACCCGTCCAGTGTCGCACGCCCGCCGGGCGAGCCGACCGTTCGGCCGCCTGGCCGGGCGGCCTCGACGCTCGGATCCGAAGGCAGCCAGTCGAACGTTTTCACGGCATGCTGATGGGATGTTCCTGGGAGAGGACCTGCTCCAGTGGCTCCTGCTGGCACTGGGCGGCGCACTGTTCGCCGGCAACGTGTTGGCGATCGTCCGCCCTCCCGACCGACAACGCGAGGAGGGCAACCTCGAACGTGCGCCCATCGGCCGCAGCCTGATCTACGCCGGCCTCGGGTTCGTCGCCGCGGTGTGGGCGCTCGCCACCCTCATCACCGGCTGACCGGCGCCCGGTCGCCACGCTGCCGACATCAGCCCTGCTGGGTCGGGCTGACCGTCAGACCGAGGAACGACTCGGCGTCGGACCCGAACGCACCGCTGACCAGGTGCTCACCGTCGTCGTAGCCGAAGATCAAGCCGTCGTCGGTCTCGATCACCTGGACCTGCTGGGAGCCGGCCGACTCGAGTTCGCCGATGTACGCCCGGCCGCGCTCGATGCCGTCGCCCTCGAGCGTCCCACCCACCACGGAACGAGTCTCGCTGGTCGGTGTTCATCGACTGGCTGTACTGGACCGTCGTGCAATCGTCGGTCTCGACCACCTGGACCTGCTGGGAGCCGGCCGACTCGAGTTCGCCGATGTACGCCCGGCCGCGCTCGATGCCGTCGCCCTCGAGCGTCCCACCCACCACGAACGAGTCTCCCTGGTCGGTGTTCATCGACTGGCTGTACTGGACCGTCAACCCGTCGGGCACGAGCACCGACGCCGGGAAGCCGGCCGGGATCGACCCGGAGTCCGAGGCGACGATCGCGGTCGTGCCGTCCTCGGTCTCGACCACGGTCTCGCCACCGTCGGACTCCACGCTGAACTCGCCGTTCTCCGACGATCCGGACATCGACACGTTGCCATCGCCGTCACGGTCGACGTCGATCGAGAGTTCACCCCCCTCGGCCCGGATCGAGATGTCGCCGTCGTCGACGTCGATGTCGGCGTCGTCGCCGGACTCCGCCTCGATCCGGTTCTCCACGACACGCTCGGCGAGATCCTCCCCGCTGCAACCCGGCACATCGGCCACGATCACGACCGATGCCACCGCCGTGCTCGTCGACTGCTTCATGCCACGACCTCCCGTTCGCCTCGATGGCACCACGCTGTTCGTCATGAGCCGGGCTACCCGGACATTCCCCACCCGTACACTCGACCCATGTCCGGACGTCCACTCCAACTCCGGTTCGTCTCGTCCGCCACCCGCACCCACCAGCTCCCCGACTCCGACGCCGAAGTGGCGTTCGTGGGGCGGTCGAACGTCGGCAAGTCGTCGCTGATCAATGCGCTCGCGAACCAGAAGCAATTGGCGAGAGTGTCCAACACCCCCGGACGAACGCAACTCATCAACCTGTTCGAACACTCAGCGGGCGGCACCGTGGTCGATCTGCCCGGCTATGGCTACGCGAAGGTGCCGGGCCACATCCGCAAGGACTGGGGATCCATGATCGAGGGATACCTCCTCGAACGTGAAGGCCTCGAGATGGTCTTCGTGCTCGTCGACGGTGCGATCGGTCCGACACCGCTCGATCAACAGATGCTCGACTGGCTGCGCGAGCACGAGATCCCGCACACCGTGGTCGCCACGAAGATGGACAAGGTGAAGTCGGCGAAGAAGCGAACGCGCAAACGGGAGCTCGCCGACGGCTGCCGGCTCGAGACCGGGGACATCGTCTGGGTGAGCTCGGCCAAGTCGGTCAACATCGATCAGTTGCGCGGCCTCGTGATCGGCCACCTCACCGATTGAGGGGCCGCTGTGGCAGATGCCGGGCCGCCGGCGAAGGCCCATTCGTCCGCGGCGGTCGACAACGGCCATCATCGGCGTCGTGATCGACCACTTCGACGCTGCCTGGAACGAACTGACCGCGGACGGATCCGGGTTCGCGATGACCGAGATCGAGGTTCGCGGCAACCCGGTGCGGGTCTTCCCCAGCGCTCCGCCGAACATGAGGGTGATCTGGGAGACCGCCCAGCTGCACGGCGACACCACCTACATCGTGTTCGAGGACGAGCGGTTCACATACGCCGAGATCGCCGCCCAGGTCCGAGCACTCGCCCACCTGCTGCGCGAGCACCACGGTGTCGGCTCTGGCGATCGGGTCGCGATCGCCATGCGCAACTACCCGGAGTGGGTCGTCTCGTACTGGGCGATCGTCTCGATCGGCGCGGCCGCCGTCGGGCTGAACGTGTGGTGGACGACCCAGGAGATGGCATTCGGTCTGCGCGACTCGCGACCCACGGTGCTGATCGCGGACGACGAGCGCGTCGAGCGAATCCTGCCGATCCTCGACGAGTTGCGCGCTCGAGACTCCCCTCCACGTCATCTCGGTGCGGAGCGAACGCGACCTCCCGAGCGAGGCGAGCCGGTGGACCGACGTCGTCGATGCGTCTGCCGCGCCGGAAGCACTCCCGGAGACGGAGATCGACCCCGACGACGACGCCACGATCTTCTACACCTCCGGCACGACCGGATTCCCGAAAGGGGCGCGGCTCACCCACCGGGGATCGGTCCACAACGTGCTGAACATCGTGTTCATGACGATGGCGTACTCGCTCGCCGAGACCAAGGCGGTCGCGGCGGGCGAGCTCCCCTCCCCCGATCCCACCGACGACACATCGGCCGCGAGCCCGACTCCGGTGTTCCTGGCGCCGACGCCACTGTTCCACGTCACCGCCAACAACTGCCTGCTCCAACCGTGCACCCTCGCGGGCGGGACCATCGTGTTCATGTACAGGTGGGACGCCGGGCGTGCTCTCGAGCTGATCGAACGCGAGCGGGTCACGACCTTCTCCGGTGTGCCGACGATGAGCCGCGAGATGCTGATGCATCCCGACTGGCACACCCGTGACACGTCGTCGCTCACGGGCATGGGTGGGG
The DNA here is from genome assembly GCA_963847775.1 of uncultured Acidimicrobiaceae bacterium. Lineage (GTDB taxonomy): Bacteria > Actinomycetota > Acidimicrobiia > Acidimicrobiales > Ilumatobacteraceae > Ilumatobacter. The sequence continues at coordinate 230,534 of CAWKAY010000005.1, forward strand.
GCGGCGCGGCGATCCAGCCCGATCTCGTCGACAAGATCGACCGGTCGCTGCGTCGCGGAGCGCCGTCAACCGGCTACGGACTCACGGAGACCTGCGGCATCGTCACGTCGAACGCGTCGAAGCTGTACACCGCGAAACCTGCTTCCTGCGGGCGGGTCGTGCCGACCCTCGACGCACGCTTGATCGACGAGCTCGGCAACGTGCTCGAACCGGGGCCCGACACCGTGGGCGAGCTCTGCGTGCGGGGCGCCATCGTCATCAAGGGCTACCTCAACCGGCCCGACGAGACAGCAGCCGCGATTCGCGACGGCTGGTTCCACACGGGCGACATCGCCCGGATCGACGAGGACGGCTACGTGTTCATCGTCGATCGCGCGAAGGACATGGTGAACCGGGGCGGCGAGAACGTCTCGTGTTCCGAGGTCGAGTCCGCCATCTACGAACATCCAGGTGTCGCCGAGGCTGCCGTGTTCGGCGTCCCGGACGATCGGCTCGGCGAGGATGTCGCCGCGGCCGTCGTGCTGCGTCCAGGCACCTCGCTCACCCGCGACGAGCTCGCCGAGTTCCTCGCGAGCCGGATTGCGAGGTTCAAGATCCCCGCGACCGTCTGGTTCCGCGCCGAGCAGCTCCCGCGCAACGCCAGTGGCAAGTTCCTCAAGCGCGAGCTCCGGGACGAGCTCGTGACGTCCTGAGACACCGATGGGATCAGACGGCCATCGGGACCCGACACGGCCGTGGATCACACCGTGACCGGCGATCGGGTCGATCGTCGCAGCGACCGAAGGCTCAACCTCCAGCGCAGACGCTCCCAACGCGTGCGGTCAGCGCGGATCGCATCGTCGACGGCGCTCGACGTGAGCACCGCGTCGTCGGCGAGTCGCCACGCGTCGGCGGTCGAACCGAATGTCATCGCAGTCGACATGGCGGCGAGCCGTCGTATCTCGTACGGCGACCCGGTGGCAAGCGGCATCGCCGCCGTCGCGATCCGATCGTCGGTCCATGACAGAGGGATCGACAGCCCGGCATCGACCAGTGAATCGGTCGCGTTCGCCCACGCCCCACGGATTCGGATCGCAGCCTCGTCGCTTCGCAGCCGGCGGCGGCGGCGGCGCCACTTGAGCGCGAGAATCGTGGTGCTGAGCAAGGCGAAGGGCAGCAGTGCGAGCAGGGAAACCGTCGTCGCGCGAACGGTCCAGACCCGCCACGAACCCCACGGACTCCTGTCGGACTCGAGGTCGACCTCCGGTTCGTCGGCGTCGTCCGCCTCGTCGGGCGGCGGCGCGATCGGGGGCTGCGCCGGGGCAGGGCTCTGCGCCTCCGGAGGTGGCGGTGAGTCCTCGTCGTCGAGTGCTTCACTGCTCGGCACCGGGTCGAACGCCAACCAGCCCACACCATCGAGTCGGACCTCCGGCCACACGGCCGCCTGGTTCGAGCGAATCGTGAGCGGGCTCGAGATCTCGTCTGGTTCGACGACGAACCCGGTCGCGACGCGGGCGTCGAAGCCGAGCGACCGGACCAACAACACGAACGCGGTGACGAACTGCTCGTTGGTGCCGCGCTGGGTGTCCGTGACAAACCTCTCGATCAGGGCGAGTTGCTGACCGCCGCCCGGTGCCGACGAGTCGAGGCGCCACTCGTCGCGCATGGTCGTCGCGATCGATCCGAGCTGCTCGAGGACCGTGCCATCGCCGGCGAGCGAGCGCGCCTTCGCGGAGAAGGTCCCGGAGATCTCGTCGACCTGTCGCGTCGCCACGATGGAGGTCGTGGCCGCGCCACCGGATGGCGCGACCTCTGACTCGGCACGCACGACGGTGCCCGGCTCAGGGCGCTCGGTGAGACGAACGGCGACCCGATCGAGGTCGGTCTCGACGTCCCGGTCGACCGACAACGGGCGCCCGGGGAAGGGCAACACATCGAGGTCGTCGGTCAGCAGGGTCAGGTCGTAGCGGATCGGCGGCGCCACGTCGGGCGACGGGGTCGACGGAAGGCCCAGTCGATCCCCGATCCGGCGCAAGGTCAGGCGCGGCACCCAGCGCTGCCCGTCGTACGTGTCGAGCGCAGCCGTCCGCCAGCGTGCCGGGAGCGACGGGCCGGTCAGCGTGGACCGATCCTCGACACGGAACAGATCGAGCGCGGGTTCGGCTTGACGAAGCGCCACGGCCGCCTCGATCGGGTCCAGGAGCGGCGCCGTCAACTCAGCGTCCTCGGTTCGACGCGGATCGGCCCGGTCGGCCCAGGCGACCGCTCCTGAGGCGACAACCGTGGCGAGCGCAATCGCGCCGGCACTCACCATGATCGTTCGCTCCGTGGCCAGCCACCGCACGCCGGGACGGTCGGCCTCGTACCGGGCGACCGCCAACCCCGCCGTCACCACACCCAGCGCCGCGACGAGCAACCAGGGTGGGCGGGCAGGTGCGCCCAGGGCGAGCACGATGATCAACACTGCGACGAGCGGGAGAGCCGGCGCGAGTTGCCACCGCGGCGCGCGGCCAGATCGCCCGCCACGACCGTCCCCACACCGAGGACGAGCGCGAGCGTACCGACCACCGTCGGCTCGACCGGGCTCGGCCACTCGGTGGTGATCAGCCGCCGAGGACCCGACCAGATGCCACTCGTGGCGTCGCCGAGCGAACCACCGGTCAGGAGCACGGCGACGAACACGGCGACGATGACGACCACGACCACGAGGGCGTGTCGCACTCGCTGGCCGTGCGTCGCGAGCGCCAGCGATGCCGCCCCGACGATGAGGGTCGAGACCAGCAACGCCGGGACGAAACGGTCGAACACCCCACCGGCCATCACCGAGAGCACCATGGCGCCCATCACGACCAGCAACACTCGCCACCGGCTCAGGGCCACGGTCGCCACCGTCGCGCGAACTCGGCCGCATCCTCGGCGGCCATCGCGATTCCCCGATCTGCCACGGCGCCGCGACCGACCCGGATCACCGACAGCGCATCGGTGTGCGCCAGCGTGCTCGACGGCCCCTCCGGACCGGTGACGAAGACGACCATTGCGTGATCGATGCCGCGATGGAAGACCTCCGCGAGCGACATCGACCCATCCGGGTCGGCCTGCATCACCGGCGTGAGCAGATCGAGGATGATCGTCTCGCGATCGATCGGGCGAAACGATCCGGGGAACGCTCGAGATGTGGTGCGCAGCATCACGTCGACACCGCTCTGCAGCGCATGAACCGAGACCGACGCTGCCACGTCGACCATCTCCTCGAAATCATCGGGGGAGGCGACGCTCGCGGCCGTGTCGAGCACGACCGTGAACTCCGGGCGTCGCAACTCGACGTGCTCGCGCAACATCAAGGTGCCCATGCGCGCCGAGGTCGGCCAATGGATCAAGCGGGGATCGTCGCCATCGACGTACTCCCGCAGCGACACGAAGCCGCTCAGCGGATCGGACGCAGCACGCCTCATCACCGACTCGTCCTCGACGGTGTGCATCACGCCGTACGGGCCGTGCAGCCGGTGGACCCGCGGGTGGACGATGATCGAACCGGATTCCGTTCCGATCCGCCGCCCGATCGCAAGCCCGAATGGGTCGACCCGCTCGATGACCCACGGCCCGACCGGGAACACTCCACGCCGATGGGTGGGGATCACACCGCCGACCTCGGCGCGATCGAGGCCATCGACTGTTGGGAGCGCAACCCTGATCTCCTCGTCGTCGCAACGATCGACGAGGGTCGCTCGCTGGGTACGCCGGCGACCGGGATTCGTCGCGCGATAGATCGTCCTGACCGGGTCGCCGCGAGCGACCCGCGGCGACGCAACGATCCGGACCAGCTGCACACCGTGTCGTGTCCTCGAGCTCCAGACGGCGATCGCGATCGCGACACCGACGGCGACCGCGATCACCACCAGTTCCTCGTATCGCCACCAGATGCCAAACGCCGCCAACACGACGGCGGCAACTGCCGCGCCGAGTCCGGACCGCGTGAGCACGACTCAGCCCTCGCGCGAGCGGGGCACGGGCACCTCGTCGAGCAACGTCGCCATGACGAGCTCGGTGCTCGCGCCTCGCAGCTCGGCCTCCGGAGTGAGCGCGATGCGGTGCGTGCAGACCGACGAGGCGACATCCTGCACGTCGTCGGGGGTCACGTAGTCGCGTTCGGCGGTTGCTGCCCACGCCTGTGCCGAGCGGAGCACGGCGATCGTGCCGCGGGTCGACACCCCGAGCCGGAGATCGGGATGGTCACGGGTGGCGGCGGCGATCCGGACGATGTAGTCGTGGATGCCGGACGCGACCTCGACCTTGTCGACGGCGTCGATGACGCGCTCCAGCTCCTCGGCATCGGTGACCGGGCTGACGGATTCGTCCCGGCGGTGGCGGTTGTGCTCCTCCAACAGTCGCACCTCGGTGTGGTGATCGGTGTATCCGAGCGTGATGCGCATCGTGAACCGGTCGAGTTGGACATCGGGCAACGGGAACGTCCCCTGGAAGTCCTTCGGGTTCTGGGTGGCGATCACGAAGAACGGGCGTGGCACCGGTCGCGATCGACCGTCAGCGGTGACCTGACGCTCCTCCATCACCTCGAGCAGCGCCGATTGCGTCTTCGGGCTCCCTCGGTTGATCTCGTCGCCGATCAGGACGTTCGCGAACACTGGTCCTTCGCGGAAGCTGAACGTCCCCGACGGCTGGTCGTAGACCATCACACCCGTGATGTCGCTCGGGAGCAGGTCCGGGGTGAACTGAACCCGCTTCCAGCTGCCCGAGATCGATCCCGCCAACGCACGCGCCAGCGTCGTCTTCCCGGTTCCCGGCACGTCGTCGAGGAGCAGATGACCTTCGGTCAACAGACAGCAGACGGCCATCCGGATCTGATGGTGCTTGCCGCGCACGACGCCATCGATGTTCTTGACGAGGGCATGTACGACCGGTGTGATGTCGCCGACCACAGGTCGAGTGTACGACCCGGAGCCGTCGCGAACGCGGACTCCGCGGCAGACACCGTCGGTCGCCCCGGCACTGAGGATCGGGCAGACTGGACGCGTGCCGGACACTCCTCGACCGACGTGCGACCAGTCGCGGCGCGGCGCGCGATGAGCGCCGAGCACCTCGATGTGGTCGGCGCCTGGCGCGGTGCGTTCGAGCAGGCCTGGCGGTCGTTCGGTGAGGGCAACTTCGGGATCGGCGCGGTCATCACCGACCCGGCGAGCAGCGATCGGGTCGTCGCGGTCGGTCGGAACCTCGTCGTCACGCGGCGCCCCGCTGAGCTCCCGCTCGCCGGGAACTACATGGCGCACGCCGAGATGAACGCGTACGCGACGCTCGACTCGTACAACGCGCGGGGGCTCCGACTCACCACGACGCTGCAACCCTGCCTGATGTGCGCCGCCGCCGGGATCTTCCTCAACATCGCTTCGGTGGAGTACGCAGCTCCCGACGAATTCTTCGAGGGTCTCGATGACGAGCTCTGGCCGAGCCACCCGTACTCCCGCGATCGCCAACCACCGAGCACGCACACACAGCGAGGGCGGGTGGAGGATTTTGCTCGATTGCTCCCGCTCATCCACACGATCTCGACGATTCCGGAGAGTCGACCTGCAGAACTGGCGCGCCGGCGCCGGTCGGAGCTGGTGACGTTCGCCGAGTCCGACGCCGGGATGCGACTGCGAGAGCTCGCGACCGCCGGTGCGACGCTCGACCAGGGGTTCGCGTTCGCACACGAGCGGCTCGCGCCGCTCGCCTGAGCGGCAGGCATCACTCCCAGCGGATGGCGAGGTGGTCGAGGGCATCGTCGAGCACCTCCGCGAGCAGGCGGTCGCGGATGCCGGGGTGATGGATCGGTGTCGGGTCGGGGAACGACGGTGGAGCCGCTCCTGCGGGAGCCCGCAGCAGGACCGAGATGATGTCGGGCTCCGGATCGCGGCGCACCGGATGGAGCTCGATCACGTCGGCACCACCATCGCCGGCACCGCGATCGCGTCGGTCGCGTTCGTCGGCGAGGGAATCGTCGCTGCGTTCGGTCGTGGGCAGAGCCGTCACCGTCGCATCGTCACCGGCATCCACGTGATCGCGGACCTGGCGACGACTCGCTCGCCACCGATCGATCAACGCCGGCTCGATCGCGATCTCGTCGCTCAATGCGAACAGCGCGGCGACCGCGTGCTTGCAGGCGACGAGGCCCGTCCCGCTGTCGTCGGGGCACGTGCACTGCACCCACAGCTCCCGCTTGGTCGGTACCCCCGATCCGCCCGACGCCTCGAGCGTCACCACGTACGGCTCCGGCCGACTGCCCTGGATCTCGGCGGTGACCGCGCCGTGCCCGACCACGATGTCGACGACGGCATCATCGGCCCAGTAGCGCTTGCCGCGCGACAGCCGGCCCTGGTCGCTCAACTCGGCGGCGAGCACCTTGATCATCGTGGCGTACAGGCGGCCCGGAGGGTTCGGTCCGTAGGGTGTGCGGGGCCTGCTCACTCGAGCACCACCAGATTCGCCAGCTCGTCGGTCGACAGCTCCGACAGCCACGCCTCGCCGGAGCCGATCACGGCGTCGGCGATCGCGCGCTTCTCGTCGATCACCTCGCCGATCCGCTCCTCCACGGTTCCTTGACACACGAGTTTGTGAACGTTGACCGTACGACGCTGACCCATCCGCCAGGCACGGTCGGTCGCCTGATCCTCGACCGCGGGGTTCCACCAACGGTCGTAGTGGATCACCTGGCTGGCGGCGGTCAGGTTGAGTCCGGTGCCGCCCGCCTTGAGGGACACCAGCAGCAACGGCGCGCCGTCGCCTGCCTGGAAGTCGGACACGAGACGGTCGCGACGAGCCCGAGCGACCCCGCCGTGCAGGAACGGGGCATCGATCGAGAACCGGTCGCGGAGGTGGCGCTGGAGCAGATCGCCCATTTCGCGGAACTGTGTGAACACGAGTGCGCGCTCGTCGACGTCGAGCAACTCCTCGACCAGCTCGTCGAATCGGTTGAGCTTGCCCGACCGACCCACCAGACGGGAACCGTCCTTGAGGGCGTGGGCCGGATGGTTGCAGATCTGCTTGAGGCGGGTCAGCGCGGCGAGCACCCGACCACGCCGCTGCATCCCCTCGAGCTCGTCGGCGTCGGCGAGCAACTGATCGACCACCTTCTGGTACAGCGCCGCCTGCTCCTTGGTGAGCTGAGCGAACGCGATCTGCTCGATCTTGTCGGGGAGGTCGGGCAGCAGTCGCCGATCGGCCTTGGTTCGTCGCAGCACGAAGGGCTGGGTCAACTGCCGCAGGCGCGCCGCGACGTCGGGGTCGTTCCGCCGCTCGATCGCAGTTGCGAACTCCTCGCGGAACCGCTTCTGGCTGCCGAGCAGGCCACGGTTGCACGCATCGAGGATCGACCACAGCTCCGACAGCCGGTTCTCGACCGGCGTGCCGGTGAGGGCGAGCGTCTGGGCGGCGCGCAGCTTCCGGACGGCCTTGGCGGCCTTGGTTGACGGGTTCTTCACCATCTGCGCCTCGTCGAGCACGACCGTGGTCCAGTCGATCTCGGCCAGCGCATCGAGATCGCGTGGCAGGAGTCCGTAGGTGGTGATCACGATGTCGGCGTCGGCGAGACCGAACAGCGCGGGATCACGCTGCTGGCGGCCCGCACCGTGGTGCACGACCACCGTCTGACCAGGAGTGAACCGATGCGACTCGGCCTCCCAGTTGTGGACCACGCTGAGCGGGCAGACGACGAGGTGCGGGCCGGGCCGCTCCACGAGGTGAGCCAGCGTGGTCGCAGTCTTGCCCAGCCCCATGTCGTCGGCGAGACAACCCCCCAGGCCGACCCGGGCGAGGAACTGCATCCAGGCCAGACCCCGGCGCTGGTAGTGACGGAGCTCGCCGTGGAACTCCGCGGATTCCTTCGATTCCTGAAGATGCTCGTCGGGGAGGCCGTCGAGCAGGGACCGAACCCACGATCCGTCGTCGGCGCCCGGTTCGTCGGTCGCGGCGCCGGGTCGTCGGTCGGTGCGCGGCGACGAGCCGGACCGACGTCTCGCCGTCGGGCGACTGGCCTGCCGACAGTCGCAGGAGATCGACCGCGCCGATCCTCGATGCGTTCTCGACCTGCTCCGACAGCACCGACCGGGCCCGACGGAGGCCGTCGGGATCGATGCGGACCCACCGATGGCCCGCTCGCATCAGGGTGGTGCCCGCCGCTTCGGCGCGGGCGAGCTCGGCGTCGGTGATCGGCGTGTCGTCGATGACCGCACGCCATTCGACGAGGGCCTCCTTGCCGAGACGGCCCCTGCGGTCGTCCGTCGGCGATTCGCTGGCCGTCCCGCGTACCGAGACCGTGGCTCGCACGAGGTGCTCCGGACCGAGCAGCTCGACGCCGAGGCGGTGCAGCACCTCGGGCGCGATGTCGAGGAAATCGTCCGCTTGCTCGAGCTCGAGCTCGACCCCGGTCGGCTCGTGGACGAGCGCCAGGTCCGCGAGGCCGGGAACGTGGGGTGCGATGGCCGTGGTCAACGTCAGGACTTCCTCGCGCAGCGTCTGGAGACGGCGTTCGTCGCCGGCCAGATCGAGCGCTCGCGCCGAACCGGACCAGACATCGTCCGCCGTGCACCATCGGCCGGGATCGGCGTCGTCGACGAGTTCGAGCTCGACGATCCAGGGATCGCCGGGATCGTCGGGGATCGTCAGCCGGACACGGCCTCGCACGACGGGTTCACCGGCAAGTCGCAGACGCAGGCGCCCGAAGGATCGCTCCAGCTCGTCGACCGCGGCGTGGAATTCGTCGGGGCCGGACCGGATCACCGGGTCGTGCTTGGCGAGCGCCGAGAACACTGCCCGGCCCGCTTGGATCTCGGCGGAGCGCTTCCGACCGAGGTCGGGCTTCCATCCCCCGTGGTGCAGTACGGCCCGGGCAAGACCGTCGACGAGGGCTCGAACGATGTCGTCGGTGGTGGCTGACGACCCGTTGCGACAGATCGCAGGAGCGCTCGCAGCAGCGTGCGACAGCGCCTCGCGGTGTTCGGGGGCGAGGACGGGGCGCCAACGCGCCACCGTGAAGGGACCCTCGTCGACGACCTCGGGGACCAGCCGACGCGCCCCCAACAACCGGACCGAGAACGCCGTCAGTTGGGAGAACCAGGCCAACGAGGCCGACAGCTCGTCGCCATCGGGCGTGTCGCTCAGCCACACGGCAGCGCCGAACGGGTCGAGGCGAACGGCCGGCACGGACCGCTGACCGCCATCAGGGAGCTCGAGCACGATCCGGCCGAGCTCACCGTACGAGATCGGCGAGTCGTGCCAGCCGGGCTCGCCCTGCCCGCTCCACCGGCTGCGTCCGAACCCGCTGTACAACCACGCCGCCGAGGCCGGGGATTCGCCGTTCCAGCCCCACACGTGCAGCGCGCCCGACCTCCACGTGCCCTGGGCGACGAAGGGCGCTCGATCGCGGGACATACCGGTCGAGCGTACCGACGGGGTGTGTCAGGACGGGCCACACAGCGCCCGTCCCTGGTCCCGCGCGTACGGGCCGCCGTGACGGTCAGTTGGCGACGACGAGGGTCCAGTAGATGGCGCCCCCGCCCTCGATCGCCGCGACTCCCACGTATCGGAACTGCCCGAGCATGTTCTCGCGGTGACCGGCGCTGGTCATCCAGCCGTCGAACATCGCGGTCGCGTTCGGGTAGCCGGCGCCGACGTTCTCGGCCCAGCTCCCCCACACGAAGCCGGTGCGCTCGAGACGCTGACCGGCGTTGGAACCATCGGTGCCGGTGTGCGACATCCGCCGGCTGCCGGCCATGTCGGCGGAGTGGGCGCTCGCTGCGGCCGCAACCTGCCCGTGCCAGGAGACGGCCGAGAGGCCACGGCGGGCGCGTTCGGCGTTGAGCATCTCGACCAGTGCCCGACCGGCGGCCTCCGACTGGGAGACGGGCGGCGGTGATGCGACAGGAACGGCGAGGCGGGCGGCGACGACGCGGGCGGTAGCGGCACCATCGATGCGATCGTGACGCCCCGCCGACACCATCGCACCGAGGGCGACCGACAGCACCAGGATGGCCGCCGCCGCGATCCTCGGTGCCCGTAACACGTTCGCAATAGTAACGCGCTGCGTGGCCTTTCGGCACCGTCGAGCGGTCGATTTTCTGCAGAACATCGCCGACGGGATGGCACGTACGAGACCGCCGGTGATCACCGCGTCTTCTAGCTAGAGTCGCCGCCGTGGACTCCGACGGCACCGCCCGGCACCTGTACGCACGTGACCGATCGGCGACCGCGTTCGGGATCGAGCTGGTCTCGGCCGGGCCCGCCGGCGCCACCGTCACGATGACCGTGCGGCCCGAGATGTGTAACGGTTTCGACATCATCCACGGTGGGATGACCTTCCTGCTCGCCGACAGCGCGATGGCATTCGCGAGCAACTCCGAGAACGAGGTGGCGCTGGCGACGTCGGCGGAGATCGATTGGCTGTCACCGGTCGAGATCGGTCAGCGACTGACCGCCACCGCCGAGCGCCGCTGGTCGAGCGGACGATCGACGTTGTGGGACGTCACCGTCACCCGCGACGCCAACGACACCGGCAACGGTGCCACCGAGGTGGTCGCCGTGTTCCGTGGCCGCACACGCCAGGTCGGCCGCCCGATCGTCGACTGACCGCGACCCGGGCGCTGTCCACGTTGGGTGTCGAGCGTTCGCGTGCGGCGAGACGCCGAGTCCGACCCGGCTGCGGCCAGCACCATGCGCGACCAGCCCTCGCCACCTTCCGGTCGCACGCGGCGACGCACACCCCCACCCGGCGTCGACGTTCAGAAAGCACAGGACGCGCACCGACCGCGCCCACAGCTGACAGTCGGAGCCGACCTCCCCCGTGGACCGACAGAAAGCTGGTGGCGCGAGCACCACAACGACGCGGCACCAACCAGCGATCAGGGACGCCGAGTCCCACCCCGGCTACGGCCAGCGCCAGGCGCGACCAGCCCTCACCACCTTCCGGTCGCACGCGGCGACGCACACCGCAACCGGCCGGACTCGGATCAGGCGAACTCCGAGCCGAGGTACGCCGCGATCACATCGGGGTTCGCCTGGACCTCGTCGGGGGTACCGAGCGCGATCCGCTGACCGAAGTCGAGCACCATGATCCGGTCGGCGATGTCCATCACGAGCCCCATGTCGTGCTCGACCATGATGATCGAGATGTTGAGCTCACGCTTGATGTCGAGGATGAACCTCGCCATGTCCTCGGTCTCCTCGAGGTTCATGCCGGCCACCGGCTCGTCGAGGAGGAGCAACTTCGGCTCCATGGCGAGCGCACGACCGAGCTCGACGCGCTTCTGGAAGCCGTACGGCAACAGAGCGACCGGGTGCTTGCGCCATGCCTGGATCTCGAGCAGGTCGATGATGTCCTCGACCCGCCGACGGTTCTCCATCTCCTCGCGCCGGGCCGGACCGAGCCAGAACGCTCCGGCGAGCCACGACTTCTTCATCCGGATGTGACGACCGGTGAGCAGGTTGTCGATCACGTTCATCTGGGGGAACAGTTCGATGTTCTGGAACGTGCGGGCGATGCCCAGCCGGGCGATGAAGTCGGGGCGATGGCCCATGATCGACTCGCCCTCGAACACGATGTCGCCCTCCTGCGGACGGTACACCTGGGAGATCGTGTTGAAGATCGACGTCTTCCCCGCGCCGTTGGGCCCGATGATGGAGAACAGCTCGCCCGGCGTGACGTCGAAGGAGACGTCGTCGATCGCCGTCACACCGCCGAAGCGAAGCGTGATCCCCCGAACGTCGAGCAGTGATTCCGTCATCGGTGTCTCCCGTCGAGTGATGCGACGCTCACGATGCCCACCGCTTGCGGCGCTTGTAGTGCTTGACGTCCTTGAACGACTTCTTCTCGCCCTCGTCGCCGTGGAGGCCGAGGTAGAACTCCTTGACGTCGTCGTCGCCGAGCAGCTTCTGGCCGTCGCCGTCCATCACGACCTTGCCGGTCTCCATGATGTAGCCGTAGCTCGCGATCGACAGCGCCATCATCGCGTTCTGTTCGATGAGCAGGACGCTGGTTCCCTGCTGGTTGATCTCGACGATCGTGTCACGCACCTGCTCGACCAGCTTCGGTGCGAGTCCGAGCGACGGTTCGTCGAGGATGAGCAGCTTCGGCTCGGCCATCAGCGCCCGGGCGATCGCGAGCATCTGCTGCTCGCCACCCGACAACAGGCCGGCGGTCTGGCTGCGGCGTTCCTGCAGGCGGGGGAACAACCCCATCACCCGCTCGTAGTTCTGAGACTCGTTGGCGCGGTTGGTGAACGCTCCGGTGACCAGGTTCTCGTCGACGGTCATCTCGGCGAAGATCCTGCGGCCCTCCATCACCTGGGAGATGCCGCCGCGGACGATCGACGCCGGCTCACCGTGGGTGATGTCCTTGCCGTTCCAGGTCACCGACCCTTTGGTCGATTTCCCCTCGTGCACATCGAGCAGTCCGGTGATCGCGCGGGCGGTCGTGGTCTTGCCGGCGCCGTTCGAGCCGAGGAGTGCGACGATGTGTCCGTCGGGCACCTCGATCGACAGGCCGCGGAGCACGAGGATGACCTCGTTGTAGACGACTTCCAGGTTCGCGATCTCGAGCATCGGTGCTCCTCGGTCGTTGGGTGGTCAATGGGTGGTCAATGGGTGGTCATCGGGCCGGGCGGCTGGTGGCCGCCCGGCCCGAACGACCGTCAGTGGATGTCAGGAGCTGGGCTCGATGCAGGGACCGTCGAACTGGTAGTCCGCGGCCACGGTGCCGACGTAGTCGGCCTCGAGCACGTCGAGTCCGGTGGAACCCGTGTTGTCGGGGGTGTACTCCGACATCGGGATCAGGTTGAACCCTGGGGCGTTCACGTCGTAGATGTAGCTCGAGCGAACGACCGCCTCGTTGTAGTCCTGCGGCCACGACTGTGGTGCCGACAGACCCTGGAAATCGACGCTGAAGTCCGGGGACTGGCTGATCTCCACGATGTGCGCACGGGTCATGTCGCCGTCGTCGACGGCCCGGCGAATCAACGCCTCGGTCATCATGCCCTCGATCCACCCCGTCGTGTAGACGTCGGAGATGTTCAGATCGGGACGACGCGCTGTCATCTCGGCGACGAGCGTCTCCATACCGGGGATGCCCGGAGTCGCCCACGACGCCTGGTAGCCCGACTGGAAGTACCACTGGTCGAACTGCTGGGCGAAGTCGGAGCCGAGGTGCACCAGGTAGTTGAACGACGGCTGGTTGCCCGACCAGTAGGCCTCGAGGCCCTGACTGACCGAGTTGCCGAACACGTCGAGCAGCTCACCGGGGGTGAGCGTCGTCCACACCATCGTTGCGCCCGAGTTCACGACCTCGGAGATGACCGCGGTGCGGTCGTCGCCGGCGACGGCACCGGTGCCGTCGTAGACGACCTCGACGCCCAACTCCTCGGCGGCGATCTTGGCGCCCACAGAACCGTCCTCGCCGTACTCACCGGGGCGGCCGATGATCGCGAGCTTCGGCTCCAGACCTTCGGACTCGGCCTTGCCCTTGAGCCACTCGACACCGTTCATCGACTCGATGCAGTACGTCGTCTGCTTCTCGAGGATGGTGGCGCCGTACTCGGGGTCGGGCCACAGCGACGCCCACGACAGCGGGATGACGAGCATGTTGTCGTCGGCCGCGTCGGGTGCGATCGCCGACGTGATCGGCGAACCCGTGTTCTCGGTGATCATCAGGACGCCCTCTTCGGACTCCTGCGCGAGCTCCTGGTAGTTCTGGATGCCGACGTCGGTTGCGTAACCGCTGTCGATGACGACCGGTTCGACCGTCCAGCCCTCGTAGCCGCCGTTCTCGTTGAAGACCTCCCAGTACACCTCCTGACCAGCCACGATCTCGGCGACCAGCGAGGCGAAGGGACCCGAGAGGTCGGCGTTGAGCCCGACGCGGATCACCTTGTTCTCGGCATCGACGCCGAAGTCGGTCACGATCTCGCCACCACCTTCGGCCGGTTCCTCGGCGGGCTCTTCCATGTCGTCCGCCGGCTCCTCGGCGGCGGGTTCGTCCGCAGCCGGTTCCTCGGCGGGCTCTTCCATGTCGTCCGCCGGCTCCTCGGCGGCGGGTTCGTCCGCAGCCGGCTCGTCGGCGGAGTCGTCGTCGTCACCGCCGCACGCAGCTGCGACGAGCGCCAGCGCGACGAGCGGTGCGATTACCTTTGACCTTCTTCTCATGTTTCCCCCTGTGTGATGGGTGTTCTGCGGGCATCACGCGATGCCCACACCTTGGTGCCGGTCAGCGTAGGTGACGGGCTCGACCGTAGATGGTCACGAAAAATCAATAGCTGAAGGGCCAACGTTTCCAGTAGTTGCGGATCTTGACCCAGATGCCGAAGAGACCGAGTGGCTCGAAGATCAAGAAGACGATGATCAGGACGCCGAAGATCACGAAGTTCCAGAAGAACACGCTCATCGGCCAACCGGGCGCCACCGCGGCGAGCGAGATGAGGCCGAAGTCGTCGGGGCCCTTCGTGATCATGAAGTTGGCGAACCACCCGAGCGGACCGCTGGCGCCGGTCTGATCGCCGAGCCACTCGGTGAACGTCTTCACCACCTCGGGAGTGAGCTCGACGAAGACCGTACCGAGCAGGGTGCCGACGATCGTTCCGACACCGCCGATCAACAGGATCGCGATGAAGTCGACCGACAGGAACAGCGACCACTGGACCGGTGCGACACGACCGTTGTAGGACGCGAAGAGAGCACCGCCGATGCCGGCGTAGAAGGAGCTGATCGCGAAGCCGATCAACTTGTACTTGAACTCGGGGACGCCCATCACCTCGGCGGCGACGTCGCGATCCCGGATCGCCTGGAGCGCCCGGCCGGTCCGGCTGCGGATGATGTTCTTCGACAGGATCGTGAAGACCACGACCAGCGCCAGCAGGAAGAAGAACTGCTTCTGCTCTTCGCTGAGGTGGATCAAGCCGAACCACGTGCCGTCGTCGGTCATCGAGACGAGTGGCGTGTCCTCCTTCCACACCTTGATGTCGAGCGACGGCCAGCGACGGCCGGACTCGAAGTCGCCGGCGATCTCGGGCAGCATGCGGCCGAGGTGGAGGCCGATGAACACGAGGCCGATCGTGACGATCGCGAGGTACAGACCACGCACGCGGACCGCCGCCGGCGACACGAGGACCCCGACGAGCGCCGCGACGAGACCGGCGGCGGGAAGCCAGATCCACATCGGAAGGCTGAGACCGCACTGACCCGAGGTCTCGAGCAGCCCGAGCTCGTCGTGGAACGGCACACAAGCCTTGACCCCGTCGCCGTCACCGCCGAGCGCCACCGCCGTGTAGGCACCGACACCCATGAAGAACGCATGACCGAGCGACACCTGACCGGTCACACCGACGAGGATGTTGAAGCCCAGCGCGGCGATCGCGAGCGGGAGCAGGTTCGTCACCGGGTTGATCCAGGTCGCGCCGAGCAGGAACTCGGGGATTCCGGACAGGATCGGTGCCCCGAGGCCCATGAGCACGACGGCGAGCAGGAACGCGACCATCGCGCCCTTCTGGAACGCCGTCGGGAGCATCGCCGCGTCTTGTTCGTACGACGTGCGCAGGAGTGGACGACCGAACACGGATCAGCACCCCCACCCGGACGAGATGACCGACGCTCGTTTGACCGTTGGGTACGAACGATGCATCGTCAGACCCTTCGCACTTCCGGTGTACCGAACAGGCCGTACGGTCTGACGAGCAGCACGATCAGCATCACGATGTAGGGAACGATCGTGGAGTAGCCGGACCCGAGCGTGCTGTTCCAGTGCGACAGGTACTCGCCGGCGAAGACTTCGGCGGCAGCGATCATCAGACCGCCATAGACCGCCCCCGACGCCGAGTCGAGTCCACCGAGCACGATCACCGGCAGGACGCGCAGCGCAAGGATCGGGTGGATCTCCTGGCTGACCTGCCCGCCGGGTGGGAACGGTGCCATGCCGTAGACGATGGCGCCGAGCGCGGCCAGCGCGGCGCCGAGACCCCACGCGATCGCGAACACACGTCCGACGTTGATCCCTTGTGCCATCGCGGCCTCCTGGTCGAACGCCACGGCCCGCATCGCGACGCCGAGTCGGGACCGGTAGAAGATGATCACCACGGCGCCGGCGATCGCCGCGAAGATCATCGCGGCCACGTACGACTTGGGGATGCCCGCCCCGGCGAGGGTCCACTGCTCGGCGCCCCACGGGACGTTCAGGCTGCGGGCCTCGAGCGCCGTGGCATCGAGGTTGAACGGTCGGATCGCGATCTCGATGCCGAGCGTGATCACCGCCATCGCGAACAACGGCTGCCCGACCATGGGGCGAATCGTGACGCGCTCGATGACCAACCCGAACAACCCGGCGATGAGGAGCGCGAGCGCGAGGTTGGTGAGCCAGAGCGGGATCCCGGGCGTCGTGCCGGGGTCGGGCGCCAGCGGGTTGTCGAACGGCAGGAACGGCAGACCACCGTCGGCGACGAGGATCGTCATGAACATCGCGCCCGCCATCGAGATCGCACCGGCCGCGAAGTTCAGCACCTGCGTGGCCTTGAAGATGATGACGAAGCCGAGGGCGATGATCACGTAGACCGACCCGAGAGCCAGTGACTTGACGAGCGTCTGGAGGAAGGTGGCGCCGGCATCGGCGAGCAGGACGGTGCTCATCGGTACATCGAGTCCACGAGGTCACTGAACATGTCGAGCATGGCGGAGCGCTTGAGCTTCTGGGTGGCGGTCAATTCTCCGTCCTCGTGATCGAGCTCCTTGGGGAGCAGCGCGAATCTGCGGATGTTCTCGACGCGGGCGAACTTCTCGTTCGTCCGCTGCACGACCTGGTCGATGAGCTCGATCACCTCGGGCTTCTCCGAGAGGTCCCGGTAGGTGGTGTAGGGAAGGTTCCGGCGCAGCGCCCAGTCGCCGACGGTGTCGAGCTCGATCCCGATCAGCGCTGTGAGGTACTTGCGGCCCTCGCCGATGACCATCGCCTCCTTGACGTAGGGCGACGTCTTGAGGCTGTTCTCGATCTCGGACGGCGAGATGTTCTTGCCGCCCGAGGTGATGATGATGTGCTTGATGCGGTCGACGATGCGCACGTGCGTTCCATCGACCCACTCCCCGACGTCGCCCGTCATCAACCAGCCGTCCTCGGTGAAGGTCTCGACGGTCTTGTCGGGCTTGTTCCAGTAGCCCTTGAAGACGCCGTCGTGCCTCACCTGGATCTCGCCCGTGTCCTCCGCGATGCGGAAGTCGATGCCCGGGTAGGGCTCGCCGACGGTGCCGAGCTTCATGCGGCCGACGAAGTTGGCGGTCGCGACGGCGGCGTTCTCGGTCATGCCGTAGAGCTCGAACACCGGCACGCCGAGCCCGATGAAGAACTCGAGCACCTCGGGAGCGATCGGTGCGGCTCCCGAGCTTGCATACCGCACCCGCCGCATCCCGATCCGTTCGCGCATGGGGCGGAACACGATGAGCCATCCGATCGCCGCGATGATGCGTGACTGGATGGTGTGGTTGCCGTCGTTGGCGACCTTGATCTTGCCGACCCGATTGGCGAGTCGGAGCCCGATCCCGAGCACCTTCTTCTTGAACCAGCTCGCATCGTTGGCCTTGATGAGCGCCGTCGCATGCAGCTTCTCCCAGATGCGCGGGACAGCGAAGAAGATCGTCGGCTGGACTTCGCGCAGGTTCTCGTTGACCGTTTCGATCGATTCGGCGAAGTTCAGGACCGGACCGGCGCCGACCATCGTCCAGGTGGAGAAGATCCGCTCCGCGACGTGGCAGAGCGGGAGGTAGGTGACGATCTGATCCTTCGGGTTCGGGGGACCACCCGGAACACGGTCCGCGGAATTGACGATCTTGTCGATGCAGAAGGCCGCGTTCTTGTTGGTGAGCATCGCCCCCTTCGGCGGACCCGTCGTACCCGACGTGTAGACCAGCGTCATGATGTCGTCGTCCGCGGCCGCCGACATCCGCTCCGCCACGGCGTTCGGATGCTGAGCTCGATGCTCGCGACCCATCTCGAGGAAGTTGTCCCAGAACAACAGGCGGTCGTCGTCCTTGCCGACCATGCCACGCGGCTCGACGAAGATGATCCGACGGACATCGGCGAGCTTCTCGCGACCGACCTCCTCGACCTTGTCGTACTGCTCCTCGTCCTCCGCGAAGTGGATGCACGCACCGCAGTCCCGGAGCAGGTACTCGACCTCGGCAGCAGGGTTGGTCGGGTAGAAGCCCACTGCGACGCCACGCACGGCCACCGTCGCGAGATCCATGACGACCCACTCCGGTCGATCCTCGGCGTGGATCGACACCCGATCACCCGGTTCGACGCCGAGCGCCAGCAGGGCATGGGCGGCGAGCTCGACCAGTTCCCATGTCCGGGCCCAGTCGTACTCCCTCCAGATGCCGAAGTCCTTCTCGCGCATCGCGACCTGCTTCGGTGCCCGCTTCGCCCAATCGCGCGCCAACGACGCGACTGTCGTCGCACCGGTCGAGTGCGAAGGCACAGGCGTCGTCTGCTCGGTCAGCGTCATGTCATCCCCTCACGTTGGCCAAGGTGTGATCCCCGGGACGGTGCGCCGGTCCGTGTGACGGACGACACTCCGATCCGTCGGCAACATAGCAGGGGCCGGCCAACCGGCTTCAACCTGAGTTTCGCGACGCAGAACGACTGTGGAAGCCTGGGGCGGTGAGCGACTACACCCCACCTCTGCGCGATATCCGCTTCATCATGGACCACGTCGCTGGCCTCGACGGCATCGTCGCGACCGAGCGTTTCGGTCACGTCGACAGCGAAACCGTTCACGAAGTGCTGGCCGAGGTCGGGCGCTTCATGGCCGAGGTGGTGGCGCCCACCAACCGCGACGGCGACACGATCGGGTCGCGGTGGCAACCCGACGGCAGCGTCGTCACACCCGACAGCTTCAAACCCGCCTACGCCAAGTGGGTCGAGTCGGGTTTCGGCGCGATGCCGTTCGATCCCGACTACGGCGGCGCCGGCTTTCCATGGATCTCGGCGATCGCCGTCCAGGAGATGCTGACGAGCGCCAACATGGCGTTCTCGCTGTGCCCACTCCTCACCCAGGGGGCGATCGACGCCATCCACGCCCATGGCTCCGATGAGCAGAAGGCGACGTACCTCCCCAAGATGCTGACCGGCGAGTGGACCGGCACGATGAACCTCACCGAGCCACAGGCGGGCTCCGATGTCGGCGCTGTGACCACGAAGGCCGAGGCCGCCACCGGGCACGGCGACGGCGCATGGACGATCACCGGACAGAAGATCTTCATCACGTGGGGTGAACACGACGTCGCCGACAACATCGTGCACCTCGTGCTCGCCCGAACGCCCGGCTCGCCTCCGGGCACCAAGGGCATCTCGATGTTCGTGGTCCCGAAGTTCCTGGTCAACGACGACGGTTCACTCGGGGAGCGCAACGCCGCCGTGTGCGTCTCGATCGAGCACAAGCTCGGCATCCACGGTTCGCCGACCTGCGTCATGGCCTACGAGGGAGCGATCGGTTGGCTCGTCGGCGGAGAGCACGAGGGCATGCGGAACATGTTCACGATGATGAACAACGCCCGCCTGTCGGTCGGTCTCCAGGGGCTGAGCCTCAGCGAGCGGGCCTACCAGCAGGCGCTCGGCTACGCGCTGGAGCGTCACCAAGGTCGCGCGGCCGGCGCACCGGCGGGCACGTCGAGCCCGATCGTCGACCATCCCAACGTGCGCCGGATGCTCATGACCCAGCGGGCGTGGATCGACGCGATGCGATGCCTCGTCTACACCAACGCCGCGGCGCTCGACCGGGCCGACGCGGCCCGTGACGCCGGTGACGCCGAGGAGGCCCGCTCGTGGCAGGAGCTCGCCGATCTCCTGATCCCCTTGACGAAGGGGCTCTGCACCGACGTCGGCAACGAGATGACCTCGCTCGCGCTGCAGATCCACGGCGGCATGGGCTACGTCGAAGAGACCGGTGTCGCCCAGCACTATCGCGATGCCCGCATCGCGGCGATCTACGAGGGCACCAACGGCATCCAGGCTGCCGATCTGGTCGGACGCAAGCTGAGCGTGCGGAGCGGCGGCGTCATCAGCGATCTGCTCGACGAGTTCGACGGACGCGCCAAGCAGCTCGCCGACATCGACGGCATGCGTGAGTTCGGCACGCGCCTCGCCGACGCCGTCGACACGGCGCGGGTCGCCACCGCCCACCTCGTCGACACCAGCGATCCGCGCTCGTTGCTCGGAGCCTCGACGCCCTACCTCCGACTGCTCGGGACGACCGTCTGTGCTGGTCTCCTGGCCAAGGCCGCGTTGGCGACGACCGACCCCTCGGCCGGCGACGCGGCCTTCATCGAGGCAAAGCGGACGAGCGCTCGCTTCTTCGCCGAGCAGATCCTGCCGGGCGTGGCCGGGTTGCTGCCCGCCATCATGGCGACCGCAGACGATCTCGACGCCCTCACCCCAGCCCAACTCGCCTGACCGTCACGTTCGGGGTCTGACCCCGAACGTGACGGGGAGTTCTCCCCATGGTCGGGGTGGGATGGACTTCGTACGGTCGGTCGGATGCCGACCGCCGACGAGTACACCGACGCCGCCCGGCGCTTTCGATCGACCGCCGAGCAACTCGCCCGAGAAGCAGGCGCCCAGGTCGCGTGGAGGAAGGTCGACTGGATGGGCGACGGGCCGGCGCGCACCGTCGTCGAGGAGTCGCTGACCGTCGCCGGCAGGTCGATCGTCGAGGCGTCGGCCGATCTGGTCGAGCTGGCGGCCGAGTGCGATCGGCGCGCCGCCGTCTGCGCCGCGTACCGGCGGGCGCTCGACCGGTACCGGCAGCTCCCGTTCCTCGACCAGCTGCTCACCGCCGCTCCGGTGCGACCCGCCCGATGGGCGGACGCATGACGAGCTTCTGGATCGACACCGACCACGCGACATCGACCGCGCTCGCGTGGGCCCGTCGCGGTGACGAGCTCGCATCGACCCAACTGAACGTGGAGCTCGACCTGGACCGCCTCCAGCTCGGCAGCGTCCGGTCGACGGTGGTTCAGCGCCTTGCCACTTGCTCCGCCGAGCTCTGGGTGCCGGCCGCGTTCGTTCAACTGCTCGTCGTGCACGTGCAGGCGGCCGACGCCGGTTTCCCCACCGCACCGCTCGACGGCGCCACGATCCTGCGGTTGCGTGACGAGGCCGGGTACCGCGTCCGGATCAGCATCACCGACGCGTGCCCCGCGCCCTGGGCCGTCCCCGCGTTCTCGTCGTCCTCCGGTGACCTCGGCGGCACGTTCGGATCCGAGCTGCGGTCGCCGTTCTTCACCGTCGGGGCGACGCCCGACGCCCGCGGCCGCAGCCTGGTCGCGCGAGCCCTGGCCGACAGTGCGTCGACTGCGCAGATCCGTGCCGACGAGTTCGAGTTGATCGAGCTCGCCAACGGAGCGTTCCTGATCGTCCTCCCGGGAGTGACCGATCTGTCGACCCCCGACATCGGGTTGAGCGAACGCAACCGATCACCTCGTGATCTCGATCAGCACGCGTACCCCTCATCGCAGTCGACGGAGGTCGACGACAACCGGTATGCCGCGTTGGTCCAGCAGGCCCTCGCGAACGCCGGCGTGCCGTCGGGCGCCGATCTGATGATCGTCGGACACAGCTTCGGCGCCGACACCGCGCTCGACCTCGCCGCCGACGATCGATTCAACGGGCCCGACGGCTATCACGTCACCCACGTCGTGGCCGCCGGCTACTACTCCGACCCGCAACTCGCGCACGTCGACCCGCGCACCAACGTTCTGGTGCTGCAGAACCACCGGGATGCCGCGGTCATCGTCGAGGCCGTCGCACACGGCAACGTCACCGATGCCATCGACTCGGCCGCGTCGATGTGGGATCGAGCCCGCGACTTCGACGTCGTGGGCGCCGCTTCCGGCGCTGCCGCCACCGCGTACCACGGCGCTGGCGCGTTCGTGGACGGCGTCCGCTACGGGATCGACCACCGCGACGATCTGGCCGACATCGGCGTCGGCGTGGCGACGTTCGACCGTGGTCGCATCACCGACGGCGCAAGCCGGTTCGTGACGCTCGATCCTGGGATCCGCCAACCGGTCGACTCCCAGATCGTCGATGTCTTCGAAGGCGGCGCTGGGGGTGTCGGCCACCATCCCGACAACTACGTCGACCACGTGTACGACGTCGACGACGTCCGCCTCGCCGAGTTCTTCGCGTCGATCGACCTGGCCGGCTACACGACGGTCGGCACGTCGTGGGCGATCGACATCTCGGTCCCGTGACCAACCTCGATCAAACGTGTCAGAAAACCTGAGTCAAGACGTATCAGGTTTGCGTCGGCGGCTCTAGACTCGTCGTATGGCGCTCGATCCGAAGCAGTGGACGGTCAAGACCCAGGAAGCGTTCGCGGCGGCGATCGACCAGGCGAAATCGAGGTCCAACCCCGAACTCACGCCCGATCACCTCCTCGTCGCCATCACCAGCCAAGAGGGCACGATCGTGGCGCCATTGCTCGCCAAGCTGGGCCAATCCCCCGGCATGATCCGCGACCGCGCCCTGGCGACGGTCGAGCAGCTCCCCCAGGCGCATGGAGGCGACGAGCCACGGATGAGCCGCGAGCTCACGAACGTCGCCGAACGCGCCCAACAGCACCGCAAGGACCTCAAGGACGACTACCTGTCGGTCGAGCATCTGCTGCTCGCGATGAACGACCGACTCGGGGTGGGCAGCGAAGAGCTGCTCGCCGCGCTCCGCGACGTTCGCGGCAGTCACCGTGTGACCGACCAGAACCCCGAGGAGAAGTTCGCGGCGCTCGAGAAGTACGGCCAGGACCTCACCGCTCGCGCCGCCGAGGGCAAGATCGACCCGGTCATCGGTCGTGACGACGAGATCCGGCGGGTGATCCAGGTGCTGTCGCGGCGGACCAAGAACAACCCCGTACTCATCGGTGAGCCGGGGGTCGGCAAGACCGCGATCGTGGAGGGGCTCGCCCGCCGCATCAGCGACGGCGACGTCCCCGAGGGCCTCAAAGGCAAACGTCTGATCGCGCTCGACATCGGCTCGATGCTCGCCGGCGCGAAGTACCGCGGTGAGTTCGAGGAACGCCTCAAGGCCGTGCTCAAGGAGATCACCGACGCCGCAGGCGATGTCATCACCTTCGTCGACGAGCTCCATACGATCGTCGGCGCGGGTGGCGCCGAGGGCGCGATGGACGCCGGCAACATGATCAAGCCGATGCTGGCCCGGGGCGAGCTCCGCATGATCGGCGCGACCACCCTCGACGAGTACCGCAAGCACGTCGAGAAGGATCCAGCGCTCGAACGGCGCTTCCAGCAGGTCTACGTCGGCGAGCCGTCGGTCGAGGACACCGTCGGCATCCTGCGCGGGCTGAAGGAGCGCTACGAGGTGCACCACGGTGTCCGGATCCAGGACTCCGCGCTCGTCGAGCGCGGCCGTGCTGTCGAACCGTTACCTGACCAACCGGTTCCTCCCCGACAAGGCGATCGATCTGGTCGATGAGGCGGCCTCGAAGCTCCGCATCGAGATCGACTCGATGCCGACCGAGATCGACGTCGTCGAGCGACGCATCCTCCAGCTCGAGATCGAACAGGTGGCACTCGAGAAGGAGAGCGACGACATCTCCCGCGAACGCCTCGCCACGCTCCACGACGAGCTCGCCGAGCTCAACGTGCAACTCGGCCGGATGAAGCAGCACTGGGAGGCCGAGAAGCAGGCCATCGACGCGATCCGGAACCTGAAGGAGGAGCTGGAGCATCTGCGCTCCCAGCTCGAGCGCGAGACCGACCTCAATGTCGCGGCGGAGATCCGGTACGGCCGGATTCCCGAGATCGAGCGCCGCGTGTCGGAGGCCACCGAGCACCTCGACCGACTCCAGACCGACGATCGCATGCTCAAGGAGGAGGTCGACGCCGAGGACATCGCCGAGGTCGTCTCGAAGTGGACGGGTGTTCCGATGACACGGCTGATGGAGTCGGAGATGGCCAAGCTGATCCATCTCGAGGATCAGCTCCACCAGCGGGTCATCGGTCAGGACGACGCCGTCACGGCGGTCGCCAACGCGATCCGACGAAGCCGCGCCGGCCTGTCCGACCCCAACCGGCCGATCGGTTCGTTCATGTTCCTCGGGCCGACCGGCGTCGGCAAGACCGAGCTCGCCCGCGCGCTGGCCGAATTCCTGTTCGACGACGAGCGGGCAATGGTCCGCGTCGACATGGGCGAGTACATGGAGAAGCACTCGGTGAGCCGCCTCGTCGGCGCCCCGCCGGGCTATGTCGGCTACGACGAGGGTGGCCAGCTCACCGAGGCCGTGCGCCGCCGCCCCTATTCGGTGGTGCTGCTCGACGAGATCGAGAAAGCGCACCCGGACGTGTTCAACATCCTGTTGCAGGTCCTCGACGACGGTCGACTCACCGACGGCCAGGGACGCACGGTCGACTTCACCAACACGGTCTTGATCATGACCTCGAACCTCGCCGGCGAGCCCGCCGACTACTTCAAGCCCGAGTTCATCAACCGGGTCGACGACATCATCCGCTTCCGATCGCTCACCGAGGACGACCTGCGCCACATCGTCGACATCCAGCTCGAGCGCCTGCGCGACCGGCTCACCGAGCGCCGGATCGAACTCGATGTCACCGACGCCGCGATGCATCTGCTCGCCCAGGAGGGCTTCGACCCCGCCTACGGCGCACGTCCGTTGAAGCGGGTGATCCAACGCGAGATCGG
The DNA here is from genome assembly GCA_963847775.1 of uncultured Acidimicrobiaceae bacterium. Lineage (GTDB taxonomy): Bacteria > Actinomycetota > Acidimicrobiia > Acidimicrobiales > Ilumatobacteraceae > Ilumatobacter. The sequence continues at coordinate 255,243 of CAWKAY010000005.1, forward strand.
CGACCGCGCCGCGGTCCTCATCCTCGAGGGCCGGGCCCCCGAGGGCAGCAGGTTGTGCGTCGACACCGTCGCCTCCGAGCCCTCGGTCGGCGTCGGGCCCGATGCCGACCGAGGGCTGCGAGTGTTCGTCGCGGATTTTTCAGAGAGTTGACCGCTGTTTGGCGACGCACACACACGTCATCGTGCAAGATCACCATGTTTCCTTCCGCTCGCCGTCTCCAGGGCTCCCGCCGCCTGGGGACGGCGATTGGTTTTTTCCGACCGGATGATCCCGGCAGAACAACGCCATCCCGACCAGAACAACGCCATCCCGACGCCATCCCGACGCCATCCCGACAACGTCACGACCTCACCTCGACCGCGTCACCTCGAGGACGCGGGCGACGCGACCGGCCGAGCGGATGCGTCCATATCCGGCTCCCCGGGCTGGGAGTCACGGTCGACCGACGGGTGATCACCGCGGACCAGTTGGAGCTTGACGCGCAGGGGGCGGTTCCCCACGACATCGAGTGTCGCACCGTCGACATGGGCGAGACGCCGCGCGAGCGGCAAACCTCGCCCGTGCCGAGCGGCAGGGTCGACCGGACCGTCGAACATCGTCTTGAGCCGCGCCTGGGTGACGCCGGGACCTTGATCGATGACGATCACCGCCGGACCGTCGATCAGCAGCGTCACGGCGCCGGCGCCGTGACGGAGGGCGTTGTCGATCACGATGTCGATCACCTGCCCGACCAGCCCTTTGGTCCCGTACACCGGTGGTGCCGCATTGGCGATGATCACGGAAACGTGGCGGCGTACCGAGCTGAAGCGCGGTTGCCACTCCTTCACGTGCTCGTTCACGAACGCAACGAGGTCGAACACGGTTCGTTCGGTGGTCGATCGGTTGCGGGCGGCCGCCAACAGCTCGTCGATCGTGGCGTTGAGCTGATCGGTCTGGCGAAGCCCGGCCGACGCCTCCTCGACCACCGCTGCATCACCGGTCATCGACAGGATCTCGAGCCTCATCGCGATCCCTGCGATACCGGTTCGGAGCTGATGGGTCGCGTCCACGGTGAAGTGACGCTCGTTGGCGAGCATGGTGTCGACCTTCTGCGAGCTCGAGTCGAGTGCGGAACCGATGCGGTCGATCTCGGGGATGTGGGTGCGCGCGAAGGGCTGCAGGCTGAAGTCACCGTCACCGATCCGGCCGGCCCGCCGGGCGAGCCGCTCGAGTGGCCGTGCGAGCTGGTGGGCCTGGACCGCGGCGAGGCCCGCAGCGGCCGCGAGGGCGCCCGCAGCGAGCACCACCAGGATGCTCAACTGGTCGCGGAAGTTCTCGTCGAGCGGGTCGGCACTGGTGAGCACCACGACGCGCGAGCCATCGGGGAGCAGTCGCTCTGCTTCTCGCGTTGACGACGCGCCGTCGAGCACGCGACGGTAGACCACCGTTCCGGATGAGTCGTAGATCTCCAGTCCGTCGTCGGGCCCGAGCGTTTCCTGAGCCGCGATCAGGTCGGGCTGCTCGCCTGCGACGACCGCACGGCTGTACGCGCTGGCAATCGAGGTCGCCTGCTGATCGAGGCGTGTCTCGAGCTGCCGTTCCGCCGAGTCGTACACGGTCAGTCCGACCGGCAGGGCGAGCGCGCCGAGCACGACCAGCACGATCGCGATCGTGGAGATGACGAGACGGCGCCGCACGCCCGACCCCGCTCAGCCCTCGAAGCGGAACCCCACGCCGCGCACCGTGACGATCAGCGTCGGCGGATCGGTGTCGTCGCCGATCTTGCGACGCAACGTGGAGATGTGGGTGTCGAGGGTTCGGGTCGAGCCCCAGTAGTTCTCGTCCCACACCGTCGACATGATCTGCTCGCGGGTGAACGTGGCGTCGGGTTTGCTCATGAGCAGCGCGAGCAGGTCGAATTCCTTCGATGTCAGCTCGAGCTCCTTTCCGTCGAGATAGGCGCGTCGCGACTCGGTGTTGACGCGCAGCGGGCCACCCAGCAGTTCTCGGGGCATCTGGTGGGCGACCTGCGCGATGCGAAGTCGCGCCTTGATGCGAGCGACCAACTCGGCGAGTCGGAACGGCTTGGGCACGTAGTCGTCGGCCCCGGCGCCCAACCCGACGATGACGTCCATCTCCTCGGCCCGGGCCGTCAGCATGATGATCGGCATCTCCGGTCGCTCCTCGCGCACCTTGCGGCACACGTCGAGTCCGTCGATGTCGGGCAACGTCAGATCGAGCAGGAGCAGATCTGGTCGGCGGCTCGTGACCGCCTCGAGCCCGTCGGCGCCATTGGACGCATGGACCACCTCGAACCCCTCCGTGCCGAGCACGCGCAGCAGCGGCTCACTGATCCGCTCGTCGTCCTCCACCAGCAGGATGGTCGTCACGAATTCAGATCGTAGGCCACGGAGGGTGCCCAGGCACACGCTCGGGCGAGATGTCTTCGGTCAAGAACGTCTCAAGAGCGTCGACGAAGCGCCGCGGCGTGAGCCGGGAAGCCCTCGTGATCGGCCAGAGCGACGACCGACGGCGCCATGCGCATCAGCGCTCGCTCGTCCGCACGAGCGACGGCCGTTCGCTTCAGGAACGTCGCCGCGGTGATCCCCGAGCTCACGTGGGCGAACCCGCTCGTGGGCAACGATGCCGGACACCCGATCACGAAATTGGCCGCGCTGAACGGGGTGTCCTGGCCGACGAGGATCTCTCCCGCGTTCACGATCCCGTCGACGACCCGGTCGACGTGTTCGTCGCCGACCACGACCTGGAGATGCTCGGCGGCGTATCGGTTGGCGATCTCGACGGCCTCGTCGAGCCCTCCCGCGAGCACGCCGCCGCCGTTCGGGCCGAGCGAGGCGCGGGCCGCCTCGGCTCGAACCAGCGGGAGTTCGTCGAGCTGGAGCTCGAGCTCGACGTCGACGGCGTCGAGGAGCGCGGCGCTCGTCGTCACCAGCACGACCGAGCTGTCCGTCCCGTGCTCGGCCTCGATCAGCAGATCGGCTGCGAGCCGGACGGGGTCGGCGGTGTCGTCGGCGATCACCAGACTCTCGGTTGGTCCGAGCAGCATCATCGTCGCGACACCGTGGCGCTGCATCTCGACCTGGGCGATCGTCACGGCCGGCGAGCCCGGCCCGACGATCTTCCGGACCGCCGGGATCGAGGCGGTCCCGAACCCGAGTGCGGCGATACCGGCCGGGCCGTTCACTCGGAACACCCGACGCAACCCGAGCTTCCGGCAGACCACCAGCACCGCCGGATCGACCTCGCCCGAACCTCCCGGCACCGGAGGCACGACGAGTGACAGTTCGCCCACGCCGGCGACGATCGCAGGCACTGCGAGCTGGTAGGCAACGCTCGGATAGCTCGCCTTGCCCGAGGGGGTGAACAACCCGGCCGAGGCGATCGGCGTGATCTTCTCGCCGACGATGAGACCCGGCTCGGACTCGAACGACCAGTCGTCGAATCGTGCGAGCTGATGCTCGTTGAACGCTCGCAGGTGGACGATCGCGTCGTCGATCGCCGCATCGACCTCATCGGAGACGCTGGCCGCATCGAGCTCGTCGTCGGAGACCCGGAGACGATCGGGTGTCAACCGGATGCCGTCGAAACGTTCGAGCGCATCGCACACGGCGTCGTCGCCTCGTGTACGCACGTCGTCGATCAGCGAACCGATCGACGCGCGGAGTCGCTGGTCGAAGATGTCGTCGAGACCCCGGGACATCAGCATCCGCCGCTCCCGATCGTCCATGTCGTCCCATCGCTGCCGGCGCAACACGTTCACCGGCGAAACGGTACCGGCGCCCCGACACCACCCCGACACCACCCCGACACCACCCCGACACCACCCAGTCGCAGGCGATCGGGTTCGCCATCACCCGATCGCGCCTCCACGACACACGCTCGCCCGAGCGCCGCCCGGACATTTCGTCCACGGCGCCGATCGGAAGGCAGCGCGGCGAACCGCGCCGAAGTACAGTCTTGCCACGTTCCAGTCCGCGAGATCCGGGGAGCGTGTTCATGCCCGTCACCGTCGTCGTCGGCGCCCAATGGGGCGACGAGGGCAAGGCCAAGATCATCGATCTCCTCTCGAAGGAGCACACCTGTGTGGTGCGCTATCAGGGCGGCCACAACGCCGGTCACACGGTGGTGGTCGACGATCAGAAGTACGCCCTGCAGCTGATCCCGAGTGGTGTGCTGTACGACCACGTGATCCCGGTGATCGCCAACGGTGTGGTGGTCGACCTGCCGACGTTGTTCAACGAGATCGACGCGCTCGAGGCGCGGGGCATCTCGTGCGAACGGCTGAAGGTCTCGAGTCTCGCCCACCTGATCTTCCCGTGGCATCAGGCCCACGACGCGATCGCCGAGGCGATGCGCGGCGACGACAAGATCGGGACCACGCTCAAGGGGATCGGCCCCGCGTACGCCGACAAGGCCCGCCGAGTGGGTGTGCGCGCTGGGGAGGTGGTCGATCTCGACCGGTTCGCGGCGACCGTCCGCGCGCGCGCGATCGCCGAGAACACGCTCATCGAGCACGCTGGCGCGGAGCCACTCGACGTCGACGAGATCGTGGGCCGATTCGTCGACTTCGGTCACCGCCTCCAACCCCACGTGGCCGACACCGTCACCGTGCTCCATGCCGCGCTCGGACGTGGCGAGCAGTTGCTGTTGGAGGGAGCGCAGGCGACGTTCCTCGACCTCGACCACGGGACCTACCCCTACGTCACGTCGTCGAACCCGACGGCGGGCGGAGCCTGCGCCGGGACCGGACTCGGGCCTCGCGACATCACCCGCATCGTCGGCATCACGAAGGCCTACACGACCCGCGTGGGTGCTGGTCCGTTCCCGACCGAGCTCCTCGACGCTGCCGGCGACACGCTCATCGATGTCGGCCACGAGTTCGGCACGGTCACCGGGAGGCGCCGTCGGGCCGGCTGGCTCGACTGCGTCATGCTGCGTCAGGCGGTGCGTCTCAACAGTCTCACCGAGATCGCCCTGACCAAGCTCGACGTGCTCGACGGATTCGACGAGGTCAAGGTCTGCACCGGGTACCTCCTCGACGGGTCACTCATCGACTTCTACCCCGACCGCTCCAGTGTGCTCGCCGACATCGAGCCCCGCTACGAGACGCTGCCGGGTTGGCGAACCGATCTGTCGAAGGTGCGCGAGCCCCACGACCTGCCCGACGCCGCTCGTGCGTTCCTGGCACTGGTCGAACAGCAGGTCGGGGTACCGGTCAAGGTGGTCGGCGTCGGAGCGGGTCGCGACGACTATCTCTTGTGGAACAGATGACATGATCCCCCGCTACTCGACACCGGAGATGAACGACGTGTGGTCCGACGTCTCCAAGTTCGGCCGGTTCCTCGAGGTCGAGCTGCTTGCGACCGAGGCCCACGCCGAGCTCGGCGTCGTGCCGGTCGACGATGCCACGGCGTGCCGCGCGTCGGCTCCGCTCGCCGACGAAGCGTTCGTGCAGGCCATCCTCGATCGCGAGGCCGTGACCGATCACGACGTGGCGGCATTCGTCGACGTCGTGCAGGGCGCGATCGCCGCCGACGGGGCCGGCGACGCCGGCAAGTGGATCCACTATGGGCTGACCTCCAGCGATGTCGGTGACACGGTGCTGTGCTGGCAGATGCGCGACGCCGTCGATCTGCTGATCGACGAATCGGGCCGCCTCCTGCAGGTGCTGCTCGACCTCGCTCGCGAGCACCGCCACACGGTGACGATCGGTCGCACCCACGGCGTCCATGCCGAGCCGACGACCTTCGGTGCCAAGGTCGCGCTCTGGGCACTCCAGGTCGACCGCGACAGGCGACGATTGCGGGCTGCCCGCGAGACCGTGGCGGTGATGAAGCTCAGCGGTGCCGTCGGGACGTACTCGAACATCCCACCGTCGGTCGAGATGTTCGTCGGCTCGGCGCTCGGGCTCGACCCGGTCCCGGCGACCCAGGTGATCGCACGCGATCGCCACGCCGAGTTCCTCTATGCCTGCGCATCGATCGGCGCAACCTGCGAGCTGATCGCGGTCGAGCTGCGGCACCTGCAGCGCACCGAGGTGCGCGAGGTCCAGGAGGGTTTCAAGCCGGGCCAGAAGGGTTCGTCCGCGATGCCGCACAAGCGCAACCCGATCTCGGCCGAGACGATCTCGGGTCTGGCGCGCGTCCTGCGCTCCAACCTGCTCGCCGGGCTCCAGGACATCGCCCTCTGGCACGAGCGCGACATCTCCCACTCGTCGGTCGAGCGAGTGGTCCTCCCCGACTCGTCACACCTTGCGCATTACGTCATGCGTCGACTCGGTCGGTTGCTCGCGGATCTCGTCGTCTCGCCCGAGCGCATGCGCGAGAACCTCGATGCCAGCTACGGCCTCGTCTTCAGCCAGCCGGTGCTGCTCGGCCTCGTTGCGTCGGGTGTGCCGCGCGACGACGCATACCGGATCGTGCAACGGAATGCGATGCGGGCCTGGGACGAGCGCACCGACTTCCGAGCACTGCTGGCCGCCGACCCCGACGTCGACGACGCGTTGCTCGACGACGCGTTCGACCTGCAACGCTCGCTCGCCAATCTCGACCACGTCTTCGCCCAGCTGGACTCGATCACGGTCTGAACACCGTCGACCGCGCCGGGGCCCACGACCGGCCGCGGGCGGCCGTACCGGTGTGATCAGGAGCCGCGACCGATGCCGGCCCGCTTGAGAGTCGCCGCGGATACGCCCACTTCGCGCCAGGAGGCGTACGAGATGCCCTTGCGGACGCCGTACTCGTGAGCCACACCGACGAACTTGTCCTCGAGCTCACTGAGGTTCACACCCGCATCGATCGAGCCGAGCTCGGCGGTGAGGTCGCGGCGCTCCTGGACGAGCTGCAGTTCGTCGATCGCGCTCGCATCGCCGAGCTCACGTTCGATCGCATCGAGCCGTTTCTTGATCGAATCCGGTGTGCGCTTTCGCCCTCGCTTCGGCTTCGAGTTCCGCAATGCTTCGAGGTAATCCCGCACGATGCGCCCCTCCGCCCGACCACGCTCCATTGCGGCTTTGTGCTCGGGTGTCATTTCCTTGGGTCCACGCTTGGCCATGCGTCCAGTGTACGCACTCGGCCATTAAATGCAATAACGTGCCTTCCATGTTCGATCTCGAAGCGCACGGAGCCGACACCTACGTCGGCCAGGGTCCGCGCTACCCCTGGGGCGGACTCTACGGTGGACAGATCGTCGCCCAGGCGCTCCGAGCGGCTGCTCACTCGGTCGACGGAGCCGTGGCCCCGCATTCGATCCGGGCCTACTTCATCCGGCGCGGCGATCACACCGAACCCGTTCGCTACGAGGTCGATCGCATCCGCAACGGGCGCAGCTTCGTGACACGACGTGTCGTGGCTCGTCAGGCAGTCGGTGCGATCCTCAACGCCGAGTGCTCGTTCCAGAGCCCCGAGCCTTCCTCGACCCTGCAGTCGATCCACCGCCCGGACGTCGCCGGGCCAGACGGGCTCGAGAACACCTCGTTCTCACCACACTTCGATCGTCGGTTCGTCGACCCGTCCGCGGTCGGAGGACGCCCACGCGACGGTGCAGGCCGCGTGACGGCGTGGATGCGCGTCATCGACGATGTGCCCGACACGGTCGGCGAGGACGAGCCGTTCCTGCACCAGTGCTGGCTCGCCTACGTGTCCGACGATCTCGCGAGCGACACGGTGCGTGCAGCCCATCGCACGGTGTACACCGGTGACCCTGACGCCCACCTCGCGGGCATCAGTCTCGACCACACGGTCTGGTTCCACCGCCCGATGCGCGCCGACCGGTGGCAGCTCCACGATTTCAGCTGTCACCACTTCGCCGGAGCGCGCGGGCTCGCGATCGGTCACGTGTTCGACGAGGACGGCCTCCACGTGGCGACGGTCGCGCAAGAGGTCCTCATGCGCGAGCCGCGCGCCTGAACGACGTAGGCTCGCCAGGCAGTCCCGAGGCTCAGGCCAGGAGCGGCGCGACCGCTTGGGCGACGATGTCGAGGTGGTCGAGATCGCTCAGATCGAGCACCTGGAGGTAGATCCGATCGGCGCCGGCCTCGGCCCACGACCGCAGGGCGGCGGCCACCTCCTCCGGCCTGCCGGCGGCACCGTTCTCGCGCAGCTCGGCAGGGTCGCGTCCGATCGCCGCCGCACGGTGCTCGAGCTCGGCGTCATCGGCACCGACGCAGGCGACGAGCGCCGCCGAGAACACCATCGACGTGGGGTCGCGACCCTCCGTCTCGCACGCGGCCCGCACGACGTCGCACTGCGACACGAACCGCTCGCGCTGTGCGAAGGGCAGGTTGAACTCGGCGGCGTACCGGGCGGCCAGCCGCGGAGTGCGGACCCGGCCGCCACCGCCGACGATGATCGGTGGGCCCCCGTCCTGCACCGGCTTCGGCAGCGCCGGCGAGTCGACCACCTGCCACACGTCGCCAGCGAAGGAGAACGTGTCGCCGTCGGGTGTGTTCCACAGTCCGTGGACGATTGCCATCTGCTCCTCGAGGTTGTCGAAGCGGGCACCCAGTTCGGGGAACGGGACTCCGTAGGCCCGGTGCTCCCGCTCGTACCAGCCCGCGCCGAGCCCGAGCTCGACCCGACCGTCCGACATCTGGTCGACCTGAGCGACGGAGATCGCGAGCGGGCCGGGCATCCGGAACGTGGCCGCGGTGACCAGCGTGCCGAGCCGGATCGTCGCCGTCTCCCGGGAGATGCCGGCGAGCGTCACCCAGGCATCGGTCGGGCCGGGCAAGCCGGAGACGTCGCCCATCTTGAGGTAGTGATCGCTCCGGAAGAACGCCCCGAAACCCTGCTGCTCGGCCCGCTGGGCGACCGCGAGCAGCTCGTCGTACGAGGCGCCCTGCTGGGGTTCGGTGAAGATGCGGAGGTCGGCGAGGTCCATCAGCCCGACGCTACCGACGACAACGTCGTCCGGCAGGCTGCACTCCTCGGCGGGCGCGATCCCGAGCACCGCCGGGTCGTTCGCGTTAACGTCCGGGCCCGATGCCGGAGCTCCCACCGCTGCCACCCAAGTTGCACGCCCTGCGCGAGCATGTCCTCGAGCACTCGGTGAAACGTGGGGAGTACACCCTCAAATCGGGTGCCTGGTCGTCGTGGTTCCTCGACACCAAGCAGACCGCGTGCCGCCCGGACGGGATCCTGCTGGTGGCCGACGCGATGCTCGACATCATCCCCGACGAGGCGACTGCGATCGGTGGGTTGACGATGGGCGCCGACCCGGTGGCGTTCGGCGTGGCTGCGGTGGCGGCCACGCGGGGCCGGATGCTGCGGAGCTTCAGTGTCCGCAAGGAGGCCAAGGGTCACGGTGTGACCGGTCGGCTCGCCGGAGCGTTGCTCCCCGACGACTTGGTCGTGATCACCGAGGACACCACGACGCGTGGTACCTCGCTGATGGAAGCGGTCGAGGTCGTGCGGGCGTTCGGTGCGCAGCCGGTGCTCGTCAGCCTCATCGTCGATCGCGGCGAGACCTGCGCTCGGCTGTGCGAGGCGGCAGGCGTGCCCTACGCCCCGCTGCTGACATCGCCGGATCTCGGGTTCGCGTACGGGTCCTGACACGTCGCCGATCCATCGGTCCGACACGCTGCGCCGATCGATGCCTGGCGAGTGAGGGCGCGATGAAGCGGTGCGAAGCAGCCTCTCCGGTCGTGTCCTAGTCGATCACCCGCCACGAGGTCACCGCGGTGTAGTTGGTGCTCGGGCGGTAATCGACGATCGATCGAATCGTGGTGGTGCCACCGTCGAGCTCAGCCGTCGAGTCGAGTTGGATCTTGCCGTGGAGGTCGGACGGCTCCACGGCGATGATGAAGCCGACCGCCGAGGCCGACGACCGGAGATCGACGTTCGAGACCACCGCGCCGCCGAGGAGCTGACCGTTGGCCGTGTTGCTGACCTCGTCGAAGCTGATGCGGGCGTCGGGGGCCCACACGAGACCGTGCATGACCATGTCCTTGTTGCTGCCCGGCCCCTGCTCGATGACGTTCTGGTCCCACGTGAGCGCGCTGTCGAGCACATGGACACTGACGTAGGACTTGCCCTGCTTGCGGCGCATCACCTCGAGCGTGCCGTTCGCGCTGAGCTTGAATCGGGCACCGTTCTTCAGGTAGAAGGTGACGCCCGAGGTCGTCACGCCGATCCCCGGATCGGCGTTGCGGGCAGAGTTGCACGTGGTGTTCGGGATGAACTGCGCGGCGCCGTCGCTGCCGTCGCCGGCGGCGTGGCCGGCGGTGACCTTCTTGTTCTGGACGTCCAACGTGAACCCCTCGAAGAGGTAGTTCCCCGACATGAAGTAGTTGTGCGAGCCGAGTGCAGGAGCCACCGTGTAGCGCCCGGGGGAGAACACCTTGCAGCTGCCGACGAAGGTCGGTGCAGGGTTCAGGTTCGTCGGCAGTGGACCGATGTTCGGTTGCGAGTACAGACCGTTCGGCTGGGCGTCGGCGTTCCACGGTCGAGGCGTACATGCCAGACCGAGTGACGTCGAGTCGAACGTGACGTTGGCCGGGATCGAGGGGGTGACGGAGCAGTCGGCACCGGTGTAGAGCAACTGGCTGTATCGGAACTCGAGCGGTGCTGCCGTCGCGAAGCTGAGCCGGTTCATGTACACCGGCCCGCCGACGAGCTTGGCGACGGACACACCCGACTGGGTCCTGAGCAGCGGCTCGGCGGACGGCGCCTCCTCACCGGTGAGGATGAGCGCCCACCCGTTGGTGTCGTCGAACCCGTCACCGACCTGCTGGCAGGTGACCGACACCGTCGCGCCGTTCGTGTCGGGCGGGTCGATCGTGTCCGATCCGGACGTGGCGCAGATGCGGGAGGCGCCGAGCTTGAGCCGCTCGACGGCGTAGCGCATCCCACCGTCGGCCGCCGCGAGCCGGTCTGCTCGCTGTTCGACGACGCCACCGTACCGCAGACCGGTCGCGACGTAGGTCGCGAGCCCCCCGACGATCAGCGAGAGCACCACCGAGCAGACGAGGACCATCGGCAAGATGTTGCCCTCGTCGCGTCGACGGGGGGTGTGCAGGAGACGGTGCATCGTTTCGATCCTCAGTTGACGGTCAGGGTGGCCGTGACGGAGCTGGGTGTGACGGCGGACGTCGTCGACGCCGTGAGCGTGTAGGTGCCGGCCAGCCACTTCTCGGTCCCGCCGTTGCCCTTGGCGTAGATGACGATCGACGCCGGCGAACCCGGCGGGAAGACGCGGCCGGTCCCGACACCGAGGCCGCTGGTGTCGCCGGTGTCGTACTTCAGCACGAGCCCGTCGCACGAGCCCGTGTGGGTGAGCGAGACGGTGACGTCATTGGTCAGGTGGCGCGGCCCGGTGCCGTTCCCCTGACGGTTGACGGTTGACGGGTTGACCGTGAGGGAGCCGAGCACGCAGTCCGACGGCGGCGGCGGGCGAGGGACGATCGTCACGCTGATCGTGGCGTCCACCTCGGCGCCGTAGATGTCGACGATGTGGAGGCGTACCGGCTGGGCGATCGGGCCGTCGGGGAGCCCGACGGCAGTGGTCAGCGTCACACCCAGGCCACTGTTGAACGTCGTCGTCACGCCGGTGGGTTGGGCACCGTCGAATTCGGCCGACAGCGGATCGCCATCGACGTCGTTGGCGCCGTGCGTGGTGTACAGGTCCAGGGTCACGCTGTCGCCCTCGTACATCGACACGGCGTGGTTGGTCGTGGTGACGGTGGGCGGGTTGTTGGATGTGGCCGGAATGAATTCCAGGGTCACCTCCGCCATCACGCTGCCGCCCCGGTTGTCCTGGATGAGGAGCGAAATGGGCGCGGCGGCCGGACCGAGCGGTGCGGATCCGGAGGCCTTGATCCTGAGATCGAGGGGTCCGGGGTGTCCCGTGGTCGGCGGGGTCGCGACCGACACGGGGTATGACAGGACCGACACGGTCAGCGGGTCGCCGTTCGGGTCGGTGGCGCCGTGGGTGGTGCCGAGCGGCAGGACGACCGTTGTGTTCTGCGCGATCACGAGGTGGTACGTGGACGGCGAGACGGTGGGCGGATCGTTCGGTTGGGGGATGATCTTGATCGTGACCGTCGCATCGACCCATCCGGCGCGCGGATCGCTGACGATGAGGATCAGCTTGGGGCTGATCGTTCCGGGCAGCAGACCTGCGTTTGCGTTGACCGTGACGAAGAGGGGATCGGCCGTCGTCGCCGTGATGCCGGGCGGCATCGGCTCGGAGCTGTCGATCGCGACCGACAAGGCGTCGCCGTCGGCGTCGGTGGGAGCGTGCGTCGTGTTGAGATCCAGCGTGACGGTGGCTCCGGCGTACATCTCCAACAGGTAGTTCGTCTGCGAGAGCGTCGGGACGGCGTTCGTCACCGCGAACGGATCATCGGCGAGATCCTGGTCCGGGTTCTTCGGCGCCGCATCGATGGTGGTGACGACACCGTCGATGCGGGTCACCGTGAACTTCAGCGACTCGACGTCGGGCGAGGTGCTGGTGAGGATCTCGTGGCCCGCGGGGCAGTTGCCCGCCGTGTCCACGGCCGTGTCGCACATCTTGACCGACGCTGGCGGTGCGAGGTTGTTCCACGCCGGCAGGGCGCTGGTGAGGTTCTGCCTCTCGGCAGCGCCCATGGTTGCCGTACCACCGTCGTCGCAGGAGAAGCGGGCGATGTGCCACTCGGAGCCGTCGAACTCGTAGCGATACGTCGCGGCGTACTCGTCGGTGGCGTCCTTGCGTTCGGTCCACTCCAACACCAGCAGGTTGAAGCTGTTCGCCGGCGCCGGGCCGGCGCACGGCCAGCTGGTCACACCGGTGTCGAAGCCGCCCGGTGGGGCCGCGTCGACGTCTTGGGGCAACCAGGTGACGAGACCCTGGAGCGAACGTGCGTCGTCCGCGCGGACCTCGCTCGGAGGCGCAGTACGGAGCACGACCGTGACGACGGTCGCGAGCGTTCCCACGATGATCCCCATCGTGATCGTCACGATCAGCACCTCGATGAGGGTGAAGCCCCTGTCGCGCGTCGCAGTTGCGGACCGCGCACGGCTCGAACGTCGTTGGTCAGTCACCGATGATCACCTCGACCTCTTCCACGATGCGACCGTCCTCCGCAGTGACGCGCAGCTCGATCTTCTGCAGGTTCGTGTCACCGGAGTCGCACTGCGTTCCCCACGCCTCGGTGCCCACACCGGTGACCGGATCGATGTCGATGCTCCACCACTCGAGGCCGATGATCTGGATGTTGACTGCCGACCAACCCTCAGGGTTGTCGGTCTGCTGGATGGTCGATTGGTACTCGGCGATCGTGTCGGCGATCTCGGTCGCGGGCGTGACGGCCGGATCGCACTGATCGAGGTCACGTGCGTACAGCATGTCTGCGGCGGTCTGCAGCCACGCGTGGGCGTTCGCATGGTCTCGATCGAGAGCGCTCGCAGTGATGGTCGTGGTGAGCGCGGTCAGGGTCGCTGCGACGACGGTTGCGAGCAGCACCACGGCGATCATGACCTCGATCAGCGACACCCCGCGATCGGATCGGTCATGACGTCTGCGGTGAGCGGACGCCATGCGCCGTTCGCGGAATTCGAGCGCGGACCACCTCATGCGTTGCGGATCGGCGTCCTGACGGACGGACTTGAGCGTCTTGCCGCGACCTTGAGAGTTGCCTCGAGAGCGGCGTCGCGGAGCTCACGTTCGCGACGAGCACGGCGGACCCGACCGGGTGTGCCAGGGGCGGGCGACGGACGGCGTCAGCGGCCCGTGCGTCGGTGGTGGCGCGAGTGGTTCTCCCTCACGGTAGGAGCGCCGAGCTGACCCGGCACTCGGTGAGGTGGAGGGTCGAGCCGATCCGCACGACACGCTTCGGCTCGGACGGCCCACGCCCGCACATCGTCAACGCCGCTCTGACGCACGACTCCTCGTCGGGGAGCACCATCGGCATCCGGCTGCGACGCATCCCGGCCGGGCCCGCCGTGAAGCAGTTGATGTAGGTCTTCCGAAAATCGAGCTTGTTCGCGAGGGCCGCCGGGATGAAGTCCGCGAAACCGATCCCGAGCGCGTTGCCGCCACTCACGTCGGTCAGATCGAGCAGGACGATCGCGCTGACCCTGGGCTTGTGCAGGTCGTCGAGACCGGGCACCCAGAAGCGACCCGTGACGTTGGGGTCCATCGTGGTGCCGGAGATGTCCTTGCCGCCACGTTCGACGATCAGCACGTCGATCTCGTCGAACGGCAGCGCGGGGACGAGGGTGCGGGCGTACTCCGTGAGCTCGTGCTCGAGCCCGGTCCCCACATCGTCCGCGCCGAGCCCTGCAACGCGAACCACGTCGCCGGCCGTCGACTCGATCGAGCCGATCCCGCCGAGCAGCCTGCCGGTGGATCGGAGCGCCGCGCAGGCGTCGAGTAGACGATCGCGCATCTCGATCGGCCCGCAGGAGTGCACGAGAAAGGCGCCGGGCTGCTTGCCGAACCCGACGACCGCCATCTTCATGCAGCCCGACTCGATCGGCCCCTTGAAGCATGTGTGCGGCTTGATGCGGTTGACGGGGAGGAACCGATCGGCGGCGGCAGCGTTCGCGTCGAGGTGCACCGGGGTGCCCGTCGACGTGTGTGCGACGACCACGGTCGCCATGGTCGAGCGGATCTCGGCACCGACGGCCTCCTCCGTCACACCGAGCTCACGGAGCATGTGCACCTGGCCCTCGGCCGTGGCGCCCCCGTGTGATCCCATCGCCGGGACGACGAACGGATCGGCTCCGAGCTCCCGGAGCGCGACGATCACCCCGCGCACGAGCTCGACCCGGCCGGTGAGACCGCGCGAACCGGCGCCGACCGCGATCGTCATGCCCTGCGTGACGGAATCGGCGAACGTCTCCAGAGCCGCGCGATAGGCGACGTCTTCGATGGCGGCGACGGCCGGTGGCGATGGCACGTCGAGCGGGAACGGATGGAGCTCGGGGACGACCAGGTCGTCGGCGAAGGGGAGCTCGACACCGGTGACGAGCTGCTCCCACGACATCGCCCGAGCCTACGCCAGCACATCGCCGCCCCTGGCTTCGGGCCCATCTCGACCAGCATCCCTGCGCTTTCTGTCAGCTGCCAGCGCGCTCAGCCCACAGGCCCAGCCGACAGTACGCATCCACCGCGCCGCGTGTCGGTCGCGCCGTGAGCGTTCTGTCAGCTGAGGGCGTGGACAGCCCACGGGCCCAGCCGACAGAAAGGAGAGGGGGAAGGGGCGGGGAGGGGCGGGCGTCCGAGACGTGGGAGTGCGTCACCGCGCACGCTGCCCGCGCCCGAGCTACCGGCGTGCGACCGTCATCCATGGTGGTCTTCGAGCCCCATCGCATACAGTCGCACCATGGAAACCTTCTGGAGGCGCGCGGGCGTCCAACTCGGCAAGCAATGGAAGATCGTCGCGGTCGCCATGGTGGTCGTCACGGTGCTGCTCGGCGTCGGAGCGACACGCCTCGAATTCGCCACCGGGCAGGACAGCTACCTCAACCCCGACTCCCAGATCGCGCTCGACAACGTCGAGTTCCAGGACAACTTCGGCGGTGAGACCGTCATCCTCCTCTTCACCGCCGATGATGGCAACGACATCTCCGATCTGTACGACGGGGCCAACCTCGACGAGCTGCGTCGCCTCAATGTCGAGCTCGCCGCCGTCGACAACGTCTTCTCGGTGATCACGCCGCTCACTTCGCTCACCTACAGCGACGCGCTGATCGCCGGACCCGGGCAGACGGCGCTGCTCACCGCTCCCCAGCGCGACGAGCCAGGCGCCGCGGCCCGCGCCGACAACATCTCAGTGAGCCTTGCCCGCCTCGGCACGATCCCGACCGAGGAGCGTGGACTCGACCCGTCGGCTGGTGGCGCCGAGCCGAACCCGGACTGGGTCGATCTGCTGATCTTCGACAACACCGGCGTCGAAGTGGTCGACGGCGTACCCCAGAACCCGGCCGACGAGGACCGAGGGATTCGGCTGTCGCTCGCCAGCACGTTCCCCAACCAGCAGACCGCTGTCGGCGGTGTCGTGCTCGACGGCAACCTCGACCTCGATTCGCAATCCGCCGCGACCGAAGATCTGCTCACCATCCTCGAGACCGCCGAATTCGAAGGATTCGACTTCACGGTCACCGGTTCGCCGGTCTACCTGAAGGAGATCAACGACTACCTGAAGGGCGGCATGCTCACGCTCGGTGCGATTGCGCTCGGTGTGATGGCCGTCGTCCTCGCCCTCATGTTCCGCGTGCGTTGGCGCCTCCTGCCGCTGCTGGCAGTGCTCATCGGTGTGGTCTGGACCTTCTCGATCCTCGGCTGGGTTGGTATCGACCTCTCGCTCGTGACCATCTCGGGTCTCCCGATCCTCATCGGCCTGGGTATCGACTTCGCGATCCAGATCCACAACCGGGTCGAGGAGGAGGTCGTCCTCGATCAGGAGGAGCATCCGATCGCCGAGACGCTCGCCAACCTCGCTCCACCCCTGATCGCAGCCACATTGGCCGGCGTCGTCGCCTTCCTGGCCCTGCGCCTGTCGCGAGTGCCGATGATCCGCGACTTCGGTGTGATGCTCGCGGTCGGCATCGGAGTGCTCGTCGTCGTCGGCATCGTCGTCCCCAGCTCCATCCTCGGCATGCGGGAGTGGACGGCGCCGACGGAGGAACGTGGCCCATCGCTCGTCGAGCGAATCGTGGTGAAGCTCGGTGGACTGCCGACCAAGGCCGGCCTGGGCCTGTTGATCGCCTCGGTCTTCTTGTTCGTCGGTGGCGTGCTCGTCGAGGGGCAGATGAAGATCGAATCCGACCCGATCAAATGGATCGATCAGGGCAGCGAGGTGGTCAAGGATGTCGACCGGCTCGAAGCCGAGACCGGCTTCGCGACCACCTTGGGTGTGGTCGTCAAGGCGAACAACGTGTTCGACCAGGACGTGATCGACATGATTCACGAATTCACGGTCGAGGCCGAGCAACGACCGCTGGTGGTGTCGTCGTCGAGCTACGTCAACACGATGGCGAAGATCATCGAGGTCCCGGGTGCGACCGCGATCGCGCCGTCGTCGGACGACATCGTCGGCGCTGCCGCGGCGGCCGCCGAACGCACACCCGACATCGCGCGGGCGTTGGCACTGGGAGACCAGACCGCTGCCCAGGTCAACCTCCGCATCGCCGAGGCCGGACTCGAGGAACGCGCGGTCCTCGTCAGGGAGCTGAAGGAAGACCTCGACGCACGGATCGATGCGCTCGAACTCGACGCCGACAGCATCCTGCTCGCCGGTCTGCCCGCCGGTCAGGATCCGATCAGCGCGACCCCGGCCGGCCTCGCCACGGTGGGTGTCGGCCTCCTCGAGAACTTGTCGTCGAACCGTGCCGAGCTCACCTACCTCGCGCTGTCGCTGGCCGGCCTGTTCCTGCTCCTGCGATTCCGGAGCCTGAGCCGTGCCCTGCTGGCGTTGGTGCCGGTGTTCCTCGCCGTCGGTGCGTCGACGATGATCGTCGCCCTGATCGGTCTCGAGCTCAGCCCGCTCACCACCGTGTCAGGCCCGCTCGTGATCGCGACGTGCACGGAGTTCTCGGTGCTGATTTTCGGCCGGTATCTGGAAGAACGCGAGAGCGCGCTGCCGCCGCGAGTCGCGAGCGATACCGCCGCCTCGCGCACCGGCCGAGCGTTCTTCACCTCGGCGGTGACGACGATCGGTGGCTTCGCGGTGTTGGTTGCATCGCCACTTCCCTTGCTGCGGGACTTCGGCCTGATCGTCACGCTCAATGTCGCGATCGCGCTCTTCTCGGCGCTCGTCTTGATGCCACCGATGATGGTCTGGATCGACACCAAGGGCTGGCTGGGCACGGAGGCCCAGGTCGACCCGACGACCGCAGTGAAGCTGGCCGCCCCACTGCCGGGAGACCAGACGGTGCTGGCGGGCGTCGGTGTCGTCGCATTCGCGGCCGCGACGATCGGCGTGTACGCGTCGGCCGACACCACGTCGGGCGAGAGCAGTGAGGCATCGTACGCGGCGGTGCCGCTGCCGACGACCACGACCACCAGCACGACCACGACGACGACGCTGCCGCCGCCCACCACGACGCTGGCCCCGGGTCAGGAGCCGCCGCCGTCGACGGACGCCCCGCCCACCTCCGAGGCGGGACCCTTGATCGACCCGGCCGACTTCCCCGATGAGCCGCCTGTCGGCGGGGTGTCGCCGGTGCTGCACGACCTGCTCACCGCCCAGGGCGTCGCTCCCAACGCTGCGACGTGCGCGATCCAGACCGCCTACGACCGCTCCGGCGGAGAGGCGGGCTTGCTCGCCATGGGCCTCACCGACGGCAGCGACGAGGCACTCGCGGTCGTGCGCCAGGCCACTGCCGACTGCGGCATCAGCGAGGAACAGACCGAGGCAGCGATCGCCGCCCAGTTCGGCTGATCGCTTCGAACGATGATTGCACGGTGATCGGGGTTCCGCGGCGAGTCGAACCCCGATCGCTGGCAGACTCGTCGACATGAGCCAGCCAGGGTTTCCGGCCGGGGGCGCCGGCGAGCGATGGAACGTGAACATGCCCGCCGTCATCGGCGTCGTGTTCGTGTTCCTCGTCGCCGTGATCGTCTGGGTGATCGCCAGCGGAGGCGGCGACGGAACCGCCGGCGATCCGGGTGGCTTCACGACGACGACCGGCACCGATCCCGTCGTGCCCGAGACGACGACCGAGGCGCCGACCGAGACGACGATGCCCGACCCGACCAGCACCTCGTCCACGCCGCCGGCCGCCACCTCGACCACGTCCGCTGACACCTCGACCACCGAGCCGGTACCGGTCACGACGGCCGCCGGGGCCGAGGATGGCGCCGTCCTGGGCGATCTCGCCATTCCCGGCCGACCCATGCAGCGACCAGGCTGTGACGGCGCGTACATCACCGTGCTCGCGTCCGCGGTGGGCGACCAGGCGACGGCGTCGGGCATCGCCAACGTGCTCGACACCTACCCCGCCTCCAGTTACCTGCGCACCGATCAGACGTGCCCCTCGCTGACACCCGACCTCGACGGTGCCCCGATCTACGTGGTGTACCTCGGCCCGTTCGCGTACGACACCGACGCCTGCGCGGCACGCAGCGAGGGTCCCGACGGCGCCTATGCACGCCGGTTGAGCAACGATGTCGGCCCCGACCACTCGGTCGCCTGCCCGTAGGGAGCAGCACGTCGGCAGCGACGCTCGGTCCGCGACCGACGACACGAACAGAACGACCGGGCGCGGAACGTCCTCTCGGATGGGTACCTCAGCCGGACGGGGAGTACTCCCCATGGCCGTCGCGTCGACAGTCGGGCAGCATCGTCGCATGACGCATCGTGTCGACCCGTCGGCACCCACCCCGACCCGACCGAGGTTCCGGGCCGGCGCCGCCACGGCGACCGGGCACCGGCGCCGCTCCAACGAGGACGCTTACCTCGCCGGACCCGATTTCTTCATCGTCGCCGATGGCATGGGCGGACATCGGGCGGGCGACGTCGCGAGCCGACTGGCCGTCGACACCTTCCGGAGCCGCCGCGCCACGGCGGCCACCGTCAGCGACGTCATCGAGCTCGTGATGTTCGCCCACGACACGATCAGGCGCCGCGGCACCGAGGTCGCGCTCAGCGGGATGGGCACCACGATCGTCGGGGCGACCACGATCGCAGACAGTCGTCGCCACGCGGTGGCGATCTTCCACGTCGGCGACGCGCGCTGCTACCACCTCACCGGTGGTTCGCTCGGTCTCGTCACCCGAGACCACACCCACGTCCAGGAGTTGATCGACGCCGGGAGGTTGGCACCCGACGATGCCGCGCATCACCCCCTCCGCAATGTCGTGACGCGGGCCCTCGGCGTCGAGCTCGACGCCGGTCCCGACGTCGTCGTCCTCGACCCGCCGATCGGACGACTGCTGCTCTGCTCCGACGGTCTCACCGCCGAGCTCGAACCGCGCACGATGGGTCGCGTGCTGGCCGGCATCACCGATCCACAAGCCGCCGCCGATCGACTCGTCGAACTGGCGCTCGCCGGGCCGGCGCGCGACAACATCACGGCCGTCGTCGTCGATCTCGGCGGCGACCCCGACGCCGGCGCTGAGGTCGATCTCGAGTCGCGCCCCGGCGGCGATCCGGGTCGCCGTCACGGCCAGACGACGTCGATCCAACTCCCGGCCCCCCGTTCGCGGGAAACTGGGCGAGAGCAGCCATGACCACCGCCGCCGACACCCCTTCGCGCCCGACGATCGAGTTCTGCGGCGAGCACATCACCGTCGACCACGAACCGTTCACCATCGGCCGCGATGCCGACCTGATGATCGAGGACGACAATCGCTTCCTCCACCGTCACTTCCTGAGCCTCGATCGCCAACGAGGTCTGTGGTTGCTCACCAACGTGGGCGGTCAGCTCACCGCGACGGTCTCCGATGTCGGCGGTCGGCTCGAGGCGTTCCTCGCACCGGGAGCGATCCTTCCGATCGTGTTCGACCAGACGCTCGTGCGGTTCACGGCCGGGCCGACGACCTACGAACTGACGATCCACGTCGCCGACCCGAGTTTCACGAGCGGACGGATCGACGAGCACGAGGTGGGCGACACGACCATCGGGCGCGTCGCCATGACCCCCGACCAGCTACGGCTCGTCCTCGCCCTGGCCGAGCCGGCTCTGCGTGGCACCGGTCGCGCCGGTGCGACGATGCCGTCGTCGGGTGAAGCGGCCGCCCGGCTCGGCTGGACCACCACCAAGTTCAACCGCAAGCTCGACAACGTCTGCCAGAAGCTCAGCGCGCAGGGGGTCCGCGGCCTCCACGGCGAGCCCGGTCGACTCGCCTCCAACCGCCGCGCCCGGCTCGTCGAGTACGCGCTCGCGGTCCGGCTCATCACACGTGACGACCTCGACCTGCTCGACCACGGTCCGGGCGACGACGACGATGACGACTGACCGCCCGCCGAGATGATCGAGATCGACGGATACGCCGACATCGAGCGGATCGGGCAGGGCGGCCTCGGCGACGTCTACCGGGCGACACGGGTCTCGACCGGCGGCACGGTCGCGATCAAGGTGCTGCGCGACGTGTCGGACGAGTCGGTCGTGTGGCATCGCACCCGACGCGAGCTCACCGCACTGGTCGCGCTCGCCGGGCACGGCAACGTGATCCAGCTGCTCGAGATGCTCGATCTCGCCGAAGGCCCGGCGCTGGTGATGGAGTACGCACCCGGCGGGTCGGTCGCCGGACTGCTGCGCGCGCGCGACGCCACGCTCGCCGTCGGTGAGGTGGTGATGATCGGCCGCCACACCGCCGCCGCGTTGGTCGCCGCCCACGAGCAGGGCATCGTGCATCGCGACATCAAGCCGCAGAACCTGCTCATCGACGCGTACGGGCAGGTCAAGCTGTGCGATTTCGGTGTCGCGGCGCTCACCAGGTCGGACGACTTCCGCACCCGGACCAACGCTCTGTCGATGCGCTACGCGAGCCCCGAGGATCTCGACGACGAGGTCGCGATCGGGCCAGCCTCCGATGTCTACTCGTTGGGCGCGACCCTGCTGCACCTGGCGCATGGCGCGCCACCGACCCTCAAGGAACGCCTTGCCCCGTGGGTCGCTCCGCCCACCGACGACGCCGACCTCGAGTCCCTCGACGAGATCATCGCCTCGTGTCTCCGGCCCGAGCCGATCGAACGGCCGAGCGCGACCGTTGTGCTCGACCGGCTCGAACAGCTCGACAGGATCCTCGACGACCGACGGCGGTCGCTACCCGCAATCGAACCAGAGCCGACCGCGGTCATGTCGCCCGAACCTCGGGGGGCATCGATGCCGGCGACGGTGGTGCCCGCTGAGATCAGGTCCGACCCGACGCGGTCGGAGGACACCACGGTGTATCGAGCCGGTCGTCGACCGCCACCCGGCCCGGCCACCGAACCGACGGGCCGGTCACGCGTCCCCATCATCGCCGGTGGTCTGATCATCGCCGCAGTGGTCACCGGTGGAGCGGCGTTCGCCTGGTGGCCCGACGACTCGGGCCGCGCCGACGACCGGCGACCCGTCATCACCACCGAGCCGACCGATCAGGTGCTCGATCCGGTCACGAGCGTCCCGCCGTCATCCGCGCCTCCGTCCGAAACCGACCGACCGGACGCTACGATCGTGAGAAGGCCCGGCGGCCTGACCCCGATCGACGACCCGTCGATCGTGTGGCCATTCGGTGACCCGGCTGAATGCCTGGTGCAGCAGGCGGGACTCGAGGTGCTGCAGGTGGTCGACTGCGCCGAGCCACACGACCTCCAGCGCTACGCCGTGGCCGAGCTCGACACCGACCGGTACCCGACTGACGCCCCATATGACGCCGGCGCGCTCCGCGACGCCGTGCTCGCGGCGTGCAGCGCCGCATTCGAACCATTCGCCGGGATGTCGGCCGACGAGACCGTCTTCGATCTGCCGTTCACGCTGCCGTCGGAGGCGACGTGGGCCGACGGCGACCGGCGCTACCAGTGTTTCCTCGGGGTCGCCGGTGCACGAACGACCGGAGACGCGACCGGCGCCACCTCCTGACCCGGATGCAGGGAACCCTCGACCGCGGGGTCTGACGTCGGCCGATTCGACACCGGTTGCGATGGAACTCGTCCCCGGCCATCACACCACGCCTTCGCCATCGGTTCGCGGCAGCTGGAGATCGCTGCGACGGGTGGTCGAGCGGGGCGTCGATCCCCGGACCCCACGCTTTTCAGGTCGAAACGATCGGATTTCGGCGGAATCCGGTGGAATCGCGCGGAACCCCGTGGAGACGAAACACCAGGTAGATGGCCTAGTGCGGTCTCGTGCGCTCTCGCCCGGAACGCTGTGGAAAACTCCGGATGCGGACAAAAAGCGGACAAGTAACGGCGCGTCGTGTCCCTCGGCTCCAGCACTCGACCGATGCCCTCGCCAGTCTCGCCGCCGGACCGACATTTCCTCGCACCAGCGCGCTTGTTCGCGCCGATCAGCAGCAGGCTCCGGCCGCTCGAGGACGCGTGATTATGCGTTACGCGATCAGCGGTCGGACGTCCCACAGTTCGCCGGCGATGCGGCGCGACGAGTGGTGAACGAGGTCGGCATTACCTAGCTACTTCGCCCTGAAGAAGTAGGTGGCGACGGGCCCCGCTCGTCGGCGGTGGACCGCTGCGATCGGCGGGCGAGCGCCCGCGTTGGTGGTGCGTGTCGCCTGGTCAGTTGGTGTCGGTGAGGACTGCGATCTTGACGAGGTTGTGGTTGAACACGCCGTGGCCGCACCAGGTTCGGGCGCCATCGATGCCGGTGTAGCGAGTGCGAGCGAGACCGAAGTCGCGTTTCGCGCAGTTGATGCGTCCTTCGCTGCCGGTGCGCCATCGGACGAGTCGGCGGAACGCTCGTCGTTGCTCGGCCTGGCGACGCGTGGCGTTCGGTTTGCCCTTCGTCGGGATGGCCGGGTAGTGCACGCCGAGTTCGCGCAGCTCGTCTTCGACACCGGCGTCGCCGTAGCCGCGATCGGCGGTCACCGCGCGGGGTGCTCGGCCGGTGCGTTGCTTGACGCGTTGGATCGCTGGGACGAGCTGGGGTGCGTCGGCCGGGTTCCCTTGCTCGACGTTGTGGTCGACGATGATGCCGTCTTCGTTGTCGACGATCTGGGCCTTGTAGCCGAACTCGACCGGACGACCGAGGCGGCCCTTCACGATCGGCCGGGCGTCGGGGTCGTGGAGCGACACGACCCGCGTCGCTCCCTCGGGTGTGGTGCCGGCGAGGCGTTGGCGGCACTGGGCGGCGATCTTGCGGGTCCGCTCGGCGAGCTGTTCCAGCCGGTTAACCTCCGCACGCGCACGCCCTGATGGCTGGCCGCTGGTGGCGAGCTTGCGGCGGGCGTTGCGGACCACCTGCTCGGCCTGACGCACCGCACGCTCAGCGATCCCAGCGAGCTCGGCGTTGATCCGGCGCACCTCGGCGAGCTTGTCGTCGCTGCGGCGCCGCAGGTTCGCGTTGATCGACCTGGCCCTCGATTGCACGCTGCGCGTCCGGTTCGAAAACCTCGTGCGTGATGCCAACCCCGCCGCCTTCAGACGTTGCACCGAGCGCGCCATCCGCGCGACACCTTTCGCCAGCAGCGATGAGTCCGACGGATACGACACGTTCGCTTCGACCACCGTCGTGTCCGCCCGCAACCGGTTCGTCTTCAACACCTTGGCCTCGTGCGCCTTCGCGAGCAGCGCCTCGTTCAACGCGTCGACAGCGTGCTGGCCGCAGCGGGTCGTGATCTTCATCAACGTCGTCGGATGCGGCACCCGACCACCGAGCGGGATCCGACAGAACCGCTGCCACGTGATCGAGTCCGTCACCTCCCGGCACAGCGTCTCGAACCCGAGCCGATACCGGTACTTCAAGAACATCAACCGCAGATACGTCTCGATCGGGATCGACGGCCGGCCGTGCGTGGCGTGGAAGAACGGCACGAACGCAGCGAAGAACCGCTCATCATCGAGAAGCCGATCGACACGCTCGAGCTCGACGGGCATCACCAGCGCCTCGGGCGGCAACAGCGATTCCCACAACGTCGGCTGATCGCCTACCGTTCGCAACATCGATGGCTCCGATCCGTAGTAGCAGTACGGGTTGGAGCCATCGTCTCATCTCCGAGCCCTGAACGCGAGCCTTCTCACCAGGACTTTTTCAGGGCGAAGTAGCTAGGTGAATCGGGCCTCCAAGCGACCGAGCATCTGATAGGTCGTCTCAAACGGCACGTCAAGATAACGGCACACGTTGGGGATGTGCACCTTCTTTCGCGTCTCCGCCGGAGCGAGTGTCTCCAGTGTGACGACGGTGTCGCCGCGAACCTTCGCTGCGCCGATCAAGAAGGGATCCGCTCCATCCATGAACTCTTCTTGTACGTGGGTGGCGAACGGTACCGAGTTCATCCATCGGCCGATCTCGGCGACCTGGTCGGCGATGGCCCGTGATGTTGATTCGACGTGGAAGAACGATTCCTTGCGATCGCGGACCCACTCCGAGAGTTCGTCGTCCTGCGCCCGGAGCTCGTCGTAGACCATGTCCGTCGACGCGATCACTCCGGCCGCTGCGCGGTCGTCGAGCCAGTCCCAGAACGCTGGGAACACGTCGAACGTGTAGTGAAAGTTCTTGGCTGTAATCAAGGTGTTCGAGTCGAGGAGCCGCATCTACTCTGACCCGATCTCAGCAAGGTAGCGATCGAAGTTCTTCGGCTTCATTCCGAGAAGTCGAGACGCATCGCGAACCGTGGTTTGGGAAGCTCGCATGCTCTCGATTACGGCTTCCGTGAGCAGGCGACTATTGCGGACCCCGGCGGTGAGGTACGGGTTTCCTCCGCTCGGACCGTCGCTCTTGCGTTCGAGTTGCCAGTTCGCCGACTCACGCTCGTAGAACTCGAAAAACGTGTCGCGGTCAATCGCTTCGTGCTCCCACATCTGTCGCGCGACCATCACAGTCGAGACGTGAAACCTCCGAGCGAGCTCGGCGATCCACTCATCGAGGCGGACGTCGGCCGAGGGCCAGTTCGCTTGAACGCGGTCCCACGGGACGAGGAGGTCGCCTGCGACGCGGTTGCAGAACTGTTCGATCTCGACTTCGTCCGGGTCTGAGGCCGGACCGGCGTCGGAGATGCCGGTCACACCGATCCAGATGTGCGCGAGCTCGTGAGCGAGCGTGAACACCTGAGCGGAGACCGCGTCGTTTCCGTTGACGAACACGGCAGGCGCGTACAGGTCGGAGATCGCGAAACCGCGAAACTCGCCGACGTCGAGTGGGCGACGAGTGTTCGCACCGACGATCCCGCTCTTCATGACGAGAATCCCGAGCTCCTGAGCGCTCCGCGAGAACTCGCGAAGGAAGCCGTCGCGCTGAGACTCGCGTCGAGCTCGTTGCTCGAAGTCGAGACGTTCGGCCATGTCGGCGGCGACGTCGCGAGGATCGTCGGTCGTCGCGAACGAGCCGACGAACTGGAGCGGTTCTTCGAGGCGGTCGCGCTGGTAGTCGGCGAACCACTGTTGCTTCCGTAGGACGTCGGCAATTACTTCCCGAAGGTCGACCGACGGCTCGGGCGCGACTGGCGCGCCGTGCACCCGGCGGAAGTCGGGGATTGGGAGGTCGTCGCCCGGAGGCCTGTCGAGAAAGAGGAAGCCGAACGGGACGTGAAGACGCCGGGCGAGGTCCTGGCCCTGCCGGAACGTCGGCTTCGACTCGTCGTCCATCCACTCGCGGATCTGCTCCCGGCTCCGCTTCATAGCGTCGGCGAGCTCGCTCGGAGAGACGTCGGCGCGTTGCATTGCCCACCGGAGCATCTCGCCGTTGATGTACGCCGTTGTCATGTCATCGATGAGCGTAATCGGGGGGTGTAGCGGCGGTCGGGCAAGGGTCGGCACCCGATCCGTACGGTAGGTCGTCTCGGCGACCGCTGCCGGTGATCGCCTACGGGCGGCGCCTGGCGACGCATGGCGCTCCGCCGAGGTGCTTCGTACTGCGCGGCTGAAGGGAGCGACAGCGTGAGCGGTATGTGTGACTTCGGCCGCGGCTCGGAGACCGCGAGCATCAACAGCGGAATTTTGGTGACTGTCGCCCGACTGTGTCGGATCGCATGGCGGGCATGGGACTAATCCCATCACGCCGGCAAAGGTGCGGGCTGCTTCACTGGACACCATGCGCCAGCTGGCAGAGGTACGCGCTCGGCTTGACCACGCCGAGACGCACCTGGAGACCATCAGGCGGACGGCCGCGGACTTCCTCGCCAGCAAGCCGTACGAGATGACGATGGAGTTCGACCAGAAGCGCCGGGTACGTCGGCTCGTCTTCCGGGTGCACGCCGAGGCGCCACCAGGGCTCCGCCACATCATCAGCGACATGGTGAACGGCATCCGATCGAGCCTCGACCACATGGTGTACGAGCTGGCGATCATCTCCGGCTCCGATCCTGACGCTCCCGGCGTCCGGACCCAGTTTCCGATCTACGAGGACCGACAGAAGTACGTGAAGGCACGAGGAAAGGATCTCAAGGGACTCGACGAACGGTTCGCCCGGATCATCGACTTGAAGCAGCCGTACCAGCGCGGCAAGGTAACTGGTAAGCGGGATCCGCTCGCGCAGGTCCAGTGGATGAGCAACCTGGACAAGCATCGCCGGCCGATCACCCGCTTTGTTCAGATGACGCCGCATCCTGCCCCCGTCGCAGTAATCGACCTGCGGACGATGCCCTCCGGGGCGTTCGAGGAGGTGGAGGTGCCACACGGGCGTGCGCTACGGGACGGCGAGGTGCTGGCGACGTTCAGCAATCCGACTCAGTTCGATACCTACATGTATCCGGAGGCACCCGTCGAGGTGGCGTTCGGCAAGGACGAGCTGACGGTCGAACGCCTCGGCTACATCTTCACCTACATCCGCCGCGAGGTGATCACGCCGATCGAGCTGGCCATCTGAAGCAGTATCAATAAGATCGGTTTCAGTCGACACGTTCGAAATTCTCGTTTACCGCTGGGCGATCAGCCGAGGATTCCTGGCGACGCTCGTGGATGCCCATCCCGCCCGCCATCGGATCGACAACGCGATGGCGGACCACCGACTGCAACTCCGAACGAGCAGAACAATGGCTCCCAGAGGGCATCGGGAGCCGCCCTGAACCGGCATCTGATCACGACCGACCGTCCCCTAACGCTCGGCCGATCACCCGTGTAATCGCATCCCCGATGTGCCGGTCGAGGGCACTCGATAACGCCACACACAATCCCGGACAGCTCGCCGCCTCGACTGACCGACTGCGGCCCAAGCCGAGCACCCGGGAATCGCGGATTCGTCGTGCTGAAAACGTCGATCACTTGGGGCGGCGGTCGGAGCCGGTCGGAGTGGCGACTTCCGTCATGGAGGCGTGTCGACGTGGGTGGGGTCGGCAGCGACTGGCGTGAGACGCGTGCCGCAGGTTCCGCACAGTCAGACCATTCGCAGGTCGCCGGAAGCCGTTACTGAAGTGGTGCCGTCGGGTGCGATGTGGACGAGCTCGACTGGGGCTTGATAGTCCGGTTCGAGCTGTGAGAAGTCGGGCGATAGTTGCACTTCGACGACGGGGCGGCGGAGGTAGCTGATCGAGCCGTCGGGATGGCAACGGAAACCGTCGCCGAAGAGATCGTCACCGATCTCGGCGACGGTCGTGCCGGTGTCGAGCGATGTGAGTCGGATCACGCCTGGTTGTGCGTCTCCCTGGCCGTAGCCCACGTCCCACGTTCGGTGCGCGACCACGCGGTTGTTCATGAAACACGCCCCGTCGAGGAAGCCTTCAGTGCCGGGAATGGGCTCTCCTGAGTCGGACCACGGATCGATGACCCATGCCGTGCCGTCCTCCCATTGTTCGTTCACGATCAGGTACCGGCCGTCGGGCGACCAGGCCCCAGGACCTTCGTTGAAGTGAACCGTCGTCTCGAAGTCGGCGCTCCTCCGGTCGACCAGATCCGCGACTTCGATTCGGGCGGGCGCACCGGCCGGAGGGTCCGAGAACGACACGGCAAGGAACCGGCCGTCGTCGCTGAGTCGAAAGCCGGACACGCCGATTTCCAGGACCCGCGGCTCGCCTCGCTCGATCGCGACCAACTGACGGTCGGCGGGTTGGTATCCGTCCAGGCGAGCGTAGAGCACGCCGTCCACGCCAAGTCCCGCGGATTGAACTGCCACTGACCCATCGAGTGAGAGATGTTCGACCACATCGCCGGACGATCGGGACACGCTCACGACCCGGGACCTGACGACAGCGTCGATCCGATCGGGCTCGGTTTCGATGATCGCCACCCAGATCGTGTCAACCATCACCCGCGCTGACTGGACCACGCAATCCCGATTCTCGGGACATGACAGGTCGAACGATGCCACGACGTCGACGGTGTCGCGGACGTCGATGACAGCGCCGCTGTCGCCCGACACCGTGACGAACACGTCGCTGGGCGACTCGACCACTGGAACCGCGGTGTCCGACACGCTTGTGGGCGGCGCGGTGGTCACCGGCGCTACGGGCGCCGATGGTTCGGTCGTGGTGGCTGTCGTCGTCGTAGTGGTGACTGGCGTGGTCTGGGTCGGATCGCTGGCGGTCGGTTCGGTCACAGCCGGGTTGCTCGTCGCAACGGGAGATGCATCGGGGGTCGTGGCGATTGATGTCGTCGAGTCGCTCTGGGATCTGATCGCGACGCTCACTGCGATCGCGATCGTGCCGCCTGCGAGCAACGCCACGGCGGCCGCGACGGCGAGCCATCGTGGCCGCCGCCGATTCTCGTGCACACCACCGGCCGCTGGCGATCCGCTGCGGACGGCGCGGAGTTCCGCCTCCGTGTCGAGGTCCGAGAAGCTCGCTACCAGCTGCTCTGAGGCGTCGATCAGACGGCCCTCGATCGTGTCGTCATTGTCGCTCATGTCGCTTCCTCCGACAGCAGTCGGCGCAGCTGGCTGCGGGCCTTGTGGAGCGTGGTCTTCACCGTGCCCTCGTGGACCCCCATCGCGTCGGCCACATCGCTGATCGACCGATCCCCGATGTAGAACAACGCGACAGCGATTCGTTGCCGCTCCGGCAGCATCGCCACCGCTGCCCACGTCTCGGCATCCAGCGGAGTCTCGTCGGCCGCGCTCGTCGCCGGCGATGCGATTCGCGAGCTCGGACAAGCGCCGGCGCCGAACCTCGAGGTGTCGTCCATGATCGTGTGACAGGTTGACAACCACCCGCCGTGTCCAGCCCCCGGGCCGATCCAACTGACTCACACGATCCCACTCCCGGAACGTGCGAGTCAGCGCCTCCTGTGCAACGTCACGACCGGCTTCTCGATCGCCGCACAACACCGTCGCGAGTGCCGCCAACCGCTGATGCTCCGTGCGGAAGAACGCGTCGAACGACATACCTCCAGCCGAAACCGTCGCTGCGTCCTCCACCATCGTCATCCCACAATCACACGTCCCACACCACGATCAGGTTGACCCCAATCGAAAATGGTTGACACTGCCGGCCGAGACGCTGCTCAGTACCGACCAGAAGAATGATCTAGCGATCTCGAGATTCAGCACAGGCACCGGCGATCGGCGAAGGAAGAGTCGATTCAAACCGCACTCCGGTCGACGATCGCAGCGTACGCGCCGCAGTGCGGCCCAAGCCGAGTGCACGGGAATCGCGCCAGCGACCAGGCGCTCCGGGACACCTCGTATGGTCGAGCTGTGCAGGAGCGAACGCGACGGTTGTGGGAGAAGCAGGATCAACATGGCGGCGATCGCCATCGGCTCTTCAGGGCCGTCGCCGAAGCCGTGGATATCGCGACGGTTCTGTACCCGGGCTCGTTCGTCGATCTCGCTCCCTCATTCGTATGGCCGTCGGTCACGTACGTCGACATCGACCGGCGAGCTGGGCAGTTCTTCGGCGACGAGGGCGGCGTCACGCAGCTGCTCGTCGAACACGACGCGGACCCCGCGACGCACCGGGTGCGGTTCATCAGAGCCGACTACGCGGATCCGCTCGGCCTCGATGACAGCGAGTTCGACCTCCTCATCTCGCTGTACGCCGGCTTCGTCTCCGAGGCGTGCACTCGCCATCTACGAGTTGGCGGCACGCTGTTGGTGAACCCGAGCCATGGCGATGCCGCGATGGCATCGATCGACGAGCGATATCGGCTGACCGCCGTTGTGACATCACAATCGGGTCGCTACTCGGTGAGCTCGCGACACCTCGACACCTATCTCGTTCCCAGGCGCGACGTCGCCGTGACGAAGGAATCCCTTCACGCGAGCGGCCGTGGGATCGCCTACACGAAGTCGCCATTCGCGTACCTCTTCGAGCGAGTTTCATGACAGTCACCGAAGTGCCGTTGATGGCACTCGATAACCCCACCCGATAGTCCGCTCCCGGCCTCCGGCGCACCCGCACGCTTCGGCCCCGATGCGGTGCAACGAGATCGCGGTGGAAGCGCGCCAAACGAGTGAGATTTCCTGACGTTACATGTAACATCGGGTTCATGGCTCGTCGACAGTCTTCGTCGCCCACCGCCATTCGTGTCCGCGCGCATCGTCAACGACTCCGGGAACAGGGACTACGACCCGTCCAGATCTGGGTACCCGACGTCAGATCCCCACAGTTCTCCGAGCAGGCGCACGAACAGTCGCTCGCCGTCGCGTTCGAGCCGACACTCAGCCGACGACCAAGCCTTCATCGACGCGCTGGCCGACGACGAGTGAACCGAGGCGAGATCTGGACCGCTTCGGCGGACAGCGGGTACGTCGGCAAGCCCCGACCCGTCGTCATTGTCCAAGACGACCGCTTCGACGCCACCACCACGGTGACCGTCTGCGCGTTCACGACCGACCCCACCGACGCACCGCTGATCCGACTACTCATCGAGGCCGACGAAGTGACCGGTATCCGAGAGTCCAGTCGGCTGATGACCGACAAGATCACCACCATCCCACGATCCAAGCTCGGCGAACGGATCGGCCAACTGAGCGACGACGACATCATCAGACTGTCGCGCGCCCTGGTGGTGTTCCTCGGTCTCGCAGGCACCTGACGAACCCGCACACTTCACGCACCCAGAATCACGAACTCTGCCGAGCGCGCCGCGCAGCATCACGGCCCCATTGCAGTGCCCGGAAATGGCGGCGACGCGATGGCTTCGAATCGCTCGTAGCCGACAGGCGTGATCAGGTTCGCTGTCGGCCGGCCCGTCGCGCTCTATTGAATGTAAGCGTTCATGGTGTCGTTCGTGAGCGCTACGACATTCGCATTTCGTTCCGCGGACACGGGTGTCGCACACGTATCGCGATGCGGTTGCGGCTACGGCTCGTGCTCTGGTGGTCGTGCGGCAAGGAGGAGCATGGCGAACTGGTTGCTGATGTTGGTTGGGTCGGCCCCGGCCGGATCGATGGCGGCTGCAACGGCCACACCGTTGACGAGGGCGACGATGAGTTGGGCCATCGTGTGTGGGTTGACCCAGTCCGGGATCAGCCCGGCGTTCTGCTGCGCGGTCATCTCGTTCTCAAGCACGGTGGTGAGGTCACGATGCAGGGCGCGGATCTCGCTTCCGACGGTTTCGTCATGGTTTGCTGCAGCGAGTCCGTGGACGTACCCAGGCAACCGATCGCGCTGCTCTTCGAGGATGTGGATCAACATCGTTGCTGCCTTCAGCAGCCTCTGAGCCGGTGGGGTCGCCTGGTCGGTGAGTTCCGCCACAACTGGCCCGATCAAGGTTCGGGCGGTGGTGGCGAGGGACTCGGAGATCAGATTCTCCTTGGCGCCGAAGTAGTAGGTGATCGACCCGAGATTCTGGCCCGCCGCATCGGTGATGGCCCGAGAGGTGGCCGCCTCGATGCCGCCTGTTGCCACGAGCCTTGCAGTCGCCTCGACCAGCTGAACGCGGGCGCTGGAATCCGTGCGGGGTGATGCTCTTCGTTGACTCGATGTCATACGTATGTATGATAGCGATATGAATACCCGGCGAAACGTGACCGTCCACGCGGTAGTCGTGATGGCCGCGGCGGTTGGCCTTGGGATCGTTCGCTATCTCGCTGGCGATTCGAGTACCCCTCATCACATCGTGGGCTGTGCAGCGTTCGCCGCGCCGTTCTTCACAGGTGGGCTCGTCGCATTGCTCGGCGAGCGGCGCGGGCATCCGCTGTTCGTCGCAGCGGCAGGGATCGGTCTTTGGCCGATCAGCCTTGTTTCGATCGTGATGTGGCCGCTGCTCATACCCGCAGCATTCCTGACATGGAAGGGACTGCAGATCGCTGCCACCCGGGGCCCGCTTGACGTCCCGGTCAGCATCGCCATCGTCGCCGGGATCTGGGGAACGTTCGCGACGTTGCTGTTTCACCAAGACCCGGCCAGCTGGCAGACCCCCGACGGCAGCGCCTCCTCAAGCAACATCATCACCGTCGCGGAAGCACTGGTGACTGGCGCTGTGCTCCTCGGCGTCGTCGCGGCAGCACTCCTTGCTCCAGCCAACTCCCGCTCCGATGCAGCGCTCAGTACCCCACCGCACGGCTCGCCAGATCCCTGAGCAACAGCCAGCGACCTGGTGATTGACGCGTCGACCACTTGAATCCGCCATCGTCCTGTGAGACGACGTCCTCGAGTGGACACCCGGTGTGTCAGCAGGGTCCGTTGCGGGCACCCAATAACGCCGCCCCGTAACCCGTCCAGCGGCGCCGCGCCCGCGCCGCATCGCGGCCCACCCGTGGCACCCGATAATCGCGCCGTCGGCGGTCATTCGTGATCGGCGCGAGCGTGGATGGCCCCGTCTCCTCGGGAGGCTGGGTCATCCAAGGAGGCCACGATGGCCGACACCACGAACACCACCACTGTCCACACTGCTGAGGTCGTGCGCTACGACGACCCGGTGATCATCACCGAACGCGTTGCCGTTGCGGCGTTCATCGCCGGCTACACCGACCCGACCCGTCGGAGCTACGCGACCGATCTGCGGATCTTCGCCGGCTGGTGCCACGACCACGGCTTCAACTTGTTGAACGTGAAGCGACCGCACCTCGAGACGTTCGCCCGGTGGATGGAGCAAGAGGGCCGGATGGCGTCCACGATCGGGCGCCGGTTGTCGACGTTGTCGTCGTTCTACCGGTACTGCCAGACCGAAGACATCCTGGACAAGAACCCGGCACTCAACGTGCGCCGTCCGAAGGTCCACGACGAATCACGCACGCTTGGGTTGGACCGAAACGAACTCGGTGCGCTGCTCGTCCAAGCCGGGTCTCGGCGATCGCGCGCGACAGCGCGTTGATGACGCTGCTCGCGTTGAACGGGTTGCGGATCTCCGAAGCGTTGAACGCCGACATCGACGACCTCTCGACCGAGCGTGGGCATCGGACGTTGGCGATCGTGCGCAAGGGCGGCAAGCACGTCACGATCCCGATCGCACCACGCACCGGACGAGCACTCGATCTGTACATCGGGGAACGCACGATGGGGCCGATCTTCCTCGGCGTCGAAGGCGGACGAATGGACCGCTACTGCGCCGACCGGATGGTCAAGCGACTCGTGAAGCGCGCCGGGATCGACAAGCGGATCTCGCCGCACAGCCTGCGACACTCGTTCATCACCGCCGCCCTCGACGCCGGCGTCCCACTGCGCGACGTCCAAGAAGCCGCGTCAGCACGCTGACCCGAGAACGACGATGCGCTACGACCGCGCCCGACGCAGCCTCGACCGGCACGCCACCTACATCGTGTCGACGTTCATCGCCGGAGCAACCTGTCCCGGCTGACTCGCGTGTGCCAGACGTCTCTCGACCGGCAACTCATCGTGCATGTATAATGCATGCATGCCGAATGTTCAGATCCGAGAAGTACCCGAAGAGGTGCACAACGAACTGGTCCGACGAGCCGAACTCGCCGGCCAGTCGCTGCAGCAATACCTGTCAGCGCAGCTGGCCTCGATGGTGGCGACCCCGACGATCGACGAAATGATCACCCGGATCGAGCACCGATCGAAGGGCCGGTTGTCGCGAGCCGATGCCGTCACCGCGATCGCGGACGAACGTGCTCGTCGTTGACGCCTCGGTGATCGCTCCCGCAGTCGCCGACGGCGGGCCCGATGGTGAGGCATGCCGTGCACAGATCAAGGGACAATCGCTGGCTGCACCCGATCTACTCCGAGTCGAGGCCGTCTCGGTCATCCGCCGTCAACTCGGCCACGGTGCACTGACCGCGACACAAGCGACCAACGCGATCGAGGACCTGTTGAACGTCCCCATCAGCGTCTACCCCACAGCAGCACTACTGCGGCGTGCATGGGAGCTGCGAGACAACTTCACCGCGTACGACGCCTGTTACGTCGCGCTCGCCGAAGCGCTGGGCTGCGCCCTCGCCACAGCCGACCAACGACTCGCCAACGCGCCAGGGGCCCGCTGCCAGATCGACATCGTGTAGAGCCCCAGACAGCAGCCCGCCGCACCAGCACGCATTACCGAGCGATCGGGGTCGCTCGTAACGCCGGCGGTGCGGCGCGGATCGGAGCGTTGCGAGCTGAGATTACCGCGCGGGTCCCGAAGCGGATCTGGCTGATCGATCGGGGCCGATGAGGAGCGGGTCGCGCTGGCGGATCGGGTCGGAACTATGGGCGCCAGCGCTGGCGGTGGCTCACAGATTGCATCCCCGCCGGTAGTACTGGTCCTCGAGGAGGAGCGCCTGGTTCCCGGCTTCGATTTCGGCCTGGGTCCATTCGAAAGGTTCCGCTCGTCGGACGATGATCAGGATCGTCGAGTGGTCCAGCGTCAGATAGGAGGCACCGGCGACAATGAGATCGGCGGCCGCGTCTGGGTCGTTGATTCGTTGATCGCCGTCGGGGTCGAGTTGCTGACGGAGCTGAACGGACGGGTCCTCGAGCGCCCAGGCGATGTCGGCGTCGTAGGCAGCTAGTACGGCCGAGGCGTCGGTCACGGTGCGCCCGATGATGGGGGCGCAGGCGAGCAGTTCGCCTTGGGCAAGTGGGCTCTGTTCGAGGTCGTATGGTTCGTCGGGGTTGGTGGCGCGTCCGACCTTGATGGTGAGGGTGTCGTCGAAGTCGAGCGGGATGAGCAGGCCGGCTTCGAATCCTTGTGGTGCGGTTCGCAGCCGGTCGGTGCCTGGTGCCCACCACGGGTAGCAGACACGGTCGTCGTCGCAGTCCGGGATCACCCACAGGTTCGGTGATTGCTCGATGACGTCATCGGTTGAGATGCCGCCACCCCAGCGGACGTGACCGACGAGGCCAGGGGTGGCTGGAACCGTTTCGATGGTGATGTCGAGCCCGGCGGCGGCGAGCTGCTCGCGAACGGCGTCGGGGTCGTCGAGGACTTGCTGGTATGACACCGCAAGGCGATCGTCGACGAGGCTGAGCGGGACACCGGCGATGGATTGGTCAGGTCGCACTGCCAATCCGGCGACGAACGCGACGGCGATGGCGGCTGCGGCAGCGATGGCGTAGGCGGTTCGGGTGCGGAAAAGCGGTCGGGCGGCCGGCACTGTCGTGGTGGCTTCGTCGAATCGGGTACGGAGTTCGGTGAGGACGGGGATGTCAGGCATGGCTGTGCTCCAGGAGATCGTTGAGGCGGGTCAGTCCGCGGTGGACACGGACACGTGCGGCTTGTTGACTGCAGCCGAGTTGGTCGGCGACGGTCGAGTAGGGCTCGTCGTCGATCACTCGCAGTTGGATCGCGTCGCGCTCTGCTTTGGATAGTTGGCCGAGCGCATCGGCGAGCGCAGCCCGGAAGCGTGCGGCGTCGATGAGATCGTGAATTCGTTCGATCGAATCGTCGTCGAGTGTTGGTACTTCGATGCCGAGGCGTCTGAGGGCACGCTGTCGAGTAGCGGCTCGTCGTCGGAAGTGACCGAGTTCGCGTTTGGCGATCCCGAACACCCATGCTCGCGCCGGGCCCTTGTGTGGCCGGTAGCGATGGCGGCGCTCGAACGCTACTGCGAGCGTCTCGGCGGTGAGCTCGACAGCTGCGTCAGCGTCGAAGGTTCGCCGGAAGAAGTAGGCCAGGAGTGGCTCGCTGAGCCGTTCGTACACGAGCCCGAACGCCGACGCGTCGGAAGCGGACGACGCGAGCGCTTGGTCTTCGGGTTGGTCGGGATCGTTCACATCAGGTACTCACCGCAACGTACTTCGAGCGTTACATCATCCGGGCGAGACACATCCAGCATTTCGAGGACCGCCCGGTCGGTTTCGCCCACCGGAGCAGACGGTTGGCTGCCCTCAACCCGGCATCTCGATCGCCGTCGTCACGCGGCATCCCGCACAGAACGCGCGCTCCGTAATCCGGTCGACGGCGAGACGAGCACGCGTGCGATATAACTACCCAAGCCGAGCACTGCATAGTCCCGATCGGGGATAGCCGATCACGCCGGTTCACGGGTGCGTTCTGGTCCGAAACATGTGAGCGAAGTGTGCGTTCGCTTCGACGGCGTCGACGGCTG
Source organism: uncultured Acidimicrobiaceae bacterium (assembly GCA_963847775.1). GTDB lineage: Bacteria > Actinomycetota > Acidimicrobiia > Acidimicrobiales > Ilumatobacteraceae > Ilumatobacter. The sequence goes on from CAWKAY010000005.1 coordinate 292,131, forward strand.
ACTACGCCGAAGGCGAGGCGTCCGCACGGTGGGGGCGGCCTGCTTGAAGGGACCGGTGATCGTCGTTGTCAAACGAGTAGCGGTCAGCGTCGCGCGCACGGCAACGCTTGGGCGAGGCATTGTCGTTGCCCTTCCTGCTGGTCCCCACCGTCGGCAGGTGTTGACGTTCTTGCGGAAGTTCTGGGGGGTTGGGCCCTGCCATTGCGCCACGCAAGTCGTACTCGCCAAGCGCGTCGGGCACGGCGATCCTGAGTGCCCGTGTCGTCGCCCGGGCGACCTGACGTGCGGAGCGGGAGTGATGCTGCCCGCGCCCCCAACTGACTCTGGACCTGCGAGGGCTGTCGATCCGATGGCGAGCTGAGCGTCGCCGGTGAGCTTGGACGAGGTCAGGTGGTGGCACGATGTGACTCCACCGGTTCGCCCGCCACGTCGTCGCTCTTCGGGGATTGCGGTGTTCCTCGTATCAATTTGTATGGGTCGTTCGTCGGAGAGGGTGTGTTGCAGGAATCAGCCCGGGTCGCAGCAGATCCCTTGATGACCTTCGAAGAGTTCTACATCGATGAACTTGAGGGTCAGGTTCGTCGCTGCTTCATCCTCACCGGATCGAACGAGACCGCCAACGACATCGTTCACGACGCGATGATCGAGGTGTACCGGCGATGGTCCACGTTGGAGACTCCGGGGGCGTACCTCAATCGGGCGGTCCTCAACCGATGCCGCGACCACGGCCGGCGACGGCAAGTCGCCGGTCGCTCGCTCCAGATGCTGACGGCGGCGGAACTCGCGCATCCCCACAGTGCGATTGACTCGATCGAAATGCGCCGAGTGCTGTCGAAGTTGCCGTTCAATCAACGTGCCGCACTCGTGCTGCGCTACTACGCCGGTTCAACGACCGTTGAGATCGCCGACGCGCTCGACTGCCGGCCTGGCTCCGTCGGCCCCTGGATCAATCGCGGTCTGGCCACCCTACGAAAGGAGCTTTCATGAACGACGTCGAGCAACAGCTCATCGACCACTTCCGCACCGAGGGCGACGAAGCCGCGCCGGAGTTCCGACTCGACGCAGTCGTGTCGGGCAGCAGGTCCATGCGAGCGACGGCTTCGCCCCCGCCACGGTCGTGGCTTCGCCCGGCCCTTGTGGCAGCATCCGTCGCCGCCGTCACCGTCGGCGGCCTGATGATCGCGGCCCGCGAACCGCAGGATCGGCCGCCCGCGGCCGCGGATGGCAACCCACCTCCACTGCCGTCAGGCCTTCCGCGCACCGGTGTCGACTGGACACCCCAAGGGAACCTTGCGCTCACCATTGCCTCACAGACGTTGGCGCAAGAATGCATGGCCGACGCCGGCTGGGACTACGAGATCGCCGACCCATCCGCCTTCGCCGCGCAAGCTGGAGCGTGGAGCCCACACCCGGTGCTCGGCATCGGAACGGTCGAAGCCGCCAAGGCGAACGGCTACCACCGTGACGAACGGTCCATCGTCGGACCCGACACCTTTGCTCAGACACTCTCGCCCGACGAGCAAACTCGCTTCTACCAAGCCCTCATGGGCGGTGACGACACCGAGCCCGTGCCGATCACACTGCCGGACGAAACCTCAAACGGAGAGATCGTTGTGGGTGGCTGTCTCGGCGTCGCCCGTGAAGCTTTCGACAACCTCATCAACGACCAAGAGGCCTATCGCCAAGTCGTCAACGAAACAGGAATCGACCAGGAGAAGGTCGCCGACGCCACCGAACGAGACCCGCGAATCCAAACAGCGCTCTCGACATGGCGCGCCTGTCTCGAAGACGCCACCGGCGACGCGGCGGACACACCGAATGAAGTCGCACGCCGCTTCGCCTTCGAACCCAGCACCACCGCCCGAGAGATCGAGGTAGCAACCGCCGACGCCCAATGCCAAACCCAGCTCGGGCTCCCCAGCCTCTGGTCAAAGGTCCACGCCGAGTACCAACGCCGAGCACTCGGAGACGACGCGGGCCTGTTCGACACCCTCGCAATCATGCGGGTCGACATAATCAACCGAGCAAACCAAGTCCTCGACGAGCGAGGCATCGAAATCCCGGACTTCTGACACCAGGGCGGGAAGTGGATGAAGCGTGCGATGGTGCGATGGGTTATCTCGGCGAGCCAGCTCACCTCTGGATGGGCGAGTCTGGGCACCTTCAACTGCAGCGGTGAGACAACCGCTTGACCCGAGAGGGTGTTGCGCGAGTCATTCTTGAGTCGACGGTCGCGCACCAGGAGCCTCGGCGGTGTCTACCTGTCGAGATGGTTCTGATGCGACAACAACGAACACCCGAGCGAGACGACACCGACCGGCAACTCGATGCCGTCTGGCGCGCTCATGCACCGGCCGCGATGCGGTTTGCCACTGCCGTCGTCGGACCCATCGACGCCCACGATGTGACGACGTCCGCGTTCCTGCGGGTCACGCAGCAGCCGGGGTGGACCGACATCGAACACTTCGACCGCTACCTGATCCGAGCCGTCCGCAACGAAGCACAGAACCTGTACCGCCAACGCAGACGACGTTGGCAACGCGACCTTCTCGCCGTGCGACCCGAAGCGAGCACCGATCCGGTCCCCGACATCGACCTGCTCCGAGCGATCGCAGCGCTCAGCGTGCAGCAGCGCTCAGTCGTGTTCCTTGCCTACTGGCACGACATGACCGAGGCACAAATAGCGGAAACGCTCGACGTCGCTCGAAGCAGCGTCCACCGAACACTCGCACGAGCCCGCATCGCGCTCCGAAAGGCACTGACATGAACATGCAACTCGATCCCCACGTGAAGGCCGTCTTCGACGACATCGTCGCCCACACCCCCGACATCGGGCCCACGCCGTCGGGCGACGTCGTGCACCTCACGCCTACCCCCAACGACAACGGTCGACGATGGCTTGCCGTTGCCGCAGCAGTCATCGTCGTGGTCGGCGTCGGCGCCATCGTCGCCGTCCAACGTCGAACCGCAGACGCGCCTGCGGTCACAGGCCCGCCGAGTTCTCAACAAGCCGACTCGACGATCACAATCCCAGAGCACCTCAACCTGATCGGAGACGAGCTCGCTGCCGCCCTCGGAGTCGACGCCCGCGTGCTCGTCGTCAATGCTTCAACGAACCCCGGACTCGCCGACTCGCTCCGTGATGCGCTGACGCTCAGCGGCTACCGCGCAGTACAGGCCGTGGACGCCGCCAACGGCACCCTGCTCGATCGATCGACCATGTACACCCAGCCCAAAGCCCCATTGTCGATCGCGAATGCCCTTGGCCCAGCGCTTGAGATTCGATGGGAAGAAGCAGCACCGCCGATCCGCGGTCGTCACGACCGAGACGACCACCGACGCCGCCACCGTCATCGTGCTCGGCAACGATCGCAGCCACGCCCCCTGGCAGGACACTCCGGCCCCACTGGTTGATCTCGGAATCGGCCGACTCGTCATCATCGACGCGACGACGAACGACCGGGGACATCAACAAGTCAACGCACGAGCCGAAGCGCTTCGCGCCGCCGGCGTGGACGTCGCTGCGATCCTCGCCGCCTCACGTCCGGTTGAACAGACGATGCTGATGCCGATCGGCACCCCGACCCCCTGGACGTTCGCGGTCGGAGAGCTCACCGACGTCGGCGGCTTCGACACCTGGACACCGGACCTCATCAACGATCCGCTCCCCGACGACGCCACCGCTGTCCTCATCATCGGCGACGAGTGAACGTGGTGTCGGTGTGTTCGACCATTCGTCACAACCTGCTCAGCAACGACAGCCAGTGAGCACGTCAACATGGGCGCACCTACCCGGCAAACGCGCGCATTGGCGGTTCGGGTTGTGACGCACATAACAGGAGCGCCATAATCCGGAATTCAGCGACCACAGACCGCTCGGGAACGGCCCTTATGCCGTGCTCCATATTCGCGGCGCCGCGACGACCTCAGACCCGTCCGGATGCGCACCGCTACCCGAGCGATGATCGCGCCACTCATCTACGGTCGGGGTGTTGCGTTGATCCGTTGAGACCACCCTGTGGCATCTCGAACGATTGATCGACCGCTGGTCGAAGGCCGGCTCGGAGGATCGTGCGCCGACTGGTCGGCTGCGGTGCTTGGTCGGCGTGTTGGCGCTCGCGGCGATGCCTGACAGGCTCGAGGTCGACAGCGCTCCGCCTCTGGCGTTCAAGGGCGGAGCGGCGCTCGAAGTGCGGTTCAGGACGCACCTCTCCCATACCTGTTGCGGAAACTAAATACGTCGTTTAGTCTTGTTACTCATGAGTGCGCCGGTCGATGCTCCGCCCGCGGCACCGCGGGACTTGGCGGACTGGCTACTGGCGCGCGGTCGGCACTGGGTGACCACAGCCCAGGCAGCCGACATCCTCGGCATCCCGGAGGCGCACGTGTCACCGACTCTGGCGCGCTGGCAGCACCAGGGGCGCCTGTTCAGCCCAGCTCGGGGGCTGTACGTGGCGATCCCTGCGGAGTACCGGTTGTGGGGCGCGGTGCCGGCGGCGCACTTCATCGACGCCATGATGCGTCACCTCGGGCATCCGTACTACGTGTGTCTGCTCTCGGCTGCCGAGGTGCACGGGTTCGCCCATCAGCGGCCCCAGGTGTTCCAGGTGATGACGAGCGCACACGTGCGTGACCGTGCCTTCGAACGTGTCCATCTTCGCTTCTTGACCTCGCGACACACGGCCGACCGGCCGACGGTCGAGGTGAACACGCCGACCGGAACCATGCGCGTGTCCACGCCAGAGGTGACCGTTCTCGACCTGGTGTCACGGCCGAGCGAGGGTGGCTCGCTGTACAACGTCGGGACCATCATCGGCGACATGCTCGAGGAGACGGCACTCGACATCGTCCAACTCGCCGAGGTCGGCGACACGTATCCAACAGCGGTCGTTCAGCGGGTCGGATGGATGATCGACGACGCCGCCGAGACGCTCGGGGTGGAAGTCGACACCGAACCTTTGCGTTCGTTGGTGGCCCACGCATCGTCGGTGCTGCTCGATCCATCAGGGCCGCGTGACCAGCGCCCGGACACGCGCTGGAACGTCATCGCCAACGCAGAGATCGAGCTCGAGTCGTGATCCCACAAGCGGCGATCACCGAATGGGCGGCCCGGGTGCCGTGGCCGACACCCGAGCAGATCGAGCAGGATCTGCTCCTGTCGCGGCTCATCGTTGAGATCGCGCGTGACGACTACCTCGGCAACGAGCTGATCTTCCGGGGCGGGACCTGTCTCCACAAGCTGCACGTCGATCGGCCCTGGCGCTACAGCGAGGACCTCGACTACGTCCGTCGCACCGGCGGCGGGATCGCCGACCTCACTCGGGCAGCGACACGAATCGGCGAGGCACTTGGGATGGAGGTGCGCACCCGGATCACGGAGCACCCGAAGATCTACCTCCGCGCCCCGTTCGAGTCCGGTGGCCGGATGCGCGTGAAGATCGAGGTCAACACCTTCGAGCGTTCGCCGGCGATCGAGCCCGTCCGCGTGGGGTACGCGGTCCGTTCGTCGTGGTTCGAGGGTGCGGCCGACGTCACCACGTTCGCGTTGCCGGAACTGATCGCCACGAAGTTGCGTGCCTTGTATCAGCGGCTGAAGGGGCGCGACCTGTTCGATCTGTGGCTCGCGATCACTCAACTCGGGGCCGACCCGGCCGAGATCGTCGCTGCGTTCGCGCCGTACCGCCCCGACGGCTACACGCCGGGCCTCGCGGAGCGCAACCTTCGAGAGAAGCTGCCTCGCTCGATCTTCCGCGACGATCTACGGGCGCTCGTCAGCGAGTGGCCTGGCGGCTACGACATCGACGGCGCCGCCGAGCTGGTCATCTCCGAGTTGATCCACCGCTTGCGCACCGGGTGACCGTCGTGGCTCGGCCCGTGCGGTCGGCGCCACGAGGGGCGCGGTCAGGCGGTGCCGCGGTGGAGGGCGTCGAGGCGGTCGGCGACTTGCTCACTGCGTCCGGGCATCAGCTTGCCGTACTGATCGAGTGTCATGGCTGCCGATGCGTGGCCGAGCATGTCTTGGAGCACCTTCACGTCGGCTCCGGCCGCTATCGCGAGTGACGCGCAGGTGTGTCGCAGGTCGTGCACGCGAAGACCGGTGAACCCGGCCTTGCGCACCGCCGGCTGCCAGACCCGGTGCCGGAAGTTGTGGATCTGCAACGGCGTGCCCCCGGGCGAAGCGAACACGAATGCGCCGCGCTCGCTCGGTGACTGCGTCGCGCCGAACCGTGCGTGCACCCCGAGCACGTCGGCGACGAACCGGGGCATGACGATCGTCCGATAGCTCGCCGTGGTCTTGAGCGGTGCGAGCTGCTGCTCGTCGGTGCCGAGTTGGTTCTCGACCGTGATGCGGCGCTGCAGCATGTCGACGTCGCTCCACCGCAGCCCGGCGAGTTCGCCGAGGCGAAGACCGCAGTACGCGCCGACCAACACGAACGCGCGGTAGCTCGGGTTGATGGTGTCAGCGAGGTCCTCGACTTCAGCCTGGGTGAGGAACCGCATCGGAACCCTCAACGGCTTGGGCGGCTTGATCGGGCCGAGCGGATTCTTCGCCAACCGCTCGTCCTCGACTGCGGCGCGAAGCATCGCGTTGAGGGTCCGGTACACCTGGTTCACAGTCGTGGGCGAGAGGTTGCGTTGCTCATTGGCCGACAGCTCTGCGATCCAGTGTCGCAGCGCCTCGGTCGTGATGGCTCCGAGCGGCATCGGGCCGAGTTCGATGTCGCCGACCTTCGCCAGGATGTGGAGACGGAGGTTGCCTTCGTAGATGCGCCGAGTGCTCTTGCGGAGGTCGACGCGCGTGCGCAGCCAGTGGTGCGCGTACTCGGCCAACGTGATGCGACCGGCCGACGGGTCGAACCACTGCCCTTTCGTTCGGTCGGCGAGCTGGTTGGTGCGCCAGTTCTTCGCGGCGGTCAGGGTCGGGAAGTACTTGGCGTGCTCCTTGCCGTCGGCTCCGTAGCAACGCGCCTTGTACGTGACCTTCGGCGCACCACGAGGTTCGCCGCGCTCGTCGAAGCGCACGACGGTGCGCTTCCAGATGCCTGGGTGCGCCGTGGCCTCCAGCGACGTCTCAGCCGGCTTCGCCATCACCATCGTCCTCCACCTTGAAGGGGAACTCGTCGCCCGCGGTGCGGGCTCGCGACGTCAGGAACCCGCGGGCGCCGAACTCGAGGATGTCGTTGCCCAGCTCTTGGAGTAATCGTGCGAGCGGGTTGAGCTGGTCGTCGTACTTCGTCTCGAGTTGGTAGAGACGTTGCAGCCGCCACTCGCGGAATCGCCGGAACCAGCCCGGGGGCCCGGCGATGAACCCGGGCGCGAGATCGCCGTCTTCGGCGCCGGTCAACTCGCCGATCGCCTCGTCGAACGCCGCAACCTGATCGTTGGTGCCGATCAAGCTGAGTGGCAGTGCGTTGACTTCGTACCGGCTATCACGCATGAGCTCCGACTGCATGCCCGGCGGTGGGATGAAGAAGTAGGCGATCGGCACGTCGAGCACGAGGGACAGCAGGTAGAGCTCTTGAGCGTCGAACATCCGCTGCTTGTCGCCGTCCCAACGCTCCATCGCGCCGATCGACGACTGCGGCAGGATGTGGCCGGTGAGCTGGCCGAGTTCCCGGGCGAACTCCTGCTGTGTGTACCCCTTGCGCTCGCGCGCAGACCGGATGCGATACGACACGACCGAGTTGGCATTCAGCCCCTTGTCGGCGTCCGGGTGCCGGTCGACGGTGTTCGACTTGCGAGATCTGGCCATCTAGCGATCATCTCCACAGAAGTATGGTTGACATCAATCCGACGATATACGTAACATCGTCCCTGTGTTGGGTAACCCTCTCGGAATAGTATCAGACTGGAACGAGATGCCGGTCACGATGTCCGTTGCTCAGGCGGGCAAGCTCCTGTTCGGCTACGAGAAGTCCAAGTCGTACGCACTCGCGAAGACCGGCGAGATCCCCACTCGCCGACTCGCGGGCAGCAGCAAGCAGATCGTGTTCCGAGACGACCTGCGCGCCAAGCACGACCCGAACTTCCCCGGCGTCGCTGCGGCGTAGGGAAGTGCTCCGATGATTCGGCGTCACCTGCCGTCGTCCGGCATGCGCCGTCGACGTCGCCCGTCGTGCTTGTTGCCGGCAGCCGAGCAGAGCGGCGCGGCGCCCGACTACTCGATCGACGAGCTGGTGTTGCTCTACCCGGACGTGATCTTCCGGACGGCCGCGGCGGCGACGGCCGACGCGGACATGCGGTTCTACGACGCCGCAATCGTGTGGCGTCTGCCGTGTGGCGCGTACGTGTGGACGCCCGCCGACGACTCCCGGGTGTGTCGGTCGCCGGTCTGATCCCGCTGTCGCAGCTGTGGTTCGCCGAGGCGTACGACCGTCTCGACCGTGAGTTCGCCGTGGACGCGATCGGCCCCCAGGAAGTGCTGTGGCGCGACTGCGGCGACGGGGAGTGGCAACGTGCGGAGTGACGTGACCGTCGTCGAACCGGCGCTTGGTGTCGTGGATCCCGCCGCCGTTGCGTGTGTTCGTCGCCCCTGTTCGTCCGGGTGTGCTGCGTGCATCGGCCATCGTCGTTACGCCTGCCCGGTTCGGCCCCGCCTCCGGTTCGACTCCGGGCGCTGTAGGTCGGCCATCATGTGTAGTCAGGCTCGTGAGCGCCTCCCGATTTCTGGTCACACACTGGCACTATCAGTGCAGGGGCGGCGGTTGCGCCACCGTTCGGTGCGGTCGAACCGCACCTGTGCGGGGTCCCGAGAGGCAACGTCGTGGTCGCGTCGGTAGGCCGGATCACCGCCGGGACGGGCTACGAGTACCTCACTCGTGAGGTCGCCACGTCGAAGCACGACTACTACACCGGCGCCGGCGAGACACCGGGCAGATGGGCCGGGCGAGGCGCCGCGCTGCTCGGTCTCGCGGGTGAGGTGGATGCCGACGACATGGCTGCGCTGTACGGCCGGTTCGTGGTGCCGTCGACCGCCGGCGGGACGCGGCTGCCATCGGGACGATGGCTGCACGAGCAGATTCTCGGCCGCAAGGTGTCGCCGCGCGTGCGTCCTGACGGGACCATTGCCGAGCCGATCGCCGCGTTCGACGTGACGTTCTCGCCGTCGAAGTCGGTGTCGTTGCTGTGGGCGCTCACGTCGCGTCCGGAAGTGCAAGCAGCCGTTCTCGCCGCCCACGACGAGGCCGTGGCGGTCGCGCTGGAGTACCTCGACCACCACGCCGGGCACACCCGTTCGGGTGCGGGCGGGGTGCGCAAGGTGCACGGGGACGGGTTCGTCATCGCCCAGTTCCGTCATCGCACGGCGCGCTCGACAACCCCCGGCGAGCGTGTCGGCGATCCGCAACTGCACTCGCACTGCGCGATCTTGAATCGGGTCCGCGGCGTCGACGGGAAGTGGCGCACACTCGACTCCAAGGCGATCTACCGACACGCTCACGCAGCCGGCGCGGTGTACGGCGCGCACCTCGAACGGCTCCTGACCGAACGGCTCGGCGTGGTCTGGGAGACCCCGGACGGACGCGTTCCGATGCGCGAGATCGCGGGGATACCTGCCGCGTTGCGAGCCCGGTTCTCAACTCGCCGCGCCGACGTGCTCGCCACCTACGACCGGCTCGAAGCGCAGTGGCGCGACGTCCAGGGCCGCAGCCCGACCACTGCCGAACGGGCCGAGCTTCACCAGCAGGCGACGCTGCGGTCGCGCAGCCCCAAGGCCGGAGGCGTCTCCGATCTGCACAGCCGATGGCGCGCCGAGTGCAGCGGTGCCGAGCTGGCAGACGTGGACGGCGCCGTCGCGCGAGAAACGACGGCCGAGCGGATGGCGGCGGATGGAGGTCGCATCCCATCGGCGAGCGACGAGTTGGCCGGCGCTGTGTTCGACCGCCTACATCAGCAGCGTTCGTGGTGGACGCGCGCTCACATCGCCCATGAGGTCGCCGACCTGATCGCCGAACCGACGCTCGAAGCGATCGAGGTCGAGACGGAACGGATCGCCCAACTCTGTGTCCCGCTCGAGCGCGACGATGACGTCGAGTACGCCGACCACGACGCCTCCAAGCTCACCTCGACGACGATCCTCGACGCCGAGCGACAGGGTGCTGACCGCCGCCGACAACACCACGACCGTCGTGGTTCCGGCCAAGCCGGCGGCCGAACTCGGCGACGACCAGGCCGCCGCCGTGCGCGCACTGTGCGCCGGCGACCGCCAGGTGCAGACTGTGGTCGGCCCGGCCGGCGCCGGCAAGACGACGATGCTGCGCTCCGTCGCCGACTCGTGGGCGGCCGCCGACCGCGAGGTGACCGTGCTCGCGTTGTCGGCCGCGGCGGGCCGGGTGGTCACGAACGAAACCGGCCTGCCTGCCCACACGATCGCCTCATGGCGCATCGGCCAGGTCGACCTGCCTCGCGGCGGCTTGGTGATCGTCGACGAAGCATCGATGGTGCCGACCCTGACGCTCGACCAACTCGTCCGAGTCGCGAGCGCCCGCAACACCCGCGTGGCGCTGCTCGGCGACTACGCCCAGATGGGCTCGCCCGAAGCGGGAGGTCTGCTGCGCGACTTGGCCGCCAAGCCGAGCGCCGTCGAACTCGTCGCCGTGCGCCGCTTCCGGGAGGAGTGGGAGCGAACGGCATCGAAGCGACTCCGGGCTCACGATCCCAAGGTCGCAGCCGAGTACGAGCAGCGTGGGCGGATCGTCGGAACGCTCGCCACGCAGGCCACCGTGTCGGTATGTGACGCCTGGTTCGCCGACAACGTCGACGGCCTCGACAGCGTGATCGTCGTCGAAACCGAAGCTGCCGCGGCAGCACTGTCCGGCCGCTGCCAGGAGCTGCTGCGGGTCGGCGATCGGCTCGGCGAACGCGTCACCGACGCCTGCGGCGACGGCAACCCGCTCCATCTCGGCGACATGATCCAGACCCGCCGCAACACCCGCGAACTCGCCACCAGCGACCGCACCCGAGTCCTGAACCGCGACGTGTGGCGCATCACCGGACGCTCCGCCAACGGCGAGATCCAGGCGGTCAGTCTGACCCGCCGGGCCACTGTGACGCTCACTCGTGAGTACGTCACCGCCGACGTGGTGCTGGCCTACGCCACCACGATCGCTGGCGCCCAGGGCCGAACCACCGACACCGGTCACGTTGTCGTGACGCCGCGCACGTCGAGCGCTGCCGTCTACGTCGGTATGACCCGAGGACGACGCCACAACACCGCCCACGTCATCACCGACGGCCACGACCACGCCGAACTCGACCTCGGCGATCGCACCGCGACTCAGGCGTTCGCCGACGCGATCACCCGGACCGGTGACGGTCAACGCTCCGCCCACAGCGTCCGCGCCGACTGGAAGACGGGCACGCCAGCCCGCCAAGCCGGTCGCGCTGACGACCGCCGCACCCGAGCAGCGGCCGACTGGTGGGAGCGAGTCCGACCCCAACTTCCACCCGCCGTCGCGACCGCTCTCGACGGCCACGACCACGAAGTGATCGACGCCCTCGCTCACAGCACCAGCGATCACTACCGCCGCCAGTCGGTACGCGTTGCGATTCGCTCAACCCGTTGGGACCACCCCAACGCTGGCCGGAACTTCGTCCGTAGGCTCGCTGCGATAACACGCCCCGCGACACAGAGTCCGTTGCCGGGCTTGTCGTACCACCGGTACGGCGGCGCCGAGTACGGTCGATAGGCCACCGACGGACGCCCACCGTGTACGACCAGGGCGGGTCTTCGTCGCAGTGCCCGCCCAACTGTGGGACACCCCACCGTGGGGTGACCGTCGTGGTCGGCCCGACGCGCACCGTTGACAACGACGAGTTCCGTGACCCTTCGCGTCCGTTCACCAGCGCATTGTCCGACTACGCCGTCGCCATGTCGCGCCACCCCGACAGTCATGGGCACCTCCCGGCCGCAACGTCCACCGCAATGCGCGAACTCGCAGCCGAGCAGCTCTGGGGAACTCCCGAATGGAGCGAGCCGGCACGCAATGCCCACAACTACGGCACGATGCTCGCCTATGTGACTGCCGAGCACCTGGCCGCGATCGCCGCCATCATCGACGCCAGCCAGGTCGGACCGCGGTTCGCGTATCTCCCATCGGTGCGCTCGATTATGGAGACCGCACCCATCGCCCGCTGGTTGCTCGAGCCCTCCATCGGTGTCGATACCAGAATCCGGCGGAGCATCGCCTACCGCATCGAGTCAGCGAACCAACAGGGTCGTCTACGCGAGGTTCCCGACGCCGCCGACGCCAAGGAGCGAACCCGCGCCGCCTGCCACCACTACGCGGCCCGGCATGGCTGGGCGATCACCGGCACATCGACCGGAAGGCCTGTGGTCGGTGGCGAGGCGCTGCCCCATCCGGCCGACGGCTTCTCGCAGGTCGCTTTCGGCAACGACGGCGACGGACTCGACCCGACCCTGTGGGGCGTCCTGTCGGCGACCAGCCACGGAACCTGGTACGCCGTCAGCGCAGGACTGCTCGAGCGCATGCAGCGCACCGATCCATTCGATCCGAACGGAGGCATGGCCCCGATCGTTGTTGAGTCGCAGCAGCTCTACCTCTACGGACTGATGGCCTACTACGCGTGCGACGCGGTGACGATCGCCCGGGCAGACCTGATGGGGTGGCCCGACACCGACGAACTCGCCGACGCCCGGCGACGGCTGCGCGCCATCAGTCGCAGCTTCGCCGACCAGCTCAGGGACGCTGGATTCGACGATCCACGATGATGCCTGGTCGACCGGACAGCACGAAGCCCGGCTCGAAACCGAATGCGAGCAAATCAGACAACGAGGCTTGCGTCGGTCAGTCGTCGGGCTCGGTGATTGATCGAAGGTGTTCGTTGAAGTCCTCGACGATCTGGTCCGTCTTGTAGTCCGCCCAGCGGTGGAGGCCTTCGTTAAACGTCGTTAAACGCGGCGGGGGCGAGTAGTAAGACAGCGAGCAGCACGGCACCTGCGCCGTTGCTCACCAGCTGAGTGATTCGAAGTCTCGGGGTAGAAGTTCAAGTTGGTCAAGGAGCCACAGAGCGACAAGCACCGCTCCAGCGGCTACGGAGAGTGTGATGGCGATCATGATCGATGCGATCCCCTGAGGGGTGAGGCCGAAGCCCCACCCCTCATCGGGTCACCTCACGCGTGCTGCGTGAGCTTCCACGTGACCGCCTGGTTGTTGTACCGGGGGCATGGTGTTGCCCTTGGCGATCGGGGCCGTCGTTGACGGCGTGCCGACCACCTTCCAGACACCACTCTCAGGGCAGGTCTGGCCCGTTCGGGCGGTGTGGTTCCAATGGGGTGTTTGGTGCGCATGTTCACGCTGATCTAACCTCCTTGGGTTCGTTTGTGTGCGGCACGCACCGAATCAGGAGGCCGACCAAACCCATCAGCGCTACATCAAGTAGCGTCTGACTTGCAAGCGGTCGTGAGCCAGTCTCTCGATCCAGCCATGCCCCGGTCCCGGCAAGGATCGGGGCATGTTGGTGAGGAGGGAGTTGTTCTTGCCTCCTGGCCGTCAGATTATTCGATGGGTGTCACGGGATCGGGTGATCCACAACGACTTCATTTAGCACCACGCGCGCGCAGCACGCTGGATCATCGCGCGCCGTTGTGCTCGCATCGCGCGCAAGATGATTGCACTACGCTCGCGTAGTTCGTCGATGTAGTTCATGGCCCACGAGAAGAAGCGCACCGCGACCGCAATCCGCTTTCCACAGCAGTTGCATGACGATCTCGTCAAGGCTGCGGACGAGCGCGGGCTGTCGGTGAAGCTCCGCGTCACTGAGGCCGTAAAGGAGTTCCTGCCTCGGTTGACGCCCGTCGAGGAGTTCTCGCTGGCACGCGTTCGGCATAGCCAAGAAATACGCATCCATCTCACTCCACGGGCTGGTGGCCACAGCCCTACGGCCTTGCCTCATGTGCACCGACGAACGCTGGTCAACGCTGGAAATCTCCCAGTGATCAAGTTCTAGCGCCCTCCCGCGCTCGCTGGCTATGGCGGCTTGACAATGAAGAACGCTCTCGACGTAGACCGACAGCCCGAGCAGCGATGTGCCGATACTTGGAACACGCTGTCGACCTCGGTGCGCCCGTGCGCAGCAGTGTCGTCGGGGTGGTAAGAGCGATGGCGACCGGCTGGAGGCGAGCCATGAGGTCGTGGGGCCCTCGCTGAGGGACCAACCGAGTCGGGGTGCCATCTCCTGCTCCTCAACCACAGCGATACC
>CAWKAY010000006.1:0-541160 GCA_963847775.1 uncultured Acidimicrobiaceae bacterium
GCGAGCTTCTCGATCGCCGCCCGCCACAACGGGTACGGCGGCGACGACGAACTCGACCTGCCGCGGCGGGCGACGCAGGCGTACCGCGAGGCGATGCTGGGGTTCGCCGAGGCGCGTTACGCCGATGTCTGGTACGCGCATCTCGACGTCGAGGAGGTCTACCGGGCCTTCGCCGACCGACTGACGAAGAAGGAGCAGAAGCGCGGAACGAGATTCGTCACCAGGGCCCGTTCGAAGAACAGCCTGCACGCGTTCGACAAGCTGACGGAGCACTCCGACGACGGATATCGCATCGTCTCCCAACCGCCGCTGCTCATTCCGCTGCGGGAGATCCCGCATGACCACGATCCCGAAGCTCTGGTCGCGGCGATCCTGCAGGTGTTCCAGCAGTATGTCGACACGCTGCCCGACCACGTCAAGGTGCTCGTCGAGCGCTACCGCTACCGGGACATGGCGATCAAGGTGGTCGGGGTGGGGTCGGTGGGCACTCGGTGCTGGATCGTCCTCCTGGAGGGCCGGGACGAGCAGGATCCCTTCTTCCTCCAGATCAAGGAGGCGGATCGATCGGTGCTCGAGGATCAGCTGCCGGCCAGCGTCTACGACCAGCACGGCCGGCGAGTCGTCGAGGGCCAGCGTCTGGTGCAGGCGGCGAGCGACAGCTTCCTCGGATGGACCGTCGGTGCCGCCGGCACCCACTACTACGTCCGCCAGTTCAAGGACATGAAGGGATCGATCGAGATCGACGGCGCTCCGGTGAGCATGGTCCGACGGTACGCGTCGATCTGCGGATGGACACTCGCCCGAGCCCACGCCCGCTCGGGCGACCCCGCTGCCATCGCCGGGTACTTGGGGAAGAGCGACCGCTTCGACCGGGCGATCGGCGACTTCTCGGTCGCCTACGCCGACCAGAACGAGCGCGACTACGACGCGTTCACCACGGCCATCGCACAGGGCCGACTGCCCGCGCACGAGTGAAGATCGCCCGCGCAGATCTGCGGTCACCGCTCATCGCCTGGATCCGGCTGCTGATGGGTGAGCAGGGAACTCCAGGCGCTCGTCGTCGATGTGCGAGGATCCCGTGCGGTATAGGCGTGGGGGCGACGTGATGCGAAGCGGTCTGGACGAGTTCGTCGCGGTCGGGTTGGGTTTCCTGGTGATTGCCGTCGTGGCGGTGGCGCTGTACCGACCCCGGATCCAACGATCCACGTCGTACCAGGCCACGGTCGTGCCACTGGCCAACATCATGGATGTCGGCTTCATCATCCTGTCCCCGGCCATCGTGCTCATCGCCGGATTCCAAGCGCCGTTCGTGATGCTCGCGATCTGTCTCGTCGCCATCGCGGCCGGATTCGCGATCGCCTACAACATCCGTCACTACGAACCGATCGAGGGATCCGACCGCAACGCCGACCGGATCGAAGGAACCGCGGAGTGGGCGCTGCTGTTCGCCTCGATGGTCAACATCGCGTACTACGCCCTGCTGCTGACCGCGCTGATCCTCCTGCCGCTCGAGGCATTCACGACGAGCCGCCAAGGTGTGCTCGCCGCAGCGATCCTGGCGATCGTGATCCTGGTCGGGGTGTCCGGCGGAATGGGCCGGCTGAACCGACTCGGTGACCGCACGACCGCGTTCAACCTCGCAGCGGTCATCGGCGTCGTCGTCGCTTTCTCGGTGTTCAACGTCCAGGAGTGGCTCGGAGGGCGCTGGGTGCTCGGCGATTCACCGTCCATCGACACCGACGGCGTCCGCAAGATGATCGGACTGTTCGCCATCGTCCAGGGCTTCGAGGCGTCGCGATACATCGGAGTACGTTTCGGTGCACAGGAGCGCATCACGACCATGCGCGTCGCCCAGGTCATCTCGTCGGTCGTGTTCGTGGTGTTCATCCTGTCGTTGCTCGTCCTGTTCCTCCCACCGAGCGTCAAGTCCGACGGAACCGCCGTGTTCATCGTCTCGCAGCGCATCGGTGGTGCGATGCCCTGGCTGCTGCTCGTCGCTGCGATCGGGAGCCAGACGTCGGCGATCATCGGCGCGACGTCGTCGCGCAGCGACATGCTGGTCGAGCACAAGGTGCCGAGACCGGCCACCTTTCCCATCATTCTCGTGCCGGCGATCGTGCTCGTGCTCGTCGCCGACGTCACGACGGCCGTCAACCTCGCATCACGGGTGTTCGCGGCGTACTTCCTGATCCAGATCGCGCTCGCCGCGATGCTCGCCCGTAGGCAGCGAAACATCGCGGCCGTCGCCGGATTCGTCCTCATCGGGCTCGTCATGGCCACGATCCTGATCTTCGGTCTCCCGCTGTGATGCGTTCGCGCGCCGTCTACATCTCGACGTCGAGATCGGCGCGATGAGTGATCCGGAAGAATCGCACGGCCGCAACGACCCTGGCGAGCGCCTGCCGACCGCACACCACATCCTCGAACTCGGGCGGGATGATCGCCGTCGCCTCGTGCTGTTCGCAACCGTGCGCAGCGTGGTGCTGTCGGCCGCGTTGATTGCGCTGTTCTACCTCCTGCCGTTCACCTGGGCGCCCGCCCTCCAGCTGGGAACAGCCGTCGTCGTGGGAGCCGTGCTGATCATCGGCGTGGCACGCTGGCAACTCCGTGCCGTCGCCCACGCAGCGTTTCCCGAAGTCCGAGCGATCGAGGCGCTCGCGTTCTCGACGTCAGCACTGATCGTGCTGTTCGCGAGCTGCTACCTGTCGCTCTCACACAGCGACCCGGAAGCATTCTCGGAGTCGTTGAACCACACGGCCGCGCTGTACTTCACCGTGACCACACTGACCACGGTGGGCTTCGGTGACATCTCGGCGTCGACCGATGTCGCCAGGATCACCGTGATGTTCCAGATCGTGGCGAACATCGTCGTCCTGGGCGTCTTGGTCAAGTTGATCGTGAACGTCGCGCGACGACGGCTTGCCAACGTACCGCCACCCACCGGAGACTGAGTCACGGCGCTGAACGATCGATGAACGGCTGACGAACTGCACGTCGCTCGATCTCCGAGGTGGCTCGCCGTCGGTACGATCGCGGTCGTGCCCACGCAGGACGACCCGGAGCAACGCCGCCTCGAACAGCGACGAGACGGTGTGCCATGGGGTCGATGGGGTCCGTACCTCAGTGAGCGGCAATGGGGGACGGTGCGCGAGGACGACAGTGCTGACGGCGATGCGTGGAACTCGTTCCCGCACGACCAGGCCCGGTCTCGGGCCTACCGGTGGGGAGAGGACGGCTTGGCCGGCATCTCCGACGACCACCAGCAGCTCTGCTTCGCACTCGCGCTGTGGAACGGCGCCGATTCCATCCTCAAGGAGCGGCTGTTCGGTCTCACGAACGGCGAGGGCAACCACGGCGAGGACGTCAAGGAGTACTACTTCTACCTCGACAACACGCCGGCCCACTCGTACATGCGGTACCTCTACAAGTACCCGCAGGCGGCATACCCCTACGAGGACCTCGTGGCCACCAACGCTGCCAGGAGCCGGGACGACTTCGAGTACGAGTTGATCGACACCGGCGTGTTCGACGACGACCGGTACTTCGACGTGGTCGTTGAGTACGCGAAGGCCGCTCCCGACGACCTGCTCGTCTCGGTGACGGTCACCAATCGGGGGCCCGACGCTGCCCGGCTGGAGCTCCTGCCGACGCTCTGGTTCCGGAACACCTGGGCCGACGACCCAGCGGTGATCCGCCCGCGTCTCGAGCGGGTCGATGACGTCGACGGCGATCCGGTGGTGCGGACGTCCCACCCGGCGCTCGGCGTCCACCATCTCGTTGCTGCCGGATCGTCGGCGCTGCTCTTCTGCGAGAACGAGACGAACCGGCAGCGGGTGTACGGACAACCGAATACGTCGCGGGCGGTCAAGGACGGCATCAACGACGCCGTGGTACAGGGCGACACGAGCGGTCTCGCGCCGGACGATTCGGGAACCAAGGTCGCCGCCCGCTACTCGCTCGACATCGCTGCCGGCGCCACCGAGCAGGTGACGCTGCGGCTCACCGCAGCGTCGGAGTCCGGTGCGGCCCGCGGGATGGGCGATGACTTCGCCGAAGTGCTCGACGCACGGCGTTCCGAATGTGCCGCCTTCTATGCGGGCCTCACGCCGAGTGGCCTGAGCGAGGACGCTGCGTCGGTGATGCGCCAGGCACTCGCCGGGATGCTGTGGACCAAGCAGTACTACTCCTACGACGTCAGCCGGTGGCTCGCCCGTCAACACGGCGTCACGAGCCGGTTCGCGAGCGAAGGATCGAGCGTGCGCAACTCGTCGTGGTACCACATGGTCAACGACGACGTCATCTCGATGCCCGACAAGTGGGAGTACCCCTGGTACGCGGCGTGGGATCTGGCCTTCCACGCGATCAGCCTCGCGATCGTCGATCCCGAATTCGCCAAGTCGCAACTGTTGCTCGTGCTCGACGAGCGGTATCTGCACCCGAACGGTCAGATCCCCGCGTACGAGTGGAACTTCGGCGACGTCAACCCGCCCGTCCACGCGTGGTCGGTCATGCGCGTCTACGAGACCGAGCGGCGGCGGGGCGGGGCGGGCGACGTCGCGTTCCTCGAGGAGGCCTTCCACAAGCTGGCCCTCAACTACACGTGGTGGGTCAACCGGAAGGATCCCGACGGCAACGACCTCTTCGGCGGGGGATTCCTGGGCCTCGACAACATCGGCGTGTTCGACCGCAGCTCACCGCTTCCGACCGGAGGGCACCTCGAGCAAGCCGACGGGACGAGCTGGATGGCGTTCTACGCGCTCACGATGCTCGAGATCGCGATCGAACTCTCGCTCCACGACCCGACCTACGAACCGATGGCGTCGAAGTTCTTCGAACACTTCCTGTGGATCTCGGGGGCGATGGACGATCCTGACAACCCGGTCACCCTGTGGGACGACGACGACGGCTTCTTCTACGACGCCCTGGTGTTGCCCGACGGCACCACGCACCGGATGAAGGTCCGGTCACTCGTCGGGCTCCTCCCACTCGCTGCGTGCATCGTGCTGCGCCCCGACGAGGTGCGCCGCCTCCCCCGCTTCATGGAACGAGTTGCCTGGCTCAACGAGCATCGTCAGCACCTGGTCGCCGGCTTCCCCACGCTGGGCCGGCCCGGCATCGCCGACCGGCGCCTGCTCGCGGCCGTCAGCGAGGAGAAGTTCCGGCGCATGGTGACGCAGCTGCTCGACGAGACCGAGTTCCTCGGTTCCCACGGCATCAGGTCGTTGTCGAAGTTCCATCTCGACCATCCCTACGTGGTGCACGTCGACGGTCGCGAGTATCGCGTCGACTACCTGCCCGCCGAGTCGGACACCGGCATGTTCGGCGGCAACAGCAACTGGCGCGGTCCGATCTGGTTCCCGATGAACTTCCTGCTCCTGCGCGGCCTGCTGCACTATGGCGCCTACTACGGCGACGAGCTGCGCGTCGAGTTCCCGACCGGTTCGGGCAACCAGCTCACCCTGCAGGAGGTGGTCGGTGAGCTCGGCCGGCGTCTCACCGGCATCTTCGAACGCGACGAGGCCGGCCGCCGTCCGGTGTTCGGCGGCACGGCCACGTTCCAGCACGACCCGCACTGGCGTGACCTCGTGCCGTTCTACGAGTACTTCAACGGCGACAACGGAGCCGGCCTCGGCGCCAGCCACCAGACCGGCTGGGCCGGTCTCGTCGCCCGTATCTTCCAGCTGCTCGGCGATGTCCAAGGGGCGGTGCGGTGACCCGCTCCGTCGGCGCCGTCCGTTCCGGTTCCCCAGATCCGCTCGGCGCCACCGTCGTCGACGGCGGCGTGAACTTCTCGCTCTGGTCCCCTGACGCGACCGGGGTCGAGCTGTTGCTGTTCGACCGCAAGGATCGACGCGAGCCGGCCGCGGTGGTCGCGCTCGATCCGGCCGTCCATCGCACCGACAATTACTGGCACGCGGCCGTGTCGAAGGTGCGGCCGGGCACCCCGTACGCCTACCGGGTCGACGGACCGTACCGCCCCGAGGACGGCCTGCGGTTCGACCGGAGCAAGCTGCTGCTCGACCCGTACGCGAAAGCGGCGATCGACGACGACTACGACCGCACGCTCGCCACCCGGTTCGGAGAGTCCAATCTCGGCGCCGCCCTGCTCGGCGTGGTCGTCGATCCCGGCGGCTACGACTGGGAGGGCGACGAACCGCTCCGCCGTCCGTTCCGCGGCGGTGCGATCTACGAAACGCACGTCCGGGGGTTCACGCAGCATCCGAGCTCCGGCGTCCGCCGGAAGCTGCGCGGCACCTACGCCGGCATGATCGAGAAGATCCCGCACCTCCAACGGCTCGGGATCGAGGCCGTCGAACTGCTGCCGGTGTACGAGTTCGATCCGTACTCGGCACCGGGCGGACGCCCGAACTACTGGGGGTACGAGCCCGTCTCGTTCTTCGCCCCGCACCGCGCGTACAGCTCCGACCGCACGCCGACCGGCCCGATCACCGAGTTCCGGGACCTGGTGAAGGCCCTCCACCGGGCGGGCATCGAAGTGATCCTCGACGTGGTCTACAATCACACCGCCGAGGACGGCGCCGACGGGCCGACGATCTCGCTGCGGGGCATCGCCAACGACGCGTACTACCTGCTCCCGGCCGACGACCGGTCCGGCTACATCGACGACAGCGGGATCGGCAACACGGTGAACGGCAACCACACCGTGGTCCGCCGGCTCATCGTCGACAGCCTCCGGTACTGGGTGCAGCACATGCACGTCGACGGCTTCCGGTTCGACCTCGCCTCGGTGCTGTCCCGCGGCGAGGACAACATCCCCCTCGCCGACCCGCCGATCCTCTGGGACATCGACACCGATCCGGTGCTCGCCGGCACCAAGATCATCGCCGAGGCGTGGGACGCCGCCGGGCTCTACCAGGTCGGCTCGTTCGCCGGCGACCGGTGGGCCGTGTGGAACGGCCGGTACCGCGACACCGTGCGCCAATTCGTCAAGGGCGACGACCGGACCGTGGTCGGCCTCGCCGACGCGATCAGCGGGAGCCCGAACCTGTTCGGCGACCCGACTCGCGACCCGATGCGCAGCGTCAACTTCGTCGACGCCCACGACGGGTTCACCCTCAACGACCTCGTCACGTTCGACGACAAGCACAACGACGCCAACGGCGAGGACAACCGCGACGGCAGCAACCAGAACGACAGCTGGAACTGCGGGGTCGAGGGACCGACCGATGACCCCGAGGTGGAGGCGCTCCGCCGCCGCCAGATCCGGAGCCTGTTCACGATCCTCCTGCTCTCGCAGGGACGGCCGATGTTCGTCATGGGTGACGAAGTGCGTCGAACCCAGCACGGCAACAACAACGCCTATTGCCAGGACAACGAGATCAGCTGGTTCGACTGGGCGTTGGTCGAGGAGCACGGCGACCTGTTCGACTTCGTGGCCCGGCTGCTGCGCTTCCGCCAGGGCAGCCGATTCTTCCGCGACGATCGGTTCTGGTCGCTGTCCGGAGGCGCCGACGTCCGCTGGCATGGCGTCGAGCTCGACCGACCGGACTGGGGGGACCAATCGCACACCCTCGCCTTCGAGCTCACCCACACCGACCACGACGATCACCTCTACGTCGCGTTGAATGCGTACTGGGAGCCGCTCGATTTCCAGCTCCCTGAGCCGGCCCCCGGCCGGCACTGGGTGATCGGCGTCGACACGACCGCCGACCCGCCCGACGACGCACCCCAACGCCCGGTTCATCTTCCGGCCGGGACAAACCGGCGGCTCGTCGGCGCCAGGTCCGCATTGGTGCTCGGCTCCCTCCCCAACTGAACGGCTCCCCGGTGTCGACGCTGCGGGTTCGGGCCGGCCGGGAGGGGACGACTGATGGCCGGTCGACCCGTTCCTCCGGGGAGTCCTCACCCGTGCAGTGCAGTACCCGTGGTCAGCGGAGAGCTGCCCACAGGCCCACGTCTCACGAGCCGAATCGCGTCGTCGAGCTCTTGTCTCCTCGTGCTTCTTCGTCAGGTGCCTGAGGAGCGCCGATACCCGCTCCGATCACCGTGCTCGCGAGCAGTGGGAGCGAACAGCCCGACGACGAGGCCGATGTTGCCGCCGATCACTGCGCCCAACGCGGTCGCCGTCACCGACCTGGAGTACGTCGACCTTGCCGTCGGCATCCTGGCTCATCAACTACCGCCCGCGCTTCCACCGGAGCCTTCGGACTGACGAACCAAGGACGTCGGTGCCCCTCTGCAACCGTCTGACTTCTGAAGCGCGGTCTGCTGATACATCCGCCCGCCACTGATACATCCGCCCGCCACTGATACATCCGATGGTCATCGACGCGTCGCGCGGGTTTCTTTCTGCCGGTGGCAGGAGGTCGTTCGGTACCGGCCGGATTCCGTGGCCGTGGCGTCCTGCGGGAGCAACGATGGTGCCGACACAGCAGTGAGCACGAGTGAGGTTGACCCGGCAGGTGAACGCGTCTACGACCCTGCCCTCGATGGCGAGGATCGTGCGGCGCTCGTGTCCGAATGGGCGCAGCGGTCGGGTCTGCTGACCCGTGAGGAAGTGGTTGCAGCCTTGGGTGAGTCCACGGCGGTTGTCGTGGACGCCGAGAGCCCCGAGGTGGCGCGAGAAGATGATCCGTGGGGGGTCGGGTTCTTGAGTCCTTTTCCCGACGATGCGTTCGCGCCGGACGCAGGAGTGACCTACGTGGTTCGCCGGGAAGGCGACGGTCGCGATGTGTTCATGTACGTGTCCGTAAACATGGCTCGTGGGCCGGCGCTCGAAGCCACATTCATGGCCATGAAGGACGCTGAAGGCCGCAGGAACACTCCAGCCGAGCGGTACGACCCGGCGCCGATCGGCGGTGAGGCCTTCGCGTTCGTGACGGGCTCGTCGAGCCCGCGTTCCGCTCGTGATCGCCTGGTCGTGGTCAACTCCGGTGATGCGCTGGTGGTCATCTTGGCGAACCCGGCGAGCGTGAGCCCTGGACCCGACCCCACCGAGAGCGAGAACGTCACCCGCGAACAAGTCGACAACCTCGTCAAGGCAGCGGTCGCGAAACTCGGCTGAGTCGGCGGTAGGTCTGTCAAGTGGCGTGTAGGCGCGCGTTCGGTCTGCCCGTGGTCGCGGGGTCCCGCGACCGTGAGTCTCGGTCGACCAGCGGGCGCTCTCCGCTGCCGGATCCTGCGTGGGTCTGCACCTCACCCGCCGCCGTCGAGACGCCGAACCGGTCGGCCCGACCCACGCCAAGTTCGGTCAACATGTTCGCCGCACGAGCAGTGCGCTCGGCATGCTCGGTGAACGTCGATCGGAAGCCGCCATCGACCACCGCCGTCCTGTCTTGGTGACGATCGGTCGCAGGCAGAAGGAGACGGTGGTACACAAGCTCTTTCATGGCCCCCATCATGACCCATCAGCGGATCACGGGAACGCACGAACGTCACGCAGTCGGGCCGGCGGCAACCCCTCACGACCGGCTCATCTCCCTCAGTGTGGCCTGCTCATGTAATTGACACCGGCGTCGTGGATCCAACATGAGGTTGGGGTTTCAGGGAAGGCTTGTTCATCCCGGCTGTTCCGTTTGGTGGCGTTGAGATCCGCTCTGAGGGAAGTCGTTGGGCCTGGCCTCGTTGTTCTGATTGCCGCTGCTGGCTCGGCCACGGATGTCCCGGATGAGGGAAGTGGTTCGATCCAACGAGGTCGGAACCCTCCGCAACCAGCGCATATTTCCGGCGATGAAGCCGGGGCACGAGTGCGCCAGATCGGCACCTCGGCGCTCGGTTTGGTGCGCGATATCAGCCGATGGCATCCGGCTCTTCGGATCCGGCCCGGCCCGGGTCGACGACCGGGCTTCAGACGACCTCGTCGTCGTCTCCTCGATCACTGACAGAACCTCCGAGGCCATCGTCGGCTCGGTCAGAGTTGCTCGCCCGCTCAGTGACGTTGCCGGCGAGGCGCGTCGAGCATGGGGGTTGATGGCGTTGGCCGCGGGGCTGCGCTGCTGCTGGCCTGGATCGTTGCGCGTCGAGAAGCTGCCCGACTGGTCGCACCGATCTCCGAATTGGCAACCGCGGCGGAACGTCTCGGATCGGGGGAGTTCGACGCCCCGCTCGCTGTGTCCGGCGTGCCTGAACTCGACACCGTCGCCGACGCCCTGTCGATGTCCGGGGTCCGCCTCGCCGAGCTCGTGAAGCGCGAGCGCGAGTTCAGCGCGAACGCATCGCATCAGCTCCGCACGCCGCTCGCCGGGCTCCAGATCAGCCTCGAACGCGGCGATGTCATAGCCGCTCGAGCGGAGGCCGAACGCCTCTCGGCCACCGTTGACCACACGCTCGCTGTCGCCCGCGATGCCCTCCCGACCCCGGAACTCGTCGACCTCGCATCGATTGTCGCTGCGAGCGCAGCGAGATGGGACACGGCGTTTCGCCAGGTGGATCGGACACTCGTCCCCACCATCGACGACAACCTTCCCGAAGTCCATGCGCGCACAGGCTCGATCGAACAGGCCGTCGACGTCCTGCTCGACAACGCACTCCGCCACGGTCGAGGCGAAGCAAGAATCGCCGCCCACTCGATCCGAGGAGGCGCCGCCGTTCAGGTCGACGATGATGGGCCAGGGATCGAGCCCGGCCGTATCGAGTCGATCTTCGAACGCCACGAAGGAACCGACACCGGGATCGGGCTCGCTCTGGCACGCACCCTTGTCGAGGCCGACGGTGGCCGGCTGCTCCTCGCGGACTCGCACGCAGCATCCTTCCGGATCGTGCTCGTGGCCGCCCGTTCATCATCGATGGACTGACCCGTCAGGCCGCGGGGAGGTTCTGACGGACATCGCTCGGCAGGAGCCGTCCTGCCACCACCAGGCGCGTCGCGACGACGACAGCGATGGTCTCAGCGGCGATCAGACCGACGAGCACCAACACCTGGGCGGCTGCAGCGTCCGCGGTCGATCCGCCACCGAGGAGGACACCGACGAACGCCCCCGGCAGCGTGACCAGACCAACCGTTCGGGTCTGGTCGAAGATCGGCACGAGCGCTTCGGGGCGTTCGCGATCGATGGCCAATCCGATCGCGTGACCACCTGTCCCGAGGTCATCGGATTGGCAGTGACGTCCCCGGTGACGCTCAAGATGACGGCGCCGAGAACCGCGGCGACGACGAACAAGCCGGTGTCGAAGGACCAGTCACGTGCAGTCCTCGGCACCACTTCGTCGAGATGGGCCCAGTCGCCGGGTGCCAGCATCGCCGCGGGGGCGGTCTGGGCCCACAATCTGCCAAGCCAGGACATGGTGAGAGCGTACGGCTCACGGCCCCCGTGGAACATCGACGAACGTCGACACCGCAACCAACGAAAGACCAAACATCGGAAGCGGCCAGCCTCCCTTCGGACGTCGGATCATGGTCGTCCGCCCGATGCGGTGACGCACCGGCTGGTTCAGACTGGACACATGATCACAACAACCGCTCTCACCAAGAGCTACAAACATCTGCCGGTCGTGCGCGACGTCTCGTTGCGCTGCGAACCCGGGAACGTCGTGAGCAGGTCGGCCTGGGTGACGTGTACGAAGCAGCCAAGCTGGAGATCCTTGACGACCACCGAAACAACCGAGCCAAACTCTGGGTCGCCCCGAGGGTTGCTCGTGGAGTCGGAGGGGCGAGTGCAACCCTTCACCCACGCCGCCGACGCGAGAACCCAGACAGCAGAACTCACTGCGTTAGAGGACGGGCAGGTCCCGGTCCAGGCGAAGCGCGCAGCAGCATGCACCAGCTCAGGAACCGGGAGGAGCCCAGGATGAGCGCGGCAGCGACAACGTCGGGGACCACCCCGACCCGAGCGGACCGAGAGCGGGTTGTCGGCGCGACGGCGATCGCGTTGGCAGCGTCGATGGTGATCCAGAACGTGATGTTTGGTTGGGCCGGTGCGCCAGGCTACGGGGACCCGATCACGGAGGTGCTCGCCTGGCACCAGCAGAACCGGGTCGTGGTCGCGATCGCGGTCGGCCAAGAAGCGCTGCACATACCGCTGCTGCTCGGGTTCCTGAGCGGTCTCCACGGGCTCGTCGTGCGCCGTGGGGGCGCGGGCGCGGTCTGGTCGCGCCTCGCGGTGGCCGCGGGCGCGACGCTTTCGGCGGTCTTCGCGCTCTACGCAGTTCTGTGGATCGGAGCCGTGCTGTCCGCCGGCGAGCTCGTCGAGCCGAGCCCGGTGTTCGAGCTCGCCTGGCAGCTGCATGCAGCAGCGTTTGCGTTTGCGCTGCCGGCGCTCGGCACCACATTCATCGGCGCAGCGCTGGCGGCGCATGCAATCAGGCTGACCCCGCCGTGGCAGCGTCTGCTCGGTATGGCCGGGGGAGTCCTGCTGCTCGCCGCCGGGGCGGCCAGCCTCGCGATCGCGGACGGCTCGGCGCTCTTGTTCGTGGGGCTGCCCGGCCTCGCCGCCTGGCTCGTGTGGCTGCTTGCGACCGGCGTACGGCTGGTGCGCGCTCGTACACCCGACGGTCCTGACGACGCATCGACCTCCGACGAGGAGGAATGATGAGAACCGACGAGGCAGCCGTGATCGCCGCAGGCCTTGGGGTGCTCGCCGGGGGTGCCTCGGGGTGCACCCGCCCGTGGAACATCGACGAACGTCGACACTGCACATTGTGAAGTCGTTGTCGCCGGTGGGGAGGAACGTCGACGTGGAGAACTCGGCCAGTTCGGCACGGTCGCTCGCCACGAGCCGCGCGTTGATGGCATAGGTGCCGCTGTCGTCGACGTCGACCGAGCCGGTGACATCGAGTTGGTCGTAGAGGTCATCGCCATCGATGTCCACTCCCGAATCCGTGAACGAGTCCCGGTCGATGAGGACCGGGAAGTGTTCGAACGACTGGTAGTCGTACGCCGCGGTGGACCCGAGGGTCGGCACGCGGTCCTCCAACAGGAGCCCGTCGGTCGAGAGCACCACGTCGGAGATCGTGTACGGCCCGGACACTCCGCCGGCATAGATCTCCTGTCCCGAAAAGAGGATCTCAATGTCATCGGCTCCGGCGGCGAGTTGAGCCGTTGCGCCCGCGCCCGCAGCGCGCGCCCGGTAGTAGGCCCCCTGCTCAGCCAACAGCGCATCGCCGTCCATTCAACAAGTCTGCACACCCGCACCGATCGCCCGGAACGCGATCGAACGGGACACGATCTCGCGCACCAGGCGACTCGCGTACGTGCCGATCGCGAGCGTTCGAGACGTTGCGCGGACAGTGTTGATATTGAGCGGTTCGCGC
Source organism: uncultured Acidimicrobiaceae bacterium (assembly GCA_963847775.1). Taxonomy (GTDB): domain Bacteria; phylum Actinomycetota; class Acidimicrobiia; order Acidimicrobiales; family Ilumatobacteraceae; genus Ilumatobacter. The sequence goes on from CAWKAY010000006.1 coordinate 13,210, forward strand.
TACCAGTTGAGACCGCCGCCAAGCCATGACGAGAGACTCCTCGCTGTCCTCTACCGCCGTCCCCGCTTGCGAGGGTGCCTCTGCGAGTCGCGCTCGTTACCTCGCTTGTAGTTGCCGGTGAGTCTCGCCATCAGTTCTTGCCCGTCCTCGTCGACGACGTCCTCGACGAACTGATCGGCGCGACGTCCACGCAGAGTCGTGGCGACGCGACCGTGATGGGAGATCACCACGTCACCGTTCTTTCGTCTCGACCACTCGAAGCTCTCGGCTTGTCCCACCCCGACAGTTTGCTCCGTTCAGTCGGCCGGTGTCTTCCGCCCGCTGATATCGCTCGCCAGACCGCCGACTACGTCACCGAACACGCGCAGCTCGGCTACGCCGCCACCGAACCCGGCAACCAGTCCGACACCGCCACTGCCTCCATCACCCTCGCCACCCCCGCCACCACCTGTCGCGGGCTGTACGTCGCCGTCACCCGCGGACGCGGCGAGAACCTCATCTGCGTCGTCACCGACACCCACGACATCACCGACGCCATCGACGTCCTCGAACGCATCCTCGCCACCGACCGCGCCGACCACCCCGCCACCCACACCCGCCAGGAACTCGCCACCAACCTCCCACCCGCACCGACGCTGCGGCCGAGATGCGAGATCCCCCACTGGTTCACCCACCTCCACCACGCCGCCCGAACCGAACTCGCCGACGCACGCGCCGCCCACACAACCGAACAGCAACGCGACGCCGAGCTCCGACAGCGCATCGACCAGCTCGGCCGACAACTCGCCGACCTCGAACCACACTGCACCCCGCACGACGACGCCATCGGCCGCGCCACCAGCGACCTCCGCCACGCCGAGCAACGCCGACGCAATGCCGAACGAGAACTCGCCACCACCGGCCGTCTCCACCGCCGCACCGCCCGCCACGCGGTGGCCGAGGCCACCGATGGTGTCGCCACTGCCCGTACCGCGCTTGACGAACTCACCCGCCGCGTCCAGCCATTGCTCGACCAACGCGACCAGCTCCGTCAGGAACAGCACCGGTTGCAGCAGCACCGCAAGATCGACCAGCAACTCGCGCGCAGCCTCAGCCGATACCAGAATCGGCTCGCCAACGCCGAACAACAACTCGACGCCCTCGACATCTGGCACGCCTGGGCGACCGGACACACGGCACCACCCACCGCCCTCATCAACGCCGCCCACCACCTCCACCACACCGGCGGCCACCACCGAGCCCTCGCCGAACCCCTCACCACCTGGATCCACCAACACGACCTCGCCCCAACGCGACCGGCGCCCACCGCCCAGCCGACCATGCACCCCCAGCTACGTCCCGAGCCGCCCGGGCTCGACATCGGGATGTAGCCCGACATTCGTGTGCCCCACCGCGTTCAAACACTGTGCAATGCCGACCGGGTGCGGGCACACTTCACACGCTGCGGGGTTGATTCGGCCATCCGATGGCCCGATGATGGACGTGCCGCTGCGTGATATGTTTAGTGGAAGACGTCAGCCCCGGAGTGCCGGGCCGAGGACCTGTCAGGGTCGTAGCGGTGATGAACGGCGGCTGCAGGATTCGCTTCGAAATTCCGGTGTCTGGTTCCAGCGCTGTCGAGATCGTCGCTCGCGTCCGGAGGGTCAAAATCCGGTCGCTCGGTGCCAGATCGAATTTCAGCACCCTGCTAGACGGGCGCCGGGGCTTTCGCATCTCACGGGTGAGGTCGCAGCGCCGCGACGCCGAGGTCGTCGAGCATCTCCCACCACGTAGGATCCTTGCCGAGGACATACTCGCCGACAGCGCCCGCGATGCCTCGACACCCCGAGCAGTTGCGCCACTCCAGCCGGCGGCGCATACTGGACAGTGCAGAGGCCCGAGGGGCCGACGAAGTGGACCCGCACGACGGCCGGACGACCGTAGTGCGGGTTCTGCGCGTTAGGGGCTGAGCTCGACCAGACCGTCGAGCACTGCGTCGACTCGGTCCCGCCACGATCCGCCAGCTCCGACGGCCCACGCGACGGCATCAGACACCCAGAGCACTGGATCCTCGGAGGGCGACAGATGATGCCAGGTCAGCGGCGGCTGTCGCGACCTCGTTCGGCTGATCGTCGCCTGATCCAGCGATTCGAGTCCCTCGACTCGTTCGATGTACACGGTGGAGTCGCCGCCGGCGGCCTGTACGTCTCTCACCACGGCGGACAGCGCCAGCGTCCTCGCATCGGGTTCGGCCAATCGCCTGACCGAGTAGACGCGGACGACGCAGCTGAGCCCGGCGATCGCATCGAGCAGCTCACGTCGGCGTCGGTCCGACTCTGACTTGAAGTGGAGTCGTCGCTGACCCGGCAGCACGAGACGACCGAGTTCTCGACGAACCTCGATCGCTCCGGCGGCGTCGACCGTCGTCGAGGCGATCAGATAGCGGTTCGCTCGCTTCGACTCGTCGAGGTAGATCAGCCGCATCGGGTCACTCGCCGAAGAGGCCGGCGATCTTGTCGGCGCTGTCGCGCTTCACGGCTTGGGGGACGTGGCTGTAGGTGTCGAGTGTGACCGCGATCGCCGAGTGACCGAGTTGCTCCTGCACGACCTTCGGGTGCACGCCCGCCTCGAGCGCGAGCGACGCCATCGTGGGCCTCGTGTCGTGGAGACGGATCTTCGGCACGTCCACCCGCTTCACCGCATCCTCGAACATCTTCGTGAAGCGATGCGGGTGGTACTCCACACCGACCTCGTCGACGAACACGTAACCCGAATCGGTCCACGCGGGACCGAGCGCCAACCGCTCCTGGCGCTGCCGGTTGAGATGCGCGCGCAGTGCCGTGACCGTCGCCGGTGCGAGCAACAGCTGACGCTGGCTCTTCGCCTTCGGTGTCGTGACGACGACTTGGTGGTTCGCCGTCGTTCGCTGCTGGGCGACGGTGAGCGTGCCGGCGTCGAGATCGACGTCCCGCCACCGCAGCCCCGCCAGCTCGCCGCGGCGCAGCCCGGTGTGCAAGGCCAACGTCCACAGCGCGACGAGGCGATCATCGGCGACCGAGTCGAGGAACCGGCGCGCCTCGTCGGCCGACCACACGGTCAGCTCCTTGGACTCACCCTTGGGGACTCGGGTCGCCGCCGCGGGGTTCGTCACGATGAGGTTCCACCGCACCGCGTCGGCCAGCGCCCGTCGCAGGATCCGGTGGGCGAGCTTCACCGAGGCCACCGACAGTCCCTCACCGTCTCGCCGGCCCGACTCAAGCAACGTGCCGTGCCATCGCTTGACGTCCATCGGCGACAGGTCGGTCAGCCTCTTCGAGCCGAGGTACGGGTTGATGTTGCGGCGGATGATCTGGCCGTAGTTCGTCCAGGCCGTGAGCGCGAGCTCGGTGCGAGCGCCCTCGTGCCACTCGTCGAGGAAGCCGCGCACCGTCGTACGAGAGGGCGGCGCGTACGTGCCGCGCTGGCGATCGGCGAGCGCCTCGTTCAACGCGGCCTGCGCGTCCTTCTTCGTGCGGAAGCCGCCGACCTCCTGCTGACGTCGTCGGCCTCGGTCGTCGAGGCCGAGATCGAGCCGGTAGCTCCAGGTTCCCCCCTCGGTTCGGGGCTTGCGAACCGACCCCTTCATGGCCCGCAACGCCACCGCGTTCACAAACGCACGTGGGCAATCCGTGGGCACGAGCCCAGAATCCTCACAAACGCACAACCTTGCATGGCCTCTAAGCTGGTGTTTTCTGAGAGCCGGGTGTGGGAATCGAACCCACGACCACATGATTACAAGTCAAGTGCTCTGCCAACTGAGCTAACCCGGCGCGGCGTCAGGCTACCGCTGTGACCAGGAGCGATGACCGACGTTCATTGCTGTGCAGCGCGGCGGCCGATCACCGAAGGACCGGTCGCCCGATCGGCGACCACCGCGACGTTCCATCACGGGACGTCGGATGTGTCCGACCTCACGCGATGGCTGGGCATCGCAGCTGCGTCGTGACGTCAACCGGCCGGCGATCGCCCCGAGCGCGAACGCGGCGACCAGCGCGATGATCAGTGGAGCTGACCGTTCCCCGACCACGTACCCGAGCACAACGTCCTGACGGTTGTCGAGCGCGACCCCGGCAGCCGCGACCACGATCGGCGCGAGCAGCGTCAGCCGAACCGCCTGCCGACGCCGGATCGCGGCTTCCTGTTCGCGTGTCACCTGCTCGGCCTTCGCCACCTCCCGGTCACGATTCTCACCGCGTGCTCGATGGCATCGCGACCGACGCCCGACACCGACCGAATCACGCCGACGTCGGCGACGCGATCGGTCTCAGAACTCGCGCCAGGAGACCAGCTCGCCGGTCACGATGATCCGGTATCTGAGGCTGGTGGGCGCCCAGCGGTCCGGGTACGCAGCCTTCGTCCGGTCGAAGCCGACGGTGCACGCCACCATCGAGAAGGTCGTGCCCGGATGGGCGCGAACGGCGTTCAGGATGTTGGCCGGTACCGCATCGGTGAGGTCGCGCCGGACCATGCGGTAGGTGAACTCACGCCGGTCACCGGTCGTGACGGTGAACTGGTCGCCGACCTGCATCGTGTTCAGGTGCCGGTACGGTCCACCGGCGTCGGTGCGGTGTGCGAACACGGCGACGTTGGCGGCCTGGCCCATGTTCCCCGTGCCGGCCCAGTGCCAGCTGCGACCCGAGTTGGTGACCCGGTCGGGGTCACCGTCGAGCACCGAGGACGTGAGACCGAAGCGGGGCACCCGCAACGTCCACGCCGGAGGAGCGGGCGGTGGCGGCGGGTTGACGTACTTCGAGAGCTGCGCGGATTTCGGCGTCCCGGTGAAGTAGCCGGCGAGATCAACCACTGCGTGCGCTCCGTGGGACGAGTAGATCTGCACCCCACGTCCGGCGGTGATCGGTGTGATCACGTGGTTCGGTACGTAGGCGCCAGGCGTCGACCAGTTGACGTTGGCCGTCTCCGGGATCGACTGCCGCGCCGCCGACACTCGGAAATGACCCCGGTCGCGGGAGTCGACCCCAGTCACGTTGCAGACGATCGCGGCACCGGTCGCGGCATCACCGGGCACGGTCGCCTCCACGACCCACCGCGGCCACAACCTTCCGATCTGTTCCGGCTGGCGGGTGTCGAGGATGCGGGTGGGCACCACGGGAACGAACAGGCCGTTCGTCGAGAGCGGGCTCGACTCGCTGGTGAAGTAGCCGAACACATCGACGACCAGCTTCGCCGCGAACAGCGAGTAGACCTTGAACCGCAGCCGGCCGTTCACGTTCGTCAGCGGGACGATCACCGCCGAGCCGCGCGTCGAGCCCGCGCCGCGTACGTTCAGGCTCGTCGTCGTCGGTTTCGTGCGCATCGACATGGGGACCGCCGTGAACCAGCCCGACTGCGTCGTCTCGGTCGCCGTCAGGTTGACGACCACCGACGAGGCGTGGGCCGGCACCCCGAGGTCGGTGACGTCGACCATCGAGAAACCGCCGGCCGTCGTGAGCGACGGGCGGGTGTCGAGCGCGCGCCGAGCCGACGACAGCCCGACGAAACGACCTTCGCGAACGGCGCCTGAGACCGGCTCGTAGAAGCCGATCACATCGACGACCACGTCACACGGGACTCGCGACTTCACATCGATCGCTCCGCCACTTCCGAGCTTGACGGTGACGAGGTTGGCGTTGATCTCGTTCGGCTCACGCAGGTTGAGATTCGCAGCGAGCGGGATCGACGCGCCGCTGGGAACCGCGACCACCCAGTTGGGTTCACCCCGGTTGACACCCGCGAGCGTGAGCACGAGGGCCGACGCCGTCGGCGACACCCCGTGATCGCCGGCGACCTGGATCCGGATGCGATCCGCAGCGAGACGAGTGAAACGGTACCCGCCCGGCGTGCGGGTGTCGACGACTCGGACCGCAGCGGGCAGCGCGACGAACTTGCTCGCATCAGCCGGGATCGCCGCATCGGCGACACCCACCGGCACCGCTGCCGACAGCGCCCCGACGCCGGCCATCGCTCCTGCGCCCTGGAGGAATCGACGCCGACCGATGCGCTGCGCGCGTTCGGCGGCGGAGGAGTCGTGGGGATCAGTGGTGGCGGGGTCCATCATCGAGGTAGCGGCCTTGCGACTGAGCGGTCGATTGTACTTATCGAGCGCTGCGGTGTCTCGATATCTCGTACGTGGTCAATGCAGCTGCTGCCGAGACGTTCAACGAGCTCAAACGGCCGTGCATCGGAATGCTGACGACCATGTCGCAGCGTTCGCGCACGAGTCGCGACAGCCCGGCACCCTCGGCCCCGAGCACGACGCATACGGCATCCGTGGCGAGATCGTCGATCTCGAACAGGCTCCGGTCGGCAGCGTCGTCGAGTCCGATCACCCAGATCCCCGCGTCACGCATGCGCTGTAGCGCGCTCGGCAGCCCGGACACGACAGCGATCGGAACGTGTTCGACCGCGCCGGCCGACGCCTTGGCGACCGTCGGGGTGACGTGCACCGCACGGTGACGCGGCACGACGACGACATCGACCCCGGCTCCGTCGCAGCTGCGCACGATCGCACCGAGGTTGCCCGGGTCGGTGACCCCGTCGACGGCGACGAGGAACGGGGGTCGGGAGCCACGGCGCTTCAGGAAACGACCGAGGTCGGCCTCGGGCAGCGTCGCTGCCTTGGCGAGCACACCCTGGGGGGCCTCACTGCGAGCCTCGGCCTCCAGGCGCCTGCGCGCCACGTACGCGATCGGGACTCGATTCGCGCCGGCGATGGCGACGATGTCCTCGATGGTGTCGCTGCCCTCGAGATCACCGGAGATCCAGATCTCGTGAACCTTGCGGCGCTGCGCCAGCAGCAGCTCACGGACCGCCTGGCGTCCTTCGACCTGTTCGCCACCGAGCCCTTTGTCGGCTCGCTTCGGCTTGTTGTCGTCGCCGGCGCGCACCGGCCCGGTGCGACCGGCGCCTCGGCTGCGCGGCGGACCCGATCGTCGACCCGCTGCCGCACGACCGGCGCGTCCCTGACCCGGGCCGCGTCGGCCACTCGACGAGCGTCCGCTCACGCCGACGCCTGCCCGGTGATCACAGCGACCGCCCACGCCGCGATCCCCTCCTGGCGGCCGATCGCGCCCAATCCTTCGGCGCGCCGGCCCGACACCGTGACCGGGGCTCCCGCCGCTGCGCTGAGGTTGCGTTCCATCTCATCCTTCCTGGGCGCGAGCTTCGGTCGCTCGCACACGACCTTGACGTCGACATTGCCGATCGACCAACCGGCCGAGCGGAGCATCGCTGCCGTCGCCGACAGGATGGCGAGCGAATCGGCGCCTGACCACCTCGGGTCGTGATCCGGAAAGTGCTCACCGAGGTCGCCGAGGCCGGCGGCGCCGAGCAGGGCGTCGGCGGCGGCGTGGGCCGGGACGTCGGCATCGCTGTGACCGACGAGGCCCGGCTCCCCGTCGAATCGGCAGCCGCCGAGCACGAGGACGCGATCGGGGTCGTCAGTGTGACGGTGGACGTCGAACCCCTGTCCGACGCGGACCCTCATCGCGCGCGCCCGCCCATCTCCAGCTCGTCCAGGCGCCTGCGCGCCCATGCCAGATCGTCGGGATGGGTGATCTTGCGGTTGTCCGCCTCGCCGCCGACGACGACGACCCGACCCCCGGCCGCCTCCACGAGCGCCGCGTCGTCGGTGCCATCGGTACCGCCGCGATGAGCGTCACGCAGCACCTGCACCCGAAACGCCTGCGGCGTCTGCACGGCGACGAGTGTCGCCCGATCGGGAGTCGCCACGACGACCGTCTCGCCATTGCAGTCGGCGACGATCTTGATCGTGTCGGGCACGGCGATACCCGGAATTGCGCCGTCGGCGCCCGCCGCGACCGCATCGATCACCCGCCGGAACAGCGCCTCGGTGGCGAGCGGGCGTGCCGCGTCGTGCACGCAGACGATCTCGGCATCGCTCGGCACGGCGGCGAGCCCGGAGCGAACGCTCGCGCTCCTGGTCGAGCCGCCGGCGACGCCACCCTCGCGCTCGGCGTCGGCAGCGGGCACCACGAGGACGACACCGTCGCAGACCGATGCAGCGATCCGCCTCGATCGATCGATGACTCGCTCGGCGCCGATCGTCTCGTACTGCTTCGGTCGACCGAAACGCTCGCCGGTGCCGCCGCCCACCACGACGGTCCAGACCTTGGGGCGAGTCACAACACGCGAGGGTAGTACCGTGTCGTTCAGGATGCCCGACCACATCGACCGCCTCGCCCGCACGTCCTTCTTCGCCGACGCAACACCCGAGATGCTGGCGCGAGTCGCCGCGGCCGGCCACGACCGGCCACTCGTGCGCGGCGACGTGCTGTTCGACGAAGGCGATCCTCCCGACGCCATCTATCTCGTCGTTGCCGGACGCATCGCCATCGCGATGTCCAGCCCGGTCGATCGTCGCGAGAGCGTGGTCGCGCTCATGGAGCCGGGCGACCTCTTCGGCGAGCTCGGGCTGCTCGACGACGGCCCCCGCTCCGCTCTCGCCCGTGCGCTCGAACCGTCGACCGTGCTCGAGATCCCGTTCGGACCGGTGCGTCAACTCTTCGAGGAGGATCCACGCCTGCTCTGGAACGTGACACGACTGCTCGCCACGCGCCTTCGCGTCATGGACGAGGTCTTGGCCGACTCGGTCTTCCTCGACGTGACCGGCCGGACTGCCAAGCGGCTGCTCGAGCTCGCCAACGGTGCCGACGAGTTCCAGCTTCCGGTCACCCAGGAGGAGCTGGCAGGCATGGTGGGAGCGTCGCGGGAGCGGGTCAACAAGGCGATCGCGAGCTTCATCCGGTTGGGCTGGCTCGTACAACACGAGCGCAGCTACCGAATCGTGCAGCGCGACCGCCTCGAGCTACGCGCCCGTTGATCGAGCGCCCGACCGTCGAGCGCCATCGATCCGAGACGGGTTGGGCGCAGCCGGCCACCAGCGGAGAGAATGACCGTCGATGTTCCTGGCACTGAAGGAGATGGCGCGCGCCAAGGTCCGGTTCGGACTGCTGATCGTTGCGATCGGCATGCTCGTGTTCCTCATCCTGTTCCAGCAATCGCTGCAGAACGGGTTGCTCACCTCGTTCGTCGGTGCGATCCGGAACCAGTCGGCGCCCGTGCTCGTGTACTCGGTCGACGGGCAACGGGTCATCCAGGGGAGCATCATCACGCCCGATCTCGAGGCGATGGTCGAGGCCACCGACGGCGTCGGCGCCGTCGGCCGGCTCGGTCAGGGCACGTTCACGGTGTCGGTCGCCGACGGCGAGCGCTTCGACACCACCCTGATCGGGTTCGAGGACGACGCGCTCGGGGCTCCGAACGAGCTGATCGCCGGTCGATACCCCGACGGGCCCGGCGAGGCCGTCGGCAGCGACGCCGATGCCTCCTCCGGATTCGGCCTCGGCGACACCGTCGCCATCGAACCGAACGGTCTCGCGATCACCGTCGTCGGGTTGGCCCGCGACGTCCAGCTGAACGCCGGCCCGACACTGTTCGTCGCGTACGACGACTACGTGAGGGCCATCCAATCGGTCAATCCCGACGCGGGCACGCCGTTGCCGAACGTGCTGGCCGTCGCCCCGACCGCTGACGTGACGCCCGACCAGCTCGTCGCCGACATCAACGCCGGCTCCGACGACCTCGACGCTCTCGTCCGGTCCGACGCCGCCGACGAGACACCCGGCGTGGCCCAGGTACGCCAGTCGTTTCGCATCATCTTCCTGCTGTACGGGCTGGTCATCCCGTGCGTCACGGGGCTCTTCTTCCTCATCGTGACGTTCCAGAAGGCCGGCGCGCTGACGCTCTTGCGCGCGATCGGTGCACCGGCGAGCCGGCTCGTGGCGTCGCTCCTCCTCCAGGCGGTCATCATCGTCACCGCAGGCTTCCTGATCGGTCTCGCCCTCTACACGCCGATCTCACAACAGCGCCTCGGCGGCATCCCGTTGCGGTTCGAGACCGAGGCCGTGATCGTCTGGGCGGTGCTGCTGCTGGTGCTCGGCATCGGCAGCTCGATCGTGTCGGCACGACGGGTCCTGGCGATCGACCCGATCGAGGCGACCACGGGAGGCGGAAACCGATGAAGCTGGCACTGCGCGAGCTCATCCGCCGACCCGGCCGATTCGTCACCGCGACGGTGATCCTCACCCTGATCGCCGTGCTGCTGATGTTCCTGGGTGGCCTGCTCGACGGTCTCATCCGCAACTCGACCGGCGCGGTGCGGGCACAGGACGCCGACGCGCTCGTGTACTCGGAGACCTCGCAGGCCTCGTTTCTCCGCAGCCGCATCGAGCCGACCACTCGCGCGTCGATCGAGCAGATCGACGAGGTGTCGGAGACCGGCGGTCTCGGGGTGGTGCTGCTCGGCGCACGAGTCCCCGGCAACGGCCCACGCGAGCTCGCCAACACCGCACTCTGGGGCTATGAGCTCCCGCCGACGGGGGTTCCCGAACCGCCGCCCACCGGGTCTGCATGGGCCGACGAGATCCTCCAAGCCGACGGGGTCGAGCTCGGTGACGAACTGCTGATCGGGCCGGCGCGCACCCCGGTCACGATCTCCGGATGGGTCGCCGACACCGCGTACGCCGGGCAGGGTGGTCTCTGGGTCGACACCACGACATGGCGTCGCGTGCTCAATGAGAACCGGCCCGACGCCGCGCTGGCCGACGGCGTGTACCAGGCACTCGTGGTGCGCGGCGCCGGAACAGAGGCATCCGGGGTCGTCGAGGCTGTCAATCGCGCGCTCGGCGACGAGGTCGAGGCCTTCACCATCCCCGAGGCGATCGACGAGATCCCCGGCGTCACCGAGCAGCAGACGACGTTCAACCAGATCCTCGGCGTCACGGTGGTGATCGCGCTCGTCGTGATCGCGCTCTTCTTCGCGCTCCTCACCGTCGAGCGCACCGCGCTCTACGGCGTGCTGAAGGCGATCGGTGCAAGGTCGCGGACCATCTTCGCCGGCCTCGTCGTCCAGGCAGTCGCCGTCACGTTCGTCGCGGCCATCGTCGCCGGTGCAGCGGTCATCGTCCTGGATCTCGCGATACCGCCCGGTTCGATCCCGTTATACATCTCGGCGGGCCGGATCGTGTTCAGCATCGTGCTGTTGCTGATCGCCGCCGTCATCGGCTGCGGCTTCTCACTCCGCCGGGTCCTTCGCGTCGACCCGGCCTCCGCACTCGGGAGTTCCCAATGACCCACCACCGTCGCACCCGGCCACGACAGCCGCTGGCGGCCACCCGCTCGCCGTCGCCCGCCCGCGCGCACCGAGGAGAGGCGGCCCGATGAGCGCACCGGCGCTCAGGATGTCGGACGTGCGCAAGGTGTATCCGATGGGCGATGACGAGGTCGTCGCGCTCGATCACGCGACGCTCACCGTGGCCGCCGACGAGATGGTCGCGCTCGTCGGGCCGTCGGGTTCGGGCAAGACGACGCTGTGCTCGATCGCCGGTGGCATCCTCACGGCGACCGAGGGCTCGGTGGCGGTGGGCGACGAGCAGATCAGCGGCTACTCCGACAAGCAGCTCACGACCTTCCGGCAGAATCAGGTCGGATTCGTGTTCCAATCGGTGAATCTCGTCCCGTTCCTCACCGCACGCGAGAACCTGCTGGTGGTCGACGAGCTGGGCCGCCGCGAGGGCAAACCGGCGCGCGAGCGAGCCGACCGACTGCTCTCCGAGCTCGGGCTCACCGACCGCGCCCGCAACCTACCGGCGCAGTTGTCGGGCGGCCAGAAGCAGCGGGTCGCGATCGGCCGCGCACTGATGAACGAGCCTCGCCTCGTGCTCTTCGACGAGCCGACGTCCGCGCTCGACACCGAGCTCGGCGCACAGGTGATGGAGCTGATCCGGTCGGAGATGAAGTCGAGGGGCACCGCTGCGATCGTCGTGACGCACGACGAGCGGATCACCGATTACTGCGACCGGACGGTGCGCATCATCGACGGCGTCCTCGCCGCCTGAGCCTCCGGTGCGACGACCGTCGCCGGTGCCGCAGCTGCGAGGATTCGGCCGTGCGGCCGAACGTGCTCTTCGTCACCCTCGACCAGTTCCGGGCCGACTGCCTGTCCGCCGCCGGCCTCCCGATCGTGCGCACGCCCCCACTCGACGCGCTCGCCGACCAGGGGGTGAGGTTCGCGCGCCATCACGGTCAGACCGCACCGTGCGGGCCGGGGCGGGCGTCGCTCTACATGGGCATGTACCAGATGAACCACCGCGTCGTCGGCAACGGTTCCCCGCTCGATGCCCGCTTCGACAACGTGGCGCTGGCCTCCCGCCGGGCCGGGTACGAGCCGGCGCTCTTCGGCTACAGCGATCAGGCGATCGACCCTCGGAACGCGACCGGCGCGGACGATCCGCGGCTGTCGACCTACAACGGTGTCCTCCCCGGCATGGACGACGTCCTGCACATCCCCGACGACCAGGGCCCCTGGCTCGACTGGCTCGCCGGGCTGGGTCACGACATCGGCACGGGAGCGATCGCGATGCTGGCGACGGAACACGAACGACCCGAGGAGCTCAGCGTCGGCTCGTTCCTCACCGATCACGCCATCGCCTGGATCGAGCGGCAGACCGGTCCGTGGTTCGCTCACCTGAGCTACCTCCGCCCACACCCGCCGTACTCCGCCCCAGGGGAGTGGTCGCGCACCTACGACCCGGCGGAGACTGGCGACCACATCGTCGCGGTCGCCGACCCGCCACCATTCCATGCAGCCGTGCTCGGCCTGCCGGCGTCGGCAGCGCCGACCGACGCGGCCGGGTTGGCACGAATGCGGGCGCAGTACTTCGGCATGATCGGCCACGCCGACCACCAGATCGGGCGGATCTGCGACGCCCTCCGCCGCCTCGGGTGCTGGGACTCCGCCGTCGTCGTGGTCACGTCGGATCACGGCGAGATGCTCGGCGACCACGGTCTCAAGGAGAAGCTGGGCTACTGGGAGCAGAGCTATGCGATCCCCTGCATCGTCCGCGATCCCCGTCACCCCGGTCGGCACGGCACCGTCGTCGACTCGTTCACCGAGAACGTCGATCTGATGCCGACCATCTGCGACGTGATCGGGGTCCCAGTGCCCGCGCAGTGCGACGGCTACCCGCTCACCGGCTTCCTCGACGGCGAGCAACCTCGGACGTGGCGGCAGGCCACCCACTGGGAGTACGACTGGCGCAGCGAGCTCGTCCAAATGGTCCCGCACGACTGGCCATGGGACCGCGCCCTCGAGCGGCAGCACCTGGCCGTCCATCGCACCGACACTCACGCTTACGTGCAGTTCGGCGACGGCGCATCACTGTGCTTCGTCCTCGCCACCGACCCGACCTGGCGGACGACGGTGAACGACCCGACGGTCGTGCTCCCACTCGCCCAGGGCATGCTCACCTGGCGATCGCAGCACGCCGACCGCGTGCTCGCCGACCTCGTGCTCGCCGACCTCGTGCTCCGCGACGGTGGGGTCGGACGGTGGCCACCCGTCGCGTGGCGACACTGAGCGCCCGATGCTCGTCGCCACCCTGTACGGCCTCACGGCAGCCGTGCTGCACGCCGGCTGGAACCTGATCGCCAAGCGGGCGATCGACCCGTTCCTGGCGCTGTGGGGGCAATTCCTGCTCGCGGGAGTCGCCAGCGCCGTGGTGCTGCTGGTGAGCGCTCCCCTGCCCCTCGCAGCCTGGGGCTGGGCATCGCTGTCGGGTCTGATCCACCTGCCGTACGTCGTCGGATTGGCCCGCGCCTACCGCACCGGGGACTTCTCCCTCGCGTACCCGATCGCGCGCGGCGGCGGTGCCCTGGTCGCCGCGATCGGAGGCATCACCCTGCTCGGCGACGACCTCCACCTCGTGTCGATCGTCGCGATCCGCGATCATCGTCGGCGGCATGGCGCTCCTCGCCGTCGGCGCCGCGCCGAACCAGGTGGCCACCGCCTCACTCGTCGCGGTGGCGATCGGCGCGTACACGGTGGTCGACAGCCACGCCGCGCGTCAGTACCACGGCGTCTCGTACGTGTTCGCGGTGTTCGCCACGGTCGGCGTCACGACGACGTGTGTCGGGATGGCGACGGGACGGTTCCGGGCCCTGCGACGCGTCGGCGCTGACGCGTGGCGGCGGACGGCCCTGGCGGGCACGATCAGCGTGATCACCTACGGGCTCGTCCTGCTCGCGGTCCGCCGGGCACCGGTCGGCTACGTAGCGGCACTGCGCGAGTCGAGCGTGCTGATCGCGACGGTGATCGGATGGCGGGTGCTCGGCGAGCGCCGCGGGCTGCTCCGCACCACGGCCGCCGTCGTCATCGTCGGCGGGCTCCTCGTCCTCGTCACCGCCCGGTGAGCCGTCGATGACGCGACGTGATGTGACGCAGACAGGGGTGTCCGATGACACACATCGATCTCCTCACGTCCCCCCGATCGCGACCCGATACTCACGCGATGCCCGATCGAGACCGCCCCGACCCGGTGACGCGCTGGCTGTCCGACCGCGCCTGGTCGCGCGCCGGCGCCGTCGCCCGCGTCCTGGCGACGGGGCCCACGCGGCGGGCACTGGCACTCACGACGCGCATCGCGCTGCTGGTCTCGGGTGCTCTGCTCATCGGGTGCGCCGTCGCAGTGATGCTGTGGGACGAACTCGGGCCCGGCCCACTCGACGTGCTCATCGCCGCCGTCCGCGACCACACCGGTCTCCCGCTCGCAGTGGCGATGTGGCTCACGATCTGCGCGCTCATCGCGATCGCATCCGCACTGGGGCGTCGCCCCGGCGCCGGCACGCTGCTGGCGCCGATCCTCATCGGGCCGATGGCCCAGGTGATCCTCGACGTGCTCGCCGGCCTCACCGTCCCGGGTTCGATCGTGACCCGCACGGCGATCCACGTCGCGGCGATCGGCGCCGCCGGACTCGGCGCCGGTGCACTCATCGTGTCGGGGCTGGGTGCGGGCACCGGTGAGCTGCTCGCCGCAGCGGCATCAGATCGCAGCGGCCACTCCGAACCGAGGGTCCGCCTGGCGTTCGAGGCGGGGTTCGTCGCGTTCGGGGTGCTCCTCGGTGGCCCGTTCGGACTCGGCACGATGCTCGTCGTCGTGTTCATCGGACCCGCCGTGGACTTCGGCTTCCGGCTCGTCGACGCGGTGGCCGGCCACATCCGCGCTCGCGTCGTCGACACCGTCGAATCGGTCCTCGCCCTCGCCGGCTGACTCGTCCGTTCCCGTGTGCAGCCCGGTGGCGCTCCGGGCCTACTGTGCGTCCATGGGGCAACCAGCGCTCGAACACGGACCGGCCGACGTCGCACTGCTCGACGAGACGATCCCGGCGAACCTGCACCGGACGATCGCAGTTCACGGCGGCCGGGACGCGTTGATCTCGCGCCATCAGAGCATCCGGTGGTCGTACGACGAGTTCGGCGAGCGGGTCACCCGCCTCGCGAGGAACTTGATCGACGCCGGACTCGACGTCGGCGACCGGGTCGGGCTCTGGGCCCCCAACTACGCCGAGTGGACGCTCGTGCAGTTCGCGACCGCCGAGATCGGGGTCATCCTCGTCAACGTCAACCCTGCGTACCGCAGCCACGAGCTCGCCTACGCGCTCAACCAGTCGGGTTGCCGCTGGGTCATCGCCGCGCCCGAGTTCAAGACGTCGAACTACGTCGAGATGGTCGCCTCGGTCGCCGGTGAGGTCCCGGCGCTCGAGCGATCGGTGTTCTTCTGGAGCGAGGAGTGGACAGCACTCGCCGACGGCGAACCATCGACCACACCCGCAGCGCTGGCGGCCAGGCGCGACTCGCTGCATCCAGACGACCCGATCAACATCCAGTACACGTCGGGCACGACCGGGTTCCCGAAGGGCGCCACGCTCACCCACAAGAACATTCTCAACAACGGCTACTTCACGACCGAGCTGCAGGGCATCACCCACCAGGACCGGATCTGCATCCCCGTGCCCTTCTACCACTGCTTCGGCATGGTGATGGGCAACCTCGGCTGCACGTCGCACGGCGCGACGATGGTGATCCCCGGCGACGCGTTCGAACCGAAGGCGGTGCTCGAAGCCGTCCAGGAGGAGCGGTGCACCTCGCTGTACGGCGTGCCGACCATGTTCATCGCCGAGCTCGGCCACGCGGAGTTCGATTCGTACGACCTGTCATCGCTGCGGACCGGCGTGATGGCGGGTTCCCCCTGCCCGGTCGAGGTGATGAGGCAGTGCGTCGACCGCATGAACATGGTCGATGTGACCATCTGCTACGGGATGACCGAGACCTCACCGGTGTCGACCCAGACTCTGCCCGACGATTCGCTCCACCATCGCACGGCCACCGTCGGTAAGGCCCACCCTCACGTCGAGATCCGCGTCGCCGACCCCGAGACCGGCGAGACGATCGAGCGGGGCGAGACGGGCGAGTTCTGCACCCGCGGCTACTCGGTCATGACCGGCTACTGGAACGACCCCGACAAGACGGCCGCCGCGATCGACGCCGACGGCTGGATGCACACCGGCGACCTCGCGGTGATGGCTGACGACGGCTACTGCAACATCGTCGGCCGGATCAAGGACATGGTGATCCGGGGCGGCGAGAACATCTACCACGCGAGATCGAAGAGTTCCTGTACACCCACCCCGACATCGAAGATGTCCAGGTGATCGGCGTGCCCGACGAGCGATACGGCGAGGAACTGATGGCGTGGGTGAAGCTGCGACCGGGCGCCAGCGCGATGGCGGCCGACGATGTGCGCGACTTCTGCCGAGACAGGATCGCCCACTACAAGGTTCCGCGGTACGTCAAGGTCGTCGAGGAGTTCCCGATGACGGTCACCGGCAAGGTCCGCAAGGTCGAAATGCGCGAGGTGTCGATCGGCGAGCTCGGCCTCGACGCCGCCGAGACGGCATGAACCCCGTTTGCGTCACCGACCCGGCCGTCGACGACCTGATCGGTGGCACGAAGGGGTGCGGGTGGGCGTGAACCCGAGCCTCGCCGACAGGATCACCGCTCGGTACGACGACGGTGGCGCCGGACTCATGCACGAGATGGGGTTGCGGATCACCGACGCCGAGCCGGGGCGGGTGCGCTTCACGTTGCCGGTGGTGCCCCGTCTCACCCACTCCGGCGGTGTCCTCTGCGGCCAGGCGATCCTGGCGTGCATGGATGTCGGCATGGTGTTCGTGATGATGTCGCTCGACGACGACGTCGACAAGCACTTCACGACCGTGCATCTCCAGACGTCGTTCGAGCGAGGGGTCCCCGACGATGTCGGCGAGGTCACGTTCGAGGCCCACGCCAGCAAGGTGGGCCGCACCCTCGTGTTCGGCGAGATCGACCTCCGTCTGCCGAACGGCGAGCGGGGGGCCCACGCGACGACCACCTACATGTGGCTCTAGGGCGAAGCCATGGCCCCCGGGTCCGGCCCACTCGCACCGCCGGCGGACGCGGTGGGGTTGCCGGTGTTGCCGAGCTCACCGAGGACGAATGGATCGCGCCGTCGCCGCCACTCGATCGACGGTATCGACAGCGGACGTGGTGATGCGGTCGAGGCGCTCGACAGAGAGCGCAGGCTCGACTTCTCACTCGCAGGTCCGTACACCGATCGGTTGATGCTGCTGCACGAGGGGGTCGATCGTCGCCATCGACGAACCGGCGGGCGTGCCACGACCCGAGACGCTCCGCAAGTTCTCCGGCGTGCGGGTCACGGTGGCGGTCACCCTGCGTCGCTGACGGTGTCCGGGTAGACCGCCAGTGGACGATCGTCGGGGCCGAACTCCGGGCAGTGGTTGACCGGGTCGTCGCTCAACTGGAAGCGCTCCCACTCGGAGGACGTCATGTTGCGACCTGCGAGATCGCACGCCCCTTCGATCCACTTGTCGACTCGGAGATCCCAGATCCAGATGCGGTCATCCTCGCCGCCTGCGATGAGCGAGTCACCCGCGGGATGCAGCGCCATCGTGAGGACCCCATCGGTTGGGCCCGTGAGCTCGCCGACGGGCCGGGTGGCGTCGACATCCCACATCAGGATACGGCCGTCGCGATCGCCCACGAACATGACGGTGTCGTCGAGGAAGACGATGTCGCTCACTTCCTCGAGGTGTCGAGCGAGCTCAGCCCGCTCGTCGGACACGTCGGCGGTGTCGAAGAGGAAGATCCGCCGATCGCTGCCACCGGTCGCCAGCGTGGCACCATCGGGACTCAGCGCGATCGACGAGACGGAGTGTCCGAGCTCGTCGTCGTTGTGGCGGGCCCGTTCGATCACGTCGCCCGACGCGGTGTCGATGTGCAGCGCCATCGCTTCGTCGCCGCCGTCGACGGCGAGCGAGCCTCCGATCCACAGCGTGTCGGTGCCCGGGAAGGCGATCGCAGTCGTCTCGAAGTCATCCGGCGTGTCGACGACCGTCCGCGATTCACCATCGATGCTCCACAGCCAGACGGCGTCGGATTCGTCGACGCTCGCGACCATGGCGCCGTCGTGCGAGACCGCGATGAGCGTCACCTCGCCGTCGTGCGCTTGCTGGAACTCGACGGTCGTCTGCGCGGCGCGGTCGATCACGGTGATCACGCCGGCAGGGTTGCCCATCGCGACGATGTCGCCAGCTGCGCCCATGCTGGAGACCGATTCCGCCGTCAGCGCATCTGTCGCCGAACGCGCCGACGGATCCCACGATCTCAGGACAGCATCGCCGCCCAGCGAGGTGATCGTGTCGGTTCCGACGAACTCGAGCACGTTCACATCACTGTCGTGGCTGGTCAGTGTTACGGGATCGACGATCGAGCTGCCGATCCGGGCGCTCGGGAAGACGTTCGACCAGATCACGTCGCCGTCCCAACTTCCCGACACCACGTCGCCCGAGGTGGTCAACGCGACTGCACGGACCTCCTCGTCGTGCCCACGCAACGTCGCGGATTCGAACGCATTCAACCCGTCGATGAACCACACCCTGACCTGGCCGTTGTTGTGTGCCGAGGCCAGCGCCGTCTCGCTCGTGCCGTCGTCGGAGGTGGCCGTGATCGAGGTGAGTGCCAGCGCTTCGCTGGTCGAGGCCGGCTGTGCTGCGATCGCCTGGGTGACATTCTGGCCGGCGATCCCGGCGAGGTAGATGTCGCCCTCCTCGATTCCGAAGGCGATCCGGTCACCGTCGCCGATGAGCGCCACGCTGGTGATCGCTGTCGCGGTTCGCTCGAGGTCCGGTATCCCGACATCCTCGACGCGGAAGACGTCGATCTCGTCCGACTCCCTCCAGCTCCAGACGTGGATCTCACCGCCGGCTCCGAACGCGACCTTGGCCGAATCGAGCGAGAACACCATGGTCGTGGGTTCGAACTCTCCGACTGCGGCGTCGGATGACGGGTCGAACGAGCCGTTCGCAACGAACTCGCCGCTCGTCATGTCGAGCGCTGACAGACCGAACGTTCCGTCGTCGAAGCGAACGAACGACGCTCCGACGGTGCCGTCGGGGGACAGGGCTGCGATTCCGACTGGCGCCGGAATGTCATCCATCCGCTCGGCCGGCATGGTCGAGTCCGAAGGAACTCGCCAGATCTCCACGCCATCGATCTCGTCGCCGTCGTCGTACGCAATGGTCAACTGCTCGCCCGTGGCGTCGAACGCCAACGCCGTGACGCCTGCGCGAACGTCGATCGATTGACTGCGTCGCTGAGCGCTGCCGTCTTCGGCCAGGTCCCAGAGGACCACCCCTCCACCGATGTCTGCGGTCGCAACGCGGCCGGCTTCCTCGCGAACGGCGATCGTCGAGATGGTGATCGGATGGGCAGCGAAACGGTCGATGAACGTCGTCACGTTGTCGTTGACACGCAGCAGGCTGCCGAGCGCGTCGACGGTGTCGGCGGTTCGGTACGCCTCGAGTGCCACCAGCGCACTGAGATCGGGTTCCACGGCGAGCCGATTCTCGGACTGCGACGCGAGCGCGGTCGAGGTGGCAGCATCGCGCTGGCGAACGGCTTCTTGGCGTTGTCGCTCGGCCTCCAACCCCAGGAGCACTGCCGCGATCGCCAGTGAGATCGACACGACTGCGACGGTGAGCGACGTGATCACCAGGCGACGCTGACGCCGAGTCGCGACCGTTCGACTCTGCGTCACGAACTCGCGCATCAGTTCCGTCACCTGTGGCTGTTCGCGCTGGCGCGGCTTCGACAGCGCTTCCTCCGCCGCGGACAGCGCGGCACCGGTGAGGAGCCGGCTCTTGTCGCCGCGGTGTCGATCCCATGCGAGCGCGAGGCCGTTGAGCCGGGTGTGCTCTTTGGTCCAGTCCGGGTCGACCTTGAGCGATTGGTCGATCTTGCCGAGCGCCTCGTCGGCCTGGTCGTCGGTCAGCCAGTCCACCCAGTTCCGGTCTCGAACGGCCGCCTGGGTCGACTTCGGATCGACCTGGCGATGCTGGACCGGCACGATCCGCTTGCCCAACTGGTCGGCTCTGACGACCTCCTTGCCGACTTCGTCCGACCGGGCAGAGTCCGGAGTCACGATCAGGATCAGCGCATCGCAGCGCTCGATCCCGTCCTGGATCTCGTCGCGCCACTTCGCGGACGGCGGAATGTCATCACGATCGAGCCAGACGTCGAGGCCCAGCGACTCCAATCGGGCCGTGACGGTCTCGACGAAGACGGAGTCGCGACGCGAGTACGACACGAAGACCGCGGTCGGATCGTCGATCGGCTCTGCTGGCGGCGCTCCCCGTCTTGCCATGTCCCTCCCTCGGCTCGAACCTACATCGTCACCAGGTTGTCGTTCACAACAGCAGACTCGGGCTTCGCGTTCGTCGACCGCCGGATCGGCGAGATCGACGAGATCGTTCGTGCTTGCTCACCTTCAGCAACGCGGTGAGCGGGCCACCGATGCTCGCCGCATCGTCGCCGGCGGAGCGATCGTCGCGGTGGGCGAGGCGATCGGCCAGGTGCGGCACGTCGGTTGCCGGCGAGGCGATCGGTGCCGCCACGATCAGCGAGCACGACGACCACCTGCGGACCGCGGCGATGACGACGACCTCCGGCGCCAGGTAGGAACCGCCGACGTAGCGAACGAGATGGTCCTTGTACGGGCAGTCGACGTACGGGCAGTCGACGCTCACCCACCCTCGGCCGAGCGCGAAGTCGTCGCAGCACGACCACGGCGCGAACATCGCCCACCCACCGAGCAATGTGGGCCGATCCGGTGTCGCACGCCACATGCCACACTGGCCGCATGCACCCGATACGACGGACCGCCGGACTGTGGGGACCGGCCCTCTTCACCATCGCTGCGGTGGTTGCCGCACGGCTGCAGCCCGGATACTCGCATCGGCGGCTCCACATCAGCGGCCTCGCAGCCTCGGGTGAGCGATCGGCTGCGGTGATGATCCCCGGCATCATCACGCTGGGGACGGCAACCCTGGTCATGCCCGCACCGGGTGCGACGATCACGACGTTGACCCGAATCGCCGGGGTCGGAGGCATCGCTGCCGGGGCGATCCCGGCGAGCCAACCTCGGTGCCCGCAACCGATGATCGATCCCGAAGCGACAGCGGCCGACCTCGGGCACGGCATCGCCGCCGTGATCGCCTTCACCGCATGGGCGGCCCTGCCGTTGGTGACCGCGTCCCAGCCCGGCCCGACGTGGTACCGCACCCTCAGCCGGGTCCTCAGGGTGACGACGGCAATCGGGTTCGTCGGGGCCGCGGTCACCACACGTCTGGATTCGTCGATCAAGGGCCTCGTCCAGCGAACGTTCCTCGGTTCCGTGTTCACCTGGTACGTCGCGACCACGTTCCGGTCCTGACATCCTGCCGCACGGGTCGAACCTGATCCGGCCGCCCGACTCGTCCACGACGGCGGCGCGTGCACCGGGTGACCCGTCACGTAGGGTCCGTGACCCAGGCCGATCACCGATGACCCAGGCCGATCACCGATGACCCATCACGTTTGATCGGACGCGTGACCCGTCGCCCCTCCGACATCGCTCGAGAACGGCTCGGCGGACGACGATTCGCGCTCGATGACGACGATCACGACGCCCAGACCACCGAGGCGGCAACGCTGTGCCGGAGCCTGCATCGCACGCTGTGGCCGATCGCGATCGCGATCGGCGTGCTTGCGGCCGCTCTGGCCGTGGCCGGCAAGGCGAGCACCGCCATCGGCATGTCCGTGCTGCTCGGCACTCCGGTTCTCGTCATCCTGGTGATCGCGCCGAGATCGGTGCCACGTTCGGTCGTCGAGGCGACAGCCACCATCGGTGGAGCCCTGCGCCGCAGCCGTCACGTCAGGAGGTCGAGGATCACCCGCTCCCACAGCTCGGTGGTCAGCCGGAGCGACTCGACGTCGATGCGTTCGTCGTGCCCGTGGAACCGCAGGCCGAATTCGGCCGGGTCGATGATCGGGCTCATCAGGCCGGCGCCATAGCTGATGGCGCCGAGCTCGCGGAAGATGCGGGCGTCGGTGAAACCGACCGTGAACTGAGGGTTCAGGCGCGCATCGGGGAACGGGACGGTGATCGCGCGTTGGAGCGCATCCCACAGCGGTGTGTCGGTCCGGCTGGTCGACGCCGGGTCGTCCATCAACACCTCGATCTCGATCTGCTCGAACAGCTCGTCGCCGAGCGCAGAGCGCAGATGGGCGACGACCTCGTCGGTGTGTTCGCCCGGCATCGTGCGGATGTCGATGTCGAGATCGACGACGTCGGGGATCACGTTGGTCTTCGGCCGACCCTTCGTCGCGACGACGTTCGGCGCGAACGTCGTGTGGGTGCAGGCGTGGAAGTGCCCCTTCGCGCCCCGGTGCGCCAGGTCGGCGAGCAGATCGTCGATCGTGCCCTCGTCGAGCATCGCGGCCTTCATGTCGTCGGGCAGGCCGAGCGACTCGACCTGGCCACGCCACAGCTCGTGGAAGCGGGGTGCGGGGCGATAGTCCGAGAGCCGAGACACCACCTTGGCGGCCTTGACCAGCGCGTTGTCCGAGCCGAACGGCATCGAACCGTGCCCCGGTGTGCCACGAACCCGGAGCCGACGCCAGGCCACCCCCTTCTCCGCGACGTTGACGCTGATGCTGCGGTGTTCGTCGCCACCGGTGTGCAGTCCTCCGCTCTCGGTCAGAAGGTAGTCACAGCGGATGGCATCCGGATGCTCGTCGGCGACCCAGCGGGCGCCGTGAGCGCTCCCCGCCTCCTCGTCGGCGACCGCGAAGTAGAGCAGGTCGCCGCGGGGACGGAACCCGCGATCGGCGAGCGACCGGAACACCACGGCCATCGATGACGTCAGGTTGAGCATGTCGATCGCGCCACGGCCCCACACCTCGTCGTTCCCGTCGGCGTCCCGGATCAGCTCACCGCCGAACGGGTCCTCGCGCCAGCCGTCGGGGTTCACGGGCACGACGTCGGTGTGGCCCATCAGACACAGCGACGGCGCGTTCGGGTCGGTGCCCGGAAGTCGGGCCACGAACGACGCCCGGCCCGAGGTCGGTTCCCAACGCTCGATGTCGACACCGGGTCGTTCGACGTAGGCCTGCAGCACGTCGGCATTGCGGGTCTCGAACCCCGACTCGGCGGTGCCGTCGTTGACGCACGCGTTCCGGATGAGGGTCTGGAGCAACTCGACGGTGTCACCGGTCAGATCGGTCGCCATGGTTGCAGTCTCGCATCCTGACCACGCGCCTCTTGCCACGGAGTCGCGGGCTGCGATGATCGATCGGAGTCCACAACGAGGAGGTCCCAGGATGGCGGACGCGATGACGGTGCACGGCGAGGTCGCCGACGGCTTCGGCGCGGTCGCCGATGCGTTCGCGGCGAACTTCGCGCATCACGGCGAGCTCGGCGCCGCCTTCAGCCTCTACGTCGACGGCAGGCGACGGGTCGACCTCTGGGCAGGCACCGCCGACAAGCGGACCGCGACTCCGTGGACCGCCGACACGCTGCAACTCGTCTTCTCGACGACGAAGGGCGCCACGGCGATCTGCATCGCCATGCTGGTCGAGCAGGGGAAGTTGTCGTATGACGACACGGTCGCCCAGCACTGGCCGGAGTTCGCTGCCGCCGACAAGGGCGGGATCACCGTCGGTCAGATGATGAGCCATCAGGCCGGGCTGATCGCGGTCGATGCCCCCGTGGATTTCGACCAGATCATGGCCGTCACGCCAGTCGTCGAGGCACTCCAGGATCAGACACCGTCGTGGGAGCCCGGTACGGCGCACGGCTACCACGCGATCACCTATGGCTGGCTGGCCGGTGAGCTGCTCGCCCGTGTCGACGGTCGCCGGATCGGCCGATTCCTCGCCGACGAGATCGCTGGTCCGCTCGGCCTCGAGTTCTGGATCGGCCTCCCGGAGTCGGAGGAGTCTCGGGTCGCCCGGCTCGAGGTCGCGCCGCCGCCGACCGACCCGGAAGCGTTCGCGCTGATGATGCAGGTGCTCGGACCGGGCACGAACGGTTTCCGAGCGCTCACCCTCGACGGCACGATCCTGATGGTCGGCGACAACCACTTCAACACCCGGGCCGTGCACGCGACCGAGATGCCGGGTGCCAACGGGATCACCAACGCTCGCTCGATCGCTCGGATGTACGCGGCGACCATCGGCGATGTCGACGGCATCAGGTTGATCGGCAACGACACGATGAACCTCGCCCGGACCGAACGGGTCAACGGACCCGACCTCACCCTCGTGCTGCCGACCCGGTTCGGTGCCGGGTTCTGGCTCCACAACGAGGCCGCGCCGATGATCCAGGATGGCTCGTTCGGGCACCCGGGCGCCGGCGGCTCGCTGGGGTACGCCAACCCCGAGCTCGGCGTCGCCTACGGCTACGTGATGAACCAGATGGGCGGCGGGATCTCCGGCGATCCACGCACGATCGCACTCAACGACGCCGTCCTGTCCTGCCTCTGATCCGCGCCGATTCCAGCCCGGTCGTCAGAACCGATCGGGGGATCGTCGCTCGGCAGGGGTGCCGATGGGCCGGCTCGACCTCACGCCGAGCGCTGCCGCGAGCATGATCTCCGTCGGTGACGACGGGACCGTCGAGTCGACCGTCGCCGTCGAGTCGCCGTCGAGTCGCTCGGCGTGCAGCCCGGCGGCACCATCGAATCGCTCGGCCCGCCGGCCGAATCATCTCCGCTCACGAAACTCGACGCGCAGTTCGGCGACGAGAACTCGCACGTTCTCACCGCCGGAGCGATCATCTCCCAGCGACATCGACATCGACACCGACCACGACGGCGACGGCGCGGTGGACGCCGTGGCCGCCTGGTTCCGACACCGGACCACGACGTCGCCGGCCTGGTTCCGACACCGACCACGACGTCGCCGACCACGCAACCGCCGACCACGCAACCGCCGACCACGACGTCGCCCTGCGGGCGTTGCGCCGCCTTCGGCGGGGTGCTAGCCCATCGGGATGGAGATGTCCGATGCACTCGAGTTCATCCGCGAGCGGCACCACGGCGTGCTGACCACCCAGAAGCGCGACGGACGCCCCCAGCTCTCGAACATCGCGTACTGGCTCGGCGACGACGGTGTCATCCGCATCTCGGTCACCGAGTCGAGGGCCAAGACCAAGAACCTGCATCGCGACCCGCGTGCGTCGCTGTATGTCGTGCAGAGCGACTTCTGGGCCTACTGCGTGATCGAGGCCGATGCCGAGCTGTTGCCGGTCGCCGCCGCGCCCGACGATGCCACGGTCGATGCCCTCGTCGAGTACTACCGTTCGGTGATGGGCGAGCACGGTGACTGGTCCGACTACCGGCGAGCCATGGTCGACGAGGGCCGGCTCCTGCTGCTCCTGCATCCGACCCACGCGTACGGCATGCTGGGCCGATGAAGATCCACACCCAGAGCGAGCAGATGGGCGGCGTGTGGGCCAACGCTGCCGCCGTCCGGCACTCCCCACACGAGTTCACGATCGACTTCCTGCGCTGCGACTTCGACGACGACGGCCGTGCGAAGGCGGGCATCCTCGTTCAACGGGTCAACATGTCGCCGCTGTTCGTCACCCAGCTGATCACCGCACTCCAGGACAACTGGTCGAAGTACGCCGACAAAGCGATGCCGAAGGATCTCGGCGATCTCGTCATCGAGTCCCCCGACCTCGCGAGCGACGGATACGGCGACCGCCACGTCGGCGACGACGACGAGACCGGCTGACACACTGCCCGGCGTGCGCTACACGACGCTGCTCTTCGACCTCGATCACACCCTGCTCGACTCCGATGCATCGGAGGTCGCGGCATACGCCCACACGATGGCGACCATCGGGCTCGACGATCCCGCTGTCCACTTCGACCGCTACGTCTCGATCAACCGAGCGATGTGGGCAGCAGTCGAACGCGGCGAGCTACAGCCCACCGAGGTCCGCACTCGGCGCTTCGAGCAGTTCACCACCGAGATCCAGATCGACGCCGACCCGGTGGCGATGGCCGACGCGTTCGTCTGGGGCCTCGGCGCCCACGGCGACCTGTTCGACGGCGCCCGTGCTCTCCTCGACCAGCTCGCGGGCGATGTACGGATGGCGATGGTCACGAACGGGTTGAGCGACGTCCAGCGGGCCCGGATCGAGCGGTTGGGTCTCGACGGCTACTTCGATGCGGTCGTGATCTCGTCGGAGGTCGGCGTGACCAAGCCGAGGGGGGAGATCTTCGACATCGCCTTCGAGCAGCTCGGTCAGCCGGCGAAGACGACAGCGCTCATGATCGGCGACAGCCTGACCTCCGACGTGCGCGGTGGGAGCGACTACGGCATCGCGACCTGCTGGTTCAACCGTCACGGCGACACCGCCGGACCCGACGATGTCGTCACCCACGAGATCACCGATCTGGCTGCGATTCCGGCCCTCGTTGCGAGTTGTGCCTGGCACAACTCGCAATCAGGCACGGGCCGGGAGGAAGCGGCTCGCGAACACGGCGCCGGCGGCCGCGACACCCGCCGCCACGAGGCAGCCGACGCTGAGGCCCGATAGGAATGCGTCGTTGACCTCGGCCAGGTAGGCGGAGGCGTTGACGCCGAGGTCGTTCGCTACGAACCGGGCGGCACCGACCGACTCCTCCGTCATGGCACGCGCTTCGGGCGGGAGCTCAGCGACGACGCTCCCAGCTCCACCGTCGCGGAGCGCTCCGACGTACACCGAGCTGAACACGCTGCCGATGATCGCAACGCCGAGCGTGCCGCCGAGCTCACGTGTCGTGTCGTTCACCGCCGAACCGATGCCGGCCTTCTCGGCTGACAGCGAGCCCATGATCGACTCGGTCGCCGGTGCGGTGGTGGCCCCCAGGCCGGCGCCGATGAAGACCATCTGACCGACGATCTCGAGGTACGAGGTGTCGACCTCGACACGGAGCGCGATCCACACGAACGACGCTGACAGCAGTGCCAACCCGACCCGCACCACGCTCGTCGTCCCGACCCGCTCGACGATCCGCGGCGAGAGCACCGCGGCGATCGCGATCGAGAACGCGACCGGGAGGGTGCGCAGCCCCGCCTCGAGCGGTCCGTAGCCACGGACCAACTGGAAGTACTGGGTGATCAGGAAGATGAAGCCGAAGAGTGCGAAGAAGGCCGACGTGATCGCGATGCTCGCGGCGGAGAATCGAAGGTTCCCGAAGATGGTGACCGGCAGCATCGGGTTGTCGACCCGGAGCTCCCATCGCACGAATCCGATGAGCAACAGCGCGGCGGCAGCGAAGCCGGCGGCGGTGTTCGTCGATGCCCAGCCCCACTCGGGTGCCTCGATGATCGTGAGGACGAGCGCCGTGATGGCAGCGATCGACAGGCCGACACCCACCCTGTCGAGGGCCGGCGCATCCGGCTCGCGTGATTCCGGGATCAGCCGCCAGGACACGATCGCCACGATGATCGAGATCGGCACGTTGATGAAGAACACCGAGCCCCACCAGAAGTGCTCGAGCAGCCAACCACCCGTGATCGGACCGGCTGCGACCGCCATGCCACTGACCGCGCTCCAGACGCCGATCGCCTTGGCCCGTTCGCGGGGTTCCCGGAAGACGTTGGTGAGGATCGCCAGCGTCGCAGGGAAGATCATCGCCGCACCGATCCCCATGAGGGCCCGCCCGAGGATCAACGATCCGGACGTGCCCACCGATCCGGCGTACGCCGACGTGGCACCGAACACGACGAGGCCGGCGATCAGCATTCGCTTGCGCCCGTACCTGTCGCCGAGTCCGCCGGCAGCGAGCAGCAGTCCGGTGAAGGCGAGGAGGTAGGCATCAACGATCCACTGCAGCTGCCGGGTGGTGGCGCCGAGCTCGACCGCCAGCGACGGCAGCGCAACGTTGACGATCGTGCCGTCGAGCACGGTGACGAACACGGCGAGGCAGACGACGGCGAGCACGGCCCATCGGCGCCGATGACCGTGGTCGGCGGCCTCGGGTTCGGACGGACCATGCGTGGTGGTGGTGGTCGTAGTGGTCATGGTCGCGATGACGGTGGTGTCGACGGTGGACATGCGGCTTCCCTCACTGTCACGTTCGGGGTCTGACCCCGAACGTGACGCTGGATGTTGACAGTGACAAGTTGACACTGTACAGATGTTCCTTGACAGTGTCAAGATGTCGATATGATGAACGACGTGCCGACCGTCACCGATCGCTACCACCACGGGGACCTCCCCAACGCGCTCCGGCAGGCAGCGGTCGACGTGATCGACGAACGTGGTCTCGGAGCGTTCAGCCTCCGCGAGGTCGCCCGGCGAGCGGGCGTCTCGCACACCGCCCCGGCCCACCACTTCGGCGACATGCGTGGCCTGCTCACCTCGATCGCGACCGAGGGGTTCCAGGCCCTCCACGAAGCGACCAGCGCGGCGGCGGAGGGCATCGATGACCCCGTCGAACGCCTCGCCGCGATCGGTGAGGCCTACGTACAGCTCGCCCGGTCGCACCATGCGCATTGTGAGGTGATGTTCCGGACCGATGTGGTCGATCCCGACGACACCGATCTCCGGACCGCCGGCATGCTCGCCTATGGGGTGCTCGAGAACACGCTCCGGTCACTCATCGACGACGAGCAGCTCGACATCGACCTCGATGAGGCGACGTGGTTCTGCTGGTCGACGATGCAGGGACTGGTGGCGCTCGAGCCCAAGCTCGCCGTCATCGCCCACAATCGGGGTGACGACGATCCCTCGAGCCGAGATCTCGTCCGGCGGTTCACGACGTTGCTTGCCGCAGGCCTCCGCAGCTGCTCGCACCGCGCCTAGTGTTCTGTCAGGTTGATCCGTCGATGAATTCAGTGTTGGTGACGTCGGCGCAGTAGCGGCCGAGTCGTTCGAGGATTTCATCCGCGGTCTTGTGCCAGACGAACGGGGTCGGGTTGTCGTTCCAGTGTTCGACCCAGTCGACGATGTCGGCAGCGAGCGCGTTGACCGAGTTGTGGGCGGAGCGTTGCAGTTTCTTGGTCGTGAGCGCGGAGAACCAGCGTTCGACGAGGTTCATCCACGACCCATAGGTCGGGGTGAAATGGAAGTGGAATCGCTTGTGGCGCAGCAGCCACTTGTGAACGGCTGGCGTCTTGTGGGTCGACAGGTTGTCGAGCACGACGTGCACGTCGAGTTCGGCGGGGACTTCGCGGTTGATCTTGTTGAGGAACTTGATGAACTGCGCTGAGGTGTGGTTCGGGCGCAGCTCGGAGATCACCTTGCCCGAGGCAATGTCGAGCGCGGCGAACAGGTCCACGGTGCCGTTGCGTCGGTAGTCATGCGAGCGCCGCTGGTTGGTGGTGGGCATCATCGGCAGCATCGGTGCGGTCCGGTTCAACGCTTGGATCTGTGGTTTCTCATCGACGGCGAACACCGCTGCGTTGACAGGCGGGTTCATGTAGAGCCCGACGATGTCGCGGATCTTCTCCACGAGTTGGGGATCGGGTGAGATCTTGAACTCGTCGATCTCCCACGGCCTCAACCCGAACGCCCGCCAGATCTCCGACACCGTCTGACGCGAGATCCCATGACGTTCGGCCATCGACCGCGTCGACCAGTGCGTTGCATCCTTCGGCGTCGCTTCCAACGTGTCGATCACGATCTGTTCGACGACGTCGTCGCCGATCGTGCGCGCAGCTCCCGGGCGCGGTTCGTCGATCAGACCATCGAGACGTTTCTCGGCGAACCGTTGACGCCACTTCGACACTGTGGCCGGGTTACAGCCGACCTTCGCAGCGATCTGCCTGCCCGTGAGTTCTTCGGGATCGGCGCAGGCGAGCACGATCTTGCAGCGCATCGCGAGGTTCTGTGCTGTCGAGTGTCGGCGCGCCCAACTCTCAAGTTGTCGTCGTTCGTTCCCGGTGAGCGTGATCTCAGCGGCTGGTCGTCCTCGCTTGGCCATGACGTTCCCTTCGATGCTGGCGGATACAGCACCGACAACGCGCCACGAACACGAAAATTCCCGAACTCAACAAATAATCGAAGAAACAACCGGACAGGACACTAGCAGGATCCAGAACATCGATCTGTTCGGCTGATCTGCGATCGAACGACGAGGGGTTTCGCCGCGGCGAACTGGCCAGGGACACTGTTGTTCCGCACCCTGCTCGACGTGCCGGACCCACGATCCGACCAGGGACCGATCGCGTCGTCGAGTCGACGAGCACCAGGGCACCACGACTCGACGCACGCTCAACCGCAGCGGCGACGACAACCGGTCGGCCAGATGTCGAGCGGGTCCGGGTTGACATCTAACGATATATCGTTACAGTTGTCGATAGTTCGCGCCGGCGAACCACGAAAGGAACGCGTATGCACCACCGACAACCACATCATCAGCAGCATCCGGACGACCTGTCAGCCCGCCGATCGAACAGTCGGCTGCGAGGCCCCCATGGCCATGGTCGCAGCCGCGCCCGACGCGGCGCCATCGGAACCTCCGTGCTCGGACTCCTGGCCGAACGACCGATGCACGGCTACGAGCTGATCACTGCGCTCGAGGAGCGCAGCGGCGGCCGTTGGCGGCCGAGCCCGGGCTCGATCTACCCGGCCCTGCGTCGGCTGGAACACCGAGGGTTCGTCACAGCGACCGACGACGGCGGCAAACGCCGATTCGAGCTGACGGAAGCCGGTCGCGAGCGAGTCGCCGAGCACCAGAGATCCGGCGCCGAGGCGCCCTGGGACGACCACGGACTCGGTCGACACGGCGAGCTCCGCCGGGCAGTCGCCGAGCTGACCGGACCGGCCCGCCAGATCGGTCGCTTCGGATCATCCGATCAGATCGCGGCGGCCGTCGCCGCGATCACGGACACGACGACAACCCTGTATCGCATCCTCGCCGACGGCCGGGCGGTCACCGGCACCGACGACGACACCGACGAGAAGACGACCGCCGATGACGCGACGAAGAGCGACATCGCGAACGCGACCACCGAGAGCCAGCCCGAGCGATCCGAGGGCGACGACGCCTGACCACTGATCGGGGCCGGGTTGGGCGGGTCAGTCGCGTCGGGTTCGCCCACTCAGGAAATCGATCGAACGGGTGACCGTGGCGGCCACGAAGCGCTCCAGCTTGGGCGCCGCCATGAACCTCGCCGTCGCATCGAGGGGCAGTGTCGAATCGAGCCTGATCGCCTCCTCCGTTGCGGCGACGCTCATCTTCACGGCGTGGGCGTGGACGATGAACGCCGTGGTCCCGTCGAGCAATGCCTCGTGCTGGAGCGATCGGCCGTAGGCGCGCACGTCCCCGGATCGCAGCTCGATCTCGGCCCGCCGCATCACCCCGGTGTGCCACTCGTGGCGACCGGTCCAGTTGGCCAGGAACACCGTCCACATCACCAGCCGCACGAGATCGGGCGTCACCGGCGACCGCGACACGTGCCAACGAGCCGCGTTGGCGTAGGTCAGCCCGTGGGTGATGTCGAGCCAGCCGAAGTCGTCATGGAAGTCGAACTCGCCGGACGGGTCGTAGCGGAGCAGGCGCTCGCTGACGGCACTCGTCACCAGGTCGAGGATCGACGCCAACGACGCACCGCTCGAGATCGCACGACCGGCCGCGAGCGCCGCCTCTGTCCGGTCGGAAGCGAGCAGCGCCGCGACCAACCGACCGTCGTCGACCCAGCTCCCGTCGGGGTCGTCCGCAGCTCCCGCCAGGGCGACCAGGTCGAGCTGCGCCAACCCGCGGTGGAACGGGGTCATGTACGGCAGGGTGTCCTCACGCGTGCCGTACACGATCGTCGGAACCAGGTACGGCAGCACGGTGTCGGCCCGCTCCCAGCCGATGCGCTCGAGCAACTGGAACGCCTTCTGGACGTAGATCGCGCCGTGCCCGTACGAGAGCAGGTGATCGCTGACGACATCGGTGAACCACGGGCCGAGGTCATCGGCGCCGAGACCGGCATGGATCGCCCCACGCAGCACCGTCTGGGCCGATTCGAGCTGTTCGGCCTCGACCAGCCCGCGGAACAGGCCCCTCGGATCGACCGGGAGCTCGGCGAGCGGGTCGGGCAGGGGTTGCACCGGCCGGCCACGCTCCTCCTCCGCGACCCCGGCGATCGCCTGCACGATCGGAAGCGTTCGATCGTCGTCGCGGTAGCTGTCGACCATCCCGAGACAGTCGGTGAGCGAAGCGATCGCGTGACCCCAGCCGAACTCGGCCCGGGGCGCACCGTAGGCGACCGCCTCCCAGATCAGCTCGCCCGGGTTCGCGTCCATACGGAGCAGTCGAACGATGTCGCGCGACACCTGCCCGACATAGTCCCGCTCGATGCCGCGGCGGAGGCTGGCGACGAGCTGGGGCCGGAGCTCCGCCGGGTCGGGCCGGACGAGGGTGACGCGCAGCGTCCCGTCAGCGGCGACGTCGGCGACGTGGGTACGAACGTCCTCCTCGCCCAGCACGCACCGTCCGTCGGTCACCCGGAACTTCCAGTTGTGCCAGGCGCACGTGAGCAGATCGCCATCGAGCTCGCCGGTCGTGAGGCCGTAGCCCTCGTGCGGACATGCCTGGTCGAGTGCGAACACACCCTGGCTCGTGCGGACGAGGCACAGCCGGTGCCCGTCGACCTTCACCATCTTCATCGCGCCGACATCGAGGTCGTCCAGATGACCGACGACGGTACCGTCGCGTGCGGCGGTGTCGGTCGTGCCGTTGCCATCGTCGGAACCTGAGTTCGCATTCACACCGACGCACGGTAAGACTTCGAGCATGGTTGAAGTCAAGCGTTTGGCCATCGGCGAGATCGCAGAGCGGGCCGGCGTGGCCACGTCGGCGCTGCGCTTCTACGAGGAGCACGGTCTCATCACATCCGAGCGGAACGAGGCCGGTCACCGCCGATACCACGCCGATGTGTTGCGTCGCGTCAGCTTCATCCGGACGGCCCAGCGCGTCGGTCTCAGCCTGGCCGAGATCGGCGAGGCGCTGGCCGGACTCCCTGACCAGCGCACGCCAACCGCCAGGGACTGGGAACGGCTCGCATCGTCGTGGCGGCCACGCCTCGACGATCAGATCGCCGTCATGACCAGGTTGCGCGACCAGCTCGACGGATGCATCGGATGCGGTTGCCTCTCACTGGCCTCCTGCGGGCTCTGGAACCCCGATGACGTCGCAGCCGGCCTCGGGGCCGGTCCGCGCTACCTCTTGAGCGACGAACGCCCCGTCACCCCGGCGGACCCCGACTGATCGGAGGTCGCCGGCTGCGACCGCTGAGGACACCACCCCGGACGACGAGGTGACGACACGACTCCTGATCGCGTCCGTGCCAACAACGGATCGGGTCGGCGCCGGTGATCGGGCCGTCGACGGCGCGTCGGCGGGGCACGATGACCCGATCGCCCCGGTCGGGATCGAACAACGCTCGCAGCGGCGCGAGCGAGCGGCGCGCTGTCTCCTCCGTAACACCCGTGACATGGACCCTGACGAGGTCGGCGAATCCAGCGGTGCGGTCGGAACGCCACACTCCTCGCCAGGCGCTTCCGATCGCGAGCGTCGACACGATGTCGGCCGGCAGCCCAGCTTCGGAGTCGGCGATCACCACGACACTGACCGGTCGACGTGCGTGTGTTCGCAGGTGCTCGATCGTCGGTCGCAAGGAGGTGAACGTGACGAGATCGGCGATCACGACCAGTCGGCTGCGGTCGCGATGCTCGAACGACCACGTCAGGTGCGGGAGATGATCGACGCCCAGACGGCGGCGCATCGGCCGATCGGCGACCAGGAGTTGCCAGACCGACGGCCCGCACCGGTGCGCGAGCTGGGCGACGACCGATCGAACGACAGCGATGCCGACGGTGTCCGCGGCGACGATCGCGAGCCGATCATGGGCAGCGAGATCGACGACGACCGGTAGCTCCTGTCGTTCGTGGCGTTCCAGGCGAGCGAGCACGTCGTACCCCAGATGGGTGACCGGCGCACCCTGCGAGTCGGCGACCGAGATCGGAGTCCGAACCCTGCCGACGCCGAGCGCGACCACGAACGCGGCCGGATCGTCGGCACACCGCTGCCAGGGGAATCGATCGCGGCGAACTCGCGCCACGTGAGCCGCCCGGAGCCGCCCAGCGGCATCGACCCGGGCCGGGTCGTCGAGGTCCGCGTCCGGGAGGCGAACGGCGTCATCGCAGGGCAACGGTGTCGTCGGCGGTCCGGAGCGCCGCGACACGACACCCGGCTTCACCGAGCCACCGCCGTATCGACCGTCCACGTCACGGGCCACCTCGCGGGCCACAGCGCCGGCCGGGTCGGCTCGACCACCGTCGTCGGCATCATCGGCCTCGTACCGAGCGAGACCGTGGAGGAGGATTCGGGTCGCACCGATCGTGATGACCGAACCCGGCACGACCGGCGAAACACCGTGGATCGGATCGTCGTCGATGTGTGCCGGCACCCGCCCGGCGAGCTGTGTGACCGCCACGGCGCCCAGAGGATCGATCTGCAGGCTGAGGTGATGCGCCTCGATCGACGGATCGGCGATCCGGCCGACACCCCGTGCCCGGCCCACCAGGAAGCGACCGGGAGGCAGCCGGATCGTTCGGCCGGCGTCGGGCCCGGCCTCCACGACCAGGCTCACGACGGCCGCATCGCAGCGGTTCGGCATCGACGAGGCACCATCCACGCCGGACTGTGGGCGCGTCGGCGACCGACACCGGAAACGGGTGCACCGATCGACCGAGAAACGCCCGCTGAGCTGGTCCTGTGAGACATCACCTCGTCGGTGAGGACGGGAGGGAGGCCCGCGGTGAACGCCGCCGACGGGCCCGGTGGGGCGGGCTGTGAGACGTCCGGTGAGGTGATGTCGCCACGATGACGCCCATGTCCAGTCTCGGAACGATCCCCCACGACACCGGCACCCGCCTCACGCTCGAATGGGCGCGCCTCCGGGTCCGGCCAGACGCACTCCGCCACGCCACGGCCTGGCAGGTCCTCGACGGCCCGGTGCGGGACCTCGATCAGATCCTCGCTGCGATCGGCTTCCGTCAGCCGCCCTCGGCAGCCGCAGAGTTACGCCTGCGCGAGCTGGTGGTGCTCGCCGCCGACGATGATCTGGCCGGTCGGATCGTCATCCAACGGCTGATTCCCGGTCTGCTCGCCGTCGTCTCCCGGCGGCGTCGGTCCGGCGGCGACGCCGACGTCTTCGACGAACTGCTGAGCGCGGCCTGGCTGACCATCCGGACGTACAACACCGGCCGGCGGCCCGCGTGCCTCGCGGCCGCGCTCATCTCCGACGCCGACTATCGGGCGTTCCGCTCGGACCAGCGTCGGCGCCGCCTCGACGTCGTCACCCTCGCGGACCACCCCGCACCTGCACACGCCACCGAGGCCCATCCGAGCGACGAGCTGTCGGTGTTGTTCCGCGAGGCGATCGCGGCCGGCGTCCCGGAGGCCGACATCGACCTGCTGCGCCGTCTGGTCGACGCCCGGACCGCCAACGATCTCGCCCGGGAGCTCCGAGTGACCCCGCGGACGATCCGGAACCGACGGGACCGGATCACCGATCGGTTGCGCGAGGTTGCGCTCGCTGCGTGAACGACGGCTTGCGCTTCTCGAGGAACGAGCTGATGCCCTCCTGGCCGTCGGGTGTGACCACACCAGCGGCCATGACCTCCATCGCGTACAAGTAGGCCTTGGGTTGATCGAGATCGACCTGGGCATAGAACGCCCGCTTGCCGATCGCCTTCGACATCGCGCTCCCGCGGATCGATCGGGTCATCAGGTCGTCGACCGCATCGTCGAGTTGATCGTCGGGGACGGCCCGGTTGACGAGTCCCCAGTCGGCCGCCGTCTCCGCAGAGATGACGTCGCCCGTGATCGCCATCTCCAGCGCCCGCTTGCGGCCGATCTGACGTGCGACCGCGACGAGCGGGGTGTGACAGAACAGACCACCCTTGCCCCCCGGCAGCGCAAAGCCGGCGGACTTTGCGGCAACGGCCAGATCGCAGGAGGCGACGAGCTGACATCCCGCTGCGGTCGCCAGTGCGTGCACCCGAGCGATCACGACCTGGGGGATCTGCTGCACCGTGTTCATCATGTCGGTGCACACCTGCAGCAGGTGCTGCGCGTCGGGGAGCTCGGCGCCTGCCATGTCGCCGAAGTTGTGACCGGCGGAGAACACCGGCCCGTTCGCCGCGAGCACCACGCCGAGCGCGTCGGTTGACGCGATCTCACGCAACACGTCGGTGAACTCGAGCATCACGTCGAGCGCGAGTGCGTTGCGCTTGGCCGGATTGTCGAGCGTCACCGTGGCCACGCATCCGTCGACCCGGACGTCCACATACAGCTGCCCCATGGCCCCAGCGTACGCTCCAGCGAGCGGCGGAGTGCGACTCGACGGTCCGCGTGCAACGGTCACCGGCCGAGACGAGCGTCGCAACGGGGCCACCTCGGGCGACGTGGACCCGTTCCCACTGCGCCCCGAGATCGGCATCGGCTCTGGACGCGGAGCACGAAAGCGTGGCAGGGTGACGATCGGCGGCAGTGTTGGGATGCTGTTCACGGCGGAGTTCGAGTGATGCAATCCGTCGTCCAGTCGTAGGAAAATAGGCTGCGCGATCATCAGATCGGCATGCGTCTCGAAGACAGGGGAACACAGATGTTTCGAACGGCTCGAACGAGGTCCGGCTCCACGCTCCGATCGGTCGTGGTCGCCTCGCTGCTCGCGGCTTCGATCACGCTCATCGCGCCGGGCACCATCGCACAGGCGAACCCGGCCGGCACCGGACTGGTGATCAGCCAGGTCTACGGCGGTGGCGGCAACAGCGGCGCGCAGTACACCAACGACTTCATCGAGATCTTCAACCCGACGTCGTCGTCGATCTCGCTCGCCGGCATGACGCTCCAGTACGCGAGCGCCACCGGAACCGGCAACTTCGGCGGGAACACCGGTCAGATCACCACGCTGGCAGGCACGCTGGCGGCTGGTCAGTACCTGCTCGTCGAGGAAGGCGCAGGCGCAGGCTCGGGCGCGTCGCTCCCCACGCCCGACATCACCGACCCGACGCCGATCGCCATGAGCGCATCTGCCGGCAAGGTCGTCCTCGCCAACACCGCGGTGTCGCTCGGGTGCAACGGTGGGTCCACGCCGTGCGGCCCGAGTCAGCTCGCGCTCATCGTCGACCTCGTCGGCTACGGCGGTGCCAACTTCTTCGAAGGGGCAGCGGCTCCCGGCCTGTCCAACACGACCGCCGCATTCAGGGCGGACGACGGCTGCACCGATACCGACAACAACGCGGCCGACTTCAGCTCGGCGGCGCCGGCACCGCGCAACACGGCGTCACCGGCGAACCCGTGCAGTGGCGGCGTCGCCGACCCGGTGATCAACGAGTTCGTCGCCAACCACACTGGCGCCGACACCGAGGCGTTCGTCGAGGTGCGCGGCGCCGCATCGACCGACTACTCCGGTTACACCGTCCTCGAGATCGAGGGTGACGGCGCCGGCGGTGTCATCGACGCCGTGCTGCCGGTCGCCACGACCAACGCGGGCGGCTACTGGGTCGACCCCGAGGACATGGAGAACGGCACCCTGACGATCATCCTGGTCGAAGGCTTCGATGGCAGTGCCGGCGACGATCTCGACACGAACGACGACGGCACGTTCGACTCCACCCCCTGGACCCGGATCGTCGACGACGTCGCCGTCAGCGACGGCGGTGCGTCGGACGTGACGTACTCAACGACCGTGCTCGCCCCCGGATTCGCCGGCAGCCCGTTCACGCCGGGCGGCGCGTCGCGCATCCCCGATGGCACCGACACAAACACCATCGCCGACTGGGTGCTGAACGACTTCGACGGCTTCGGGTTCCCGGGGTTCGTCGGCTCCCAGGCGATCGGCGAGGCGGTGAACACGCCCGGTGCCACCAACGAGGTCATCACGGTGATCTCCGACCCGATCGGCGTCTGCGGTGACCCGTCGACGTTGATCCACGCCATCCAGGGCTCCGGCCTCGCCAGTCCCGACGTCGGCAACATTCGCGAGATCGAGGGCGTCGTCGTGGGCGACTTCCAGGGCAGCACAGGGCTCAACGGCTTCAACGTCCAGGAGGAGGACTCCGACATCGACGCCGATCCGCTCACGTCGGAGGGCATCTTCGTGTTCGATGGTGGCTTCGGCGTCGATGTGAGCGTCGGCGACGTCGTCCGCGTCCGCGGCACGGTCGCCGAGTTCTTCGGCCTGACCGAGATCACCAGCGTCGCAGCGGTCATCGACTGCGGCGTGACCGACACCGCGTCGGCGGCGACGGTCACGTTGCCGGTCAGCTCGCCCGACGCGTTCGAAACGACTGAGGGCATGGCGGTCGAATTCCCGCAGGAGCTCTTCGCCTCCGGCAACTTCACCCAGGCCCGCTTCGGCGAGGTCGATCTGTCGGTCGGCGCCCCGCTCGACAATCCGACCAACGTCGCTGCTCCCGGTGCAGCCGCCAACGCCGTCAGCGCCCTCAACAACCGCAGCCGGATCCAGCTCGACGACGGCAGCAACCTCCAGAATCCGCTGCCGCTGCCGCCCTACCTCGGCGCAGGTAACACGTTGCGCACGGGCGACTCGGTCGAGGGTGTCTCGGCGGTGATGAGCTACGCGTTCGGCGTCTACGAGATCCACCCGACCGCACCGGTCACCTTCACCCGCAACAACGAACGGCCCGACGTGCCGGTCGTCGGCGGGTCGATGACGGTCGCCGCGTACAACGTGCTCAACTTCTTCACCACCATCGACAACGCCGGATCGATCTGTGGCCCCGACGGCGACCAGGGTTGCCGGGGTGCGGACACGGCGTCGGAGTTGGTGCGCCAGCGCGACAAGATCGTCGCCGCCCTGGCCGAGCTCGATGCCGACGTCGTCGGCCTGATGGAGATCGAGAACCCGCGCAGCATCGCCACGGTCGATGCTGCGCTCGACGACCTCGTCAACGGGCCGACCGGCCTGAACTCGGTCGTCGGTGCAGGCACCTACGACTACATCGACACCGGCACCATCGGCACCGACGCGATCAAGGTGGCGCTGATCTACAAGCCGGCCAATGTCACGCCGGTCGGGGCCTACGCCATCCTCGACTCGTCGGTCGACCCGGCCTTCATCGACACGCTCAACCGGCCGGCGCTGGCGCAGACGTTCCAGGAGAACGGAACCGACGATCTCGTCACGGTCGCGGTCAACCACCTGAAGTCGAAGGGCTCCGCCTGCGACTTCATCGGCGACCCGGACACCGGCGACGGTCAGGGCAACTGCAACGCCACCCGCACGGCGGCCGCCACGGCGCTCGCGACGTGGCTGTCGGGTGATCCCACCGGCTCCGGTTCCACCGACAGCCTGATCGTCGGCGACCTCAACTCGTACGCCATGGAGGACCCGATCGTGGCGATCGAGTCGGCGGGCTACACCGACCTCGTCAAGCAGTTCGTCGGGACCGGATTCGCCGACGGCGCGTACTCGTACAACTTCTTCAGCGAGTCGGGCTACCTCGACCATGCGCTCGCCAGCCCGAGCGCGCTCGGGAGGGTGACCGGCGCGGGCTTCTGGCACGTCAACGCCGACGAGCCGTCGGGCCTCGACTACAACAACTTCAACCAACCGGGGCTCTACAACCCCGACCCATACCGGTCGTCCGACCACGATCCGATCGTCGTCGGGGTGTGCGAGGCGACAGCACCGGTCGTCGACGTGTCGGTCACGCCCGATGCGTTGTGGCCGCCGAACCACAAGTACCGCGACGTCGCGGCGACCGTCACGGTGACCGACGCCGATCCGAACGCCGCGGTGACGCTGGTGTCGGTCACGTCCAACGAGCCCGACTCGGTGGGCCCGGGGGACATGCCCAACGACATCGTGATCGTCGACGACGTCAACTTCCGACTCCGGGCCGAGCGTCTCGGCGGAGGGACTGGTCGCGTCTACACGGTCACCTACGACGTGACCGACGCGTGCGGCAACTCGACGACGGCGACCGCCACCGTCACGGTACCCCACGACCAGGGCACGTAGTCGTACCCCGGCCGTCGGACCGCCGACGGCCGGGGTGCCGCGACCGTCCGTTCGTCGACCGCGCCCGGACGTGCATCTCGACATGTTCGGAGACCTCGCCCTCCGTTCGATCGCCGGCCACCTCGGCTCCCTGCCGAGGGGGCGGCTCGACGGCACTCGGTAGCGCACCGTCGAGCCGTCACCGGTACGGTGCACCGCATGACGACGCCGGCGACACTCGAACGAAGGCGACTCGCCGATCTGTTGGACGAGGTCGGTCCTGATGCCCAGACGCTGTGCGACGGATGGACGACTCGTGATCTGGCCGCACACATGGTCATGCGAGACCGCCGTCCGGATGCCGCTCCCGGCGTCCTGCTGGCTCGTTTCGCCGGCCACACCGAGAAGATCCAGCGGACGATCGCCTCCCGTGGGTGGGACACACTCGTCGAACAGCTGAGAGCCGGTCCGCCACGTTGGTCACCGGCTCGCCTCGGCCGAGTCGATCGGCTGATCAACACTGCGGAGTTCTTCGTCCACCACGAGGACGTCCGACGGGCGCACACCGATTGGTCGGCCCGTTCGCTCGACAACGAGTTGGAGGACGATCTCGCCACTGCGCTCCGACGCGCCGCCAAGCTGCTGGGCCGTTCGTCACCGGCGGGTGTCGTACTCGAACCCGACCACGGGCGAGCGCAGATCATCGCCCGAGACGAGCAGCCCACGGTGATCGTGCGCGGTCCGGTCGGCGAGCTGGTGCTGTGGATGTTCGGTCGACAGGAGCATGCACGCGTGAAGTACGACGGGCCCGAGGACGCCATCGAGTCGCTTCGTACCGCGAGCTTCGGTCTCTGATGGCGCGCGATCTGCGCGATCGTGTCGTCGCGGTCGTCGGGGCATCCGGCGGCATCGGCAGCGCCGTGAGCGACGGACTGCGGGCCAGGGGTTCATCCGTCGTCGCCGCCGGCCGGAACGCCGAGGTCGCGATCGACATCCGCGACACGAGCGCGGGTGACACGCTGGTGGCCGAGGTGCTCGCCCGTCATGGTCGTCTCGACGGCGTCGTCGTCGCATCGGGCGTCGTCGCCTTCGGCGATCTGGCCGACACCGACGATGTCATCGTCGAGGAACTGATGCTCACCAACGCCCTCGGCCCGCTCTGGCTCGCTCGCCGGGTTCTCCCGGCGCTCGCCGAGCACGAGGGCTTCTTCGCGGCGGTCACGGGTGTCGTCGCCGAATCCCCCCAAGCCGGGATGGCGCCGTACTCGGCGTCGAAGGCTGCGCTCTCCGCGGGTCTCGCCGCGATCCGTCGCGAATTCCGGCGCAGACGGGTGGCGGTGATCGACGTGCGCCCGCCGCACACCGAGACCGGGCTGGCGACGCGACCGATCACGGGCGCGGCACCGAGACTGCCGACGGGGCTCGATCCGGTCGCGGTCGCGGCGACGATCGTCGCTGCGATCGCGACCGAGCGCGACGATGTTCCGGCATCGTCGTTCGGGTGACGAACCGAGTTCCGACGATTCCGCGCTGGACCTGCCGGTGATTGGGGTATGAATAGGTACGTCATGTTGCTCGATCACGCACCCCGCGCCCTCGTGGTCGTGCGCTCGACGCGCCGACATTCCCGCCCACCCACGCCTCCGATCGGAAAGCCGACCTCACGATGACCCGACTTCCAGCGACCCGACCGCCCCGCGTCGTCATCGAACCAGTGTCGCCGATCGTCGATGGCGGACGATTCCCGTCCAAGGCCTCCCTCGGTGAGTCGGTGACCGTCGTCGCGGACGTCTTCGGCGACGGACACGACGCCGTCAACGCGGCGCTGCGGTGGCGCTCGGCTCCAGTCAAGGGACGGGCGGGACGGTGGACCGAGATCCCCATGACGTTCGACGTGAACGACCGTTGGTCGGCCACGTTCAGACCCGTCAGACTCGGGCGCCACCAGTTCGAGATCGTCGCATGGTCGGATCATCCCGAGACGTGGCGGCACGGCACCGAGCGCAAGGTCGACGCCGACGTCGACGTGGCGGTCGAGCTGCTCGCAGGGGTCGCGATCGTCGACGACCTGCTCGAGCGCGCTCGCGCCGTCAGGCCGATCCCGGCCACCGACATCGATGCCCTCGAGACGTTCGCGACCCAGCTGCGTGCCGGCGACACCTCGTCGATCGGCGATTCCTCCTGGGGCGAGGGCTTCTGGCGGTACGCCGACCGCGAACCCTCGGCGACGAGCG
Source organism: uncultured Acidimicrobiaceae bacterium (assembly GCA_963847775.1). Taxonomy (GTDB): domain Bacteria; phylum Actinomycetota; class Acidimicrobiia; order Acidimicrobiales; family Ilumatobacteraceae; genus Ilumatobacter. The sequence continues at coordinate 55,717 of CAWKAY010000006.1, forward strand.
CGACGTACGGGATCGATGTCGATCCCGAGCGGGGCCGATGCAGCGCGTGGTACGAGTTCTTCCCCCGCTCGACGGTGACGCCCGCAACGGGCCATGCGACGCTTCGTGACGCGATCGGTCGGCTCGACCACGTCGCCGCGATGGGCTTCGATGTCCTGTACCTGCCGCCGATCCACCCGATCGGCGTCGTCAACCGCAAGGGCGCCAACAACACCACCGAGGCAGGGGCCGACGACGTCGGCAGCCCGTGGGGCATCGCCGACCACTATGCAGTGCACCCCGACCTGGGGACGCTCGACGATCTCCAGGCCCTGGCCGCCGCCTGTCGCGACCGCGGACTCGAACTGGCGCTCGACATCGCGTATCAATGCACGCCTGATCACCCGTGGGTGACCGAGCACCCGACGTGGTTCGCGCACCGCGCCGACGGCACGATCCAGTACGCCGAGAACCCGCCCAAGAAGTACCAGGACATCTATCCGATCGACTTCGAGTCGTCCGACTGGCAAGCGTTGTGGCACGGCCTCGCCGACGTGATCCGGTACTGGATCGACCAGGGCATCACGATCTTCCGGGTCGACAACCCCCACACCAAGGCCCTGCCGTTCTGGGAGTGGGCGCTCGGCTCGATCCGCGCCGATCACCCCGAGACCATCTTCCTCGCCGAGGCCTTCACCCGGCCACGAGTCATGGAGCGGCTCGCCAAGGTCGGTTTCAACCAGTCGTACACCTACTTCACCTGGCGCCAGTCGGCCGGTGAGCTGCGCGAGTACTTCACCGATCTGTCGACGCGCACGGTCGACTACTTCCGCCCGAACGTCTGGCCGAACACGCCCGACATCCTGACCGAACAGCTCCAGCACGGCGGCCGACCGCAGTTCGTGATCCGAGCGGTGTTGGCGTCGACGCTCTCGGCGAACTGGGGCGTGTACGGGCCGGCGTTCGAACTCCTGGAGCATCGAGCCATACGCCCCGGTTCGGAGGAGTACCTCGACTCGGAGAAGTACCAGCTCCACGAGTGGGAACTCGACGATCCCGACTCGCTCGCGCCACTGCTTGCACGGCTGAACGAGATCCGCCGGAACCAGCAAGCGTTGCAGCACCTGCGCACCCTCCGATTCCACGAGACGGATTCGCCGGCGCTGCTCTGCTACTCGAAGACCGATCCGGACGGCACGGGGGACCCCATCCTGATCGTCGTCAACATCGACAACACCGATCGTCACGCCGGGTTCGTGCACATCGATCCGGCGACGTTCGGACTCGGACTCGGCGACGACGACGAGTTCGATGTCGTCGATCTGCTCGGGGGCGGTTCGTATCGCTGGCGCGGGTGGCACAACTACGTCGATCTGACGCCAGGCCGCGGTCAGGCGCATGTCTTCGCAGTGCGGCGACCTCATCCGCCCGTCGATCTCGATGCCGTCGCCGAGTTGGGCCACGCATGAGGTCCCCACACGCTGGCGGCCACCGACCGGCGGAGCGCCCGACGGCGAGCACGGGATCAGCGCACGGAAGGACACCGTGAACATCACGCGAGCGACGACGAGTCCCGAACGTCGGGATTGGTTCAAGGATGCGGTCATCTACGAGTTGCACGTTCGTGCGTTCGCTGATTCCGACGGCGACGGCACCGGCGACTTCGATGGGCTGACCTCGAAGTTGGACTACCTGGTGGAGCTCGGCGTCACCGCGCTGTGGCTGCTCCCGTTCTACCCGTCGCCACTGCGCGACGACGGCTACGACATCGCCGACTACCGAATCGTGAACCGCGACTACGGCACGATGCGATCCTTCAAACGATTCCTCAAAGCCTCCCACGACCGAGGGCTCAAAGTGATCACCGAGCTCGTGATCAACCACACCAGCGATCAGCACGAGTGGTTCCAGCGGGCCCGCACGGCGCCGGCGGGTTCACCGGAGCGCGACTTCTACGTGTGGACGGACGACCCGTCACGATGGAGCGACGCTCGGATCATCTTCCAGGATTTCGAGGCGTCGAACTGGACGTGGGATCCGGTTGCCCAGCAGTACTACTGGCACCGCTTCTACTCCCACCAACCCGACCTGAACTTCGACAACCCGGCCGTCGAGCAGGCCGTGCTGGAGTTGCTCGACTACTGGCTCGAGCTGGGCGTCGACGGGCTCCGCCTCGACGCGATCCCATACCTGTACGAGCGTGATGGCACGAATTGCGAGAATCTGCCCGAGACGCACGCGTTCCTGAAGCGCATGCGCGCTCATATGGACACCGACTACGGCGACCGGATGTTCCTCGCCGAGGCGAACCAGTGGCCCGAGGACGCGGTCGCCTACTTCGGTGACGGCGACGAGTGCCACATGAACTTCCACTTTCCGCTGATGCCGCGGATGTTCATGGCGGTGCAGATGGAGAACCGGGTGCCGATCACCGACATCCTCGAACAGACGCCCGAACCTCCCGACGGGTGTCAGTGGGCGACCTTCCTCCGCAACCATGACGAGTTGACGCTCGAGATGGTCACCGACGAGGAACGTCAACTGATGCTTCGTGCATACGCCCGCGACTCGGAGATGCGGATCAACCTCGGCATCCGTCGCCGTCTCGCTCCGCTGCTCGGTAACGATCGCCGCAAGATCGAGCTGTTGAACGCTCTGTTGTTCTCGCTCCCGGGCACACCGGTCCTCTACTACGGCGACGAGATCGGAATGGGCGACAACGTGTACCTCGGCGATCGCGATGGTGTCCGGACGCCGATGCAGTGGTCGGCCGATCGCAACGCAGGCTTCTCCGACTCCAACCCTCACCGGCTCTACCTTCCGCTGATCACCGAGCAGGGGTACCACTACGAGAGCGTCAACGTCGAGACCCAGCACGACGATCCGGCCTCGCTGCTGTCATGGATGCGCCAGCTGATCGCGCTCCGGAAGCGGAGGCCGGTCCTCGGGCGCGGCGAGCTCGAATTCCTCGATCCGGACAACCCACACGTGCTGGCGTTCGTCCGTTCGATGGATGGTGAGGCGCCGTTCCTGTGCGTCGCCAACCTGTCGCGCCTCGCGCAGCACGTCGAGCTCGATCTGCGCGACTTCCGCCAGCACACGCCTGTGGAAGCGTTCGGCCAGACCCGATTCGCGACGGTGACCGATTCGCCGTACCACCTGACGTTGGCGCCGTACGGGTTCTTCTGGTTCTCGCTCGAGGCCCCGCTCGCGCCCGAGAGTGGCACCGCGGCACCGCCATCGCTGCCGGGCACGTGGACCGAGGTGCTCCGCCGCCGTGCCGCACTCGGCCGGGCGATCGGCCGCTGGTTGCCGGGCCGCCGCTGGTACGCCGGCAAGGAGTTGACCGTGCGGGAGATCACGATCGAGGATTCGCTGCCGCTGCGCCAACCCGACACCGATGTCTCATTGTTGATCGTGCGAGTTGCGTTCACCGAGGGCGACGATCATCGCTACGCGATCCCCGTCATGCGTGCCTCGGGGCGGCTCACGACGATCGTGCTCGCCGACACGCCGGGGAGCGTGATCGCTCACCTCGACGACGGCGACCTCCTCGTCGACGCCATGGCGAGTGCGGAGGGTTCGACGGCCGTCGTCCGAGCGGCGCTGGCGAAGCGGATGGTGAAAGGACGCCGAGCGCGATGCCCGCGGGCTCCCGCGACGTGCGGGGATCGCCCGGCTCATCCACTCTCCGCGCGACGTCCAACCCCTCGGCGTCGAGCAGTCGAACTCGTCGGTCCTCGTCGCCCACGAGCTCATCGCCAAATTGGTGCGTCGTCTCGAACCGGGCCCCAATCCCGACGTCGAGCTGCCCGCCCACCTCACGAAACAGGGCTTCGGACACGTGCCCGGTGTCGCCGCGACCCTCGAGATCGATCTCGTCGGCGAGGACGCCCCCGCCGACGTCGTCATCGTCCACGACGCCATCACCAACGAAGGCGATCTGTGGTCGTGGATGCTCGACGAGCTCGCTGTCGGCATCGAGCACCACGGCGGCTTCGCCGGGAGCAACGACCAGACGCTCTGGCTCGCCGAGCTCCTGGGTCGACGCACCGCCGAGTTGCACACCGCACTCGCGACGTCCGACGTCGGCGACGGCATGACACCGCAGCCGTTCACCTTGTTGTGGCAGCGCTCGTTGCTCCAGACGCTCCGCAACGGTGTTCGAGCGACCCAGCGCTCGCTTCGCCGCGCCAAGCTCGAGACCCCGGCAGCGCACGCGCTGCTCGAACCCGTCGATGACGTGCTCGCCCGGTTCGAGCCGCTCCGCACGACGAAGCTCGAGGCGCGCCGGATCCGCGTTCACGGCGACCTCCACCTCGGTCAGATCCTCTGGTCGGGGAACGACCTCACGTTCATCGACTTCGAGGGCGAGCCCGGACGACCGATCGGCGAGCGCCGGATCATGCGGTCCCCGCTCACCGACGTCGCCGGGCTGCTGCGCTCGATCGACTACGCCGGCCGGAGCGCGCTCGACACCGCCATCGCACGCGGCCTCATCGCGGAGGCCGACCGGGAAGAGATCGACGTCCGCCGGGACCGTTGGACCGACGTCGTGTGCAACACGATCAACGAGGCCTACCTCCGCGCTGCGGCCGGGGCCGAGCTGGTTCCTGCCGAGCGCGCCGACGCCGACCTCCTGCTCGGGGTGTACCTGCTCCAGAAGGGCCTCTACGAGGTCCGCTACGAACTCGCCAACCGACCCGAATGGGTGCACTGGCCACTGTCGGCCGTTGCCGAGATGATCCGCCGATGATCGTCGCCCCCATCAACCTCCGACCGTTCGCGGCCGAGCCCATGGAGACAGCCCCACGATGACGAAGTCCGAGAAGTCCGAGAAGTCGGCCAAGACCCGCAAGGCCGACAAGGCCGACAAGGCCCGCTCGCGGAAGAAGTCGAAGCGCGCGGACCCGTCCCCCGCGGACGACCGGGCGCCCCACCAGATCGCCCGGACGGCGATCCCCGATCTCGATCTCCACCTGTTGGCCGAGGGCACCCACCGGCGGCTCCACGAGCAACTCGGTGCCCAGCCCGGTGACGGTGGCTGCCGATTCGCCGTATGGGCACCGTCGGCCCGGGCCGTGCACGTGGTCGGCGACTTCGACGACTGGTCGGTGGAGCACGAGCTCCACCCCCAGGGATCATCGGGTGTCTGGTGTGGATGGGTCGACGGCGCCGGCTTCGGCTCGACCTACCACTACCGCATCACGACGCAAGCCGGCGACCGACTCGAGAAGTCGGATCCGATCGCAGCCGCGTACCACGAGGCACCGTCCATCGACTCGCGGGTCGTCGATCTCTCCTACGACTGGGGCGACGACGACTGGATGGCGTCACGGGCGAGTCGGAACGCACTCGACGCCCCGATGTCGATCTACGAGGTCCACCTCGGCTCGTGGGGTCGCACGGTGCACGAGGGGCAACGATTCCCGAACTACCGCGACCTGACCGAACCGCTCGCCGCTCACTGCAATGCGCACGGATTCACCCACGTCGAGTTCCTCCCGCTCATGGAGCACCCCTTCTACGGTTCGTGGGGGTACCAGACCACCGGGTACTTCGCGCCCACGTGGCGCTTCGGGTCGCCGACCGACCTGATGGCGATGATCGACGGGCTGCACCAAGCGGGCGTCGGTGTGATCCTCGACTGGGTCCCGTCGCACTTCCCGACCGATGCTCACGGCCTCGCCGAGTTCGACGGCACCCACCTCTACGAGCACGCCGATCCGCGACAAGGCTTCCACCCCGACTGGAACTCTGCGATCTTCAACTACGGCCGTAGCGAAGTCCGGTCGTTCCTCATCTCCAGCGCAGTGTGCTGGCTCGACCGCTTCCACGCCGACGGCCTGCGGGTCGACGCTGTCGCATCGATGCTCTACCTCGACTACTCCCGCAACGAGGGCGAGTGGATCCCGAACGAGTTCGGCGGGCGCGAGAACCTCGAAGCGATCGGTTTCATGCGACAGCTCAACGAAGCCGTCTACGCCGAGTTCCCCGACATCGTCACCCACGCCGAGGAGTCGACGGCCTGGCCCGGCGTCAGCCGGCCCACGTATCTCGGCGGACTCGGGTTCGGCGGCAAGTGGGACATGGGGTGGATGCACGACACCCTGCAGTACCTGCAACGCGAGCCGATCCACCGCTCCTGGCACCACGGCGAGATCACGTTCCGATCTGTGTACATGAGCAGCGAGCACTACGTGATGCCGCTCAGCCATGACGAGGTCGTCCACGGGAAGGGATCATTGCTGTCGAAGATGCCCGGTGACGACTGGCAGCAGTTCGCCAACCTGCGGCTGCTGTACGGCATGCAATGGTTCCAGCCCGGCAAGAAGCTGCTGTTCATGGGGTGTGAGCTCGCCACGCGGTCGGAGTGGAACCACGACGCCACGCTCGATTGGGGTCTGCACGACGTTCCGATGCACGAAGGCGTGCGGCTGCTCGTCGCAGCACTGAATCGTCTCTATCGCGATGAACCAGCACTCCACCGCGGTGACACCGACGCCGGGCACGGCGGGCCGGGCATGCGGTGGGTCGAGGCCCACGACGGGGCCCGCAGTGTGTTCGCCTGGATGCGACTCGACCCGACGGGCGACGGACGCCCGGTGCTGGTCGTCGCGAACGCGACACCGTCGCCCCAATACCACTATCGGCTGGGGGTCCCGACCTCCGGACGGTGGGAGGAGATCATGAATTCCGACGCCGAGGAGTTCGGCGGCAGCGGGATCGGCAACCTCGGCGGCGTCGACGCGCATCCGCTCGACTCCCACGACCAGCATCAGTCGATCGTGGTCAACGTCCCACCACTCGCCGTCGTCGCCCTCGCCCCGGCCGGCTGATCAGCACCGGGTCGGGATCGATGTCGGGACCAATGTCGGGATCACGGTCAGGGTCGATGTCGATGTCGGCGTCATGAGCGAACGACTCACCGAACTGTCGCGATCGATCGCCGGCATGCGGGCGATCGTGACCGGTGCTGCCAGCGGGATGGGACGGGCGACGGCGCACCTGTTCGCCGACGAGGGGGCCCACGTCGCGGTCGCCGATCTGGGACGCGGCCGGGTCGACGCCGTCGTCGGCGAGATCCGGGCGGCACACGGCGATGCGGCGGCGATCAGCGTGGGCTGCGACGTCGCCGATCCAGATCAGCTCCGCCGCCTCGTCGATGCCACCGTGCAGAACTTCGGCGGGATCGACATCGTGGTCAACAACGCCGGTGTCGCGCTGGCGAGCTCGATGTTCGCCGACGAAGAGACGTTCGAGAAGCACTGGGCGATCACACTCGACGTCAACCTGACCGCGCACGCCCGCCTGGTCAGGCTCGCGCTCCCCCACCTCCAGGCGTCCGACTCGGCGCGGGTGGTGAACATCGCCTCGACCGAGGCGATCGTGACGACGGGCGGCATGGCCGCCTACGCGGCGACGAAGGCCGGCGTCGTCGGACTGACCAAGTCGATGGCCGTCGAGCTCGGCAGCCACGGCATCACCGTGAACTGCATCTGCCCGGGCCCGATCCTCACCGGCATGACCGAGGCGATCCCCGACGAGGCCAAGCACACCTACGCCCGCCGTCGGGTGCCACTGCGCCGCTACGGCGTGCCGGAGGAGGTCGCCCACATGACCCTGAGCCTGTGCCTCCCCGCAGCGAGCTTCGTCAACGGCGCGATCATCCCCGTCGACGGCGGGATGTCGATCCGTCACACGTGAGTACGGTCGCGCGCTTCGTGGATCGGGCCCGCCCCTGGCGGGCCGGGCCGCCACGTGACGACGCGCCGACCGTTGCCGTGATCGGCGCCGGACCCGCCGGACTGGCGACTGCAGCACTCCTCCGGCGCGCCGGGACACGAGCGATCCTGTTCGATCAGGCCCGGGCGGTCGGTGGATCGTGGGCCGGCCGGTACGACTCGCTCCGCCTCAACACGGTCCGCTGGATGTCGGACTTGCCGGGATACCGCATGCCACGCGTTCTGGGCCGATGGGTCGGACGCGACGACATCGTCGGCTACCTGCGGGACTACGCCGACCACCACCGATTGGAGACGCGACTCGGCGTCGTCGTTGCCGACATCGAGCGTTCCGACCCGGAGTGGTCGATCACGGTCGACGGTGTGGCCGAGGCATTCGACGCCGTGGTCGTTGCGACCGGGCACTCCAGGGTGCCAGTGGTTCCCGACTGGGCAGGTCGGGACCGTTTCGTCGGCCGGCTGATCCACTCGTCGAGCTACCGGCGGCCGGGCGAACACGACGGCCGCGACGTCGTCGTCGTCGGTGCCGGCAGCAGCGGCGGCGAGATCTGTGTCGATCTGGCCCGCAGCGGCCGGACGGTCGTGTGGTCCGTCCGGTCGGCACCGCAGGTGTTGCCCCGCGAAGCCGCCCATGTCCCGACGACGCCGTTCGGGCCGGTCGCCGACCTGCTCCCGGATCGCTGGCTCGATCGGCTCGCCCCCTGGGCTGAGCGTCGTATCCACGGTGCGCGTGACTACCTGCCGGAGCCCGAGCGGGTCATGACCGAACTCCTCCGCGAGTGCAAGGAACCAATGACCGCCGACGGGATCGTGGCGGCCGTCCGGTCGGGCGCGGTGCGAGTCGTCGCTGCCCTCGATCGCCTCGACCTCCGCGACGTCGTGCTCGTGGACGGTTCGAGGCTCGCCGCCGACGACGTGATCGCAGCGACGGGCTACCGCCCGGGTCTCGAGGCCTTGGTCGGCGGGCTGGACGTGCTCGACGACGACGGTCGTCCGGTGTCGGCCGTGCCGCTCCCGGGCCTCGGCTTCGTCGGCTTCCGTATTCCGCTGACCGGCACGTTGTGGGCACTCGAGGACGACGCCAAGCGGGTCGCTGCTGCCCTCTCGAGCTGACCGGGATGGTCGGCGCCGCGATCAGGCGACGAGGACCATGCGATCGGCGACATCGGCACTGGCCTCGATGGCCAACTCGACGAAGCGCTGCGCGGCGGGCGAGAGCGTGGCCCCGGCCCGCCAAGCGATCGAGATCTGGCGCCCGGGTATCGGCGGATCGAGCGGGTGGAGTTCGGTCCGTGGATCCTCCGGCTCCGTGCACAGCAGCGGGAGGACGGCGATGCCCATACCGGCCCGAACCATCGCCGCCACGGTGCCGTTGTCGTTGCTCCGGAAGACGTACGACGGGCTGATGCCGGCCGAGCGCAGGCCCGCCTCGTTCATGAGCTGACACGAGTTGGCATGCTGCCCGATCATCGGGTGGTCGGCGAGCTCGGCGATGTCGAGCGGGCCGGGCGGGAACTGATCGGGGCGGGTGACCACGACGAAGGGATCGGTCAGCAGATGGCGGGCCTCGAACCCGGAGGCGACGTCGCCGACCACGAAGCTCACGTCGAGCTCGCCCCGCGCCAGCTGCTCGTCGAGCTCGTGCTCGAGATCGCTCTCGAAGACGATGATCTCGAGATCCGGGTGGTGCGCCTTCATTCGTCCGATCAGCACCGGAAGCACCGTGGCCGAGACGCTCTGGAACGTCCCGACCGTGAGCCGGCCGACGTCGCCGCCACGGAAGCGGTCGAGCTCGTCGCCGATCGCATCGAGCTGGATGAGGAGCAGTCGGCAGCGCTCGAGGAGGTACTCGCCGAGCGGGGTCAGCTCGACCGGTCGCGGACCGCCGGGCCGGTCGAACACCTTGTCGCCGACGATCCGTTCGAGCGATGCGATCTGCTGACTCACGGCCGACTGGGTGTAGCCGAGCCGCTCGGCAGCGCGTGCGAACGTGCCCTCCGACGCAACGGCGTCGAACGCGACGAGGTGCCGGATGTCGAGGTCGCGCAGATCTGCCATGATCATCAGCATAACTGATGATCATGAGCATGAAGTATCGCTAGTGATTGACTTCCGCCTTCCGTAGCGTGAGGTGTATGGAGCAGACCACCACCCTCGAACTCGTCGACGACGCCGCCCGTGCCATCGATCGCCAGGGCATCACCCGTCTCCCGTCAACCATGGTCACCGACCTCGTGCGACACGGACGCGACGCAGGCGCGAGCCCGATCGCGCTCGGCATCCTGGCCGACCCGAGCGAGCGCCGAGTCGTGCGCGAGCGCGCATTCGTGCGTGTCGCATCCCGGGTCATCGGCAACGCCCGCCGCGCCGCCTGAACCGCACAGCACGGATCGTCGACCGACGTGAGGCGAGCCGACGTTCGCTCGCGCCCTCGGCGCGAGACGTCCACGGCGGTGCGCCCCCAGGGATTCGAACCCTGAACCAATGGGTTAAAAGCCCACTGCTCTGCCGTTGAGCTAGAGGCGCGGGACCGGCGCGAAACCTGGGAGAAAACCCAGATTGTCGACACGAGGCCGGCATTGCCGGACGCGAGCCTACGGGGTCGGGGACTTGCGTCGACACTTGACCCGTGCTGTCGGGGTGTTCGACCGACTTCGGGCCACGCTGAAGCCACGATCCTGCCGGCTTGGGACGCCGACGATCAGGCGGCCGGTGGGGGGCGAGGCCTTTGGCGATGGACGTGCATCGACATCGCGTTCACCCCGATCGTATACGTGATCAGGTTCAACAGCTGACGCCGTGCGCCGACCGAATGGGCTCGCCGAAACCACAGTGTGTCGTCGAGGTGCCAGTTGATGCTCTCGGCGTCGTTGCGTGGCCTGTGCAGCGGTTCGCAGTCCGGATCGCCGGGTGGGATCTGACGGACGTTCTCGGCCCGGTCGAGCTTGCGTTGCTTGTCGTCGTCGTTGCTGTGCGACCGGACCGTGACGACCCCGCCGACAATGCGCTCGGGAAGCCGGTGGTCGTTGTAGACCCGGCGTTGCGCCGACGCAACATCTTCGCCTACATCTTCGCCTACATCGACGCCCGCGATCTCGGCCGGATGGTCGAACGGTGCCTGCGCACCGAGGGGCTGGGCTGAGGTGTTCACCGTGTCCAACGACGACACCTCGGTCGGCATCCCGAGCGCTGAGGTGTAGGAGCGCTTCTACGCAGGCGTCGAACGCAGACGTGACCTCGACGGCCACGAGACGTTCTACGCCAACGACACGGCGAAGCGGCTCGTCGGCTTCGCACCACAGCACTCCTGGCGCAACCTCCTCACCGACGAGACCTGATCCGACCACCGGGGCGGAGGGATTCCTCGGCGTCCTCGGCTCGACCGCCACGCGTGCGGCGTTGTCCCTTCGCTGCGGCGCGGGATGTCCGACACGAGGCCGAGTACACCTCCTCGGCCAGGCGCGCGACGCCGGTTGCCGACGATGAGAGCTGCCCGACTCAGGGGCAGGTGGCCTCGAAGGTGCCGGAAACCGTATCCATCGAGTCCGACGTACCGTCCATGAACTCCGCGTCGGCACTGACCACCTTGCCGTCGAGCATGATGAACTCGCCGCCGCCAAAGGCGTCGAGGCTCACGCTCGGGTTCTCGAAGTCCTCGATGTCGTTCAGGCTCAAGCTGTGGCCGAACGAATCGATCGATGCGTAGAGCTGCGTTCCGTCCTTGATGCTCGACAAGTTGAACACTGCGCCCTCCTGCCCGATCATGTCCTCCCCGAACGCGCACAACACCGACTCGAACGTCCACTCCTCGTCACCAACGACGAGCGTGGCCGAACCACCCCCTTGTGCCGCCTGCACGTCCTCCAGGTCGTCAGCCATGTCCCCGATTTCTCCGGCGACTCCGCCGGCTTCCGCGTCGGTCGTCTCGTTGGTGGACTCCGCGGTGCCACCGTCGGAATCGATGGGCTCGACGGATGCGTCGTCATCGTCCCCTCCACACGAAACGAGCAGGAGAGCGATGCAGCCGAGCATCGCAATCCGTCTTGGTTTCGGTTGATTGCGCATCAAATCCCCCAGGTGTTCGCCGTTTGCCGAGATTAGCCGGGATCGCCCCCGAGCTCGCTCGATCACCCGGCCGACGACGGCTTCGAGCTGCCGGACGTCACCGAACGTGAACGACCGCAAGAACATTCCGATCGCTGACGGCCGTCGTGCTCGATCGCGCCAGCCGATGCGACGACGACGGGACGACTCCGACCTTCGACCGCGCCACGCGACGCTTCACGTGCCTGCCGCTCGATGCGGGCACCGATGATCCGGCCTCCCAGCTCTTCCTCGTCGCACCGACCGCGCCGGTCGGCTCCCTCGTCGGCCAGGTCGTCGGAACCGCGACGAACGGCGATGCGTTGACATTCGGATCGACGGCGAGGGCGGCGACGAACGGCGATGCGTTGACATTCGGATCGACGGCGAGGGCGGCGACGAGCTGTTCTCCGTCGATCCCACCGACGGTGTCATCACGACCGCCGGCGATCCTTCGGACCTCGCCGGCACGGTCGTCCACCTCGTCGTCGAGGTCGGGGACGAACGTGGCCGCACGAGCAGGGAGGAGGTCCGGATCCGAATCGAGACCGAAACGTCCGACGCCGCACCTGACGCCAAGGCGACGTATCCGATCCGGGCCGAAAGCCAGATCGGAAGCCGCATCGGAAGGATCCGGCCACCGGACGACCAGAAGGTGACGTTCCGCGTGACGGCACCGGCCGACGAGCGATTCCTGGTCCGCGAGACGGGCGACCTCATCGTCAACCACATCCCCCAGGCGGGCGGCGACTCATTCGATCAGCGTCGCGGTCGACGCTGGGGACCAGGGCGACAACTCGACGGTCTCCGTGCGGGTCGAGGCGCTCGACACCAACGACCCACCCGTCGTCGAGCCTCCCGGCCAGTTCGCGATCCCGGCCAATGTAGTTCCCGGCAGGACCGTCGGAGTCGTCAGCGCGAACGATCCCAACGGTGACGGTGAGTTGCGCTTCGGGCTCACGCACGACCCGACCGACAGCCCCGACGACTGCGGCGAGGACGACGGGACGACCTCCGACATCGACGAGTCCAGGAAGATCACCTTGCTGGGTTCACCGCCTCCGGTCGGCGAGTGCGTCATCGCCGTGATCGTGCTCGACCAGGGCATTCCGGTCGGGTCCGCGACTGCGGAGATCACCGTCGAGGTCGTCGAGGTCGTCGAGGTCGTCGAGGGAACCGCCGGCGAGGGCTGAGACGGCTCCCTTCGCCGAACCGACGCCAGGCCGATGCGGAAGTCCGCGGCGCCCTGCCCACAACCAGGACGTCAGCCCATCGGGTGGCGGGGCGACATCGACGAGGGTCGTCGGGTCGAGGTGTAGATGCGACGACGGAGCAGGCCGTCGTCGATCGCAGCGAGCGCGGCGAACCTGTCAGCGACCCGTTCGTCGTACATCTCGGCGCCCGCCACGCGGCGGAACTCGTCGGCCCGACGGACCGTCGCATCGATCCACGCCAGCTGGGTCGCCCGATACTCCTTCGTCCGGTCGTCCACCTCGATGTCGACGAAGCCTGCCGTCGCGAGCAGCGACCGATACGAGGTGCGGACCGTGACCGCGGAGGGCCCCGCACGCCGAGCCCGCCTGAGTTCGGTCGGCGACAAGCCGGCGGTCGGTTCGATCACCGTGAACACCATGCGACCGCCATCGCTCAGGGCTTCCCGACATGCTCTCAGCACGGAGAGCTTGCGGCGGACTCAACACAGGACGTCGACGTGGACGACGGCATCGAACGCTCCTCGCCGAACCGGAAGCCGCTCGCCGCTCGCCACGACACCGAGCGACCGAGCGGTGAGGCCGTCACGTCGCGCTCTCGACCGGCTCACCGACACCCCTTCCTCGACCGGGTCGACCGTGACCACCCGACAGTGGTGCCGGCACGCGAGGTAGAGGCCGGGCCAACCACATCCGGAACCGAGGTCGAGCAGGAGTGACTCCGGCTCGAGGCCGAGCAGCATCCCGATCTCGACGGCCTGGGCCCGGTCGGTGTATCCGTTCGCCTGGTAGTCGGTTCCGCACGCTTCGCGCTCGATCTCGATGAGAACGTCCTCACCGGTGACCCGATATCGGTCCTCGAAGCGGCGGTTCCCGGCATCGACCATGGCCGTCACCGTACTGCCCGATTCCTGCCGCCCCGGACGAAGCCGCCCGGGCGACACGGACCGCAGGAACTGCTGCCGGGTCCCCGAGCGCAGGTGAGCTCTCGCGCGGAGCGCCGCCCGGTCAAGTCAGCTCGGGGCCACGAAGGGCCCGAGCACGTCTCTGGTCCGGGCGAGGCTCGCCACGAGTTCGCTCTGCAGCGCACCGAGCGTCGGATCGACGAGCGCGGCGCGCACCAGCCGTACTCGCCCTGCGTCGCGGTCGTACCAGGTCGGCTCCACGACCGGCGCCGAGGCACGGAATCGTCCGTCGTCACCCATCGTGAACGTCACCGTCGCGATCACCCCGTCGTACGTCGACGGATGCTCCCGTCCCTGGTTGGCGACGAGGTTGCCCACGCTGAGCAGGGCGTACTCGTCGCGGAACCGCTCGATCGGTTGAAGCACGTGTGGGCCATGGCCGACGATGAGATCGACGTCGGGCGACGCCAGCAGCCGATCGGCCATGGCGCGTTGGTCGGCACTCCCGGTCGAGTCGAACTCGTTGCCCCAGTGCAGACTGACGACCACGATCGCAGCACCGGCGGCACGCGCCCGGGCAGCGTCGGCCAGCACGCGGTCGGTGTCGATCACGTTCGCCATCCACGGCTCCGCCGGCGGGGTGGCGTTGAACCCCCATGTGTACGACAGGTGCGCCACCGCCCGCCCTCCGATGTCGACGATCGGCACCGCTGAGGCCTCGTCCACGGTGCGAGCCGTGCCGCTGTGCCCCACCGACGCGGCGTCGAGCGTGTCGAGCGTGGCCCAGATGCCCGATGTCCCCTTGTCGTTGGTGTGATTGGAGGCCGTCGAGCACCGGTCCCATCCGGTGGCGTGGATGCCGGCTCCGATCTCGGCCGGAATCGCAAAGGACGGATACCCGCTCAACGGCGAACTGGCAGGCGCCACCGGAACCTCGAGATGGCAGATCGCCAGGTCGGCCGCAGCGACGACCGGGCGGAGGTCCGCGAACATCGCCGCGAAGTCGTACCCACCACCGCTCGCTGAGGCGAAGCGGCGGGCGTGCTCGACCACCGACGGATGCGGTAGGAGCTCCCCGCTCACCGCCACGGTCAGGGTGGTCGGGGGGAGTGGGGCTGCGGCGGCGATCGGCGACGCGATCGGCGAGGTCTCGCTGCCGGTGGTCCGCACCTCGGCTCCCACCACCACGAGGACGGCGATCGCGAGCGCCATCACCAGACGTCTCAACTCGCCCGATGTGCGGTCCCACAGGTCGACCACGATCGAACGGTAGATCGCCGGTCGGGACGAACGGTGGATGGACGCATCGGCCGGTCGGCGTATCGTTCGAGCATGGGTCTCTACGGCGACCGGGTGCTGCCTCACATCATCGACCTGGCGTGCGCGACGGCCGGCGTGAGCGAGCAACGCGAGCGCATCGTGCCCCTCGCCACCGGTCGGGTGCTCGAGGTCGGGATGGGTTCGGGCCTGAATCTGCCGTTCTACGACCGAGACCGGGTCGAGCTCGTCTGGGGCCTGGAGCCATCGCTCGGCATGCGGCGCAAGTCGCGAGCGGCCGTGGCAGCGTCGGATCTCGACGTTCGGATGCTGGATCTGCCGGGCGAGGAGATCCCGCTCGACGACGACAGCGTCGACTCGGTCGTCCTCACCTACACCCTGTGCTCGATCACCGATTGGCGCAGGGCGCTCGCGCAGGTGCGGCGCGTCCTGACGCCGAGCGGACAGATCGTGTTCTCCGAACACGGACTCGCGCCGGACGAGCCGGTGCGACGCTGGCAGCGGCGACTGAACCCGGTCTGGAACGCGCTCGCCGGTGGATGCCACCTCGACCGCCCGATCGTGGCCTGTTTCGAGGAGACCGGCTTCGAGATCACCCGCATCGAGAGCGCGTACCGTGGCGTCCCCAAGGCGGCGTCGTACACCTACTGGGGAGTCTGCAGACCGGTGTAGCACGCGTCCAGCCGTGTCAGAGCGAGTCGAGGAACGCGTCGCGTTGACGTCGGCCGGCGCCTCCTGCCGGATCCGGTGACCCGCTCCGGCGACGAGGGTGCTGTCGCCGAGGTCGGTGCAGCCGGCCCGGGATCCGCGTACGCGTCGACACCCGGGGATCATCCACCGAACGAGGTCGGGCTCACCGGCGACGAAGCAGCTCGCCTGATGGACGAGCGCGCCGACGATGCCGGCCGGAGCGGAGACGTCGTCCGTGCCCTGACCATCGGGCACCCCGTCCTGTCGGCGCTGTCGACCGTTGGACCGGGTCCACGATCATCGGGTGCCCCTGCGACCACGCGATGCGCCTCTGGCGGGTCCCGACGTGTCATCGGCGCCGAGATCGGGCACAGTGCACCCATGTTGCGCCGATTGACGACGCTGTTCAACCCGTTCACCCGCACCGCCGTCGTGGCGTTCGCCTGGACGCATCGGCGAACGATCATGCGATGGGGGCGCTCACTGTGGGTGGAGCTGCGCCGCCCGGGCCGGATCGAGCCGAGGCGACTCCGGCAGATCGCGACCGTGCTGTGGGCGATCACCAGCGACGACGATCTCGCCCACGCCAAGGAGCTCCGGGAGGTCCGTCTCGTGGGAGACGAGCTCGTGGTCGACACCACGCCCGGATGGCGACGTACGGCACGGCTCGTGGATGCACTCGACGACATCCCCGGAATCGCGCGCATCGTCGACCGGCACGGTCACGTGCTGTCCGGATCGATCAACGTCACCTCCCACTGATCGGTCGAAACGTCATCGACGGCCGGCTCGGCGAAGCATGCACGGTGTTCAGGACGTGGTCGCGACGACCCGATCCTCTCGGGAGACGCGTGCGGCGAGGTGCTCGATCTCGACGGCCGACATCGGGGCGGCGAAGTAGAAGCCCTGGGCCTCCGCACAACCGAGGCGGCGGAGGAGATCGCGTGCCGCCTCGTCCTCGACGCCTTCAGCGACCACCCAGAGGTCGAGGTTGCGTGCGAGGTCGATCACCGCCCGAACGATCGTCTCGGAGCCGCGATCGGTGGCGAGCGTCTGGACGAACCCCTTGTCGATCTTCACCTCGTGCACCGGGAGACGCTGCAGGTATGCCAGCGACGAGTAACCGGTACCGAAGTCGTCGATCGAGAGCCGAACGCCGAGGGCAGCGAGCTGCTCGAGGGCGCGCGTCGTTCTGACCGCATCCGACATGACATGGGTCTCGGTGATCTCGAGGGTGACACTCTCGGAAGGGACTGCCGATCGCTCGAGGAGCCGTCGGACGATCGCGATCAGATCAGCATCGAGCAGCGTGTGCATCGAGATGTTGATCGCCACACCCCAGTCGTTACCCGCGGCTCGCCAGCGTTCGGCATGGCTCAGGGCCGCCGACAGCATGAACGCCGTCAGTGACCCGCTGATGCCGATGCGGTCAGCGAGCGGGATGAACTCGTCCGGCATGATCTCGCCGAGCGTCGGGTGGTCCCAGCGGCACAAGCACTCGAGCCCGGTCATCCGGCCGTCGAGGAGGGACACCTTGGGCTGGAACACGGGTCGCAGCTGGCCGGCATCGACCGCCAAGCGGAGCTCGTGTGCGAGGGCGAGTCGTCGGGGGGTGTTCTCATCGCGGTCGGGGTCGTAAAAGCACACGCCGCCGCCTCGGCCCGACTTGGCCGAGTACATCGCGACATCGGCACGCTTGATGAGCGTGTCGGCGTCCTCGCCGTCGTGTGGGGACATCGCCAAGCCGATGCTCACTCCCATGGTGGCGCGAATTCCGTCGATCTCGAGGGGACGTGCGATCGTCGCCCGGATGTGGCGACAGACTGCCTCGATGGTCGATCGGGTGGTGAGCTCGGGCGCCAGAAGCGCGAATTCGTCGCCGCCGAGCCGCACGACGAGGGTCGCCTGGTCGACAGCCGTCCGAAGGCGGTTCGCGACCTCGATGAGCACACGATCTCCCGCCTGGTGTCCGAGGGTGTCGTTGATCTCCTTGAACCCGTCGAGGTCCATCAGCGCGATCGCGATGCCCTCGCCACCGTTGGCGGCGGCGTCGAACCGGTGCGACAAACGATCGGCGAACAGCACCCGGTTGGGGAGCCCGGTCAGCGGATCGTGGAGTGCCTCGTGCTCGCGTTGGCGTGCCTGATCGTGGAGTCGGACGATCAACCGACCGTTCTGGAGAGCGACACCGGCGTGGCTCGCGAGGGTGGCGAACATGCGAGCGTCCGGGGCGACGAAGGTGTAGATGTCGCTCAGCCGGTTGGCGACCACGACGAAGCCGATCAGCGAATCCCCTTCCACGATCGGCGCCAGCAGCGCATCGTGTGCCCCGAGATCGCTGAGGACGGCGCGGCGCGACGGCGACTCCTCGTTGCGTGGGATGAGGAGGGCGTCGCGGTCGGCGGCGAACTGATCGGTGAGGAGCGCATCCAGTCGGGGCGGAACGGGGATCCGCTCGGAGGAGTGGCCGCTGTCGTCGACGACGTACCGCCGACACGTGCCGGGCCCGCTGAACAACCAGAACTCTGCGCGCTCGGCACGCAGGAGGTCCTTGGCCTGGTTGAGCATGGCGTCGAGGACCTCGTCGGGCTCACGCACTCCGCTGACCAGATGGGTGAAGTCGTACAGCAGACTGAGGCTCTCGTACCGCTGCCGGAGCGAGCTGTGGGCGCGGTAGGTGAGGACGAGGAAGGTGGCGACGCCGGCGAGCAGCGGCACCGCGCTCGGCTGGACCGCCAGCAGGACGCAGATCACCAGCGCCAGGCTGGTGTTCGCGGGCGCCGTGACGAGTCCGATGCGCAGGATCGACGCGAACGTCAACGGTCCACCATGCCACCTGACCGCGGTCGCGACCGCTGCGAAGCCGACGACCTCGGCGCTGATGACCGCCACCAACGCGACCAGCCAACTCTGGGGTCGCGTGACGTCCATCTCGTCGATGAGCGCCTGCTGCACGGTCAGCAGCACGACCGTCTCGGCGAAGAAGGCCGAGAGGTTCATGACCAGCTTGCGCAGCGGCTGCCGCTCGCGTGCCGTCAGGAAGATCGTCTCGCCGATCAGTCGACCGATGACGAGACCGAGCGGTGTGGCGAAGTAGAGCCCCACGACGAGCACGATCTCGCTGAACGTGAACGTGTAGGTCTCGCTGCGGAACTCGACGTGGAACACCAGGAAGGCGGCCGCGATCGATGCCGCTGCCATCGCCCAGATCGGCAGTGCCCACCCGGTGACCGGGACCACTTCGAGGTCGAGACGGGCCAACCCGAGCCCGGCCAATACGGTCAGGAGAGCTGCGAACAGATAGGTGCGTCGAGCCGCATCCGGTCGTGGCTGGCGTGCGGTCATGGGCCGACTCGAGCGTCCATCGCGAGGTGTTCGAGGATCGGCATCCACGGGTTCGCATCGGCACGAACGCGGCGCGGGGTGAGCGATTCCTCACTCACCCCGCGGCCGTGGTCGAATCCGATCCGCGCCGTCAGGACCAGCGTCCGCCGCAGCGGTAGCTACGGCTCACCACCGGATCCCCGACGTCATACGCTCGAAGCCCCAGCCGCCGCCGTCGCTGAAACTCGCCTGGATGCTCGTTGCGGTCGCGTCGTCCGACGATGTGTCCGATCCCTGGGCCGACGCGGCGCCGGCGATGGCGCCGATCGACATGATCGTGCCGACGAGGGCACCGACCGCGACGATGCGCGCTCGAGAGCGCTTGGCCTTGTTCTCCATGATCATTCCGCCTTGTCCGTTCCGTGTGAGGGTGATTGCAGGAACACCGTTATCAAAACGTGAATTCGACGAAAACTCAAGTCAAGTTGTCTTTAACGGTCAGTCACCGACCGCCCACTCACGGTGGTGAACGTCACGCGTCGGCGACACCTTCGAGCGCGGCCCGAAGACCCTTGAGGTCGTCGGAACCGAACACCACACGAGAACCGGTCGCGACGTACACCAGATCGAGGTTGACCCCGGCGGCGGCGACGCGGCTGGTGAGCTCTGCCAACTCACCCGGGCGGTCGTGACAGTGGACGACCACGACCTCACGCTCACGTGTGATCGACGTGCTGTGGACGACCGCGAGCGCATGTCGAACCGCCTCGGGATGCGGCACCAGCACATGGAGCTCGGCCCGCTGGCCGGCTCCGAGCGCGGTCGCCGCGGCGATGTTGATCCCCGCATCGCTCAAGGCACTCGCCACCCGGGCGAGTGCGCCCGGTTCGTCGTGCTCCAACTCGATCACCATGTCGGTCGTGGCCATCGGATTCGTACTCCTTCCGCGTCGAGCGTGAACGACATCGTCGCGCCTCGGACGGCCAGGACTCAATTGCGGCCGGCGGTGAGCTGCCGCTCACGCGAGCTGTCGGACCACGAACTCGAGGATCCCCACGATCTCGGCGTGACCCGCCGGGTCGAAGTGCTCTGGACGTCGTGGGCGAGGTGATGTGAGATGGGGGCCGGAGGGCTGCACATGAAGCCGCTGGAACCATGAGACGGGAGGTCGCGTCGTTCCAGGTCGCGTTGACCGGCTACTGCGAGCCGGACGGATCCACTGCGGCTGACCTTCCGGCGTTCGCCGACGACATCGGCGCCGTGACCGAGCTCTATCGAGCGATGGTGCTGACTCGTGCCTTCGACGCCAAGGCGGTCGCGCTGCAGCGAACCGGCCAGCTGGGCACGTTCGCCTCCTCGCTCGGCCAGGAGGCGGTCGCGGTCGGCATCGGCGCAGCGATGGAACCGGACGACGTGCTCGTCCCCTCGTTCCGCGAGCAGGGGGCGATGTTCATGCGAGGTGTCGACCCTGCCGAGCTCCTGCTGTACTGGGGTGGCGACGAACGAGGGAGCGACTTCGCCGACAACCGACACGACTTCCCGATCTGCGTCCCGATCGGCACCCAGGCCCCACACGCGGCCGGTGTCGCGCTCGCGATGCAGCTGCGTCGTGAGCCGCGGGTGTGCGTGTGCGTCATCGGCGATGGCGCCACCTCCCGGGGTGACGTCTACGAGGCGATGAACTTCGCCGGCGTGCGACGGCTCCCCCTCGTGTTCGTCGTCAACAACAACCAATGGGCGATCTCGGTACCACGATCGGCGCAGTCGGCGGCCGCGACGCTGGCGCAGAAGGCGATCGGGGCAGGGTTCGGCGGTGAGCAGGTCGACGGCAACGACGTCATCGCCGTTCGGGCGGTCGTCGCCGGAGCCATCGAGCGCGCTCGTGCCGATGGGGGCCCGACTGTGGTCGAGGCGATCACATACCGCTTGGCCGATCACACCACCGCCGACGACGCCAGTCGCTACCGAGACGACGCAGAGGTCAGCGAACGATGGAAGCTGGAACCGATCGTTCGCCTTCGCAACTTCCTCGTGGAGGCCCAGCAGTGGTCGCGCGACCAGGAAGAGCGCCTGCTCGAGCAGTGCGCCGAACGGATCGATCGGGCGGTCGAGCGGTACCGGGCGTCGACCGCTCTGCCCCCGACGGCGATGTTCGATCACCTCCACGCCGAGCTCCCGGCCGGCTACCGGGCCCAGCTCGACTCCGTCCTCTCCCAGATCGAGTCGCACGATGAGTGAAGGGTCGACCCTCGTCGAGGCCGTGCGGATCGCGATGACCCGCGCGATGGACGACGACGACACGGTGGTCGTCCTCGGTGAGGACGTAGGCATCGACGGCGGGGTGTTCCGGGCCACCGACGGCCTCGCCGCCCGCTTCGGGCCCGACCGCGTGATCGACACACCGATCTCCGAATCGCTGTTCGTGGGCTTGGCGGTCGGGCTCTCGACGCAGGGCTTCCGGCCGATCGTGGAGTACCAGTTCATGGGGTTCCTCTATCCAGGGCTCGATCAGCTGGCGAACCACGCAAGCAGGATGCGGAACCGCACACGCGGTCGCCTGACCTGTCCGATGGTCGTGCGCGCTCCCTACGGCGGCGGCGTGCACGCTCCCGAGCACCACTCCGAGAGCTTCGAGGCGATGCTGGCCCACATCCCCGGGCTACGCGTCGTCGTGCCGTCGACACCGGCGACTGCGTACGGACTCCTGCTCGCGGCGATCCGGGACCCCGACCCGGTCGTGTTCCTCGAACCGAAACGGCTCTACCGGGCAAACCGCGCCGAGGTCGTCGACGACGGCGGGGCCCTCCCGCTCGACCGATGCTTCACCGTACGATCGGGCATCGATCTGACCCTCGTGAGCTGGGGAGCGTCGATGATCGAGACTCTGGCGGCCGCCGATGCGCTCGCGATCGACGGGATCACCGCCGAGGTCATCGACGCCGCCACGATCAAACCCCTCGACACCGTCACGATCCTCGAATCGGTGGCGCGCACCGGACGCTGCGTGATCGTGCACGAGGCCCCACGCACCGGAGGCGTCGGCGCCGAGATCGCCGCCGTCCTGGCCGACGAGGGGTTGACAAGCCTCTTCGCACCGGTCACCCGCGTGACCGGATACGACACCGTGATGCCGCTGTTCCGGAACGAGCAGTACTACCTCCCGAGCACCGATCGCGTGCTCGCGGCCGCGCGACACGTCGTGGAGTTCGCATGACGACGTTCGTGCTCCCCGACATCGGTGAGGGCCTGCACGAGGCCGAGATCGTGATGTGGCACGTCGGCGTCGGCGACCACGTGGTCGCCGACCAGCCCCTCGTGTCGATCGAGACCGACAAGGCAGTCGTCGAGATCCCCTCGCCCCGATCCGGACACATCGCGACCCTCCACGGCGAGCCAGGCGACGTGATCGACGTCGGGACCGCCCTCGTCGAGTTCGTCGACGGGGAAGCGGCCGACACCGGCGCGATCGTCGGGACGCTTCCTGACGCCGATCGCGGGACACGGCCGGCATCGACACCGGCGACAGAGGTCCCGTCCTCGCGACCGGGCGTGAAGGCGACGCCTGCCGTCCGCGCGCTCGCGGCGAGACTCGGCGTGGAGCTCGCGGCGATCGACGCCACCGGTCCCGATGGCACCATCACCCGAACCGACGTCGAGGCCGCCGACGAGGAGTCGGGCAGCGGTCGACCCGTGGATCCGCTACGAGGCGTGCGCCGCGCGATGGACGCCAACATGACCCGCGCCCACAGCGCGGTCGTTCCCGCCACCGTGACCGACGAGGCCGACATCGGCGACTGGTCATCCGGTGCCGACCCGACCGTTCGGTTGCTGCGCGCCGTAGCGCTCGCGTGTGTGCGCGAACCGGCGCTCAACGCCTGGTACCTGGGCCGCGACCACGGCCGGCAACTCCACGACCACGTCGACATCGGGATCGCAGTCGACACCGAGGACGGGTTGTTCGTCCCGGTCCTGCGCGACGTCACGCAACGGACGGCCGACGACCTCCGCCGCGGACTCGACGCCATGCGCGCCGACATCGCAACCCGCACGGTGCCGCCGGAGCACCTGCGCGGCGCAACGATCTCGCTGTCGAACTTCGGCGTGTTCGGAGGTCGGCACGCCGCCCTCGTCGTCGTCCCACCGCAGGTCGCGATCGTCGGGGCGGGGCGCGTACGCGACGCAGCCGTCGTCCGCCACGGCGAGATCGCAGTTCGACGAGTGCTCCCGCTCTCGCTCACGTTCGACCACCGTGTCGTCATGGGTGGCGAGGCGGCGCGGTTCCTGAACGCCCTCACCGAGGATCTGGAGTCTCCGTCATGACCGGAACGCACACTATCGGCCAGCGCACGATCGACGCCGACCCGTTCTGCTTCGCCGACGACATCGGCCCGGCGAAGATCGTCCACGTCACCGAACGCACGACCGGTCTACGCGCGACCGTGGTCATCGACAACGTCGCGCTGGGCCCGGCAATCGGCGGCGTCCGCATGGCGCCCGACGTCACCACCGAGGAGTGCTTCGGCCTGGCGCGGGCGATGACGTGGAAGAACTCGGCCGCCGGTCTGCGCCACGGTGGGGGCAAGGCCGTGATCGTCGCCGACCCGATGATGCCCGCCGCCGAGAAGGAGACGCTGATACGTGCGTTCGCGCACGCGATCGCCGATCTCGACGAGTACACGCCCGGTCCCGACATGGGCACCGACGAGAATTGCATGGCCTGGGTCCACGACGAGATCGGTCGCAGCGTCGGACTCCCCGCAGCGCTCGGAGGGATCCCGCTCGACTCGATCGGCGCCACCGGGTTCGGTCTCGCCGCAGCGATCGAGGTCGCGGCGGCGCACATCGGGATGTCCCTGCCGGGCGCTCGCGTCGCCGTCCAGGGCTTCGGCGCCGTCGGCAGCAACGTGGCCCGCTTCCTGAGCCGACGCGGCTGCATCCTCGTGGCGGTGGCCGACTCGGGCGGGGCGATCGTCGACCAGCACGGGCTCGACGTCGACGACGTCGTTCGCACGAACTCGTGTGGAACGGTGGCCTGTCATCCGGTCGGCACCGCAATCGACCGCGATGCGATCGTCGGGGTCGAATGCGACATCTGGATCCCCGCGGCGCGGCCCTATGTGCTCCATCGCGGCAACGTCGACGAGGTGCGCGCCCGGATCGTCGCCCAGGGCGCCAACATCCCGGCGACCCCCGAGGCCGAAGCACGCCTCCACGAGCGCGGGATCCTCTGCCTCCCCGACTTCGTCGCCAACGCCGGTGGCGTCATCTGCGGGGCGGTCGAGTACGCCGGCGGTTCCCAGGACGATGCGCTCCGTGCGATCGACGAGCGGATCCGGGCAAACACGATCGCGATGCTCGCCAAGGCCGAGGCCGAGAGCCTCCTGCCTCGCGTCGCCGCGCTCGACTCGGCACGTCGACGAGTCGAGGCCGCTGCGGCAACGCACCGCTATCGCTGAACGGCGGGCCCGCTGGTCGGACGCAGCGGGCGGGCGAGACTTCGGCACGTCGACGAGTCGAGGCCGCTGCGGCAACGCACCGCTATCGCTGAACGGCGGGCCCGCTGGTCGGACGCAGCGGGCGGGCGAGACTTCGGCACCACCCGAGTCGGCGCGGTGGGTCCGATCAGGCCGGCCGACGCACGCTCGCCGGATCAGCGACGAGGCGACCCGTGACGGTCTGCAGGAGCGCCCACCCGAGGCCGGGAACCTCGTCGATCGCCGTGCGGAGCGCCCGTTGATCGAGTGCGAGCACCTCGACCGGCGTCGTGGTGACGACGGTGGCGCTGTGATCGCGCCGCAGGAGGAGTCCGAGCTCCCCGACGAACGACCCGGGGCCGAGCTCGGCGATCGGGCGCCCGTCGCGGCGGGCGACGGCGTGACCGGCGACGATGACGAACGCCTCGCGGGACGACTCGCCTTCGGTCACCAGCACCTGGTCGACGTCGAGCATCAGATGGTGGGTGACTGCCGCCAGATGTCGGAGCTGCCGTTTGGAGCAGTCGGCGAAGAGCGGTACCGCAGCGAGGTGGTCGGCGCGCGTCGACCGGGCGAGGGCGCCTGCGCTGGCCCCCCGGCCCTCGTCGGGGAAGGGTGCCACGGGACGATCCGATCTCGTCGCCATGTCCCCCAGCGTAGGGCGCCCGCTCCACGGCCACGAGGGCCTTCCGACCCTCCGCTACACGATGCCGAGCGTCCGGCGGATCCGGTCGACGACCTCCTCGCCGGTCTCGCAGCCATCGGGTCCGGGCGAGCCGAACGCCGGCACGATCAGCTCACGTTCCGGGTGTCGCCCGTGCGCCGCGATCAGCTCGCGCGCGACTGCGGCGGCCGGCGGCATCTGGACGATCACGACATCCGCATCATCGACCAGCGCGCATGTCCCGCCGCTCAGCATCGGGCACGCTCGGTGCTCGCTCGGCCCCCGACACGTTCGGATCTCGAAGCCTGCAGCGCGGGCCGCGTCCTCACCGGGCCAACGCCCTGCGGCTGCCTCCACGAGGATCCGTGGCCGACGCTCCGCGCGCGCCGGCCACGTCGGGGTCGCCCCCGACGTCCCGATCACGAGGCGGATCTCGTCGAACGCGTCCTGCTCCATCACCGCCGAGCCGTGGTGCCGGAGGGCGGACAGCATCGGTCGGTTGCTGATCTGGACGGCCGCCTGCAGATTGGGGACACCACGGCGGGACGCTTCGCGGAGGAGCACGGCGAGCAGCCACGGACCGACCCAACCACGCCAGAGCGGGTCGACGGTGATCCCGAGCTCGCCGTCGCCGTCGGGCAGCGACGAGTAGCCCGCCTCGGCGACCAGCGTCGTGCACCCGGACGGGTCGACGACGAACGCGACGAGGAGCAGCCCACCCTGGTCGGCGATCGTCGCCCACCGTTCGATGAAGGTCGGTGACGGCGCAGCGGCGGTGAAGAACCGCAGGAACAGGTCCTCGGGCGACAACCTTCGGTACAGATCGGTCAACGCCTCGCGATCGTCGATCGTCGACCGTCGGACCACCAGGCGACGCCCGTCGGGCAGATCGGCGGTCTCGATCGAGGCACCGCCATCCTGGGCGAACGACGTCACGGGTTCCACACCACGATCATGGCCGCGTCGGCCGAATGCGACCAGAGAACTTCGACCCCGGGTGCCCGCGACGATCCCAGATCCGTTCGCCGAGCACGATCGATGCGCACACCACGGCAGCGACGCCGAACACGACGACGGTTCCGCCGACGGTGTCCAACAGGTGTGGCGCAGCGACCATCGCGACCGCGAGTGTCAACATCAGAGTCCCACCGATCAGCTGGAGCATCCGACCGTGGCGTTCCTGAAGCTTCGCCACCCGCATCGTCGACACCACCGCCGCGAAGATCACCAACTCGTCGATGAGGAACACGGCGAGATACAGCCCGAAGAGCACCGCCGCACCCGCCGCCGAAACGTTTCGCTCGGCCACGAGATCGGTCCACAGCAGTGGCAGCCCTGCCGTGCAGGGGGTCTCGAGCAACGAGACACCGACCGCGAGCACGGCGGTGCCGCCGAGCGTGGCCGGCAGCGAGCGGTCGGTGTCGGCCAGTCGCCGCATCCGGCGGAAGAGTCCAGGTTTGCGTTCGGCGGGGATCGTGACGGAGGGTCCGCCACTGGTCCAGTGCTCCTTGAGGTGCAGCAGTCCGAACGAGCCGGCCACGAGCGCGACGGCGGCGCGAATCCAGGTTCGTCGCCCCACGACGCTCAGGGCCGTGTAGGCACCCAGCATGTAGAGCCCGTACAAGAGCGACGTGACGAGCAGGAACAGACTCCCGACCGCGAGCACGCGTGCCCGGGAGCCGCTGTGCACGACGAGCGCCAACAGCATCGAGAGCACCCACAACGAGCACGGGTTCACACCGTCGACGAACGCGATCAGCACCGTGGCGCCGACGAGGGAACGCGATCCGACGTCGATCCTGCCGGCGAACGGGACGTCGATCGAGTAGTCCGAGCTCGCCGTGGGATCCCGGCCCGCGGCGAGTTCGCCGACGACCGTGGCGATCCGCTCGGCGATGGAGTCCTGGTAACCGACGAAGACCTGACCACCGACGACGACGGTCGGCACCGCGCGCGGCTCGTCGCCGAACTCGGCCAGCGTCTCGGCGAAGATCGTCTGGTTCGCCGTGTCGTACCACACCTCGTAGGCGACGACGTCGAGCGTCGGATGGCGATCGTCGAGATCGTCGAGGAATGCCAGCATGTGTGCGCAGTGCGGACAACCGTCGCCGTGGAACACGATCAACTCGATCGTGTCGGTGCCCGAATCTCCACCCGCGTCGTGGCCGCCGTCCGGTGGGTTCGCACCGACCCCGGCCGAGGTCGGCGGCAGCACGGCGAGCGCCGCCAGTGCGAGCGCCGCCACGGCGATGACGATCCGCCTCACATCTCGATCGTGCTCCTCGCGGCCGTGCCGCGACAGGGCTGGTCGTCACCTCGTCACGCGGCGCCTCGACGGTCGCTCAGCCGCCGAGGACGCGATTCGACACGGCGAACGAACCCAGCGTGAGCAGGCTGAGAACCAGCATCGACCACGGCAGCGCAGCCGCGCCGATCGCGTCGAACCACTGGCCGATGACCCACGGGAACACCAACCCACCCAACCCGGCGGCGCCCACGAACCACGAGGTCGCGTACCCGGTGACGTGGATCCGCCGTTCGAGGTAGGTGAGCATGACCGGGAACTGCGGCGCGGTCGCGAGGCCCATGAGCGCCGCTCCGATCCAGACCGGAGCGGCGCGACCGTCACCGACGACGAGCACGAACGCCGCGCCGACCGTCGCAGAACACGCGATCGCAAGCACAACCTTCGGTCGGACGCGCTGCCCGTTCGCGCTCGAGGCCACGCGACCAACGGTGAAACCGATCCAGAACGACGTCGTGAGCCACGTGGCACCCAGCTCGGAGAAGTCGACCTCCTCGCCGTACGTCCGGATCCAGCCCGCGAACCCGACCTCGAGGCCGACGTACAGGAAGAAGAAGACGGCGAGCAGCAGCAGGAGCCGCCATGTGGTGTCGGCATGCTGTTCGGCGGTAGCGACGCGCACTCTCGGGGCGGGCACCCGCACCGCCCAGATCGCCAGCAGCACGCACGCGGCCGCGGCCCCGCGCACTGCGAGATCGAGTCCGGCGTACACGGCAAGTGGAGCGATCAGTGCACCCACGCCGAAACAGAGATGCAGCACGTTCATGGAACGGCCGGTGCCCGGCCCGAGCTCCCACATCAGCAGCGCGTTGGCGCCGACATCGGCGATCGCCGCCCCGATCCCGATCAGGACGAACGCGAAGAACAGCGGCGGGAGGTCGGAGAACGACGGCACCAGCAGCAACCCGACGGCCATCGTCAACAGCGAGACGGCGTACACGCGATGCCCGTGGAAGCGGTCGAACAGGGTGCCGCCCACGAACGACCCGACGACGTAGCCGACCGCCTGACCGACGAACAGGATCCCGATGTCGCCGATGCCCGCGCCCGAACGCCCTCGCAACTCCGTGAGCGCCGGACCGAGGATGCTCAGCGACAGCCCGACGACGAGGAACGTCACCCAATACAGGGGTACCGGGCGGTGGAGTCGGGCGGCGGTCGTCGGGCGGCGATCAGTGAGCGCAGCCACAGCCGCCGCCGCAACACCCACCACCACCGGCGGGTGCGACCGCCGGTCGCTGGCCGGTCGCGGAACCGGCGCTGGCGAACATCGACAGCAGGCGCACCGTGTCACCGTGGCCATGCGGGCAGTCGGCCGGCGCAGTCGACTCGCTCATCGTACGTCGCACCTCGAACACGTCGTCGCACGTGCGACACCGGAACTCGTACAGCGGCATGGTGCCCAGAATACTGGCCGGCGGCCGATTCGATCCGGTCAACCAGGACGCCGACCGATCCGTGTACATGATGTGACGGTGATCGTGGAGAGCGACTTCGAGACGTTGTTCCGCTCCGAGTTCCCACGCCTCGTGTCGCTCGGCATGGCGATGACCGGCCGTCGCGACATCGCGACCGATCTGGCTCAAGAGACCATGCTGCGGGCCCACCGACACTGGGACGACGTGGCTGCCTACGAGGCGCCGGCCGCCTGGTGCCGAAAGGTGATGACCAACCTCCTCATCGACCACCACCGCTCGGTGGCGGCCGAGCGAGCTGCGGTCGAGCGCCTCCGCGTCGAGCCACAACCCACCGTGCCCACACCGACGCTCGATCGATGGTGGGAGATCGTCGGTGGGCTCCCCGACCGGCAACGGATCATCGTCACGCTCTACTACGCCGATGACCAGTCGGTCCACGACATCGCAGCGGCGCTCGGCGTGACCACGGGCTCGATCAAGGCGTCGTTGTTCAAGGCACGAGCGACGATGCGTCGCCACCTCGAGGAGCACGACGATGGATGACCGGATGCGACGACTCGGCCACGCCGCCCGCACCGAGGCCCAGTCGGGGATCGACGTCGACGCCGCGCTGGAGGCGACGCTTGCGGCGACATCCGCACTCGTGCCCGACGACGGCGAGGCCGACCAACGCGCCGTCCCGACATGGGCATGGCTGACCACTGCGGCAGCGCTCATGGCGATCGTGGCCGGCGGAGCGCTCCTGATCAGCGACCGCAGCGACTCGATCCGGTCTGCCGACGAGCACGCGGTCGACGGCGGCCCCGCAGTCGGGCAGCCGTCGGTGAGTCTCGCGCCGACGTCGACGACGACCGAACCGACGTTGCCGGCGAGCGTCGACACCACGACCCCGGTGGCGCCCGTCGATCCCGGGACGACGACCACGACCACCCCAACCGCACCGTCCACCACGCATCTGCCCACTGCGTTGCCCTGGAGCGACTTCGAGTGGGAGGGCTCGCCGATCGCACGCTCGTGCATGCCCGATATCCAGTGCACACAACTGCGGATCGCGCCCGACGGCACCACCGTGTCGTACGACCCGGTCACCCGCGAACTCACCCGTCACGCCATCCCGGAACTCTCGACGGTGCTCCCCGAGTCATACGGCGCGGTGTGGATCGAGCTGATCGGTCCCGATCACGTCGCGTATCTCAACGTCGACCCGCTCGTCGCCGACGGCGACGGCATCGGAGCCGATCTCGTTGCCGTCAGCCTGGCGTCGCCGAACGTCGGCCAGGAGATGAGGCGTTGGGCGGGGGTCACCAGTCGCATCGGCGACATCGACCTCGTGGCGACCCGAGAGGGGATCGTCTGGGTCGGTTGTTGCGGACCTGACACGGTCCGCCCCGATCCGGTCGCCGAGGTCATGGCACCGTGGATCGGTCGAGACGGTGGGGACACCCTCCTCGCCGGGCCCGACATCAGCGTGACGCTGGATCATCCGCGCACGACGTTCCACCGCGACGACCTCAGCTGGACGATCGAATCCCCGGACGGCGGTCGCGGTATGCCCCCGGTCGTGCCGACGTTCGATGGTGGCGTCATCGCCATCCTCGACGGGCAGGACGGCAACACCACGATCGTGCGCGGCTGGGCCGATGGAACGGTGGAGCAGGTGCGCCTCGACGCGCTCGACGGGCGGATCGCCGCCGCAGAACCGACCGGTGTCGTCGTGATCGAGGACGGCGAGCGGTTCGCGCGCGTCCGCCTGTTCGACGACCGGGCGCCGTACTGGACGGGCACGCGCGACATCGATGCCGGCGGCACCGGCAGGCTCGATCTACCGGGTCTGAACGACGAGATCGCCGCCACGAAGCCCGCGTGGGCGTTCGATCCCGTGACGTTCGCACAGGCCGTCATCGGGCCGACGACCGTCAACGAGACCCGCGCCATCGAATCGACGCAGACGTCGGAGCTCACCTGGACGGTCGTCGTGGCGACCGGCAACGTCTTCGACGACTCGATGTCTGCCAGCCGTCACGAACTCCTGCTCAACCGATCGGACGAGGGTCACATCGTGCTCGAGGGCGGCACTTGGAGCCAGGTCTGCCAGCCAGGCCGAGGTCAACAGGAGTTCAGCCCGCAGTTGTGCATCTGACCACGCCACTACCGGCAGCGATGTCCGGTCAGATCTGACGAGACCGGTCTGCATGCCGGTCTGAATCCATGACGCGAAGACCCATCCGTCGCAGATCGGCTCGCACGCCGAGCCGACGGCGTGGCGACCGTGACAGCGACGGGATTGCTGGGCGCGAGACTGACGCATGGACGTTCCACCGTCGTCACTCGCCGAGTCGGTCGCGGCGCTCGTGCGCATCCCGAGCGTGAATCCGCTCCACGGCGGGCCGATCGCCGCGGCCGCAGGCCCGCTGGGCGAACGAGCGCTCGCCCAGCACCTGGCGCAACGCTTCGACCGACTCGGCGCGACCGAGGTGGTCCTCGACGACGTGGTCGACGAACGACCGAACGTGTACGGGTTCTTCCCGGGCCGAACCGAGCGGCTGGTCGTGCTCGACGTGCACACCGACACCGTCACCGTCGAGCACATGACCGAACCGCCGTTCGACGGTCGGATCGAGCACGAACACGTCTGGGGTCGCGGTGCGCTCGACACGAAGGCGTCGCTCGGTGTGATCATCGCCCTCCTCGAGAGCTGGGGACGGGCGGGCCTTCGGCCCGAACCGACCCTGCTCGTCGTCGGCTCCGTCGGTGAGGAGGCGGGCGGTCTGCTCGGTGCCACCCGTTTCCGGCCGTGGGCGGAGTCCCGGTCCATCGCGATCGACCAGATGATCGTCGCCGAACCGACCCAGCTGGCACCGATCCACGGTCACAAGGGCGGGGCGGCGCTGCGCATCACGGCGCTCGGCACCGCCGCCCACAGCGCACTCCCCCATCTCGGCGCCAACGCCATCGAGGCGATGGCGCCCGTGATCGCGGCGTTGCATGCAGAGCACGACCGGCTACAGGCGGTCCCGCCCGCCACCGAGCTGGGGACCGGCAGCCTGTCGGTGACGACGATCGAAGGTGGGACCGGCGGCAACGTGATCCCGGCATCGTGCACGATCACGGCCAGCCGGCGGATCGTGCCGGGCGAGGATGCCGAGCAGGTCTACGAGCAGCTGGCCGCGATCGCGAGGGCTGCCTGCCCACTCGACACGCACGTGGAGTCGGCCTTGCCCGTCGGCCCTGACGGCCGGATCGGGTCCGATGCGTTCTATCAGTCGGCCGACACGCAGCTCGTGCACGATCTGGCGGCGTGGGCGGGCACGGCGCCCACGGTCGCACCGTTCGGCACCAATGCGCTGCGCTACGGCGGTTTCGCGAACGAGCTCGCGGTCTTCGGCCCGGGCTCGATCGACGACGCCCATCAGGCGACCGAACGGGTGGCGATCGCCGACCTCGTCACCCTCGCCGACGTCTACACGCGCTGGCTGACACCCGCCTGACCCGAACCCCAACCCCAACCCCAACCCCGTTCTGTCTGCGTGGAACCGTTCCGGCGACGGTTACCCGCAGACAGATCGGTACGTGGAACGGCTTCGTTTCTTGCTGGCGAATGAAATGTCCACGTCTTGAGCCTCTTGCGTACATGTAGATATCCTTATATAGTCGTGGGATGGCCATGTCGTCCGAATCGATGCTCAGCGTGCTCCGAGCGATCGGGGAGGAGACCCGCCTGCGGATCGTGGCGTTGCTCCAGCACGGCGAACTGACGGTCTCCGACCTCACCGACATCCTCGGCCAATCCCAACCCCGCATCTCGCGGCACTTGAAATTGCTGGCCGACGCCGGCGTCGTCGACAAGCACCGCGAGGGAACGTGGGCGTTCTTCGACCTGGCCCCCACGGGCCCGATCAACGAGCTCGTCGGCGAGGTCCTCACCCGGACCGACGAACACGACCCGGCGATCGCCGCGGACCTCGACCGCCTGACCGTCGTCAGGGCCCGGCGTGGGGCGGCGGCCCAGGAGTACTTCGCCGGGATTGCGCCGTCCTGGGACGAGGAACGTTCGTTGCACGCCGCCGACGAGGTCGTCGAGGCGGCGATCATCGAGTCCCTCCGGTACACGCAGCACCGTTCGATCCTCGATCTCGGAACCGGCACCGGCCGCATGCTCCAGCTCCTGGCCGGCGACAGCAGCCGGGTCGACCGTGCGATCGGACTCGACAACAGCCACTCGATGCTTGCTGTCGCACGGGCCAACCTCGAGCGCAGCGAGAGCCGCCACATCGTGCTCCGCCAGGGTGACGTCTACAGTCCCCCGTTCGACCGAGACACCTTCGACCTCGTCGTGCTGCACCAGGTCCTCCACTTCCTCGACGACCCCGGTCGGGCGATACGCGAGGCAGCCCGGGTGCTCACACCCGGCGGACACCTCCTCATCGTCGATTTCGCACCGCACGCCCTCGAGTTCCTACGGACCGACCACGCCCACCGACGCCTCGGGTTCCGGAGCGACACGGTCGAGAGCTGGCTCGCACAATCCGGTCTCACCGTCGAGCGGGCCACGACGATCACCTCCCCCGAGCCCGAGCACGACCGCGGCGGCCTCACGGTGTCGCTCTGGCTCGGGCAGGACCGACGCACCATCGCAACCACACCCGACACCGACACGAGGCATTCTGCCGACGCGGAGGCGAATCAGCCATGACCATCACCGTGAGCTTCGAGGTCTTCCCACCCAAGACCGCCGACGCCCTGCAGCAACTCACCGACACCGTCGAGCAACTGCGCACGGCCGAACCGACCTTCGTATCCGTCACCTACGGAGCAGGTGGCTCCGACCGCAACCGCTCGTTCGACGCGATCCGGACCACCGCGGCCGCCGGCGTACGAGTCGCCGGTCACCTGACGTGTGTCGGACAGCCGATCGACGAGATCGAGGGAGTGATCGACGAGTACGCGGCGCTCGGTGTCGAGCACATCGTGGCGCTGCGCGGCGATCCGCCGGACGGCATCGACGCTGCGTACCGGCCGCATCCCGCCGGCTACCAGCGCACTGCCGATCTCGTCGCCGCAGCGAAGTCCCGCGGCCGTTTCGACGTCGCGGTGTCGGCGTATCCGGAGCGGCATCCGCAATCACCGACCGACGACCACGACCTCGATGTGCTGGCCGCCAAGGTCGATGCCGGCGCCGACCGTGCGATCACGCAGATGTTCTTCGACAACGAGCGGTTCGTCGCGTTCCTCGACCGGGTGCGGGCCAGGGGCATCACCATCCCGATCGTGCCGGGCATCTTCCCGATCCACTCGATCGACGCGGTCGCCCGATTCGCTGCCCGTTGTGGCGCCTCGATGCCGCAGACGGTCATCGACCGCTTCGCCGGTCTCGACGACGACCCCGAGACCAGTCGGAAGATCGCCGCCGAGTTGGCGGCCGACCAGATCCTGGAGCTCGCCGAGCACGGCATCGAACACGTCCACCTGTACACGCTCAATCGGGCCGAGCTCGCCCTCGCCGTGTGCGAGCGGCTCGGGCTCGCCGGCTGACCACCCCACCCTCCCCCATGAGACACGAGACCACCATGCGCGATCATTCAACCCTACGAGCAGCCGCCACCGAGCGAATCCTCGTCCTCGACGGTGCCAGCGGCAGCGAGTTCCAGGCACTTC
Source organism: uncultured Acidimicrobiaceae bacterium (assembly GCA_963847775.1). Lineage (GTDB taxonomy): Bacteria > Actinomycetota > Acidimicrobiia > Acidimicrobiales > Ilumatobacteraceae > Ilumatobacter. The sequence goes on from CAWKAY010000006.1 coordinate 90,448, forward strand.
GCCTCACCGAGGTCGATCTGCGCGGCGAGCGGTTCGCCGATCATCCGAGCTCGCTCGCCGGCAACTACGACCTGCTGGCGCTGACCCGACCCGACGACGTCCGCGCCCTGCACCTGCGCTACCTCCTCGCGGGCGCCGACATCATCACCACCAACACCTTCTCGGCGACGACCGTCGCCCAGCGCGAGTACGGACTCGACGATCCCGAGCTGATCGGCGAGCTCAACGCGTCGGCGGCTCGGTTGGCGCGTCAGGCGGCGGACGAAGCCGAGTCGCAGGACGGTCGGCCGCGCTTCATCGCCGGTGCGGTCGGTCCGACGAACGTGACGCTCTCGCTGTCGCCGAGGGTGGAGGATCCGGCTTTTCGCGCGATCACCTTCCGGCAGCTTGCCGAGGCGTACCGCCAGCAGATCGCCGGACTCGTCGAGGGCGGCGTCGACGTCATCTTGATCGAGACGATCTTCGACACGCTCAACGCCAAGGCCGCCATCTGGGCGGCTCGACGTCACGCCGCTGCGATCGGGGTGACGACACCCGTGATGGTCTCGGGCACGATCACCGATCGGTCCGGACGCACCCTGTCGGGTCAGACCGTCGGGGCGTTCTGGCAGTCGGTCCGTCACGCCGATCCGGTGACGATCGGACTGAATTGCGCGCTCGGCGGCACCGAGATGCGTCCCTATGTCAAGGAGCTGGCGTCGTTGGCCGACACCCTCGTCTGCGCCTATCCGAACGCCGGGCTGCCGAACGCACTGGGCTGCTACGACGAGACACCCGAGCAGACCGCGGCGATCCTGCGCGACTTCGCCGAGTCCGGATTCGTGAACGTCGTCGGCGGGTGCTGCGGTACCACGCCGGCACACATCACCGCGATCGCAGCGGCGGTCGACGGCATCGCCCCGCGCCAGGTGGCCGAGCGGCCGCGCCACCTTCAGCTGTCGGGACTGGAGCCGTTCACGCTCAACCAGGACATCCCATTCGTCAACGTCGGCGAACGCACCAACGTCACCGGTTCGGCCAAGTTCCGCCGCCTCGTCACCGACGGCCAGTACGGCGAGGCGCTCGACGTGGCGCGACAGCAGGTCGAGAACGGCGCCCAGGTCATCGATGTCAACATGGACGAGGGCCTGCTCGACTCCAAGCAGGCGATGACCACGTTCCTCAACCTGATCGCCGCCGAACCCGACATCGCGAAGGTGCCGATCATGATCGACTCGTCGAAGTTCGAGGTGATCGAGGCCGGCCTCGAGTGCGTCCAGGGCAAGGCGGTCGTGAACTCGATCTCGATGAAGGAGGGTGAGCAGCAGTTCCTGGCACAGGCGCGGGCGTGTCGCGACCACGGCGCGGCAGTGATCGTGATGGCCTTCGACGAGCACGGGCAAGCGGACTCCGTCGACCGCAAGGTCGAGATCTGCAGCCGTGCCTATGAGCTGCTCACCACCGAGCTCGACTTCCCACCCGAGGACATCATCTTCGACCCGAACATCTTCGCGGTCGCGACCGGCATTGCCGAGCACGACCGCTACGGGCTCGACTTCATCGAAGCGACCGACGAACTTCGGCGCCGCTTCCCGCTCGTCAACGTGTCGGGCGGTGTCTCGAACCTGTCGTTCGCATTCCGCGGGAACGAGCGGGTGCGCGAGGCCATGCACTCGGTCTTCCTGTACCACGCGATCCAGCGAGGCATGCGACTCGGGATCGTCAACGCCGGCCAGCTCGCCGTCTACGAACAGATCGATCCGGAGCTGCGCGACCTGTGCGAGGACGTCGTGCTCGCACGATGCGCCGACGCCGCCGAGCGCCTCTTGGAAGCTGCGACGTCGTACGTCGGCGAGGGTGCCACCGCGCGCGAGCGGGTCGGGCTCGAGTGGCGCGACTGGGACGTCGACAAGCGCCTCGAGCACTCGCTCGTCAACGGTCTCACCGAGTTCGTCGAGGACGACGTCGAGGAGTCACGCGTCCGGATGGGATCGCCCGTCGCAGTGATCGAGGGACCTCTGATGGACGGGATGAACGTGGTCGGAGATCTGTTCGGCTCCGGCCGGATGTTCCTCCCCCAGGTCGTCAAGTCGGCGCGGGTGATGAAGCAGGCGGTCGCCTACCTGACGCCGTTCCTCGAGGCCGAGCGCGAAGCGACGATCGCGGCGGGCGGTGTCGTACGCGACAACAGCAAGGGCACGGTGGTGCTCGCGACCGTCAAGGGCGACGTCCACGACATCGGCAAGAACATCGTCGGCGTGGTGCTGGGCTGCGCCAACTACGACATCGTCGATCTGGGTGTGATGGTGCACGCCCAGACGATCCTCGATGTCGCTCGCGATCGACATGCGAGCGTGATCGGGCTCTCGGGCCTGATCACGCCGTCGCTCGACGAGATGGTGAACGTCGCCAGCGAGATGGAGCGGCAGGGATTCGACGTGCCGCTCCTCATCGGCGGCGCGACGACGAGCCGGATCCACACTGCGCTCCGCGTCACCCCCGCGTACTCTCGTGGCCCCGTCGTCCACGTCGCGGACGCGTCGCCGTGCCGCCGGTGTGATCTCCAAGCTGCTGTCCGACGACACGCGTCAGCGGACCGAGTTCATGACTGAGCTCGACGCCGAGTACGCCAGGGTCGTCGAGGCCCACGAGCGAGCCGAGGTCGAACGGAACCGGCTCGACATCGCCGCTGCCCGCCGCAATGCGGGCGACTTCGTCTTCGATGCAGCGAGTGTCGTGGCACCCACGTACACCGGTGTGCAGACGTTCGACCAGGTCGACCTCGGCGATCTCGTCACCTACATCGACTGGACGCCCTTCTTCCACGCATGGGGGCTGCGCGGTCGGTTCCCGGGCATCCTCGAGCACGACGAGTTCGGTGAGGCTGCCCGTCCGCTCTGGGACGACGCACAACGCATGCTCGACCGGATCGTCACCGAGCAATGGTTCGCCCCGAAAGCAGTCGTCGGCTTCTGGCCCGCCCATCGAGGCGAGGGCGATGCACGCGACGACATCGTGCTCCCCGAGCACGGCCGCCGCCTGCACGGGCTCCGCCAGCAGCTGCAGCGACGGGACAACAAGCCCAACTTCTCGATCGCCGACTTCGTGGCCCCGGCCGACGCAAGCGTCACCGATCACGTCGGAGCGTTCGCGGTCACGGCCGGACCCGAGGAGATCGCGATCGCCGAGCGTTTCGAGGCGGACAACGACGACTACTCGTCGATCCTGGTCAAGGCGCTGGCCGATCGCATCGCCGAGGCGATGGCAGAGATGACGCACTCGCGCGTCAGGCGCCGCCTGTGGGGCTACGCCCCCGACGAGGCGTTCACCCCCGAGCAACTGATCGGGGAGCCGTACCGTGGCATCCGCCCGGCTCCCGGCTATCCCGCTCAGCCCGATCACTCCGAGAAGGCCACGATCTTCGAGCTGCTCGAGGCCGAGCAGCGGATCGGTGTGGCGCTCACCGAGTCGTACGCGATGACGCCCGGCTCGTCGGTGTCGGGCCTGTACTTCGCTCATCCCGACGCGAAGTACTTCGCCGTCGGTCGCGTCCAGCGCGACCAGGTCGAGAGCTACGCCGCCCGCAAGGGCCTCACGGTCGAGGCGACCGAACGCCTCCTCGGCAGCATCCTCGCTTACCAGCCGTGACCGCCGGCGTCGGGCCGGCGACCCTCCTGCTACGGAAGCCGGATGCGAGCCGAGGCCGCGCGCACGGCCTCCCCGCGACCCACTTCCGCCGACGCGGTCGCCGAGGCCTGCGGGAGGGTCCGGTCAGCGGACGAGCATCACCGAGCACGGGGCGAGTCGCGCGAGCTTCGTCGACGTCGACCCGAGCAGGCCTTCGAACCTTCCGAGGCCGTGCGTGCCGATACACAACACGTCTACCTGCCGCTCCGCGACGGCCTCGAGCACCGATCGTGCGGCGTCTTCCCCCTCCAGACCGACGACGGTGTGCTCGACCCCGGAGTTGTCGAGCTCCTCGGCCAGCTCGGCCGTACGCCCGACGACCGCGGACTCCACGTACCGGCTGACGGCGGCATCGTCGCCGAACCAGTGGACGATCGGGTCGTCTGCTGCCTCCTGGGGGAGGTACTCGGGGTCGATGCGGCGGGCAGCGGCTCCGGACGCTTCGGCCGCAGCGAGACGCATGTCGTCGAGCACCTCGCGGGGCACCTCGACGGCGGTGAACACGGTGACGCGCCCGCCTCCGTGGGTGAGCGCAGCGGCCATCTTCGACGCCTTCTGCGCGTCGAGGCTGCCATCGGTTGCGATCATGACGTGCATGTGATCCTCACTCACTGTCGTCGTCGTTGGGAGCCTCGGACTCCGTGCTCCCGGCGCAAGAACGGTTTGCGCCGCCAGCCCAAAGTTACACGTCAGACCTGCGACAACCAGCTGTCCCGTGCGGCGGTGCCTGTTCCCCAACGCTCTGTGGAAGTCCAGAGCCATGGTCGCAGGCTCGGCTGCCACAGAGCCCGACACGTGCCGAAGCGCCGGTGGCGGACACGGGTCACCGCGAGGAGGTATTGCGACCTCCGTCGACCTCGTCGAGCCGGCGTCACCCGGAGAGACGGACTCGGTGGCTCGATGCTCGATGCTCGATGCTCGATGCTCGAGCGTGACCTGGACATCGTGCTCAGCTCGGGACGGACCGTTTCGGTTGGCCCCAGGATTGTCGTATGCAATGATTGCACTTCTAGTGCAATAAGTATCCTCGATGTGCTACGGTGCTGCCCGTGGCAGAGACATTGCGTGAACAGCAGCGACGCCTCGCACACCAGTTGATCCTGCGGGCGGCTGCCGATGAGATCGTCGAGCACGGGCTCGAACGCCTCTCGCTGCAAGCGGTCGCCGACCGCGCCGGAGTCGCCAAACGCACCCTGTACAACCACTTCGACAGTCGCGAGACCCTGCTCGCCGGACTCAGCACGTACTCCGATGAGCTGACGGTCGAGCTCGGCGGGGTGCTGACCCCATCCGGCCTCGACGAACTGCCCGCAACCGTCGAGCGTGTATGGGCGTCCTGGGCGGCTCAGGGCAACGTGTTCGAGGCCCTGGTCAGGGTGCTCGCCGCCACGAGCGACCGGCCGCTGGCCGAGGATCGACGGCGCCGGCAGCGAGCGATCGCCGACGCGATCAGGGAGGTTCGTCCGGAGCTCGACGATCCGACCACCGAGGAGATCGCCAGCCTGCTGCACGGTCTCGTGAGCCCCAACCTCTACGAGCGGCTGTTCCACGAGGACGACCTCCCCATCGAACGCGCCGGCGCACTCGTCTCGTGGACCATCACGCTCGTTCGCGACGCCCTGACAGCAGGCGACCTCCCTCGTCGACCCGACCAACCCGCACAACAGGAGGACCAGACATGACCACCGACGAATCCGACCGCCTCCGAACGGCCGTCGAGTGGAACGCTCCCGACCCGGGCGAGTGGAGCCTCGAAGCCGCCCACGGAGCGAACCTCCCCGCCGTGACCGTGCGCGACCGGATGGCGCACGTCTTCGAGGAAGGCACGCGGGCGGGTCTCGCCCCGTTCGGACTGCCCCTTTCCCACGTCGAGATGCAGTTCGTCAACGGCTGGCCCTACATGAGCTTCTTCCTCCACGACGTCCCTCGCAAGGCGGGACCACCGCCCCCGGATTGGGTGCTCAAGATCCTGACCAGGGTGCACCCGGGCTTTCGCCGCCGGACCAAGGTCGCCCGAGCCGCGATCGCCGAGCGACGTGCGGAAGCGGTGGCCGATGCATGGTTCGCCGAGCGTGACCGGTGGATTCAACAACTCCTCGACGCCCAACGAACCTCGTCCGACGAGCTCACCGACGATTCGTTCGCCACCCATCTCGAGCAGGTGCTCGACCTCGCCGACGCCGCGGCCCGCCGACACTTCGAGCTCATCTTCGGCTGCATCCCGCTCGGTCACTGGTTCGTACGCTGCCAAACGTGGGGCCTGCCGAACGACACCGTGCGCTCGGCCGTGATGCACGGCACACCGGTCCACGAGGCGGCGCGGCGGCGGCTCGACCGTGTGGCCGATGCGCTCGGTGACGTCGTCCCGGGAACGATCGACGAGGTGCGCCGTGCCGGGCCCGACGCCGCGAGTGCGCTCGACGACTATCTGGTCCACCACGGCAACTGGGCGACCGAGGACAGCGCACGGAGCTCCGTCCTGGCCGAACACCCCGAAGCGATCCTGGCCTCGATCCGCTCGAGGCGCACCGAGGACCCGTCGTCGAGCGCGGCCGGGCTCCTCGCATCGCTGCGGGAGCTGGTGCCCGCCGACGACCGCGCCGAATTCGACCGGCTCGCCATCGACGCCAACCGGTCCTACACGATGCTCGACGACAACTCGGGCATCCTCGGCAGCTGGGCTGCGGGGCTCGTGAGCATCACCCTCCGTCACGCGGCGAGCCGGCTGGCCGAGCACGGTCGACTGCGCGATCCCGATGACATCTGGGCACTGCCGTCCCACGACGTCGTCGCGCTGCTCCGCGGCACCTCGACGCTGACGCCCGACCAGATCTCGGAGCAGGCCGCCGCCTGGCGGCAGTTGGCCGAGCTCGACCCGCCCAGCCATCTCGGCGGTGAGCCGTCACCTCCGCCCGATCCCGCTGTCTTCCCGACCCCCGTTGCCCGGATGGTGGCCGCTGTCGGCGCATTCCTCGACGACAAGTTCAACGACGGTCAGCAGGCGTTCGGAGTCGGCACCGACCCTGTCGAAGGACGAGCGGTCGTGGTCACCCATGCGAGCGACGCGCTCGATCGACTCGAACCGGGCGACATCCTGGTCACGATCGCGACGACGCCCGCCTTCAACGCCGCGCTCGGCATCGCGTCGGGTGTCGTCGTGAGCCACGGCGGTCCGAGCTGCCACACGGCCGTCGTCGCCCGGGAGCTCGGGATCCCCGCCCTCGTGGGGTGTCGTGATGCGCTCGAGCGAATCCCGGATGGTGCGTGGATCAGGCTCGACCCGGTGCGCACGACCGTCACCGTGATCGCCGACGAGCCGGCGTGAACGAGCGCTCAGACCGGTGAGGCGCGCTCACCAGCTCGCAGCGATGTACTGGGTCTCGCAGAACTCGTAGATGCCCTCGGTGCTGCCCTCGCGACCGAGCCCCGATTGCTTCATGCCCCCGAACGGCGCCGCCGGATCGCTGACGGCACCGCGGTTCAGCCCGATCATCCCGGCCTGGATCCGCTCACTGGTACGCAACCCCTTGGCCAGGTCACGGGTGTAGACGTAGCCGGTCAGGCCCATCTCGGTGTCGTTCGCCTGACGAATCATCTCGTCGTGATCGCTGAAGGCGATGATCGGCGCGACCGGGCCGAAGATCTCTGCCTTCGCGATCGGTGACTCGTGGGCAACGTCGCGCAGCACCGTCGGCGGGTAGAAGCACCCGACCCCGTCCATCGGAGAGCCACCGAGCGCGACCGTCGCTCCGGCGCCCACGGCTTCGCGGACGAGCCCGTGGACATCGTCGACCGCCTTGCGGTTGATCAGCGGCCCACACGCCACGCCGTCGTCGAATCCGTTGCCGACCTTGACGCCTGCCATCGCGGCGGCGAACTTCTCGGTGAACTCGTCGACGGCGCCCGCCTCGACGTAGAACCGGTTGGCGGCGGTGCAGGTCTCGGCGGAGTGGCGCATCTTGGCGACCATCGCGCCCTCGACCGCGGCATCGATGTCGGCGTCGTCGAACACGACGAACGGGGCGTTGCCACCGAGCTCCATGACCGTCTTGAGCACTCGATCGGCTGCACGTCGCAACAGGACGCGACCGACCTCGGTCGATCCGGTGAACGAGAGCATGCGGACCGCGCGATGGTCGACGGCGGCTTCGAACCAGTCGCCCGACGAGCTGGTGGGCACGACGTTGACGAGTCCGGCCGGGACGCCCGCCTCCTGCAGCAGGTCGGCGACGCGCAGCGCCGTCAACGGTGTGTCCTTGGGCGGCTTGATCACCACCGCGTTGCCGGCTCCGAGCGCCGGCGCGAGCTTGCGGGTGATCATCGCGGCCGGGAAGTTCCACGGCGTGACCATCAGCACCACGCCCACGGGCGGATGACGCACGATGATCGTGTTGGCGCCCGATGGCGCCGTACCGATCTCACCGCGGATGCGCACGGTCTCTTCCGCGTTCCAGCGGAAGAACTCCGCCGAGTAGGTGATCTCGCCCTTCGCGTCCGCGAGCGGCTTGCCGTGCTCGCGGACGATGAGCGAGGCGAGTTCGTCGGTGTGGTCGACCAGGACCTGCCAGCAGTTGCGGAGGATCTCGCTGCGTTCGCGAGGTGGGGTCGCAGCCCACCGTACCTGGGCGCGTTCGGCGGCATCACAGGCCGCTACGGCATCGGCCGGCGTGCCGTCGGCCACCTCCGCCACCGTCTCGCCAGTGGCGGGGTCGAGGACCGCGATGTGCCCATCGCCGCTGCCCTGCCGCCACTCGCCACCGATCAGCAGTTCCGTTCTCATGAGCGAACGGTACCGCGGTCCGGTCGCCGGGAGACCACTCGCAACTCGCGTGCGACGCCCCGCCAGTGGTGACGCATCACCTACGCTGTCGTCGAAAGCGACCAAGGGGGCCCGTCACCGATGGCGAAGAACACGTACCACGATCATCTTCGACAGGTGCCGCTGTTCGCGGACCTCGACGACGACGAGCTCGACGCGCTCGATCTCGCGACGACCGAGCTCGACTACGGCCCGGGAAGGACGCTCGTACACGAAGGTCAGCTCGCCCACGAGATGTTCGTGGTCGTGAGCGGGTCGGTCGAGGTGACCCGCGGTGGCCAACACGTGGCCGATGTCGGGCCCGGCGATTTCGTCGGGGAACTGGCGATGCTCACCCACTCGCACCGTCACGGCTCGGTCACCACCAAGACCGAGACGACGGTGCTCCACATCGACGGCCGGGCGCTGTCGTCGTTGCTCCGCGACGTTCCTCAGATCGCCGTGAAGATGCTGCCGATCGTGGCCGCCCGGGCGATCGACAACGCCGAGCACTGACTCGGGCGAGCGCCCGATCGAGGGGGTCAGGCGAACGTCGCCTGCTCGACCCGGCCGTCGGCGTGCCGAGCGAACCTGGTACCGCCCACGCCGTGGGTCTGGTCGTCGCGGTCCCATGGCCACCCGCCGAACTGGGTGCGCTGGTAGTCGTCGAACGCTTGCTGGATCTCGGCCCGGGTGTTCATCACGAACGGTCCGTACTGCGCGACCGGTTCGCCCAGCGGCCGCCCCTGGAGCATCAGGATCTCGACCCGGCCGGTGGACAGCAACTCGACATCGCGACCCGCATCGACGACGGCACCGGTCGATCCGCCGACCTGCTCGCCGTCGATCCGCAGCGAGTCGCCCTCGAACACGTAGAGGGTCCGACTCGTGTCCCCGGTACTCGCAGCGGGCAACGTCCATCGAGCACCCGGGTCGAGCACGATGTGCCAGATCGAGACGTCGGCCTCGGCCCGCGCCGCCCACGACGCCGGGGGTGGCGATGGTGGCTGGTCGGTGCCGAGGCTGCCGGCGATCACGGTCACCTCGACGGTGCCACGCCCACGGTCGGCGACGACGTGGCGCGGGATGTCGTGATCCCAGAACATCGAGAAGTGGGGGTCGACCATCTTGTCGCCGGCGGGCAGGTTGATCCAGATCTGGAACAGCTCGAGTGTGTTCGGTCCGTCGCGGTCGAGCAGGGGGAACATCTCGCTGTGCACGATTCCCTTGCCGGCGGTCATCCACTGGACATCGCCACGGCCGTAGCGTGCCGCTGCGCCGAGCGAATCCGAGTGATCGACGAGGCCCTGGCGCACATAGGTGATCGTCTCGAAGCCGCGGTGCGGGTGGGCGGGGAAGCCAGGAACCGTCTGACCGTGGTACATCCGCCATCCGTCGATCCCCTCGAAGTCCTGGCCGAGGGGACGACCGGCGAGCGACGCGACCGGGCCCTGGTCGGCGTTGGCCGCCGGGTACTGGTCGAGGTGGTGAACACAGAACAGGAAGGGATCTGCGGTCGGCCACTGGAACCCGAGTGGGACGGTCTGTAGGACAGCTGACTCCATGCCCACACGCTAAAGGCAGCGGGAACGTCATGCAGCCTCCGACGAGCCGCAAGCACGCCGCGCCCTCCGGTCGGACCGGTTCGACCGCGGCGACGGCAGCGCGACGGTATCGCGATGCCGTCGCCGGCACGTACCGCCGGCACGTACCGCTGAAACGGAATCGGTCGTGGCGGTCGCCCACACGATCCCGTCCGAGATCGCATCCGCCTCACCCGGGCGACGTGACACCCGATCGTCCCCGCTCAGCGGACGCGCCGGGTGACAGGGACGAGGTGGGTGGATTCGTCCCGATGGGTCGTCCAGGCCCCCTCGACCGGTGGTGCTCGAGCTCGCGAATCCGCCGGCTCCTCGTGAGAGTCACACCTCACGGTCGACAGACCGCACGGAGAGCGACCAGAGCGGCAACGCGATGGCCGAAGGGCCGTCGGCGCCGCTACGTTCGCGACGTGCACAGTCGGTCTCGTCGGGGGCGGGGAGGTCAGTGGTTCCGGTTCGCGACGTTGCTCGCGCTGGTTGCGTCCTCATGGACCGCGATGGTCCACTCCTCGGCGACCGCCCGGAGTGGGCCGCTCGGTGCCGGCACCGTGGTGCGCGTCCCGGTGCCCGAGGCGATCGGTGGCAAGACCGTCATCGGACAGCTCGCCGTCGACCTCGCACGAGAACGCGGGTTCGTGACCGCCTACGGATGCGACCATGGCGTGCCGAGAAACCCCGACGGCAAGGTCAGCCGGGCCGACCTCAACTTCGACGGTCGGTTGTCCGCCGTGTGGTCGAACCGGCTGATCGTCGAAGCCGACGACGACGGCGATGTGTGCTTGTACACGTCTGCCGCTGTGGCCATGATCGTCGACGTGAATGCGGTGTCGTTCGACACCGGTGTGACGTCGTTCGCGAATCGGCGAACCGACACCCGCACCGGTGCACCGGTCGTCGCCGCCGGCGTGCTCCAGCTGTCCGTACCCGAGGCGGTCGGTGGCAAGACCGTGATCGGGCAGATTGCCGTCGATCACGCCACCGAGCCGGGCTACGTCACGGCGTACGCGTGCGATCGTGGCCTACCGACCGACCCGGATGCAGCGATCAGCCGTGCCGACCTGAACTACGACGGCCGCATCGCGGAGGTGTGGTCGAACAGGCTGATCGTGCAGGCTGACGCCGGCGGGAACATCTGCCTGTACACCAGGGCGACCGTCGACATGGTCGTCGACATCAACGGTGTCGCAGACGCGGGCGTCACATCGTTCACGAACCGCCGCACCGACACGCGGCGCAGCGGCACCCCGCTGCCGGCCAAGGGTGTGCTGCGCGTGTCGGTACCCGAGGCCGTCGGTGGGCAGACAGTGATCGGGCAGGTGGCGGTCGATCACGCGGAGCAGGCAGGATTCGTCACCGCATACGGCTGCGACGACGGGCTGCCGTCCGCTGCGAACGGCACGATCACGCGAGCCGACCTGAACTACAACGGCAGCGTCTCGCCCGTCTGGTCGAATCGACTGATCGTGCAAGCCGACGACGACGGTGAGATCTGCCTGTTCACGCTGGCACCCGTCGACATGATCGTCGACGTCAACGGCGTGGCGAGTGCCGCCGCCATCCAGTCCTTCCCCAATCTCCGCACCGACACTCGAATCGGAACCGTTCTGACGTCGCGCGACATTCCGATCGACGGTCGCGGCGTGCCGCTCTGGCCCCCGTACACCCCGAGGCCGGCGCTCGACGGTGTCGCTGCGCTCACCGGTGAACCGGCCACCGCCGAGGTCGCGCGGCGGCCGATCCTCGCACTGAAGATCGACAACTACCGGCGCGCCCGGCCCCAATTCGGACTCGATGCTGCGGACGCGGTCATCGAGCTCAACGTCGAAGGTGTCACACGCTTCCTGGCGCTCTACCAGACGCGGCTGCCGAACCCGCTCGGCCCGGTCCGATCGGCGCGCACCGCAGATCTCGACCTCCTCGCAGCGATGAACCGACCGATCTTCGGGTACTCCGGTGCCAACCCGGGCGTCACCGACTGGGTGACGTCCGCAGCGAATTCCGGATTGCTCGTCGACTTCACCGCTCAGCGACGGCCGTGCTTTTCCCGCGAGCCGACACGGCCGGGGCCGCACAACCTGCTCATCGAACCGACGTGCGTCCTCGCCACCGCCCCGAACGCCGGAGCGGCCGCCCCGCTGTGGGCCATCGACGCCTCCTGGACCGTGCCGGCCGGGGTGGCGACGTCACCCGACGCAACGTTCATCGTGCCGATGGACGGCATCGCCGTGACCTGGACATGGCACGCGGCGACCGCGTCGTATCTCCGGACCCAGGACGACGCACCCCACCTCGCGCAGTCGGGCCGGCGCATCTCCGCGCGCAATGTCGTCGAGATCTCGACGCTGCACGTGCCGTCCACGGTCGATGCACGTTCACCGAATCCGGTCACCGTCGGTTCCGGCGATGCTGTCGTCCACCGTGACGGACTCGCGATTCCGGCGACCTGGTTCCGCGCCTCCCCGTACGACGGGTTCCGGTTCTTCGCCGCCAACACCGGGACCGAGATCCCGCTCGACACCGGAACCACCTACCTCGAAGTCGAACGCGACCGCTGACCAGTTCGCTGATCGTCGAGCACCCACGACCGCCTGGCCGGTCGCCGTCCGTTGCGTCGGCTGCTGCGAATTCGAGGACAGCGGAGACGAATCGCGACGCAGAATTGCCACCTCGGACTGGATGTGTCGCCCGAGCGAGACCGATGTCGGGATGGACCGATGTCTGTCGACCGGCGCGCCCGCGGCACCGAGTGCTGCCCATCAGATGGCTGAGATCTGCGGACCGACCGCAGGGTGATCGAAGCGGCCAGGTGATCGATCTCGTCGCCCGATCGTCGGGGCGCGCAGCTCGACGACCGTTTCGACCGGCGCCTCGAATCGCATGCTGCCCCGATCGATCGGCTGATGGTCATCTCGTGGCGGTCATCGAGTTGCAGCGGTCGTCCAGCAGCCGGATCAGCCAGGGACGGCTCGGTCTGGCCGTGTCGCCGAGCGCCACGACGATCCAGGCGATCGCTGCGAACATGACCACACCGAGCACGATCGCCGACTCGTAGAGACCGGCGGTATCGGCCAGCCAGCCGACCACGATCGGGCCGATGACGACGCCGAGGTCCTGCATCGTGCCGAGCGCGGCGAGGAACGGGCCGGCATCGGGCGGCGCGAGATCGCCGCCGAGGGTGAGCATCGTCCCGGCGCTCATCCCGTTGCCGACCCCCATGATCACACCCGCCACCACAGCTCCACCCGTCGTGTCGCTCAGGCCCAGCACGAACATGCCGAGGCCCAGCAGGGTGAACGCCGGCACGATCGCGAACAGTCGGCCGAAGCGATCCATCAACCAACCGGCGACCGGGAACAGGAGCAGGTCGGCGCCCGTCCCGATCGCCACCAGCGCACCGACCGCCGTGGCGCTGAGACCGAGGTCGTCGCCGATCAGTGGCACCACGGCGTTGCGGCCTGCCCGCACCGTCATCACGAGCGCCGTCCCGGTGCCGGCGAGCAGGAGCAGACCGAGGTGCGAGGCCAGCGCCTCGCGAAGATTCGACATCGGGACGGTCGGCCGATCGAAGCGTTCCCCCACCGGGCGCGTACGACGCACTGCGAGGAACGGGACGAGGCCGATCAGCGTGACGATGCCGCAGAGCGCGAACGCCGTCGTGAAACCGGCAACGTCCACGGTAACGCCGCCGATGATCGGACCGACGAACATGGCCACCCGGACACCACCACCGAGCATCGACATGCCGCGCCCCCGCAGCCGGACTGGTGCCGCCTCGTTCACGAGCATCTGGGCAGCGATCCGCAGCCCGGCGGAGCCAACGCCCGCTCCGAGCTGGAACGCGACGAGCGCCAGGACCGCCGTGCTCACACCCAGCAGGACGGCGGCGGCAGCCGACACGAGGGCCGCCAGCACGAACAGCAGCTCGGGTCCGAGCCGTCGGGCGACACTGCCCGAAGGGAGCCCACCGAGCACCGCCCCGAGACCCGTGGCTGCGAGCACGACCGACACGAGGGTGTAGCTGAGACCTGCCTCGCGGAGGTAGAGCGGGACGATGGGCAGGAGCATACCGCGTCCCGTCGTGATGAGGATCCAGGGGAGGTAGAGCTCGGTGAAGAGACGTCGGGCGAGCGTTCGGCCGGTCTCGCTCGCAGAGAGATGCACCCGGCCAGCGTAGAGTCGACCGGGATGACCGAGACCAGTGAGCACGTCCCCCAGACCGACCGCGAGACCGTGTCGGGGCCCGGTGTTCGAGGTTCGATCCTCGGCAACCGCGTCACCCGCACCGAGGATCCCGGACTGCTGATCGGGGCCAACACCTACATCGCCGACCTGCCGCTCGAGCACGCGCTCGCGGCCGTCTTCGTCCGTTCCGAGGTCGCCCACGGAACGATCACGGCCATCGACGTCGACGAAGCACGGGCGATGCCGGGCGTCGTCGCCGTGTGGACCGCCGACGATCTGGCGGTCGCACCCCACCACGGATTCGCCAAGATCCATGACGACTTCGCCCGTCCACCGCTCGCCACCGACCGTGTCCGCTTCGTCGGTGAGGCCGTGGCCGTGGTGTTCGCCGAGTCACTCGAGCAGGGCGTCGACGCCGCGCAAGCGGTGTCGGCCGACATCGATCCGCTCCCTGCGGTGACCGACCCGGAGGCGGCCTTCGCCGCCGATGCACCGGTGCTGTTCCCGGACCACGGCGACAACATCGCCGTCGTCGACTCGCCCGATCCGGCACTCGATCTCGACGCGGTGTCCGACGTCGTCGTGCGCGGGCGATACGTCAACCAGCGCATCGCGGTCGCACCGATGGAGCCCCACGGGTGCGCTGCAGCACCCGCCGACGACGAACGCACGACGGTCTGGACATCGAACCAGTTCCCCCACTACGTCCGAGCAGGCATCGCGTCGGCGCTCGGCATCGACGCGAGCGAGATCCACCTGATCACCCCCCAGGTGGGTGGGGGCTTCGGTGGCAAGGCCGGCATGCAACACGAGTACGGCGTCGTCGTGGCCGCAGCCCGACGGCTCGGACGCCCGGTCAGATGGCTCCCGACTCGCACCGAGGACCTCCAGGCGAAGGATCACAGCCGCGGTCAGGTCCAGTACGCCGAGGTCGGGTGCCGTGCCGACGGCACGTTCACCGGTCTGCGCGTCCGGCTCGTCGGTGACGGCGGGGCCTACCCCGGCATCGGTGCCGCGCTCCCCGGCGGCACACGGCGGATGTCGCACGGCACCTACGACTTCCCGGCGATCGACTTCGATGTGGTGGTCGCCGCGACCAACACCGCACCCACCGGCGCCTATCGGGGCGCCGGCCGGCCGGAGGCCACCGCGCTCCTCGAACGCCTGGTGGATCAGGCGTCCCACGAGCTCGGCATCGACCCGATCGAGCTACGCGAACGCAACCTGCTCAACGACGACGTCTTCCCGTTCACCACCCACACCGGCAACGTGTACGACAGCGGGCGGTACCGGCTCCCGCTGCGGACGGCCGCCGATGCGATCGGCTACGACGAACTCCGCCGCGAGCAGGCCGAACGCCGCGAACGGAGCGACACGGTGCAACTCGGTCTCGGGGTCGCGTGCTACGTCGAGATCACCGGTGGCGGCGGATCACCGGAATTCGGCAAGGTCGAGGTGCACGAGGACGGTAGCGCGACGATGTACTGCGGCACGCTGTCTCACGGTCAGGGACACCAGACCAGCTACGCCATGATCCTCAGCGCCCAGACAGGCATCCCGATCGACCGCATCACCCTCGTCGACGGCGACACCGATCTCGTGCCACAAGGTGGCGGCACCGGCGGGTCGCGCTCACTCCAACTCGGCGGGTCGGCGATCCATCGAGCGACCGAGTCATTGGTCGAGCAGGCCCGTGGGCTCGCTGCGCAGCTGCTCGAGGCCGATCGGGCCGACATCGTCGTCGACACGTCGACCGGCATGGTCGGAGTCGCAGGGGTACCTGCGTCAGCGCTCTCGTGGGCCGAGCTCGCATCACGCGCCGAGGCGACCGGCAATGAGCCGCTCGCCGGCGAGCACGTGTTCAAGTCCGAAGGAGCATCGTTCCCGTTCGGGGCCCACATCGCCCTCGCCGAGGTCGACACCGAGACGGGGCGCGCCCGCCTCATCCGTCACGTCGCAGTCGACGATTGCGGCACGATCATCAACCCGTTGCTCGTCGAGGGACAGCAGCACGGCGGGATCGCCTCGGGTCTCGGGCAGGCCCTGTTCGAGGAGGTTCGCTTCGACGCCGACGGCAACCCGATCACGTCGAACTTCGCCGACTACGCACTGCCCTCGGCGGCGGAGATGCCGAGCTTCGAGGTGCTGTCGACGGAGACGCCGTCGCCGCTCAACCCGCTGGGCGCCAAGGGCATCGGCGAGGCCGCGACGATCGGATCCACCCCCGCGATCCAGAACGCGGTCATCGACGCCGTGTCGCACCTCGGAGTCCTGCACATCGACATGCCGTGCACTCCCGAACGGGTCTGGCAGGCCATCGAGGCGGCCGGCCGAGGCGACGTCGACCCGTGGCGCGAACCGCCCGCGGTGTTCGCCGACCTCCCGAAGGGACTCGAGGGAGATGAGACCGCCGCCGCCGCAGCGGACGGGATCTGAATCGTCGGTGCGTCCGCTCACGGACCCACCGAGCACCGCACACCGCACACCGAGCACCCCCGATCCACCGAGCACCGACCCGACCGACGCAGCGACCCAGCGTTCCACCGAGCACCGATCCACCGACATGGTCTACGCTGCGCGTGTCACGTCCTGACAGGGGGTTCCCATGCGCGACGAAGTCTTCCTGATCGGTCGGATCCTGTTCAGCCTCGTCTTCCTCCGCTACGGCATCGCTCATCTGACCAGGACCGAAGGCTCGGCCCAGTACGCGGCGTACAAGAAGGTGCCCAACGCGACACTGTTGGTGCAGATCACCGGGGTGTGCATGGTGCTCGGTGGGCTGACAATCATCCTCGGCATCGTGATGGACCTCGCGGCGGCATTGACCGCCGTGCTGGTGACGGTCTACGCGTTCGTGATGCACCGCTTCTGGGAGGAGACCGACGATCAGACCAAGCAGGTCGAGATGTCGCAGTTCATGAAGAACATCTCGATCGCCGGTGGCGCCCTCGTGATCGCGGCCGTCGCGTCGGGGGCCACCCCGTACACCCTCACCGACACCGTCTTCTGATCGAGGCGGTCGGTCACCCGGCTACTTGATCGCGAGCGCGTTGGGCGTGCTCGCGACGCCCCGGGGCAGGTTGATCGGAGCCGATGTGAAGAGGAACTCGTAGCGGCCGTCGGCCGCGCAATCCGCAGCGAGCGCGTCGAGCGCGAACATCTCGCCGAGCGGCAACCCGAGCATCGGGATCAGCATCGTGTGGATGAACGCCTCGTGGAGGCGGCGCGGTTCCGCAAGGATCTGCGCCCGGAGCTCGTCGTCGAACTGTGATCCGGGCGGCCACACCTCGACCGCCGGATTGTCGCAACCGATCGCCGCGATGTGGAGATTCCAGAGCGTCCTGACCGTCTCCTCGGTCGACGCCAGACCGGGCGTGCGCATCACGTTCCGGTCGGAGAGTGACGTGCGCACGGTGTCGGGCTGAGACTCGTACCAACCGATCCATCCGAAGCGCACCAGCAGCACATCACCCGTTCGCAACTCGACGCCCTGAGCGTCGAGGCAGGCCAGCAACTCGTCGGCGGTGACCGGATCGCTCTCGTCGAGCTGGAGGGGACGGTCCTGGGCGGCGCGCCATCGTCCGACGTCGGCGAGGACGCCACGCCCGACGATGCCCCGCTCGGCCCAATGATGCACGCCGTGATCGTCGTCCTCGACACCGCCGAAGTGGCCCGTTCCGGGCGCATCCTCCAGCATCACGTGATTGCGGATGTGCCGGAAGCCGTCCCACTGACTCGACGACTGGGTGTTCCAGTCGTGGAGGACGTCGTCGTGCCCGGTGCTCGTCTCGGTACCGTTCACGTCGTGACGCAGCTTGGCCCGGCCGAACAGCGGCGGGTCGGGCATTCCCATCGACCAGTTGAGCGCGAAGGTCTCACCCCGTTCGACGAGCCGGGCCGCGGCCGCGGCCCGATCCGGTGTGAGCAGGTTGAGACAGCCGAACACGTCGCCCGATGGCTGCCAGACCTCCCAGGCACACCGCAGGCCAGACCGGAGTGGCAGTTCGTCGTAGTCGGGGAGAACGGCGCTCATCGCACGAGTCCAGCAGACGTGCCGCACCGACGGCGACCCGGCTCACCCACTCGACGGTGTCGATCTGACGGCCGCCGATCGGTGCACCCCACGCTCACGGGTTCGGTGGCCGGTAGTCGGTGCTGCGGTCGATGTTCATGTAGATGTCGTTGGCGACCGGGTCGACCATCTCCTCGGCCAGTTGCCCGAGGAGTCCAGCGCAACGCGCCAGGAGTGCGACGCCGCGCGCGATGCCGAGCGGGACATCGATGTCGGCGAGCACCGCGCCGCAGACACCCGCGCCGTTGAGCGGCAGGCTCCGACCCAGCACGTCGGGGTGGGTCCGGCCGATGGCCTCGAACAGTGCGAGGTGCGACCCGAAGACGCCGTGCCGACGCGCGAGACGAAAGAGCACCGGCGTCCGCGGGTCGCCCGACTTGTGGACCGGATGCCCGAGGCCGGGGACGAACCGCCCGGACGCCTTGGTCTCCGCGACGACGCGAACGGCGACGGCATCCCAGCCCAACTCGTCGGTCGGGATCTCATCGAGCGCCTCGATCACGCCGGCGAGGAAGTTGGCGGCGTCCTCGGTGACGCCGAGGAACCGCGAGCCACCACCGAGGAGACCGGACGCGATCGCACCCTGGATCGAATCCGGTGCACTGAGGAAGGTGACGCGAGCCGCGATCGCCGTCGGCGTGAAGCCGTGGTCGGCGAGGGCGACGAGCACCGCCTCGAACAACACCCGCTGACCTTCGGTCGGACGCCGCTTGGTCACCAGCCAGTACGCGAGCTCACCGAAGGTGATCGTGCCGATCAGGTCGTCGGCGAGATCGTGACCGAGCAGCCAGATGTGATCGGCATCGGACGCGCCGAGTCCGCTGCGATAGACGGGCGAGCCGGCAGCGGTGGTCGGGGTGGGATCGCTCATGTCAGCTCCAATCGAGTTCACGAAGGTTCGCAGAGCGACACCCGATGCGCGTCAGCGTGCTCTCGGAGCCGGGAGGGCGTCACCGTGCCGCCGGGCTCCAGCAGTGCTGGGCGTCGGTTCCGGGGTCGGTGCGCAACGCCGACACGGGACCCGAGCGAGCGCGGTCCCACCTGCGATTCGGCGACGAACGTCCCGATTCAGAGCGACTCGGTGACGACGTCGATGACCGACGAGTGCTGGTCGTAGCGTCGCAACGCCTCCGCGGCCGCCTTCATGATGGACGGGGTGCGGGCGTCGTCGGGTCGGGTGCGGATCGTGAGACGGAGCCGACGTGGATCGCGGCGGACCTCGAACACGACCCGTGCGGCTGGTCCGTCGACGTCGTCGGGCGTGACGACACCCGACATCAGCAGGCTGCGCCGCACTGCCGCGACATGGGCAGTGCCCGATCGCGACGCCTGTTCGCACGTTGCGATCAGATCCGCTCCGGCGACGTGGGTGCCGGGTCCGAACGAGATCGCGTGCCGGGGATCGCCCGACACGACGACGGGAACCCGGTGACGTGCAGCGCAGAGCGCACCCCGCTCCGACGCCGTGAGGTCGGCATCGACCCGGCTCACGACCGCGACATCGACGTCACCGGAGTCGAGCGGGCAGTCGGGCATCACCTCGAGGCCGCGGCAGGGCGACGACGGATCGGCCGCATCGCAACCCAGCACGACGTGTCCGGCTTCGCGGAGCTGGGCCTCGGCCTCGCTCCCTGCGCCGGGAACTCCTTCCACCAACAACACCTTCATGAACCGCTCCCTTCGCCGAGCCGGAGATCGACCCATCTTGACGATCGACCCCCACGCGGACCAGGGCCGTTGGTCCCGCGTTCACGCAGAGCCCACCGATCGGCAACGATGCAGGGATGCAGACTCCGCTCGACGGTCTTCGAGTCCTCGATTTCACACGTGTGCTGTCGGGACCGCACTGCACCCGCATGCTCGCCGATCTGGGCGCCGACGTCATCAAGATCGAACCGCCCGCGGGCGACGTCACCCGTTTCACGGCTCCACGTCGCAACGGCATGCCGTCGTACTACGCACAGCAGAACACGGGCAAGCGCTCGGTCAGCATCGACCTCCACCGAGCCGAGGGCGCCGAGCTGGCGATGGAGCTGGCCGAACGATGTGATGTGCTCGTCGAGAACTTCCGCCCCGGCGTCATGGACCGTTTCGGGCTCGGGTACGACGCCGTGGCCGAACGCAACCCCCGGCTCGTCTATGCATCGATCACCGGGTACGGAACGACCGGCCCGTGGAAGGACCGCCGCGCCTACGCACCGGTCGTCCAGGCCGAGACCGGGCTCACCAAGTCGCAGGGCGATCACGGGCGCAACGGTGTGTACCGGACCGATCGCCACAGCCATGCCGACGTCTACACCTCGCTCGATGCGGCCGCCGGGGTGCTGGCAGCCCTCTTTCAGCGTGAGCGGACGGGTCGGGGCCAATGGGTCGACGTGGCCATGGCGCAGGTGATGCTGTACGTGAACGAGCACGTCCACGACGACCTCTGGGACGACGACCTCGACCCGAACTGGGTGCGGAGCTTCGGCAACGACGGCCAGCCCGTGGTCACGGTCGCCAGCGGCGATGCGGTGGCGATCGCCGGCCACCCGGCGGCCAAGGGCAACTTCGAGATGTACATCGCCGCGATCGAACGTCCCGAGCTCGCCGACGATCCGCGCTTCGCGACGGTCGCGAGCCGCCAAGAGCACCTCGCCGACCTCCAGGAGTACATCCAGGAGTACGCCCGCTCGGTGCCTGACGCCGCGACCCTCGAGGAACGCTGCTCCCACTACCGTCTCGCCGTCGGCGCGGTCCGATCGGTGGCGGAGGTGTGCGAGAGCGACTGGGCTCGTGAGCGCGACGTCGTTCGCGAGGTCGACGATCGAGGCGGCGGGACGCTGCGCATCCCGAACGCGCCGTGGAAGTTCAGCGACGCCGCCGGGGTCGGGGTCTCGGGCCTTCCCCGTTACCGCGGTGAGGACAACGCCGACGTGCTGCGCGACGTCCTCGGAATGACCGACGACGACATCGACACCCTCCTCGACGACGGGGTCCTGTCGAGCCACCTGCCCAACCGGTGACAGCGTGCCGCTGACCTTTCCCGTCGCACCCATGAAGGCGACGCTCGGCACCCTGCCCACCGACGACGGCTGGGGCTTCGAGATCAAGTGGGACGGCTACCGAACCATCGCGTTCGTCGAGGACGGGACCGTGCGACTCCAGTCGACGAACCTGCTCGACGTGACGTCGACGTACCCCGAGCTCGGCGATCTTGCGACTGGGGTCCACGCTTCGTCATCGGTGCTCGACGGTGAGCTGGTCGTGCTCGACGACGACGGTCGTCCTCGATTCGAGCTGATGCAACGCCACGAGCGACAAGCGGCGCTGTACCTGTTCGACGTACTGCGCGTCGACGACCACGACACGATCGGCCTGCCCTACCAGGACCGGCGCCGGCTGCTCGACCAGCTCGTCGAGCCGGGCGACAACTGGCTGGTTCCTGCCCACCGGATCGGCGGTGGGGCCGAACTCGTCGAGGCCACCGCCGCCCAGGGGCTGGAGGGCATCGTCGCGAAGCGGCTGGGTTCGAGCTACCAGCCCGGCAAACGGTCTGCGAACTGGCTCAAGATCAAACATCGCCGGCGCGTCGACATCGTGATCGGCGGCTACACCCCCGGCGAGGGCAACCGGGCGACCACGTTCGGATCGTTGCTCGTCGGTCGCTTCGACGGCGACAGCCTGGTGTTCGCCGGCGGCGTCGGCACCGGTTTCGACCAGCGATTGCTCGAGTCGATCACGGCGCAGCTGCGCGACCTCGCGATCGACGACTGCCCCTTCGATCCACCACCACCCGCGTCGTACCGCCGCGCGGCCCGCTGGGTTCGTCCGGTACTGACCGCGACGATCGAGATGACCGAATTCACCAACGACGGGCTGGTGCGGCATGCCAGCTTCGTCGAGCTGCAGGAGCCATGACGTGACGACATCCGACGATCTCCGGAGCCGAGCGGCAACGCTCGACGCCCGCGACCCCCTCGCACGATGGAGGGACGAGTTCCATGTGTCCGACCCCGACCTCGCCTACCTCGACGGCAACTCGCTCGGCATGCCACCGCGCCGCACGCTGGAGCGCGTCGGTCGTGTCATGCGCGAGGACTGGGCCACGGGGCTGATCCGCAGCTGGGACCACTGGCTCGACCTCCCGCAGCGGGTCGGCGATCGGCTGGCTCCGCTGATCGGGGCCCTGGCCGGCGAGGTCGCCGTCCACGATTCGACCACCGTCAACGTCTACCAGCTGATCCGCGCCGTACGGCGACTGCGTCCCGAACGCTCCGTCATCGCCATCGACCCGAACGACTTCCCGACCGACCGCTACGTCGTCGACGCGATCGCGACCGCTGACGGGCTCGAGGTGCGCGCCGGCTTCGACGAGCTCGGCGACGTGGCGGTCGCGGTGCGTTCGATGATCGACTACCGGACTGCGGAGATCACCGACCTCGTCGCCGAGACGCAGCGGGCGCACGACGCCGGTGCACACGTCGTGTGGGACCTCTCCCACGCTGCCGGGCTCCACCCGGTCGGTCTGCGCGACGCCGGCGCAGAGTTCGCCGTCGGGTGCACGTACAAGTTCCTCAACGGTGGTCCGGGCGCGCCGGCGTTCACCTACGTGGCGGCCGAGCGAATCCTGGAGCTCGACGAACCGTTCCACGGATGGTTCGCCCAGCGTGACCAGTTCGCGATGGGGCCGGCATTCAACCCGCGCGACGACATCGGCCGAGTGCTCGTCGGGACTCCGGGCATCCTCGGTCTCGTCGCCGCCGAATGCGGCATCGAGGTCTCGGCCGAGGCCGGCATCGACGCGATCCGCGGCAAGTCGATCGAGCTGGGGCGCTTCGCCCTGGAATGCTGCGATGAACTCGGTCTCTCGACCTCGACGCCCCGCGACGACGAGCGTCGCGGCGGTCACCTGTGCGTCAACCACCGCGATGCACGAGCGATCACGCGATGGCTCGCCGAGGAGCGCGAGGTGCTCGCCGACTTCCGCGAGCCCGACGTCATCCGCCTCGGTTGCTCGCCACTGACCACCCGATTCACCGACGTCGCTCGGGCCGTCACCGCCATCGCCGAACGAGCTGGTTGATCGGTCGCGGTCGAGCTCCGCGTGCGGGCTCTGGAGCAGCCGAGGCGTTCCACCACATCACCGTCCGGCTCGGGTTGCACCGGCCGGGACCGGATCGGCTCGGGTCGCGAGTCGGCCACGCGAAGAGGGAGGCCATACCGTGGACTCCCTCTCCGTCCGGCGACGATCGTCGCGGTCCCGACCAGGTCGCCGCGGTCCTCGCTCCGGTCCTGACACCGCTCGGGGTCCCGGGCGGACCGGATGCCTCCGGGGGACACGGTCAGGTGGTCCGCGGTCGTGGCGTCGGGGCAGCACGGACCACGGTTGCCTCGATCTCGTCGTCGGCCTCGAAGCGATGCCTGACCGACGGATCGTCGGCGTCCACGACCGGGGGTTCCCGAGCGGCACGTGGCACCTCGGCGTCGATCGAGGGGCCGACCTCGCGGACCGGCCGGCCGCGCCCACGCGAATTGACCGATGAGGTGCTCGACGGCGTCGACACCGTGATCGTCTCGAACCTCCACCCGGACCACTTCGATGAAGCTGCGTGCGGTCTCGTCCACCGCCACCTTCCGATCCTCTGTCGAGCGGGCGACGGTGAACAGCTCACGGCAGCCTGGTTCGACGATCCCCCGGACCACCGGTTTCGGTCCGGGCGACGTCAGGCAGTTCGGTACCGGCTGTCGAGGCTCGGACGACCGTCGCCGTCGACGACCACGAAGCCATCTGCGACGAGGCGGACCAGGTGGGCCCAGACGCTGCGACCTGCCGGCTTGTGGAGCTCCTCGCGGACATCGGTGTACAGCAGAGCGACGATGTCTTGGATCGTCGACCGCCCGTCACGCACCGCTGCGAGCACGCCGCGCTCGCGCTCGAGCCGGTGCTCGACGAGCGACTCGACGAACGAACGGGCGTCGTCGCGGGGCGGACCGTGCGTCGGCCACAGCACGACGTCGTCGCGAGTCGCCACCCTGCGCAGCGACTCGATGTAGGCCGTCATGTCACCGTCGGGTGGCGAGACCACCGTCGTGCTCCACCCCATGACGTGATCGCCGGTGAACAACGCCTGCTCCTCCGCGAGCGCCCAACAGGTGTGGTTCGACGTATGACCGGGCGTATGGACCGCGGTGAACGTCACCCCCGGTGCCACGTCGATCACATCGCCATCGACGACGGGCACGGTCGGTGCGAATTCGTAGTCGGTCGATTCCTCGATCTCGACCCCGTCGTCGGGTTGGTCGATCGGGTCCGACCCGGGCTCGGGCCGGGGATGTGACCCGAACGCGAACGTCGGCGCGCCCGACGCCTCGTGCAACCACGCCGCGAGCGGTGAGTGATCGGCGTGGCAGTGGGTGACGAGGATCGCCCGCACCCGCTCCCCCGACAGGGCTGCCTCCAGCGCATCGCGGTGCGAGTCGAGACGGGGGCCAGGGTCGATGACCACCACATCGCCGCGGCCGACGATGTAGGTGCCCGTCCCACGGTACGTGAACTTCGACGGGTTGTCCGCGATCACCCTGCGGATCATGGGCGAGACCTGATCGACCCGTCCGTACTCGACCAGGTCGAGGGTGCGGAACGCCGGGGCGCTCACGTCATGCCGTCGACGATGGCTCGCACCGAGCCCACGGGCACACCGTGTCCGAAGATCGGATCGCCGACCGCTCCCAGCGCGATGTCGACGCCCACGGCGCGCAGCGCAGCCGCGATCACGACGCCCGACGCACGCGCGTTGCCGTCGCCGATCTTGACCGCTGCTGCGCGACCATCCGGCAGCGCAGCCGCGAACACGCCTTCGGCGCCGTCCTTGGCCATCAGATCGGGGACCGCCGACATCAGGCGGGTGACGTCGCGACGATCGCCGCCCACCAATTCGGGGTGGGAGGTCATCGCCGACCACACCGCCCCACGAGCGGCCGCCAACGTCCGGAACGCCTCGGCCAACCCGCGCAGCGACACGACGTGGGCCGGGGCGCCGCATCCGTCGACGCCGATGTGGCGAACCGCACCCGCGAGATCGGCGACGTGCGCGGTGATCGAGAGCTGGAGGGGGTGTTCGGGCGACAGGTAGCCGCCGACGTCCCAGCCGTTCGCCACGCACGTGGCCACCATCGCAGCGTGCTTGCCCGAGCAGTTCATGTGGATCGGATCGCGGCGGCCCCCAGCCGCCAGCAGCAACTCGGCGGTGACTCGGTCGAGCGGGAGATCGGGTGTATTTCCGAGCGAACCCTCGTCGAGTCCGGCGCCTGCGAGCATCCGCCGCACGACGGCAAGGTGCCGATCGGTGCCGCTGTGGCTGGCGCACGCGAGCGCCAGCGACTCGGGGTCGAGGTCGACGCCCAGCGCCAGCATCGTGTCGGCCTGCAACGGTTTGGCCGCCGAACACGGGGTAGATCGCGTTGTCGGGGTCGCCGATCGCGAGCGCTACCGAACCATCGGCTGCGAGGACAACGACCGCACCGTGGTGGACGCTCTCGTCGAACCCCGAACGCTCGGTGATCGCGACGGGTCGGTATGCGCGCGTCGAATCGGTGGTCATCAGTCGGAACCGGCCGGTCGTCGTCCCGGCAATCTCATGTCGGTCAGCTCGTTCTCGATCACCTCGTGGCGCTCGCCCCATTCACCGATGATCGCCTGCACCATCGCCGCCGCCGGCAGGGCCAGGATCGCACCTGCGGCCCCGAGCAGCGAGAAGCCGCCGAGCGCGGCACCGAACGCAACCGCTGGGTGCAGCTCCATCGTGCGTGCGGTGATACGTGGCGCGAAGAAGTAGTTCTCGACCTGCTGGTAGACGATGATGAAGCCCAGCACGACGGCCGCCTTGATCGGCGAGTCGAGGAACGTGATGAGCACGGGAAGCAGACCGGCGATGTAGGTGCCGACCACCGGCAGGAACTGGCTGACCAGCCCGACCCACAGCGCGAGAGGGATCGGCGCCTGGATGTCGGCCCCCTGGAACACGATCCAGTGGAAGAAGGCCGACAGCAGCGCCAACAGCGCCCGCGAGTAGAGGTAGCCGCCGGTCTTGGTGATCGCGAGCTCCCAGGCGGCGAGCACCTGACGTTGCCGATCGGGACGAAGGCGGCTGCAGATCGCCCTGCGCAGGCGCGGGCCGTCGGCGACGAGGTAGTAGGTGAACAACAGCACCGACAGCGCCTGGACGAGACCGTTGAGCGCTTGGATCGACAGATTGACGACGTTGTCCTGCTGGGCGCGGATGAACTGCTGGACCGGTCCATCGGGTCGGTTGAACTCGTCGAGGACCTCCTGGGGGTCGAGCTCGGTGCCGAAGGTGTCGTTGAACGCGTCGACGCTGTCGACGATGTAGTCCTCGGAGTTCTGCAGGAGGTCGACGATCTGGGTGCCGATCAGGCCGCCGATCGCCGCGACGAAAACGCCGGCCGCGAGCATCACCCCGAGCAGGATCGACGCCGTCGCTCGACCGCGCCGCCAACCACGACGCGAGAGGCGATTGACACCTGGTTCGACGGCGAGCGCCAGGAACAACGAGATCACGAGCAACAGCGCCAGCCCGTCGAGTCGACCCCACAGGTGCTTCAGGAGTCCGACGATCACGAAGCCGAACCAGAAGATGATGATGGCCCGGATCACCCAGCCCGGTACGCGTTGCCCGACCGGGTCACTGCTCGCATCGGCGACCGCGGCATCGAACTCGCTCGGCGTGACCGGCGGATCGACGGGATCGTCTCGTTCCTCGGCCACGACGTGAGCGTAGTGAGGCCGCATGGCACGATGAGGGCATGCCCCGCACGCCGGCCGTCTCGTCGACCTCCCGGCCGACCTCATCGTCGGCCGACGCGCCGGCGAGAGCGTCGGCCGGCCCTGCGCCCGGGGCGTCGCCGCGCGACCGAGCGATCGCCGACCTGCGCCGCTGGGTGGCGGCCCGTGTCCGGGCCGGTGTCGTGGGCGACCGCGATCGCGCCGGCGCCCGGAGGACGGCGTTGTTCGACGCACCGGGCGAACGATGGTTCGCCGACGACGCGCCCATCAGACGCGTCCACGCCGACAGCGCGATGTTCGTCGGCGGCCTCCGAGCGCTGCTGCTCCAGTCGCTGCATCCGCTCGCGATGGCCGGGGTCGCCCAGCACAGCGACTACCGACACGATCCGTGGGGACGGCTTCAGCGGACCGCCGACTTCCTCGCTGCAACGACCTTCGGGCCGACGCACGAGGCCGAGATCGCGATCGCGAGGGTCCGTGCGGTCCATGAACACGTGGTGGGAACGGCCGACGACGGGCGGCCCTACAGCGCCAACGATCCCCACCTCCTGCGATGGGTCCACCTCGCCGAGGTCGACAGCTTCCTGCGCGCCCACGAGCGTTACGGTGCCGAGCGCCTCGATGCGTCGGAGCGGGACGACTACGTCCGCCAGATGGCGGTCATCGCCCGTGCGCTCGGAGTACCGGCACCACCCGAGTCGGTGCGGGCGGTCGGTGATCAACTTCGTGCATACCGTCCCGAGTTGCGGGGCACGCGAGCCGCACGCGACGCCGCGCGCTACCTCCTGCTCGAGCCGCCGATGCATCCGGCCGCCCGGCCGGCCTATGCCCTGATCGCCGGGGCAGCGGTCGCACTGCTCCCGCGGTGGGCCCGTGCCCCGCTGAGGCTGCCGTGGTTGCCGGTGGTCGAGGCAGTCGCGGTCCGGCCGGCAGGTGACGTGGTCACGCGGGGGCTTCGATGGGCGCTGCAGGAACCTCCTGCGCCAACGCCCGGCTGAGATCGCCCCCGCCGACCACCTCGACTCGCTCCAAACCGAGCCAGCCGGTCATCGACGCGAGCTCCGCTGCGAGCTCGCGTGCGACGTCACCCACGGAGACGCCGGGTTCGGCCCAGGCGCTCTGGACGAGCAGGGTCCGATTCGCACGGTCGGCCTTCAGGTCGACTCGCCCGACGAGCTCGTCGCCGAGCAGGAACGGCAGCACGTAGTACCCATACTGCCGCTTCGGCTTGGGGACGTAAATCTCGATGCGGTATCGGAACCCGAAGATGCGCTCGGCGCGGTCGCGCTTCCACACGACGGGATCGAACGGGCTCAACAGTGCGCGAGCGTGGACACGCCGGGGAACCACGGCGTCGGGGTGCAGGTAGGCGCGCTGGGTCCAGCCCTCGACGTCGGCCTCGACCAGGCGACCGTCTTCCACCAATTCCGCGAGGAGGGTCCTCGTGTGCTTCAGGCGGTGGTAGTCGGCCAGGTCGGATGCCGTGCCGACGCCGTACGACTTCGCGGCCAGCACGAGCAGTTCCTTGCGGGCATCGCGCTCGCTCACATCGGGGCGGGCGAGCGCCTCGGCAGGGATCACCCGCTCGGGGAGGTCGTAGAGGCGGGCGAAGTCGTGCGGGCGACGGGTAGCGGCGACCCGTCCGGTGTGGAACAGCACCTCGAGGGCGACCTTGCCGTCGTCCCAGTCCCACCAGGGCCCCTTCGGGCCGTCGCGTTGCTGGAGGTCGCCCGCCGGGATCGGCCCGTGGTCGGCCACGTGGCACTCGACCTCGTCGAGGAAGCCGGGCCGCTCCGCCTGCAGGCGCTGCAGCGACCGCCACATCCGCGGCTGGTTCATCCGCCATCGCCAGAGGTGGTGATGATCGGTGGGCACGTGGCTGGCCTCGTGCACCCAGTACTCGAACAGCTCTCCGTCGCGCGTCGCGTCGTCGATCAGGGTCCGCGGGTGGGGACCCAGCCGCGCGAAGAGTGGGAGCTCCTGGCTGCGGACGAGGACGTTGACCGAGTCGATCTGGATCAGCCCGATCCGGTCGAGCACACGACGGAGGTGACGGCGGTCGACTCGCCCGGTCGGGCGCGGATCGGCGAAACCCTGGGCGCCGAGCGCGAGCCGCCGCGCCCGGACGGCCGACAGTGACGCTCGCGACACGGTCGGTCGGTTCAGTCGTCGTGGACGGTGATGCTGACCGACTCGATGACCACGTCGTCCTTGGGTCGGTCACCGCCACCTGTCGGCACACGCTGCATCGCGTCGAGGACGTCGAGACCCGACACGATCTTGCCGAACAGGCTGTACTGGGGTGGCAGGGCCGCGCCGTTCGGACCGGAGATCAAGAAGAACTGGCTCCCGTTGGTGTTGGGTCCGGCGTTGGCCATCGCGACCGAACCGATCTCGTACTGGCCGGGCTTGGGCAGCTCGTCCTCGAACCGATATCCGGGTCCGCCGCGTCCGGTGCCGGTCGGGTCGCCGCCCTGGCACACGAAACCGTTGATGATGCGGTGGAAGACGATGCCGTCGAAGTACCGATGAAGCGCCAGGAACACGAAGCTGTTGACGGTCTTGGGCGCCTTGATCGGATCGAGTGCGATCACGATCTCGCCCATCGATGTGGCCATGGTCGCGGTGTACCGCTTGTCGGGATCGATGCCCATCTCGGGCGGAGCGGAGAATTCCTTCTGCTTGGGCGCAGATCCATCGAACGGGGGGAACGGTGTAGCCATGGCTCGCACCCTACCGACCACGATGCCGGGTACCCGACCGAGCGACGATGCAGAACAACGACGAGGAACGACGAGATGTCAGTCGGTGACGACGACGCCGTGCCAGAACGCCACCCGATCCTTGATGTCGGCCGCCGCCTCCTTGGGCTCCGGATATGTCCAGGCGGCGTTGGAGTTGCGCTCGCCGTCGACGACGACGTCGAAGTAGTGGGCGGTTCCCTTCCACGGACACACCGAGGTGTGATCGCTCTCCACCAGCACGCCGGGTGCGACGGCTGCGCGCGGGAAGTAGTGGTTTCGTTCGACGATCACGGTGTCGTCCGTGTCGGCGAGCGTCGTGTCGTTCCAGGTCGCGGTTGCCATGTGGACGAGAACCCGCACACCGTCGTCGTTGTTCCGCGATCGAATCCCGACCGTCGTAGTCTCGCCGGCCATGGGTGCTTCGATCTCGCTCCGCCGCCGGCTCGACTGGGCCGACACCGACGCCGCCGGATACTGGCACCACTCGACGTTCTGGACCTATGCCGAGGCCGGTGAGGCGGAGCTGACACGCTCACTCGGCTTGACCGAGCTGACGTTCGGTTTCACCCCCCGCAAGTCGGTGGCCGCCGAGTTCCACCGGCCGATCTACTTCGACGACGAGGTCACGATCGACTTCACGGTCGAATCGGTCGGCCGCACGTCGGCCACCTACAAGGCGACGCTGTCGACGGACCGCGGCATCGCTGCCGAGGGCAGGATGGTCGTCGTGCTGATCGGCGACGACGGCCGGCCGCGCCCCTGGCCGGACGACGCCGCCGCCCTCCTCCGAGCCTGACCCGTTGCGAGTTGTGCCAGGCACAACTCGCAACGGCGTGGCGCAGCTTGCGACACCCCTCGGTCATGATGCTCGCATGGCCAGGACCAGGATCGAACACGTGTGCACCGACTGCGGCGCCGCCCATCCGAAGTGGGCCGGGCAGTGCTCGTCGTGCGGTCGGTGGAACACCTTGGTCGAGGAGTTCTCGGCCGGCGATGTCCCGCTGATCACGCCCGCGGTGTCGCCCGCGACCTTGATCGGCGATGTCGACCCACTCATCAGTCGGCCCAAGCCGACCGGGGTCAGCGAGCTCGATCGTGTGCTCGGCGGCGGCGTGGTCGCGGGTTCGGTCACCCTGCTCGGCGGCGAACCAGGTATCGGCAAGAGCACCCTGCTCCTCCAGCTGCTCGCGTGTTGGCCAGGCCGAGCGCTCTACGTCACGGCCGAGGAGAGCGCCCAACAGGTACGTCTTCGCGCCGAGCGCCTCTCGGCGGTCCGGCCCGACCTGTGGCTGCTGGCCGAGACCGCACTCCCCCACGTGATCGCCGCGATCGACCAGACCCGACCCGACTTCGTGGTGATCGACTCGATCCAGACCGTGCACGACCCCGCCCTCGGTTCACCTCCAGGATCGGTCGCACAGGTCCGCGGTTGCGCGCAACAACTCGTCAACGCCGCCAAGCAGCGAGGAATCCCCGTCGTCCTCGTCGGCCACGTCACCAAGGAGGGGTCCCTGGCGGGCCCGCGACTGCTGGAGCACGTCGTCGACACCGTGCTCGCGTTCGAGGGTGAACGGCACCATGCGCTGCGCCTCCTGCGGGCGACGAAGCATCGCTTCGGACCCACCAACGAACTGGGCCTGTTCGAGATGGCCGGCCACGGCCTGATCGGCGTGCCCGATCCGAGTCAGCTGTTCTTGGGCGATCGCCGAACGGGCGTCCCCGGATCCGCGGTCGCGACGACCATGGAAGGCCAACGCCCCCTGGTCGTCGAGGTCCAAGCCCTCACGACCGCAGCCCCGCCCAACGTGCCGGGGCGCCGCACGACACAAGGCGTCGACGGCAATCGCCTGGCCCTGCTCCTGGCCGTGCTGCAGCAGCGGGCTCGCATCGCCGTGCAGCAACAGGACGTCTACGCCTCGACGGTGGGAGGGGTGCGCCTCGTCGAGCCGGGTCTCGATCTGGCCCTCTGTCTGGCGGTGGTCAGCGCGATCAACGACCGACCCCTCCGGTCGGACGTCGTCGCCTTCGGCGAGGTCGGACTCGGGGGAGAGGTCCGCCAGGTCGCCCACGGCCCGCGCCGGATGAGCGAGGCCGCTCGTCTCGGGTTCACGCGGGTCATCGCGCCGCGGTCGTCGCCCGATCCCGACGACGACCGCCTGCGACTCGTCCGAGTCGCCACGCTGCCCGACGCACTCGCTGCGGCCGGCCTCGGTTGAGGCGCCCCCGGCGCACGGCCGACCGAGCCCGAATCCCGGGCAGCGACACGCTGATCGCACGAGGCTGCCATCGACGCGATCTGAGGAGGCGATGGTGGACAGCTGCGGATCATGACCTGGAACGTGCAGAACCTGCTCGCGGTCGGGCACCCGTCCGGGCCGGGATCCGTCGCGGAGCTCACCGCCAAGGTCGCTGCGCTGGCGGCGGTGATCGATCGTGGGCGACCCCACGTCCTGGCGCTCCAGGAGGTCGGGGAGGCGTCGGAGCTCGCACAGCTCCAGCGTGCCCTGAGCTGGTCGATGCCCTACCGGGCGCTCGGCGTCCCCGACGACCGCGGGATCCGAGTGGCCTTCTTGTCGACGCGGGTCATCCGTGACGCGATCGACGTGACGGTCTACCCACCCGGCCTCCTCCCCGTCCAGGTCGGCGACGACCCGTTCGGCGCAGCAGGACCGGAGACGATGAACCAGATCGGACGCGGCGCGCTCCAGATCGGGATCCGGTCCAACCACCGCATCGTCCGGCTCCTGACCTGCCATCTGAAGTCGAAGCTCTTGACCTACCCCGGTGGTCGCTTCTTCCCGATCGACGAGGACGAGCGTGCCCGGTACGGCGCCTACGCCCTGTTTCGACGGGCCGCGGAAGCGGCGACGATCC
Source organism: uncultured Acidimicrobiaceae bacterium (assembly GCA_963847775.1). Lineage (GTDB taxonomy): Bacteria > Actinomycetota > Acidimicrobiia > Acidimicrobiales > Ilumatobacteraceae > Ilumatobacter. The sequence continues at coordinate 123,170 of CAWKAY010000006.1, forward strand.
GGATCTGGGTGACCGCACAGCTCGCGGGTCGCGGTGCCGACGACCCGTTCGTGGTGCTCGGCGACATGAACGACGTCAGGGAGGCGGCGACCACCCAGATCCTGAACGGTCCGACCGGTTCGGAGATCGGGACCCGGGGTTTCGACGTCCCCGATCGTGGCGACGGTGAACGCCTGTGGAACCTGGCACCACTCATCCCGGAGGCCGAACGCGTGAGTCGGGTCTATCGCGGGCGCGGCGAGTTGATCGACCATGTCTTCGTGAGTCGATTCCTGGTCGGCGTCGACCGGATCCCAGAGGTCAGAACAATCCAGGCCCGTGGTGGTCCACTCCCCTCGATCCACGACGACCCGCGTGACGACCCGAACGGTCTCGGCTCCGATCACGCCGCGATCCTGGCCACCTTCGACGACTGGTGAGTCGCGGCGAACCGTCCACGATCGGAGGGTTGCGTCGAGGCGGCCGGGATCATCGGGTGCGCCCAGCCCCCCGTCACCTACAATCGACCCATGCCGAGCCGGTACAGCGGTGCCAACGAAGTGATGCGCGACGCGTTGGCCCGCGTCTCACCGGGGACACCCTTGCGCGACGGCATCGACCGAGTCGTCCGTTCCAAGGCCGGGGCGTTGCTCGTGCTGCGCGACGACCCCGAGGTGCTGTCGATCTGCTCGGGCGGCTTCCTCGTCGACGCACCATTCAGTCCGCAGCGTCTCTCCGAGTTGGCCAAGATGGACGGCGCCATCATCATCTCGAGCGACGGCGGGCGCATCGCTCGCGCCAACGTGCACCTGGTTCCCGACCCGACGGTGCCGACGAGCGAGACCGGCACCCGGCACCGAACGGCCGAACGAGTGGCTCGATCGCTCGACGTCCCGGTCGTGTCGGCATCGGAGGAGATGGGCGTCATCAACGTCTACGCGGGCGGCAGCAAGCGGCAGCTCCAGGAGGTCGGCCGGCTGCTCGATCGCGCCAACCAAGCGCTCCAGACGCTGGAGCGGTACAAGCACCGGCTCGACGACGCGATCAGCAACCTGACCGCGCTCGAGATCGAAGACGTCGTCACGGTGCGCGACGTGGTCGCCGTTGTGCAGCGTGGCGAGATGGTGCATCGCATCGCGGACGAGATCGAGACGATGATCATCGAGCTCGGCGTCGACGCACGCCTGTTGCGACTGCAGCTCGACGAGCTGTACACCGAGATCGACGACGAGCTCGATCTGGTCGTCGCCGACTACTTGCCGCCGCACCGCAACGTCGACGACACCTTGGCCGAGATGTCACGACTGCGAGACGACGACGTCCTCGATGCCCGCATGGCGCTCAGCACACTCCATCTCGGCGAGACCGCCCTCGAGCACGAGGTCGCACCCAAGGGCCTCCGCCTGTTGCGCCGTGTCAACTCCCTGCCCAACGAGCTCGCCTCCCGGATTGCCAACGACTTCGGCGGGCTGGTCCGGCTGCAGCGCGCGACGATCGATGATCTGATGGCGGTCGACGGTGTCGACGAGTCGATCGCGATGACGGTCAAGGAGACGCTCGAGCGAGTCACCGAGAACACGATCCTGGATCAATACAGCTGACGGGCACCACATCCGGGCCCGATCCCGACAGGAGTCATCCATGCCGTTTCGACACGTCGTCATGTTCAGATGGATCGAGGGCCTCGACGATGAACACGTACAGCGGGTGCGCGACGGGTTGAGCGCTCTCCCGGCCGAGATCGAGCAGATCCGCAGCTACGTGCACGGCAGCGATGTCGGGGTCTCCGTGGGCAACTACGACTACGTGTTGGTGGCCGACTTCGACAACGTCAACGACTTCCGCACCTACCGTGACCACCCACAACACGTGCTCTTCATCGAAGAGGTGATCAAGGGCAACGTCGCCGACCGTGCGTCAGTGCAGTATCAGACCGGCCCACGCTGACCGGCACGGCCCGATCGACATCCGCGTCCCGTCACCCCGCCCGTCGGCCCGGGCCCGATCGACACCCGCGTCCCGTCACCCCGCCCGTCGGCCCGGGCCCGATCGACACCCGCGTCCCGTCACCCTGCCCGTCGGCCCGGGCCCGATCTGGCAGCCGCATCAGTGTGACGGGTGCAGCAGCTCCCGGCGCAGGTCGACCAGCTTCGGCGAGGGCTCCCCATCGCTCCAGGGATCGGCCGTGATCACCCGCTCGTAGCTCTCCCATTCCTGCCGGACACCGGCATGGTCGCCCGCACGTGCGTGTGCCTGCATGCGGAGACCGATCAACTCCTCGTGGCCGGGCAGCACCCGGAGGCCGCGACCTGTCGCACTGAACACACCGTCGATGTCGCCGACGGACAGACAGTGTGCGGCGAGTTCGGTCGCAGCCGACGTCGCGAGCAGGACCAGGTTCGAGGTGATCCCCTCGGCGTCGGGCCAGAGGTACGCCGTCGCCTCGAACGGTGCTCCGGCGATGCGCTCGACCGCGGGTGTGAGGGTCGCGATCGCCTGAGCGGGCGGCTGGAGACGGGCTGCAGCCAGGGCGCGCTCGAGGAGCTCGGCATCGGTACGGACCAAGGCGTGCAGTGGCAGCGACTCCGTCATCGTCCGCCCGACCCACTCCTGGGCCTCGGGCGGTTCCACGAGCCGCGCCAACGATCGGCGAGCCTCGGACACCACGTTGGCGAACGTGGCGTCGCGCGACATCGAGCTCCCAGAGCGCGGTACGGGCGGCGATTCGCGTCGAGCGTTCGCGATGCGTGGCGAGCCAGGCCACCAATTCCATCGTCTTGGATCGTTCGAACGAGACCGACGTCCCCGACGCGTCGACGACGTCGACCGGCCCGAGGAGGCGGACCAACAGCGTCCACGGCAGCGCCTCGATTGGGGCCGCTCGGCCGTCGTCGCCGTCGATCTGACCGGTCGAGGTCTCGTCGCTGTGCCCGCCGGGCTCCACCGCGTCGTCGTCGCGTGGCGGCACCAGGGTGCGGTCGTCATCGACCTCGGGGGCAGCGGCGTCAGGATCGTGATCGCCCGCTGCGATCGGGCGCGGTTCGGCGACATCCACGAGCTCGGCGAGCGCTTCGACGTCGTCGGGCGACAGTCCGATCGGAACGAGGCGGATGGCCGCGGGCTGGAGCACCCACGCGTCGCCGTCGGGGGCGAGGCGACTCGACGGGCCATGGATCGGCGACGCCGAGACCACCGCGAGACCCGTCCGCGATCGGGGCGGCACGATCGTGCCGGCGGCCGAACCGGCGAGCACGACGGCCGGCTCCCACGTCTCGCCCGAGGTGACGCGGGCGCGCAGCTCGAACGTCGATCGAGACTGGCTCGCCGTCGATCCGATCGCGTCGGCTGCGGCTTCGAAGGCTCGCTGCGCGTCTTCCACGGGAACGTGGAGCCGGTGACCGAGGAACGTGTGGTCGGGCACACCCAGCCCGATCAGCGTCGTGACCTCGGCGAGGACCGATCCGGCGAGCGTCGCCGCAATTGCCGCGACGACCGCATCGGCCCGGTCCCCCGGTCCTCCGATCTCGATCGCCTCCAGCGCCTCCAGGTCGACGTACACATCGCGTCCGTCGAGGTCTCGCCCGAGTTGCACCAGCGCAGGGGTCGGCGCACCGACGCGCCGTGCGTCGTCGGCGAGCAGCTCCAGCGGGATCGAGGCCGGCAGGATCCACCGCTCCGCGGAGCCGTGCCAGGGCGACGGCAGCACCACCGAACCCGAAGCGACGAGCTCGATCTCGCCATCGGCACCGACGTGCACCGCCACGACGCGCTCGCCGTGCTCGATCAGGGGGATCGCCGCCGCCCGGATCGCGACGTCGACCCGTGCGAAGAGGTCGCCGGCGTCGATCGACCGCAGCGCACGTTCGACGGTCGCGGAGCGCTCCGGTGGCTCGGGGATGCGGGCGCGGGCCCGGGCACCGCGCAGCCGCATGCGACGACGAACGGCGAGCAGGGTGAGCACCCCGGCCGACAGCATCGCGGCGCTACCGAGCGTCAGGAAACGAACCGCACCGTCACGGGTCTCGTCGATTCGATCGTCGGTGGCGGCCTCGCCCGCTGACCGCTCGACGGGGTCGGTCGGGACCGCAGCGCCCACCGGGTCGCTCGGCGCGAGGGTCGGGACCGCAGCGCCCACCGGGTCGCCTGTGGGTGTCAGCCACACGTTGCGGGGCCTGGCGGCGACGTCCGGGAGGTCGTCGGCGCCGGCCACACCATCGATCACACCACCGGAGCGATCCGACGCCGCCGCGACCTCCGACACAGGATCGGTCTCCACCGCAGGTTCTTCGATCGCATCGGCGACCTGGGCCGGATCGACCATCGTCGAAGAATCGACGACCGGTGTTGCCGCTGACGCTGCCGAGCCGTCGGGAACCCGGAGCCCCCATCCGGGTCGGATCAGATCGGGGTCACGCAACTCACCACCGTCGGAGAACGTACGACCTTGGTTGGCGTCGAAGATCTCCGGCCAACGCGCTGCATCGCCGAGCTCGTCGTCGGCGATCGACCAGAGCGACTCACCGCGCTCGACCACGTGCACGTCGCTCGCGTCGGCGACGGCGTCGGCCGCCTGATCGACCGGCAGTTGCAGGACCCAGCCGACATCGATGAACGCGGCGTTCGTGAGTCGCTGACCATCGGGCATCGTGCGACCCATGTTGAGCTCGATCATCCGCCCGGCGTACGCGGACACGGCACCGGCATCCGGTCCGGCCAACCGCTCGGCGATGCCGTAGATCGAGTCACCCGGACGAACCACGTAGTGACCGGGTGCCACGGCCGGAGCAGCCGACGGCGCCTGCCCGGAGGCGGCACCGGACGGATTCGCAGTGCCACCGACGCGAGTCGGTGCGCCGCCGCCCGAGTCGGGCGTCGGCGTCGAGGGCCACACGTTGTCGGGCCGGTCGAACGGTGCTCGTTCGAGTGCGTCGGAGACGGACGAGATCGATGCCCTGGCACGAGTGCCCGCGTCCGTGCCCTCGCGGGCGACCACCCGCGACGGCGACGCAACGAGCGGCACCACGACGAGCAATCCGCTCGCGATCACGCGTGCCACCGGCTGCGACATCCCGAGCCCACGGATCTGGGGCATGGCGAGTCCGTCGTAGCGGATCATGTGCGTGAACTCGGCGACGACGGTCAACAACACGACGATCACAGCGACCCAGCCGACGACCAGGGAGAGGCGGATGACGATGTCGGCGATCGTCTGATCGGTGAGCCGATCGGTCACGGCACCGCGGATGCGGTCGATCTCCCAGCGACCGGGCGGGGGAACCGCGTGCCAGGGCGTCGACCCACCGAAGCGAGACAGCGCAACGGCGACCAGCACCCACGGTACGGCCACCACGAACGTGCCGAGCAGCAGCAGCGACCGGACGAACGCCACGAGCTTCGAACCTGCGTCGCGCATCATGTCGTCGCTGCCTCCGTCGGCCACCTCGTGGCAAGACCCTCTCTGGAACTGGGGGTCGCGAAGACGGGAAAGCGGAAGGCCGGCCACATCATCGGCCGGACGACCCGCGTCGTACTCGTCATGGTCCGGGCTCCGCTCGCGCCGAACCGACCCCTGTCACGTCACCGGCCGGATCGGCGATCTCGACCTCGACCTCCACCCGGTCACCGTCGATCGTGATCCGCTCGACGGACCCGTCGACGTCGTACTCGTCGAACAGTCGGACGGCGACCCGGAACGCCTGCTCCTGAGCGGCTTCGCCGTCGATCACGATCGCCGACGGTCCGACGCCGCGCAGCGCCCCGACCGACACCTGCTGCGCTCCCGACCGCGCTGCTTGGAAGGCGATCGATTGCGCCGCCGAACGGTTCGACACCCGCCGGTTGACGTCGCGGGACAGCCAGATCACACCGCCGGCCGTGAACGCGAACAGGAGGACGAGTGCGGTCACGAGCGCGGTACCGCGCTCCCCACGACCGCGTCGGGTCGCAGCATCGGACTGGTCGTCACCGATGTCGTGTTCCGTCACGGTCCGCGCCTCGCCCGGAAGAAGTCCACGCTCGCGACGGCTGTCACCGATTCGGGGCGGGCACCCGACTGCACCGCTTCGATCCCGCGGTCCGAGACGTTGCACCGCAGGTCGACCTCGACGAGACCGAAGCTGACACCGGAGTCCGGTGCCGGTGCACTCGGGTAACGAACGACCAGCTCGAGGTCCTGGCACGCGTCGCCGTCGACGAGCATCGCCCTCGCAACGCCGTTGGCCGCCGCGGTGGCATCGACAGCGTTGCGTTCGAGCGCGGCGGCCTGCGCGGCCGCCTCGGCCGCCGATCGCACCTGTGCCCGAGCGTCGACGCCACGTCCGAGCGCGACGACGAGGATCGCCAAGCCGATGACGGCGGGGGCGATCAGCACGAGCCCGAGGGCGTCGGCGGCGCCACGATCGCGACCACTCGTCCGAGCCATCAGGGCCGGAACCCCTCGACCGGGAGCGCCTCGGTGACCTCGATCTGCGTCGACGTCCCGCGAATGATGCCGGGGGCTCGCGCCCGGACCGTGACCACCACGATCTGTCCCTGCGGCGTGATCACTACCTCCGGATCGCGAATCGCAGCCTCGGTGCGCAGCGTTGCCTCGCTCGACGCCGCGACCGTGTCGGCCGGTTCGCCACTGCGAGCCACGAGCGCGGCCGCATCGCGGGCGACGGCGCGCGCTTCGCTGCGCGCGTGGGTCCACATCGCCGCCTGGAAGGCTGCGAACGCGATCACCACGAAGACCGGCGTGAGCATCACCGTCGTCAGCGAAGTCGAACCGCGGTCGCCTGCGACGGTCGGCATCGGACGATGGATCATCGGACGGCGGATCAGGGTGCCTGGGGCGGCGTGATCGGGTCGTCGGCGGTGTCGCGGATCTGTCCCCAGAGAATGGCGGCGATCACTGCGACGCTCACCCCGGCGGCGACGAACCAGAGGACCTGTTCGAGCGACACCGCTCCGCGATCCCGGCTCGTGCAGGAATCGTCGATCGTGGCGGTCGCCTCGTCGCGAGCGAGGAGCCGCAGCAGCCCGGCGTACACCTGGTGCGTCGCAGCGGCCGCCGTCGTGGTCAGTGGATGCATGTGTGTGCTCCTTCCATCTCGTGGGTCACGAGAAGCTCAGCGCCGGGTACATCACGAGACCCATGAAGATCAGGGCCATCCCAACGATCGGTGTCGTCAGCCGGCTCGTCCGGAGACGGGCCTCCGACTCTTGTTCGGTCGAGAGCGCGGACCGCAGCGTCGCGCACTTGGCGGCGAGCGTTCGGGCGACCGGGGCGCCCTCGGCCGCGCTCAGGGCGGCGGTGGCCGCGATCTGCTCGAGCTCGTCGAGTCCGAGCTCACGTCCGGTCCGCTGCAGAGCCTCGGTGAGGCTCGCACCTCGAGCACCCGACTCGCGGATACGTCGGCGCAGCTCGGCGAACAGGCGCCCGTCGCCGGCTCGTGCTGCCTGCTCGAGGGCGCCTTCGTAGCCGGTGTTCCCGGCCAGGAGCATCGTCACGACGTCGAGGTAGGCGGACACCTGGAAACGCAGGTCGGAGCGGACGGCCATGGCGCGTTCGACGGTCGCCACGTGCACCAACACCGGTCCGAGGACGGCGCCACCGATCGCAGCCAGGAGCGGGACGAACCATCCGAGGCTCACCACACCGCTGACCTGGAGCAGTCCGAGCACGAGCGGCGGCGTGACGAGCCCGGCGAGCACCGCCGACACCAGAAGCACCATGTGCTGCTCGACCGATCGCCCGACCAGCTGGAGCTCGGCGGCACTCGGCAACAGCAGCGGCCGTCGGCGAGCGAGGGCGAGGAGTGGCCGGACGAGCCGTATGGGCAGGGTCGGGGCGTCACCGCCAGGCCGTGCTGTGACCGAGCCCGGTCGCTGGAGATGCTGCACCGTGCGGCCCAGCGAGGGCGTCGGTTGCCGCCAGCCGCTCGCGGCGACGAGTACTCCGGCCGCGCCCACGATCGAGAGCAGGACGACGACACCGATCGGACTCATCGCAACATCCCACGTTCGGCTGCGCCCGATGTCGCGGTCAGGAAGCGTCCGGGCCGCGGGAACGCCGCCAGCTTCTGCACCCTCACGATCAGGGCTGCATACCCCGCCAACATCGCACCGAGGAAGAGCTGCCCGCTCGGCTCGTCGTAGGCGTCGAGGTAGTCGCTGCGGCCGAACACCAGCAATCCCAGGACGAGCGCGCACATGATCAGGGTGAGCGCCTGGACCTCCCGCCGGGTCGGTGCCCGCTCGGCCTCGACCAGACGGCGACGGTCGACCTGCTGACGCGTCTGCTCGGCGAGTGCGGTGAGCACCGGGACCGTCCGAGCGCCCCGACGGATCGCGATCGACAAGCCGGCGGCGACGAGGTCGGCGAGCGGATCGTCGAGGTCGTCGGCGAACCTTCGGAACACGATCTCGGGATCCTGCCGACCGAGCCCGGCGGCGAGCCGCCGAACCTGCGGCCGGATCACGGGTGGGCACGCGGCGACGGTCGAGGTGATCGCACCGACGGGCTGCTCACCGGCCGTCAACACGTCACGGACGCTCTCGATCCAGCTGGCGAGCGCATCCAGCCGCTCGATCTCGGCATTCGTCGAGCGCTGGCGCCGTTGCCAGCCGCCGATGGCCCAGAACGCCCCGGCGCCGACGACGAGACCCGGCACGAGCCACGACGACATGACGAACACGAGCAGGCCGATCGCGGTTGCTCCGACTAGCCGGCTACCGACCCGGCGCATGGTCGCGGTCGAGATCGTGAGCGTCGAGGTCGCGGGCTCCGGGGCGACGGCGATGGTGATCCCCAACACGAAGAGCACCGAGAGGAGCACGACGACCGCGATCATCACCAGGAGACCGCCGGTGCGAACATCTGCGGGTCGTAGCCCGCCAGTCGGAGTCGGGTCAGGTGTCGAGCCGACAGCGGCGCCTGCTGGACGAGGTGACCCTCGTGGCCGATGCCCCAGACCTCCGTGGTCGCCAGACCACCTCGTTCGCCCAGACCACCGATCTCGATGATCGAGGTGACCTGGCGGATCGGTGCACCGTCGAGCTCCTCGTTGCGGACGAGGTCGATGTGGATCACGAAGTCGACGGTCTGGGCGATCAGGCTCCAGACCGCGAACTCGGGCAGGCTCGTGTTCGACTTCGACACGTAGTACGCGAGTCGCTGGATCACGACGTCGGAGGTGTGGGCATGGATCGTCGCCAGCGACCCCCGTTTGCACATCGACGCGACGTCGAGCATGTCGAGGGCCTCGTCCTCGACGAGCTCACCGACGACGACCCGGTCGGGGTTGAGGCGACGCGTGAGCTCGACGAGTTGACGCGTCGTGATCTCGCCCTCGCCTTCGGCGTTGGAGTGGCGGGTGAACAGCGCCGGTGCATCGGGGTGGCGCGGATCGTCCTCGAGCCGCAGCTCGAGGAGGTTCTTCTCGACCGTGATGATCCGCTCGCGCGGCGAGACCTCGCCGAGCAGCTCGGTGAGCAGTGTCGTCTTGCCGGCGCCGGGTGGGCCGCTGACGAGCACGGTGAACCCGCACCGGATCATCGCCTGGAGGCGCGGCACCAGCGTCGTCGGGAACAACCCGCGCGCGGCGAGCCCTCCGAGACCCTCGTGGCGCAGGACGAAGCGACGGATGGAGATCCGCGGATGGGTGGAGATGCCGTGCTCGGAGCGCCCGCCGAGCACCATCACGACACGGGACCCGTCGTCGGACTGGAACGTCAGCATCGGTGACTGGGTGTCGAGCCGGCCCTCACCGGTGCCGTTCATCCGTCGGGCGAGGCGCTTCTGATAGGCCGTCAGGTCGGCCGACGACTCCCAGAGCGCACCGACGTCGATCTTGCGGCCGTCGCTGTACGTGACCCACGTCGACACGTGCGAGTTGACGTCGATCTCCTCGACGTTCGGATCGGTCATGAACGGTTCGAGAGGGCCGGTTCCGGTCAGCTCCGCGACGACCCGCGCGCGGATCTCGCGATCGGCCACCTCCGACAGCGGCGGATCTCCGCGATGCATGAGGTCCTGATTGACGATCGCGATCTCCTCGGAGAGCCACGCGCCCACGAGTAACTGCTGACGCCGGGCATCGCCGACGAGCGGCGACGACGCCGTCGGTCGGGCCTCCTGATGCTCGGTCTCGTCGTGTTCGATCGCCTCGACCAACCGCGTCGCGACTCGATCGGTGACGAAACGGACGAGCGCGGCACGGTCGTGGACGGGAGAGCGGCCGAGCAGGCTCACCGGACGCCTCTCCACAAGCCATCGAGCGCCTGGAGGCGCGAACGCTCCGCAACGACGGCGAGGTCGCATGCAGCCTTGAACAGCGGGAGTCGGGCCAAGCGGCGCGCCGAGACACCTGTCCGTCCGGCGAACGCCGTTGCCGCGAGGTCGTCGACGGGCAATCCCACGATCGGTGTGTTCCCCACCGACTCGGCGAGGAACGACTCGATCTCACCGAGATCGAACGGTGTTGCGCCGACGACCACCACGACGAGCGCCGTGGGGAGCGTCGACAACGAATCCAGCTGATCGGCGAGGCGCTGCAGGCGGACCGCTGCCGCCCGAGCGGATTGGGTTGCCTGGCGGTGCACGACCACCGTGACGGAGGCTGCACCGACGAACGGGTGGGATGCCGGCGACAACTGGATCTTGCCCGTGTCGGCGATCGTGACCGGCGACCGGAGCGCGGCGAGCGTCGACACGAGTGATCGTGCCGACTCCCCGACCGCCTGTGCCGCTTCCGCTGCGCGCGTCGGTGCCGGGATGAGGCGGACACCGTTGTCGGCGAGACGTGTGTGACGCTCGATCTCCGGCCACGCCCCGTCGAGCACTCGCGTGACCACGGTCGACAACGACGGCGAGACCGGCATGTCGAACCACGCGGCCAGATCACCTCCGGTCGGGTCTGCCTCGACCACGATCGCTTCCTCACTGATCGGCCACGCCGCTGCGAGAGCCACCGTCGTCGTCGTCGTGAGATCGCCGGCGACCGCGACGATCGCCATCAGCCGCCGTCCTCGCCGGTGGGACGACCGGTGGCCTGCTCGGTCGCGGGATCGATCGCTCCGTCGGCGGCCGGGTCGAGGAGGATCACACCGATCTCGTCGGCTGCCACGAGGGTCGCCGCCGAGTCGTCCGGCACCTCGACGGAGAGAGCGAAGACACCGGTGACACTGTCGGACGAATCGCCGCGAGCGACGACGCGCCCCTCGGCAGAGAAGTCGTCGCCGTCGTCGGAGCGAACCACCAGTCGGACCCGGGAGCGCTCGCGCAGGTTCGCCGGGATGTCGGTCGGGCGTACTTCGATCGCGACGACCGAGGAGCCGGGGCTCACCAGCGGGGTGCTCTGCACCAGCTGTGGTGCGATCAGCGTTCCGGACGCGATGTAGGTGCGGGCGTACCGGTTGATGACCAGGCCGATCTCGTCGGCTCGCACGACGGGTACCGTCGGATCGAGATCGACCTCGACGATCCGCAGGTCGTTGCTCGTCACGACCTCGCCGGCGCGGATGTTGTCGACCACCTGGAGCACTTCGGTCGTGTCGTCGAGCGACGAATAGACGAGTACGTTGCCACCGATCGCAACGGCCGCCAGCGCGGCGCCGGAGGCAATGCGAGCTCGCCGTCGCGATGCCGGTCGGAAGCCCCGAGGTTCGTCCCCGCCGGCCGGAGCCGCTGCGGCAGGACGTGCGGTCGGTCGTTCGTCTATCGCCACAGCAGGACCACCGCTCCGGTCTGCGCTGCCAGGGCCAGCGCGACCGCGGCGCCCAGCACGAGCCCCGGCCCCAGCGGCAGTTCGCGGCGACCGGTTGTCAGCCCGACCAGCGCGGTCGTGCCCGTAGCGGCCAGCAGCGCCGTCAGCCCGAATCGCCAGTCGACCAGGCCGATCGTCAGCCCGAGCGCGGCCGCGAGCTTGACATCGCCGAAGCCGAGTGCGTCGGGCGCAACCAGGTGGACGACCAGCAACGGCGCTGCGAACACGAGCACGCCGAGCACGGCGGCCGGGACCGTCGATGCCGCGCGACCGTCGACGCTCTCGTGCACGACGACGGCCATCGACGGCATCGCCGTGATCAGGACGAGCTGATCCGGGAGCCGCCCGGTCCGCGAATCGACCGCGGCCGCGATCGCGGCCGGCGACAGCGTCACCGCCGTCAGCACGGCGAGGGTCGACCAGCCCGTGGCCGCGAGGCCCACCGCGACCACCGCGACGGTCACTGCGGTGCCGAGACCGAACGCGGGCGACCACCACACCGCCTCCGCCGTTCGTCGTTGACTGGTCAGCGCATGCATGGGCTCCCCGCCTACGGATCCTGATCGATTCGCCATGGTAGACGCCCGGCAGCTCGCGAGCTTCGGCGATCGTCGGACGGGCACACCACACTGTGGGCACACGGTCGGCCGAACAGGAAGGCGGGTGAGTTCGCACGTCTGCCGAGGTGGCACAGCAGCACCACCTGGTCCGTGTCGTCCTGCGTACGACGAGACATCCACGACTGAGAACGATCGGCGAGCGAGTGCTCGAACAGGTGTCCGAGCAGGTGCCTGGCCCGATCGAGCAGGACGTCGCGGGAGGGCTCCCTACGGACGGATGCCGTGTACGGGGGAGGGGTCCCCGACGCAGATGAACGCTGCCCAGTAGTACGGATCCGGGTGGGTCGAGCGGACGTGCTGCTGGGCGTCGCGGAGCGCCTCGGCGCGCCCCTTGCCCGCGATCAATCCGCTGTAGAAGTGCGTCATCAGCATCTCGGTCTGAGCATCGGGAACCTTCCACAGACTCATCACGACGGTTCGCGCCCCGGCCACCACGAAGGCCCGGCGAAGGCCCATGACTCCCTCCCCGACGACGAGGTCGCCCAGGCCGGTCTCGCATGCCGATACGACGACCATCTCGGTGTCGAGCAGGTCGAGGGCACCGACGTCTGCAGTGGTGATGATCGCATCCTCGGCATCGTGAGGCAGCTGTGCACCCCTCAGCCACGAGTTCGCCCCGGCGAGCGCGATGCCCGAACGCGGTAGGCGACGTCGACCCGTTCCGAATCGCGACTCGTTCGACCGGACGCCGGCCGCGTCCTCGGGCTCGGGGGGAGGGAGAAAGAATCCATGAGTCGCGATGTGCAGCACGACGGGGGACCTGGCTTCCTTGAGACGCCCCTCTCGCGCACTCCCCCCGAGCAAGGGTTCGACTCCGAGGAGCTCGCCGACGCGTGTGCCCTCGACACGGGTTCCCGGCAAACGCCCGAAGTCGGTGCCGGCGCGATTCAAGTCGTTGCGAAGCGACTGCGTGTCGTCCGGTGCGGAGAATCCGCCCTCGGCTGCCAGGTCGTAGTCGGGGTCGGCGAAGACCAGGGCCGGCTGCAGGGTCCGGGGTTCGGATCTCGACAACAGGTGCGCCACGTCGCGGCCGACACCGAGATAGCTGATTTCGAGTTCGTCGAGCAGGAACCCACCGGAGTCAGCGGGGAGCGCCTCGAACGGGATCTGGGCCAGTTGGCCGTCCGCTGCGATCAACCACCGTCGAGATCCTCGCGCTGCCTGCTCGAGCGGGTCGACGACCCGACGTCGAAGCTCGACGCCGGCGTTGCGCCGTGGTGCCGTCGACTGATCGTCGACGGCAGACGTGCCGAATCCGCGATCAGGGGGGTTCGGGTCGTGTTCGACACCGGTGTCGCCTGCACGGCTGAGCTCCGACCGGTACGCGTGGACCAGACGATCGATGTCGTCGGCTGGGCCGAGATCCACCAGCCGGACGTCGCCGTTCGGGCCGGACGGAACGACGAACGCCACGTACCAGCCCTGTGCGTCTCCGGCCGCGTCGACGAGCAATCGTCGCGTGAAGCGGATGAACTCGATCAGCACCACACCATCCGGGAGCAGCGATGCGATCCGATCGTGATCGACCTGGCTGCGATCCGGCATCTCACCTTCGGAGACTCGCGAGGCGATCTCCCACTCCAGCCGCTCGCGATCGCCGAGTGACTGGCCGTCGATCTCTCCGTTCGTCAACTCGAGTTCGGCGAGTGCGACCTGGCGGTCTGCGAGCTCGTCGACCATGGCATCGAGTCGGGCATCCTCCGAGTGCGCTGCCGCGCGGTTCTGACGCAGGAGGAGCTCAGCGCCGAACGCCTTGTATCGAAACACCATGTCGGACACTTCGGCGATCACATCGGGGTCTTGGGCACCGGCGAGCAGAACGAGGTCGAGAAATCGTTCGAGATTGAGGTACGTCGTTTCCACTGCTCGCATGCGGTCTCTCTCGGAGCCGTGAGCGACCTCGTGCTCGAGTGCGCTCTCGATGCCCGCCATGCGGAACGCAGCGAGTGCTTCGGCGGGATGACCCGTGGATGCATAGGCCCTGGCCAGTTGTCGCAGACGTCCCCCAGCCATCCGGCCATCGGTCTGCGACTCGTAGGCGAGGCTCTGTTGCAGGAGCTCGGCCCCCTCCTCGAATCGCTCGACCTCGACGAAGAGCGCGCCGAGCATGCCCTTCGAATTGTAGAGCTGCCCCTGGTGCTCGACCGGGGCGCGCTCGAGAACCGCGACCAGTGCGCTCATCTCATCGAGGGCCTCGCCGGCTCGGTCGGTCTCGCCGGCCCTCAGAGCGTCCCATGCCACACCGTCCGCTTTGTTGACCGAGAGATGGACGACCGAGGGGTGGTCGACACCGAGCTGCGCACCGAGAATCCTGATGGCCTCGTCGTACGCTGCTCCTGCCTCGGCGACCGAACCGATGCGTTCCTGAGCGAGTGCGATCATGCTCCAACACCGGGCGACGTCCTCGCTGTCCGGACCCTCGAGCTCGGTGAAGCGAATCCTCGCCCAGTCGAGCAGGAGGAAGCTGCGCCAATCCAGGCCCATCCGCAAGTACAGCGAGCCGTAGTCGAACAGCACCTGGGCCTTGAGGGGAGTCGCCTCGCCGGCCGTTGCGTCCAGGATGCCGTAGGCCCGGTTGTAGCTCGACTCCGCCGAAGCGAGATCTCCGGCCGCCTCCAACACCTTGGCTCGGAACACGAAGCACTCCGCCGTGACCGGATCTTCGGGCCCTCCGTGGCGAACCGCCACCTCGATCGCCTCGAAGGCAGGGGCGAGCGCACGATCGAAGGCACCCTCGCGGGCAAGTGCGCGAGCTCGCTCGTGGAGTCGATCGATCTTCGCTCGATGACGGCTTTTCAACATCGCTGCTCATCGACCTTTCGCTCTGAGCCAGACGCCGAGTCTCGCGGAAGCGGACCTCTCGACCCCACACGACCGATCGGCGCGTCGCCCGAGCGGCGAAGGTTGGACGCGTCGCTGCTCGCGATCTGCACGACGGGCAGGAGCACACACCCGACGCTGCCAGCGGTGCCGAACGATCCGTGAACTCGCGCCGTGCGAGGTGCGCGCCGGGCCCGGATGCGGCAGGCTGTGCACATGAGTGACACGCCGACCGACATCCCCACCCAGGAGGAGCTGAAGCTCAAGCTCACCCCGATGCAGTTCCACGTCACGCAGGAAGCAGGGACCGAGCGCCCGTTCACCGGTCAGTTCTGGGACACCACCGATCCCGGCACCTACCACTGCGTCGTGTGCGGTGTCGAGCTGTTCGACTCAGGCACCAAGTTCGACGCCCACTGCGGCTGGCCGAGCTTCTACGAGAGCCTCGGCACCGACAAGATCGAGTACATCGAGGATCGCACCCTGGGCATGACACGCACCGAGGTTCGCTGCGCCAACTGCCACGCCCATCTCGGCCACGTCTTCCCCGACGGCCCACCCCCGACCGGTCAGCGTTACTGCATCAATTCCGCCAGCCTCGGTCTCGAACGCCGACCTGCCACGACGTAGTCCGTCGGGTCGCCACCACGTTCAGCCTCCGAGCAGGCAGACCTCCGACTGCTCGACGAGATCAGCGCAGAAGCCGGCGACCACGGGCTGCGCGGTGGCGCCGGCAACGACGGTTCCGCCGATGTCGATCCAGGTCATCTGCCGATGGACATCCGCGTGAGCACCGGGCAGCCATCGCTCGAACGCCACGTCGCAGTCGTCCGCGGATGCTCGATCGATCGAGTCCGTATTGCTGGGGATCGTGCCGTCCGCCAACACGAGCACGTGCCAGGGTGCCCGTCATCGCGACCCGGTCGTGTCGAACGATCCATCTCGGACGACCACGTCGAACACGACCGCCAGCGCCTGCAGCGTCGGGCAGATCGTCGAGACGCAGCCAGGCCGTGAGGAACGTCTCGGCGACCGCATCGTCCACGAGGCGGGTCACGGCCGTACATGCAGGCCTCTGAAGAATCATGCATGACTCGCTCGTCGTGCGTCACGCAGCGTGGCGGGTGGTCAAAGCGGGCGAGGCGTGGTCGAGTCGACGACTGCAGAAGCCGCGGATCGAGCGGTGGTGCTGTTCGTACAGCTCGGCGAAGCGGGCGTCGTCGCAGAGGCCCACGCCCCGCCGGCGCCGCTCAGATCGCTCATGACCCTGTCCATGCCCGGGCCCCCTGACCCGACGAGCGCACCGCCGGCGCCGTGCCCGTGCGTCCTCACGGGCAGCTCGACGACGAGCAACGGTGGTGCACGAGTGGCTCCGGGCCCGGTCGGCCCGGAGCCGCCCGAATCGAGGATCCGCGCTCGTACATGTGTTCGTTTTCGCTGTCACACCCCTTCGTCAGGATGAGGGTATGGACGTTCGTGCGATCGTCGAGCGGGTGACGGAGGTGTCGTCGGTCAGTAGCGACGCCGCTGCCGACCGCGCTGCAATCGAGTCGGCGATGCGGGCATCGGCGCAGATCCAGTCGTGGCTAGCGGCCGTCGACTCGCGGTTGGCGCGTGCGCTGACGGGGCAGGTGTCTTTCCCGGAGAAGACGATCGCCGACTGCACCCGTTCCTCGCTGAACGACGGTGTCAAGGCCAAGGAGCGGTCCGACACGCTCAGCGAGGTGCCGTCGTTCGCCGACGCGCTCGACGCAGCGGCCGTCACACCCGCACATGTGGATGCGATCACCCGTGCCGGCAAGTCGCTCGATGACGATCAGCGTTCGACGTTGTTCGACCGGGTCGCCGGATTGGTCGATGTCGCCTCAGCGGCGACAGTGGACGAGTTTCGCAGAGGCCTGGCGCTCGAGGTGCGAGCGATCCAGGCCGACGACGGCATGGCGCGACTCGAACGGCAACGACGTGCGACCCGACTGCGCACGTGGACCGACAACGACGGCATGTGGCGGTTCGCGGGCCAGTTCGACCCCGTCACCGGAGTCAAGTTGGCCGCCCGGCTCGACGGTGTCGTGGAAGCGTTGTTCGCCGAAGCGGTGCCCGACACCTGCCCGACCGATCCGATCGAGAAGCAGCATCACCTCCGAGCACTCGCGTTTCGCGCGGTTGGTGTCGTCAGAGCAAGGGCCGGTGGTGGGGCGGCCGGGCCGACCCGAGTTCGTCGTGGTGATCGACGCGTCACAGGCTGACGGTGCCGGTGGCCCACGGATCGACTGGGGCATTCCGGTCGAGATCCCGCATCGTGCGCTCGCCGCCCTGACCGGCAGCGCTGACGTGCACGCCGTGATCGTCCGCAACGGAGTCGTGATCCACGCCCCCGGCCGGCTCGATCTCGGTCGCACCACCAGGTTGGCGAACCGAGCCCAACGTCGGGCATTGCGAGCATTCCATGTCACCTGTGCGATCCCTGGCTGCACGGTCCGCTACGCCCGCTGCAAGCTCAACCACGTCATCTGGTGGCGCCACGGCGGTCGCACCGACCTGTCCAACCTTCTTCCGCTGTGTACCCATCACCACACCAAGGTCCACGACGCTGGCTGGGAGCTGACCCTCGGCTCACGCCGCGAGCTCACCATCCGCTTCCCCGACGGAACCGTCCACAACACCGGTCCACCGACCCGGAACGCCGCCTGATCTGAGGCGCCGAACGGCGGGAGAAGCTCGGACACCCCGAGTCCTGACGCCGACCGTCACGAGCGCCGGCTGACGCGGGGACGTGGGCAGCGACCGTCGCCCGAACCATGATTCCCCCGATGAGTTCCTCGGATCACGAGCGCTCGTACGTGCGGAGCCTGGCCAACCGTGGCGGACCGGGCTCGCGGACCGATCGCGACGATCGACCGAATCGCCTGCGCCGAAGCATGCGACAATCAGCAGATGGTGACGACTGTGGACTGGGGCCGCGACGAACGGGTGTTGACCCCCGGCGTGAGCGTGCTCGTGGGCGACGACAACGGCAAGTACCCGTCGGGCAACTCGATCGTCGTCCAGGGCGACGGCGAGGCCGTGATGATCGATCCGTCGGTCACCGTGGTCGACCGGGGCGGCGCTCCCGTGCCGATCGACGCCGTGATCGTCTCGCACAGCCACGAGGACCACATGGCCGGCAACGGCTTCTACGCCGACTCGCGGCTCCACATCCATGACGCCGACCTGCCGGGCGCCCGGAGCCTCGACGGCCTGATGGAGGTCTACGGACTGACGGGTCGCGCACGCGAGGACTTCGCGCAGCAGATCCTCGAGGAGTTCCACTACACCCCCCGCCCCGACGCCGAGGGCTTCACCGACGGTCATGTCTGGGATCTCGGTCGGCTCCGGGTGGAAGCCGTGCACCTCCCCGGCCACACGCGCGGCCACAGCGGTTTTCGCATCTCGGGAGGGGTCTTCTTCCTGTCCGACATCGACCTCACCGGGTTCGGCCCGTACTACGGCGACGTGTGGAGCGATCTCGAAGACTTCGAACGGTCACTCGACCAGATCCGCGACGAGCACGCGGACTACTACGTCACCTACCACCACAAGGGCGTCATCGAGGGCCGCGAGGCCTTCATCCAACTGCTCGATGCCTTCCAGGCGGTGATCCCGCGCCGTCACGAGGCGATGCTCGACTTCCTCGCCGAACCGCGGACGATCGACGACATGGTTTCGCACCGGTTCATCTACCGACCTCACGTTGAGCACGTGTTCGCCGACAACGTCGAACGCCGGTGCGCGACGATGCACGTCCGGCGGATGCTCGACCGAGGCGAGGCGGTCGAGGTCGAGCCGGGCCGCTACCGCGCCGGCTGACGCCGATCCCCCGACGTCCACCGGAGAACGCAGTCGGGGCCAACGCCGGTCAGGTCTCCCCGTTGAACTCCTCGATCATGCGCCAGGCGTCCTGGCTCAAGTGGTGGGCGAGATCGTGCAGGGCTCTCGCGGTCGCCAACTCCTCGCCGACCTGAGGGACGGTCGGATCGGCAGGGTTTCGCCGCGACCGGCCGACACCCGCGAGACCACGATCACCAGCGTCGAGATGAGCGACCACCTCGCAGTGGTCGTCGTCCTCGCTGATCTCGAGGCGCACGTCCCAATGGCGTCTCATGGTTGTCATGGCACCAGTGTGAACCGACTCTCCCGATCTGGCCAGAGCACAACGTCCCGCACGGCGGACCGCGGCCCGGTCAGGGAGCGATGTCCGCGATGGCATTCCGGTACTCGGCGATCCGAGCAAGATGGCCGTCGACATCGGTCTCACCCGCGTTGTGGGTTGCGACCGAGAGGTGGGTGGCCCCGAGGTCCTTCCACTTCTGTGCATGCGCCCCCCATCGGTCGGGCGTTCCGCCACCCCACTGCGCCTGCGCCATCACCTCGAAGCCATCCCACGACAACCCTGCTGCCTCGCGAATTCGGCGAATCTCGGCGAGGCGATCGGCCGACTTCTCGTTGGGGCCGCCGAGTGGGATCCAGCCGTCGCCGAGGCGGGCGCAGCGCTCGATCAGGGCCGGCGCCGAGCCGCCGAACAGCACCGGGATCGGGCGGGACGGCCGCGGCAAGATGCTCGCGTGCTCGAACCGGTGGTGGTCGCCGGTGTAGCTGAACACGTCCTCGGTCCACAGTCGACGCATCAGGTCGACCTGCTCCTCCTGGCGTTTGCCGCGGTTGCCGAAGTCCTCGTTCAGTGCGTCGTACTCCACGGTGTTCCAGCCGACGCCGATCCCGAGCTTGAGTCGATCGTTCGACAAGATCGCGACCTCGGCTGCCTGCTTCGCTGCGAGCACGGTCTGACGCTGCGGGAGGATGAGGATGGCCGTGACGAGTTCGACCCTGGTCGTACAGCCAGCGAGGAACCCGAAGAGCACCATCGGTTCGTGAAAGGCGGTGTTCGAGTCGTACGGGCCCTCGAAGCCCCTGGGCCGGTTGCGATCGACGCCGACGACGTGGTCGTAGACGAGCAGGTGGGTGACGCCAAGATCCTCGACGCCCTGCCGCGTATGCCCTGATCGCACCGGGGTCGGTGCCGATCTCGTGATGCGGGATGACCGCTCCGATCTCCATCTCGCCATCACTACCAGGTCCGCGACGGCACACTCGGAGTCGAACTCACCACGAGCCCGAGCTGCCGCCGCCTCCTCCACCACCGACACCCCCGCCGCCGAAACCGCCGCCGCCGCCACCGAAACGACCACCACTCCCCCCGGACGACGACGGCGCGGTGCGCGTGTCGCGCATCGACGAACCGTGACGGTGAAGGATGATCGGTCCGGTCGCCGCAGCGGCCGCGACGGGCACGTTGGCGCCCTCCAATGCCTTGGACCAGGCGTCGGCCTCGCCGAGTGCGACGGCCCACGCGCTGTACTCGCGAAGCAGTCCCTTCGACCATGCCCACTCGACGTGCTGGCCTTCGCTCGCGTGCAGGAACCGGCGGAACGACTCGGTGCGCAACGCCAGCGCCGAACCCGGCGCACTCCGCGCCGGGAGCATCGCTCGATACACGAAGTACGCGACCACCGCCGGGAACACGAGCGCCACGGCGGCCGCGAGCGGCCACGATCCGAGCAATCCGATGGCCGCGGTGGCAGCCGACCCGAACCAGAAGAACACGAAGACGCCGATCACGATCAGACCGAACGGCGAGCCGCTCCGCTTGGGGCTGAAGCCGGAGCCAGGCGGCAGGTGCCGCCACCAGCCGCTGGCTGCGATCCGATCACGCTGGGCCCGAGCGACACCCCTCCACGCCGAGGCGAACTTCGAGTCGTACGTGCCGGTCACGTAGGGATCGCTGATCCCGAGGATGGTCGAGAGGAGAGCACCATCGGTCGGATCGAGCTCGTCGCGGCGCGGCCCGCTGCGGATGACGAGCTCCGAGCCCCGCTCGTCGAGCTCGATCGCCCCGCGGCCGACCAGACCGGAGAACCACGCCTCGACGGTGTCGTCGCTCAAGCGCTCGGTGAGCAGCACCGAACCTTCCCACGGTGCGAGTCCCTTTGGTGGCACGAACTCGATCGTGACGAGATCGCCGAGCTCGTCATCGGCAACGAGGTGGACGGGAGGCGGTGCGCCCGAGTCACCGACCCCGGGCGGTGGGAGTGATCCGTACGCAGCGTCCGCGGCCCCGCCGGCGAACACCTCGTTGCGGCCCTTCTTCCGCGCCCACCGGTAGACGGGAACCGCTCCGAGTGCACCCAGTGCGGCGGTGCCGAGCGCGATCAGCGCACGGTTCGGACCGGAACGACGTTCGGGGATCGGTGGCGTGGCGATCTCGGCCCGATCGGTGAATGCGACGATGTCGCCGCCGACCGTCACGCCGTCGTTCTCGGCGAGGGGCTCGACCACCGCCCGATACACCGGCGGATCGGCATCGGTCTGTGCGAGTTCGCACCCGCCTTCCGCACGCAGCTGCCCCACGTCGCAGCGGAGGCCCCGCAGCTCGACCCCGGTGATCACGACCTCGAAACGACCAGTCTCCTGATCACCCGGGAAGGCACCGCCCGGTGGGGACACCAGATCGACCACCAGTCCGAGCTGATCGAATCGGGCATCGGGCAACCGGTAGTCGAGCACGAACCGGTGCTGACCGGAGAACGTCCGGTTCGGATCGCCGACGCGGATGCGGGTGTACTCGCCGAAATCCGTGACGTCGAGGTCGTCGGCTGCGTCGGGCGTCGACGCGGTCACGTCGGTCGGGAATCCGAAGTCGTTCGGGACCAGTCGCTCGTAGCCGCGACGATCCTCCGTGCCGAAATCGATGTCGACGTACTCGGTGAGGTGGAGTCCGTCCCCGTCGGGTCGCACCACGATCATCTTCGAGTCGAACCGCTCGGGATGGACGCCACCGCCGATGACGCCGGTGCCGGCGAGCACGGTCGTCAGGCCGATCGACGCGCCGACGATCACGTGGCGACCCCTGGAGAACTTGCCGAGCACGTCGCCATTCTGGCGGGGATCAGCCGACGACGGGTGACCAGTCGGGTGGCGCCAGCTCGAATCCGTCGAACTCGAAGCCCGGCGCCACGACGCACGAGACGAGCGTCCACTCGCCCTCGCTCGCGGCTGACTGCCACGCTCCGGCCGGCACGACGACCTGCGCACGTTCGCCGCTCTCGAGCCCGCGGCCGAGCCGATGGTCGACGACCGGCGCGCCGCTGTCGGCGATGGCGAGCCGCAGCGGCGCGCCGGCGTGGAAGAGCCAGATCTCGTCGGCGTCGATCCGATGCCAGTGCGAACGCTCGCCGGCCCGCAGCAGGAACTGGATCGCCGTCGCGATCGACCGCCCGCCAGGCATCTCGGGGCCGCGCCACGTCTCGACGAAGTGGCCTCCCTCGGGATGTGGCTGCATGCCGAGCGTCTCGATGATCCGGTCGCCGTTCACCCCGTCATCGTCGCAGTCGGACGATGCGGGCGCCGGACCCGAGGTCTCTTCGTTGGTGGGGTTTCCCCCACCAACGCGACGCCCGTTCGCTCCATCGAGCCCGGAGCCGGATCACGTCACGATGGTGACATGTCCATCGCCACCAACACACCGTTGCCCACGCTGATCTTGGCGATGGTCGCAACGCTCGCCGTGACCGGCTGCGCGGTGCGCCTCGACCTCGACGACGACACGACACGACGCGTCGAGAACGACGCGGTGCCGGTCGGCGACCTCACCCGTGTCGACGTCTCGACCGAGAACGGTCAGGTCGAGGTGGCGACCGGCGCAGGCGACGAGATCGAGATCCGAACCGTGCTGCAGGAATCCGACGAAGGCGACGCCGAATACTCGATCGATGTCGACGGTGACAGGCTCGTGATGGTCGGTGAGTGCGACACCAATTGGTTCCGACAGTGCAGCGTCGGCTTCCGCGTCACGGTTCCCGACCGGTTCGACGTCGGGATCCACACCGACAACGGCCGCGTCTCGATGACCGGGGTCGCCGGCGAAATCGACATCGAGACCGACAACGGCGCGATCGAGGCCGAGCGCCTCGAGGCGCAGGACGTCCGTGCCCGGACCGACAACGGCCGGATCGAGTTGGCCTTCGTGACCGCGCCGACCACGGTCGACGCCGACAGTGACAACGGCGCGATCGTGATCCGGGTGCCGGCCGGTGACCTCGCCTACGACGTCGACGCCGACAGTGACAACGGCACGGTCGATGTCGACGTCCGGACCGATCCGAACGCCGATCGACGCATCGCCGCGGGATCGGCCAACGGTGCGATCGACGTCGGGTACGGGTCGACGCCTCGCTGAGCGCGGCTCACGGGTGGACGCCGCGATCCTCGGGTGAAGCGAGGTGCTGCTGCAGCCACGGGGACGCCGCCGCGCCCTTGCCAGCAGCGACCGACCAACCGGACCGAACGGCGGAACGACCTCGTCCGGGAAGCCGCGGTGATCAGAGAATCTCGTCGAACTCGTATCTCACCGGCGGCGACGCGCTCTGTGCTATCGGGGAAGCACCGACGCAACCAGGAGGCACCCATGCCAAACTTCAACGACGACGTCGAGATCAACGATGGCGATCTCATCTTGTCCAACACCGACGGCGAAGAGCTCGTACGCATCGCCCGGTCCGGTGACATCACCGTCCGATCCGATCTCGGTGCCGGCCTGGCGGACGTCCTGACGTTCGCCGCCGCCAACGCCCGAATTCGGCTCGGCGCCGACGGGAGCGCCGGTGACCTGAGGCTCAGCGGTTCGTCAGGTGCTGACACCGTCGAGCTGAACGGGGCAGACGGGCGTCTCACGCTCGGCGCGACGGGCCAGCACGGAGATCTGATGATCGTCAACGGCGCCGGTGGCACCGTCTTGAGCTTCTTGGCCTCGGTCGGCATTCTCACGCTCGGCGCGACCGGGCGCAGTGCTGAGGTGCTCGTGCGCGACGGCGCGGCCCGGACGGTCGTGCGCCTCGACGGCGACACCGCTGCCGGCTATTTCGGGACCGACGGCAACGAGGGCGACGTCGTGGTACTCGACGGCGCAGGCCGGCAGACGATCCACCTGGATGGCGGAGCCGCCAACATCTGGTTCGGCAACGCGGGCAACGCAGGCGGGCTCGTCGGTCGTGACGGTCAGGGCCGCCAGACCGTGTACCTCGATGCCGCCAATGCAGCGCTCTACGTCGGCGCCGACGGCAACGAAGGCGACATCCGCGTCCGCGACTCCGACGGCCGCGACGTCTTCCAAGTCGACGGCCAATCCGCCGCCGTCTACGTCGGCGCCGACGGCAACGAAGGCGACATCCAAGTTCGCGATGGCTCCGGTCGCACCGTCTTCCAAGTCGACGGCCAATCCGCCGCCGTCTACGTCGGCGCTGACGGCAACGAAGGCGACATCCAAGTTCGCGATGGCTCCGGTCGCACCGTCTTCCAAGTCGACGGCCAATCCGCCGCCGTCTACGTCGGCGCCGAGGGGAACGAAGGCGACATCCAAGTTCGCGATGGCTCCGGTCGCACCGTCTTCGACATGAACGCGGCCAACGCGTGGTGCAAGGTCGGTGCAGCTGGAAACGAGGGCGACATCGAGCTGATCGACGGCGACGGGCGTCGTGCCATGCACCTCGACGCCGGCAATGCCGTCCTTCGAATCGGAACGACCGAGAATGAAGGTGATGTGATCGTCCACGACAACGCCAACCGTGAGGTCTTCCGCGTCAATGGCGAGCATGCCGTGGTCGAGATCGGCGCCGCCGGCAACGAGGGCGACCTCTCCATCTACGACGGCAACGGTCGCGAGGCGCTGCGATTCGACGCAGGGACTGCCCAACTCTTCCTCGGTGCCGAAGACAACGAAGGCGATCTGCGGATCCGGAACGACGCCGGCAACGAGACGATCCACTTGAACGGATCGAGCGGCGACATCATCCTGAAGAACGGTGACGCGGCGGAGGATTTCGACGTCGCCGACCTCGACGAGGCCGAGCCCGGCACCGTCATGGTCCTCGAGCGCGACGGCCGGCTGCATCCGTGCACGACCGAACTCGATCGCAGAGTCGTCGGCGTGGTCGCCGGTGCAGGGTCATACCGCCCAGGGGTGATCCTCGACCGTGACGAGGCGAAGGGTGCGCGACGCGCTCCGGTCTCGATCATGGGCAAGGTGTCGGTCAAGGTCGACGCCTCGGCGAGGCCTGTCCACGCCGGTGACCTGCTGACCACATCGGTCACCGCCGGGCACGCCCAGCCGGTCGACGACCCAGCTGCAGCTTCCGGCGCGGTGATCGGGAAGGCGCTCACGTCGCTCGACTGCGGGACGGGCATGGTCGACATGCTCATCTCGCTGCAGTGAGGTCGGCGACATGGACATCAGCCTCCGCGACCTCCTCGACTGCGTCGACGCCGACCTCGACGCCGACCAATCGGTGCTGTTCCGGCTGTTCGGATTCCGCCGCGGCGTCGTTCCGCCGGACCCGACGGGCGCGACCGCATCCGTGTCGGTCCGCCAAATGGCCGGTGACCTCGACGGAGATCACGTCCACCTCAACGTGATCGCCGTCGGTTTCGACACGCTCTCCGACACGGCGCTGGCGACCTCACGCGACGAAGTCGACTACTGCGTCCTCCGGATCCGGAACATCTATCGACCGCGTGGCGTCGGGGTCGGACGGGTGCTCCACTTCTCGATCGACGGCGCTCAGGCCGGCAGCTTCGGCAACATCGGCGACTCCGACGAGGCCGAGGACCTGTGGCGCTCGTTCTTCGTCGACAACGACGGCATCGATGCCTTCGTGAGCCGCTTCGTCGATCGCAACGACCTGCTGGGCCTCTCACCCGTCGGAGGCGACTGCGGCAAGCAGTCGAAGAACGACGGGTTGTTCGCCGGCGGTGTCAACGACAATGCCGAAGGCCTCTCGCGCACGTTCGCCCACGAGGTCGGGCACTTCCTCGGACTGCCGCACAACCACAACGCCTTGCCGGCCGGACCGTGCCCGACCACGACCGCGGCGCAGAACAACCTCATGGCCCAGACCGGGTGCATCCCGACGGTGCCGGGCGGCGCCCGCGACACCCGCAACGCCGTGTTGCTGACCTCGGGTCAGGGCAACACCATGGACGACCACTGCACGATCAGGGAGGGTTGCTGACATGGCTGACTCCACGGCCCCATCCAACGCAACGCTGGCGCGCCGAATCCGATCCGCGCCCGACGTCGCAACTCGCACCGACGCGCTCGTGCAACTCATCGAACGCGAGCCTCGCTCGCTCGTCCGCACGCTGACATCGGTGGCGCTGAACCCAGAGCTCGATCCATCGGTTCGTACGCTGGCGGTCGGCGTGCTCGGTCGCCGGCAGACACCGGCAGCCATCGAGGCACTGCGATCGGCGACCGGGACCGATGAGCTCTCGGTGGCGCGGCGGGCAATCGAGCGACTCGGCAAGGTCGGCGTCCCGGGCGATCTCGCCCTACTCCGCCGGCTGCGGGCGCCCGACCCCACGACGGAGCAGATCATCCGTTCGGCGAAGGAGTTCATCTCGTACCGCCACGGGCTCGGCGAGTACACGGTGTCGGTCCCGCAGCGAGCGCTCGCAGCCACGACCGACGACGCCGTGCCGATCCGGACGGGCGCGCCGACCAAGACGATGCTCCAGGCACTGGAGCTGGTACCGGCGAACACCCCCGGCATCCGCGCCGGCGCTCGACCGGCCCGCCGGCTGCAATGCGGCTCCCGTGAGTTGGCGTTGCTGGTCGACGAGGACGCCCGTCGCGACGGGATGCGGACGCTCGCCGAGCGCCAGGCTGTGCCTGCTGTCGTCGCAATGCTGAACCCCGAGACCGGACGGTACGACGCGGCCTACTACTTGCTCACCGATCCGGTCGGTCGGGGCCGGTTGCGGATCGCAGGTGTGCGTACGTCGGGCCGCGTCGCCCTCCGGGGGACCGGCGTGATCGACGGCTCGACCGTACGATTCGAGGTCAACGCCACCGAGCTGCCGATCGACCACCCGCTGACGGTGTCGGGTACCTACGATCTCGACACCGACCAGGTCCGCTTCGAGGTGGCATTGACGGAGCCGCGGTTCGCCGAGCGCCAGCAACGACGCCGGGCCCAGCCCCGCGCCGTGACACAGCCGGAGCGTTGAGCCTGGCTCAGGTGGTTTCGGTGTCGATCCAGTCGAGGTACGCGGGCGATCCGCCCGCGAGCGGCACGGCCGTCACCGCCGGCAGGTCGTACGAGTGCAGCTCGAGCACAGCCGTCGTCACATCGTCGACACGCCGCTCCGACGTCTTGACGAGCAGCAGGAACTCGTCGTCACGCTCGACGACGCCTCGCCAGCGATAGGTGCTCCGGATCGGGACCTGTTGCACACACGCTGCGAGGCGTCGCTCGACGAGCGCCTCGGCGATGCGTTCGGCCTCCTCGCCCGACCCGCACGTGATCTGGATCTCGACGCAGGTCGACTGCTTCCGCATGCTGCGATGGTGGCACACGAAGTGTCGAGCCCGCTGCGCACCGGATCCCCACGGTCGCCATGTCCTGGTTTGCCGTCGAGTCGTCGCTCAACTGCGACGACGGGCGACGACGAGGGTGTCGAGGGCGGTTCGCGCGCCGTCGTCGGTCGCAACCCGGCGTCGGACCACCTCGGCGCGGTCGATCCGGAAATCCTCGCCGAGCGCTCGCACGATCTGCTCCGGGGTCGTGAGCACCTCCTCGCGTTGCGGCCCGCCGTGGCCGCGCTCGAGGTTCTCGCGGTCGTGGTTGACCAGCAGAAAGGTGCCGCCCGGAGCGACGGCCGTTGCGGCCCGCCGAAGGATCGGGTCGAGTTGCTCGTCGGGGAGCTGGAGGTACGCGATGATGACGAGATCGAACCCGCCCGGCGTCGGTTGGTACGTGGACAGGTCGGCGGTCTCGGCAGCGATCGAGACCCCTCGTCGCTCCGCGATCTGTCGTGCCTTGTCGATCGCCACCTCGGAGAAATCGACGGCCGTGGCGTCCCAGCCCTGCTCGGCCAGCCAGATCGCGTTCCGTCCCTCACCGGCGGCGAGATCGATCGCACGGCCCGGCGGGAGAGAGCTGCACACCGTCTCGACGAACTGGTTGGGTCCGGCGGACCACACCAACTCGCTCTCGCGGTAGCGATCGTTCCAGAGGTCGGCATCCATGCGCGCAAGCGTACGCATGGCCGTTCGCTCCGGGGAGGGCCGGTCGACCCGAACGACGACGCTGAACCTGACAGGATGCGGATGTGGTGACGCCGTTGCTTCGCTGGTCGACGGCGATAGTTGCCTCTGTCGGTGGGCTGTTCGGCGTGGGCCTGACCGCCGGGCGCCTCATCGACGACGCGGTGATCGTGACCGAACATGCGGATCGCGGCGTGCAGTTGACGCTGACGACGGCGCCTCGTCCCGACTCGACGCCGTACGGGTTGCCGGTAGCGGCCGTGTCGAGGGCAGGGTGGAGCAACACCCACGCGTTCTATCCGGCGACCGACATCTTCGTCGGCTGCGGCGCAGCGATCGTCTCGCCCGTGCATGGCACCGTCGTCGAGGTACACCGGGTCGACGCCTACGACCCCGCCGTCGACGACCCGGCGACGCGCGGCGGCAAGTCGGTGGCGATCCTCGGCTTCGACGGGGTCCGGTACTACCTCGCCCACTTCGACGCGATCGTCGACGATCTCGTCGTCGGCGACGAGGTCGCACTCGGTGACGTGCTCGGGCCGATGGGCGACACGGGCCGCACCTCGGCCTGCCATCTCCACTTCTCGATCTCACCACCGTGCCCGGGCAAGGAGTGGTCGATCCGTCGTGGCGTGATCTGGCCGTACGAATACCTCGACGCGTGGCGGGCGGGCGAGCAGCGCAGCCCCGCCGCCGAAGTGGCCCGTTGGCTCGCCGACCACCCGACCGCCTGCGCCGATGCGATGGCCGACCCGGTCGCCGGAGACGCCTGAGGTCGTCCACCGAACGAGGGACGCGCACCGGGCCCGACCACGAGGGTCGGGCCCGGTTCTGCGTCAGCGGAACTGCTGTTGTCAGGGCAGTTCGTTCACCCGATCGATGGACGGCGGTGCCACCGGGCTGAACGTGCCGAGGTAGTTCGTCAACGCCTCGAGATCGTTGCCACCGTCGAGCTTCGGGGCGGTGATCGTGTTGAACACACCGAAGTTGTCGCCACCGTCGGACAGGAAGTTGTTGACCGTCACGCTGTACGTCGCCGTCGGGTCCAGCGCTACGCCGTCGAGCTTGACGTTGCTGATCGTGACGGACGTGCAGTTGCCACCCGCGATCGTCTTCTGGAGGTCGTAGGTGAAACCCTGCGAGACGCCGAGGTGGAGGAACGGACGGCTCGATCCGAGCGGCTGACACTGCTGCTGAAGCGCCGAGATGATCTGGGCGCCGGTCATCGGGAACGTCTCGAGCGTGTTGCCGAACGGCTGGAACGTGAAGGCTTCTCCGAAGGTCACGACGCCGTCGCCCTCCGTACCCGACTGTGGGTACGTCAGGTCAGAGCGCACACCACCGGGGTTCATGAAGGCCACCTGCGCACCGTTGGCCGACGTCGCCCAGAGCTGGGCGTCTGCGACCAAGTTGCCGGCTGCCGATTCCACACCTCGATCGGATCCGGGCGGGGTGCCGCCGCGCGTGATCGTTGCCGTGATCGTTCCGACCGGGGTGTTGCCCGACACGTCGAACAGGGGCTGCCACTTCTCGATCACAGCGGTGATCGCCGGATCGGGTGACAACTCGGCTCGCACGACAGCGTGGTTGGTCGCAGAGCTCAGGTCGCGTCGCACGTCCTTGCTGGCCTTGTCGAGCACGAGGTGCACCTCGGAGACCACACGGCCGAACGAGTAGGCGCTGGTGACGATGCGCGGGTTCCCGTCCGGGTCGGGCAGCTGGCAGTTGTACGGCAGGTGCGTGTGGCCGGTGATGACCGCGTCGATCTCGGGGTCGAGCGCAGCGTTGATCGCGACGATCGGCCCGGAGATGCCGACGCAGGCGTCGACGTCGCCCGGAGGCGGCGTCTGCGACCCACCCTCGTGGAGCAGTACGACGATCGACTCGACCTTCTGCGCCTTCAGGATCGGGACGAGCGAGTTCGCCGTCTCGGCCTCGTCGAGGAAGTCGTAGCCCTGGATGCCGGAGGCAGCGACCAGGGTGTCGGTCGCCTCGAGCGTCATCCCGATGAACGCGACCTTCACACCCTTGATCTGCTTGATCTCGTAGGACGGCAGTGGCGTCTTCCCGGTTGCCGTCTCGACGACGTTGGCCGACAGCCACTGGAAGTCCGCACCGGCGAAGGGGGCATCGGGGAAGTAGCAGCCGTCGACCGGGTGGCAGCCACCGTTCTGCATGCGCAGCAGTTCGGTGACCCCCTCATCGAACTCGTGGTTGCCGACACCGGAGATGTCGAGTCCCATCGCGTTGAGGGACTCGACCGACGGCTCGTCGTGGAACAAGCCGGAGAACGCCGGAGACCCGCCGATCAGGTCGCCCGCAGTGACCGTGAGGCTGTACTCCTGACCGGCACGCAGCTCGGCGAGCTTCGCAGCCAGGTACTCGCCGCCGCCCGCATCAACCCCCGCGACCTGCCCGGCGGCTTCCGACTTCACGTGACCGTGGTAGTCGTTGAACGCCAGCAGCTGGAGATCGATCAGTCGACCCTTGGGTGCCGGGTTGCCAGGCGGGATGTGCGGCTCACCCTTCGTCGCAGTTGCTGTGCCGCTCGTCACGACGGCGGTCGTGACGGCGAGCGACAGCACACCGATGCCGACGAACGCTCGTCGCGTGCGTCCTTGCCTGGCGCGGCCGTCACGTCTGTTGGCGAAATCGAACATGAGAATCCTCCGTGGAACGAGGCCCGGCTTCGCCGGGGTGGACCCTCCCGGGTCTAGCACCGGCCTCCTCCCATCTCAATGGCGCAGCGAGTCGGTGGGTCCAGGACCACCGACATTTGACACTGTTGACACGAATGAAACACTCGTTATTGACGGAGAGCGCGAACCCGGTCACTCGCGTCGGTGAACGTCATTCCCCGCTCCTCGCGCTCGGTGTCCGATCACGGCCGTCGATCCGTGGTCGGCCTACGCTCACCGTATGGCCACTGCACGTGCCACGGCACCATCGCCCCTGCTCCAGCTGATGGAATCGAGGGCGCTCTTCGAGCTGGGTGCGATCATGGCGGCGTCGCCCCTGTTACGGGTGATCGGACGCGGCGACCAGCACCCGGTGCTCGTCCTGCCCGGCTTCCTCGCCGGTGATTCCTCGACGGCTCCGCTGCGATCGGTGTTGCAGAGCCAGGGGTACTGGGTGCACGGGTGGCGACTCGGACGCAACCTCGGCCCGACCGCCCACGTCGTCGACGGCCTGATCGAACGGCTGAGGATGCTCCACGAGCGCCACGACCAGCCGGTGACCGTGATCGGATGGAGCCTCGGTGGGATCTACGCCCGTCGCCTCGCCCGGCGGTACCCCGACGTCGTCCGCCAGGTGATCACCCTCGGCAGCCCGTTCCGCATCAACCCCAGCGATCGATCAGCGGTGTCGGGCCTGTACGACCGGCTGAGGCCGACTCACATCGAGGAGATCCACGACCTGCTGCCCGGGAACGAGGCCGGGCCGCTACAGGTACCGACGACGGCGATCTACACCCGAACCGATGGCGTCGTGCGATGGTGGCAGTGCATCGAGTCGATCGGGCCGGAACGCGAGAACATCGAGGTGCGCGGCAGCCACAGCGGGCTCGGTTTCAACCCGGCGGTCATCTACGCCGTCGGCGACCGTCTGCGTCAGCCCATCGGCGACTGGCGACCCTTCAGTGCACCGATCGGGACCCGCCACCTGTTCCCGAAGCCGGCCGACTGGCGACCAGACCTCAGCGCCACCGCCTGACCTGGCTTGCTCACCGCGAGGGGAACGGGCGTGCCGTGGGGGCTCGTCGAGGCGACCGGTAACGTCGCGACATGTCCCGCCCACCGGCCACGCAGTACTCGATCCACCTCCGCGTCTCGCTCGACAACGTCCCGGGTGTGCTCGGCCGGCTCGCAACCACGATCGGCGAGGCCGGCGGCAACATCTTCGCTGTCGACGCCTTCGTCGCCAAGGGCAAGCAGGTCGAACGCGACATCGTCGTCAACTGCACGAGCGTCGAGCATCAGATCGAGATCGTCACAGCAGTGCGCGACACCCAGGGGATCACGTTGCACGACTGGTGGGATCGCACGTTTCGAATGCACGAGGGCGGCAAGATCGAGGTGCTGCCGTTGTGCCCGGTCGGCGACCAGGAGGATCTCTCGATGGCCTACACACCCGGTGTGGCGCGGGTGTGCATTGCGATCGCCGATGACGAATCGAAGGCGGATGAGTACACGATCCGCAAGAACACGGTGGCGATCGTGTCCGACGGATCGGCGGTGCTCGGGCTCGGCAACATCGGCCCGAAGGGCGCGATGCCCGTCATGGAGGGCAAGGCACTGCTGTTCAAGGAGTTCGGCGGCGTCGACGCGTTCCCGATCTGCCTCGACGTGTCCTCGCCCGAGGAGATCATCGAGACCGTCGTCCGGCTCGCACCCACGTTCGGTGGCATCAACCTGGAAGACATCGCCGCACCCGGCGCATTCCAGGTCGAGGAAGCGCTCAAGGAGCTGCTCGACATCCCCGTCTTCCACGACGACCAGCACGGCACCGCCGTCGTGACGCTCGCCGCGCTCGAGAACGCGCTCCGCATCACCGGCAAGCGGATGGACGATCTGTCGATCGTTCTCTCGGGTGTGGGCGCGGCAGGCGTCGCGATCGGCAAGATCCTGCTCGGCGCCGGCGCGACCCGGATCGTCGGGGTCGACTCCCGGGGCGCGGTGTACGACGGCCGAGACGGCCTCAACCGGTGGAAGCAGTGGTTCGCCGAGAACACCAACCCCGAGGGCAAGCGGGGGTCGCTGTCGGACGTGATGCACGGCGCCGACGTGTTCATCGGGGTGAGCGCGCCCGACATCCTGACGGTCGACGACGTGCGGGCGATGGCACAGGACCCGATCGTGTTCGCGATGGCCAACCCCGACCCGGAGATCCGGCCCGAGCTCGCCGAGGGCCTCGTGCGGGTGCTGGGAACCGGGCGGAGCGACTATCCGAACCAGATCAACAACGTGCTCGCCTTCCCGGGAATCTTCCGGGGTGCGCTGGACGCCCGGGCGACCGACATCACCGAGAACATGAAGCTCGCCGCGGCGACGGCGATCGCCGAGTCGGTGACCGACGCCGAGCTCTGCGAGACGTTCATCATGCCCCCGGTGTTCGACAAGTCGGTGTCGCGACGCGTCGCCGAGGCCGTCGCCGACGCCGCCCGCGCCGACGGCATCACCCGCTGACGGCACCGTCGTGCGCACAGTTGGGGTCAGACCCCGAGTGAGACATTTCCGGAAGAAGCGGTCTCAAAAACACCCGTACGGCCACGGAGTGTGCTGAAGTAGGGGTGAACACCACCTTCCGGGACGGGCCCGGACTCGTGTGGTGCGTGGACGGAGATGTCGGAGGCACCGAACGACGAGCGCAGCGCCGCACCCGAGCGCGACGCGCACCGGCGTCCGATCGCGTGGAACCTGACCACTCGACGCCACCTTCCACCGCCGCGCTCCGTCTCCGTCATCGACGAGGACGACGACGATCAGCGCGTCGTCCCGGCCTGGAATCCGCCACATCCGGCCTTGGACCCGATCCGGTGGCAACGGTGGCCCGGATTCGCGCTCCGGATGTTGGCGCCGCCGGCCGCGCACGAAGCGCCACGACGCCAGGTGCCGGCGTTCGCGCCTCCCCGGCTCCTCCCACCTCCGCCGCCCGATGCCCACCGCATGCCGGCGCCGCTCGCCGCCGCACCGCTCGTCCTCCGTGGCGAGTTCGCCGCGACGCACCGGTCCAGCCATGAGGCGGACCTCCCGGAACCCACGGGCGCGCCGTCGAACGTCACCGAACTGCGACCGGCCGATCCGATCCCCACCCGGCAGCGCCACCCGTTCTGGGGCTGGGCCGCAGCCGGGATCGTCGGACTGATGGTGGGGATCGCGATCGCACCGCAGCGCAACGATCGCCCCCAGCTTGCGACCGCCGACGTGCCCTCGGTCAGCGAGCCCGCCATCGGTGGCGGCGCCGGGTCGGGCGCGACGGCGGGTTCGGCTGCAGACTCACCGCCTGCGACCGCATCGGTAGCCGATCCCTCCACCGCCGACGTCGGTACACCGCCCACCAGCGTGGTCGCCCAGCTCCCGCCTCCGGTACCGGCCAACGGGGAGACGGCTCCGATCACCCTCACCACCCAGTTCGCCGGGGCAGGCAACGACGAGTGGATCCGGCTCGTGAACGACGGTCCGGACCCGATCGACCTCGGCGGATGGACCATCGGCGACGACGGCCGCATGCACCTCTACGTCTTCGACGCGTTCGTGCTCGATGCCGGATCCGCAATCACACTGTCGACTGGGTGTGGCTCCGACACGCCGACAGACCGTTTCTGGTGCCTCGACGGTGAGGTCTGGGACGACACCGGAGACGCCGCCACGGTCGTCGACGCCGACGGCAGGCTGGTGGCGACCGCAAGCGCAACCGGTTGACCCTCGTCGGCCCGCTCCGGGCCCACGTGGCGTGCCTCACCGCTCATCGGTACTCCCCGGATCGACCGCTCCGATGTCTTCGAACCCGCGCCCTGGGCCGCGCTCGAGACGCCACCAAACAACTGAGAGTTCCTCTCGCAATTGTTCGTCGGGTTCGCTACTGTCGACCGAATGGTGCGAGGGGTCACCGCTGAACCCGAGCTGATCGACGGTCGCCATGCCCGCCGCGAACGCGGCCGGGCGGCTGTCATCGACGCTGTCTTCGAGCTCGTACACGAGGGCCGGGTGCCGCCGCCGGTCGAGGAGGTCGCCGAGCGCGCCGGCGTGTCGGCGTCGTCGATCTTCCGCTACTTCGACGGCCTGGAGGACATGCAACATCAGGCGCTGGCGACCTTCCGCGATCGGTTCGGCCATCTCTTCGACATCGCGCCCACGCCCGACGCCTCGCGACCCGCTCGCATCGCAGCGTTCGTCGATGCCCGGATCGAGTTGTACGCAACCGTCGGCGTCGCCATGTCGCTCAGCCGCCTCCGTGCGCTCGAACACCCGCCGATGGCGGCCGCCACCGCCGAGCAGCGTCAGGCGTCCGCCGAACAGGTGGCCGCCCAGTTCGACCCGGTCCTCGCGCCTCTCCCACGGGCTCGTCGGGCCGACGTGGTCGCGATCATCGATTCGCTCACCTCGCCCGAGGGCTGGAACATCATGCGCCGCTCCCACGATCGAACACCCCGACAGATCAAGCGGGCGTGGACCCTCGCCATCACCGCAGTGCTCGCCGACACGGAGGCAACCCCATGACCCGACCATCACGCTTCGACGGGACGATCGGTCGCACGATCGCCGAATCCGAACCCTGGTTCGACGAACCGCCGCACCCTGCCGACGACGCGCCGAACGTGGTCGTCGTCCTGCTCGACGACACCGGCTTCGCCCAGTTCGGCTGCTACGGCTCGGAGATCGAGACCCCGAACGTCGACGCTCTCGCCCGCGACGGGCTCCAGTTCACCAACTTCCACGTCACGCCGCTGTGCTCGCCCACCAGGGCGTCGCTGTTGACGGGCCGGTCGCAGCACGCAGTCGGCATGCGCTCGGTGTCGAACTTCCGAACCGGCTTCCCCAACCAGCTCGGCCACATCAGCAACCACGCCGCAACGGTCGCCGAGGTCTTGCGCGACGAGGGATACGCCACGTTCTGCGTCGGGAAGTGGCACCTGGCTCCGATCGAGCAGAGCTCGGCCGCCGGACCGTTCGACCAGTGGCCGCTCGGCCGGGGTTTCGACCGGTTCTACGGCTTCATGGAGGGCGAGACCGACCAGTTCCACCCGGATCTCGTGTGCGACAACCATCCGATCGACGCCCCCGGTGGACCCGACGACGGCTACCACGTGTCGGAGGACATCATCGATCAGGCGTTGACGATGATCAGCGACGCGAAGGGCGTACGGCCCGACCGGCCGTTCTTCACGTACGTGGCGTTCGGCGCGACTCATGCTCCCCACCAGGCGCCACCCGATCACCTCGCCAAGTATCGAGGACGTTTCGACGAGGGATGGGACATCGTCCGCGAACGCTGGTTCCGGCGCCAGCACGAGCTCGGCGTGATCCCAACCGGGACCCAGCTCGCACCGCGCAACCCCGGCGTCGAGGCGTGGGACGACCTGCCCGACACCCAGCAACGGGTCGCCGCCCGGTTGCAGGAGGCGTTCGCCGCCTTCCTCGACCACACCGACGATCAGATCGGCCGGCTCGTCGACGGGCTCCGAGCGATGGGCGAGCTGGAGAACACGATCCTGATCGTGCTGGCTGACAACGGCGCTTCCCAAGAGGGCGGACCGTTCGGGGTCATGCACGAGATGAAGTTCTTCAACGGCATCCTCGAGACCCCCGACGAGGCCATCGCCCGGATCGACGACATCGGCGGACCGCACAGCCACACCAACTACCCGTGGGGGTGGGCCCAGTGCGGCAACACGCCCTTCAAGTGGTACAAGCAGAACACCCACGAGGGGGGCGTCCACGTGCCGATGGTCGTGCATTGGCCC
Organism: uncultured Acidimicrobiaceae bacterium; assembly: GCA_963847775.1. Classification (GTDB taxonomy): domain Bacteria; phylum Actinomycetota; class Acidimicrobiia; order Acidimicrobiales; family Ilumatobacteraceae; genus Ilumatobacter. Next base: position 159,935 of record CAWKAY010000006.1, read on the forward strand.
GCCGGCATCGGCGAGGCGCAGCGCGGCACCCGTGGTCAGTTCGTCAACGTCGCCGACGTCGTGCCGACCATCTACGACCTGCTCGGCGTCACGCCCCCAGACGTCCACCGAGGCGTCCCCCAACTCCCGGTCACGGGCCATTCGTTCGCTTCCCTGATCGACGACGCCCACGCCGCAGCGAGCAATCAGCTCCAGTACTTCGAGAACGCAGGCAGCAGGGCCCTCGTCGCACAGTTGGAGGGTGCCACGTGGAAGGCCGTGTGCAAGCACGAAGCAGGCGCCGACTACGACAAGGAGGCGTGGGAGCTCTACCACCTCGACAGCGACTTCTCCGAGTGCATCGACCTCGCAGGCGACCAGCCTGAGCGACTCGCCGAGCTGATCGAGCTCTGGTGGCAGGAGGCCGATCGACACGGCGTGCTCCCGCTCGACGATCGGATGCTCGGTCTGTTCGGGGTGCGGTTCCGTGATCACTCGCCCCATCCCGCAGATCGGCGCTATGTCTACCGCCCGCCCATGTCGCCGCTCCCCGCGCAGGCCGGTGCCGCGGTCGGTGGACGCAGCTTCGATCTGACCGCACGGATGACCCGTCGTGCGGGTGAGGAGGGTGTGCTCTACGCCACCGGCAGCGAGAATTCCGGATTCTCGATCTTCGTCCAGGGCGATCGCCTCGTCGTCGATTACAACGCCTTCGACGCCCATACGGTGGTCGTGTCCGATCTGCGGGTTCCCGAGGGTGACTCGGAGATCACCGTACGCTTCCGGCGCGGCGACGAACGCTCCGGCTCGATCGAGGTCGCGATCGACGGCCGGACCTGCGGGCGGGCCGACCTCTCGCTGTACATGCGGATGATCTCCTCGGTCGGCAGCTCGATCGGGTACGACCACGGATCGGCCGTCTCGACTCGCTACCGCTCACCGTTCCGATTCGGCGGTGTCCTGCACGAGGTCGTCATCCAGCTGGTGAGCAAGCAGGACGCCGAGGCGCTCGACGCCGAGGCGCTCGACGCCGAGGCCCGAGCCGAGATGAGCCGCCAATGAACCCCGGGAGTGTCGCACCATGCTGACCGTCACGCTGCTCGGTACCGGCAGCCCCATACCGGACGCCCATCGCGCCGGGCCGGCCACACTCGTGTCGGGGGGCGGCGACCACATTCTGATCGACGCCGGACGCGGTGCGCTGATGCGCCTCGCCGCCGCGGGTGTGGCCGCCAACGAGCTCACCGCCGTGCTGATCACGCACCTCCACAGCGACCACATCACCGACCTCGGCGACATCGTCACCACGCAGTGGATCACGACCTTCGAACCCACCCCGCTGCGGATCATCGGCCCTCCAGGCATCGCAGCCGTCGCCAATCACCTGCTCGACTCGCTGAGCGCGGACATCTCGTACCGGATCGCCCACCATGGCGACCTCGGACAGCCACCGATGGTCGAGGTCGTGGAGGTGCTCGACGGCCAGGGCATCCTGCCGAGCGAGGAGGGCATCGTGACCATCGCCGTCGGTCGAACCGATCACGAGCCGGTCGAACCCTCGATCGGCTTCCGGCTCGAGCACGATGGTGTGTCGGTGGTCCTCGCCGGTGACACCGTGCCCTGCGAAGGCCTCGACGCGCTCTGCCGCGGGGCCGACGTGCTCGTGCACGCGGTCATCCGCAAGGACATCATCGCCACCATCCCGATCCAACGTCTCCGGGACACCCTCGACTACCACTCCTCACCCGAGGAAGCAGCCCAGACCGCATCGCGCAACGGGGTGGGGACACTCGTGCTCACCCACTACGTCCCGGCATTCGCGCCGACCGACGGCACCACCCGTGAGGAATGGCGCGCGCTCGCCGCCACGCACTTCAGCGGCCGCATCGAGATCGGCGACGACCTCCACCGGATCGACATCGCAGGAGCCCCGACATGAAGATCCTCCGAACACCCGACGATCGCTTCGCCGACCTCCCCGGCTATCCGTTCGAGCCGCACTACGCGGCCATCGCCGACCAGGAGGACGAGGGCGGGAACGGCACCCTGCGAGTCCACTACGTCGACGAAGGGCCGCTCGACGCGGCGCCCGTGTTACTCATGCACGGCGAGCCGTCGTGGAGCTACCTCTACCGCACCATGATCCCTTCGTTGGTGGCGGCCGGCCATCGCGTGATCGTGCCCGACCTGGTCGGGTTCGGCAAGAGCGACAAGCCGACCGAGACGACCGACTACACCTATGCGCGGCACGTCGCCTGGATGCAGGAGCTGCTCGTCGAACGACTCGACATCCGCGACGCGACGTTCTTCGGCCAGGACTGGGGCGGGCTCGTCGGCCTGCGCCTCGTCGCGGAGAACCCCGACCGGTTCGCCCGCGTCGTCATCGGGAACACCGGCCTGCCGACCGGGGAGCATTCGCCGAGCGACGCGTTCATGGCGTGGCAGAGGTTCAGCCAGACCACGCCCGTGTTCGACATCGGATTCGTCATCCAGAGCGCAACCAACGTCACCCTCACCGAAGCCGAGGTCGCCGCCTACGACGCTCCGTTCCCCGACGACTCGTACAAGGCAGGCGCCCGGATCTTCCCGTCGCTCGTCCCGACCCGACCCGACGATCCGGCAGCGGAGGCCAACCGCGCGGCCTGGGCCGTCCTCGAGCGATGGGAGAAGCCCTTCATCTGCTGCTTCAGCGACGGCGACCCCGTGACGGCGGGCGGCGACAAACCGTTCAGGGCACTGGTACCCGGCGCACAGGGCCAGCCTCACGTCACGGTCGAGGGCGCGCACCACTTCTTCCAGGAAGACGCCGGGCCGCAACTCGCACGGATCGTCATCGATGCGATCGCAGCCGGGTGACAGGACCGGGTTACCGACCGGAACGCCGGGCCGAAGGTCGCCCGGGAGCTGATGCAATTGCCGGAAGCGAGCACCGCATGAGCACGAACGCGCCCCGCTACGGCACCGTCGACCGCGACTACGGGGCGAAGCTGGCAACCACGCCACCCGATCAGGACGGCCCGGTGTGGATGGTCAACCTCATGAAGTACCGCGAGACGGCTGACTACGGCGACGGCCGCGACAGCTCGATCAGCGGTCGCGACGCCGACGACCTCTCTTCGCCGGTCGAGTCGCTGACGGCGGTCGGAGCCGAGATCGTGTTCCTCGGTGACGTCGACCAGCAACTGCTCGGCGACTCGCCCATCTGGGATCGAATCGCCGTGGTGAAGTACCCGACCCGCCGCTCGTTCATCGACATGCAGTCGCGACCGGAGGTCCAGGCCTCCCACGAGCACAAGGATGCGGGCATGGAGCAGACCTTCGTCATCGGCTGCCAACCGATGCCGCTGCCACCCTCCGGCCTCAACGCACCCGGCCCCGAATGGTCCGATGTGCCCCATCCCCCGACCGCCGACGACGGGCCCGTCATGGTGATGCACGTGATCAGGTACCACGACGCCGAGAACGCGCTCCTGACACCCGAGGACATGGATGCCTACTCGAACGCCGCCGCCAAGGTGGCGGTACCTCACGGGATCCGGATCGCCGGCTGGTTCACGGCCGAGGGCACGATCGTAGGCGACGGTCGCGCGTGGGATCAGGTGCGATTCAACGCTTTCCCGAGCAAGGCCGCGTTCATGACGGTGGTCACGGATCCGGAACGGCTCGCGGCACAACGCCGACACCGGGAGTCCGCGATCGCAGACACCTACACCGTGATCATCCGTCCGACGATCGATCGGATCGCCGGGTCGCTCGGCTGACTGCGGCTCCCGCTCGATTCGCGGCACCGCTGGCGCCGAGCGGTCCGCTGGGCCAGCATGTCGGAGTGCAGCGACCGAGAACGGCGAGCGAGACATGAGCGCAGCGATCGAGGCCGAGGGGCTCCGCCGCAACTTCGGGGACAACGAGGCGGTCGCGGGTATCGATCTCGCGGTGCCTCCCGGGGAGATCTACGGGTTCCTGGGTCCGAACGGCGCCGGCAAGTCGACGATGGTGCGGATGTTGTGCACTCTGCTCTCCCCGACCGGCGGCGTTGCCCGTGTCGCCGGTTTCGACGTCGTGACGCATCCGGGCGACGTCCGGCTTCGCATCGGTGTCGCCCTGCAGGACTCGTCGATCGACGGCAAGCAGACGGGGCGCGAGCTGCTCGACCTGCAGGGGAGGCTCTACGGGCTGTCGCGGGAGGACATCGACCGTCGCATGAGCGACGTCATCGGGCTGGTCGACATCGGCACCGCCATCGACGATCGCGTCGAGTCGTACTCCGGCGGCATGAAGCGGCGGCTCGACCTCGCGATGTCCTTGATCCACCGGCCACAGATCCTGTTCCTCGACGAACCGACGACGGGTCTCGACCCCGCCAGCCGAACGGCGGTGTGGACCGAGGTGCGTCGCCTCAACGAGGAGTTCGGGATGACGATCTTCCTGACGACCCAGTACCTCGAGGAGGCCGACGAGCTCGCCGACCGCGTCGGGATCATCGCCGATGGGCAGCTCGAGGCCGAGGGCACCCCGATGGCGCTCAAGCGTTCGATCGGCACCGACCTGATCGTCGCCGAGATCGATGGTGACCCGGCCGCCGCCGCCGACGCAGTGGAGGCGCTCGCCGCGGTCAGCGGCGTCGAGGTCCACGGCTCCGAGCTCTCCGTCGCGGTGCCCGACGGCGCAGCGGTGATCGCCGACGTGGCCGTTGCGCTCAACGGGTGCGGCGTACCCGTCCGATCGCTGACGTTGCGCACGCCCACCCTCGACGACGTGTTCCTGCACGTGACCGGGTCGCACCTCCTCGACGACAGCGACGAGGCACGAACCGCGCACGACGGCGCGACGGGAGTCACTCGATGACCGACACCTCCGCCCACGAACCGCTGGCCCGACGATCGTCGGCCGTGCACGATCTCGGCACTGTCGCCCACCGTGCGGTGCGTTCGGTCTTCCGGGAGCCGGAGTTCTTCATCCCGGCGTTGATCATCCCGATCTTCTTCTTCGTGGTGAACACCGGTGCGCTGCAGGACTTCGCCGAGCAGTCGGGTGTCGTGACCGACTTCAAGGCATTCCAGCTGCCCGTCTCGATCATCTTCGCCGTCACCGGAATCTCACGGGCCAGCGCGCTGGTCACCGACATCCAGGGGGGCTACTTCGACCGGCTGCTCCTGACCCCGATCCGACGACCGACCCTACTCCTCGGCCTCATGGCGGCCGATTTCTTGTCGGTGGTCATGCTTGCGATTCCCGTCGTCGTGCTCGGACTCGTACTCGGCGTCAGTTTCGAGACCGGTCTGATCGGCATGATCGTGTTCGTGCTGTACGGCGCGGCGTGGGGTCTGGCGTTCGCGGGCTTCCCGTACGCCATCGCTCTGAAGACCGGCAACCCGGCAGCAGTGAATTCGAGCTTCATCCTCTTCTTCCCGTTCGCCTTCCTGACGACGACGTTCCTCCCGAAGGAGGCGCTGACAGGGTGGTTGTCGACCGTGGCCACCTACAACCCCGTGACCTACGTGCTGGAAGGGCTCCGGAGCCTGATCACCGAAGGCTGGGACGCCGCCGCGCTCGCCAAGGGGTTCGGTGCGACCGCAGCACTCGGTCTCGTGAGTTTCACGATGGCCAGCCTCGCCCTGCGCGGCCGGATCCGCGACACGTGATCCGACCGAACGCTGTCGGTCGGTCAGCCCTTCTACGCTCGCGACATGCGCTCGGTTCGCTGTCAGCGACGAAGCGTGCCGGGCTCGGTTCCGCATGACGGCATCAGCGTCGGTGGCCGGAACGAACCGCCGTGGGGACGGCGTCATGGCGACCCGGGAGACGCAGACCACGCGGCGATCCTGCGCCACCACCTGCGGTGCTCCACACCCGACGACCCGACTTGGGAGCCGGCAGCCCTCGCACACGGCGCCTGCGTCCTCGGCCGCGCCTTCGCCTCGGTCGTCGACTGCGCTTGAGGACTCGGGCGGAGTGCCGCTTCGGTCCTCGTGGTCCGCTCCTCGGTGTCCGCCCGTCGCTCGGCACCTCTCGGCGCAGCACCTGAGGGCATCGGGCGACGAACCATTCAGAGAACCACTCAGATGGGCAGCCCACCGCCGTCGATGACGGCCCGGCTCATCGGGCGAACGATCTCTCGAAGTCGTCGGCAGCCGTCGTCGCCGATCGCCTCGTACGCCGGGAGCGCCAGCGCGTCGGTTCGGTCCTCGACCCATTGCCGGTTTCGGGAGCCGAGCTCGGTGAGGGTGCCATCAGGTTCGAGCCACCCACGATCGATCAACTGGTCGCTCGCCGAGGTCCACGCGTCGTCACTCCAGTTCCGGGTGGTCTTGAGGACGGCAGCGGTGATCTCGCCGCTCCCCCCGTGGGTGATCAGGGCCTCGACCGCTGACACTCCGGCGGCGACGAGCGCAGCGATGTGACCATCGCCTCGGAACTCGCGGAGGAGGGTCTGTGCATGCCACAGCACCAGGTGGGGTTCATCGGGCCACTCGAGTGCCGCGTGAGCAGCGAAGAGCGGTCTCCCCTCCAGGTGGTCGCACGCCGCGAGCGCGGCCGATCGTGCGAGCGACGCCGCCTCGTCGATCGCGTCGCCGGTGATGCGGTCGCCGAGCAGTCGCCGGAGCGCGCCGTCGGCAGCGGCGAGGCGGGCGTCGATGAGCGCATCCGGAGCGGTTGCGCTCCACACCCCGTCCATGGCCGCGCGCACGGTGCCCGGTTCGAAGTTGAAGAAGGTGGCGATGACCAGATCGGCGGTGGCGGCGCCGAGCGGTGCCGACCGCGAGGCGAAGTAGCCCGATTGTTCGCGCTCGATCCCGGCACCGCGGTACCGCTCGACGGCCTCGGGTACGAAGTAGATCATCGAGTGCACGGGTTCGAGCGTGCGCCACGTCTTGCGTGCGGTCACCGGATCCATCGCGTCGACGGTAACCGCCGGTGCCGGCAATGCACTCGCCGCCCCGGACCGGGCGGCCGGGTCGGCGAATTGAAGTCGACGCCCGCGACGGCCGATGGACACTGCATGGCAAGTTGGACCAAGAAGATCGGCAAGGCGGCGCAGGGTGAGTTGGAACCCGGTGAGCGAATCATCGAGGGTGTGTTCCTCCAGCCAGCGGGAACGACCGGTCGCTCCGTGGCGAGGGGTGTCGGTGGAGTCGTCGGCCAGGCGCTGGCATCCAAGGTCGGCGGTGGCACCGCAACCGAGTTGGTGACCGATGCCGGCGTTGCGGCGACGATGCCCGAGGCCGCGACCGTGCTGGGCCTCACCGACCGTCGCCTGCTGGTGTTCGGCCACAGCAGTCTGTCGGGCAGGCCGAAGGGGTTGAAGCTGACCCTGCCGACCGCCGATCTCGTACGGGTCGAGGTCGACAAGCAGAAGGCGACCTACCGCTTCGTCATGCACTTCGGCGACGGCACGGCCAGCATCTACGAGGCCCCGCGCACGTCGAACGACCCCGAGGCCTTCGCCGAGGCCGTCGACGCGCGCTGAACGAGGGAGCGACCACGCACGACGCATGCGCGAGCACACGCTTCGTCGCCGCGTCTGCGGTCAGCGCCGGGTTCTGGTGGTGTTCGCACCGACGGTGGGCAGCGGCTGCCGGAACAGGCCGTCGGGCACCGGTGAGCCGCACCGGACGAGGGCGAGATGCCACGACGGCGAGGACCCGAGCGCCCAGCGCAGGCTCGTCACCGCCGCGCCGCCGACCCGGCGGCCGCCCCGGCGGGCGTCGACCCCGACGATGCCGGCGACCCGGTTGGGCAAGGTGGCCGCGGCGGCCTGGAAGAGGAGCGAGTACCCGGCCTTCACCGGGCGCGAGAGCGGCGGGTTGCGCAAGAACTCGATCGCGTGCGCCTGGGCGTCGGAGACGGCGATGTCGGGGTGTTCGTCGATCCAACTCGCGAGATCGGCGGCGGTCGTCGGAAGAGGGTCGGCGCCGAGCAAGGCTCCGATCCGGGTCTGTTCCTCGACGAAGCGGTCGGCTTCGGCGGTCGTGAGGGTGTCGGGTCCGTACTCCTGGTACGCGACGAGGAACGAGTCGGTGAGCACGTTGTGTACCCAGGCCGCCATCTCCGGATGGCCGGCCGAGTACGGCCGGTTCCGCTCCGACCGACCGCGCACCGCACGATGTGCACCGAGGACGGTCGCCACGGCCGCCTCGACCTCGGGCATCGCGCCGTACGTCGTTTCGGTCACATAGAGCGACGTGCGGGTGAGTCGGCCGAGCGGGTCGTCCCGGTAGCGGGAGTGCTGCTCCACGCCGGCGACGACCTCGGGGTGCGCGGTCTGCACGAGCAGTGCCCGAATGCCGCCGACGAACGCTGTCGCGTCGCCGATCACCCGCCACGAGACCGAGTCGGGGCCGAGGAGGCCTGGGTCCGGCGCGTGATCGAGAGTGCGCTCCAGCGGCCGGGGCCCGTGCGAGAACAACCCGGTCGTGGCAGTGACCACACGGTCCTTGACGTCGCCGACGGCGGCACCGACCGTGTGAGCGAGACCGTCCGCCACTCCCACGTCAGCGCTGCCCCGACGGCGATGCGACGACGGTGTCACGAGCCACCTCGATGAGCTCGTCGAGGGTCCGGCCCGGTTCGCCGACGATGGCCGGCGTGCCGCTCGAGCGCACTCGGTCCGCAGCAGTGCACGAGTCGTCATGGGTAGCCGGGTTGGTCGAAGTGAGCACGACGATGTCGACGGGGTGAAGCGCACAGAAGTCGAGGATCTCCTCGACGGGGATGTCGGCGCCGAGATGGTGCACGTGCCAGTGGTCGTCGCGGAGTGCGACGGCCGCCATCGTGGTGGGCAGCGAATGGCGATCACCGGCGATCGCCGCCACGACGGCCGTACCGCGGCGGCGCCCACGGGGATTGGGCGTGATCTCGCCGAGGATTCGCTCGACGATCGAAGCCGAGCGGTGCTCGACCCAGATCGAGAGATCGCCGTCGTGCCATGCCTGGCCGATTCGGGCGAGCGATGGCGCAAGAACTCGTTGCACGACGTCAACGGCCGGAGCCCCTTCGTCGACGAGACGTCGGGCGAGCCGCCGCGCCTCTGGTTCGTCACCGGCGATCAGCAACCGGTGCATCTGCTCGGCACTCCGATCGAGCCTCGGAGTGCTCGGTCGTGTCGGAGACTGCCGCAGCGATCGTTCGCGATCGAACGACTCGAGGTCATCGCGGGCGACCACGTACTTGCCTCCGATCCGGTGCGCCTGGAGGCGCCCGGACCGAACCCAGCGGTAGGCGGTCTGATAGTGCACGCCGAGCGCGTCGGCAGCGGTCTGGAGGTCGAGATGTTGCCGGGTCGACGTGGTCACGGACCTATCGTAGCCCGACGTCAAGATAATTTGGGCTAAGTGCTACTAAATCAGACCGACCGTTGAGACCGTTGGGGTCAGACCCCGAACGTGACGCGTCACCGTCGGGGTCAGACCCCGAACGTGACGCGTCAGGGGGACCAGGTGAGGACGTCGATGACCTCGGCGAGCCGGCGGCGGTCCGCCACGGTCGGAGCATTGGCCGGGTTCATGTCGTGGCCGGGGTCCTCGAGGCGGACTGCGACGTGGCGCCAGTCGTGGAACCCGGACGGGACCGTGAGCGCCTGCGGCACGGGTACCGGCTCGGGGCGGACGATGTCGTTGCCCGGAACGAGCACGCTCCACCCGGCTCCGTCGTCGTCCCATCCGCAGAGGGCGTCGTCGACATCAGGGTCGCGGACCAGCCGGTAGCCAGGGTGGGTCGGCGAGGGGCCGGAGCAGGCGATCACCTGCTGGTCGGCGCCCTCGCAGTCGAGCATCCAGAACGCCAGGTTGTGGAGCTGCCACGGATGCACGGCGTCGGGGAGCCGGATCGCCGTCCAGTCGCCGGCGCTGGCCACCGCGACCGTGTGCTCGGTCGCGTGTTTCGGTGAGAAGAGCGAGGAGTAGTCGTCGAGATGCGCCGCCACAGCCGGACCGGTGGCTCGCACGAGCACCGTCCGCTCGACGGGGGCATGGACGATCGGTTCGGGTGCCGGCCGCTTCGAGAAGAGTCCCATGCCCTCCCATCGGTCGACAGGCTGGCCGACGTGAGCAGAAGTGGCGGTCCGGCGCGTCTCGCGGGAGCGAGCTCGATCGTCAGTTGTGGATGTGGTGGGTGGACGACCGGCCCGATCTGTCGGCGCTCCCCGACCGGCGGCTCGTCCCCGAGTTCTGGTTCCGTGTCGATCCGAGAGGTTCTGGATCTTGTCGGATTCGCAGGGCCCGTCGATCTGTCTGCACGACCCCGGATTCGGTGTCGACGCCACCATCGACGCCACCATCGACGCCACCATCGACGGTGACCTGTCGACGATGTACCGGGTCCGGCTGGGAACGCTCCCCCTCCGCACCGCTCTCGACGCCGGCCGGATCGAGCTCACCGGCGATCGTGCGGCGCCTCCCGACCGTGCTCGAGCTGAGCCCGATCGCGGATGTGGTCGCGTCGGTGCGTCACTGAAGGGTGACGACGACGCGGTGTTTCGCCGAGCCGGCGTCGTCAGGTCGCCTGGCCCGCGAATTGGGCGCGATAGAGATGCGCATACGGACCGTCGCGATCGATCAGCTCGTCGTGACTGCCCTGTTCGACGATCCGACCGCCATCCATCACCAGGATCACGTCGGCACCGCGGATCGTCGACAGGCGGTGGGCGATCACGAAGCTGGTGCGCTGGGAGCGGAGTGCGTTCATCGCTTCCTGGATGAGGACCTCGGTGCGAGTATCGACCGAGCTGGTCGCTTCGTCGAGGATGAGGATCGACGGGTCGGCGAGGAAGGCACGGGCGATCGTGACGAGTTGCTTCTCGCCAGCCGAGATGTTGTCACCATCGTCGTTGATGACGGTGTCGTACCCGTCGGACAGCGAGTGCACGAACCGGTCGACGTAGGTGACCCGCGCCGCGTCGAGGATCTGCTCGTCGGTGGCGTCGGGGTTGCCGTACCGCAGGTTCTCGCGGATGGTGCCGCCGAACAGCCAGGTGTCCTGGAGCACCATGCCCACCTTCGAGCGGAGCTCACGACGCGGAAAGCCGGCGATGTCGCGACCATCCAGGCTGATGGTGCCCGCGTCGAGGTCGTAGAACCGCATCAGCAGATTGACGATCGTGGTCTTGCCCGCACCCGTCGGGCCGACGATCGCGATCGTCTGACCGGGTTCGGCGACGAGGTTCAGGCCGGCGATCAGCGGGCGGTCGGGGTCGTACGAGAAGTGCACGTCGTCGAACACGATCCGGCCACGGACCGGTGCCGGGTCGGTGGTGTCGGCTTGTTCCGTCGTCTGTTCGTCCGCGTCGAGCAGTTCGAGCACCCGCTCCAGCGACGCGATGCCCGACTGGAACGTGGCGGTCATCGACGCCAGGTGCGTGAGCGGTTGTGAGAACTGCCGGGCGTACTGGATGAGGGCCTGCATCTCGCCCACCGTCATCGCCCCACTCGATATCCGCAGCCCGCCGACGACCGCGATGAGGACGAACTGCAGGTTCCCCATGAAGACCATCATCGGCTGGATCAGGCTGGCCGTGAACTGAGCGGTGTAGCTGGCCTCGTACAGCTCGTCGTTGTCGTGGCGGAAGCGTGCCTCGACGTCCCGCTGACGGCCGAAGCTCTTCACGATCGCGTGACCGGTGAAGACCTCCTCGGCTTGTGCGTTGAGGCTCCCCGTATGGCGCCACTGGGCCATGAACTGCGGGCGCGCCTTGGTGCCGATCAGCTTCATCAACCACACCGATGTCGGCACCGTGACCAGTGCGACCGCCGCGAGCAGCGGTGAAATGACGAACATCATCACGATCACGCCGATCAGGGTGAGCAGCGACGTGAGGATCTGGCTCGTCGTCTGCTGGAGGCTCTGGGCAAGGTTGTCGATGTCGTTGGTCACGCGGCTGAGCAGGTCGCCGCGGGCATGACGATCGATGTACGACAGCGGCAGTCGGTTGATCTTGTGCTCGACCTGCTCGCGCACGCCGAACATCGATCGTTGCAGCACACCGGCCAGGATGTAGCCCTGGGAGTAGGCGAGCACCCACGACCCGACGTAGATCCCGCCGACGACGAACAACTTGCGGTGCAGCGCCCCGAAGTCGATGCCGTCGCCGGCGACGCCGCTGACGATGATGTCGGTCGCCTGACCCAGCAGGCGAGGACCGAGCACCACCAGGACGACGCTCGCGACGGTGAGCGCCACGACGAGGGCGAGCAGTAGTGCCTCACGACCCAGGATGCTGCCGAGGCGACGCACGACGACACCGAAGTTCTCGCTCCGCTCGGTCGGCATGCCGGCGCCGCCGCCAGGACCGAAGCTGCCGCGGCGTGCTTCGCGCCCGGTGGTGGTGAGGACCTCCTGGTCGTTGCGGGCGCCGTTGCCGTTCCCGGTCGACGTCGGGTCGTGGCCGTCGGTACTCACGCTGCGGCTCCCTCGCCGAGCTGGGAGTCGACGATCTCGGCGTAGGTCGGGCAGCTGTCGACGAGGTGGTCGTGGCTTCCCTGCCCCACGATACGCCCGTCCTCGATGACGAGGATCTGGTCCGCGTCTCGGATCGTCGACACCCGCTGGGCGACGACGACCACGGCGGCGCCCCGGGTGTGAGGTCGGAGCGCAGCGCGCAGGCGGGCGTCGGTGGCGAGGTCGAGCGCCGAGAACGAATCGTCGAAGACGTAGATCTCCGGTCGGGCGACCAGAGCCCGCGCGATCGAGAGCCGTTGACGCTGACCACCCGACACGTTCGCGCCACCCTGGGCGATCGGGCTCTCGAGACCGTCGGGCATCGCCTGCACGAACCCTGCCGCCTGGGCGATCTCGAGAGCATCCCAGAGTTCGCCATCGGTGGCTTCGGGCCGGCCGAAGCGGAGGTTGGAGGCGACCGTGCCGGAGAAGAGGAACGCCTTCTGCGGCACGTAGCCGACCTTGCCCCACAGCAGGTCCGGGTCGAGTTCGCGAACGTCGATGCCGTCGACGAACACCGTGCCGTCGGTTGCGTCGAAGAGCCGGGCGATCAAGTTGACGAGCGTCGACTTCCCGGCCCCGGTCGAACCGATGATGGCCGTCGTCTCGCCGGCCGCGACCCGGAACGAGATGTCGCACAGGACCGGCTGTTCGGCACCGGCGTAGCTGAACGCGACGTCGCGGAATGCGAGGGTACCGTGCTCGGCCAGCTCGGTGATCGGATGCTCGGGCGGGCGGACCGACGACTGGGTGTCGAGCACTTCGACGATGCGATCGGCCGCGACCGCGGCGCGTGGCACCATCGATGCCATGAAGGTCGCCATCACGACGGCGATGAGGATCTGGATGAGGTAGCTGATGTAGGCGACCAGCGAGCCGACCTGCATCTGGCCGTTGCTGACGCGGTCGGCACCGATCCAGAGCACGGCAAGGCTCGAGATGTTGACGATGAACCCGACGGTCGGGAATGTGGCTGCCATCAGTCGGCCGGTTCGCAGCGAGGTCTGGGTGAGCTCGTCGTTGGCGACCTCGAAGCGCTGCAGCTCCTGGGGTTCGCGGACGAAGGCACGAACGACCCGAACGCCGGTGATCTGGTCCCGCAACACGGCGTTGACCCGGTCGATGCGGACCTGCATGAGCTGGAACGCCGGCACCATCATCGACACGATCAACCCGAGGAGCACGACCGCGCCCGGCATCGCGAACAGCAGGATGATCGAGAGACCGGCGTCCTCACGGATCGCGAGCACGATGCCGATCACCATCGTCAGCGGGGCCGCGATCATCATCGTGGCCGCGATCACGACGAGCATCTGAACCTGCTGCACGTCGTTGGTGATGCGTGTGATCAGCGACGACGCACCGAACTCGCCGACCTCGCGGGCGGAGTAGTCGGTGACCTGGTGGAAGAGGTCGCGTCTGACATCGCGCCCGAAGCCCATCGCAGCCTGCGCCCCGAACCAGACGGCGACCGCGGCGAAGACGATCTGCACGAGGCTGAAACCGATCATCACACCACCGGTGCGCCAGATGAAGCCGTTGTCCCCGACCAGTACGCCGTCGTTGATGAGGTCGGCGTTGAGCGCGGGAAGAGCCAACGTGGCGGTGGTTTGGACCGCCTGGAGCAGGACGACGATGCCCAACAACCGCCGGTACGGGCCGAGGTGGCTCCGGAGGAGTCGGCGGAGGCTCATCGCGCCGCCTCACCACCGCGGTCGGCGTCGGACGCCGCCTCGTCAACGCGGTCGACCATCGGGTCGCGCCCGATGCCGTCGAGGAACACCTCGACGATCTCGGCCGCGGACGAGGGTTCGGTGGCGAGCATCGGATGGGTGAGCGAGAGCGTGAGGGCACGCAGGAGGCGGGCCGCCTCGGTCGGTGGGAGACGAAGTCGATCGGGCTCGGAACCGACGAGCTCGATCAGCGCGGGGCTGTCGGGCAGGGGGCGGTGTTCGGGCGGATGATGGTGGGGACCGAGTCGGGAGACCAACCGCCAGATGTCGACGATGCGGCGCTGGATCAGGTCGGCGGCCGCGGTGAGTCGAGCGACGAACGCGGCGTCGGGATCGATCTCGGAGATCGCCTGCTCGAAGGGCGCGTGATCGATCGCTGTCTCGACGGCCGCAGCGATGAGCTCGTCCTTGTCGGCGAACACGTTGAAGACGGTGCCCTCCGACACGTGAGCGGCGGTGGCGATCTGGCGGCTGGTGACTCCGGCGCCGTGTTCGACGAGGAGTGGGATGACGGCCACGATGATCGCGGCCCGGCGTTCCGGCGGGGGCAGCGGAGACGCTCGGCGGGCGGTCGCGGCGGTCGCGGCGGTCGCGGCGGTCGCGGCGGTCGCGGCGGTCACGGCGGTCACGGCGGTCACGGCGGTCACGGCGGGGATGGTATCTGACTGAGTGAGCACTCACTCAGTCAGCGGAGGCGTCGCCGCTGAGCAGCGCCAGCGTGGAGGCGCTCCGGTGGAGACACCTACGATGTTCGCACGACGAGGTCCGAGAGACCAGGGCCCAGAGGAGAGCGCGGTTGCACTACGAACGGTTGACGGCGACCGATGCCTCGTTCCTGCGCGTCGAGACGGCGCACGAACCACAGCACGTCGGATCGCTGTCGATCCTCGCCGGTGATCCGTTGCGAGGCATCGACGGTGCGATCCGCTTCGACGAGCTGCGCGACCACGTCCAGAGGCGCCTTTATCGCGTGCCGCGTCTGCGCCAGCGGATCATGGAGGTTCCGTACGCGCAGGGTCGACCGGTGTGGGTCGACGACGCCGCCTTCGACATCGGCTACCACGTGCGCCTCACTGCGCTGCCACGACCCGGCGGCGACGAGCAGTTGAGCGTGCTGATGGGTCGGCTGCAATCGCTGCCGCTCGACCGACGACGGCCGCTGTGGGAGATGTGGTTCGTCGACGGACTCGCCGACGCGTCCGTGGGGCTGGTGATCAAGACCCACCACTCGCTGGGTGATGGCATCGCCAACGTCGATCTCGCGCTCGCCCTGATCGACCTCGTCCCCGATCCGCCTCCCGATCCCGACCCGCCGGCGTGGGAGCCGCGCCCGGCCCCGTCGCCGCAGCGATTGCTCGCCGACGCGGTCACCGATCAACTCGGTCGACCGATGCGACTGGCCCGTTCGGCAGCGACCGTGATGCGAGATCCGCGTCCGGCGATCGACACGACGACGAACGCCGTCCGGACCGTCGCGAGCTTCCTGTCGAAACCCGCGCCGGCGCCCTGGAACCAACCCGTGTCGCCACACCGACGATGGGTCCATGCGGACGTCCCGCTCGACGTGGCGCGCGAGGTCAAGGTGCGCCGATCGGTGACCCTCAACGACGTCGTGCTGGCGGCCTGCAGCGGCGCCCTGCGCGACTTCCTCGTCGAGCGGGACGAACCGACGGACGGACGCTCGCTCAAGGCGATGGTGCCCGTCTCGCTGCGAACCGACGACGAGCACGGTGACACCCTCGGGAACCGCATCTCACTGATCGTCGTCGATCTCCCGGTGCACGAACCCGATCCGGCGACCCGACTCGCACTGATCCACGAGGTCACGAGCGCCTTGAAGGGGTCGGGCTACGTCGACGGTGCGCAGACGATCGTGCAGCTCGCCGACGGCATCCCGCCACTGGCCACCCAGCTCACCCGCTTGGTGAGCCGTCAGATCCCGATGAACCTGGTGATCACGAACATCCCCGGGCCTCCCGTCCCGCTCTATCTCCTCGGAGCCCGGGTCGTGCGGACATACCCGTACGTCGAGGTGATCGACCACGAAGGGCTCACGATCGCTGTCGTCTCGTACGAGGGTCGGTTGTCGTTCGGCATCACGAGCGACCGCGACGTCGTGCCGGATCTCGGCGATGTCGCCGCCGGGATCGAACGACACTTCCGGATCCTCGCCGACGCCGACTGAGCGCCGAACAGAACGCGAGCTCGGCGACGCCTGGGTCGAGGGCCGCACGCGACGACGACCGGGTCGATTCCGATCGACCGACCCGGTCGACGTCTGTCACAGTTCGTCCGGGCTCCGGCCTCGGCCGGCTCCGGAACCGAGGCGTCATTAGGCCCGACCGCTCCCGACCATCTCGCGCTCGCCGGGGTCGGAGAGCTCCATCACCAGCACGTCGTCACGCCGACGGTTCATGAACAGCCCGGCGAGGGCCAGCGCCACGAGCAGTGCGCCGGGGATCACGAACATCCAGGTGAAGGTACGGAAGTCGGGCAGGCTGGCGACCGACTCGTAGTTCGTGCGCTGCTCCTGCATGGTGGTCACGAGCGGCTGGTAGTGGTCGAGTCCGCCCGGCACCTGCTCGAAGATCACCACGTTCGCGCCCATCAGGCCGAGCAGGTTGTTGAAGTCCTGCTGCATCTGGGGCAGACCCTGCAGCAACTGGGCCATCGCGGGATACTCCGCGGCGAAGAACTGGCCGACCTGCTCCTCCGACATACCGGTGGCCTCGGCGAGGCCGGGGACGAGGTTCTGTGCGTCGACGGCCATTCCGTCGAAGCCTGCGAGGTAGGCGTCGAAGGTGTCGATGTTCCCCTGGCTCATCGCCGGGACGACGTCGCCGAGCGGCACGAAGACGTTGTAGTAGTAGTCGGCGGTCTGCTCGACGTTCTGCTCCTCCATGATGGGAGCGAACGCATCGATCATCTTCTCGCCGTCGGCCGCCTTGCCGGGGAGTCCGATCGCGAAGGGTGCGGCGATCAGGATGACTCCGATCGCGAGCACGGCCCACATCATCTTGCGGCACATGGTCAACCGTCCTTTCGTGCGCGCAGGGGGTGGCGCACGCTTCGATCGTGCTCCCCGAGCACCCCGACGACCACGGTCGTTGGTCCCATCGCGCGTCCGCGGCCCCCGGGTCGGGATCGACCCGGGGGACCGAGTGTGACCGCCTCGCTGTACCGACACCGGAGATCGTGACTACGGTCACCGTCGAGCGCGCCGAGGTGCGGCGCAGGACAGAGAGGAGTCCACCATGAACGGTCCAGGGGCGATCTGGCAGCAGGCGGCGGACAATTTCGACAGGCACGTGCGTGCGGTCGGGGACGATCAGTGGGACGCGCCGTCGAGCTGCGGCGAGTGGTCCGTGCGCGAACTGGTCGACCACACGGTGCACTGGCAGGCGGTGGTCGGCAGCGTGGTCGGCGCGGGCACCTCACCGGGCGATTCATGGGACACGGTGTACCCCGCGCTGGGTGCCGCGTTGGCCGATCCGTCGAACCTCGAGGGCAACGCCCCCGAGGATGTGATGGGAGGGATGCCGAAGCATCAAGTGCTCGGGCTCGGCCTCGGCGATGTGCTCCTTCACGGCTGGGATCTCGCACGATCGATCGGCGCCGATGACACGTTGCCGCCCGACGCGGTGCAGGCGGTGCAGATGGGCCTCGAGCGGCTCCCCGAACAGATGCTGAGGTCGCCCTCCATGTTCGGCCCGCCGATCGATGTCGCCGACGACGCAAGCCCGCAGGACAAGTTGCTTGCATTCACCGGTCGCCAACCGTGATCACTCGGGGCGACGGCGTCAGCGCACGTCGCGGCACCGGACGGCCCACGCACGAGCGGTGAGCCCGACCGGACCGCGACGACCTGTCGCTGCAGGTGCTGGCGCATTTTCTCGGTGGCGGCAGCGTCGAGCGTCGCGAGACAGCCGGGTGCAGATCCGGCGCCGACGTACAGACCTGCGAGCCGCGCGGCGGATCAGGTTCGCCGCGCGGCTCGTGCACCGACACCGGGTTGGTTCCCCCGCAGGCCAACCCGATTCAGCTGCGACGGGTCTCAGCTGAGCCGTCGGTACATGGTCTGGGTGGCATCGGCTTCGTACGCAGCTCCAGCCCGGTCGTCGAGCATGGCGAGCCAATCTGGGTCGCCCATCAGCGCAGACTCGGCCGCCTGCGCCGCTTCGATGTCGTCATAGCCCGTCAGCCACATCACGGCGCCCCACGCGCCCGTCGCTGCCGTGGCGAACATGGTCGCATGCCCAGTCGCGTCGGTCACGCGCTGTGCCAGTTCGGCGCCGAGACCGACGCCGTCGGCGAGGTGTCCGGAGCGGCACCGCGCCATCACGACCGACGCGTAGGTCGGACGGCGATCGGGCTCAGGTTCGCCGTGCACGAGTTGGTAGAGGTGGTCCTCGCCGAACCCGCTGAACATCGAGGCGTGCGCCTCGACTCCGGCCGTGAAGTCGTCGTCGACGGCGAGCTTGTCGAGACCGTGTTCGAGCGCGAGCAGATCGGGAGCCATCGTGGCCCAACTGATCGTGCCCAACCCGGGGCTGAACACCTCGGCCCAGACCCCGATGTCGAGTCCGGTGATCTGCGATGCCCGCTCGCCCGCTTCGACGGCGTACGCGATGCCGGCACGGCCATGGGCCGGATCGAGTCGGCGGCTCCGTGAGAACAGATGCATGAGACCTCCCCATGATCCTCGGTGGATGCCCCCCTCGGGCCACGATCGCGCCGCGTCTCGCTCCGGTCAACGAAAATCTCGATGACTGGTGATGACAAGCGACAATCGCGCGCGAGCCGCGGTCGCACGGCCGCTCGACGGGAGCCTCGATCGGATCGCGGTGTGGCAGGACGGGCCGACACGACACACGCGACGGGTCCGGCGACCGGGTGATCAGGTCGTGCGAAGCCAGTTGTGCGTGGTGCTCGCGGTCATGTAGGGGCTGTCGACGCGCTTGGCGACGATCCCGGGGCCGTCGTCGATCAGACCGAACGCCTCCTCGCGCGCGAGCACCGGGCTCGTTCGCCACCAGGGGCCGTCCAGGCGGAGATCATCGAGTTGCCGACGACGCAGCTCCCACGGCAGCGACGTGATCAGGCGACCGTCGACCCACAACACGTCGAACGCGATGAACACGACCGGTACCGCCTTGGCCGCGTTGCGGGCGCCGCTGTCGCTCGCGATGCACATCCGACGTGCGAGTTCGGCGTGGTCGTGGCGCGGGTCGCCGGTGGCGCCGACCGGCACGATGACCCCATCGAGGATCAACTCTCGATGACCGATCGCGCGTCCGATCCGTCGAACCTCCGGGAACTTCAGCGAGCAGTTCTCGGCGGCGGCGTCGGTGATGACCACCCGGCCGGTGTCGTCGGTGACGAGGGCCCGGATGCCGTGCCAACGAGGCTCGTATGCCCAGCCGGACAGGCGTCGTCGGGAAGCTCACCGAGGCTGGCCCGCATCGGGTGGATACCGAGCGGCACACGCTCGCGATGCGCGTCGTCGGGCGGATCCATGCGGTGGATCAGCCAGTCCGTGCCGCCGCGCATCGAGAAGAGCGAGTACTTCCCCGACGCCCGCTTGCCGGCGAGCGTGACCACGACCTTGCCGTCCTCCCACGTATGGGTCTCGTAGGTACCGACGTCCCACGTCGTGAGGCGTCCGGACCCGTAGCCAGGGTCGGAGTCGTCGCCATCGTGGTCGAGGAAGTCGAGCGGGTGATCCTCCGTGGCGACCGCCAGCCGGTTCTCCTTCGGGTTCCACGGGACGCCGCGCGGCAGCGCCCAACTTCGCAGGACGCCGTCGCGCTCGAGTCGCAGATCCCAGTGCAGCCGGGTCGCATCGTGTTGCTGGATCACGAAACGACGTACGTCGGCCATGGGCTCCAGTGTGACGCTCCGGACCCGGACCGGGGCGATCGTGTTGCTCAGCCGCGGGTGCCGACGGTCTGGATCTCGACGACGTCGTACGGGACGACGGTCGACACGACGATGTCGGCGTCACGTCCCGTCCGGCCGTCGGACAGCTCCCACGTGACCCACCACGTCGACGAGACCGTCATGGCACCACCCTCGACCGCAGCCGGGTAGGTGTACCCGCACGGCCCCTCAGCGATCGAGTCGAGTGCCGATTCCGGGATGGGGGTGCCGAACCCCGGACACGCCACGAGAGGCTCTCCGTTGCCGGGATCGAACGTCGTCTCCATCACGGTGGCGGTCGTCCGCGCCCAGAACGCGTGAGCCGAGGCGGGCCTCGACCGAGATCGGGCCGGCCGGCTGCACCGCCAGCCACATCCCGAGGTTCACGACACCCTCGTCGGCCGGGCTGAGGTCGGGCACGGGGAACGTGATCGGTCTGGTCGCCTCGCGGCGGGCGCCGGGCAGGAGGAGCACCGGGTCGGGGTCCGAGGTCGTCCACCAGTCGATGTCACCCGTCGACCAGCCCGCTGGCGCCGTCGCACCGGTGCAGTCCGCGACCACCTCGTACTCGTAGCGGTCGCTCACCTCGTCGTAGCGGTGCAGCACCCCGTCCTCGGAGTAGAACGTGACCTCGACGACGAACGATCCGCCGACGACGACGTTGATGACGATCGCAACCACCTCGTAGATCGTGTTGAGGGCATCGGCCTGCTCGGACGACGCCGGCACACGGCTCCAACTGCACGGGATCTCGACGGCGACCGTGCCGGGGCCACCAGGCTCCTCCGTGTCGGGGACCTCCACCTCGGCGGTGATCACCGGCGGATCAACGGGTGCGGGCGGCGGATCGACGGGATCGTTGGCTCCGTCGCCGTTGCCTGCCCACACGGAACCGCCGCCCACGATGAGAGAAACCAGTACTGCGCCGCCCGCGACTCGAATCACCCGGGACATTCCGTCTCTCCCTCCACCGCGTCGACACTGACCCCATCCGACTTCAGCCACTGGCCATCGACGCGCTCGAACGTCTCGCGCTCGAACCGGATCGCGATCGAGTCGTCAAGTACCCGGTCCGTCCCGTCGTCGTTCCTGCCGATCTCCACCGCAACGTTGGAATCAAGGTGGCAGTACTCGATCTCGGCCACTCCGTTCTCGAGATCGACGACCACCGAGCGTTCGTCGGGTTGTATGTACGCCGGAAGGTCCGCGTTCGTGACCGACTTGCGGTTCTCGACGCGCCGTCTGGTTATCACGTCAATGGCACGCTGGAGCGCTTCGCCAGTGTGCGTGCGAGCGATCGCCTCGACGCGAGCATCGTTGGTGGGCTCCAGCAACACCTCATTCCAGGCGTTCCATGCGGCGACGGTGGCATCCACGACGGCCTGCTCGTCGGGGGTGAGGGGCGGGATCGTGGAATCCGGCGGCGACGTCGTGGCGATCGACGCCACCGGCGTGGTGGCCGGGGCCGTCGGAGGTGACGTGTTCTCGACGATGTCGGCCGTCGGCGGGCTCGTCACCACGGCGCTGGTCGAGGGGGTGGCATCGTCGTCGCCGTTGCAGGCGGTGGCGAGTACCAGCAACGGAACGACGAGCGCGGCACGCGAGATCCGGCCACGACCCCATACGTCATCAGGCCGCGTGACACGGTGCCGCCAGTCCATCGCCCGACAGGTTAGGACCTCGCCGGCACCATCGGCATGGGGACCACTCCCCGTGCCGCCACCGGCCGCCGCGCGGAGCCGTGTCGGCCACGACTCCGCACATTGAGCCGTGAGGTCATCCGGCCGGTGGGCACCAGAGCCCCACGACGCTGCCGTCGGGGTCGGCGATGTAGGCGAACGACAGACCGTTGTCCATCGACGCGGCCGGCACGACGACCGAACCTCCCGCGGCCGCCACCGCGTCACAGGCGGCAGCCACGTCGGGAACCTGGATGTTGAACAATGCGTGGTTCGGTCGCTCGCCGCCGGTGTGTGCGATGCCGCCGCCGTGCGGGGCCTCGTCGCCGAGACTCACCATCGAGTAGCCGGGCATCGCGTGATCGAACGACCACCCGAAGACCGTGCCGTAGAACCGCTCCGCGCGGGCTGGGTCAGCCGTGTGGACCTCGAACCAGGTGACCGGTGCCGGTCGGTCGGTCGAGGGAAGGTCGGGGTTGGTGGACGTGCTGGTGGTTGTGCTCATGCCGGCCACCATGGATGGGGCCGGCGACAACCTTCTGTCGGTGTTTCCGTCGGAGTGCTCAGAGATCGTCCAGGATTCCCCGGCCCGGCCCACCCGGAAAGTCGGGACCGGTCACATCGATGCCTCGATCGGGCGCGTGCTCCTCATGGATCACCGCGCCGCGTATCCGGTCGAGGCGGAACGCGCGAGGGGCGTCGCGCAAGCGACACCACGCCCACAGGTACCAGTTCGGGGCGTCGCCGACGACGGCGAGTGGTTCGACGGTGCGATCGGTGACCGTTCCTTCACGGTCGACGTAGTCGAGCGTGACCACACGTCCTTCGAGGATCGCGTACTCCACGGCCACCGGGGGGCGTGGGCGGACGAGGCGCCTGTCGAAGAGGTGGATGCGTTCCGCGAGAGCACGTGCTCCGTCGGCATCGACGTCGCGGAGTACGGCGAGGATCTTGCGCAGGGCAGACCGGCCCGAGGTGTTGAATGGTGTGGCGCCCTCGGTCGCCAGGGCGGTGGCGATCGCCGCGACTTCACCGGGCGTGAGGTTGAGAGGCGGGAGGGTGTGCTTGGTGTCGAGGGCGTAGCCACCCCGACGTCCGGGCGTGGCGTAGATCGGGACGCCGGCCTGTTGCAGCGCCGAGAGGTCGCGCTCGATCGTTCGGGTCGACACCTCGAACCGTTCGGCGAGCGCCGATGCGGACATCCAGTCGGGCGAGCGCCCGCGAAGAACCTCGACGATCGCGTACAGCCGGTCGGTTCGGTTCACCCAGGGAACCGTAGCGATGTCAGGCGCTGACACCGGTCGGCGTCGCGACGACCAAGCGGACGCGAGACGCGAACCGCCAGCTCGCGACGGGCGGCACGTCAGGAGGTCGGAGGGATGCTCGAGATCACTTTTGCGTAGAGCGTCGAGACGGCCCGGTGGGAGGCAAACGTGGGCGGAACGCCGAGGCGCTGCAACGCAGTCTGCCGAAGCGCGTCGTCACCGGCATCGATCGGAAGACTTCGCGTCAGGCCGAGGATGCTGGATTCCCGCAGGGTGAGCCGTGCCGCCTCGACAGGGTCCATGTCCGCGCCCGCCTGCTCGATCTGGTCGAGCGCCGGGCGGATCTGGTCGACCGCGAACTCCGGCACGCTCGCGTGCGGCGCGTCCGGGCGCTGCCGGATCAGCCACGGCCCTGTTCCCCAGATGCGGTCCGCGACCCGGCCCGGCGAGCGAATCGGCCGCGACCAGGTCGCAGTTCTCCGCCGACTCTCGCACGATCGCCTCCCACCCGAGACGGATCATCGGCGGGTTCTCGACGGTCGAGGCGCGCCGCTTGCGGATGCCCATGTGTGCCATCCGGATCTCGAGCGCCAGGATCGAGATGAACGAGGCCGTCCACGACGACATGATCGAGCACGGGAACCCAAACCGCGACGAGGTGAGTGAGTGGCTCACGGCGACGACGAAGGAACGCTTCGCCGATCAGGCGGGAATGAACATCGGCATCGACCAGACGCGTGACCTGTCGATACTCCTGGGACGGTGCCGTCGTCGACGTCGGAGACCAGAGCGAGTCGACCGGCGCGCTGCGAGCGTTCAACGACCATGTCGCGTCGCGCGACGACGTCGAGGCTGTGATGCTGCCGATCGGCGACGGCGTCACCCTCATCCGACCCGTCGACGGGTGCCGATCGTCAGGAACGGGCGACTGCGACGGCAGCGCGGATCAGCTGTTCGTCGGGGTCGTCGTAGCGACCGAACAGCGAGTCGCCCATGCCGACTGCGATCGCGCCGGCTGCGAAGAAGTCGGACATGTTGTCGACGGTGACGCCACCGGTCGCCATGAAGGGTCGCTGCGCATAGGCGGGGACGACCTGCGCCAACCAGGCGGCCCCCGGCGGGTCGGCCGGGAAGAACTTCAGCACGTCCGCGCCCGAGCGGATCGCCAGTTGGATCTCGGCCGGCGTCTGGACACCGGGCAACGTGAGCATCCCGAGCTCTGCACTCCGAAGCGCCGTCGCCGCGTCGACGCCCGGCAGGACGCAGAACGTCGCGCCGGCTGCCGCCGCAGACTCGGCCTGCTCGATCGACCACGTGGTGCCGACACCGATCGAAGCGTCGTCGCCGAATCGAGCGACGAGGAGGGCCACGTCGTCGGTGGCTCGGTCGTAGTCGTGGGTGATCTCGAGCGACCGCACGCCGGCTTCGATGAGACGGTCGGCCAGTGGCACGAGGTGCTCGGCCGGGATCTGCCGGAGGACCGCCATGATCCGGTCTTCTCGGAGGTATCGCAGGGCCTGGTCACGTCGATCGCTCACGGTCGACGATTCTGTCACGGGTGGCGCAAGGTCGCCCATCGGTTGGTTGTATCCCAGACAGCGGACCGCGAACATGGCCTGATGACGGATGGATGGACACTGGCGGCGCGGGCCCGGCGTGACTTCGCCGATCTCGTGGAACCACTGGCCGATCGCGCCGACGAACGCACCCTGTGCGGCGAGTGGACGGTGCACCAGGTGACGGCGCATCTCGCCTCCTTCGTCGACGTCGGCTTGCCGGCGTTCTTCGTCAACATGGCGTAGCCCAGGTTCGACGACGACTGCGCCGCCGACACGCTCGCACGACGCGAGGCCGGTCGACCGATGACCGAGCTGATCGCGTCGTTGCGCGAGAAGGCGGAGAAGGGGTCGGCGCTTCCGATCTTCCCGGGCGAGATGACGACGACCGACGTCGTCGTTCAACCCAGGACGTTCATCGCGGCCTCGGAGGCGCCCCCGACCCCGAGCTCGTCTCGACATCGCTCGCGTTCCTGACGACCGACACGAAGGCTGCCGCCATCGTCGGGAAGGGCAGGTACGTCGGCCTCAGGTTCGAATCGACCGACGGAGGCTGGTCGCGTGGCGACGGCCAACTCGTGTCGGGTACCGCCGAGGCTCTGATGATGGCCATGTCGGGCCGCGCCGTCTGGGACGAGCTGAACGGCGACGGCGCCGCGACGCTGCAGCAACGCTTCCGCTGATCGACGCTGAGGACCCGAGCGGAGGGTCGCCTTGCTCCCCTTCATCCCACCCGCCCGTGTTCCCCCATCCGTCGCTGGACGCCTGTCGGCGCAGCTCCGGCCGGCGTGACGCCGATCCGCCACACGGTGAAGGGTCACAGCGGGAAGCGGTGACGTATCCAGTCGGCATAGAGCGGGTCGACGATTGCGAGGCGGTCACCGGATTCGGAGATCTGGCCACGCTCGAGCAAGCGGCGGCGTGCGAGTTGGGCCGACGACCGCGACAGCGACAGCAACACAGCATCACGACCGAAGATCGCTCCGTCGGATGCCGCCAGGCGCATCACGGCCTGATCGGCTGGTTGGAGGCCGGAGAATCGTGTCTCGTGCGTGTCGGCCGTGGCGGCGCGGCATCGGTCCAACGCGACTCCCCACACGGCATCGGGGACGACGCCGTCGTTCGCCGTGGTCCAGGCGCTGTCGGCCAGCTGCATCGACCGCTGGGGATGACCGTTGGTGAAGGAATGAACGCGGCTCGCCAGGTTCGGTGGCGGTGCACCGCCGAACCCGGCATCGATGATGCGGGTGAACGCGAGCAGGCTGAGCGGCGGGACCTCGACGAGATCGGCTTGCGCGTAGAAGGGCTGGTCGACGTCGGTGAACAGCATCCGCATCGTCGATGGCTCGGAGCCCGCGAACACGAGCCCGATCCGTTGATAGTGGTGTTGGAGCTTGGTGCGGAGGAGCCCGGCGGCACCGTCGACCCGGGAGATCGAGGAGAACTCGTCGAGCACGACGACGGTGGGGTTGGCGCGGGCGTGGGCGACGAGCACGTCGAGCATGCGATCGACCGTGGTGTCGGGGGCGGGATGGCCGGGTCGCGCAAGCGTTGCCTTGACGACGCCGAGGTTGACCTCGAGTCCGGCCGCCACGCGGTCGAGACCGCGGCGCCGCGTCGCCGGGACGGCAGCGAGGGCGTCATCGAGGCGGGCAGCCAGGTCGGCCCAGGAGCGGAGCTCGTAGAGATCGACCCGGACCACGGTGACCGTGTCGTGGAGTCGGGATTCGACGCACCCGAGCACGCTCGTCTTCCCGAACCGGCGTGGAGCGACGAGCACGGTGGGGCGATGAGCGGTGACGCGAGCGACCAGGTCGTCGATGAGATCGTCGCGACCGGCCACCTGGCTCGGTTCCAGCGGCCCGTGATGTGGAAACGGACTCATCGACCTCATGATCCAATGCTACCATTTATTGGTATGTAATGAGTACCATAAGACGGTACATATCGCCCTGGTACGGCCGACGTGGTACACGCAGAGGCGCAGGATCCCATGCTCGTCCACGCTACGCGACGGGTGTCGCAACGGGTGTCGCTGCACGTTCCCGGTCGCCATCCGCTCGACCGACGAGCCGACGGAGCAGCACGGCTTACGTTCTCGACGCCCCGCCGTGACATGCTCGGTGCCGTTCCGTCATCACCGCTACCCGGAGGCACCGCCATGACGACCGACCAGATTCTCGACCGCCGATCCTTCTACATCAACGGTGCGTGGGTCGCGCCGAGCCAGCCCAACGATTTCGACGTGATCGACCCCTCGACCGAGCAGGTCTGCGCCGTCATCTCACTCGGAAGCCAGGCCGACACCGATGCGGCAGTGGCCGCCGCCGCGGCCGCGTTCCCGGCGTGGAGCCAGACCGACGTCGGCGAACGGATCGCGCTGCTCGAGCAACTGCTCGAGGTCTACATGGCGCGCATCGACGAGATGGGACACGCGATCTCGCTCGAGATGGGTGCGCCGATCTCGCTCGCCCTGACAGCGCAGGCCGGATCCGGAGCAGGACACATCAAGACGTTCATCAAGGCGCTCCGGGAGTTCGAGTTCGACCGTCCCCTCGGTGAGCATGCGCCCGGCGACCGGATCCTGTACGAGCCGGTCGGCGTGTGCGCACTGATCACTCCGTGGAACTGGCCGATGAACCAGGTCACCCTCAAGGTCGCACCAGCGCTCGGCGTGGGGTGCACGATGGTGCTCAAGCCGTCGGAGGTAGCGCCGCTGTCATCGGCGCTGTTCGCAGACATGGTCCACGAGGCCGGCTTCCCGGCCGGCGTGTTCAACCTCGTCAACGGTGACGGGCCAGGCGTCGGGTCGCAACTGTCGGGTCACCACGGCGTGGACATGGTGTCGTTCACCGGTTCGACCCGTGCCGGTGTCGCGATCACGAAGAACGCCGCCGATTCGGTCAAGCGAGTCGCGCTCGAACTGGGCGGGAAGGGCGCCAACATCGTCTTCGACGATTCGGACGAGAAGGCCGTGTCCCGCGGTGTGCGGCAGTGCTTCCTCAACAGCGGCCAGTCGTGCAACGCTCCGACCCGGATGCTCGTGCAACGCTCGATCTACGACGATGCGCTCGCGACCGCCGCGCAGATCGCCGAGCAGACCTCGGTCGACATCGCTGCCAACGAGGGGCGCCACATCGGCCCGGTCGTGTCGGAGGCGCAGTGGAACAAGATCCAAGGGCTGATCGCCACCGGCGAGAACGAGGGCGCCCGCCTGCTCGCAGGCGGCACCGGCCGCCCGGAAGGGCACGACCGCGGGTACTTCGTGCGCCCCACCGTGTTCGCCGACGTGGAGCCTGACATGACGATCGCCAAGGAGGAGATCTTCGGACCCGTGCTGTCGATCATGCCGTTCGACACCGAGGACGAGGCGATCGAGATCGCCAACGACACGGCCTACGGGTTGACCAACTACGTCCAGACGACCGATCCGGAGCGCGCGCGTCGGGTGGCACGTCGCCTCCGCTCGGGAATGGTCGAGATGAACGGTCAGCCCCGCGGCGAGGGGTCGCCGTTCGGCGGCTACGGCCAATCGGGCAACGGCCGCGAGGGCGGCTCGTGGGGCATCGAGGAATTCTGCGAGGTCAAAGCGGTCAGCGGCTGGACATCTCCCGGCTGAGGCCCATTCAGCGCGGGCAGGGCGGTGCCATCGATCGCACCGCGTGACGACGTCGTCGGCGCCGTCGACGCGGTCTGGTCGTCTCGGCTACGCGTCCGACACCGAGGTCATCGGATCTGCCTTGGTGGATGGTCGATCGAGTCCTCGTGAGAAACCTCGCCCCGCAGGAGGGGCAGAAGTTGTTGACGACGACCTGTCGACCGATCGGCTCCACCGGGTGCCCAAGAGGACCGCACCGCGTTCTTCAGGTTCGTGCGCTACATCCGCAGCCTGCACCGCGCCGAGGTGAGGATCGGGACCGTGCTCGACAACTTCTCCCCGCACCTGTCCACGAAGAAGGACCGCGGGTCGGCGAGTGGGCGGCAGCGAACAACGTCGAACTCGCCAACACACCGACCTACTCGTCATGGCTGAACCGAATCGCGGCGCAGTTGCAGGCGTTGCGCTACTTCACCCTCGACGGCACCGACCACGCCTCCACCGAGAGCAGAGCAAGCCGGCATGATCCGCCGCGACATCCTCCGGCGCAACCGCAACTACCAACGGACTCGTCGGCGACATCGCCACCCGGACGTGGACATCGGACCGGACGCCACCGACCGTCACGATCACGGCCGTGCCGACGGGTGTCATCGACACCGACGAGGCGACGTTCGAGTTCGCCGTCGACGAACCGGCCGACCTGGTCTGCCGGATGGACGGAGCGGCGTGGGCGCCCTGTGCGACCTCGAGGAACTTCGCTGGCCTGCCGGTCGGCGACCATTTGTTCGAGGTCCGCGCCACGGACCGCGCCGGACTGACCGGTCCGATCGCCGGACGAGCCTTCACGGTCGAGATCCTGGGTGCGCCCTCGTTGGAGGTGACCGCATCCGGGCGCTCGGTCGAAGGGCTGCCGCTCTCCACGACCGGGCTGGGTGACGACTTCGTGTACCGGTTCACCGTTCGGAACTCGGGACCGGTGGCGTCGGACCAGACGGTGCTCACCGTACCCGTGTCGGCCGACATCCGGTTCGTCGGGGATCTGCCGGCCGGTTGCTCGGTGACGGGTCCGAGCGGCCCGGCGACGTGCAGTCTCGGCGCGGCGCCCGCGGGCACGACGACCGTCGTCGACCTGACCGTCGAAGCGGTGTTCGAGTGCACGGTGTGGGGTGACTCGACCTCGGAAACGCTCCTCGGCACCACCGGCGACGACGTGATCGGCGGCGGCGGCGGTTCCGACATCATCCGCGGGCGCGGCGGCAACGACGACGTCCGCGGCTACGGGCCGCGCGGCAACTCCGTGTCGACCGGAGCGTCGCTCACCTACGGACCCGGCACCCTGACCGCGGCGACGCCCGCTGATGCGAGCGTGCTGATCGACGGCATCGACGGTGACGACGTCATCACGACCGGCTCCGCCGACGACGTCGTCGTCGGTGAAGAGGGCAACGACGTCATCGTCACCGGTGGCGGCTACGACCGTGTCGACGCGGGAGACGGCGACGACATCGTGCTGACCGGCTCCGGGCCGAGCGAGATCGTCGGCGGAGCCGGCGCGGATCGGATCGAGGGGGGCGGAGATCGCAACGTCGTCGACGCCGGTGATGGTGATGACGACGTCTCGACTGCGGGCGGCGACGACATGGTCGAAGCCGGAGACGGGAACGACGTCGTCGACGGCGGTGGCGGAAACGATCGGCTGGACGGAGGCGACGGCAACGATCGTGTCGCCGGTGGTGCAGGCGACGACGAGGTGTACAGCGGCCCGGGCGACGACGCAGTATCTGGTGACAACGGCAGCGACGTGGTCGACGGGCAGGCGGGGCGCGACGTCGTCACCGGGGACGGCGGCAACGACCCGCTGGTCACCGGCGGTGACAGTGACGACTGGGTCGACGGAGGCGGAGGCGCCGACGAGGTCTACGGCGGTGCCGGCGACGACACGGTGCACGGCGGCCCGGGCAACGACCTGGTCGTCACCGGTCAGGCCGGTCGCGACTGGGTCTACGGCGACGCCGAGAGCGATGCGTTCGTCAGCGGTGGCGAGGACGACGACTGGCTCGTCGACAGCGGTGGCGGCGTCGACGAGGTGTACGGCGGTTCGGGCGACGATGTCGTGCACGGCGGCGACCGCGCCGACACGGTGGTCAACGGGCAGGCCGGACGCGACTGGGTGTACGGCGACGGCGGCAACGACCCGCTCGTCATCGGCGACGACGGCGACGACCGGCTCGTCGACGGCGGCCCGGGCAGCGACGGTGTGTTCGGCGGTCCCGGCGACGACGTGATCCGCGGCGGCGACGGCAACGACGACGTGAACGGCGGCGACGGCGACGACGTGATCCGCGGCGGCGACGGCACCGACGTGATCGATGGCGGACAAGGCGACGACGAGGTGTTCGGCGACGACGGCAACGACCGGCTCGACGGCGGCGACGGCGACGACCGCCTGTTCGGCGGAACCGGCCACGACATCTTGAGAGGTCGATCGGGGAACGATCGGCTGCTCGGCGGCGACGATCACGACTACCTCGACGGCAACGCCGGCGACGACTACCTCAACGGACAGCTGGGTCGAGACGTGCTACGCGGGAATGCGGGCGACGACGTGCTCGACGGTGGTCCGGCGGAGGGCACCAGGAGGCGCGCATCGCGCGACCACTGGAATCGTCTGTACGGTGACGCCGGCACTGACGTCTGCCACTACGGGCCCGGCACGGTCGCCGACGGCGACATGACGAGCTACCGCGACGACTCCTGCGAGCTACGCGACGAGGGTGTCCCCGATCCGGGCCAAGGATGGCTGTTCGGCAGCAGGAATCGCCTCGACCTCGGACGGTTCGATCTCGAGGCCTACCCGGGCTGAAGATCACGGCGCGGTCTGGCTCGGCGCCTGCCGAGCTTCAGGACTTGTCCGTGGGCTTCGATTCGGAGTCGGCGTTCGCCGTCGCGCCGCCAACACCGAGCAGCACGCCGAGGACACCGATGCCACCTTCTGCGCTGACGACACCGAGCGCCATCAACGCCGCGATCGCACCGACACCGAAGATGACGACGACGAATCGGGCCCAGTTCTTGATGACGAACGGCAACACGATGCCCTCACGCCCACCCACCTTGGTGCTCGCGATGACGTCGACCGACAGCGGCGCCGAGGTGGAGCCCTCCTGTGCCGCGGTCACCACGGCCGACCCGGTCTTCGAGAAGGCCACCCCGATCGACGCTCCTTGGCCCACGCTCGGCGTGGCGTCGCCGCCCTCGATCGACCACGACACCGCGTTCGGGTCGCTCGCTCCGACGGCCTCGTAGACCGCGGTCTGCCCGACCTCCACGGTCGTCGGACCCGTGACACCGATCTGGGGCGCTCCTCGCGTCCGGGTTGCGTCGAGTGAGCTGTCGTTCGACGTGGCAATCGTGTCCACCTTGCCGAGCCTGATGGCCGCGTCGATGCTCTGCAGCAGGCGCTCGTGGTACCGGTGCGAGAACAGCAATCCGATGCCGATCACGATGATCGCGGCCAGGACGAACACCCCGGCAGCCAACACCTCCGACGAGTCGAACCCATCGTCGGTCGAAGTACCGGCCGCCTGCGCCGACACCGTTCCCGCGACCGCGACGCCAGCCGTGACACCGACCACCGCCCCACCACATGCTCGCTTCCACACCTGCATGACCCGGAACCCCCATCCTCGCCCGTCGTGGCCACCCCGAATATGCACCACCAGAGCCGAGCTGTCCACCCTTCTGCACGGTCCGACGGGAGCAAGCAGCTGGCGTACCGCCTCCGCCTCGTGATCAACCGTCGACGCGGGCACGTACCGTTCGCCCGCTTCGGGAGGCACGGTCGCGAACTGGGAACCTCCTCGGATCGACGGCACCGCCGACCTTCCGGTCGGCCCACCGGAGCCGCAGATCGTGTGGTGGAAGCGTCGATACCGACGCGTGCCGGTGCGGGGCTGGGTCGCCTGCTGGATCGTGGCACTGAGTGCTTTCGGAGCGGTGAGCGATCGGCAACGAGACGACGGCTGTCGACGACCGACTGTTCGTCGGCGTCGAGGGTCGAGGTCGACGAGCTCGACGACTCCGACTCCACCGCCGCTCACCCACGTCGTCGCCGCGGAGGCCTTCAGCACGTGACAACCGGGATGTCGTACGGTCGCACCGATGGCCGGGACGATCAGGATCGACGACGCGGATGATCCTCGTGCGGCCGACTATCGGCGACTGAACGATCAGCCGGCCCGGCGTGACATGGAGGGCGACGAGTTCTTCATGTCAGAGGGATGGATGTCGATCGAGCGGTTGATCGACTCGGGGCACCGGTTCCGCTCGGTGTTGCTGTCTCCATCGAGGGTCAACCGGTTCCTGCCGTACCTCTCGCGACCGGAGCTCGCAGGGGTTCCGGTCTACGTCGCCGAGGGTGAGGTGATGGACCGAATCGTCGGATTTCGCCTGCCGCGCGCCGTGCTGGTCTCGGCGTTCCGACAACCGCTCACCACCGTTGGACACCTCGCTGCGACGACGACGCGCGTCATCGTGCTCGAGGGTCTGAACGACAACGAGAACGTCGGCGCCATCGCCCGCGCGGCACGGGCATTCGACATCGACGGCATCGTGCTGAGCCCCACCTGTACCGACCCGTACTACCGGCGCACGGTGCGCGTCAGCATGGGTGAGATCCTGCACATGCGAATCGCTCGTGTGGCACCGAGCGATTGGCCGAGCGCGCTCGACGTGCTGCATGCGGCAGGGTTCGAATCGTGGGCGCTCACGCCGGCCGACGATGCGGTCGACATCTGGGGTACGGCGGTACCTGAGCGTCTGGCGATCGTGCTCGGCGCCGAGGGTCCGGGCCTGACCGACGCAACGACGGCGATGGCGACGCTACGGGTGAAGATCCCGATCAGCCCGTCCGTGGACTCGCTGAACGTCGGCCACGCTGCGGCGATCGCGTTCGCCGCGACGTCCCGCTCAGCACGAGCCCGGCGTCGGATCCCGCCCCCGGACACGTCGTGAACGTCGTCGATGTGCTTTCCTCCGGATCGCCGAACCGTCGGTCGCGTACTCTCGACGCGATGGAGGAGTTGGACGATCTCGACGCGATCCAGCTGTCGACGCTGCTGCAGGCTCGCGAGCTGTCGCCCGTCGCATTGACGAGACACTCGCTCGACCGAATCGCCGAGCACGATGATCGGCTCCACGCCTTCGTGAGCACCCGGCGTGAGCCGGCGCTGGCCGAGGCAGCGCAATTCGAGCGCGAGCTGGCCGCCGGCGAGTCCCGCGGACCGCTGCACGGCCTCCCGTACGCAGCAAAGGACTTGTTCGACGTCGCAGGCGAGGCCACCGGCGCCGGAACCCATCTGCTCGCCGACAACACCGCCCACGAGGACGCGACCGTCGTGCGGCGGCTGCGCGATGCGGGCATGGTGCTCGTCGGCAAGACCCACACCGTCCAGTTCGCCTACGGAGGTGTCGGTATCAACCACGACACCGGCACACCACGAAACCCCTGGCGCGAGTCCGAAGCGCATGTACCGGGTGGTTCGTCGAGCGGTTCGGCGGTCGCCGTCGCCGCCGGGCTCGTACCGGTCGCGCTCGGGACCGACACGAGTGGGTCGGTCCGCATCCCGGCTTCGCTGTGCGGCATCACCGGCCTGAAGACGTCGGTCGGCCGGGTCAGCCGGGCCGGCGTGTACCCGCTCAGCCCGACACTCGACTCGGTCGGTCCCCTCGCGCGATCGGCTGCCGACTGCGCGCTCGTCTACCGCGCGATCCAGGGGCCCGACGATGGCGACCCGTCGACGTTCGGGCAGACGCCGCACGACGTGTCACGCGCGCTCACCGACGACGTCACCGGTATGCGACTGGCGTTCATCGAGACGATGTTCTTCGACGATGCCGACCCGGC
Organism: uncultured Acidimicrobiaceae bacterium; assembly: GCA_963847775.1. Lineage (GTDB taxonomy): Bacteria > Actinomycetota > Acidimicrobiia > Acidimicrobiales > Ilumatobacteraceae > Ilumatobacter. The sequence continues at coordinate 194,004 of CAWKAY010000006.1, forward strand.
TGTCGTCGATGCCGTCCGCGCGGCCGGTGACGTGCTGGCCGATCTGGGTGCGGACGTGACGTCGATCGAGGCGCCGGAGATCCACGAGGTGATGGGTGGCGACGGCGCTCCGCACCGGGCGCGCACCGTGGCTGCGGAGGGCTGCGCTGTCAACCGCCGGTTCCTGGAGCAGTCGTTCGTCGAGCTCGACCCGGTCGTAGCGCACCGTATGCGAGCAGGCTTCGAGCTGTCGGCGGTCGACTTCCTGGAGGCGTTCGACACCTGGCGTCGATTGCGGTTGTCGTTCACCGCGCGCACCGCCGGCGTCGACGCCTTCCTCGTCCCGACGACGATGCTGCCGGCCCACCCGATCCGCGAGGTCGACGCCACGCCGGAGACCTACGTCCGGTTCAACGGTGATTACCTGCGCAACACCTCGATCGGGAATCGGCTCGAGTGGTGCGGGCTGTCGGTGCCGTGCGGGTTCACGGGCGCGGGCCTGCCGATCGGTCTGATGATCCAGGCCCCGGCGATGCACGAGCACGTCGTGCTGCGGATCGGTCACGCCTTCCAGCGGGCCACGGATTGGCATCGCCGCCGACCCGTCTGAGCGCGGAACTGCGCCCGGTGGCACCGGTCGGGAAGCTCGCCAACGCTCCTCCACGACCGCCCGTCGCCGAGGAACCGCGTCGAGCGCCTCCGCGGCCGAGCACCTGTCGCAGATCCAACGAGCGGTCGGATCATGACGCGCAGATCGACAGCATCTCCCCTGACACACCTAGCATCCCGACTGTGGCCGACGATGTGACCTTCTTCGACGACATCGAGGCGTACTGCGGCCGCCTGAGCTACTGCGCCGGGGACACGGTCGAACTGCACGTGTCGACCAAGGTGGAGTCGTACGACGTCGTCATCGAGCGATGGGGAGCAACGCGCGAGGAGGTCTGGCGTTCGATCGAACCGGTGACGGGCGAGTTCCACCCGCCCCCGCCGGATGCTGACGCGAAGGGCTGCAGTTGGCCGGTGGGTCTGCGCATCGACGTGGCCGAGGGTTGGTGGAGCGGGTTCTACCTCGTGACCCTCACCGCCGGCGGCGCCCGATCGGGCCGCGACATCGCCCATGCGGGCTTCGTGGTGCGCGCTCCGGCGCCGACCGGCGCGCCGCTGCTCGTGCTGGCCACCAACACGTGGAACGCGTACAACAACTGGGGCGGCTGCTCGTTGTACACGGGGGGATCACAGGTGTCGTTCCGACGGCCGTTCGCCCGCGGGCTGCTCTGCCGACCCGAAGTGGAGCGCGACGACCGCAAGGCCCGTCCCGTTCGTTGGGACGAGCAACCCGACGCCGACGGGGTCGTCTACCAGGAGTACCGCAACGAACGCGGCTACCCCGCTGCGATCGGATCATCGGGGTGGTTCACGTTCGAACGGCGATTCGTCGAGTGGGCGGAGGGTGCTGGTTGGACGTTCGACTACGCCGTCTCGTCCGACCTCGACGCCGATCCGTCGGCGCTCGACGGATACGGACTGATGGTGTCGGTGGGTCACGACGAGTACTGGTCGGCGCGCCAGCGTGAGGTGCTCGAGGAGCATCTCCGGGCCGATGGGCGGCTGGCGTGCTTCTCGGGCAACACGATGTTCTGGCAGGTCCGGATCGAGGATGACGGCGCCACGATGATCGGCCACAAGTACTCGGCGCACCGGACCGACCCGGTGATGACCGACGGCGACCCGGCGACCATGACCGGGATGTGGGCCGACCCGATCGTCGGGCGCCCGGAGACCTCGGTCCTCGGGGCCGGTTCGGCATGGGGCCTCTACCACCGATTCGGTCTCGCAACGGCCCGAGGTGTCGGCGGGTTCATCGTCTATCGGGACGATCACTGGCTGTTCGAGGGCACCGGGCTGCGGTACGGCGACGTGCTCGGCGGGCGTGATGGCGTGGTCGGCTACGAGACCGTGGGCTGCCGGATCCAGTTCGACGAGTACCAGTTGCCCGTCCGGGCAGGCGACGACGGGACACCCGAGGACCTCGAGATCGTCGCCCTGTGCCCGTCGTCGAACCTGCGAGACGGTGAGTACCCGGCGTCGATCTCGGCGCTCGACGACCAGGGCGACCTCGACTTCGTCGCCGAGCGCTTGTTCGGGCGAATCGATGCCGACTCGATCGCACGAGTGCGCCACGGCAACGCGGTGATGGTGGTGGCCCGCCCGTTCGGGTCCGGCGGTGGCGAGGTCGTCACGATCGGCACGACCGACTGGGTGTTCGGGCTGGTGTCCGACCCTGCCGTCGCGAGGGTCACAACCAACGCGCTCACGCGCTTGCAGCGAGGTCGCAAGCGTTGACGACCGGGCCGCCGGTTCGCTGCCTCAGATCTGGAGGCCGTTGGTGGCCCCGCCGTCGACGAGAATGTTGGCGCCGGTGACGAAGCTCGCGCGTGGACTGGCGACGAAGGCCACGACGTTCGCGATCTCGTCCGGTGTACCGAGCCGGCGGAACGCGTTCTCCCGCACGATCGCGTCCCAGAGCTTGCCACTCTCCCGGCGGGCCTCGTCCCACACCCCGCCCGGGAAGATGATGTCGCCGGGCGACACGACGTTTGCCCTGATCCCGCGTCGCGCCACCTCACGAGAGAGCGACTTGACCATGCTGATCGTCGCCGCCTTCACCGCTGCATAGGCGGCGATCCGCGGGGCTGCGGTGCTGGCGCCGCGCGAACCGATGCACACGATGTTGGCGCCGGCGTGATCGTCCATGCGATCGAGCGCCGCACGGATCAGCTCGTCGGTCCCCACCAGGTCGACGGCGCACATCGTCCGCCAATCCGGCGCCATCGCCGACACGTTCGACACGAGCACGTCGACGCCACCCATCACGTCGTTCGCCCAGTCGACGAATGCCGCCGGGGCACCCGGCACGCCGATGTCGACCTGCCGGTGATGCACCTCCCCGAGCGCGCCGAGGTCGTCGGCGGCCGCAGCCAGTGCGTCGGCGCCGCGAGCACAGATCGCCACCCGCGCGCCCTCGCCCAGGAACGCGGCGGTGATCGCCCGGCCGATCCCGCGGCTGGCTCCCGTCACCAGCACCCGCTTGTCGGTGAGTCCGAGGTCCATCAGATCGCTCCTTCTCCGCGCCCGACGAACCCTACGGGGTTCGTGATCGACCGTCGACCGTCACGACTCCCGGGCCCCTCGGGCCGACTGGGCGACCACAGGTACGCGGGTGACGGCGCGTGACGCACACCGCGCCCGAGGCATTCGGATTCTCCGGCAGTGCGAGCCGGGGTGCGTACGATCCGCATCGTGGCTCGACTGCGCGACCTCGGACTCACGATCGGCACCGGCACGCCAGGGCCGCGCAACGCGATCAACGACGTCGCGGGCGTGTCGGTTGGCCACTGCACGGTGATCCGAGACGAACCCCGCGTGGCGCGCACCGGTGTCACGATCGTGAACTCCCGACCTCGTCGCGAGCGAACCGACCTCTGCTACGGCGGGTTGTACTCGTTCAACGGGAACGGCGAGATGACCGGTTCGCACTGGCTCGACGAGTCCGGCCTCATCAGCGGACCGATCGGCATCACGAACACCCACCAGGTCGGGCTCGTGCGCGACACCTTGGTCGCCGAGGAGGTGCGCCGCGACCCCGATGCGACCTGGTGCCTCCCGATCGTCGGCGAGACCTACGACGGATTCCTCAACGACATCGATGCCTTCCATCTGACTGCCGACGACGTTCGTGCTGCGATCGAGGACGCCGACCGGGAGGCGCCGATCGTCGAGGGCAACGTCGGTGGCGGCACCGGGATGGTCTGCCACGAGTTCAAGGGCGGCATCGGCACGTCGTCTCGAACGGTCGACATCGCCGGTTCGACCTGCACCGTCGGGGCGCTCGTACAGGCCAACTACGGCGCTCGGGAACTCCTTCGTCTCGACGGGAGGCCGATCGGCGGCGAATTCGGCGGCGACGTGGTACCCCTGCCGACCGATCCCACCGTGGCCGAGTCGGGTTCGATCATCGCGATCATCGCGACCGACGCCCCGCTGCTGGCCGATCAGTGCAAGCGGCTCGCCCGCCGATCCACCGTCGGCCTCGCCCGCGCCGGCGGCACGGGCGGGAACGGGAGTGGTGACATCTTCCTCGCCTTCTCCACCCACAACCGGGTCCCGCTCCATGCCGTGTCGACGACGACGGTGGCGACATTGCCGGCAGAGCTGATGACACCGCTGTTCAACGCCACCGCCGAGGCCGTCGAGGAATCGATCTGGAACGCGTTGTGCGCCGCCGAGACGATGACCGGCTACCGGGGCCGAACCGTCCACGCGATCCCCCACGACCGACTCACCGCCGCCCGCTGATACAACGCACGGCGGCATCACCCGCGTCACCCGGGCGTGCGTCTCCTTCGTCGGTACGGGTATGAGCGAAGTACCCACACGGACGCCGGTCGACATCTCCGAACAGGGGGCGACGGCCGGTGCTCGAACGTCGCACGAGCTCGTCGCAGCGATCCTCGATGAGCTGAGGGTGCTGGTCGTCGCGGGCATCGCGTACGGTGTCGTCGTCGCCGGCCTCGGCAGCCGGCTGGCGATGTTCGTCCTCCGCGTCACCTCACCCGACCTGGTGATCGGTATCCAGAGCGACGACGACTTCACCATCGGCGAGTTCACGGTCGGCGGCACCTACAACCTGCTCGTCATCGGTGCACTGGCGGGCATCCTCGGTGCGGGCGCGTATCACCTGGTGCGGCCGTGGTTGATCGGACCACCGTGGTTCCGCCGCCTCACGATCGGGCTGGCCACAGGCGCGGTCGTCGGCTCGACGCTGATCCACGCCGACGGCATCGATTTCCGGCTCCTGAAGCCGACCTGGTTGGCGGTCGGGCTCTTCATCGCACTCCCGGGTCTGTTCGGCACCTTCATCGGTCCGGTCGTCGACCGGGTCGCGAACGCCGACTCGTGGACCCGGCGCGGCCGCCTGATGTGGGCGCTACCGGTGGTCTCGGTACTCGCCTTCCCGCCGACGCTCGTGCTCCTTCCCTTCGTGACGGCGGTCGTCACCGCGATGCTCATCGTCCGGCGGTTCGGCGTGGTGCAGCGGATTCGGTCGACGAGTCCGTACGGCCTGGTGGTGCGTTCGGTCTGGCTCGGGATCGCCGTTCTGGGGTTGGTCGCGTTGATCCGGGACATCACCGACATCTCCCGCGTGGTGTGAGCGTCGACCAGCGCGAGTCGGTGCGTTGCGGGCGCTCGGCGGTCGCCGGCTGGTGTGCGACGATGGCGGCGTGCAGCTCTACCTGGCGGGACCGATGTTCACGAAGGGCGAGCGTGACGCGGTGGCGGCGGTCGCCCGCCGACTCGAGGGGTCGGGGCACACGTGCTTCGTGCCCCACGAACAATCGTTCGAACCGATCGACGCGTCGACGGTGTTCGCGGTCGACGCCGCCGGTGTCCGGAACGCCGAAGCGATGGTCGCCTTGCTCGACGGGCCGATGATCGACGACGGCACGGCCTGCGAGATCGGGATCTTCGGCGAGCTCGTCCGGACTCGACCCGACCGCCACCGCGGGATCCTCGGGCTCGTCACGGATTGGCGGATCACCCGCCGCCGCAACGCGGGCATGGGCGACGGCGGCCTGAACTACTTCGTCGCCGGGGCGATCATGGAGTACGGCCGACTGGTCTGGACCGTCGACGACGTCGTCACCACGCTCGACGACTGGACCGTGTGACGAGAGCGGGGCGCGCGATCGAGTCGCGCGGCCCGACACGCTCGTCGTCGGCTTGTTCTACGCTCGGTCATGATGGGGCACGATCACGATCACGACGACGATCACAGCGAGCTCGATCCGATGGACGTGCGCGTCCGGGCGCTCCAGACGCTGCTCGCCGAGAAGGGATACGTCGACCCGGCTGCACTCGACGAGCTGATCGACACCTATCAGACCAGGATCGGACCGCGGAACGGCGCCCGCGTCGTCGCCCGGGCGTGGGTCGACCCGGAGTTCCGTGACTGGCTTCGTCGGGACGCGACGGCGGCGATCGCTTCGCTCGGCTACGGCGGTCGCCAGGGCGAGCACATGGTGGCGGTCGAGCAGACCGACGACACCCACCACCTGGTCGTGTGCACCCTGTGCAGCTGTTACCCGTGGCCCGTGCTCGGTCTGCCACCGACCTGGTACAAGAGCGCCCCCTACCGATCGCGAGTGGTGCGCGATCCGCGAGGGGTGTTGGAAGAGTTCGGCGTGTCGTTGCCCGACGACGTCGAGACCCGCGTGTGGGATTCCACCGCGGAGGTCCGCTACCTCGTGATCCCCCAGCGTCCTGCCGGCACCGATGGCTGGTCGGAGGAGCAACTGGCCGATCTGGTCACGCGCGATTCGATGATCGGCGTCGGTCGCCCACTCGATCCGTCCGAGCTCGCCGACCACGGAGCGACGCGGGCGTGAGCGACAGGTACCTCACACACGCCGACCTCGGCGGCACGACCGGACACGGCCCGATCGAGTACGAACCCGAGGGCGTCGTGTTCCACCACGAGTGGCACGCCAAGGCGCTGGCACTCACCTTGGCCGCAGGCGTACCCGGCGGCTGGAACATCGACCGGAGCCGGAGCGCCCGCGAGACCTTGCCGAACTATGCCGACCTGTCGTACTACGAGATCTGGACCGCAGCGCTCGAGCGCCTGCTGGTCGAGCACGAACTGGTGACCGAGGCCGAGGTGGCCACCGGTCGATCGCTCGCCGCGCCGGACACCAACCGTCGGGTGTTCACCGCCGATCGCGTCGCCGCCGCGCTGGCGCGTGGAGGACCCACAGAGCGCGAGCCGAACGGTCCGGCCCGATTCGCCGTCGGTGATCAGGTGCGAACGCGCTCCGGCCGGGTCGATCACCACACCAGGTTGCCGACGTACGTCGCCGGGCGCATCGGCGCCATCGAGCGCGTCCACGGCGCTCATGTGCTCCCCGACACCAACGCTCATGGTCTCGGCGAGCAACCGGAGTGGCTCTACACGGTCGTGTTCGACGCGACCGGTCTGTGGGACGACGCCGCACCCGGTCAGCGGGTGTCGGTCGACGCGTGGGAGTCGTACCTCAGCCACGTCGACGGAGGTCGATCGTGACGTCCAGGTCGCAGTTGTCGCCCGGCCAACCGCAGATCGACGGCGAGGCTGTGTTCCGCGAGCCATGGGAGGCGCACGCGTTCGCGATGGCGGTGGGGCTCCACGAGCAGGGCCTGTTCACGTGGCCGCAGTGGGCGGCGGCCTTGGCCGACGAGATCGAACGAGCGCAGGCGGCCGGCGACCCCGATACGGGAGAGACCTATTACCACCACTGGCTCGCCGCCCTCGAACGACTGGTGTCGGAGCACGGCGCCGCCTCGGCAGCGGAGCAGGCACGCACGCGTGAGGCGTGGCGCAACGCCGCGGACCGTACCCCCCACGGCCACCCGATCGAGCTGCGGCCGACCGACTACCCCGACTGATGAGGGCGACCGCTACCCACACCCGTGGGCCGAGCGGTCCGACGGGTGGGCACCCGGTCCGAGGAATCCACGCTCTCGACGCCGTCAGCGGCGCAGCTCGCGAGTGACACGGGACGGAGCGCCGATCTCGAGGACGGCGAGGCAGCGGTTCTCGACGACACGGTCCAGATGAGAATCTGTCGGGATGAGCCTCTCCGACTTTCGCCGCGAACCGTTGCTGTTCGGCCCATCGCCCATCCATCCGCTGCCGCGCCTGAGCGCGGCGCTCGGTGGCCAGGTGGAGATCTGGGCGAAGCGGGAGGACTGCAACTCCGGTATCGCCTTCGGCGGCAACAAGGTTCGCAAGCTCGAGTACCTCGCCGCCGACGCACTCGACACCGGGTGCGACACGCTGGTCTCGATCGGCGGCATCCAGTCGAACCACACCCGTCAGGTCACGGGTGTGGCATGTCATCTCGGCCTGAAGGCCGTGACGGTGCAAGAGGGCTGGGTCGACTACAACGACATGAACTACGACAAGGTCGGCAACATTCAGCTCACCCGGATCATGGGCGGCGACGTTCGGGTCGACCCGGCCGGGTTCGACATCGGCATCCGCGACAGCTGGAAGCGGGCACTGGATTCGGTGGTCGAGGCGGGAGGGAAGCCGTACCCCATTCCGGCCGGCGCCTCCGATCACCCGCTGGGCGGTCTCGGCTTCGCCAACTGGGCCATCGAGGTCGAGGCCCAGGAGGCCGAGCTGGGTGAATTCTTCGACACCATCATCGTGTGCACCGTCACCGGCTCCAGCCACGCCGGGATGATCGCGGGTTTCGCACTGTCCGATCGGCCCGGTCGGCGGGTGATCGGCATCGACGCGTCGGCAACGCTGGATCGGACCATCGATCAAGTGACGCGGATCGCGACCGACACCGCCGCCAAGATCGACCTCGACCGTCCGCTGCGTGACGACGAGATCACGATCGTGTCCGGGTACGAGGGGCCGGCCTACGGTGTCCCCGACCGGGGCACGGTCGAGGCGATCCAGCTCGCTGCACGAACCGAGGGGATGCTCACCGATCCGGTGTACGAGGGCAAGTCGATGGCCGGTCTGATCGGCATGATTCGCTCCGGTGAGATCCCTGCCGGCTCGACGGTGCTCTACTGCCATCTCGGCGGCCAGCCCGCACTCCCTGCCTACGCCGGGTTCCCCGGCCTCGGCTCGCCGGAACGGGAGCTCTCCCACTGAGGCCCTCACCGCGAACGCTGCGCTGTTCCATCGGCCGGCGCCCCCGCTCGCCGGGTTGCGTCTCCTCGTGGTGGGCCGCGGCCGGCCATGTCGGCGCACCGTGCGAGCAACGAAGCTGACTCGACCTCGACGCCCCGCACGTTCACGGACCCACGGCGCTCGGATCCGACCGACCGGTGCGTTCACCGGTCGTCGGCAGGGCGACGACTCCCGGCCGGGTTGCGGACATCCCGCGACGAATAGCGTCGAGTCCATGACGGACAGCGACCATCGGACGAGCCATGACATCGAGGGGGAGCCTGCGGCGTACGGCGAGTTCCCGCTCAAGCACTTTCTCGGGATGGAGGTGACGGATGGCGAGCCGGGTGGCGGGATCGCCCACCTCGACGTCGGGCACGATCACCTCAATCCGAACGGTGTCGTGCACGGAGCGGTCCTGTTCGCCCTGGTCGACACCGCGATGGGGAAGGCGACGATGAGTGCGATCGAGCAGGGTCGCTTCTGCGCCAGCATCGAGGTGTCGCTGCGGTTCATCCGACCGGTTGCCGAGGGACGACTGACCGCCGTCGCCAACGTGGTCAAGCGCGGGCGCCACGTCGTCCACCTGGAGGCGCGGATCGTCGGCGACGCTGAGCGGCTCATGGCGTCGGCCGCGGGAACGTTCGCCATCGTCGATCCCTGAACGTCAACCCTCGACGACCCGGGCGGACGCCGGGCGCCGCTACTGAGCGGTCCAGCCTCCGTCGACCGCGAGGATCGTGCCGGTGACCATGGCGGCCGCGTCCGAGGCGAGGTAGACGACGGCACCGGCGACATCGGCGATCGTGCCGACGTGGCCCATGGGGATCCGGTCGACGACCGCCCCGAGGTACTCGGGGTCGTCGAGGCGCTCAGCTGTTCCGGGCGTGTAGATGAACGTCGGTGCGACCGCGTTGACCGTGACGCCGCGAGTACCCCATTCGAGCGCGAGGACGCGCACGAGCTGGTTGACGGCGCCCTTCGACGCGCAGTACACGGCATGGTCGCGTATCCCGACCAGTGAGGCCTGTGAGCTGATCGCGATGATGCGGCCCGTGCCCTGTGCGACCATCACCCGGCCGGCCGCCTGGGCCGTGAAGAACAAGCCCTTCGCGTTGACGTCCATCATCTCGTCCCAGTCGTGCTCGCTCACGTCGAGCGCCGCATGGTTCGCGCCGAGCCCGGCATTCGCGACCAGTACGTCGAGACGCCCTTGACGTTCGACGACCTCGTCGACGGCTGATCGGATCGACGCGACGTCGGAGACGTCGAGCGCGTGAGCGGTGGCGTTCCCGCCGGCGGCGTTCACCTCGTCGGCGACCGCATCGGCGTCGCGACGCTCCCGTGCCGTCACGGCGACGGTGGCTCCTGCCGCTGCCAACGCATCGGCCAAACCGCGACCGATGCCACGACTCGCCCCCGTCACCATCGCGACACGACCGTTCAGTGAGAACGATGGAAGGTGCTCGCTGTCCACATCGGCACCTTACGCGTGCACGGGACGGCGTCCGAGAACCGGTCGGTGTCGCAGTCGGGCTGGAGCCAGAGGTTGAGGGCGGGGCCGGCGTCGCTCGTTCGGCCACCCTTCATGCGGGCACTACATGTACGGGTCGACGGGCGTGAGGTTGGTATAGATCGTCTTGATCTGGGTGTAGTGCTCGATCGCCTGCTCGCCGTTCTCGCGGCCGATGCCAGAGTGCTTGTACCCGCCGAACGGCACCGACGGCGGCATCGTGCCGTAGTCGTTGATCCACACGAAACCGGCCTGGATCGCGTTGGCGACCCGGTTGGCCCGTGCGACGTCGGACGAGAACACCGCCCCGGCCAGCCCGTAGTCCGTGGCGTTGGCGCGGGCGACGACCTCGACCTCGTCGTCGAAGGGGAGCACGGCCATCAGCGGGCCGAAGACCTCGTCGGTCACGAACGCCATCTCGTCGGTGCAGTCGGCGAACACCGCCGGCGCGACGTAGTTCCCGCTGGCCAACGCCGGATCGTCGGGCACCTCACCGCCGACGATGTGGCGCGCACCCGAGTCGAGCGCGAGCTTCATGTACCGCATCACCTTGTCGTGGTGCTCGGCGCTGACGAGGGGTCCGATCATCGTGGCGGGATCGAACGGATCGCCGACAGACAAGCTGCCGACGCGCTCGGCCAAACCGTCGAGGAACTGCTCGTAGACCCCGCGCTGCACGAAGACCCGCGTGCCGTGCGAGCACACCTGCCCGGTCGAGTAGAAGTTGTTGGTGAGCGCGGCGTTTCTGGCGCTGTCGACGTCGGCATCATCGAACACGACGATCGGTGACTTGCCGCCGAGCTCCAGGGTCACCTTCTTGAGCGTCGACGCGGCGTCGCCCATCACGATCTTGCCGGTTCCCGCCTCGCCGGTCAGCGACACCTTGGCGACGCCCGGATGACGCACGAGCATCTGCCCGACCCGGGCATCGCCGTGCACCACGTTGAACACGCCGGGGGGCAATCCCGCTTCGAGGTAGATCTCGGCGAGGGCCGCGGCGGAGATCGGGGTGACCTCGGCCGGCTTGAAGATCATCGAGTTGCCGCACGCGAGTGCCAGCCCCGACTTCCACATCGCGATCTGGATCGGGTAGTTCCACGCCCCGATCCCGACGCACACCCCCAACGGTTCGCGCCGGGTCCGGGCGAAGCCACCGGGGAAGTCGATCGTCTCGCCGTGCAGCGCCGGGACGAGGCCGGCGTAGAACTCGATCACGTCGGCGCCGGTCGGCACGTCCTCGGTGGTCGTCTCGCCGATCGGCCGGCCGGCGTCGAGCGTGTCGAGGGCGGCGAGCTCGTCGTTGCGCGCGCGGATGAGCTCGACCGCCCGCCGCAGGATCCGGCTGCGCTCCATCGCCGGCATCACCGACCACGTCGCGAAGCCGGCCGCTGCCGACTCGACGGCGAGATCGACCTCCCGCTGTCCCGCCTGTTCGACGTCGCAGATGACCCGGTTGGTCCCCGGGTGCCGGGTCTCGAACGTCTCGCCGCTGGTGGACGAGACGTACTCGCCGCCGATGAACGAGCGGCGGGTCCCGAGGACGGTGGCGGCATCGACCTGAGTCATGCCCGGACGTTAACGGGCGTTCCGGGTGCGGCGACGAGCTCCCCGTCGCCGAGTGATGGGAAGGCGTCGCCGCCCTCTTCCCGTCCTCCGGCCCTCGGTCCCGTGCTGGGACATGACCGACCGTGCACCAGCGATGCGAAGGTCGGTAGCGGACGACCTCGCGACTCACGATCAGACAGTCCGCTCCTGCTTGTTCGCTTCAGCGACGCCGATGTCATCCGCGCAGCGAGAGCGTCGTCGAGCAGTTCGTCGAGCCGTTCGTCGGCGGTCGACGAGCGGCCGATCGCTTCGAGTCGAGCGAACTCGGTGGGGCCGTCGTATTCGGCCACGTGACGGCGGGAGTCCTCGAATCGGGCGGCTTCGAGTCCGTAGGCGGTCGGACCGATCCGTCGTCGCCGTGGTCGTGTTCCTCGTCGACGAAGCTCGCGAAGCTTTGGAAGCGGACCACCTCGACGAGTGCTGCCGCAGGCTCGGCGGCGGGCCGTCTCAGTCGGGCTGGTCCTCGGCGCGGTCTCGAATGTACTCAAGGATCTTGATGTGCTTCTTGGTGTCATCGATCATGAGCTCGATCAGGAAGCTCCACAGATTGATGTTTCGGAGTTCCTTCAGTTGCCTGGAGAACTCCTTCAGCTCGCGGAGATCCTCACGCTCGACCCGGAGCAGGTCCTCGGTGACACGCGCGAGCCGGAACCGATCGGCGTGGAACCCGGCGAGCGACGGAATCGGAGTGTCCTCGCTGCTGTGGTCGCGGATCGCCCCCATGGTGGCGGCGAGGTCGTCGAAGATCCGATGATGACGGACCTCGTCGTCGAGGATCATTCGCGCGAGGTACCGAAAAGCAGGTGACATGTCCTCGTCGTTCGCCAACTGCGCGTACTCGTCGAGTATCTCGCCCTCGACCCGGCCGTGGCTCGAGACGTGCTCGTAGACGTCGTCTTCCCACTCCTTGGTCCCGAAAGCCTTCCGCCGTCTTCTGCTCACCTTGTCCGCCCCTCGCCGACTACGTATCGGAATCCGAATGGACCCTGTGTAGTCAATCGATGGCCGCACGGCAATGGGGCGACTCGCACACTCCTTCCCAACGCGTGAACTTCTTGCGGGATTATCCCGCAAGAAGTTCACGCGTTCGGGGGCATCTTGGGCGGCCTGCGTTGATCGGTGAGCAGTGCGAGGACCTGGTCGGCGCAACCCCACGACAGCAGGTAGCCCTGCCCCGCATGGCCGTAGTTGTGCACGATGCGGCGGTCTCCCCCCGTTTCGAGCTCGACCCGAACGCAGTCGCGACCCGGACGGAGGCCGACTCGAACGTCGACGAGCGACGCGCCGACGAGGCGTGGATCCAGCACAGCCGTGTCGGCCAGGATCCGCTCCGTCTCGGTTGGATCCCCGTCGAGATCGGCCACGCCGACCTGCCTCACCCCGCCGAGGATGACCTCACGGCGACGCGGGTAGACGTACGCGATCCGGTCGGGGTCGGATTCGTCGGAGACACCCTCGCCGACGGCCGGAGCGGTGACGGCGACCACTTGGCCGCGAATCGGGTACACGCTGGCATCGCCGGCGAGCAGCTCGGCACCGAGGCCGGATGCGTTGATCACGTCACCGTCGATGTCGTCGAGGTCTGTGATGTGCCGCGTCGTGACCGCGCCACCCATCTGCTCGAGCGCGCGTCGGAGCCACGGCAGGTATTCGGACGGATCGATGACGAACCCCCGCACACCGAGCGCTGCGGCATAACCGGTGGGTGGGTCGAGCCGCTCGACCCACGGGGTGCTCTCCCACCAGATCCGGCCGGGGTCCTCCCGAAACAGCTCCCGCTGGTAGAGCGGGCTCACACCGGTGTCGGCCCGCTCGGCCAGATCGGCGAAAACCTCCCTCGAGCGCAATGCCCAGCGCGCTGTCGGCTGATCCCCGGCGAGGTCGGGGGTGGTCCAGATCGCACCGGCGACCCACGACACCAGCTCCTCGGGTGGGCGATCGGTGATCACCTCGACAGCGAACCCCGCCCGCCGGAGCACGACCGCCGTCGTGAGCCCTGATACCCCAGCGCCGATCACGGTCACCATGTGGGGAGCGTACGACCCGGGCTCCCCTCACGGCTCGTTGCGGTGATCGCCGCTCAACCGCTGAAGACGCCGACCGTCTGGATCTCGACCACATCGACGTCGAAGTCGGTCGTGCGGCTGATGTCACCGAACACGCCCTGGTCGTCACCGTTCATCGACCAACTCACTTCCCAGCGCACCGTGACAGACCCGTGGAAGACGCCGTCGGCGTTCCAGGAGCTCGGGTAGGTGAACTGGTACTGGCACGACGAATCGCTGTCGCCGTCGTCGGGCGTCCATACCTCGCCCGGATCGTCACACACGACGCTGCCTTCGCCTTCGGAAGAGGCGACCTCGTCGTCGTCGAACGTCCAGGTGACGTCGACCGGGCGTGCGTACACGTCGACCCGCACCGCGCCTTGCGCGTCCCAGTCGGTCAACTCGACCCACGGCGTGTCGACCCACAGCCAGGTCGGGAGGTTCACCACGGTGCGACCGGTCGGAGGCGCCGACCCGATCGCGGGAGGAGGTGGCTGGATCTTGGCCAGCGCCCGGTCTCGGATCGTCTCGACCGGCACCGGGTCGACGACCGTGAAGTGGACGTCGCCGGTGTCGCCGTCGTCGATCCAGCCGGGTTCGTAGCCGGAGAGGTAGTTGACCTCGAAGCCGGTGCAGTGCACCTGGTAGTGACGAACGACAGACGTCGGATCCCACCCCTGGGCCACCATGAAGGCAAACTCGCCGCGACGCTGGATCTCGCTCGCGTTCTCGGGTGGATGGTCCCACGTCGGGATGAACGCGACGGCGTCCTCGACGATCGACTGCACCTCCTCCACGGTGCCGTCCTCGCGCGTGACCTCCGATGTCACGACGACCGCACCGCGGTACGACCGCGTGAACGGATCGCAGTAGCGGTCCCACAGGGCTCGGACGGAGACCGTCTCCCCCGGCCGCTCCGGCTGATCCGTCGCACAGAACCCCGCAGCGGTAGCGTTCGACTCGTACTTGGAGGCGGTCCCGCTACACAGTCTCGAACTCAACACGGTCGAACTGGTCCCGACCAATGTCGCCCCACCTAGGCAGAGTGCACCAAACACGCGTACGCAGATGTACCTGTTCATCTCCGCGGCTCCACCACGGTTACCGCACGCGAGGAGACGTCGTCGCTCGGCGAGTTCACCTCGCCTGCCACCTCACTCACCATCCATCGCCTGTCGACGAACACCATCGTCGTCTCCACATAGTCGGTCTGCCCGATCTCGACAGGCGGATACCCGTCTGTTCGCCGGTCCGTCCCGATCTCGTACGCTCCGAAGTCGATCGGGATCGACTGGCAGTCACCGACCAGCGCACGATCGGTCCCGAGATACCGGACCACGAAGGCACGGCGCCGCGGATCACCGCGGTACTCCTCGCCATCGTCTCGCAGCGACGTCAACAGCTCGCCGAGGAAATCGCGGTAGCTGCCGGTGACCATCTGATCAAGACGTGGATCATCCGGGTTGGGAGGAGAGGCGAATTCGACGAACGCATCGGAGTACTCCGCATAGGCGGTCAGCACGGCCTCGTTGGTGTCGGCCGGGACGCAGCCCGTGAACGCGTCCTCGAAGTCGAGCGTCTCGACGCGACTGCCATCGTTCGACACCTCGCCTCGAAGGAGCAGCGCGCCGGTTTCGGAGACCGGCGTCAGGAGGCATTCCTCGATCGCGATGCCGCCACCGGGCTGCGGCGACGCGGTCGTGTGGAACACGAGTGGCTCGGCGATGAAGCGCTCGATCGCTCCGAATGCCTCCACGACGGCCGGGGACGCCACAGCATCCAAGGCCCCGGTGCCTGCCGCCGCGGTGACTGCCGCCTGCCACGTCGTCACGGCCTCGCCGACCTCACCGATCTCGCGCGGCAGCGTCGTCGGTGGCACCGATGTCGAGCTGTCGGATGCGGACGTCGACGGGTCCGGCGACGATGTCCGGGTCGAACTCGTCGTCGTGGACCCCGGCCGGGTCGATGACGATGTCGAAGACAGGGGCTCACCCGTCGACGTCACCACGGTGTCGTCAGGGGTCGTGATCGCCGACGACGCGTCGTCGCCACTGCACGACGACATCACGATGGCCGCCAGACCCGTGAACACCGCGACCCTCAGCGCCATCCGCTCACCGGACCTCACGCTCTGGACCCGCCCGGCGGACGGGTCGCGACGGATCATCCATGTCCATGAGCCATCACGCTGGTCAGTGGCGGTCGCCGGGCCCATGGGCAGCACTCCCCGCCCGGAACTCCCTGTTCGCGGCACCTGCGGTACATCGGCGGCGACCGCTCCGGCCTGCGCGATCGCGCCATCGATCAGCGCCCACTCGCGAACGGGGTCCGTTCGAGCGCCGGGAACCTGCGCACCCGCAAAACCCCATGCAGCGATCGCTCTGTTGGGTTAGGTTCGACAGGGTAGGCGGAGACGGGGAGGGCCTCGATGACATATCGACCCAGGAAGCGATGGGGTGCGGCGCTGGCAGCCGTCCTGCTGCTGGCAGCATGCGGAAGCGACGACGAGGAAGGGGCGAACGACGACGCAACGCCCGACACCGAGACCACCGCCGAGCCCAACGACGCCGAACCACCGGCCGAGGAGGCACCCGGCGACGATGGCACCGAGGAGGGCGCTGTGACGCCGCCGCCGGACGAGGAGGGGATCGACGAGGGCGACGACGGTGACACGATCGTGATCGACGACTTCGACGACATCCCCGACGAGTGCGTCGATCTGATGGCCGAGTTCTTGCAGGCGATCGAGGACGACGTGTCCATCGTCGACTGGGAGACCGCGACGATCGCCGACATCGAGGCGCTGGGCGACACGCTCGACGTACCGACCGCCGACCTCGACGACCGCATCACCGAGACCGGCTGCGACCGCTTCGAGATCGGCGTCGACGACGGCCAGGGCCTCGAGTTCGCCATCCGCGTCGCCGAGCGAGAGGCGCCGGGAGCGGTCGGCTGGCTCGAGTTCATCGCGTCGTTCGCGACCCTCGGAGAAACCGTCGACGACGTCGCCGGGATGGACGACGACACCGGTGGCGAAACCGGGACAGCCGGACCGAACGGAGACCTGCCGACCGATTGCGAGGGCACCAAGGCCTATCTGCTCGACCGGGCTGCCGAGTACGGCACGATCGACGACATGCCGGTCAGCGATGTCATGACGCTGATGACCGCCGTCCAGAACCTGACGACGCAGTGCACCCTCGCCGAAGCGGCCGCGTTCTCCGAGAATCCCACGATCGCCGCGTTCCTCGGAGGCTGACCGACCCGCTGTGTGAAGTCGAAGCACCGGCAGTCCAGAGTGCGAACTCGTGACTCTGGTCGGGACGGGCGGAGGCTGGGACGTCCGGGTCGGCGAATCGGACGACCCCGAGGTCGTCACCGATGGCGATCACTCACTCGGGGTCTGCAGCGCGAGGACGAGATGATCCGGGGCCGGGTCCACGATCGGCGTCGATGTTCCCGTTGCCGGCGCAGGTGGGTTCAGTGGCGCCCGCCCGACGCCACTCTGGTCTCGGCGAGCAGACACAGGATCTCGTACATGAGGGTGGCGCCGACGAGGGCCGTGTTCCCCGAGGGGTCGAACGGAGGCGAGACCTCGACCACGTCGCCCCCGACCAGATCGAGACCGCGCAGTCCGCGCAGCAATGCGATGGCCTCGCGGGTGGTGATGCCGCCGACTTCGGGGGTACCGGTACCCGGCGCGTAGACCGGGTCGAGGCCGTCGACATCGAAGCTGAGATAGGTCGGGCCATCGCCGACGATCCGCCGAGCTTCGTCGATCACGCCTTCGACACCGAGCTCGTCGAACTCCTCGATGAACACCACTCTCATGCCGGCGTCCCGCGAGTAGTCCCACCCGTCTGCCCAGTTCTGGGCGCCGCGGATGCCGATCTGGATCGTGCGATGCGGATCGAGGAGACCGGCGTCGGTGGCGAGACGGAACGGCGACCCGTGATGGAACTTCTCACCTCGGAACGGACCCCACGTGTCGGTGTGGGCGTCGATGTGGATCATGCCGATCGGCGCGTCCGGTGTCGCCAGCGCACGGAACACCGGATAGGTGATGCTGTGGTCGCCGCCGGCGGCGAGCGGCATCGCGCCACCCTCGACGATGCGGCGCACGAACGACTCGATGTCGTCGTTGACGGCGGCGTTGTCGTAGACCCGATCGAACCGGACGTCGCCGACGTCGGCGACCGAACACGCCTCGAACGGGTTCACCCTCGAGGCGTGGTTGACTGCTCGCATCAGCGACGACTGGTTCCGGATCTCGCGTGGACCATGGCGTGCGCCGGGTCGGTTCGTGACCCCTCCGTCATACGGCACGCCGTACATCGCGACGTCGACGCTCTCGAGTCCCGGCCGGTACGGAGCTCGCATGAACGTCGCGATCTCCTGATAGCGCGGCTCGTACATCGGGTCGTCGCCGGCGCCGACCCCCTTGGCGACCTCACCGCTCATCGTTGCTCCCATCCTTTGGCTCCGTTGCTCGAACCGGTCGACCTTCCGCATCGATGCGGGGCGGATCGGAGCACCTCCGATGCTCGAATGAGCTGACCGTCGGACCAGCGTTCGCGAACGGCGTTGACTCGGCTGACGCCACGGCCGTCGAACCGGGTGCCGACGAGTCGACTCTCGAAGAACTCGGTGTCGCCGTGTTCGACGTACCGAAGCCGCTCCGAGCGCAGATCGGAGCCGGTGACGTCGACGTCGAACTGCCTGCCACCGCCTCGACCCGTGATCGGGTCGAGCCCGCTGCTCACCGTGAGGACGACGTCGGGTTGCGCCATCGCCATCATCGTGTCGATGTCGCGTGCCTCGAACGCCTCGACGAACCGGACTGACGATGCCCCCGCTGCCACCGGATGAGACTACGCGACCCCCGAAAGGCGGGCCGTCTGCGCAGGTTCGAGGCGACGCCGTGCCGAGCGAACTTCGGATCAGCCTGCTCGTCGCAATTGGGCCTCCCGCAGGCGTGCCTGCAGTCGAGCGCGAAGCTCGTCCGGGTGCGCATCGACGAACTCGCGGCGCTTGCGCCGGACGGTCGTCGTCCCCGCCGCGATGCCCACCGCCGCCACACCGACGATGCCGGCGAGCCCGAGCCACTTCCACCTGTTCATCAGTGGGTACCGTAGGCCGACAGTGACGAACAACCAGCATGCGGCAACGCCGTTCGAAGAGGCGGCAGGCCTCGCCCGCACCGGCGATGTGTGGTTGTTCCGCGGTTCGTCGACCGCCGATCGGGCGATCCGGGCCTTCACCAACAGCCCTGTCAACCACGTCGGCATGGTCATCGCCCTCGACGATCTCCCGCCGCTGCTCTGGCACGCCGAGCTCGGCCGCACCATCCCCGACGTGTGGGTCGGCCTCACCCACCGCGGAACCCAACTCCACCGGCTCGTCGATGCCGTCGGCCAATGGCACCACCGGTACGGACAATCGGCATGGATGCGTCACATCGACATCGATGTCACGACGGAGATGGAGGACGCGATCCTGCTCACGGTCGACGAGCTGGACGGGCGGACGTTTCCCGGCGTCCGGTCGCTCGCCACCGGATGGGTCAAGGGTCGGGTCCACCGCCGCACGAAGCTCGAGCAGCTCTTCTGCGCCGAAGTCGTTGCGATCACGTACGAACGGATGGGACTACTCGAGGCGAACCGCCCGCCGAACTGGTACGACCCGGGCAAATTCTGGAGCGGCGATCGGCTCGAACTGATCGGCGCCTCGCTCGGACCCGAGATTCCCGTCGGCGACATCCCTCCGTTCGAAGTCGAATCCTGACACATCACGAGTTGTGCCAGGCACAACTCGTGATCGAGACGTGGTCGCACGTCGCCCGCGAGCCGGTGTGGGCCGCCGAGCGGGTCGCTCGCGTCACGCGTGCAAGCGGGCGGGTGTTTGTCGGGTTGCCGACATCGTGAGGTGGGGGAGGACGATCTGGACGAGCGGTCCGATCGCGAGCGCGAACACGGCAGTGCCGATGCCGATCGAGCCGCCGAGGGCGATGCCGATCACCAACACGATGATCTCGATGCCCGTCCGGGCGGCACGGATCGAGAGCCAGCGTCGGGCGATGCCGGTCATCAAGCCGTCGCGTGGGCCCGGACCGAGACCGGCGCCGATGTAGAGGCCGGATCCGATCGCGATGACGACCACACCACCGAGCATCATCGCCGTCCGGCTCACGAGGTTGTCGGTCTCGGGAAGCACCGGAAGCGCGAGGTCGACGACGAGCCCGATCTCGATCGCGTTGAGCACGGTGCCGAAGCCCGGTTGCTCGCGCAGCGGGATCCACAGCGCGAGCAGTGCGACACCGACGAGCATGATGACCATCCCGACCGGGATGCCCGTCAGCTCACTGAGGCCGGTGTGGAAGACGTCCCACGGAGCTGCACCGAGGTCGCCCCGGATGAGGAGTGCGATCCCGATGCCGAACAACGCCAACCCGAGCATGCATCGCGCGATGCGCTCGGGCGCTCGGTCGGTGGGCATGAACCGTTGCACGACGTGACGCTACCGACGGCTGTCGAGGATCTCGGCGTCAGATCGCGCGCTCAGCTGGTCCGTTCGATCTGGCGCTCGGCGGCGCGGAGCGGGATGTCACTGTCGGTTTGCTCGGCAAGCCCGGGGCACGCATCGGTGAACCTCGATCGTGTGATCGTCGAGGGTCGCTCCGGCTCGGTGTTCGAGGTCGAGGCCGACCGCCAGCGGCGGAACTCAGAAGTGTCGGTCCGGCGGCCGAACGCCACCCCAGCGGCGACGAAGCCTGCGACCGCCCCTCGAGTCGATGCCGGGCTGGTTCGTCGAGGTGGTCGACGAGGACTCTGGCCATCGTCGAGACGGTGACGCCGTGCAGCAGCGGGAGCTCTGCGAGGAGTCCTCGTTCGCCAGATGGCCCACGAGCGAGCGCCAGGCGAGCCGATCGAGTGTGTCAGCGCGGTGGTCGGAACGCTGGAGCGTGGTTCCAGATGGGGCACTGCGACGATCGCAGCGTCTTGGGCCGGCGAACCCGACCGGAGGTCCTCGGGGTAGCCCCATGGTGGGGAGCAGCGCCCGGCGCGACGATCGAATCGGACAGATCGACACCGACCGGCGCCGCCGGTCGCCACGAAAGGAACCTCTCATGTCACGCCGTGACCGCCGCCTCTACCGCGACACCGACGATCAGAAGATCGGTGGCGTCTGCTCCGGTCTCGCCCGATACTGCGACCTCGATCCGCTCCTCGTGCGCGTGGCGTTCGTGGCCGCCCTCGCGTTCGGCGGTGGTTCGCTCATCGCCTACGTCCTGCTCTGGTTCCTGGTCGAACCTGCGCCGGCCGGAACGTGGAGCGACGAAGCCGGTACGAACACCTCCGACGGCACGCTCGTCCCACCGAACACGGACGACCAGGCGGCATGAACTGGAGGCCGTCATGATCATTCTGGTATGGCTCATCCTGCTGGTGGTCTCATGGCCGCTGGCGTTGCTCGTCCTGCTCATCTATCCGGTCGTGTGGGTGCTGCTGCTCCCCTTTCGGATCGTCGGGATCTCGGTCACCGGCGTCCTCGAGCTGCTGCGAGCCGTCCTCACGCTGCCCGTCAGAGTCCTCGGCGCCGGCCATCGCTGAGCCAGTCGAACCGCAGCAGGGCGAAGAGAACCGCTCGGCTCAGGGCTGCTCCTGACCCTCGATCGATCCGATCGCCCGAACGTGTCGCACGCCCCCCTGCTGGGCGCGGCCCGGGGTCGCGAGTCGTTCCTCCGACACCAGTGTCAACGAATGCGTGAACATGTTGCGGACTATGTGCGCAAGATGATCACGCATTGCCCGTGAGTCGCCAGTGGCGGCAGGGGATCGCGCGCCTCGTTCCTGGAACAAGGCGCGACGCACCTGGGCCGGCGCCAAGTCTCGATGCCCCGACGACGCCCGCTGGAGTACAGGGCCGTTCGGCACTTGCGGACAGGTTCCTCCGGCGCGGTGATGGGAAGGGCAGCGGCTCATCCCCGGCGGCGCACGTGTGAGGGAGGTGGCCACATCCGGGAAGCTGCCGGTCCGAGCCCGATTCGACCGGTCGCCGCGCGGTCGGCGGCCAGGACCGTGAGGAGGATCCATGAGAACGCGACTGTTTGGCGCGCTCGCGCTCGCGTCGATCACGGCGCTGGTGGTGCCGACTTCGAGCACCGCCGAGGCGATCGGAACCGACGTGACGTACACGACCGACGCCGACTTCGACCTGGGAACGCTCGTCGGCGTCAACCACGACCCTCCGTTCGTCGACCAACTGCAACTCGACTCACCGACGAGACCGTTCCCGTTCATCAATGTCGCCGCGTCCGGGCGCGGCACGGTCGTTCGGGTCGACACCGAGACCGGAGCGGCGCTCGGCGAGTACGCCACGGCGCCGGACGGGCGCGGCCTCGATCCGTCGCGCACGACAGTCGACCTGTTCGGCAACGTGTGGACCGCGAACCGCGAGGAGGCCGGGGAGATCGACGGGACGCCGCACGGCTCGGCCGTGAAGATCGGTCTCGTGGTCGGCGGGACACGCGTGGATGCCGCAGGGCTCCCTGACCCGAGCGGCGACTACCTGACGCCGCCCTACGACTACAACACCTGCGTCGACCGAGACGCCGACGGGCTGCTCCGGACCTCCCGCGGGCTGCACGACATCTTGCCCTGGCCCGACGTGACCGACGGTGCCGGTGGGCCGGATGGGATCGTCGAGGACGCCGTCGACGAGTGCGTGCTGCTGTACCAGCGGCTACCCGACGCCGAGCAGGCCCGACACGTCTCGGTGAACGCTGACAACGACGTCTGGGTCGGCGGCTACCCGTTCGAGCCGCGCACGTTCCATCTTCTCGACGGCACGTCCGGTGCCTTCCTCGACTCGTTCGACGCCCGCGACTTCGGTTGTGGCGGCTACGGCGGACTGGTCGACGGCAACGGGATCGTCTGGTCGATCGGCTGGGGAACGGGTGAGGGCGCGCTCCTCCGCTACGACCCCGCCACTCGCACCGGGATGTGCGTGAACACGTTCGGTGGCTACGGCCTCGGCGTCGACACCAACGGCTACGTCTGGGCGTCGATCTGGGACAACGGCATCGTCAAGGTGTCGCCCGACGGCGTGGTCGAGCCCGGGTTCCCGCGCTCGACGCACGTGCCCCCGATGACGGCCACGATCGCGGCCGCGAGCCCGTTCGAGGCGTCAGCAGCCTCGATGACGCCGGCGCCGCCGACGCTGCCGACTGAGATTCCTTCGCCGTCACCGATGCTCGGCGCTGCCCTGCTGGCCGATGACGCACCAGAGGAGGCCCCCGATTTCTGGTTGGCACCCGACGATGACTGGGTGCAGTCGATGAATTCGTGGACACCGAGCCTGACGGTGTCGCTGACCATCGAGGACAGCTCGGGTGTCGTGTACACCGATACCCAGACGGTCGACTCGACCGGCAACTTCAACTTCAACCTCTGGGAGGTGTTCGACCTGCGGCGCGGTCACACCGTGACGATCAGCGACGGCACCGTGACCAAGACCCACACCGTCACGAACCTGTTCGTCGACGGGATCGACGTCGCCGCCGACACCGTCTCCGGCCGTGCCGACCCCGGCACCACGGTGGACATCTGGGAGCACCAGACCGACGCAGGTCTCACGGTGACGGCCGACGGCTCCGGCAACTGGGTCGCCGACTTCAGCGGGATGACCGACCTGACGTACGCCTCCGACGGCGGATCGCAGCAAGCCGACGCCGACGGCGATGCGACCGGTGTCTGGTGGTCGGGACCGACCTTCACGGCCGCGCCCGACGACGACTGGGTCGGTTCGATGTCGCGCTGGACACCTGGGACCACGGTCGCGCTGACGATCGAGGACGGCTCGGGCGTCGTGTACACCGATACGCAGACGGTCGACTCGACCGGCAACTTCAACTTCAACCTCTGGGAGGTGTTCGACCTGCAGCGCGGACACACCGTGACGATCAGCGACGGCACCGTGACCAAGACCCACACCGTGACGAACCTGTTCGTCGACGGGATCGACGTCGCCGCCGACACCGTCTCCGGCCGTGCCGACCCCGGCACCACGGTGGACATCTGGGAGCACCAGACCGACGCAGGTCTCACGGTGACGGCCGACGGCTCCGGCAACTGGGTCGCCGACTTCAGCGGGATGACCGACCTGACTCACGCCTCGGACGGCAACTCGATGCAGACCGACGACGACGGTGACGCGACGTGGGACTTCTGGCAGAGCCCGAGGTTCGCAGTGTCGCCGGCGCACGACTGGGTCGGTTCGATGTCGAGTTGGACCCCCGGTTCGACGATCAGCCTGACGATCGAAGACGGCTCGGGCGTCGTGTACAGCGACTCGCAGCCTGCCGATTCGAACGGCAACTTCAACTTCAACCTCGGCGGCGGTGCTTTCGACGTGGAGCGCGGCCACATCGTCACGGTGTTCGACGGAACAATCACCAAGACCCATCAGGTCATCGACCTGTACGTCGACGGTGTGGACGTCGACGGCGACTCCGTCCTCGGACGCGGCATCGCCGGCATGCCCGTGGACGTGTTCGTCCACGGGGATTCCGGGACCATGGTGACCGTGACCGTCGACGGTGGCGGTGCATGGACCGCCGACTTCACCGGGGTCGCCACCCTCACCTACGGCTCGGAGGGCGATGCCCAGCAGTACGACGACGACGGCGACGCCACCGTCGTGTGGTGGGGCACGCCGCGGTTCGCGGCCAACCCCGATCAGGAATGGGTGCAGCCGACGATCCCGTGGTCGCCCGATTCGACCGTGACACTCACCGTCGAGGACGGCTCCGGCATCGTGTTCACCGACTCGCACACCGTCGACGAGAACGGCAACTTCACCTTCGACCTGTGGAACGTGTTCGATCTGGAGCGCGGCCAGGTGCTCACCGTCTCGGACGGCGCGACGACGAAGGTGCACACGATGCGCGAGCTCTACGTCGACGGCGTCGACGTGGTGGCCGACACCGTGTTCGGCCGTGCCGAGCCTGGCTCGCAGATCCGGGTCTGGCTCCATGAGGTCGCCGTGAACGTCGAGGTCACCGCTGACGACGCCGGCAAGTGGCTCGCCGACCTGTCCGGGGAGATCGACCTGACGTACCTGTCCGCAGGCGGTGCCGCTCAGGTCGACGACGACGGCGACGCGACCGAGGTGCACTGGCGGTTGCCGCAGATCGCGGTCGACCTCACGTACGAAAACGTCCGCGGCGACGGCTGGTCGGCCGGCACCGAGCTCGAGATCTTCGTCGATGGCGCACCGCTCACGACGGTCACGACGAATCCGCACGGCGACTTCGACATCCTGGTCGGGTTCGACCTCGAGAGCGGCCAGCTCGTCGAGGTGGTCGGGCCGATGAACACCAAGTCGCTGCTGCTCGGCGATCCGCAGGTGACGGCGATCGATGCCGACACCGACCAGGTGATCGGGACGGCCCATGCCGGGGCCGACCTCGACGTCTGGGCAGCCGTCGACTCTTGGTCCGAGCCGTCGATGCGGCGGGTGATCGCCGACGGCGGCGGCGGCTGGATGGCCGACTACTCCACGCCGACGCCGGACTTCCCCGCTCTCGATCTCAGGGTCGACAGCTCGGTGACCACCTACGAGTGGGACGACGACGGTGACGCCACCATCCGCAACTTCGGGCCGCCGATCCAGGCCAACCGCGGTGTGGCGGTGACGCCCGTCGACAACCATGTGTGGGTTGCCAACAGCGGCGTCGATTCGGTGACCCGGCTCGACAACGACGGCAACGTCCTCACGGTCATCGAGGTCGGCGTGGAGCCGACCGGAGTGGCGGTCGATGCCGCCGGCAAGGTCTGGGTCACGAACCTCGGCTCCGACAGCGCCATGCGGATCGACCCGACCGCCGGTGCTGACGGGCTCGGCGCGATCGATCTCACGGTCGATCTCGGCGAGGGTGCGTCGCCGTACAACTACAGCGACATGACCGGAGCCGTGGTCGTCGGCTCGACCTCACCGCAGGGCTTCTGGACGGTGGTCCAGGACTCCGGTGAGCCCGGGTTCGAGTGGGGACGCATCGCCTGGAACACCGAGCCCGAAGCGCTCGAGCCGAGCGGCACGGCGATCGTCGTCGAGGTCCGCACCTCCGACAGCGAGGCGGGTCTCGGCGCCGAGTCGTTCACGCCGGTTGCGAGCGGCGAGCTGTTCTCGTCGTTCGGCCGCTACATCGAGGTGCGGGTGACGCTGAAGGCGAGCCCCGAGGGCGTCAGCCCGGTGCTGTCCGACATCCGGGTGCAGCCGGCGTTGATCGAGGTCGACATCGACATCAAGCCCGGGAGCGATCCGAACTCGATCAACACCAAGCGGACGAAGGGCGTCGTGCCGGTCGCCGTGCTCGGCACGGAGGACTTCGACGTGCTCACGATCGACGTGACCACGCTCCGCTTCGGTCCGGACCTGGCGGCCCCCGCGCACGATGTCAGCGTGCGGGGCGGTCATCTCTCCGACGTCGACGGGGACGGCGACCTCGATCTCGTGACCCACTACGTGGTCGGCGAGACCGGCATCGCCGCCGGCGACACGTCGGCGTGCCTCGTCGGCGAAACGCTCGGAGGGATCCCGATCGAAGGCTGCGACGCGGTGCGCACGCACCGCTGAGTGCAGCTGTCCACACGGCCGAGCTGCAACGACCAGTTGCAGCTCGGCCCGAGCCGCACGCGTTCGTGAACGAGATGCTCACTGCGGCCAGGGCGGGGGCCGGATCGGGGACGGCGACGCCATCGACAGTCGCCCCGCGGACCGGCCCTTCGTCCCTTCCCCACGTCTCACCGGAGCGGTAGAACGGAGTTGGAAGGAGCGGTGACGCGTCGCTCGGCGGTGCTGTTGGCGCTGGCGATCGCGGCCGGGTGCGGTGAAACCGCGACCGAGACCACCCCGACGTCGGGCCCCACCACCACGCCGAGCCCGACGACGAGCCCGACGTCCGGCCGGACCGCCCCCGACGCCGCGGTACCCACGACGCAACCGGCCACCACCCCGGACCCCACGACGCCCGTCGCGCCCGAGCCGCCACCACCCCAGCCGCCATCACCCGAGCCGACGACCCCGCCCCTGCCGACCAACGTCGTGGCCATCAAGGGTGACATTCTCGGTCGACCCGACCCGGTGCTGCTCGAGGCACTCCCTGCCGAGTCGATCCCCTGGGACCGCGTCGGCACCGACTGGCTGGCCGTCGCCTACCCGCGCAACACCACCACCCTGCTGGAGGAGACCGCGCGCCAGGGTCTGTACCTCGTCGACCCCGACGGCCGCATCTACGCCGCGTCGGCGCTGCCCGCCGATGGCACCGACGTCGTCGAGGTGTCGTGGACCGGAGGTGTCGCCCTGCTCCGCGGCCCCGACGTCGCGGGTCTCCCCCTGACCGCGCTCGACCTTCGGACCACCGACGTCGCCGAGCTCGTGCCGCGCAGCGAGGACCCCGACGACTACGCCCTGACCCGCGACGGCACCGGGCTGTGGATCTACGACCTCCCATGGACCAAACCGCCCACTGGCGGCGGCACGGCCAGCGTCTCGCGCATCGACCTCGCCACCCTCACCCGCGCGACGCTGTTCGAGGAGACGGTCGCGCTCGACCCGTTGATGGACTTCTACCACTGGTGGGTCGACAACCGGGGCGGCATCGTCGAACTACCGTCCGGCAGTATCATGGTCGAGATGCCGAGCGGCGTCTGGATCGCCCGGCCCGACGGGAGTGAGCCCCGCCGGCTCGACCTCCCCGACGCCGCGTGCCCCGTCGTCGCCGTCTGGGACGACGCGACGGTCGTGGTGCGCTGCGAGATCGCCGAGGGCGCCCAGTGCGAGGAGTACCGGTCCGAGCTCTGGGTCGTTCCGGTCGACGGCCGGTCCTCCACCCTGTTGGCGTCGCCGCCCGCCGACGGCTGCCTGAGCTACACCGGCGCCGTGCCGCTCGGCGGACACCTCGCGATCGACGCCGGGTTCGGGTCGGGCGAGTGCAACGTCCACGTGCTCGTCGGCGACCCCACCGGCATCATCGAGCGGTGGGTCCCCCCGGTCGCCGAGGTCAGCTGCAACGAGTGGGTCGTCGGCGTCCGCGACGGCGCATGGTCGATCCAGGCCGCCAACCCGTACGTCGACCGCGACTTCCCGATCGCGTTGTTCGACGTCACCCCGGAAGGTGCCGCCCAGGTCGAGCTGCCGGTGACCTGGGCGATCTCGCTGACCCCGTGATCTACCCCACCGAGAGCGATGCGAGCGATGAGGGCCGGACCGCGTGGCGAGATGCAGACGCAGCTCGCCACCTGGTCCGACGACGTCCCTGGAACACGGTCGGCGTTCCCCCTGTTGCTGCGGCGTCGGTTCGGTCACCCGTCCCGTGCCGACCGAACATCCGAGCCTGCCCGGACATGGTCGCCGTGATGACGGCCGGAACGGCACTCGGGGTTCGAGGCTCGAACCGTGTCGACGTGGTCGCCGAGACGACCCGAGCTCACTCGTTCGTGACGAGCAGGACGAAGGTCACGGGGCCGTCGGCCTGGGCGCCCGGGTCGTGGCCGGGCGAGATCGTGATCATCCGGAGAGAGTCGCCACCGACGTCCTGGTACACCACCGTGCCCTCGGACTCGCCCCGCGACCAGTTGCCATCCTGGCTGGTCCAGTCGTCGTAGAAGGAGACCACACGGTCGAAGTCATCGTTCTCGTAATACAGCTGGCGCTGCCCCGAGTCCGCCAGGTCGAGGCCCGAATCCACGAGTGCATCGAGCACCAGACCGTCGGGGGCGGGGATCGGGAAGTCGGCACCGTCGGTACCAGCCGAGCCCGCGTCGCCTGATCCACCCGAAGCGTCCGAATCGCCACCGCCGTCGTCACCCGCACCATCGTCGCCCGAGTTGTCGTCGGCGGCCGGTTCCGACGCCGCCGCATCCGCGGGTTCGGAGCCGTCGTCGTCACCTCCGCACGCCGGGAGTGCTCCCATCGAGAGCGCCGCCAGCAGCCCGGCGACACCCCGCCACATCGACCGGTTGGGTGTCATGATGCCCACGTTAGGCGACGCTCCCCGTCGGCGACGCCGAATTCCTGTCCGACCCGGCCGAAGCGACTGCACCGCACGCTCGACACAGTGCTCGTGCCCGACGAGGCCGACACGTGTGGGCCGGCTGCCACCCGTCGCCCGGCAGGACGTCGCGACGCAGAGCACTTGCATGTCCTGTCCGCCGAACTGCGCGACGAGACCTTCGCAGCCGGACCTCCGGAGTTCGGACCGAGCTGCGGACCGAGGTCAGCCAGGCGGCCGTCCGGCAGACGCGGTGGATGGTCACCCTTCATCGCCGCATGGGAAACCCTCGTCGTCGCCGCTGTTCGCCTGCGCTCATGCTCTCCTGCTCTCTTGCTCTCCTGCTCTCCTGCGCTCATGCTCTCCTGCCCTCCTGCTCTCCTGCTCTCCTGCTCTCCTGCTCTCCTGCTCTCCATGAGACGAGCGTGGCACCCCGAGGTCCCACCGGAGACTTCCCTCGGCACGCCGCAGTACTGTCGGCCGGCGAGGCACGACGAGCGCGAGGAGCATTCACCATGAGCACGGTTGCCACCTACCTGAACCTGCCGGGAACCACGGAGCAGGCGTTCGAGTTCTACAAGACCGTCTTCGGCACCGACTACGCCGGCGACGGCATCATGCGGATGGGCGACATCCCGTCCGAACCGGGCGCGCCCGAGATGCCCGACGACGTGAAGCAGCACGTGATGCACGTCGGGTTGCCCATCCTCGGCGGCCACATGCTGATGGGCACCGACGTCCCTGGCGCCACGATCGGCAACGGCATCTGCATCATGCTCGTCCCCGAGACCCGCGACGCGGCCGACGAGTTGTTCGCGAAGCTGAGCGACGGCGGCACGGTCGGCCAGCCGATGCAGGACATGTTCTGGGGCGACTACTACGGCGACCTCACCGATCGCTTCGGCGTCCGCTGGATGATCGACGTCGACGGCTCGAACCAGGGCTGACCGATCGGCGGCGCACCGGCCTGCGCCTCGACGGGTACGACCGCAAGCCGGTCGTGCTCGACATGATGCGGCGACCTCCCGGCGTCGACACCGATGCCGGGAACCGGCGGAGACGATGATCGCCTGCTCGTCCGGAGAATGTGATCGCTGGCGCGGACACCGGTTCGATGCCACGGGACGCCCCATCGTCGGCGGGATGGTCGTCGACGTCGCCGGCGCCCTTCCGGTCGTGCTGGATGGGGGCACGAGAGCTCGTCGAGTGTCGACCGGGTGCGAGAGGAGTCGCCGGTGAAGCGGACGATCGCGAGGCAGCGCGTTCTGCGACCGGCGATCACGGCATCGGCCGAGATCAGGGCCTGGCGGGCGGCTGCCGGCGCCCGGTTGGCTCGGGCACCGGCGGGGGACGTGTCGTTCCCCGAGCAGACGATCACCGACGGCCACCGTGGAGATTCCGGGACGCTCGGTTCACCGCGGTCGCCAACTACGTTTGGTTCGATGTCGGAACGGCTCGATCGCGGGAACCACTACCGCATCCTGCACGTGCAGCCCGATGCGCCGGCGGCAGTGCTGAAGAGCAGCTATCGGGCACTGATGCTGACCCTCGACATGCACCCTGACCGCGGAGGAGACAGCTGGAACGCCGCACTGATCAACGAGGCCTACGCCGTGTTGTCGGACCCGGCGAGGCGCGCCGAGTACGACCGGACGCTGGAACCGACGAGCCGAGACGCGGGCCCGGTCGGGGGCGAGGGGACGCTGTCGAGTCCGGTCGGCCAGGGCTCGGCCGACGACCGTATGCGCTCCGGCACCGAGAGGTGGGGCTGCCTGTTCTGCGGCTCGCCACCCGCCATTTCCGCCGCGCTCCGCGCGGCGGAGTCGTGCCCGCGGTGCCGAAGCCCTCGAGCGCTCGCCGGCGAGGCGCAGCTCGAGGCCTCGGGTCGTCGAGCGGCACGACGGGTCGCCACCGATGGTCGCGTCGACCTCTACTTGAACTGGCCCCAGGCGGTCCCCGATCACGGACGCATCGTCGACCTCTCGCCGCGCGGACTGCAGTTCGAGGCCAGCTCGCCCATCGGTGTGTTCCGGATCATCAAGCTCGCAGGCCCGTTGGTGGATGCGGTGGCGCGTGTGGCGACGTGCCGTGACCTCGACGGGAGATTCGGCATCGGCGTCGAGTTCTACACCGTCCGCTTCCACCCGGCCCGAGGAACCTTCATCTCGATCCGGGCGTGACGCTCGCAGGAAACCGCCTCACGGGCGGTGGTCACGGCCGGGCACGACGAGAACTTCGTCGGGGGCCACCCATCAGCGTGGTCGGTCTTCCCTGCGGCCGGCCCGCAAGCGGGGCGATCGGAGGTCGTCGGCCGATCAATCGGGGAGGCGACTCGCCAGGAACGCGCGGGTGCGCAGGCGGTCACCCGGCGTGTTGGCGAACTCCGACGCCAGGAACCGCGTCACACCCGCAGCCGCGAACTCGTCGAGACGACCCGCGCACGTGGTCTCGTCACCGATGATCGCCAGATCCGCCGGGCCGTCGATGCCCTCGTGATCGAGCATCGCCCGATACGACGGCAATTGCCCGTAGATCTCGAACGTCTTGGCGGCGACGGATCGGGCCGCGTCGACGTCATCGGTGACCCAGATCGGGATGCCGGCAGCGATCTCGGGCGCCGGGCGCCCGGCGCCCGACGCCGCCTCGCGGATCGTGGGCACCGTGAGCGTGCGCAGCGTCGCGGCGCCCGTCATCCAGGTGATCGTGCCGGCGCAGCGGGCCCCGGCGAGCCGCAGCATCTGGGGGCCGAGGGCGGCGAGCAGCACCGGCGGCTCGGGTGCGTAGATGTCGAGCTTGCCCCGTGCCGTGATCGTGTCCCCCACCACACGTGCAGCCTCGCCGGCCAGCAGGGGCATGAGCGCATCGAGGTACTCGCGAGCGTGACGGACCGGCTTGTCGAACGAGTAGCCCCACATCCCCTCGACGACCGGCTGGTGCGACAGGCCGATGCCGAGCGTGAACCGCCCCTTCGTCAGCATGCTCGTCGTCTTCGCCTGCTCGGCCATCACCATCGGGTGCCGGGGATAGGTGGGCACGACCGACGTGCCGAACCGGATCCCGGGCACGTGCTGAGCGAGCGCGCCGATGAGCGTCATCGCGTCGGCCTGCTGCACGATCTGGGGCAACCAGTACGAGGAGAAGCCGTCCGCGACCGCCGACTTGGCGTCGGCGAGGAC
This sequence comes from uncultured Acidimicrobiaceae bacterium, assembly GCA_963847775.1. Lineage (GTDB taxonomy): Bacteria > Actinomycetota > Acidimicrobiia > Acidimicrobiales > Ilumatobacteraceae > Ilumatobacter. The sequence continues at coordinate 226,105 of CAWKAY010000006.1, forward strand.
CGCGTCGAACCCGCTGTTGCCCGCCGCCCCGGAGAAGATCCCGATGTCCACCAGGGGCACGGTAGCCGGGTCGGCGTCGGTCAGCCGGGTCGGCGTCGGTCAGCCGGATCGACCGGTCGACGAGTTCGATCATGGCCCGCGACTTCCCTCAAGGCTTCCCTGAAGCCTGACTCCCGTGTCCGGGCCACGAGCTCTCGCGGAGGGCGGCGGCCGTGACGCACGACATGGTGGGCGAGTCGACATCCGGAACACTGGCCGTTCGTGCTCGTTCGAGTTCGTCCCCACCATCCGAGCCCGACGCCGCTCGAGGACCGATCGCTCGGCTCGAAGCGAGTGCGGCTCGACCCGCTCATGCGAAGGACACGAGCGGCAGTCGGTGTCGATGACGAGAAGAACGCGTGCCCTGGCGGCACACGCGTGCGCTGCTCCATCGGCCGGCTCCGCCGACCTGACGCGATGTCGACACCCCGAACGTTCACGTTCACGTTCACGTTCACGGACACGGACACGGACACGGACACGGACACGGACTAGCTCGACAAACTGACTAGTCGCGTGTATCGTCGGCCATGTAGATCGGGAAACTGCAGAGTGACCGATCGGCACGGCCCAGAGGGGTGATCCAGGTGGCACGACACAGCGACAGGCGCAGTCAATGGCTCAAGGGCATCCTCGACCTGTGTGTGCTGGGGATCCTGATCGACGGCGAGGCGTACGGCTATGAGATCGCCGGGCGGCTCGACGACGGCGGCATCGGCGAGGTCAAGGGCGGCACTCTCTACCCGGCACTCGCCAAGCTCGAAGACGACGGCCACGTCGTCGCCACCTGGCGTGCTGGTGACGGCGGCCCGAACCGCAAGTACTACAGCATCACCCAGAGCGGTGCTGCTTACCTCGCTCTCGGATCGGCGGGTTGGCAGGCCCTCGCCGACGCAGCCGCCGTACTGATGGGTCGACGCGAACCAGTCGAAGAGGCACTGACATGACCGACGCCACGTGGCACTACCTGGCACAACTCGTCGTCGCGCTCCGCCAGTACGGCGTGCGCGGCGACCGGATCGGCGACCACGTCGCCGAGCTCGCCGACCACCTCGCAGACAGCGACGCCGACCCGGTCGCCGAGTTCGGTACGCCCGGAGAGCTCGCGGCGCGACTCGCCGAGGACGAGCGGCGCATCCCCGGGTGGATGCGTTCGTTCCTGGTGCGGCTCGTCGCAATGACGCTCGCCATGGCCGGTGTCGCAATCGCGATGTCGGCACTCACGGGCGACACGGAGCGCGCATCGGTCACGCTCGGCGGCATCGCGGGCGCCGTGGGGCTGGGGCTTCTGATCGTCACGCTGTCGCGAATCTTCGCCGACCGGCTGGACGGACGCTCGGCCTGGTCCGTGGTTCGCTGGCCGATCGTCGCCGCCTGGCTCGGCGGTTCGGTGCTCGTCTCGATCGTCGGCGCTGCCGACCACATCGTCGCCGAATGGTCGCGGCCAACGGCACTGATCGTGGCAATGGCGCTACTCGGGGTCGGCATCGGATTCGCGGCTCTCGCCGACTCCCCGGTCCGGTTCCCGCCCCACGCCAGACACCTCGACCGCCTCCGTCGCGGCTTCCTCGCCGGACACGCACCGAACGTCCCGGCCAGCCGCTGAGCTCACCGCCGGTGCCGCCACTCGCCAGGCGCGTCCGCATCCGCCCTCGCCGCTTGGGCCGTCGATGGCCACGCCAGGCGAGCGCCGCGGGGCAACCGTCGACCGCTGGCGCCTCGATGGCGATGACGGCACCCACACCGACCGCACTCCGCGTCATCGTCGGCGATCTGGTGGCCACCCGGGAAGAGCGTCATCGTGACCTCCACGATGCCCAGTCGTTCCGGCACTGGGTGCCTGGATGGGCGGGCTCCGGCGACGATCGGTCGGGAACCGCCCCGTAGGGTGCCGGTGTGCTCCGATCGGTCGCTCGTGCCTTCGTCGGCGAGGGAGATCTCACCGAGCGACAGGGGGCGGTGCTCGTCGCTGCCGCCGGCGTCGTCTTCAGCTTCACCGCGATCGCGTATCGCGCCGTCGACAGTGCGACCGACTGGCAGTTCCTCGCCTACCGCGGCGCCTCCACCACGGCAGCAATGGTGTTGCTCACCCTGCTGCGCAGCCGTCACCGTCCGGTGCCGTTCGGCCAGACGAACGGGCGAGTGGTCCTCGCGGCGGTACTCCTGGCCATCACGTCGATGCTCTACATCCTGGCGCTGAGCCGGACATCGGCTGCGACGACGCTGTTCCTGCTCGCGGCGGCACCGATCTTCGCAGCGCTCGTCGGATGGGTGGCGTTGCGTGAACGGGTCGAGCAGCCGACCGTCATCGCGATCGGCCTGACGGCCGTCGGCGTCGCGATCATGGTCGGTTCGGGCCTCGACGCCGGTTCGGGGGTCGGGGTGTTGTTCGCCGCCATGATTCCGATGCTCGTCGGCTCCTACAACGTGGCATTGCGATCGGCCGGCCATGTCGACCCGGTCATCCCAGCCCTGATCTCCGGCGTCATTCTGACTGTTGGATCGGGCCTGATGGCAGTGATCGACGACGGACTGGCGGTGTCGTGGCACGACGCCCTCCTCGCCTGCGTCACCGGTGGTTTCGCGCTCGGGGTCGGCCTCCCGTTGTTCAACCTCGGGCATCGGTCGGTGGCGTCGGCACGGGTGTCACTGTTGCTGATGACCGAGGTCGTGCTCGCCCCGATCTGGGTGTGGATCTGGCCCGGCGAGCGCCCAGGGGTCAGCACGCTGATCGGCGGGGCGATCGTGCTCGTCACGGTCGTCTGGCTCCTCGCCAGATCGTCGGCCCTCGCCCCGGACGACGACCAACTCGCCACCGCCCCGTCCGTCTGAGGGCACCATCTCCGGAGCAGGCACCGCATCACCGCCGTGCATTGACCACGGCGTCGTGATCACCCTGGCCGAGTCCTGACGTTCGGATCAGCGTCCGTCATCGTCCCGCCAATTCGATGGTGCGCGACGGGTGCTCGGGGCCAGGTCGATGGCTGGGCTCCTCGCCGCGAGATCCCGAGCGCGGGCGAGCCGCTGCCGACGACGAGGCCGTCGACGGCGACGACGGTGGGAACGTCGCGCTCAGCGCGCCGGGCGGGTCAGTCGCAGTAGAGATGGACGTTCGAGGCGATCCACTCCGACATCCGGACGACCTCGTCGAGATCCGGGTGCCGGACCACGATGAGGCCGTCGGACAACACGGTGGCCCGCCAGTCACGACGCTGCTGTCCGATCGGCACCAGCTCGACGTTGACGACGTGTTCGCCCATCGTCGCCATCACGTGGCCGAGCCCCTCGACCCGCGTGATCGTCCCGTGGCCCTGCGCCCGTTTGAAGATCTCGGCGACGTTGTACTTGCGCTCGGTGGGTTGCGTGAACATGCCAAGGCAAACCGCCTCGGCCCATCCGGTGTAAAGGTCGGTGTCACACGCGAAGTTCATCAGGTCGGTCAGACGACCGCCCGGAGCGCGCGCCCCGATCTCGCCGAACACGACCTCACCCGACGCCGTCCGGTACCACTCCATGTGGGTCATCCCCGACTGCACGCCCATCGCCCCGATCACGGCCCGCCCGAGCGCGACACCGTCGGCGATGAACGGGTCGGTGAGATCTCGATAGGCGATCACCTGCGGGCTGATCCACTCGACCTGCTTGCCGATCAACGGGTTCGGACGGTACTCGCACACGTTCTGGAAGGCGATCTCGCCACCCGCGCAGATCGTGTCGTAGGTGAACTCGTCACCGATGATGAATTCCTCGACGCTCACCTCGGGCACGTGTCCGAGTCGCGCCAGCGCATCGTCGAGCTCGGCGTCGTTCTCGATGCGGAACGTGTCCATCGACCCGGCCCCGGCGATCGGTTTGATGATGATCGGGAACCCGATCTGCTCGGCGGCGTCGCGACAGCCATCGCGGGTGGTCGTCCGCACCGAACGCGGCGTGCGCAGACCCGCAGCCTCGACCACCCGCTTCATCTCACCCTTGTCGCGGAACGGGAGCGTCTGCTGCACCGTCATCCCCGGGACGCCGATCGCCTCGCGCAACGTGGCCGCGAGCAGCATCGTGGACTCCCAGAGCGTCTCGACCAGATCGACGTTCCGCCCTCTGAGTTGGTGCATCACGGTCCGTACGACTGCGTCCTCGTCAGACCATGAGTCGATCTGCACGTAGGTGGAGAGCGTCTGCTTGGTTCGCTCGGGGAGGCTGTCGACGTGCTGGTCGCCGACCCCGATCACGTTCGCACCGACAGCCGCGAGCCCCGACACGAACAGCGGGATGTCGGCCGGGTGCTGGGGCGACAGGAACACGACATCCATCAGCGCCACTCCACCGCCCCAACCCCCGAACCGTCTGCGTGGAACCGGGAAGCACCCGTTTGCACGCAGACAGGTCGTCGGATGGTGTTCATCAGCGGCACTCCACCTTGATGGCGGACACGATCTCGCTCAGCGCACGATCGACGTCGTCGGTCGACTCGCCGCGCACGATCACGTACCCGTCGCCCTCGTAGGTGTCGGCCGGCGACCGCCCGATCACGGGGAGCCGCGACTCGACGACCATGCGATGCGTTCGTTCGCTGACCCGATCGATCCCCGTCACCGACGAGATCGTCCTGCCGACACCCTGGGCCCGCAGGTAGGCAGCACCCACCGCGTATCGCCGCTCGGGCGGGTCGAATTCCCCGAGCACCACGAGGCGCGCCCACGCCGCGTACATGTCGGTGTCGTGGGCCCACGACATCAACGATGCGATCTGGGCACCCGGTGGCCGGGCGCCGACCTCGGAGATCGCGACGGACCCGTCGGGTCGTCGGAACCACTCCATGTGCGACAGACCCGTCGACAGCCCGAGCGACCTGACGGCGCGGGTACCGACGTCGCGAATCCCGGCGAACGCGTCGCCGCCGATGTCGCGCGGGAGCACCACGCACCATTGGATCCACGGGTTCTCGAGCACCGTCAACGGCGTCGGGTCGTAGCGACCGATCGAATGCCAGACGAGCTCGCCGTCGACGAGGACGCTCTCGAAGGAGAACTCCTGACCCACGAGGAACTCCTCCAGCAACACCGGCGCGCCCTGGGTGGGCGGAGCCGCGGCCAGCCACCGATCGGCCGCGTCGACCCCGTCGATCCGAAACGTGTTGCGTGCACCCATTCCCGCGAGCGGCTTCACGACCACCGGCTGCCCCCACTGCCGCAGGATGTCGCGCGCCTGATCGGCGGAATCAGCGCGCGCATGTCGCGGCGCACGGTATTCCGGCGTCCGCGAACGCCGCCTTCATACGCGCCTTGTCACGGAACCGATCGGCGGTCGCCACGTCGATCCCGGCGATGCCGAGCCGCTCCCGGACCTCCGCCAGGGGCACCTGGAGGTTCTCGAGGATGCCCGTCAGCACCTCGACGCCGGCGAGATGGTCGCGCAGCGTTGCCACCGCGCCTGTCAACTGGTCGACATCGAGGCAGTCGTCGATCCTCCAATGTGCAGCCACACCGGCTCGCACCGGATCGGGAAACCGCTCGAGCGGGTCGCTGCTCACCACCGCCACCCGCGCGGCGGCGACCCCGACCATCGCCGCGAGGAATCGACTGGTCGACTCGAGCACGTAGGGAGCGACGAACACCACGTTCACCACGCTCCGACCGTACCCAAGTCTCGCGGCCGCCGGTGCCGACACCCGGTTTGGGAAACGAGGTGCTCTCGATCGAGTACAACAGAGGGCGTGAACGTGATCCTCCTGGAGCCGAGCTTCCCGGACAACCAGAAGCAGTTCGCACGAGCGCTCGCGGAGGCCGGCGCCACGGTCATCGGGATCGGAGAGCGGCCGAAGGACTGGCTCGGCGACGATGTGAAGGGTTGGCTGACCCACTACGAGCAGGTCGACTCGGTCGTCGACGATCACAGCGTCGAGCAAGCCGTCCGATGGGTGCAGGACAAGCTCTGGGTCGACCGCCTCGAAGCCACCGTCGAGGCTCACGTCATGACCGCCGCGCGCGTGCGGGAGGCCTGCGGCATCCCCGGGACCTCCGTGCACACCGCTCACTTGTGCCGCGACAAGCCGGCGATGAAGGAGGTGCTCCGCGGCGCCGGAATCTCGTGCGCACGATCGACGGGTGCATCGTCGTCCGACGAGGTGCGGGCGTTCGCTGCCGAGGTGGGCTACCCGCTCATCGTCAAACCACCCGACGGTGCCGGCGCTTCCGGCACCAACCGCGTCGACGACGACACCGACCTCGAGCGGGCGATCGCCGCGAGCGGGGTCGACCACGGCCGACCGGTCGCCGTCGAGGAGTTCATCACCGGTCACGAGGGCTTCTACGACACGATCTGCGTCGACGGCGAGGTCGTCCACGAGTTCGTCAGCCACTACTACCCGAACGTGCTCGAGGCGATGCGCACGCGATGGATCTCCCCGCAGTTCATCGCCAGCAACCGACTCGACGGGGCATCCGGCTACGACGAGGTGAAGGAGATGGGCCGGCGGGTGATCAACGCGCTCGGCATCGGCACATCGGCGACGCACATGGAGTGGTTCGCTGGTCCGAAGGGGCTGATGTTCTCCGAGATCGGCTGCCGCCCGCCGGGTGTGCGGGCATGGGACTTGTACGCCTCCGGCAACGACCTCGACATCTACCGGGAGTGGGCGGAGGCGATCGTCCACGGGCGTGGCACCCGGCAGGCGTCGCGCCGGTACTCGGCGGGCATCATCGCCCTGCGGCCCGAACACGACGGCACGATCTCCGGCTACTCCGGCGTCGACGAGATCCAGCACCGCTTCGGCGAGCTCATCATCGACGCCCACCTGCCGCCGGCCGGCACGCCGACCCAACCGGTCGAGGCCGGTTACATGGCGAATGCCTGGGTGCGCGCCCGTCACGTGGACTACGACCACCTCCGCCACGTGCTCGACGAGATCGGCCGCACGGTGAAGGTACACGCATCGTGAACGAGGCGAATCGGTCGATCGCCGAACTCGAGATCACGCACGACACCGTGCTGGCGCCGCGACTGGCACCCGATCCGGCGTTGACACCCGAAGCGCTCGACCGGCTGGTCTTCGATCGGGGCTTCCCCCTCGCGAGCCGAGGCGTGACCACCTTCGCCTACCGTGGCGACGTCGACTCGGTGCGCCTCGTCCATTTCGGCATCGGACTCCCGCGCGACCTCGACTTCGAGCAACTCGGCGAGTCGAACTGGTGGCTCCTCGCGCTCGGATTTCCCGACGGCACGCGTCTCGAGTACCAACTCGAGGTGGTCGAGCACGGCGAGCACCACGTGATCGAGGATCCCCTCAACCCGTTCGAGGCACGCAATCCGTTCGGCCAGAATTCGGTCTGCCACTCGTACGGCTACGCAGTCCCTCCGTGGGCCCTCCACGACCCAGCCGCCGAGACCGGATCTCGGCGATCGCTCACGATTCCGAGCGACGCGCTCGACTGGGCGGTGCCGGTCACCCTGTACCTCCCGGCGTCGTTCAGCTCGCACCCAGAGCACAAGTACCCGCTGCTGATCATGCACGACGGCACCGACTACCTGCACCACGCCTCCGCCGCGACCGTGCTCGACAACCTCATCCACCGCGGCCTCGTGCCAGAGTTCGTCGTCGCGTTCTGCGATCCGCAGCGCGACCGTCTCACCGAGTACGCCGACGACGAACGCCACGCCCGCTTCGTCGCGGAGGAACTCGTCCCGTACCTGGAGTCGCATCTTCCGCTGATCGGCGGCCGAGACGCCCGCTGCCTCGGCGGAGCGAGCTTCGGTGCGGTGGCGACATTGTCGACCGCGACCCGCTACCCCCACACGTTCGGGCGACTCCTCCTGCAGTCGGGCTCCTTCGCAGGCGCCAGCGGCCACTGCGTGGAGCCGATGGATGACCTCTGGACCCCGGTCTATGACTTCGTGCGGCGCTTCGTGGCCGAACCGGTCGCAGTCGCCGACCGGGTGTTCATGAGTTGTGGGGTCCTCGAACCGATGATCTCGGAGAACCGCGCCATGCGCCCGATCCTGAAGGACACGGGCATGCAGGTCGTCATGGGCGAGGCACTCGACGGGCACACGTGGGGATGTTGGCGCGACCTCCTCGGCGTCGCCCTCCCATGGCTGTTCGCCGACTCCTTCCGTCCACGCGACGTGCGACCGTTCGAACGGCCGGAATCGCCCGATGCCTCGCCGCCGGTCGACGCCGAACAGACACCGGCGATCGACCCGAAGCACGCCCATTCGATCGAGGCGGACGAGCCTCGTCCGAGCGACCCCGAGGAGACACATGGCTGACGTACGGCGCCTGATCGGACTGTCGCTCGGGGCAGATCTATGCTGGCCGAAGTGCTACGAGGAGGTGCTCGATCACCTCGATCTGACCGTGCAGCTCGGCGACGAGTCGATCCGGTTCGATGTCGAACGCGTGACGATCGAGCCGTTCTACCTCCGGCAACCGGTCCGATACGACCTCGTCATCGATCGTCTCACCCACTGGTACGGGACGAGCCGCGAGTGGATCAAGAAGGCCGTGGTGATGAACGGGCTGTACGTGTTCAACAACCCGTGGTCGATCCAGTCCAACGAGAAGCACACGTCGTACTGCGCCATGATGCGGCTCGGCATGCCGATCCCGACGACCTGGATGGTGCCGCCCAAGAGCTACGAGCCCAAAGCCGATCTGGAGGTCACCCTCGATCGCTACGCCCAGATGTTCGATCTCGACCACCTGGGTGAACAGGTGGGCTACCCGATGTACATCAAGCCGTACGACGGTGGAGGCTGGGCGGGTGTCAGCCGGATCGGCGACGCTGGCGACCTGCACCGGTTGTACGACGACAGCGGTACCTACCTGATGCATCTCCAGCAAGCCGTCGACCCCCACGATCTGTTCATCCGATGCATCGGGGTCGGCCCACAGGTACGCGTTGTTCGCTACGACCCAGGGGCACCGCTCCACGATCGCTACACGAGCGACGATGGCCGCGTGCCCGACGACCAGCGCCAACATCTGATCGACACCACGCTCACCATCAACTCGTTCTTCGGGTGGGACTTCAACTCGTGCGAGGCGCTGCGACAAGACGGTCGCTGGTTCCCGATCGACTTCGCCAACCCGTGCCCCGACTCACAGGTGACCTCGCTGCACTACCACTTCCCCTGGTTGATCGGTGCCAACCTGCGGTGGTCGCTGTTCTGCGCCGCCACCAAGCGGCCGATGCGTCCCAACCTCCACTGGCAGCCCTACTTCGACATCGCCGACACCGACGCCCCGTACGACGACAAGCTGCGGGGCTACGCCGCCATCGCCCGCGAGCGACTCCAGACCGACACGTTCGAGGCGTTCTGCGACGAGCACCTGTCGCACCTCGACGAGGTGCTGTGGGAGTTCTTCGGTACCGACGTGGCGCGCGACGCCGTGCGCTCCAAGGTCGACGCGATGTACCCCGAACACGAGGTCGGCGAATTCACCGAGATGTTCTGGGCACGGATCCAGCAATGGCGAGCGGACACGACCACATGAGCAAGGTCAACGACCACTGGCACTCCGAGCACCTCGATCGCACCGTCGAGATCGCACGCTGGGGCGACTACGGCCGACCGGTGCTCCTGTTCCCGACGGCGGGCGGTGACGCCGAGGAGATCGAGCGCTTCCACGTGGTCGAGGCGTGCTCACCATTGATCGACGACGGCCGCATCAAGGTCTACTCCTGCGACAGCGTGAACGGGCGAGCGATGCTCACCCACGAGGGCGACAGCCTGCACCTCAGCTGGATACTGCGCCGGTTCATCGAGTTCATCGGCCACGAGTTGGTCCCGGCGATCCGCACCGACTGCCGCAGCGACTCGATCGAGATCATCGTCGCCGGGGCGTCGATCGGCGCGTACAACGCGCTGGCCGCGCTGTGCCGGTACCCCGATGTGTTCTCGAACGCGATCTGCATGAGCGGCACATACGACCTCCACCGCTTCATGAACGGCCCGACCAATGAGCACTTCGACTGGGCATCGCCGATCCACCACGTCGGCTCACTCCCCGACGAGCACCTGCACCGCCTGCGCGAGCGATTCATCGTGTTGGCATGTGGTGGCGGCGCGAACGAAGACATCGGTGAGTCGTGGCGTGCCGCTCAGGTCCTCGGTTCGGCCGGCGTACCCAACCGGGTTGACGACTGGGGGCCCCAGTGGCCCCACGATTGGCACACCTGGCGAGCAATGCTGCCGACCTACCTGGCGGAACTGGCGTGAATCGCACCACCAGTGCGATCATCCCGGGAGGGGGAGGCTGACCCATGGGTGTCCAGACCGCGAGCGGCGTCACGGAACGGCGTACGGCCATGAACTGGATGTTGCGCGATCTCCACGCTCTGCAGCGTCTCCTCGACAGCGGGACGTTCGAGACCGGCTCACCGCGCATCGGCGCCGAGCAGGAGTTCTTCCTCGTCGACCGGGCCTGGCAGCCATCGCCCGTCGCGCTCGAGATGCTTGCTGCCATCGACGAACCACACTTCACCACCGAGGTCGGCGCGTTCAACCTCGAGGTCAACCTCGATCCACAGCCCTTCGACGGGCGATGCCTACGCGACATGCACCAGCAGCTCGACGAGTTGCTGGAGCTGGCGCGCCGAACCGCCCGCCACCTCGAGCGCGAGATCCTGTTGACCGGCATCCTGCCCACCATCCGGATGAGCGATCTCGATCTGTCCAACATGGTGCAGAACCCCCGGTACCTCGCCCTGAACCGTTCCCTCCTCGAAATGCGGGGCGAGGATCTCGACCTGTTCATCTCGGGCGCCGACGAGCTCCGCGTCCGGCAGGCATCGGTCATGGCCGAGGCCTGCAACGCCAGCTTCCAGGTCCACCTGCAGGTCGCTCCGGACGAGTTCGCCAGCCTCTACAACGTCGCACAACTGTTGGCCGGCCCGACGTTGGCGTGCGCGACCAACTCACCGATCCTGTTCGGCAAACAGCTGTGGGCGGAGACTCGAATCCCGTTGTTCGAGCAGTCGGTCGATACGCGGCGGTCGGGTCACCACCTCCGCCAGCGTTCCGGGCGTGTCACCTTCGGAACCCACTGGGTCCGCGACTCGGTGATCGAGCTCTTCAAGGAGGACATCACCCGGTTCCGGCCGTTGCTGGCGCCGGACTCCCACACCGATCCGTTCGACGTCATCGCCGAGGGTGGCGTCCCCGATCTCGCTGCGATTCGCCTGCACACCGGCACGGTGTGGCGGTGGAACCGGGCCTGCTATGGCGTGATGAACGGCATTCCGCACCTTCGCATCGAGAATCGGATCCTGCCATCCGGCCCGACGACCTCCGACGAGATCGCGAACGCCGCGCTCTGGCTCGGGTTGATGCGTGGCGTCACCACTCGTCACCCCGAGGTGAGTCGGATGATGGAGTTCGACACGGTTCGTGCGAACTTCGCCAACGCCGCACGCGAGGGTCTGTCCTCATCGTTGCACTGGCTCGATGGTCGCGAGCGCCCTGCTCCCGAGCTGCTGCTCGACGTGCTGCTCCCGATCGCCGTCGAGGGCCTCGAGTCGGCGGGCGTCGATGCCGCCGACAGCGAGCGCTACCTGGGCATCGTCGAGCGCCGCGTCCGTTCCGGCTACACGGGCTCTCGGTGGCAGGTCGCCTCGATGCTGTCGATGCGCCAGCAGGGGTCGATCGGGCAGCGCCTAAACAGTCTCACCGCCGCCATCGCGGCCCGCCAGCAGGTGGGGAACCCGGTGTCGGAATGGACGGCGGCGAGCCTCGAAGAGGGCGGCGGCTGGGAGCACAACTTCAGATCCATCGAGCAGATCATGGTGACGGAGCTCGTCACGGTCACCGAGGACGATCCACTCGACCTGGCCGCCAACTTGATGGACTGGCACCGGATCCGCCAGGTGCTAGTCGAGGACGCCAACGACGGAATCACCGGGATCCTCTCGTACCGCCGACTGCTCAGGATCGTGGCGAGCAACGATGACGATCGCCGCTGGGCCGACCTCTGCGTCGCCGACGTGATGCAGCGCGACCCGGTCTGCGTCCCTCCGACCATGTCGCCGCTGCGGGCGCTCGAGATCATGCGGTCGTTCGGTGTCGGCGCGCTACCGGTGGTCAAGGACGACCTGCTCGTCGGGCTCGTCACCGAGCACGACTTCATGAACGTTGCCGGCATGTTGATGCTCCAGCAGCTCGAACACCCCGCCACCAACCCCGACGACACCTGAGCCGCGCACCGAGACGATGTGGTGATGGCGACGTCACCGCCGCGGCAGCGAGCAATGGCGTCGCGATCCACGCACCCTTGCCGCCGAAGACGGTGCGGTCGGGCGCACCGACACCCTCGAACCCGTCCGCAGCACCAGGGCTCGCCAACCGACCCCACCCGGGCGGGCAGAGCATTCCACGCGACCTGTGCGGCCCCGGATGCGCGGTGGTTGACGTCGCTGCAACTCCAGCGCGTCATCAGGTCGCGCGACCGGCAGCTCCGACCTCCGCCATCTCGCCCGCGATCGACCGCCACCACGACCACGGCGTGATCCGCGGCCGCGCCATGCGGGCGAGCAGACGGGAGTCCGATGTCGACGACTCGGCACAGCGGGTGGACTGCGACATACTCGGCCGATGACCGAGCGCGATGCGATCGACGCGACGGCGACGCCGGCGACCGTTGGCTCACTCGTGGCCGATCTCCGGTCGCTCGGCGTCGGTTCGGGAACGACGGTGATGGTCCATTCCTCCCTGTCGAACCTCGGATTCGTCGCCGGAGGTGCACAGACGGTCGTCACGGCACTGCAGGCAGCGATCGGTCCGACCGGCTCGATCGTGATGCCGACCCATTCGGGGGATCTCTCCGACCCCGGATCATGGTCCGACCCGCCAGTGCCGGAGGCGTGGTGGGACACCCTTCGGGCCGAACTCCCACCGTACGACCCGGCGCTCACCCCGACGCGTCAGATGGGTGCCATCGTCGAATGCTTCCGTCACGTGCCCGGTGTCGTCCGGAGTGCACACCCAACGGTGTCGGCCGCTGCCGTCGGTCCGAACGCTGCGTTCATCGTCGCCGGCCACCAGCTCGCCCACGGCCTGGGCGAGACGTCGCCGCAGGCCCGCGTCAACGAGCTCGACGGCCACATCCTGCTGCTGGGAGTGTCGCATGCGAACAACACGTCGCTGCACCTCGCCGAGTACCGGGCAGCCCGACCCGGCCATCCGACCGTCTCGCACTCCTCGCCCATCACGGTCGATGGCGAGCGTCGATGGGCGTCGTACGAGCAGATCGTCGACGACGACAGCGACTTCGCACGTCTCGGCGAGGCGTTCGCGCTCGCAGGGGGTGAGGCGACCGGACCGATCGGCGCCGGCACCGGGCGCCTCATGCGTTCCCGCGCCATCGTCGACTTCGCCGTCGACTGGATGCGCGCCAACCGGTCGCCACCCGAGCGCTCCTGACCGGGCAGGGCCACGCCGGAGTGACGTGAGCTCAGTCCAGCTCGAAGACCGCGACGGGGAGCGTCTGCTCGGCTCCGGATCCGACGACCGTGACCGCCTCGACCGTGCCCGACAGCGTGGGCGCCTCGGGATCGAGCACGTCGTACCAGCTTCCGGGCGGGAACGTCAGCGTCCCCGAGACCTGAGCGGTACCTCGACGCATCGCCACGACGACGTCGTGGCCTCGACTGTACGCCAACGCACCTGCGGCCACATCGATCGAACGATACGCGCCGCCCGGTCCGAACGACGGTCGACGGCGACGCCGCAGCGCGAGCACCTCGCGAACCAACGCCGTCTTCACCGCTGGCTCGTTCTCCGACCAGAGCTCGGCGACCGAGCGGTCGTCACCGACGAATCGTTCCAGCTCGCCCCAGTTCGGAGGCACCCGGTTGTCGGGGTCGACCAGCCGGAACGTGAAGCCTTCCGCGCCCTGATAGATGTCGGGGACACCGGGCGAGGTCAGCCGCAGCACGGTCGCTGCCAGCGAGATGCCCGGCGCGATCGCGTCGAGGCCGAGCTGCGGCTCGGGGTCGATCGAAGCGGCGAGCTCGGCAAGCTCACCGAGTCGCTGTTCGTACTCGTGGTCGGGTTGCTCCCAGCTCGTGTGAAGCGCAGCCTCCCGGCAGGCCTTGACCAGGTAGTCGAGCAGCCGCGGCGCATCGAGACCCGGAGTCGTCACGACGGTCTGCGCAGTCAGCAGCGCGGTCACGGCGTCGACGCCGGAGCGACCGACGAGCTCGTGGATCCAGCCGCCGAGGAAACCGATCACCCGGTCCGGATCATCTGCAGCGAGCCATGTCAGCGCGGCCGAACGAGCTCGAACGTCCTCGGAGCGCTTCGTGTCGTGCGTCGACGACGCGAGCATCGCGTTCGGCCAGTCCTGGAGCCGGCGCCCATTGTCCGCGTGGAACGATTCGACGTCGATCCCGAAGGTGTCGGGGTCGCCGCCGACCTCGCACAACGATGCGAGACGCAGGTACCGGTAGAACGAGCGGTCCTCGGCACCTTTGGCCATGACAGGCCCGGTGAGCTGCTGCCAGCGGGTACGGATCTCCGTCGTGGCCGGGTCGAGCGGTTCGAGGATTGCCCGGGCGACGGGGCCGGACCCGATCCCGGAGATCAGATCGGCGGCGTCCGGGTCGGTCGGCAGATACGTGCGATAGCGGGGCAAGCCGACCGTGAGCGCCCGAACCTCCTCGACGATCGCACTGCGATCCCGGTCGACGGATCGCTCGGTGATGCGCACCAACCGCTCGAGGTCGGCCGCCAGCGCGCCGTCGATCACCTCACGGCGGGCCTCGACCTCCCACTCGTGGAAGGGTCGGACGTCGCCGCTGGCCTCGCGCCAGAGCTCGTCGAAGACGGCCCTCGCCTCCGATGCCAGCAGCACCTGGTCGACGGTTCGCATGAACTCGTATCCGGTCGTGCCGTCGACCGGCCAGTCGCCCGGCAACCACTCCCCTGGGACCACGATCTTCTCCACCCACAGCAACGCGTCGTCACCGATCCGGGCTCGCAGCCCTCGGAGATATCCGGCTGGATCGGCCAGACCGTCGATGTGATCGACACGGACACCGCCGAAACCTGCGTGGCCGGCGTAGCGCTCGGGGAGGGAGTCGACGATCGCGGCCACGTGGTCGTGTTCGACGCAGACCGCCACCAGGTCGTCGATGGTGAAGAAGCGACGCACGTTGCGGGCCGGGTCGCGCCAATGCTGCAGCCGGTAGTGCTGCGCATCGAGGAGGTCCGGGAGCGGGAGCCGTTCCGTGCCGGGCGCCACCGGACACCGGCGTTCGCCGTAGATCACGATCGCATCACCGTCGACGACCACGTCGCCCGCCGCGATCGCCTCGCTCAGCGGAGCACCCAGGACCGGCAGGATCACCCGGCCCTCCGCACCATCCCAGTCGACGTCGAACCAGTCGTCGGCGGCCGAGCCGGGCCCGTCGCGCAGGAGGCTCCACCAGTTGGGGTTGAGTTCGGGCCGGGCCGACGCCACATGGTTCGGGACATGGTCGAACACGACCGCCATCCCCGACGACGCGACCTCGTCGAGCAACCGCTCGAACCCGAGGGCACCGCCGAATTCGGCCCGCACGTGGCTGTGGTCGACGACGTCGTACCCGTGGGTCGACTCGGGGATCGACTGGGCGATCGGCGAGAGGTAGACGTGGCTGGCACCGAGTCGACGGACATGGTCGAGGCGCGCGACGACGCTGTCGAATCCGAAATCGGGGGTGAGCTGGAACCGGTACGTCGCGATCGGCTCGACGGGTGATGCCACGTCAGCGACGCTCGCGATACCAGTTGATCGACGCGTTCGTCGAGGCGTCGTGGAGCGACGGGTCGGGTTCGCCGGTCAGTTCCGGCGTGATCCGGTTGGCGAGCTCCTTGCCCAGCTCGACGCCCCACTGGTCGAAGCTGTTGACGCCCCAGACGACACCCTGAACGAACACGACGTGCTCGTAGAGCGCGATCAGCTGGCCGAGAACCGCCGGGGTGAGGCGGTCGGCCAGGATCATGGTGCTCGGCCGGTCGCCGGGGAAGTCGCGATGCGGTTCGGTCGGGTTCGATCGCCCGAACGCGAGCGCCTCGGCCTGGGCGAACAGGTTCGCCATGAGCAGATCGTGATGGTTGCGGTAGGGGTGGTTCGGGGTCGCGAACCCGATGAAGTCGACCGGGACCACCCGGGTCCCCTGGTGGAGCAGCTGGTAGAACGCGTGCTGCCCGTTGGTGCCGGGTTCGCCCCAGACGATCGGCCCGGTGCCGCCCGCGACCGGGGTTCCGTCGAGCCGGACCCGTTTGCCGTTGGACTCCATGTCGAGCTGCTGGAGGTACGCCGGGAAGCGAGCCAGCTCCTGTGCGTAGGGCAACACGGCCTTGGTGTCGCGATCGAGCACGTCGCTGTGCAGGATGCCGATCATCGCGAGCAGGACGGGCGCGTTCTCGGCGAGCGGGAGGTGACGGAAGTGATCGTCGATGGCGTGGAAGCCGGCGAGGAACTCGCCGAACGCCGTCGCTCCGATCAGGAGCATGAGCGACAACCCGATCGCCGAGTCGACCGAGTAGCGGCCACCCACCCAGTCCCAGAACCCGAACATGTTGTCGGTGTCGATCCCGAACTCGGCGACCCGCTCCGCGTTGGTCGACACCGCGACGAAGTGGGCTGCGACGGCGTCCTCGCCGAGCTCGGCGACCAGCCAGTCGCGGGCCGTCCGCGCGTTCGTCAGCGTCTCGATGGTGCCGAAGGTCTTCGAGGCGACGATGAAGAGCGTTGACGCCGGATCGAGGCGCTGGAGCGTCGCATGGACGTCCGCGCCGTCGACGTTCGACACGAAGTGCGTCCGCAGCCGGGGATGCCCGAATGCGGCGAGCGCCTGGGCAGCCATCGCCGGGCCCAGATCGGAGCCGCCGATCCCGATGTTGACGATGTCGGTGATGCGCTCGTCGGCGCGGATCCGCTCGGTGAACGCCGCCATCGCATCGAGCACCTCGTGGACATCGGGGACGACGTTCTCGCCGTCGACCGTGACCACGGCGTCGACCGGGGCGCGCAGCGCGGTGTGGAGCACCGCACGGTCCTCGGTGACGTTGATGTGCTCGCCGGCGAACATCGCGTCGCGTCGCGATTCGACGCCGGCTGTCTCGGCGAGTGCCAGCAGCTGTGCCAACACGATCTCGTCGACGGGTTGCTTCGAGTAGTCGATGCGGAGGTCGCCCGCCCGGACGACGTAGCGGTCGGCCCGTGTCGGGTCATCGGCGAACAGCTCGGTCAGGCTGCGAACGGAGTCGGGCGGGATACCAGTCACCACCACGACGCTAACCGGGCGACCGGCGACCCCGGCGCGGACGACCGGCACGGGCGGGCCGCGAGCACGAACAGCACGCGTGTGTGGCCCCACCCGATCAGCGTCGATGGAGCGTCGTTGCCGGAGCTGCGTCCTCGTCGAGGAAGACCCAGGTGTTCGTGCGACGGACTGCCGTGATCGGGAGCGACCGGTCCGCGAGGAACCACCGCTCGACCATCGGCCGCTTGGTCGCTCCCGTCGTCAGCACGAGACGGCAGCGCGCGCCGTTCACGACCCGACGGGTGAGGGTCATCCGCTCCCAGCCGTGAAAGGTGTCGACCAGTTCGACCGAGCGAGCTGAGTCACGCACGGCGACCTCGCCGGGAGGCCAGGACGCCGTGTGCCCATCGTCGCCCAACCCGAGATGGACGACGTCGAAGCGATCGGGCAGCGAAGCAGCATGACGCCGGGCGGCGGCACGCAGGTCGAGCGATGTCACCGGCATCACGTGCACCCGACACGGCAGTGCAGCCAACTGGTGTGCGTTGCGAGCCTCGTGACCGTCGGGCACGACCCGTTCATCGACTTGCCAGACGCCGATCGACGCCCACGGGAGATCGCTGACCGCCAGGGCGGCGATCATCGGCGGCGCGGTGCTCCCGCCGCTCAGCGCGAGCGACGCTCCGCCCCGGCGCCGCACGGCGTCGCGGAGGCGACGCGTGAGCCAGGCCGCCGCCCGCTCGGCCGGCTCCGGGCCGACTCGGATGTCCATCGGACGAGTCTTGCAGCCGTCACCGTCGGGGTCGGACCCCAACGGTGACGTTTCGGGGCCGAGTGTGTCCTCGGTGCCGTCCGAACGCGACGTCCGGATCCCGCTCGCGCATCGACGAGCCAACCCGTATCGTGCGGTGACGATGGAACGCGACCAGCTCCGTGGCCTCCAAGCCGCGATCGCCGCCTACGTCGTGTGGGGTCTGCTCACCGTCTACTGGAAACGGCTCGCAGGATTCGACGCCGTGGAACTGATCGGGTGGCGGGTGGCCACCGCCGGCGCCCTCATGCTGGTCGTGTTGGTCGCGACGGGCCGATGGGAATCGCTGCGGACGGCCATGACCGATCGGTCGGTCGCGCTGCGGATCGTGCTCGCATCGATGCTCCTCACGGTGAACTGGACGACGTATGTGTGGGCCGTCGTCAACGACCGGGTGATCGAGACCGCGCTCGGCTACTTCCTCGCACCGTTGGGCACGATGGCACTCGGGGTGTTCGTGCTCGGCGAGCGGCTCACGCCGTGGAAGCAGGCGTCGATCGTGTGCGCTGTCGGGGCGGTCGTGGTCCTCACTGCGTCGTACGGACGCATGCCCTGGGTCGCGCTGCTGCTGGCGGCCACGTGGTCGTGGTACGGCCTCACCAAGCGCCGGGTGCCACTCGATCCGGTCGCGAGCCTGACCGGTGAGCTCGTGGTGTTGATCGCCCCGGCGGTCCTGCTGGTGGCGTCCGGATTCCTCCGCTCCGGCGGTATCCCCGATCAGGCGGTCGGCAGTGACTGGATCTTCCTCGTCGGCACCGGCGCCATCACGGCCATCCCCCTGCTGCTCTTCGCGTTCGCCGCCAAACGGGTGCCGTTCACCCTGCTCGGGCCGACCAACTACCTCGTCCCACTCATCAATTTCCTGCTCGGCTGGCTGGCGTTCGACGAACCGTTGCCAGCCAGTCGAGTGGTCGGCTTCGTGCTCGTCTGGACCGCTCTGGTACTGGTCACCGTGGACATGATGCGCACGCGGCAACCGGTGTCGGCGACACCGCCGGTACCGGTGCGCTGAGGAAAAAGCCCGATCGAGCACTCATGATGTGCAAAGGTCTCGCCGATGACCGCTGAAAGCGGTTCAACGACCACCAACGATCACCAACGATCACCGTCAACGATCACAAAGGAATGTTCACATGCGCACACGACTCATCGGATCGCTCGCGATCGCGACCCTCTCCCTCGCCGCCTGTGGCGGCGGTTCGGGCGGTCAGCAGGACGAAGTGGCCGACATGATGCTGGAGGCGGCATCAGAAGAAGAAGGAATCGACCTCGACGAGGACTGCGTCCGTGAAACCGCCGGAAAGTTGAGCGACGACGACGCCAAGAAGATCGTCGACGCCGGAATGGACGGCGATCCCGAGCTCAGCCCGGAGGCTGATGCGCTCGCTGCGGAGATGTTCAGCTGCGTGAACACCGATGCGCTCGTCGACGAGATGATCGCCGAGCTCGGCGGCGAGGGCGTCGACGCCGACTGCCTGAAGCGCGTCCTCGGCGACGTCGACCCGCAGGCCCTCGCCGACGGTGAGATGCCCGACGGGCTCTTCGAGTGCATCGATCTCGACGGCTGAGCGTTCGGCTCAGCGGGCGGCGTTGACGAGCGTGCCGTCGAAGAACCGTTCGAGGACTTCGACGGCCGCCGTGTAGCGGGCCGGATCCCCGGCTGCCGCCGACATGCGGGCGAGGCCGGTCAACACCGATCCGAGGAGATCGGCGAGCGCTCGCTGATCGATGTCGGGCTGCAACTCACCACGCTCGGCGGCCGCATCGACGAGGCCGGCGAAGAAGCGGAGGTGGCGACCGCGTTGCGGCGTCATGAGGGCGAGGAGGTCGGGCTGGCGTTGGGTCTCCTGTGCGACGGCCACGATGAAACCAGTGATCGAGGAGTCATCCATCTGCAGCTCACAGGCGCGCCTGAGCACCGCACTGAATTGATCGAGCAGGTGCCGTTCGCCAGCCGCGGCCCGCTCGAGCTCGGTGTACACGTGATCGACGGTGTCGCAGTACACGGCCGCATAGAGCTCAGCCTTCGATTCGACGTAGTGGTAGATCGCGCCGGATGTGATCCCGACGTCGGCCGCGATCAAGCGATTGGTCGTGGCGCGGAAGCCGTCGCGGGCGAAGCGCACGCGTGCCGCCTGCAGGATCCGTCGACGGGTCTCGGCGGAATCGCCCGCCGGTGGCCGGCCGACGCGGCCGTTGCTCCCCATGGGCCGACGGTACCGGTCGAGATCGGGACACGTCGTACCAGACGACAGGCATCTGCGCCGACCGGTGGCAGACTTGTTCGATGGACGCACGCGCCGAGGAGACGGCCGATCTCTCGTTCGACCAACTGATGGAGCTGGACCGTCGCGCTGCGGAACGTGAGCTCGCCGACGGCGGCAGCATCCCACCGGGCACCGGGCGACCCGACGGTGGTGGAGGTGGTGACGACGCCGTCGTCCTGCCGTGGTGGCAGCACCCCGTGAACATCGTGACAATGGTGCTCACCGCGGCGATCCTCGCCTCGATGATCGGATGGATGGTCGGCGACAGCCGCTCGCAGTTGCAGCACAACGACGTCGACACCGGATTCCTGCAGGACATGCGGGTCCATCACGAGCAGGCAGTGCTGATGAGCTTCATCTACCGCACCCGCGACGACATCGATCCGGGCTTGTCGACGATCGCGCGGAGCATCATCGTCGGCCAGAGCCTGGAGGTCGGCCGGATGATCCAGCTGCTGCGCGACTTCGGCGAGACCGAGATCAACGAGACCGACGCCGCGATGCTCTGGATGGGCATGTCGGCCGAACCGGACCGGATGCCCGGCATGGCGAGCGACGACGAACTCGATCAGCTCGGGCGGCTCGACGGGCGCGCCGCCGACGAGCTCTTCGCGACGCTCATGATCGAGCACCACGAGGGCGGCATCGAGATGGCGGAGTTCGCATCCGAGAACGCGAAGAGCGCCGAGGTCAGGGCGATGGCGATGTCGATGGCCTCCGGACAGCGCGGTGAGATCGCCGAGATGCTCGGTGTGCTCGAACGCTCGTGACGAACGACCCTGGGCCACCGTCGATCAGGGCCACGTCGACGGCGCCGAACGGCGTCTGAGAGCCCGCTGAGGGCGAACGACCCTCGCTCCGACCCACCCGTACACTCGGTTGACGTGACCCGGAATCGCCGCATCGTCATGCTCGCGATCGCGAGCGGACTGCTGCTGGCGGCCTGCGGCACCGACCCGGCCGTGGTCACCATCTCGGCGTCATCGACCCGGTCGGACGACACCACGATCGCACCGGCCCCGACCGTCGACACAACCCGACCGCCCGATGTGGGTTCCACCGCCGGCGGCGTGGAGACGACCGAGCCGCCGGTCTCGACCGAACCGACGTTGCCGCCGATCATCGAGCCGGAGTTGTCGGTGAGCATTCCCTTCACCGATGTCATCGACGCCGACGAGAACAAGCCAGCGCGCGCCCACGACGAGTTCGTCGCCGTCGCGTTCACCGACATCGAACGCTGGTGGGCCGAGTCGTATCCCGAGGTCTACGGGGAGCCGTTCAGCCCGCTCGACGGCGGCGTCTACGCCGGCTATCCGGAACGGCAGACGTCGATCCCCGGATGTGGGGAGCGTCGCACCGACTACGCGGACCTCCAGCTGTACGTCGCCTTCTACTGCGAGCTCGGCGATTTCATGGCCTACGACGACGGCGACGACGAGCTCAACAGCCTCCTCACGCCGTTGGCCGAGGAGTTCGGCCCCGCGGTGATGGGCGTCGTCCTCGCCCACGAGTACGGTCACACGATCCAGGCCCGCATCGGAGCGCTCGACGACTTCGTCGCCACGATCCTCACCGAGCAGCAGGCCGACTGCTTCGCCGGTGCATGGAGCGGACAGGCCTACCGCGGCGAGTCCCCACTGCTCCGACTCGGCGACAGCGACATCCGTGCGGGATTGCTCGCCATGCTCAGCGTGCGAGATCCCGTCGGCGTCGACCAGTTCGTTCCCGGTGGTCACGGTTCGGCGTTCGATCGGGTGGGTGCCTTCCAGGAGGGATTCCTGCTGGGCCCCGGTCGGTGTTCGGAGCTGCTGGACGAGCCGCTGCCGCTGATGCCGAACCAGTTCCGCAGCACCGAGGATCTGCGACGGGGCGGCGATGCGTCGTACGACTGCTCCGATGATCCGAACCCGGACTGCTCGCCGGCCACGGAGTTCCTGGAACAGGACATCAACCACTTCTGGCAGACCGAGCTCGGCGCCGACTTCGAACCGGTCGACGCGATCGCCGTGGACGATCTCGACGGGTACTGGTGCGACGACCTCGTCGTGCTCGGCAGCGAGGTCGTGGCCTGCAAGCAGGACCGTGTGCTCGTCTACGACGAACCACAGGTGCTCGACCTGTACCGGACGTTCGGCGACTTCACGCTCGGCTACTTCTACGGCATCGGTTGGGCGGAATTCGTGCAGGACGAGATCGGCAGCTCGTCGGCCGGAGAGTCCCGCGCGCTCGTCAGCGATTGCTTCACGGGCGCCTGGGTACGAGACATCACCCCTGACGCGCTGGGCAACACGCCCCGGCAGGGCGACCGTGACGGCGACGGGGTGCCCGACACCGTGACCAGCTCGCCCGGCGACCTCGACGAGGCGATCCGGATGGCGATCCTGGTGGGCGACCGAGGCGCCAACGTCGACGTGGTGGGCAGCCCGTTCGAGAAGATCGACGCCTTCCGCACCGGGGTACTGGGCGGTCTCGCCGCCTGCGACTCGCTCATCGGGTAACGGCGGCCGGCCGGCCGGCTCGCTCTCAGCGAACAGAAAGCCCCCGACGAGGTCCGGCCGCGCCGCCCGCCGACAGAAAGCGAACGGTCTGACCGCACCACACGGCGCTGCGCGACAACGGGGCGCGGTCGACCGCGACACGCTCAGAGATCGTCGGACGGTACGACGGTGGTGGGTGACGGGGTCGCCGGGGGAGCCGACGTGGTGGTCGTCGGCGCGGTGGTCGTCGTTGCGGCGCGCGGCGGTTGCGTGGTCGACGGCACCACGGTGGTGGTCGTCGTCGTCGTGGTCGTCGTCGTGGTCGTCGTGGCGTTGGGATCGGGGTAATCCCAACGCATCTTCATCGCCTCGGCGGACTGCTGGCCGGGTTCCTTCACGCCGTCCCAGATCAGCACGCGGTCCCCGAGCTCGAGGATCGACTGCAGGGTGCTCCCGAGGTACTGCGAGACCCGGATGCATCCGTGCGATGCCGGCTGGAGCGGGACGTTGATGGCACCGTGGATGGCGATGCCCTGGTTGATGTAGATCGGATCGAACATGCCACCGAGCGGACCGTTGCGGACGCCCTCGACCTTGCGGTACGCCTCGAACACGCCGGGCGGGGTGTAGGACCGACCGCAGATCGCCTTCTCCTCAGGGGCTTCCAGGAGATTGCCATTGATGTCGGTGTCGATCGTGATCGTCTCGCAGTACTCGTCGGCATCGTTCAACGTGAACCCGTCGGCATCGGCGGCGAGTTCGCCCGTCGACACGTGAGCCACCAGAGCCGGCACATCGCCGTGGAACACGACCATGACCTGTTCGGGCAGGTACACCTCGGTGTGGTCGGCCAGACCGCCGGTCGGCTGACGTGGCTTGACGGTGATCGGGTCCTGCATGCGGTCCCACATCTCCGGTGTGACGACGCCGGTCGCCTCGGAGCGGGGGGTCCCCATGACCAGCTTCTCGAACGCCCACACCGCCTGGGTCGTCAACGAGCCGAACTGGCCGTCGACCGGGCCCGGATCGAACGCCAACTCGGCGAGTCGGGCCTGCACGCGCTCGACGTCGTCACCGAACGAACCCTTCGAGATCGCGCCGGAGATCGGCACCTTGACGACCGCCTCGGTCGACTCGTCCACGGCCTCGTAGCTCTCGGTGGTGATCGTGTTCGGATCGACCGTCGTCGCGGTCACGAACCCGTCGACCGGCGACTCGGAGCCGACACTGGTCGACGACGGGCTCGATCCGCCGCTCCCGCTGATGACACCGGCCGCGACCACGGCCGCGAGCAAACCACCGGCGGCACCGACGGGGAGCCAGCTGGCAGCAGAACGACGGGGGCGGTTGCGTTGGTTCACGATTCGATGACGAGCGCGGAGAAGAACTTGACGCGCCGAGCAAGCACGTTACCAACTGAGAACTCGCCCCAAGCCGCAGATCTTCCCGTTTCTTGCCAAGATCCGCGGGTCGACCTGGTTCGACGATGACCCCGGATCAGCGAACCTTCTCGATGCTCTCCAGATCCTTTCGGAGCGACCACATCTCTTTCAAGATGGTGACGATCACCCCTGGCGAGCTCAGCGTCGATTGGCCACGCGTGCGCGGGAAGTAGTCGACCCCCATCTGCATGATCTCGTACCCGAGGCGCGTCGACCGGATGATCAGCTCGGCATCGATGAACGATCCCTCGCTGCGCAGCTCGATGTCGTCGAAGATCCGGCGACGGCAGAGCTTGAAGGCGAAGTTGATGTCGCGCACCTTGACGCCGAACAGGGCCTTGATGAGCGCGTTGTACACCGACGTGTAGACGGCGCGCAGCGAACCCTCACCGGTCCGGTCGAACCGGTAGGCGCTGATGATGTCGACCCCGTACTCGCGCAGGAGGCGCACGGCTCGCGGCAGCTCGGCCATGTCGAACGGCAGGTCGGCGTCGGTGTAGAGCACGAGATCACCGGTCGCCGCCTGGAAACCGGTCTTCATCGAACCGCCGAGCTTCCGGTTGCGCTCGTGGTGGATCACCCGGATGTGCGGGTCGGCGGCGGCGAGGCGGTCGGCGATCTCGCCGGTGCGGTCGGTCGACTTGTCATCGATCACGATCAGCTCGTAGTCGATGATGTCGCCGGTCGACTGCAGGTTCACACACGCGCGGCGACCGAAGGTCAGGGCCCGCTCGATGTAGTCCTCCTCGTTCCACATCGGGTAGAAGACCGACAGCTTCTCGAACGTCTCGGATGCCTCGACATCATCCGTCGCACCTGCCATGTCTGCCATGTCGGGCGAGGGTAGCGGCCCGGTCGGCGTGCTCCAGGTCGATCCTTGCGGCGTCGTCGGCCCGGGCGATGCCCCTAGAGTCGTGAGCGTGCCAGAGCCGACGACTCCCGGCGAGCCCGGCCAGTCGTTGCCGACCTCGCCGCCGACCTCGCCATCCGTGACCACTGCTCGACCGGCCGACCCCACGACATCGATCCCGGCCACGCGCCCGCCACGCGCCGGCGAGTTGTCGCTGGGCTGGCGGGTCACGATGGCATTCGCCTGGATCGGGGTCACGATGGCACTGGCCGCCGTCTGGAACGCGAGCGTCCAGCTCGGGCTGTCGACCTGGTGGCTCGGGCCGCGTTCGGCCCCACGTCCACTGCCCGTCCGCCTCAGTCCGTTCGTCGCTCCTGTCCTCATGGTGTTGGGCACGATCAACAACGTTCGATGGTTGGGGTGGTTCGGTATCGCCGCGTCGGGCATCGTCGCCGCCGTCGGCGTGGGGGACCTTGGCTCCGTCACATCGCTCGCAGCGATCGAGCTCGCGGATCGCGGCGGCCGGGGCGGGGGTGTCGCTCGCCTCCTTGACCGGGACGTACCGGGTCGACGCCGGAGCATCGAACGTTGTTGATCGTGCCCAACACCATGAGCGACGTTCGGCCTGACTGCCGAGCGACTCCCGATAGGTTCGGACGCCATGTCGAAGGTGCTCATGTCGTTGCCGGTCGGCGATCGGGTCGGGATCGCGTTCTCGGGCGGTCTCGACACCTCGGCCGCGGTCGCATGGATGCGAGAGCGCGGTGCGATCCCGTACACCTATACGGCCGATCTCGGCCAGTACGACGAACCGGATCTGTCGGGAGTCCCGGGGCGAGCGAAGCAGTACGGCGCCGAGGAGGCGCGGCTCATCGATTGTCGCGACGAGCTCGTCCGCGAGGGTTTGATGGCGCTCCAGTGCGGGGCGTTCCACATCCGGACGGCCGGGCGGACGTACTTCAACACGACGCCGCTCGGGCGCGCGGTCACCGGCACCCTCCTGGTCCGTGCGATGAAGGAGGACGGCGTCGATGTGTGGGGTGACGGCTCCACGTACAAGGGCAACGACATCGAGCGGTTCTATCGCTACGGCTTGATGGTCAATCCTGCGTTGCGCATCTACAAGCCCTGGCTCGACCCTGCGTTCGTCGACGAGCTGGGCGGGCGCACCGGCATGAGCGAATACCTCGCCGCCCGTGACCTGCCGTATCGCGACTCGATCGAGAAGGCGTACTCCACCGACGCGAACATCTGGGGCGCGACGCACGAGGCGAAGGCGCTCGAGGAGCTCTCGACCGGTATGGAGATCGTGCGGCCGATCATGGGCGTCGCGCACTGGGACGCACGGGTCGACATCGCGACCGAGGACGTGACGATCCGGTTCGAGGAGGGCTGGCCCGTTGCGATCGACGGGCAGACGTTCGAGTCGCAAGTCGAGCTCGTGCGGGCGGCGAACGCGATCGGCGGCCGGCACGGGCTCGGCATGAGCGATCAGATCGAGAACCGGATCATCGAGGCGAAGTCGCGGGGCATCTACGAGGGCCCTGCACTGGCCTTGCTCCACATCGCCTACGAGCGTCTCGTCACCGCAATCCACAATGAGAACACGATCGAGAACTACATGACGATGGGCCGTCGACTCGGCCGACTTCTCTACGAGGGCCGCTGGTTCGACCCGCAGAGTCTGATGCTGCGGGAGCCGCTCCTGCGGTGGGTCGGCTCGACCATCACCGGCGAGGTCACGCTGCGCTTGCGGCGGGGTGACGACTACTCGATCGTCGACACCGTCGACACGGCAGGTGGGCAGTTCACCTACGAGCCCGAGCGACTCTCGATGGAACGGGTCGAGGACCAGGCGTTCGGTCCGCTCGACCGGATCGGCCAGTTGACGATGCGCAACCTCGACATCACCGACAGCCGCGGCAAGCTCGACGTCTACCGTCGAGTCGGCACCCTCGGGTCGGGCGGTGCGCTCGAGCTCGACCCGACCCGCTCCCACTGAACCGACCGTCACACCTGGCTCGCACAGATGGGGTCAGACCCCAAACGTGACGGTCGGGGTATGACCTCGATGCGTCATCGCGGTCGGTCCGATCGGGTCAAGCGAAGGACGGACGGTGGTCACGTGTTCTCGGTCTGTGTCCGCGACGATGGTGTCGTGCACATCCCTCCCACTGTGCCGCCGCGCGAGTTGCTCACGGCCGTCCTCGGCGCGTCGGCCGACCTCGTCGTCGTGGTCGACGTCAACGGCACGATCGACGACCTCGTCGAGGCCGCCCCACCGGTGCTGGGTCGCGCCCGAGACGATTGGATCGGTGCCTCGCTCCTCAACCACGTGCACCCGGACGACCGAACCAGGGTGGTCGATCGTCTCGCCGACATCTGGGCCGAATCCGATGCCGCCCGGCCGCACGTGCCGTTCCGCGCCGCCCATGCGGAGGGCTACTGGGTCTCGCTCGAGATGACCGGCGGCCGGCGGATCGAATGCGTCAACGGTCCGGGCATCGTCATCGTGATCCGCGACGTCACCCAGCGTGCGCACACCGAACGCCGCCTGCGCGAGACGTGTCGCGAACTCGACTTCGTCGTCTCGCACGACTCGCTCACCGGGCTTCCCAACCGCGACATCCTGCACGCCCGCCTCGACGCGCTCGCACGGCGGGTTCGTGCCGCCGAGTCGCCCGCTCACCTGATCATGGTGAAGGTGGTGGCACTCGACGAACTCCGGGAGTTCCACGGCGTCGACGCCGTCGCCGACACCCTCCGGTCGCTCGCCACGCTCGTGCAGGCAGAGTTGGGTGACCAGGAGTTCGTCGCCGTCGACGGAATCGGAGAGCTGGTGGTCCTGGCCGACCCTGGGCGCAGCCCGGCCGACATCGAGGCGGTTGCCGAACGACTGCTGCAACTCGCCGATCACCCGCTCACCGGCGGGCGCAAAGTGGATCTCAGGCTCTCGGTCGGCGTCTCGGCGCTCCACCCGGGCGAATCGCCGTGCACGGCACTCGAGCAGGTCGGACGAGCAGCTGCCTTGGGGCGGCGACGCAACGCGTGCTCACCGGTGCACTTCGAGCAGATGCCACCCGGTGACTGCGATCCGTTGATCGTGGCCGTCGACGAGATGCGACACGCGCTGTCCGCAGGCGAACTCGAGCTGTGGTTTCAGCCGATCCTCGACACGCGCTCCGACCACCTGTACGGCTTCGAAGGTCTGCTGCGCTGGGTCGACTCCTCCGGCAGCGTTCGAACCGCGAGCGATTTCCTCCCTCAGGTCGAGGGTTCCGCCGTGATGATCGAGATCGGAGAGCTGGTGCTCGAGCGCGGCTGTCGGCAGCTGGCCGCGTGGCAGGCGCGACTGGGAGCCGACGCACCGTCGCTGGCCCTCAACATCTCGGCACGCCAACTCCGCCAGTCCGATTTCGCCGCACATGTGCTCGAGCAACTGAGCGCATCCGGAGCGGACCCCAACGGCCTCTGCCTCGAACTGACCGAGACGCACGCGCTCGATCGCGAGCCCGGCGCAGCCGCCCAGCTCGGCCGGCTGCGCGAGCAGGGAATACGTCTGGCGCTCGACGACTTCGGAACCGGTTACTCATCGCTCCACCATCTCCACGACATCCGTGCCGACATCCTCAAGATCGATCGGGCTTTCATCGACCGCCTCGGCCACGACGCGGGGGCTACGGCGATCGTGCGGGCATCGGTCGAGATGGGTGCAGCCTTCGGCATGACGACGGTGGCGGAGGGCGTCACGACCTCTGCCCAACGACAGGTGCTCCAGGTGATGGGATGCGACTGCATCCAGGGTTATCTCATCGGACCGGCCGTGCCGGCGACGACCGCGGAGGCGATCCTGCAGGGATCGCGTCGCACCGACGTGGCGCCGAGCGCTTCGACGCTGCTCGACATCGAGCGGACCGGCTCGCTGCTGGCGAGCGTGGACGAGGCCTACCGACCATCGCACGCAGAGATCGCGGTCGTCGCAGGTGTGACGACGCGTGCGGTACCGCGCGAGCGTGACGCCGCCGCGGTTGCAGTTGCTGGACGACACGTCCGACGACGCCGTCGTGCCGCACAACGGCGACCGCGAGCCGTCACCGGAGCTCGATGATGCCGTCGCGAGCCGCGATCACAACCGCCTCCAGCTGTGAGTGGGCACCGAGCTTCACCAGGACCCGCTTGACGTGATTGCGCACCGTGTGGGTCGAGAGGTGCAACCGCTCCGCGATCGCCGGAACGGGGCTCGCGTCTGCGAGCAGCTGGAGGATTTCCAGTTCGCGCGGTGAGAGTCCCGCACGATCGCTCCTCTCGGCCACCAGCGTCGCTGAGAGCAGCGCTGCCGGGAAGACGGCGGCGCCACGGGCGACCGCCACCACCGCGTCGACGAGGCGTTCAAAACCCTGCGACTTGCTGACGAATCCGGCGCATCCGGAGGAGAGCGCGGCATCGACCGCCCGGCGCCCGTCGGTTCCGGTGATCAGCAACACCGGGATGGGCGGGTTGAGCCGCGAGGCGTACTCGACGAGGTCGGTGCCGCGCCCGTCGCCGAGGTGCAGATCGGTCACGACGACGTCGACGGTCGACAGCGCCAGCATCGCGACCGCATCGTCGAAGGAGCCGGCCGTGCCGGCGATCTCGATCTCCGGATGCAGCCCCATCGCAGCCGCCATCGCATCGAGCACCATCGCGTGATCGTCGACCAGGATCGCACGGATCGTTCGGCCGGTCACGGGTCGCCCGCTCCTCGACCGACGGGTTCCGGAGCGCGACCGAACCCGGTTCGCCCAGCCATCGTCCGCGCGAAAGGTTCCCGCATCCGGCGTCAATCTACGCAGTTCGGCGGCGTCGATCGAACCGAATTCACTCGGGATCGAGCCGAGCCCTCAAGTCGGTCGATGGACACGACAGCCAGCACTCCAGCAACTAGCGTCAGCTGGTCTCCGCTCGAGTCTCCCGACCGGCCCGGCAGACGGGAGCCGCCATGAGGTCAGCCGAACCGATCGCCCACGGCCCGGATCGACTGATCCGCGGCCTCGTGCGACCATCACCGGCGGTGACCGATCGGTCGGAGCAGCGCACCGCTCGCTTGCTGTCGACGATCCTGCTGCTGCTCGCCCCGCTCGCCCTGCTCTCGGCCGTGCTGCAGCTCGCGGCCGGTGCCGGACAGGCGCGCGTGCAGGGCGCACTGGCGGCCGCGACCGTGGCCATCGCGATCGCGTACGCCCTCAGCCGGACGCGCCACTTCCGGATTGCAGGCGCGATCACGACGCTCATCCCGACCGCTGCCGGACTCGGTGTGCTCGCGCTCGACACGCACGATCCGGGGTGGTTCGCGTTCATGGCGCTCAGCCCGGCGCTGGGCGGGCTGCTCGTCGCCATCCCCTGGTCGATGCTGCTCGCAGGCGTGAACCTGCTCACCGTCGTGGCGGCGACCCTCGTCACGGACCTCGACGCCGACGTCGCCATCGTCGCCATCATGTTCAACTCGATCGTCACGGTCGTCCTGCTGACGGCGGCGATCTTCCGGGACCGCCTGGAACAGGACCGACGCGCCGATCTGGTCGCCCGCAAGCAGCTTGAGGACAGCATCCTGGCGAACTCGTTCGCCGGGATCGCGGTCGTGCGCAACGGTGTGATCGAGGAGGCCAACCAGAACTTCTCCGATCTGTTCGGCGCGA
Source organism: uncultured Acidimicrobiaceae bacterium (assembly GCA_963847775.1). Lineage (GTDB taxonomy): Bacteria > Actinomycetota > Acidimicrobiia > Acidimicrobiales > Ilumatobacteraceae > Ilumatobacter. Next base: position 256,909 of record CAWKAY010000006.1, read on the forward strand.
CCGATGCCGGGTTGGCCGGGCGACCGATGCGCGGGTTGTTCGAATCGTCGTCCGACGATGCGGTCCCCGGATCCCCCGCACGTGCTGGCAGCCACCCCGTCGAGCTCACGGCTCTCCGATCCGACGGCTCGTCGTTCGTGGCCGAGGTGATCGTGCAGCACACACCCGATCAGACGGCCGAGGTGATCGCGCTGCGTGACATCACCGAACGCAAGCGAGCCGACGAGGCGCTGCTGCGCGCCCAACGTCTGGAATCGGTCGGTCGCCTCGCAGCAGGGATCGCACACGACACGAACAACGAGTTGTTCGTGATCTCCGCCCACGCCGATGAGCTCATGCGGCAGCAGAAGGACGCCGGCATGCCCACGGGCGCGGTGCAGCAGATCAGGGACGCGGCCGAACGGGTGTCGAACCTGATCGGGCGAGTGCTGCTCGTCGGTCGTGGCGAGGAGGTCATCCCACAAGCGATCGCCCTGTCCGAGTTCATCGACGAGTCCGGTCCGATGTGGCGCCAGGTGCTCGGCCGAGGCATCGACCTCCGGCTCGAACCCGGTGACGACGGCTGCGTGTGGATCAGCCGTGGCCACCTCGAGCAACTGCTGCTCAACCTGGTGCTCAACGCTCGCGATGCGCTCGACGGCGCCGGCGAGGTTCGCATCGCGGTCGACCGGGTGGTGATGGCTCCGGACGTCGATCTCCCCGTCGACCTCCGGCCGGGCGCATACCAGCGGATCGCCATCGCCGACGACGGAAGCGGCATCGCCCCGCAGCACCTCCCGCACGTGTTCGATCCGTTCTTCACGACCAAGGACGACGCTGGTGGCACCGGATTGGGTCTCTACACGTCGCGCGAGATCGTTCGCAGGGCGGGCGGCGAGCTGACGGTCGAATCCACGATCGCCGGCACGGCGTTCGTCGTGCACCTGCCCGAGCACGCGCCCGCCGGGAGCGACTGACCACCGCACGATCACCGACGGCTCTGGAACGAGTCGGCCCCCATCACCCCGATCACACCGGCGCGCTGCTCGAGCACGTCGGCCGGCATCCGCGAACCGGTGGCATCGGCGAGCCGTGTCATCATCTCGAAGTTCGCTGCAACAGCAGCGGCGTCGACCATGAACGCCTCGTCGGTCTCGTCGACGAGCCGACGGCGTGCCGCGGAGAGGCGGTCGTCGTCACGATCGGCACACGCCGTCGCGAACGACAACAGCGCGTCGCCATGATCGAGCCCGACGCCGTCGACACCAGCAGCGACAGCGACGAGATCCGCTTGATCGCCGGTCTGGGTGCTGCTCCAACTGAGCATGCTGCTGTGCGCAGCCGTTCAATAGAAGCACTCACGGATCTGTGCCACACGCGCCGCGACGAGCTCCATCTGAGCCCGGGTGAGCCCACCGCGGCGGCGTGACCAATCGGGGTGGATCATCTCCTCGGACGGCATGTACTGAGCGGTCGCCATCCGCCACGTGTTGACCTGCTCGCCCGGGACGGCGGTGTAGGCCTGAACCACCGCCGGCCACACGTCGGCCGGTGCGGCGACCGGCACCCAGTTCAGCTCGGCGCGGGCGACCTCGGCGGGCAAATCACCGCTGGCGTCGCCATCGCCCGGACCGGGCCAGGCAGGGAACTCGGTGCCGACGTTGCGGCAGAAGTGGGCCACTGCCGCGACCGTCGACACGATCGCGCACAACTCGACGTACGCGAGCTCGTCGATCCGGCTGGTCGCCGACCGATAGACGTCCTCGGTCATCGTCGCGGCATGACGAGCAATGCGGTAGGCCAGATCGTGGGCGACGTCAGGCACCGATCGGACCGACGACAGCCGGTCGCTCGTCGACACACCCACCCACGGCGGGAGCGGATCGTCGTCGGCGATCGCCGCGGCGGCGGTACGGGCGAGTTCGATCCGTTGGGCACCTGTCCACCAGCTGCCCGGCGCGGCGAGGTGCTCCCACGCCAGTCGATGAGCATCTGCGAGGTCGTCGCGGATCGTGACGTCGTTCACAGCAGCCTCCGCAGGATCCCTTCGATCAGATCGACGCGGCCCGGCATGGTTGCTGTGAGGACGAATTCGTGGTCGGCGTGAGCCCCACCGCCGACCGCGCCGAGCCCGTCGAGCGTCGGGACACCGATGGCGGCGGTGAAGTTGCCGTCGCTCGCGCCTCCGACAGCGATGCCCTCGATCCCCGGTGCGGCCTGCTGGGCGAGCGGGAACAGAGCCGCGGACGCCGATTCGGGCATCGGCGGGCGTCCGATCGCGCCGAGCACCTCGATCGTCGCCTCCGGATCGATCGGTCGGAGCGACGCCATCTCGCGCTCGATGCGGTCCTTCTCATCGGCGCTGGTGACCCGCACGTCGACCCGGACGCGCGTCTCGGCCGGTACGACGTTGTCCGCGGTTCCGGCCTTCGCGACGGTCGGCGTGACGGTGGTCCCCTCGCGCTCGTCACCCCAGGTGGCGATTCGCAGGATCTGGTGGGCCGCCTCGACCAAGGAGTTCACCCCGGCCTCTGGTTCGAGTCCGGCGTGCGACGCACGACCCCTCACGGTCACCTCGAACGTGCCGGTGCCCTTGCGCCCCGTCTTCACGGCGCCTCCATCCGCGCTCGGTTCGAGCACGAGGACGTTCCCGCACGCCAGCGCGCGTTGCTCCAACAGCTCGCGCGAGGTTCCGGAACCCACCTCCTCGTCGGCGGTGAAGAGCATCTCCACACCGGACGGGTCGTCGAGGGCGGCCACGGCGTGCAGCGCCTGCACGATGCCGGCCTTCATGTCGAAAACGCCCGGGCCGGTGACGCGATCCTCGGTGACGGTGAACGGTCGTTCGGCGAGCGAGCCGATCGGGAACACGGTGTCGTGGTGTCCGAGGATCAGGACCGTCGGCTCGCCACCGCCCGACCAGTGGACGTGCGGGCCGGCAGGACCGTCGATCAGAGTGGCCCGACGCGCGGTGCGCTCCGCGATCAGCCCGGCCAGGTTGTCGGCGGACTTCGTGAGCGCATCGATGTCGAGCGACGGCGACTCCACATCGACCAGTCGCCGCAGATCGGCGAGGAGCACATCGAGGGCGGCCATCGCCGTACCGTACCGAACGCCGGTGCACGCCTTCACGCCCGACGCCCTACCCTCGTCGCCGTCCAGACCCTCGACAGGGAGGCCGAGTCAGCATGGCGCGAGTCGTACCGCTCACGGGCGGCGAGAAGGAATGCCTGATGGCGGCGCTCGAGCGGCACCGCGAGGTGGTGCTCTGGAAGATCGCCGGTCTCGACGACGAACAACTCCGGCGACCGATGACACCGTCGGGCACGTCGCTCCTCGGGCTGGTCAAGCACCTCGCCGCTGTCGACTACGGCTGGTTCTGCGACACCTTCGGGCGCGAGACGGAACCCCTCCCCTTCGACGAGGACGACCCGGACGTCGATCTGCGGATCGAGGCGAACGAGACGACCGGCGAGATCGTGGCCTTCTACGAGCGGGCCAGGGCAGGCGCCAACCAGGCCGTCGCCGAGCTCGGCCTCGACGACACCGGACTGGCGTGGTTCGGTGAGCGGGTCTCGCTGCGCTGGGTACTGATCCACATGATCGAGGAAACGGCCCGGCACGCCGGGCACATGGACATCCTCCGAGAGCTGATCGACGGTGCCGCCGGCGATCACGACCGGGGCTGACTCGATCGGAGCGATGCAGCTCCCATCTGCCAGCATCGGCGACCATGTCCATCGTGTCGAGCCGACCAGCCCTCGCTGCGCTGTTGTCGTGTTGTCTGATCATCCCCGCCTGCTCGAGCGACGACGAGCAGACCACGTCGACGTCCACGATCGCCGCACCGAGCGCGAGCCGAGCACGACGAGCACGACGAGCACGACGAGCGCGTCATCGCCCTCGGCCCCCGCGGAGTCGGCGGACGGCCAGGACCACCTGCCGACCTCGTGGACGGTGACGGCCGGCACCGAGCAGATCACGCTGACCGGAGCCGATCCGGGAGCGGTCGTGTCGGTGCGCACCGCCGATCGTGCCGAGACCGAGGTCGCAACCGGCACCGTGGACGAGCACGGCGCCATCGTCTTCCGCCGCCTCGAGGGCGGCGCCGACTACCAGATCGCCACCGGGGATGCGACGAGCGGGGTCGTGACCACGCTGGCGAGGGACGAGCACCCCGACGCCGCGTTCTACGCCGAGCAGCGGCTCCCGACCGATGGCCTCGGCTACGTCACCACGCGCGACGGCACCACGCTGTCGGCGAGCGTCTGGTTGCCGGGTCCGGTCGAGGACGGCCCCTACCCGACCGTCGTCGAGTACTCGGGCTACTCACCGAGCGACCCCGAATCGACCGGATTCCCCGACATCCTCACGGCGCTCGGCTACGCCTATGTCGGGGTCAACATCCGCGGGACCGGGTGCAGCGGCGGATCGTTCCGCTATTTCGAGTACGCCCAGAGCCTCGACGGCTACGACGCGATCGAGATGGTCGCCGCACAGCCCTGGGTGCAGGACCACCGGGTCGGCATGGTCGGTGTCTCGTACCCCGGCATCAGCCAGTTGTTCGTCGCCCAGACGCAACCACCGAGCCTCGCGGCGATCACGCCGTTCAGCGTGATCGCGGACAGTTCGATCTCCACGCTCTACCCGGGCGGGATCCTCAACACCGGATTCGCCGTGCCGTGGACCGAGCAGCGGATGAGCGACGCCCGCCCGGAGGGCCAGCAGTGGGCGGCCGACCGCATCGTGGCCGGCGACGAGGTGTGCGCTGCGAACCAGGGTCTGCGTCTGCAGAACCCCGACTTGCTCGCCGAGATCCGAATGAACGAGTACTGGACCGACGAGGTGGCCGCGGAGATCGCACCGCGTCTGTTCGTCGACCGGATCACGGTGCCGACGTTCGTCTCCGGCGCCTGGCAGGACGAACAGACGGGCGGCCATTTCGCCACCATGCTCGATCGGTTCACCGGCACCGATCACCTCTACGCGACGTTGGTGAACGGTCTGCACACCGAGTCGATCGGGCCGGCCGTCTTCCCCCGTTTGGTGGAATTCCTCGACCTCTACGTCGCCGGTCGCACGCCGTCGCTCGACGCCGCACGGTCGGTCGCTCCCCTGCTCGCATCGACGATCTTCGACACGACGGAGATCGCCATCCCCACCGAGGACCGGTTCGCGGGCCTGCCGCATGCCGAGGCGCTCGCGGTCTTCGAGGCCGAGCAACCGATCCGAGTGCTGTTCGAGGAAGGTGCGGCGGACGGCTTCCCGGCGCGGGCGCCGATGGCGCGCTTCGAAGCCGGTTTCGACGCCTGGCCGGTTCCGGGGGCCGAGGCCGGCGTCTGGCACCTCGGCAGCGACGGAACACTCGCCGTCGGCGACCGCACCGCGGGGACGATCGACTACCTGGCGCTGCCCGACGCCATACCGCAGGCGTTCTACGAGGGGTCCTCGTCGGGCATCTGGTCGGTCGACGTCGACTTCGACTGGACCGAAGGCGGGCCGGGCACGTACGCAGCGTTCGTGACCGAGCCACTCCCTGCGGACACGGTCATCGTCGGGTCGGGCAGCGTCGACCTCTGGCTGACCTCGAACCTGGGCGACACCGACGTGGAGGCGACCATCACCGAGGTCCGGCCCGACGGCCGGGAGATGTACGTCCAGTCGGGGTGGCTGCGGGCGTCGCGTCGGGCACTCGACGAGTCGGCGTCCACCGTTCTCCGTCCCGTGCACACCCATCGAGAGCAGGACGCGACCCCGCTCCCCACCGATCGGCCGGCACTGGTGCGGGTCGAGCTGTTCCCGGTCGCTCACGCGTTCCGGGCGGGCTCGCGCATCCGGCTGATCGTCGACGCACCGGGCGGTAACCGTCCGGTGTGGGAGTTCGACACGATCGCCGGCGGCGAGCGGGTCGGGATCGCGACCGGACCGGGCACCGATTCCCGGCTGGTCCTGCCCGTCGTCGCCGGTGTCGAGGTCCCGGCCCCGTACCCCGAGTGCGGCGCCCTGCGCGGCCAGCCGTGTCGCGAGTACACCGGAGACTGACCGAACGGTCCGTCGAGCGTCAGATCGGCTCGGCGGCCGGACCGATGCGACACGCAAGGTCGGCTGCGGGCTCGCGGTCGATCCGTCTCGCCGTGTACCAGCCGTGCGGGCCGTCGTTGCTGAACACGAACGCATTGGTCCGGTTCGGATCACCGGCGACGGCGATCACGAAGCGGTCGGGGCGAGTGACGATCGGGACCAGACGCTCCGGATCGTCCGCCTCGGCGAACACTGGTGGGAGGAACCCGTTCGCGACGAGACCGGTCAGCGTTCGACGACCGGCGGTGAGATTGGTCCATTCCCCGATCAGCTTCTCGAAGCGCCACGCGGGGATCCGCGCATGATCGAACAGCGCCTGGCGCACGTCGGTCTTCGTCCAGCCTGCCCGAGCGAAGGTGCGGGCGAGCACTGGCGACAGCACGAGCATCGGCCGATACTGGTCGTGGCCGAGGCCGTAGACGTGGGTGAGATCCCACCCGGTGATCCGTGCCAGGCCGTCGGCGAGGTACGGCACGATCTCCTCCGGCGTCGAACCGAACACGCTGCCGATGATCGCCCCGCTGTTCATGCGGGCCATCGTCAGGGCGTCATCGTCGGGCCCGAACCCGAAGTCGGCGCTGACGGGCTGCCAGTCGATGTCGGCGAGCGTCGCGGTGTCCTCGGCGAGCACGACACGGAAGGTGTTGCCGAAGGTCGCCTTGTCGTGCTCGTCGGCGGTGAAGCCGAACACGTTGCGGAGGTAGAGCCGCAACCATCGTCCGACGCTCGTGTTGGCGTGGGCGCCTTCGCGCATCGCGCCCTGGCCCGAGTTGAAGCCGAGCTCGGCGGCGACCGGCCCGTCGAGGATCATCAAGGCATCGGCACCGGTGGTGTTCCCGGAGTGCTCGGCGCCGTAGTCCGGATCGGTCAGGATCTCGGCCGCTGCGAGCAGCACGGGTAGGTGGCGCGCATCGCATCCCGTCATCACGGCGTTGACGGCGACCGACCAGACGGTGACGTCGCGCCCCGAGGACGCTGCGACGCCGAGCACCTTCCAGGGGTCGTGGCCGGACCCGTCGAGGAAGGCCTCGACCCGATCGCGAGTCGGCGGCACGATCGGCGACCCGTCGCTCCAGCCGCGGTCCAGGAACACGTTCTGGATCTCGTCGATCGTGCCGGACGCGACGATCTCGAGCGCCGACGGCTCGTCCGAGACGGCCGCGTCGTCGGACCCGTCGACGGTCGTGGTGAGACCGGCGACGATCTGATCGACCGTGTGGGTCAGGAAGTCGGCGGTCATCTGCTCGGCCGACTGGCTGTCGACGTGGCCGATGGTGACAGCGAGCGGCAGCGCGTCGTACCCGTGTCCGCGACCGGTGGCGAGCGCCTGGCGCTCGAACCCCTCGCACACGATCGAGACCGAGGCGATTCCGGCGGACTCGGCGGCGACGGATGCCCGCATCACGGCGGGCGTACAGCTCCCTCAACACCCCATGCCGGACACGACGGCATCGACGCCGCGACTGCGCAGGTCGTCGGGGAGCCGCCCGACGACCTCACGTTCGTCGGCACCATGGATGTTGCCGACGACGTCGTAGTCGACGATCTCGATGCCGTCGAACCGGGCCCGAAGTTCGTCGGCGAGCGCGGGGAACAGTTCGTCGCCACGAAAGAGGTAATCCCACAAGAACGCCAGGCGACGGTTCGCGAGCGTGTCGAGTCGCGGTGCGATCGACCGGCGTTGCACGCCCCGTGGCGAGCGGGGCCACACCACGTCGTAGCCGGGCTCGGCGCACGGTGCAGGGCGAGCGAGGTCGGGCGCTACGTCTTCCATGCCGACACTCTGCCCGATCCCGCGAGACAGCCGCTGGCGTTCTCCACTACACATCCGCCTCGATGTAGCATCGAATTCCGTGGACGAGATCGATCGCGCCATCCTGTACCAACTTCAGCGCGAGGCGAGGCTGGCCAACAACGAGCTCGCCGAACGGGTCGGCCTCAGCCCGTCGCCCTGCCTGCGACGGGTGCGCAACCTCGAGGCGGGCGGGGTCATCGCGGGCTACACCGCGATCCTCGATCGCGCCGCGATCGGATGCGAGTACGAACCGATCGTCTGGGTGACGCTGTCGGAGGTGACCCGCCCTGCGATGCTCGCGTTCGAGTCGGCGATCCGCGAGATCCCCGAGGTCGTCGAGGCGGCGCGCATGATGGGCCAGCCGGACTACCTGCTTCGGATCGTGACCGCTGACGCGGCTGCGTTCGAGGCGCTGTACATCGATACGCTGGCCAGCCTGCCGCACGTCCAGACCCTCACCTCGCAGCTCGCGATGAAGGTCGTCAAGCGCAGCCACGAGCTCCCGATCCCCCATCGCTGAACCGAGCCGAGAGGGTGTACGGGTAGTACGCCCACCTGGTTCGGTCGATGCCGATGTGGTCGACTGGGGCGGATGGACCATCGTGCCGAGCTGGCGGAGTTCCTGCGGGCGCGCCGCGACGCGGTGACACCGGAACAGGTCGGGCTTCCTCGCGGATCGGGTCGACGTACACCGGGGTTGCGGCGCGAGGAGGTCGCGATGCTCGCCGGGGTGTCGATCACCTGGTACACCTGGCTCGAGCAAGGACGGCGCATCAACGCCTCGCCCGATGTGCTGAGCGCGATCGGTCGGGCACTCCGGCTCGACGAGGCAGGGATCGACCATCTGCTCGGGCTCGCGCAGCCCACGTCGTCGCCCGTCGACGCGCCGCAGGAGGCGCCGAGCGCCCTCGTCCGCCTGATCCAGTCGATGGAGCCGGCGCCCGCCTACGTGCTCGGACCACGCTGGGAGTTCCTCGCCTGGAACGCTGCCCAGGCACGCCTGTACCCGCGCATCGTCGAACTCGACGGGATCGAGCGGAACCTGCTGTGGGTGCTGTTCGCCGACCCGTTCACGCGTGAGCTGATCGTCGACTGGGACATCCACGCCCGGCAGGCACTCGCGGAGTTCCGAGCCCGCACCGCCGCACTGCGCGGCGATCCCGTCCTGGCCGAGCTGGTCGAGAAGCTCACCGCAGAGAGCGGAGAGTTCGCGGCGTGGTGGCCCGAGCACGACGTCGCCCAGTTCGAGACCCGCCTTCGCCGCTTCCGGCATCCGGCCGCCGGCGTGCTGACGTTCGAGTACCAGCAACTTGCGCCGGTCGAGTGGCCCAGCCTCCGGGTGGTCTGTCAGCTCCCGGTCCCGGGCGACGACAGCGCCGATCGCCTGGCGGTCCGGCACTACCTCGTCTGACACGAACCGCCAGCACCCGTACGGCGGGGCATCGGCTCGACCGTCAACGGCCATCGAGCTCGAACCCGGTCCGTCGACGACCGATGGCCACGAGATCACCGGCTCGGCCCGCAGGCCGACGTGTCGGGACCACGGAACGGTCCCGAAACTGCCGACGACACGAGCCGCGCCCGACTGGCGGAGGCAGAGCACTCCAGGCTCGATGACCGCGACCCCACCGTCGACGGCGCACCGGATCCGACACGTTGACGAGAAGCGCCGGGGACCTCGTCACTCCCGAAGCATCGGTCGTCGCATCGAACGCGGCCGAGAACGGCCACGAGCACAGCGGCTAGCGTCGTCATCGATGTCTCGTCTGCGTCGCCACTTCGAGCGCTTGGTCGAGCCGGCCGACATCCGGGTCGATGGCGACCGACCCTGGGACGTGCGCATCCACGACGACCGACTGTTCCAACGCGTCCTCGCACGCGGGACGCTCGGGCTGGGCGAAGCGTACATGGACGGCTGGTGGGACTGCGACGCGATCGATCAGATGGTGGATCGCGCTCATCGCTCGCGCATCGCTGATCGACTCGTCTCACCGACCACACTGCTCCGCGTTCGCGGAGGCGAGAGTCCGCAACCTCCAGGCCGGGCGCCGAGCGTTCGAGGTCGGCGAGCGGCACTACGACGTCGGGAACGACCTCTACGAACGCATGCTCGGGCGTCGCATGATCTACAGCTGCGGCTACTGGAGCGGTTCGACTCCTGCGCACGATCTCGACGACGCACAGGAGGCGAAGCTCGCACTCGTCCGCAGCAAGCTCGCACTCGAGCCGGGCATGCGGGTGCTCGACATCGGATGCGGCTGGGGCGGGACGGCACGCTTCCTCGCCGAACGAGTCGGCTGCGAGGTCGTGGGGCTGACCGTGTCGCGCCAACAGGCCGAACTCGCCCGCGAGGTGTGCGCCGGTCTTCCGGTCGAGATCCGGATCCAGGACTACCGCGAGATCGACGAACCGTTCGACCGCGTGTTCTCGATCGGCATGTTCGAGCACGTCGGCGTCAAGAACTACGGCACCTACATGGAGACCGTGCGACGCTGCCTGCGCGACCCGGACGGGTTGACGCTGCTGCACACGATCGGCGGCAATCGGTCGAGCGGCCGGACCGATCCGTGGATGGACCGCTACATCTTCCCGAACTCGATGCTGCCCTCGGCGAGCCAGATCACCACCGCCGCGGAGGGCGTCCTCACCATGGAGGACTGGCACAACATCGGACCCGACTACGACCCCACCTTGATGGCATGGCACGCCAACGTGTCGGGAGCCTGGGATGATCTGTCGGAACGCTACGACGAACGATTCCGGCGGATGTGGCACTTCTACCTGCTGGTGTCGGCCGGCGGGTTCCGGGCCCGGTATCTCCAGGTCTGGCAAGTGGTGTTCTCGCGCGACGGCCTCCCAGGCGTGTACAGGCCCGACGGCATCCGTTGATCGGGCCGACCGCTGAGGAACTGCGCCGAACGGTGGCGGGCGCCGGACGGAGGGCACGAGCCGGAACGAACGTGGGCGAAGCAACCTGCCCGCTCGAGTCCTGTGTCGAAACACACTGGTCACATGCCGTTGGCCCCGGCGTCACCTGACTCGGGCACCATCGCCACATGACCGCTTCGATCCGTCCCGATCTCGTCGTCGTCGGCGCCGACCACCCGGCGCTCGAACGCGACATCGACCGCTTCCTCGACGATCTCCGTGCCGAATCGCGATGCTTCGGTCCGTCGGCGCGGGCGAACCCCAAGCCGTTCCCATCGCTGATCGGCGCGCTCCGCGAACGAGGTGGATTCAGGTTGGCGGTCGTCGAGTGTGGCCGCATCGTCGGGCTGGTCCGCGTCGACGGCGGTGGTGTCGTCTGGCTCGCCGTCTCGCCGGGCAACCGCGGACACGGCATCGGTACCCGGCTCGCCGAGGCGGCACTCGACCGCGCCGTCTCGCTCCACTACCGCCGACTGGTCATCCACGCCACCCACCGGAGCCGGGCAGCGCGCCGGGTCGGCGAGTCGTTGGGCTGCACGGTGGTCGAACGCGGACGGGGCCGGGTCGATCTCATCCTCGATCTCGCGGTCTCTCCACGTTCCGCCTGAGGGGAGCGACGACCCCGTCGTCCCGCGCGCGACGATTCCCTCAGGGCGCCCAGCCCGGTGGGAGCTCGGATCGCCACGGAGGGTCGGCCCCGCGTCGCGTGCACACGATCCCGGCGACCGTGTTCGCCGCCTGCACCGCCGGCACGAGACGATCGAGCGCGCCGGCATCCTCGGGCGTGGCAGCGGCCATCGTCCACCAGGACAGGAAGCCACCACCGAAGGAGTCACCGGCACCGATGGTGTCGACGACGTCGACTGGCTCGACCGGCACGGCCGCCTCGCCGTCGACGGTGAGCACGCGAACGGCGTCACCGCCGGCCGTGAGCAGCACCGCCCGCGAACCCCGATCGAGCAGGCGCCGAGCCGCAAGGAGTGGGCTGATGCCGGGCGCGAGGTAGGCCAGGTCCTCGTCGCTCACCTTCACGATGTGTGCGTGCGCGGCAACCCGTTCGACACGCTCCACGTACGCCACGCGGTTCGGGACGATCAGCGGGCGGCAGTTCACATCGACCATGACCAGCGGCCCGCTCGAGCCGTCGTCCGGTGTGGTCGGATCGGACAGCATCGCCTCGATGGTCTCGGCCATCGGCTCGAGCATCAGGCCGAGTCCTCCCGTGAACAGCACGTCGCCGGCCAGGCCGGCGGGGATCGAGGCGAGCGCCGGTGCCGACGTGCCCTCGATGTAGAAGCGGTAGCTCGCCGCACCACGTTCGTTGAGCTCGGCGGCCGCGAGCGTGGTCGGCACGTCGATCCGGACCACGTGGTCGGTCGACACCCCGTCCGCGTCGAGTCGGGCTGCGAGCATCGTGCCGAATCGATCGACCGAGATCGCACCGAGGAACGCGACATCGACACCGAGCCGGCCGCAGGTGCGCGCGGTGTTGAACGGCGCACCGCCGAGCGCGGCGGTCACGTTGCCGTCGGGGTCGATGACCAGGTCGACGAGGGCTTCTCCGCAGACGACGATCACGGCGGCCATCATGCCCGATCCACCAGTGGGCGACCGCACCTGCCATTCCGGTCGCCCGAACGGGTGACCCTCGTGACGGCATCGGCGAGATGAGGCAGACTGGCCGGGTGACCGACACCGCACGACCCGGCAGCCCAGAGCGAGTGGGCGACTACGAGCTCGCGGATCGCTATCGCCGCGAGGACGGTCGGGTCTTCCTCTCGGGCCTGCAGGCGATCGCCCGGCTCCCGGTCGACCAGCTCCGGATCGACCGCGCGAGCGGTCTGAACACGGCGGCGTTCGTCAGCGGCTATCAGGGTTCTCCGGTCGGCATGTTCGGCGAGGAGGTCGGCCGTGCGATGCGCACCGTGCCGGACCTCCCGATCGTGAATCGGCCGGGCGTCAACGAGGAGCTCGCCGCCACTGCCGTGATGGGCAGCCAGCTCGCCGTCACCCTCGACGACTGCCGGTACGACGGGGTGCTGGGCATCTGGTACGGCAAGGCACCAGGTGTCGACCGCGCCAGCGACGCGATCCGTCACGGCGTCTTCGCGGGCACCGCCCACCTCGGCGGTGTCGTCGCCGTCGTCGGCGACGACCCGAGCGCGAAGTCGTCGACGTTGCCGACGTCGAGCGACGCGACCATGGTCGACCTGCACATGCCCGTGTTGTTCCCAGGCGACACGCAGGAGGCGCTCGAGCTCGCGCGCCATGCCGTGGCGGTGTCGCGATCGTGCGGGCTCTGGTCGGGGCTCAAGCTCGTCACGCCGGTCGCCGACGGCACGGGCACGGTCGATGTCCGACACGATGCCGTGGTGCCCGTCCTCCCGACGATCGAGATCGACGGTGCACCGTTCCGACCACGACCCGACGGCCGCCTCATCACGCCGTACACGCTCGAGCGCGAGAGGGAGTTCCACGAGGTCCGAACCGAGCTCGCTCGCCAGTACGGAGCGCTCAACGGGCTCAATCGCGTCACGGTCCGCAGCGGCGACGACTGGATCGGCATCGCGGCGTGCGGTCACACGTACCACGAAGTCCGTGAGGCTCTCTCCGTGCTGGGCTTCGAGCGCGACGACGACCTGCGGGCCGCAGGCATCCGCCTGTTCCAGCTCCTGATGCCGGTGCCGCTCGATCGGCACGACGTCCGTCAGTTCGCCGAGGGGCTGACCGATGTGCTCGTGATCGAGGAGAAGAACCCGACCCTCGAGCTCTTGACCCGCGACGCGCTCTACGACGTGCCCGACCACCCTCGGGTCTGGGGCAAACGCGACGAGGAAGGGCGCGTGATCGTCCCGTTCGACTCGCTCCTCGACGCCGAACGCCTGCTCCCGGCGCTGCGACACCACCTGGGCAAGCGACTGGGCGCGCGGCTGCTGCCCGAACGTCCACAGCCCGAGCGCCATCTCATCCCGCTCTCCGTCAACCGGGCGCCCTACTTCTGCTCGGGCTGCCCGCACAACCGCAGTACCCGCAACGAACCGGGCACGCTCGTCGGCGGCGGCATCGGCTGCCACGGCATGATCGCATTGATGGACCCCGAGCGGGTCGGCGAGATGGTCGGACTCACGTGCATGGGCAACGAGGGCACGCAGTGGATCGGCATCGAACCGTTCGTCGAGCGCAAACACCTCGTCCAGAACCTCGGCGACGGCACCTTCTTCCACTCGGGATCGGTCGCGATCCGCGCCGCGATCGCCGCCGGCATCGACATCACCTACAAGCTGCTCCACAACGGCACCGTCGCGATGACCGGCGGCCAAGATGCACAAGGTGCCGTCGACGTCCCCGAGATCGCGACGATGCTCATGGCCGAGGGTGCCGAGCGGATCATCGTGACGAGCGACGACCCCGATCGGTTCGACGGCACGACCTTCCCCGATGGTGTCGAGGTCTGGGACCGCTCACGATTCGACGAGGCGCAGCGCACCCTCGCGGACACGCCGGGCACGACCATCCTGATCCACGACCAGGCGTGCGCCGCCGAGAAGCGCCGGGCGCGCAGCCGTGGCCTCACGGAGACTCCCGGTTTCCGTGTCGTCATCAACGAACGGATCTGCGAGGGCTGTGGTGACTGTGGCGACAAGTCGAACTGCCTGTCGGTGCAGCCGATCGACACGCCGTACGGGCGCAAGACGGCCATCCATCAGACCACCTGCAACTTCGATTTCTCCTGCCTCCAGGGCGATTGCCCGGCGTTCGCCACCGTCACCGTCGAGGCCGACGCGAAGGCGGTGGAGCGGTCAGCCACGGCGGTTCCGGAGACGTCGTCGCTCCCCGACCCCGACCCGATCGTCGATGCCGAGCGGTTCACGGTCCGGCTGTCGGGCATCGGCGGGACCGGCGTGATCACCGTGAGCCAGATCATCGGCACCGCGGCGCTCTTCGACGGATTGCACGTCCGCGGTCTCGACCAGACCGGACTGTCCCAGAAAGCCGGACCGGTCACGAGCGACGTCCGGGTGTCGCGCGATGCGCCGCCCTCGTCCAACCACGCCAACGCGGCAGGCATCGACGCCTTCCTGGCCTTCGACATGCTCGCTGCGGCGAGCGACTCGCACCGCGCCGGTGCCGTCGCCGGCCAGACGGTGGTCGTCGGCTCGGTCGACATGGTCCCGACGGGCACGATGGTCGTCGACCCGGGCCACGTCACCTACCCGGAGCAGGGTGCCCTCCGGCGTCGCCTCGACGAGGTGTCGCGGCCCACCGACAACCGTTATCTCGACGCGGCTGCGATCACGCGTGGCCTGTTCGGCGGCACCACGACCGCGAACATCCTCGTGCTCGGTGTCGGTGTGCAGGCGGGAGCGGTCCCGATCGAGCCGGCGAGCATCGAACGAGCGATCGAGCTCAACGGCGTCGCCGTCGCACAGAACGTCGCCGCCTTTCGCTTCGGTCGCCAGTGGGTCCTCGATCCCGACGCGGTCGAGGGTGCGGCCGGCATCCAGGCACCGCGGATCGAGTCGCTCGCACAACTCGTCGACCGTCTCAGCGCCGATCTCGCCGACTACCAGAACGACGCCTACGCACGACGATTCCGCCAGCGCGTCGAGCGCGTCCGGGCGGCCGAACAGGCGATCGCGAGCGACTCCTCCGCGCTGACGGAAGCCGCAGCCCGTCAACTGCACAAGCTGATGGCGTACAAGGACGAGTACGAGGTGGCGCGGCTGGCGCTGCTCGACGAATCCCAGCGGCGGTACGAGGCCGTCGGCGGGGCGACGACCAAGGTGACCTACCACCTCCACCCGCCCGCACTGAGGGCCATGGGCATCGGTCGCAAGATCAAGTTCCGCCGAACCGGCACGCCGTCGTTCAAGGCGCTCCGTGCGATGAAGCAGCTGCGCGGCACCAGGGCCGACCCGTTCGGGTACGCGGAGGTGCGCCGGATCGAGCGGGCGATGATCCCCGAGTTCGAGGCGGCGCTCGACGCCCTGGTGACGGGTCTCACGGCCGACAACCTCGACGATGCGATCGCGATCGCATCCCTCCCCGACCAGGTTCGAGGCTACGAGGACGTCAAACTCCCTCGGGCCAAGGCCTATCGCGCCGAGCTGGCCGAGCGACTCGCACGCTTCCGGGCGCGCTGAGCGACGATGACGGGAGCAGCGTCGAGGACGACGTGAAGCCTGCCTGATTCCGGGCGTAGAGTGGACTTCATGCCCGCTGCCGGAGAGCATCACCCCGCCTTCGAGGAGTACTGCGAGTGCATCTTCGAGCTCGCCGAGGACGACGTCGACATCATCCAAGCCCGAATCGCCGATCGTCTCCAGGTGAGCCGACCGGCCGTGAGCGAGATGATCCGCAAACTGGAGTCCGAAGGCCTCATCACCAACGACGGTGCGATCGTCCTGACCGAGTCTGGCATGGCGCTGGCGCAGCAGATCGTGCGCCGGCACCGACTCGCCGAACGATTCCTCACCGACGTGCTCAAGCTGTCGTGGGCCGAGGCGCACCACGAGGCCGGCAGGTGGGAGCACGTGATGAGCGACAACGTCGAGGAGGCCATGAACCGTCTGCTCGGCGAACCCACGACGTGTCCGCACGGTAACCCGATCCCCGGCTCCGACTACGTCGAGCCCGACTCGGCACCGCTTGCCCAGCACCGCGTCGGCGAGCAGTTCGTCGTCCGTCGCATTCCCGAGGAGCTGGAGTTCACTCCCGGGCTGCTGGAGTTCCTCGAGGAATCCTCACTCCGCCCCGGGTGCACCGGTGTCGTCACGGCGTCGTCGCCCGACGGAACGCTGACGGTCGAGATCGACGGGCGCCGCGTCGGCGTCGGCGCGTTCGCGAGCGAGCGGATCATGGTCACGACGTGACCCGCCGAGTGTTCGGCGCCGCCCCGCTGGCGGCGCTGCTCCTCCTCGCCGCGTGCGGCACCACCTACATCGACACGGAGGTGACGGTCGTCGACACCAACGCCACCACCACCACATTGGCGCCTGTCGATTCGAACGCGCCGATCGAACGCCTCCTGATCGAGATCGAGGAGCTGATGTTCGATCTCGACGAACGCATCATCGACGAGGACCGCGCGGTCGAGACGCTCGCACGCATCGACGAGGTCTGGGTGGTCGCCGAGCGCAGGATCCGTGCTGCGGATCCCGACGACGTCTTCAACTTCGAGCAGGCGATCGAGCTCGCCCGGTCCGGCGTCGAACGGCGCCGGCCCGCCGACGCCAGCAAGGGCTCCAAGATCCTGGCCGACGTGATCGACGCCTACCTCGCAGGCTGACCAGCGACGAACCACCACGAGAACACCATGATCCAGAACTCGAGCGGCGGGGTCGTCTCGCTACGGTGATCCCGCTCGTGGCGTCGGCCGGCACCTGTCGGCGTCGCTCCTCAGACCCTCGAGGCCCGCGTGGAACGTACTCGCCGACGTCGCGATGTCGACTCGCGGTCGATCGGGACGCAGCGACGCGGTAGCGTCGCGCCGTGGGGACCGAGCGTAGCAACCCGGATGGACCGTGGCGGCGCGAGCTCGACGTGTTCCCGACCGGCACGACCGTGCTCCGATCGATCGATGCGCCCCCCGCCGAGAAACCGGCCGACACCTCGACCCTTCACTTCTCCGACCAGATGCACCGCACGGGCACCGCCGTTCGCGACGCCGTGCAGCACGCTCGCGAGTTCCACGCCCGGCCCGGCCACCGGCCGGGTCACGTCGCACCCTCGACGGCGAGCGTTCGCCGGGGTGGCGGTACCGACATCGTCCGCCCGGTGCTCGTCGACCCGCTTCGGGCCTGCGAGCTCGCGATCTCCGGCACGCTGTTCGAGCTCCCGCTCGATCATCTCGACGTCGAGCACCCCGGTCACGTGCCATCGCTGACGTGGCGGGTGGTGCTCACGACCGGTCGTCGCCGGCGGCATGAGGCGACGCTCCACCTGCTCGCCTCGCCGTCCATGGTCGTCACCGTCATCGAGCTCGTCCCGAGCTGTCGCGTACGGCGGCGACGCCGCCGTTTCGTCGCCGAAGGCATCGTTGCGGTCGAGGAGCTCGCACACCGCCTCGAACGGGTGTGCACGGCGCCGGCCGATAGTTGGTGACCTCCCCGCACGTACCCGGGCCACCCATGTCGTTCAACTCGCCACCGCTCCTGGCTGAACTGCGGCGTGTGTGAATCCCCTCTGAGCGACTCGGCGAAGGAGCGGGCGTGGGCTCGTCGTTCAGCGCAGCGGTTCGGGCAGATCGTCGCCGTGGACGATCGAGAGACGCTGCGTCGAGCGCGTCAGGGCCACGTACAGGGCCCGCATCCCGTACTCCTGGTCGGCGACCATCCGGCTCGGCTCGACGACGACGACCGCATCGAGCTCGAGGCCCTTCACCACGCTGACCGGAACGACGGTGAGCGACTGGTCGAGACCGGTCGTCGCGGCCCGCCCGTGAGCGAGCCCGGCGGCGTCCATCGCGCTCGACAGGTCGTCGCAGAGACCGTCGGGGGCGACGACCGCCACACTGCCGGACGCCATCCCCGATCGCAGATGCCGGACCTCGTCGATCACGCCGGTGATGAGGTCGTCGGCACGAATCGTCCGCGGACCGACGTCACCGACCCGAACCGACGTCGGGACGCGAAGACCGGGCGTCGCGACCGCCATCACCTTGTTGGCGAGCTCCATGATCTGCGACGGGATGCGGTATCCGACCGACAAGCCGATCACCCGCGGTGGCTTGCGTTCGGGAAGGAAGGCGAGCACGTCGTCCCAGTCGTCAGGCGCGAGCGCACCGGTCGCCTGGGCGATGTCACCCACGACCGTCATCGAGCCGTTGAGCGAGCGGCGCGTCGCCATCTTCAGCTGCATCGGGGTGAGGTCCTGGACCTCGTCGATCACGATGTGGCCGTAGGTGCGGATCTCCTCGGCATCGTCGATCTTGCCGGCCTTGCCCGGACGTGGGCCGAGCACCTCACGCGCGTCGTCGAGCAACGCCGCGTCCGCAGCGGTCCATCGGACGTCGTGGACCGACTCGCTCCGCGGGCGGTACAGCGCCTTGAACTCGCGCTCCTCGAGCACGCCCGCTGCCGCGAGACGCAGCAGACCCGTCGAACCGAACAGATCGTGGAGAAGTTCGGCCGGCGTCAGCACCGGCCACATCCGCTCCAACGCTTCGCGGACCTCCGGGAGCGAACGGACCTCGGATCGCACCTCGGAGGGCGACACGTCGCCGGCCCGCCAAGTGGCCGCCATGGCCGCGAACACCTCGCTCTCGACCCACTTGCGGGCAGCATTGTGGCGTCGGAACCGACGGCGGCCGTGCTTGACGATCCGCGCCGTCTCGTCGGCCCGCAGACGGACGAAACCCGATCGGAACGGGACGACGAGATCTTCCCGCAGCGGCCGCTCACGGTCGTTGATCGCATGATCGATCACGTCGCTCATCCGGGCGTCGCCCTTGACCCGCGCCGCCAGCGGCGAGTCGGTCACCTCACCGCGACCGGCGAACGCGACACCGGGGACCAGGTCGGCGAGCACCACCTGCTCGACACCCGCCTCGCCGAGCGACGGCAGGACCTGCTCGATGTACTTGAGGAAGACACGGTTGGGCCCGATCACGAGGACGCCTTGGTCCTCGAGCGGGAAGCGGTGGGTGTACAGCAGGTACGCCGCCCGGTGCAGCGCGACCACCGTCTTGCCGGTACCGGGGCCACCCTGCACGACGAGCACGCCTGCCTGTGGGGAGCGGATGATCTCGTCCTGCTCGCCCTGGATCGTGGCGACGATGTCGCCGAGGGTGCCCGTACGACCCCGTTCGAGCGACGCGATCAGGGTGCTGTACCCACGGAGTCCGCTGCCCGTGCCGCTCGCAGTCGACTCCGCGAGCCCCTCGTCGTGCCCGAGGCCGAGGTGCCCCTCACCGAACAACTCGTCCTCGATGCCGAGCAGGGTGCGCCCCTCGACGGCGAAGTGGCGGCGACGGGCGAGCCCCATCGGCTCACGCCCCGTGGCCCGGTAGAACGGCTCGGCCACCGGCGCACGCCAATCGATCACGATCGGGTTCGCATCGGCGTCGGCGACGGCCAGGCGCCCGATGTGGAACCCCTCCAGCTCACCCCCACCGACGGGCTGACCGTCGTCGCCGACGGCGTGTCGGTCGATCCGGCCGAAGACCAGCGCCGCCCTGCCGAGATCGAGGTCGGTCAGCCGCTTCACCAGGGCCTCGTCGAACGCGTTGCGCTCGAAACGGGCCTGGAAGGTTCCTCCGAGATCGGCCTCGTTGAGATCGCGGAGCTTCCAGGCAGCCGCTCGACTCTGCTCCAGGCAGTCGTAGGCGTGATCGATGTAGGCCTGCTCGGCGGCGAGATCCGGGTGGTGCTGCGTCATCGATTGCGTTGAGAGTTGCGTCTCGGCGGCCGCACGGGACCACCGACCTGGGGGTCGAGATACTCTATCGGCGCCGGTAGCGTCCTCCCCCAGCATGAATTCCAACCCCCCAGCGGCACGCGACGTTCCGTTCCTCGATGCCGCCTCCGGGCGCCGCTCACGTCACACGCCGGTCTGGTTCATGCGCCAGGCCGGCCGCAGCCTGCCCGAGTACCGGGCGGTACGCGGCGACGGCTCGATCCTCGACGCGATCAAGCAACCGGCACTGTCGGCGGAGATCACCCTGCAACCCGTGCGTCGGTACGGCGTCGACGCAGCGGTTCTCTACAGCGACATCGTCGTCCCGCCCCACGCCGTCGGTTTCGGGATCGACGTCAAACCCGGCACCGGGCCGGTCGCCGAGGAACCCCTGCGCTCGGCCGCCGGCCTCGCTCGCCTCCGAACGCTCGAACCCGACGACATCTCATACGTGACCGACACCGTCGATCTGCTCGTTCGGGAGCTGCCGGCCGACGTGCCGCTGCTGGCCTTCGCCGGGGCCCCGTTCACGGTCGGCAGCTACCTGATCGAAGGCGCGCCGAGCCGCACGTACCGACACACCAAGGCCCTCATGCACACCGATGAGGCGCTCTGGAACAGGGTCATGGACCGGCTCGCCGACAGCGCGATCACCTTCATCGACGCCCAGCTCCGGCACGGCGCGCAAGCCTTTCAGCTGTTCGACTCGTGGGCCGGTTCGTTGTCGGTCGCGGACTACGACCGATTCGTGTTCCCGCACTCCGAGCGAGTGTTCGCAACGCTCGCCGAGCGCCACCCCGGCGCCGCCGGCATCCACTTCGGGATCGGTTGCGATCACCTGCTCGAGCGCATGCACGCTGCCGGACCGAACGTCATCGGTCTCGATTGGCGCACTCCGATCCGAGATGCGAGGTCGCGGCTCGGGCACGACACGGTGGTGCAGGGCAACCTCGACCCGGCGCTGGTGCTCGCCGGCGTGGATCCGGCGCTCGATGGGGCACGCGCCGTGCTCGCCGACAACAATGGCCACCCCGGGCACATCTTCAACCTCGGCCACGGCGTGCAGCCCGACACCGACCCGGGCGTTCTCCACGCCGTCGTCGAGCTCGTCCACGACGAGACACGACGATCGTGAGCCTCCCCGCATGACCGATCCCGACGCCACCGACCAGCCGGACCCGGTCGACCCGATCGACCCGCCCGGACATCCCGATCGCACCGCCGTCGTCCTGATGGCGTACGGCACCCCCCGATCGCCAGCCGAGATCCTCCCCTACTACACCGACATCCGACGCGGCCGGCCGCCGACCGACGAGCAACTCGCCGATCTCACCGCCCGCTACGAGGCGATCGGCGGCGTCTCGCCGCTCGCCCGGCTCACCGAGGCACAACGCGACGCTCTCCAGGCGGCGCTCGACGAGATCACACCGGGCCGCTATCACGTGGTGCTCGGCCTGAAGCACGCCGACCCGAAGGTCGAGGATGCCGTCGCCGACGTCGTGGCGCACGGTTACCGCCGGATCGTCGGCGCCGTGCTCGCCCCGCACTACTCCGCGTACTCGATCGGCCAGTACCTCGGGCGCGCCCGCGACGCTGCCGCCGTCCACGACATCGAGGTTCCGGGCGTCGAGTCGTGGGCGACCGAGCCAGCGTTCGTCGAGTTCCTCGCCGACGACCTCGGCCGGCGGCTGGCCTCCATGCCGGAACGCACGCGGGTGCTGTTCACGGCGCATTCCCTACCGGAGCGAATCCTCACCACGGGTGATCCGTACCCCGACGAACTGCGTGCAACCGCCGAATCGGTGGCCGGGCGTCTCGGTCTCGCCGAGGGCTCCGGTTGGCAGCTCGCCTGGCAGAGCGCTGGTCGCACGCCCGAACCCTGGCTGGGTCCCGACGTGCTCGAGGTCATCGACGATCTCGCCGGAACCGGTCGTGCGGATCGCTCCGTCGACGGCGTCGTCGTCTCGGCCGTCGGTTTCGTCGCCGACCACCTCGAAGTGCTCTACGACCTCGACATCGAGGCGCGCACTCGCGCCGAGCAGCACGGGCTGGCGTTCGACCGAACCGCGTGCGTCAACGACGACCGCGCCGTCATGGCCGCGCTCGCCCGGCGCGTGCACGCCGCAGCGGGTTGACCGGCAGCGACGAACGATGACGAGCGAACGGCGGGTGCTCGTGGTCGGAGGCGGCATCGCCGGACTCGCGGCCGCCGTCGATCTCGCCGACGACCCGTCGATCTCGGTCGAGCTGAGAGAGGCCGGCCCCCGCTTGGGCGGCAAGATCGCCACCTCGCCGTTCGCGGGGCTCGACCACGTCGACGAGGCGGCCGATGCATACCTCACCCGGGTGCCACACGCCGTCGAATTCGCCCGACACATCGGGCTCGGTTCCGGCGATCTGACGGCCCCGACAGGGGCCGGAGCTGCGGTCTGGCACGGCCGTCTCCACGACATCCCCGGCGGGATCGTGCTCGGTGTCCCTGCCGCCGTCCGGCCGTTCGTCACCACATCGCTCCTCAGCTGGAGCGGCAAGCTCCGCGCTGCCGTCGAGCCCTTCCTGCCGCGCACCGACCCCGACGACTCCCTCGGTGCCCTGATCCGGACTCGGTTCGGCGACGAGGTCCAGGAGCGGCTGGTCGATGCCCTCGTCGGCAGCATCTACGCCACCGACACCGACCGGTCGAGTCTGGCGGCGGTACCACAACTCGCCGACCTGGCGGCGAGACACCGCAGCCTGTTGCTCGGAGCCCGGAGCGCTCGGCGCCGCACGCCGGCACGACCAGACTCGCCGATCTTCGCCGCGCCCGTGCAGGGCATGCAGCGACTCGTCGACGCCGCAGCCGCTCACGTTCGACGTCGGGGTGGCATTCTCGTCACCGAGTGCCCCGTCGCCCTCGTCGAACGCGACAGCGGCACCTGGCGCGTCGACGGCGACCGGTTCGACGCGGTCGTCCTCGCCACACCGGCCCGCACGACCGCACCACTGCTCCGGGTGGTCGCACCCGGAGCAGCCCACGAACTCGCCGGATTCGAGCACGCCGACATCATCATGGTCCGCCTCGCCGTACCCGGCGCCGACTGGCCGTCCCGACTGCACGACCGCAGCGGGTACCTCGTCCCGAAGCCCGATCAGCACCACGTGACCGCAGCCTCGTTCGCGTCGCAGAAATGGGCGCACTGGCGCCCGTCCGACGGTTCGCAGCTCCTCCGAGTGTCGCTCGGACGCGACGGGTTGCCCGTGCGGCACCTCGACGACGACGCTGCCATCCGGGCCACGATCGACGAGTGCAACCGCCACCTCGACCTCGACCTGCAGCCGTCCGACATCTCCGTGTCGCGCTGGCTCGACGCGTTCCCGCAGTACCGGCCGCACCATCATCTCCGTGTGGAACGGATCACGAACGCCCTGCCACCGGGGGTCGAGATCGCCGGGGCCAGCTACCGCGGCATCGGGATCCCGGCGTGCGTCGCCGATGGCCGACGCGCAGCGGCGACGATCAGGCGATCGACGACCGCGGCCGATGGATTCCTGACATGATGGTCGTGATGTCTGGACACGGACACCGGTGCGCCCTGGGCACGGCACCCACGCGTGCGGCCACGATCGCCGCCGGCTTGATGCTGGTGTTGGCATCGTGTGGCGGAGCCGACCGGCCGAGCAGCGCGGCGACCTCCGAGACCACGGCGACCCCGAACGCGAGCACCGCGACCACGACCGGACCGACCACGACCGGACCGACCACGACCGGACCGACCACGACCGGACCGACGACGACCAGCACGACGACCAGCGCGGCCGCGCCGACCACGATCGACGCACCTGCGAGTACCTCGACCAGCACGTCGGTTCCACTCAGCACCATCGCGCTCGCGCACGCACAACCTGTTGCGTCCCAGGAGACCGAACCGGTCGCTCCGCCGGCCGACAGTCACGCATCCGAGCCGGTCATCGAGATGGGTACGATCTCGATCCCCAAGATCGGGATCGAGATGACGATGTTCGAAGGCATCCGCCAGACCACCCTCGACCGCGGCCCCGGCCACTGGCCCGGCTCAGCCCTCCCCGGCCAGCAGGGCAACGTCGTCGTCGGTGGCCACCGGGTCAGCAAGCACCAGGTGTTCCGCAACGTCGACCAGCTCGTCGCCGGTGACGAGATCATCTTCAGCGATGCGAACGGCACCCACGTGTACGCGGTGGACCGGGTCGAGGTCATCGATCCGACCGACGTGTGGATCATCGATCCGACCGACACGCCGACCACCACGTTGTTCGCGTGCCATCCGCCGGGATCGACCTCTCAGCGCATCGCTGTCTTCGCCGACCTGGCCGGTTGATGTCGGACGGTCCGCCCGTGCGGGCACGCCTGCGGTCGCCCGCGCTCGCCCTGTTCGCCGGTCTCGCGGTCGCGCTCTCGATGCCGCCGTGGGGATTCTGGCCGCTCGCGTTCGTCGGGGTCACCATGTTCGAGGCTGCGCAGGGCGACCGACTGCCCGCCCGCCAGCGGGCCTGGTGCGGCCTGGCGTTCGGCGTCGCTTGGATGTTCCCGGCGATGGGATGGATGTGGTTCCTGACCGTCCCCGGCTACCTGGTCGCCGCCATCTTCTTCGCCTCGCTCCACGCTGTCGCCGCCGTGGTGGCGCCGACGGGTCCGTGGCGGACGATCGGGCGACCGGCCGCGCACACGTTGGTCGAGATCGTGCGGTTCTCGTTCCCGTTCGGCGGCGTGCCCTTGGCGACGCTCGGCATCGCCCAGGCGGGAGGGCCACTGCTCGGACTCGCCCGGCTCGGCGGCGTCATCCTCATCACGTGGGTCGTGTTCCAGTTCGGCGCGGCGCTGGCCGGGCCGGCGCCCGCGATCCCGCAGCTCGTCGCCCGCAAACGCACCAACGCACGCGGTCGACCCCAGGGCGTCATCGCCCTGGCCTCGATCGTCGTGCTGATCGCGATCGCCGGCGTCGCGCCAGAAGGACACGACGTCGGGGCCGAGCCGATCACCATCGCAGCGGTGCAGGGCGGCGGCGAACAAGGAACCTCCGCCCTCGACGTCGACTCCGACATCGTGACGCAGCGTCACCTCGACGCCACGGCGACGATCGAACCCGACCCCGGGCTCGACCTGGTCGTCTGGCCCGAGAACGGCATCGACGTCGACGGGGAACCTTTCGTCGGGAGCGACGAGCAGCTCGCGATCGCCGCCGAGTCCGCCCGGCTCGGTGTCCCGCTCTCCGTCGGCGTCACCGTCGACTCGGAGTTCTCGGCCCATCCCACCGACGACAGCTTCGTGAACGCACAGGTGGTGGTCGCTCCGGGCGGCGAGGTCACGAGCAGCTACGAGAAGGTCCAGATCGTCCCGTTCGGCGAGTACGTCCCGCTGCGCGACACCCTCGAAGCGCTCGGCGCACCGCTCGACCAGATCGCCTCCGATGCGACACCGGGGCGCGACCCGGCACTCATCGAGCTCCCCGACGGCACCCGACTCGGCGTGATGATCTCGTGGGAGGTCTTCTTCGGGCATCGCGGGCGTGCCGCCGCCGACGGCGCACTACTCCTCAACCCGACCAACGGCGCCAGCTACACCGGCACGATCCTCCAGACCCAGCAGATCGCATCGAGCAAGCTTCGCTCCGTCGAGACCGGACGCTGGGTCGTCCAGGTCTCGCCGACCGGATTCTCCGCCTTCGTCTCCCCCGATGGTGATGTGTTCCAACGCACCGACGTCTCCGAGCGAGCCGTCATCACGATGGACGTCCCCAGGCGGGACGGCACCACGTGGTACACGACGCTCGGCGACGGACCGTGGATCGCGTTGATGATCGCGCTCTTCGTGTTGGCCGGATGGCGCAGTGGCTGGACCGACCGGATCGCTCAGCGCAGGGCCGGCTCGAACCAGAGCTCGACCTCGCCCCCCGAGTAGTCGATGGTCAGTTCCTCGTCGGCGACCACCGCACGGCGCGTCGTGTAGACGATCGCCGGCCACGCCGGATGCGTCTCGTCGACGAGTTCGTAGATGCAGTTCGGTTCGTCGTCGTGGTTGAACACCGATCCCAGCCCGAGTGCGAACGCGACCCCTCCGTCGTGCCACTCGTACACGTAGCCGTCGAGGGCGGTGCCGGTGAGCCGATCGTGGTCAGCGTCCGACAGGAGGATCACGGGCGCCACGTTCACGGTCTCGCCTTCGGGCAGATCGATCGACGTGAACACCCCGCGACCGCTGATCGAGCTCGCCGCGACCGTGACCGCAGCGGCGACGGCGGCGGAGGGACTCGTGGCGGTCATGCCGAATTCCTACCGCCTCGCACCGCGGAAGCCACCACGGTGATCGGCTCGTTCGGTCACGACACGACGAGGCCGGGGAACACACGATCGCCTACGGTCTGCATCCATGACCGTCACGAACACCACGACACCCCCCAAGACGGAGCGTTGGACGGCGCAGTGGAAGGAGCTCTACCAGGAGGTCATCACGACCGGCCTGTGCACCGGCTGTGCCGGCTGCGTGGTCACCTGCCCCCACGACGTGATCGGATACGAGCACGAGGAGGGCAAGTACATCCCCTTCCACCTCGAAGAGGAGCTCGGACTCGACAACTGCATCCACGGTGAGAAGGGATGCACCACCTGTACGCGGGCCTGCCCGCGGTTCCGCGCCTGGGAGCCGTCGGCCGACATGCACCTGTTCGGCCGCACCCGCGAACCCGACGAGATGGCCGGGGTCTGGCGCCAGCTCTACCTCACGCGCGCGAGCGATGACATGGTGCACAAGATGGGCCAGGACGGCGGGCTCGTGTCGGCGATGCTGATCTGGTTACGCGAGCACGACTACATCGATGCCGCGCTCGTCTCGGGCGTCGAGAACGACGACGCCTGGAAGGCGAAGCCCGCGGTCGTGGTCACGAAGGACGAGATCCTTGCGACCGCCGGCAGCCGATACACGTATTGCGCCAACCCGCTCGCGCTCCCCGAAGCCAAGGAGCGCGGCCTCGACCGGCTCGCGCTCGTCGGAATGGGTTGCCAGACCTCGTCACCGCCGACGATGTGGGACCGTAAGGCCGGCAAGGTGTCGAAACCATTCCTGTTCAACATCGGGTTGCTGTGTTCGAAGACGTTCGACGATGCGATCTTCTCGGAGCTGTTCGAGGCCAAGTACGGCCTCAAGAAGCAGGACATGGCGAAGATGAACATCAAGGGCGTGTTCCAGATCTGGATGAAGGACGGCTCGTACCACGAGATCGACCTGAAGGAATGCCACGGCTGGACCCGCCGCGGGTGCATGCACTGTCCGGATTTCGCCGCCGAGCATGCCGACGTGTCGACGGGCGGGATCGGCGAGGACAACGACTGGACACTCACCGTCGTGCGCACCGAGCTGGGCGAGGAGGTCATCGAGCGGATGATCGCCGACGGGTCGATCATCTCCAGGCCGGCCCAGACCGACGAGACCGCGATGCGTCTGCTCCGGCTGTTGTCGATCGTCAGCCGTCGGCGGTGGCCCCAGGACGCCGATGCGGCGCCGGCGATCGGTGTCCCACCGCCCAAGAAGAAGCAGGCCGCACCACCCCCGACCTGACCCCGTCACGAGTTGTGTCAGACAACTCGTCAGTTGCAGGCGGTGAGTGCTGCCTCGAAATCGGCGATGATTCCCCTGGCGAGCTCGTTGCCGCCCGCTGCCTTCTCAGCGACGTCGTCGAAGTCGCTGAAACCCTGCGCCTGCTCCTCGGTCAGGGAGAAGTCGGTGACGACCGAGTGCATGCACTCCTTGACCGGGTCGCTCACCTCGAGCGTGTCGATCAACTCGTCGGCGAGCTCCTTGGCCGGTGGTGCGGACGCTCCACACGCGGACAACACGGTCAACGACAGCACAACGACGGCAAGAACGGGGCGACGGCGACTCACAGTGCGTTGAGGCTATCGGCGAGGCCACGAAACCCCGGCCTGATCATCTCGCATCATCTCGTCGTTGTCCCGAGCTCGCTCGGAATTCACGACGGTGGCTCGATGCCACCGTCGAGGATCCGGCTCTCCGAGTCAGCGATGTCGTCGCCCACATCGTTGCCGACCGTCGCCAGCGACGGTGTCGTTCGGCCGACCATCGCCGACCAGCAAGCCGCACGAGTCACCCCGGTCCCC
Source organism: uncultured Acidimicrobiaceae bacterium (assembly GCA_963847775.1). Classification (GTDB taxonomy): domain Bacteria; phylum Actinomycetota; class Acidimicrobiia; order Acidimicrobiales; family Ilumatobacteraceae; genus Ilumatobacter. The sequence goes on from CAWKAY010000006.1 coordinate 285,215, forward strand.
GCCCACCAGCAGACCCAGAACACGATCGACCAGGCACTCGCCGAGCGGTGAGAACGGCCAATCGGCTGGTGGGCTGGGCGGACACCACGAACGTGATGGACCCGGCCCGCCGGTCTCGGGACGACGCCCGGCGGCATTCGGGGATGGGCGTCACCCCGGCCGTCGCGCCCGATCTCCCTCGACACGAGCGGGTGTCACGGAGCTGCGCTCGCGACCAACCAAAACGACCGCCCGTGCGAACACGTCGTCGAGCATCGGCTCGGTGAGCCGGCCGGTGAACGTGTTCTGCTGACTCGGATGGTAGGAGCAGAGCAGGATCGGACCGTCGTCGAGCTCGACCTCGACGCCGTGGCCGAATCGTGGACGTGGTCGGACGCCGAAGTGCCGGCAGGCGGCCTCGAACCCGAAGCCACCCAGACACACGACGACCTCGACGCCGACCAGCGATTCCATCTCGCGCCGGAGGAACGTCGCGCACGCAACCCGTTCATCCGGCAGCGGCCTGTTGGCGGGTGGCGCGCACTTCACCGCCGCCGTCACCCACGCGTCGGTCAACGTCAGCCCGTCGTCGATGGCGACCGATGTCGGTTGGCTGGCGAGACCTGCCCGCCACATGGCACGAAACAACCAGTCGCCACTCCGATCTCCCGTGAACACCCGACCGGTTCGGTTGGCACCGTGCGCCGCCGGCGCGAGCCCGAGCACGACGATGCGAGCGGACTGATCCCCGAAGCCCGGGATCGGTCGACCCCAGTACTCCTCGTCGCGATACGACGCCCGCTTCTCCCGGGCGACCTGCTCGCGCCACTCGACGAGCCGCGGGCACGCCCGACACGCCACCACCTCCGCCTCCAGCGCCTCCAGCGCCGACGGTCCGGCAACATCGCGGTCGGCATGACGGGTCACGAACTTCGACAGTAGGTTGAGACCCATCATGGCTCGCAAGACGACCAGTTCGACGACCGCCAAGCGCGCCGCGAGGAGGCAGTCCCCGACCAAGGCGGAGAAGCCGACCACCGTCCTCCTGGTCCGGCACGGCAAGACGCCGACCACCGGCCGGGTCCTGCCCGGGCGCGCCAAGGGCCTCCATCTCGCCGAGGAGGGCGTCCGCCAGGCCGAGCGGGCGGGCGAGCGCATCGCCGAGCTGTCCCGGGTCGACGCGATCTACTGCTCCCCACTCGAACGAGCGCGGGAGACCGCTGCGCCCATCGGCGTCGCGGTCGGGATGCGCCCGACCATCGAGCGAGGATTGCTCGAATGCGAGTTCGGCGACTGGACCGGCGCCGAGCTCAAGGCGTTGATGAAGCTCCCGGAGTGGCGCACGGTGCAGAAGGCGCCATCGACGTTCCGCTTCCCGAACGGCGAGAGCTTCACCGAGATGCAGGTGCGCATCGTCGGCACGCTCGATCGACTCCGGGCGCGCCATCCGGGCGGCACGATCGTCTGCGTCAGCCACGCCGACCCGATCAAGGCCGCCATGGCACACGCCCTCGGCACCCACATCGATCTCTTCCAGCGGATCGTCATCTCGACCTGCTCGATCAGCGCGATCGCGTGGTGGACCGACGGACCCGTCGCACTGACCGTGAACTCGACCGGCGGCTCGCTGAACGAGCTGGCCCCGTCCTGATCGATGGGGTCCTGATGGGCATCTTCTACGAGTTCGAGGACGTCGACGCCTTCACGACCGGCGCCGTCGGCGAACCTGGCGCTCGCGTCTTCTACCTCCAGGCCCGCCACGGCCGCCAGCGCGTCGCCGTCAGGTGCGAGAAGCAGCAGGTGTCGGCGATCGTGCAGTACCTCCGGCGCGTCCTGAACGACCTCCCTCCACCCGAGGATCGGCCGATGACCGGCGCCCTCGAGCTCGCCCAACCCGTCGAGCAGGCGTTCGTCCTCGGTCCGATCGGGCTCGGCTACGACCGCAGCGCCGATCGACTGATCGTCCAGCTCGAGGAGATGGGCATGGTCGACGAGGACGGCGACGAGCTCGAGGGTCACGACGGCCACATCCGGCTGTACGTCACCCGCGCCCAGGCTGCCTCGTTCTGCGAGCATGCCGAGAAGGTCGTCGCCGCCGGCCGCCCCGACTGCCAGTGGTGCAGCAACCCGATCGACCCCGATGGCCATCCATGCCCGCGGATGAACTGAGCGGCGGGGTGCGAATGCTCACGACCGAGCTGATCCCCGATCCGGTGGGCTTCCTCATGAACGCCGAGCCCGAGCTCGAGGGCCGCATGCCGTGGAGCTCGAACGCCACCTTCTTGGTCACGATGCGTTGCGGGCGCGGTGACGAGCTGGCGGAACAGCGGGCGATCTACAAGCCGGTTCGCGGCGAACGCCCGCTCTGGGATTTCGAGCCGGGTCTCCACAAGCGGGAGCGGGCTGCGTTCCTCCTCTCCGAACACCTCGGCCTCGGCGTCGTGCCGCCGACGGTCATCCGTGACGGCCCGCTCGGTGAGGGCTCGTACCAATGGTTCGTCGATGCCGATCACTCCGAGCACTACTTCACGATCTTCGAGCAGTTCGAGCGACTCCACGACCAGCTCCGACACATCGCTGTGCTCGACGTGCTCGCCAACAACACCGACCGCAAGTCAGGGCACTGCCTGCTCGCCCACGACCGCGTGTGGGCGATCGACAACGGGCTCTGCTTCAGCGCACCCTTCAAGTTGCGCACCGTGATCTGGGAGTTCGGCGGCGAGCCCATCGACGACGACGTGCTGGGACAGGTCGCCCGATTCGTCGAGCGTGTGCCGGTCGACATCGCGGCCCTGCTCGATGACGACGAGATCACCGCCATGCAGCACCGGGCGTCACGGCTCGTGACCGAGCGGGTACTCCCCGACGACGACAACGGCCACCGCTACCCCTGGCCACTCGTGTGAGTCCTGACGCCGGTGAGCCGACCGACGACGGTCTCGATCGATTGATCCACTCCGTCGATCTCGACGGACTGATCCGCACGATCGACGATCGCTGCTCCAACCGGGACTGGCCCGGCCTCCTGCGCGTTCGCGATCGCTGCCGAGCCGCAACGCGCGAGTCCGGACGTCAGCTGTGGCCGGCCGCGACACTGGCGGAGTACCGCCTCGCGCTCCTCGCACCTCCCGAGTGGGCTGCGACGGTGCTCGACGGCGAAGCCGGCCGGTTCACGATCGGGCCGCTGACGGAGGTCGTCGCGGTCAACCACACCTGGGCCGAGCTCGCGGCACACCTCGCCCCGGCGCCCGTGGCCCTGTTCGTGGCTCATGAGCGGGCGATCCGCGGGGAGTCGATCGCGCCAGAGACGATCGAGTCCCTGCCACCGGTGCTCGACATCCCGGCTGCGCTCCAACCGTGGGAGCCCGACTACCCGATCTCGGCCTACACCGACGTCGGAGCAGACCACCCCGAACCGCCCGAGACGGGAGCCCCCCGCTCAGCAGGCGCCACGACCGACGGCACGGTGGTCGACGACGACACCACCGAACTGGCGGCTCGCCAACTGGTCGAGACCTGGACCACGGCGTCGACCGGACGTGCCGAGGTGGTGTGCGTCGAGGGAAGTCACCTCGACGCGCTCGGTGCGCTCGGCGTCCGATCGGTCCGCCTCGCCGAGGTGCCTTCGTCGGAGGCGCTCGCACGGATCGCCTGGGCAGGCGCGAGCGGCGGTGCCCACGGACGGCGGCGGGGTATGGCGATCGGTCGATTCTCGACGTGGTGGCTGCTCGGTGCCCTCGGTGACCTGCACGACGACTGGCCTCCGACCAACGCCGAGATCGAGGAGCTGCTCAGGGAGCTGCGCTGGTTCCGCTGGGATGCCCACGAACCGCCAGGGGGTTGGCGGCTGCAACTCGCGATCGAGAACGCATCGGAAGGCGTCGCCTGGGCGATCAACGCCAGCGACGCCGCCTGACCATCCAACTGTCTGCGTGGAACCGGTCACTTCCCGGTTCCACGCAGACAGAACGGTGGTGGTGCTGGGTGGGTGGGGGCGGTCAGAGAGTGGTCAGGTGGCGAGTGACGCGACACCCGGACGATCGACATGGGAGATCGCGCCGAGGCGCCGCCAGAGCACTCCGAGGAGCAACACCGATCCGACGAACGCGAACCAGAACGGCCCGGTGAGCCCCCAGATGTCGGCGATCACGCCGCCGAGCGCGGCACCGACCACGAGACTGCCGAACACCCCGACCAGCTCGACGCTGCTCACCCGCCCCTGCAGATGCTCCGGCACGGCCCGCTGGCGGATCGTCGACGCCGTCGTGCTCCAGGCCGCTTCGTGGATCCCGAACACGAAGAAGACCGGCAACGCCACCGCCGCACTCCGGGTGGATGCCAGCACGAGGTGAGTCAGCGTCTCGATCACCAGACCGGCGCGCATGATGTTGGCGGCGCCGATCGACCGCTCGAGCCGACCGTAGACGACCGTGCCGAGCACACCGCCGACCGCGCCGACCGTGGTGACGAGGCCGAACCCCAGCGTGCCGAGCCCGAGCCGCTGGGTGACGTAGAGCACCATGATCGACCACGTCGCGCCGAACGTGATGTTGAACGACACGACCGTGAGCAGCAGTGTCCGGATCGCATCATGGTGCCGGACCCAGCGGAGACCGGCGAGGATCTCCGCGTGCACCGACATCGTGGGGTCGACGCGGGTCGGCCTGGCCGCTCCGATCCGCCCGACCAGGATCGCCCCGAGAGCGATCGCCGCCGACTGGGCCACGAACGGAATCGCCATGCCGACCGCGAAGAGCAGGGCACCGACCGGCGGACCCGCCATGCGGTTGATCGTGATGCTCCCGAACACGAACCGGGTGTTGGCGACCCCGAGATCGGATGGGGCGACCAGCATCGGCAAGAGGGTGCCGGTGGTGGTATCCGCGACCGTCTCGGCCGTCCCCAGGACGAACATCGCCACCAGCACGACGCCGACGTCGACGACATCGGTCGCGATGGTGCCCGCGAGCACGAGGAGCACGGCCGCTCGTGCGAGGTTGACCGCGACGACGATCGTTCGCCGGTCGTACCGATCGGCGAGCACGCCGGCGTGCAGTCCGAACAGCAACCACGGCAGTTGCTGCAGGAGGGTCGCGAGAGCGACGAGCAGCGGGCTCGACGTCTGCGACGCGACGAGCAACGGCCCGGCGGCGAGCCCGATGCCGTCACCGAGATTCGACGTCCAGGACGACGCGAGCAACCAGGCGAAACGGGGGCCCATCCGCGGTGGCGCCACGATGTCGGCGATCCGGCCCATCGATGCGCGACGCTAACGCCCGCACTCGTCGACCGGTCGGTGGGTTCCCTACGCTCGCTCCATGCGTGGACTCGAGGGACATGTGGTGATGGTGACGGGCGCCGGCGGCGGGATCGGCAGCGCAACCGCACGGCGGTTCGCCGAGGAGGGGGCTGCGGTCGCGGTCCTCGATCGGGATGCGGCCAGCGCACGGGCGTCGACCGACACGATCGTCGCGGCCGGCGGACGTGCGCTCGCCGTCCCCTGCGACATCACCGAGTTGGACGGGGTGCGCGCCGCTGTCGAGCGGGTCGAGTCCGAGCTCGGCCCGATCCACGTGCTCGTCAACAACGCCGGCTGGGACATCTTCAAGCCGTTCCTCCAGACCGTGCCCGAGGAGTGGCAACGGCTGATCGACATCAACCTCGTCGGGGTGCTCAACATGCACTACGCCGTGCTCCCCGGCATGGTCGAGCGCGGCACGGGTCGTGTGGTGAACGTGGCCTCCGATGCCGCTCGGGTCGGATCGTCGGGCGAGGCGGTGTACGCGGCGTGCAAGGCAGGCATCACCGGCCTCACCAAGACCCTCGCTCGGGAGCATGCCCGCGACGGCATCACACTGAACGTCGTGTGTCCGGGCCCGACCGACACGAACCTGTTCGCCGGCTTCCTCGAGGGTGCCGGGAACCCCGACAAGCTGCGTGCAGCCTTCGAGCGCTCCGTGCCACTCGGCCGGATCGGCCGGCCCGATGATCTCCCGGGGGTGATCTGCTTCCTCGCCAGCCAGGACGCCGCCTTCATCACCGGTCAGACGATCAGCGTGTCCGGCGGTCTCACGATGGCGGGGTAAGGGGATCACGGCAGAACGCCCGTACCGCCCCAACCGAACACTTGAACACGTTCAACAATTGTCTTGACTTCTTGGTTGAACGCGTTCAAGAATGACTTGAACACGTTCAACAACGGTGTTGGACGCCGACAAGGAGCAACCCACCATGAACGACACATTCGTCGCCTACCTCATCTACCTCGCCGTCACGGTGCCCCTCGTGGTGTACGTGGCCCGCACTCTGCAGCGCCATGGCTCGATCTTCCTGCGAGAGGTCTTCCACGGCAACGACGGTCTGGCGAGCGCCGTCAACCATCTGCTCGTCGTCGGCTTCTACCTGTTGAACCTCGGCTACGTCTCGCTGTTCCTCCGCACCGGCGACACCGTCGTCGGCGGCGAGGGCATCCTCGAGCTCGTCTCGAAGAAGGTCGGCACCGTGGCGATCGTCCTCGGCGTCGTCCACCTCGCCAACGTGTGGGTGTTCAACACCCTCCGCAAGAACGCCGCGTTCCAGCAGCAGACCACCCTCCCCGTGGCGACCGAGGAGTGGACCGAGGTCCAGGCGTGAGCACCGGAGGCACCACCACCGAGCCAGGCGCCGCCGCGCCGCGGGGTCTCGTCCGACCGCGGCGCCTCACCGTGCTCTACGACGCCAACTGCCCCCTCTGCCGTCGGGCGAGATCGTGGGTCGAGCACCAACGCCAACTGGTTCCCGTCGAGTTCGTCCCGGCCGGCTCACGACTGGCCCGCGAACGCTTCCCGCAACTCGACGTCGGCAGCACGCTCGCCGATGTCACGGTCGTCAGCGAGCGCGGCGCAGTCCTACGAGGCGACGCCGCGTGGATCACCGTGCTCTGGGCGATCGCCCGGACCCGCCCACTGTCGATCGAGCTCGCCCGCGGGCAACGCCACCGGATGTTCCGCAACGTGAAGGGCGCGACCGACGCGATCCGCTCGGTGACCGCCGGCCAACCCGATCGGAACCTCGATCCGGTCGACCCGGCGGCGTGGCCACCGCCTCTCACCGGTCAGGCGCCCGATACCACCTGTTCGCGCTGCCGGACGTGATGCAGAATGACCACGATGGTGAAAGGGACCCGCGGCGAGCAGACCAAGTCGGCGATCCTCGAGGCTGCGATCGAGCTGTTCGGCGAGGTCGGCTACGACGCCACCACGATGCGGGCGATCGCCGACCGGGCCGGCGTGTCGGTCGGCAATGCGTACTACTACTTCGACTCGAAGGAGCAACTGATCCAGGGCTTCTACGACCGAGCGGCGGAGCAGCACCTCGCACTCTCGGTCGAGCGGGTCGCCGGCACCACCGAGCTCGCCGATCGAATCCACGCCCACGCCGCCTGCTGGTTCGAGCTGATGTCCGATTACCACGAGTTCGCGGCGACGTTCTTTCGCACCGCCGCCGATCCGAACAGCCCGATGAGTCCGTTCTCCGTGGAATCACACCCGGCACGTGACGCCGCGATCGAGCGGTGGCGACACGTGGTCGAGGGCTCCGACGCCGACATCCCAGACGACGTGCGCGACGAGCTCCCCGGAGTGTTGTGGCTGTTCCAGATGGGCCTCATCCTGTTCTGGGTCCACGACGGCTCACCGGATCAGATCGCCACCAGGCTGGCAACCGCTCGTACGGTCCCGCTCGTCGTGCGAGCGATCGACCTCGTCGAGATCCCCGAGCTGCGCGCTCTGATCGACGACCTGATCGCACTCCTCCGGGACGCCCGCTCGCTCATGTGACGACACGCGCGACGGCCCGGTGCACGGTGCACCGGGCCGTCGTCGCGGGTCAGTGGAGCGTCAGCGGTTCTGAAGCGCTTCGATCAGCTGGGGCATCACCTTGTGGACATCACCGACGATCCCGAGATCGGCGACACCGAAGATCGGCGCCTCCGCGTCCTTGTTGATGGCGATGATGTTCTTGGAGCCCTTCATGCCGACCATGTGCTGGGTCGCGCCCGAGATCCCAGCTGCGATGTAGACGTTCGGCTTCACGACCTTGCCGGTCTGGCCCACCTGCATCGAGTACGGCACCCAGCCGGCGTCGACGATCGCACGCGATGCGCCGGCCGCACCCTTGAGTGCCTTCGCGAGATCCTCGACCATCGCGAACTTCTCGGCCTCACCGAGACCACGGCCGCCCGAGACGACGATCGCCGCCTCGTCCAGCTTGGGTCCGGTGGACTCCTCGACGTGCACGGCGGTGACCCGCGCTGCTCCGGTGGCGCCCAGATCGGGCACGCTGACCGCCACGATCTCACCTGCGCCGCCACCGCCCGGTTGGGCCTCGAAGGACTTCGGACGGAACGAGGCGAGGAAGGGTCCGGATCCGGTGAAGGTGGTCGTCACCATCGTCTCGCCACCGAACACCGGGGTCGTGACCGTGACCTGATCGCCGGCGACGGCGATGTCGGTGTTGTTCGTGAGCACCGTACGGTCGAGCTTGACCGAGAGTCGGCTCACGATGTCGCGCCCCTCGTAGCCCTGCGGGAAGAGGATGAGATCGGGCGACTCACCACCGTCGATGACGGCCTTCATCGCTGCTGCCCCGGCCCCACCGGGCAGCGCACCGCCGAGATCGCCGGTGGCGTACACCTTCGATGCGCCGTACTCGGCGAGGGTCGCGGCGATGCCGGACGCATCGCCGGCCACGAATGCCGAGATGGTCCCGCCCAGCGTGCGCGCCTTGGTCAGGAGCTCGAGGGTCGAGCTCGTGGGTGCTCCGTCAGCCTGTTGCGCGAAGACCCAGATGTTGTCGATGGCCATGATTCGTTCTCCTTCGCTTCGCTTGCTCAGATGACCTTGAGGTTCTCGAGGAACGCCACGATCTTCAGATACCCCTCGCCGTCGTCCTCGACGACCTCACCGGCCTGGCGGGCCGGGGCCTGGGCGACGTCGACGATCTGCTGGTTGGCACCGCCCCATCCGACAGGCGCCACACCCAGGTCGGCGGCGGTCACGGTGTCGACCGGCTTCGACTTGGCCGCCATGATCCCCTTGAAGCTGGGATAGCGGGGCTCGACCACACCTGCGGTCACCGAGACGACCGCCGGTGTCGGGCACTCGACCTCGTCGTAACCCGCCTCGGTCTGGCGGTTCACCTTCACGGTGCCGCCCTCGATGGCGACGCTCTTGGCGAACGTGATCGACGGCAGCCCCAGCACCTCGGCCAGCTGCTCGGGCACCGTGCCGGTGTAGCCGTCGGACGACTCGGTGCCGGCGATGATCAGATCGACATCACCGAGCTGCTTCGCGGCGGCGGCGAGCACCTTGGCCGTCGTCAGCGCATCGGATCCGGCGAGCTCGGGATCGGAGACGAGCACCCCCCTGGCCGCACCCATCGCGAGTGCCGTGCGCATGCCCGACACCTCGCCGTTCGGCGCCATCGAGATCAGACTCACCTCGCCGCCGCCGGCCGCATCGACCAGCTGGAGAGCCATTTCCACGCCGTAGCTGTCGGACTCATCCAAGATGAGCTTCCCGTCGCGCTTCAGCGTGTTGGAGGAGGGATCCAGCTCGCCCGGCAGCGCCGGATCGGGGATCTGCTTCACGCACACGATCACGTTCATGGATTCACAAGCTACCCAGCGGTAGACCGACCGCCCAAGCCGGGCGGACGTTCGCGACGGACGTCACAACGCACTGGTACCGTCGGCGTTCTTGCGGATCATGCTCGTGGTCAACTCGTTCGCGTCGTCGGTCACGGCGCGCAACACCGTGATGGTGCACCGCCGCCTGGCCCGCGGCCACGATGTCGAGCTCGTCGAGACCAACCGTCGCGGCCACGCGACGCGCTTCGCCCACGACGCGGCGAGGCGTGGCATCGATGTCGTGATCGGTTTCGGCGGCGACGGCACCCTCAACGAGGTCGCCACGGGGATCGCGGGCACCGACACAGCGCTCGGGGTGCTGCCCGGCGGATCGACCAACGTCTTCGCCCGTACCCTCGGCATGCCGAACGACCCGATCGCGGCCGCCGACCTGCTGGCACGCGGCATCGATGCCGCCGATCTGCGGCCGATCGGCCTGGGCCGTGTGAACGGGCGCTTCTTCTGCTTCCACACCGGGATCGGCTACGACGCAGCCGTCGTCAGAGCCGTCGAGCGGCGTGCGTCGCTCAAGCGTTGGCTCGGCCATCCGCTCTTCATCTCGAACGCACTCACCACATGGCTGCACGGCTACGACCGACACGAACCGCACTTCTCGCTCTCCGCCCCGGGCCACGACCGGATCGACGACGGTTACTTCGCGATCGTGCTCAACACCAACCCCTACACCTATCTCGGAAACCGACCCCTCGACCTCTCACCGGCAGCGACACTCGAGCGCGGCCTCGTGGTGGTCGCATTCCGGACCCTGCGCATTCTCCCGATCCTCAGAGGGCTGGGTTCGGCCCTGCGAGGCGGCGGCGTCACGACGAGCGAGCATCTCGCCGAGTGGCGCGACCTCGACCACCTGCTGGTCGAGCACACCGATCCGTTCCCCTATCAGCTCGACGGGGACTACCTGGGTGCGGTGAACCGCCTGGAGTTCGTCCACGTGCCCGACGCCGTACAGCTGGTGTTCCCGGGCGTCTCCGATTCAGACTGAGTCGGCCAGCGACCGCCGGATCGACAACGCCACATCCGGACGGTTCGTGCAGATGCCGTCGACACCCAGAGCCATGAGCTCGCCGATGCGATCCGGGTCGTCGCACGTCCAGGTGTTGACGGCGAGCCCGAGACGGTGGGCGGCAGCGATGGTGTCGGCGTCGAGTCGTTCGGCCCACGGATGCACGGCGTCGTAGCCCTCGTCCGCGCACCGCTGCAGCACCGCCATGCCGGCGTCGACGACGAGCCACGCGGCCCGAGCCGAGGGAAGCACCCGCCGGCACACCTCGACCGTCTCGCGACGGAACGACGAGATCAACCACCGCCGACCACCGCCCCTCACGGCCAGCTCGGTTGCCGTCCGGTGCATCACCCACTCCCCGGGATCGAAGTCGGGATCGGCGGGGTCGTTCTTGATCTCGATGTTCACGAAGACGCCATCGCACGCATCGAGGGCGGCGGCCAGCGTCGGGATGCGCTCGGGGAGTTCGGCGACCGGCGTCTCGCGCACGACACGACCGTCGGGAAGGTGGGCGTCGTGATGCACGACGAGACGATCGTCGGCCGTTCGGCGGACATCGAGCTCGACACCATCGGCGCCCATGACGACCGCTCGCCGGAACGCATCGATCGTGTTCTCGGGCTCGGCGAACGAGGCGCCGCGGTGGGCGATGATGAGTGTCACGGTCGCCATCGTGGCAGACGGCCACGACCTCGACGGCAGAACAGGAACGCTGTCATCTCGAAAACCGATGACCGCTGACGTTCTATCTGATCTTCTTGCCAACGGTCCGGACAACGCCTAACGTTGGCGCCTGCGAGCCCATACCCGAGCTCACCCGCCCGACATCCCGCAGGACGGCAGGCCTCGGCTCCGAGAACCCCTTGCTCGCCGGCCCCGGCCGCCAACTCTCATCCTACGAGGAGTCCCCTTTCGTGTCGAACCTCGCGTCCAGCCTCGCCCTCGCCGCTGCCGTCGATACCTGGCGTGATCACGCCTTGTGCCGCGACACCGACCCCGACCTGTTCTTCCCGGTCGGAACGACGGGGCAGGCGCTGGTCTCGATCGATCACGCCAAGCAGGTGTGTGCGGAGTGCTCCGTCACCCAGTCGTGCCTCGACTTCGCACTCGACACCAACCAGGACTCGGGCATCTGGGGCGGTCTCTCCGAAGAGGAGCGCCGGGCGATCCGTCGCCAGCGCGCCGCCGCCATGCGCGCCGCCCGCGCGGCCAGCTGACTCAGCCGCGCGAACGTACCGCCGACTCACCCAACGCCTGCTCGGCACGATCGACCAGCCGATCACGGAGGTGATCGTCGAGCGCTCGGCTCGTCTGGATGTCGACCTCGATCTCACCGGTCGACGCATCGCGTGCGGCGAGATCGCCGACGAAGATGACGTCGGTCAGCCCGTCGGTGCCGGCCAAGCCGCGCAGCAGGCTGGCAGCATCGTGGGCATCGGCTTCGGCCGGGACGCGCAGGCGCAGCGTCGAGGCAGCCGCCTCCTGCGAGAGGTTCCGCACGCTGCCCAGCGCGCTGTTCGGGAAGTGCAGCGTGCTGCGAGCATCGCGCACCCGGGTGCTGAACAGCCCGACGTGATCGACCACACCACACACCGGCGCGCTCCAACCGACCTCGACCAGGATCTCGTCGCCGACGCCGTATCGGTCCTCGAAGTGCACGCTGAGGCCGGTGAGGTAGTCGTTCACCTTGTGCTGTCCGCCGATGGCCAGACCGGCTCCGATGAAACCGGCGCTCGAGAGGAAGAACGCAGGATCGACATCGAGCAGATGGAAGGCGACGATCGCGGCGACGATCCACACCACGACCGACACCAGGTGATTGACCATCCGGGAGGCGGCTTCGATCCGCTGCCGGCGGCGGTGCTCGATGGCCTCGCCCGACTCGTCGCCGACCCGCCTGGCACGGGCACGCCAGAGCCCGACGGGTGCACCCGGCAACAGGCGGACGCTCCGGGTGGCGACGCGTCGGATGACGCGCCGGACGACGAACCGGGAGATGCGGGTTGTCAGCAGTGCAGCCACAGCGATGACGACGACGACGAACGGTCCGGCGAGCGCGGGTCCGGCGAGCCAGGTGAGGAGGGTTTCGATCACGACGTCAGTCTGGCAGTGAAAAGCAGACTATTACGATCGCGTGACAGAAATCTCGGGTATCAATCGTCGCTGATCGGCACCGCGAGATCGACCGCAGTACCGCGAGTCGTACCCGTGACATCGAGGCCGGCGCGGGCAGCGTCGTCGGGGGTGAGCGGGCGCATCGCGATCGTGCCGTTCAGCTCGGTCGTGACGAGGGTGCGGACGATCGACAGGCCGAGTCCGGTCGCTTCCTCGAGCCGGAATCCGCCATCGACGCCGCGACCGTCGTCGACCACCCCCAACCGCAGCGCCTGACCGGTGTTCTCGAGACGAACGATCACCGATCCGCCACCGGACCCCTCCGGGAAACCGTGATCGACGGCGTTCTGGAGCAGCTCGGTCAGTACCACCGACAACGGGGTCGCGATCGACGACGGGATCCGACCACCGTCTCCCTGGACCGCGAATCGAACCGGACGATCGGGCGACTGCAGGCTCTCCTCGGCGAGTCGGAGCAGCGGACGCACGATCTCGATGAACGTGACGTCGTCGCCCGGTTCGCGCGAGAGCGCCTCGTGGACGAGCGCGATCGTCCGGATGCGGCGCACCGACTCACCGACCGCAGCGATCGCCTCCGGGTGGGTCAGGCGTCGCGCCTGCAGGCGCAGCAACGACGAGATCGTCTGGAGGTTGTTCTTGACCCGATGGTGGATCTCCCGGATGGTCGCGTCCTTGCTGAGCAACAGCCGATCGCGTTTGCGCAACTCCGTCACGTCGCGCACGAGCAGCACCGCACCTGCGATGTCGTCACCGTCGAGGAATGGGACCGCCCGGCACAGCAACGTCACCCCGGGGCCTTGTTCGAACTCCTCGATGACCGGCTCTCGGCGTTCGAACGCCTGACGAACCGGGCCGTCGTGGAAACCGAGCTCGGCGAGCCGCATGCCGATCGCCGACGCCTGGATGCCGACGCGGTGGAGTGCCGAGTTGGCGTTCGGCGAGACGTACTGGACCTCGGCACTGTCGTCGAGCCACATCACACCGTCGCCGACGCGAGGCGCGGCGCTCGAGTCGCCGACACGTTGCGGGAACGGGAACGCGCCGCTCGCGATCATCTGGACGAAGCGTTCGAACACCGACCCGTAGGCACGCTCCAGCTCACCGGGCCGACGACCCGTCAGCTCGATCCACTCGCGCGTGAGCACGGCGATCGGCGCACCTTCGAACACCACCGGGATCGCGAGCATGCGCGTCTCGTCGGGGATGTCCTCGACCACGATCTCGCCCTCCATCGGCTCGCCGCTGTCGTACGACTTCGACAGCAACGCCGCCTCCGACTGGTTGGCCCAGGAACCGACCCAGTCGGTCTGGTACATCGTCTGACCCGTCGCCGGACGCACCTGGCCGACGACGAACCAGCGGTCGTCGGGGGCGGGCACGTAGAGCAGCAGATCGGAAAAGCAGAAGTCGGCCAGCATCCCCCACTCCGACACGAGCCGGTTCAGGTGCGCCACCTGATCACGATCGAGTGTGGTCTGCTCGCGGACGAGTTCGGTGAGCTTCGACATCGACCACGAGTCTTGCCGATTCGCACCGTGAGTCGCAGCCAATCAGCACGAAACCGTAGGGTTGTGCCATGAGTCAGGCCACCCACGAAGCCCTCCCGCGCACCACGTTCACCAGGTTCGAGGACTCGACGAAGGATGACTGGGCGATGATCGCGAGCCAGTTGCCGTTGACGCAGGCGATGGCCGGCGAGAACATCATCGAGCAGCTCCGGATGCTCGAACGGGACCATGGTGGGTTCCCGGTGACGCGCCTCGAACACTCGCTGCAGACGGCGACACGAGCCGAGACCGACGGGCGCGACGAGGAGTACGTGCTGTGTGCCCTGCTTCACGACATCGGCGACACGCTCGCGCCGTACAACCACCCGTCGATCGCGGCGGGCATCGTCAAGCCGTTCGTGTCGGACGCCAACCATTGGATGGTCGAGCATCACGGGATCTTCCAGGGGTACTACTTCTGGCACCATCTCGGGATGGACCGCAACACCCGCGATCGCTTCGCCGACTCGCCCTACTACGAGTACACCGAGGAGTTCTGCGCCAAGTACGACCAGACCGCCTTCGATCCCGACTACACGAGCGCGCCGCTCGATCACTACGAGCCGCTGATCCGGCAGTACTTCGTTCCGGGCCCGGGATCCGGACCCGTCATCGCGACCGAGGGCTGACACCTCGCCGGCGACCGTCGGGTCAGGCCGCCGGCACCCTCGGACGCTGCGACGACCACCCGGCATCGTGCCGGGATGACGACGGGGTCGACGAGCAGCACCACGACGCGGCGATCGAGAGGCACTCGCCCGCGTCGGTGATGACGGCGACGCGCCCGCCCGCGACCCACAGCGATCGAATCGAGGTCCACCACTCGGGAGCGACGAACCGCCAATCGACGGACCGTTCACTCCTGCACACGCGTCGTCGACCGACGTCGATCGTCCACCAGGCCGCCGACGAGTGAAGCCGGATCCGGCCCGGCCCGACGACCTCGGCCGGGCCACCACCGTTCGCCCGATGCCCTTCGAGCTCGGGATCAATGACGCCGGACAGAGGATCCGGCCCGGCGTCGGTGTCGAACGGCACGCTCACCGTGACACCGAGTCTGGTCGCCGCGTCGACGACCGCGACGAACGTCTCGGTCGCTGGGCGGTCGAGATCCCTGCGAGGGTGGACCACGATCAGATCGGACTCCATCGCGACCGAGATCCCGGGTTCGTGCGGACGTTCCGTCGTTCGGCTCACGGGGGCACCTCCTCGGCGGTTCCGCACAGCCTGGTCGATAGAGGTGACGAATCCGCGACGACCGCGCACCGACGTCGTGACACTTTGATGACAGGACCGACGAGCACCGGATCGCAGGGCGGTGGGCCATCGACATCGGAGCCGTTCCCCGTTCCGGTGACCCCGGCTCCGCGCGGGGACCGTCAGACGCCGCTGCGTGCCGACCGCACCGAGAGGTAGACCGCCTTCAAGTACGCGCCGAACTCGAATCCGATCGGATGGTCGACTGCATGACCGGTTCGCCGCGTCTCGTGAACATCAGCGCCGGCCGATGCGGCTGCGTCGAGCACCGTCGTGGCGAAGACGTCGGCGGTGACGCGGCTCGAGCATGATGCCATCAGCAGGGTGGATCCGGGTTTCGCCACGGCCAGCGCGAGATGCGTCAGTCGGGTGTACGCCGCGAGCGCTCGCGGCACGGCCGCCTGGTTCGACGCGAACGAGGGTGGATCGACGATGACGATGTCGTACCGTTCACCTTTGGCGGCGAGATCGGCGAGGACCTTGAACGCATCCCCGACGGTGGTGTGGACCGCACACCGACGGACCTCGCCGAGGCGCCGGTTGTGCGCCAGGTTCCGCTTCGCGGTCTCGAGCGCCGGCGCCGACTGGTCGATCAGGTGGACCGAGGCCGCGCCGCCCGCCGCCGCCGAGAGCGAGAATCCACCGGTGCTGGCGAACACGTCGAGCACGTCGGCACCGTCGGCCATCGACCGGACCAGTGCTCGGTTGTCGCGCTGGTCGAGGAAGTGACCCGTCTTCTGTCCGTGCACGACGTCGGCTTCCATCGTGAGATCGCGCTCGCGGAACAGCACGGGACCGTCGGGTGGGTCACCGAGGATCGTGTCGCCGTCGGCGAGGCCATGGGTCTCACCGACGGACACCGAGCGGCCAAGTCGCAGCACGATCCGGACGGGCGCCATCAGCGCGACGATCACGTCGACGACGGTCGCGAGATGCGGGAACCACGCCGGGCTGTACAGCTTGAGAACGAGCGTCTGGTCGTACCGATCGACGACGAGGCCCGGCAACCCGTCGTTCTCACCGTGAACACAGCGGTACGCCGTGGTCGTGTCGTCGTCGATCAACGACGCGCGCCGCTCGAGCGTGTTCGCGATCGTCGACCGCCACCAGCCATGGTCGATCGTCGCCGGGGAGCCCCGATGGAGCACCTTCACCCGGATCGGGGAGGTCGGATCCCAGAGACCGATCGCCGCGAACTTCCGGTCGTCGTCGAACACCACCGCCAGATCGCCCGCGGCGCCCTCGTGGCTCACCGACGTGATCGAACCGTCGTAGAGCCAGGGGCTCCCGCCGCGTACCTGCCGCAGTGCATCCGGGGTGACCCGAACCGCGAGACGGCGGTCGCCGACAGTGGGAAGTTGATCGAGCGACGCGACGGTCATGTCGAGAAGTGTGCCGCGAGCTCGAGCAGGTCTGCGATGTCGTTGACATCACGATCGAGCACCGGAGCGTCGACGAGCAGGGGCGAGAGCTCCGAGAGCTCGGTCCGGCGCTCGGCCTCGCGGGTCGCGACCACGCGCACGTCGTCGAAGCGGCCGCCGATCTCGGTGAGCACGTCGGCAACGACGTCGCGGTCGACCTCGAGCAGCTCGGCCACCGAGTCCGCCAGCTCGCCGTCGGCGAGCTTCACGAGCTTGCGAGCACTCGTCGCCGAGGCCTTGGCGGTGAACGAATCCGGGAGCACACGGTTGGCGACGATCGCACCGAGGTGGAACTGACGGTGCACCAGCTCACGCGCCAGGAACGCCGCCTCGTAGCTCGGCGCGGCCTCGAGGGTCGACACGATGATGAACGTCGTACGCGGATCGGCCAGGAGACGCTCGACCTCCCGTGCGTGGTCGACGAAACCCCGCTCCATCGCCTGGAAGAGCATGAAGAACTCGGCGATGTCCTGCAGGAAGCGGGAGCCGAGCACACGATCGGCCACCTGGTAGAACGGCCTGGACGCGACCGTGAAGAGGCGGGAACGGTACGGAACGGTCAGCCACCGCAGCAGCCGCGACCCGAAGAACTCCTTCATGCGGCCCGGCGCGTCGAGGACGTCGAGCGCGTTCCGCGACGGCGGGGTGTCGACGATGATCAGGTCCCACTCCCCCGACGAGTGCAGCTCGTGCAGCTGCTCCATCGCGAGGTAGTCGTGGCTGTGGACGAACCGACTCGTGATGTTCTGGTAGAGCGGGTTGGCGAGCACCGCGTCGCGGACACCGACATCGGGCGCGTGTCGGCGGATCAACTCATCCCAGCCCGCCTTCGTGTCGAGCATCGCGGCCCACAGTTCG
The DNA here is from genome assembly GCA_963847775.1 of uncultured Acidimicrobiaceae bacterium. GTDB lineage: Bacteria > Actinomycetota > Acidimicrobiia > Acidimicrobiales > Ilumatobacteraceae > Ilumatobacter. The sequence continues at coordinate 303,101 of CAWKAY010000006.1, forward strand.
CCGCGCGGTTCGACCTCGGAATCGGCGAAGGCAGCAGCCGGCACTCGCGTCGCGGTGTTGCCGATCCGGCCGACACCGAGCGCATCGGCGAGTCGCCGCGCCGGGTCGACCGTCAGCACGAGCACGCGGCCACCGATCTCGGTGGCGGCGGCAACCGCCATGGCGGCCGCGATCGTGGTCTTGCCGACCCCTCCGGATCCGCAGACGAGGACCATCTCCTTGGCCGCCAACAGTGCACTGAGATCAGTCTTCGTCGCCGACGAACGGGCCATCAATCGAGCTCCTCGGCGAGCGCGTCGGCAACGAGAGCGACCACTCGCCGACCGGTGGCGCGGGTGAAGAGCTCCGGCACGATCAACATCGGGAGCCCGCCCGCACCGGTGTTGAGTCGGTCGAGGTGTACGGCACCGATGCGACGACGGGCATCGGTGATGCGGGCGGCCTCGAGCACTGCGGTTGCGCCCCGCCCGGCAGCGTCGACCAGCAGATCGCCGGCTTCGTCGAGTCGCTCGACGACGGCCGACTGCCGCTTGTCGAACAACGCAGGAAGGACCCGGTTCGCGATCAGCGTGGTCGGCACCACACCGGTCTCGGCCGGGAGCCGTTCGAGCAGTGCGAGGGTCTCGGTGACCGGCATCTCCTCAGGGGTGGTGACCACCGCCACGCCCGTGACATCGGTGTCGTGCAGGATGTCGAGCATCCAATCGGTCTGGTCGCGAACCAGGCCGACCTGGACGAGGCCACGGATGACCATCGGTGCGCCGATCTGGGCGACGATGTGGCCGCTCGCCTCGCTGTCGACGATCACGAGGTCGTAGTGCCGTTCGCGCACCTCGTAGCAGAGCTTGCCAACGGCCAAGATCTCCTTGACCCCGGGAGCGGCGTCGGCGACGAAGTCGAAGGTCCACGCGAGCGGCGTGATCTTGCCGAGGAACGGGACCTTCACGAACAGCCGCAGGTACTCGCGGAGCGAATCCTCGGTGTTCATGGTCATCGCGTACAGGTTGGGCTCGATCTCGCGCGGTTGGAAGCCGAACGCGTTCGCGTCGAATGCGTCCGCGAGCGAGCCCTTGGCATCCATCTCGCAGACCAGGGTTCGCTTGCCCTGGCGGGCGGCGAGGTGTGCGAGCGCCGCCGCGACCGAGGTCTTGCCGACCCCGCCTTTCCCGGTGACGAAGACGAGCCGTCGGTCGAGGATCGACGCGTCGGCCCGGAGCGGCATCAGCCGCCGAATCCGATGCGCCGGTCGCCGTCGGCGGAACCGACCTCGACGTACGCGATCTTGGCCGATGGCACCCCGACGTCGCGACCCCGCTTGTCGGTGATCCACAACACGTCGGAGGCCCCCGAGAGAGCGGCCTCGACCCTCGCCCTCAGATCGTCGCGTTCCGCGTCGTCGACCTCGACCGAGATCTCACGAGGGGCCTGGGTCACTCCGATTCGTACGTCCACGCCGGAGACGGTAGCGGCAGGTCCGCCGTTCCGCATCTCGTGCCACGGGGCGACGATAGGTTGCCGTCGTGCCGACTGCGAACGCCGCCGAACGTGCCCGCGCCCACCATGTCGGGCGATGGGGTGAGCCCACGACCGTCGTCCGCGCACCGGGGCGCGTGAACCTCATCGGCGAGCACACCGACTACAACGACGGGTTCACGTTGCCGATGGCGTTGCCGTTCGACACCGTCCTCGCCATCAGCGACGACGGCGACCCGGAGACCGGAACGGTCACGATCGCATCCGATGGCTTCGGCGAGGTCGCCATCGACCCGTCGGGCGATCCCCGGGCCGTCATCGCGTGGGCCCGTCACATCGCCGGCGTCATCGACCTGCTGGCAGAGCACGGCGTGGCGACCGGAGGCTGGCGCGCCGCGGTCGACACCGACATCCCGACGGGTGCGAGCCTGTCGTCGTCGGCGGCGATCGAGGTCGCTGTCATCACGGGATTGCTCCACCGCGCCGGGCTGACCTGGCCGCCGATCGACGTCGCCCGACTCGGCCAACGGGTCGAGAACGAGATCGTCGGGTTGCCGAGCGGCATCATGGACCAGTTCATCTCCGCCGGTGCCGTCGAGGGTCACGCCAGCTTGATGGACTGCCGGGCGTTGTCACTGGAGCCGACCCCGCTGCCGAGCGGCGTCGTCGTCGCCGTCATGGACACCGGAACGCGGCGGGTGCTCGCCGAGGCCGCCTACGGCGAACGTCGCGCATCGTGCGAGCGGGCGGCGTCGGCGCTGGGTGTGGCCGCGCTCCGAGATGCCACCCTCGAGCTGGTTGCGACGCTCGATGATCCGACCGATCGCCGTCGCGCCCTGCACGTGGTCACCGAGGATCAACGCACGCTCGCCGCCGTCGATGCGATGCGCAGCGGCGACATCGTCGGGCTCGGACGGTTGATGAACGAGAGCCATGCGAGCCTGCGCGACGATTTCGAGGTGTCCGGTCCCGGTCTCGACGCGATCGTCGAGGTGGCGCTCGGGGCTCCCGGGTGTCTCGGTGCGCGCATGACGGGCGGGGGATTCGCCGGGTGCGCCGTGGCGCTCGTCCGGACCGACGATGCGGCCGCGTTCGAACGCCACGTGATCGAGCGATACGCCTACGACGGCCACACCGCTCGGATCTGGCTCTGTGAGCCGGCCGCCGGCGCGTCGATCATCTGACGAGCAGGATCGCGGGGTCAGTGGAGACTCATGCGATACGCGAACTCGTATCGACCCGCCGCGAGTCGGTACCGAGGCAGGACGTCGGGGCCGCAGCTCGCCGTACCGATCCCCCGATGGGCGACATCGACGTTCACGACGAGCCCGTCGGCGCGAGCCAACTCGGTGGCGGTCGTGGCGTCGAACAGCTGTTCATCGGTGTGGTGGGTCGCGGACACGTGCAGTGCGGCCGGCGCGATCGCGTCGATCCGCAGCCGCTCACGGCCGGCCATGTCGACCAGCTCGAACCAACGACAACCGGTGCGAAGCCCGAACGACTGTGGAACCAGGTACGGCGACTCGTCGGGCGTGGCCTCCCACGTTCCGAGCAGTGCAGAACGATTGCGGTCCGGGTAGTTCTCGTGCGGTCCGTAGCCGAACCACCGCACGCGATCGAAACGCGCCGGCAGCCGGAAGACCACCCCGACCCGGGGCAGGTCGTCGAGCGATTCGGGAACATCGACGGTGTGTCGGTACACGGTCCCGAGTCCGTCGTCCTCGACCACGACCGAGTGCCCGACGAGACGTTCTGCGGGTAGGCGATCGAGCCCGACCTCCTGCCAGCGCCGTAGCGCCTGCCCACCGACGCGCAGCCGACGCGCCAGGTCCGGCATCAGCTTGAACCCGTCGTTGTCGATCGCCGCTCGCCACAGGTGCAGCTCGGGCGCGACGAGGTCTCGCGGCGGACGGCCATCGCGCGACGCCGGCGCCGTACGTCGCCGTTTGCGAAGCTCGATCTGGTCCCAGGCGACCAGATGGCCGGCGGGCGCGTACCACGTCTCGCGCTTCGTGGCCCAGCGGATGGTCAGCGAGACCTCGCCGGACCCCGCGGGCACGTCGCCCATGGGGAGCGAGACGACGGTCGAGCCGTGGGGCTCGACCGGTGGCACGGTCAGGCGTCCCCGGCGCAGCACCTCGCCGTCGACGAGCAGATCCCAGTTCGCGCGGAGGTCGGCGAGCCCCGAGAACGATCGGCGGTTCTCGATCCGGAGCCCACCGCGTGAGCGACCGACGACGACCGGTCGGTAGACCCACGCCACCTCGCGCATCGCCGGATGCGGCTCGAGATCGGCCGAGACCAGACCGTCGGCGACGAAGTTGCAGTCGTGAGGGGTGTCGCCGAACTGACCGCCGTATGCGAGTCGAACCGTGCCATCGTCGAGTTGCTGTCGCAGACCGTGGTCCTTCCACTCCCACAGGAAGCCGCCCTGCAGCGCGGGCGTCGACGTGATCACGTCCCAGTAGTCGGCCAACGACCCGTTGCTGTTGCCCATCGCATGGCTGTACTCGCACATGATCAACGGCCGGTCGCCGGCTCCCTCGCCGTACTCGCGGATCGCATCGATCTCGGGGTACATCGGGCAGACCAGATCGGTGGCGGGGCGGCCTCCGTCGACCCATCCGTCGATTCGGATCGCGTCCTCATAGTGCAGCGGGCGCGACGGATCGGCGTGCCGGATCCATCCTGCGAGCGCATCGTGGCTCGCGCCGTACCCGCTCTCGTTGCCGAGGCTCCAGATGATGACCGACGGATGGTTGCGATCGCGCTGCACCATCCGGGCGCCGCGATCCAACCACGCCGAGCGGTAACGCGGGTCGTCGCAGACGGTCAAGTTGTAGCCGTGGCTCTCGATGTTCGCTTCGTCGACCAGGTAGAACCCGAGCTCGTCGCACAGCTCGTAGAAGGCAACGTCGTTCGGGTAGTGGGATGTGCGGATCGCCGAGATGTTGTGCCGCCGCATCGCCTCGAGGTCGGCCCGCATGTCGTCGACCGTGACCGCCTTGCCGCGATCGGGGTGGTGATCGTGGCGGTTGACCCCGAAGATCCAGATCGGCCGGCCGTTGACGAGCAGGGCTCGGTCGCGCACCTCGACCCGTCGGAGACCGACGCGCTGTGATTCGGTCTGGCGCACGCGGCCCCGTGGATCGATGAGCTCGACGGTCACGGTGTAGCGGTGCGGCGTCTCGGCGCTCCAGGCGAGCGCACGCCGGATGTCCCATGCCGCCGTGACACGGAATCCCGTGAACAGGTACGGGCGGGCGTGCTCGTGCGGCACGGCGCCGGTGTGCGACCGACCGACCGGTCGACCGTCCGGCGCGCGCAGCGTCGAGCGCACCGACCAACCGGCTTCGGGCTCACCACCGAAGTCGACCACCGTCGTGGCCTCGACCGTTCCACCACCGGTCGCCGGGTCGTAGTCGGCCCCGACCGGGACGTCGCCGATGTGAACGAGGGGGCGGGACTCGACCCAGACCGATCGGTGCAGCCCGGCCATCCACCACTGGTCCTGATCCTCGAGGTAGCTGTGGGCGCTGTAGCGGATGACGACGATCGCGATGTCGTTCGCGCCCGACCGGATCACTCGGCTGAGGTCGTACTCGCTGGGCAGCCGGCTGTCGGTGCCGTATCCGACGAACTCGCCGTTGACGTACACGGCGTGCACGCTCTCGGCACCCGCGACGTGGAGCACGGTACGTTGCCGCAACCAGGCCGGAGGCACCGTGAAGGATCGCCGATAGACACCGGTCGGGTTTCGTTCCGGGAGGGCCGGCGGCGGACCGTCGAACGGCATCTGGATGTTCGTGTAGTGGGGTGTGTCGACGAAGCCGCCGAGCTCCTGCATCGTCCAGTTCCCGGGCACGACGACATCGACCGGCCGGCGTCGATCGGCAACGACAGCGGCAGGCGGAACGTCGTCGGGATGCTCGAACATCTCGAGCGACCAGGTACCGTCGAGCGATCGACGTGGCACCCCCGAGAGCGGCACGTGCATCGGCATCCGGTTGAGCTGGAGCACGGTCGGGTCGGTCCACGGGCGCAGCGATCCGATCACGGGCAACATCGGGGCCTCCTCAATCAGCCGAACTCGCGGAGGCGGGCGGCGACGTCTTCGGGAATGACGGGGTTGAAGTACTCCTCGCTCGCCAGCTCGGCGGCTGCGATGAATCGCGGCACACCTGCCGATCGCCACGGCGAGACGATCTCGACGCTGAACCAGGCGGGATCGTAGCCCTCGCTCACCGTCGGGCGCTGGTTGAGCCACATCATGTACGGCAGCGGCCGGCCGAAGAGCAGGTCGAGGCGCCGGAACACGTCGATCAACACCTCGGCGAGCATGTCTCGCTCGTGGTCCGCGAGCGACGGGAGGTCGGGCCGATGCTGGTCGGGCGCGACGAAGAGCGCGACTGGGAACGTCGGCGCATACGGCACCCACACACTCCACCCGTTGCGGGCGAACACGAGACGCTCGCCGGGCGCGTCGTCGGGCGCCCAGCCGCCTGCGATCCGCCGCAACTGCCGTTGCGGCACGTGGTCGTAGGCGTAGATCTGGCCGTGGGGGTGCGCGATCGTGGCCCCGACCTCGGGGCCACGATTCTCGAACACGAGCACGTAGTCGACGTCGTCGCGTCCGCCGAGTTCGGCGGTGCGGTCGGCCCACAGATCGATGACCCGGCGAGCGCCGGGTGTCCCGAGCGACCAGAACGTGGCGTGGTGGTCGGACGTGTACAGCACGACCTCGCACCGATCGCCGGGCATCGCCGGCCAGCGATTCGGGAACCACGAGACGTCGTAGGGCTCGGGCGCCTCGAGCCCGCCGACGCAGAACGGGCATCCGGTCGAGGGCAGGTTGGGTCGCTTCTGCCGGGCGCCGACGACGTGCACGACGGTGCCGTCGACCCGATCGGCGCGCACTCGCTCGACCTCGTTCGCCGTCTCGTCGCTCATCGCCATCGCATCCTCACGCACGCCGATCGGTGAGCACGTCGGGGCTTGTGAGCACGAGCCGTCCGACCCGCTCCTCGAGCACGGTGCGGGCATGCTGGTTGACGCCGTCGTCGGTGACGAGCACGGTGGCGTCCTCGAGGTCGGCGAACGCGGCGAGACCGGTGACGCCCCACTTCGTGTGGTCGGCGAGCACGACCAGCTCGTCGGTCGCTGCCACGAACGCCTTGTTGGTCTCGGCCTCGAGCAGGTTGGGCGTCGTGAATCCGGCCCGCTCGTGCATCCCGTGCACCCCCATGAAGACCCTGTCGAGACGGAACGACGCGAGAGCCGTCACGGCGACGGGGCCGACGAGCGCGTCGCTCAGGGTGCGTTGGCCGCCGACGAGGATCACCGTGCGGTCGGGCCGCTGGCTGGCGTGAAACACGTCGGCGATGGGGATGCTGTTCGTCACGACCGTCAGGTCCGGAACGGTCGTGAGTTCGGCGGCCAGCTGGACCGTCGTCGTTCCGGCGCAGATGCCGATCGCCGCTCCAGCGCCGATCAGCACTGCTGCACCCGCTGCGATCGCACGCTTCTCTTCGATGTTGCGTGCGAGCTTGGCCTCGAACCCGGGCTCGTCGGTGGCGTGGTCGTACCGTAGCGTCGCGCCACCGTGCACCTTCACGACCAACCCGGCGTCGTGGAGCACGTCGAGATCGCGCCGAACCGTCATCTCGCTGACACCCAGCCGCTCTGCGAGATCGGCGACGCGAGCACCGCCGGCGCGGCGGATCTCGCTCACGATCAACTCGTGCCGGCGCTGCGCCAGGGAGGGCCGCCCCCGTTTGCTCATCACTCCCGAGAATGACGAAGAACAACGACAAAGTCAACAAACTCGAACATTACTGTCGACATTCCCCCGAAAATAGGATGTCTCTGTGTGCGAATTCCCAAGAATTCGAACGAAGACGCTTGACGTTCGCCGCCATTTCACGCAAGATTCGAATCACTGGAAGACTCGCGCTTCCGCGCACCGAAGTAACACTCATCCGTGACACCTATCCCAAGGGGGAGACATGACTGGACCTGCAGAGCGCTCACCGAGCCCGTCGGAGGTCGGCTTCTCGATCAGCCGCCGCAAGTTCGTGGTCGGAGGTGCGACCGCCGTCGGCGGGGCCGCGTTCCTCGCTGCGTGTGGCGGCGACGACGATGACGCCCCGGCGGCAACCGACGCCCCGGCGGCAACCGACGCCCCTGCGGCAACCGACGCCCCGGCGGCAACCGACGCCCCGGCGGCAACCGACGCCCCTGCCGGCGACGACATGGCCGACGTCGGCGCCGTGACGTTCGGATCGAACTACTCCGACGAGAAGCCGAAGGAAGCGATGGCGGCAGCGGTCGCCTCGACGGGGCTCGACGTGTCGATCAACACCGTCGACCACAACACCTACCAGGAGAACTTCAACACCTACATCCAGCAGCCCGACGACGTGGTGTCGTGGTTCGCCGGCTACCGGATGCGCGCGTTCGCCAAGAAGGGCGTCGTCGGCGACATCTCCGACGTGTGGTCGAGCCTGCAGGGTTTCTCCGAAGGCTTCAAGAGCGCCTCGTCGGGTCTCGACGGCAAGCAGTACTTCGTGCCGTTCTACTTCTACCCGTGGGGCGTCCACTACCGGATGAGCCTGTTCGCCGACAACGGCTACGCGATCCCGACCACGTGGGACGAGTTCAAGGCGCTGTGCGACACGATGACGGCCGACGGACTGATCCCGATCGCCGCCGCCAACGACGGGCGCTGGCCCCAGATGGGTATGTTCGACATGATCAACATGCGGGTCAACGGCTACGACTTCCACGTGTCCCTGATGGGCGGGAACGAATCCTGGGAGAGCGACGAGGTCAAGGCGATCTTCACCGCGTGGGACGAGATCCTCCCCTATTACCAGCCCGACCCGAACGGACGCACCTGGCAGGACGCCGCCAACGTGATCGGCGACAAGACGGCAGGGATGATGCTGCTCGGGACGTTCATCACGTCGAACTTCGACGGTGCCACCCAACAGGACATCATCGACGACATCGATTTCTTCCTGTTCCCCGAGATCAACCCGGACCACGGCCAGGACGCGATCGAGGCGCCGATTGACGGCTTCATGATGGCCACCAACCCGGCCAACCCCGAAGGCGCACGAGCACTGCTCACCGGCCTCGGGACGGCGGCCGCGGAAGACGCCTACATCGCAATCGACCCATCGGTCGTCGGCGCCAACGACGCGACCGACACCAGCGGCTACAACGCCCTCCAGCAGAAGTCGGCCGAAGCGGTCGGGAGTGCGAAGTACATCGCCCAGTTCCTCGACCGTGACACGGACCCCGACTTCGCCGCCAACGTGGTCGGACAGGGCATTGCCGACTTCATCGCCGATCCGTCGGCGATCGACACGATCCTGGCCGACATCGAGGCCAAGAAGCAGACCTACACCTTCGAGTGAGCCAAGATTGCACTCGTGACATCCACGACCACCACCGAGCTGACGGCGGCGCCCGACCGGGCGCCGCCGTCGCCGTTCCCGGAAGGACCGCTACCAGCGATCTCGTGACGACAAGTTCTGGCTGATCGTCATGGTCGGGGTGCCGGCCGTGCTCCACATCGGCCTGGTGTGGATCCCCGCCCTGCTGACCATCGGCCTGTCGTTCACGGAGTGGGACAACCTCGCCCCGTTGTCGGCGATCGACCCCGTCGGCTTCCAGAACTACTGGTACATCTTCACGGTGTTCGAGACCGACCTGTTCAGCGCGCTGTTCAACAACTTCGTCCTGATCATCTGGCTCACGATCTGCTCGATGATCGGCATGCTCTTCGCGTACCTGCTCGACAAGAACGTCCGCGGCAACCGGGTCTACCAGAGCATCTACTACTTCCCCGTGGTGCTGTCGCTCGCAGTCGTCGGCTTCATCTGGAAGGCCACGATGTTCTCCCGTGATCGCGGCCTGCTCAACATCCTGTGGCCGGGCGAACCGATCGACTTCGTCGGCGACGGCTCGAAGATCTTCGAGTTCGATCTGCCGTGGCTCGACCCGTCGCTCGGCCTGTCGAAGAACTTCGCTGCCCTGCTCGTTGCGATGGCGTGGCGGCACATCGGCTACATCATGGTGATGTACCTCGCCGGCCTGAAGGCGGTCGACCAGTCACTGCGCGAGGCCGCCGCGATCGACGGCTGCAACGAGTGGCAGGCGTTCCGCCGACGTGATCTTCCCCGCCCTCAAGCCGATCAACGTCGTGGTCGTCGTGATCACGGTGATCGAGGCATTGCGTGCCTACGACATCATCGCCGCCCTGAACGAGCCGCGTGGCACGGAGGTGATGGGCACGCTCGTCACGCGTAGCCTGCTCGGTGAGGGTGGCGGCCGGGTCGGGTTCGGATCTGCGTACGGGGTCGTGCTGCTGATGCTCTGTCTCGGGTTCATCATCTGGTACGTCTACAACCACTACCGGGAGTCCGAGCTGTGAGCGCGACGACCACGAACAGCAGCGAGACCACGACCCTGTTCGTCGAGCAACAAGGCTGCCGCTGCGACCGGCTCGCGTCCTCCTGCAGGTCTTCTTGATCGCGATGGCGGTGCTCTGGATGCTTCCCGATCGGGACGGCGTTGTACAACTCGTTCCGCTTCTACGAGTCCGACACCCAGGTCAACGGGGTGTTCGCTCGCGCCCGAGACGCTTGACGACCGAGAACTACCAGGACGCATGGCGGGTCGGCGAGATGGGCAAGACGTTCATCAACACGGCGTTCATCGTGATCCCCTCGCTGTTCCTCATCCTGCTGCTGTCGAGCATGGTCGCCTTCGCCTGCACCCGGTTCAGCTGGCGGTTCAACATCGCCTTCCTCGTGCTGTTCACCGCCGGCAACCTGATGCCCCAGCAGGTGCTGTTCCAGCCCCTCTTCCAGATCTACAAGCGGGTCCCGTGGCCCGACGTCATCTCCGACACCAACACGGGCAATCTGCTCGGCACCAAGATCGCGGTGATCCTGATCCACGTCGCGTTCCAGATCGGTTTCTGCACGTTCGTGCTCGCGAACTACATGAAGACGATCCCGAAGGAGATCAGCGAGGCGGCCGCCGTCGACGGCGCCGGGCGTCCTCCGTGCAGTACTGTCCGCTCGTCCTGCCGCTCACCGCGCCCGGCGCTGGCCGCGCTCGCGCACGCTCGAGTTCACCTGGCTGTACAACGACTTCTTCTGGGGCGCCGTGCTGCTCAACCAGGGCGACGAACGGCCGATCACGTCGTCGATCGCCGTGCTCAACGGCCAGTACGCGACCGACTTCAACCTGATCGCGGCGGCCTCGATCATGATCGCGCTGCCGACGCTGATCGTGTACCTCGCGCTGCAGAAGCAGTTCATCTCGGGTCTCACGCTCGGCGCCACCAAGGGCTGACGTGATCCACCTCCGTGCCCACGGCGCCGACGTCGTCGTCGACATCTCGAACGGGGTGCCGGCGGTCGTCCACTGGGGTGCACGATCTCGGCGACACCGCCGACGTCGAGGCGCTGGCCGGTCGCACTCGATCGACCGGTCGTCCACGGGTCAGCCCGACGTCGTCGCGCCGATCTCGGTCGTGCCCGAACACGGGTCCGGGTTCGCCGGCCGGCCCGGCCTGCTCGGCCATCGCCGCGGTGGTACCGGTTGGGCACCCCGGTTCTCGGCCGCCGGTCACGAGCTCGACGGGAATCGGCTCGTCGTACGCGCTCAGCGACCCCATCGCCGAGCTGGATGCTCATCGTCACCTTCGAGCTCGACCATGCACTCATCGTGCAGGCCGAGCTCGCGAATCGTCTCGACGACCGACCGCTACCTGCTCGACGGGCTGACGGTCACCCTCCCAGTCCCCGAGCACGCCGGCTGAACTCGGATCGTTCACCGGGCGCTGGACCCGCGAGCTCCACCCCGTCCGGAGGCGTGGGCGCACGGTGCGTTCGCACGTCGAGAACCGTCGCGGGCGGACGTCGCACGAGCACCCGCCGCTGCTGTTCGCCGGCACGCCCGGCTACGGCGAGTGGCACGGCCAGGTCTGGGGCGCCCACCTCGCCTGGAGCGGCAACCACGGGCTCATGGCCGAGCGGCTGCCAGACGGCCGGCGCTACCTCCAGCTCGGCGAGCTGCTCCACCCGGGCGAGATGTCGCTCGAACCCGGCGAGACGTACCGGACGCCCGAGGTGGTCGCGGTCCACGGCGACGACGGCCTCACTGCCGCCACGCAGCAATTCCATCGCCACCTCAGAGCCCGAGCGAGCCACCCGGCCACGCCACGACCAGTCCTCGTCAACACCTGGGAGGCCGTGTACTTCGACCACGACCTCGACGCAGCTGAAGGCGCTCGCCGGCCGGGCCGCCCGGGTCGGCGTCGAGCGGTTCGTGCTCGACGACGGCTGGTTCGGTTCACGCCGTGACGACACGTCGGGACTCGGCGACTGGGTGGTGTCGCCCGAGGCGCATCCTCGGCGGGCTCGGCCCGCTGATCGAGCACGTCACCGGGCTCGGTATGGAGTTCGGCATCTGGGTCGAGCCCGAGATGGTCAACCCCGACAGCGACGTGTACCGCGCCCACCCCGACTGGGCGCTGACGACCGACGGCTACGAGCCGGTGCTCGCCCGCCATCAACTCGTGCTCGACCTCGCCCATGCCGATGCGTTCCGAGCACGTGCTCAGACCAACTCGACGCGCTGCTCCGCGACCACGACATCTCGTACGTGAAGTGGGACATGAACCGCGACCACATCGCCGGCAGCGGTGCCGACGGTGCTGCCGGCACCCACGCCCAGACGCTCGCTGTGTACCGCTTGCTCGACGAGCTGCGCGCCCGCCACCCGGAGGTCGAGATCGAGTCGTGCTCGTCGGGCGGCGCCCGCATCGACCACGAGATCCTGAAACGCACCGTGCGCGTGTGGACGAGCGACTGCAACGACGCCCTCGAACGCCAGACGATCCAGCGCGGCGCGTCGATGCTCATCCCACCCGAGCTGATGGGCGCCCACATCGGCCCCGAGCGATCGCACACGACGTGGCGGCGACACGAACTCGCGTTCCGGGCCGCGACCGCGCTGTTCGGCCATCTCGGCGTCGAGTGGAACCTGCTCGTGCTCGACCGACGACGAACTCGATGCCCTCGCCGAGATCATCTCACTGCACCGGCGGTTCCGTCCGCTGCTGCACGGCGGTGACGTCGTCCGTTTCGACACCGAGGATGCCTCGGTCGCCCATGGTGTGTACGCCGTGGACCGGTCGGAGGCACTGGTGAGTTTTGCGGTCGTATCGACATCGATGAGCCTGACGCCGCCGCCGCTCCGACTTCCGGGCCTCGATCCCGCCGCTCGGTACAGGGTCGAGCACCTCTCGTTGCCGGGCGAGCAGAGCGGCCCCAACCGAAGCCGGCCCTACTGGCTCGACGCGGGCAGCGAGCTCACCGGCACCCAACTCGCGAACCACGGCGTGCAGCTCCCGGCGATGCACCCCGAGACGGCGCTCGTGCTCCATCTGCGCCGAGCCTGAGGCGGCTGCCTCACAGGAGGTTCTCCCCTGCGTCGGCGGTGTCGAGCGCGACAACGATGCCCTACCCTGGCGGACATCGCCTCCTCACGACCGGCCCACGTTCGAAGACCGTCGGCATCATGAGTCGTCCGATGAGCAGATCGACCGTCGACGCTCACCGGTTCGACCGTCAGGTCGGCTCCAGCCCGGCACGCGACGTCGCATCCGTCCGCTCCCAGGTGGCCCGGCACGCGCTCGGAACCACCGCCGATACCGTCGGGTCGTTCGCCCGGACCGACCGGTACGGCACCGGCGAGACGATGCGCCCGCACGATCGCTCGCCGACTCGGCGCCACGCACGATCAGCACCGCCGACGATGTCGACGCCTCACCGAGAACGGAGCTCCCGATGACCCTCCAGGTCGCCATCCCCCTGTTCCCCCGATTCACCGCGCTCGATGCGATCGGACCCTATGACGTGCTGCAACGCACACCGGAGATCGACGTCACCTTCATCGGGCACGAGCGGGGCGAGATCCGCTCCGACAACGGGTTCCTCGGGATCACGCGCGATGCCACCTTCGAGGAGCTCCCCGAACCCGACATCGTCGTGTTCCCCGGGGGCACCGGGACCCGGCCGCTCATGACCGATGACCGGGTGCTCGAGTGGGTCCGCAGCGCGCATGCGACGAGCCGGTTCACGACCTCGGTCTGCACCGGCTCACTGGTGCTCGGGGCGGCGGGTCTGCTCGACGGCCTCACCGCCACCACCCATTGGGGTGCCTACTCGACGCTCGCCCAGGTGGGTGCGACACCGACCGGAACCCGGGTGGTGGAGCACCTCCGCGAACGCATCATCACCGCGGCCGGCGTGTCGAGCGGGATCGACATGGCGCTACGGCTGATGGAGCTGCTGTTCGATCGTACGGCCGCGGAGGCATGCCAACTCATGATCGAGTACGACCCACAACCTCCGTTCGATGCGGGTTCGGTCGACAAGGTGGACGAGATCGTCATGACGCGGGCCCTCGAGTACGGCCGGCACCGCAAGTAGCCGGCACGACCCGCTGCTGTCGGCTGATGATCACACGGGCCGCCCGGTCATCGCCGTCTCGGCCGCCGGGGTCGATAGCGTTCCGTCACCGGCGTGCACCGGGGCCGATGACGGCCCGACGACCGGGCCCGAGGAGGGCGTCGTGCTGCTCGCCGTGCTGGCATTGGTGGTCGGGGTCGGCTTGCTCGCCGCCGCTGCCGACCAGTTCGTGATCGGTGCCGCGAGGCTGGCGCTGATCAAGCAGGTGCCGGCCCTGCTGGTCGGCGTGGTCATCGTCGGCTTCGGCACGAGTGCACCCGAGCTCCTGGTGTCGGGCCTCGCCGCTGCCAACGACGAGCCAGAGATCGCGATCGGCAACATCATCGGATCGAACGTCGCCAACCTGGCGCTCCTGCTCGGCGTCGGCGCCCTCCTGGTACCGCTCGCGACCACGTCGCGGACCGTCCGCCGGGAGGCGCCGCTCACGGTGGCGGCGATGGTGCTGTTCGGCGTCCTCGTCCAGGGCGGGATCCGGCCGATCGAGGGTGTGGCGTTGTTGGCATCCATGGCCCTCGTGCTGTTCGTCGTGACGCGACGATCACCCGGGGATCCGATCGGACCCGAGGTCGAGGAGCTGGCCGATCCGACTCACCATCGGCTCGGGCCGGAAGCGCTCCGCACGGTGCTCGGACTCGTGGGCACGATCGTCGCCGCCCAGCTCCTGCTGTGGGGTGCGGTCGACCTCGCCGAGCGGGCGGGTCTCGGCTCGGGATTCGTCGGCGCATCGCTCGTGGCGGTCGGCACGTCGCTCCCGGAGCTCGTGACCGTGATCCAATCCGCGCGCCGACGGGAGACCGACCTGATCGTCGGCAACCTGCTCGGATCGAACCTCTTCAACGCGCTGACCGTCGGCGGCGTCACCGGGCTCATCGGCGCCTCGTCGATCGACGCCCCGAGGCTCACGAGCGTCGGCGTCGGCGCCAGCATCGTCGTCGCCGTGGCGGCTGCATTGGCAATGGCGACCGGCCACCGGGTGAGCCGTCGGGAAGGTGTGATCCTGATCGTCGGATACGCCGTCGCGATGGCGCTGCTCGTGTGAGTCCGCGTCGGGGCTCAGCGTGCGAACCAGAGGGTCGCGACGTCCGTCGCCGTCAGCGCCGTCCCGGAGTACACCGTGATCTCGTCGAGGCTGCCCAGGAAGGGCCGGTTCTCGGTGACGTTGGCATTCGTGCCCGGGTTGTTCGGACCGGTCCACTGCCCACCCCAGCCCGAGAGGTTCCCGCACCCCGCACGCCACCAGCCGGTGGTGTTCTCGGCGGCCGTGTTGGCGTTCGATTCGACCTGGACACCATCGACGTACAACACCATACCGTTCGCACCCTGCGTGCCGACCGCCATGTGCCACCCACCGTCGTTCAACGCGTTGGAGCTCGACAATGCCACGTGGCCGCCGTTGTACGCGGTGAACCAGAGCCGTCCATTGCCGTCGAGATGGAGCTGACGGTCGTAGCTCCCGGCTGACGGGGCATCGACACCCGTTCGCGGTCGCTCGAAGCCGATCAGCTTTCCGCCGTCCGTGTACGAGGCCGGGGCCCGGAACCACGCGACGATCGTGTACACCTGCGGACCGGTGATCCCCGTGTTGGACCGGGTGGCGATGCAGGCGTTCGGGCTGTTGATCTGCATGGCTCGATTGGGTGTGTCCGTCAACAACGCGCCGTCGGCCAGGCGCGTGAACGAGCCACCGCCGACGTTGGGGACGTACCTGCCATCGTTGCCGTTGCCGGAACTGTCGTCGGCGAAGTTGCCCGCGGTGTCGTCGAGGCGCCAATAGAGATACGGCGACCGCGTGAGCACCTCGGTTGCGTAGTCGAGGTTCGGTACCGACCAGGCGTTGGCCGAGTTGTCGGTCGACGCGGTGAACGCGGCCGCCGCGGTGGTCGGGGCGCCGAGCGCCACCAGACCTGCGACCACGGCACCGACCAGAGCGCGCGGGCTCGGCGTCGGGTGACCGCCGCCGGCGGGGGCCCGTGCAGATGAGCGGCGGAGCACTCCGGTCGGGGCGGGCGCCCCGCCATCGTGCTGATCGTCATGCTGGTCGTCGTCGCGCTCGTCGCGCTCGTCGCGCTCGTCGCGCTGGTCATCGTCGCGCTGGCCCCGACGAGCGTGGTCGGCTTCCGCTGCGGTCGAGCCGGTGGCGGCGCGGACACGCCGACGGCCGCGCGGGAGCGCGGCCGGTTCGGTTTCCGCCGGCCTGGCGTCGGGGACGGGCACGTCGCTCCTCGGTCGTCGCGGCAGCACCCCCATCGGGATGCGACGCAGGGGTGGGACGACGTCGGCATCGACCGGCTCGGGGACGAGTTCGTCCTCGTCATCGCGGACCACGCAGCTGATCGCGATCGCGATCGACGTCGCCAGCAGCATCAGCTGCAGCCACGCACCCTCGTCGACCCACAGCAGCGGCAGCCCGGCACCACGCACGAGCAGCCGCCCGAGTCCGTGCACCCGATCCGGCGGCAACGACACCGAGTCGGCCGACTGGTTGGCGTCGCCCTTGGTGACGAGGGTGCCGTCGTCGTTGATCCCGACGACCCGGTGGGTCACCGTCGTCCCGGGCCGATCCGGGGCCTCGAAGACGATCACACGCCCGAGCAACACGTCCGGGTCGTGGTTCGGCGCCGACAGAACGACATCACCGGCCCGGATCGCCGGGGTCATCGATGCCGACTCGACGACGTACGGCCGCCATCCGAGCAGCAGCGGGAGCAGGGTCACGAGCAGCACGCCGCCCAGGAACGACAGCCAGATCCGTGCGAGCACGCCGAGAGCCAGACGCCCCGCACCGTAGGTGGTGGCGTCCGGCTCGACGAGCGTCATCTCGGTTGGTGTGGACATGGCGGGTCCTCGACCTCTGGGATCCGGCCGGGTCGGCACGGATCCCGGGAGTCGGTTACTGCACTTCCCAGAACAGGTCGGCCTGGACCGAGGAGCTCTGCAGGCTGTTGTCGGTCACGGTGGCAGGCATCGTCCAACCGATGCGGTAGGTCACGTACTCGGTCGCAGCTCCGGTGAGGGTTCCCGATGTCGCCGCAGCGGCGTAAGCGGCGGGGAACGATCCGAGCGTGCCGTTGTAGAAGGCACCCGCAGTCCCGCCGGCGTACCCGCTGCAGTCGGCAGGGATCGACGGCGCCGTCGTCGACGCGGCGACGGCGTCGACGCTGATCACGAGGTTGGCCGCGAGGTCGGTCGCGTTGGTGCCGGTGAGCGCACCTCGATAGAGCTTGAGCGCGCCCGGCAGGTTGCCGGTGCTCCGAACGTTGATGCACTTGGCGCCCACCGAGCCCGGCTTGATCAGCGTCTCGTTGAACAGGGCCGCCGTCGATGCACCGTAGGTACCACCGGTGCCACCGTCGTTGGTGAGGTCGAGGTTGCCGGTGGCCCAGGCGTCGGCGGTGTTGGTCGTCTGGGCGGTGAACGCAGCGGTGCTGCCCTGCCAGACGAGGAGCCCGGCGGCGAGGAGACCGGCGATCGGTGCCACCATGCGCGCCGTACGGCGACGGCGATGGGACCGGGCGGAGGGGTGGGTGTTCGACATGTGTTCGACCCTTCGAGCGTGTGGAGATGATGATGCCGACGTTGTCATCGGACATCCCCGTGTACAACTTGAGCAAGAATTGACATCCAGACCCTGGCACCGGCAGCCCAGATCCGGACCGTGGGCGCAGTCCTCCGACCGTCCGCCCGGCGCCGCCTCGGTCAGTTCGATGGTCTCGAGGACACGGTGACGACCACGAGGGCAGGGCGCGCCGACGACAGGTCGAGATCGGGCCGCCGCCGGACCATCCGACGGCGACCGACGACGTGCACCTCGACCGGGGCCGCCACGTCGCAGCACACCACGAGGCCCTTCGCTCTCACCACGTCGGCCGGCAGGTCGGCGATCATCTGCTCGAGCTCACCGAACGTCGTTGCGCCGAGTTCGACGATCGATGATTCGTGGACCGAACCGCGGTGATCGTGCCCGGTCCCCGGCGTCGGCGACCGGACCGTGCGATCGACGCCCAGCACGAGCCCGACATCGACCGCCCCGCCGATCACCTCGACGATGGGCCCGCTCGCCACACCGGCGACGAACGCACGCGCCGCCGCTCCCCCGTCGAGCGCAAGATCGGTCTTCGTGAGCAAGACGACATCGGCGGCCGCCAGTTGCTCGCGAATCGTGGCGCCGACGAAGCGGCGGTCGGCGAGCTCGACGATCTGGTCGGCATCGGCGGCGACCACGATGCCGTCGAGCCGGAACCCGGCCGTGTCGGCCCAGGGGGCGACTCGGGCCGGTTCACCGACGCCGCTGAGCTCCATGAGGACGTGGTCGGGCGCGCGCTCGAGCGCCCGGACCTCCTCCAGTGTCTGCGCGAAGTCGTCCGCGATCGCGCAGCACACGCACCCGTTCGTCAACGCCATCGTCTGGCCGTCGTGATCGGCGATCAGCGCAGCATCGACGTCGACCGCACCGACGTCGTTGACCAGCACGACGAGGCGCCGGCCGTCGGCGCGTCGCAGCACCTCGTTGACGATCGTCGTCTTGCCTGCGCCGAGGTAGCCGCCGAGCAGGGTGAACGGCACCCGCCGGCCACACCACGGCATCGACTCACCCGCCATCGCCACGGGTGATCTCACCGCCGACGACGGTGCCGCGGACCTCGATGTCGCGCAACGCCATCGGGTCGACGTCAGATGGGTCGTCGGCCAGCGCGACGAAGTCGGCCAGCTTGCCCGCCTCGATCGACCCGATCTCGTGGTCGAGTCGGAGCTGGTGGGCGGCGTCGATCGTCACCGCGCGAAGCGCACGATCGACGCTGATCCGCTCCTGCGGTCCGAGTACCAGACCAGACGGCGTCACGCGGTTCACCGCACTCCACATCGTGTGGAGGCTGCCGAGCGGTGTGACCGACGCGTCCGAGTGAACGCTGAACGACACCCCGTGACGATCCGCCGTCGCGCAGGCGTCCATCCGCGCCGCACGGTCGGGCCCGATGGTCGTCGTGCGGTGCTGGTCGCCCCAGTACCAGATGTGGTTCGAGAAGATGTTGGCGCACATCCCGAGCGCCGCCATCCGCCGGTACTGCGCCGCCGTGGTCAGCTGGGCGTGCTGGGCCGTGTGGCGGTGGTCGCGCCAGCCGTGATGCGAGAGCGACTCCTCGGCGGTATCGAGCAGGAGGTCGACCGCCTCGTCGCCGTTCACGTGGGTGTGCACGGTGACGTGGGCGCGATGGAACGCGTCGAACCAGGCAGCGAACTGCTCGGGGCCGATCAACCAGATCCCGTTCGAGCGCTCACTGCCGTCGGGCGCCGGCAGGTAGCCCGGCGGGTTGAGGCGCGCCGTGAACCCCTGGATCGAACCGTCGAGCACCATCTTGGCCAGACCGAAGCGCACCTTGTCGGTCGACATCCGACGCAGCTCGAGGACGCGCGCGGCGGCCCGCTCGGGATCCCCGGCATCGCCGAGTGCCGGATTGAACAGGGGCACCAAACGCGCCGGGAATCCCTCGGCGGAGGCGGCGCCGGTCCACAGCGCGGCCTCGTCGTCGCTGATCAGTCGCGCCGCGCCGAGCTCGGTGACCGTCGTGCAGCCGACCACCCGCGCCATGTCGGCGAAGCGACGCAACGACGCAGGGTCGCCCAGCAACCTCCACAGCGATGCCATCTCCCGCCGTGCCAGCGACATCGCGGGCGGCTCCTGGAGCTCACCGATCGGTCGGCCATCCGCACCCGCGGGCACTCCGTCGACGACACAGCCGTCGGCGAAGCCCTCTCGGTCCATGAGGGCCGTGTTCACCGTGATCAGATGGAGGCTCGCGTGCACGACGCAGATCGCACGCGTCGTCGAGACGAGATCGAGGTGGTGGGCCGCGAGTCGTTCCCCCGGGAAGTAGATCGGGTCGAAGCCCCACACGATCAACGACTCCGAGGGATCGCCGAGCTCGGCGTCCAGTCGGCGGAGCAGAGCGAGCAACTCGTCGAAGCTCCGGCATCCCGACCTGACGGAGCCATCCGGTCCGAGCCGGTCGAAGTAGCCGGCGTACTCCCACGCCCAGATCGCGCCTTCCAGCGAGTGTGAGTGCGCCTCGACGAATCCAGGCAGCAGGACGGAGTCGGCGAACGTGTCGTCCACACGATGCCCGCCCCACGCCGAAACGAGCTCGCCGACGGAGCCGACCCCCAGGATGCGGTCACCGCGGACCGCCACCGCCTCCGCCACCGGGAACCCCGGATCGAGGGTGACGACGCGGCGGGCCCGATGGATCACTCCCCGCTCGGTCATGCAGGCATCCTGGCAGCTCGCGCACGACGGACCGGCAGTCGTGGGACCGACCGACCAAGGACTCTGGTGCCTCACCAGGTCGCCGTCGACGATGGAGTCGTGGACGTCGAGGTCACGCCCTACACCGATGCCGAGATCGAGTGGTGGACGATGTCGGAGCGCGACCTGGGCCGACTCGTCGCCGTCCTGATCGATCGATTCGACGAGGTCATCGGTCCGGTCGTCGTCGACAACGTGATCCGGATGCGACCGATCACGTCGGTCGAGGAGCTCCCGGTGGGCATCTCGGACCAGCAGGAGACCGGTACCTACGGACTCGTCGAATCGGCCGATCATCGCCGGTTCTCGTACGGGGTCGGACCTGACTCGTTGAAGAGCATCGTGCACCCTCCGTCCACCCCGGTGTGGACGATCCGGCGTCGTGACGGTTCGATCGCGGTGGAAATGACCCAGCACCCGGCGCCGAGCCGCGCCGTGATCGCGGCGCGCGCGTGCGACCTGCGGGCGCTCGAGATCCTCGAGCGCACCCAGACGGGTGGCCCACACGCCGACCCCGCTTTCGCCGCGAATCGCATCGGGCTGTTCACGGTCGCCGTCGACTGCACCCACCCGGCGCCGACCTGCTTCTGCGACACCGCCGGCAGTGGGCCGGCCGTCGATCACGGCCACGACCTGGCGCTCACCGAGATCGACGCGCCGAACGGTGTCATCTACCTCGTGCGGGCCGGCAGCGACGCGGGACGCACGATCGTCGATGCGCTGCACCTGTCCGAGGCGCCGCGGGCCCTCGTCCGGCAGGCCGACCTCGAGCTGCGATACGCCGCCCGGGAGTTGATCCGGGAGTTGCCGGTGAACGCGGCCGTCGTGGTCCGCCAACCCGATCATCCCCACTGGGACGACGTCGCCGCTCGATGCCTCACCTGCGGGAACTGCACCGCCGTCTGCCCCACGTGCTTCTGCACCGACATGGACGACCAGATCAGCCTCGACGGAACGACGTCGACGCGGACGCGCGTCTGGGACACCTGCTTCTCACAGGAGTACTCGCACCTCGGAGCCGGACCACACCGATCGTCGGCGACTGCGCGCTACCGCCAGTGGCTGACCCACAAGCTGGGCACCTGGTACGACCACTACGACGAGTCCGGATGTGTGGGGTGCGGTCGGTGCATCACGTGGTGTCCGGTCGGGATCGATCTGACTGCGGAGATCGAATCGCTCGGTCGTCCGGTCACGACCGGGGAGGCGGCGCGATGAGCGACGTCCACGCGTCCCAACCGACGATCGACCCGCTGCTCGTGCCGCGAGTGCACCGAGTGATCGCTGTCGTCGAGGAGATGCCCGACGTCGTCACGCTGCGCCTCGAGCCCGTCGACGGATCACCGTCGCCGTTCCTGCCCGCGCAGGTCGGCATGATCGGCGCCTTCGGCATCGGTGAGGCAGCGATCTCGATCAGCTCACCGGCCACCGAGACCCGTTTCCACGAGTACACCATCCGGCGCGCGGGTGCGATCACCAGCGCGCTGGTGCGGCTCCGGGTCGGCGACGAGCTGTGGGTCCGCGAGCCGTTCGGATCGCCGTGGGATCTCGACCTCGACGGCCGCGATGTCGTCATCGCCGCCGGCGGCATCGGAATCGCCCCGTTGCGCTCGGCGATCTATGCGATCCTGCGCGATCGCGAACGGTACGGGCAGGCCGTGCTCGTCGTCGGAGCGCGCGACGCCGCCCACCTCCTCTACGAACCCCACTACGAGCAGTGGAGAGAGCACGGGCTCGGCGTGATCGAGACGATCGATGTGGCCCAGTCCGACTGGAACGGGCGCGTCGGCCTCGTGCCTGACGTCGTGGCCGATGTCGTCGCCGAGGTCGGCATCGAGACCGCACGCACCAGTGCTCTGATCTGCGGACCCGACGTCATGATGCGCTTGACGAGCGAACGGCTGATCGCGCTCGGCGTCGATCCCGAACGGATCCAATTGACGGTCGAACGCAACATGCAGTGCGGCAACGCACTCTGCGGGCACTGCCAGATGGGTCCGGTGCTCGTGTGCCGTGACGGACCCGTCCTGGCATACCCGAGGGTCGCCGCCGCCCTGGCCACAGCGGAGCTGTGAGGACGAGCCGCGGGAGGCACCGACATGCAACACGACGCATCCGCCGCCATCGACTGGCCCGACCACGAACGTCCGACGCTCGCAGTGTGGAAGTTCGCCTCCTGCGACGGCTGCCAGCTCAGCCTGCTCGACTGCGAAGACGAGATCATGGCGATCGCCGACCGCATCGCGATCGCGTACTTCCCCGAAGCCACGACAGCGATGGTCGACGGCCCGTACGACGTGTCGCTGGTGGAGGGATCGATCACCACCACCCACGATGCCGAGCGCATCCACGAGATCCGTCGGCAATCACGACTCCTCGTCACGATCGGCGCCTGCGCGACGGCGGGCGGGATCCAGGCGCTGCGCAACGGGCGCGACGTCGATGGCTTCACGTCGATCGTCTACGCGCACCCCGAGTACATCAGCACCCTCGGGACGTCGACCCCGATCGCCGATCACGTCACCGTCGATCTCGAGCTGCGAGGATGCCCGATCGATCGGGCCCAGCTGCTCCAAACGCTCGCCGCACTCCTCGACCGACACGCCCTCCGACTCCCGACGACCAGCGTGTGCATCGAGTGCAAGTCCCGCTCGACCACCTGCGTCATGGTGGCCCACGGCACACCGTGCCTCGGACCGATCACCCAGGCGGGCTGCAACGCCCTCTGTCCCACCTACCACCGCGGATGCTACGGATGCTTCGGGCCGATGGAGAGCCCGAACGTGGAGGCGTTGCGCGGGCGGCTCGGTGAGCTCGGGCTCGACGGCGACGCCGTGGACCGCTTGCTGCACACCTTCAACACCGGCGCCTTCGCGGAGGTCGCGTCACAATGACCCACAAGACCCTCAACCTCAACGTCCCGACGCTCACACGGGTCGAGGGCGAAGGAGCGATGCACGTCTCGGTGCGGGACGGCGTCGTCGACGGCGTGCAGCTCGAGATCTACGAACCCCCGCGGTTCTTCGAGGCGTTCCTGCGCGGACGTCACTACACCGAGCCGGTCGACATCACCGCCCGGATCTGCGGGATCTGCCCGGTCGCGTACCAGATGAGCGCCTGCCACGCGATCGAGTCGATCGCGGACGTACATCCCGGCGGCTCGATACGCGAGCTCCGGCGACTGCTCTACTGCGGCGAGTGGATCGAGAGCCATGTGCTGCACATGGCGTTCCTCCATGCTCCCGACTTCCTCGGGCTCGACTCCGGCATCGAGATCGCACAGCAACACCCCGAGCTGATGGCGGAGGTGCTGCACCTCAAGAAGACCGGGAACCGGATCATGGAGATCGTCGGCGGACGACCGATCCACCCGGTCAACGTCAGGCTCGGTGGCTTCTACCGCGCACCGACGCCGAGCGAGCTGCATGCGCTCGACGACGATCTCGAACGGGCGCACGCCGGCGCGCTCGCACTGCTGCGATGGGTCGCGACGTTCGAGTTCCCGTCGATCCCCGAGCGCCTCGCCGGCGACACCGAGTACGTCTCGTTGCGTCACGACGGTGAGTACCCCTTCAACGAAGGTCGGATCGTGTCGAACCGCGGTCTCGACATCTCCGTCGCCGAGTACGGCGACCGACTCCACGAGTACCACGTCGCGCACTCGACCGCGCTGCACGCCGTGCTCGACGGTCGGGGGCGCTCGAACCCCGAGATCGACGGGCGGCGATATCAGACCGGCCCTCTCGCTCGGTGGATGAACAACGCCGATCTGGTCCCCGATTCGGTTCGCGCCGTCGCCGACGACCTCGGTGTCGCTCGCGTCGAGACCAATCCGTTCCGCAGCATCCTGGTGCGCGGCCTCGAGACGCTGGGGGCCGTCGAGGAGGCACAGCAGATCGTCGCGACGTACCGGCAACCAGGTCGACCGTTCGTCGACGTACCGCCCGTGGCCGGCATCGGCCACGGATGCACCGAGGCGCCCCGCGGCGCCCTCTACCACCGCTACGCGATCGACGCGACCGGCACGATCGTCGATGCCGTCATCGTCCCGCCGACGTCACAGAACCAGGATGCGATCGAGACCGACCTGCGCGACTTCGTCGCCGCCCACCTCCACCTCGACGACCACACACTCGGCCACCGGTGCGAACAGGTCATCCGGAACTACGACCCGTGCATCTCCTGCGCCACTCACTTCCTCCGGTTCACGATCGACCGCGGCCATGGCTGACACCGCAGGGTCGGGCATCGACGCCCGCCTCCTGGTGATCGGAGTCGGGAACCGTGACCGGGGCGACGACGCCGTTGGACCGATCGTGTGCGATCTGGTGCGCGAGTCGGACGTCGCCGGGGTCGACCTCGTCGTGTTCGAGGGCGCGATGGTCGACCTCGCACTCCACTGGCAATCATCCGACGACGTCGTCATCATCGACGCTGCCGAGCCGATCGACCACCCCGGCCACACCGTCGTGCGCGACGCGCTCGTCGAGCCGCTCCGTCCACCCGACACGGTGTCGACCCACTCGATCGACGTGACCGCAGCAATCGAGCTGGCCCGAGCGATCGATCGACTCCCGGCGACCTTGACGTTGGTCGGCATCGAGGCCATGTCGTGTGATCACGGCGCACCACTCACCCCGGCCGTCGCACACGCCGCCGGCCGGGTCGTGACCCGCATCAGACGGCGACAACTCCGGTCTCCCCGGCCATCTGCTCAGATGGGGCGGTGACACGAACCACGACGACATATGTGCTCGTCCACGGAGCCTGGGGCGGCGCTCACACCTGGCGCCGTGTACGGCCGGGATTGTGGTCGGCCGGGCATCACGTGTTCACGCCGTCGCTCACGGGCATCGGCGAACGATCCCACCTGACGAGTCCGCACGTCGACCTCACCGTGCACGTCGACGACGTCGTCAACTGCGTCCTCTACGAGGACCTCGACGACATGGTGCTGCTCGGGTTCTCGTACGGCGGCATGGTGGTGACCGGCGCGCTCGAACACGTCGGCGACCGCGTCCGTGAACTCGTGTACCTCGACGCCTTCGTCCCCGACGACGGTCAGTCGGTCGCCGATCTCACCGCGACTCCCGGGCTCGGCAGCGGCATCCCCGCCGGGCGCGGACCAGGCGAGGACTGGCTGATCCCACCGCGGGACCGCGCCTTCGACGATCCGGCCGAGACCGAGTTCCACGGCCCGCGACGCTCACCCCAACCGTCGAGAACCTTCACCGAGCCCGTGCACCTCGTTCGGCCACTCGAGTCGTACGCCTTCGGGCGCACGTTCATCAAGGCAGCGGGCGACATCCGACACCCCCACACACCCGACGCGTTCTGGGCTGCGGCCGATCGCTACCGCGAGCACCCGTCGTGGCGGTACGAGGAGTTGCCGGGCAACCACATGATCCCGCAGAACCATCCCGACGCCCTCGTCGACATCCTGCTGTCGCTCGCTTGACGGGCGTGTCACCCGGATCCGGGCGGTGTTCGTCTGTCTGGATGACTGCGGCCCGACCGCACCATCGACCGAAGGGAGTCCGACGATGCACTGGTGGATCCTCGAACTGATCGTCGCCGGCGTGCTCATCGCCGTCGTCGTCACCCTCGGACCGCTGATCCGGCGGTTCGGCAGGGCATACGCGGCAGACGTCTTCCAAGCCAACCCGAGAACCGGCAAGAGCTATCTGGTCCTCATGGACTTCGCCTACTACATGATCTTCGGGGCGTACGTCCTGTTCGTGATCAAGTGGGAGCCCGACACCGGGTGGGCCGACGAGGTGAACGCCGAACAGCTCCAGGGGTCGGTCGTCCGACTCGGCGGAATGATCCTGCTGATGGGCCTGCTCCACGGTCTGAACGTGCTCACGCTCCCGCTGATCGGCCGGGTGTTCACGCTCAACCGACAACTCGACGACGAGGCGGCGTTCGGTCGCCGCGATCGGGTCGCCTGACCCCCGTCACGCCACGCCGTCGCCCACCGAGATCCGGTCGCACGCTCGCCACGGCACCGGTCCGACACCGGCATCCGGTCCGATCCGATCGGACCACTTGCGAAAGGGAGCACCATGCTTCAGTCCCGACCCCTGATCGCCGTCGCTGCGGTGATCACGATGCTCATCCCATCAACCCCGACCGAAGCCACGTTCACGCCGGCGTCGGTGACGCGGGGCAGCTTCGTGACGCTGCCGGGCGGAACCGGTCTCGGCTACGAGGTGACCGGTCACGCCGTCATGATCCGCACCGCGAACGACCGCACCATCGTCGTCGTCACGGCGGCAGGGCTCGACCCGCGGACCACCTACCCGGTCCACGTGCACAACGCCCCGTGCGACGCGCCCAACCCGGGCGGCGGGCACTACCAGGACGTCGTCGGCGGTCCGGTCGACGACGTGAACGAGATGTGGCCGGCGATCACCACCAATCGCGGCGGGCGTGGCCTGGGAGTCGCGTTCCACGGTGCACGAGCCCGTCCCGAGGCGCAGGCGATCGTGGTGCATCATCACGACACCCCGTCGATCCGGCTCGCCTGCCTGGACCTCGACTGAAAGTCCGGCACCGGACCGACGATGGACTCCGACGACCGACACGGTGGCGAGCGGCGGGGGGTGGCGGCTACGTTGGCCGTCACCCCCCGCAGCGACCCGAGTGGCGGTGCGGTGAGATGAACGTCGACGGCGTCCTGGACGTCAACGTGGGAGCGGAGCCGGTCGATGCCGACGCGCTGGTGCGCGACCTCTTCAGCCAGGAGGCGGCCTCGCTCGTACGACTGGCGCGACTGTTCTGTGACGACCGGAACGCCGCCGAAGACCTCGTGCAGGAGGCGTTCATCCGGCTCCACCGGTCGGCGCATTCGATCCGCGATCTCGGGCGCGCACCCGCCTTCCTGCGTTCGATCGTGCTCAACCTCGCCCGCGACCACAACCGGCGTGGCCTGATGTCACTGCGCCACCGTTCGTCCGAGGCCGTCAGCGACCGGACGTCGGGATTCGAGGAGCATGCGGTGTCGGCGCAGGCCGATGGCGCTGTGCTCGACGCCGTCCGCACCCTGCCCGATCGTCAGCGAGCGTGCCTCATCCTGCGCTACTACCTCGAGCTGACCGAGGTGGAGACCGCCGCGACGCTCGGGATCTCGCAGAGCTCGGTCAAGACGCATTGCCGCCGCGGGCTCGCCACGCTGTCGGACCAACTGGAGGAACACCGATGAACGTCGAACAACGCCTCGTCGACGCGTTCCGCTCCGCCGACTCCGTCCAACCGAGCCACGACCTGTGGTCGCGTGTCGTCCACTCCATCGAGGAGGACCGGACCCATCGACGACGGGTGGCGACGGCGATCGTCGGCATCGCAGCGGCGATCGTGCCGCTCGTCGGCATCGGCATCGCCTTCCGCCGCGAGAACGCGCTCGGCAAGTACGTGGAACGCCCCGTGTTCGATCTGCTCGAGACCGTCGCGTTGGTCACCCTCGCCGTCGTGCTGGGGCCCGCGATCCGACGGTTCGGACGAGGCTACGCCCACGACCTGTGGCCGAACGCACCGGTCACGGCGGCCGGATTGGTCCGGTTGATGGACGTCGCCTACGCGCTGGTGTTCGCCGGGTACATCCTGGCTTCCGCTCAGTTCGACTATCCGGCCGTCGACACCGGACTGTGGACGGACCAGGTCGCGGATGCGGCCGTTCGCATCGGCGGCCTGATGCTCCTCATGGGACTCCTCCACGCGCTCACGTTCATGGTGTTGCCCGTGGTCGCCCTCGTGTCGAACTCGACCCGACGCGGCCGACGCCTCCCGCGTTGGCTCAACGTGCTGGGCGCCGTCGTGCTCATCACCCAGATCGTGCCAGCATTCCCATTGCTCGCGATCCTGATCGTGGAGCTGGTGAGCTGAACGGGGGAGACGACTCGTGCAATCGACCGGTGACCGGATGGGAGTGAGCCGACGGTCGCTGCTCAGGCGGTCAATGCATCGCCAGCGGCGACCGGGCGGGCGCTCGCCTTGCACCAGCGGCTCTTGCCCTCGCGCTTGGCGGCGTAGAGCGCCTCGTCGGCGAGTCGGAGCAACTCGTCGATCGACGACACGTCGGCGAACTCGTCGAGTGACGCGATGCCGATCGTCACCGACTGCTCGTGCTCGACCCCGGCTTCGATCACGAACGGCCTCGCCGTCACCGCGTTCAGGACGCGTTGGGCGACGATCTCGGCCTGCCACCCGACCGTGGCCGGAAGCAGAACCACGAACTCGTCACCGCCAAAGCGCCCGATCAGGTCCTCGTCGCGCAGGGTGGCGACCATGCGGTCGGCGAGGGTACGGAGCACGGCGTCACCGCCGTGGTGACCGTGCTCGTCGTTGACCCCGCGGAAGTCGTCGAGATCGATGAACATCACCGAGAGACCGTCGCCGTGTCGCTGAGCCCACGTGAACTCGCGCTGCATGACCTCGTCGAGGTAGCGGCGGTTCAGGAGCCCGGTCAGCAGATCGGATCGGTTCGCGACCTCCAGCTGGCGCGCCACCTCCGAGACACCGGCGAGGTCGACCTGTAACTGTTCGATCGCATGACGCTGCTGCATCTGACGAGCGATCATCGCATCGGCGGCGCGTTCGGCGAGCACTTGGGGAGACGGGGCGTCGGCCTCGAGCATCAGCGCCAGGTCGGGCAGGGTCTCCGCCACGCTGTCGAGGAGCTTGGAGAACTCCAGCGCGTCGACGCCCAGCAGGTGGTCGGCTGCGGCGGTGGCCGCGACCAGCTGCTGACTGGCGCCGAGGATGCCGTCGGCCACGAGCGCCGAGACCGCGACGATGTCGGCGAGGCGATCGGCGTTGCTGCCGGACGTTCCACCCCGGTGGCTCTTCGCAACCGCCTGGACGATCTCGTCGGGGAGGCGCCAGGCCTCGAGCAGGACCGCGCCGACGGCTGCGTGATCGGTCCCGAGGACCTCCCTCTCGCGTTCGACGAACTCCTCGTGGCTGCTGTCGGCGGGGAGCGCTGCGTACAGGGTCGGCTCGAGTCGGCCCAGCACGAGGATGCCGATGTCCTGGACGAGCGCAGCGAGGAACGCGCTACCCGGTGTCGCCCCGCCACACCGAGCTGCCAGCAACTGCGCCACGACGGCCGCGTGGACGCTTCGGGTCCACCGCTTCCGGAACGACGGAGCGGACGCTCCGAGCGCATCGCGATCGCCGACCAGGGTGAGGCTGAGCGCGGCCGTGAACACGGCATCGAGTCCGAGCATCACGACGGCTTGATGAAGGTTCTCCGCCCGCCGCCGCCGTGCGTAGAGCGGCGAGTTCGCGAGCCGGAGGATCCGTGCCGACAGCGCAGGATCGTTGCGCAGCACGTCGACGAGCTGGGCGAGACCGACGTCAGGGTCCTCACCGAGCTCGATCAGCTTGGCCGCCACGATCGGCGGCGACGGCAACGATCGTGCGCCTCTGATCCTCTCGACGAAGGCATCGTCGAGGGATGCGCTCACCGTGTCCACGTCCTTGTCTCCTCTCCGCCCCCGGGTGATCCGCTGGGCCCGCGCGGTGGTTTCCGGATCGAACCGTCCGGCGCCGCGCCGCAGATGCACGGAGGTTCGCACGCAACCGTGGGATGTAACAATGGGATGTCACCCCGAGTGGTCAGACGGCGGTGGTACAGAAGGTGTCGCCGGCCGGGCGGCTCGACTCGGTCGTGACCGCCCCCAGCTCGCCGTCGTAGAGCTCGCTCAACATGCCGCGCACCATGCCCCGATCGACGGCACAGATCACCGGATGCTCGAGCGCGACATCACCGAATGGGCAGTGGTCGTTGATGATCCGAAGTCGATCGTTCCGGTTCTCGGCGTGAGCTGCGAAACCGTGCGCCGTGAGCGCATCGGCGACGGCCTGGATCGCCGAGCGCATCGACCGGTGACCGTGGTCGAGGGCATCGCCACGCAGCCCGGCCGCCATCGCCCGCCCGTACTCGGCGCCGACCTCCTCGGCCACCGCCTCGGCATCGGTCGCCGACATCCGGGTGAGCGCGCGACCGAGCAGCGAGAGCACGAGGTCGTCGCTGCGGACGGGGAATTCCGTCACCGCGTCGGCGACCGCGCGGTAGCGCTTCGACGGCCGACCCGCACCGCCACCGGCCACCTTGCCGGTCTTCACCTCGAGATAGCCACCTGCAGCCAGCTTGTCGAGATGATGCCGCGCCACATTGGGGTGGACACCGACTTCGGCCGCGACCGTGGAGGTCGTGACACCGTGCTCATCACCCCGGTCACGAACGAACAGGTACACGCTCCGGCGGGTGGGGTCGCCGAACGCGTCGGTGATCGCCGACACCGTGGCCGTGAACGCCGCGCTCGTGCTGGTCGTCCCCATGGGTGAGATTCTACTACCGGCGTAGTGCAAACTCTGATCGCCGTCGCCAGAATGGGGTTTCATGGCAGTCACCAACGACCAGCTCGTCGAGGCGCTCCGACCCGTCCAGGACCCGGAGCTGCATCGGTCGATCGTCGATCTCGGGATGCTCAGGCGGGCCGAGCTCGACGGCTCGGGGACGGTGCAGATCCTGGTCGCGTTGACGGTCGCAGGGTGCCCACTCCGCAACGAGATCCAGAACCGGGTGACGGGTGCGGTCGCCGGCCTCGAGGGCGTGAGATCGGTCAACCTCGAATTCACGGTGATGACCGACCAGGAGCGCGAGGATCTCCGCCGGACACTGCACGGCGACGCCGGGGCGAGTGCCGGATCGCACGCCGCACACGGCCATGCCGAGGGTCGGGCGATCCCGTTCGCCGAGGCCGGGTCGACGACCCGCCCACTGCTGATCGCATCGGGCAAAGGTGGCGTCGGCAAGTCGAGCGTCACGACCAACCTCGCTGTCGCGCTCGCCCAACAGGGGCACTCCGTCGGGGTCGTCGACGCCGACATCTACGGCTACTCGATCCCCCGGATGCTGGGCACCGATCGTCAGCCCACCGTCATCGACGAGATGCTCATCCCACCCGAGCGATGGGGAGTTCGGTGCATCTCGATGGGCTACTTCGTACCCCAGAACGAGGCGGTCATCTGGCGCGGCCCGATGCTCCACAAAGCGCTCGAGCAGTTCCTGACCGACGTCTTCTGGGACAAGCCGGACTTCCTCCTCATCGACATGCCCCCCGGCACCGGTGACATCGCGATCAGCCTCAGCCAGTACCTGCCTCGGGGCGAGGTCTACGTCGTGACGACACCGCAGCCCGCCGCCCAGAAGGTCGCCCGGTTGTCGGCCGCGATGGCCGAGAAGGTCAACCTGCCCGTCAAGGGCATCATCGAGAACATGTCGTGGTTCACCGGCGACGACGGCAAGCGCTACGAGCTGTTCGGCGCCGGCGGTGGCAAGGAGCTCTCCGACGAGCTCGGGGTCCCGCTGCTCGGTCAACTCCCGCTCGTTCCGGCACTGCGCGAAGGCGGCGACGACGGCCGCCCGATCACAGCCGTCGACCCTGACAGCGAATCGGCACAGGCGTTCCGCGCGATCGCCGAGCGGATCGCCGTCGAGCTCAAGCCGAAGAAGATCTTCAGCCCGCAACTCAAGGTCATCTGATCCGGCCGGGTCGTGGAGATCCTGCCGCGATACAAGTTCGAGCAGCTGGTCGCCGAGGCGCTCGACGATCTGCCCGACGAGCTGTTGCCGGTGCTCGACAACGTCGTCGTCCAGGTGTACGACCGACATCCCGACGAGCCCGATCTGCTCGGGCTGTACGAGGGGACGCCGCACACCGAACGGTTCGGCGACGAGATCCCCGATGTCGTCTCGATCTACCGACACCCGCTCTGTGAGATGTGCGCCGACCTCGACGAGTTGGTCGAGGAGGTCTACGTGACCGTGATCCACGAGGTCGCTCACGCGGCCGGCATCGACGACGCTCGGCTCCACGAGCTCGGATGGGCATGAGCGTCGATCCCGGGGCTGCCGGCGGGCACGGATCGAGTTCTCGGTTCGTTTCGCCAGCCGGTACCGTGACTCGTCGTGAGTGACGCCCCTCCGCCACCACCGCCCGTCGGCAGCACCCCGCTCCCTCCCCCACCGGCGCCCGGTCTGATGGCCCCGCCCGGGTACGTCGGATACTCACCGTCGCCCATGTCGTCGGTGCCGCTCAAGCGAACGGCCGGCGTCGAACGTGCGGCGCTGATCGTGGTGTCGGGGTCGGCATCGCTCGGGGTCGCCGGTCTGATCGCCGGCCAGACGGTGATCGACGATGCCGACGACTTCCTGGCCGGCACGATCGAACAGGACGACTTCATCGAGGCGATCACCCCCTACCTCCTCTTGTCGTTCGTGCAGGGCATCGCCGTGCTCGCCTCGGCGATCCTCGTGATCGTGTGGATGTATCGACTCGCGGGAAATCACCGCACGCTCCATCGCGGTGCGACGTGGGGTCCGGGATGGGCGATCGGAGGCTGGTTCCTGCCGCCGATGCTGTACATCATCCCGTTCCTCATGTTCCGTGAGCTCTGGAAGGCCTCCGACCCCGACGTGCCGATCGGTGGCGAGTGGCGCGGCGGCCGCGTCTCGCCGCTGGTGCCGGCGTGGTTCGTCCTGTACAGCGTGGTGCCGATCCTGCTGCTCGCCTTCCAGAGCGGCGACGTGATGGGCGCATTCTCCGCCTCCGAGACCGAGATGGCCGAACAGATCACCGCGGGTCAGGGAGGCGCGGTGATCGGCGTGATCATGACGCTCGCGGCAGCCGTGGTCTTCGTGATGATGGCCCGCGGCCTCGGCGGGCGGCATCGACGCCTGACGGGCGAAGACCGGGCCTGAGGACATCGTGCCGCAGCTGTACGTCGTTCGCCACGCCAAGGCGGGCGAACGACGGACCTGGCGAGGCGACGACATCGGTCGACCCCTCAGCAAGAAGGGCAGGAAGCAATCCGACATGGTCGGTAGACGGCTCGCGAAGCTCGCTCCGAGCGCACTCCTGTCGAGCCCCTACGTCCGCTGCATCCAGACGCTCGAACCGCTGGCGGAGCGCACCGGCCTCACGGTCGAGATCGACAAGCGGCTCTGCGAGCACGAACCCGTCGAGCCCTTGCTCCAGTTGCTGGCGGAGGTCGACGCCGACACGGTCGTGTGCAGCCACGGCGATCTCATCCCCGCCCTGCTCCGGGTCCTCGAACGCAGCGGCACGACACTGCGCACGCCGGTTGACTGGCGCAAGGCGTCGATCTGGGTCCTCAAGCGCAACAAGCGTGGCCAGATCGTGCACGCAACCGTCTGGCCGCCGCCGATCGCGTAGACCGCTGCTCCGACATCGTCGGCTCACCCTCCGGACTCGAGTGGACCGATCGCTTCGCTGCCCGTCGTTCGCTCGTACCCTCCGTTGCCGACCGCCGCCGGTCGGCGCGGCTCCTCAGCCGTCGGGCTCGGCCAGCTCTGCTGCGAGATCGTTGCGCAACTCCTCGACGAGTCCTCGCACATCGGCTGGGGGATCGGCGCCGAGACACACGTCGAGTCGCGGAACCGCGAGATCGTTCTGACCCAGGTTCCCGTAGATGATGCCGAGGAAGCACTCGGGGTCCGGATACGACGGGTCGACCTCGGTCGCTCGGAGGAGCTGGTCGATCGCCGTGCGGAGATCGACATCCGACGTCGCCGACAGCGCCTTGGTCCACCCGCCGTACGTGAGCGCCTCGGGTTGATCGGGATCCTCGGCGAGAACGAGGTCGTACAGGGCTGCAGCCGCCGCAGGATCGGCGAACTGACTCGCACGCGCCTGCGACAGCAACACCTGCTGCTCGTCCCGCGGATCGAGCCCCGTGATCTGCTCACCCGGCCGCCGTTGCGCCGAGGAGGTCGACAGGGCCCACCACACCACGGCGACGAGCGCGACGACGACGACGGCACCGATCGATCGCCCGATCCAGTTGACCGGCGGTCGAGTTGGAAGCGCCGATCGACCGTCGTCGATGGCACGCAACACCGATGCCGTGCGCCTCGTGTATCCGTCCTTGAGCTCCCGATAGTCGACCCCATCGACGTCACCGGCCTCGAACTCCCGCTCGAGGTCGGTGAGCGATCGGAGCAGGAACCGTCGCTCCTCCTCGAGCTCGGCGAGGCGGTCAGGGTTCATCGATCCGGTTCACATCGCCGTCGCGCGCCAGAGCGTCGGCGACGAGGGCGTAGTCATCGTCGGTGGCGTGACCCACGGTCCGGGCGCTCACCTGCCAGCGCCGAAACGCCACGATCAGCCCGGCCAAGCCGACGACGAACGCCGTGGCAGGCAACGCCCAGGCGAGTGCTTCGATACCGTCGGCACTCGGTACGAGGAGCTCCTGACCGTCTCGCGCGGCCACGACACTCTCGACGATCTCATCGTCGGAGAGGCCCCCCTCCGCAACGCGATCCTCGATGGCGTCCTTGATGTTGACCGACGTCGGATGCCGCGATTCGTACACGCTCTCGCCCTGGCAGACCGGGCAGGCGATGCGTTTCGAGATCGCCTCGACCCGCTCGTCGGGGGTGCGCGGACCGCTGTCGCGGGTGGCACCGAACGCCAGGAATCCGACGATCACGAACAGCAGGACGATCCAACCCGGCCATCCCTTGAGACGACGGTTGAGGGTGCGGCGACTCATCGACCGCCTCCGCCGACGGCTTCTCGCAGCGACTGGATGCTGGCGCTCAGCCGGTCGGCCGATTCGAGCTCGCTGATGAGGCGACCTCGGACGATCCCGGCGGGATCGATGATCCAGGTCTCCGGGACCTGCACCACACCGAAGTCGATCTGGAACTCGAACTCGTCGTCGTACACGATCGGCCAGTCGCCGCCGCCGCGCTCGGCGAAGAACGCGTCGACCTGCTCGGGCGTGCTGTTCTGCACGATCGAGTAGAACTCGGCGCCGTCGAGGCCGAGCGCACGCTGCTGGGCGACGAACTCGATCAGCTGGTCGTGCTCGCGGATGCACGGCACGCAGTCGTGGGTGAAGAAGTTGAGCACCACCCAGCTCCCCTTGCGACGGGAGAGCTCGAACGGCGCGCCGTCGGCGAGGTATCCCACCGATGGCGGCGCCGGCTTGTTCAACAGTGGGGTTTCGGCCGTCGCCGCACCGTCGGCGTCGGCGCGGGCGAGGATCCAGACCATCCCCGCCAGCACCACGGCGAGCGCGACGACGATGAAGGGCGCGACGCGCCGGCGGCTCGACCGCCCCGAATCGTCATCGTCGAGCGCCTCACCTCGCTCGATCACGTCAGCCAACAGGGGCCTCCTCCCGCGCCGGATCCTCGCCGACGAGCGCAGCGGGCGCCGAGACTGGATCGAGTGGGTTGCGTCGCCGACGGCCGGGAAACGCCGACAGGACGGTTCCGCCAGCCATCAGGAGGCCACCGATCCACATCCAGAGGATCAGCGGCTTCCGGAACACCTCGATCACGACCGCATCCGCACCCACGACGGGAGGATTGGTGCCGGCGATCGTCATGTAGACGTCGTGGGTCAGGCCCGTACGAACGCTCGGCGTGCCGATCGGTTGCCCCATCTGCAGATAGGTCGTGATCGCCGGCCCGTAGATCCGGTCACCGTCGAGCAGCACGTTCGCGCGGGCGACGTCGGTGCGAGCATCCTGCTCCGCGACCACCTCGATCAGCTCGAAGGTGTGCCCACCCCACTCGACCGGCTCACCGACCTCGAGGTCGAGCTCGCTCGACGACGTGTAGGAGTTCGAGCCGACGAGCGCGACCGCGACGAGGATCACGCCGAGGTGCACGATCATGCCGCCGTTGGCCCGACCGACCAGACCTGCCCATCCCTGCCGCCGCGTGGCCAGCACGATCTGGCGCAGGGCGGCACCCGCGGCGAACCCTGCGAGTGCGAAACCGATCAGCGGCGCCCACCCGTCGGCGCCGACCGCGACCGCGATGATGAGGGCTCCGGCGCCACACCACGCCGGCCAGAACAGGCGCTCGCGCAGCAACTCCTGTGAGGCCTTTCGCCACGGCAACACCGGAGCGACCGCCATCAAGAAGAGCAGCGTGATCCCGATCGGCATCGACAGGCGATCGAAGTACGGTGCCCCCACGACCGTCTGGCGATCTTGGACCGCCTCGACGATCAGCGGGAACACCGTGCCGAGCAGCACGATGAACGCGAACACCGTGAAGATCACGTTGTTCGCCAAGAACGCCCCCTCACGAGAGATCGGCGAGTCCATGACGCCCGGCGCCCGCAAACGGTCGCCGCGCCAGGCGATGAGCCCGAGCGCGACGACGACCACCAGCGCGAAGAAGCCGAGCAGGTACCCGTCGACCTCGCCGGCGGCAAAGGCATGGACGCTGTTGATGACGCCCGACCGGGTGAGGAACGTGCCGAGGATCGTGAGCGCGAAGGTCGCGATGAGCAGGCTGAGGTTCCAGACCCTGAGCATCCCGCGGCGTTGCTGTACGAGCACCGAATGGATGTAGGCCGTGCCGGTGAGCCACGGCAGCAAGGACGCGTTCTCGACCGGGTCCCAGGCCCAGACGCCCGACCACCCGAGGACCTCGTAGCTCCACCACCCGCCGAGCAGGATGCCGATCGTGAGGAATCCCCACGAGAACAGCGCCCAGCGTCGGGTCTCGAGCAGCCAGCCTTCCCCGACGCGTCCGGTGATCAGCGCCGCGATCGCGAACGCGAACGGCACCGTGAAACCGACGTAGCCGAGGTACAGGATCGGTGGGTGGAACAGCACGAGGATGTGGTTCTGCAGCAGTGGATTCGGCCCCGGCCCGTCGAAGCCGATCCCGACGGCAGCGCCGGCCGCGAACGGGTTGGCCGGGCCGAAGCTGACCAGCCCGAAGAAGGCACAGACGACGAACATGACGACCAGCGCCCACGCCACGAGCACGTCGTCGCGTCGCTTCCGGAAACGCCAGGCGACCGCCGCAGTGAAGGCGGCAAGGGTCAGCACCCAGAGCAGGATCGAGCCTTCGAGCGCGCTCCACATGGCCGCCACGTTGTAGATCCCCGGCGTCGTGCTCGAACCGACCTGCTGGACGTAGGCGAGGCTGTAGTCGCGCACCTCGAGCGCCCTCTGCATCGCGATCACCGCCACGAGCGCACCCACCAGCACGAGCCAGGCGTAGACCGGCGCCTGACGCACACCCTTGGCGTTGCCGGTCACGATCGCGAAACCAGTCGACAAGGCGCCGACGAAGGATGCCGCGAGCAGCAACAACAAACCTGCGTGGCCGAGTGCTCCGTTGACGCTGACCGCGAACACCGACGTCGTCATTGCCATGGTGTCGGTCAGGTCAGCCCGGAATCGCAGGCGTCCGCGAGGTCGTCGGCATCCGCGAGGCGATCGTCATTGACCGAGACGTACTCGTCGGAGTGCTTGACCTCGACACGATCGCCGAGGAACCGACCGCTGGCACTGTCGAACTGCCCGTGGACCACGACCGGGATGCACTCCTTGAAGATGCCGCCGGGTTCGCCGTCGTAGTGGACCGGCAGGGTCGCTCCGTTGAACGAGATCACGAAATCGGTGTCGCCGCCCTCCGACTCGACGGTGCCACGCTCGACCACTCCCTGGATCCGGAGTCGCCGGTCGGCGTCGCAGCCTGACTGGACCCCGACCTCGTCGACGTTGCAGTAGTAGTCGACTGCGGAACGCAGGAACTGGGTGACGATCACGCCGCCGGCGACGAGGACGGCGCCGAGCACCAGGATCGGGACCCACCTACGCCGCTCCGGGGCGGAGGTCGGGGCGCCGTCAGGACCGGTCCGGGGGGTGAGGTCGGTCATGTCACGTCCAGTACTTGTGCTCGTCGTCGATGCGATCGGCGAGACGCCGACCACCGCGCAGCACGCGCCACGCGAAGGCGCCGACGACGCCGAAGGTCACGATGTAGCTGCCGATGATGAACCCGGCGTCGTCCATGGCGATCAGGACGCTCATGTCGGCACCTCCCGTCGCCGGGCGTCGAGCGCCGCGTCGAGGCCCGCGTCGTCGAGCACGTCCTCCATCGCCAGGCTGCGGCTGCGGTGGAGCAGCAGCCAGACGTAGAGCAAGGTGAACGCGATCACACCGACGAAGAGGCTGAACAACATCAAGCCGTCCATGTCGACGTCACCGTCGGTATCGAGCACCGTCGCCTCCTGGTGCAGGCTCCGCCAGAGACGGACCGACCAGTGGACCAGTGGGATCTCGACGACCGCCAGCAGCCCGATGACCGCGCTGCGGCGGGCCCGCTGCTCATGGCTCCCGCCGAGGCGACGCACGGCGAGATATCCGACGTAGGAGACGAACAGCAGCGCAGTCGTCGTGAGCCGGGCGTCCCATTGCCAGAACACACCCCACGTGATGCGACCCCACAGCATCCCGGTGACCAGCGTCAGCGCCATGAAGACCACACCGATCTCGGCGCTGGCCCCGGCGAATCGATCGAAGCCGAGCGCGTGCTTCTTGGTGAACAGGTAGAGCGCCGAGCACGCGGCCGTGACCGTGAACGCGAGGTAGGCGAGCCAGACGGTCGGCACGTGGACGTACAGGATCCGAACCGCGTCCTCCTGGTCGCGGTCTGCCGGCGAGAACCCGAGCCCGAACGCCACGAGCCATCCGAGCATGACGACCGCGCCGACACCGATCCAGCGCGTTGCGGTCGTGCCGGTGCCGGCGGTCGGCCGACGGATCGAGGGCTCGTCGGAGGCGAGGGTGGGGATGGGCGTCATCTGGTCGTCCGGTCTCCGAGCTGGGTCGTCGTGGTCGTCACGGCTTGTTCACGTTGCTTCCTCGATCAGCGGACCGAACGCGAGAGCACCACCGACACCGAACGCGACGGCGAAGACGGTGAGCAGGCCGATCCACGGCCAGCCCTCCGAGAGCGCCACCCCGTCGGTACCGAGCGCCGACTCCACGGCTCGTGTCGCCCCGATCAGGACGGGCGCCACCACCGGGAGCACCAGCAGCGGGAGCAATGTCTCGCGGCCGCTGAACCCTGCGGTGAGGCCTCCGTACAGCGTACCGACGCAGGCGAGCCCACACGTCGCGGTGCTCAGGGTTGTGACGAGCAACACGACACCACCGAGAGGCAACGCTGCGCCATAGAGCAGGATCGCCGCGATCACCAGCACGACCTCGAGCACGGCCAACTCCGCGGCCAACGCGATCGACTTGCCCCAGAAGATCGCCGCCGGGTCGACGCCGGCGACGCGGAGCGCGTCGAGCGCTCCGTCGTCGTTCTCGATCGCGAACGATCGCTGCACCAGCACCAACAGGCTGAACAAGGTCGCCAACCAGACCAATCCGGGGGCGACCAACTCGAGCACACCGACGACACGTTCGTCCTCGACGCGTACTCCCTTGGCATCGAGGGCGAAGGCGAACATCACCATCGTGATGCCGGCGAACGGCAACACCTGGTTCGTGACGACGCCGCTGCGCCGCTCGATGCGGAGGTCCTTCGCGGCGACCAGTCGGACGATCCGCCAACGACTCACGAGATGCTCCCGCCCGGATGGCCCGATCCAGGTGCGGTGACCTGACCGCCGACCACGTCGAGGATCCGATCGGCGAGAGAACCCGCCCGCTCGAGCTCGTGACTCGCCACCACGACGGTTGCGCCTGCGTCGACGGCCTGACGGAGCACGGCATCGAGCTCGTCGCGACCGGCAGCATCGAGACCTGCGTGCGGCTCGTCGAGCAACCACAGCTCGGCTCGCCGCGCCACGAGACACGCGAGCGCCGCCCGTCGCTTCTGACCGGCCGACAGCTTCGCGACCCGAACGTCGGCAAGTCGGCCCGCGACGCCCAGCCGTTCGATCGCGGCCCCGATCTCGTGATGCGTCGCCCCGACGGTCTGGCCCCAGAAGGTGACGTTCTCGGTCACGGTGAGGTCGGAGTACAGCCCGTTGCGATGACCCAGGAACCCCACCCGGGGCCGGATGGCGTCGCGTTGCGTGGCCAGATCGTGCCCCAGCACGGTCCCGGCGCCGCGGGCGAGCGGCAGCAGGCCAGCGCACAACCGCAGCAGGCTGGTCTTGCCGGCGCCGTTTGGCCCCTGGAGCAACACCACTTCGCCGACGTCGACGCTCATCGTCGCACCGGCCAGTACCGGGAAACCCCCGAGCACGGCCACCGCATCGGCGAGCGCGATCGCCCGGCCGTCGCCGCGCACGCTCGCAGTGATGACATCGGGGTCCATGGCCATGGACACGCTACGTGGCACTTCGGCGAATCGGGAAGTGACCGGCCCGGTCCGGCCCGGGACGGTATCGTCGTGCCGGTGACGGACGAACGGTCGGCGGGCCGGCTCGAGACCGCCGACGACTGGGCAGACGACGACCTGACCCACGACGAGCACGGGAACCGCGCAGACGACGACCGCGCAGACGACGACCGCGCAGACGAGCACGGGAACGACGACCGCGCAGACGACGACCGCGCAGACGACGACCGCGCAGACGAGCACGGGAACGACGACCGCGCAGACGACGACCGCGCAGACGAGCACGGGAACGACGACGACCGCGCAGACGACGACCGCGCAGACGACGACCGCGCAGACGACGACCGCGCAGACGAGCACGGGTGCGACGACGATCCCGATGGGGCGATGCCGACGCCGTGGCTCACTGCGGCGTACCGGCGGTGGCGCGAGCAACGTTCACAGCAGATCAGCAAGTGGGATCGCCCACCCGATCCACACGACTGGCGATTCTTCGTCGGCAACCTCGGCAAGGTCCTGATCGCCACCGGCCTGTTGCTGTTCGGCTTCGTGGCCTACCAGCTCTGGGGAACGAGCATCGAGACGGGCCGGGCCCAGAGTCGGCTCGAGTCGGAGTTCGAACGGTTGATCGCCGACTCCGACCCCGAGGCCGGCGGCGGTGTGAGCGGTCG
This sequence comes from uncultured Acidimicrobiaceae bacterium, assembly GCA_963847775.1. GTDB lineage: Bacteria > Actinomycetota > Acidimicrobiia > Acidimicrobiales > Ilumatobacteraceae > Ilumatobacter. The sequence continues at coordinate 344,249 of CAWKAY010000006.1, forward strand.
CCCCGGCGACGCCGGATCCGCCGGCACGACGGTCGCTGACGTCGAGGTCGATGTGGGCTCCGAACCGGAGACGCCGGCTGACGGCACGGTCGCCGGCACGGTCGCCGACGGCACGGTCGCCGAGAGCGCGCCGCCGGCCGCCGAGACCGATCTGTCCGAGCGGGCCGTCGACCAGGTCATCCCGCCCCTCGAGCGTGGCGCTCCCTTGGCGCTGCTCGAGATCCCGGCGATCGGGCGCAGCGACATCGTGGTACCGGGCGTCGCACTCGACGACCTCAAGAGTGGCCCCGGTCACTACCCGGACACCCCGCTCCCCGGCCAGCTCGGCAATGCGAGCATCGCCGGCCACCGCACGACCTACGGCGCCCCGTTCTTCGACGTCGACCAACTGAAGCCGGGCGACGAGCTGATCGTCACGATGGTCACGGGCGACCGATTCGTGTACGAGGTGACCGGGACCGAGATCGTCGCCGCGACGGACTACTGGGTCGTCGCGACGCGGAACCCGCGCATCGCCGAGCTGACCCTCACGTCGTGCCACCCGAAGTACACCGCTCGCGACCGGATCGTCGTGCACAGTGTGCTGAACGCCGACAAGTCGTCGGAGGTGGGCGTCCCCACGTTCTACGACCTCGACGGCGATGGAGATCGACCGATTCCGGGTGACGATCCCGTGGTCGACATCGCCGACGAGTCCACGACGACACCGTCCGACGATCCGGTCGCCGACACCGCACCCCAGATCGCATCCGACACCGAATCCGACACGACACCGGCCGAACCGGCCGGCACCACGCCCGACGCCGGCTCCGGGTCCGACGCCGACGTCGTGGCGGGCGACGTCGCGGCGGGCGACGTCGAGGACGCGTTCAGCCAGGGCTGGTTCGACGATCCCGGTGCGTGGCCCCAGATCGCACTCTGGGGAACGCTGCTCACGATCATCTCCCTGCTCGCCTACGCGGTGAGCCGTCACTTCCGGCGCGACATCATCGGCCTGCTCGTGGGCATCGGGCCGTTCCTGTTCGTGCTGTACTTCTTCTTCCAGAACGTGAACCGGCTGCTGCCCCCAGGGCTGTGATCACCCGATCGATCAGCGGTTCAGCGCAGCGCGTCGCGGATGCGGACGAAGCTGAACGAGAGCCCTGATGCCAGCATGCGATCCATCAGCGCTCCGAGCCGGGGGGTGAACCGCAGTTCGACGCCCGCGTCGGCGTGCAGTCCCAGAAGGTCGTCGAGCAGGTCGACCTCGGCCGGGTACACCACCTCGCCGGTGATGTACTGACCATCGGCCTCCGACCACGGTTCGAACGACGATCGATCGAATCGATAGCGGTAGAGGTGGGCATCACGGACTGCACGGAGCCACTGACTCTCGGCGGCGCAGATACGTGATGCGGCCGTGTCGAACAGGTCGGTCAAACGGTGCTGTTCGGCTTCGGTGCGTGCCCAGACGCTGATCCGTGGGCAGTGGCGGGGGAACCAGAACAGCGGCGAGTGCGCTTCGTCGATCGCCCACACCGCGGGCGGGTGGCTCGGGTTGGTGGGCGGCACGTGCGGCGAGAACCGGCTGATCGCGCCGTCCTCGCTGTAGTGGTAGACGGCCGAGACGTCGCTCGAGTGCACGGCGGGCTCCGCGCTCGCGCGACGCGTCATGTCGCGGCGCTCGTCGTTCGTCGACGCTCGAGCACCCCGCTCGGACGGAGGCCGGTGCTCACCCACCTCGGAAGACCGCCGGTCGCTTGTCGAGGAAGGCACGTCGGCCTTCCGTTGCGTCCTCGCTCGCCCACGCTCGTTCGAACGCCTCTCGCACCGCCGCGTCGGGCAACGGATCGGCGGCCGACGCCTCCAGCGCGAGCTTGTGGCCGGCGATGGAGAGTGGTGCGAGCGTCGCGATCTGTGCGGCCCAGGCAAGTGCCGTGTCGAGGTCGCCGAGTCGGTGCACACCACCGCTCGCGTGCAACTGCGCTCCCGTGTACGTCTCGGCGGCGAGCAACATCGCGCGGGCTGCTGGCCACCCGAACTCACGCGTGAGGCGGTCGACCGTCCAGTGGTCGACCACCAGCCCGAGTCGGGCCGCCGGGACGCCGAACACGCTGTTGGGCGTCGCGACGCGCAGATCGCACACCGAGGCCAGCTGCGCGCCGGCACCCAACGCGGGGCCGTCGATCGCACCGATCACCGCCATGGGCATCGCCGCGAACCCCCGCAGGACCCGTGCCAGATCGGTCGCGAACACGTCCGACTCGACACCTGTGAGATCGGCACCGGCGCTGAACGCAGGCGCGGCACCGGTCAGCACCACCACGCGCGCACGGGCAGCGGCCCGCTGGGCGTCGAGCAGCGCCAGGAGGGTGGCGTGGTCCACCGCGTTGCGGCGATCGGGTCGGTCGAGGGTGACGAGCACGACGCCCGCGGCGAGGTCATCACGCGGTTCCAGCCGTACCATGTCGCCACTGTATGACCACCGAGACCACACCCTCCGATCCGGGAGACGACCCGGTCCGGCGTCGCCGACGTCAGGTGGCCCGATGGACCCTGCTCGCGAACCGGGTCGGCTACCTGGTTCTGGCAGTCGCGGTGGCGCTGTTCGTCATGGCCTTCGCCTTGGGCTTCAACGCGACGATGGCGGGCCTGATCGTGGCCAGCATGATCGTGTCGTTCGGCCTGCTCGCGCCGAGCATCGTGCTCGGGTATGCGGTGAAGGCGGCCGACCGAGACGATGCCGAACGCGGGATCTGAATCGGTTACTCTTCGGTAACCCATGAACGCTCCACGCCTCACCGCCGACGCACGCCGGGAACAGATCCTCGACGTGGCGATCGACGTGTTCGGGCGCGCCGGCTACTACGGGGCCTCGATGAACGACATCGCCGAGGCCGCAGGCGTCACCAAGCCCGTCCTGTATCAGCACTTCGATTCCAAGAGCGACCTGTACCGGGCGCTGCTCGAGGAGGTCGGGAACCGCATGCTCGGCGCAATCGCGAAAGCGACCGCCGACGCGACCGACGGCAAGGCACAGACGCTGCAGGGCTTCCAAGCCTATTTCCGGTGGGTTGCCCACCGCCACGACGAGTTCATGCTGCTTTTCGGCGGCAGTGCTCGACACGACGGCGAGTTCAGCGCCCAGATCCGCCACATCACCGAAGAGGCCGCCGACGCGATCGCACCGCTGATCGCCGTCGACATCGATCCGGAGCATCGACGCACCCTCGCCCACGCCCTCGTCGGCCTCGCCGAGGGCGCCAGTCGACGTCTCGTCGGCCTCGGCGAGGACTTCGACCCCGACGCGATCGCCGACGAGGTCGGCGCGCTCGCCTGGGCCGGGCTTCGGGCCGTGCACCCCGTCAGCTGACTGGTGCCCCGTCCCCCGCGCCGGCGGGCGAGAGCATCCGCGCTCAAGGTGAGGTTCCCCGCCGCCGATCACAACGTTGTGACACCGATCCGCCCCGTTCTCGTCGCCGTCGCCGCCGTTGTCACCACCGTCGCCGTCGGCGTGCCGGCGACCTCGGCTCACGCCACGATCGACGTCAACGACACCATCCGGGCGCTCGCAGACGACACCGCCGACCTCGTGGTGGAGGAACGGCAACTGGTCGCGCTGGCGGATCCACGGAACGTCACGGTCACCACCACCGAACAGGTCGAGGCGCGCGAGCGACTGCGGATCGTCGACGACCGCGGCCGTGATGTGCTCATCCAGCTCGAGCTGCTCGACGTCGAGGTCACCGAAGCCATGCGGACCGCCCTCGAACCGTTGCCCGACAGCGAGGATCTGAGCCCGGCCGAGTTCGCCGCGATGCTCCCCCAGCCCGCGGTGTACAACGCTGCGGTCGCCGACCTCCAACGGATCGCCGCCACTCCCGAGGCATCGACCCCTCGGGCCGACGGCACCGCCAGTCCGGCGATCGGGCTCCTCATCGTCGGCGCGTTGTCACTGCTCGCGCTCGGCGCGGCCGCTCTCGGCAACACCCTCAGGCGTCGCGACGACGAGGACATCGCAGGGATGGCGTGGAGCGACGGTTTGACTGGATTCGCGAACCGCCGCAGGCTCGACCGCGACCTCGCCGACGCACACGCGTCGAGTGGACCCACGGCCGTGATCATGGTCGACGTCGACGACTTCCAGTCGGTCAACGCCGCCGTCGGGCATCTCGAGGGCGACGAGATCCTGCGCAGGGTCGGTGCGATGCTGGCCGAACTCGTCCGACGCGACGACGTCATCTATCGGTACGGCGGTGAGGAGTTCTGCATCCTCCTCCCGGACTCCTCGATCGACGAAGCGGCATCGGTCGCAGCGAGGATCGTCGAGGCCGCCCGGACCATCGAACTGCCGGGCGGGGCCAACATCACCGTGTCGGTCGGTGTCGCAGGATCCGCCGACGGCGACGCAGCAGCGGCCGTCGAGACGGCCGATCGCGCCCTCCTCGACGCCAAGGAGCAGGGCCGCGATCGTGCGGTGACGTTCGCCGTCGACCGCAGCCTCGAACCGGCCTGACCCGAGGCTCGGGTCAGGCTCGCGACACCGGGCGCCGTCGCCGAACTCATCCGGCTCCCCGACGCGACTCCGCACGACTCGTCACCGCTGTCGTCGATCGTCGGCCTGGGACCGCGACAGGACGACCTCCCAGTGGGCACCACTCGGGATCGACACCGGGCTCACGCCTGGTTCTCGCGCACATCGTCGAAGCCGAGACGACACCGCTCGTCGTCGTCGGCGATCACTCGATCGCGGAGCCGGGCGGGAGCCTGGCCGACGCGACGTCGATGTACCCGATCTGCTCGGCGAGGCGCGCTCGAACTCGGGCTGAGATCAGACGGCGCTCAGGCAGCCGCGACGCAACGCATCCCAGTCCGATTCGGGCAGCACGAGCGGCACATGCTCATCGTCTCGCGGCGCGATGACCACGAGGTGCTCGCCGTTCACGTCGACATGTCCCTGCAGGTGATGATCGCGATCCCAGCACACGCGCGAGCAGCACTCCGACCCGACTCTCCGGGCCAACTCGAGCAGCGCTCGCTGGTGGGCCTGCTCGTCGTCGAAACGTCGGTTGTGAGGCATTCAACGACCTCCAGTCGAGTGACGAAGCCCCTCGTCGCGTGGTTCCCAACCACTCATCGGTACCCATCATGCCAAGCTTGAGCGTGCGGGGCGCGGACCGACATCGACCTGTCATGCACCGACGGCAAACAGCAACACGGCACGCGTGCTCGCGTCGCCACGACCCATCGCTCCGCTCGCTCCTGCCGGACCCGCCACGAACGCGACCGGCTCGCAGCACAGACCGCGGCACCCGCCACGAACCCCACCGGCACAGCACCGGTACCGGTCGGCGAACGTCAGGCTCACAGCACACCAGACCGCGGCACCCGCCACGAACCCCACCGGCACGACACCGGTACCCGGACGGCGAACGACATGCTCACAGCACCAAACCGCGGCACCCGCCACGAACCCCACCGGCACAGCACCGGTACCGGTCGGCGAACGACATGCTCACAGCACCAAACCGCGGCACCCGCCACGAACCCCACCGGCACAGCACCGGTACCGGTCGGCGAACCCGTCAGGCTCACAGCACACCAGACCGCGGCACCCGGCGGCGAACCCGACAGGCTCACAGCACACCAGACCGCGGCACCCGGCGGCGAACCCGACAGGCTCACAGCACACCAGACCGCGGCACCCGCCACGAACCCCACAGGCGCAGCGCCGGTACCGGTCGGCGAACGTCAGGCTCGCAGCACCAGGCCGCGGTACCCGTCGGCGAACCCGGCATCTCGCAACCCGGATGCGACGTGATCGGGCACCGGCCCGCCGTCGACCTTGCGGACCTCGACGCTGCGTTCTCGCCCCGTGGACACGAGCGACGCGAGTGCCGCGGCCCACACCGGGTCTGCCGCACCCGACGGGAAGACCACGACGTGATGGCTGCGGCGATCGAACCACACCATCGGAACGCCCTCGTGCAACACGACGAGCGACGAGGCGGTACGGGCCGGACGGCCGTCGGTCACCGGCCACGGCAGGGCGGCACCGTAGGGCTGTGCCGGATCGGTCGAGGCCAGCACCAGCGGTGCCGGGGCCCGGTCGCTGCCGAGTTCGCGATCAGCCCTCTCGCGAGAGGCGCGGAGGCGATCGACGGCGCCGGGGAGCGCGAACTGGGCGGCGCCGAGGCCGGCCACGAAGTAGCCGCGTCGCGTCCGACCACGCTCCTCGAGCACCTTGAGCACGCCGTACACCGATGCGTAGCCACCCTGAACGCCCTCCGCGAGGACGGCCTCGCGGGTGACGACGCCGAACCGTTCGAGGAACTGGAGCGCCTGGGCGTGAGCAGCCTCCGTCCCCGTCGGCGCCGGCTCGAGCAGCGGTCTCACGAGGCTCCACCGGCCGGCGCCGGCAGGGGGGCCGAGCCGGGTCAGCCGACCGGGTCGCGGGCGCCCGCCCGATCGCTTCCTCGAGCGTTTGCCGGGTGCGACGCCACCCCCGGCGAGCATCGCTCGAAGTGGTGCGAGCGAATCGTTGGTGACCTCGCCCGCCCAGACGAGATCCCAGAGGGCGACGAGGATCTCGGTGTCGTTCGCCTCGGTGGCGGCCTCGCGCAACTGGCCCCAGAAGCTCGCCCCGCGCCCGGCGAGCAACTCCCGAATCGCCCGGTGGAGCATCTCGTCGGGCGGTTCAGCGTGCTCCCAGCCGGGTGCGAGCAGTCCGATCTGATCGGCGAAGCAGAGTCGGATCCGACCGTCGCGGGCGCCGATCGCGCCGGCTCCCGTCCAGACCACCTCACCGGACGTGCACAACTCGTCGAGCATTCCGGGCCGGTAGGCGACCACGCGGGCGGGCAGGACGTCGCGCTCGAGCGTCGAGGCGACGAGCGGTGCCCCGGCGAGCAGGCCGAGAGATTCGACGAGTGCCTCGGTGCCGCGCCGCTGCGCCGGGATGCCGTGCCAAGCCGGCAGGAACCGCCCGAGCGCATCGGGTTCGACCGGTTCGACCTCTCGTCGCAACACGGCCAGCGATCGTCGGCGCAGCTGGCGCAGGACATCGACATCGCACCACTCGCGCTGGACACCGTCGGGTCGGAACTCGCCCCGGACGAGCCGATCGTCGGTGGCGAGCGCGCCGATCGCACCCTCGATCCGTTCCTGCGGTGCGGCGAAGCGCCTGGCGACGTCGTTGACGAGGAACGGGCCGTGGGTCCGGGCGTAGCGCCCGACCAACTCCTCCAACGGACGCGGCACCGGGTCGGTGAAGGCCATCGGCAACCCGATCGGCAGCGAGCAGCCGAGGGCATCTCGATAGCGGGCGGCGTCCTCCGCGGCGGCAAATCGAACGTCGTCGCCGATGCCGATCTCGATCGCCCGGCGTTCTTCGATCAGATCGATCAGCCATGCCGAGCCGCCACCGGCCTCGCAGCGCAGATCGACCTCCGCCGCCGTGAGATCACCCACCTTGCGCAGCACGTCGTGCAGCTCGTCGGGAGTACGCGCCCGGCGCCCATCGGTGAGGCACTGCAGCTCGAGCTCGACATCGGCCAGCACGCCCGGGTCGAGCAGTTCGCGCAGCTCCTCGGCGCCGAGCAGCTCGCGCAACAGGTCGCGGTCGAGCGACAGGGCGGCGGCGCGACGTTCGGCGAGCGGAGCGTCACCTTCGTACATGTACTGGGCGATCCAGTTGAAGAGCAGGCTCGAGGCCATCGGGCTCGACGTCGCCGTGTCGACCTGCACGAGCCGGAGTTGACGGGACTGGAGCTGCCCGAGGACCTCGCGCAGTGCCGGCACGTCGAAGACGTCCTGCAGGCACTCGCGCGACGTTTCGAGCAGTATCGGGAACGTCGGGTACTTCGACGCCACGGCGAGCAGATCAGCAGCTCGCTGGCGCTGCTGCCACAGTGGCGTTCGCTGGTCGGGGCGACGGCGCGGCAACAACAGGGCGCGTCCGGCGCACTCGCGGAAGCGGGCCGAGAACAACGAGGTCTGCGGCAGGCTGGAGACGACCAGTTCGTCGATGTCGTCGGGAGCGATCATGAACACGTCGAGATCGAGCTCGTCGGCTGCCTCCGGCAGTCGGATGACGATGCCGTCGTCTCCCCACATGGTCTCGACCGGCAGGTCATAGCGGTCGATCAGACGCCGTTCGATGGCCATCGCCCACGGTGCGTGGACGGGCGTGCCGAACGGGCTGAGGATGCAGACCCGCCAGTCACCGATCTCGTCACGGAACCGCTCGACGACGATCGTGCGATCGTCGGGCACCGCTCCGGTCGCATCGGCCTGCTCGGAGAGGTACTGGACGACGTTGCCCGCTGCGAGCGGATCGAGCGCGTAGTGGCGACCGAGCCGCTCCCGGGCCTCGTCGTCCGACAGGGATCGGATCTCGCGGACGAAACCGCCCAGCGCCCGGCCGAGCTCGAGGGGACGACCGGGACGATCGCCGTGCCAGAACGGCATCTTGCCCGGCTCACCGGGGGCTGGGGTGACCGTCACGCGCTCGAAGGAGATGTCCTCGATCCGCCAGGTCGACGCGCCGAGCACGAACGTCTCACCCGGGCGGCTCTCGTAGACCATCTCCTCGTCGAGCTCGCCGACGCGAGCGCCATCGGGGAGGAAGACACCGAACAGCCCGCGGTCGGGGATCGTGCCGCCGCTCGTGACCGCGAGCCGCTTCGAGCCGTCGCGGGCGCGGATCACGTCGTTGACGCGGTCCCAGACGATCCGGGGCCGCAGCTCGGAGAACTCCTCGCTCGGGTATCGGCCCGCGAGCAGATCGAGCACGTTGGCGAGCAGCTCGTCGGACAAATCGTGGAAGTTGGCGCTGCGGCGCACGAGCGACGCCAGCTCCGACACCGCGACGTCGCCGGTGGCCGCGGTGTGGGCGACGATCTGTTGGGCGAGCACGTCGAGCGGATTGCGCAAGTACCTGGAGTGCTCGATCTCGCCGTCGAGCATGCGACGGGTCACGACGGCGGCCTCGATGAGGTCGCCACGGTGCTTGGGGAAGATCGTGCCTTTGCTGGGCTGACCGACCTGGTGACCTGCGCGACCGATGCGTTGCAGACCTCGGCTGACGGCGCCCGGAGACTCGATCTGGATCACGAGATCGACGGCACCCATGTCGATGCCGAGCTCGAGCGACGACGTGGCCACGATCGCACGCAGCGTCCCGCGCTTGAGTTGGTCCTCGATCACGATGCGCTGCTCGCGTGCGAGCGACCCGTGGTGGGCCTTGACGAGGTCGTCGGCCATGAGGCCCGTGTCGGGATCGACGCCGATGCCGGCCTCCTCGGCCAGCTCGTTCAGCTTCGCCGCGAGACGTTCGGCAGCACGCCTCGCGTTGCAGAAGATGATCGTCGAGCGATGTGCCAGGATGAGCTCGAGGACGCGCGGATAGATGCTGGGCCAGATGCTGGAGCGGCGCTCGCCGCTGTTCGGCTCGCCCGTCGGCGAGGAGTCGCCGGGTTGGGCCATGTCCTCGACCGGGACGACGACGTCGATCTCGAGCTGCTTGCGGACCCCGGTGTCGACGATGCGGACGGGACGCGGAGCCTCGGGGCCGACGTAGCCGCCGAGGAAGCGAGCGGTCTCCTCCAAGGGGCGCTGGGTCGCCGAGAGCCCGATCCGCTGCGGCGGATGGTCGGTCACCTGTTCGAGGCGTTCGAGGGTGAGCGCGAGGTGGGCGCCTCGCTTGGTGGTCGCCATCGCGTGGATCTCGTCGACGATGACGGTCTCGACCCCCCGCAGCGTCTCGCTTGCCGCCGACGTCAACATCAGGTACAACGACTCGGGGGTCGTGATCAGGAGGTCGGGTGGTCGCCGGATCAACTTCTGGCGTTCGTTCGATGGCGTGTCGCCGGTGCGCATCGCGACCTCGGGCGCGGTGAACGCCACCCCGATCCGCTCGGCGGCGAGCCCGATGCCGGTCAGCGGCGCCCGCAGGTTCTTCTCGATGTCGAACGCCAGCGCCCGGAGCGGCGAGATGTACAGCACGCGGGTTCGGTGGGTCCGCTCGTCGGGCCGCGGCGACGTCACGAGTCGATCGATCGACGCGAGGAACGCCGTCAGCGTCTTCCCGGAACCCGTCGGCGCGCAGATCAGGGTGTGCTCGCCGGCGGCGATGTCGGGCCAGCCCTCGACCTGCGGCGGCGTCGGCGCCGGGAACGAGGACGCGAACCACTCACGGACAGCCGGCGAGAACGCTTCCAGGACCGGGTGATCGGCGATGATGCGAGGCTACCCAGGGGCTGTGACAGCGAACGTCGGTGTCAGCGCACGAGGTGGCCGCCCACGAGCTGCTACGACGACGGTTCGGCCGGCTTGCCCGGCGGCTCGGCCGGCTTGCCCGGCGGCTCGGCCGGCTTGCCCGGCGGCTCGGCCGGTTTGCCCGGCGGCTCGGCCGGTTTGCCCGGCGGCTCGGCGGGCTTGCTCCCTGGCGTCCCCGGCACCGTGGTCTCCGGGGCGATTGGCTCCGTGGTCGATGGCGTCGGCGGCACGGTCGTCGCTGGAGGCGGCTGCACCGTCGGTGCCGGAGTTGATGGCAACGTCGTGGCCGGCAGCGTCGGCGGGATCGTCGCCTGGGACGGCACCGTCGCAGCGGGTGCCGGCGGGAGCATCGGCGGCGCGATGGCTTCATCCGGGGCCGATACGTCGGCCGGCGCTCCCAGCGAGGTCGATGGCGGGATCGCGCTGGCGGTTGCCGTTCCGGTGCCCGAGCCGTCGAATGGGATCGGCTCGAGGTCACGGCCATCCGGAGCCGGGCCGGCGATCGTCGTCGTGACCGCCCGCGGCGCGATCGGGTCGGGAGCCGTCGTCGAAGGCGGAATCGCCCCCGCGTCGTTCGTCGCCGCACCGTTCGTCGCCGAGGCGACGGGTGACGAGAGGGTCCAGACGTCGTCAACCTGCCGATCGGGGTGGATCCACGCCAGCGCGCCCCGAGCATCGAGGTTCGAGAACGCCTCGTGGACGGCGTTCGGGCCGATCCCCGCCGACGATGCACCGATGGCACCCGTCACGAGGATGGCGCTTCCCGCAACCTGCGTCGAGGAGAAGACGGCGGTCGGGAACAGGGCGAGCTGCGCCAGCCACGACAGCGGGCCCGCTGCACGGCGAACCCGCCCGATCGACAGCGTGAGGAAGGCGCGGACCACGACCGGGTCGAAGTGCGTGCCGGCGCAGCGGGCGAGCTCGGCGCGAGCTTCCCTGGGCGTGATCGGGTCCTTGTAGGAGCGGGCGGAGGTGAGCACGTCGTAGACGTCGGCAACGGCCACGATGCGTGCGGCGAGACTGATCTCGTCACCAGCCAGACGCTTGGGATATCCGGAACCGTCCCACTTCTCGTGGTGTTCCCAGACGGCGCGAGCGGACTCGCCGAGCCATGGGATCAGCGGTTCGATGATCTTGCGGCCGTTCTCCGGATGTGACTTGACGATCTCGAACTCGTCGTCGGTCAGCGTCCCGCGCTTGTTCAGGATCGAGGTCGGCACGAGCAGCTTGCCGACGTCGTGGAGGAGTCCTGCCCATCGGAGCCGATCGCGTTCGTGATCGGACAACTCCATCTCGTCGGCGATCATCTGGGTGTAGGCGCGAACGCGTTCGGAGTGGCCACGGGTGATGTGATCGTGCACCCGCAACGCGGCCACGAGCTCGATGACCCGGCGTGCGGCGTCGGCCGGTGTTTCGCCCCGCTGGCCCTCCCGGGTCTCGTCGATGCGCCGCTGCAGCTGGCTCGTCGTACCTGTCCGCAGTGCGACGCGGAAGCGTGACGGAGCCCGGTCGGGAAAGACCAAGGTGAGGTCGAGCAGCGACGCGATCGGGATCAGTCTTCGTCCGGCACGCTCGAGCATCACCAGGACGCCCGATGAGATCGCGGCGATCACGAGCCAACGAACGATCGCGAGGATTGGTCCACCCGGAGATGGCGCGACAGCCGTCAGCGACCAGGCCACGACGATCGAGGTGACGAGGGGGCCGGCGAGTGCCGAGACACGGACCAGCCAGCCGAGCACGGGGCGTCGACTCCACCGACCGTCGCCCGCGCGCTCCGATCCGAGCGCGCGCGCCGAATCCCCGTCCACGTATGGTCATCGGCCAACAGCAGGTGGAACTCGATCCGCACCGACCGGTCTTGAGCGAGTCATGACCGAATGAGGACGCAGGGTGCGCATCCTGCGACCGATGTCACGAACGGTGACATCCTCACGCGATGTGCACACCGTCCCGGAGTCGCACGGTTCGGGTGATCCGCACCCGATCGAGCAGCTCGCGGTCGTGGGTGACGAGCAGCACGGTGCCGGCGAACGTGTCGAGCGCCTGTTCCAGCTGTTCGATCGCGGGCAGGTCGAGGTGGTTGGTCGGTTCGTCGAGGACCAACAGGTTGGCCCCTTTCGCCATGAGCAGTGCGAGCACGGCACGCGTCCGCTCCCCCGGCGACAGCGAGCTGGTTTCGCGGTCGACATGATCGCCGACGAGACCGAACTTGGCGAGCAGCGTTCGCGCCTCGCCGATCGACCATCCGGTCTCGTCCAGGAAGGCGCGCAGCAACGGGTCGCCTCGGTCGAGTTGCTCGCGCACCTGCTCGATCTCGCCGACGATGACCCCGCTCCCGAGGGTCGCACTCCCGGCCGTCGGTGCCGTCCGGCCGAGGATCACGTCGAGCAGCGTCGACTTTCCGGCCCCGTTGTGCCCCACGAGTGCGATTCGGTCGCCGTACTCGACGAGCAGGTCGACCGGACCGAGCCGGAAGTCACCTCGCTCGACCACCGCGCCCGCGAGCCGGACGACGACGTCGCCGCTACGAGCGACCTCGGGCAGTTCGAGTCGAAGTTGCCAGGGCTCGCGTGGCTTGTCGACCTGGTCGAGACGTTCCATCGCCCGCTTCGTCTGGGCAGCCTTGCCGGCCAGCTGCTCGGTCTGGTCGAGGCGGTATCTTCGGATGATCTTGTCGGGCTCGTCGTTCATCGAGCGGCGCACCTTCGCCTGGCCCTGCTGGGCCCATTCACGCTGCTGCTGGGCTCGTCCTGCAAGCGATCGGCGTTGGCTGTCGTACTCCTCGAACCGCTCCCACGCATGGCGGCGAGCCCGTTCCCGCTCGGCCACGTACGCCTGCCAACCACCACCGAATTCGGTCACGCGGTGCGAGAACTCATCGATCTCCAGCACATCGGTGACGACACGATCGAGGAACCTGCGGTCATGGCTGACGAGCACCACCGGCGCGTCGGTGGCGAGCACCCACGACTCCAACCGGACGAGCCCGTCGAGATCGAGATCATTGGTCGGTTCGTCGAGCAGGTAGACGTCGAAGCTCGACAGGAGCAACGCCGCCAGCCCGACCCGCGCCGCCTCCCCGCCCGACAGGGTCGCAGCCGGTTGACCGAACAGGCGCGGCGAGATCCCGAGCTCGGCGGCCGTGGCACCGATACGAGCATCGAGGTCAGCGGCACCGAGCGCGAGCCATCGCTGGAGCGCCACGTCGTACCGGTCGGCGGAACCGGGCTGACTCTCGGCCAGCGCAGTCGTCGCACGGTCCAGCTCGGTCTGAGCGTCGGTGACGCCCGTTCGTCGGGACAGCAGCGAGCGAACGGGCTCACGGGTGCGTTCGGGTTCCTGGCGCAGCCATCCGATCGTGGCCGAGGGCGGCGTCAGGCGGACCTCCCCGGCATCGATCGCGACCGCCCCGGCGCACGCTGCGAGCAGGGTGGATTTCCCGACCCCGTTTGGGCCGACAACGCCGATCCGACGGCCGGGTGGGACCACGAGATCGACCTGGACGACGATGGGACGCGGGCCACGCGAGACGGTGACGTCGTGGAGCGAGATGGTTGCTGACATGCGAGACGACTCCCAGAGGACGACGGCGGGGTGAGCGGGCAGGCCGCGACTCAACGCATGCGCATGAATGCAGTGTGCCAGGTTGGACGCCACGCCACCACCGGCCACACTCGTGGGTCCCTCGCCGCGAATGCCGAGGAACGTCCACACCGAGACACCCACCACACGACCCGGACCCCGTTGAGCACCGTCACCCTCCGCCCGTGGCAGCGCGCTGCGTTCGATCAGTTCCGAAGCGACGACCAGCCCGACTTCCTCGCGGTCGCGACTCCGGGAGCGGGCAAGACCACGTTCGCGCTGACGTGTGCGCGGGCGACGCTGGCTGCCGAGCGTCGCCGCCTGGTCGTGGTGGCGCCGACGAGCCATCTCAAGATCCAATGGTCGCTCGCCGCCCATCGGATGGGGCTCCAACTCGACCCCGACTGGGCACCGGGGCAGGGCCTCGCCCGAGACGTGCACGGGTTGGTCACGACGTATCAGCAGATCGCCACCGGGCCTGCCGCCGACAAGCTGCGGGGCCTCGCCGCCGACGCGATGGTGATCCTCGACGAGGTGCACCATGCCGGCCACGAGCGGGCGTGGGGCGACGGAATCCGCCAGGCCTTCGAGCTGTCGGCCAAGCGGCTGTCGCTCTCGGGCACCCCGTTCCGCAGCGACAGCTCGAAGATCCCGTTCGTACGGTACGACGCGACCGCAGAGGGCGATCTCGCCCGCGCCGACTACACCTATGGCTACGCCGACGCACTGCGAGATGGCGGCGTGGTCCGCCCGGTCTACTTCCCCCGGATCGACGGCCAGATGGAGTGGAGCACCCCGTCTGGCGACGTGCTGCGGGCGAGCTTCGACGACGAGCTCGCCCGCGATCAAGTGTCGGCGAGGCTCCGCACAGCGCTCAGTCTCGACGGCGACTGGATCACGACCGTGCTCGGTCAGGCCCACGATCGGCTGCGGGCGATCCGCATCGAGCAGCCCGACGCAGGTGGGCTCGTGATCGCGAGCGACCAGGAGCACGCCCAGGGCATCGCGAGGATGCTCCGCAACCGGTTCGCGACCCCCGCCGACGTGGTGGTGAGCGACGATCCGATGGCATCACGCAAGATCGCCGAGTTCGCCGCCAACGACCGCCCATGGCTCGTCGCGGTGCGGATGGTCTCCGAGGGCGTCGACATCCCCCGCCTCCGCGTCGGCGTCTATGCGACCACCACGTCGACCGAGCTGTTCTTCCGTCAGGCGGTCGGACGCTTCGTCCGCTGGCAGGCGGGCCGACCGACGCAGAAGGCCTACGTGTACGTGCCGGACGATCCGCGCCTGCGAAGCCACGCGTTCCAGATCGCGGAATCCCGCCGACACGTGCTCCGACCACCCACCGAGCGTGACCACGAATTCGCCCCCGACGGCGAGCTCGATCGCCAGGTGCACGACAACGACCTGTTCGCGGAGCAGCTGTCGTTGTTCACGGTCGTGTCGTCGACCGCGACCGGTGTGAAGTTCCACACCGTCACCGAGGAGGGAGTCCACCATTTCGATGACGAGCCCGATCCGCCCGACCCCGTGTTCGCCGAGGATCCGACGCTCGCCGTCGATCTGCCCGAGATCCCGACCGAGGCCGGGCTCGTGACGTGGGGTTCGCTCAGCGTCGCCGAGCAGAAGGATGATCTCCGGACTCGCAACGCCGACGTCGCGAAGCGCCTGGTCGATCTGACCGGTTGGGGCCACGCCAAGGTGCAGGGCGAGATGAACCGCCTGGCCGGAATCGCCAAGGTGTCGACAGCGACGGTCGACCAGCTCGATCGTCGGCTTCGCTACGCCGAGAGCTGGCTGCGCCGACTCAAGCGCAGCTGATCCCGATCCGACCTCGCGAACACGTCGCACGGGTCGACAACGGTCTGGTCACCCGGCGCGGCAACGCTGCCGCCCGGTCCCCGCATGGGCGCGCTACCGTCCCCCGAGTGGTCATTCCCGGTCGGCTCGACACCCTGACGGGCGATCGTTCACGGATCGCAGCGGGAGCCGGATCCGTGCTCCGCCTGCTCACGTCGATGAGCGGACGGCGTGATGACGCAGTGGCCGTGGTCAACGGGTTGTTCGGCGACCTGCTCGACGAACGCGGGTCGCAGCTCGCGACCACCATGACGATCCGGGCAGGCGAAACAGCGCTCCCGCTCGATCGAGGGACCACACGCGATGCGATCAGCGATGTCGTGGGAGACGCGAGCCCGCGCATCTGCGTGCTCGTGCACGGCTTGATGTCGAACGAATCGATCTGGCGATTCCCCGACGACGAGTCGACCACCTACGGTTCCCTGCTCGCCCGCGACCACGGAGTCACCACGCTCGCTCTGCGGTACAACACGGGCCGCCACATCTCGACCAACGGGCGCGAGCTGGCCCAGCTGCTGAACCGCCTCGTGCAGATCTGGCCCGTGCGGGTTCGAGAGATCAACCTGATCGGGCACAGCATGGGTGGTCTTGTCGTGCGGTCGGCTTGCCAGCACGCCCGTGAGGTACGGCCGCGAGGACGGCACCTGCCGATCGGCCGTCGCTGGACCACCAAGGTCCGGCGCGTGGTGCTGATCGGCGTCCCCAACGCCGGAGCACCGCTGGAGGCCTTCGTCAACTCCGCGAGCGCGGCACTGTGGTCGTTCCCGGTTCCGGCGACACGCCTCGTTGGTCTCGGGCTCGATCGCCGAAGTGCCGGCATCAAGGATCTGCGATTCGGTGTGCTCCGCGACGAGGACTGGCTCGAGCAGGATCCCGGCGCCCGCGAGCGTCCGTTCCCCCACCGGGCACATCGCCTCCGGCGTGCCGATCATCTGACCGTGGCCGGCACGGTGACCTCGGACCCCGAGCACCCTCTGGCGAGGCTCATCGGTGATGCGCTCGTCATCCCGTCGAGCGCCTCCGGCCATGTCGACGGCGACTCGGGGCTCGAACTGTTTCCCGGCGCCACCCATCTGATGTTCCCGACGGTGGCCCACAACGCCCTCGCCCACCACCCGGAGGTCTTCGCTGCGATCGACGCGTGGTGGCCGAGATCCAGGCCGTGGTGATGCGATCGACGCTCGGCTGACGATGCCGGGTCGTCGCCGCCACGACGCAGTCCGGTGATTCGGCCCGGTCCAGGGCTCGACCGACCGCCGGTCCGAACGCCGACCGGCGGTCGGACACCCTGGGTGCGGTCGGCGCGGGCATCACCCCCTTGCGGCACGCCACCGCCGACACGCCGTCCTCGGCCGACGACGTTTCACTTGCAGCGCCTCTCCGCCAGACTGCACCGGTCATGGATCTGCTGACCGTCGTCTTCTTCGCCGTCGGCGTCGTCGCCCTCGTGGTCGGTGCCGAGGCGCTCGTCCGAGGCGCCGCCCGCCTGGCCGCCCGGACCGGCCTCTCTGCGGTCGTCATCGGCCTGACGGTCGTCGCCTTCGGCACGAGCGCGCCCGAACTGGCGGTCAGCCTCGGTGCGGCGCTGCGCGACGAGGCCGACCTCGCCGTCGGCAACGTGGTCGGCTCCAACATCGCCAACGTGCTGCTCGTGCTCGGGCTGTCGGCGACGATCGGGGGTGGCCTCGTCGTCGCCCAGCGAATCGTGCGCATCGACGTTCCGATCGTGCTCGGGTTGTCGATCCTCGTGTTCGTGCTCGGTCTCGACAACGAGCTCGGGCGCTGGGAGGGCCTGCTCTTCGTCGCGATGCTCGTCGGCTACATCACGTGGACGGTCGTCAGCTCCCGGCGTTCGACCTCCCCATCGGTCGCCGAGGAGTACAGCGAGGCCCTCAGCGAGGACACGCTCAAGGCGAGCTCGGCCTGGACCGACATCGGGTTCGTGCTCGCAGGTCTGGTGCTGCTCGTGATCGGATCGTCGGCGCTCGTCGAGGCGGCGACCGACCTCGCCGCGGCGCTCGGCGTCAGCGAGCTCGTGATCGGGCTGACCGTGGTCGCAGTCGGCACATCCCTGCCGGAGATCGCCACGTCGGTCCTCGCCGCCGCCCGCGGCCAGCGCGACCTCGCGGTCGGCAACGCGATCGGCTCGAACCTGTTCAACATCCTGGCCGTGCTCGGCATCACCGCTGCGGTCTCACCGTCTGCGATCCCGATCCCCGACGGCGCGCTCGCACTCGACATCCCCGTGATGATCGCGGTGGCGTTCGCATGCCTGCCGATCTTCTGGAACGGCTACTCGTTGCTGCGCTGGGAGGGGGTGTTGTTCCTCGTCTACTACGGCGCCTACATCGGCTGGTTGGTGCTCGACAGTGCCGAGCACCAGGCGGCGGACGAGTACGCCGTCACACTCCTGGGTTTCGTGGTGCCCCTCACCGTCATCACGCTCGTCGTGCTCGCCGTGCGCCAACGCCGGGTCGGGCACTCACTCGCGTCGATCGAGGCGTGATCCCGGCTCGGGCGCCATCAGCGCCGCTCCGGCGATGCCGGCGTCGTTGGCGAGCTCGGCCACGGCCACCTCGCACCCCGGGTCGAGTCGCCCGATCCACGTGCGGGCCCGCTTGCTCGCCCCTCCCCCGAGGATGATCAGGTCGGGCGAGAACAGCATCGCCACGTGCCGGAGGTAGTGGTCGACCCGGTCACCCCACTCGTGCCACGAGATCCCGTCCCGCTTGCGGGCACTGGCGGCGGCCATCCGCTCGGCGACGTGCCCATCGAGCTCGAGGTGGCCGAGCTCGGTGTTGGGCACCAGTGTGCCGTCGACGAACAACCCGGACCCGATCCCGGTACCGAACGTGAGGCAGATCACCACGCCGGTGCGGCCACGGCCGACGCCCCATGTCATCTCCGCCAATCCGGCTGCATCGGCGTCGTTGAGCAGTTGCACCGGCGCACCGATGGCCGCGGTGAACAGCGCATCACCGTCGACCCCGAGCCATGCGTCGGCGATGTTGGCCGCGCTGCGCACCGTGCCGTGCTGGACGACCGACGGCATGCAGACCCCGACCGGCCCGGTCCACCCATGGTGTTCGACCAGCTCGGCCACGACCGCGGCCATCCGCTCGGGCGTCGCAGGCTTCGGCGTGTCGATCCGGCAGCGATCGGCGACGAGCGCACCCGTCGCGAGATCGACCGGAGCCGCCTTCATGCCCGTTCCGCCGATGTCGATCCCGAAGCTCGTCCTCGCGGAGTCCCGCCCGGTCGCCACTACTAGGCCCTCGCCCGGGTCTTGCGGAGCAGTGGATCGGCGAGGGCGAGTGTCCGGTCGGCGATGCGCATCGTGCGTCCGGCGGCACCCGGAGTGTCGGCGTCGACGAGGTTGCCCATGACCTGGAGCGTGATGTTCGCGATCGCCTGCGTGCCGACCGCGAATCGCAGACCCGTTCGCATCAGACCCGGATGGCCGATGAGGAAGGCGAAGCGGCGTCCGGTCCGAAGGAACCCGTCGAAACGCTCACCGATCAATCGGTCGTACTCGGCGGGAGCCGTCGCCGGGTCGTCGAGGAACAGGTCGGCGGCGAGCATCCCCGATTCCAAGCCGTAGTCGATGCCCTCGCCGTTCATCGGATTGACGAGGCCGGCCGCGTCGCCGATCGCGACCCAACCTGCACCGTGACGCTTCACGGCGCTCATCGGCAACCTCCATGCACGAGGACGCTCGAGGTTGGGGCCGATCTCCCACGTGTCGGCCACGAGCGAGCGGTAGCTGTCGAGGAGGCGGTTCAGGTTGAGGCCCTTGAAGCCCTTCATGGTCGAGAGCGCCCCGACCCCGATGTTGACCGTGCCGTCGCCGCAGGGGAACATCCAGCCGTAACCGGGGATCCAGGTCCCGTGCGCATCGCGGATGGTGAGGCACGCCTCGAGGTGCTCGTCGGCGTGGCGTGGGCTCTCGACGTAGGCGCGGATCGCGAGCCCGAACGGTTCGTTCGGGTCCCGCTCGGCGCCGAGTTGTCGGGCGACCGCCCCCGGTGCGCCAGTCGCCGCCACGACCAACTCGGCTGCGAGCCGCCCGTGCGGGGTGGCGACACCGACGGCGCGACCTGCGTCGTCGAACACGACCTCTCCGGTCGTCTCGAAGCGGACGTCGGCGCCGGCTTCGACCGCGGCATCGATCAGCGCCGCATCGAGGCGACGGCGCGGCCACACCGCACCGTGGTTCGGGAATCGCTCGCCGCCGGGCCACGGGAGCTCCCGCACCTGCTTGCCGGCGATCATGCGGAGTCCGGCGATCAGGTGGGCCTCGTCGAGGGGGATCTTCAACTCGTCGAGCGCGGCCACCGCACGCGGCGTCAGACCGTCGCCACAGATCTTGTCGCGCCCGTGCGCGCCCTTCTCGACCACGACCACCCGGGCACCGGAGCGCGCAGCGCGGATCGCGGTCGCCGCTCCCGCGGGGCCGCCACCGATGACGGCGATGTCGAAGCGTTCGCTCATGACACCACCGATTCAATCGCGGGTCGGCGGCTCCTGCTCAGCGATGCGCTGATGATGATGGATGACTTCCGCCACGATGAACCGGAGGAACTTCTCCGAGAACACCGGATCGAGGCCCGATTCCTCGGCGAGCACGCGCAGCCGCTCGACTTGGCGAGCCTCGCGTTCGAGGTCGGCGGCCGGCAGTCCGGCGGATGCCTTGTAGCGGCCGACGTCCTGGGTGATCTTGAAGCGCTCGGCGAGCAGGTGCACGAGGGCCGCATCGATGTTGTCGATGCTCGATCGATACCTCGCGAGCTGCTCGTCGGTCATGGTGAGCGAACGCTACCGGATCGTCGGCGTTCGGCCCGAGGGGCGATCGGGGCTACGTTCCGGCAATGCCCGCTGACGCTGCGCTGCCGCTCTTGTTCGTCGATCACCCGTTCCCCGACACCTACCGGGACCTCGTCGACGGACGATGCATCGTCGTCGGCTCGGGCGACGACGACGGACTCGATCGAGCCGACGCCATCCTCGCCGGGGCCGTCCGGCCCTGGGACGCACGAGCATTCCAGCTCGCGCTCCGAGCGACGGTGATCTCGCGGGTCGGCGTCGGCTACGACAACGTGAACGTCGCCGACGCCGCTGCGGCTGGTATCACCGTCTGCAACGCGCCCCTGGCGCCGATGGTCTCCACCGCCGAGCACACGATGGCGCTCCTGTTCGCGGTCACGAAGCACCTTCCCCACCACGTCGCCCGCGCTCGCGATGGCTTGAAGGGCGAACCGATCGGCCGTGCGCTCGAGCTCGACGGCCGCACGCTCGGACTCGTCGGCATCGGCCGGATCGCATCACGAGTCGCACTCGCGGGCCAGGCTCTGGGAATGCGGGTGGTCGCGTGCGATCCCGGCGTCGCATCGTCACCGGTCGCCGACGTCGAACTCGTCGCGTTCGACGAACTGCTGGAACGATCCGACGTCGTCTCGCTCCATGCCCCGGCGTTGCCGTCGACCACGAAGATGATCGACACGGACGCCCTCGCTCGAATGCGGCCCGGCTCGTACCTGGTCAACTGCGCCCGCGGCGTGCTCGTCGATCACGATGCCCTGCTCGCCGCGATCGATCGCGGTCACCTCGCCGGTGCCGGTCTCGACGTGACCGATCCCGAGCCCCTGCCGGCAGGTCACCCGCTGCTCGATCGCCCCAACGTCGTCGTCACACCCCACATCGCGTCGGCCACGGTGGCCGGACGCCGCCGGTTGTACGAGCACTCGATCGAGAACGCCCTTGCCGTGTTGTCCGGACGACCGGCCACGGTGGTGACACCGCCGACGTGAGAGACTCCGACGATGACGCGACTTCGTGAGATCTGGGCGGCCGGTGGCGAGACGCTGGGGCTCTGGTTGTCGGTCCCGAGCTTCGTCTCGGCCGAGATCGCCGCTCGCCAACCCGTCGACTACGTGTGCATCGACACCCAGCACGGTGTCGTCGACTATCAGGTCTCGGTGTCGATGATCCAGGCGATCGAGCTCTCGGGCGGCACCCCCATCGCACGGGTGCCCTGGAACGAGCCGGGCGTCATCGGCAAGACCCTGGACGCCGGTGCGCACGGCGTCGTGGTCCCGATGGTGAACACCCGCGAGCAGGCCGAGGCCGTCGTGCGATCCGCGCGCTACGCCCCCGACGGTTCCCGTAGCTGGGGACCCGTCATGGCCGGCATGCGCCATCCGGACAACCGGGCGTGGGCTGCCGAGCACATCGCCGTCATCCCGATGATCGAGACCACCGAGGCGATCGCGAACCTCGACGACATCCTGTCGGTCCCCGGCATCGACGCGATCTACGTCGGCCCGGCCGACCTGTCGATCAGCCTCGGTTTGGAGCCGTACGGCAACGACGGCAACCCCGTGTTCGACGAGGCGTTGGCCACCATCGTCGCCGCCTGCGTGCGTCATGGAGTCGTCCCCGGCATCCACGCCACGGGCCCGCTGACCCCGACCCGCCGCACCCAGGGTTTCCGGATGATCACCGTGACCAGCGATGCGTTGGCGATGCGGGCGGGGTACGCCAGCGAGCTCGCCGCCGCCCGTGGCGACGACGCCGGCGCGTCGTCGGGCTCCCTGTACTGACCGACGTCGAACTGATCGAGCTCAGACCGCGACCGACCGTCCGAGCGCGATCCGGTCACGCCCCGTGAGATCGGACCGGATCTCGATGTCGACGAAGCCTGCGTCGCCGAGCAACGTGCGAACGGCCCGCCCCTGATCGGCGCCGATCTCGAGCACGAGCCACCCGTCGACGGTGAGGTGGGAGGGGGCGCAGCGGACGATCTCGCGAAGTGCGTCGAGCCCGTCGGCGCCCGCGAACAACGCTGCGGCGGGCTCCCACTCACGCACCGACGGCGCCAGCTCGGGCGACGCGATGGCGACGTAGGGCGGGTTCGCGACGATCACGTCGAATCGCTCACCGCACGGCAACGCCTCGAACCACGAACCGCGACCGATCCGGACGTTGGCTGCGGCTCGGCCGATGCCGGCGAGGTTCGCGCCGGCGACGGCGAGCGCGTCCTCGCTGGTGTCGGTGATCCACACGGTCGTGCCGTCGACCGGCAACTCCACGGCGAGCGACAACCCGATCGCGCCCGATCCGGTCCCGAGATCGGCGACGAGACGACGGTCTGGCACCGCCCGAGCGAGTTCGACCGCCGCGCCGGCGACCAACTCGGTCTCCGGTCGCGGGATCAGCACGCGACGATCGATCGCCAGATCGAGGTGCCGGAACGACCACCGACCGAGCACGTAGGGCAACGGTTCGCCGGCTCGGTACCGGGCGAGCATCGCATCGAGGTGCGCAACCATGCGTTCGGTGACCGGTTCGTCGAGGGCTGCGTCGAACTCGGCACCGTCGAGCGCAACCGCGACCTCGCAGAGCCAGCGGGCCTCGTGACGTTCGACCACGCCAGCGGTCTGCGCCCACAGGGAGCGCAACGAGACCCGATGGTCGTCCACGTCAGCCCTCGAGTTCGGCGAGTTGACGTGCGCGCTCGTCGTGCAGCAGCGGGTCGACCACGAGGTCGAGGTCGCCGGCCAGGACGTCGGAGAGCCGGTACACGGTCAAGCCGATCCGGTGGTCGGTCACCCGGTTCTCCTTGAAGTTGTAGGTGCGGATCTTCTCGCTGCGTCCGCCGCCGCCGACCTGCGATCGTCGTTCGGCCGAGAGCTCGGCGTCGCGCTCGCGGCGCGCCATCTCGTACAGGCGAGCGCGCAGCACCTGCATCGCGCGGGCCCGGTTCTGGAGTTGGCTGCGTTCGTCCTGCATCGTCACGACGACGCCCGTCGGGACGTGGGTGATGCGGACGGCCGAGTCGGTCGTGTTGACGTGCTGGCCACCGGCGCCCGACGATCGGTAGACGTCGATCATGAGATCGCGGTCGTCGACATCGACATCGACCTCGTCGGCCTCCGGGAGAACGGCCACCGTTGCCGACGAGGTGTGGATACGGCCCTGGCTCTCGGTGACCGGCACTCGCTGGACGCGATGGGGCCCGCCCTCGAACTTGAGGCGCTGCCAGGCGTCGTCGCCGCGCACCACGAAGGTGACCTGGTTGACCCCGCCCAGATCGCTGGGATCGAGCGAGAGGATCTCGTGTCGCCAGTTGCGCCGGGTCGCGTAGGCCTCGTACATCGACAGCAGGTCGCGTGCGAACAGGTTCGCTTCCTCGCCGCCCTCGGCACCCCGGAGCTCGACGATGACCGACCGCCCGGCGTGCGGATCCGTCGGGAGCAGCAACTCGCGGAGCGTGTGCTCGAGGCGGGCGAGCTCCACCCCGGCGTCGTCGATCTCGTCCTGCGCGAGCGTCCGCTCGCCACCGTCGGCGTCCTCGAGCAGCTCGCGGGCGGCGCCGAGATCGTCGAGCCGGGACCGATAGGCCAGATAGGTCGCGACGACGGGTTCGAGCTCGCGGTACCGCTGCGAGACCGTTCTCAGGCGATCGGAATCACTCAGCGTCTCGGGGTCGGCGAGACGTGCCTCGAGCTCGCGGAACTCCTCCGACACGGCGGAGAGACGGGCGACGAGGCCGGGATCGAGCATGGCCCCGGGAGGATACCGCCATCGGATCATCACCAGATCCTGAGTTGCAACGGCTCAGGATTTCTGTAGAGTATCTATCACCACATCGCAGTGTGGTGGAATCCATTTCGATACGTCAACCCGAAACCAATCACACGGAGGGATCATCCATGATCGTTCGCCATCGCACACCGATCGCCACGTTCGACCGCAGCTTCGACCGGGCCTTCGAGCAGATCACCAACTCGTTCTTCGACTCCCGTCGCCAACTCGGCCCGATGGTCGACGGCGCGTGGCACGACGACGAGTACGTCCTCACCGTCGATCTCCCCGGCGTCCCCGCCGAGGCGGTCAACGTCGAGGTCGCCGGCACCACCCTGACGCTCAGCGCCAACACCGACACGATGGAGTGGCAGCGCAGCCTGCGCCTCAACGGTCGGCTCGATCCCGAGTCGATCCGTGCCAACCACGTCGACGGCCGGCTGACCGTCCGCATCTCGACCTTCGACGAGCCGCAGGCACGACGGGTCGAGATCGACACCACGCCCGCCACTCCCGCTATCGAGACCACGAGCGAGCAGTCAGATCAGGCGTCGCTCTCGGAGTGAACACCGCTGGCCGAGTGACCGACGCCGGCCGTCGGGCTGAGGTACTGCACCGACAGGCGCTTCACGACGGACGGAGACGGAGGACTCGAGCGGAAGGAGCGAAGCGACCCATCCGCTCGAGTCCTCAGTCGATCGACGCGACGTCGACCGGGTGAGCCAAGCGGTCGCCCAACTCGGCCGTCACCCGGACTCGATCCCGTGACGGCATCGCGATCACGAGTCGTCCTCCCCGCCCGACGCCCGGTGCGGCCGCCTCGGCGGCCAGCCGGGCGTCGGCCGCGTACGGGACCACGTCGAGGTCGACACCGACCGCGCACACCACGATCACCATGCGACCATCGGCATCGACACCGTGGGCGACGCAGGGCTCGGGGTCCTTCAGGTTCGAGCGCGGCACCGGCGGCGGCGCATGGGCCGCCGACACCGCACCGATGAGGGACGGGTCCTGTTCGATCCGCCACCGGATGAAGCGCTCCGCAGCAAGCCTGTTCAACGGGTGCTGCGGCATGCCGACCTCGCGATGGCCGGCCACGATCGCCGAGATGCGCGACAGGGACTCGGCGGCCGGAACGTCACCGTGCATCATCTGGAACGCCTCGCGGTCGTGCGCCCCGACGCCGACCTCCAATCGGGTGGAGCCGAGGTGCGGGTCGTCGACGACCCGGCACACCTCGAGACCGCGCACCTCACCGAAGAGCACACCGTGCTCGACGAGCGGCTCGGCGCCGCCCGCGATGATCAGCGCGCGGAACTGCTCGTGATGGGTCGGCACGGCGCGCGATGGTTCGAGTGGCTCGGCGACCGCCGGGAGCAGCGAACGGCCGTCCGCACGCCACACCGTGACGGGCATCGCGAACTCGGATGCGCGACGCGTCAGGGTTCCGGTCCCGTCCTCGGCGATCACCTGCAGCGACGAAGCCCCGGAACGCAACGCCCAGGCCAGCGCCGCGCCGAGCCGGCGAGCGGGACTGCTGTCGAGCAACGTCCACGCGGTGTCGCCGTGCAACAACGCCGCCCCGGGTGCGAACTCGGAAGCGTCGGTGAGCGAATCGTCGCCGAGGTGATCGCGGACCAGGGCGCGCAGCTTGAGGCCGATCAGCCGGCCGCGGCGTGACGGATCGTCGGTCGTGTCGGTCACGAGTCGCGACGGTACCGGCTCGCTCCGCGAGCGGTGCAGGGCTGCTCAGTCGACGAAGTAGCCGAACACGTCGGCGATCACGTCACAGCTCGCGAGCACGTTGGCGATCGAGAGCGCTCCGCCCTCGCCGAGCCGGCACGCGACCAGGTTGGCGATGTTGCGTCCTGGCACGAGGTTGAGGTTCGCGGTGCCCGGATGGTCCTCGCCGTACGGCCACACCGACAGGTACGACCGTGCGGCGACGTTGGTCACGGCGACGTTCAAGACAACTGCGGTCGCACCGCTGGGAATCCCGTCGCGACCGGCCAGGGCGAGCTTGAGCGAGCGCTTCGGCGTCACCGGACCCGCTGCTGCACCGGTACCGTCGCGGGTGTCGAGCACACGCCGCGGCGGCATCGCCCGCAAGCGCTCACCATCTGCACCGAAGTACCCGAACACGTCGCCGACCGCGTGCATCGCAGCACCGCGCCCGTCGATCGTGATCTTGCCACCGTCGCCGATCTTGCAGATCACGAGGTTCGGAACGGTGTCGCCCGGGAAGAAGTTCACGTTCGCCGTCTCACGTACCGCCGCGCCCTTCGGCGTCGCCCGGAGGTAACCCCGACTCTCGGGCTCGGTGACCGCGAGATTCATCACCACGGCGGTCGCTCCCGACTTCGGCACGCCGGCACGACCCGACACCTGCACGTCGACCACGGTGCGGTCGAGCAGCTTGCCCTTGCGGATGCCGGCACCAGACCGGGTGTCGAACAGCCGCGCCGGCTGCAGCGGCGTGAAGCGATCGCCGGCACCCTCCGCGAAGTACCCGAACACGTCGATCACGCAATGCGTCTCGCCATGCGAGTTGAAGACCTCGACGGCCCCGTCGGTACCGACCGCCATCACGACGAGGTTCGGCACCGGTCGACCCGGTCGACCGTTCAGGCTCGCCGTCTTCGGCCGCGCCGTCGACCCGGGGAAGACCGTGAAGTACATCGACGTGGTCGCATCCACGGCAGCCACGTTCGCGACGATCGCGGTGCAACCCGACTTCGGTACGCCGCCCACCCCCGTGACCTTGACGCGGACCGTTTCCCCGGCTCGAAGCTTGCGCTTGGGGACTCCCCCCATCCCGTCGCGCGTGTCCGCGATGCGTTTGGGCGTCAGCGGCGTGAACATCGAAGGAGCGGTCAGGACCGCAGGGCCGGCCTCGACCCCGCCCCCGGGGAGTCTGCCCGGCCCTCGTGCGAACAGGCCCAGGTTCTCGAAGTTGCCGCCGAGCACCTCGCTCGATCCACCGCCGAGCCATCCGTCGATGATCGACGCGTAGTACGACCGGAAGTCGACGTGGTGTGCCATCCGGTCCCATCGCCGCAGGCCGGCCATCGAGGGGCGCCGGCCGTACAGTCCGCCTTTGACGTTCTGGCCGATCACGAAGTGGGGCGCCGACGAGCCATGATCGGTGCCCGCACCGTCGTTGTCCCACGGTGTGCGACCGAACTCCGAGAACGTCATCACCGTCACTCGCCGGCTCCACGCCGGATCCAACGTCGCGAAGAACCGCTGCACCGCGGCGTTGAGCTCCTGCATCCTGGTCCGGTGCTGATCCGGCTGACCCGCATGGCTGTCGAAGTCGCCGAATCCGGCTGTCACGACGCGGAAGCCGAGGTTGGCGTTGATCAGTCGAGCCGCCACCTCGAGTTGCGCCACGATGCGGGTGTCGGGCAGATCGTCCGACTCCGGGATCACGGGAGCGAGCGTCTTGGCCAGATCGAGATGGTCGATGAACGCCTGGGAGACGGCGCCGAACCATGGCCCGTTCGCAGCGGTCTGCATGTTGCGGATCGTCTGGTACTGACGGAGTTGGCGAGCGGACGTACCGGAGCCGTAGCCGGGACGATCCGGCGGCACGACCGTCCCCCGCTGTTGCCGGCCGATGAGGTGGAGGGGAACCGAGTATCCGACCTCGGTCGCCGCGTACAGATCCTTCGAACCGCCGAGATACCCGTCGAGCCAGCGACCGAGCCACCCCGTGCTGGGCAACGCATTGGGGCGACCGGCCATCCAGTACGCCATCGAATTGAAGTGCGACAGATCCGGGTTCGCGTACCCGATCCCGTCGACGATCGCGAGCTGACCGGCGTCCCAGAACCGCTTGAACTCGGTGAGGTGCGGATTGAGACCGACCTGACCGTTCAACGGCAGGGTCTGGTTCCCCGGAATCGCGAGCCCACCGTGCATGTCGTAGTAGTTGCCGTCGGTGAACGGAACGACCGTGTTGAGCCCGTCGTTGCCACCGAACATGCCGATCACCACGAGGATGCCGTCGGTCGGTCCGAGCGGCCCCGCCGCCCACGCGCTCGGGTCGTGACCCGGCAGGAACAGCCCGTCGAGCAACGAACCGGTGCTGCCGGCGAGCGCGCCGGCACCGACGCCGGCCCCGATCAACTGGAGGAAACGCCGCCGGTCGAGGGTGTGCGCGTCGACCGCCTCCGAGCGGTGGAGATGAGCGAGCGCCTGGGTCGTGGGGATATCGGAATCGAGCATCTTCGCGGACCTCAGGCGACGTGGAGCTCGGGGGCGAGCATGATCAAGGCGAGCAGATCGCTCCGTTCCCAGCGTTCCGACTGGGTGGAGTGCGCGCTCAGCACAGCATGGGTCGATGGTGTGAGCGTCAGCCGCATCAACTCGAGCATCCGGTCGAGCAGGGCAAGGGGCTGGTCGCGGTACGTGCCCTCGGTGATCTCGGTGCGGGAGATCGTGCCGCCCGCCAGACGCATCAGGCCGTCGCCGTTCCAGTAGCCCGTCATCGACCGCCATGCGAAGGCCTGCGCCGTGTCGGTGCGCTTGGCCATCGCGCTCGCGTTGACCCAGTACCCGTTGTGCTGCCACCCGCTGACGTTGGGCGGGAAGAGCGGGCGCTGGCCCATGCCTTCCATCAACCACAGCGGCGTCGCCTCGGCGGAGCGACGACCAGTGGCCACCATGCATGCGACGACGAACTCCACCGGCGACCGGACGAGGCCCTGCTTCACCTCGGTCGAGTAGAACTCGGGACGCAGCAGCAGGGCGCGGAGCCATGGCGTGACGTCGAAGTCGTTGTCCACCGCAACAGTTCGCAACGCGCTGAGCACGGCGGGCGGAGGTTTCGTGCCGGCGAACTCGATCCACAGCTTGTTCGACAGGAACTCGGCCGCGACCTCCTTGGTCGGGCGGCCACGATTCGCTGCGACGCTCGCGCCCTGCGGGACGACGCCGGTGCCCAGGATCACGTCGATCGTCTCGGCGCCGTGCAGCTTCGGGTCACCACCGCTGTTGATGGTCCTCGCGAGGTACTGCTTGGCACTGTCGTCGTGCCAGTCGGCCCTCCAGACGTAAGCATCGGTGTCCCATGTGTCGGTGTGCCCGGTCCAGGCAGCGGTCGCGGCCTCGACGTCGGCCTCGGTGTAGTTCCCGACACCGAGCAGGAACAGCTCCATCAACTCGCGTGCGAAGTTCTGGTTCGGCGACGTGCGCTTGTTCTGGTTGTTGTCGAGATAGCGGAGCATCGCGACCTGCGTCGACATCTCCTTGGCGAGCGTTCGCACGTTCGACAGGGCACCGAACCGGAAGGTGTCGATCTGTTCGCGCATCAGCACTGCGGATCCGACCTTGCTCAGATCGGAGCAGAAGTGCCCATGCCAGAAGAAGCTCATCTTCTCCTGGACCGGCTTCGGCGAATCGTGCGCCATCCGGTCGAGCCAGAAGTGCGTGAGCTCGACGCCGCGCTGCCAGTTCTCCGGTTGGGTGAAGTTCACCGACGCCAGACTGCCCGGCACGTCGAGGATGTTGTCGACCGCGGCCTCCAGGGTGCCGAGCGCCATCAGCTCACCGACGCGCGCCGGACGAGCGACATACTCCGTGCGGCGGAGCAGGTGTTCGATGTCGGACTGGGCTGGCATTCGACCCCCGGTAGCGGATTCTTCGGTGCATCGTCGGCCGCCCGGCACGACTTGAGTGACGTCACGACAGTTTGACCCAAATCTGACGCGCGGTGATGGCAGGGTCCCGTGAACGCAGAGACCGCCTCGGTGACGAGGCGGTCTCTGTGCTCGATCTCGGCGGGGGCGACCCGCCGTTGATCACTTCTTGGCGCGGCTGCCGTAGCGCTTGTTGAAGCGCTCGACGCGACCTCCGGAGTCAACCAACTTCTGCTTGCCGGTGTAGAACGGGTGGCACTCGTTGCACAGCTCGATGAGCTGCTCGCCGGGCTTGGTCGACTTCGTGGTGAACGTGTTGCCACACGAGCACTTCACGGTGACTTCGTCGTATGCGGGGTGGATCTCGGTCTTCATGATGCGGACTCCTGCAAAATCGGAACGGTGAACGTTACCGGGAGAAACCCGGTACGCATTCCCTGCATTGCGAGTTGTGCCTGGCACAACTCGCAATTACATGCCGGGTTGCTTGGCGATCTCGGTGAGGAACTCGTCGTTCGTGCGGAACGTCTTGAGGCGGTCGACGAGGAGTTCGAGACCGGGTGCGGCATTGCCGTCGGCGGCGAGGCCGGACAGTACCCGACGCAGCTTCCACACCATCTGCAGCTGCTTGCGATCGAACAGCAGCTCCTCGTGGCGGGTGCTCGAGGCATCGACGTCGATCGCCGGGTAGATCCGACGCTCGGCGAGCTTGCGATCGAGGCGGAGCTCCATGTTGCCGGTGCCCTTGAACTCCTCGAACACGGCTTCGTCCATCCGGCTGTTCGTCTCGACCAGCGCCGTGGCGAGGATGGTGAGCGAGCCGCCCTCCTCGACGTTGCGGGCCGCGCCGAAGAACTTCTTCGGCGGGTAGAGCGCCCCGGCGTCGATGCCACCGGAGAGGATCCGGCCGCTCGCCGGCGCGGCGAGGTTGTAGGCCCGGCTGAGACGGGTGATGCCGTCGAGCATGATCACGACGTCCTCGCCGTACTCGACCATGCGCTTGGCCTTCTCGATGGCCATCTCGGCGATCTGGGTGTGCTCGTCGCTCGGCCGGTCGAAGGTCGAGGCGATGACCTCGCCCTTGACCATCCGCCGCATGTCGGTGACCTCTTCGGGTCGCTCGTCGATGAGCAGCACGATCAGCTTGCACTCGGGGTTGTTCTTCTCGACCGACGCAGCGATGGTCTTCATGACCGTCGTCTTGCCGGCTTTGGGCGGTGACACGATGATGCCGCGCTGGCCCTTGCCGATCGGCGAGACGAGATCGATGATGCGCGCCGTCATGTTGGCCGGATCGGTGGGATCCTCCATGCGGAGACGCGAATCGGGGAAGAGCGCGGTGAGATCCTCGAACCGGCGGCGCTTCTTGGCGTCCTCCGGCGGGCGACCGTTGACCGACTGGATCTCGAGCATCGCCGGGTTCTTCTCGTTGCGGCCCGCCGGACGCGAAAGGCCGGCGACATGATCGCCCTTGCGGAGCCCGTACTGGCGGGACAGCTTGACCGGGATGTAGGAGTCGCTCTTGCTCGCGAGGTAGTTGTTGACGCGCAGGAAGCCGTACCCCTCGTCGCGCATGTCGAGGTAGCCCTCGACCTTGACCGGCTCGTTGCTGACGGGTGTACCGTCGTCGTCCTCGAGCAGCTCGCGATCCTCACCCTGCGGGCCGTCCTGGCCACCGCGATTCTTCCGGCGCCGGCGGCGACGCTTGCTGCGTCCTTCACCGTCGTCCTGACCACCACCCTGGTTACCGCCCTGGCCCCGGTTCTGGTTGCGGTTCTGGTTGTTGCGACCGCCGTCGTTGCGTTGCTGCTGGCCGCGGTCCGTCCGCTGCTCGCGCTGGTCGGTCGACTTCGTATCGGGCGATGTCGAGTCGGGCGATGTCGAGTCGGGCGCCGCGGCACCCGATCCGCTGTCATCGGACGCCGAGCCCGACGAGGCGCCAGCTTCGTCCGAGGACGTCGTGGACGACCGCCCCGGCTCGGCCGAGCCCGCGTCGGACGCCGGCGGCAACGACGAGTGATCCTTCGGTGAGGATCCGTCCTCGCCGAGGGCGAGTTCCCACTCCGCCTTGGGCTCGTCTGCGGGCGCAGCCTCGGCGGGTGCAGCAGCGGCCGACGGCGTCGCAGACGACGTCGATGGTGTCGACGACCTGGAGGCATCGCCGTCGCCGTTGGCCGGGGACCGACCACCCGATCCGCCGCCGGTCTTGGCCAGGATCTGGTCGATGATCTCGGCCTTCTTGGTGCGGGCGCTCGCCTTCACGCCGAGTGCTTCGGCGATCTGGATGAGCTGCGTCTTGTCCTTGGACTCGAGGACCGATTGTTCGAGTGCCTGTGCGGTCACGATGACTTCTCCCTGTGGGGCGGACCCTGGTTGGGGGTGTGGTGCGAACCGAGATCACGACGAACCTTTCGTCGCGCCGCCACGGTTCGACGGTGTGCGCACGTGCATCCGATCGGTGGCTCTCCAGATCGGTGGACCCCTCCGACGTCACCGTCCGGATCGACAATCGCGTCGGACGCTCAGCGCGGAGTTCGAGTCGGGTCGGACCAGGTGCGACCCGGGAATCCCCAGGTACGACCACTGTATCCGGACGACAGCGTCCGTCGCAACGCCTTCGTCGAACACGTGTGCGGCCGGGGCTGACCACTCGGCGGCGTCCACCCGGGTCAGGCGCCGACCCGCGTGACCGATCTGACGAAGGCCTGGACCGCCGCCAACTCGTTCGGCAGCGTGTGCGTGCGCTCGCTGCGGTCGAACAGATCGGCGAGGTGCGTCGGCAGCGGCGGACGCACGCCGGTCGCTCGTTCGACGGCATCGGGGAACTTCGCCGGGTGGGCGGTCGCGAGCGTGACGATCGAGTGATCGCTACCGAGGCGGTGGGCCGCTGCGGTTCCCGTCGCCGTGTGCGGATCGATCATGATGCCGGTCTCGGCGTACACGCGGCCGATCTCGGCGATGGTCTCGTCGTCGTCGAAACGGGCGGCTCGGAAGGAGCCCTCGACGAACTCGGCCGTCTGATCCTGTTCGATCGCCAACCGTCCGCTCGCGCGGAACTGACGCAGCTGTTCAGCGGTCAGTCCGCCGTCGCGCCCGTTCATCTCGAACAGCAGACGCTCGAAGTTCGACGAGACCTGGATGTCCATGCTCGGACTGAGCGTCGGCACGACGGGTCGCGTCGACATGTCGGCATCGTTGACGAAGCGGGTGAGAATGTCATTGGTGTTCGAGGCGACGATGAAATCGGCGATCGGTGCACCCATCCGGCGCGCGATCCATCCCGACAGCACGTTGCCGAAGTTGCCGGTCGGGACGCAGAAGGTCGGGGTACCGGCGAGCGCCTCGGCAGCCGTCACGTAGTACACGACCTGTGCCATCACGCGGGCCCAGTTGATCGAGTTCACCGCGGCCAGCCGGAGCTCGTCGCGAAAGGCGTGATCGCCGAACATCGCCTTGACGAGATCCTGGCAGTCGTCGAAGTTCCCCTCGATCGCGATGGTGTGCACGTTGGGACTGTCGACCGTGGTCATCTGGCGCCTCTGTACCTCGCTCGTGCGCCCGACGGGGTACAAGATGACGATGTCGATGTGCTCGCAATCCTTCACGCCGTCGATCGCCGCCGAGCCGGTGTCGCCGCTCGTGGCGCCGACGATCGTGATCCGCTCGCGGCGCTGTTCGAGGACGTGATCGAACATTCGACCGACCAACTGCAGGGCGATGTCCTTGAAGGCGAGTGTCGGCCCGTGGAACAGCTCGAGCAGCCACGTGTCGTGGTCGATCTGGACGAGCGGGACGACCGCCGGATGCCGGAACGTGGCGTACGCGTCGCGACACAGCGCGGCAAGCGTGTCGCGATCGAGATCGTCGGCCACGAACGGCGACATGACAGCGGTCGCGACGGCCGCGTAGTCGTTCGCACCGGACAGATCGGGGATCGCCGGCCACGTCGCCGGAACATACAGGCCGCCGTCGCTCGCGAGGCCCGCAAGCAGCACATCGGCGAAACCGAGCTCGGGTACGCCACCGCGGGTCGAGACGAAGCGCACGTCAGGACCCGATCACGCGGATGAAGCCTCCGACCCGACGGACGACGTCGAGATCGCGGAGTTGGCGAACCGTCGCCTGCACATCGGCCTCGCGCGCCTCGTGCGTGATGAAGACGAGTCGGGCGTCCGGGCCGATGCCCTCCTGCTCGGCCGCTCTGATGCTCACTCCGTTGGCAGCGAAGGCGCCGGTGACGGCGTGCAGCACACCGGGCTGATCGGCCACTTCGAGCCCGAGCAGGTACTCGGCGCTCGTCTCGTCGATCGCACGGATGGCCGCCTTGCCGAACGATCCGAGCGAACCGTGGGTTCCTTTCGACAGGTTGACGGCGGCATCGATCACATCGCCGAGCACGGCGGAGGCCGTCGGCGCGCCCCCGGCACCACGCCCGTAGAACATCAGCTGGCCGACCGCGTCACCTTCGACGAACACCGCGTTGAAGCTTTCCCGAACGCTCGCCAGCGGGTGATGCAGCGGCACCATCGCCGGATGAACCCGAACGGCGATGTCGCCCGAGTCACCGTCGCGCTCGGCGATGCCGAGCAACTTGACCACGTAACCGAGGCGCTGGGCCACGGCGATGTCGGCGGCCGTGATGCCGCTGATGCCCTCGTGGTAGACGTCGCCCGCCACGATGCGAGCGCCGAATGCGATCGAGGCGATGATCGCGGCCTTGGCGCCGGCATCGAAGCCTTCGACGTCGGCCGTCGGGTCGCGCTCT
Source organism: uncultured Acidimicrobiaceae bacterium (assembly GCA_963847775.1). Taxonomy (GTDB): domain Bacteria; phylum Actinomycetota; class Acidimicrobiia; order Acidimicrobiales; family Ilumatobacteraceae; genus Ilumatobacter. Next base: position 378,944 of record CAWKAY010000006.1, read on the forward strand.
GCATACCCGAGCTCCTGTGCTTCGGCGAGCGCCTCGCCGTAGTCGGCGCCCTCTTCGCTCATCTTCGTGAGGATGAAGTTGGTCGTCCCGTTGAGGATGCCCATCACCCGGGTGACCGGCTCGCCCCGGAGGCTCTCGCGCAGAGGCCGGACGAGGGGGATGCCGCCGGCGACCGCCGCCTCGAAGAGCAGGTCGACACCGTGCTCGTCCGCGATCTCGAACAACTCGACACCGACGTTGGCGAGCAGCTCCTTGTTGCCCGTGACCACTGGTTTGCCCGCCGTGAGCGCGGCGGTGATCAGCTCGCGCGCAGGTTCGATGCCGCCGATCACCTCGACGACGAGATCGATGTCCGGATCGGCGACGACTGAGTGGGCATCGCGCGTCAACACGCCGTCGGCGAGCGTGATCCCACGATCGCGCGACATGTTCCGCACCGCGACCCGGGTGATCTCGAGTCGAATGCCGGTCCGGACCTCGATCGTGTCGGCTTGCCGCTCGATCAGGGGGACGAGTGCACCGCCGACGTTGCCACAGCCGAGCAGGCCGATGCGGATGGTGCGTGAGGGCTGGTCGTTCGCCACGGCCCCGAAGGCTAGGTGAAGACGTGCTCGTCCCCACGGTGCCTCGGCCGGGTGCCGTATCCGTTCGCTTCGGATCAGTAGTCGAAGTCGTCGCCAGCGCGGCCCGCAGGCGTCGCGCGGCGAACGTCGTAGTACTCGTCGACGGCCGTCGTGACCTGATCGAACCGAGCACGCCCGAGGACGGCGCCCTCGCGTCGCATCCGGTCGGCGTCGAGATCAAGCATCCGCCAGATTCGTGCGTAGCTCTGTCGTCGTTTGGGGTCCCACGCCCCCGTGCCGATCGCGATCTGCGCCTCGCTTCCGTTGCGCTTCGTCGTGAGCGGTATCCCGACCAGGGTGCTCCCGCGACGACCGATCACCACGACCGGGCGATCCTTGCCCTGCTCCGGAAGGTCCTCGAACGGCACCCAGGTCCACACGACCTCGCCGGGGTCCGGGTCGCCGTCGATGCTCGGCGAGTACTCGATCGTGACGACACCCTCGGGCGGGAGCGATCGTCGCGACCTCGTCGCGGTCGGATGGCGACGCTTCGGCGAGGCGTCGCGAACCCGGTCACGCGTCTTCTGCGCGGTGCGCGACGTGGTCGAACGCCCGCGGGCCAGCACGTCGGCGAGGATGTCGCGCACGCCGCCCCCACGCTTCGACCTCGCCGGCGGTGCGGCCGGCTCGACGTCACGATCGACGTCACGATCGAGGTCGCGATCGGATTCACGGTCGGTGGTCGGTACGGACCCGGTCTCGGTGTCGAGCCGCCGACCCCCCGGCCCCCGTTTGGTGAGCTTCTCGAAGTAACCGCCGACGTCGCGAGCCATGCGCCGATCGTAGAAGGCACGACGTCACTCCGGTGCGAGCCGGTCGTCGAGCACGTGGTTGGCTGGCGTCATGCGCAAGCCTCGTCTGGCCACGCTCCGGCTCGTTCACCGCGGCGACGACCCGGTCGCCACCCTGCTCCTGAACCGACCGGCTCGTCTCAACGCGCTGTCACGTGAGCTGCTCGGCGAGATCGTGACCGCGTGCCGATGGCTCGACGAGACGACGGCGATCAAGGCGGTCGTGGTGCGGGGCGCCGGACGTGCGTTCTCGGCCGGGTTCGACCTGAACGACTTCGTCGCGATGGACGAGTCGAATTCTCCACGCGACACCGCCGACCTCGGGCGAGTGGCCGCGGAGGCGCTGACCGACGTGCGGCCGATGACCGTCGGAGCGTTCCACGGGCACTGCGTCGGAGGTGGCCTGGTCCTGGCGGCGGCGTGCGATCTCCGCATCGCCGCCGACGACGTCCGGTTCTCGATTCCCGAGGTCGATCTCGGCATCCCGCTGGCGTGGGGTGGTGTCCCCCGCCTCGTCCGCGAGCTCGGACCGGCGGTGACCAAGGAGCTCGTCCTCACCTGTCGACCATTCGGAGCCGACGAGGCGCTCGCGCTCCGCTTCCTCAATCGAGTCGTACCCGCGGACGAACTGGTCGCGACCGCCGACACGCTCGCCGCGAAGATCGCGTCGAAGCCCGGATTCTCGCTGCGCGCGACCAAGCAGCACGTGAACGCCGTGATGGACGAGATCGCCGGGGTCGGCCGCAACGCCAACGACGCCGACACGCTCGTCGCCGCACTGCTCGACCCGGAGTCGCGCGAGACGAGCCGCGCCTACCTGCGCTCCCGCCAAACCTGACCCCGTCACGAGTTGTGCCTGGCACAACTCGTGACGGTGGTGGGGTCAACCGAGGTCGGTGGCCAGGAGATCGTCGAACGTCTCGCGGCGGATCACGAGCCGCGCGTCGCCATCGCGGACGAACAGGACGGGCGGGCGGGTGATCGCGTTGTAGTTCGAACCCATCGAGCGACCGTACGCACCGGTGACGGGAGTGGCCAGCAGGTCGCCGACACCGACATCGGCGGGAAGCTTGGCATCGAGGAGCAACACGTCGCCGCTCTCGCAGTGCTTGCCGACGAGCCGTCCGTGCAGCTCGCGGTCGGCGAAGGGCGCTCGGGGCAGGAAGGACTCGTAGCCCGAGCCGTAGAGGACGGGACGCGGGTTGTCGCTCATGCCACCGTCGACCGCGAGGTACGTCCGGACGCCAGGGATGTGCTTGATCGTGCCCAGTGTGTAGACGGTCAACGCCGCGGCTGCGACGATCGACCGCCCCGGCTCGACGCTGACCCGGGCCGTCACCCCGAGCGACTCGCAGGCATCGCGCAGGACATGGCCCCATTGGGTGAGCGTCGGCGCCTCCTCGGTCTCGACATAGGCGACCCCGAGACCACCACCGAGCACCAACTCCGGCAACCCGAGCGGTCGCGCGAAGTCGGCCATCACCTCGGTGGCCTTGCCGAAGCTCGATGCCGCGAACACGTTGGACCCGATGTGGCAGTGCAGCCCCACCAGACGCACGCTCGGCGATGCCTCCGCTCGCCGTACGGCCCGCAACGCATCTCCGTTCCCCAGGTTGAAGCCGAACTTGGAGTCGTCCTGGCCGGTGGCGATGAACTCGTGAGTGTGGGCATGCACGCCCGGTGTGATGCGGAGGAGCACGTCCGGCGTCGGGCCGACCCGCTCGGCGTGCAGGGCGTCGAGACGATCGAGCTCGTCGAAGGAATCGACGACGATGTGACGGACGCCTTCGGTGATGGCCATGCGCAACTCGGCGACGCTCTTGTTGTTCCCGTGCATCACGCATGCGTCGGCGGGGACGCCTGCTGTCAGTACGACGTGGAGCTCGCCACCCGTGGCGACATCGAGCCGCATGCCCTCGTCGAACGCCAACCGGGCCATGGCGCGGCACAGGAACGCCTTGGTCGCGTAGACGGCCTGCTGCTGGCCGAACGCCGCCACCGCCTCACGGCAGCGAGCGCGGATGTGTTCCTCGTCGTACACGAAGACCGGGGTCCCGAACTGGTCGGCGAGCTGGCGGATCGAGCACCCGCCGACCGTGAGCCATCCGTCGTCGCCGACCGCTGCCGTGTCGGGCAGGAGTCGGCGGGGCAGGACGGTCACCTACATCGCCTCCGGCGCGTCGATACCGAGCAGCCCGAGACCGTGCTCGAGGGTGCGCGCCGCCACGTCGCACAACGCCAGCCGGCTCGTGCGGACCGGTTCGTCGGCCTGCATCACCGGGCAGTGTTCGTAGAACGCCGTGAAGTCCTGGGCGAGCTCGAACAGGTAGGTGCAGAGCTTGTGCGGCGAATAGGTGGTCAGGGTGTCGGCGATCGCGGTCGGATAGGCGAGCAGCCGTTGGGCGAGATCGCGTTCCTGACGCTCGTCGAGGCCGATCAGGCACCCCCGGACACGGTGCCGATCGACATCGGCTCGCCGGAAGATCGAACAGATGCGGGCGTGCGCGTACTGGAGGTACGGCGCCGTGTTCCCGTCGAACGCGAGCATGCGATCCCAGTCGAACACGTAGTCCTTGATGCGGTCGGTCGAGAGATCGGCGTACTTCACGGCGCCGATCCCGATCATGCGCGCAACCTCCGCGCGCGCCCGTCGTCGAGATCGGGGTTCTTCTCGAGCACCGCCGCCGTCGCTCGCTCGACGGCCTCGTCGAGCAGTTCGATCAGCTTGACGGCGTCGCCGGATCGGCTGCGGAGCATCTTGCGGTCGTCGCCCAGCACGCTGCCGAAGGCCACGTGGACCGCCTCGGCGGGTGGTCGCAGCCATCCGGCCATCTTCGCCACCTCGAACACCATCTGCAGATGTTGGGCCTGAGGGGCGCCGATCACGTACAGCACGAGGTCGGCGCCGAGTCGTTCGATGCGATCGAGCACGCACGCGAGGTCACTCGTGGCGTACATGAAGGCTCCAGCGCTGGAGCGCACGATCAGCGGCAGCGGCTCGTTGTCGCGGTTGTGGAACCCGGGCGGGAACACGACCAGGGCACCGTCGCTCTCCTCGAGCAGGCCGGCCCCATCGAGACGCTCGTAGGCGCCATCCATCAAGAGCTGGTAGCGGCTCTCGCCGGCCAGGTCGTCGTCGGTCAGGAGCACGCCGAGGCGCGAGTAGACCCGGTCGAAGTAGGCGTTCGACATCTCCACGAGGCGCTGCCAGATCTTGATCGTGTCGGGGTCGTACCCCTGGAGCATCACCACCCGGTCGCGGGCCCGCGCCTGGAAGTCGACCGACCCGTTGAACTTGGCGTACGCGGCCTTGTAGAAGCCGTCGAGATCGCCCTGTTCGAGGTCGGCGGCGGCGACGTCCTCGCCGAGATCGAGCAGGTGCTCGATGAGCATCCCGAACGGGCGGCCCCAGTCGCCGATGTGGTTCTCACGGATGACTCGATGGCCGGCGAACTCCAGCAGGCGAACGAGCGAGTCACCGATCACGGTCGAGCGGAGGTGGCCGACGTGCATCTCCTTCGCGACGTTCGGGGCCGAGTAGTCGACGACCACCGTCCGCGCGATGGCCACAGCCGGAGCACCGAGCCGCTCGTCGGCAGCGACGGCGACGAGCTGGTCGGCCAGGAACTCGTCGGCGAACGTCAGGTTGATGAACCCTGGCCCAGCGATCTCGACCTCGCTGCACACGTCGGCGAGGGCGTCGGACTCCACGACCCGCTGGGCGATCTCGCGAGGGTTGGTCCCGAGCTGCTTGGCGAGTGGGAGCGCGCCGTTGACCTGAGCGTCGGCTCGATCGGACGAGCGGACGACCGGATCGACGGGTTCGTCGGCGGGAGCACGCCCGGCGATCTCGGCGAACACCGGTGCGAGCAGGTCGGAGACGATCGAGAGGGGGTCGGCCACGTGGGCCATTCTGGCCCGCTACGGCAGCGTTGACCACGGACGTAACGTGGAGGCGTGGAATGGGCCGACGTCATCGAGCAGATCGCCGGCCTCGCTCACCTGGCGACCGTGTCGCCCCGAGGCGTCCCTCATGTCTCGATCGTGTCGCCCGCGATCGAGGGCGAGACGATCTGGATCGGCACCACCGCGTCGTCGAGCAAGGCACGCAACCTGGTCGCCATGCCGAAGGCCGCGCTCGTGTGGCAAACCGATTCGGAGGTGTACGTGTACGCCGACGTCGACCTCGTGGACGATCTGGACGTCAAGCGGAGACTGTGGGACGGAGGCGTGTTCGCCTACGATCCGGCGGTCTTCTTCGACGCTGTCGACAACCCCGACTACGTGCTCCTCCGGCTCCACCCGACGTCGGCCACGGTGATGTCGATGACCGCCGCCGGGCCGTCGCAACGGCGCTGGCGTGCCTGAGCCCTGTGCGAGCAGGCGCGGCGGCCGCTAGATTCGCCGTGCTGCGCGCCGGGCCGTCGGTTCGAGTCCGCAGCCCCCGCCCTCGTAGCTCAGGGGATAGAGCATTGGCCTCCGGAGCCATGTGCGCAGGTTCGAATCCTGCCGAGGGCGCTCCCGGCTCAGGCCGCCTCACGCGGCGGCCGAGACTCCACGGAAGCCGAATCTCGGCGTTGCGGCAGACTCGAGAACCACCTCGGGCGCTTCGGCTGCCACAGAACGGTCAGGTCGGGTCGGGGTTCATCTCCCAGTGCTCGGGCGAACGCCACAGCGCGGACGTGATGAGATCCTCGATCGCCGGCATCTCCTTCGGGAGCCGGTCGTGCAGCCGCATGAACAGCTCCTCGTGCTGCAGGAGCTCGTTGTGCCAGTCCTCCCGATCGACCGACATCAGATCGCGGAACTGTGGCTCGTCGAAGTCCTCGAGACCCTTCCAGTTGAGGTCCTGGTAGCGAGGCATCCAACCCAGCGGACCCTCGACGGCCACGGCCCGGCCACGAGCACGCTCGACGATCCACTGCAGCACTCGCATGTTCTCGCCGAACCCGGGCCAGACGAATCGACCGTCGGCGTCGCGACGGAACCAGTTGACGCCGAAGATGCGTGGCGGGTTCTGGATGTTGCGGCCGAACGAGAGCCAGTGGTTGAAGTAGTCGCCCATGTGGTAGCCGGCGAACGGGCGCATCGCGAACGGATCGCGCCGGACCACCCCTTGCTGGCCGAACGCGGCGGCCGTCGTCTCCGATCCCATCGTCGCTGCGAGGTAGACGCCGTACGCCCAGTTGAAGGCCTGGACGACCAGCGGCATCGTGCCGGAGCGGCGGCCACCGAACACGAACGCCGAGATCGGCACGCCCTTGGGGTCGTCCCAGGCAGGATCGATCACCGGGTTCTGGGACGCCGGCGTGGTGAAGCGGGCGTTCGGATGCGCCGCGGGCGTGTCGCTGGCAGGAGTCCAGTCGTTGCCACGCCAGTCGATGGCGTGAGCAGGCGGATCACCGTCCATGCCCTCCCACCAGACGTCGCCGTCGTCGGTCAGCGCGACGTTGGTGAAGATCGTGTTGGCGCTGATGGTCTGCATCGCCGACGCGTTGGTCGCCATCGACGTTCCGGGGGCGACACCGAAGTATCCGGCCTCAGGGTTGATCGCGTACAGCTTGCCGTCGGGGCCCGGCTTGATCCAGGCGATGTCGTCGCCGACGGTGGTCACCTTCCAGCCCTCGTCGGCGAACGCCGGGGGCGGAACGATCATCGCGAAGTTCGTCTTCCCGCAGGCGCTCGGGAACGCGGCGGCGACGTACGTGGTGTCGCCTGACGGCTCGTGGACGCCCATGATCAGCATGTGCTCGGCGAGCCAGCCCTCGTCGCGGGCCATGACCGACGCGATGCGCAACGCCAGGCACTTCTTGCCCAGCAGCGCATTGCCGCCGTAGCCCGAACCATACGACCAGATCTCGCGTGTCTCGGGGAAGTGAACGATGTACTTGTCGTCGGGATTGCAGGGCCATTCGACGTCGGTCTCGACGACACCGTCGACCGTCGCGAGCGGCGCGCCGACGGTGTGCATGCAGGGGACGAACTCGCCGTCGCTGCCGAGCACGTCGTACACACCGGCACCCATCCGGGTCATGATCTTCATGTTCACCACGACATACGGGGAGTCGGAGATCTCGACCCCGATCTGCGCGATCGGCGAGCCGAGCGGGCCCATGCTGAACGGGATCACATACATCGTGCGTCCGCGCATGGAGCCCCGGAACCGCTCGTCGAGGATGGTGCGCATCTCGGCCGGATCCATCCAGTTGTTGGTCGGACCGGCGTCCTGCGCGGACCGGCCACAGATGAACGTGCGGTCCTCGACCCGGGCGACGTCCGACGGATCGGTGCGGGCGAGAAAGCTGTTCGGTCGCAGATCGGGGTTCAGGCGGGTGAAGGTGCCGGCATCGACCAGCTCCTGACACAGCCGGTCGTACTCCTCGTCGGATCCGTCGCACCAGTGGACGTCGGCGGGTTGGCAGAGCGCCGCCATCTCGTCGACCCATGTGCGAAGTGCGGCGTGCTGGATGTCATCGGGATTCACGACGACCAGTCTGGCCCAGCCCGGCGTCTGGCGGAAAGGGACGTTGTGCCCGAACGTCGTGGGCCTCCCTCGATCCGACGACGTCCGGCATCGCGATCGGAGCGTCCCCGAGCAGCCGTGACGGCGGTCACTCAGCCGAACGCATCCAGATCGTCCCCCGCCTCCGTAGTCATCATCACCAACCCACCTACGGAGGTCCCCCCACCATGCGTACCCGAACCACGAAGTTCGCCGCCATCGCCGGCGCACTCGCTCTGACCCTCGCCGCCTGCGGTGACGATGGCAACGACGAAGCCGACGTCCCGGTCGCACCGACCGAGGATCCTGGCGCCGAGGCCCCCGGAACCATCGTCGACGTCGCGGCCGGTACCGATGGCTTCTCGACCCTCGTCGCCGCGGTCCAGGCCGCCGGACTGGTCGACACCCTCAACAGCGACGGCCCCTTCACCGTCTTCGCCCCCACCGACGACGCGTTCGCCGCCGCGCTCGAGTCGCTCGGCATCACCGCCGACGAGCTCCTCGCCGACACCGACACCCTCACCTCGATCCTCACCTACCACGTCATCGCCGGCGAAGTTCCCAGCAGCGACGTCGTCACCCTCGACGGCCAGTCGGTCGAGACCGTCAACGGCGCCACGGTCGACATCACCGTCGACGGCGACACCGTCATGGTCAACGACGCCACCGTCACCGCGGTCGACGTCGAGGCCAGCAACGGCGTCATCCACGTCATCGACACCGTCCTCCTCCCCCCGGCCGACGACGAGATGACCGAGGACGGCATGAGCGAGGAGGGGATGACCGAGGACGACATGTCCGAGTCGGCGACGATCGTCGACGTGGCGGTCGAGGCCGGCATCTTCAGCACCCTCGTCGCCGCGGTCCAGGCCGCCGGACTCGTCGACACCCTCAACAGCGACGGCCCCTTCACCGTCTTCGCCCCCACCGACGACGCGTTCGCCGCCGCGCTCGAGTCGCTCGGCATCACCGCCGACGAGCTCCTCGCCGACACCGACACCCTCACCTCGATCCTCACCTACCACGTCATCGCCGGCGAAGTTCCCAGCAGCGACGTCGTCACCCTCGACGGCCAGTCGGTCGAGACCGTCAACGGCGCCACGGTCGACATCACCGTCGACGGCGACACCGTCATGGTCAACGACGCCACCGTCACCGCGGTCGACGTCGAGGCCAGCAACGGCGTCATCCACCTCATCGACACCGTCCTCCTCCCCCCGGCCGACGGCTGACGATGCCCCCGGTGGGTGCCGGCCCTAGTCGGCACCCACCATCGGTCTCGAACCTTCCTCAACGACCAACGTCACTGATGAGCACTGCGACCCTCACCTCGAGCTTGCGACTCCCCGTCGGGACGCCCCGCCGGTACGATCGACACGTGCCAGCGGTTCCCCCTGACGTGCAGACACGCTCGCTCGACATGGCGTTCGCAGCCGGGCATGCGGAGTTGCGCGAGGTCTACGACGCCCACGGCTCGCTCGTGTACTCCCTCTGTCGCCGCAGCCTCGAGCCCGAGGCCGCCAAGGAGGTCGCCCAGGACGTGTTCGTGAGCGCCTGGAAGGGGCGGGCCCAGTTCGACCCCAGCCGGGGTGTGCTCGCCGCCTGGCTGGTCGGCATCACGAAGCGGAGGATCATCGACCACCTGCGATCCGAGCGGCGTCACGCCGACCGACGAGCCGACGAGACCGAGGCAGCACCGGTCGACACCGACTCGGTCGTCGACCGGATCGCCGATCGCATGCTGGTCGCCGACGGTCTCCGACAACTCCCGGATTCGACCCGCGAACACGTCGAGTTGGCGTTCGTCCACGATCTCACCCACCAAGAGATCTCCGACCGAACCGGGGTTCCCCTCGGCACGGTGAAGAGCAATATTCGACGGGGTCTGCTCCGAATCAAGGAGCACATGGAGTCCACTCATGTCTGACGACAACAACTTCGGTACCGAGTTCGACAGGATCGCCGCCACTCTGCGCGACCTCGACCCCACCGATCTCACCCTGGTCGAGCCGCCCACCGACCTGTGGGACAACATTGCGAATGCGCTCGCCGAAGCAGGTGAATCCGGCAAGGCCCCCATGGCGCCCGTCACGTCGCTGGCGTCTCGTCGCCGGCCATCGATCACCCAGCGATCGATGATGCTCATCGCCGCCGCCGTCGTGCTCGTGGTCGCCGGCACGATCGCAATCACCTCGTTGCGTGGCGACGATGCGACCGTCGTCGCCCGAGCCGAGCTCGGATACGAGTCCGGGTTCGACGCAGCGGGGGCTGATGCGTCGGCGCGGGTGAGCCTGCGCGAAGACGGCGAGCGTTTCGAGATCGCCTTCGAACAGGCCGCCCTGCCGAGCACTGCCGACCAGGACGCCGATCTCGAATTGTGGCTGATCGAGACCGACGACAGTGGCAACATCGTCGATCTCGTGTCGCTGGGCGTCGTCGATGCCACCGACCACACGTTCACGGTGCCGCCCGGCTACGACCCGGCGGCCTACGACGTCGTCGACATCAGCGTCGAGCCCCACGACGGCGACCACACGCACTCCGGGCGTTCGATCCTGCGCGGTCAGCTCTCCGCCTGACGCGGGCGGTCTACTCGAGTCCGGCGACGACCGCCGTCGAGCGATCGAGGCACGATCGGATCTGCTGGCGGACCGAAGCCGGCAGGCGGGCATCGTCGACCGAAGAACGACCGTGATACACCAGCCGCGAGTCGACCATCTGACACAGCCCGACGGGTGTGGCATCGGCGGCGAAGGAGCCGTCGGCCCGTTCGGTGAAGCGGACGGCGGCGGCCAGACCGTCGAGGGCCCGCGCATCGCTGTACCTGCCCCGCCCCGGCGTTCCCATGCCCGACACGAAGTTGCCGAGGCTCCAGAACACGGCGGTCCCTGCCACCCGCTCCATCGGCTGGACCGCGTGCGGCCCGTGGACGACGACGAGATCGATCGGAACGCGGGCGACGATCGCTTCGACGAGTGCCCGGTCGACGGCCGCAGGAGCCGACTGCATCTCGACGAAGGCGTGCAGGCTCACGATGACGATCTCGGCCCGGGCGCGCCGGGCGGTCTCGACGTCGGCGATCACGGTCGACGCGTCCAGAACCCGTCGGAGCTGCCATGGCTCGCGCGGCCAGGCCGTGTTCGAGTTCAGCGCATAGGACAGATGCGAGACCATGACCTCGTCGACCTCGAACACGTCTGGTTCGGCCTCGGCGGCGCTGCGGGCCGTGCCGTCCGATGAGAGCCCAGCCGCCCCGAGTGCGTCGAGCGTCGTCACGATGCCCCCGTCACCGAGATCGTACGAATGGTTCGAGGCGGTGCTGCAGCGATCGAAACCGATTCGGGCGAGATCGCCGGCGACCTCGTACGGCGCCGCGATCAACGTCCGCCCGACCGGTGTCCTGCCTCGGAACCCCGCCGGATCGCCTGGCGCCCCGATCGGCGTCTCCATGTGACAGATGGCGAGATCGGCTGCGTCGATCAGGTCGCCGATCGGACGCAGCAGGGGTTCATGGTCGAACCGGAGGCCCGGCGGAGCAGCTGCGGCAGCCGCGGCGTTGATGCGGTTCTCCGACAACCAGTCACCGACGGCGACCAGCGAGAACGAACGGGGGTGCCGGTCGAGGCGCTCCGGATGCTCATCGACACGCGCGGTCAGCGACGCGGTCGCCGAGACGACGAATGCAGCTGCCACCCACCCCACCGTCAACACCAGCGCGGCACGCTTCGTGACTCTGCCGCGTCCTCGCACGAGTGCAGAGACTACGGACTCGCCAACCGGTGCCACGACCCGCTCCGACTCGTCGCGACCGCGGTGATCCGTCGATGATCTGGGGACTGTTCGACACGGAGGCGCCATGACCGACACCGCTGCCCCTGCGGCCCAGATCCCCTTCGTCGAGTACCTCGTGCTCGACGAAGGTGCCCCGCACCTGGTCGCACACGAGTGCGCCGGTTGCGGTGCCCGCTTCTTCGATCGCCGCAACGCCTGCGCCGGTTGCTTCGGGACCGACTTCGACTCGGTCCCGATCGCGACCGACGGTGAGGTCCGCTCGTTCACCATCGTCACCTTCGCCGCACCGGGCGTCGAGGTGCCGTTCGTGGCCGCCGTCGTCGACTGTGGCGGCACAAGTGTGAGGGGCAACATCATCAACTGCCCGCCCGATCCCGACCATGTGTCGCTGGGCATGCGCGTCCGCCTCGCGACGTACTCGATGGGTACCGACGATCATGGTGTCGAGGCGGTCAACTACGGCTTCGAACCGTGCTGATGGCTCGCGTCGCACCCGACGGCCCGCTTCCCGCATCACGAACACACGGCCAGGCCCGAGCCGTTCTCTCCCGAAAGGACCCCATCACATGAGCGCGAGTGACGACATCTGGATCCTCGGGATCCACATGACCAAGTTCGGCAAGCACTTCGACCAGGACATCGTGGATCTCGGCGCCGAAGCCATCATGGGCGCGCTCGCCGACGCGGGCGTCAGCATGGCCGACATCGGCATCCTGGCGGCCGGCAACCTGATGGGGCGGGGCGGGATCGCTCAGCAACTCCAGAAGCAGGTCGGCCAGACGGGGATCCCGGCGTACAACGTGTCGAATGCGTGCGCGACGGGTGCGACGGCGCTGCGCACCGCGATCATGGCGGTCAAGGCCGGCGAGGTCGACATGGGTCTCGCGGTCGGCGTCGAGAAGCTTGCCGGAGCCGGTCTGCTCGGCGCCGGCGGGCAAGCGAAGACCGACGGCAAGGAGTGGGAGCGCTCGGGTCGCTTCGGCGCCGTCGCCCCCGTGGACGGCCGCATCGGCACCGAGGCGATGCCGGGGGTGTTCGCCCAGATCGGCATGGAGTACGGACACAAGTACGGCGGCACGAGCTTCGAGCTCTTCGCCAAGATCTCCGAGAAGAACCACAGCCACTCGACGCTCAATCCGCTCGCCGCCTACAGCAAGGCGATGTCGCTCGAACAGATCATGGGCGACGTCATGATCGCCTACCCGAACACGCGCCCCATGTGCTCGGCGAACTGCGACGGTGCAGCGGCCGCGGTCGTCACCAACGGCGAGAAGCTCAAGTCCTTGTCGCTCGAGCAGCAGCGCCGCGCGGTCAAGGTGTCGGCATCGGTCCTCACCACCGATCCGTGGGAGGAGGCCTGCCAGGTTCTGCCGAACGTCAACACCCTCACGCGCAACGCCGCGAAACAGGCGTACGAGCAGGCCGGCGTCGGCCCGGCCGATCTCGATCTCGTCGAGCTCCACGACTGCTTCGCGACGGCGGAGCTCGTCCACTACGACAACCTGATGTTGTGCGAGGAAGGCGGGGCCGTCGACTTCTTCGAATCCGGTGCCCCGTGGCGAACCGGCACCACGCCGGTCAACGTGTCGGGTGGGCTGCAATCGAAGGGCCATCCGATCTCGGCCACCGGCATCGCCAACATCTGGGAGGTCGCCCAGCACGTGCGCGGCGAGTGCGGCGATCGCCAGATCGAGGGTGCCACGGTGGGCCTCGCCCACGTCATCGGGCTGGGGTCCGCATGCGGTGTGCACATCCTCGAGAAGTCCGGCCGCGCAGCCTGATGGCGCGCCGTACCGTCAACGATCTCGTCGCCGAGGCCAAGGCTCGGATCGAGGAACTGTCCGTCGAGCAGCTCCAGGCCGAGATCGATACCGGAGACATCACCGTGGTCGACATCCGCGACGTGCGCGAACGCTGGGAACGCGGCGCCATCCCGGGCGCCAAGTCGATGCCTCGCGGGATGCTGGAGTTCTGGTTCGACCCCGATTCGCCGTATCACCGCGACGGTCTCGAGTTCGATCGGCGATACGTCCTGCACTGTGCCGGCGGCGCCCGTTCGGCCCTCGCTGCCGACGTCCTGCAGGAGCTCGGGTACACCAACGTCGCTCATCTCACGGTCGGATTCAACGGCTGGAAGGATGCGGGTGGTGCGATCGAAGCCGTCCACCCCGACCCGAAGTACTTCCGCCAGGATCCGGCATGACACCACCCGAGCCGATCACCGACTTCGCCGGGCTCGTCGCCGTGGTCACCGGAGGTGGCACCGGCATGGGCCGAGAGCTCGTCCGCCAACTGGCCGCGAACGGTTGCCACGTGGCGATGTGCGACATCTCCGAGGACAACATGCACGAGTCGGCACACGGCGCCCGGGTCGGTGCGCCGACGGGCACCCACCTCACCACGTTCCGGGCCGATGTCGCCGATCCGGCGGCCATCGACGCCTTCGCCGACCATGTCGCAGCGGAGTTCGGCCAGTCGATCAACCTGCTGTTCAACAACGCCGGCATCGGTGGCGGGGGGAGCCTCGTGGCCGGTGACCGTGCCGAGTGGGACCGTGTGTTCGGCGTGTGCTGGGGTGGGGTGCTCAACGGCGTTCGTTCGTTCCTCCCGATGTTGCTCGCCGCCGAACGTGGTCACGTGGTCAATACGAGCAGCATCAACGGCATGTGGGCATGTCTCGGCCCGACCGGCGCCCACACGGCGTACAGCGCAGCCAAGTTCGCCGTGCGCGGGCTGACCGAGGCGTTGATCGTCGATTTTCGCGTCAATGCTCCGCATCTGACGGCATCGGTGGTCATGCCGGGCCACATCGGCACGCTCATCGTTCGCAATTCGATGATCGAATTCGGCCGCAACCCGAAAGAGCTCGGGCCCGAGCAGATCGTCGAGATCCGAGACATGCTCCGCCAGCGCGGCATCGACGCCTCGGCGGCTTCCGACGAGGACATCCGCAACCTGATGACGATGCGGGTCGAGTCGTTCGAGAACGATGCGCCGACCACGGCCGCCGACGCGGCGACCATCATCCTCGACGGGGTGCGCGCCGGGAAATGGCGGATCCTGATCGGGCACGATGCGCACGACATCGACGAACTGCTGCGCGCGAAGCCGGCCGACGCCTACACGGAGGAGTTCATGGACGAACTGTCGGCGATGGGCCACTTCGGAGGGCTCATCCAGCGCTGAGATCCCCCACGAACCCACCGATGGCCGCAACGACCGCGTCGCGTGCGTCGAGGTGTGGCGAATGACCGGCGCCCGCGATCTCGAGCCTGATGACGCGACCACGGACTGCGCGCTCGACGGCGTCGAGCTGGGCGACGGTCCCGTAGTCGTCGTCGCTTCCCTGGATGAGCAGGATCGGTGCATCGATCGCGGGGAGCCGGTCCTCGATGTTCCAGCGTCGGAACTCCGGGCTCAGCCAGACGTCGTTCCATCCCCGGAACGCCGCAACCGGGTCGCGATGGTATTTCGCGATCCGTTCGACGAGGTTCGTCGTCGCGAAGGCGTCGCGCGCCGCCTCGATCCCGGCGATCGTCTCGTCCTCGACGAACACGTGCGGGGCCAGGCAGACGAGTCCGGTCACCGCGCGGCCGGCGCCCGCATGGAGCAATGCGATCGACGCCCCGTCGCTGTGGCCGACGAGCACCGGGCGGTTGATGTCGAGTTCGGCCAGCAACGCAGGCAGCACGACATCGGCCTCGTGGTGCATGTAGCTGACGGGCAGCGGTGACGCAGCCGGAGCGCTGGCGCCGTAGCCGTGTCGAGCGTAGACCAGCACCCCGAGCCCGCCGGCGGCGCTCGCCACCTCGGCCGGGACACCTCGCCAGAGGTCGATCGATCCCAGTCCCTCGTGCAAGAAGACGAGCACCGGGCCATCGCCGCCCGGTCGGTACTCGTACTCGATCGCACCTCGATCGACCTCCACGAACGATCGCTCGACCACGCGGGCATGATGCCACGGCCCGGGCGCCCGTCTCGGATCCACGCCTCGTAAGGTCGTCCCATGAGCGAGAACCTCCGCAGTTTCGTGAAGGCCGCGTACACGTTCGACGCCGTGGTGCGTCGGGTGGCGACCGACGCGTGGGATCACCCCTCGCCGTGCGAGGAGTGGACGGCCAGGGAGGTCGCCGGACACGTGATCTGGGGGATGCGCAACATCGCCGCGCTCGCGAGCGGCGGCCCGACGCCGGCCGAGCAACCCGAGGCCGACATCGCGGGGGTCGATCCGGAGGCGACGTGGCGGCAGGCGTGCGACGATGCGATGACAGCGCTCGATCAGGTCGGGGCGCTCGCCCGCGTGGGCAACGGACCCTTCGGCGAAATGACCGTCGACGGCTTCCTCGGTTTCTACCCGTCCGACCTGCTCGCGCACGCCTGGGACATCGCCCAGGCGGCCGGGCTCGATGCGCACCTACCGGTCGATCTGTGTGAGCGAGGAGCTCGCGGCCTCGCTGCCGCGGGCGATCTGCTGCGCCAACCCGGTCTGATGGGCCCGGCGGTGGACGTCGCCGACGACGCCGATGCGCCGACTCGGTTCATCGCATTGTCGGGTCGCCGGCCGGGGTGAGCCCACCGATCGACGGGTCGCGTGCCAACATGGCGCCGATGCCCGACCTGATCGAGCGCTTCAGGGACGGCGATCCCGATGCCGTCCGCGACGTGTACCGAACCCACGCCGGTGCCGTTCACACGGTCGCCCGCTCGATCGTCCGCGACCGAGAGCTCGCGGCCGAGGTCGTGCAGCAGACGTTCGTGAAGGCGTGGCGCGCCGCCGCTCGATTCGAGAATGATCGTGAGATCGCCCCCTGGCTGTACTCGATCGCGCGGCACACCGCGATCGACACCCTGCGAGCGGAGGGCAAACCGACGCGAGGTGATCACGAACCCGAGGTCGACGTCGGTGTCGAGTCCGAGTCGTTCGAGCGAACGTGGGAGCGTTTCGAGATCCGCCGGGCGATCGATGCCCTCCCGGCCAACGAACGTGAGGTCGTTCGTCGATCGCATCTGCTCGGCTTCACGCACGAGCAGATCGCAGCCGACCTCGACGTCCCGGTGGGTACCGTGAAGTCCCGCTCGGGACGAGCGCACAAGCGGCTGGCGCTGGCGCTGGCACATCTCGCCGCGAACCGACCCGCATTCGACGCCGTAGAGGAGGGCGAGGAACGACGATGACCGACCACCTGGACTCCGTCGAGGAGCCGAATGCGGACGAGCTGGCCGCGATCGAACGTCTCCTCGCGCGCCACGATGTGTGGGACGAGCTGCCGTCCGGCCTCGAGGACGTCGTGGTCGCGGCGATCGTCGACGAGTCGAGCGTCACCATCGATCCGGCGTCGCTCGACGAACGTCGGGCGGTGCGCCGAGAGCGCGGGCGCGCCATGCCATGGTGGCTCGCGGCTGCTGCGGTGAGCGCCGTCGTCGTCGCCGGAATCGCACTCGCCAGTCGCGAACGCGGCCGGACCCGACGGCACCGAGATCGAGCTGTCCGGAACCGACGCCGCACCCGGCGCATCGGCTGCGGTCGTGCTCTCGTCGACACCCGCGGGCCTGAAGATCCTCCTCGACGCCGACGGGCTGCCGGGTGCGCCCGACGGCTTCTACTACGAGGCGTGGGTGAGCGGCGGATCGATTCGGGTCAGCGCCGGCACCTTCCACCTGCGCAACGGCGACAACGAGATCGAGCTGTGGGCGGGCGTCGTCGATCCGGCGTTCGACACCCTGACCGTGACGCTCGAACCGATCGACGGCGACACCGACTCATCGGGCGACGTGAAGCTGCGCGGGCGGTACGACCTCGCCGACGACTGAGCGCGCCGCCCCTCCATTTCCGGGAGTCCCTGCAGAACCGTATGATCGGGAGCGGACTGACAGGTGGAGCCATGGCCGCGCAACGAACCGAGTTGGAGATCGAGGTACGCGACCTCGTCGCACGTGTGCTCGACGGCGTCCTCGATGGGTCGGCCCGTGACGAGCCCCGAAACGGCCACCCCGCGAGCGACGGCTCCGGCGAACACGGCGAGTGCATTGCGATCGGGGCGGATCACGGCGGTTTCGAGCTCAAGCAGGAGCTGAAGGCCAAGCTCGTCGAGGCAGGGTGGACCGTCGACGACTGCGGCACCGACAGCAACGAGGCGTGCGACTACCCCGATTTCGCCCACGCCGTCGCCCGCAGGGTGGCGACGGGCCGGTGTACGGCCGGCATCATGATCGACGGTGCCGGCATCGGCTCGGCGATGGTCGCCAACAAGATTCCCCACGTGCGTGCTGCGGCCTGTTACGACCTGTCGACCGCGAGGAACAGCCGCGAACACAACCGTGCCAACGTGCTCACGCTGGGAGCCGGCCTGACCGGCCCTGCACTCGCCTGGCAGATCGTCCAGGAGTGGCTGGCCACGCCGTGGGGCGGCGACCGTCACCTTCGTCGCGTGGCCCTCATCAACGAGATCGAAGATCTGTACGTCAGGACCGATGCATGATCGATCAGCCGCTCGACCGCGAACTCCTCATCGAGCTCATCACCAACGAGGTGCTCAACACGATCGCGGGCCAGCTCGATCGCTGCGATACGCCCGAAGGCGTGCGCCACGTCGTGGTGAACGGAGCCGACCGAGTCGCGTTCCACGGCGATGCTTCGCAGGTGCCCGTCGACCTGGCGAAGTACATCGATCACACAGCGCTCAAGCCCGAGACCACCGCTGACGAGATCGACACGCTCTGCCGGGAAGCCGATCAGTACAAGTTCGCCTCGGTCTGCGTGAACCCCACATGGGTGAAACGTGCGGCCAACAACCTGCGCGGTGCCGATGTGACGGTCTGCTCGGTGATCGGATTCCCGTTCGGCGCGACGACCGCCGAGATCAAGGCCATGGAGACCCGCCGGGCGATACGCGACGGTGCCCGTGAGGTCGACATGGTCATCAACATCGGAGCACTCAAGTCGGGCGACCAGGCAACTGTGCTCACCGACATCGAGAAGGTGGTCGACTCGGCACACGAAGCCGGTGCGATCGTGAAGGTGATCCTCGAGACCTCGCTCCTCACCGACGAGGAGAAGGTGATCGCGTCCTCGCTCGCCAAGCGGGCGAAGGCAGACTTCGTGAAGACGTCCACCGGTTTCGCCGGCGGAGGAGCCACCGTGTACGACGTGGCCCTGATGCGGGAGACCGTGGGGCCCGACATGGGCGTGAAGGCGTCGGGTGGAGTCCGGACGAAGTCCGACGTCGAGAACATGATCGCGGCCGGCGCCAGCCGGATCGGTGCTTCGGCCGGCGTGCAGATCATCAGTGGAGATCAAGGCGACAACCAAGGGGACCGTGGTGGCGACAAGTATTGAGATCCGA
Organism: uncultured Acidimicrobiaceae bacterium; assembly: GCA_963847775.1. GTDB lineage: Bacteria > Actinomycetota > Acidimicrobiia > Acidimicrobiales > Ilumatobacteraceae > Ilumatobacter. The sequence goes on from CAWKAY010000006.1 coordinate 397,995, forward strand.
TCGTTCGCATTTCTCGACAGCCTGCAACCGCAGTACGCCGCCTTCCTGGGCACGGTGGCCCAGGGTTTCCTCCCTCTGGCGGGCGACGCGTCCCTGTACGTCGAGGTGTCACCCGGCATCGAGATCAACCGCTTGACCGACGTGGCCCTGAAAGCCACCGACGTCAAGCCCGGCATGCAGATCATCGAGCGTTACTTCGGCCTCCTCGAGGTCCACTCGCCCGACCAGGCCGAGACCAGGGCGGCGGGCGCTGCCATCCTCGACGCCGTCGGGCTCCGCGAATCCGATCGTCTCAAGCCCAAGATCCTCTCGAGCCAGATCATCCGCCGCGTCGACGACCACCATGCCCAGCTGATCAACCGGATGCGGCACGGTCACATGATCGTCCCCGGCGAGACGCTGTACGTCCTCGAGTGCGAGCCGGCCGGGTATGCGGCGCTCGCGGCCAACGAGGCCGAGAAGGCCGCAGACATCAACGTGCTCGAAGTCCGCGCGGCGGGGGCGATGGGCAGAGTGTTCCTGGGCGGGGAGGAACGGGACATCGACGTCGGCTGGCGCGCCGCCGTGGCGGCACTCGAAGCACTCGATGGCCGCGAATAGCAGCGGTTCGAATCAGACAATCAGACAAGCAGATGAAGGGAGCCAGAGATGGCTGATGCACTCGGCATGATCGAATGCAGGAGTTTCGCAGCGATGGTCGAAGCCGCCGATGCGATGGTGAAAGCGGCCAAGGTCGACCTGGTGTCATACCAATCGACCGGCGGTGGCTACGTGACGGCCGTCGTTCGCGGCGACGTGGCGGCCGTCAAGGCCGCCGTGGACTCGGGGGTCAGGGGCGCCGAGAAGGTCGGCGAGGTCATCTCCAGCCACGTCATCGCGCGTCCGCACGTCAACATCGACGTCGTCCTGCCACTCGGCCGTTCGGCCGAAGCCGAAGCCGAGTCGAGCTGAGCCCATGCGAGCTCCCATCGGCCGCACCGTGCTCGGGGAGGTGAGAGACCCATGCTGCTCGGCCGAGTGACCGGCACCGTCGTGGCGAGCCAGAAGGAGCCGCTCATGGACGGCCTCACGATGCTCGTGGTGCGCCAACTCGGCGTCGACAACACCGAGACCGGCGGATACGTGGTGGCCGTCGATTCGGTCGGCGCCGGTGTGGGTGAGGTCGTGCTGTTCGCGTCGGGAAGCTCGGCTCGCCAGACCGCTGTCACGCAGAATCGACCGTGCGATGCAGTCGTGATGGCCATCGTCGACACCTGGGAGATCGACGGCGAGACGGTCTACGAGAAGTGAGGCATCCGTGCTGAACGACACCGAGATCCAGGCCATCATCGACCGAGTGCGCGGCCGCGTCTCGGCGGTGCAGGGGTCGGCGAACGCGGGTCGGGCCCTGCACGCAGCCGACGAACTCCGCGCCGATGACGGGCTCCTGGGCGATGGCATCCACCCCTCGATCGACAGAGCCGTCGGAGCCGCCCGCACGGCGTTCGAGGCGTACCGCCATCACGGACTCGAATCGCGCCGGGTGATCGTGGAGGCGATGCGCGCCGTGATGTTGCGTGAGGGAGAACGCCTGGCCTACCTGGCTCACGCCGAGACCGGTCTGGGTCGCGCCGAGGACAAGGTCCAGAAGAACCGGATGGTCACGGTCAAGACGCCCGGTCCGGAGGACCTCGAACCGCAGGCCGTCACCGGCGACGGGGGCATGATGGTCACCGAGTACGCCCCGTACGGTGTGATCGGATCGATCTCCCCCACGACCAATCCCACTTCGACGATCATCAACAACAGCATCGCCATCGTGGCGGCCGGGAACGCGGTGACGTTCAACGTGCACCCCGGTGCCCGGCTGGTCTCGGCGGAGAACATCAAGTTGCTCAATCGAGCCATCGTCGGGGCCGGCGGTCCGCCGAACCTGATCACCGCGATCCCCGACCCGACACTCGATTCGGCCCGCGATCTGATGGCACATCCCGACATCCGGGTGTTGTTGGTCACCGGCGGGCCAGCCGTGGTGACCGAGGCGCTGCGCACTCCCAAGAAGGCGATCACCGCCGGGCCGGGCAATCCACCCGCCGTCGTCGACCAGACGGCCGACATCGCCCAGGCAGGACGCGACATCGTCCGCGGCGCCTCGTTCGACAACAACATCGTGTGCGTCGACGAGAAGACCACGATCGTGGTCGAGTCCGTCGCCGACGCGCTGGTACGAGCGATGGTGAGCGCCGGGGCCTACCGATTGAAGGAACACGAGCTGCGCCGGCTCGAACGCGTGATCTTCACCGAGATGGGCGCGCCGAACAAGCCCGGAGCGATCAACCCGGCGTGGATCGGCAAGAACGCCGCCGACCTGCTGCGCGAGATCGGCGTTGCCACCGACGGTGACGTGCGACTGCTGATCGCCGAAGTCCGCCCGGAGCACAACCTGGTGTGGACCGAGCAGATGATGCCGGTCATGCCGGTGGTCCGGGTCAAAGACGTCGACGCCGCCATCGATCTGGCGGTGCGGTCCGAGCACGGTTTCCGTCACACGGCGTCGATCCATTCGACGAACGTCGACACCATCACCACCATGGCGCGAGCCATGAACTGCTCGATCCTGGTCGCGAACGGCCCGAACTTCGCGGGCCTCGGCGAAGGTGGCGAGGGCTTCACCTCGTTCTCGATCGCGAGCCCGACGGGCGAGGGCTTGACCAGGCCACGAACGTTCTCACGCGTGCGCCGCGTCACCGTCGTCGGAGCGCTGCGCATTGTCTGAGACCGCTCACCACCTCGACCCTGCGATCGGTCTGCTCGAGTTCGAGTCGATCGTCGCCGGCATCGTCGCCGGCGACGCCATGGCCAAGGCATCGCCCGTTTCGTCGTTGTTCGCCGGCACCGTGCACCCGGGCCGATACCTGGTCCTGGTCGGGGGAGACACCGCCGCGGTCGAGATCGCGCTGGAGCACGGGGGCACCGAGACCCTCGCCGACTCGCTGTTCCTCGCCGACGTGCACCCCGCCGTGATCGCGGCGATCACGACCACCGATGTCGCGGCAGGCGTCGACGGCGATGCCGTGGGCATCATCGAGACGGCGACCGCGGCGACCGCCATCGTCGCCGCCGACGCCGGTGTCAAGACCGCCGCTGTGAGCCTGCTCGCCCTCCGTTTGGCCGACGGGATCGGGGGCAAGGCCTACTGCCTGTTCGGCGGCTCCGTCGCCGATGTCGAGGCCGCCGTCGACGGTGCGGTGCTTCGTACCGAGCATCGCGAGCGACTGGTCGCCAGCGCCGTCATTCCTCAGCTGCACGGCGACATGCGCGCCAACCTCGCCGCCGAATTGCGGTTCAACCACCGCCTCCGACTCAGTGGCAGGGGCGACTGATGCACCTCGGGCGCGTCATGGGCACCGTCGTGGCGAGCACGCGAAGCGAAGGGCTCGACGGGGTGAAGTTCCTCATCGTCCAGCCGCTCGACAAGCATCAGCAGGACCGGGGCGCGCCGGTCGTCGCCGCCGACGCCGTGGCGATGGCCGGCGCCGGCGAGTTGGTGTACTACGTGGCGTCCCGGGAGGCTGCCGAGGCGCTGCCGGAGCGATTCGTCCCGGTCGACCACGCGATCGTCGGCCTGGTCGATCAGGTCGATCTCGCCGAGGACACCCGATGAAGCTCGCCCGGGTCGCCGGCACCGTCGTCTCACCGATCAGCCACCCGTTCTTCGACGGGCAACGACTCCTGCTGTGCGATCTCACCGATCCCGACGGCACGGTGGACGGGTACCTCATCGCCGTCGACGTGGTCGATGCAGGTGTGGGTGACCAGGTGCTGATCTGTGACGAAGGTACGTCGGCGCGCCAGATCTTCGGCATCGCGACCGGTCCGATCCGATCCGTGATCGTCGGCATCGTCGACGAGATCGCCTGACATCCCCGTCGCTCGCCCGACTCGAATGCAACGACCCGGTTTGACCAGACTGTGATGTAACCGCTTTCATGGCACTGGGGGCAGAGCGACGAGGAACACCGTGACGGACCAACTGCATGCAGGGAATCGACGAGACCGAGCAACGATCGAGGACGTCGCTGCAGCCGCCGGGGTCTCGGTCGCGACGGTCAGCCGAGCACTCCGCGGCCTGCCGAACGTCGCCGACTCGACCCGCGAGCGAGTCCGGCAGTACGCCGATGAGCTGGCCTACCGTGCCGATCCTGCCGCCTCCCGGCTCGCGACGGGCCGATCGCACTCGATCGCCGTCGCCGTCCCCCAGCTGAATGGTTGGTACTTCTCCCACGTCGTCGCCGGGGTCGAGGCCGTGTGTGCCGAAGCCGGCTACGACACGATCGTCATCGGGCTCGGTCCCCATGGCACCGATCGCACCCTGCTCGACGGATCCGACTCGTTGCACCGTCGCGTCGACGGCTTGATCATGGTCGATGTCAAGTTGACCGATGAGGAGATCGCCGAACTGGAGTCCAGTGATCTCGCGGTGGTCTCGGTCGGACCGGAGTCGGCGGGCATCCCGTCGGTCGGCATCGATGATGTCGAGGTGGGCCGGATCGGGGCCCAGCACCTGATCGATCTGGGACATCGACGGATCGCCCTCGTCCGCGGCCGCGATGACGACCCGTACGACTTCATCGTGCCGCATCGACGCCAGCACGGTTTCGAACGGGCATGCCGGGAGGCCGGCATCGAACCCGACGAACGGCTGTACGTCTCGGGCAACTTCACGATCCAAGGGGGCCGCGACTCCGTCGATGCCCTGTTCGACCTCGACGATCCGCCGACCGCCATGTTCGCACTGGCCGACGAGATGGCATTCGGCGTGTTGCAGGGGGCGGCCGAGCGCGGAATCCACGTGCCGGACGAGTTGTCGGTCGTCGGTGTCGACGATCACGACGTCGCCGCCGTGGTCGGGCTCACGACCGTGCATCAGGACGTCGAGCAGCATGGCGCGCGTGCGGCGCGCCTCATCATCGATCGATTGTCGGGCATCGCCGTGCCGACCCGACGTGAGAACGCTCCGATCCGACTCGTGGAACGGACGACCACGGCACCGCCGCGCCTCCGGCACTCGGTACCGTGACGTCATGACGTCGCTCGTCCAGGCCGGTCCGCGCTCCCTCGGTTCACTCGGACAGATCGGGCCGATCTCCTACGGCCAATGGCGGTACACGTCCGACGACGTCGCCGCGTCCCAACAACTCATCGAGACGGCGCTCGAGGTCGGCATGAACCTGATCGACACGGCCGACGTGTACGGCCTCGACTGGGGCGGCACCGGCTTCGGTGAGGTCGAGGCCAACCTCGGACGGGTGCTCGCACGAGCACCGGGACTCCGCGAACGGATGGTCCTGGCGACCAAGGGCGGCATCCGCCCACCGGTGCCGTACGACTCGTCGCCCGAGTGGCTCCGATCGGCGTGCGACGACTCGCTCCGACGACTCGGCGTCGACACGATCGATCTCTATCAGATCCACCGACCCGATCTGTTCAGCCATCCCGGCTCGGTCGCCGAGACGCTGAACGAGTTGCGTGACGCCGGCAAGATCCGCGAGGTCGGAGTCTCCAACCACACGCCCGAACAGGTACGAACGCTCCAGGCCCACCTCCCGTTCCCGATCGTGTCGAACCAGCCCGAGTTCTCCGCAGTCGCCCTGACGCCGATGCGCGACGGCACGTTCGATCACTGCATGGCCCACGGCGTCGTGCCGTTGGCGTGGAGTCCTCTCGGTGGTGGCCGGCTGGCGACGGGTGACGATCTCCGGCCGGCATTGCTCGAGGCCCTCGACACGATCGCAGCACGCGAGGAGGTCGACCGGTCGCAGGTGGCCTTGGCGTTCGTGCTCGCCCATCCGGCCGCGCCCGTCCCGATCATCGGCACCCAGAATCCCGAGCGCATCCGGGCGTCGGCCCGTGCGCTCGACGTTCGGCTCGACCGCAGCGACGTGTACACGATCGTCCAGGCATCGGAGGGTCGACCGCTGCCGTAGCGGATCGGCGGCGCTCGCCCGTGGCGCCGCCGCTCAGGAGCGGATCGTCACGACCAGATGGCTTGGCGCGTCTCGGCGTCGAAGAAGTGGAGGTTCTCGGTCGCGACCGAGATCTGGGCGGTCTGTCCGGGGCGCACCTTCGATCGCGGGTTGAACCGGCCGACGGCGTTGGCGGACGAGTCACCGCTCGCCTCCTCGACGGCATCGGGGTCACCGGAATCGACGGTGGTCGCATCGACCTTGAAGTGCACCATGATCTCCGAGCCCAACGCCTCGAGCAGCGTCACCGGTGCCGTCAACGTCGGATGACCGACGGTGTCGATCTCGGCGTCCTCGAAGTCCTCGGGGCGAATACCCAGGATGACCTGCTTGCCGGAGTAGTTCCGCAACGCCGGTCGGGCCGCCAGCGACGCCGCCGACAACGGCAACGCCTGGGAACCGACCGTCAGCGAACCACCATCGCCGTCCACGGTGATCGTCGACTCGTAGAGATTCATCGACGGCGAACCGATGAACGCCGCCACGAACACGTTCTCGGGCTTGTCGTAGAGGTTCTGTGGGGTGTCGACCTGTTGCAGGTAGCCGTCCTTGAGCACCGCCACCCGGTCGCCCATCGTCATCGCCTCGACCTGGTCATGGGTCACGTACAGCGTCGTCACACCCAACTCACGCTGGAGTGCGGCGATCTCGGCGCGCATCTGCACCCGGAGCTTGGCGTCGAGGTTCGACAGCGGCTCGTCCATCAAGAACGCCGCCGGCTGACGAACGATCGCACGTCCCATCGCCACTCGCTGGCGCTGACCGCCCGAGAGCTGTCCCGGCTTGCGATCCAGGTTCACGGTGAGCTCGAGCACCTCAGCTGCCTTGCGGACCCGCTGATCGATCTCGTCCTTGGGCACCTTCGCCAGCTTCAGCGCGAACCCGATGTTGTCGTACACCGTCATGTGCGGATACAGCGCGTAGTTCTGGAACACCATCGCGATGTCGCGATCCTTGGGCTCGACATCGTTGACGACCCGATCACCGATCTTCATCTCACCACCGGTGATCGTCTCCAGACCGGCGACCATGCGCAGCGCCGTCGACTTGCCGCACCCCGACGGACCCACGAGCACCAGGAACTCCGAGTCCTCGATCTGCAGATTCAGATCGTGGATCGCGTGGTATCCGTTCTCGTAGACCTTGTTGACATTGTCGAGCACGACGGTCGCCATGAGTACTCCTACCCCCCGGTTCGGACGCTGATGTAAGCGGTTGCAGCGCATGCTAGAGCACCCGGTGGTCCACGCGCCACATAAACGCGGGTCACTCCCGTGCGCCGAGAGTCGTCGCGCCTCGGCGCGGAGGACGTCCGGCGGGCGGGCGGTAGCGTCGTTGCACGTGAATCAGGTGAAGTCCCGTCTCCAATCGCTCGGTCTGCTCGATCGCGCCTTCGCTGCGGCGACCGACGACGAGCTCACCGCCGCGTGCGATGGGCTCGCCGACGACCACCGCGAAGCGCTCGATCAACTCGTCGACGGTGACGCCGACGCCGGGTCGATCCGTGCAGCAATCTCCGCGGGCCGGCTCGACGGCACGATGGAAAGCGCCGCGCTCGTCCTGACCGACGCCTGCCTCGCCGACTGCATCGAGCAACTCGGCGATCATGCCGACCATCCCTCGTCCGATCAGTTGCGCGAGGTCCTGCCGGGATTGGTCGAGCAGCACGGGCTCGGGATGACGCGGCTGATGCTGGCGTCCACCATCGCCGGTGAAGCACCGGCGGCCGCGATCATCCGTGATCTGCTCAAACACGACGAGCTGGTCAAGCTGCCGCCGGCCGAGCCGCGCCCGATCAGCCCGATCGTGCAGTCACCCTCGGTGAGCGACGAGGAGCGGGCGGCGATCAAGGCCAAGCGCAAGGAGTTGCGCAAGAAGAAGCAGGACGACGCTCGTCTGCGCCGCGAACAGGCCGCCAAGGCCCGCAACCGGAGCTGAGCCGCGCGATGGCGACGCTCGGCGACACGCTCGCCGGGTTGCGCCACGAGCTCGAAATCGCCGCCGATCCCGACCGCGCCGTTCAGTCGGCGCGCTACATGAAGGACCGATTCTCCTTCTTCGGGATCCCGATGGCACGGGTGCGATCGGCCGCGCGGCCGATGATCGCGACCGGCCGGGGTGCATCGTCCACCGACCTGCTCGATGCAGCCGACGCGTTGTGGGCGGAGCCCGAGCGCGAGTTCCAGTACGTGGGCGTCGATCTCCTGCGCCGCTGGTGCGGCCGGCTCGGTCCGGGCGATCTCCACCGGGTCGAGCGGTTGATCCGCACCAAGTCCTGGTGGGACACAGTCGACGCGCTCGCTGCCCACGTCGTGGGCGGCCTGGTGTCGGGCCATCCCGAGCTCGCCACCACGATGGATCGTTGGATCGCCGACGCCGATCGTTGGATCGCCCGGGCGGCGATCCTGCACCAGTTGCAGTACCACTCCGACACCGACGCCGACCGGTTGTTCGCGTATGTCGACGAGCGGGCGGGCGACACCGACTTCTTCATCCGCAAGGCATGCGGATGGGCGCTCCGCCAGTACGCCCGGGACGACCCCGATGCGGTGCGTTCGTTCGTCGCCTCTCGGAGCGATCGCCTGAGCGGGCTGACGCGCCGCGAGGCACTCAAGCACCTGTGACGCCGGTACGCACGCGGCGCTCGTGGTCGAGCAGCCACGCCTTGGTGTCGAGACCCCCGGCGAACCCGGTCAGGTGACCGTTGCTCCCGACCACTCGATGGCACGGCACGACGATCGGAATCGGGTTCTTGCCGTTCGCCGCACCGACGGCGCGGGACTTGTTCTTGTCGCCCAGCATCGCGGCCTGCTGGCCGTAGCTGATCGTCTCACCGAACGGGATGCGGACGAGTGCATCCCACGCCTGGTGTTGGAAGGCGGTGCCGTCCGGCTCCAACGGGAGGTCGAAGTCCCGGCGAGTGCCGGCGAAGTACTCGTCGAGTTGCTCGACCGCGGCTGCGAGCACGGCATGATCCGCAGAGTCGACGTCGTCGACGGGATCGTGCGCATCCGGCTCGCGGTCGGCGCTGTCGGTGTCCCAGCGGATCGCGACGACCGCACGCTCGTTGGCGACGATCGTGAGCGTGCCGATCGGCGAGTTGGTGTGGGTTCGGGTCAGGGTCATGAGGGGCTCCAGACGTGATGCCAGATGCGGCGCAGGGCGTACGAGCGCCAGGGCCGCCACCGGTCGGTGTGGTTGGGTTCGAGATCGAGCGCAGCGAGCGCCCGCTTGGCGACGAGATCACCGTCGAGGAAGACATCGGGGTCGCCGTAGCCGCGCATCTCGATGTGCTGGATCGTCCATGGTCCGACCCCTTTCACATCCGCGAGCTGACCGATCAGCACCGATCGATCGGCGGCGATCCCGAGATCGATCGCGCCCGTGGCGACGGCCTCCGCGACACGCGCGACCGTCGCGCTGCGCTGGGCGGGGAGCGGGAGTGCCACCGGGTCGATGCGCGCCAGCCGCGCGGCACTCGGGAACACCCGATCGAGTACGGGATCCTCGATCTGCAGCGGCGTCCCGTGCTCGGCGACGATGCGCCCGGTCACGGTTCGCGCGCCGGCGACGGAGACCTGCTGCCCGATGATGGTCCGAATCGCCGTCTCGTACGGATCGGGACTACCCGGGGAGCGCATCCCGGGCAAGGCATCGATCAGCGGGGCGAGCACCACATCGACGCACAACGCTTCGTCGACGGCTTCGGGATCGGCGTCGAGATCGAGCCACCGACGGATGCGTTCGACGGCCGGCGCCAGATCCCGCCAATCGAGCAACCGGAACACCGCATCGACGTGATCGTCGGCGGGCGACAGCGCAACGGTCCCGTGGCCGAACGGGAGCGACAGCGATCGACGGAGGGTCCGGCCGTCCCAGTGTTCGACACCGGGAACGGCGTGCGCGCCCACGAAGGCGAACAACTCGTCACCGGCGAACGGTCGTCGTGTGGCGAGACGAACCGCCACGGATCCGATGCCGTGATCGACGGTGCCGCGCCCGGCCGGGGCACGCAGATCGCTCGGAGTCGCAGCGAAGACGTCGCGAATCGTGTCGTTGAACTGCCGGATGCTGCCGAATCCGGCCGCGAAGGCGATGTCGGTCATCGTCATGGTCGTGGTCTCGATGAGGATTCGGGCGGTCTGCGCTCGCTGTGCCCTGGCGAGAGCGAGTGGACCCGCGCCGAGCTCGTCGGTGATCAGACGATTGAGGTGCCGGACGCTGTAGCCGAGTTGCTGCGACAAGCCGGTCACACCGTCGCGGTCGACGACGCCGTCCGCGATCAGGCGCATCGCTCGAGCAACGAGATCACCGCGAACATCCCACTCGGGCGAGCCGGGAGCGGCGTCCGGACGACAACGCTTGCATGCCCGGAATCCGCGCTGTTGCGCGGCTGCTGCAGAACGATGGAACTCGACGTTGACCCGCTTCGGCGTGATCGCCGGACAACTCGGACGGCAGTAGATCCCGGTGGTGCGGACAGCCACGTAGAACCACCCGTCGAATCGCGGATCGCGACTCTGCGCCGCTCGGTAGCAGCGGTCGGGATCGAGCACGAGTGAGTGGGTCACGATCACCATCCTGCCCGCTCGCGCATCGGTGGGCGAGCGGGAATCGGACACCACGGTACCCGTCCGATTCCCGCTGAACGTCGGGAGGGCGTCGGTCGTGCTAGTGATGCCCACGATGTCGACCGGTCGATCCGTCGTGAGCACCTGCCCCGCACGCGCGGCGCTGGCCGGCAACCCATCCGACGGTTACGACGGTGCGGTCGTCGCGATGCCGATCGTCGATCTCCAGGCGACGGCGGCGGCGACCGAGGCCGGCGGGTTCGCGGTCAAGGCGAACGATCCGTCGCTCGCCCGTCTGATCGAGGCCTCGGCGGCGGCGTTCGATGCAGAGTTCGGGGCACTGCCGCCGGTGGAGGTGTCCGTGTCGACGTCGATCCCGCGCTCGGTGGGCCTGGCCGGCTCGAGCGCCCTCGTGATCGCCGTGTTGCGAGTCCTCGCCGGATGGACGAACCATCGCTGGGAGCCGCTCGCGCTGGCGGAGTTGGCGCTGTCGATCGAGCGCGATCGGCTCGGGATCGCGGCCGGATTGCAGGATCGACTGGTGCAGTCCGTCGGCCGCACCGTGGCCATGACCTTCGATCCGGTGGGGTTCGCAATCATCGAGCCACCTATCGAACTCGCCCTGTACGTCGCCTGGGCGACCGACGCAGCCGCGCCGAGCGGCACCCTGCACCACATGCTCCGACGTCGATTCGATCGCGGCGATTCCGAGGTCGTCGAGCGCGATGGACGATCTCACAGCCCAGGCTTCGCGAGCACGGCGCGGGCTCGAAACCGGAGTGCTCGGAATGCTCGGCGAAGCGATGGACCGATCGTTCGACATCCGAGCCTCGATCACCGATGTCGGCGATCGCCAACGATCGCTGGTCGAGACCGGACGCCGACACGGTGCGTGGGTCAACTCGGCCGGCTCGGGCGGTTCGGTAGTCGGGCTGGTCGCCGACCGCGCCACGATCCCAACAGTGCAGAGCGCGTACCAGGGCATCGGGGCGGAGTTCCTCGAGATCATCTGACAGGGACACCCTGACAGGTTCGGCAGTCTCGGCCGGGCACGCCCGACGAGAACGGCGTTCGATCCATGGTCACCCTCGGCGTCCCCGACCAGCGCCTTGGGGACGGTCCGTGACCGACAAGCGATGTCGGCTCTCGAGCCGCCGGGCCGCACCGCCTCGGCGAACCTGTCTGGCAGTTCCCGGGACGGGATCCGGATGTTCGACGGGTGCGACGGTAGGTTGTCGGCATGAGCGACTGGGCTGCCGGTTTGCTGGCCATCTTCGTCGGGGTCGTCTTCTGCTATCAGGGGTACGTCGCGATGCGGATCGTGATCTCGGTGTGGGGTGCGCTGGCGGGATTCGCGCTCGGTGCCGGCATCGGAGCGGATGAGGGCGGGTTCCTCACCAACACGCTGTCGTGGGCGTTGGGGATTCTGCTCGCCTTCGTGTTCGCCCTGATCGCGTATCTGTACTACTCAGTGTCGATCGCGATCGCGATGGGTTCGATCGGGTTCACGCTCGGCGCGAGCGTGCTCGTCGCGTTCGGTGTCACGTGGTCCTGGCTGATCGTCCTGTCAGGACTCGCGCTCGGCTTCGTCCTTGCGTTCATCGCGATCGCAGGCGACCTACCGATGTTGTTGCTCGTCCTGCTCAGTGCGGCCGCCGGCGCGAGCGCCATCGTCGGCGGGATCATGCTCCTCACCGGAGCACTCGACACCGAGCAGATCACGCGCTCGGCGAGTGTCACCGACGAACTAAACGACGACTGGTACTGGTACGTGATCTGGTTTGTTGCGGCGATCACGGGCATCGTCACCCAGATATCCATGGCCGACCGGATGAGCGGCACCATGCGCGAGGCGTGGGACGCGCCCTGACGCCCGCCGACCCGTCGGCGGTGTCGGGTACGAACCGAAATCCGTACTCGACGCCGGCCGCCCAACGCCGGGTTCGCTGCCGACGCGATCCGTTGACGAGCGACCGTCGGGAGCGCACTCTTCACGAGGCCCTCATCGCCGCTCGGTCACGGCATCAGCGAGGTGCTTGTCACGTGCGACGAAGACAGCGCGGCATCGAGCTGTGATGCAATGCGGCGGGGTCCTCGACTCCGTCGTCGATGGATCTGATCTCGTCCGCAAGCGTCGATGTCGGATCCACTGAGTCCATCGACGCAGGCCGATCAGACAGTGGCACCCACCGCCGCGTGGAGGCGCGCCCGACGTGTCCGGTCTGCCAACGCCGGGTGCCCCTGAACACCGGGCCCGCAGGGCGCGATCGAGGGGCCGTCACCGGGATCCGACGGTGCGGGTGTCAGCCGGCCGCCGGCTCGGCGACCACCACCGGGATGTCCCGCTCGGTCTTGGTCTGATACCCGCCGTACCCTTTGTAGGCCGCGACGATCCGCGGCCAGAGTTCGGCCTTCTCCTCGGCGGACGCGGTCCGAGCGACGAGAGTGATCGAACCACTGCCATCGACGGGATCGAGGGTGAACTCCGGGTTGGCGACCAGGTTGCGGTACCAGTCCGGATCGCGGTCATCGCCACCCTTGGATGCCACCAACACATAGGTGTCTCCATCTCGGACCGGGACGGTCAACATCACGGTCCGGGGCCGACCCGACGTACGGCCCGTCGTGGTGACCCTGTAGACCGGCATGTTGCCCAGCGTCTTGCCGATCCGGCCGCCTGACAGGTTGAGCAGAGTTCGGTGAACCAGGTTCATCGTCTGCAGCTGGCGGTCCTTGACGGCGTCGGCGAGGCTCATCGGCTCAGCCTACGAACAGAGCCACGGGCTGCCACGAGGAGAAACGATTCAGACACCTCACCGGAGCACACGGGCGGCTCACCGAAGCGGCGCGAATCCCGCGACGCGGCGCATGGCTCGGTGTGTCACCCATCGCCGGCCAGTGGACACACCGGAGATCGGTTGGCGTTGGGCTGCAGGGAGCATCCAAGACGCTCGCCCGACCGGTGGTCATGAGCGGTTGCTCGCTCGATCGACGCGGCTCACCCCACGCGGACGAACACCCAGTCGGCCCCGAGCTCCGCCGCGCAGCACGAGCGAGTCACCGTTGCACTCGAACACACTCGTGATGAACATGTCACCGGGCCCAGGAAACGGCTCCGGCTCGCCGGCCAGGATCCACCCGCTGCCGAGATCGGCGTACACGGTGATCAGGCCCTGGCCCGACTCGAGGACTCCGTTGGTGCCATTGGCATCCACACGGAACGTGAAGCCGCCGCTGATGTCGAGACGGACCGGGGGCGCCTCCGGATCGATCACCCTGGAGTACACCGGAATGGAAGGGTCGAACGTGGCCGTGCCGTGCTCCTCGTCGGTGAACTGCAGGCGCATCGTGCCGACGCCGCCGGCGATCTCGAGACCATCTGCGAGGTAGTCGACACTCGACCACGTGCCCGTTCGACAGGCTTCGGAGTGATAGGTGACGAGCACCTCCTCGCTCGCGAGCTGCGTCGTCAATTCCGTCGCGGCTGCGATGACGGGGAGGATCTCGGGAAGCACGACGGGCAGCCCCGCGACGAGGTGTGGGGCCGATGCGTTGATCACGGTCTGCACCCCCTGGTTGGCGAGCTCCAGCAGCGCTGTGCGCAGGTCCGGATCGAGCAACGCCGTCGCTGTCACCGTCCCCGTCCGGACATTCCCGGTATCGGACGCTTCTCGGCCGGTGATCCAGTCGAGGCGGGCCCCGCCCGCCGCATCGAACACATCGTCGCGGTGCTGTTCGGTGCCGAACTGCGGGAGCCCGGTCACCTCCCAGGTGACCGGGGAGCCGGCTCCGGACGGGTCGGGCAGCACGACGCCGAGTTGGGCGGCGCACTCGTCGAGGTACGGCGGCCAAGCGAGGGCCCCGGTGACCGCAGCCGCGAACGAGTTGGCACGATCGGGCTCGGAGCCGACCGCGAACCGGTCGGTCGCCGACTGGGCCGTCACGGCGACCGACCACGATCCCAACACCGAGGCCACCATCGTCACCGTCGCGACCGTGAACAGCGCGATCGCGAGCGCGGGGAGGCTGGCTGCCATGAGATCGACGAGTTCGGCGCGCACGAGCGACAGACCTCCGGCCGTGATCCACGGTGGCATCCAGGTCAGCGCGTTGACCGATGTGAAGTCGAACAACGTGGTGAGCATGGCGCTCACCCAGCCGCCGAAGAGCGCACACCCGAGCTCGGACCCCGGAATCCGGGCCGGCGCCGGGCGCACCGCGCCCGCAGCGCCGAGGCGCATGCCTGAGATCGGCTCGGCGTCGTCGACCGTCGGCCGGGTCGCCTCGGCAGCGAACAACAGCAGCACCGCACCGGGCACTCGCGCTTCGGGTGCGAACGCGCCGTCGACGGGGCCGAGCAGCCCCTGCGACCACTGCCCACCGGGTGTGTCAGCCGCTGTCGCGTACCCGGCGATGATCGACGACATCGACACACCGGGGAGCGGCTCGCCGAGCAGGTCGTCGAGTTCAGCGGCGGTCAGTCCGACCCCGAGTCGGGCATCACGGGCCAACGCCGCGGCCTGCACGCGCGTGACCTGGATCGCGCCTGCGGGTTGGACGGCAGGCGCCACGACCACACCGTCCGGCGCCTCGACGACGGTGATCCCCGCCGCGGCCAGGGCTTCGACGAACTCGTCGAACGACGGGTCGACCTCGACCGACCGGCTCTCGATGGTCGACGTCGGGGCCGACGAGGCCGGGATCGACGTCGATCGATCGGGCGACACCTCGGCCGGCGTCGCGGGCGACGTCGACGGAGCGGTCGGCGCCGCGTCCGCCTCGGTCTGCGGTCGGGACGCGTCACTGCCGCTGCACGCTGCGACGACGAACGCGAAACCGACGACGAAGGCGCTCGTTCGCCGAACCGACCGGGGCCCGATGATGTGGGGAATCGTCGGCACCGTCATTCCTCCCCTCGGCGGCTCGACGACGACGCCGTGCGCTGCCTCAACGTACATCGTCACCGCAACGCCCGCGGCCGGCGGCGCGCACGTCGACCCCCAGTCGGCAGACGCTGCAGCCTCGTCCACCGGCTCCGGGATGGAGGGGCTGGTCAGGACTTGCGGGCGTTGAGGAGCTGGCTGACCAGCTTGCCGTCGGCCTGACCGCGGCTCGCCTTCATGATGTGACCCACGAGCGCACCCATCGCCTTGCCTTCACCGGCGCAGAACTTGGCCCACGCGTCCGGCTCGGCGGCGATCGCAGCATCGACGAGGGCGTCGAGCTCGCTGGTGTCCATCGCCTCGAAACCCTTCTCGGCGGCGATCGCTGCAGCGTCGCCTCCGCCGCGCTCGATGAGCTCGGTGACGACGGTCTTGGCCTGGGTGGCGGTCAGCGCACCGTCGACCTCCATGGTGGTGAGCACAGCGAGATCGGAGGCCGGCACGACCGGATCGGTCCCGAGCTCGGCGAAGGCCTCCTTGACATGGACCACTGCACGCCCGACATCTCCGCCCGCATCGTGCACCGCGAGCACGTAGTCGTCCTGCCCACGGGCGACGATCGAGGTGACGGCGTCGCTGTCGGGTTCGAGTCCGGCGCTGTCGGCCAGACGGGCACGCCGAGCCGCCGGCAACATCGGCAACGAGGCGCGCACCTCCTCGATCCACGACGCTCCCGGTGCGACCGGAACCAGGTCCGGTTCGAGGAAGTACCGGTAGTCGTCGGCGTCCTCCTTGTCGCGCAGGGTGTGGGTACGGCCGTCACCCTCGTCCCAGTGGCGGGTCTGTTGCCGCACGCGTTCGCCTGCTTCGACCAGTTGAATCTGGCGCCTGGCTTCGTAGTCGATCGCGCGCCCGATGGATCGAACCGAGTTGACGTTCTTGATCTCGCAGCGCGTGCCGAGTTCGGCGCCGGGACGGCGGACGCTCACGTTGGCGTCGACGCGCATCGAACCCTCCTCCATCTTGGCGTCGGACGCACCGATCGCCAGCAGGATCGCCCGCATCTCGTTGACGTAGTCGCGGGCCTGATCCGGCGAGCGGATATCGGGGCGGCTGACGATCTCGACGAGTGGCACACCGGCGCGGTTGAGATCGATCAGGGAGTGCTCGGCCCCGTGCACGCGCCCGTCTCCCCCACCGACGTGGATCGACTTGCCGGCGTCCTCCTCCATGTGGGCGCGCTCGATGCCGACCCGGCTTCCGTCGGGGAGATCGAGCCACCCGTCGACGTTGAGCGGATCCTCGTACTGGCTGATCTGGTACGCCTTGGGCATGTCGGGATAGAAGTAGTTCTTGCGGGCGAACGTGCAGGGTTGCACCGTGCAGTTCAGAGCGAGCCCGATCCGCATCGCGAGTTCCACCGCGTGCCGATTCAGGACGGGGAGCGCGCCGGGCAGACCGAGCGTGACCGGATCGATGTTGGTGTTCGGATCGTCGCCGAAACGGTTCGGGGAGGCAGAGAACAACTTCGTCGCGGTCGCCAGCTCGGCGTGGACCTCGAGCCCGACCACCATCTCGTACCCGTCGTGGATCCAGACGGCGCTCACGAGGAACCTCCCGCAGCTCGTTCCAGTTCGGCGGCAACCTGCAGCATCACCGGTTCGCCGAGGGCCGGGGCGAGCACCTGGACGCCGACCGGCAGTCCGTCAGCGCCCGTGCCGAACGGCACGCTCGCGCCGGGATGGCCGGTGAGGTTGGCGGGGATCGTGTACGTGTCGCAGAGGTACATCGCGAATGGGTCCGCTGTCTTGTCGCCGAACGGGAACGCCACGCTCGGCGATGTCGGCGTGATGAGCACATCGGCGTGTTTGTACGCACGCGCGAAGTCGTCGGCCATGAGCCGGCGGATCTTCAGCGCCTTGCCGTAGTAGGCGTCGTAGTACCCGGCCGACAGGGCGTAGGTGCCGAGCATGATGCGCCGCTTGACCTCCTCGCCGAAACCAGCGGTGCGAGTGGCCATCATCATCGACTCGGTGTCGTCGCCGTCGATCCGGAGCCCGTACCGGACACCGTCGTAGCGGGCGAGGTTCGAGGATGCCTCGGCGGGTGCGATCAGGTAGTACGCCGTCAGCCCGTACGTGAACGCCGGAACCTCGACCTCGACGATCGTGGCACCCGCCCGCTCGAGGGCCGCGAAGGCCTGCTCGGTGCGTTCGACGACGTCGGGATCGGCACCTTCGGGGAGATCCGTGATGCGTCCGACACGGAGTCCGTCGACTCCCCGATCGAGGACGGCAGAGTAGTCCGGCACCGATTCCGGGATCGACGTGGAGTCCAGCGGATCGTGACCGCTCACCACGTTCAGGGCCAGCGCGGCATCGGCGACGGTGTGGGTGAACGGCCCGATCTGATCGAGGCTGCTCGCGAACGCGATCAGGCCGTGTCGGCTGACGCGACCGTACGTGGGTTTGACGCCCACCACACCGCAGAGTGCCGCCGGTTGGCGGATCGAACCGCCGGTGTCGGAGCCGAACGACAGTGGTGCGAATCCGGCTGCGACCGCAGCTGCGGAGCCACCCGACGAACCCCCGGGGACGCGGCTCGGGTCGAGAGGGTTGCGGGTCGGACCGAACGCCGAATTCTCGGTCGATGACCCCATCGCGAACTCGTCGAGGTTCGTCTTGCCGATCACGACCGCGCCCGCATCGCGCAGCATCGACACCACGGTGCCGTCATAGGGCGGTGACCAGCCGGCGAGGATCCTCGACGAACACGTCGTTGCGATGCCGCGCGTGCACATGTTGTCCTTGAGCGCGACCGGAACACCGGCCAGCGGCCCCGGATCCTCCCCCGCCGCGACCCGGTCGTCGATCGCGGCGGCACGCGCCCGGGCTTCGTCGGCCAGCAGCAGATTGAACGCATGGATCTCGGACTCGCCGGCGCCGATCGCAGCGAGGTGCTGCTCGAGGACCTCGGACGCTCGCAGAGCGCCCGACCGGACGCCGGCCGCGATCTCGGACGCGGTCGGGAAGTCGCGGCTCACCCCTCGCCTCCGAGGATCGGCGGAACCCGGAAGCGTCCGTCCTCAACCTGCGGTGCCGCAGCGAGGACCTCGTCGCGGTCGAGGGTCGGCCTCACGACGTCGTCGCGCATCACGTTCACCAGGTGGTACGGCTGGTTGAGTGGTTCCACATCGGCAAGATCGAGCGCATCGATGTCGGCGAAGTGTTCGAGCATGTCGCCGAGCTGCAACGTGGCCCGTTCGAGCTCGTCGGGCGTCAGATCGAGCCGGGCGAGACGAGCGACCTTCGCGACGGCATCGTTGGTGAGGCGGTCGGACACGAGGAGCGAGGCTAATGCCCGCCGTCCGACGTCCCCACATGGCGACACCGGGGCGATGTCGTCACGCGTGCGCGTGAGACCGCGAACGATCCGGTTCCGGGCCGATGTACCGGGCGGCCGGACGGATCAGCTTGCCCGAGGCTGCCTGCTCGAGGGCGTGGGTGACCCAGCCGACGGTGCGGCTGACAGCGAACGTCGGGGTGAACATCGAGCGCGGCAGACCGACCGTCTCCATGATCACGCCGGCGTAGAACTCGACGTTGCTCGGCAACGGCCGGCCGGGTTTGAGCTCCGCGAGCGTGGTCAGGATCTCGACCTCGGTTGCGATCGCTCGTTCGACCAGCGGTCCTCCGAGGCGCTCGGCGACCTCACGCAGCAGTGTCGAGCGCGGATCGGGCGCTCGGTAGACCGCGTGGCCGAAACCCATGATGCGATGGCCGGCCGCCACCTCGGCGCGGACCCATGCCGCGGCACGACCCGGTGAACCGATCGCATCGAGGGCGTCGAGCGCCCGACTCGGCGCACCGCCGTGAAGCGGTCCCGCGAGGGCACCGATGGCCGCGCACACGACATCGACGAGATCGGCACCGGTCGAGGCGACGACTCGACCCGTGAAGGTCGACGCGTTGAATCCGTGATCGATCGTGAGCATCAGATACTGCTCGAGCGCCCGTGCGTGATTCTCGTTCGGGCGCTGGCCCGTGACCGCGTGGAGATACGACGCGGCGTGACCCAGACCGGGGTCCGGTGCCACGGCCCCCAACCCGAGACCGCCGCGGTGCAAGCGTGCGAGCACCGCAGGCACCATCGCTGCGAGACGACGGGCCTGCCGACGCCGCTCATCGATCGTCAGATCGAGCATCGGTCCGAGACCGATCGGGCCGGATGCCGCCGACAACACCGTCCTGAGTTGCGACAGCGGCGACCCGCCGGTGTGCGCAGCGGCCGCGACCAGTTCGTCGAGCTCGGTGGGCACTCGACGGTCGCGAGCGAGGGCGACTCGAAACCGATCGCGTTCGTTGGTGGTCGGCAGGTGTCCGGTCTCGAACAGATACCAGGCGTCCTCGAAACCGACCGTTCGGGCCAGCTCGACGGCGTCGTACTGCCGGTAGTGGTAGTAGCCCTCATCGCCGTGCACGGTGCCGATCTCGGTCTCGGCGACGGCGACGCCGTTGAGGCCGGGTGGTACATCGATCAGGTTCTGCATGTTCCGAGTGTCGGCCTTCGAGATCACTCGATCAACGTTGATTTCATCAACGTTGACGTGTCCATGGAGCTGGTGCACCATGGACTCATGAGCACGTCGTGCATCGGGCGGTCGTGGTGAGTACGTTCGTCGGGGCTGACGAGGCGGCGAGGATGCTGGGGGTGACCAAACCCACGCTGTACGCGTACGTCAGCAGGGGTCTCGTGTCGCGTCGGACCGCCGTCGACGGTCGCACCTCGCTGTACGACCGCGAGGCGCTCGAGCACCTCGCGGCGCGGTCGCGGCGCACCCCATCGGTCGAGCGTCCGTCGATCGATGTGCAGATCAGTTCCTCGATCACCGAGCTCCACGACGACGGCGTGCGGTATCGCGGCCACGACGTCGCGACGCTGGCGACGACACATCGCTTCGAGGCGGTAGCAGAGTTGCTCTGGTCGACGCAGGTCACCGACGAGCCCGTGGCCTGGCCACTCGATCGTTCCGGACTCGAACGTTGTCGCGATGTGATCGCCGCCAGCGGCACGACCGACGGGTTGACGGCCGTGACCCTGGCGGCGACGACGCTCGGGATCGCCGCCGAAGACGTCGACCAGCCCGACGACCACACGGACCACGACACGGACCACGACACCGACCACGACCATGGAGGAGATCACCGTGCCGGGGTACCCGGTGACGGAGCGTCGGCCGCCCGCCGCCTGCTCGCGATCGTTCCCAGCCTGATCGGCGGGCCACAGCGGGGTGACATCGCCACTCGCCTCGCGGCCGCGTGGTCGCCACGCTCGACACGGTCGACCAGGCGCCACGACCCTTCGCTCGTCGACGCGATCTCGTGCGCGCTCGTCCTGCTCGCCGACCACGAGCTGGCGACGAGCACATTGGCCGTGCGCGTGGCGTGCTCGGTGCGTGCGAGCCCGTACGCCTCGCTCGCAGCGGGCCTCGCGGTGGTGAGCGGACGTCTGCACGGAGTGGCCAGCACCGATGCGAGGGCCCTGCTCGACGACGCGGCCGTCAACGGAGCCTCGGCGGCTGTCGGACGGCGCTTGGGATCCGGCGAACGCCTACCCGGCTTCGGTCACACCGTCTACCGCAATGGGGATCCGCGCTTGGCTCCCATGCTGACGGCGGTGCGTCGGATCGACGCACCGCCCGCTCGAATGGAGACCGTCGACGCCGTGATCCGTGAGGCCGGGCGATCGATCGGGCACCTCCCGAACGTCGACCTCGGACTCGGAGCACTGCTCTTCGTCGCCGACTTCCCGGCCGACGCGCCGCTGTTCGCGATCGCTCGCCTCGCCGGCTGGGCAGCCCACTACGACGAAGAGGCGGGTGAGCGCCCGGTCCGCTTCCGCGGGCTCGCGAAGAGCCGCTGACGCTCAGTCGACGACCGGGGTCGTCGACGGCGAACCGTCGGCGACTGCTTCGGACGTGCCATCGGCCGCGTCGAACGTGCCGGCGTCAGCCGTCGCGTCGAAGGTCGCGTCGAACCCGGCGTCGTCCGGTCTGGCATCGCCAGCTGCGGCATCGTCGGCGGGAGGATCGTCGGGCCACTTCCTGCCCCACGTGGCGAGGAGGTAGAGCGCCCCGCCGACGACCGCGGCCAGGGCCACCCACTGATTCAATCGCAGCCCACCCACATCGCGGGACGGATCGATGCGAAGTCCCTCGACCCAGAAACGACCTGTGCCGTACCCCATCGCGTAGACGGCCATCAGTCGCCCAGGGCCGAGTTTGAGCGATCGGTCGATCCACAGCAGAACGCCGACGAGACCGAGGTTCCACAGCGATTCGTACAGGAAGGTGGGGTGGAAGGTCGTCCCCGACGCGTATCCGGCGGGGAGGTGCTCGTCGTCGATCTCGAGCGCCCACGGCAGATCGGTCGCACGACCGAACAGCTCCTGGTTAAACCAGTTGCCCCAGCGCCCGATCGCCTGCGCCAGCGGGATCGCCGGAGCGGCGCAGGTCAGCAACTGGGCCGGCGCGATGCCGCGTCGCTTGCCCGCCCACACCCCGCCGAGCGCGCCGAGCAACAACCCGCCGGGGATTCCGAGCCCACCTTCCCAGATCTTGGGGATCGCTCCGAGATCGTCGGCGAAGCGCTCCCAGTCGGTCGCAACGTGATACAGCCGAGCTCCGATGATGCCCGCACCCACGCCCCAGATCCCGATCGAGCTGGCGTCGTCGGCGTTGCCGAGGCCCTTCTGCTCGAGCCGCCGACCCAACATCCAGACCGCTGCGATCACGCCGAGCGCGATCATCACGCCGTAGGCGCGGAGATCGAGCGGTCCGATCGAGATCCCGTTCGACGACGGGCTGGGGATCGAGCCGACGATCGAGATGCCGTTCGACGACGGGGTGGGGATCGAGCCGACGATCGAGGCCACTGCGGTCATGCTGCCGCGACCCGCTCGACAAAGGCGACCGACTCCGCGATCACGATGTCGCGATCGTGGTCGAGGGTTGCGACGTGATAGCTGCGTTCGAGCCAGGTGTGCTCGACGGGACCACCATGGGTGGCGGCGAGGTGCTCGCTGTCAGACGGGAGCACGACGTGATCGTGGCGGGAGGTGAACAGCCGCAACGGCATGCCCAGGTCACCGAACCGACCGGTGATCGAGGCGACGCCGGCGTGCAACAGCGAGCGAAGCGGCCGGAGCGGCGTCCCGTCGTACGCGATGTCCGTCGCGTCGGGGTCGGCGATGTCGGAGCCCTCGCCGGGCACGACCTCGAAACCGTCATCGAGGAAGTCATCGATCATCGCCATCGTCTCGGCGTCGCGGAGGCACGTCACGGGGTTGACGCACACGACGCCGGCGGTGTCGGGCCGTTCGAGCGCCGACCACAGCGCCAGCGTGGCGCCCATGCTCTGTCCGACGAGCACGACCCGGTCGGTTCTGTCCGCGAGGGCCTCGTGGCCGGCGGCGACCGCAGCCGCCCAGTCGTCCCACCGGGTGGTCAGCATGTCGTCGATCGTGGTGCCGTGACCTGGGAGGCGGGGGAGCTCGACATCGAGGGCGGCGGCGATCATCGCCTCGGCGACCCCGCGCATCGAGGACGGATTCCCGGTGAAACCGTGGAGTACCAACACGCCGGTCCCGGATCCGGCAACGTGGGAGAGCGGCTCGCACCCGGGCATCACGATCGGCTGGATCTGAGCGCTCACAGCGGACGTTCTACCAGCGGAACGGCGGGCGCGGACGACAGCACGGCAGCGCTGCCGATCCGGGTCGCCTTGACCCGCTGGTCAAGAAGCGGTTCAACTAGGGCGGTGGCGATGACCGAGGACACGTCGCCCGCGCCCGGTGGTGGCCGACGACTCACCGAACAGGGCCGGGAACGCAAGCAGCAACTCGTCGACGCCGCGATGGCGTTGTTCGCCGAACGGGGCTACGCGGCAACCCGCATCCGCGACATCTGCGACCGTGCCGGTGTCGCGAAGGGGCTCTTCTACTGGTACTTCCCGACCAAGCTGGATCTCTTCGCCGAGCTGGTCCGCTCGATGCGTCATGGCCTGCGGCGCGCCCAGGCCGAGGCGATGGATCCTGCTACCACAGCGCTCACGCGGATCCGACAGGGCACGGTCGCGAGCGTCCGCTACATCGCCGACCACTCGACGTACTTCGATCTCCTCGACGTCGAGCGCTCGGACCCGGCGATCGCCGATGCGCTCCGGTCCGGCAGCCAGGTCTATCTCGACGACGTGACCGCACTCGTGCGCCAGGCTCAAGACGATGGGCAGATCCGCGACGCCGACCCGCGGGTGCTCGCCCTCGGTGTGCTCGGCGCGGTGTCGTCGTTCGGCAACGCCTGGCGGAGCGGCCACATCGAGATGACGACCGATGAGTTGGCGTGCGTGGTCGCCGACTGGGTCACCGCGGCCCTCGGCAGAGAAACCGACTCCCCCTGACCGTCACCGTCGTCACGTTCGGGGTCTGACCCCGAACGTGCGTCAGGACAAGCCGAGCTCGTCGAGGAGCTCGGGATGGCGGGCGGTGAGCACGGCGACGAACGCATCGACGACGTCCGGATCGAATTGACCGCGCGCGGCCCGAGATGACGAAACGGGCCGACTCCTCCTTGGGCCAGGCCCGCTTGTACGGACGCTTGCTGCACAGCGCGTCGTAGACGTCGGCGATGCTCACGATGCGGCCGGTCAGCGCGATCGAGGTATGGCCGATGCCCAGGGGATAGCCGCTCCCGTCCCACCACTCGTGGTGCGACTGGGCGATCTCGGCCGCCATCTGGAACATCGGGGCCGAGTTGCCGGACAAGATCCGGTGACCCATGCTCGTGTGCGACTTCATCATCTCGTACTCCTCGACCGTCAGCGGGCCGGTCTTGCGGAGCACAGAGTCGGGCACGGCCACCTTGCCGATGTCGTGGAGCCGGGCCGCGAGGCGCAACTGCTCGCACCACTCCGGCGACTTGCCGAGGGCGTGCGCGATCTCGGCGGCCATGTCGCCGACCCGGTTCGTGTGCTCCCCCGTCTCGGAGTCGCGGAACTCGGTCAGGACGGCGAGCTGCTCGAACGCCTCGAGGTGATATGACGCAGCCGTGGTCGGATCGTTCGATCCCTCGTCGCCGTCGTGGACCATCGTCTCGAGCTCCTGCGTGCGGAGCCGGAAGATCTCCGCCTGCTGACGTGCGGTCGCTGTCTCGTGGGCCACCTGCAGGGTGCGCAACCGAAGGTCGGCTGCGTGGGTGAACATCTGGCGGTACTGGGCATCGTGGGTTTCGCGGCGATCGAGGGCCTCCTCGAAGCGCCCACTGCGCTTGAACGCGGTCGCGAGCAGATCGTTGATCTCGAGCTCGTACTCCTTCGACTCGGTTCGCTCCGACATGTCGAGCGCAGCCTGGAGCACGGCGATCGCATCGTCGAGAGCCCCGCGCCGCAGCGCCACCCGACCCTCGGCGACCATCACCCCCAGCTGAGCGGAGTACGACGGCTCGGCGCCGTCCTCGGAGAGCTGGGCGAGCACGCGACCGCGCCTCGGCGAAGCACTCCGCAGCCTTCTGGTGGTCGGCGAGGCCCATGTAGGCCTCGGCCAGATCGGCGAGCAGGTTGGTGACGATCGATGGGCTGTGCTCACGGGCGATCTCGACCGCCCGCCGACCCATCGAGACAGCCGGAAGGTACTCGGACCGGGACGAGCGGATGCGTGCGATGTTGCCGAGGATGAGCGCGATCATCTCGGCGCGACCGAACGGCTCGGCAGCCGCGAGCGCCTGCTCGTAGGTGATGATCGCGCGGTCGTTGTCGCCCATCGAGTGGTACACGGCGGCGATGGTGTTCAAGATGTTGCCGCCGTCGACCTCGTGCCCGGTCGCCTGGTAGATGTCGAGTGCGCGAAGGCAGTTCTCCAGCGCCTCGGAGAAGTTCGACGCCTGGTAGTGCACGATGCCGAGCAGGTGCACGGCCCATGCCTCGACCAGCTGGGCGCCGCACTGGCCCGCGACCTCGCTGGCCTCCATCGCCAGTCCGAACGCATCCTCCGGGTCGCCGCTGAAATGCGCGAGGCTCGCCAGACGGTACAGCGACTCCGCCTCGCCGATCTTGTCGCCCTCCGCCCGCGCGACGACCCGCGCTTGCAGGGCGAACTGCCGTGCGGCGACGGGATCGTGCTCCTGAGCGTCAGCGGCACGCTCGAGCAGATCCTTGACGGCTGGGGACGCGCCCGGGTCAGCGGCCGCGACCGCGTTCGGTTCCACGCAAGTTGATCGGCACCGGGCCGGGTCGACTTGAAGACCTCTTGACGGCAGTTCCCTGGTCGAAGCGGGATGCGTCGCGATTTCGCACCGTGAGAACGAGGACTCAGGTCCGTATCCTCGCTCGCATGGGTCAGCCGGTCGCGGTACGAGGTCGTCAGATCGAGCGGTCCGCACTCACCGCATTGGTCCCGGTCGTCGCGCTCGTTCCGTTCTGGTTGCTGGCCATGGGCGTCGTGTGGTTGCCACTGTGGCTGGTTGCCGATGTGCCCTACTGGCTCGTCCCGGCTGGTTGGCTGCTCGTCGGGACCCTGCTGTTCGTTCCGTCGATCCAGGTCGCGGTGCTCAGCCCGTTCCTCGGCGCCCGACGACCATCGGAGGACGAGTTGGCGATCATCACGCCGATCTGGCGCGATCTGGCCGTCGCGGCCAACCTGCCCCAGTACCGGTACACGATTCGCGTCGTCGACTCCGACGAGCTCAACGCATACGCATGCGGTGGTCACCTGCTCGTCGTCACCTCGTTCGCGCTCGACGAGCTGACACAGAGGGAGTTGTCGGGCGTGCTCGCCCACGAACTGAGCCACCACCTCGGACTGCACACCGCCGCGCTCACGCTCGGCCACTGGCTCGCCCTCCCGGTGATCCTCCTCGCTCGCGTCGGCTTCTACCTCCAGAACGTGGCACGCGCGGCGACCGAGTCGTTCGCATCGCACTCGGCCGCGCTGACCGCCCTCGGGCGCCTGCTCGCCGCCGTACTCACGGCGATCTCCTGGGTGTTCCTCGCGGCACTGCATGCCTCCGACGCATTGGCGAACGTCGTCGGGCACGGTTCGGAGTTCGAGGCGGACCGTCGCGCTGTCCGCATGGGCTACGGACGCGACCTGGCCGACGCGCTGCGAGTCGTGATCAGGCTCGGCGGAGGCAGCCGTGCGATCGGGTGGCGGGCTCGGCTGACCAGCTCGCACCCTCCGGCACGCACCCGGGTCGCACGCATCGAGGCGATGCTCCGCCACCCGAGCCGGTGACGCACCCGCAACGACATCGCCGGTCGTGGTGCGTCACGAGGCAGCGATGTCGGCGACGACCGCGTCGAGCAGGACGATCAGATCGTCGGGTGCGACTGCGAGATCGAGCCCGCGCTTGCCACCGCTCACATAGACGCTGTCGAACACGGTCGCCATCTCATCGATCACCGTCGGGTGACGACGCTTCTGACCGAACGGGCTGATGCCCCCGCGCACGTAGCCGGTCACCCGCTCGGCGACCACCGGATCGCACATCTCGACCCGCTTCGCTCCGAGCGCCTTCGCGACCCGCTTGAGAGCGAGCGTGCAGCTCACCGGCACGATCGCGACGGCATGCGCGCCATCGGCCGTGACGAGGAGCGTCTTGAACACCCGGTCAGGGTCGAGCCCGAGCTTGACGGCCGCCTCGTGACCGAAGTCGCGGCGTTCGTCACCCGGTTCGTACTCGTGCACGGCGTACGACACGCCCGCCCCGTCCAGCTCGACGATCGCCGGTGTCACCCCCTGAGTATCGCGCCGCCTCCGTGCCCGACCGAACCCCGGACAGATGAACCCGGCTCACCCACGGACTCGAGCGGATCGGTCGCTTCGCTCCTGCTCGTTCCGCTCGTGCCTCCGTTCCCGTCCGTCGCTCAACGTCTCTCGGCGCAGCGCATCGGGGTCCTAAGGTCGCACGGGTGCGCATCACTGCCGATCCATCGACCGACCCGAGCGACTTCGAGTTCTCGCACCGGCTGCGAGTCCGATTCGCGGAGACGGACGCGATGGGCATCGTCCACCACAGCCGCTACCTCCCGATGATGGAGGAGGCCCGCGTGGCGTATCTCCGACACATCGGCCACCCGTACCAGCAGATCCGCGAGGAGGGCGTCGACATGAACGTGATCGAGGCGTGGGTGCAGTACCGGATGCCGCTCGTCTTCGACGACGTGGTCGACGTCCACGTCGATCTGGCGGCGGTCGAGCGGGCATCGTTCCAGATGGGATACCTGCTGACGGTCGACGGCGGCATCAGGGCTCGGGGCGTCACCGCGCACGGGTGCGTGACCCCCGACGGACGGCCGACTCGCCTGCCGGCGTGGCTCAGGGAACTGGCGTGAGCGAGCACTGGCCAGGGGTTCGGGCATGGCGACCCACAGCGTGTCCGCGAAGCTCATCGGAACCCTGACCGCCGTCACCACCGAGGCGACGCGACGGTGCCCACCGGGCCGCCGGGAACCCGATCGATCGTCACCGTCTCGTCGGCACATCTCGTCGGTCCGCCCATCACGGCGGAGATGATCGCCGGCACGGCCGCCAGTGACTGGCTGACGGTTCGGTCGGACCGAACCGCCCAGCTGGACGTCCGACTCACGCTCCGGACCGACGACGGCGCCGACCTCTTCGTCCACGAGCACGGTCTCGCCCGGACCGACGACGGCACGACGACGATCCGGACCCCACCGCGCGTCGAGACGGGCGACCAAAGTGACGCGCGGTCGAACGACACGTTCTGCATCGGCATCGGCGAACGCACCCGTGACCGCGTTCGGTACGAACCGTTCGCAGTCTGACGCGGCGTCGCCTCAGGCAGCGTGGGTCACGACCACGCAGTCGGCGTGCTCGCGCAGGGTCAGGCCGTGGGCCTCGACCTCGGCTCGCACGTCGTCGACACCGAAGCAACGCCACGTCGAGCGCACCCGGTACTCGGCGACGATCTCACGGTCGCGCCGCACCCGGTATGTCATCGTCCATGCCATGGTTCGGTCGTCGATGGGCTCACCCTCCTGCCAACCCTCGTAGACGAGATCACCGACCTCGAGCTCGCGGTAGCGCGTCGGCGGCACCGTGATCGAACGTGCGGGCGGCAACACCTCCAACACGGCCGGGGCGCCGGCCGGCATGTGCTCCGCCACGTACCGCCACAGTCGGTCGCGCTCGTCATCGGTCAGATGGCCGAGCGCCGCCGAGGCGACCAGCGCGGCCGCACGTTCCGGGAGCTGCGCCGACGCGAGCGGGCGCGGATCGACGGTGGTGATGGCTCGCAGCCCCGGATCGATCGCCAGCCTCGTGTGGAGGGCGGTTCGCATCGCCTTCGACGGCTCGATCGCGAAGATCGTGGCGCCGGGGGCGGCGGCGCGGAGGTACGACAGACCGATGCCGGTGCCGGCGCCGACGTCGACGATCGGCCCGACCGAAGGGTCGACACGGTCGAGGAGTTCGAGCAGGTCGAGCCCGAAGCTCTCCCACTGGGCCGTTGCGAGCAGATCGTAGAACTCGGCGGTGGCGGCACCGTAGGGGTCGTCGATCGTCGCAGCATCCGTCGTGACGTCCGTCGCGACGTCCGTCGGGACGTCCGTCGTGCGGACCGTCGCGAGGTCGGTGGCGACGCCGGTCGTCCCGACCGTCGTGACGACCGTGCCCGACTCGACACGATCGAGCAGATCGACCGCGCCCGCTTCCGTGCGCCCGGGCACCGACCTCCCGCCGCCGGACGGGTCGGGATCGGCGTGTGGGCGGCTGTCCTCCATGCATCACTATCGGCAACAGCACGCGTTCCTGGAGTCGGTTCCGGAGGTCGTGCACTCGACATCGGACGGGCCGGGACCGGTGTGAAGGGTGCCTCCCCAGGTGTCGCGCTCGGCAACGCCACGCTTTCCCGGAGTCGGTTACCCGTCAGTAAGGTCGTGCCGTGCGCTCCCCCAAGGACTTCTTCAAGCCGCTCGCCGTCGGTGCGCCCGAGCCCCGCCGCGAGATCCCGTTCCGCCCGAGCCGAATGATCCACTTCTTCCCGTCGTCGAACGAGAAGATGCGCGGCAAGGTGCCCGACATGGTGAGCAAGGTCGACGTCCTGCTCGCCAACCTCGAAGACGGTGTCCCGGCAACCGACAAGGAGTCCGCCCGAGCCGGCCTCGTCGAGGTCGCACGCACGGTCGACTTCGGCGAAACCCAGTTCTGGACGAGGGTGAACAGCCTCGATTCGCCGTGGGGACTCGACGATCTGACGGCTGCGGTGCTCGAGGCCGGCGACGCACTCGACGTGATCATGATCCCGAAGGTCGAGGGACCGGAGGACATTCACTATGTCGACCGCCTGCTGGCGCAGCTGGAGGCCAAGAAGGGCCTCGACGAACCGTTGATGGTGCACGCGATCCTCGAGACGGCCCGAGGCGTCGCCAACGTCGAGGAGATCTGCCTGGCATCGCCGCGCATGCAGGGACTCTCCCTCGGGCCGGCCGACCTGGCTGCGAACCGTCGCATGAAGACAACCCGCGTCGGCGGTGGCCATCCCGACTACGTCGTGCGGCAGGACCCACACCCCGACGATGCCGAGCGCAGCACCTACCAGCAGGATCTCTGGCACTACACGATCGCCCGGATGGTCGACGCGTGCGTGGCCGCTGGCATCCTGCCCTACTACGGCCCGTTCGGCGACATCGCGGACGGTGTCGCCTGCGAGGACCAGTTCCGCAACGCCTACCTGCTCGGATGCGTCGGCGCCTGGTCGCTCCACCCGAGCCAAATCGACATCGCCAAGCGAGTGTTCTCGCCCCGGCCCGAGGACGTCGCCCACGCCCGCCGCGTGATCGAGGCGATGGGCGACGGAACGGGAGCCATCATGCTCGACGGCAAGATGGAGGACGACGCATCGTGCAAGCAGTGCCAGGTCGTGGTCGCCCTGGCCCACGAGCTCGCCGACCGGGACCCCGAGCTCGCCGCCGCGTACGGCTTCTGAGGACCACGAACCATGAGCGATCTCCGCCCCCGCCGATCGGTGCTCTACATGCCCGCGGCCAACGAGCGCGCCCTCGAGAAGGCCAAGACCATCCCCGCCGACGCACTCATCCTCGATCTCGAGGACGCCGTGGCACCAGACTCGAAGGAGGTGGCCCGCGCCAACGCGGTCGCAGCGGCGCGATCCGGTGAGTACGGCAACCGGGAGATCACCATCCGCTGCAACGGCCTCGACACACCGTGGGGCACCGACGACCTCGCAGCCGCCGCCACATCGGGGGCAGCCGCGGTCGTCATCCCGAAGGTGAGCTCACGCGAGTACCTCGACGAGATCGACCGGCACCTCGCGGATGCCGATGCGCCCGCCGACATGACGATCTGGGCGATGGTCGAGACCCCGACGGCCATCATGGACATCCGCACGATCGCCCACCACCGGCGTGTCAACGTGCTCGTGATGGGCAACAACGACCTCGCAAAGGAGCTCCGCACCGGGGTGTTGCCCGAGCGGACGCCGCTGATCCCCCACCTCGCGATGGCGCTGCTCGGCGCTCGGGAGGCCGGCAAGGTGATCCTCGACGGCGTCTACAACGACGTCCGCGATCCCGATGGGTTCCTCGCCGAGGCCGAGCAGGGCAAGGCGATGGGATTCGACGGCAAGACCCTCGTCCACCCGAGTCAGGTCGAGCCGGCCAACACGGTGTGGGCACCGAGCGCGGACGAGATCGACTTCTCACGACGCGTGATCTCGGCGTTCGAGGAGGCGGTCGCACAGGGACGCGGTGTCGTCACCGTCGACGGCCGCATGATCGAGCACCTCCACGTCCAGAACGCCCAGCGCATCCTCGCCGTCGCCCAGGCGATCGAGGCGCTCTCGACGAGCGATCTCGACTGACTGTGAGGATCACCAGTGGCGGTTCGCCAATTTGGTGGGCCGGTGCTGGTGACCGCGGTCGTGGCCCTTCGGCTGACCGACTTCGTGTCTTCGAATCGACTTGTCCGGTGGTGGTGACCGGCCCCTGGCCGGAGCGACCGGCCTGATCAGGAGCTTGACCGCCGGATGACGGCTGGCCCTGTCCCGTCACGGTCATGGCGATCTCCGTCCTGGACCGGAACGATCCACTGGTCGATCGAGGCGGCGGGGCCGGCGAGCTGGCCGATGGTCCGCGGTCGTCGAGGGCGAGGTCACGGTGACGCTCGACGCCGAGGCCATCACCGACATCGCCGTGGCGAAGCGCGGCAGGTCGCTGAGGTCCGTGCCCGCCGCACACCGGCCGAGGTCGAGCTGCCGTCGATCACCCACCCCACCTTCACCCGGCGCTCCGACGACGAGTTGCTCCCCGTCGACGCCGTGCCGTCGGTCGTGTTCTCCGAGACGATGCGCGATCTCGATCTCGTGTTCAGTGTCGCCCATGCCGGAGCGTCGACCCGGAGGCCTCGGCGTCGACGGTCGAGATGCGCGCCGCGCTCGGGTGAGACCATCCGCCCAACCCTCATCGCCGATCGGGCACCGCCACACGCATCATGTCCTCGGCGAGGACGATCTCACCGTCGAACTCCGCTGCCGCCTCCAGACGAAACGGCTCGACGTCGGGGTATCGAGCGGAGAAGTGGCTCAGCACGAGCCGGCGCACCCCGGCCTCAGCCGCGAGCCGGCCGGCCTCGCGGGCGGTCAGGTGCCCGTACCGTACAGCGTGGTCCTGCTCGCTCGACAGGAAGGTCGCCTCGCACACCAACAGGTCGGCATCGGACGCGAGCGAGACCGCGGCCTCGCACCATGCGGTGTCCATGACGAACGCGAAGGTCTGACCGACCCGAGGCTCGCTCACCTGATCGAGAGCCACCGTCCGGCCGCCGACTTCGACGTGCCCCTGCCGCTGGAGTCGAGCGACGTCGGGGCCGACGACACCGAGCTGCGCGAGCCGATCGGGCAACATCCGTCGACCGTCGAGGCCGTGGAGCCGATAGCCGACCGCATCGATGCGATGGCGCAGGCGAGCAGCCCGGAGCGTGAAGGTGTCGTCTCGGTGGATCGTGCCGTCGGCCGTCACCGGGCGCGGCTCGACCTCGACCTGCTCCTGCCCAGCGGTGGCGGTGCACAATCGTCGGAAGTACTCCTCGCCGGTCGCCGGGTAGTGGATGTCGATCGGCAGGTGCCCCTGGTCGAGCGCGAGCCTCATGATCATGCCCGGCAGGCCGAGGCAGTGGTCACCGTGGAAGTGCGTGATGCAGATCCGCGTGGTCGTCGCCGCCGACACACCGGCGAGCGTGAACTGTCGCTGTGTTCCTTCGCCGGGGTCGAAGAGGATGCCGTGCCCGTCCCATCGCAGCAGGTACCCGTTGTGGTTCCGGTGTCGCGTCGGCGCCTGGCTCGCGGTCCCCAGCACGATCAGCTCACGATCGGACACGACACCTGTCTACCCGCTCGCCGCCCGATCCAGAGTGCGGGCGGCGATCAGAGTCGTCGCACCTCGGCGTCCTTGCCCGTGTTCCCATAGGCGATGCCGGCCATGCGGCGAAGATGCGCGAGGTCGAGGTCGACGAGTCGGGGCGCGGCGGCCATCGTGCCGCCGTCGGCCGTCACCGTCGTGCCCGTCACGAATCGTGCCTCGTCGGTGGCGAGCCACGTGGCGACGTCGGCGATCATCTCGGGCTCCCCACGCTCCGGCCACGGCTGGATCTGCTCGCGCCAGCCATCGGAGATCTCGGGTCGGCCGCGGTGCATCAGCTCGGTGTAGACGGCTCCCGGACACACGGCGTTGACACGGATGTGGTGTTCGGCGAGCTCGACGGCCGTGCTCTGGGTGAGATTGATCACGGCCGCCTTCGTCGCCGAGTAGGCCTGCGGTCCGCCACCACCCGACTGGCCGGCGATGCTGGCGGTGTTGACGATCGAACCCCCGTCCCCCTGCGCGATCATCCGCCTCGCGGCGTGTTTGGTGCCGAGGAACACCGAACGGACGTTGACGGCGAACGTGGCGTCCCACGCCTCGACGGTCTGTTCGACGATCGGACCGAACGCACCGCCGATACCCGCATTGTTGAACATCGCGTCGAGTCGCCCGAAGGAATCGACGGTCGTTGCGACGAGCGCCTCGACCGCCTCCTCCTCCGCGACGTCGAGGCACACGAAGCGCGAACGATCAGGAGCAGCGAGTGCCTCGAGCGCAGCCGACCCGCGCGCGTCGTTGACATCGCCGACCACGACCGAACCACCACCGGTGACGATCTTCGCCGCGATCGCCAGACCGATCCCACCCCCGCCGCCACTCACGATCGCCACCCGGTCGCTCCACCCTGCCATGGACCGCAGAGTACGGACGCGCGTACCGTGGCGTCGTGCCCGACGACGAGCCCGACGAGTGGGATGCACACGACCGGCTCGATCGGGCGACGCTCTCCGCGGACGAGTTGACACGCCTCGCTCTCGCTGCGACGCCGTTTGATCCGTTCGAACCCGACGTGATCCGCTTCGACGACGGCAGCGACGACCGTGCCGTTGCGCTCCTGCCGGCGTGGTACATGCCGGCACCCAGCCTGCGTCGCGACCGCGGTCGGACGATCGTCTTCACCGCCGTCGCGATCGCGCTGTTCGTGATCAACGTCGGCGGGCTGTGCGTGACCTACGGGTTCCCGGACCCGGTCTGGAAGTGATCTTCCTCCCTGGCGAACGTCGGCGACGAGGGTGACCCTGCCGTCGAACTACGTTCGGCGCAGGGTTTCTCGAACTGACCAGGAGGTCGACCATGTCCGACATGACCGGACCCGATGAGTTGCTCGCCGAGGTGCTCGGCCGCTACGCCGGCGCGCCGAACGAGCGCCTGAAGGTGATCATGGAGGCGGCGATCCGACATCTCCACGCCTTCGCTCGCGACGTCGACCTGCAACGCGACGAGTGGATGGCGGGCGTCCAGTTCCTCACTGCGACGGGGCAGATGTGCAGCGACACCCGTCAGGAGTTCATCCTGATGTCCGACACGCTCGGCGTGTCGACGCTGGTCGAGATGCTGTCGTACGCGGCCACCGCCGGCACGACCGAGAACACGGTGCTGGGTCCGTTCTATGTACCGGGGTCGCCCGAGCGGGCCTTCGGCGAATCGATGCTCGAGGACAGCGACGAGGGCGACCGCGTGGTCATCCGTGGGACCGTCACCAACATCGACGGCGAACCGCTCGAGGGCGTCGTGTTCGACTGCTGGCAGAACGCGACCGCCGGCTTCTATGCGGTGCAGCAGATGGACGGCCAGTCGCCGACGAACCTGCGCGGCATCTATCGCAGCGATGCCGCCGGTCGGTACGAGATCCGGACGGTCCGGCCAGTGCCGTACCCGATTCCCTACGACGGCCCGGTGGGCAACCTGCTCAAGGCGAACGCACGCGGCTGGATGCGCCCGGGTCACACCCACATGTGGGTCAAGACCGACGGGTACAAGGAGCTCATCACCCATCTCTTCGATGCCGAGAGCGAGCACCTCCACGATGATGCGGTGTTCGGGGTACGCGAGAGCCTCATCACTCGCTTCGAACCCGACGCGAACGGGGAGCTGGCGACCACCTACGACTTCGTGCTCGACCGCGTCTGAGTGATCGAACGGGGAGGGCGCTGCTCGTCATTCGGCCCGTTGTCCTCGCGTCTCCAACCGTCGCTCGACGCCTGTCGGCGTGGCTCCTGAGCCGCTGGTCGCCCGGCCGAGTGGGTGACTTGTGATCAGTTGATAGGCATGCCTAACATCTCAGTGTGCGGATCGACCTCCCGACGTTCGCGACCGAGCTGATCGAGGCAGGCGATCCCGGCGGCATCGCCGTCGTCGACGGCGAACGCACCGTGACACGAGGCGAGCTCGCGAATCTGGTCGCCGAGCGCCGCGCCGACATCGAGCTCCCGCCACGGTCGATCGTCGTGGTGACCGGACCCTCGTCGCTCGAGTGGGTCGTCACCTACCTCGCGCTGATCGACGCCGGACATGTGCCGCTGCTCGCAGGCGACCACGCCGATCGGCTCGTCTCGGCGTGGTCGCCCGCCGCGATGATCACGACCGGAGCGGCAGGCATCGACATCGAGCACACATGCCTCTCGAGCGCTGACCCGCCGCCCGCCCCGCACCACGACCTGGCACTGCTGCTGAGCACGTCGGGCTCCACCGGCGAACCGAAGCTCGTGCGACTCTCTCACCGCAACCTGTCGAGCAACGCCCGGGCCATCGCCGAGTTCCTCCGGTTCGGTCCACACGATCTCGGCATCACGTCGTTGCCGCTGCACTACTGCTACGGGCTCTCGGTCCTCCACGCCCACCTCGTCGCCGGCGCCGGCATCGTGGTGACCGAGGCATCCGTCGTCGACCCGTGCTTCCGGCAAGCTCTCGAACGTCACGGGGTGACCAACGTCGCCGGCGTGCCCCACACCTTCGATCTGCTCGAACGCGTGGGCGCCGATCGGCTGCAGACCCCGTCGATGCGCCTGGTGACGCAGGCTGGTGGGCGACTGGCGCCCGATGCCGTCGAGCGTTGGCTCGACCGGACCGAGGCGTGGGGCATGGAGTTCTACGTGATGTACGGCCAGACCGAGGCGACCGCCCGCATGGCCTACCTGCCGCCTACAGTGGCGCGACGGAACCCGTCTGCTGTCGGCATGGCGATCCCCGGCGGTGAGCTCGCCCTCGCGCCGGTTCCCGAGGTCGACGGCGGCCTGATCGGCGACGACGTCGGGGAGCTCGTGTACCGGGGCCCGAACGTGATGCTCGGCTATGCCGAGACGCCGGCCGACCTGACGCTCGGCGGCACCATCGACGCGCTGCGGACGGGCGATCTGGCGCGGTTCCATGCCGACGACGGGGTGTTCGAGATCGTCGGTCGGCGCTCCCGCTTCGTCAAGCTCTTCGGACTGCGCATCGATCTCGACGCGCTCGAACGCGACCTCGCTCCGCAGCGACCACCCGGCTGCGAGCTCGCGGTCGCAGGCGACGACGCCGGATTGGTGATCGTCGCTCCGGGCGACGATCACAGCCAGCTCACGACCGACATCGCGAACCGAACCGGCCTCCCGGCGAGCGCCGTACTGGTCGACACCGAACGGGCGATCCCGCGCACTGCTTCGGGCAAGACCGACCATGCCACGATCGTCAGCGACGCCCGTGCACGCGAGCTCTCACCTGCCGGGCCGTCGAACGGGTCGACCGCGTCGGTGACGACGATCTACGCCGCCGTGCTGGGCCGCCACGACATCGCCGACGGCGACACGTTCGTCTCGCTCGGCGGTGACTCGCTCAGCTACATCGAGTGCTCCATCAGACTCGAATCGCTGCTCGGCCGCATCCCACCCGACTGGCACCTGACGCCGGTGGGACAGCTCCAGGGCGGGGGTCGGCGTCACCTGCCGCGCATCGACACGACGATCCTGCTGCGCGCCATCGGCATCTGCGCGGTCGTTGCGACACACATGCACGTCACGTTCTGGCCCGGTGGCGCCCATCTGCTGCTGGCTGTCGTCGGTTTCAACCTGAGCCGGTTCATGATGCCGATCGCCGACACGGGCACTCGCCTCGCGGCCGGGTTCCGCACCGCCGCGCGAGCGGGGATACCGACGGTCGTCTGGGCCTCCGTCGGCGCGGCGCTCGGAGCGTCCTACGGGGCGGGAACCCTCCTGCTCGTCGACAATTACGTGGGACCCTCCTCCCACAGCGGCGACCATTGGCACTTCTGGTTCATCGAGGTGTTCGTCCACGTGGTCGTCCTGACGACATTGCTGATGGCCGTTCCCGCAGTGCGACGGTGCGATCGCCGCCACCCTTTCACCCTGCCACTGCTCGTGGTCGCAACGCTCCTGCTGCTCCGGCTCGACTGGGCGCAGATGGGGGACTGGTACAACCTCCGCTTTCGGACCCATGGCGTCGCCTGGTTCTTCGCGCTCGGTTGGCTCGTCCACCGGTCGGGCACCCGGAACCAGCGACTGCTCACCTCCGCCCTGTGCGTCGGCGCCGTCTGGGGCTTCTTCCACAACGCACCGCGCGAGTGGTTCATCATCTGCTCTCTCCTCGTGCTCGTCTGGTGGCGCGAGGTCCCAGTCCCGCGGGCAGCCGTTCGCCCGGTCGCCTCACTCGCCGCGGCGAGCATGTGGATCTACATCAGCCACTTCACGATCTGGCCGCCGCTCGTCGACCTCGTCGGCGTCCGCCTCGCGTACGCGCCGACGATCCTGCTCGGCGTGGCGATCTGGGCGGCTGCCGACCGGATCGTCACCACCGGGACGGCCGTCGGGCGCTCGCGACGCGATGTTGCACGCCGATCCTCCCTCGTTAGGATGACCTAACAACCCGATGAGGGGTCCGGCGAAGGGTCCCGTTCCCACACCCGACCTCGACCCACGGCGGTTCCCGACACCGGCGACCAACCATCCCCCACCACGAGGCCCACAGGAGCGTCCGTGCAGGCAATCACCCACCACCGGTTCCGACGTGCCTCCATCGCCGCTGCCGCGATCGTCGTGGCGGCAATCGTCGCCGCCGCCTGCTCCGGCGACGACAGCGAGACGCTGCGTGTCTACAGCGGTCGTCACTACGGGATCGAGATGGCGTTCGAGCAGTTCACCGACGAGACGGGCATCGAGGTCGACTTCCGCACCGGCAACGACAGCGAGCTCCGCGAACTGATCGCCGCGGAGGGAGACGACACCAAGGCCGATGCGTACATCACCGTCGACGCGGGCAATTTGGCGGCAGCGACCGAACAGGGGCTGTTCCAGCCGATCGACTCACCGATCCTCGACGCCGCGATCCCGGCCGAGCTGAGCGACCCCGACGGCAACTGGTACGGGCTCACGATCCGCGCCCGCACGATCGTCTACAACCCCGAGCTGCTGGCCGCCGAGGAGGTGCCGAACACCTACGAGGAGCTCGCCGAACCTGTGTGGAACGGCCGCGTCTGCCTCCGCGACTCGTCGAACGTCTACCAGCAGTCGCTGGTGGCGAGCCTGATCGCTGCCCACGGCGAGGACGAGGCTCGTCGCGTCGTCGAGGGGTGGGCGGACAACGCCGAGATCCTCGGCAACGACGTGTTGATCCTGGAGTCGATCGCCGACGGGTTGTGCGAGGTCGGGATCGTCAACCACTACTACCTCGGCCGCATGATCGAGGAGGACCCGGACTTCCCGGTAGCGCTCACGTGGGCCGACCAGGACGGGCGCGGCGTCCACGTCAACGTGTCTGGTGGCGGCGTGACCAGGTGGTCGAAGCATCCCGAACTCGCACAGCGGTTCCTCGAGTGGCTCGCGACCGACGGTCAGAGTGTGCTCGTCGATGCCAACCACGAGTACCCGGCGAACCCCGACATCGCTCCCGAAGCGCTCATCACCGAGCGCTTCGGCACCGACTTCGTGCGCGATCCGCTCGATGCGTCGACGTTCGGCGCGCTGAATCCCGATGCGATCCGCCTCATGGACGAAGCCGGCTACGGCTGAGCGATCGATGCTGACCATCTCCAGAGCGGGCGGCGGGCGACGGGCGGGCGGCTCGACGTGGTGGTCGATCGCCTCGGTGATCGCCGCCGTCCTGGTCGTCGTCCCCGTCGCGATGCTCGCCGCGAGCGTGCTCCGGCCGAGTACCGAGGTGTGGGATCAGCAGTGGCGTACACGGCTGCCCGGGGAACTTCGCGCCACCGGCCTGCTGCTCGTCGGCGTCGGGATCTCGACGGTCGTCATCGGCGCCGGCCTGGCCTGGTTGGTGTCGGCGTATCGCTTCCCTTGGTCACGTCACTTCGGATGGATGCTGATCCTCCCGCTCGCGATGCCGAGCTACATCCTCGGATTCCTCACCCTGGCGACCGTCGGCCGGACCGGGCCGATCCAGGACTGGTGGCGGGCCACGTTCGGGCAGGGCGCATGGTTCCCCGACGTCGAATCGCTCGGGGGGGCGATCGCCACGTTCAGCCTCGTGCTGTACCCGTACGTGTATCTGCTGACCAGAGCAGCGCTGCGCGACCAGGCGGCCGGGGCGTACCACGCAGCCCGCACGTTGGGCGCCGGGCCGGGCGAAGCCGCCCGCCGGATCGTCTTTCCGCTCGTCAGGCCGGCGATCGCCGCCGGCGGCGCAGTGGTGATGATGGAGACCCTGACCGACTTCGCCACGGTGCAGTACTTCGGCGTCGACACGGTGTCGGTGGGAGTGTTCCGCATCTGGCGCGGCACGTACGACCGTGATGCCGCGAGTGAGATCGCCACGCTCGTGCTCGGATTCGCACTGATCGCGATCGGCCTCGAACGCATCGCGCGCGGTCGGGCCCGGTTCGGGCAGTCGGGCGGTGCAGGGGCCGGCCTCGAACCGCGACGTCTGAGCGGCTGGCGCGCGACTGCGGCGACAGCGCTCTGCAGCCTGGTCGTGATCGCGGCCTTCGTTGGGCCCGTGGTGCAACTCACCGTCTGGGCCGTCCGCGAGCAGACGGGTGGTCGCGGCACGCCGCTCCTCGACGAGTACCCGGGGTACCTGTGGCACAGCCTCCAACTCGTGTTCGTGACGGTCGTCGTGTGCACGGTCGTGGCCATCGTGCTCGCCAACGCGCAACGGTTCGGTCAGCCACGGCTGACTCGCCTGGCGAGCCGGGCAACCGCGATCGGGTACGCGGTGCCGGGGCCTGTCGTCGGGATCGGCGTCCTGCTCGCGGTCGTCGCCGTCGACTCTGGCCTGGAATGGATCGGGCTCGATCTTCCCGGAGCGGTCGCGACCGGATCGCTGATCGTGCTCGTCTACGCCTATGCGGTGCGCTTCCTCGCACCCGGGCTCGCAGCGGTCGAATCCGGCATCGGGCAGGTCCCCGAGGAGATGACGGCATCGGCTCGGACACTCGGTGCGCCACCGCTCGAGACGATGCGCCGCGTCCACCTCCCCCTCGCCAAGGCCTCGCTGGTCAGCGCCGCCGTGCTCGTCGGCGTCGATGCCCTCAAGGAGCTCCCGATCGTTCTGCTGCTGCGACCCTTCGGCTTCGATACCCTGCCGGTCTGGGTCTACAACCTGGCCTCCGAATCACGATTCCAGCAAGCAGCGCTCCCGGCGCTGTCGATCGTGGCGGTGGCGCTCGTCCCCGTCTATCTGCTCTCGCGCCAACTCGACCGACCATGACCAGTGCCCTCACCGTCAACGACGTCTGCAAGCGGTTCGGTGCGACCGTCGCCGTCGATCACGTGTCGTTCGAACTCGGCCCGGACGAACTGCTCGCGCTGGTCGGACCGAGCGGTTGCGGCAAATCGACCCTGCTCCGCCTGATCGCCGGGCTCCATCCGACCGAATCGGGTTCGATCACGCTCGGCGGCACCGTCGTCGACGACGGCCGCCGGGCACTGCCGCCCGAGAGGCGCCGGGTCGGACTGGTGTTCCAGGAGCACGCGCTCTTCCCCCATCTGTCGGTGGCGAAGAACATCGCGTTCGGCGTCCGTGACGAGGCCGGCGTCGGGGGTCGCGTCGGCGAGATGCTCGACGTGGTCGGCCTCGACGGGTTCGGCGAGCGGTATCCCCACGAGTTGTCCGGTGGCGAGCGACAGCGGGTAGCGCTCGCGCGCGCGCTGGCGCCTCGTCCGGCGCTGATGCTGCTCGACGAACCCTTCGCCAGCCTCGACCCGAACCTTCGGTCGCGGATCCGCGACGACGTCGTGGCGATCCTTCGCACCACCGGGACCCCGGCAGTGTTCGTCACCCACGACCAGGGCGAGGCGCTCGCGGTCGGGGATCGGATCGCGGTGATGCGCAACGGCCGAATCGCCCAGATCGACACGCCCGAACAGGTCTTCCACGCCCCGGCGAGCAGGTTCATCGCAGCCTTCATGGGCGAGGCCGACTTCCTGACCGCCGCCGTCACCCGAGGCGACTTCGGCGCGGCCGTGCTCGACGCCGACCTCGGCGACGACACCGTCGTGATGGTGAGACCCGACGACATCACCTTCCACGTCGACCCGGACGGCACTGCGACCGTGACCGATGCCGAGTTCCGCGGCACGATGTGGTGCTACACGCTGCGCCTGGCGTCCGGCGCGAGGGTGCGATCCACTCGTTCCCATCTCGCCCACGTGCCGGTCGGCGAAACGGTGGTCCCGGTGATCTCCCACGGGCATCGACCCGTCGTCGTGCCGCACGACTGACCTGGCGCGCAGCCGGGAACCGATCACCACCAGCCGACGTCGAAGTGACGTGGGTCCGCCGGGCCCGAAGGGGAACGACATGAAGCGCTCGTCAGCACTCATCCCGATCATCGGTCTCGTGCTCGCCACCGCCTGCGGCGACCCCGACACAACCCCGAACGCCGGCACCGCCGAGGTCGATTCGACCAGTGCGACGGGCCCGGCCGACGCCACCAGCCGGCCGACGGAGCCCGCCACGACGATCGCACCGGGCGTCGACCCCGACATCCCTCCGAGTCCGGCCTCGCCGACGACGCTCCCGTCCGACCTCGGCGGCTTCGACGATCCGGTCCAGGCTCCGAACGAGTTCGGGCACGCCTCGTCACAACTCCTGACAGGAACGATCGAGGTCGCCGGCAACGGGTGCTGGATGATCGACATCAACGACCAGCGGCGACCGGTCGCGTTCCCGACGGGGTGGGCGACGCTGCCTGACGATCCGGCGACGATCATCGGTGCCGACGGCCTCATCGTGGTGGCGGGAACCCGCATCGATGCGACCGGGCAGGTCATGTGGATCGACTCCGTGCCGGGAGGGGTCGACGGCCGCTGGGGCAACCTGCTGGCCGTCTGCGACCCGGGCGGCGTCGAGATCGCACGACTCGATGCGATCGATCCGGCGTATGACCCGACCACGCTCGATCCCGCCCAACTCGTCGAGAAGCTCCGTGCGTCGTCGTTCACCGACTCGTGGCCCTGCGGGTTCGGGTGGCAGGCCTCAACCGCCGATCAGCGCTTCGGTCTCGTCCTGCGACCCATCTCGGACGTTCCCTCCGCGGGCACGATCACGCTCCCGAGCGAGACGTGGACGGCGGAGGTGGTCGTCGGCAAGCACTTGTTCGTCCAGAACTGCGACGACGCGATCGAACAATGGGAATCGAGCCCGATCGTGCTCGCCGAGCGCTGGCCGGTGGAGTCGGGGACGTTCGAGGTCCCGGTCACCGACAACGCCGTCGGAGCGTGCCGCTCGAACCCGGTGTCGACCGTTCTGAACGCCGGTGTGGTCGAGA
The DNA here is from genome assembly GCA_963847775.1 of uncultured Acidimicrobiaceae bacterium. GTDB lineage: Bacteria > Actinomycetota > Acidimicrobiia > Acidimicrobiales > Ilumatobacteraceae > Ilumatobacter. Next base: position 440,619 of record CAWKAY010000006.1, read on the forward strand.
CGCCGCTCGGACCGATCGAGCTGCCGTCGGTCTCGATCGAGAACGACGCGTGGGGCTGCTTCGCCGGCTGACAGGATCCTCGGATCACGGGACCCGACGCCGACCGACCTCCTCCGATCCATCGGTCGGCAACGGGAGCCCAGGCCGACACCGGCGGGAGGTGCACCACGAGGCTCCCGACTTCGATCGCCGAGCCGAGGAGGGCGCCGGCGAGCAACCGTCACGACGCGCGGTCGACCGATGGCGGACCGCACGACCACCGACTCGCGCCCCGGCAACGACAACACGAGCTCGTGCGCTGGCCACTCGTTTGCGCTGTTCCATCGGCCGGCTCCGCCGCGAACCTGGCTCGACGTCGACACCCCGGACGTTCACGGACACGACAGGGCACCAGCACACGAGCAGCTCGTGATCGCCGAGCGGCGGCAGGGTGACGTGCGATTCGCCGACGAAGGTGCAGCAGACGAACGAGCCCGGGGGTCACCGAGCGCGGTGACGATTGGTCCGAACTCGACGGGTACCATGGCTCTGGCGTGGTCGGCAGGATACCGCGCCGGGGCAACGACACGGTGGGAAGGTGCGCCAAGGTGGCTTCGGAGGGCGACACGTCGGCTCGGCAAGCCCGCAGCGGCGGCGGCAGCGTCCGCGACACCCGAGACGTCGGCGCCGACACGACCGTGTTCGACGTGTCGGATCAGTACATCGTCGAGCGGGCACGTCTCGATCCGATCCTGTCGACGTTCTGGGGCGTGCCGGGTCACGACCACGCGCTCAACGACTTCTCGCCCGATGGGTGGGCCGAGCGGCTCGAGCTCGAGCGAACCACGCTGCGGCGCCTCGACTCGATCCGACCACGCCATGTCAACGATCGAATCGCGATCGACGTTCTCCGCGAGCGGGCGACGGTCGAGGCCGACATGATCGACTCGGGCGAGTACCAACTCGTCCTCGCCGTGCTCAATGGCCATCACAGCCTCGTACGTGACATCTTCGACTTCATGCCCCGCGACGGGGACGGCGCATGGGACCGCATCCACGACCGGCTGCTCGCGATCCCCGACGCGCTCGACGGGCTTCGGCGCACCTATGTCGACGAGGCCGACCGCGGCCGGACCGCGGCGCAGCGTCAGGCGCTCGCGTGCGCCGACCAATGCCAGGCGTGGGCGCGCGACGATGGTTGCTTCGCCGACATCGCAACCGAGTGCGGGGCCGCCGGCACGGGGCTCGACATCTCTCCGGGGGTCGACGCCGCACGGCGGGCGTTCCACGATTTCGGAGCCTGGTTGCGGAACGATTATGCACCGATCGCGACCGAGCGTGACGCCATCGGCCGCGACCGGTATCACCTGCTGGTACGACTCCACAACGGTGCCGACCTCGAACTCCAGGAGACGTACGAGTGGGGTTGGCACGAGCTTCGCTCGATCATCGTGCGGATGAACGAGATCGCCGGGTCGCTCCACCCCGACGCGGGAAGCCTGCTCGACGCGGTCGATCGCATCGCGCGCGATCCGCGGTACGTCCTCGGCGGTCCCGATGCGTTCATCGAGTGGAGCCAGACGACGATCGACCGGACACTCGATGAGCTGTCGGGGACGGTCTTCGACATCCCTGACCCGCTCTGGACGTGCCGGGCCATGCAGATCCCGTCCGGCGTCTCGGGCTCCGCGTACTACACACCGCCCAGCGAGGACTTCTCACGGCCGGGGATGGTCTGGCAGCCGGTCGCCGGCCGCTCCACGTTCCCCCTGTGGGACGCGCTCACCACGCTCTACCACGAGAGCGTGCCGGGACATCACCTCCAGCTCGGACACATGATGTACCTGTCGGACTCGCTCACGCGATTCCAGCGGCTGGCGGTGTTCGTCTCCGCCCACGGCGAGGGGTGGGCGCTGTACGCGGAGCGACTGATGCACGAGCTCGGGTACCTCGCCGACCCGGTGTACGAGCTCGGGTGGCTCGCGGGGCAGGCGTTGCGAGCAGCTCGGGTGGTGGTCGACATCGGGCTCCACTGCGAGCTGACGCTGCCGACCGACCAGCCGTTCCACCCCGGTGAGCGCTGGGACCCCGGCCTCGCGTGCGACTTCCTCGTCGAGTGCTCCGGGCTGGAGCGGGAAGCCATGCGATCCGAGGTCGACCGCTACCTCGGCATGCCCGCCCAGGCGATCTCGTACAAGGTCGGTGAGCGAGTGTGGGTCGACGGTCGCGACCGAGCCAAGCGGCGCCTCGGTGCCGACTTCGACCTGAAGCGCTTCCACGCTGCGGCGCTCGATCTCGGCGCGATGAGCCTCGACCAGCTCAGTGTCGAGCTCGACCGGATCGTGACCTGACGTCATCCGCACGCTGTGTCCCGCCCGTCAGGCGAGGCAGCAGGAACCCGAGACGCAGGAACCCGAGACCGACCACGAAGAACAACCCTGCGCGCCACAGCGTGTCGACCTCCCGCAGATCGACAGTGAGCAGCTTGCCGACGGTGAGCGCGAGGACAGCCAGACCCACCGCACCGATCTCGGGCACCTTGCGGAGTGTTCCGGTCAGCAGCACCGCAGTTCCGACGACCGCCCAGGCGACCGAAACGACCGCCTGGCCCTGCGGGAGGTGGACCAGCACCGACCCGAGCCAGATGAGGACCATCGCGAGGACGCCCAACGCCGCCACGCGCTCCACCTCGCGTCGTTGCGTCTGCCACGCTGCCACGGCGACGGCCACGACGATCATCAGGTGCGCGGCGTCGTCGATCAGCCGGACATCGACGTCCCAGGCGTCGACCATCGCGACGAGGGCGTACGCCGTGGCGACGATCAACACCAACGCGGCGTTGACCAGCACGCGGATGTTGCCGCCGAACAGTCGGCTCAGCACCACCAGGCCGACGCCTTGGACCGCGAGGCCGACGAAGACCGCCGTGGTCTCCAACAGCACGGCGACGCCGATCGACAGCGCGAGGCTGGCGCTGACGACGAGAGACACCAGATGGGCGGGCTCGATCCGGCGCCGGACGATCGTCGCGAGCAAGACGACGGCGACCGCAGCGGCGATGGCGGTCCAGCCGATCTCGACATCGCCTTCGAGACCGAGTGCGATGACGGTCACGCCGAACGCCCATGGTGCAAGCGCGATCACGAGTTGGATCTCGAGCTGCTGCCAGACCGATGCCATGTCACCGATGCTCGGCACGTGCACGAGCGATGCGCCGAGGACCGCTCCGGCCACGAGTACCGCCACCTGCTCGGCCGGGCTTTGCGCCTCGGCCGCGAGTCGGAGAACCACCAGCAGTCCGGCCACGACGCCCAGGAGGCGGAGTGCGTACCATCGCTGCTCCACCGAGAGCACGACGGCCGCAGCAACGGCGACACCGAACCACACCAGCGAGGCGAAGACAGCCGGGTCACTCCGTGCGATCACCAGCCACCCGGTGATCCCGCCGACCAGTGCGACCGAACCGATCCACTCCGACGGGACGAATCGCGCGAGGACGTATCCCGCAACGCCGATCGCCGCGGTCGCCGCGAAGGCGATCGTGTCCGATGCCTCGTCGAGGAAGAGGTTGGACGCCACCGTCACGTACGCAGCCGCGATGCCGGCGGCGCACAGCGGGTGGGTCCAGCGCGGACGGGTCGCCCGCAGCCGGAGACCAGTGCCGACCAGACCGAGCGCCACCGCCGCTGCGCCGATGAGCTGGAGCTCGGGGCCGATCCATCCGCGACTGATCGCCGTGCTCACGGCGAATCCGACCGCCAACACGACCAGGCCGACGCCGCCCCATTTCAGGATCACCTCACTGTCGATCGGGACGGGCTCGCGCACGGGAACGGGACTCGGACGAGGCACCGGCGTCGGCGCCGGCCAGGGCGGAGCCTGCTTCGGTGCGCTCCACGTCGCCGACCGGGGGTGACGCAGGAGCTCGAGCTCCGACTCGAGACGAGCGACCTGTCGCTCGACCCGCTCGAGCCGGATCAGCGGATCGTCACCCATGTGACCATCGTGACACCGATGATGGCGCGTCGCCGCGGTCCTTCGGCCCTGATCAGTCCAGGGGCCGCGTTTGCATGGACCAGCAGCGCCCAGCCTGGTACGTCACCGCGGCCGGATCAACGGAACAGGTCAGACGGGGTCGGGCCACTGGGCGGGTTCACTGCGAAGTGATCCCAGTGATACCGATAGGCACGAGACCCGGCGCGATTCTGCCAGTTCGACTGGTAGACGTAGATGTCACCGTTGACGAAGCTGTCGGGGAGCTGATGCGCCGCCGGCCAGTTCGCGTCCTCCATGTACTTGACCCCGTTCACGTACAGCGTCAGCGAACTCTTGGTGACCTCGAGTCGGAAGCGGTCCCGGCAGGCCATGTCGGGACCCGCCGGCTGGCACTCGCGCCAGTAGCGCTCGAGCCCGTCGTACGGACCACCGCCCATGACTTTCGTTCCGCACCGCTGGAAGCTCGACAGCTCGGCCACCCGGTATTGGCGAGGGATCGCGAAGCAGGTCTCCTCGACGGGCGGATCGTTGGCGTCGGCCCCTTCCACCGCGCACACGGGGAATCGGGACGACTGCAGGCGGCAACCGACGGCCCAATGGCCGCCGAACTGACCGTAGGCGTAAAGGATGTCTGCGAACTCGCCGGTCGGTGCCGGAGCGGACGTGATGGTGATCTCGCCCCACGTCTCGTCGCCGTACTCCGGAATCGAAGCCGCGAAGTCGCCCTCGACCACGATCTTCCCGTTCTCGAACCTGAACGAACGATCGGGACGAAGCGAGGTCCCACCTGTGAAGCCGCCCTTGGCGTCGACCATCCAGTGGTTCTGGTTGATCCAGTGCTGCCCCTGAGGTGTCTCCGCACCCGTCGAGTCGAACACCCGGTAGCCCATGTCACGGTCATCGAGGCTCATCATGCTGGTGCAACCCGGGGCCTCGACCGTGCATCCCACGGTGAAGTCGTCGACCCAGCTGTTGGGTCCTTCGACGGCTGTCCGGGCCGGCGGATCGTTGAGGTTGTAGCACCAGATGGATCCCAGTGGCTCGAAGTTGCGGGCACTGGGTGACTGCCCGAGCGGCACGACGTTGGCCTCGGAGCACCCCGGATTGGGCTGATAGACGGGCAGGAGCGCCGTCGGGACGCGGGTGTCGACGAGGCGGTTGGGGGTGCGCGGCGCATAATCCGCACCGGCCGGGAACCAGCCGTTGATATCGGCCACGACGTCGGCGCGCTGGAGCGTGTAGATGCACACCTTGCCGCCCGCACCTAGCTTCACGATCGCGCCGTTTCCTGTGGCCGGCGCACCGGCCCGGTAGTTGAGGGTGGCAGCGGTCGGACGCGACTCACCACACGGATACGCCGTCAGATAGCCGTTCTGGCTCGGCGCAACCGCCGTGAAGTTGATCACCGCGGCCTCGGCATTCGAGGGGACGCCCGCCTTGCCGGCAACCTGCAACTCGACCGTCGACCCGGCCGATGGACGGTTGCCCGAGCGGGTGTCGAGGAGGCGGTTGGGGGTGCGCGGCGTGTAATCCGCACCGGCCGGGAACCAGCCGTTGATATCGGCCACGACCTCGACGCGCTGGAGCGTGTAGATGCACACCTTGCCGCCCGCACCTAGCTTCACGATCGCGCCGTTTCCTGTGGCCGGCGCACCGGCCCGGTAGTTGAGGGTGGCAGCGGTCGGACGCGACTCACCACACGGATACGCCGTCAGATAGCCGTTCTGGCTCGGCGCAACCGCCGTGAAGTTGATCACCGCGGCCTCGGCATTCGAGGGGACGCCCGCCTTGCCGGCAACCTGCAACTCGACCGTCGACCCGGCCGATGGACGGTTGCCCGAGCGGGTGTCGAGGAGGCGGTTGGGGGTGCGCGGCGTGTAATCCGCACCGGCCGGGAACCAGCCGTTGATATCGGCCACGACCTCGACGCGCTGGAGCGTGTAGATGCACACCTTGCCGCCCGCACCTAGCTTCACGATCGCGCCGTTTCCTGTGGCCGGCGCACCGGCCCGGTAGTTGAGGGTGGCAGCGGTCGGACGCGACTCACCACACGGATACGCCGTCAGATAGCCGTTCTGGCTCGGCGCAACCGCCGTGAAGTTGATCACCGCGGCCTCGGCATTCGAGGGGACGCCCGCCTTGCCGCCAACCTGCAACTCCATCGTCGAACCAGACTCGAGCGCATCGGTCGGGGTTGTCGTGCGCACCGCAGCGAGGCCCGCGATCGCGATCGCGCCGAGGACCGTCCCGAACGCGAGGACCGTCCGAGGACGCATACCTCGATTTTGGAGGTCGAATCTGGAGGCACGAGCTGGCCGGCGAATCATGACGGACATGTTACAGAGTTCCGGCGAAAATGAGAGGTCGGGTTCGACTACTTGGTCACGTTCTCGGCCAGGCTCGAGTCCGCATCCCCGGCGGGATTCGTTCGGCGTCGGGAGGCGGTGGACCATGAGTGTCGCGGAGCAGTTTCGGTGCATGCGAAGATGACTGCGTGAGCCAAGTTCCGTTCGATCGTTCCGCACGCGCCGCATACGACCGGTTTCGTGCGGATGCTGCGCGGTGGGTGGTGCCAGAGGGGTTCGCGGATCCGTCACAGATCGATGTTCGAGCGATGCTCTCTCTGCTCCGCCGGCACCGCCAGCTCCGCGCGATGGTCTGGTTCAGGCTCGGCGAGTGGGGCCTCGGTGCGCCCCGAGTGCGCGGCCTCGTGTGGTTCTGCGACCAACGGCTCCAGGGCGGATACGCGCTCGACATGGCTCCCAACACCGCCATCGATGGGGGCTTCTACCTCGCGCATCCCGCCGGAACGGCGATCAACGCCAACCACATCGGGAGCGGCGCCACGGTCGTCGGAGCCGTCACCATCGGCGTCCGCGGTGAGGGCGGCGGCCCCGACATCGGCGACGGCGTGTTCGTCGGAGCGGGAGCCCGGGTCATCGGCCCAGTCCGCGTGGGCGCCCGAGTTCGCATCGGCGCGAACGCCGTCGTCGTGCACGATGTCCCGGCCGACGCCACCGTCGTCGGAGTGCCGGCACGCCAGGTCCGCTGACCGGGCGGCGGTCAGGCCTGGGGTATCGACGCCGGACGTCGACCGACGAACTGGATGTTCACGGTCAACAGCTCGTCGCGGTCGTAGTCGGACAGCTCAGCGCCCATCTTGCCGTCGAGGAGGCGTTCGTGCTCCTCGTTCTCGGCGGCGCGATCGGTGTACTCGTCGTGGCCGGGGAGCAGTTCGTCGAACAGGCCACGCCATTCTCGGAGCCGCCACTCGTTCAAGTACGCGCTCGGCTCGACGAACGACGACGTGCTCGGTCGCAGGTGCCCCCACATGAGCCGCTCGTCGTCGAAGCCACTGAACGACCTGATGTCGTGGTGACCGTTGAACGATGTGTAGTTGTGGATGCTCACCATGACGACACCGTCGGGCCGGAGCGTTCGCAGCATGGAGAGCACCGCGCTCCGGACATCGCGGACGTGCTCGAAGACCGACCAGGACACCACGACATCGAAGGGTGCTCCATCGTTGGACCATTCGGCGATGTCGCCCTGGTGCCGAACCGGATACACGTAGTGCTCGCCGCCGACCAGCCGGACCCAACGACGTCGCATCCGTCGCCCGACGAGCAACTCACGTCCGACGGATTTCACGACCCGGCCCGGACCATTCGTCCGCCACATCGCTGACCAGCCGCGCGGATCGAAGCCAACGGTCGCCATGTCGATGTCGAGCGACTCCACGGTGTTGCGCTGCCCGAGGTAGTGCGCCCGCTCGAGTCCCTGCCCGGGACCGATCTCGAGGATTCGGCGTCCGGCGAGCGAATCACCGAGCTGCCGTTCTATCCGTTCGACATCACGATCAACCAGATCTCGCAGGACTTCCAGCCCGCTCACGTCCGCAGGATCGTTCCGAAGGAGGCCGACGAGCTGCGAGGCGGATCGACGAAGACCGAAGTTGGCGTAGGATCTCGTAGTCTCTGACTCGCCCATGGGTGTCCTTTGTGTCGGGGGTGTGCGTACGGTGTCTCGGGCGCGGATTGACGACTGATCGATCCCAAATGAAGCCGCCGCTCGCGATCGACGTCGGACAGTAGCACGCCTGGCAACGGACCGCCCGAGCCTCGAGGCCGGACTTCGCCATTGTGTCGCCACACGGGACCACGCCCCTGTCGCATCACACGACCCGAACGTCCGTCGGACGGGTTCGTCGGACTGCGCGGATCAAGGCCTCATCCGGGCCAGGTGTCGTCGGCGACGAACGCCTTCACACGGTCGACGAACTCGCTGCGGTCGTAGATCGCAGCGAGGGCGACCCTCATGCGAACCGGATCGCCGAAGAAGAAGTTCTCGTAGTGGGCCTGTCGCCCACCGAACCCGCTGATCGTCATGTCCCACGCGAGGCGCATGAGGCGGACGCGCTCCTCGGCCGAGCCACCCGCCGAGGCGAGGTACTTCTGGATCTTGTCGCCCATCGGACCGTCGCGGTCGTCGGCCGTGGGGATCATGATCAACCCGCTCGAGGTCACGAGCCGGAGGATCTCCACGAGGCGCTGGTACATCTGAGGGTAGTAGTTGCGCGCCGCGTCGAGCGGGCCGCGCAGCGGGGTCATGACGCCGTACTCGTTGATCGTGGCGCCGGCCTCCGATGCCACCTTGAGCGCCTTCATGATCTCGAGCACGATGATCGTCTCGGCGATCATCTCCTGGACGTGCTGCTTGCCACCGGAGCCGGTCATGTCGACCGCCGCCTGCATCGTGCCGAGGATCGCCTCGGTCTTCGCGATCTTCAGGTTGACCACCTGATGCGCCATGTGGAGCACGGCACCGGTGTTGCCGTACGCACCGTTCGCCAGCTCGACGTCGTTCATGAGGAACACGCGCTCCCACGGCACGAGCACGTCGTCGAAGTAGACCATGGCGTCCATCTCGTCGAACCGCGATCCGAGAGGATGATCGCGGTGCGGCTTGCCGAGATCGAGCGGTTCGCGACTCTGGAAGATCAGACCGGGCGTGTCGTTGGGCAGGGCGAACGCCATCGCGTACGGAACCATGTCGTCGCCGCGCTGCAGCACGGTCGACGGGAAGATCAGGATCTCGTCGGAGATCGGCAAGGTGGCGAGCATGCGGGCCCCGCGCACGATGATGCCGTCGCTCGTTTCGCGCACGACGCCGAGCGCTGTGAACGGGTCGTCGAGCTCGGAGTCTCGCTTGGACCGATCGACCTGCGGGTTGGTGAGCGCGTGTGTGAGTGCGAGATCGTTCTCGCGAACGAACTCGAAGTAGTGCGCCATGTTTCGACCGAACCGCGGATCGCACCGGGCGAAGTAGTCGGCGGCCATACCGGCCGCCATCACGTTGACGTTGAGGTAGTCGGGCGCACGGCCCATGAATCCGAGATGGGCATTGGCCCAGGTCTGGTGCATGAACGACCGCCGCTCGAGATCCTCGCGGCTCTCCGGAACGATGAAGCTCATGCCGACGCGATCGGCGGAGCTCGGGCTCTCGAACGTCATCGCATCGACGAGATCGGGCTCGAGCTGCAGGTCGTAGAGCGCTGCCAGCGATTTGGCCGCGTTGGCGGTCGCCGGATGGGTGGTCGGGTCATCGACACGGCGGCCGTCGACCCACAGGTTTGGTGGGCTCTTCTGCAGACGGTCGAGCACGTCGTGGGCGTTCCGGGCGGCCATCGACACATGTAATCAAAGGTTGTATCATCTCGTCAATGGACACCGTCACGTCCACTCGGGAGGAGGCGCTCGCGTTCGTCGATCGCGCCGTCGACGAGACCGCTCTCCGTCTCCCAGATCTGGACCGTACGGCGATGGAGCTCGTGCTGTTGCTCCACCGCGTCACCAACGTGATCGTGTACGACCTGGAGTCGACGGTGCACCGACCGGCCGGCTGGAGTTGGTCAGCATTCCGGGCCGTCTTCACCCTCTGGATCAGCGGCCCGCTCGAGCCGAGCCGACTGGCCGAGACGAGCGGGATGAGCCGACAAGCGGTGTCGTCGCTCGCCAAGACCCTCGAGGCCGACGGACTGATCGAGCGGAACACGGCCGACCACGATGCCCGCTCGGTCGTGCTGTCGTTGACGGCGAGAGGCGGCGAGCGAGTCACCGAGATCTTCCGCGCCCACAACGAGCGCGAGAGCGAGTGGGCCGCAACCCTCGAGCCCGAGGAGCAGGCCACGCTCACACACCTCCTCGGCAAGTTGGCGGCCGCGGGCCAACACCCCTGGGTGAGCCACCGTCACAGTCGGGGTCAGACCCCAACTGTGCAGATCCCAACGGTGGCGGCGACACGAGAGGACCAGCGTTCATGAGCACACAGGCACCCGACATCGTGCGGTCGGCGTACATCGACCTCGTGGTCACCGACCTCGCCCGAGCACGGGCGTGGTGGGTCGATCTGATCGGCTTCCACGTGCAGGACGAGGAGCCAGGTGCGCTGTATCTGCGCGGCTACGAGGAGTTCGTGCACCACTCGGTCGCCTTGCGCGAGGGCCCTGCGCCGGCCTGCAACCGGATGGGATTCCGGGTCCGTTCGGCCGACGACCTCGATCGAGCCGAGAGGTTCTTCGCCGATCGAGGCTGCAGCGTGCAGCGTGCAGCGGCGGGCACCACACTCGGTCTCGGGGAGTCGGTGCGGGCCGTCGATCCGCTCGGGTTCACCGTCGAGCTCGTCCACCACATAGAACGGGTCGAGCCTCTGGTGCAGCGCTACGACCTCCGACGGGGGGCGAGCGTCAACCGACTCGACCACATCAACATCGCCGTCCCCGACGTCCCGGCCGCGTACGAGCACTACGCCGCGCTCGGGTTCGGTCTCTCCGAGACGATCGAAGATCTGTCGGATGGCACCCTCTATGCCGCGTGGATGTTCCGCAAGCAGACCGTTCACGACATCGCCTTCACCCTCGGATCGGGACCGATGCTCCATCACGTGGCGTTCGCGGTGCCCGAGTCGCGAGACATCCTGGGCCTGTGCGACGTGATCGGGGCTCGCGACGAGGCACGCTGGATCGAGCGTGGCCCTGGTCGCCACGGCGTGTCGAACGCCTTCTACCTGTACCTGCGCGACCCTGACGGCCACCGAATCGAGATCTACACGACCGACTACTTCACGGGTGATCCCGATCACGAGCCGATCCGCTGGGATGTGCACGACGAACGGCGCCGCGACTTCTGGGCCAATCCGATCGTACCGACCTGGTACGAGGGCTCGGTCGGCATGCTCGACCTCGACGGCGACCCGATACCCGTGCAGAGCCAGGATCCGACCGAGCGAACCGTCACCGTCGGAGCCGACGGTCTGGGCACGGTCGTCCACGACGACTGACCGACGGCACAACCGCGCCGCTGCAACGAACCAGCCGGTCGGCGGCGTCATCACGGTGTGGCGGCAAGACTGGCGGCGATGAGCGATCACGGAGCGACCACCGACGTGTCCGTGCCTCGCCACCAACCCTTCGAGACGTTCTACCGGTCGTCCTGGCACGATGCGGTTCGCTGGGCGTGTGCCCTCACGGGGAGCATCGCAGCCGGAGAGGACATCGCCCAGACCGCGTTCACCCGAATCGCCGATCGGTACGACCACCTCGACAATCCCGGCGGCTATCTCCGCACGACGATCGTGAACCTGGCGCGCAGCGATCGACGGACGGCGTCGCGACGAACAGCCCGCGAGTTACGCATCGCCGACGACCGCAGCGCGAGGCACGACGACGCGCCGTTCGCCGACGGCACCGAGCTGTTGCGACTGGTCGGCTCGCTGCCGTACGACCAGCGCGCTGCGATCGTGCTGCGCTACTGGGCCGACTGGGACGAGGCAGCGATCGCGGAGGCACTCGACTGCCGCCACTCGACCGTGCGGTCGCACGTGAGACGCGGCCTCGACACGCTCCGACGGACGGTCGGTCCGACCCCTTCGGGCGAGATGGAGGATGTCTGATGGAACAGCGACCCGACACCGACGATGCCCTGATTCGCCAACTGTGCGCCGATCTCGACGAATACCTGGCCGAGGCCCGAGCCGAGCCCCCCACCCTGAACGATGAGGGCCGAGGGCGGTTGCGTCCAGCGGTGACGTCGCGCCGGGTGACGTTCGGGTTGGCAGCCGCATCGGTCGCCGCGCTCGTCGGCGGGCTCGTGGCCGTGAACCGCCGAGGCGACCTGGACTCGATCCCGTCCGAGAGACCACCGTCCACGGCACCCTCGGTCACCGAGGCGGGGCTCCCGGTCCCGCCCACACCCGACGGCTGGGTCCTGGTGGAGTGGGGCGACGTTCGGTTCTCCGTGCCGCCCGAGCTCAGCCCGTTCGACGAGAGCAACGGATGCTCGGTCGACGGAGGTGTCTCGCTGACGATCGACTGCCCTGCTGGTGCGGTGTCGGTCGGCAGCGGTCCGGACGTCGACGGCCGCGGGACCGCCGAGGTTCTCAACGGCTTGGAGATGGTCCGAGTCACCGACGGGATGTATGTGCCGGCGCTGGGCGTCGAGGTGCTCGTCGACCGACTCGGTGCATCGGCCGGCGACGTGCTCGCCACTGTCGGCGTGTCGACGCGGTGGAGGTTCTGGAACGAAGCCGCGCCGCCGGTCCCGGCGGACTGGGTGCCGTTCGAGCTCGACGGGGTACGGATCATGATCCCGCCCGATTGGCCGGTCGATGACCTCGACCCGCAGACTGCCGATCCCGACTTCTGCGGCTTCACCGGGCTCGAACCGAAGCTGCTCGTCGGACGCGGGCCGGTCGACGGCGGCACCGCCTACTGCCTCCCACCACCGGCCGTCGTGGCGCCGGGCGACGGCGTCCGGATCGTCGAGGTCGAGCCCGGCTCGAGGAGCGACAACGCGCCCGGCCGTCCGGTGATCGACATGCGCGTGTTCGGCGGCAGCGCGGACCCGAGCCACAAGGCCTACAGCGTCCGGATCGGGTTCGGTGTCGACGGGACGATCGGCCTGACGATCCTCGGTTCCATCATCGTCCATGATGTGGCTCCGGCCGCCACCGCTCCACCGACCGAGGCGCCGAAGCTCCACGAGGCGGTCGCCACCGTGCTCGAGGGCCCCGACCACGGACCGCAGCTCTGCTTGGGCGACATCGCCGCGTCGCTGCCTCCGCAGTGCGGCGGACCCGACATCGTCGGGTGGTCGTGGGATGCGATCGATGGAGAGGAGTCGGCGTCGGGGACATCATGGACCGATGCCCACGTGACGGGTCGGTACGACCCGGCGACCAACGAGTTCACGCTCCACGACGTTCGCACACCGACCGACGCCGACCGCGAACGAAGCAGTGGCGCCCCCTCCGATCCCGACCACGGCCTGCCGTGCGATCCACCGGCAGGCGGATGGCCATCGGGTCGACCGGAGTGGCCTGGCGACCGAGTCGCGGCGATCGCCGGGTACGCGGGCGCCTGGATCGACCCGACGCAGCGGGTGATGGTCGCGAAGTTCACCGGTGACCTGGTGGCGGCCGAGGCGGCGATCCGTGAGCTCTACGACGGCCCGCTGTGCGTCGTCGAAGGCCGGCACACCGAGGCCGACCTCCGTGCGATCCAGGATCAGCTGATGCGGATGAGCAGCATCCAGTTCCTGTGGTCGTTCGTGAACTCCGACCTGCGCGGCGAGTGGGTCGAGGCGGGCGTCATCGCGCCCGATCCCGATCGCCAGGCCGCCTTCGACGCCGAGTTCGGCGACGGCGTGGTGCGGCTCGTCCCGATCCTGCAGCCGGTCGACGGCTGACGGCCGGCGGTCCGGCGCCGCGAGACAGCTGCGGCGACATCTGCGAAGCTGGCTTCCATGACGACCGACGCAGCAGACACACCGCACTTCGGATCGACGCATGACGGCGATCACCCCGACCGTGCCGACGAGTGGGCGCAGATGCGCACGAAGCATCTTCGTCCAGCAGGCCAGCGGCCGACCTCTTCTGCGACCGGCGTCCATCACCAGGCGCTGATCTCGTCCGACGTCGAGCGAACGATCGACTTCTACCAGGGCCTGCTCGAGTTCCCGCTGACCGAACTGTTCCAGAACCGTGACTACGAGGGTTCGACGCACTTCTTCTTCGACATCGGCAACGGCAACGCGCTGGCGTTCTTCGACTTCCCCGGTCTCGGCCTCGGCCCGTACCAGGAAGTGCTCGGCGGGCATCACCACCTCGCGATCTCGATGCCCGAGGACAACTGGACTCGGATCAAGGCCAAGCTCGATGACGCCGGCGTCGAGTACTGGGAACATCAGACGTCGCTGTACTTCACCGGTCCCGACGGGGAGCGCCTGGAGTTGCTCGGCGAACCGCTCGGCCAGATGTACGGCAGCCAGGTGCTCTGACCCTCAGGCAATCAGACCGACCTGGCGCCCGCTCGCCTCCCACAAGCGTTCGGCGGCCAGCGCGGCGACGGCGACCGGGCTCGGATCCGCCGGTGCCGAGTCCGACCAGCAGACGCCTCGATCGACCACCTCGTCGGCGGCGGTCGCGAGCAGCACCGTGGTCCGCGCACCGTCGGTCGGCGAGCGGAAGAACGGCGAGAGCACCGTCATCATGATGCCCATCGAACGGCTGCCCTCGGGCCCCTTGCCGAACGAGGTCGACACCACACCCGGATGAAGCGCCCGACCGGTCACGCCGAGCCCACCCCACCGGTGCTCGATCTCGACGGCGACCAAGATGTTGGCGACCTTGGAGACCGCGTCGGCCTTCGACGACGACTCTCGACGACGCGTCTCGAGATCGTCGACATCCAGGCCGGACTTCGCCCGGCGGTGCAACTCCGAGCCGACGTTGATCACACGGGCCGGCGCGCTGGCCGCCAACAGACCGCGCGGCAGGTTCGTGAGCAGGAACGGCCCGAGATGGTTCACGGCGAACGTCCACTCGAACCCGTCGACGGTCTCGCGACGTCGCCCCGCCATCACACGGGCGTTGCTGATCAGGACGTCGAGTCGAGCGGTGACCGGTATCAACGTGTCGGCGAACGCTCGAAGCGACGCCAGTGAAGCGAGCTCGGCGACCGCCACGTCGACACCCGTCGCGGCTCGGATCTCCTCGGCCGCGCAGGCACCCTTCGTCCGATCGCGTACGTCGATCGTGACCGCGGCACCGCGACCCCGCGAGCTCCTGGACAGTTGCCGATCCCGGAATTCCCGCCGGTGATCAGGACGTGCTTGTCGCCGATGGGCCACGCCACGCGATGATCCTAGAAAGACCGACGCGCGAGCCTCGCTCACCGGACGGGTCAGCTGGAGGCGACGGGGGAGGCCGCGTCAGCCGACCGCCACGCAGCGGCAGCGACGACGGCCGAGATGGCGAATCCGACGGCGAGCGGCGTGATGGTCCCGTCGAACTGGCGGTTGATGAGCTCACCGACGACAGCGCCGACCACACCGGACACCATCCCGAGGATCGCCGCACCGGTGCCGGCGACATGCGCGAGCGGCCTCATCGCGGCAGCGTTGAGATTCGGGATCAGCATCTGCTGGAAGAACAGCACCACCGCCAGCACGGTCACGAACATCCAGAACGGCGGCTCACCCGACGTTGCCAGGGCCAACACCAACAGCGCCGAGACCGATGTGAGGCTGGCGGCGAAGGCGATCCCGAGCAATCGCGTGAGACCGAGGTGCTCGACGATCCGACCATTGACGTACATCGCGCACCCCATCACCACGGCGATCCCACCGAAGAACACCGGGAACCAGCGATCGAGATCGAAGACCTGATCGAGGATGATCTCCGAGCTCGCGAGATACGACATGAACACCCCGAACAGCGCTGTGAGCGACAGCAGGTACCCGGGAATGCCGGGCGTCTGGAGCACGATGCGGCAGCTCTGCAACACGTCGCGACCCGAGAGCGACCGACGAGCATCGGCCGGGAGGGTCTCGGGCAGGCGGAACACCGCGGCGCCGACCACCACGGAGAGGGCGGCGCACGACCAGAACACGAGCTGCCACGGCCCGATCGCGAGAAGCCCGGTCGCCAGCGCCGGCGCGAAGGTGGGCACCAGGATGAAGATTGCCATCACGAACGACATCATCCGAGCCATCTGCTCGCCCTCGTAGGCGTCCCGGATCATCGCCATCGCGGCCACGCGAGGGCCGGCCGAGCCGAGACCCCACACGAAGCGGGCGGCGATCATGACCGACAGGCTGGGTGCCACGACCGACCCGACGGCGCCCACCACGTAGAGCACGAGACCGCCCCACATCACCGGTCGGCGGCCGAACCGATCGGACATGAGCCCGGCCGGCAGCAGGCCGAAGGACGAGCCCATCAGGTACACGGTCACCAAGGCGGTCACCGACGTCGCGTCGGGATCGAGATCGAGAGCGGACCGGATGTCTGCGAACGCCGGGAGGATCGTGTCGACACCGAGCGCGGTGATGGCCATGCACATCGCGAGCACCGCGATGAACCCGCGCGACCCGGGAGCGAACGCGTGGCGCGAGGGTCCGTCGGTTCGTTCGGCGACTGCGGTCACCGAAGCAACGCTAGAGCCGACGATCGACGATCGGGGGCTCCACGTTCGCCAGGGGCGTTCGATGGTCGATCAGCTCGCGCAGGTCTCGAGGACGACCCTCACGCAGGCCGCCGTGGCGAGCTGCGTGTCGCCGTGCCGCCACACCACCCTGAATTCGTCCCACATGCCGACCGGGTCGAGCGGCCTGATCGCGACATCGTCGCGACCGCCCTCGCGTTCGGCCTGCCAGGTGTTGACCCAGCCGATCCCGCTGCCGATCGACACCATGTCGAAGACACGTTCGATCTGGGTCGCCCCGTGGGTGACCCAGCGCGGATGAACACCCTGCCCTTGGAGGTAGGTGGCGATCGTGTCGTGGGCGTGCGGCGCATCGGCGCGGTCGACGACGAGCACCGGCTCATCATCGAGGTCGGCGATCGAGACCAGGTCCGCGTCGGCCAATCGATGTGACAGCGGGACCACCACGTGGTCGACGGGAACGCGGGCCAGCGGCGCTGACGCCACCCGGTCCGATTCACCGACCGACCCGCGCACGATCCCGACCGCGAGCCGGCCGTTGCTGATCGCGTCGACGATGTTGACCGATGTCATCGACGCCGGGTGGACCAGCACCTCGGGCTGCTCGTCGCGGAACGAGCGCAACGCGGCCATCGCCCCGCCCTCGCTGCCGTGGCAGAACCCGAACCCGAGTTCGAGCGCGCCGGAGTTCAGCCCCGCCGCGACCTGCTCGAACCGGTCGAGCGCAGCGAGCACCGCCCGCGCCTCGCCGAGCAGTCGCTCACCCGCCTCGGTGAGCTCGACGCTACGACTCGTCCGGTCGAACAGGTTCAGGTCGAGCTCACCTTCGAGCTCGCGGATGCGTTGCGACAGCGGCGGCGTCGACATGTGCAAGCGAGCGGCGGCGCGCCCGAAGTGCCGTTCCTCCGCCACCGCGACGAAGTACCGCAGGCGGCGGAGATCGACGTTCGCCATGCGCGAACGGTACCCCAGATCGGATCCCCGTGGACCAGCGGTGTTATCGAATGCGACATGATCCATGAGCCAACGGATCCTGGACAGCACCAGCCCGCGGCACCATGCTGAGGACGCATGAAGATGATGTGGTTCCACCTGATGCCATATCCGGACCTCCCGGACGATTTCAACCAGAGGCACCGCAGCGTCTGGGTCGACGTCGACCCGAAGCTGTTCGATCGCGACATCTTCGCCGAGACATACGACACCTACATCGACCAGCTCGTCTACGCCGAGGAGTGCGGTTTCGACGCGATCTGCGTCAACGAGCACCACTCGAACGGGTACGGCCTCATGGCGTCGCCGAACCTGATCGCGGCCGCGCTCGCCAACCGCACCTCGAAGGCCGCGATCACGGTGCTCGGCAACTCGGTGGCGCTCTACAACCCGCCGATCCGCGTCGCCGAGGAGTTCGCGATGCTCGACATGTTCAGTCGCGGCCGTCTCATCGCCGGGTTCCCCGTCGGCACCGCGATGGACACGTGCTACGCGTACGGAACCAACCCGAGCCACCTCCGCCCGAAGTACTTCGAAGGCATCGACCTGATCATGAAGGCGTGGACGAGCGACGAGCCGTTCGCCTACAACGGCACGTTCAACCAGCATCGCTACGTCAACCCGCTCCCCAAGCCGTACCAACGGCCACACCCACCGGTGTGGATCCCGGGCGGCGGATCGATCGAGACGTGGGACTTCTGCGCCGAGAACGACTTCGTCTACGGCGCCCTCACCTACTACGGCTACAAGATGGTGCGCGAGACGGTGCGCGGATACTGGGAGCGGGTCGAAGCCCACGGTAAGGAGATCAACCCGAACCGTTTGGCGGTCACCCAGTTCATCGGGGTCGCCGACACCGACGCCGAGGCCCGCCGCCTCTACCGGGAACCCGCCGAGTACTTCTTCAACCGGTCGCTCCACGTCTATCCCGGCTTCACCGATCCACCCGGGTATGTCACCGAGGCATCTGCTCGGGCTCGCTACAAGTCGCAGGTTCGAGCCGTGGTCCGCCAGAAGCAGGCCAAGCACGACCTCACGTGGGATGAGATGCTCGAGAACGGCTACGTCGTCATCGGCAGCCCCGACACCGTCCGCGAGCATCTCGAGGAGGCGGCCAACGATCTGCACATCGGCAACCTCGCGGCGATGCTCCAGTTCGGCAACATGAGCGACGAGCTGACCCGCTACAACACCCAGATGTTCGGCGAGAAGGTGGCACCGCAGTTGCGCACCATGTTCGCCGACCACCCACACGACTGGTGGCCCGTCAATGCCTGAGCAGATCGTCTACCTCCCCGGCATCGCCGGCCACATCGAGGTCTCCCCCGCCCTGCGGCAGCTCGAGGCCGACGGCCACGAGGTCATCGTGCCCGACCTCCCCGGCTTCAACGGCAACTCGGGGTTCACCCCGCCCGGGGACTATCTCGATTGGCTCGCCGTCGTCTGGGATTCGATCGATGCGACGGGCGTGACCTGCGGCAGTCGTGGTGGGCGCGTCGGTCGGCGGGATGCTCGCGGCCGAGTTGGCTGCGATGCGACCGGAGTTCGTGACGAAGTTGGCGCTGCTCGCTCCGTTCGGCATCGCCGACGTCGAGCACCTCGGCTTCGACATCTACTCAGTGCGCGGCCCCGAGCGCATGATGCACGTGTTCGCAAAAGAGGTCCCGGAATCGTTCCAGCACCGCTTCGCCGACAAGGGCGAGGAGGAAGCCCCGGTCGCGACGTATCTCGCAGAGATCGCGGCCGCGAGCCTCTTGTGGCCGCTCGGGGATCGCAAGCTCGGCAACCGCCTCCACCGGATCACCTGTCCGATGCTGACGGTCTGGGGAGGCCAGGACGAGCTCCTCCCACCCGATCTCGCCGAGGCGTGGAACGCTGCACCCCGTGCGACGTCGCAGGTGATCGACGGCGCCGGCCACCTCATGGAGTGGGACGCGCCCGACGAGGTCGCCGGTGCCCTGCGCGCGTTCCTGAGCTGACGACGCGGCCGATCGGCTCGCAGTCGGAGATATATCGCGACGTTCCGGCGGTTTTTCGTCCGTGCCCTTTCCTTGACCTGCGAGTTGTCTCTACAGTGCGGCATACCGGCGAGGCGGGGCCACGAGCCCTCATCGCGGCGAATCGATTCATCACCCGAACCGAGGTCCCGATGCTCCGTTCTCCCCGTCTCCTGGTGGTCGCCGCAACGATGCTCGGCCTCACGTCGAGTCTTGCCGCCGTTCCGGCCGACGCCGCCGGACCGCTCGTCGAGGATGCCTCGGGCACGGTGGCGGTCGACCCCGCGCTCGCGGCAGATCCGGCGACGACCAAGCGATTCGTGGTGGTGTTCGAGGACCAGGCCGACCTCGCCGCGCCGCCGGCGGACGACTTCCGGGCACAGGGCAAGCAAGTGATCGACAAGCTGCAGGCGACCGCGACGCGGACCCAGCGTGACGCGCTCGCGCTCGTCGATCGCAGGGGCGGTCGGGCGACCGCGTTCTGGGTTCGCAACACGATCGTCGTCGACGGCAGCCAACAACTCGCCGATGCGCTCGCGTCCCTCCCGGGCGTTGCCGAGGTGCGAAAGGAGCGGATCTATCCGCTGATCGAGCCCGTCAAGCCGGACGACATCCCAGTGGCAGCAGCCGATCCCGAATGGAACATCGCCAAGATCGGCGCCGACGCGGTGTGGGCCGAAGGCGTGCTGGGCGGCGGGGTCGTCGTCGGCAGCATCGACACCGGTGTCGACTTCGAACATCCGGCGCTCGCCGCCCAGTACCGCGGGAACCTCGGCAACGGGACCGTCGTCAACGATCACAACTGGTTCGACCCGACGGGTGTCTGTGGTGGCAGCCCCTGCGACAACGTGTTCCACGGCACGCACACGATGGGAACGATCCTCGGTGGTGACGGGCCCGGCCCGTTCGCGCCGGACATCGGGGTGGCACCCGGTGCCCGCTGGATCGCCGCCAAGGGATGCGAGGACTTCGGCTGCTCCGAGTCGTCGCTGCTCGCGTCGGGTCAGTTCATGCTCGCCCCGACCGATCTCGCCGGCGAGAGCCCCGATCCGTCCAAGCGCCCCGACATCGTCTCGAACTCGTGGGGCGGCGCACCCGGCGACAGCTTCTACGAAGACATCGTCACGGCGTGGCGGGCTGCCGGGATCCTCCCCGTCTTCTCGTCGGGCAACCCGGGGCCGGCGTGCGGCGACGCCGGGAGCCCCGGCGACTACGTCGACGCGATCAGCGTCGGCGCCACCGACATCGACGACGTGATCGCCGACTTCTCCGGTCGCGGACCGTCGGTCTACGGCAAGGTCAACCCGAACGTGTCGGCGCCCGGTGTCGACGTCGTGTCAAGCGTTCCCGGCGGAGGATACGAATCGCATTCGGGCACGTCGATGGCAGCGCCCCACGTGGCCGGAACGCTCGCGCTCATGCTCTCCGCCGACCCCGACCTGATCGGCGACCCGGCGTCCACACAAGCGGGGCTCGAAGCCACCGCGATCGACATCATCGACACGACGTGCGGCGGCGACACGGACGGCGACCCGAACAACGTCTACGGTGAAGGCCGGATCGATGCACTCGCCGCCGTCGACCTCGTGGCCACCGGAGGCATCCTCGAGGGCCGGGTGACCGCAACCGGTGGCTCACCCCTGGCCGGCGTCCGCGTGGTCGCGGCGAACGAACTCCGTGAGTTCTCGACGTTCACCGACACGGACGGCCGCTACCGCCTGCTGCTCGCCGCCGGGCCGTACACCGTGAGCGCGTCGACGTTCGGCTACGAGTCGATCGTCGTGTCGGGCGTCGAGATCGTGACCGACGAGACGACGACCCAGGATCTGGTCCTCACCAGACTCCCGACGTTCACGGTCAGAGGTCAGGTGACCAGCGCGGAGAACGGCAAGCCCGTCGCACGTGCGCGGGTGCTCGCGCTCGGCACGCCGGTCCCTGCGGTCACGACCAATGGTTCGGGCCACTTCCGGATGACCCTGCCACTCGGCGACTACACCCTCGAGGCGCGAGCTGGCGGGTGCACGTCACCCGGCACCGTGGAGATCACGCTCCCCGGGACCCGACGGACGTCGATCCTGACCACTCGCAAGATCGACGATTTCGGTCACGGCTGCCGGCCGATCGACACGCAGTGGACGACCCGCCAGATCCAAACAGACCTGTTCGGCGACGATTCGTTCGGACGACTCCGGCTGCCGTTCGCGTTCCCCTTCTACGGCGAGGCGTACCGGACGGTGTACATCTCGACGAACGGCTTCCTCTCGTTCGAACAACCCGACTTCTCGTTCATCGGTCCCGGTCCGATCCCGTCGGCCGACGGGCTGGGCGCCGCGATCTACCCGCTGTGGAGCGACCTCGTCATCGACGACGACAGCTCGGTCGGCTATCGATCCGGTGGACGCGCACCCGATCGTTGGTTCACGATCTCGTTCACGAGCGTCAAGGAGTACAACGGCTCGGGTCGTACCGACTTCCAGGTGAAGCTCCGTGAGCAGGGCACCATCGACATGATCTACCGCAACAACGTCGGCCGCCCCGGCGACGGCTCGTCGTCCACGATCGGCCTCGAGGCACCGGGCGCCACCGACGCCTTCCTCTTCTCGTTCCGCGAAGCGATCGTGGCCCCCGACTCCGCCTACCGCTACGAAGTGGTGCCGACCGGGGTCGTGAGCGGCGTGGTCACGAACGCCAACGACGGCCTCCCGGTCGAGGGGGCCACAGTCACGGCCCAACCCGGCGGCCGATCCGGCACGACGGACGCCGACGGCAGGTACTCGATCCGGCTCGTTCCGGGCCGCTACGAGCTCACGGCCACGGCGCCGAACTACGAATCAGCCGCCCGACCCGTGCGGATCATCGCTCGCCGCACCCCCACCGTCGACTTCGTGCTCGCCGCACCGTCGATCGCCGTGGCCCCGACCTCGCTCGCGGCCGAGGTCGAGTTCGACACGACCACCGAGCAGACCGTCACCGTCACCAACGAGGGAACGGCGCCCCTGAAGTTCGAGATGCGCGAGCGCGACCGCACGCAACCATCGGGCGATCCGCAACCCGTGGTCGGTGTCGAGGGACGGCCGGTCATCCGGCCGAACACGTGGGAGCCGTTCACGCCTCCGGCTGAGGCGGTCATCCCGCTCGCCGGCGGCGTCACGTTCGACGGCCCGCTCGAGGTCGTGATCGACGACCCCGACGACGACGCCGTCGCGCCACCGGAGGTGACCCAGATCGAGGCCGGCTCGGACGGCAGCGAGGCATCGATCCAGATCGACCTCGCGGCGCCGCCGCGGCAGCTCGGCGGGTATCTGTTCATCGACGCCGATCAGGACGTGACGACCGGCGTGCCCCCCGAAGCACTCGCCGGGCTCCCGACCCAGGATCTCGGCATCGACTACTTCGTCGATCTGTTCGGGACGCTCGGCGGCACCGCCTTGCTCGTCGACACCCGAACCTTCGAGGTGATCGCGGAGCTGCCCGCCGTCGTCGACGGTGCGGCGGTTCGCTTCGACGTGCCGCTCACACTCATGGAGGGCGTCGCCGAGTCGATCGACATCGGTGCCGTCGTGGGAGACGACTTCCAACCGACCGACTGGGTTCCCGACTCGGGCGCTGGGACGATCGAACCGTTCCGGGACGCACCGTGGATGTCGAGCGACCCGTCCACGGGCACGCTCGCGCCGGGTGAGAGCACCGACGTCAGCGTCACCTTCGGCGGGGTCGATCCCGGCGAGTACGTCGGTGACCTCGTCGTCGTGTCGAACGACCCGCGACAGGCCCAGGTGATCGTCGACGCTTCATTGGTCGTGACCCTGCCGGCCGGCTTCGGCGAGGTGCGCGGCACCGTCACGAACGCGAGAGCCGGTTTCCTGATCCCGGCGACGATCGAGGTGGCGGCCGAGCGGGGCGGGCAGCCCTACCCGATCACGCGGCATGCCGATGACACCGGGGCTTTCCGGATCTTCGGTCCGACGGGAACGTGGCCGCTCACGGTGTCGTCGGAGGGATACCAGACGCTCAGCGGCGAGGTGACGATCCCCGATGGGGCTCCGGGCACGCTCGACGTCGCTCTGGCCCCGTTGTGGCCGAACGCCACGCTCGACGGCGGGCCGCTCGACATCGAGATCGCGGCCGGCGAGACCGCATCATCGACGTTGTCGCTCGGCAACGTCGACGGACTCGCTCCGCTCGACTTCACGGTCCACGAGCTGGCCACCGGCGGCGCGCCACCGACCCCTGCGATCGCTGCGCCCGCCGCACGGGCGACCGACTCGGGATCGTCGTCGGACACGAGGGCGGCATCGACGGCGACGATCGCGGTCGATCCCGTGCTGAACGGATCGAGGGCGCTCATCCTGCAGGACGTCGCGCCGTGGGGCTTCGACTCGATCGAGGAGGTCCTCGGCCTCGGAGGCGTCACGTACGACATCGCCGGTTCGAGCCAACTCCCGACCCTCGATCTGTCGGGCTACGAAGCGGTGTTCGTCGCCAATGACCAGCCGACCGGCTTCTATCGCGTGTTGACGAACCGGACCGGACAACTGACGGCATACGTCGAGTCGGGGGGATACCTCTGGCTGGGCGTCGCCGCCTGGGGTTCGAACGGCGGCGACGCCGATGGGCTCCCACTGCCCGGTGGAGGAACCGTGAGCGGCCCGGTGCTCGAGGAGAGCAACGTCGTGACGGCACCGGAGCATCCGATCGTGAACGGGCTGCCGAGCCCGTTCTTCGGGAACTTCGCCAGCCACGCGACGGTCGACGGATTCCCGCCGGGAACGGTCATCGCAACGACGCCGGGTGGCGATCCGACGCTCGCCGAATACCAGCTCGGCAGCGGCAGGGTACTCCTCGTCACCCAGACGGTCGAGTGGGCGTGGGCGATGGGCGAGGATGCCGCGGCGATCCTCGCCAACGGCGTGCCGTACGCGATCGACTTCGAACCGTTCAGCGACGTGCCGTGGATCGACGTGTCGCCGACCGAAGGGACCGTCCCGGCCGGCGCCACCGCCGACCTGGAGGTGGCACTGACGGCCGCCGATCTCGACCCGGGGACGTACGAGGCATCGATCGTCGTGCTCACCGACGATCCGCTCACGCCGCTGCTCTCCGTGGCCGTCACCATGACGGTCACCGAGCCGACGCCGGGTCCGCTACTCGGCACCGAAGCGTCGACGGGGTCTTCGTCGAGCAGGGACCCCGCTGCGGGACCCGCCACGACGCCGACGACATCGACGACGTCGACGAGCACATCGGTGCCCGAGCCCGACCGAGGCGGCACGAGCGCTCGGCGGGAACGGTCGGTCGTCGGCCTGCTCCGGCGCGACACGTCGGCCCGACTCGGTCCGGCCAGAGCCGACCGGCTCGCGTTCTGACGCGGCAGTGACCGACAGCGCCGCAGGCTCGCACGCAGGATCCGCCGCGCCGCCGACTCAGGCGGTGCGTCGGCGCCGACTTCGGCGCACCGCTCTCCTCACTCGTCGGCCGAACCGCGCGACCGGCCGCACGAGCGGCTCGGCGTCGCGTTCGTCGACTCGATCGCCGCCAGTGCGCTCACCGCCATCGTCGTCACCCCCATCGTGATCGCCGCCATCGTCGTGATCAGCACCATCGTCGTGACCGCCGTCGGCGAGCTCGTCGTCGAGGATCTCGATCTCGATCTCGATGCCATCTCCGTTCTCGGGGTCGACGTCGACGGCCCGGTCATCCCCGTCGACCGCCTCACCCGCTGATCCGTCGCCTGCTGATCCGTCGCCCATCTCGTCCGGTCTGCCCGCTGATCCGTCGACGGTGGCCGACTTTCCGTGGCCAGACCCCTTGAGTCCGGTCTGTCGGCGAGCGGCTCGTGCGCACTGCGAGATGCTGTGCCAATGGCGGTCCGGTCCGAGCTCGGCCATGAAACCCGACCGCTCGAGCACCGCCTCGACCCGGTGCATCACCCTCGCGAGATAGACCTCGACCCCACGCCGCCGGGACTCGGTGAGCAGGTGGGCGAGCACGTCCGCACTCGTGGTGTCGAGCTGGGTCGTGGCCTCGAGATCGAGCACCAACGCCCTGGTGCCCGGCCACTCGTCGATCACGGCCAACAGCCGGTCCTCGATCGCGGTGGCGTTCGCCCAGAACAGCGGCGCATCGAGCCGAACCACGACGACGCCCGGCACGGGCAGGCGGTCGGGGTGGCCGCGGACCCTGCCCCACGCGGCCTTCTCGTCGCTGATCTTGCCGAGCACCTCGATCCGCGGCGAGCTCGATCGGTAGATGATCGCGAGGAGCGAGACGACGATGGCGATACCCAGACCCGGGAGCGGACCGAACAGCACGACCGCCGCGACGCCGACGATCGCGGCGACGAAATCGGCACGTCGGATCCGGCGATACCGGCGCATGGCTGCAACATCCATGAGGCCCCACACCGCGACGACGACGATCGCCGACAGGACCGCCTGCGGGAGCTCCGCGAAGAACCAGGTGAACGCCATCAGGACGACGACCACGAGCCCGGCCGACGTGAGTCCGGTGACCTGGCTGCCACTACCGCCCTGGTCGGCAGCAGCGGTCTTGGAAAGGCTGCCCGCGACGGCGAGACCCCCCGAGAGTCCGGCCGCCACGTTGGCGGCGCCCATGCCCACGAGCTCACGTTCCGTCTCGACCCGGTAGTCACCACGGGTGGCGAAAAGCCGACTCGCGGCGAGCCCTTCGGCCAGCGCCACGAGTGCGAGTGACACGCCACCGACGATCACCGGCCCCAGATCGTCGCGAGGGATCAACGGCAGCCCGATCGGCGGCAGACCACCGGGAACCTCGCCGATCGTCGCGACGCCGTCAGCGGCGAGGCCGACGAGACGCGACACGGCGACGGCGACGACGAGCGTCACGAGACCCCACGGGACACGCGGCGCCACGCGCCGGCCGCCGCCGAGCAGCAGGAGTGCAGCGCCACCGACCGCCGCCGTCGCGACGTCGGTCTGATCGAGGCGCTCGATGGTGCCGACCAGTACGCCGATCAGATCGCCCGGTGGCTTCGGGATCCCGAGCAGCGTCGGCAGCTCTCCGATCACGATCGTCAGGGTGAGGCCGAACACGAATCCGGTCACGATCGGCTTGGAGAGGAACTCCGCAACCCACGCGATGCGCAGCAGGCCGGCCGCGATCAGGACGATGCCGGCCGCGATCGCGAGCGCAGACGTGATCGCCACGGCGTCCTCGGGGTTGTCGCGGGCGATGTCGGCCACGAGCGACGCCGACACGATCGCCACGGTCGACGCCGGACCGACGATCAGTTGCGGGGACGATCCGAGCACGGCGTAGGCCACCAGTGCCAGCGGCACGGCGTACAAACCGACCTGCACCGGGACACCCGCGATTCGTGCGTACCCGAGCGACTGCGGGAGGAGGAGCGCGGCGACGATCGCACCCGCCACGATGTCGCCTCGCAACCGGTGCCGCGAATATCGGGGGAGCCACCGCACGATCGGAACGAACGGAGCGACCGACGCCCAACGCTCCCGCGAATGTCTCGTCGAGTCACCCACGGCGAAAACCCCTCTGCCGACCGTACGACGGGCATGCCTCGACGGCTCGACATTCGATCCAGCATCCGGGCCCGTCGACTGGCACGATGGCAATCATGGCTGACATCAAGGCCCTTCTGTTCGACCTCGGCGAAGTGGTGACCTGCGAACAATGGCACCTCTTCGATGCCGTCGAGGAACGCACGGGTCGGACGATCGTCGGGCGCGGTCCTCTCGCGCCCGAGGGTGACCCCGTGTGGCAGCGGTACCGCTCCGGCGAGCTCTCGTTCACGGGCTACTGGGCGGAGTTCGCCGAGACCAACGGCTACGACGATTGGCGGCTGCTGTTTCGCGATTGCCTCCCGCACATGCCGGGCGATGAGTTCGTCCATCCGGCGGCGGCCGAGCTCATCAGGGACGCCCGGTCGGCTGGTTTGAGGATCGGCGCGCTCACGAACGACGGGGTCGGGATCAGCGGTCACAGCTTCTTCGAGAACGTGCCGACGATCGCCGGCCTCGACGCGTTCTGCGACGCCCAGCAGTACGGCGGCAAGCCGGCCCCGGAGGCCTACCTGCACGCGGCCGCCGAGCTCGGCGTCGACCCCGGAGCGGTGATCTTCCTCGACGACATGGCGTACTGCGTCGACGGCGCACGCGCCGTCGGCATGTACGCAGTGCTCGTCGATCCGATTCGACGACACCACGCGTTCGACGAGGCGAGGGGTCTCGCCGGCATCGGCCAGCACGACACCGCCCACGCCGCCGTCGCGGCCGCCGAGGCCGCGTACCGGTCGCACGATCTCGACCGCATCATGGCGCTCTTCGACCCTGACATCTCGATCCACTGGAATGGCGAGCGGGTCGCCTTGGGGCTCGACGAGGCACGGCGGTTCCACGTCGGGCGGCTCGGGTTCGGTGCCGGCGAGCCTCGCGACCTCCGGCTCCGCAAGCGGCTCCGCGCGGCGAGCGGCGACACCATCGCGGTCGAGTACGAGGTGTCGACCACCCGGCCCGACGGCACGGTCGCGACCTCGCGCGCAGGAGAGTTCTGGACGATGCGGCGCGGCCTCGTCGTCGAATGGCACTGCTACCAGCACCGTCTGAAAGAGTGACCGGATGGGCACCGACACGTTCGTGATCGCCGCCGTGCAGGCGGCGCCGGTCTTCCTCGATGCGCAGGCCTCCACCGACAAAGCGTGCTCACTCGTACGCGAAGCGGGTCGTGCCGGTGTCGATCTCGCAGCGTTCGGCGAGACCTGGCTTCCCGGGTACCCACGTTGGGTCAACGCCCCGCTGCCCGTCGAACTCAAGCGCCGGATCGGAGGTCGATACGTCGATGCCGCGATCGAGGTGCCCGGGCCCGAATGCGACGCGCTGTGCGCCGCGGCACGCGATGCCGGTGTCGACGTCGTCATCGGTGTCGCGGAGCGCGATCCCGTCACCGGCGGCACCGTCTACTGCACCCTGCTGTTCATCTCCGCCGACGGTGTCCTGATCGGCCGTCACCGCAAACTCAAGCCCACCTATGGTGAGCGGTTCGCGTGGGGAGAAGGCGACGGCTCGGGCCTCGTCGCCCACCAGCGTCCGTATGCCCGAATCAGCGGGCTGAACTGCTGGGAGCACAACATGGTCCTGCCGGGCTACGCCCTCATCGCAGCGGGCACGCAGTGCCATGTCGCCGCGTTCCCCGGCTACGAGAACACACGTCAGAAGGTGCTCAGCCAGGCGTTCGCCTCGCAGTCAGCGGCGTACGTGATCGTGGCCGGCGGCATCATCGACCCAGCCGACGTCGAGGACGACGAGCTCCGGGACGCGATCTCCATGCTTCCGCCGATGACCGGGGACAGCTACATCATCGACCCGATGGGCCACGTGGTCGCCGGTCCGGCCGAGGGCGAGACGCTGCTCGTCGCCGAGGCGTCGCACGCCACGATCCGCGAGGCCAAGGCGCTGTGCGACACCGCGGGCCACTACTCGCGCCCCGACGTGCTGCAGCTCCATGTCAACCGGTCGCCGTCGCGACGTCTCGTCGAGCACCTGGGCCCGTTGGGCTGACCGCGATGACCACGCGGTTCACCGGGCTCGTCGGATGCCGTCACCCACTGCAGCTCGCAGCGATGTCGGGGATCGCCACGGCTCCGCTCGCGGCGGCTGTGTCCAACGCCGGCGGACTCGGGATGCTCGGAATCGGGCGCCGACCCACCGATGTCGTTTCGGCCGTGCTCGACGAGGTGGAGGCGCTCACGTCCGGCCCGGTCGGCGCGGGATTCATCGTCGAGTTCCTCGACCGCGAGGTCCTCGACCTGGCCGCCGCCAGGCTGCCGGTCATCGAATTCTTCTGGGGATGGCCCGATGCCGATGTGGTGCCGGCCGACCGCATCGTGGGCTGGCAGGTCGGGACCGTCGACGAAGCTCGCGCAGCCGTCGACGCCGGTTGTGCCTATGTCGTGGCGCAAGGTGTCGAGGCGGGCGGCCACGTCCGCGGCTCGATCGCCCTCGCGACACTGCTGCCCGCCGTTCGCGATGCCGTGCCGGACCACGTCGCCGTCGTCGCCGCCGGCGGCATCGGCACCGCCTTCGATGTCAGAGAAGCGCTGACCACAGGGGCCGACGCGGTGCGGGTGGGCAGCCGCTTCGTCGCAACCCGCGAGTCGATGGCGCACGATCGCTACGTGCAGCGGCTCATCGAGTCGTCGGGCACCGACACCGAGCTCTCGGAGGCGTTCTGGGTGGGCTGGGCCGACGCTCAGCATCGCGTGCTGACCTCGGCGGTCGAGGCATCGGGCGACGGTGACGATGTCATCGGCCACATGCCGGGTCCCGACGGCACGATGCGCAAGGTGCCTCGCTTCTTCGTGTCGCCGCCCACCATCGAGTTCACCGGGACGATCGATGCGATGGCGCTCTACGCCGGGACCGGCATCGACGCCATCACGGAGCGGGTCGACGCTGCGGGTGTCGTCGCCGAACTGATGGAGGCACCGGAATGAACCGGACCGTCGTCATCACCGGTGCCAATCGTGGCCTCGGGCTCGAACTGGCCCGCGTCTACGCCGCCGCCGGTGACACCGTCATCGCCGGCTGCCGAGATCCCGGAGCGGCGACCGACCTCGCGGCGGTCGCCGACCACATCCACACCGTCGACGTGGGCGACGAGGCATCGATCGAGGCGTTCGTGCGTGCGATCGGAGGCGACGTCGGTGACGGTCCGGTCGACGTGGTCCTGAACAACGCCGGCATCGACGCCCGCAATCTCGGCGCCGACGATTCGCAGCGGGACGTCCTCACCCAGACGTCCGCCCAGTTCATGGGGCAGATCGCGGTGAACGCGCTCGGACCGATGCTGCTCAGCCGTGGCCTCGCCGAGCACCTGCGGCGCTCCGACCGTCCGCGCATCGTGAACATGTCGTCCCAGATCGGCTCGATGGAGGTCGCGCAGAGGATCGGCCGCGACGTCGGCTACGCGGCGTCGAAGGCGGCGCTGAACATGGTCACGATCAAGCTCGCTGCTGCCTTGCGGGGCGACGGCATCGTCACCGTGATGCTGCACCCCGGGCACCTGCGCACCGACATGGGTGGTCCGGCGGCCGCGATGGAGGCCGACGACGCCGCCCGTCAGATCGTCGAGCTGATCGACGGCTTGACCATCGACGACTCAGGCACCTTCCGCCGCTGGGACGGCACCATCCACCCGTGGTGACGACCGAGAACGATCACGACCGCGAGTGCTGGTCAACCGAGGGTTGAAGGGAACTTCGGCCCTTCCTCCTCGTCGCGCGTTTCCGTACCGTTGCGCGGATGGAATCCGCCGCTACGCCGACGTTGCCGCGTCCGCGCTCCCAGTCGCTCAACGACGTTCGCGACGTCATCCCCGCGACGTGCTACGAGCCCTCCCGGTCGAAGGCGATCGTGGCGCTCGTCCAGGCCGTCGTGCTGTACGTCGCACCGCTGACGTTGCTCGCACTCACCGATCGCTGGTGGGCGGTCCCGCTCCTGTGGATCGCCGTCGGACTCGCGATCTCCGGCTTGTTCGTGCTCGGCCACGACGCCTCGCACGGAGCGCTCTTCCGTTCGCGCCGGGCGAACCGCATCGTCGCGGTGATGTGCATGGCGCCGAGTGCGCACGTCGAAGCAGCGTGGAACCTGGGCCACAACCGCATCCACCACGGCTACACCACGCGCCAGGGCTTCGATTTCGTGTGGCATCCGACGACGGTGGCCGAGTACCGGGAACTCGGTATGCCCGCCCGCCTGCGTCACCGCTTCGAGTGGTCGCTCCTGGGGTCGGGCGCGTACTACGCGCGGGTCGTCTGGTGGGAGAAGATGTGGCGATTCGCCGCCGCCGGCAAGAGTCGCTCGGCGATCCGGCGCGACAAGTTCGTGTTGGGATCCGTGCTCGCACTGGTCCTCGCGCTCACCGTCATCGCCGGATCGATCCAAGGCGGTCCGGCCGACGCCGTGTGGCTACCCGTCAAGCTCATCGTCGTCCCGTTCCTGGTGTTCGTGCAGATCATCGGTTGGACGGTGTACGTGCATCACGTCGCTCCGGACATCCGATGGTGGCCTCGCCGCGAGTGGTCTCAGTTCAAGGGCCAGATGGAATCCACCACGATCCTGACGTTCCCCAGGCTGATCAACCGGCTCTGGTTCCACAACATCTTCGTCCACGTCCCTCATCACGTCGACGCCCGCATCCCCTTCCATCAACTCCCGACCGCGGCGGCAGCGATCTCGGCGGCGTACCCGAACACGGTCGCGGTCGCCGACTTCTCGCCCGGTGACTACGTGCGCGCGACACGATCCTGCAAGCTCTACGACTTCGACGGCGGGAGGTGGCTCTCCTACTCGGCCGCCTCGACGTGAACCGGATCACGTCGTGCGTCCGTGCGCTGCATCCATGCGCGCACGGCTGCGCACGAGCCGAAAAGCATCCGACCCCCGTGGGTCGACGGGGTGTGTCGCGAGCCGACGTGTGAGCCGAACCGTCAGCTCGAGCGCGCGCTCGAGACGACCTCATCTCTGCGCCGTGCGTGGACGACCCTGGTCTCGTCGCTCGTCACGAGGGGGCGCCGGGCAGGAACACCTCGGCGGTGTCGGGTGGCAGCAACCGGTTGCCGAGGATCACGTCGGCGGCGCGTTCGGCGACCATCATCGTCGGGGCATAGATGTTGCCGTTGGTCACGATCGGTAGCACGGACGCATCGACCACCCGGAGGCCGCCGACACCGTGCACCCGCATCGTGGCCGGATCGACGACCGACGTCTCGTCGGTACCCAGGGCGCACGTGCACGAGGGGTGCAGAGCCGTCTCGGCGTCACGGGCGACCCACGCCATGATCTCGTCGTCGGTCTCGACCGACGGCCCCGGCGACAGCTCGCCGCCGTTGAACGGTGCGAAGGCCGGTTGCTCGAGGATGCGCCTGGTGATCCGGACCGCCTCGATCCACTCTCGTCGGTCGCGTTCGGTCGAGAGATAGTTGAACTGCACCGCCGGGTGCTCGCGGGGGTCGGTCGAGCGGATCTTGACCGTGCCCTTCGAGTCGCTGAACATCGGCCCGACGTGCACCTGGTACCCGTGTCCATCGGTCGGGGAGGATCCGTCGTACCGGATCGCGATCGGGAGGAAGTGGAACATCAGGTTCGGATACGGCTCGTCGGGGTTGCTCTTGACGAATGCGCCGGCCTCGAAGTGGTTGGTGGCCGCCGGACCACGCCGCAAGAGCCACTGCAGACCGATCCAGGGCATCCGCCACTTCGCCAGCTGCGGCTGCATCGAGACCGGCTGCGTGCACGCGTACTGGATGTACACCTCGAGGTGGTCCTGCATGTTCTCGCCGACACCCGGGAGCGCGTCGACCACCTCGACGCCGAGCGGTTCGAGGTGGGCCGGGTCGCCGATGCCTGACAGCTGAAGCAGTTGGGGCGAGTTGAAGGCCCCGCCGCACAGGATGATCTCGGCGCCGCGCACGACCTCGGCGCGACGATTGCGGCGGTACTCGACGCCGACGGCCCGCGTGCCCTCGAAGACGATCCGTGCGGCCTGGGCGCGGGTGACGACGGTGAGGTTCGAGCGGTCGATGACGGGGTGGAGGTACGCGCGTGCGGCGCTCAGCCGGCGACCACGCCGGACGTTCTTGTCGAACGCGGCGAACCCCTCCTGTCGGTAGCCGTTGACATCGTCGGTCCGCCGGAACCCGGCTTCGACGCCTGCGTCGAGCCACGCCCGAAACAGCGGATTCGTCGCCGGCCCACGTTCGAGCTCGAGCGGGCCGTCGCCGCCACGCCAGTCGTCGGCGCCGGCCAGGCAGGTCTCCATCCGCTTGAAGTAGGGCAGGCAGTGGGCGTAGCTCCAGTCGGCCATCCCCGGTCGGGCCGCCCACTTCTCGAAGTCGGCGGGGTTGCCCCGCTGGAAGATCATCCCGTTGATGCTCGACGAGCCGCCCAGCACCTTGCCGCGTGCGTGGTACACACGGCGCCCGTCCATGAACGGTTCGGGCTCGCTCTCGTACTTCCAGTCGTAGAACCGGCTGCCGATCGGATAGGTCAATGCGGCGGGCATGTGGATGAAGACGTCCCACTTCCAGTCCGTTCGGCCGGCCTCCAGCACCAGCACCCGGTTCGCGGGGTCGGCGCTCAGACGGTTGGCGAGCGCACATCCGGCCGAGCCGCCGCCGACGATGACGAAGTCGTAGCGATCATCCACGGAACGGACGTTACGAGATCGGTCGATCCGCGCCTGCCACTCGACGTGCCCGATCTGTCCAGGCGTTCGCCGCTGCGGGACGCGTCCCTCGGTCACGAACGATCGATCCATCATCATCGAGCCATGACGTTTCTTCGGAACACCTGGTATGTCGCGATGTGGGGCCAGGATCTCGACATCGGGCAGATCGAGCAGCGCGAGATCTGCAACGAGCTGATCGCGGTCTTTCGCAAGTCCGACGGGACGGTGGCGGCCATCGCCGACCAGTGCTCGCATCGCTTCGCCCCGCTGTCGCGCGGCACCGTGTGCGGCGACCACGTCGAGTGCCCCTACCACGGCCTCCAGTTCGCGGACGACGGTCAGTGCGTGGTCAACCCGCACGGATCGGGACGAATCACCCCGCAGCTCCACGTCCGGACGTACCCGGTCGTCGAACGCCACACCCTGCTGTGGATCTGGATGGGCGAGCAGCCCGCCGATCCCGATCTGATCCCCGACTTCTCCCACCTCGACGACGGAGCGCCGGGCATCGTGTCCAAGCGCGACTGGATGACCATCGACGTCGACTACCGCCTGATGGCCGACAACCTGCTCGACCTCAGCCACGTCAACTTCCTCCACGACGGCCTGCTCGGCAACGCCGACATGATCGACGCCGACACCGACATCCACGAGGACGACGACGGCACGCTCTTCGTCACCCGCACCTCCTATGACGTGCCACCCGTGCAGCTGTTCGACCTGATGTACCGGAACGACGGCGCCAACGTCGACACCTGGGCCGAGATGCGATGGAACGCTCCCGGCTACCTCCGGAACCACGCCGGCGTGTGCCCACCCGGCACCGCCCGCGACGAGGGGATGACCGTCATCGGTTCGCACCTGCTGACGCCGATCGACGATCACCGGATGATGTACCACATCGCTGCGGTCCAACTCGGCGGCCCACCGCCCGGCGAGACCGACGACGAGGTCGCCGAACAGTTGAGCCGCCTGCGTCGCTTCGCGTTCGAGGAGCAGGATCGCCCGATGGTCGAGGCCCAACAACGCGCCTACGACCGCGCCGGCGGTCCGGACGCACTGAAGCCGGTGATGCTCTCGATCGACGCCGGTCCGCTGCGCGCACGCCGGATCCTGGAGCGGATGATCACCGCCGAGCAGCCGGCGGTGTCGGTCTCGGTCGGCGGCTGATGCCGTGACCGTGACCCTTCTGGATGTCGACGTCGAGATCAGGTTCGTTGCTCGCGAGACGCGGTGACGACGGCCTGGCCCTGCCCCAACACGAGGAGATGCAACACAGCGAGCGGCGGAGGTGGCCGGGCGGAACATCGCAAGCGTTCGCGGTCAGGTTACGAGACACCCCGCTGATCAGCGACGACGGCGCGGGAGTCGGTACTCGCCGATCGCGAGCGCCTCACTGAGCCTGCGCGCCGCGACGGTGAGGTTCGAGATGTTGCTCGCTTCGGTGTCGCCCGCCACGCGCGACGTCGGACCCACCATCGAGATCGCCGCCACCACCGGACCGGTCGGTGACGATCGGACGGGGACCGCGAGCGAGCTCATCCCGATCTCGGTCTCGTCGACGCTGCGGGCGAACCCACGCTGGCGCACCTTGTCGACCTCGGACCGCAGGACGTCGGGCACGACGATCGTGTACCCGGTGCTCGGGGTCAGACCGGCTGCCAGTCGCGCTTCCAGCACGCCGGGCACGAACGCAGCGAGCACCTTGCCGGCGCTCGATCGGTGGATCGGACCGCGCCGCGAGTTGTCGGTGGTGTAGCGGAGCGCACGACTCCCCTCGACCCGCTCGACGTACACGACGTCGGCCCCGGCCGGCACACCGATCTGGACCGTCTCACCGAGGGCGGTCCGAAGCTCGACGAGGAGCGGCAGCGCATGCTCCCCGACGGGCGACCGCGATGTCGCCAGATGCCCGTACTCGATGAGGCGTAACCCCAGGCGGTACTTGCCCGCCTCGGTGCGCGTGAGCATGCCCGCTTCGGTCAGCACAGCGCAGGTTCGATGTGCGGTGCTCTTCGCGACGCCCACCCGCCGGGCGAGCTCGCTCAGGCTGAGCTCCGGTGCCGTGGCCAGCGCGTCGAGGACCGCGAGGGCGATCCCGACGGACTGCAACGCCGGCTTCTTCCCGGCCGAGCGGGCGGTGTCGACGCTCACCCGATCGAGATCCGTTCGGGCTCGACGACGACCGGGCATTCGAAGTATTCGACCTGCGGCGCCGTACCGAATCGTTCGGTCAGGCGAGCACGCCAGGCATCGTCGTAGACGGCCTCCGCGGCGGCTCGGTCATCCCAGAGGTACACCCCACCACCGATGGAGTTGTCGTCGGCTCGGAGGTAGTACTTGCGCTGCAGACCGGTGAGGCCCTGGTAGCTCGGCGCACTGCGCTCGAACGAGGCGCGAACCCCCTCCGGCGTCATACCATCGGGCAACGGGAAGCGAACGATCGCGACGATCATGACCCGCAACCTAGCCGAGTATCGTTCGCCCGTCACGAACGCTGACCGTCGTCGTCGCGTCGAAACCCGCACTCACGACCCCACCCCGCAGGAGGGGCGTCGCAGCGGTGAGGCCACCCGTGATGACGAGGTCGCCCGCTCGTACCCGAGCGCCACGGTCGGCCAGCTGGTCCACGAGCCAGACGACGCCGTCGGCGGGATGGCCACTGGCATCGCTCCCGCGGCCGCGACCGACCTCCTCGTCGCCCACGCGGAGGCGTACCTCGATGTCGGCGATCCGGTCGACCGCGACGACCGGACCGAACGCGACGCCCGCCGCTGACGATCCGTCGGCGGTGTTGTCCTCGATTCGGAACCGGTAGCCGCTCCACACCGAGTCGACGATCTCGAGCGCGGCGTGGGCCGACTCCACTGCCGCGAGGACGGCAGCGCGGTCGGCACCGGGTTCGAGATCGTGGGCGAACCTCAGTGCGATCTCGGGCTCGACCCTGGGCTGGGTGAACCGGCCGCCGACGTCGGTGTCGACACCGAACACCATGGCATCGGTGAGCGGACCGAAGTTGGGCTCGGTGACACCCATCTGCCGCCGCATCGCGACGGAGGTGTACCCCAGCTTCCATCCGACGATCGATTCGCCTCGTCGCAGACGCTCCTTCGTCACGAAGGCCTGGATCGCGTACGCGTCGTCCATCGTCAGGGGGATGCGGTCGCTGATCGGGGCGAGCGTGACATGCTCGTCGTGGGCGGCGATGATCCGGCGCGCTTCGGACTCGTGATCGAGCACGTTCGCCGTCACGTCGCCTCCGATGGTCGACGGTGCGCCCAGGGCATCGCCTGCTCGAGCACGCCCGCCAACCGGACCAGCAGGTCGTCGCGCCCGTACCCCCCGACCAACTGCACGCCGCGAGGGAGTCCGTCGGCGGGCCAGTGCACCGGAACCGAGATCGCGGGCTGGCCGGTCGCGTTGATCGGTCGGGTGAATGCGCTGCCGAGCCCCGAGACGTACTGGTTGAGGTACTCCCCGAGAGGCGAGGCAGGAGCTGCGACGGTCGGCGTGACGAGGACGTCGAAGTCGTCCCACCACTCGAACGCCTCCGCGGCGAGCGATTGCTGCACACCGAGCAGATGATGCAGCTGTGCGGCCGACACGGCACGCCCCGCCTCCACCATCGACCAGGTCCGCGCTTCGAGGTCGGCCTCGCCGAGCGGGTGGCCGAGCACCCGATCCCATTGCTGCGCCTCTGCGGCGGCGGTGACGGCGAGCGCAGTCTTCGCGTGCCCCCACAGCTCATCCGACGAGAACACCGCCGGTGCGGCTTCCTCCACGTGGTGCCCCTGCTCAGCCAGCACCCTGGCCGCCGCCGTCGCGGCTGCGGCGCACTCACCGTCGACGTCACTGCCGTTGAACGCTTCGGTGGTCAATCCGATGCGCAGCGTCGGAACCGGTCCGTCGAGTGCCGCCACCAACGGGCGCGAGGGCGCCGGCCACCACGGCGAGAAGTGGGTCAACCAGTCGACCAACGCAGCGGTGTCGCGCACGCTCCGGGTCAGCACGCCCTCGACCATCATCCCCGTGATCGAGTCCGGTCCGCTCGTGATCACGCGACCGCGCGTCGGCTTGAGCCCGACGAGACCGCACATCGATGCCGGGATCCGAATCGAGCCGGAGATGTCGTTGGCGTGGGCGACGGGCACGATCCGCGCCGCCACCGCGGCCGCCGAGCCGCCCGACGAACCGCCGGGGGATCGCCCCGGGCACCACGGATTGTGCGTGGGTCCGTCGAGCTGCGGTTCGGTGGTCCCCATCACCGCCAGCTCGGGTGTGTTCGTGCGTCCGATCGGGATCAGCCCCGCGGCCCTCACCCGGCGGGCGTATGCGCTGTCGGTGCTCGCTCGATGGCCGAGCTCACGCAGGGTGCGAACGCTCATGTGGTATGGCTCGCCGGCTTCCCATCCCTGGTAGTCCTTGAAGAGGAACGGGACACCGGGGAACGGCGTCGATCGATCGACGCGGCCGCAGTCCTCGCGGGCACGATCGAACTGGGTGTGCACGATCGCGTTCAGGGCCGGGTTGCGCCGCTCGGCCCGTTCGATCGCCGCGTCGACCAGCTCGCGTGGGTGGACCTCACCGCCTCGCACGAGCCCGCTCAGTGCGGTGGCGTCGAGCTCGTCGTACTCCTCCATGTGGGTGCCGTTCAGTGCGGCACGCGTCCGCCATTGACCAGCGTGGTCTGGCCGGAGACGAACGTCGAGTCGTCGGAGAGCAGGTAGCAGAACGTCCCGAGCAGATCGGAGGGCTCCATCACGCGTCCGAGCGGCGTGCGTGACGCGTCGTACTGGCCGAGGTGGGCTGATCCGGGCGTCGGCGTGAACCCGGGGGCGACGCAGTTGACACGTATCCCGTGTTCGCCGAACTCGTTGGCGAGCGCACGGGTGAGCGACACGACGGCCCCCTTCGACGCGACGTAGTGGGCGAACCCCTGCGACCCGGTGAACGCCGTCTCGGACGCGACGTTGACGATGCTCCCACCCTCGCCCATGTGGCGCACCGCTGCCCGCGAGCACAGGAACGTGCCCTTGACGTTGACGGCGAACACGCGATCCCACTCGTCGATCGGGATCTGGTCGTGACGTTTGCGGGTGACGATCAGCGCAGCATTGTTGAGCAGCCCGCTGATCGGCCCGGACGCACCGATCGCGTCGAACACCGAGTCGACACGATCACCGTCCGACACGTCGCAGACGTGATCGACATCGCCGTGCAGATCGAGCGTGACGACCTCGGCGCCACGAGCGCGGCAGTTCGCACGCGGCGAGCGCGCCGATGCCTCGCGCGGCACCCGTGACGACGATCCGCTTGCCGTCGAGCGTCATCGCCGCCACGTCACGGTCTTCCGAGTTGCGCCGAGAGGCGTCCGGCGACGGGCCGATGCGGAGGACACGAGCGGCATGACGAGGAGCGAAGCGACCTCTCCGCTCGGGTCCTGGGGCTCATCCTGCGGCGCGCTCGAGGATTCGGACCACGCCCTTGCTGCCGTCGACCTCGATCAGGTCTCCACTGTTGATCCGCAGCGTCGCGACGGATGTGCCGACCACGCACGGGATGCCGTACTCGCGCGACACGGTCGCAGCGTGGGTGAGCGAGCCGCCGCCGTCGCAGACGCAGGCGCCGATGATGGCGAACGCCGGGGTCCAGTTGGGCGAGGTCGCCTCCGTCACCAGGATCTCGCCGTCCTCGAGCTCGAAAAGCTCCATCGCGGAGAGCATCACGCGGGCCCGGCCCGTGTAGGTGCCAGCGGATGCCGGGAAACCGGTGAGCTCGGTGGTGTGGGCGTCGGCCTTGAGCCCCGCGAAGTAGTGGCTGTGCATCCCGAAGATCTCGATCAGGACGGGGTCCTCGACCTTCTCCGGGACGGTGCCGACGACCTTGGGGACCTCCTGGCGCCTGGTCTGGTAGCTGTCGTAGTAGGCGTGGCGCTCCTCGGTCATCGACTTGAGTGCCGCGTAGTCGACGCGGCCGTCGCACACGTCCATCAATTCGGGGAAGAACAGGAACAGCGCGTCGTCGTACTGCGACACGTCGAGGCGCTCGCCGATCGCGAGCGCGCCCATGCGCATGGGGATCGAGGCTCGCAGATCGATGTAGTAGTTGTGGTCCTCGTTCCACCAGGCGAAGTTGGCGACCTGGTTGATGGCGAGCAACTCGTTGAACGCGCCGAGCGCATCGCCCGACAGCTGCGAGCGTGCCGCCTCGACGACCTCGTCGCGCTCGGCCTGACCATGGGCCAATCCCGCGTCGAAGTCGTGACGCCCGCCCGACGCGATGAAGTTGCTGATCTGCCCGAGCGGTGAGGTGTTGTCCTCGATCCACGAGGGGATGTTGATGTCGGAGATGCCCTCGGTTCGGTGGCCGTGGACCTCGAGGAACTCGTCGAACTTCGTCAGCCAGACCGATGAATTGCCTCCGGCCGCCGCCAGTGCCGAACGGATCTGCGGCGCCTCGTTGCCCGTGAACACGTCGCCGATCTCGAGCCGACGCGCCTCGTCGACGAGATCCCACATGGCACGGTCGGTCTCCATGATCTTGTGCTCACGGCCCTGCAGCATCTTGGCGATGTTGGCCGGGTCGATCCCGTTCTCCGCGCACACGCCGTACAGCTGCAGGTAGATCGCGAGCAGCGGGTACATGATCTCGAAGTGGATCTCCCACGCCCGCATCTGGAAACGCCAGGCGTCCTGCATGTATTGGCCGAGCTCGGGGAGCGAGCGACCGCTGAAGTCGAAGCTCTCGAAGTAGCCGAGACCGAGGTCGAGCTCCCACTTGCGCTCTTCCCAGATGTCGTCGAAGTTGCCGAGGAACTTCGGCATGTTCTTCTCGATTCGGGCGGCGCGGAAACCGATCTCCCACTCCGAGGTGATCGGTACCTCTCCCTCGTACAGGAACGGACCTCCCATCCGCTGCACGAGGCCGCCGGCGGGCGGGAGCGGCAGCTGATGGGCAGCGAGCTGGGTGCCCCACGCTGCGTCGTTGACGAACTGCATACCGAGCGGTGAGAAGCCACGCGGCCAGTGGAAGTCGACGAACCAGAAGCGGTCCTCGTCCTCCTTGGTGAACGGCCGCGACTTCATCCGAAGCCAGTGATTGTCGAGGTGCTCGGGCTTCCAGCCCGGATACCACCCATCGAGTAGCGGGTCGACGGATACGACTTCAGCCATTGCTCATGCCCCCATGCGGTCATCGAAGTGTGACGGCGGCGACACTACACACGCGTGGTACCGCAGAGCGGACCGACGTCCCGCAGAGCGGAACGACCGTGGTCAGTCGTGATCGGTGAGCTGGATCAGATCGAACAGGGCGTCGTGGACCCAACCATTGCTGCCGAGCACGTTGGCGATCCCCTGTCCGAGGTTGACCGGACCGCCGTCGAGGTCCTCGCACCGACCGCCCGCTTCGTGGATCAACAACGCGCCCGCTGCGACATCCCACGCGTAGGTCGCGTCGCGCTCGTAGAACGCATCGATGCGGCCGGCAGCGACGTAGGCGAGGCAGAGCGCCGGTGAGCCCAGCCCGCGGCTGCCCCGCGTGAATCGGTGGAGGGCCTCGATCCGGCGAGCGTGGGCGGCGATCTGGGCGGGATCGTCGGACTGCAGGCCGGTCGCGACGAGGGAGCGGTCGAGCGAGTCGTTCGTCGTGACTTCCAGTCGCTCCCCGCCGAGCCAGGAGCCGCCACCCCGGGTCGCGGTGAACAACTCCTGACGGAACGGTTCGAAGATCGCACACGCGGCGACACCGTCGAGGTCCTTCACCGCGACCGACACGCAGGCGAACGGGATTCCGCTCGCGTAGTTGGAGGTGCCGTCGAGCGGGTCGACGATCCAGGTGTGCGAACGGTCGGCACCACCACCGTCACCCTCCTCACCCATGATGACGTGACCGGGGTACGACTCGCCGATGACCTCGAAGACGCGGGCCTGCGACGCCAGGTCGATCTCGGTCACGATCGAGGCCCGCTCGCTCTTCATCTGCACGCGGCGCGGGCCTGCGAGTCCGTCGACGAGCACCTCACCCGCGGCGCTCGCTGCGGCCACGCAGACCTCGAGCAGCTCGTCCGCGCTCGGCCGGATCATGCGGGTTCCCGACGTTCGAGCGTGGCGCGGGTGCGTTGGATCGACCCGATCGGGTCGGTCAGGTCGAACCATACGGCAGCGAGCCCGGCTCGGGCACCCGCGTCGGCGTTGTCGCGGTGATCGTCGACGTAGACGATGTCGTCAGCGGGCACGCCCATCGCCTCGATGCCGTCGATGTACGCCTGAGGGTGTGGTTTGAGGTGTCCCGTGTGCGAGAGATCGACGAGTGGGTCGAATCGTTTCAGCACGGTGATCGGCTCCTGCCACTCGGCGCCGTGGAAGGCCGTCAGGTCGTTGGACAGCAATCCCACGATGCGTCCGCCGGCGAGCACCTCGTCCACCAGCGCG
Organism: uncultured Acidimicrobiaceae bacterium; assembly: GCA_963847775.1. Taxonomy (GTDB): domain Bacteria; phylum Actinomycetota; class Acidimicrobiia; order Acidimicrobiales; family Ilumatobacteraceae; genus Ilumatobacter. Next base: position 482,744 of record CAWKAY010000006.1, read on the forward strand.
ACGGACTCCGGCCGCGTCAGGTGGTCGCCGCTCGGGTTGTAGAACCGATGCATGTAGCCCGCGATGTCGAGCTCGAACCGAGCGGCCTCTCCCGCCCAGTAGTCGCGCTCTGTGATCTCCCCCGCTTCACGCTCCTGCCATCGGAGGTCGTTCGGGTCGAACGGACCGCCGGGCAGTTCCGACGGGTCGACGCCGAGCCCAGCGGCACCCCGATCGCGCAGCTCGAACGGCGACAGCAGCACCGGACCGCCGAAGTCGAACAACAAGTGGCGCGGACCGGACATGTCGGCGCAAGGTACCGCACGCGACCGTCGACGCGCCCGGGCAGCGTCCGTCGCTCGCGAACGGTGCGAGGTGCCGCCTACGCTCGAACCGATGGCTGAGCCGCTCAAGGATCGGGTCGGACCAGCGACCGTCGAACGCCTCGCGGCGCGACTGGCGGCTGTCCGGCCGGGCTTCGGCGCCCGTGCGTTCGAGGACTCGGTCATCCCGCGCCTCGACGGCCTGGAGCTGAAGGATCGGATCAACCTGATCGCCGATGCGTTGGCGGCAGCGCTGCCGGACGACTACCCGGATGCGCTCGGGACGATCGTCCGGGTCGCCGCGGAACCGCTCGAGGAGTGGGCGGCCTGGCCGCTCTGCTCGTTCGTCGAGCGTCACGGCGTCGACCACCCGGAGGCATCGCTCGCGGCGATGCCGACGCTCACCCGACGCTGGAGCTGTGAGTTCGCGATCCGGCCGTTCCTCGACCACCATCTCGATCTGACGCTCCCGTACCTTCGAAGGTGGACATCCGATGCCGATGAATCGGTCCGCAGACTCGCGTCGGAGGGGACCCGCCCGCTCCTGCCGTGGGGGCCACGGGTGAAGGCTCTCACCGACGACCCCCGAATCGGCATCGAGCTGGTCACGCGACTGCGGCACGACGAGTCCGAGACCGTTCGGCGATCGGTCGCCAACCATCTCAACGACGTGGCCAAGTCACATCCCGACATGGTCCTCGATCTGCTCCGCGACTGGACGGAGGAGTCGGATCCGGTCGATCGGGACATGGTTCGGCACGCTCTGCGCACCCTCGTCAAGCAGGGGCACCCCGGGGCGCTCGACCTCCTCGGGTTCACCACCGACGCGTCGGTCGAGGTCGCAGAGTTCACCTGCGCTCCCTCTGCGCTCGACATCGGCGCCACGATCGAGCTCACGCTGGAGCTGACCTCGACCGCTGAGGAGGAACAGGTCCTCGTGATCGACTTCGTGGTGCACCACGTCAACGCATCCGGAGCGACGTCGCCGAAGGTCTTCAAGTGGGCGACCGTCCGACTCGCACCCGGAGACACCACGCGCCTCACGAAGCGACGTCGGATCCAGGACGCGTCGACACGCACCTACCATCCCGGCACGCACCGCGTCGACGCGCAGGTGGCAGGCCGCACCGCCGCGCACACGTCGTTCGAGCTCCGGACCTGACCCCGCGTCGCTACGACCTCGACCCCGACTGGATTGCCGACCAGACCTTCTCCGGGGTGCATGGCATGGTCATGTGGCGGACTCCGAGATGACTCACGGCGTCGATGACCGCGTTGTAGACGCTGGGGATGCCGCCGATGGTGCCCGACTCGCCGACTCCCTTGGCGCCGAGCTCGTTCACCCAGGTCGGCGTCTCCATCGGGACGAGCTCGAAGCTCGGGAGCTCGGCGGCGGAGATGACCGGGTAGTCGGCGAAGTTGGTCGTCTTCGGCGTTCCGTCGTCGTCGTAGACGATCTCCTCCATCAGCGCCTGCGCGACGCCCTGCGCGATCCCGCCGTGGATCTGCCCGTCGGCGATCAGCGGGTTCAAGATCGTCCCGGCGTCGTCGCAGGCGATCAGGCGCCGCAACCGGGCGTTCCCCGTGTCGGTGTCGACCTCGACGACGGCGACATGGGTGCCGAACGGGAACGTCGGCATCGGCGCCTCGAAGTCGTGGTCGCCCGACAGCACATCGGGTGCCATGGCGGCGACGTCGGCCCAGCCCACCGAGCGCGCCGGCGTGCCCGCAACGTGGAATGCACCCTGCTCGGCGTCGAGCACGACGTCGTCGACGGCTGCCTCGAGCAGGTGGGCAGCCCGCTGGCGGGCAGCGTCGATCAGCTTCCTGCTCGCGGCTGCGATCGCGGATCCGCCGAGCTGGACCGAGCGCGATCCGACGGTGAGGCCGCCGCTCCGGATCTCGTCGGTGTCGCCGTGGAGCACGGTGATCCGGTCGATCCCCACGCCGGTGCGGTCTGCGACGATCATGGCCCACGTCGTGACGTGACCCTGGCCGTAGGGCGTTGCACCCGTCCGAACGATCAGGTTGCCGTCGGGCTGGAGCTCGACCTCGCCGAACTCCGAGCCACCGATGCCAGAGGTGATCTCGACGTACGTGGCGATACCGACGCCGAGCTGCACCGGATCGCCCGACCGCCGGCGGGCTGCCTGTTCAGCCCGGAGGTCGTCGTAACCCGCGGCAGCGAGTGCCCGTTCGAGCGACTCCGGGTAGTCCCCGACGTCGTACGGCGTACCGATCCCGGTCGTGCGGGCCTCGGTGAACTTCGGCAACATGTTGATCCGGCGGACATCGGCGGGATCCATCCCGATCTCGGCGGCGAACCGGTCGACCATCCGTTCGATCGCGACCGCCGCCTCCGGTCGCCCGGCACCGCGGTACGCCGTGATCGACGCGGTGTTCGTCACCCAGGACGTGCCGGTGAAGCCGACGTTGTCGATGTCGTACACCCCGCACGTCATCCGCATCGTCATCCCGTGGAGGACCGACCCGGTCATCGGGTAGGCGCCGGCGTCCTGGAACACGTCGAGCTGGTAGGCGGTGATCCGCCCGTCACGGGTCCCACCCAGCGTCGCGTACTGCACCTGCCCACGGCCCTGGGGCATGGCGAGGAAGTTCTCGCTTCGCGTCTCGGTCCAGCGGACCGGTCGGCCGAGCACCTTCGCGTAGAAGCCGAGCGCCGCCTCCTCCGGGTACGTCCGCGACTTCACCCCGAACCCACCACCCATGTCGGGGACGACGACTCGGACCCGCTCCTCATCGAGCCCATAGATCGCCGCGAGCAGCGCCTTCGTCGGGTGGGCGCCCTGGCAGGCGGAGTAGTGCACGAGCCGTCCGTCGTCGGTCCAGTGAGCGACACCGACACGGGGTTCCATCGGTGCGCCCGACAACCGTTGGTTGACGATCCGCTCCTCGACGACGACCTCGCACCCGGTGAAGTCCGCACGTCCCGGCGACGCCAATTCCATCACTGCGTTCGTGCCCGCGCCCGGGAACAGCAACATCTCGTCCGTGGCGGATTCCTCGACGTCGACCACGACCGGAAGCGGTTCGTAGTCGACGTCGACCAGGTCGGCGGCGTCGCTTGCCACAGCCTGTGTCTCCGCGACGATCGCGACGACCGCCTGGCCGACGAAACGCACACGGCCCGAAGCCAGGATCACCTGGCCCATCGCGTCGGGCATGCCGGCGCGTGCGGCCGGGATGGGCGCGAGGTCGTGCAGATCGTCGGCGGTGAAGATCCGGATCACACCGGGGATCCCCGCCGCGTCGTCGACGTCGATCGTCTCGATCGTCGCGTGGGCGTAGGGCGATCGGACGTAGACGACGTGAGCCTCACCCGGGAATCGGATGTCGTCCACGTAGTTGCCGCCCGTCGTCAGCAAACGCGGATCCTCGACCCGCTGCACTCGATTCCCGAGGATGCTGCCCATCTGGTTCCTTCCATCGCTCCACCACATCGGGGGTCCACCGACCCCTGTACGGTCCCTGATTACAGCACCACGCACCCTCGCGCCCGATCGATCGTTCCGCAGACAGGAATCCGATGACTCTCGACCTCACCGAACAGACTCGTGCACGACTGAGATCGGTGGCCACCGCGACGCTGACGGGGGTCCTGCAGAAGCGCGGAATCCGCAGCACCTTCCTCTCGGGCCTCAAGCCGGTCAGGGACGGTCAGCGCATGCTCGGCCGGGCCCACACCCTCCGGTATGTCCCGATGCGCGAGGACCTCATTCCGGTGTACGCCACCCGCCTCAATGCCCAGCGCGCCGCGATCGAGTCGATGCAGCCCGGCGAAGTGCTCGTGATCGAGGCTCGCAACGAAACCGACGCCGGCACCATCGGCGACATCTACGCGATGCGCGCGTCGGTGCTCGGCGCCACCGGGATCGTCACCGACGGCACGCTGCGCGACACCCCGGCGCTCCGCGACATGGACATCCCGGTGTACCACCGGTCGTCGCACGCTGCGACGTACCGCCGCGAGCACATGCCACTCGACCACCAGGTGCCGATCGCGTGCGCGGGCGTCACGGTGTTGCCGGGCGACGTGGTGGTCGGCGACGGCGAGGGTGTCGTCATCATCCCGGCCGGCTTGGTCGACGAGATCGCGGAGGAGGCAGCGGCGCAGGAACTCGCCGAGGAGTGGGGCATGGAGCGAGTCGCCGCCGGCGACAGCACCGATGGTGCCTTCCCGATCACGCCCGAGCGACGACCCGAGTTCGAGACGTGGCTCGCAGAGCGCGCAGGTGGGCCGTCGTGAGCGACCGTCGCTCGATCGAGGTCGCTTCGTTGTCCCATGCCAATCCCATCCCCGCGGCAACACGCATCGGGCCGCTCGTCACGTCGAGCATCATCGTCGCCCGCGATGCCGGCACCACGACGGTGCCCGACGACATCGAGTCGCAGTTGGCGAACCTCTTCCTGCACGTCGGCGAGATCTTGCACGCCGCCGGCGCAGACTGGCACCACGTCGCGAAGATGACGTTCTTCCTCCCGAGCCTCGAAGATCGCGCTGCGCTCAACGACCCATGGCTCGCCCACTTCCCCGACCCGGAATCGCGCCCGAGCCGCCACACCCAATTGGTGGACGGCCCGACGGCCAAGTGCGATTTCGTCGCCTACGTCACCGGCTGAGGAGCCGTTCCGGCCCTGGGTAGCGGGTCTGGGCGACACCCCGGAGCGTGCGGATGTCGCTACGGTGTGGCCGATGTCGGGGAGGCGGGCTGTTGGGCTGCTCATCGCTGCGGCGACCGTGTCGAGCGGTTGCAGCGCAGTGACCGAGACCGTCGGTGCCGACGGTCTCGACGAGCCGTCCGCGGTCGAGGTCATCGCGAGCCGCTCGAACGAAACGGAACCACCGCCGGCGTCGACCACCACGTCACCGGCCAACACGATCGATCCGACGACGACCGTGGCGACGAGCACGACGTCGACGACCACACCCGCGACGACCACACCCGCGACGACCACACCTCCCACGACGCCAGCGACCACCACCACGCCCACCACGACGCCCACGACCACGCCACCCACCACGGCGCCGGCCGTCTCGTCGGCCTGCGTCGTCACCGTCGCGCCCGGCGACTCGCTGGCCGCGATCGCCGATCGTTTCGACGACCCGATCGTCGACGTCGCGACGCTGATCGCCGAGAACGGTCTCGGTCGCGAGACCATCGACCCCGGGCAGGTGCTCGACGTGTGCGTCGACAACGGGCTCGACGACATCTCCGGGACCCAACGCACGGAGCGCAACGCAGCGGTGCTCGAGTCCGAGGCGCGGCGAGCCGTCGAGGTGCAGCAGCGCCACCTGAACACATTGTTCGCGGGCTACAGCATCAACGAGTTGACGGTCGACGGCGACTCGGGTCCGGTGACGAGGCAGCGACTGTGCGCTGCTCGGCTCGCACTCGGCCTCCCGGTGAGCACCGCCGACATGGTGCCCGGGAGCCCGGAAGAGCAGGTGCTGATGGCCGCCGAGACCCTCCCGATCCCGTTCACCTCCGCGATCCTGTCGCAGCGATGGATCGTGATCGACCGCACGTGCCAGATCATGTTCGTCGGGTCGGGCGCCGAACGCCTCGACTTCGTCTTCCCGACGTCGACCGGCAAGGCGCCGTTCGGGACCCGTTCCCAGAACCGCACACCGGCATATCGGTTCAATCCCGCGAACGGCAACGGCGGCTGGCACAACAGCACCACCTATCCGGCGGCGGACGACAACCCGCTCAACGGCAACATGTACCGGCCGCTGTACTTCGACCGCGGCCAGGCCATCCACGGTGCGAACAACGTTCCTCGGTCGCCGGCCAGTCATGGGTGCGCACGCCTCCGTGTCGGCGACCAGGATGCCCTCCTCTCCTGGCTCGGCCTCTCGAATTCCGGTCCGACGAGCAACCGCGGCCGGATCAACGTCACCGTCAACGTCCAGGGAACCTGGTTGGGAAACTGAGACGCTCGGGATCGCCCCGCCGGGATCAGGCGGTCAGCATGATCGACGTCGCCACCAGATCGTCCGCCGTCGGAGCCGGCCACGACGCCGGTACCTCGCGTTCGATCGCGCGGGCGAGGGCGGTGACGGTCAGTTCGGCGAGCTCTCCGAGATCGGAAACACGCACCGGCGTCGCGGCGACGCACTCGCGGCCGTGCCAGTGGGAGAAGACGAACACGCCGCGCTCCTCGTGCCACGTCACGCGCAGGAACTCATCACCTCCGAGTGCCTGCGGGACGAGGACCCGACGCCGCCCACTCCCCCCGATCTCCACCATGGCTCCACGATCATCGCTCTCGAGCGCGGTGTCAACCGGTCAATCACCGGCCCACAGGGTGTGCGCACGTGTGTGGTCGACGGTGAACCCGAGTGCGTCGCGCGCCTCCGCCAGCCGCCGACTGACGAGTTCGGCCAGCGGCGCGTCCGGGCCCATCGCGTGCGCGAGGTCATCGGCGATGCCGACGTCCTTCGCCAGCAACCCGAGCGAGAACCCGCTCGCGAACTCCCCGCTGATGACGTGTTGCTTCATCACCAACTCGGTGTTGAAGCACCGGGCCGTCGACACGTTCATGACATCGATCATCACGCCCGGATCGAGCCCGAACCGCTCGCCGACCTGCAACGCCTCGCTCAGTGCCACGAAGGAGGTACCCGCGACGAAGTTGTTCAGGCACTTCATGGCGTGACCGTTGCCGAGCGCGCCGACCTCGAACAACCGCTCCCCCAAGGCAGCGAGCACCGGACGCGCGACCGCGACCGCGTCGGCCGATCCGCCGATCATGATCGACAGGGTGCCGTCGGTGGCACGTGCGACACCTCCCGACACCGGCGCATCGACGAGACGGACGCGACCGGCAGCGAGGTCGCTCCCGAGCTCCCGGGTACCGACCGGATCGGCCGAGCTCATGTCGATTGCGATCGTGTGCGGCCGAACCGAGCGGAGGAAGTCGGTGTCGGTGAGGACCGATCTCACCTCGGTCCCGGTCGGGAGCATGGTCACGACGACATCGACGACGTCCGCGACGTCGGCGAGACTCATCCGGCTCCGGGCGTGGTGCTGCTCTGCCCACGCCGCGGCGCGCTGCGCATCGACATCGACGGCGATCACCGAGAACCCTGCCCGGACGAGGTTCGCCGCCATCGGAGATCCCATGTTGCCGAGTCCGACGAACGCCACGGTGGTCATACGTCGTATCCCATCTCCTGCAGCGTCTCTCGGGCGACCTGGAAGCCTTCGACCGCGCGCGGGACGCCGCAGTAGATCATCGAGTGCAGCATCACCTCGCGGATCTGGACGGTCGTCGCGCCGTTCGCGATCGCACCCTGGACATGGATGCGGATCTCGTTCGGGCGCCCATAGGCGACGAGGAGCCCGAGCGTGAGCAGGCTGCGCGTCACGGGATCGAGGCCCTCGCGCGTCCAGGTCTCACCGAAGCACCAGCGGGTGACGGCGTCCTGGAGCGGCCAGGTGAAGCCGGTTGCCCCGTCGATCTGGGCATCGGTCCCGTCGGCACCCCACATCTCGCGCCGAACCCGAAGACCAGCCTCGAACGCCTCCTCGGCCGTCGGCCAGCGGTCGCCAGCGTGCCCGCGCGCGGTGTCGACGATCGGATCCCCCATGGTCGTGACCTCCTGTTCTGCCGACGGGAACGCCGGCCTCGGCCCGATGCCAGGCCGCTCGTAGTATGCACGCCGGCGCGAGAGGGGGCCGACATGAGAGCAGCCGTGCTTCGCGACGGGTCTGACGACCTCGTCATCGAGGAGATCGAGCACACCGCACTGGCACCACGGGAGGTGTTGGTGCGCATCGCTGCATGTGGCTTGTGCCACAGCGATCTCCACGTGATCGACGGCACCATCGCGCGGTCGCGACCCCAGCTGCTCGGCCACGAGGCGGCCGGCGTGGTCGCAGCCATCGGCAGCGCGGTGACGTCGGTGGCGCTCGGCGAACACGTCGTCAGCTGCCTCGTCCAGGGGTGCGGAGCATGCGCACGTTGTGACGCCGGCGAGCCGACCCTGTGCACCGACTCGGCCGCGACCCGGCGAGCGGCCGGGCAGGTCGCACGGCTCAGATCGAGCGACGGTTCCGAGCTCACCGCGTTCGGCAACGTCGGGGGCCTGGCGGATGCGATGGTCGTCGACGAGCGTGGGCTCACCGTGGTGCCCGACGACATCCCGCTCGACCTCGCCGCGATCCTCGGGTGCGCATCCGTCACCGGGCTCGGCGCCGTCTTCAACGTCGCCGACGTCCAGCCGGGTGACAGCGTCGCCGTGATCGGCTGTGGCGGGGTCGGGCTGAACGTCCTGCAGGGCGCGCGCATCGCCGGTGCCACGCGAATCATCGCCGTCGACCTGAACGACGCCAAGCTCGCATCGGCCGGCTCGCTCGGAGCGACCGACACCGTGAACGCGTCGAGCGTCGACCCGGTCGACGCGGTGCGCTCGCTCGTGCCCGGCGGCGTCGACCACGCTTTCGAGGTGATCGGACGATCGACCACGGCCGAACAGGCGCTCGCGATGGCGGCCAACGGCCGGGATGCGTACGTCGTCGGCGTGATGTCGGACGACGCTTCGGTCGCCGTTCGTTCCGAGTACATGAAGCGGGGCAAATCGCTGAGGGGCGTGTTCATGGGCTCGACGCGCCCGCGAGTCGACATCCCGCGCTACGTCGAGATGTGGCGTCACGGGCAGCTGGATCTCGCCGGCATGGTGTCCCGTCGGCTCCCGCTCGACGACGTCAACGAGGGGTTCCGGGCCATGGCGGCCGGCGAGGTCAATCGAGCCGTGATCGTGATGGGCGACGCGGCGCCCTGACCGCGACGGTGACGCGCCCGCTTGCGACCCGCCCTGGCGAACACCGCCGCGGTGCCCGTCGAGGTGCTCTGTCAGACTCGCGCCATGACCGGACGGATGGTAGGGAAACGGGCGATCATCACCGGCGGCGCGAACGGTCTCGGGGCAGCCGCCGCGAAATTGCTCGCCGCCGAGGGCGCGACCGTGGTGCTCGCCGATCTGGAACGGGCGGAGCAGAACGCGGGCCAGGTCATCGCCGACATCGAGTCGGATGGCGGCACGGCCCATTTCGTACCGGTCGACGTGAGCTCCGCCGAGCTGACGCACCGGGCCGTCGACGCGGCTGCGGACTGGATGGGTGGTGTCGACACAGTCGTCGCGTCGGCAGGTGTCGGGTCACCACCCACACCCGACGGCTCGAGCATCCGCAATCTGGTCGACCTCGGCATCGACGGATTCGATCTGGTCATGGACATCAACCTGCGCGGCGTCTTCCTGACCTGCCAGCGCGCGGCCCAGCTCATGATCGAGGCCGGCCACGGTGGCGCGATGGTCACGCTGGCATCGATGGCGTCGAAGCGGCCGACGGCCGGTGTGTACTCGATCTCGAAGGCGGCGGTCTGGATGATGACGCGTTGCATGGCGAACGAGCTCGGCCCGTACGGGATCCGGCTCAACGCGCTCGGCCCGGGTTACATCGACACCGATCTGTTCCGGTCGATGATGGTCTCCGGCGCCGGTGATGACCCGGCCGATCAGGCGGCCTGGCTCGACGGCCGCAAGGCGCAGATCGCACTTCGCCGGCTCGGCACGCCGGAGGAGGTCGCCCAGACCATCCTGTTCCTCGTGTCCGATGAGTCCAGCTACTTCACCGGCTCGATCCTCCATCCCGACGGGGGCTTCACCTCGACGTTCGGCGGCGGCTGAAACGAATGGCAGAGCCGTTCGACCTGAGTCGCTACGACGCCTGCGTGTTCGATCTCGACGGCACGGTCTGGCTCGGCACCGACCCGATCCCGGGCGCGGTCGAGTTCCTCGAGCGGTGCCGCGCCCAGGAATCGACGGTCGTGTTCGCCACCAACGCGATCGTGCACTCACCCGAGACGCTCTCGGCCCAGCTCGTGCACGCCGGGCTGGCTCGACCCGGCGAGCCGGTCATCACGAGCGGAACCGTCATCGTGCGGACGCTCGCCGACGAGGGAGCGACGTGCGTGGCCGCGGTGATCCCCGACCAACTCGGCGAATCGCTCATCCAGGCCGGAATCGAGGTCCTCTCGCCGAACGAGGTGTCGGTCGACGAATTCGGCCCGGTCGGGCCCGAGCGTGCGCTCGTCCTGGCATCGTCGCGCGGGGCGACGATCGGTGCGATCGAGCGGCTCGGCCGACTCGCCGCCGCCGGCCATCGGGTGTACATCAGCTCGAAGGACCCCGGCTTCCCGGTCCCGGGGGGCATCGAGCCGGGCGGAGGGGTGCTGTTCGCGGCGCTGACGACGATGTACGACGTCGAGGCGACGATCGTCGGGAAGCCGTCGACCTCCTACGCCGACGTGGTCGCCGCAGCCGCCGGAGGGCACGATCGCCGGATCGTGATGTTCGGCGACTCCCAGCGCGCCGACATCGGGATCGCCCACATCCTCCGAGCCGACGGCGTGCTCCTCACGGGGCACTCGGTCCGGCCGATCGACCCGGCCCTCAGTCGGCCGACGTATGTGGCTCGCACGCTCGCCGAGACGCCGGTGCCGTACCCCGTCGACGACCAGCCATGACGGTGGTCGTCGAACGCGGGATCGTCTTCGCGGAGAAGGACGGCTACCGGTTCCTGGAGCTCGACGTGTACCGATCGACGGAGTCCACGAGCGAGTCGCGCCCGGTGCTGCACCAGATCCACGGTGGCGGCTGGCGGGTGAGCCACCGAGGCCGCGCCCCGCGCGAGACCCGCGCGTGGACTCCGTCGTTCTTCGAGCGGATGGTCGCTGCCGGATTCGTCGTCGTCGCGAGCTCGTACCGGTTCAGCGGCGAGGCGTTGTACCCGGCCGCGATCGACGACGCCCTCGACGCAGTCGGGTGGGTCCGGGCCAACATCGACCGGTACGGAGGTGATCCGGGACGTCAGGTCGTGTTCGGTCAGTCGGCGGGCGGCTACCTCGCCGCGGCCGCTGGGCTGAACCGCGAGATCGAATCCGTGAACGGCGTGATCTGCTGGTATCCGCTGACCGATCCGGGCGCGCTCGCCGACGATGATCCGGCGAGCGACTTCCCATCGCAGTGGCTCGGCGCACCGATCAGCGCCGTGCCCGATGTCGCAGCCGATGCGTCACTCCCGGCGCGCGCTCATTCGGGAGCGCCACCGTTCCTGATCCAACACGGCACACTCGACACGATGGCCCCGTTCGACCAGGGTGCCCGGCTCGACCGAGCCCTCGTCGCCGCCGGAGCAACGTCGTCACTCGAACCGGTCGAGGGCGCCGAGCACTTCTTCGGAGGTTGCGACGACGCAACGGTCGTTGCGCTGTTCGACCGTGCCATGGCCTTCGCCCGGTCCTGCGTCGACTGACCGGGCTGCGCCGCAGCGCGGGCTCCAGGCTGCCCCCGACGTGCTCAACGTCGAGTTCGCAGTCCAGGTCGCCGTCGAGGTCGCCGTCCAGGTCAACGTCGAGGTCGCCGTCCAGGTCGCCGTCGAGGTCGACGTCGGCCGCCGGAGCCGGTGGCATCGACCGATCCGTCCGCCCCGAGCGCGATCCTGCCGCACCCGAGGGCACGAGAACCCGGCGGTCCTCGGGTTCGCCACCTGCGTACGTCGCGATTTACTCGCCCGAGGGCCCCGTGTTAGGTTCGCTTCGATCGGCACCTGACCGAAGGCGCCCATGCAAGACGGGGGAATTGCGTGAAGACTGAGACGACTCGTCCCGCACGGCCCTGGAAGCGTCTCGTCGCATTGCTCGCCGTCGGGGGCCTGTTGGTCTCGGCGTGCGGCGGTGACGACGACGACGCCGACCAGCCGAGCGAGGAACCGACCGAAGAACCCGCGGACGAACCAGACCGAGAACCAGCCGACGAACCAGCCGACGAACCAGCCGACGAACCAGCCGACGAACCAACCGACGAACCAGCCGACGAACCAACCGACGAACCAGCCGACGAACCAACCGAAGAGCCAGCCGACGAGGTCGCCGGCAAGGTCACCGACTTCGCTGCCTACGTGGGCGGGTCGGGGCCGGCCGACGAGGGTATGACACCGATCAAGGTCGGGATGGTCAACCAGCAGGGTGGCGCAGTCTTCGTCTCCGACACCAACGACGACGGTGTCATGATCGCCACCGAGTTCATCAACACCCATGCCGGCGGCATCAACGGGCACCCGCTCGAGATCGTCGAATGCACGATCTCCAATGCTGAGGAAGAGGGCCAGCAGTGCGGCCAGGAGATGGCGAACGACGACGAGATCGTCGCCGTCATCATCGGCCCCACGTTCATCGGAACCGAGGCGTTCTACGCGGCCCTCGGCGGCTCGAAGCCGGTCGTGGCCGGCGTGTCGGTCAACCCGAGCGACCTGGTGCAGCCGAACGCAGCGGTCCTCAACGGCGGTGCTGCCTACATCCTTGCACCGTTCGCAACCTTCGCCCGCGACACGCTCGGGGTGCAATCCGCCGCTCTCATCTACCCCGAGGGTGCCGGACAGGACGACGCTGCCGCCGGGCAGTCGTCGGCCTTCGAAACCGCCGGGATCGACATCAACGTCGTGTCGTACCCGGCCACCGCGCCCGACCTCACGACACCGCTGCTCGCCGCCGACGCGCAGAACGTCGATCTCGTCATGCCGGTGATCAACACCGCCGACTGCGTCAAGTTCGCGGAGGCGCATCGTCAGCTCGGCATCCCCGACGACAAGATCCTCGCGAGCCCCGTCTGCCTGACGCCGGCGACCATCGAGGGTCTCGGCGGCTTCCCCGAGTGGATCTACGCCGTCGCGTCCTCGCTGAGCACCGACCCGAACGACCCGTCGGTGCCGCCGTACACCGAGATCCTCGCCGAGCAGGGCCAGGAGGCGTTCGTCGGCGATCCGTGGGTGCTCGTCGGCTTCGCCCAGACCATGACCATGGCGAAGTGGCTCAACGCCGTCGGAGCCGACAGCCTGTCGAGCGACGCGATCCTCGGCGAGATGCAGGCCTTCACAGGCCCGCTGATCCTCGGATCGCCGGTGCTGCAATGCGGCAAGTACCCAGAGGCGCCTGCGGCCTGCAACGACAACACGCAGTTCTACAAGCACGCGGGCGACTTCGTCTTCGAGTTGGCCGGCGACTTCGTCGGACCACCCGAGGGATGGACCGTTCCGGGCTGATCCCCGACCGTCGAACGACGACGTCAGCGCCCCGAGGCCCGGCAGGATGATCAAGGACATCGTCCTCTTCGTCCTGCTCGGCCTCGGCGCGGGCGCGGTCACCGCTGGGATCGCGATGGCCGTCGTGATCACGTACCGGGGCTCGGGCATCATCAACCTCGCGACCGGCGCGATCGCAATGGTCGCCGCGTACTCGTTCTGGGCGCTGCGCAACGACTTCTTCCGAGTCACCCTGCCGACGTGGCTGGCCGTGATCGCCACGATGGCCGTGTCGGTGTTGGTCGGGGTGATCAGCGAGCTCGTCGTCTTCCGGCCCCTTCGGACGTCGTCGCCGTTGGCCAAGCTCGTTGCGTCGCTCGGCATCCTGCTGACGCTCCAGGCCACGATGCTGCTCTGGTTCGGCCAGGCCACGAAGCAGATCCCGAGCATCTTCCCCGTCGGCATCGTCGACGTTTTCGGAACCTCGATCCCGTCGAACCGGTTGTGGATGGCCGGGGTCGTCATCCTCCTCGCGCTTGCGCTCGGGGCGTTGTTCCGGTGGACCCGCTTCGGACTCGCGACCCGCGCCGCATCGGAGAACGAGGTGTTCGGCATGCTGGCCGGGCTCTCACCGAACCAGCTGTCGATGGCCAACACCATCTTGGCGTCAGCGCTGGCAGGGGCGATGGGGATCGTCGCGGCACCGCTCGCGCAGGCCGACTCGACCACGCTCGTGCTGTTCATCGTCCCTGCGCTGGCAGGGGCCTTGTTCGCCGGTTTCAACTCCCTGACCGTCGCGTGCATCGCCGGATTCGCGATCGGCATCGGGCAGTCCTTGATGCAGTGGGTCGCGACCCTCTCGTGGTTCCCGACCGATCGCGGCAACCCGATGCCAGGTGTGCAGGGCTTGCTCACCTTCGTCCTCCTCGTGATCGCGTTGTCGCTGCGAGGAGCAAACCTCCCGTCACGCGGCGAACTCGTCGAGAAGCGGCTCCCCATCGCGCCGCGGCCGGAGCGGCTGGCCAGGTCAGCCGTGATCCTGGGGATCGTCGGCGCGACGATGCTGGTCGTGTTGCCCTTCTCCCATCGCCAGGCACTCATGCTGTCGCTCGTCGGCATGGTGTTGTGCCTGTCGCTCGTCGTGATCGCCGGATTCGTGGGACAGGTATCACTGGCGCAGGTCACCCTCGCCGGCGTCTCGGGTTTTGCCGTCTCTCACATGATCGTCAAGGCCGGCATCGGCTTCCCGTGGGGCCCGATCGTCGGATCGCTCGCGGCGGTCGCCATCGGGCTCCTCGTCGGAGCGTCCGCCTTGCGGGTGCGCGGCGCCAGCCTGGCGGTGGTCACCATCGCCGGTGTGGTCGCGATCGAGCAGTTCGGCTTCGCAAACCGCCGATGGGGTGCTGGTGCGACCGGCTCACCGGTCGAGGACCCCGAGCTGTTCGGGGTCAACATCGGCAAGGGCTCCGAGTTCCGAGGTCTCGACGACAGCATCCCGAGCCCCGTGCTGGGCTTCGTCTACCTCATCGTCGTGATCGCGCTCTGCCTGCTGGTCGCGAACCTCCGCCGCAGCGTGCTCGGGCAGCAGATGCTGGCGGTACGCGCAAACGAGCGAGCTGCGGCAGCGGCAGGCATCAACGTGGCACGGGTCAAGATCGTCGCCTATGCGATCTCCTCGTTCATCGCGGGCACGGCGGGATGGATGTACGCCTACAACTTCGGCTCGGTCAGCGCGGCACGATTCGGCTTCCTCATCGCGTTGGCGTTCGTCGCGTTCGCCTACATCGGCGGCATCACCATGGTGTCGGGAGCGGTCATCGGCGGGCTCGTGGCCACCGAGGGTCTCATTCCGCACTTCTTCCAAGAACTGCTCGGCATCTCGGGTAACTGGACGCTGCTGGTCGGCGGGCTCATCCTGATCGTCACCGTCATCCAGAACCCGGAGGGGATCGCCGGAACCACCTACCTGAAACGCCAGGCCAAGCTGCGCGCCAAGGCCGCCAAGGCCGCCGACGGTTCGGGTGGACCGGTCGGCCACGACCTGGCTGCGGACGTCGGATGAGCGTGGTTCGGTCGATGTGCGGGAGCCCGGTTCGATGAACGCCATGCTGTCCGCCCGGGGCATCTCGGTCTCGTTCGGTGGCGTCCGTGCGCTCATCGACGTCGACATCGACGTCGAGCCCGGCCAGCTGGTCGGACTCATCGGCCCGAACGGTGCGGGCAAGACCACGTTCATCGACGCGATCTCGGGCTTCGTCGCGCACGAGGGAACCGTCGGCCTCGACGGCGGTGACATCACGAACCTGGCACCGCACCGACGGGCTCGACTCGGCATGGCGCGCACGTGGCAGGCCATCGAGCTGTTCGACGACCTCACCGTGCGAGAGAACATGACCGTCGCGGCACACCATCTCCCACCCCTCACCACGGTCAAGGAGCTGTTCGGCCGGGCGTTCGCCGGGACCGACGTCGTCGACGAAGCGCTCGCAGACCTCGATCTGGGTCACCTCGCCGACGCGACACCGACCGATCTCACCCAGGGTCAGCGCAAGTTGGTCGCGGTCGCTCGAGCACTGGCGGCGCGCCCGAAGCTGCTGTGCCTCGACGAACCGGCGGCCGGGCTCGACGCCAACGAGTCGGTCGCACTCGGCCAGCATCTGCGCCGGATCGTCGACCGCGGCACGCCAGTGCTCCTCATCGACCACGACATGGGGCTGGTGTTGAGCATCTCCGACCGGGTCGTCGTGCTCGAGTTCGGGGAGGTGATCGCTCGGGGTACCCCGGCCGATGTTCGGACCGACCCGCGGGTCGTCACGGCATATCTCGGCACCCACGCGACCGATCTGGGAGCCGAGGGAGGGGCAATTCGTGGGCACTGAACCGGTGTTGCGGATCGACTCGCTGTCGGCCGGCTACGACGCCGCCGCGGTCGTCCGCTGCCTCGACCTCCATGTCGGGGCAGGGGAGGTCGTGGCACTGCTCGGACCGAACGGTGCCGGCAAGACGACCACCCTCCGTGCCATCTCGGGCATCGTTCGGCCGATGGCGGGATCCATCTCCATCGACGGTTCCGACATCGCCAAGCTGTCGCCGGCAGCGCGTGCCCGGCTCGGTATCGCCCACGTCCCCGAGGGCCGCGGGGTGTTCTTCGGTCTCACGGTCGCCGAGCACTTCCGGCTCGGACATCGCAGCGAGCAGCTCGACGCCGATTCCGCCTACGAGTACTTCCCGGCACTGGCCCAGCTCAAGGACCGTCGGGTCGGGCTCATGTCGGGCGGCGAGCAGCAGATGCTCGCACTCGGGCGCGCACTCGCCCGACGGCCGCGCGTCATGCTGCTCGACGAGATGTCGCTCGGGCTGGCACCGATCATCGTCGAACGCCTCCTGCCCGTCGTCGCCGACTACGCCCGCGAGAGCGGCTGCGCGGTCCTGTTGGTCGAACAGCACATCCACGTTGCGCTCAGCGTGGCCGACCGCGGCTACGTCCTCGCGCACGGCGAGCTCGTCATGCACGAGTCGGCCGAGGTGTTGGGCGCCGACCACGATCTGATCCTGTCGAGCTACCTCGGCGGCGTCGAATCCTCGACACACACCTCCGACTGAAAGGCGACATCACCATGCCCACCATTCCCGATTCCCACCGCGATCTGCTCGACGCACAGGTCGCCACACTCGCCACGATCGGGCCGGACGGACGGCCGCAGCTCTCGGCGGTCTGGTTCCTCGCCGAGGACGACACGGTCCGACTGTCGCTCAACACGACGCGGCAGAAGACCAAGAACCTGAGCCAGCGGTCGGCGGCCGACCTGTTCATCCTCGACCTCGCCAATCCGGCCCGCTACCTCGAACTGCGCGGCGACGGCTCCATCGAGCCCGATGACGACTACGTCTTCGCCTCGCGGCTCGGCGCCAAGTACGGCATGGACGATCTCAGCGTGATGGACGGACCCGGTGAGTCACGTGTCGTGGTGACGATCGAACCGGTACGCATCAACGCAGTCGATCTCGGCGGCTGAGCAGATGCGCCGACGTGCGCGCTCCTTCGGTCACCAGAGCGCTTCGCTGGCGATGCGCGCTCCTTCGGTCAGCGAGTTCAGCTTCGCCCACGCGAGCGACGGGTGGAGTCGGAGCCCCAGCCCGCAGTCGGTGGAGGCGATCACGTTCTCCTTGCCGATGAGGTTCGCCCACCGCACGATGCGGTCGGCGACGAGCTGAGGATGCTCGATGAGCGGCGTCGAGTGCGTCACCACGCCCGGTGCCAGCATCTTGCCGTCCGGCAAC
The DNA here is from genome assembly GCA_963847775.1 of uncultured Acidimicrobiaceae bacterium. GTDB lineage: Bacteria > Actinomycetota > Acidimicrobiia > Acidimicrobiales > Ilumatobacteraceae > Ilumatobacter. Next base: position 500,433 of record CAWKAY010000006.1, read on the forward strand.
GTGACGTCGGCCCAGAGTTGGACCTCGTGCTCGTGACGGACGTTGGCCGCCTCGATCAGGTACATCTGCGCCTTGATCTTCAAGATGATGTCGACGATGTCGGGCAGTGGCAGATCCTCCGAGTGCGGGCCGTGCCAGCTGCCCCAGCAGAGGTGGTACCGGATCTGCTCCTCGGGAATGTTGCGCAGGGCGTGGTTGAGCGCCTCGCAACGAATCTCACAGTACGTGCGGTACCCGTCCATGCCCATCGGGATGCCGATCCGATCCCACAACGCGCCCAACCAGGCGTCGTCGACCTGGACCTGGAACCCCGCCGCCGCGATCGCCTCGTACTCGACGCGCATCGCCTCGGCGATCGCCTCGATGTGCTCCTCGTCCGACGCGTAGATCCCCTTCTGGCGGCCCGGTTCGACGCTGAGCGGAGCAGTCGACGTGAGGAACACGTCGGACGCCGGCGTGTCGCCGATCGATTCCTGCATCACGGCGATCTCGCGCTCGAGCAATGACTGGCCCGTGTAGTGGATCGGCACTGCTGCGATCCAGTCGTCGACCGACTCCGATGTCTCGTCGGCGCCCTCCGGGACGTGCTGGGTGACGCCCGACTGCTCGAACAGCGTGCCGTTCTGAAGCACAGCGAGGTAGAAGTCCTGGTGGTCGATCCAGTCCTTGCTCGACATCAACAGATCGACATAGGCGCCTCCGTCGGCGGGCTCGTATCCACCGAGCCGGGTCGGCAGGTACTCGACCCAGTGTCCACCCTTGGTGAACTCGCCCTCGTTGATGAAGTCGACACCGGCGTCGCGCTGGGCCGCAACGACGTCAGCGACCGCTTCGCGAAGCCGATCGTCCGCGACCTCCGGTCGCGCCCACACATCGAGCGGTGCCGGCAGGGCACCGACGTGCGTGGTCAGAATGCGATCGGTACTCCGCCTCATCTCATACCCCCCGGTAGCGACTGATCGTCGAGTGTCGACAGATCGTGGAGAGCGTAGGTGAGCGACCACAACGTGTCCATGGGATCGTTCCGAAGCGCAGAACGTCCGCAGGACCATCGGTGGGGCCGCGCGAACGCCACCAGACCCGACCGAGGTGAAGGCGGCACGCCGGGACGGTCCCTCAGCCGAGGGCGGCGCGAACGGCGCTGACGAGCCCCGACGACGCGCGGGCGAAGATCGAGATGTCGTTGCTCACCATGATGAACGAGAAGCCGCGCCGAACGGCGTCCGCCGCACCGGCCGCGTCGCCCACGGCGGCCCCGCAGGGCAGATTGCGCGCCCGCGTCAGCTCGAGCAGGCGATCGGTCGCCCGTCTGATCTCGGCACTGTCGGCCGGGAGGCCAGACGACATGGTCAGGTCGCCCATGCCGAGGAACACCGCGTCGAGTCCGTGGACGTCGACGATCCGGTCGGCGCGCTGCAGGGCATCGAGGTCCTCGATCTGGACGCACCGGACGATGTCGTCGCCGGTGGCGCGATACCCGTCGACGTCCGCCAGACCCCACCGACCGGCACGAGCGGTGAGGCCCATCCCGCGACGTCCCGCCGGCGCGAACGTCATCCCCTCGACAGCCGCCCGCGCCTCCTCGACCGATGTCACCTGGGGGACCAGGACGCCGTCGGCGCCGGCGTCCAGAATGCGCTGGTACAGGCTCCCGGAGCGATCCGCCACCCGCACCAGTGCCGCCATCCCGAGCGCTTGTGCCCCGAAGATGAGACGGTAGGCAGACTCGAGGCCGAGCGGGCTGTGCTCCATGTCGATCACGACGAACTCGAAGCCCGCCTGAGCGAGCAACTCGAGCGTCTCCAGGGTGGGCAGCTTCACCCACGTCCCGATCGTCGGCGGACCCGGCTGCCGCAGCCCAGGTCGCACCCGCGAACCGCGATCGCTCACCAGGTGGGGGGACGCCGTGGACTCACCGCTCATGGCGAGATCATCGCCCCCTCGGCCCCGGTCGTCAACGTCCGGGTCACGACCCCGCCAGGGCTCTTCCCGCCCGCAGCACAACCTGCAACGATGGGTGCGTGCCGTACGACCAGAGCGATCCCCGCGCCACGCTGTCGACCGCCGTCGCGACGCCGCCGGGCATCCCCAGGCCGGCGACCTACCGCCAGCTCCGGCAGTCGCCCACCGACGAGACGCACGACAACGGCAGCCGGACGTGGTGGACGCGCAGCCAGGCGATGGTGATCGCCCACACCGAGGCCGTCGCCGGCGACGCGCTCGCCGTCGATGCGAAGGCCGAGTACGGGCTGCTGGTGCTCGACGGCGCACGGGGGCGCGTCGAGGCGGCACCGGGCGACGAGCCCGTCGACGAGGACGCCGTCGTGATCGTTCCGCCCGGTCCATCGACCGTTCGCGTCGAGGCGCCGGGCACGGTCGTGCGGATCTTCGCCGCAGCGCTCGAGCCCGGGCTCGCAGCGCGCTGCTCCAACCACACCGACTACGACCCGCCGGACCTCAACGTCGCCGCATTCCTCACCTGGCCGACGTCGCCGGGCGGTGAACAGGTGCGCGTGTACCCGATCGCCGAGCATCCGACGGAGGCAGGACGGCTGGGGCGGATCTTCAGGTGCTCGACCATCATGATCAACGTGTTCGATCCGCACGACGAACCGCGGGATCCGACGAAGATGTCGCCGCACCACCACGACGACTTCGAACAGGTGTCGCTGCAGCTCGACGGCGACTACGTGCACCACATGCGGGTGACCTGGACACCCGACAGCACCTCGTGGCGCGACGACGAGCACCGGCACTGCGAGGGTCCGTCGGTCGTCGTGATCCCACCCCCGATCGTCCATACGAGCGAGGCGGTTGGACACATGAGGCACTTCCTGGTCGACGTCTTCGCGCCGCCCCGGGTCGACTTCTCCGAGCGACCGGGATGGGTCCTCAACGCCGACGAGTACCCGATGCCCTGACCCTCGAACGGGCCGCGCCCATCCTCAGCGACGGGAGTGGGTGCCACCCGTGTGGTCGAAGCGCTCGTGGTGCTGGGCGAGGAGGTCAGCGCCGTAGTCGCCGCCGTTCGGGCTGCGTACCACCGTGTGCACGTGGTGACGGGTCGGTGTTTCGTTGTCGAGCACGACCCCCGGGTGATGGTCGAACTCGATCAGCACGACCGGGCTGTGGACCCGGTAGTAGAAGGGTTCGACCTCGTCGTACCCCCCGTACCAGGAGAACCAGGTCTCGTCGAGATGGGAGAGCACCTCGGCCATCTTGACGGCCGCATGACCGTCGCCGGCCCACCCGACGAAGCTCGCCGCCACCTCGGCGAGCATCCGCCGCTGGGCGTCGGTCAGGTCGGAGCCGGTGATGCCCTGGTACGGCATCACGGCGTTGTCGTGGAACGCACCGGCGAGCATCCGACCGTCGAACAGGTTCTGGAGCAATGGCGAGATGTCGTGCTCGTGGATCGAGGAGTGCAGGATCGCGCGCTCGCGCTGGGACGAGTCGAGCGCCCGGATGAGCGACAGCCCGGCGGCCTCCTCGGGACCGAACAGGAACGTGCCGGCGAGGTTGCCACTGTTGATGTCGCGCGGCTCGGCACCCATGAACGAGGGGGTGAGCACGAGGCGTCCGTCGAGCACCAGTGCGTTGAGGCACAGGTGGTGACCGTCGAGCTGCCAGCCCCACGGTTCGTCACCGCCCGGCGTCCCGAAGATCGACAGGAAGTACGGCCACTCGCCGAACGCTGCGGCGTCGCCGGAGATCTCGGCCAGGAGCTGGTTGACCCGCATGATCGTGCGTGCCTGGTGGTATCCGCGGGCCGACAACGTCGCCCGCACCACGCCGAGTGCGAGCTGCCGAACCGGTGGCGCGAGGTCCTCGAGCATCACACCGTGGCGGAAGTGGTTCATGTGCACGTTGATCCAGGTCCGCCACTCCGTCGCGTCGAGCGGGAAGCCGACACGGTCGCGCTGCGCCGGCGACAGGGCCGACAGGAGCTCGAACGCTGCTTCGGCGATCGGTCCGGTGCTCACCTTCGGTGCATCGTCGAGATCGCGCAGGCCGGTGCGGACGACACCGTCGGTCGTGATACCGACGAACGGACGATCGAGCTCGGCGGCTCGCTCGTCGACGATGTCGCGCACCTCGGGCGGTGCATTGTCGACGTGGATGCGGGCCGACATCGACGTCAGCGTGCGAGCGCCGAAGGCGCGCCACGGGTCGAGCGCCTGTTCCTCCTCGGTGCCGATCGGCTCGCTCGAGATGCGTGCAAGCCGCGCCCGGTCGGGCACGGCGGGGCGCAGGACGGCGAGCTCGTCGAGCACTTGGTCGATCAGGGTCTCGTTCGTGCAGACCAGTGTGTTCGTGTCGAACCGGGTGCCTCCCCATGCGTCCCGGAACGTCCCGCCCGACTCGGTCACCAGCAGGCTGCTCCCGCTGTAGTCCCACGGCTCGCCCAGCGTGAGGATCGCCACGTCGAGCTCACCCGCGGCCACGGCGACGATGTCGAGCACGATGCTGTGGCTGCGGTGATCGGGATGGAGGGGAAAACGCCGGTTGACGTCGTTGCGCCACCCGACCAGTAGCCCCTCCCAGGGCATCACCGCGACGACGGCGTCGTCGAGGTCGGTCACCGTCGAACACTGCAGCCGGGCGGCTTCGGACCGCGCGAGAGCGCCGTCGGAACGAAACGGCGCCTGCCACGCTCCCCCACTCTTGGTGGCCCACACCCGGCGGCCGATCATCGGGCACGAGACCACACCCACGACGATCGTCCCGTCGACCTCGAGCGAGATCGCCGTCCCCCAACCCGGCCGACCGAGCCCATAGTTGCGGGTGCCGTCGATCCCGTCGAGTATCCAGCGTCGACCGGAGGATCCGGGATGCTCACCGATCTCCTCACCGACAACGGTGTCGTCGGGTGTCCTGGAGCGGAGCACGGCGTGCATCGCCTCCTCCACGTCGAGATCGATCTGGGAGACCGGGGTCCCGTCCGCCTTGTGGGACTGCAGCAACTCCTCGGACCGGAACGGCGGCACCGAGACGCCGTCGGCTGCGTCCGCCAAACGCAACGCCAGCTCCAACTCCGCCTCCCACGGCACCCCCACCTACCCCACTCTACGACTCCCCGGAACCGGGACCGATTCGCGCAATCCCGTACCGGCCACTGGCGACTCACGGGCAATGCGTGATCATCTTGCGCACATAGTCCGCAACATGTTCACGCACTCGGTGACACTGGTGTGGAGGACCGGCGCAACCTTCGCTGACGACGAACCGCCTCGTCCCGATGACAATTGCGCGGAGCTGCTGGTACTGTCGGCCGTGGATCGGGTGCGAACGGCAGGGGGTACGCCGTCTCGGCCCGTCCGAACGACGACCAGGAGCGCTGCTCCGTTCGATCCTGCTGTGGGGGACACGTTGACGACCATCGAGGACATCCGCTTTCCGACACCCGACGAGATCGAGGGCTTCTGGGCCTTCGACAAGATGCACGCGCCGAGACCGCTGCACCCGCTGTCGCAGGATCTGGTGATGGCGACGATCTCGCGCGGATTCACGCAGGCGCAGGCCGAGTACGACTGCCCGATCGTCGCCGACTCGCGGCCCATCAACCACTACTTCTACATGGCGTTCTACCCGCATCCCGACGAGTCCGTCGTCGCCGACCGTATGACTCGCTATCTCGGGCTGGTCGACAAGACGGTGCCACTGATCGGCAGTCGCTGGGCCAACGAGTGGCTGCCGTTGATCCGCGAGCGCAACGAGGCCGAGCGCGACGTCGACTACTCCGCGATGTCCGACAACGAGTTGTTCGCCCGGTACCACGAGATGACCAGGTGGATGGAGCAGATGTGGTACATCCACGGCCACATCAACTTCGCCCTGATCTCCGGCGCTGCGCTGTCGGACTTCTACGACGCCGTGATGCAGCCCGAGGATCCCACCGAGGCCTACCAGATCCTGCAGGGATACCACACCCGCCCCGTCGACGCCGCCCATGGCCTGTGGAAACTGAGCCGGATCGTCAAGAGCAGCCCCACGCTCACAGCGACGTTCGACGAACACCACCCGCGCGACCTGAAGTCGGCGCTGGCGCAGAGCGACACGGGTCGCCAGTTCCTCGAAGAACTCGACCGCTACCTCTACGAGTTCGGCTGGCGCAGCGACGCCGTCTACGACCTGGCCGATGTGCCGTGGCGCGAAGACCCGCGCATTCCGCTCGGCAACATCGCCCGCTACGTTCCGATGGACGACAGCCACGACCCGATGATCCAGTTCGACAAGGCGGTCGCCCGCCGTGAGGAGCTCACCGCGCGAATCCGAGCCGAGCTCGCGGACGACCCCGACCGGCTCGCCGAGTTCGAGGAGCTGTTCGCAGCTGCACAGTTCGCGTATCCCCTCACCGAAGACCACGCGTTCTACATCGACCAGATGGGTGTCGTGCTCTTCCGTCGGTTCGTCCGCGCCGTCGGCCAACGACTCGCCGATCTCGGCTGCTTCGATCAGGGCGACGATGTTTTCTGCCTCTACGACCGCGAGGTCCGAGATGCGATGGCCAACGGCACCGACTACCGCGAGCTCGTCACTGAGCGCCGGGCCGAGCTGGCCGCCGCCGCCGCGGCGAGCCCACCCGACATCCTCGGAACACCACCGCCCCCACCACAACCGGGCGACTTCGTCGACCCGTTCATGGACGCCGTCACCAGCCGGCTGCTCGGCATCAAGGCGCCGCCCGAAGGAGAACAGGATCCCGACCTGATCGACGGCGTCGCCGGGTCGCCCGGCACGTACACGGGTGTCGCCCGCGTGGTGCGCTCGCTCGAGGAAGCCGGCGACCTCGAAGATGGCGAGATCATGGTCTGCGAGATGACCCTCCCGCCGTGGGTCCCGATGTTCGCCATCGCGGGCGCGGTCGTCGCCGACGTGGGCGGCGTGATGAGCCACTGCGCGATCGTTGCCCGCGAGTTCGGAATCCCTGCGGTCGTGGGCTCGGTCAGCGGAACGAGTCGGATCGAGACCGGCCAGACGATCACGGTCGACGGCACGAGCGGCGACGTCTGGCTCGACGCACGTTCCCTCTGAGGAGCTGCGCAGAGCAGCGCCCGGCGGCGGACGCACGCCGAGGACGGGAGCGGGATGACGAGGGGCGAAGCGACCGCTCCGCCGGAGTCCTGAGGGTTCTCCACAGCGGAACCGGATCGGGCAGCGCTCGAGGGTCGCGCTGGTACTGTCGCCGCGACCGGGCGGGGTGCCCGGACGACGAGCTTTCGTTGCCACAGCTTGGGGGATCAGTGACCACCATCGATGACATTCGTTTTCCGGGACCCGATGAGATCGAGGGGTTCTGGGCATTCGACAAGATGCACGCTCCACGCCCGCTCACCCCGCTCTCGCAAGACCTCGTGATGGCCACGATCTCACGCGGGTTCACCCGTGCGCAGGCCGAGTACGACTGCCCCGTCGTCGCCTCGTCCAAGGCGATCAACCACTACTTCTTCATGGCGTTCCACCCCCACCCCGATCAGGCGGTGGTCGAGGACCGCATGTCCCGCTACATGGGTGCCGTCGACAAGATGGTCCCCCTGGTCGGCAAGCGTTGGTCCGACGAGTGGCTGCCGATGATCCGCGATCGCAACGAGGCCGAGCGCGACGTCGACTACTCGACGATGTCCGACGCCGAGTTGTTCGCCAAGTACCACGAGATGACGAAGTGGATGGAGGAGATGTGGTACGTCCACGGCCACATCAACTTCGCACTCATCTCCGGTGCCGCCCTCTCGGACTTCTACACCGAGGTGATGCAACCCGACGACCCGACCGAGGCCTACCAGATCCTGCAGGGGTACCACACCCGCCCCGTCGACGCCGCCCACGGCCTCTGGCGGTTGAGCCGTGTCGCCAAGGCGAGCCCGACGCTGAGCCAGCTGTTCGACGAGACCCACCCGCGCGATCTCGCCGCCAAGCTCGCCGAGTCGGCTGAGGGAAGGGCCTTCATCGACGAGCTCGACGCCTATCTGTACGACTTCGGTTGGCGGAGCGACGCGGTGTACGACCTCGCCGACGTCCCGTGGCGCGAGAACCCGGCGATCCCGCTCGGCAACATCGCCCGCTACATCCCGATGGACGACAGCCACGATCCGACGATCCAGTTCGAGCGCGCCGTCAGACTGCGCGAAGAGCTGACGGCGGGCATCCGCGCCGAGATCGCCGACGACGCCGAGAAATCGGCGAAGTTCGAGGAGCTCTTCGAAGCAGCCCAATACGCCTACCCCCTCACCGAGGACCACGCGTTCTACATCGACCAGATGGGCGTCGTGCTGTTCCGGCGCTTCGTCCGTGCCGTGGGCGCTGCGCTCGCACGCAACGGCTGTATCGCCGATGGCGACGACATCTTCTTCCTGTACGACCGCGAAGCACGCGACGCCATGGCCAACGGCACCGACCACTCCGCCACGGTCGCGGCCCGCAAGGCCGAGCTCGAGGCCGTCGCCCGGGTCGACGTGCCCGACGTGCTCGGCACACCGCCGCCGCCGCCCGAACCGGGGGACTTCGTCGATCCCTTCATGGACTCGCTGGTCACCCGGTTGCTGGGCATCAAACCGCCACCCGAGGGTGAGCAGGATCCCGACGTGATCGACGGCGTCGCCGGTTCACCCGGCGTCTACACGGGCGTGGCGCGAGTGGTCCGCTCGCTCGAGGAGGCGGGAGAGCTCGACGACGGTGAGATCATGGTGTGCGAGATGACGCTTCCTCCGTGGGTCCCGATGTTCGCCATCGCGGGCGCGGTGGTCGCCGATGTCGGCGGCGTCATGAGCCACTGCGCGATCGTTGCCCGCGAATTCGCGTTGCCCGCCGTGGTCGGCTCGGTCAACGGCACGACGCGCATCCGGACCGGCCAGATCGTCACGGTCGACGGCACCAACGGCGACGTCTACCTCGACGGCCGCCAGCTCTGACCCCCACCGTCACGCTTGGGGTCTGACCCCAACAGTGACGTCAGGTCCAGAGGCGCTTGGTGGCGATCTCGGCTCCCATCGCGAGATGCTGGAACTTCGGCCAGACGACCGTCGGGTGCACCTCGGGCTTGTAGGACGCACGCGACGAGAAGCCGCAGTCCGCTCCGGCGATCACGCGCTCCTTGCCGACGATGTTCGCGTACCGCACGATGTACTCGGCGATCAGCTCCTCGTGCTCGACGTAGTTGTTGGCGTGGCCGATCAGACCCGGGATGAGCACACGATCGTCGGGGAGCTCGATGTCCTCCCAGATGTGGTACTCGTGCTGGTGCCTCGGGTTGGCCACCTCGAACGAGTAGGCGCCGGCCTTCACGCGCAACATGAACGGTGCGACCTTCGCCATCGGTACGTCGGTCAGTCGGGGTCCGTGATTGAGGCCGTAGCACGTGTGATGGCGGATCCGGTCGATCGGGATGTCGGTCAGGGCGTGGTTGAGGGCATCGACGTGCTCATTGCAGCCTCGTACGCGTTCCTCCCACGGATGGCTCGGATCGGTGAGGTACTCGATCAGCCACGGGTCGTCGATCTGGAGGACGAATCCGGCGTCGATGATCGCCTGGTACTCCTCGCGCATCGCCGCGGCCACCGCTTCGAGGTACTCGGAGTTCGACGCGTAGTACTCGTTCTTGCCGAAGCCGCTCGGGCCCGATGACGGCATGAACACCTCGGTCACCGTGTGACCATCGGCCTCGACCGCTTCGACCGCCGCCTTCAGGTTCGCGATGTCCCGCTGGACGAGGTCGTGACCGACATAGCTGACCGGCCCCCGCGCGACGATGCGGCGCAACGGCGCAACGGCGGCGGAGTACTTGCCCATGTAGTCGGCGTAGTACTCGGGGAACTGATCGATCTCGACCTGCCACGATGGCGCAGGACCGCTCCCCCCCTCCTCGACCTCGAACCCGCCGAGCCGGTCCTTCACGTAGCCGAGGAAGCTCACCTTGCTCATCTCGCCGTCGGTGACGATGTCGATGCCGTTCTCGACCTGCTTGCGCACGCGATCGGCAACGGCATCGCTGACCTGGCGGTCGAACAGCTCGGCGTCGTACGGACGCCCGTGCTCCTTCTCCTTCATGGTGTCGAGCAGCTCGGTGGGGCGAGCGAGACTGCCCACGTGAGTCGTCAGGATGCGATCGGTGCTGGTCTTCATGGGTCCCCTTGTCGAATCTGATCGTGGAAACCGGGGCGCCGTGCCGGTACGGGACCCCGGAGGTGTCGCCCCCGCGTTTCGGAGTGTTCCACAGCCGTCGGGCCACTCGCGAACGTCACGTTCGCCGATGGGGAACGCGCTCAGGCCGTCCGTGCGGCCCCAGGTTCGACGCCGTCGCCCCCTCGCCCGAGTTGCGAATGCGCGTATCAGGCGGCAGTGTGCTCGCATCAATAACACCCATGGGCCGCGAATCCGATGGGTATGCGACGTGTGAGGATGTGGGTATGGCAGACGTGGGACATCGCATGATGATCGACCCCCACGCGCTCAACGATCACCTCCCGATCGGCGTGATCGTCGTCGACGCGGGTGGGACGATCATCCACGCGAACCGTCGAGCCGGGGAGATGACGGGCTACGACCCCGACGAGGCGATCGGACGCTCGATCCTCGAATTCATCGATGAGCGCGACCTCGACTTCCTCACCGCTTCGCTCGCTGCGGCGCCCGAGTACGACGAGCAGCTGATGGGCCCGGCGCGCCTGCGATACAAGAGTCGCGGCGGCGATGAACGGTGGACCGAGTACTGGTCGTTCCGGTGCCCCAGCTCGTTCGGTTTCGACGGCTACATCGTGACCCTGTCGACCGAGTCGGTGACCGACAACCTGGCCAACGCCGCGTATCAGATCGCGTCCGGCGAACCGCTGTCGCTGACGCTCGAGTCGATCGCCCGGGCCGTGGCCGGTCACCCGCTGATGGCGGTCGGGGCGTTCGTGATCCCGGTCGGGCCGCGACATCACCACCGCTTCGACGTCGTCGGGCCGTGGCCACCAGCACTCCTCGAGTTCGCGCTCGACCCGTCGACGCCCTGGCACGATACCGCCACGACCGGCGAGCCCCGTGACAGCTCCGTCGACGAACTGCCAACACCGTTGGCGCGCTCAGCGGCGGAGGCCGGCTTCCGTTCGGTCTGGATCCGCAGCGTCGTGACGCAGGGTGCCCACGTCGCTGCGACGTTCGTTGCGTGGCGGGCCGACGAGGTGATGATCAGCCCCAACCAGGAGCGCCACCTGGCCGAGGCGATCGGCGTGGCCCGGCTCGCGTTCGACAACGACGAGTACCGCCGTGAACTCGAGCGCGCAGCACTGTTCGACCAGTTGACGGGACTGGGCAACCGGTCGCTCCTGGCTCGCGACCTCGCCGACGCCGGCAGCGAGCGGGTCACGGTCATGTACGTCGACCTCGACGGCTTCAAGGCGGTCAACGACCTCCACGGCCACGACGTCGGCGATCTCGTGCTCGCGGCGGTGGCCCAGCGCCTGCGGTCTGCGTTGAGGGAGGGCGATTCGGTCTACCGAATCGGCGGTGATGAGTTCATCATCGTGTGCGTCGGTGCCGAGTCCGATGCCGACGACGAGGTCGTCACGGCGCGCATCGCCGACCGCATCGTCGAGTCGTTGACGTCACCGTTCCGGATCGGGGCCGTGACCGTCGAGACAGGTGCGAGCATCGGCATCGCCCGACGCCAGCCCGGTGAACACACGACCGACATCGTGCGGCGAGCCGATCACGCGCTCCTCGATGCCAAGCGCGCCGGGAAGGCGCGCTGGCACCGCGACGGCGCACACGACGGCAACCAGGGCGGCTGAACGCCCCACCCGATCGTCGGCCCGGTCGCCCGGCACGAGCGGCGTGCTGGTTCGCTCCTGGCGAACGGAAACATTGTCAACAATTTATTCGCCGAGCGGTGCGTTTCGCCTTGCGCGGCCCGACGCCGCCCCGATACGTTTCGAGGCATCCGGGGCGGCCGGGAGGTCGCCGCGTGGGGTATAACACCGTGGATCAGGCGTCGACCGACAACCGGCCAGGTGTCTCGAACAAGGGGGAACCATGAAGCTTCGACGTTTCGGAGCGGCGCTCGCCGCCGCATCTCTGCTCGTTGCCGCGTGCGGCGGCGACGATGACAGCGCCGACGAACCCGCCGCCGACGAACCCGCTGCCGAAGAGCCGGCGGCCGACGAACCGGCCCCCGACGAACCAGCCGCCGAGGAACCAGCCGCCGACGAACCCGCTGCGGAAGAGCCGTCGGCCGAGGAACCGGCTGACGATTCCTCCGGCCCGGACACCTCGGTGTCGGGTGACATGATCATCGAGCCCGGCGCGTGCGGCCTCGGCAACGGGGAGGCCGCCACGGGCGATCCGATCAAGCTCGGTGGCGCAGCGACCAACATCCCGGGCGTCGACTTCACCTGGATCCCCAAGATGGCCGGCATCTACTTCGACTGCGTGAACGCGAACGGCGGCATCTACGGCCACCCGATCGAGTACTCCTACGAGGACGGCGCTCCCGACCCGGCCGTGTGGCAGGCGATCGCCACCAAGCTCGTCGAGCAGGACGGTGTGCTCGCGATCGTGGGCAACACGTCGCTGCTGGAATGCGACGTCAACACCGAGTACTACGCCTCCAACGGCTATTCGCCCATCATCGCCGGCGTTGCGCCGGGTTGCTTCCTCAATGACACGTGGTCGGCAGTCAACATGGGCCCGTACTACTCCAACCTCGGTGCCGCCCAGGCGGTCGTCCGGGCGGGCGCCGCCGGCAAGCTGGTGGTGGCCTCACCCGACCAGCCGGGCATGGACTTCAACAACAGCTCGGTCGAGGACATGGCCGGCATCGCGGGCTTGGAGTACGAGGGCATCCTCGAGGCCGTCCCGATCGCCGACCCGGCGGCGTTCGCCCAGCGGCTCGTCGATGCTGCAGGCGAAGGTGGCGGCGTGGTCCTCAACTTCACCGGCCCGACCGTTCTCCCGCTGCTCCAGGCGATCAGCGAGCAGGGTCTCGTCGATTCGGTCCTCTGGGGCAGCTCGACGCCTCCGAACGATCCATCGGTGGCACAGGCGCTCCAGGACTGCTGCGGAACCGACTGGAACGGCAAGTTCATGATCAATGCCGAGTTCAACGTGCTCGACTCCGGACTGCCCGACAACAACACCATGCTCGAGATCCACACAGCAGCCGGTGCCGACTTCCCGATCTCTGCGTTCTCGCAGATGGGTTACCTCGTCGGCAAGTTCACCACCGAAGCGCTGCTGCGGATGGGTGAGGGAGCCGAGTACAACGTCGAGACGGTCAACGCGGCGATCCGCGGGCTGAAGAACGCGGAGAGCGACATGCTCTGCAAGCCGTGGTACTTCACCAACGACACCGGCCTCGGCAACGTCTCGAACAACACCGACCGGACCGTCGTCCCGCAGGACGGCAACATGGTCCAGCTCGAGGATTGCTTCGACATCCAAGCGACCGACAACAATCCGCTCGCAGCGCTCCGTGAGGCGGAGGCCGCAGCGGGCTGATGTCCATCCCGACAACCTGAGCGAGGGCCGGCCGGTCGTCCGGCCGGCCCTCGCCGCTTTTCCGACGGTTCCCGATCGAACTCCGCGCCAGGAGACGCATGCCAGACTTCAAACCCTTCCTCGTCATCGGTCTCGCACTCGGCGGCGTGTACGGCATGAGCGGCGTCGGCCTCGTCGTGCTCTATCGAACGACCGGCGTCCTCAACCTCTTCTACGGCGCCGTCGGAGCGATCGGATCGCTCGTCGCCTGGGAGTTGATCAACGTGCACGGCTGGAACCAGTACCTCGCATTCGCCGTCGCGATCCTCCTCGGTGGCGTGTTGACCTTGCTGTACGGCTGGTTCCTCGGCCCGCCCCTCGCCAACCGCGATCCGCTGGTGAAAGCCGCCGCGTCACTCGGGTTCGCCCTCATCCTGCTCGGGGTCATGCAGTGGTACTGGACCCCCACGGTGCGGTCACTGGCACTCCCGACCTCGAACTGGCAGTACGTCAACGGCTGGCTCCGCATCAACTTGACTCAGGCGATCGCCATGGTCTTCCCGATCGTGATCGCCGTGATCACCGTGTTGTTCCTGAACGGCACGAAGGTCGGCACCGGTATGCGGGCGCTTGCCGATGACCGCGACAACGCGGCACTGCTCGGCATCCCGGTCCGGAAGGTGGAGGCGTTCGCCTGGTTCGGATCGGGCATCCTCTTCGGGATCTCCGGGCTCCTCCTCGCCAACCTCGTCTCGATGGAGATCGCAGCGCTCACATTCACGCTGCCCGTCGCGGCACTCGCAGCCGCTCTGATCGGCAAGGTCGAATCGCTGCGCACGACGGTGATCGCGGCGTTCGTGATCGGCCTGGTGCAATCGTCGTTCGGCGCCATGAACTCGCTCGCGCAGTACCGCACGGCGACCCCGTTCGTCGCCGCGATCATGGTGCTGCTGTACTTCGGCTGGCGCGGCGAGACGGAAGGGAGGGTGGCATGACCACGCAGGCGGCGGACACCCGGCTGCCATCGATCCTGACGGCGGCCACCCCGCGCCGGATCATCACCTTCGTCGGCGTCGTGATCGCCGCCCTGTTCGTCGTCCCGCAGGTCCTCGACTCGTTCTGGATGAAGATCGTCTTCGAGATGGCGGCCTACTCGTTGGTCACGCTCGGACTCGGCCTGCTCGTCGGGCGCGTCGGGATCTACTCGCTCTGCCAGATCCCGATGGTGGCGGCCGGAGCGTGGATCGCGCTGCGCATGCACTTCCTCTTCGACGAGAACGTGCCGTTCCCGATCCTGCTCATCGTGACGGGCGTCCTCACCGGGGTGCTCGGTGTCATCATCGGCCTCCCAGCACTCCGGCTGAGCGGCCTCTACCTCGCGCTGGTCACGCTCATGGCCGCAGGCGCGATCACGCTCATCCTCGTCGTCGTGAAGTTCCCGAACGGCGGTGGCGGTTTCTGGGGATTCGACAAACGCAGCGCATCCGGATTCAACTCCCTGCCGCGCCCCGACGTCGCGACGGGTGACATCGCGTACTTCCGGTACACCGTGATCGTCGCCGCCATCGTCTTCCTCATCGCCGGTTGGCACATCAAGGGCAAACCTGGACGGGCGTGGGCCTCGATCCGCCAGTCGGAGGTGAGCGCCGTGGCCGCGGGTGTCAACACCACGCGCTACAAGCTCTGGGCGTTCGCACTGTCGGCGGCGATCACCGGCGTGGCCGGCGCGATCATCGTGGCCGGCAACGGTGTGACCACCAACCAGTTCCCGGTCGAACAATCGATCGTGCTGCTCGCGGTCGTGCTGCTCGGTGGGGTCTACAACCTGTGGGGTGCACTCGTCGCCGCGTTCTTCCTCAGGGTCTTCCCCCAGATCCTCGACAAGAAGCTCGGCCTCCCCGTCGAGTTGTTGACCATCCTGTTCGGCGTCGGCGTCATGCAGGTGCTCATCGTCCAGCCCAAGGGTGTCGTCGAGGATCTCACGAACCTGGGCCGGCTGGTGGCCGGCAGATTCAGATTCGCGAAACCGGCGGCCACTGCCGATGGGGCTGCCCCATGATCCGGATCGACTCGCTCTCGGTCCGGTTCGGCGGCGTCGTCCCGATCGATGACATGAACGTCACGATGGACGTCGGCATCAACGGCCTGATCGGTCCGAACGGGGCGGGCAAGACCACCTTCTTCAACGTGTTGAGCGGCTTCGTCACGCCGGCCGCGGGCACGGTGACCGCGTTCGGCGACGACCTGCTCGCGCTCCCCGACTTCCGTCGTGTGCGATGGGGTTTGCGACGAACCTTCCAGACCGAGCAGGCCATCGCGGAGATGTCGGTGTTCGAGAACGTCCTGATGGTGCTCGAACACTCCGGAGCGCCCGCCTCCGGCCGTCGCACATCGGTGATCGACGCCGTCGAGTTCGTCGGTCTCGGTCCGTCGCTCAACCGGGCGGTCGCGACGTTGGGCGCCGCCGAGCGTCGCCTGGTCGAGGTCGCACGCGCCGTGGTCGGGTCGCCGCGCCTCGTCCTGCTCGACGAGCCGGCGGCCGGCCTCCCCGACGAGGAAACGGCGGCGCTCGGCGAGGTGATCAAGCAGATTCCCGATCGCACGGGCGCGTTGACCATCCTCGTCGACCACGACATGGAGTTGGTCGGTGCAACGTGCGAAAACGTCGCCGTGCTCGACTTCGGCCACGTCATCGCGAACGGTACGACGCGCGAGGTACTCGACGATCCGAAGGTGATGGCCGCGTACCTCGGCGACGCTGAACTGGAGGTCGACTCATGAGCGGTGACGCGCTGCACATCGTCGATCTCGACGTGCCCCGTGCCGGACGACCGGTGCTGTCCGATGTGACGATCGAGATCGCGCCCGGAGAGATCACCACGCTGCTCGGTCCGAACGGGGCCGGCAAGAGCACCCTGGTCCTGACCATCGGCGGGATGCTGTCGGCGACGGGCGGCTCGATCTCGATCGGCGAGACCATGTTGACCGGCTCCAAGCCCGAGAAGATCCGAGCCGCAGGGGTGGCCGTCGTCCCGGAGGGTCGACGACTCCTTCCCAACCTGACCGTCGAGGACAACCTCAAGGTCGCGACCTACACACTGCCGTCCGACCAGGCTGCAGCAGGCGTCGAGGCAGCACTCGAGTTGTTCCCCGAGCTGCGGAAACGTTTCGACACGACGGCTCGCTCCCTCTCCGGCGGCGAGCAACAGATGGTCGTGCTCGCCCAGGCCCTCGCGTCGAAGCCGAAGGTCATCGTCGTCGACGAGCTGTCGCTCGGCCTCGCACCGGTCGTCGTGAAGCGGCTGATGCCAGTGATGCAGCAAGTCGCGGCTCAGGGCACGGGCGTGTTGTTGATCGAGCAGTTCGCCCACGTCGCGCTGGCGTTGGCGAACACCGCCTACGTGATCGAGGGTGGTCGCATCAAGTACTCGGGTACGGCAGTCGAGCTGCGCGACAACCCGGACATCGTCAAGGCGGCCTACCTGCTCGGCGCAGACGCCGACTGACACGACGCCGATGCGCGAGCTCAATGGCAAGGTCGCGGTCGTCACCGGAGCCGCGTCGGGCATCGGTCTCGCGCTGGCACGTCGCTTCGCCGAGGATGGCATGCGGGTCGTCATGTCCGACATCGAGGCGTCGACCCTCGACCGCGAGGCGGCGGCGTTGACCCGGTCGGGCGCCGAGGTGCTCGCCGTCGTGACCGACACGTCCATCGAGGCGCAGGTCGAGGAGTTGCGCGACACCACCATCGAACACTTCGGCGGGGCACACCTGGTGTGCAACAACGCCGGCGTGGGCAGCCGCGGCCTGAAGCTTGTCGACCTGCCGCGCCGCGACTTCGAGTGGGTGTTCGGCGTCAACCTGTGGGGCGTCGTGCACGGGCTCCGTGCGTTCCTCCCGCACCTGCTCGAACAGGACGAGGGTCACATCGTCAACACGGCGTCGGTCTCCGCGATCTATCACCATCCGCGGATGGCCCCGTACAACGCGTCGAAGGCTGCGGTACTTGCGCTCAGCGAGACGCTGCTGTTCGAGCTCGTCGACGACGGCTCCAACGTCGGGGTGTCGGTGCTGTGCCCGAGTTGGGTCCGCACCAACATCTCACAGGCGGTCCGCAACCTCCCGGAACGGCTGCACTACGAGCTGACACCGGAACAGGCCGCGGAGATGGCCGAGTACAAGGCGAAGCGCCGCCAGCAGCTCACCGAGGAGGCGCTCGACGCCGACGAAGTCGCCGTCCAGGTCCGCGACGCAGTGCTGGCGAACCGGTTCTACGTGATCACCCACCCCGAGAGCATCGACAACATGCGCTCCAGGTTCGACCGACTCCTCGCAGGCGAAACGCCCGTGAAACCCATCCAATGACCGTCACGTTCGGGGTCTGACCCCAACCGAGACGTCAGGTCTTGACGACGACGAAGCTCTCGTCCTGGAACCACAGGCCGCCGTGCTTGAGCACGACCTCGTTGGTCACCTTCATGTAGTCGGCATGCTGCATCGCTTCGGCCACGCGCTCGTCGTCGACCTGGGCGACATAGACCGCCGCATTCCAGGCCGCCAGCGCGGTCGAGGTGCTCAGGCGATTCGTCACCTCGTTGGGCATTGCGTGCAGGTGGTAGCTGAACAGTGCCTGCGTGTCGGCATGGTTCTCGAAGTGGTACTCCGGGCCGTCGACGTTGAGCTGACGGTCGAGCTCGGTGATCAGGAGGTGTCGCGGCGTCGCGAAGGGTTCGTCGCCGGGCCAGATCCGGCGGACGATCTCCATGCCCGGGTCGTGGCCCGTCGACTGGACCACGACGAGTCGACCGTTCGCGTTGAGCGCTCGCGCGAGGGGTGCGAGCACCGTGCGCACCTTCGGTTCGGCGGGGGTTCGCGACCGGTACGGCTGAGCGGCGAGTACGAGGTCGTACCCGAACGGTTGCGGTGCACCGATGTTGCGCGGGATCAGATCATGCAACGCGAACGCCCGATCCTTGCGATAGAGCACCAGCGCCGACGGCTTCGCGTAGATCGGATTGCCGGTGCTCTCGCTGGCCGTCGTCTGCCAGCCGGTCTCGAGCACGTGCTCGAGGGCAGCGATCTGCTGGCTGAACTCGTGACCGGTCGTACCGTCGAGTGCAATGTCCCACCATTGGAGCCGTTCCTGGTTCTCGGGCTTGCGCGGGTACAGATGGGGCGCCTCGGCGTAGAACATGTTCGTCAACACGAAGATGGTCTCGGGGTGCTCGGCCAGCCGGCCGGGAAGCGTCGCCAGCGTGAGGCGGGCGTCCTCCATGCTGAACTCCTTGCCGACCACGACGAACGGAACCGTCGGCATCCGACGGTGGAGATCGCGCTGCACGTTGGCGAGCACGACACCGTTGCCCGTACCTGCGTCGAACAGGCGGAGCGCCGGCGGCGTCGGTTGGAGGAGATCGAGCTCATCGCCGATGCGGTTGGCCACGACGCTCTTCTCGCTCGTCGTGGTGACGAACAGGAGGTACTTCTCGCGGTTGTCGAAGAACCGGAACGGCTCACCGTTCGCACCGTTCACCGAGTCGTTGTCGTTCGTCATGTCCCACCCCCGTGGCTCGCGACGATCGACGGCGAACCTACGCCGTCGGGTGGCGTGGAACATCACTGATGTTCGTGTCCCACGAACGCCAGCTCAGGGCGGCGATGAATTCAGAGCTCGCCGAAGAACAACACCTCGCCGGTCGGCGCAGGCGATCCGCCGGCGGGCTCGATGGTGACCCCCCAGCCGATCACGTCGTCGTCCGCTGCCACGTCGACCACCTCGCTGACGGAGCCGCCGTCGGGCTCGAACAGCGCGGCCGGCATCGCGGTGTCGCCGGCGATCGCCCAGAGCTCGTACGTGAGCCCGGGTCCGGGCACGTCGAGACCGGAACCGACGAGCGCCAGCTGGTTCCGCCGGGCCGACCAGATCACGGCGATCGAGCCGGTGGCACCGTCGTCGACGGCGCGGTCGAGCGTCAGTTCGATCGCATCCGGCGCGGCTCGCACGTCGCCGACCCCGGGGCCGCGATCGCGGAGTCCGATCACCACCACGGCGCCAACCGTCAGCAGCGCGAGCGCAGCGGCCAAGGCCAGGATCGAAGCGGGCCGGAATCGGCGGCGTCGATCGGCCAACCTCGTGACACCGGCGCGGTCGACGGTGGCCCGATCGTCTGCGGCATCCGCCGGCAGCTGTTCGGTCCACGCGATCTCACTCATGATGCGCGCCTTCAGATCGGGGGGCGGAGCGGTCGCACTCGCGTCCGCGAGCCGAGTCGCCACCGAGCCGAACCCGGCGAGATCGGCTCGACAATCGGCACACGAGGCAAGGTGCTCCTCGAAGGTGGCCCGCTCGTCGCCATCGAGCGCGTCGAGCGCGTACGCGGTCACGAGATGGTGCAGCTCGGAGGTCATGGTGCGACTCCCATCAGATCGCGAAGTCTGACGAGACCGTCGCGTATTCGGGTCTTCACGGTGCCCTCCGGGACGTCGAGCAGGATCGCGACCTCTCGATAGGTGTGACCGCCGTAGTAGGCGAGACTGACGGCCTCGCGCTGCGGATCGGTCAGGGCGTTGAATGCCTCGACGACCCGAGCTCGATCGAGGTTCGAGGTGACCTCGTCGACGACGACGTCGTGGGCGTCCGGCGCCTGGCGGGCGTCGGCCTCGTCGCGTGCCCGAGCCGATTCCTCCGACCGCACCCGATCGACCGCGCGTCGATGGGCGATCGTGGCCGCCCAGCTCTTGGGGGAACCCTTGGAGCGGTCGAATCGGGCCGCCTGCCGCCAGAGCTCGACGAACACGTCCTGGGTCACCTCTTCCGCCATCGCCGGATTGCGGACGATCCTCAGCACCGTGCCGTAGACGACCGGGGAGACCTCGTCGTAGAACTCACCGAACGCCGACTCGTCACCGTCGGCGGCCCGCATGATCGCCGACGAGGCGCGGTCGGCCGGTGTGTCGTGTCGGCCTGCGGCCGCGGGCCGGAGTTGCACCACGCCGACCATCGTCGCATGCTCGATGGCCGGGCGCGCACCGGTGCGACGACGTGGCGGAGGGGCCTGCGGTGCCATGGCGAGAGCGGCTGTGCTCACTCGACGATCACCGTGCCGCGCATCGTGGGATGGATCTGACAGAAGTAGCCGTACTCGCCCACCTCGTCGAACGTGGCCGTGAAGGTGTCGCCCTGTCCGAGCTCGTCGGAACCGAACGCGGCGGGCGCGCCCTCGACCGAGGTGACCGTGTGCGCGAACTCGTCGGTGTTCTCGAAGGCGACGGTGGTACCCGCGCGCACGTACAGCTCGGGGGTCTCGAATCGGGACCGGGCGATCGTGACGACCGCGGGTGAACCGGTGGTGTCGCCGAGGGTTTCCGGGGTCGTGAGGTCGGTCTCCTGCGGGAGCGCCGCTGCTTCTTCCACGGAGCCGTCGCAGGCGGAGAGGGCAACCAGTGCGATCAGCACGGTGAGAGCGGGGATGGGTCGTCGGTTCATGTCGATGGTTCGTCACCGCCGCCGTGTCGGATTGGAGCCGACCCGGTGTCGACGATCGGGACGTTCGCAAGACATCCAATCCAGGACCCGGCCGGTACCGAATCCACCCCGACAGCTCAGCCTTCACGAGCTGCGTGAACCAACCGAAAGGAACCCCTCATCGTGCGACCCCTCACCAGGAACCTGGCGGCTTCGATCGTCGCGATCGGACTCGTCGCAACCGCCTGCGGATCCGACGGCGACGACGGCCGGAGCACCGTCCCGCTCGAATCCGTTTCACCCGGCGACGACGCGGCCGACGACGACATGGCCGACGACATGGCCGACGACATGGCCGACGACGACATGGAGCCGGTCGCAGCGACGACCGACGACGGTGCGTCGACGCTGAGGGCCGGGCTGACCAGCTTGCTCCAGGAGCACGTCTACCTGGCCGGCATCGCCATCGAGACCGCCGTCGACGCCGGTGGTGATCTCGAGACGCCTGCCGTTCAGGCCGCGATCTTTGCCCTCGACGAAAACTCCGTTGCCCTCTCCGAGGCGGTCGGCAGCGTCGCCGGCCCCGAGAACGGTGGAGCGTTCCTCGGCCTGTGGCGCGAGCACATCGGATTCTTCGTCGACTACACGATCGGCGCCGCGACCGGGGACCGAGCGATGACCGACCAGGCGCTGACCGACCTCGCCGGCTACGAGCAGGCTGCGGGAGCGTTCTTCGAGGAGGTCACGGGCGGTGAGATCGTCGCCAGCGAGCTCGTCACCGGGCTCGACGGCCACATCTCCACCCTCACGGCTGCGATCGACGCCGTCGTGGACGGCGACCCGGCAGCGTTCGCCAAGCTCCGGATGGCCGGCCAGCACATGTTCGGGGCTGCGCTGTTCCTGTCGACCGGGATCTCGAACGCCGTACCCGAGATGTTCCCGGGCGACGTCACGAGCGCCCCGGCCGAGACACGAGCCGTGCTGACCAACCTGCTGCAGGAGCACGTCTACCTCGCCGGGATCGCTCTCGAGCAGGCGGTCGAGGCTGGTGGCGACCTCGAAGCGCCCGCCGTACAGGCCGCGGTCGCCACGCTCGACGAGAACTCGGTCGCGCTGTCAGAGGTCGTCGGGAGCGTTGCCGGCCCCGGGAACGGCGAAGCGTTCCTCGGCCTGTGGCGTGAGCACATCGGATTCTTCGTCGACTACACGATCGGCGCGGCCACGGGCGACGACATGATGAAGGAGCAGGCGCGTACCGACCTCGACGGCTACAAGCAGGCCGCTGGGGCCTTCTTCGAGGAGATCACCGCCGGTGAGCTTCCCGCCGAGGACCTGATCGCCAATCTCGAGATGCACACGTCGACTGTGTTCGCCACGATCGACTCGCTCGTCGCCGGTGACGGCCAGGTGTTCGATCTGCTCCGCGACGCCGCGCAGCACATGCCGAACTCCGCGCTCGTGATCTCCACAGCAGTGGTGGCTGCCGCCAGCTGACGACGGCACCGCGCACGGCACGCGGCCCGCTCCACCTCCCCGGCGGAGCGGGCCGCGCCGCGCACGAGCTGATGGTCAATCGGCGAGATGCGGTGGCCGATGCAGGACGACCGGGCACGGCGAGTGTCGGACGAGCTCCGCTGAAACGCTGCCGAGACGGAGACGCTCGAGACCTGTCCGCCCGTGGGTGCAGGCGAAGATGAAGCTCGCCTCCATCCGCTCTGCGAAGTCGACGATCGCCTTCGACGGACGATCTCCGTGCAGGACCTCGAATTCGATCTCGTGACCCGTATCGGCATGCATCCGATGGGCGAGCCGCGACGGGTAGGCAGATTCGAACACGTCAGCGCTGACCCGCACGCTCGGGCTGATCACCTCCACGATCCATGGGACCGCCCCGAACTCGATCGCCCATGCCTCGGCGATGGGCAGGATCCTCTCTCCCGCGTCGGAACCATCGACGGGCACGACATAGGTGCCGTCGAGCGTTCCCGCTGCGTCGCCCACTTGCGGACCGACGACGACGATCGGGCCGTACGTCAGCCGGAGCAGCTCGTCGGCGGTGCTCCCGAGCACGGCAGCACTTCGGCCATGACCATGCGAGCTCATGACCACGGTCGCACCCGAGGTGGACTCCAGATGGGTGGCCAGCGCCCGACTGACCGAATCGTTCGCGAGCACTTGAGCGATCGGCTCGACAGGGAGCTGTCCGATGTTCTCGAGGCCCTGTTCCAGATCGTTCTGGGCCGGGCGGACGTCTGCCAGCCGATCGACGACCGTGACGACCTCGAGCTTGCCGTCGACAGCCGCTGCCATGCGACCGGCGACCGGGACCGCGGACCATGACGCCGCCGAGCCATCGATCGGAACGATCAGATGTTGGAACATGGCGACCTCCTTGACGCTCCATGTGCACTTCGATCGTCGCGATCGGAGCGCGTCGCCTGACAGAGGCTTTCGACCCGCGAGCGACCGACGCCGGTCGGCGCGGATCAGACCGCAGCGCGCGAGCGAGCGATCCGCCGCAGCGGTGGTTCGGTTCTGGGGGGCACCTTGCGCGGCGGAAGTTCACCCAACAGCTCGGCCGTGGCTGCGGACACCACCGCCACGGCCCGCTCGAAGGCATGTTCCGTGGCGTCGGAGGTCTTCTGGACGCCACTCACCTTGCGGACGTACTGGCGTGCGGCCGCCTCGATCTCGTCGGGCGTTGCGGATGGTTCGAGCCCACGCAGGGTCGTGATGTTGCGACACATGGTGCGAACAGTACGCGCCGCGCCAGATCCTTGCGCCGGCGCGGCGCAGACGGACGATCCCGACGTGGCCATATCGACCGGCCGGCGTGCCGGCCTCACCGGTGACGAACTGCGATGATGCAGATCTTCGTCGGTCGCCAGCCGGTGTTCGCTCGTTCGCTCGCCACCGTCGGCTACGAGTTGCTCTTCCGGTCGCGCGAGAACGCCGAAAGCGCGGCGGTGATCGATGGTGACGCCGCGACCGCTCAGGTGCTCCTCAACGCGATCACCGAGATAGGCCTCGATCAGCTCGTCGGCGATCGGCTGGCGTTCGTGAACCTGACCGGTCGCTACCTGGCCGACCCCGCTCTCATCCGATGCCTGCCACCCGATCGAGTCGTCCTCGAGGTGCTCGAGGATGTGTCGACGACCGAGGACGTCCGGCTGGGCATCGAGCGGCTCGTCGAGCACGGGTACACGATCGCACTCGACGACTTCGTGGAGTCGGGTCCGACGGCGACGCTGCTCGAGCACGCCCACATCGTCAAGTATGACCTGACCTGCGTCCACGGAGACCGCCTCCGGGCGTGCATCGAACGCGACCACGCGGCCGGCCGGAGGTCGCTGGTCGAACGGATCGAGACGCACGAGCAGTTCCGTGTGGTCGCCGATGCCGGTGCCGACTACTACCAGGGCTACTTCTTCGCGCGGCCGGCGATCGTGGCCGGCGTCGGGATCCCACCGAACACGCTGACCCTCATCCGGTTGCTCGCCTGTGTCAACGATCCCGGTGCAACGGTGTCCCACATCGTCCAGGTGCTCACCCAGGACATCTCGATGTCGGTGAAGGCGCTGCGGTTCGTCAATTCCGCAGCGATGGGGCTCCGGGTCGGCATCGAATCGATCGAGCACGCTGCCGTTCTCGTAGGTCGCGATCTCCTCCGGAGCTGGACGAGCTTGGCGCTGCTCGCCACAGTCGACCACAAGCCGATCGAGCTGATCACGCTCGCGCTCACTCGGGCCAAGTACTGCGAACTCGCAGGCGGCCGCCACCACGCGCAGCGGGCGAGCACGTACTACACCGTGGGCATGCTGTCGCTCCTCGATGCGATCACCGACTCGCCGATGGCCGAGGTCGTCGACGAGCTCGGCCTCAGCGAGGACATCCGTGAGGCGCTGATCGGGAGCCCTGGCCCACTGACCGACGTGTTGCGCACCGCCGTCGAGCTCGAGCGGATCTCCCACCTCGACACGTGTCCACCCGTGAGCGAGCAGGACCTCCAGGATCATCGCCATGCGATGACCTGGGCGACCCAGCTGATCGACGTCGTCGGCATCGACTGAGCGCCCTCGGACGGACCATCGGTCGGTGCCCGCGATGGTGCCCGGTCGTTCGCGCCGGGCGACGGCGTCGTGCCCCGTCGCCACCATCACCTCGGCCATGATCTGCGAGCGCGGTCGGGGGGACGGGCTCCGGCAGCCCGGCATCGAGACGGTTGCCGATCCGTTGGGAGCGGTGCATCGCGACCGGAAGCCACTCCGGGCGAGGGAAGATCGTGTACCGGCCGGAACGAACAGCGTCGACGGAGGAGGTCTGCGACGGCCGCCGGCAGCGCTGCGTGTGGCATCACTCGGAACGCACCACGTCTGGAACACCGAACGAACGGGTAGACACCTTGCCGGACGTTCAATCACCGACCCCGTCCGAGGAGCGAAGCACGATGGCGACGACGCTGATGGTCTGGATCGATCAGGATCTCTGCACGGGCGATGGCATCTGCTCGGAGATCTGTCCGGCGGTGTTCGAACCCCGCGACGACGGGCTGTGGGTGGTGAAGGAGGAGGCGGAACACTTCGGCGACCGGATCGTCTTCGACGGCGTCGAGGGCGCCGGTCACGGCCCCGACAACGGTCGCGGCGTGGCGCGCGTCCCCGACTCCGAGATCGACAACACCGTCGAGGCAGCCGAGGAGTGCCCCGGCGAATGCATCATGATCGAGCCGTACGATCAGGCGGCGATCGACGGTCGTGGCGCCTGAGCCGTCGACGGCGTCAGGTCCGAACGGTCACGATGAAGCGCCGGAGTAGTGTCGCGTCCCGACCCGCCAGAATCGGCGCGTCGCTGCGAAGACCACCACCACGAAGCCAATGGTCACTCCGAGTCGAAGTGCGGTGAGCCGGCCGGTGAGGGACTCCGATGGCACGGTGATGGCGAAACCGAGCGGCACGAGGTAAGTGAGCAGGACCCGAAGCCAGGCGGGATAGACCGTCACCGGATACTGCCCGGCTCTGTACAGACCGGTGAAGAGCTCCTGCACCATGCCCATGCGGACGAACCAGAAGGCTCCTGCGGTCAAGGTGGGCCAGAGACAGTAGATGAGCACGGTGCCGGCCGACAGTGTGACCATGAAGCCGGCGACCTCGCTCGGACCGAGACCGCCGTCCAGCTGCGTCAGTCCCCAGACCAGCACGACGAGCCCGACCACGGCGTCGGTCAGGCGCCAGATCCGGAACTCGCGGACGCTCGCGAGGAGTTGGGAATCGACGGGCTTGGTGAGGACGTAGTCGAACGTGCCGTGCTGCACGTCGCCCATCACGAGACCCATGTTCGGTTCGATCGCGAAACCGATGATGCCGCCCACCAGCGTGAAGACCCCCATCACGACCAGCAGTTGCGGCCGTGTCCAGCCGTCGAGATCGTCGGTGCGACCGAAGATCAACGCCAGCACAACCAGACCGGTGCCGATCGCCACGAGCGACTGCAGCAGCTGGACGACGAAGTTGGCGCGGTACTGCAATTCGTTCATCACGCCGACCCGGAGGTGCAGCCAGCCGACCCGGAACGCTCCGAGGCGCTCGCTGCGTCCCGCGTGCTCGCTCATCCGTTCACCGCTGTGCAGGCGCGAAGGGCCCGCCGCCACATCAGTCGGACGCCGACCACGCCGACGACAATCCACACCAACTGGGTGGCGAGACCCACGACGAGCTTGCGGTTGGTGATCGGACCGACGAGCGCGGTGATTGGGAACCCGAAGGTCGATTCGAAGGGCAGGAAGCCCGCGATCGTCTGCGTCCAGTCGGGCATCAGCGACACCGGAAGCAGGCGCCCCGACAGGAGCAGTTCCGCAGCGAAGTACGCCTCGAAGAACGCGCTCACCCGTGTCGTCCAGATCGTGATCATCCCGAGCATCCACAGCAGCATCGACCGGATCAGGTACGCACCCCAGATCGCGACCCCGAACGTCGCGATCTGAGCGGCCGAGGGATGCAGCTCCGGACGGAAGATCACCGTGAGCACTGCCGCGATCGGGAGCCACAGCACGATGACCACCACTTTCCAGCCGGCGAAGACGCCAAGGTCGTAGTGGAGCGGGTGCAGTGGGCGAACCAGATCACCCGACAGCTGTCCCTCACGGTTGCGCTGCTCCCATCCGAACGGTGTGAAGACGATGTTCATGTTCCTCACGAGCGTCCACACGATGTAGTAGGCGGCGAACCTCCCCGATGTGTATCCGTCGATCGAACCGCCCTGCTGCCGCGCGATCGTCGACCAGACGACGAGATACACCACCGGCTCGGCGACCATGCCGATCATGTAGCAGTAGTTGGCCACCCGGTACTGGACGCCGTTCATGATCGACGTCCGCCCGAGGGTCGCTTACAGCCGGATGTACGAGCGCACCGCCCCTTCACGCTCGAATTCGGCGTCGGAGGCAGCGCCGACACCGACGCCGTTAGTGGTGGTGGTGGTGGTGGTGGTCTCGCCTCCGCTCACGACCCCGACCCGTCCGGCGGGCCGCTGGCGAAAGCCAGCTCGATCACCTCGTCGATCGGCGGGTCCTCGACCGTCAGGGGACCGCGTACTCCGAGAGCAGGCGGGCAGTGACGGTTGCCGTCTCGTCGCGGGGGATGCGAAGTGTCGTCCGGGTCGGACTGGCCTCGACGACGTCGCCGTACTCCGTCAGATCCGCCGGTTCGTCGAGCGTGACGACCAACGTCTTGTGGCCGGCGAACCGTCGCGCGAGCACCTCGAGCGGTCCGTCGAAGAGGATGCCTCCGTGGTGGATCACGATCACTCGCTCGCACAACGATTCGACATCCGCCATGGATTGGGTGGTGTGCATGATGCTCGCACCCAGCCGTGCGCTGTAATCGCGCAGGAACACCCGGATCCGACGCTGCATGGGGACGTCGAGCCCGAGCGTCGGCTCGTCGAGGAAGAGGATCTCGGGTCGGTGAAGCAGCGAGTTGGCGATCTCGACCTTCATTCGCTCTCCGAGCGACAGGTTGCGCACCGACTTGTCGACGAGGCCACCGAGCTCGAGCAGCTCGATCAGTTCGTCGCGTTGGGAGACGAACACGGACTCGGGGAGACGGTAGATCGCTCGCGTCAGCGCGAAGCTGTCGAGTGCCGGGAGATCCCACTGGAGTTGGTTGCGGTTCCCCATCACCAACGTCATGCGACTGAGGTAGTCCCGCTCCCGACGCCAGGGTTCGTGATCGAGCACCTGAACCTGGCCGCCCGTCGGGTGGAGGAGACGCGACAGCATCTTGAGCGTCGTGGTCTTGCCGGCACCGTTCGGCCCGAGGAATCCCACCACCTCTCCGGGCGCGATCCGGAAGCTCACCTCGTCGACGGCGACGACGTCGCGGTGTTGCCGCCGGACGACGCTCCTGAGTGCCGCCCCGAGCCCGGCCTCGCGAACCGGTACCGCGAACACCTTGCGCAGGTCGGTGACGTGTACGGCTGCGCCAACTCGACTCCTCTGCGGCGGAGGTGGTCCGGTCGCGGTGGGGAAGATGGCGGGTGAGATCGAGCGAGAGCACGGCGAGGCAGAGGCCGATCCCGAGTGCGTCGGGCTGGGCTCGGCCGAACACCACGAGCGCTCCCCACTTCCCCATCGGCCACGGCAGTATCGGTCGGTCGATGATCCGGCAGGCGCCAGGGTGATGTCCGGGTGGGCTGCGCGCCGTACACTTCATCCGTGGTCGGTCCGCAACTCGATCTGATGCCGGGCGAGACGATGGTGCTCCATTCCCACCCGCACTGGTGGTACTTCTGGAAGCAGGTCCTGTCAGGGGTCGGCATCATCGTGCTCTTGATCGTGGCGATCTGGGCGAAAGGGGCCGTCGCGACCGTGTTGCTGTGGACGACGGCGATCGCCTTCGTGGTCTGGCTGGCCACCACGGCGTACGAATTCGTGCAGTGGCAGACGACGCGGTTCGCGATCACCGATCAACGCGTCGCCTACCAGAGCGGATTCTTCCGCCGGAAGGGCGTGTCGATCCCGCTCAACCGGGTCAACAACGTGAACTTCGAGCAGAGCATGATCGCACGCCTACTCGGTAACGGCACCCTGACGATCGAGTCGGCCGGCGAGACCGGGGACTCCGTCTTCGAGAACATCCCCGATCCGGATCGGGTCCGTTCGCTGATCTTCCAGCAGGTCCAAGCCCACAGCAACAACCAGGCCGAACGGGACGCTGCTGCCATGGCGCGGGCGATGCAGACCGACGCTGCGGCTCCGGACTCGCACGGGTCCATCGAGGAGCGGCTCGCGAAGCTGGAGCAGCTCCGCACCGCAGGCGCCATCACCGACGACGAATACGCGAAGAAGCGCGACGAGATCCTCGGCAGCCTCTGATCGTGTCGCCGGTCGACGGATTCGACGACGGTCCGCCCGGCTTCGAGCCGTCGGCGAGCGCAACGATCGTCGCCGCAGCACGGGGCGGGCAGTGGCTCGGGATGCTCCGATGAGCGCAGGTCACTGATGGATCTGGAGTTGTCGGGCGCGCGAGTCGTCGTGACCGCTGCCGGGGCCGGCATCGGTCGGGCGACGGCGGAGCTGTTCGCCGAGGCCGGGGCCCACGTGCACGTCTGCGACGTCGACGAGGACGCTCTCGCGTCCGTCTGCGATCGCGAACGCATCGTCGGCACGATCGCCGATGTCGGCGTGACCGAGTCGATCGACGGTTTCATGGATCGTGCGTTGGGCGACATGGGTGGGATCGATGTGCTGGTCAACAACGCCGGTGTCGCCGGGCCCGGAGGGCGCCTCGAGGAGATCGACCCGCTCGAAGTGACACGAACACTGGACGTCAACGTCACCTCGATGTTCCGTACGTCGCGCCACGCGATCCCACCGATGACCGCGGCGCGGTCGGGTCTGATCGTGAACATCGCATCGACGGCTGGCCTGCACGGGTTTCCGTACCGGAGTGCCTACGCAGCTTCGAAGTGGGCGGTGATCGGTCTCACGAAGACGATGGCGATGGAGCTCGGCGAGTTCGGGGTCCGGGTGAACGCGATCTGCCCGGGGTCGATCTCGGGTGCCCGGATGGACCACGTGATCGACCTCGAGAGTCGAGCGAGCGGGCGGTCTCCGGCCGACATCCGCCTCGGATTCGAACGTCAGACGTCGATGCGCACCTTCATCGATGCGGCTGAGATCGCGCAGACGATCGCCTATCTCGCGTCGCCCTACGGCCGGAAGGTCTCCGGGCAAGCACTCTCGGTCGACGGCCACACCGAATCCCTCCGGACCTGGTGAGACTGCACCTCCTGATCAGCCGGCGCACGGCAGGCCTCGGAACCGGTTGCGTGTCCATGGCGACACGACCGGCGTCGTGTGATGGAACCATCCGCGTCGACGAGCTGCGATCTGCTTCGCGGCATCATCTCCTCGGCCGCGTCGTGGACGAGTCGCCGGGCCGCAGTGGACCTTGTCCTCTGGGTGGATCGCGTGGAGAATCGACCTCGGGACCTGCTGGGGCCTGATTTCGTCGGAACATCGATCTGGATCCGTCTGCTGTTGCGTACGACCGGGTGCTCGTGCCGTGGTTGTTCGAGCCGTTGGGCCGAGCCGATGGTTGATCTGCGTGTCGCCTGAGCCATCGTCGCTCATTGCCGATCTCGCGTGTGGGAGCGGGCTGATCGTTCGTCACCTGATGGGCCGCCCCGGCGCCTCGGGCGGGCCATCAAGGATTCCGGTTCTTCCTCGATCGGAGGGCGACGCTGGCCGAGGTTCGCCGGATGCTCGAGCCGGGTGCGCGTCCGCACGGAACGGCCTGGATGCAGTGCTCGATATTCGCGGGACGACCCCAGAGCGTTCGACTACCTGACCATCGACGACGATGGCACCGTCACCGTCCGCAACCCGTCGAACGACCAACCGATTCTCGTCGCCAACTACGATGATGCGATCTTCGACGTCACCGGGGTTGCAGGCCGCGAAGACATCTGGCTGCTCGCCACGACGAACGGCACGGACTGGCTGGTGGATGACTTCGAGCAGATCAGCACCGATCCGCCATACCGAGACCCACTGCGCGCGATCAGGAACGGCCAGACGGTGCTGGTCGCATCGGCGACCGGCTGGCTTCGATGCCAGCTTCCTGACCTCTGAGATCGACCTGCGATTGATCACTTGAGCTACCTCGTTGGCGGACGCTGACGTCGCTGAACGATCGGCGCTGCGGTCAGGTCACACCCCTGCGACGTCGTCAGCCGCCTGAACCTCACGTTCACGAAGGCCGTCACGACACCCACACCAACACATGCCTCCAAAATCGCGATTCTGTGCCTCGATCTCGCCGATCTTCTTCGTGTTCTGGACCTCTGCACCGGCGACGGGATCTGTTCGGAGATCTGCCCTGCGGTGTTCGAGCCGCGTGACGACGGCCTCTGGGTGGTGAAAGAGGAAGCCGAGCACTTCGGCGAGCGGATCGTGTTCGACGGCGCCGATGGCGCGGGTCACGGCCCGGAAAGCGGGCGCGGCGTGGCCCGCATCCCCGACTCCGAGATCGACAATGCGGTCGAGGCCGCCGAGGAGTGTCCCGGCGAGTGCATCATGATCGAGCCCTACGACCAGGGTGCGATCGACAACCGAGGTGCCTGACGAACCGAAGTTCCGCTCCGCCTGCACAGGCCGGGCGGGGACCGGTCCAGCAACTTCCGGTCGACACATCGAGGATCACACTGCGCCACGCGGCGTGATGCGGTCACGCATCGCTGAGTCGGAGTTCGTCGTTCATGCGACACTGGATCATGGCGCGTCGCGGGTCGATGTTGTTCGATCGATGGTCGGTCGTCTACGACCGTCCTGCGTTTCAGAACGCGATGTATCGCCCAGTTCACGATGCGGTGCTGGACCGCCTCGTCGCCGACCGCCCCGCAGTGGTCCTGGATCTCGGGTGCGGGACCGGACACCTCACCTTGCGGTTGACGGAACGGTTTCCCGATGCCGACGTCGTGGGCATCGACGCTTCCGCCGGGATGCTCCGCGAGGCGGCTCAGCGAGTCGGTGACAGCGCGCACCTCGTCAGGGCCGACGCCCTGACACTGCCGTTCAGTTCGGCGTGCGCCGACGTCGTGGTGTGCACGGAATCGTTCCACTGGTATCAGGATCAGCGCCGGGCACTGGCGGAGTTGGCCGCGGTCCTTCGTCCGGGCGGCCGGCTGTTGATCGCCTCGATCGCCGCGATCTCCGATGTGGGAGAGACGGCCGCGCACGTGTGGACAGCGGCCGCCGGTCAGCCAGTTCGCGCATTGACTCCGCGACACCTGCGCCGGCTGTTGCGCGCTGGCGGGTTCGACGTGCTCCATCAGCGACGGGTCCCGCGTCTCGGCCCAACCCCGTGGCCGATGCTGACCGACGCACGTCGGGCTCGTTGACGACCCCGATCGAACGAGTTCCGGATGCGTCCCGACGAGCGGGTTCCGTGTTCGCTTCGTCCTCGCTGACCCCACCCATCGATCGGCACTCTGTGGCAGCCGAAGCGACCGAACCTGCGGCTTCGGCTGCCGCACGATCCCAGTCCAGAGCAGTTGGTCGTGACCGGCCGGTTCGGTCGCCGAGAGAGGATTCGGTCGGGCGACCGCTGGAACCGGCGTCGTGCACTCCCTCCAACGGTCAGTCGGCGCCGTGTTGCGGCACGCGACGTCACCTCGCTCTCGGTCGACATCGTGGCCATGCAGCCATCATCGAACGATTCGGCGAGCACCGCCTGCTGTCGTTCGACTCCGATCGACTGACCGGGGCGCCGACGGTGGGGGTGGCTCACGAGGCGATGATCTCGGCATGGTCCGTCCTCGACGAATGGAGCGGCCACAGCCGCGACGACCGAACAAGGACCGCCCGGCGGACGGCGGCCTGCCAACTTCCGCACCACGTCGCTCTGCTCACCCACGGGCGCCTCGCTGCTCACCGGCCGCAACCACGACGCCGTCGGCATGGGCTCGGACGATCTCGGCTCACAGCGTTATCGTTGGCCGGTGTCGGGGCGGGTGACGAGCGACGATGGAATCGGTGGGGAGCGGACTTGCCGACGATCCGTCGTCCATCAACGGACCGGCGAGATGGTGACGGGTCGCATGGCGGGGGATATCGTTTGGAACCGCTGGACAGCGGAGAAGGCGGTATCCCGACATGTCGACCCAATCGGACAGGCATGCCGTCGTCGTGGGGCTGGACAGCCTCCAGGGCCTGCAGACCGCTCGCATCCTGCACGGGCACGGCATCGCGGTGACCGCGGTGGCCAACGACCTTCGCCACGCCTACTGTCGGACCCGAGTTCCGGTCCGGATCCTCGAGGCCGACACCGGAACCGACGACCTCCTCACGGTGCTCGCCTCGATCGATGCCCACGCCGATGCCAAACCGGTACTGGTCCCCTGCCAGGACCAGAGCGTGGCGCTGGTGTCCCGCCGCCGGGACGATCTGTCCGACCGTTTCCGGTTCAACCTGCCACCGGACGAGGTCGTCGGTCAGCTGATGTCCAAGCCGGCGTTCGTACGGCACGCCCAGGAGATCGGCCTCACGATTCCGCCCACGGTGCTGGTGACCGACGACGACGAGCTCGAGCAGGCGGCGGTGGAGATCGAGTTCCCGTGCGTGTTCAAACCGGCGATCCGAACGGCGCGCTGGAACGCCAAGACCCGCCGGAAGGTTCACGTCGTCGACCGGGCAGACGAGCTCCGAACCGTCTTCGCCACCCACCGGGACGATGCCGAGAGCTTCGTCGTGCAGTCACTCATCCCCGGTGACGACTCGACCCTCCACTCCTTCAACGGGTACTTCGATCGGAGCGGTGCCCCCCTCGCCACGTTCACCGCCCGCAAGATGCGGCAGTGGCCTCCAGGTGCCGGGTCGAGCGCGTCCGGCATCGAGGTCGAGGACGCCGACCTGCTGGCGACGGCCCTGAAGCTGTTCGGCAGCGTGCCCTACTCCGGCTTGGCCTACCTGGAGACCAAGCGAGACCCTCGGACCGGCACCCACTACGCCATCGAGGCCAACGTGGGACGGCCGACGGGACGGTCGGCCATCGCCGAGGCCGGCGGGGTCGAGCTGCTGTTGACCATGTTCAACGACATCGTCGGCGACCCCCTGCCGGCAGCCAGGATCCAGAGCTACTCAGGGGCCAAGTGGTTCGATCTTCGCCACGACCTGCAGGCCGCAGTGGTGCTGCTGGCTCGACGGGAGACCTCACTGCGCGAGGTGCTGCGAAGCTACCGTGGCCCGAAAGCCTTCGCCATCGCGTCGGCTCGTGACCCCTTGCCGTTCCTCGCCGACTTGGCCAGCGTCATCATCGATCCCTGCCGCAAGGGCAGGAGCAGACAGGCATCATGACCGACGGCGCAGCCCCTCGTGCTTGGGGGTCGGCGACGCCCGCCACGCCGGTCGGCCTGTTCGTCATCTGGCCGATCGGGCGGTCGTGCTCCGGTCCGATCCTCGACGATCTGGCCCATCGATTCGAGATCCTGGACCTCATCGAGGTGACCTGGTCCGATCATCTGGTCCGCCGCAACTACGAGCGGTTCTACTCCGATCTGGACGTCGCCGGCGTCTACCACGAGTTGAACAAGGGGCGAGGACCATTCCTGGCCGTCGCCGTGCGGGACGAGAACCCGGCGGTCGAGACCCGGCCAACGTCACGGGGTATGAGGCCGGTCAGCGCCAACTTCGTCGACGCCAAGAATCGCTACCGGGACACGTTGGGGAACATGAGCGTCCACTGCGGCGAGAACGCGTGGGAGTCGACACGGGACCTGGCCGTCCTCCTCGGGCTGACCCCGACCCAACTGGCCGCCGCCCAACCGATCGACGGCCTTGCGCCGACGAGATCGATCCACCGCGATCCGACCGGCAGCGACGGTTGGTCGTCGCTGACCGAGATGCTGACGTTTCTCGCCCCCATCGTCCCCTA
This sequence comes from uncultured Acidimicrobiaceae bacterium, assembly GCA_963847775.1. GTDB lineage: Bacteria > Actinomycetota > Acidimicrobiia > Acidimicrobiales > Ilumatobacteraceae > Ilumatobacter. The sequence continues at coordinate 535,281 of CAWKAY010000006.1, forward strand.
CGTGGCCATCGGCGGGCCGGACCCCGCGGACGGGCCGATCCAGCTGATGACGTCAGAGCTCCACACGCTCCACACCATCATCGACGGGCGGCCGGTCGATGGCCACCCCCGCCCGGTGGGAGGACGGTTCCTGGTCACCATCGCGGGCGGAGCGGTGCCACTCGACATCCGGCCGGTCACCAGCGGTTTCGTCGACGAGAGGTGGGCTCGAGCCGTCCTCGGCGATCGCCGGCCCGACGAGGACGGGATCCACCGGGCTCCGCCCGAGCACGACCTCGCCATCCGGGCCTACCTGGCGGTGACCCGGCGACGTCGGCTCACCGCAGCGGATCTGAGGACCGTCCAGACCCTGAGCCAGGCGCCGGCAGTACCGGGGAGCGGCGCCCCTGCTGTCACCGCGCTGGTCGACACCGACCACCGGGAGACCGGCCTCGGCCAGGTGCCGGATCCCGAACTCGACCGTCGGGCGGCGGCCGACATCGTGACCCGGTTTCTCGATCGGCACGACTACCGGTTCGTCCAGCCCCTCGACCCGACGATCGTCGTCCATCGGGCCGACGACACCGCAGCGGTCGCCGCCGTTCGACAGCTCCGCGCCCGCCTGGCCACGGTCTGGATCAGGGCCAGGGGGCATGGCCTGGCGCTCTACCTGCGGGCCCGGACCTGGGCGATGGTGCGGTTGCCGGGGCTCCGGACCCGGTGGCGGCGCTGGAGGCACGGCGAATGAGCGCTGTGGCCCGTCGATCGCTGACTGATCGCCTGAGGGCCGGGGCCAAGACCGGCGTGCTCGGCATCCGGGGCGTGCTGTTCGCCGGCCGTCAGCATCGGTGCCCCGTGTGCGGTCGGTCGGTGCGAGCCTTCGCCGACCAGTGGAGCCTGCTCCGCACCGCACCAGCCGGCTACTGCCCGCGCTGCAACGTCAAAGCCCGTCATCGCCGCGTGTGGCGGCACCTCGAGCAGCACGCCGATCTCGGCGGCGATCACCGCGTGGTGCTGGAGGTGGCTCCGTGGCTGGGCCTGGCCCGGGCGCTGCGCCGGCAGCCGCACGTCGACCACCACGGTGTCGATCTCGAGCCCGCCGCCGACCGGGCCGACGTCGGCGGCGACGCCACCGCCCTCCCGTTTCGGACCGGCTCCATCGATCTGGCGCTGTGCGTCCACGTGCTGGAGCACGTGCCCGACGACCGCGCTGCCATCGCCGAGCTGCACCGGTGCCTCCGAACCGGTGGGCTGGCGGTCGTGTCGGTCCCTCTCGACCTCGAGCGGCCCACCGACGAGGACCCGTCGATCACGGATCCTGACGAGCGGGCCCGCCGCTTCGGCGAGCGGGGGCATGTCCGCGCCTATGGACTCGATCTGGCGGATCGGCTGCGGAGCGCGGGTTTCGAGGTGTCGCTGCACCGGGAGACCGATCTCGACCAGGACGAGCGCCGGCGCTACGGCCTCACGGGCGACGAGCACGTCTTTCACTGCATCAAGCCAGCCTGAGGCCGCGATCGCGACCGCCACCGAGTCCGGGCTTCCGTCCTCGTCGACGCGTCGACGTGCTACCTGATGCGCTCGGCGGCCTTCTCGACGACCGCGCCGGTCGTGAACAGACGCGCGGCCACGTGCGGCTCGGAGTGGTACAGCACGACCGCCTCGCGCTCGCCGAGTTCGACCTCGGTCACCATCGTCCCGTCGTGCAACCACATCGGCTCGCTGAGCGTGACCCGCACCGTCGACCGGTCGGGCTCGTTCAACAAGACGATGCCATCGGTGAAGTCCCGACGGATGAGGCCGTCTGCCAGGTAGCGAGGGCCCAGGGCGTCGCCCAGATCGGTGTCGAACCCGGACCAGAACCCGTCGGGGCTGATGACGCTCCACTGCTCGGTGCTCACGAGGTCACCGCCGTCGTTCACCAACAAGGTGGCGGCCAGGTTGAACCACTGCTCCTCGGGCGACTGGGCCGACTCGTCGAGGAGGATCACGTTGCCGCCCAAGCGGTGGACCCGGTCGATGAAGCCGAGGAACGACTGGAACCCGTACTTGCCGTTCCCGGCGACCAGGCCGGAATCGGTTGCCCCCCGCTCCAGCTCGATGATGTCGGCCGCGGCGATCTGTCGTTCGACGTACGGGTTGTCGAACGAGGGCGAGTCGGCGTACCAGATGGCGTTGTGACCGATCTGCAGGTCGGGGAACTCCGCCCGGATCCTCTCGAGGAAGTCAGCCAAGTACTGCTGCCAGCTCGCGAGGGTCAGGGGCTGGCCGGTGTTGGGATCGATGGGGACGGCGTCGTCGCCGTTCTCGTCGCCGAGGCGCCACAACATGTTCACGTCGTCGAGCAGCAGCCCCGGGTAGCCGCGATCGCGGACCTCGGTCAGTTCGTCGATGAAGTTCTGTTGGTAGCTCGGGTCGCTGATGTCGGCGGCGTACTGGGGGCAGCCATCCGAGCACCCCCACGGGATGTAGACCGGCGAGCCGTCAGCTTCCCGCAGGATCCACTCGGGGTGGTCGGCGGCCTTGTCGGAGCCGACGTAGATGGCGTAGACGTTGTCGTAGACGATGACGTCGTCATAGTGCTGGAGCGCGGAATCCCAGTACGGCTCGTAGACCAGCATCAGGTCGTAGTTGGCGTTGAAGAAGTCCCAGTGACCGCCGCTCGACCACTCGTCGAACGCCGAGCGGGCGTTGACGAACACGTTGGCTCGTCCTTCGCCGCAACAGGAGGTTCCCGGCTGGATCGCCGGGCTGCTCGTGGCGGTGCCGGCCGCGCTCGTGACGGAGGAGCTCGCCAACGGGGTCGAGCTCGTGCCGGGCATGTTGGGCTCGACAACGACGAAGACGTCGGGGGCCGCGCTCTCCGAGCCGACGCCGACGGTCACGGCCACGACGACGGCCATGGCAGCGATGGCCAGGGGGAAGACGATCGCCCGACCTCGCCGTGGACGCACCAGATGGACATCCCGGTCCGAATCGTCGATGTTTCCACTCTCTGCCACGTTGGCCTCCCGGAGGCCAGGGATTTCACCGACCAGCCATCGCTCCGCCGACTTCCCCGAGGCTCGGCGAAGCGCAATCGCCACCATACCCAAACGCAGCCGACGCCGCATCGCGGTCGAGCTCTCGTCGAAGATCTCGTCGAAGATCTCGTTCGAGATCACGGCGTCAGCGGGGTCCGGATCGCGAACTTGCATGTCCTTCGCGCTCTCTCCCGGTACTCTCCGTCCAGGTGCCGTGCTGCACCCGGATGCCCGGACACGCTGCTGAGGGGAAACCGAGATGGGGCGGGGAAGCTCGAGAGGACTGGCCGACTACAACGTGACGAGTCCGGCTCCGCGCCCGGTATGGGAAGCTGTGGTCGACGCCGACACCACGACCTTCGTCTACCAGACGCCGGCCGCGCTGGACGCCCTGTGCGTGGCGTACGGGGTCGAGGACGCCAGCCGCCTCTACGAGTTCGAGGACGGGCAGCGGCTCGTCCTCCCGATGTACCGAACCGCCCGCGCGCGGGGTCCGTTGGCGGTCGAGAAGACGTCGAGGACCGGCAGCATCCTGGCCTCGCAGCCGTTGAAGCCGGAGGAGCTGGCCACCGTCTCGGCCGACCTGGCCGGGGCGTCCGGTCCTCCGCACGATGGTCCGGTCGAGCCCCCTCCGAACGCCGGAGGTCTGGGCTGCCCTCGGGTCGTCGGCCACGGGTTCGACGGTGCGGACCGTCCACATCCTCGATCTCGCCGGCGGGTTCGACCACGTCGCACAGCACCGCTTCAACGGACAGGCACGGCGGGCCATCAGCAAGGCCGAGCGATCGTCGATCGACGTGGAGTGGCAGCACGGCACGGCTCTGCTACCCGCCTTCCGGCAGCTGTGGGAGCAGTCGGTCGAGCGCTGGGCGGGGCAAACCAGCCGGGGGAGCCAGCTCTACCGGTGGCGGACCCGCCGACGAGACCCGGCCCATCTGCTGTCGGTGATGGCCGAGACCCTGGGCACTGCGTTCGACGATCTGGCTGGCCCGTGTCGACGGCCGGCCGGCGGCTTCGATCGTGGTCCTCCAAGACGGCAACGCCCACTACACCAACGGGGCCATGGACATCGATCTTGCCGGGCCCACCCGAGCCAGCTTCCTGCTCCAGAAGCTGGCCATCGAACAGGCCTGTGCCGCCGGCTGCCGCTTCTATCACTTCGGCGAGACGGGCCAGAACGCCGGCCTCGCCCGATTCAAGTCACAGTTCGGTGCGGAGGCCTACCGTCTGCCCGACTACCACTTCGAACGGGTGCCGATCACCGCCGTCACGAGCCGGGGCGCGAGCTGGCTCGCAGGCTGATCCGGCGTTGACATTCGCCCGCTGACATTCGCCATCGTCACGACGTGGCATTCCAGTCGAACAGCGCCACCGGAGTCTTCAGCAAGATCGCGAGGTCGACGGTCGTGGACTTGCGGTGGACGTAGTCGACATCGATGTCGACGCGCTCGGGGTACTCGATGTTGTTGCGCCCACCCACCTGCCACGCTCCCGTCATGCCGGGTCGCACCGACAGCACCGAGCCGGAGCTTCGATCCGTACATGGCGGCCTCGTCGGCGATGATCGGGCGCGGGCCATCGAGGTCATCTCGCCACGCAGCACGTTGAACAACTCGCGGGAGCTCATCGGAGGCTCGACTTGCGCAGGAACCGCCCGAGTCGGGTGACCCGCGGGTCGTCGCTGAGCTTGAAGTTGCTGGAGAACTCGGCGTCGATCTCGGGCTGGGTCCGGCGAAGCTCCTCGATGATCCGTTCCGAGTCGCGATGCATCGTGCGGAACTTCAAGCACCGGAACGGCTCGAGATCCTTGCCGAGCCGCTCGTGCCGGAACACGACCGGGCCGCGGCGACTGCGACTCGGATCGAGCGCCGCGACCACGAGCAGGATCGGTGCCGCCACCAGCAGACCGATCGATGCGCCGAGCGAAGTCGATGGAACGCGCGCTGATCCGATCGCTTCGGGTCGCGCCGGCAGGCGCGACCCGAATCCTGGCGTGGCGTCGGTGCCGGGGAGGTTCGGGCCAACCCGTCCCCGGTCGCAGCGCCGCTGGTCTGACCGGAATCACGCCCGCGGTTTGTCGAGACGTGTTTGACATGGTCCGCCCCGATCCGCAGTCGTCCCGCAGTCGTCCGCCTTGGTCCGCCTGCGAGACAGAACGGTAGTCGTTATCACGCCCAGCCTCAAGACTTGGACAAGTTCGGTGTGACGCTCAGTGGGCACGACCCGTCCCGGCAGCCAACTCGACGGTCCCGATGGTGGCCCCGCCGGTGGCTCGAACGCACTGCCGAGCAGATCGGTGGGCAGGTGGAGCGCGACCTCGCGGCCGTCGGGTTCAGCTGGCGCCACGCATCGAACGGGCCGCACGCCGACACCGAATCTCGGGCCGTCCGCGTCCGCTCGACCACGCTCCGCGGTCACGCCCGCGGCGTCCACGAACGGCCCAGTTCGCCGCGTGACGATGTATGGTCTCGACCGAATGACTGAATCGACGCCGTACCTGTTGTTCACACCAGGGCCGCTCTCGACGACCGCGACCGTCCGTGAGGCGATGCTCCGCGAGCTGTCCACCTGGGATCGCGACTATCACGAGATCTGTCAGTCGATTCGGCGGCGCCTCGTCGATCTCGCCGTCGCCGACCCCTCCGCACGGTCGGCGTACACGGCGGTCCTCATGCAGGGCAGCGGCACGTTCGTGGTCGAGTCGGTGCTCGGCTCGGTCGTCCCCGCGCGACGGTGGCGTCCTGGTCGCCAGCAACGGGGCCTACGGCAGGCGCATGACGACGATCGCCCACCGGCTCGGGCTGACGACGATGCAGCTACCGCACCCCGAGAACGAACGCGTCGATCTCGGCCGTCTTAGCGACGCCTTGGCCGATGC
>CAWKAY010000007.1:0-1391591 GCA_963847775.1 uncultured Acidimicrobiaceae bacterium
GCTTGAGCGGTTCGCCGAGGGCACTGCGGCGGCGATCGCCGAGTTCATGCTGATCGCGCTCGTCGAGCAGCCGCATCGCGTCGGCGGGCGCCTGCAACGCGAGCTCGCTGGGCTCCACTCGGCCTGGCGCGGCGCCTGTCGAGTGATCTACGAGATCGACGACGATCAGCACGCCGTGATCGTGCTCCGCACCGACCACCGGGTGTCCTCGAGCGACGCCAGTTCGTCGGGGCTGATCATCACAGCCGCCGGCCGACCGTTCCGGGTCACGACGATGCGATCGTGCGTGTGCTCGACACGGTCGACCATCTCGGAGAACTTCGCCTTGACGTGTGCGAGCGGCAACGTCTCTGAACATGACCAGTGTTCTAGTCAGAGCTGGCGATGCATCGACCTCCGGGCCTGCGACGCCGTGGCGGTCGGCATCGGGGCTACAAGCCGAGGAGTTCGGAGAAGACCTGGAGGCTGAGCTCGTCCGACGGGTCAGATGTGTGGCCGCCCTCGTACGGGATCACCTGCACGTCGTAGCCGGCGTCCGCCAGCACCTCCGCGAACTCGATCGCGAGCGACGGCGGAACGACGGCGTCACCGCTGGCCGACATCAGGCGGACCCTGAGCGAGGGGTCGATGCCGACCGCGCTCGCCAGGAACGGCTGCAGCTCCGGGGCGCGTTCGAGGACGTACGTGCGCCCGAACGCCCCTTCGACGACCGGCACGAACGCGTCATAGGTGCCATTCCCGACGACCAGTGCATCCACGTGCGTCGAGCCCTCGGCGACCACGCACTCGACCTGACGAGGCGGCCCGCCGACCGTGGCGGCGAACTCGTCCCAGCGTTGCTCGAGGGTGTCACCGAACAGGGCGACGTGGGTCGCGAGACCGCCTCCCGCGCTGAACCCGCCCAGCACGACGATCGGTTCGTCGCTTCCCAGCTCGAATGCCCGCGCTCGCGCGTAGCGGATCTTGCAGCCGATTGCGTCGGCGTGCGCCCGGATCAGCGCGCCGTGATCATCCCAGAAGGGTGGTTCACCGTCTGCGGAGTCGGGCTGATCGGGAATGCCCTGGTCTTCGATGACCGCAATCGCCCCGGCCTGGGCGATGTCTTCACCGAAGGCCTCCCACGGCTCGACCATGACCGGCGCGCCCTTCGGGTCGGCCAGGATGTACAGGTCGAGGGTCAGCGTGACGTCGTTCCACGTGGCATACGCGAGGCCCCGTTCGATGACGACCTCGCCGGGCTTCGGCGCGGTTGTCGTCGGCCGGTTGTCGTCGGCGCGGTTGTCGTCGGCGCGGTTGTCGTCGGCGCGGTTGTCGTCGGCGCGGTTGTCGTCGGCGCGGTTGTCGTCGGCGCGGTTGTCGTCGGCGCGGTTGTCGTCGGCGCGGTTGTCGTCGGCGTGGCTGTCGTCGGCGTGGCTGTCGTCGGCGTGGTTGTCGTCGGCGTGGCTGTCGTCGGCGTGGCTGTCGTCGGCGTGGCTGTCGTCGGCGTGGCTGTCGTCGGCGTGGCTGTCGTCGGCGTGGCTGTCGTCGGCGTGGCTGTCGTCGGCGTGGCTGTCGTCGGCGTGGCTGTCGTCGGCGTGGCTGTCGTCGGCGTGGCTGTCGTCGGCGTGGCTGTCGTCGGCGTGGCTGTCGTCGGCGTGGCCGTCGTCGGCGCGGTTGTCGTCGGCGCGGTTGTCGTCGGCGTGGCTTCTTGGTTCCCACTGCAGGCTACGGCAGCGGCAAGCATCCCCGCCGCCCCGAGCACGAGGACGTGACGGATCATGACGATCACCTTCTCGATTCCATCGTCCGCCAACCCCGCCAACCAGGTCAAGATGCCGCGAGAGGCATCGCCATGACGGCCGGTCTGCTCGGCGTGGTCCCGTCCTGCGGTGGCGGCGGGATGGATGTGGCGACCACGGACGCTCCAGCGTCACGGATGACTACCCGACTGTGGAGGCACGGACTGTTCCACCGGCGCCCGAAAGACGCTCAGGGAAGGACGAGGAGCGCCTCGTCGACATCCGCACCGAAACGAACGATCTCGTCGTGACTGCTCCGCAGCGCCTCGTAGATCTCGATCGTCGAGGCGTTGCCGAGCCTGACCCAGATCGCCTTCGGTGGCGGACCGTGCAAGAACGCCAGCTGCCGGAAGTCGGAGTCCTTCGACACAATCACGAAGTCGTGCTCGCGGGAGTACGACCAGATCTCGGAGTCGGTGGCCGTGTCGAGCCCGACCTGCGTGACGTGCTTACTGTCCGGGTACTCGACCGCGAACATGCCGACCAAGCGTCGCGAGAGGTTCTGGTCGAACAGGAGCTTCACGCCGGGGCGGCGAGCCGGCGCTCACGGAGTGCTGCGAACTCGATCGCGGCACGGACGTGACGTTCGGTGAGCTCGGGGAAGTCGGCGACGATCTCCTCGGCCGTCATCCCGGACGCCAGGTAGTCCAGGACGTCGTAGACGGCGATCCGCGTCCCGACGAAGCACGGCTTGCCGCTCCGGACTCCCGGTCGGGTCTCGATCAGCTCCGTCAGGTCCACGCACACAGGCTACTCGTGCGGAAACTCGGGCGGCCGCGACGACCCGCAGACCGTACGGCGCATGGTAGGTGCAGATGTACAGAGCACTGAGTCGAATAGTCGAACGTGCGGAAATGGTCGACAGAGGCAATTCCTGGGTGGGCGTGTCACAAACTCGGCGATCGAGAGTCATGTGTTGGCATGGGAATCGCACGCGATGGCGCAGGGAGGTCCGGGGTCGAGCCGTTGACCGTGACGGTCGCTCAGGCGGCGGTCATACTCGGGATCTCGCGGACGTCGTCGTACGAACGTGCGAGGCGTGGCGAGATCCCGACCGTGCGACTCGGCCGGCGGCTGCTGGTGCCGAAGGCCCGGCTGCTGGCGATGCTGGACGGTGAGCCGTCCACCGACTCGACGACCGAGGAGGAGGCGGCGTGACCGGCACGCTCTCGGTCGCTACTCGCCCGACTCGTCGGGCGCGCTGAGACGGCCCAGGATCTCCGCTGCTTCCTGATCGGACTCTGGAACGAAGTGGGAGTAGACGTTCAGCGTCGTCGCCGCGTTGCGGTGTCCCAGGCGACCGGCCACGGTTCGCACGTCGACGCCAGCGCTCAGCAGTCGGGTGGCGACGTAGTGGCGGAGATCGTGGAGCCGCACGTCCTTCAGTCCGGCGGCGTCGCACGCCTCCCGAAACCGTCGCGAGGCCGAGTCCGGGTACCACGGTGTCGTGCCGGCGACGTCGCTTGCGAACACGAACGCATCGTCGACGAGGGTGGCGCCACGCTGCTCGGCTCGCTCGACGGCGGCCGCTCGGTGGTCGATCAGCGCCGTCGTCGTTGGCGCGTCGAGCGCCACTCGTCTCGTCTGATGCGTCTTGGTGTCCTTCTCGACGAGCCGGCCGTCCGGACCCTGGACGAGACCGCGACCGATCGTCACGACGCCCCGCTCGAGGTCGACGTCGGGCCAGCGGAGCGCGAGCATCTCGCTCCGACGCGCGCCCGTCATCGCCGAGAGGTGGACGAACACACCGAACTCCGGATCGCTCGCGTCGACCTGCTTGCCGCTGACCGGGTCGGCACCCAGGTAGACCCTGAGCTCCCACGCCGACCCCCGTTGGCGCATCGATCCCTTCATGACGTTCCTCCATTTTGATTCATGGGCAAGCCATGGGCAACGCAGGCCGAGAACGGAGAGAGCCACCCCGGAGGGTGGCTCTGACCTGGTGTTTCACTTGGCAGCCCGTACGGGATTCGAACCCGTGCCGCCACCTTGAGAGGGTGATCTGGACCGTCCCGCCGGTGCTCGGCAGTGTTGGCGTTTCCACATATTGCCTGGTCAACGACTTCTGCCGTCCCGGCAGTCCACCGAGTTCCAAGCATTCCAACGCGAAAGGAGTAGCAAAGGGAGTAGCAGGCTCGTCTCCAACGAGCCGCGCACAGCTCCGGCCAGGTCATCTCTGATCGAGCGATGGGAACCGCCCGCGGAAGGCGGCGGCCGGTTCCAGGGCGAAGCCATCAGGGCCGAACGTGACCGTACAGGAATCGAGGAATCCGGCCTGGCCAAGCAATACCGCCGTGCCCTGCATCGGCCACGGATCGAGCACGGCGACCACACCACGCCAGGAAATCGGCCGATCCGCTCGGACAGCACGGGGAGGCCGAATCTCCAAGGTCATCTCGTACAGCATGCACCTCGCTTGTCGACCCACCGAGCCGAAGCGTCATCGTGGTGCCGGTCGCCACAGGGTCGCCGCCGGAGTCGAGAAGGTCCGATGCGATGACAGTGATCGGGCCACCGGTATCCACGACCGCCTGGAAGGTTGCCGGTGCTCCGAGCGTCGAGACCTCGACCACCGCACGAAGCACAGGTTGCGGGCTCCTGCCCCGGCCTTCACCGAAGTCCGTGTAGCGGTAGAGCCAGGGTTCAGCCAAGCCCGTACACCACTGGCTCACCCGGCGCTGGTGCCCGCATGATCGACAGCCCCTCGACGCCTTCCGCATCGAGGATCGCCATCAGATCTTTGAGCGACCCCGCATCGCGCTGCACCCGGTCGTCGTCGTCGATGGCGACCCAACGGCCGGCCCATTGAGCGAGATCGAGCGTGCGAACCATACTGGTGACTGTACCAGTGGGGTGTCGCTCAGTCAGGGTGGCTCGAACGACGTCGATGTCCTCTCGCAAACGAGACGGTTGAACCGCCGGCCGCAGGGACGATCGCGTCGACGCCCACCGTGCTCCTACCGGTCGACATGACTATCGATACGGCTGCTGAGCCCTCGCGGGCGTGCGGACGCCGGTCGACATTCCCGGCGCCGACGAGCTTCGCTGCCCCGAGGTTGACAGGAGCGCCACGAACTCGCTGGCACCGATCCTCGGTCGGGAGAGGAGCGGCACGGCAGCCCTCACCGCTGCCGTGCGCGCCGGCTGTCGGAGTCGAGGCGTGCCAGAATTCGGACGATCGCGGTGTGTTCGCCGGCGAGTTCTTGCTGGACGCGTGTCGGTAGGGAGCGGAGCTGTTTGTTCCAGAAGGTTTCGGCTTGTTGGAGTTGTCGGTCGGCGGTGCGGGCGGCGTTTCGGGCGGGGCGTTCGGTGTGCCAGCGTTCGGCGATGGTGTGGGCGGACAGGTTGCCGTCCGGGTCGCGTTGCATCGCAGCGGCGAACGCGTCGCGGGGTGAGCGGTCGCCGAGGCCGAGTTCTTGATGGTCGTGTCCGTCGCAGACGACGTGGGCGATGTTCGACTCGCGGCCTCGGGTCATGCCGACGTAGAGCGCTTGCGCGCTCGTGCGTGGCGTGACGAGCACGTGCCCTCGATCGGCGGTGCGGCCCTGAGCGCCGGCGATCGTCGTCGCGTACGCGAGCACGACATCGGCCCCGGCGTATTCCGGTGTGATCGTCACCGCGTGACCGGCGCGGGTGTGGACGGCGACGAGCCCGCCGTTCGACGCTTCTCCGGTGATTCGCCAGACGTCGCGGTTGAGGACACGGCGGCCGTCGCTGGTCGCCAGCTCGCGGGTGTTGCGGCGGGTCTGGATCAGATCACCGAGGTGCACGGGGTTGCCGTCAGCGGCGACACCGATCGATGGTCCGGTGAGGTGTCCGGTGTCGAGGAGTCGTTGCTGGCAGGCAGCCGACATCGTGGCGGCGAGATCGGAGGTGTCGGTGACGATGATCGTGTCGCGACCGGCGGTGATGTCGGTGTGCCAGGCGTCGACCACGACGATGTCGGCGATGTCGGACCAGATCGGTCGGAGTCGGCCGTGTCGTTGATAGTCGTCGATGACGCTGGTGTCGCGGTTGCGGAGTCGGGTTGATGCGGTCCGTTCCCATTCGTTGCGGAAGCGGCGGACCGAGGTGAGATGCACCGTGGCCGGGTGGGCGGCGAGGTCGTGCAACAGTCCACCGGCTTCGGGTGCGCCCATCTGCGCGTAGTCACCGACCAACGTGAGCCGGCTCCCGGTTCGCCGGGTGGCGGCGACGAGTTCGTCGAGGACGAGGGTGGGGACCATCGATGCTTCGTCGACGATCACCACCCCGCCGTACGGGAGCTCGACTTGGCCGATCCGCCACGACGCGATCGTGTGCGCCGCCATGCCGGTCTCTTCGGTGACGACACGGGCTGCGGCGGCCGACAGACACAACACCGTCACGTCACGCGCTGCGTACGTCGACGGATCGGCCGGCGGCTTGGAGCATGGTCGTCTTCCCGGCGCCGGCCGGTCCGATGATCGTGGTGACGCGTCGGCGGCCTTCGGTGATCGCTCGGACGGCTCGGATCTGGTCGTCGCCGAGGCGAGGGTCGCGGACCGTGGCGACCGTGAATGGTGCGCGTTCATCCAGGGCGGCGAGGACCCGTCGTTCGGCTTGCATGATGGTCGGTGAGGTGAGCTTGGCGATGTCGGGTTGGGCGTACTCGACGTCGCTGTCGGGTTCGAGCGGCAAACACATCGCAGCGAGGCGTTCGACCTCGACCTCGACCGCCAGCGGTGATGGTTCGCTGATCCAGCGGGCGACCTCGACGGTGAGATGAGCGCGGGTCCACCACGCCCGCTGCTGATGCAACTCGGCGAACACCTTCTCCGCCAACACCGTCGACCCCGCCGACCAACCGGCCACCATCGTCGATCGTCGCCGACCGCATGTTGGTGACGGCGTCGACCGCGGCGAGTTCGTCGGTGGTGGTCATCGAGCGCCACCGCTCGTGCAGATCGACCGTGCCGCCGGTCTTGCGATGCCGGCTCCGCACCGTTGCCTCGTCGCGCATCCGGGCTGCTTCGTCGCGTGTCGGCGAACGACCATGGATACGTCGCCACTCCCCCTCCAACCGCCCATACGTCGAGAGCACGGCGGCACGGCGCGACGAGAACCGGGCACGCAGGTCGGCGGGGATGCCGACGATCTCGCGCATCGGCGTCCGCGACTGCGGACGTTCCCACGACACCCCGAGACGCTCCGACAACAACCGCTCGAGCTCGGCTGCGTAGATCGCGCCGGCGGCGTGGGCGTGGCGATGGATCGCACGAGAGTCGAGCGTGCGCCACACCCCATCGACGCCGCGGACACGGTTCAAGATCGCACAATGCGAGTGCAGCTGCGGATCCCCCACCCGCTCCCCCGGCACCGTCGACCGCGCCGTGCGATGCCGAAACTGCGCAATCACGAACCCACCCGACTCGACCCGACGAACCCCACCCGCACCCGTGCGAGTGTGGCTGGCATGCGCATCCAGATACTCGAGCGCAGTCGCGACCGCGGCCTCGTGCGCGTCGACCACCGAGTCGCGGACCTGCGGATTGGATGACAACGCCCACAACAACGACACCGACTTCGACGGCGAGAACGTCACATCCAACGCCGCCATCGGCTCCAACACCGAACCATCAGCCCGCACCCTGGTCGACACCGCCCGACCGAGCACCTGCTCGCGCTCCCACCGTCCCGACGGCAACCGCGTGCCACCCGCCGTCGACGGCACCACGAAGCGGCCATACAACACCGCCATGTCGTCGGCGTCGACCTCCCCGGACAGGCCCAGCAGAGCGGCCGAGCGTCCTGCCCACTGGCCCGGCGCCTCACCAGAACCGGTGTAGTAGTCGTGCCTCGACGTCGCGACTTCCTTCGTGAGGTAGTCGTAGCCGCGCCCGGCAGTGATCACCCCAACCGACGCAACCACGACAACGACCCCGATGTGTGCGAACGAACCTTCACACCCATCTATGGGTCAGCGAGCAGGCCGTTTAGTAACGCCCGCCGCCGAGAAATCGGGGGCCCGCCCACTTCAGTGCCAGTGTGTGACCGAAAACAAGCGGCGGCGATAGGGCGCATCCACCGGCTCGCAAGGCGAGCAATTCGAGCGGCCCGACGGCGAGCCGACCGCCGCTACCGACGCTTCGATCCGAGGGGAGCGCAGGCGGCACCTACCGATCAAGCGTGCGAAAACGAGACCGGACAGCACTCCGATGGAGGTGATTATGCGGTGCCCCCACGCCGCCGCGACGTCCCACACTTCGCCGGAACGCGAGCGGATGTTCGGTCGAATTGGTTCAGCGAAGTGTGCGCCCGATCCGGTGATCTCGACGGGCGGTCACGCTGAGATCTTGGCGGCGTACTTGCGCTGAGCGGCCTGCTTGGACACACCGAGCATCGCCCCAATCTCAGACCAGGAACGATCAGCATCGCGGATCGCGTCGAACAGCGCCGTGTCGACGTCGTTTCGCTGTTCCACCAGTTCGTAGATGGCCCGAAGCGCTGCAGTCTCCGTGCCGGTGAGTGCGGCTGAGCCGATGATGAACGCTGCCGATGGATGCGAGCAGGGCGGTCGTCGAGCGGATCGCCGCGTGGAGGGGATTGGTGGTGTGCACTGGTCGGTCTCCTGGCTGGCTCGCTGGATCGTCAGGGACGATCGCGCCGGCTGCATCTACACCATGATCGTTGGCGTTGTCGGTGCGATCATCGGCGGTGGGATGATGTCGATCATCGACGAGGAGCAGGGTGTCGGCGACTTCTCGATCCGCAGCATCCTGGTCGCTGCGCTCGGTGCCGTGGTGTTCCTGGTGCTGCTCCAGGCGATCGCGGGCCGCGGCCCGTTGACGCGCTCCCGCTGATGTCCCGAGCGGTCGGAGCTCAGGACATCAGCGGCAGGCGAGTCGGTCAGCGCCGGACTTTGGCGCCTTGCTGCTCCATGTCGATCTTGCCCTTCCCGTGGCCCTTGGCGGTGCCGTTGACGGCCGAGGTTGTGTCGGCGAACGTGAGGGTCGCGTGAGCGATCGCGTCCGACATCAGATGGAGGGTCTCGAGCGAGACGTTGGCGAACGTGTCGCAAGCCTCGTGGTAGCACGGGTCGTACGCGATGCCGGCGGTGCCGCCGAAGAGCGCCGCTTGCTCCGTGGTCTTGATGCCCTCGGCTCCCGTGAACAGACCACCGGCAGGGATGCCGGCTTCGATGAAGCCGAGGTAGTCGCTCCGGCCGTCGAATTCCGAGGGCTCAGTGTTCGCTGATTCCGCGGCGAAGAAGCTCTGGAAGACGCTCTCGATGAGGGCGGATCCGTTTGGACCAGCCGTTCCGAAGGCGTCACCATCTCCGTCGTAGACGAAGTTGACGGCGTTCGGTGATCCGACCATGTCGAAGTTCAGATTGAGGGCCGTGCCCTTGATCTCGGTTTTCGTCAGGCTGTTGACGTAGAAGATCGATCCGAGCAGACCGTCCTCCTCGCCGCTCCAGAACGCGAACCGGACGCGATTCTCGGGCTCGATGTCGAGGACCGACATCTGCAGCGCGGTCTCGAGGATCGCCGCCGTACCGGAGCCGTTGTCGTTGATGCCGGGGCCTTCACCGACGGAGTCGAGGTGGCCACCGACGACGACCGTCCGATCGGCGCGCCCGGTGGGCGTGTCGGCGAGCAGGTTCATCGTCGTGACCTGGTCGACCTGGATGTCGACGGAGAGGCTGACGACGAGATCGGGGGTGTTGGCCAGTTCGACACCGAGGGCATGGTCGGTGCTGATCACCGGCAGATCGCGGATGCCTTCGCCGAGCGTGCCGGCGAACAGGTCGAACCGGTCGGCGTTCGCCACGGGGTCACCATTGCCCTGGTTGAAGATGATCACGCCGGATGCGCCGGCGTCGAATGCGTTGTCCGCCTTGTCGGCGAAGGCGCAGGTGCCGCGTCGTACCAGTGCGATGTTCCCGGCAGGGAACCCGGTGAAGTCCTCGGCTTCGCACCCACTGGTGGACGCGTCCACACCCAGGTCGAGATCCACGCCGGTGACCGGCGCCGTCGCTGACCCACGGCCCTCCATCTCGAGATAATCGTCCCCGTACACGTACGGCGCCGGGCTCGGTTCGGTCTGCGCGAACGACGAACCGACGAGTTGCGCACGTTCGTACTCGAACGGTTGGAGCTGCGTCAGATAGCCGGCGTCGTCGAGCAGTCCTTGCACGTAGGCGACGGATTCCTCGTGGCCCCCTGTCCCCGCCTGCCGGGTGCCGCCGTTGGCGTCGGCGATCTCTTGGAATGCCTGTTGGTGAGCGCGAACGCCCTCGACGGTGACGGCGCTACGGAGCGCTGTCGTGTCGGTGGAGACGGCAGCTTCGCCGGAGCCGGCGATGGCGACGGATCCGATCATTGCCGCTGTCGCGGTCAGGGCGCCGAGGCGCAGCTTCTTGGTGGTCCTGTGATTCATGTGGGTCCTTGTCCGAGGTGTGGCCGGGAATTCGCCGGGTGGCGAGTCGGGAATTTCCGACCGTAGTGCAGCGACCGGACGTGCGATGAATGCCCCATCGGGCGCCCGGGCTTGTTGCCGCTGCGATCCGCTCTCCGCCGAGTCCGCCGAAGTGGAGGCGACCCGCTCGATCTGAGCCGGACGTCACCGATGTGGACTGCAGGCCGATCCACATCGACATCCGAACGACCATCGTCACCGAGATCGATCACGACCCAACTCGACCAGCAACGGGACCACCGCGAGAACCCGTCCGCCGATGACGCGATCGCGCTCGCGGTCGAGGCGCTCACGGAACTCGCTGCGTCCGGTCGCTGAATCGAGCGACGAATCCAACTGACGAGACTCAAGTGGTCACCGAATCCGTCGGTGCTTGAAATGATGTGCCAGAGCAGTCACCAGACCCGGGGCGCTTCAACAAGGCCAGCAACTCGGACCCGCTCAACAACCTCGGACCTCGGCTCCCGATCCGCCGAGCGAGTGAGCCTCCACCACCCGATATCGCCGCACAGAATCCGAACCTCACGAAGACGGAGTGCGCTGCAGTCCGGCCCCGGTGCAGCGCAACAAAATGACGGTCACGCCTCCGGTTGAGCGTGCTGCTGGATGAAGGTGATCGAATCGTCGATCAGGTGGTCGGGCCAGTCGTCGTGCTCACCTTCGGAGAGCGTCAGAAGCTTGCGGTCTCCTGGGATGGAGTCGAACAGGGTCAAGCTGTCCTGCACCGAGAAGATCGGGTCGTCGGTCTTGTTGATCATGAGGGTCTCGGCATGCGCGACACGGCCGGCAGCGCCGAGAAGCAGCGTTCGCAGTGGAGCGTCGTCGATTCCCCCGCCGGTCGGTATTCCGCCGGCGACGAACACGGCTGCTCGAATGGAAGGCATCGCAGCGACGGTTGGAATGCCGAAGATTGCACCCATCGAGAAGCCGACGTACGCGACAGCCGGACCGATCGACGAGAGAGCCGCTGAGATCGTGAGCCAGTCGTCGACCATCTGGTCGACATTGCTCGAGTGCCACTGCTTCGGGATGTCGGCGCTCACCGAAGGACGTTTGCGTTCGCCGTGGTCCACGGCGTCGATGCACACCACGGCGAGTCCGTGTCACGTCTTCAACCCGCCGATGTTGGACAGGGTCCACGGATCAGGTGAGATCAGGGTTGCCTGCGGCGTCGTGATGTCTGCGCCGGACGGTCTTGCGGGTCTGTGGCTTCAGACGGCTGATGCCAGCGATCGATGCTGTTCGAGGAAGGGGCGAACGATCGCCAAGACCTCGTCTGCCTGTCGGAACGAAGCCACATGGTCGGCGCCGGGGATCAGGTGGGTCTCGACACCGAGCCGAGCCGCGAGTTCGAGATCCGCCGGTGAGAACGGATCATCGTTCGAACCCTCGTACCACAAACTCGGTGCCCGCACGTCCTCAGCTGCTGGTGCCCACTCCGCAACACCAGCAATGGCCGCCGAGAGCGCTGCCGCGTCATTGCGCGCCATACTCTCCACGATCGCCTCCTCGGGCGATCCCATCCCACGCAGAGCTGCCTCCAGCTTTTCGGCGCTCTTGACGGACTCGGCCCAGTCGAGAATCCGCTCCCGTCGACCCTCCAGGCTGGGCAACGGAGCGCCTCCACCACACACGACAGCAGCGACCCTCGAAGGCTCGAGCACCGCCAGCGACGCGGCATGCCGCGCTCCCATCGAGAAACCCCACACCAGCCCACGATCGACGTGCTCGGCATCGAGTACCGAGACGATGTCGGCCACGATGGGTTCTTCGCGGTACTCGACCGAGTCGTGGGGCTTGTCGCTCTCGCCGTGGCCGAGCCAATCAACCGCGATCACGCGATAGTCGCCGACGAGCGCATCGCTGTAGCCGCAATCCCACCAGGTGTCGGCCCATCTCGACCAACCGTGCAGCAGCACCAGCGGCGTGCCCTGGCCTTCGACTCGGTAACTGATGTTGAAGTCTCGCGAGCGGACGGAAGCGCGCATCGGGCACGGTACCACTGGCGCTGTCGTCGATGGGTCGGCACCCATGGTGCCCAGCGATGCGCACACGAGCCCATCGACCGACGCGCTGGTACTCCAAGCATCCCTCGATGTGTGCCGGTCCGGGGCACCCGATATCGGCGCTCTCAGTGTCAGGCTGGTGGGGTCTCGGGGATTGGCTCATAATCGCGCTGACCGTTCGTGGTCAATTATGCCTGTGCCGTCCCTGGGACTCAGTCGGACCGGCCGGTGTGGCTTGATAGGAGCGTGGCATCGCCCTCACTGAGGTGTGCCCACCGACCGGTCCTTGTCACCGAGTGAAAGGTAACGAGACCATGTTGGTACTTGGAATCGAGGCAGTGCCCCGCGGCGTGGTGGGGTTTCGAGGTTGATTCTCGGTGTCAGTCGCCGCTGTTGAGCTCGGCGATGAGTTCAGTATCGCGCTCTGGGTAGAGCAACGCCATTGAGCCTTCGGAGAGGTAGCGACGGTCGGATGCTTGCCACTCGTCGTGCATGTCCGCGAGCACGGCACCGACGAGACGGATGACGGCAGCCTCGTTCGGGAAGATCCCGACAACACGGGACCGTTTCTTGATCTCCTTGTTGATCCGCTCGAGCGGGTTCGTCGACCACACCTTCTGCCAGTGCGCCCTCGGAAAGCCGGTGAACGCGAGCACCTCGGTCTTGGCGTCAGCCATGAGCGGTCCGATCTTCGGGAACCGCGAGCTGAGTTGCTCGGCGACTTGGTCCCAGGTCGAGTTGACCGCGTCGGCGTCGGGTTGAGCGAAGATCGTTCGGAACACCGCCGCGACCATGTCGGTGTGCGATCTCGGCACCAACGCGAGCAGGTTCCGGGCGAAGTGGACGCGGCAGCGTTGATGCGCGGAGCCTTGGAACGACTTGGTGAGCGCAGCCACCAGGCCGGCGTGTTGGTCGGAGATCACGAGCTGCACCCCGGTGAGCCCACGCGCTTGAGTGAGCGCAGGAAGCCACGCCAGAACGTCTCGGCCTCGGAGTCGCCGATGTCGCAGCCCAGAATCTCTCGGTCGCCGTTGGCGGTGATCCCGGTCGCCACGACGACGGCCATCGACGTGACCTGCGACGTCTGGTTGCGGACGTGCAGATACGTCGCATCCAAGTAGACGTAGGGGAACTCGATGTGATCCAACTGGCGGGTCCGGAACGCTCCGACCACCTCGTCGAGACCGCCACAGATCCTCGACACCTCGGACTTGGAGATCCCCGAATCGATCCCCAACGCCGCGACCAGATCATCAACAGCACGAGTGGACACGCCAGCGACGTAGGCCTCCATCACGACCGCGTAGAGGGCCTGGTCGATCCGACGGCGAGGCTCCAAGATGGTCGGGAAGAACGAACCCTTGCGAAGCTTCGGGATCTTGAGTTCGACATCGCCGGCCTGGGTCGCCAACAACCGCGGCCGGGCACCGTTACGGTCGGTGATGCGGGTGTCGGAGCGTTCGTAACGTTCAGCGCCGATCACCTCGGCGGCTTCGGTCTCGATCAACTCCTGCAACACGAGCCGCACGGACTCGCGGATCAGATCCACGCCGTCACCGGCGCGGAATGCGTCCAACAGATCGGACACGGCAGACTGTGACAGGGTCATCGGTTCGTTTCTCCTCATGTGTGCTCTTGCAGGAACACACCGAGAATCACGCCGATGACCCCACCACGTGGTGGACCCTCCCGACTACCCCAAACCCCACCACGTCATGGGACGCCTACTGGAATCGATGCGCACAAGCGCACCCACACCGTCGTCGCGATCGAATCGACCGGCCGCAAACTCGGCGAGAAATCGACGACCGCGACAACCACCGCTGATCATCTCGACATGTTGCGCTGGGCCGAGCAGTTCGGACCGGAACGACGGTGGGCGGTCGAAGACTGCAGGCATCTGTCGCGACGACTCGAACGCGACCTGCTCGCCGCGGGTGAGGCGATCGTGCGGGTCCCACCGAAGATGATGGCGAACACCCGCACCCGGGCTCGCACCTATGGCAAGTCCGATCCGATCGACGCGTTGGCGGTTGCTCGCGCCACGTTGCAGGAACCGGACCTGCCAGCGGCGCAGCTCGATGGCCCGGCGCGTGAGGTGCGGCTGTTGGTGGATCATCGCGACAACCTGGTGGCGGAACGCACCAGGTTGACGTGCAGATTGCGGTGGCATCTCCACGAGCTCGACCGGGCGTGGGATCCGCCGTCGCAGTCGTTGAATCGCTACAAGCGCATCGACGAGGTCATCGAACGCCTCGCCGGTTTCGACGGTCTCGTGGCGCGTCTCGCACTGGAGCAGGCCACAGTGATTCGGGACCTGATCCGTCGGGTGAACGACTTGGAACGTGAGATCAAACAGCTCGTCACCGACCTCGCCCCGACGCTGTTGGCGATGCCCGGCTGCGGTGTGTTGAGCGCGGCGAAGATCATCGGTGAGACCGCCGACGTGACTCGTTTCAAGAGCAAGGACGCGTTCGCTCGACACAACGGCACCGCGCCGTTGCCGGTGTGGTCCGGCAACCGTGAACGGTTCCGTCTATCACGCGCCGGGAACCGGCAACTGAACTGTGCAATCCACCGCATCGCCGTCACCCAAGGCCGATGTCACCCACCAGCCAAGGAGTTCCTCGAGCGACGAACAAAGAGTGGCAACACCCGCATGGAAGCCGTGCGCGCCTTCAAACGACGACTCTCCGACGTCGTCTACCGCAGCCTCCTCGCCGACGCCGAGCTCACCGCTGGCGAACACCTCCAGCGCGCCGCTTGACATAGGAGCAGGTGTAATCCCGCCCGCGTGCGGCCCTGGCCCGCTCGGGTACGGCCCTGATGCAGTGCGAGATGATCACGGACGACACGGCAAACCCGCCCTGGCCTGTGGTCCGGGCGTGCTCCCGCAGCGACGTCGTCCAGATTTCCTGTTACGCAACGGCGCTCCCGGTGACCCATACAAGAGTGTGGAACTTCGGCCAGACAACGCTCCTCATCACCTCGCCTTCGTCGCCCGCCCAGACCCGAGGGCTCCCCGGCGGACCCGACTGCCGGCGCCACATGGGCTGCGACCGGTTCGCCGGCGGACGTACTCCGTTCCGGAAGTCGCCGTGATCCTCGGCATCGGGAGGTCGACCGCCTACACGCTCGTGAAGCGGGGTGAGCTCGCCGCACTTCGGGTCGGTGGGCGAGTCGTTGTTGCTCGGGCGGAGATCGATCGACTGCTCGGCGAGGACCCGGCCGCCTGACGAGCGAGTCCCCTCGACTGGTGCCAAAGCGGCTGGTGACCGCCGGGACGGGGCAGCATCCCGAGATCGATGGGCACACCGTGAGCGCCGACTCCTCGAGCGGTTCGCCGACTGCCCCGACCGCCCAAGGCGTCACTCCGGCGGCGAGAGCGGATGAAGCCCGCCGAGGATTTCGGCGGCTTGACGATCGGCCTCGGGCACGAAGTGCGAGTAGACGTTGAGGGTCGTCGCCGCGTCTCGGTGGCCGAGACGGCCCGCAACGGTGCGGACATCGACGCCGGCGGACAGGAGTCGCGTTGCGACGTAGTGCCGGAGGTCATGAAGGCGAACCCCTTCGACGCCGGCGCGTTCGCATGCCGCGTCGGAAGCGTCGAGACACGGAATCTGGGTAGCACGGTGTGAGCATCTCGACGTCGGTCGCGAACACGAGGCAGTCCGGCCGAAGCTCGACGCGACACTGGTCGGCGCGGGTGTGGATGTAGTCGCGATAGTCGGCGAGCATCTGGACAGTTCGCTGCGTCGAGCGCGACGCGGCGCACCGAGTGCGTCTTGGTGTCCTTCTCGACGAGTCCGTTCGGGCCGACGACGATCGCCCTGCGAATCGTCATCGATGCGTGCTCGAGGTCGATATCCGTCCAGCGGAGCGCTATCACTTCGCTGCGGCGGGCACCGGAGACCGCCGACAGCATCAAGTAGGCGGCGAATTCGGGGTCATCTCCGACGGCACGGAACAGCTTCGCTACCTCATCCCGCCGTGGCGGCCGTATCTCGGGTGCGTTGACTCGAGGCGGCGTCGCGGACGCGGCCGGGTTCGCTCCGATCCATCCCCAGCGAACCGCTTGCTGGAGTGCGCGACGCAGGATGCCGTGAATGCGTCGGATCGTCGCCGGAGAAAGCGGCTGGCCGGACTGGCCACCGTTCTTCAGCAACCGCGTGTAGTAGCGGTCGAGATCGGCAGCCTTGAGACGAGTCAACGGAACCGTGCCGAGGGCTGGCCTCAGGTTGCGCTCGATGAAACCCCGAGTCTCGACCACCGTCTTCGGCGAGAAGTCCTGCGACGCCTGATCGAACCACGCGTCGAGCAGCTCGGCCACCGTTGTGTTCGTACGGGACAGCTTTCCGCGTTGGGCGTCCGCGGCGAGTTCGACAAGCGCCCGCTCAGCGTCACGCTTGCCGCCGCGGATGCTCTTGGTGGCGTAGCGCTTCTTCCCGGTGACGGCGTCGACGCCGACGTAGACCCGAAGCTCCCAGGCGTCGCCTCGTTTGCGGATGTGACCCTTCATGACACCTCCCGGACATCCGAAGAGTAGCAAAGGAGTAGCAAATGCACCCGGGAACGGAAAGAGACCCTCCGGAGAGGGCCTCTGACCTGGTATTTCTTGGCAGCCCGTACGGGATTCGAACCCGTGCCGCCACCTTGAGAGGGTGGTGTCCTAGGCCACTAGACGAACGGGCCAAGCTGCGGACTCGACGTTACCGCCGAGCCATGTCGTCCGGACGAGCCACGATGACCCACCGGATGGTTGGGGTGCAAGGAATCGAACCTTGAATAAGAGAACCAGAAACTCTCGTGTTGCCAATTACACCACACCCCAGAGGAGGCGACGCGTGAGTGTATCGCCGCCTCGATCGGCATCAACCCGCCACGTCACCCCGCGAGACCGCTCAACCGGTCGAACCCGACCAACCGCCCCAACGCCACGCCCGCTGCCTCTTCGATGTGGCGGCGGGCCGACGTCCAGCCGGTCACCACGCTCGTCTGCGTCGGCGACAACCGGGCATCGAGGCCGACCTCCCTGGCGATCAGTTGCGAGCGATACGCGTGGTAGGGGTCGGTCACCAGCACGACTTCCTCCATCCGCCGCGCGAGCAACAGCGGCGCCACCCCGTCGAGCGATTCGAACGTCGTGGTGCCGTCCGACTCGGCCACGATCGCCGACTCCGGCACGCCCTGAGCGATCAGGTAGCGCTGCGACGCCTCCGCTTCGGTGAAACGATCGGCTGGCAACTTTCCCCCGGTCACCACGACGAGCGGGGCGACCCCCTCCTCCCACAGCACGACCACGTGGTCGAGGCGCGCCGCGAGCTGAGGGGACGGCCGACCGTCGTACTGCGCAGCACCCAGTACGACGATCGCGTCGACCGGCTCACGATGATCGCTCCGACCCGCCATCACGACCTGGGCCAGCGTGACGAAGAAGTAGACCGCCAGCGCTGCGACCACACCGAGCAGTACGCGGTTCCACGATGGGCCCTGATTCCACCACCGTATCGGCACGTGCTCCACCGATGGCGCCGAGGCGCGATCGACGACGTCCCTCAGCGGGTCGAAGGTGAGCTCGTCATCGGGAAGCTGGCTGCTCACGAGCCCGACCGCTCAGCCGACGAGCTGCGCCAACGCGGCGCGCATCCGTCGCAACGACTCACCGCGACCCATCACCTCGAGTGTCTCGAACAGCGGCGGACCGACGGTGCGACCGGTGACGGCGACACGGATCGGCGCCTGGGCCTTGCCGAGCTTGAGGTCGTACCGCATCATCACGCCCTCCAGCGTGGCCTTCAGTGAGTCCGCATTCCAGTCACACCCGTCGTAGGCCGCGATCGCGTCGTGCAACAGCGGCGCGGCGAAGTCGGTCGTCATCGTCTTGTCCCAGGACTCGTCGTCGACGACGGGCTCGTCGGCGAACAAGAAATCGACGACGGCGGGCGCATCAGCCAACGTGACCAGCCGCTGTTGGATGTGCGGCGCGATCGCCGCGAAGATCTCCCGATCCCACTCGTCGGGCAGCCACGGATCGCAGGCCTCGACGAGATCCTCCAGTGACAGCCTGCGGATGTACTCACCGTTGAACGCAGCAAGCTTCTTGTGGTCGAAGAACGCCGGCGAGAGGTTGACGTCCTCCAGCCGGAAGGTCTCCTCCATGTAGGGCCACGGTTGGATCTCGTCCTCACCTGGCGACCAGCCGAGCGTCATCAAGTAGTTGACCATGGCATCGGCGAGGTAGCCCTCGTCGCGGTACTGCTCGAGCGCGACCTTGTCGCGTCGCTTCGACAGCTTCTTGCGCTGCTCGTTCACCAGGACGGGCACGTGCGCCCACGACGGCGGCTCGTGGCCCAGCGCCACAGAGATCAACTGTTGCTTGGGGGTGTTGGGGAGATGCTCCTCGGCACGCACGACGTGGGTGATCGACATCGAGTGGTCGTCGACGACGTTCGCGAGCAGGAACACGGGCGTGCCGTTGCCCCGCACCAGCACGAAGTCCTCGATCAACCGGTTGTCGAACTCGACGTCACCTCGCACCTGGTCGTGGACGATGGTGGTCCCTTCGTCAGGGGAACAGAAACGCAAGACGCTGCCGGGCGCAGGACCCAGACCTCGATCGCGCGACCACCCGCCGTAACCGGTCACGCCCTCGGCGGTCGCTCGATCCTGAATCTGGTCGGGGGTCATGTCGCAGTAGTAGGCGTGACCCGACTCGAACAGCTGATCCGCTGCGCGCAGGTGGGCTTCGATGTACTCGCTCTGGAAGAGCGGTCCTTCGAAACTCGGATCGTTGGCATCGATGCCGATCCAGGCCAGCGCATCGATGATGCCGTGCGTCCACTCCGGGCGGTTGCGCGCCTCATCGGTGTCTTCGATGCGGAGCACGAACGTGCCACCGGTGCGGCGCGCCAACGCCCAGTTGAACAGGGCCGTGCGGGCGCCCCCGACGTGGAAGAAGCCGGTCGGCGACGGGGCGAATCGGTAGCGCGGTTCAGGACTCATGCCGCTCCGACGCTACCCGGCCCGGCCCCCGCCAGTTGCTGTTCTCGTCCTGCCGGATCTGATCATGTCGTCCGGTCGAGCGAGGGCGGCAGGCCGCCGTCAAGGACCTCGTCCACCCAGAAGGCGACACTCGAGCAGTGGGACCAGACCTTCCGGCCACGAGCTCGTGACGCGCTCAGCAACTTCGGTTGCGACAGACTTCCGACAGGCCGCCGTGGCGCACACCATGACCGCCCGGACGCGCCTGCCGGAGAATCCTGGAGTCGAAGAGCCCAATAACCGTGACTGCCGTGGCGCCGGGGGCACCAGCGCCGGTCATCGTGGCCGCGCCCGATCGTTCGATCAGGTGTCGCGGACGCTGGTGGTGGCGAGGTTGCGGAGCTGACGCAGTGCGACGGACAGATTCGTGATGTGGAAGCTGTCGGCACGCCGGATCTCGGTGAGCTGCGTCATGGCCCGCTCCACCGAGCGCTCGTTTGCGGCCAACCAACTGTCGACCGTGCCGTCGCTGTGCTCGATCACGTTGCCGGCCAGGCCCGCCAACACGGTGAGCAAATCGTCGCGCAACGCACCACGAGCCTGGGTCTGCCATCGATCCGACCGCGGCAGGGCCCCGATCCCGTCCCACAGCCACAGCAGCTCCAACCGGTCGAACACCGCCCAGTACGCTTCGGCCACCGCCACCGGCTCGACCTGGTCGCGTTCGGCCAACTCGACCACATCGAACGAGGTGTGGAGCAGACGCCACACGGCCGATCGTTCGGCCAGCTCCGGCGGGGCCCCCACCTCGATCCGATGCGCCGCCATCGACTCGGCAGCGGCTCGCATCGGACCACGCAGACATCCTGCGAGCTGATCGGCGAGCGCCAGGACCGGCTTGCGGAACCGCGCCACCTCGACGTTGATGTCGACCGGAGGGCGACGATGTCGCAGAAACCACAGCGAGCAACGCTCGGCCGTCCGGCGACAGTCGAGCAGCAGCTCCAGGTGATCCTCGAGGGCGAGGTGCTCGAGCTGGTTGATCTCGTCCCACCAGGCCGGGAAGTCGAGCACCTCCCGAGCCACCAGCCACGCCCGGGAGACGTCGCTCACCGACGCCCCGGTGTCCTCGGTCATCCGATGGTCGTACGAGATCCCCGACAGGTTCACCATCTGGTTCACCAGCTCGGTCGTTGCGATCTCCCGCCGGAGACGGTGACGCATGATCTCGTCGCGGTACTTCTCGCGCACCGGCGACGGGAAGTACGCCACGAGGTCCTCCTGGAGCACCAACGAGTCGGGCAGATCGGTGGTCAGGATCTCGGCGACGTTCGCGTTCTTCGTGTAGGCGATCATCACCGCGAACTCGGGTGTGCGCAGCCCCGATCCCCCAGATTGCCGCTCGGCGATCTGCTTGTCGGTCGGCAGGAACTCGAGACCACGATCCAGCCACCCTTCCGCCTCGAGCTGATCGAGGTAGCGGGCATGCACGTTGACCATCGGCAGACCCTGGGTGCGTGCGATGAGCAGGGCCAGCGTCTGGGCCTTGTTGTTCGCGAGCACCAACTCGCCGACCTCGTCGGTCATCTGCTCGAGCAACTGATTCCGCTGCTTGAGGGTCAACTCACCCTCTGCCATCACGTCGCCGAGCAGGATCTTGATGTTGACCTCGTGATCGCTGCAGTCGACCCCGGCGGAGTTGTCGATCGCGTCGGTGTAGATCAGACCGCCACCGATCGCGTACTCGACTCGCCCGAGCTGGGTCACGCCGAGGTTGCCGCCCTCGGCCAGCATCCGGCACCGCAGCTCCGAGGCGTCGACCCGCACCGGATCGTTGGCACGGTCACCGACCGCGGTGTGCGACTCGGTCGACGCCTTCACATAGGTGCCGACGCCGCCGTTCCACAGCAGATCGACCGGTGCCTTCAGGATCACACTGATCAACTGGTTCGGGGTGAGCCGCTCGGCCTCGGTGCCCAGTGCCTCACGCATCTGCGGGGTGAGGTCGATCGACTTGAGCGTGCGCGCGAACACCCCACCGCCGTCGGAGATGAGTTCCGTGTCGTACTCGGCCCACGATGACCGTGGGGTGTCGAACAGACGTCGGCGTTCGGCGAACGATGGCCCAGGATCCGGATCGGGATCGACGAAGACGTGCCGATGATCAAACGCCGCGACCAGCTTCAGATGGGGCGAGCGAAGCATCCCGTTGCCGAACACGTCGCCCGACATGTCACCGATGCCGACCACCGTGAGCTCGTCGATGTCGGCGTTCTTGCCCAGCACGGTGGCATGACGGCGGACACTCTCCCAAGCTCCGCGCGCGGTGATGCCCATCGCCTTGTGGTCGTAGCCGGCGCTACCACCCGACGCGAACGCGTCACCGAGCCAGAAGTCGTACTCGGCCGCGACTTCGTTGGCGGTGTCGCTGAACGTCGCCGTGCCCTTGTCGGCGGCAACCACGAGATACGGGTCGTCGCGGTCGTACCGCACCGTTCGATCGGGTGGCACGACCTCGCCGCCGACGATGTTGTCGGTCAGGTCGAGCAGTCCGCGCACGAACATCCGATAGCACTCGACGACCTCCTCGCGGTTCTCGGCCGGCGTCGGGCGAGGTCGCTTCACCACGAACCCACCCTTCGCACCGATGGGCACGATCACTGCGTTCTTGACCATCTGGGCCTTCACCAGCCCGAGCACTTCGGTTCGATAGTCCTCCGGCCGATCGCTCCAGCGCAGACCGCCGCGAGCGATCGCGCCACCGCGCAGGTGGACCCCCTCGACGCGAGCGGAGCACACGAAGATCTCGTGCGCCGGGCGGGGCGCCGGCAGGTCGGGCACCTTCGACGGATCGAACTTGAATGCGATCGTCTGCTTGCCCTGATACACGCTCGTACGCACGGTCGCCCGGATCAATGCCAGGAAGGTTCGCCCGATCCGGTCGTCGTCGAGCGACGGTACGTCGTCGAGGACGCCGAGCACTTCGCTCTCGGCGGTCGCGACCGCGGCGAGGCGCTCGCCGTCATCGAGATCGGGATCGAATCGCGCCTCGAAGAACTCGATCAGGAGACGTGCCAGGTTCGGAAGCCGTGACAACGTGCCCTCGACGTACCCCTGGCTGAAGGTGAATCCGATCTGGTGGGCGAACTTCGCGTACGAACGCAGGACGGTCGCCTGTGACGCTGTCAGGCCAGCCAGCACGACCAACCGGTTGAACCCGTCGGCCTCGACGGTTCCGGCCAGGAGCCCTTCGAACGTCGAGCGGATCTCGGCGTGCCGTCGATCGTCGATCACGACGTCGGAAGGCATGCACACACCGATGTCGTACACGAAGCATTCGTTCCCCTCCAGGATGAACCGATAGGGGTGCTCGTCGAGCGCGGTCATGCCCATGTGACCCAGCAACGGCAACAAGTCGGAGAGCGCGACCGGGGCACCGTTGCGATACACCCGCATCCGCCAGACGTGGGGTTCGGCGTCGATCTCGCGCACGAGCGCCGTGCGGGTCGTCTCACCCGAGTCGACGAGGACGAGCAGCCGCTCGAGATCGCCGACCGCCGTGACCGGGTCGACACCGCTTCGGTACGATCCCGGGGCGGACTCACCGATGCGACCGAGCAATCGTGCGGCCCGGGCTTCGCCGAGCCGGTGGGTTGCCGCCGCGTGCACGCGGTCGATCCATGCGGTCGTGATCTGATCGATCTCGTCGGAGAGCTCGTCGAGGTTCGGAACCCGATCGGGGTCACGAGTGACGGTGAAGGTGACCCGAGCCAGGTTGCTCGACCCGAGGAAGGACTCCAGTTCGCGTGTGGCAGAACCGTACGCCTCACCGACGACGTTGGCGACCTGCTCGGGGAGTTGGGCGTGGAAGCGGCGCTTGGGCAGGAAGACCAGGACGGTCGACGCGGCACCCACCGGCTCGGGCACGTCGAACACCCTCACGATCTGGCGTTCCTGGAGACCGACGACGTCGATGACCAGTTGGGCCAGTCGATCAGCGTCGAGCTCGAACACCAGATCGCGGGGCAGCGTCTCGAGCACGTTTCGCATCGAGCGGCCGGTGTGGGTCTCGGCGCCATCGCGGGCCAGCCCCAGGATCGACCGGGCCCGAGCGCCAACCGACGGGATCCGGAGCACGCTCTGGCGGTACGCCGTGGACGCGAGCAATCCAACCCACCGCTCCGCGACCGGGCGGCCGTCGACGTCGTCGACGAGGGCCGTCACGACCGTGAAGCGGCTCGACCGGTGGATCGTCGATGAGCGTGCCGATCGCGCGACCGCGACGGTGGGACCGGCGGGGTCGATCTCGGGGTCGATCTCGTCACGGTGGTCGATGGCGAGCTGACCCAACTCCGAGCTGGGACGGCACACGAAGCCGTCGGGGCCATGCTCGTAGGTCGCAGCCCCGAGGAACACGAAATGACCGTCGGCGAGCCACTCGAGCAACGGATCGAGCTCGGCGTGGGCGATCATCCGATCTCGCATCTGCTCGAAGTCGGCGACCACCTGATGGACCGCCACGACGGCGTCGAGGAGATCGACGCGCAGACGTTCGGCACGCTCCGGATCACACCGATCGATCTCGACCTGTGTCCAGGCCTCCACCCGTTCGCCGTATTCGGTGTCACCCTCGATGATCTCGGTCAACTGGCCGGCTGGGTCGCGTTTGACGCGCAGCATCGGGTGGACGAGGAGGTGGGTCGCCACCCCATGACGTTCGAGGACGATTCGGACGGTGTCGACCAGGAATGGCACGTCGTCGGTCACGAGCAGTACCACGGACCGATCCGAGTGCCACCCGTCGCGATCGCGGTCGGGCGACAGCACTGCCAACGCCGTGTCGCCCGGCGACCGCACCCGACCCTGAGCGAGGTGGGTGAGTGCGACCGCATACAGATCGTCCTCGCGGCGGTCGTCGACGTCGAACTCGGGCAGCTCGCCGTAGTAGGCGGGCAAGAAGGCGGCCAGCACCTTGTCGTCGGGGCGACGCTCCACTGCAAGTTGCGCCACGCGGCGGATCACCGTCGCCTGCTCGGCTCCCGGCGATCCCCGCTCGCTCATGTGACCCCTCGACCTCTCGACGTTGTCCGGTGCGGTGTTCGCCCGGTGATGTTGGTGACTCGTTTCACCCAGTGTGTGCGGCTCGTGTTCGGCGTTCCCGCACTGGAACGACACGGAGCTCTCCGTGTGCTTCGACGACACCGACCTTCAGTCGGCTGCCACCGTCACCGATATTAGAGACTGTGGAGGAGGTGATTCGACGTGCCCAGCTCGGGAGCGCCGAAGCGATGGCCGAACTCTGGCGAACCTATCAGCACCTCCTGCTGCGCTACTTCCGGGGCAAGCGCATGGCTGACCCCGACGATCTCGCGTCGAGCGTGTGGCTCAAGGTGGCGTCGAGCCTTCCCCGATTCGAGGGGGACGAGCCCGACTTCCGCCGTTGGTTGTTCACGATCGCGGCTCGCAGCCGAATCGACGACCTCCGGTCGACCACACGACGAAGCGAGCAGACCCAGCTCGAGATCGCACAGGCCGAGCGACGCCACGCTCCCGACGCGAGCGAGGAGGCGGAGCGCTCGCTCGCGCTCGAACGTGCGATCGCCACGGTGCGATCGCTGCCGCCCGATCAGGCAGAGGCCGTCCTCCTGCGAGTGGTGGCCGAGCTGTCGGTCGACGAGGTCGCCACCATCATGGGCCGGAGCGAGGGGGCCGTTCGAGTGCTGATGCATCGAGGCCTCAAGCGGCTCGCCGAGCGGACACCTGTAACAGATCACCGACTTCGAACGATGTCTGCATCGTGACACCCGATGGCCACGACACGGATGCGTTGATCGCGGCCCTGCGTTCTCCAGCGCTTCCCGCCGAGCACGCTGGTGAGCGCGCTGCGGTCGCGGCCATGCTCGACGTCCTCGCGGTGGGCGATCCCGCTCGGCCCCTCGGACGCCGACCACGCCGTGGCGTCGCCGTCACTCTCATCACGGTTGCCGGTTTGGGCGTCGGTGGCCTCGTTGCCGCCGGCCCAGCGGTCTTCCTGCCGGCGGCCGGTCCCGGCGAGATCGAGTCGATCGAGATCGCCCCGCCGGTCGACGCCGACGTACCCAGCTCGGAGCCGGGCAGCGAGAGCTCGGAGAACGCCTCCGAGGACGTCGACGGAGGGCTCGCCGAGCGCGAGTCGCCCACGACCTCCGCCACGACAGCGCCAACGTCCGAGCTCGCCGCTCCGCCGTCTGCCGACGGTACCGGTGGCATCGATGAGGGTGACGACCCCGATTGCGTCACTGAACACGACCTCGCGTCGGTGTCCGACGCAATCCGACGTGCCGGGCGCGACCGCATGACGGTCGATGGCGCGCGCGCCGTCGACCGGCCCGACTGCGCCGACCACGAGGCAGCTCGCCGCAAGTCCGGCGACACCCCCGGCAAGACCGGCGACACCCCCGGCAAGACCGGCGACACCCCCGGCAAGACCGGCAACACCCCCGGCACATCCGGCAACACCCCCGGTAAGTCCGGCGACACCCCCGGCAAGACCGGCAACACCCCCGGAAGATCCGGCAACACCCCCGGTAAGTCCGGCGACACCCCCGGCAAGACCGGCAACACCCCCGGAAGATCCGGCAACACCCCCGGCAAGACCGGCAACACCCCCGGCAAGACCGGCAACACCCCCGGCACATCCGGCGACAGGGGGAGCGACCAGACAACGGCGCCCAGCCCGACCGGTTCGCCAGCCACATCGGCCCGCAGCGACGATGCGCCCGGCAACTCAGGTCACGACAAACCCGACCAACCCGACCAGCTCGAACGCTCCGACCCGTCCGCGGGCTGATCACCGCACGTGCCGCCGCGACCGAGTTGCGGCCGAGCCTCGTTGGCTCCATGACCGGACGGAACCAGGCATTGCCGCCGTCGTCGGCGTCCGGCTCGAGCCGCTGCGGCGCGCGATCGGAGCGGTAACGTCGTCGTGTGAGCAGTCGCACGCGCGAACCGCACGCAGGTCATCGATCGGTTTCCGGAGGTCTGGCCCGCGCCGCCGTGTTCGGCGTCAGCGACGGTCTGGTCTCGAACGTGTCGCTCATCCTCGGGTTCGCCGGGTCTGGTGTCGACAGCAGCGTCGTCCGATTGGCCGGCCTTGCGGGCGCGATCGCCGGTGCCATCTCGATGGCAGCAGGCGAATGGGTGTCGGTCACCTCGCAGAACGATCTGATCGAACGCGAGCTCGAGGTCGAACTCCGTGAGCTCAAGCACAACACGCAGCACGAGACCGAGGAGCTCGCAGCGCTCTACGAACGTCACGGCATGGGTCGCGAGCGAGCTGCTGCGGCCGCTCAGGAGGTGATGCAGGAACCGGAGGCGGCACTGCGGGTCCACGCACGGGAAGAACTCGGCGTCGATCCGCACGACCTCCCGTCCGCACTGTGGGCGGCGGGACTCTCGCTGGTCTGCTTCATTTTCGGGGCGTTGCTCCCTGTCGTGCCGTGGTTCATCGGCAGCGGTGCGGCGGCGGCGTTGTGGTCGCTGTCGATCGGCGTGGTCGCCGCTGGCATCGTCGGGGGACTCGTGGCTCGGTTCGCCGAACGTCCGCTGCTCGCCGGTGTGGCTCGCCAAGTCGTCATCGTGCTCGTCGCATGCGGGGTGACGTACCTGATCGGGGAACTGGTCGGCGTCAATCTGGGTTGAGCGAACCCGCATCGAGCCCGCCGGAGTGGAGGGCGCGCCTCACATCGATCGCCCGCACCTCGACCTCTTCGCGGGAGTCGCCCCACGTCGTGAGGTGGCCCATCTTGCGTCCGGAGCGAGCGGCCGACTTGCCGTAGAGGTGCAGCGACACCTGAGGGTGTTCGAAGACGTTCGTCCAGTCGGGTGTTCCGTGCTCCCAAAGATCGCCGAGCAGGTTCACCATCGCCGCCGCCGGTCGGGTCATCGACGTGTCGCCGAGTCCGATCCCGCACACCGCACGGATCTGCTGCTCGAACTGGCTCGTCCCAGCGACGTCGAGGGTCCAGTGCCCACTGTTGTGAGGTCGTGGCGCCAGTTCGTTGACGTACAGATCACCGTCGACCACGAAGAACTCGACAGCGAGCACACCGACGTAATCGAGCGCGTCGGCGATCGTCAACGCCAGTCCGACGGCCCGGTCGGCGACTCTCGGCGTCAAACGGGCCGGCACGACCGAGACGTCGAGGATGCCGTCGACGTGAACGTTCTCGGTCACCGGGTACGAGACGAAGCCGCCGTGTGGATCGCGGGCGACGACCACACTCACCTCGACCTGTAGATCGAGCGCGTGTTCGAGCACGCATGGCACCGAACCGAGGGTCCGCCAGGCAGCGCGCATGCTCGCCGGATCGGCAACCAGGCGTTGTCCCTTGCCGTCGTAGCCCAACCGAGCCGTTTTCAGGATCGCCGGGTAGGCGATGTCCGGGTCGGCGTCGGGCGCGTCGACGACAGCGTACGACCCGACCGGTAGGCCGGCTTCGACGAGGAACCGCTTCTCGAGCACGCGATCCTGCGCCACGGCGACCGCCTCGGGTGACGGTGCGACGAGCGTCCGGCGCACCAGGGCTTCGAGCGCCGTAGCGGGCGGATTCTCGAACTCGGTGGTGACCACCGCGCACTCGTCGCCGAGCTGCGCGAGCGCTTCCGGATCGTCGTAATCCGCAACGAGGTGAACGTCGGCGACCGCGCCCGCCGGAGCGTAGGGGTCGGGTTCGAGCACCATCGTGCGATACCCCATCGTCCGTGCCGCCATGAGCGAGTACCGACCCAATTGACCACCACCGAGCATGCCGATCGTCGACGGAGGCAGGATGGGTCGCGTCATCGCGATCTCACTCCGGAGGCAACGTCGAGCCGGCAGCCTGCGAACGGCGAGCCTCGCGGTACGCCTGGAGCTGCGTTGTCAAGGCCTCGTCGTCGAGGGCGAGGAGGGCCACGGCGAAGAGCGCAGCGTTCGTGGCACCCGCCTCGCCGATCGCGAACGTCGCGGTCGGAATCCCGGCGGGCATCTGGACGATCGACAGCAATGAGTCCTGGCCGGAGAGGTGACGCGACGCGACCGGTACACCCAGTACGGGCAACAACGTCTTCGCCGACAACATGCCCGGCAGGTGCGCCGCGCCACCGGCTCCGGCGATGATGACCCGGAGACCACGAGCGCGAGCGGCTTCGGCGTAGGCGAACATCTCGTCAGGCATGCGATGGGCGGACACGACCCTCGCCTCGTGGGCCACACCGAATTCGTCGAGCACCTCGACAGCCTTCGACATGGTCGGCCAATCGCTTGCCGACCCCATCACGACGCCGACGGTCGGGGCCTCGCCGACAGTCGCGTCGTCCGTATCGTCACCCATCGCCACTCACCCGTCGCTCACTCATCGTCCGTCGCTGCCGGTCAGACGTTCCGAGTTCGCTGTCGGTCGTGGGCCACCTCGACGATCGCCCGCTCGCTCTCCAGCGGCATGGTGTCGTCGTGTCCGGTGTGGCGACGAGCGGGCACATCGACGTGCGCTCGGGCTGCGTCGCGCGTGATCGCTTCGGCGACGCGACCGCGTGCCTCCGTATCGCAGTCGGACCGCCGGACCGACATCGGGACACGCGAGTTCGCATCGAGAGCGCGGAACGTCGACCGGAGCACCTCGGTGTCGAAGGTCAGGTGATCATGGTCGGTGTCGACCCACGTGACGGGACCCGTGATCGGCCCGCTCCGCACGGTCACGCCGACCGTGCCGGTGTTCTTCCCCGTGCGGGCGGGCTCCCTGATGGCCGGATCGAGCATGGCCGCGACACTACGTGGTAGTACCTCCCCATGCAGCAGATCAACGTCCTTGGCACCGAGCTCCAGCCGTGCTCGACGGACCCGATCACGGGCTACTACCGCACGGGTTGCTGCGAGAATCGTGGTGACGACCCCGGATTGCACGTGGTCTGCTGCCGAGTGACGGCCGACTTCCTCGAGTACTCGCAGGCGAACGGCAATGATCTGTCGACGCCGATGCCCCAATACGGATTCTCCGGGCTCTCCGACGGCGACCAGTGGTGCGTGTGCGCCGAGCGCTGGGCCGAAGCGCTCCGCGCCGGCCGCGCGTGCCCGGTCGTGCTCGAGAGCACCCACGTCTCGGCACTCGAGTACGTCGACCTCGACGACCTGAGAGCGCACGCTGCCGGCGGCTGACCCGGCGGCGCGCGGTCAGCTGTCGGCGAGTGCCTCGAGCAGTCGTGTCGGGGTGTCCTTGGGGGTGATCTTCGGCCAGGCACGTCCGATCGTGCCGTCGGCGCCGATCAGGAACGCAGAGCGCTGGACACCCATGTAGACCTTGCCGTAGTTCTTCTTCTCGACCCAGACCCCGTACTGCTCGGCGACCTCGTGGTCCGGGTCGCTCGCGAGCGTGAAGCCGAGACCGTACTTGTCGTCGAATTTCTTCAGCTTGGACGGTGCGTCGGGGCTGACACCGATGATCACGGTGTCGCCGATCCGGTTCGCGACATCGCGCAGACCACAGGCCTGTGTCGTGCACCCGGGCGTGTCGGCTCGTGGATAGAAGTACACCAACACGGAACGTCCCGAGAACGACGACAGATCGACCTCGTCCTCGTTCTGGTCGAGCAGTGTGAACGCCGGTGCGAGCGAACCTTCGTCGGCAGCCATGGGCGCGAGGATACGCCGCTCACCCCGTCCTGACCCGCGTCACGGTCGGGGTCTGACCCCGACCGTGACGCGGGTCAGGTGATGAGCGATGCGCCGTGGTCGACGGCCGCCATCACCGCGTCGGGGTCGTCGGCCGGGAGCCAGAAGACGACACGGTCGACACCGGCGTCCCGATACCGATCGACGTCAGCTGCCCGCATCGGACAGCCGTAGATGCCGATCTCGATCGTGGCCGGGTCGCGGCCGGCCTCCTCGCACAGCTGGTGCAGGAGCGGCAGCTTCTCGAGCGGGTCGGACCGGCCATGGATCGGCATCCAGCCGTCGCAGTACTCGACGATGTGCCGGAACGTCACCGGCCCGCCGCCACCACCCATGATGACGGGCGGATGCGGGGTCTGCACCGGCTTCGGATACGAAGCGCTCGGCGAGAACTGCACATATTCGCCATCGAACGCAGCCGCCTCTCGGATCCAGAGCTCCTTGGTCGCAAGGATCCGCTCGCGGGCGATCGTCCGACGTTTCGCCGGATCGGTGCCGTGGTGCTCCATCTCGTCCTCGTTCCATCCGACGCCGACGCCGTAGAGGAATCGCCCGCCCGACAGGAGATCGATCGACGCAACCTGCTTGGCGGCGTTGATCGGATGATGCTGGTTGACCAGGCAGATCCCGGTGCCGATCTTCAACCGCTCCGTCGCCAGCGCGGCCGCTGTCAACGCGACGAACGGATCCATGGTGCGCCAGTACATGTCGGGCAGATCGCCTCCACCAGGGTACGGCGTGCGCCGACCGAGCGGAATGTGAGTGTGCTCAGCGACCCAGAACGACTCGAAACCGCGCTCCTCGAGCTCGGACGCCAGCACGTCGGGCCGGATGGTTCGATCGGTCGGGAAGATGAGGGCGCCCACGTGCATATCGGCACGGTACCCAGCACGTTTCCCGTCGCCGGCATCGGGTGCTCGACGACCGTGAGGTGACCGTCCGTCGATCGCAGGTGCGTTCGAGGATCGCAGCGTTGCGGCCGGATCGATACGTCGGCGTCGATCTCGACGCGACGGCCCCAACGACGAGGTGGCACGAACGACGAGGTGGCACGAACGACGAGGCGGCAGAGACGATCGAGCACCATCTCGCCCAGATCGTCACGATCCTGGAGCCGGCGGACGACACCACCCGATCATCACCGCTTCACGTGGGGCCTGACCCCGGGTGAACGGTCAGGCGCCGGTGAGCTCGCGCCAACGCTCCGGGTAGGCGTCGGCCACCTGCTCGGGCGTGAGCCGCAACGTCGACTCCGGCACCAGATCGGCGATCGCCCGACCCTCCGCGTAGTGGTGGTTGACGATCCCGACCCCCTCGAACAACTGTGGCCGACGGGCCACGAGGTCGTCGGGAGGCTGCTCGTCGAAGAACCCCCAGATGGTGAAGGCGATCGTGAGGTCGTGAATCACCGGCGCCCGGCTGTACAGCGATGCCCGGCGCAGGGCGATCCCGAGACATCCGCGGATGGCGTCGTCGATGCGCTCGCGACCCTGGAGGTGGATCTTGGGCACCAGACGTCGGGCAAGCGTGAGCGCGAAACCCTGGTCGGGTCCCTGGGCGCCGAGACGCGGGCCGGCAGGTTGAAGTCCCTCGACAACTCCGGGCCGGTCGGGGCTCCACGGCGGGGGCACGACGTCGGGCGATGTGTAGTGACGGTGCTCGCGTGCGTCGGTGCGGGTAGATCTCGGTGCTGCCATGGCGTTGGAGAGCGTACCTCGTCACAGCGCCCAGGCCGGTCGCCCACCTGTCGAGTTCCGGTCCGGGCGGCACTGGGGTCGCGGCCCTGCGACAGGAGTGGAGTGCAGCAGCATCGTCGGCGCAGGAGCCCGGGCCGCACCGAGCGAGCTGCAGCATGGCATCGCACGGCCGACAACCAGGCCATCTCGGCCGGGTCGCTCGCCCGTTCGAGAGGCACCGACGGCGAGAGCACTCGCTCCGGGAGCGGTCGTCGCCGGGTCGCGGCGCTCCGGTTCCGATCGCCTGCTCAGCCCGAAGCGATGCCCGGGTGCCGCCTCGATGAGCCGGGTCGGTCGGACAGGTCAGTCGTCGACCGGTTGGTGGAGCAGGCCGTACACGAGGCTGTCCTCGAGAGCCCGCCACGACGCTTCGATGATGTTGGCGCTGACGCCGATCGTGGTCCAGTCGCGCTCGCCATCTGTCGCGGAGAGCAACACGCGTGTCACGGCGCCGGTCGCCTCTCCCCCATCGAGGATCCTCACCTTGTAGTCGGTCAGATGGACGTGCGCGAGATGGGGGTAGGCGCGCTGCACGGCCCGACGGAGCGCGGTGTCGATCGCGTTGACCGGACCATTGCCCTCGGAGGTGAACACGTGACGCTCGTCACCCACCCAGACCTTGACGGTGGCCTCGGTGTTGAATTCGCCTGATGCCATCTCGTCGGTGATCACGCGCATCGACTCGACCCGGAAGAAGGTCTGCTCCCAGCCGGCGGCGCGGCGCATCAGCAGCTCGAGCGACGCGTCGGCGGCCTCGAAGTGGTAGCCCTCGTGCTCGAGGCGTTTGAGGTCGTCGATCACCTGGAGCACGGCCGGGCCGTCCATGTCGATGCCGAGATCGTCGGCCTTCATCTGGATCGTCGCCTTGCCGGCCATCTCGGACACGACGAATCGCGTCCCGTTGCCGACCGCTTCGGGGTCGACGTGCTCGTACGCATCCTTTGCCCTCGCGATCGCGCTGACGTGGAGTCCGGCCTTGTGGGCGAACGCGGACGAGCCGACATAGGGCGCCTGCGGATTCACCGCCCGGTTCAGCGTCTCGGCGATGCGGTGCGACACGATCGTGAGGCGCTGCATGCGTCCCTCGGGCAGGCAGGTGTAGTCCTGCTTGAGTTGGAGGTTGGGGATGATCGACGTGAGGTTGGCGTTGCCGGTCCGCTCGCCGAGCCCATTGAGGGTTCCCTGCACGTGTCGGGCACCGCCCCGGACGGCCGCCATCGAGTTGGCGACCGCACACCCGGTGTCGTCATGGCAGTGGATGCCGATCGTGACATCGCTCCCGACGTGCGCGTGCACATCAGCGACGATCGCCTCGATCTCGTGGGGCAGCGAACCACCGTTCGTGTCGCAGAGCACGACATGGGTGGCCCCCTTGAGGGCAGCGGCTTCGAGCGCCCGGAACGAGAACTCCGGGTTCTCCTTGTAGCCGTCGAAGAAGTGCTCCATGTCGACGAGCACCTGGCGACCGTGATCGTGCAGGAACTCGACCGAGTCAGCGATCATGGCTGCGCCCTCGTCCAGCGTGGTCTTGAGCGCCTCGGTGACGTGGTAGTCGGAGCTCTTGGCGACGATGCACACCGCGGCCGTGTTGGCCTCGAGCAGGTGCTGGAGCGTCTGATCCTCATCGACCTTCCCGCGCGGGCGACGGGTCGACCCGAACGCGACGAACGTCGCCGTCGACAAATCGAGCTCGGTGGACGCACGCGAGAAGAACTCGATGTCCTTGGGATTGGCGCCAGGCCACCCGCCCTCGATGAAGTGCACGCCGAGGTAGTCGAGTTGCTCGGCGATCCGGAGCTTGTCGTCGACCGTGGCCGAGACCCCCTCGACCTGGAGGCCGTCTCGGAGGGTGGTGTCGAAGATCTCGATGGGGATGCTCATGGGGTCCTTCACTGGGCAACAAAAAAGCCGCCCGGTGGGCGGCAGGACGAGCACGTGGGGCGCACGTGCTCTACGAAATGACGCTGATGATCGCGAGGGCGTGACGCATCGTCGACCATTCAAGCGGCTCGCCGGCGGATCGTCAATCCGGGCGAGCGTCCGACGGTGGTGCCAGATCGCGAGATCGGGTTGTCGGTGGCAGCCCGGGAGCTGTTCTGAGAGACGATAGGCGGTGACCGGACTGGGGACAAGGCTGTGCACGAGCGGTGGAAGAAGCCGAAATTTCTGGGGACGACCGAAAAGTTCAGTGGATAACCCTGGGGATTCAATTATTGCTCTTGACCTGGGGTTTTGTGTCCGCGATGGTAGGTGCCGTACCGGAAAGCGCCTGCCGACCGGGATCGAGCGACCGAGTCTGACGACGGAGGCCTTCGGGCCGTCGGAGTCGGAGAACGAGCCCGATCCACGAGGTGGAATCGGCTCCGGACGGGGCGAGAAGCCACATCGCTGCGAAGCACCGAGTTGCCGGGGAACCGGTGGCCACGGATGGAGCAGCGCACCGGAACGACGACGTCGGAGCACCCCAACTGCTCCGGCCGAGGAAGTCCGGCGGCGTCACTGACGATGGCACGGGAAACCGGGTCAGCGTGAACGGCGTCGAGGGGCCAACGGGGCCGGGTGACCGGCAGACCGAGGTCCCGAACTCCGGCAACGGAGGTCGGGCAACCGACCGTCGGGTCGGGGCGGCACCGTAGTCGGGAAACCGACGTGGCGCCGAGGAGCAACGGAGGCCGGGGAACCGGCAGACCGGGTTCCGACTCCGGCAACGGAGGCTGGTTCGCCAGCCGAAGTGGTCGGGGCGGCATCTGCCGCCGGGCAACCGGTGGGAGCGTGCCGAACGGCAGCAGGGCCGGTTCGCCGGTCGACTGGCCGAAAAGGGCATCGCCCGCCGAACCCCTTCGGGGAACGACGGGCGATGTGTAGGTCGAGACGCAGGCTAACGCCCGAAGATCGACCAGTGGTGGATCGCTCCACCTTTCGGGTAGCCCCGGGTGGGTGCGCCGGCGCAAGCCGGCAGCGCCGCCCGGGGCCGCTCAATTTTTCGGCCCCGATGAAGCCGGTTCCAACCGCACACCGCGACGTCGGCAGGGGTACCACTCCCACCCGCGCGACGGGTACCACTCCCACCCGCGCGACGGGGAATGCGACTGCCGGCGATCCAACACCCGCAGCCGACCCCAGCCCGGACGCCGCATCGAATCGGGCGGTCGCGATCGGCGTCGCCGAAGCGCTGCGCTCGGTTCGCCATGCTCGACCAGATCGGCGGCGCCTGGCTCCGGCCGCATCTGGCCCCGCGCCGCCCGCACCGAGCTGTCCCTGGCCGATGGCGACGCGAGTGTGGCGACACTGACCAGGGTGGCCGCGACTCCGGACGACGCCACCTCGAACGTCGACGGGCAGCGTTCACTGCGGGTCGCCTGACATGATGGACACATGCCCGATCTCCCCAGTCGCGTGCGCGCGTCGCATCCGCGTCCTAGCCTCGGTTCGGCGGTCAGGGCCGCCGACGGCCCGTGGGAGTGGGGCATCCGGGTGGATCGGTCGGTGCTCGGAGCCGACGGATCGGCCATCGAGCTGCGCGACCGACTCGCCGTGGTCGGACCGGTCGGCGATGTGGGTCCCGACCGAGCCGGGGAGAGCGCATGGTGAGCGACGTGCCACCACCGTTCTTCATCGATACCGACACGGCGAGCGACGATGCCGTGGCGCTCGTCATCGCACTCCGCCATCCCGACATCGATGTCGTCGGCATCAGCGTCGTGGCGGGCAACGTGCCACTCGACATGGCGGTCCAGAACGCGCTCTACACGCGCGAGCTGTGCGCTCGACCCGACGTCCCGATCCACGTCGGCGAGGCCACTCCACTGGCGATCCCGCTGGAGACCGCGCAGAATGTGCACGGTGGTGACGGGATGGGTGACGTCGGGCTGCCGCTGTCGGGGCGCACCGCCGATGGCGACGACGCCGTCGCCGCCGTTCTCCAGGCATCGAACGACCATGCCGGCCGGCTGACGCTCGTGACGCTCGGTCCGCTCACCAACATCGCCCGCGCCCTCGAACGTGACCCGTCGCTGCCCGAACGGATACCGCGGACCGTCGTCATGGGAGCCGTCGCGGACCATGTCGGCAACGTCACGCCGGTCGCCGAGTTCAACATGTGGGCCGACCCGCACGCGGTCCACGCCGTGCTCTCCTCTGGGCTCGCGCTCGAGTTCGTCGGGTGGGACATCTCCCGGCACTTCGCCGTCGTCGGCCCAGACCTCGCCGCCGAGCTGCGATCGATCGGCAACCCGATCGCCGAGTTCTGCATCGACATCCAGCGGGTCGTCGCAGCGTTCTGCGCGACGGAGACGAAGCTCGCCGGGTTCGATCTCCCGGACCCGATCGCGATGGCCTATGCCATCGATCCGTTGGTCGCGACCGAGGTGCGACACCTCAACCTGCGTGTCGAGACCGAGAGTGCCCTCACCCGCGGCATGGTCGTGATGGACGTCCTGGGCTTCACCGGCGGCGAACCGAACGCTCGCGTGGTCACGAGCGCCGACCGCCACCGGTTCATCGAGATGCTCCGCGCCGCGCTCACCTGAGTCGCAAGCGTTCGACGCAGGTCCTCACTGCGACAGCGCCTCGGCAGCCAGGACATCGTCGATCTGACCGAAGGCTGCGACCGAGCCTTCCTCCATGCCCATCTCGATCAACTGATCCATGACCTCGACCGACGGGAACGTTGTCTCGACCGTCATGCGTGTCGCCTCGGCGGTGAGCTCTTCGATCCGGACCTCGACGTTCATCGTCGGCATCTCCGGGTTGGGCGTGCCCTCGTCGTTGGCGAAGCCGTCTTCGAAGCGCAGGCCCGTCGGCGCGTCGACCGTGTCGATCCGCCACCAGCCGTGGTGGCGATCGCCCTCGGGTCCGGTCATGAGATAGGTCACCGTGCCGCCTGGCCTCAGGTCGTGTCGAACCACGGTCGCCGGGTACTGGGGCGGTCCCCACCAGCGCTCGAGTTTGCGGGGGTCGGCCCAGAGTTGCCACACGCGCAGGAGCGGTGCGTCGAACTCGGCGACGATGGTGAAGGTCTTCGCCTCCGGATCCTTGCGGACGTCGGTCACGGTCATGGATGCTCTCTTTCGTCGGGCTCGGCGAGGACGTCGCCGAAGCGTTGCAGTCGGTCGCGCCAGACCACCTCGAATTGGTCGAGGAGCGCTGATGCGATCCGGATGGTGTCGATATCGGTTCGGACGATCTGCTCACGCCCACGTCGACGCTTGGTGACGAGCCCCGCTTGCGCCAGTGTCGCCACGTGCTTCTGCACGGCGGGGAGGCTGATCGGATACCGGCGAGCGAGCGCCGATACGCTGTGTTCGCCACGCATGGCCTGTCGCACGATGTCGCGTCGTGTGGCGTCGGCGAGGGCATGGAAGATCTCGTCCGCCCGTCGTTCGTCGACCGGACGTTCCCGCAGATCTACAACCATATGGTTGTAGATTAGGCACGGATCGACCTCGGGTGCAAACCCGCGTTCGAACATGGCGGATGCACCAACGGGGCCTCCCCACCTGCCCGGAGGACCGCATGCTCGTCGTGTCACTTGCGGGATCCGGCCCGGTCGACGAGCTGCCGGGACCGGCTCGACCGCCCACTCGCCTCCTACCGTTCGTTCGTCGAACCGACCGGAACGCCCCGTCCGCCGAGTTCGAGTCATCGTCGTTCGGCGCGCGATCGTCTCGCCCGAGGCCTGGTTCGTGCTTGACGTGCGTGGCACGGATGGCGACGACGGCAACCCGCTCGGCTCGGTCCGCGAGCTGGCGACCACGATCGTGCGACCGGCCGATCGTGTCGGGGGCCGCCGACACGATCGGTGACGACGCAGAGCGTTCGGTCAACGAACTCGCCCGAACACCTCGCGGCTGGCTTCCTCGACTCGATCGAACGCCGCTCCTGCTGACACGCTCAGCCGGCGAACTCGCACCAATCCTTGTAGCGGTCTTCCTGACCACGCACCACGCGCCCGTACATCTCGGCGATCGCGAGCGTCTTCTCACCTGGGCACGGGATCGAGCGGTCGTCGACCGAGTTGACCGAGCTGACCTCGGCTGCCGTGCCGACCAGAAACATCTCGTCGGCGATGTAGATGTCGGACCGCGCCAGGTTGTCCATCACACACTCGTATCCGAGATCGCGAGCGATGGTCATGACCGTGTTCTGGGTGATGCCCTCGAGCGCGCCTGCCGACAGCGGCGGGGTGATCAGCTTGTCGTGGCGGCTCACGAACACGTTCTCGCCCGAGCACTCGGCGATCAGGCCGCTGGGGGCGAGCATCAGCGCCTCGTCGTACCCGGCCTTGAGCGCCTCGACCTTCGCGAGCGACGAGTTGACGTAGTTGCCCGTG
The DNA here is from genome assembly GCA_963847775.1 of uncultured Acidimicrobiaceae bacterium. GTDB lineage: Bacteria > Actinomycetota > Acidimicrobiia > Acidimicrobiales > Ilumatobacteraceae > Ilumatobacter. Next base: position 37,959 of record CAWKAY010000007.1, read on the forward strand.
GTCTTGGACGCGGGCGGCATGATGTTGTGGTCGTGGCGGGTCCACGACGAGGTCTTCAATCGCACCCCCTTCGTGACGGCGTCGTCGCCGAGGTAGGCGCCCCACGGCCAGCAGGCGATCGAGACGTCGACCGAACATGGCATCGTGTTGAGTCCCATTTCGCCGTAGCCGTAGTACGCGATGGGACGGACATAGCACGACCCGAGACCGGTCGACGCGACCGTGGCCTTGGTGGCCTCGATCAACTCCTCCACGGTGTACGGGATCTCCATCCCGAGGATCTTCGCCGAGTTGTGGAGGCGCTCGATGTGCTCGGTGAGGCGGAACACGGCCGGGCCCTGCGACGTCTCGTAGGCGCGAATGCCCTCGAACACCCCCATGCCGTAGTGCAGGGTGTGGGTGAGGATGTGGACCTGGGCCTTGTCCCAGTCGACGAGATCGCCGTTCATCCAGATCTTCGGGGTCGGAGTGATGGGCATGATGGGTCCTTACGGGGTGGTCACGGTCGTCGGGGTCGGAGCCGGACCTTCGGGTCGGCGTTGCTCGGCACGGTCAGTCTCTCACTCGCGCGGCGATCGTGTCACCCACCGAGGTGGTGCTCCCACCACCCGCGTCCTCGCACGCGGACCGGATCCGGGCGGCTGCGTCGGGTTCTCCGAGGAAGTCGAGCATGAGCGCGGCCGACAGGATCGCAGCGATCGGATTCGCCGTGTCGGTGCCGGCGATGTCGGGCGCCGAGCCGTGGACCGGTTCGAACATCGACGGTCCGGTTCGCGCCGGGTTGAGGTTGGCCGACGAGGCGAGACCGATGCCACCGGACACCGCCCCACCAAGATCGGTGAGGATGTCGCCGAACAGATTGTCGGTGACCACCACGTCGTAGCGGTGCGGATCCTGCACGAAGTAGATGCAGGCGGCGTCCACGTGGTTGTAGGCCGTCTCGGTGTCGGGGTACTCGGCGGCGACGGCGTGGAACGTGCGCTCCCACAGATCGCCGGCGAAGGTGAGCACGTTCGTCTTGTGCACGAGGGTGACGTGGCGCCGGGCGCGTGTCCGGGCGAGCTCGAACGCGTAGCGGACGCAACGCTCGACGCCCATCCGGGTATTGACCGATCCCTGGGTTGCGACCTCGTTCGGGGTGCCCTTGCGGAGCACCCCACCCTCACCGACGTACGGGCCTTCGGTGTTCTCCCGGATCACCACGAAATCGTGGGGCACGGACTGGCCGGGTGCCGTTCCCGAGAACGGGCGCTGGTTGACGTACAGGTCGAGTTCGAAACGCATCTTGAGCAGCAACCCACGCTCGATCACGCCCGGTGGCACGTCGGGGGTACCGACCGCTCCGAGCAGGATCGCGTCGTACGATCGGAGCTCGTCGAGCGTCGCATCGCCGAGGACCTCACCGTCGCGCAGGTACCTGGCGCCGCCGAGATCGAACGAGGTGGTGTCGAGCCCGACCCCGGCCGCCTCGATCACCTTGATGGCCTGCGCCGTGACCTCCGGGCCGATCCCGTCCCCGCCGATCACTGCGATCCTGTGTGTTGACATGGCTCTCGAATCTAGAGCCTGGCGACGCTACGGTCACAGGTGATGGTCCACGTGCGAGCACTCGATCACATCGTGTTGAACGTCGCCGATGTCGAGCGATCGCTCGACTGGTACGGCGGCCTCCTGGGCCTGCGGCCCGAGCGGGTCGACGAGTGGCGTGCCGGCGAGGTCCTGTTCCCGTCGGTGCGCATCGACGAGGGCTCCATCATCGATCTCTTCGCGGTCGAGCGTTCTGGAGAGAACCTGAACCACCTCTGTCTCGTCGTCGACCGCGCCGATGTCGACTCGGTCGCCGCAGACGAGCGGTTCACCGTGGTCGACGGGCCGGGTCGGCGCTGGGGCGCTCGGGGCGACGGCTGGTCGGTCTACGTGGCCGACCCCGATGGCAACACCGTCGAGCTCCGCTCCTACGACTGACCCCACCCCCTCATCCGACCTGTCTGCGTGGAACCGGGTATCGGACGGTTCCAGGCAGACAGAACGGGGGCGTCGGTAGGCTTGTCCGCCTATGGCGACCCAACAACTGTCCCGTGCCGCCTACGACCGACTGAAGGCGGAGTTGGACGATCTGACCACACGCGGCCGGATCGAGGTGGCCGAGAAGATCGAACGGGCACACGAGGAGGGCGATCTCAAGGAGAACGCCGGATACCACGCCGCCAAGGACGAGCAAGGCCACATGGAGGGTCGGATTCGCCAGCTCGAGCACATGCTCGACAACGCCGAGATCGTCGCCGACCAGAAGGTCTACACGATCCTCTACGACGGCGATTCGGAGGAGATGGCGGAGCGCTACGTCGTCGGCAACCTCGAAGAGCGGATCGACGATGCCGACATCATCAGCCCGTCGAGCCCACTCGGCTCGGCCCTCCAGAGCGCCGGCGCCGGACAGGACATCACCTACGAGGCACCCAACGGCGCGCTGACGGTGAAGGTGCTCAAGGTGGAGTCGCTCTGACCAGCGTCGGCGCGGGCGGTGCGGACCACGACCTGTCGTTCGCGTCGGGCGCGGCGCCCGATCTCCCGACGGGCCACGAGCTCGAGCTCCCCGATCTGGGATCGGTCCTCGTGCGCGACATGGCGGGGCCGCCCGGCGCACCGGCCGTCGTGTTGCTGCACGGCTGGACGGCGACGGCCGACCTCAACTGGTTCCGCTGCTACCGGCCGCTGGCCGAGCACTATCGCGTCATCGCGTACGACCATCGGGGCCACGGTCGCGGACTCCGCAACAAGCGAACGTTCCGCCTCGAGGACTGCGCGGATGACGCCGCACTCATCGCCGATGCACTCGGCGTCGACACGTTCGTCCCGATCGGCTACTCGATGGGTGGACCCGTGGCGCAGCTCGTCTGGCAGCGCCACCGCGACCGTGTCGACGGGCTCGTGCTGTGCGCGACCGCCCCGTACTTCGCGGGGAGACGCCCCGAACGCCTGTCGTTCGTGGGCCTCACAGGTCTGGCGACCCTCGCTCGCTTCACGCCTGCACAGGCGCGTGACTGGATCAGCGACCAGGTCTACCTGCAGCGCCGGACCGAGGCGTGGGGGCAGTGGGCCGCCGATCAGGTGGCCCTGCACGACTGGCGGGCGATCCTCGAGGCAGGCAAGGCGATCGGCGAGTTCTCGTCGTCGGACTGGATCCATGAGGTCGACGTGCCGACGTCGGTGGTGGTCACGATGGACGATCCGGTCGTCCCGCTCCGCCGCCAGACCAAGTTGTGGGAGTGGATCCCCGACACCGACGTCTACCGAGTCGCCGGCGGCCACGATGCCGTGGTCGCGAACGCGAAACGCTTCGTCCCACAGCTGATCCGTGCGATCGATTCCGTCGTGCTGCGCCGCCGAACCCGGTGAACGATCGACCCGGACACTGCCCTTCGCGTTATCACGGTGATCTTGACGAATCCCTGACAATCACATCACCGCGAGTTTCTTCGTCTCCGTCGAGTCGGTGGGAGCATGCCTCCACGTCGAACCCGATGGACTGGAGATGAAGATGAGCGCACAAGCGAGCAGAAGCCGATGGGCCGCGATCGGAGCAGCGATCGCCGTCACCCTGGGCGCGGGCGGAGTCGGGATCTCCCAGGCCACGACCTCGTCGGGCGAGAAGCCCGTGTACATCCCGCTCGACGCGCCCTGCCGACTCGCCGACAACCGACCCGCAGGCATCGGCTCGGAGGCGTCGGCCACGTTCGACGGCTGGGGCACCGTGGGCGAGTGCACGCTGCCGAGCGGAACCTCGGGTCTCGCGCTGAACGTCACCGCGGTGGACGCCACCCAACAGACGAACCTCCGGTTCTACCCCGCCGACGTTCCGGTACCGGCGACGGCGAACCTGAACCCCACCCCCGGGGCGCCGCCGATCCCGAACGCTGTCAACGTCGGTCTCGACGCGACCGGCAAGTTCAAGGTGTTCAACAAGTTCGGCAACGTCGCGATCATCATCGACGTGATGGGCGTCTACGACGACCACAACCACGACGACCGCTACTACACCGAGGCAGAGGTCGACGCCGCACTGCTTCGAACCGCAGGCGTCGAATTCTCGCGTACGGCCGGAACGATCACCGTTCCGAATTCTCCGACCGTCGTCGAGTCGATCGCGATCGATGCGCCATCGGCGGGATTCGTCGTACTCAACGCATCCGGGTGGGCGACCCTCGACTCCGGCGTCTCGATCCGCTGCGGGATCTCGACGAACTCCTCTGCGTTCGAAGGTGACCAGGGTGCGTCCGCGATCGGGGCGGGCAATCAGTCGACCGTCTCGATGACGAAGGGCTACGAGGTCGCCGCAGGGCAAACGACCTTCTACTTCCTGTGCCGGCGCGACAACGCCGGCGCAAACATCCCGTTCAGCGATCGGAACATGACGGCCGTGTACTCGGTCAACCGGCAGTAACACCGGTCTCCCCTGTCCACGCCGAGCATCGATGACCGTCGATCAGCAGGCGGGGTATCAGCGCCTCGTGCCGATCGTCGGACTCGAACCGCCACCGCGTGTCGCCGGTGACCCTCCCACCGGGGCGACGCCGCCGTAGCCTGCGTATCCGTGATGCGACGGTCGTGGGCGGGACGTTCCGCCAAGGTGGCGAAGTTGGGCGCCAAGGTGGGGGTCGCTCATGCCTCGACCGCGGCTCGGAAGGTGTTCGCATCGACCGAGCGGCGCGTCGAGCTCGATGACGCCCGACAGCTGAAGACCGCCGAAGCCGTCGCCGCGGAGCTCGGCCAGATGAAGGGTGCACTGATGAAGCTCGGCCAGATGGCGAGCTACGTGGACGAGGGGCTCCCCGAACCGCTCCGGATGGCCCTCGCCCAACTCCGGTCGAGCGCGCCCCCGATGTCGCCGGAGCTCGCGGCAGGCGTCGTCGAACGCGAGCTCGGACGCCCACCCACCGAGATGTTCCTCGAATGGGACCCCGACCCGATCGCCGCAGCGTCGATCGGTCAGGTCCACCGAGCGATCGCACGCCACCCCGACACGGACGTCGACATCCCCGTGGCAGTCAAGGTGCAGTACCCCGGAGTCGATGAGGCGATCGAGTCCGACCTCCGCAGCGCCGGCATGCTCGGAACGCTCCTCAAGCAGGGATTCGGTGGTCTCGAACCCGACGAGATGGTCGCCGAGGTGAAGGATCGTCTGATCGAGGAACTCGACTACCGCCTGGAAGCTCGCAACCAGCGGGAGTTCGCCGACTTCTATCGCGATCACCCGTTCATCCACGTACCCGACATCATCGGGGAGCTCTCGACCGGGCGAGTGCTGACCTCCGAGCTCGTCAACGGCAGCACCTGGGACGAGATGCTCACGTGGGACCAGCACGAGCGGGATCTCGCCGGCGAGACGATCTTCCGGTTCGTGTTCCGGAGCCTGTATCGGATGCGGGCCTTCAACGGCGACCCGCATCCCGGCAACTACCTGTTCCACCGCGACGGGAAGGTCACCTTCCTCGACTTCGGTCTCGTGAAGCACTTCACACACGGCGAGATGAACATGTTCGCCCACATGGTCAAGGCGGCGGCCGTCGATCACGATGTCGCCGAGTTCCGCTCGATCGTCGAGAAGGCCGGCATGCTCCGAGCGGACGCCCCCGTGACCACCGAGGCGGTCGGCGAGTACTTCCAGCAGTTCTACGAACCCGTGCGGGTCGATCGCGAGATGACGTGGTCGGGCGAGTACGCGAGCAGCATCGTGCGCCACACGTTCGACCGATCGAGTCCGATCGCCCAGTACGCGACGGTTCCGCGTGCGTTCGTGTTCATCCAGCGGATCAACCTCGGGCTGTACGCCCTGCTCGGCGAGCTCGGCGCCACCGGCAACTACCGTCGCATCGCCGAAGAGCTCTGGCCGTTCGTCGACGGCCCACCGTCAACCCCGATCGGCGAGGCCGAGACAGCCTGGCTCGCCGGTCGCCGCGCTGACTGAGCCGGTAGCGTCCGCAGCCATGCTCCCCCGGATGCCGACCGCCATCCTCCTGGTGGGTGCAGCGGCGATCGCGTCGTGCTCGGGCGACGACTCGGCGAATGATGGGGCCGGGGACGGAGTGGGCAGCACGGCCACGATCGAGTTCGAGCTGCCGCCCACGACCACGCTCGTGGCCCGCGTGGCCGGTGACCGGTGCGAAGCCGAACCCGAGCCTGCCGACTACCTCGACGGACCCGTCCCGACGGCGATCCGCCCGTGCCAGGTTCCCACCCAGCTCACCGTGCACACCGTCCGCGAGGGCACGGGAACGCCCGCGAACCCCGGCGATTCCGTCGTGTACCACTACACCCGGATCCGCTCCGCCGATGGCGCCCTGATCGACAGCTCCTACATCGAGGGCGTGCCGGTCAACCTCCCGGTCGTCGGTCGCGGTGGCGACATCGAGGGACTCGACGACAGCCTCGTCGGGGTGCGCGCCGGGCAACTGCTGCGCCTCGACATTCCCGCGCCACTCGCCTACGGCGACACCCCACCAGCCGAGGGCGACGGGACGATCCGCGCCGGCGATGCACTGACCTATGTCGTCGACGTGCAGGCGGTCATCCCGGTCGTGGTCCCCGAGGATGCACCCCTCGACCTGGTGCTCGAACCGTCGATCGGTGCACTCGCGGTCACGACGAAGGACCTCGTCGTGGGAGAAGGGCGTCCGGCCGAGGTCGGCACCACCGTCGTGTTGAACATGCTGCTCGTTCGCGGCGACAACGAGGTGGTGCTGTTCAACACCTGGGCGCAACGGAGCCCACTGGTCATCACGCTCGATCCGGCGCTGATGACCGGGCCGGAGCCGGCCACGATCCCTGGGATCTTCGAGGGAATCCAAGGGGCGTCACCGGGCACGCGCCGAGTGATCACGATGCCGCCCGCGGAGGCATTCGGTCAGCAAGGTGAGCCGCGACTCGGGTTGCCAGCCGACACCGACGTGATCGTCATCGCCGACGTGCTCGGCGTGTATTGACCGGCGTCGTCGATCGACAGATCTCGATCAGAGCACCGCGACCAGATCGAGGCCGAGATCGAGCACGGGGGCCGAATGGGTGAGCTCGCCCACCGCGACCCAATCGACACCCGTGTCCCCCACCGCACGGGCGACGGCCAGGGTGAGACCGCCACTCGCCTCCAACCTGACTCCCGGCGCGTGCTCGTCGCGGTAGGCGACGGCAAGCCGCATCCGGTCCGGGTCGAAGTTGTCGATCAGCACTTCGTCGGCCCCGGCTGCGATCGCCTCGGCGAGACCCTCGAGGCTGTCGACCTCGATCTCCACCGGGATCGAACCTTCGAGGCTTCGCACGAGGGCGTAGGCGGCGGCGACGCCGCCCGCGGCCGCCACGTGGTTGTCCTTGACGAGCGCCATGTCCGAGAGACCCATGCGATGGTTCGCTCCGCCACCGCAACGGACGGCGTACTTCTCGATCGCCCGCAATCCCGGCGTGGTCTTGCGTGTGTCGCGCACCGTCGCCGGGGTGCCGTCCAACTCATCGGCCCAGCGACGGGTGAGGGTGGCGACTCCCGACAGGTGACACAGCAGATTGAGCGCTGTCCGTTCGGCCGTCAGCAGCAGGCGCGTCGGAGCGGTCACACGAGCGATCTCGTCGCCGCTCACGACGCGGGCGCCGTCGTCGACGATGTACTCGAACTCGCTCGCCTCGACACCGCACACAGCGTCGATGACGGCAGCGGCGATCGGCAAGCCGGCGACGACACCGCGCTCACGGGCGCCGAAGGTCGCCACACTCCGCTGGTCGACGGGGATCGTGGCGGTGGATGTCACGTCGACGCCCCCGATGAGATCCTCCTGCACGGCCATGCGCACGATCGCGGCCACCGCATCGGGGTCGAGGCCGGCGTCGATCAGCCGCCGGCGTGCATCGGCCGAGATCGGGTGGAACACGAACACGTCGCCGACAGTACCGTTCCGAAGGTGGACGTTCAGGTGGCGCAGATCAACATCGGCACCATGCGAGCCCCGACCGACGATCCGATCGTGGCGGAGTTCATGGACAACCTCGACCGGATCAACGCCCGGGCCGACAGTGCCGCCGGCTTCGTCTGGCGCCTGCAGACCGACGACGGCAACGCGACCGCCATCCAGATCTTCACGAATCCGCTGCAGTTGGTGAACATGAGCGTGTGGGAGTCGATCGCCACGCTCAAGGACTACGTCTATCGAACGGAGCACGTCGAATTCTTCCGACGGAGGGCGGAGTGGTTCGAGGCGGACGCCAAGCGGGTGGCGCTGTGGTGGGTCGCCGCCGGCTCGACGCCGGAGCTCGACGAGGCCGTACCTCGCGTCGAACTTCTCGAGGCCCGTGGCCCATCGGCGTACGCCTTCGGCTTCGCCGCACCGCCGGCGACACTCGTGCTCGAACCAACCGATATCGACGACGCCGACACCGCCCAGCTCCTGTCCCGCATCGACCACGAGGTGGCGGCAGGGGTCGTGGACTCGACCCCGGTCAACGGCTCGTCGGCACGGGGCCGGATCGTGGGCGGGGACGTACACCTGATCCGGGCTCGCTACGAGGGCGCGGTGGTCGGCTGCGGGGCACTCCTGCACAGCGCGCCCGGGATCGGCACGATCGAGCGGTTGTTCGTCGAGCGGTCGGTGCGCGGCCGACGGATCGGCGCTGCACTGCTCGATCAGATCGAACTGCGGGCGACAAGGCTTCAGCTCGACGAGCTCAGGATCGAGACCGGTGCGCTGCGACCCGAAGCGATCAGCCTGTTCGAGTCAGCAGGCTACGTGCGCTGCGAAGCCCCCGGCGAGTGCGTCGAGCGTCGTGCGACCAGCGTGTGCTACGGCAAGGCGTTGGTCCGAACCCGGTGACCTGGCCCGTCAACCGACGACGAGCACGACGACCGTCCAGAGCGCCACACACGAGCTCACCACCGTCGCCGCACGTGTGACGGGACGCCGGGCGCCCATCGGTGTGCGTCCTCGACGTCGCAGGCGGACGCCCGCGAGCACCCCGCTGCCGACGATCGCGAGTGACGCCGCGAGCGTTCGCCATTCACGCGCCGCCACGCAGGATTCGTCCGACCGAGCAGACGTCGATTCGCCGAGCCCGCCCAACGCCCCGCCGCCGTCGAAGTGCGTGTCGAACCCGACCACGAGCCAGGTCGCCGCGACCCCCACCACAACGAGGACGGTGAGCGCGGCGACGGTGAGGTTGCCCGGTGAACCGCGACCCTCACGGGCGAGATCGATCGCGACACACAGCCGGCGATCACCGCCGTCACGAGCGGCTCCAGGACGATGGTCAGGGCCGATGCGATGATGGCGACGAACCCGATGCCGCCGTCTCGCTCGTTGCCGGCTGCCGACGATCGCTGCACTCTCGAACTCCTGAGCGGACATCGCGGTCAACCCTCGGGGCAGCCGAACACCGCGGGGTCGGGCCCGGTCGACGCGGGGGCGACGTGGGGTCCGGGCATCGCGCCTGATGTGCTCCGAGGTCGCGGCCGTCAGACGTGCGGGATGCCCGTGACCGCCAGTGCGCCATCGATGGTGAAGCGCACGTCGAGGTGCGTGAGCCACTCGTCCCGTGGAACACGGTGGTCCTCGCGCCGGTGACAGCCACGGCTCTCCGTCCGCGTCGCCGCCGAGGTCGCGACCGAAGCGGCAACGGTGAGGATGTTGGTGGCCTCCCACGCGGCACGCGAACCGGTCACGCCGAGCGACGACGTCGCTGCGAGCGCCTCGAGCTGCCGGATCGCTCCCTCCAGGCCCGACGGCGTCCGCAGCACGCCGACCTGGCTGGACATCACCGATCGCATCTCGACCCGCTGAGCGGGGTTCCGGAGTGGGGCGTCATAGCTATGCCCCGCATCGGCTGCGACGTCGACCGCAGCGGGCAACTGGCGCCGCAGCGCACCGCCGGCGCGCGTGCCGGCAACGACCCCTTCGGTGAGGCTGTTCGACGCCAACCGGTTCGCACCGTGCACGCCGGTGCACGCGACCTCACCGATCGCGTACAGGCCGGGCATCTCGGTGATGCCATTCAGATCGGCCGGCACGCCGCCACATGCGTAGTGGGCAGCAGGTGCCACCGGGATACGATCGTGCGCCGGGTCCACACCGACTGCACGACACGACTCCGTGATCGACGGGAAGCGCTCGTAGAACTCCTCGCCGAGGTGGGTCGCATCGAGGAACACGTGGTCGCCGATTCCGCCGGGCGCCTCGGCCATCCGGCGGCTGATCGTCGCCGCGACGACGTCGCGTGGCGCGAGATCCCCGAGCGGATGCACTCCGTCCATGATCCGCCGGCCGAGGCCGTCGTACAGCACCGCACCCTCCCCGCGCACCGCCTCCGACACCAACGCCTGCTGACCGCGTGCGTCGGGGCCGACCCAGAGCACCGACGGGTGGAACTGCACGAACTCGACGTTGCGGGCGGCGAGTCCGGCGCGCAGCGCCATCGCGACACCGTCGCCGGTGACCGCCGGGGGATTCGAAGTCGATGCGAAGACCTGGCCGTAGCCACCGGTCGCGAGCACGACCGCCCGGGCCTCGATCACGCCCACGGAGTCGACGGCACCGTGGTCGTCGAGCAAGGCGATGCGCACGCCGGCCGCCTGCCGACGGCCCGCTCCGTTCCGTGCGGTGACGAGATCGAGCGCGAATGCGTGCTCGAGCACCTCGACACCCGCTGCGAGCGCCGCCGAGTCGAGCGTGCGTTGCACCTCGGCGCCCGACTGGTCGCCGCCGGCATGGACGATCCGACGATGCGAGTGTCCGCCCTCCATGGTGAGCGCCATGTCGCCGGTCTCGTCCGGATCGAACATCGCCCCGAGCTCGATCAACCGCCGGATCGCGACGGGTGCCTCCGTGGCGAGCATCCGGACTGCCTCCTCGTCGCACAGCCCGGCACCCGCTTCCAGGGTGTCGTTGACGTGGTCGTCGATCGAGTCGGACGGATCGAGGACCGCGGCCAGACCACCCTGCGCCCACGCGGTCGAGCCGGCTGCCAGGACGTCCTTCGTCACGACGAGCACGGATCGTTCCGGACGCATCGCCAGCGCCGCCGCGAGTCCCGAGGCACCGGATCCGAGCACGACGACGTCGACATCTCGACTCCACGACGCCGCGGGTGCGGCGAGCTTCGATGGCAGCGTGAACGTCATCGGGATGATCCGACCACCGTCACTCCGCCGTGGGCGACGGGGTGCCGATCGCGATCATGCGCTCGACGCTGCGCCGCGCCGCCTCGGCGACGTCGACGGGAACATCGACCACATCGGTGCCATCGCGCAACGAGGCGAGCAGCTTGGCAGGCGTGATCATCTTCATGTACTTGCACACGGCGGCTCGGTTGACCGGCGCGAACTCGGTCGTGGGGTTCGCGCGCTGGAGTTGGTGGAGCATTCCGGTCTCGGTCGCGACCAGAACCCGATCGGCGGTTGTCTCACGGGCGGCTCGCACCATCCCGCTGGTCGAGAGGATCTTCGTCCGTTCCTTCGGCACGACGCCTGCCTCTGCCAGATAGAGCGCGCTGGTGGCGCACCCGCACTCGGGATGGATGAAGAGGTCGGCCGTGGGGTCGGCCTCCACCTGCTCCTTGAGCTCCGCACCGTTGATCCCGGCGTGCACATGGCACTCGCCGAGCCAGATGTGCATGTTGTCGCGCTGCAGCGTGCGTTGGACGTGGGCGCCGAGGAACTGGTCGGGGCCGAACAGCACGATGCGATCGCCGGGGATGCTGGCGACGACGTCGACGGCGTTCGACGACGTGCAGCAGATGTCGGTCTCGGCCTTGACCGCCGCCGTCGTGTTGACGTAGCTGACGACGACCGGCTCGACGCCATGGACGGTGTACTCCGCCTTCCAGGCCCGTAGCTGATCGGCGGTGATCGTCTCGGCGAGGCTGCACCCGGCACGCTCGTCAGGGATCAGCACGGTCTTGTCGTAGCTCAGGATCTTCGCCGTCTCGGCCATGAAGTGCACACCGCAGAACACGATCGTCGACTGTTCTGCCTCGGCGGCGACTCGCGACAACCCGAGCGAGTCGCCGGCGTGGTGGGCGATGTCCTGGATGTCGGGAAGCTGGTAGTTGTGGGCCAGGATGACGGCGTCACGCTCCTCGGCCAGTGCGAGCACCTGGTCGCGCCAATCGGTGGGCAGGACCTCGACCTCCATCTGAATCGCAGCCATGGGGCGACCCTACTGGTCGTCGTCGGCGGCGGCCCGCACGATGGCACGCACCGCGAGGACGTCGCGGACATCGCCCGCCACGTCGTCGTAGAACTCGTTGCGGTAGGTGTCGTCGGTGACGCTGGCCACGGCGAACTGGAGCACGGAGAACGCAGCGACGAACCCTGCGACGGCCAGATGCTCCCAGGTGAGCACGACGTCATCGCCCAGGAAGCCGAACGTGACGAGTGGGTCGAGTTCGGTCGCGGTCGTCCACTGGAGAATCGTGTCGGCGCGCACTGCGAGCAGACCGAACCCCACGTAGAACGCACCCGCGATCGCACCGACCAGCATCGTCTGAACCGCCTGGCTGATCGTGAGGAGGAGGCCGATGTTGACGATCTCGACACGCGAGAGTTCGGGTTCGGCGGGTGCGCCTCGGAGGGTGGTCAGGTGGTCGACGATCGGCGCGTCCGTTCCGCGGGCCAACTCGCAGCACAGATCCCATGAGTCGAAGCGTGCGAGCCCGACGATCTCCTTCGGGACTCGCAGCGCGAGGAACGAGAGCGCCAGCACGACCATCAGCCCGACGCAGATCGCGAAGTAGACCGGCGGGAAGTCGTGTGCGACCTGCCACATCTCGGCGTTGAGGAACACGAACGCGGTGATCAACAAGAGCATGGGCAGGCCCCTGGCGACGAGCTGGACCACGGTGCGGAGTTGGCGGACGGCTTGCACGAACCCGACGCGGAGGGCGGGGAGCAGACCGTACGACGTCACCACGTAGGCGACGCCGAGGAGCACGAGGTTGGCGGCGACCACGACGACGGCGCCGGCCCACCCACGATCGGTGAACCACAGCGGCAGGAGCGCGGGCGCGAGGACGAACACGGCGAGCTCGGGCACCCCGATGTCGTCGGGTGGGTGGAACGGTCGCCGGCGACGAACCACGTTGACGACCGCGAACGCACCGAGGAGGACGCCCAGACCGGCGAGGAACACGCCGGCCTGGGCCCATCCGTCGAACCGATCGCCGAAGCTGACGAACAGCTCGACGAACAGCACGAGCAACAGGAACGGCCACGCCCGGGTCCACACGTCCTCGCGAGCCGAGTAGTGGGGGATCGTGTGCGGCATGCCACGCCGAACGAACCACCGCTCGGTCGCCCCCATCACATCGTGCACTCGTCCAGTCTCGCCGAGGAGCGGTCCCGCGGTTCGCACGCGACGTTCTGCTACCGACGGTAGAGGAGATCGGTCACGGCGTGGCCCGCCGCGAGGCCCTTGTGCTCGTACCGAGTCACCGGGCGCCACACCGGACGCTCGATCGGCCCGCCCTCCAACGCCGGGTGCTCGTCGCACACTCGCGCCGTCTCGGCGGCGTAGTCGTCGATGTCGGTGGCGACATGGATGGTGCCGCCCGGCTGCAGGAGCCGCACGAACCGGTCGATGTTGGCAGCGCTGGTCAGTCGCCTGTGACGGTGGCGAGCCTTCGGCCATGGGTCGGGGAAGTAGATCCGGATTCCGGCGAGGGAGGCCGGGGTGATGCGCTCGAGGAACACCAGTGCATCACCATGGATCAGGCGCACGTTGCCGAGTCCCATGGCGTCGATGAGTGCCAGGGTGGCTGCGATCCCAGGGGTGTGGACGTCGGCGCCGATGAGATCGACATCGGGCGCGTCGGCGGCCATCGTGGTGAACGAGTCGCCGAATCCGATCCCGATCTCGACGGTCAGCGGCGCATCTCGTGCGAACTCGGCGACCGGATCGAACGCGTCGCCCACCTCGTCGAGGCACCACGTCGGCGCGAGCCGATCCAGCAACTCGGCGCGGGCAGGCGACAGTGGGCGCCGACGGGGCTTGAACGTGCGGACCGGTGGCGTCGTCCTCGTCACGACTGCGTGCTCCGGAACTTCCCCATCAGGTGCTCGCCCGCGGTGACCGGCGCGTAGCGGGGTGACTCGCCTGCGGCGAGACACGAGGGCAGACACTCGATCACCGCATCCCAGTTCGCGTTGTGGAAGAACGCCATCGACTGCCGACTGCAATCGCGCCCGGCGTCGTCGGAGGGAATGACGACGCGGTGCAGCGTGCTCCGCCACCGCTCGTTCGTCCACCGCTCGAGCGCGTCGCCGACGTTGACCACGTAGGCGTCCTCGATGGCTGGAACGTCGTGCCAGGTCCCGTCGACGTCGCGCACCTGCAACCCACACGGCGCGTCGTCCTGACGAAGCAGGGTGAGGGTCCCGTAGTCGGAGTGCGCGCCCGCCCGCAGCTGCCCTGGTTCGACCACACACCCGGCCAGATCGGGATAGTGCAACGCCCGAAGCGCCGAGGTGTGCTGATCGATGGCGGCCACGAATCGGTCGTCGGGGAGTCCGAGACCGATCGCCATCAGTGCCATGACTCGTTCGACGAGTTCGGCCAGCGCCTCGTACTGCCGCCGCATGATCCGCTCCATGTGGGGCAGCGCCGCCGGCCAACGGTTGAGCGACCGCACGAACGCCTCCGCCGGATCCGTCAGCGGATCGGGCGCCGCCGTCGTCCAGTTCGGGCCGACGGAGAACGTCTCCTTGAGGTCGGGCGGCGTGACGTCGCCACGGCTGGCGGCGAGACGCTCGACCTGGAAAGGGCCGTATCCGTAGGCATCGCCCGCGGGGATCGCCACCGCCATCTTCTGGTCGGCGGGAAGCCGGAAGAACTCGGCGGCAACGTCCCACGCCTCGGCCCCGACGGCGGGGTCGAGACCGTGACCGACGATCTGGAAGAACCCGATCTCGCGGCACGCTTCGTCGATGCCTGCCGCAACCGCAGCTGCCGAACCGGCGAGATCGATGACCGGGACGATCGCCACGGAGTTCGCGCCGGCTACTCGCCGTACTCGTGCTCGGGCGCTGGGTACACCCCGGTCTCGACATCGTCCCGGTACGCGCGGGCAGCCGCGAGCAGCGTGTCCCCGATCTGGGCGTACTGCTTGACGAACCGCGGGATGCGTCCGCGCGTGAACCCGGCCCAGTCGCTCCAGACGAGCAACTGACCGTCGCATTCGGGTCCGGCCCCGACCGAGATCGTGGGGATCGAGAGCTCCTTGGTGACCTCACCCGCGATCGCCGAGGGCACCATCTCCATCACGACCGCGAAGGCGCCCGCGTCCTGGACCGCCTGCGCATCCTCCATCAGCTTGGCGGCACCGTCGCCGCGCCCCTGGATGATGTGACCACCGAGCCCGTGCTCGCTCTGCGGTGTGAACCCGATGTGGCCCATCACCGGGATGCCGGCACGTACGATCCGCTTGATCTGCTTCGCGCTGCGGACCCCACCCTCGAGCTTCACGGCGTGGGCTCCGGTCTCCTTCATGAATCGGATCGCCGACGCGAGTGCTTCGTCAGGTCCGTTCTCGTAGGAGCCGAAGGGGAGGTCGGCCACCACCAGGGCTCGGCTCACACCGCGGACGACAGCGCGGGTCAGGGGGATCAGCTCGTCGATCGTGACGGGGATCGTCGTGTCGTACCCGAACACGGTGTTGCCCGCCGAGTCGCCGACGAGCAGGAAGTCGATGCCCGCCTCGTCGAAGATCGACGCCGACAGGCAGTCGTAGCTCGTGAGCCCGGTGATCTTGATTCCGTGCTCCTTGGCCCGCTGGAAGTGCCGGGTCCGGACCCGCTTGAGGGCCGGATCGCTGTCGCCTCCGCCGTACGGTCGTTCCACGTCAGTCACGGCGTCCACCGTAGACCGCATCAGCCGCCGAGCGGTACCCTCGACCAGGTTCGCCGCCCCATGGTCTGCGCACTCCGGTCGGCTCCGATCGTCACGGCGTGTGCACGAGGCGCCCGAATCCGCCGAAGCTGCTGTGCATCGCGCGGGCGCCGGGGACGCGCTCGGCGCCGGTGAGCGCACGCGACGAGATCTCGTGCGATCGACTGCGGCGTCCGGCTCGGCGCCACCGGCGAACGGGGAGCGATCGGTCACTGCGTTCCGGGCATCGCGATGCCGTCTCGCGTCTGCAGTCCGCGCCAACACCGGCCACTACGCTCGGGCGGTGCTCCGGATCCACTGGTTCCTCCCCACCGGCGGCGACTCGCGAGACGTGCTGCCGGAGGGCGAGCATTCACACTGGCGGTCGCCCTCGCACGAGTACCTGGCGCAGATCGCGATCGCGTGCGATCAGCTGGGGTATGACGCGATGCTCACCCCGTGCGGGACCGGATGCGAGGACGCATGGCTCGCGACGGCGTCGTTGATCCCACTGACCGAGCGGATCAAGTTCCTCGTCGCCTTCCGCCCCGGCCTCCTGTCGCCGACCCTGGCGGCGCAGATGGCCTCGACGTATCAGCGCATGTCCGCTGGGCGGTTGCTCATCAACGTCGTGACCGGCGCCGAACCACGCGAGCTCAACCGGTTCGGTGACTGGCTCGACAAGGACAGCCGATACGAACGCACCGGCGAGTTCCTCCAGATCATGAGGAGTGCCTGGACGGGTGAGCCGTACGATTTCGACGGCGAGTACTACAGGGTGGTCGGCGCGACAACCCGCGAGACCCCCGATCCTCTCCCGCCTGTCTACTTCGGAGGCGCGTCAGCGGCTGCGCGGACGGTCGCGGCGAACCACGTCGACGTCTACCTCACCTGGGGGGAGCCGCCCGAGATGGCCGCCGAACGGATCGACCAGATCCGCGAGATGGCCGCCGAAGCGGGCCGCGAGCTCACGTACGGGATCCGCTTCCACGTGATCGCCCGGCCGACGTCGGCGGAGGCCTGGGCAGTCGCCGACGGCATGCTCGAACACATCGACGACGAGGCGATCGCGGCGGCGCAAGCCGACTTCGCGTCCACCCTGTCGGAGGGTCAACGCCGGATGGCCGAATTGCACGGCGGCTCGCGAGCGAACCTCGAGATCCATCCGAATGTGTGGGCCGGTATCGGGTTGGTCCGCGGCGGGGCCGGCACGGCGATCGTCGGGTCCTACGTGGAGGTCGCTGACCGCATCGGCGAGTACGCCGACCTCGGGTTCGACGAGTTCATCCTCTCCGGCTACCCGCACCTCGAGGAAGCGTTCTGGTTCGGCGAGGGCGTCATGCCGGTGCTCCGCGAGCGTGGGCTGCTCCAGACCACCAGGTCGAAGCGGACGAACGTCTTCTCGTTTCGCTGACGACGGCACCCTCGGGTTCACGCTCGCGCTCGGCGCCGAACCGTGTCGAGCAGCCAACCGCCGACCAGCGAGCGATCGAGCGGGCGATCGAGCGTGCCGAGCGCATCGCCGATCTGGTCGTGACCGATTCGGTCGACGCGCGAGCGATACAGGGAAGCGGCCAGGTCGGGCACGAACTCGGGATGGGCCTGCACGCACAGCACCGTGTCGTCGATCGTGTAGCCGGCGATCGGGCAGCGATGCGCTGACGCGAGGAGCGTCGCCCCCGGGGGCAGCTCGAACACGTGGTCCTGATGACTTGCCAGCAGGCGGTATCGCTCCGGCATCACATCGACCCACGACGGTTGGCTCTGCACCTCGTAGTCGATCGCCCCGATGCTCCACCCTGCATCGGACTTCCCGACCGGGGCGCCGAGCACTCGCGCGATGAGCTGGTGACCGAAGCAGACTCCGGCCAGCGGCACCGCGTGGTCGAGCGCCTCGATCGTCCACCGCTCGAGCTCGGAGATCCACGGCTCGTCGTCGTACACGGAACGACGTGATCCCGGAATCACCCAACCGTCGCACACGCCGTGGTCGGGCAGTTCGGCCGAGCCGTCGAACATCACGAGATCGACATCGTCGGCCGCGAGCAGGTCGGTGAACAACCGGTCGTAGTCACCGGCGATGCTGCGATGCGGTTCGTCGAGCGAGTCGAGCAGCAGCAACCCCACCTTGGTCATCGAAGCAAGTGTACGGACCTCACCCGTCCGGCGATGTCCGACTCGTCCGGCCCCGCTCGTCGGACCTACAGCTCGTGGCGATCCCCCGCTTCCCACTGCTCGCGGAGCTTGAACTTCTGGATCTTTCCCGAACCGGTGAGCGGGAACTCATCGATCTCGAACCACCGCGACGGCGTCTTGTGAGGTGCGAGGTGCTCCCGCAGGTAGCCGAACAGCGCCGTCTTGTCGACACGGCGACCGGCTGCCGGCCGCACGAACGCGGCCACCGTCTCGCCCCACTTGTCGTCGGGCAGTCCGATGACCGCGACGTCGGCGACGTCGGCGTGGGCGAACAACAACTCTTCGAGCTCGCGCGGGTAGACGTTCTCGCCCCCACGAATGATCATGTCCTTGAGCCGACCCTCGACGGTGCAGTACCCGCGTGCATCCATCGCGCACAGATCACCCGTGTGGAGCCATCCCTCGCCGTCGATGGCGGCCTCGGTGGCCGCCGGCATCTCGAAGTAGCCCGTCATCACGTGATACCCGCGCGTCAGGTACTCACCCACCTGCCCGACGGGCAACGTGTCGCCCGACTCGGGGTCGACGATCTTGACCTCGGTGTTCGGCATCGGAGGACCGATCGTGTTGGCCTTGTCCTCGATCGTGTCTGTCGGGCTGGTCATCGACGCCACCGGGGAGCACTCGGTCTGGCCGAAGACGATCGTGAACGGAGCGCCCAGCTCGTCCTCGAAGCGCCGAACCAGGGGCGCCGGCACGGTCGACCCGCCCGAGCACACCGCCTCGAGTCGTGAGATGTCGACGCTCGGGAACGAGGGGTGTTCGAGGATTGCGATCAGCATCGTCGGGACGCCGAGCATGGCACTCGCCCGATACGTGTCGAACAACTCGAGCACCAAGCCCGGCTCGAAGGCCTCGACGAGCACCTGTGTGCAGCGCCTCGCGACTGCGCCGATCACGCAGCAGACGCACCCGCCGGTGTGGAACAGCGGCATCGTGGTGATGAACACCGCCCCATCGCTGACCCCCATCCGGTCACTGGTATGGGCGCCGTTGTTGACGAGACCACGATGGTGCAACAAGGCGCCCTTCGGGAACCCGGTCGTGCCCGACGTGTACTGGATCATCGCCGGGTCGTCGGGGCGCACGCTGGGCAGAGCGACGTCGGCATCGCCCGCCGCCACGAAGTCGTCCCAGTCGGAGAACGAGATGATCTCGCGTAGCTCCGGGCAGTCGGGCTGCACCTCGCGGGCGGTCGCCAACATCGGATTGCCCCGGAACTCCTCGATCACGAACAGACCCGCCGAGCGCGACTGGGTGAGCACGTACCGGAGCTCGGCAGCACGGAACGCCGGGTTCACGGTGACGAGCACGACGCCGGCCATCGCGGCTCCGAACTCGAGCATCATCCATTCCGGCAGGTTCGGAGCCCACACGGCGACCCGCTCACCGGGTTCGAATCGCGACGCGAGTGCCCGCCCAACCTGCTCCGCCGCGTCGCACAGCTCTCGATAGGTCCACCGTCGACGCGCCGCAGGGTCGGCGACGCCTGCGATCAGCGCCGGACGATCCGGGGCGTCGGCGGCGGCCTCGCGAAGCAGGTCGCCGAGCGTGATGTCACGAACCGGGGGCTCACTCGGGCCGGATGCGTGCGACATGGTGAGTGGTGCTGTTGTCATCGTGATCCCCGACGTCCTCGATGCCGGACGATCCGGCATCGAGGACTGTAGAAGATCAACACGTGCGAACATCCGGGCTCCGAGTCGGAGGACGCTCGGCCGCACAGCGTCGGCGTCCGGTGACTTGGCGTCGCAGTCACCGCAGGTGCCACGATGACCACACGACCGCGGCAGAGGCCGCGGCGCCGCACAGTCTCGGAGTCACCATGTTCGACACCTCGCAACTCGGCCCGATGTACGAGGACTTCAGGGTCGGCGCCACACTGCCGCCGCTCCCTTCGGTCACGCTCACAGAAGCCGACAACGCCGTCTACCGGGCGATCACCGGCGATCAGCACCTGCTCGCCGCCGACATCAATCGGTATCGTCGCGCAGCGGCCGGTTCCGGGACGCTCGCGAATCCCGGGCTCGTGCTGCAGTACTCCATCGGGCAGACGACGATGGCCACCCGCCAGGCGATCGCCAACCTCTACTACCGTTCGGTGCGCGTGCTCCGAGCCGTCGAGCTCGGCGAGACGTTGTCGACCGTCACCACCGTCCTCGGCCTGAAGGACTCCGCGCCGAAAGGCGAGCAGTTCCGCGGCAAGGTCTGGCTCGGCATCGCCACGAGCAGCGAGCGCGGACCGGTCGTCGAGTACGAGCGGTGCGCCCTGATCCGCGGGCGTGGGCCCACACAGCCCGGGCATGCCGACGAGATCCCCGGACCCTCCGACCCGAGTCCGCTCGCCGATCTCGTCCCACTCGCGCCCGACTGGAGCCTGTCGGAGCTTCCCGGCACCGAGTGGGCCCTGGGCCACACCAAGGTCGACCCGTTGCGCGACCATGTCGACCTCGCAGCGCCGCTCGCTCGCCTCACCTTCAATCAGGCTGCGGTGCACCGCGATGTGACGCTCACCGCGAACGACCGTCGTCTGGTCTACGGCGGCCACGTGCAGGGGCTGGCACAGGCGTCGCTGACCCGCATGCTGCCCGGCCTGGTCACGATCGTCGCCTGGGACGGTTGCGATCACATCGGCCCCGCCTACGAAGGTGACCTCATCGAGTTCGCGCACACGCCGTCGGAGCGAGTCACCGCGGGGTCGGGCCATCTCACCCGCTTCGAGGTGATCGGCACGAAGATCGCCGACGGCGTCGACGGTCGAGTCGACCCGGTCGACATCCTGCGTTGGACACCGGTGGTCTGGGCGCCGTAGGACTCGATCAGCGTCGCTGCGGACGCCAGAACGCTGCGAGCAGCGCGAACGCGCCACCGCCACCGGCCCCGAACGAGATGAGCAGACCGGGCCAACCGGCGAGGTCGTCGTCGAGGCCGAGCGCCCGGTCGAGTGACCAACCCCCCGGACCGAGGGTGCCGAGCACGACGCCGCACAGCAGGAGCACCATCACGTACTCCCAACCCTCGCCGGGACGGAAGATGAAGAACCCGTTCGTCCGGTGGTTGATCAGCCACGCGACCGCCATCGTGCCGACGACGCCGGCTCCCCCCAGGGGCGTCAGCAGTCCGAGCACGAGGGCTGCCCCCGCCGCGACCTCGGTGACGCTGGCCAGCCACGCCTGCAGAACGGGCTGACGCATGCCGAGCGATTCGAACCACGAAGCAACACCCGGGATCCGACCACCTCCGATGATGTGGTTGATCCCGTGGGCCAGCATCACCGCACCGACACCGCAACGGAACACGAGCAGCGCGAGGTCGATCGCGTCCTGATCCAGCATGGCGGCAACTCTGCCATGCGTCCGCATCACAGCTGGTGTCGGCGTGGGTTCGGTGCCGAGAGCGCCTGATCTGCGAATTTCGGGAACCGGATGCCGAGCCACCACGTCAAATGTTCATCGGATCCGTAATGTTGACGGCGACGAGGAGAGGGTGCGATGCGCGGGACGGGCAGATGGCAACGGCTGGGAGCGTTGACGGTGACCGCTGCGATCCTGCTCACCGGTTGCTGGTGGGGTGGCGACGACGATGACGAGGGCGATGCCACGACGACCACCGTCGCAGACATGCCTGCGGGCGAAGTCGATCCGATCGTGACCGTCGAGGGCGCAGGGCTCGACACCGGCCGTGACACCGCTGCGCTCGGCGTCCGGCTGAGTGAGGGCACACCGGCGGGCGAGGTCGAGGACTCGGCGACCGTCGTCGACGGAACGCCGCTCGGATCGGCCGATATCGCCGCGTTGTTCGCTCGACTCCCCGAATGGATCGTGCCCGGGGCCGATCAGGTCGATTTCAACCGTCCACCCGCGACACTGCTTCCTCCGCTCGTCGGCGACACGATCGAGGCCCCCTTCCCGCCGGCCGACGACGGGGGCGGCCCGGAGGCGCCGGCCACGGGCCCGCTCGAGGTGCTGCGGTTCCAGCCTGAGGGCGAGGTCGGACTGGCACCGTTCATCAGCGTCACCTTCGATCACCCGATGGTGCCGTTGGCGACGCTCGATCAGCTCGACGCGACCGACGTGCCGGTGCGGGTGACGCCCGCGATCGAGGGTCGGTGGCGTTGGATCGGGACCCGAACCCTCCGGTTCGAGCTCGTGCCCGACGTGCTCGATCGACTCCCCGCCGCGACGAGCTATCGCGTCGAGGTGCCCGCCGGCACCGTGTCCGCCGACGGCGCCAGGCTCGCCGAAACGGTGTCGTGGACCTTCACCACCCCGACACCGACCGTGAACACCTTCGCGGGCGAGTCGACGAGCTTGCCCCTCGACCCGGTGTTCGTGGCTGTCTTCGACCAGCGGGTCGACTCCGACGCCGTGCTCGGGGTCACGACGCTCGACGTCGATGGCGACGACTGGCCGATCCGCGCCGCCACCGCCGCCGAGATCGACGCGGACGAGCACGCTCGAACGACGGCGGACGGCGCGCTCGACGATCGAGCCGTCGCGTTCGTCCCCGGACGCGCACTGCCCGCCGACGCGGCGTTGAGGATCAACATCGGCCCGAACGTTCCGTCGGCCGAGGGACCACTGGTGGCCCCGGGAACGACCACGTTCGCTGCCCGGACCTTTGGGCAGCTCGAGATCGAACGACGCGACTGCAATGGTGGCGCCGGCTGCATTCCCGGCGCGCCGTTCACCGTCACGTTCAGCAACCCTCTCGATCCGGAGGCGTTCCGAGCCGACCAGATCGAGGTCGATCCGGGGATTCCCGGAATGCGCGTGAACGTCTACGGCACCGTGGTCGAGGTCCACGGTGCCACCGAAGGTCAGACCACCTATACGGTGCGATTCGCCGCCGATCTGACCGACGTCTACGGCCAGACACTCGGCGAGGACGCCACCGTCGAATTCCGCGTCGGCTCGTCACCGCCCGTGCTCAACGGCCTCCAGCGGCAGTACATCACCACCGACCCCGGGGCCGAGACCCCCCTGGTCAGCGTCACGACGATCAATCATGAGTCGATCCGGGTGCTCGCCTGGGCGGTGACGCCCGCCGATCTGGGTGACTTCCGCAACTACGTCGACCGTCAGTTCTCCGACGAGGACGCGGCCCCGCCGGAGTGGCAAGCGGTGCTCGACGAGGTCGTCGAGATCGACGCTGAGCAGGACCGTTACGCCGAGACCGCGATCGACCTCACCGCTGCGTTCGACCAGGCCGGATCGCAGCTCGTCGTACGCGTCGAGCCGACGGCGCGCTTCTTCGAGAACGACGACGACTACTGGCTGAACCGACCCACGGTCGCATGGGTGCAGCGGACGACGCTCGGCATCGACGCGATCCTCGACAGCGACGAGTTGCTGATCTGGACGACCGATCTGGTCACGGGCGAGCCGATGGGCGGTGTACCGGTCGAACTCATCGGTGACGGCCGGATCGCCACGACCGACGCGGAAGGCATCGCCCGACTCGACGTGGGCGACACCGGCGTGCTCGGGCTGTGGGCAGCCGCGGACGATCGGACGTCGTTCCTCCCGTCGGACTGGTGGCAGGGATGGGAGCGCCAGACCGACGACGACGAGGGGCGCTGGTACGTCTTCGACGACCGCGGGATCTACAAGCCCGGCGAAACGGTACGGATCACCGGCTGGGTGCGACAGTTCCGCTGGTCGGAGGACGCTCAACTCGCCCTGTACGGCGACGGCGCCAGCGTCACCTACCGAGTGTTCGATCCGCAGGGCAGCGAGATCGGGACTGGTTCGGTCGATCTCAACGCGCTCGGCGGGTTCAACCTCGCGATCGACCTGCCCGAGGGCGCCAACCTGGGACAGGCGTTTGTCGAGCTGACGCTCGACGGGCTGGGCAGCGGGTTCGCGAGCACCGGCCACTCGTTCGAGATCCAGGAGTTCCGCACCCCGGAGTTCGAGGTCACCGCCCGCAACGAATCACCCGCTCCGCACTATGCGGCGCGACCGGCGACGGTTGCGGTCGACGCCGAGTACTTCGCCGGCGGTCCACTGCCCGATGCCGAGGTCAACTGGTTGGTCACCACCCGCGACACCACCTACTCCCCGCCCAATTGGGACGATTTCATCTTCGGCATCTGGCAACCCTGGTGGTACTTCGGCGGATTCGAGGGCGACGTCGGGTTCGCTCGGGACGTTGCGGTTGAGTCCGACATCTGCTTCGACTGCGGGCCGGTGTTCGACGCGACCTATGAGGAGTTCTCGGGACGCACCGATGCCGGCGGCACGCACTACCTCCAGATCGACTTCGACGGACCCGACGTCGACCTCCCGACCACGGTCACCGCCGAGGCGACCGTCTTCGACGTCAACCGCCAGGCGTGGGCATCACGCACCGACCTGCTCGTCCACGCTGCCGAGTACTACGTCGGGTTGCGGAGCGACCGCACGTTCGTCGAGCGAGGCACGCCGATCCGGATCGATGCGGTCGTCACCGACGTCGACGGGTCGGCCATCGCCGGCCGCGAAGTCGACATCACTGCCGGCCGCCTCGAGTGGGGGTACACCGACGGGCAGTGGAGCGAACAACTCGTCGACGAGACGACCTGCACCATCACCTCGAGCGGCGACGCATCCGACGGGTCGATGCGATGCGAGTTCACGACCGAGGTCGGGGGTACGTACCGCATCACGGCGATCGTCACCGACGACGAGGGCCACCGCAATCGAACCGAGCTCACCCAATGGGTCAGCGGCGGTGAGGGCCGCCCCACTCGCAACGTCGAGCAGGAGGCGGTCACGATCGTACCCGACCGTGAGACCTACGCCCCCGGCGACACGGCGGAACTGCTCGTGCAGGCGCCGTTCGCGCCCGCCCACGGGATCGCCACCGTCATCCGCCACGGCATCGTCACGACCGAGGCCTTCGAGGCCGAGGACGGCAGCGCGATCATCGCGGTTCCGATCGAGGACGCGTACATCCCGAACATCACCGTCCAGGTCGACATGGTGGGCAGCGCCCAACGGACCGCCGACGACGGGACCCCACTCCCCGACCTCCCCGACCGTCCGGCGTTCGCGACGGGCCAGATCGGTCTGTCCATCCCTCCCGTCACACGTGCGCTCGAGGTCACCGCGACGCCGGCCGACACGGCGCTCGAGCCGGGCGGCCAGACGAGTGTCACGGTGGAGGTGCTCGGCCCCGACGGCGAACCCGTGAGCGGCGCCGACGTCGCGGTCGTCGTGGTCGATGAGGCCGTGTTGTCGCTGACCGGCTACGAGCTCACCGATCCGCTCGACGTCTTCTACGGCGACGTGTGGTCGAACGTGTACGCCCAGTACATCCGGTCGAGCATCCTGCTCAACCGGTCCGATCTCGTCGAGGGCAGCGACGGCGAGGCTCAGCGTTCCTCGACCGAGGCGGGCGCGAGCGTTGCTTCCGACGATGCTGCGTCCGACGAGGCCGCTGCCGAGGAGCCGGCCGCCGACTTCGACACGGCGGGGGGCGGCGATTCGACGGCGATCGACCTGCGTACCAACTTCGAGGCGCTCGCCCTCTACGCCCCCGAGGAGACCACGGGAGCCGCCGGTACGGTCACCGTGGACGTCCCGCTGCCTGACAGTCTCACCCGGTACCGGGTGATGGCGGTGGCGATCGACGGCGCCGACCACTTCGGCAAGGGCGAGTCGACCATCACGGCCCGTCTCCCGTTGCAGGTCCGCCCCTCGGCACCGCGATTCCTCAACTACGGCGACCGCTTCGAACTGCCGGTGGTGCTCCAGAACCAGACCGACGAGCCGATCGAGGTCGATGTCGCCGTCCAGGTCGCCAACCTCGCCCTGACCGGCTCGGCCGGCAGGCGCGTGACCGTCCCGGCGAACGACCGGGTCGAGGTTCGCTTCCCGGCGGCCACCGACCAGGCCGGCACGGCCAGGCTCCGTGTGGCGGCAGCCAGCGGCTCGTTCGCCGATGCCGCCCAGGTCGAGTTGCCGGTCTACACACCCGCGACCGCCGAGGCGTTCGCAACGTACGGCGTCGTCGACGACGGTCCGATCGGCCAGCCGCTGCTGGCGCCGACCGGCGTGTTCCCACAGTTCGGCGGTCTCGAGATCGACACCTCGTCGACCGCGCTCCAGGCGCTCACCGACGCGGTGCTCTACCTGTACGAGTATCGGTACGAATCGGCCGACGGGCTCGCGTCACGGATCATGGCGGTCGCGGCGCTCCGCGACGTCCTCGCAGCGTTCAGCGCCGAGGGCCTTCCCGACGAGGACGAGTTGAACGCGCAGGTCGGCCGCGACATCGCGGCGCTCGCAGCACTGCAGAACAACGATGGTGGGTTCCCGTATTGGCAACGCGGGCGGCAGTCGATCCCGTGGCAGTCGATCCAGGCCACGCACGCCCTCGTCCTCGCCGACGAGGCCGGATTCTCCGTGCCTGCCGACACGATCGACCGAGCGCTCGATCACCTCGCATCGATCGAGGAGTACTTCCCGAGCGACTACGGCGAGAACGTCCGCAACACGCTGAGTGCCTATGCGCTGCATGTCCGGGCGGAGGCCGGGAGGCAGGACACCGTCAAGGCGACGGCGCTCTACGAGAGCGTCGGAGACGATCTCGAACTCGACGCCGTGGCATGGCTGTGGCCGTCGATCGTCGACACCGACCTCCGGGCCGAGATCGAACGTCGATTCCAGAACAGCGCGGTCGAGACCGCAGGCGCCGCCACGTTCGCGACGAGCTACGACGAGGGTGCCTACGTCATCGCCAACTCAGAACGCAAGACCGACGGGATCATCCTCGACGCGCTCGTCACCCAGACGCCCGAGAGCGACCTGATCCCGAAGGTCGTGACCGGCCTGCTCGGCCATCAGACTCGGGGTCGCTGGAACAACGCGCACGAGAACGCCTTCATCCTGCTGGCGCTCCATCGCTACTTCGACACCTTCGAGAGCGTCACTCCCGACTTCGTCGCCCGAGCGTGGCTCGGCGATCTCTACGCAGCCGAGCACGAGTACCG
Source organism: uncultured Acidimicrobiaceae bacterium (assembly GCA_963847775.1). GTDB lineage: Bacteria > Actinomycetota > Acidimicrobiia > Acidimicrobiales > Ilumatobacteraceae > Ilumatobacter. The sequence continues at coordinate 65,025 of CAWKAY010000007.1, forward strand.
CGGGCGCACCACCGATCGTGCATCATCGCTCGTCCCGATGAGTGCCGTGATCGGAGGCGGTGATTCGAACGTCGTCATCGCCAAGAACGGCGAGGGACGTCTGTACTACCGACTCGGCTTGCGCTACGCGCCCGACGATCTCGTGCTCGACCCCCGTGACGAAGGGTTCGTGGTCGACCGCGTGTACGAGGCGATCGACGACACCGCCGACGTCAGCCGCAACGCCGACGGCACGTGGCAGATCCGTGCCGGTGCCAAGGTTCTGGTGAAGCTCACGATGGTCGCCGATGCTCGCCGGACCCACGTCGCGCTCATCGATCCGCTACCCGCCGGTCTCGAACCGATCAACCCGGCGCTCGCCGTGTCGGAGACGACGCCGCCGCCGACCCCGACGGAGGAGACGTTCTCCTGGTGGTGGGGTTGGAACTGGTTCGAGCACCAGAACCTCCGCGACGACCGCGCCGAGGCGTTCACGAGCTACCTGCCGGGTGGCACCTACGAGTACACGTACGTCGCCAGGGCGACGACACCGGGCGAGTTCGTGGTGCCGCCGGCCCGTGCCGAGGAGATCTACGCGCCGGACGTGTTCGGCAGGTCGGCGTCGGCGATCGTCGTCATCGGCTGACGGGCCGTCGCCGGCGACGTTCGACCGACCCCCCGCCGACCGAATCCGCCCGGGGATGCGGTGTCTCGACCGATCGCGTTCGTCGCGGCACGGCCGACTCGGGCGTCGCCACGGAGGTGCCACATGCGTTCGTCCGGTCATCGCACCATGTCTCCGGGTCCGGCTCGATCGGTCACCCGGGGCTGTCGTCGGAAGCGGCCTCCCCGGCCGCCTGCGGATCGAGGGCCGCCCCATCGTCGGACTCGTCGACATCGTCGCCCTTGGCGAACTTGGCGGCCGCGTCATCGACCTTCTTGAGCTTGTCGCGGTGTTTGCCACCCGTCTTCTTGTCGATCGCGTCGGTCGCCTTGTGGACGCTGTCGGCGATCTTGTCCTTGTTCTTCTCCGCCAACGCCTTCGCCTTGTCGAGCGTGCGCTTGTTCAGGATTCCCATGTCTCTCCGGTCGTCGTGGGCGTCGGCGCCGGACGCCGATCGAGCGAATGCTACGGCCTCGCGGGTATGGCCGGAAGGATCCGCCCATGCGAGTGACGCTGCTGGACGGGATCGGGCCGCAACCAGAGGTCAGTTCCGCTGCATTCGTCAATGGTGATATCTGCACTGGACGACCGCCACGTCCCTCGCGGCATCGCGCTCCCTCACGGCGACTGCCGCGAACCTGGATCAGGGTTCGACGATCGGGAACATCGACAAGAAGACATCGAGGTGATCGAAGATCGCGGCGAAGGCGGACCTGTCACCCTCGACGACAGCGCGGCCGGAGTCGACTGCACCGGTTGCGGTCGACTCCGCAGCGCCGATGTCGATCAACACCGACCGATCGAGGGTGACCGTCGCGTCGGCGTCCGCGACGTGGCCACGTCTGGCGTGCATCGCACGGTTCGAGATGCTGACCTTCCAGTCCTCGCCGATGTCGGTGAACCGAAGGTTGACCGACACGTCGACGCCGCCGACCTCCTCGGCCTTCAGGCGCACGGCGGTCGAATCCATCAGCTGGTCGATGGTCATCGCATCGAGGTAGCCGCGTCGCATCGCCGGGTTGCGATTCGGATGGCCAGTGCGGAGCTCCTGTGCCCCCATCAGGAACGCGTTGCGGAACGTCGCCGACTCGCTCTGGTAACCGAGCTGCTCGAAGGCGTCGGCCTGGAGTTCGCGCGCCTCGATATTGGACGGATCGTCGAAGACGACGTGGCCGACCACCTCGACGACCCAGCGGTAGTCGCCGGCGTCGAACGAGGCCCGGGCCGAGGTGAGCAGCGCGTCGGCGCCACCCGCGAGGTCGACGTACCGTCCGCCGACGTCGGAGGGTGGGAGCTTCCAGAGGTTGGCGGGGTTGCCGTCGTACCAGCTGAGGTACCTCTGATAGACGGCTTTGACGTTGTGGGCGAGGTGCCCGTAGTAGCCGGTGGTGTGGGCCTCGGTGCGGAACTCCTCAGGAAGCTCGATCATCTCGGCGATCTCGAGTGGAGTGTGGCCGTGGTTGGCCTGTCGCATGGTCTGGTCGTGGATGTATCGGTACATGTCGCGCTGCTGACGGAGGAACCCGATCACGTCGTCGCCACCCCACCGCGGCCAGTGATGCGACGCGAACATCACTTCGGTGCGGTCGCCGTACAGGTCGATCGCCTCGTCGATGTACTTCGACCAGGCCAGAGCGTTGCGGACCTGCGCGCCTCGAATCGGGATCAGGTTGTGCAAGTTGTGTGAGCAGTTCTCGGCCATGCACAGCCAGCCGCCTCCGCGGTCGGTCCGGTCCGGGAAGAAGAAGTTCATCTCTGCCGGCGCCTCGGTCTCGGGTGTCAGTTGGAACACGATGCGGACGCCATCGACGACGAGCTCCTCGCCTGTCCGGGTGATGTCCTCGGTCGGCGCGAGGAGCCCCGGTGGCGACAGCGGGATCGCCTTGCCGAGTCCACAGTCGACGTGTTGACGTGGCCCGGCAGGCAGCAGCGGTCCGAACTGGTACAGCGCCCGGCGAGCCATCGCGAACCCGGCGATCACGTTCTCGGAGATGGCCTCACGCAGGAAGTGCTCGGGTGCGATGATACGGCACCGTCCGGCGTCGACATCGTCCTGCGACGTGACACCGAGTACCCCTCCGAAGTGGTCGGTGTGCGAATGGGTGTAGATCACTGCGGTCACCGGCCGCTCGCCGAGGTGCTGGTTGGCGAGCGCCAGGCAGTCCCGTGCACATCCCTCGACCGTGAGCGGGTCGATGACGATCCAGCCGGTCGCTCCCTCGATGAACGTGATGTTCGAGATGTCGTAGCCGCGCGCCTGCCACACGCCGGGCGCGACCTCGAAGAGACCGTGGATGTTGTTCAGTTGAGCCTGGCGCCACAGGCTGGGATGGACCGTGTCGGGGTTGGCCGCGCCCTGCTCGATGAAGTCGTACTTCGAGATGTCCCAGGCGGGCCCCCAGGCTCCCTCGATGACGCCCGTGGCATGCTGAGCGATCAACCCACGCGATGCCCGATCGAAGTCGGCCGGGTCCATGCCGAGGTCGCGTGGCGCGTTGTGGGCGCGCGTGTGGTCGGAGGCGTCTTTCGGGAGCGTTGCCATGGTCTGAAGTGTGACCGTCCGAGTGGCTTGTCGACGACTCGCGCCGACGCCGACGCGACTCGGTCGGACACCACCACGATGTCGTCCTCAGGAGGTCCGCCGGTGACCGTTTCGTGGATCAGGCGATCGGCGAACTGGTCGAGATCGTCACGGTCGGCGACGCCCGCGACCCGCGCCAGGCGCTCCAGGCCCCTGGTGAGGGGCTCACAGACGGCGGCGCTCGTCAGCGGCCGGCCAACCAGTCGTAGCGCTCGGTGTCCTGCGAGGCGTAGTCGGGGTCGAGGTAGATGAAGCACCGCTGGATGAGGAAGTCGCGCACCTCGAACACGTCGCACCAGCGACCCGCCTTCCATTCGTCGACACCGGCGCGCCACGACCCGTCGCGATGCACACCGTGACTGGTGCCCTCGCACGCGAACACGTCGCCGCCGGTCATGATCCAGTTGAATTCCGCGTAGTGGTGCACGATCTCCCGGATCGTTCCACCCACATCGCCGAACATCCGACCGATCTCGTCGTGGCCGGTGGCGAGCCCCCACTTCGGGAACCACACCTGCGCATCATCCGCGAAGAGGCTGAGGATCGAGTCACCCGACGACGTGACACCGCCGCGGTCGAATGCCTTGAGGTACTCGAGCGCCACGCTCTTGCGTTGCTCGTCGGTCATCGTCGCCCTCGTCACGGCCATGAGCGTCTCCTTTCCGACACCGCCGACTCCGGTGGCATCGCACATCATCGTCTCCCCTGCGATCGGATCGTGTCAACGTCGGGGCGTCCCCGTTGCTCGACGCGCGGATCAGGCTCGGTAGCGTCGTCGGGATGGCAGCGATCGAGCACGTCGACGTGATCGTGGTGGGAGCCGGCATCTCCGGCATCGGTGCCGCGTACCATCTGCAGGCCCACAGCCCGGATCGATCGTTCACCATCCTCGAGGGACGCTCCGATCTCGGCGGTACCTGGGATCTGTTCCGGTATCCGGGCGTGCGGTCCGACAGCGACATGCACACACTCGGGTACAGCTTCAAGCCCTGGAGAGGCGCCAAGTCGATCGCCGACGGGCCGTCGATCCTGGCCTATCTGCGCGAGACGGTCGCCGAGTTCGGCATCGAGCGTCACATCCGGTTCGATCATCGAGTGACCACGGCCGAGTGGTCGAGCGACGACGCCCGATGGACGGTCACCTCGCACCGCACCGACACTGCCGGGACGGTGACCATCACCTGCTCGTTCCTGTTCATGTGCTCCGGTTACTACTCGTATCGCGGCGGCTACACCCCCGAGTTCGCCGGGCGCGACCGGTTCCGTGGTCGGATCGTGCACCCGCAGGAGTGGCCCGGGGACCTCGACGTCGAGGGCCGGCGTGTCGTCGTCATCGGGTCCGGTGCGACGGCGATGACCTTGGTTCCGGCGATGGCGGCCGGAGCCGGTCATGTCACGATGCTGCAGCGATCACCCACGTATGTGGTGTCGCGCCCTGATCGCGATCCGATCGCAAACGGACTGCGGAGGGTGTTGCCCGACCGGCTGGCGTACGCCCTGACCCGCAAGAAGAACGCTGTTCTGGGCGAGATGTTCTACCAACAGACCCGCACCAAGCCCCAGAAGGTGAAGCAGAAGCTGCTCGATCTCGTCCGCCAGGAGTTGGGGGACGAGGCCGTCGAGCGGCACTTCACTCCGCGATACGACCCGTGGGACCAACGCCTGTGCCTGATCCCGAACGGCGACCTCTACGACGCGATCAGGTCCGGGAGGGCGTCGGTCGTCACCGACCACATCGAGAACTTCACCGAGACGGGCATCCACCTCACCTCCGGCGAACACCTCGACGCCGACATCATCGTGACGGCGACCGGTCTGCAGTTGGTCACGGTCGGGGAAGTGGACTTCGTGGTCGACGGTGACCCGGTCGATTTCTCGCGGGCGTGGACGTACAAGGGCATCGCCTACTCCGACGTTCCGAACTTGGCATCGTCGTTCGGGTACATCAACGCGTCGTGGACCCTGCGCTCCGACATGATCTGTGAGTTCGTCTGCCGCCTGCTCAACCACATGCGAGACACCGGTACCGACATCTGCGTTCCGCGACTGCGCCCATCCGATGCGAACATGCCGCAACGCCCATGGATCGAGGACTTCTCGGCCAACTACATGCAGCGCATGATGCCGATGCTGCCCAAGCAAGGTGATCGCGAGCCGTGGATCAACACCCAGAGCTACTCCGCCGATCGCGCGCTGATCGCACGGGCACCGATCGACGACGACGTGATGCACTTCATCGGCGTACGTGATCGGCTCGTGACTCGATGATCGTCGACGCGTCGACCGAGATCACCACCGTTGAGTTCCACACCGGTGGTGAGCCGTACCGGATCGTGACCGGCGGCGTGCCGGTGCCCGAGGGGCTCACCGTCCTCGACCGGAGGGCCTGGAGCGAGCGACATCTCGACGGCGTGCGAGCGTTCCTCGTCAACGAACCCCGCGGCCACGCCGACATGTACGGATGCTTCGTCACGCCTCCCGACCCCGACGCCGGTCGGGTGGGCACCGGTGCGTTCGGCATGGTCTTCTTCCACAAGGACGGCTTCTCGACCGCGTGCGGTCACGGCACGATCGCCGGCGCGACGTGGGCGATCGAGGCGGGGCTCGTGGAACCGGTCGAACCGATCACCGAACTCTGGGTCGACGTCCCGTCCGGACGACTGCACGTGGTCGCCGACGTCGAAGGCGGGCAGGTCGGCCGGGTTCGGTTCGAGAACGTCGCCAGCCTCGTGTCAGCGACCGATCTGACCGTGGTCATCCCGGACGGTGAGCTCGTGGTCGACGTCTCGTACGGGGGCGCGTTCGACGCGTCCGCCGATGTCGCCCAACTCGGCGTCGAGGTCACCCCCGAGCATCTGCCGACGCTGATCCGGGCGGGCCGGGCGATCAAGCGGGTGGTCGACGGGCACGACGCCGTCACGCACGCCGGCGACGACCGTCTCAGCGGCTGCTACGGCACCATCTGGTACGAACGGCTCGGGATCGACTCCGATGGCACCGTGCATCAGCGGAACGTGACGATCTTCGCCGATGGGGAGGTCGACCGATCCCCGTGTGGTTCGGGCACCTCGGCCCGTTTGGCCGTCCTCGACCACCGCGGGGAGCTCGCACGCCGCGCCACACTCGTGCACACCTCGATCGTGGGGTCGGTGTTCACGGGGCGGGTTCTCGGTGACGGGCCGATGGTGGCGGACCGGCCCAGCGTGCGCACCGAGGTCGGCGGCCGAGCCCATCGCACCGGTTCGGCGACGTTCACCTTCGATCCGGACGATGCGTTGGGCCTCGGCTTCCAGCTGCGCTGACCGACAGGACCGGGCGCCTGTACGCCACGTGTGGCGGGATCAGAGGCCGAGCGACTTGGCGATGATGGTCTTCATCACCTCGCTGGTGCCGCCGTAGATCGAGGTCACTCGAGCGTCGACGTAGTTGCGGGCGATCGGGTACTCGGTCATGTACCCGTACCCGCCGAACAGCTGCAGGCAACGGTCGGCGGCCCGCTTCTGCAGGTCGGTACACCAGTACTTTGCCTCCGCGGCGTCCGCCGGCGTCAAGGTCCCTTCGTTCAGCCGGAGGACACACTGGTCCACGAACGCCTGACCGATGTCGACCTCGGTCTTCACCTCGGCCAGCACGAACTTGGTGTTCTGGAAGGTGCCGATCGGATGACCGAACGCAGTGCGCTCCCCCACGTAGTCGACCGTCCAGTCGAGCGCTGCCCGAGCGCTCGCGACCCCGGAGATCGCGATCGAGAGTCGTTCCTGCGCAAGGTTCGCGGTCAGGTACCGGAACCCCTGCCCTTCGTCGCCGAGCAGGTTGGTGGCCGGCACTCGCACGTCGTGGAAGAACAACTCGGCGGTGTCCTGGCTGTGCAATCCGATCTTGTCGAGGTTGCGGCCCCGTTCGAACCCCTCCATGCCGCGCTCGACGACCAGCAGGGACAACCCGCTGTGCCGTTCGGCTGGATCGGTCTTGGCCGCAACGATGACGAGATCGGCGTTGATGCCGTTCGTGATGAACGTCTTCGATCCGTTGAGCACGTACTCGTCACCGTCCCGTATGGCGGTCGACGCGATGCCGGCGAGATCGGAACCCGTCCCGGGCTCGGTCATCGCGATCGCGGTGATGAGCTGGCCGGACGCGATGCCCGGCAGCCAGCGGTCCGATTGCGCCTCGGTGCAGTACTCGGCGAAGTACGGCGCAGTGATGTCGTTGTGCAGCGTCAGGCCGAGCCCGGCACCGCCGATGCCGGCCGCCGCGAGCTCCTCACCGATCACCTGGTTGAACCGGAAGTCGTCGCTCCCCCCACCGCCGTAGCGCTCGGGGATCGACATGCCCGTGAACCCGAACCGGCCGGCCGAGGTGTAGAGATCGCGTGGAGCGATGCCGGCTGCTTCCCACTCCAGGTAGTGCGGACTGACCTCCTTGGCGACGAAGGCCCGGAACGCCTCACGGAACGCCTCGTGCTCGTCGGTGAAGAGTGCTCGCATGTGGCCACAGTACGAACACGACCGCGGCGGCGACCAACCGGACCCCGGTTCGGAGCGACTTCCGCCGGATCGGATCCTGACCCGTTGATCGTGCCGACCGGGCCGGAGCCGCGGGGTCGCTCGCGACCGCGGGATCGCGGAGCCGGCGCAGCGCCCGGGAGGCCCGAGATCCCGAACCGGGGCCACGACGCCCGATGACACCATTGCAGCGATCGCCGAACGAGCCCAGCCCGCTCGGGCGCCCCACACGCCGGCTGCACTGCTCCCGACCGCGCGACAACCCGACACGGCCGCAGCATGACGTGCGCGGCAGACTCGCCCCATGAGCGAGCATCCGCTGGAGCTGTCCACCCGACTGATCGACACAGGCGTCGTCGACACACCGCCGAACCGGATCACCGAGGAGCTGTCGGAGCTGGCCGATGGCGTGGCGCTCATCGAATCGTTCAGTCACGTCGTCGTCGTCGACACCGGCGACGGCCTCGTCGCGTTCGACTCCAGCGGAGCCCAGTCGGGTCGTGCGGTGGTCGAGTCGCTCCGCTCGTGGTCGCGGGAGCCGGTGCACACCCTCGTCTACACCCATGGCCACGTCGACCACGTCGGGGGCTCGCGTGCGTTCGCGGCCGATGCGGACGCACACGATCGGCCTGCGCCGCGGGTGCTGGGGCAGGAGCGGATCATCCCGCGCTTCGAGCGTTACGAGGCAACGCGCGGCTACAACCAGATCATCAACATGCGACAGTTCGGTGGCGCGGCCACAGCTGCCGCCCAGGCGGCCGACCGACCGTTCCTGCCGACTGGCACCCTGCGGCCCGACGTGACCTACCAGAAGCGGTTGACGGAGCGGATCGGCGCCGTCGAGTTCGAATTCAGCGCCTGCCTGGGCGAGACCGACGATCACACCTGGACGTGGGTGCCCGATCATCGGATGATCGCCGCCGGCGATCAGTTCATCTGGAACTTCCCCAACTGCGGGAACCCGCAGAAGGTCCAGCGCTACCCGCTCGAGTGGGCAGCGTCGTTGCGGGCCATGGCCGCTGCCGGGGCCGAGCTGTTCGTGCCCGCCCACGGCCTGCCGATCGTCGGGCGCGACCGGATCACCGGATGTCTCGACACCGTGGCATCGACGCTCGAGACCCTGGTGGCTCGGGTCATCGATGCCATGAACGCGGGAGCCGTGCTCGACGAGATCGTGCACGAGGTCTCCGTGCCCGCGGAGACACTCGCACTCCCCTACCTGCGTCCCATGTACGACGAACCGGAGTTCGTCGTCCGCAACATCTGGCGGCTCTACGGAGGATGGTGGGACGGCAACCCAGCGCGCCTGAAGCCGCCGTCGGACGCTGCGATCGGGGCCGAGGTCGCGGCGTTGGCAGGAGGCGTCGACGTCTTGATCATGCGCGCGACCGAGCTGTCGGGCAGCGGCGATCACCGCCTGGCGTGCCAATTCATCGAGTACGCGATCGCGGCCGAGCCGGAGGCCCACGCCGTCCACGAAGCCCGCGCCGCGATCTACTCCGCGCGGCGAGCGACCGAGACCTCGCTGATGGCCAAGGGCATCTACAAGTCGGCAGCGGCCGACTCCGAGCTCGCGCTCACCGGTGAGGTGCCGGCAGTGAGAATGGTGCTCAACATCGGCGAGGAATGACGTCGCTCGAGGGCACGGGCGACTCAGCTCATCCAGTTGCCGCCGTCGACGTTGTACGTCTGGGCGACGACGTAATCCGAGTCCGACGAGGCGAGGAACACCGCCATGCCGACGAGATCGTCCGCGGTCGCCATGCGGCCGATCGGAACTGCGGCACCAACCTGCCGCTTCTTCTCGCCGACCACGAGGCCCTCGTATCGTGCGAACAAGGCGTCGACGCCGTCCCAGTGTTCGCCGTCCACGACACCGGGAGCGATCGCGTTGACGTTGATCCCGTGCGGGATCAGGTTGAGTGCCGAGGACTGGGTGAGGCTGATGACGGCTGCCTTCGTGGCGCAGTAGACGGCGACGAGCGGCTCACCCCGGCGACCGGCCTGGCTCGCCATGTTGATGATCTTCCCCGCGCGACCTGCATCGATCATGTGCTTGGCCACCGCCTGTGTCATGAAGAGGGTTCCGGCGACGTTGACGGCGAACAACCGGTCGAAGCTGGCGCGTTCGATCTCCACGATCGGCGCCAGGTCGAACAAGGCAGCGTTGTTGACGAGGATGTCGACACCGCCCGTCCGTTCGACCGCGCTCGCGACCGCGCTGTCGATCGACTCCTGGTCGGTGACATCGAGGTGGAGCGCGTAGGCCGCAGAGCCGATCTCGGATGCGGTGTGCTCGGCTCGTGCGATGTCGATGTCGGCGACGGCCACCGTGGCACCTTCGGCGGCATAGGCGGCAGCGAACGATGCGCCGATGCCGCGGGCGGCGCCGGTGATGATCGCTGACCGGTGGTCGAGGCGTCCCATGCGATGCTCCTGCGGGTCCGTGGGGCCGAGGCCGTGTCAGTCTCGCATGGTTGCGTGCCCGGTCACCAGCCGTTGCCCGTCGGCACCGAAGACGGGCACGGCGCCGGCGAGCCGAACCGGGATCTGATCACCCGGTCGCGCGTCGGGCGGCGGCGTCGTCTCCACGACGATCGACAGCTCGGTTCCCTCGTGGTGGACGCAGACGTGCCCAAACACCTCGGAGCCGAGGTCCTCGACCGCGCGGATCCTGACCGTCAGGGGTCCTGCGATGACACCGCCGCCGCCGAGTCCCGCGGCACGGTGAACGTCATCATTCTGTAATGTTTCGGGCATGTCGTTGGGGCGTGGACCAGGAACCTGCCGACGCCCTCGCGTCTGGTTGATCCCGGTCATCGTGACGAGCGCGCTGCTCCTCCCCTCCAGAGACGCCACCGCTGATCACACCAGCGAGGAGGCCGAGTGGGCTGCGAGGGAGATCCTCGACGCACGGGAACGGGCCAACGCAGCCGCACAGGCGATGTTCGACGCCGAGTCGCAACTCGACACGCTCACGATCGAGCTCGACGACACCGAGCGCCGCCTCGGCCAACTCGAGTCCGAGGCCGCATCGCTGCGCTCCGACCTGACCGACGCGGCGCTCCGCCGGTTGGTCGGAGCCGGACCGAGCTCGCTTCCGCTGTTCACCGAGGTCGTGGCCAGCACGGACAACGTCGCCGCCGCCGTCTACGCCGGTGCCGCGACCGGTTCCGAGCTCGTCCGTGCGGACGAGTACGACGAGGTCATCGACGAGGTCGATCGAACCCGCGACGATCTCGAACGTCGCCGTGCCGAGACCGCAGACGCCCACGAGACGTTCTCGAGCCTGAAGGGATCCGCGGAGGCCGAGGTGCTGCAACTCCAGCAGCTGGAGGAGGAACGCCTCCAGGACGCCGCCGTTCAACACGAGCTCGAACGCCTGCGTCTGGCCCGCGTCGAGCAGGAGCGGCAGGAGCAGGAGCGCGACGAGCAGGAGCGACGTCGGCGAGCCGCAGCCGACGCACAGGCGGCCGCTGCATCGGCGAGCGCAACGCCCGAGACGTCCCCGCCTGCGGCGTCGTCGTCGCAGGACTCCGCAGCATCGAGCGGTGACGACTCGGACGCCGGCGCATCGCTGCCGCCATCCCCGCCATCGACGCCGAACCCATCGCCGACCCCCACCCCACCCCCGACGCCGGCTCCCGAACCGGCAACCCCGGCGAATGCGGGGTCGGGCATGGCGTGCCCGGTCGCCGGGCCACGATCGTTCGCCGATACCTGGGGGGCTCCGCGATCGGGTGGCCGCCGCCACCAGGGCGTCGACATGATGGCGCCGGGCGGGACGCCGCTGGTCGCCGTCGAATCGGGCTCGGTGCGGTTCAAGACCAACCGGCTGGGTGGCAACGCCGTGTGGCTGGCCGGCGCGTCGGGCACACGTTACTACTACGCCCATCTGAGCTCGTGGGAGGGCTCCAGCCGGAGTGTCGACCGTGGCGAGGTCATCGGCTACGTCGGGGCGACGGGCAACGCGACCGTCAACCACCTCCACTTCGAAGTGCACCCCGGAGGTGGCACGGCGGTGAACCCGTACCCATACGTGCGGGCCGCCTGCTGACGACCGTTCGGCGGCGAGTCCGGGCGCGACATGTGGGACGCGGAACGGGGGACGGCCGGTCGGCCGTCCCCCGTCTGGATCCGTCAGCCACTCCGTGGCCGATGTCGGTCAGCTGTCGTCGTCGTGGAGGTGAGCCCCACCACCGCTACCGACGGTGCCCTGCGGACCGGCGGGCGTCGGGAGCTTGAAGTCGCCCGGCACCTTCTTGCCCTTCACACCGTTCACCGTCTCGGTCGAGTAGGCGTAGGTGAGCACGGCCGTCGCCACCGCGTCGGAGTTGACGTCGAGGGCGTGCAGGCTGATGTTGTCGAAGGTGTCGCACGCCAGGTGGTAGCAGGGATCGTATTGATCACCGACCGTGCCACCCCAGATCGCCGCCTGCGCCGGCGTTTTCAGCACCTCGGCGCCCGTGAAGAGTCCACCGGCGGGGATGTCGTTGAGGATGAACGCCTGGTAGTCGCTGCGACCGCTGAACTGCGCATCGTCGTAGGGTTCGCCGACGGCGGTGTAGTACGACTCGAACAGCTTCTCGATCGCGACCGAACCGTCGGGGATCGGGACGCCTACGGGTGCCGGGAAGCCCGACTCGTCACCGTCGTACGTCATGAAGATGTAGTTCGGCGAACCGATCATGTCGAAGTTCAGGTACAGCGCGATCCGATCGAGCTCGGACTGGCTGAGCCCGGCGACGTACTCCCGCGACCCGATCAGACCGCTCTCCTCAGCGCCCCACCATCCGAAGCGCAGCGTGTTCTGCGGCTTGAGCTTCGCGATCTGCTCGGCGACCTCGAGGAGCGCCGCTGAGCCGCTGCCGTTGTCCTGGATGCCCGGGCCGCGCTGGACCGAGTCGAGGTGTGCCCCGGCCATCACGACGTTGTTGTTGTTCGTTCCGGGGAGCTCGGCGATGATGTTCACCTGCGGCCGGCTCTCGGGCGGATCGACGTCGACCCGCGCCGTCGCTCCGGGAACCGCCAAGGCCTCGCCGTTGGCGAACGAGCCACCGACAACCGGGATCCCGACGACGTTCAGGCCGCCGAGCGTGCCGACGATCAGACCCTCTCGGGTCGGATCGTTGCCCTGGTTGAAGATGATCACCGCTTCGGCACCGGCGGCCTCCGCGTTGAGCGCCTTGATCGCAAACGTGCAGGTGCCTCGCTGGATCAGCGCGATGTCGGCGGGGCCGGAGAAGTCGAGACCGGCGAAGTCGGTCGCCTCGCAGCCACTGGTGCTCGCCCGCGGTGGCGCGAGCGCGAGGTCGACCGGGATGATCTGTCCGGACACGTCGCCGAAGCCGGTGCCGGTGAAAGCGCCCGTCTCGTACGTGGCCGCCACCGGACTCAGTTGTTGGAGCGTGGGCGGCGGGGTGTAGGTGAACGGAAACTCGTCGAGCTCGACGTTCCAGCCGGCCGCCTCGAGGGTGTCGACGACGTACGCCACCGAATCGGTGTACCCCTGCGTTCCGGCGGCGCGATTGCCGCCGTTCGCGTCGGCGGCTGCCTGCAGGGCGGCCTGGTGCTCGCGGACGCCCTCCACTCGCACGCATTCGAGCAGCTTCTCGTAGGTGTTGTTGGTTCTCGAGTCGCAGCCCTGCTGCGCCGGCGCTGCGTTGGCGACCGCGACCGGTATCAGCGCTGCGCCGACCAGTCCGGCAATGGAGAATGCACGCCCGAGCGCTCGCCTCCGGTTTCGATGGGTGGTGATCATGAAAGTCTTCCCCTTGTTGGTTGCGTCCGGTCGGATGACCGGCCCCCGGCCCGCCACGTGCGACCTTAGGTCACTGGACGAGATCTTCCAAGGGCAACATTCGCTCGGACGATCCGAACCTCTTGAGGCCCGAGCCGCGGAAGCCGTCGAGTCACCAGCGAAGTTCGATCTCCAGGCTGGATTCGTCGTCCTCGATCTCCAGTTCGACGGCGAGAACGAGGGAATCCGGCACGTCGATCGTGTAGCGGAGGCCATCGCGGACGAACTCGATGTCGTTGTGCCGAGCGAGCGAGTCGGCGAGCTGGCGGAGCCAAGCGGCGACCTCCTCTCTGCGGGCGGTCCGTTCGGTCTCGAACTCGATGAGATCCATGCTTCGCTCCTGGGGGTCACGATCGGTTGGTGTTGAACGACACCGTACCGCTCCCATTTCGCGATTTCCGGGGCCGATCCCGGCCTGGTCTGCCCCGACGGCCACCAGTACCCGAAGCCGGGCGGCGCCTCATCCGGGTCACGTGAGAACCAGAGGGTGACTGAGAACGAATGAGGCGTCGAGGCCGGCGATCACCGAGACGTGCACGCGCCCGTCGTCGGTCGACGTGGGGATGCCCGGCACGGGAGCAACGCGACCATCGATCGTGCGGGTAACCACAGTCGTCCATGTCGTCCCGCCGTCGGCGCTGACGAAGACAGCGGCGCTGAGCTCGCTGACCACGCTCGTCTCAGCTGTCGAGCAACCGCTCGAGGCGTTCGACGCGCCGACGAAGGTCGGCGACCTCATCGATGACCGCGTCGAGGAGCTCGGCCTGTTCGTCTGACGACGGAGCAATCGGCGCTGGCTCATCATGCCCGGTCGCCGCTGCGTCATCGCCGACGTCGCCGGGCTCTTCGACGTCGACGTGAACAGCGCCTTGCTCACCGGAAGGGCCCGCGAGAAGTTGGGCATAGCGCGCCTCGCGTTCACCCGGTCCGGGAGCGAGGCGTTGGACGAACGGATCGGGTCGACGCGCCATCAGTTCGTCCAGCGCGTGCTCGATCGAGACGCCACCCTCTTCGAGGTACCGCTCCGCACGAGCCCGCAACGTCGCCTGCGTCTCTGGTCCACGCAAGATCAGCATCGCCAAGACACCCAGCTCGCCGCGACCGAGGTTCCAACGCTCGTCGGCGACATGGCGATAGCGACGTGTGCGGCCACCGTGCGACGGGTGGACGAATCGGACGAGCCCGACCGACTTCAACGCGACGAGCGCGTCGTCGATCGTTCGGTCGTCGTAACTCGTGACGGGGTTGCGGTTCGTGCTCTGGTTGCACGCAGAGCGCAGCGCGTTGGCGGTGAGCGGATAGGAGTCGGGAACCGTCGTCTCCTTCTCGATGAGACAAGCCAGCACGCGTGCGTCGACAGGTCGGAGCGCCATCTTCGGAGTCTTGTCGAAACCGGGCCCCCGCGCGGCCGCCCGGCCGTGAACGATTCCCGGACGCACCTGATCCGACACACCCAGGCGCCCGCCGAGGTGACCTGCGACGGATCGGCGTGTTCACCGGCACGTTCGCTGCGATCGTAGGTCGTCGGATCAAGTGCCCGCGGCAGGATCGTGAACCCGTACTCTCCCTGCGGAGGAGCGAGTTCAGGACACGCTCAGACCGTCCGTCCGGTTCGGGCTCGTCCGTATCGCCAGCTCCTGTGCGGGGCCGGCGTCCGTGCCGTCCGTCCACGTCGGCGGAATCTGCATCGTCCGGGGAATCCCGTGATCATCTCGTGATCACGCGCCCGGTCCGCCGCGCTGTGGATCGGGGCACACGCCTCACCGAGGTCAACACGGGTTCGACATGACGCGATGAGGCCAGGTTCGTCGCCTGCTCGTGGAGCGGGTTCGCTCGCCATACCAGCGCCCGCCGGCGGCTACCCGTTCCGGCCAACGTCACTTGACATTGTCAAGTGACGTTGGCCACGATGGTCCGGATGGGCCGCCCCCACGGACGACATGACGACGCTGGCAGCCGGCTGATCGATGCAGCGGTCGCGCTGCTCGCGGAGCGGGGACCGGCAGGGTTCAGTCTGCGCGAGGCGGCTCGTCGTGCCGATGTGTCCCACGCTGCGCCCGGCTATCTGTTCGGTGACGTCAGAGGTCTATTGACCCGAGTTGCGCTCCAGTCGAATGATCGTCTCACGGCGGCGATGGAGCGCGCTCGGCGCCGCCACAGCGGCGATCCCTCTGCTGCGCTGCGTGCCATTGGACGTGCCTACGTCCGGTTCGCGCTGCAACGGCCGGCCGAGTTCCGCAACCTCTTCGGGGACGCCATCGACGCCGACGATCCTGCGATCGCGCACGCACGCATCGAGGGCGGGACCCCGCTCATACGAGCGCTCGGTGAGCTTCACCCCGAGGCCGATCCGGACAGCCCCGCGTTTGCCGGTCGCCTGCTTCTCGCGTGGGCATCGGTCCACGGCGTGGCCGCTCTGGCGGTCAACGAACGCATCCCTGGTGGCCGTGGTGCCACCCGAGCGGTCGTCGAGCAGGTGCTCGATGAGGTCGTCGCTGCGCTCACGACGCCCCTTCCCCAACCACCCACGGAGGACACCCCATGAACGACATCCACGTCGTGTTCGGCACCGGAGCGATCGGCCTCGCCCTCATCGAGCACCTCGCAGCCGAGGGCCACCGAGTCCGAGCCGTAAACCGTTCCGGTCGAACTCCGCTGCCCGACGGCGTCGAGCCGGTCGTTGGCGACGCATCCGACCCGACCTTCACCACCGCAGCCGCCGGCGACGCCGATGCGATCTACCAGTGCCTCGGCATCGCCTACCACCGCTGGGCCGACGACTTCCCTCCACTGCAGGACGCCCTCATCGCCGCAGCACGCCACCACGGCAGCCGCTACGTGTCGTTCGAGAACACCTACATGTACGGCGACACCAAGGGCCAGCCCATGACCGAGACCACCCCCCATCAGGCCCACACGCGCAAAGGCATGGTCCGCAAGCAGATGGCCCACCAGCTCGCCGAGCTCCACGCCGCCGGCGACCTCGACGTCGCCACCGTGCGGGCCTCGGACTACTTCGGCCCACGCGGCACCGACCTGTCCCCACTCGGCGACACGGTCATCGGCGCCGCACTCCGAGCCAAGCCGGCACGGGTTCTCGGCGACCCGGACCAGCCGCGCTCCTACACGTACACCATCGACGCCGCCCGCACCCTCGCCGCTGTGGGCACCCGCCACGACGCCGCCGGCGGGATCTTCCACGCCCCGAACGCGCCTGCGCTGACCACGCGCGAGATCATCGACCTGATCGCCGACAAGCTCAACACCAAGATCGAACTGAAGACGACACCGACGGTCATCCTCCGCCTCCTCGGACTGTTCAACCCCACCGTCCGTGAGCTCCCGGAGATGCTCTACGAATTCACCCAACCCTTCATCGTCGACAGCACGAAAGCCCGCGAACAACTCGGTATCGAGCCCACGCCACTCGACCGGGCACTCGACGAGACCATCACCTGGTTCCGCCGGCGCCAGCAGCGGACGACGTGACGAGCCCAGCGCCGTTCACCGATCCCGGTTGGCGGGTCCAGCGTCGAGCACTACTGCGCTCACCCTGGCATGGCTCCGCAGAACACCCGAGTCCACCCGTGCTTCGCTCCGCTACCGGGCACCCCCGCCCTCGGACTTCGGTTCGACGGCCAACCGGCGAGCAATCGTCCGTGACGACAACCCCGACCCACCCTCCGCAAGCCGCACCACCGTGCCGTTGCGCGCGCCGCGCTGAGCCCGGATGAACGCCAACACATCGGCAGTGACGACCTCGACTGGGTCACGTTCCACGACGCTGAAGAACGTCTTCAGATCGAACCCGGCGGCCAGTACCGTGTTCGGTCGGCACCGCCCGGCAGCGAACTCCAAGAAGTCATCCACGACCTCATGACCCAGCTGCACCCGCAACCGGCCATCAGACGCGACCGACCGAACCAACGACGGAGACCACGACATCAGAGCTTCCCTCCTCGGCCCCGACGGGGCGACCGCCCACAGTCCCAGACCCCACACCCGACGTCGACCAAACCGACCCCCGATTACCCCCATATCCTCACTTATCGATCGCCCCGCGCGCCCCGAAGCCCCTCGGAGTGGATCACCCTGCGTGGTCACGTCACGGATGACTACCCGGATCGCTACCCACGCGCCCCGTGTCGAGTGCGCTTCGCGCCGCAATCGCGGGGCTGCCCGAGCTTGCTGACAGCGACGCTCGACTCGTCGACCCGCCGCCGATGGTTGCCCCCACACCGAATCGAATCGTCGTTCCGAGCCTTGCGTCCCCTCCGCGAAGCACGTTCGAGCACATCCGGTGCAGATGTACAGAGCTCGTGGAAATTCTGCGATTCGCGTCACAGATTCGCGATTTCAGAGGCATGTGTTCATGTGGCAGATCAGATGCGAGACGGAACGGTTGGGAGCAACATGGTGGGCCGTCTGACGATCACGGTCGGTGAGGCGGCCGAGATGCTCGGGATCTCGCGAACCTCGGCCTACCTCTGCGCGAGGAGACGGGAGATCCCGACCGTGCGGCTCAGGAGGCGAGTGCTGGTTCCGGTCGCACGTTTCATGGCCATGCTCGAGGAACCGCCGCCCGAGAACGATGACGTGGGACGCGACGACGTATGACCGCCGCCGCCCGGCTACAGCTCGGTCGCAGCCTGCTCGACGTTCGCCTGCAGTTGCTCGAAATCGTCGCGGGCGTCGGACCACGCTTCGCTGGTGTGCACGATCTGCTTGGCCTCGCCGAGGCTGACGTGGAGGACGGCGCGTGTGACCTTGATCGATTCGACCGGCGAGAATCCGTCGGAGCGGAGCTGAGCGAGGACCGCATCCCAGTCCTTGCGGTCGACATCACCCGCTGCTGCGCTCTGCGCTTGACTCACGGTTCCTCCCTTCGCAACCGAATCGTGAGATCGAGTCTACGACCCGGACTGGCGCCGGTCAGGCGCGTTCCCGTGACACGGAGTTCTGCGAGGCGCTCTTCGGCGATCTCGGCCACTGCCAGCCGGGCCCACCCGAGGAGTTCCCCCGGCGAGACCATCAGTCGGACGGCGTCACGCGGGTAGATCACGACGTCACGAAGCTCGATCGTCGAGCCGGTCACCACGATCTCGGCGAGCACATCGATCTGACCCGCGGGCGTGTCGAACGACCGCTCGTACAGCTCCCCGTCGACGAAGCTCATGACGTGGTCCCGTAGATGCGGGAGGCGACGAGATCGGCGGCGTCGGCGTCGAGGCCCTGGGCGACGTGGGAGTACAGATCGAGAGTGATGGCGATCGTCGAGTGGCCGAGGTGTTCCGACACGACCTTGGGATGCACACCAGCCTTCAGGGCCAGCGTGGCGTAACTGTGACGGAGGTCGTGAAGCCGTATGCGCGGCAGCTCTGCGTCGCGCGCGATCCGGTCGAACGACTTCCAGAACCGATCGGGATGGACGGGCCCGCCGAGCTCGTCGGTGAACACGAGATCGCCCTCGTTCGACCACACGTCAGCCGCGGCCAGTCGTTCCTCGAGTTGGCGCGTGCGATGCGCCCTGAGGGCGTCGAACGTCACCGTGTCGAGAGAGACGCGGCGGCGGCTCTTTCCGGTCTTCGGCGGCCCGATGTGGAGACGGTTGCTCACCGTCGTCAACGTCTGCACGATCGACAGTGCTCGGCCATCGAGGTCGACGTCCTCCCATCGCAGGCCGAGCACCTCACCGCGACGCATGCCTGTCGTGGCCAGCAACACGAACGCCATCGACAACCGCTCCCCCGCGACCGCGTCGAAGAACCGCTGGATCTCGTCTGACGACCACGTCTTTTGCTCTGCCCGCGGTGCCGAGACCGCCTTCGCTGCCGCTGCCGGGTTGCGGGTCACCAGCCCCAGGCGCTCGGCATCGGCCAGAGCCCGCCTGAGGACGATGTGACAGTTCCTCACGGTCTTGGGTGCCAGCGCTCGCCCGCCGGCGCCTCCTCGCTCCAGCAGCGTGGCGTACAGGCCCTCGACCTGCAGCGGGGTGAGCGACTGGAGTTGCACCGCTCCGATCTGCCAGGTGATCCGCTCGACGGCCATCCGGTAGCTCACCCAAGTGGTCTCCGAACACGCGGCTTGATCGTCTCGAGCCAGTCGTCCAAGAACTGGGACACGGAGATCCGGCTGCGGCTCACCGCCGTGCCGGCGTCGGCAGCGCTCGCCAGATCGCGCAGCGCGGCCTCCGCAGCCTTCTTGGTCGCGAACCCCGACCGGCGCGCCTGGCGGCGCGCGCCGGTAGCTGGATCCGGCCCGAGGTCGACGACGAACGACCAGACCTTCCCCTTCCGCTTCACCGAACCGTTCGCCATGGAGCCAACAGTAGAGCGGGGGTGTCACGGTCTGTGACACGGATGTGACACGGGCACTACCCGCTTGACGTCACGGATCACTACCCGATCGCGAAACACCAGCGTATGAGTGCCCGGGGCGGGATTTGAACCCGCACTCCTCCTGGGAGGAAGGCGGGTTTAAGACTGCCGGAAACGGTCCATCTGGTGGGCTTCCGTCCGGATCGTGCGGTTTCGTGCGGAGTCGCCGTCCGATTCGTCCGCTCGAAGCGGTGGAGTCCGTCGAGTCCGGGAAATCCTGTGACCTTTTCGTGACCGCCGACGAAGCGCAATCCGGAGCGCCCGGGCGGTCGCGCTCCCACACGTCGGGGGCCGCTACGCCGAGATCTTGGAGGCGTACTTGCGTTGGGCGGCTTGCTTGGACACGCCGAGCATCGCTCCGATCTCCGACCAGGAACGATCGGCGTCGCGGGCATCACGAATCGCACCGAGCAGCGCGGCGTCGACCTCGTCTCGCCGCTCCGCCAACTCGGCAATGGCGCGCAGCGCGGCAGTGTTCGCCTCGACGAGATCGTCGGAATCGACGTCGTCAGCCCATCGCTCGAGGGCCTCGGCGCGTTGTGCTCGTTTCGTCGTCATGGAGTCCACCAACCTTTCAAGAACTTGGATCGGGCAGGCATCGCGTGAATGATCGCGACGCCATCGGCATCATCGACGACACCGACCTCCAACGGCTCACCAGTCGCGGACGGTCCGATGAACATCGTGACATCGGGATCGTCGGTCTCGAAGCCCCGCCATTGGTGTCGGAGTGCATGCAACATGTCGTCATCGGTGACACCGTGCTTGCGGGCGCTCGCCTCGATGTCCACTTCCACAGGCTACGCCGCAGAGCAGTTTTCGTCAACATGTATTGACGCAACAGCGCGGCCGGCGTGGGCGTGTGCGGCGAGACCGAGACCCAGGACCGCACGTTTCCGAGCGCCTGACCGCTCGCAGTGGTGCCGCACCCGGACGGTGCCCGATGGCGGCGAGCGGCGCGATTGCGAGCGCCTTGGCAGGACAAGCGCCCGACTTTGGCCGGTTATCGAGTGGCCTGCGCGGATTCTGCGACGCGATGGGCGCGCGAGACTTGTTCCATGGGGGCGATTCCGACGGGGACGTTGACGTTCCTGTTCACAGATATTGAGGGTCACACTCCGTTGTGGGAGGCCCATCCCGAGGAGATGAGGGTTGCGCTGGAGCGCCACGACGAGATCCTGCGATCGACGATCGAAGGGCGTGGCGGGTACGTGTTCACGACCGCAGGTGACTCCTTCGCAGCTGCGTTCGGCCGCGCCGATGATGCGATCGAGGCAGCACGTGAGGCGCAGCTCGCCCTGGCCGCTGAGCCGTGGCCTCGGCTCACGCCGATCCAGGTGCGAATGGGCGTGCACACGGGCGAGGCGACGGAGCGGGACGCTGACTATTTCGGTCCGGCGGTGATTCGAGCTGCTCGGATCATGTCGGCGGGTCACGGAGGCCAGGTGCTCGTGTCGGGGACGACCGCCGGGGTGGTGGGACCGGATGGTCTCACGGATCTCGGGGAGCACCGGCTGAAGGATCTCTCGGCGCCCGAGCATCTGTTCCAGATCGGCAGCGACGCTTCTGCTCCGTTGCGGACCCTCGATGTCGCTCGTCACAACTTGCCGGTGATGCGAACTCCGATGTTGGGACGGGACGATGACCTCACGCACGTGCTCGAGCTTCTGGATGGGTCGTCGCTGGTGTCGCTCACAGGAATCGGGGGAACGGGCAAGACACGGTTGGCAATGGCAGCTGCTGCCGGCGCGGTGGACGCCCATCCGGACGGCGTCTGGTTCGTCGATCTCGTCCCGGTCACGGACGATGCCGACGTGCCGGGCGTTGTCGCAGGGGCGGCGGGCCTGGAACTGGGCCTCGGTGATCCGTTCGAGCAGCTCATCTCGCTGATGGATGGACGTCGTGCGCTGTTCGTGCTGGACAACTGTGAGCACGTCACAGAAGGAGTCGCTGATCTCGTCGATGTGATCCTTGAGGGTGTCGAAGGGCCGACGTTCCTGGTGACCAGTCGGGAGCCGCTCGGTCTTCCCGAGGAACGTCATGTCTCCCTGCAGCCCCTGGCCGTTCACGACGACGGCGGGCCCGCGGTGGAGCTGTTTCTCTCAACGGCAGAGCGGTCAGGTGTGTCGGTGCCGGCACCGCATCGCCACCTTGTCGCCGAAGTGTGCCGTCACCTCGACGGACTCCCGCTGGCGATCGAGCTCGCAGCGGGCCAGCTCCGACACCTGGCACTGGCCGAGCTCGTGGATCGGCTCGATCAGCGCTTCGAACTGCTCGGGGGCGGGCGGGGGCGGCGACGCCGTCGTCAGGCGAGCCTCGACGCGGTCCTGCAGGGCAGTTGGGACTTGCTGGATCAGGACGAACAAGATCTCCTCCGGCAGCTCGCTGCGTTCCCGGGGGACTTCACCCTGGATGCAGCCGAAGTCGTGGTGGGCGGAAGCATCACGCCTGCATTGGCTGGACTCGTCGATCGAGCGTTGGTGACTCCCACCGCTGATCGGTCGGAGTATCGGCTGCTGGAGACCGTCAAGCTGTTCGTTCGCCGATCGTGGGACGACACCAGCGATCCGGACCGATATCTCGCGCGACATGCCCAATGGTTGTTGGACACCATCGAAGGCTGGGACGACGACACCAAATACATGACCTATGCGGCCGCGGCGTGGCACGAACGTCACCTCGATGACCTTCGAGCAGCCGACGACTTCCTCCGAGCCCAGGGCCGCTTCCTCGATGCCGCCCAACTGTGGACGACCGGCGTGATCGCCTGGCACCTCGGAACGTCCGCCATGGCATCGGCGGCGATCACGAGAATCAACGCTGCCCTGGACCGTGGTGAGCTCCCTGTGGGAGTTGCTGCCCGGCTCGAGCTCGCACGGGCCGGTGCGGCAATGGCTGCCCGAAATCCGGCGCTCCTGATCGAGAGCTCGCAACGCGCCATCGATCTCGCGTCAGAGGACGGCGATGAGCCCATCGTGCTCTCACTCGCGCTCAACGCCGCGTCCTGGATGCAGATGCTGCGGGATCTGCCGGGCGCGCTGTCACGACTGGAGGAGGCCGAGTTGTTGGCCACCCGTGGCGGCGCGCCGCTGTGCGCTCTCGCCGCCAGGGGCTACGCAGCGTTCGCCCGCATCCTGCACGGGGACCTGGCCGCGATCGATGAGTTGGAGGTCATCGAATCGGTCGCAGACATCACCGACACGTACGTGTTGAACGCCATCCGGTCGGCACATTGGATCGCCGGAGTCCTTGATCGCCCCCTCGAGACAGCGAAACGCATGGACGATCTGTACAACGCAGGTGATGGTCCGAGGTGGACCTACTCGCAGTGGCGGAGCGTGGCCTTCGGAGCCGCTGGCCTCATCGCGGAGACCGATGCCGCCCTCGACGAGGCAGAACTCCAGCTTCGCCAGGGTGGAAGCGACGACGGTCTCCCCGATCTGCTGCTCGGCCCGGTCGCGCTCGCACTCGCACTCGGCGAGGAGCAGCGGGCATCACGGTGGCTGACCGCGGTCCGCGTCGCTGACAAGCCGACCCTGAACCTGCTCGCCACGGCCATCTACCGTCAGCTCCGCGCCCGAGTCGGCCTCACCGACTACGCCGAGGCACTGGCCGAGACCCCCGCGGTCTACGCCGAGGCCCGGCGATGGCTCGATGGCCTGCTCGAGGCAGCAAACAGCGAACCCTCAGATCAACGGAAGACCGCGCGGTAGCGGCCCTAATGCCCGTACAGGGCGCTCAGTAATCGCAACGCTGCGACACGATCGAACCCGCTGAGGATCCGGCTTCAAACTGCGCACCGTCGAGTGCTCGATATCGCTCCCCCGTAGAACGACCTGAGCCGGACCCGATCCAAGCGTTCGGCCGGTCACGGTTGCGTTTCGAGGATCGATTGTTCGAATGCTTCGAGGTGTGGGTCTCGGAGGGGTGGGATGAGGTGTCCGTACATGTCCTGCGTGGTCGCGAACGTCGAGTGTCCGAGACGCTTGGAGACAACCAGCGGTGAGACGCCTGCTCGGAACAGCAGCGCGGCGTGGGTATGTCGAAGCCCAGCGAGCGTGATCGGCGAAACGTCGGCGTGGCCGACCAGTCGCCGGAACGTGTTCGAGAGCGACTCGGGGTTCAGCTCACCACCGCCCCGCTTCTCGAACACCGGCTGGTCGACCGAGATACTGCCGGCCTCGGCTCGACGTTGATCGAGCACGTCGACCGTTCGCTGCCCGATCGTGACGGTTCGGCGTGCCGACGGCGATGGCACCGATTCGGTGCGTTGACCGTTCGTCATCGAGACGATCCGACGGATCGTGATCCCGCCGGTGTCGAGGTCGACGTCTGCCCATCGCAACCCGACGAGTTCACCACGCGTGAGACCCGTGGCGAGGAGCACGAAGAACGCCGGAAAGAGCCGATGCTCTCGCACCGATCTGAGGAAGGCGCGCACCTCGTCAGGTGTCCAGACCGTGATGACGTCGTCCTCGTGGCGTGGAGGTGCCGCAGACGCGACGACGTTGGATGATGCTGCACCGCGACGGACCGCGTCGTCGAGCAACTGGTGGAACACGGCGTGCACCCCCTCCACCGACTTGGCCGACAACGCTCCCCCACCCGCGGCGCCATTGTCGAGCAGGTCGTGTTCGAACTCGTCGACCATCGCGACCGTCAAGTCCCCGACGCGAAGATCACCGAACCGGTCACAGATCTTCTCGACGCAGCGGCGGTAGGCGGCCATCGTCGATGGGGTGCACTCGGCCGTCTTGCGTTCGAGCCACCCTCGGGCGACCTGGCGGATGCTGAGCGGATCGGATGGCCAGATGCGCGGCGGTTCGTGGTCGGCAATGACCTGATTCATCGCGGCGACTGCGTCGGCCTTGGTCCGGAATCCTTGCTGCGAGCGTTGCCGTCGGCGGCCGGTTTCGGGGTCTGGAGCGATGTCGAGACGGAACGCCCAGCCTCCGCTGCGTCGATACACCGAGCCTTTGCGCACGCATCCAGCGTAGAACTGTGACCATTCTGTGCACAAGTGCTTCTTGAGATGCGGTGCGGGGCCGTCGTTCTCGCCGCATCGTCCCTGCTAGTTGTGGTGCCCGGGGCGGGATTCGAACCCGCACGTACTTTCGTACAGAGA
Organism: uncultured Acidimicrobiaceae bacterium; assembly: GCA_963847775.1. Classification (GTDB taxonomy): domain Bacteria; phylum Actinomycetota; class Acidimicrobiia; order Acidimicrobiales; family Ilumatobacteraceae; genus Ilumatobacter. Next base: position 90,056 of record CAWKAY010000007.1, read on the forward strand.
GGTTTAAGCCCCCCGTGTCTGCCAATTCCACCACCCGGGCCGCGTCGGCACGCTAGCGCTCACCGACAGGTCGTGGATCTTCGAAGCGACGGCTGAACACGGGGCAGGTCTCGCGCTCACAGATCGGTCCCTTCATGGCGTGGCCCCTTGAGACCCGCTGGCTCGCTCACCCGGGTTCTCGCCGTCGTCGCCGCGTGTGGCAGCGGCACCGATTCGCCAGGAGACTCGACATCCGACTCGTCGTCGGGGACAACGACCGTCACCACGCGCCAGTTCTCGTTGGCGCCGACGGCACCAATGAACCCGAACGAACCCGAACGACGAAGCGACCTCACGATTCGACGAGATCATCGACACCATCGCAGCGGGCCGCTTCGACGTCTATGACGTCCAGGAGTTCATCGACGCCGGCGGTGTTCGACACGCCTGGCTGCTCACCGATCTGTTGCGGGCGCGTGTACCCCGACGATCCACCGCGCGGGTGAGATGACGAGGGGCCGCTCTTCCGGATCGGCGACGCCGACCTGCGACTGCAGTGCAGGAACGCATTCTCGGCATTCTGCACGACGATGGAACCACGATTGCATTCCCGGTCGAAGCGGTGAGCTCGATGCTCGACACCGATGGCGAGATGCGGGTCAGCGAGATCACGATCCGCCCGGACGGGGGCGGCTTCGTCGCCGCGGGCGATCGCGAGATCGCCACGCACGAGGCGTTCTGGTTCGCCTGGAACCAGTTCCGTCCGGACACATTGCTCTGACCCGACGACGTCTGACCGCCTCGCACCCGACGTCAGGCGACGCGTCGCATGGACTCGGATTCATCGTTTCCACGGGTGCCTGCGACGGGCTCCGAGACCGCCTCGACGCCGCACGATGCCCACAACTCGGCGCGCAGCCGATCGGACCGGGGTGAGGCAAGCCGGTTGGCGGCGACCACGCCCTCGATCATGTCGGCGAGTACCGCCACCCACGGCCGCCCTCGCAATCGCACCGCCACGGTCGCCCCCTCACGGCGCCGTCGAATCGTTCGATCGACCCCGACCAGTCGCGGGGGGCAGCGGAAGCTAGGGCCGACCAGGCCCCGCCGACGTGCCTCGTGGGTGATAATCCGAGCGGCGGACGCGAAATCGACGGTCGATGCACCGGCGGGCGGGGAGTTCGGACGGGACATATGTCCATCATGAACGCGGGGTGTGACACAGCTGCGGTCGACTGACGGTCGCTCACGACGGCGTCTCGGTAGTGTCGACGACGATGACCGATGGAGCAGTGACCACCGGGCTCAGCCCGCTCCAGCACAGGACCCTCGGATTGCTGCGGCGATCGTCCGATGCAGTGGTGTTCGATCCAGCCTTCGTGGCGTCCCTGCGCGCCGACGTCACTGACGCATTCGCTCAGTTCGCGGAACGGCTCGGTGAGGAGTCAGTCTTCATGAGCAAGCACCGCGTGACGAGCGTGCTGAGCTGCGAGGTCCAGCACCTCCACGACGACGACTTCGCGTGGTCGCCGGCCGTCGCCGGTGGTCAGGTCGCACACCGCGCGATCCAATTGATGCTCAACTGGCGTGGTGACCCGGTGCCCGCCGACGTCATCGACGAGGCCCTCACACGCCTCGCGGACGACGACACCAGCATCGGCGACTGGATCGAGGGGCTCAGCGAAGCCGATCTGGCCGACCTCCGCGGCTTTGCCGTCGACAAGCTGATCAAGTTCCAGGAGTGCTTCCCACCGCTCGATCGGAGGGCTGCACCCACTGTCGAATCAAGTGTCCGCTGGCCCCTCGATGGCCCGATCGTTCTGTCAGGCAAGGTGGATCTGACACTCGGCCGACCTGCCGGCGCGGAGAGCCGCAAGGTGATCATCGACCTCAAGACCGGGTGGGTCTCACCAAAACACCGCGAAGACCTGCGCTTCTACGCCCTCATCGAGACACTCCGCACCCAGGTCCCTCCCCGCAAGCTTGCCTCGTTCTACCTCGATGCCGGCGAACCGGTGGTGGAGGACGTCACCGAGCGGAGCTTGCTCTCGGCGTCGCGTCGCATGCTCGACGCCGTCCACGCCGAGATCGAACTCCGATTCGAGGGCCGGGCGCCCGTCAAACGTCCGGGTGTCTCGTGCCGTTGGTGCCCACTCGCCCCCGACTGCATCGAGGGCGCTGCCTACCTCGCGGGTCGCGACGACGTCGATTCCGACTGACCGCTTGTCTGGCCGACCGGACACGAACCGTGACGCACGCGACGCTCGACGAATCCGGTTCAGGACGACAACTCCGGGGCAGCCTTCCGCCCACGACGGGGAGTCGAACGACGCCGACCTGGATCGAGCTCGTCGAGGCGATCGGAACCGACGACGAGTCGACCCCGGGCGCTGCGGCCGCGTTCGATCGCCCGCTCACCCGACCAAACCGTCACGGTTGGGGTCTGACCCCAACGGTGACCCCAGTGTTGGGGTCATGAACGCGAGGGGTACGCCCAGATCGGCACCTGTGCGCAACGTCGCGATACGGCGCCCGGGTTGCACCGCCAGCTTGGTCTCACCGACCCGTTCGGCGCCGAGCAGCTCCACGGCGGCATCGAGATCGCCGACGGTGACGACCATCCCCCACAACGACGCACCGACCACTGTAGGGGACTCGACCACCTCGATGATGCAACCTCGAACACCGCCCTGATCGTCGAAGCGGTGAAATCCCTGTCGTCCCGCCTCCGTCTCACGGATCCGGCGGCACTCGAGCCCCAACACCGCATCGATCGCGAAGGTCGTCCGTTCGAGCGAGTCCGTCATCACGACGACATGATCGAGCTCGAACGCCCCGTTGGGATGGTCGACCGCCCCGAGCACTGCTCCTGGCCGGAGCAGCACACCGTCGACATCGGCCGGAACAGGGCTCGAACCCTCGATCGCGAGCGCCAGCAGCCCACGGCCCGCGTCGTCGACGAGCTCGATCGCGCCGTTCGCCAGCGGGGCCCGTCCATCGTCGTCGAACGCGAACCCACATGCGGCCCACGGTTCGACCGGTCCGCCCACGACGATGGACGCTAGGTGCACCGTCACGGTGCGTGTCCGAGCTGCCAGGAGAAGAACGTGAGCACGTCGGCCTGCTCGGCAGCCCGTTTCCCGACCGGCTTGCCGACGCCGTGGCCGGCACGGCGCTCCTGGTGCAGCAGGATCGGACGACCGTCGCGGCCGGTGGTCGCCCACTGCAACATCGCGGCCATCTTGCGGGCGTGAAGCGGATCGACGCGCGTATCGCCCTCTGCGGTCGTGAGCAACACCGCCGGGTACGGCGCCCCTTCACGTACCCGGTGGTATGGGGAGTACGACCAGAGCCACTCGAACTCCTCGGCGACCTCGGGATCGCCGTACTCGTCGGTCCAGAGCCGCGCGATCAAGAAGTGCGGGAAGCGGATCATGTCGAGCAGCGGAACGGCGCACCATACAGCACGACACATCTCGGGACGCTGGGTGAGCGCTGCCCCGACGAGCAGCCCACCGTTCGATCCACCGGCGATCCCGAGCCGCTCACGAGCCACGCGGCCGGTCGCCACCAGCCACTCGGCCGCGGCGTGGAAGTCGTCGAACACATTCTGCTTGTTCGCCCGACGACCAGCCAGGTGCCATGCCTCACCGTGCTCGAACCCACCCCGGAGCCCGGCGATGGCATAGGTGCCCCCCGATGCGCACCAACCCGCGATGGTCGGTGACCACATCGGCGATTCGGTGATCGCGAACCCGCCATAGCCGTTGAGGATCGCGGGCGCTTCCTCGTTCGGCTCGACATCGGATCGGTGGATCAGGAACAGGCCGATCGGCGTACCGTCGAGCGACGGGTACTCGAGTTGCGACACCGCCAGATCGGGCACACCGGTCGGGATGTCGGTCGGATGCAGCCGCTCGATCCCGTGTTCGTCGGTGATGCGCCACACGCTGGCTGGCGCGTCGAACCCGGTGATGAGGGCGACCGCGATGCCGGCCTCGCGGTCGGCCGTGAGAATCGCCACGCTGCTGACGCCGATGCCGTCGATCTCATGCAGTCGCGATCCGTCGAGCGACCACCGCTCGATCGCGTCGACGCCGGACCGAGTGGTCGTGAGCACGAAGTCGTCCCCGATCGGGACGGGCGCACCGACCACGACGTCGCGCTCGGCGACCACCGTCGTCCACGCGTCGGGACCACTCGGGGGGACGCTCAGATCGACGCAGACCACGCGGCCCCTCGGCGCATCGATGGTCGTTCTGCCGATGAGCATCGTGTCGGTCGCGAACGCGAAGTGCGTCGTCGCGTCGACTTCGGAGACCAAGGTGGTCCACGTGTCGGAATGCCGGTCGAGCACGTGCTGATCGCTGCGGCTCCAGCCGACCATGGCATCGACGAGCAGGAATCGCCCGTCGGGCGAGAGGTGCACCGACGGCCAGGTCTGCGGCGTCGGATGGTCGGCCCAGACCACGGGGTCGTCGACCCAGTTCTCACCGATCGTGTGGTGGTGCACGGTTCGGTTGTACTCGTCGCCTTCGGGGTACCGCGTGTAGAAGAAGCCCGATCCGTCGGGCTCCCAGGTGACGCTGGCGGCGCGGCAGTTCGGGATCTCGTCATCGAGCAGCACGGCGTCGTTCGTTCGCACCACGCGGCAGGATCGAGTTCTCGGTACCGCCCTCACTCACGCCGTACGCCACGAGACCGCCGTCGTTCGACGCGAAGAACCAGTCGACCGCCACAGCTGCATCGATACTGGACGCCGACGGATCGGCGAGCACGATCGGCACGGCTGCCGGATCACGGAGCGCCCTCACGACGAGGCGGGCCTGTTGTGCGCCGGCGATCCGTTCCAGGAGTACGAGGCAGTCGCCTCGCACCTGCACGCCCTGTACGACCGGTAGATGCATGAGCGGCGTCAACCGCTCCGACCAGACCGGTCGTTCGGGACGGGCGTCGAGCGCCAGCCGAGACCGCCGATTCTGTGCCTCCACCCAGTCACCGACTCGGGTGTCGTCGGTGTCTTCCAGCCACCGGTACGGGTCGGCCACGTGGACGCCGTGGAGCACATCGCTCTCGGTGCCGCGAGCGGTGGGTATCCGCAGGAGGCCGTCCGTCATTCCGGGAACCGTAGTCAGTCAGGTCGAGCGATGACGCCTGTTACGCGCCGTTCGTTCGGCACGATCAGCGACAGCCGTGACAGCACGAAGCCGCCCGTAACGGCGGCTTCGAGTCGTTCTGGGGACGCGCGCAGGCGCATCGTCTGGTTCGTCAGGCGTCAGCCGCGGCCCATGTTCGGACGCTTGCCGTGATTCGCCTTGCTCCGACGCATGCGTGCTTTGCGCTTCTTGGTCTTCTTCGACATAGGGACCCCAGCTTACGGCCGAACGACCACGCGCCCAACCGAACAGGTCGGTCAGCCCAGCGTCACGGTTGGGGTCAGACCCCGAGTGTGCAGACCCCGACTGTGACGGAACGGGTCTCGCTCGATCATCGTGCCGTCCATGCGAGGAGGTCGTCGACCGACATCGTGTTCACGATCTTCTCGATCGGCACCTCCCGTTCCGCAGCGCGGTTGCAGCCGTGGGGTTGCCATTCGAGCTGGCCGGTTGCGTGGGCGTCGGAATCGATCGAGAACCAGCAGTCGTACTCGATTGCGAGATCGATCAGCTCGCGGGGTGGATCGAGACGCTCCGGGCGACAGTTGATCTCGACGGCGGTGTCGAACCGTGCGCATGCCGCGAACACGAAATCGGCGTCGAAGGTCGACTCCGGCCGCTTGCCGATCATCCGGCCGGTGCAATGGCCGAGGATGTCGACGTGAGGGCTGGCGATCGCCATCACCATGCGCTCGGTCATCTGCTGACGCTCCATGCGCAGCTTGGAGTGCACGCTCGCGACCACCACGTCGAGACGACCGAGCATGTCGTCGGACAGATCGAGCGATCCGTCCTCGAGGATGTCGACCTCCATGCCGGTGAGGATCCGGAAGTCGTGACCGGCTGCGACGAGGTCGGCGTTGATTCGCTCGATCTCGAGGAGCTGGTCGGCGAGCCGCGCTTCGTTCAACCCGTGAGCGATCGTGAGACGCGCCGAATGATCGGTCAGCACCATGTACTCGTGGCCGAGCTCCATCGCCGTCGCCGCCATCGCCTCGATCTCGGCACCGCCGTCGCTCCATGTGGAATGGAGATGACAATCGCCGCGGAGCGCCTCGCGGTACGCGGCGCCTCCGTCGGTGAGCGTCACCTCGGAATCGACCTCGATCGCGCGGAGGTAGGCCGGCACGATGCCGGCCAACGCCTCGGTGATCACCGCAGCCGTGGAATCCCCGATGCCGTCGAGCTCGGTGAGCCGCTCGTCGCGCGCCCGCTCGGCGAGCTCGACCTGATCGATGCCACGAACAACATCGAGGGCGCGCACGAACGCCTTCGTCTTGAACCCTGACGCGAGGGCCCGATCGAGACAGTGGATGATCCGCAACAGAGCCTGCTCCGGCGTCATGGGTGCCACGGGGTTCACGCGCTCGACAGTACTGCGCTCAGAGCTCGTCGGCGCTGCGTGACCGCTGCCACAGGCGGGCCCGGAATACCGGTGTACGACGCTGCGTTTCTCCTGCTGCACGCAACTTCAAGGAGACCCACGTGTCGACGAACACACTGAGCATGGACAACTTCGAGGCGACGGTGACCGGTGACGGGATCACGTTGGTCGACTTCTGGGCCGAGTGGTGTGGTCCGTGCAAGATGTTCGGTCCGATCTTCGAGCAGACCTCCGAGGAGAACCCCGACGTCACCTTCGCCAAGGTCGACACCGAAGCCGAGCAGCAACTCGCAGGGGCGTTGGGCATCATGTCGATCCCGACCCTCATGATCTTCCGCGATGGGATCCAGCTGTTCAGCCAGCCGGGCGCCCTCCCGAAGTCAGCGCTCGACGATCTGTTGCGCCAGGTCCGTGAGCTCGACATGGACGAGGTCCGCAGGGAGCTGGCAGAGCAGACCGTCGATCAGACCTGACGTCGGTCGCGCCGCGCGCGCCACGTCAGACCCGGCGGGTCGATGCCCCCCGATCGATCCGCCGGGCGAAACCCCCAACCGACCCCCTCCGATCGGTCACGAGGCGGGCAGCGCGAGCTGCCCGTCTCGTGCGTGTCTGCCGCGACGACTGCGCCGGCGTCGCCGAGACCGAACGTGGTCGACCCGTCGATAGCCTCAGGCCCCTCATGGAACGGTTCGGACTCGTCGGATTGCCCAACGCGGGCAAGTCATCGCTCTACAACGCACTGACCGGCGGCGGTGCGCTTGCCGCCCCGTACGCGTTCGCAACGAAGGACCCGAACATCGGTGTCGCCAAGGTGCCCGACGACCGCCTCGATCGTCTGTCCGCCATGTCCGCGTCGAAGAAGACCATCCATGCGACGGTCGAGGTTGTCGACATCGGTGGCCTGGTCGAGGGCGCCTCGAAGGGTGAGGGGCTCGGCAACAAGTTCCTCGCGAACATCCGTGAGGTGGACGCCATCGTGTTCGTGCTGCGCGCCTTCGAGGACGACGATGTCACCGGCCCGTCCGATCCGCTCGAGCACCTCCGTGTCGTCGAGCTCGAACTGGCACTCGCCGACCTGGAGACGGTCGAGAAGCGCCTGCATCAGGCCGAGCGGCAATCGAAGCTCGACAAGACCCTCGGCGACGAGATCGATGCCTTGCGGGTCGCGTACGCATCACTGAGCGACGGTCGCCCGCTCTACCGGGCCGGACTGAAGGCCGACCACAAGCAACGGCTCGCTCCCTACTTCCTTCTCACCAACCGGCGTGTGCTCGCCGTCGTCAACGTCGGCGAGGACGACCTCGATCGGATCCCGAGTGTGGTGTCGACGGTCGAGGCCGAATTCAACGATGCCGGCGACAACGTCGAGGTCATCGGGATGTGCATCCAGCTCGAGGCCGAGGCCGCTGCGATCACCGATCCCGTCGATCGGGCGGAGATGCTCGAGGGCCTCGGCCTCGGCGAGGGCGCGCTCTTCCGCATGGTGCGTTCTGCCTACCATCTCCTCGGTCTGCGTACGTACTTCACGACCGGCGAGAAGGAGTCGCGCGCCTGGACCTTCTTCGACGGTTCGACCGCCCCCGTGTGCGCCGGGCGGATCCACACCGACTTCCAGCGCGGCTTCATCCGTGCCGAGGTCATCCAGTGGGACGAGCTGTTGTCGCTCGGGAGCTGGAACGCGGCCAAGGACGTCGGCAAGCTCCGAGTCGAGGGCAAGGACTACGTCGCGCAGGACGGCGACGTGATGGAGTTCCGGTTCAACGTATGAGGACGCTCGATACGGGTCGCGCATCGGATCGTGGCGAGATTGTTTCACGCGACGTGCTCGATCTGACACTATGGGTGCTATCGAATCGATGACCTACCCCGGGGAAACGTGAAACCGTCCGTGCCGCAACTGAGCGTCGTCGGCCGTTCCGCCACCCTGCAACCGTCGGCACGAATCGGGCGGGAGCACGGGTCACCGGCGCCGACATGGTCACCGAGAGCCGCTCCCGAGTCGGGGCCTGACGAAACGATCGCCTCGCCGGCCCGGATCGTCGTCGGCTGGATCACACTCGGGACCCTCGGCTGGGCCGTCATCGGCGGCATCGCCTGGACCATCAGCACACTCTTCTGACCCGCACGACGATCGCAGCCGTCAACACGCACGACACGTCACCGACCTCACCACAGTTGGTGGCGGGAGCTGCTGCTCAGCTGGTTGCGACGGCGGTCGGTTGGTGATCGCGGAACCAGGCGATCGTGTGAGCCAACCCGACCCGCAACGGCACGCCCGGCTCCCACCCCAACTGCTCCCGAGCGATCGTGATGTCGGGACGGCGGAGCTTCGGGTCGTCCGAGGGCAGCGGTCGATGCTCGATCTCCGAGGCAGAACCTGTCAACTCGATCACGAGGTCAGCCAGTTCGAGCATCGTGAACTCGCATGGATTCCCGATGTTGACGGGCCCCATGACCGGGCCCTCGAGCAGCGCGAGCAGACCCGCCACCTCGTCGTCGACGTAGCAGAAGCTCCGAGTCTGGCTCCCGTCGCCGTAGATCGTGAGCGGCTCGCCTCGCAGCGCTTGATTGACGAAGTTCGTCACCACTCGCCCGTCGTCGGCCTGCATCCGGGGACCGTAGGTGTTGAAGATCCGCACGATGCGAACGTCGAGATCGTACGTCCGGTGGTACGCCATCGTCATCGCCTCGGCGAACCGCTTGGCTTCGTCGTAGACGGACCGTTCGCCGATCGGGTTGACGTTGCCCCAATACGACTCCGGCTGCGGGTGCACCAACGGGTCGCCGTAGACCTCGCTCGTCGAAGCCAGGAAGAACCGGGCGCCGTGGCGGCGAGCGAGCTCGAGCAGTCGCCGGGTTCCGGTGCTGCCGACGTCGAGCGTGTCGATGGGCCGGCGGAGGTATTCGGGCGGTGATGCCGGGCTGGCGAGGTGCATCACTCTCGTTGCGGCGGCGCCGCCGAACAGATCGTCGAGACGATCGTCGAGGCCCGGTCGCACGACGTCGTGCTCGATGAACCGGAATCGGTCGTGACCGAGGAGGTCGGCGATGTTGTCGCGCGAACCAGTACTGCAGTCGTCGACGCAGATCACGTGATCGCCACGTTCGATCAACTGGTCGCACAGATGGGAGCCGAGAAACCCTGCGCCACCGGCCACGACCGTGCGGTGCGCCGTCATGACCGGCCCACCGCGTCGTAGCGGAGCCCGGCTTGTCGACAGGCAGCCGGATCGAGCAGGTTGCGACAATCGACGATCGCGTCGCCGCGCATGATGTCGGCGATCTTGTCGAGATCGAGCACGGCGAACTCCGGCCACTCGGTCAGCACCACGACCACATCGGCCCCCGACGCCACGTCGAACGTCGACGCTTTCACGTCGAAATGCTGGAGACGGTCCTCCTGCAGCGGTGAGAGCTCGCCGGTCGCTGTCGGATCGTACGCCTGGATGGTGGCGCCACGTCGATGGAGAGATTCCGCGACCCGAAGGCTCGGCGATTCTCGAAGGTCGTCGGTGCCGGCCTTGAACGTCAACCCGAGGACTCCGATCACCACACCGTCCAGCCGATCGCCACCGCTCCGACCGGCCGCCCGCACGACCTTCTGCACCATCCGCTGGTACTGCTGCTCGTTGATGTCGATCACGCCGCGCATCAACGAGAAGTCGTAACCGTGTTGGGCGGCCGTCGACACCAGCGCTCTCGAATCCTTGGGGAAGCAGCTCCCGCCCCAGCCGGGGCCAGGTTGCAGGAACGAACTGCCGATCCGGTGGTCGGTACCGATCCCGTCGACGACGCTGGCGATGTCGGCGTCGACGTGCTCGCAGAGCGCGGCGACGCTGTTGATGAAGGAGATCTTCATCGCGAGGAAGCCGTTGGCGGCGTACTTGATGAGTTCCGCCGACCTCGGATCGGTGAACACGAACTCCGGCTCGAGCGAAGCGTAGAGGGCTGCGACGCGCTGCGCGGCGCCGTCATCATCGGCGCCGATCACGATCCGGTCGGGATGGAGGAAGTCGTGCACGGCGGATCCTTCGCGGAGGAACTCCGGGTTCGACACCACGAAGACATCGTCGCGGCCGAGGGCATCGCCAACGACATGGAACGAACCGACCGGAACCGTCGACTTGTTGACGACCACCGCACCGGGTGGCAGCAGCGGGCCGATCTCGGCCGCTGCAGCGCGGACATAGCGCAGGTCGGCCGAGCCATCGTCGTCCTGGGGCGTCGGAACGCACAGGAACACGACGTCAGCCGTGCGGACCGCCGGATCGGACCCGAGCGCGAACGACAACTTCCCGGCGTCGAGCGCGTCGCGCACCACGTCGGCGAGACCATCCTCGACGATCGGAATACGGCCGGAGCGCAGCTCGTCGACCTTGTGCTCGTCGACGTCGCAACACGTGACCGTCGCACCGAGGTGCGCAAGGCACGCTCCGGTGGTCAGACCGACGTAGCCGGTTCCGACGATCGCTACGTTGTTCGACGTCCTGTCGTTGGGCTGCATGTGTTTGGCGTTCCTTCTCAGGCTGCACCACGACCGGTCAGGACCACGCCCACCGTTCGGGCGCAGATCCGGATGTCGTGGGTCAGCGACCAGTTGTCGACGTAGTAGAGATCAAGGCGACGGTATTGCTCGAACGATGAACCCGAGCGACCGGATACCTGCCACATGCCGGTGAGACCCGGCGGGACACGCAACCGCTCCCGAAGGGAATCATCCCACTGGGCGACCTCGTCGGGCAACGCTGGACGAGGACCGACCATGCTCATCGTACCCGAGAAGACCGACCAGAGCTGCGGCAGCTCGTCGATCGACAGCTTGCGCAGTACTCGCCCGACCCTGGTGATCCGGGGATCGTCGGTCATCTTGAACAGCGGACCGTCGGCCTCGTTCTGATCGAGCAGATCGGCCTTGCGGGCATCGGCATCGACCACCATCGTGCGCAGCTTCGTCATCGTGAAGGCGCAACCGTCGCGCCCGACTCTGGTCTGGCGGTAGAGCCCGGGGCCGCGGCTGTCGAGCTTGATCGCGATCATCGCTGCGACGAGCAGCGGCAGAGTCAGGACCGAGATGATCGTGGCCATGGTCAGATCGAAGACTCGCTTGGCGAGGACTCGCCATCCGTGGCGGATGACGGGCTCGACGTAGATCATGGTTCGGCCATCGAGTTCCTGCGGGCGCAGCCGGGTGATGTCGATGTCGCGGAGACTCGAGGAGAGCGCCACGTGGTAGCCGGCGTCGGTCAGGCGGCGCGTCAGAGCGTTCACGTCGTCCTGGGGAACCGAGGCCAGTGAGACCAGGACACCGTTGGCGTCGTGATCCTGCAGGACGTTCAACAGCTCGTCGATCGGTCCGAGGACCCGCACGCCGCCCCGATCGCCGAGGTCGTCGGGGCCGACGAACCCGACCACGGCGTAACCGAGCGCAGGATTGCGCTGATAGGTGTGCATCAACCCAATCGCGTGGGCATCGGTACCCACGATCACGATCCGGCGGGTCATCCGCCCATTTGCTCGGAGATTCGAGAAGACACGCCGGGCCACTCTCCGCTCGACGACCAACGCAGAGGCCGTCGCCAGAGCGAGCACGAACACCCACAATCGCGACAGGTTGTCGAACTGGATGCCGAACGCGACCGTGACGAGCACGGCCACCCAGACACCGACGGCGCGGGCGATGTTCGTCGCCTCCTGCACGGGCCGTTCATTGGCGCGGGCCTGGTACAGCCGATTCACGCTTGCCCCGAACACGAAGGCAGGTGCGGTCGCGAGGACCAGCGCGATGTGATCGATCACCACGAACCGAGGCACCGGCCGGACCGCGGTCTGGACGAGGAACGAGATCGCTACGCCAACGAGGATGGCCGCAGCGTCAGCGACCATCAATCGATGTCTGAAGCGAGATCCCGTCCGAGGTCGCGGCCCCGTGTCGTCGTCGGGCGTCACGCCCACGCTTCTGTCAGTTGTCTGTGAAGTTGCCGCCATTTCCTCCGCCGAGGATCGAACGACCAGTGGCCCACTCATGAGGCTCCTTGGTTCCGCCGTTTGTTCTGGCTCTATCTCTACCACCACATGACCGGCATCTGCCAGGCTATTTCCAGTTGATCGGGAAACTTCGTCGAGACTCGCACTCTTCGTGATAACGCGCCCGCTCAGCGCGCAGATGCTTTACCGACGATTGACATTCAGCACACGGCGACCCACCCGGCGACGAGTCGCTCGGGGCACGATCTCACGACGCTCCGCGACCACCCAGCACAGCTCCAACTGTCTTCGCGCAGATCCGAAGATCGTGTGCGAGCGACCAATTGTCGACGTAGTACAGGTCGAACCGCTTGTACTCCTCGAAGCTGGTGTCGGAGCGGCCCGAGACCTGCCAGATGCCGGTGATGCCGGGCAGGACCCGCAACCGTTCGTGGACGTCGATGTCCCAGTCGGAGACCTCGTCGGGCAGCGCGGGCCGCGGCCCGACCAGACTCATCGAGCCGCGGAGCACGCTGACCAACTGCGGCAACTCGTCGATCGAGTAGCGCCGCAGGAAGCTGCCCACCCTCGTGACACGCGGATCGTCACGAATCTTGAACAACGGTCCGTCGGCCTCGTTCAGGTCGAGCAGGCCGGCCTTGCGAGCATCGGCGTCGAGAGTCATCGTGCGGAGCTTCACGAGTTCGAAGGGCTCGCCCTCGTGACCGACGCGCCGTTGCCGGAAGAAGACCGGTCCGGGCGAGTCGAGCTTGATCGCGATCGCAGCGACGGCGAGCACCGGCGCTGTGACGATGAGGACCGTCGCCGCCGTCACGACGTCGAAGACTCGCTTCGCGTGTGCTCGCCAACCGGTCCGGATGACCGGCTCGACGTACATCAACGTCTGCCCGTCGACCTCCTGGGGCCGGATCCGGCCGACGTCGATGTCGCGCAACGAGGTCGACAGCGCCGTGTGGTAACCGGCGTCGGTCAGTTGTCGGGTCATCCGATTCGCGGTGTCGGCGTCGACGGACCCGAGCGAGACGACGACACCGACCGCTTCGTGTCGGCGGAGCATCTCAAGCGTGTCGTCGAAGCCGCCGAGCCGCTCGACGCCACCGCGCACACCGATGTCGTCGTCGCCCACGAATCCGACGACCTGGTATCCGAGGTCGGGACGGCGTTGGAACGCGTGCATGAGGCCGACGGCGTGAGCGTCGGTGCCCACGATCACGATCCGCCGACTCAGCCGCCCCGAGCACCGCATCTGACGAAAGATCCGTCGAGCGACCTCACGTTCGACGATCAGGGCAACCGTCACCGACGCCACGATGAGCGACACCCAGAACCGCGAAAGCGTCTTGTATTGGAGCACGAACGCAAGGGCGACCATGGCGCCGACGCCGATCGCTACCGTCCTGGCGATGTTCGCCCACTCTTGAGACGGGCGCTCGTTCGCCCGTGCCAGGTACATCCGCGACAGGCTCGCTCCGATCACGAAACACGGGGCGCTCAACATGAACAGCGTGAGGTGATCGACCCAGACGAATCGCGGCACCGGTCTCGAGACCCGCTGGATCCAGAACGCAACCGCGCCACCGACGAGGATCGCCGTCGCATCGGCAACCATCAGGCGGGTTCGCATTGCGGGCTTCGACCACCACGCGGGCCGCCCGACCGGGGGAGTCACCGACTGCGACCCCGACTCGGACGCGACGTCAGGACCGCTGCGGTGTTCCGCCGCCTGGTCGATCTCCACGGTCGACTCATCTCCTTGTCCATGCCCGCTCAACCTGGACCTCCATTGATCCGCCTAGAAAGAGTGATATCACGTGCACGTGATGACATCCAGACACTTTCTTGACGTTCTGTCGGATATTCGTCACACCGCGCACCACACGTGTCCGACCGATCACCCTGCGTCCTCAACTCGACGTGATCGGCGACCGCGAGGCGTCCTGCGCGACGATGTGGCACGACCAGTCACATGCTGTTCGAGCGAACCAGCCCGTGGAGAGGAACGAACATGAGAGCAGGCGGCACCAAGGTCGGACTCACCGCATCGTTCGTGCTGGAGCAGACGTTGGGTCACATCACCCACACCGCCAATCTCCGGTCGTTGATCCCCGACGTCGATGCACGGATCGACGCACGATTCGTTCCCGTGGAGTTCGATACGGGTCGGTCACTCGTGCCCGGGTGGTCGAACTGGACGGTCCGGGCCGGCATCCGTGCTCGGCGCGGGCTCGCCTCCCTTCGTCGCGAGATCGATGGCGACATCGACGCGATGTTCGTGCACACCCAGGTTCCTGCGGTCCTGCTCGGCCGATGGATGCGTCGTATCCCGACCGTCGTGTCGATCGACGCGACCCCCCTTCAGTACGACTCGCTCGGCGAGTTCTACGCCCACGATCGCGGACCTGCCTGGCTCGAACGGATCAAGTACGTCCTCAACCGTCGCTGCTTCGCACGTGCCGTCCACGTGGTTGCCTGGTCCGAGTGGGCGCGTCACGGGCTCAGCGATGAGTACGGCGTCCCGCTCGAGGACATCACGGTGATCGCTCCCGGCGTCGACATCGAACGTTGGCGACGGTCGGCCGATCCGCCCCCGGCGATCGGAGCCCCCACTTCGGTCCACCCGGTGCAAATCCTGTTCGTCGGCGGCGACCTCCGACGGAAAGGTGGCGACCTCCTGATCGAAGCTGGTCGACGACTGAGCCAGGAACCCGATCTCCCCGACGTCGAGATCCACCTCGTGACCAACGCCGACATCGAACCCAGACCCGGCGTGATCGTCCACCGCGGCCTCACCGCCAACAGCCCGGCACTCATCGAGCGATACCACGAGGCGGACATCTTCTGCCTGCCGACCCACGGCGACTGCCTTCCGATGGTGCTCGCCGAGGCGGCTGCAGTCGGCCTCCCGCTCGTCTCCACCGATGTCGGCGCCATCCGCGAGATCGTCGTCCCCGGCCAGACGGGAGAGTTGATCCCACCTGGTGACACCGAAGCCCTGACGGACGCATTGCGACGCCTCGTCTCGGACGCGGCCTACCGATCGGCGTGCGGCCGGAATGCCCGGCTGCTCGCGGAACGCGACCACGACGCACGTTCGAACGCGGCACGGATCATCGCGATCATTCGCGCCGCCGCCGAACGACCGGCTACGGCTGAGCCGAACGGGCCCGGCTGACGTCACCAGGCGACGCCGGCGGAGCGGACGGCCACGGTCGGCACACCGAACGGGATCAACCGCCGCCGGGATCGGTACGGCCGCTGAGCCGTCGAGCGCGGTGTCGCCACCTCGGCGCGGTCACCAGCGCGCGGTAGCTCCGCCAGAACGCCGGTCGTCCACCGAGCTCGCTCATGACACCGGAGTAGTAGGCCACGTTGTAGACCCCGCTGAGCGCGAACCGAGCGATCCTGACC
This sequence comes from uncultured Acidimicrobiaceae bacterium, assembly GCA_963847775.1. Taxonomy (GTDB): domain Bacteria; phylum Actinomycetota; class Acidimicrobiia; order Acidimicrobiales; family Ilumatobacteraceae; genus Ilumatobacter. The sequence continues at coordinate 105,968 of CAWKAY010000007.1, forward strand.
GCGCCGAGTCGATCGCAGATCGCAGCGACTCCGAAGAGGACGCAATCGAGAGCATCGGCGACGAACGGCCGACCCGCCGCCAACCTGACTGCGACCTTGACCAACGGGTTCCGCCGGCCGTAGTGGACCATGATGAACTCGAGCAAGTCGCGGTGAGCGGGGTGAAGGGCGAAGGTGACCTCGCTTCGCCCGTAGGACTCGGCGATCGCGCGCCACGACTCGGCACTCCGCTCCGCGTAGTGGAGTCCGCGCGCGGCCGGCACAAATGCGAACTCGAGGCCCATGTCCTCGAGCCGGAGCGCGAGCTCGATGTCCTCCGCCCGCCACAAGTCGGTGTCGAACCCACCGGACGCCACGAAATGGCTCCGGCGGAGCGATGCGTTTCCCGTGTAGAACTGGCGCGAAGTCGCTGTCCAGTCACCACGGTCCATCGCGGCGTACTGCTTGGCGAGCATCGCTTGCTCGTATCTGACCCACATGGACATCGGATGATCAGGGGGGTCGAGCATCGGACCGATCACGACCGCTCTGTCGCCGAGGCGGACATGGGCGGCCACGTGCTCACGCACCAGGCAGGGCTCGGGCACGACGTCATCATCGAGGAACAGAACCAATTCACCGGACGCCGCCTCGACGCCGTTGTTCCGTGCCATGGCGGGTCCGGCGTTCGCCTGACACCGCACGACGATCGCGATGGGAACGTCGTCGCTCACGAGGTACTCGTCGGTGCCGTCGGTCGAACCGTCGGACACGACGACGGTCTCGAACCGACCCACATGATCCTGCGCGGCGAGTCCGGTCAGTACCCGGTGCAGCCGTTCCCGACGGTTGTGCGTGGGAATGACGACGCTCAGGGTGGGAAGAACCGACTCCGTCATGCCGGGCTCCGCCGCATGCACCGATGCCCGACGCCGGCGCGAGGTGAGCCGGTGGTCCACGACGACACGACCGGTCGGGACGATCGCGACGCGCCGGTCGCGCCGTCACGGACGGGGGCCGACCCTCGATTCATCGCGGTGACGCCACGACCCGCTCGTAGACGCGCTCGACGTCACGGGCCATCCGCTCGGAGTTGAGGTGGTCCTGGACCCGCCGCCGACCGCTCTCCCCCATCCGACGCCGAAGTGCCGGATCGGCGAGCAGGCGAACCAGATTCCGTGCGAGACCCTCGACGTCGTCAGGTTCGGACAGCAGACCGGACTCGCCGTTGACCACGACCTCCCTGGTCCCGCCGTTGTCGAGCGCCACGACCGGGCGCCGCAGGTACATCGCCTCGGTGAACACCATGCCGAACGGTTCCTCGAAGCTCGGCATGGCGTAGACGTCGCTCGCCGCCATCAGCGCGCGCACGTCCGTACGCCAACCGGCGAAGATCACGTTGTCGGACAACCCGAGTTGGTCGCACTGCAGATGCAGCGACGCCGAGTAGCTCTGCTCTCCGGGGTCGGAGCGGGGATCGTCGCTCCCGACGATCAGGAGTCGCACGTCGGGAACGTGCCGTTTGACCTCGGGAAGCGCTGCGAGCAGCAGATGTTGGCCCTTCCAGCGATACAGCCGCGAAGCCGTGATGATCAACGGCGCGTCCGACGCGATCCCGAACTCGCGTCGCACTGCGTCGGTGTCGACATCGGTCGCATCCCAGTCGTCGAGCTCGAGCCCGTTCAAGACGGCTGACACTCGCGTTGGTTCGTATCCGACGTCACGAATCGATTGCGCGACGAACTCACTGACCCCGATCAACGCAGCAGAGCGGCGCATCGAGCGGCGCACGGCCGAACGGATCCAGTCCTGCAGCTGCACGTGCACGTGCACCACGCACCGGGCACCGCCCAGCGGAGCGATGATCGTCCCGAAGATGGCATCACGGGGCTTTTCGGTGCAGTGGATGATCCGGATCCGGTTCCGTCGCACGTACCAGGCAAGCCCCATCAGACTGCTGGCGACAGCGATCCCGTGGCGGATGCCGCGCCGCACCACGTCCCAGCGCGACGATCCCCAGATCGACATGCCGAAGTACGTCGGCCGGAGGTGGAGGTCGGGCACGCGAATCAACTCGAGCGTCGACGGGGACGACGTCCCGTCGTGGTCCTTCGGAGCGGCACAGTGCACCTCGAACCGATCGCGATCGAGATGACGCATGATCGAGGCATGGATCTGGGAGTCGGCCCCGAAGAACTCCTGCGACTGCATGAACAACACGCCGATGCGGTCGCCCTCAGGCATCGGTGGCGTCTTCCCACGTGCGTGCCCGCCTCGAGGGCGACGGTGCGACGACGACACCGGTCGCAGACGCGGTGGCCACGGTCGGGCCGGCGTCAGTCCCAGAGTGGACGGACATCGGCGATCACCCCCAGTCGGTCGAGGGAGGCCGATATCTCGCCGATGTAGATCGGGTTGGCGACCAGCACAGTTCGGGGCCGGGTCTCGATCAGCTCCTCGGGGTGGGTCACGACGAGCGAGGTGCCGGGCACACCCCACCCGGCCTTGCGCGGGTTGATGTCGACCACGGCGGCGACGTCGGCGACGTCGGCGACCAAGTTGAGGTAGGTCATCCCTTTGGACCCGGCTCCCCACAACGCGACGGGGCCGCGTGCGGCCCACCGCTCCAGATCGTCACGTGCCTGCTCGACGCGTCGGACGGCGGCGACGCCGAATGTCCGGGCAGCCGACACCGATGCTTCGACCCTGACCGGATCGGGCACGGCGCCGGGGTCGATCCTGCCGGTCGTCGCCTCGCACCAGAGGAACTGATCGCCGAAGGCCGCGCCGGTCGACGTGACGTCGAGACCGGCACGCCGACAGGCCAACTCGAGCGATGTCGGCACGAAGTACGAGAGGTGCTCGTAGATGAGATCCCAGAGGGCGCAGTGATCGATCATCAGCTGCCCGTTGGGCACCTCGGAGTACACGACCCCGTCCGTCGTGAGCACCGCTGACCGCTGGGCGGCGAGGGCGCTCACCGGATCGTGGAGGTGTTCCAGCACGTGCTGGGAGAACGCCAATTGCATCGGGACCGAGCCGTCGTCGGGGAACAGGTCGGTCGAGATGGTGACATCGGAGTGCTCGGGGGCCCCGAGCCGTCGGGGGTCGTAGCTCGGATCCCAACCGAACGCCCGCGCGACACCGGCGTCGCAGAGCATCGAGAGGAAGTGGCCCGGACCGGAGCCGAGCTCGCCCACCACCGCACCATCGAGTGCGTGATCGCCGACGAGACGGGCTGCGAGCCCCGACGCGAAGTCCTGGAACTGCGCCGAGTAGTGGAGCGTGTTCTCGTACGCCGCGTCGTAGTCGAGCAACTCGTGGCGGAACGAGCGATTGAAGAGGTGACCGCACATGGTGCACACGACCAGGTCGATGTCGCCGCGCGGGACATCGGGGGCCTGCTCGGGGCGGACCTGGGCGTTGACAAGCACCGGCAGGCCGGGCAACGACACGATGTCGTCGTGGTCGGCCGATCGGCAGACCGGACACGTGGCATCCGCGTTCATGGTGTCACGACCGCGCAGAGCGCTGTCAGCTCCGTCTGCACACCGAGCTCCTCGAGCTCGGCACCGATCTCGTCGAGATAGATCGGGTTCATCGCGACGACCAGATCGGGCGCGATCTCGCGGAGCGACTCGGGCGACACGATCTCGTGGTTGGAGCCGACCATGAACTTGCCCCACTTGTGGGGGTTGATGTCGACCGCCGCGGCGAGTTCGTCGCCCAACGCCAGATTGGAGATGAACGAGACACCCTTCGAACCCGAGCCCCAGATCACGGCTGTGCCGCCGTCGGACTTCAGTCGCGCGATGCGCTCGCGCCAGCCGCCGACGAGCTCGTCGTAGCCCTTGCGGAAGTTCGCGACGCCCTCCCGGAGCCGATCGAGATCGTCTTCCTCGGGGCAGCGTCTCGCCGGCCGCCGGCACCGTGGACGGTTTCGCCGCGATGAGCAGGTACTGGTCGTCGTACTCGAACGAGAGCTCGACCACCTCGAAACCGGTCCGGCGGAACAGTCGGGCGAGCGAACCGAGGCTGAAGTACGAGCAGTGCTCGTAGTACATGTCCCAGAACGCCACTTCGTCGAGCACCCGCTGGACGTCGGGCAGCTCGAACAGCACCACGGTGTCGGGGCGATCGCCGATCGACTCGCGGATCGTCGTCATGAACTCGGCGACGTTCGGAATGTGCTCGAGCGTGTGCCGGCAGATCACGACATCGGCGTCGAGATGGGCGTACCGCTCGTCGTAGAAGTCGGCGATCCATTCGATGTCGGCCGCGTCCGGATCGTCGATCCGTTCCGGGTGCACACCGGGATCGATGCCGATGCAGTGCCCGGCACCGGCCTTCGCCATCTCGATGAGGAACTCGCCCTTGCCACACCCGATCTCGAGCACGGTGCGGTTCGCGAGGTCGTAGTCGGCCACCCATCGCTCGGCGAGCTCTTTCGGCGAAGGCCATGAATCGCGGCGAGAAGCCCTGGGTCTCCTCGTAGCGCTGCGAGTACTCGGCCTGCCCCGGCGTGAACGCCGTGTTGGTGACGAAGCCGCACGTGTCGCAGAACGCGATCTCGAGCTCGCCACGGGGGAAGCCCGCTGGCCTCCGCCGGATCGTCGAGCAGGAGACAGCTGTTCGTCGGGACGTTGCCCTCCTCGAAGAAGACGGTCAGCGTCGTCGCCCCGCAGAGCCGGGCAGGGCCGTTCGATCGGACGGTCGGCGGTCCGTCCACCGGCGGCGAGGTTCGTCCGGTCGGATCGGCGCTCATCAGATCAGCTCCGGGGACGGGACGGGGACGATGAATCGCCCACCCTTGGACAGCGTACTCCGATTGCTGCTCGATGATCTCGGCAGCGAAGTTCCACGCCAGCAGCAGCAACACGTCGGGAGGATCGTCGACGAGCACCCTCGGATCGACGATCGGCTGGTGGGTGCCCGGCATGAACCGCCCGTGCTTGTGGACGTTGCGATCGACGACGTAGTCGACGAGATCGGTGGCGATTCCGGTCGCGTTGAGCATCGTCGCTCCCTTGGCGGCCGCGCCGTACGCCGCGATCGTCTTGCCGTCGGCCTTGAGACCGTGCAGCAGCGCCAGCAGGTCGCTCGCGGAGCTGATCGACGCGTCCGCCGAAGTTGGCATAGAACTCATAGCTGTCGAGACCGGCCGCATGCTCTTCGACGAGCCGCTCGAGGACGTGATCGCTCGGTTGGTCGTGGAGTCCGATGTGCCACCGGTTCGTGCCGCCGTGCAGGTCGGGGAAGTACTCGACGTGGTTCAGGTGGAGACCGTGGCGTTCGACGAGGTTCTTCACCGACGTGCACGAGTGGTAGAAGAAGTGCTCGTGGTAGACGGTGTCGAACGCGCAGCGATCGACGAGGTCCCAAACGCTCGGGTTCTCCACCGTGATCACGCCGTCGTCGGCCAGGAGGTGTGCCATCCCGGCGACGAAGTCGTTCGGGTCGGGGATGTGGGCCATCACGTTGTTCGCGATGATGACGTCGGCGGGCTTGCCCTCGGCGCGTAGCGCACGGGCAGTCGTCGAGACCGAAGAACTCGGTCCGGGTCGGCACCCCGATCTCGTTGGCGGCGGCCGCCTGATCGGGGGCCGGATCGAAGCCGACGACGGGGACACCGGCATCGACGAAGTTCTTGAGGAGGTAGCCGTCGTTGCTGGCGAGCTCGACCACCAGCGACTCGGCGGTCAGCACACGAGACTCGATCAGACCGAGCGCGTGGTCGCGACTGTGGCGCAGGAGATGGTCGGAGAACGAGGAGAAGTAGAGGTAGTTGTCGACGAACAGCTTCTCGGGTTCGACGTCCTCGGTGATCTGCACGAGGGCGCAGTCGGGGCAGAACGCCACGGCGAGCGGGAACCGCTCCTCGCTGCCGGGATCGGCCACGACCTCCGCCGTGACGAGCGCGTCGGCGAGCGGCGTCTCACCGAGGTCGAGGAACTGCTTGAGCCCCGAGGACCCACATCCGCGGCACGCCGAGACGGCCGTCATGACGTCACCATCCGGTCGTCGAGCCAGCGCAGGTCGTGCGACAGCGCGCCGGTCTCCATGTTCTGCTGCAGCTTGCGAAGACGCATGTAGGTCGCTCCCTCGAGATCCTCGAGGGTGAGGCGGTTGGCTCGCATCGCGGCGAGGAGCGCACTCGGCCCCGGCGCGGACCGTCCACGTCGGCTTGGCCTCCGGGAACCGGTCGGTGAGCTTGTCGCAGTTCACGCGGTAGTTGCGAAGGTCGTTGAACGCGTCGTCCGACATCGTCACCTCGGCACCGGTGACCTCGCCGACGATCTCGGCTACCTCGCTGATGCGATAGTTCTCGTCGGTGTCACCGACGTTGAACGCCTCGTCGTGGACGAGGTCGCGGGTCGGCCTCCATCAGGACGCAGAACGCACGCGAGATGTCCTCGATGTGCACGAGCGGGCGCCACGACGAACCGTCGCTCTTCAGGAAGACCTTGTTGGTGGTGACCGCGAACCCGGTGAGGTTGTTCACCACGAGGTCGCCGCGCAATCGCTCGGAGACGCCGTAGGCGGTCGCGTTGCGGAGGTAGGTCGGCGTGAAGGTGTCGTCGGCGAGGTCGTGTAGGTCGCGTTCGACGAACACCTTCGACTCGCCGTACGGCGTGACCGGGAAGGAACTCGGCCGACTCGTCGAGGAAGTCGTCGCCGTGCGCCCCGTAGGTGGAGCACGACGAGGAGAACAGGAACCGTTGCACCCCGACGTCCTTGGCGATCTCGGCGAGGCGAGTCGACGCGCGGTGGTTGATCTCGTAGGTGGCATCGGGATTGAGATCGCCCGCCGGATCGTTGCTCATGCCGGCGAGGTGGATGACCGCGTCGACCCCGGCGAGATGCTCCGGGCCGGCGTCGCGCACGTCGATCCGGAACTCGATGTCGGGCTTCGACACCTTTGCGCCGAAGACGCAGGGCTCGAACAACATGCTGTCCATGCCGACCACCTCGTGGCCGCGTGCCTGGAGCATCGGCACGAGGATGGTTCCGATGTAGCCGTCGTGACCGGTGACGAGGACCTTCATGACCAGACCTTCCAGGGCGCATTGCCCGATTCCCAGAGCTTCTCGAGCATGACCTTGTCGCGCATCGTGTCCATGCACGCCCAGAAGTCGGTGTGTTGATAGGCCATCAGCTGGCCTTCGGCCGCGAGGCGTTCGAGCGGCTCGCGCTCGAACAGCGTGTCGTCGTCGTCGATGTAGTCGGCGATCTCGGGCTCCATGACGAAGAACGCGCCGTTGATCCAACCCTCGGCGGCCTGCGGCTTCTCGGTGAACTCCGTGATCTGGTCGCCGACGATCTCGATGTGGCCGTAGCGAGCCGGTGGATGCACGGCGGTCAGGGTGCAGATCTTGCCGTGATTCTTGTGGAAGTCGACGAGCGCATCGAGGTCGATCGTCGCGACGCCATCGCCCCACGTGACCATGAACGTGCCATCGGTGCCGAGATGGGGTACGAGTCGCTTGATGCGCCCGCCGGTGTTGGTGCTGCGACCGGTCTCGATGAGATCGACCGTCCAGTGATCGTCGTCGCCGTTGCCGGACGAGGAGATCTCGCCGCTCGCGGTGTCGATGCTGAGGTCGCCGGCGAGGCTCGCCCGATCGGCGAACCACCGCTTGATGTACTCGCCCTTGTAGCCGAGCGCCACAGCGAACTGGTCGTGCCCGAAGTGGGCGTAGTACTTCATGATGTGCCAGAGGATCGGGTACTCGCCGATCTCGACCATCGGTTTGGGTTTGACCGTCGTCTCCTCGGACAGTCGGCTACCCAGCCCGCCCGCCAGAATGCCTACCTTCACGTTGCCGTTTCCTTCCTGGTCCCGCCTTCGGGAACGATCCTACCCGTGCATCCTTGATCGGTCAGCGGGAAATTCCGGCTCGGAGCGGGGAATTCCGCCTGGTTGATCAGGGTTCGGTCAACACGTTCATCGTGCAGTGCCGAGCCTGCCACCGAGCGTGGGATCGGTCGGTCTGGCGCATCCCGCTCGGCATCACCGAGACATCGACCGAGACATCAACCGGGCGCTTCGGCGCGATCCGTGAACAGATCGCCGCGCCCGGACACCGCGAGCGCCAGAGTCGCGCCGAGCTGGCTGAAGGCGTCGCTGATCGCACCCGAGCCGATGTCGACCGCCACCTCGCCGACGGTCCGCCAGGCCACGGTCGCCGCCTCGTTGGCGTCCGCGGGGGCCCCGTCGTACTCCGCGTCGGTCGCCAGGTAGACGTGAAAGGTCTGGTTGACGAGGCCAACCGACGGATGATGCGTGCTGAGGTGCCGGACCTGGCCGATCACGCGCCATCCCGTCTCCTCGAGGCACTCCCGCCGGGCGGCGGCCTCGGGGCTCTCGCCCTCGTCGATCGCACCGCCGGGGATCTCCCAGCCCCAGGTGTCGGGCATGAAGCGGTGCCGCCAGATCATCAGCACGCCGCGTTCGGGATGGAGCACGACCATGCCGGCGGCGTCGGGGCCACGGACGACCTCGTGCTCGGTGTGCGAACCGTCCGGCTTCTCGACGTCGTCGATGCGGAGCGTCATCCACCAACTCGAGTACACCTCGCGGAGCGTCGAATGGGTGATCCACTCGCCGGTACGCCGGCCGGAGCCAGCGGGAGGACCGGTCACAGTGACCGCACGACCTTCGCCGGCGATCCGACAGCAAGTGAACGGGCCGGGATGTCGTGTACCACAATGCTGCCGGCCCCGACGACGCTCCCGGCTCCGATCGTCACGCCTCCCAGCACGATCACGCGGGCCCCGAGCCACACGTTCTCCTCCAACACGATCGGTCTCGACGGTGGGCGCTCGAGTCGTCGCTCCGGCTCGAGCCGATGCCAGTCGTTGTCCATCATCTGCACCTGGGTTCCGAGGTTGCACATCGGCCCGATCACGATGGACTCCGTCGCGCCGATCGAGCACCCGTGGTTGATGAACACGCGGTCGCCGATGTCGAGACGGCCGCCCGGCCCGACGAACAACTCGGTCGTCCAGAGCGATGACAGCAATTGGAGACGGTCGCCGACCACGAGATCGCCCTGGGCGCGCACGGCGGGTCGACCCCACACGCGACATCTCGAACCGACCGAGACGGCATGACGGAGGTACCACTTGCCGGCGAGCACCGCCCTGATCTGGGAGAGCGCCGGTCGGACGTGCCGCCAGACCATTGGCGGAGCATACCGGCCGCTCATCGGCCATCGGGGGCGTCGTCAGGCGACCGAGCGCGGCTGCGGCTCCCGCCGTCCGCGTGGACCCTTCGAACCAGGTCGAACAACCGAGCGGCGTTGGTGCCGGCGTCGAAACGCTCGACCGCACGGGTGCGCGCCGCTGCGCCGAGACGTCGGCGTAGGGCAGGATCGTCGACCAGCGCACGCAGGGCGCCGGCGAGCGCACCGGCATCGCCTGGCGGGACGACCAGACCGGTTTCGCCGTCGGCGACGATGTCGCTCAACCCACCGATGTCGGATGCGACCACCGGCAATCCCATCGCGCTCGCCTCGACGGCCGCGATCCCGAAGGTCTCCGCCCGGCTCGGGATGGCGAACACGTCGCTCGTCCGGAACAGCTCGATCAAGCGCGGATCGTTCGGCACCAGGTCGTCGTAGACGTGCAATCGTTCGGCGGCCGGGATCGGCGTCTTCGTGACGAGGTGCAACTCGACGTCGTCGGAGAGCCCCGACAAGCTGTCGACGAGCAGATCGCCTCCTTTCCGGGCGAACTCGCCCCCGACGAACAGGATCCGGGTGCCTGTGATCGTGCGGTCGGCCGGCGGGCGCCAGCGCTGGGTGTCGACGCCGGGCGGGATCACCGCGACTCGTGCGGGGTCGACGCCGTAGTCGTCGACGAACGACGACGCTACCCACGAGCTCCAACCCACGCACCAGGCCGCGTCTTCGAAGACCCGACGGTTCACGCGGTGCTTCCACCACCGTGTCGGCCCCGCATGGTCGGGTGAATGGCCGTACCCCTCCGCCATGTGGTCGTACTGGACGGGGGTCACGTCGGTGATCACCACGTAAGGACGAGCTCTCGCGAGACGGCCGCCCAGCGCGGCCGGCACCTGGGTGTTGAACATGTGAACGTCGGCGACATGACCGCGCAGGCCATCGCGGACCTCGCGACGTCCAGCCATGGCGGCCCGCACGCTCCCCGGGAGTGGCATTCGGTCCCACGCCGACGGTGCCGGTCCGTACCGCACGGGCAACCACTCCACGACGATGTCGGGATGTTCACCCGCGGCATGACGCAGGTTCTCGGCGTACGTGCGATGGCCCAGATGCTCCTCGTGGGCGAATGTGACCCTCACCACGTCCGTCGGGTCCGGCGGCGAATCGGTCGTGGTCATCGCACCCACCGTACATGGCTCATTCGGACGAGCGAGGGCCTCGTCGCCACGATCCGGCGGGTCCCCGCCTCCGGTCGGACGGACGGCGATCCGGCCCCGACTGCGCCGATCGACCGCCTGCACTTCCTCGCGGAATCCGTCAGTACGAGAATGCGCGGGGACCCGGTGCCGCGCGCCATAATCGGACTCGGAACCGCAGTCCTCGCCCTCGGTCGATCGACCGGACGCGAGCGAGCAGCGGGCACGGTACCCAACGGCGGAACAGAGAGCAGTCAGACACCATGGCCCCACGAGTCAGCATCGGGTTGCCGGTCCTCAACGGCGAACGCTTCATCGGCGAGGCCATCGAATCGGTGCTGTCCCAATCGTTCGAGGACTTCGAACTCGTGATCTCCGACAACGGGTCCACAGACGGTACCGCCGCGATCCGCAGCGCGGTACGCTGCGGCGGATTCGCGGGTACGGCACCTCCGACACGAGGAGACCAAGGGTGCGCGCTGGAACTTCAACACCGCATTCGCGGCCTGCGACGGTGAGCTCTTCGCCTGGCTCGCCCACGACGATGAATGGGCTCCCGACTTCCTCGACCGGTGCGTTGCGGCGTTCGACGCCGTTCCGGACACCGTGCTGGCTTTCGGGCACGTCACCTACATCGACGAGCAATCGCACGACGTCGGCACCCGCGAGATGACGATGCGCGTCGGTTCCGATCGGCCCCACGAACGTCTCTCCGACACGCTCCTCGTCTGGCACGATTGCCTGCCGGTGTTCGGTCTCATCCGGGCCGATGTCCTGCGTCGGACGTCGCTGATCGGCCCCTATGCGTCCGGAGACCACCTCCTGTTGGCCGAACTCGTGTTGGCCGGGCCGTTCCACATCGCCGACGAGCACCTCTTCCGTTCGCGCCTCCACCCTGGCCAGTCGATCCAGACCTTCAACGTCTGGGTCGATCATCACGCCTACGCCGAATGGTTCGAGGCCACGCGTCCGGGAACGCTCTCGTTCCCGCAGTGGCGGCTGCTGGGCGACCTGGTGCTCGCGGTCGCCCGCGCACCAATCGGACGGATCGAACAGCTGCGCTGTTGCCCGGCGATCCTCCGCTGGTCGATCCGGTACCGAACGTTGTTCTACAAGGATGTCTCGATCGGCGCCCGGAAGTTCTTCGGCACCCGTCGCGAGGCACGGACGAACGCTGCTCCCTCGTGACGGGCTCGGAGCGGCGAGTCCGTCGGAGCAACCGGCGATGAGCGCGAGTGAACGGCCCGCGGGCTTCAGCATCTGCATACCGAGCGTGCGGGCGGCGACCGTCGAGCAGGCGGTCGAGTCGGTCCGGCGCCAGCGCCGCGACGACTGGGAGTTGATCGTGGTCATGCAGGGTGAGGATCCGGATCTACGCCTGTGCGTCGATGCGATGTCCGACGCCGACTCGCGCATCCGGGGCGTCTGGATCCGTGAGATGGGCGTCAGTCGAGCCCGGAACCTCGGGATCGAGAGCGCCCGCTATGACACCGTCACGTTCATCGACGACGACTGCGAAGCCGCACCCGACTGGCTCGAGCAAATCCACGCGGCGCTGACCGACGACCCCGATGTCGGGGTCGTCGCCGGCGCCCTCGTGGCGCCCCCCGGGCCACGATGGCCGATCTCGACCTGTCCGTCGGCATCGCCGGGCGATTTCACGCTCCGACAGACACCATCGGAGACGGAGTCGCCCGAGGGAGCCGCGTTCGTCTCGGCCAACCTCACGGTTCGCCGTTGGGTGTGGGATCGCATCGGAGCCTTCGACGAACTGCTCGGCGCCGGGTCGACGTTCCGCGGCGGCGAGGATCTGGATCTCTTCGTACGAATGACGCGAGCCGGCGTCCCGATCCGCTTCCTGCCGGCGGCGGTCGTGCACCACACTCACGGACGACGATTCGGGATCACAGCGGTCGCACGAGTGGTGTCGGCGTATGGCAGCGGACAGGGCGCAGCGGCGGCCAAGCTCACGCACGCTGCGCCGCCCGATGCGGCCGACGGGGGCGGTGAGGCGTGGAGGCGGTACATGTGGCGTGAGGCGCTCGTCACACCCTTGCGGGAACTGCGTCCACACCGGATCGCCCGAGCCGTGCCGCGCGTGGTGGCCTTCGAACGTGCGTACCGGCGATGTGTCCGCGACTTCACCGTCGGTGCGGACGGGCTGCTGGTGCCGGCGGCCACACCACCCGGCTGACCACCAGTCGAACGGCACGGACGGCCTGGCGAAGTCAGATCCCTCGCTCTGTCCCGAGCTGCATCGGCCGATACGACTCGAACGGCTGGAGCAGCAGGTCCAGCCAGTCGCCATCCGCGACGTCCGCGAGGGTCAACCAGTCCGGGCGGTCGGGCGGGCGCTCGGTCTGGGAGACGTGAGCAGCGAGAGCGGTTCTCTTGCGATCCACGGCGTCGCGAATGTCGATCGTGAGCGGGAGGAGACGACCGAGCCTCGACCCGAGGCCACCTCGCCACGCGACGTCGAACATGTCGCGACGACTGTGCCGCGGATGCGGCGGCGCGAGCGGGTTCGTCCACGGCCACTGGTCCCAGAACCACACCGCGTAGAGCAGAGCATCGAGCGGTGTGGCGCGATCGTGGGCGGCACGTTCGGCGATGCGGAAGCTCGCACGGTGGTCGGGTTGTGGTTCGAAGGGGTGCGGGGCCACCACCTGCGAAGGCGCGAGCGCGTCGAGCAGGGCCCCGAGCTCGTTTCGTGCCTCTCCCTCGTGCTGGGCGAGCGCGCCGTCTGGATGACCGAGGAAGTGGAGGCAATCCTCGGATACGCCGAGAATCGCGGCAGCGGCGACGGCCTCGGCGCGTCGCGTCGTCACCAACTCCTCAACGGACAGGCCGCGATGCGACCCGGCACCGTCGGTCATGAACACGATGCTCACCGGTGTCCCGTGATCGCGCAGCAACGAGACGAGACCACCGCAACCGAGCGTCTCGTCGTCGGGATGGGGGGCGATGACCAGCGTGGATCGATCCCGGACTGCGGGATCGATCGGACGAGCCCGGGCCGTCGCTCGGTCGAGCAGGCCTCGACGGATTCGTCGGCGAATCACCTCGGTGAGCGGGACCCTGCTTCGGAGCCGGAGCCCAACGGTTCGACGAGTGCGGAGTACTGCGTCGCAGCGGCCGCGGCGACGCTGTCCCACGAGAAGACCTCGGCGACGCGGCGTCGACCGGCCGCGCCCATCCGTGCCCGTCGCTGCGGATCGTCGAGCAACCGGACGATCGCATCGGCGAGAGCGGCCGGGTCGGCCCGTTCGACCAGGACGCCGGTCTGCTCGTCGACGATCTCCTTCATCCCGCCCACGCGGGTCGCGACGACCGGGGTCTGGCAGGCCATCGCCTCGACGAGGCTCATCCCGAACGATTCGCTATAGGAGGGGTTCACGAGCAGGTCGGCGCCGGCGACATGTCGGACCACATCGTCGTGGGACATGCTGCCCAGCAGACGCACGTTCGACGAAAGACGGTTTGCGACATCGTCCGTGATCGTCTCGCCGTACTCACGGTCGTAGAAGCGAGCGAGGCCGGCCACGAGATCGTCGTCGGTGATGTCCACGATGAAGCTTTTCGGCAAGGCCGCGACCGGTCCGATCAGATCGAGCTGTACATCGGGGCGTCGCTCGACCACGATCGTCATCGCATCGAGCAGATCGTGGATGCCCTTCTCCGGCGAGACCCGGCCGACGAATACGATCTTCGGGCCGTCGGTGCCGGTTTCGCCGCGATCTGGATCGACTGCGAAGGCATCGGGGTCGACGCCGTTGTAGACGGTGTGGCAGCGATCTGCGAACTGCGGGAACCGTCGCTGGATCAAACCGGTGATGTGGTTGCTGCTCCCGAAGACGGCATCGCACTGCCCGATCCGCTTCGCCATCCGTCGCTCGTCGAGTTGCGAGAGCCACTCGCCATTCATGTGGAGCACGATCCGGACCTTCGGATTCACCGCCCGGAGCACCGCCACGAATCCCGTGAAGTTGTGGACGTGCACGACATCGGGACGGGCGAAACGGAGGCGGATCGCGACCGGCAGGCAGTACTCGATGTAGTACAGGACCGACGCGAAGATCGGCCGGTTCTTTCCGAAGACCCGGTTCCAGAGCCGGCCGAGCTCCGACCACGCCCGAGCGGGTGCGGCGAAGACGAATCGGTAGCGGACGCCCTGGTCGTCGAAGGTTCGACCGTCGCCGCGACTCTTCACCGAGTCGATGTACCGTCCGTAGACCGTGATGTCGTGATCGGCGGCGAGCCGGCGAGCGACCTCGTACGTCCAGATCCCGATCGAGTTCTGTTCGGGTGGGAGGATGCCGTCGAGCGGTTGATTGACGTACGCGATCTTCATGTTCCCGCCATCGTCACGGGCGCTTCTCGGCGCGCACGGCATCGGGTGCGCCGAGACGGACGATCGGCCGGCCATCGTTCCGCACCCCGGTGGCGTTGACCGTGTCGACGACGACGCGGCTGTGCTCGACGATCTGTTCGACGTCGAGCCCGTTGTGGTTGGTGACGATGACCACGCAGTCAGCGGCCGTCAGCACCGCGGGCGTCAGATCGGTCGAGGTCAGCTCCATTCGGTCGCGGACGTGGCGCGTCCCGCCGATCTGGATCCGAGGGATGTACGGATCGTGATAGCTCACGGTGGCACCGTTTCGCACCAACAGTTCGATGATCGGCTCGGCAGGCGAGTTGCGAGCGTCGTCGACGTTCGGTTTGAACGCCACCCCCACGATGATGACCGAGGATCCGCTCATCGACTTGCCCTGCTCGTTGAGTGCCTGCGTGATCTTGCCGAGCGCGTGGTACGACATCTCACTGTTGACCTCTGCCGCGAGCTCGATGAACTTCGTGTAGTAGTCGTACTCACGGGCCTTCCACGAGAGGTAGAAGGGGTCGACCGGGATGCAGTGGCCTCCCACGCCCGGGCCGGGTCGGAAGGCCATGAACCCGAACGGCTTCGATGCGGCGGCGTCGATGACCTCCCAGATGTCGATGTCCATACGCTCGGCGAGGACGGCCAACTCGTTGACGAGCGCGATGTTCACGCTCCGGAAGGTGTTCTCGAGCAGCTTCGTCATCTCGGCCGCACGCGGCGACGAGACGCGATGGACCGAGGCGATCATCTGCGACAACAGCAGGGCCGCCGGTTCCAGGCATGCCGGCGTGACGCCGCCCACGACCTTCGGGGTGTTCTCGACGTTGAATCCGGCGCTGCTGGTATGACCGGGGTCGATGCGCTCCGGCGAGAACGCGAGGAAGTAGTCGGACCCCACCTCGAGACCGGTCCCGGCGAGTACGGGGAGGACGACCTCTTCGGTCGTGCCGGGGTACGTGGTGCTCTGCAGGATCACGAGCTGTCCCCGTCGGAGCACCGCCGCGAGCCGTCGAGTCGCGTCCTCGATGAAGCTGAGATCGGGTGCCTTCATGGCGTTGAACGGCGTCGGCACGCAGATGAACACGGCGTCGGCCCGAGCCAGATCGTCGTACGACGTGGTCGCGCTGAACCGAGCGAGGTCGACCAGGTTCGACACCTCGTCGTCGCTCACGTCGCGGATCGTGCTGCGACCGGATGCGAGCCGATTGACCTTCGACTCGTCGAGATCGACGCCGATCACCTCGTAACCCTTCGAGGCGAACCCGACGGCCAGCGGCAGGCCCACGTACCCGAGACCGACGACGGCGAGCACCGCCGACCGATCGAGGATTCGCTGTTCGAGCTGGACGGATGCCGGCGTGGTCGCTGCGGGCTCGCTCACGACGTACCTCCCGCCGAAACTCGTCGCCGTTCGTGTTCGGCGACGGATGCGATGATGTCATCGAGGGAATACTCGGGTACCCAACCGAGCAACTCGTTGATCCGGGTCGTGTCGGGGATGCGGCGTTCCATGTCCTCGAATCCCGGAGGGTACGCCTCGTCGTAGGGGACGAAGCGGATCGTTGAGCTCGAGCCGGTGATCGCCAGCACCCGCTCAGCGAGTCCGACGATGGTCGTCTCCTCGGTCGCACCGATGTTGTAGGTCTGCACCGGGGCCCCGGGCATCTCGATCAGAGCAGCGAGCGCCCTGACCACGTCGCGGACGTCACAGAAGCAGCGGCGCTGCGAGCCGTCGCCGTACACCGTCAGATCGTCGCCCTCGAGCGCCTGGCGGACGAGTCGCGGGATCACCATGCCGTATCGACCGGTCTGGCGGGCACCGACCGTGTTGAACAAGCGGATGGGGATCGCGTCCAGGCCGTTCTCCTGGTGATGTGCGAAACAGAGGAACTCGTCGACCATCTTGCTGGCCGCGTACGCCCATCGGCTCCTGTTCGTCGCGCCCAGGACGATGTCGTCGTCCTCACTGAACGGGTAGCGCACGCCCTTGCCGTACACCTCGGACGTGCTCGCCATGATGACGCGAGCGCCGGTGTTGACGGCGGCATGGAGCACATTCTCGGTGCCTCGTACGTTCGTCTCGATCGTCTTCACCGGTTGTTCGATGATCAGTTGCACCCCGACGGCCGCCGCGAGGTGCACGATCAACTGTGCCCTCGCGGCGAGCGGCGCGATGCTCTCGGCGTCGGCGATGGAACCGGAGTGGAGCTCGAGCAGCGGATGGTCCAGGATCGCAGCCAGGTTGTCGGTTGCGCCGGTCGACATGTCGTCGAGGATGAGAACGCGCAGGCCTCGCTCGAGGAGTGTCTCGGTGAGATGCGATCCGATGAAGCCGGCGCCGCCGGTGATCAGGATCGTGGGGGGATCGACGTTCGACATGGTTCTCCTAGCGGTACGCCGACGGGGGTCGGCTCGGATTCGCGCGTCGACATCGGGCCGCGCTTGCGGCGTGGAACATGCTCATGTTTGGTTACCCGTCCGTTTCCTTCGCATCGAAGACAACCGATCATCCGCCTCGCCGGTCGCTGACGCTGCGGCGGAGTTTGACACAATCGCCCACGCGCCGTCCAGCCCTGCCGCCCACCACACGTCCGGTCGACAGGTGAGCTCGTATCCGGTACGATCCGACTCAATGGCGGATCTGCTGGACCAGGCAGAGCACGCGACGAGGCGGGATTGACAGGACGGTGGAGCGGGTCAGGCTCTCCTCGTTGGTGCGGGTGGTGATTGGCTGCCGCGCGCGCCGCCACCCGCTCACGCACCATCGTGGGCGTCCGTGGGACGAGTCGAGGTGTGCATTCGCCTCAACGAGCATCGAACCTCGCAAAGCACTGCCACCCGTCGACGACAGGCCGACCTGCGTTGACAACTGGTTGCCGGAGAGCCTCTCTCGATGAGCCCCGATCTCTCACCCGAAGCGGTCGGATCCGGCGCAACGCTCTCCGAACCACCGAACGACGGGCGCCACTCGCTGTTGCGCAACCTCGTCGCGATGACGTCGTCCCAGGTCGTCAGCTGGGGCCTGGGCTTCGTCGCCCAGATCATCCAACCCCGTTTCCTCGGACCCGACGGACTCGGCCAGATCCAGCTGGCGTTCTCGCTCTGGATCGTCGCCCAGGTGTTCGTGAGCATGGGCACCGGGGTCTACCTGACGCTCGAGATGGCTCGCAACCGGGAGCGTGGCGCCACGCTGGTGGGTCCGATCATCCTGCTGCGCGTCGGTGCGTTCCTGGCCTCGAGCATCGCGATGGTGACGTACACGATGATCGTCGGTTTCGACCGCGAGATGATGGTCTTGATCGCCATCACGGGCGTCACGATGTTGTTCAACTCGGCCCAGGACGTCTTCGTCTCCGCCATCATCGGGCTCGAGCAGATGGGCTACGTGTCGGTCGCGACGGTCGCCTCCAAGCTGATCTACACGGGCGTGATGGTCGTGGTGCTGGTCAGTGGCGGCGGTGTGGTCGGTCTGGCTTGGGCGACGACGTTCAACGCGGTCCTCCTGACCGGCATCATGTTGTACTTCTACCGACGTCTCGAGACGCTGACCTTCACTCGTCCGACGGACGGTTACCTCGCCATCCTCCGCTCCAGTGTGGGCTTCATGACGAACGCCATCGTCTTGACCCTCTACATGCAGGTCGACATGGTCGTGATGTCGCTGCTCGTCGACGACGACGCGCTCGGTTGGTACACCTCCGCCGACGTCCTGGTCTCGTCGCTGCTCTTCGTTCCCGGAATGATCCTGGTCGTGCTGTTCCCGATGATGGGACGACTCTTCACGACCGACGTCGATGCCGCGATGCCGATCGTGCACCGCGCGTTCTGGGTGCTGGTGATGATCGGGGTGTCCGGTGGATTCGGTCTGGCCGTCATCGCCGAGCACTTTGCGGTGCTGCTGTTCGGTGAGGACTTCCGCGAGGCGGGCGAGGTGCTCTCCGTCTTCGCGGTCACGCTGCCGCTCATCTTCGTGACGATGCTGCTCGGTCAGGTGTCCCTCGCGTCGGGGCGCGAGCGCTTCTGGAACCGGATCATGGCGGCCGCCGTGGTCATGTCGGTTGCGTTCGACATCGTGTTCGTGCCGATCCTGGACCGAGCGACGGGCAACGGGGCCGTCGCGGGCGCACTCGGCTATCTCGTCACCGAATCCTTCATGGTGGTCATCGCGGTTCGACGCCTGGCGCCCGAATTGCTGTCGGCGGCGACGGCGATCAAGCTCGCGAAGATCATCACGGCCGGCGGCCTCATGTTCGTCGCCTCGTGGCAGTTCCGCGATCTGTTCCTCGCGATCCCGGTGGCGGTCGGCGCGGTCACCTTTGTCGCATCGGTGGTGGTGTTCCGGGTTCTCAGCGACGACGACCGCTACCTGCTCCAGACCCTGGCCAGCCGGGCCGGGATCCCACTCGGTCGTCGAGGCGCCGCACCAGCGGCCGACGACGTCGTCGACGGCCACCTCGACGGTGACCACGACTCGGCCGACCGTCCGGACGCATGAGGTGTCCCGGCCCGCACGAACGCGGGCTTCGCAGCCCACGTGGTGTGGTGACCCGTCCGTCGATCGCGATCGGTGCGCCGACCCGACGCAGCCGGTATCGTCCGCTCGTCAGATGCACCGGAATGACTCATGTCGGAACGGTGACCTGCCGACAAGATCGTCGATGATGCGCGGGCTCGGCGAGCGGAGACCCCGCGTGCCGTTCGACACCACCAGATTGCAGCGAATCGGGATGCAGTGAACCCACACCCCACAGCACAGACGCGGGCCCCCCGACAGACCACCCACTTCGTCGACACCTTCCTCGACGACGTCAAGCAGGGTGCCGTCATCGGGACGAGCAACCGATCCGGGATCATCCGTCGGGGGATCGACGTCGAGGGGGTGATCGGGATCGATCACGGTGCGCTGCGGATCCGGCCGATGATCCGTCAGAGCTGGGGCCGATCGTTCGTCGGCTACGGGCCATACGATCGACGGAACGGTCTCATGTTTGCGACCTTCCTGCTGAACGGACACAACACATCTCAGTCCGAGGCACTTCCCGAGCGCCTCTCGGCCCGCCTCCTCAGGTGGCTGCAGGGACACGGCGACCGGCGCTGGGGTCTCCTGCGACGCCTGCTCCAATGGTTGAGGTACCGGCGGAAGCGCTACCTCTTCCACAAGGTCCGCTCGTGGCACCGGATGGCATCGGGATCGATCGAACCGCTCGACGAGAACATGGCGGTCGGTTGGTTCCCGTCCGAGCATCCCGGGGATCCCGCCGACGGCGGCAATCTGTTCGTGATGCATGCTGCGCTCGGTGACAACGGAGAGCTGTGGTTGCGGTCCGGTCCGACGATGTTGTCGATCGCGCAGGGCATCCAGAACGTTCCGATGTGCTATCTCACCGTCCTACGCGACGTCGGAGCCGCGTACTACCTCGCCAGCGTCCCCGGAGCGAACGGAGCCGGGCCGTACCCACGCTTCCGGCCGTGCGCGATCGATGCGACCTCGACCGATCCCGAAGTTTACGCCGGGATTCATCAGGCCGCGCTCGGCCAGATCGGGTTCCGCACCGATACACGGGTCTACGGCACACAGGTTGACGAGGTGCCCTCGGTCGGCGAATGGTTCGGTACCGCCCACGCAGCGGACCTCCTGACGGGTTCCGGTTCGCTCGGAGACCGTGACGCCGACCGCGGGAGCCGTTGGACGACCATGATCGGGGACTTCGTTCGCGGGCGCGGGGAGCGTGCCCGGCCGAGGATCGGAACCTCGCCGTGCTCGCCCCGGAGCGACCGTCGGGTCTCGTGCACGCCCTCGCCCGCACCGACGACGGTGGCGGGTCGTTCGGGCTCGTCTGGCGGTACCGAGACCTCGACAACCACTGTCGAGTCGAGATCGAAGCAGGCGTCGCCCGAGTCCTGATGGTGCTCGGAGGGACCACGACCCTGCTCGCGAGCACGTCGATCGACGCCCCGGTGTCGGACTCGCCGATGTCGATCCAGCTGGCGGACGACGGCCGAAGCGTGAGGGCCGCCCTCGACGGTCGGCCGGTCTTCGAGGAACCCGTTTCGTTGGAGCACTTGGCCGATGAGATCGGGGTGGGCATCTGGGCGACAGGCCGTGCCGAGCTCAGCCGCTTCGAGGCACATCCGTGCGAGATCGATTTCGGCGACGTTCTCGATCTGCCGCCGGCATGGTTCGAGACGGGCGGCCCCGCGGTCGTGCAGGACGACTTCGGTGGTCCGGTCGGCGAGCTCGCCGGCAGGTCCACCTCGGTCGGTGCCGCGACATGGAGGCGGGCTTATGGGAACGGTCGGGTGCACGTCAGCGGGAACGGCTCGGCAGTGGTCGACGCAACCATCGAGCGACCCAACCCCGGCAACACGGCCTACATCATCGATTGGGACCACCCCGATTTCGTCGACGTCGCCGTCGACGTCACGCCTCCGGGCGGAGCGTTCGGCGAAGGGCATCGCGGGCGTGGCGGCCTCGTCATCTGGGACGATCGGGACAACTTCATCATGATCAGCATGTACGTCGACGACAGCTACGACGGCGCCTCGATCGCCTACTTCTCCCACCTGGACGGGTTCGAGGACATCTACGACGCCGTCTGGAGCATGGTCGGCAAGAAGATCTACTGGGGTGCCACCCATCGATTGCGCGTGGTGAGCGACGGCAATCACCTCATGACCTTCATCGACGACGAACCGGTGCTCTACCGGTCGGTCACGGACCTGTACATGGATCGCGGCGGGCTCACGATCAACGGCATCGGCCTCGCCGTGAACTGGGAGTGGGGCGACGACACCGGCACGACATTCGGGAATTTCACCGCCAGAGCGAGGAGTTCGCCATCATGAAGGACACGATCCGGGACCTCGCGCGTCGCGTCATACCGGCGGACGTGCGTCGCTCGCTGCGACAGAAGCGATCGGCGATTCGTGCGCCCACGATGGGCGAGGGAGTCGGGAGCGGGCTCCGATTCGACCCGGGTCCGTCGAATCCGGACTACGGACGCGGCGACAACGAACTGCCGGTCCAGCGCGCACTCGCCGAGATCGTCCGACCGGGCGACGTCGTCTTCGACATCGGTGCCAACGTCGGCTTCTTCTCGATCATCTGTGCACGACTCACAGGCCCCTCCGGGCGCGTGTTCGCGTTCGAACCGGTCGCCGCCAACGCCGAACTGATCCGACGCAACGCCGGACTGAACGAGTTCGGCAACATCAGCGTGGTCGAACAAGCGGTATCGGACCGGACCGGCACCGGTGAGCTCGTCCTGGCCGAATACTCCGGTGGCGCCGCGTTGTCGACGACGACCCCGCCTCCCGACGCGGCCGGATCGATCGAAGTCGAGCTGATCACGATCGACGCCGCCGTCGACGACGGCCACATCCCTCCACCAGACGTCGTCAAGATCGACGTCGAGGGCGTCGAGATCGAGGTCTTGCGCGGCATGACCGACACGATGCGCCGGGATCGTCCGATCATCGTGTGCGAGATCGACGACGGGACCCGAGCCGGCTACGACCGCAAGCACCGCGAGTGCGTCGAGTACCTGGAGTCGCTCGACTACTCGATCACCCCGCTGCCCGACTCCTATGTGGGCGGGACCTGGCTGGTCGGTCACTTCGTGGCCCGTCCGGCCCCCGACGACCCTCACCCTCGATGATAGATCGAGGGTTCGTCGCTCGACTCTCGTGCCCGTACTGCCGGGCTGCGCTGGTCCCCGCGCTCCACCTGGCCGGTCGCGACGGCGACATCCGGCACGGGAGCGTCGCCTGCGGCTGCTACGAGTACCCGATCGTCGACGGCATCCTCGTGTTGCGGCAGTTGTCGGGCCCGGCCGACAACACCGATCCCGCCGTCGCCCACCTGCGCGCGGATGACGTCGGCGCCGCCCGGCGTTCCCTCGAAGCGGCGGCGTCGATGGTTGACTCACCGGCGCCACCCAGAGCATCGTTCGACGTCGCCACCGCGAGGAGGCTGGCCTCGTCGGCGAGACGTCGACTCGGCCGCTGGCGCCAGGGGTCCGATCGACCCGAGGCGATGCCCTCGACGGCAGCGCCTCTGCGCGTGACGCTCGCACGAACGCGTCCACCGGCGTTCGGTGCATATCTGTATCAGCGGTACGCCAACCCCAGCTTCCTCGCGTCGATCCCGATGATGGCACTGCTCGAAACGGTCGAGAGCCACCACTCGGGAAGCGACCGGCCAACGGTGCTCGATCTCGGGTGTGGAATCGGGCACTCGACCGCCATGATGCGAGCCCTCTTCCCGACCATGTCGTTCGTGGCTGCCGACCCCGATTTCGTCAATCTCCAGATCCTCCGGGAACACTTCGTCGAGGACGCGATCGGCGTCTGCCTGGACGCCGAACTGCCCTTGCCCTTCGCGGACGATCAGTTCGACGCCGTGTTCTGCCTCGACGCCTTCCACTACATCCGCTCCAAGTGGGCCCTGTCGCATGAGCTCGATCGCTGCGTCGAGGAGTCGGGCATCTGGATCCTGCCCCATCTCCACAACGCCTCGGTGCCCAACGTCTCACCGGGCATCCCACTGCGACCCGAGGACTACCTGCGCATGTTCGACTTCGCCAGCGGCACCGTCCTCGACGAATCGATCGTGCTCGACCGATTCATGTCCGACACCTCCCTCGATCTGAGCCGGATCACGGACGTGCCGGCGCTCGCCGCCGTCCCCGATCTGGACATGTACGCGACGAGGCGTTCGGATATCGGCGGAACGTACCAAGTCGGTGACCGGCTGCTCGCCGCCGGACGCACCAGCGGCCTCGGCATCAATCCGATCTATTCGATCGAGACCGCTCCCGACGCGGTCCGGCTCCGGATGGCGTGGCCCGACCCCGAGCTCGAGCGCGAGTGCGCAGCTGCCTGTCGCTACCTGCCCGCCGAGGTCGAGATCGATCCGGATCTGCTGGCGCGACTGTGCGTCGCCGAGCTCGAGCCCGGCGACGATTCGACGATCGCTGCGCTCGTGAGGTCGTTGGTGTTGCTCCCGCTTCCTCCCGGATATCACGACATCGCGACATCGATCGCGGCATCAGTGGCAGCCTCCGACCGCTGACAAGATCCTGCGGGTCGCGGCCGCCACGGACGAACAACTCCTCTGGATTGTCTGGCTCCTGCTTCGCAGAGCGGGGACTCCACCACGCAGCGTGAATCCGATGGCCGCGAGAAACACACAGAGTCCAATAACACTCGACTGCCAGTGACGTCTGGTGGTATCGTGCCGGAAGGGCGGCACAGCCCTCTCCATTGGCGGATGAGTAGAGGCGGGATTCGAGAACATGAGCACCACCAGCAGATTCGTGGCGGCGCTGACGGCGGTCGGAGCCCTGGCGCTTCCCGCGACGGTGGTGTCGGCGGCAAACGGATCGGTGGCGGACTACTTCGACGACTTCGACTCGACCACCCTCGAGGGCGGCTGGTCCGTCTTCGACGGCTACGCAAACGACTTCCCGAACGACACTGCCAATCACGCCTCGTTCGACCTGGCCGACGACCACCTCACGATCTCGATACCCAGCGGCACGGAGCACAACATGTGGGATCTCCGGCACGCTGCGGTGGGTCGACCGTACGACGGCAGCGGCGTCTACCAAATCAAGGTCGATAGCGACTTCTCCGAGAGCCAACAGTTCGGGTTGATCTTCGAGAGCAGCCCCGGCACCTTCCTGCTCTTCATGCTGTACGCCCACGAGGAGATCCACACCTACGTCGAGCGGTTCGTGGAGGTTGGGAACAACCTGATCGCCAAGAAGACGACACACGGACTGCCCACCGGTCTGAACCCGCCGCACGACGGCCCGTACTTCATTCGGGTCACCGTGAACGACGATCCGGTTCCGACGGCTCGCAGCTGGACCTTCGACTGGTCGCTCGATGGCGCCAACTGGAACACCGCGGTCGAAGGGATCCTCGAGGAGTCCGATTCCAGCGCGAACATCGGCACGATCAACACGGTGAGCCTCTTCGCAGGCAACCAACCCTACGAGTTCAGCGGATTCGAGGCCCGGTTCGACTACTTCGCTGCGACTTCCGACTTCCTGCCGCCACCGCTCATGGCGCCAGTGCTCTCACTCGAGGACTCACCGACCGAGGTCGCACTCAACTGGAACGAGGTGCTGCCCGGCGATGACTACAACGTGTACCGCAGCACCTCGCCGGACGGTCCCGCCTCGCTGATCGCGACCGTGACCGATCCGTGGTACGTCGACACCAACGTCGTCCCGGAGACCGTCTACTACTACTCCGCGACGGTCGTGCGTGATGGACTCGAGAGCGCGGCGTCACCTCCCGTCGTCGGCTCACCACACCTCAACGGCCTCGAGAACATCCCGTCCAACGGTCTCGCGCTCGCGCTGTTGGCGAGCGAACTCGACCTCCAGCTGGACGACGGCGACCAGATCACGGACTGGATCGACGAGATCGACTCGGAACAGTCTGCGACTGCGTCGGGGTCGGCTCGGCCGACGTTCGTGTCGTCGGGGATCGGTGGGGTGCCGTCGGTGCGGTTCGATGGTGTCGACGATCACTTGAGTCTCGGGTCGGGTTTCGAGGATTTCACGGCGGGCTTGTCGATGTACGTGGTCGCGTCACCGTCGGCGTTGCAGCCAGGATTCAAGATGGTCACGTTGGGCAATGGGGCCGGACAGCAGAACATCGGTCTCGGCCGAGCCAACACGACGCCGGGTGTCCAGTACTTCACCACGGCTGCCAGCGGTGCGTGGGGCTGGTACAACACCGCCGCCGGTCTCGCCGCCGGTGACCCGGCGGTGTATTCGGTCGTCCAGCCCGGCGGGGCCGCGAACAGCAGTGTCACGGCCACCACCTCGCGCAACGGCGCCGCACTCGGGTCCGGAACGGTGTACGTGCCACCGGTCACGACACGCAGCGTGAACTACATCGGCAAGAGCTACTGGTCCGAAGGATGGTTCCAGGGCGACATCGCCGAGATCCTGATCTACGACCGCGAACTCACCCCCGCCGAACAAGCCACCGTCACCGACTACCTCCTCACGAAATACTCCGTCGATCCGCCGCCGCCGCCACCACCGGCTTCACCGGTTGGCGTGTCGGTGACGAGCGGGGATTCGACGGTGTCGTTGTCGTGGAGCGTTGTCGCGGGTGCGACCGGCTACCGGGTGTACCGGGCCGATCAGGCCGCCGGCCCCTATTCGTTGATCGGCGATCTCACGTCGACGACGTTGGTGGATTCCTCCGCCCTCAACGGCGCGACCTATCAATACACGGTGTCGTCGTATGGTCCCGGTGGCGAATCCGCCCCGTCGACATCGGTGACCGGTTCGCCACAGGCACCGCCGCCGCCGCCGCCGACGGGCATCCCGCTCGACGGATTGACGTTGGCGCTCGACGCGTCGAACCTCCAACTCGCCGACGGTGCTGCCGTACCCCAGTGGCTCAACAGCACCGGCACCCAGTCTGCGACTGCGTCGGGGTCGGCTCGGCCGACGTTCGTGTCGTCGGGGATCGGTGGGGTGCCGTCGGTGCGGTTCGATGGTGTCGACGATCACTTGAGTCTCGGGTCGGGTTTCGAGGATTTCACGGCGGGCTTGTCGATGTACGTGGTCGCGTCACCGTCGGCGTTGCAGCCAGGATTCAAGATGGTCACGTTGGGCAATGGGGCCGGACAGCAGAACATCGGTCTCGGCCGAGCCAACACGACGCCGGGTGTCCAGTACTTCACCACGGCTGCCAGCGGTGCGTGGGGCTGGTACAACACCGCCGCCGGTCTCGCCGCCGGTGACCCGGCGGTGTATTCGGTCGTCCAGCCCGGCGGGGCCGCGAACAGCAGTGTCACGGCCACCACCTCGCGCAACGGCGCCGCACTCGGGTCCGGAACGGTGTACGTGCCACCGGTCACGACACGCAGCGTGAACTACATCGGCAAGAGCTACTGGTCCGAAGGATGGTTCCAGGGCGACATCGCCGAGATCCTGATCTACGACCGCGAACTCACCCCCGCCGAACAAGCCACCGTCACCGACTACCTCCTCACGAAATACTCCGTCGATCCGCCGCCGCCGCCACCACCGGCTTCACCGGTTGGCGTGTCGGTGACGAGCGGGGATTCGACGGTGTCGTTGTCGTGGAGCGTTGTCGCGGGTGCGACCGGCTACCGGGTGTACCGGGCCGATCAGGCCGCCGGCCCCTATTCGTTGATCGGCGATCTCACGTCGACGACGTTGGTGGATTCCTCCGCCCTCAACGGCGCGACCTATCAATACACGGTGTCGTCGTATGGTCCCGGTGGCGAATCCGCCCCGTCGACATCGGTGACCGGTTCGCCACAGGCACCGCCGCCGCCGCCGCCGACGGGCATCCCGCTCGACGGATTGACGTTGGCGCTCGACGCGTCGAACCTCCAACTCGCCGACGGTGCTGCCGTACCCCAGTGGCTCAACAGCACCGGCACCCAGTCTGCGACTGCGTCGGGGTCGGCTCGGCCGACGTTCGTGTCGTCGGGGATCGGTGGGGTGCCGTCGGTGCGGTTCGATGGTGTCGACGATCACTTGAGTCTCGGGTCGGGTTTCGAGGATTTCACGGCGGGCTTGTCGATGTACGTGGTCGCGTCACCGTCGGCGTTGCAGCCAGGATTCAAGATGGTCACGTTGGGCAATGGGGCCGGACAGCAGAACATCGGTCTCGGCCGAGCCAACACGACGCCGGGTGTCCAGTACTTCACCACGGCTGCCAGCGGTGCGTGGGGCTGGTACAACACCGCCGCCGGTCTCGCCGCCGGTGACCCGGCGGTGTATTCGGTCGTCCAGCCCGGCGGGGCCGCGAACAGCAGTGTCACGGCCACCACCTCGCGCAACGGCGCCGCACTCGGGTCCGGAACGGTGTACGTGCCACCGGTCACGACACGCAGCGTGAACTACATCGGCAAGAGCTACTGGTCCGAAGGATGGTTCCAGGGCGACATCGCCGAGATCCTGATCTACGACCGCGAACTCACCCCCGCCGAACAAGCCACCGTCACCGACTACCTCCTCACGAAATACTCCGTCGCAGCATGACGATCGCGAGCAAGCGGGGTCTCGGCCAGCCCGACCACCGCAGTCGGATCTGAACCGGTCCGGGTCGTCGACCACCGGAGTCCCGTAGACCACGACGGCGTTCACCACCGGTCGACCGGCGGGTTGCGGGTCTCGGGCACGCCTCCCTCCCGGGCATCGTGAGGTGCGGTCGGGCGGGCCGGGAGGTCCATGATCATGCATCGGTGGACGAGGTTGCCGACGACCTGCTGGTGTTCGGACGCCCGCGCGATCGGGGTGGCGCACGCGACACCGGCCTCCTTGGCGGGTCGACGGCCGTGGAAAGAGCGGCAACCTCTATCGCTTCGTCGCGATCTGCGATGCGGACACGTGTCGTCCGGTGGCATCGATGCGGTTGGCCGGCATGGCCGGTCAGTCGCCGAGGCCGCCACGAACTCGGCTGCGACTGGCAACCACCACCCCCTTTCGCCGACGGACGACAGCAGGGTCGGTCCGTCGACCTGCCGGGCGTCAGTCGTTGACCCAGAGATGGAGGTACTGCGGCTCGTCCCAGGCGATGCTGACGATCTCGAAGTCTCCGTCGTGGTCCAGATCCCAGACTCGCGCTCCGAGGTGGCTCTCTTTGCCCTCGTCGACCGGGTGCTCGATCCAGTTCACGTCACCGTCTGCGCCACCGAGGTTCTCCCAGATCGAGACCCGTCGTGGTCCGCGGTGCTCGCCGGTGACGAGATCGAAGTCACCGTCACCGTCGAGATCCGCGGTATCGAGGCCGTTGGTGGTGTATTGCTCGACCACCACGTGACGTTCCCAGTCTGAGGCCTTTGGGTCGGCCGGTTGGCGATACCACATCGCCTCCGCGTCCGGCGCGGATCCGTCGTTCTCCTCGCTCACGACGACGTCGAGTCGAGCATCGCCGTCGAGATCGAGGACATCAAGCCGATCGGGGAAGACGCCCGGAAACTCCCCCAATCGGTGACGTCGCCAGTCGCCGGAACCGTCGCCCGGGTTCTCGAACCAAGCGATGTAGGAACCGCCGTCGTACATGTCTCCGGCCGCGATGTCGTTCCAGCCGTCACCATCGATGTCGCCGATTCCGATCTGCTCGTCCGTCGCGGTCGAGGTGACTCGGGTCGCCGGCCACGGCACCATCTCGGGATCCATTGGTACCTCGACGTACCACACCTCGGACTCGCTCGCGCCGCCCGAGAGGATGATCTCCGATCGGCCGTCCGCGGTCAGGTCGCCGAGGCGGTACCCCTGGCCATTCGGGCGCGATGTGGCCGGGACGGTCGCCACCTGGCGGCCCGACCAGGTCGTCGCGTCGTCGCCGACTTCGAGCCACCACACGTCGGGCAGCGCCGTAGCGATCAGGTCGGCACGGTCGTCGTCGTCGACGTCGGTTGCGAGCATCACGTCCACCACGACACCAATCTGTTCTGCGAGATCGATCCGCTCCCACGTCGTCGACATGTCCGACCCAGGGTTGAGATAGAGGTAGCGGCCACTTGCGATGTCGTCATCGCCGTCATCGTCGACGTCGGCGAATGCGAGCCCGAAGAACGCGGTCGAGTCGTTGAACCGCTGCCGCTCATCGTCGACCTGCACGTAGGTGAATCCGTCGAGCGGAGAGTCGGACCCCAACTCGGTTTCCGGCTGCGCCTCGTCCGTTGACAGATCGGTCGCTCGGCTCCACCACACCTCGACCTGCTTGGGACCGTCGTAGTTCTTCCCGACGACGTCGAGCCGACCGTCGCGGTCGAGGTCGAAGAGTCTTGCGTTGTGTGTGCCCGTCGTCGCCAGGACGACCTCGGACCATGCGCTCCCGCCGTCTCCGAATAGGACCCGAACAAGCGGTTCCGACGCCGTGTGCATGACTCCGGCCAGCAGATCGAGGTGCCCGTCGAGATCGACGTCACCGACTTCGAGGCTGTGGGTGAAGCCGGCCGATTCGTCGATCACCGTCTCGGTCCAGTCGGGTCCGCGTAGCCAGGAAAGACGCCCCTCGGTCTCATCGGACACCATGACGACATCGGGCGTGCCGTCCTCATCGATGTCGGCGATACGCGTACGTACCTGATCGGGCCAGTCGTCGCCGAGAGATCGACGAGACCATTCGGTGCCGGCGCCGTCGTCGTTGAAGTAGATCGCCGGTCCGGCGACGAGATCCACGTCGCCATCGTCGTCGAGATCCCCAGCCGCGATTCCTTCGCCGAATCGATCGTCAACGACGTGCTGGGTCCAGCTCCCGGTTGGATCATCGGGCGGTTGGAACCAGTCGGAGCGCTGTGCCTCTGTGTGGTACGCCCCGACGTCAAGCATGCCATCACCATCGATGTCGGCGATCACGAGGTCGTGCGCGAAGTCCGGGCCGATGTCGTGGCGAATCCATCCATCGGTCGACGACGGGTCACCCACCTGTTCCCACCACTCGACGACGTTCCGATCGATGGAGCTGGCCACCACGTCGAGATCACCGTCGTCATCGAGATCGCTCGCGACACCGTCGGTGGTGAAATCTCCCGCACCGATGACGAACCTCGACCAACCGATTCCCGTCTCGGGTTCGCCGGGATTCTGGTACCAGACGAGCCCATCCGCGTTCTCAGCACCGATGATGACGTCGCCGTCTCCGTCCCCGTCGACATCTCCTGCAGTGACGACGTCGAGACAGCATCCATCCACCGGCAGCGGGGCGCCGTCGATCACTTCGCGCGCGAAGGCACGTGGATCGGCCGGCAGTGGATCCGATTCCTGATTCGTGTCGGGCGAGCTGACGACGGTCGTTGTGGGTGCGATGTCGTCGGCGTCCACGGTGCCCGCCGATTCCTCTCGCTCATCTGTGGACACGTCTGAACGGGGATCGTCTGCGACGCAACCCGACACCAGACCGACGAAGAATGCCAGAGACACAGCGCGCTGACCGATCGATCTTGCTCTGCAGCGAACTTCGAGGGACCGACACACGTGTGGTGACGCTAGCGCCCGGCAACCGACAGACAGCCTCAGGCACGAGAGATCCGCACGAAGGACTCGAGCGGATTGGCGTCGTCATCGGGGGTCCCAGCGGTCGCGCCAGAGGAGGAGCTTGCCGACGATGGCACGGTGGGACCTGTCACGCCCACCCAGCCACGTCAACACCAACCGATCACCCGATCCCAATCGGTGGATCGAGGGTGAGACGTCGGCCCGGGCGTCGTGCGACGGTCACATGCCGTCCAGTGCCCTGACTCGACGAGCCGGCACACCCGCCACCAGGACGTCGGCGGCGACATCCTCCCGGACCACGGAGCCGGCAGCGACCACCGCCCCCGCGCCGATCGTGACTCCCGGCAGGATGATCGCACGTGCTCCGACCCAGCAGCCGTCGCCGATCGAGACCGGCGCCGCCGTCAGCGCACCGGCACGCCGTCGGGGGGGACCCAACCGATGTGTCTGGGTGAGGATGAGGACCTGCTGTCCGATCGCCACATCGGCGCCGATCTCGATCGGTGCCGAGACATCGAGATAGCACCCGGCGTTGATCCAGCTGCGGGCACCAATCGTCACCCGGTCCTCGATGCGCCCCACACCGACGATCCGGATCCCCCCTCCGATCACCGTGCCCACACCGATCGACACCCCGGCCAGTCGGAGCGATGACGCGCGGATCCGGTTTCCGACCAGATCCGGTAGGACACGCGAGACCACCAACGCGATCTGCACCAACGACCGCACGCCATTGAGCTCTTGACGCACCACCGTCGCCAACCGGCCGTTCAACATCGGGCCAACGTAGCGTCGCATGCGATCCGGATCGAGACCGTCCGACGAGATCACGACCTGCGACGGTGGCGTGCCAGAATCAACCCATGGCTGGTGGAGCGGTTCGACGACGCCTCGACGACGGCGGGCGCGACGCAGCCCCTCGGAGCCGACCCGACCCGACCCGGTCACCGATCCCTGAGCCGACGCATCCGTGAGGGTAGAGCGCGCCACGGGGAAGCGCTGGCGACCGGTCGGCTCGATCGTCGTCGGCACCCTCACCGCAGCCGCGACGTGGCCGGCCGTGTACCTCGGTCTGCTGACCGCCGTCGGACTCCCACGGGCGCGGCTGCGGCGGACTTCATCCGACGCGATGCATGGGGAACCGACCAATGAGTTCGCCATCCTCGTTCCCGCCCACGACGAGGCCGGCGGCATCGGTGCGACACTCCGGTCGTTCCGGGAGCTCGATTATCCTCCCGGTCGCTTCTCGGTGCACGTCGTCGCCGACAACTGCAACGACGATACGGCCGACGTCGTCCGGTCGGCCGGCTGGATCGTGCACGAACGCACCGATCCCGAACACCCCGGCAAGGGCCCCGCACTCAACTGGCTCTTCGACCGGCTCGTCCGGTCCGAACGGTTCGAGGCGATCGTCGTGGTCGACGCCGACACGACGCTGCACCCTGGGTTCCTGCGCGCCATGGACGTCGCGCTCGGCGGCGGAGCCAAGGCGGCGCAAGGGCACTACTCGGTGCGCGAACCGGGCGATTCGCCGAGCGCGAGCTTCCGCTATGCGGCGCTTGCGTGTCGGCACCACCTGAGGCCACTGGCACGTTGCCGCCTCGGTGCGTCATCCGGTCTGTACGGCAACGGGATGATGTTCCGGCGCGACGTCATGACCGGGCGACGATGGACAGGTGACCTCGTGGAGGATGCCGAGTTCCAGTTGGAGTTGCTGCTCGACGGCGAACGTGTGGTGTACGTTCCCGAGGCCGTGCTCTGGGCCGAGATGCCACACGACATCGCACAGGCGACGAGCCAGAACGAGCGCTGGGAACGCGGTCGCCTCGAGCTCGTGCGACGGTACGTCCCGACCCTGATCCGCCGTGTCGTGACCGATCGACGAGGGCGCGTGGCGTTGGCAGACGCCGCGTTGGATCTGGCCGTCCCACCGATCTCGGTCCTGGTGGCCATGCTCACGGTGTCCACCTCGGTGGCAACGATCGGCGCCGCGAGCGGGCGGCGCCTCGCTCGTGGATTGCTGGGCGCCAACATCGCGGCTGTCGCGACCGTGACCGCTCACATCCTCGCGGGGCTGGTCGCAGTTCGTGCACCACGAAGCGTCTACCGCCACCTGTGGTCCGCACCGGTGATCGTGCTCTGGAAGGTTCGGCTGTGGTGGTCGGTCGCCGTCTCTCGCGACGAGGTCACCTGGACCCGCACGCAACGAAACAGCGAGACGGCTGCATGAGCAGTGATCCGATCTCCCCGGGGTCGGTCGGTTCGCCGGCGCTGATGTTCGGTGTTCCGATCGCGGACTTGACGATGGACGAGGCGATCGATCTCATCGGTCGTCTGGTCGACGAGGGTCGTGACCGCGGCGTCAGCCACCAGATCGCGACCGTGAACGTCGACTTCCTCGTGAACGCACTGCACGACCCCTCGATCAGGTCGATCCTCCAGGAAGCCGACGTCTGCATCGCCGACGGCACGCCGATCGTGTGGGGCGCCTCGTTGCTGGGGATGCCGATCACGGAACGGGTGGCAGGCGCAGATCTCGTGCCGCGCCTGTTCGATGTCTCCCAGTCGACGGGGTGGCGGATCCACGTGTTCGGTTCGAGCCCGCCGATTGCCGCCCGTGCGGAATCGCTCATCGCCGTTCGCTATCCGCGTGCCGACGTCTCGATCGACCCGGGCCCGATCATCACCGACGTGGAAGACGTCGACGGCGAGATCCTCGACTCGATCGCCGACGTCGATGCCGACATCGTGTGCGTGGCCCTTGGCAACCCGAAACAGGAGCGATTCATCCGGGCCCACCGGGACCGGATCGCAGCGCCGGTGATGATCGGCGTCGGTGGCTCGCTCGACATGTTCGTGGGTGCCCGCAAACGGGCGCCGGCGTGGGTCCAGCGAATCGGGCTCGAGTGGGTCGTCCGGGCCATGCAGGAGCCACGACGCCTGGGACGTCGCTATGCCCACGACATCGGAACCTTCTCGCCGGCGTTCGCACGCGAATGGCGGGCCAATCGACGGCGACGCTCGCTCGCAGGGCTCTCGATCCGGATCGGCGAGGAAGCGGTGGAGGTACACCTGGGAGGATCGACGAGACCGGGCGAGGACGACTGGCGGCGAGCAGCGTCGAGGATTGCCGACGGCGCGTCACTCCGAATCGATGCACGCCGCGCGACCGACATCAGTGACGGGGCCGCGGCCCAGCTGGTCGGCCTGGTCGGAGTGTCACGATGGTTCGGCCGCGAGATCGTGTGGTCCGATCCCCCGGTCGCACTCGACAGCCCACTCACTGAGCTGGGTGTCACACCCGCGATGGTCGCCTGCGTCGGAGCGTGGCGCCCGGAACGCACAGAATGACCGCCTGCGCCCGATCTTGAACGAAAGGCGCGGGCGGCGCCGAACCGCGTCACGTTACACTGGAGC
This sequence comes from uncultured Acidimicrobiaceae bacterium, assembly GCA_963847775.1. Lineage (GTDB taxonomy): Bacteria > Actinomycetota > Acidimicrobiia > Acidimicrobiales > Ilumatobacteraceae > Ilumatobacter. The sequence continues at coordinate 140,139 of CAWKAY010000007.1, forward strand.
GATGGCGTTCGAGGCGGGAGACGAGGTGCAGCAGCACCAACAACAACGGTCTGCGGCACCGGCCTTCTGGTGGCGGCTGACCGACAACTTCTTCAGGCGGATCATCTGGCTGTTCCTCCCGGTTGCGCTGTTCACCGTGCTCGGCCTGTACCAGGCGAGCAGGACGCTCGAGCTCTACCAGTCCACCGGCGTGCTCAGCGCCTCGAGCAACCCCCTGGTGCCGACCCCCCAGATCGGCAATTCCGCACCCCAGTGGTACGAGACCCCGGCCGGAGCGGCGAGCCGAACGATCAACGAGCAGCTCCGAACCGACGCGTTCATCGAGTCGGTCGCGGAGCGCGCCGGCCTCGGTGAGGCGGTCGCATCCGGCCTCGTCTCGCTCGAGGTGATCCGCTCCAGCCTCTGGTCGTACGCCGACGGCACGTCGCTCGTGTTCGTGAACGCGTCCTGGGCCGACCCGCAGACGACATATGGCCTCGCCGATGCGACGATCGTCTCCTATCAGGAGTTCCTGGCCGACACCGTCGCCAGCCAGTCGTCGACCGCGGAGGCCTTCTACCGCGAGCAACTGTCGGAGTACCAACTCCAGGTCGACGCTGCACAGGGGGATCTCGATGCGTTCATCGACGAGGTTCCCGAGAGCGATGATGGCAGCCCCCGATCGGTCGCCGTCGAGCTCCAGTTCAGTCGGCTGACCGATGCGCTCACCTCGGCCGAGGCCAAGGTCGCCGCGGCCGAAGGTCAGATCGAGGCCGCACAGCTCGCGGTCACCCAGTCCAAGAGCGAGGCCGGCCGCAGCCTCACCGTGATCGACGATCCGAAGGTCCCGACCACGCCCCAGTCGACGCTGATGACCCGGGCCATGACGGTTCTGTCGTTCATCCTCCTCGGTGTCGTCATCGTGCTCGGCGCGCTGCTCGTGGGCACCGTCCTCGACCAGTCCGTCGCCTCGACGTCAGATCTCCTCGCGATCGACGGTGTGGCGTTCGTGGCAGCGGTCCCCGTCCTGAAGTTCGCCACCGGCCACGACGTCCAACGCCGGCGTGATCGACCCGATCGCCGGAGCAGGCGCACCAATCGGGACCGCGAGACGGTGGGCGTCTGAGCATGGCCCGAACACGACAGACCCGCTCGACGCAACGCCGTCAGGGCGAGACCGATGCCCACGACACGGGAGTCGGCGCATCGAACGGCGCCAGTGTGCTCGATGGTGAGCCCGATGGTCGGACCTTCGACGAGGGCGTCGGCGATGGCCACGACGGCTCCGACTCGGCCGGTCTGCCCGACGTGCTGCACAAGCGCAATTCCGACACCACGATGCTGCGTTACGAGGAGATCCCAGCGCCGTTGGCCGAGGCGTTGCGGACCATCGTCAACCGCTACGAGCTCCGGAACGACGAGCGACTCCCCTCGACGATCTCGGTGACGTCCGGTCTCCGTGGCGAGGGCGTGACGACGGTGTCCCAGGCGCTGTCGACGTTGATCGCCCAGGAGACGGGCCAGTACGTCTGCTGGGTCGACTGCAGCTGGCTCTCGCCCGACCAGAGCCGCAACCAGGCCGACAGCCGTCCCGGGCTGATGGACATCCTCGCCGACCGTGCGAACATCCTCTCCGCCTTCCAGTCCGCACCTGATCTGCCCCAACTGATGAGCCTGAGCGCGGGTCCCGTGCCCGAGTCGAAGCGCAACATGATCGCGCGATCTCCGGAGTTCGACCGACTGCTCGACGTCTTGACCGCCGAGTTCGATCACGTGATCTTCGACATCCCGCCAGTGCTCGCGAACGCGAACGGACTCACCCTCGTACGCCGCTCGAACGCCTCGCTCTTCGTCGTCCGTCACCGGTCGACATCGATTTCCCAGTTCCGCCGTGCGCTCGACGCGACCCAGCCGACCCCGAACCTCGGTGTCGTGCTGAACCGGTTCCGCACAAGCGTGCCGAGCCGGATCCGGCGCATGCTCGGTGAGTAGGCGCCGGCCGCTCCCAGCCCCATGCAAGTTCTCATCGCCTTCTTGTTGATCTGCTTCGCGATCGGCGGTTCGGCCGCCGGCCGACCGATTCGAGAGCGCCCGATCCTTCTCCTCCTGTTCGCGACCGTGACGGCGGCGAGCTTCTACACCCTGCGGGTCGTCTTGTGAGCGCCACCGTCACCACAGCCGTCAGTGCCGACGACCAACTCCGGCACGATCGACACATCTGGCGGATGGTCTACTTCGTCCTCATTGGTGGGGGCTTCCTGATCGCCGGCTTCGCCCGCCGTCGCATCACCGAACCGTTCCTCGGACTCAGCCTCGCGGTGCTGGTGGTCATCCTCATCAGCTGGCTGGTGCGGCCGAGGGCGACGTTGTACGTGACGATCTTCCTCACTGCGGTGAGCGACATCGCGACCGTCTCGTGGTTCCCGTTCGTCAAGAACTTCTCGAGCCGCGAATCGATCTCCTTCATCGCCGACTCGCTGACGATCAGTCCACTCGACGTCTCACTTGTCGTCGGGTTCGGCGTCACCGCAATCGACCAATACGCACGGACGCGACGGCTGCTCCCGCCGTCACAACTCACCAGGCCCATCCTGGTCTTCACGGCGTTCGTCGTGTTGGGGTTCCTGAACGGCGTCTTCGCGGCCGGCGGCGACGTCCGGATCGCCGTACTCGAGGCCCGACCGCTGTTCTACCTCCTCCTCACGTTCGGCATCGTCATCAATCTCTGCACGCAGCCACATCACCTCCGCCATGCCCTGTGGTGGACACTCGCCGGCGTCACCGTGCAGTCGCTTCTGTCGCTCGAGTTCTACGGGCGCCTCGACCCGGCACAGCGCGATGCTCTCGAGAGCCTCAACGAGCATGGTTCGACGCTCGGCCACAATCTCGTGATCATCACCCTGCTCGGACTCCTCCTGCTCCGCGCTCACGCCCTCGTGGCACGGGTCGCACTCCTGATCGCCATGGCACCCACCATCTTCATCGTCTTCGTCGCCCAACGTCGCGCGGGCATCGCCGCGTTGGCGATCGCCGGCGTGCTCGCGCTCACCGTGCTGTTCTGGCGCCGCCGGAGCAAGTTCTGGGTGGTCGCACCGATCGTCACGATCGTCACGCTCGGTTATCTCGGAGCCTTCTGGAGTTCGACGTCCGCGGTCGCCTTTCCGGCCCAGGCGATCAAGTCGATCGTCGCACCGAGTTCGGCCAGCACCCAGGACCAGAACTCCGACCTCTATCGGCTCGCGGAGGCCTTCGACCTGAACTACACGATTCGCACCGCACCCGTGACCGGCATCGGGTTCGGTCGCGCGTTCTACCGCCCGGTCCCCCTGCCTGACATCACCTTCTTCGAGCTCAATGCGTTCGTGCCACACAACTCGATTCTGTGGATCTGGCTGAAGACCGGGTTCTTCGGCTTCGCGGCGATGTTCTACCTGTTCGCGAAGGCGATTGTGCTCGGCGCTCAGAGCGTGAGGCGGATGGCCGACGGTATCGACGTCGTCGTTGCCCAGACCGGCCTGCTGTTCGTCGTGATGTATGTGGCCTACACCTACGTCGACATCTCATGGGATGCCCGCAACATGGTCTTCCTCGGCCTCGCATTCGCGATCTGCGCCCATCCGCTCGCGTCGCACCGTCGATCGACGTCGGCCGACGACGAGCCTCAGGTCGAGGCGGCTCACGCAGTCGATTCGCGGAGGTCGGACACGACGTCGGCGACGAACCGCGCGTAGACGTCGATGTCGGCGTGCGCCGTCACCCAACGGCGTGCACTTCGACCGAGCCGCTCGCATTCGGCCTGATCGGCGAGGAGGCTCTCGATCGCCTCTCGCATCGCCACCGGGTGCCCGGGCGGGACGTAGATGCCCGTCTCGCCGTCGATGATGGTGTCGGTCTGCCCGGACGTCTCGGTGCAGATGACCGGCAGTTCCATCGACATCGCCTCCAGGATGGTGGTGATGCCTGCTTGGAAGTCCACCTCGACGAGCGGCATCACGACGAATGCCGACGACGCGTAGAGCTCGCGGAGCTCGAACAGGTCAAGGCGGCGCACGACGACGTTCCCGGGGAGCGGCCGTCCGGCCGACGAATCGTGCTGCTTCGACCACGGGCTGGCTGCGGCGATCACGACCTCGACGTCGAGCCCGTCGACGGCCTCCATCAGCGTCGGGTAGTCGCGTCGCTCCAATCCGGCCGAGCAGATCAGCCGACGTCGTTCGGCCGCGGCCGACTCCGGGGCGAAGAACTCGGTGTCGACCATGAAGGTCGACAGCACCACGCGCCCCGTGGCGACGCCGAATTCCTCGCGGATGAACCGCGCCTGCCGACTGCAGTACACGATGTACCGATCGATCTGGCCGGCGAGCCGAGCCGCTCGGATGAGCCGCGCCTTCTTCGGGACCGACACGATGTGGACGATCATTGCGTGGCGCATCCCGCCACGGCCGAAGAGCCGGGTCAGCATGGCGAGCGGGATCCCGACCTGTTCGCCGTCCGTGAGCACGACGTCGTACTGCTTCCGACGGCGAAACGCATACCATGCGAGGAGCAGACCCACACCCCCGACGCGGACGATCAGGCCGCCGAGTCGGCCCGTCGCGCGGCGAGCGGTGTCGAGGTCGACCACATCCGAACCGAGGACCTCCTCCAGCACGCGGTAGTCGGCGCGCGGACGGTGGCCCGTGGACACCTCACGGTCGAGATCAGGCGGTATCGCACCCGACACCGTCAGCAGGACACGACCGTCATGCACCGCCAGTTCCTTCCAGCACGTTTCCACTCCACACGTTGATCGACCATGCCGGCAGGGTGATGCTGACCCTCGGACCATCGTCGACCTCGATGGGATCCATCTCGACCAGAGAGTCGGCGTCGAGCTCGTCGGCCCGCACGGAAGTCAGCCGACCGTCGACCCACCCGTCGTCCGACTCGACGAGCACGTCGACCGCCGCCGGATTCCCGGCCAGGTTGATCATGATCACCGCGAACGTGTCGTCGGGGGACGACGTCGGGTAGATCCGGAGATGGTCGACGCCACTCGGCCGTTTCACGTCGTGGAGGGTCTGACCCGCAGCGCTCCAGAGCTGCATGGCGTGGAACACGGGAAGGCGGCGGTAGTCCTCGACGTCGATCAGCCCGTAGTTGGTCCCGCTGAGCGCTGTGCCGCTCGCCAGCGCCCACTGGTTCGCGATCGGAACACCGTGGGAGACCAGCTGACCGAGCGTCTCGGCGAGGTAGAGAGCGTTCATCGCGGTCGTCATCGAACGTTCGGTGTCGCCGGCGTCGAAGGACACCAAGTTGTGCTCGGTGACAGCGATCGGGACGCCGCCGAGCTGTTCGGACAACCCGTCGAGGAGCTCCGGCCAGACCTCCGCCGGCCGCCCGAGCGCGGCGTCGCCGGTCGGCGATCGATCGAAGCCGTAGTGATGGAGGACGTAGAAATCGAGTGCCGAACCGCCCGCTTCGATCACTTCGTTTCCCCAGTCGCTCCAGCTGCTCGGATCGGCCACGCCCACTGCGCCGACCTGGATCGTCGGATCGACCGCGAGCATCGCGCTCCGCATCGCGAGGTAGCCGTCGTGATCATCGACCCCCTCGATGTATTCGGTGCCGTCGCAGGTCCACACGTCCTCCCAGCCGAATCCTGCGCACTGGTCACCTCCCGATTCAGCGCGACCGCCGTAGACCTCGTTCCCGATCTCCCAGAGGTGGAGATCGACCGGCTCACGATTGCCGTGATCGCGTCGGAGCCGTGCCCATCGGTCGACCGTGCCCCAGTCCACGCCGTCCCGATCGACACCCAGCACGGTGTCATCGCCGACCGATCCGTTGAAGAACGCGACCGCTGCCGCAGCGCCCTGGGCTGACTCGTTGACCGACACGGTCCACATCCCGGGCAGGTCGGTCGCCTGGAGGAAGTCGATGAACTCAGTCGGCGACGCTGCCCACGTCCAGAAGCATCCGGTCTCGTCCTCCTGCTCGCAGGCCGCCCAGTCGTACGAGTTGCTCCAGCTCCCGCCGGGCATGCGCAGCAGCGTCGTGCCCGATTCGATGGTCTCGTCGATGACGACCTGGCTCGCGAGTCTGTCGGGCCCGAGCCACGCTGGCACGTTGGTGCCGAAGACCCTTGGATCGATGATGGATCCAGGCGACGTCACATCGACCACGAACCGATCCGTCGACGCAGATCCCTCCGATTGCAGCAACGTCGACTCCGGGCTCTCGTCGCCGTCGGCCGCCGGCGACGGGTTCGCGATCTCTCCGGTCGTGGACACGGTGACTTCAGCGGTACCTCCGGAGGGCATCGGAGCACCGCGCGGCACTGAGGAGGAGGAGCAACCGGCAATGGCACTGCACACGAACACCAGTGTCGTTGCGACCTGGCGGACCGATCGATCGGGCCGATGAACCACGCTCACGAGCGGGCAGGGTACCCCCGATCCCGCGGCCCGGTCTGCTCAGGCGTGGCTGGGCGTCAGGCCCGACGCCCGGCGGCGGCAACGCAGTGCCGACTCGTCGACGTCGTGTGGCATCGACGCTGCGGCAGCATCCACCACCTCGACCACACCCGAGACGGCTCGCTGCGCCACGACACGGCATCTGAAGATGTCTCTAAATCGCGCTTAAGACATTGTCATAACGACACACAGACCTTCATTGAACCGTAACATGATCGTCATGTATCAGTCCCTGCACGGCCGACGGCACACCGGCACCGTGTCAGGTAGGGATCGGCGATCCAGCTCGATCGCGTCGTTCGCGTCACGGTTCGCCGCCGAATGTCAAGGATCTGCAAGCTCCGCTGGAACTTGCGTCAAGGAGCTTGAGGTCGCAGCAGCTGCGGACGATACCTGTGCCAACGTCCGCCCCGGCGGTGCGGACGAGCGACTGAACCCCAACCCCCTTGAAAGGCAGTCCGCATGAGAACCCCTCTCGCAGTGAGCCTCACGCTCGGTCTCGTCGTCCCACTCGCGGTCGGTGCGACCGTTTCGTGGGGTTCCTCAGCCGACACCGCGTGTTGGGACGAGTACAACAAGCGGGGCACCCGCTTCTACCGAACGGTCACGCCGAAGGATCTCCCTCTGGGGGACTGTTCGCCGGCAGCGAGCTGCTTGTGGGGTTACGACTCCTCCGGACGCCAGAATCGGCTCTACGTGCCGTTCGGCAGCGACCCGAGCACTGCGTGCGACGACATCCCCACGACCAGCGTGTCCAGCACCACGCTCGCGCCGGTCGCGGTCACCCCTGGCACGGGCCAGAACGGCCGCTTCGAGACCCTCCCCGTCGGCGCCACGTTGCCGTCGGACGCCGACTGTTCGGCACACGTTCGGCCGATGAGCGAGAACCGACCGGGCAATTCCTCCGCGAACGCGACCCGCGGAACCAGTTCCAACGCGACCTACCCCAGGGTCACGGGCAACTTCGCGGGCACCACCGACGAGATCATCCAGTGGGCTGCGTGCAAGTGGGGCATCGACGAGGACTGGGTCCGAGCCCAGATCGTGAACGAGACCAACTGGCAGCAGACGGCCATGGGCGACTTCACGAGCAGTTCCAGCGCGTGCATCCCGGGGTATCCCATCGGCAACTACCCGCCCCAGTACAACGGCGACCGCGACCATTCGAACGAGTGCCCGGAGTCGATCGGCCTCGGCCAGGTGCGCTGGCTCTACCACCAGTCGGCCTTCGCCGACGACAACGCCGTGAAGTCGAGCGCCTACAACCTGGACTACACGTACGCAGTCTGGCGTGAGTGTTTCGAGGGCCGGTTCCCCTGGCTCAACCAGGTCGAGGGGCGCGGCGGCTACGCGGCCGGCGATGCGAAGGGCTGCCTCGGCGTCTGGTTCTCCGGCCGCTGGTACACCGATGCCGCGAACGCCTACATCTCTCGGTTCGACGACACGCTGAACTCGCGCACCTGGGAGCAGGCGGCGTTCCCACCTGCAACCTCGGTGGGTGGCGTCCAGACCATCACCACGACACCGCCGTTGTTCGGGGGGGCCACCACGACCTCGACGGTGGCCACGCCCACCACGACCGCGGCACCGTCGACCACGGCATCACCTCCGTCGACCACCCCACCCACGACATCGGCACCGACCTCGACCACGGTGCCACCGGTCACGACGCCGGTGCAGCCACCCGCCAACTGCACCTCACCGTCGGGTCCGGTCGCGGGCGCGCTGCCGACGCAGGCTGGGCCGGTCTTCTGTGACATCGTGAACGCCGGCCCGACCACCTTCACGTCGGGTGGCAACTCGTGGGCCGACGACTTCGACCACGGACTGTCGTTCGCCACGATGGGCGACGGATACCGCACCTGGGGACCGATATCGGAATCCGTCTTCTGGCGCCACGCCAACCACTGGATGGTGGACCTCGACACACGCTCGCTGTTCGCCGGCGCCGTGATGCGACCCGACCGGACGTTCCGCTTCGAAAACGGCCGTCTGGTGGTCGAAGCGGTCGTCGCGGCCGGGATGGACGCCTACGGCGACCCGATCTGGCCCGAGATCGTCGTGTCCGGAGCATCTGAGCCCACGTTCGTGGGTGGTCTCTACTCGTTCGACATGTTCCCGGAGGCGCCGACGATCGGCTGCCGTCTGCAATCGTCTCGGGTGCCCATCTGTGCCCTCAAGGCCGGGAACGGGAACGCCGCGACCGGTGGCCAGTCGCGGCGCGAGTACGAGATCTCTAACTTCCAGGTGGCGGGAGACACCGTCTTCGGCGGCGGCCCCTGGGGCGGTCTCCAGAACGCCTGGCGGCGATGCGCAGTCGACGATGCCGACATGGTGTGCCGCGACCGCTTCCGATTGGAGCTCACCATCGACACACTGTCGCTCTACGTCAACGACGTGTTGTACTTCCAGCAGACCGGCCTCCCGGCCCTGCCCGCCGAACTGGTCAACGGCGACGTGTACGTCTACTTCAACGGCATGGCGGTGCGGGGCCCCCAAGGGGTCGCCCGATTCCACTGGGATCGCCTCGCCGTCAACTGAGCCGGCGCCGACAGTGCCGACATTCACGTCGTCGGCACTGTCGGCCGAACACCGATGCCGTTGGCAGCGCCAGGCATTGGGCCAACGACTGGAGCGACGACCGGACCGGGGACGATCGGCGAGGCCCGCGACCCGACAGGATCGGGACCGTGCCGGACACCCCCCGTCGTGAGGACGGACGCCGAGCGCCGCAGGCGGTTCGGAGTCGTTGCGGCCGACGGGATTCACGACCGCTGGGATACCGAGCGAGTGGGGCAGACATCGTCACGGGAGGGAACGGCCAGTGACGACACCGGACGAACGCCGAGAACGTCTCCCGGTATCGACCCGTCTGCGATCCGGCGAGTGGGCCCGGGGCAGGGCCCTCCTGGAGGACACACAGTCGTGACCGGATCGGACCCCGTATCGGACCGGCGTCCGAACCCGCACGAGATGTGCCCGGCCCTCGATGCGGAGCCGATCGTTTGCCCGGTGCCGACGCCGACCGTGGTGGATGGCATCTGCGCTACCGCCGCCGTGATCACCATCGTCGCTGCCGGCGCCGCGCTCCTGGGCGGTCGGCCATGGCCAGGACGCGACGGCGACGTGCCGTGCGCTGAGCCAGGATCTCTCGCCCCGGCGCCGCGCGCGTTCGCCGGAACCGCATCGGTGGTCGACGGTGAGCCCGTGATCCTCGATGTCACCGAGTGGTCGCCGGGAGCGACGAAACCACGATGGCGCTGACGGCGCCGAGCGCGATGCAGTCTCTCATCGGCGGCATCGACTTCGAGATCGGTCGGTCGTACCTGGTGTCGGCGTCCGACGGCGTCGACCACTACTGCGGGTTCAGCGGGTCCGACACCCCGAGCTGCGAGCGATCTGCGAAAACGTCTTCCCGGTGTGATCCTCACCGCCCGCACGCCACGTCCCCCACTCGTCGGTGGGCGGCGTGCTCGGGCCCGTCCACGTGGCACACTTCAGTCGTGCCGTGGTTGGTCACTGACGACGCCCGTGTGCTGGCCTCCGCCGAAATTGCGGACGCCCGGTCTGCGCGCCGGCGCGGCCTGCTCGGTCGCGACCATCTCGACGGAGCGATCGTCCTTCGACCCTGCAGGTGGATCCACACGATCGGCCTGCGTTTCCCCATCGATGTCGCGTTCCTCGATGACGACGGCGTCGTCGTGAAGACGATGCAGATGCACCAGCGCCGAATCGGCGTGCCGGTCTGGCGAGCCAGCCTCGTGGTCGAGGCCGAAGCTGGCGCCTTCGCCCGGTGGGGCCTCCGAGTCGGCGACACGGTCGAGGTGCGGGACGACGACACGTGACGGCCGACGCTCGCGGCCCCGCCGCCGGAGCCACGCTCTGGCTGGTGGCCACCCCGATCGGCAACCTCGGCGACCTGCCGCCACGCGCAATCCAGGTACTCCGTGACGCTGCGCTCGTGTGCTGTGAGGACACCCGCCGTACCGGCCGCCTGCTTCAGCACGCCGGCATGCGTGCCGAGCGGCTTGCGGTCACCAACGAACACACCGAACGACGCCGCATCGCCGATGTGCTCGCGGTGCTCGGCGATGGTCGCGACGTGGCCGTGGTCTCCGACGCCGGCACGCCGGGCATTTCCGATCCTGGCGAGCTGCTCGTGCGAGCAGCCATCGATGCCGGCCACAACGTCTCTGCCGTACCGGGCCCCGTTGCAGCGATCACCGCCCTCGTCATCAGCGGTCTTCCCGCCGGGCGCCACGTCTTCGAGGGGTTCCTGCCCCGCACCGGCCGCGACCGCACCGCCCGCATCGCCGAGATCGCGGGCGAGACCCGAACGGTCGTGCTGTACGAAGCGCCACACCGCATCGTCCGGACCCTCGACGAGCTGCGCGACGCCTGCGGCCCGGACCGCCCTGTCGCGGTGTGCCGCGAACTCACCAAGCTCTACGAGGACGTCATCCGCGGCACGCTCGGATCGATCGACATCGGTGAGCCGCGGGGCGAGTACGTCGTCGTGCTCGGTGGCGCGCCGGTCGACGACACGCCGGTCGACGACGACGCGGTACGAGCTGCACTGCGGTCTGAGCTCGCTGCCGGTGCGACCAGGAAGGACGCGATCGCGGCCGTGGCGTTCCGGCTCGGCGTTCCGAAGAAGCGGGTCTACGCAATCGCGATCAGCGAGTGACGGGCCGGGCCGGCACCGGCAAGGCGGGAGCGGCGGTCGCAACCGTCGACGCGAACGACCCATCACGCCGTCGCCCGGTCGGTACGATCGCACCCATGAGCGAGTACGTGTCGGTCGCGAGCACCGGGCCGAGCGCAGCGTTCTTCGATCTCGATCGCACCCTGATCGCGGGGTCGTCGGCGTTCACGTTGGCCACGGCCGCCCGGTCGATGAACATGATGCCGACGACCGAACTCCTGCGCGACGCCCTCACCGCGGCGACCTTCAAGTTCCGCGGCGACCACGACACCGGAGCGAGCGACTCGGCGCGCGATCGCATCCTCGGGTTCGTGCGCGGTCAACGCCAGGACGACCTGTTGGCACTGAACGAGCACGTGCTCCCGACGCTGCTCGGCAAGATCCGGCCCGAGGCGCGTCGGCTGGTCGACATCCACCGTCATGCCGGTCGCGCCACGTTCATCGTCTCGGCCGCACCGCAGGAGATCGTCGAACCGCTCGCGATCTCCCTCGGCATGACCGCCGGGATCGGCACCAGGGGCGCGGTGCACGACGGCGTCTACACCGGCGAGCTCGACGGCCCGTTCTGCTACGGAGAAGGCAAGGTCGAGGCGATCCGATCGATCGCACGATTCGACGGTCTGGAACTTGCTCAGTGTTACGCCTACAGCGACTCGGCGAGTGATCTCCCGATGTTGAGCGCCGTCGGTCACCCCGTCGCCGTGAACCCGGATTCGAAGCTCGAACGACATGCCAGGACGCACGGCTGGCCGGTCGTCATCTTCAGCCAACGGACCAAGACCGTGCTCCGCCGCACGATGGCAGGGATCGCCTCCGCCGGACTGGCCGCCGGCACATTCGCCGCCGGACTCGAGCTCGGCACCCGGCGCGCCCGCCGCCGCTGGCTCTGACACGTCACGTTCGGGGTCGGACCCCGAACGTGACGCGTTCAGGGGCGAGGGGTGAGGGCGAGCTGGCGGGATTGGGCGACGAGCGCTCCGCTGGAGTCCCAGATCTCGCCGTCCTCCTCGAACATCGCACGGTGCATGAACCGGCTTCGGAAGACGCACCGCAGCGGACCAGGTGCCGGGACACCGCGAACATGTGTGGTCAGCTCGAGCGTCGGGGCCCACGACACCGGGAACTCGGGCCGGTTGAAGCACACCGGAGCGAAGGCGTCCGCGACGAGGAGCAGACCGAGCGCATCGACGGGATGACGATCGGCGAATTCGAACCAACCGGCCACCTCAGCACGTCCCGAAGGGCGTCCGTCACGGAATCCGGCGTCTCCGGGTCGGATCCGCACCGTCACACGATCGCCGAACCCGGACTCGATCGGGGGGGCCATGCTCACGCACTCCTCGAACGGTGGCAGCGCCGGAGGGGCACCGTCGGTGACGGTCGGCCCGGGCTCACCCTGCTCACCGAACGTTCCGAGCAGCGCCAGCACGTCGGCGTCGTCGGCACGCAGACGCGCCCCCACGGTCGCCATCCGCCGACCGGATCGCAGTACGTCGACATCGATCTCGCAGGGCCCGACCCTTCCCGGTAGGAGGTAGTGGGCGGTGAGGCTCAGCGGTGGTCGCCCGACGGCGTCCGCCATCGCCGTACCGGCGAGGGCCATCAGGTAGCCCCCGTTGGCGTTCCCACCGATGTCCCAGCCGGCCGCGATCTCGCCCCGATAGTTGCCGCACGACCCACGGTGCACGGCCGTCGCCGCTTCGAACTCTCCCGCCATGAGAAGCGACGATACCGACGACACGTCCGCACATGCAGCCGGCAACCGGGCGCGTCTTGATCCCGCCACGTCGGTAGCGTCGTGGCGGTGAGCAGGTTCTACGTCACGACTCCCATCTACTACGTGAACGCCGAACCCCATCTGGGGCACGCCTACACGACGATCATCGGCGATGCACTGACGCGCTGGAACCGCCTGATGGGCCACGACGTCAAGTTCCTGACCGGCACCGACGAGCACGGACTGAAGATCCAGCAGGCGGCCGAAGCCGCGGGCCAGACACCCCAGGCGTTCTGCGACGAGATCGCACCGAAGTTCGCCCACGCGTGGCAACGGCTGAACATCGCCAACGACGACTTCATCCGGACGACCGAGCCGCGCCACAAGGCGGCAGTCATCGAGCTCCTGCAGCGCTGCTACGACGCCGGCGACATCGAGCTCGGCGTCTACAGCGGCAAGTACTGCGTCAGCTGCGAGGAGTACTACACCGACGACGAACTGATCAGCGTCGACGGACGCGCCGGCCTCTGCCCGATCCACAAGCGTCCGGTCGATCACTACGAGGAGGAGAACTACTTCTTCCGCCTGAGCGGCTTCGAGGGTCGGTTGCTCGACTGGTACGCCGCTCATCCGGGGGCGATCAAGCCCGAACATCGCGCCAACGAGGCGATCGGTCTGATCAAGGGCGGGTTGCGCGACTTCTCGGTCAGTCGCACCAGCCTCGACTGGGGCATCCCGCTGCCCTGGGATCCCAAACACGTCGCGTACGTGTGGTTCGACGCCCTCACCAACTACCTCGCAGCCGTCGGCTTCGGTGACCCGGACCAGGACTACACCGATTGGTGGCCGGTCGACTACCACCTGATCGGCAAGGACATCATCCGACACCACTGCGTCTACTGGCCCGCGATGCTGCTGTCGGCCGGCGTCGAGCCACCGAAGGGCTGGGGCGTCGGCGGCTGGCTGCTCGTCGACGGCGAGAAGATGGCGAAGTCGGGAGGCAACGCCGTCAACCCACTCGAACTCATCGACACGGTCGGCGTCGACGGCTTCCGCTACTACGTGCTCGCCGAGACGCCGTACGGGTCCGACGGCGATTTCAGCTACGACGGGCTCGTCGCCAAGTACAACAGCGATCTCGCCAACAACCTCGGCAACCTCGCAGCCAGGGTCGCGACGGTCGTGGCGAAGAAGTGCGACGGCGTCGGCCCGGCACCGCGCGCCGACAGCCCACTCGCCGACGCCGCCGGTGCGGCCTTCGAGGGTGCGCAGCGCGGCTGGGCCGACGTCGCACCGTCGAAAGCGCTCGACGCGACCTGGTCGCTCATCCGTGCGACCAACGCCTATCTCGAGGCCAACGAGCCGTGGAAGTCCGATCCCGGTCCCGAGCTGGACGCCGTGATGGGCGACGCCCTCGAAGCACTCCGGATCGTGTCGATCCTCGCCTTCCCCGCCGTCCCCCAGACGTCGCAAGCCGTGTGGGAGCGGATCGGCTTCGACACCGACATCGCCGATCAGCGCCTGCCCGGGGCAGCCGACTGGGGTGGCTATCCCGGTGGTCTGGTCGTGACCAAGGGTGACGCACTGTTCCCGCGGATCACCTGAACATGGTGCCGCAGTTCTTCGATTCACATTGCCACGTCCACGACGAACGCATGCCCGATGGGAGCGACGCCGCCATCCAGTCGGCCCGCGCCGCCGGTGTGTCGGGCATGGTCACCGTCGGGTGCGACCGGGCAACGAGCTTGGCCGCGATCGCCGTCGCCGCCGACCACGATGACGTCTGGGCGACGGTCGGACTCCACCCTCACGACGCAACCCAGGGGGTGGCCACGATTCTGGATCTGCTCGACCACCCCCGGGTCGTCGCTGTCGGCGAGGCGGGTCTCGACTACTTCTACGAGCACTCTCCCCGCCCGGCGCAGCGTGACGCTTTCGCCGTCCAGATCCAGCTCGCCCACGAGCGATCGCTGCCGCTGGTGATCCACAGTCGCGATGCCTGGGACGACACCTTCGACGTGCTGACCGCCGAGGGCGCTCCCGATCGCACCATCTTCCACTGCTTCACGGGTGGCCCGGACGAGGCTCGACGATGCCTCGACATCGGCGCACTCGTGAGCTTCTCGGGCATCGTCACGTTCCGGAGTGCCACCGATGTGCAGGCGGCGGCCGAACTCGTCCCGCTCGATCGGCTGCTGATCGAGACCGACGCGCCCTACCTCGCGCCGGTCCCCCACCGCGGCCGCCCGAATCAGCCGGCCTACGTCCCGTTCACGGCGCAGTTCGTGGCCGATCTCCGGGACACCCCGATCGGGACGGTCGCCGCTGCGACGACCCACAACGCCCGTGCAGTCTTCGGGGTCGATGGGTGAGCGGCCCGGCAGGGCAGTAGCCTGACAGTCCCCCTGGCCCGCGCCGAAGACCGGCGCTCAGCACGCGGCCACTGATGAGGTCACCCTCGACTCGATCGATCATGGACCCAGACTTTGCACAACGTCGTCGAATCGCCGTCGCACTCGCGATCACCGTGATCGCCGTCCCGGCAGCGTTCCTCCTCAACCGTGGCGGTGACGCCGCCGGACCGCCGCCCGTCACGCTGATCGGCACCGTTCCCGGACAACCGGCCGAGATTGCCGCCGACGAAACGGGTGCCACCCGTGCGCCGGTGGACACGCCCTCGGCAACCGACGTGATGGGAACGACGCCGGTCGGATTCCTCGAGGGCACCGCAGCGCCCACAGCAGACGATCCGGCGACGATCGCGATCCCTCGCCTGCCCCGGGCGATCGAAGGCACCGCCACGTTCCGACGCACGATCACGGACGTGACGAGATGCCACGCCGCCGGGGTGCCGTTCGACGCGCGGATCACCGTCACCAACCTCGACAACAGCCGCAGTGTTCAGTGCATCGCATCGGTCGGCGGTCCGGCACCCGACGAGGACGTCGTTCTGCACGCCGACGCCTTCTTGCAGATCGCCGACATCACCGATGCCCCCATCCCGGTGCAGATCACCTGGTGACCCACTCCCGACCGCGCATCCACGAGTTGCTCCGGGATGACTCACTCGCGCCCCGTCGGGACCTCGGCCAAAACTTCGTCGCCGATCCGAACACGGTGCGACGAATCGCCGGCCTGGCCGACGTCGGACCGGGCGATCGGGTGGTCGAGATCGGCGCCGGACTGGGTTCGCTCACGCTGGCGCTCGCCGAGACCGGCGCCGAGGTGCTGGCCGTCGAGGTCGATCGTGGCATCGTGCCCGTGTTGCGCAGGGTCGTCGCCGACCAGCCCAACGTGGCCGTGCTCGAGGCTGATGCCATGCGGGCCGACTGGCCGTTGCTGCTCGCCGGGCACGACCGATGGACATTGGTCGCCAATCTTCCCTACAACGTGGCGACCCCGCTCGTGTGCGATCTGCTCGACGGGGTCCCGGCGATCACGTCGATGCTCGTGATGGTGCAGCGCGAGGTGGCGGAACGCTTCGCGGCCGGCCCGGGCTCGAAGCAGTACGGCGCAGTCAGCGTCAAGATCGCCTTCTGGGCGACGGCACGCGTCGTCGCGACCGTACCCGCATCGGTGTTCGTCCCCCGACCGAACGTCGAGTCGGCGCTCGTGCGCATCGATCGGCGCGTGCCACCCGAGGTCGACCCCGGCGAGTTGTTCGCCCTGGTTCGCACGGCGTTCGGACAACGACGCAAGATGGTTCGGCGCTCACTCGCCGGGCTCGTGTCGACACCGCAGTACGAGGCGGCCGGCGTGTCACCCGAGTCCCGGCCAGAGGAGCTCGACCTCGATCAATGGTGTCGACTCGCAGGCGCGATGGCTCCGAGACCGGATCCATCCTCGGGGCGCTGACGCGATGGAACGCCTCACCGCACCGGCCAAGCTGACCCTCTCGCTGCGCATCACGGGAGTCCGCGCCGATGGGTTCCACCTGATCGATGCCGAGATGGTGACGCTGTCGCTGCACGACACGCTGACCATCGAGCCGACACAGCGTGGGCTCGCAGCAACCGGGCCGTACGCAGCCGGCGTCCCCCTCGACGACTCCAACCTCGTTGCGGGGGCGCTCCGCCTCGGTGGTCGAACGGCACACGTCACGATCGACAAGCAGGTTCCCCACGGCGGTGGTCTCGGCGGCGGTTCCAGCGATGCAGCGGCCGTGCTGCGCTGGTGCGGCCACCCGACGACCGCGGCCGGCCTGGAGGCGGCGAGCGGCCTCGGCGCCGACGTCCCGTTCTGCCTGGTGGGCGGTCGGGCCCGCGTCGGCGGCATCGGCGAGATCGTGCACTCGCTCGCCCACGTGGATCGTGTCGTGACACTGGTGATCCCGCCGCTACGGGTCTCGACGCCCGACGCCTATCGGGCCTGGGACGGCCTCGGATGCCCTGTCGCACCCGGGCCCAACGATCTCGAACCGGCGGCGATCGCCGTCGAACCTCGCCTCGTCATGTGGCGGGACGCCATCGGCGACGCGACCGGACGCACACCGATCTTGGCCGGAAGCGGCGCGACGTGGTTCGTGCACGGTGAGCACAGCAACGCCCTCGCTGCACTGGTCAACGAGGGCGCCATGGTCATCGCCGCGAACACCGTCCCGGGCCCAGGCGACGCGAACGGTCGGAACCGGAGCGGCTGAGGCGGGGCGATGCGTCGGGGCAGTCGGATTGGTGACGGCTATTTGCGGCGCTGGTGACGCGTGCGACGAAGCATCTTCTTGTGCTTCTTCTTGCGCATGCGCTTGCGACGCTTCTTGACGAGCGAACCCATAAGGAGCGTTACGCTATCGCCGAAGTGACGAACACGGAACGCCGGAAGGTCAACGCTTCGGATCGAGCGGATCGGTCGCTTCGCTCCTCGCCACACCGCTCGCTTCCTCTGTCTCCGTCCTTCTCCGTCCGTCGCCGAGCGCCCCTCGGCGCAGCTCGGCTCGCAACGGCGGTCACGCCGACGATGCGAACCGCGAATCCCGACGATCGGACGTCGGCGTGCGGCGGGGTCGGCGCTACCGTGATCGGTGCCGTCTCGGTTCGCCGATCGGTGGCCGTCCGGGGTCGTTCAATGGTAGGACAGCGGTTTTTGGTGCCGTCTATAGGGGTTCGAGTCCTCTCCCCGGAGCCACAGGCTCATCCCCGCGCGAGCCGCTCGCGCGGACAGTCAGCATCCCGGGCCAGTCGAATCGAGAGGTATCGCCCATGACCGTTTCCGCGATCGTGCTCGCTGCCGGTGCCGGCACCCGCATGCGCTCCGACCGCCCCAAGCCGCTCCATCGGATCTGTGGCCGCCCGATGGTGCTCCACGTCATCCATGCACTCGAGAAGCTGCGGCCCGCTCGAACGGTCATCGTCGTCGGCCACGGCGCCGAGCAGGTCACGAAGAAGGTCCAGGAAGAGGCTCCCGGCTGGGCCAACATCGCCTTCGTCGAGCAGGTCGACCAGAACGGCACCGGCGATGCCGCGGCGATCGGCATGACCGCCCTTGGCGGCGACGACTACGACGACGACGCCATCGTGGTGATCCTGCCCGGCGACACACCACTGCTCGCGCCGGAGACACTCGACGAGCTGGTTGCGACCCATGTCGCGAACTCCAATGCCGCCACGCTGCTCACGAGCGTCATGCATGACCCGACCGGGTACGGGCGAGTGATCCGCAAGTCCGACGGACGTGTTCTCCGCATCGTCGAGCAACGTGATGGCTCACCCGAGGAGCTCGACGTGACCGAGGTGTGCACGAGCATCTACGCCTTCCGACGCGATCTGCTGGGCCCGGCGCTGCGAAACCTCACGACCGACAACGCACAGGGCGAGTTGTACCTCACCGATGTCGTCGAGGGCCTCGCCGCAATGGGGCATCGCGTCGGCGCTGTCCAGGCACCGCCCACCGAGACCCAAGGTGTGAACGACCGCTGGCAGCTCGCGCTCGCCGAGCGCGAGCTCCGGAACCGCACCAACCGCCACTGGCTCCTCAACGGCGTGACGATGCTCGACCCCCGTCAGACGTTCATCGACGTCACCGTGCGGCTCGGCCGCGACGTCACGATCTATCCGGGAACCCTGCTCCAGGGCGACACCATCGTGGGCGACGGCACCGACATCGGCCCCCATGCCGAACTCGACCGGTCGGTCGTCGGACGCAACTGCGTCGTGCGCCACACGGTTGCCGACGACGCCGAGATCGGCGACGATTGCGACGTCGGCCCCTTCGCCCATCTTGCACCCGGTTCCAGCGTCGTTTCCGGAACCATCACCGGAGCGTTCTACACTGCTCCTGTCGCCGACTGATCCACCCGGCGGCGCCTCACGACCACCCAGGCCGCCCGGGGAGGGGCGTTCAACCATGGAGAAGGTCACCACCAAGAAACTCGCCCTGTACTCGGGGCGGACGCATCCCGCGCTTGCAGAGGAGGTGGCGACACATCTCGGCCAACAGCTCGGCGACGCCAACATCGTCGAGTTCGCCAATGGCGAGATCCGTCCCCGGTACGCGGAGAGCGTGCGCGGCTCCGACGTGTTCATCATGCAGAGCCACTACGGGGTCGACGGCCGCTCGATCAACGACTCGATCGTCGAGCAGCTCACCATGATCGACGCCGCCTACCGTGCGTCGGCCAAGCGCATCACCGCCGTGTGCCCGTTCTATGGGTACGCCCGCCAGGATCGCAAGGCCGAGGGTCGCGAGCCGATCACCGCCCGGCTGGTCGCCGACATGTTCAAAGCGGCCGGTGCCAAGCGGATGATCTCGATCGACCTGCACTCCGGTCAGATCCAGGGCTTCTTCGAGGGCCCGGTCGACCATCTCACCGCCGCCCCCGTGCTCGAGAACTACATCCGCCGACAGGCCCCCGATTCCCCGGTGATCGTGTCGCCCGACTCGGGTCGGATCAAGGTCGCCGAACGGATGGCGCAACACCTCCACGACTGCGACGCCGACATCGCGTTCATCTACAAGCGCCGTCCCAAGGGCCAGGCCAACGTCGTCGAAGCCAAGGAGGTCATCGGCGACGTCGACGGTCGGCTCTGCATCCTCACCGACGACATGATCGACACCGGTGGCACGATCGTGTCGGCTGCCGAGATCCTGTTGGCCCGCGGCGCCACCGAGGTGTGGGCGATGGCGACCCACGGCGTGTTGTCGGGTCCGGCCGTCGATCGGCTCAAGAACTCGCCGCTCGCGCGCCTCGTGTTGACCAACACCCTCCCACTGCCGCCCGAGAAGCAGATCCCTCAGATCGAGGTGCTGTCGGTCGCGGAGATCATCGCCGAGGCGCTCAGCGCCGTGTTCGACGACACCAGTGTCAGCGAGATCTTCGACGGCGAGAACCTCGCCTGAGCAGCCCGGACCTGGCCTGGCGATGGTTCGCGTCACGGCCTGTTCCACACCTCCGAACCACTTCAAGACCTGTGCCCCGCTCCGGCACCCACGTTCCGGCCTCGCTCGCGCCTCGATCTTTCTGTCAGCTGTGCGCGCGCTCGAACGAGACCGACAGCTGACAGGACGCCACGGCGACCTCGCCTCACCGAACAGAGAGCGGGCAACGCGGCGGGAGCACACCGACAGCTGACAGAAACTCGAAGGCGCTTGCGTCAGGCGGCCAGGCGGAGCCGAAGGATCGATTCGACCTCGTCGACCGTGTGTCGAAATCGATGGATCACATCGTCGTCGGTCACTCTCACGGTCGACCAACCCTGTCGGAGCAGACGTCGATCGCGCTGCTTGTCACGCAGGGAGTCGACACGGCCTCCGTGCCACGTGACGTGGTCGATCTCCACCGCGACCCTGGCGGCAGGCAACGCGGCATCGAGGTGGACGAGTACGCCGTCTCCGAGATCGACCCGGTACTGCCGGATCAGGTCCAACCCCCTCCTCGTGAGCTCGGCGACGAACCTCAGCTCGATCTCACTGCCGGCCGGTCGCTGCCACGCCGGACGCCCGTTCAGGCACCGGAGGTAACGCTGAATCCCGTCGCGCCCGCGACCACGGAGCCGACGAGCCATCGCGAAGAGTCCGGGAATCGTCACCAACCCTCGATCGATCATCTGCTCGATCACGGATTCGAGATCGGCATCGCTGAGGAATCGGGCGAGGTCAGGTGCGAGTCGTGTCGGCGTCAGCAGGAGGATCCCGTCGACCCGACGGTGATCTCCGGGGCCGAGCGCGTTCGATGCATGGACGATGACACCGTCGAGGCGAACCCCGTGACGCGGGACCATCCCGTGAATGTCGCCGAGCGGCATTCGTCGGAGGCCGTATCGACGACCGGCCGTCGGGCCGCTGATCACGAGATCGGGGAGGGCCAAGTTGGCCGCGAGACACCGCGATCGCTCGTCGAGGTCGGTGAGGGTGGATCGCAGGACGCCGGGATGCACGGGCGCCAGCAGCCCGTCACGGACGAGGCGGCGGCGGGTCCACTCGGAGATCCCGGAGTCTGCGAGTTGGGCAGTGGTGACGAGACCCTGTTGGGTACGCATGAGCGCGGCGAGGGCAGGCGGGACGACGGACACGGGAGACCTCCGGATGCTGACGACGGTGGAGGAAGCCGGATGTCGACCACGGTACCGAGGGGGAGTGACACCCCCGGCCGACCCTGCGGGGAGCGCGGCCCGGTCGTCCTGTCAGCTGGTGCCGTCGCAAGAGCGCACGATGCGCTCTCTGAACGCCGAAACGAGGATCGGGCGCACCACCGCGCCCAGCGCTGACAGAAGGACCGTAGCGCTGGCAGTGCACACCGGCGGCCGACAGAAAGAGACAGCCTGAGGACGCACTACGTTTCCGGAGATGGGAGAGACGCCGCAACACACGATCCACTTGACCGAGTCGGAGATTCCGACCACCTGGTACAACATCATCCCCGACCTGCCGGCACCGCCCCCGCCCCCGCTGCATCCCGGCACCCACGAGCCCGTCGGTCCCGACGACCTCGCACCACTCTTCCCCATGGCTCTCATCGAGCAAGAGGTCTCGACCGAGCGCTACATCGAGATCCCTGGAGAGGTGCTCGACATCTACCGGGTCTGGCGACCGAGCCCACTGTTTCGGGCCACCCGGCTCGAACGGGAGCTGGGCACGCCGGCGCGCATCTACTACAAGTACGAGGGCGTCAGCCCGGCGGGGTCCCACAAGCCCAACACGTCGGTTCCGCAGGCGTACTACAACCACGCGGAGGGCATAACACGGCTGACCACCGAGACCGGGGCAGGCCAGTGGGGCAGTGCGCTGGCGTACGCCACCGCCCAGTACGGGATGGAATGCGAAGTGTGGATGGTCGCGGCGTCCTACCGTCAGAAGCCGTACCGCCGCACGATGATGGAGGTGTGGGGTGCGACGGTGCACTCCAGCCCGTCCGAGGCGACCGACTACGGGCGCCAGCTGCTCGCCGGCAACCCCGACCACACCGGGTCGCTCGGCATCGCGATCTCCGAGGCCGTCGCCGCGTGCGTCGCCGACCCCCAGGCCCGCTATGCGCTCGGCTCGGTGCTCAACCACGTCCTGCTGCATCAGACCGTCATCGGCGAAGAGGCCCTGCTCCAGTTGCAGAAGGTCGGCGAGACACCCGACGTGCTGGTCGGATGCACCGGCGGCGGCTCGAACTTCGGCGGGCTCGCGTTCCCGTTCCTGCGCGAGAAGCTCGCCGGGAGGATGAACCCGACCATCCGGTGCGTCGAGCCGGCCGCCTGCCCGACGCTCACCAAGGGCGAGTACCGCTACGACTTCGGCGACACCGCCGGCATGACGCCACTCATGAAGATGCACACCCTCGGCCACGGGTTCGTGCCCGAGCCGATCCACGCCGGCGGGCTCCGCTACCACGGGATGGCGCCACTGGTGTCGCACATCTACGAGCTCGGTCTGGCCGAGGCGATCGCGATCCCACAGCGCGAGTGCTTCGCGGGTGCGGTGCAGTTCGCCCGCACGGAGGGCATCGTCCCAGCGCCGGAGCCGACGCACGCCATCGCTGCCGCCATCCGGGAGGCACTCGCGTGCAAGGAGTCCGGCGAGGAGAAGGTCATCCTGACGGCGCTGTGCGGCCACGGGCACCTCGATCTGGCGGCGTACGAGAAGTACCTGAGCGGCGAGATGGTCGACTACGACCTGCCCCAAGACCAGATCGAGGCCGCCATGGCCGAGGTGCCTGTCCTGGCCTGACCATCATGCTCATCGGTGATGCCGATCAGGTTTCGTTGCCACAACGGCTCCGCGTGCCGGCGTTCACCCGAGGGTGACGAATCCCGATGTTCGAGAGAGGCGATACGCCACCGGATCGTCCGGATGCATCGTGCGCTCGGCCGCAAGCTCCGGCGCCGCCCTCGCCGGTGTGGGTGGCGCATCGCGCCGGTAGCATGGCTCGCTGCTCGTCACCCTGCACCCAGAGGCTGAACCATCATGTCTGAGACCGTTCTTGTTGCCGATACCGGGCGCGCCACCGGCAGCGCCAACGCGCGCCGCCTGCGCCGTGAGGATGCCATTCCCGCCGTCGTCTACGGCCAGGGCATGGATCCGCTCAGCGTCTCGGTGGCCCGCCGCGAACTCCGCCAGGCGCTGTCCGGGCCCGCCGGGCTGAACACGATCCTCGACCTCACCGTCGACGGCACCGTGTACCCGGCGATCATCAAGGATCTGCAGCGGCACCCGGTCCGTCGCACCGTGCAGCACGTCGACTTCATCCAGATCAACCTCTCCGAGGAGATCGTGGTCGCGGTCCCCGTTCGCATGGTGGGCCACGCCAAGGCCGTCTCCGACGAGGGCGGCCTCGTCGACCTGCGACGCACCGAGCTCGAGGTGTCGACGACACCGCGCAGCATTCCCGACGAGATCGTCGTCGACGTCTCGGGCATGGACATGGACTCGACGATCACGATCGGCGACCTCACCTTGCCGGCAGGCGTGATCCCGGTCGGCGAGCCCGACTGGACGGTCGTCACCGTGCTCACGATGCGGACCCCGCTCCTCGACGAGGAGGAAGCTGCGGCCGCGGCCGAAGCCGAAGCGGCCGAAGGCGAAGTGGCCGAGGGTGAAGCGGCCGACGACGCCGGCGACGACGCCGGCGAGTGACCTCGCGCCGGCGCGACGGGACACGGCGACAGCACCATGGGGTTGTTCGATCGACGCGCCGGCAAGAGCACCCCGTTCGACTGGTTGGTCGTCGGGCTCGGTAACCCGGGCCCCAAGTACGAACGCACCAGGCACAACGTCGGACAGGAGTGCGTGCAGCTGCTGGCCGAACGCCACGACGCCCGGCTGAAGGCGGGCCGCGACAACGCCCTCGTCGGTGAGGCTCGATTCGGGTCGGGCAGCGACCCCGACCGGGTCGTGTTGGCGTTTCCGATCACGTACATGAACGAATCCGGACAGGCCGTCGCCGCGCTGGTTCGGCGGTACGGCATCGACGACCCCGGACGGATCATCGTCGTCCACGACGAGCTCGACCTCGACCCCGGGGTGATGAAGATCAAGGCGGGCGGCGGGCTGGCGGGCCACAACGGATTGCGCAGCATCACCCAGCACCTGAGGACCCAGGACTACCTCCGCATCCGGATCGGTGTCGG
Source organism: uncultured Acidimicrobiaceae bacterium (assembly GCA_963847775.1). Classification (GTDB taxonomy): domain Bacteria; phylum Actinomycetota; class Acidimicrobiia; order Acidimicrobiales; family Ilumatobacteraceae; genus Ilumatobacter. Next base: position 164,541 of record CAWKAY010000007.1, read on the forward strand.
CAAGCCGCCGAACAAGGACCGCGGCGCGAGCCACGTCCTGACGCGGATCCCCGCCCGCCAGCGCGAGCTGCTCGATCTCACGATCGGCGAGGCCGCGGACGCCGTCGAGACGATCGTCGCCGAGGGCATCGAGGCTGCGATGCGCCGGTTCCATGCCCGCTCATGACCGTCGATCCGACACGACCGATGCGGTGAACGCACGATGAGCCTCCAGGCGCTCCCACCCCTCCTGCGCGACGAACCCGGCCTGACACGCGCGCTCGGTGACCCCGGTGCACGGCTCGCGATCGTCGAGGTCGCGCGTCCGATCTCGATCGCCGCGCTCGCACACCTCTCGAGCAGGCGTCCGCTCGTCGTGGCGTGCCCGACGGGGACGATGGCCGGCCAGCTGGCCGACGACCTGGTGCAGTTCCTCGGAGCCGACGCCGTGGCTCACTTCCCGGCCTGGGAGACGTTGCCGTTCGAGCGCGTGAGTCCGGCCGTCGACACGATGGGGCAGCGCCTGGAGGTGCTGTGGCGGCTCCGCGAACCCGAGCGTTGTCCCCAGGTCGTCGTCGCAGGGGTACGTGCCCTGCTGCAGAAGCTCGGCCCGGGTGCCACCGAGGTCGAGCCGATCATGGTGCGACCGAACGCGATCATCGACCCCGACCAGCTCTCGACCCAACTCGTCGAATTCGGGTATCGCCGCGAGGAGCTCGTGGAGCACCGTGGCGAGTTCGCCCGACGCGGTGCCATCGTCGATGTCTTCCCCGCGACGGCTGACTCACCGATCCGCATCGACCTCTGGGGCGACGAGGTCGACCGGCTCACGACGTTCGGCGTCAACGATCAACGATCGATCGACGATCGCGACGAGGTGCTCATCTTCCCGGCTCGGGAATTGATGCCCAGCGACGAGGTCCGCGAGCGGGCGGCCGAGCTCGTCGGATCCGAGCCGTGGGGACGTGAGCAGTGGGAGCGTCTGGCCGAGGGCGTGCACTTCGAGGGGATGGAATCGTGGGTGCCGTGGTTGGTCGACGACGAGCTCCTGCTCACCGATATCGTCCCCGACTCGGCCAAGGTGGTGCTCGTCGAACCGCGCCGGATGCGCGATCGTGCGATCGATCTGCTCGCCGAGGAAGACGACCTGGCGAAGGCGCTCGCGTCGACCTGGGCGAGGGATCCCGACAAGGAGTTCCCGCGCCTCCACGCCGACCCCGACGCCTTGTTGGCCGACCCTGCCGGTGGCAGCTTCTGGACGATCGACTCGACGCCCGACTCACCGGAGACACCGGTCGTCGCGGCCTCCGGATGGGGTCCGGTGGGCGGCGACGCCTCGGGGCTCGCCGACCGCCTCGGCGCGCTGATCGGGAACGGGTTCCGCGTCGTCGTGGCCGCCGACGGCGTCGGTTCGGCGGGCCGCCTCCACGAGATCCTGCTCGACCGCGGCCTCGACTTCCCGATCACCGAGGGTGCGCCGGAGCAACCGGGCGGAGCGATCGTCGTCGCCGCGCTCCACCGCGGCTGCACGCTCCCCAACGCCCGGGTCGCGATCGTCGCCGAGAGTGACGTCACGGGGCGCCGGCGTGCCCATCGCACGGCACGACCCCGTCGTCGCGAGGGCACGACGACGTTCGAGGACCTCAAGCCCGGCAACTACGTCGTGCACCACCAGCACGGCGTCGGCAAGTACGAGGGCATGGTCAAGCGGACCATCGGTGGGGTCGAGCGCGACTACCTCCTCGTCGCGTACAAGGGCGGCGACCGGCTCTACGTCCCGTCCGACCAGATCGACTCCTTGCGCCAGTACGTCGGCGGCGAAGCGCCCACCCTGCATCGACTCGGCGGGAGCGACTTCGCCAAAGCGAAGGGGCGCGTCAAGTCGGCCGTTCGCGAGATCGCCCAGGAGCTCGTGGTGCTGTACCAACAGCGCGTCAACGCCACCGGCCACTCCTTCGGCCGGGACACCCCGTGGCAGCACGAGATGGAGGAGGCGTTCCCCTTCGTCGAGACCCCCGACCAGCGCACCGCGATCGACGACATCAAGGTCGACATGGAGCGCGACTACCCGATGGATCGCCTGATCTGCGGCGACGTCGGGTTCGGCAAGACCGAGATCGCCATCCGCGCCACGTTCAAGGCGATCCAGGACGGCAAGCAGGTCGCCGTGCTCGCTCCGACGACCTTGCTGGCCAGTCAACACGGCAACACCTTCGCCGATCGCTTCGCCGGCTACCCGATACGGGTCGAAGTGCTCTCCCGGTTCCTCACACCGTCGCAGGCCAAGGAGGTCATGCAGGGGCTGCGCGACGGCGAGGTCGACTGCGTGATCGGCACCCATCGACTGCTCGCGGCCGATGTCAGGTTCAAGGACCTCGGTCTCCTCGTCGTCGACGAGGAGCAGCGGTTCGGAGTCCACCACAAGGAGCAGATCAAGAAGCTGAAGACGAACGTCGACGTCCTCACCCTGTCGGCGACCCCGATCCCGCGCACCCTGGAGATGAGCCTGGTCGGCATCCGCGACCTGACCCTCCTGCAGACGCCGCCGGCCGACCGGCAGCCGATCCTGACGTACGTCGGCGAGTACGACGAGCGGGTCGCCATCGAGGCGATCCGACGCGAGCTGCTGCGGGAGGGCCAGGTGTTCTGGGTCCACAACCGGGTGCAGTCGATCGAGACGGCCGCCGCGCGCCTGCGCCAACTCGTGCCCGAGGCGCGGATCGCGGTCGCCCATGGCCGCATGGACGAAGGCACCCTCGAACAGGTCGTGGTCGACTTCTGGGAGGGCCGATACGACGTCCTCGTGTGCACGACCATCATCGAATCCGGCATCGACATGCCGACGGTGAACACCCTCGTCGTCGAGCGTGCCGACCTGCTCGGATTGGGTCAGATGCACCAGCTCCGTGGTCGTGTCGGCCGCTCCGGGAGCCGTGCGTACGCCTATCTGTTCCATCCCCAGGACAAGGTCCTCACCGAGGAGGCCTACGAACGACTGAAGACGATCGGTGAGTCGACGGATCTCGGCTCCGGATTCAAGATCGCCATGCGCGACCTCGAGATCAGGGGGGCGGGAAACCTGCTCGGCCAGGCTCAGTCCGGCCACATCGCCGCGGTCGGCTACGACCTGTACTGCCAGATGGTCACCGAGGCCGTCGCCGAGATGAAAGGCGAACCGGTCGCCACCCCACAGGACATCAGGTTGGATGTCCCCACCGACGCCTACCTGCCGACGGACTTCGTCGCCAAGGAGGAGCTCCGCCTCGAGGCCTACCGCCGACTGTCCGACATCACGAGCCACGAGCAGGTCGACGACATCCGCGTCGAGTGGGAGGACCGCTACGGACCGCTTCCACCGCCGGCCGACGCGCTGCTCATGGTCGGTCGCCTGCGCGCCGAGTGCAACCGCTTGGGCATCACCGACATGCAGATCACCGACAGCCAGGCGCGCCTCGCGCCGCTCGATCTCAAACTGTCGGCTGCCACGCGGCTGAAGCGCCTGTCGAAGGGAGCGATCCACAAAGAGGAACTCCGTCAGCTGGTGGTGCCCATCCCCCGCGGCCAGGACCCGGCCACCTTCCTGGTCGGCTTCCTGCAGCAGCTCGTTCCTGACAGCACACCGGTGCCCGCCTGAACGCGGCGGGCACGAGCAGCCGACCGGTAGGTTGTCGAGCGTGAAGCGCCGCTCCCCCATCCGACTCGCCACCGCGACGGTCGCCACCGCGATCGCGCTCTCGGGTTGCGCAACCTTCGAGAACACCGACACCGTCGCCACCGTCGCCGACGTCACGATCGACGCCGGCGAGCTCGAGTCGTACCTGACCGAGTTCACCGACCGCAGCGAGCTGTTCCAGTCGACTCCGATCGACCAGGGGCGCGCCTCGGGCAGCGACACCCGGATCATGGTCGGTGCGCTGATCAGACAGCAGTTGTTCCGCTCGTTCGTCGACCAGAACGGACTCGACGTCGAGGACCTCCGGCAAACCTACATCGACACCACGATCGCGCCGTCCGCAGCCGGTGACGTCTCGACGGAGCTCCAGGTGCTGATCGCCGACATCGAGCCGCAGGTCCAATCCGTCGCAGTCGCCACGGCCGAGGTGCCCAACGTCGACGAGCTCCGAAGGCTGTACGCGACCGACCCTGCCGCGACCGGGCTCGTGTGCGTCCGTCACATCCTCGTCGAGACCGAGGACGACGCTCGTGCGGCGCTGGCGGAACTCGATGCCGGGGCTGATTTCGCGACCCTCGCTTCCGAACGTTCGATCGATCCCTCGGCAGCCGCCGGCGGCGGCGCGATCTCCGACGGGACGTCGGAGTGCATCGCGCTCCAGACCATGCTGCAGGGGTTCGATCCGGGATTCGTTGCCGGCGCACTCGCGGCTCGCGAAGGCATGCCGTCGGAGCCGGCCGAGAGCTCGTTCGGCTGGCACGTGATCCTGCATCGTCCGTGGGCGGAGGTCGGTGACACCATCGCCGGTCTGCACCAGCCGGGCGACTCGGGCAGCTTGCTGTTCGAGGGCTACCGGGTGACGACCGAGGTCGACGTCGATCCTCGCTTCGGCATCTGGGATCCGATCGCCGGCGGCGTGCTGCCGGCGGGCTGAGCAGCAACGGCCCGGGACGAACGTGAACCCGAACCGACCCACGATCGTCGTCGTCGGTCTCGGCCCCGGCGGCGACGACCACGTCACCGCCGAGACGCTGGCCGTGATCGATCAGATCCCACACCGGTTCCTGCGGACCACCGTGCACCCCTCGGCGCATCTGGTTCCCGATGCAACGTCATTCGATTCGCTCTACGAGGCCGCTGAGCGCTTCGACGACGTCTACGCCGAGATCGTCGAGCACCTGGTCGCTGCCGCCATCGAGCACGGGACGGTGCTGTACGCAGTGCCGGGGTCGCCGCTGGTCCTCGAGCGGTCGGTCCGCATACTCGTCGGCGACGACCGTGTGATCACCAATGTGAAGCCGGCCATGTCGTTCCTGGACGTTGCCTGGGCGCGGCTCGGAATCGACCCGGTGGAATCGGCCGTGACCCTCGTCGACGGCCACCAGTTCGCGACCGCCGCGGCAGCCGCGACCGGGCCGATGCTGGTGGCACACACCCACGCCAACTGGGTGCTCTCCGACATCAAGCTGGCAGTCGACGACCCCGACAGCCGCCTCGACGAGATCCCGGTGACGCTGCTGACGGCGCTCGGGACGGACGACGAATCGATCGTCGAGACCACCTGGGCCGACATGGATCGAACCATCGAGGCCGACCATCTCACGTCGCTGTACATCCCACGGCTTCGCTCGTCCGCCGGCCAGGGGTACGTCCGTTTCCATGCGCTCGCACGAACGCTTCGGGAGCGCTGCCCGTGGGACATCGAGCAGACTCACGACAGCCTCGTGTCGTACCTCATCGAGGAGAGCTATGAGGTCGTCGATGCGATCCACGGCCTCGACCCCGACGATCCGGCGACCGACGAGCACCTCATCGAGGAGCTCGGCGACCTGCTCTACCAGATCGAGTTCCACGCCACGATCGCGGAGCAGGAGGGCCGCTTCAGCATCGCGGATGTCACCGCCGGCATCCACGACAAGTTGGTGCGCCGTCATCCCCACGTGTTCGGCGACGTATCGGTCGACGGCACCGGCCAGGTGCTCCGGAACTGGGACGCGATCAAGCGGGCCGAGAAGGCACGGACCTCGGTGTTCGACGGAGTCCCCGGTTCGCTCCCGTCGCTCAGCTACGCCCACGCCGTCCAGAAGAAGGCGGCCAAGGTCGGCTTCGACTGGCCCGATGTGTCCGGAGCGTTGCCGAAGATCGCCGAGGAGGCTGCCGAGCTCGCAGAGGCGGTGCGGCCGCGAACGGAGGGTGCGGCAACGCTCGAGGACGGAGCGGTGATCGAGGAGCTCGGTGATCTGCTCTTCGCCGTCGTGAACGTTGCCCGACACCTCGACGTCGACCCGGAAGCGGCGTTGCGAGCCGCCTCGAACAAGTTCCGGGTCCGGTTCGAACAGGTGGAGGCACTCGCACGCGACCGAGGCCTCGAGCTCCACGAGTGCGACCTGACGACGCTCGACGGCCTCTGGGACGAGATCAAGCGCCGGTAGCGGCGCGGCCCGCCACTCAGCCGCGGGTGGCCTGCGCGAGCAACGACTCGCCGAAGCGATGACGCAACTCGTAGCGGTGCTCCGTCGCCGCCTCGATCGCTCGTGCGGCTTCGTTGGCCGCCAGCGTGCCGAGCACCTGGATCAGCGCACCGATGATGAGATAGGCGCCGAGTCGACCCCATTCGTCGGCCTGACTCGTCGGCTCGATGGTGGAGAGCGCGCCGAGGAACTGGATCTGCGCGAGGTGGATCGCCCCGATGACGGTGGCCGCTCGCAAGGGACGATGATGGGCCTCCGACGACGTCGCCACCCGTTCGAGGGCGAGCAACGGGATGGCGAGGAAGACGAGCTGCAGCACGAAGCCGGCGATCTGGCCGAGCCAGTCGTCGGCGGTGCCCACGATGCGGTCACCGATGACCCAAATGCCGAGCAGACCGATCGGCAGGCTGAACGCAGCGATGATCGGGTTGCGACGACGCCCGGTGGCGCGCCGGACGTTGACCACGGCGAGCGCGATCCACGCGACCGCGACGGGGACGACGGCGAAGGCGACGAGGCGTTCGACCTGGCGGAGCAGGTCGAACAGATCCCAGGTCCGCTCGAGCTGAGACGTGAGCACACCAGACGCTCGCTCCTGCTGCCACAGGAGCAGCATCAGAATCGCCCCGCCGACCGTGAGCAGACACAACAGCGACAGCAGCGAGGCCATCACGAACCGCAGCACGCTGGAGCCCGGGTACGGCTCCCGAGCCGAACCCAGCTCGCCGTGGTTGGGCTGCCGCAGCCGGTCGCGCCACGCCGGCGACGCCGGTTCGTCGGGCTCGGGCGGCTCGTGGCCGGGCGCAGGCGTGATCGTCGTCTTGGTGATGGTCGATCGCGGGGCACGCTGCGTGGCGGACACACCGTTGCGATCGGCAACATCGGCCGCGCCCGTCGCTCCCGACACCGTCAGCGGCTCCACTCCCACACGTGCCTTATCGTCGCAGGCCCGACGCGACTTGAGCATGTTCTCGCGTCGATTCGGCCCACGGCCGCGGCACCGGGAGGCAGGCGGGCCCGACGCTGCCAGACTGGCCCCATGCGAGTCCAGGTCGCTCACCCGGCAGAGCACGCCGCCATCGCCGGGTTGCCATTCCGTGTCCCGCTCTCGGAGTGGGACATGCCGAACGTGCATCAGGTCCTCGGTCTGCACCGCCATGTGGTGCAACTCGTCGAGTTCAGCGACGTCTCGTACGTCGTGAAGGAGCTGCCCGACCACCTCGCCCAACGTGAGTATCGACTACTGCGCGAAATCGACGAGGCCGGGCTCCCCACCGCGGAGATGGTCGCCAACGTCGTGAATCGCCCCAACGGGATGGAGGGCATGGTCATCACCCGTCATCTCGACTACTCCCTGCCCTACCGGTCGCTGCTCATGGGCCGGGGGTTGAAGATCCCGTACCTCGGCGACCGGCTGCTCGATGCGCTCGTCGTGCTCCTCGTCCGGATCCACCTGGCCGGCTTCTTCTGGGGCGACTGTTCACTGTCGAACACGTTGTTCCGACGCGATGCCGGCGCACTGCAGGCGTACATCATCGACGTCGAGACGGCCGAACGTCACGATGTGCTGACCGAGGGCCAACGCGAGTTCGATCTGATGATCGCCACCGACAACGTCGCCGGCGGGTTGCTCGATCTCCAGGCCGCCGGCCGGCTTCATGCCGACATCGACCCGATCGAGGTCGCCCTGGCGATCGGCGACCGGTACGCGTCGCTGTGGTCGGAGATCACCGCGTCGGCCACCGCCCCGATCGGTGACGTGATGCCGATGCGCGAACGCCTCGACCGGCTGCACCAGCTCGGCTTCGACGTGGAGGAGATGGAGGTCGTCACGAACGAGGACGACGTCACGGTCGCATTCATTCCGAAGGTCGTGGAGCACGGTTACCACGCCGAGCGGCTCGCGAGTCTGACCGGGCTCGTCGCAGGCGAGAACCAGGCCCGCAGGATGCTGGACGACATCACGAGCTACGGCGCGTGGTTGCAGTCGCAATCCGACCGGCCGATCCCGATGAACGTCGCCGCCGTTCGCTGGCTCGACCGGGTGTTCGAACCGGTCATCGCGGCGATCCCGCCCGAGCTCCTGAACCGACTCGAGGCGGCGGAGATCTTCCACCAACTGCTCGAGCACCGGTGGTACACCACGGAGCAGACCGGCAAGGAGCTGCCACTGCTCGAGGTGCTCGACGACTACCTCGAGCTCCTCGAGCAGGCACCGGAAGAGAAGGTCCAGCTCGAGGACAAGGCCTCGGCCGAAGGCGCCGACGCGACCGGCGAGATCCCCGTCGCTCATGAGTCGAGCGGACAGCCCGCTTGACGTCGCCTCATGCCGCTCGTGTGCTCGAGGTCCGTCCACCGACGGTCGGTGACCGGCGCGGCTCCTCAGCGCTGAACCCGGCGACGGCCGACGTACCTGGGCAACCTCGCGTCCGACGGGTACCGTGGGTGTCGTATGACTGACATCGTTCACGTTGCCGGCCGCGAGATCCTCGATTCCCGCGGCAATCCCACCGTCGAAGTCGACGTCGTGCTCGCTTCGGGTGCGATGGGGCGGGCCGCCGTGCCGAGCGGAGCCTCGACCGGCGAGCACGAGGCGGTGGAGCTGCGCGACGGCGGCGACCGCTACGGCGGCAAGGGCGTCCTGACGGCGGTCGGTTTCGTCAACGACGAGATCGCTGCGGTGCTCGACGGCTTCGACGCGCTCGACCAGCGGGCGATCGACCGCGAGCTGATCGATCTCGACGGCACCGACAACAAGAGCCGTATCGGCGCCAACGCCATCCTCGGCACCAGCCTCGCAGTCGCGAAGGCAGCCGCGAACGAGCTCGAGATCCCGCTGTACCGCCACGTCGGCGGTGCGAACGCGCACGTCCTGCCGGTCCCGATGATGAACGTGCTCAACGGTGGTGTCCACGCTGACAACTCGGTCGACTTCCAGGAGTTCATGATCATGCCCATCGGCGCGCCGTCGTTCCGGGAGGCGCTGCGTTGGGGCACGCAGACCTACCACGTCCTCAAGCGCGTGCTGCACGACAAGGGGCTCGCTACGGCCGTCGGCGACGAGGGCGGCTTCGCCCCCGACCTCGACTCGAACGAAGACGCGATCAAGCTCCTCGTCGAGGCGATCGAGACCGCCGGCTACGCGCCCGGCGACGACATCGCGATCGCGCTCGACCCTGCGGTGAGCGAGATCTACCGCGATGGCTCCTACCATCTCGACGGCGAGGGAAAGGTGCTGTCGGCGAGCGAGATGGCTGCCTACTGGACACGCATCGTCGACACCTATCCCGTCGTGTCGATCGAGGACGGCATGCAGGAGGACGACTGGGACGGCTGGGCGGAGCTCACCGCTGCGATCGGGGATCGCTGCCAGCTCGTCGGCGACGATCTCTTCGTCACCAACAGTCGCCGGCTCCAGACAGGCATCGACGGGACCATCGCCAACTCGATCCTCGTCAAGGTCAATCAGATCGGGTCGTTGACCGAGACGCTCGACACCGTCGAGCTCGCGACCCGGCACTCCTACACCGCCGTCATGTCGCACCGGTCCGGCGAGACCGAGGACGCCACGATCGCCGATCTCGCCGTCGCCACCAACTGCGGACAGATCAAGACCGGTGCGCCGGCGCGCTCCGACCGCGTCGCGAAGTACAACCAGCTGCTCCGGATCGAAGCCGAACTCGGCGAAACAGCAGCGTTTCGCGGGCGCGCTGCGCTCGCGCCACGCTGACATCCGGGTCGCTTCGCTCGGCCCCGCGGGCCTGATGGTTTGCGGCCCGGAGTCCAGTGTGCCCCGCCTCGCACGCGTTCACCTGCGAGAATGGCGCCGTGAGCGGCAAGGGAACCTCGACGGTCAATCGACCGGCAACACCACCGCGGTCATCCGATCGCGGGCGGTCGCGACTCGGCGACGTCACTCGTCCCGTACAGATCGATCGCCGGATCACCCGCCAGGGGCGCAGCACGACGTTGCTGCTGGGGCTGGTCGCGCTCGCGATCGCCGGCGCCCTCGCCGCGGCTCTCTTCGTGCTCCCGGTGCAGACGTACCTCGGCCAGGACGATCGCCTCGAGCAACGCAGCGAGCAGCTCGATCAACTCGAGGCTGTCAACGCCGACCTACGCGCAGAGGTCGATCGGCTGCGAACCGACGACGGCGTGCGTGAGGCAGCGCGCGAGGAGCTCGGGTTCGTGGAGGCCGGCGAGCGTCGCGAGTCGATCGTCGACCTACCCGACGTTCCCACCGACCTCCCCGACGGTTGGCCGTACAGCGTCGTCGAGGGGATCGTGGCGCTCCGCCGGAATCCACCAGCGCCCACCTCCGCGCCCAGCCCGTGAGACCGCTCCGTCCTCAGGCCGGTCGCTGGTCTCCATCGCGAGCGATACCCCGTCGTCGCATCGAACTCGATGACGTCGACACCATGTTCGAACAGGTGCTCCTGGCCCGGCAGGCGCGCGGCGGCATCGCGGTGTGCACGGCCCAGGCGTTGCGCGACGAGGTCCGCCGCGACGACGGCAACCCGAACGCATCGAACTCGCCACCGGCACCATGATCTCGACCGACCTCAGGCCCCAGATCGAGCGGATCCCCATCGAGTCCGCGACACCGGCCGACCGGCTCGACGCAGTGCGAAACGACGCCGAGGCCATGGGCGCGACGCCAGTCGTCCACTCGACCGCGATCGAGGTGTCGCCGCGCGGGGAGCGACAGGTCGACTTCTCCTGCGCGCAGGAGAAGATGTGACACGCGATCCGGAGCGCGACGAAGCGAGCGCGACGACTCCCACGGCCGACGACCGGCCGGGTCACGGCCACCCGCTGCCGCACGGCACGTGGATCGACCGCGGCGACACGGTCATCTACGACAGCGACTGGGTGCGCCTCGTCACGACCGACGTGGTGATGCCCGACGGCACCCAGGTCGACCACCACGTCGTTCGGATGCCGCGGCCGGCGGCGGGCTGCCTCATGATCGCGGACGGACGTGCCCTGTTGCTCTACCGCCACCGGTTCATCACCGACACGTGGGGATGGGAGCTTCCTGCCGGCGGGATCGACCCGGGCGAGACGGCTGCGCAGGCAGCGGTCCGGGAGGCACGCGAGGAGACCGGCTGGGAACCCGTCTCCGTCGATCACCTGTGCACCTTCAAGCCGGCGATCGGGGTGCTCGATCAGGCCTTCCACGTGTACGTCTCGCACGACGCCATCCATCGCGGTGATCCAGAGGATCGGAACGAGGCGACGATGATCGAGTGGATGGACATCCCCGACGTCCGCCGGCTGCTGCTGGAGGGTGAGATCAAGGATGGTCTGAGCGTGGGCGCCATCGGCTACGCCTTCACCGCCGGCCTGCTCTGAACCCGCGGCGAGGGCCGTCCTGCGGATCCCCGCGGCAGCGGTGCTGGACTCGACCGGCGACTACGCCCTACGGTTGTTGCCCGGCAGCTGTCCCTCCGGGTGGCTGCCGTCTGGGGAACGCAACCGAGGGGGTAGCACCATGTCCGAGCAACCGATCGATCGCGATGACCGCACCGAGGCCGAACCACCCGGCCTCTCGGGCCTGTCTCGACGCACCTTCATGGGCGCGTTGGGGGTCGCAGCCGCCGGCGGCGTGCTCGCCGCGTGCAGCGGCGACGACGACGACGGCGTCGCCACCGATGATGGTGGCACCGCAGCCGACGAGGGCGACGACACCCCGACGACGGGCGACGCTGATCTCGACGACGCACTCCAGGCCAGCGATCTGCCTGAGATCGAATGGGATCTGGCCACCAGCTGGCCACTGGTCCTCGACACGATCTACGGCGGCGCCGAGTTCTTCGCCAAGACCGTCGGCGATCTGACCGGAGGTCGCTTCACGATCACCGCTGCGCCCGGCGGCGAGCTCGTCCCCGCGCTGGAGGTCCTCCAGAGCGTGCAGACGGGCGCCGTGAGCGCCGGCCACACCGCGTCGTACTACTACGTCGGCATCGACCCGATCACCCAACTCAGCACCGCGGTGCCCTTCGGCATGAACGCGCGTGGCCACATCTCGTGGATGTACGAGGGCGGCGGGCTCGAACTCACGCAGGCCGCGTTCCGCGACCGCTTCGGAGTGGTCAACTTCCCCGCCGGCAACACCGGCTGCCAGATGGGTGGCTGGTTCAACAAGGAGATCACGGGCCTGTCCGATCTCGGCGGTCTGCGGATGCGCATCCCCGGCATGGGCGGCCAAGCACTCGAGAAGCTGGGAGTGTCGGTCCAGGTGATCCCCGGCGGCGAGATCTACCAGTCGCTCGAGAGCGGGGCGATCGACGCGGCCGAGTGGGTGGGTCCATACGACGACCTCAACCAGGAGTTCAACAAGGTCACGCAGTTCTACTACTACCCGGGCTGGTGGGAGCCGGGTCCGTCACTCGACGTCTACTTCCCGGCCGACGAGTTCGACCAGTTGCCCGAGGAGTACCAGGCTGTGCTCGCTTCGGCAGCGGCACACTCCTACACCCAGATGCTGGCGAAGTACGACACGCTCAACCCGCCGGCGCTCGCCGAGATCAAGGCCGGCGACATCACGGTGCTCCCGTTCCCCGACGACGTCATGGAGGCGTCGGCGGCCGCGGTCCAGGAGATCCTCGACGAGAATGCGGCAGCCGATGCCGGGTACAGGGAGATCCTCGACAGCTACCAGGCCTATCGCGATTCCCTCGGACCCTGGTTCGGGCTCGCCGAGAAGGCGATGCTCGACTTCCTGGCGGAGTAGGAGCGACGAGCGTGACGACAGCTCGGTGGGTGCATCCCGGTGCACCCACCGAGCCGATGGGGAGGTGTGACCGGACGTGGTGGACAACGAATCGGGCGACGGCGTCGCGCACCAGCGTGACCAGGACCACGATCAGGAGGCCGACCACGGGAACGAGCCCGAGAACCTGGTCGACAGCCAATCGTTCGACGAGCAGGGACTCCGGCGGCGTGGGCCGATCATGGCGGTGCTGCACGGCTATCGCGTCGCAGCGAACAAGCTCGCCGGTGTGCTCGGGGTCATCAGTGCGTTCCTGATCTTCCCGACCGTGATCATCTCCGTCGTCAACGTCGTGCTCCGCCGACTGGGAGCGAACCAGGGACGCAACCTGACCTCGAATTGGCTGATCGAGGCGCAGTGGTACCTCTACACCCTCATGTTCGTCACCGGCCTCGCCCACATCCTGCGCGATGGCATCAACGTCCGCGTCGATTTCTGGTTCAGCCATCGTTCGAGCAGGACACAATCCTGGATCGACCTCGTGGGGCACATGATCGGATTGATCCCGTTCGCCTACATCGGCATCAAGTACAGCTGGCCGGCCGTCAAGCTGTCGTGGGAGGCCCGCGAAGGGTCACCCGACGCCGGCGGCCTCGCCCGCTACCCCATCAAGACCGCACTGATGATGGCGTTCGTGTTCCTCATGATCCAGGGAATCGCCGAAGTGATCAAGAACATCGAGTACATACGCGGGCACGAGTACCGACACGACTCCGACAACCCGTCCCTGGCCGGCGGCCAGACGTTCTCGGTCGACGACTTCGACATCGACAAGTTCGCCCTGACCGCCGGCGTGACCGACAATCGGAGGGGAACGTGATCAACTCCGAGATCCTCGCCCTGATCATGCTCGGACTCTTCATGTTCCTGATCATGATCGGGTATCCGGTCGCGTTCACGTTCGCCGGCACGGCAACGGTGTTCTTCCTGATCGGCTGGGCCCAGGGCGACATGGAGCCCCAGCAGCTCAACGGCCTCTTCAACCGATGGTTCGCGGACAGCGCTGCGAACTTCACGTTCCTGGCGATCCCGTTCTTCGTGTTCATGGGCGCGATCTTCGAGAAATCGGGCCTGGCCGAACGATTGCTGACCACGATCGGCGTGATGCTCGGGCCCCTCCGGGGCGGCGTCGCCGTCGCCGTCGTGTTGGTCGGCACCCTGCTCGCCGCGGCGACGGGCGTCGTCGCCGCGACCGTCATCGTGATGGGCGTGCTGTCGCTCCCGGTGATGGTCAAGTATCGATACGACCACGAGCTGGCCGCAGGTGTCATCGTCGCGTCGGGCACGCTCGCGCAGTTGATGCCGCCCAGCCTGGTGTTGATCGTGCTCGCCCAGTTCATCCCCGTGTCGGTCGGCCAGCTGTTCGCCGGCGCGCTGATCCCGGGCATCCTGTTGGCCAGCTTGTTCGCCATGTACGTGGTGATGGTTGCGTACTCGAAGCCGGGCAGCGCGCCGGCGATCCCCAAATCCGAGCGGACCATGAGCCGCTCCCAGCTCCTCAAGCAGTTCGTGCTGGCGGTGATCCCGCCGATGGGATTGATCCTGGCCGTTCTCGGCTCGATCTTCCGTGGATACGCGACGGCGTCGGAGGCCGGCGCTGTCGGGGCGATGGGTGCGATCGTGCTCGCTGCCGCCTACCGCCGTCTGAACTTCAAGGTGCTGTGGGCCGCGGCGAGGGCGACGTCGAACATCACCAGTCTCGTACTCCAGATCCTCCTGGCGTCGACGTTCTTCGCCCTCGTCTTCGACCGGCTCGGCGGCCAGGACCGCATCACGAGCTGGCTCGAGAACGTGCCAGGTGGGCTGTGGGGATTCATCATCGCCTCACACATCATCGTGTTCCTGCTCGGCATCAACCTCGAGTTCCTCGAGATCTCGTTCATCGTGATGCCGTTGTTCATCCCGGCAGCGATCGCGCTCGACGTCAACCTCGTCTGGTTCGCCGTCCTGATGGCGGTCAATCTGAACCTGGCCTTCATCTCGCCGCCCGTCGGATTCTCGCTCTTCTACCTCCAATCGGTCGCCCCACCCGAGGTCACGACCGCCGAGATCCACCGTGGCGCCTTCCCGTTCATGGGCGTGCAGTGCATCGGCCTGATCATTCTGACGTTGCTGCCCGAGACGGTGGTCGCACTCGTCACGGCGTCGGGCCTCGGGAACGAGTCCACCAACAACACCGACTTCATTCCCGGTTCGTTCGGAGTGCGGTTGGTGCTGTGCATCGTCGGCGTCGCACTGATCGGCGCGTTCTGGTCGTACCGCTTGCGACGGAAGTACGGCGGCGGCGAACCCGACGCCACCGACGTCGAATCCTCCGACATGGCGCTCGCCTGAACGACGTGTACCGGCGCCCACCTCGTCGGTGCGTGGTCAGCGCCGTCCGCGTCGCCGTCGGCGCGACGATCGCCGGCGCAACCTCCTGTGCGAGCGGGTCGACCACCGCGCAGCTGGTGGTCGAGCAGGACGTGCCTGCCGACGTCCGAACGGAGATCGACGTCACGTGGAATCGTTTCGTCGACCGATTCGCGGCACGGCATGCGTGCCTCGGCGACGTCTCGGTGCTGCTCGTTCGAGAGGTCGAGGGCGGCGATGCCCGATACGTCGCCGCCGATCATCGCATCGAGATCGAGATCCCCACCACACCCGAGCGCTTCCGTGAATCCCTCGCACACGAGCTGGCCCACCACGTCGAGCGCACCTGCGCCGAGTTCGCCGAGCTGCGGGATGCGTTGCTGCGACAGCTCGGCGGCCCTCGGCGCGCCTGGAGCGTCGGACCGATCTGGGCCGAGATCCCCTCGGAGGTGTGGGCCGAAGGCGTCGTCGAGATCGTCAACGGAGAACGTGTCCGGCACGCCGACGAGATCCCGATCGACCCACGCATCATCGGGCTCATCGGGGCCTGGGCCGATGGCGAAGCTCCGACATCGGTCGGCTGAGCCCACTCGAACCCGGGTCGGCTGCGTCCGGCTGGTCCGCTCCCGCTGTCCGTTCGGCTGCTGTGTCCAGGCAGAATCGTGACCGTGTCAGACACACCCCCCATCATCGCCGAAGACCTGGTCCGCCACTTCGGAAGCGGTGACGACGTCGTCAAGGCCGTCGACGGCGTCGATCTCCGGATCGAAGCCGGCGAGGTCTTCGGCTTCCTCGGTCCGAACGGGGCCGGGAAGAGCACGACGGTTCGGATGCTGACGACACTGCTCCGTCCGACCGGCGGCGCCGCCCGCGTCGCAGGGTTCGACATCGTGCACGATGCGGATCAGGTCCGGCGCAACATCGGCGTCGCGCTCCAGGACGCCGCGATCGATCCCCTGATGACGGGCACCGAGCTCCTGCTCCTCCAGGCAGTGCTCTACGGCCTGCCGAGATCGCAGCATCGCACCAGGGCTGGCGAGCTACTCGAACGGGTCGGGTTGAGCGCTGCCGGCGACCGGCGCGTCGGTACCTACTCCGGTGGCATGCGTCGGCGGCTCGATCTCGCTCTCTCGCTCATCCACGAGCCGTCGGTCCTGTTCCTCGACGAGCCGACGACCGGCCTCGATCCGATGAGCCGGATCGCGCTCTGGGAGGAGATCCGCCGACTCAACCACGACGGCACGACCGTGCTCCTCACGACCCAGTACCTCGAGGAGGCCGACCAACTCGCCGAACGCATCGCCATCATCGACCAGGGCGTGATCGTCCGCAAGGGTCGCCCAACCGAGCTGAAGCTCGAAGTCGGCTGTCCGACCCTCTTCGTCGACGTCGAGCCCGAGCAGGCCGAACAGGCATCGCAGGTGTTGCACGAGTTCGGTGAGCTGCGCCCCACCGCCGAGGGCACGCTCGGTGTCGGCCTCGAATCGGGCGCGGGCGCGGTCTCGCAGGTGGTACGACGCCTCGACGATGCCGGGATCCCGGTGCGCCACCTGGAGCTGCGCGAGCCGAGCCTCGATGACGTCTTCGCCGAGGCGACCGGCCACCGGCTGGAGGGCGCCGATGCAGGCGGTGGCGAGCAGATCCCCGGCGCGGACGGCACAGGTCGAGCTCGCCGTGGCCGGCGCGGGCGGCGTTCATGACATCCGCCGTCGTCCGCCCCGAGCGCCGTCAGTCGATGATCGCCCAGACGATCGCGATGTCGAGGCGGGCGATCCTCGCCGTGGCCCGCCAGCCCAGTGTCGTGATCCCGTCGCTGCTCTTCCCGCTCTTCTTCGTCGCGCTCGGGACGTCGTCGTTCAGTCGCGCGATCGACATCCCCGGTTTCCCCGAGGTCGACTCGTTCCTCGACTTCGCCCTGGCCGGTGCCATCGTGCAGGGGATCCTGTTCGGTTCCACGGTGAGCGCCACGGCGCTCGCCACCGACATCGAGAACGGCTTCTTCGATCGGCTCTTGACCACGCCGTCGTCACGGACCAGCATCCTCATCGGACGGCTTGCCGGCGGGATGGCGTACGGCGGTGTTCAAACGGTCCTGTTCATCCTGGTGCTGCTCCCGTTCGGACTCAGCGTGAAGTCGGGCCCGGTCGGCGTGGTGGTGATGATCGTGGGCGGCATCCTCGTGGCGCTGGCCATCGGCGCGCTGATGTCCGCGATGGCGATCAAGACCGGCTCGAGCGAGGCCGTCCAGGGGTCGTTCCCCCTGTTGTTCATCCTGTTGTTCTTCTCCTCGACGTTCTTCCCGCGCGAGACGATGCAGGGATTCCACCGCACGATCGCCGATGTCAATCCCGTCTCGTTCCTGTCGGAGGGATTTCGATCGCTCACGATCGAGTCGCTCAACACCACCGCCGTCGCCCAGGTGATCCTGATCCCACTCGTGCTGACCGTCGCGACCCTCGCGTTGGCCCTGGCCACACTGCGCGCGAGGCTGGCATCGCGATGAGCGCCACGACGCGTTTCGCGACATCGCCGACGGTCGGGAGCGCCCGCGGGATCGCGACCCGGAGCCTCCGCAACATCCGCCGGCTGCCGTCCGCGTTCCTGCCGGCGCTCTTGATGCCGGTGTTCCAGGTGATCTCGTTCACGGGCACGTACCGGGGCGTGACCGACATCCCCGGGTTCCCGACCGACCGCTCGGCGAACTGGTTCCTCCCGCTCGCGGTGGTGATGGGCTGCTCGTTCGCCGGGATGGGCCTCGGCTTCGCGACCATCCGCGACCTCGAGTCCGGGTTCTACGACCGCCTCCGCATGTCGCCGGCCCCGCGTCGATCACTCCTGCTCGGTGGGTTGGGCGCCTCACTCGTACGTGCCGCTCTCGCGATCGTGGTCGTCACGATCGTCGGCGTCCTGCTCGGCGCCCGGTTCACGGGTGGCGTCGCTGGCACGCTCGCACTCGTCGCGGCCGGTCTCGGCATAGCGACCGTCGGGACGTTCTGGGCGCTCGGCCTCGTGTACCGGCTGCGCGACATGCGCGCCGCGGCGCTGATGCAGCTCACCTTGTTCTTCGGTCTGTTCCTCACCGAGGCGCAGACCCCGATCCCGCTGATGACCGGCTGGCTCGAACCCGTCGCTCGGGTCAACCCGCTCAACCAGGTGCTGCGGCTGGCGCGGGTCGGCTTCGTCGGCGATGCCGGCTGGGGTGATGCCTGGCCCGGGCTGGTGACGATCGTCGCGCTGTCGGGCCTCACCGGTTGGTTCGCCCGTCGTGGCCTCGCCGGGCTCGACGATTGAGGCACCGACCACGATCTGCGACTCGCGATGACCTACGAGACGGCTGCACCACGCCACTACGGTGACGGCGATGCGAACGACGATCGGACGACTGCGCCTGGCGGTGGCCATGGTCGCAACGGTCTTCGTCATCGGCAGCATCGGGTACGCCGCGTTCGGTCTGTCGGTGATCGATGCGATGTACATGACGATCACGACCATCACCACGGTCGGATACCGCGAGGTCAACGGGCCCGACCTGAGCGACGCTGAGAAGGCGTTCGGAATGGCGCTCATCGTGACCGGCGTCAGCACGGTGCTGTACACCTTCACGCTGTCGGTGCAAGTGATCGTCGAAGGACAGCTCCGTGAGTTCGTCGGGAGGCGCAGGATGGACAAGAAGCTCGCCGAGATGCGCGATCACGTGATCGTCTGCGGATGGGGTCGCGTCGGCAAAGCGGTCGCGAGCGACATCCGCCGGACCGGCAAGCTCGTGGTCGTGGTCGACGTGAACGCCGAACGGGTGGCCGACATCGAGATGCCGACCGTGATCGGCGACGCGACCCTCGACACGACGCTCCGTGCCGCCGGCATCGCGCACGCCGCGGCGCTGATCGCCGCTCTCGAAGGCGACGCCGAGAACCTGTTCGTCACCATGTCGAGCAGGGCGATCAACCCGGACCTCTTCATCGTGGCGAGGGCGCGCCAAGAGGAGAGCGTCGACAAGCTGAGTCGCGCCGGTGCCGATCGGGTCGTCAACCCCCAGGAGCTCGGCGCCGCCCGCATGGCCTCGTTCGTCGTGCAACCCAACGTGGCCGAGTTCGTCGACGTGATCATGCACGAACGCTCGATGGACTTCCGGATGCAGGAGGTCGAGATCCCGGCTCGCTCCGCACTCGCGGGTTTGACCCTGCGCGACGCAAATCTACGCCAGCAGGCCGGCGTGCTCGTCCTCGCCGTGCGCGGCGACGACGGGGCCTTCACGACCAATCCCGATCCCGAGATGATCCTCCACCCCCACCACGTGATCATCGCCGTCGGCACAGCCGACGCCCTGCACCAGCTCGTGAAGGTCTCTCGGTGATTGACGCCACGGTCCGCACCCACGTGCTGCTCGACCTCGACGGCACGCTGTCCGACTCCGAGCCCGGCATCCTGCGCTCGTTGCAGTGGGCGTGCGAGCAGGAAGGCTTCCCGGTGCCGACCGAGGCCGAGGTGCGATCGGTCATCGGTCCGCCGTTCGAGATCGGGTTGCCATCGATCGGCATCCCCGACGACGCGCTGGAACGGGTGATCGACACCTATCGCGATCGGTACACGCGGATCGGGGCATTCGAGAACTCCCTCTACGACGGCATCATCGAGATGCTCGACGCGCTCGCCGATCTCGGGATGTCTCTGTCGGTCGCGACGGCCAAGCCCGAGCAGACCGCACACCCGATCCTCGACTACTTCGGCATCAGCGAGCGCTTCGACGTCCGGGCCGGCGCCACCTTGACGTCACAGAGACGGACCAAGGCGCAGGTCATCGCGCACGCGCTCCGCGAGCTCGAGATCCATGCCGATCCCGACCTCACCGATCACGTGATCATGGTCGGTGACCGCAACCACGACGTCCACGGGGCCATGCACCACGGCATCGCGTGCATCGGGGTCACGTGGGGATACGGCTCGATCCGCGAGCTGCTCACGGCGGGCGCGGTCGCGCTCGCCGACTCCCCTGCCGAAGTTGTCCAACTCGTCCAGCAGCCGTACCGTTTGCACGACTCATGACGACCGACGCCCCGCCCGAGCACACGCTCTTCGATCCACCGCCGATCGGCACGACGCGCTCCGGCGCCGACCGCTTCATGCGGCGCCTGCTGCGACTTCCCGTCGACGGTCCGAGAGGCACCGCTGCTCAGGCTCAGAAGGCGTTCCAGACCTCGATCGTCGTGGCGACCGTTCGCTGTCTGTTGATGTACATCGTGTTCCCGTTCGTGCTCCCAGCGATCGGCGTGGCGAGTGGGGTCGGCCCGTGGATCGGTCTGCCGATCAGCGTGGCGGCGATCGTCGCGATCACGATGAGCATCCGACGGTTCTGGCGTGCCGACCACTCCAAGCGCTGGCACTACACCGTGCTCGGCACGGTCGTGATCGGGTTCCTGATCTACCTCGTGATCCAGGACATCGCCGAACTCCTCACCTGACCGAGCTCGCTCGGTGTTCGACGCGGCGACGATCTTGGATGTTTCTTTACCGTTCTCGGGAACGTTGCCATCCGATCAATTGGCACGATGGCGGAGCGGGAACCACACGCAGGAGGATTCATGCGCCCATTTGCCCTGTTCGCTGCCAGCGCCGTTGCGCTCGGCTCCATCATCGCCGGGAGCGGTGATGTCCACGCTGACGACGCCGCACCGACGGCGGACTCGACGCCTGCGGCGGTCGCGTCGACCGTGACGGTCGCGCTCCCGGGCGTCGGCATCATGGTCGACCTGTCGATCGATGCCGGCGGCGGGCTCCTCGACGTGAGCCTCAACAACCCGGCCGACTACTCGGCGGCGGTGGTGAGGCCGAACCGGGTCTCGTTCGTCAACGACGCTGCCGGCACGAGCGTGAAGGTCAAGAGCAAGCACGGCGGTCAGCGGATCGAGGCCCGAGCCGGCGCCCTCGCGGACGTCAGTGGGCCCGGATCCTGGACGGGCGATCTGTTCGAGAGCGGCGTCGCATCGACGGTGTCGTTCACCGTCGCCGACAACGGCGGCGCGCCCGACATCACCGGCGTGTCGGTGAACACCGGTGACCCGGACATCACGTCCACGAAGGGTGAGACGACGTACAGGTCCGACGATGATGACGGCGACGAGATGGAGCAGTCCGCTACGGCGAGCATCACGTTCGAGTACCTGGGTCAGACGCGTACGATGCGGATCAAGGTCGAGGTGGAGACCGAGGACGGTTCGACGTCGGCGAAGATGAAGATCGCCCTCTCGCGGATCAAGGGCCGCCAGCTCGCCGACGGGCCAGCCGTCGGTCCGCACACGTGGACCGGTCAGCTGTGCTCTGGCGAGACCGCGACGATCGACTACGACGTCGCGGACGACGGTCAGATCACCGTGACCAGCACGACGCCTGAAGCGGTGGACCTCAAAGTCGAGGGTCGCCGGGCAACGGTGAGCTTCAGCCGCAACGAGCGGGTCTCGATCAAGGCGGTCGGCGACGACGGCGACCTCCAGGTCGGCGCCAGCAAGAAGTTCTCGTGTGGCCGCACGGTTCCGACCGTGAACGGTGACGTCGTCCCGGAGACGCCACGCGGCGACCGCGATCATGACGGCGACCGTCGCGACCGCGATCATGACGGCGATCGTCGCGACGGCGACGGCGACCGCGATGGCGACCGCGATGGCGACCACGACGAGCGACCACGATGGCGACCACGCGATGGCGACCACGACGATGACGACCACGACGATGACGACCACGACGATGACGACCACGACGATGACGACCACGACGACGATGACCGTCGCGGTGGAGACGACGGCGATCGCGGCGGAGACCGCGGCGATCGCGATCACGATGACGACTGACCACGTCGGGGTACCGGCCCGGCTCCTCGTCTGGGGGGCCGGGCCGTTGCTCGCCCTGAGCCTGCTCACGGGTTGCAGCACATCCGACAATGGAGTCTCGAGCGCGACGGCGACCTCGGCGACGATCGCCGCAACGTCTCCTGTGACGGCATCGGTCGATTCCGGCAGCACGATCGACGCCTCGTCGGTCCCGACGCCGACCGTGGCACCGGATCCGACGGTCGTCGAGCTGGTGGCACCCGACGCGCCCGCCCTGCTCGCGGACGCGATCGCGGGGGCATCCGCCGGCTACCACTTCGTCACGACCGTCACGCTCGGATCCGAGGTCGCGCTCGTCAGCCGAGGGTGACCGCCTCGGCGGGAGCACGCGCATGGCGGTCACGTCGAACGGAGCAACCATCGGATACGTGATCACCCCGCAGGGATCGTGGGTGGCCGAGAACGGCGTCTGGCAGGAGCTCGACCAACCGGCGCCGGTTGCCGATCCCCTCTCTGCTCTCGCGACCCCTTCAGCGATCGCGGTGTCCGCGTACGACACCTCGGGTACCACTCTCACGGCGAGCTACCCGTCGTCCGCGTTCGCGCTCCCGGGTGACGCCACGATCGACGTCACGATCACCGTGAGCGGCACGAGTCTCACGGCGATCGAGTACACGGCCCCAGGGACCGATCCGGCGACGACCGTGCGAACGGCACTCAGCCCACTCGTCGACACGACGCCAGTCACCGCCCCCGGCAACTGAGACCGCCGCCACGAACCGTCACGGTTGGGGTCTGACCCCAACCGTGACGGTTGGGGTCAGACGTCGAAGGCGAGGAAGCTGGCACCCTCAGCGCGGCTGCTGCGACCGACCTGACGGCCTGACGATGCCTCGCGCCAGAATGCGCGGTAGGTCGGGTACACGATCTCGGGGACGACCCAGCCGCTCGCGACGAGCTCGTCGTGGAGACGCGGGAGATTGGTCCAGGGTACGCCCATGTCGACGTGGTGGGCGAGGTGCCAGCCGGTGTGGTACGGCACCATCCAGTACCGGGCGAGCAGAGATTGCTCGATCACGTGGGTGGTCTCGCGCCGGTCAGGGGAGCGGATCATGCCACCGTGCTCCGCGATCGCGCGCAGGCGGTTCGAGACGCGCCACAGCGTCGACCACGAGGCGATCCACACGACGTACGCCATCGGGCGCATGAAGACGATCGACACGCCGAGCATCGCGAGGTGGAGCGCGAGGATCTGCAGGGCTTCGGACTTGCGCTTGCGAACGGCGCCGACCAGCACCCGGAAGTTCTTGTAGGCGCTGATGCCGACGGCGTCGCGTGTGAGTTTGCGGCGCCAGGAGTCGTGCGTGATGGGGTAGCCGGCATACAGGGACGCATCAGGTTCGTCGGGGCCCATCTCGTCGCGGTGATGGGCGAAGTGGGCTCGGCGGTAGGCGAGCATCGCCTGGTAGGACGAGTAGGCGAGCAACCGACCGAACCAGTCATTGGCACGCCGATTCGAGAACAGCAGCCGGTGGGCGGCCTCGTGCCCGAGGATGTTGAGGCACACGTGGCCCCGGGTCATCAGGAGGAATGCCAGCGCGTACGACCACCAGGTGTCGACGACGGCGGCCGCGATCACGACACCGAACGACTGGAGCAGGGTGGCGGCGACGGCGACGACGTTGCGGGCGTTCGGTATGCGTCGCAACTCGTTGCGCAACCCACGAACAGGCTTGGCACGAGCGTTGAGGCGATCGGTCGGCAACACATCGGGCAGGAGCTCGGCAGGGGGCACCATGTTCGTGCCCCCGCCCTCCGGACCGACGGCGTCGGTTCGGCCTCGCCCGGCTGGGATCAGAGCCGGGATCTGAGCAGGGATCTGGCCGGGCGCCGTTGCTGCCATGCACGAGATGTTACACTCGTCGATCGTCGTGAACAAGTCGCGTAATATTCGATCGGGGGAGACGCACCCCAGCTCGGTCGAGCTCCGGCCACTCAACGCTCGATCGATCGCGCTGTCGGTGCTGCTGGGCACACACCCACCCGAGCTGCCCGCCCGGGCGTTCGTCGCGTTGGCCGACCTCTTCGGCATCCCCGGCGGCACGATGCGCACCGCACTGTCCCGGATGGTCTCCACCGGCGATGTGGACACGGTCGACGGCCGGTATCGCCTCGCCGGGCTGCTCCTCGACCGCCAGGCGTCGCAGGATGCCGGCCGCCGGTCACCAGATTCCGAATGGGACCGTCAGTGGCACACGATCGTCGCCGTCGCCGACCAACGTGACCTCGCCGAACGCCGTCGTTTTCCGCACGACCATGGCCAACCGCCGCTACGGGGAACTCCGGCCCGACATCTGGATGCGACCGTCGAACCTCGAACGGCCAACCGCCGAGCCGGACTGGATCATGACGACCGGACCCATCGATGGCATCGGCCACGACCGGCTGACCGGACGCCTGTGGGACCTCCCGGCGATCGCCGTGACCAGTCGCCGGCTCCTCGAGGAGATGAACGCCCGACGTGACGAGGTCGATTGGGCCAACGCAACGGCGATCCCCGTGCTCTTCACGACCTCTGCGACGGTGGTCCGGTTCCTGCGCAACGAACCGCTGCTCCCGGTGGAACTGACATCCGACGACTGGCCGGTCGACGACCTCAGGAAGGCCTACGACCGGTTCGAGGCCGACCATCAGCGACTGCTCCAGCGCTTCCTACGCGACGCCTGAACCGGCTTCCACGAAGTCCGCTCCGTCCGGATCACGAGAATCGACCCGAAAACGAGCCCCGGCCGCAACTTCCGTTTTGCGTCGGGCGTTCCATGATGCATGATGGTCGCCGATCGCCGACTACGGTCGGCCACTCAGCACCATCCACGTTCAGACCGAGGGGAGTCACAGTGGAGATCAGCGTCACCGTCAACGGGGTCACGCACACCGGCGACGTCGAACCACGTACGCTGCTCGTGCAGTACATCCGCGAGCACGTCGGGCTGACCGGCACCAACATCGGCTGCGACACCTCGTCGTGCGGTGCCTGCAGCATCCATCTCAACGGTGAAGCGGTCAAGAGCTGCACCGTCCTCGCAGTCCAGGCCGACGGCCAGGAGATCACCACGATCGAGGGGCTCGCCGCTGCCGATGGCACCCTGCACCCGATGCAGCAGGCGTTCATGGAGAACCACGGTCTGCAATGCGGATACTGCACACCCGGCATGGTCATGGCCGCCACCAGCCTGCTGAAGGAGAACCCGAACCCGTCCGAGCAGGACGTGCGCATCGGGCTCGAGGGCAACCTGTGCCGCTGCACGGGCTACCACAACATCGTTCAGTCCGTCCTCGCCGCAGCGGCGAAGTGACCGGCGACGTGATCGAAGGAGACGAACAGTGATCCCTGCAGCATTCGACTACGTCCGGGCCGGATCGGCTGACGAGGCCATCAGCCTCATCAGCCAGCACGGCGACGAGGCGAAGTTCCTGGCCGGTGGCCACAGCCTCCTGCCGCTGATGAAGCTCCGCCTGGCCCAGCCGACCGTGCTCGTCGACATCGGGCGAGTCGGCGACCTGTCGTACATCCGCGACGCCGGTGACCACGTGGCGATCGGCGCCCTGACCCGCCACATGGACGTCGAGAACAGTGACCTGCTGCGCGCCGACGTTCCGTTGCTCGCCCATGCGGCGAGCCACGTCGGCGATCCGCAGGTTCGTCACCGTGGCACCATCGGGGGATCGATCGCTCACGCCGACCCGGCTTCGGATCTCCCGGCGACCGCGCTCGCGCTCGGCGCCACGTTCGTCGCCCAGGGCCCGAACGGCAGCCGGGAGATCGCGGCGGGCGACTTCTTCCAGGGCTTCCTCACGTCGGCGCTCTCCGCCGACGAGATGCTCACCGAGATCCGGGTCCCGAAGATGAACGGTGCGGGGTGGAGCTTCCAGAAGTTCAACCGGCGCGCCCAGGACTGGGCGATCGTCGGCGTCGCCGCATGGCGCCGAAACGGTGATTCGGGCGTGGCCCTGGTCAACATGGGTTCCACGCCGATCCTCGCTTCGAGCGTGTCGTCGGCACTGTCGGGTGGTGCGTCGATCGAGGACGCCGCCGACCAGGCCGCGGCCGAGGCCGAACCGCAAGCCGATCTCAACGCCAGCATCGAGTATCGGACACACCTCGCCAAGGTGCTCGTCAAGCGAGCTCTCACCGAAGCGTCGGGCTGACCCCGTCACGAGTTGTGCCAGGCACAACTCGTGACGCGGAGCGCGATCACTGCAGACCGGCGTAGTCCCCTCCGTCGACGTGGAGCTGGACGCCGGTCGTGAACCTCGCCTGCTCGCTGCACAGGAACGCGACCACCTGCCCGAAGTCGGCCGGATCACCCAGCGGGCGATCGGGCAGGCCGTCGCGGTAGATCTCCCGGAGGCGGTCGGTCAGGTGCAGACCCGGCTGGACGCTGTTCACCGTGACACCATCGGCGGCGACCTCCCGGGCGAGCGTCTTGAGGAAGGCGGTCGCCCCGGCACGAGCCGTGTTCGACAGGATCAGTTGCGCCATCGGTTGGCGAACCGACAGCGACGTGATCGCGACGACGCGGCCCCAACCACGTCCCTGCATCGGGGGGACGGCGGCCTTGCACATCGCGACCACCGACATCAGGTTCAGATCGAGCGCGGGCGGATACGCGTCGACCGGTGTCTGGGCGAAGTTGCCTCCCGGGGGTCCGCCGGCGTTCGTGACGAGGATGTCGACGGCACCCAGCGCTTCGGTCGCGACGGCGACGAAACGGGCTGCGCCGTCGGGGGCCGCGACGTCGCACACGAGCGGAACTGCGAGTGTGCCGATCTGCTCCGCTGCGGCGTGGATGCGCCCGCTGTCTCGGCCGCAGATCGCGACGCGGGCGCCTTCGCCCGCGAGAGCGTGAGCGCTGGCGAAGCCCAAACCTGCCGATGATGCTGCGATGGCTGCCCGCTTGCCCGAGATCCCGAGGTCCATGCAGACGACCGTATCGCTCGATGCGCACCGGCCCGATGGCAGACGGGTGCCCCGTGCGGTCGCGCGGGGCACCCGTCAGGCTCAGCGTTGGATGCGGACCGAGGCGGTCACGGTCGCGCTCACGCGATCACCTTGCTCGGCTCCCATTTCGATGCCCATCGGGTAGTGGATGCCGCCGTAGATCCTGGATTGCATGGCCTCGTTGGCGGCGGCGCGGATCGACGTGAACCATCGCTCGGGGATACCGCGGGGCACCGGGGAGCGATCGACGAAGGTCATGTTGCGTCCGAGGAGGCCTTCCAACACGTTCGCAACCGCGTTCGACGTCACCGAGTGCCCCGACGTGTACTCCGGGAACTGCGGCGTGTTGATGATCGTCGACCAGTTCGGATCGATGAGCCTGCGCACGTACGTCACGGGCCGGACCAGGTTCAGGACGAACTTCGCCTGCCAGGTCGAGGTGAAGGCGTCGGCCAGCGTCACCGCAGCGATCGCGTACGTGGCGGCTGCCTGATCGAGCGACATCCGGCGCAGATCGACGAGCTGACTGATGATCTGTAGCCAGTGACCGGCGGGTGTGCCGGTCACCAGCGGGTTGTCGGTCCAGAACGTGGCGATGTGACGCTCGGTGTCGGTGATGATCTTCGATCGCTCGTACACGAACCTCGCCTGCGCGTAGAACTCCGAGGCCGGATCCTCGCTGTACGGGAACGGGATCGGCAACGGGAAGCACGCGTCGGCCGATGGGAGAGCCATCGGCCGCAGCGTGCCCCAGTACGGCTCGATCGCGGGCCGGAAGTTCGGGGGAGTCGACTCCCACAACCCGGGCCCGACCGGCGGCGCGTACGGTGGCATCGCCCGCATCTCGGTGTAACCATCGGTCGCCTGCCACGCGACGACCGCGCCGCCGATCGCCGCACCGAATGCCTCCGAGCGAGCGAGCACCTCGGCGGAAACACCCGCCGCCACACGCGCTGCGAGCTGGGACTCGTAGGTGGCCGAGTTCCGATCGCGAGATGCGCTGGACGCGGCAGCGAAGAGCGCATCGGCTGACACTGCGATCGCCTTGTTCGCAGCCGCGTGCCAGTCGATCGATGCTCGATCGACCCGCGGGAGCCTGGGTAGACCGTTGAGCTGCTGGCCGAGCGAGCGATACCGCGTCCGCATTGCCGGCCACACCGCCTCGTACGAGGCGACGGCGATGATCGCGTACACGCGTGCTCCGGCGGGCGGTGACCAGTTCTCGGCCATCACACCGGCGTAGACGCTGTCGAACCACGCCTGCTGAACGGGGGCCCCCGGTTTGAGGAGCGGAGGAGCGAGCGGCGAGACGCGGGTCGACGCCCTGGCACGGTCGCGATCGTCACCCGATGCGGTGACGAATCCGGTGGGCAACCCGGCGGCCGCCGTGAGACCGGCGGCCGCCGATGCGCCCAACAACGCTCGACGCGAAAGCGTCGGCCGCGTGGAAATGTGTGGAGTCATCCTGATCAGTACCTCTGCGTCGAACTGTTGTCGCCCACGTTCATGTAGCCACCCGACAACTCGGGAGCGAAGCCCATCGGTCCGAGGATCCCGCTCATCGTGGCCTCGCGGTCCTTGCCGCTGCTCTCGTACTGCCAGCGTTGGGTGCCGCGCCGGTACGTCCCGGTGTTCTCGCTGTGGCCCGTGTCGCCGACCCCGGTCCAGACGACATCGACTCGCGGCCGCCCGACCACGGTTCCGGGCTCCCCACTGTGCGGATCGCCGCCCGAGTACATCAACAGGTTCCCCGTCGCGGTCGCTGTGGCCAGCTTGCGATCAACACTGAGCGTGAGGCCGTCCTCCTGTCCGGTGCGGAGCCCGATGTGGACGCAGCCGCCCGCCGGTGGTTCGTCGATGGCAGCGATGATCGCGGCATCCTCGGCGATCTGCTCGAGCTTCTCGGGCGCAACGACCGGATCGTCGAGGACCGCCTCGGCGATCACTCCCTCACCGTGACCGCCGCCGGTCGGCGGTAGGACCCCGACCGGGCAATCGAAGTCTTGGATCTGCGCATACGCGAACGTTCCCGAGTTCGGCTGAACGACCTTGCGTTGGCCGGGCACCTTGATGACCGTCTCACCCGTGTACTCGTAGACATCGAGATAGCCGACATGAACGTTGCCGAACGCAGCCGTTCCGGGCGGAACGGGAGTGCCGTCGGGCAGGGTGTCGACCTGGGTCCAGAACGTCGACAGCGAGATGTAACGCGAGTGATCGCTCACCCGCGTCCCCGGTACCGGTTCGTCCGGGAACACCGTCGGCACCGGGCCGGCAGATGCGGACGAGACCACTCCCGCAACCAGGAGCACGACCCCGATTCCACCAGCGAGACGTGACCGAACACGACTGTGTGACATGGCTACCCCTTCGAGAACGCCGGCGCACGGTAGGCCGGACCGCTTGTTGACGTCACAGCCGACCGATCGGTTCCCGGCCGCCGCAGGAGTTGTCGAAGACTTTGCAGTCGCTGCTCGCCGGCCCGGAAACCGGGCGGCTGGATCGGGGCGCCCTACACTCGGCGCCCGGATCCGAATCGAGCCCCGATACGGTCTGGAGCAGGTGTCCATGGCGAGCGACAGCGAAGATTTCGATCAGCGTCACCTCGATGCGATCGCCGACGCCGACCAATACCCCTATTGGTACGAAGATCTCGACGAGCCCGACTCCAACCCCACCCTCGTACGCACCGAGTCGTGCGACTTGTGCGTCGTCGGTGGTGGATACACCGGGCTCTGGACGGCGATCCTCGCCAAGGAGCGCGACCCGGGCCACGACGTCGTGCTGATCGACGCATCCACCGTCGGTTCGGCGGCGAGCGGTCGCAACGGCGGCTTCATGGATGCCAGCCTCACCCATGGCATCGCGAACGCCCGCTCTCGATGGCCCGACGAGGTGGAGCTCCTGGAGGAGCTCGGGATGCGCAACCTCGACGAGATCGAACGATCGATCCACCACTACGGCATCGACTGCGACTACGAGCGCACGGGTGTGATCGAGGTCGCCAACGTCAACCACCCGCCGTCGTTCTTCGAGGAGATCCGCGAGGACTACGAGCTGATGCGAACCCTCGGTCACGACGTCGAGTGGCTCGACACCGAACGGATGCAGGCCGAGATCCACTCCCCGATCTACACCGGCGGGGTCTGGGACAAGAACGGTTGCGCCCTGGTCGACCCGGCTCGACTGGTGTGGGGGCTCAAGCATGCTGCCGAGTCACTGGGTGTCCGCATCTACGAAGACACGCGCGCCACCGAGCTGAAGCGGGACGGCGTCGGCGTGATCGTCACGACGCCGCTCGGCGCCATCCGCGCCGCGAGGGTCGCGCTCGCCACGAACGCCTCCCGTCCGCTGCTGCGTCGGCTGTCGAACTACATCGCGCCCGTCTACGACTACTGCATGGTCACCGAACCGCTGACCGACGCGCAGATGTCGTCGATCGGGTGGGAGCACCGCCAAGGTCTGTCCGACGTGGCCAACCAGTTCCACTACTACCGGCTCACGGCCGACAACCGCATCCTCTGGGGCGGGTACGACGCGGTCTACTACTGGGGCGGCAAGGTCAACACCGAGCTCGAGAGCCGGCCCGAGTCCTGGGCGCGGCTCAGCGCCCACTTCTTCGAGACCTTTCCACAGCTCGAAGGGGTGCGGTTCACCCACACGTGGGGCGGGGCGATCGACACGTGCAGTCGATTCTCGGTGTTCTGGGGACGGGCGATGAACGGGCGGATCGCGTACGCACTCGGGTACACCGGGCTCGGCGTCGGCGCGTCGCGTTTCGGCGCCTCGGTGATGCTCGACCTGCTCCACGGCCGAAAGACGATCGCCTCGCAGACCCAGTTCGTGCAATCCAAACCGCTTCCGTTCCCACCCGAACCCTTTCGGTTCGTCGGGATCCAGGCCACACGTTGGTCACTCGACCACGAGGACCGGACCGGCAAGCGCAATCTCTGGCTCCGAGGTCTCGACAAGATGGGACTCGGCTTCGACAGCTGAGCCCACGCGCGATGTGGCGCCGACCGATCGGTCGGCGCCACATACGCATCGGGGGACGGGTCGGCGTCACGCACCGCTCCCCGACGTCACCTCGACGTCGTGTCCAACGTCCAATCAGGAGCCAGATCCACATTGGGACCCTGGCCCACGGTGGCGGGGGCTGACGTCGTGTTCAAGGCCCAGTCAGGAGCCAGATCCACATCGGGACCCTGCCTGCCCGGGTTGTAGTTGTACACCTCACCCGAGGTCACCGGCAGATACGCCGAACGTGTCGGTCCACCCGCCTCCGGCCGAACGATGAAGTACGTCGACCGGATCCAGCCCTCGGCCCCATCAGCCGACCGCGGTACGGTCGGATCGAGGTTCAGCAACCAGCCCTCGAACCCATCGGCCGACCGCGGCAGCATCACGACGACCGGCGTGGTCGACAGGTACCAGCCCTCGGCGCCGTCAGCCGTCCTCGGCACCACCGTCTCCGGCAGCGTCGAGAGGTACCAGCCCTCGGCGCCGTCAGCCGTCCTCGGCACCACCGTCTCCGGCAGCGTCGAGAGGTACCAGCCCTCGGCCCCATCAGCGGTCCGGGGTACCAGGGTGGCCGTCTCGGTCCCGCTGTCGCGAACCAGGTACACCGCGGTTCCGATGCCGATCGCGATGATCCCGATCACCGCCAGCCAACGCATCCAGCGAATCGGCCGACGCGACGGCGTCGGGATGACGAAGTCGCGATCCGGTGCCGTGACCGTGCGCTGCTCCGGTGCCTCACGCACCAACGTGTCGCCCGCTTGCAGTTCTCGACTGGTCGGGCGCTCGAGTGTCCGTGTCATCACTCCTCCCTTCCTCGTCTGCACCCTCAGCATGCGCCGCGACGATGGACGGGCCGTTGCGCCCCGATGGACGCCCACCTGCAGTTTCCTGGACGGTCCGTTGGGCCCTTGGCCGACACGCCGTGCGGGCGCAGACTGAGAGTGGAAGTCGGAGGCGCGGCGATGGAGCGCAACCAACTGATCCGAGTGCTCGGGCCGATCGACGTGCTCACGCCGGACGGTGTGCAGCCCGTCGGAAGTCGGAACGCCCGCGTGCTGCTCGGTGTGCTCGTGGTGGCTGCCGGGCGCGCGGTCTCGACGAGCCAACTCCGCGCCGCACTGTGGGGCGACCACCCACCGCGATCGGCCGACAACTCCCTCCAGACGTACGTCTCGCGCATGCGTCACCTGGTCGGTGGCGACACCTTGGTTCACTCGGATCACACGTACCGGCTCGAGGTCGAGCGAGACCAGATCGACGCGCTGATGTTCGAGGACCTGCTCGTCGACGCCACCCGGCACCGTGACGATGCCGTACGGTGCGCTTCGCTGTGCCGGTCGGCTCTCGGTCTCTGGCGCGGAGATCCGTTCGGCGACCTCTGCGACGAAGAGCCGTTCCGGCTCGAGAGCCTTCGACTCGATGAGTTGCGACTCGCGGTGATGGAGCTGTCGCTGGAGTGTGAACTCGCCCTCGGCCATCACGAGATCGCGATCGCAGAGCTCGAGAGCGCCGTCGAGGAACACCCCTACCGCGAACGGCTCTGGTACCTGCTCGTCGAGGCGCTGCTGCGCGACGACCGGAGGGTCGAGGCGCTGCGGGCTTGTCAGCGACTCCGCAACACCCTCACTGAGGCAGGACTCGATGCGGGGAGCGAACTACGGGCGATGGAGGAACGGATCCTGCACACCACGGCCACCGATCCACCGATCCACTGACACCACACGGAACCGGACGGAACGACGCCGCCCACGTGCTCGAAGCCTCGTCGACCTCCGCAGCCGGTTAGGTTCCGTGATGTGACACCGGCCGACGTCTCTGCTGCGCTCACCGAGCACGGGTACCTCCCCGACGACGGACTGACGACCGCCGTGTTCCTCGCGCTCGAGCTCAAGCGACCGCTGTTGCTCGAGGGTGAGGCCGGCGTCGGAAAGACCGAGCTCGCCAAGGTGCTGTCGGCCTGGACGGGCGGGGAGCTGATCCGCCTGCAGTGCTACGAGGGCATCGACGCGTCCCAGGCCGTCTACGACTGGGATTACGCTCGACAGCTCCTCCACCTGCGAGCCGCCGAGGCGACGGGCGAGACGTCGGGGAAGTCGTCCGATGCGATCGAGGCTGATCTGTACCAGGAGCGTTTCCTGATCAAGCGGGCCCTGCTGCGCGCGATCGGACACGGCGACGGGCCACCGCCCGTGTTGTTGATCGACGAGGTCGACCGGGCCGACGACGAATTCGAGGCCTACCTCCTGGAGGTCCTCTCCGACTTCCAGATCACCGTTCCCGAGCTCGGCGTCTACCGAGCCGAAACGCCTCCGATCGTCATCTTGACGTCCAACCGGACTCGCGACGTGCACGATGCGCTCAAGCGGCGCTGCCTCTATCACTGGGTCGAGCATCCCGGCTTCGAGCGCGAGGTGGCGATCGTCCGGCTGCGAGTGCCCGAGTGCTCCGAAGCCCTCGCACGACAGGTCGCTGCCGCGGTCGAGACGATGCGCGACCTCAATCTCTACAAGCCCCCCGGCGTGGCCGAGACGATCGACTGGGCCACGGCGCTCGGGCGACTCGGTGTGACGACACTCGATGAGCACAGTGTCGCCACGACGCTGGGTACGGTGCTCAAGTACCGAGAAGACCACCATCGGGTCGAGCAGCACGGCATCCCCGACATCGTCAAGCTCGCCTTCCAGCACGGTGCCGGGCACTGACGCGCGGTCGATGTCCGCCACCGGCACACGAGACGCAGGCGAGATCGCCGTCGCGTTCAGCCGTGTCCTGCGTGGCGCCGGGATCACGGTCCCCACGAGCTCGACGATCGCATTCGGCGAGGCACTCGCCGTCACCGGTCTCGACGACCGCGACACGACCTACTGGGCCGGACGGACCACCCTCTTGCGATGTCCCGAGGACCAGGAGATCTACGACCGTGCGTTCCGAGTCTTCTGGGAGCACACTTCGGCACACCCCGACGCGCTCGATGAGGACGAGACCCTGCACGTCACCCTGGCCGTCGACGATGACGGTGACGACGACCATGAGGGGCCGGATCGTGCCGAGGCCAGCGACGATCCTGTGATCGAGCTGCGCTTCAGCGCCACCGAGGTCCTGCGCCACAAGGACTTCGCCGAGTACAGCTCCGAGGAGCTCGTCGAGGCGCAGCAGCTCATGAGTCGCCTGCGTCTCGTCGGGGCACCGCGCCGTTCGCTTCGATTGACCACTGCTGATCGTCGCACCGATCGTCCCGATCTGCGCCGAACGGTCCGGGCGTCGATGCGCGCCGGCGGCGAACCGGTGCGGCGCCACTTCCAGCAGCCGAGCGCACGCAACCGCCGACTCGTCCTGCTGCTCGACGTCAGCGGCTCGATGGAGCCGTACGCACGCGCCCTGATCCGATTCGTCCACGCCGCCGTCGCCGGCCGCCAGAAGGTCGAGGCGTTCGCGCTCGGTACACGGTTGACCAGGCTGACTCGCGAGCTCTCGTCGCGCGACCCCGACGAGGCACTTCACCGGGCGGGCACCCGCGTCGCCGACTTCGGCGGCGGCACGCGCCTCGGTGAGGGCCTGCGGGTCTTCAACGACGAGTGGGGTCAACGCGGCATGGCCCGGGGAGCCATCGTGGTGATCCTCTCCGACGGCTGGGACCGTGGCGAGCCCGAGGTTCTCGGTGAGCAGATGCAGCGGCTCCACCGGGTCGCTCACAAGGTGATCTGGGTCAACCCACTGAAGGTGACGCCCGGTTATGCGCCGCTCGCGCGCGGCATGGCCGCCGCGCTTCCGCACGTCGACGCCTTCGTCGAGGGGCACTCGATCGAGGCGATCGAGGAGCTCGCCGCCGTCATCGGTTCGCCGTGACCGAACACCGCTGACGAGTCGATGGCGGCGCTCGGCAATGATGGCGGGATGGTCGAGATCCGCTTCCGCCACGGCACGCTCGACACCCCCATCCGACGTGCTCGGATGGTCGCGCCCGACAAGATCGGTCTCGTCGACGGCGATGTCCGGATCACCTACCGCGAGCTGTCGGATCGCATCGACCGCCTCCGGGGCGGCCTACTCGGGCTCGGCCTCCAGAGCGGCGACCGCGTGGCCGGTCTGGCGCTCAATTCGTTCCGTCACTTCGAGGCCTGGACGGCGATCCCGACCGCGGACCTCGTCTTCAACGATCTGAACTTCCGGCTCGCCCTGCCCGAACTCGAGTTCATCGTCGACGATTCGGCGCCACGCGTGCTGTTCGCCGACGCTCGCCACTGGGAAGTCGCGACGGCGCTCCGCGACCGGTGTGATTCGCTGGAGCAGCTGATCTGGATGGACGACGGCCCGTCCCCCGACGGATCGGTCGCCTGGGACGAGCTCGCGGGCGCCGACCCGCAACCGGTGCCACGGACCCTCGACGCCGACTCGGTCGCCGGCATCACCTACACCGGCGGGACCACCGGGCGACCCAAGGGCGTGATGCAGACCCACGGCAACCTGATGGTCAACGCCAAGCACATGCTCTGGGCGAACCCGATGTTCGCGGAAGACCGGTTCCTGCACCTCACCCCGATGTTCCACTCGGCCGGGGTGGCGAACATGTACAGCCAGATGCTCGTCGCCGGGACCAACGTCATCTGTCCGGGCTTCGACCCCGACCTGGTGGGCCGCATGATCGAGGAGTACGAGATCTCGATCTGCGTCCTGGTCCCGACGATGATCAACATGTTCCTCAACCACTCCGGTACGGCCGACCGCGATCTCTCGTCGTGGCGAATGTGCCTCTACGCAGCGTCACCGATGCCGGTCGCACTGCTCCGCCGCGCGATGGACGAGCTCCCGTGCGGATTCTCGCAGGGCTATGGCATGACGGAGATGTGCCCCCACGTCTGCCAGCTGTCGGCGGCCGACCACGAGCGGGCGATGACCGGCGACGCCGATGCGTTGCACCGGCTCGCGAGCGCCGGCACGCCCTGCATCGGGGTCGACGTGGAGATTCGCCGCGACGACGGGTCGCTCTGCCGCAGCGGCGAGGTCGGTGAGATCACGGTCCGCGGCCCGAACATGATGCCGGGCTACTGGAATCGCCCGGAGGAGACCGCGGCCGCGTTCACCGAGGACGGTTGGTATCGCACCGGCGACCTCGCGTCGGTCGACGAGGGTGGCTACGTGTTCATCGTCGACCGCGCCAAGGACATGATCGTGTCGGGGGGCGAGAACGTCTACACGACCGAGGTCGAGAACGCGCTCGCCGGCCATCCGGACGTTCTCGAGCTGGCGGTGTTCGGCATCCCCCACGAGCAGTGGGGTGAAGCGGTCCACGCCGAGGTCGTGCTCAAGGCCGATGCCGCGGCGACCGAGCAGGACCTGATCGCGCACTGCCGCGCTTCGATCGGCGGGTTCAAGGTGCCGCGCTCGATCGTCATCCGGAGCGACGCACTCCCCAAGTCCGGGGCCGGCAAGATCCTCAAACGCGATCTGCGTGCCCCCTACTGGCGCGACCAGGACCGTTCGGTGACCTGAGGCGACACGCGGACCGGACGCAGGACTCCTCGTCGTGGCAAGTCAGCGGTGTCCGTCCGTCGAGGGTCGCCGCCCGACGCAGCGCCCCGCTCCGCGTCGCGTCGACCCGGGACAGCCGCCACTCGCCCTCGGCACTCGCCGACGACGGACTCGAGGTGTCCCTGACATCGAGACGGTCACGACGACGGACTCGAGGTGCCGTTCGGGCAGACTGGGATCATGAAGGATCTCCTCGACGACATCGACCGGTGGCGTGCCGACGGCAAGCGGGTCGCGCTGGCGCGCGTCGTCGACATCGAGGGCTCCGGTCCGCGCGATCCGGGGGCGGCGATGGCCGTCAACGAGGTGGGCGAGGTGGTCGGGAGCGTCAGCGGGGGCTGCGTCGAGGGTGCGGTCGTCACCGAATCACTGTCGATCCTCCAGGGCGACCGCGACGCCGGGGTGATCACGTTCGGGTACAGCGACGACGATGCCTTCGCGGTCGGGCTCACGTGCGGCGGCACGATCCGGCTCTTCATCGAGGAACTCGACTGGTGAACCCGTCACCTGTGTACGACGCCTTGTCGGAGGCCCTCCGCGCCCAGGACCCGGTCGCGCTGGTCACCGTGATCGACGGCCCCTCGGTCGGAGGCAAGCTCCTCGTCCGGCCCGACATGGATCCGCTCGGCTCGCTCGGCGATGCCGAGCTCGATCGGGTGGCCCACCGCGACGCCCTCGCCGAGCTCGAAGCCGGCCGCTCGGGAGTGCGCCACTACGGCCCGCACGGCGAGACCACCCCCGAGGATCTGCTCGACACCCCGGTCGTGAGGGTCTTCATCGAGAGCTGGGCGCCCCCGCCCCAGATGTGGATCTTCGGTGCGGTCGATTTCACCGCGTCACTCGCCAAGGTCGCCAAGGTGCTCGGCTATCGGGTTGCGGTGTGCGATGCACGGGAGATCTTCGCGACCCGACGTCGGTTCCCGATGGCCGACGAGGTGCGGGTCACCTGGCCGGGGCCGATGTTCGACGAACGGGGCGACCAGCTGGGTCCGCGCGACGCCGTCTGCATCCTGACCCACGACCCCAAGTTCGACGTGCCGGCGGTGCAGGGGGCGCTCGCCACACGGGTCGGCTACATCGGGGTGATGGGCAGCCGAACGACCCACGACAAGCGGATGGAGCGCCTCGCCGAGGTCGGCGTGACCGATCGGGCCGGGCTCGACCGCCTGATGTCACCGATCGGGCTCGACATCGGTGCCCGCACACCGGAGGAGACCGCGATCTCGATCTGTGCCGAGATCATCGCCCGGCACACCGGCCGAGTCGCGCCGTCGCTGCGCGACGGCAGCGGTCCGATCCATCAGTGATCCGGCCCAGCTCCAAACACGATCCGCAACGAGCGGCGAGACGAGGGCTGGTGGACCTGGGTCCCGGCCGTGGCCGCTGTGCGGCCGGTCAGTCGTCGGCGATCGTGGCGTCGCCGAATCGGAGCGACTTGCCCGGTAGGTGAACCGCCTCGACGTGATTGCCCGAGTTCGGCGAGTGGACATACGTCTCGGCACCGAGGTAGATCCCGATGTGGCCGGGGTAGTACACGAGATCGCCGGGGGTGGCCGTCGCAAGCTCGACGCCGACGGCATCGTTGATCTGGTCCCTGCTGATGCGAGGGAGCTCGACGCCGGCCTGGGCGAACGCCCAGCTCGTGAGTCCCGAGCAGTCGAAACCGACCTCGGGATCCGATTTCAGCGTTCGGTACGGGACACCGAGCTGCGACATCGCGGCCAGGACCGCCCGCTGCTTGGACTCCGGGGCCGCGGCCCAGGCGGCACGCATCGTCTCGCCGTCGACCTCGAGATCGGTGGCCGTCATGGTCGCGGTCAGCTCACGACCCTGCACGAACTGGACGTAGTCGGCCGGGTTCTGCGTCTCGGTCCACCCGGCCAGCGCATCGAGCGCCCGCTCCGCCTCGACGGCGATCGACTCGGACTGGGTCCGGGGGGCGGCGCCGGCGCTGTCGACAACGCTGACGAGGCACGAGGCACCCACGACGGCAACACCGACGACGAGTCGGCGCCAGGGCGCGACGCCTCGGTTGGTGGGTTGGTGGGTGCGAGTCATACGGCTCTTCCTGTGCGTTGCGGGTTGAACACCCACAGCGGTCGTTTGTCGAGATTATCGTCATCCGACCGCAACAAACACGCTTCTTCGACATATTTTCGTCACAATCGGCACCGACTTGAGACACGGACATCGCCTCGTCTGGTCGACGTCGGCGGTCGTGCCCCATACTTCGTGCCATGGACGCGGGACGCGAGGGGGTCGGTGCGGAAGGCGACACCACCGGCGACACAACCGATGCCGCGAGTGATCGCGTCACGTCGGTGGACCGCGAGACGCTGGCGGTCGTGCTCGCAGCGGGTGCCGGAAGCCGCTTCGTCGCCGATCATCACAAGCTTGCAGCGAGGCTCGGCGGCCGGACCATCGCCGAGCATGCCGTCGCAGCAGCGGTCGGTGCCGAGATCGGCCCGGTGGTGGTGGTGACGGGGGCCACCGAGATCGACCTCGGTGATCTGACCGAGGCGGTCGACGTCGTCGCGAATCCGGACTGGGCCGACGGCCAGAGCACGTCACTGCGTGTCGCCATCGACGTCGCTCGCCGTCGGGGGGCCGACGCCGTCGTGGTCGGACTCGCCGATCAGCCGGGGATCGAATCCGAGGCCTGGCGGCTGGTCGCTGCGTCCTCCGCTCCGATCGCCATCGCGACCTACGGCGGTCGACGCCGGAACCCCGTCCGGCTCGATCGATCCGTGTGGCCGATGCTTCCGACCGCTGGTGATGTCGGCGCCCGCACGCTCGCTCGTCTGAGGCCGGACCTGGTCGAGGAGGTACCCTGCCCTGGGTCGGCCATCGACATCGACACCTTGGAGGACCTCCGGACATGGCAGAGCAGATCGTCAACCAATTCACCGTGAACCGCCCGATCGACGAGGCGTGGCCGATCATCTGTGACGTCGAGCGCATCGCGCCGTGTCTCCCCGGCGCACAGCTCGAGGAGATCGAAGGTGAGGTCTACCGCGGCCGTGTCAAGGTCAAACTCGGAGCCGTCACCGCACAGTTCAAGGGTGAGGCCCAGTTCGTCGAACGTGATGACGACACCCACACCGCCAAGCTCAAGGCCAAGGGACGCGACACGGGTGGCCGGGGCAACGCCGACGCCGACATCTACGCCGCGGCCGAGGCCCTCTCGCCGACCAGCACCAAGTGCACCGTGACCGCCGACCTGCACATCACCGGCAAGGTGGCCCAGTTCGGTCGCGGCATCATGGGCGATGTCAGCAAGAAGCTGATGGACCAGTTCGCGAGCAACCTCAACGAGATGCTCGACGAGCAGGGAACCGAGCCTGTCGCCGAACCCGTCGCCGACGAGGCTCCGGCCGCTGTGGGCGCCGGCGACTCCTCCGAAGCGGTCGCCGCTGCGCCGACGATCCGCAAGATCGATGGCCCCGCCGCCGAACCGGTCGACCTTGCCGACATGGCCGGGCCGGCGCTCCTCAAGCGTCTCGCGCCCGCCGTCGCAGCGATCCTGTTGATCCTGCTGCTCCTCCGTCGCCGCCGGTGACCGAGGGCCCGGGCGACGAGGCTCGGGTCCGTGAGTTGCTCGGACGCGAACCGCAGGGTCGCTACACCGTCGCCGTGCGCGACGGCAGCGGTGATCCGGTCGTCCTGCGGAACGCGCCGTTCCTCGACGACGGTACGCCGATGCCGACGCGCTACTGGCTGATCGGGCCGGGCGAGATCCGCCGGATCGGACAGCTCGAGGCCGGCGGTGGTGTCGACGAGGCCGAAGCCGCGATCGACCCGTCGGTCCTCGCCGACGCCCATGCTCGCTACGCCGCCGAGCGCGACGCCGAGATCCCCGCCGACCACACCGGCCCGCGGCCGACCGGCGGCGTGGGCGGCACCAGGATCGGCGTGAAGTGCCTTCACGCGCATTGGGCCTGGCACCTCGCCGGCGGCGACGACCCCGTCGGCCGTTGGATCGAGAGACGGCTCGCCTCGTCCGACGAATCGGCGCTCGGTACCGTGGTCGAGATCGGCGAGATGTCGACGGCGGTGCTCATGCCCGGCGCCCGATGGGTCATCCCGTGGGGAGCGGAGAACATCACCGACCGGTGGCTCCGCGACGACGATCCGCCACGCCCCGAATCGCTCACCAACACGCTGGGTACGATCGCCGATCACCTCGACGACATCGCCCGGGAGCACCCGGGCTTCATCGACATCGTCTCGGTCGAGCTGACGGGGCCGACCGTGGCCTCGCTCGCCTGTGTCGAGGTGGGAACCGAGACGGTGCGCGAGCCGATCGGGCTGCGGCGAGACGCTGCCGAGGAGATCTTCCGGATGCTCGCTACCGAGCCGACGCGCGATCGCGCCCACAA
This sequence comes from uncultured Acidimicrobiaceae bacterium, assembly GCA_963847775.1. Lineage (GTDB taxonomy): Bacteria > Actinomycetota > Acidimicrobiia > Acidimicrobiales > Ilumatobacteraceae > Ilumatobacter. The sequence continues at coordinate 205,542 of CAWKAY010000007.1, forward strand.
TCCCGGACTACCGTCTGCGCACGTGGAGCCCATCCTCGCGACCTGCTGCATCGTGTTGGCGTTGATGCGTCGACTTCACCTGGAAGTGGTCACACTGCACCCCGCAGCCGAGCACTGACGTGGCCCGCCACCCGTCATCGCTCCTCAGGCGTCAGCCGTCACCCCGTCTCTACGGTCGACGCGTGATGCTCCGGCCGATCGGCGTCCACGACTTCTCGGCCTGGCGCGAGGTCAGACTGCGCAACGAGGCGTGGCTCGTCCCCTGGGAGCCGCTGCGACAACGATCGATGCCCGACCCCACCCGCGATCGCGCGGCGTTCGAGGCACGCTGCACCGCCCGCGAGCGAGAGCGCGGGGCCGATCACGCCTATCCGTTCGGTGTGTTCGTGGACCAACAGTTCGCCGGCGAGGTCAACGTGAACAACGTGACACGCGGCGCCCTCCAGAGTGCCACCGTCGGCTACTGGATCGATCAGTCGCGAGCGGGCCGTGGCTACATCGCCGAGGCCGTCGTCGTCCTCGGTCGGTTCGCGTTCGAACAGCTCCAGCTCCATCGGTTGGAGGTCTGCATCGTCCCACGCAACACGAACAGCCGGCGTGTCATGGAGAAGCTCCGGTTCCGCAACGAAGGGATCGCCGAGCGCTACCTGGAGATCAACGGAACGTGGGAGGACCACGTCCGGTACGCCATCACCGCCGAGGAGTGGACGGAACGGTGCGACGAGTTGACGACGGCCTGGATCACCGGCTGACCCGGAACGGTGCGACGAGTTGACGACGGCCTGGATCACCGGCTGACCCGGAACGGTGCGACGAGTTGACGACGGCCTGGATCACCGGTTGACCCGGAACGGGGTCAACCGGTGACGACCGGTTGGAGTGGGCCGAGCCTCAGTTCTCGCCGGCGAGGCGGAACGCCTCCGCCTTGGCCTGGCGCATCTTGGTGCGCCGCTTCCACATCTTGGTCTTCCAGTGACGCCGATTCCGTCGTGCCTGCTTGGCGACCTTGGTCTTCGCCACCTCGGCGTCGTGGTGGTGAATCGGCTTCCACGCGGCGCCTGGCTCGTGCAGATCTTCTGGCTCGAGTCCGGCGCTCACCTGGTGCGCGACCTGGTTGAGCTCCACATGGATCCGGTGCCGCTCGCTGTGGGCGTGGGCACGCAGTTCCTGTTTTGGCGGCAACGGCACTTCAGCAGTGCGATGACGCTGGCTCATATGGGCTACCTCCTGTTGTGGTTGGTGTAGCTCCTCCCCTTGAGTGCACCATAGTCGAGCCGTCATGCGCCGGAGGCAGGGTCTTTGGTAACAGTTGTGTGCGATTTCGGCCCAGGACGTCGCGGGGTGGCGCACCGGCGAGAGATCTCACGCGGCGTGGCCGCGTGAGCATTGTCGGAGCACGTCGGAGGATCGTCATCGGCGACGCGAGATCGTGTCGTCAGGGTGTTCGGCTCGAGATCCTGGCCTTGAGCGCCGCAATCCGCTCCTCGAACCACGGTTGCTGCACCGTCCACAACTGAGGATCGAATTCGCGCTCGACCGCCGACTGGTGGTCTGCGATGTCGGCCATGTCGCGGATCGTCTGCTTGGTCAAGATGGCGAGTTCCCGCGGTGCGGTGGCCGCACCGCGTGCGACGTCGTGCGCCGCCGACATCAGTTCGTCGTCGGGCACGCACCGATATGCCAAGCCGACACGCTCGGCTTCGGGTCCGTCCAACACCTGGCTGAACACGACAGCGGCCATCGCCGCCTGCGGGCCGACGATGCGGCGCTGCATCCAGGTGTGGCCACCACCGGGGTGGAGCCCGATCTGGAGGAACCTGGTGTCGAACCGGGCCCGCACGGCGGCGATCCGGACGTCGCAGCCGAGCGCCAGGTTCATGCCGGCTCCCACCGCCGGGCCGTTCACCGCAGCCAGGGTCGGCAGGGGGCTGCGAGCGATGCGCAGGAAGCCCTCGTACACCTTGCCGAGGCTCTCCCGCGTGGCGGTCTGCAGGTTGCCGAGGTTGGCCCCGGCACAGAAGGCGCTCCCCGCTCCGGTGACGACCACCGCGCCGACGGATTCGTCGGCCTCGAACGTGTCCATCGCCTCGACGATGGCCTCGACCATCGGCGCGGTCATGGTGTTGCGCTCGTCGGGGTTGTTGAGGGTGAGGCGCGCCACACCCTCGTGGATCTCCATCAGAACCAGCGACATGGTCTGCAGTCTGACAAACCGAGCAGTCTCCGGCACGGTCGAGCACCGTCGGCGTGCGTCTTCGCCCGCAATGGCCGCGGCGACGAAAGCGCATGTCACAGCCCCGATGTGTGAACGCGATCACAACCAGCGGGTAACCTGTCAGCGTTCACGTGAACAACCAACACACTTGTCCCACAAGGGGGAGACATGATCAAGAGCAAGCGCCTGCTTGCAGCAGGTCTCGCAGCATCGCTGGTCCTCGCGGCCTGCGGCGGCGACGACGATGACACGCCGGCGGCCGAGGAGCCAGCGGCCGAGGAGCCGGCGGCCGAAGAGCCAGCCGCGGAAGAGCCAGCAGCCGACGAGCCGGCAGCGGAGGAGCCAGCAGCCGAGGAGCCGGCACCGGAGCCGGCCGACGACATGGAGGCCTTCAACGTCGGTCTGACGTTCGACATCGGTGGTCGCGGTGACCAGTCGTTCAACGACTCGGCCGCCGAAGGCATCGATCGCGCCCAGACGGAGCTCGGCATCACCTTCAGCGAAGCCGAGCCGAACGCAGACGGGTCCAACCGGGCCGAGCTGCTGCAGCTGCAGGCCGATACCAGCGCCCTCGTGATCGGTGTCGGCTTCCTCTTCGCCGAGGACGTCAAGACCGTCGCCGCCGAGAACCCCGACGTCAACTTCGCGGTCATCGATGACGCGATGCTCGACTTCGACAACGGCGCCGTGCCGTGGGGCGACAACATCTCGGGTCTGACCTTCGCCGAGGAGCAGGGGTCGTTCCTGGTCGGCGCCGCAGCGGCGCTCAACAGCCAGAGCGGCACCGTCGGCTTCATCGGTGGTGTCGGTGGTTTCGGTCTGATCGAGAAGTTCGAGGCCGGTTTCACGGCCGGCGCCAAGGCCGTCAACCCGGATATCACCGTCATCCCGCAGTACATCACCATGGCTCCGGACTTCGACGGCTTCTTCGCCGCCGACCGCGCCAAGGAGATCGCGCTCGCGATGTACGACCAGGGCGCCGACGTGGTGTACCACGCCGCCGGCGGATCGGGTGCAGGCCTGTTCGAGGCCGCCAAGGAGCGCAGCGAAGCCTCGGGCACCAAGGTCTGGGCGATCGGTGTCGACTCCGATCAGTACAACACCTCGAGCGAGGAAGTGCGCGACTTCATCCTCACCTCGATGCTCAAGCGGGTCGATGTCGCCGTCTTCGAGGTGACCAAGTCGCAGGCGGAGGGTGCCTTCACCTCGGGCAACACCGTGTACGACCTCTCGGTCGACGGTGTCGGTTACTCGACGACGGGCGACTTCCTCACCGCAGAGCAGATCGCGACGATCGAGGACTACAAGGCACAGATCATCGCGGGCGACATCGTGGTGCCGACGGATCCGGCAGCAGGCTGATCCACCTGCGCTGACAGAGCGACCGGGCGACCGGTCGTGCAACACCTCCGAAGCGGGGGCCGGCGTCGCCGGCCCCCGCTTCGCGTCCCGACCCGAGCCGTTCGGGATGACCGCCGCGACTTCGTCGACAGCAGATGTCATCGCCCATCTGGGCTAAGTTCGGCCCTCGCTCCGGCGTGTCGGAGCGGCAACGACCCAACGTGAGGCCAGGAGGTGCCCGCATGACCGCGGCAATCGAACTCGTCGGGATCACCAAACGCTTTCCGGGTGTGGTCGCGAACGACAACGTGAACCTGCGAGTCGAGACGGGTGAGATCCACGCGATCTGCGGCGAGAACGGCGCCGGCAAGTCGACCCTGATGAAGATCCTCTACGGCATGCAACCGGCCGACGAGGGCCAGATGATCATCAACGGTGAGGAAGTCCACTTCTCCTCCCCGACCGATGCCATCGACAACGGGATCGGCATGGTGCACCAGCACTTCATGCTCGCCGAGCAGATGACGGTGCTCGAGAACGTGATCCTCGGATCCGAGCCGACCAAGGTGGGCGGCGTGATCGACTTCGGCGAAGCGGCACGCCACCTGCGCGAGGTCGGTGAAGCGTACGGCTTGAAGGTCGAGCCCGACGATCTCGTCGAGACGCTCGAAGTCGGCGAGCGCCAGCGGGTCGAGATCATCAAGGTGCTCTTCCGCGGCGCCAAGATCCTCATCCTCGACGAGCCCACGGCCGTCCTGGTTCCCCAGGAGGTGGAGGAGTTGTTCCGGAACCTTCGTGAGCTCCAGGCCGGTGGCGCGACGATCATCTTCATCGACCACAAGTTGAAGGAGGTGCTCGACATCTCCGATCGCATCACCGTGATCCGTCGCGGCAAGACGGTCACGACCGTCGATGCCGACAGCGTCACCGCGGCCGATCTCGCCGAACTGATGGTCGGGTCCGAGCTGCCGTCACCCGAGACCACCGAGTCCACCGTCACCGACGAGCTCGCACTCGAGGTGTCCGGTGTGTCCGTGGCCGACGAGGACGGCCGCGCCGTCGTCGACAACGTCTCGTTCCGTGTCCGTCGCGGTGAGGTACTGGGCATCGCCGGGATCGAGGGCAATGGTCAGACCGAGTTGATCGATGCGATCATCGGTACGAGGGCGCCCGCCGCCGGGAGGGTCACCATGCTCGGCACCGACATCACCCACGAGTCGGTTCGTCATCGCCGTGAAGCCGGACTCGCCTTCGTGCCCCAGGACCGTCAGTCGGACGGACTGCTCCTCGACGCGTCGCTCTGGGAGAACGCAGCACTGGGGCACCAGACCAAGCCGCCGTTCGCGAAGGGCTTCTGGTTCGATCGAGCCGGCGCGCGGGAACGGACCGAACAGGTCCGTCAGGACTTCGACGTGCGGACACCGAGCGTCGAGGTCACCGCTCGAGCGCTCTCGGGCGGCAACCAACAGAAGTTGATCATCGGCCGCGAGATGGCCGCCGACCCGAAGGTCCTGATCGCTGCGCACCCGACGCGCGGCATCGATGTCGGTGCCCAGGCCGATGTCTGGAACGACATCCGAGCCGCTCGCGCCCTCGGGCTCGCGACACTCCTGATCTCGGCCGACCTCGACGAGTTGATCGGCCTGTCGGACACGATCGTCGTGATGTTCCACGGTCGACTCGTCGCGACTCTCGACCCGAATGACATCACACCGCGTGCGCTCGGGAGCTACATGACCGGTGCCGCGCTCCAGACGGTCGGGGCCGATGCCGAACCGCAGGAACCGACCGGCGGCGCCAAAGGAGGCGCGGCGTGAGCACCTCGTTGTTGCGTCGGATCGGACTCTCGGTGGCAGCGCCCGCCGTGGCCGCGGTCTTGGCGATCCTCATCTCGTCGATCGTGCTCGAGATCTCGGGGTCCGACTCGATCGAGACGTTCAAGACGATGATCGAGAACGGCACGAAGCTCGAGTCGATGATCGACATGCTCAACCGGGCCACTCCCCTGTACCTCTCGGCCGTGGCGGCCGCGATCGGGTTCCGGATGAACCTGTTCAACATCGGTGTCGAGGGCCAGTACATCCTCGCAGCCTTCCTGGCGGCTGTCGTCGGCGCGAAGATCGACCTCTGGGGTCCGCTTCACGTCGGGGTGATCATGCTCACAGCGATGCTGGTCGGCGCAGCATGGTCCGGTCTCGCCGGAGTCCTCAAGGTGACGCGAGGCGTCAACGAGGTGATCTCGACGATCATGCTCAACTTCATCGCCGTCGGCGGCCTGGTGGCCGGGTTGCTGCCCCGCTTCATCGACGACCCGACGGCCGCGAACCAGGGCACCCCGCGGATCGCGGAGTCCGGGCGGCTCCCCGACCTGAACGGGTTCGTCGAGATCTTCACCCGTGAGATCACCAAGGGCCGTCGCCTCACCGGGGTGTTCGTGGTCGCCATGGTCGTCGGGATCATCTACCACGTCGTCATCAACCGCAGCCGCTTCGGCTACGACGTCCGGGCGTCGGGCATGAATCCGACCGCAGCGAAGGTCGGCGGTGTGCCACCCAAGCGCATGATCCTGTTCGCGATGATCGGCGGCGGCATCGTCGCCGGCCTCGTCGGCATGCCCGAGATCCTGTCCGACACCCACGCGTACGACCAGGGCTTCATCCAGGGCCTCGGTTTCGCCGGGATCGCAGTCGCCCTGCTCGGTCGGAACACTGCGCCGGGGATGGCGGCCGCCGCGCTGCTGTTCGGCTTCCTCGATTCGAGCGCGGCAGTCCTCCAGGTCAGCGCACTCGCTTCGAGCGAGATCGTCGTGATCATGCAGGCGACGATCCTGCTGGTGGCGGTGATCGCCTACGAGGTCGTGAACCGAATCCGACAACGTGACGAGGTGCGCCGAGCGGCGCAGATGGTGGAGGCCACGACATGAGCACCGTCGAATCGGTCACGGCGCCCGAGGCGCAGTCGCCCAAGGGCAGCGAGCTCGGAGCCACGCTCGCAGCACTCCCGGCATGGGCACGCTGGAGCGGCATGGCGGCGATCGGCGTGCTCGTGCTCGCCATCGTCCAGGCCATCAGCGGCACCACGCTGCTCACGGCCGAGGGGACGGCCAGCGCGATGGTTCGCTGGTCGATCCCGATCCTGCTCGCCGGGCTCGGTGGGTTGTTCTCCGAGCGATCGGGTGTCGTCAACATCGGCCTCGAGGGCATGATGATCCTCGGGACGTGGTTCGGTGCCTGGGGGGCACTCGAGTTCGGTTCACCGTGGTGGGGGCTCGTCGCCGGGCTGGTCGGCGGTGCGCTCGGAGGGCTGCTCCACGCGATCGCGACCGTGACGTTCGGCGTCGACCAGATCGTGTCGGGTGTCGCCATCAACATCCTCGCTCCTGGGCTGGCGCGGTACCTGTCCGAACGCGTCTTCGGCGAGATGCAGGGCGGCTCTGTGTCGCAGTCGCCGCGAGTGACCAGCGTGGGCAAGTTCACGATCCGCGGGCTCTCCGACATGCTCGACAGCATCCGGGACTGGGACGTGTTCTTCGTGTCCGACGTCGCCGGCATCCTGCGCGGCTTCGTCGCCGGGATGTCGTACTTCACGCTGCTGGCGCTCCTGATGGTGCCGTTGTCGGCCTACGTGCTCGGCCGAACCCGATTCGGGCTGCGCGTCCGGATCTGCGGTGAGAACCCGAGCGCGGGCGAGTCGCTCGGCATCAACGTGTTCCGTCACAAGTACATGGCGGTGATGATCTCCGGTGCCCTCGCCGGTCTCGCCGGCGCCTACATCGTGCTCGAGCTCTCGGGCCTCTACCGAGGCGGGCAGACCACCGGACGCGGTTTCATCGGCCTGGCGGCGCTGATCTTCGGCAACTGGCGTGCCGTCGGCATCCTGGGCGGGGCCATGCTCTTCTCCTACCCGTTCGGCCTGGCACTCGTGGACTTCGACGCGACCAGCAGCGGTGAGGCCACGCGAGCGCTCCTGCTCGTGATCGCGATCGGTCTGTTCGCCACCGCGATCGTGCTCCACCGACGTGGCGAAGGTCAGGCTCCGACCCTCGATGCCGCCGAGCTGGACACCCCGACCGGGTCCTACGCCCGCATGATGACGACGCTCGGCGGAGCGGGTGGCGGTTTGACCGTGCTCGCATTCGCCCTCGGGTTGGGTTCGCTGATCTGGTACCTCGTCACCGAGACCGCCGCATCATGGTTGCCCAACACGATGCCGTACGTGCTCGTGCTGCTCGTGCTGGTGTTCGCCGCCCAGCGGCTCCGCCCACCGAAGGCGGCCGGCGTGCCGTTCCGCAGGGGTGATCATTGACCATCGCCGATCTCGGGGACGCTCGTGCGGTCCCGAAGTCGCTGCTCCACGACCATCTCGACGGCGGGCTCCGTGTGTCGACGGTCCTCGAGCTCGCAGACGAGCTCGGATGGTCGCTCCCCGAGACCGATCCGGTCGCGCTCCAGGCATGGTTCACGGCGGGGGCGGAGGCGGGTGATCTGCTGCAGTACCTCGCCACATTCGAGCACACGCTGGCGGTCATGCAGACCGAAGATCACATCGCTCGGATCGCGACCGAGGCGACGATCGACCTCGCCACCGATGGCGTCGTGTACGCCGAGGTGCGCTTCGCACCCGAACTCCACCAGCAACGCGGACTGGCCCTCGAAGCGATCGTCGATGCCGTCACCGACGGCCTCCGGCGAGGCGAGCGCGACGCCGCTCGGCAGGGTCGACCGATCTCGATCCACGCCATCTGCTGCGCGATGAGAACCGAGCAGCGCTCGATGGAGATCGTCCGCCTCGTCGACCAGCGTGGTTCGATCGACGACAAGGTCGTGGGGTTCGACCTGGCCGGCGCCGAGACCGGATTTCCGCCCTCCTTGCATGCCGAGGCGCTCGCGTACGCACGGGAGCGGCACCTCAACGTCACGATCCACGCTTCCGAGCCGCCGGACCTGGAGCTGATCGACGATGCGATCGTGCACGGGGCCCATCGGATCGGTCACGGTGTGCGCCTCCAGCGCGACATCACGCTCCACGACGACGGATCGGTCGAGTTCGGCGCACTGGCGCGACATGTGCTCGATCGACAGGTACCGCTCGAGATGGCCCCGACCTGCCACGTCCAGATCGGAGCCGTCCCCGACCCCGCATCACACCCGATCGCAACGATGCTGCGCGCCGGGTTCGACGTCAGCGTCAACACCGACAATCGCCTCATGAGCGACGTGACGCCGTCGTCGGAACTGCTCGCAGTCGCCCGCACCTTCGCACTGGACACAAACGAGATCGAACGGCTCGTCACCAACGGCGTGATGGCCGGCTTCGCACCGATCGAGACGCGACGACGCATCGTCGACGACGTGATCCGTCCCTGGTTCGCCCGTCACCGGGTGTGACCCATGGCCCCGACGATCGGCGTCGGCAACCCGTAGGGTCTTCGATTCCGACGTCGGTGACCATTCGGGTGGCTGCGCGTCACCCGACCATACGAAGGCCACGATGTCCTCCCCCACCCTTGTACCGTCCCCCGCGCGCGCCCGCCATGGTGTCCTGACTCGCGAGCAGTGGCTCGCACACCCACGCACCGACCTGTTGTCGGGCCTCGTGGTCGCCTTGGCGCTGATCCCCGAAGCCATCTCGTTCTCGATCATCGCCGGCGTCGACCCGAAGGTAGGCCTCTACGCGTCGTTCTCGATCGCGATCATCATCGCCTTCAGCGGTGGCCGTCCGGGCATGATCTCGGCCGCGACCGGGGCGATGGCGCTCGTCCTCGTGCCGCTCGTCGAGGAGTACGGGATCGAGTACCTCTTCGCCGCAACGATCCTCGCCGGCGTGCTCCAGGTCGGTCTGGGCTACCTCGGGGTGGGTGAGTTGATGCGGTTCATCCCGCGCACCGTGATGCTGGGTTTCGTCAACGCGCTCGCGATCCTCATCTTCCTCGCCCAGGTGCCCCACATCCTGCTGTCCGACGATGCGGCGCGGGGAGAGCGGTTGCTGGCCAACTCGGTCGCCATCGCGATCGGGCTCGCCATCATCTACGGGTTGCCACGGCTGACTCGCGCCGTGCCGTCACCACTCGTCGCCATCGTCGCGATCACCGGCGCAGCGATGGTGTGGAACATCGACGTGCCCACGGTCGGCGACATGGGTGAGCTCCCGGACGCGCTGCCGTTCGTCGCCCTGCCCGATCTCCCGTTCGCACTCTCGACGCTCGGCATCATCTTCCCGGTCGCACTCACGTTGGCATTGGTCGGATTACTCGAATCGCTGCTGACCGCCCAGCTGCTCGACGACCTGACCGACACGAACTCCGACAAGAACACCGAGGCACGCGGCCAGGGCGTGGCCAACGTCGCGACCGGGTTCCTCGGCGGCATGGCGGGCTGCGCCATGATCGGGCAGTCGATGATCAACTTCCGATCGGGAGGTCGCACGCGTTTGTCGACGCTCGCCTCGGGTGTGTTCCTGCTCGTGCTGATCCTCGCCCTCGGTGATCTGGTTGCCCGGATCCCCATGGCGGCGTTGGTCACCGTGATGATCATGGTCTCCGTGGGCACCTTCGACTGGCGCAGCATCGGTCCGCGCGCGATCAAGGCGCACCCGATCACCGAGACGGTCATCATGGCCGCCACCGTGCTGATCGTGGTGGTCACCCACAACCTCGCGTACGGCGTTGGTGCCGGTGTCGTGCTGTCGGTGGTCTTCTTCGCCCGCCGCGTGAGCGATCTCGTCGAGGTGACGAGCGTGGTCGACCCCGACAATGTCGAGCGGCTGTACGCCGTCACGGGCGAGCTGTTCTTCGCGTCGACGCACGACATCGTGCACGCCTTCGACTACGACGCCGTGCGAGTCCGCCGGGTCGAGATCGATCTCACCGACGCACGGATCTGGGACACCTCCGCCGTCGCAGCCCTCGACACCGTGGTCGCGAAATTCGAACAGCGCGGCGTCCACGCGGAGCTGATCGGGATGAATCGGCACGCAGAGCGGCTCCACATGAGCACGACCGGACACGTGACCGTCGGCCACTGACCCGGTTGCGAGTTGTGCCTGGCACAACTCGCAACTCGTAGTCTGGCGGCGTGTTGACCCACGAGCAGATCGAGCGGTACGAGCGCGATGGGTTCCTCGTGCTACCCGACTTCACCTCGGCGGAGGCGTGCGTCGAGCTGCGCCGACGCGCAGTCGAGATCGTCGACGAATGGCATCCGACCGAGGCGCGGACCCGCTTCACGACGATCGAGGACACCCGCCCGCGCAACCACGAGTTCCTCGCGAGCGGTTCGATCACCTGGTGCTTCTTCGAGGACGAGGCCTTCGACGCCGAAGGTGAGTTGCGACGATCGAAGGATCTCAGCATCAACAAGATCGGTCACGCGATGCACGACCTCGACGAGACGTTCGAACGGTTCACCTACACCGCCGATCTGGCCACCGTCGCCGCCGATGTCGGGCTCGGCGATGCCCTCGCCCTGCAGAGCATGTACATCTTCAAGCAGCCCGGCATCGGCGGCGAGGTCACCTGCCACCAAGACGCCACGTTCCTCTACACCGAACCGATCAGCGTGATCGGATTCTGGTTCGCGATCGAGGACGCGACCCTCGACAACGGGTGCCTGTGGGCGGCACCGGGTGGTCACCGAACCGGCCTGCGGCAGCGGTTCACACGGACGGGAGCGATGACCGACCTCGACGGGACACGGATCGAGACGCTCGATCCGACCCCGCTGCCGACCCCACCCGCCGAGCTCGTCCCGCTGGAAGTCGCCGCCGGGACGATGATCGTGCTCGACGGCCTGCTCCCCCATTGGAGCGATGCCAATCGATCACCGCACAGCCGCCACGCCTACTCGGTGCACTGCATCTCGGCATCGGCGTCCTACCCTGCGTCGAACTGGCTGCAGCGGCCCGTCGACATGCCGCTGCGCCGGCTCGATACGGTTACCGCATGATGCATCAGACGATCGGGGACCGCCAGCGATCGATCCAGGTATTGACGTGATCGACGAGCTGGTCCAACGTGCGCCCAAAGTGCTCCTCCACGATCACCTCGACGGCGGGATGCGGCCCGCGAGCGTCGTCGAGCTCGCCGCCGAATTCGGCTACGACGGGCTCCCCACCGCCGACGTCGACGAGCTTGCGATCTGGTTCAACCGTGGCGCCAAACGCAACGACCTGGTGCTCTATCTCGAGACATTCGCCCACACCGTCGGGGTGATGCAGCACCGCGATGCGATCGAGCGTGTCGCGTACGAGTGCGCCCAGGACCTCGCCGCGGACGGTGTGGTCTACGCCGAGGTGCGGTTCGCTCCCGAACTGCACATCGAGGCCGGTCTCTCACTCCAGGAGGTGCTCGACGCCGTCCTGGCCGGATTCGAACGCGGATCGACCGGCACCGACCTCACGATCTACGCGATCTGCTCGGCGATGCGGACCGCCGCACACAGTCGGGAGATCGCTCAGCTCGCGGTCGAGAACCGGCACCGCGGCGTCGTCGGCTTCGACATCGCCGGGGCCGAGGCCGGGTATCCACCCTCTCGCCACCTCGACGCGTTCCAGTACGTCATGCGCGAGAACTTCCACTCCACGATCCATGCCGGCGAGGCGTTCGGACTCCCGTCGATCTGGGAGGCGCTGCAGTACTGCGGGGCAGCACGGCTCGGTCACGGCGTGCGCATCGTCGACGACATCACCGGTGCAACGGGCGAGGAGCAGCTCGGCCCGCTGGCGTCGTTCGTGCGCGATCGCCGGATCTGCCTGGAGCTGTGCCCGACCTCGAACGTCAACACGGGTGTCTGCGCCTCGATCGCCGATCATCCGATCGGCCTGCTGCGACGACTCCGCTTCCGGGTCACGGTCAACACCGACAACCGGCTGATGAGCAACACGTCGATGTCCAAGGAGCTGTCCAAGCTGCACGAGGCGTTCGGGTGGGGTCTGGGCGACTTCGAATGGCTGACGATCAACGCCATGAAGTCAGCGTTCGCGGCCTTCCCCGAGCGGCTCCGCATCATCAACGGGCTCATCAAGCCGCGCTACGCCCTGCTCAACGCCGAATCCTCGATGGGAGCGATCTGACATGCCGGTCGACGTCACGCTGGTCGATCATCCACTGGTCGCCGATTCACTCGCACGCATCCGCGATCGAGACACACCGAACCCGCTGTTCCGGACGAACCTCGAACGGATCGGGACCCTGCTGCTCGCCGAGGCGACACGATCCCTCCCGACGGTCGACGGCACCGTCGAGACGCCGCTGACCACCGCACCGGCTCGACGCCTCGCGGTGCAGCCCGTGATCGTGCCGGTGCTGCGCGCCGGCCTCGGCTTCGTCCACGCGGCTCAGGATCTGATGCCGATCGCCGATATCGGGTTCATCGGGATCTCCCGCGACGAGGCCACCTTCGAGCCCCGCCCGTACGTCAACAAGCTGCCGGAGTCGCTCGCCGGCCGGCCGGTGATCGTGATCGATCCGATGCTGGCGACGGGCGGTTCGCTCGTCCACACGATCGCGCTCCTGACCGAGCGGGGCGCGCCGACACCGATCACCGTGGTGTGCGCTCTGGCCGCCCCCGAGGGAATCGAGCGGCTCCGAGACGAAGGCCTCGACCTCCACATCGTCACCGCTGCGATCGACGACCACCTCAACGAGCACGCCTTCATCGTGCCCGGCCTCGGTGACGCAGGCGATCGCCAATTCGGGAGCGGCGGGTGACCGACGTCGCCTCCGAGCACGTCGCCCTCACACCAACCGCGTCCCCGACGGCCGGGTGCCCCGCCCACACCCGCCACGACGGATGGCGCCGAGAGATCCGGCGCCCGACCTCGATCCGGTCCGCCGCACTGCTTGCCGCAGTCGTCGGTGCCGCCGCCCTCGTGATGCTGATGGCACGCCGGACCGGTCACTGGTGGGGTGACGACTGGGCGCTCTATCTCCGTCAGGCCGACGGCCTGCTGCACGCCGATCCCGGCCGCGTGGCGGCGGAGAACCGCTTCACGCTCGATCATTCGGTGGGTCCCCCGTTCAGCCCACCGATCTACCCGTGGGGCTTCCCCCTGGTCCTGACACCTTTCGTCGCACTGTTCGACACCGACCTCGACCGACTCGCCCTGGTGTCGACCGCGGCGGCGTGCGTCTTCGCGTGCTGCTGGTACGCGCTCGCCCGTCCCCGGCTCGGAACGCCCGTCGCCCTGATCGGCGCCTTCGCGGTCGTGACCACACCGCTCGTCCTGCTGTGGACCGAGCTCATCCAATCGGAGTGGACGTTTCTCGCCGTCGTGGGCGTCGTGTTCGTCGGGCTCGACCGTCTGATCGCCTCGGGCGCGCTCATCGACACCACGCGGCCGATCTGGCCCGTGGTCCTCGTCGGGGTCGGCGCCGCGGCAGCGTTCTCGGTGCGTCGGGAGGGATTCGCCCTCACACCGGCGATTGCGACTGCCCAGCTCATGTCGATCCGTCCCGACGGTGCGACGGCCTGGCGCCTGCTCCGCGATCGGAGACCGGCCTCCCTGCTGGCCCGGCTCGCCGCTCCGCATGCCGGGGCGCTCGGCGTCGTCGTCCTGGCCGTGGTGGCGCTGCCGAGCACCCTGGTGCCCAGCTACGAGGGCACGAGCGTTGCCAACGTCGCTCGTTTCGCACGCCGACATCTCGAACACATCGGCGAGGTGTCCGGCGTCAAGAACGCGTGGCACGATTCGCCGGAGGTGCTCGGCAGTACCGCCGGCGGCTGGTTCGTGTTCGTGATGTACTTCGCCGTCGCCGCTGTCGGCATCGTGGTCGCGTCGACCGTCAACCGTCGTCGCGACGCGCACTTCGTGTGCTACGTCGCCGTCGCCCTGATCATCGGCGGTAGCTTCCGGACTGCCCTGAACCGCTACGTGGCGTCGATCGGACCGCTTCTCGTGCTCCTCGGACTGGTCGCGCTCGCGGCACTCGGCGATCGGATCGGCCGGCCACGGCTGCGACCCGTCATCGTCGTGCTCCCCGCGCTCGCACTCGTCGCCGGCAACCTCGGACACGCCGTCCAACGGATCGACGCCAGCAACGCCTTCGACGCTGCCGATCGCGTCGAGTGGGGGCCGGCCCACCCCGATGCCATCGCCATGTACGACGAGGTGATGACCCGAACCGACGCCGACGCGGTGGTCGGCGCACCCAAGGCGCGCGCGATGACCTGGGCAACCGGACGCCGTGCGGTTCAGGTCGGCGGGCCGTGGCGCGCCCCGACCTCCACCGACGTCGATCTGATCGTGCTCGCGCTCGAGGACCCGTTGCGGGTCGACCTGGACACGTCGCCGCTGTGGGAGCCGGCGTGGGCCGGGCGTCGCTTCGTGCTGTACGAGCGCACCGACGCCACCGACTGACCGCACGACCGAACGACCCCACGGCCGAACACCCCACGACCGAACGACCCCACGACCGAACGACCCCACGGCCGAACGACCCCACGACCGAACGACCCCACGACCGAACGACCCTGCCCACCGAGGCCTCGGCAACCGACCGTCAGTCGAGCAACTCTGCCAACGCATCGACGAAGGGTTGTGGATCCTCGTCGACGGCCTCGCCGTACAGCTTGACCTTTGGCTCGGTCCCGCTGGGCCGGACCTGGACCCGGACGCCACCCTCGAGCTCGAACCGGAGCAGGTTCGCCTCCGGGTACTCCTCGGTCGAGAGGACGCTGCGCCCTCCGATCGTTGTCGGAGGGCCGGCCCGCAGGGCCGCGACCTTGGCAGCCGCTTCGGCGGGAAACATCCGCACCGATGCATCGGCGAGGACGTGTCGGCCGTAGCGCGCGGCGATGTCGTCGAGCCAGTCCTGCAAAGTCCGACCCTCCGCCGCCGCCACGGCCGCGATCTCGGCGAACAGCACGGCCGCGCTGATGCCGTCCTTGTCGAGCGGTCGATCCGCGACCAGATACCCCAGCGCCTGCTCGTAGCCGAGCACGAACCGCCACTCGGGATGATCGAGCACGGTCCGGGCGATCCACTTGAAGCCAGTGAAGGTCTCGGCTGCGTGCACCCCGTGCGCCGCTGCCATCTTGCCGAGCAGCGAGGACGAGACGAGGGTCGTGACGACGAGACGATCGTCACCCTCACCGGCCGCGAGCAGGTAGTCGGCGAACAGCCAGCCGATCTCGTCCCCGCCCAAACGCCGCCAGGAGCCGTCGGGCTGCGGGATCGCGGCTCCGAGCCGGTCGGCGTCGGGGTCGTTGGCGATCGCCACGTGAGCACCGGAGCGTCGAGCGACCTCCATCAGCAGATCCATCGCGCCGGGTTCCTCGGGATTCGGGAACGACACCGTCGGGAACGAGCCATCGGGTTCGAACTGCTCCGCGACGACCGCCGGCGCGGGGAGCCCGGCGGACTCGAACGCACGCACCACCGTTGCGCCACCCACGCCGTGCATCGCGGTGTACGCGACCGGCACGCCCGGCACATCGGGTCGACGACGGACCGATGGCACCGCGGCCACGTAGGCGGCGACGAGCTCGTCGCCGACGGTGGTGATGAGCGGGTCGTCCGCCGAAGCCATCGCGACGCTGGTCGGGTCGACGCGATCGATGCACGCCGAGATGCCGACGTCGTGGGGCGGCACGATCTGGGCGCCGTCGCCGAGGTACACCTTGTAGCCGTTGTCGGCGGGCGGGTTGTGCGAGGCAGTGACCACGATTCCGGCGGCCGCATCGAGCTCGGTGATCGACCAAGCGAGGACCGGGGTCGCGACGCGTCGATCGAACAGACGCGCCGGTATGCCCACGGCGGCCATCACACGTGCGGTATCGGCGGCGAACACGTCACTCTTGCGGCGGGCGTCGAACCCGACGATGACTCCTCGTTCCCGCGCCCGCGGATCAGTGTCGAGCAGGTAGTGCGCGAGCCCAGCAGCCGCCTGTCGAACGACGAGGCGGTTCATGCGGAGCGGCCCGGCCCCGACCTCGGCACGGAGGCCGGCCGTGCCGAACTCGAGCCGTCCATCGAACCGGTGGGCGAGCTGTTCGGGGTGGTGTTCGAGCAACGCGCTCAACTCGTCGCGGATGTCGTCGTCGGGTTCTGCGGCCAACCAGCGCTCGGCAGCCGTCCGGGGATCGTCGGAGGTCACGCCACCAGCGTACGCAGCTCGACCAGCGGCCGAGGACCCATGTGCGAGATCACCTCGGCGGCAGCGATCGAGCCGAGCAGCCCACATTCCGGCAATGGCCTGCCGGTCGTGAGACCGTGCAGGAATCCGGCTGCGTAGAGATCGCCGGCACCCGTGGTGTCGATGATCTTGCGAACCGGGACGGCGGGGACGTTGATCAGCTCGTCGGCCGTCACGATGACCGAACCCTTGGCCCCGACCGTGATCGCCGCGAACTCACAGTGGCGACGCAACTCGGCCACTGCCTCGTCGAACGTCTCCGTCTCGTAGAGCGAGATCAGCTCGGTCTCGTTGCCGAACAGCAGATCGACCTCGTCGCTGACCAACGAACGGAAGTCATCTCGATGACGATCGACGCAGAACGAATCGCTCAGCGTCAGCGAGACCATCCGGTCGGCGTCGTGTGCGACTGCGGCCGCGTGCCGGAATGCCTCCTTGGCGTCGTCTCGATCGTAGAGGTAGCCCTCCATGTAGAGGATGCGGCCCCCGGCCACCGCCGACTCGTCGACGTCGGGGACGCCCAGCAGGCTCGATGCGCCGAGATACGTGTTCATCGTGCGTTCGGCGTCCGGTGTCACCACGATGATGCATCGGCCGGTCGGAACCTCGTTGTCGTGACCGCCCGGCCGGAACTGCACACCCACGGCGAGCAGGTCGTGCCCGAAGACCGTGCCGAGGTCGTCGTCGGTCACCTTGCCGATGTAGACGGCCGACCCGCCGAAACTGGCCACTCCACACATCGTGTTGGCCGCCGATCCGCCGCTCATCTCGACCGCAGATCCGAGTGCACGATAGAGCTGCACCGCACGATCGGTGTCGATCAGATCCATCCACCCCTTCACCAGACCGTGTTGCTCGAGGAAGTCGTCCGGTGCGTGCGAGATCACGTCGACGAGCGCGTTGCCGATACCGACGACGTCATAGCGTGCACCGTCGTGAGGCGACACGGGTCGATCATGCGTGGTCACGGCCCGGCAGGCTACCTCCTGCGGGCCGTCTGCGCCCGGGTCCCGTTCACCACCGGCGATCTCACCACGGCGACCACGCGCCCGGCACGACGCTGTCCGACCGATACCATCCGACGGGTGACCGATTCGCTCACCGTCGATCCCTACCGGCTCCCGCGGCACACGACCCCCCAACGATACGACCTCGTGCTCGAGCCCGACCTCGCCAATGCGACCTTCGCCGGCACCGTCACGATCGGTGTCACCACCGAGATCGAGACTCCTGAGCTCGCGCTCAACGCGATCGAACTCGAGATCGACTCCTGCACCCTCGACGGCGAGACGGTCGAATTTCGGCTCGACGAGCCGAACGAGCGTCTGTTCCTCACGCCGACCGCCGGTGTCGGCGTCGGAGAGCACGTCGTGACGATCGTGTTCCGCGGCGTCCTGAACGATCAGTTGCGTGGCTGGTACCGGAGCACGTATCGCGACGACGGGGGCGAGCGGGTGATCGCGACGACCCAGATGCAGTCGACCGACTGTCGGAGGGCCTTCCCGTGCTGGGACGAACCCGATTTCAAGGCCGCGTTCTCGGTGACCCTGGTGGTGGAGCCCGACCTGCTCGCCGTCTCGAATGCCCCAGAGATCGCGCGGACCGAACGCGACGACGGCAGGATCGAGGTCCGGTTCGCGGACACGATGGTGATGAGCTCGTACCTCGTCGCGTTCGTCGTCGGTCCGCTCGAGGCCACCGAATGGACCGATGTCGACGGGATCCCGATCCGCATCGTCCACGTGCCGGGCAAGTCGGGTCTGACCAGCTTCGGTCTCGAGGTCGCCCAGTTCTGCCTGCGCTGGTTCCAGGACTACTACGGCATTCCCTATCCGAGCGACAAGGTCGACCTGCTGGCACTGCCCGACTTCGCCGCCGGAGCGATGGAGAACCTGGGCTGTATCACGTTCCGTGAGAACCTGCTCCTCGTCGATCCGGCGACCGCGACCCAGAACGAGAAGCAGCTCGTTGCCGACGTCCTCGCCCACGAGCTCGCCCACATGTGGTTCGGCGATCTGGTCACGATGGGGTGGTGGAACGGCATCTGGTTGAACGAGGCGTTCGCGACCTTCATGGAAATCGCCGCGTGCGACGCCTTCCGACCCGAATGGCAGCGCTGGACCAGCTTCGGCCTCGAGCGCAGCATCGCGTTCGAGACCGACTCGCTGTCCGCGACTCGTCCCGTCGAGTACGAGGTCCGATCCCCGGCCGACTGCGAAGGCATGTTCGACGTGCTCACGTACCAGAAGGGCGGCGCGCTGCTCCGGATGCTCGAGCAATACCTCGGCGAGGAACGATTCCGCGAGGGCGTCAGCCACTACCTCCGCGTTCATTCCTACGGCAACACCGAGACGAGCGATCTGTGGGACGCCATCGAACGGACCTCCGGCGAACCCGTGCGACGAATCATGGACTCCTGGATCTGGCAGCCCGGCTACCCGCTGGTCACCGCCAGCGTCGACGGTGGCGAGCTCGTCCTGAGCCAGCGGCGGTTCACCTTCGAGGGCGAGGACGACACGGCATCGCTGTGGGCCATCCCATTGGCCATCCGCCAGGGAAAGCGCACCGAGACCGTGTTGCTCGACGCTGACGCGATCCGGTTCGCCCTCACGCCCGAACCCGTCGTCGTCAATGCCGGCGGACACGGCTTCTTCCGCGTGTCGTATTCCGACGAGCTGCGTCGCCGTCTGACCAGCGAGGTCGTTGCGTCGATGTCGACCCTCGAGCGCTACAACCTCGTGGACGACGCCTGGAACGCAGTGGTCGGCGGGACGCTGGAAGCGACCGAGTACTTCGAGCTGATCGAACGATTCGACGACGAACGCGAACACGGAGTCTGGCAGAGCATTGCGATCGGCCTGAGGGGTCTGCGGCGCCTGCTCGCCGACGACGGTCCAGCGGTTGCCGGATTCGAGCGACGGACCCGAGCACTCGTCGGTCCGGCGCTCGACGCCCTCGGCGCCCCGACTGCCGGCGAAGCCGACCTCACTGCCAAGCTCCGCGGATTACTGCTGTCGCTGATGGCCGTCCAGGGCGGCGACCCCGGAGCGCAGCGGCAGGCGCGCGAGTACTACGACCAGTGGGCCGATGATGCCGGATCCGTCGACGCAGAGCTCGCCGCAGCGGCAACCGGTGTCGTCGCCGCCACAGGCGACCTCGCCGACTACGAACTCATGCTCGAACGGGCGATGGAGGGTGACACGCCGCAGGTCGAGCTCCGACACCTGTACTCGCTGGCCGAGTTCGACGATGCCCGCCTGATGGAGCGAACGTGCGAGCTGGCGTTGAGCGACCGCGTGAAGACCCAGAACGCGCCGTTCCTCCTCCGGTCGTGCATCGGGAACCGGCGCCATGGTGCCCTGGCCTGGACGTTCGTCCGCCGCCATTGGGGTCAGATCAACGAGCGGTTCCCGCGCAACACGATCGCACGAATGGTCGAGACGATCAGGCTCCTCGATCATCCGGCCGAGGTTGCCGACGCGCAGGCGTTCTTCGCCGAGCACCCCGTCGAACAGGCGGTCAAGACGTTGGAGCAGATACTCGAGCGCCAGCGGGTCAACGCATCTGTGCGACAGCGCAACGAGACGGCACTCGCCGACGAGCTCGCGACCTGAACGAGTTCGATGCTCGCGTGCGACCCTGTCGCACAGCGTGAGGATCATGCGAGTTCGGTCACCTGGTGCGGTCGGAAACTTCGGACGTGCACTCGCAGTGGTGTCGCGCGTATGCTACGTGGTGACCGGCGTGGGGCGGACACCCTTGCCATGAGCCACAGCCATGACCACACAGCAGGGTCCGAGGCGACTCGGTACCGGAAGGGCAGACACATGAAGCGAGCACTCACCGCGATCCTCGGTGCCGCAACGTTGGCGGCGATGATCGTCGCCCCCGGCGCGGCGAGCGCCCAGGACGACACCAAGATCACACTGCTGCACGGCGTTCCCGGCGTGCCGGTCGATGTCGTCGTCGACGGCACCGTCGTCATCTCCAACTTCCAGCCCGGCACGACCACCGACCTGACGTCGTCGGCCGGGTCCACCCTCGTCAACCTCCAGATCTTCGAGGCTGGCACGTCGAACCTGGTCCGCCCGGCACTGCCCTCGGTGGCGATTCCGCCCACGGGGAACCACACATTCGTGGTGTACCTGAACGAGACCGGTGGGGTGAACCTCACTCCGTTCCAGAACAACATGGCGGCAACCGGTCCGGGAACCGGACGCGTCACCGTCCACCACGTCGCCCAGGCCGCACCGGTGGATGTGATCCTCTCCGATGCCTCACGTCCGATCACGAACCTGTCGAACGCCGACGCACGCGCCTTCGAGCCGACGACCGGCACGATCAGCGGTGCCCAGCTCGCGCTGGCCGGCGGCAACCCGATCGCCCAGATCCCTCCGATTCGGGTTGCCGAGAACATCCACTCGGTCGTCTACGTGGTCGGCTCGGTCGACGACAGCACGATCCAGTTCGTCAACCTCGAACTGGCATTGCCCGCAGCGGCGACGACGACCACGGACCCGAACGCGACCACGACCACGACCGACCCGAACGCGACCACGACCACCGCGGCGTCAACCACGACGTCGACCACGACGCCGGTCGCCGTTCCGGTCGCGGTCGGCACGGGGTCGCCGCTCGACAACCCGCTCAACACGACGTTGATCGTGATCGCGATCGGCGCGCTCATCGCCACCGGCGGTGCGCTCTTCGCTCGCCGACGGGTCGGCTCCTGATCCGGACGAGGTGAGGTGGCACGGCACGGTTCGTCGACGACGGACCGTGCCCTGCCGACGGACGCGCCGCTTCACGCTCGTCGGTCTCGTTGCGTTCGACCGACCGGTTTCGATGATCCCACGAGAATCTTCATCCTCGGTGCATCCGCACGGACACTCGCGTTCGTAAGGATGGGTGAGTCGTTGTCCTGCAGCGCAGGGATCGGCTCGACGGGCCCCGATGACGTGGGCACGATCCGAACCAACGAAAGGCACCATTCGACATGAAGCGAGTACTCGCAGGGATCGCGGCGATCACCGCCATCTCGATCGCCCCTGGCGTCGCCGACGCCCAGGACGACACACAGATCACCCTCCTCCACGGCATTCCCGGCGCCACCGTCGACGTCGCCGTCGACGGTGAGGTCTTGCTGCCGGGCTTCGAGCCAGGTGCCACCCAGGATCTGACGGCATTCGCCGGCCAGACTCTCGCGAATCTCGAGGTGCGCGCCGCCGGCACCGAAGACGTCGTGATCGGCCCCGTCGCCGAGTTCGCCGTCCCTGCCTCCGGCAACTGGACCGTCGTCGCCCACCTCGACGCCGACGGCAACCCGACCGTGACTCCGTTCGAGAACAACACGGCGATGACCGCCGACGGTGAGGGCCGGCTCACCGTTCGCCACACGGCGGCCGCCCCTGCGGTCGACCTCGTGGTCGGTGATACCCGCCCGATCGAGAACGCTGCCAACGGCGCCAGTGCCGAGCTCGCGTTGCCCGCCGGGGAGATCGCCGGCGCCCAGCTGGCACCGACCGGTGGCGATCCGATCGTCGACGTCCCGACGGTCAACCTGGCCGCCGGTTCGAACCTGATCGTCTACGCCGTCGGCTCGCTCGCCGACGAGACCTTCACGTTCTACACCCAGGAGATCGCTGTCGGCATGGAAATCGCCGCAGGGTCCGACGACGCGAGCGACGACGGCGACGGCACACCCGCCCCGACCGCGGTCAACACCGGCAACCCGATCTCCGACTCGGTGAACAGCTCGGTGCTGGCCGCAGCGGCCGGGATGTTCGTCCTGGCCGGCGGTGCGCTCGTGCTGCGCCGCCGCACGGTCGAGCGCTGACAGACTTTCTCACGTGAACAGCGACGCCCGGTCCTCCCGCCGATCGACGGTGCGAGGCCGGGCGTTGCTCGCGTTCGGGGTGCTGGCTGCGACGGCCGGCGTCGTTCTCGCACTGCTCGCGTTCCGGAGCGGAGACGATGCGGCGGTGCTCGACGTCGACGACGCCGTGGCCTTGGCGACGCCGGTCACCGTGCCACCGCTGGCGACCGTCCCGCCGACCAGCGAAACAGACACGGGCACGGAGGCCGCCGGTGACCGCACTGACGATGCATCGGCGGTGGCGACCACGATGCCGGGAGTGACCTCGCCACTCGCGGAGTTGCTCGGCCCGCAGGGCTCGGCGATCCCACCGGTGATCGAACCCCGGCTCCGCCCCGTCGGCCTGCGCATCGACGACATCTTCGTCGACGACCCGGTCCGGCCGGTCGGTCTCGACGACGACGGCGAGCTCGAGGTGCCGGGCGCCACCGAGATCGGCTGGTACCGCTATGGGGCAGCGCCCGGCTACGCCGGGGCGACCGTGCTCGCCGCCCACGTCACCTGGAACGGCGACTACGGGCCGTTCCTCAACCTGGGCGACGTCGAACCCGGCGACGAGGTCACGGTGGGCCTGGAGGACGGCAGCGAGCGGGTCTACGAAGTGATCGAACGCACGATGTACGACAAGGACGGACTGCCGCGCGACCGCATCTGGCGCAACACCGGCGACGAGACGCTCGTGTTGATCACCTGCGGCGGTGACTTCAACCCCGAGATCAGCCGCTACCGCCAGAACATCGTCGTCTACGCGGTGCCGGTGCGATGAGTCCGAACGGCTTCAGCCCGAACCCCCGTCAACGCGCAGGCGACGCATAGAGCTGGCCGCCCTCGGCCCATTGCGCGTTCGGTGATCCGCTGCGGTCGAGGCCGAGTGGCGCCAGGTTGCGATCCCATATCTCGTCGTAGTTGCCAACCTGGCTGACGACGTTGTAGACGGCGTCCGGTGCCAGACCCATGGCGCTCTGCACCTCGCCCTCGCCACCCATCAAACGCGATCGTCATTGTGGAGATGCCGCATCACCGCGTCGGAGACGATGCCGGGTTCGGAGACGGAGTCGAGCCGAACGAGGCCGAAGCCGGCGTCGTCGAGTGTCGGCCGGAGCACGAAGTCGACCAGCCCGTCGGTGTGCTGTCGGATCTCGGTGGCGTGAGGTGCGGCAGTCGTCAGCACGAAACAGACCCGATCGCCCCCACCGGCACCCATGTGGCCAACCTACTCCTTGTGGTGGCGAGCCTCCCTTGGGTATGCCGAGTGTCACATCCTGCAGGAAAGGTGGTCCGGCGAGCCGTGCTCGAGCGACTCGAACCTGGAGACTGCTGGCAACAAGTCTCAGTGCACGATCGTCGTGATGATCCCGTCGGCGTCGATCATCCGGATGCGGTCGTTCTCGGTGTCGGCGATGTAGATCCTGCCGCGATCGAATGCCACGGACGACGGGTTGTGGAGTGTCGCTTCGACGGCGGGCAGTCCGGACGCCGCCGGCCCTGAGACGCCGGTGCCGGCGATCGTCGTGATGATCCCTTCGGTGTCGACCTTGCGGATCGTGTGGTTGTAGGTATCGGCGATGTACACGTTGCCCGCATCGTCGACGGCGACCCCGCGCGGAGTGTCGACGCTCGCTCGTGTTGCGGCACCTCCGTCTCCCCGGTAGTCGATCTCGCCGTTGCCGGCGATCGTGGTGATGATGCCGTCGGTGTCCACCATGCGGATACGATGATTGTGGGTGTCGGCGATGAACACAGTTCCGTCGCCATCGACCGCGACATCGTACGGGCTGCTCAACGAGGCCTCCGTTGCAGCGCTGCCGTCGCCTCGATACGCGCGCTGGCTGTTCCCGGCGACCGTCGTGATGATCCCGTCGGTGTCCACCTTCCGGATCCGGTTCTTGAACGGGTCGGCGAAGTACACGGCGCCGGTCTCGTCGACGGTCACGCCGTACGGGAAGCTGATGGCGGTGTCGACGGCAGGCACGCCATCGTCGCCGAACCCGTCCTCGCCGTTTCCGGCCACGGTGGCCACGAGGCCGTCCACGTCGATCGTCCGAAGCCGCATGTTCTCGGTGTCGCCCACGTAGATGGTGTCATCGTGCCAGGCGATACCGAACGGAAGACCGAAGGATGCCTGCTCGAATCGTTCGCCGTCGCCGTCGCCGCCGCCGGGTTCGTGATCGCTCCCGGTGAACCAGTGCCCTGCGACGGCATCGAATGCCCAGACCCGGTTCTCGTCCGTCACGTAGAGCCCTCCACCCCCGTCGACCGCGACGTCGGTCGGCCGCCGGAGACCGGCGTCGAGGAACTGGTCACCCCAGTCGGGAGTCCACGAGTCCTCACCCCCCCGCAACGTGAGGCTGACCAGACCGCCCGCCAGGAAGAGGAGCACCGCCACCACTCCGCCGCCCACGAGCCGGCGCTTCGTGAAACCCGCACGGCTTGCTTCGTCCCCAACCGTCGGCCCGGCCACGTCGACAGGCTGAGTGGGTTCCCCTGCAGGCTCGCCCGCCGGGAGTGTGTGGATGCGCTCGGCTGCACGGGCCCGTTCCCGCTCGAGACGACGTCGGCAGGCGGCACGGCGGCGAATCGCGTCGACGTGGTCGGGCTGCACCTCGAGCACCTCGTCGAACGCCTCGATCGCCCGCTCCCAGTCACCACTGGCCTGGTGGGCGACACCGCTGTCAAGAGCACTCGCTACCCGCTCCTCGGCTCGCTGTCGCTCGGCCTCTCTCTGCGCCGTCTCATCGTCGAACCGCTGCCGGCAGGTCGCCAGTCGATCGCGGGTGTCTCGGTACTCGGGCCGGACGTCGACGATCGTCTCGTAGGCGGCGATCGCTGCCTGCCAGTCACCGTCGGTCTCGGCGCGCCGGCCCTCGCCGAATCGTTCGATGCACAGGGCGTCGATCCGCTCGCGTTCGGCCAATCGCTCGCGCGCCGCCGTGACGAGGCCGTCGGGGTCGGCCGCCGCCGGGTCGATGTCGGCGAGATCGCCACCGAGCATCACCACCTCGTCCCAGTGGCCATCGGTGCTCAACCGTCGCACGCGTCCGTGGAGCTCCTCGATCCGCTCCTGGTCGCGACACGCCGCCACGCGTACCATGGTGTCGCGGTAGTCGGGACGGTCGACGATCAATGCGCCGTAGGCAGCGATCGCTCGCTCCCAGTCGCCGTCGATCTCCGCCTCGCGGGCCTCGTCGTATCGAGCGGCGTACTGCTCCTCGAGCTCCTGCTCGACGAGGTGCCGACGTGCGACCGTCGCGAGACCGTCCGGGTCGGCGAGATCGGGGTCGAGCTCCGCCAACTCCGCCGCCGTCGAGATCACGGCGCGGTCGTCGCCGGCCTCGGCGTGCACTCGCATCTCGCTGACCAGGTCGTCGATGCGCTGTTGACGGCGGCACGCGTCGGCTCGCTCCCGGGCATCCCTGAAGTCTGGGTCGATCTCCAGCGCCGCCTCGTAGGACCGGGCAGCGGCGTCGGGGCAGCCGTCGATCTCGGCGGCACGGGCCTCGGCGTAGGCCTCGGCGGCCCGCCGCGCCTGCCGAAGGTCGTCGCGACGGCTGGCCGCGTCGCGATAGTCCGCATCGAGCGCGACGATGCTGTCGAAGTACGCGAGTGCGTCGTCGTCGTGGCCGAGACGCAGCTCGGCCAGTGCCTGCACATAGAGCGAGTCGAGATGATCTGACCGGGCGCCCTCATCGGGCGCGTCCACCGTCGCACCACCGAACCCACGGTGTTGGGCCACGTGATCTCCGGTCGCGACGGTGAACAAGGGTCCGTCCTCGCCACGGAGGTACACGACCGGTGTCACCCACTCGAGGGTGTTCGGGCTGATGCCGTCGATCGCGATCCGGCCGACGCGGACCGCCTCGCCAACGGAGCGGTTGTGCGCGATCGCCGAGTAGAAGCCACCGGCGAACACGGTCGCCGCTGCGTCGCTCACGGTGAATTGCATCGCCACCGCTGCCGGGATGCCGCTCCGCACGAGGCTCGCCGCCGTACTCGAGAAGAGATCGTCGCTCGCTGCGGCGCCCGACGAGCACGAGTTGAGGACCACCAGGCGAGGCGAGGGCGATGCCGTCCGCAGCAGACGCGTGAACCGCTCCGCGCCGACCATGTCGGACTCGTCGCGCGCACCCACGAGAGCGAGCACTCCCTCGCGGTGCCGGTCGTCGTAACCACCGTGGCCGATGAAGTGCACGATGTGCCACGGGCCGTCGAGCAGTGCCGTCTGGACGTCGAACCACCGACCGCCGGGCGCCCAGACGAGCTCGATGTCACCGCGCACGATCGCGTCGTGCAGAGCACCGGTGAGACGCTCCTGCTCGGCCTCGGTGTCGAGTGGAGCAAGATCCGAGGGGGCTGCGACCACACCGAGCACGCGCAACGGGGGCTGGACTGTCAGCGGCGCGATCGGCGCAGCGACGTCGACGTGACGGACGAGCGGCTCGCTCTGGCAGAGGTACTCGCCGGCCTCTGGATCGAACAGCGTCTCCCACGGCACCGCTGCGAGTTCGGGCGCACGGACATGCAGGACGAGCCGCAGTGCTTCGCCGCGCGCTCGCGCCGTGGCAATGCTGGCCATGTAGCGCCCGTACACGGCACCGGTGAAGAGTGCCGCGAACAGCTCCTCGCCGACCCGACGCACCGGGACCTCGGTCGTGGAAAGGGTTCGACGCGCACTCACGGCCGAGGCCAGCACCGTGGACTGGAGCTGCGGGCGGCGCGCCAGCAGCCCGTCGACGTCGAGCCGCAGTTCTCCTGTCGCGTGACCGGCCGACGACGACACGTCGACCTCGTACACGTCGGGCTGCGAGCCCGACGACAGCACCAGCTCAAGGTCCATGGGCGTACTCCAGGGCTCATGGTGATCGTACGGCCAGGTGCGGCGAGATGCCTAGGGTCGGAGGTCACCGGAAACGAGGGTCACGTCGCGCCGATGTGGTGACTGCATCGTGCACAATGGTCCGATGTGGTGGCTCGCACACGGGGAACAGGACGTCCCGACGTCGTTCGAGTGGTTGTCGGTCCACGAGCTCGACCATCTGAACTCGATCCGCTTCACGAAGCGGCGGAGCGAGTACCTGACACGTCGTTGGACCGCCAAGCAGGCGATCGCCACGGTCCTCGACATCGAGCGATCGCTCGCCCAGCTGACGCGCATCGAGGTCCGCCACCGCGACAGCGGTGCGCCGTATGTGCACCTCGACGGCGAGAAGGCCCCGGTCGACGTCTCGATGAGCGACCGAGCCGGGTGGGCCGTTTGCCTGGTCGGCCCACCGGGGAGTGCGGCCTCCGGAACACTCGGGATCGATCTCGAAGTGGTCGAACCGCGCAGCGATGGTTTCGTCAACGACTTCTTCACGCGGGACGAAAGCCGCTACGTGCAGGCCCTGCCGAACCTCGACGACCGACACGAGGCCGCCAACCTGATCTGGTCGGCGAAGGAAGCCGCACTCAAGGTGCAACAGGTCGGCCTCCGCGCCGACACACGAACCGTCGAGGTCACGTTCGGGTCGGCGACACGTTCCGACGGCTGGTCGGCGATGACGGTGACCGGCCGTGACCGTTCGATGCCCGGATGGTGGCGCCGCGACGGGGTGTTCCTCCTGACCATCGCCTTCGACGCTCCGGCCGAGCCACCCCAACCCCTGTCGGGGGGCAGCGATCTCGCTGCGGCTGCACCACGTCACTCGTGGGTCGAGCGTCCGGTGTGTTGACGACTCCGGTGTGCCGGCGACTCCGGTGTGCCGGCGACTCCGGTGGGTCGGCGACTCCGGTGTGCCGGCGACTCCGGTGTGCCGGCGACTCCGGTGTGGTCGAGCGACTCCGGTTTGGCGACGACTCCGGTGGGTCGAGCGTCCGGTGTGGTGACGACTCAGGTGTGCCGAGCCATCCCCCGTTCGAGCGCATCGACGACATAGGGGCGGATCTCCGCGGCGGCGATGATGCGGTCGACGGAACCGACCCGGAGTGCCCGGTCGATGGTGTGGATGGCGTCGAACTCGTTGGCCACCTCGCCCAGCTTCTCCGACCGAACCTGCTCGGTGACCGAAGCCAGTGTGCTCCGCACGCGCGTTGCGTCCGCCCCGCCGGCGGCAACGAGTTCGTCACGAACCGCACGCACCCGGTGATCCGCTTCGGTGCGCTGCTTCACCTCACGTGCGAAGACCGTGGCTGCCGCAGGAGCGCCGCCGATCACCGACGCGAACGAACCCTCGACCGCCGCGATCTCCATCGAGGCGTTGAGCGCCTTGGAGAAGACGACGAATGCACCGCCGTGGTAACGCGAGACCACGACGAAGACGATCGGGCCATCGAAGTTCGTCACCGCCCGACCGATCTCGGCACCGAACTCCAGCTGCCGCCTGCGCATCGACTCGGGCGACCCGTCGAACCCGGACAGGTTGGCGAGCACCACCAACGGCCGATTCCCGCTCGCTGCGTTGATCGCCCTCGCCGTCTTGCGCGACGACTGCGGGAACAGGGTGCCCGACGTCCACGCCGGCGGGCCGTCGGCGGGAACGAATCCCTTGCGACCGACCGTGTGCGACTCGAGGCCCAGCAGACAGACGGGGATGCCGCCGACCGTGGTGTCCCACACGATCGAGGTGTCACCGTCGCTGAGGTCCTTCCACCGCTCGAGCGGTAAGGCGTCGACATCGGCAACGGCCCGCATGACCGACCGCATGTCGAACGGTTGCTTGCGCTCCGGGTTCAACTCGGCGGAGAACACGTCGCCGACCGTCGTGAAGGGACAGGCGGAGAGTTCGGCGTGGGCACTGTCGCGCACGTCTCGATCCAACGGGTCGGTGGTCGGCCGCCGGCGAGGGAACCGCTCGCCCGGCACGACATAGGTCAGGTCGTAGTGGCGCATCAGCAACGAGCACACGTCGGGGAACGACGGCGCCCAGTACTGCGCCTGCCCGTTCGGGCCCATCACCCGGTGGTAACCGCCGATGCCGAAGTTGTCGTCCGCGCTGACGGCACCGGAGAAGTCGAGCGCCTGCTTCCCGGTGAGGACCATGGTCGATGCCGGGGTCATCACCAAGATGCCCTTCGTGTGGGTGAGCATCGTCGCCTCGGCGTTCCAGTACGGCTGGCCACCGACATTGATCCCGGTGACGACGATGTTGACCTCGCCGCCCGCTTGGGTGAACTCGATCAACCGGCGCAGGGTCAGCGCGATCCAGTCCATGTTCTCGGTTCCCGAGTCCATCGCGATCAGCGCGCCACTCGACACCGCGAACCACTCGACCGGCAATCCGTGCTCGAGCGCGTATGCGAGGGCGGCGTTGATGCGACGGCACTCCGGCTCGGCGAGGTTGCCGAGACCCTGCGTCGGGTCCGACAGCAGGGCGACCCGACGGATGCCTTCCGGCACGACAGCGGTGTGGTTGGTCATCAATCCGACGACGAGGTGCGCCACGTTGGTGCCCGGCTCGCGGTGGACGGGTACGAGCTGGTCGTTGCCGTCGAGGTCGAGTTCCTCGAACGAGTCGGCGGGAAGACCGTTGCCGACGCCCTGCTGCGTGAACAGGCGCACGATCTCGTAGGGATAGGGCGACCCGAAGCGGGCCGCGGTGAGCACCTTCTGCTGGTACGCGCTGAGCGGGCGCACGGGCTGATCGCCGGCGCGGTCCTCGTGGACGAGGATCCGGTGCCCGACGTCCTCGATCTGCAGCACGGCGTCGCGCAGCGTTCCGGGATCACGCTCGTCGGGAATGCGGACCTTGAGCACGACCTTCTCCAGGCCGACGCGGGCCGCCATCGGCGCGAAGCGGTGGGCGAGCCGATCGGTCTCGTCGGTCGGCAACGTCCACGGGGCTCGGACATCGAGCACCAATCGGTTCGCGACCGGTCGGTCGCGCGGGGCGTAGCGGGCCAACTCGGATCGCATCGCCGCCAGCGCCAGGAGACCCACCCGCTCCATGCGCGGGTACGAGACCTCCCCGGTCACGGGATCGTGCGCAGCGACGAGATCGCGCACTTCGGCGAGAGCGAACAGCCGGTGGTCTCTGGCGTTCGATCGGGCGACTCCGTCGAACAGGTACACGTCTTCCGGCGACGGACGCCGCTCCAGTTCGAAGTTCGACAACCGCCAGATCTCCAGTCGCTCGGCGAGCATCGGGTGCAGGTTGCGATACAGCAACTCCTCCACGAACGATCCGTCGTCGCTCTGGGTGAGAGAGATGTGCTGGGATCTGAAACGCTCCTCCACCGGGCCAGATGCGCTGCTCACGGTGACATCGAGGCGATGGAGGTGCCGCCCGAAGGCGCACCGGCCCGCCAACTCCGCGACCTCGCCTGCGGTGTCGGCGATGTCGGGACGAGCCCCGTCACGCCACGCCACGATGTCGACGACGACGGCATGGTCGGCGCTCCACGACGCGATCTGAGGCGCGATCGCCTCCGACCAGGTGGGCAGATCGCTCAGCGGGAGGTAGCCGACGACGACGTGCACGTCGAGGTCACCGGCGCAGAACGACGTCGTCGCGTAGGGGGATCCGGCTGTCTCGTGGATCACGATCTCACCGAACTCACAGATCCGGTAGAACCGACGGACGTAGACCTCCAACACGAGACGCCGCACGGCGAGTGCCGTCGACGGGTCGGCGTCCAGCCACGACGTGAGCAGCATCGAACGCATCGGGAGCGGGCACCAGACCAGCCGATCGACCCGGTCGGCTCGGTCGGGGCTGTCGGGGACACCAGCGAGATGCGACACATGGCCGAGCATCTCGTCGGTCAACTCGGCCGCGGCGGCCTCCATCGGCGGTTCGTCGAAGTAGTGGAAGCGCACGTCGCGGGCGAGGTCGGCGATGATCTGTTGCCGGCCCTGGGTCGCGGAGGCCAGCCGGTCGAGGCGGTCTCGCATGTCGGCGTCGGCCCGGTCCGCCAACGCCTCGCGCTGGGCGAGACGACGCTCGAGCACGGCGATCACCACCGGACTCAGTTCGCCCAGCCGGGCGACGGAGCGGAACAACCACATCAGGGCCGCTTCCAGGGCGGGCGTGCGATCGAGGCTGCGGACGCCGTAACGGTCGAGCGCACGTTGGAGCCGCTCGCGGTACCCGGCGGGCAGACCAGCACGGTCGGCGTCGAGCCATTGGAGGAACGACACCAGGTACTCCTGGGTGTTCTCGGTCGGGATCAACTCGTCGACCTCGGCCTCGGTCTGGGGGCGGTACAGCGAGCCCAGCTCGGCGTAGATGTCGAGCAGCCCGTCCTCGCACGCCAACAGCGAAGGATCACCCGGATCGGCGATCTCGGCGAGGCGTCGCTGCATGGTCAGGAGCCTGCGCAACGCGGGCGCCGACAGGTCGTAGCCGAGGAGGTACTCCCCGAGAGGGGCGTACACCCGGTCACACGGCTTGCGGGTGGGGTCGATGCGACGTTCGAGTCCCGACAAATCGACCCGCCGCGACTCGTCGCCCACGCCGCCAACCCGCGCTCCGTGGGCCAGCAGCCGCACGAGCGGGGCACCGCGCTCGAGCTGAGCGTTGGGGATGATCGGAACAGCGACCACGACACCGGCGAGGGGCGCCACGACCGTGGTCTCCATCTTCATCGACTCCAACACGGCGATCGGATCCCCGGCGGCCACCGTGTCGCCCGGCCGCACGAGGGCGCTCACCACGAGTGCCGGCCAGCCGGCACGCAAGACGACGCCGTCCTCTCGATCGATCCGGTGGGTCGTCGCCTCCAGCTCGACCCGAAACCCGCGCGTCGTCGGCGCAACGATCAGCCGGTGCCGCCGCTCGCCGCACGTGATCCGCCGCTCGAAGGCATCGAGCGTGTCGACGACGACGTCGGCGACATGCGTGCCATCGCTGATCGAGTAGCGGCGGGGACCGACGCGATCGACGTCGAGCCGGTAGTGCACACCCTCATAGCCGAGCTCGATCCCAGATCCGACATCGATCGGCTGCTGCGGACGTCCACGTTCGGCCGAGGCGTAGAAGATCGCTTGGGCATGCTCCCTGTCGGTCTCGTAGGCCTCGACGGCGGCCGCGAGCAGCGCGATCGAGCTCGGCGTCGGAGCCGGCCGATCGTCCAGCATGCGCTGCAACCAACCGTCATCGACCTCGCCACGGAGGTAGGCGGCGTCGGCGAGGACGCCGAGCAGCAACGTGCGGTTGGTGGCCCCACCGTCGATGACGACGGCGGTGCGTTCGAGCGCACGTCGGATGCGACCGATGGCGACGTCACGATCGGGGCCCCATGCGGTGATCACGGCGATCAACGGGTCGTCCGGATCGACCATGTCACCGGGTCTGCGATTGGCGTCGATGCGAACCCCGGTCCCCACCGGGAACGAGAGCAACGCGATCCGGCCCGCCGCGACAGCGAACCCGTCGTCCGGATCCTCCGCCAGGAGGCGGGCCTCGACGACGACCCCGTCGCCGGGTGGCTCCTCGCCCGGGAGGGGCTCACCACGGTGAACTCGCAGCCGCCACCCGATGATGCTGGCGCCGGTGCGCTCCTCGGTGGTGGCGTGGTCGGGCGCTGCCACGCAGTCGACCTCGGTCGTGACGAAGTTCGTACCGTCGTGGGCGAACGTGACGACGCCTGCGCCCCGGTACCCGACATCGCGTGCGAGGTCGGCCGCAGCGGCATGGAGGCGATCAGCCAGATCGGAGCTGATCGCCGTGCACGGCGCCTCCGCGAGCAGTGGGCCCGCTCCCCGGCGCACGCTCACGTCGCGCCCGCCGAACGTCCACACCTTGCCGTGATCGTCGGCAAGGATGTCGACCTCGACCCGTCGGGTCGGGACATCGCTCTCACGCAGCTCACCTCGTTGCGGGAGGTCGGCAAGCTGCTGCACCGTCGAGGAGTCGGGGCCGACCACCGAGATCCCGCACGACTCGCAAGCGGCGATGAGGTCGGCGCGCGACCCAGGCGCCCACGCGCCCAGCCAGAGCGTGTCGATGTGGGCTCGCTGGAGGCAGACGATCACATCCTCGTTCGACGGATCGGGTGACAATCGCCGCACCTCGTCGGCTTCACGGCCGTACCAGGGCTTCGGGTCCGGGTCGTCGTGGAACAGCACCGTGATGATGCGCGGCAGGTCGCCGGCGTTGTTCAGCCCGCCGACCGCATTCAGCACCCGGACGGCCGATTCACCGGTGTCGACGACTCCGAGCCGTTCGATCGTGACCATGTCTCTCACCGCCGTCCTCACGTTCGGAAGGCCGCGTGCAGGTCGGACGCGACCGCATCCGGTATCGGTGTCGGCAGCGGGATGGTCCGGTATCCGTCGAGCCGCACGATCACCCGCCCTTCGGCGTCGATCACCACACAATCGAAGACACCGGGGGCGACCTGGCGGGCGATCGATCGCATCGCGCCCTCGGCGGATGCCGGATCGGCGAGCACGCGGGCGCTGCCGATCTGCATCGGAAGTGCCAACCGATCCTCCGTGCCCGCCTGCCAGAGGCCTGCGGTCTGGAAGCACAACTCGACCAGGCGCGGAGCGGCGATCACGGGTCGTTCGGCCGGCGAGTGGTTCGCAGGCAGTGGGTGGGCCAGAGCGGCCACCGATGTCTGGTCGGTCCGCCACGCCGACCCCACCACTTGATAGGCGGGTCCGTGGAAGTAGAACGCGTAGACCTGATCAGCGGTCAAGGTGGGTCCGCTCGGATCGGTCGGGGCATCGTCGTGCTCGGTTGCCGGCGCCTCTGTTCCGAGCCGGACTCGGCCGGTGAAGTGCACCGTGCGCTGCGGGCCGTCGTGGCCCGGGAGCATGCGCTCGGCGCTCAGCTCGCAGCGTGCGATCAGGTCGTCACCATCGGGAAGAACGACGGCGTGCACCGTGACGGTGCGGGGTTCGTCGCGGTAGAACTTCAACGGTGCTGCGAAGGTCACGTCCTCGACGGCGAGCACCTGGTGGTCGGGGAGCAGCAGGCGGGCGGCTTCGGCGAACGCCTCCATCCCCATCACGCCCGGCAGTACCGGAGTCCCGTCGATGCGGTGATCGTGGAGGAACGGTTGTTCGGCGGGGTCGAGGGTGGTGTGGACGACGATGCCGTCGTGCACGCTCACGGTCGCTTCCCCGGTCATCGGACCGTGCGCGGTGTCGCCGCCGACCAGTGTCGCGAGATCCACCCCGCCGAGCTCGTCGTACTCCGTCGCCATCATGCCGAGCACACCTGCGACGATCACCTCGCCGCGGAACACGCTCGACACCAGCTCGCGTCGGATCCACGCCACCCCGGCTTCCGGGGGCAACATCTGCACTCCGGCCATCTCCATGATCTTCGGGATCGAGCCGCGAGTCGCCATGCCGATACCACCCCAGGCGGTCCAGTCGAGAGCGAGACCGCGGGTCTCGGGTCGGCTGCGCCGGAAGTTGCTCGTGATCTTGCAGAGCAGATCGTTCGCCGCCGAGTAGTCGGTCTGGCCTTGGTTGCCGAACCGTCCGGCGACCGACGAGAACACCACGGTGCTGCCGATCGGCATGTCGTGGGCGGCATGGAACACGTTGAACCAGCCGTCGCTCTTGACATCGAAGACGAGGTCGTACTCGCGTGGCTCCTTCTCCGGCAGGTTGCGGCTGATCTCCAGCCCGGCGGCGTGCAGCAGCACGTCGATGCGACCGCTCCGATCACGAACCTCGGCGATCGCGGCCGCAACGGCACCGGCATCGGTGAGATCGACCGAGTGGTAGTGCACCGTGCCACCCGCAGCCTCGACCGCCTGCACGGCGGTGAGTGCCGCGTTGAGACGCTCGAACCGGCTCAGCTCGCGTTCGATCGCCACCGGAGTCGGATGGTCGCCCGCAACCTTCATGCGTTCGGCGATCGTGACCTTCAGACCGTTCTTGTCGGCCCGGAAGGCTTCGAGATCGGGATCGTCGCGATCGGGTGCCGGCGTCAGGTCGAGCAGGTGGAACGTGCCACCCGACGCAGCCGCCAGATCGGCCGTGATGGCCGACACGATGCTGCCGGCCGCACCGGTGACCACGAACACCGACTCGGGCCCGAGCTCCATGCCATCACCGGGTACCGCTCGGCCGTCGTCGCCGCGCTGCGGGAACGGTTGCTCGACGAACGCAACGCCGAAGCGGCGGTCGTCGGCGCGACCGATCTCGACGCAGCCAGGATCGAACAGCGTCTCCTCGATCAGTTGCTCGGCGATCGCCTTCGTCTTGCGGCTCGGAGCCAGGTCGACGGCCTTCACGAGCGCGTCGGGCCGCTCCTTCCGGTACGACTTCGTGAAGCCCACGACCGGTCCGCCGAGCGGGTTGGTGGCGCCCGCAGCGTCGTAGCCGTGGTAGCCGCCGAGCCGCGTCGCCGAGACGAGGAACGGGCTGTCGTCGTAGAGGCGACGCATGGTCGCGTACAGCGCCTTGACCCGTCGCCGGAGCGCCTCCCGCCAACGCTCGAGGTCATAGTCGGAGAGATCGCCGTCGTCGTCGAGCGCCGGCAGCCAGTAGACGCCGGTGATCGGCCCGTCTGCGAGCCACTCGTCGAGTTGGCCGATGAGGTCGCCGGTGGCGACGCCGGGTGCCAGCGCGAGCACGGTGGCACCCACCTTGGTCAGCTGCTTCGCGAGGGCCTCGCCCACGCCTCCCTCGTCGGGCATCACGACGACGCGAGCGCCGTCGAGCTCGACACCTGTCGGCAGGCAGTTGCCGATCCAGGGGCGCAGGGACGGCACCGGAACGCGACGCGGCAGCGCGTCGACCGAATCGAAGTCGCCGCGCACGACGCTCGGTGCCTCGGGCGCAGGTGCGGCGGCCACCGACGCTGCTCCCGAGCTCGTCGCTCCCGCTTCGGGCGCCGCACCGAGACCGGCACGATCACGCACCCACTCAGCGACATGACGCAACGTCGGGAAGTCACGCAACTGCAGATTGTCATCACGCTCGACGTCATAGCGCTCACGAACCGCCGCGAACACCTCCGCCTGCTTCACCGTGTCGACACCCAGATCCGCCTCCAGATCCAGATCCGGTTCGAGCAGATCAGCCGGATACCCCGTCATCTCCGCCACCACCGCCGTCACCGCGTCGAGCACCTCATCGGCCACCGCGGAGATCGGTTCGGTCGCGGCCGTCACGGTGTCGAACGATGTCTCAACAGCGCCGGGCGCCGCGCCGAGACCGGCACGATCACGCACCCACTCAGCGACATGACGCAACGTCGGGAAGTCACGCAACTGCAGATTGTCATCACGCTCGACGTCATAGCGCTCACGAACCGCCGCGAACACCTCCGCCTGCTTCACCGTGTCGACACCCAGATCCGCCTCCAGATCCAGATCCGGTTCGAGCAGATCAGCCGGATACCCCGTCATCTCCGCCACCACCGCCGTCACCGCGTCGAGCACCTCATCGGCCACCGCGGAGATCGGTTCGGTCGCGGCCGTCACGGTGTCGAACGATGTCTCAACAGCGCCGGGCGCCGCGCCGAGACCGGCACGATCACGCACCCACTCAGCGACATGACGCAACGTCGGGAAGTCACGCAACTGCAGATTGTCATCACGCTCGACGTCATAGCGCTCACGAACCGCCGCGAACACCTCCGCCTGCTTCACCGTGTCGACACCCAGATCCGCCTCCAGATCCAGATCCGGTTCGAGCAGATCAGCCGGATACCCCGTCATCTCCGCCACCACCGCCGTCACCTGATCCAACACCTCATCCACGACACCCACGACAGGAGCCACCGGCGCAGCCACCGACGACGCCGGCGCAGCCGCCGAGGACGCAACAGCGCTGGGCGCCGCACCGAGACCGGCACGATCACGCACCCACTCAGCGACATGACGCAACGTCGGGAAGTCACGCAACTGCAGATTGTCATCACGCTCGACGTCATAGCGCTCACGAACCGCCGCGAACACCTCCGCCTGCTTCACCGTGTCGACACCCAGATCCGCCTCCAGATCCAGATCCGGTTCGAGCAGATCAGCCGGATACCCCGTCATCTCCGCCACCACCGCCGTCACCTGATCCAACACCTCATCCACGACACCCACGACAGGAGCCACCGGCGCAGCCACCGACGACGCCGGCGCAGCCGCCGAGGACGCAACAGCGCTGGGCGCCGCACCGAGACCGGCACGATCACGCACCCACTCAGCGACATGACGCAACGTCGGGAAGTCACGCAACTGCAGATTGTCATCACGCTCGACGTCATAGCGCTCACGAACCGCCGCGAACACCTCCGCCTGCTTCACCGTGTCGACACCCAGATCCGCCTCCAGATCCAGATCCGGTTCGAGCAGATCAGCCGGATACCCCGTCATCTCCGCCACCACCGCCGTCACCTGATCCAACACCTCATCCACGACACCCACGACAGGAGCCACCGGCGCAGCCACCGACGACGCCGGTTCGGGAGTGAGCTGGGGTGCGACCGCCGGCGCTTCCACCGCTGGAATGGGCGCGGTCACCAGGTGGGGTTCGACGGAACCGAGCTGACCGGCGTACGGCACCGGAACCGCCGAGTCGTGGCGCGTCGACGTCGGCGCGCCGATGTCGACGATGCGGAGACGACGATGATCGATCTCGAGCGTCGCACCATCGTGGCCGGCGAGACCGTCGAGCCAACGCTGCCACGCCACCGCGTCGACGACGCGGTAGGCGGAGCCCAGCTGATCGGGTGCTCGATGCTGGCCGTCCGCGACGGGCGTCCAGCGCAGCAGTGCCATCGCCACCTGCGACCCGAAGCCGGCCGCGAGCCGCAACGCGTACCGCACGCCGTGTGGGCCACCTTGCGACAGGTTGAGGTTGCCGAGCTCGGGATCGGGCTCGCGGTAGTTCGGCACCGGCGGGACGATGCCCGTCTCGAGCGCTTTCACCGCGACCACGTCCTCGATCCCCGCGCCCATCGCGTGCCCGGTGAATCCCTTCGTGTTGGTGATCACGATGCGATCCGCGGCGGTCCCGAACACCCGACGGAGCGCGTTGATCTCGGCCGATGCCGAGCCGCCGCGTGCCGGCGTGTAGGTCTCGTGCGACACGAACATGGCGTCGTCGGCGATGACCGAGCGGTCGACACCGCGCGACTCGGCCTGCTGCACCACGGCTTCCATCACAGCGCCGATGTGCTCGACGTCGAGGCGTGTGCCGTGGAAGGCGGAGTTCGCGCTGATCGCGCCGAGCACCTCGCAGATCGGCTGCAGACCGCGTTCGCGTGCGGCCTCTGCCGCCTCGACGACGAAGGCAGCCGCACCCATCCCGACGATCATGCCGTGGCGCCGGCGATCGAACGGGGTGGCAGCGTCCTCCACGTGCTCGTCGGTCGCGGCGGCGCCGCTCGCGAGGAACCCACTCGTGATCCACGGCATCAGCGCATCGCCTGTCGCGTCGTCGGCAGACACCACGATCACGCGACGGCAACGGCCGGCTCGAATCCAGTCCTCGGCGAGGGACAGTGCCTGCGTCGTCGACGCGCAGGCGGCGTTGACCTGGGTGTTGGGCCCACGAGCACCGATGATCTCAGCGAACTGAGAATGCCCCATCGACAGCACGCGGAACAGGAAGCGGCGGTCGAAGTGGTACGGGTGCGCCTCCAACTCGGCCCGGATCCCGGCGATCAGACCGTCGACCTCGGCCATGGCCGGCGACTCGCCGCCGATCCGGGTCCGCAGGCCCTCCAACGCGAGAAGGTGCTCGCGGCGAGCCCGATCGGCGGTGTACGCCTCGATGTCCTCCACGAAGCGGTTGTACCCGGGGAACGCGCTGGCGAAGATCACGCCGGTGTCGTCGCGCAACCCGTCGGGCAGACCCCAGCGGTCCGGGAGCTGGGTGCCCAGCGTCGTGGTCTTGTAGCGCATGACGAGCGGGATGCCGGCGTCACGCAGAGCGTCGAACCCGGCGCCGATCGCCAATCGGGTCGTCTCGTCCAGCGCCTCGTCGCGCGCCGTGTCGACGCCGAACTGCTCGACCACGTCGAGAGGAGCATGTCGGCCGGCGAGCTTGATCACCTCGGCCGGGTCGTCGATCGTCTCGAAGCTGGCGCCGCCCGACTCGCTCTTCACGAGACGCGTGATGTGCATGTCGGCCATGCGTGCCCGAGCAGCGTCGGGGAGGTTGGTGATGAACTGTTGGCCGGCGAGAATGCGCGCGATGTTGGAGTCGTCGAAGACCTGGTCGACGCCGGGCAGGCCGAGGGCAGCGCCGGTGATCACCACGGGTTCGCCGTCGATGAGCCGTCCCTCCGCTGACGTCGGGCCTGCGTCGAGCGCCGGAACGGGCGGGGCGAGGGGCTCGGCGCCGTAGATCCGTAGCCCCTCCTCGATGACGCCGGCGAACAACTGGCCGAGCTGCATGATGCGGTCGCCGGGCTCCACGCTGGAGACCGCAGCCGCCGCAACGGACGTGGGAGCAGGACTGGAGACCGCAGCCGCCGCAACGGACGTGGGAGCAGGACTGGAGACGGCAGCCGCCGCAACGGACGTGGGAGCAGGACTGGAGACCGCAGCCGCCGCAACGGACGTGGGAGCCGCGGTGACGACCGGTGACGGAACGTCGACGTTCGCCGGCCGATCGAAGCCGACGCCTGCTGCCCACAGGCCGCACAACGCCTGGTTGATCGACACCGCATCGCCGAGCTTGGGATGATTGGTGAACAACGCGATCACGTCGTCATGGCCGCCGAGCACGTCCTCGACGAAGCCGTGCAGCGCCCGCTTGGGACCGACCTCGACGAAGACGCGCGCTCCCGCCGCGTAGAGGGTCCGCAGACCCTTCACGAACTGCACGGGCGACGCCACCTGCTTGCCGAGGTAGTCGAGCATCGTGTCGGTCGTGGCGTCCGACGGGTAGAAGTCACCCGTGACGTTGGCCACCAGCGGGATCTGAGGCGGTCGAACGTCGAGGCGCTCCAGCGCCGCCACCAGTGGCACCGAGGCAGGAGCGACGATCGAGGTGTGGAACGCGTGGCTGACCGGGATCCGGACAGCCTGCATGCCGGCAGCGGTGAACGCGTCGATCGCCGACATGACCGCGTCGGTGGCGCCGCCGACGACGGCCTGGTTGTTGGAGTTGATGTTGGCGACCACGGCATAGCCCGGGGTTCCGTCGACGATCCGTTCGATCTCGGTCAGAGGACCGAACACGGCGGCCATCGCGCCGTTGTCCTCGACCGACAACTGAGCCATCTCGCGGCCACGGGCGCTCACTGCCTCCAACGCGGCGTCGAAGGTGAGCGAACCGGCGGCGATCAGCGCGCCGTACTCCCCCAGGCTGTGACCCATCACCATGTCGGGGCGCATGCCATAGGCGGCGAGCAGGCGGCTGATGCCGGAATCGGTGGCCAGCACCGCCGGTTGGGTGATCTCGGTCTGGAGCAGCTGTTGCTCGAGCTGACTGACGGCCGCCGGGTCGCCACCGTCGACGAAGATGTACGACGAGAGCGGTCGCCCGAGCAGCGGCGTCATCACGGCGTCGGCCTCGCGGAACGTATCGCCCACGATCGGCTCCGACGCACGCAGTTCGTCGAGCATGTTGACGTACTGCGATCCCTGTCCGGTGTAGAGGAACGCCACCTTTGGCGCCGGTCCGCGTCCGAAGAACACCCCCTGCTGGCGCAGCATGCGAGAGACGGCGGGATTGCCGCCGGTGAACGCCTTCACTGCCTTCTCCAGCTTCGCTGCCAGATCGGCGGCGTCGGCGAAGTCGACGGCGATGCGCACCGCCGACCTGCCGACGGCCGGGTCCGGTCGTTCGGGCGCCGGAGCGCGCCCTGCCGCGTGCTTCGGCCAGTGCCAGGTCGATCTGGGCAAGGAGGTCAGCGTCGTCGCGCCCACCGAGCACGAGCGCTCCCCGCAGCGGCAGCTTGCTCGGGTCGGAGAACTCGTCGTTCGGTGTCGCGACCGTCGTGGCGCCCTGGGAGACGGCTGCGCCGGCGAACACCCGAGGCGGCGGCTTGTGACGGCCCGGAACGTGCTCCTCGAGCACGACATGGAAGTTGGTGCCACCGAAACCGAAAGCGCTCACGCCCCCGCGACGGACACCGCTCGGCGGCGTCGGCCAGTCGCGCAATTCGGTGTTGACGACGAACGGGGACTGATCCCAGTCGACGTTCGGGTTCGGCTCGTTGAAGTTCAGACTGGGCGTCAGCACCTTCTCGTCGAGGCTGCGCACCATCTTGAAGATGCCCGCCGCGCCTGCGGCCGCCTTGAGGTGCCCGATGTTGGACTTCACCGAGCCCAGCGCCACGCCATGGGTCGGCACACCGGCCGCGCCGAACACTTCGGTGAGGCTCGTCAGCTCGGTCGCGTCGCCGACGCGGGTCGACGTGCCGTGCGCCTCGACCGCCGACACCGTCCCCGGGTCCTCGTCGCGCGACCTCCCAGGCTCGCTGTACGGCCAGTCGCTGCCCGATCGGGTTGGGGGCGGTGATGCCCTTGCCCTTGCCATCGCTCGATCCGGCGATGCCGAGGATGACGGCGTAGATCTTGTCGCCGTCGCGCTCGGCGTCCTCGAGGCGCTTGAGCACGAACAGGGCAGCACCCTCGCCCATGACGAAACCGTCGGCGCCGGCGTCGAACGGGCGGGTCCCGGTGGCGGAGAGGGCCCCGATCTTGCAGAACTTCACGAATGCGGCGACGCCCATGTTGTGGTCGATGCCGCCGGTGAGGGCCGCGTCGAATCGATGATCGACGAGCCCCTCCACCGCGACGCTCATCGCGGCGAGACCGGATGCGCAGGCGGCATCGGTGGTGAAGTTCGGCCCCCGGAAGTTGAAGAGGTTCGCGACTCGACCGGCGATCACGTTGGCGAGCTCACCCGGCATGGTGTCCTCGTTGATCTCGCCGTAGTGGGCGAGGAAGTGCGACCGCGTCTCGTCGATGATGTGGGCGCGCTGTTCGGCCGGAAGGGCGGCGAACGACTCGGCGTGCTCGAGTTCGCGCAACACCTCCGGTAGCTCGATCCGCATGTTGGTCTCGTAGTGCTTCTCGCCGCCGATCGCATTGCCGATGATCACCGCGACGTTGTCGGGATCGACCGTCCAGTCGGGCCAGCCGGCGTCGATCAGCGCCGATCGAGCGGCGCTGATCGCCCACCGCTGACCGTCGTCCATCTGATCGGCCACCTTCGGCGGGACCGGGAGCTTCCACCGGATCGGATCCCACGGGTACTCGCGCACCCATCCGCCGATCGTCGAGTAGGTCTTGTCGGGCTCGGCGTGGTCCGGCGAGAAGTAGAGCGCCGGATCCCAGCGGTCGGTCGGTACATCGGTGATCGAGTAGCGACCTCCGGTGATGTTCGCCCAGAACGCGTCGGCGTCGGGCGCTTCGGGCATGATCGCCCCGACGCCGACCACGGCAATCGGGGTGCTCGGGATCGCGAACGTGTCAGACATCGTGGAGAACTCCTGTGGGGTGGTGGCGGCGAGGGCAGGTCATCCGGCCCGGCCGTACAGCGCGTCGGCGACGCGATCCATGTCGGCGAGCAAGCCGGCCTGGGCATTGCGGATGGCGTCGTGGGGAATGGTGGCCAACAACGGCGCGACGTCGGCGCTGTCGGCATCGATGGAGCCCGCCACCCAACGCACGCCCTCTTGGCCCACCTTCTGGACGGCCTCGCGGGCGAAGACCCGGCTCATGGCGGCGAGGACGTCGCCGTCGAAGCGGTCGAGGCTCTTCTCGTGGCGCTTCCCGTCGAGTGCGGTGGCGGCCCGTTGGGCGAGCGTCTCGGCACATTCGGCGTACGTGATCAGATCACCCAGCCGGAACAGGACGTGCTGATTGCGGGTGAGCCGCGCCACTCGGCAGGCCTCGAGCACGGCGGCCAGTGCCTGCGCGGCGAGCGCGGCGTACTCGGCGCCGACGTCGGGATGGCTCCGATGCAGGGACATCAGTGCGGTGGCCCGGTCTCGGTAGTACGCGCCGCTCGTCTTGAGGTGCTGCTGCCAGCGGTCGCGGGCGATGGTCATCTCCATGATCTCGGAGGTGCCCTCGTAGATCGTCGTGATCCGGACGTCGCGCTTGATCTTCTCGACGACGTACTCGCGGGTGTAGCCGTAGCCGCCGTGGGCCTGGATCGCGGCGTCGGCGGCGGCGTTGCCGGCTTCGGTGGCCATCAGCTTGGCGATCGCACCCTCGGTGTTCATCGCACCGTTCTCACCGAGCCCACGATCGATCTGGTCGGAGGTGTGCTCGATGTAGCTGCGAGCGGCTTCGAGGCGCACCGCGTGCGGCACGATCAACTTGTGGGTGAAGCCCTGCTTCTCGGCGAGCGGCGAACCACCTTGGGTGCGCTCGAGCGAGTAGGCGATGGCCCGGTCGAGGGCCTCCCAGCCACCTCCGAGGCCGAACGCGGCGACCATCACGCGGGTGTAGCCGAACACCTGCTGCGCCTGGATCAGACCCTTGCCTTCTTCCTCGCCGATCAGGTGGTCGGCGGGCACCTCGACGTCGTCGAGGAACAGCGCGGCCGTGTTCGAGAGGCGCAGGCCGTGCTTGTCCTCCGGATGGGCAGCCGTGAGCCCCGGCGTGTCGTTCGGCACGACGAACCACGACGGACCGTCGGGCGTGCGCGCCAACACCGTGACGACATCGGCGATCGACCCGTTGGAGATCCACTGCTTGCGGCCGTTGATCCGGTAGCCGGTGACGACACCGTCCTCTTCGATCCGGACCGCGGTGGTCTTCATCGCACCCAGATCGCTGCCGGCGTCGGGCTCGGTTGCCCCGTAGGCGAACACGAGGCCTTGCTCGGCGATCGCGCCGAGCCACCGCGTCTTCTGCTCCTCGGTACCGCCGAAGAGGAGCGGGTCGCTCCCGAGGAAGGTCGCGAACACGGCGGTGGCGAGGCCGATGTCGTGGCGGGCCATGACCTCGCACACCCGATACGAGTCGTAGGCGCCACCGTCCATGCCGCCGTACGCCTCGGGGACGAAGATCAGCTGGACGCCGAGCTGGTTCGGGTCGCTCATCGCACGCACGATGTCCTCCGGACACACGTCGTCGTGGTCGAGCTCGAGCTGGCGTTGTGGGGTGAGCTCGTGCTCGACGAAGTCGCTGAGCGCCCCGAGCATCATCTCCAGGGTGTCGGTGTCGAGTCCGGCTCCACCGAGGTGTTGGGCGGTCATCATCGAGGATTCGGTCATGGGCGGCACGTTCCAGCGTTCATATGACAATCACCGTAAAGAAACGGTGGCATCCGTCACATGGCCTTTGGTCCCGGCGTCGACCCGCGTTCGACCACTTCCCACACACTGCAACGCCACGGCACTACGGCACCGCAGTGCCAAGCGGGTCAGCGGGAGCGGATCAGATCCTGGAGGCGGCCGGGTTCGGTCTGCCCGGGTGGGGTCGCCGCGAGGAACTCGTCGAGTACGGCGACGAACCGGTCGCTCGCTTCCACGTGGGGGAAGTGACCCACGCCGCCGAGGATCGCCAGGTGACTCCCCGGGATGGCCTCG
This sequence comes from uncultured Acidimicrobiaceae bacterium, assembly GCA_963847775.1. GTDB lineage: Bacteria > Actinomycetota > Acidimicrobiia > Acidimicrobiales > Ilumatobacteraceae > Ilumatobacter. Next base: position 250,484 of record CAWKAY010000007.1, read on the forward strand.
TGAGCGGTGTGGGCGTGGCTCACGGGGATGATGCCGTCGCGCTCGCCCCACACGATCAGGGTGGGGAGGTGAGCGGCGAGGTAGAGCCGATCGAGGGCGTTCACGGTCTGGCCGCCCGGTTCGATGACACCACGGATGGTCCGCACGAACGCCTTGCGGTCGGCGGCACCGGCGAGGGACGAATAGGAACGCCACATCTCGCCGAGCCGTGGCATCGAGAGACCCACCCCCGCCAGCGCCCGCCCCAGGTCGTCCCCACGATCGGCGACCACCCTCGGGCAGACGAACGGCATGACGTGCTCGGCGGCCGGCAGGGTGACGAGTCGTAGCAGCCAGCTCACCTCGCGCCCGAGGCCCCCGCTCCCCACCAGGACCAGGCGGTCGCACAGCTCCGGGTGCTGGTATGCGAGCTGCATCGCGACGCCGCCGCCGAACGAGTGGCCGACGATGGTCGCGCTCGGCACGTCGAGCGCGGCGAGGAAGTCGCGGAGCCCGCTGGCGAAGGCCCCGAGCGAATAGTCGCCCATGGGTTTGGCCGACTCACCGTGACCCAGCAGATCCGGAGCGATCACATCGTAGGTGCGGGCCAGCTCGGGCTGCACACCGCGCCAGGTTCGCGAACTGCCGGCGAGCCCGTGGATCAGGAGGACGGTCTCGCCCTCACCGCCTCGCCGGTACCGGACATCGTGACCATGGATGACGACGTGCGCGAGTTCGAACTGGTCCACGACGCCATCATCGCCGTCCGCAACGCTGTGCCAACAGGGGCATGGGTCCCATGAACTCGCCCAACTCGCCTCGCACAGCCCACGTGCGGCGCCGGGGGTCGTCGCTCGACGGCGCTCCGGATGGACGGGGCCGGGATCCGGCGGCGTCAGTGACCGTCGACGGACCGCGGAGACGGAGTGGAGCTGAGGGGAATTGAACCCCTGACCTCTTCATTGCGAACGAAGCGCTCTGCCAACTGAGCTACAGCCCCCTATGTCGGGTGCGGAGTGTACCCGGCGTCGTCAGCGATGCATCCAGTCGTTCGGCCACGACGTGGCCTCACGCTGACGCACCTGCGACAACAGGTAGGCATACCCGCAGAGCGCCAGGAATGCGAGCGCGAACAGGTAGAGCATCGCCGATTCCTGGGTGGTCGCGGCGAGGAACAGCGTCGCCCCGGCGGCGAGCACGAGCATGAACAACACGTTCGAGCGACGTCGGCGAACCTGCTCGGTCGACGTCGTCGCGTGGCGTGCGAGGTGGGCCTGACGGTGCTGCTGCGGGCGCGGCTGGCCGCCGGTCGGATCGCCGTGGGCTCGGCGACGCGGTGCCGTCTCACGGGCCTGGGTCGCGGTCGCGGTCCGACCACCATGGGAGCGGGCGGCGGTGCGTCGCACGTGCGCCGAGTGCATCCCCGGACGCCCGGCGGCCGCGGGACGTTGCAGCGGCGACTGGGCCAACGGGCGGGCCATGCCACGCATCGGGCCGGTCGCCCTGCTCGGCACGGCGCTCTGCAGCGTGTTCAGCTTGCGACGGAAATCGGTCACCGACGAGTTCGGACGGTTCTCGATGCGGGAGCGGAGCAGCGGCGGGATCAGCACCGCCGCCCAAGCTGCAGCGACGACCAAGAGGACGAGTTCGCCCATGTGAGAGTTCCTTCGTTGGGTGACTGGGACAGCGTTCGTCGTCGGGATCGCACCGGTTCCTCGCGGGGACCCCGAGCAGGACGCTTCATTACGATTCTACGACATTCGTAACACACTCGGCAACGTGGGTGGTGTCTTTCACGGGTGGTGGCGGTCGCGGGGAGAGAGGGAGAGGATCATGCCTCGCTCCGGCGATACGTGCCCGATCGTCCACCGGTCTTCTCCCAGAGCGCCAGTTCGCCGATCGTCATGCCCCGATCGGCTGACTTGCACATGTCGTAGATCGTCAGTGCTGCGGTCGCACAGGCGTGGAGGGCCTCCATCTCGACCCCGGTGCGGTCGACGGTGTCGACGAACACCTCGACCGCGACGTTGTCGTCGCCGATGTCGAAGCTGATCGACACCGCTCCGACCAGGAGTGGATGGCAGAGCGGGATCATGTCGGCCGTGCGCTTCGCGGCCTGGATGCCCGCGACACGAGCGACTGCGAGCACGTCACCCTTCTTCACCTCACGGTTCGCGATCGCCGCGGTCGTCTCGGGCTTCATGAAGACCTTGCACCGTGCGACGGCACGACGATGTGTCGGATCCTTCGGGGTCACGTCGACCATGCGGGCGTGACCGAGCGGATCGAGATGGGTGAACTCCAGGTCGCTCATGAGGGCAACACCGTACTCCGCCGGCAGTCGGTCACCGGCGTATCGGGCCGGTGTCGACGACCTCGAACGCAGTTCCTGGAATCGACTTCAACTGGTTCAGATCGTGGTCGTCCCAGCCAGGGCTCGGCGCGCCCTGGAAGAACCAGTTGGACCCGTTGTCGGCGACGATCAGCCCGAAGTGCTGCATCGCCGTGCCGATCACGCGCGCCTGACCGGACAGAGCGGACACGTCGTAGTCGGCCCGGAGCCGCAGACGGAGGCCCATCGGGGGCAGGGACGGATCCACATGCGGCGACGCGAAGTGCGTGGAGGGCAGGATGTAGCCGCGTTGCGTGCGCGAGAACGTGACCCGGATGGCGTGGCGGATCTCGCCGGCGGCGACCTCCTCGTGGCGGACGAGCCCGGGCAGGATCGCCAGCCCCGCCGCATCGGCGCTCGTCCAGCCCAGCGGGCGCAACGCGTTCGAGGAGAGATCGAACCGGGCACCGCTGTCGGCCCGCCAGCCGTCGGCCTCGGGAAACGCTCGGTAGAGCTCGAAGAGCTCGCACGTTCCCGATCGCACTGCGATCACATGGCGGTCGCCTGTTGCGCCTGCGCCGCCCTCCACCGACGCCGAGGTGGGGATCGGGAACGGGCCGGGGTCGCTCTCGTCGCCGAAGGCCACGTAGCGGATCGACACCTCGGGCTGCGACGCCGGCACCACGACGAACGGGATGCCGTAGTCGGGGTTCTCGCCGAAGTCCGGGTGCAGGTGAGTGCCGCCGTTCGCCTGGATCGTCGCGATCATCGCAACCGAGTCTGCGTGAACCGGAGCCCCGGAGATGTCGGTGTTCCAGGCGTTGTCTGCGGGGAAGACCTCACAGCCGCCGACCGTCGGGCCCTCGGGCCGAACCCGTCGGGCAGGCGTGTCGACCGTGGCCGCCTCGTCGATCGCAGCCGATGCGACGGCACCGACCACGACGAAGATCACGACCACGCACGCGGCGACCCGCCGCCGCACGTCAGCCGCCGATCTGGCTCATCGACCGGTTGGGCCGGACGAAGTTGACCTGGTTGATCTGGTGCCCGGCCCACTTCGAGCCGACGGCACGTTCGATGCGCACGGCGATCTCGTCATCGGTCTCGCCGTCCCTCAGGGCGCGTCGCATGTCGAACTCGTCGGTCGCGAACAGACACGTCCGGAACTGGCCGTCGGCCGTGAGCCGGACCCGGTCGCAATCGCCGCAGAACGGCTTGGTCACGGTGGGGATCACGCCGACCTGGCCGGCGCCGTCGCGATAGCGCCAGAGGTTCGCCGGGGCCGCACCGTTCGCCGGCACCTGATCGAGCGGCCAGACTGCTCCGAGGGTCGCGACGATCTCGTCCTGTCCGACGACCTTGGCCCGCTGCCACTCATCGGACGCGTCGAGCGGCATGAACTCGATGAAGCGCACCTCGAGGCCGCGCTCGCGACCAAAGCGGGCCAGATCGACGATCTCGTCGTCGTTGGTGCCGCGCTCGACGACGGCGTTGATCTTCACGGGTGCGAATCCGGCATCGTTCGCCGCCTCGATGCCGAGCAGCACGTTCTCGAGCTCGTCGCGTCGGGTCATACGTTCGAACTTCGCCCGATCGAGGGTGTCGAGGCTGATGTTGATGCGGCTCAGACCGGCACCACGCAGGTCGTGGGCGAGGTTGCGCAACATGGCACCGTTGGTCGTCATCGCGAGATCGACACCCAGTGCGGCGAGTTTCTCGACGAGGCGGGTGACGTGAGCCCGGACGGTCGGCTCACCCCCTGTGAGTCGAATTCCGTCGAATCCGAACCGCTCGACGCAGATCCGGGCCAACCGCTCGATCTCTTCGAAAGTGAGGATCTCCGAACGCGGTATCCACTGCATCCCCTCCTCGGGCATGCAGTAGGTGCACCGGAAGTTGCAGCGATCGGTGACCGAGATGCGCAGGTCGCGCACGGTGCGCCCGAACGGATCGACCAGGTCTCGCGCCCCCTGCTGCGTCATGACCGACAGCCTACGACGCAACTCCGCGTTCTGTCTGCGTGGAACCGGGCGTCGCCCGGTTCCACGCAGACAGAACGGGGATCAGCCCTGCATCATGACGACCGCGACCTCGGCGCCCGTGGGGAGGCCATCGCCATCGGGCACGATCGCGATCGCGTTCGCGAGCGCCGTCGCAGCCAGCTGGTGGCTGCCCTGCGCCCGTGCGGAGCGCACGTGGCACCGGCCGTCGTCTTCGAACGTCGCGAGCACCCGCATCAGGTGCACCTTGCCGTCGGGTCGGCGGGTGAGGTCGTCGTCGGCGATCGCCACGTGGCTCTGGCGCGCCAGCTTGCGGTGCCCCATCATGCGCCTGAGCGCGGGCCGAGCGAGCATCTCGAAGCTCACGATCGAGCTGACCGGGTTCCCGGGCAACCCGAAGATCGGCGTGCCGTCGATGGTGCCGAAGGCGAACGGCTTCGCCGGTTTGATGGCGATCTGCATCCAGGTCATGGCGGCGATGCGGCCCAGCACCGCCTTGACGACGTCGAAGTCGCCCATGCTGACCCCGCCGCTGGTGACGATCGCGTCGCATTCGCCGGCAGCACGCCGGAGCACCTGCTCCAGTGCGGCCTCGTCGTCACGGACCGTGCCCATGTCGACCACCTCGCAGCCGGCGTCACGGAGCAGCCCCGCCAGCATCCGCCGATTGCTCTCGCGGATCTCACCTCGGCGCAGGGGGCGATCGTCCTCCACCAATTCGTCACCGGTGGACAGCACCGCCACGCGAGCCCTCGGCTGAACGCTCACGACGCGGGCATTGATGCTCGCCAAGACTCCGACGATGGCGGGTGTGACCACGGTGCCGGCCTCGAACAGGCGGTCGCCCGGTTGCACGTCATCACCAGCTCGCCGAACTGCGGTGCCTCTCTCGACCGCAGCGGAGATCCGCACGCGGTCGTCACCCACGCGCTCGGTGTCCTCCACCATGACGACCGCGTCGGCACCTGCGGGCAGCGGCGCCCCGGTCATGATCCGGATCGCCTCCCCGGGTCGGAGCACGTGATCGCTCGCCGCTCCGGCCGCGATCTCGTCGACGACGGGCAGCTCGACCGCATCGGAACGGGCGTCGGTGGTGTCGGCGGCCCGAACGGCGTAGCCGTCGACGGCGGTGTTGTCGAACGGCGGCACCTGCTCGGCGGCGACCACGTCGGCAGCGAGGACGAGCCCCTCGGCGGCCTCGAACGGCACCTCGATCGGGGTCAGGGGCGGGCAGCTCCCGATCACGAACGATTGGGCGTCTTCCAGCGGTGTCACGAGCCGAACGGTACCGGTCGTGGAGTCCTCGCGGCAGACTGGGCCCGTGACCGACCACTCACGCGGCCACGAGGCCTTTCCTGCCGACGGGTTCAGGGCTCGCTGGTCGACCGTCGATGGCACCCACGTCGAGGAACTGACCCTCACTTGGGAGAACGAGGCCTGGACGGCGAGCGGCCGGGTCGAGCGCGAGCAGGTCGAGTACGTGATCCGGCTGTCGCCGCTGTGGCAGGTTCGCCAGTTCCTGCTGTTCCGAGATCTCCCCGAACCCGACCTGTGGCTGGGTACCGACGGTCACGGTCGGTGGGGCGAGGTCAACGGTGCCCACCGGACCGATCTCGACGGAGCGGTCGACATCTCGCTCGCCTGCACGCCGTTCACCCATGCCCTGCCGATCCGGCGCCTCCCACTCGACATCGGCGCCGCCGCCGAGCTCTCGATGCTCGACGTCGATGTCGAGACCCTCGGCGTCGCGCCGATCAAGGTCGTCTACGAGCGAACCGACCTGCGACGGTGGAGGGTCACTCGTCCTTCCGCCGCGACCGAATTCGACGTCGACGAGTACGGACTTCCACTCGATGTTGCCGGGGCCTTTCGCCGTCGTGGCTGAGCAGTAGGCGGGCGTCAGACCAGCGTAGCGAGGTGTTCGCGCACGGCGTCACCCATGTCGGGGTGCTTGAGGGCGTAGGCGATTGCCGCTTCGAGGAAGCCGACGGGATTGCCGGTGTCGTAGCGGTCGGTGCGCGACAACACCCCGGAGAAGGGCGAGCGCGCCGCCTGCGCGCGGAGCGCGTCGGTGAGCTGGAGCTCACCACCACTCCCCGGGGTGAGGCCCTCGATCTCGTCGAACACGTCCGGTGTCAGCACGTAGCGACCGATGATGATGTACTCGCTCGGCGCCTCGTCGACCGGCGGCTTCTCGACGAGATCGGCCACCGGGATCACCCCGGCCTCGTCGATCGGGCCCGACGGGGCGAGCACGCCGTACGAGCTCACCTCGTCGCGCGGGACCCGTTTGACCCCGACCACGCTGCCACCCGTGCTCGAGCAGACGCCGTTCATCTGGGCGAGCAGCGACGAGTCGCCCATCAACTCGTCGGGCAGCAGCACCGCGAACGGTTCGTCGCCGACGGCCGCCCGACCGCACCCGACAGCGTGGCCGAGACCGCGCGGGTTGTCCTGGTAGGCGATGGTGTACCGCCAGTCCCGACCGATGCTGGCGAGTCGGTCGGCGACGTCGTCCTTGCCCTTGTCACGGAGCGCTGCGACCAGAGCGTCGTCGGGTGCGAAGTAGGCCTCGATCGCCGGCTTCGATCGGCTGGACACGATGACGATGTGGTCGATCCCTGCCCCGAGCGCCTCGTCGATGATGATCTGGATGGCCGGCGTGTCACCGATCGGCATCAGCTCCTTGGGGACCGCCTTGGTGGCCGGAAGGAATCGGGTCCCCATGCCAGCGGCGGGGATGACGGCACTGCGTACCTGCATCCGACCGACCATATCGCCCGTGATCGATCGACCGTGGCGAATCGGCATGGGTGGATCGCATGGCTGTCGAACTCGTCAGACGGCCGATTCGCCGGTATCTTTCGACCCTGCCATGCCCACGTACGTGTACAAGTTCATCGACACCGGTGAGACCATCGAGGTCCAGCAGTCCTTCCACGATCCGACGTTGACGGAGTTCGCACACCCGGAGAGCGGCGAGACGATGGCCGTCAAGAAGGTGTTCCTGCCGGTCGGCGTCACCTTCAGGGGCGACGGCTTCTACAAGACCGACAGCCGCTCGTCGAAGGGCGTTAAGTCTGGATCGGAGAGCTCGTCGTCGGACTCCTCCGCGCCGACATCATCGTCGGACTCGTCCGGCTCGTCCGGCTCGTCGGACTCGTCCGGCTCGTCGGGATCGTCCGGCTCGTCGGCCTCGTCGACCGCATCGGCCGGCAGCTCGTCGTCGGGTTCGACGAAGGGTTCGTCCTCGGGCTCGTCGTCGGGTTCCGGCTCGAGCGACTGAGCCATGTTGATCCCGCTCAGCGATCGAGCCTCCGAGCTCGGCGCCGAGATCGGGATCATCGGCGGGTCCGGCTTCTACGAGCTGGTGACCGGCGGTGTCGAGGTCGAGGTCCACACGCCATACGGCGATGCTGCGGCGCCGATCGTCGTCGGCGATGTCGCCGATCGGCGGGTGGCGTTCCTGCCCCGTCACGGGCGGCGTCACGAGTACGCACCGCATCGGGTGCCGTACCGGGCCAACGTCTGGGCGATGGCCGCACTCGGAGTGCGTGCCGTTGTCGGGCCGTGCTCGTGCGGTTCGCTGCAACCCGAGCTGCACCCCGGCGACTTCGTCGTCGTCGACCAACTCGCCGATCGCACGTGGGGTCGACCCGACACGTTCCACGACGTCGGCGCGCCGGACGGCACTCCTGGCGGCGAGGGATCGGTCCATCACCAGGCGTTCGCCGACCCCTACGACTCGACGATTCGAGCCGCGCTCGTCACCGCTGGGCGCGATGCCGGCGTCACGATCCACGACAGGGGAACGATGGTCGTGATCAACGGCCCCCGCTTCTCGACACGGGCCGAGAGCGCGTGGTTCCGTAGCATGGGCTGGTCGGTCGTGAACATGACGGGATATCCCGAGTCGGTCCTCGCCGCCGAGGCAGGTCTGCCATACGCCACCGTCGCCCTCGTGACCGACTACGACGCCGGGGTCGACGGGCACGAGCCCGTCACGATGGAGTCGGTCCTCGACGTGATGCGAACCAACGTGTCGCACCTGCGCGACGTGCTGACCCTGGCGGTTCCCCGGATAGCCTGACCCGACCGACTTCTCCTCGTCCTGCATTCGCTCAGGGAGGGTTTCCGATGTCGCCCGTTCATTCCGTCGCCGTCACGATCCGGCGCGTGATCGCACGACGACCGTGGCTGTACTGGATCGTCGTCGCCGCCGCCGCGCTGGGCATCGCAGCGACCGTCCACGACGAGCTCGACGACCTCCGGCACGCCCGCGGATCGTGGGGAGCGACGCGCCCGGTGCTGATGGCGACCGACCCGATCGCGCCTGGTGCCCCGCTCACGGTCGCCGTGCGCGACCTCCCCGTCGCGATGGTGCCCGACGGCGCGCTCAGGGGTTCGCCCCAGGAGGTGGCGACCGCGGTCGCGCGACAACACATCGGGGCCGGGGAGATCGTGACCGAGATCGACATCGCACCCGGCGGCGGTCCGCTGGCGCTGTTGCCCGCAGGATGGCTCGCCGTTCCGGTGTTCGAATCGGTGCCGTCGGGTGCTGCGATCGGCGACCAGGTCCAACCGGTGAGCGACGGGTTCGTGGTGTCGACCGAGGGCCTCGTCATCGGCACGGTCGACGAGGCCCTCCTCATCGCCGTGCCGACGCCCGACGCACCGGTGCTCGCCGGCGCGGCAGCCGCCGGCGCGATCACCCTGCTCCGCGTCCCGTGAGAGATCCGTCCGCGAGGTCGTCCCCCCGACGGCCGGGAGGACTCGCCGCGGTGAAAGGCGATGCCCTCGGCCCGAAGGTCGACACCGTGGTGCCGGTCGAGAGCGATCGGTCCGCCGTCGAGGCGCTCGGACGGCGACGCGTCACGCCGCTCGACGGTCGGGTCGCCGTGATGGCGACGGGCGGCGTCACGAACATCCGTCACTTCGTGGAGCGGTACGGAGTGGAGCGGGACGGACCGACCGGGCTCGGCCTCAGACTCACGGGTCTGTGCGACGCCGGCGACGTCGAGCGGGTTCTCGAGCGCTGCGGCCTGCCCACACGGGGTGCGCTCGATGCCGTCGGCTTCTTCGTGTGCGACTCCGATCTCGAGGACGAGTGGATCGGGGTGATCGGATGCGGCGGCATGGAACGATTCATCGCGACCCAGGGCGAGCCTGCGGCGTTCCGGACGTCCCGCGGCAGCCGGACCAACACGGTCGATCGATCGAGCGGCAACTCCGCTGGTTCGTCGGCACTCGAAGCGGTCGAAGACCTCGGTACGCGCCCGCGCTGATGGACGCGACCGACATCGAACAGGTCCCTCGCCCCCTCATCGATCTGCTCGACTTCCTTGCGACCGATCCTGGTTGACCCACGACCGAGGAGGACCACCCAGAGGCGGTGTGACCGATCCGGCTCGGGTCCTCAGCGCCAGCCGGCGCCGACGACGACGAGCACGACGACGCCGAGCGCGACGCGGTACACCACGAATGGGGTGAAGCTGCGCGTCCGCACGAGCCGCAGCGTGCCCCACACCGCCAACCAGCCCGACACACCACTCGTCACGACGCCGACGATGAGCGGGGCGAGCAAACCATCGGGCAACCCGTCGGCGAACAGCTTGCCGACCTTCAACACGACCGCACCGGCGATGACCGGCAAGCTCATCAGGAAGCTCAGGCGGGCGGCTGCATCGCGACCGAAACCGATCTGACGCGCGGCCGTGATCGTGATCCCCGATCGGGACGTGCCGGGGTTGAGCGCCAACGCCTGGGCGGCACCGACCAGCACGGCGTCGCGGGTCTGGAATTCATCGACCGTGCGACGACCTTCGCTGCGATCGGCCCACCACAGGAGCAAGCCGAACACGATCAGCGAGACGGCGATGATCGTGGGCGTCCCCAGGCGGTCGTCGATGGCGCTCTCGAACAGTGCACCGACGAGTGCGGCCGGCACGGTCGCGAGGACGAGGAGCCACGCGATCCGCCCATCGGGGTCGACCGGGCGCTCGCGTCGCCACAGCAGTCGCACGCCCTCTCGCACGTATCGCACGAGGTCGTGGCGGAAGTACGCGACGACGGCGATGAGCGTGCCCAAGTGGAGCGCGACGTCGAACGCCTTCTCGACCGACTCGTCTCCGAGCGTGTCCCAGCCGAACAGCCATCGCGTCAAGATGAGGTGCCCGCTCGACGAGATCGGCAGGAACTCGGACAGACCTTGCACGAGGCCCAGCACGATGGCTTGATAGATCGGCATCGCCGGGGGACGGTACCGCCGTAGATTCGGGTTCGTGACGCTCCGGCACCGGCTCCCACGCCGCCTCTTCGTGACCGGCGGATCGGGGTACCTCGGTCGGCACGTGCTCAACGGTCCGGCCTCGGAGCGCTGGGAGGTGATCGCCCCGTCGTCGGCAGCACTCGATCTCCGCCACGCGGTGTCGGTCCACGAGACGATCCGAGCCTGGAAGCCGACGGCGATCATCCACACCGCGTACCGGCGAGACGATCGAGCCTCGATCGTCGACGCGACGCGGCACGTCGCCGAGGCCGCCGCTCGGTTTCGAGTGCGCCTGATCCACATCTCGACCGATGCCCTGTTCCGCGGGCAACTGGCGCGGTACACCGAGGCCGACCCGCCGCGCCCGATCCACGACTACGGTCTCGACAAGGCCGACGCCGAGGCCGAGGTCGCCGCGGCAGGGGGCGACCACGTGATCGTGAGGACGTCGCTGCTCTTCGGGCGGCACGAGCTGTCGAGCCATCAGACCGCAGTGCGCGACGTGGTCTCCGGACGGTCGGACATGCCGTTCTTCACCGACGAGATCCGCTCACCGGTGCTCGTCGAGGATCTCGCCGCCGCCCTCGTCGAGCTCGCCGGACGTACCGACATCCACGGCCTGCTGCACCTCGGTGGTCCGCAACCGTTCAGCCGATCCGAGTTGGCCGTCGTCACAGCGCGTCAGCACGGCTGGGACACGTCCAAGCTGCGGTTCTCGACGATCGCAGAGTCCGGATCGATCCGACCGAGCCGCGTGGTACTCGACTCCGGGCTCGCCCTCCGACACGGCATCGCCGTCGGTGGCCCGGCCGATCTGCCGTTTCGATGACTGCTGCCGGCGCGGTCAGGCGCCCGACATCGTCACGTCGCGGATCACGAGGCTGACACCGGCGGCTCGCATCGGCAGCCAGTCGAGATCGTTGCCGATCTCGACGATGTCGAGCAGCATCCGCTGGAGCGTCGAAGCGATCGTGAACTCCCGCACCGGCGCACCGAGCCGACCATCCTCGATCAACAGGCCCGCGGCACCGGTCGAGAAGTCACCGCTGATCGGATTGACGCCGGAATGGATCCCCGTCACGCTCTGCACGAGCAGCCCGTCGTCGACGTCGGCGATCAGCTCCTCTTGAGACCGCGTGCCCGGCTCGAGCGACAATGCCAGGGCCCCGACACCCGGTGTGCCGGAGAAGCCCCCGCGCACGGCATTTCCGGTCGATACGACTCCTGCACGGCGGGCCGAGTACGAGTTGTGGGTGAACTGGCGAAGGACACCGCCTTCGATCAGGGCGTTGCGACGTGCAGCCAGACCCTCGCCGTCGACGTCGGTCGCGGTGTACGCGAGCGGGTTCGTCGGATCGTCGATCAGGTTGACGAACGGCGCCGCGACCTCGTCGCCGAGTCGGTCGCGGAAGAGACTGCGCCCCTTCACCACGGCCTCGCCGTTGAGCGTCGACGAGATGATGCCGAGGAGTTGGGCGGTGACGAACGGATCGAGTACCACGGTGGTGCGCTTCGACGACGGCTTCGTTGCGCCGAGCAGCCGGGTGGCCCGGTCAGCGGCATCCTTCGCCGCCCGCTCGATGTCGAGCACGGTCGGGGTCCGACCGACGCTGAACCCGAACCCGGTCTGGGTTTCGTCGCCGTCGTCAGCGAGGGTCGAGACGCTGACATAGCATCCGTTCTCGCGCCCCCACTGCCGGACCCCGGTCGTGGTCGCGACGGCCGCCTCGCCGAATGCATCGGCGTAGTTGGAGTCGTCGATCCGGAGCCGTCGATCGGCGGCCAGCGTCCGGCGTTCGAGATCCTTGGCCAGCTGGATCTTGTCCTCGGTCGGGAAGTCGGCCAGTTCGGTGCTCCAGAGCGGCTGCTGGGTGACCTCGACACCGTCCGGCTCGGCGAGCCCGGCCCACTCGTCGACCGTGCCGAAGCGCACGTTGTCGCGCGCCTCGTCGAGCACCTCGGCCACGGCCGCGTCGTCCAGCGTGCCGGCGTACGCGAACCCGGTCCGGCCGTCGCGGACGATCCGGATGCCGATGCCCTCCGCCTGGGCGGACACGAAGTGCTCGACCTCGCCCTCGTAGACGCGCACCTCGGTGTCCCCACCGCGTGACACGAACGCCTCGACCTGCTCGCCGGCCCGCGCCTGAGCGACGATCCGGTCCGCGATCTCGAGCAGATCGTCGCTCACGAAGCGGTGCCGCCGATGGTGAGCGACTTCACGCGGAGCGTCGGTTGCCCGTCGCCGACCGGAACGCCCTGGCCGTCCTTGCCGCACGTACCCGGGTTGCCCATCGCGAAGTCGTTGGCGAGCATGTCGATGTCGCGGAGCACCTGGGGGCCGTTCCCGATCAGGTTGCCCTCGCGGAGCGGCTCGGTGATCTCGCCGTTCTCGATGAGGTATGCCTCGTTCATCCCGAACACGAAGTCGCCGGTCGCGGTGTTGACGCTGCCACCGCCGAGATGGCTCACGTACACGCCGCGATCGGTGGAGCGGACGATCTCGTCGGGGTCGTCGGGGCCGTCCATGACGAACGTGTTGGTCATGCGCACCATCGGGAGGTGCATGTAACTCTGTCGGCGGCCGTTCCCGGACGAACCGCGACCCTGCTTGCGTGAGCGGATGTGGTCCCACATGTAATCGGTCAGGACACCGTTCTCGATCAGCACGTTCCGACGGGTGGGGTGCCCCTCGTCGTCGATCGCCAGCGTCCCCCATTCGCGCGCCATCGCACCGTCGTCGACCAGCGTGACGAGCACCGACGCCACCACCTCGCCGACCTTCCCCGCGTAGACCGAGGCACCCTTCTGCACGTGGTCGGCTTCCAGGCCGTGGCCGCACGCCTCGTGGAACAGGACCCCACCGGTGCCGTTCTTGATGACCACCGGCATCGCGCCCGAGGGCGCAGGGCGGGCACGGAGCTTGGTGATCGCCTGGCGGGCGGCATCGCGTGCGAGCGACTCGACGTCGACGTGACCGTCGAACTCCGGGTCGAAGACCTCCCAGCCGATCGTGTGGCCCATCGACTGGAATCCCGTCTGCATGCCGGTGTCTCCGCTGGCGACGGCGCTGATGCGCGTCAGCACCCGGACGACGTCGTCCTCGGCGAGCAGGCCGTCGCTGTTGGCGACGAGCACCCGCTTTCGGCTGTCGCCGTAGCCCGCCGAGACCTGCACGATCTCCGACCCCGAGGCCCGTGCGGCCTCGTCGACGCGCTGGAGCAGCTCGACCTTGGTCGCCTTCGCGACGTCGTCGGGATACCGAGCGATCTCGTTGACGGCGCGCTGTGCCGTGGGCACCAGCGCGACGGTTCGGGTGCCACCATCGCCGCGACTGGCAGCAGCGGCAGCCGCCGTCGCCGCCTCGGCCAGACCGGATTCGCTGAGGTCGCTCGTGTGAGCGAACCCGGTGGTATCACCCCTGATGACGCGGATGCCCGCTCCACGATCGCGGCCCGACGTGACCTGCTCGATGCGACCGTCGTCGAGGCCGACGGAGGTGCTCCGTTTGTCCTCGACGTAGATCTCGGCGAAGTCGGCACCGGTCCGGAGAGCGGCGCCGAGCGTACGTTCGATGACGTCGTGGTCGATCACGTCGTCCAGCCTAGGTGGGCCGTTCGACCGGCGCCCACTGGTCCTGCACGTTGGCACGAACGCCGGTCGGCACGTGTTCGACCCGACGTCGAGCCGGCGTTGGGACGGCGTCGAGGCGGCGGGTCGGCGTTCGATCGAGACCGCCCGTCGATGACGCAACCGTTGCGAAATCCCGTCATCACACCGTCACGTGGTTCAGGGCGCCGGAAGCGTTAGCGTGGCCGTCCGATGAATGTTGCGGTCGGACTCAAGGGCGAGGCACGGCTGGTCGTCGGCGACGCCGACACGGCCCGTGCGCTCGGATCGGGCGATGTCGAGGTCCTCGGCACCCCGAAGCTGGTCGCGCTGTTCGAGCAGGCGACGGTCGAGGCGCTGACGGGCGTGCTCGACGAGGGCCAGTCCTCGGTCGGGATGCGCGTCCAGATCGATCACCTCCAGCCGACTCCCGTCGGCGCCGAGATCGTCGTCGAGGCGCACCTGGAGAAGATCGAGGGCCGCCGGATCACCTTCACCGTCACGGCATCCGACTCGGGTGGTCTCGTGGCGGCCGGAAAGGTCACCCGGGTGATGGTCGACGTCGAGAAGTTCATGTCGAAGTGCTGCAAGGCCGGCTGACCTCGGCGCTCATCGCGGGCGCCTCAGTGGCTCTGCTCGTTTCGTGCGCCGGCGCCGACGGCACCGATCGAGGCGCCATCCGCGAGAACGTCATCGAACCCGGCATCACCGCGATCGACGACTCGGCGGTGCTCGCCTGCAGTGCCGATGCCTCAGCGCTGCGCACGGCACTCCAGTCGTACGAGCTCCTCGAGGGCCAGCCCGCTCCCGACGAGGCTGCTTTGGTCACCGGCGAGTTCATCCGTGAACAGTCCGAGCGTTGGGACATCATCGACGGCACACTCGTGCCGGTCGACCCGGTCTGCGGCGAGGTACCGGCGGACGTGCCGGCCGCCGACATCGTGACGTCGACCGAGCCCCTCGATCCGGCGGCCGACGCCGACATCACCGAGCAACTCGACGCCGCGACTCCCGACGGCATCCTGGCGACGCTGACCGACGACGAGATCGCCGAGGTCGGTGGGCGCGAGTGCGCGCTCGAGGTGGCGCGGGTCGGCATCGCGTTCAGCCGATGGCAGCTCGAGAGCCAGGCCACCGAGCTGACGTCGATGAGGCAGATCGTCGACGCCGGGTACCTGGAACCACTCGAACTGTGGACACTGAACGACACCCAGTTGATACCGGTCGACGGCACCGACTGCGTCGGCCCCCTCGACCTGCTCGCACCCCCCGGATGACTCGGGACCCATTCAGGCCCACCCGTTGCGGTGTTCCCTCTCCGGGCCTCCACGTCCACCCCCGGACGCCCAGCACCTTTGAGGGCCTCCACAACCGCCCGGGCTGGGCGACCCGGCGGCGGGCTCCAACCACCTCTCCGGGCCTCCACCTCCGCCCCCCGACGCGCAGCACCTTTGAGGGCCTTCAGAAGTTGGTACGGCGCCGGATTGCGATGTCGGCGAGTTCGGTCATCGTCGCGGCGAAGTGCTCCGACAGGTCGAGATCGGTCACGCGGGACACCAGCCAGCCGAGCCGACTCATCCCTCGGTCGCGGCGCTTGTCGGCCTGAGCGTCGAGCCGGCCACCATGCCACGTGACGTGGTCGACCTCGACGGCGAATCGGGACTCCACATCAGCGAGATCCAGGAACACGACAGCTCCGTCGTCGAGGCGCACTCGGTGCTGGCGCACCATCTCGACCCCGCGTTCGGCGAGCGCTCGCCACACCCTCAGCTCCAGGTCCGAGTCCACCGGCTTGCGCCATGCTGGGCGGGCATCAACCACTCGAGCCAACCGGTCCGAACCCGGACGGCCCGGTGCCACGAACCGGCGAACCGTCGACCTCAGCGATGCAACCGTGATCAATCGCCGGTCGAGCATCTGCTCGATGACCGACTCGAAGTCCTCGTCGCCGAGAAACCATGCGAGATCGCATGCGAGGCGGTGCGGACGCAGCAGCCTCAGCCCGCCGCGATGCTCGACATCGGTCGCAGCAAGCAGATCCGATCGATGGGCCGTGACGCCGTCGAGCTTGATCCTGCGACCAGCGAGCAGATGGATGTCGTCGGTCCGCATCTTGCGCAAATCCCACAGACGCCCTGCACTCGGACCCGATATGGCTGCGTCGGGTGCGGCAAGGCAGGCCGCCAGGCAACGCTGCTCGAACGACGAATCGTGGCTGGCGAGCCGATAGACACCCCGATGGACAGGCACGATCATGCCCGACGTGAGCAGCTCGGATCGGGCGCGGCTGGAGACCGACGACCGTGAGAGCTGCTCGATCGTCAGCAGACCGCGCTGATCGCGAGCTCGACTGAGCAGTGGGCGGGGAAGTGGCTTCATAGCGCCTCCGTTCTGATCGGGAACCGAGGGGAAGCCGGAGGGTCACGCTACCCCGGCGTCCCGGTCGGACCGACGCCGAGCACGCACCTCGCCCTCTCCGGGCATTCGTGACCCAGCGTTGTACCCGCAGGGCCTCTCCGGGGATTCGGCTCCGAACGAATCTGTATCCGCCGAGGATCGATGCCCTTTCAGGGCGTTCGCAGCTCACTGGTGGGCGGGTCGGCCCTTTGAGGGCGCTCAGCAACGGGCGCAGGCGCCGCGACCCTCGACTCAGGCGAGGTTGCTGCTGCGCGGGTACACGTCGCCCGGATCGGTCATCACGTTGACGAGGTACGGGACGCCGCTCGCGAAGGCTCGATCGAGCGCAGGACCGATGTCGTCCGGTTCGGTGACCGTCTCGCCGCCACCGCCGAGGCTGCTGACGACCTCGTCGTAACGGGTCTCGGGCTGCAGATCGCACGCCACGTCCCAGCCGTAGATCATCTGCATCGGATGCTTCTCCAGCCCCCAGATCCCGTTGTTGCCGACCACCATCACCGCGGGCAACCGGTGCCGGACGAGAGAGTCGACATCCATCAGCGAGAAGCCCGCCGCGCCGTCGCCGAGCATCAACACGATCTGGACGTCCGGGCGTACGACGCGGGCCGCGATCGCGTAGCCCATCCCATTGCCGAGGCAGCCGTAGGGACCGGTATCGAGCCACCCACCCGGCTGGTGCACCTCGACGTACTTGCCGGCGTACGACACGAAGTCACCTCCATCGCAGATGACCACCGCATCGCGATCCAGACGCTTGCGAAGCTCGCCGTAGATCCGGGTCGGTTTGATCGGTGCGCTGTCGGCCTCGAGCACGGGCACCTCACCCGCCCGAGCCGCTTCTTCGGCATCACGCAACTCCGACAACCAGTCGCCGTGATCGACACGGTCACCGGCGAAATCGGCCAACCCTCGTAGCGTCTGAGCGATGTCGCCGACGACGGTCGGTACGTCGACATGGCCTGCGACCTGCGTCGACGCGTCGACGACATGGGCGACGTGCGCCTCGCCGAACCGGCCGAACCCGACGCGGAAGTCGAGCGGGGTACCGATCACCACGACGAGGTCGGCGCGCTGCTTGAGCACACCGCGGGTTCGGAGGAACGCGTGCGGGTGATCGGCCGGGAGCATGCCGCGACCGAGCCCGTTGAAGTAGCACGGCACGCCGAGCGCCGCCGCGGCGGCCTCGAGCTCCTCCCAGGCACCATCCCAATAGGCGTCGCTGCCCACGAGGAACGCCGGTCGTTCCGCAGCGGCGACCAGCGTCGCCAGTCTCGCGACGGCCTCGGGATCCGGCGCGCCACCGACGCTGGCACCGGTGTCGGGTACGTCGCCTTCCGACGGACCGAAGACGTCGAGCGGGAAGTCGAGGAACACCGGCCCGCGATGAGGCTCCGTCGCCAGACGAACGGCATCGTGCACGACCGCCCCGGCCGTGGAGGCATCGGCGACCGTCGTCGCCCGTTTCGTGACCGGCGCGAGAACGGGGACGTGATCGAACTCCTGGAGGGAGCCGGCACCCCAGCGTGCTGCCGGCGCGCGACCGCCGAGCACCACCATCGGCGACCCGTTGAAGTACGCGGACGTGACCGCCGAGATGCCGTTGGTCACTCCGGGGCCGGCGGTGAGTGCGGCGAGCCCGGGCCGCCGGGTCAACTTCGCGTAGGCCTCGGCTGCGAAGGTCGCCGACTGCTCGTGGCGGGTGTCGACGATGCGCATGCCTCGGTCACGAGCCGCCTCGTAGAACGGCCAGATGTGACCCCCGTTCAACGTGAACATCACGTCGGTGTCGAACGCCTGCAGCGCTGCGACCGTCTGCTGCCCGGCATGTCCCGCGATCCTCGTCATATCGTGCAACGTAACGGAGCGCGTCGCGGACGTCCCACGGCGGGGCGATGGCACCTGAATACGCAGGGCTCCCGGGAGAGCGGTAGCGTGCGAAGGCACATGTTCCTGGAACGCGTGAACGAACCCGCCGATCTCCGAGATCTCTCCTACCGGGATCTCGACGCGCTCGCCGGTGAGATCCGTGACTTCGTCGTCGCCGCCGTCAGCGAGACCGGAGGCCACCTCGGTTCCAATCTCGGAGCGGTGGAGCTCTCCCTCGCCCTCCATCGCGTGTTCGAATCCCCGACCGACGCCGTCTTGTGGGACACCGGGCATCAGGCCTACGTCCACAAGATCGTCACCGGGCGCAAGAGCCAGTTCGAGCAACTCCGCCAGGAGGGCGGGCTCTCCGGGTACCCCAGCCGCGAAGAGAGCCGTCACGACCACATCGAGAACAGCCACGCGTCGACCGTCCTGAGCTACGCCTACGGGATGGCCGTGGCTCGCGACGCCGGCGTCGACGACCACCGCCACATCGTCGCGGTGATCGGCGACGGGGCGATGACCGGCGGCATGGCCTACGAGGCGCTCAACAATCTCGGTCACAGCAAGCGCCAGGTCATCATCGTGCTGAACGACAACGGGCGCTCCTACGCCCCGACGGTCTCGAACCTGTCGGCCAACACCCAGGGCGCCGACGAGCGCGCCGGGCATCCGAGCCTCCCCGACAAGCTGACCGACAAGCTCGCCCACGCCCTCACCGACATCCGTCTCAACCCGGTCTACGTCCGTCGTCAGCGGCGGTTGGAGGACTTCCTCTCCAACCTGCCGGCGATCGGCCCGCAGGCCGAGAAGGCGATGGAGGGGTTCAAGGCCGGCGTCCGGGAGTTCCTGCAGCCGCCGTCGTTCTTCGAGGCGCTGGGCGTGCGATACGTCGGCCCGGTCGACGGCCACAACATCGCCGAGATGGAAGCGGCGTTCCGCAACGCCGAGGAGTTGTCGTCGGAGGGCCCGATCGTCGTCCACGTGCTCACCCAGAAGGGCCGCGGCTACACGCCCGCCGAGGACGACGACGAGAAGCACCTCCACGACGCACCGGTGTTCGACCCGCTCCAGGGTCCACCGAAGGCGGTGCCCACCGGTTACACCCAGGCGTTCGCGGAGGGTGTGATCAAGGCAGCCGAGCGCGAGCCGCGGTTGGTGGCGGTCACCGCGGCGATGCCGGGGCCGACCGGATTGATTCCCTTCCAGGAGCACTTCCCCGACCGGTTCTTCGACGTCGGCATCGCGGAGCAGCACGCTGTCGCCGGCGCCGCCGGTATGGCGATGTGGGGTCTTCGGCCGGTCGTCGCGATCTACTCCACATTCCTCAACCGAGCGTGGGACCAGGTCACCTACGACGTCGCGCTGCATCGTCTTCCCGTGATCTTCTGCCTCGATCGAGCCGGCATCACCGGCCCCGACGGCGCCAGTCACCACGGCGTGTACGACATGGCGCTGCTCTCGAAGGTTCCGGGCATGCGCGTGCTGGCCCCGTCCAGCGCCCAGGAGCTGCACCAGATGCTCGACGACGCCGTCACCCTCGCCGACGACGGCCCGGTCTCCATTCGGTACCCACGAGGCTCCGCCCGCCAGGTCGGCGAAGCCGAAGTCGGTGCCGGGCTCCACGCCCGGCTCGCACGCCGCGGCGACGGTTCGGTGTGCATCCTGGCGATCGGGCGGATGCTCGAGTTCGCCCTGAAGGCCGCCGACGAACTCGCGGCCGGTGGGGTCGAGGTGAGCGTCTGGGATGCTCGCAGCTGCGCCCCGCTCGATCCCGACATGATCGCCGATGCCGCTCGCCACCGGGGAGTCGTCACCGTCGAGGACGGCATCCGCGACGGTGGGATCGGGATGTCGATGTTCGATCAGATCGGAGCGATCTCGCCCGAAGTCCCGGTCGAGGTGCTCGGAGTCCCGACCCGGTTCGTCCCGCACGGCGACCCGAAGAGGATCCTGGCACGCCTCGGGCTCGACGTCGCGGGGATCACCGCGAGCGTCCGCTCTCTGCTCCCCTAGGCTCCGGCGCGTGGCCGACACCGACGATCCGTCGAGCAACCTCGCACTCGCGCTCGCGTTGGCCGACGAGGCCGACGCGTTCACGCTCCCACGGTTCCGAGCCGCCGACTTCACCCTGGGATGGAAGGACGATCGGACGGAGGTGACCGAAGCCGATCGCGGAGCCGAATCGATGCTCGCCCACCGCGTGCTCGAGGCCCGACCCGACCACGGTTTCGTGGGCGAGGAACACGGCCACCAAGGCGAACCGGACGCACCGTTCACCTGGATCGTCGATCCGATCGACGGTACGTCGGGGTTCGTTCGGGGCATCCCGGTCTGGGCGACGCTGATCGCGCTCACCCACGCCGAGCGCGGCGTGCTCGTCGGCGTCGTGTCGGCGCCGGCGCTGGGTCACCGCTGGTGGGCAACGGCGGGCGGTGGTGCGTTCGCGAACGGCAGACGGTGCCGGGTGTCGACCGTCGACGACCTGTCCGATGCCCAGGTCAGCATCACGTTCAACGACGGCTGGGATCGACTCGGCCTGACCGGCGCCCTCGTGTCCCTCCTCCAGGGCGCCCGCCGCGCCCGAGGGTTCGGCGACTTCTGGCAGCACTGCTTGGTGGCCGAAGGGGCCCTCGATCTCGCCGTCGACGCCGTCGGGGTGAACCCCTACGACATCGCCCCGGTGAGGTTGATCGTCGAGGAGGCGGGCGGGCGGTTCACCGACCGCCACGGCGTCGCGACCCACGAGGAACCGACCGCGATCAGCAGCAACGGCCTCCTCCACGACCAGGTGATCGCCGTCCTCGGCGGTTGAGCCTCACGCTCTGCTCGGCGCGGCGGGTCGCACCGGACCTGCCGCTGACCGAGCAGTGTCGGGACCGCAGCGTCCACAGCAAGCAGGACTCGCTTCTCACCGCCGACCGGCACCGGGCAGTACAGACCGTTGCTCGAACTGAACCGGCGATCGACCAGCGCCCCGACCTTCGTTGCGGCCCGGTTGCTCGGGGCCCCCGCCACATCTCGTCGGCGACGATCGGATCGGCCGCTCTTCCGGCACCGGCCGCACGCGCCACACCCGGAGGGCCGCAGTGAGGTCGCAGGCCCCAGATCTCATCGCGGCCGCCGTAGAAGGCGCTGCTCGGGTTGCCGCTCGCCGTCACCCGCGTCGAGTCACTCCTCGAGCGCGCGCCGGCTCGGCTGCATCGACCACCTCGTCGCCGTAACGGCACCGTAACGGCACCGGCACGGTCACGATCACGAGCGCCGCCCGGCACACCAATCGAGGGAGCGAGGATCCGACACAGCGGCCGCTCACCCCGTGATGAAGCAGAACTCGTTGCCGCCGGGATCGGCCATCACCTGGAACGAACCGTCGTCCTCGTCGACGAGCGCACCGAGCGTGCGGGCGCCGAGTTGCTCGGCCTCGTCGACGGCAGTCGCCAGGTCGGCGACCTCGACGTCGAGATGGAGGCGGTTCTTGGCCGACTTCGCCTCCGGAACGCGCTGGAACCCGATGTAGAAGCCGAGGTCGTCGCCGTCGAGCACCACCCAGTCGGCACTCTCGACCTCGACCTCGCCCCCGATCAGGGCTTGCCAGAACCGCGCGAGCGCCTCCGGGTTCGAGCAGTCGAACACGATCTCGTGCAGTACGCCGATGGCCATGGCGGTACCGTACGACGGATGGCCGCGCCGTTCCAGATCACGATCGACTGTCACGACGCCGACGCCATGAGCCGGTTCTGGTCGACCGCGCTGGGTTACGTCACCGAACCGCCGCCCGCCGGCTTCTCGTCATGGGAGGACTTCCTCCGGGCGAACGACATCTCCGTTCCTCCCGCCGGGTCGATCAGTGCGATCGTCGATCCCGACGCGGTCGGTCCGCGGCTGCTGTTCCTCCGGGTCCCGGAGCCGAAGATCGTCAAGAACCGGGTCCATCTCGACGTGCGTGCCGGGGCTTCCGACGCCGAGAAGCAGGCCAAGATCGATGAGCTGAAGAACGCAGGAGCGGTCGAGATCCGGCGCGTCGAGGATCTTGGCCAGTGGTGGATGGTGATGGCCGACCCGGAAGGCAACGAGTTCTGTGTCACCTGATTCGGGCTCGCCCAACCCGGGCTCCCCGGACGAGCGATCGCTCGCACCGTGGAGCCGCGCGATCCGCGCCGGACGCAACGCCAGCGGGTCGTCGATGGCTCCGGCACTGTGGGCATCGAGCGTGTGGGAGTCCGCTGACTTCGACGACGCGCACCGCCGCGCGACGAGCCTGCGAGCCGACGAGTTCTACGGCCGCTACGCCAACCCCACGGTCCGCTCGTTCGAGCAGGTGATCGCCGAGCTCGAGGGCGCCGAGGACGCGATGGCGTTCGGCTCGGGCATGGGCGCGATCGCATCGATCGTGCTGGCCCTGTGCTCGACCGGCGACCACGTCGTCGCGACACGCCAGCTCTACGCAGGCACGACCGCATTCCTGCAGGGGCCGTGCGCCCGGTTCGGCATCGAGACCACGATCGTCGACGCCACCCGGCCCGGAGCGGTCGCCGACGCCGTCCGACCGCGTCGTACCACCGTGGTACTCGTCGAGACACCATCGAATCCGCGTCTCGAGCTCTGCGATCTGGACGAGATCGGATCGATCGTGGGTCCGTTCACCGTCGTCGACTCGACCTTCGCCACCCCACTCGGACAGCAGCCGCTCGCCCACGGGGTCGACCTCGTGCTCCACTCCGCGACCAAGGGCATCGCTGGCCACAACGACGCCACTCTCGGCGTCGTCGCCGGCGAGAAGGAGCTCATCGACGCGATCTGGGGATACGCGGTCCTCCACGGCGCCATGGCGTCCCCGTACGATGCACTCAACGCGCTACGCGGCGTCCGCACGCTGGGTGTGCGGACCGCCCACCAGTGCGCGACCGCTCAGCGGCTCGGCGAATGGCTCGAACAGCACCCGTCGGTGGCCGCCGTGCACTACCCGGGTCTGGTCGGCCACCCCCAGCACGATCTCGCCAAGCGGCAGATGCACCAGTACGGCACCGTGCTCGCGTTCGAGCTCTCCGGCGGGCTCGGCGCCGCGGCACACCTGCTCGACCGCATCAGGCTCGCCCGACGAGCGACCTCGCTCGGTGGCCCAGAGACCCTGCTCTGCCATCCGATGACGACGACCCATGCGAGCCTCACCCCCGACGCGCAGGCAGCCACCGGCGTCACCGAGGGCCTGGTGCGTGTCAGTGTCGGGTTGGAGGACCCGGGCGATCTGATCGCTGATCTCGCCGACGCGCTCGGCTGAGCCGGGCGAGGTCGGTTGCTCGCGCCACCGGCAGGCATGCGCGTGTTGCAGGAGGCGTCGTTCCGCGATGTCGTTCATGAATGGGCCTCGTCGACGACCTGCATCGATGGGTTGGGTCGATGGGTTGGGTCGATGGGTTGGGTCGATGGGTTGGGTCGATGGGTTGGGTCGATGGGTTGGGTCGATGGGTTGCATCGATGACGTGCATCGATCTCATTCGTGGATGTCGACCTCACTGGGGCCGAAGACGAACCACTCGTCGAACTCAGCGACCGTCAGCGGCGTGCTCCACGACCACTGCTCGACCTGACGTCTGGAGCGACGACCGAGGCGCGACCGGACGACGTCGAACCGGCTGACCCCGGTCAGCGAGATCGGTTCGCCCTCCCCGGCGATCGTCATCGTCGTGCCCCTACGGAGGTCGATCTCGACCGGCCGGCCGACGGGGTTCTGCTCGAACAACTCCGAGATCCAGGTGATCAACTCGGAGTTCTGGTCTCCAGGGCGCCCGAGAGCGTGACGGATGTCGTGTTCGTGACTGTGGCAGTCGAGTGGTGGGCGACGCTCACCGAACGCTGCGATCGCGTCGGCGACGGCGTCGATCTGTTCGTTCCAGCGGGCGATGATCTCCTCGACGGTCACATCACGCCATCGTTCGACCTGGACGGCGGTCCAGGGGTCGGTGGCGGCACCCTCCACATTGCCCTCGACGATGTCGTTGGTCACGCCGGCCACGTGGGACAGCACGTCACGAACGGTCCAGGCAGGGTTGCACGGCACCGCCGCAGCCCAGTCGGCTGCGGTGAACGTGGAGCACAGATCCACGAACGAATGCTGTGCCTGGCGATAGGCCACGGCGATCTCCATCGGCGAAGCGTAGTGCTGCCGTCCTGACCGATCGAGATGTGGACGTCTCGTCAGGTTCGACGCTGGCGCGGCTCGGCGACCAAGGATGCCGGCCTCATCCGGAGCTGCAACGACGGGCGCTCGGAGAGGAACGACGGAACACCGCGAATACTCACGATCGCGGCAGCGCCGGCGCTGCCAACGGCCGCTGGTGCTGACATGCTGGCGACGATGCCCGACCTCCTGGTGGCCACGTTGTCGGCGTTCGGGGTGGTGTTCGTGGCCGAGCTGGGCGACAAGACGCAGCTGCTGGCCGTCGGGTTCGGCGCACGGTACCGGTTGCGTACCGTAGCGATCGGGCTCGCCATCGGTTACGGCGCGGCAGGAGCGGTCGCCGCCATCCTCGGCGGCGTGGTCGGGGCAGCGCTGCCCGAACGACCGATCGGTGTGGCGGCGGGCGCGCTCTTCGTGATCTTCGCCGTGCTGGCGTTGTCGGGAGACGACGCGCAATCGGAGCAGGTCGTGACCGGCCGTTACGCGATCGTGTCGATCGCCGCGACGATCGCGATCGCCGAGATGGGCGACAAGACGCAGCTGTCGACGGCCGCGTTGGCCGCCAACTCGAACCCGTTGGCGGTGTGGATCGGGGCCACCGCCGGCGAGGTGTCGGCCGGGCTGATCGGGGCGGTCGCCGGTCAGCGCCTCGGCACCCGGCTCGATGCGCGGGTCCTCCGGATCGCCTCGGCCGTGCTCTTCGCTGCGTTCGGCGTGGTGCTCCTGGTCAACGCGATGTGAGGACGGCACCGCCGCGGCGGCGCTGACTTTCTGTCAGCCGGTGTCGCGCCCATCACGCGTCGACGGCTCTCTGTCCGTCGGACGGCCGACGGGTCGGCATTCAGAAAGTCACGGGCGCGGGACGTCCTCGGTCAGAGCTGACAGAAAGTCCGGGACGACGTGGGTCAGCTGTAGTACGGGTTCTCGCCGGTCGAGTGGTCGGTGAGATCCTTGACGCGCTGGACAGCAGGAATCGCCTCACTGAGCATCGTCTGGACACCGTCGAGCATCGTCATCTTGCTCATCGAGCACCCGTGGCAGCCACCACCCATCGTCATGTACGCCGTCCCCTCGCCGTCATGGCCGACGTACGTGACGAACCCGCCGTGAGCGGCGAGCGCCGGGTTGACCTCCGACGACACCATCGCCTCGATCTCGGCCGACAGCGCGTCGTCGCGCGTGAGACCCTCGATGCTCGGCGCCTGAGGGCGGTTCGGGTTGCGGATGACGAGCCCCTGGCTGTCGGTGAAATCGAGGGTCGCATCCTGCAGCAGCTCGACGTCGTCGCCGGGGACGATGATCTTGATCGAGCCCGCCTCCCCATCGTGAGTGCGCACCTCGTCGGTGAACGCCGCCTTGAGGTACTCGTCGAAGCTGAGGTCGTAGCGGAAATCCTCCCCCGGCCCGGAGGCGATCGCGAGGCGAAGGCCGAGCGCGTCCGCGTCGCTCTCGTCGGCGCGGAGCCCGAGCAGCTTGCCGAGGGCGGTCTCGGTGACCGTGATGATCGGACGACTCGCGCCCTGACCATCGCCGCCGCCGGCTGCCAACGCTTCGAGGGGGCTCATGATCAGGAGGCTACCGTCGACCCCTGTGAACGCCGAGCCCGACACCCGACCGACACCCGACTGGTACCTCGAACACCTCAGCGCGAGCGCCGCACAGTTCGCCGAACTCCTCGACACCGGTTCGCTCGATGCACCAGTCGCAGCGTGTCCGGGCTGGGACCTCGCGCGACTGACCGAGCACCTCGGTCAGATCCACCGGTGGGCGAGGTTCTGCATCGAGCGCGGCAGATCACCCGATGCCGACGAGGTCGCGGCACTCGAATCCTTCGACGCCAGCCGCGCCGCCGATTGGTTCAGGTCGGGCGCAGCCGACCTCGTGGCGTCGCTGCGCGTCGCCGATCCTGCTATGTCGACGTGGCACCCGTTCCCGGTCGAGCAGACGGTTGCGTTCTGGTTCCGGCGTCAGGCCCACGAGACGACCGTCCACCGATGGGACGCCGAGCAGGCGATGGGCGTGGCCGGCACGATCGATGCCGAATTGGCGAGCGACGGCATCGACGAGTACTTCCACGCCGTCGTCCCCCGCCTGCTCGGCAAGGGCCGCATCCTGCCGTCGGGGAGCTTCCACGTGCACTGCACCGACGTCGCCGGGGAATGGCTGGTCTGGAACGACGACGGTCAGTACCGGATGATCCGAGCACACCAGAAGGGCGATGCCGCCCTGCGCGGCCCGGCCGAGGCGATCCTGCTCCGCCTCTGGGGACGAGCCAGCGCTCGCACGGACGAGCTCAGCCCGGTCGGCGACGAGTCCGTGCTCGACGCCTGGACCTCCATCGGAGGCGTCTGACGTCACGTTCGGGGTCTGACCCCGAACGTGACGGACGTGACGTCAGCGGGTGCGGGCGCTGCCGGCGCCGCCGTCGACGACGATGCGCTGACCGGTGAGATAGCTCGCCTGATCGCTGCACAGGTACAGCACGACGTCCGCGACGTCGTCAGGTTGGCACACACGGCCGAACGGGAACGATGCATCGAGCTCGCGCAGATCGTCCATCTCCCGCCGGGCGTAGATCGCACGCGCCAATCGCACCCCCATGTCGGTCTCGACGAGACCCGGGGCGACGATGTTGACGTGGATCCCATGACCGGCCTCCTCCTTCGCGAGGGTGAACGCGAGCGACTCCATCGCCGCTTTTCCCATGCTGTACGGCGCGCCGTTGGCGCCATGGGTGTGAGCGGCGACCGACGAGATCATCACGATGTCGCCACGATCGGCCGCCCGCATCCCTGGAAGCACCAGCCGGCAGGCGTGATGGGCACCGACCGCGTGCGTTTCCAGGACCCGCGTGAGCTCCGCTGGGTCGGTGTCGGCGACCGAGTGGCCGCGTGACGCGATCCCGGCGTTGCACACGAGCAGATCGACCGGGCCGAGATCGGCGATGATCGAGGCCACCATCGCCGCCATCGCATCGGCATCGTCGACGGATGCCGCGTAGCCGCGACCGACACCGCCCGCTGCCTCGATCGCAGCGACCGTGGCGTCGGCCGCGTCGGAGTCGCGCCGGTAGTTGACCGCCACAGCCGCACCGGAGGCGGCGAGACGCCTGCTGATCGCGCTGCCGATGCCGCGTCCTCCGCCCGTGACCAGCGCGACCCGACCGGAGAGCTGAGGCGAAGGCGTGACCATGTGGCAACCTTGCCACGTGACCGACGGCAGCAGGAAGGCGATCATCGCGGCGTTCTTCGCGAACCTGGGCATCGCGATCGCGAAGTTCATCGGGTTCCTCATCACTCGCTCCGCCGGCATGCTCGCCGAGTCGGTGCACTCCTTCGCCGACACCGGCAACCAGGGCCTGCTGTTCCTCGGAGGAAGCCGCGCCAAACGGGAAGCAACCCCCGAGCATCCGTTCGGGTTCGGTCGCGAGCGCTACTTCTGGTCGTTCGCGGTCGCCCTCGTGCTGTTCTCGATGGGTGGCCTGTTCGCGCTCTACGAGGGCATCGAGAAGTTCCGGCACCCGCACGAGATCGAGAAGGTCTGGGTCGCCATCGCCATCCTCGTTTTCGGCCTCGTGCTCGAGGGCAACTCGCTCCGAATCGCGTACCTCGAAGCCAAGCGGGTCAAAGGCCCCGGCGTGAACTGGTGGCAGTTCATCCGCCATTCCAAGCAGCCGGAGCTCCCGGTCGTGCTCCTGGAGGACACGGGCGCCGAGCTGGGTCTGCTGTTCGCGCTCTTCGGCGTGATCATGGCCGACCAGACCGGCGACGGTCGATGGGACGCAGTCGGCTCGATCGCGATCGGTCTGCTGCTGATCGTGATCGCGATCGTGCTGATCATCGAGATGAAAGGGCTCCTCATCGGCGAGTCGGCCGGGAAGGCCGATCGGACAGCGATCGTCGCCGCGCTGGAAGGCTCGGACCGCGTCGACCGCCTCATCCACCTCCGGACGCAGCACATCGGGCCCGACGAGATCCTCGTCGCCGCCAAGGTCGAATACGACTCATCGCTCACCTTCGACGAGGTGACACACGCGATCAACATCACCGAGCAGAACGTCCGGGCGGCGGTGCCGGCCGCACAGATGATCTACATCGAGCCCGACCTCCACCGCGCCGACTACGTCGACTCGAGCGAGCGACACGACCAGGGCGCCGCTGGCGACGGGCACTGACCCAGGGTTGGTGCACCGGCCACCCGGGGGCATCGATCACCCGCGTCACATCAGGGCGTACCGTACGACCGTGCGCGAGACCGTCGATCTGCTGATCCGAGGCGACGCCGTCGTGGCGATGGATCCCGCACGGTCTCGGGTCACCGACGGTGCGGTCGTCGTTCGCGGCGATCGCATCGTCGCCGTCACGACCGTCGACGACGCGACTGCTCGCTTCGCCCCGACAACGACGATCGGCGGACCGGGAACCGTTGTCATCCCCGGGCTCGTGAACGCGCATCAGCATCTGACAGGTGATCGGCTCCTGCGATCGACGATCCCCGATGACCTCGCGCCCGGTGTCGCGCTCAACGACTGGGCGCTCCCTGCCCACGCCGCCCACACGCCCGACGACGACGAGCTCTCGGCGACACTGTCGCTCGTCGAGGCGGTCACGAATGGCGTGACCTTCACCGTCGAGGCCGGCACGGTCGCCCACCCCGAACGCGTGCTGCGCGCCTTCGACACCGTGGGCGTCGGTGGCACGCTCGGGACCTGGGGGTGGGACGTCGGCGACGGTCCGTACGCCGCCCCGATCGATGAGGTGCTCGCGCGCCAGAGCACCACGCTGCGCCTGACCGAGAACCACGAGCGCGTGCACGGCTGGGTCACCCTGGTCGGTCACGACCTGATGACCGACGGGCTGGTCGTGCAGGCGAGCGAGCTGGCACGAGCCCACCACACGGGACTCACGTTCCACCTCTCCCCCGGCCCCGACGACGCCCGTTCGTATCGACGGCGAACGGGCCGGCGTCCGATCGATCATCTCGCCCAGCTCGGGGTTCTCGGGCCGCACGTGCTCGTGGCCCACGCGGTTCACATCGATGACCGCGAGCTCGATCTCATCCTCGACCACGACGTCGCCGTGGCCTCGTGCCCGTGGGCATACCTTCGGCTCGGACAGGGCATCACGGGATCGTTCCACCATCCTCGGCTGCTGCACCACGGAGGTCGCGTCGCGCTCGGTTGCGACAGTGAGAACGCCGGCGATGCCGTCGACATCCTGCTCGCGGCCCGCCTGTTCGCCGGGTTGGCCAAGGACACCACCCGCGACCCGACCCGGTTCACCGCCACCGACGCGCTCGCGATGGCGACGATCGACGGGGCCCGCGCACTCGGTCTCGCAGACGAGATCGGGTCGCTCGAGGTGGGAAAGCGCGCCGATGTCGTCGTTGTCGACACGACCGGTCCGACGTGGACCCCGCACGCCGACGACCCCGTCACGGCGCTCGTGTGGGCAAGCGACGGCCGGGCGGTGCGCGACGTCGTCGCCTCGGGCCGAATCGTCGTGAGCGACGGCGACTGCATCACCGTCGACCACCGGTCGTTGGCCGCAGCGTCGCACGAAGTCCACCAACGACTGGTATCCAGGTGTCGTGCGCATTCTCGTGACCAATGACGACGGCATCGACAGCATCGGGCTGCATCACCTCGCTCGTGCGATGACCGAGTTCGGGCACGTGGTCGTGGTCGCACCCGATCGCGAGTTCTCCGGGGCGGGCGCAGCGGTCGGCGCGCTCACGGAGTTCGAACCGGTGGTCGTGCGGTGTCACATCGACGGTGTGCCCGAGGCGTGGTCGCTGAACGGGCCGCCGGCCCTCTGCGCGATGTACGCACGCCTCGGTGTGTTCGGCGAGCGATTCGACCTCGTGGTCTCGGGGATCAACCCCGGTGCGAACGTGGGCCGGTCGGTCTACCACTCGGGCACGATCGGGGCGTGCCTGTCGGCGAGGAACGGAGCGATCTCGGGTGTCGCCGTCAGTCAGGCGGTGACGGGCTGGGGCGTCGAGGGTCAGGCTTGGCACGACGTGCTCGAGAACCAGAAGTGGGAGGTTGCGGCCGAGGTGGCGCGGACGTTCGTGGCCGGGCTGCTCGCCGAGCCGCCGACCAGTCCGATCGTGGTCAACCTGAATGTGCCGAATGTCGACCTCGACGAGATCAACGGGTGGCGGCTCACCGAGGTCGGCCTGCACCCGCCCCGCTCGATGTCGTCGGCCCACCTCGCCGCGACCGAGGACCCCGACCGGTTCGATGTCGAGTTGCAGTGGGGCGACGCGCTCGATCTCCCGGCGCACACCGACGGCGGTGCGATCGAGCGGGGGTTCGTGACCGTGAGCTACCTCACCCGCCTCGAGAACGAGGCCCGCTACGACGTCGGCAAGGCCGAATCAGCCCTCGACGGCCTCTTCGGCGACTGACCCGGTCGTCGCCGACGTCACTCCCCGATCGGCACCGGTGACGGGACGGGACGTGAGCCCGGTCCAGGTCAACGGGTTGCTCGCCACCGTGAACGTGTCACCGTTCCACCGGTCGAGCGCAGAGACGATGCCACCGTCGAGGTAGAACACGAAGCGTCCATCCGGCGACCAGGCGACGGTGCCGCTGCCGGCGTACTCGGCCATCGGCGTGAATCTTCCCGACCCGAGATCGACGAGTCCGAGCCCGATGGTGTTCGGTCCCGGCGCGACCACGACGACAGCGGTGTCGTCGGGCGCCACCACCGAGTTGTGGCTGCGTCCCCAGTTGAGGAGCGACTCGACGTCGCTGCCGCGAGTTTCCGTCGGATCGCCGGGCACGTCCCGAATCTCGCCCGTCGCGCGGTCGACGACCTGAAGTCCGCACTGCATCGTCTCGTCGCACTGGCGGACGATGACGACGTTCGTCGAGAGTCCGATCAGTTCGCCGAGCGCGAGCTGTTCGACTCCCGTCTCGTCGATGCGGTAGACCTTGCCGTTGACGGTCGTCACGAGCCCGCCCGACGGGTCGGCGGCGACAGCCCACGAGCGCCACGGCATCTCGATCGGTGTACCGAGTGGTTCTCCGAGGAGATCGACTCGTTCGTAGGTCAACGTGTCGCCGAAACCCTGTTGCATCCCGGTGCGCCAGAGCTCGTCCCGCTCCGGGACGACGACCACCGCCCACTGGTCGCCGACGCTCAGCTCGGATTCTGTTCCGTCGTCTCGGAGCAGCCGCATCCGGGAGCCGTCGATCTGCGGCAACAGGATCCAATCGTCGCCGGCGACGACCAGGCCCGGCTCGAATCCCGAGATGGCCGGGACCCGTCGCTCCGACAGTGTCCCGACCGTGAGGTCGATCTCGACCAACCGGTTGTCGGAGCGCAGTCCGACGAGACGGACGGGCAGACCGCTGATGCGTTGGTCGAGCTCGATCGGTGACACGACGGTCTCGGCCAGCGTCGTCGTCGTGCGCGGCGCAGTGGTCCGAGGCGGCTCGATGTCGGCCTCGGGCAGCGTGTCGGCCGATGCAAACGGTCCGGTCGACGGCCGCGAGTCGGCGGCGGAGGTGGCCGTGGCGTCCTCCGCGACGGTCTCGTCGGGCTCGGCACCGCTGGTGCGGCCGAGCATCCAACCGAACAACACGCCGACGACGCCCACGACCGTGGCCGTGACCACGAGGCGCCCCCGGTCGCTCGCGAACCACGACACGTGCCCGGGTGCGCGGTCGGAATCGCAGGAGACCGTGCCATCGCCGATCGGTGGTCGCTCGACCGGTGCGATCGCCGCCGGCGGGCTCGCGCGAACGCGACCACGGGTCGGAGCGTGCGGTGTGAGCTCGACCTCGATCCGTTCGGGCACGCGCGGGTCCTCCACCAGTCCCCATCAGACCACATCGACAGCCCACATGGTGAGCGCCCACTACGGTGCGCTGACATGGATCCGAGGGCCGTCGTCGAGCGTTACCTGCAGGCGCTCTCGGCCGCCGACGTCGAGACGACCGCCTCGCTGGTCGCCGTCGATTTCCACAACGAGCACACCAGTGCGCTCGGTTCCAGCTCCCATGGCCGGGCCGCGTATCGCGAGCGGCTCCCCGGCTTCCTCGCCCAGTTCGCCGGACTGCACTACGAGATCGTGCGGGCGGTGGCCGACGGCGACCAGGTGGTCGTGCGCTACCGGCTGACCGCGAATTTCGCGGGGCATCCGCTCGACATCCCCGGCGTCATGTGGTTCCGGGTGGCGACGGGCTTGATCGCCGAACGCACCGATGTCTGGGACAGCCTCACGTTCCTCCGCCAGACCGGCGCGGTCGAAGAACGCGGCGAACCGATGTAGAGTTCGAGGCAACCGAACGGGGAGCTCGCCGGAACGACGGGCTGAGAGGGTGGTCGCCACCACCGACCCGCAGACCTGATCCGGATAATGCCGGCGGAGGAATCATCGACATGAACCACCACGGCCACACGAACGGCACGGCCGCATGAACGACACGGTGATCGTGGTGACAGGAACCGAACCACTCCACCCGGACGCTCTCGCCGCGCTCCCCGATCACGGGATCGTGCTCGCGGCCGACGGTGCTCTCGACCGTGCGCGTGAAGCCGGGCTCGTGCCGGCCGGGTTGATCGGCGATCTCGACTCGGTGTCGGCGGACGGCCTCGCTTGGGCAGAAGCCCACGCGACGATCCACCGTCACGACACCGACAAGGATCAGACCGACACCGAGCTCGCGCTCGCGGTCGCGGTCGATCTCGATCCGGCGCACCTGCTGCTGGTCTCGGGAGGCGGCGATCGACTCGACCACTCGCTCGCCGCGATCGGCGCCCTCGGCCACCCGTCGCTGACCAGCATCCCGGTGATCGAGGGATGGTGGGGCGCCCAGCGTCTCATCGTCGTCCATGGTCCCGGGCTGGCCACCGTCGACGTGACACCCGGCACGATCCTGTCACTGCTCGCCCTGCACGGCGGTTGCACCGGCGTCACCGCACGCGGCCTCCGTTGGCCGCTCGAGGACGCTGCTCTGGCGCCGCTCGTCGGCCTCGGAGTCAGCAACGAGGCCATGGCCGACGTGGTCGACGTTGCGGTCTCGTCCGGGGTGCTCACGGTCATCGTCTCCCCGACCGGGCTCGATGACGTCGGGGGGACGGGGACATGACGCGCCGACCGGCTGCGTGGGCGGTCCCCCTGGCGGTCACCCTGGCCGTCGCAGCGGCCGCGTGCGGCGACGACGGAGCCGATGCCCCCGGCGGCTCCGAAGCCGACGGGTCGGCCGGATCGGTGACGCTCGTCGCCTACGATTCGTTCCCGGTCGACGACCCCGACGAACCGAACCCGATCCAGCTCGCTCTCGACGAGTTCACGGCCGGCACCGGGATCGAGGTCGAGCTGCTGATCGCCGGCGACACCGGCACGATGCTGTCGAAGGCAGCGCTCACAGCCGGCAATCCCGAAGGCGACGTCATGTGGGGCATCGACAACACCTTCCTGTCGCGGGCGATCGCGGACGAGGTGTTCGAGCCCTACGAGGCCGCCGGGCTCGCAGCGATCCCATCCGAGTTCACTGCGCTCGTTCCGAATCACGAGGCGACTCCGGTCGACTTCGGCGACGTGTGTGTCAACTACGACATCGCCGCATTGGAGGCCGCCGGGCTGGATCCGCCGACCTCCCTGACCGATCTCACCGAACCCCGCTTCGCCGGCCTGCTCGTCGTCCAGAACCCGGCGACGTCGTCGCCCGGTCTGGCGTTCTTGCTCGCGACGATCGCCGAGTTCGGCGATGACGGGTGGGAGGACTACTGGACGGCGCTACGCGCCAACGACGTGACCGTCGTCGACAGCTGGACCCAGGCGTACTACGAGGAGTTCACGTGGGCAGGGGGGTCGCGTCCGCTCGTGGTGAGCTACGGATCCAGCCCGCCGTTCGAGGTGTTGTTCTCCTCCGAGCCTCTCGACGCCGCTCCCACCGGCGTCGTCGAGTCGACATGCTTCCGCCAGATCGAGTTCGCCGGAGTGCTGCGCGGCACCGATGCGCCGCGAGCAGCCCGGTTGCTCATCGAGTTCCTGATCTCGGAGCGATTCCAGCGCGAGATCCCGCTCAGCTTGTTCGTGTTCCCGGTCAACGCCGACGTCGAGCTGGACGAGGCGTTCGTCCGGTACGCGACCGTCCCGGAGACATCGCTGTCGGTCGACCCGACCGCGATCGACCAGCAACGATCGGATTGGATCGACCGGTGGACGGCGGTCGCCGCGGGCTGAACCCCCTTCCTCGCTGGTTCCTGGCGGCCGTGACCGGCCCACCTGTCGCGTTCCTCGTCGTGTTCTACGTCTGGCCGTTCGCGACCCTCCTCGCCCGCGGGCTCCGGCCCGCCTCGGTGGCCGAGACCCTGGGCCGAACCTCCACGTGGGAGGTGCTCTGGTTCACCCTCTGGCAGGCGACAGCGAGCACCGCGCTCACCCTGGTCGCAGGGCTCGCACCGACGTGGGCCGTCGCACGGTTCGAGTTCCCGGGCCGGCGAGCGCTGCTCAGTGTCCTCACCGCCGTGTTCGTCCTGCCGACGGTCGTGGTCGGCGCCGCGTTCGTGGCAGTGCTCCCCGACTCGCTCGACCGCAGTGTGTGGGCGATCCTCGGTGCCCACGTGGTCTTCAACCTCGCCGTCGTCGTGCGGACCGTCGGGGCGGTGTGGGAACGACTCCCCACCGGTCTCGAGCACGCCGCGGCAACACTCGGGGCGAGCCCCTGGCGAACGTTCCGACACGTCACGCTGCCCGTGCTCAGGCCGGCACTCGCAGCAGCCGGGGCCATCGTGTTCCTGTTCACGTTCACCTCGTTTGGCGTCGTCCGAGTGCTCGGGACGATCGACCGATCGACGATCGAGGTCGAGGTGTGGCGGCGCGCCACCCAGCTCGGCGACATCGGAGGCGCCGCCGTCCTGACCGTCCTGCAGCTGCTGGTGCTCGGTGCCCTCGTCATGTGGTCGTCGCGCATCCAGCGCCGCACGTCGATCGGGGTCGACGTCGGCCAGGTCGTGCGCCGGCGGGCGAGCGGCGTGCAGCGATGGTGGGTCGCGGGCGCCGCGGGTGGAGCGTTCGCCCTGGTCGCACTGCCGCTCCTCGCGTTGGTCGAGCGATCGCTCCGCGCCGATGGTGGATGGTCGCTGACCGCGTGGCGGTCGCTCGGCAACGCCGAGATCCGACCCGGGCTGCGGCTGGGCATCGACCCGGTCGACGCGATTCGCCATTCGGTCGTCAACGCGATGTGGGCCACCGTCTTCGCCGTGGCCATCGGGGCGGTCGCGGTCGCGGCGATCAGCGCGCTCGGCCGTTCCGGTCGAGCGCTCGACACCGGACTCATGCTCCCGCTGGGCACCTCTGCCGTGACGATCGGGTTCGGCATGCTGATCACGTTCGACGTGTCCCCGGTGGATTGGAGGGCGAGCTGGTGGCTCGTCCCGGTGGGTCACGCACTGGTCGCCGTCCCCTTCGTGGTGCGAACCGCGCTCGGCGTGGTCCGCACCATCGACCCCGATCTCCGCGCTGCCGCTGCGACCCTCGGTGCCACTCCGGTGCGAGCGTGGGCGCACACCACGTTGCCCCTGCTCCGTCGGCCGATCGCGACCGGTGCCGGGCTCGCCACTGCCATCTCGCTCGGTGAGTTCGGCGCGACGAGCTTCCTCAGCCGGTCGGGTTCCGAGACACTGCCGATCGCGATCGAGCGCCTGCTCGGCCGGACCGGACGATTGTTCCAGGCGCAGGCGTTCGCGCTGTCGACCATCCTCGCGGTCACCACGATCACGATCGTGGTGGTCGTCGACGTGGCGGGTGCGTCGCGAGAGGACCGCCGTGCTCGACGTCGATGAGGTCACCGTCGCGTTCGACGGGCAGATCGTGCTCGATCGTCGATCGTTGCACGTGGCGCCGGGCGAAGTCGTCGCGCTGCTCGGGCCTTCCGGGAGTGGCAAGACGACGTTGTTGCGCGTGATCGCCGGACTCGTGGTGCCCGACACCGGCACCGTCTCCGTCGACGGCGCGGACGTGTCGGCGCTCCCGACCCACCGCCGCTCGGTCGGTATGGTCTTCCAGGACGAGCAGCTCTTCCCCCACCTCACCGTCGCCAGGAACATCGAGTTCGGCCTGCGGATGCACGGGATCCCTCGCAGCGTGCGATCCCGACGCTCGGCCGAACTGCTCGACCTCGTCGGTCTCGCCGGCTTCGGCGAGCGTCGGATCGATCGGCTCTCGGGCGGGGAGGCGAAGCGCGTTGCGCTCGCTCGATCGTTGGCACCCGAACCTAAGGTGCTGCTGCTCGACGAGCCGCTGACCGGCCTCGACAGGGATCTGCACGATCGACTGGCGGTCGACGTGACGCGCATCCTCCGAACGACCGGCACCACGGCCGTCTGGGTCACGCACGATCGGGATGAGGCCGGTGTGATCGCCGACCGGATCGAGGAGCTCGACGACGACTCGAACGACTGATGCTCTGACCGCAACCATCTGGCCTGTTCGGCCGTCCAGGTCCGCCCACTCGCGTCGCTGCGTCACCTCGTGTTTGGGCATGGCCGGCCCTCGTCGCACCGCCTGACGGGCGATGACCCGATGCGACGTCGACACCCGGGAGGTCTGCGGTCACGGCAGTAGCGTGACGGCGATGATCGAGGTCGTCGAGCTCGATGCCGCGGCGACCCATCCGCTACGCCGGTCCGTCCTCCGGAGCGGCACCGCGAGTGATGTCGTCGAGTTCGACGGCGACGACGAACCCACGACGTTCCACCTCGGCGTTCGCTCCGACGGCGAGCTGGTGGCGATCTCGACGTGGCTCGCCCGACGGTACCCCGACCGCCCGGATCGACCGGCGTTCCAGCTGCGAGGCATGGCGACCGCGCCGGAGCGGCGCGGCCAGGGCGACGGCAGCTGCCTGCTCGATGCCGGCATCGCACGATGCGTCGAGCTGGGCGCCGAACTGGTGTGGGCGCGCGCACGGGTGAGTGCGCTCGGCTTCTATCGGCGCCGCGGCTTCGACCCGGTCGGGGCCGCATACGTCGATCAGACCACGGGCTTGCCGCACTGCGACATCATCCGACCGCTGACCCCCTGACCGGTTTCCCTTTCGCCGGCGACACTCCCCTCATTGGGCCAGGAGGTCAATCCGTGCAGCATCACTCGTCCCACCACCCGTATTCGTCGGTTCTCCGCCAACGCGCCGGCGACCTGTCCGAGCTCGCAGCATCGATCGAACGTTCACTCGTGATGACGCTGATCGACGGCGCATCGCGGAGCACCTGGTCGGGCCGACGCGCCCGCCTCTGTAACGAGATGCTCGAACACAACCTCCAACAGCTCCACCAGGCCGCGGACGACCTGCGCGAGACGGCGTTCCGTTTCCGCCAGCGCGCGGCCGAGCTCGATCTCGTTCATCACCGCGTCGCATGACTGCGCGGCCGGGCGATCCGATGCAGATCGCGATCCTCCGAGCGCGAACCGAGGATGCGATCATCGATCTCGCCACGATCGGCAGCCGCGATCCCGGTGCAGACCGGGCGTTGCGAGCCGTGCGTCTGACCACCCACACGCTCCTGGCCTTCTGGGTTCCGGCGCTCGACGCGTTGCTCGCACGCCAACGCGAAACGGAGCCCTGAGGTCGGACGGTTCGCCGTCGGCACCGTCAGAACAGGGCGGCGGGCGGGAGCCCGTCGATCTCCACGCGGCCCATGAGCCAGGCGAGCCTGGTCGGGGGTGCCAGCGTCAGCGCAGCATCGGGCAGCGGCGTCATGCCCATCGGTTTGCGCGCGTTCCAGAGCATGCCCATCAGGCGCAGTTCTTGGCGCACGTACTCGCTCGGCATGTCGGCGAACTCGTAGCCGAGCCCGAGGTCGACCCGGTGCACCTCGACTTCGCGTTGGCGAAGGAACGGCAGCAGTGCCGTCGGTCTGGTGCCGGACAACAGCTCCGATGTGCCCTGCCAGTCGTCGCGGGTCGCCCAGCGTGCGTCGAGTTCGGCCGAGGTCGTCGCGACATCGTCGACGAGCTCGTCCCAGGGTCTACCCGCTCCCGTGTCGATGTCGCGGTTGCGTCCGTCGACGCCGTGGGGGTACTGCGCACGCCCATGGAGCATGCTCAGGTGGCCGTCGGCGTTGCGGGCAACGTGGGTGAGGACGTGGCCGATGCTCCACCCCGGCAAGCGTGACGGCAGTGTCGGGTCGATGTCGGCGAGCCGGCGCACGTGGTCCGAGAGCGCGGCGTGCGACCGCCCGCAGGAGGCGATGTCCTGCTCGACTCGCGCGAGGTCGACGGCTTCATCGGTCACGGAATGCAACGGTAGTTCGAGCGTGGCAGGCTGGTTCCATGCAATCCAGGATGCAGTTGGGCATGGTCGGACTCGGTCGAATGGGCGCCAACATGGTGCGACGGCTGATGGCCGACGGTCACGAGTGCGTCGTGTACGACCTCAACCCGGAGGCGGTCGACGAGTTGGCCGGCGAGGGGGCGACGCCCGCCCACAGCCTGGACGAACTGGTCACCGCCCTCCGACCGCCCCGCAACATCTGGGTGATGATCCCGGCTGCGTACGTCGGCGGCACGGTCGACGAGCTCGCACCGCTGCTCGATGCCGACGACTCCATCATCGACGGGGGCAACTCGTGGTATCGCCACGACGTCGACCGCAGCGGACCCCTGAAGGAGCAGCTCGGTCTCCACTACCTCGATGTCGGCACGAGCGGTGGAATCCACGGCCTCGAACGCGGGTACTGCCTGATGATCGGTGGCGACACCGACGCCGTCGAACGCCTGGCGCCGATCTTCACCACGCTCGCCCCCGGCGTCGACGCGGCCGCGCGGACCTCCGGACGATCGGGCGATCCTTCTCCGGCCGAGCAGGGATGGTTGCATTGCGGACCATCCGGCGCCGGCCATTTCGTCAAGATGGTGCACAACGGCATCGAGTACGGCCTGATGGCGGCGTACGCCGAGGGCCTCAACGTGTTGGCCAAGGCGAACATCGGCGATGTCGAGCATTCCGCCGACGCCGAGACGGCGCCACTCGACGACGCCAGGTACTACCGGTACGACATCGATCTGGCGAGTGTCACCGAGGTGTGGCGCCGCGGCTCGGTCGTGACGAGCTGGCTGCTCGATCTCACCGCCGAGGCCCTCGTCGACGACCCGGCGCTCGACGAGTACGCAGGGCACGTCAGCGACTCGGGTGAAGGCCGCTGGACCATCCACGCCGCGATCGACGAAGGCGTACCGGCGCCCGTGCTGTCCGCTGCGGTCTACCAGCGTTTCAGCTCACGCGGACGGTCCGACGTCGCCGACAAGGTGCTCTCGGCGATGCGGGCAGGATTCGGAGGTCACCATGAGCGGAAGGACTCGTCCCGATGAACCCCGGTTCCTGTCTGCGTCAGGTCGCCGGATGAACGGTTCCACGCAGACGGTTCGGAAGGAGTCGACCCGATGATGCTGCTCGACAGCTCACAGCCGACGGCGGACGCGCTCGTGCTCTTCGGTGCCACAGGCGATCTCGCCAAGCGGAAGCTGTTCCCGGCCCTGTACCACCTCGAACGCACCGGCCAACTCCGGATTCCCGTGATCGGCGTCGCACGCAGCGACTGGACCGACGAGGCCTTCTGCGCGCGCGCCCGCGACTCGATCATCGCCGCCGACGAGCACGCCGACGCGAAGGTCATCGACCCCCTGATGCGGCGACTCGACCTGATCCAGGGCGACTACGCCGATCAGCAGACCTGGGACGATTTGCGCGACACGCTCGATCGCCACGGCTCCTGCAACGCCGTGTACTACATGGCCATCCCACCCTCGATGTTCCCAGAGGTCGCTCAACGGCTGGCGTCGGTGGGGTTGAACGAGCGTGGCCGGATCGTCGTCGAGAAGCCGTTCGGACGTGATCTCGTTTCCGCACAGGAGTTGAACGCAACCCTCGCGTCGGTGTTTCCCGAGGAACGGATCTTCCGCATCGACCACTACCTGGGCAAGGAGAGCGTCGAAGACCTGCTCGTGTTCCGGTTCTCCAACACCCTGCTGGAACCGATCTGGAATCGCAGGTACGTCCGCAGCGTGCAAGTGACGATGTCGGAGACGATCGGCGTCGAGGGGCGCGGCTCGTTCTACGACGGCGTCGGGGCGATCCGCGACGTGCTCCAGAACCACCTGCTCCAAGTCGTCGCGCTGCTCGCGATGGAGCCGCCTGCAGGGTCCGACTCCCAGTTCCTCCAGGACGAGAAGGCCAAGGTGATGGCCGCCATGAAGCCGATCGATCCCGCACAGCTCGTGCGCGGCCAGTACGTCGGCTACCGGGACGAACCAGGCGTCGCGGAGGGCTCCTCGGTCGAGACGTTCGCCGCAGCCCGACTCGAGATCGACTCGTGGCGTTGGGCCGGGGTGCCGTGGTACGTGCGGGTGGGCAAGGCCTTGGCGGAATCGGCCACCGAGGCGGTCATCGAATTCCACTCCCCGCCACGACTGCTGTTCGACGAGGCCGGCGGCCCGCCCCCCGACCGGAACCTGGTCCGGTTCCGGCTCGGCCGACAAGACGGCGTGACGTTCGCGCTCCAGGCGAAGACGCCGGGCCCACATCTCGACAGCCAGGAGGTCGACATCTCGGTCGACTTCGCCGCCGCACTCGGCGAGCGGTCGGAGGCTTACGAGCGGTTGCTCGGTGATGCGATCGTCGGCTCGCCACGCCGATTCGCCCGCCAGGACGTCGTCGAACGGACGTGGCGGGTGACCCAGCCGGCTCTCGACGATCCCGGTTCGGTGCATCCGTACTTCCGCGGCTCGTGGGGGCCGAGCGAAGCGGACCGCCTGCTCGACGCAGGCGACCACTGGTACGAACCGAGCAGCTGAGCCCGACTGATCGCCGCTCGGCGTGATCGCCGCGTCGAGGACGGCGATCGTCCGCTGCCGGCCCGATGAGAGGTGCGATACGGTGCGGCGACCGCCAAACCGGCATCGAGACGAGAGGGACGGCAATGGCTGCATTTGCGAGGTACGACGGCATCGACGGTGAGTCGAAGGACGCTCAACACGACAACTGGGTCGACGTCCTCTCGCTCGACTGGGGCGTGCACAGGCCGGGCACTGGATCGACCGGGCAGAGCCGGCGCCGAGGGTCCGCCGTCGTCGAGGACCTGGTCGTCAACTTCGAGTACGAGAAGGCTGCACCCAGGCTGCTGGAGCGGTGCCTGCGGGGTCACGTGATCCCGAAGCTCGACATCGAACTCACCGCCACGTTTGGTGGCGCCCGCGTCACCTACCTCAAGTACGAACTGAAGAACGTGATGGTGACCTCGTACCAGGTGAACGCCTCCGGCAACGACGAGGCCGGGCCGCCGACGGTGAGCATCGCCAACTCCTTCGGGGAGATCACGGTCACCTACACCGAGTTCGACAGCAGCGGCCGCGCGGCCGGCAACGTCGTGACCACCGAGAAGTTCACGTCCGGTCGGTCGGGGCGGACGACTGCCGACACGGCAGGTGACGGCACGAACACCAAGAAGAAGAAGAAGAAGAAGAAGTAATCGTCTGCGCACACCGCGGTCAGGCAGACCGCGGTGTGCGTCGGTTCCCCGGGGCCGGCAGTCGGGTTGCGTCGTCTCGATCGTCCAGACGGTGATCGGCTCGACGAAACCCTCGAGCGACCGACGACCAGCTGGTCATGCCGTCAGGCCGGGCTCGTCGGCGGTGTGCCGATCGGTCAGCAGCTCGCCGGGCACCGCCTCGGCAGCGAGACGAGCGGCAAGGTTCACCACCGGTCCGTCGTAGTCCCCGAGGCGGAACAACACGTCACCGGCACTGACGCCTCCGCGAGCAGCAACGGAGGGATCGTCCCCACTTCGGTCGATCAACTCGAGCGCGATGGCGGCGACCACGGCCAACTCGCTCGCCGCGATCATGGCCGCGTCTGCGATGCTCGTGACGATCCGCCCGCCGTGACGGCTCGCCGTCTCGAACGCGCGGCGCTCGAAACCCTCGATGGTGGCGATCAGCTCGGCCGGCGAGGCAAACCGCGACAGCGAGGTGAAGCCGACGAGATCGACGAAACCGATCGCCAGGCGAACGATTTCCGGGGTCGCCACACCGAGTTGGGCACTGCGCTGCCGGCGAGGCGAACCGCGACAGCGAGGTGAAGCCGACGAGATCGACGAAACCGATCGCCAGGCGAACGATTTCCGGGGTCGCCACACCGAGTTGGGCACTGCGCTGCCGGCGAACCGCCGACCACATGTGGTGGCGGAAGACCGTGGGGAGGTTGTCCCCGAGGGCGATGGCGAGGGTGGAGGCGAGCGCGTCCTGATTCGCAAGACCGAT
Source organism: uncultured Acidimicrobiaceae bacterium (assembly GCA_963847775.1). Taxonomy (GTDB): domain Bacteria; phylum Actinomycetota; class Acidimicrobiia; order Acidimicrobiales; family Ilumatobacteraceae; genus Ilumatobacter. Next base: position 293,407 of record CAWKAY010000007.1, read on the forward strand.
CAGATCGGCCTCCGGCTCACGTCGGTGTTCGATGTCTTGCACGTGGTCGGCCGCCTCGGCGAGGCGGCCGACCACGTTGCCGCGACGCGGAGCAACTGCTGGCCGATCTGCGCCACCATGCCGCTCGTGTCGCCGGTGATCAGCGAGACCATCGCGACCACGCCGGCGCCGAACCCGGCGAGATCGGCGACCCGGAGTCCGACCAGCCCGTAGATCTTCCGCACGTCGTCGACGGTGCAACCAGATCCGCCTGCCAACCCGTCGAGGTCGAGATCGAGACCGGCCGCGGAGGTCGCCGGCGAGGCCGATCAGACCCCCGTCGTCGAGTTCGGTGTGCTGGGCCGCTGAAGCGCCGAGGACGACCAGATGGGCACGCAGCGAGGGGTCGGCCATGACGAGTGTTGGCACGCCGCCCGCCGATGACCATCGGCGGCACCGCATGCGTGAGACTGGTGCCGTGATCATCGATTGCGCTGCGTACGTGGACGGCAAGCGGTTCGACGTCGATCCCGACCCCGCGTCCCTGTGTCGATGGGTATCAGATGTGCTTCCGGACGGGATCGTCGACGGCGCCACCGGGGGGTCGACCCGCGCCTTCGTCTGGCTGGGCTTGCGCGTGCCCGACGAGCCCGAGCTGCGTGACGCCTGCAGGGCGCTCCGGCTCGACGACGTGTCCCCCGGCGAGATCCTGACACCGCACGAACGGCCCGTTCTCAGCGTCGACTGGCCGACCGTTCAGCTCGTGCTGCGAACCGCGCGCTACGACGACCATGCGGAATCCGTGGCGCTCGGCGAGATGACGCTGCTGGTGGCGCCCGATTCGATCGTGTCGATCCGCCACGGGCAGGCGAGTCAGCTCGCGCCGGTCCGCGCCGCGCTCGAACGCGACCCGGATCGACTCCGGCTCGGCCCGATGGCCGTGCTCGTCGCCGTGATCGGCCGCGTGGTCGACGACTACGGGCCGGCGCTCGACGGCTTCGAGAACGACGTGCTCGAAGCCGAGCTCGACGTGTTCGGCGACATCCACGTTCAGCCGGTCGAGCGCCTGTACCGATTGAAGCGAGAGGTGCGCCGCACCCTCGTCGCCTTCGATTCGCTGCAGGACCCGTTGAACCGCCTGATCCGGGCCCTCGGCAAGAGGATCCCGGAGGAGTTGATCGCCGACCTCAACGAGGCAGCCGATCAGCTCGATCGGGCGGTGACACGAGCGAACTCGCTCTCGGGGCTGCTCGACGCCGCGCTCACGGCGAGCCTCACGCAGATCACCGTGCAGCAGAACAACGACATGCGCAAGATCAGTGCGTGGGTCGCGATGGCGGCGGTCCCGACGATGATCGCCGGGATCTACGGCATGAACTTCGAATCGATGCCCGAACTCGGAGCACGATTCGGTTACCCACTCGTGCTGGTCGTCATGGCGGCCACGGTCGTAGTGCTCTACCGGTTCTTCAAGCGCAGCGGTTGGCTCTGAGCCGCCCGCGTTCGGTGATGCGGTCCGCTGATCTGGCGGCCGGTGACGTGTCACCGTTCGCCCCGCAAGACGGCGCTGCGAACACCTCGGCCACACCACTCGGCGTCTGTTCTCGGCGGGCAGGTGCCGGCCCACGACTCCACGGTCACGACCGAGCGAGCCCGCGCAACCACGTGGACACGGTGTCCGAGTAGCCGGGGGTCGTCCAACCGATGTCGTGCACGACGTCGGGGATCATCACGATCGTGAAGTCGTCGTTGCCCGCAGCAGTGAGGTACGCCTCGAACAGCGCAGCGCTCGTCTCGCTCGGCTGCACCACGTCGTGCTCGCCGAAGAACGCCAGGACCGGGCAGGCCACTCTCGTCATTGGGGACGGACGCTCGGGCCTGCCGGCACGCCGATGGTCCCGGCCGGCACCGTGATCTGCCAGTGGTCGCGCCGGCACTACGATCTCACGGGTCGAGTCATCCATCTCGATTATTGAGAAATGTGGATTCCCATCACCCTCGCCGCGGCGACGTTCCAGATCCTGCGGACGTCGCGCCAACACGAGCTGCGTTCGGTGTTGTCGACGAACGCAGCGGGATTCGTGCGATACGCCTACGGCGCGCCTCTCGCGGTCGCATTGAGCACGCTCCTGTTCCTGGTGCTCGGGCGCGACGTCCCGACGATCCCCGGTCGCTTCTGGCCGACGATCGTCGCCGCTGGGCTCTCCCAGATCATCGCGACCGTTGCACTGCTCGCATCGTTCAAGCTGCGCGACTTCGCGGTCGGCACCGTGTACTCGAAGTCCGAGGTACTGATCGTCGCCGGACTCGGCCTCGTCGGTATCGGCGCCGGCCTCGCACCGCTCGGCTGGATCGGCGCCGTGCTCGTCACTGCCGGCGTCGCCTGGCTCGCTTCGAAGGGGTCGCTGCTGTCACTCCTTCGCCGTGCCGGCGACCCTGCGGCGCTGATGGGCTTGGTGGCAGGGACCGGGTTCGCGGGGGCGGCGATCGGTATCAGGGCAGCGTCCCGCCAGCTCGACGGCGCGCCATCGTTCGACCGAGCGGTCCTGACCCTGACCATCCTGCTGCTCCTCCAGACCGCCCTCAACATCGGGTGGTTCGTCGCCGCGGACCCCGGTGAGATCACCCGCACGGCCCGAGCGTGGCGGCCGGCGCTGTGGGTCGGCGTGTTCAGCCTGCTCGGATCAATCGGTTGGGCGTGGGCGTTCACCCTCGAGAGCGCGGCAAAGGTGCGAACGCTCGGCCAGGTCGAGCTGATCATCGCGTTCGCGATCGCGCATGCCACGCTCGGCGAACGCCACACGAGAGGTGACTACGCCGCCAGCACGCTGGTGCTCGCCGGCGTCGTCATCGTCACCGTGCTTGGATGACGGTCGCCGAGAACGCCGACGCTGGACAATTGTCCGGACAAAATGTACGATCGAGTGGTGCCCGAGGCGAGCCGCGCCGCGGCCGAACATTGGGACGAGGTGTGGGCCGGACGCGATCCCGACGCCGTCACCTGGTTCCAGCGCGACCTGACGGTCTCGCGCCGCTTGATCGCAGCCGTGGCCGATCCCTCTTCCGGAATCGTCGACGTGGGCGGCGGCGCCTCCCGACTGGTCGATCACCTGCTCGCGGCGGGCCACCGCGACCTCACCGTGGTCGACATCGCCGACGAGGCGTTGGCGTTGGCCCGCGCTCGACTGGGATCACGCGCCGAGGAGGTCGCGTGGATCACGGCCGACGTCACGACGACCACCTTCGATCGCACCTTCGACCTGTGGCACGACCGGGCGGTGTTCCACTTCCTCGTCGACGCCACCGACCGCGACCGGTACCTGTCGACACTCGACTCATCGCTCGTCGTCGGTGGGCACCTCGTCATCTCGACGTTCGGCCCGGATGGCCCCACGCAGTGCAGCGGTCTCCCCGTGCGGCGATACGGGATCGGGCTGATGCAGGAAACGCTCGGTGGAGGTTTCGAACTCGAGGCGCACGAACTGGAACAGCACGTGGCACCGAGCGGCGTCACCCAGCAGTTCCTCGCCGCCCGGTTCCGGCGCACCGCCTGAGATCGTTCGTGGAGATCGACGTGGAGCCGCGTGCTGCTTGACGCGCCGATATCTGGATACCTAGAGTCCAGAAATGAGGTTGGGCGAGGGTGTCGAATGGGCAGCGCACTGCTGCACGATCCTCGGCACGCTCCCGCCAGGCGTCGCGCTCCCCGGTCATCGACTCGCCGAGTTCCACGACCTTCCGTCCGACTACCTCACCAAGCAGCTGCAGGCACTCCGGCGTGCCGGCATCGTGGGGTCGGCACCCGGTCGAGGTGGCGGCTACTGCCTCGCACGGCCCGCCGCCGACATCACCCTGCTCGACATCGTGCTGGCAGTCGACGGTGCCGACCGGGCGTTCCGCTGTACCCAGATCCGACAGCGCGGTCCGAGCGCCGTCGGGCCCGAGCACTACGTCGCGCCGTGTGGGATCGCACGGGCGATGTGGCGGGCCGAGGATGCCTGGCGGGCCGAGCTCGACCAACGGTCGGTCGCCGATCTGGTCGCCGAGCTCCGCACGAGCGCGTCACCGGAGCAGGCCGCTCGAGCGATCGACTGGATGAACGAGGCCCTCGCGTGAGCGCAGTCCTGGTCACCGGCGCGACCGGCGTAATCGGGCGACGAGTGGTCCCGCTCCTGGTCACCGCCGGGCACGACGTCGGTGCCGTGGCCCGAACCGAGCAGAAGGCGACCGAGCTCCGCCGTGCCGGTGCGACCGCCCTCGATGTCGATCTCTTCGATACCGAGGCCGTCGAACGAGCGGTCGAGGGGTACGACGTCGTCATCCACCTCGCCACCAACATCCCGACCGGGGCCTCGGCTGCCACGCGGCGGGGCTGGGCCGTCAACGACCGCTTGCGTTCGGTGGCTGCGGCGAACCTGAGCCGGGCGGCGATCGCCACCGGGGTGACGAGGTACATCCAGGAGTCGATCACCTTCCCGTACCTCGACTGCGGCGACTCGTGGATCGACGAATCGACCCAACGCGCCTACTTCTGGGGCAATCGCACCACCGTCGAGGCCGAGCAGGCGGCCCAGGCGATCACCGCGGCCGGAGCGACCGGGGTCGCACTCCGGTTCGCGATGTTCATGTCGACCGACAGCGCCCACATGCGGACGTTCGCGCAGATGGCGCGGCGGGGCCTGTGGGGTGTCTTCGGCGACGACGACGCCTTCATCTCGTTCATCGACGCGGACGACGCTGCGTCCGCCGTGGTCGCGGCCCTCGATGCCCCGGCAGGCGTGTACAACATCGCCGAAGACGATCCCGCTCGGCGAGGTGAGCAGCGCGTGGAGCTGGCGTCCGCCGTCGGCAGGGACAGGCTGCGGGCGATGCCTGGGCTCATGGTTCGAGCCGGTGGAGACGGTGCGGCGAGCCTCGCTCGGTCGCACCGGATCTCCTCGGCCGCGTTCCGGTCGGCCACGACGTGGGTGCCGACGCGACGGCCGATCGAGCGATGGGCGGAGCTGGCGTGACCACCTCGTGCCGCCCTCGCGCCAGCCGTCGACTCGACGGGGCTCGACTCGTACCCTGACCGCGACCGTGCGCTCTGCTCCGCCGTCCAGATCCCCCGCTCGCTGCGTTGCGTCTCGTCGTGTCGGGGCACGGCCGGCCCGCGGTCGGCGCTCCGTGCGAGCAACGAACCTGACTCGACGTCGACACGTCGAACGTCCGCGGACACGCACTAACGTCGCGGTATGACCACGACGGTGCCGTCGGGCTCGTGGTGCACCGTCACGCGGACGCCGTAGAACTCTGCCAACGTCTCGGGTCGCAGCACGTCGGCGGGTTCGCCTCCCGCCACGACCGTGCCCTCGTGCATCAGCACCAGACGGTCGCTGTAGAGACCCGCAAGGGTGAGGTCGTGCATCGCCGAGATGACCGTCAACCCGTGATCGTGTCGGAGCCGGGCGACCAACTCGAGGGCCTGCTGTTGGTGACCGATGTCGAGCGCACTCGTCGGCTCGTCGAGCAGCAGGATCGGCGCCTCCGTCGCCAATGCCCGAGCGATCACGAGTCGCTGGCGCTCGCCACCGCTGAGCTGGCCGAGCTTGCGGTCGGCGAACGCGGCGAGCTCGAGTCGGTCGAGCACGTCGGCCACCATCGCACGATCCTGGCGCGACTCGCTGCCGAAGTACCCGATGTACGGAGCTCGACCGAGCAGGGCGTACTCGAAACCGGTCATGTCCGACGGGAGCATCGGATCCTGGGGCACGTAGGCGACGAGCGCAGCACGCCGCGATCGGGAACGCAACGACATCGGCGATCCGTCGACGACGACCTCGCCGCTGGACGGCACGACACCGACGATCGCCTTGAGGAGCGACGACTTGCCGGCACCGTTCGGACCGATCAGCCCCAGCCACTCCCCCGAGCGGACCGACTCGGAGAACGCCTGGACCACGGTCCGCCGGCCGTAACGGACGACGAGGTCACGGCACTCGATCGAGCTCATCGGGCGAGGTCCCTGGTGCGGAGCAGGACGATGAAGAACGGGGCGCCGACGAACGCCGTGACGACCCCGATCGGCAGCTCGGCCGGCGCCGTCAAGGTGCGCCCCGGGATGTCGGCAAGGATCAGGAACGTCGCCCCGAAGCAGATGGTGAGCGGGACGAGTCGTCGGTAGCTCGCACCGGCGACGAGCCGGACGATGTGGGGGACCACGAGGCCGACGAAACCGATCAGCCCGCTCACCGCGACCACTGCGGCGGTGCCCAAGGTGGCGGCGACGACGACCACCAGACGGACCCTCGTGACGGGGATCCCGAGCGTCGTCGCCTCCTCGTCACCGACGCGGAGTGCGTCGAGGTGGCGGCGGTGGAGGAAGAGCACCACACAGCTGAGCGTGACGTAGGGCAGCACCAACAGGACGTCGTCCCACGTCGCGTTGGCCACGCGTCCGAGGATCCACGTGTACACCTCACGGACGACCTCGGAGTTGCGCTGGAGCACGAACGTCTGGATCGCGGTGAGCAACGACACCATCGCGACCCCGGCCAGCACCAGTGTGGCGGTCGTCCGCAATCCGCCGAACGACGCTCCGACGAGGTAGGTGAGCGCCACCGCGCCGAGGGCGAACACGAACGCGACGCCCGGGACCGGGTCGACGATCCAGCCCGCACCGATATCGCCCCAGATCGCGATCATCAGGGTGGCGCCGAGGCCGGCACCCGCAGCCGCACCGAGCAGGTACGGGTCGACCAGTGGGTTCCGGAAGACACCCTGGTAGCTCGCGCCCCCGACCGAGAGCATCGCCCCGACGAGGCCGGCGAGGACGACCCGCGGCATCCGGATGTTCCAGATGATCGACCACTCCCGTTCCGAGACCCCGCTGTCGACCGAGATCAGGGGGAGATGGTCGATCAGCGCGAGCGGCACACGCCACCACACCGGTCCGGCCGGCCCGATCATGGCGCCGAGCAGCCCGGCGAGGATCGCCACGACGACCGAGGCGGGGATCCAGCCCAGTCGGAGGCGCCGGTCGCCGCGCTGCTCGACGTTCAACGGTTCACCCCGCCGCCCGTAGGGCTGCCAGCTCGGCAACGGCGCCACCGGCGACCTCGAGGTAGTCGACGATTCGCGGGCCCCACCTCGAGGCGATGTCGTCGTCCATCTCGATCACGCCGCCCGCCGACAGCGCATCGATGTCGGTCCAGCCCGGGCGTTCGGCGACGGTCTCGGCCGACTCCCCGCAGTACTTCGTGCAGGCGAGGAAGATCAGGTCCGGGTTCTCGGCGATGATGAACTCGGCGTTGAGTTGCGGATACGGGTTGCCGTCTCCCACCTCGTCAGCGATGTTGACCAGACCGATCTCGTCGTACACGGCACCGATGAACGTGTCGCTGGTGACGGAGAAGAAGGTGTTGTCGAGCTCGTGATAGTACGTCAACGGTTCGTCGAGCTCCGGCAGGTCGCCTTGGACCGCGGCGACGTCTGCCTGCATCCGACCGACGAGCTCGGCGGCCTCTCCGACGTGTCCGGTCGCGGCGCCGAGCTGCTCGATCTGGGTGTATACGTCGTCGAACGTGGTGGCTGCCGGGCCCTCCCAGTGAGCGATGCCCAGCGAGTCGAGTTGTCCGAGCAGGGCGGGGTTCGTGCCGTCGGTGACGACCAGGTCGGGTTCGAGCCCGGCGATCGCCTCGACGTTGGGTTCGAAGCCCGACAGGCCCTGCATCTTGGATGCGGCCTCGGACGGGAAATTCGAGAAGTCGTCGACGGCCAACACCTGATCGCCGGCCCCGATCGCGTACAGCATCTCGGTCGCGGTCGGCGACAACGAGATGATCGCCGACGGGACGTCAGCGGTTCCATCGGCCGGTTCTTCGACCTGTTCCGTCGCCATCTCGTCGGCGGCATCGTCGACCGCGGCGGTCGTGGTTGCCGGGTCGGCGACCGGATCGTTCCCGTTGTCGCCGCAGGCGGCGGCGATCAGGGCGAGACCGGCCACGATGCCTGCCAGCGTCTTGGTGCGCATGGATGTTCCTCCACGTTGGGAGGACAAGTGGGTCAGGAGACCGGGATCCCGGTCTGCGAACCGCCCTTGCCTCGAGGGTCTGGGTTTCGCGCGACGGACGGGGTCGACCGGGCTCGTCCGGACCGAGCTGACGACTCGTCTGGAACCACCGTTGCGGGACAGCGCCGGGATCTCACCGGACTTCGCACCAACCGTGCAACCGGAACGCTACACGGTCGGGCGAGCGGAGCATGATTCCAATAGGCTCCCCGGCCTGATGGCTGACCAACCCGACACCGGATCGACACCCGGCGACACGACCGAGGCGCTCACCGAGGACCCTCGACCCGACGGGCTGCGATCGGTCCCGTCCCTCGTGCTCGTCAACACCGGCAACGGCAAGGGCAAGAGCTCGGCTGCATTCGGTGTCATGCTCCGCGCACTCGCCGTCGACTGGAAGGTCGCCGTCGCCCAGTTCATCAAGTCGAGCGACTGGAAGGTCGGCGAGGAGAAGATGGGGCGACGGCTCGGCGTCGACTGGCACGCGTTCGGGGAAGGCTTCACCTGGGACTCCGACGATCTCGACCGGGACATCGCACACGCACGCCGGGGCTGGGACACCGCACGGAACCTGATCGCCGCCGGCGAGCACGAGCTCATCATCCTCGACGAGCTCACCTACCTCTGCTCGTGGGAATGGATCGACGTGGCCGAGGTCGCAGCCGCCGTCGCCGGGCGTCCAGAGCACGTGAACATCGTGATCACCGGTCGTGATGCGCCGACCGAACTGCTCGACGTCGCCGACACCGTGACCGAGATGACCGAGGTCAAGCACGCGTATCAGCAGGGCATCCGGGCCAAGCGCGGCATCGACTACTGACCATGCTGACCGTGCTGCTCGGAGGGGCCCGCTCCGGCAAGAGCGCGCTCGCCGAGCAGTTGGCCAGAGCATCGACACATGCCGTCGTCGTGGTCGCCACGGGCCCGACGATCGAAGGCGACGACGATCTCGCCGGCCGGATCGCCCGCCATCGTGCCGATCGGCCCGCCGCATGGGGCACCGTCGAGGAGCAACTCGATCTCGCGGGAGCGATCGCCGGCTGCGGCGACGCGTTCGTCATCGTCGACTGCCTCACGACCTGGGTCGGCAACCTCCAGCACCACGGACGGACCGAGTCCGACGTCCTCGCGGCGAGCGACGCTGCCCTCGCCGTGGTCGGCAGCCGTGCGAGCCAGACGGTCGTCGTGACCAACGAGGTCGGCCACGGCATCGTGCCCGACAACGCGCTCGCCCGCGAGTACCGCGACCTGCTCGGCCGGGTGAACCAACGGTGGGTCGCGTCGGCCGATCGCGCCGTGCTGCTGGTCGCCGGCCGCGCGCTGCCACTCCTCGAGCCCGGCGACCTGCTGTCGTGAGACCGTGAACGATCGACTGCGCAGCTCGCTCGCCGATCTGACCGAGCCCGATCATCGCTCGATCGACGCCGTTCGAACGCGCGCTGACCAGGTACTGCGGCCGCCGGGAGCGCTGCGGCGCCTCGACGACATCGCCGTCCACATCGCCGGATGGCAAGCGACCTCGGCCCCCTCGATCGATCACCCTGCAGTGCTCGTGTTCGCAGGCGACCACGGCGTCGCCGCGGCCGGCGTGAGCGCCTACCCAGCCGAGGTGACCGCCGCGATGCTCGCTGCAGTCCGCGCCGGGCGGGCCACGATCAACGCCTTCGCCCGGGCCGTCGGGGCGACGCTCGACGTGTACGACGTCGGGGTCGGCGATCCGACGGGCGACATCCGGACCGAGGCTGCGATGTCGCACCAGCGACTCGACGGTCTGATCGATACGGCGATGGCTGCGGTGGACTCCGCCGTCGCAGCCGGTGCGGACCTGCTGGTGCTCGGTGAGCTCGGCATCGGCAACACGACCGTGTCCGCTGCCCTCCCGGCCGCACTGATCGGCGGCGACATCGACGCGTGGGTCGGGCGCGGCACCGGCGTCGACGACGAGGCGCTCGACCGCAAGCGCGTCGCTGTCGGTGACGCCGCCACCCGCGTTCGGCACCTCTCCGATCCGATCGAGGTGATGCGAGAGATCGGCGGCGCCGAGCTGTCGTCAATGGCCGCAGCCTGCGCCCGTGCACGCCAGCATCGCCTCCCCGTCGTTCTCGACGGCTATGTCGCGACCGCCGCAATGCTGCCACTCCACGTGGCTCACCCCGGGGCGCTCGACCACTGCATCGTCGGCCACCGATCGGCGGAACCGGGGCATTCCCTCCTCCTCGATCACCTCGGTCTTGAGCCACTGCTCGACCTCGGCATGCGGCTCGGTGAGGGCAGCGGCGCGCTCGCCGCAGTCCCGTTGATTCGGATGGCCTGCGCCGCGGTCGTCGAGGTACCCACGTTCTCGGAGTGGTTCGGCTCGTGATCGGACTCGTCGGGTCGCTCCAGTTCCTCACCCGGGTGCCGATCCGAACGGAGCGCGCCGTGCCCCACGAACGGATCGTGCCCTGGTTCCCGATCGCCGGTCTGGTGATCGGGGCCATCGTCGGTGGCGTTGCCGCCGGGCTGCACGGTCTGGTCGCGACATCGGTTGCCGCGACGTGCGCCGTGGTCGCCGGACTCCTGGTCACCGGTGCGTTCCACGAGGACGGCTTGGCCGACGTCGCCGACGCGTTCGGCGGGGGCTGGACCCGCGAGCAGCGATTCGAGATCCTGAAGGACTCCCGCCACGGCACCTACGGGGTCGCCGCCCTCACCGCCTCGATCGTGATCCGGGTCGCGGCCGCCGCCGCGTTGGCCGCACCATCCACGATGTTCGCCGGGTTCGTCGTCGCACACGTGCTGGGGCGCACGGCGATCGTGGCTGCTCTGCTGTCGATCCGGCCCGCGTCCGACAGCGGGCTCGGGGCCGACACGGCCCGCACGATGCGGCGATCGACCGGTGGATTCGGCGTGCTGGTGGGGATCGCGTGCACGGCCGCCGTCGTCGGCTGGTGGACTCTCCCGCTCGTCTTCGCCGCCGCCGCCGGCACCGCCGCGACGGGTTGGCTGGCCATCCGCAAGATCGGAGGGCTCGCCGGTGACGTGCTGGGCGCGATCGAGCAGGTGGTCGAGTGCCTCGTGCTGGTCGTCGTCGGTGGCTTGGCGATGCGTTCGAGCCTGTGGTGGACGTGAACATCTGCGTACGATGACCCCATGAGCACAGGAAGCGCGTTCGTCGAGCGGTTCTCCGACTTGCTCGCGACAGGCGACATCGACGGCATCGTCGCGCTGTACGAGGCCGACGGTGAGGTCATCCGTTACGACGGAGTCGCCAACACACCCGACGAGATCGCCGACTACTTCCGCGGCTACCTCGCCCGCAACCCCGGATACCGTCTGCGCTCCGTCGACCAGCTCCGCGAGGCCGACGACGTGTTGATGTGGGACGCCCTCATCGAGACCGAGCACGGCCTGCTCCAGACGGTGCACGTCATCATCTTCGGCGACGATGGCGCGATCCGGCGGCACATCCCGGGTCTGCGCGGCTACTGGGGCCAATGATCCGTGACACCCACGTCGTCGTCGGCTCGACCGACTTCGACGACGATCTCTCCGCGTTGACGAACGAACACGGCTTCCGCATCGATGCGATCTTCCCTGCCGATGCGCCGTCCACGGCCATCGTGTCCGGCCACGGAGTGCGGCTGCGCCTCGAGCGGGCAGAGGTCGGTGCACCGGTCCGGCTCCACCTCCTCACCGACGACCGCACGGGCGCGACCGAGCTCCCCGGCGGAACGGTGCTCGAGTTCCGCCCGTTCACGAGGCCCTACGAACTCCCCGACAACGCACCGTCACTCGTCGTCACGAACGGCGACGGAGAGTCCGGCGTCGGGCGAGCCGGCATGCTGTACCGCGACCTTCTCCCGGATCGGTGGGGAGGCAGGTTCATCGCATCCCACATCACCATCCCCGACGGCGGGCCCGTACCCGACTACGTCCACTTCCACAAGATCCGGTTCCAACTGATCGTCGTCAAGGCCGGCTGGGTCCGAGTCGTCTACGAGGATCAGGGTGAAGCGTTCGAGATGCGGGCCGGCGATGCCGTCCTGCAGCCGCCGGAGATCCGACATCGCGTGCTCGAGGGTTCGCCCGGGCTCGAGGTGATCGAGATCGGATGTCCGGCCGTGCACGAGACGATCGCCGATCACTCGATCACGCTGCCCACCGAGGTCGTCGACGTCGATCGCGACTTCGGCCACCAGCGCTTCGCCCGCCACATTGCTGCTGACGCAACGTATCAACCGTGGCGCACGGCCGGCTGGGAGCACCGCGAGACCGGGATCGTGGACGCGACCCGCGGCCTCGCAGGCGTCCGGGTGGCCCGACCCACGGCGGTCGGCGACGCCGGTTGGATGGAGCACGACACCGAGTTCGCCCTCCTGGTCGTGCTGCGAGGCGCGGCAACGTTCGAGGCCGACGGACGCGCTGCGGTTCGCCTGGACGACGGCGGGAGTGCCGCGATACCGGGAGGCCTCCGGTACCGCCTCACCGACGCGACCGCGGACTGCGAGATCCTCGACGTCACGCTGCCGGCGGTCTTCGACGTGCGATCCGGCTGACTCCACGCTCCCCAGCCTCACCTGGGGGGTTCTCCCGATTCACACCATCGGTCCGATGGACGAGGGTGGGCAGCATGCAGATCGATCCCGCACCCGCCGACGTCCCAGAGATCTGGGCGGCGCCGACCGGACCACCGGCGACCATGTCTCCAGCGGTGCGCCCCACGAGAGCGGCGACGGCACTCGGTGTCGTGGGGCTGATCGTCGGGGGCATCGTGTTCATCGTCACCTGGGCACTCGCGACCCTGTCGGTCTCGTACTGCTCCACCGATCACACGACGCCGGCCGACATCACCTCGGCCCGCAGCTGGATGTTGGCAGCGGCGGTGGTCTGGATGGCTGGTCCGGCGTGGGCCGGATGGCGGTACCGGAGCGCCGGCCGGACGGCAGTCGTCTGGTGGGTGTTCGTCGGGACCGTCGCCGCGATCGGCCTGTGGGCGATCATCGCCGTCCAGCCGTGGAGCCTCTGCTTCATGTGAGGAGCTGCGTCGTGAGACGCAGCGCGACGGACGGACACCGAGGATCCGACTCGAGCGAGGCGAAGCGACCTATCGGCTCGAGTCGTCAGTAGCCTCGCCAGCCGTGCCGATACCCACACCTCCAGCCCAGATCATCCGCGGTTTCGCGATGGGTGCCGCCGACATCGTGCCCGGCGTGTCCGGTGGAACCGTCGCCCTCGTGCTCGGCATCTACGAGCGGTTGATCGAGAACGTCCACACCGGCGCTCAGGCCCTCAGGTACATGGTCACCGGCAAACCGGCGGAGGTGGTCCCGACCCTCAAGCGGGTCGAGTGGGTGTGGTTGCTGTCGTTGCTCGCCGGGATCCTGCTCGCCGTCGCCGCACTCTCGTCCATCATCGAAGGACTGCTCCACGATCATCCGGTGCGCATGGCCGGACTCTTCTTCGGACTCGTCGCCGGATCCACGATCGTTGCATGGCGTCTGATCGAGCGGGTGACGGTGACGGAGTTGGCGATGATGGTCGGCGTGGCGATCGTGCTGTTCCTGCTCCTCGGGCTGCGTGCGGAGACCGAGGTCGCCGACGATGCGCTCGAGGTCGTGACCGAACCGGCGTGGGTGTTCTTCCTGGCGGGGGCGCTGGCGATCTGCGCCATGATCCTGCCGGGCATCTCGGGTTCGTTCATCCTGGTGATGATCGGCATGTACACCGAGGTCCTCGGAGCGGTCAACGACCGGGATCTGCTGCCGCTCGCGGCGACGGCGCTCGGATGCGTGATCGGGTTGGCGATCTTCTCCAGCCTGCTCAACTGGCTCCTCGAGCACCATCACGACCTCGTCATCGCAGCGATGATCGGTCTCATGCTCGGTTCGTTGCGGGTGCTGTGGCCGTGGCCCGGCGGGACGAACTCGACCCGGCTGGAATGGCCGGCAGACGACGTCGCGATCCCGGTCCTGTTGGCGGTGATCGGGCTGCTCGTGGTGATCTCCGTCGAGTTGATCGCAACCACGATCAACCGTCGGCAGGCGGTCAGCTGACTCGTAGCCCGGCTGTCCGTTCCGCCACCAGGCGAACCAGCTCGCCGCCGAGCTCCGGACGCAGGTCTGCCGACAGCCGATAGGCAGGCCCGTAGAGCGTCGCCGCACCGACCACTCGACCCTCGCCGTCAGCGATCGGCACCGCGACGCCGTTGACCTCGAGGTCGAGCTCCTGGTCGGTCCAGGCGAACCCGTCGGTCCGGATCCGATCGAGGCGACGCCGGATCGCGACCGGGTCGGTCACGGAGTGTTTCGTCGCCGCAGGGAGCGGTCGGGCCAGGTAGGTGGTCAAGCGGGCCTGCGACCAGGCGGCCATCACGACGAGCCCGGGTGCGACGAGGTGGAACGGATACGAATGGCCGGCCGGGTCGGCCACCTGGACGGCGGCGGGGACCCGAGCGCTGTCGAGGTAGAGGAAGCCGTCGCCGTCATCGATCCCGATCGCCGCGTTCTCGTCGTGGGTCCGTTCGAGCTCGACCGTGAGCGGCCGCAACTGATCGCGCAGCACGGCTGGCGAGCGGCCGACTTGCCGGGTCAGCGTGGCCAGGCCGGCACCTGGTCGGGCGGCACCCGAGGTGTCACGCTCCACCATGCCGAGCTCGCCCAGGATCGCGAGCAGGCGCGACGTCGTGGATCGGGCCAGACCTGCACGGCGGGCGAGCTCACGCACACCGACCGGTTCGCCGGCCGCGACGACGACCTGGAGCAGACCGAATGCTCGATGCACCGACCCGGTGGGCCTTGACGCCTGCTCGAACTCGGCCATACAGTGAGCCTACTCCTCTGATGGGACGTCCTGCTGAGCGGGACACCCTCAGCCAGCTCCTCGCGAACGCAGGAAGGCGACCCATGCAATCGATGCCACGGACGCCCGACTTCATCCCCCACGCCTGGCAACCGCTTGTGGATGCCTCGATGCTTGACGGGTTCGTCCGGGTCACGTGGCCCGACGGCGTTCGATTCGATGCCTACGCCCTCTGGCTCGCCGAGAACGCGGACGGCTACGGGCTCGAACCGTCGAGCCGCGAATCGATGCTCGAGCCGCGCGATCTGCCCTCCCCCGACGACCTGCTCCACGCCAGCGTCACCACCGACGGCGCTCTCCGCATCGACTGGGCCGACGGACGCGCCGGTCACGTGCACCCGGGATGGCTCCGCTACGTCGCCGACGGACGGCACCTCCCGAACGCGCCACTTCCCGATGCCTCGATCTGGACGACCGCCGACCTGCCGGAACCGCCGACGATCGACGGCGCGCGCATCCTCGACGACGACGCCGTCCTCGATGAGTGGCTGACCACGCTCGTCCGGTACGGGCTCTGCCGTCTGACGAACACACCGACCGATCCGGATTTCGTCGGCCGACTCATCGCCCACGTCGGACCGATCCGCGACACCAACTTCGGACCCGTCTGGGACGTCCGGGCCAAGGTCGATCCCGATTCGACGGCGAACACCGGCCTCGATCTCGGGCAGCACACCGATCTCCCGACCCGCGAGGTTCCGCCGGGCTTCCAGTTCCTCCACTGCATCGAGAACACGGTGGCCGGCGGACGGTCGCGGATGTCCGACGGACTCGCGGTGGTCGAGGCACTGCGAATCGAGCACCCCGACGCCTACGAGGCGTTGACGACCCTGGAGTGGGTCTTCATGAACCGATCAACTGATGCCGAGCACCGCTGGATCGGGCCGATCATCGACCACGGCTCCGGCCACCAGCCGCTCACACTGCGTGCGTTCTACCCGGTGCGGTCGGCACCGCACATGAGCCCGGCCGACATCCCGCGCGCATACGAATCGCTGCGCACCTTCGCCGACGTGGCTCGCGATCCCCGATTCCAGGTCGTCTCGGTGTTCCGGCCGGGCGATCTCGTCGGATTCGACAACCGGCGGGTCCTGCACGGACGCGATGCGTTCGAGGGTGGCGGGGCCCGCCATCTGCGTGGCTGCTACGCCGATCACGACGACATCTATTCGCGGCTGCGCGTCCTGCGTCGCCATCGCGCACCGACCGCACCCGCACCGGAGGTCCCCGCATGAGTTCCGTTTTCATCACCTGCGCCGTCACCGGAAGCGGCGACACGACGGGCAAGAGCGACAAGGTGCCGGTCGTCCCCGAGCAGATCGCCGCCGACTGCATCGCCGCGGCCCGCGCCGGCGCTGCGGTCGTGCACATCCACGTGCGCGACCCGATCACGGGTGTCGGGTCACGCGAGACCGAGCTCTACGCCGAGGTGGTCGAGCGAGTGCGCGCATCCGACGTCGACGTGGTGGTCAACCTCACCGCCGGCATGGGGGGCGATCTCACGTTCGGGTCAGCCGAACGACCGTTCCCGGTCGACGAGGCGGGCACCGATCTCGCGGGCGCGTCGGAGCGGCTCGACCACGTCCGCCGACTGCGGCCCGAGATCTGCACCCTCGACTGCGGGACGATGAACTTCGGCGAGGGTGACTACATCATGACCAACAGCACCGCCACGCTGAAGGAGATGGCCCGTCAGATCCAAGCACTGGGCGTTCGACCCGAGATCGAGGCGTTCGACACCGGGCACGTGTGGCAGGCCAAGACGCTCGCCGACGAGGGACTCATCGACGACCCGGTGATGATCCAGCTGTGCATGGGCGTGCCCTGGGGCGCGCCACCCGACCTCAACACGTTCATGGCGATGGTCAACAACCTGCCCGACTCGTGGACCTGGGAGCGCGTTCTCGATCGGCCGCCGCCAGATGGAGTACGTCGCGCTCGCAGCGATCGCCGGCGGCAACATCCGCGTCGGACTGGAGGACAACCTGTACCTCGGCCGCGGTCAGCTCGCCTCGAACGCCGATCTCGTGACCCGCGCGGTCGAGATCCTCGAACGGCTCGGATACGGGATCAAGGGCCCCGACGAGGTCCGTGCCGATCTGAAGCTGACCCGGCATGACTGAACCGTTGCGGCGCGCCGCGGTCGTCGGTTGTGGCGTGATCGGTGCGGGCTGGATCGCCCGCCTCCGACTCGGTGGGGTGAGCGTGCACAGCTACGACCCGTCTCCCGGCGCACGGGCGGTGATCGACGAGGTGCACGCCAACGCCGTCGCCGCGTGGCATGAGCTCGATCTCGAACCCGCGCCCGACCGGATCGGCTCGCTCGAGATGTGCAATACGGTCGAAGACGCCTGTGCAGGCGCCGAGCTCCTGATCGAGAGCGTGCCCGAGCGACTCGAGCTCAAACACGCGACCCTCGCCCTCATCGATGCCGCAACATTGCCCGACGCGATCATCGCGTCGTCGACGTCGGGGTTCCGCCCCTCGGTGTTGGCCGAGCCGCTGCGTCATCCGGAGCGGTTGATCGTGGGCCACCCGTTCAACCCGGTGTACCTGCTCCCGCTCGTCGAAGTGGTCGGCGGCCGATCGACCGGTCCAGCGGTCATCGAGCAGGCGCTGGAGTGGTATCGGGCGCTCGGCATGCATCCGCTCCACGTGCGCTCCGAGATCGATGCCCACATCGCCGATCGGCTGCTCGAGGCGGTCTGGCGTGAAGCCCTGTGGCTGGTGAACGACGGCGTCGCGACGACCGAGGAGATCGACGATGCGATCCGGTACGGGTTCGGCCTGCGCTGGGCGCAGATGGGTGTGTTCGAGACCTACCGGATCGCCGGTGGCCTCGGTGGTATGCGCCACTTCATCGGTCAGTTCGGCGAGGCGCTCAGCTGGCCGTGGACGAAGCTGATGGACGTCCCGGAGCTGACCGACGAGCTGATCGACACGATCGCGACGCAGTCCGATGCGCAGAGTGGCGGGTACGACGTTCGTGACCTAGAGCGGATCCGCGACCGCAACCTGGTCGGCATCCTGCGCGCGTTGGAGGCCAACGAATGGGGGGCCGGCCGCACGATCGCCACGGCCCGCAGGACGAACGCATCGCTCTCCGACGGGCCCGTCTGACCGACCGGTCGTTCTCAGTCGGTCCCGGGCGCGAGCAGTCCGGTCTCGTAGGCGAACACCACGGCGTGCACGCGATCGCGCAGCGACAGCTTCATGAGGATCCGTTTGACGTGGGTCTTCACCGTGCTCTCGCCGACGAAGAGCGCAGCCGCGATCTCGCGGTTGGCGAGTCCCTGGGCCATCAGCACGAGCACTTCGCGCTCCCGGTCGGTCAGACGATCGAGATCGCGATTGCGGACATCGGTCGGGTGTGGACCGCTCGCCGTCGCACGAGCGAACTCGCTCATCAGCCGTCTGGTGACCGACGGCGCCAACAACGAATCACCGGCGGCGACGACACGAATCCCGTCGAGGAGATCCTCTGGACGCGTCCGCTTCAACAGGAAGCCGCTGGCTCCGGCTCGGACAGCCTCGTACACGTACTCGTCGAGCTCGAACGTGGTGAGGATCAGGACACGTGGCAAGTCGTCCTGGTCGGGGTCCTCGTCGGCAGTGGCGGTGATCCGGCGTGTGGCTTCGAGACCGTCCATGCGCGGCATGCGGATGTCGAGCAGCACGACATCGGGACGCAGCTCCGAGGCCAATCGGACCGCGGCGTCGCCGTCGTCGGCCTCACCCACCACCTCGAGGTCGTCCTGGGTCTCGATCATCATGCGCAACCCGGCCCTCACCAGCACGTCGTCGTCGGCGATCAACACACTGATCGTCATGAGACGGCCGACTGTCCGGTGCTCGATGGTTGCGGTGGCCGTGTCCCCGACACGGGGATCCGGGCATCGACGCGGAACCCGCCGTCACTGCTCGGCCCGGCGGCCAGTCGGCCACCGAGCACGATCGCGCGCTCGGTCATGCCCGCGATGCCACGTCCGCCTCCCCGCGCCGCGTGAGCCTTCGCACCGAGTCCGTCATCGGCCACGGTGATGGCGAGCTCGTCGTCAGTGCAGGCCAGCGTCACATCGATGCGGGCCGGACCGGCGTGCTTGACGGCGTTGGTCAGTGCCTCCTGCACGATCCGGTACGCCGCAGCACCGGCCGGCCGTCCCATGGTGTGATCGAGCTCCTCACCGCACCGGTTGTGGAAACGGACGTCGGCGCCGCTCGCTCGAAGCTCGTCGACCAGTCGCACGATGTCCGCGCTCGTCCGGCCAGGTCCCAGGAGTGGGTGCTCGTCTGCGTCGTCTCGCAGGAGTCCGAGCATGTGATCGAGATCGGTCAGCGCGAACCGGCCCACACGTTCGATCTCGAGCAGTGCCTCGATCGCACGCTCGTCCTGCGCGCACAGGCGCGCCGCACCCGCGTGCATCACCATCACGTTGACCGCATGTCCGACCGCGTCGTGGAGCTCTCGCGCGATCCGCCGGCGCTCGTCGACGACGGCCTGCTCCGCCACTGCGGCACCCTGGACGCGGAGAACCTCGGCCTCATCGGCGAGCTCGCTCGCACGGGTCTGGTTGCGCCTGATGCTGACCGCGACGAGCCATCCGATGCCGAAGAGCATGATGCTGACCGGGACGGCCAGAACCACCGGGTCGCCGGGCCCGTAGAAGACCGAAGTCGACAACATCCCTGCCGCGACGGCCACCATCCAACCCGACACCCGGACGGGTCTGGTGAGCCCGACCGAGTATGCGAAGAAGGGGATCGCGAGCGGTGCGTTACTGTCGCCCTGCCAGCCGCTGGCGAGCATGTAGAGGCACGTGGCCACCGCAAGGGTGGCGGCGGGTGCGATTCGTCGAGTGAGCAGGAGCAGCGTGGGGCTGATCGCGAGCGCCCAGCCCCACCCCTCGATCGCCCCGTACTCGTCGGTGTACGCCGAGCTCTGCAGCGATGTGACCGTGATCCACACGAACATGAGGGTCACGAGCGCGTCAGCGACGAACCACACCGGCCCGCGGTTCTGCCGTCGATCTGGTCGCAACCGTTCGAACACCATTCGCCCTCACAGTAATTCTCCCGGGTGCCGGCGGCCTCCCCCTCGGGGGTGACACTCCCTCCTCCCGCAGGACGTCACCCATGAACACCCCGGCGAGGGACGACGCGGAGGTTTCGGGGGACGACAGTGGAATCAGAAGCCGCGACGGGTTCCCGACGACGGCCCGCCACTCCGACACCAGAACGAGGTTCGGCCATGAGCACAACCACCGATCACGACACCCGCACCAGGCGTTTGAGCCGCGGTCCCGACCTCGATCCGATCGCCGCGAGGCTCGACCGTTCCGGTGAACGTACATCACCGCGGGAGCGGAGCACGCGCAGTATCGGTGCCTGGGCGCGCCGTGCACTCGGAGCGCCGTGGGACGACTGGCGCGCCGGTATCGGAGCTGCGATCGGAGCAGGCGCACTGTGGGGAGCGATCGCCGGATGGTGGACGCCGCGTGGGCCGCTCACGACCGCGGAGGCGTTGTGGTCGATCGCGATCAGCCTGCTGGTTGGCGCTCTCGCCGGTGTGGTGACGCGCTCGCGCTGGCCGATGCTCGCCACCCCGCTGGCCTTCGCCGCCGTGTTCGAGCTCACCCGCATCGGCACCGACGGCCCGACCGTGGATGCGATCCGGACCAGCACCTACGGCGTGATCGCATTGATCGTGGGCCGAGGCTTCCACGCCTTGCTCACGGTGTTTCCGATGTTGCTGGGCACCGCGGTCGGCGCGGGCATCGCGCGCAACATCGACCGGCGCGCCGTGTCGGCCGGATCCACTGCCGGCCGATACGCCCGACGCGGCGTCGCCGCGTTGACGGCGATCGGGTTGATCATGCTGGCGGCCGGACTGGCACGACCGGCGAGCACCGACCCCATCGTCGACGCCGACGGCAACGAGATCCCCGGCAGCATCGCCGAGCTCACGACCGTCGACATCAACGGCCATGACCTCGGGATGATGATCCGCGGCCGGAACACGGACAATCCCGTGCTGCTGTTCCTCGCCGGGGGTCCGGGCGGGTCCGAGCTCGGCGCCATGCGTCGCCATCTGCCCGAGCTGGAGCAACACTTCACCGTCGTCACCTGGGACCAGCGGGGCACCGGCAGGTCGTACCCCGAGCTCGATCCGATCGACACGATCACCCTCGACGGTGCGGTCGACGACACGATCGCGGTGACCAAGTACCTCCGGGCCCGGTTCGATCAGAACGAGATCTACCTCCTCGGCCAATCGTGGGGAACCATCCTCGGTGTGCTCGCCGTTCGGGAGGAGCCGGCGATGTACCGCGCGTTCGTCGGCACCGGGCAGATGGTCAGCCCACTCGAGACCGACCGCATCTTCTACGACGACACCCTGGCGTGGGCCCGGGCCAACGGCGACGACGACCTCGTCGGCACGCTGATCGACAACGGCCCGCCGCCGTACGACGACATGCTCGACTACGAGACGGCGCTGGGCAACGAGCACGAGGTCTACCGCTACGACCACAGCCCCAACGCCGAGGGTGCGGGTCAGATGTCGGAGAACCTGCTCGTCTCCGAGTACACGCTGCTCGAGCAGGTCCACATCCTCGCCGGTTTCATGGAAACGTTCGCGGTGCTCTACCCACAGCTCCAGGACATCGACTTCCGTGAGACCGCGACCGACTTCGACGTGCCCGTGTTCTTCGTCCAGGGCGCCAACGAGGCGCACGGCAGGGCGCGGCCGTTCGACGAGTGGTACCCGATGGTGGACGCGCCGACCAAGGATCTGGCCGTCCTCGACACGTCCGGCCACCGTCCGCTCTGGGAGCAACCCGACGAATTCGTCGACTACATGGTCACTACCGTGCTCGACCGGACGCAGCGATCATGAGCGCGACGACCGACATCACCGACCGCGATCCCGATCGAACATGAGAACGATCGTTCGCTGGGGCATCGGCCTCATCGCAGTCGCCCACGGTCTCATCCACCTGCTCGGGCATCGACAGGTCTGGGCGTGGCCGATGTCAGGAGGCGCGAGGAGCCGATCGGGACCGTCGGTGGTGTCGCCTGAGCGACCGCGGCCGTGGTCGTCGTCGCCAGCGGCGTGATGCTCGCGAAGCGAGCAATGCACTGGTGGCTGGTCCGAGCGGTCGGGGTGGCGCTCCCGCAGGGGGTCGTCATCACATCCTGGAGCGACGTCGAGCCCGGAACCGTGGCGAACATGATCCTGCTCGCAGCGTCGGCCTACGGTTTCGCGGCGAACGGTCCGACCGGTCTTCGCGCCGAGTACCGCCGGCTGGTCGGCACCGGTGAGATCGCCTCGGCGAACGCGACCGCACTGACCGAGCTCGACCTGGCTGGTCTTCCCGGCCCGGTCGCAGGCCACGTCCGAATGAGCGGTTTGGTCGGCCGCCGCGTGGCACGGATGCCGTGCGTCGATCCGCGGGCGGATTTGCACCGGGCGACGACGCCGTGGATGTCGTTCGTCGGCGAACAGGTGAATACTCGGGGGCATGCGCCCGGGCGGCGTCGGCGAGGGACGATGGCATGCTCCGCAGCCCGACGGCGAGTTCGCCTACCTCGAATTCCACGTCGGCGACCTGCGAACATGAGCCGAACGAGGGGGCTTCATGACGACGATCGACGACCAGAGCGACGCCACGATCGCGGACCGCACCTGCCCTCTGTGCGAGGCAGGCTGCGGGCTCGAGATCACGCTGGCCCCACCTGGCGGCGATCGCACGGTGACCCGGATCCGGGGTGACCTCGACGACGTGTTCTCGCGCGGGTTCATCTGTCCGAAGGGTTCGACGCTCGGCCATCTCCACGACGACCCCGACCGACTGCGGCGCCCGGTCGTGAAGCGCGACGGTGAGTTCGTCGAGGTCGACTGGGACGAGGCCTTCGCCACCATCGAAGCCGGCCTGCTCCCCCTCCTCGATCAGCACGGACGCGACGCCTGCGCGATCTACCTCGGCAACCCGACCGCTCACAGCATCGGACCGATGTACTACAACCGGACCCTCATCTCGGCGCTGGGAACCCGCAATCGGTTCTCGGCCTCCACTGTCGATCAACGGCCCAAGGAGTTGTCGGCGGCCATGATGTTCGGCTCGGTCAGCGTGCCCGTACCCGACCTCGACCACACCGACTTCCTCCTCATGCTCGGCGCCAATCCGTACGCGTCGAACGGCTCGCTCTGCACAGCGCCCGACTTCCCCGGTCGTCTCGAACGCATCCAGCAGCGAGGCGGCACCATCGTGTGCGTCGATCCGCGCCGTAGCGAGACCGCCGAACGCGCCGACCTGCACATCGCCATCCGTCCGGGCACCGATGCCCATCTGCTCGCTGCGATCGCCAGGACGATCCTCGACGAGCAGTTGGCAACTCCCGAGCGCCTCGCGGCGCACACGAACGGGCTCGACGATCTCGCCATGGCGCTGGAGCCGTACACCGCCGATGCGGTCGCACCCGTCTGCGGTGTCGACGCCGACACCGTCCGGCAGCTCGCACGCGACCTGTGCGCCGCGCCGACCGCGGCGGTGTACGGCCGAATCGGCACGTGCACCCAGGAGTTCGGCACACTGGCCTCATGGCTCGTCGACGTCGTCAACCTGCTGTCGGGCAACCTCGACCGCACCGGTGGCGCGATGTTCGCGACCGGCGCCGTCGGGCAACCCTCGACCAAGGGCAAGCCGGGCACCGGACGTGGTGTCCGCACCGGGCGCGTGGTGAGTCGTGTCGCGGCGCGGCCGGAGACCTTCGGCGAGTTCCCCGTCACCGCGCTCCCCGAGGAGATCGAGACGCCGGGCGAGGGACGGGTCCGTGCGCTCGTGACCGTCGGCGGCAACCCCGTCTCGTCGAACCCGAACTCGGAGCGGCTCGACGCTGCGCTGGCCACCCTCGACTTCATGGTCTCGATCGATCCGTACGTCAATGAGACCACTCGCCACGCCGACGTGATCCTGCCGCCGCCATCGGTTCTGCAGAAGTCGCACTACGACCTGGCGCTCCTCAACTTCGCTGTGCGCAACGTGGCCAACTACTCGCCCGAGGTCATCCCGCTCGACGACGGTCAACCCACCGAGTGGGAGATCATCCTGCGGCTGGCGGCCGTCGTGTCGGGCGCCGGTGTCGACCACGACATCGACGGCATGGACGATCGTGTCGCACTCGCGTTCGCCGAGTCGGCCGTGCGCGACGAGTTCGGCCCGGTCCACGGGCGCGACATCGTGGAGGTCGTCGACGCGGTCTCCGGCCGGCGTGGACCCGAACGGCTTCTCGACATCCAGCTCCGCACCGGACCGTACGGCGACGCGTTCGGCGCCGACCCGGACGGTCTGACCCTCGAGAAGCTGGAAGCCAACCCTCACGGCGTCGACCTCGGCGCACTCGTACCCGACCGCATCCCCGATCTATTGAGGACGCCCTCCGGTCGGATCGAGGCCTTCCCCGACGAGATGCGCTCCGACATCAAGCGCCTCGATCGGTCGCTCCGACGGAACTGGGACGACACCATGGTGCTCGTCGGTCGACGCCACGTCCGTTCGAACAACTCGTGGATGCACAACGTGCGCGTGCTCACCAAGGGTCGGAATCGTTGCACGCTCCAGGTCCATCCCGACGACGCCGATCGGCTCGGCCTCCGCGACGGCGCCCCTGCCACCGTCACGTCGCGGGTGGGCGAGGTAGCGATCGACGTCGAGATCACCGATGGGATCCGACCGGGTGTCGTGAGCATCCCGCACGGGTTCGGTCAGAACCTGCCCGGGGTTCGACTCCGGATCGCCCAGGAGTACCGAGGCGTCAACACCAACGTCTTGACCGACGACCAGTTCTTCGACCCCGTGAGTGGCAACATCGCGCTCAACGGCGTACCCGTCACCGTCGCGCCCGTGCGCTGAGCCCGGCCGTCGGGACCGCCGCTCCGTCCGCCAGATCGAAGAGGTGGAGCTCGGTCGGCTCGACGTGCAGCCGGATCGGCTTCCAGAGGTTGACCGCCACCGAGACCGTCAGGGAGGCGACGATCGTCGTCGCCGCCGCATCGTCGATGAGCACGTCCGTTCCGTGCTGCGTCACCGAATGAGCGTCCAGGGTCGCGTAGACGAGCTGCTCGGCGCCGATCCGCTCGATGTGGGTGATCTCGACCGTGATGTTCCCAGCTGGATCGACCGAGATCGACTCCGGCCGGACACCGACAGCGATCTTGCGGCCCGCGAGATTCGCGAACGTCGGCCAGCGTGCGACCGCCGCGCCCAGCTCGATCGGGTAGGCACCGATCCGGACGACCGGCGTCTCGACATCGGCGTCGATCGATCCCAGCACGACGTTCATCGGTGGCGACCCGATGAAGCCGGCGACGAAGACGTCGGTCGGATGCTCGTAGAGGGCCTGCGGCGTATCGCACTGCACGATTCGGCCATCGCGCATGACCGCCGAGCGATCACCCAGCGACATCGCCTCGACCTGATCGTGGGTCACGTACAGCGTCGTCACCCCCAACCGGCGCTGCATCGCAGCGATCTCGCCGCGCAGCTCGGTGCGGAGCTTGGCATCGAGGTTCGACATCGGTTCGTCCATCAACAGCAGCTCGGGATCGCGCACCATCGCTCGCCCCATCGCGACCCGCTGCCCCTGACCACCCGACAAGTGTCGGGGGTGTTCGTCGAGGACGTCGTCGAGCCCGAGCTGGTGGGCGACCCGCACGACGAGCGGCTCGATGTCGCGGTGGCGCACCTTGGCCATCTTGAGCGGGAAGCCGATGTTCTCACGCACGGTCATGTGCGGGTAGAGCGCCGTGTTCTGGAAGAGCATCGCGAGATCGCGACGATGTGTGGCCAGCGGGCCGACCACCTTGCCGTCGATCACGATCTCGCCCTCGCTGATGTCCTCGAGACCGGCGACCATGCGCAACACCGAGGTCTTCCCGCAGCCGGACGGGCCGACGAGCACGAACAGCTCACCGTCGTCGATCGTGAGGTCGACGCCGCAGACCGCTCGGTAGCCGTCGGGATACACCTTCCCGAGACCGCGCAGTTCCACCGTGGCCATGACGACCTCCAGTGTCGCCGACGGTTCGACGCCCGTCGAGGGTCAGCGCACGAGGTCGGCGATCCGGCGAATTCCCTCTTCGAGATCCGCGTCGCCCAGCGCGAAGCTGAACCGGGCGTAACCGGGGGCCCCGAAGGCCTCCCCGGGTACGAACGCGACCTTGGCCTCCTCGAGCACCAGATCGGCCAGTTCGAGCGTCGTCGCAGCCGACCGCCCGCGGATGTCGCGCCCGAGCAGGCCGGTGACGTTCGGGAAGCAGTAGAAGGCGCCTTGCGGCTCGATGCAATTGACACCGTCGATGTCGTTGAGCATCCGGTGCATGGTGATGCCGCGCCGCGTGAAGGCCTCTCGCATCCTCACCACGTCGTCCAGCGGACCCGCCACCGCGGCGAGCGCTGCACGTTGGGACACGTTGGCGACGTTCGACGTGGCGTGACTCTGGAAGTTGGACGACGCCTTGACGACATCGTTCGGGCCGATCAGCCAACCGACTCGCCAACCGGTCATGGCATAGGTCTTGGCCACGCCGTTCACCACGAGGCACTGCTCGGCGATGTCGGGGACGAGCGCCGGCATCGAGGCGAACTCGTGTCCGCCGTACACCAGGTGTTCGTAGATCTCATCGGTGACCACCCAGATCCCGTGCTCGACCGCCCACTCACCGATCGACGTCACTTCGGCCGGCGAGTAGATCGCACCCGACGGGTTGTCGGGGCTGACGAACAGCAGCACTTTCGTGCGGGCCGTGCGTGCGGCATCGAGTTGCTCGACGGTGACCTTGAACCCGGTCTCATCGGTCGTGTCGATCACCACCGGCACCCCGCCCGCAAGGGTGATCGCTTCAGGGTAGGTGGTCCAGTAGGGCGCCGGCAGCAGCACCTCGTCACCCGGATCGCACAGCGCGGCGAACGCCGTGTAGACGGCGTGCTTGCCGCCGTTCGTGACCAGCACTTGGCCGGCGTCGACGGCATAGCCGGAGTCGCGGAGCGTCTTGGCGGCGATCGCCTCCTTCAGCTCGGGGAGACCACCCGCCGGCGAGTATCGATGGTTCTTCGGATCGCGACACGCCTCGACCGCCGCTTCGACGATGTGCGCAGGTGTGGGGAAGTCGGGTTCGCCGGCGCCGAACCCGACGACGTTCTCCCCTGCGGCCTTCAGGGCCTTGGCCTTCGAGTCGACGGCGAGAGTCGCCGATGGGGCGATGGCGGCGAGACGGTGCGAGGTTCGGTTCACGGTCGCACATGCTGCCAGATGTTCACGACGATTCCCCGCGGCGAAACGAACTGTCTGCCTCGAACCGGGAAGTTCCCGGTTCGAGGCAGACAGTTGCGGTGGGAACCGGGGGTCAGTCGATGCGCTCGACGGTGATCCGGGCGACGGGGCCCGACCAGCCGATCTCAGCCGGGTCGGTGTCGCCAACACCGAGGATCCCGGGATGGTGCGCGATGACGCCACCCTCGGGGTCACGGACGAAGGGGTGGTTGCCCACCGGGCCGGGGATGTGGGAGCTGTTCTCGTTGTTGGCCTCGGTCCCGGCGTCATAGGCCCCGACCTCGAAGACCTGGGTGCGGTTCCGCAGGCGGACGGAATCGAGCCCAGTGAAGGCGTCGTTGGTGTTGACCAGCATGCTGACCAGCGAGACGCGCTGGCCTCGTTGCGCCTCGAACTCGAACGAGTCCGACCCGCCGGGTCCGATCGGGCCGCCACCGCCCTGGAAGGCGTCGAACACGCCGGGTGTCTGGCCGTAGGTGCTCGTGAAGACGCCGACGTTGGCGTCCTCTGCGATCGCGGCGACGGCCGCGGTGGCCGGCGCGCCGGTGCTCCACACGTCGGCGGACCGCGCGTGCACGACTACACCGGCAGGCGACAACGGCTGGAAACCGGACGCGATGTTCTCCACGGTCACCCGGTAGGTGGCGGTGTCGGTGTGGCCCCAGCCGGCGTCGGCGACAGCGGGTGCTGCGGCCAGCCCTCCAGCGACGGCGAGCGCGGCAATCGTACGACGGGTCTTCATGTGGTTTCTCCTCGTTGAGGTGGTTGTTCGGGACCCACCCCACTCAACGGGGACGCTGCGAAACGAACAAGGAGACCGACCGAAACAAGTCGGTCCGAAGTCGAAACGAATCGTGAATCGAACCACGTCCGGAACGGTGGATCCGGTGCCATGCTGGCGACCGTGGACCCTCAAACGATCTGGATTCCCGACTCGCTGCTGCCGACGGACGGCAGGTTCGGCTGTGGCCCCTCGAAGGTGCGGCAGGACCAGGTCGACGCGATCGTCGCCGGCGCAACGACCCTGATGGGGACATCGCATCGCAAGCCACCGGTCAAGGACCTCGTCGGTGCAGTGCGTCACGGCCTGGCCGAGCTGTTCTCCCTGCCGGCCGGTTGGGAGATCGTGATCGGCAACGGCGGCACGACGGTGTTCTGGGACGCAGCGACGTTCGGACTCGTGGGGACTCGCAGCCAGCACCTGGTGTTCGGCGAGTTCTCCTCGAAGTTCGCCGATGCGTGCGCGGCTGCCCCTCACCTCGGCGCACCGACGGTGATCGTCAGCGAGACCGGTGATCATCCTGAGCCGGTTGCGGAAGCTGGGATCGATCTCTATGCGCTGACCCACAACGAGACATCCACCGGAGTGGCGATGCAGTTGCGACGACCGCCCGGCGCCGACGATGGTGCGCTCGTGGCGGTCGATGCCACGTCGGGGGCCGGAGGGCTGCGTTGGGAACCGAGCGAGGTCGATGTGTACTACTTCGCCCCCCAGAAGTGCTTCGCCGCCGACGGTGGGCTGTGGCTGGCGGCCTGCTCGCCCCGTGCGGTCGAGCGCATCGAGCGAATCGCGGCGAGCGACCGGTGGACACCAGCGTCGATCGATCTCGGAATCGCGCTCACGAACAGCCGCGCCAATCAGACCTACAACACGCCGGCGGTCGCGACGTTGATCCTCCTCGACGCCCAGGTGCGATGGATGAACGATCAGGGCGGGCTGGCATGGTGCGCCGATCGGAGCGACGCCTCGGCCGCGATCATGTACGGATGGGCCGCGGCACGCGATTGGGCGACCCCGTTCGTATCCGACCCGGCCAAGCGGTCGTCCGTCGTTGCGACGATCGACCTCGACGAGGCGATCGACGCCGACACGGTGTGTGCCGCGCTCCGGGCGAACGGCATCGTCGACACCGAGAGCTACCGCAAGTTGGGCCGCAACCAGCTGCGAGTCGGCATGTTCCCCGCGATCGATCCCGCCGATGTGGAGGCACTGACACACTGCATCGATCACGTCGTCGAAACGCTGACCGGCTGACACACTGACACGGTGCACGCCGACGACGTCCTCGACCTCGAGACCGAAGGGCTCGGCCCGCTGCGATCACCGGTCATGCTGATTGCGTTGACCGGGTTGTTCGACATCGGCGGCGCCGCGACGTCAGCGCTCGACCGCTTCGCCCCCGCTGACCAGGCGATCACGATCGGCGAGATCGACCCGGATCCGTTCTACGACTTCACCCAGGAGCGACCGCAGGTCGAGATCGACGAGAACGAGCTCCGTTCGATCCGATGGCCAGAGAACCAGTTCGATGTCGTGAAGGGTCAGGGCGGGCGCGACCTCGTCGTGCTCGTCGGTGTGGAGCCGCACCTTGCGTGGCGTACCTACGCCGAGTGCATCGCGACCGTCGCGAGCAGGCTCGGCTGCGAGGCCGTCGTCACCGTCGGTTCGGCCGCCGAAGCGGTTCCCCACACGCGCAAGCCCGCCGTCACCGGGAGCACGACCGACGCCGCGCTCGCCGGCGTGCTCGGCATCGGCCAACCCACCTACCAGGGGGTGACCGGAGTCGTGGGCGTGATCCAGGCGACGCTGGCCGACACCGGGATCCCCTCGGTATCGCTGCGTGTCGGCGTGCCCCACTACCTCATGAACGCCGAGCATCCCCAGGCGGTCGCCGCACTCCAGACCCACCTCGCCCACGTGCTCAACGTCCCCGTGCCCGACGATGCAGGCGAACTCGTCGACGAGATCGACCGCTGGCGAAGCCTGCACGACGAGGTCGTCGACAGCGACGTCCAGCTGCAGTTCTACGTTCGGATGCTCGAACAGGACTTCGACCGCAAGGCGGAGGCATCGATCCCGTCGGCCGACGACCTCGGCGCGCAGTTCGAACGCTTCCTCGACGAACAGCGCGACGACGACTGACGCTGCCGACGGGACGAGCGACGCCGAGCGCCGAGTCGCCTCAGCCCCGTGCGGCCGCGAACCCGCGGTCGAGGTCGGCGATGATGTCGTCGATCGATTCGAGGCCGACACTCAGTCGCACCAGGCCCGGTGTGACGGCACTCGCAGCCTGCTCCTCGGGTGTGAGCTGGCTGTGCGTCGTGCTCGCTGGGTGGATCACGAGGCTGCGGGCGTCACCGATGTTGGCGACGTGACTGTGCAACTCGAGACCCTCGACGAACCGCTTACCGGCCTCGTGACCACCCTCGATCTCGAACGCGAGGACGGATCCGTATCCCTTGCCACCTCCGTACCTGGTCGCACGGTCGTACCACGGGCTCGACGGCAGGCCGGCATAGTTGATCGACAGCGCCTGTGCCTGCCCGTCGAGGTACTCAGCGACGCGCTGGGCGTTCGACCAATGCCGTTCCATGCGCAGGCTGAGGGTTTCGAGGCCCTGAAGGAACAAGAAGGCGTTGAAGGGCGAGATCGCCATGCCCATGTCGCGCAGCATCTGCACACGGGCTTTGAGGATCATCGATCCGTGGCCCAGTGCCGGCCAGTACGCGAGCCCGTGGTAGCTCGGATCGGGCTCGGTGAAGTTGGCGAACCGGCCCGACGCCCCGTAGTCGAACGTGCCCCCATCGATGATCGCTCCGCCGATCGATGTGCCGTGACCGCCGATGAACTTGGTGAGGCTGTGCACGACGATGTCGGCGCCCCACTCCAGCGGCCGGATCAGGTACGGCGTAGGCACCGTGTTGTCGACCACGAGCGGGATCCCGTGACGGTGTGCGACTTCACTCACGCCCTCGATGTCGAACACGTCGTTCTTGGGGTTCGGCAGCACCTCGCCGAAGAACACCTTGGTGTTGTCCTGGACGGCCGCTTCCCAGGCCGCGAGATCGTGCGGATCCTCGAGGAACGACACCTGAATCCCCATCTTCGGCAGCGTGTAGTGGAGCAGGTTGTAGGTGCCACCGTAGAGCGATGCGGACGCCACGATGTGGTCGCCGGCCTCGCACAGCGTCATGAACGTAAGCGTCTCGGCCGACTGCCCGGACGCCACGGCGAGCGCACCCGGTATTCCGATCGCCGTCGTGCATCCACCCTCGAGCGCACTCAGGCGCGCCTCCAATGCGCCCTGGGTGGGATTCATGATGCGCGTGTAGATGTTGCCGACCTCGGCGAGGCCGAACAGGTTCGCGGCGTGTTCGGCGTCGCGGAACTCGAAGGACGTCGTCTGGTAGATCGGTACAGCCCGCGCGCCGGTCGCCGGATCGGGGTCGCCCCCGACGTGGATCTGCTTGGTCTCGAAACCCCAGTTGTCACTCATCGGGCGTGACTCTAGGCCGTCGAATCCTGACCCGGCAAGTCGGATTTAGGTCTCGTGTCTCCGGTGTCGGGTGTCGGTCAGATCAGGCCGAGCTCGGCCACCGCATCGCGCTCGCCGACGAGCTCGGCTGCGGAAGCGTCGATCTTGCCGCGGCTGTAGTCGTCGATGTCGAGGCCCTGCACGATCTCGTACGCGCCGTCCTTGCACACACACGGGAAGCTCGAGATGATGCCCTCGGGCACGCCGTAGCTACCGTCGGACCGTACGCCCATCGACACCCAGTCGCCCTCAGGGGTGCCCAGCGACCACGAGCGGATGTGATCGACCGCCGCGTTGGCGGCCGAAGCGGCCGAGGACGCTCCGCGCGCCTTGATGATCGCACCACCGCGCGTCGCCACCGTGGGGATGTAGGTCTGGTCGATCCAGTCGTGGTCGCCGACGGCGTCGTAGGCCGACGCGCCATTGACCTCGCAGTGGAACAGGTCGGGGTACTGCGTGTTGGAGTGGTTGCCCCAGATCGTCATCCTCTTGACGTCGTTGACGCTCACGCCCAGCTTGGCGGCCAGCTGCGAGATCGCCCTGTTGTGATCGAGCCGCGTCATCGCGGTGAACCGACCCGGATCGAGGTCGGGGGCGTTGTTCATCGCGATCAGTGCGTTGGTGTTGGCCGGGTTGCCGACGACGAGGATCTTCACGTCCTTCTTCGCCGCACGGGACAACGCTTGGCCTTGCGGCTTGAAGATGCCACCGTTGGCCGACATCAGATCGGAGCGATCCATGCCGTCCTTGCGTGGCATGGCGCCGACCAGGAGTGCGACATCGGCGTCGCCGAACGCCGTGTCGGCGTCGTCCGTGCAGACGATCTCGGACAGCAGCGGGAACGCCGAATCGTCGAGCTCCATCCTCACGCCCTCGAGCGCACCCAGCGCCGGTGTGATCTCGAGCAGCTGCAGGGCAACGGGCGTGTCGGGCCCCAACATCGAACCGGAGGCGATCCGGAACAGGAGCGAGTACCCGATCTGACCGGCGGCGCCGGTCACGGCAACACGAACTGGTGACGTCATGAGTTCGAGCGTACGCGCTCACCCGAGGTCGCGACCAATGCCGCGACAGTGCACACGGCGGAGCCTCGGAACACGTGACGACCGTCGACGGCACGGGCCATCGGGCGCGATGTGAGCACGGTGTGCCAGGGAACGCCCGCAACGTGTTCGGTCGGCGCCCGAACCACCCAGCGGAAACCTGCTCAGCGGCCGGTGATGTCGCCGATCACGTCGGCGTAGTACTCGGCGCCTGCCGCCGAGAGGTGGATCCCGTCGGCCGCGAAGCAGTTCCCGGCGCAGTTGGCGGACAAGCCCAGCCAGTCGACGAGGATGATGTTGTCGCCGGGGCGATCGCGGGCGGCGAGAAGCGCATTGTTCTGGGCGGTCCAGGCGCGATTCGCCCGCACGTTGAGCATGATGACGTTGGGGACGCTGCCGAGCGGCGCCAAGAAGGCGTTGAGTGTCTCCTCGGTGATCGGCCCGTTGGTGCCGAGGTGGATGATCACGGGGTCGCCGAACAGCTCGGCCTCGCCGAGCTGTTCCATGAGCGGGATCATGTCGATCATCTGGCGACTCTCCTGCGCGTCGACCGTGTACCCGCGCGCCTTCATCACCCCGGCCGCCCCCAGCATCACCGAGTCGCCGATGGCGAGGTAGTCGACCGGCTCCGCCGGCAGGGTGGTCGTGGTCGTCGTGGTGGTGGTGCTCGTCGTGGTCGTGGTCTCGCCCGGCAGGGGCGCCACCGAGTCACCAGGCGGCCCAGTCGTCTGCGTTGCCGACGACTGGGCCGCTGCCGCTCCCTCGTCACCACCGCCACCAACGAGGTCCTCGAGCGACGTGACGTTCTCCTCCCCCGCCTCGAGGGCCGTGGCGATCTCGTTCTGCTTCAGCTCGGCGAGCCCGAGACGCAACACACCGAAGGCGAGTACCAGCATGCTCACGACCAGGGTGAGCGCGACGACCTGACGTGGCACGGGGTCGCGTCGACGCCGGAGGCTCTCCCACCACTGGCCGACCTCACGGCGACGGATCGGCATCTCGACGTACGTGTACGACAATTCGGTGATGATTGCGGTTGCCACCATCGCAGCCGCGAACTGCGTCCACGTCAGCGGATTGCCGGCCACCTCGCGGATGATCTGGTAGATCGGCCAGTGGTAGAGGTACAAGCCGTAGGAGCGGGTTCCGATCCAGAGCAGTACCGGATTCCCCAGCACCCGACCGGTGTAGGCCCTGCGGTGGGTGACGCCGGCGATCACCATCAGCGTCGCGAGCGAGGTCCACAGGAACCCGCCACGGAACAGCCACGGATCAGCGCCGTCGGGGGTGATGAAGTGGATCTGCCACGAGAGGAGCCCGAGCAGCGCCACACCGGCGAGGGCGATGATGTCGAGGAGGCGACCGGCGTTGCGGATCGGGCTGCGCATGATCGCGATCGGTCGCCACACCATCGCGAACGCCGCGCCCAGCATCAACCCGGAGGACCGCGTGATCGTCGAGAGATAGAGCGCATCGGCCTTGGATATGCACCGACCCCCGATCGTCCAATAGGCATCGGGAGTGACATCACACGTCCCGATCCGTCCGGGGTGGTACAGCAGTCCGACGGCGACCGTCACGACGACTGCGGCGAGCGCGAGCCAGCGTGCCGTCGACGCGAGGTTGCGGGTGCCGTTGCGCTTGAGGAGCAGCAGCATCACGATCGGCCAGACGAGGTAGAACTGCTCCTCGACCGCCAGGCTCCACAGGTGCCGCAGCGCGGCGAAGTCGCCGCTGGCGCTGTACCCCTGACCGACCCAGATCTGATACCAGTTCGAGACGTAGAGCAGACCGCCGAGCATGTCGCCACGCAACTTGCCGAGCGTGTCGGGCTTGAACGCCCAGGTGTACGTGAGCAGCAGGAAGAGCATCAGGAACAGCGCCGGCAACAATCGGCGTGCCCGCCGCATCCAGAACGCACCGAGACTGACGGTGCCGGTGCGCTCGTGTTCGGCCATCAACAACAACGTGATCAGGTAGCCGCTGATCACGAAGAACACCTCGACGCCGAGAAAGCCGCCGGGGAGCCACTCGTTGTTCGCGTGGTAGAGCATCACCGCCACGACGGCGAGCGCGCGCATGCCGTCGAGCCCGGGCAGGTATGGGACCGCGCTCAGGTTCGGGGCTGCGCGTCGGGGGCGCGCCGGAGCATAGGTGGCATCAGCCATCCGACCCAGTATCGCCCGACGATCAACGTTCCGGCCGTCATGGTCGACCGGCCGCGTATCGTGCAGGTCATGCCCGATCCCGTGCTCGATGCCGTCTCGGCGACCGGTCAGCCGTTCGTCGTGGTGCCGTGCGACCCCGATCTCGCCGACACGGCGGCCTTCTGCCAGGCCTACGGGTACTCCCTCGACCAGTCGGCCAACGCGATCGTCGTCGTCGGCAAGGGCGAACCGCGCACCTACGTCGCGTGCCTGGTGCTCGCCACGACGCGACTCGACGTGAACGGCGTCGTCCGCAGGCGGCTCGGGGTGAAGAAGGCATCGTTCGCCACGGCTCACGAGACGGCAGAGATGACCGGCATGGAGATCGGGGGTGTCACCCCATACGGCCTCGCCGAGGGTCTGCCGCTCTGGATCGACGCCCGAGTCATGGACGTCGACCAGATCATCGTGGGTGGCGGGTCGCGCGATCGCAAGTTGCTCGTGCCCCCGGCATCCCTTGCCGGTCTCCCCAGCGTCGAAATCGTCGACGACCTCGCCAAACCAGCGACCTGAGAGCGTTCGCGGCTGCTCCGAGCCCGACCCGGTCACCGACCGCCCCCGGTCACCGCTCCCGACGCCGAGCCGGATCGCTGTCCCGCCCCACGCAACCAACCCGACCGACCTGCGAACGGCGAGCGGCGACGCGCAACGCGCCCGACCCGGTCACCGACCGCCCCCGGTCACCGCTCCCGACGCCGAGCCGGATCGCTGTCCCGCCCCACGCAACCAACCCGACTGACCTGCGAACGGCGAGCCGGATCGCTGTCCCGCCCCACGCAACCAACCCGACCGACCTGCGAGCGGCGACGCGCAACGCGCCCGACCCGGTCACCGTTCGCCCTCGGTCACCGCTCCCGACGCCGAGCCGGATCGTGCGCCCGCCCCACGCGAACGACCCGAGTAACGAGCAACGGGCAACGAGCGGAACAGCCGCAACGCCGCGAGCGTGCGATCCGGCCGGAATCGGGTCAGTGGCGGAAGTGGCGTTGGTGGGTGAAGACCATCGCGATCCCGTGCTCGTTCGCGGCGTCGACGACCTCCTCGTCACGAACGCTGCCGCCCGGTTGGATGACGGCGGTGATCCCGGCGGCGGCGGCCGCGTCGAGTCCGTCGCGGAAGGGGAAGAACGCATCACTGGCGCAGATCCCCCCACGGGCCCGGCCGGCCGAGCGGTCGGCGGCGATACGGGCGGAGTCGAGCCGATTCTGCTGACCAGCCCCGATGCCGTATGCCTGACGATCCTTGACGTACACGATCGCGTTGCTGGTCACTGCGGCGCAGACCTGCCAGGCGAACACCAGGTCGTGCCACTGTTCGTCGCTCGGTTGCGCCTCGGTGACAACGGTCCAGCGGGCCCGATCGACCGACACCGGATCGGGCTGTTGGATCACGTAGCCGCCGTCGAGCGGCTTCAGGTCGAACGGCCATTCGGCCGGACGCTCGGCGGTGATCACTCGCATGTTCTTCTTCGAGAGCAGGAGCTCCAAGGCGTCGCCGTCGTAACCGGGTGCGATCACGACCTCGGTGAACACACCCGACAGCGGTTCGGCCATCGCGAGCGTGACCGTCCGGTTGACGGCGACGATGCCGCCGAATGCGCTCAACGGATCACAGGCATTCGCCTTCACGTAGGCATCCGCGATCGGATCGGCTGGATGGGTGCCGATCGCGACGCCGCAGGGGTTGGCGTGCTTGACGACGACGCAGGCGGGTTCGTCGAACCGGTGCACGAGCCGCCACGCGGCCTCGGTGTCGTACAGGTTGAGATAGCTGAGCGCCTTGCCACCGTGCTGGGTCATCGTGTCCCACCAGCTCGTTGCGCCGGCGAAGCGGTAGCGGGCTCCCTGCTGGTGCGGGTTCTCGCCGTATCGCAGCACCTCGGCGCGTTCGAGTGCGACGTGAAGCGAACGCGGCAACGGCTCGGGATCGGGCTCGGTTGCGTCGAACCAGCTGACGATCGCCGCGTCGTAGGCGGCGGTGTGGGCGAACGCCTCGCGAGCGAGACGACGACGGGTCGCCAGCGACACCTCGCCATGCTCGCGGATCTCGTCCAGCACGCCGTCATAGTCACCAGGGTCGACGAGGATCGCGACATGAGCGTGGTTCTTGGCCCCTGCCCGCACCATCGCTGGCCCGCCGATGTCGATCAGTTCGATGCCCGGCTCGGACGAGAACGGGTACAGGTTGGACACCACCAGCGAGATCGGGAGGATGCCGTACTCGGCCATGTCGGCTCGGTGCTCGGGCTTGGTCGGGTCGGCAAGCAGGCCGCCGTGCACCTTCGGGTGGAGGGTGACGACTCGATGGTCGAGGATCGCCGGTACGCCGGTCAGGTCGGCGACGTCGGTGACGGGAACATCGGCCGCGGCGATCGCCTTGGCGGTCCCGCCGCTCGACACGAGGGTCCATCCGAGCTCGTGGAGCGCCGCCGCGAACTGGGCGATCCCGGTCTTGTCGTACACGGAGAGCAATGCGGTGGGCACGAGATCGGACGGTAGCCACCGGCCGCCCGGCGACGCACGAATCCGAACGAAATGTCAGCACCCCCACTCGCCAGCACGGGGGATCCTGGGTAGGTTGCTGAGTGCCGACGTCTCGGCCTCGGGCTCCGCCCCCAACCACCGGTCAGGAAGGGAGGGAGCGTGCCCGACATGTCGCCTCTGCTCGCCATGCGAGTCTCGCAACGTCATGGTGTCGCCACGGTCGCGGAGATGATTGCTGACGGCCTGTCGAGGAATGCCATCCGCGAGCTCATCAACCAGGGTCGCCTGGCACGCCTCCACAACGGCGTGTACCGCGTGGCAACCTCACCCGAAACCTTCGAGGCGCGTTGCGCCGCAGCGTGTGCTGCCGACCCCTCGGTCGTCGTGACCGGCCCTGCGGCTGCTCGGCTCTGGGCATTCCGGCACGTTTGGCGGACCGACGAGCCGATCGTGCTCGTGCAGCACGACCGGACTCCGCTCAGCCGAGGGGTCATCCTTCGTCGGACGAACGTGCTGGCGCCCGAGGACATCACGATCCGGGGCGATGGAATCAGAGTCGCGAGCCCGCCGCGCGCCTGGTTCGATTGCGCTCGTGACCTCGATGATGCGCGATTCGAGCGACTGACCGAGTGGGTCCTCGATCACCATTCGACAGTGCCGACGTTGTGGCGGGTTCGCCGACGGCTCGATCAGCGAGGGCGCCCTGGCCTCGCCCGAGTGAATCGTGTGCTCAGCCAACGCCCATCATGGCAGCGACCCGCCGGGTCAGGCATCGAGGTCCAGGTACTCCGAGCGCTCGAGACGGCAGGTGTCGGACCACTCGTTCGCCAACATCCGATTCGCCTGCCCGACGGTGTCCTGATCCATCCCGACGGTGCCTTGCCCGACATCCGGTGGGCCGTCGAGGTCGACCACGTCACCTGGCACGGCGGGCGGATCGATGCCCAACGGGACAAGGGTCGCGACCGGAAGCTGAGACGAATCGGTTGGCAGGTCGACAGGGTCACCGATATCGAGATCCGCGAGGCGTTCGATGCCACGATCGCCGAGCTCACCGAGCTTGTTGCGCTCCGACGCAGCGAACTCGGCGCCTGACCCACGTTCCGACAACGCCGAACGCGTGAACTTCTTGCGGGACTATCCCGCAAGAAGTTCACGCGTTGCGAAAGGGGGGCGGTGTGGAGGCGAGCGTCAGAGACCGGCAACGATGGCGGCCATCAGCTCGCCGGCCTCGGTCGGGTTCTGACCGACCTGCACACCGGCGGCCGACAAGGCCTCCATCTTGCCCTGTGCCGTACCCTTGCCGCCGGAGACGATGGCACCGGCGTGGCCCATCTTCTTGCCCGCGGGAGCGGTGACTCCGGCGATGTAGGCGCTCATCGGCTTCGAGATGTTGGCCGTGATGAATGCGGCGGCCTCCTCTTCGGCCGACCCACCGATCTCCCCGATGAGCATGATCGCCTGGGTCTCAGGGTCGGCCTCGAACTCGCGGAGGCAGTCGATGAAGTTGGTGCCCGGCACAGGGTCGCCGCCGATCCCGACGCATGTCGACACACCGATGCCGTTCTGCTTCAGCTCGTAGAGCGCTTGGTACGTCAGGGTTCCGGAGCGGCTGACGATGCCGACGTTGGGACCGTCGGCGGTGGGTAGTTGGGCGATCTCACCGGCCGTGATGCCGATGTTGCACTTCCCCGGGCTGATGATGCCGGGGCAGTTCGGACCGAGAAGACGCGTCCCCGGGAACTCGCGCACCAGCGTGTTGAACACCTTCGCCTCGTCCTGAGCCGGGATCCCCTCGGTGATGCACACCACGAGTCCGATCCCGGCCTCGGCGGACTCCAGGATCGCGCCCGGAGCGAACTTCGGGGGGACCGCGGCGAACGACGCGTCGGCACCGGTGGCGGCGACCGCTTCGGCGACCGAGTCGAAGATCGGGATGCCGTCGACGTCGTGGCCGCCCTTGCCGGGGGTCACCCCGCCCACGATCTGAGTGCCGTAGTCCCGGTTGCGGAGGCCGTGATACCGGCCTTGGCCTCCGGTCAGCCCCTGGACGATGACCTTGGTGTGCTCGTCGATGAAGATGGCCATGTCAGTTGCTCCCGTTCGCGATCGCGACGGCCGCGTGGGCGGCTTCCAGCATCGTCGGCTTCGAGGTCAACTTGTCCTCGGGGATGCCGGCGTCGACGAGGATCTGCCGACCCTCCTCGGCGTTGGTGCCGTCGAGGCGGATCACGATCGGCGCCCGCAGGTCGACCCGACCCATCGCCTCGACGATGCCATTGGCGACCTCCTCGCCGCGCGTGATGCCGCCGAAGATGTTGATGAAGATCGACTTCACGCTCTCGTCGTGGTTGATGACGTCGAGCGCAGCGGCCATCACGTCGGCATTGGCACCGCCGCCGATGTCGAGGAAGTTCGAGGCGTGACCGCCGACCTGGTTGACGACGTCGAGCGTCGACATCGCCAGCCCGGCGCCGTTCGCGATGATGCCGACCGACCCTTCCAAGCCGATGTACTGGAGGTCGTGCTCGCGGGCCAGGCGCTCACGCTCGTCGAGCACCTCGGTGTGCTTGTACTCCTCCCACTCCGGATGCCGGAAGCCGGCGTTGGCATCGAGGGTGACCTTGGCGTCGAGCGCGTGCACCTCGCCGGTCGGCTTCAGGATCAGCGGGTTGATCTCGGCGAGGTCGCAGTCGCCCTCGGTGAAGCATCGGTACAGCTTGACGAGGATGTCGGCCGCGCCGTCGAGGGCACGCTCGGGGAGCCTGGCGTCGATCGCCGCCTGCCGAGCGGTGGCGAGGTCGAGCCCGTCGACCGGGTCGATGTGGAGCTTCACGATCGCGTCCGGGTTCGACTCGGCCACGGCTTCGATCTCGACGCCGCCCTCGGCCGAGAGCATCAGGAGGTGCTGCTTCGCTGCCCGGTCCAGGGTGAAGCTCGCGTAGTACTCCTCGTCGATGTCGGATGCGTGCTCGACCCAGAGCCGGCGCACGACATGGCCCTTGATGTCCATCCCGAGGATGTTCCCGGCGTGCTCGCGCACCTCATCGGGGTTTCCGGCGAGCTTGATGCCGCCGGCCTTGCCGCGGCCGCCGACCTGCACCTGGGCCTTGACGACCACGGGATACCCGGCGACCTCGGCCGCCGCCAGGGCCTCGTCGACCGTGTCGGCCTTGTCGCCCGGACTGACCGGGATGTCGTAGCGGGCGAAGTACTGCTTGCCCTGGTATTCGAACAGATCCACAGCTCGTTCAGTCCCTTCTCAGTGCTCGACGCCGGCGTCGAGGGTGGTTTCGAGCCATCCGCTGATGGCACGCAGTGACGCGCCGGGCTGGAAGATCTCGGCGATCCCCTGCTCCTTCAACACCCGGACGTCGGCATCGGGGATGACCCCACCACCGAACACGAGGGTGTCGTCGAGGCCGCGAGCAGCGAGTTCCTCGACGACTCGCGGGAACAGCGTCAGGTGGGCGCCCGACAGCAGCGACAACCCGACCGCGTCGGCGTCCTCTTGGAGCACGGTCTCCGCGATCTGCTCGGGCGTCTGGTGCAGCCCGGTGTAGATCACCTCGAAGCCGTGGTCGCGCAACGCCCGTGTGATGGTCTTCGCCCCGCGGTCGTGACCATCGAGCCCGGGTTTGGCGACGACGACGCGGTACTGGCGGTTCACGAGTGTCTGACCCTATTCGTTCGCTACGACGACCCACCAACCCACCGCCGAACGCGACCGACCAGGGCTCTGCCACGGCAGACTGATCGGGTGCGACTTCCCGAGTTCCGTTCGCCGGTGGCACGAGCGGTGACGCCCGTGCTCGGCGGCATCGTCGTCATCGCCCTGATCGCCGGCTTCACGTGGGGTGTCGCGGCCTACATCTCGGGTGGAGGGCCGGACGCCACCGATCGTTTGGCGCCGAGCACCTTCACGATCGGCAATGTCGAGAGTCTCGCTGAGACGGTGGCCGACGACGGTCCGCTGCTGTTCCCCGAGCTCGGCACCGCGATCGGGACCCGGTCGATCGTCGTCGACCACGACGGTGGCACCGCGGCCGACGGCTGGCGCGTCTACTGGGCGTACCCCGCCGACCGCGACCCGACGTGCGTGGTGGAACAG
The DNA here is from genome assembly GCA_963847775.1 of uncultured Acidimicrobiaceae bacterium. GTDB lineage: Bacteria > Actinomycetota > Acidimicrobiia > Acidimicrobiales > Ilumatobacteraceae > Ilumatobacter. The sequence continues at coordinate 334,766 of CAWKAY010000007.1, forward strand.
GTGGTGGGCACGTCCGACTTCGTCGATTGCGACGGTCGCACGATCGACGTCGGCGGGTTGTCGCCCCCCGACGAGGGCGTGTTTCCCCGTGTCCAGGATCGCACCACGCTCATCGTCGACCTTCGTGGCGCCACCGCGGAGACGACACTCGAAACCACGCTCGAGACCGACCCCTGACGCACGTCACGACCCACGACCGACGCGACGGGGTCCTTCGACCCTCGCACTGCGACCGTGTCGTCGACCAGAATCAGTGGGCGAAGACGATCTGGTAGTCGACCTGGAGGTCACCAATGCACCAAACCCCAACCGGGCGGATCCGGAACGTGGCACTGATCGGGCACGGTGGCGTCGGCAAGACGACCCTGGCCGAGTCACTGCTCCACTGCGCCGGTGTGACTGCACGGGCCGGATCGGTCGACGACGGCACCACGCTGCTCGACCGCGATCCGGAGGAGATCCAGCGGGGGTCGACGGTCTCGTTGGCCGTCGCGTCGTTCGACTGGAAGGCGAGCGACGGCCAGCAGTACCGGATCAACCTGCTCGACACGCCGGGCCACCCCGACTTCGAGGCCGAGCTCGACGCCGCGCTGTCGGTTGCCGACCTCGCGGTGGTCGTTGTCAGCGCCGCGGACGGCATCGAGGTCGGCACCCACCTCGCGTGGCAGAAGTGTGTCGACCGCAGATTGCCGCGACTGGTGTTCGTCACCCGGGAGGACAAACACCGCGCCGACTTCGAAGGAGTCGTGGCCGAGCTCGGGTCGGTCTTCGGGCACGGATTCGCCCCGATCGAGCTGCCGCTCGGGGAGCAGGAGTCGTTCCACGGCGTCGCCGACGTGCTCACCGAGCAGGCTCACGAGTACGACGCCGACGGAACACACCACGTCGAGCGACTGCCCGACGACGTGGTCGAGCACGAGCACGAGATCCACGATCAAGTGGTCGAGGAGATCGTGTCGGGCGACGACGACCAGCTCGAACGCTACCTCGAGGGTGAGACCATCACGCCGGCCGAGCTCGAGCGAACGCTCGCCGCCGAGGTGCTCGCATGCACCGAGTTCCCGGTCCTCGTCGGCTCCGGCGCGACGGGCGTCGGTGTCGACCGGTTGGCCGACTACATCTGCGAGATCGGCCCCTCCCCCGCCGACCGCCCGCTCACGGTCGTCGTCGGCGATCACGAGGTCGAGGTGACTGCCGACCCCCATGCCGATCCGTTGCTCTACGTCTTCAAGACCGTCACCGACCAGTACGTCGGCCGGATCTCGGTCTTCAAGGTCATCAGCGGAACCCTGCAACCCGATGCGACACTCCGCGACGTCGCGACCGGGACCGACGAGCGGCTGCACGGCCTGTTCCATCTGCGCGGTCACGAGCAGGAGCAGGCGAATCGTCTGGTCGCCGGCGACATCGGGGCCGTCAACAAGCTGAGCGCCTCGTTCACCGGGAGCACCCTCGCGACCGGGGCTCAGCAGGTCACGGTCCCGCCGGCACCACTCCCGGGCGCCCACGTATCAGTGGCGTTGGTGCCTCGCACGCAGTCGGACGACGACAAGCTGTCCGAAGCGCTGCAACGGCTGATCCAGGAGGACCCGTCGCTGCGGATCGGGCACGACGAGCTCACCCGGCGCGCCGTCCTCACGGCCGTGGGCGACGCCCATATCTCGGTGGCGCTGTCGCGACTCGAGCGCAAGTACGGCGTCACCGTCGACACCGACGACGTCCGGGTGAGCTACCGCCGAACCGTCGCCGGCACCGCCGAGGCGGAGGGGCGGCTGAAGAAGCAGTCGGGTGGCCACGGGCAGTTCGCCGTGGTCGATCTGCGGGTCTCACCACTGCCGCGGGGCGGCGGGTTCGAGTTCGTCGACGCCGTGGTGGGCGGGGCGATCCCCAAGCAGTACATCGCCGCGGTCGGGCAGGGCGTCGAGGAGGCGATGGCGAACGGAGCTGGGTCGAAGATCCCGATCGTCGACGTCCGCGTCGAGTGCCTCGACGGCAAAACGCACTCGGTCGATTCGTCCGACATGGCATTCAAGACCGCAGCGGCCACCGGGTTCGCGGAAGCCGTCGCAGCCGCGACCCCCGTGCTGCTCGAGCCGATCTCACGGCTCGTGATCCAGGTGCCCGTGGAGTCCCAGGGCGATGTGCTCGGCGATCTCAGCTCGCGGCGCGGACGCGTCGTGGCGAGCGACACCAACGGCGACGGAACCCAGGTGATCACAGCCGAAGTGCCCGATGCCGAGATCGCCCGGTACGCCATGGATCTGCGGGCGATGAGTGCGGGCCGTGGTGTGTACACGATCGCCGATCGCCACTACGACCCGGTTCCCGACCACCTGGTCGGCAAGGTCCTCGCCGAGTACGAGGAATGACCTGAGCGCCGTCGGCCTCAGACCGGTTCGACGACGCCGAGCAAGCGCTCGACGAACAGATCGGTGTGCTGGTCGAGGTGGTTGCGCTTGATCTCGAGCCCGCCGACGACGTCGGCACCGGTTTGACCCACCGCCGTCGCGAGTTTGTCGATGCTCGTGCCGGCATTGAGCGCGAAGGTGAGGAAGCAGGCGGCCTTCTTGCCGCGCATGGTCGGGAGGTTGGCGATGTTGCCCAGCGCGAACGGCGCCTGGCCCACGACGAAGAGTCCGTGGGTCCACGTTCCGACGAGCACGATGTCGGCTCGCTGGATCGACGCGAGGTCGGGTTGGCCCACCCTCGACAGACCGGTGATCCCCCACCGCTCCCGCTGGAGCTTGTCGGCGATCAGTTCGGCCGCTTTCCACGTGTTGCCGGTGAGGCTCTCGACGAGCAGTGCTGCCTTCATCGCAACAGATTCAAGCACGTTCGGCACACCCACGGCAGGGACGAACGACCTCGTTGCCGGCCGCAAAACATCTTGATATATTCACAGATGTGCAGGTGACGCCGGAACCCACGATCGATGATGCGTCGGCAGAGGCCGCCGCCGACCTGTTCCGGCTGCTCGCCGACCCGACCCGGGTCCGGATCCTCCGAGCGCTCGCCGACGCCGACGAGCTGTGCGTTCACGAGATCGCCTCGGCGGTGGGTGCGGGCGAGACCAAGGTGTCCCAGGCGTTGAGGCTGCTTCGAACGGCCGGCGTCGTCCGCAACCGTCGCGATGGCCGACATGTGCACTACCGACTCGACGACGACCACGTGCGCTCGCTCCTCGAGGTCACGAGCGCGCATCTGACGCATCGGGCCCACGAACGATGAGCAACCGCAGCGGACGGTCGCGGCGCCACGGTCTCGGTCAGGGTCACGACCATGCGCACGGAGCGGCGATGGCCAGGGCGGGTGAGCGGCACCGGCGGCCACTCGCGATCTCGTTCGCGCTGATCGGCAGCTTCTTCGTCGTCGAGGCGGTGACCGGCTTCGCCACCGGATCGCTCGCTCTGCTCTCGGATGCCGGCCACATGCTGACCGACGTGATCGGGCTGGGCATGGCGCTCGCCGCGATCCAGCTCGCCAGCCGCTTCGGGGCGAACGGCCGTGGTTCGGGCTCGAGCCACACGTTCGGGCTCTACCGGCTCGAGATCCTGGCAGCGTTCGTCAACGCGATCCTGCTCTTCGCCGTCGCGATGTGGGTGCTCGTCGAGGCAGTTCGACGCCTCGCCGACGAGCCGGAGATCCTGGGTGTCCCGATGCTCGTCGTCGCCACGCTCGGCCTGCTCGTCAACCTCGTCGCGTTCGTGCTGCTCCGACAGGGCGCCCGGGAGTCGCTCAACGTCGAAGGCGCCTATCTCGAGGTGCTCGCCGACACCGTCGGATCGGTCGGGGTGATCATCGCTGCACTGCTCCTCGAGGTCTTCGGTTGGTGGTGGGCCGATCCCGTCGTCGCCGCGCTGATCGGGATCTGGATCCTGCCTCGAACGTTCCGACTGGGTCGCCGGGCGGTTCGCATCCTGCTCCAGGCCGCCCCGGCGCACGTCGATCTCGCCAGACTCACCAGCGACCTGGCTGCGATCGACGGCATCGTCGACGTGCACGACCTCCACGTGTGGACGCTCACGTCCGACATGGAAGCGGCGTCGGCCCACCTCGTTGCGACCGCCGGCGCCGATCACCACGCCGTCCTCGACCAGGCACGCCACCTGTTGGCCGACCGGTACGGGATCGGCCATGGCACGTTCCAGGTCGAACCCGACACCCACGAGGGTTGTCACGACGTCGTGTGGTGACGGCGGCTCTGCTCAACTGGACGCATGACCGTCGTCTTCGTCCACGGGGTGCCCGAGACCGCCGCGATCTGGAACCCGCTGCTTGGCGTGCTCGGGCGAGACGACGCCGTCGCCGTGTCGCCTCCGGGCTTCGGCGTCCCGGTTCCGGTCGGTTTCGAGGCGACCTCCGACGGCTATGCGGGGTGGTAGATCAGCGAGATCGAACGACTCGGTGCGACGACCGACGAGCCGATCGACCTCGTCGGCCACGACTGGGGTGGCGGCCACGCGATGCGGGCCGCCACGATGCGCCCCGAGCTCGTCCGACGCCTCGTCACCGACATCGCCGGCACCGGCGACGCCCGATACGAGTGGCACGACATGGCGAAGATCTGGCAGACCGACGGGGCCGGCGAGGAGTTCGTCGCCGGGGTCGCCACGATGCCGCTCGACGAGCACAGGGACGTGCTCGTCGGTGCCGGTATGTCGCCGGAGGCGGCTCAGGCGTGTGCCGAGGCGAACGGACCCGAGATGGGCGCCTGCATCCTCAGCCTGTACCGCTCGGCGATGCAGTCCCGCATGCACCTGTGGGCCGAGCAGTACGGCGACCTGCCCCGACGGCCCGAGACGTTGGTCATCATCGCCCACGAGGACCACTACACGGGCGGACCCGGGATGGCACGCCGGGTCGCGAAACGCTGGAACGCCGCCGTCGCCGAGCTCGACGGCCTCGGTCATTGGTGGATGATGCAGGATCCGGATCGCGGCGCCACCGTGCTGCGCGATTTCCTCCGCTGAGCACCGTTCGGTTGATCCGAGCGCCGGAGGCGCAGGCCGCCCGTCGACGACCCGGTTCACGACATCGTCACCGAACGGGACCCAGAGCTCCGCACATGCGGCGATCAAGGCGAGGCCGTCGTCGACCGTGACGGTGCCCGCGACGCGGCCGGAGGCTCACGCCGAGGCTCATCAACCGGCCCGATGTGTGGCAGCCGCGACGCCGGTCAGCCGAGATCGGCACGTGGCGGCTGGTCAGAGCTTCTTGAGTGGAGCCCAGGCGAGGGCGAGGTGCTTCTGGCCGACGCCGGCGAAGTTGATCACGGCTTCCGCCTTCTCGCCGACGCCCGAGATGTCGATGATGACGCCCTCCCCGAACGCGGGGTGAGCGACGTCGTCGCCGACCCGGAGGCCGAGCTCCTGGGAGTTGGACGGCGCCGGGGCGCTCCCGGAGCGCATCGCGGCCTCGACCACGCGCTCGCGGTGCTCGTCGGACGCGCGGCCGTCGGACGCAGGACCACCCCCGTCACCGCCACGGCGGTACGGCGGTGGATCGGAGTGACCGCGCTCGCCGCGTTGACGGTAGCTCTGGCGGCCGTACGACGATCGACCCGACGTGTTGCCCTTCGATTCGACGAGGTCGCCCGGGATCTCGTCGAGGAAACGTGAGGGTGGGTTGTACTGCGTGCTGCCGAACAGCATCCGGCTCCAGGCGTGGGAGATGAACAACCGTTTCATGGCACGGGTGATGCCGACGTACGCGAGACGCCGCTCCTCCTCCATCTCGTCGGGTTCGGTGAGGGCGCGGTTGTGTGGGAAGACACCCTCCTCGACGCCGACGATGAAGACGGCCGGGAACTCGAGGCCCTTGGCAGAGTGCAGCGTCATCAACACGACCTGGTCGTCGGCCGTCTCGCCATCGGGGAGATCGTCCGTGTCGGCGACGAGCGCCACCTGTTCGAGGAACTCGTCGAGCACCGTGAACTCGCGCGCCGAACCGACGAGCTCGCCGATGTTCTCGATCCGACCGTGGGCCTCGACGGTGTCCTCGGCCTCGAGCTCGCCGAGGTAGCCGGAGTCGTCGATCGCGGCCTGGAGCAGGTCGCCGGGGCCGACGTCGTCTCGCTCGGACATCGCATTGAGGCGATCGAGCAGTTCGACGAACGATGCGATGCCTCGCCGCGCCGGACCGCTCACACCGGCCTCCTCGCTCCGGCGGAGCGCCTCGACGAACGGCAGCCCGGTCTCGGCCGCGTACTCGTCGAGCCGGGCCACGCTCGTGTCGCCGACCCCGCGCTTGGGGACGTTGATGACCCGCTTGATGCTGACCTCGTCGAGCGGGTTCACGACGGCGCGCAGGTAAGCCATCGCGTCCTTGATCTCGCGCCGGTCGTAGAAGCGGGTGCCGCCGACGACCTTGTACGGGACGCCGAGTCGAATGAACGCTTCCTCGATCACGCGACCCTGCGCGTTGGTCCGGTAGAGCACCGCCATCTCCCGCCAGTTCATCGCCTCGTCCCGGTGGAGCTGCTGAGCGGTGCCAGCGACCCACATCGCCTCGTCGCCCTCGTCCTCGGCGTGGTAGCGGACGATGCGATCGCCGCCGCCCGTATCGGTCCACAGGTTCTTCGGCTTGCGATCGACGTTGTGGTCGATCACGGCGTTGGCAGCGTCGAGGATCGTCTGCGTCGACCGGTAGTTCTGGTCGAGCACGATCGTCGTGACGTCGGGGAAGGCGACCTCGAACTGCATGATGTTCCGGAAGTCGGCGCCACGGAATTTGTAGACCGACTGGTCGGTGTCACCCACGACGCAGACCTGGTGGTGGTCGCCGGCGAGGAGGAGCACGATCTCGTTCTGGGCCTGGTTGGTGTCCTGGTACTCGTCGACGAGGATGTGACGGAACCGCCGGCGATAGTGGTCGAGGATGTCGGGGTGCTCGCGGAACAGTCGGACGACGTTGAGCAACAGATCGTCGAAGTCCATCGCGCCCGCCCGCTCGAGCCTCGCCTGGTACTCGGCGTAGACATCGGCGTGCTTGCGATCGAAGATGTTCTGGGCCCCGCTCGCGGCTGCTTCCGGGCTCGTGAGCTCGTTCTTCCACAGCGAGATCAGCCCGTGCACGCCACGGGGCGTGAACCGCTTGGCGTCGAGTCCGAGATCGCGGATCACGTAGCCCGTGAGCCGGACCGCATCGGCTTGGTCGTAGATCGAGAAGGTGCGCGGATACCCGAGCGCCTCCCCGTCGCGCCGCAGGATCCGGACGCATGCCGAGTGGAACGTCGACACCCACATCGTCTTCACGACCGGCCCGACCAGCGTGCCCACTCGCTCGCGCATCTCCGCGGCGGCCTTGTTGGTGAAGGTGATGGCGAGGATCTCCGACGGCCGTGCGCCCTGATCGATCAGGTGCGCGATCCGGTGAGTGAGCACACGGGTCTTGCCGGAGCCCGCACCGGCGACCACGAGCAACGGCCCCTCGGTGTGGACCACGGCATCGAGCTGATCGGGGTTCAGGCCCTCGGTGAACGGGCTCGGCAGGCGCTCACCAGCGTTGATCGGACCGTCGTCGAACTCGATCCGGCCCGCCCGGTCGTCGGCTGGGTGCGGCGCGCCGTCGGCCGGATCGGCAGGCGTCGACTCACGATCGGCCGGTGGTTCGGCGAACTCGTTGTCGGTGAAGAGCGAGGGCGGATCCGACATCGTGGGACCCATCCTAGGGACCGGGTGCGACGGTCGAGAGCGGCGACGAACGAGGACGAACGACGACCACGAACGACCCGCGACGAACGACCACCACGAACGACCACCACGAACGACCAATCACGAACGAGGACGAACGACGACCACGAACGACCCTGCCGCCCTCGTCGCCAGTTCGTTCCGAGCGACGACAGCCTGGTGTGGCCCAGGGGTGGATCACCCCTACGTCGTCGCGGTGCGCAGGACGTCGACGAGTTCGTTGACGCGTTCTTGGAACGCGATCGGGTCGTCCACGCCGTCGCGCAGGTCGATGGCGAAGCGATCGGCGATCAGGCCGCCGTGTCGATCCGTCCAGTCGACGGTCGAGCCGTCGGTGAGGACGGGAATGAGGATCGGTTGTCGAGACCCGAGCTCGAGTTCCTTGTCGGTGGCGTAGCCGATCTCGTCGGCAACCCAGTCGCTGGCCAGCGACGATGCTGAGCAGATCAGCACGACCCGATCGTGCTTGATGATGGCGTCCTTCAGGCTGGCCGAGATCGTCGCACCGGCGGTGCTCTTCTTCCTGTCCAGATACGTTGCAACGCCTGCGCGTGTCAGCCCCAGCTCGAGCCGGTCGACCAACGTGGCGTCGCGGTGCGAGTAGCTGATGAACACCGAGTAGAACACCGGGTGACGGATCAGGATCGGAAACATCGCCAGGGCCTCGTCGTGTACGCCGGCGCCACGCAGGAAGATCTCGATCGCACCTGCCTGCTCGGCTGCGTCGGGCCGACCGAACAGTCCCTCGGCCGTCGCCATCAGCGTGTCGATGCCGATCGAGGACGGACCATGGTGAACCACCGAGGCCAGCCCACTCGCCGTGCTGAGATCCACGTTGCCGAATGTGGTCCGGCCTCGATGCTCGAGCAAGGGGGCGATATCGGCGCCACGCTGGATCAGCTCTCCGAGGTCGCCGGCTCCGTCGGGCAACCGTCCCGTCCGGTGCCGTGCGCCGACGGTGGCGTTCGAGAAGTCGGCCCGGCCCGCCAGCGTGTCGAGCAGATTCGCCCCGACCAACCGCGCCGCGGTGACATCGGCGCCTGACAGGTCAGCCAACGCGAGGTTCGCACTCTCCAGGTTGGCGCCGACGAGTGATGCATCGTTGAGGGACGCCCCGTTCAGGTCGGCGCTGTGCAGCGTGCTGCGGTCGAGGCACGCTGCGACGAGACGGCTGTCGCTCAGCGCTGCTTCGGTGAGATCGGCCCCCTCGAGGTTCGATCCGTTCAGGACCGCGCCGGCGAGCCTGGCCCCCTGCAGGCCTGCACCCGCCATCTGGCAGTCGTCCAGGTCGGCCCCATCGAGATGCACGCCCGACAACGATGCCCCCGCCAGGTCTGCCGCTCTCAGATCCGGCCGGAAGAGCCCCCGCGACGACCGCCATGAGTTCCACACCTCCGGACCCTCGGCGAGAATATCCATCAGCTCGGCATCAGCCATGTCGCCACCTACTCACATCACGATTCGCCGCCGAGTCGCCAACTCCCTGCGTCGACGATACGCCTCTCGTCGCAGTTCGAACAGGCCTGGCGAGGGGTTCCCGAGGCCGGCGACACCGATCAGCCCGCCCGCAGTTGCTGGAATCGACCTCGCCGGGTTGGACATCGCGGCCTCCACGAAGCGGTGCGGGATGCTGCAGAGCATGTCAGCATCGACGCGCCACCGAACCGGGCGGCACCGGACCGCGGCGCGTGACGTGTTGAGCGGGTTCGGCGGTCGGCGCGGCGATGCTCGCAGACGAACGGGGAGCGCCCTTGCACCCCGGGTGTACGTTGATGTCGAGGGGAAGGAGGCGTGGCCATGCCATCGCTGTCGGCGCCGGCTCAAGCGCTCTTGGGTTCTGATGCGGTCGCTCACGTCTGGACCCGGAATCAGGACGGCACGCCGCAGGTGTCCGTGGTGTGGGTCATCGTCGAAGCGGACGAGATCGTGTTCGGGTGCGATCGTTTCAGCCGGAAGGCGCGCAACCTGCGGCTCGATCCGTCGATCGTGCTGTCGATCGAGGACGACATCCGGAACGAGCAGGGGTTCCAGCGTCATCTGGTCGTCAGAGGCACCGCACGATTGTCATCCGGTCCCGACCCCGAGCTGATGGATCGCTTGGCCGTCAAGTACAGCGGCCTCAGCCGACATCCGCTCGCGATTCGCGATTCCGACGACGCCGTGGTCGTGCGTGTGACCGTCGAGCGGATCAGCGGGGTCGGCCCCTGGGTGGAGTCTGCGGCGTCAGCCCGCTGACGCCGCATCCGTCGGGAGTGGCGGGTGCGTACTCGGCGCCAGCAGATGTGACGCGATCCGCCGTTTCGGGCTACCACACGATCGGCGTCGAGGTGCCGAGACAGCGGCAACCACGTCGGTCGCTCGGCTGCCCCCGATTCGTCACGTGACGGCGGTCGCTCGTCGGCGTCAGCGGGTGACGAACGCTGCGACGTCGGGGATCAGCAGAAACGCGATGTCGAGCTCATCACCGGGGAACACATTGATGCTTCGCACGCCGGCGGATTCGAGCGCTGCGACGTGGGCCAGCGCATCATCCATCGTGCCGATCGCGCCGATCTCGGTCCAGTGTTCGGCAGGCATGTCGAGCAGTGCGTCGTCGCCGCCCGCCTCGATACGAGCCAGCATCTCGTCGTAGAACGGCAGCACCGTGAACGCCGGCCGGTGCTGGCGCACGAGGCCCGCCACGAAACCTGCAACACGCCGGTACGCCTCTCGGCGGTCGGCAGCGATCGACATCATCGTGAACGTCACGACATGGAAGTCGTCGGGCCGACCGGCACGATCGAGAGCCCAGTTCACATAGGTCGGACCGGCGCCCTCGACCAGGATCACCCCGTCGGCCACACGGCCCGCGAGCGCGAGCGACTTCTCCTGCTGCACACCGGCCACCACCGGCGGCACGGTCGTCGGTGGTTGATCGAGCCGCACGGCGTCGAGCGTCACCTCCCGACCGGCAAACGTGACCTCCTCCCCTGCCAGCAATCGCTTCACGACCGTGACGGTCTCGTCGAGGGTGGTGAGCGGCGAGGGCGTCCGGGCACCCATCTGCCCCATCCACTCCTGCACGCCGTGCCCGATCCCGGCGACGAATCGCCCGGGCGCGATGTTGCCGAGCGTCGCGATCTCCATGGCCGTGATGGCCGGATTGCGGGCAACCGCCGGCATGATGCCGATCCCCACGGTCAGCTCGTCGGTGACGGCCAGTGCGGTCGCAGCGAGACTGACGCCTGCGGTGAAGAAGCAGTCCTCGATGATCCAGAGCTGCTGGATGCCGACGCTCTCGAGCCGCCGCCCGTACTCGACCACGGCCGCTGCCGGGAACGACCGGTCGAAACACATCCCGATCTCCGCACGCGGGCCAGTCACGTCGCGAACCGTAGCGGGGCCCCGGACGACATGGTGCTTCGGCAGTCGCCCGAGTGCGGCACGCACGTTTCCCGACCGGCGCCCTCGACCAGCGTCCCGCGTCGGGCGCATGCCGCTGCAGAGCCGTCGATGCGTCGACCAACACCATCACGAGAGTCCCACCACGAAGCCATCTCGGGGCGGTCTCGACCTGCTCACCGATGATGCGGCGCAGCGGATGCCCTTCTCCACCCGGATCGTGCACCTCACGTACACCTGGACCGACGGAACCCCGAGTTCCACCCCATGTGGTTCCACTGGAATGGCAGCGAGACCGTGAAGGCGACCCCTCGAATGCACCCGAGTGCCACGTCGTCGACGATGGCGCACCCGCCGCGGTCACCATCGACAGTTCCGGCTGGCCATGCGCAACGCTCCTCCTGCGCGGGTGCGCTTCGGTCGACCGGGCGCACGGTGCAACCGCCGAGCATCGCGACGCGGCGGTCCGCTACCCCGGCGACGCGCAGGGCGACGGCTGGTGCGATCAGCTGCCGCCCGGGCTCGAGATGCTGCGGGTCCGCGTCGCCCCCCGGTCGGTCGGTCTGCTCGACGTCGACGAGATGCGTCGCGTCCCGAGCGCACTCGCAGGCTGACCTCCGAGGGCGCTTGCTGCGCGAGCATGGGGTGGTCCCCGAAACGGAAGCACGCGTGATGAGCCGACTGAGCTACCAGATCCCCAACTTCACCTATCCCGACTCCCCGCCCGATGAGATCTTCGAGAAGGTGGTCGCGCAGGCCAAGGCTGCCGAAGCAGCCGGGTTCGACCGCGTGTGCGTGATGGATCACTTCTACCAGTTGCCGATGCTCGGCGCGCCCGACGAACCGATGCTGGAGTGCTACACACTGCTGGCGGCGATCGCCCAGCACACGTCGACGGTCCGCCTCTCGTCGCTGGTCACGGGCAACACGTACCGCAACCCGACCCTGCTGGCAAAGCAGATCACGGCGCTCGACCACGTGTCGGGCGGCCGCGCCACCCTCGGGATCGGCGCTGGGTGGTTCGAGCTCGAACACGATGCGCTGGGTTACGAATTCGGATCCTTCACCGACCGTTTCGAGAAGCTGGAGGAGGCGCTGCAGATCATCGTCCCGATGCTGCGCGGCGAGACCGTCAGCCTCGCGGGGAAGCGCTACCAGGTGATCGACGCCGTGAACTCCCCGGCACCGATCTCGCGAGTCCCGGTGATGATCGGCGGAGGCGGCGAGAAGAAGACGTTGCGGATGGTCGCGCAGTACGCGGACGAGTCGAACCTCGGCAGCTGCCCGGTCGACGAGATCCCCCGCAAGCTCGATGCGCTGGCGGCGCACTGCGAGCGTCTGGGGCGCGACCGCAGTCAGATCACCGTGACCAACATGGCTGCCTGCTGCGTGGCCCCGACGATGGAGCAGGCCGAGGCCGACCTCCGGGAGACGGCGGCCGTCAAGGGTTGGCCCGAGGAGGTCGTCGAGATGGCCAAGGGAGTACTCGTGTTCGGCGATCCGGACACCGTCGGGGAACGCCTCTCGGCTCACATGGCGACCGGGATCGACGGCCTGACGATCAGCCTCGCCGCCAACGGCCACGTCCCCGGTCGGGTCGAGTTGTTGGGCGAGGTAGCCAGTGCGGTCGTTGGCTGACGGGTCGCAGCCGATCCACGGGAACGCGCGGACTCCGGCGTCGGGGCACCAACCACGACCACGATCGAACACTCGACACCCATCGGCACGGACCAGCCGAATCCGGGCGTCGTGCCTCCCACGTCCTCGGACCCGTCACCGAACATCCCGCACGGGTCGGCTGCGACTAGCGACGACCTCGCGCTCAGGATCAACCCGAGCACCGGCAGGACGATGAGCGCGACGCCGGCCTTCCACCGGGCGAGCGCAGGTCCGACGCCACCGGTGGACCGTCGTGCGGCGGCTCCTCGATGTCGTTCATGCCCGCCTCAGACCGTCTGTTGTTCGGCGAGCTCGAGCCAGCGTTCCTCGAGGGCCGAGAGGTCGGCCTGCGCGTCGGCCAGCTCGGCGCCCAACGAAGCCAGCTCGGTGTGGTCCGAGGCGGCCACGAGCGCCGCATCCAGCCGGTCGACGCGACGCTGCGCCTTCGCCATGGCCTGCTCGGTGTCCCTGATCTGCCGGCCGAGTGTGTACTGACTGGTCGTGCGCTCCCTGCGGGGGCGCGAATCAGCGTTCGGGTTCCGGACCCCGGTCGGGGGCGGCGTCGACGCGCGACCGGCCAACCATCCCTGCACGCCGCCGGGCACTCGCGCCACCTCCCCGTCGGGACCGAGCGCCAGCACATGGTCGACGGTCCGGTCGAGGAAGGTGCGGTCGTGACTCGCCACGACGAGCGCGCCGGGCCAGTCGTCGAGAAAGCCCTCGAGCGCCCGGAGCGTGTCGAGGTCGAGGTCGTTGGTCGGCTCGTCGAGCACGAGCAGGTTCGGCTTGGTCGCCAGCACCATCACCAGCTGCAACCGCCGACGCTCCCCGCCCGACAGCATCCGCACGGGCGCGTACTGCGCCGTCGAGTCGAACCAGAACTGCTCCAGAAGGACGCGGTCCTCCCAGTCGGGCTGCCGCAACGGCCCCGCCACCAGCTCGCGCACGACGGCGTCGGGGTCGAGCAACGAGGTCTGCTGGTCGGCGTAGCCGGTCACGAGGGTCTTGCCACGCGTGACGCGACCCGATGCCGGCACGGACCGGTCGGCGACGATGTCGAGCAGCGTCGACTTCCCGGACCCGTTCGGGCCGACGACCCCGAGCCGCGCCCCCGGCTCGATCAAGAGATCGACGTCGTGGAACACGACGTGATCGCCGTACGACTGCGACACACCGGCCAGCTCGACCACCTGGTTGCCGAGTCGGGTCGTCCCGGCATCGAGCAGCAGATCGTCGCCGCGGACACCGATCGCCTCCGGCCCACCCGACACGGTCTCGTGTGCCGACCGAAGTCGCGCCTTCGGCTTCGTCGACCGCGCCGGAGCGCCTCGTCGCAGCCACTCGAGCTCGCGTCGGGCGAGGATCTTCCGGGTGGCTTCCTCGCTCGCCTCGCGCTCGTGCCGGGCGGCTCGACCCTCCAGGTAGGCGGCGTACGCGCTCGCTCCGGCCGCCGAACGATGCACGTATCCGGACCCGCGTTCGATCTCGACCACTCGACCGTCGCCGCGTGCCGTCGTCAGTCGATCCATGAGATGACGATCGTGCGTGATCACGACGAGCGCGGCGCTCGTCGCGGCGAGACGGCGCTCCAGCCACTCGATCGCCTCGAGGTCGAGGTGGTTGGTGGGCTCGTCGAGCACGATCATGTCGAACTCACCCACGAGCGCTCGTGCCAGCGCCACCCGCTTCGCCTGGCCGCCCGACAACTCGTCGGTCCGGCGGTCGAGCAGGGGTTGTACGCCGAGCGAGGTGGCGACGGCCGCGACCTCCCAGGAGTCGCCGAGTTGCTCGGCCACGGTTCCGGGAGGAAGTTGCGGGTCCTGGTCGAGTACGGCGATCCGGACGCCGCGTCCGAACCTGACCTCCCCCTCGTCCGGCACCTGCGTGCCGGCGAGGATGCGCATCAGCGTGGACTTGCCGGACCCGTTGACGCCGACGATCGCCACTCGGTCACCCGTCGAGATCGTCACCGACAGGTCATCGAACAGCAGCTTGTCGGGTTGGGCGACGCCCACCCTGGCCGCGTCGACGCAGATCATGCGATCACGATACGGCCGGCAACGGCGATGAGAGGATGGCCTGCCGCCGCCCGACCACCCAGCAGGACGGCGGCAGACCCGAAGCAACGATCAGCGGATCACCGCCACCGGTGCATGGCTGTGGGAGGCGACCTCGGTGCTCGTGGAGCCGAGCAGGAGACCGGTGAACCCACCGCGTCCGCGGGAACCGACGACCACGAGGTCGGCATCGCGGGAGGCCTCGATCAGTGCGAACCCCGGTGTGCCCCGCACTGCCTCCCCGACCACCGTCACGCCCTCGGGCGGCGACCCCGCTGTCGCCATCACACGGTCGACGATGGTCTCGGCCCCGGCGTCCATCGTCTCGAGCTCGGCCGCGACCGTGGCGAACATCCCGACCGCCAACGCGGGCAGGAACCAGGAGTGCACAACCCGGATCTGCTCGACACCGACGAGCCCGTACGCCCACCGGAGTGCGCGCACGGACTCGTTCTCATCCCCATGTGCAGGATCGATGTCGTGATCGTCGACACCGACGACGACCCGCCTCGGGGGCGTGTCACGTTCGCCGCGAACCACGATGACGGGCCGTTCCGTGTGGTGCAGCACATAGTTGGCGGTCGATCCGAGCATCATCGACACGCGGCTGTGGCCGCGGTGGCCGACGATGATGAGTGCCGCGTCGGCCTCGTCGGCCTCCGACACGATGGCGCGGCCCGCATGCCCCTGCCGAGTCACGGGCACCAGTCGATCATCGTCGAAACGTTCGACGAGCTCGTCGAGGCCTTGCTTCGACAACTGCTCGATTTCGGTCGGGTCGATCGTGACCACCATGTCGTACCCGGTGACCAGCGGTAGCTCCCAAGCGTGCACGACGACGATCCGGTCGTCGGGTCCGGCCATCGACCGTGCCCACTCGACGGCGTCGTTCGACTCCGGGCTGGCGTCGACACCGACGACCAGGGTGGCGGAGGTGTTCGGGATGGCAGACATCAGGGAAACCTCCTCGCGAGCTGTCCTGCAACGCGATGATGCGCCCGGACGAGCCGGGCGCACCAGGGCCGTAGGGCCCACCGGGGGGGTTCGGTTCGGACGGTTCGTGGCCGTCGATCAGGCAGGTCAGCCGCGGCCGGGACGCTCCCCGTTGATGCGGGCGGTGATCCGCTCCTCCGCCTGCGCCAGGCGCTCGGCGGCCTCGGTGTCGGTCAGCCGGCCGTCCTCGACCGCGAGTTCGAGGTGACCCTCGAGCTCGTCGACCAGCGCCTGCACGATCGCATCGGTGTCGGCACCGTTCTCGGCCGCGATGTCGGCGATCGACGCGCCGCCGCGCAGCGCTTCACGGAGCTGGTCGACGTCGATACCGATCAGGTCGGCGACGACCTCGCCATCGAAGGCGGCGCCGCGGTGACCCGGCCCGTGGCCGTCGCGGCCGCGCTCGGGCCGGTTCTGGACGAGATGGTCGCTCACGGCTTCGGCCTGTGCCGCAGTGATCGTCCCGTCGTCGACGAGGGGCTGGAGCGTCTCGCGGAGCCGCTCACCCGGCTCGGGGCGGACCGAGTCGGTCTCGGTACCGGCGTCGGAGTCGTCCTGGAGCGCGACCACAGCGACGTCGGACGAGCCCGTGTCGTCGGTGGCCGCACTCGTCATCGACGGCATGGTCATCAGCAGCCCGACGGCTCCGCCGCCGAGCAGGCCTGCGGTGACGCCGATCGCAGCGTTGCGCCTGCCCTTGGGACGAACGGGTCGCTCGGCGCCGTCGCGGCCGGTGTGGTCCTGTCCCGTCTGGTCGAGGTCGGTGTTCATGGTTCGGTTCCTTTCGAGGGGTTTCGTCTGACGACCCTCACGATGAACGTCTCGGACAAGAACCGACGCAGAGGTCGGTGAGAGCCGGGTAAGAACCGCCCGGGCGTCAGACCGTCGGCGGCGGCAACGGCGGGCTCGCCAGTTGGAATCCGACGGTGGCTCCGCCGCCCGCCCGGTGCCGCGCGAACGCATCACCGCCGTGACGTCGTGCCACTTCGCGAACGATCGACAGACCCAGCCCCGAGCCAGGCTGCGCCCTGGCGGTCACCGCGCGGTGGAAGCGATCGAACACCATGTCGAGATCCTCGTCGGGAATCCCGGGACCTCGGTCGGACACGGCGATCTCGGCGACACCGGCTCGTCGGCCGACGCTGACCTCGATCACGCCGCCGGAATCGTCGAACTTGCAGGCGTTGTCGAGCAGACACGAGATCGCACGCTGCACCGCGGCCTGTTGGGCGACGACGGGCACGGGCGACGAGATGACGGTGAGTTCGCGGCCGCCCCGTCGCCGATAGCGAAGGGCCAGCTCCGACGCGATGTCGGCCAGGTCGAACGGCACCGCCGGCTCGTCGGAGCTGGCACCGCTCGCCACGGCCACGATCTCGTTCACGAGATCACTCAGCTCGTCGGTCTCGGCACGCAGGTCGTCGACGATGGCCTCACGTTCAGGTCCGGTGAGCGCCGGGTACCGACGGAGCGTGTCGACGTTGGCCCGCAGGCTCGTGAGCGGAGTGCGCAACTCGTGACCGGCGTCCTGCACCAGGCGGTGCTGCTCCTCCTTCGAACGGGCGAGGGCCGCCAGCATGCGATCGAACGCCGCGCCGAGGCGCCCCACCTCGTCGTCTCGCCCTTCGTCGACCGTGACGTCGAGGCGGCCGGTCGCACCCACGTGCTCGGCCGCATCGGTGAGCCGCCGCAGGGACGCCGTCACCCGGCCGGCGATCCAGAGCCCGGCTGCGATCGCGGTCGCAGCCACCAGGACCACCCACAACAGGGTTCGCACCCGCAGGCTCTGCAGCACGCGATCGGTCTCGGCGAGCGAACGCCCGACCTGCACCGCGCCCCGCTGGATCCCGACCGTCCGCACGCGATACGAGCCGTCAGCGGTGTCCACGGTGTCGAAGACGCTGATTCGTGCGCGCCCGACGACATCCCTCGCAGCATCGGAGACCGGGACCGCTTCGGTGAACGTCGACTGGACGACGGATCCGTCCCGATCGAGGATCTGCGCATCGAGACCGGAGAGCGGGCCGCGCTCCGGCAGCGGTCGGTCAGCGCCCATGCGACGATCGTTGACGAAGCCGTCGAGCTCCAGCAGCGAGCGATCGACCTCGGCCATGAGACGCTCGCTGGTCTCGCGATAGCTGGCGGCGCCGATCGCGACCGTGGCGATCGAAGCGATGGCGGCCATCGCGAGTGCGATCTTCCAGCGAAGGCTCACGATCCGCCCGATCGGGCGACGTATCCGACGCCGCGCACGGTGTGGATCAGCCGGAGGGTGCCGCCCTCCTCGGTCTTGCGGCGCAGGTAGCCGATGTAGACCGCGAGGTTCTTCGATTCCGGTCCGAAGTCGTATTGCCAGATCCGCTCGTAGATCGTCGTGTGGTCGAGCACGATCCCGGCGTTGCGAACGAGCAGCTCGAGGAGGTCGAACTCGGTCTTGCTGAGGTCGATCTCCCGGCCGCCTCGCACGACTCGACGCCCGGCGGTGTCGATCCGGAGATCGTCGAGCTCGAGCGTGTCACCGCCGTTCGGTGCGGCCGTCGGCGTCTCCGTTGCGTTCGACCGTCGGATCAGCGCACGCATGCGGGCGAACAGCTCGTCGAGATCGAACGGCTTCGCCAGGTAGTCGTCGGCGCCGGCGTCGAGGCCGGCGACACGGTCGCTGGTCTCGGTCCGCGCCGTGAGCATCAGGATCGGAACTCGTTCGCCCTCGGCGCGCAACACCCGGCACACCGTGAGGCCGTCGACCACGGGCATCGAGACGTCGAGCAGCACCAGGTCGGCGGGGTCGTCACGGAGCGCTTCGAGTGCCTGCGCACCGTTGGTCACACCACGAACGCGATACCCCTCGAGCCCGATCGCACGCACCAATGCGTCGCGAACCGCGCGATCGTCCTCGGCCACCAACACGTTCACGCCCGCGAGTACACCAGATCCAGGTGAGTGTTCGGTGAGAATGGTCCGATGCGTGCCTACCTCCTCGTCGCGTCCGGGGCCTCGGTGGGCGCGTCGCTGCGTTGGTGGGTCGGCGACGTGATCGAACGGTCGCCGGGTTCGTTCCCGTGGGCGACCTTGCTCGTCAACGTCGTCGGATGCGTGCTCGTCGGTCTGGCGGCGCGACTGCTGGTACGAGGTTCCGATCGGTGGCTTGCCGCGGTCACGGGGTTGCTCGGTGGTCTCACGACGTACTCGACGTTCGCCAACGAGACGCGCGAGCTGCTGGACGCCGGCCACGGCGGGCTGGCGCTGGCGTACGTGGCCGCATCCGTGGTCGCAGGCCTCGCGGCCGTCGAGCTCGCCCGCGGCGACTGGGATCGACGATGACGGCGGTCATGTTCGTGATCGCGTCCGGCCTGGGGGCTGCGACCCGCCTCCGGATCAACCAATACGGCTGGACCTGGCTGAGCACGCTCGGCGCCAACGTCGCCGGTTCCTTCGCGCTCGGTTGGATCCTCGAACGTGGCTCGTCCCAGGAGATCCTCACCGTGGTGGGCGCCGGCTACCTCGGATCGCTGACCACCTTCAGCATGTTCGCACTCGAGGCGACCGAGGGCTCACCCCGACGTCGGACCACGATCATCGTCAGCACCCTCGTCCTCGGGCTGGCCGCCGCCACCGCCGGCCACGCCCTCGCCTGACCGTCTCAGTTGGGGTCTGACCCCAACTGAGACGGGTCGGCCGCACCGGGCCAGCGGATCGTCGCCATCGTGTCCGGCCACTCGATCGGATGCTCGGTGAGGAACCGGGCGAGCTCATCGTCGTGCTCGGGCGTGAGGCACCAGCGTTGGCGTGCGAGTGGGAGTACCTCGTCGAGCCGTTGGACATCGGTCGGACGCGACTCACGCCGGCTCGTCGTCGACTCGGGATCGAGACCAAGTTCGCGGAGCACACCGAGCAGATCCTGATGGGTCGGCCCACTTGGTCGTTCCAGGTCCCAGAAGTGACGCCAGCCGGCCGACCACGCCGACATCGGATGGACGGTCGGCAGCTCGAGCACGACGGCGAGACGGGCGTGGTCGGTGAGCGCCCACAGGAACGGGACGATGTCGCCGACGTCGTAGACGACGTGATGACAGACGACCACGTCGGCGGGCGGAGTCTGCCCGGCGATCTCGGGCCAGTCCCCGTGGACGGTCCGCCGGGCGACGCCGATGGCAGCCGCGCCTGCCACGAACTCGTCGAGCATCGCTCCTCGCCGATCCACCCCGATCAGCTCCGAGGCCGGGGGCACCAGGGACAGCGACGCCCGACCGGCACCGCACCCGACGTCGAGCACCGTGCCACCGACAGGCGGCAACACCTCACGCGCCCACTGCGCCGACATCGTTCGCCGATCAACCTCGAGGTCGGCGGCGAACCGTCGCGGAGGTTGGGCGAACGGCGACGTCGGCACGCCGTCGAGGATCCGTTGTGGTACGCCCCAACCGGCCAGCAGCTCGGTCCACCGCTCGGCGTCGGGCAGTGCCGGTGACCCGGGGACGTCGGTCACGGGATCAGGAGGTGGCGAGCACCCGCACCGGCAGTTCGCGCGGGCCCCGGATCTGCCCGACGCTCCAGCGCACGTCCCCGCCGAGCTCGAAGCGCGGGAACCGCTTGACGAACTCCTCGAGAGCGACCTTCAGCTCGAGGCGGGCGAGGTTCGAGCCCAGACACCGGTGGATGCCGAGCCCGAACGCTGCGTGGCGGTTCTCGGCTCGATCGATGACGAAACCACCTGCATCATCGAAGAACTCTGGGTCGCGGTTGGCCGCCGGGAAGGGCAGCAGCACCCACTCGTCGGCCTTCATCGCGCAGCCGTGGAAGTCGTGGTCGGCCTTGACGAGGCGGGCCATCGTGACCGGGGCATAGGCGCGCAAGAACTCCTCGAGAGCGAACATCATCAGGTCGGGTTCGTCGACCAGCCGTCGTAGATCGTCGGGATGGCCCGCGAGATGCCAGATCGACGAGCCGATCGCGCTCCACGTGGTGTCGATGCCGGCGATCAGCAGCAGCACCATCGAGCCGCGCACGTGCTCATGTGTGAGCTTGTTGCCGGCGATCTCGGCGTCGAGGAGGTAGCTGGTCAGGTCGTCGCGTGGATGGTCCTTGTGTTCCTGGATCTGGCGGTCGAGGTACTTGTCGAGGTTCAGGCCGCTGGCCTCTCGAACCTCGACGGGCTCGTTCACCCGCTCGATGAACTGGTGGACGCATTCACGGAAGTAGTCGTCGTCCTCGGGCGGGAAGCCGAGCATGCGCGAGATGACGTTGACCGGGATGTGTTGGGCATACTGGACCGCGGCATCGACCACGGTTCCACCCTCGGCGATCTCGCCCATCCGGTCGAGCAGCTCGTTGCACAGCCGGCGCACCTCGGGCTCCCACACGTCGATCTGCTTGGGCGAGAACGGTGGGAGCAGCAGGCGCCGAGCAACCTGGTGGAACGGTGGGTCGCTCGTGATCGGTGGTGCGGGGCCGACCGGGGCCTCGGCGATCGGGCGCCCCGTGTTGACGATCACCCCGCGGCTGGTGAAGTGCTCGGTGTCGTACGCGACCTCCTTCACCAGCTCGTGGGTGAGCGGGGCCCACATCCCGCCGTACCGGTCGGATCGGGCGACGGGGCAGCCGCTGTCACGGAGTTCGTCCCAGATCTCGTGCGCCCGCTCGTTGTACTCGGGCTCGGCGTGGTCGAGGTCGGTCGCCCAGTCGGACACCGGGCCGTACATGCTGGTCATCGCGGGCCGATCACTCGCTGATCGTGATCGCGTACTCTGGACAGTTGGCGACGGCGAGCCGCGCCTTCTCCTCCAGCTCGGCTGACACGGTGCCATCGCCGATCACGACCGCCGTGCCGTAGTCGTCGACATCGAACAGTTCTGGCGCCAACGCGTAGCACCGGTTGTGTCCCTGGCAGAGATCGGCGTTCACCTCGACTCGCATGTCCGCAGCGTACGCGTGTCGTGTTGCCGGCCGCTCATCGTGGTGTCGGGCCGGTCGACGGGGTCAGCGGCTGACGACGTGCATTCGGCGGCGGCCGGCGCGCTTGGCGCTGCTGAGCGCCTCGTCGGCAGCCTGCAGTGCGATCTCGAACGGGGTGCGCGGCGACTGAACGCACAGGCCCACGCTCGCCGGCGCATCGACCATTTCGGGTTCGGGACGATCGGCGACGGTCAGCGCGTAGGGCAACCCCAACTCGTCGACCACGCAGGCGGCGGTACGCACGCTGTCGAGCTCCGACGCGTCACGGATCACGAGTACGAACTCGTCGCCTCCGACTCGGATCACGAGGTCGTCGGACCGCACGATCGAGGTGAGCCGACGGACGACTTCGCACAGCACCTCGTCGCCCGCGAGTCGCCCGTAGTCGTCGTTGATGTCCTGGAAGCCGTCGAGGTCGAGGTAGAGCACTGCCGCGTTGCCGATGCCCACGTCGATCTCCTCGCGGAGGCGGGCTCTGGTCCCCGCCCCCGTCAGCGGGTCGGTGAACGGGTCCAATTGGGCCTTCGAGCGGTAGTCGTGCTGGTCGAACGCCAGCGCCGTGGTACTCACGACCTCGTCGAGCCGACGGCGTTGGTTCGGGCTCGGCGGGCCCGGCGTGGGCAGCACGACGACGAGAACGGCGCTCACGGCACCGCGTCGGTTCACCACCGGCCGGCACCACATCGCGCGATGGCCGCGCTCCGCGAGTTGAGCGCCCAACGCCCCGTGGAGGAGATCGACGTCGTCGATGTCGACACCGAGTCCGCTGCGAGTCGCAGCCGACCACGGCAGAGAACGATCGGAGGACTGCAGCATGTGGTCACCGAGCAGCCACGGCGTGAGGGGCACGACGTCGCCGTCGTCGACGCGCAGCACGCAGCCGTGCCCGTCCAACGGATGCGCGGCGAGGCTGGCGACGACGTCCTCGATCACCTCCTCGAGCGGGGCGGCGGCGGCGATCGAACGCATGGCGTCGGCGAGCAGATCGGATGTCGACTCCTCGGGGACCACCATGACGTAGCCACTGCGATCGTCGAGCTCGCGCGCCCAGAAATCTGTGAATCGACGTCGCCCCGACGCGTCGCGGTAGCGCACGCGCATCGGGCCGAGCACGGTACCGAAGTGAGAGCCACCGTCGGCGATGATCTCGGTGACGAAGTCGAGGTCGTCGGCCTCGACCACGTCGAGCACCGACCGACCGATGGAGTCGTGCGGGGCCCAGCCGAGCAATCCGAGGATCGCCCGATTGGCGTATCGCACAACCCCCATCTTGTCGACGAGCAGCAGCCCGGTGGGGAGCTGATCGATCACATCGATCGCGGGCAGATCGCCCAGTCGTTCATCGGCGTCGCGCGACATCACACTCTCAACCCCATGCATCACTCCAGGTCTGTCGGCACGCCCGGTCGCCTCCTTGAGGCCGCAGCTCCGCATCCGGCGATCGATCATCCGGGGCGCCTCTCCGCACGATCGCCCCAGCGTGGCGATACCGTCGCGTCGGCTTCGGGCCTGGCAGCGTCGACCGCCCCAGCGGGGTTCCCTGACCGTCGCCAAGCACAGACGTTATGTCACGTTGCGTGGTCAATGCACACGCCCGCGTGGGATTTCTAAGCTATTTCGTCGTTATAGAATGGCAGTGAAAAACCGACAGCGGTACGGTCCTGGTGTGACCGACGCCGACGCCACCCCGCAGGCGCTGGGGCGGGAGCAGCGCATCATGAACCGACAACTCGACGAGACCAGCGAGGCCCTCCTCCGAGCGGCGCATCAGCTGCTCGCCGAGAGCGGGCCAGACGCACTCACCGTTCGCCGCATTGCCAACGAGGCGGGCATGAGCACCATGAACGTCTACTCGCGCTTCGGCGGCAAGGACGGCGTGATCGATGAGCTCTACGCGGACGGCTATCGCCGGCTGATCGACGTGATGGAGGCCGTCCCGACGACCGACGACGTCCAGGCCGACCTGCTGCACGTGGCTCGCGCCTACCGGGAGTTCGCGCGTGCGAACCCGACGTACTACGGCGTCATGTTCCGATCGAGCATCACCGGCTTCGAACCGACGCAGCCGGCGATCGAGCTCGCGCTCGGTGGTCTGCGCTCACTCGTCGAACGGGTCCAGGTCGGTCAGGACCGTGGCGTCATCGTCCGCTCCGACGGGTACCAACCCGTCGAGATCGGGGCATGGTTGTGGGCGACGTGCCACGGGCTGGTCAGCCTCGAACTCGATGGGGTCGGCGAGGAGTACGTGTCGTGGCCGTCGATCTTCGAGAACGGTATGCGCACGGCCATCGCCGGCCTGCACCCGGCCAACTCACCGGCGGCCACCGATCTCGACGCCGGCGGCTGAAGCCAGCGGGTGAGGCAGCGGCCAGCCCGGCGGCCGTCAACGCCCAGAAGCTCGCGTTCGCCAGTAGGGTGCCGATCCGATGTCGCCAGCCCTGATCGCCAACGTCATCACCGACGCCACGGACTGGTTGAGCGACTTCTCCTCCAACTGGTGGTTCCTCGGCATCATCTTCGTAATCGCGTACCTCGACTCCGTCGTGCCGGTCGTCCCGAGCGAGACGATGGTGATCATCGGCGGTGTCGCCGCCGGACTCGGCGATCAGCAGCTGCTCGGTGTGATCGCGGCGGGGGCCATCGGCGCGTTCCTCGGCGACAACACCGCATACCTCCTCGGAGCCCGGATGAGTGGGTTCATCCATCGTCAGGCCGAAAAGCGTTCGAAGTGGGGGCACCGGCTCGACTGGGCCGCCGAGCAGATCCGCACTCGCGGCGGTCTGCTCCTGATCACCGCCCGGTTCATCCCCGGGGGACGAACGGCCCTCACCGTGTCATCGGGCATCACGCACCAGCCGCACGCCTGGTTCATCGGCTGGGTGGCGGTCGCCACGACCATCTGGGCGACCTACGCGGCGTTGCTCGGCTTCCTGGGCGGGAAGGCCTTCGAGGACAACCACACGCAGGCGTTCCTGGTCGCGTTCGCCGGCGCGATCGCAGTCACGTTGATCATCGAGGCCGTGCGTCACCTCCGCAGCCGGAACGCGTGACCGCCCGACGGTTCGCCGCTCCGGCGACGGCGACGCCAGACTCGCCGGATGCACGTCTCCGAAGCCGTCGCCCGGCGGAAGTCGATCCGCCAGTTCTCCCCCGAACCCGTCACCGACGATCTGATCAGGCAGCTCCTCGAGCAGGCCGCACGGGCGCCGAGCGGGGGCAACGTGCAACCGTGGCGCATCTACGTCCTGAACGGCCCGTCGATGGAGCGCTTCCGGGAGTTCATCGCCGACCGACCGATCGAGACCGGCGAGTACGACATCTATCCCGCATCGCTCTGGGAGCCCTACCGGACCAATCGCTTCCGGATCGGGGAGCAGATGTACGCCTCGATCGGCATCGATCGCGACGACAAGGCCGGACGCTTGGCGCAGTTCGCCAAGAACGGGGACTTCTTCGGTGCCCCCGCGGCACTGTTCTGCTTCATCGACCGCAGGATGGGTCCGCCGCAATGGTCGGACTTGGGGATGTTCCTCCAGACGTTCATGCTCCTCGCCCAGGAGGAGGGCGTCGACACCTGCCCACAGGAGTACTGGTCGGTACGCCACAGCGCTGTGCGGGACTTCGTCGGTGCGCCTACGGAAGAGCTGCTGTTCTGCGGCATGGCCATCGGCCACGCCGACGACGATGCTCGCATCAACTCGCTCGTGAGTGAACGCATGCCACTCGAGGAGTGGGCCACGTTCGTGTGAGACCCACGACGTCGCGCCTGATCGGGTCCGGTCGCTCCGGGCCACATGACGACGGCTCGTCACCACGCCTCGTGGACCGTGTCGGCGCAGGAGTCGCAGCAAGCGCTCCGCTGCCTTAGCGTCGTCACCATGAGCATCCCCGAACTCGCCCGAACCGTCGTCGACAAGCTCGTCGAGGGGCCGGTGATCACGAGCTTCTCGTCGATCGGCTACGGGGTGCGATCCCGAGTCGAGGGCTGGAAGCCACTCGACGAGCTCGACCTCGGGGGGCGCACGGTGCTGGTCACCGGCGCCACGTCGGGGCTCGGACGCGCGGCGGCCGCCCGCTTCCTCGGGCTCGGCGCCGAGGTGATCATCCTCGGCCGCGACACCGAGCGCACCGAGCGCGCACGCGACGAGCTCGCCGCCGAGACCGATCGAGACGCCGTCTCGTTCGTCGTCGCCGACATGGGCGAGCTCGATCAGGTCAGATCGGTCGCCCAACAGCTTCTCGCCGGGCAGCCCCGGATCGACGTCCTGGTCCACAACGCCGGCGCGCTGAGCGACGAGCGACACACGAACGAGGCCGGCGTCGAGGCGACCGTCGCCAGCCAGGTCGTGGGTCCGCACCTGCTCACCACACTGCTGATGCCCGCGCTCCGAGCGGCCGCTCCGGGTCGTGTGCTCACGATGTCGAGCGGCGGCATGTACGCGGCCGGGCTCACCGTCCGCAACCTCGAGATGTCCGCCGACGAGTACGGCGGGAGCGAGCAGTACGCGAGGGCCAAGCGCGCCCAGGTCACCCTGAACGAGATGTGGGCCGAGCGCGTCGACCCGAACGAGGTCGTGTTCCACGCCCTGCACCCGGGCTGGGCCGACACGCCGGGTGTCGAGAGCTCGCTCCCCCGTTTCCACAAGGTGCTCGGACCGGTGCTGCGGTCCCTCGACGAAGGCATCGACACCCTGGTGTGGCTGGCCGCGGCACCCGAGGCGGCGATGACGAGCGGCGGGTTCTGGCTCGATCGTCGGCAGCGATCGATCCACAAGCTGCCGACGACCAAGCGCACCGACACGTCCGAGCGACGGCAGCAGTTGTGGGACCACATCGCCGAGCTCGCTGGTGTCGGCGGCAGCTGAGCGGGCACACCCGGCGGCATGACCCACCGGGTGGTGATCGTCGGGGCCGGATTCGGTGGGCTCGCTGCGGCATGGGCTTCCGCAACCGCATCAACGTGTTCGTCAACTGGTGCTGAACTACCTCACCGACGACCGCGCCAGGGGGTTGCTCGCCGCATCGTGGCGCGACGCAGAGCGCGACGTTCCGCCGAGGCCGGGCGCGGAGCGGCGAGGATTGACCGAACGCGCCGGCCGACGACCGCCGCCGCGACATCGACGAGGTCGACGAGGTCGGGGCCTTGTTCGATCGGCGCGTGCACTGACGCAACCTGCGCCGATCGGCAGGACGGCGAGCCCGATCAGATCACGTCCGGGCGGCCGCCGGCTTCGTCGTGAGCACGCGGCGCCGACCGATCGACGGAGGTCAGTGAGCGTTCGATCCGACCGAGCGCGATCCGACAGACGGCGAGGTACGGCGCCGCGACCCATGGCACGCCGAACGACACCTCGCAGCGTCGATCGGTGAGCGGCCGAACCGTGTGCGACGTCGCCGGGATCGACCCGACCCGCCAAGTCCACGTTCGCGCGGGCTCCCATGCGGTGATGCGGTAGGGCAGCGTCAACCCGACAGCAGTCGTCACCGTGCCGGTGGCGCCGGAGCTGATCTCGTGGCCGTCACCGTCGACCGTGGCCGATCGAACGCTCGGCCCCCACTCCGGCCAGCGCCGGACATCGATCAGGATGCGCCAGGCCGCGTCGGCGGGTGCGTCGATGGTGCAGCTGACGTGGCTCTGCCTCATGAGTGGATCCTGCCAACCGATCGGTCGGCGAGCGCCATCGAGCTACCGGACGACTCGGCACCCGCACCCTTCTGGGCCCTGACACCTCAGTAGCGGACGATCTCACGGAACCGTGCGACGCCCATCACGTCGACGTGGTCGGACAGTCGTCGGCGAAGGCCCCGGTCGGAGGTCACGACGGTCACGGCGACTGGAGCGCCGGGGCCGGCAGCCGGGCCGCCGTCGACGGTTTCGACGAGTTCGACGAGTTCGACGATGTGATCGTCCGCTGCGTCGCGCCCGCGATGCGGTGCCTCGACGATCCGGAGATTGCCGCCGGCGAGTTCGAGCGTCGCCGACGACACGGGAGCGTCGAAGACGATGGTGACGTCGTCGTCGTGCGTTCGGCACCATTCGGCGACCCGCTGGGCGAACCGACCGGCCGCCCGATCGCGGTCGTTCCACCACCCGTCCGGCCGCGATCCGTACACGTTGTTGCCGTCGATCACCCAGCGCACACGGCGACGGTATCCACCGAGAGCGTCCCACTCGGCTCGATCCGTGAGATCGGTGCACGTACGCATGCTCGTCGGCACCGCGATCGCAGCGGCCGCCCTCTGGGTCGCGCCTGCGTCTGTCCGGGCGTGCTCGTGCGCCGAATCGACCGATCGGGAGCATCTCGACAACGCATCCGTCGTGTTCGTCGGCACCGTCGTCGACGAGTGGTCGCAGCCGCCGCCGGAGTCGGGCGAGTACTCGTCGGATCTGCCCCGATGGTTCACGTTCGGCGTCACCGAGGTGCACAAGGGCGACGCGTTCGAGGCGCAGTCGATCCGCACGAGCGTGGACGGTGCCGCATGCGGGATGGAGCTCGCCGGCCGTGGTCCGTACCTCATCTTCGCCGTCGGCGAGACCGACCTCTCGAGACCAGGCGCCGGCGAGTACCGAAGTGGCCTCTGCGCCGGGAACCGTTCGCTCGGTGCGGCACCGATCCCCGGCGACTTCGGCCCGGCGCGGCCACCGCTGCCGGGCGCATCCGTCTCGACGCGACCCGCTGACGGCGCAGCGAGCGGAACCGCCACGACCCCGACCACGACCCCGACCACGACCACGACAACGACCACGGGTGCTGCGCCCACGACCGTGCCCGACACCGCCGGCGAGGATGGGAACGAGGATCTCCGCCCGTTCCTCGTCATGGCACTGCTGGCCCTCGTCGTCGCCGCCGTCGGGACGTTCGTCGTGTTCGGCATCGTCCCCGCCGTGCGGCGACACCAGCGACTCCGACACACTGCCTGATCAGAGCAGCGCCACGGGAATGTCGACCACCCGTGCGCGCAACCACTCGCCGAGGCTCTTGGCCTGGGCGTCGATGCGACTCGATGCGGCGACCCCCTCCTCCAGCAGCCCGTGGACGACGAAGTTGAGCGCACGGAGGTTGGGGAGATCGTGGCGGTCGACACGCAACGGAGCCGTCTCGGGGAGCAGCTCCTGGATTCGCTCGACCGTGAGGAAGGCGCTCAGCCACGTGAACGCCGCATCGGATCGGGTGAACACGCCGAGGTTGGCGTTGCCTCCCTTGTCGCCCGACCGAGCACCGGCCACGCGTCCGAGCGGCAGGCGCTCGGTCGTCGCGCGATCGATCCGGCCGGCCGAGTGAACGGTCTCACTCGGCACGGCGTCGTCAGTGGGCCCGTTCGCCGGCGCGACGGAGTCGACCTGCAGCGTCGTGCCGTCCACATGGACGTACTGGGGCACGAGATCGGCCGGAACGAGCGCCGGCCGATACACGCCGTACGGAGCTGCGGCCGACGGCCCACCGGAGAGCCCGTACAGACCGGGGATGCTCGCCAGGGCGGTCTCGACGAAGGCGTTGGAGAACGCTCGACCGACCTTGCGCTCGTCCGGATCCCTGACGGTGATCCGCCATTGGGCGGTCGCCGCCTCGTTCGAGGTGGGGTCGGCGTGATCGGTGCGGATCACGCGCGTCTCGACCGCCGCGAGGTCAGCGGGAGTGAACGGACACGCCCGCCAGAACGTCGCCTCGACGACGGCGGCCTTGGCCTCGACATCGAGCCCGGTGAGCGCGACGGCAATCGTGTTGCGGTACCCGCCGAGCTCATTCATCGCCACCTTGAGCGTCGACGGCGGCGGCTCGCCGACCGTGCCCGAGATGCGGACCCGGTCGGGCACCACCTGTTCGAGCTCGATCGTGTCGAAGCGCGCCGTGACATCGGGACCGAGATATCGGGGGCCGCCGATCTCGTACAGCAACTGTGAGGTGACGGTGCCGATCGACACCTCACCGCCCGTCCCGTCGTGCTTGCCGATGACCGACGACCCGTCGGCCGCGATCTCGGCCCACGGGAAACCGAGCCGCTCCATTCCCGGAACCTCGGTGAAGAACGAGTAGTTGCCACCCGTCGCCTGCGCCGAGCACTCGATCACGTGCCCGGCGACCACCGCGCCGGCCAGCTGGTTCCAGTCGTTGCGTTGCCAGCCGTGGTGCCACGCCGCCGGGCCACACGTGACTGCCGCATCGGTGACACGGCCCGTGATGACGATGTCGGCGCCACGGGAGAGCGCGTCGACGATGCCCCACCCGCCGAAGTAGGCGTTGGCCGTGAGGTAGCGGCTCAGATCGCCGAGGTCACCCTCATCGTGGAACGGGCGCAGACCGCCACGATCGGCGAGCTCGGCGATGCGTGGCAGCAGGTCGTCACCGTCGACGTATGCGATCGTCGGCGAGATCCCGAGGCGGTCGGCCACCTCGTGCACGGCCTCGGCGCACCCTGCCGGGTCGAGTCCGCCGGCGTTCGAGACGACCTTGATGCCGCGATCGAGGCACGTCCCCATCACCTGCTCCATCTGGGTCACGAAGGTCGAGGCGA
Organism: uncultured Acidimicrobiaceae bacterium; assembly: GCA_963847775.1. Classification (GTDB taxonomy): domain Bacteria; phylum Actinomycetota; class Acidimicrobiia; order Acidimicrobiales; family Ilumatobacteraceae; genus Ilumatobacter. Next base: position 365,013 of record CAWKAY010000007.1, read on the forward strand.
ACCCGCCGCCCGGCTTCTTGGCGCGGATCCGGCTGAGGATGAGCATCGTCAGTTCGGCGAGCCAATCGCCGGTGAGGACGTCGATCGGGCCGCCGTCGACCATCTCCCTCGCACCCGACAGGCGATCGCCGAAGAAGCCGGAGCAGTTGGCGATCCGGATCGGTTCGGTCACGTCACTCCGCCTCGTCGGGGGTCGCGGTTGCGAGGGCGACGAGCAGATCACCGGTGTCGACGCGGTCACCGACCGCGAATCGGACCTCGCCGACGACGTGATCACCGTGGGCGGTGATCTTGTGCTCCATCTTCATCGCCTCGACCACCATCAGCAGCTGACCGTCGCTGACGATCTGGCCCGCTTCCACGTGGACCGCGATGACGGTGCCCGGGAGCGGGCAGATCGGGCCGCCACCTTCGGCGTCGGCGTCGTGATCGACGAAGCGCCCAGGACGGGTCCATTCGAGCGTGCCGGCCGGGCCCGTGGTGAGCATGGTGTCGCCGTGGAACGAGACAGAGACGGCATGACGGCGACCGTCGACCTCGACCACCTGGCGGGCGGGTGCCCGGTCGAGCATGCGGACGAGCACGTCACGACGCTCGTCGGCAGGCATGCTGCCGTCGGCCTGGGGTTCGGGCCATGGTCCGACCAACACGCGGGCGATGGCCCCGGCGATCGAGTACTCGACCTGATACTCCTCGTCGCCGAGCAGCCAGCTGCGCCGCTGCCCGCGCGTGGGCAGGTTCCGCCAACCGGAAGGCGCGAACCCGGTCGCCGCATCGGCAGACCGGTTGCGGGCCTCGTCGGCCAAGAGTCCACCGAGCAGGAGCGCGAGGCGGTCGTCGCCGGTCGGTCCGCGGCTGGCGACCACGTCGGGATGATCCGCGAGGTACGACGTGAAGGTCCGACCGGACCGGAAGTCCGACTCGACCATGGCCGCCGCGAGCATGTTGGCATTGGTCCGGACGCCACCGATGCGGGCGGTCCGCAAGGCGCGTGCGATGCGCAGCGCTGCGACGCCGCGGTCGGCGTGATGGGCGACCACCTTGGCGAGCAGCGAGTCGTAGTCGGCCGACACCGTGCTCCCGGCGCAGAATCCGGTGTCGACGCGGACATCACCGGCGATCTCGAACTCGGTCAGGGTGCCGGTCGAGGGGACCCAGCCGGTCGCTGGGTCCTCAGCGACCAGCCGCACCTCGATGGCGTGCCCGTCGAGGGTGATGTCGTCCTGGGAGAACGGCAACGGGTTGCCGCTGGCGACGCCGATCTGCATCTCGACGAGATCGATGCCGGTGATCGCCTCGGTCACCGGATGCTCGACCTGGAGGCGCGTGTTGACCTCGAGGAACGTGATGGTCGGCTCGCCGTCACCGGACTCGCCGACCATGAACTCCACCGTGCCGGCGCCGACGTACCCGACGTGCCTGGCCAGCGCGAGCGCGCCGGCGTGGAGCCGATCGCGCACGTTGTCGCTGATGCCCGGCGACGGTGCCTCCTCGATGACCTTCTGGTTGCGGCGCTGCACGGAGCACTCCCGATCGCCGAGGTGGACGATGTTGCCGTGGACGTCGCCGAGGATCTGCACCTCGACATGTCGACCACGTTCGATGAACGGTTCGATGAAGACGGTGCCGTCGCCGAAAGCGCTTGCTGCCTCCCGGCTCGCCGCCTCGACCGCGTCCTCGAGATCACGCTGTTCATGGACCACTCGCATCCCGCGCCCACCGCCGCCCGATGCTGCCTTGACGAGCACCGGCATCGCGAGCTCGTCGGGACTCTCACCGGCCGAGACCTCGACGATCTCGGTGGTCGGTACCCCGGCCTCGATCGCCGCTCGCTTGGCGGCGACCTTGTCGCCGAGCAGGCGAATCTGGTCGGGGGTCGGGCCGATCCAGGTCAGGCCGGCATCGATGACGGCTTGCGCGAAGTCGGCGTTCTCCGCGAGGAACCCGTAGCCGGGGTGGATCGCGGTCGCGCGTGTGTCGAGTGCAGCCTGGATGATCACGTCGCCGCGCAGATACGACTCACTCGGCGTCGAACCAGAGAGCGCGACCGCGACGTCGACCGAATCGACGTGGAGCGCGTTGCAGTCGGGTTCGGAGTAGATCCCGACCGTCGAGATCCCCATCTCGTGCGCGGTGCGCGCGATCCGGCAAGCGATCTCCCCCCGATTGGCGATCAAGATCTTCATGACGCACCCACGACGTACATCAGGGGTAGCGGCCGTACCCGAACACGTGACGACCAGGTGCGGGTGGTGTCGAGGGGGCGCTCCGCGATCCCCCTCCACCGTCGCCGAATCGACGATGTCGTGAGGCATAGACCAGCGGGCACGGCGAAGCCGCCCACGAGCACTCGGGCGAACGGCGCGACCGCCAGCGAGCGGGAGAGCCCGACTCCCATCAGTGCCTCCACACCCCGTACTCGCGGGCGCCTTGCACGATGTTCGAGTGTGCGGCGGAGAGGGCCAGTCCGAGCACGGTGCGAGAGTCGTTCGGATTGATGATCCCGTCGTCCCAGACCCGACCGGTCGCGTACAACGCCGATGACTCGCCCTCGATCTGCGCCTCCAGTGCTTCCTTCTTGAGGTTCAGGTCGTCCTCGTCGATCTCGATGCCGCGCCCGGCGGCGGCGTTGCGGGCGACGATGTCCATCACGCCGGCGAGCTGACGGCCACCCATCACCGCGATCTTGTGGTTGGGCCACGAGAAGATGAAGCGCGGGTCGTAGGCCTTGCCGGCCATGCCGTAGTTGCCCGCCCCGTACGACGCGCCCACCATCAGGCAGAAGTGAGGGACCTCGCTGTTCGACACGGCGTTGATCATCTTGGCGCCGTTGCGGATGATGCCGCCCTGCTCAGCCTTCGAGCCGACCATGAACCCGGTGATGTTGTGGAGGAAGACCAGCGGCGTGTCGCTGCGATTGCAGAGCTGGATGAACTGGGCGCCCTTCTTCGCCTCCTCGGAGAAGAGGATCCCGTTGTTGCCGAGCAGGCCGACCGGGTAGCCGTGGATCGACCCCCAACCACAGACGAGCTTGTCGCCGTAGAGCGGCTTGAACTCCTCGAACCGAGAGCCGTCGAGCAGTCGGGCGTAGATCTCGCGCATGTCGAACGGGATCCGCACGTCGGCCGATGCGCAGCCGATCAGCTCGGCCGGGTCGAACAGCGGGTCGTCGGCCGGCTCCGACGGGCCCGGCCCCAGCTTGCGCCAGCGGAGGTGGCGGACGATGTCGCGCACCATCCGGAGCGCATCCATCTCGTCGGCGGCCAGGTAGTCGCTCAAACCGCTGGTGCGGCTGTGCATCTCGGCGCCACCGAGGGTCTCCTCGTCGACGACCTCATCGATCGCCATCTTCACGAGCGGGGGCCCGCCCAGGTAGGCCGTGCCGCGGCCCTTGACGAAGATCGTGTAGTCGCTCATCCCGGGCGTGTACGCGCCACCGGCCGTGTTCGGTCCGAACGACGCGGTGATCGTCGGGATGCCGAGCTTGGAGAGCTGCGTCTGGTCGCGGAAGCCCTCGCCGCCGCGGATGAAGATGTCGGCCTGGAACGGCAGATCGGCTCCAGCCGACTCGTTGAGGTTGATCCACGGCAGCCGGTTGCAACGGATGATGTCGCGGAAGCGCTCCCCCTTGTCGACCGAGCGGGGGTTCATCGAGCCGCCCCGATAGGTCATGTCGGACGCGGTGATCGCACATTCGACACCCTCGACGACACCGATCACGTGCACCGAGCCGGCACCGATCGGGAACTCGCTCCCCCAGCCGGCCAGGGAGCTGAGCTCGAGGAGAGGCGTGTCGTGGTCGACGAGCAGCTCGATCCGCTCGCGGGGCAGCATCTTTGCCCGCGCGTGGTGGCGGTCGACGTAGCGCTGTCCGCCGATCGACGGCACGGCCGCCATCAGCTCCGCGACCTCGGCCCAGAGCGACTCCATCGCCGCCAGGTTCTCGCGGTACTCGTCGGTGCGGGTGTCGAGCTTCGACCGCAGAACGCTCACGGAGCAGCCCTCATCGCGCGGCTCCGGTCACGGCTTCCCCCACGGGCGCCACCGTACGGCACGGTACCGATCAGCGTCAACTGGTACCGCGTCAACTGGTACCGCGGCGGGTTGACGGCTTCTTGATGCGAGGAGACCGGCCGAACGGCCGATGAACGCGTTGTGGAGAACGTCCGCCGTACCCGAGAACCGGCAGCCGCCGGGCGCAACGCCGATCGTGCGCGAGACGGCGGCTTCAGCCTCATCGAGTTGCTGATCGTCATCGTCATCCTCGGGGTCTTGTCCGTCGTGGTCGTCTTCGCCGTCGGCGGTGCGTCGGACCGGGGCGAGGACGCCACGTGCGTGAACGAGCTGCGGGCGTTGACGACGGCACAAGAAGCGCTGCGAGCTCAGAGTGGCACCTACGGCGACGAGACCGATCTCGTCGCGATCGGCACCCTGAACTCCGAGTCCGTCCTGTTCGAGGTGTCCGCTCCGGGCGACGGCACCTACTCCATCGCGCCGGCCGCCGGAAGCGCATGCACACAGACCCTCAGTGGCGGAACGGTGAGTCCGGCGACGACCCCCTGAGACCGGCGGTCCCTGGAGGACAGGGTCGTGCGCGGGTGCGACTCGCGGCCGGTGACAGGCATCCATCGTCGAGTCCGCCACCGAAGCCGAGCTGCGAATGCACACGTGCGTTCCCGAGCGGCGACGAGGTGCCGGGCGAATCGGGCCGTCAGTCGAACTCGATCGCGACCGCCGGCACGTCGTAGCACCAGGCCTCGTAGGTGAGTCCGATGTCGGGGTCGCCGTCCCACACGTACTTGGCGCCCATCAGATCGCCGCAATGCCGACGTTCGTCCGGGTCGATGACATCGCGCGCACGCCCGGTGCGCTCCTGCCCTGCCAGCTTCACGAGCACCGTTGGGTCGGCGAGGGCGTTCCGGTACCAATCGGCGTCCGGCCCGTTGCCCGAGATCAGGTACATCGTGTCGCCGAGCAGACCGAACCAGATCTCGATCTCGTGCGGTTTCCCCGACCGTCGTCCGGTCGTGACGACGTCACAACACTCGACGTCTGCATGGGCGCCCGGCCACGAACCCTCGGACGTCATCGGCGACCCATCACGGGTGGTACTGGCCGAACACGTCCCTCAGGGCGTCGCTCACCTCTCCGAGCGTCGCGCCGGCACGGAGAGCGTCCTTCATCGGGAACAGCAGGTTGTCGGTGCCGCGGGCGACCTCACGGAGTGCCTCCAGGCGACGGGCGACGTCGGCGGCGTCACGATTCGCCTTGAAGGCGGAGAGGCGCTGCTTCTGGGCCGGCTCGAGCGCGGGGTCGATGGGGAACACGTCGGGCTCGGGTTCGTCGTCGATGGTGAACTTGTTGAGTCCGACGATCACGCGCTCGTCGTCGTCGATCGACTTGGTGTACTCGTAGGCGGCCTGCTCGATCTCCTCCATCTGGAAGCCCTGCTCGATCGCTGCGACCGCGCCACCGAGCTCGTCGATCCGCTCGATGTACTCCCAGGCGAGCCGCTCGACCTCGTCGGTCATGGACTCGACGAGGTATGAGCCGGCGAGCGGGTCGGGCGAATCGGTGACGCCCGCCTCGTAGCCGATGATCTGCTGGGTGCGCAGCGCGAGCCGGGCTGCGTTCTCGGTCGGCAGCGACAGCGCCTCGTCGAAGCCGTTGGTGTGGAGCGATTGGGTGCCGCCCATCACCGCCGCGAGCGCCTGGAGCGCCACCCGCACGACATTGTTCACGGGTTGTTGAGCGGTGAGCGTCGAACCACCGGTCTGGGTGTGGAACCGCAGCATCGCGGACTTCGGATCGTCGGCGCCGAAGCGCTCGGTCATGATCCGATGCCACATCCGGCGACTGGCCCGGAACTTGGCGACCTCCTCGAAGAAGTGGTTGTGACCGTTCCAGAAGAAGCTGATCCGGGGCGCGAACTCGTCGACGTCGAGCCCGGCGTCGACCGCTGCCCCGACGTACGCGATCGCGTTGGCGAGCGTGAAGGCGATCTCCTGGGCGGCCGTCGAGCCGGCCTCACGGATGTGGTAGCCGGAGATCGAGATCGTGTTCCACCGCGGGACGTGCTCGGCGCAGTAACCGAAGATGTCGGTGGTGATCCGGATCGATTCCCGCGGCGGGTAGACATAGGTGCCGCGAGCGATGTACTCCTTGAGCAGGTCGTTCTGGATCGTGCCCGAGATCCTCGATGCGTCGACACCCTGCTCCTCGGCCACCAGCTCGTACATCAGCAGCAGGATCGCGGCGGTCGAGTTGATGGTCATCGACGTCGTGACCTTGTCGAGGGGGATGCCTTTCAGGAGCGCCCGCATGTCGTCGAGTGAGTCGATCGCGACGCCGACCTTGCCGACCTCGCCCTCGGCGCGGGGATGATCCGAGTCGTAGCCCATCTGGGTCGGCAGGTCGAACGCGCACGACAACCCGGTCTGGCCGGCGTTCAGCAGGAAGTGGAAGCGCTCGTTGGTGGATGCTGCGTCGCCGAAACCGGAGTACTGGCGCATCGTCCAGAGCCGCCCGCGGTACATCGACGGATAGACCCCGCGTGTGAACGGCGGCTCACCCGGCAACCCGAGCTGCTCGGCAGCGTTCCAGTCGGCGAGGTCGTCAGCGGTGTAGAGCGGCTGGATCTCGATTCCGGAGTCGGTTCGGCGCACGTCATCGGCCATGCAGCCAGCGTACGACGCGACCGTTCGCTGCGCTGCAGCGATCGACCGGTGATCCAGATCGCCCGCGGTGCCGAACCATCGATGACACGAGCCGAGGGGCGGCTCGTCGCATCCAAGGAGAGCCAGATGGCAGACAACATGGGAACGGTGACCGGCATCTATCAAGCGTTCGGACGAGGTGACGTCGCCTGGATCGTCGACCAGCTCGACGACGACGTCGTGTGGGACGAGGGATTGCGATCCGAGGGCATCGCCTACCTGACGCCACGGCGCGGAAAGCAGGAAGTGATGGAGTTCTTTGGGCACCTGATGGCAAACCTGGAGCTCACGCACTTCGAACCCGGTCGCGTCTGTGACGGCGGTGATGTCGTGATGGTTCCGGTCACGGTGGCGGGCCGCATCATCGGCGGCGGCGAGGTCCCACGCAACCACGAGGCGCACGAGTGGCATTTCGGAGCCGACGGCAAGGTCACGGAATTCCGCCACCTGCTCGATGTCGGACTCCACGAGCGAGCAGCAGCCGAACGCTCGGCCCGACACGTCGGCCGGACGCTCCACACGGCCGGCGTCGAGATCGAGGTCTTGCAGGCGGGAGCCGCGTTCGAGGTGTTCCGGGTTTCCGGAACGATGGACGCCGGCCCGCCGCTCCATGCGCATCCGTGGATCGAGTCGTACCTCGGTCTTGCGGGCGAGGTGGAGGTGAGGATCGAGGGCACGTGCATCACCATCGTGCCGGGGACTTGTACCAGGGTGCCCGCCGACACCCTCCACACGTTCCGCATCGTCTCCGCCGAGGCCAGCTTCGTCTTGATGTCGAGCGGCGCCCGAGCGTCGGCGTTCTTCGACGATCTCGACGCCAGCCTCCCGCCGGGCCCACTCGATGTGGTGTCGCTTCCCGAGACCATCGAGGTGGTCGAACGTCACGGGGTCAGCGTGCCGATGCCGGCATGAGCCTGAGACGATGACCGCACCGACGCCGCCGTCCCCGGTCACCACTGGGAGACCAGCCCGCTTCCGCACCGACACTCGTGGCACTAGCATCTCAGCCGATGCCCGATGGCGTGTCCGCATGGGAACGCCGGCTCGTTGCTCGAATCGAAGCGGGCGACGACACAGCGCTTGCCGCGGCGTACGACCAGTACAACGCGGTCGTGTTCGGGGTCGCGGCCAGGTTGGTGGACCGCGAGACGGCGGCCGACGTGTGCCAGGACGTGTTCATGACCTTGTGGAACCGTCCGGATCGCTGGAACCCCGAACGCGGGTCGCTGCGAACCTTCCTGGTCGTGATCGCGCGACGACGGTCCATCGATCATGTGCGGTCGGCGCTGCGACGTCACGCAAATGAGGAGCGTGCGAGCACGTCAGCGTCCGGGGTGGCGCCCCACGTCGACGAAGCCGCGCTCGCGATGATCGCGGGCATGCGAGTCAGGGCGGCGTTGTCCGCGCTCCCGGACGCCCAGAGACGCGTGATCGAACTCGCCTATTTCGATGGCCTCACCTTCCGCCAGGTCGCCGAGGCGACCGGCACGCGCGAGGGGACAGCGAAGTCGCGTATCCGCCTCGGACTTCGCCACCTCGCGGCGGTACTGAACCAAGGAGGAGAGGTGACGACGGCATGAACCGCGAACCCGATGACCTCGACACTGCGGCGGCGCAGTTGGAAGCGCTTCCGGTGCTCGCGGCACTCGCAGAGGGCATCGCTGACGGCGCGCCGCCCGCGTTGCGGGAGTCCGTGCTCCGGGCCGTCAAAGCTCGGCCGCGTGAATCGGTCGAGCAGCTCCCCCCGGCTGCGACCTTTCGCCTGCGCGCCTCGGCCCTCCTCGAGCTCCTCACGGACCTCACAGCCGACGAATGGCGGCAGCGAGCTGCTCCGTACCATTGGTCGGTGCACGGTCTGGTCGCTCATCTCCTCGTGATCGAGCGTTACACAGCGGTACAACTCGGGCTCGACAGCCCGAGCGTCCGCGCCGACGCCGGTCGTCACCACCTCGAACTGGGCGCGGACGACATCGCTCGGGAACTGACGGGGGACCCTCACATCACCAGCGATCGCTGGTGGGACGCAGTGCAGCACATCATCGAACACGTCGAATCCGACGCCTTCGCCCGTGATGCACCCACCTCCATGCACGGCTGGCCGTTCTCGCACGGGTCCGCGCTGGTCGCCCGGGCGTTCGAGCTCTGGACTCACGCCGACGACATCAGGCGAGCGACGGGCCGCCCACTCGACACGCCGACACCACCCGAACTGAGGACGATGTCGGCGTTGTCGGTCGCTTCACTCCCGTTCATCGTCCCCGCCGTGGGAGGCCGGGCGGCGTTGCCGCCGACCCGTATCGTGCTCACCGGCCCAGGCGGGGGTTCCTTCGACATCGGTGAGCCCGGGGAGCCGACCGTGGTGCTGGCGTCCGACGTCCTCGACTACTGCCGAGTCGCCGCTCGCCGCATCGAGCCGGATGCCCTCGACATGACGGTCGAGGGCGATGGGACGGTGGTGCCGACGCTGTTGGAGGCAGCTCGAGCGTTCGCGGTGTGAGCGCGGTTCATGCGGCCGCTGCGATGACGGCGATCTCCATCTTCCACGCCGGCTGCGCGAGCGCCGGCACGGTGACCAGGGTCGATGCGGCCCGCCGCCCGCCGAGGAAGCGGTCGCGGACCCCCATCACGGCGCTGAACTCCTCGCCGGCGACGACGTAGGTCGTGACGCTCACGATGTCGGCCGGGCGCATCCCGGCCTGGGCGAGCATCGCGCCGATGTTCCCCCAGATCACCTCGGCCTGGTCGCCGATGTCGTCGGGCACGGTGCCGTCGGGCCGATCGGGCACGACGCCGGAGGTGTGGAGCCAGCGAGATGCCCCCTCGGTCAGCACGGCGTGGGCGTAGTTCGCCGCCGGCGGCGCGATCGACGGCGGATTGATCTGTCGGTTCACGCGCTCAGTCTCGCGTGCCACCATGGGTCGGTGCGCAAGTACGTGATCATGGGAGTGCAGGGCAGCGGCAAGGGAACCCAGGCCGGCCAGCTCGCAGAGCGATACGACCTCGTCCACATCAGCGTCGGCGACATCTTCCGATGGCACATCCAGTACCACACCAAGCTGGGCGCGGCCGTCAAACGCACGGTCGATGGAGGTGAACTCGTCGGCGACGACCTGGTCGAGTCCGTGGTGCGCGAGCGGTTGGACCTCCACGACTGGAACTACGGGTTCGTCGTCGACGGGTTCCCCCGCAACGCCCCTCAGGCCGAGTTCTTCCTCGAGAGCTACGACATCGACGGCGTGATCAACCTCGAGATACCCGACAGCGAGGTCGAGCGGCGCGTGCTCTCACGCCGTCTGTGCTCCGGATGTGGTCTCGACTACAACCTGATCGCGCACCGTCCCGAGGTCGAGGACACGTGTGACGTCTGCGGCGGCAAGCTCGTGCGCCGCGACGACGACAACCCCGAGGCGCTCGCCAACCGCCTCCGCGACTATCACGCCAAGACGAGGCCGGTCATCGACCTGTTCGACCGCAAGGAGTTCGTCGTCAACGTGGACGCCACACAGGATCGTCAGGCGGTCTTCGCCGAGATCGTCGAACGCCTCGGCCTCCCGCCGACCGCGTGACCGCACGCGGTGGGCGGCGATGTGATGTCTGGACGCCCGCCCGGCTTGTGCGCAGTGGCAGTAGCGTCGGATCGGCGCGGGATTCTCGGGCGATTTCGACGACACGGCGAGCGAGCAGCATCGTCAGTTCGCCGGCCATCGGTACGATCTCGGACTCGGATGCGACTCGAACCACTCACCGCAAACGGGCGTCGTCCACGCTGCCGGCGCTGCTCAGGCACCGGCGTTGGGCGGTTCCTGTCCTGCGATGGCGAAGGCCGGCGTTGCGACAATCGACAGCCGGACCCGCGTTTCACGCGCGACGGCACAGGGAGACGACATGACAAGGCTCGACGACCTCATGGCGCGGATCGATGCCGGCGAAACCGTGCTCATCGACGGGGCGACCGGAACGGAATGCGAACGACGAGGCGTTCCACAGCTCGACAACGCCTGGAACGGTGGTGGAGCGCTCAGCCACCCCGACATCGTCCGTCAGGTGCACAGCGACTACATCGCAGTCGGCGCCCAGGTGATCATCGCCAACACCTTCGCCACCCACAAGCACACGCTCGAGGCAGCAAACGTCGCAGCCGACTTCGTCGCCTACAACCGACGTGGGGTCGAGCTGGCCATCGAGGCTCGCAGGGCGGCAGGCGTCGCAGCCGACGCGGTCGTCGTCGCCGGCGCGATCAGCAACTGGACCTGGGCCGGTACGCATCCCACGCTCGACGTGCTTCGGCGCAACACCATCGAACAAGCGGCAGCGCTGAAGGCCGGCGGCGCAGACCTCCTCATGCTCGAGATGATGATCGACATCGATCGAATGCGTGCGACGCTCGATGGCGCCGTCTCCGCCGGACTCCCGATCTGGGTCGGTTTGACATGTGGCTCCGAGGAGGGCCGACCGTTCGCGGACGACGGAAGCGTTCGGCTGCGGGACGGCGAACTGCTCGCCGACGCGATCGCTGCCCTCGGGGCCGACGACGTCGGTGTCATCACGATCATGCACACCGACGTCGACATGATCGACGAGTGCCTCGACATCGCGGTCGATGCATGGTCGGGAGTCGTCGGTGTGTACGCCCACAGCGGCGACTACGTGAACGGTGAGTGGGTCTTCGACAGCGTGATCTCGCCCGACGACTACGAGGCCGCCGCCAGGCGGTGGCACGACCGCGGGGTTCGTCTGATCGGTGGATGCTGCGGCGTCGGGCCCGATCACATCGGTGTCCTCGCATCACTGCGCGAATGAACGTCGTCCGGTTCCGGATCTGCTCAGCGGGTGGCAGGGATGATCTCCTCGGCGACCACGGGGATCGCGGCGAAGGTGCTCGGGTCGTTCCCGAGACCGGTGTCGCCCTGCACCAGGATCACGATCACCTCGCCGGGGGTTGCATCCGACAGGTCGAGGGTCGCGCTGTAGGGCTCGAGATCGGCGAAGGCTCCCCCGCTGGCGATCTCCTGATCGAGCAGGGTGCTTCTGTCGCCCGCGGGGAACGCCGACACGACGACCGTCGCTTCGAAACCGCGCGCCGTACCCTCGACCCTGAGCGGTCCGGCGGCGACCGCGGCGAGGGCAGCGGGCGTCGCGATGTTCGCGCCGTCGCTGCTGGCGGCGATCACGAACCAGCCGTCGTCGGGACCGAGTTGCCGCAGGGCCAGGAGTCCACGCTCCGACGGCGTCGCGCCCGCGGATTCGCCGGGGAAGAACACGACGATCTCGCCACTGCGAGCGTCGCCCTGCTGGAACTCACCGAGCTCGGGCTCACCGTCGGAGATCAGCACCTCGCGGACGAAGTCTGCCGCCGCCTCGTCAGGGGTGGCGAAGACGACGTCGGCGGCCGGCCAGATCGCCGGCTGCTCGAGCTGCTGGAGCTGCTGGTCCGCCACATCCGCCGTCTCCGCCATCGCGGGCGTCGACGCCGACCCGCTCGAATCCGGCGACGAAGCGATCGCGGGCGGTGCCGGCGGCGACACCTCGCCGACGGACGGCAGGGCCTCGATGCCGGTCCCGGTCCGCGGGCGATCGCCGGCACCACCTGCATCGACACCACACCCGGCGACCAGCGCAACCGCCGCAACGCTCACAAGTACCCGTGAGACATGCATGACCCTCCTCGACTCGATTCGAATGCCCGCCGACTCCAGGCTCACGGCGCGGACGGGTCGTTGTCAACCTGGCCGACCAACCCGCTGGGACGATCGACCGGCTGCGGAATCGTCGCGCACGACGATCCGGCCATGCGACCGATTTCCCGGACCAGCGGACGATCGGCACGCTCGTTCGAGCCTGCTGGTCAGCGGTCGCCGACGGACCGTTAGCATCGCGACATGGCGATGACCGAGCACGACAGCACGACGACGACCCGCACCATCGACGGTGTGACGCTGTCGCCCCAGAGCGATCTCTACATCCCGATGCCCGAGACCTTCGACACAGTCGAGGAGGAGCGGGCCCATCGCAAGGCGAAGCTCGCCGGAGCGCTCCGCATCTTCGGTCGCTTCGGCTTCGGCGAGGGCGTCGCCGGGCACATCACCGTCCGCGATCCCGAGTTCCCCGACCTGTTCTGGGTCAATCCGTTCGCCATGAGCTTCCGACACATCACGTCGAGCGACCTGATCCTGCTCGACCACGAGGGCAACGTCGTCTACGGCCGCAGCCACGTCAACCAAGCGGCGTTCGTCCTGCACGCAGCGATCCACGCGGCTCGCCCCGACGTCATCGCAGCCGCCCACTCGCACTCGCCCTTCGGCAAGTCGTTCAGCTCGCTCGGCATCCCGCTCGCACCGATCACCCAAGACGCCTGCATCTTCTACGACGACCACACGGTGATCACCGAGCACGGCGGCGCGGTCGTGAACGACATCCAGGCCGGCAGGGACTTCGCGGCACGCTTCCCGGCCGGCAAGGCCGCCATCCACCAGAACCACGGCCTGTTCACGGTCGGCCAATCGGTCGACGAGGCGGTGTTCTGGTTCGTCACGATGGAGCGCTCGTGCCAGGCCCAGCTGATGGCGATGGCCGCCGGCGACCCGATCGAGATCCGCGACGAGTACGCACAGCACACCTTCCAGACCGCGGGCAGCTCGTTCGCCGGCTGGCTCTCGTTCCAGCCGCTGTGGCAGGAGATCTGCCGCACCGACCCCGACCTGTTCGACTGACGCTCGCACCCGCCGTTGCGAGCGGTGTCCGACACGATTCGCAGCGGCCGACATCGACGGGGTGGGCGCGCATGTGTCAGAGTTCGCGGCCATGGCCGCTTTCCGCGTCACCTATGCCACGCTGTCCGCCGACGATGCCGAGTTGCAGGCGTCGTACACCGACGCCTCGGTCGCTGTGCGGGCCGAGCTCGGGGCCACGCACCCGCTCTGGATCGGCGACGAGGAGCGGTTCGGCGAGACGTTCACGACCGTGTCGCCGGTCGACACGTCCGTCTCGATCGGCGACTTCACCCTCGCCGATGCCGATGACGTCGCCGACGCCGTCGCGGTCGCACGTTCGGCGCAACCGATCTGGGCCGCTACTCCGTGGCAGGAGCGCTGCGACATCCTCGATCGCGCCGCCGACCTGATCTCGGAGCGATCGATCCTCGACGGCGCCGCGCTGGCGTGGGAGAACGGCAAGAGCCGCCTGGAAGCGATCGGCGAGGTCGAGGAGACCGCCGACCTGATCCGCTACTACACGCATGCGATGCGCGAGCACGACGGCTTCGACATCCCGATGCAGCGCTTCAGCGAGGCCGAGGTGACCAGCGACGTGCTGCGCCCGTACGGCGTGTGGGCCGTGATCGGCCCGTTCAACTATCCCAACGCCCTCATCGGGGGGCCGGTCGGCGCCGCGCTCGTCGCCGGCAACGCCGTGATCGCCAAGCCGTCGGAGATCGGCTCCTACTCCGCCCATCTCGTTCGACGTGCGTTCGTCGACGCCGGCGTGCCGACCGGGGCGATCAGCCTCCTGACCGGAGGGGGCGATGTCGGATCGGCGCTGGTGCACCATCCCGGGGTCGACGGGGTCACCTTCACCGGTTCGAGCGCCGTCGGCATGTCGATCATCGAGTCGTTCTCGACCTCACACCCCAAGCCGGCGATCTGCGAGATGGGCGGCAAGAACCCCGTGATCGTGGCCGCCTCGGCCGATCTCGACCTCGCGGTCGAGGGTACGGCTCGCAGCGCGTTCGGATTCGGTGGCCAGAAGTGCTCGGCGGCGTCGAGGGTGTTCGTGCATGCTGATGTGGCCGAGGAGTTCGTCGCCCGACTCGTCGCCCGCGCCGAGGCGATCCCCACCACCAGCCCGCTCGATCCGGGCGGCTTCCTGTCACCGGTCGTCGACGAGAAGGCACTGGAACGATTCGAAGCCGCCGTCGCCGACGCGCGCCACACCGGCGAGGTACTCACCGGCGGTGAGCGGTTGACGGAGGGTCGTCTCGCGGCCGGCAACTTCGTCGCCCCGACCGTCGTCCGGGTACCCGATGACTCGCCGATCTGGACCACCGAGCTGTTCCTCCCCCTGATCGCGGTCCGCCCGGTCGACTCACTCGACGAAGCACTCCGGTTGACGAACGCCGTCCCGTTCGCGCTGACGGCGGGACTGTTCGCCGAGGACGAGGCCGAGATCGAGGAGTTCTTCGATCGTGTCGAGGCCGGCGTCGTGTACGTCAACCGGGCCGCCGGCGCGACGACCGGTGCCTGGCCGGGGGTGCAGCCGTTCGGCGGCTGGAAGCGCAGTGGCACGGCCGGCAAACTCGGCGGCGGGCCGTACTATCTCCAGCAGTACCTCCGCGAGCAGTCGCGCACCCGCGTCGTGCACTGAGCACGAGGGCCTCACTCGTCGAACCACCGTCGGACCACCCTCGGAGCCCGGTCAGCCCGTCGTCGAACCACCGTCGAACCACCGTCGAACCACCGTCGAACCACCCTCGGAGCCCGGTCAGCCCGTCGTCGAACCACCGTCGAACCACCGTCGAACCACCGTCGGAGCCCGGTCAGCCCGCCGTCGAACCACCGTCGGAGCCCGGTCAGCCCGTCGTCGAACCACCGTCGAACCACCGTCGAACCACCGTCGAACCACCCTCGGAGCCCGGTCAGCCCGTCGTCGAACCACCGTCGAACCACCGTCGAACCACCCTCGGAGCCCGGTCAGCCCGCCGTCGGAGCGAGCCGGCGACGGCGCTCGTCGTGGATCGACGCCGGAACGAGCATCACAGACGAAGCGACCATCAGGGCGGCGCCGAACACGGCGATCCAACCGAGCGACACCCGTGCGATCACGAGATAGCCGAACAGCGGCGCGCTCACGGCCCGCACACCGGTGAAGAACGTGTGCAGACCCATGTAGTCGGCGACCCTGCCCGGCGGAGCGAACTTGGTGACCCACAGCATCCACATCAGGTCACCGCCGGCGAACGCCAGACCGAGCACGATCGATCCGAACCACAACCCGAACGGGCTCGTTCCGGAGAAGAACGACACGACGTACACGATGAACAGCAGATTGAGTCCGATGCGGATCGTGAAGACCGACATGCGGTCGAAGACCGAACCGAAGACCGACGTCGTGAGCAGTCGCATGAGTGACGGCACCGCGACGGTGAGCACGGTGATCGTCGTGGCGCTCGCCTCGATGCCGTAGACGGGTTGTGCCAGGTACTCGACTCGCAGCGGGAGCAGCATCAGGTTGCCGAACCCCATCAGCATCCACGACATGAGGATGATGCGGAGGCGCGGATCCTCGCCGAGCAACTCGAAGCGCGGCCACGGATGCGCGCGTGCGCCCTCGATCGCCGCCAACGGCTCGCTCGGGAACTGACGGTTGAGCGCACTGAGCGCCCACGCTGCAGCGGCGCCCGTCAGGACGAGTGACCACCATCGATCGAGGTGGTCCGCGAGCCAGATCCCCATCGCGACGGACAGCGGCGCCGACACGGCGACCTTGAGCGTCAGCCCGCGCCCGACCCGTCTTCCGCGATCGAGCGGCGAGAAGTTCCGCTCGTAGGTCGCTGTGAGCAGCGGGAGGTTCATGCTCAACGCCGCCAGCCCGACGATGACGCCCAGGACGTAGAGCGACAGCCGTCCGGTCGCGGCCGTTGCGAACCCGATCCCCCCGAGCCCGATGACGACCGATGCCACCGACATCGTCGGCAGCGACGTTCGACGCGCGAGTGCCGTGAGCAGCGTCGATCCCAACAAGCCGACGCCGGTTGCCGCGGCGATCATGCCCTTCGCCCACCCCGGCGCGTCGAAGTGCTGGATCGCGATGGTGAGGAACACGGAGGTCTCGAGCGGCAAGATGATGCCGAGCGGGATCGACCGGGCGAGATCGACGAGCTGGGTTCGCCGTACGACGGACGGGTCGTCGCTGGCTCGCTGCACCCGGCCAGTCTGACCCGATCACGGATCGAATCCGCAGCGGCGCCGCGTCGCGGTCGTCTACGGTGCGCGCTGCTTCGATCCCATCGATCCCCGGAGGTGTTCGCGATGTCGCTCCGCATGCCGGTGGTCTGGACCCCACGTCACCGCGGCCACCACCCCGAGGGCGGGTACTGGCTCGCCGTGCGCGAGGCCGGTGACGAGGAACCGGTGCGTGGCGACGTGCTGCACGACGGACTGGTCGCAGCCGGCGCGACGATCGTCAACCCACCCGACTCGGGACGCGAACCGATCGTCGCCGTCCACGATCCGGCGTTCGTCGACTTCATGGCCCGCGCCTACCCGGCGTGGGTTGCCGAGGGGCATCTGGTCGACCCCGGCCAACCCCACGTCGTCGGCTATCTGTTCAACCATCCCGGGTTCGGTGCCCGCGTCCGACCGGGCCGTCGACCCGCGACCATCCGGGCCGAGCTCGGCCTGTACGCGATTGACACCATGACACTCATGAGCGAGCGGACGTTCGACGCGGCCTGCGCCGCGGTTCACGCCGCCGCGCACGCCGCCGACATCGTGGCCGACGGAGCCCCCGCCGCCTACGCCGCGGTGCGGCCACCTGGGCATCACGCCGGCCCGGCCTACTTCGGAGGTTCGTGCTACTTCAACAACGCGGCCGCCGCCGCGCAGCGACTGCGCGCGGCAGGGATGCGCCGAGTCGCGATCGTCGACATCGATGCCCATCAGGGCAACGGCACCCAGGAGATCTTCTGGAGTCGCGACGACGTCGCCTACACGAGCATCCACGTCGACCCGGGCGACGGCTGGTTCCCCCACCTCGTCGGGTTCGCCGACGAGCGCGGCGATGGAGCAGGCGCCGGGTGGAATCACAACGAGCCGATCCCCGCCGGCTCGGGTGACGACGTGTGGCTCACGGCGCTGGCTGCGGTGTTGCGCACGGTGGAGCGCCACGAGCCGGACGCCCTCGTCGTCTCGCTCGGCGTCGACGCAGCCGAGCACGACCCGACCGCCCCGCTGATGGTCACACCGGCCGGATACGCAGCGGCCGGGTCGACGCTGGGCGCTCTCGGCCTCCCGACCGTGTTCGTGCAGGAGGGTGGTTACGACCTCTCGCGGCTGTCGACCCTGGTGCTCGCCGTCCTCGACGCCTTCGAATCACCGTCCTGACCTGCCGACTGCCCACCCGCTGCCGCGCCATCCAACCAGCGGAAAGCCCACACGCGCGCACCAGGAGGTCGCCCACGGGCCTTCCGCGCATTCACACACCGACCCCACCCGCCACCGCGCTATCCAACCAGCGGAAAGCCCACACGCGCGCACCAGGAGGTCGCCCACGGGCTTTCCGCACATTCGGAATTGACCGACCGGTGGCGTGCCCCGTGGCAGCGACAGCACCGACCTATACGGCTGCGACCTTCGCTCCGGCGACTCGTGCAATCTCGACCACTTGGTCGATCGTCTGGGCGAATCGGTGTCGCAGGTCGTCATCGGTCACCCGTGGGACGATCCAACCCAGGCGCATGAGGGCCCGATCACGGATCTTGTCGTACTGGACGTCGAGCCTTCCGCCGTGCCACTCGATGTGATCGATCTCGACCCCGAACCGGGTGCTCGGGTCCGCCACGTCGATGTGCACGATCGAACCGTCATCGAGCAAGACGGGCACCTGCGGCCTCACATCGAGCCCGCTGCCTCGGAGGGCACGCAACACCCGCACCTCAAGATCGGAGTCTGGCGGTCGGATCCAGTCGGGTCGCGAGTCGAGCACACGCGCCAATCGGCTCGTCCCGTTGCGCCCGCAGGCCATGAAGGAACGAGCGACGGACCTCAGCACCGACAGCGACGTCATCCGCCGACGGAGCACCTGCTCGATGACGGACTCGAGATCGTCGTCGGACAGGAAGATGGCGAGATCGCACACCAGTCTCGCCGGCCTCAGTATGCGAAGCCTGCCGTGGTCGACGACGTCGTTCGACCCGAGCAGGTTCGTCCGGTGCGAGACCACACCGGGCAGATTGATCGTTCTGCCGGCGAGGACGTGGACATCGTTGGTGCCGGTCTTGCGGAGTCCGTAGAGCCGCCCAGCACTCGGACCCGAGATGACCGCATCGGGCGCTGCGAGGAACGCTGCCAGACAACGCTGCTCGAAGGTGATCTCGTGCGACGCAATTCGGTACACCCCTCGATGGACCGGGACCAGCAGGCCGGCGTGCACGGCCCGCGATCGGGAACGTCCGACCACCCCGCAGGCATCGAGTTCACCGACGGTGACGAGACCTTGCTGGACGCGGGCACGGGCAAGGAGTGGACGGGGTAGGGACGACATCGGAGATCCTCTCGCACATGGGCGCTGTGGATGACGCTCGCCATCGAGAGGGGCCGACCGACGGCCGATGTGCGTTCGACGATAGCTCGACCGACATCTCGTCCCAACGGCCCTCCCACCCGAGCTCCAACCAGCGCAAAGCCCAACCGCATGCGAGTGGTGGTCGCTCACCAGCTTTCCGCACTTTCGGCGACGGACGAATCGGATCCACCGGTACTCAGGACGCGGAAAGCCCGTGAGCACGCGGGCGGTGGTCGCCCACCAGCTTTCCGCACTTTCGGGTGCGGGACGCCGGGACGTGCCGGTGGATCAGACGAGGTGGCGGTCGAACCAGTCGAGCACGCGCTGCATGCGGTCGATCCGCCGATCGGGGCGGCCATTGGCGGCGTAGGTGTGGTACTCCCCCGGGTACAGCACGTACTCGACCTCACGACCGAGATGCCGAAGCGCGATGAAGAACTGCTCGTTGTCCTGCGGCGGGCAGCGCAGATCGGCCTCGGCCTGGAGCATCAGCAACGGGGTCTCGACCGCGGCGACGTGCCGAAGTGGCGATTGTCGCCAGAGCTGTTCCACGCCCTCGGGTGTGAACGGGTCGCCGAGGAGGGAGGTCCGGCAGTAATCGGGCCCACAGTCCGAGTTCGCCCAACACGAGAGTTGGTTGGTCACGCCGTTCTCGGAGACCGCGGCGGCGAATCGGCCGGTCGTGCCCACCATCCAGTTGACCATGAAGCCGCCGTAGCTGAGGCCCATGATCCCGAGTCGATCGGGATCGGCCACACCGAGCGCCACGGCGTGATCGACCGCAGCGTGCACGTCGTCGGCGTCGGCACCACCCCAGTCGCCGAGCTGTTGGCGGATCCACTGGCGACCGTAGCCCGCGCCTCCCCGGATGTTCGGCAGCACCACCCGGTACCCGGCACCGACCAGCTGGATCACCTCGATGTGTGGCGAGGGCGCCCAACCCCCGAGCGGCCCGCCGTGGACGTCGACGATCGTGGCCAACGGTTCGTCGCCTGCACCCGGTGGCGACGCGATCCAGGTCTCGATCGGCCCTCCCGGGCCTGCGACCTCGGTACGCCGCATCTCCGGCTGCACGAACGCCCGTTGCCAGCGCGACCCGAACGTCGAGTGGTACCGGAACCGGCGCTCGGCGGCCGGCGTCGCCGGATCGACGGTCATCACATCCATCGCCCGTCCCGACAACGTCCCCAGGATCGCCACCGTACCGGGCCGGTCAGCCAGCGCCGGGCTGACTGCGAGCATGTGCGTCGTCACGTCGGCCCACGGCCCGGTGCTCGAGCGGTCGCTCGCCTCCGGCACGTCGACCGCCGCCCCGGTCGCCGGATCGATCGTCCACCGTTCGGGCAGGCTGCGCCCCCGATCGGTGACCGCGGCGACGATCGTGGCGTCGTCGAGCCACGCCGGCCCGTACCGACCGTCGACCATCCATCCGTGGAGGTCGGTGTCGCACCAGTTGCCGATCGGGCGATCGAGATCGGGCGCCAGCGAACGCGGCGGTGACTGCCCGTCGGCTCGCCCGAGCACGAGACCCGGCGAGACATCGTCGAGGGGGTCCGGCTCGAGCACACCGACCGCTGCGAGCCACCGACCGTTCGGCGAGAACGCCGGCCGGCCGACGCTGCCACCTCCCTCGAGGAGCACACGAGGAAGCGATCTCCTCGAGCGAGAACCCGCATCGACATCGACACCGACGATCGTCGAGCGGGGGCGAAGATCGGCCTCGGGACCGAGATCGGCCTCGAATGCCACGGTGCGCCCGTCGGGATGCCACGTGATCGCGCTGACGCCCCACCCGCCCGTCGTGACCTGTCGAGGCGTTGCCCTCGGTCGGGTCGACAGGACGAACAGGTGCATCCACCGATCGCGGTGTCCGGTCTCGTCCCATCGCCAGTCGGTGGCGGTGATCCGGCGGGCGGTCGGCGCCTTCAGCTTCGGATTGCGAGCAGCACGGGTGCCGACGGGCGGACGCTCACCGACGATCGAGATCGGCGGATCGACTGCGGCCGTGAACGCCAGCCGGGTTCCATCGGGCGACCACGCCACTTCGGTGATCGTCCCGAACCCGGGAGTCGCACCTCGGGGAGCGAGCTCACGTACCGTTCCACCACGCGTCGCAACCGTGCACAACCGGTTGGGCGCGTCGTCGTCGTGTGGATCGGACCGGATGAATGCCACCGTCGACCCGTCGGGTGACACGCGTGGGCACGTGTCCCGGACACGGCCGTCGGTGAGGCGGCGCGGTCGCGCTCGTGCGACGAGGTCGACGACGAAGAGATGGCTCTCGTACACGCCGTTGCGGATCACGCGCCGCACGACGACGGAGAACGAGCCGTCGCCAACGATGTCGAGCTCCTCCACCACGACGACGCGACGGATGTCATCGGGACGCATGGCTCGCATGCGCGGACTGTACGACTCGTCGACGCCGGCAGAACAGCCGAACCGCGATCTCGCCAGAACCGGTTCTTGTGTTTCAGCGGCTCACGAGTCAGAATCACGGCCACACAACCGATGGCGCCGCGGCGCCCTGTTCGTTGTTCCGGGGGATGCAATGTTGAGGCGCTTCGCAGGTGCCGGCCTCTTGGCCGGCCTGATTCTGGTGGGGACGACCGGTCCCCGGGTCATGGCTCAGGACGACGTCACGTTGATCATCGGCCTCACCCAGCCGTGGGAGACCCTCAATCCGGTCGTCGGCTTCGCGGTGCCGGAGTACGAGGTCTGGAACATCCAGTACACGGGGCTCACGACTCGGGCCGCCGACGACTTCGCGCCCGCCCCGGGCCTGGCCGAGTCCTGGGTGGAGAACGAGGCGGGTCTCAGCTACACCTACACGCTCCGCGAGGGACTGCTGTGGTCGGACGGAACGCCGATCACTGCCGAGGACATCGCGTGGAACGTCAACACTTCTCGCGACCAGGAATGGGCGAACTACATCTCGACCGTCACCAACCTCACCGCCGAGGTGGTGGACGACCGAACGGTCACTATCACGTCGTCGGTCCCCGATCCGAAGCTGCCGACGCTCGAGATCTACATCGTGCCCAAGCACATCTGGGAACCCCAGGCGACCCCGGACACGATCGAGACGTACGAGGGCCTCGACGGTGTCGGCAGTGGCCCGTTCGTCATCAGCGACTACAAGTCCGAGGAGTCGCTGACGATGATCGCCAACGACAACTACCACGACGGTCGCCCGGCGATCGATCGCATCATCTTCCGCTACTTCTCGAACCCCGACGCGATGGTCGCCGCGCTGCAGCGCGGCGAGATCGACGCGGCGCACGGCCTCCCGGCATCGTCGGTCGACTCGCTCGAGGGCGACAGCGACATCGTCGTCGTCAGCGGTGTTCAGGGCGGCTTCGACGAGATCGCCCTGAACGCCGGGCAGGCCGAAGGGCAACCCAGTGCGGCGCTCCTCGACCTCGAGTTCCGCAAGGCGATGAACCACGCGATCGACAAGGCCGGCGCTGCGGAGGACCTCTGGTTCGGTCTCGCTGAGCCGGCCACGGCGATCAGCGTCGGCGCCGATCTGAAGTGGGTCCCCGAGATCCCCGAGGCCGATCGGCTCGACTACGACCCGGCACTGGCGATGCAGATCCTCGACGCCGCCGGCTATGTCGACACCAACGGCGACGGTTTCCGCGAGCTGCCGGGCGGGGGCGACAACATCGTGCTCCGCCACGCCGTCAACACCGACTCCGATCTCGGCGGCGCCGTCGGCGAGCTGTTCAGCGGCTGGATGAACGCTGTCGGCATCCAGGTCGAGCTCGACTCCTACGATCAGGATCAGCTGTTCGGTGTGATCGTCGACGGTACGTACGACACCTTCTACTGGGGTTGGGTGCCGTTCGTCGATCCCGACCCGATGCTGTCGTACTTCACCGAGGCAGAGCTCGGGAACTACAACGACGCCAACTGGAGCGACCCGCGGTTCGAGGAGCTGTACCTCGCTCAGAAGCAGGAGGTCGACCCGGCACGGCGACTGGAACTCGTCCACGAGGCCGTCAAGTTGATCTATGACAACGCCGCCTACATCGCGATGTGGTACTCGCCCGATCTCCAGGCCTACCGCACCGACAAGTTCGAGGGCTATGTCCGCCAACCGGCCGACATCGGCCCGGTGATCTTCTCCCAGTCGTCGCCGTCGTACGCCCTGCTCCAACCCCTCGGAGCACCGGCCCCCGACGAGCCGGATGGCGAGGGGGGCAACGACGCGACCGTCGAGACCACCCCGCCCGACGGGACGACCGCCGCGACCGCGCCCGGCGACACGACGGCTGACGACGGCCAAGCATCCGACCCGACGACCGTCGCCGGTGAGGCAGCGTCCGATGACGACGGCGGCGGCAACGGCGCAGTGATCGCGATCGTGTTGATCGCCATCGCCATCGTCGGCGGCGGCGGCTTCGCGATCGCACGTCGGAGGAAGTCCGTCGACGAGCGGGAGTAAGCATGCCGTGAACGCCCGCTATGTCGGCAAGAAGGTCGCGGGTTCGTTCCTGACGCTCGCATTCGTCCTCGTGTTCAACTTCTTCCTGTTCCGGGTGGTCCAGGCCGACCCGGTCGCCACCCTCTTCCGGGGGCGCAACGTCCCCCAGGCCAGGCTCGACCAGATGCGCACCGACTTCGGGCTCGACGACTCGCTCGCCCGGCAGTTCGTGCTGTACCTGCGTGAGACGGCGCAGCTCAACTTCGGGTTCTCGTACCAGAGCCGCCAGCCGGTGTGGGACGAGATCTCGTCGAAGATCTGGCCGACGGTGCTGCTGGTCGGGGTGTCGGCCGTGCTGTCGGCGGTGTTCGGGGTGGTCGGTGGGTTCATCGCGGCATGGCGACGCGGAACCGCCGCCGACTACTCGATCACCTCGTCGACGATGCTCTTCTACTCGATGCCCGACTTCTGGCTGGGCATGCTCCTCCTGGTCGGGTTCGCGGTCGTCCTACCATGGTTCCCGGTCGGCGGCATGGTCGACGTGGGTTCGAACGCAACGGGATTCGCGGCGATCACCGACCGCATCCACCACCTCGCCCTGCCCGGGCTGACGCTGACCCTCGCCTACCTCGGTGAGTACGCGATCGTCGCCCGCTCGTCGCTGCTCGACGTGATGGGCGAGGACTACCTGACCGTCGCCCGCGCCAAGGGCCTGCGCGACATCCAGGTCCGCAACCGGCATGCGGTGCCGAACGCGCTGTTACCGGTGGTGACGTTGGCGGCGATCAACCTCGGCTTCGTGCTCTCGGGGGCGATCGCCGTCGAGACGGTGTTCTCGTGGCCAGGTCTGGGCAAGGCAACCTCCGATGCGATCCGGGGCCCCGACCTCCCGATGCTCCAGGGCTTGTTCCTGGTCTTCAGCGCGGCCGTGATCGTGTTCAACCTGCTCGCCGACCTGCTCTACGCCTTCCTCGACCCCAGGGTGCGATCGTCGTGAGCAGCATCGGTTGGCAGCGACGCCGCTCCGCGTTGAGGCGCTTCGGCGCCCAGTTCTGGCGCTCGACGCCCGGCCGGATCGGCGTCGTGATCCTGCTGGTCTTCATGGCGATGGCGCTGGCAGCGCCCCTGATCGCCGACCAGACCGGTCTCGACACGGCCGCCTCGCGCGCCAACGGCGTGCCCCAGTGGGCCTCACCATCGGAGTACCCGCCGCTCGGCACCGACTACCTCCGACGATCGGTCTGGGCCCAGTTCGTCTGGGGGAGCCGAATCAGCCTGTTCGTCGGCCTCGCGGCGACCATCGTCACGATCGCCCTCGGGTCGATCGTCGGAGTGGTGTCGGGCTTCGTCGGTGGGCGGACCGACGGCGCCATGATGCGCGTCACCGAATGGTTCCTCGTCATCCCGTTCCTCCCGCTCGCGATCGTGCTCGCGTCGGTGCTCGGCCGATCGGTGTGGAACATCATCTTCGTGATCGGTGTGACGTCGTGGCCGTCGACCGCACGCCTCGTGCGAGCCCAGGTGCTCACGGTCAAGCAACGCCTCTTCGTGGATCGGGCGCGATCGCTCGGCGCATCGGGCGGCCACATCGTCGTCCGCCACATCCTGCCCAACGTCAGCGGGCTGATCCTCGCCAACGCGACCCTCGCCGTCCCGATCTCGATCCTGACCGAGACGACGCTGTCGTTCCTCGGCCTCGGCGACCCGCGCCGCCCCTCCTGGGGGAAGACGCTGGTCGAGGCGTTCGACAACAGCGCGCTCACCCGGAACGCGTGGTGGTACTTCGTGCCCCCGGGCGTCGGCATCCTGCTCGTCGTGCTGGCTTTCACCCTGATCGGCCAGACGCTCGAGCAGATCGCCGACCCGCGGCTGGGTGGCCGACGATGAGCGAACCACTGCTTCGGGTCGACGACCTCTGGGTTCGCTACCAGACCAGAGCGGGCGAGGTACCGGCAGTGCGGGGCGTGTCGTTCGTCGTGGAGCGCGGACGGTCGCTCGGACTCGCCGGCGAGTCGGGTTGCGGCAAGTCGTCGATGGCGAACGCGATCCTGCGCCTGCTGCCGAAGGGAACCCGGGTCGACGGGTCGGTGCTCCTCAACGGCGCCGACGTGCTGACCATGAGGCCCGGCCAGCTCCGCTCGGTTCGATGGACCCAGGGCGCGATCGTGTTCCAGGGTGCGCTGCACGCGCTCAACCCCGTCCGGCGGGTCGGTCATCAGATCGCCGAGCCGATGCTCGTGCACGGCACGGAACCGAACAGGGCAGCCGCCGCACGCCGGGTGCGCGAGCTCCTCGGTCAGGTCGGTCTGCCCGAGGACCGCGACGCCGCCTATCCCCACGAACTGTCCGGCGGACAGCGGCAACGGGTCCTGATCGCGATGGCGTTGGCATGCGACCCGGAACTCCTGATCGCCGACGAGCCGACGACGGCGCTCGACGTGATGGTGCAGGCGCAGGTGCTCGCGTTGCTCGCCTCCCTGCGCACCGAGCGTGGGCTGTCGATGATCTTCATCACCCACGATCTGTCGGTGCTGACCGACGTGTGCGATGACCTCGCCGTCATGTACGCGGGCAGGACCGTCGAGGAGGGCCCGGGCGGCGGCGTGTTCGCCCACCCTCAGCACCCGTACACGCGAGCGCTGGCGGCCGCCTTCCCCACCATCGGCGACCCGGCGTCGCGGATGCGCCCCTCCGGGCTCGGAGGCGACCCGCCCGACCCGGCGAACCTGCCCGCGGGTTGCTCGTTCCACCCCCGGTGCTCGCTGGCCGAGGCGCGGTGTCGCGTCGCCGTCCCCGAGCTCCGTCCCGTCGATGACCGTCGCCGAGCCGCCTGCGTGCTCGTCGAGCGCCAGGACGCAACGCCATGAGCGATCGGATCGTCCACGTCGACGGTGTCCACGTCCGGTTCGGCGACGCCCGCGCCGTCGACGGCGTGACGCTCGACGTCGCCCCCGGTGAGGTGCTCGCACTCGTCGGCGAGTCCGGTTCCGGGAAGACGACGCTCATCCGGGCGATCCAGGGCCTCCAGCGGGTCTCCGCCGGCACCGTCGCCTTCGGCGATACCCATCGGAAGGGAGTTCGACGCCGCACATCGATGCGGCGCGACGTCCAGATGGTGTTCCAGGACCCGACCGGCGCGCTCAATCCCCGACAGACCGTGTTCGAGATCGTCGCAGAGGGGCTCCGGATCCGGCGCGACCGCAGCGACGAGGCGACGAAGGTCGCCGACGCGCTGTCGCGTGCCGGTCTCCGCCCCCCGGAGCGGTTCACGAACCTGTACCCGCACGAGATCTCCGGCGGCCAGCGTCAACGGGTGGTGATCGCCGGCGCCATGGTGATGGAGCCCGTGCTGCTGCTCGCGGACGAGCCGGTCGCCTCCCTCGATGCGTCGATCCGGGGTGAGATCCTTGGGCTGATGCGCGAGCTCGTCGACGAGCACGGCCTGTCGATCATCGCGGTGACCCACGATCTCGGTCTGGCCTGGAACATCGCCGACCGGATCGCGGTGATGTACCTCGGACGCATCGTCGAGATCGGCGACGCCGAACAGCTGCTGCAACACCCACAGCACCCGTACACGAGAGCGCTGCTGTCCGTCGTCCCCGAGATGCAGCGGATGGAGCAGCAGATCCTCACCGGCGAGTCACCCGACCCCAGCCGGATCCCGAGCGGTTGTCGGTTCCATCCGCGCTGTCCGCTCGTCGCCTCGGGCGAAGCCGAGCGACTCGGCATCCTCGCCCGGTGCACCGGCGAGGATGTCGCCCTCGTGGACCGGGGCGACACCCACCGGGTCGCCTGCCACGCCGTGGGGTGACCCTCACCACCGGCGCCCAAACGGGCGGAAAGCTGATTCCCGACACCCGGTCGCGACCCGATCAGCTCTCCGCTGGTTGGGGGCTCAGGGCTGGAGCCGGCGTGCAACCAATCATCTCCCCGCTGATTCCCGACACCCGGTCGCGACCCGATCAGCTCTCCGCTGGTTGGGGGCTCAGGGGCGTGGACAGGTCGTCGACCATCGACGATGTGCCAGCCGCTCGTCCCCGTGGAAGACATCGAGGGTGATCTCGACATCGAAGCGATCCCGGTTCGATCGGATCGACAAGGCGGACTCCGTCCGTACCGTCGCTTCGGGCCAGCGGATCGTGAAACTCGAACTCCCTCGGGCCCACGCGTCGGCCGGGTCGGTGGTCGACACACCGAGCTCACCGCGGTAGTCGTCGGTCACGACGGCGCGGTGGTTGCCCTCGTAGGTGCCGCCGTACCTCGTGACCGCGCGCGTCTCGCGACCGAGCACATCGCGTTCGATCCGCCACGTGACCCCGTCGGCCTCGTCGTCGTTCGGGCCCGCGCCCGGCGTGAAGGTGTGCGTCGACAGAGGAAGATCGTCGACGATCGGAACCACCAGCCGCACCGACGACGCATCCACCCCGAGCGTCAGCCCACCGGGCGGCGGCCAGCAGTTCGGCCAGTCGGTACCGGCGATCGCGAGCCGGAGACGATGCCCTGGGCGCAGCGTCCAGGTGGTCGCCTCCAGTGTCAGCTCCATGTCGATCCACTGCCCCGGCACGAGTGGCGCGGGCGACCGGCCGACGTCCCCGCGCTCGTCGGCCGGCCAACAACCGACGTGGGTCAGGTCGAGCATGCCGCGGGTGATCAATGCCGACGTGCCGTCCGGGAAGACGTCGCACAGCTTGGCCGAGACGTGTCCGTAGGTCTGGTCGGACCGAATCCGCAGCGCCACCCGAGCGTTCCCCATCAGCCCGGCCACTTCGTCGATCGGCCAGTCGTAGACGATCGACCGTGCGTCATCGTCGCGCTGATCGAGCGGCTGCCCCCATGGCAGGCCACCTCCGCACGAGTTCCAGGCCGCGACGCCGACGTCGCCTCGGACGGCCAGGGTCTCGACGAGGTCGTCGACCACCGAACGTTCCGGACGCCACTCGACCCACCGCAAGGACGCCGGGGGCCACGTGTCGACGTCGACCCATCGGCCCGGCTGGAATGCGAGATCGGGCTCGGGGCGGACCGGCTCTCTGAGGTACACATGGCCGCGCGATCCGGTGCGCGCCGGGCCTCCTCGGAGGTGCTCGTCGAAGAAGGCGATGATCTCGACATCGTCGTCGATGTTCGGGCCCGGGCGGGCACGGTCCGGCGACTTGTGGACCCACGGACCCGCGAGCAGGCGCCACGGCAGGCCGTTGCGCTCGTACTGCTCGACGACGCGGAAGGTGTTGTTGCGGTAACCATCGGCCCATCCGGCGATGATCATCGTCGGGCACGCCATCCGCTCGTATCCGGCCCCGGCGGGTCCGAGGCGGATCGAGCCCCGCCGCCACGTCGGCCCGTCGAGCGGGTTCGCCAACCACTCCATCATCCACGGTGGCGTCGCGGCGACGCGGCGACTCCACTCGGCCCGCCATCCGTCGCCGAACACCGCGGGAACCGGCGGCAACGCGTTCATCGCGACCATGTAGAGGGGGTAATCGATGAGGTCGAGGGCCCGGAGGACACCACCGGCGTAGTGGACGTCGTCGGTGTACCGATCGTCGGTGGCATAGGTGGCGACGACGGCGCCCAACTCCGGCAGATCGAGCTCGGTGAGGGCGGCGGCCATCTGGAGCGAGTTGAAGCCCGAGTACGACGTGCCGAACATGCCCACCCGTCCCGACGACCACGGCTGTGCGACCAGCCAGGTGACAGCGGATCGAAGATCGGTTCGCTCGACCTCGGCGTACTCGTCGATCGCGACCCCCGTCGACGACCCGGTGCCTCGCAGATCGAGTCGGAGCACGGCGAACCCGGCGGCTGCGTACCGCTCGTAGGTCGAGCGGTACGACTCGGTGACATCGTCCTTGCGGTAGGGCAGCGCTTCGAGCAACGCGGCGAACGGCCCGGAACCCGAGGGCAGGTACAGCGTCGCTGCGAGCCGCACCCCGTCGTCGGCGTCGATGAACATCTCCCGCGCCGTCGCCCCCACGACCTGCTCAGCCATCGGGAAACACTACTGCTGACTCGCGCTGAACCGCGTCGTGTTCTGGGGCGGATAATGTTCGCAACCGTGACCGTGGGCGGTGGTTCGTGAGCGACCGACTCGTGCCGACGCTGCCGCGCGACGTGTACCTCTCGGACGCCGTCTGGCTTCGTGAGCGCGAGCGAATCTGGTTCGACCGCTGGGTGCTCGTCGGCCGCGGCCACGACCTCGCCGACGTCGGTCACCGCCTCCTCGTCGATGTCGCCGGCGAGTCGATCATCGTGGTCCGCGACCGGCCCGGATCACTACGGGCGTTCTACAACGTCTGCCGCCATCGGGGAGCCGAACTCGTGGAGCCGACCGGTCCGGCGTGCGGCTCGTTCGGTTCGGCGATCCGCTGCCCCTACCACGCGTGGACCTACGCGCTCGACGGGGAACTTCGGCGGGCACCGTTCCTCGATGCGACTGACACGCCCGACGTCGCGCTCCACCAGGTCGCGGTCGACGTCTGGGGCGGCTTCGTCTTCGTCAACCTCGGGTCCGGTGACCCGGCACCGCTGCGCGACCAGCTCGGTCCGATCCCCGACCGGGTGCACCGCTATCCGTTGACGGAGCTCCAGCGAGGCCTGACCTACCGATACGACGTCGCAGCCAACTGGAAGGTGATCGCCGAGAACTACAACGAGTGCTACCACTGCGGTCCGGTGCACCCGAGGTTGTGCGATCTCGTGCCGGCGTTCCGGACAGGCGGCTCGGACCTCGAGTGGCTCGACGGCATCCCACACCGTCCGGGTGCGTGGACCTTCACCACGACCGGCAGCACCGATCGGGCACCGTTCCCCGACCTCGACGAGCACGAGCGGGTCCGACACAAGGGCGAGCTGGTCTACCCCAACCTCATGCTCAGCCTGTCGGCCGACCACGTGGCAGCCTTCCGTCTCGAGCCACGCGGGCCATCGCTCACGACGGTCGTGTGCGATCTGCTGTTCATGCCGGACGCGATCGCGGCGCCGTCGTTCGATCCGCATGACGCCGGCGAGCTCTGGGACACGGTCAACCGGGAGGACTGGGCGATCTGCGAGAGCGTCCAGCGCGGCATGGCGTCGCGCGGGTGGACCGGGGGATGGTTCGGCCCGATGGAGGACGACACCGTCGACATCACCCGCTGGTACCGCACCGCGATGGCCGAGACGACGTGAGAACCCACGATGTCGCGGTTGTCGGACTCGGTGGTCTCGGATCGGCCACCGCCTATTGGCTGGCGCGCAGCGGGGTCGACGTCATCGGGCTCGAGCAGTTCGAGCTCGGTCACGTCCGCGGGGCGTCGCACGACCACTCCCGCATCATCCGGCGCTCGTACCACACCCGCCCGTACGTCGAACTGACCGCCGCCGCGTACGACGCGTGGCATGCGGTCGAGCGCGACGCAGGCGCGTCGATCATCACTCGCACCGGAGGCGTCGACCTGTTCCCACCGACGGCTGCCATCGACCCGCAGCCGTACCTCGACAGCCTCGACGGGGTCGGCGTGCCATACGAGTGGATCGAGGCGCGTGAGATCAGGCGCCGCTGGCCGGCGTTCGATCGCGGCACCGTCGTCGACGGTGACGTGATGGGGATCGCGTCGCCCGACACCGGCATCGTCCCGGCTGGGCCCGCCACCGCCACGATGCAGCAGCTCGCGGTCGAATACGGCGCCGAGCTGGTCGACCACACACCGGTCCGGTCGATCCGCCCCGTCGAGGGTGAGGTCGACGTCCGGACCGACGACGGGGACATCCGCGTCGGCTCCGTGATCGTCTGCGCCGACGCGTGGACCAACCGTCTCCTCCGACCGCTCGGCCACAACGTCAGCATGGCGGTCACACGCGAACAGGTGAGCTACTTCCCCACCGCCGACCTCGACGATCTTCGGCCCGGGCGCTTCCCGGTCTGGATCTGGATGCACGACCCCAGCTACTACGGCTTTCCCACCTACGGGCCGGGCGACATCGCCGACCACGTGAAGGGTTCGGAGGATTGTGGTGGGGCCGAGGTCGACCCCGATACGCGCACGTTCGAACCCGACACCGGGATGGAGCAGCGACTCGGGGACTTCATGCGGGCGCTCGTCGGTGATCGCTTCGGCGCTCCGCGTACGACGACATGCCTCTACACCCTCACCGCCGATCGCGACTTCGTCATCGACCGGTTGCCCGATCATCCGAACGTCTGCATCGGTCTCGGCGCCGCCCACGGGTTCAAGTTCGCCTCGTGGTTCGGCCGGCGACTCGCCGAGCTCGCGTCAGGCGTCCCTCCCGTTGCGGAACTCGCCCCGTTCGCGTTCGACCGACCGGCGCTGCAGCAATCGGTCCGGCGCGAAGCCTGGTTGGTCTGAGCCCCTCAAGCGGGCAGCACGGCCAGCACAGCGTCGACGAGCCGATCCACCATCTCGCGCAACTCGCCGTCGGTGGCGCACAGCGGCGGACCGAGGACCACGGCGTCCCCGACGGCTCCGTCGACCGCCGACGAGCACGGATAGACCGTCATCCGACGCTCGAAGGCAGCCGCCGTCACCCGTTCCGTCACCTGGTCGGCACGGTCGAACGGCTGCTTCGTCGCCCGGTCCGCGACGAACTCGATCGCGTTGAGCTGCCCGAGACCGCGGATGTCGCCGACGTGAGGATGACGTCCCAGTGCATCGCCGAGCCGGTGACGAACGAGCTCACCACCGCGTGCGGCGGCGGCCACCAGCCGGTCACGTTCGATCACGTCGATCACGGTGGTGGCGACGGCGGCGCCGACGGGGTGATGCGACCATGTGAAGCCGTGCGCGAACGTACCGGCGGACTGCACCGCGTCGTGAACGGGACCCGACGAGATGCACACCCCCAACGGCCAGTAGCCGCTCGAGGCGCCCTTGCCCGCCGTGAGAATGTCGGGGCGGATCCCCCAATGGTCGGCGGCGAACCACGCACCGGTGCGACCGAACCCGGTCATCACCTCGTCGAGGATCAGGAGCACCCCGTGGGAGCGACAGACGCGCTCGACGGCCGGCCAGTAGTCGTCGGGCGGCACCATCGCCCCGAGGGTCGCGCCGCTCACCGGTTCGGCGATGAACGCAGCGATCCGCTCGGGGCCGGTGTCGTGGATGATCCGATCGAGTGCAGCCGCGTGCTCGGCGCCGGAACGATCGTCGCGGTACGGGTTCGCCATCGGCACCCTCACCGTCTTGCCGAGCCAGGGCTCGTAGCCGGCTCGCAAGCCGAGACGGTCCGAAGCGTCGAGCGCCCCGCGACTGTTGCCGTGATACGCACCCTCCCGGGCGAGCACCACGTGGCGATCGTGGTCACCACGCGCGACATGGTACGACCGGGCGAGCTTGAGCGCGGTCTCGTTGGCCTCGCTTCCCCCGCTGACCGGGAAGACCCGGGCATCGTCGACCGGCGCGACCGCGGCGAGGCGCTCAGCGAACACGGTGACCGCGTGCGTCGAGAACTGGGTGGCGTGCACGTACTCGACCTCGGCGGCCTGCGCCGTCATGGCCTCGATCACCTCGGAACGCCCGTGACCGATCGAGCTCGCGATCGCGCCCCCGGAAGCGTCGAGATACTCGACACCGTCGTCGGTGACGATCGTGCAACCGGACGCATGTGCAGCGACGGGTCGGCCCGGAGCTCGGACGAAGACGTGGCCGGCGTTCACGCGGACAGCATCGCACCGGCGACGACGTGGCACCGGTATCCGGGCGGTCGAAACCCGCCACCGCTGCCCGCATTCGATCGACGATGTCGGGTGCCGCTGCTTCACCCGATCGAACAGCCGATGACGTCCACGACGGAGGCGAACACGTCCGTCGAGCACGAGATCGAGCAGCCGCGTTCCGAGGTTGCTGCCCTATGACGGGAGCTGGCGCGGGTGTCGTGATGAACCTCACGAATCCCGCACCCGCTGGCAACGGGCTCGCCGTCGTCCGGGCAACGGGCACGCGCCGGCCCGGCGTCAGCAGCATCGACGACCGGGCGGGCTGCAGCGTGGGCGACACCGTGTTCAGCGGGTCGACTCCGACCGCACGTCCAGGTCTTCTCGCTCGCCGCCACCGACGTGGTCATGGACATCGTCGGCTACTACGAATGGGCCGTGGACCCAGATCGACCCGGCCGGGGCGGCTCCACGATCCCCGACCGACTCGGTCCGCCCGGAATCGCGACGGATGACGACCGCCGGCTCCGCGCGCGGCCAGAATCGTCCGGTGTCCCGTCGCCTGCAGATCGATCGCACCCTGTCGACGGCACCACCCGAGGCGCTGTTCCTGCTGTCGGCGGTCTCGCAGTACATCGGAGCGGTGATCGCGGTCTCGGTCTTCGACGAGGTCGAGCCGCAGACGGTTGCGTGGTTTCGCACGATCGGCGCGACGATCGCGTTGCTCGCCGTGTCACCAGGGTTTCATCGTGGGTGGACACGCCGCGAGCTCAAGGGCGCGGCGATCTTCGGTGTCGCCACGGTGTCGATGAACGTCTGCTTCTACCTGGCGCTCGACCGGATCGACCTGGGCAAGAGCGTCGCGATCGAGTTCATCGGTCCGATCACGGTCGCCGCCGTCACGACCCGAACCGCCCGCAACGGGGCGGCGCTGGTACTCGCCGTCACGGGCGTCGTCGCGCTCGGTGGCGTCGAGATCGGCGACAACACGCTCGGCGTGATCTTCATTCTCATGTCGTCGGCATTGTGGGCCGCCTACATCGTGGTCGGCTCGCGAGTCGCCCAGACCCGCTCCGGCGTTGCCGGGCTGGGTGTCGGCCTGGCGATCGGATCGGTGTTCCTGATACCCGTCGGAGCACCGGGGAGTGGACCGGTGTGGGTCTCACCGGTCCTGCTGCTGCTCTGCTGCGCCACCGGTGTCTTCTCGAACGCGATCGGCTACGGCATCGACCAGTACGTCCTGCGCCGCATCCCCATCCGCCGCTTCAGCGTGCTGCTCGCGACCCTCCCAGCGACAGCGCTCGTGATCGGATGGATCGCGCTCGGGCAGCAGCCGAGCACGATCGACCTGATCGGCATCGGACTCGTGCTCACCGGGGTCGCGATCCAGGAGCGAGACGAGATCGTCGGACTCCCCGAACCCGGCTGATCACGACCGTTGCCTGTTGTGTCAGACACACCTCGCAACGGTGGTCCGTTCTACGATCGGCGGTCATGGACCTGAGACTCGACGGCAAGACAGCACTGATCACCGGGGGCTCCCGCGGCATCGGCAAGGCGATCGCCGCCACGTTCGCAGACGCCGGGGCGGCGGTGATGATCACGAGCCGCAAGGCCGATGCCTGCGAGGCAGCAGCTGCCGAGATCGGCGGCAGCTGCACGTGGGAGGCAGGCCACGTGGGCAGCACGGACGACGCCGAGCGCGTGATCGACGCCTGTCTCGAACGACTCGGTGGCGTCGACATCCTCGTCAACAACGCCGGCACGAATCCCTACGCCGGACCCACGATCGACGTCGATCTCCCGAGATGGAACAAGACCTTCGAGGTCAACCTCACGGCCCCGATGTTCTGGACACAGTTGGCGTGGCGGAGGTACATGCAGGAGCACGGTGGTGTGGTCATCAACATCTCGTCGGTGGGCGCGCTCAGCACGAACCCCGTTCTCGGTGTCTACGACGTGACGAAGGCGGCGCTGATCCACCTCACCAAGCAACTCGCACCAGAGCTCGGCCCGAAGGTCCGCATCAACGCCATCTGCCCCGGGCTCATCAAGACCGACTTCGCACGCATGCTCTGGGAGGGCGAACGTGGCGACGAGGTCGCCGCGATGTATCCGCTCGGCCGCCTGGGTGAGGTCGACGACATCGCTGCTGCGGCGCTGTGGCTCGCCGCTGACTCCGGGTCGTGGATCACCGGCCAGGCGATCGTGCTCGACGGGGGTGGGCTGGTGCAGTTCCGAGACGGTGGCTGACCCCAGATCGAACTCATGGCGTCACCATCTGGTGCCGATGGAACAGTGGCGCGCCGGTCGGCCGACCAGGCGGGAACCTGGGCCGGCCGGCGCCGCCGCTCAGGGTTCGATCACCCAGCCGGAACGAACGCCCCGATCGTGGTGCGGTGGAGCAGGCGCGCGTGGCCGTCGTAGCCGCCGGTCGCACGGTGCAGCACCGATCGGTTGTCCCACATCGTCAACATGTTCGGCTGCCAGCGATGCCGGTACACGAACTCGTCACGGGTCTGCCACTGGTAGAGCTCGACGAGGAGCTCCCTCGCCTCGTCGTCCGGCATCCCGTCGATCCCGATGATGTAGCCGAGGCAACTGAACAAGCCGAGCCGGCCGGTCTCGGGGTGAGCTCTGACGATCGGGTGCAGCCTGGTGGCCATGGCGGTCGGCGATGGTCGGATGTCCATGCTGCGGTCCGTCGCCTGGTCGGAGGTGCCGTACATCCCGTCGGGGGCGTAGCCGCCACGGGCCGAGTGCACCGCCATCCGGCCCTCGACTCGTGACCGCAGCTCGCGGGGCATGGCGTCGAGCGCAGCATGCTGATCGGCGAAGAGGGTGTCGCCGCCGACAGGCGGGATCGTGATGCCGAACAAGCAGGTGCCCGCCGGCGGATGCTCCTGGAAGCTCCAGTCGCTGTGGAACGTCTCCGCGAACAACGGCGACGTCTCGTCGGCGCGCCGGCGGATCGCGATCACGTGCTCGCGGCCCTCGATCGGGGCGATGTACGGATCGTCACCGAACGGCCCGAACGCGAGGGTGAAGCGCTCGAGATCGTCATCGGTCATCGCCTGATCGGGAAACGCCAACACGTGGTGCTCGAGCCAGGCGCTTCGGATCGCCGCGGTGGTGGCGTCGTCGAGCCAGGCGGTGAGGTCGACGCCCGTGACGGTGGCACCACACACCTGCCCGGACGGTTCGACGTGCAGTCCCATCGAGACGACGCTAGTCCTGCGACTACGTTCGGACCGATGGGGACGATCGACGACCGACTGGCCGAGCGGGCGATGGTGCTCCCGCCGGCGCTCCGCCCCCCACCCGGCGTCGTGTTGCCGTTCGAGCTGGTGCGGATCGTCGGGGACCGCGCGGTCATCTCGGGCCATGGTCCCCAGGGAGCGGACGGATCGATCGTCGGACCGTTCGGCCAGGTCGGGGTCGACGTCTCGATCGAGGAGGCCTACCACTCGGCTCGCCTCACCGCGCTGTCCATCCTCGGGAGCCTCGATCGCGCCCTCGGGGACCTCGACAGCATCGCCGCCTGGGGACGCGTGTTCGGCATGGTCTGTTGCGCCCCCGGTTTCGATCGGCAACCGGCGGTCGTCAACGGATTCAGCGATCTCATCCTCGAGGTGTTCGGACCCGAGATCGGAGCCCATGCCCGCAGCGCGGTCGGGATGATCGCGCTCCCCTTCGGCATCCCGGTCGAGATCGAAGCGGAGGTCTTCCTCCGCTGAACGTCTCGTTTGTGGACGCTCGTGTGTCGCGTCGAGTGGTCGGTGCTCGGGTTGGCGGAAGAGCTGGCGGGTGACTCGCCGTCGGTCTCGGCGCGTCGTCGTTCGGCGTAGGTCTTGGTCTCTGGGTCGACGGCGAGGCGACGGGCGGCGAGTCGCTCCGCCAGCGCTCGGCGTTCGCCGTCGGAGCGCGTTCGCTGAGGTGCTCACGGCTGAGCGCTTCGCGGGCGGCACGGACAGCGTCGATCGGATCGGACTCGGCGACATGGCGGCGTGCCGAGCGCTGAGGTCGGTCGGGTTCGATCACCCATTCGCCGCGCTGAGCAAGGAATCGGGCGAGCACGACACCACTCCAGCCAGAATTCGGGTCACGCGCCACGCCATCGGCGACAACCATCACGCACGCAGTGACCGCAAGGACTGACTCACGGTCAGACCCCAACCGACCCAACTGTGACGATGAGGCGCATTCGGTTGTCGGGCGGCAGCGCAGTGACTAGGTTATGCCCGACCGATGGACCGGCGGGGCCACTCTGGTTGAAGCACATCGGTCGAGGCGGAGGCTTTCAATGGTCGCGAACACGAGTCAACAGGCTGCGGCGAGGGCCCGTGCTCATCGGATGGTGCTTCGTCACGATCCTCTCATCGGGCAGCGCTACGTGCCGGACCAACGGGCACGCGTGCCGTTCCACGACGGTGGATACATGGTGAGAACGAACTCGCTCGGTTTCCGGTCCGATCTCGAGTTCGTCCCCGAGAAGGGTGATCGACCGCGGATCATCTTCCTCGGGGATTCGTTCATCGCCGGCTACGGGGTCGACAACGATGAACGGTTTCCCGAGATCGCGGGTGAACACCTCGGGGTCGAGGTGTTCAATGCCGGCCTGACCGGAAGCGGCACCGATCAGCAAGTGCTCGCGTATGAGCAGTACCTGGCCGACCTCGAGTGCGACCTCATCGTGCTCGGCGTGATGGTCGAGAACATCGAGCGGATCAAGTCCGACGCCCACCGCACGATCGATCCTCACACCGGTCGGCACTACTACACCCCGAAACCATACTTCTCCTTTGACTCCAACGATGAACTGACGCTCGGCAACGTGCCGGTGCCCCGGGATCGCCGGCCGGCCGACCAGGTCGACCTGTACGGGCGAGACGACGGCACCGGGCTGCGACAGAGGCTGTCACGCCGCGCTTGGAGCTTCCTGTCCGATGATCGACTCGCATGGATGCAGTCCCAGAAGGTGCACGAGGCGCGCCATCGCCTGCAGCGACTCACCCGGTACCAACCGTACCCGGACTACCGGGACGAGAACTCGAACGGTTGGCGACTGATGGCCGCCATCATCGAGCGTCTGGTGTCGGCGGCCGCGGGCACACCGGTGCTCGTGATGCCGATCCCGAACACGGACCACCTCCGCCGGATCGCACCCGACCCGGTGTACCAGGATCGATTCGATTCGCTCGCGGACCCGAGCCGCGGCGTTCACGTGGTCGACGTCACGACATCGATGAGGCAGCTTCCTGCCGACGAGCTCGAACACCTCACCTTCGGGATCGACTGGCACTTCTCACGCCGCGGGAACCGAGCGGTCGGCAAGATCGTCGCCGACGCTATCGCCGGGGTCACTGCGCTCGACCTGGGCGCACGCGGCTCTTCTCCCACCGCGACATCCCCCACCGCGACTCCGCCGACGGTCGCAGCCACTCGACCCGAGTACACGCTCGGTCTGTCGTGCTTCTACCACAACTCGGCCGCTGCCCTGCTGAAGGACGGGGATCTGGTGGCGGCCGTGGAGGAGGAGCGCTTCACTCGGCAGAAGGCCGACCGCGGCTTTCCGCTCAACGCGGTCAACTACTGCCTCGAGGAGGCTGGCATCTCCCAGCGCGATCTGACGTCGGTCGTCTACTACGACAACGCGTACCTGACGTTCGAACGACTGATGCATTCCCAACTGGCCGTCGGCGCCGACGGGATCGAGACCTGGGAGCGGGTCGTTCCCAGCTGGATCGAACAGAAGCTGTGCATCCCGGATGTGATCCGCACTTCGCTGGCGTATGAGGGCGACGTCTATCACGCGTCGCATCACCGCTCGCACGCCGCGAGCGCGTTCTACATGTCGCCGTTCGAGCAGGCCGCGGTGCTCACCGTCGATGGCGTCGGCGAGTGGTCGACGGCGACGATCGGGGTCGGTCACGGCCCCGACCTGCAGCTGCTCCGCGAGATGCACTTCCCGCACTCCGTGGGTCTGCTCTACTCCGCCTTCACGCAGTTCGTCGGCTTCAAGGTGAACAACGGCGAGTACAAGATGATGGG
Source organism: uncultured Acidimicrobiaceae bacterium (assembly GCA_963847775.1). Lineage (GTDB taxonomy): Bacteria > Actinomycetota > Acidimicrobiia > Acidimicrobiales > Ilumatobacteraceae > Ilumatobacter. Next base: position 404,137 of record CAWKAY010000007.1, read on the forward strand.
TCTGGCTCCGTACGGTGACCCCGTCTACGCGAACGACATCTTCGATCACATCGTCGACGTCAAGTCCGACGGTTCGATCGAGCTCAACCTCGAGTACTTCGAGTTCCTCGAGGGACGCACGATGACCAGCCCGAAGTTCGCCGAGCTGTTCGGCGGACCGGCGCGCGGTTGGGACGAACCGGTGACCCGGCGCGACATGGATATCTCCGCGTCGATCCAGGAAGTCACCGAAGAGATCGTGATGCGAATGGCGACCCACGCCCACGAGGTCACCGGCCAGTCCCGGCTCTGCCTGGCCGGAGGCGTGGCGCTGAACTGCGTCGCCAACGGCAAGCTCCTGCGCAAGGGCATCTTCGACGAGCTCTGGATCCAGCCGGCAGCCGGCGACTCGGGTGCGGCGCTCGGTGCCGCGCTCGATCTGTGGCACACGCATCACGGCCGGCCGCGTTCGATCGGACCGGACGCCCGATCACCACAAGCCGGCTCCTACTGGGGACCGGAGTACTCCGAGACCGAGATCACCTCGTTCCTCGACAGCAGCGACCTGCCCTACGAGCGCGTCGATCCGGGCGAGCGCGCATCATTGATCGCATCGTTCATCGACGAGGGCAAGGTGGTCGGGCACCTGAGCGGCCGCGCCGAGTTCGGCCCGCCGCGCACTCGGTGCGCGTTCCATCCTCGGCGACGCCAGGAATCCGGAGACTCAGACGACACTCAACCTCCGCATCAAGTACCGGGAGTCCTTCCGACCGTTCGCGCCGACGGTGCTCGCCGAGCACGTCGCCGACTTCTTCGAGCTCGACACCGAGAGCCCCTATATGTTGATCGTCGCCCCGGTGCTCGAGGCTCGTCGCCTCCCGTTCGAGCGGACCACTGACATGGACGCCTACGACATCGTCCGACGGCCACGCAGCGACGTGCCCGCGATCACGCACATCGACTACTCGGCACGCATCCAGACCATCGCCCGACCGGATCATCCGGAGTACTACGACGTGGTCGCGGCGTTCGGCGACAGGACGTCGACGCCGCTCGTCGTCAACACATCGTTCAATGTTCGGGGCGAGCCGATCGTGTGCACCCCGTATCACGCGTACAGCTGCTTCATGCGAACCGAGATGGATGTCCTCGTGATGGGCAACCACGTGTTGTACAAGGCCGCGCAGCCAGGCTGGCACGAGGCGATGGGCCACATCGAAGAGAACGACGAGAGCGACGTGGCCGTCGACGAGACGCCGCTCGTGACGGCAGTTCGCGAAGCCTTCCACACCGATTTCGTCCCGGCGATGGCACGCCTCCGTGGGATGGGCATCGCCACCGATCGGATCCACACACGACCGAGTGGGTCCACGTGGATCGACGTCGAGCAGCGGCAGCACGACTTCCGGATCCCCACCAGCCTCCTGCTCGCCGGGCGGTCCGCGGCCCAGCGCGCACGGGACATCTGCTCGTTCTGGCAGGTCGGGACGGTCACGGAGCGCCTCGAGCCCGTCGTCGAACGCCTGCTCGAGATCGGCGACGCCAACGTGAAGACCTCGACCTCCGACCCGACCGTGTCAGAGAACATCTACGTCCTGTACTGACGGAGCGTCGCCGCCGACGGGGGCGGCTCAGTGGGTGAGTCCGGGGGAGCAGAGTCCGTCGAGTTCCTGCACCACAATTCGGTCGCGGTTGGCGTAGGTGACCAGGTTGCCGGGATCGGGCCGCAGATTGAACGTCCGGAATTCCATCTCGGTCGTATCGAGACTCAAGATCCGCCCGATCAGCGGATCGCCCAGGCCGAGGATCACCTTGATCGTCTCCAGCGCCTGGATCGAGCCGATGATCCCGGGCAGAACGCCGAGCACCCCGGCCTCGGCGCAACTCGGGGCGAGCTCGGCGGGCGGCGGCTCGGGCACCATGTCGCGGTACGTCGGGCCCTCGAGCGGGTGGAACACGCTGACCATGCCCTCGAACCTGAAGATCGAGCCGTGTACGACGGGAATGCCGAGCTTCACGCTCGCGTCGTTGAGCAGGTACCGGCTGGGGAAGTTGTCGGCACCGTCGACGATCACGTCGTAGCCGGCGAGGATGTCCATGATGTTCGACGCGTCGAGCCGTGTGTCGTAGGTGACGACATCGACATCGGGGTTGAGCATGGTGAGCGTCTTCTTCGCCGAGTCGACCTTGCGGTCGCCGATCCGGTCGACGTTGTGGAGGATCTGGCGCTGCAGGTTGGAGGCGTCGACGTCGTCCATGTCGACGATGCCGATCGTGCCGACGCCGGCAGCGGCCAGGTAGAGCGCGGCCGGCGAGCCGAGGCCACCGGCGCCGAGCATCAGGACCTTCGCCTCGAGCAGCCGCTGCTGGCCCTCGACCCCCACCTCCGGCAGCAGCAGATGGCGCTTGTACCGATTCATCTGCTCCGGACTGAGCGACGCCGGCTGCTTCCAGCCGCGACCCTCGTCCTTCCAGCGACCGAAGCCACCCTCCATCGATTCGACGGTCTCGTACCCGAGCTCCTGGAGCGTCTTGGCGGCGAACGCCGAACGAACGCCGCCGGCGCAGTAGACGACGACCGGGGTGGACTTGTCGCTGAGGCGACCCTCGATCTGCGCCTCCAGATGGCCGCGAGGGATGTGGATCGCGCCGGGAATGGCGCCCTCCTGGTACTCGTCGGGTTCGCGAACGTCGAGCACGGTGTACCCGGCGGCGATGTGGTCGGCTGCGGTGTCGGTGGAGATCTCCACGATCTCGGACTTCGCTGCCGACAGCAGGTCACGGAACGTTGCCATAGGCGATAAAACCTACCAACCGAGTCAGGTATTCCCCTCCGGCGCGACGTGTCGACAACACTCGCAGCGCGACGCGGCCGACGCCTCCGGCACCCGATTCAGCCGAGATCCCACCAGACGTCGACATCGCCGCGCGGTCTTCGGACACCGGCGAGTGCGTCGTACAGGCGTTGCGCCCCCTCGTTGTGCGCACCGGTCGACAGCCAGAACCGATCGTGCCCCGACGCGCGCGCCAGGGACATCGCGGCCTCGACGAGCATCGTCCCGAGCCCTCGGCGGCCGGGCTTCACGCGACGGAACGCGGCCGGGCGGCGTTGCAGGCACCACCGACGGTCGTGAGGCCAGAGCGGGGCTGTCAGCACGGGCCGGGTCGACCGTCTCGATGCGTCCAGCACGACGGCGACAGCGCCCGTTGGCACCAACCACTGCGATCACCATTCCCACGGTGCAGCGGTCGACAGGATGCACCGAGTGTCGGCTTCTCCATCGCAGCGACGCCACCGACCGGGTTCGGCCGGCTCGGCGTCACGTCCCCACGAGCACCGGCAGGACATCGGCGATCATGCCGATCAGCACGTGGTCGGCATGCCGATCCATCTCGGTCGGCTGGCCGTTGACGATGATCACGGTCGCCCCGCTGCGCTTCGCCACCGGGACGCAGTTGGCCGCCGGGTACACGCTCAGCGTGGAGCCGACGGCCAACATCACGTCGCACTCCTCGCTGACCTGCATCGCACGATCGATCACGTCGGCGATCAGCGACTGACCGAAGCTGATCGTGTCGCTCTTGAGGATCCCGCCGCACACGAGGCACGGCGGGTCGGCCTCGCCGGCCCGAACGCGATCCAGCGTCTCCCGCATCGGCCTGCGGTCCTGGCAGTCCCAGCAGCGGGTCCACCGCACCGTGCCGTGGACCTCGATCACGCGGTCGGGTTCGTGCCCTGCTTCCTGGTGCAGACCGTCGACGTTCTGGGTGACGAGGGCATGGAGTTGCCCGCGGCGCTCGAGCTCGTACACACATTCGTGTCCCCGGTTCGGTTCGGCGGTCCAGACCGGGGTGTCGAGCCGGTTGAGCCAGGCGACCCGGCGAACCTCCGGGTCGGCGAGGTAGGAGTGGATGTTCGACGACTTCTCCGCCGCCGGGTTCCGGGTCCAGAGCCCCTTCGGGCCACGGAAGTCCGGGATGCCGGAGTCGGTCGAGATGCCGGCACCGGTGAGCACCACCACCCGTCTCGCCGTGGCGATGCGTTCGGCGGCGGCCTCGGTGCCGACGGGGAGATCGGAGCGGCGATCCATGACCCGATTGTTGCGCATCCCCACGAGCTGGGAGACTCCGAGCATGTGGTTCGGTCCTGTCGCCGCCGCCTTCGCACTCCTGAGCGGATCGGCATTCGCCGCGGTCGACGGCATACGCGACGCTGTCACCGTCGATCGTTCGGCGACGCGTGACGTCGTGTTCACGCCGGACGCGACGTGCGACCTCGAGACGATCGAGGCACTCGCGCGCCGCCACCACGACGTGCGTCAGTTCGTCGTGATGGCGACCACCGACTTCGACGACACCACCGGCACGGTCGAGGTCGCGGTGCTCGACGACGGCGGCGCGTGGCGATGCCAACGAAGCCCGCAGACCGCACGTTTCGGACGGAGCGGGACACGTCCGCTGCTCGATCGTCGCTCGGGTGATGGCACGACACCCGCCGGTGTGTTTCCGCTCGGCCTGGTCACCGCGTGGGACGGCCAGACCTTCAGCATGTTCGGCAACCTGCCCGACCCTGGGGTTCTCGTGCCCTACCGGGAGGTCCGTCCGGAGGATTGCTGGGGTGCGACCAACAACACGCCGCGATACCAGCACCTCGTGAACCGGCCCCGATGTGCCGGCCCCGCCGACGAATGGCTCGCGGGCATCACCGAGTCGTACTCCCACGCGGCCGTGATCGGGGCGAACCTCGACCCGATCTCGGGTGACGAACCCGGCGAGATCCCCTACGCAGCGGCGATCTTCCTGCATCGCCACAGTTATCCGTCGGCCGGTGTCACGAAACCGACCAGCGGGTGCGTCTCGCTCGCGTACGACGATCTGGTCGCCACTCTCCGACTCCTCGATGCGCGGCTCGAACCACACTTCGCGATCGGCCCGGTCGACTGGCTGCGCACGAGGGGATGAGAGCCGGACGACCGGCGCGCAACCGACGGGATCGGCGACCGGTCCCACCAGTGCGGCGAGCCGGCGGTGTGCACCGAGGCGTGGGGCGACGCACCCGGTCCGCCCACGCCGCGTGTCCGGCGTAGCCTCCGGCCATGCCCCACGACGTGCTCGCCGCCATCCTCGTCGCACCCGGCGAGTTCGAGCTCCGAAGGTTTCCGTACCCCGACCGGATCGAACCGGGCGCCATCATCCTCCGCATGCTCGCCTCGGGAATCTGCGGGACCGACAAGCACACCTTCCGCGGTGAGACCCAGCAGTACGCCGGCACCGACCACGCATCGACGACACCGTTCCCGATCATCCAGGGCCACGAGAACGTCGGGGTCGTCGATGTGATCGGCGAGGGCGGCGCGGTGCTCTTCGACGGATCGGAGCTGACGATCGGCGATCGTGTCGTGCCGGCACCCAACCGGGCATGCGGTACGTGCGAGTACTGCACACAGGACTTTCCCTACTACTTCTGCCGACGACTGGAGAACTACGGCAACTCGCTCACCTGCGCGGAGCCACCGCACCTGTTCGGAGGGTTCGCCGAGTACCTCTACCTCCGGCCCGGCACCCCCGTGTTCCGCGTGCCCGATGGGTTGCCGACGAGCGTGGCCGTCCTCACCGAACTGTTCGCCGTGACGCACAGCCTCGACCTGGCCGCCGCCATGCCCCGGCCGGCCGGGTTGCGTCCCGGTGATGCCGTCGCCGTGGTCGGCTCCGGCCCAGTCGGCATCGTCCACGTCGCGAAGGCGCGGCTCATGGGTGCCGGGATCGTCATCGCAATCGACGTCTTCGAGCGACGGGTCGCGCTGGCGGCCGAACTCGGTGCGACCGACATGTTCGTCGGTGCCGCCACCGACGTCGATCTGGTTTCCTTCGTGCACGCCGCCACCGGCGGGCGCGGGGTCGACGTCGTCGTCGACGCCACGGGTCATCCGTCCAGCTTCGTCCCGTCCCTCGCGCTCCTGCGCGACGGCGGCACCCTGCTCGAGGTCGGAGCCTTCGTCGATCTCGGCACCGTTCCGATCAACCCTGCCGGGGTACTCGGCCGGAACCTCACGATCGTCGGCGTCGCCGGCGAGGACGCCCGTGCGTACGACCGGACGTTGGCGATGCTCGCCGAGCACCACGAGCACGTGCCCTTCCATCGTGCGGTCACCCATCGCTTCCCGCTCGCCGAGATCGACGCCGCGATGCGGACAGCGCTCCGCGCCGACGATGCGATGAAGGTCGTCGTGGCGCCGGATCCGTCCGGCTGACGCGGTTCCGTCCGCCGCTCGACGGCGCCCACAGTGGGATGCCCGACTTCCTCCGCCCCTCACAGCATCGGAGAACACGTTGGACGTCATCCACCTCATGCCCTCACCTGCCACGATCCGCCCGTGGGTCGACCCGATCGTCGACGAGCGCGGTCACGATCCGCGCAGCATCTACGTCGAGCGCTACTGGCTCGGCGTGATCGGCCCGACCGCCACCTGGATCATGCGGCGGTTCGCCGACGAGTTCGACCGCGAGCCGTCGGGTTTCACCCTCGACCTCGACCACACCGCGACCTCGATGGGGCTGTCGTTCAGCAAGGGCCACAACTCACCGTTCGGCAAGGCGCTCCATCGGTGTGTGATGTTCGGCCTCGCCCAGCCGCTCAGCGACGGCCTCGCCGTCCGCCGGCGTTTCCCGACGGTCGCCCAGCGCCATCTGAGGCGCTTGCCCGACGACGTCCGCGCCGAACACGAGGAGTGGGCACGGCGCACCACGTGCATCGACCGCTCCGACATCGAACGCCGTCTGGTCGCAGCCGGCATCCCACCACGAGCGGCCGCGCGGGCGTTCGAGGCCGCGGCGCTGGCATCGTGACCGCGGTCGGGCGCCTCAGACGGCGGCCGGGTGGGGCGTGTCGCCGAGCTCGGCTTGGAGTCGTGCGAGCTCGGCGCGGAGCTCGGCCACCGCTGCTGCGTAACGCTCATCGTCGATGACGTTCGTGGTCTCGAGCGGGTCGGCGACGAGGTCGAACATCTCCCACTCGACCGGATCGGCCGGCCCGTTCGCCCCGAGCTGGTCAAGCGGGTCGTTGTAGTAACAGATCAGCTTGTGGGTCCGGGTCCGGACCCCGTAGTGGGCCGGGACGTTGTGTGCTCCGTCGCGGTGCATCCAGTATCTGTAGTACATCGACTGGCGCCAGTCGTCGGGCGACTCGCCGCGCAGGAGCGGCACGATCGACGCACCCTGCATCTCGGCCGGAACGTCGACCCCGGCGAGCTCGAGGAACGTCGGCGCGACATCGACGTTGAGGGTGATGTCGTTGCACGCCGATCCGGCCGCGACCATCGCCGGGTAGCGAACCAGGAACGGCATGGCCAGCGATTCCTCGTACATCAGTCGCTTGTCGAACCAGCCGTGATCGCCGAGGAAGAAGCCCTGGTCGCTGGTGTACACCACGACGGTGTTCTCGCTGAGGCCTTCGGAGTCGAGCCGGTCGAGGAGCCGCCCGACGTTGTCGTCGATCGACGCGATCACACGCAGGTAATCCTTGATGTAGCGCTGGTAACGCCAGCGGATCTCGTCGTCCTCGGTCAACCCTGGCGGCACGGGCGACTTCAGATCGATGATCGGGTCGAGGTCGAGGAGTCGCATCCGCATCGCCCGCACCACCGCAACGCGCGTGGCGTGGTCGTCCCACATCGTCTCGGGTTCGGGGATGTCGACGTCGTCGTACATCGTGAAGTGCTCACGACTCGGCTCCCAGGTGCGGTGCGGCGCCTTGTGATGGCACAGCAGCATGAACGGGCGGTCCGGGTCGCGCCGGTCGAGCCAGCGTAGGCAATCGTCGGTGATCAGATCGGTCACGTACCCGCCCCGTTCGACGACGCTGCCGTCGCGGTCCAGCATCACCGGGTTGTGGTAGTGCCCCTGCCCCGGCAGCACCCGCCAGTCGTCGAATCCCGTCGGGTCGTGATCGGGGCCGTGCCCGAGATGCCACTTGCCGAATACGGCGGTCTGGTACCCAGCCGACTGCAACAACTTCGGGAACGTCACGAGCCGGTTGTCCATGTGCGTGTCGAGGGTCGTCACCCCGTTCACGTGGCTGTACGTGCCCGACAGGATCGCGGCCCGACTCGGCGTGCAGATCGAGTTGGTGCACAAGCAGGCATCGAAGCGCATACCGCCGTCGGCGATACGGTCGAGGTGAGGTGTCTCGTTGATCCGGCTGCCGTAGGCCGAGATGGCATGAGCGGCGTGATCGTCGCTCATGACGAACACGAAGTTCGGACGCTCGGCCACGGGTCGCACTCCCGTTCGCCCGCAAGTCAGCCGGCCGGGGCGTAGCTCGTCGCGAGGTCGATGAGGAGCCGGGTACCGAACCCGGTGGCACCCTTCGACTTCCAGCCGCTGTCGCCGTCGACGGTCATGGGGCCGGCGATGTCGAGGTGGGCCCACGGTACGTCCCCGACGAACTCGGACAGGAAGATCGCCGCGGTGATCGCACCGGCGTACGGACCGCCGACGTTCTTCATGTCCGCGACGACCGAGTCGAGCAACTTCCGGTAGCGATCCTTCGCGAGCGGCATCTGCCACAGCGGTTCGTCGGTCGTCGCCGACGAGGTGAGCAGCTGGTCGACGACCGATTGATCGGTGCCGAGCACCGCGGCGTAGTCCTGCCCGAGGGCCGCCATGGCGGCGCCCGTGAGGGTCGCGATGTCGACGATCACGTCGGGCTCGACCTCGGCGGCGAGGGAGAGGCCGTCGGCCAGGATCAGCCGGCCTTCGGCATCGGTGTTGTGGATCTCGACCGTCTTGCCGTTGCGCATCGTGAGGACATCGCCGAGCTTCATCGCGGAGCCCGACGGCATGTTGTCGGTGCACATCAGCCACGCCGTGACCTGGTTGCGGCAACCGAGCTCTCTCAGCGTGGTCATCGTCGCGAGCACTGCGGCCGCACCCGACATGTCCATCTTCATCACGGCGTGCATCGGATTGCTCGGTTTGAGGCTGATCCCGCCCGAGTCGTACATCACGCCCTTTCCGACCAGGGCCACATGCGCTCTCGGGTTGCGGGGAACGTAACTGAGCTTGACCATCCGGGGCGGTTCGGTCGAGCCGGCGTTCACGCCGAGCAGGCCACCGCACCTCATGACGGTCAGCCGGTCCTTGTCGTACACCTCGACGGCCAACCCGTGGTCGGTGGCGAGGCCGACCGCCAGATCGGCGATCTGGCGGGCGGTGAGATGGCTCGGCGGCGTGTTGGCGAGCTCCCGGGCGAGAGTGGCGGCCCGAGCGGTGACGGCGCCATGGTCGGCCCCCTTGGTCGCAGCCTTCTCGCGCTTGGACGAGACCACGAGGGCGAGCGACTCGAGGGCGCTCGCCGACGAGGTGTCGTTCTTGAGGCCGACGTAGCGGTACGTGGCGAGGAGCACGCCCTCGGTGACGGCCCGGGCGGCGTCGGCGGCATCGATCGCCGACGCGTCGACCAGGTTCGTGGCGAGTGCGCCGCGCTTGCCGGCCGCACGGGCGAGTGCGGCTGCGGCATCGCGCAGCTGCTTGGCACCCGGCTCCTCGCCGACGCCCACCGCGACGAGGGTGGCGCCGTCCCGGGCCGGCACGACCAGCGTCTGGCCGACGGCGCCCGTGAATCCGTGCGACTCGAGCGTTGCGCGGTTCAGACCCAACGGACGGGGGACGGCTCCGGACGGCCCCACCGCGAGCCCGATGACATGGGCGGCGCGGGGTGCGGAACGGACGACGGAGACGGTCGCTGGACTGGCGGTCATCTGCACAGTGTGGCGCACACACGGGCCCGGAGACGCAACCCTTCACGCGTCGCGCCCGCCGGAGCCCGAGCGACTTCGGTCCGAACCACACACGTCCTCCGGTGGCCGTTGTCAATGCTTGGTCCAGCATTTGTTAGGGTCGATCAATCGACGCGACCAGCATCTCGGTGCCCGCGGCGACAACCGAACGGCCTGCGGCGCAGACGCGGCGGGCCGATGACTCTCAGGAGGCAATATGACCCGCAGGGGGACGACGAAGCGGTGGCAGCGAGCTGCCGGCGCGGTCGCAGCGCTGGCGCTGATCGCCAGTGCATGTGGTGGCGACGACGACAGCGCCGACGACGGCGAGGAGATCGCGACCGAGGACACGAGCGATTCGGGTGACTCCGGTGACTCTGGTGACCCCGGCGACGAGGTCGAGGCGACGCAGGCGGGCAGCGTGCTCGCAGCGGTGCAGGAGCGAGACCTCCTGATCTGCGGCGGCAACAACGGCCTCGCCGGTTTCGGCACGATCGACGCAGCGACCGGCGAAGCAGCCGGATTCGACATCGACTTCTGCCGGGCGCTCGCAGCGGCGGTGCTCGGGGACGCGTCGAAGATCGAGATCAAGGCCCTGGAGGCCGCCGAGCGGTTCCCGACGCTCCAGTCCGGCGAGATCGACGTGCTGATCCGGAACACGACCTGGACGGCCAGTCGCGACGGCGCCGAGCAGGCCACGTTCCTCCACACGAACTTCTACGACGGCCAGGGCTTCATGGTGACCGCCGACAGCGGTATCACGACCCTCGAGGACATGGCGAACGCGACCGTCTGCGTGCAGACCGGCACGACGACGCTCACCAACCTCAACGCCGTGTTCAACGACCGCGGCATCCCGTTCACGCCGCTCGAGTTCGAGTCGAACGACGAGCTCAACCCCGCCTTCCAGGCCGGGCAGTGTGAGGTGTGGACCTCCGACGCGTCGCAGCTCGCTTCGTTCGCGGTCGGCATGGAGCTCGAGACCACGATCCTGCCGGACATCATCTCCAAGGAGCCGCTCGGACCGGCCGTCGCCGACGGCGACAGCCAGTGGGCGCAGATCGTCGACTGGACGACCATGGCGACGATCCAGGCGTGGGAGTGGGGAATCACCTCGGAGAACGTCGACGACTTCGTGACGAGTGAGGACTCCAACATCCTGACGTTCCTCGGCCAGCCGGTGGTCGACGCCGACGGCAACGAGGCCGTCAAGGACCTCGGGCTCGGCGTCGCCAACGACTTCGCCTACCAGGCGATCAAGCAGGTCGGCAACTACCAGGAGATCTTCGAGCGCAACCTCTCACCGATCGGCCTCACGCTCGACGGGAGCCCGAACGATCTCTGGACGAACGGCGGCCTGCAGTACGTGCCGCCTTTCCGCTGACGATCAGCGTCTGACATCACTCGCCGCGCCCGGCTGAGGCCGGGCGCGGTGTCGAATCGTTCCGGGTGGGAGGGGCACTGGGCCCCTCCCACCCCGACCATCGGGTCCGGGGGGTCTCTCGATGATTATCTTCCTACTGTGGTTGGTCGCGCTGGGGGTGCTGGCGACGGTCATCTACGTGGCCGGGCGGCTGCTCGCCGACATCTACCTCGTCGGTCGACAGCGGCAACGCGACAAGGCGGTCGGCCAGCTCGCACCGCTGTGGCGCGACACCAAGGTGCTGGCGATCCTCGCCCAGGTCGCCTTCGCGATAGTCGTCGGCCTCGTGATCTGGTACCTCTGGAGCAACTTCCGGGCACGCACCGATGCGATCGGGCTCAACCTCACATTCGACTTCCTCGACGAGCCCGCTGGCATCACGATCGCCGACAACCCGCTCACGCCCGCCGACACCGTCGGAGAGGCGATCACCGCCGGCTTCTTCAACACCCTGCGGGTGATCGTCGTCGGGATCCCGCTCGCCATCATGCTGGGCACCCTGATCGGAATCGCCCGGCTCTCCACCAACTGGCTGCTGCAGAAGTTGGCGACCGGGTACGTCGAGTTCTTCCGGAACATCCCACCGCTCGTCGTGATCGTCTTCATCTGGTCGGGCGTGTACCTGACCGCGTTCCCTCGTGCCACCGAGTCATGGACACCGGGAGGCTGGTTCATCTTCAACAACAGTCGATTCGCCTTCCCGTCGGTGGAGGGACTCGACAACTTCGAGACGTTCCGATGGATCCTGCTGATCGCGCTGATCGTCGCGGTGGGCGTGGCGATCTGGAGGACCAGGGTGTTCGACCAGACCGGCGCCCACCACCACCGCGTCATCTGGGCCGTCGGCACGTTCCTGGTGATCGCGACGATCGCCTTCGTCGCCCTCGGCGGTCCGGCCAAGCTGTCGCGACCGACCATCGGTGACGCCGGGCGCATCTACGAGGGCGGCATCCGGATGCAGATGCCGTACGCAGCGCTGGTGACCGCCCTCGTGCTGTACACGGCGACACACATCGCCGAGATCGTTCGCGGCAGCATCCAGGCCGTCCACAAGGGCCAGGTCGAGGCGTCCGAAGCGCTCGCGCTGAGCGGGTTCCAGCGCTACCGGTTCGTCATCCTGCCGCAGGCCATGCGAATCGCCTTCCCGCCGCTCATCAACCAGTTCCTCAACTTCTCGAAGAACTCCTCGCTCGCGGTCGCGATCGGCTTCGGCGAGATCACATCGATCATCCAGAACCTCGCCGGTCAGTCCCTGCCGGCTCCCCAGCTGATCCTGATCCTGATGTTGCTGTACCTCGTGATCTCACTCGTGTTGTCGGCGATCGGCAACCTCGTGAACCGTCGACTCCAGATCGTGGGACGCTGACATGACCGACCTGATCGACATCCCCGACGTCATCGAGAGCCGTCCCAACGTCAAGCTGCCGCCCCGCGAGTGGTTGCGGGTCAACCTGTTCAACTCGGCGCTCAACTCGGTGATCACCGTGGTGGTCGGTGCGATCGGCGCCTACCTCACCGTCTTGGCCGTCCGCTGGATCGTCTCGATCGACTTCACGATCATCCGCGACACCCTGCGGATCTTCATGATCGGGCAGTTCCCCGACGACGAGCTGTGGCGCCTGTGGGCCTCGGGCTTCGCGCTCATGATCGCGATCGGCTTCGGCACCGGTTCGATCGCCCGCACCAACTACGACCTGGCCATGGTGCAGGGCGTCGAGGCAACGCATTCGAGCCTGCTCGACCTGGCGCGCCGGTTCTGGGCCGTGATCGCCGTCTTGATCCTGTTCGCCAGCTTCGCACGCACCGCCCTCCCGATGATCGGCATCCTGGGGGCGATCGCGATCGTGTTCGCCACGCGACAACTCGGCTGGATGGCGCCCGTTGCGATCCGACGACGAGCACCGTTCATCGCGGCGCTGCTCGTCGTCGTCTCGATGCTCATCATCGCCGGGACGTCGAGGCTCGGCGGGTTCTGCGTCGCCCTCGTGGTGTTCTTCTGGGGGTTGTCCGAGATGGGCCGGCGAGACACACCCGCCACGGCGGGAGGTCGCGCCGCCCACTACCTGATCCCGCTCGCCGCGGCCGTCGTCGCCGCGCTGGTCGAGATCGCGATCCCGTTCGACGGCTTCGGCTGGAAGGAATGGGGAGGACTCCACGTCAACCTCTTCACGGCCGTGGTCGGCGTGACGCTCGGGATGCCGTTCGGGATCCTCTTGGCGTTGGGGCGGCGCTCCAACCTGCCCGTGATCAAGACCGCATCGGTGCTGTACATCGAGTTCATCCGTGGCGTCCCGCTGATCTCGCTGCTGCTGTTCTCCGGATTGCTGCTTCCGTTCTTCCTCCCGATCGATTTCGAGCGACCGACCGATCTGACCCTGGCGATCGTCGTGATCATGGGTTTCAGTGCGGCCTACATCGCCGAGATCGTGCGGGGTGGCCTGCAGGCCGTCCCGTCCGGTCAGACCGAGGCCGCCCAGGCGCTCGGGCTGGCCCCGGGGACGATGCAGCGGCTGATCATCCTGCCGCAGGCGCTGCGGGCGGTCATCCCCGCGATGGTCGGTCAGTTCATCGCGCTGTTCAAGGACACGTCGCTGCTGACCGTCGTCGGCATCCTCGAGTTCCTCGGTGCTGCCACCATCGCCAACAACCAGCCTCAGTTCCTCGGCAAGGGACTGGCGCCGGTCACCTACCTCTTCGTCGCCGTCGGGTTCTGGGCGTTCTCGTACACGATGTCGAAGGAGAGTCGCCGACTCGAACGACGCCTGGGGGTCGGCACCCGATGAGCGTCGAAACGAACCACGGCCGTCCAGGCCGATCGCGAACGACAGGAGCATGACGCCATGAGCGAAACCAGCACCGTGAACTCCGATGCCACCCAGATCCTGGGAGGCACCGGACAGATCATGATCGAGGCGCGCGGAGTGCACAAGTACTTCGGCGACTTCCGGGCCCTGAACGAGATCAACATGGTCGTCGGCACGCAGGAGGTCGTCGTCGTGATCGGCCCGTCCGGATCGGGCAAGTCGACGCTGATCCGCTGCATCAACCGCCTCGAACGACACGATCAGGGCACCATCATCGTCGACGGCATCGAACTCTCCGACGACGTGCGGAACATCCAGGAGATCCGCCGGGAGACCGGCATGGTCTTCCAGTCGTTCAACCTCTTCCCCCACCTGACCGTGCTCGACAACATCACGCTCGCGCCACGCAACGTGCGCGGTCTGTCGAAATCGGCGGCGGAGTCGAGCGCGATGGAGTTGCTCGAACGGGTGCAGATCCCGCAACAGGCCAACAAGTACCCCGGTCAGCTGTCCGGCGGTCAGCAGCAGCGCGTCGCCATCGCCCGGACGCTGGCGATGAAGCCGAAGGTGGTGCTCTTCGACGAGCCGACGTCGGCACTCGACCCGGAGATGGTGAAAGAGGTGCTCGACACCATGAAGGACCTCGCCAACGACGGCATGACGATGATCGTCGTCACCCACGAGATGGGATTCGCCCGCGAAGTCGCCGACCGGGTCGTCTTCATGGCCGACGGTGGCATCGTCGAGGTCGGCTCGCCGGAGCACTTCTTCACCAACCCTCGCGAGGAGCGCACCCAGCTGTTCCTCAGCCAGATCCTCTGACGAGACCACCACGGTAACCGGTGCCCGCCCGGCGATACTGGGCCCGTGAAGTGTCGAGTCGCTCTCTCCGCCGCGCTCTTGGTCGCCGTCGCCGGGGCGGTCGCCGGCGCTGCCGGAATCGATCGGGCCGCCACGGTCGACACGGCGGCCGAGCGGCTCATCACCCCCGGACCGGGCAACCCTGGCGCGACGCCGCTGCCCGCTGACGCGCTCCCGGTCGACACGTCACGGCCCGACCGCGTCATCGGCAACGGAACCTCCGCGAGCTGCACATCCAGGGCGGTCGTCGCCGCGGTCGCCGCCGGAGGTGTCATCACCTTCGACTGCGGCCCCGATCCGGTGACCATCGTGATGGACGAGACCGCCAAGGTGGTCAACACCTCTCCCGTCGTGGTCCTCGACGGAGGCGGCACCGTCACCCTCGACGGAGCCGGCCGTCGACGGATCCTGTACATGAACACCTGCGATCCGGAGCAGATCTGGACCACCTCGCACTGCCAGAACCAGGACCACCCCCGACTCACGATCCAGGGGTTGCACTTCAGGCGCGGCAACAGCACCGGGGACACGACGGAGGGAGGTGGTGGCGGTGCGGTGTTCGTCCGCGGCGGCAGGGTGAAGATCGTCGACAGCGCGTTCACGGCCAACCGCTGCGATCCGACCGGACCCGACCTCGGCGGAGCGGCCGTGCGAGTCCTCAGCCAGTTCGAAGGCCTCCCGGTCATCGTCGCGACCAGCACGTTCGGCGGGAGCGCCCCCGACGGCAACGTCTGCTCGAACGGCGGTGCCCTCTCGAGCATCGGCGTGTCGTGGCGGATCCACAACAGCCTCTTCAGCGGCAATGAAGCGATCGGGCGCGGCGCCAACCCGGCCCGAGCGAGCACGCCGGGTGGGGGCAGCGGGGGTGCGATCTACCTCGACGGCAATCGGTTCACGCTCGATCTCATCGGGAGCATCGTGCGGGGCAACCGCGCGAACGAGGGCGGCGGCGCGGTCTTCTTCGTGTCGAACGACCGGAGCGGTGAGCTCCGCGTCGATCGCTCGCTGCTGGAGAACAACCCGAGCCTCGGCTTCGAGACGGCCGGCTACCCCGGCTTCTTCTTCCTCGGGCGAGGCGCTCCACAGGTCACCGGCTCGACGATTCGCTGAGATCCGACCGGGGACACCGGTCGAGACGACACGGTCGGTGCCGTCCGACGTGCGATCATGGTCGCCGCGAACCGAACGGCTTCGTTCGACGTACTGAACGTCGACACACCCACCCGACCCGTGAGGAACCATGGCAGCCGACACCACCCCGACCGATAGCGACGCGACCTCCGGATCTCGCTTCCCGCGCTGGTTGAAGTGGGGCCTGCTGGGGGCGCTGGGGGTGTTGGTCGTCGGCTACGGGTTGATCTTCCTGTACGCCAAGGTCCTCAACGACAGCCCCGACGAGCTCGACCAGAGCGATCTCGATGCCGCCCTCGAGATCGACGGTGAGACCGGATCCGACGATGCCTCGACGGATGCGACGACACCCGTGACCGAGGCGACACCCGTGACCGAGGCGACACCCGTGACCGAGGCGACACCCGTGACCGAGGCGACACCCGTGACCGAAGCCCCGACGCCGACCGACGCTCCCACCACCGTCGGCTCGGCTGCGGACGAATCCTCGCCGGACGGGCCGGTCGCCGCCGGCGCCGTCTGGCAGGTGACCGACGACTCCGAGCTCGGCTACCGGGTGAAGGAGATCCTGTTCGGCGTCGACACCGAGGGGGTCGGACGCACCAGCCAGATCGAGGGTTCGCTCACCATCGACCAGACGACGGTCACGTCGGCAGAGTTCGTCGTCGACGTCGCGTCGATCGAGAGCGACGAAAGTCGTCGCGACAGCCAGTTCCGGGGTCGGATCATGTCGACCGACGAATTCCCCGAGGCCGTCTTCTCGCTCGGCGAACCGATCGAACTCGGGACCGAAGCGGTCGAGGGTGCGACCGTCGAGACGTCGGCGACCGGTGAACTGACGCTACGTGGCGTCACCAATCCGGTCACGTTCGACGTCAGCGCCCGACTCGAGAACGGCAGGATCGGCGTGCTGGGCAACATTCCGGTGGTGTTCGCCGACTACGGCATCGCCAATCCCTCGGTGGGCGGGATCACCACCGAGGACAACGGCCTGCTCGAGTTCGTCCTCGTGTTCGAGTCCGCCTGACCGTCGTTCGTGTCACCGATCAGGTCGTCGCGGACCTGATCGGTGACACAGACCCCGGGACGATGATCAGGCGGGTTGGGTCTTCGCCCACGCAGCGGCCAGCGCGGCATAGTGACCGTCGAGGGCGACCAGCTCGGCGTGGGTCCCGAGCTCGACCAGCTCGCCGTGGTCGACGACCGCGACCCGATCCGCACGCTGCACGGTCGAGAGACGGTGGGCGACAATGATCGTCGTCCGGCCGCGCATCAGCCGGTCGAGGGCGTGCTCGACGAGTGCCTCGGTTCCCGGGTCGAGGCTCGACGTCGCTTCGTCGAGCACGAGCACGGCGGGATCGACGAGCGCTGCCCGGGCGAGCGAGACCAGCTGGCGCTCTCCGGCGGACAAGCGCGAACCCCGCTCGCGCACCTCGGTTCCCAGGCCGTCGGGGAACGCGTCGAAGCGGTCGAGCGCATCGATCGCCGCCAACGCCTCACGGATCTCGCGGTCGGTGGCCCCGGGGCGTGCCAGCCGGAGATTGTCGGCGATCGTGCCGTCGAACAGGAAACCCTCCTGGGGCACGACGACCAGACGTTCGCGGAGCGACCTGAGGGTCGCATCACGAAGATCGACGCCTCCGAACCGCACCACGCCGCTGTCGGGGTCGTACAGGCGGGCCATCAGCTTGGCGAGCGTCGACTTGCCCGCTCCCGTTGGCCCCACCAGCGCGAGTCGCTCGCCCGGAGCGACCGCCAGCGAGACGTCACGCAGGACGGGTACCGCCGCGCCGGGGTAGGCGAAGCTCGCAGCATCCACCTCCAGCGCGCCATCGGCCGGGAGCCCGACCGCGTCGGGGCGCTCGTCGACCTCGGGTTCGGTGTCGAGGATCTGGAACATCTTGTTGAGCGAGGCCGTCGCCGACTGCACGGTGTTGTACATCTGCGACAACTGCTGCACCGGTTCGAAGAGACTCGACAGCAGGAGCACGACCGCGATCACGGTGCCGACCGAGACCTGACCGTTCTTGGCGAGCCAGCCACCGGCACCGATCGCGATCGCCGTCGCCAACACGCCGCAGAACTCGACCACCCCGAAGTACCAGGTCGACACCTTCACACTGTGGATGTGGGCGTCGTACAGCGACCGGTTGGTGCGGCGGAAACGGCGGAACTGCTCGGGCTCGCGTGCGTAGGCCTGGATGACCCGAACCGCCGTGATGTTCTCCTGCAGCGACGACAGGTTCTCGCCGATCCGCTCGCGCACCGTCAAGTAGGCCGCGTTGGAGTCGCGCTGGAACCGGATCGACGCGACGATGATGAACGGCATCACGATCAGCGCGAGCAAGGTGAGCTGCCACGACATCACCAGCAGTACGACGAGCGCGAACGCGACCAGGATCGACGCCGACACGAACTGCAGGAGCCCCCACTGCACCAGCTCCGACATCGACTCGATGTCGGCGGTCATGCGCGACACGAGCACGCCCGCCTGATTGCGGTCGAAGAACGCGAGCGACTGTCGCTGGATCTGTGCGAACAACCGAAGCCGGAGCGACCGCAGGAAGCCTTCACCGGCTCGGTTCACGGAGACGTACTGGTTCCTGCTCCCGACGTACGAGACGATCGCCACGAGCAGGTAGAGCCCGATCGCCAGGTTGAGCGCTCCGGCGTCATCGGCGCTGATGCCTTCGTCGATCCCGTATCGCAGCAGGAGGGGCCCGATCAGTGTCGTGCTCGTCGAGAGCACCACGAACCCCAGCGTCGCGAGCGCCAGGCGGCGGTACGGTCGCGCCAGTCGGGCGGCGCGGCGGAGCACCTGCTTGGCCTCGTCCCGGTCGAGTCGATCCTCCTCGGTGACCGCATGGGTCGCCCACATGTCAGTCGCCTCCCCCCGCAATCGGGACCGACTGGTCGGACCGCGACGCTCCAGCCGCGGCGAGCACCGTTCGGTAGCGCTCGTCACGGGCGAGCAGTTCGTCGTGCGTCCCGACCGCGGCCACACGTCCACCGTCGATCAACACCACCCGGTCGGCCATTGCGATCGTGCCGGGCCGGTGTGCGATCACGATCGTCGTGCGACCCTCCATCACGGTGCGCATCGCAGCCCGGATCTCGTGCTCCTTCGAGGGGTCGACTGCACTCGTCGCATCATCGAGGATGAGCACCGATGGGTCGGAGACGACGGCCCGGGCGATTGCGATCCGCTGGCGTTGCCCACCTGACAACGAGAAGCCGCGCTCGCCGAGAACGGTGTCGTATCCCTGTGGGAGATCCTCGACGAAATCGGCGGCTCCGGCGAGCGCGGCCGCTCTCCGGATGGTCGCCGCGTCGGCGTCGGGGTTGGCGAACGCGATGTTCGCTGCGACGGTGTCGTGGAAGAGCAAGGTGTCCTCGAACACGAGCCCGACCGAGCGTCGAACGTCGTGCACGCGACGCTCGCGAAGGTCGACACCGTCGAGGAGGACCGCCCCGGCCTGCGGATCGTAGAAACGGACCAAGAGCCGCGCGATCGTCGATTTCCCGGCGCCCGTGGCACCCACCAGGGCAACCGAGGTACCCGGTTCGATGTCGAGCGTGAAGCCGTCGAGCACCGGTTCGTTGCAGGAGTAGCCGAAGCGGACACCGCGGAAGCTGATCGCTGCGGCACCTTCCGACGTGGACGGCTCCGTCGGTGTCGGTGGGTCGACGACCGCCGGGGCCGCACCGAGCACCTGATCGATCCGCTCGAGCGCGGCGGCGGCACGCTGGCCGAACGCGACCGTCATCCCGATCGTCCGGAGCGGCCACACGAGGAGCTGGACGTAGAAGTTGAACGCGACGAGCTCGCCGATGGTGAGCTGCCCATCGAGCACACGATGCCCACCGATGCCCAACACGGCGATCAAGCCCGCAACGGGGAGAAGCTCCATGAGCGGGAGGTACGTGGCCCGGATGCGGGCCGCGCCCAGCGACTCACGCTCGATGTCGTCGGCCTCGACCTCGAGCTTGTCGGCCTGGACCTGCTCGGCACCGAAACCCTTGATGACGCGCACTCCCGAGACCGTTTCCTCGACCACGGTCGCAAGTTGTGCCTGCTCCTGCTGCACGGCCCGAACCGCCGGGTGGACCTTGTTCGAGAACCGTCTCGCCGCCAGGTTCACGAACGGGAGGGGTGCCGAGCGCGAACGCGGCGAGCAGCGGGTCGGTGGAGAACAGCACGACCACGACCACCGAGATGAGCGCCAGGTTCGACATCGTCAGCGGGATCATCACGACGAACACCTGGACCTGATTGAGGTCGCTCGACGCACGGCTCATGAGTTGGCCGGTCTGCGCCCGGTCGTGGTAGCCGATGTGCAACCCGAGGATGTGATGGAGCAACTGCTCGCGCAGCTTGGTCTCCGTCCACCGGCTCTCACGGAACGCGACGTAGCGGCGGAGTGCCGTGAACGTACCCGTGACGACTCCGGCGCATGCGATCAGCACGGCCCAGCCCCACGCGCTCTGCGAGCCCTCGATCGCCCGGTCGATCGCCAGGCGGGTCAGCTGCGGGACAGCGACTTTGCCGACAGTCCAGGCCAGACCGATCAGCACGCCGAGTGCGAGACCACGCCACTGTTGCCTGAGCAGAGCCAGCAGCGGCTCCCACTTGGCCCGCCCGCTGTCGTCGCTCTGGTCTCCCCCGTCGTCAGTCACGCCGAGGTCAGGGTACCGGCCGGCCCGGGGCGGTGCCCGGTCGGAATCTCGTGGTCGACGGCCGCCGCCGGCGGCCGGTCAGCCCGCCAGCAGCTCGCGGACACGCTCCTTCGGGCGCCCGATGATGGCCGTGGCGTCGGTGACGACGAGTGGGCGCTGCATGATCATCTTGTTGGCGACGATGACGTCGACGATCTGGTCGATGGTGGCCACGTCGTCGTCCGTGAGCTCGAGCTTCTTGAACAGGCTGTCACGCCGGACCAGATCGGTCGGCGGATCCTCGAGCTTTGCGATGATCTCGCGCAGCGTCGTCTCGTCGGGCGGATCCTTGCGGTAGACGACGATCGCGGCGTCGACGCCCAACTCCTCGGCAATGCGCACGGCATTGGTCGAGGAGTTTCAATTCGGGTTGTGGTAGATGGTCACCTGAGCCATGGCCGACAACGTACCGCGTGTCGTGTCACACCTGGGGTCTGACCCCATTCGTGACACGTCGGGGTGCGACACCCCGTGCGTAGGGTGGCGAGCACCGACTTCCCCTGAACCGTCCGCCGCCTCGACCGAGGCGGCCGATCACGGGGGAAGCCATGCCCATCACCCACGTTCACGGTCGCCTGCCGCGCGCCGGCATCGACTCGATCGACGACCCGCTCACCGCCGCGAGCATCATCGCGACCGCGATCCATCGACCGCTGCGCCACGAGACACTGGTGATCCTCGTCGATGCCGAGCGGCGCGGCATCGGTCTGGTCGTCGTCACCGGCACCGTCGATCCCGATGCCGTGGTCGGGGTTGTCGAGTGCCTGTCGGTACCGAGCGCCCACGGTGGGCGGGTCGCCGGCCTGATCGTCGCCTCCGCACGCCCAGGGGGCCGACCCGACGCTGGCGACGGTCCACCCTCCGATGTCGAGCGGTGGATGGAGATCAGCACCATCGCCGAGGATCACGGCGTCGAGGTGATCGAGTGGTTCGTGATCGGGCCCGCCGGCGTCAGCTGCCCGCGCGACCGGTTGGGTGAGCCACCACGCTGGTGATCCTGCGCCGCTCGGCCGGCGTCAGACGGAGACCCGCCGCCTTCAGCCGGCGGAGTAGGACCCGGCTCTCGACGACCACGGCGCCGGCGTCGATGAGCTCGGCACGGTAGTCCTCGGGGACGTCGTAGTGGTCGCCCTGGAATCCGCGGCGAGGGATCCCGTTCGTGTCGGCGAACGCGTGCAATTCGTCGAGGGACTCGTCGCTCACCAGATGGCACCACCGGCGACCGCGATGCCACCAGCGCGCTTCGTCGATCAGGATCGTCACGATGCCGAGACTGGCACACTGGAGCTCGATGAGCGGTGACGAACTCGAACTCCGCGTGGCCTGGGAGCGGCACCTCGGGGGTGCCCCGGCATCCATGCGATGGTTCGAATCGGTGTTGCGCCGGCATCGAGCACCCGATCGTCACTACCACGGCGTCCGTCACGTGCGCTGGGTGGTCCGCCATGTGACCGAGCTCTCGGCGCGGCACTCCGTCGACGACCCCGACGCGGTCGTGGCAGCGGCGTTCTTCCACGACGCCGTCTACGACCCGACTGCGGCCGACAACGAGGCGGCGAGCGCCCGCCTCGCGACGACGGCGCTGCGCGAGCTCGACTGGACAACCCAACGGTGCGATCGGGTCGCCGCGATGATCGCGGCGACAGCGGCCCACGACGTCGGCTCGGCCGACCTCGACACCGCCGTGCTGCTCGCGGCGGATCTCGCCGTGCTCGCCGCCGAGCCGGCGCGCTACGCGGACTACGTCCGCGGCGTCCGGCGCGAGTACTGCCACCTGGAAGAACGGCGGTGGCGACCCGGGCGGGCGGCGGTTCTCCGAGCGCTCGCGGCGCAACCGCGCCTGTTCGCAGACGTGCTCGGGCTGAACGACTGGGAGCTGAGGGCGCGCGCGAACATCGCGGCGGAGCTGGCATCGCTCGGCGACTGAGCTCGTGTGCGGGTACCGACTGCGTCAGCGTGAGCGACGACGGCGAACCCGAACCCGGATCGGCTGAGCCTGCTGACCACGCGCTCCGGCCACCGCTACCACTCCGAGGAGGGTCGCCAGGCCGTACCACACGGTCGTCATCGGGTCGAGTGTAGGCACATTCGACCGATTTGGCCAGCGCGCCGAGACCCGACGGCCGCAAGCTCGATGCCGGATCCCGCCGGATCCCGCCGGAGCACACGATCGCCGGATCACACCATCGGCGGTGTGAAACCGAACGGCAGCTCGATGCGATGCCGTCGCAGTGCCGCTGAGTCGTTCATCAGCACCCGGATCGGCTGGTCGAGTGCGATCCGACCACCGTCGAGCACGACCGCTCGCGTACACGTGGCGAGCGCGAACGGGAGGTCGTGGGTCACGATCAGCTGGGTGTGGTCCAGCGTCGCCAGCAACTCGGCAAGCTCCCTGCGGCCGACCGGATCGAGACCGGAGGTCGGCTCGTCGAGTACCAAGATGTCGGGACGCATCGCCAGGACGGTGGCGATCGCGACCCGCCGCTTCTCGCCACCGCTCAAGTGATGCGGGCTGCGCTCCGCCAGGATCTCGGCGCCGACCGATGACAGCGCCTCGGCGACCAGGTCGTCCCGCAGATCGCGTGGCACCCCCAAGTTGGCCGGGCCGAACGCAACGTCATCGTGCACGGTCTGCATGAACAGCTGGTCGTCAGGGTCCTGGAACACCACGCCGACGCGCCGACGTATCTCGGTCAGCGTCCTCGGCCCGACGGCGAGCTCGGCGATCGCGATGCTGCCTTGCTGGAGCTCGAGCAGACCGTTCAGGTGGAGCACGAACGTCGTCTTGCCGGAGCCGTTCGGTCCGAGCACGGCCACCCGCTCACCGGCGTCGACCGCGACCGTGAGGTCGTCGAGCACGGGCGACGCCGCACCCGGGTAGTGGAAGCGGACGCGATCGACGAGCACCCGCGCCCCGCTCATCCCAACCCCACAGCCGTCGCAAGGGCCGCAGCAGCCGCCGCCGCGGGGAGCACGGCGATCAGCCAATCCGACCGGACCACTCGACGATCGCCCAGCTCGGGCATCGTGCCGGTGAAGCCGCGGGCCAGCATCGCATCGTGGATCCGCTCGCCGCGTTCGTACGATCGCACGAACAGCACGCCTGCGGACGACGCGATGGGCCTCGCCTGCCAGAACCAGCGCGGGTCGTGGCACCGAGCGACCATCGCGACCCGCATTCGCCGGAGCTGATCGAGCAGGAGATCGAGGTACCGGAACATGAACGCCACGATCGAAACGAGCGCTGCAGGTAGCCGCAGCCGGGTGAGACCGAGCAGGAGATCGGGCACCGGCGTGGTCGCCGACAGCACGATGCTGGCGGTCGCCCCGAGAGACGCCTTGGCCGTGATGTTCCACGTCGCCCACAGCCCCTCGACCGACAGCGACAATCCGAGCACGTCGGCCCGTTCGCCGCCCGCGACGAACGGGACGAACGCAGCCACGGCGAGGAACGGAAGAACCACCGACAACCGCCCGACGACCACTCGGATCGGAATCCGCGCTGCGACCACCACGACAGTGAGCACGGCCGCATCGGCCAGCAGTACGCCGACGGCGCGTCGAGGCGTCACCGCCACGAGCACGACGAAGACGACGACGCCGACCAGCTTCGCCTGCGGCGCCAGCCGGTGGACGACCGACGTGCCCGGCAGGTGGAGATGGTGCGTGACGCCGTGGTGATTCATCCGGCGGGCCATCCGCTGGTCATCCGGCGGTCATCCGCCGGTTGTCCCGGTCCTGCGCGACGCGGTCAGCAACCCGTATCCCACCAGCAGGGTCAGAATCGTTCCGACCACCCCTGCCACAGTGAGGCTGAGCGCCTCGTTGGAGATGCCCTGCGTCGCATACCCGGCGAACGGCGCCGCACCGAGAAGATGTTCTCCGCCCCGGTCGGCGAAGCCCTGGTCGATCGCGACGCGCTCCAGACCGTCTGGCCCATCGGCGGCGAACTGGCTGACAACACTCGCAATGGTCAGCGTCACGAGACCGCCGGCGATCACGAATGGGCGAACACCGACACCGGGTCGGTCCCTGAGCTGGTCGGGTGAGAGATCGCCCGCACCCGTCACGAGATCAGCACGCGCCGCCAGGACCGCCCCGACCACGGCGGCGCTCGCCAGAGCCTCACCCACCCCGATCAGCAGGTGGACACCGACCATCGCGCCGAACACCGTGTCGAACGCGACCGGCGCGCTCGCGCCGAAGAGCCACTCCAGCGAGAACGCCGCCGATGCCAAGACCACCGAGAGCCCGGCCGCCAATCCCGTCGCCGCGACCACGCCGCTCGCGTTGCGGGGCAGCACGCGGCGTGCGAGCTGGAACGCCGCCCAGCCACCGAACGCCGGAACGATCGCCATGTTGACGATGTTGTAGCCGAGCGCGGTGAGTCCGCCGTCGGCGAACAGGAGCGCCTGCACGACGACGACGACGCTCACGACCAGTGCACCGACCCAGGGCCCGAGCAGGATCGCCGCGAGCGCCCCACCGAGGAGGTGTCCGCTCGTGCCGGACGCCACTGGGAAGTTCACCATCTGCGCAGCGAAGACGAACGCGGCGGCCAGACCCGCGAGCGGGGTCCGGCGATCGCCGAGTTCGGCCGACGAGACCCTCAGCGACACCGACAGCACCACCGCCGCGATGACGGCGGTGACGGCCGCGACCCCGGGTTGGAGGAACCCGTCGGGCGCGTGCATCGAAAGCAACATGACCGTTCCGATCGTACGGATGGACGCTGCGTTACTGCAAACGGTTCGCAATATCGTTGGCGAGGTCGGCCCGGGTACCGGCCCGGTACCCGTGGGCTCGTACCCTGGCGAACGTGGACCTCGAGAGTGCGTTGCGCGCCCATGGATGCCGCGTCACTCGGCCACGCCACGTCGTCTGGGACGTGCTGACGTCGACCGGACGGCACCTCAACGTCCAGGAGATCGCCGAGCGGGTCCACGCCCGGGACCCCGGCATCAACGTGTCGTCGATCTACCGGACCCTCGCCCTCTTCACCGAGATCGACCTCGTGCGCGAGTCGAAGCTCGGCGACGACGCGTCGACGTGGGAACCCGCCCACGGAGACGCAGCGATCCATCTGGTCTGCACGACGTGTGGCACGGTGGGCCATCACGACACCGACCTGATCGATGCGCTCCGCCTCCAGCTCGGTGCGCTCGACGGGTTCGAGAGCCAGTCGATCGACGTCCGCGTCGACGGGACATGCGCTGCGTGTCGTCCGACGCGAGCGACCGGGGGCTGACACCGCCCGGACGTTCGATGTGCCGGACGCGTCGATCCACCGGCCCGGTGACGGTTCGGCGGGCGTGCACCGAGCGACGGTCCCGGTCGTCACACCTAGGCTGCGCCCATGGCCGATGCGACCCTGACCGCCGAGACGACCGAGCTGCTCCAGGCGATGATCCGCAACGCCTGCGTCAACGACGGCACACCCGATTCCGGTGACGAGATTCGCACGGCCGACCTCCTGCAGACGTTCCTCGAGGGAGCCGGGCTCGACGTCGAGCGCTACGAGTCGAGGCCCGGACGTGGGTCGATCGTGGCGCGCATCGAGGGTTCCGACCCCGACGCGGACTCGCTGTGCCTGATGGGACACACCGACGTCGTGCCGGTGAGCCCCGACGGGTGGAGCAACGACCCCTTCGGTGGGGAGCTGATCCGCGACGCGAACGGTCACGACGAGGTGTGGGGCCGGGGAGCGATCGACATGCTCAACCTGACCTCGTCGATGGCGGTGGCGTTCCGCCACCTCGCCCGGACGGATTTTCGGCCGAAGGGCGACCTGATCTACTTCGGCGTCGCCGACGAGGAAGCCGGTGCCACGTGGGGCGCCGAGTGGATGTTCGAGCACCATCCGGAGGCGATCGATGCGACGTATTGCCTGACCGAGCTCGGCGGGTGGTCGAGCGTCGACGAGCACGGCACCCGCAACGTGACCGTCAACATCGGCGAGAAGGGCCTCGCCTGGCGAACGCTCACCGTTCGCGGCACACCCGGCCATGGTTCGATGCCGTACGGCGCGGACAACGCGCTCGTGAAGGCAGCCGAGATCGTACGCCGCCTCACCGAGCACCGACCGACTCCGTACATCGGAGACGCGTGGCGTGCTCAGGTCGCAGCGATGCGGATACCCGAAGAGCTGCGGGCGGCCTTGGTCGACCCCGATCGGGTGTACGACGCGATCACCTCGCTGCCGGTGCCGATCGCACGATCGTGCCACGCCCTGACCCACACCACGATCTCTCCCAACGTCGCGCACGGTGGACAGAAGACGAACGTCATCCCCGACACCGTCGAGTTGGAGGTCGACATCCGGACCGTACCGGGCACCACGCGCGCCGACGTCGACGCGATGCTCGTGGCATCGCTCGGCGAGCTCGCGCCCCACGTCGAGGTCACCACGTTGCAGGACGGCGTTGCCACCCAATCCCCGATGGGCAACGAGCTGTGGGACACCATCGCCCGTCAGACGCAGGTTGCGTACCCGGGCGCCAGGATCATTCCCGGCCTCGTCGTGGGCGGCACCGATGCGCGCTTCTACCGCGACCGCGGGCGAGTCGCCTATGGCACCGGCCTCTTCTCGCCGAGCATGGACATGGCCACGTTCGGCAGCCGGTTCCACGGCCACGACGAGCGCATCGACGTCGCGAGCCTCGGACTCGCGACCGAGTTCTGGCTCGGGATCGCCCGCGACCTGCTCGGCTGACCTACCGGCGCCCGCTTGCCCGGTACTCCTCGACGGCGACACGCAACCGTTCGACGAGCACCTGCTCCGTGGCCGCGTCGAGGGAGGCCGGACGACCGTCGGCCTGGGCGAGCCGCGCCATCGCGCCGTGCAGCCGATCGAACGCGGCTCGACGGCGTCGCGGGAGCCGACGACGCTCGCGCAGCAGGTGTCGCCAATCGACGAACATCGCAGCCTCGTCCGGAGCGACGTGATGGCGGAGCACGAGTGACGGCACGCGGGCGACGAACCGCTCCTGTTCACGGCGGCGCATCACGACCAGGGTGATGGTCACCGCGACGAACAGGACGCCGAACACGGCGATCGCACCGAGGACGACGGCGGTTCCGATGTCCTCGTCGGCCTCATACGTCACGTCGGCGATCGCGAGCGATCCGTTCCATGCGGCATGGGTGCACACGGCCAGCGCGAACCCCCACGCCGCCGAGGGCACCACTGGGCGGCCACGGTGCACGGCGCGACCGATGGCGAGACCGGTCCAGAACGTGAACAGCGGGTGGGCGAACGGAGTCAGCAGCGCGCGCAGGACGAAGACCGGCAGCAACGCTCCTTCGACGTCGGCGAGTGCGAAGTACGTCATGTCCTCGATGACGGCGAACCCGAGTGCGACCCAGCCGGCGTAGACGATGCCGTCGCTCACCCCGTCGACCTCACCTCGCCGCACCGCCCAGTAGACACCGAGCCCCTTGGCGGCTTCCTCGAACAGCGGGGCCGAGACCACGATCGCCGCGGTCTCACCGAACACGATGCCGACCGTGGTGTTGGCGATCCCGCCGATCACGATCGCGATGCCGCCGCCCCAGAGCAGTGCGTGCAGGCGCGACGACCTGGGTTCGGGTTCGACCCGGTCGAGCCACGACAGCACCGGCAGCACGATCGCCAAGGGCACCAACCCGGCGGCGACCGACCATGGTGAGGTGATGCCCACGCCGATCACGACCAGGATCGCGACCACGCCACCGACGAGCGCGGGTGGGCTCAACCAGCGCGGCAACCTCGGTGTGCGCTGCGCGACGCGTACTTCGATGTAGGTCGTCCAGGCCCAGCCGTCCCACCAGCGCCACGATTCCGTGTCGTTCGGGTCCGGGTACCAACCGGCCGGGATCGTGTTCGTGGTCGGTGGTGGCAGGTCACTCATGCATGCCCACGAACGCACGTATGTGGAACTGCATCTGGTCGGGTCCGTATCGGTGCTCCACGCCGACCGGGCAGGCGCGTCGAGCGACGCAGCCCGATTCCAGGCACATCGGCTGATCGCCGGAACGAACGTGATCGGCACAACCGGCGGCGTCGTAGCCCTCGGGAGTGAACGCATCGACCGGGCAGGTCGTGAGGCACGGGCGATCGGCGCAGTCGAGACACGGGGAGGAACCTGCGCCGAGGTCGGGCAGACCGCTCACGTGTCGGGCGAACAGCAGCGCTCCGCGATATGCGTGCCACAGTCCGTACGTGCGGTGGACGAGCAGACCGATCGGTGACTGCCAGACGTCGTCGGCACGTTGTGCCCAACGCTGGAACGGCCGGAACGGTTCATCGCTCGGGTGGACGAAATCGGCGCCGAACCGGTCGGCGATCGGCACGAGCACCTCACGCGTCCACCGATCGAGCGGGTTCGCGCCGCCGGACTCCGCCGCCCGGAAACCGTCCCACATCGCTCCGCCGACGTTCCCGATCATCACGACCGTGGCCACATCGCGCCCGTCGGCCAGTGCGAGCGTGCCGGGCTGTGGCTCGAACCCGCCCCGGACGATCATGCCCGTGGCCGCGACGGCCTCGACCAGGGATTCGTACCGCACGACCACGCCCGAAGGTTAGGGGCCGGCCGGGCACCAGCCCTGGCACACTGGTGGGCATGTCCGAGCTGGAGACGCTGCCCGCCGAGACGATCCCCGACGTCCAGGTGCTGACCGAGACCGACGAACCGGCGGTCGCCCACATCGTCAAGGTCGGGCCGGGCGAGTCGGCGGCGGCGAAGGTGTTGGAGGCGCGCATCAACGGCACCCCGGTCGAGGCGCTGTGCGGTCACATCTGGGTCCCGGCCCGCGACCCGAAGCAACTCCCCGTCTGTCAGGCATGCAAGGAGATCTACGACATGTTCAAGATCTTCAACGACGGCCTGCGCGATTCGCCGAACGACTGATGTCGTTGCACCTTCGCCGCGCATCTCGTGCGTTGATCATCGATGGTGACGATCACGTGCTGCTCGTGCGGTTCGTCTTCCCGAGTGGCATCGAGGCGTGGGCCCTCCCGGGCGGCGGACTCGAACCCGACGAGTCGGTCGAGCAGGGTCTCCGGCGGGAGCTTCACGAAGAGCTGGGGCTGACCGAGGTCGACATCGGTCCTCACATCTGGAGCCGGGTACACGTCATCCCGATGATCACCGGCCACGACGGCCAGCACGAGCAGGTGCACCTCGTCCGGATGCCGCACTTCGAACCGGTGCCGACGATCGGATGGGAACGACTCCGCACCGAGTTCGTCCACGAGATGCGCTGGTGGACACCCGACGAGATCGAACTGGCGACCGCCACGCGCTTCGCACCGCGACGGTTGTCGAAGCTCCTCCGGTCGCTCCTCCGGGACGGGCCACCGGCAACGCCGATCGACACGGGTGTGTAGTCGTCAAGATCTCTCCTCCGCGACGGGCCACGGGCGACGCCGACCGACACCCGGGTGTCATCGTCAAGATCTCTTCAAGGGACGGGGCCACCGGCAACGCCGACCGACACCCGGGTGTCATCGTCAAGATCTCTTCAAGGAATTGTTCAAGTGCTTGCCGAATGGGGCCGATAGGCAGGTGTGACCGGGATCGAAGCCCCGATGCGGCAGCTCATCGAACATGTCGTCGAACAGGTCCCCGGGGTGTCGGGCGCTCTGGTGAGCAGCGCGGACGGATTCGTGCTCGCCTCGCGCCTCCCCGAACGCGACTCGGTCGATCCACCGGCGGTTGCCGCGATGTCGGCAGCCGTGCTGGGGATCGCCGACCGTCTGGTCCAGTTGACCGGTGAACAGCCGGCGACGCTCAGCCATCAGCGATCACCCGACGGGCAAGTGTTCGTGTTCGCGGTCGGGGGCATCGCGGTCCTCACCCTGCTGACCGACGAATCGGCCGACGCCGAGCAGATCCGTCTCGTCGGCAAGGAGCTGAGCGGAGGTCTGCAACGCCTGTTCCGCGGCGCCGCCCAGGTGTAGAGCGGGTCGTCGCGCGCGTCGAACGAGGCGGGGCGAGTTCTCGTACGCTCGGCGGCGCACGTCAGCGGAAGTCGCGGCTCGGTGTGGTGGCCGCGAGGGCCAGTGGCGCCATGTGATCGGCGACGATGTTGATGACCCCCTCGGATCGTTCGAGCCGGCCACGAATCATCATCGCCGACGCACCGCGGGCAACCGATCGATACCGCGCCCAGCACCCCTTCGACACCACGACGTTGATCAACCCGGTCTCGTCCTCGACGTTGAGGAACGTGACCCCCTGTGCCGTCATGGGACGCTGGCGGTGAGTGACCACACCGGCGATCGTGACCCTGCTCGTGGGCTCGCACTCCCACAGCCCGGTCGACGTGACCACGCCGAGCTTGGTGAGCTCCTCGCGCAGGAAACGGGTCGGATGTCCGTCCGGCGACACCCCGGTCGCCCACAGATCGGCGACCGACTCCTCGATGGGTGTCATGCCGGGCAACGTCGGTGGTCGTTCCCCGGTGACGATGCCCGGAAGACGGCCGGGCCGCGACTGCGACACCGCCCCCACCGCCCACAGCGCCTCGCGCCGTTCGAGCCCGAAGCACTCCCCGAACGCGCCAGCGGTGGCGATCGCTTCCAGATGAGCAAGGGTCAGATCGGGGATGCGCCGCACGAGATCCTCGGGTGATGTGTAGGGCCCGTTGTCCCGACGATGCGTCTCGATCTGCTCGGCGAGCTCCGTGCCGATGCCACGCACCGAACCGACGCCGAGCCGGACCGATTCGCCACCGTCCTCCAGCGAGGCCGCAGCGAGGGAAGCGTTGAGGTCGGGAGTGCGCACGGTGACCCCATGCCGTCGCGCATCTTGGACGAGGGTGTGTGGTGACCAGAAACCCATCGGCTGTGCGTTGATGAGCGCCGCACAGAACGCGGCTGGTTCGTGATACTTGATCCACGACGACGCATAGACGAGGTAGGCGAACGACACCGAGTGCGACTCGGGGAACCCGTAGTTCGCGAACGCCTTCATCTTGTGGAAGATCTCGTCGGCGACCTCATCGAGGATGCCGCGCTCGGCCATCCCGGCGTACAAGCGTTCCTTCAAGCTCTCCATGCGCGCCGCGGACCGCTTCGACCCCATCGCCTGGCGGAGCTCGTCGGACTCCGACGGTGTGAAACCGGCGACGTCGATCGCCATCTGCATCAACTGCTCCTGGAACAGCGGCACCCCGAGGGTCTTGCCGAGCGAGTTCTCGAGCAGCGGATGCAGATAGGTGACCGGTTCCTGGCCGTTGCGTCGTCGGATGTACGGGTGCACCGACCCGCCCTGGATCGGGCCGGGGCGAATGAGCGCGATCTCGACGACGAGGTCGTAGAACCCGCGCGGCTTGAGCCGCGGCAACGTCGCCATCTGAGCCCGCGACTCGATCTGGAACACCCCGACCGTGTCGGCCCGGCAGAGCATCGCATAGACGTCGTCCTCCTGCGGGATGGTCGCGAGATCCACCTCGTAGCCACGATGCTCACGGATCAGATCGACGGCGTAGTGCAACGCCGAGAGCATCCCGAGGCCGAGCAGGTCGAACTTCACCAACCCGGCGTTGGCGCAGTCGTCCTTGTCCCACTGGAGCACGCTGCGCTGGTCCATCCGGCCCCACTCGACCGGGCAGACCTCGATCACCGGGCGGTCGCAGATGACCATCCCACCCGAGTGGATGCCGAGGTGGCGGGGCGCATCCTCGATCTGGCGGGCGAGGTCGAGGACCGGTTCGGGGATCGTGCAGTCGGGCTGCGCAGCGGTTGCCTCGACCCCGCCCCAGCCGTCGATCTGCTTGGCGTAGGCGTCCTGCTGACCGGTGGTGTGCCCGAGCGCCTTGGCCATGTCACGGATGGCGGACCGGGCACGATATGTGATGACGTTGGCGACCTGGGCGGTGTGATGCCGCCCGTAGCGCTCGTAGACGTATTGGATCACCTCCTCGCGGCGATCGCTCTCGATGTCGATGTCGATGTCGGGTGGGCCGTCACGTTCGGTCGACAGGAAGCGCTCGAACAGCAGGCCGAGCGACACCGCATCTGCCTTGGTGATGCCGAGCGCGTAGCAGACGGCCGAGTTGGCTGCGCTCCCCCGCCCCTGGCAGAAGATGTTCGCCCGCCGGCAGAACTCGACGATGTCCCACACCACCAGGAAGTAGCCGGGGAAGCCGAGCTGCTCGATGATGTCGAGCTCACGATCGATCGTTGCCCACGCCCCGTCTCGTGCGCTCGGCCCACTGACATCGATTGCGAGTTGTGCCTGGCACAACTCGCGATGGCCGTACATCTTCGTGGCGCCTTCCTCGGCCAGGCGTCGCAGGTATGCCATCTCGGTGAGCCCGCCGGGGCACGGGAACGGCGGAAGTTCGGGCGCGACGAGCGACAGGTCGAATGCGGCGGCTCGTCCGATCTCACCGGCGAGCTCGACCACACCCGGGTAGCGGGCGAACCGCAGGAGTTGCTCCGCCCCCGACCGCAGGTGCGCCCCCGAGCACGCCGGCAACCAGGCGTCGAGGTCGTCGAGGCTGCAGCGTGCCCGAACCGCGGCGATGGCGGTGGCCAACCGACGTTCGGCCGGTGTGGCGTAGTGGACGTTGTTGGTCGCGATGCACTCGACACCGACCTGGTGCGCGATCGACACCAACGCATCGTTGCGAGCCGAATCGATCGGATCGCCGTGGTCCCACAGCTCGACGAGCACCCGGTCGCGTCCGAACGCGCTCACCAAACGCTCGAGCTCACGGCGGGCCGCTGATGGGCCGTGTTCGATCAACGCGTCCGGTACGGCCCCCTTGCGACAACCGGTGAGCACCCAGCTCACACCGCTGACCTGGTCGACGACGTCGGCGAACGTGAACTGTGGCGCCCCCTTCTCACCGGCCAGGTGCCCGAGGCTCAACGCACGTGCGAGGCGCGCATAGCCGACCGGCCCATCGGCGAGCACGAGCAGGTGTCGGCCGTGCGGATCGGGGGCGTTGGCGTCGGGGAGCTCGCCGGTGTCGACCTGGAATAAGGTGTCGGACTCCGTGCGGGCGACGTGCTGGGTGTCACCGAGCCCGGGTGTGAGGGTGATCTCGGCACCGAACACCGTCGGCAACCCGACCGCCCGAGCAGCCTCGGCGAAGCGCACCACCCCGTAGAAGCCGTTGTGGTCGGTGAGCGCCAATGCCTCCAGACCGATCCGGGCGGCTTCGGTGGCGAGCTCCTCGGGGTGGGAAGCGCCGTCGAGGAACGAGTAGTTCGAGTGGCAGTGCAGCTCGGCGTAGGACACCGCGCCGGGGACCCGGGTGAGCGGCGCTTCGAACCGTTGCCGCTTGCGCCCCCACGCCGGGCTGTCGCCTCCTGCGTTCCACGACAACGAGCCTGGCGCGCGACCATCTCGACCACGACGCCCCGAGAGCGTCGCCTCGAGCTCACTCCAGCTCCACGACGGGTTGTTGAACCCCACATCCGCGAGTATCGAACACTTGTTCGCCTCGCGCAAGTCTGGGCGCCCGTCCCCCTGCGATCAGTGGAGTTGACGACGAAGGTGTGCACGGTGCGGTCGTTCTGACCTCGCGTGACGGGCGGTCGCGTCACCGGTGTGCATTCCTCTCGGAAGCGGCAACAGGCACTCAGTCGCGTCGGATAGGCGACATCGAGCGACGCCGTTGTGCGACACCGGAGCCCGCCCAGGCGATCGCAGCGACGACGAGTGGGATCACGAGGACGATCGACCCCGCGAGGATCCACGGGAAGCGCAATGGCTGCTCGAACCCGTCGCTGATGCTCCCGACGCTGGTCGTCCGGAACAGCACCCAGGTCGGCACGTACCCGGTGGGGGTGCCGAGCGCGATGCCGATCCCGGCCAGCACCACTGCGCGGGCCGCTGCCTGTCGCCGCAACGATGAGGGACGGGCACCGACCACGCTCAGGATGTCGCTTTCGTCACGACCCTCGGCCGCCGCCAACGACAGTCCGATCGCCACCACGAACCCCGTCATGAGGAGTGCCGCGACCAACACGATCGCTCTCGCCCGCCAGAGATCGCGCTCACCTTGGCGCCACCTCGGTTCGTCGTACCCGTAGCTCCAGTACGGCTCGATGGAGCTGCCGTCGGACACCACGAACGGTGGGTCACCGGGCTCGATGAACGTACCGTTCACCCACGGGTCGTCCAAGCGGAACGAGCTGTCGAGCGCCTGCCGCTGTGTGACGGTGAGTGGCGTGCCGGTTCGGATGATCACGCCACGCTGTACGAGATCGAACCCGCGCTGTTCCGCGTAGTCGGGCGTGACGATCGGCCGGGAGAGGGAGTACCCGTACCGTGGGACGTGCTGGCCGAGCGGTGGGGTGAGGGCGATGTCACCGCCCTCAGCGGGATACGTCGTGCCCGCTGCCACCACCTCACCGGTGTCCGACAGCACGGTGACCTGTGAGAACCCACTCGGGTCGGGTGGCCAGAGCGACCCTTCCGTCGTCAGCGTCGCGACATCGGTGCGGTCGAGCCCGAGGATGTCGAGCATCGCGGGGGTTGCCACGACCGGGCCCTGCAGGTCGGGCCACGCACCGGTGTAGTTGTCCCAGTCGATGAGCGGCGGGTCGTAGGTCGCCACGATCAGCGGCTCGAAGGTCGCGTCGGGGAAGAGGGTGTCGAGACGGACCACGATGTCGTCGGGTACATCGACCGCCCGCAACGGATCGGCGTCGGTCGGCGAATCGCAGCAGCCGATGTCGTCGTTCTGCAGAACGACGACGGCGTCGGCCGGCATCGCCGGAAGCTCGTTGTTGAGGTCACCACGCATGACCTTCTCGACCACCGCCGAACCGGCGACCGCGCCACCGACGGTCACGGCGATCGCGGCCACCACCGCCGCCGAGCGGGTTCGCGACCGGGCGAGGCTGCGGAGCGCGAAGCGCCACGACAGTGGTGCCGAGCGACCGAACCGCCCGACGCTGGCGACGAGCAGCGGTGTGGCGCACACCATGCCGAACACCACACCGACGGCGGCGATGACCGCCAGCAGCGGCCAGACGAACGAGTTCGAACCGTCGATGCGCGCCCCGGTTCCGGCGACCGCGAGCAGGCCCAGCCCGCCGGCAGCGAGCCCGAGGCCCGTCGGCACCAACCATCGAGGCGGTGCCGGCTGCGGTCGACGCCCCGCCAACGCCGACATCACCGGCACTCGGGCGGCCGTCCGGGCGGGCACCGCCGCCGCAACGGTGCCCGCTGTGACCGCCGTCAGGGTGACGATCGTGAGATCCCGGATCGAGATGACGTACGCGGTCAGCTCGTAGTTGAGCACGTGCCGAGCCACGGGTCCCCTCACGAACGGCAGCGCTGCGAGGGCGACCACCATGCCGACGGTCGTTCCGATCACGGCAGTCCAGGTGCCCTGCAGTGCCAATGAACGCCGGATCACTGCGGGTGTTGCCCCGTTCGACGCCAGTTGGCCGACCGTCACGATCTGCCGCCTCGCGCTCGTGGCGAACGCCGCGGCCACGATGATGCCGATGGCGACGAGCGACAGGACACCGGCGAGCCATCCCCATCCCAGGATCGGCGTCGCCGCCCAGCCGGCGTTCGGGTCCTCGAACCGGTTCAGGCCACCGATCGCAGCGGCGAAGGCGGAGATGCCCGACTGATCGAGATCGTTGGGCAGGTCGTACACCTGCACGACCTGCTGGCGGTCGGCGACGATGCGGTCGCGGTCGAACCCGGGAATCACGAGCAGGTCGACCCAGTAGTCGTCGCGGTAGCGGCCGACACCGCTGACCGTCCACGTGCCCGATGGGCGGTCGAGCGTGAGCTCGTCACCTGGTTCGAGGCCGCGATCGTTCGCGAGGTCGGGTCCGATCAGTACCTCGCCGACCGCCGGCGCCCTCCCGTCGATGATCTCGACGGCGCTCGACACCATCGGGTCGTCGAGCGGCGCGTCGGTCAGGACGACGGTCTGTTCCGTACCGCTCGGATCGTCGGGTGGCAGGAAGGTGTAGACCCACAGGTAGTCGAGGCTGCGCGTCCCCGGCGGCACGGCGTTCGGCGAGACGTCCGAGTTGGTGAACGACGCCACGTTGGCGTCGACGGCGACGTCGGCAACCCCGTAGCGGCGCTCGAACTGGTTCGGCCACTCGCGGCCCTGGCCATGGGTCCGAACGAGCACACTGCCGAGCGTCATCGCCAGGACGGGGACGGCGATCAACAACGAGACCAGTACGGTGCGGCCGGGCCGGCGACGGGTCTCGCGTCGGGCGAGGCGCGAGGCCAAGCGCCATGTCGAGATCGGTGAGCGGGGCGAGGTGGGCATCGACGCGGGTGCGGGGGTTGTGTCCGGAGGGTCGGCCAGCAGCGTCATCGCGTCACGCTCGATGCGATCCGAGCCGTCTCGTCGACGATCGTGCCGTCGCGCGAGGAACACGACCCGATCGGCCCAGGACGCGAATCGAGGCTCGTGGGTGACCATCACGACCGCCACACCGGATCCGGAGAGCTGGGCGAGCACCTCGATCACCTGGTCGGCCGTGAGCGTGTCGAGGGCGCCGGTGGGTTCGTCGGCGAAGAGCACCTGCCGCTCCCCGACCACGCCACGAGCGATTGCGATCCGCTGCTGCTGACCACCCGAGAAGCTGTCGGGGAAGCGCTCGATCTGCTCGGTGACCCCGACCCTCGCCAGTGCTTCGGTGGCCGCCGCACGAGCCGCTCCGATCGACATTCCGTCGAGCTCGAGCGGGAGCATCACGTTCTCGAGTGCCGTCAACGACGGCACCAGGTTGAGCGATTGGAACACGTAGCCGAGGTGGCGCCGACGGATCTCGGCGAGCCGGGGGCCGCTCACGGTGGCGAGATCGGCGCCGCCGAACAGCACGTGCCCGGAAGTGGCCGGTTCGAGGCCGCCACCGAGGTGCAGCAGGGTCGACTTGCCACACCCCGAAGGACCCATGACCGCGACGAACTCGCCGGGCGCGACCGAGAGGGTGATGCCGTTGACGGCGCGCACCTCGGTGGCACCCGACCCGAACGTCTTCACGACGTCGCGGTACTCGACGATGGATGTCTGGTTCACGAGCGCTCCTCCTGGAACGAGAGAATCGGATGATCGGTGGTGGTCTCGAGACGTGACTCGCAGAGATCGAGCCAACGCAGATCTGCTTCTGCCCGCACGATGAGGGCATCGACGACGAGTCGCGCCGCGAGCGATTCGGGGTCGGTCGCCGCGGCGAGCGGGCGGCGCCGGTGGTGCTGGAGCATCGAGAACAGCGCCGTGCGCTGACGGGTGATCACGCCGAGCGCGTGATCGCGCCCGCTCTCGATCGCCATCAACACCTTGAGCATCAGTTCGTCGCGGGGAGGTGGGTCCTCGGCCGGGACGGCCGCCCACCACGCACCGAGCTCCTCGCGACCGGCCGCGGTCAAGGTGTACGACTTCTGGCCGTCGTCGGCAGCAACGTCGACGTGGACGAGACCGTCGCGCTCGAGACGGTCGAGGGTGGTGTAGACCTGCCCGACGTTGAGCGTCCAGACACCACCGGTCACGGCCTCGAACTCGGTCTTGAGTTGGTACCCGTAGCGCGGGCCTGGTTGGAGGAGGGACAACAACCCCTCACGAACTGCCATGATCTCCTGCCATAGTTACTGAGTATGCATACTCAGTAACTATCTGTCAACAGGTCGTTCTCACGCCTGCTCGTCGGGGGCCAGAGACCTTCTGCTCTGTTGCTCGAATCTGCGGGACGCGTAGGCTGGCGATGGTCTGGGGATCATCGGGATTCCCGGACGCCCGTGAACCTGGAGGACCCCCGATGAAGAAGGCCAAGATCTGGCTGGCGCCGCTCGTTGCGCTCGCCCTCGTCGCCGCTGCCTGTGGCGGCGACGATGACGACGACGCGGCACCCGCCGACACCGCCACAGCCACCACCGCGCCCGCCGACGACGGAGACGACGCCGCGTCGGAGACCACCGCACCCGCCGACGAGGCACCTGAGACCACCGCGCCCGCCGACACCACGCCGGAGGAGACCACTCCGACCGAGACGACGGAACCGCCCCCCGTCGTGCGTGCCGACGCCGATCTCGTGATCTGGGCCGACGACACCCGCACCCCGGTGATCGAACCGCTCGCCCAGGAATTCGGTGAGGCCAACGGCATCTCCGTTGCCGTCCAGGAGGTCAACTTCGGCGACATCCGTGACCGCCTCCAGACGGCCGGCCCCGCAGGTGAAGGCCCCGACGTGATCATCGGTGCCCACGACTGGCTCGGCCAGCTCGTGACCTCGGGTCTGCTGGCCCCGGTCGACCTGCCGAACCCCGACGACTTCTCGCCCGTCGCCATCCAGGCGATGAGCTACGACGGCCAGCTGTACGGCGTGCCGTATGCGATCGAGAACATCGCCCTGATGCGCAACGTCGACCTGGTTCCCGAGGCTCCCGCCTCGCTGGAGGAGCTCGAGACGATCGCACTCGACCTGGTCGCTTCCGGTGCGGCGGAGATTCCCCTCGCCATCCAGAACGACCCAGGCGATCCGTTCCACGACATGCCGCTGTACACCGCGGCCGGCGGCTACCTGTTCGGCGTCAACGACGACGGCAGCTACAACCCCGACGACCTCGGCCTCGACAGCCCCGGCGGCCTCGCGGCCGGCGCTCAGTTCCAGGCGTGGACCGAGTCGGGTCTGCTGCAGCCCAGCCTCAGCTACGACGTGATGATCGAGAGCTTCGGCAACGGCACCGCGCCGTTCGCGATCACCGGCCCCTGGGCCGTCGCCGACCCCGATCGCGGCTTCAAGGCCACTGGCGTCAACTACGTCGTCGAACCGATCCCGCCGTTCGCCGGCACGACCGCCTCGCCGTTCGTGGGCGTCCAGGGCTTCATGGTGTCGGCCAACGCCGAGAACCCGCTGTTCGCCCAGACGTTCATCACCGAGGTGATGACCACGCAGGAGGTCCAGACAGCGTTGTTCGAGGCCGGTGGCCGGCCTCCGGCCCACGTCGCAGCGTTCGACGCCGCGGCAGCCGCCGATCCCGACATCGAGGGCTTCGGCCAATCCGGTGTCAACGGCCAGCCGATGCCGGCGATCCCCGAGATGGGTTCGGTGTGGTCGGCCTGGACCGATGCGTACTCGCTGATCCTGAACGAGACGAGCGCCGGCGAGCAGGCGTTCACCGACGCCGCCGAACAGATCCGCACCCTCATCGCCGAGGGCTGATCCGTGTCGACCGCGTCGCCGAGCGTCGACGACGCGACCAGACCCGACCTGGGTGGGGGGAGACCCCCACCCAGGTCGGTGTTCTCACTCGGTCTGCTCCTGAAGGTCGCCTTCCTGGCGACCGTGAACGCCACCTCGATCTGGGCCCTGGCCAAGCTGATCTCCGAGGGCGTCTGGCTGGCCGTGGCGTTCATCGTCGTCGCCACCCTGGCGATCGACGTCATCTACCTCAACAACTCCCGCTGGGCGATTCCGTACAAGTACCTGCTCCCCGGCACGGTCTTCCTGCTGGCGTTCCAGCTCTACCCGGTGCTCTACACGGCGTACATCTCCACCACGAACCTGGGCACCGGCAACATCCTCGACAAGGAAGCGGCCATCGAACAGGTCGTCGCGACATCGATCGGCTCGACCGAGAGCGACACCTCCTACACCGCCCAGGCAGCCATCGATGACGACGGCACCCTCGGACTGATCCTCGTCGACGATTCGACCGACCCACCATCGCTGTTCGTCGGCACAGCCGACGAACTCACACCGATCACCGACGACGAGGTGACGCGAGACGGCGACAGGATCTCTGCGGCCGCCGGATTCACCGCCCTCAACCTCGGACAGGCCGCCGACTTCGAGCAGGATCTGGCCGCGCTCGAGATCCCGTCCGACGAAGGTGTCATCAGGCTCCGCACGTTCACCCGGGCGACGTTGGTCCAGTTCCGGCTCCAATACGACGAGGCGGCCGACCGGATCGTCGATATCGAGTCCGGCGAGGTGTACCGGCCATCGGGGGGCTACTTCGTCACCGACGACGGCTCCCGGCTCACACCCGGCTGGGAGATCAACATCGGGTTCGACAACTACAAGCGGGTGTTCCAGTCCGAAGCCATCCGCGGCCCGTTTCTCCGGGTGTTCATCTGGAACTGGGCGTTCGCTGCCGGCACCGTGCTCTTCGGGTTCGCGCTCGGCCTCATCCTGGCCTTGGCCCTCGACCACCCCAAGCTGCGCGGCAAGAAGCTCTACCGTTCGCTGCTCATCTTCCCGTACGCGCTGCCGTCGTTCCTGACGGTGCTGGTGTGGCAGGGGATGATGAACAAGAACTTCGGCATCATCAACGAGCTCACCGGATTCGAGACACCCTGGCTGACCGATCCATGGGTCGCTCGCGGATCGATCCTGCTCGTCAGCACGTGGCTGACGTTCCCGTATTTCTTCCTCGTCACCACGGGCGCGCTCCAGTCCATCCCGAAAGAACTCACCGAGGCGGCTCGCGTCGACGGCGCGAACGGTGTGCAATCGTTCCGCAACATCACCCTCCCGCTGCTGCTCGTCGCCGTCGCACCGCTGATGATCGCCTCGTTCGCGTTCAACTTCAACAACTTCAACGTGATCTACATGCTCAACCGCGGCGGACCCCCGATCCCGGGCGCGGAGACGCCGGCCGGCAGCACCGACATCCTGGTGAGCTACACGTTCCGACTCGCGTTCGAGAGCGGACGCGGGCAGGATCTCGCGTTCGCCACGGCGATCTCGATCCTCATCTTCTTGCACGTCGCACTCTTCAGCGCGTGGAGCTTCCGCAAGACGGCACGGTTGGAGGAGATATGACCAGCATCAGCATCGAGACCGCTGCCACCGCCGGCGCCAGCTCCACGGAGGTGCTGGTACCCAGCCGGCGACGCATGCCGTTCGGGCGGTGGTTCCGCACCATCGGGTGGCGGCACCTCGTCGGCCTGCTCGCCCTGGTGTTCGCGCTGTTCCCCGTCGTGTTCATCATCTCGTCGTCGCTCAACGCCGCCGGCACGCTCAACAGCTCGAGCCTGTGGCCGAAGGACGTGTCGCTGATCAACTACCGCGAACTGCTCGATGGCACCGAGGCCCCCTACACCGACTGGTTGCTCAACACGCTCTTCGTCGCCGGTGGAGCCGCCGTGCTCAACACCGGTCTCGCGGCGTTCGCTTCGTACGCGTTCAGCCGGATGCGATTCACCGGTCGGCGGCCCGGCCTGCTCGCGATCCTGCTGATCCAGATGTTCCCGACGACATTGCTGTTCGTGGCACTGTTCGTGTTCGTCACCGACATCGGCAGTGTCTTCCCCGCTCTCGGGCTCGGTTCACGCACGATGCTGCTGATCATCTACCTCGGCGGCGCGCTCGGCGTGAACACCTGGCTGATCAAGGGCTACTTCGACACGATCCACGCGCGACCTCGACGAGTCGGCGTTGATCGACGGCGCATCGCACGCCCAGATCTTCTTCCGTGTGATCCTGCCGCTCGCCGCCCCGATCCTGGCCGTGGTCGCGCTCATCACGTTCGTGTTCACGCTCAACGAGTTCCTGGTCGCCTCCGTCGTGCTCGGTCAGGGCGACGACGAGAACTTCACGCTCGCCGTCGGCATGTTCCGCTTCATCGACGGTCAGGGCGGCGAGTGGGGACAGTTCGCTGCCGGTTCCGTCATGGCAGGGGTACCGGTCGTGTTGCTGTTCCTCTTCCTGCAGAAGTACATCGTGTCGGGGCTGACCGCCGGCGCCGTCAAGGGATGACGACATCGCCGCGGTCACGGCTGACGCTCCCTCACCACGATCCCTCCGCCCGCCACGTCGACCAGCCGAACCCGTCGCTCGGCGACCGGGTCACGGTCTCGGTCGAGCTCGGCGACGAGCCCGTCGACACCGCCTGGCTGCGAACGGTTCGCGACGGCGAGCAGGATTGGGTGCGTGGCAGGCACGACGGGAACCACCTGCGCTTCGAGCTCGACTGCACCCAGGCGGTCGTCAACTACCGCTTCCAGCTCGAGACCACCGATGGTTCGCGCTGGCTGACCGGCGCGGGCCTGCTCGACTGGGACCCGCCCGACACCGACGACTTCCGGCTGCTCACCAACGGCGGCGGCCCGAGCTGGGTCACCGATCACGTCTGGTACCAGATCTTCCCCGACCGGTTCGCGAGCACGGGCCGGTATCGCCACGCGGTCGACGACGCCGAGTGGGCGCACGTCGTCCGACTGGGACGATCCGGTCGCCACGGGTCCGGCCGCGATGACTCAGCTCTACGGGGGCGACCTCGACGGCATCACCGAGCACCTGGCCCACCTCGTCGACCTCGGCGTCGGCGGTGTCTACCTCACCCCGGTCTTCCCGGCGCGGTCGAACCACCGCTACGACGTCACCACCTTCGATCGAGTCGACCCGATCCTCGGCGGCGACGAGGCATTGGTCCGACTCTCCTCCGCCGCCGAGGCAGCCGGGCTGCGAGTGATGACCGACCTCACGCTCAACCACACCGGATCGCACCACGAGTGGTTCCTGCGGGCCCAGGCCGACGCGGCAGCGACCGAGTCGGGCTTCTACCACTTCAACGACCATCCGAACGACTACGAGAGTTGGCTCGGGGTGACCAGCCTCCCCAAGCTCGATCATCGCAGCCGCGAGCTGAGACGACGGCTCTACGACGGTTCGGATTCGGTCCTGGCACGCTACCTGCGACCACCGTTCGACATGGCCGGTTGGCGGATCGACGTCGCCAACATGACCGGGCGCCACGGCGAGATCGACCTGAACCACGAGGTGGCCCGAGTCGCCCGCGCCACGGTCGACGCCGTCGATCCGGAGCGTTGGCTCGTCGCGGAGCACTTCTTCGATGCCAGCCGCGACGCCGCCGGTGACGGCTGGCACGGGGTGATGAACTACGCCGGCATCACCCGACCGATCGCATCCTGGCTCGGTCGCTTCACCTCGCTGGAGGCGTTCATGGCCGGCCCCGGCCAGCCTCGGCGCGACGGGGTCCAGATGGCGCGGACGATGGACGCCGTGAGGGCCGGCCTCCCGTGGCAGGTGACCATGTCGTCGATGAGCCTGCTCGGCTCCCACGACACCGCCCGTTGGCGCAGCATGGCCACCAGCGACGACGCGGCGATGATGGGATTCGGCCTGCTGATGTCGATGCCGGGCACCCCGGCGTTCTTCTACGGCGACGAGATCGGACTGACCGGTACGACGTCGGAGCAGGCGCGGTGCCCGATGCCGTGGGAACGCTCCCGGTGGGACGACCGCTTCCTGGACTGGTATCGCCGACTCGTCGCACTGCGCGACCGCGAGCCGGCGCTTCGCGCCGGCGGATTCCGGTGGGTCGACGTCGCTCCCGACGCAGTGGTGTACCTCCGCGAGACCGGCGACAGCCGGTTGCTCATCCGCGCGGCACGGAACTCGACCGACCCGCTGGCCATCTCCGCGACCCGGCTCCGGGCCGCCGAGGCCGATCCGTTGGTGAACGCCGAACGGCTCGTGGCCGATCGTGACCAACTGGTGCTGCCGGGCGACGGCCCGGCGTTCTCGGTGTGGCGGCTGAGCTGAGCGGGTGGTAAGGGCGAATCACGCTCCGTGCAGCACCCGCAACAACCCGGCCAGGCGAACGTCGCCGGCGTGGTCGATGGCGGCCGGCCAGTCGAACCAGTGGACCTCCTGGCTCTCGCCGGGCCGCGGGCTCGGATCCGAGGACCCACCGTCGAGCACGTAGCGGAGGTCGAGGTGGGTGTGCCCGCGCCCACCGG
Source organism: uncultured Acidimicrobiaceae bacterium (assembly GCA_963847775.1). Taxonomy (GTDB): domain Bacteria; phylum Actinomycetota; class Acidimicrobiia; order Acidimicrobiales; family Ilumatobacteraceae; genus Ilumatobacter. The sequence goes on from CAWKAY010000007.1 coordinate 448,521, forward strand.
GATGGACATCGACGTGGACCAACCGCGGCACACCGTCGGCATCAGGTTCCTGGTGGGCGACGTCGAGGCCGGTCTCCTCGGCTGCCTCCCGCAGCGCAGCATCCCAGGGTGCCTCACCTGGGTCGATGTGACCGCCGGGCTGCAACCAGATACCGAGTCGCTTGTGCCGCAGGAGCACCACACCACGGGGCCCGACGACGATCGCCGACCCGGTGACGTGCACCGGGTCGAGTCGCCGATCGAGGGGGTCGGCGAGGCGATCGAACGCGGCCAGGAACCGTGTGACGCTCGAATGCTCGGCAGCGTCGATCGGATCGCGTTCGACGACCGTTCGTCGTACCAGCTCACGCATCGTTTCCGGCATCCGCGACACCGTAGCCAGCGGCGACCGGTGACCTCGGCGACGGAAAATTCGAATAACGCGCTTGAGTCCTGGAAGCAATGGGCCGATACGTGAAACACCAGCCACGAAGGCCGGAACGACCCGCACCATGGAACCAAACTCCCAGTTCTCCCCCCGAGTGTTGCTCGCCATCGACGATCTTCGTCTGCGGCGAACCAACGAGGCAGGCCTCCGTGCCGCAGGCTTCTCGGTCAGCGCCCCGGGAGACGCCGATGCGGTCAGCATCTTGGCTGAGTCGTTCTCACCGGACGTGCTCGTGATCGACACCGAGATGCAGGACGCCGAGCACCGCCCGCTCTACCAGCAACTCCGCAACGACACCGACGGCTACATGCTCTGCATCGAGTCCGCCGGCCGCGACCGTGCCCGGGTCGAGCTCCTCCGGTCGGGCGCCGACGACGCTGTCTCGGTGCCGGTCACCCCGGACGAGATCGCCGCTCGCTGCCACGCGCTGCTGCGGCGGCCACGGGAGATGCGCACCGATTGGGATCCCGTGCAGCAGTCGGTGATCACGCTCGGCCCACTCACGGTCGACACAGGTCGCCACGAGATCCGCCTCGGCGACGCCGAGGTCCAGGCGACCCGGATCGAGTTCTCATTGCTCGAGCACCTGTGCCGGCGGCCGACCGAGGTCGCCTCTCGCAGCGAGCTCCTCGAGTCGGTGTGGGGTCCGAACTGGGTGGGCGACACGCACGTGGTCGACGTCCACCTCTCGAACCTGCGCCGGAAACTCGACAACGCCGCCGCTGAGCTGAGGGTGATCCACACCGTCCGCGGCGTGGGGTTCCGGATGAGCAACGAGATCCTCGACGCCGCCGAGGAGCACGCCACCATCGGCACCGCGTCGGCGGGCAATGCTCAGCCGGCCGCTGACGACATCATCGATGCCGACGTCCGCGTCAACGCCTGACACCTCTCCGCCGAGTCCTGAGCGGCATCGGTCGCGACCGTGGCCCATCGGTCACGAGTACGTGGCGTGGATCGACCAGCACTGCGACTCGACACCCACCAGATGGGCAACGCCGTCCTCGGTCACCACGTGGAACCGTGCCAGACGACGGGCGTGATCGGGCGACCACCACCGCTGCTCCACCGGCCACGGCCCCGCCCACGCGATCAGCGGCTGACGCCCCATCGACGTCGCCAGCACCGCCGGAGGAGCGCTGACCTCGCCACGACCGCTGACCTGCACGGGTCGACCGTCGGCATCGAGGATCTCGACCGGGACGGGTGAGTCGGGGACCACTGCCGGGGACGGCACCGGCAGTGCGCCGGGCCACGGCCCCTCGCGCCGATCGAGCCGATCGATCGTGTCATCGAGATCGACCGAGACGGCCGGCACCCACCGGTACCGCTCGACGGGGAGCCGACCCCCCACCCAGGCGGGCACCGTGACCGCCTGCTCCCCCGCGAGTCCGCTCAACCGGACGATCGCACGTGCCGCGTCATCGTCGGCACTCGAGCGCCCACCCCACAGTCCGGTCTGGACACCGTCGTCGCCGCACACCTCGTCGGGGATCAGGCGAACGAGCACGACCCCGCCGCTCAACCCACCCGGGCGCCCCGCCCAGCCCTCGAGTTGCCACCGCACCCGTTCGACCATCGACGCCGCAGACAGGCCGCGGTCGCGATACCAGGCACGTTCGCTGCGCTCACCGTGCTCGGTCTCGACGACCACGACCAACCGGGTGCACACGCGTCCCTCCTCGGCGAGGGCGGCGACGAGCTCGTCGGCGAGTCGTTTGGTGATGAAGACGACCGACCCGAGCTGCTCGACCGGCTCCAGGAAGGGATGTTCGACCCACCGCTGTGGCGGCGGATCGACCGCGTTGCCCAAGCGAATGTCGACACCACCTGCGAGGCGGTGCGCGTGGGCGCCTTCGACCCCGAACCGTGCGAGCACATCACCGGCGTCGAGTGCTGCCAGCTGCCCCAGACGGCGCACACCGAGCCGGACGAACAGGTCGATGAGATCGGCGTCGACCTCCCCGAGCTCGCGCAGCCAAGCGATCGGCAACGCCTCGACGAAGGCCGGGGAGCCACCGGCCTCGACGACGAGCGCCCTCACGGCAGTTCGTGCCGCACGGCGTGCAGCGATCGCCGAGGTCGATCGGCCGTCGGCGACACCGACACCAGCGGCGATCCCGATCGCCGTGTCACCGATCGAGTCGCCGATGGCGTCGACGACGATCGCCGCCATCCGTCCGGCCATCGCCCGATCGCCCCCGAAGTACCGGGAGGGACCTCGCGCCGCGAGGCACAGGCACCCTGGCTCGACGACCTCCAGGCGCGGCGCCATGTCCGAGACCGCTCGCACGATGGGTTCGAACTCGCGTGTGTCACGCTCGGGGTCGTGGTCGAGGATGAGCAGTTCGGGACATGCCCGTTGGGCCGCACGACGGCGTGACCCGGCTTCGACACCGGCGACAGCAGCGGCCGGCGTGCGCGCCACCACCCGATTCGAACGGAACACCGCTGCCGGTCGATCGCTGGGCACTCGTGCCGCCACGACCGGCCACTCGGGGCACCAGACCGTCACCATCCGCTGCATCGTCACCGGTTTGCTCGCACACTGCACCCATCGGACCGCCACCATCTCGGACCGCCACCATCTCGGACCGCCACCATCCGCTGCATCGTCACCGGTTTGCTCGCACACTGCACCCATCGGACCGCCACCATCTCGGACCGCCACACGTCAACCGGCGCGACTGAGCTCGGCGACGACCTCGTCGGGGACGCCGATCGATGCCCCGATCGGCTCGAGCGGCTCGACCCGGCCGGTCGGGCTCGGCAACCAGAGCTCGCATTCGACCGGGCGTGGAACCCGTCGGCCGCCACATCGCACCATCGCTCGCCGACCGATCAGGCGACCCGAACCCTGACCGACACCCGCCCAGGTCACCGCTGTGGTGGAGAACTCGACATCACACGACACCGATGGTGTCGACGGGCTGACCACCAACAGCACCACGCCTCGGGCCTGGAGGCGCATCCGCACCTTGCGGAGGACACGCTCGGCTCCGGCCGGTGGACGGGTGAGGATGACATCGAACCCATCGGCAGCTGCACCGACTCGCTCTGCCCACACCGGAGGACCACCGTCGACGGCGACATGGACGACGCGCGACAGCGGGACACCCAGCTCGTCGGCAGCTTCCAATCCCAACATCGGCACCCCCACCACGGCGAGCCACGACCCGGTGGCCACCGGGCGGGCCGCCAACGCAATGGCCAACGTCATCGCGGCGGTGCCGACGCATCCGACCACATGCCCGCGCTGCAGCGCACCATCGGGCAGCATCGGTGCGAACGCTTCATCGACCGGCAGTCTGCGATCGCGTGCAGGCACGGCGGGCAACATCCCGCCAGTTTACCGAACACACGTTCGACATGCCAGGGGCGACCGGCGATTCAGATCGGTCAGGCGGCGCCACCGAGCTCGGCGAGTGTGGTGATCATCCCGTCGACGTCGCCGGCGAATCCGTCGGCACCGAGCTCGATCGCGTGCCGGCGATCCCGGACCGCTTGCCCGCCGACGATCACCGGCGCGCCCAGCTCTGACTCGCGCAGCGCTGCACACGTCATCGCACACGCTTGGAGATGTTCGGGATCGGTGACCGACAGCCCGACGGCGACGAGATCGTCGGTCTCGCGTGCAGTCAGCACGAACGACGAGGCCGGGGTGTCAGCGCCGAGATCCGACACATCCCACCCCCTCAGGCGGAGGAGGTCGGCCAGGATCGCCACCGCGAGCCCGTGACGCTCCCCGACCGGTGAGCCGAGCACGATGGTGCCGCGCGATCGTCCGCGACGGACGCATCGCGAGCCGAGCCGACCGACCAACCGGATGGCGATCCCCGAGGCACGATGCTCGATCGCCACGTCGATCTCTCCGGCTTCCCAACGATCACCGATCGACCGCATCGCCGGCCCGAGCACGTCGAGGTAGATGTCGTCGACGCTCGTACCGGCCGTCATCGACGCCTCGAGCACACCCCAGGCACCGGCAGCATCGCCGGCCATGAGTCGTGCTTCGAGACGATCGCTCCATGGAGCCGGACGCAGCCGCGCCGGTTCGTCGGTGCGGCGCTCGGCCCGAAACGTCTCCATCGCATCGGTTGTGACGCGCCAACCACCGCCCACCTTGTGCGCATCGAGTTGCCCCAGGCGCACATACCGGTACGCAGTCATGTAGTGCACGCCGAGCTCGTCGGCAGCTTGCTGAAGCGTGAGCACCCCGTCGGTCACGCTGCCAACGGTACGCGAACAGTGGAAAGTTGCTCGACTGTGCCCAGGATTCCGTCACGCCGATCGGTGACGTACGTCGACGCGCGGAGAACTCGCTTGGTTCCTCTTCGTTCCGCTCGGGCCGTCGGTATCCGCCCGTCGCTTGGCGACGATCGGCGCAGCTCCTCAGCCGCCCTGCTTGGCCTTCCAGCGATCGCGAGCTGCACGGCTGCGCTCGAGGAGGTGGGCAGGCACCCGCTTGGCCGCCTCGGAGAGCTCGGCATCGCCACCGCCCCCGTCACCCGACGGCTCCGCGGCGGACTCCTCCGGCTGCAGGTCCTCGAACGACGGTGGCTCGACACCGGGTTTCCAGTACCGGTACATCTCGCGCACGATGTCGACGAGGCCCGACGAGTCGAAGCCCTTCTCGATGTCGACGGTGACGATGTTGCCGTACACGTGGATGCCGGCGACCTGACCGGTGGCGAACAGCTGGCGGGCGAGCGATGCCGACGGGGTCGGCCCACCCGCATCGAGCATCGACGTGAAGTGCTCGTGCCCCATGCCCGACAGCGAACGGTTCAGCTCGAAGCGAACCACACCCGGCGTGGCGCTCGGCTTCTCGACGACTCCGACCAGCTGTCCCATAGTGCGCCAGAGGCTAGCGCTTCGGCGTCATCGGCTCCCACTGGCCAAGGCTTCGGCGCGCCGACCGCCGGGGTCGACACCCGAGTCTTCGCCCGGGGCCACCAGTAGTGTTCCGCCGTGATCATCCGCCGAATCGTCGGCGCCGCACGCAACCCGGCGCAATTGGTGCTCGCCGCGTTCGTCACTCTCATCCTCGTCGGGACGCTCCTGCTACGGCTCCCGTTCGCCATCGATGGCGGCATCGATCACCCCGGAATCCGACACGCCCTGTTCTGGTCGACCTCGGCGACGACGGTGACGGGACTGGGCACGACCGACATCGCGAGCTTCTCGCTGTTCGGAGAGCTGGTACTGCTCGGGCTGATCCAGCTCGGCGGGTTCGGCATCATGACGATCGGATCGGTGTTGGCGCTGGTGGCCTCGCGACGCGTCGGCCTCCGCCAGCGCATGCTCGCCCAGGCGGAGATCGGCGCGGTCGACATCGGCGAGCTGCGCTACCTGATCAGCGCAATCGCCAAGATCACGCTGCTCGTCGAGTCGTCGATCGCACTGATCTTGTTCATCCACCTCGCGACCGTCGACGACATCAGCACCGGACGTGCTGCCTACAGCGCGGTCTTCCACGGTGTCTCGGCGTTCAACAACGCCGGCATCTCGCTCTACTCCGATTCGCTGACCCGCTTCGCCGACGACCCACTGGTCGTGTTCCCGATCACGGCGGCGTTCGTGATCGGCGGCCTCGGATTCCCGATCCTCGTCGAGTTCCGCAAACGTGTTCGTCCGAGCAGATGGAGTCTGCACACCCGCATCACCCTCTTCGCGACAGCGTTCCTCCTGGTCGCCGGTCCGCTGACGGTGCTCGTGTTCGAATGGACCAACCCGGGCACGCTCGGCCCGATGGGCGTGTGGGACAAGGTCCAAGCGGCGTGGTTCCAGGGCGTCACCCCGCGCACCGCCGGGTTCAACACCATCGACATCGGCGCGCAGCGTGAACCGACCTTGAACGTCATGACGGGGCTCATGTTCATCGGCGCCGGACCCGCCTCGACCAGCGGCGGGATCAAGGTGACGACGTTCGCGGTGCTGGGTTTCGCGATGTGGGCGGAGGTCCGCGGCGAGGTCGACGTCAACGTGTTCCATCGTCGCCTGCCGAGCGGTGTGATCCGACAGGCGATGACCGTCGCCTTGCTCTCGGTCGGCGTCGTGTTCAGCACCGCCGTCGTGCTCACGACGATCTCGCCGTTCCACTTCACCGACGCCTTGTTCGAGGCTGCATCGGCGTTCGGCACCGTCGGCTTGTCGACCGGGATCACCGGTGCGCTGCCCGCCACCGGCCAGATCCTGCTCGTGCTCGTGATGCTCGCCGGGCGCGTCGGCCCGGTCACGTTCGTCACCGCGCTCGCCATGCGACAGCGTCGTCGCGCCTACCGTTTCCCCGAGGAACGCCCGATCATCGGCTGAAAGCCGACCTTCGCGCCCATCGCCAGGAGTCCACATGTCCGACAAGATCATCCACACCATGCTGAGCGGACTGACGTCCGAGCGCGTGCAGCACGAGGGCGAGATCATCGTGGTCGGGCTCGGCAGGTTCGGATCGTCGCTGGCTCGCACGCTCGTCGATCTCGGCTACGAGGTGCTCGGTGTCGACGCCCGCGACGACATCGTGCAGGAGCACGCCGGTGTGCTCACCCACGTGGTCGAGGCCGACACGACAAGTGAGCGGGCACTGCGCCAGATCGGTGCAGCCGACGCCGTGACAGCGGTCGTGTGCATCGGTACGGGGATCGAAGCGAGTGTGCTGACCACGACTGCGCTCGTCGATCTGGGCGTCAAGAACATCTGGGCGAAGGCGATCACCGAGTCCCACGGCCGGATCCTCCAGCGTGTCGGCGCCCACCACGTGGTCTTCCCGGAGGCGGAGATGGGCAACCGCGTCGCCCACCTCGTGACCGGCCAGATGCTCGAATTCCTGGCCCTCGACGAGAACTTCGTGATCGCCGAGCTGGCCGCACCGGAGGAGTTGATCGGGGTCGCGCTCGGCGAGTCGAACCTGCGTGCGAAGTACAAGGTGACGGTGGTGTGCGTGAAGCCCTCCGGCGGTCAATTCACCTACGCCGATCGGGAGACGGTGCTCCGTCGCAGTGATCTGATCGTCATCGCCGGCCACCGCAGCGACGTCGAACGTTTCACCGACCGCGACTGACCGTCACGTTCGGGGTCTGACCCCGAACGTGACGGTCAGCGTTCGAGGGCGGTGGCGAGGACGTCCGGGAACTGGTCGGGTGTGCAGGCCATGACGGTCGCTCCGAGTGCGACGAGGTCCGCGGCGGCCACCTGGTCGTGCACGGGTGCTCCCTCATCGCTCAACGCGAACAGGCACAACACCGACACGCCCGACCGGACGAGTCGGGCGACGTGGTGCCGCATCAGCTCGGCGTTGCCACCCTCGAACAGATCGCTGATGAGCACCAGCACCGTGTCGGCCGGGCGCGTGACCAGACCCCGGCAATACCCCAGGGCCTCTGCGATGTCGGTCCCGCCTCCGAGCTGCACCCCGAACAGGATGTCGACGGGGTCCTGAAGGACCGGCGTGAGGTCGGTGACGGCCGTGTCGAACGCGATCAGCCGGATCTGGAGCGCAGGGAGCTGCGCCAGGACGGCCCCGAACAGCGAGGCGTAGACGACGCTGTCGGCCATCGATCCGGACTGGTCGACAGCGATCACGACGTCCTTCGCCAGGCTGCGTTGGCGCCTCCCGAAGCCGACGAGGCGTTCGGGAACGACCGTACCGTACTGGGGTTGGTAGTGCTTCAGGTTGGCGTGCACCGTGCGGAGCCAGTCGATGTCGCCGGGGCGCGGTCGACGCGAACGGTTGGCGCGAGCCAGTGCACCGTTGACGGCTGACCGGGTGCGCTCGGTCAGACGCTGCTCGAGCTCGGCGAGCACCTGGGCGACGACCTGCCGAGCGGTCGCCCTGGTCTCGTCGGGCAGGAGGTGATTGAGCTCGACGAGCAGCGTGACGAGGTGGATGTCGGGTTCGATCGATTCGAGCAGCTCGGGCTCCAACAACAGTTGCTTGAGGTCGAGTCGCTCGATCGCATCGCGCTGCATCACCTGCACGACCGGCTTCGGGAAGTACGTCCGGATGTCGCCGAGCCAGCGTGCGACCCGGGGTGTACTCCGGCCGAGACCGCCGGAACGACCAGATGCCCGTCCGGACCGCCGTCGCCCGGTGCCCTCGTGGTCGTAGACCGCCGCCATCGCGGCGTCGATGCGGACGTCGTCGCCGGCCAGCTCGGCGCCGGTACCGTCGGCCTCACCGCCCCCGAGCACCATCCGCCACCGGCGCATCCGCTCGGCCTCCGAGACGCGCACGAGGTCGTCGGTCACGTCGGCCCCGCCACGGGCAGACCGAGGAGGTGACGGACCGTCACCAGGGTGGCGAGCACGCGTTGCTCGTCTTGGCCCGGGCCGAAACCGGTCAATTGCTCGCGGAGCTCCCCTGCCACGAGGCGGCCCAGCTGACGCCGCTCGGCCGCCTCGAAGGCTCCGAACGTGCGCCGCAGCAGCGGGACCGTCTCGTCGAACGCCTGCGGGTTGAGCGACGACAGCCAGCGATCGACGACGGCACGGAGATCAGCGTCGTGGACGAGCACCGTGCCGCCCCCCGCCAGGAATCCTTCGACGAACGCCGCGCCGACCGCCGGCGGCGTGCCCGGCGACAGCGCTCGCCCGAGCCGGCGCTCGACCCGTCGTGAGGTCCAGTGCCCGCTGTCGTGGAGGATGCGCGTCGCCCTGCCATGGATACGACCGTGACCGGCGCCGGGCTGGCCGGGCTCGGCCAGGCGTTCGAGCACCTCGGGGAACGCCCGGTGCCGAGCACGGTGGTCGACGAGGGCGAGCGCGTGCTGCACCCAGCTCAGCCGCTCGACCATGACCGCTGCTGCGTCGTCGTCGAGCGATGCGCATGCGGGCACGACCCCGGCGAGGACCCGGACGACGAGACCGTCGAACACCGAACCGACCGCGGCGACATCGGTCGACCTCACGTCGCCGTAGCGCTGGGCGTGCGCGAGCGGGGAGAGCGCCGCCATCAACTGAGCGACGTCGGGATCGGTGGCGGCGCGGGCGGCGAGGACGTTCACGATCGGATCGACCGCCTCGGTGAGGGCAGCCAGCAGGGCGAGCTCGAGCGCGCCGGCGACCTCGACCAACCCTGCGGCCTCGCCGGCCCGACGAACCAACCGGTTCGTCGCAGCGTGCTCGACCGTCGTGCCATCGCCAGCGAACTCGACGATGCGGACCGACCATTCCGGCCGCCACGACAGCCGCCATGTCTCGCGGAACGTGCCGCTGCTCCCCCGCCCCTCCTCGAGCGAGCCCCACGGCACGCCGATCGCGACGAGCTGGTGGAGCAGGTGGGACCGGCGCAACCCGTTGGGCGTGCGCAGGTCGAGCTCAACGGTGTGATCGTCTGCCGTCGGCTTGAGGCGGGCCGAGCGCTGCCGCTGGGCGAGGTCGCGGGCGAGCGGGACCTGGGGCGCGCCGTCGGGCACCGACCCGATCGCCGTGCCGACGACGAGTTGGCGGCGCACGAGCGGGAGTCCGCCCATCACGGCGTCGGCGGCGTCGAGTACCTCGTCGAGACCCGGACGCGGGCGGCCGCGCATCGTCGCGAGAGCGGTGGCCATCCGGGTCGCAGCGATGAGGTGGTCGGGTGACGCCGGCATGTCGGCGCGGCGGAGGACCCGAGCGGCGTCCACGAAGAACCGGGCCACGCCATCCGCGCCCGGATGGCGGAAGACGTGGTCGTACCATCCGGGGCTCCGCACACCGGCGCCGTATCCGGTCGCGCTGGCCAGTCGTTCGTGGGTCCACGGCACCCAGCTGACGGCGACCTTGACCTTGGGGGTTCCCCGGAGGGTGGCGTTGTCGGCCACTCCAGAGGTCGCGCCCTTCTGTGTGACGTCGAGCACGGGCACGTGCCACGCTCCACACACGACGACGATCGTCTCGTGACCGTTCTTGATGGCCGCGCGGATCCGCTTGCGCATGTGGGCCTCGCGACGTTCCTCCGTCGCAGTGGGAACCGTCCCCGACCGGACGGCCGCCATCGCCTCGGCGACCGCGCCGAACGCCGGGAGGCCCTCGCCACGGTGCTCGATGACGTCGTCCCACCACCGTTCGGCATCGGGTTCGCCCGCGGCCGCAGCGAGCGCGCCGAGCGGGTCGACGGGAGCATCACCGGCGATCAAGGAATCCTCGTCGCGGACGGCGAGCGTGTGGGCGAGCGGGAGATCGATCGCCTCCACCGCCACGCCGGAGGCGTTCGCCCATCGGATTGCCTGCCACTCCGGGCTGAACACCGCCAGCGGTGCGAACGCCGCCCGATTCGGGTCGCCGACGACGTACCCGAGCAACGCAACCGGTGGGCGCAGCAGCGCCTCGTCGGCGTCGCCGCGCTCGTCGGCCTCAGCCGTCGTGGCGGCCTCGCCGACCCACCGGAAAGCGCTCGTGGTCTCGGCCGGCGACTCGACCAGCACGATCGACGGCCGCAACTCGTCGAGCGCACTCACGACCGATCGCGCCGATCCGGGCCCGTGGTGCCGGACACCGAGCAGGTGCAGCGTCATGACGTCGGGTCGTTCATCGGTCGAGGGCCCGGCAGGCCTCGTAGAAGTCACCCCATCCGTCGCGTTCGGCGACCACCGCTTCGAGGTACTCGCGCCAGGCGACACCGTCGTGGATGGGATCGCGCACGACCGCGCCCACCACGCCTGCCGCGACGTCGTCGGCCGACAGCGTGCCCCCACCGAAGTGAGCGGCGAGCGACAGGCCGTTCGTGACGACCGAGATCGCCTCGGCCGTCGAGAGGGTTCCACTCGGCACCTTGAGGCTGGTGCCCCCGTCGGTCGTCACGCCGCTGCGCAACTCCCGGAACACCGTCACCACTCGACGGATCTCGTCGGCCGACGCCACGATCGGCGGGAGCGCGAGCGCAGATCCGAGCTCGTCGACCCGCTGCGCGACGATCGCGATCTCCTCGTCGGCGGTCTCGGGCAGGGGGAGCACGACCGTGTTGAACCGGCGGCGCAACGCCGACGACAGATCGTTGACCCCCCGGTCACGGTCGTTGGCGGTGGCGATGACGTTGAAGCCACGTGCCGCGGCCACCTCGGAATCAAGCTCGGGGATCGGCATCGACTTCTCGGACAGCGCAGTGACGAGCGCGTCCTGGACGTCGGAGGGCATGCGCGTCAACTCCTCGACGCGGGCGATCGACCCGCGCTGCATCGCCCGGTAGATCGGCGACGGCACCAGCGCCGACTCCGTCGGGCCCTCGGCGATCAGGCGGGCGTAGTTCCAGCCGTACCGGAGCGTTTCCTCGGTGGTGCCGGCGGTGCCCTGCACGAGCAGGGTGGAGTCGCCGCTGATCGCCGCTGCGAGGTGCTCGCTGACCCAGGTCTTCGCGGTGCCCGGCACACCGAGCAGCAGCAGTGCACGATCGGTCGCGAGCGTGGCCACGGCGATCTCCATCAGCCGGCGCCGGCCCACGTACTTCGGCACGACTGCGGTGCCGTCGGTGAGCTGACCGCCCACCAGGTAGTCGACGACCGCCCACGGCGACAGCCGCCAGTTGGGGGGACGCTCGCGGTCGTCGCTCGCGGCAAGCGCCGCCAACTCGCTCGCGTACTGCACCTCGGCGTGCGGCCGGAGGATGTCGGTCGTGTCGGGTGCACCCATCGCTCGCGACGTTACCCACCCGCTGTGACAGAGTGGTCTGCGTCACCGAGCAGTTCGACGACGACCAGTCCGGTGACGCGAAACGTGGTTCTTGCTCAATCGCCCACGGCGCCGTCGATCGCCTGACGGATGAGGTCGGCGTGACCGCAGTGTCGGGCGTACTCCTCGATGAGGTGGACGTAGATCCACCGCAGACTGTTCTCGCGCTCGTGGCCCTGCTCGACGTCGTCGAGGTCGGCAGCGGCGTAGACCTCATCGGCCCCGGCGATCTGGGCTCGGTGGGCGGCGAATGCCTCGTCGAGGGTGGCGGTCGATGTCGGATGGACGTCGCCGTCGACATCGCCATCGGGGTGCGCGTCCCCGTAGAAGATCGGCTCGTTGGGCCGACCGAGGAACTGACGCTGCGCCCAGATCCGCTCGACATCGGCCATGTGACGGATGAGGCCGAGCATCGACAGGTCGCTCGGCGGGCAGGGGGTCGCGCGAGCTTGCTCGTCGGTGAGCCCCTCGGCCTTCCGGACCAGGACCGCTCGCCGGTGAACGAGGAACGCTTCGAGCATCGGCCGCTCGGCGGCCGTGCCGATGCCGGTGAAGTCGGGCAACGACGTCGTCGGCTCGGCCATGTCGGGACGCATCGCCGTGACCGGGGTGGTTCCGGGTGTCGACGGTGAGTCGGGTCCGTCGTCGCCGGGCGCGGCGACGACGGCAAAGCACGGCCGTGCGTCGATGCGGACCGAGAACGGTCCTCACTCGCCGCCGCGCCTCCGACGGGGCCTGCCCTGCCCCGACACGATCCGCGGGACGGTCGGGACACTCGTGAACGGCGACCGCGACCACGCTGTGTTCACTCGGCGCGATGAGACTCGGTGCAATGTGCTCACGGTGCAATGTGCTCACGGTCGTCGACGAGACGTCGCCGATCGTCGCCGAGCCGGCGACGGTTTCCCACGGTTCCCGGTCGGTGTCACACTGAGCGCCGTGACAGGCCGACACACCCATTCGGTACTCGACTCGATCGAGCGGTTCGCGCTCTCGCTGCCGGACGTGTGGGCGGACTCCCCGTGGGGCGATCGTGTCGTCAAGGTGGGCAGGAAGATCTTCCTCTTCGTGAGCGATCCGGCGGCCGACCGCCCGGTCATGACCACGAAGCTGCCCGAATCCCGGGACCATGCCCTCTCGTACCCCGAGGCGTTCCCGACGCGGTACGGCCTCGGCAAGCACGGGTGGGTGACCCTGTACGTCGACACCGTGCCGGACGACGAGGCCGAGGTGTTGATCGACTTCGTCGAGGAGAGCTACCGAGCGGTCGCCACCAAGACGCTCGTCAAGCGGCTCGACGCCGAGATCGCCGCCCAGCAGGATTGACGGAGTGGTGGCGTCAGCGTCACCGAGGGGTTGTCGACGTCCGTTCGTCGACAAAACCACCGAAGTTCCCGATGGGGGTCGACGTACCGTTGGACCATGCATCTCGTCGATCGCATCCACCTGCCGACGGGATACACCGCGCGGCCCTACGTCGGTGCATCCGATCATCCGGCCATGACGCCGGTGCTCGCCGCCTACCGCGAACATCTCGGCGACCCCCAGATGCCGACGGTCGAGTATCTCGACGTCGGATACGCCCACCTCGACGACTGCGATCCGACCACCGACATCGCGCTGATCGAGCACGGCGGCTCGACGGTCGCCTACCTCCGCCCACATCGCCACGACCCGGTCGACGGGGTCCGGGACGGCATCGTGTTCAGCCCGACGATTCCGGAGCACCTCGCGATCGACCTGTTCACGGCATGCGTCGACGCCCAGGAACGGCACCTCGCCCCGTGGATGCACGACCGTCGCCCGGCCCGGTACCGGGCCTACGCCGCCCACCCTGGCCCCGACCGTTCGCCGACCGGTGAGGCCGCCTGGCTCGAGGAGCTCGGCTATCGGCCGACCGAGTGGGAGGCCTCGCTGGTGCGGCCGAACCTCGACGACATCCCCGAGCGCGACCTACCTCCGGGCGTCGAGCTCCGACCCGTGCGCCAAGACCAGATCAGGCAGATCTGGGATGCCCACATCGAGGCGTTCCGCGACGAGTGGGACTACCGGGAGCCCACCGAAGCGCAGTTCGAGGAGTTCGTCGAGGACCCCTGTCTCGACCCGTCGCTGTGGAAGATCGCCTGGGCGGGCGACACGGTGGTCGGCCAGGTCAAGTCGTTCATCAACCACGACGAGAACGAGGCGCGGGGCTACCGGCGTGGCTACACCGAGGACATCTCGGTACACCGCGGATGGCGGAACCGCGGCATCGCCGGCACGCTGCTCGCTCGGAGCCTGCGAGCGCTCAGCGATCGCGGGATGACGGAGGCTGCGCTCGGCGTCGACACCAACAACCCCGGCGGCGCCTTCCAGCTCTACACGAGCCTCGGCTTCGAGCTCCAGCACTACGAGGCCATCTACACCAAACCGCTCCCGACGATCGGGTGACGGCAGAAGCGACTCACACCGACACGCCGAGCTCGGTCAGCATGCGATGACGGAGCCTGGCGAGGTCGGCGAGTGCGAGCGCCTGACCGACGTGGGTCCGGTCGAGCGCGTCGGCCGCGTCGAGCAACACTGCGGGACGGCATCGCGCCACCAGGTTCACCAGCACCGCACGGTGCGGCGCGCCGTAGATGCCGGCGGCGAAACCCGGCACCAGCCCGGCCACGAACGTGTGAGCATCGGCGACGAGTAGTCCGGCGAACTCGGGCGATACGGGAAGCTCGGGCAACGACGCCACGGTCTCCGCCGCCACCGTCCTGCCGGTCGTCGCTGCCGGGGTGGGCATGTGCTCGACGATCCACTGCGTGAGCGACCCGCCGGCGATCGCGACCCGAGCCTGCCGGACGGCGTCGCCCCGGTGGCGGCGCAGGAGGCCGACGAGCGCGTCCGGTGGCAGCCGAAGCCCCTGTTGGATCAAGGTCAGAACCCACTCGTCCTCCAGAACCGGCCATTCGTCAGCCACGAGACGCCAGGTGGTCACCGCCGCCGGGCTGCACCAGGGCCGATCGTCGTGCTCGGGCGCGGCCAACGCGTCGGCGGCCGCCAGCGGGACGAACGCGGCCCGGCGTGCGGCTGCGACCGCCGCGACCGCCGCCAACATGCGTGCTGCACCGTCGGGGCGAACCGAGTCGGCGACGAGATCGGCGATCGGACCGGTCGGGGGTCGCGGCGGATCGCGTCGATCGGTGCCGAGCAGGGCAACCGTCACCAGGTCGACCCAGTACTCGCCCAGCGTGGCCTCGGTCGCGACCTCACTCATGCGGCACCGACGAAGGACGGGTCGGCTCGCGGGCCGATGTCGAGGGTCCGGTCGGGCAGGTGCACCGTGAGCGGTTGAACGCCCCACGGCGACCACTCGACCGTCGCGGTGACCGGGGAACCTGCCGACGCCGCGACCAGCGTGGCGAGTGAGGCGTCGTCGCCGAGCAGCGGGAGCGATCCGGTGTCGTCGGTGAGCACCCAACGGCCATCGAGCACCGTCGGTGCCGCGTGGATGGTCGCCGGATATCGCTCGAGCCACGGCTGACCGGCGACGGCCGCGCCGATCTCGTCGCAGGCAGCGGCGACCGACACGATGCGAGGATCGGTGAACGGCAACGGGTCGGCATAGCGGCGCCCGGCGAGGGCTCGGAGCGAACCTCCGGGATAGCGATGGAGATCGGCATGGACGACGGTACCGACGCAGAACGAGTCGTCGAGGCTCTGCTGGTAGGCGGCGAACGACAGGAGCATCGCCCAGCGTCCCGATGTCGTGCCCCGCAGCCAGAGCCGTCGCACCTCGATGCGGTCCTCGCGGTTGTCGCTGCGCCCGGCGACGAACCACTCGTCGGTGTCGGGCACCCCGGCCAGCACGTCGGCCTGGCGCACCTGCCAACCCGACGCCGTGGCAACGGCGTCGGCCAGCGGGCCGGGGAGATCGGACAACCGTCGACCGGCCTGCGCAATCAGATGCAGCATGCCCAACTCGGCAAGGACCTCGGCGTGCCAGTCCGGGCTCGCACCGACCAGCCCGGCGAGACGCCGAACCCGATTGGCGAGGGCGCCGGCGCGGGCGTCGACGAGGCGAGCGGCCAACCGATCCCAGGTGGCGTAGCGGGCCAGCGCCGGATCGGCCAGACCGGTCCGCATCCGGTCCTCCAGCCACCGGTCGAGCTGGACGAGACCCTCGACCATGCGGGCGACCCGCTCGTCCCGTGATCGATCGAGATCGCCCCGCTCGGTCGGCTCCGGCGCACCAGCGACGTCGTCGGATGTCTCGCCGGCCGCTCCACCCGCCGCGTCGCGGCCGTCGCTGCGGCCCGTCGCCGCGGTCTCGGCGCCGGATCGTCCATCGCGACCTCGGACCCAGGCGCCGACGGTCTCGGGAGCGGTGGCGGGCGGCACACCGCCACGCACCCACAGCAACAGCAGGGCGAGTGCGTGCTTGCACGGCAGCTTTCGGCTCGGGCAGGTGCACCGCCATGCCACCCCGACATGGTCGACGGTGGTGTCGTACGGCTCGGCGCCCGAGCCTCGGCACCGACCCCAGAGCGCCCGCTCGTCGGTGCCGAGGACCGACCAGCGACCGGCCGTTGCCAGGGGTTCGGCGGCGGCGACCGACCGCGGCGACGGCGCCACCGCTGCCACCTGTTCCACGGTCCACCGCTCGGGATCGGCCATGGGGCAACGGTAGCGAGCGGGTGTCGCGACGACGAGGTGGCACCTGCGATGCGTTCCACCGACCTCGCCGGCCAGACCCGACCGGTGGTACGAGCCGCGTCGTCCGGGCCGATCGCGACGACGCAGCCACGACACCGAGACGATGCCGGCGAGGCGCGTGTTCGCTGTGAGCCTGCGTCGTCGCCGATCGAGTCCTGCTCGCGTCGGCGCGTCCAGGTGTCGACGTCGCGTCGGCGCGTCCGGGTGTCGACGCTCGACCCCGCCGATACGGTCACCCCATGGCTGATCAGGTTGTCTCCGTCACGCGTGTCATCCACGCATCACCAGCAGCGATCTTCGAGGTGCTCACCGACCCCGCCCGCCACGGCGAGATCGACGGCTCGGGCATGGTCCAGAAGGTCCGTGGGGAATCACAGCGACTCGAGCTCGGTTCCACCTTCGGCATGGACATGAAGTTCGCGGGTCTCCTCCCGTATCGCATCACCAACACGGTCGTCGAGTTCGAACAGAACGCGCTGATCGCGTGGCAGCACTTCGGCAAGCACCGCTGGCGCTACGAGCTCGAGCCGGTCGACGGCGGAACGAGCACCAAGGTGACCGAGAGCTTCGACTGGTCCACGGCGACATCCCCCAAGGCGATCGAGTTGATGGGGTACCCGAAGAAGCACCCCGCCAACATGGAGGCCACCCTCGAACGGTTGGCCGCCGTCGTCGAGAGCTGACACGCCAGCGAAGCGAGCCCTCACGAATGAAGCACCCCCGATGACGACCGATGCCGTCCACTACTACTGGCGCCCCGGCTGTCCGTTCTGCTCGATGTTGCGACGCGGGCTCGACAGGGCCGGGATCGAGACGATCGACCACAACATCTGGGACGACCCCGAGGCGGCCGCGACCGTTCGGTTGCATGCGAGCGGCAACGAGACGGTGCCGACGGTCGTGATCGGCGACGTCGGCATGGTCAACCCGAACGCCAAGCAGGTCGCGCATCATCTCGAGCACTTCGCACCCCACCTCCTGCCCGAGGGGTACGAGCCGCCGCAACCCGGTCTGCTCGGTCGCCTCCTCGGTGGCTGAGCCCGCCACGAGCGCTGGTGAGCGGCCCTGGGTCGGCACCACCGGCCGGTGAGATCCTGATCGTCAGCGATCCGCCGGGGGTGGGGAAGAGCACCCGCTCGGCGCTGCTCGCCTGACATCCCGATCGCGGGGTGCATCTGAAATCCGACTTGTTCGACCGCGCGATCCGATCGGGTCCCGTCGGTCGCCACCTGCCCGTCGCGGCGTCCCAGAACGAGGCCCTGACCGGCGTGGCGACCGATGCCGCGATCGGGTACGCCCGCAACGGAGGCGCCGTCGTCCGGGACGGCATCGTCGGGCCGTGTTCCTCGATCGCATCGCACAACCGATCGCACGAGCGGGCGTCGCCATGCACGACGCGTGATCCGACCCGTGACGGCGATCACCTGACGGAAGCGGCGCCGGCTCGCGCCGGCGCGATCGACTCAGTCGCGGCGGAGTGCGTCGCGCAGCTTGTCGCTCGCCTCGGTGAGGGCGGCGTCGACGGCGTCGACGAGCAGGCGGCCGGCCCGCTTGGCATCAGCTCGGACCGCTTCGTCATCGATCGCCTCGCCGATCGCGTCGAACACGTCCTCGAGTGACCGACCGACCCTGGCCAGACCCTCCATGAGGGTGTCGCCGACGTCGCCGACCTCCCCGGCCTCCTGCTCGACGTGGAGCTTCAGCTTGAGTCCCAACGACTGCAGGGTGTCACCGAGCTCGTTCCAGGAGTCCTGTGGGTGTGCCATGCGCCCAGTGTGGACCCGGATCTCCGACCAGCACCAGTGCCGAAGGCCACCGTGCTCGATCCGGCGGGTGACGCGACCGACAGCGGGGCGGGTCGGGTCAGATGCAGCCGGCACACGTGCCGTAGATGTCGACGGCGTGATGAGTCGACGTGAACCCCGATGCTGCTGCGACCTCGTCGAACGTGCGGTCCATGGCTGCCTCGACCCGGTCGGGCAAGGTCACGTCGACCACCGTGCCGCACATCTCGCAGATCAGGTGGTGATGGTGCTCGGTGAGGTGCTCGGCGAGCTCGAAGAGAGCGTGTTGGCCGACGTGGACCAGTCGCCGCACGACACCGGCATCGCCGAGCACGGCGAGGCTGCGATAGGCCGAGCTCTGCGCCAGCGAGTCATCTGCGGCGAGCAGATCGGGCAGGGTGATCGGGGCCCCGGCGTTCGCGAGCGCTTCCACGATGGCGCGGCGGTTCGGGGTGTAGTGCTGCTCCTGGTCGGCGAGCCGGGCGGCGATCGCGCCGTGCAGATCGACGTCAGCGCTCATCGTCGTGCTCGTGCTCGTGTCGGTGGAGCCCGTGGTGCGGGACCAGCTCGGGTGCATGGCGTTCGCCGTGATCGTGGCCGTGGTCGTCGACGACGATGGTGGTGCCGTCGTCGCGGATGAGGCGACCGCCGAACGCCTCGGCGAGGAGCGGCGGGACGAGCACCTCCTCGGGGGCGCCGTCGGCGAGGACGCAACCGGCCAGCAGCATCACCCGGTCGGCACGACGCGCCTCGGCGAGATGGTGCGTCGAGAACACAACCGTCCCGCCGGTCGCCGCGTGCCCGTCGATCACCTCGAGGATGCGCAGCTGGCTCGGGAGATCGAGACCCGTGATGGGTTCGTCGAGCAGCAAGAGGTCGGGCTGCGCGGCGACGGCCTGAGCGACGAGCACCCGTTGCTGCTGCCCCCCGGACAAACTCCCGAACGATCGCCGCCGCAGGTGGGACACCTCGAGCAGTCGGGCCGCGTCGTCGACGATCTCGCGGTCGGTTCGTCCGAGGTGCTTCAACAATCCGAGCTCGCGGTACCGGCCCATCCGGAGCACCTCGTCGACCGAGAGGGGCATCCATCGGTGGTGGTGACGGTGCTGGGTGATCATCGCGACCGTGCCGTCGACGTCGACCGTGCCGTCCTCGGGCTGGACCAGCCCGGCCAGCAGCGAGAGCAGTGTCGTCTTGCCACTGCCGTTCGACCCGACGAGCGCGATCGAGGTGCCCGGGTGCAGTCGGAACGACGACGGGGCGAGAGCCACGGTCGAGCCGTAGTGCACGCAGACGTCACTCGCGACTGCGGCCGGACGGACATCGTCAAGGGCATCGTCGAGTGTCGTGGTTGTCATGAGAACGATTCTCACTCTAGCATCACGAGAATGGTTCTCAGCCATCGCCGAGCGAGACTTGCGTCGGTGGCGACATGCCTGGCACTCGCCTCCTGCGGCACCGGCACCGAGGAGAGCACGACGAGCGCCCCCGCGACCGTGGTGGCGACCACCAGCATCTGGGCGGACATCACGTCGAACATCACATGTGGCGAGCCCGTCGCCACGCTCGTCCCGGCCGGCGCCGACCCGCATGCGTTCGAGCCGTCGCTCCGGGACCGGGCCGTGCTCGATGCCGCCGAGCTCGTGGTCGCGAACGGGGCGGGGCTCGAGGAGCGCTTGGTGGACCTGCTCACGACCGCCGCCGACGACGACACGAGTGTGGTCGAGATGGCATCCCACATCGACCTGATCACCGGTGCCGGCGACGACCAC
Source organism: uncultured Acidimicrobiaceae bacterium (assembly GCA_963847775.1). Lineage (GTDB taxonomy): Bacteria > Actinomycetota > Acidimicrobiia > Acidimicrobiales > Ilumatobacteraceae > Ilumatobacter. Next base: position 468,827 of record CAWKAY010000007.1, read on the forward strand.
GACGACGACCACGACGATGACGCGGACGACGTCGCGGACCGCGACCCGCACATCTGGCTCGACCCGAAGCGTGTTGCCGGATCCCTCGACGTGATCGCCGCAGCGCTGATCGCCGACGACCACGACGCGACCGAGATCGAGCGCTGCCTGAGCGACTATCGCGCCGAGCTGACCGCACTCGACGCCGAGCTCGCGCAGCTCGTCGACGCCCTGCCTCCCGAGAGCCGCGTGCTCGTCACCAATCACGACGCGCTCGGCTATCTCGCCGATCGGTACGGGTTCGAGGTGGTCGGCACTGTGATCCCGTCGACGAGCTCGATGGCCGAGTCCGACGCGGCCACCCTCGAGGTGATCGCCGAGACCATCCGGGAGCGGAACGTTCCGGCGATCTTCACGGAGGAGTCGGAAGCGAGCGCCGACGCCGAGGCGCTGGCCGATCGGCTCGGCGTCGCCGTCGTGCCGCTCGTGTCGGGTTCGCTTGCACCCGACGGCCCGGCTTCCACGTACACCGGCATGATGCGAGCATTGACGACCGACATCGTCGAGGCGCTCGCCCCGTGAGTTGGCTCCTCGACCCCGTCGAGTGGTGGATCACGCCGTTCAGCGACAACCCGTTCATGCGCGATGCGCTGTGGGCCGCGCTGCTCACGGTGGTGTGCACCAGCGTCGTCGGAACCTGGGTCGTGCTGCGCGGGCTGAGCTTCCTCGGCGACGCTCTCGCCCACGGGGTGCTGCCCGGCATCGCGATCGCGTTCGTGATCGGCGAGAGCACCACCGTCGGTGCCCTCGTCGCCGCGCTCGCGATGGTCGCCGGCGTTCAACTGATCCGCACTGCGTCGCCATTGCCGGACGACGCTTCGATCGGCGTGCTGTTCGTCGGATTCCTGGCCCTCGCGGTGGTGGTGATGTCGGCCCAGCGCGGGCGCGGTTCGGGCGATCTCACCCGATTCCTGTTCGGGTCGATCAACGCCGTCGACGCTGCCGATCTCCGCACCCTCGTCGTCGTCGCAGCGATCAGCGTGGGTGGCGTCGTGGTGCTCCACCGTGCACTGCTCGTCGGAACGTTCGACGCCACCCAGGCACGACTGCTCGGCTTCCGGCCCCAACTCACGCACTTCACGCTGCTCGTCCTGCTCGCACTCTCGATCGTCGCCTCGTTCGAGACCGTCGGCAGCCTGCTCGTGTTCGCGTTCCTGATCGCTCCGCCGGCGACCGCCTCGCTGATCGTGCGACGCGTTCCACTCATCATGCTCGCTGCAGTCGCGATCGGTGCGGTGAGCGCCGTGATCGGGCTGCTGATCAGTTACCACCACGCCACCGCGACGGGGGCGACGATGGCACTCGTCACGGTCGTGGTGTTCGTCGTCGCCCTCGCCGGAGGACACCTCACCCGAGCGACGCGCCGCTGACGACACCTCGCCCGAGCACCCGAACGCCCAACCGGCTCTGCTGCCGGACATCGGACCGACAGGACCGACGTGCGCCTGCAGTCGATCGTTCCCGCAAGATCCGCGGCGGAACCACCGCTGTACGCTCCGACCATGGCAGACGCGCGGCTCGCCGGGACCCAGATCGCCGATTCGGTGATCGACCTCTTCGGGGGCACCCCCTTGATGCGGATGAAGCGCATCATGGAAGAAGAGCAACTCCCCGCGGTCCTCGCGATGAAGATGGAGACCACCAACCCGGGCGGATCCTCGAAAGACCGCCCAGCACTCGAGATGATCCTCGCGGCCGAGCGAGACGGCGTACTCCGGCCGGGCGGCACCATCGTCGAACCCACGAGCGGCAACACCGGCGTCGGGCTCGCCATCGTCGCCGCCCAACGCGGCTACGACTGCGTGTTCGTCATGACCGACAAGGTCGCGCCCGAGAAGATCTCCCTGCTCCAGGCGTACGGGGCCGAGGTCGTCGTCTGTCCGGTGGCCGTCGCTCCCGACGACGAACGCAGCTACTACAAGGTCGCCGAGCGCCTCACCACCGAACGCAAAGCGTTCCGGCCCAACCAGTACGCGAACCCCAACAACCCGCTCGCCCACTACAAGACCACCGGCCCGGAGCTGTGGGAGCAGACCGGCGGGCGGATCACGCACTTCGTCGCCGGCGCCGGCACATGCGGGTCGATCACGGGCACCGCCAGGTATCTGAAGGAGCACAACCCCGATATCCGGGTCGTCGCCGCCGACCCGGAGGGTTCGGTGTTCTCGGGCGGCTCCGGACGTCCGTACTTGGTCGAGGGTGTCGGTGAGGACTTCTTCCCGGCGGCGTGGGAGCCCGAGCTCTACGACGAGGTGATCGCCATCAGCGACGCCGAGAGCTTCCACACCGCACGGCGGGTCAGCCAGATCGAGGGCGTGCTGATCGGTGGGTCCGGCGGACTCGCCGTCGCCGCTGCGATCCGCGTCGCCAAGCGTGCGGACCCGGATGACATCGTGGTGGTGTTCAACCCCGACTCGGGGCGCGGCTACCTCTCGCGGGTGTTCGACGACGACTGGATGGCCAACTACGGGTTCACCACCGAGTGCGACCAGTGTGTCGGTGCCGTGCTCGAGACCCGCAACCCGACGCTCGACAGCCTGCTGTACGTCAACCCGACCCATACCGTGCGGTTTGCGATCGACCGGATGCGGGCGAACGGTGTCAGCCAGCTCCCGGTGTGCAAGAACACCCCACCGTTCGCTGCCGCCGAGGTCGCAGGATCCGTCGACGAGCTGGAACTGATGGAGTCCATCGCCGGTGACGCCGGCGTGATGGACGTCCCGGTCGAGGAGATCATGGGACGGCCGCTCCCCACGATCGGGATCGGCCAGCGGCTCGAACGAGCCGTCGAGATGCTGCACACCGCACCGGCGCTGCTCGTGCTCTCGGGTGGTCGACCGTTGAGTGTGCTGACCCGGACCGACATCCTGTCGTACTTCGAAGCGAACGCGGAGGACTGACCATGGGCGAGGAACAACAGCAGATCGGGTGGGCCTTCGAGACGCTCGCCATCCATGCCGGACAGGAGCCGGATGCGGCGACCGGCGCCGTCGTCCCACCGATCTCGTTGGCGACGACGTTCGCCCAGTCCGAGGTCGGCGTCCATCTGGGATACGAGTACTCGCGATCGGGCAATCCGACCCGGACCGCGATGGAGGCCCAGATCGCCGCCCTCGAAGCGGCGGGTCACGGGCTGGCATTCGCGAGCGGTCTCGCGGCCGAGGACAACGTCCTCCGACTGCTCCGGCAGGGACAGCGGATCATGCTCGGCAACGACGCCTACGGCGGCACGTTCCGGTTGATCTCGAAGGTCTGGTCGCCGTTGGGTTTCCCGTGGACGGCGGTCGACCTCGGCGATCTGGATGCCCTCGTCGCCGACTGGCCCGACGACACCGGCATGGTCTGGCTCGAGACGCCGACCAACCCAATGCTCACCTGCTTCGACATCGAGGCGATCGCAACCATCGCCCACGAGCGGGGCGCACTGGTGGTGGTCGACAACACCTTCGCGACTCCATACCTGCAACAGCCGATCACCCTCGGCGCCGACATCGTGGTGCACTCCGCCACCAAGTACCTCGGCGGCCACAGTGATGTCGTCGGCGGATTCCTCGCAGTCGACGACGACGACATCGCCGACCGATTGCGGTTCACCCAGAACGCCGCCGGTGCCGTGCCCTCACCGTTCGACTGCTACCTCGTGCTCCGGGGCGCGAAGACGCTCGGCATCCGGATGGACCGCCACTGCGAGAACGCCAGGGCGATCGTCGATCTCCTGGTCGAGCACCCGGCCGTCGAGCAGGTGCTCTATCCGCAGCTCCCCGATCACCCGGGCCACGCCGCAGCTGCGAAGCAGATGCGCGACTACGGCGGGATGGTGAGCTTCACCGTGCGTGGCGGAGAAGCGGCGGCCCGTCAGATCGCGGCGTCGACCGAACTGTTCACGCTCGCCGAGTCCCTCGGTGCGGTCGAGAGCCTGATCGAGCACCCCGGCGCGATGACCCACGCTTCGGCGGCCGGCTCGCCGCTCGAGGTACCCGACAACCTCGTCCGACTGTCGGTCGGCATCGAGCACGCCAGCGACCTGGTCGCCGACCTCGCCCAAGCACTGGAAACGAGGCCGTCGCGATGAGCCAGCGTCCGTTGGTCGTCGCCGCCAACCGGCTACCGGTCGCTCTCGCATCCGACGGCGAGTGGACCACCAGTCCGGGTGGGCTCGTGCGGGCGCTGCTCCCCATCGTGCAGGAGAGCAAGGGCAGCTGGGTCGGATGGTCTGGTGCTACCGACGGCCCGGCTGATCCGATCCACGTCGAGGGCATCGACCTCCACCCCGTTCCGATCTCCGACGACGAGATGCGCCGGTACTACGAGGGCTTCTCCAACGACACGCTCTGGCCGCTCTATCACGACGCCATCCGCGAATCAGGATTCCATGGCGACGACTGGAGCTCCTACGTGGACGTCAACGCGCGATTCGCGCTGCGGCTCGCCGACATCGCGCCCCCGGACGCAGCCGTCTGGATCCACGACTACCACCTGCAGCTGGTGCCATCGATGCTGCGCGAGCGACGTCACGACGTCCGCATCGGATGGTTCAACCACATCCCGTTCCCACCACTCGAGCTGTTCCAGCGTCTCCCGTGGCGGGCCGAGATCATCCGGGGACTCCTCGGGGCAGACGTACTCGGGTTCCAACGCGAGCGCGGCGCCGCCAACTTCATCGCTGCGGCCCACCAGATCGTCGGTGCGACCGAGATCGACGACGACCTCGTGCACCACGACGGCCGCAACGTGTACGTCAGCCACTTCCCGATCTCGATCGACGTCGACGACTTCGAGCTCCTCGCGAGCGGCCGCGCGACACGACAGCGCACGTCGCAGATCCGCACCCGGTTGGGTGATCCCGAGGTGATCCTCCTGGGCGTCGACCGGCTCGACTACACCAAGGGGATCGGCAGCCGATTGCGAGCGTTCGGGCAGCTGCTCGACGACGGTCGGCTCGACCCCGAGCGCCATGTGCTCGTCCAGGTCGCGACGCCGACGCGCGAGGGTGTCGAGCTGTACCAGGAGGAGCGACGCGAGATCGAGCAGATCGTCGGCGAGATCAACGGGGTCCACTCACGTCTCGGCTTCCCCGTGATCCACTACCTCTATCAGCTGCTCCCGCTCGACGACCTGATCCCGTTGTACCGGGCCGGAGACGTGATGTTGGTGACGCCCTTCCGAGACGGGATGAACCTCGTCGCCAAGGAGTACGTCGCCGCTCACGTCGACGGCGACGGCGTGCTCGTGCTCTCGGAGTTCACGGGGGCGGCCGACGAGTTGCGCGACGCCTTGCTCGTCAACCCTCACGACGAGCGTGCGCTGCAGGAGACGATCGTGCGCGCCGTCGAGATGCATCGCCACGAGCGGCGACCCCGCATGGAGGCGATGCGCACTGCAATCGCCGACGCGAACGTCGGCGATTGGGCACGTTCGTTCATGGATGTCCTCGACGCCGAATGACCACGTCGCTCTCGCCCCACGATCTCGCCGACCTGGTCCGGCCCCACCTCGGCACCGCGCTCGTCGGGTTCGACGTCGACGGCGTGCTCGCCCCGATCGTCGAGCACGCCGACGACGCCCGACTCACCCGCGGCGTCGGCAGCGGGCTCTCCGAACTGGCCGAACGCGCCACCGTGGCGATCGTCTCCGGCCGCTCGCTCGAGAGCCTCGAGCGGCTGTTCGACTTCGCGCCCGAGCTCCACGTGATCGGGAGCCACGGCCTCGAGGTGCGGGGCAGCGAGCCGATGGAGCTCGACGCCGACGAGCGGTACACCTTCGATCAGCTCGAGATCCTCGGCACGCGAGCGGTGCAGGCCTCCGGGGACGGCGCCTGGCTCGAGTACAAGCCAGCCAGTGTCGTGCTCCACACCCGTTCCGCCGATCCCGAGCTGGCCCAGCCCGCCGTCGAAGCTGTGTCGAACCTCGCGCGGATGATCGACGGCGCCCAGGTGAAACCGGGGCAACAGGTCGTGGAGCTCCTGGCCCGGACAGCCAGCAAGGGTGACGCGCTGCTCGCGCTGGCCGCCCGCCATCACCTCTCGCCCGTTGTGTTCCTCGGCGACGACGTGACCGACGAGGACGCATTCGCGTTGATGAGCGACGGCGACATCTCCGTTCGGGTCGGTCCGGGCGACTCCGTGGCCCGCTACCGCCTCGCCGACCCCGTCGCCGCCGCCGATTTGATCGCCGAGCTCGTCGCGGGGATCGCATGACGTGTCAGACAGCGTGTTCGTCGTTCGGCGTGCCCGTCATCCGACTGGCGTGAGAGGACGCGCCGAGGCGCAACTCTCCGGGGGCGACGGGCCGGCGATCGCAGCGGCGCTCACACGCCTGGATCCGAGCCCTCGTCCAACTCGACCGAGCGAGCTCCGACGTGAAGGGGGTCGCGTGCGAGCGCGATCGCCGAGACACCGATGCCGTACGAGTGCACCGTCCGGATCGGCCGAATCCGCAGGAAACAGCCGTCGGGCTCGTCGAGCGCACCGTGCCCGGCGATGGCCCGAAGGCGACCGGCGTCGAGGTGGGCCGTGATCTCGTGATCGTCCATGTCGAGCACCGCAGCACGTGCCTGGAACTGCACGGTGAACGGAGGCCCGACCGGTAGCTTGCGAAACGGGATGACGACGGCGACGCGCTCGTTGTCGACGATGTTGCGGGCCTTGCGACTCGAGCGCATCGTGTGCACGTAGATGCTGCTGCCCGCGGCGGCGTAGACCACCCCGGCCGCGTGCGGGAAGCCGGCAGGGGAGACCGTCGATACGACAGCGAAGGAGCGGACGGCGATGGCTCGTCGGATCCGTTCCACCTGTCGGAGGTCATCGGGATCCCGGGCGGTCGAGGCGGCGATCGGAGCAGTGCTGGTGTTGTCCATACATCCAGCATGAGCATCCGTGGCCGGATGAACAATGACCTGAACGATTGATCTCTTGCTCGTTCGTCCAGATGGCTGGACAACTGCATGCAGGGATTGGCACACTGTGCGCTGTGACGGGACAACCGACCGTGCCGGCGATCGGGCAGGCGTTGCGGTTCGTTCGAATGTCCGGGGTGTTCTACTGCCCATCGATCCTGACCGAACCCTGGGGGCTCGAGCTCCCACCGATGGAGCACTGCCTGTGGTTCCATGTCGTCACGGCCGGGAGTTGCACGCTGGCGGTCGACGACGGGCCCACCGTCGAGTTGCAGGTCGGTGACGTCGCGCTCGTCACCCATGGTACCGGCCACCGGTTCTGGGGTGCCGAGCCGGCGCCCACGCCGTCGGTGTTCGATCTCTCCCACGACGAGATGAGCGACACGTACGCCGTCCTGCGTCACGGTGGCGGCGGACGGCGGACGGACGCCGTGTGCGGCGGGGTGCGCTTCGATCTGCCCTCGACACACCATCTCATCAACGCCCTGCCGCCGCTCATCCACATCTCCCGCGACCAGGTACCACGTGCCGACTGGATGCGCGCCACGCTCGACGTGATCGCGGACGAGACCCGCGAGGTCCGACCCGGCAGCGATGCGATCGTCAGCAGGCTGTGCGACATCGTCGTCCTGCAAGCGATCCGAGCGTGGATCGAGCGCGATCCAGCGGCGCAGAGCGGTTGGCTGGGGGCGCTGCACGACGGCCAGATCGGCGCCGCGATCGCAGCGATCCACGCCGATCCGGCGCACGAGTGGAGCGTCGCTGCGCTGGCCGACCAGGTCGCGATGTCGCGGTCTGCGTTCGCGGCGCGCTTCACCGACCTCGTCGGCGAGCCAGCGATGCGATACGTGACCAGATGGCGCATGTATCGGGCGCTCGATCTGCTCGAGGCCGGGGACGACACGGTGGCGACGGTCGCACGGCGGGTCGGATACGACTCCGCGGCCGCGTTCAGCCGTGCCTTCAAGCGGGTGATGGGCACACCCCCGCGCGCCGCCGCACGCGGCTGATCACCTGCCCCGCAAGGCGTCCACCACGGGAGCGAAGCCGTCAGGGTCGCGCACCACGAAGTGGTTGATGCCGACCTGCTGCCGCACGCGTTCGATCCGGTCGACGACTTGTTCGAGTGAACCGAAGTGCGCGAACGGCGTTTCCTCGAGCGTCGCCGGCTCGAGCTGAAACCGATCTGCGAGGTCGGCCGCTGCCGGCGCGCCGCTGCCCACCGACGTGAACTGCAGCGGCGCAGAACGTTCGATGTCGGCGTTGCGACCGCCGGCTGCTTCGTCGAGCCAGCGGGCGCGTTCGGTGACCTGTTCGATCGAGAAGCCGCGGCCCGATGGCGTCCCGCCCTCGCCGTGGACGAGACCGGTGAACTGGAAGATGTCGGCGTACCGAGCGGCGAGACCCACCACACGACGACCGTGCCCTCCGACCAGGTTCGGCACGTGCGCCCGCACGGACTCCGTGACCCCGACAGGATTCGCGTCAGCTCGACGCGCTGCGGCGCGCCGTCCGGCGCAGGCGTCGGTTGTGACGCGGCTCGGACTTGTTCTTGGCATCGCTGAGCTGGCGGATCATCTCGTCACGGACCACGTTGAGGGCATGGGGCAGATCGGTCGATGCAGCCTTGGCCACGAACGTCGGGAATCCACCGATGTTGGCGTCGAGGACGATGTGCTGCGACGGGGTGTCACGGTCGTGCACATGCAGATCGAGCGTGATCGAGCGTTCGATGAACGACTGCAATCGTTGGTCGAGTTTCGTCCAGTGTGTGATGAGCTGGTCGTACTCGTGCTGGTGAAGATGTCCGTGCACGCGCAGCGCATCGACGACGATCGGTGGGTGGTCTGACATTGCAGCCTCGGTTCTGTATGAAGCCTCGCTGATACCCACATGAAACGCTGTGCCACACGATGGGACCAGGGCCGGAGGTCCCCCCGAGCAGGGCGTTCAGAACAACGTGGGTTGCTCGGCGCGGAAGACGCGTGGACACCCCGACCACGGCACGTAATGGTCCATGAAGATCCAGGTGCGTCGGTGAATCGCCGATGGACCGTAGCCCTGCAGCGCCGACTTGTGGACCGGGCACGGGTAGCCCTTGTTGGTGTCGAACGACCAGTGGGGATAGCTCTCCGCGAGTCGGCGCATCTCACGATCGCGAACCACCTTCGCGATCACGCTGGCGGTCGCAACGCTCAGGCAGTGGCGGTCGGCCTTGACGCGCATCTCGACCGTGTCGACCGTCGGCGTGACGAAGTCCCACTTGCCGTCGCTCACCGCGACGTCGGGCACGACGCCCAACCCGTCGACCGCGCGCCGGCAGGCGAGCCGCTGGGCGTCGGCCATGCCCATCTCGTCGCACTCCTGCTGGCTCACGACACCGACCGACCAGGCCACGCACCAATCGACGATTCGATCGAACAGCCGCTCGCGGCCGGCTTCTGTCAGCATCTTGGAGTCGCGAACACCCTGGACTCGCCGGTCGCGCGGCAGGATCGCGGCACCGACCATGAGCGGACCGGCCCAGGCACCGCGGCCGACCTCGTCGATCCCGACGACGACGTCGTGGCCGCGCGCCCAGAGCTCCTGTTCGATCTTGCGGGTCGGCGCCCGACCTCGTGTCACTGAGCCGACGCTACCCGCTCCGGCCCCGGTGACGCGCGAGTCGGCGGCCACCGGCACCGGAAGGTGCCGGGTGCGAACTCAGGCGCGCCGAGCGAACTCGACGGTCCCGCCGAAGAGGTCGGGGGTGGTGACGGTGTGGCCGGCGACACCGAGTCGGTCGGCGGACGCGAGCACGCCGGCGGTCACACCGAGAGCGTGGTGGAAGACGACGACGTCGGCCACGGCCGATCAGCGAAGGACGAGCGCGGGGGCGCCGGACTCGATGTGGCCGACCCGCCAGAAACCTCGACCGAGCAGTTGTGCGGCCGCTTCGGCCGTGACCGCTGCGAGGAGCCCGCCCGACGTCTGCGGGTCGAAGCACAGCGCCTCCGGCCCGGAGGCAGCCGTCGACTCGAGATGACCGGCCAGGTAGTCGCGGTTGCGCGCGTCGCCGCCCGTGCGCTGGCCGGCGACGGCGGCGGCGAGCGCGCCCGGATACGTGACCAGGTCGGCGGTCTCGACCACGGCGCGCACGCCGCTGCGCTCGGCCATCTCCCAACTGTGGCCGGCCAGGCCGTAGCCGGTCACGTCCGTCACGGCGTGCACCGCGTCGCCCAACGTCCGCAACGTCTCGGCGGCGTCTCGGTTCAACGTCTTCATCCCCGCGATCGCAGCTGCCTGGTCGGATTCGGTGCCGCACGCCAGCGCGAGGCCCGTTCCGATCGGCTTCGAGAGCACCAGCACGTCACCAGCGATCGCGCCCGACTTCCGGAAGATGCGGTCCGGGTGGACGACGCCCTGCACCGCCAGACCGTAGATCGGCTCGGGATTGCGGATCGTGTGCCCACCTGCCACCGCGCCGCCTGCTGCCGCGACGGTCCGGGCGCCGGCCTCGAAGATCGCGACGATCGCCTCGCGGGGAACTCCTCGGGGAAGGCAGCGACGTTGATCGCCAGCACCACCTGGCCCCCCATCGCGAACACGTCACTGCAGGCGTTGGCGGCGGCGATCGCCCCGAAGTCGGCCGGGTCGTCCACCAGCGGCGGGAAGAAGTCGGTGGTCGACACCATGGCCACGTCCGGGCTGACCTGGTAGATCGCAGCATCGTCGAACGGCGCCAGACCGACGAGCAGCGACGGATCGGTTGCGACCGGGAAGTCGGCGACGAGATCCTTCAACAGCGCCGCACCCCATTTCGCAGCGCAGCCGCCGCACGAGGTCCACTCGGTGAGTTTGAGTCCGTCGAGGGCCGGGATGTCGGTGAGCGCCATGCATCGAGCCTACGACGGCGTTCCGGTGGCCGTGGTGCTGGGACGCCACGTCATCGGCGGCGTCTCCGTCGCAGCCTGGGGTTCCAAGGCGATCCCGAACGCGTGTCTCGCCCGACACCTCGCCTCCGACGCTGCTGTGGCGCACGGAGGGATCGCGACCGACGCTGGGCGTGCCTCGTTCCGGGCCGAGTCCGCCGTCGCGCTCGACGGGGTGGTCGAGTTCGGGCAAACCAGCGGTGAGCGGGTCGGGTGGGTGCTCGGCGCTGACCCGCCTTCGTCCACCTGACGGCGACGGTCGACGTCGGGGTCGATCTGCACTCGCGCGAAAGCTCACGGCCCGGGACGTCGGCGACCTCACCGACGGCCGAGCCCGAACCAGGCGGTCGCCCGCGCTGCGGGGCCGAGCGTGTGGAAGGCTGACGACGTGGGCGAGGTGATCGTGCTCGACGGCGGCATGGGCCAGGAGTTGCTGCGACGCGCCGACGCGGCGCCGACGCCGTTGTGGTCGGCGCAGGTCATGATCGACCAGCCGGACTTGGTTCGAAGGATCCACGAGGACTACCTGGCTGCAGGAGCCGGGGTGTTGACCGTGAACGCCTACAGCGCGACCCGGTGCCGGCTCGGGCCGGCCGGTCGGGAGCACGAGTACGAGCGCCTTCAGCAGCTCGCATGCGAGCTGGCCGTCGGTGCCCGCGGCGAGCGTGACGGCATCTTGATCGCCGGGTGCCTGTCGCCGTACGGGTGGTCGTACCGGCCCGAGCTCGCTCCCTCGTTCGACGAGCTGTGGCCACGATACGCGGAGACCGCCATGCTGCAGGCGGCGTACGTCGACGTGATCCTGTGCGAGACGATGGGATCGATCGACGAGGCGCGGGCGGCGGTGCGCGGCGCTTCCGGGACCGGTCTGCCGATCTGGGTCGGATGGTCGCTGCGCGACGACGGCTCGAACCGGCTGCGCAGTGGCGAACCGCTCGCCGATGCACTGGAGGCGCTGGATGCGCTCGACGTCGGGACCGGCGCGTCGGCAGTCCTCGTCAACTGCTCGACCCCGGAGACGGTCACGACGGCGATGTCGACGCTCGCTGGGAGCGGACGGGTGTTCGGCGGCTACGCAAACGGATTCAGCCACATCGCGGACGAGTTCGTCCCCGGCTCCGTGGCGACGTTGCTCGGTGGTCGACACGACGTCGGACCAGGTGAGTACGCGGCGACTGCGCTGAGGTGGGTCGATGAGGGGGCGACCATCGTCGGCGGGTGCTGCGACATCGGTCCAGCCCACATCGCCGAGCTCACCCGGCGCCTCGGACGAACCGCTGTCAGCTGAACGAACCCGGTTCGGCGTCGCCACCCGGCATGGACGGGGCGCCGGGAGGCACCGGCCACAGCGCCTCGCCGGTCGCCTCGGTCGTCGACCAACCGGGGGCCATCCGGGGCGCGATCAACTCGACCGGGTCGCCGGTCTGCTCCCACAGCACCGCCGGTCGATCACCGTGCCAACGCAGCGCGAGCGACACCGACGACGCTCCCACGGTCGGCAGGCCGTAGACCTCGAGCGATTGGCCGAACCAGCCGGTCGGCAGGCCTTCCGGCAGGAGCGAGCCACCGACGGCGAACTGCGACTCGAGCCAGGCGATCGTCCGCACACCGCTGGGCGGCATTGCTGGACGCCGGCTCGGTCGCCGCCGGCGAATGATCCGATCGAGATCGCGCCGCCCGCGGTCCTCGCCGGCGGCGAGGAGCACGCGCCGGGCTGCCGCGATCCCGACATCGGCACCCCAACCCACCGTCGGACCGAGCGACTCGATCGCGTCGACGAGCTCTGGAACCCAGTGATCCGGCCGCTCCCCCATCCGCACCAACTCGCCGAGGGCCACGGCGTACGCTGCCGGGTCGTCGACCACATGTGGGACGACACCGAGCGCGAGCTCGCAGCGTTCGGCCGTCACCCGCTCGGCCAGGGTCGCGCCGAGCTCACCGTCGGGCAGGACGAACCGGCTGGCGCTCTCGGTCAGCGCCAGCCAGCCGCGTACCACCCGCGTGCGGGTCGGGACGCCGGCCGGCAGGGAACCCCCCTGCGGCTCGCCGTGAGGCAGCCCGACGCGCACCGACGCCCGATGGCCGAGCGGGAGCACGAACGACCCGACGGGCAACTCGATCCCTTCGATCGGCACGTCGGCGATCGGCCGCTCGGTCAGCACATCGCGCCGATCGAACGCGATCGCGACCGGCATCGTCGACTCGTTCTCGACCTCGACGACCGTCACGCCGCCGCCGTCGGGCACGCTGAACACCCGCTGGACCACGTCGCCGTTCGGCACGCGCACCCGAGTCTCGGTGACGGCCGTCCCCTCGATCCGGTGCTGCCGAACGGCCGGCTCGGTCGCCGGGTCGTGCCAGCGGTCGTCGGCGGCGACGAACCAGTTCAGCGGGGCGCCGTCCCACGGCTCGATCGCACCCCAGGGCGTGATCGTTGCGCGCCAGAGTCGACCGGTCACTCCCGTCGTGATCACGGGTTCAGTCCAGTTCGCTCTTGCTGCTGCGCGACATCAGTGCGGCGAGGGCGTCGCGGGCACTGCGACCCTCGTGGCAGACGGCGACGACCTGCTCGGTGATCGGCATCTCGACACCGTGCCGACCGGCGAGGTCGAGCACGCTCGGTGAGCTCTTCACACCCTCGGCGACCATGTTCATCGAGGCCAGGATCTGCTCGATCGTCTCCCCGCGCCCGAGCGCGAGACCGACGGAATTGTTGCGGCTCTGCTTCGACGAGCAGGTCGCGATCAGATCGCCCATGCCGGCGAGCCCGGCGAAGGTCAACGGATCTCCACCCATCGCCAGGCCCAACCGCGCCATCTCCGCCAATCCTCGGGTGATGAGCGTGGCGCGGGTGTTGTCACCGAATTCCATCCCCTCGGCCATCCCCGCTGCGATCGCGATCACGTTCTTCACCACACCGGCGACCTCGCACCCGACGACATCGGGATTGGTGTAGACCCGCAGACTCGGCCGCGTGAGTATTCGCTGCAACTCGAGTGCGATGGTGGAATCAGGAATCGCCACGACGCTCGCCGCAGGTTGTCCGGCGAGGATCTCCTTCGCGAGGTTCGGACCGGTCATCACCCCGATCGGGCGCCCTGGCATCTCGTCGGCAGCGACCTCGGTCATCCGCATCAGCGACTCACGCTCGATGCCCTTGGTGAGGCTCACGACAGGCACCCACGGTCGGAGGAAGGGGGCAGCCTCGCGCGCGATCTCGCGGAATCCGTGCGACGGCACGGCCATCACGACGACGTCGGCGTCGGAGATCGCCTCGTCCATCGAAGCGGTCGCTCGCAACTGGTCGGGAAGGGTGAACGCCGGGAGGTAGTCGGGGTTGATCCGGGCCCCGTTGATCTGGTCGACGAGCTCTGCTCGTCGGGCCCAGAGGACCGTCGGCGTGTTCGCGCTCGCGAGCGCGGCAACCGTCGTGCCCCACGAACCGGCGCCCACCACGGCCACCCTGATCTCCGTCGCTCGCGACATCGTCAGCAGCGTACGCGAGTCGGCCGGCACCGTCGTCAACGGCGATCAACCCGTAGTGTTCTGCGGGTGGAAACGGCGGTGCTGATCCCCATCAAGGCGTTCCACGCCGCCAAGGCCCGACTGATCCCGTGGGTGCCCGACGCCGACCGGGATCGGCTGGCGCGATTCATGGCCGAGCACGTCGTCCGGGCTGCGGCACCGCTCCCGACCTTCGTTGCGTGCGATGACGACCAGGTGGCGACGTGGGCCGAGTCGGTCGGCGCCCAGGTCCTCTGGGGGCCGGGACTCGGACTCAACGGGGCGATCGACCACGGGGTCGACATCATCGCCGGCAAGGGCGCCGACCACGTCATCGTCTCCCACGGCGATCTGCCGCTCGCCGACGGGTTGAGCGAGGTCGTCCGGGAGGAGGCGATCGTGCTCGTTCCCGACCGTCGCCGCGACGGAACCAACGTGCTCGCACGGCCCTGCGGTGTCTCGTTGCCGGCGAGCTACGGGGCAGGCAGCTTCCGGAGTCACCTCGCCGCTGCGCTCGCGAGCGGCGCTCCCGTCAGTGTGCGCGTCGACCACCGATTGGCCATCGACATCGACACGATCGACGACTGCCGGCATCCTCTCGCGGCACCGGTCCTGCGGCGGATCCTCGGCGACCTGGTCGACGCATGAGCACCAACGAACCCGGGCAACCGATGTCGGAGGGCACGCACCCGATCACGAGCCGCGACCTCGACGTGCCCGCCACCGCACTGGCGATCGGCGCCCACCCCGACGACGTCGAGTTCGGGTGTGGTGCGACCCTCGCGAAGTGGGCGGCGGCCGGATGCCTGGTGCACCACCTCATCTGCACCGATGGTTCGAAGGGAACGTGGGATGCCGACGCCGACCTCGACGACCTGCGCACGCGACGCCAGGTCGAGCAACGCGAGGCCGCCCGGCGCCTCGCCGGCGATCGGGCGGGCGAGGTCGTGTTCCTCGAGTACGTCGACGGCGAGCTCGAGAGCGACCTGACCGCACGGAGCCGAGTCGCCGAGGTCATCCGCCGGTTGCGACCCGATGTCGTGCTCGGACACGATCCGTGGAAGCGCTATCGCCTCCACCCCGATCATCGACATGCCGGCCTGCTGGCGTGTGACGGGGTGGTCGCTGCCCGCGACCCCCACTTCTTCCCCGAACACGGCATCGCCCACCACCGACCGTTCCACCTCCTGCTCTTCGAGGCCGATGCACCCGATCACCTCGAAGACGTCTCGGGCTGGGTCGATCGGAAGCTGGCGGCACTCGAGGCTCACGAGAGCCAGTTCGAGTCGACGATGCACGCCATCGACGAGACCGGGCTCGAGGGGTTCCGCAACCGGATCCGGTCCCGACTCCGCCAGCTCGGCGCACACCACGGGGCCGACAGCGCTGAGTTGTTCAAGCGGATCAGCGATCTGTGACGTCCACCGACCCGAGCCGCAGTCCGATCCCGAACGCGACGATGGGGCGAGGTCGCGACCTCGCCCCATCGTGACGCGCCGACACCGGTTCAGCGCTTCTTCGCAGCAGGCCTCTTGGCAGGAGCCTTGCGGGCCGGAGCCTTCTTGGCAGGAGCCTTGCGGGCCGGAGCCTTCTTGGCAGGAGCCTTGCGGGCCGGAGCCTTCTTGGCAGGAGCCTTGCGGGCCGGAGCCTTCTTGGCAGGAGCCTTGCGGGCCGGAGCCTTCTTGGCAGGAGCCTTGCGGGCCGGAGCCTTCTTGGCAGGAGCCTTGCGGGCCGGAGCCTTCTTGGCGGCAGCCTTGCGGGCCGGAGCCTTCTTGGCGGCAGCCTTGCGGGCCGGAGCCTTCTTGGCGGCAGCCTTGCGGGCCGGAGCCTTCTTGGCGGCAGCCTTGCGGGCCGGAGCCTTCTTCGCCGCCGGCTTCTTGGCGGTCGCCTTCTTGGTAGCCATCAGTCGATCAGCGTCCCGGGTTGAGGGCCGACTTGAGCGTCGAGCTCGCCGCGAACTTCATTGCCGTCGATGCCGCGATCTGCACCGGTGCGCCGGTCTGCGGGTTGCGGCCCGTCCTGGCGGCGCGCTGCGTCGTGCTGAAGGTTCCGAAGCCCGGCCACGCGACCTTGTCGCCCTGCTTGGTCGAGGAGACCACGATGTCGAAGAACGCACCAACGGTGCGCTCGGCATCGGCCTTGGACACGCCGGCGGCTTCGGCAACAGCGTCGATCAGTTCTGCCTTGGTCATGGACTTTCCTTTGCTCACGGATGTGGAAGGGATGAGGAGATCCGCACCCCCGAGCCCCTCGGGCTGCCTGCCATCAAACGCGTCAAACTACAGCGATGCAACTATCGATGTCGTTGCAGTTGCAACCAGCCTCGGCCACGACCCTTGTGGCACAACGGCCAGCGCAGCCTCATTCGACATGAATCGCGTCGAACGCACGCCGCAGAACGGCCGCTACATCCGCCGCCTCACCAACCGCGTACTTCGTTCTCGGCCAGAAGAACCCGCGCAGACCATCGCCGCGCCGTCGCGGGACCACGTGCACGTGGAGGTGCGCCACACTCTGGCTGACCACGTTGTTGTTCGCCACGAACGTTCCCTCCGCGCCGAGCGCACGCGGCATCTCGGTCACCAGCGCCTGAACCCGCCGGAAGAACGGCCCGACATCTGCGACAGGGAGATCGGTCAGCGTCACCACGTGCCGGCGGGGCACGACCAGCGTGTGGCCGGGGAAGAGCGGCGACCGGTCGAGGAACGCGACCACGGCCCCGTCGTCGAACACGACGTCGGCGGCGACACTCCCCTCGACGATCGAACAGAACACACAGTCGCCGTCGGACGCCGCCATCGACCACACCATACGCCGCCCGAGAACGCGTGGTCGGGCGTGACGGGTGATGTCTCCCCAGGTGGTCGCCACCATCCACCACGCCTCGGGCGAGGTCGGTTACAACATGCACCGTTGCAGTTGGAATGCCAGACATCGTCCAGGACCACTGGCCGACACGAACCGTCAGGGGTGACCGTTGACCGACCTCCTCTCCACCGACCACGGGCGCGACGCCGGGATGGACGAAGGGAGTGAGCCGGCGAGCGCAGCGGCGGCCCCACCACGAACGAGGATCGTCGTCGACACGTCGGTGCTGATCGCCGACCCGCACTGCGTGCAGACGTTCGGTGCGGCAGCACTCATCATCCCACTCACCGTCGTCGAGGAGCTCGACAGCCTGAAGACCCGTGCCGACGACGTCGGGCGGGCCGCCCGCACTGCGCTGCGGTCGATCGAAGAGCTGCGGATGCAGCACGGCGGCTCCCTCGCCGAACCCGTCCCGGTCGGTGACGGCACCGTGCAGATCGAGATCAACGGGGTCCAGCGACACCTGCTCATCGAGCACGGTCTCGACGTGAACGTGCCCGACAATCGCATCATCGGTGCCGCGTTGGGGCAGGCCGCCGCCGGCCACACCGTCATGCTCTCCAACGATGCCGCGTTGCGCATCAAGGCCGCCCACCTGGGCGTGGACGCCGCCGAACACCAGCCGACGAAGGCCTCCCGCAACGAACGCCCGGTCGGATGGGTGGTGATCGAGGCCGGCTTCGAGGTGATCGACTGCCTCTACGCGGCGGGCGCGGTCGACGTCGGCGCGGTCGACGAAGCACAGGAACTCAGCGAGAACGAGTTCGCGGTGCTGCGCTCCGGATCGCAGTCGGCGCTGACGCGACGAGTGGGCGGCGATCTGGTCCTGCTGCCGCACAACGTGCCCGAGCCCTGGGGCCTGCGCCCCCGCAACAAGGAGCAACGGTTCGCGCTCGAGCTCCTGCTCGACCCCGACATCGCCGTCGTTGCCCTCGACGGACGCGCCGGCACCGGCAAGACGATCCTGGCGATCGCTGCCGCGCTCGAACAGGTCGTCGAGCATCAACGCTACGAGCGCGTCGCCGTCTACCGCCCGCTCGTGCCCGTCGGCCGCGCCGACGTCGGCTTCCTCCCGGGTGGTCTTGAGGAGAAGCTCGATCCGTGGATGTCGGCGATCCACGACGCGATCGTCGCACTCACCGACCGCAACAGCAGCCACGACGCCCGCCGGCTGATCGAGGAGCTGACCGCACGCGGCCAGCTCTCACTGGAGTCGGTGACCTTCCTGCGCGGACGATCGCTCCAGCGTCAGATCGTGGTGATCGACGAGGCCCAGAACCTCGAGCCGACGACGTTGCGGACGATCCTGACGCGCATCGGCGACGGCACCAAGGTGGTCTTCACCGGCGACACGAGCCAGATCGATGCTCCGTACCTCGGCGAGACCAACAACGCCCTCGCCGTCTTGACGAATGCGTTCCGCGGCCAGTCCTGCTTCGGGCACGTCACGCTGACCGCATGCGAGCGCAGCGACGTCGCCAGCCTCGCCGCCGAACTGCTCTGAAGCCCTCGGCACACGTCTCATCACGTCTCCTGGTTGCGGCGCCCAATCTTTAGTGCTAAAACTTATTTAGCGCTAAAGCGCTGTCCGCAATCAAGGAGTGCAGCATGTCGGCAGCAGAGATTCTCGAGTTCGTGGTTCCGCGTGGTGCGGAGTGGCGCGAGTACGCGATGTGCACAGGACGCACCGAGCTGTTCTTCGCCAAGAAGGCCGAGCGCCCCCAGGCCCGCGAGCGCCGCGAAGCCCGAGCGAAGCAGTTGTGCACCGTCTGCCCCGTCCAGGTCAGCTGTCGCACCTGGGCGCGCGAGAACCACGAGTACGGGTACTGGGCCGGCGAGAACGAGGAAGATCGCCACCTGCTCGGTTACACGGTGTCGGCGCCGATCGGCATCCGCGCTCGCCAAGCCGGATCGACTGCCGTCTGAGGAGCTGCGACACCGACGACGTCCGGAGGGCTCCACACACCCCCCGGCTGCCACACCCGCCGTCTAGGTTGGCAGCTGTGGAGCCCTCCGACGTGAGCATCGGACATTCCGTCGCACCGGGTTCCCCGTCATCGTCGCTCCCGACCTTCGCCGTCGTCGACATCGAGACTTCCGGTCTGTCGACCCGCCGGCACCGAATCCTCCAGGTGGCCGTCGTCACAGTCGTCGACGGCGAGATCATCGACGAGTGGTGCTCGTTGATCAAGCTCCGATGGCCGCTCCAGCGGGTCGGGCCGCGACGCGTCCACGGTCTCGACCGAGCTGCGCTGCGCCGGGCACCCGGTCGGCGGGAGGTTCTCACTCAGCTGGCAGCGCGGCTCGACGGCGCCGTCTTCACCGCCCACAACGTCGGCTTCGACTGGCCCTTCGTCGAGCGCGCCGCGCGACGGGCGCGCGTCCCCCTCTCGGTGCCACATCGCCTCTGCACACTCCACCTGTCGCGGCGACTCGATCCCGATCGTCGACTGTCGCATCGTCTGGGCGACGTCTGTGATCGGTTCGGCATCTCCAACGAACGCCCGCACGACGCGCTGCACGACGCTCGCGCCACCGCTGCCGCGCTCCCCCACCTGCTCGCCCGGCACGGGGTGCGCAGCGTCGCCGACCTCGAACCGCTCTACGAGCCCCGATAGCGCTCGAGCACCCGTCGCGCCGTTGCGCGAGCGAGGGCACGCCACTCCACCGGCTCGACCACCTCGACGTCGGGTCCGAGACGGACCAGGGTCCGCACGAACCACTGCTCGCTCGCCACCGGGAGGCGCACCGTGACCCACCCCTCGGCGTCGGGCTCCCCGACCTCGTCGATCGGGTAGCGCTCGGCGACCCAGCGGGCCGGCGGGGCGAGCCTGATCGTGGCACGCGGAATTCCTCCGTCGGCGAACCAGGACCCCGGCGTCGGCAGCGGCTCGTCGCCGGGCGCCACGATCGCACCGGTCGGATCGATGGACTCGATGCGGTCGATACGAAACGTCCGCAGCTCGCCCGAGCGATCGTCGTCTGCCGTGACATACCACTCGCCGCGGTCCGTGAACACCTGGCGCGGCACCACCAGGCGTTCGCCGACCTCGTCGCGCGATGGGCTCCAGTAGGCGATGCGCATCGCTGCGCCCGAGCGAGCCGCGTCGGCGAGCTCATCGGTGAACCGGGGCCGATCGAGATCGATCCGCACACCGGAAGTGTCGTCATCACCCAGCGCCTCGGCCAGCTTCGCGAGGCCACGACCGAGCGGTCCTGCCGGGTCGGCGCCGGGCAACTCCATCGCGGCACGACCGGCAGCGAGCAACTCCCACGCCTCGACCGAGTTGAGCCGCAGTGGACGGGTGAACAGCCGCGGCACACCCACCCAGATCACCCCGTCGTCGATGAAGACGTCGACGAGCTCGTCGACGAACGGCGGCAGGCCGCACATCGCGACGAGCTCGAGGTCCTTGACGACCTCGACCTCGGAGAGATCGAATCGCTCCGCCGCCTCCGAGACCGGCACCTCGCCTCGCTCCATCAGCCATGGCAACATCACCAGGAGCCGCCGCAGACGCTCCTCCGCCGGGCGAGTACTCCTGCCGGACCGACTCATCCTCCGACCGCCTCGAGCCAGGCGACGACGTCGGTGCGCACGTGGTCGGGGGCGAGCACCTCGGCGTGTTCGAGATAGCCGAGCAACCAGGACCGGAACGCCGGCCCGTTCCCACAGGGCACGGCGACCTCGATCGAACCGTCGTCGTGTTCCACGATCACGCGCTCGGCACCGAGTTCCCGAGCGGCGAGCCTCGCCCGGGCCGCGTCGATGCGCACGCGCGCATCTGGCACCCGTTCGTCGGCCCCGATCAGCTTGGGGTCATCGGGAAAGGCGTTGGCTGGATCGAAGTCGGACGGCCGATCGAAGTTCCGGTCGGGCAACGGTTCGACATCGCCCTGGATCCGATCGATCCGGTACGTGCGCCGAGCCGAGCGCTCATGGTCGAAGCCGATCAGGTACCAGTACCCGTCGCGCAGGAGGAGACCCCAGGGATCGATGGTGCGATCGACCTCGCGATACGTGAAGCGCACCGATGTCCGGCCGCTGACCGCCTCTCGCAACGTCGGCAGCGCCGACGAGTCGGGCACGATGGCGGCAACGGGCGCAGCATGATCGAGCAGACCGGCCCCGACCTTCCACAGCGCCTCCTGCCCCGAGACCGACCCCGGACGCGTGGCGGCCATCGCGACCTGGAGCGCTCGCATCTCGTCCTCGTCGAGCTCGAGCCCGCCGAGCTCGTATCGACCGCGATCGATCCAATAGCGGGTCTGCCCCGCGTACTGACCGCCGCCAACGATCTCCTGTTCGATCGGCACCCCGATCTCGCGCAGCGCCGACTTGTCGCGCTCGAACGCGGCGCGACGCGCCGTCTTCGAGTCGGGATACTGGCTGTGGAGCTCGCCGGCGATCTCGACGAGGCTCAACGGCTGGGGGGTCTCGAGCAGCAACGCCAAGAGGTTGGTGAGACGTTCGACGCGATCGGCCACGACTCTTGTCTAGCGGCATCTCAGCGCGTCGAGAAGCATCCGACTGCTAGACCGTAGCGGTGGCCGGACGTTCGGAATCGTGGCCGCCCCTGACGGTCGTGTCGGGACCGGCGGGAGCGGGCAAGACACACCTCGTGCGGGAGCGGACCGACCCCTCCCGGAGGGTCTGGCTCACGCTGCGGGGCCGGCACGACGGCACCGAGCTGGCATCGCTGCTGATCAGACACGTCCGAGCGCGGGTGGGCACGCTTCCGGCCTCGCTGGCCGCGGCGGTAGGCCCGTCGCGTGGACCCGTCAGCGACGCCGACCCACTGAGTCGGTCCGAGCAGCTCGGATCACTGATCGCCCGGGAGCTCGACGCGGTGCTGCACCGTCAGCTCGTACTGATCCTCGACGAGCTCGAACACCTGGCACCCGAGTCCGGGGCGTTGCGGCTGGTCGAGTCGCTGGTCCGCAACGCACCAAGCCGACTCGCCGTGGTGATCGTCACTCGCGACGATGTGCCGTTCTCGGTCGCCCGGCTCCGCCGCGACCAACGCCTCGAGGAGATCTCCGCCGCCGAACTGCTGTTCGACCACGTCGAGTCGACACGACTGCTCGCGGACATCTGGCCGTCGCTCACCGACTGGATCGACACGATCGCGGGCGTGTCACGGGGGAATCCGGGAGTGCTGCTCGCGATCGGTGGGCTCGCCGCGGCACTCCCCCCGCCCCAACGCCACTCCACGATCGCCGAACTGTCCGACGAGTCGTCGCCGATCCTCGCAGCCGTCGCTCGCCGCTACGTCCTGTCGAGCGACCGCGAACGGGCCCTCGTCGACGACCTGGCGGTGTTCGGGGACGCGACGATGGCCGAGCTCGTGCGGCTGGGCCACATCGACCCGGACCAAGACGTGGCGGCCCTCGTCGCGGCCCAACTCGTGGAGGACCACCCGGTCGCGAGCGGACACGTGACGCTCACCCGCGCGGCGGCCGCTGTCGTTCAGCTCGAGCCCACCCAACGGACACGAAGCGCGTTCGACGCCGTCAGACTGGCGATCGGTCGAGGTGACGCCGGGGCTGCGATCGCAGCTGCCGGTGCCCACGGGTCGCACGAGCTCGTCACCACGACCGTGACGCGCTACGGCCCGGCCGCGATCGATGCCGGACATGCCCGACTGGTTCTCGAAACCATCGACGAGCTCGGAACGCCGGCCGCTCTGCGCGGCCTGGCCGGGAGAGCAGCCCAGGCGGTGGGCGACTGGCAGCGAGCACTGGTGGAGTATCGTGCTGCGGCCGACCACGCCGTATGCGCCGGCGATGCATGGCGGCACGGCCTGATCGAGTACTTCCAGGGTGACACCACGACGGCCGCGGCCGTCTACGAACGAGCGCTCGCCACCGTCGGTGACGACGACCCGCTCAGCGACCGGGCGACCCTGAGCGGATACGCGGGAGCGACTGCCTGGATCGCCGGTGACCTCGACCAGGCGCGGGAGCATGCCGAGCGATCGCTCGAACTGGCGACCCGAGCACAGGATGATGCGGCGATGGCGGTCGCCTACACGTTGGCCGCCATGGTTGCCGCGAGCGACGGCGACCGTGTGAACAACGACTGGCACTACGTTCGGGCGCTGCAGCACGCCGAGCGTGCCGGCGACGTGTGGCAGATCGCTCGCATCCGGTCGAATCGCGGCTCCCGCCTGATGGAGGAAGGCGACTACGAGGCGGCACTCGAGGAGCTCGACGACGCCGTCCGGTACGCCGACGTCGGTGGCTACGGCGTGATGCTGGCGCTGGCGCTGACGAATCGGGGCGAGGTTCTCACCAAGGTCGGTCGGCTCGACGATGCCCGCACCGATCTCACCGCTGCCGTCGACCTGCTCCAACGCCAGGGCTCGCGTATCGTCGCCTATCCCCTCGTCCAGCTCGCCCGTCTCTTCCACGTCCGTGGCGATCTCGAGCAGGCACGCGGCTCGTGTGAACGAGCCCTGGCGATCTCGGACTCGTCGGCTGACCAGCAGCTCGGAGCGTCCGCTCACGTGCAACTGGCACGAGCGCTCGCCGAACGAGACCCCGATGCCGCCGCCGAACGCGCCGCCCTGGCCGCAGACATCGGCTCGCTCGACGCACCCGAAGCGTGGTCGGTGGTGGGCATGCTCGCAGTGCAGCGGGGCGACCTCGACGATGCGGCTGCCGCCGCTGCGACCGCCGCCGAGCTCGCACGTGGCCGTCGCGACCGCTACGCCCTGGCGACCGCACTGGAGGTTGCGGCCTTGGCCGAGCTCGATCCCTCGGCACGGCGGAGGCGGTTGGAGGAGTCGTACACGCTCTTCGACGAGCTCGCGTGCCCGATCGACGCCGGGCGGGTCGAGGTCCGGCTCGCCGCCGAACGGCTCGACTCGTTCGGCGTCACCCGAGTAGCGGCTGTCGCAGAGCTGGCACAGCGGCTCGGAGCCCGCCCTCTGCTGGCACAGGCTGCAGAGGTCCTCGGCCGAGTCGCTGCCGCCGACCGGGAGCGACTCGCCGTCACCGTGCTCGGATCGTTCGCCGTGACCCTGGACGGGGCACCGATCCCGTTGGCTGCATGGCAGTCGAAGAAGGCTCGCGATCTCTTCAAGATGATCGTGGCGTTGCGCGGTCGACCGCTGCCTCGAGAACGAGCGATCGAGCGCTTGTGGCCCGGCGACGACCCGGCCAAGGTGGGGAACAAGCTCTCGGTGGCGTTGGCCACGATCCGGTCCGTGCTCGATCCCGGCAAGGAGTTCCCGTCGGGCCATTACGTCCGCGCCGACGGCGACTCGGTCCAGATCGACACGACGACGGTGTCCAACGATGTCGACCGTTTCCTGTCGATGGCCGATGCGGCGCTGAGCGAACACCGGCGTTCGAGCGGTCGACGATCCGCCGGCATGCTCTCGGCCGTCGAATCCGCGTATTCGGGTGACGTCTTCGAGGATGATCCCTACGTCGACTGGTTCGTCCCGTTGCGCGAGGAGGCTCGGGCGGTGTACCTGACGGTGACCCGCGAACTGGCCTCGCTCCGCCTCGACCACGGCGAGACCGATGACGCCATTCGCCTCCTGCTCCGCCTGCTCGAACGCGAGCCGTACGACGAGTCAGCCCACCTCGATCTGGTGATGGCACTCACCCGAGTCGGACGCCTCGGAGACGCTCGGCGTCGCTACCAGCACTATGCGGACCGGATGCGCGAGCTCGAGATGGAACCGCGCTCGTTTCCGGGCGATGCCCGCGAACGAGACCCGCGCCACCTCTGACGTCCCGCCGTGGGCACCCGCGACCTGAAGACCACACGAAGCTCACCGAAAGGCCGAGCGCGACTGTGGACCCGTGCGGATGTACGTGGTGAGGGTGATCGACGAACCGGGCGAGGATTCCCTGCACGGCATCGTGCGACGGGTCTCCGACGGTACGGAGCAGCCGTTCCACGGAGGTGAGCAGCTCGTCGAGTTGCTCCGCCCCGAACGGGTACCTTCGCGGGAGGGGCCCTGACGATGGCACCACACTGGTCCGCACTCGTCCTGTGGGAACCGGGAAGCGGCATCCGGCGGGAGGGCGGCGGAGGGCCCTCCGGGACACGTTCGGGTGGCGGGGTCGGCATCCTGAGGTGATCCGGCGGCGGAGCCGGATCACCTCAGGATCGTCGCGAATCGCCGTTCATCGCTGGTAGTCGTAGAACCCGCGACCCGTCTTGCGGCCGAGCAGCCCGGCGTCGACCATCCGGGAGAGCAGCGGCGGCGGAGCGTACAGGGGCTCCTTGAACTCCTCGTACAGGCTCTGTGCGACGGCCAGCGTGGTGTCGAGGCCGATCAGATCGGTGAGGTGGAGCGGCCCCATGGGGTGGCTGCAGCCTTCGACCATCCCCGTGTCGATGTCGTCGGCCGAGGCGAAGCCGGACTCCATCATCCGGATCGCCGAGAGGAGATACGGGATCAGCAGCGCGTTCACCACGAAACCCGCTCGGTCCTGGCTGCGGATCACCCGCTTGTTCAGAACGTCGGTGGCGAAGGCATCGGAGCGAGCAGTCGTGTCGTCGCTGGTCATCAGACTCGTCACCAGCTCCACGAGGCGGAGCACCGGCACGGGGTTGAAGAAGTGGATGCCGATCACCCGCTCGGGCCGTTCCGTGGCAGTGCCGAGCTTCATGATCGGGATCGAGCTCGTGTTGCTGGCCAGGATCGCCCCGTCGGCGGCGATGATCCGATCGAGCTGCTTGAAGATGTCGACCTTCATCGCCTCGTCCTCGACCACGGCCTCGACGACGAGCTCTCGGTCGGCCAGATCGCCGACGTCGGTCGTGAAGACGAGCCGTGCCACCGCTGCGTCGCGCTCCTCCTCCGTCATCTTCCCAGCGGCCAGACCGCGATCGAGCGACTTCACGAGCCGGGCGCGCCCGGCCTCCGCCGCCGCCGCGTCCACCTCGCGGATCATCACGTCGAGCCCGGCGCGCGCACAGACCTCGGCGATGCCAGAACCCATCAGCCCGCACCCCACCACCCCGACACGTTCGATCATCGTTTCGCTCATAGACCGCCGATTCTGCCCCATCTCGGTGATGCGTGCCGCCTCCGTACCCCCCGTCGCGTCTCGACGACGCCATCGGCCCGAACACACCGTCTCGGAACGACCACCGTGCGCGCTGCGGATCCCGGGCTCCGAGGGCGAATGATAGGTCTTTCCGGCAGACTGTTCCGATGCCCGAATCGGTTGAATCGCGCCTGCCCCGCCAATGGGTCGGTACGCCCTATCCGTTGGGCGCGTCGTACGACGGGTCCGGCACCAACTTCTCGCTGTTCTCGAGCGTGGCAGAGGGGATCGAGCTGTGTCTGCTCGGCGACGCGAGCGCAGAGGGACGGCGCGACGAGGCGCGGATCGACGTCACCGAGGTCGATGGCCACATCTGGCACGTGTACCTGCCCGATGTGCGTCCCGGCCAGCATTACGGCTGGCGCGTGCACGGTCCGTGGGACCCCGACCTCGGGCTCTGGTGCAACTCGACCAAGCTCCTGCTCGACCCCTACGCGAAGGCGATCGAGGGCGAGGTCGATTGGTCCCCGGCGTGCTTCGGCTACGACTTCGCCGATCCCGACAAGCGCAACCTCGACGACAGTGCCGCGCACGTGCCGCTCGCCGTGGTGAGCGACCCGTACTTCGAGTGGGGCAACGATCGCCCCCCGGCGACCCCGATGCACGAGTCGGTGATCTACGAGGCCCACGTCCGCGGCCTCACCATGCGCCATCCTGGTGTGCCCGAGGAGCTGCGCGGCACCTACGCCGGCATCGCCCACCCCGTGATCCTCGACCACCTGACCGATCTCGGTGTGACGGCGATCGAACTGATGCCCGTTCACCAGTTCATCCACGACCACCACCTCCAGCAGCGCGGGCTGCGCAACTACTGGGGCTACAACTCGATCGCCTACCTCTCACCGCACAACGGTTACAGCGCACGCGGCCCGTTGGGTGCCGCGCAGGAGTTCAAGGGGATGGTCAAGGCCCTCCACGAGGCGGGCATCGAGGTCATCCTCGACGTCGTCTACAACCACACGGCCGAAGGCAACCACTTCGGGCCGACGCTCTCGATGCGGGGTATCGACAACCCGGCGTACTACCGGCTCGTCGACGGCGATCCGCGCCACTATCTCGACTTCACCGGCACGGGCAACAGCATGAACATGCGCCACCCCCACGTGCTCCAGCTGATCATGGACAGCCTGCGGTACTGGCACCTGTACATGCACGTCGACGGGTTCCGCTTCGACCTCGCCTCGGCGCTGGCCCGAGAGCTGTACGAGGTCGACCGGTTGTCGGCGTTCTTCGACATCGTCCAGCAGGACCCGGTGATCTCACAGGTCAAGCTGATCGCCGAGCCATGGGACGTCGGTGAGGGCGGCTACCAGGTCGGCAAGTTCCCACCGCAATGGTCCGAGTGGAACGGCAAGTACCGCGACACGATCCGCGACTTCTGGCGCGGTGAGCCGGCGACGCTCGCCGAGTTCGGTTACCGGTTCACGGGCAGCTCCGATCTGTACGAGGCCGACACCCGCAAGCCGATGGCGTCGATCAACTTCGTGACGTGCCACGACGGGTTCACCCTCGCCGACCTGGTGTCATACAACGAGAAGCACAACGTTGCCAACGGCGAGAACAACCAGGACGGCGAGTCGCACAACCGCTCGTGGAACCACGGTGTCGAGGGCCCGACGGACGATCCGGCGATCATCGAGCTGCGCGCCCGCCAGCAGCGCAACCTGATCGCCACGCTCATGCTCTCCCAGGGTGTGCCGATGCTCTCGGGCGGCGACGAGATCGGTCGCACCCAGGGCGGCAACAACAACGGGTACTGCCAGGACAGCGAGATCTCCTGGCACGACTGGGACAACATCGACGACGAGCTCCTCGATTGGGTCAAGCGGCTCGTCCAGGTGCAGAGCGACCACCCCGTGTTCCGCCGCCGCCGATGGTTCCAGGGTCGCCAGATCCGCGGTATCGACGACATGGCGTGGTTCCGACCCGACGGCGACGAGATGAACGACGACGATTGGGAGTCGGGCTACGCGAAGTCGGTCGGCGTGTTCATGAACGGACGCTCCATCCAGGCGACCGATCCGTTCGGTGGCAAGATCGTCGACGACACGTTCATGGTGATCTTCAACGCCAGCGAGCTCGATCTCGAGTGGCACCTGCCCGACGCCCGCTGGGGCGACCGGTGGGTCGTGGTGCTCGACAGCGCCGACCCCGACGTCGGGACCGCCGAACGGCCATCGGTCTCCATCGGGGCCGGATCGGTGCTGCCGGTCTTGTCGCGTTCGCTCGTTCTCCTCCGACAGACCGAGGCGATGCCCACCGACGACCATCCGACCACGCGCGCCGCCAAGCGGGCACCGAGGAAGCGGAGCGCGTGACGACCCGGCTCGGGGCGACCGTCGCGCACGGTTCCACCCGTTTCGTCGTCTGGGCCCCCCACGCCACCGCCGTCACCCTCGTTCTGTCTGCGTCGAACCGTTCACTTCCCGCTTCCACGCAGACAGAACCGGGGTATTGGGGGGTCGGGGTCGACGGGGTGGGGCACGGGGAGCGGTACGCGTGGTCGATCGACAACAGCGACCCGCTGCCCGACCCGGCATCGGGCTGGCAGCCCGACGGGGTGCACGCTGCATCGGCGGTCGTCGATCCGGCGAGGTTCTCCTGGACCGATGACGCGTGGCGCGGGCGACCGCTCGATGACACCGTGATCTACGAGCTCCACGTCGGTACGTTCACGCCCGACGGAACGCTCGACGCAGCAGTCGGCCAACTCACACGTCTGGCGGCGCTCGGGGTGACCACGATCGAACTGATGCCGGTCAATGCCTTCGCCGGAGACCGCAACTGGGGCTACGACGGCGTGCTTCCGTACGCGGTGCACGCTGCGTACGGCGGCCCCGAGGCCCTCGCTCGGTTCGTCGACGCGGCCCACGGTCTGGGGCTCGCGGTGATCCTCGACGTGGTCTACAACCATCTCGGGCCAGAGGGGAACTACCTCCCGCGGTTCGGCCCGTACCTCACCGACGAGTACCGCACACCGTGGGGCCCCGCCATGAACGTCGCTGGTCCGGGTAGCGACCACGTTCGCCGCTACTTCAGCGAGAACGCGGCGCGATGGATCCGCGACTTCCACGTCGACGGGTTCCGCTTCGACGCGGTCCACGCGATCGTCGATCCGACCGCGAACCAGTTCTGGGCCGAGATCTGCGCGGCGTCTCGTGCTGCGGCGCAGTCCGCCCGACGCCAGATCGTCCTGATCGCCGAGTCGTCCGACAACGATCCGCGCCAGCTTCACGGCGTCGAGCACGACGGCATCGGGTTCGACGCCGTCTGGTGCGACGACGTGCACCACAGTTTGCGGGTCGCGATGACCCGCGATCGACGGTCATACTACGCCGACTACGAGGGGACACCCGACGAGCTCGCCGACACCATCACCCACCGATGGAGGTTCCGCGGCCAGTACTCGATCGCACGGGGACGCCGTCACGGACGACCGATCGACGACGTCGCCCCGAACCGGTTCGTGGCATGCACCCAGAATCACGATCAGGTGGGCAACCGCCCGGCCGGGGACCGACCCGATCACCACATCACCGCTGATCAGCGACGTCTGGGTCCTGCTGCCGTGCTGTTGTCCCCCTACACGCCACTGTTGTTCCAGGGAGAGGAGTACGGCGAGTCAGCTCCGTTCCCGTTCTTCGTCGACCACACCGATCCGGATGTCCTCAGGGCAACCAACGAGGGCCGGCGTGCCGAGTTCTCCGGAGCCGATTGGACGGTCGAGGTGCCCGAGCCGGGAGCCCGCTCGACGTTCGAGTCGGCCATCCTCGACCCGAGCGTGGTGGATCGCGACCGTCGGTCGGCAGGGTTGCTGGCGATGTACACCGAGCTCGTCCGGGTTCGGGGCGAACACCCCGCGATCACGTCACGACGGGCCACCCAGCGCGTCGAGCGCGTCGGTGATGCCGTCGTCGTTCGCCGTGCGCTCGGCGGTTCGACGACCGCGTTGGCGATCAATGCGTCCGACGATGCGACCGACCTGAGCGCCGACGGTCACCTGGTGTTCGCCAGCGATGCCGTGGAGTGGGGCGGCGACGGAGTCACCTCCTTGGACGGTGGGCGGCTGGCGGTCGCCCCGTGGACGGTCGCACTCGTCACCACGCACGGGTGACGACCGCAGCCGCCTGCTCCGTGAACAGACGGGACGAACACGAGGCGGGGTCTCGTCGCGACGCACGCATCCGCGGCTCGATCTCGGGCACCCACGAGGCACCGTGACACGACGCACCACTCGCCGTACCGAAACGCCCGAAGGACGACTCCGGCTGCACCGTTGGTGGATGTTCGCGCTTCGATCCGAAGCTTCGCGGCGGTCGTGAACCAGTGTCGCAGTCCGGTGTGTGAAGGCGTCGGCCTCATCGAAGCGGCGACCCGCCCGGCGGCAGTGGTCGCGGCCACTGGACCGCGCTCCGACGGCGGACGAGGCTGCCGACCGGTTGGGTCGGCGATCAGTTCGCTCACGCTGCGACCATGAGACGGGTCAGGCCCCGGATCACGAACGTCGGATGGTAGGTCGGCTCCTCGACGAGTTGCAGCGTGGGTAATCGCGCCACGAGACCGTCCAGCGACACCGCGATCTCCTGACGGGCGAGCGGTGCCCCCACACAGAAGTGGATTCCGCCGCCGAAACCGATGTGAGCGGTGTCACCGCGGCCGACATCGAAGCGGTCGGGATCGTCGAATCGCCGCGGGTCGCGCTCGGCCGCTCCGAACAGCATCGCCACTTCATCGCCGATGGCGAGCCGCTGGCCCGCGATCTCGACGCCATCGTCGAGCACCCACCGCTCGAACAGCTGCAGGGGAGCGTCCCAGCGGAGCAGTTCCTCGACGGCTGTCTTCGCGTCGACGTCGCCCCCGACGAGTCGCGCCCACTCGTCGGGGTGGTGCATGAGTGCCCTGACACCGTTCCCGAGGGTGTTGACCGTGGCCTCGTGACCGGCCTCGAGCAGCACCATGGTCGTCGAGACGATCTCGTCCTCGGTGAGCACGTCGCCCTCGTCTTCGACGCGTACCAACTCCGACACGAGCAGCCCGTCGGGCCGACGACGCTTCGCGTCGATCAGGGATCGGGTGTACTCGATGTACTCCCCGGCCGCGCTGTCGGCCGCCGCCTTGACGTCGTCGGTCGCCGACAGCTCATACATCTTGACGATCGCGTGCGACCACCGGAGCAGTGCCGCCGTGTCGGCGCGCGGGACCCCGAGCATCGAGCAGATCACCGCGACCGAGTACGGCTGCGCATAGTCGGCGATCAGATCGAACGTGCCGGATTCGACGCACTCGTCGAGCAACTCGACCGAGTACGACTCGATGGCCGGACGGAGCTCGGCCACGGCCCGCGGCGTGAACACCTTCGACACCAGCCTGCGCAGGCGGGTGTGGTCGGGCGGTTCGAGGCACAGCAGCGACCACCGCTCGTGATCATGGAACCTCGACCATCGCGGATCGGGATCGGCCCGCCCGACCTCGGCATGGGTGTAGCGATGGGTGTACGCCCGGCCGAGCCCGCGATGACGGAGCGTCTCGTGCACCTCACCGAATCGGGTCAGCACCCACTGCTCACTGCGCTCGTTCCAGAAGATCGGCGTCGCCTCCCGGAGAGCACCGAGCACCGGATACGGATCGGCGACGAACGCCGGATCGGAAGGGTCGAAACGACCGATGAACTCGTCCAACGCGGCCACGGCCGCACCGTACCGCGCCGTGCCGACCTCCCGCCGCCGCGGGTCAGACCAGCGTCATCCGGAAGTCGGCGAGTCCGGCGAGCAACGCCGTGGCGCGTTCGAGTGCCGAGCGCTCCGGTTCGAGGAGGGGCGGAGCCTGCGGCCGTGCGCCATGCGAGCGGAACCCGAGCACCGTCACCCTCATGTGTGGATCGAGCTCGGCCAGCCATCGACCCGTCCGGTACACCAGCTCGTCGTCGTCGTTCAACCCGGCGACCAGGAGCAGGCGGACCTCGTACAACCGGTCGATGGCGACCAGGTGGCCGATGCTGGCCAGGACACGATCGTTGCTGCTCGCGGTCATCGCCCGATGGATGTCGTCGTCGAGGCACTTCAGGTCGATCATGGCACCGTCCATCACCGGAGCGAGCTGGTCCCAGGTGTCGAGAGCGCATGCTCCGTTCGAGTCCAGGAGGCACGTGAGCCGCGACAGCGAACGATCGGCCTTGATCGCTGCGAACAGCGCGTGGACGAACCCGGCCTGCTGCGTCGCCTCGCCACCCGACACGGTGACGCCGCTGACGAACGGCGCCGCACGGCGGATGTCGTCGAGTAGTTCGGGGACACCCATGTGACGCGGGTGGTGCCCCTCGACCATGGCGTGACCGGGGATCGTCTGCGGGTTGTGGCACGCGATGCAGTCGAAGTTGCAGCCCTGCAGGAACACCACGAACCGGTTCCCGGGCCCGTCGACGTGGCTGAACGAGATCGTGTCGGCGACGAGACCGGTCGACACGCGCTACCGAGGGCTGCGCTCACGACTGGAGACTCGCTTCACGGCGCGCTCGGTGAGATGGTAGGCCGCCTCGCTGCCCGCAGCCAGATGGTCGCTGGCGTGCCGAACCGCATCGTGCTCGGCGATCGACGCGAGATCGCTCTTGCGCACCAGGTAGCCGGTGATCCGGACGAACTCGTTGTCGGCCACGTTGAACGTGAAGTCGCGCATGCCGGTCGCGAACGCACCGCGGATGATGTCGACCATCGCAGCCGGGTTGCGGCGCGCCGTCTCGTCGATGTGGAAGATGTCGCTGATGCCGGCCGGGAAGTGGCGATGGTGGGGCGCGCACGTCGCGATGTGTTCGAGGAGATCCGGCTCGTCGCCGACCGGGATCCGGGTGCCCGCGGTCACCTGGTCGTCGAGATCGATGCCACCTTGGCTGTGGAGGGAGCAGCGCCCGCCACCACCTTCGCAGTACGGCATCGGACGCGCCGCCACGAGCGATGCCAACCGCTCCACCACCCGCTGGCCGAGCACATCGGCGTCCGGATCGTGGCCGTAGCGACCCGCTCCCCCTCGATCGCGTCCCTCGTAGGTCATCAGCAGGTCGACGCACTCGGCGAGTCCGAAGATTCCGAACATCGCCGTGAAGCGGTCGATGTCGACCAGCCCCTCGGTTGCGAGCCAGTGGGACTCGAAGAATCGCTGCTCGTCGACGAGCGACCGGACGCGGGCCTCGGCGAGCTCGGCGGTGAGTTCGACGAACTCGGGCAGCGTCGTCGTGAGGAACTCCTCGACACCACCGACGTGACGCAGCGCGACCTCCTTCAGGTTGAGGCGCACCAGCGTGTGCGCCCCGCCGCCGATCTTCAGCGAGTTGTAGCAGCTGACTGCGGCGTAGCCCTCGCCATGGTCACCGACCATCATCGGATGGTCGACGAAATGCGGCTTGCCGGTTTCGAACACCGTCCGGACCGCGTCCTCGATCAGATCATCGGGCGTGAGCGTGGGATCGACCTTGAGGGTGATGTTCGGGACGGCCTGGCGCAGCGATCGCTCGACCCGGAACACCGACCGGGCGACCCGACCGTCGCGGGGGCCGAGGTCGAGATGGACGAAGGCGTCGGGCAGCATGCGGTCGATCGCGATCCAGAACCGGCGGAGACGGCGATCGAGATCGGCGTCGGGCATGGTGTCGGGGACGAACCGTTCGAGCAGCGTGTCGAGATCGCCGAGGTACACCGGGTACGTCGTGACGCTCGGGACGTGGGTGTACATGATCTGCAGGAACGCCAACGCGTCGTCGAGATCGGTCGGCGGTTCGAGCTCGAGGAACTCGAGACCCTGGCGGAGCGCCATGTCGTAGTCCGGCAGCACGTAGCGGGGGGTGTAGGGCGCGTGCCCCTCGAACAGGTCGCAGATGATCCGCTTGTCGAGTGCCTCCCGGCACGCATCGGACACGTCGGGGTAGGGCAGCACCTCGGTGGCGAGTGCGGCCAGCCGACGCAGCTTTTGATCAGGTCCGAGGCTGCCGTCGCGGACGAGCTCGCCGGTGCGCGCTCGCAGTTCGGTGATGTCCATGCATCCACGCTACGACGCGTCGCCGGAGCGGGCTAGGGCCCAAGGTCAGCTCACCGTCGAGCCGTCGACCGGCACCGCGGTGACGTGGGCCGACCCGGAAGCCGCCGCGGAGGCCGTCAGAGGCCCTCGCTGAGGGGCCACAGATCGGGGAACTCCGCCCGCCGCTGCTCGATCTGCGCGGTGAAGGCCTCACCCATGTCGTCGGTGTCGAACATCGCCGCGTTCCAGTTCGCGATGTACTCCAACCCGTCCGCCACCGAATGGTCACGCGTGTAGTGCATCGTCTGTTTGGTTCCCCAGATCGCGATCGGGCTCTTGGCGGCGATCTCACGGGCGATCTCCATGACCGCCGCCATCATCGCTTCGTGATCCGGGTAGACGGCGTTGACGAACCCGGCGGCGTGGGCTTCGGTCGCCGACCAACGGCGACCGGTGTAGGCGAGCTCGCGGACGATGCCCTCGGCGACGAGCTTCGGCATCCGCTGCAGCGTGCCGACGTCCGCGGTCATGCCGATGTTGATCTCGTGGATCGAGAAGAACGCCGACTCGGTGGCGTATCGCATGTCGGCGGCCGAGACCATGTCGATCCCACCGCCGACGCAGGCTCCCTGGACCGCGCACAGGACCGGGACACGTGCCCGTTCGAGGCACGTGAAGGTGTCCTGCAGGCGCAGCGCGGTGCTGCGGAACCGCTCGTTGCGGCGGCTGCGGTGACACGACGTCGCATCGGGCCCGATCGTCGGATCGGCGGCGAACACCTCGAGGTCCATCCCCGAGCAGAAGTGCTTGCCCTCGCCGGACAACACGATCGCTCGGACCGATCCGGACGCCGACAGCCCATCGACGATCTCGGGGAGATCACGCCAGAACGACGGGATCATCGAGTTGCGCCGCTCGGGACGGATCATGCGGATGTGGGCGACCTGGTCGACCGACTCGACGTCGAAGCACTCGTATCCCATGGCGGCAGTGTCGCGCACCCGTGATCGGTCGACCGCACCCGCATCGGTGGCGAGAACGGAACCGGCTCGGCACCGAATCCGATCACGAGGTGACGGATCGGCGGCCAGCGCGTACGGTCGACGCGATGACCTCGCCTCGCAGGATCCTCGTCGTGGGTGGGACCGGCTACGTGGGCGGTCGCCTGGTGCCGCGGCTGCTCGACGCCGGCCACGAGGTTCGCGTGCTGGCCCGTTCCCGTGGCCGTGCGGAGCGGTTCGACTGGTCGGACGACGTCGACCTGGTCCGCGGCGACGTGCTCGACCGCGATTCACTCGACGGCGCCTTCGCAGGCTGCTCGGCGGCGTACTACCTCGTGCACTCGATGGGGTCGGCCGACGACTTCGAAGAGACCGACCAGCGAGCGGCGACGAACTTCCGCGATGCCGCCGACGCTGCGGGCATCGACCGGATCGTCTACCTGGGCGGCATGGGAGACGACGACGACGACGAGATGTCGGCCCATCTCGCCAGTCGGCACGAGGTCGGTCACATCCTCGCCTCGGGAACCACACCTTGCACCGAGCTGCGGGCGGCGGTCATCATCGGCTCTGGGTCGCTGTCGTTCGAGATGCTGCGCTACTTGACCGAGGTCCTCCCGGTGATGACGACCCCGACGTGGGTCCGCACCCGTTGCCAGCCGATCGCGATCCGCGATGTCCTGCACTACCTCGTCGGCGTCCTCGACGACGCTTCGCCCGTCGATCGTCGCCTCGACATCGGGGGGCCCGACGTGCTGTCGTACCAGGAGATGATGCAGGTCTTCGCGGAGGAGGCCGGTCTCCGGCGGCGGATCATCATCCCGATGCCCGTCCTCTCACCCGGGCTCTCGTCGCGATGGGTCGGCCTCGTCACACCGCTGCCGTCGGGGATCGCCCGCCCGTTGATCGACTCACTCAAGCACGAGGTCGTCATGTCGAACCACGCCATCGACGAGATCGTCCCCCATCGGCCGATCGAGTTCCGCGCTGCCGTCGCGCTCGCACTCCGCCGGACCCGAACCGAGGCGGTCGACACCCGATGGAGTGATGCGGGCTTCACGCCGGCCGACACGATCCCTGGCGACCCCGAATGGGCGGGAGGCGCCACCTACCAGGACCATCAGATCGTCTCGACCGGGGCCTCGCCGGACGACCTCTATCGGGCATTCGCACGCATCGGCGGGGCCAACGGGTATTACGTCGCCAACTGGGCCTGGCGCCTCCGCGGCCTGCTCGACCGCCTGATCGGCGGGCCAGGGCTACGACGTGGTCGCCGCCACCCGGTCGATCTCCGCCCGGGAGAAGCCCTCGACTTCTGGCGGGTGACCACGGTCCGCCCCGGCAAGGAGCTCCTGCTCGAGGCCGAGATGCGCGTGCCGGGCCGCGCCTGGCTGTCGTGGACGGTCGAGGACGAGGATCCCGACGACGGCGAGGTCGAGCTGCACCAGATCGCACACTTCGCGCCCGCGGACTGTGGGGTCGCGCCTACTGGTGGGCGATGCTGCCGTTCCACTGGGCGATCTTCGCCCGCATGGCGCGAGCGATCACACGACATGCCGAAACGTCGGCGGGCGCTGCGTCCTGATCGACCGACGCGTGTTCGGACCGGATCACGCCGGTGTGCGCTGTGCCCACGGTTGGGTCGCTTCGAGTTGGCTCGCCACCCGGATCAGGAGGTCTTCACGGCCGTAGGCCGCCACGAGCTGCACCCCGACCGGGAGGCCGTCGTCGCTCCAGTGCAACGGCACGCTGATCGCCGGCTGCCCGCTGACGTTGAACGGCGGCGTGAACGGGACCCAGGCCGCTGCCCGGCGCATGCCGGCCATCGGGTCGCCCGGCCGCGGGTCGTGCTCACCCACCCGCACGGGGGGTTCGGCCAACGTCGGCGTGAGCAGCAGGTCCCACCCGTCGGCCCACCACTGCTGCACCGCCCGACGGAACTCCGCTGTCGCTGCGAGCCCCTGGGCGTAGTCGACCGATGACACCCCGCGCGCGAACTGGGCCTGCGCCCAGTTCACCGGCTCGACCTCGTCCTCGGTCAGGTCGCGCCCGATCGCGCGGCCGTAGGCCTCGATCCCGACCGCCATGTTCGCTCCCCAGATGGCCATGAAGCGCCTGGTGAACGATCCGTCGGCCAGCGGCGCCGGGAACCCGTGTGCGACATCGTGACCGAGCGACTCCAACAGCGCTGCTGCAGAGCGGACGGCAGTCACGCAGTCGTCGTGGATGCGGTCACCAAGAGGGTGGGCGTCGAGCAGTCCGATGCGGAGACGACCCGGATCGGCCCCGACCTCTGCCGCGTACGGGCGAGCGGGTGGCGGCGCGATCACGGTGTCGCCGACGCCCGGGCCGTGGACCGCGTCGAGCAGACGTGCGGTGTCGCGCACGGTGCGGCTCACGCAGAGCTCGACTCCGAGGCCCGACTCGGCGCGCTCGGGGCCGACCGTGATGCGCCCTTGCGAGGTCTTGAGGCCGATCAGGCCACAGCACGAAGCCGGGATGCGGATCGAACCGCCACCGTCGGACGCGTGGGCGATCGGCACCATGCCGGCGGCGACGGCAGCCCCCGCACCACCGCTCGACCCGCCCGGCACGTGCTCGGTGTTCCACGGGTTGCGGCTCGGGCCGTATGCGACGGGTTCGGTGACGGGCACGCTGCCGAGCTCTGGACTGTTGGTCCGGCCGAGCGTCACCAATCCGGCGGCGCGGAACCGGGAGACGATCGTCGTGTCGGTCGCCGAGATGGGCATCGCCTCGCGCAGCGCCGCGTTCCCGTTGGTGAGTGCCTGCCCGGCGTACGACGCCCAGAGATCCTTGAGCAGGAACGGGACGCCCCGGAACGGCCCCTCGGGGAGCTCGCCCGATGCGACATCGCGTGCGTGGTCGAACCATCGCATGATCACCGCGTTGATCGGCCCGTCGAGACGCTCGATCCGCTCGATCGCCGCATCGGTCAGCTCGAGGGGTGAGACGTCGCCTGCGGCGACCAGCTCGGCCTGCGCGGTGGCGTCCATCCAGCGTGTGTCGTCGGCGAGCGATCCCATGCGCGCCGTTCTACCAGCCGCGCTCCGGACGGTTCGGGCCGAACGGGCGGTACGACGGTTCGGCCCCGGTCGATGGGAGCGGGTCCGACGACGCGTCCGCGTCTGGTGGGTGTCGAGCCCAGCCGGCACCCCTCTGCCGTGGGACACTCGGGCATGGGACAACTCGACATGACGCCGGAGGAACGCGACGCGTTCCTCGCCGATGTGAGAGTGGGGGTGCTCGCGATCGCACGCGACGACAAGGGCCCGCTGGCCCTCCCGATCTGGTACCGATACGAAGACGGCCACATCGTCATCGGCATGGCCGCTGACTCGCTCAAGGCCAGGCTCCTCGGCCGTGCGGGGCGGGCCACGATGACGGTGCAGGACGAGACACCGCCCTATCGGTACGTCTCGGTGGAGGGCCCGGTGACGGTCGGCCGCGAGGACACCGATCCGCTCGCGATGCCGACGCGGTACCTCGGCGCGGAGCTCGGCCGATGGTACGCGGAGCAGAACGACGGGGCCGATCCCGACGAGTCGGTGGTCGTCCGGCTCACACCCAAGCGTTGGCTGACCTGCGATTACGGCAAGATGCGCTGACCGGCGATGCCGGCCTGATCAGGCTGCTGCCGGGAGGGTGGGGCGGTTCGAGCCCCACACGACGGGGGTCCCGTTGCGTGCGAGCGTGAAGCGGAACCACCCCAGCATGGTGCCGATCGTGATGATGCCGGTGGCCGGACCGAGCACGGACTTGACCAGCACGAAGGTCGTGGTCGACTGGGTGAGCAGCAGCCAGACGGTGATGGACGCGTTCACCAGGCTCGTCAGCGCCCAGAACAGCGACAGCCGGACGAAGAACTGCTTCACCAGCGGGTGCGCCTTTGTGTCGTCGTCGAACGGGAGCAGGTCGTAGGCGAGCCTGCTCGCCAACGGGTTCCCCATCGGCACCGAGACGAGGAACGCGACGCCGACGAACACGGTGGTGACGGTCGGTTGCAGGAAGTAGACGACCATCGACCCCG
Source organism: uncultured Acidimicrobiaceae bacterium (assembly GCA_963847775.1). Lineage (GTDB taxonomy): Bacteria > Actinomycetota > Acidimicrobiia > Acidimicrobiales > Ilumatobacteraceae > Ilumatobacter. Next base: position 508,172 of record CAWKAY010000007.1, read on the forward strand.
TGAGCACGGCCGCGATCGTGCGGGCGCCCAACGCGATGGCGCTGAGAACGATCAGGCCCGGGACCCGCCGGCCGCTGGCAATCCGGTAGCCGATCGTGGCCACCGACCAGACGAGGGCAACCAGCAGAGCCCACATGGTGCCGACGAGTTCCAGGAACCCGACGAACAGCAGGAGCGGGATGATCTTGCCCTCGACCACGTTCGGCACCGCGTGGCGCAGCACGGAACGGACGTTCGGGATGACAACGGGATGATGGTGCACGGATACCTCACGCTCCGGACCGGTGACCGGACTTTCCGGATCGTACCGACGATTCGCGGCGCGCGGACCCTCGTGCGACAGATCGTTCGGCGGCATCACCGCGAGGCCGTCGCCACGTCGGCGCGAACTCAGCGTGCCGGACGGCCCACCCGCCCGATCATCGTCAGGTCGTCGACGATCAGTCCACTGACGCCCAGTGATGCCAACTCGCGGGCGCGGTCGTCGTCGACAACGCCCCAGCAGATCACGTTCGGAGTGACCCGATGAAGTGTCGCCAGGACACCCGCATCGACCAGCCGCTCGTGGATGGCGATGCCGTCGCGCTCACCGAAACGGGTACGGACCACCAGTCGTCGCTGCCAACGGGTCCCGACGGACTTCATCGTACGGATGTCGTCCGCCCGTCGGGCGGGGCGCAGTGCCCACCAGACCCGGCACGACACCGTGAGCGGTCGACGGTCGCCGACGGCCGTCAGGGCCCGGCGCGTCAGTCGCCGGCTCGGTCCCTTGAGGTCGAGCCACAGGTGCGCTCCGTCGGGTGTGGCGTCGAGGATCTCGCCCAGCAACGGTCGAGGCGAGTCGACCGGCAACAACTCCCACCGCTCCCACAGGCGTGCACAGGGCCAGAGCACCTTGCCATGGCGAACCTCGAGCCGGCCTCGGAACCGGTGCACGTCGAGTTCGACGGCATCGGCGATCGCGATCGCAGGGACCGACGTCTCGGCGACGTTGCCCGCCCGGTGAGCGATCCACTCCACTCCGACAGTCTGACCGACGACGACCGGTCGGCGACAGCGGTTCGGCATCCGGAACTGGATCGCACGCGAGATCGGGGCACGACAACGCCCAGAATCTGGAGGAGGAGGATGCGGCCAAGGCGGTTCCTGGCTACCTTCGGCGGCCATGTCCGTCGATGTCGAGGATCCGCACGACAGCACGGTCGATCCGGCCGTCCTCCCCAACACCACTCCGGACACCCGATCCGACGACAGCGTCCGGAACCGGTCGTTGATCACCCGACTCGCAGTGACCGCAGCAAGCCGGTGGAGGATCACCATGACGCTGTGGGGTGTCGTGATCCTCATCGGCCTCGTCGCCTACGGCGGCGGGCTCGCCCGCGAGGGCTTCCCACCGGTGAATCTGCCGATCGTCGTGGTCGACGGCACCTACTTCGTCGACGATGTCGATGCCGTCGACGCCGACGTCGCGCTCCCGCTGCAGACCGCGTACGCCGGGGTCGACGGCGTCAAGGAGGTGCAGAGCTTCGCCCTCGAGAATGCGTTCGCCGTGATCGTCGAGTTCGAGGATTCGGTGACATCCCCCGAGGGGGCCGCCCTCCTCGAAGACGCCAACCCCTCGATCGCCGTGCCCTCGGAAGCCGACATCACCGTCCGGCCGATCGACGCGACGAAATTTCTCGAGGTCTACGACCTGTTGGTCACGGTCAGCGGCCCCGCCGACGCGACCGCAGCCGACCTCGAGGCCGAGGCCGCCGCGCTCGCGACATTGCTCGAGACGGGGGAAGGCGTCGGGCGCGCCGACGTCCGCAACCTGCTGACCGAAGGCCTCAACGCCACGACCGGCGAGGAGGAGGTTCGACGGACCCGTTTCATCCGGGTGGCGTTCGCCGAGACCGGGCGGTACACCGAGGCGATCGCAATCGGGCTCGTCCGGTCCGACGACACGGATCTCGACCTGCTCGGCTTCAGCGACGAGATCAACGGACTGCTCGACGATCAGACGGTCCTCGGTGACGGCTACTCGGCCGCCGTCACCGCCGACTTCGCCAGCGACATCCGCACCCAGATCAGCTCGCTCACCGGCAACCTGCTCCAGGGGCTCATCGCGGTCGCGATCGTCAGCCTGCTCCTCATCGGTTGGCGGGTCTCGATCGTCACCGCCGGTTTCATGGCGACCGTGATGATGGCGGCGCTCGGCGGCCTCTGGGCACTCGGGTACTCGCTCAACACGATCACCCTCTTCGGGCTGATCCTGACGCTCGGATTGCTCGTCGACGACGCGATCGTGATCTCGGAGTCGATCGACGCCAACCGGCCGGAGTCCGACGAACCACTCGGAGTGATCCGGTCGGCGATCAACCGGGTCGGCACGGCCTCGCTCGCTGGCACCCTCACGACGGTGCTCGTCTTCGCACCGATGCTGTTCGTCGGTGGTGTGCTCGGCGAGTTCATCCGCGCCATCCCGGCGACCGTGATCCTGACGCTGCTGCTGTCGTTCCTGTTCTCGGTGGTGTTCATCCCGGCGATCGCGAAGCCCTTCCTGCTCAAGGGCGAACGGCCGCACAACCCGGTCACACGTGGGGAGCGCCGGATCGCCCACGCGCTCGCGCGACTCGCCGAGTACCCGTCGAGCAACGGCTGGCGCGGGTTCGGCGTCGGCCTCGGCGTCTCGCTCGGTGCGATCGCGATGATCGTCGGTTCGTTCCAGGTCGCGGCCACGCTCGGCTTCAACATCTTCCCGCCCGGCGACGACGCCAACGCGCTCTTCGTCGAGGTCGACTTCGATCCCGGCACGACGATCGAGGAAGCCCAGGAGCTCTCCGGTGAGATCGACGAGATCGTGGTCGACTCGCTGGGAGGTGACCTGGTGCGTTCCCAGTACATCGACGCCAACGAACGCGGGCTGGTGACGATCATCGATCTGACCCCGTTCGACGCGCGTGACACGACGGCGCCGACCTACGTCGAACGGATCGAGGAGCGATTCTCCGTGCTGTCGGGCTTGCGGGCGACGGTCCGTCCGCTCGAGAACGGCCCGCCGGTCGAGGAGTTCCCGTTCGCCGCTCAGATCGCGGTCGACGGCGACACGGTCGATGCCGGCCAGCAGCTCGCCGACGACCTGCGCGATCGACTGATCGGGGTCGAACTCGACAAGGCGTCGGGCGAGGCCACGACCATCGTCGACGCGATCGTCTCGACCGACGGGCAGGTGTACCGAGCCGACGGCCAGCGCCAGATCGAGGTGCGTGCCCAGTTCTCCAACGACGACCTGACGAACAACCTCGACGCCGCCGAAGCCCTCGTCGGCGATCTGTACGGCTCCGACGAGCTCACGTCGATCGGGCTCGCACCTGACGCCGTCAGCTTCGATTTCGGGCAGGAGTCCGACAACCAGGACGACTTCGCATCCCTCGGACAGGCGCTCATGATCGCCCTGGTGCTCATGTTGCTGTTGCTGGTGGTGCAGTTCCGCTCGATCGTCCAGCCGCTCCTGATCTTCCTGGCGATCCCGTTCAGCTTCTTCGGGGTGTTCACGGCGCTCAGCGTGACCGACAACCCGATCAGCTTCTTCGTCGCGGTCGGATTCATCGCGCTGATCGGCGTGGTCGTCAACAACACGATCCTGTTGGTCGATGCCGCCAATCAAGCCCGACGGCGCGGGCTGCGGCCCGGGCTCGCGATCGCGGAGGCCGTCGAACGTCGCTTCCGGCCGCTCGTCGCCACGACGATCACGACGGTGGTCGGGCTGCTCCCGCTCGCGTTGAGCGACCCGTTCTGGGAATCGTTGAGCTTCACCCTCATCGGTGGGCTGATCAGCTCGACGATCCTCGTTCTGGTGGCCTTCCCGGTCTTCTACCTCGCGGTCGAGAAGGTCCGGACCGCGGTTCGGAACGTGGCTCGCAAACGTCTGGGCAAGCCACTCGTGTGAGGTGACCCCCGGGGCCGCCATCCGGTGGGGAGCGACACCGCGACCCCGCGCCGTCTCGTCGCTACGGGGTCGATCGTGCCGTCGACGCCGCCTCGCACACGTGTCGCACAGACCTGCGTCAGGCAGGCAGGCTCGACAGCGACCACACCGGTACAGGAGCGTCGAAGCCCTTGACCATGCGCCGCCCCGCCGGCTCGAAAGCGCACGCTCCGCCGGCGGCATCGACGAGCTCGCGGGTCGCGAGAACCTCCTGCGGAACTGCTTGATCGACGAGCCGAGAGGCGAGGTTCACGACACTTCCGTAGTAGTCACCACCGCGGGTGAGGACCTCGCCGTAGGCGAGACCGCCCCGGGGCAGCACGCGCTCGACCACGTCACCGACACCTGCCATCAGGGCCGACGCCGCCCGACACGCCGCTGCCGGATCAGCTGACACGAACATCACCTCGTCACCGATCAGCTTGACGACCCGCGCCCCTTCGGCGACGGCGACATCGTGAGCCCGCCCCTCGAAATCACGGATGAACGCCGCCAGGTCGGTCGCGGGCATGTCGTTGCTGCGTTCGGTGAAGCCCACCAGATCGACGAACCCGACCGCGAACCGATAACGCAGACGTTCGTCGTCGATCGTGGCCGAGCGGGTGCGCTCGATCGCCTGACGAACGTGTCGACGAAAGATCGGATCGAGTCGTGCCGTGAACCCGTCGAGCAGACCGACAGCGTCGTAGACCTTCTCGGCCAACGCGAGCTCGCCTTCGCCGGCTTGCATGTGCGGCGATTCGACGTCGGCCAGGAACATCGACACGACGGCTTCACCCAGACGACCGAAGGTGGATCCCAGCACGCGGATGAATCCCCGGGCCTCCTCGGGCGAGAACATCGTCGACAGAGCTCCCACCGTGGCGAACACCTCGACCTCGGCCGGTGTGAAACCGATCTCGCCTGGTGGAGCACCTGTGATGCGGGTGAACCCGAATGCGGTGGCGAGGGCGTCGAACTGCTCGGGTGACAACCCGGAGCGGGTGATCGCTTCCGAGCGGCCGATGTCGGGCGCCGGCACCGCCCGACGATCGCCCGCCAACGCGGCGAGATTGTCTCCCGCGAGCTGCATGTCCTCGATCGTGAAGCCGAAACCCTCGAGCCAACGCAACAACTCGAGTCGGTCGGGACCTTCGGCCTCGGTGCCGAGCAGTCCTGCTGCTTCGTACTCGGCGGGCGTGGTCATCACCCGATGGTACGCCTGCCGCCGACCGCCCGATCACGAACTCGATCACCGCTCCGCCCGGGACCGGGATATCGTCCGACCACGATGGGACGGCTCGTGGCCCCGGGCGCCGGGATCGATGCAGTGGAAGGCATCGAGTGGCATCTCACCTCGCTGCCCGGAGCCGAGATCCCCGCCGAGGCCGACGCCACGTTGCTGCTCGAATCCGGAGCGTCGTCCGGCTTCGCTGGATGCAACCGGTTCAACGGCGGCTACACCGTCGACGGGCACGCGCTGTCCTTCGGGCCGATGTCGACCACTCTGATGTCGTGCGGACCCCACCGGGATCAACTCGAGATGACGTATCTCGCCAGGCTCGGCGAGGTGTCCGGGTTCGAGGTGACCGACACCGAACTCCGCCTGACGGCGGCGGGCGGCGACATCCTGTTGCAGTTCATCTCCGGCTGATCACCATCCCGACGCTCACCGCACGGTCGGGGTCAGACCCCAACCGTGCGGGTTCGGAATCGAGGCGGGTCGACGCCAACTGCTTGACTGGCGACCATGGCGCAGCTGACAGAATCCGTTCGTCTCGAGACCGTCACCTCCAACGGTGTCGACATCGCCCTGATCGTCATCGACAACCCGCCCGTCAACGCCTTGAGCTGGCACGTCCGCCAGGGCTTGGCCGACGGCATGGCGCGAGCGGTCGCCGAGGGCGCCAAGGCGGTCGTCCTGATCTGCGACGGACGCACCTTCATCGCAGGCGCCGACATCAGCGAGTTCGGGGGCGCACAGCAGGGCCCGAACCTGCCCGAGACGCAAGCGGCGATGGAGGACGCGCCCGTCCCCGTGATCGCTGCGATCCACGGCACGGCGCTCGGCGGCGGTCTGGAGGTTGCGCTGTGCGCGCGACTACCGAGTGGCGCTGTCGTCGGCGAAGTTCGGCCTGCCCGAGGTGAACCTCGGCCTGCTGCCCGGGGCCGGTGGCACCCAGCGGCTCCCCCGGCTGGTCGGGGTCCCCAAGGCGCTCGAGATGATGACGTCAGGACGCCACATCGGAACCGGCGAGGCACGCGAAGGTGGCCTCGTCGACGAGATCGTCGACGGGGACCACGATGCGCTGCGCGCTGCGGCGATCTCGTTCGCCGAGCGGGCCGTGACCGAACAGCTTCCGCTGGCCCACGTCCGCGACCGTGACGACAAGGTCGCCGACGTGAAAGGCGACGACGACCTGTTCGCGACGTTCCGAGCGTCGATCGCCCGCAAGACACGGGGATTCCTCGCCCCGGAGTACAACATCCAGTGCATCGAGGCCGCTGCCAACCTGCCCTTCGACGAGGGCATCAAGGTCGAGCGCAGGCTCTTCATGGAGCTGATGAACGGCCCCCAGTCCGCCGCCCAGCGCTACTACTTCTTCGCCGAGCGGGCAGCGAACAAGATCCCGGACATCCCCAGGGACACGCCGGTGCGCGACATCCGGTCGTGTGGAGTGCTCGGGGCCGGGACGATGGGGGGCGGAATCGCGATGAACTTCGCGAACGTCGGCATCCCGGTCACCATCGTCGAGCGAGATCAGGACGCCCTCGATCGCGGTCTCGCCGTCGTCCGCAAGAACTACGTGCGCTCTGCGTCGCGCGGCTCGATCCCGGCCGCTGCGGTCGAGGAGCGGATGGCGCTGATCACCGGCTCGACCGACAAGGCCGCCTTCGCCGACTGCGACATCGTCATCGAGGCCGTGTTCGAGGACATGGAGCTCAAGCGGACGATCTTCAGCGAGCTCGACGAGATCTGCAAGTCCGACGCCGTCCTGGCATCGAACACGTCGGCGCTCGACATCAACCAGATCGCCGCGGTCACGTCCCGTCCGGACAGCGTGATCGGGATGCACTTCTTCTCCCCCGCCAACGTGATGAAGCTGCTCGAGGTCGTGCGGGGCGACGAATCCTCGCCCACGACGATCGCGACCGCGATGGCGATCGGGAAGCGGGTCGGCAAGATCGCCGTGCTCGTCGGCGTCTGCCACGGCTTCGTCGGCAACCGCATGCTCTTCCAACGCCGGATCGAGGCCGATCAGCTCGTGCTCGAGGGTGCGACGCCTGCGCAGGTCGATCGGGTGCTGTTCGACTTCGGGTTCCCGATGGGCCCGTTCTCCATGAACGATCTGGCCGGACTCGACATCGGCTGGAAGGCCGAGACGTCGACGAGCTCGACGGTGAGGGAGCTGATGTGCGAGAGCGGACGCAGGGGCCAGAAGAACGGACGCGGCTACTACACCTACGACCCCGACACCCGTACCCCGACCCCGGACCCCGAGGTCGAGCAGATGATCCGGGCGTACGCCGAAGGACACGGCATCGAGCAGCGGGAGGTGACCGACCAGGAGGTGCTCGAGCGCTGTCTGTTCCCGATGGTGAACGAGGGTGCGAAGATCCTCGAAGAGGGCATTGCGATCCGCGGGAGCGACGTCGACGTGGTGTGGGTCAACGGCTACGGCTGGCCCGTGTACCGCGGCGGCCCGATGTTCTGGGCCGATTCGATCGGGCTCGCCGAGGTCGCGGACACGATCCGGGGCTACGGCGAGACGCTCGGTGGGCGCCACTGGTCACTGTCGCCACTGCTGGAGCGGTTGGCCGCCGAGGACGGCACGCTCCACCAGTTCAGCAGCTGATCACGGGTCGCAGCCTGATCGGCGCGCCCGGCGCGCAGCAGGCAGGTCAGGGCACCGCGGCGGTCGCGGATTCGATCGTGGTGGGGTGCGGGGCGAGCTCTGCAACCAGCGGTTCGGCGAGGCGTCGGCCGAGCTCGATCATCTCGGCGGCACGGTGGAAGTCGAGCGTTCGGCACGAGTTCTTGGGGACCGACACGAGGTGGTCGGGCGTGAATGCTGCGAGTCGGTGCCGGGTGAGGGCGCTCTGCATCACCTCGTACGACGCCTGGACCACGTCGACGGTGCCGAGCGCCTGGTCGTCGATCGTGTCGTGATGACGAAGTTCGCCGTCGAGCCGGGTGCGCAGGGACGCCTCGAGGTCCGGGGTCAATCGCCGCCGCACCACACCCATCATCTCGCTGTCGAACCACCGTGCAGCGGTGCCTCGGAGCCGGTCGGACCAGTCGGCAGCGCTGCGTTCGTCGGTCGACTCCGAGACGGGCGCGCTGCTGGCGCTGCCCTGGCCGTCGAGACTGACGGCCACGACGGCATCGGCGTGGGCGGCGGCGACGGGCGCGACGGGCACCGGGTCGAGGACTGCACCATCGACCAGCAGGCGGCCGTTCAACTCGATCGGGACGAAGAACGACGGGATCGCGGTCGACGCACGGATCGCAACGTCGAGCGGGCCGCGCTGGAACCAGACCTCGCGCCGCGAGACCAGGTCGACGGCGACAGCCGTGTACGGGATCGGCAGCTCCTCGATCGTGACGCCGTCGAGCAGCTCGCCGACGACCCGGAACAGCCGGTCGCCTCGGATCGCACCAGGCCCCGAGAGCGCGACGTCGACCAACCGCAGCATCTCCACCCGCCCCAGGCCTGTCGCCCAGTCGGCGAAGTCGTCGAGCTTCCCCGCCGCGTGCATACCGCCGACGAGCGCGCCCATCGACGATCCCGCAACCGCCACGATCTCGACTCCGGCCTCCAGCAGGGCCTGGGTCACGCCGATGTGTGCGAACCCGCGGGCACCCCCGCTGCCGAGCACGAGCGCAACGCTCGCGCACCGGGTCGAGTCCGGGGCCGAACCAACAGCGGACATGTCGTCATCCTACGGACGCCGTCGAGACCCGGGGCGGCGGAGCACCGGCCGGATCCACCCGCGCCATCGGCGAGCCACCCCGAATTCCCAACCGGCGCGAGGAGGTGCTACAACCCGTTGCCATGTCGATGACCTTCGAGGACGCCTGCGCGGCCGTGTGCGCCCCTGGCACCATGTTCGAGATCACCGAGACCGACGTGCTCGGCGTCGCGACCAAGGTCTTCGCCGGGACTCCGCCGAACATCCGAGCGCTGTTCGCGCTCGCCCGGGCGCGAACCGACGACTTCATCGTGTTCGAGGACGAACGCTGGACCATGCCGGAGGTGCTCGATCTGGCCGGCCGGATCGGTCGTGCGCTCGTCGACCAGCTCGGTGTGACGAAGGGCGATCGTGTGGCGATCGCGATGCGCAACTACCCCGAGTGGATCGCGGCCTTCGCGGCGATCACGTCGATCGGCGCGATCGCGGTGCCGCTCAACGCCTGGTGGGTCGCCGACGAGCTCGCGTTCGCCCTCGACGACTCCGGGGCGTCGGTCGTGTTCGCCGACGACGAGCGCCTCGCCCGTCTGAGCGCCGCGCCCGAGGGGGCGATCGCCGCTCGGATCGTCACCGTTCGCACCGATCGCCACGAGGGCGCGGTCCGCCTCGACGATCTGCTCGTCGCCGGCACGACGATGCCCGACGTCGAGATCGATCCCGACGACGACATGACGATCCTCTACACCTCGGGTACCACCGGGTTCCCGAAGGGCGCCGTCTCGACCCATCGGGCGGTGCTGAGCGCGCTGATGGCCTTCGCGGCCAGGGCTGCGGTGACCGCTGCTCGCACCCCGCCCGAGCTCGTCGGGGAGGAGCCGACGGTCGCGTCCTACATGCTGTGCGTCCCGCTCTTCCACGTCACCGGGCTCGTCCCGGTGATGCTCGGCTCGTTCGTCGGCGGAGCGAAGCTGGTCATGACCTACCGCTGGGATCCCGATCGTGCGCTGGAGCTGATCGAACAGGAACGCGTGACGTTGTTCGTCGGTGTGCCGACCATGAGCTGGGATCTGCTCGAAGCGCCCACGTTCGCCCGACGCGACACGTCGAGCCTGCGATCCGTCGGTGGCGGCGGTGCGCCGATGCCACCTGAACTGGTCAAGCGGATCGACGACCACTTCCCGAGGGGACGGCCGAGTCTCGGGTACGGCATGACCGAGACCAATGCGTACGGCCCGCAGAACACCGGGGACGACTTCGTCGCTCACCCGACATCGACCGGTCGGCCGGTGCCCGTGATGGACGTGCGCGTCACCGATCCGGACGGCACCGAGCTTCCGACCGGCGAGACGGGCGAGATCTGGTTTCGCGGCCCGATGCTGATCCGCGGGTACTGGAACCGGCCCGAAGCGACCGCCGAGACGATGGTCGACGGTTGGCTTCGGTCGGGTGACATCGGTCGTATCGACGAGGAGGGCTTCGTCTACGTGAGCGACCGGGCGAAGGACATGGTCCTGCGCGGCGGCGAGAACATCTACTCGGCCCAGGTCGAGGCAGCGATCTACGAGCATCCGGCGGTGTACGAGGCAGCGGTGTACGGGATCCCGCACGAGCGACTCGGCGAGGAGCTCGCGTGCCATGTGATGGTCAAGCAGGGCCAGACCCTCGATGTCGCCGAGCTGCAATCCTTCCTCGGCGAACGGCTCGCCAAGTACGAGGTGCCGACCACGGTGACGATCGTGACCGAGCAGCTCCCCCGCAACGCGTCGGGGAAGATCCTGAAGCGCGATCTGCGCGATGCTGCGGCCGCCGCCCGTTGATCGGGTCGCGTCCGACCCGATCGAGCGACGCCGCGAGTCAGACGACGTTGCGATCCAGCCGGTCGCGCGAGCGAAGCTGAGCGCAGCGAGCCGTCGCCCGACCGGATCTGCTCAGGGGCGGACGGGTTGCGGTTCGCCGAGGCGCACGACGGGAACGTTCCACCGGTCGGCGAGGGCCGCCAGTGCCTCGCGGTGATCGCCGAGGACGACGCCGTAGTGGTGCTCCAGACCGAAGCCGAAGATCGTGTCGAGCACATCGTCGACGGATTCGTCCCAGCGCAGCACGCCACAGGTGCTGGAGAACGGGCGCCGGCGCCGGAGCATCTCGCCGCCGCCGATGACCATCGCCGGGCCATCGACCAATTGGCTGACACGGGCGATCGTGACCCTCCCGGGTCTGAGTGCGAACTCGTGCGCGAGCGCACGCCGACGATTGGGATGGAGGGCGCCGTGGGGCGGTCCGTCCGCGAGATTGGCGATGCCGAGCGACGCAGCGCCGCAGTGCCACACGACCGACGTCCCGTCGCTCCGGTCGGCGTCGACGAGATCCGCCACGAACGGATCGCTCCCCGCCAGCTCACGGAGGATCAGCGCGGTCAGGCTCCCGTAGACGTCGGTCTCGCACACGGCGGGTACGCCATCGGCGGTCAGCATCCCGTGTGGGGCGCACACGGCCCCGCGGTACCGCTCGATGCACTCCGGCCAACACCGGGTGCTCACCGCCGCCCACCGCCGTTGGCCGGCGAGCGAGCGCAGACCCCCGTAGAGGCGCAGGCTCTGCTCGAGCCCGGACGCGCGCAGATGCTCGACCGGGCCGAGCGAGGCGCGCACCCGGTGCTCGATCGCTCGGAGCTCGTCGTGCTCGATGCGGTCCGCCTTCGCGAAGAGTTGGTCGAGATCGATGCGATCACACCGGGCACCGGTCAGTGCCGTGATGGCATCCGGGTCATGCGCGCAGGGCTCGAAACCGGCGGGATGCTCGCCGATCACGCCGAGGATCGATCCTCGCAGCACGTCCGCCACACGCTCGGCCGCAGCGACCGCTTCCTCGGAGAAGCATCGGTGGTGATCGTTCCCGGGGTGACGCAGGCCGGCGCCGTCGTTGACGGCGATGTCGAGCGCGGCGCCGACGCGCTCCGATGCCCCGTCGTCGCTCGGATCGACGTAGACGAAGACCGCCCGATGCTCGCGGCGCCGGAGCGAGTACGCCGCGAGATTGGCACCACAGAGCGAGTTGAGCCGGAGGTTCTGCCCGGTGCGCGGTTCCGGGAACGACCAACAGACGATCGGGACGGCGCAGTGCTCGGCCAGCTCGACGATCATCGTCGCGTCCGCGAATGTCGCCTGGAGCACCACGACGACATCGATCGGCGCTCCGGCACCGTCGAGCTCGTCGGCGACGCGGTCGAGCTCGTCGACCGACGTCGCAACGTGAGGGTCGGCGACGACGATCGCGCCGAGACCGGCGAGCACGCCACGGGCAGCCGCAGCCGTCTCGACGCCGAACGCCAAGTCGAACGTCGGGCGACCGACCGTGACGACAGCGATCGTGAGCGGGCCGCTCGCGCCGATCACGACGCACCCACCCGTGGCGGGGTCGCGGCAGGATCGATCGGTGGGTACCGCACGAACGCCGGATGCCACGCGTCGTCGGTCGCCGCGAGCACGGTGGCGGCCTCGGCGCACGCATGAGCGGGGCGCCACGGCATCGCGCCGGCGAGTCGCTCCACGCCGCGCTGCCTGCCGGCCGAGGTCACGACGCCACCCCGACCCTGTTGAGCACGGCCTCGACCGCACCACGATCCGGGATGCCGGCTCGTCCACCGACGCGCGCACACTTGAGCCCGGCAGCGACGTTGGCGAACCGGACCGCCTCGGGTTCGGGCCGCCCTTCTGCGAGGGCGAGCGCGAAGGCACCGTGGAACACGTCGCCGGCTCCGGCCGTGTCGACGACGGGCACGTGGATCGCCGGTTGGTGATGTCTCCGCCCCGAGGTGACCCAGCTCGCGCCCTCGGCCCCGTCGGTGACCGCGACCCATGCGCTCGTCCGGTCGGCGACCGTCCGGAGGGCATCGTCCAGGTCGTCGATGTCGGTGGTCCCGATCAGACCGGCACGCGAGAACACGAGGTGGGTGGCCCGGTCGTAGATCTCCCTCGCGGTGACGTCGGACAACTCGCGATCGACGTCGACGATGCCGGGCACGCCGGCCACACGGGCGGCATCGAGCGTGGCGCAGGCGCCAGCGATCCATCGGCAGTCGACGAGTACGGCGTCGGGGTGGCCGATCGCCGCCGCGGCGGCCGGGTCGGCCTCGGCGAAGAGCCCGGGGGCAACGTGGTTGACGACCGTTCGGCGCCCGTCGTCTGCGACGAGCACGGCCGAGATCGGTGTCGGGTGCCCGGGGATCCGCTGACAGCCGGCCGTGTCGACGCCTTCTGCGGCGAACTCGTCCAGCAACCGGTCGCCGAGCGCATCGTCACCGATGCAGCCGTTGAACGCCGCCCTGCCACCGAGGCGCGCGACGGCGACAGCGGCGTTCGCCGCGACCCCACCACCGATCTCGAGGTGGCGGATCGCCGAATACTTCCCTTCGTGCTCGGGCAGCGACTCCATCGAGAAGATCTCGTCGACGGTCACGATCCCTGTACACGCGACCAGAGGAGAGCGGGTGACCTCCATGTCCCGATTCTTCTGCTGACGGCTCCGGATCACCAGGGTCCAACGACCCGCTGCGGTCGTCGCGATCGGTGGGATCGTCACCGGTGCTCTCGTCGGCCGACCACGAGGGCTGATGTCGGTCTGGCCTGGTGCGCAGGCTCGACCCGACGGAGCTGCCGCGCCACGGCTGATGCGCCGCCCGCGACGCCATCGGCGCCGCTGAGTAGTGTCGGCTGCATGGTGGATCCCGACTTCCTGCGATTCGACACCCTCAGTCTGCACGCCGGTCAACGTCCCGATCCGACCACGGGTGCCCGGGCGGTTCCGATCTACTTCACGACCTCGTACTCGTTCCCCGACACCGACGAGGCGGCGGCGTTGTTCAACCTCGAGGCGCCAGGCCACATCTACAGCCGCATCTCGAATCCGACGGTGGCAGTGCTCGAGGAACGGATCGCCGCGCTCGAGGGCGGGGTCGGAGCGGTGTGCACGGCAAGCGGCACCGCCGCCCTCCACCTCGCCGTCGCATCGCTGCTGAGCGCAGGCGATCACATCGTCGCCTCGAAGAACCTGTATGGGGGCTCGTACAACATGATGGCGCTGACGCTGCCGCGCTTCGGGATCACGACGACGTTCGTCGACCCGCGCGACCCGGGAGCGTTCGAGCGGGCGATCGAACCCGACACCAAGCTCTTCTACGGTGAGACGCTCGGCAACCCAGGTATCGAGGTGATGGACGTCCAGGCGGTCGCGACGGTCGCCCACGCCAACGGTCTGCCGCTGATGGTCGACTCCACGTTCTCGACCCCGTACCTCTTCCGACCGATCGAACACGGTGCCGACATCGTGACGCACTCGATCACCAAGTTCCTGGGTGGCCACGGCACCGGCCTGGGTGGCGTCGTGGTCGACGGCGGACGCTTCGATTGGTCGGCGAGCGACAAGTTCCCGACGATGACCGAGCCGTACGCCGGCTACCACGGTGTGGTGTTCGCCGAGGAGTTCGGCCCCTCGGCGCTGGGCATGCGAGCGCGAGCGGAGGGGCTGCGCGACTTCGGCGCGTGCATGAGCCCGCACAACGCGTTCGCGTTGTTGCAGGGGATCGAGACGCTGCCGCTGCGGATGGCGCGCCACGTCGCGAACACCGACCGTGTGCTCGAGATGCTGCAGGCCAACGATGCCGTCGACTGGGTGAAGCACCCGCGGGTTCCGTCGCACCCCGACCATGAGCTCGCCCAGCGGCTGTACCCGAAAGGTGCCGGCGCGATCCTGAGCTTCGGGGTCAAGGGTGGGCGCGACGCCGGCCGCACGTTCATCGAGGCGGTGCGACTCGCCTCCCACCTCGCCAACGTCGGCGACGCGAAGACGCTCGTCATCCACCCCGGCTCGACGACGCACGGGCAGATGACACCCGACGAGCTGCTCGCCGCCGGCATCAGCGACGATCTCGTTCGGCTGTCGGTCGGTCTGGAGGACCCCGACGACATCATCGAGGATCTCGAACGAGCGTTGAAGGCCAGCCAGCGATGATCGTGTCGGTCGATGGAGACGACATCCACGCATCGACCGGAGGCGTCGAGCCCGGAGGTGACGGTCCGGTCGTCGTGCTCATCCACGGCGCCGGCATGGACTCGACCGTGTGGCAACTGCAGACCCGGTATCTCGCCTATCGAGGCCTCCGGGCCGTGGCCCTCGATCTCCCCGGGCACGGCCGCAGCGAGGGTGAGGCGCTGACCTCGATCGAGGAGATGGCCGAGTGGGTCGCCCGGTTCGCCGATGCGGCCGGCTTCCCGTCGGTCCACGTGGTCGGTCACTCGATGGGGACGTTCGTCGCGCTCGAGCTCGCGAGCCGGCATCCCGATCTCGTGCGGTCGGTGACGTTGTGCGGCACCGCGACCAGCATGGCGGTGCACCCGGAGCTGCTCGACGCGGCCGAGCACGACCTGCCGCGAGCGGCCGCACTCATGGCGTCGTGGGGTCACGCGACACCGGCGCAGGTCGGGGTCAACCCGACGCCGGGTCTGTGGATGCTCGGCGGGGCCCAAGCACTCGTCGAGAACAGTCGGCCGGGTGTGTTGGCGACCGATTTCCGCGCCTGCATGGGCTACGCAGGAGCCGAAGCAGCGGCGTCCGACGTGAGCTGCCCGGCGACGGTGATCGTCGCTCGCGGCGACAAGATGACCCCGGCCAAGAGCGGGCGTGCACTCGCCGCAGCCCTGCCGGCGGCGACGGTCATCGAGCTCGACGACACCGGTCATCAGATGATGACCGAGAATCCGCGGGCGGTGAAGCGAGCCATCCTCGACGCGGTGACCGCCGCGTCCGCCCCGCATTCGTGACGGCGACCCGCCTGGGCGCGGTGGGGCGGCGGCGACGATCGGCCCGATGCCCCGAGTGACCCGTGACACGGTCCCGATGTGCGGTGATGTCGTCGTCGCAGGCACCACGTCTGACCGGGGAGCTTCGGCTGCCGCGGCATCGTGGCGCCATCAGCCGACGCGCGGCGTCAGGTCGGCACCGCGTGCCGGTTCCCATCGCGACCGAGGTACTCCCCATCGCGATAGAACGTTCGGCTGTCCGAGTCGGCGAGCACCTGCAACATCACGGGCAGCTCGGCGCCCTCGCTCCGGATCTTGTCGATGACGCGGTCGGCGCCGACGGCGTCGACGATCTCGAACGGGCCGTGCACCCAGTTGAAGCCCCAGCGGATCGCGTGGTCGATGTTGACGATGTCGTCGGCGATCTCGGGGACCAGCCCCGATGCGTATCGGAGGGTGCCACCGAAGATCTCCCAGGCGAGGCGACCCTGCGGTGTCTCATCGAAGAGGATCGCGCCCAGTTCGGCGGGGACCCCTTCCAGGTCGGGTTCGACGGCATCGCGCCACTGCTCGGTGACGAGGTCGAAGGTCTCGATCCGCTTCCCTCCGTCGTCGAGCTTCTGCACCCGTGCGAAACCACCCTGCGCACGCGACTTCCGACCGAGCTGCCCGCGTTCGAGCATCCGTTGCTCGGCCTCCGGGAACGCGGTGAAGGCGTGACCCCGGTCGCCGTCGGGGAGGTTGACCGCGAGGTTCTTGCCCACGAGATCCATCACGTCGAGGCCGATCAGATCGATCAGGCCGTACAGACCGGTCGGCGGGAGTCCGACCGGTTTCCCGAGCACTGCGTCGACGGTCTCCTGCGTCATGCCGTCGGCGAGGAACGGCTTTGCGAGGTGCAGACCGCTCAGCATGAAGAAGCACCCGATGCGGTTGCCGATGAAGTTCACGGTGTCCTTGGCGTGGACGACGCCCTTGCCGAGCCGGTCGGTGCCGAACGCGGCGAACGCATCGATGACCTCCGGGCTCGTGTGTTCGCCGGGGACCAGTTCGAACAGCTTCATCACCCGGACGGGATTGAAGAAGTGGGTGATCGCGACGTCGTTGCGAAATCGTTCGGGGAGACCCGCTGCGATGTCGCGCAACGGGATGCCCGAGGTGTTCGAACTGATCACCGAGCCGTCTCGTCGGAGGGGCTCCACCAGGGTGAACAGCTCACGCTTGGTGGCGAGATCCTCGACGATGGCCTCGCAGATCCAGTCGTAGTCGACGATCGCCGCGAGGTCGTCGTCGAACGTTCCGGTACTCACGAGATGACGGTCCGCCTCGTCGACCGATTGGAGGCCGCGCTCGACCGCCTCGGCTGAGACGTCGAGCATCAGGACACGGCAACCGGCCGCAGCGCTCGCCGCGGCGATTCCTGCTCCCATCGTGCCGCATCCGAGCACGGCAACGGATTCGATCTGACGACTCATGTCCCTCTCCTCTCGGCCGTCCGCCCCAGCCGACGACCGACTGTCGAGCGGTGATGGTTGCACGGCGCTGACACGGTAGCGGTCTGCCCCCGACGAGCATGCCCTGCTTCGTTCGGACACCAGCCTGATCGCACACGGCGTTCCCCGCACGCGGGTCGAGCGGGCGACCGACCCATGAAACGGTCCTGCAGCTCCACGAATCTCGGCCGTCGGATGCGGTCGCCCCACAACAGCGGGAGGACGAGCAGCCCGAGCGCCTCGAGCGAGCAGGTACGAACATGAGAAACCAGGCAACCCGAAACACCCTCCACCGACCGGGTCGCCAGTTCGTCTTCGATCGGTGCCCGGGCCGCGCAGGCGACGAGTTGCAGCACCGTCTCCATCGACAACCGGGTCCATCGATGCTGCGGAGATCCGACGCGCCGCGCACGGTACCTCGAACTCCGAAGTCGACGGCCGGGTGATCACCGATCGGGGCAGTGACTGACCTCACACGGCGAGGTGATGCGCAGAATCGCGATTCGTGGCGATCATTCGAGCATTCGCCGCTGGAACATCACGACGGCAAGGACGACCGCTCCGACCGCGTAGGCGCCGATCCAGTACAGGTCGGATGCGATGTCGGCGAAGCCGGCACCATCGGACATCACGGCCCGGGTCGCGTCGAGGGCGTGCTTGAACGGGAGCATCTCGCCGATCGTGAGGAACGCCCCACCGATCTCCTCCAGATCGAACCACGCGCCGCCGAAGATCGTGAGGATCAGCACGATGGCATAGGCCCCCGAGGTCTGCGCGACCGTGAGGACCGCCCCCAGGATCATCCCCAACGCAACGTAGAAGACCGCCATCAGCGCGAAGACCAGCGCGACGAGCGCGAGCGACCCGTCGGCCTCGAGGCCGAGCAGCGCCCCCACGACGAGCAGGAGCACGGCCTGCGCGACTGCGATCAGCATGTACGGCAGCGAGTACCCGGCGACGAAGTCGCTCGACCGCAGCGGCGCGGTGAGCAAACGTGCGAGCAGTGCCGTCTCGCGGTCGCGCGAGAGGATCATCGCCGAGCCGAACATCACCATCACGAACCCGAAGAGCACGATCCCGGGCGTCAGCAGGGTCGGCGTGAGGAACGGCGTCTCGTCGCCGCCGAGCGCCTGCAACGTCAACAGCAACACGAGCGGCAACGCGACCGAGATTCCGAGCGACAACGGATCGCGGAGCACTTCCTTGAGGTTCCGCTTCGCGAGTTCGGTCGATCTCATGATCTGCTCACTCCCTGAGCTCCTTGCCGGTCATCTCCAGGAACACGTCGTCGAGCGAGACGTGTCGCGTGGCCGTGGACCGGATCTCCACACCGAACGGACGCAGGCAATCACCGATCTCGTACACGCTCAGGTCGTCGGCCTCGATCTCGACACCGTCCGCAGTCGGCCGCGCCGACGGGTACTTCCGGCGGAGTGCAGCGAGGGCCGCGTCGGTGAGGTTCGGCGCCTCGACGATCATCAGCGGTGTGCGGGAGATGCCGTCCTTCAGCTCGGTCGGGGTTCCCAGCGCCACCAGCGCTCCATCGTCGATGACCGCGATTCGATCAGCGAGCGCGTCAGCCTCTTCCAGGTAGTGCGTCGTCAGCACGATCGTCGTGTCGCCCTTGAGCCCTGCGATGTAGTCCCACATGCTGCGTCGCGACTGCGGATCCAAGCCGATCGTGGGTTCGTCGAGGAACAGCACCGCGGGGTCCGAGACGAGCGCCATGGCGACGCTGAGACGTCGCTGCATCCCGCCGGAGTACTTCTTCGCCTTGTCGTGAGCCCGGTGAGTGAGTCCCGTCACCTCGAGCAACTCCTCGGCACGATGCCGGCCCCGCCGTGCGTCGACACCGTGCAGCCCGGCGATCAGCTGCAGGTTCTCCCAGGCATTCAGGTTCGGCGCGATCGCCGTCTCCTGCGGCGAGACGCCGATCACCTGCTTGACGAGGAGAGGCTCGTCGACGACGTCGTGGCCCATGATCGACGCCGTCCCGGCCGACGGTCGCAACAAGCAGCACAGCATCTTGATCGTCGTCGTCTTCCCGGCACCGTTCGGGCCCAACAACGAGAACAACTCGCCGCTGGCAACCGAGAGGTCGATGCCATCGACCGCCACGTGGTCACCGAACGTCTTCAACAGCCCGGCCGTTCGGATCGCGACGACGTCGTCGTGCGTGAGATGGTCCATCGATCTGCCTCCAGCCCTACTCCCTGCGTACCGCACGCGAGGTACGCGGATCCAGGGGCGAACGGCCCATGGTGCGACCGAGGGAGGTCAACGAAGTCCGGCTCGAGGATGCCTCGCCGGGGCGCGATCTGCTCGCAGGATCCCCATCCGCGCCATCGACGTCGTCGCGTCGGTCGCGTCACGGCTGGGCGCGACTCCGAACGGCCGGCGTTGGGCCTCCTCAGGCGCTGGGGTCCTCAGGCGCTGGGGTCCTCAGGCTCGGGCGTCCTCACGATTCGAGCTGCGCGCAGAGCTCGGCGAGGAAGTACTCGCAGTCGGTGACGATCCCGACCGCCTGATGGGTCCCCCGATCCGTGAGCTTGATCACCGTGTCGGCATCGGTGTCGACGCAGTACGTCGCCACGCCGCGCCGGGAGGATGTTGCCGACCGCCACCGAGTGCAGCATGGTCGCGACCATCAGGCACACCCCGGCGTTGCCGACGACCGCTCGCATGGCATCGGTCGCGTCCAACACGTTCGAGACGACATCGGGCAACGGCCCGTCGTCGCGGATCGAGCCGCACAGCACGAACGGTGTCCCAGTTGTGACGCAGCTGTGCATGACCCCACCGGTGATCTCGCCCGACTCGACGGCAGCGGCGATCGACCCAGCACGCCGCACCCGGTTGATCGCCCTGAGGTGATGGGTGTGACCGTGCGGACCCGAGCGACCCGAGTCGAGATCGACACCGAGCGACGTGCCGAGCATGTTGGCTTCGATGTCGTGAGCGGCGAGGGCGTTCCCGGCGAGCAGCACCGTGACCCATCCGTCCTGGATGAGCCGAGCGAGCAGCGGCGAACTCCCGGAGTGCACGATCGCAGGGCCACCGACCAACACGACATCACGGCCGGCCGCTCGCGAGCGGCGCACCGCCTCGGCGGCGTCGGCGATCATCCGTCGCTTGGGTCGTTCCGTCGAGACGTCGTTGCTCATGAACCTGAAGTCGATGTCGTCGGCATCCGCCTCGTGGTCGAGCTCGACCCGCACGCCGGAGTACCCGACGACGAACTGGTCACCGGAGCGCGCCTTGTGCATCGGACAGGTCTCGGCCCGCCATCGATCGCCGTCGCGCCACACCCGGATGCCGCAGTCCATCTCGATCCCCTCGACCTCGATCGCCCCACCGTCGTGGAGCACGTGGGTCGGAAAGTTGGTGGTGGAGTGGAAGCCCTCCGGCAGCACGCCGTCGACGTCGGCGCCCGCGAGCTCGGCTTCGGTCTCGTCGAAGGTCGCGCCGAGTGCGCCGGCCCGACGACACGCAGCGACGAGCAAACCTCGATCGGGGGCCTGGATCGTCAGCTCGGCGATCGACGGATCGGTCGCGCGCTCGCCCACCCGGAAGCGGCGCAGTCTGGTCGACACCCCCATCGCGTCGAGCTCGTCGAGCACGTGTGCGAGCCGCTTCTGATCGAGCAGATCGCCGTGCAGGGTGAGCTTCTCGCTGAGCATGGCCGAAGTGTACGAAGCGCTCGCACCAGGCGATGCACGACACGGTGCACGATGAGATGACGCCGTCGACTCGGGACGCCGTCGCAGTCGACCGCGCCGCTACCGGTAGTGGCGCCAGGGCACGGGCGCGTCGTGGGTCAGTCGCGACAACGGCCGATCAACTCGGCGAACATCGCGAACACCGCTGGATCGGTCGCGTCCGGTGTGCTCACGATCGCGGTCCCGACACCGGCCCGCGCCAGCGCGCGAAAACCGGCCTCGTGGTCGTCGATCGTCCCGGCGTTGGCGGCGGCGGCGTATCGGTCGGGGCCCTGAGTCGACGGTCGCAGCCGTTCGATGCGCTCCCTCAGATCGGCTGGGTCGCTCCCGAGCACGATCGAGCCGAGATGGGTGACCTCGATGTCGTCGGGGTCTCGGCCGAGTGACACGCAGTGCTGCCGGAGGACCTCGACCTTCCCGGCGACGGTTCGGGTGTCACCGAACAGGTTGCATCCTGCGGCGTACTGAGCGGCGAGACGAAGCGTCACACGCTCACCCGACCCACCGACGATGATCGGCACCGGGTCCTGGATGGGCCGCGGGTAGCCGATCGCTTCCGGGATCGACACGACCCGACCGCCGAAGCTGGGGCTCCCGGAGCCCCACAGCAACGGCAGCGCCTGCAGCGCGTCCTCGAGCAGCGCCAGTCGATCACGCGCCGGCGGGAACGCCCAGCCGTACGCGACGTGCTCACGCTCGTAGTTGCCGGCGCCGAGTCCGGCGATCGCCCTACCGCCGCTCAGCACGTCGAGCGTTGCGATCGTCTTGGCGAGATGTCCGAGGTTGCGGAAGGTCACGGCGCTCACGAGAACACCCAGACGGATGCGGGTGGTGGCGTTGGCGAGGTATCCGAGCGCCGTATAGCTGTCGAGCATCGGGTCCCAGGCCGACCCGACCTGGGGGATCTGGATCATGTGATCCATGACCCACAGGCTGTCGAACCCCGCCTCCTCGGCGTCGCGTCCGATCCGGGCGAGCGTCGGACCGATGACCTCGTTGCCGCCCGACCAGTCGTAGCTCGACACATGCAACCCGTACCGGAGCGGGCCGCCGGACCGACGATCGCCGGCCGGTGCGCGTCTGGCGGACACCGGCTCGGCGCTCTGCACCGCATCGGCGAGCCTCGACGTCACCATCCGGATGGGTTTGGGGGCAAGTACCAGATCCCAGTCCTCCCGGTTCAGATCGACCGAGCGAGCCAGCTTGAGCATCGCATCGAGTGCCTTGACGGGCACCGGGTGGGTTCGCCCACGGTTGCGGCGCTTGCACTCGCTCCCGGACGTGGTGAACCGAACGGCGATCGCGGTGACGCCATGCCGCCGTGCAGCGTCGAGGTAGCCGGCGCGCCGCGCAGGATCGAGGCCTGTCGTGTCGACCACGGTGGTGAGCCGTCGACCAAGGCGCATCTCGACGATGCGATCGAGCAGCTCGAAGGCATCGTCGGTGGCTCCCAGATCCAACTCGTGCTCGCCGACCACGCCACGGAGCGCGTCGGTGCTGACCACCTGCGCGGGGTCGAAGTTCTCAGCTGCCCAGGTGCTCTTGCCCGACGCCGGAGGTCCGATGAGCACGACGAGGCTCGGGGTCGGGAGCGGTCGAGTCGTCATCGACGGATCGTACGCGATCGACCTAGAAACGACTCGGGCGTCGCGTGCCACCTCGGGCACGCGGACTGGTTCAGCGCCCTCGGTCGGAGTCGGCCAGTCGCTGTGCGAGCCAGGCCAGGGGGATCGAGACGATCATCACGAAGGTCGCCATCACGTTGACCAGGGGGACGTTGTTCGGTCGACTGACATTGGCGAAGATCCACTGGGGCAGCGTCAGGTAGCCCGACCCGGCCGTGAACGTGGTGACGACGATCTCGTCGAAGCTCAGCGCGAATGCCAGGATTCCACCGGACAGCAATGCCGATCGCATGAGCGGGAACGTGATGAACCTGAACGTCTGCACGCCGTGGGCGCCAAGGTCGGCCGAGGCCTCCAGCAGGTTGGGCGAAGATCGTCGCAGCCGAGCGACCACGTTGTTGTACGCGAGCACGATGCAGAACGTGGCGTGCGCGATCACGAGCGACTGGAACCCGAATCCGATTCGGAAGCTGAACAGGCCGACGTCGATCGTGCGATCGAACGTGTTGCGGAGCGCGATCGCGGTGACGATGCCCGGCAGCGAGATGGGGAGGACCAGCAGGAACGACATCGCCTGCTTGCCGAAGAACCGGTAGCGCTGCATCGCGAACGCCGCCAGCGTTCCGATGACGAGTGCGATGAGCGTGGCGAACATTGCCAACTTGACCGAGTTCCAGAGTGCGTCCTTGGGTCCATCGGCACGCCAGGCTGCAGACCACCAACCCGTCGTGAAGCCCTTCGGTGGCCACGACAGCGACGTCGCCGTGTTGAAGCTGAGGATCGCGATGACGAGCAGCGGCAGGTACAGGAACACCAGTGCGAGCCACGTCCAGGCTCGAAGCATCCATCGGGCGACACGGGCGAGCTGCATCAGATGCTCTCGAAGGCGCCGAGCCGTCTCATCCCGGCGAGGTACGCGATGACGATCAGCAGCGGCCACAGCGTGAACGCCGCCGCGAGCGGCTGGTTCGGCGCACCGAGGGTGCGCTGGATGAGGTTGCCGATCATCTGGACGTTGCCTTCGGTGACGATGTTCGGCGTGATGAAGTCGCCGAGCGACAACGAGAACGTGAAGATCGAGCCCGCCGCGATCGACGGCACGAGCAGCGGCAGCACGACCGACCCGAACGTCCGCAACGGTCGCGCTCCGAGGTCCCCGCTCGCGTCGAGCAGCGACCGCGGGAGACGGTCGAGGCCGGCGTAGATCGGCAGCACCATGTAGGGCAGCCACAGGTACGAGAGGGCGAGAACGACGGCGATCCATCCGAAACCCGGAGTCCATCCGAAGGTGGCGTTCAGGAACCCTCCGCCTGAATCGACGCCGAATTCCGACCCAGGGCGAAGCATCGCCTTCCACGCATACGCCTTCACGAGATAGCCGGCCCACAATGGGAGCAGGAACGCAACGACGAGGCCACGCCGCGCCCACGGGGCCGCGATCTTGGCGATGTAGAACGCGGAGGGCAGCGCGATGACGAAGCAGAGCACCGTCACCGCAGCTGCCACCGCGATCGATTTCAACACGACGGTCACGAACGTCCAGGTGGTGAACGCGGTCTCGACGTTCTCCAGCGTCAACTCGGTCGTCGGCTTCTGCGTGAAGCCGTCGAGCCGGAAGAACGCCGACACCACCATGAGCGCGAGCGATCCGATATAGATCACGAGCATCCAGGCCACGGGGGTGCCGAGCACCGACGCCAAGGAGAGGCGTCGATGCCGGCGGAAGAACGTGGCCAGAGCCCGCATCGTTGTCGGGTCAGCCCCTGAGGCTGTTCCAGCCGTTGACCCACTCGGTGTACGGCACGCACGTGATGTCGGTGCGGCCGTCGAGGCACGTTTCCTCGGGCGTGGTCCAGTACCAGACGTCCTGCCAGTATTCGGTCTCGCCGGCATGGAAGGTCGCGCAGTGCTCGGGGTCGGCCGTGAGGTCGCAGCTCGCCTGGTTCGAGGGTGCTTCACCGAACCACTCGGCCACCTCGGCGTTGGCCTGGGGGCTGATGATGTGGTCCATCCACATGTACATGCAGTTGGGGTGGGCCGCCTTTGACGAGATCATCCAGGTGTCGGACCAACCGGTGGCGCCCTCCTTGGGCTTGACCGCGTCGATCTTCGCGCCGTTCGCCTGTGCGAGATTGACGATGACCTGCCACGTCGTACCCACCAGTGCCGTGCCACCCTCGAGCGCAGCCTGCTGATCGGTGTAGAGCGACCAGTACTGGCCGGCGATGTCCTTCTGCTGGCCCAGCAGGCCCATCGCCGCGTCGAACTGGGTCTGGTCGAGCGAGTAGGGGTTGGTGATCCCCAACTCCGGCTGGACCGACATCAGGTACAACGCGGCGTCGGCGATGTAGATCGGCGAATCGTAGATCGACACACCGCCAGGGGCGGAAGTGCTGGCCTCGAACATCTCGCCCCACGAGTCGGGTGGCGTGGTGTATAGATCGGTGTTGAAGACGAGCAGGTTCGCGCCACGCCCGTGCGGCACGCCGTAGGCGACACCGTCGACCGAGTTGTGCTTCTGCAGTTTGAGGTCGGGGAACACGTCGGCATAGTTCGGGATCAGGTCGGTGTTGACCGGCGCGACCTCGCCGCCCGCGATGAGCCGCAGCGTTGCGTCGCCGGAGGCCGAAACACCGTCGTATTCACCGGTCTGCATGAGCTGCACCATCTCGTCGGAGCTGTTGCCGAGCTGCACGTTGACCTGGCAGCCGGTGTCCTCTTCGAACGACGTGACCCAGTCGACGGCCGGATCCGTGGATCCGTCCTCGACGTAGCCGGCCCAGGCGATGAGGTTGACCTCGCCCTCACCGGCGCCGAGCTCTGCCGGCAATCCCGAGGTGTCGCCGGAATCGTCGACGGGCGGATCGGTGGCCGGTGTCGTGTCCGACGGCGCATCGGTCGGCGTGGGCTCCGACGAGGAACTGTCGTCGTCTCCACCGCACGCAGCGGCGATGACCGACAACGCGGCGATGCAGGCGACAAGCCTCCGCCCTACTCGTGGTTGTACCTTCATGGTGTCTCCCCTGTTGTTGTTCGATCTGATGGTTGGTGGCTGCTCGCCACGACGAGCGCAGCGTCGGACGGCCAGGCGAGACGGGCCGGCGCACCGGTCGTCACCTCGCCGAGCGCATCGCTCGCGACGCTGGCGACCAGGACCCCTCCTCCGTCGAGCTGGACACGGAGTCGACTGAATGCGCCGAGGTACTGCACGTCGGCGACGGTGCCGGTCGCTTGCCGGACCCCGTCGGGCAACTCGGCGTTCTCGCCGAGCAATGAGATGCGCTCGGGACGCAGCGTGTGCGACACGGCGTGGCCGACGAGTCGCTGCGACATGTCGGCGTCGAGCAGGTTCGACGTACCCACGAAGCCTGCGACGAACGATGTCGTCGGCCGCTCGTAGATATCGTTGGGCGACCCGACCTGTTCGATCCGGCCCTCGTTGAAGACCGCGACCCGCGTACTCATCGAGAGCGCTTCGCCCTGATCGTGGGTGACGAACACGAAGGTGATGCCGACCTCGTGCTGAATCGATTTCAGCTCGGTCTGCATCTCCTCGCGGAGCTTGAGGTCGAGCGCGCCGAGTGGTTCGTCGAGCAGCAACACGCTCGGCCGATTGACGAGCGCACGGGCGAGCGCAACGCGTTGCCGTTGGCCGCCGCTCAGCTGATCGGGCCGGCGGCGACCGTGGTCGCCGAGGCGCACGATGTCGAGCATGTCGCCCGCTCGCCGACGCCGTTCGGACTTGCCGACGCCCTTCACCCTGAGGCCGTACTCGACGTTGTGCTGGACCGTCATGTGTGGGAACAGCGCGTAATCCTGGAACACCGTGTTCACGTCGCGGTCGTAGGGCGCCACATGGGTCACGTCTCGACCCTCGAGCAGGATCGCTCCGGCAGTTGGTTCCTCGAACCCGGCGATCATGCGCAGGACGGTGGTCTTTCCAGATCCGGACGGACCCAAGAGCGAGAAGAACTCACCGTTGTCGATGGTCAGGCTCACGTCGTCGACGGCGACGACGTCGCCGAAGGTCTTGCGAACCTCGACCAGCTGCACGGCAGCACTCAACCCGACCCCTCCCCCTCCGTTAAACTCGCTTCAAACATATAGTCCCAGATGTTTAAGGTTGTCAACGAATGCCAGCTCGAACACGAGTCCACCGACTGTTGCCGCCGGTCCCGTCGAGCGGTGTCGCCGACACCGTCGGTCGTCGGCTCGCCGACGCCATCCACCTCGGCCTGCTCGAACCCGGCGACCAGCTCCCGAGCGAGAGTGCGCTCGCGAGCCAGCTCGGCGTCTCCACGGTCAGTCTCCGCGAGGCGCTCTCGACCCTCCGTACGCAAGGTCTCGTCGAGACGCGACGCGGTCGCCACGGCGGCACGTTCGTGTGCGGACCGGCCGCTGCGTCGTCGAGCCGGCTCCGACGGCGACTGCTCGACATGTCGGTGATCGGACTCCGCGACTTCGGAGACGAGTGGGGCGCAATCGCCGGGACGGCGGCACGTTTGGCGGCGGCCCGCTCCTCCGCCGATCAGATCGTTCGGATGAGAACCTTCACGGACCGATTGTCGGCGACCGACTCGATCGGCGACCGGAGTCGCGCGCACAGTCGGTTCTTCATCGAGATCGCGCTGGCTTCGCAGTCCGAGCGCCTCACCCGTGCGGAGGTTCGCCTCCAGTCCGAGTCTGGTGACCTGTTGTGGCTGCCGACGCCGGAACCGCTCGATCCGGAGGAAGTCGCCGCCGACCTGGGCGCGATCGCGGACGCGATCGAACGCGAAGACGGACCAACAGCGAGCGAACTCGCCGAGCAGCACATCCGGCGTGCCGCACGGTGGCTGATCAAGACGCGGCTCGAGCTCGACGAGGCAATCTCGTGACATCCCGGGCGCAACAGAGATGCCGAGTCGATCCGGTCGACGTCGACCGGTGCACGGCCCAGCTCGACCAAGCGGTCGAACACGTCTTCGATGCGCTCCGCTCGCTCGGAGATGCTCTTGCACAAGCGTGGCGGGCGAGCACCGATGGCGGGCGCATGTACGAATCGGCAGACCTGGCGACGTTGCAGACGACGGTGTTCGAGACACTCGATCGCCAAGTGGCGTTCGACAGCGCTGGGTACGTGCTCGCAGAGGGAACGCTCGCGGACCGAAACCGTCATCTCGACTGGTGGCACCGGACGGGCTCCGACAACTATGAGTTCCTCCTGCTCAACCTCGACCCCGATGCGCCCGATTGCTACGACTACTACTCGATGGAATGGTTCGCTGCGGCCGTCTCGGGCCAGCGTCGGTTCGTGTCAGGTCCACTGATCGACCTGCCCTGTGCCGACGTCTACATCATGACCTTCTCGTCCCCGGTGGTCGTCGACGATCGCGTGTTGGGCGTTGCCGGGGCCGATGTGGCCGTCGCCCGGTTCGAGTCGGAGATCATGCCGCCGCTGCGGAGGCTCCCCGTCGAGGCAGTGTTGGTCAACCGGGAACGGCGGGTGATCGCGTCGAACGACACCACCTTCACGACGGGTGAGAAGCTCCCGTCTCTACCCAGCACGGACGATGTCTGGCACACCGTCCGATCCGTCACCGACGACCTGGGGTGGCTGCTCGCCGTCGGCCGTTCGGCCGACTGATCGGTCCGACTGCTCCGAGAGGAAGCCCGACCTGTCAGCCGTCGCCGGGCATGACGACGAGGTCGCAGCCGACCAATGGAACCCGCACGACGATGTCCGCGGTTCGCCCGTCGATCGTCGCCCCATCGGGGCCGGCCAGCGTCCAGCCGGGGCCTCTGGCGCCGACGATCCGGAATTCGGTCTGACGGCGCGGTTCGTCCCGCACCGGCGCCACGGTGAGATGGAGCGAGCCATCGACCCATTCGGCCCTGCTGAGCACGATGTCGGGCACGTCGACATCGACGACCTGGGGACACGTCGACAGCGGCGCCTGTGACAGCGCTGTCCAGCGGCCGGGGCCGGCGGCCTCGGCGGCGGCGAGGAACGCGTTGAACTGGCCGCGCGGATGGGGTTCGTCGAGGCCCATCCGCCAGGTGAACTCGCCGCTGTCGGCGTCCCACGTCGGCTCGTACGACAGCTCGATCGCCGATGACAACCGGTCATCGAGATCGACGAGACCCCACTCCCTGGCGAGGATCAGCGCCGATCCGGCACCGCGGCCCGGGCGAAGCGGGACCCGGATCCGTGCGCCGAACCCCGCCGACGCCGTAGCGGCGTCGAACAGTCTGCGGGCGTCGTCGGGTTGCTGTGGCGCGGCATAGTACGAGGTGGTCAGTGCCGCTGCGGCCGGCAACCGGTGGTGCACGTCGAGTTGGGGGTCGTAGTAGAACGTGGTCGTCTGCGGGAGATCGTCACCGGTGAGATCGAGGTAGCGCTCGCGGGCGTGGGCCCACCACGGCTCGAACGCCCGGCGATGGTGGTCGGTGCCGTGACGATTGTCGTGCAGTCTCAGACCGAGACCCGCTCCGGCCAGTCAATACGGCCAGATCTTGGTGTTCTCTCAATGACAGCCGATCGGCGCGGCCATCCACTGCCGGCAGAGGTGATCGGCGATCTCGGAGTGGGTCCACGTGAAGGCGTTGTCGCCGTCGCGGATCATCTCGAACGGCTCGTTCCATCGATCATGCGCATCGGGTGCGTTGTCGATCATCGACCGGATCCCGAGTAGCACCAGGAAGAAGCCCTTGTAGAAGAGCATCCCGTCGGCTGCCACCGGGTCCATCTGGAGGCCCCATGGCTCGGTCCCGTTGGCGGTCCAGCCGGGCACGTCGTAGTCACCCCAGAGCTCGGTCGGGATGAAGAGCCGGTAGATGTCGGGGTACTCGGCTCGGTCGGGATCGTGACCGAACTGGGTCAGCCAGTCGGCGGCCGACCACCAGCTGGTGTGCCGCTCGATGAGCTGGTCGAGGATGGCGACGTAGGGCTCGGTCCACGCCGGGGTGCGGTGCGCCATCAAGCCCATGGCGTAGGACGAGTCGACCAGGTCGAACCGGTGCCAGCTGGCCATCGGCGGATCGGATCGGTCGTCCCAATGATCGTGCGGGCGGCCGTCGCGATTCCAGTTGTCCGCAGTGTGGGCCTTCCGATGCAGGTATCGCAGCCATCCCGCCGAGCGCGGAGAGAGGCCGGCCGTCACCCCGTCGGCCTCGGTCATCGCACGTTCACCGGTCCCGATGGTAGGCCCTCGGCGCGGGCGATCTCGCTCCGACGGGTCGCGTCGTGCACGAACCCGCGCCGCGATGTCGCGGTGCCGTCATGGTTGCGACGCGTCGACGGGGAGTGCGGCCGCTCGCCATTCGGGGAAGCCGTCCTCCAGTCGCCGCGCAGACCGACCCCGTCGGCGCAGCAGCCGCACCGCATCGTCCGCGAACACGCAATAAGGCCCTCTGCAGTAGGCGACGATCTCGACCGTGTCAGGGATCGACCGCATCTGACGCGCGAGGACGTCGATCGGGATCGATCGCGCCCCGCGATGTGACCGGACGCATACTCGGCAGCGGGCCGCACGTCGACCACGACGACGTCACCGTCGGCGATGCGCTGGGCGAGTTCGCCCCGACCGATCTCGTCGAGCCGGCTTCGATCACCGAGGTACGCGGCCGCCAGCTCGTCGAGTTGCCGGTGATGGGCACTGGCGACGTCGCGCAGCGCGACCCACAGCTCGACCACGCGCTCCGATGCCACCCGATAGTAGATGCGGGTCCCGTCTCGTCGGGTCGCCACGAGACCGCTCGTGGCGAGCACACGGAGGTGGAACGACGTGTTGGCGACGCTCTGACCGATCTCGGCTGCCAGCTCGTCCACGTGCCGCTCACCCTGGACGAGCACATCGATCAACTCGGCGCGCCGGCCGTTGCCGAGCGCCTTCGCCACCTCGGCGAACACGTCGAACAACGCATCCTTTGCTGCCCGATCACCCACTCCTGCCTCCTCAAGGAACGACTTGACTGTACCAATCGGGTCGGTCATCCCCCATGGGGTCGGCGATCACCTCGCCATCCGCCGCTCCGCCGGGTGGGTCTCGTACATCCGGGCGATGACGACGATCCCTGATGTGGCGGTGAGCGCGGCGACGGCGTAGATCGCGGCCGCGATCGAGACCATGTCGGCGAGCAGGCCAGCGATGAGCGCGCCGACGGCGAAGCCCGCATCGCGCCACAGCCGGTAGACGCCGACAGAGCGGGCCCGCCAGGCGGGATGGGCGACGTCGCCGATGGCGGCCAGCAACGTCGGATACACCATGGCGGTACCTGCTCCCAGCACGGCGGCGCCGACCGCCCATGGCCAGAACCCCGCCACCGCCGCCATCCAGGCGATCGCTGCCGCCTGGACGAGCATGCCACCGGCGATCAGCGGCTTGCGGCCCACGCGATCCGAGAGCCCGCCGGTGTAGAGCTGGGCGAGACCCCACACAGCCGGATAGATGGCGGCAAGGATGCCGATCCGACCGACCGAGAGACCGCCGGCGGCGAAGAAGATCGGGAACAGCCCCCAGGCGAGCCCGTCGTTCAGGTTGTTCACGAGCCCGGCCTGCGAGGCTGCCGAGAGCGCCCGCTCGCGGAAGCTCGTGAGGGTGAAGATCTCGCCGGTGCCGAGCTCGTGGTGCAGATCGTCGCGGGTCGTGGGGTGACCGACCGCCTCGTGTCGCGCATGGCCGTGCGTCTCGCGCACGACGAACACCGACAAGCTCAGACCGAGACCGGCGTATGCCAACCCGAGGAAGAACGGTCCCGGTCGAAGACCCCAGCGTTCGGCGATGTAGCCCGTGGCGAGCACGGTCGCGGCGACGGCGCCGTACCCGGCGGCTTCGTTGAGCCCCATCGCGAACCCGCGTCGTTCCGGACCGACGAGATCGATCTTCATGATCACGGTGGTCGACCACGTGAGGCCTTGATTGACACCCAGGAGCACGTTGGCGACGATCACCCATCCCCATGTCGGTGCCCAGATCAGCAGCAACGGAACCGGGAGACCGATCATCCAGCCCACGATCAGGACCGGTTTGCGTCCGTATCGGTCAGAGAGCGTGCCAGCGAAGAAGTTGGTGGCGGCCTTGACGACCCCGAACGCGGCGATGAATGTGAGGGTGGCGGTGAAGGCCGTCAGGCCGAACGCCTCCTTCGCCAGCAGCGGAAGGACGGTTCGTTCCTGGCCGATCATTCCGCCGACCAGAGCGTTGACGCCGACCAGCAACGAGAACTGAGCGAGGTTCTCGCGCAGCCCGAGCCGGATGGTGCGCTCGCCACCGGTGCGCCCGTCCATCGTCACCGGCCGACCTCCATGCCGGCAGCGCTGGCCGCCTCGTGTCGGAAGGCGCGACGGGCTGTTTCGCCCGCGGCTCGGGCTCCGTGCCGCCCGGCCTCGTCCCTGGCCGTCGTCTCGGCGATGAGTGCTGGGTTGCCGATCATCTCGAATCCTCAAGCAATCGTTTGAATTGAGAGAGGACATCGTGGGCAGGATCGAGCCCACTTGTCAAGTAATCCCTTGAATATGAAGGGATCTCCCTCCCGTTCATCCCCCTGATCGGACCGTTCGCCGTCGGCCGAGCTCACCCACATCGTCGGCGCTCGACCGGGCGTGACCGCACCTGATTCCAGCGCACCGGCCTATTGATACGTTCGCGGTACTGCGGTACGAGCCGACCAGGAGGGCGTATGCCACAGATCACCCCGAACCTCTGGTTCGACAGCAACGGCCTCGACGCCGCCGAGTTCTACGTCTCGGTGTTCCCGAACTCCGAGATCACGAACGTCACCCACTACGCCGAGGGCGGCATGGGCGAGCCGGGCGCGGCAATGACGGTCGACTTCAGCCTTGACGGCCGAGGGTTCACGGCCATCAACGGCGGACCACAGTTCGTGTTCAACGAGGCGGTGTCGTTCCTCATCGAGTGCGCCGACCAGGACGAGGTCGATCACTACTGGACGGCGCTGACCGAGGGTGGCGCCGAAGTGCAGTGCGGCTGGCTCCGCGACCGTTTCGGGGCGTCGTGGCAGGTGTTCCCGACCGCTGCAGGCGACGTCCTGTTCGACCCTGATCCGGCACGAGCGAAGCGCGCGATGACGGCCATGCTCACCATGACGAAGATCGACCTCGCCGGGATTCAGGCCGCAGCCGACGCGGGTTGAGGAGCCGCCGAGACCGTCTCGCGGCACCCGCAGTCGTCCGCCCCACGGTGTGGGTCGACAACTACTGGCCGGCGGTCGACCCGGACTTCGTGGAGTCCGCGTCAGTCGCACCGGTGCTACCGGGTGCAGGGGCGGATTCGTCACCGAGCGCGTCGGCCGGGGGTGCTTCAGCCGGCGGCACGACCGGAGACGCCGCGTCGCCCGGCACGATCGGTACCTCGCCCATCAGCAACTGCCAGGCGATGTCGAGATCGTCCGCCGCGAGCACCGGCCGGTCAGGCAACGACCTCAGCACCAGATCGAGACGCACGAGCGTGGCATCGCGCTGCTCGAGGGTCAGGCGATCGCCACTTGGGTCGACCGTCGCCAGGATCGCACGTGCCGACCGGACGTCGTCGATGGCGAGCCCGTAGTTGGCCTGATACAAATAGAGGCGGGCTCTCGACAGGAGCTCTGTCGATCTCATCACGTCGAGCTCGGAGTCGATGGCGCCGATCATCGCTGTCGTACTCGCGGCGAGCTCCTGTTGAGCGTCGTCGAGGGCGTCCAGTCGCGCAGTGCGGTCGTCGATCTGGCCCTGTAGGTCGTCGATCCGGGCGGTCGCCGCGGCCTGGGCGTCCGCAAGCTCGGTCAACCGGGCGTCGAGCCCGTCGAGCTGGGCCGGCACCGCCTCGGCGTCGGCTGTGAGCGACGCCACCTGATCCTGGAGCTCGGCGATCAGTTGTGCGTCCGCCGCGAGCCGATCGTCGACTGCGCCGAAGCCGGCGCTGGTCGTCTGTGCGTCCGCGTTGAGCCGATCGTCGAGAAGCGTCCATGCGAACGCGGCGCCGAACCCGATCGCGGCGACCAGCACCAGCAATATCAACACCTTCGCGAGGGTCCAGAGCGCTCGCGCGAACGCTCGGGACCGATTCGGTCGATCATCGTCCGGACGTCCACCGTCGGATGGCGTGGAGCGAGGAATCGGGGTTCGGGGCTCGAGCTTTGTGAGCTCGGGCTCGGTGACCGGGGGAGCTTCGAGCAAGGTGGCGGTTGGCGGGTTCATCGGGACCTTCCCTTCCGACTCATTCGGCAGGCGAAAAGTAACACGACGATCTGCGCGTGTCGCGGATCTGCGAACTCGTCCGAACCGACCGGAGGCGTCCGGATCGCCTGGAACGATTCGGGCCTGACGACCTCGGTGGTGCTGCCCTGGAGGCCGCGGAGCTGGGACTGCGGGAAGCGGACCCAGTCCGCCATGTTGCAGTGCACCATTCCTGCGGGAGCGATGACCGGCGGGAGGTCCGCCTGTGGATCGCCCGGGTCCGATGGTTCGCCGCCCAGCTCGTCCGGCCGAC
Source organism: uncultured Acidimicrobiaceae bacterium (assembly GCA_963847775.1). Lineage (GTDB taxonomy): Bacteria > Actinomycetota > Acidimicrobiia > Acidimicrobiales > Ilumatobacteraceae > Ilumatobacter. The sequence continues at coordinate 542,137 of CAWKAY010000007.1, forward strand.
ATCGACCATCCATTCGTTCGTAGCGGCGTAGACGTTCTCGTGGGCGTCTCGGCGCTCAGCGGGCAGGTGGGCGACCGTGGCGGCCGAGCGGACCGCGTGGAAGCGCGAGATCCAGGTCGAGCCGGGGAGGGCAACCGACTCCACGATGAAGGAGTCCTCCGCCTGCGCCACGCACAACATCACGTCGGCGCCCCGCGCGAGTGCCTGCTCGGCGCAGATCAAGTCGGTGGCCCGTCGCACCACCAGAGACAACGGTGGTTCCCGGGCCGACATCCCAGCGGTCGAACACGGGCCGGATGGCGTCGGTGACCCGCTGCTCCTCGGCCGGTGGGAAGCGGGGGGTCGGAGGATCGGGTGCGTCGATCATGTGCCCGCTCACCTTCACCACGGACGGTCTCGTCACGGTGCCGACACTCACGCGAGGTGGCCGAGCATGCTTCTGGTCACCCGTCTGGAGTCGTGCTCTTCGAGGCGGCGGCCGAGCGGCACCACCCACGAGAACGGTCGCGACGGTTTGGTGATCAGGTAGGCGAGGACACGGACGCTCCGGTCGAGGTCGGCGGCGACGTCGCCGCGCGGCCCCGGGTCGAGCGCGTGCAGGAGCGACGCCGAGCGCCACGCCTGGTCGCGGGCGCGCTCGAGCGAGAAGTGGAAGAGCTTGCCGCCGCCACGGGCGGCGACGGCGTTGACCAGTGCGACACGCGGGCCAGGTCTCCGAGCACGTCGGGCATCGTGTCTCCGAGCACGTCGTTGATCGTGTCGAAGTCGGGACGGATGCTGGCGAGCGTGCCACGCTCCTCGGCGGTGGCGACGACGACCTGGGGAAGATCGTGGTTGACGTGGGCGTTGATGCCGAGCAGGAGATGCTGCACGATCAGCAGGCGGGTGTCGCCGGCCACGTCGCGGGTTGCCTGCCACGAGGCCGGCACCGGCGATCGGCCCGCCAGGGGTCGCAGGTACCAGTCGGCGAACGAGCAGGCGAGCACCTCCATCGCGGTGCTGTCGGCGAAGCGGCCGGCTGCGACGTCGGTCCGGATGCGATCGGTCACCCGGGCGTACATCGCCGGGAAGTGACCCATTGCGTCATCGGCGGCGAGGGCCGCGGATCGCAACTCCTCGATCGTGTCGTCGAGCATCGTGGGCGACGCTAGTCCCGGCGACGCAGCCGGTGTGACGACCCGACGTCCGGACCGTGTCGACGAGTGCGGCGGATGTGCCAGACTCGGTACACGCGGAGGACGGGGGTCGGCGTCATGTCCAGGTTCGTCGGTGCAGTGGTCGCAGTGGTCGCGTCCGTCCTGCTCGCGTCGCCCGCGTTGGCCGCCGGAGACCTCGCGATCCCACTCGACACCGTGATCGTCTCGGGTGTCGCAGCCGGGGAGGTCGTCGAGGTCGCAGTGGTGTCGTCGGGCGACATCGAGGGCGGGTCGTGCCGAGCGCGTGCCGTGCGGCCGTCGGAGGGGGCGGCGATCGCCGGCAACGATCTCGTGGTCCGCTCCGGCGCCGGCGCGATCGACCTCGCCGATGTCGAGCGGGAGTCGGGCGCGACGACCGAGTCGTCGACTGCGATCGAGCTGGGCCCGATCGTCGTCATCGATCTGATCATGGGACCCGCGGAGCAGTACGCCGGCGACGTGGTCGTCGAGCTCGACTGCGGGGCGGCATCCGTTGTCCAGGGCTTTGCCTCGCCGACAGGTGAGAACCGCCGGTCGCGACTCCCGCTCGCCGGTGGCGACATCGCACTCGTGTTCGGGATCGGTGCTGCGGCGGTGGCCACCGGGGCGGTCGCCGTGGGGGCCGCTCGGCGACGGGCTGCGCAGGTTCGGGGGGAGCGGTGACGACCGTCGAGGGGCTCGGGGCCGACAGCGACCCGCCGTCGCCGCCCGGACGCACCGAGGTCGCGCCGCGGGCCCGCCACAAGCGACAGCGGCTCGTTCGCTGGGACCGCTTCGGCAGAATTCCGGAGGTGTTCGTGACCTCGGACCCACTGGCGCGAGCGTTGACGGGCGTGATCGCCACGGTGGTCGTGACCGGGACCGTGTTCTGGGGTCTGGAGTCATGGCGCCGCTTCCAGGTGCCCGAGATCATCAGACCGTGGTGGTTCCGCGGTCCGCAGTTCGCGATCGCGCTCGCAGGGATCGCCGCTGCGGTCGTCGAGACGGCCTATCTGGTCTACTTCGCCATCGCCGGGTTGATCTGGCGCCGCTGGCGCGGGATCACGCTGTCGTTCGGCGTCTTGTCCGGAGGCTGGACCGCGATCTGGATCCTCGATCGCTTCGTCCTCGACTCGGTCTTCATCCCCTGAACCACATCGCGATGACGGCGGTCACGGACGAGCGCGATCACGGAGTGAGCACCACCGACCGGTCACCGCCGGGGCTCTCACCCGATCGTGAGGTCGCCGACACGCGCAGCAGGGTGGTCGGGGCCGTCCCGACGAGCTCGACGGCAATCGTGCAGCTCTGCGTCTCCCGGAGCTGGACGCTCTTCTCGCACCGCCTGCCCTCGACCGGCTCGACCAACCCGAACCCGTCGTCGTCGAACGTGATCTCCTCGATCCAGATCGGGCCGCCACCGACGTTGTGCACCGTGAAGCACGTGGTCGGCCCTTCCGCGCCGGTCGCGCACCCTGCGCCCGTCTCCGCACCGGCGTCGAAGTGGGCGATGTCGGGGGTGATGTCGATCGTCGCCGGATCATCGTCGAAGGGGATGAGCAGCGCCCCGGCGACGGACGCGACGAGGAGGAACGCGAACGCGAGCGTTGCGAAGGGCACGACTGCGAGCGGGACCAGCATCAGGTTTCGTCGGGCGAGCTGGCGGCCGGCCGGGCTCACGCGGTGACGGAGCGCCTCGTTGAGGTAGGTGCACGCGTCATCGAGCTCGTCGCGCAGGAGCGAGCGCGACCCGCGCTGGTGCAGCGCCCAGCCGAGCGCCTCCTGCGCTGCCCGCTGTGCCGGCGTCGGGTGCTCGGGTACCGGTTCGTCGGGTGGGGTCGCCCGGTCGGTGCCCGACGCCAGCTCGAGGTTCGCACGAGCGGCGGTCTGGACGCACTGCAGCACCACCTCCCACGCGCCGTGGCGGCCGCCCAACGCCATCGCCGGCTCGGTGCGCCGCCCGAGCTGGATCACCCGCTTCCACCGGACGTACGCCCTCACCTTGGCGCGGGGATCGCCGCTGTCGAGGAGCGTCCAACCGGATCGCAATGCCCAGTTCAACATCCTGAGGACGAAGGCCCGACTCTCGTAGATCTCGGCGTGCACGGCGCCCTTCGCCCAGCCGAGCGACGAATCGAAGAGCTCCCGCATGATCGCGTCGTCGCCGCCGCGCGCCGAGCGGTCGAGCACCGGGTTCAGGCGGTACTTGGGCGAGCCCTCCTCGAGCAGCCCGTCGTCGACGGCATGGTCGATCGCGTCCGCCGATCCGGCCACCGCTGCGATCACCGGACGGGGGACCTCGGTCCGCGCCGCCCCGGCCGCAGCGGTCGCCCGGCGACCCTCTGGCGAGTGCGCATCGGCCGGTGGGCCCCCGCCCGCCCGGGCGGGGGCCCACGCGAGCAGGGGGTCGCCACCGGAGCCCTTGTGGCGCCTCGCTTCGCGCCGTGCCTCCTTGGCGAGCAGCTCGATCTGCCCCGGGTTGCCGCCGCTCGCCGCGCACAGTGCGATCACGTCGAGTCGAGCCGCGGGCGGCACCGGTTCGCGGTAGCGATCCTCGAACACGGCGAGCATCTCGTCGTCGCTGAGACCCTCGATGGGGATCTCCTCGCCGGGCACGTCGCGGGTCGTGTCTTCGCTGGCCGTCGCGCAGAACACCGAGTCGGCCATGTCGTCGAGCACCTCGCCCAGGCTGTGCATCGACTCGTCGAAGTCGGGCAGGAAGATCAGAGCCTCGATGTCGACCAGGTCCTTCAGCCGATCTCGCGGCGTGACGGTGCTCGGGTCGTTCGTCTCGTAGAACGCCTCCCAGATCGCCTGGCGGAGATCCTCGGGGTTCTCGTCGTCGGTGACGATCGGGTGGATCGCGGCGCCGTCGGCGAAGTCGGTGGGGAGGTCGTCGCTGTGGGTCAGCTCCTGGAGCAGCGCCTTCTTGCCGATCCCCGGCTCACCGACGAGCATGACGAGCTGCTCGTGGCGGGCGTCGATCTCCTCGACCAGCATCGCCAGGTCGTCGTCGCGGCCGATCAGTGGGTGGCGGTTCGGCTTGAGCCGGTTCGCGTCCACGGGCGCGATGCGGCGAGCGCCGATGGGAGCAGCCTCGGCGACGGCGAGACCGGGTTCCGCCTGCGTGGCGTTGCGACGGCTCCCTCGGACGGATCCCAGCTCGGTCTTGAGCACCTGGATGCGCAGCTCGTCGGCGCTCGAGAATTCGGTGCGGTCCAGCCCCTGCTCCTCGAACAACCACTCGACGAAGGCGGCTTGGAGGCTCGGGTGATCCTCCCCGGTCGGCTGCGGTTGGTCCGGGACGTAGCGGTCGGTGGCGTAGTACTTGAAGAGGTCCTTGCGATGATGGCGCGCGAAGATCAGCTCCCACTGGGTGAACGACGCCTCGCGGATGCCCGGCGGGAGCATCGCCGCGAACGGTGCCGACGCGGCGGGCGGTGGCACCGAGCCGCTGCGCCTGCCGATGATGCACACGACCGCTTCGCACGTGCGGATGTATGCCTCGAGCTTCTGGAGGGTGGTGTCCGAACCGGCCTCCTGTCGGAAGTCCTTCTGGACGGTCACGTCGAACTGCTTCGCACGCAGGTCGCTCGCGAGCACGTCGCGGACCGTGCCGAACTCGCTCGTGACGGTCGAGAGGAAGACGCCGGTCGGAGCGCTCATGATGTCACGCCCCGGCGCTCGGTAAGGGGCGGTCGGTGGCGGCGGGTCGCGCGCTCGCGGTGGGCCATCATGCCTAGCCCCCGTTGCAGGGCTCGACGACGGTCGGTTCGAAGAGGTCGCCCTGGACCTGCAGGTCGAGCGGCTCGTGGAGCCTCTCGAGCTCGGCGGTGAGCGTCTTCCGGAAGGCTGGTTCGCGGGCCAGTTCGAAATCGAACTCGATGGGTTCGGGACCGGCCTCGAACGGTCCGAGGGCGAGCTGTCGCGAGTCGTGCTCACCCACGAAGGCGAATTCCCTGGGCATGTGGAGCCACAGCGCCGCCGTGTCGTCGGGTGTCGCGGGTGTCGACACGTCGGGTCGTTCGGACGAGACGATCACGGTGACCACGATGTCGCGAGCGCTGAGGTTGATCAACCCGACCTCGTAACGGAACTGCGTGCCGCACGTCACGGCGCTCACGTCGTCGCCGAGGGAGGCGAAGATCACCGGCCGTGGGACCCTCGGAACCGTGGTGGTGGTCGTGGTCGTATCGATCGTCGTCGGTGGTTCCGTGGACGGCGGTGGTTCCGTTGACGGCGGCGCCGTGGTGGGCGGCGTCGTGGGCGGCGAGGTCGTGGTGGGCGGCGGGACCCGGTCGTCGAGGACGATCGTGCAGCGCGCGACCTGGGTCGCATCGAGCGTGAGGCGGTCGTCCTCGAGGCTGCCGGCCGAACAGCTCCACGGGCTCGCGTCGTACCCCTCCGGCCCGTCGGCCGTCAGCGTGAAGGTGTCGGCGGTCAGGACCGCCGACGTGACGCCGCTGCCGAAACCGCTCACCTCGTTGGCGCCGCCGTCGGCGGTGAGAGTCCAGTCGGCCGACACGGCCGTGCCGTCGTCGTCGTTGACGACCTCGGCGAGGAGCGTCAGTGAGGCGTTCGGACTCGGATCGTCGGGTTCGCACGGCATCGGCGGGTACGCCACGCGTTGGTGGACGCGGCCGTCGATCACGGCGGCGATCGTTCCGCCGTCCTGCAGGCGTTCGTCGGCGGGGTCCCTGACGAACGCGCCGGCGTCGTCGACGCGCCACCCGGGCCAGTCGCGGGGATCGACGGATGCACCCGGGTAGATCAGCCGGCCGCTCGGTCGATCCGTCGGTTGGTCCGGGCCGACGTCGTTGCCGTCGAGATCGGTGAGGGTGATCCCGTCGACGCCGAGTTGCGAGTGGGAGACGATCTCGTAGTCGAGGTAGGGAATGCCGTTCTCGCACGCGGCCCGAACGACGAGATCGGCCGGCTCGCGCCGCGGCACCGGCCCGTCGCACCCTTCGGGGATCGCGCCGTACGCCGCGGAGCCGATCTCGATTCCGTTCAGGGTCACGACCAGCTCGCCGCCATTCGCGAGGTGCCGGTCGGTCGGGTCGTCGACCCACTCGCCGTCCGCGAAACGCCAGCCGGGCCAGTCGAGCGGGTCGGCGGCGGCGCCCGGGTAGGGCACCAGATCGGAGGGATGGGCGGCGTCCACGGTCCGGACGAGCACACCCTCGACGTCGTGCAACGACACCGCGATGACATCGGACAGCGGATCAAGGTTCGACGCCGTCAGGACGTAGCTCACCACCGGCGTCTCACCCGCGCAGACCGTTCGGACCGCGCGGACCGAGACATCCGGTTGTGGCTCGAACGTGTTCGTGATCCTGCACGTGACGTCCTCGCCGAGGCCGAGCGTGATGCGAGCTCCGGACTGCGTCCCGCCGTCGCACGACCACGCCGACGCCGAGTAGCCGCCCGGACCGCCGGACTCGGACAGCGTGTACGTGCCCGCCGCCACCGTTCGCGTGACGAGGCCGCGGCCCGAGACGGTCGTGCTGCCGGTGGCCGTCAGCGTCCACTCGTCGACCGTCGCCGTGCCGCCACCGGTGTTGACCACCTGCTTCGTCAGGGTCAGACGCGGCGCGATGTCGTCGTTGGTGACGATGCAGTTCACGTCGTCACCCGGCGCGAGCGTGATGCGATCGCCCGACCGCGTGCCGCCGTCACATCGCCAGCCGAGGGATCGGTAGCCGCTCGGCGCTCCCGTCTCCGACAGGCGGTACGTCGTGCCGGGGACGACCAGACCGGACGCCGACCCTCGTCCCTCGACGAGCGGCACCCCGTTGTTCGAAAGCCTCCAGTCGTCGCTCCCGGCGGTGCCGCCGTCGTCGTTGACCACGCGCGTGCTCAACGTGAGGCGGGTGGGCGGTGTCGGCGGCTCACTGGCCACGATGTCGCAGACGACGACGTCCGCGAGCCCCAGGGTGACCCGGTCACCGCCGTTGATCTCTGCGTCGGTGCCTGCTCGTCTGCAAGACCATCCACCGACATCCCACTCCAACGGACGACCGCTCTCCGACAGGGTGTAGGTCCCGACGCGAACGGGTCGATCGGCCACTGCGTCACCGGTGCCGGAGATGCTCGTTCGGCCATCGACCGAGGTAGCCGTGAGCGTCCACTCCCGGTCAGCCGAAGACGGCGGATCGAGCGTCCCGCGGAGCGTCAGCCTCGGCGCGATGTCGTTGTTGGTGATCGTGCAGATGGCGTGATCGCCCGGTTCGAGTGTGAGCGTGCCGGAAGGGAGCTCCCCGTCGCCGGTGCACACCCACCGACTCGCCGCGTAACCAGGCGCCTCGGTGGACTCGGTCAGGGTGTAGGTGCCGGGATGTACCTCGCCGGTCGCGAACCCCCAGCCGGCGATCGGTGTCGGTCCGTCCGCGGCCAGCCACCAGTCGTCGAATCGGGCGGTGCCGCCGTCGTCGTTGACGACCGCCGTGTTGAGGGTCAGCAGCGCCAGTGCGCGGGGCACGTCGTCGTTGTGGAACCGGCAGTCGACCTGATCGCCGGGCTCGATGGTGACGGTCAGCGCGGCGGCGTCGAACGCCGAAGCGCCCCCGCACATCAGCGTGAGTTCGTAGCCGTCCGGCCCCGTCTCGCTCAGGATGTAGGTGCCAGGAAGCACCTCGCCCGAGACGAAGCCCCAGCCGGCGACCGCGGTCGGACCGTCGGCGACCAGCCACCAGTCGTCGGGGTCGGCCGTGCCATCGTCGTCGTTCACGACCCGTTTCCTGAGCGTGAGAACGGTGGGAACGAACGTGTTGATGATGGCGCAGGTGGCACGTTGTCCGGCGACGAGAGCCACGCGGTCGGAGTCGTCGACGTCCAGCTGGTCGCCGGTGTCGTCGTCGCGACAGCTCCAGTCGCCGGGCGTGTAGGCGCCGTCGGTGGGCGGTTTGTCGGGGCCCGATTGGGTGAGGGCGAACGTGTCGGCTTCGAGGTCATCGGCGGACACGTTCGGTCCGCGCCCTTCGATCCCGTTGCCGGGTCGGGTGCCCTCGGCCGTGAGCGTCCAGTCGGCTGCGTCGAGCGGGCCGCCGTCGACCTCGTTCGCGAGGGTCAGTCGGACGTCTCCCGGTGGCACGGTCGTGGTGGTGGTGGTGGTCGGATTCGTCGTCGTCGTGGTGGTGGATGTCGTCGTCGGGTTCGTCGTCGTCGTGCTGGTGGTGGTCGTCGGGTCCGTCGTCGTCGTGGTGGTGGATGTCGTCGTCGGGTTCGTCGTCGTCGTGCTGGTGGTGGTCGTCGGGTCCGTCGTCGTCGTGGTGGTGGATGTCGTCGTCGGCGTGGTCGGGTCGAAGGTGTTGGTGATCGTGCAGTCGGCGTGCTCGCCTTCCTGGAGCGTGAGCCGGTTCCCGTCGAGCGCCCCGTCGGTGCAGTTCCAGCCGCTCGCGACGTAGCCGCCGGGGCCGGATTCCGACAGGGTGAAGGTGTCGGGCGCGAGGATTGCCGACACCGTCGGTCCGGCTCCGGACATGCCGTTGCCGCCGATCGAGCCCGCCGCGGTCAGCGTCCAGTCGGCGGGCGAGTCCGGTGCGCCATCACTCACCCTCTTGTTGAGGGTGAGGGTCACCGGGCACGCCTCGGCCGTCGGCGGTGCCACGACGATCGACAGGGTCTTGACGGCAACCCGCTCGCCCGGGTCGGGGACCGTCGTGCCGAGCGGATACCACTCGGCTCGCACGTCGACGGTCACGTCGGCGACGCCTGCGTCGAACGGACCGATGTCGAAGAACACGTGTTCGGCGTTGTCGACGAGCGGCGTCCACGCTCCCCATGGTCCACCGTCGACTCGCGAGATCGCGTGCCACACCTCGCCCTCGGTGCTCGACGACGTGACGGTGACTTCCCCCGACCAGTCCGAGTCGAGCCCGCACGGGCGCGACGCCGAGGCGCTCAAGAGGGGCCGGTGGGCCGCTGCCGAGCCGGGAGCGACGATGATGCCGATCGCGGCGACGAGCGCAACCGCGACCAGGTGTGCCACGTGCCGGCGCAACGGGGTCACACGGTGTGTCTCGCCCGATCTCCATCGTCGACAGGGTGGGGGCAGCGCCGGGGCGCGGGGGCGCGTGCCGGGTTCGCCCGTACCCGTCGCATCGTGGACGCCAGCCATGTCCCACCCCCGCCTGAATGTATACACCACCAGGTCAGAGACATCCGCCGCCGCCATCGCGGCCGGACGGAAACGCGGCATTCATCGATCCGGAAAGGTGACAGTCTGTGGCGTGGTGGTCGCCGGCGGCCCTGGAGGTGAGGATGGCACGGATGAGACCGGTGGCCGGCGACGAGGGGCGCGCCGCTGCCGGCGCAACAGCGCGGGGCGTTGCTCTCGTCGGTCTCGCGGTGCTGCTGTGGACCGGCATGTCGCGTTGGCCGGTCGAGTGGGAATGGCCGAACCCGGTCGAGCGCGATCGCATCGAGCTCGTCGGCGTCGGCTGCCTCGGTGTGCTCGCGGTCTGGGCTCGACACGGCTACGGTCCACACGCCGCGATGGATCCAGGCTCACAGGTGGGAGCGGGCGCTGGCCGACCCGGCGAGCGCGCACCTCGTGCCGCCCCTGGAGTCGCACGTGAAGGACGTCGCGAGAGCCGGTGAGGGGAGGCTGCGGGCGACGGCGCTCGGCGCTGGCTCGTCGCCGTGGTGAGCGTCGGGTACGTCGGCGTGGGCGTCGCCGACGGAGCGCGGGAGGAATCGTCGTCGAGGCTGCCGGACGGTGCCGGCCAACCGCTCATGATCGGCGTCGCCGCCGGCATCGGCGTAGTGAGGAGCTGGCGATCGGCGAATCGGTGCCGGCTCGCGACGCGGTTGGAGCGGCTCTCCGGCGAGGGCGCCGTCGTCGGTCCCACCGATCAGACGGCGACCACCGTGACGTCGTCGGCGTTCCCGGAGCTCCGCGTGCTCTTCAGGCCGGCGGCTTCCGGAACGGACCGTCCGCGGCCGGGGTCGCCCGCGGGACGGTGCGGCAGTCTGCACGCTCCGGCGAGACAGCTTGCGCCCGGCCGCAAGGTCGTCGATCCAGCGGGCGACGTCCCCACGGTCCAGGCTCGTCGGCGGCGTCGACGGCGTCGTCGCCAGCTCCGGTTCAGGAACGACGGCTGAGGTAGTCGCGTGCGATCTCGCGCATCCGGTCGCGCCCGAAGCTCGGATCGTGACCACCGTGGACGACGACGACCGGCAGGGTGAGCAGGCGCTCCATCGTCCGACAGTAGTCGCCGATGTCGGAGTCGCTGCCCTGATCGAGGAGCGGGCCGTCGTAGATGGCGTCGCCCGAGAAGAGCGTGCCGGTCGCCGATTCCCAGAGCCCGATCGAGCCGGGGGAGTGCCCGGGCAGATGGAGCACCTCGAAGTGTCGGTCGCCGAGATCGATCATGTCGCCGTCCTCGATCAGGCGGGTGGCCGTGGCGCCGCGCTGGCCGAAGCCTTCGAGCGCCATTCCCTCGGGGAGCGCAGAGACGAAGTAAGGGCTCGAGAGCGCGTATCCAGCGGCCTCGAACAGCGCGATGCCCTGGTCGCCGTAGGCGACCTGCGGGTCGAGCGACTGGAGGTAGGGCGCTGCGAGGTCTGCAGCCTCGAGTGGATGCACGGCGACATCGTCGAACTCGTGGTGCGAGCCGATGTGATCGCCATGGCTGTGGGTCGCGACCGCCGTGACGGGCTTGTCGAGCAGGTCGCTGAGTTCGTCGATCAGTCGTCCGATGCCCATCCCCGTGTCGATGACGAGGTCGCGGTCACGGCCCGACACGTGCCAGATGTTGCACTGCATCAGCGGGACGACGTGCGGTTCCCACAGCAGGGTGATGGCACCGTCGATCTGGCGACGATCGAACCACCGGTCGGCGATCGGAATGCTCATGCAGGTCAGTGTCGCATCCTGACTCGGCGTTCGTCGTCCTCGCGGATCCCCACCCGCCGGCGAGACGCGAAACTCGCCGGCCCTTCTCGACCACCGTCTCCATCACTCACTCTGCTGGGATCATAAAACTGCCGAAAAAGGCCGTCAGCTCGGCGTGCGCATCGAGCGGGAGCACGTTTGCGACGTGCTGGTCGGGCCGCACGACGACCATGCAGCCGTCGGTTCGATCGATCTGACGCATCGCAAAGATGTCGTCGCCGGATTTCAGGTCGGGGCAGTAGATCTTCTCGTAGTCGCGAAGCCCGTATCGACCCTTCTGGGGCAGCAGGAACGAAGGCATGGTCTCGAGATCGAGCTCGCGATGGCCCTGCTGGAACACGGCGCGCACATCGAACAGGGCGTCGATGTCTGCGTTCGACGGGGAATACCTCCGCACCGGCGAATCGGGGTCGTCGGCCAAGAACGCGCAGAGACGTTGGATGCGCGACGACGGATCGGCGGGATCGCCGGCATCGGCGAAGGCAAAGATGCGCCAGCGCCCGTCGGCCTTGACGGCGTGACCCAGGTGGACCGGCTTGACGTCTGCCACGCGGATGACGGGCGCAGAATGGAAACGCATCCCGATCACGAAGCCCTCCGCCAGACGTTGATGCGTCGGCTCGGCCGAGATGACCGACGTCGAGTACGTGATCGCGGTGCCGGCGGTGAACCGCGCGTGCTGGACGAAATATGCCTGGAGCGCTGCAGGGTCGATGCCTTCTTCGTCGTCGTCACCGCAGTCGGCCGACGATGTCATGAGGGCATTGACCGACGACTTGGCCGGCGCGCTGAACATCGCGGCCCACTCCCGATCGAAGTCGATCAGCACCTGCGCGACCCCGTGCCGTTCGTCGGAGTAGGTGTGCAGCAGGGTGGATGCGCTCCGGCCCACGAGCACCGCGGCCAACTTCCAACCCAGATTGAAACTGTCGCGGATCGACACGTTCATGCCCTGCCCGGCCTTCGGACTGTGCGTGTGGCAGGCGTCGCCGACGATGAACACGCGCGGGCGACGGGTGCCGACCTCGCCGGCGGGCACGTCGTCGAACTTGTCGCAGAGTCGCTGGCCGATCTCGTAGACCGACCACCACGCGACCTCCTTGACGTCGAGTCGGTAGGGCCGCATGATCCGCTGCGCCGCCGCGATCACGTGCTCGACGGTGATGTTCCGGCCGGCGACCCGTTCGTCCTCGTTGAGCTTGTCGAGCTCGACGTAGAGACGGACCAGATAGCCACCCTCCCGAGGGATGATCAGGACGTTGCCTTCACCCGCCGACTGGATCGCCGACTTGAGTCGGATGTCCGGGAAGTCGGTGACGGCGAGCACGTCCATGACGCCCCAGGCCTGGTTGGCCGAATCGCCGTGCAGTCTCCTCCCGATCGATCGGCGCACCGTGCTCCGCGCACCATCGCAACCGACCACGTACCGGGCTCGCACCGTCTCGACCTGCCCGTCGTGGGCAGCATCGATCCGCTCGATCGTCGCCGTGACCGGGTGGTCGACCTCGTCACCGGACGAGACCGAGGGGTCGATCGTGAGATCGACGAGACACCGGGAGTAGTCGGGCTGTCTTCGCCTCGGCGACTTGCTCATCACCTCCAGGAAATGGTCGTGGACGCGGGCCTGATTCAGGATCACGTGCGGAAACTCCGAGAGCCCGTCTTCGACGTCCTGCACCCGGCTGCTGCGGACGATCCGTTGCGGGTTGCCCTCGTCGGGCTTCCAGAAGGTGGTCTCGTTGACCCAGTACGCCTCCTTCGCGACGCGATCGGCGAACCCGAACGCCTCGAACATCTCCATCGTTCGGCAGGCGACGCCGTCGGCCTGGCCGAGCAGCAGCCGCGCCGGCTTCTGTTCGATGATGCGCGTCGTGATCGACGGAAACGCCGACAACTGCGCCGCAAGCGTCAGCCCCGCCGGCCCGCTCCCGACGATCAGGACGTCGACTTCGTCGGGCAGTCGATCTGGTTCGGACGCCTCCCCCGTGGACTCGACCGGTTCGGACACCTCCGGATCCCCGGGCGTGAAGCCGTTCAGGTGGAACTGCATCGACCCACTCTTGCATCAGCGTCGGCCATTGTCGGCAGCGAATCCCCACCGAGAGGCCTCTCACGTCGTGTCGTGGAGCGATCACGGGCCCTGCGGGCCGAGCCCATCCCGATCGCCTCGGTGGCTCCTCCGACCGGCCGATCCCCGGATGCGCCGGGCGCCCGGCCCCGTTCGACGACCGCCCGTTCCCTGCGCCTCGAACAGCGGCACGAGGCGCAGGATCGTTCGACGTCGTCCGGCTACTGCCCGAGGGCGATCAACTCACAACGATCGATGCTGCGTGCGATCGATGCGTCGTCGACGATCAGGATCGACGTCAGCCAGATGCCGTTCTGGATCACCAGGATGTCGGCCGCCCGACGTGCCACCTCCTCCGGACCCAGCTCGGGGCGGGCGCCGGAGATCAGTGCGGCCAGCCCGTCGCGATATCGGATCTGGGCCTCGTTGTTGATCCGCGCGAAGATGGGCTCGGTCGGCGCCAGGGACCACAGGTGGAGCCGCAGACCGAGATAGTCCGGACGGAGGAACTCCTCGTTGGCCACACGTCGCAAGGCGTGGCGGACCTGCTCGACGTCGTCGAGGCCTGCGACCGGCGCGACGAGCCGTGCGTCCTCCTCACCGATCCGGCGCAGCGCTGCCGCGATCAGTGATGTCTTCGACTCGAAGTAGTAGTTCACCAGGCCCAACGCCACGCCGGCATGCCCGGCGATCGCGCGCATGCTCACCGCGGCGATACCACCCTCGGCCAGCACCGAGATGACCGCGTCGAGGATCAACTCCTCCTTGGCACTGAGTCCGGTGTCGATCGGGTCGGTCATCGTGCTCCACTCAGCGATGGGCACGCCCTGCGACGAGTAGTGCGGTGATCATGGCGTCGCGGTGAGCGGCGAGTTCCTCGGTTTGGATGTCGCCCGTCGTTCGCGACAGCTGGGTGGTCAGCTCGGCGGCGACATCGGCATCGAGGTGAGGGCGTCCGAGGTCGTCCCACCAACGATTGAAGCTGTCGGTGTAGCGCTCGCAGAACGACGCCAACCCGCCTGCACCGGCACCGAGGTGGAACAGCATGGTCGGGCCCATCGCAGCCCACCGAAGCCCCGGCCCCGCCCACACCGCGGTGTCGACGTCCTCGACCGACGCGACACCCTCCATGACGAGGTGGATGGCCTCGCGCCACAGTGCCGCCTGCAGGCGATTCGCCACGTGCCCCGGCACCTCGCGCCGTACTTCGATCGTGACCTTGCCGACTGACTCGTAGAACGCTCGCGCGGCGCTGACGACACTGACCATGGTGCGGTCGTTGCCCAGGACTTCGACGAGCGGAACGAGGTGAGGTGGATTGAACGGATGACCGAGCACGAAGCGCTCGGGCGATGTCCACCCACCCTGCATCTCGGTCAGTGTGAGGCCCGAGGCCGAGGACGCGACGATGGCGTCTGGGGCGATCGCCGGCTCGATCTCGCGAAACAGGTCGTGCTTGATGTCGAGGCGCTCCGGCACGCTCTCCTGAACGAACGCGGCGCCGTCGACGGCCGATCGGGCGTCGACGTGGAACGAGACCGCGTCCGGGTCTCCGCGGTCGGTGAGGCCGAGCTCGGTCAGTGTCGGCCAGGCGCGCTCGACGTACTTCCGCACGTCCCGTTCGATCCCGACCGCGGGATCGAACACGGCGACCGACTTGCCGGCGGCGAGGAACAGAGCGGTCCAGCTGGCTCCGATGACTCCCCCGCCGAGCGACGCGACGTGGGAGATCGAGGTGCCCGATCGCTCAGGAACCGACATGGTCGGCCCCCTTGAGCGCGAGCCGTTCCCTGGCCTGCTTCGCGGTCGCGGCACCGGCCTCGATCGACGCCCGGGCGATCCGGTCCGGGATGATCGGCAGGTGTGGCGACATCGTCGGGGTGTGGATGCCGACCGTCGGAGCGCAGGTGATGATGATGGGTTCGGACGCCATGTCAGAACCTCATCTGTTGGACCTGGGCGGAGATCCCGCCGTCGAGCACCCACAACTGCCCGGTGGCGTATCGGGCTTCGTCGGAGGCGAGCCAGTTCACGAGGTTGGCAATGTCGGTCGGTGTGCCGATCGTGCGCAGCGGGTGGACGTGGCGGGCCTCGGCGCGTGCCGTCTCACGGTCGACGCCGGCCGGGAAGAACTGATCGAGCATCGGCGTGTCGATGTAGCCGGGGCAGATCGCATTGACCCGGATGCCCTCCGGGCCGTGGTCGCACGCCATCGCCCTGGTCAGTGCGTGCACCGCGCCCTTCGTGGCGCAGTAGGCGGCCAGCTTCGGGTCGGCGAGGTAGCCGTCGTAGGACCCGAAGTTGATGATCGACGCATGCTCGGACGCCCGCAACAGCGGCAGGGCATGTTTGGACGTCAGGAACGTACCGGTGACGTTGACCGCCATGATGCGATTCCAGTGCTCGAGCGACGTCTCTTCGATGGTGAGCTCCATCTCGATGCCGGCCGCGTTGACGAGTACATCGAGCCTGCCGTGGTCGACCCCGATCCTCGCGAGCGCAGCCTGCACCTCGGCTTCGGAGGTGACGTCGAGACGCAGGTAGGTACCGATGTCGCTCGGGTCGTCGAGGCTTCCTTCGGCCGACAGGTCGGCTGCGTAGACGTGAGCGCCTTCGGCGACGAACCTCGCGCACACGGCGCGGCCCGCGCCACCGCAGCCTCCGGTGACGAGTGCGACCCGCCCGTCGAGCATGCCGATCACGTTCGGCGTCCCGCCGGGTCGTCGGTGGAGAGGTGCGTGTAGGCGTCGAGCACCAGGCCGTGGAAGTGGTGCAGCGCATGCTCGGACAGCCCGGAGCCGATCGAGTCGGTCACGATACGTCCCTGGGTGAACGCCGGTGTGCCCATGCCGCGCTGGACGCTCTCGACGAGCGCGATGTCTTCGACCTGGAGCACCTCGTCGAGGTATCGGATCGACTCGAGCTCGGCGTCGTTCGGCACCGCGCTCTCGAGGAAGAAGTCGTAGGTCTCGATCGTGCGGTCGTGGGCGACGGGGATGATGTGGAGCACGATGATGTTGCCCCGACCGGGGTACCGCATGATGCACGTGTTGGGCCACAGCCACCACACGGCATGGTCGGTCACGGTCGCGTCGGCGACGTCGTAGGCCGTGTTCGACGTCGTGCCCGCCTCGGCCATGTGGCTGGAGTAGATGTCGTGCGTGGTCACCGTGTAGGTGTCCATGTCGACGAGCGACACGAAGTCCCGGTGCGCGATGTGGCAGTGATAGCACTCGAGGAAGTTGTCGACCACGTTCTTCCAGTTCGACGCGATGGCGTACGTCAGCCGACGGGCGAACGTCAGCCGATCGACATCGGGTGCCCAGTGCGCGATCTCCGCACCCAGGCCGCCCGCCTGTGCCGCGAGCGGAACCGCCGCCGTGTCGAGGTTGACGAACACGAACCCGCCGAACTCCTCGATCCGGACCTGATCGAGGCAGATGTCGCGCACGTCGAAGTCGACCAGATGCTGGGTCTTGCGTGCGACCGTCAGTTGGCCGGCGAGATCGTACGTCCACGCGTGGTAGGGACACACGATCGCTCCGGTCGTGCCCTCGCCGATGAGCAATTGGTGCGCTCGGTGCTTGCACACGTTGTAGAACGCGCGGAGGTCACCGTGCTTGTCGCGAGTGGCGACGACGGGCATGCCTGCCACGTCGTCCGTGACGTAGCTCCCCGGGTCGCGCAGCTTCTCGGCATGGCAGAGCCACTGCCACGTGCGCCCGAGGATCGAGCGTCGTTCGTGTTCGAACCACTCAGGTCTGGTGTAGGCATCGGCGTGCAGCGACATCGACGCGGCCGGGTTCGGGTCGTAGCCCGCCGCTATCCCCGATGCGGTCGACGAGGTCGTCACCGGTTCGCCTCCGAGGAGACGCCGGGGAATCGCATCCGTGGGCCGGCCTCGGCCCAGTCCTGGTGGTTGCGGACGTAGGCGTTGGCGACGTCGTTGACAGGGAGGTGGTCCCACGAAACCAGGGCCCCGGCCGCCATCGCGGCGTGGAGCACCCGGCGGTTGCGCTGCGATTCGACGACCCGTTGGCGGATCGCAGCGCTGTCCCACCGCTCGCCGACCTCTCGTGCGAAGCCGGTGGACCGTTCGGCGTGTTCCGGGTGTGTTGCGAGGTTGTTCCGCTCGAGTGGGTCGTCGACGACGTCGTAGAGTTGGGGGGCGTCGGTGTCGCAGTGGATGTACTTGTGCCTCCCGCGCCGGATCATGAACATCGGGTGCGACGTCATCTCGGCCATGTACTCGCCGGTCGTCTCGTCGACGGTGTCGACCGCGCCCGTGGCCGCCGGCCACAGGCTCCGCCCATCGATCGATGACGCCAACTCGGGCCACGAGCCGTCGGTGGCGATGTCGAGCAGCGTGGGCAGCAGATCGAGGTGTGAGCACACGTTCGGCACGGTGGTCTCGACGACACCGGGGCCGGCGATGACGAGCGGTACGCGGGCCGACCGCTCGTGGAACGACATCTTGAACCACGTACCACGATCGCCGAGCATGTCGCCGTGGTCGCTCGTGACGATCACCACCGTGTCGTCGAGGAGTTCCGCTTCTTCGAGGGTCGTGACGAGCCGCCCGATCCAATCGTCGACGTAGCTGACGTTGGCGTAGTAGCCGTGTCGAGCCGCACGCGCTTGCTCGTCGGTGTAGCCGACCGTGTCGGCCTGGATGCCCGCGCGGATCCGGCGCGTGTGAGCGTCGAGGTCGTCGAGGTCGATGGCGTCCGGCAGATCGATCTCGTCGTGGTCGTAGCGGTTCCACCACTCCGGTCTGGCCACGTACGGATCGTGCGGGTGGATGAACGAGGCGCACAGGAAGAACGGGCGATCGTCGGTGTCGCGAGCGATGTCGAGCAGCTTGCGCCGAGCCGCGTACCCGACCTCCTCGTCGTAGTCGATCTGGTAGGTGGTGACGGCCTGACCGGCCTCGGCCAGCGCCTCCATGTTGTGGTACCACTTGCCGATCCGCTCGTCGGCGCGGGTCCAGTCGGGCGTCCAGGCGAAGTCTGCCGGGTAGATGTCGGTCGTCAGCCGTTCCTCGAAGCCATGGAGTTGGTCGGGGCCGACGAAGTGCATCTTGCCCGACAGCACGGTGCGATAGCCGGCGAGGCCGAGGTAGTGCGCCACGGTCGGGGTCGACGCCGCGAACTCGCTGGCGTTGTCCCACGCGCCGATCGAGGACGCTGACCGGCCGGCGAGCATCGTGAACCGTGCGGGCGCGCACAGCGGTGAGTGGCAGTAGGCCGCATCGAACCGCGCGCCACGGGCTGCCAACGCATCGAGGTGCGGCGTCGACACGATCGGGTGTCCGTACGTCCCGGTGAACTGGGGCGCCAGTTGGTCGGCCATGACGAGCACGATGTTGGGCACCTCGCAATTTTGAACGATCGTTCAGTCAGTGTCAACGGTGGTCGGCAGGTGACGCACCGAAGGACTCCGGCGGCGCCGGGCCGGTGTAGCGTTCGGATGCCCACGTCAGTGCGAACGACTCGAGGTGTCCGATTGGGTGTCCGATGGTGATGGTGCAGGATGACGAGATCGAGGCCTATCGGACCGACGGGGTCGTGTGCCTCCGCGGGGTGATCGACGAGGAGTGGATCGAGATGTTGCGGTTCGGCCTCGACGGGAACCTGGCCCATCGCGGCGACCGCAGCCGACTGTGGGACGAGGACGAACGCGGCAACACGATGGTCTACGACAGCCAGTCGTGGCAGCGCATCCCCGAGTACCGCGCCTTCATCGAGCGGTCGCCGATGGCCGAGATCGCCGGGCGGCTGATGGGGTCCACCACGGTCAACTTCTTCTTCGACGCCGTCTTCGTGCGATCGGCCGGCAACCGCTTCCGGACACCGTTCCACCAAGATGAGCCGTTCTGGTCGGTGGAGGGTTTCGACACCTGCTCGGCATGGATGCCACTGGTGCCCGTTGCACGAGAGAGCGCACTCGAATGTGTCGCAGGCTCTCACCGCTCGACCGACCGGTTCCGTCAGCACAACTTCGGTGCGCTCACCGGCGACCCTCGGGATCAGGTCGTCTTCGACGGCGGCGACACCGTTCCCTTCCCCGACATCGAGCGCGAGCGTGATCGTTACGACATCCGAAGTTGGGACATGGTGCCCGGCGATGTAGTGGTCTTCAACGGTCGCACGATCCACGGCGGGTCGGGCAACCTGCCGGATGACCGCGACCTCGCGGTCTTCAACACGAAGTGGCTCGGCGACGACGTCCGCGTGATCTTCCGGCCCGAGGGCATGGATCCCGACCACCGCGAGGTGATGACCGCTGCCGGACTCGCACCGGGCGACCGGGTGAGGGGGCCCCTGTACCCCGAGATCTGGCGAACACCCTGAACCGTCCGGCCGTGATCGCGTGCTGGAGCGCCGGGTCCGCCGCGGATCTCGGTCTTGAGTTCTCCCGACGAGGGGCCGAGGATGGACGGATCAGGTCCAGCAGACGACCCCGGGAGGTGCACTCGTGAGGAATCTTCGAGTCTGCATCTACGGCGGGACGGACCTCGATGGGATGCCGGCGGAGTTCGTTCGCACGCTGGCGGAGTCGATCGTCTCGACGTTGCCGGCCGTGATCGTGACGGGCGGGTTCCTGAGGCGGCACGACCATCCGTTGGCCACCTCGACCGATTCGGCCGCACTGGATGGGGCGGTCCGTGCAGCGGATCGGCTGTCGCTGGATCTGCACTCGCTGTTCGAAGCCTGGGTGCCCGAGGAGCGCCTCGACGGACGCCCAGACGTCGGCGGCGTGGAGCGAATGGATGCCGACCTCGGGATCGCGGTCAGGGTTGCCACCGGACGAACGGCGCTCGGACGGCGTCTGTCGATGGTGGCGGGCGTGGATGTGCTGATCACGGTGTCTGGTCGGCGCAACACCGAGATCGTCCTCGAGCAGGCCCTCGAACTGGGAGTGCCCGCCCTGCCCATCCGGTGCACTGGCGGCGACTCCCAGAAGGTGTACGAATCGTATGGAGATCGGATCGACGCCGCGTTCGCTCCAGGAGCGGTCCACGAATGCTTCCGCCTCCTGGAGGCACGGGGTCTCGACGATCCGGAGTCGGTTCGAGCGGTCATCGATGTCGTTCGGTCCGCCCGAGTCGGGCGCTGTCTGGTGCTGCAGCCGTATGACGCCGTCGACGACGAGCTCTACGACGGTGTGATCCGTCCGGCGATCGAAGAGCAGATGCTGGCCGTCAGGCTCAAGGACGCAAGCGGCAGCCAGCAGATCTACTCGTCGTTCTTCGACGCCGTGTCGCACAGCAGCACGATCGTCGCCGACATCACGCGGCTCAACGACAACGTCATGTACGAGGTTGGCTACGCGCACGGACGCGGACTTCAACCGCTGCTGTTCACACTCGATCCCGAGCGGATCGACCGGCTCCCGGTGTACTTCCGGACGCTGAACGTGCACGCCGTCTCGAAGGGCGAACTGAGGGAACTGATTCGGGACCACCTGCGCGACGTCAAACACCGCCGCGAGGACCCGGTGCGACCGATTCGACCGGCACAGTCGACGCTGCTGTGAGCGCTGCTCGCCGGCGCCGGGGGCGCTCCCGCCCGGCACGTGGCGCCGCCGATTCGGAGTTCGACCTCAGCCGGGTAACGTCGGGGCGGTGAGGGTCGCGCGAGCTGCTGCACTGCTCGGGAGCGCCCTGGCCGTGGTAGCGGGGTGCAGCGGTGGCTCCGCGGCCGACGTGGCCGGGGAGTCGCCGACCACATCGCCGCCCACCACGATCGCCCCGACCCCGACGACGGCGCTCGTGACCACCACGACCGCCCGGCCGGCGCCCACCGATCCCCCTCTCGCGACGCGCGATCCGTCCTGTGTGGTCACGGTGGCCGCCGGCGACTCGCTCTCGAAGATCGCCGACGACGCCGCCGCCGCCGACACCGACGGAATCACCGTCGCGGCGATCCGAGACGAGAACTGGCTCGCCGACGGTCACGTCATCCATCCAGGCGACGAGCTCGATATCTGCATCGGCAACGACATCGATGACGTGACCGGCGCGTCCCGGCTCCCTCCCGGACCCGAAGCGGTTCGCCGCCAGCAGGAGGCGCTGAACGAGCTGTTCGATCCGTACACGATCGCGGAATTGGCGGTCGACGGCGACTCGGGGCCGCTGACGCAGCAGATGCTGTGCGCGGCCCGGATGGGTCTCGGGTTGCGGGTCAGCGTCTCCCACATGTCGGAGGACAGCCCGGAGGAGGCGGACCTGTTCGAGGCCGAGTCGCTGTCGATCCCCAACGGCGCCGCCGTCTGGGCCAATCGCTGGATCCTCGTCGACAAGACCTGTCAGGTCGTGTTCATCGGCGAGGGCGACGACCGGATCGTCGACATCTACCCGACGTCGACCGGCGAACCGGGTTTCGAGACCCGCAACGTCGAGGCCGTGTCCGCGTTCCGCTTCGACCCGGCGCTCGACAACGACGGGTGGCACGACAGCTCGCGGTTCCCCGTTTCGGTCGACAACCCCCAGAACGGCAACATGTACAAGCCGATCTACTTCGACAACGGACAGGCGATCCACGGCGCCGACTTCGTGCCACCCGTGCCGCGCAGCAAGGGGTGCGCGCGGCTGTTCCCCTGGCACCAGGACGAGCTCATCGCATGGCTCGGGCTCGACGACGTCACCGAGCCCACCTGGCGCGAGTCACAGATCGGGGCGACCGTGACGGTCCAGGGCGACTATCGCCCGGCGGACTGACGGCGCCGAGGAGTACGGCGGCGCGCAACGTGCCGCCGATGGGTGCAGACGCCGTCGCCGATCACGGCACCTGTCGATCTCCTCGGCCGGCGAAGATGTCGCGACGGTGCGCCGGGTAGCCCGGCCCGATGCTCGGTGTGACATCCTCGGACCTGATCACCCCGCCGCACGATCCGCACACCAGCCTGGCGTCGACGTCGTGGCCGCAGTGGTGGGTGAGGGTGATCGGCGGCCCAGCGTCGTCCGCGGCCCAGGTGTCGCCCCACCTGGTCAATGCGAACAACACCGGTGCGAGCTCACGCCCCTTGGTCGTCAGCAGGTAATGGTGCCGCGCGGGATGTTCGGAGTACACCGCTCGCTCCAGGATCCCGGCGTCGACGAGTCGCTTGAGTCGATCGGACACGACGGTCTTCTGCGCACCCGTGTACATCACGAAGTCGGAGAATCGCCTCCGGCCGTAGAACGCCTCTCGCAGGATCAGCAGGCTCCAGGCGTCCCCGATCTGCGACATCGCTCGCGCCACCGAGCACGGCTGTCGATCGATCTCGTCCATCTTCATGCTTGACGAGCGTAGCCGCTCTCGGTAGCTTCGAGCTACTCAGTAGTCGTCGACTACCAAGGTCGGCGCACGTGAACGGACGGACACCCATGCAGAACGAGAACGCAGCCGGAAGCAGCGACACCCACGACGACGGGGTCGTGAGGACCTATCGGAGTGGGCCCAGCGATCCACCAGCGTTCGACGATGGTCCGGGCACCTGGGTCGAGACGTCCATCGCCGCGACACCTGACGTCGTGTGGGCTGCGGTGACCGATCTCGACCTGCCCGCTCGTTTCTCCGGCGAGTTCCTCGGAGCGACGTGGACCGGCGACGGCCCGGCGCTGGGAGCGTCGTTCATCGGACGCAATCATCACCCGGCGGTCGGCGAGTGGGAGGTCGAATCGTTCGTCGACGCCTATGAGCACGAACGGGTCTTCGGGTGGGCCACGTCTGACATCGACGATCCGGGGGCACAGTGGCGGTTCCGCCTCGAACCTTCCGGTGAGGGCACCTCGTTGCGATTCGAGGTGACGCTCGGGCCGGGCCCGTCGGGAACGACGATGGCGATCGCGTCGATGCCCGACAAGGAATCGCGGATCATCCACCGTCGGATCGGTGAGCTCCATGCCAACATGTCCCGCACCGTCGAAGGCATCCGGCAGATGCTCGAGTCACGGTGACGCTCCGAATCGGCATCTACGGCACGCCCGTCGATCGCGCCGGGCTCGACGAGGTGATCGAGGCGGAGCGGCTCGGCGTCGACTCGGTGTGGGTCCCGGAGTTCTGGGGCCATGACGCGCTCGACGCCGCTCGGCGCGGTCGCGGCAGTCACCGATCGCATCAAGATCGGGACCGCGATCGTGCAGCTCGGCACGCGTACACCGGCGATGCTCGCGATGTCTGCGATGACGCTGCAACACCTGTCCGACGGCCGATTCTTGCTGGGTATCGGCGCGAGCGGTCCGCAGGTGATGGAGGGCTGGCACGGTGTGCGGTTCTCCCGACCGATCCAGCGGACCCGCGAGACGATCGACATCATCCGCCGAGTGACGGCCGGTGAGCGCCTCGACTACGACGGCGAGATCTACCGGCTGCCACTCCCGGGCGGCGAGGGCAAGGCGATCCGCTCCGCCGCTCCGCCGACACACGTGCCGATCTACGTCGCATCGCTCGGCCCGGCCAACCTCCGGCTCACCGGAGCACAGACCGACGGCTGGATCGGCAACTCGTTCCTGTGCGAGACCGCCGACGTGTTCTTCGACGAGATCCGGGCGGGCGCCGAGGCTGCGGGCCGCTCGCTCGACGACATCGACCTGACCGTGTCGGTGAGTTGCGAGATCACCGACGACGTCGAAGAGGCCGGGCGCCGACACGCCGCCGGATTCGCGTTCACCTTCGGTGCCATGGGCTCGGCGACGACCAACTTCTACAACGACGCGTTCGCACGGCAGGGCTTCGGCGACGACGTCACCGAGGTCCAACGCCTGTGGCTGGCCGGTGACCGCGAGGCGGCCGCGACTCGGGTCCCCATCGAGATCGGCCTGCGCACCAACCTGATCGGCCCACCCGCTGAGATCCGCCGCAGACTGCGCGAGTACCGCGACTGCGGCGTCGGCACGCTGCGCGTCGGCCCGATGGGCGACACGCTCGACGAGCGCCTCGCCGGACTCGGACAGCTCCTCGAGCTCGTCGCCGACGTCAACGCCGAACAACGACCCCACGACCGGACCGGAGATTCCCGATGAGCGACGCTGCGACGGAACCCAGCTGGCACAAGACCGCCGGTACGGGCGCCCGGCGGCCAGGGCAACCACCTCGGTGGCGTCTACGGACCGTCGGTCGCGGCGACATCGAACACACCGAGGTCGCGGTGCCCCTCGGCAAGAACCCGTGGAACAGCCATGGCTTCCCGGAAGCACGCCGCGTCCTCAACGAGATCGCCAGGGACCCGAATCGATCCATGGTGCTGATCGATCCGAAGCGCACGACGACCGCGGCGATGGCCGACTTCGCCGTGGCACGAGCATGTGCCCACCCGGCTCGTGAAGTCTCCCTGACGTCACGGCCGGCTCCCTCGCTCGACAACAGCGACGCGCCGACAGGCTTCCTGCCCTGTCGGTCGACGCGCGAGCGATCCGGTAGTCCGTTCGCCTCTTGAGGCGGCAAACCTCGATGGAGATACTCGCAACAGAGGCTTGACCCTGAGGGGGTGTCCCATGAGCGACGTGTTCGCCGACACCGACGGCACGAATCCGACGATCGTGCATCAACCGCTCGCCCACATGCCAGAGGTGCACACGCTGGAGAATGCGAGTTGGACGCAGCTGGAGGTCCGCCCCGAGTTGTTCCGCGTGACGAATGGCGTACCGACTCGGAGCGTGTGGCAGCTGCCGATGGACGACGTCGAGCATCGGCAGACGATCGAGACCGGGAAAGAGTACCGATACTGGCACGCGAGCCTGATGCCGTCACGAGACGCGACACCGCCTGCCGACGCTGTCACCGTCGCGCTCTCGCTCAAGCTGATCGGATGGAAGACCGCGGAGCTCGATCTCTCGCCGAATGAGTACCACGGACCGGTGTTGACACTCCGGCCGGCGGCCGGCCTCGACACCGGCCTCGCCGTCCAGCTTCGGGCACGGCACCCAGACCCGTTCCTCGAGGGCCAAGCGATCTCGTTCCCGGAGCGGTGGTACCTCTCGCTTTACGTCGTCAGCGGTGCCGACGGGACGAACGCACCGCGCTGGAAGCCGACACCACGCTTCCCCGAAGCGGGCATGGCCGAAACCGAGATCGAGGTCGCGGCCGGAGCCTGGTACCGGATCGCGGTCGTCGCTGCGCCGGGGGAGGTCATCCTCTTCGTCGACGGCGAGCGGCGGTTGGGGGTGGAACTCGAGCCCGGCATGCATGCGCCGCGCTTCGATGACGGACTGCTCTCGACGATCGGTCCACCTCTCCACCCGATGGACACGAGTGCCGCGGAGCCACACTTCGAGTTCTACGCGAACGCGTACGAGGACGAGGTCAGCGCGAACTTCAAGGTCGCGGACGTCCGCATGTGGAGCCTCGCGCTCGCCGGCGAGCAGCTCACCGAGGACGCTCGGCGAGTCGGGAGGAATCCAGCGGAGCAGCAGAGCGTCGAGATCTCCGGTGCGGAGCAACGAGATCGCGAAGCGAATCACGTCACGGGCGTGCAGACGTCCTGGCAGCTCGTCGTCGACCCATCGCTCTACCTCGTCGAGAAGTACCAGCTCACGTTCGTCCCCGCGGCGATGGGGTTCGGACGGGTCGCCAAGACGCTGGCGCTGCTCCCGGGCGAGAAGGCAACCACCTTCATGTCGACGGCGCGCACCGAGTCGAAGAGCTCCGACACGCGCCGATCGGTCGTCGACTCGACCAGCGAGAGAGTGGAGAGCTCATTCGCCAAGGAGGTCTCCGCCGAACGACAACAGCGCGATCGCAGCGAACGGTCGGCGTCGGCCACATCGAGAACGGCCTATGAGGTCTCGGCTCACGCCTCGGCCAGCTGGGGTTGGGGGTCCGCAGGTGTCAGCTCGACCGTCTCCGGCGAGCAGACCAAGTCGATGTCGGCATCCGCCGTGCGCGATCAGATGTCGTCGTCGCTGCAGGCGGTCGCGACCGCTTCTGCCAAGGAGGCCAACACACATCGCAACATCGAGGTGGTGACAGCACAGACCGAGCAGGAGGAGGAGACCCACATCGAGAGCATCGAACGCGTCTTCGAGAACCCTCATGCGAGCCGCACGATGCTGGCGACGTTCCGCCAGATCAACCAGCGGTATGTCTCGCTACTGACGCTCGTGGATGTCGAGATCGGCTACCAGGACTTCCGGAGCAGTCTCGCAGGGATCGACGATTTCCTGCGCGACGTCCTCGTGGACCAGTTCCCGAAAGCCTGGAAGACCAAGGGCGACGCAACCCCCGCCGAGGTGATCCGCGATCACGTGCTCAGCCAGTACACGGAAGACACGCTGGCGATGCCGAGTCCCGACGACGTCGACGGCGTCGAGCGCTTCGCCACTCGCGGAGGTGACTTCATCCAGATGAACGTCGGCGGCCGGCCCGGACCCACCGTCAACCGGACGAGGCGGACCCAGGTCATCCTGGAGACGGGCGCCGAGGTCACGGTCGATGGCGCGCTCGTCGCCGCGGACGGCTACGTCATGCGGACGGACAACGTGGGCGCCGAGTGCATGCTCGGCAACACGGAGGTCTTCGATCCGATCGAGCGGGCGACGCGCGACGCGCATCTTCGCGAGCTCCACATCTCCGGCGAACTCAGCGAGGAGCGGTTGAAGGCGGTACGCAAGATCAGAGGAGCACTGTCTGCTGCCGAACCCTCCGAGCACCTCGTGCAGCTGTTGCGCGATCTCCTCGTGGGTGCCGACGGCGAGACCGCATAGTCGATCGCCATCGCTGGACCTGTCTGGTCCGGACGCCGATCACCAGCGAGGCTCGTCGGCCTCGAGCGCCGGGGACGAGTTCGGAGCGCTGGTCGCACTGCGCTGGGAGCGACGGCGACGTCGTCTGACGCGTTCGACGATCTCGCTGGCGACCAGCGTGATCGCGGCCGCCACCAGACCGACGACGATCCCGAACCGCAGGGACGCGACGGCACCGATCACGACGATCGCCGACAGCCAGGCGATGTTGCGCTTCGTCATCGTCGCACGACCGTGCCGGTCAAGTGGGCGCTCACGCAGACAGTCTGTCCGACCGCCAGACGTCGCTGGCGGATGGCACAACAGCCGACGGCCCCGCCGGGACCACCTGGGGTGGCGCCGACGGGGCCGCGGCTCACGACGGCCGGCAGGAATCAGGCGACGTCGAACCGATCGAGGTTCATGACCTTGTCCCAGGCTGCGACGAAGTCGGCGAGGAACTTCTCGCCGGAGTCGGAGGATCCGTACACCTCCGAGATCGCACGAAGCTGTGAGTTGGCTCCGAAGATCAGGTCACAGCGGGTGCCAGTCCACTTCACAGCGCCGGTCGCGCGGTCGCGAGCCTCGAACACGTCCTCGGACTCTGCGGTCGGCTGCCACTCGGTGTTGAGATCGAGCAGGTTGACGAAGAAGTCGTTGGTCAACGTCCCGACCCGGTCGGTCAGGACACCGTGGCCCGATCCGTTGGCGTTTGCGCCGAGCACCCGCATCCCACCGACGAGCACCGTCATCTCCGGAGCGCTCAGCGTCAGCAGCTGGGCGCGGTCCACCATCAGGTGCTCTGCCGGCACGTCGTGACCCTTGCCGAGGTAGTTGCGGAACCCGTCCGCGGTCGGCTCGAGCGGAGCGAACGAGTCGGCATCGGTCTGTTCCGCAGACGCGTCGCCGCGGCCCGACGTGAAGGGAACCGTCACGTCATGTCCAGCGTTCTTGGCGGCTGCCTCGATGGCGGCGCAGCCACCGAGCACGATCAGGTCGGCCATCGACACTGCGACACCCGCGCCGGATTGGACCGCCTCGAGTGCACCGAGGACACGGCGGAGCTCAGCGGGGTTGTTGACCTCCCAGTCGTTCTGCGGAGCGAGGCGAATACGGGCCCCGTTGGCGCCGCCACGCTTGTCGCTGTCGCGGTACGTGGACGCCGAGGCCCACGCGGTCGTCACGAGGTCGGAGATGCTCAGACCAGAATCCATGATCTTCGCCTTGAGCGCCGCGACGTCTGCATCGCTGAGCTCGGTTCCCGCGGGGACCGGGTCCTGCCAGATCAGCTCCTCGTCGGGGACCTCCGGGCCGAGGTAGCGCACGACCGGACCCATGTCGCGATGGAGCAGCTTGAACCAGGCCCGAGCGAACGCATCCGCGAGCTCGTCGGGGTTCTCGTGGAAGTGCCGCGAGATCGGCTCGTAGACGGGGTCGACCCGCAGCGCCATGTCGGCCGTGGTCATCATCGGCTTGTGTGTCACGCCGGCCTCGTGAGCGTCGGGCACCGTCTTCGATTCGTCCTCGACCGGGTGCCACTGGTGCGCACCCGCCGGGCTCTGGCCGAGCTCCCACTCCCATCCGAAGAGGGTGTCGAAGTAGCTGTTGTCCCACTCGATCGGCGTCGGCGTCCAGGCGCCTTCGACACCGCTCGTGGTGGTGTGCACGCCCTTGCCGCTGCCGAAGGCATTCTTCCAGCCGAGGCCCATCTGCGCGATCGGAGCACCCTCGGGTTCGGGGCCGACGAGATCCGGGTCGCCGGCACCATGAGCCTTGCCGAAGGTGTGTCCGCCGGCGATGAGGGCGACGGTCTCGTAGTCGTTCATCGCCATCCGGGCGAACGTCTCACGAATGTCGCGAGCCGATGCGAGCGGGTCGGGGACACCGTTCGGCCCTTCCGGGTTCACGTAGATCAGACCCATCTGAACGGCGCCCAGGGGGTTCGCCAGCTCGCGGTCACCGCTGTAGCGCTCGTCGCCGAGCCAGGTGGTCTCGGGGCCCCAGTAGATGTCGTCCTCGGGCGCCCAGACGTCGGCCCGGCCGCCGCCGAAACCGAACGTCGTGCCGCCCATGGACTCGATCGCGACGTTGCCGGCGAGCAGCATCAGGTCGGCCCACGAGAGCTTCCGACCGTACTTCTGCTTGATGGGCAGCAGCAACGCCCGCGCCTTGTCGAGGTTGCCGTTGTCGGGCCAGCTGTTCAGCGGTGCGAACCGCTGGGTGCCGTTGATGCCGCCACCGCGACCGTCCTTGATGCGATAGGTGCCGGCGCTGTGCCACGCCATCCGGATGAAGAGCGGGCCGTAGTGGCCGTAGTCGGCCGGCCACCAGTCCTGCGAGTCGGTCATCAAGGCGTGAAGGTCCTGCTTGACCGAATTGTAGTCGA
Source organism: uncultured Acidimicrobiaceae bacterium (assembly GCA_963847775.1). GTDB lineage: Bacteria > Actinomycetota > Acidimicrobiia > Acidimicrobiales > Ilumatobacteraceae > Ilumatobacter. The sequence goes on from CAWKAY010000007.1 coordinate 571,348, forward strand.
GCGACTTGAACGCCTCGGCGTAGTCGAAGTCGTCACCCAGCGGATCGGACTTCGGGTGGTTCTGGTGAAGGATCTTCAGGTTGAGCTGGTTCGGCCACCAGTGCTCGTTGGCCGTCGAGCCCATCGCCGTGTGTGCGGCGTGGGGCCCGTGCATGACCGGACACCCCTCCCGGCTGTCGTTGATGTCCCAGACTTCTGAGTCGCTCATTGGTGCTCCTTGTATTGCATCGGTAGAGGTGGGTGTGGTGTGTGTGTTGTCGGGATCGGAAGAGGTCAGGTCCGTCTGTTCGACGTCGGCTCCCGGGTGCGGGAGGTCGTCGTCGCGGTCTCCGCGCCCTTCGACGGAAGCGCCGAATCGCTCGCTTCCTGACGGCACGAGGGGCAGTGCCCCCAGTAGACGACCTCGGCTTCGTCGATCTCGAAGCCGTGATCGTCGTCGGCCGTGAGGCAGGGCGCTTCGCCGACGGCGCAATCGATGTCGAACATGGTGCCGCAGCTGCGGCAGATGAGGTGATGGTGGTTGTCGCCCGCTCGGTCCTCGTACCGAGCCGGCGACCCCGCCGGCTGGATGCGACGGACGAGGTGCTTGTCGACGAGGACGCCGAGCGTGTCGTACACCGCCTGGCGCGAGATCGACCCGATGACGGCGCGCACGTCGTCGGCGAGGTCGTCGGCAGTCGCATGGGGCCGGGCCGATACGGCCCGCAAGATCGCCATTCGCTGGGCGGTCACCTGCATCCCATGCTCTCGCAGGAGCTCATCGACGCCATCCGACACGAAGAACAGACTGACACCAACTCTGGATCGAGTCAAATCTTGGTGGGATGTGCTCGACGAGCCGACGCGCCGTCATGTGACGGCCCGGCTCGATGGAACGGGGAGGGCCGACGCCTGCGACCCGGCGCCGGGATTCGCGCCGGCGTCGCGCATGATCTCGCGCAACGACGCACCGGCGAAGCCGTCCCGGGCTGTCGCGCGCTCGGCCGCACCGATGAGAGCGAAACGGGTGTCGAACGTCGACATGGATTCGATCAATCGACCAGCCCCTGGCACGTTCGTGATTCACCCTCCCAGGTGAACCTGAGCGCCACCGTCGTTACTGTCGGGGTCCAGCGAACCAGGAGGAGACGCCTGGACGACATGAAGGTGTGGCTCATCACCGGAGCCAGTCGAGGGCCATCGCGGACGAGGACCCGCCCCCTCGGCGGTTCATCGCCGGAGCCGACGTGATCGCGTTGGCGCAGCGAAAGATCGAACTCCTCGATGAAGACATCGAGTCACATCGGACACTGTCCGAATCGCTGACGCTCGACGAGTAGCGGTCGTCCATGACGGCACCTCCGAACGAGTGATTCCGCTCGGGAACGCGCGGCGGCCTGACCGAGCGGGTGCTTCACGGCCGAGCACGTCGCAGGAGGCGATTCGCATATGAGCGATCAGGGAAGCTCGTCAACGGCGATCATCGAAGACCGACATGGATTCGGTGTTCCGGTCGGCGGGAGGTGAGGTTCGCTGGGCCTGCGTTCGGTGGGGGTTGGTGGTGGCGATCTCGAGGCCGTTGTGTTCGCGTAGCCGCCAGCTGCGGCCCTTGATGTTGAACAGATGGCGTTCATGATCGACGTGATCCGGAGGCCAGGCCAGTCCTCGTATCAGGGTTCTCGAACCGCGACCCGGCAATTGACGATGCTGGCATCGATGTCGTCGGCGAAGCCTGGGAGTTCGATCGTCGGCCCCACGTCCCAGTCGGGGCCGAGGTGTTCGACCACGCTCCCGTCGGCGAGCACTTGGCCGGGCTGGGCGAGCGAGGCGAGGGTCATCGCCTTGCCGGGTGGGTCACCCCAGACGCCGAACGAGAGCTGTTGGCGCCCGAGTACCCCGGTTGCGACGTCACCGGCGGCGACTCCTGCTCGGATGCTCAAGGTCTGCCCGAATTCGGTGCCGATGGCCGTCACCGCCTCGATCGCGGCGAAGACGAAGGCGAGGGCATCGTCGGATCGGGTCTCGTCGTCGTCGAGGCCGGCCAGGTAGAGCTGGCTTCCCGATGACCGCTGGACCCGTTCCACGCCGAATCGTTCCATGAGCGCGTCGGATTCGTCGAGGAGCCGGTCGTTGAGTTCCAAGGCCAGGTCGATGTCGGCGCCGGCGCCGGCGGGGATCCCGTCGACGGTCATTGCGATGGCCGTGGCCGTGTCGAAGATGTCCTCGATGGCGTGTTCGCCGTTGCGGACACGTGCGACCAGGCGGGCGGGGAGCGCAGCGCTGAGCATGTCGGTGATCCGCTGCTCTTCGTCGGCGACTGCTTGTTCCCTGGCACCGAGTTGGTGGGCGACTCCTTCGAGTTGGCGTCCGAGGTCGCCCAGCTCGTTGCGTCCGAGATCCTCGACCTCGGTGTCGAGATCGCCGCCCGCGATGCGGTCGGCTGCATCGACGAGCGTCTCGGCCGGTCGGGTCAAGGTCCGGGCGAGCAGCCAGCCGATCACGGCAATGAGCGGGAGCAGGATCGCGAGGACGATCAGCAGCGCCCGCAGCAGCGAGTTGAGGGCGGCGTTCGCCTCGGAGGTGTTCTGTTCGACGATGACCGTCCAGCCCAAGCCGCTCACCTGGGCCGGACCAGCGGCGGCGAGGACCTCTTGGCCGAGGTAGTTCTTCACCGTGCCCGTGAACTCGTCGCCGTTCAGGGCAGCAGTGACCGCCGCGTTGTCGACCGTCTGGAGCAGGATCCGCGATCCGACGGTCTCGATCCGATCGGCTTGGGCGTCGTCGGTCTCACGGGCCCGGCGCAGGAAGTCGGCCGGGTCTTCGATCCAGGCCCGCGACTCCGATCGCAGGGTCCGGTCGGGCCCGACGATGTAGGCCTCCCCGGTCTGTTCGAGTCCGAGGAGTTCCCAATTCTGTCCGGCGGTCATCACATCGGTCAGCACGGTGGCAGGCAACTCGACCACCAACGCCCCCACCACGCTCGAACCCGACCGCACCGCTGCCGCGACGAACAGGGCGGGCTCGCCGGCAGTCGGGACGTAGAAGACGGCGTCGGACAGGACCGAATCACCGACGGGGACGCCGCTGAGCTGTTCGAGGACCCTCCCGATGCCCCTGATGTTCGGGTACTCATCGCTCACACTGGGCCAGGTCAACCCGTCGGTGCCGAGATCGATCCGCTTCTTCACCGAGTAGACGACCTGGAACGAGTCCGCGTCGACCAACATCAGATCCGAGAACCCCGAGCTGGCCAGCAGATCCCTGAGCAGCGGATGGAACTCTTCGTGAGCGGCGCTGTAGGCCGACCCGTCGCCGGCGTCGTCGAGCAGGTCGCGCTCCTCAGGGTCGTTCGGGTTGGCTGCGATGTACTGCTGTTGGACGTAGCGGCCGGCGGCGGAGTTCGGGACCAGCGCAGTCGCGGGGATGTCGAGGCCGGCGGCGGCGAAGGGCGGGAGGTTCTCTGTCTCATACAGCGCGGCGAGCCCGTCCAGTTGTTCCGGGGTGATGTCGTCGTCGAGTTGCCCGTAGCCGTCGGACAGTGCGGCGAGTGCATCGACAAGGCTCGGGTTCTCGGCGATGATCGAGACCCGCGAATCGATCCGCTCCACCCCGTCGGTGAGCGCCCGGACGCGGCTGTTGCGGACCGCTTCGAGCTGGGAACTCACACTGTCGTCGATCAGCTGACGGGCGAAGACGAAGTTCACCACCGCCAGCAGGAGGACCGAGACCAGGGAGACCCCGACCAGGGCCACGGTCAGGCGCCGTCGCAACCCTCCGGTGCGGCCCCGGCTCACGATGCACCGCCGTCGGTCGAAGCAACCGTCGGGGCCGGGCGGGCGCCACGGGCGATCCGTCGCAGCACACGGTCGATCCGCCGACGCCGGGTGACGGCGAGCTGGTCGAGTACCGCGGCGAGCTCGGGGGCGAGCGTGATCGCCCGTGCTGCGGCGTCGGGCGGGATGCGGATCACGTCGCAGTCGGTGACGGCGCCGACACGCACGGTGCGACCGGATTCGGCTGGCTCGTCGAGGATGCCGATCATCTCTCCGGGTTCGATGTCGAGCACGGCCACGTCGGCGCCCCCGGGTTGTTCGAGCATCAGACTGGCCCTGCCCGAATCGAGCAGGAAGAGGTCACCGCGCTCGCCCTGGGTGAGGATCGTCTCACCCCGCTGGTACTGGTCGATCGATGCGCCAGCCGCGAGGTGGTCGAGCACGTCGTCGTCGAGATCGGCGACCACCGGAGCGTCCATGAGGCGGCGGCGAACATCGTCGGCCGAGACCGCACTCTCGAGCGCCGTCTTGGCGCCGTCGAAGAGGTACAGATCCTGGGCCGGGTTGGGCAGCGGGACGCCGTGTCGGTAGGAGAGGTACCAGACCAGTGCGCCGAAGTCGGCCTTGACGAGCGGCGCGATCGAGTAGTCGTCGATCCACATGTAGGTCTGGTAGTCGACCACCGGGTCAGCGATCTGGCTGACGACCACCAGCGGTGGTGGTTCGGCGACCACCCCCGGGGTGGAACGGGCAGCGTCCAACAGCATCTCCTTGGCCGCCGTCGGCGGGGCGGAACGCTCGATCTGCACGGGCACCATCACCCGATGCAGGCTGCTCGGGCGGTCGTAGTTCGTGATCTTCCCGTTCGCCAGCTGGCCGTTCGGGATCACCACCAGGTCACCATTGCGAGTCTGGACTCGTGTCGAACGCCAGTTGACGTCGATGACGCGACCCTCGACATCGCCGGACTCGATCCAGTCGCCCGGGCTGAACGGTTGGTCGGCGAGCAGCGTGAATCCCGAGGCGATGCCGCTGAGCGTGTCCTGCAGAGCGAACGAGATCACCAGCGACGTCACCCCGAGAGCGGTCAACGCCGCCGACAAGTCGACGCCCCACACACCCGCGATCACGAGCCAGGCGACCGTCAAGATCAGCAACAGGCGAGGCATGGCGAGGAGAAGACGGGGGATCGGCCGACGCCCCGAGGTGCGAGGACGATCGCTGAGCCGGACGACGACCACCCGCAAGGCCGACAGCACAGCCGTCGCACCGGAGAGCAGGATCGCAGTGCCGAGCAGCCGAATCGCCGGATTGTCCCCTTCGAAATCGAACAACACGCGGCCGAGAACCCAGATCGTGAGCAGCGGCACCACCCACACCCGGAAGGTCGAGAAGGCGGCCCTCAACTCCGAGTCCCGCTGACGGAGCCGTTCGTCGAACTCGCCGGCGCCGATGATCAGCAGCGGCAACACGACGATGACCAGCGCCGCCCACGCCGAACTCGAATCGGGAAAGAGGCTGCTCATCGGACCGGCTCCGATTCGGTCGTGCGACCGGTCACGATGCCGGCGCCGCCGAAGTCGCCGAGATCATCGACATCCCAGTCCTCGGTCTGGTAGGTCGGCGGAAGCAGGGCCCGGCACGCCGCGGACACCGTGATGCCACCGGCCGCAGCGCGCCGGGCCAGCTCGGTCGCCCGTTGCACGGTCGCGCCCCAGGCGTCGTAGACGAGGCCCGAACCGCCGGTCAACCCGACGGTCACCGGACCTGAATCGACACCGGCGCTGATCGAGATCGGGTATCCACCGTCGTCGGCGAGATCGCGGGTGAGTTCGCCGACGTCGAGCACGAACGCCACCGCCCGCGCTGCGTGATCGATGTGAGGGCGGACGATGCCACAGCCGGCGACGTACGCGTCACCGGACAGCCGGACTCGCTCCAGCCCACGCTGCTTGGCCAGTGCGTCAGCCTCCTCGACGAAACGATCGAGCACATCCCGAGCGTCATCACGCGAACCCGACTGCAGGAGCTGACCCAACCCCTTGATGCCTACCGCCGCGATCGTCACGTTCGCCACCTGATCGATCACGTCGCGTTCGCCGGCCTCGGCCCGCTGCGCCGCCTGCGGCGGGAGCAACCGTCGGAGGAGGGTTTGGCGCTCGTCGGCTCGCGTCCGGGCGGCGGTGTCGCGTGCGGCGAGCGTGGCCAGCATCGTGTCGATGTCGCCCGCCAGCGCGGCGAACTCGGTCGCAGCATGGGCCGGAATATCGGTCGAATCGAGTCCCCCGTCGGTGTCGCCCCGGGCCCGTACCGCGCGGAGGTTGGTCGAGATGACCCGAACCGGTTGCAGCAGACGGTTCGACCACCGGACCGCGAGGAACGTGATCCCGACGAGGAGGACGGCGATGGCGATCAGCAGGTTGCGAGCGAAATCGACGATCGGCTGCGTGATCTCCTGACGCTCGACCTCCGCGACGATCGCCCAGTCGAGCCCATCGATCATCAGCGGGCGGCGGGCCTGCACGACCGTTGTTCCGAAGATGTTCCTCGTCTCGACCACTTCGGGTCGATCGCCGATCGCAGCAGTCGCGGTCGCGTCGTCGACCGGCTGGAGCAGGACCGTCGTCCCCAGCAACCGCATCAGCCCGACCTGTTCCTCGCTGGCTGCCCCCGCCGCGCTCACGGCATCGAGATACGAACGCTGGTCCTCGACGAACCTGCGAGCGTCGGAGCGCAGCAGGCTGTCGCCGGCAACGACGTAGGTCTGACCGGTCTCTCCCAGATCGGGCCACGAGCCACCGTTCGATGTGATCGAGTTGAGCCGCTCCGGGCCGACCCGCAGCGCGACGAACCCCGCCAGCCGTCCTTCGATGACGACCGGGCTGGCCACGAACGCGCTCGGGGCTCCGCCGGCGGCGGAGTAGCTCGTGAAGTCCTGGATCTTCGCCGTACCGGGCTCGGGATCGTTGCCGAAGGAGCTGATGAGCGCAGCGAGCGCGCTGCCGCTCTGCGGCCCGAACAGCAGGCTCGTCGCGAAGTCCGGGTCCTTCGATGTCGAGTAGACGATCGTGTATCTGGTCGGCTCGATCAGGTACAGGTCGTCGACCTTGGCCCGGATCGCCACTTCGCTGAACGACTGGTGCAGTTCGGCGTGGACCGCCGACCAGTCGCTGCCGTCGCCGGCATCGTTGAGCAGGCTTGCGTCGTCGGCGTTCGGCGCGACGTAGTTCGCCTGGAGATAGACCGCAGCGGGTGCCTCGGGCAGGAGGCTTGCAGCGCTGATCGGCCGGCCCCGCACCTCGGACAGCTCCGGGGCGACCACATCGACGTAGTACTCGTCGACCGCTGCCTCGTCGGCACTTGTCGGGCCGACGGCATCCAGTTCGCGGTAGGCCTGGGCGAACGCGTCGATCGCCTCGGCGGTGCTCGGGCTGATCGCCTGCCCGATCACGACGAGTTCGACGTTGCGCACGGCCAACCGGACCTCCGTCGCCTGCGCCGCACCGGTCGCCTCCAGCCGGTCACGGAGCACGCCGTCAGCGAGATCGCTGCCACGCTGGAGTCCGACGACCGAGGTGATCGCCAACGAAACGAGTGCGACGAGAACGATCACCAGCGACAGCCGCGTGACCAGCGACGTGTTCCGAACGATCCGCTTTGGGAACGCAGCGATCTTCCCCAGAGCCTCCAGCACGCCGAGAATGTAGTGGATTCCCCCGAGCAGCTGGAATTCACCCAGGTTTGCCAGCGAGGCACCATTGGTCGAACCACCCGCTCGAACAATCGAACAAGGAGATCCGTCGGCGCACCCAACGTCGTGGGGACCTTCCCCAACGACCCCGCCGTGATCCGCCTCGTCGGCGCGGCGACACCATCGACGCTACGACAACCACCGCAACGCGTCTTCAACATCAATCAGGCGCATCTTCGGGAGAGCACCCGCCCGAGATTGTGCGGCAGAGCGTCCCCCGAACCGCTGAATCCGCGATTCGCAGAATTCACTCGATACGCAGGCCTGATATGGCCCGGAGATCACGAGCTGCTGGATCTGCTCGGTGCCTTCGAAGATGTCGTGGTTCACCCTCCCCAGGTTTCTGGGTGATGCTCAGTGTTGCTGAGTTCCGCTCACCAGGGGTTTCGCGTAACGGCTGTCCGCTGGGCGTTGCTCAGTCCGCCTAGTTCTAGGGATGGCTAGGGCAATTCCGGCCGATTCGGCGCTTCGAAGATCCGCATTCTCGGGGTCCAACGCTGACCGACCATAGGGGCGTCGTGGCGTGCACTCACCTTCGAAGATCCCCCATCTCGAGATCCAACGCTGATCGACCATAGGGGCGTCATCACGCAAGTCGCCTTCGAAGATTCGGCCGCAGGTCGCGCGCGTTACCGCGCACATCGGCGTTCGCATAATGCCGGTTCTGCTCGGCTTGCCGGCACTTCGCGCTGCGCGATTATCGAGTGGCTTCACCCTGCGTCGGCGGTCAGTGAGGCGGCTGGGCGGCCGGGGCTGACGGTGCGGCCAGTGAGCGGCGGAGCACGGGGGTGGCGTGTTCGAGCATCGCATCGAGCGCGGCACCGAGCGCGTCGGGCGCAGGGCTCGTGCCGTTGAGCCGGACGAGCTCGGCGCGTCGGGCGAGCTCCTTGATGAAGGCAGGAGCGACGCCGTCGAGCCGGCGAACGAGCTCCTCGTCATCATCGGGGAGCGGAGCGTGCGTGTAGAGCTCGAGGAGCCGGCGGCGTGCGTCAGGGCCGGGCAGCGAGAGCTCGATGGCTTGGTCGATCCGGCCGGGTCGGGCGGCGAGCGCAGGCTCGAGCATGTCGACCCGGTTCGTGGTGAGCACGAACAGCACGTCGGCATCCTCGGCCAGGCCGTCCATCTCGTTGAGCAGTTGGAACAGCAGTGCGTTGTGCTCGCCGCCGGGAAGGTGGCGATCGAGAGCGATCAAGTCGACGTCTTCGATGATGATCGTTGCCGGTTGCAGCGACCGTGCGATCGTGCCGGCCTGTCCGACGGCGCGCACGGCGCCGCCGGTGAGGATGATGGTGGTGCGGTCGCGCATCCGGCTCGCCAGGTAGGAGATCGTGTGTGACTTGCCGGTCCCAGGTGGCCCGTACAACAGCAGTCCGCGTTTCACGTGTTGCCGTGCCGCCCGGAGTGAGTCGGCGTGGTCCGAGATCCCGATCGCGTGTGCCTCGATCGCTTCGAGCTCACCGGGAGCGAGGATGATGTCATCGCGCTCGACATGTGGGAGTCGGACGAAGCTAAGGCCGAACTCGCCGTGCATCCCGAACGTGAACGACACGACCTTGCCCCGGAACGCGTTGTGCTCGTGCATCAGCTCACGCAGCCGGCGCAGGAACCCGTCCGCGGTGGCCTGGTCGGCGCCGACGACCTCGACGAACAGCTCCGGCATCATGCCGCGCTCGGATGCGTACACCAGCGCGATCAAGGGAGCGCCGGCGAAGTCGGTAAGGATCAACCCAGACCGAAGACAATCGATCGTCTCGTCGACATCGACATCGACCGACACGTACTGGCGAGCCGACTCACCGGGGCCGTGCCACGAGCCGGTCACCATCCCTGGTAGCGACACGCCCCCGTAGTGGCCGATGTCGCTCTGCAAGCCGATCACGTCGAAGCCGTCCGCTTCGTCGCGGTAGGCGTCGAGGGCGAGTTGCACGTTGACGCGTTCGATCACCGGCACCGACATCGACGTGCTCGACACGTCCTCGCCGACACCACCGAGATGGGCGGCCAACCGGGCCGTCAGCGGTGAGCTTTGATGCGGCAGCACCCGATCGGCCATCGAGGCCAGCTGCACGACCGCCCGAACGAACGCCTCAGCCTCCTCGCGTGAGATCTCCGACATTCGCCCAGAGTACGACCAGGCGCACGAGCGGTTCGCACCTCACTTGGCGAACCCACGGAGGGTGGTCATCGACCGAATCGTCGCAGCGCTCGCCGTGCCGGGTAGCGCGTGGGTTCGCGACACGACCCCTGCTGTTGATATGCGTGCCTCCACACCGACCAGAGCATGAGCAACGAGTTCACGAGTCGAGCATCGCTCGGCCGTGCGTAGTCTCGATGGTTGTGACTGCTCTGCTGATGCTCGTGGTCGGCGCCGTGCTCGGAGCGCTCGTCGGCTACTTCGTGCGACGGGAGGAACACCTGCGGGAGCGACGGCTCGACAGCTTCGGAACACTCGTCGCTGCATTCATCGCCGCAGCTCGCAGCGGCGCGGACCTCCTGTCCGTGCACATGCAGACCGGCTATCCGCACGAGCTGAATCCGCAGACGTGGGACGCGGAGCAGCGACGATCCATGGCCGACGCTCACTCAAACGCATGGGCCCAGGCGCGGGACGCCTGAGGGGGACGCGTTCGAGCTCGCGGCGACGGAGGCTGAGCTCGTCGCCACAAGCCAGACGGCGCAGATCATCGAGGATCTCCGCTCGTTCCTTGAGGGAGCGCTCTACAGCGGACTCCCATGGGGCTGGGCGAAGAACTACCCGACGTCGGGACTCAATCCGTCAGAGATCGAGCCGAAGGCACTCCAGCGGATCCGGCCGCACGTTCAGTCGACAGCTCGCGAGCTGTGGGGTACCAGCGCTCCAAGACCGAAGAAGCTGGGCGCTCCCTGACGCTCGCGCGGAAGTAGCCACGCCGCAGGCCTCGCCAGCCTGATCCGTCGGCGCGATACGAGACGCGGAGGAGCACTCCTGATACTCGACCCGGAGGCGTGACGATCACCGAACGTGGCGGGCGGCGCGATCGACGTACCGCCCCGCCTGCCGGATAGTCGGCGGGTCATCGAGATGCTCGGCTGGCGGTGTTCTGATCGTGCGGCGTTCGAACTGCAGCGAGCGAAACCGGTCACGCACCGTACGATCGGTCGGTGTGAACGGGCACCTCATGGGCGCCGATGCGGTCATCGTTCTTCTCGATGAGCTTGCAGCTCGCGACGTCGATCCGTGCGTCGGCGGTGGATGGGGCGTCGACGCGCTACTCGGCGAACATACCCGCCCCCACGGCGATCTCGACCTCTGGATCGCGGCAGCCTCGTTCGAGCACGCCATCGTCGCCTTCGTCCATGCGGGAGTGGATCGGTTGTACCCGTGGGGCGACGACCGTCCCTGGAACTTCGTCCTCCACGACGGTGCATCCCGTCGCGTCGATCTGCACTTGTACGAGCCTCTCGGCGACGGCGTGTTCCACTACGGCGGTGTGGAGACCGGCGAGACGTTCCCGATAGAGGCATTGTCGGGTCGCGGCCTGATCGGTGGTCGCACCGTTCGATGTGAGTCCGCGGCGTGGTCGCTGCGATGGCACACCGGCTACACCGCGCGAGCCGAGGACCGCCACGACATGGCACTGCTGTGCACCCGGTTCCGCTTCGACCTCCCCGCCGAGCTTGCATAGACCAGCCTGCCAGCGACGTGCTCGATCACGACCAGGTGAAACGAAACCGTGCCATCATCGACCGGTGCTCCATCCCCATGAGGTCGCAGCCACGATGGACGGCACCGTCGACTGGTGGGCCGTGGCCGGCGGGTGGGCAATCGATCTGTGGCTCGACACCGAGTCGCGTGAGCATCACGATGTCGAAGTCGTCGTCCGCCGCTGCGACCAACTCACGGCGCGCTCCGCGCTTGCTGCTGACTGGACGCTGTGGCGCCTCGATCCTCCCGGCAGTGGCTGGCGACCCTGGACCGGCGAACTGATCGAACCGCCGGCTTTCCAGCTGCAGGCGCGATCGCCTCGGGGGGAGTTTGATCTGTTCGCGGAGACCGTCGACCGAGCGACCTGGACGTTTCGGCGCGACGACCGGATCGAGCGCCCAGTCGAGCAGGTCATCACCGACAGCGCGTCGGGGATCCGGGTCGTCCGGCCCGAGGTGCAGCTGCTGTACATGGCCGCCTCCGACGAACCCGAGAACCAGCACGACTTCGAGATCGCTCATCGGCATCTACCCGACGATGACGCCAGCTGGCTTGTCGACGCCCTCACCATCATCCAACCGGACCATCGCTGGATCGGACGGCTTCGCTGACGCCATCGTCCCCTACATACTCCAGTGGGAGCGTGTCCGTGGCTGCATCTCGGTATCGGAGCGCCACCGCGAACCGACGACGCTCGGTGTAGCGATCACGGACCGTGGCCGACCCTCGCCAGCAACGTACCGCTCGCTGCCGGTTCTGTGCTGGTATCGCGTTGAGTTCGTTCCGTCGTCGTGATCGCCGTGGCCGGTGACTGGATGGCCGGGAGCATTTGCCGCAGCCTGCGGGGCGTGTGACGCAACTGTCGGTCGCCTCTGGTCAGTCCAGCCGCGTGCGATGATTCGTCGATGGGGTGGGATCCGGGCGCGGCACGGGATTTCGTGTATGCCAACGCGCGGCTGCTCGAGCAGCGCGTCTATGCAATCCTGTTCGACGGTGCCAGTCCCGCTGGTTGCCTCGCGGCGCTCGCCGCTTACCAGAACGACGACGGTGGCTTCGGATGGGGTCTGGAACCGGACAAGCGGGCACCGGACAGCCAGCCCCTCGATGTCGAGATCGCGTTCGAGCGACTCGTGATCGCCGACTCCCGCTCGGACGAGCTCGTCGCGTCGGCGTGTGACTGGCTGGCCAGCATTGCTGCGCCGTCGGGCGCGGTTCCGATCCTGTTGTCGTCGATCGCTGGTTACCCGCGGGCCCCGCACTGGGAGGCAACGGACCTCTCACCGGGACTCAACCCCACCGCGGCGATCGCCGCCCACGCGCACGCGCTCGGCTGCCACCATCCATGGGTCGACCGAGCGACCGAGCACTGTCTCGCCGAGCTCGAAGCCGGCCGAGTCCCAGACGAGGCCCATGACCTCCTCGGGCTGAGCAAGCTCTTGCAGCACGCTCCCGACCAGGATCGTGCCCAGCGACTCGCCTCGCTGATCGCGTCGGCGCTCCCGAGCGCAGCCTTCATCAAGCTGGACCCGGCAGCCGACGCCTATGGCGTGACCCCGCTGGAGTTCGCGCCCACACCGGCCAGCACTGCGCTGACCTGGTTCGGCGATGGCGTCGTCGCCGCCCACCTCGACCACCTCGCACGCCAACAGCAACACGACGGTGGCTGGCCGATCTCGTGGGAACCACCCAGCGCGGCGTCCACGTCCGAATGGCGCGGCATCCGAACCCTGCTTGCGGTACGCACCCTCACCGCCTACGGACGATCACCGGACTGAGAACGTTGGGTCGGGATCACGGTTCGGTGGGGAGCCGGTTGAGTGTCGTGGTTCCCAGTTCGGCCATCGCGGGGTTGGTGTCGCGGTAGTACCAGGGCAGCCCTATGGCCTGTTGGAACGCCCAGGCTTTGCCTCGTTCCCATTGCAGATCGCTGCAGCCGAGGCTGGTTCGGAGCTGCTGGCGCGGTGCGTCGGCGAGTAGGTGCCAGGCGCTGACGAGGTCGAGGGCGGGGTCTGCTGGTTGGAACCCGCCGGTGTCCAACACGCCGACGAGGTGCCCGTCGTCGACGAGGAGGTTCGACGGGATCAGATCGGTGTGGCACATGACGTCGGGGTCCTCTCGTGGCAGCCGCCGGTAGCCGGCCCACATCGTTCGCATCGCGTCGGTGTCGAACGACCCTGCGTTTCGTCGGATGCACTCGTCCACCCAGTCGTCGTGGTCAGTCAGCTCGCCGCCGCGTCCCTCGCCATGGAATCGGCGTCCGGCGGTGTCCCAGCCACGGAGGCTCTCGATCAGCGCGACCAAGTCGCGAGCGAAGCCGGCGGAACGAGCACACGACGTCGGCGTCGCCGGCGTGCCCGGCAGCCACGATTGGACCAGCCAGGGCAGTGGATAGCCGTGGCCGGGCTGCCCGACGTGGAGCGGTTCTGGCGCCGGCACCGGGCAGGCACGCCGGAACTCCGCAGCCGCCGCCGACTCACGGCGGAGCTGCTCCAGCACGGCGTCGGGGTCGGCACGGCGAAGCGGGAACCGGGCAGCCAGGTCGTCACCGATCCGATAGATCGCATGCACCGTGCCAGCTCCATCGACTGCGACGACGTCACGGCCCGTGAGGTCGGGCAACTGGTCCGCGATCAGTGCCACGACCTGCTCGCGGCTGATGTCGATCTGATCGTCGTGCACACCTCCATGCTGCATCGGCCACCGCAACCGTCACGACCAGGATCGACGGCGCCCGGTGCCAGACGTCGGATACCCAAGTCCTCGCACCATCGATCACGGACCGCGTCATGGTGTGCCCGGCGGGCGAGTGTCGGCTTGAAGAAGAATGTGCAGGTGCACGTTCGACTTCGACTCGCTGGCGACGGTGACCAGCACGCGTTGCAGAAACTCGACGATCTGGCACGTGGCGGCGAGGTCGACAGGAACGCCTTCATCCAGGAGGCGGTGTCGAATCGCCGTTGTCTGCTCGCAGAAGACCGCGAGATCGTCGGCTATGTCGTGACCGCGCCGAGGCACTTCTTCGACCGCGACTTCGTCGAGCTGCTCGTCGTTCATGACGACTACCGGCGTCGCGGTGTCGGGCGAGCACTGCTCAGGGCGGCGGTCGATCGTGCCGGCACGTCTCGTGTGTTCAGTTCGACGAACGAGTCGAACGCCGCGATGCGGTCGCTGTTCACCGCCGAAGGCTGGACGCTCAGCGGACGGCTCGATGGGCTGGACCAGGGCGACCCAGAGGTCGTCTACTTCATCGACCAACATGCGTAGCACGCAGACAGCGCACGGCGACCAAGTCACGACGAGCTCCGAGCACACTGGTTCGTCCTGCGGGTCGGAACTTCGGAGTCCGGTCCACGAGGCGAAACGGAGCACGTGGTAGACGAGACCTGATGCAGACGCTTGCGCTGGATGTTGACGGCGTGCTGCTCGATCCCGATCGGAACGGCAACGGCCGTTGGACGAACGAGCTCACGGCACGGTTCGGGATCGAAGAGATGCAGCTCCGCGAAGCGTTCTGCACGCAGAGCTGGGACGACATCCTCATCGGTCGACGATCGATCGAGGACGGCCTCGCCGAAGCGCTGGCGCAGATCGGCGCCGAGGTTGGGGTCGAGTCGGTGTTGTCGTGCTGGTTCGATGCCGACTACGCCCCGGTCGCGGCGTCATCTGGCGCGTCGCGCCGCTGACGCGGGCTGCCGGGTCGTGCTCGCGACCAATCAGGAGCATCGGCGCGCTCGGTATCTGCGCCGAAGGATCGGAGCGGTCGTGCCGCTTCATCGTGTCTGCTACTCGGCCGACCTCGGCTTCCGGAAACACGACGTCCGATTCTTCGAGACAGCTTCTCAGCACCTCGGCGTGTCAGTGGCCGAGCGGTCGAGCGTGGTCTTCGTCGACGATGTGCTGAACAACGTCGAGGTGGCTCGGTCGTTCGGCTGGCGAGCGGTCCATGCCTCACCCGATGCGCGCTGGCACAGCGAGGTCGCCGAGCAACTCGGACTCGGCGATCGCTGAGCGACACGACTCGCCCGGCGGCGCGTCGTCGGGTTGGACGGTGCACCGCTTCGGCGACAGATCCCGGACTCGATCGGACTCCCAAGCCACAGCCATATCAGCAGGTGAGCTGGTCGCTACTCGTCTCGGGAGTGCTTGATGTCTGGTGGCACGTGGCCGCCGTTTGGCTCGTCATTGACGATCAGATCGAAGGTCTCGATCGGGCGGACGTGCTGGGAGTACCAGCGTTCGGCGCGATCCCATCGCTCGAGCCAGTCCTGGGTTGCGTCGGCCCGTTCGCGTTGTCGGAGGGCGCGGTGGAGAAGACATCATCGTCCGCAGCCTGCGCGTTGAAGACACGATCATCAAGTACAACGGATGAATCACCCGACGCGATCATCGCTTCACGGTCGGCATCCGGGACGGAGACGATCGAGGACGGGTCGAACGTGACGGCCTCAGTGCCAGGCTCGTCGCCAGAGCCACAGCCCAAGACCGGGACCAGGGAGACACCGAGAACGAGAGCGAGAAGCTTCACTGACCGATTCACGTCCACCTCCAAAGGCTGGCCACACCTCTCGCAGACCACCCGTTCGCAACTTCGACGGATCGACAGAGTCCGAAGTTCCCGACATCCATGACGTCAAGCCCGAATGACGTCATGCCCGCAACACACGCATCAGCGCCGGCCGCAGGATCAGTTGCACCGTCGGGGATCGGCACTCTGCGGAGCGCTAACGACACCAGCGACCGATCCGTAACGCGTCGGTGGTGTCGTCAGCCGAGCTCTCGGATGCGAACACCGCGGATGGGGTCGAAGTGCTTGCGGTTGCGGGTGATCAGCCCGAGCCCGTGTTCGAGAGCGGTAGCTGCGATGAGCGCGTCGGGTAGCCGTGTCCCGAACTCTCGAACAATCCGTCCGGCCCGCTCGGCGACGGCGCGGTTGACGTCAAGCTCGCGGAACGGCGCGAGGAGCTGCACCGAGAGATCGGTTGCGGTGTTGCCGGCGAACAACTCGGCACGTGTGACCACCGAGTAGCTGAGACGGTGACGCTTCGCCCGCAGTTCGCGCGCGCCTCGGAGGTGGTCGACGAAGACGTCGGTGTCGATGAGGAGGTCAGCCACGTTGCCAGTCGTCGCGTGACGGGACCTGTGCTCCTGGTGCTGCACCGAAGGTGGCACTGAGCGCGAGCTCGGCCTCGGGTTCGTCGTCGAGGTAGTCGTCGACGGCGCGGCGCACGACCTCTGCCATGGTCAAGCCCTTGGCCTCGGCGATCCGATCGATGCGGCGGCGCTGGTCGTCCGTCAGGTAGATCTGCGTTCTCGTCGACGACATACATCAAGCATATACATCACGGTCTGCGACGCAACCCATATCGCTCAAGCATCCACCCGTGCCCAACCGCCCAGATCGGCACGACAGCCGAGCGTTCCTGGCAGTGAATCCGATCGACAATGCTCGTGCTCAAGAACCATCGCAAGGCAACTTGCGATACGACTGTCGGCAAGCTAACTTGTAGCCGTGGATGCGCCGCTGATCGCCACCAGCGCCCGCAAGCACGGCATCCGCGACAACGACATGCTCCACGCTTTCAACCATCCGATGTTTGTCGACGACCTCGATGACGGTTTCGTCATGTTTGTCGGCGCCGACACCGCCGGCAACCTCCTCGAGATCGGCGTGATCGACAGCGCCGACGGCCCGATCATCGTTCACGCCATGCCGGCCCGACCGAAGTACCTCAGGTGATTCCAATGCCTCGCACAGCCCAAGAAATCATCGACCACGCCGACGAACTCGCCGCCCGCTTCGAACAGGCCGAGCCCGAGGATCTTCGCGACGCCACCGCACTGCGAGCAGTCCGAGATGCATTCCTCGCCCGCGCCGAAGCAGAGCGAAGCCTCGGCGATGCCGTGATTCGCGCGCGACACGACGGACACTCATGGGCCGCGATCGGAGCGATGGTCGGCACCTCAGGCGAAGCAGCCAGGCAACGCTACGGCCAAGCAGTCAACGCCGAGTGACCCTCGGCCCGCCCATATCCGCACCGCTCAGCCGCCCGAAAGTGCGCTCATGGCGGCACTTCTTCGAGCGGAGAGGCGCTCAAGAATGTGCGGGGAGATCCAGTCGAACGTCGAGCCGTGACCAGTGGTTGTTCATTGCGAGCCGGTCACGACGACGCTGCGACTAGCGAGTCCGGGATCCATAACCAAGCCCTGCTCGGGCTGCAAGAATCTCGCTAGTGGTTCACGACGCAGCACGCACCGGCTACGACCAGCAGGCCGACGTGTACGCATTGGTGCGCCCGAGGTATCACCCGGCTCTCGTCGAGCGCTTCATCGACAAGTACGCGAACGGTGACGTGGCCGATGTGGGGGCTGGGACCGGGATCTTCACGTCGCAGCTCGTCGAAGCCGGATGCGTCCCGATCGCAATCGAACCAGTGGCGTCGATGCGTCACGCGATCATCGCAGCGCACCCGACGGTCACGGCGGTCGATGGGACCGCCGAGGACACCGGCCTTGACGACAACTCGGTCGACACCGTCGTTGCCGCCCAAGCATTCCACTGGTTCGACCACGGCGCCGCGCTTGCCGAGATCGAACGCATCCTGCGCCCGGGCGGGTTCGTCGTGTGCGTGTGGAACGTTCGCGACGAAACCGTCGACTGGGTTCGCCGGTACACCGACGTCGTCGACCGACACGCCGGTGACACACCTCGGCACCGAACCATGGAATGGCGACAGGCCATCGACGGCTCAGCCGCCTTCGAGCCCGTCGACGACTGGTCGATTGCGAACCCGAGGCCGACCACACCTCAGCAAGTTGTCGACCGGGCGCTCTCGACCAGCTTCATCGCCGCCCTGGACCCAGCCGCCCAGATCGAAGTACTCGACAAGATTCGCCACATCGCTCACGACGTCGGCGACTCCTTCGAATTCCCCTACCGCTCCGAGATCCAAGCCTGGAGACTCATCGCTTCGCGGTGATCACCGACCTCCCGCGCGCCCATAAGAACGGCACCAAAACCGCATCACGACCGTCCGAGATCGGCACTTCCGATCGGTGACGGCGCGCCTGGCACCAACTCATAATCACAGACCAGAACGCTCAGGTCCGCGTGGCAGTCCGGGCGAAGTGTTTGAGTCGCGACGTCCCGAGGGCAACCCGCAATCAGATGCGCGTCACGGAGCCGGATCTGGTGACGCGAGTCGCTCCGTGTTCCCGCGAGGACGGGTGGGCATCAGTCGCTGGTGCGTCTCTTCGGGTTGGTGTCGAAGTCGTCAACGCTGTCGAGATGAGCTACATCGTGCAACGCAAGGACCGCTTCTACGTCGTCGCCTACAACGGCCTCGACCCGCTCACCGGCAAGGAGCGACGACGCTGGCACCCCGTCGGTCATGACCGCGCGGACGCCGAGCAACTTTGCGGAGCGCCTGGTAGATGGATGTTTGCCCTGTTCACGTACGGATTTCGAGTGACCGTGAGTCCCCGTGGTTCCCCGTTGTTTACCGCTGTGCTGGTACATATTTGGTACATGACGGCTCGGTCTCGCTCGTCACGGAGAGTGGTTTGCGCCGTTCAGGCCGCGGAGGGCTTGAGTTCGGCGTGTTGCGCGACGGTGACGCCGAGGGCGTTGGCGATGTCGCACAGCCGGGCGAGGCTGGTCGAGCGGTAGTCGTTGGCTTCGTAGCGTTGGATCTGTTGTTCGGCCATCCCGAGCGCCTCGGCGAGCTGACGTTGGGTCCAGCCGCGAGCGATGCGTACCTTGACGAGCACTGTCGAGAGTTCCTCCAACGACGCCGCATCGAATGTCGACAAGGTTCCGCCGCGCAGCTGGTCGAAGTCGGCGAGTTCGGCGCGTAGGTCGCCGGCCTGGGCGCGTACGGCGTCGAGTTCGAGGCGTTCGAGTTTGGTTCGTTTGCCGGGGCGGTCCTCGATGTTGGCGGCGGCTTGCTCGAAGCGTTCGAGGTGTGCCTTGGTGGCCCGGTATTGCACTTCGTTGGTGATCACGGTGCTTCTCCTTTCGAGAGGTGGATGATGACGATGCCTTTGCGGCTGGTGTCGCGTTCGTTCTGGAAGAACTCGGCGAACGACAGACCCGATTGTGTTTCGACGACGTTCGGGAACAGCTCCCCGCCGAAGCGCGCTTTCTGCGCGGCTCGGCGGTTGGACAGGTCCAACAGCACTGGGTCGAGTGCGTCGAGATCGACATCGTCGGTGTCCCAGCAGGCGTCGAAGTCGGCAGGCTCGTCTTTGGCGGTAACGAAGCTGCCGTTCAACCAGACCTGCCGGCAGCCGGCTTGGGCGAGCAGCTCGATCGCTTCGGCGAGTCCGTCGAGCAAGCGTCGGCGGCGTTCGGTCCACCCGAAGCGTTCGACCACCTCGTCCCACGACGCGACATGCTCACCTGGCGGCAGTCGACCGCTGTCGGGATCGAACATAGGAAGCACACCACAACACTATCATTGTGCTAAGCGACTCGCCGGGAAAGGACATTCTCTCCGCAGGGCGCTCTGCTTGGCGTCAGTGCCGGTCCGCCGCGTACCCCGGGTGGGCTCGGCGCCAGTCGGCAACGTGTTCTTTGGTTCTGAGCGCTTCGCGGCGTTGTGTCGAGTGCATTACGCGAACCGCGCTGGGCACCACGGACCCTGTGCGGCATCAGATGGACCCGAATGGCCGGCAGCGACTCGATCGGCGACAGCACCGATACGGACACCGCACCGACATGTCGACGTTGCCTGTCGATCCTGGACCGCTGGTTCCCCGCCCCCGTCACCGACGACCGGATCGGGCTGCTCGCCGTGATGATCGGGCGAGCGGTCCATCAGTACGGCACCGCCGAAGTCGTCGGCGTGCCCGGCGATCAAACAGCAGCACTGCGTCGGGCCGCCCGGTACGAACTCAAGCAACGCTTCGGCTACAGCGCCAAGACCTACGTGATCGACGACCACGTCATGATCTCCAGCAACGACACCAACGAAGCGCTCCACGCCGAAGCCGCCAGACAATTCCGCCAGACAATCAGCACCGACGACCGCGACACAGCCCCGATCGACGACTCCGCCTGGCGATTCCACTGGTCAACCTGGTCGACGCCATAACCGAACCACGACAACAGCCCGCGATTACCGAGCACTGCATAGGGCCGAAGCCGAGTGGTGCGTCGACGGCGGTCAGCGGGTTACTGCGCTCGGATTATGTGCGGTGGGCGATCGACGAAATCGGAGGTGTTCGGCGCGGTGGAGACTCGAGGTCGGTGTCGTTCATGCGGGCTTGTTGAACATGTAGCGGGCGATCTTCCAGCCGGTGTCGGTCTGGCGGAACAGGAAGATCTCGCGGTTCGATTCGGATGCCTGGTCGCCGGTGGCGAGCACGGTTTGGGTGCCGTTGCTGCGGGTGAGCGCGTACGCGGTGGTGTCGCTGGTGACCTCGAGTTCGTCGATCGTGAAGGTGACGTCGAGACGGATCGCGTCGAAGATCTGCCCGTAGGCGTCGTCCATGTGTGCGCCCTCCGCGGTGGGCAGCGTGGTCGGCATGAAGATCCCGTCCGCCGTGTAGCAGGACGCGGCGAGCGTGGCGTCGCTGGTGTTCAGCGACTCTTCGTACGTGGCGAGGAGTGATCGGATCTGATCGTCGTGGTTGGTCATGTTCGTCCCGTTTCTCGTGTAGGTACGTTCCACGGAATGCAACTTGGATGACCTAGGATGTATTCCATGGAACGGACATCTGTCGTCGAACTTCCGGGTGGTCAAGATCTGGGGTCGTTGTTCAGTGATCTGATCCGCCTCGAGACCGAACTGTGGGATCTGGTCGATGCCGCGTCTGCGCTGCGATCACGATCTGGCGTTGTCGTGGTTCGAGCCGATGCACGTGATCGACTCCACACCGAGCTGTCGGGTGATCGACATCGCCGAGGCGTTGTCGATCACCATCGGGGGGACCAGCAAACTCATCGACCGGATCGAGAACGCTGGCTGGTGCGAACGTTCACCCAACCCCGACGACGGCCGCTCATCGACGATCGAGCTGACCCGTGCCGGTCAGCGACTGCTCACCGCGGCGCAACGCACGCTCGACCGACGAGCTCGGCGTCTGGCTGGGTGAACCGTTGTCGCCGAGCGAGCTGCAACGCTTCGCCGCAACGGTGCGCAAGCTGCGCGCCCACCTCCGCGAGCAACGAAGGAGCGCCTGAGCATGGCAACGATCCCGGCCACGATGCGAGCCGTCGTGCTCGACGCCCCCGGCCCACCCGACGCACTCCGCGTCCGCGAGATTCCCGGTTCCGACACCGCAAGCGGGTGAGGTGCTGATCAAGGTCGAGGCGTTCGGACTCAACCGCTCCGAACTCCACACCCGCCTCGGTCTCGCCGACGGCGTCACCTTCCCCCGGGTCCTCGGCATCGAAGCCACCGGCACCGTCGCCGAATGCCCCGCAGGCGACTACACCGTCGGTCAACAGGTCGCGGCGTTGATGGGTGGCATGGGACGCACCTTCGACGGCGGGTACGCCGAATACACCTGTGTCCCCGTCCGACAGGTCGTGGCGTTCACGAGCAGCCTCGACTGGGCGACGCTCGGAGCGGTCCCCGAGATGCTCCAGACCTCGCACGGTTCACTCACGATCGGGCTCGACGCCCAAGGCGACCAGTCGATCCTGATCCGTGGCGGCACCTCGTCGATCGGGATGGCCACCGCAGTGCTCGCCAAACGACTCGGCATGACCGTGCTGTCCACCACCCGCAACCCCGACCGCGCCGACATCCTCCGCCACATCGGGGTCGACCACGTCCTCGTCGACGACGGCAACATCGCCGACAAAGCCCGCACGATCTTCCGTGACGGTGTCGACACCGCACTCGAACTCGTCGGCACCCCGACCCTCCCCGACACGCTTCGCGCAACCCGGGTCCATGGCGTGGTCTGTTTCACCGGGATGCTCTCCAACCAGTGGACCGTGCGCGACTTCTACCCGATCGAGTACCTCCCACGTGGCGTCCGCCTCACCGCCTACGGCGGAGACGCCACCGACCTGCCCACCCACGTCCTCCAGGACTTTCTCGACGCCGTCGCGGCCGGCGACGCCATCGTGCCGATCCATCGCACCTACCGCCTCGACGACATCGCCGAGGCCCACGCCGACATGGAAGCCGGACGCGCCACCGGCAAACTCGTCGTCATCCCCTGAGACCAAACCGCCCCGCTCCACCACTCCGAAGCCGGGATCTTCGGGCGACCGGTTTGGGCATCGCGATGCGGCACGCTTCCACCGGCGTCGAGCGAATTGCGGAGCGGACGTTCGCCGTCCGTCGTGGCCGAGCATCCTGCCGGCTATGCGGCGTCGATGCCGGCCGCGACTTTGGTCATGATCCGGCGGAGCTCGGCCATCTCCTCAGCGGTCAGGATGGCCCCGATGTGCTGATCGATACCGCGTAGGTGGACACGGCCGGCCCGGCGGAACACTTCCTCACCGCGCTCGGTGAGCGCCACGATCGTCCCGCGGCCATCGGCCGAGCATGCTCTGCGCTCGACAACTCCGTCACGTTCCAGCCGATCGATGAGTCGGGTGACGCCGCTGGGTGTGATCGGGAGAACGTCGGCGAGATCAGACGGGCGGAGCCCTTCTCTGTCGGCCTGCGCCAGCATCAGCAGGAGGCCGTACCGATCGAACGGCAATCCGGTCTCGTCCTCCATCTCACGGGCGAGCAGGTCGTGAATCTGCGTGAAGGTCGAGCGCAGCAGACCATAGGTCTCAGTGGCCTCGGTGACCCGGAAGCGAATAGCCATACCCATCCAACTGTATGTGCTTGACGCAGTCAACTTTGACAAGTTATTGTGTGCGTCAATCAAAGAGATCCACCGAGCGATCGGAGCCGATGCGTGACGCCGCAACTGAACCACCTGATCGTCTGGTCGACGGACCGCCGGGCAGCAGCACAGACCTTTGCCGACGTCATGGGTATGGAGCCGCCGACCGACTACGGCCACTTCACACAGGTCGAGGCCGGCAACGGCGTCATGCTCGACTTCGCCGACACGAACGCAGACCCCAGCGGCATGCACCTTGCGTTCTTGGTGACCGAGCGTCAGTTCGACGAGATCTTCGACAGGATCACCGAACGCGCGATGCCGTACTGGGCCGACCCTCGCCGGAACGAACCGGACCAGATCAACCATCACGACGGCGGACGCGGCGTCTACTTCGGCGATCCTCACACCAACGTCGGGTGGGAGATCATCACCCGACCCTACGGCTCCGGTCCCAAAGGCGAGCAGACCGACATGAACGCCGCCCGAGTGCAGACCGACGAGCGAGCGAGGAGACGAAGCAGATGACTGAGCCCAACGACTGGAACACGAAGATCATCGAGGAGTTCCGAGCCAACGAGGGCCGAGTCGGTGGACAATTCGAAGGTGCGCCACTCTTGCTGCTCCACAGCATCGGAGCCCGCTCCGGCAAGGAGCGGGTCAACCCGATGATGTACCAGGCGGTCGGCGACGCGTACGCAGTGTTCGCCTCCAAGGGCGGGGCGCCGTCCAACCCGGACTGGTACCACAACCTGATCGCCACTCCCGACGCCACCATCGAAGTCGGCACTCGCACCGTCGCGGTGCGGGCGCGGATCGCGGACGACGTCGAGCGCGACACCATCTGGGAGACGCAGAAGCAGCGCTATCCGGGATTCGCCGACTACGAGGCAAGCACGACCCGGCAGATCCCAGTGGTCATCCTCGAACCCGTCAATTGACCAGGCCGGTTCGGTCCACCCTGCCCCGAACCTCGAGCCAACATCAGCCCGAGCCACGCTCGCGAGGTGCCGATCCGGGGCACCCACACAGCGCCCAACCTGCGCAGCACTCGCAGCGAGCAGATCGGCACGAAGGCGAGCGGCTACCCGCTCCAGAATGCTCCGCACCCGTCGAGGACGCTACGCGCGGCCGCGACCCCCTCGCCTACTGCCGAATCCAGGACAGGTGCAAGCCATTGCGGGGACGCGACGACTTCGAGTTCTAGATCTAG
This sequence comes from uncultured Acidimicrobiaceae bacterium, assembly GCA_963847775.1. Classification (GTDB taxonomy): domain Bacteria; phylum Actinomycetota; class Acidimicrobiia; order Acidimicrobiales; family Ilumatobacteraceae; genus Ilumatobacter. The sequence continues at coordinate 595,545 of CAWKAY010000007.1, forward strand.
ATCGTGCGCCGGTCGGTCGGTGAGGTCGATCTGTGATGGCTGGTGGGATGACGTGCTGCGAGCACTGAACCATTAGCAGGGTGCTGAAATTCGATCTGGGGCACCGAGCGACCGGATTTTGACCCTCCAGGATCGCGTGAGAGCGACGATCTCGACAGCGCTGGAACCAGACACCAGGCAATTTCGAAGACGAATTCCTGCAGCCGCCGTTTTTCATCACCCTGTTAGGGAGCTGCTGGTCGCCTCGGGCTCGAACGACAACCGATCAAGCGAGGAGGTACGAGATGACGCACGTGTTCGTCGGTCTGGACTGGGCCGAGGACCATCACGACGTGTTCGTCGAGGACGACACCGGCAAACGGCTCGGCGGTGGCCGGCTCCCTGAAGGCGTCGACGGGGTGGCTCGGTTCCACGAGCTCGTCGCCGGTCACGTGGACGATCCCGCCGATGTGGTCGTGGCGACCGAGACCGACCGTGGCTTGTTCATCGGCGCCCTGGTGGCTGCCGGGTACACGGTGTTGGCCGTGAACCCGATGTCGACGTCGCGGTATCGGGAACGCCACTCGACATCGGGTGCCAAGTCCGACCCGGGTGACGCCAAGGTGCTCGCCGACCTGGCCCGCACCGACGCCCACAACCACCGCCCGGTGGCCGGCGACAGCGAACTGGCCGAAGCCGTCAAAGTCCTCGCCCGGGCGCATCAGACGATGATCTGGTCCCGGCAACGCCACACCAACCAGCTGCGCTCGACACTGCGCGAGTTCTACCCGACCGCTCTCGAAGCGTTCGATGACCTGGCCGGACGCGACGCGCTCGCGGTGCTGGCGATCGCCCCCACACCCAGTGCCGGTCGGCAGCTGTCGCGGTCGAAGATCGCCGCCGCGTTGCGTCGCGGTGGCCGGCAACGCCGCATCGACGAACGCACCGTCGAGATCCAGACCGCGCTGCGCACCGAGCAGCTCGAAGCGCCGGTCCTCGTGGCGGACGCGATGGGCGCCAGCGTCACCGCGCTCGTGGCGGTGATCGCCGAAATGCAGACCCAGATCGACCGGCTCGAGACCGAACTGGCCGACCGTTTTGAGCAACACCCGGACGCCAAGATCATCCGTTCCCTGCCAGGACTGGGGATGACACTCGGCGCCCGGGTGCTCGCAGAGTTCGGGGACGACCCGAACCGCTATGCAGACGCCAAGTCTCGCAAGAACTACTCGGGCATGTCACCCATCACCCGCGCATCGGGCAAACACCACGTCGTGCTCGCCCGCTACGCCCGCAACCGGCGCCTCGCCGACGCCTGCTACCAGTGGGCCTTCGCGACACTCACCGCCAGCCCCGAAGCACGCATCTACTACGACCAACGCCGAGCTGCCGGCGAACCCACAGCCGAGCTCTACGTGCCCTCGCCAACCGCCTCGTCGGCATCCTCCACGGCTGCCTCCGACACCAAACCATCTACGACGAACACACCGCCTGGGCCCACCGCACCCACCTTGCCGCTTGACACCTACGACCCGTGGGATGTCTAGGTCGATTCGGAAGCCAGCCGGTCCCGCCTCGGCCAACGAACCCAGCTTGCTACCGATCCGGTGCCTCGCCCCCAACCCGCCGCCAACGCCAGCAGAAGCAGTTTGATCGTCAACATCGGAACCGTTGCCCCGCAGATCCCCACTGGGTAATCGCGGTCAAGAGCGTCCTGCGCCATGCCCCATCACGCGCTAGGCGGCGGCAACGACCGCGGAACAGGCCCATGATCCCGCCTCCGTGCGAGTCGACGACCAGCGCGAGCACGGCACTTCTTCCTCACGGCTTCCCGATCAGAACGTCGGCGGCCGCCGTCTCGGTCGAGGATCCCTCCTCGACGATTGAGGGGTCGGCGGACGGGCGGCCAGGCTTGACGTCCTCCGACACCCATATCGCCAGCTGATGCGGCGCAGACGACTCGCTCAGGTTTGGCACCACTGCGGCCGGCGTCGACTCGGCGGCGGGACATCCCCAAAGTTGACGGCGGTCGACCGCGACCCTCCGATGTCGCCGTTCCGATCTGAGAACTAACTCCGACGGCTACGGATGAACCGGACGATCAGCAGGAGCAGGATCGAGCCGACGATGGAGCCCACGAGCCCGCCAGCCTGGAGGGCGCCGTCTTCGGAGTCGAACCCGAAGATCACCGCGCCGAGGAAGCCGCCGAGTAAAGACCCTCCGACGCCGAGAGCCCACGTTTGGAGCAGCGACATGGAGTCGTCGCCGGGGACGACGGCCCGGGCGAGCAGACCAAACAGGAATCCGAAAACCAGCAAGATGAGAATGAACCAGATCACGAGCGGACAGTGCCCGGGTCGTGAGATCCCAAACGTTGGCTCTGTCTGTCCCTGGATCGTCGAACGTACTTCTGCTGGAGCATGCCTGAGCGCGAGCGGCGGCGAGCCTCCGGTTGAGGTCGGTGGTGTCCAAGGTCGTTGACGCCGATCATCTGTGTTGGGCGATGACTGGCTCGGTGGGCGCCTCAGCCCGGGCGTGCTGGTTCGAAGCGGGCGCGGTGAGCGGATCGAACTCGCTCATGGTCGAGCGCTGGCAGGTCAGACATCTCGCTGATCTGGACGACGAGATCGGCTTGGCTGCGCAACGCAGCCACCGTTTCCGTGCTCGCAATCGAACCGAGTGAGTCGTCGAGGAGGTGCAGGATCTCGAGGAGGTAGATCTGCACGGTCGGCATCCCGGCCGACGCCAATCGGATCTCGTCGAACGCCAGCGCCACGGCCTCGGCGTGCGTACAAGCCTGTGACATCAGGAGCTCGCGGCCCTCGTCGCCGGAGAGGCGACGAGCAGGGACTTGTCTGACGAGCAGTTCCCGAAGGAGCGCACCCAAGTGGAACATCGCGTCTTGGGCCGTTGTGGGGTCGTTGATGCCTGGCGAGAGTGCCTTGAGCGCCACATCGGCCAACTGGCGCACACCGTAGGTGACATCGTCCTGCGCAGTCCGCGTCTGTCCGACCGCGACGGCGTCACGGACCCGACGTTCGACCTGTTCGGGATCAGACGGTGGCGGTGCGATCCGACACAACGGTGTTGCTGCGATCGCGTAACGCCCGGCGACCGTGTCGAGCCACATCGTGGCGCCCGGTTCGAGTGCTGCGAGAAGCGCGTTGCGGTCGATCTGTTGCACCCACCCGTGACGTTCGAACGTGACGACCAAGGCGTCGTCTGGGGCGCTCTGCTCGATCGTCTCGTTGCGAGTCGCATCAGGGGTGTCCTCGTCACCCCATTGCGCCGAGACCTGTTCGATGGCTGCCTCGGTGACGTCGTGCAGGATCTTCGAGATGTCCATCGAGTGGGCGGCGTGACTGATGAAGCCAACTATGGCGAGCAGCGCCGTGACGCCGAGCAGCACTGCCACTGCGATCGACAGACTGGGAATGACGGCGTTGCCGCCATCTTCGAGTGGACTCCGTACGGCGCGGAGCACAACGAGGCAGTAGGTGAACGTCCCGATCACCACGCCCATGACACGCTTGTTGAACGGATCCCGGAACAATCCGTGGACGACACGGGGCGAATATTGGCTCGATGACAGCGAGATGAGCAGAAGACTCACGGAGAACGCGATGCCCGCGAACGCGATCGTGGCGCCAGCGATCACACCCAGCACCGCTCGCGCGCTGTCGACCGTCGCCGTCAGGTCGGTCGGGATGTCGGTCACCTGCGCATCGACCCACAAGAAGAGTTGACCGAGCGCGAGGCCGAACAGCGTCAGCACCATGGGCGTGTAGAACAGGCTGCTGTTCAACTCCTCCCGGAGGGACCTCAGCCGGATCATCATGCGCTCGCTCTGCTCTCTGTCGGAGTGGCGAGATTGCGCCACCAGCTGACCCTAATCGCCGGACGTCCAATCGTGACCATAGGACACCCGTCCGGTGAGGCAACAACGTCCACTGCGGCTCGCCTGCCGAGTCGAGTCGACCGCAGCTTCTTGATCCTCGATCGGCAGCCACCTACTGCGCTCTCCATGCCGGGTCCATCGATCGCGACGAGGCGACTCTTCCCGTGCAGCCAACTGATTGGGGCGACGCCATCGTCGATCTCGGGGTCGGTCACGTCGGGGTTCTAGACGGAGCAGGACTTCGAACATCGTCTGGCCAGCCGATCAGAACAACACAGCGAACGGACCAGGTATACCGCTCTGTAACGGCACATCTTCGGGCGGTTAGGTGCTCCAGATCGTGCGACGCTTCGATGGGCGTCGCAGGATTGATGACACCGGTTCCTCGCCATCGCTGAGCGACTGTGTCGAGGCGGCTATCGATTGTCGTCGGCTTGGCGAGCGTCCCATTCGGCGACTCGTTGGGTGTCTTCGTAGGTCTCCCAGCGCACGAGTCGTCCCCAACGGATCTCTTGGAACAAGATCGCACGGTTCGCATACGCATCGCCCTCGCCGCGGGGTCCCGGGATGAAGTCGCGCACCCGCACCGCGATCCGTGTGTTCCATGGTGGTCCGTTGACGAGGACGTCCTCGATCTCGAACTGGATGCCTTCGGCAACGAAGCGCTCAGCGAACGCGACCGCCTCGTCGATCCCGAGATGGGTGACGTGTCGCTCCCGACCAAGAACTTGGGGACGAAACATCGTCGACCACGAGTGCACTCCGGGAAACGCCAGCTCGAAGTCCGGACTCGCCATCTTCAGCATCAACGAGAAATCACCAGCATTCAGTCGTCGCACGCTGTGACGGAGCAGGGCTCGAATCGTCGCTTTGTACACAGTGGCCACCTTCCGGGTGATCGTCGTAGAACGATCACTCTAGAACATTCGCTCTACGGCGCAGGAACTCCCGCTCTACACTTCCGGCCATGACGACGACACGGGACAGGATCATCGTCGCCACCAACGAACTGTTCCGCCGCCACGGATACAACGGCACATCACTCAGCCAGATCTCAGCGGCCGCCCACGCAACGACAGGATCGATCTACCACTTCTTCCCCGGCGGCAAAGAAGCCCTCGGCGTCGCCGTCATCGACACCACCGGAGCCGTGTACCGAGAACTCTTCGAATCAATCGCAGCCGAGCAGCCTGACCCGGCCAGCGCATTCCTGAGCTTCTTCGCCGGCGCCGCAAGCGTGCTCGAAGAATCCGACTTCATCGACCCGTGCCCCATCGGCACGATCGCTCGCGAGGTCGCCAACACCAGCGAACCACTCCGCCGAGCAGCAGAACGAGCATTCAACTCCTGGGTCGCATGCGCCAAGAGCTACCTCATCAACTCCGGCATCGATCCCGACGCGGCCGACGACCTCGCCACAATGTTCGTTGCGACCGTCGAGGGCGGCTTCGTCCTGAGCCGGACCCTTCGCAGCACAGATCCACTCAAGGCCATCGCCCTGCACGTCGTCGCCGCCATTGATTCCGCACCCCGAACCGCTCAAACCACAGCTCGCTGACCAGCTCAGAACAACGACGAACCGAGCGACGATGCACCGCTCAGGATCGGCACCTCGGCGAAGCGCTACGGCCGTTCGACCCACTCGATATCGCCATCACCGACGGTGAGCGGCGCTGGTCATCGTCCCAGCGCTCGTCGTGCCGGATCCAGGGCGGCTCTGTAGCCGTCGTGGCGCCGCGAATACCGAGCACGGCATAAGGGCCGATTCTCCGCGGGGCGCTGGGTGTCTGAGTCGTGTTCTTGCTCGCGCGTTACCGAGTAGGTGTCGCGCGGGCGGTGGGTATGTCGTCAGCGGTGTGCCGTCAACTTCGCGATGGGCGTCCCCGCTCATGACGGGCGAGACGCCCGATTTGCCGCCGAACACGACCTACCCGTCTCACACGCCGGACTGCTGACACCCGGGGCCACCTCCGAGCCCGACGAGGTGCTCGGCCGCGACGACCTCGTCGCCGATCTCGTCGAGCGGGTCACCGCCCGGCGGGTCGCCGCACTGCTCGCCCCGCGCCGGTACGGCAAGACGTCGCTGCTGCGCGAGGTCGCGGCCAAGCTCGAGCCGTTTTCCGCGGGTGGCCTCTCCCCTGTCGGGTGTCGCTCCCGCCTTCCGCGGCTACGACTCCGACCGATTCCGCTTTCCGCGGCTGCAGACTCATCTGCTGGTGCCCGAAGCCGCTTTGCGCGGGTTCGGGCGCCGGGTCGTGGCGTTCAGGGAACTGGCATGTCCTCCGGGCCGACGTCGTAGCGCTCACGCCACGTCGCCTCGTCGACGAACTCGACCGATCGTGCCAACTCCAGCGCGTCGTCGACCGAGGTGCCGGCCACCGCGGTGGCCCACTCCCCGCCGCCGAGCGGCCAGAACACGATGTACGCGGCTTCCTCCGTGATCCACCCCTCGACCCCGTTCACGTCGACGCGACGCAGTCGATGCACGCTGCCCCACCCGGGCAGGTCGGGCGCGAGCGAGACGTCAACGGAGAACGGTTCGCCACCACCCGGTGCAGGCACGATCATCTGCGGTTGGATCCACGACGGCAACCTCGGAGTCGGGGCGACCACGACCTCCCATCCGGGTGGCGGCGTGACGTTGAACCCGACGGTGCCACCGTCGACGACGATGTCACGCACTGGCAGTGTGCCGAGCAGCGTCAGGTACGCGTCCGGGTCGATGCCGGAGATCTTGACCCGGGGATCGTCACGATCGACGAGCCAGCGAATAACCGGGGAACCACGTTCCTCCCACACGTCGTACTCCCGCCCGCCTACCGTGACGGTGCCTCGTGAGTCGGAGATGTCGGTGATCCATGGCCGCTGTTCGGCGAGCACCTCGATCTGCACGCCATCCACGATCTCGTCCCCAGCAATGCGGGCGACGAGTGCGACGGCGGAGCCGACGGGACCGTCGAACCCCCCGACCGATCGACCGCTGTAGCCGCCCGTCACGGTTCCGTCGCGGGGGTCGCCCGCCGGCAACGCCGGGAACCGGGTGGGCCTCGGAGCGGTCGACTCCGGGAACACCGTGGCCGCAGGGTTGGTGGCCGGCGCCGCGGTCGACGCAGCGGGCGGGACCGTCGCGGCCGGCGACTCCGGGGCCACCCATCGCGGAACGACCATCAGTCCGACGACCCCGGCAGCAGCGGTTCCGACGGCCGCGATCGCGACCCACCGACGACGGCGCTGGTGTCGGTGGTTCAGATCGACCACGACGCCGCGTCCCTCCGCCGAGCCCTCGGCCGCGATCGCTGCCTGCTCGGCGTGGTCGGCGAGGCGGGCGATCTGCTCATCGAGCGTCAGCATCGACGACTCCCAACTCCGCCCGAAGGCGGGTCATGGCGCGGGCCACGTGCGTGGCGACGGTGGACGGTGCGATGCCGAGCGCCTCGCCGATCTCGGCGTGGGTCCAGGCGCAGCCGTGGGCGAGCCACACCGAGACCCGCTGGGTGTCGGGCAGCACCGCGAGGGCGGCGGGCAGCCCGGGTTCGACTTCGGGCAGCCGGGTCACGCCGGCGGCGAGGAACCGCGGCTGCTTGCGGATCCGGACCCGGCTCTGCCCGACCCGGAACAGGTAGCCGACCGGGTTGCTCATCTCGGCGAGATGATCGCGGTGCTCGACCGCCCAGGCGAGCGCCTCGGCGACGGCATCGTCGACCCGGTCGAGCCCGACGGCGCCGATCAGCGCCCGTCGCAGCCGAACCTGCGCGTCACGCACGAACTCGTCGAACTCGTCGGACCCCTCGAGGGGCAGGGCGTTCGTCGTCACGCGGACCAGATCCTCACACCCTAGAGATCACCGAGCCGCCGGTTCGCGCCACATCGGGCCGTCGGCAGGCCATCGTGACTCCGTAGAACTTCGCCGTTCGGGGATTGAGTCGCGGCGTCGCTGCCATTGCCGCCCGCTCCTCGTCGCCCTCGGCCAGAAGGGCAACGGTCCGAATCCTCTCGCCGCGGAGCATGATCTCGACTTCCGGACGCTCTGCAAGGTTGCGCCACCACCGTCGCGTGCGCTGCGAGAGCACGAGGAGCCGGTCGCCGTCGCGAACGTACTGAACCGGTGTGGTGTACCGGTTGCCGGTCTTGGCGCCCGTCACCGTGAGGATCATGAACGTCTTGCCCATCACCGAACGCAGACCAGGCGTCTTGAGCATGGCCATCACGACGGCGTCATCCAGGGCTTTGGTGTACCCGGCAGTCTGATTGTGGTTCTCACCTTTGGCACCTCCCTGGTTTCACTCTGGTCTGACGGATCGCTCCCCTGTCGTGTCGGAGGTTGCCGGTCACTGTGCGCCTGCGTCGCAGTGCGGACCAAAGCAGTTGTGCCTTGATGTCGAGGAGGATCCGAGGCAAGGTCCTCAGCGATTGAGACCCGAACACCTTGCCAACCTCGCCGGCCGCTCGAACAACGCGATATCCGGCGAAGTCGAGCGATTCCACTGCGGCGAGGACCCGCTCGTAATCGCGCCGCCCGCCGCCATCGGACACCGTCCGAGAACGGCACGTACGCGAGCGGCGAGGAGCGCGGAAATGCTCCTTCTCAGTCGGCTTCGACGCTCTCGCATTCCTCCCACCCGGCGTAGCGTGGCGTCATGACTTCGGTCACCGACGAACATCGGCTCGAAGCGAAGCGACGACTGCTGGCCGGCCTCGTTCGGGGCGATGACGCCCATGGCATCGCGGCCGATGTTGCGGATCTGCACGTGCGGCACAACACGTTCCCGGGCGAGATCTTCATGGCCGTCGCCGCGGATGCACTCCGCATGGCCGACAAGGCGCCGAACGATCGCGTGGCCTACCGAGCGCTGCTCGCGGATCATCTGCCCGAGGTCGAGTTCCGGGGCAAGGATCACCGACGGATCCAATACGCGGTGCTCACGGCGTTCGCCGTTCACGGCGGTCTCGAGCCGGATCTGCTCGACGAAGTGACCTACTGGATCGAGTCGTACTGGCAGTTCGCTCTCTTCGCGGCGGTAGCGATCGTTCGGCATTGTGCCGAGCGATCTGGGACGTCGGTCGAATCCATCGCGACCAAACTCGCCCGTGGTGACTCGATCGACATCGGCTGAGGGCTTCACGACCCGTCGCACGGTCACGGCTACCGCGTCGTTGCTCAGAGTTCGAGCCCAAGTCCGATCTCGCGCGACGGCGACGGGTGCACGAGCCGAGGGAGCTCGATGCGTTCGCGCTCGATGAGCACGTTGGCAAGTTCGGCGATGCCTGGCGTTCGAGAGTTGTCGGCGAGCACGGCGGCGGCGTCGACGAACTCGTTGCGGCTGATCTCGTGGCCGTCGGCCCAGCGCTTCCAGCGGTCGAGTGCGTCACAGAGATCGGCGGCTCGGGATGCGTCGCCTTCGAGGTCGTTCCATTGGTCGAGGATGCGTTCGCTCGATTGGCGTTCACGGGCGTGGGAGATGATGCGGGTGAGGTGCTCGAGGTGGCTCCGGGTCGGCTCCGCCCGGGCGGTCGCTTCGTCGAGTCGGTGCGCCGCTGCGGCCAGGTGATCGGAGGCGGCGTCGACGACGCGCTGTGCCGACCGGCGGTGGAGTCGTCCGGCTTGGCGCAGCTCAGCTTCTGCACTCCACAAGTCGCGTTGGGCTTCGTCCGTCGTCTCCTTGGCGGCGGCGACTTCGTCTCGGAAGGGAGCGTGGGCGGACTCGGCGGCGGGCAGGTCGCGCTCTGCCGCGGCGACGCGGCGCTGCCGATCGGCGCGAGCGGTGTCGCGTTCGTCGAGCGCCTGTTGCGCCACCTCGCTCGCCTGCGCTGCGTTCGCCCGAACGGTGTCGAACCAGGCCGGACAGGCAACGCGTGGCTGCACAGTGGGAACGCGGGTTGCGGCGAGCGCTCGGCGATGCGCGACGGCGGGAATGTCGGCTCGGTCGATGGCCATCGCAGCTTCGAGGATGCTGACCGCTTCTGACAGCTCGGGGGTCTCGGTGACGACGAGTGCGTGGTTCGAGGTGCGTCCACGGCTCATGCCGACGTACAGGTTGCGTCCGGTCGTGGCTGGGGTGGTGAGGGTGATGCTGCGGTCGGCGGTGTGGCCTTGCGCGCCGTGCTCGGTGGTCGCGTACGCCAGCTCGACGTGCTCTCGGACGTAGCCAGCCGGCAGTGTGATGCGGCCGTGTCCGTTGGTTCGGGACACGGTGAGCGCACCGCCCTGGTGCGTGTGGGTGACGGTCCAGCGTTCGCGGTTGCGGATGCCGTCGCCGACGGTGGTGCGGAGTCGGCGGTCGTTGAGACGGGTTGCGACGACGTCATCGACGAGCGCGACGCCACCGCTGACGTGAACCGCTGTGGTCGGGTCCAGCTGGCCGGCCGCCGTTCGTGTGGTTTGGATGTTTTGGTTGATGGCGGCGACGTGTTCGTTGCGGGACGTCGTGATGGAGAGGCTCTCGCCAGCCGCACGGCATCGCATCCACACGGCGGCGATCGCGTCGAGGTGCTCGTCGATGCCGCCGGCGCGGATGCGATCGTGTTGTAGGTAGGTGTCGAGCACGCTCGTGTCGCCTGCGCGCAGTCGCAGCGACGCGTCGGCTTCCCAGTGGTGAGCGAACCGGTGGAGGGTGTCGAGTTCGACTGCGCGTCCGGTGTGGCAGAGTTCGGCGAACATGCCGCCCCGGCCGACGGGTTGGAGTTGGTCGGGGTCGCCGAGGAGGGCGAGTCGCCATCCGCGCTGTTCGGCGTGGTCGACGAGCCGGGCGAGGTCGGGTGTGTTGACCATGCCGGCTTCGTCGACGACGATCGTCGCTCCTGGTCCGGGGTCACGCCACACGGCGGACGGTGTCGGCTCCTCGAGGTCACGGAGGAACTTCGCGATCGTGTCGGCCCGCAAGCCGGCTTCGGTCGCGAGTGTCTGGGCGGCGGTCGCCGTTGGGGCGACGCCGATGACCGGTCGAGCATGACGGTCGAGGTCGGCTCGTGCTGCGGCGAGCGTGCGAGTCTTGCCGGCGCCGGCGGGTCCGACGACGAGCACCAGCCGATCGTGTCCGGCGACTGCGGACGCGGCGGCGTGCTGGGCGTCGTCGAGAGATGGATCATCGATGGTCGTGGCCGGCGCGGGGCCGGTGCTCTGGGCATCGAGCGCCCAGGTGATGATCCGTTCCTCTTGCACGATGATGTGCTCGCTGGTCGCCTGGGCGGCGACGGGTTCGATGTGGAGTGCCCGCCCGTCAGAGGTTCGGCGACGTGCGATCCCCGCGGTGGGGTCGAGGTCGATGCAGGTGTCGAGCACGGTGTCGACGGCGCGGTCGATCGCTCTCGCCCAGGATGCGGCGTCGTGGCCGGGCTGCGGGCGGGCGAGGTCACAGATGGCGCGCATCACGTCGAGGCGGTTCCAGGTCGACCTGCGCTCGGCGAGCCACTCGACCACGTCGGCAACAGCGACGGTCGACGCCTCAGTCGGGTTGCGTCGGGCCTCGGCGTTGACGGTTTCGACGAGCGTGATCGCGTCATGGCCGACGGCAGCTGCCTCCCGATCCCACCGCGTCCTGAGTTCGCCGACGCCGAGTCCGGACTTGCGGGCGCGGGTGTCACCGGACGCTTCGCGTTCCATCGCGGAGTACTCGCGGTCGGTCGGCTCCCGCCCCTGACGTTCGACGAACTCGGCGACGCGATGGTCCATCTCGATCGCGATGTCGTGGGCTCGTTTCGAGAACTGGTGCAGCAGCTCGGTCGGGACGCCGGCGATCTCGGCTTGGCCGTTCACGATCTCGTCGAACGCCACGCCGTACCGGGCGGTCAGCTCGGCGCGCAGCGCCGACTGGTAGGCGTAGCCGAACGCTTGCTGGTGCCGCTTCAAGACACGTCCGTCGAGCGCGTACCAGCGGCCATCGGTGGTCTGCACCTTCGAGGAGATGACGACGTGAGTGTGGAGCTGCGGGTCGTCTGCCCGACTCGTCGACTGTCGGAACACGCCGATCGTCAAGCCACCGGTTTCCGGGTGCAGCCGTGTCCCGTTCGAGCGGATGCGGGTCGTCGACCCGTACTTCTCGATCAACGCCACTGCGGCGGAGACGGCGCGGTCGTGGCACTCGGCGAGCCCGTCGTCGCCGGTGAGCGCCCACAGCACCGACACCGACTTGGGCGCGGAGAACGTCGCGTCGTAACCGGCGACCGCCTTGATGACGTTCCCGTTCTGGTCGATGCGATCCAACAACGGACGACCGAGCAGCGCGCCGGTGTGCGGGTCGAGGCCCGACAGCAGCGCTTCGAGTTCGTCGGGTGTGACCTCGCCCGCCAGCCCAAGGCCCGGTGCCTGTGCGCCCGACCAGTGACCCGGCAGCTCGTGGCTGTCGTTGGCGAGGTAGTCGGCGTAGTACCGCGCCGTCGTTCCCGCGGTCGACGCGAACAGCGTCGTCACCCGGATCATGAGCGTTCCCGACCGCCGACGGGCACCTGTCTACTCAGAACGAGACGAGCGAAGCGAGAGATGAACACGACGGGAGTCCTCAGTCCTCGGAGAGCAGCGAGAGCTGATAGGAGGAACGACGCGACGAGGTTCGACGCGAGGGGGGCGGGCAGACGGCAGGCGCGGCTTCGGTCGGGAGTGCGCCGGGCTCGAGCGTGAGACATTCGGCGGGGACGCACAGTCGGTACGAGCCGGCGCGGAAGCTGCCCGACTCGGAACGAGCCTGCTCGGCCACGACGACACCGAGGTCGCGCAACCGTCGAACGGCACGGGTGACCGTGTCCTTCGACACGCCGAGCGACGCGGCCAGCGTGCGAATCGAGACCTCGGCGACGAGACGATCGGCCGGACCGGCGGCCGCCTGCATCATCTCCTCGAGCACCGCCCACGACATCGCACCGACGTAGCGGCGGAGCTCGTGCGCCTTCGGGCCGACGACCATCGACCGGCGGATCGGCTCAGCGGGCAACGGAGGCTCCCGACGTGGGCGCCTCCGCATCGCATAGCCGGACGACCCGGCCTGTCGTCGCCAGCTCGACGAGCGCCCACCGGGGAACCCGGTAGCACTTCTCCCCGAAGCGGATCACCGGTAGCCCCGACGTGCCGCCCGAGTTCAGGTACTCATGGGCGAGCTGGTAGCCGAGCGAGCGGCCGATGCGCAGGTGGTCGGTCGCCTCTTGCACCGTGAGGAGCTCGTGCTCCTCCGACCCGGCGACGTGATCCAGCGACGACATGGGTCATCTGAATTACACGTCTGGCATTCACCCCGCAAGGGGCCGAGATCGGACGCCACCGGACGCTCTGACACCAGTGGATACCAGCGCACACTGGAGGACACCAGAGGACACGTACCGGACGACGAAATGTGACGAATGTCACTACGTTCTCGTCTGTCCGAAGATCGAGGACACGGCCGAACTGGATACGCCAGGGACCCGGTTGCCTACCGGAAGGGTAGGGGAGCCGGGTTCTGCCGCGTTCGGGTCCCGTGCCGAGCAGCCGGCTCCTTCACCGGCGCCGATCGAGCGGATCAGCTGGCTGTCAGCAGGTCGCCGACGAGGCGACGCTCCTCGTCTCCGTGGAGGTTGTGGCGGGCGAGCAGGGTCGCGTTCGCCAGGGCGATGATGCGACCTCGATCATCAGCGGATCGATCATCGTCGAGCCACGACTGCACGTCCGACCAGCGCCACAACGGTGACCTGGTCGACGACCCGTACGCGGGGGGTGGGAATCCGGAGCTGTCTGCATCCCGCTTGATCCAGTGGTTGACGGCCTGTCGACTGCGACCTGTTCGTTCGGCGATGTCGGCCTGCGAGACGAGTTCCTCGCCCTCGACGCGTACGACGCGAACACCGTCCACCGACTCGGCCTGCCGAACTGCGGACGCGATGGCCTCGAGGAGACCTGGCGCGTCTCGGTCGACGTCGAGCGCAGCGTTCCCGTCGAACGACGTGACGGCGGCATCGTCGAGACCGGCTTCGAAGAGGCGGTCGCTGGTCGCTTCGTCGACCGATCGATCGAGGATCAAGATGAAGTTGTAGGTGTCCATCACATCTCGTCTTAGGTGTTGCGCCGAATGTGGCGCCGGATCTGCTTGGCGTGGTTGTCGGCGTTCTTGGGTGTCGACCACACCCGGAACGGATGCGGTTGGTCGCCGCTGATCACGTGGGTGGAGTGACCGCCACCTGACGCATCGGTGACGACCAGCCCCGCCTGCTCAGCCTCTCGGAGTGCCTTCTCGATCTCCTTCTTCGGATGCTTCTTGCGCTCCGCCATCAGACTGTACCCGGTCTGTAGACAATGTCAACGCAGCGCACCGGGGTCGACTGAACCACGTTCATTCAGCGTCAAGGTCGAGGAGGTCGGCAAGGCCGGCGGCGACCTTCTGGTCGGCGGCGGCGAAGGCGTGGGCGTAGACGCGCAGCGTCATCGCCGGGTTGGAGTGGCCGAGACGATTCGCAACGGTTCGGACGTCGTGGCCCTGCCCGATCGCCACGGTCGCAGACCAGTGACGCAGGTCGTGCAGTCGCCACTTCTTGTCGATGCCGGACAGCTTGCGGGCCCGCGTCCACCACCAGCCGATCCGATCCGGCGCGCACATCTGCTCCCCCACTCCGAACATCCACGGGCCGTATTGCTCTCGCTCACGACGCAGCTCCCAGATGGCGGCGTGCGTCGTCGGGTCGACGGTCAGCCGGCGGGCGTTCGCCGTCTTGGTCGGAGCGTCGTGCAACTCCCGCGGCGCTCCCTCGTGGCGGATCACCTCGATCGCCGAGTCGATCGTCAGCATCCCCTCGTCGTCGAGGTCCGTCCACTGCAGTGCGGCGATCTCGGCGCGACGGGCGCCGGTCATCGCCGCGATCCGCAGCGCGAGCGCCGCGGCGGCGTCGAACGACTCGGCCGCGGCGATCACCGCTCGCACGTCGTCGAGCGACATCACTCCCCTGGGTTGCTTCTTCGACGTTTTGCGCTGTGCGAGGGCGACGACGTTCTGACTCACCCATCCCCATCGGACCGCCTGGCCGAACGCCGCGCTCAGCGCGCCGTGCAGGTTGCGGATGCCGGCGTCGCGCATCCCGTCGCGCCGCAGCCGGGTGTGCCATCGCTCGACGTCGGCGATCGACAGCTGCGCGATCGACATCTTGGCGATCTTGTCCCGCTTGATCGTTCGCACACGGCTCTGCTGATCGCGAGCCGACGCCGGTGCCCACGTGTCGATGTTCTGGTCGATCCACGCGTCGAGCACGTCCTCGACCTTGCGACCTGCCGGCGACGCACTGCCCGGCCCGACTTCGAGTGACGCGGCGAGGCGTTCGGCGTCGCGCTTGGTGCCGCGCACGGTGCGCGACATCTGCGTCGGCTTGCCTCGCGCGTCGGTGCCCGTGAAGACGCGAATTTCCCACACGCCCGGCTTGCGTTCGCGGATCGTCGCCACGAGCGCAACACTACGCTCGAGATCGAGAAAAGCCTAGGGATGATTCTAGGGGCGGCTATCGAACGTATGTTCAGCGGTCGCGATCAGCGTCCGAAATTCACTCGATACGCAGGCCTGATATCGCCCGGCTGATCACTAACTGCTGGATCTGCTCAGTACCTTCGAAGATGTCGTGGATCTTCGCGTCGCGGTGCCAACGCTCGACCGGGTAGTCGCGGATGTATCCGTAGCCGCCAAGGATCTGGATCGCCCGCTCCGTTACCCAGGTCGCCACACGACCGGCTTTCATCTTGGCCATCGAGCCCTCGGCGTACTGGAACTTCTTCTGCTTGCCGAGCCACGCCGCACGCCAGATCATGCCGCGCGTCGCTTCGATCTCGGTCGCCATGTCGGCGAGCATGAAGGCGATCGCCTGGTTCATGATGATCGGCCGACCGAACGCCTCACGATGCTTGGCGTACTCGAGCGAGTACTCGTAGGCGGCGCGGGCGATGCCGAGCGCCTGGGCGCCGACCGACGGGCGGGTCGCCTCGAAGGTCTGCATCGCTGCCTGGGCGTTGCCGGGTCTCCCTTCGCGCACCCGTGCGAGGCGCTCGTCGAGCTTGTCCTTGCCGCCGAGCAGGCAGTTGCCCGGCACGCGGACATCGTGCAGCACGACCTCGGCGGTGTGGCTGGCGCGGATGCCGTGCTTCTTGTACTTCTGCCCCATGCTGAGTCCGGGTGTGCCCGGGGGGACGATGAAGCTGGCGTGACCCTTCGACTTCAAGTCGGGGTCGACCACGCCGACGACGACGTGGACATCCGCGATCCCACCGTTGCTGATCCAGGCCTTCGTGCCGTTCAGCACCCATTCGTCCTTGGCCTCGTCGTACTTGGCGCTCGTCCGGTAGCCACCCACGTCGGATCCAGCGTCGGGCTCACTGGCCGCGAACGCCCCCAACTGGAGCTTCTGGGCATCGCCGTAGCACTGGGGGACCCATTCCATCACCTGCTCGGATGTGCCCGAGGCGGCGATGCCGGCGGCGGCGAGTGCTGAGCCCATGATCGCCATGCCCAGGCCGGCGTCACCCCAGAACAGCTCCTCGATGGCGACGGGGAACGTGAGCCCGGTCGGGTCGTTCATCATCGCCTCGGCGACGAACTCCCAGCCGTACAAGCCGATTTCGGCGGCTTGCTGAACGATGGGGTACGGGAACTCCTCGCGCTCGTCCCACTCATGGGCGTTGGGGCGCATCACGTCTTCGGCGAACCCATGCACCCACTTCTGGAGTTGGACCTGGTCTTCGTTGAGCTCCATCGAGAATTCGGTCATGTCGACAAGTTACCCGTCGGTAACCGGCCTTGTCTACTCCTGGGTAACTTCGTGGATCGCGCATCCGAGGGTGGTGTTCGTTGCGTAGGACCGGCAACTGCCTCATCCGGGCAGCCCGCCAACGACATATCAGGAGTTCCCTCATGCGCACGACCATCGCCGGCATCGCAGCCGCAACCATCGGCTTGATCGCCCTGACCCCCGCCGACGCCGCCGCGACCGGTGGGTCCGACCAGACCCTCGCCGACGTCCTGCTCGCCGACTCGGCCAAGGATGACGCCGACGGCTTCGACCGTAGGTGGTGGGACTACGACATCGTCACTCAGGCCGTGCTGCTCTTTCCCGACCTGGTCGATGCGGCCAGCAATCCCGATGCCGAGCTGACGGTCTTCTTGCCGAACGACCAAGCGTTCCGGCGCCTCGTGCACGAGATCTCCGGCCAGTGGGTCCGCAGCGAGGCGGACGTGTTCGCCGCTGTCGCAGCGTTGGGGACCGACACCGTCAAGCTCGTGCTCGACTACCACATCGTGCCCGGCGCCAAGATCTCGTACCGTGCTGCGCTCGCGGCTGACGGTGCCACGCTGACCACCCTCCAGGGCGGCACGATCGAGGTCGATGTCAAGGGTGGCTGGTGGAAGTACGTGGTGCTCCGCGACGCCGACACCGACGATCGCGATCCATACGTGCGCCAACCGAACATCGGCGGCGAGGCGAGCAACGGTTTCGCACACGGCATCAACCGGGTCCTGCGTCCGGTCAATCTCCCCTGACCCGACCATTCCTCCCGCGTCCGGGCCCCATCACAGCCGTCGGGCTGAGGTGGCGCCCGATCCGCGTCCGGGCACGATCACACCGTGTTGGCGAGCACCGGTCTCCTAGCGACGGACGGCCGTACCGTCCTTGGACGTCTCGACGGTCCAGCCGTCATCCTGCAACTCGGCGCGGATGGCGTCGGCGGTCGCGAAGTCGCGGTCGGCGCGTGCCTGATCGAGCGCCGCGGCCTTGGCGGCGACATCGACGGGCACCTCGGTGCTTCCACCGAGCTCCAAACCGAAGGTCGCGGCGATCTCGAGTGCGGCCGCCACGAGCGGCGCCGATGCGCCGCCGGCGTCCAGGGCGGTGTTCGCTCGACGCACCGTGTCGAAGAGCAGCGCAGTGGCCTTTGGCGTGTCGAGGTCGTCGTCCATCGCGGACCGGAACGCATCGAGCACCGCCGGATCCGGATCCGCGATCCCGGCCCCAGCGCTGCGCGCCACGAACGCGTCGAGCCCTGCCAGCGCCTTGGTGGCGGCATCGACGCTGTCAGCGTTCACCGTGATCGGGCTGCGGTAGTGCGACTGCAGCAGCACCATCCGATAGGCGCGCGGATCGTACACCTCGACGAAGTCGAGCAGGTTGTTCACGTTGCCGAGGCTCTTCGACATCTTCTCGCCCTCGGCGTCGACGATGAACCCGTGGTGCATCCAGTGGTTGGCGAACCGCTTGCCGAGCGCGACGGCCTGGGCGCGCTCGTTCTCGTGATGCGGGAACCGCAGGTCCTGCCCACCGCAGTGCAGGTCGAACCCCTCGCCGAGGAGGTCGAGGCTCATCACGACGCACTCGGAGTGCCAGCCCGGTCTGCCGTCACCCCACGGCGAGGGCCAGGCGGGCTCGCCCGGCTTCGAGAGCTTCCACAGCACGAAGTCGGCAGGATGCCGCTTCTGGTCGGCGCCGAACACCTCGCGCTCGCCGCCACCGGCCAGCATCTCCTCGAGCGACTGGTGGGCCAGGAGGCCATAGTCGGGGACCGCCTGGACCGAGAGGTAGACCCCGTCGTCGGTTCGGTACGCAGATCCGTTCGATATCAGGTCGGCGATCATCTCGACCATCTCGTCGACGTACTCGGTGGCATGTGGGGTGTCGGTGGGGCGCTTGAAGTTGACCGCATCCATGGCCTCCCACCAGACCGCTTCGCACTTGGTCGTGATGTCCTGCCAGGGACGGTCCTCGCGGATCGAGCGATTGATGATGTGATCGTCGATGTCGGTGACGTTCGAGACCAGTCGCACGTCGAGCCCGGACCACTCGAGGTACCGCCGCAGGATGTCGTACGCGAGCGTGGCGCGGCCGTGACCGATGTGAGGAGGCCCGTACACGGTCGGGCCGCACAGGTAGATGCCCACCTTCCCGGGCTCGCGCAGCGCGAGTTCCCTGACCTCTCGAGTTGCGGTGTCGTACAGGCGCAGCACGATGCCCAGCCTAGGAGTCGCCGAGGCGGTCACCCCGTTCGGTTGACGAGACGGGCCGACGTCGAGCCCCACCCCGGGCCCAGACGATCGCGGTCAGTTGGTGCCACGGCGGAAGTTCGGATTCTCCGGCATCTCGACCTCGGTCAGATGGCCGTGCCACGGACCGCCTGCCGCCCCGAGCTTGAGCGATGCGACGGTGGCGTCGCGCGTGTTCGCGAAGACCGCCTCCTCGTCATCGGCGTCGGGTGGGACCCAGACCGAGACGATCAATGCCAGTTGCCCGGCGGGGTCGTCCATCCGGAGATCGAGCACCGCAGCCGCGACGCCGGCCTGAGCCGCACCCATGGTGAACTCGGCGTGGCGCTGGCCGACGACGGCGACGGCCGGTACGAGCAGCGTGAGGGGAACCACGGGCAGGTTTGGCCTGGCGACGACGACGAACGGCGAGTGTCCCATCGACGGCGTCGCGATCGAGGTCGTCCAGGCTGCTCCGACGGGGCCTTCTCGATCGCCGAGCACCGTGCTCACCCTGATCTCCTCGGCATCCTGACCGGCGGAACCGGCTCCGATCTGGGGGGTCACGACCTGGTCCTCTCCCACCGAGCTTTCCCGGCGTCGTCGTCGACTCTACGCTGGCTGCATGCCGATCCACTTGCGCGCCGAACCCGGCGACTACGCCCCCGACGTGCTGTGCCCCGGTGACCCCCGCCGGGCCGCCTACATCGCTGAGGCGTTCTTCGACACCGGGTACCGATGTGTCAACGAGGAACGGGGGATGCTCGGCTACACGGGGACGTTCGAGGGATCACCGATCAGCGTTCAGGCAACGGGGATGGGATGCCCCTCATCCGGCATCGTGTTCGAGGAGCTCGTCATGCTCGGTGCCACCAGATTGATCCGGGTCGGGACCTGCGGCGGCCTCAAGGACGGGATGCAGATGGGCGACACCGTCATCGGTCTCAGTGCGACCGCCGAGGACGAGACGCCGCTGCGTCTGGCCAAGATGTCGTCGTACGCTCCCGCTGCCACGTTCGAACTGGCCGAGGTCGCCGCTCGCCTGAGTCGCGAGGAGGGAACGACCGTGCACGTCGGTCCGATCGTGACCAGCGGCGTGTTCTACGACCCGGATCCTCACACCTTCGCCCGATGGAAGCGGGTCGGGCACATCGGGGTCGAGATGGAGGCCGCGATGATGTACACCATCGCGGCGATCCACGGGATCGAGGCCCTCGCGATGATGACGGTGAGCGACCTGCTGGAGCAGTCCGGCGACACGACCCGGATCTCCGACGAAGAACTCAAGCGGGGCGTCGACGCCATGATGCGCCTCGCCTGTCGAGTCGCCGTCTCGTAGCATCGACCGGTCAGCCGTCGCCCCTGGGTCACGGCACCTGCCACACCACCGTCGAACCCGCGTCGGACCCCCCGACCAGGACCCCCAGGTTCATGACGATCCATCGGTACCCGAATGCGGTCGCTGAGGCGACTGGTGTCGCGATCGGTCAGGGCGGCGAGATCAACTCTCGCCGCCGCTCGCTTCGGCGACCTTCTGCTTGCCGGCACTGATCCACGGCATCATCGCACGGAGCTCGGCACCGACCACCTCGATCGGATGCTGCTTGCCCTCTTGCTGCATGCGGTGGTAGTTGGCGCGGCCCGACTCGCTCTCGGCCACCCACTCATCGGCGAACTGACCCGACTGGATCTCGTCGAGGATCTCCTTCATCGTCTCCTTTGTCTGCGGTGTGATCACACGCGGACCCCGGGTCAGGTCGCCGTACTCGGCGGTGTCGGAAATCGAGTAGCGCATCCCGGCGATGCCCTCTTCGTACATCAGATCGACGATCAGCTTGACCTCGTGGAGGCACTCGAAGTACGCCATCTCGGGTGCGTAGCCGGCCTCGGTGAGGGTCTCGAATCCGTACTGCACCAACTTGGTGAGGCCACCGCACAGGACGACCTGCTCACCGAACAGATCGGTCTCGGTCTCCTCGGGGAACGTGGTCTCGATCACACCGGCTCGAGCGCCGCCGATCGCCTCGGCGTACGACAGAGCGAGCGCCTTGGCGTTGCCGGTCGCATCCTGGTCGACCGCGATCAGGGCCGGCACGCCCCCGCCCTCGGTGTAGGTGCGACGCACCAGGTGACCCGGACCCTTCGGGGCGATCATGATGCAGTCGACACCCTCCGGCGCGGCGATGCGGCCGAACCGGACGTTGAACCCGTGCGCGAACGCGATCGCATCGCCGGCATGGAGATGGGGAGCGATGTGGGCGTCGAAGATCGATTTCTGCTCGGTGTCGGGGGCGAGGATCATGATGACGTCGGCCCACTCGGCCGCGTCGTCGATCGACTTGACCGTCAGCCCGGCGTTCTCCGCCTTGGCCTTCGACGCCGAGCCCTCGCGCAGACCGACACACACGTCGACGCCGGACTCCTTCAGGTTCAGGGCATGGGCGTGGCCCTGCGAGCCGTAACCGACGATCGCGACCTTGCGGCCGCGGATGATGGAGGGGTCGGCGTCAGCCTCGTAGTAGACGTTGGCGGCCATCTCAGCCCACCTTTCCTTTCGTGTTTTTCGGATTCGGCATGGCGCGCAGGTGTGCGCCCCGATCTAGTTTGGGCAGCGCGACCCTGCCGGTGCGCTGGAGCTCCACGATGCCGTAGTCACCGAGGAGCTCTTCGAAATCATCCAGCTTGTCGGGATGCCCCTCCAAACTGATGGTCAGCGCCTGCGAACCGACCGCGAGGATCTTGGCCTCGAAGATGGTGGCGAGCTCCATCACCTGACCGCGTTGCTGGGCCTCGGCACGGACCGTCGCGAGGAGCAGCTCGCGCTCGACCGATCGGCGCGGATCGAGCTCGCTGATCTTGACGACATCGATCAGTTTGAAGAGCTGCTTCACGATCTGCTCGAGTGGGGCGGATTCGACGTCGACGACGATCGTGATCCGACTCATGCCCTCGTCCTCGGCGGGTGCGACGGCAAGCGAGAAGATGTTGTACCCGCGCCGGGCGAACAGCCCGGCCACCCGGGCGAGCACGCCGGGGCGGTTCTGGACGAGCACGGACAAGATGTGGTGGTTCAGCGACGAACCGACGGGGTTGATGGCAGTCATGTGAGTCTCCAAATCAACGATTGCGAGTTGTGCCTGGCACAACTCGCAATCAGGCGAGGCGGTCGCGGATGGATTGCTGGGTGGGGTGGACGAGCAGGTCGTCGTTCGACATGCCGGCGGGCACCATCGGGAAGACCTTCTCGTCGGAATCGGTGCGGAACTCGACCACGACCGAACGGTCGTTGATCGAGTTCGCCTTCTCGATCGCGGGGGCGACCTCCTCGGGCGACTCGACGCGGATCGCGACGCAGCCCATCGACTCGGCCCACTTCACGTAGTCGGGGCACTCCGTCGACAGGTACACCTCGCTGTAGCGCTCGTCGTAGAACATCTCCTGCCACTGGCGGACCATTCCCAGGTAGCTGTTGTTCAGGAGCGCCACCTTGATCGGGATCCGCTCGACGGTGGCGGTCACGAGCTCCTGGGCGGTCATCTGGAAGCACCCGTCGCCGTCGACGGCCCACACGGTCTTGTCGGGGCGACCGGCCTTGGCGCCGATCGCCGCCGGGATCGAGAAACCCATCGTGCCGAGCCCGCCGGAGTTGACCCATGTGTAGGGCTCGTCGAAATTCCAGTGGAGCGACGACCACATCTGGTGCTGCCCGACGCCGGAGGCGAGGATCGTGCCCTCTGGTGCGGCGTCTCGGAGCTGTTCGAGGCAGTACTGCGGCTTGAGGGCGCGGCCCGGCTCCGACTGCTCGTAGACGGTGGGGAACTGCTCCTGCCAGCCGGAGATGCGGCTCTTCCACGGGGTGAGGTCGGGTTGCTCGACACCTCCCTCGCGCAGATCGCGGATCGCCTTGACCAGCTCCTCGGTCACCAGGCGGCAGTCGCCGACGATCGGCACATCGGGTTTGCGGACCTTGCCCTGTTCGGCGGGGTCGATGTCGACGTGGATGATCTTCGCGTCGGGTGCGAACGAGCCGACCTTGCCGGTGATGCGGTCGTCGAAACGCGCGCCGAGGGTGATCAGGAGGTCGCTCTTCTGCATCGCCGTCGTCGCGAACGCATTCCCGTGCATGCCGGGCATGCCGAGGTTGAGCGGGTGGCTGTCGGGGAACACCCCGCGCGCCATGAGGGTCGTCACCACGTGGATGCCCGTGAGATCGACCAGCTCGCGGAGCACCTCGGCGGCGCGCGCCTTGAGCATGCCGCCACCGACGTACAGCAACGGCCGTTCTGCCCGCATGATCAGCTTGGCGGCCTCCTTGATCATGCGCGGATGACCCTTGGTGGTCGGCCGGTAGCCGGGCATCGACGCCGCTACCTCGTCATCGCTCGGCCAGTACCACGTCATCTCGTTCTGGAGGACGTCCTTGGGCACGTCGATCAGCGTCGGGCCCGGGCGACCGGTCGTCGCGATGTGGAACGCCTGACGGACGGCCATCGGGACGTCCTCGGCGCTCATGATCAGCTCGTTGTGCTTGGTGCAGGAGCGTGTGATGCCCACCGTGTCGCACTCCTGGAAGGCGTCCGTGCCGATCGCGCCGGTGCCGACCTGGCCGGTGATGCCGACCATCGGGATCGAGTCCATGTAGGCGTCCATCAGGGGTGTGACGAGGTTGGTGGCCGCAGGGCCGGAGGTCACCATCGCGACGCCGGGACGACCGGTGACGTGGGCGTACCCTTCCGCCATGTGCCCGGCACCCTGCTCGTGCCGCACGAGGATGTGACGGATGGACGACTCGAGCAAGGGGTCGTAGGCGGGGAGGATGCACCCACCCGGCAAACCGAACATGGTGTCGACCTGCTCCATCTCGAGCGCCTTGATGAGGGCTTGCGCTCCCGTCATTCTGGTCATGGCTGGATCTCCTGATTGGCGAGGGGTGTGGCCGGATGTGGATCAGCGTGGGATCCGTCCGGAAAAACGAAACGACCTCCCGGTTCGGGAGGTCGGGGCGCACGCGGCGGGAGGGCCGGGTGCGCTAGTCGATGAGTACTACGAGGGTGCGTGTGTGAGCGCGCATCGTCTGAGAGTCTGCCAGAACGCGAGCCGGAACACAAGCTCGACGAGCGAGGCTTCGAGACGGTGTGCGCTACGGTTCGGTCCGTGCGCGTTGCCGAGATCTGGCGCTATCCGGTGAAGTCGATGGGTGGCGAACGACTGACGTCTGCGCATGCCGACGAGCTCGGCATCGACGGGGACCGGGCGTGGGGCGTGTTCGACCCTGCGACCGAGATGGTGCTGACGGCCCGACGTGAGCCCGCGTTGCTGTTCCTCTCCGCACGCATCGCCCAGGGGCGACCCGTCATCTCCTGCGATGACGGGTCGGTGCTCGACGGCGACGCGGGGCTCTCGGAATGGGTGGGCCGTCCGGTCGAGCTCCGCGAGGCGAGCGACGGACCGGGCACCTTCGAGAACCCGATGGACGTCGACCGCGAAGCCGATTGGATGCGTTGGGAGAGCTCGGGTGGCACCTTCCACGACAGCCGGTCGAAGATCTCGCTCGTCTCGCGCAATTCGCTCGGTGAGTGGGATCAGCGGCGCTTCCGCATCAACCTCATCCTCGACGGCGGCAGTGAGAACGATCTTGCGGGCGATGTCGACGTCGGCGGGGCGAGGCTCGGCATCCGCGCGCCGATCGACCGGTGCATCATGGTGACCCGTGCCCAACCCGGGATATCGAAGGACGTCTCGGTGCTCAAACAGGTGATCGCGGAGCGCAGCAATCAGCTGGGTGTCGGCGCAGTGGTCACAGGCGCCGGCACGATCACCGTGGGCGACGCGCTGATCGACCGCTGACGCACGACTCACGTCACGTCGGCGGGAGCCAGGTCTCGTGCAGCGCGCACCAGGCCCAGCCGAGCGGGGCGTGGGGATCGGGGTGGAACAAGGCTGTCGAGATCCTCTGGTTCGAGCCCACCCGGGTGGCCTGCCACTCCTCGTAGCGAACGGTGGCGGAATGATCGTCCGCGTGCAGCACGACGGGATTCCTGATCTCGATCCGGATGTCGGGCACCGCCGCGTACGCAACGGCGAACTGGGTGAGCAGCTCCGATCGGCGCACGAGTGTTCCCTCCGGCGCGATCATCTCGAAGGCGGGGGCGAGCGCCGTCTCGAAACCGTCCCACACCGTCCGGTCGCGGCCACCCAGCCAGTCCTCGATCGTGATGTGTTGGCGGCGAACCTCGGAGACGCAGGGATGTTCACTCACGGGCCGAACGCCTGCGGACGTCGGGAACGGTCTCGGTGAGATACGCCTCGAGCACCTCGTCGTCCACCGGGGCTCGGAGCGCTACGTTCACCATGTCGGCACCCGCCGCCCGGTACTCGAGGATGCGATCGGCCGCGGTGTCGGGCGCGCCGTGGAGCGACCCGCCCGACACGCGCTCCCACATGTCGCCCCACTGGGCCGCGAGCGACGCCTCGTCGCGGCCGAGATCGAACATCACGTTGATCGAGCGCTCGATCGTGGCCGGATCGCGGCCGAGGTCGTCGCAGTGCTGGTCGAGCACGCGGTTCAGACGTCCGAACTCCTCGGGCGAGATGTAGGCGGCGTTCCAGCCGGTGGCGTATCTGGCCACCAGACGCAAGGTGCGCTTCTCGCCCACCCCGCCGATCCAGAGGGGCAGGTGTCCGCGTACCGGCGCCGGCAGCATCGACGCGTTGCTCGCCCGGAAGTACTCGCCGTCGTGCGTGGTGCGTTCGTTGGTGAGGTAGCTCGTGAGCAACGAGGCCGCCTCGTCGAGCATGTCGAGTCGCTCGCCGACGCTCGGGAAGTCGTATCCGTACGCCTCGGCCTCCCACTCGTGCCAGCCGCCGCCGATGCCGAGCTCGAATCGACCTCCTGAGATGTGATCGATCGTGACGGCCGCCTTGGCGAGCAGACCGGGGTTGCGGTAGCCGACGTAGAAGACCAGGCAGCCGAGCCTCGCGTGCTGCGTCTCGGCGGCGAGCGCACCGAGACAGGCGACGGCTTCGTAGTGGGGAATCGTGCCACCGGCCGGGGGCGCTTCGTACAGGTGGTCCCACACCGAGATCCAGTCCATCCCTGCCTGGTCGAGCCGCCGCCAGAGGGCCCGCATCTCGTCCATCGCCATGTTCTGCTGGCCGACATGCGCTCCGAGTTGCATGGCCCGAAGGTAGCCAGGTCGGCGCACGACGACGTGACCGGCGACGAGGCGCTCTCCATCCAGGCAAGTGACGCGGGCGATGGTCGGCGCAGCGCCCGGTGCCGCGTGGTGCTGGTCGGTCGCCGGGCCGGCGGTCGATGCTGCTCGCCGATCAGCACGGCGGTACGGGGCAGGTCGTCTCGTCGGGGCCACGGTCTCCGCGCCGGTGCCGTGCGGTGCTGGCGGGTCGCCGGGCCGGCGGTCGATGCTGCTCGCCGATCAGCACGGCGGTACGGGGCAGGTCGTCTCGTCGGGGCCACGGTCTCCGCGCCAGTGCCGTGTGGTTGTCGACGACGCTCGAAAACCGGTCAGTAGCGACCATCCCTGGAAACCACCCGCTCGAAAAGTGAACACTCGAAGATTGGAGACTGATCACTGTGGAGGAATGGGCGTTGATTCGGAGGCTGGCCGCTGAGGGGGTGCCGAAGGAGCAGATCGCTGGGCGGTTGGGGATCTCGCGGACGACGGTGGTCAAGGCGGTGGCGTCGTCGTCGTCGCCGCCGAGGTATGAGCGGTCGCCGGTGGTGACGTCGTTCACGCCATTCGAGCCACGGGTGCGGGCGTTGCTGGCCGATCATCCGGAGATGCCGGCGACGGTGCTTGCTGAGCGGGTTGGTTGGGAGGGCTCGATCACGTAGTTCCGTGACAATGTGCGCCGTCTGCGACCGGAACATCGCCGCCCTGATCCGGCCGATCGGCTGAGCTGGGCGGCGGGTGACGCGGCGCAGTGTGATCTGTGGTTTCCGCCGAAGCGGATCCCGCTCGAGGATGGCACGACGGCGTTGTTGCCGGTGTTGGTGATCGTGGCAGCGCACTCACGGTTCACGACTGCGCGGATGCTGCCGACGCGTCAGACGCCGGACTTGTTGTTGGGGACGTGGTCGTTGCTGCAAGACCTGGGCCGGGTGCCGCGCCGGTTGATCTGGGACAACGAGTCCGGGATCGGCCGGCGGGGACGACTCGCAGCAGGGGTGGGCGAGTTCTGTGGCACGTTGGCGATCTCGTCGGGGCCACGCTCTCCGCGCCGGTGCCGTGTGGTGCTGGCAGGTCGCAGGGCCGGCGGGCGATGCTGCTCGCCGATCAGCACCGCGATACGGGGCAGGTCGCCTCGTCGGGCCACGGTCTCCGCGCCGGTGCCGTTGCAGGTGTCGCGACGGCTGGGAGGTCTTGGTCATCGTCGAGGTGCTCGCCGTCGTGCTCCCGACGCCAACGGGCGCCGATGGCAACGAGCCTGTGCTCCATCCGTTCAGTGTCGAGTGCCGGGCCGCGTCGACGGTCGCCGGCATCTTCGTCCGTCATGGCGGCACGGTTCGGCTGATCCGCAGATCCACCTCGACCACGTCCGAGTCTTGACGACGACTTCATATCGATTCACGTTGATCGAACACATGTTCGATTACTCTGAGTTCATGTTCGGTGGGGTGCTCGACGCGGCGGTCGCGATGACCGATGCCGAGATCGATGCGGCGATCCGTGCCGTCGAGCTCGAGGCTCGGGCGCTGGCCGCTCGGCGGGCCGCGCTGATCGCGGTGGCCGAGCACCGCCGGGTGTTCGCCGCCGACGGGCACCGATCGATGGCGGCGTACCTGCGGGCGACCATCAACTCGTCGGGTGCCGACATCGCACGGCATCGCAAGCTGGCACAGCTGGTCGATCGAGCCCCGGCGGTCGGCGACGCACTGCTGGCCGGCTACATCTCCGCCGACCATGCGCTCGAGCTCGACCGGGTGCGGGCGAACCCACGGATCAGCCACCTGCTCGAGTCGGTCACGCCGATCCTGCTCGATGTCGCCGAGCACTCGACGCACCACGAGTTCAGGGGTCAGATCACCGAGTTCGTCAACCTGGCCGACGTCGACGGCGCATTCACCGATCTCGCCTCCGACGTCGAGCATCGCACCGCACGGGTGAACAACGTGGCCGGCGTTCTCGACGTGGTCGCGTCCGGTGGCCATCCGCTCACCGCCGAACGCGTGAGTGCCATCTTCCAGGGCTTCGTCGAATCCGAGTTCCGCCGCGATGTCGAGGCCCGCGTGGCCGAGCACGGCGACGACGCCGACCAGCATCCGCTCCGCCGGTCCGCCGGCCAACGCCGGTTCGATGCCGTGGTGGCGATCTTCGAATCCGCAGCGTCGTCACCCGTCGGCGCCCGTGCACCGATACCCGACGTTGGCATCCTCATCGACGACTCGACGCTCGACGACACGTTCGCCCGAGCCGCGATCACCCTGCCGACGGGCGACCAGATCGATGCCGACGAGTTCGCCGACCCGCACATGCTCGACGCGCTGGTCGATGCGCTCGCCGCCGATCCGGCGGCGTTCCTGTCACGACGCTGCGAGACCACGAGCGGGGCGAAGATCCATCCGATCGTCGCGTTGCAGGCGGCACTGACCGGGCACATCCGTCGTGTCGTCGTCGACTCGACCGGAACGGTGATCGACTACGGCACCCGGCAGCGCCTCTTCGCCGGCAATGCCCGGGCGGCAGCGATGGTGCTCGCCAGTCACTGCACCCATCCGGGCTGTCGCATCGCAGCCAGTCTGTGCGACGTGGATCACAACGACGAGTGGCACGAGGGTGGGTCGACCGACCAACGCAACGCCAACATCGAGTGCGGCCCGCACAACCGGTTCAAGCATCGCAAGCGATGGCGAACGAGGCGCGACGGCTGCGGCCGCGTGTACACCATCCGCGATGACGGCACGATCGTGCTCCCCGTCGGTGAACGCCCGCCCGACCTCTCCGTCGACGAGCTCGCACGGATCACCCGAACCCGAGCCCTCGCGCTCGTCGCCGCCACGGCGAGCTGACGACCCCACGCGGTGTCCACCGGCCCGAACAGAGCACGCGATAACAGGTCGGGGTGCCGTCCAGCCGTACGGTCGACCCTTCTGCGGCGCCACGATGTAGCTGGCGGGTTTCGATCCGCAGCACGCGAAGGGAAACATCTCGGTCCAGCGAGAACGAGGATCACCATGCCGCACGACCGGCAGACCGGTTCTCACCCGTAGCGCTCGTGGCGGCGCATGGACGCCCAGGGGCAACGGGACGGCGGACACGTCGCGGCACCGAATCACAGGAGGTGGACGACATGAGAAGCAAGCTGCTCGTCGTGGCAGCCGGCGTGGCGTTGGCACTGGTCTCGGCGACGCCGGCGAGCGCCGATCGACCTGTCCGTGGCGACCAGATGATGGTGGCGAACGTCGAGGGTCAATGCGACGGGTACGACATCAACTGGTACGGCACGATCGACATGATCGGCGACGACCACGGCGCGTACGGCATGGCCCTGTACGACATCGGAGTTCCGGCGATCATCGACGGAGCCTCGTACCACTGGGAGGAAGGCCTCGCGATCTGGACGGGCGAATTCGTCGACGTTGACGACGACGACGACATCGATGACTGCACGCCGGGCGAGATGGTGCGGTACGGGACCGACAAGGGCGTGACGAGCCTCGCAAACGTCAAGAATCCGAAGTTCCACTCGACGGGCACCGTCACCCACGCGACGGCTCCGTTCGCCGGATGGGAGGGCCGCTTCGTGTTCCAGGAAGGCACCGGAAGCTTCACTGCCTTCGACGGGACGCTCCGACTCAACTGAGCTGGAGCGACGTGCCGGTCCTCGTCGAGGCCCACGCCGACGGAGGACGAACCACCCGCACCGACGAGCGACTCCGCGCGTCAGGCCGCTCGGATTCGTGCAACGAGTTCGTCTGCGGCGGGGTCGGTGACCGATCCCGTTCGATGGGCGATCACCAGGTCTCGGTCGAACAGCACCGGTCCGCGGACGAGGTCGTCCGTGCTCTCCGAGGCCGCCGGCAGCACCGTCCAACCCAATCCGAGCCCGACCATCTCGCGCAGCACGTCGGCCTGATGGCTGTCGGCCGCGATCTGGAGCGGCGATCCCAGTTCGCGCAGGTGCTCGACGATCTGGTGACGGGTGTGGGAGCCCTCGGGAAAGAGCACCCACGGGCCCCACGTCCGCGGCGCGCCGACTCGTGTGCCGGCCGGCGCGTAGACGACGATCGGCTCGGTGCGCAGTGGCATCACATCGATTCCGGGGACGGGCTCAGGGGGGTCGACACAGACGACGACATCGAGCACGCCGGATCGAAGGTCGTGCAGGAGTGCCGCCGACGGCGCGACCGACAGCGTGAGCTCGACGTCGGGTCGATCACCCCGGAACGCCCGGAGAACCTCCGGATAGTGGTCGACCGCCGCCACATCGACCATGCCGAGTCGAACCCGGCCCGAACTGGCCGAGCGCACACGGCCGGCCCACGTGGTCAGGTCTCCCGTCAGCGACACCACCTGGCGGGCGTGATCGAGGACCGGCTGGGCCGCCGACCGGAGCACCCTCCGGCGCCCGTCCGGTTGGAACAGACCGACGCCGATCCGGCGTTCGAGCTCGGCGAGGCCCTGCGACAACGCCGATGCGCTCACCCCGACCCGCTCGGCGGCGACCGCCCAGGTCGGCGCATCGGAGACCGCGACCAGGTACTCCAACTGGCGGATCGAGATGTCGGGGAGCGCGGTGGCCATCCGCGCAGGATAGTTCAGACTTACTTCATCGTCACACAAATCGCAAAAGCATCTCTTATCGTCGCGATGCATGACTGCACGACAGATCGCTCCCGCCACCGGCAAGCTCGGCGTGCTCACGCCCGGGATGGGCGCCGTGGCGTCCACCTTCATCGCCGGGGTCATCGCCGCCCGCCGAGGCATCGCACCGCCGATCGGATCCGTCTCCCAGATGGCCCACATCCGGTTGGGCAAGAAGGAGGACAACCGCAATCCGAGGATCCGCGAGTTCGTCCCGCTCGCTCAGCTCGACGACATCGTGTTCGGTGGCTGGGATCCCATCTCGCCGAACGCGATGGAGGCTGCCAAGACCGCCGGCGTGCTCGAGGGCAAGGACCTCGCCGCGATCTCCAGCGAGTTGGAGGGCATCGTCCCGATGGAAGCGGTGTTCGACCAGCGATGGGTGTCGCGCCTCGACGGCGTACGCGTCAAGGACATCTCCAACAAGTGGGATCAGGCGATGGCTCTCATCGACGACATCGCTTCGTTCAAGGAGGCCAATGACTGCGAACGGCTGGTGATGGTGTGGTGCGGCTCGACCGAGGCCTACCAGGAGCCGAGCGAGGTGCACGCCAGCGTCGCCGCGTTCGAGCAGGGCTTGAAGAACGACGACGACAACATCTCGCCGAGCCAGATCTACTGCTACGCCGCGCTCCAGTCCGACGTGCCGTACGCCAACGGTGCGCCCAACCTCACCACCGACCTCGACTGCATGATCGAGCTCTCGAACACCCGCGGCGTGCCGATCGCCGGCAAGGACTTCAAGACCGGTCAGACGCTCATGAAGACGATGCTCGCCCCCGGTTTCAAGGCCCGGATGCTGGGCATGCGCGGCTGGTACTCCACCAACATCCTCGGCAACCGCGACGGTGAGGTGCTCGACGATCCGGAGAACTTCAAGACCAAGGAGATGTCGAAGCTCGGCGTGCTCGGTGGCATCCTGCAGCCCGAGGTCTACCCCGACCTCTACGGCAACATCGACCACGTCGTGCGCATCAACTACTACCCGCCGCGCGGTGACAACAAGGAGGGTTGGGACGCGATCGACATCTTCGGATGGCTCGGCTACGAGATGCAGATCAAGGTCGACTTCCTCTGCCGCGACTCGATCCTGGCCGCGCCGATCGTGCTCGACCTCGCGTTGTTCATGGACCTCGCGCATCGTGCCGGCGTCAGCGGGGTGCAGGAGTGGCTGAGCTTCTACCTGAAGGCTCCGCAGGCCGCCGGCGACTCGCCCGCCGAGCAGGACCTCTTCATCCAGCAGACCAAACTCAAGAACACACTGCGCGAGTGGATGGGTGAGGAGCCCGTCACCCATTCCGAAGCCGGCTGACGCAGCCACGAACACCAGAGGTCGGTCACGCCGTCATGTCGGTGACGACGAGGCCGAGCCGCACGTCGTGGCGTTCGACCGGCAGCTCGTCGACGAGCTGGGGCGCGAACCCAACACCGATCGTCAGGCAGTCGGGACGCACCGCAGCGAGGAAGCGGTCGTACCAACCACCCCCTTGACCGAGTCGATCGCCCGCGATCGTGAAGGCCAGCCCTGGCACGACGACCACGTCGAATCGATCGGCGTCGGGCGGCGGTTCGGCGGCAGGGTCGCTGTCGGGCACCACCACCGCCTTGCCCTGCTCGCGACACCATTCGACGAACGGCCCCACGAGGGGCTCACCCTGGACCGGGTCGAACACCATCACGACGCGAGCCGCCGCGACCTCGGGGAGCGACTCCAGCCTCTCCCGGATCCGCGCCGACCGTTCGGCCTGCTCCGGGAGGTCGCGGCGCACCGCGCGCATCGTGCGGCGCAGGGCGCGTTTGGCGTCGGTCGGGTCCGGCACGTCCCGGGAATCTAGTCTCGGTGTCGATGAGCGAGACGCCCGACACCAGCACCGAATTCGACGCCAATCAGTTCCGGACCGTGCTCGGTCACTTCCCGACCGGTGTGACGATCGTGTCGGGCATGCACGGCGACGAGCCGGTCGGATTCACGATCGGCTCGTTCACGTCGGTGTCGCTCGATCCGCCGTTGGTCGGATTCCTCCCGATGAAGGACAGCGACACCTGGGCGGCGATGTCTGCCGGCGGATCGTTCTGCGTCAACGTGCTCAGCCGTCAGCAGGCCGATCTGTGCTGGAAGTTCGCCAAGAGCGACAACGAGGCCGACCGCTTCACCGATGTCGACTGGCACGCCGGCACGACCGGCTCGCCGATCATCGACCGCGCGGTCGCCTGGATCGACTGCACCGTCGAGGAGATCTACGAGATGGGCGACCACCTCTTCGTCCTCGGTCGCGTGGTCGCGCTGGAGGCCGATGCCGATCACGACGGCGAGGGGCCGTTCCCCCTCCTGTTCTTCAAGGGCACGCTCGGTGGTTTCGCCGCCGAGGGCTGAGCAACCGGGAGGCATCACCGGCGCACCTCGGCAGACTGGGGACATGTCAGACGACCGCCGCCTCGCCACCGCAGTCGGCCTCGACACGTTCGTGGTCGTGCTGTTCGTAGCGATCGGTCGACGCACCCACGACGAGAGCGGGGCGTTGTCGGCCGTTCTCGAGACCGCGGTCCCGTTCCTCTGCGGACTCGCAATCGGCTGGTGGGGCGCCCGCGCCTGGCGGTGGCCGACCAAGGTGCTCACCGGTGTGGCGATCTGGCCGACCACCGTGCTCGCCGGGATGATCATTCGGCGCCTCGTCTTCGACGACGGCACCGCCACCTCGTTCGTCGTCGTCACGACGGCGTTCCTCGGCACGTTCCTCGTCGGATGGCGAGCGGTGTGGAGACTCGTGGAGCGACGGCGTCGCGCCGCGACCCTCGTCGCGGTCAGTCGTCGGGTGCCTTGAGTTTCAGGTAGACGACGATCAGTGCGACGAGGATGACCAGCCAGATTCCGAACCGGACCAGGAATCGGATCGTCCCGACGATCGCCCCGAGCAGCCAGAACACGACGATCGCCACGACGATCCAACCGATGATCGTCGCCAAGGTGTTGCGGGGCTTCGTCGTCATCTGACGTCCACGATACGCGTCGACCTCGGCGGTGCGACGACGCGAATCAGGCAATCGGGGCTCGCCCTCGGGCGCCGATCGCCGGTCGACGGACGGTCGGGTGCGTGGAGCGCTCGCGCCCGAACCCTGCGACCGTGGTCGACGATCGTCGACACGACGACCCGTTCGACCTCGAGCGCGTGCCGTTCCCGGTTGACGAGGCCGCCAGGCTGGAAGCCCTCGAACGACTCGGTGTGCTCGACACCCCGCCGGAGGAACGGTTCGATCGCCTCGTTCGTCTCGCCGCCGCGTCCCTCGGCACCCCGATCGCACTCGTCTCGCTGATCGACGCCCGCCGACAGTGGTTCAAGGCCCGCGTCGGGCTCGACGCGACGGAGACACCTCGCGAACACGCCTTCTGCGCGGACGCGATCGTGGAGGCCGACGATGGGCCGTTCGTCGTCGAGGACGCCACGTGCGACGATCGATTCGCGGCGAACCCCCTCGTCACCGGCGCTCCGCACATCCGCTTCTACGCCGGCGCCGTCCTGCACGATCCGACCGGGCACCCGATGGGGACGCTGTGCGCGATCGACCGGGAGCCGCGCGACCTCAGCACCGCGCAGCGACAGATCCTCCGTGATCTCGCGGATCTGGTCGAGTACGAGCTGGCCAAGACCGTTCGCGACGACGTCGTCGCCGAGCTCGAGCGAAGCGAGCGCAGCAAGGCGACGTTGATCGATGCCCTCGCCGACGGCCTCGTCGTCCAGGACGAAGTCGGCCGGATC
This sequence comes from uncultured Acidimicrobiaceae bacterium, assembly GCA_963847775.1. Lineage (GTDB taxonomy): Bacteria > Actinomycetota > Acidimicrobiia > Acidimicrobiales > Ilumatobacteraceae > Ilumatobacter. The sequence continues at coordinate 629,947 of CAWKAY010000007.1, forward strand.
GTCGAATGGAACGCAGCCGCCGGCCGTCTGCTCGGTCTCTCCGACGACGAGCTCGCCGGACGAACGTCGTTCGATCCGCGTTGGCGAGCGGTGCACGCGGACGGTCGACCCTGGCCGGGTGACGAGCACCCCGCGATCGAGACGATGCGGACCGGAGTCCCCGTGACGGATCGGACGATGGGCATCCACCGTCCGGATGGCTCGTTGGTGTGGCTCGAGGTCAACTCGCGACCGATCGTGGATGCGTCGGGACGGGTGGTCAACGCCCTGACGCTCTTCGCCGACATCGCCGCCCGGTTCGACGCCGGGTTGATGTCGGAGACGATGGCATTGCGGCTCCGTCAGGCGATCGACTCATCGGGCATCGGTACAGCGATCCTCGACGCCGAGGGCTCGACGGTGTTCGTCAACGACGCCTACTGCACGATCATCGGGCGCCAGCCCGACCAGCTCCTGGGCCGCCCCCACACGGTGTGGGTGCATCCCGACGACCACGGCCGTCGCGGTGTCGAGCTCGCCGAGCTGGGTCTCGCCGGCGAGATCCGTTCCACGATCGATCTCCGAGTCGAGGCCGAGGATCAGGAACGTTGGGTCAGAACCCACGTCTCACGCCTCGACGACTCGATGGCGGACGGGCGCTACATCATCCAGCTCGAGGACGTCACCAACCAGAAGCAGCTCGAGGTCGCGCTCCGGCGCAGCGAGGAGGTCGCCCGGATCTCACTGGAGGCGCTCGAGCAAGGCGTCGTGCTGGCCGATGCGACCGGAGCGATCCATCAGATGAACCCGGCAGCGACCAGGATCCTCGGTTTCACGGCCGGCGAGCTGATGGAGCGGTTTCGCTCGGGCGAGTGGAACTCCTACGACGAGTTCGGATCACCGCTTCCGGCCGAGCGCCGTCCGATCAACCGGGGCCTGTTCCAGGACGAGACGGTCCGCTCCGAGATCATCGGTTGGCGGCACCGAGACGGACGCCTCGTCCTCCTGCGGCTGTCGTCGATTCCCATCCCGTGCGACAGCGAGGGTGTACCGCGGATCGTCGTGGCATTCGCCGATGTCACCGAGCAGCGACGGTCCGATCGTCTGCTCGACGCGACCCTGGCGACGGCACCGGTCGGGATCGCCGTCGTCGACACCGAGCGCAGGATCGTGCGGAGCAACCCGACCTTCGATTCCCACGTCGTGGCGGCCGGCGACGATCTCGGCGGCCGGCGCCTCGACGATCTGATCGCGCCACCCGTGTGTTTCAGCTCGTCCGACCGCTCGCCGGTGGGAACGGAGCGTCTCGTCGAACGTCCGGACGGGACTGCGACCTGGCTCGAGACGAGGGCGGCCGAGATCTCCGGTCTCGACGATCAGCTGAGCATCGTCGCAACCTTCGACATCACCGAGCGCAAGCAACTCGAGCTCGACCTCGAGCGCTTCGGCCATCTCTTCCGGCACGCCAACGACATCATCACCGTCGTCGATGCGAGCGGTCAGGTGCTCTATGCAAGCCCCTCGAACGAACGGGTGCTCGGGTACCCCGACGGGTGGCGAAGCCCCGGTGGCGTGCTCGACCTCGTCCATCCCGAGGATCTCGCCGGGGCACTCCCCGAGTTCGAGTCGCTCGTGCGCGGCACGCGTCCACCCGAACCGTTCAGGATGCGCGTCCGCACCTACGACGGATCTTGGAAGTGGATCGAGACGCTCGGGACCAACCTGATCGACGAGCCCTCGGTGCGGGGAATCGTGCTGACGTCGCGAGACGTGACGGAGCGCCAGTTGATGAGTGACGAGCTCGCGCATCGGGCGACACACGATCCACTGACCAATCTCCCCAACCGGGCGGTGGTCGCGGACCGCCTGGGCGCGGCGCTGTCGAGGTCGCTCCGCGAAGACGCTCCCGTCGGTCTGTGCTACGTCGATCTCGATCGCTTCAAGCTGGTCAACGACACGTTCGGCCACGCCGCCGGTGACGAGATCCTCGTCGAGGTCGGCCGGCGGCTGAGCAGCGCCGTTCGCGGGAGCGATCTGGCCGCTCGGGTCGGAGGCGACGAGTTCGTCATCGTGCTCGATCTGGTGGTCGATGCACAGAACGCACTCCAGGTCGCCGAACGAATCCACCGACAACTCACCGACCCACCGCTGCAGGTGGATCGCCTCACCGTGGGCATCAGCATGGGCGTCACCGTGAGCGAGATCGACGACACCCCGTCGACCCTGCTCTCGCGGGCCGACGAGGCGCTGTATCGCGCCAAGAAGTGCGACGGGGAAGCGATCCGCTACCTGGCGCCCACGTCGACCAACGCCGACTGAGGGCACGTCGGACCCGGGCCGGTGTCAAACCGGCAGCGATCGGACTGTCGGACGTCCGGCGCAGGACCCGGCTCGGCCGGCCCACGTCGGCCCTGGACGCCTTCACACGATGTTGGTGACCGCGCCCTTCTCGGCACCCTGGGCGAGCTTGGCGTACTTCGCCAGTACGCCACTCGTGTAGCGCGGCGCGTTCGGTTCCCAGCCCTGGCGCCGAGCCGCGAGCTCGGCATCGTCGACCAAGAGGTCGAGCGAGAACGTCGGCACGTCGATCTTGATGATGTCACCGTCACACACGAACGCGATCGGGCCGCCGTCGACCGCCTCCGGGGCGACGTGGCCGATGCAGAAGCCCCAGGTGCCACCGGAGAACCGGCCGTCGGTGATCAGCGCCACATCGGCGCCGCGGCCGGCACCCTTCAGGGCACCCGTGATGGCGAGCATCTCGCGCATGCCAGGGCCACCCTTCGGGCCTTCGTACCGGATCACGATCACGTCACCCGGCCGGATCTCACCGCCCATCACCGCCGCCATCGCACCGTCCTCACCATCGAACACCCGCGCCGGACCCTCGAACGAACGCTGCTCCTTCGACAGCCCGGCGACCTTCACGACCGATCCGTTGGGGGCGAGCGTGCCGGTGAGGATGTTGAGACCGCCCTCGGCGTTGATCGGGTTCGACGTCGGGTACACGACGGTGCCGTCGGGAGCCGGTGGATCGAGGTCGGCGAGGTTCTCGGCCATCGTCCGACCGGTCACGGTGATCTCGTCACCGTGAAGCAATCCCTCCTCCAGGAGGTGTCTCAGCACGATCGGCACACCACCCACGCGGTCCAGATCGGTCATGTGGAACTTGCCACCCGGCTTCATGTCGGCGATGTGGGGCACGCGGGCGGCAATCCGGTTGAAGTCGTCGAGGTCGAGCTCGACACGTGCTTCGTTCGCGATCGCGAGCAGGTGGAGCACGGCGTTGGTCGAGCCGCCGAGGGCGTTCGCCAGCGCGATCGCGTTCTCGAACGCACCCTTGGTGAGGATGTCGTGGGGCCGCAGGCCGAGCCGAAGCATGTTGACCACGGCAGCACCGGCGCGACGGGCGTCGTCCTCGCGCCGGCGGTCGACCGCCGGCGGAGACGCCGAGCCCGGCAGCGACAGGCCGAGCGCCTCACCGATCGAGCTCATCGTGTTGGCAGTGAACATGCCGCCACACGCACCCTCACCGGGGCAGGCGTTCTTCTCGATCGCGAACAACTCATCCTCTGTGATGGTGCCCGCAGCGCAGGCGCCGATCGCCTCGAAGACCGAGGTGATGTCGAGCGCCTTGCCGTTCAGGTAGCCAGGGTGGGTCGAGCCGTTGTAGACGAACACGCCGGGCAGATCGAGTCGAGCGATCGCCATCATCATGCCCGGCATCGACTTGTCGCAACCCCCGGTGGCGACCAGGCCGTCGAGCCGCTCGCCGTGCATCACCGCCTCGACCGAGTCGGCGATGATCTCGCGGCTCACGAGGGAGGCCCGCATGCCCTCGTGACCCATCGAGATGCCGTCGGACACGGTGATGGTGCCGAACTCGAGCGCCACTCCACCGGCATCACGAACGCCCTCCTTGGCGGCCGCGGTGAGCCGCCGGATCGAGGCGTTGCACGGCGTGATCTCGTTCCAGGACGAGGCGATACCGATCTGCGGCTTGACCCAGTCGTCCTCGGTCAGACCGACGGCACGCAACATCGCCCGGGCAGCCGCCTTCTGGATGCCGTCGGTCACGTCGCGCGAACGCGGCTTCACGTCGACGCTCGTCTCCGACGGGGTGGCGCTGGCACTGGTCGTCATGGTGGCGAGGGTAGTGCGCCACGGCGTGCGTCGACTGGTGCGACGGACACCACGCTCGGGACGATGACCGGTACGGTGGCGCCGTGCGAACGGCGAGGCGACGGTGACGGTCAGCGGACTCGTCCCACTCCTCGTCATCGCGCTCCTCGCCGGTGCTGCCGCGTACGCCGTGTACCGGTATCAGGAGCACCAGAAGGCGAAGCTGCGGGCGATCGCCGCCGCCCACGGTCTCGAGGTCGACGTCAGCACCAAGCGCCCGCCGCGCCTCGACTTCGACCTGTTCGAGCCCGGCAGCGGCAAGAAGGTACGCGCCCAGATGTGGCGCGCCTGCGAGAGCGACAGCGTCTTCCAGTACGAGTACTCGGTGAAGTCCGGCGACAGCTCGACGACGTATCGATTCACCGCTGCGCTGATCGGGATCCCGTTTCGCGCCCCGCACCTCGAGATCTCGACCGAGAACTGGTGGTCGAGGATCAAGCGCGCCGTCGGGATGCGCGACATCGAGGTGGAGTCGCCTGAGTTCAACGAGCTCTACCAGGTGCGTTGTGGCGACGACCGGTTCGCGATCACACTGCTCGATCCGTCGATGATCGCCTGGATGCTGTCGTCCGGCAGCGGACGCGGCACCGTCACGTTCGAGTTCCGCGACACGTGGTTGCTGTGCCACTGCGACCAGCTGGACGTCGAGGAGTTGCCGGAAATGCTCGCTTGGGCGCAGTCCGTCCGGGCGCAGCTGCCGGCGGTGTTGACCGAGCTGTACGGGAGCGACCGCTCGTGATCCAGAACGTGGTGGCGGTTGCGGTCGTCGTCGCCCTGCTCGTCCCGGGGAGTTGGTGGGTCTCGCACACGCGTCTCGTCGCCGCCCGCAACGACGTCGAGGGCAGCTGGGCCGACGTCGACTCCGAGCTGCAGCGCCGCCACGACCTGGTTCCATCACTGGTGACGACGGTGGAGGCTGCGGCCGTGCACGAGCGAGACGTGCTGACCGAGTTGGCCCGACGCAACGACCGAGCGGTCGCAGCACCACATACTCCTGCTGCGGCGAGCGAGCATGAACCGCTCGTCACCGAGTCCGTCGCCCGCGTCCTCGCTCTGCGTGAGCACTACCCGCAGTTGAACGCACAACACAACTTCCTCGAGCTCCAACGCGAGCTGGTGACGATCGAGGACCGGATCGCTGCCTCGCGGCGGTTCTACAACACCCGCGTCGAGCACCTCAACCGTCGGATCGAAGCCTTCCCGTCAGGGATCGTCGCCCGGCATCACGAGTTCGCGAAGGCCGAGTTCTTCGACGCCTGACCTGTGCGCAGCTCGTCCGACGGGGCCGCCACCACGAACTGCCAGAGGATCGTCACGCCGATCAGGGCGACGATGGCGCCACCCAGGAAACCGGCTCGCTTGGTGAAGATCTGGCCGACGGCACCGAGCGCGACACCGCCGACGATCGTGCCGATCTCGAAGAACATCGTGAACGAGCTCAACGCGCTCGGCGCGCTCACCGTCGCCGACCCGGTTGACCACGTTGGCCATCAGCGATGGGTACATGAACGCCATCCCGACACCCATTCCGGCCGCGCCGATCCAGAGTGCCCACGGAGCTGCGACCGCCGCCATCAGCGTGAGCGAGGCGGCGAGCGAACCGAGCGCGATCGTGACCATCCGGTGCTCACCGACGCGCTCGGGCATCTTGGCTCCGAACAATCGCAGGCTCAAGCTGATCGCGCTGTAGACGAGGAACAGACCGGCCGACCCGGCCAGACCGACGGCTCGTGCATGCTCGGGGATGAAGGCGGAGAAGACCGAGAACGCCGCGATGCCCGATGCCAGCACCAGCCCCGGCCAGAGCGCCGCCCGATGGAACAGCGGTGGCTTCCCGTCGGGCGGCGGAGCCGACGATCGGTCGACACGCTTGGGGACGCCGAGCACGGTGAACGCCGCCAGTGCCGCGAAGCATCCTGCGACCGCGAACGCCAGTGCGTAGCGATCCGCGCCGAGCACCCACTCACCGATCGTCGGGCCGATGCCGATGCCGCCGTAGACCGCCACCGAGAAGTAGCTGGCCGCTTCGGCTCGGCGGTGGGAAGGTGAGAGATCAGCGATGAGGGTGGCTGCCGCCACGAAGAGCGCCGCCTCGCCGAGACCCATCACGGCGCGCAGCATGATCACCTGCCACAACGTGGTCGCCAGGCTCGTCGCTGCGCCGGCGGCCGCTGCCAGGAGCGCGCCCGACATCATGAGCGCCCGACGTCCGAACCGTTCGGTGAGGCGGCCGAGGAACGGCCTGGCGAAGACGGCCGCGACTGCGAACGACGCGACGGCCAGTCCGATCCCGAACTCGCCGTAGCCGAGTTCGTCCTCGATGAACCTGGGCACCGTCACGAGCACCATGCCGATGTAGAGGAAGAACACGAACGCCGTCACCGTCACCGAGATGAACGGGCCGGTGACGAGGCGCGCCGGTCCGCGTTCGATCTCGGGGAGCTCAGGGGTCACGACCGCCATGGTCGTCGGTGCAACATCGGATCGCACCATCGGATTCCCCACCGACGAACGGTCGTCCGTCACACGCTGGTGTGCCGGTCCGGCGACTTCGTCAGACGCGTGCGACGTCGACCGCGACGTCGAGCTCCTGGGTGGTCGCCGGCCCGATCATCACACCCCGGACGGGGATCACGTCCGCGTAGTCGCGTCCCCATGCCACGGTCACATGGTCGTTGACCGGAAGGTGCCCATTGGTGGGGTCGAGGTCGACCCAACCCGCACCCGGGGTCCAGATCGAGCACCATGCGTGCGAGGCGTCGGCACCGACGAGCCGCTCCTGGCCCGGCGGCGGGATGGTCTCGATGTAGCCGCTCACGTAGCGCGCCGCCAGCCCGAGCGAACGCAGACAGCCCACCGCCAGGTGGGCGAAATCCTGACACACCCCACGTCGCGCCGAGAGCACGTCCACCAGCGGCGTCGACACGTTCGAGAAGTGTGGATCGAACTCGTACCCGTGATAGATCTGCCCGCACAGCGCCTTCGCGGCGTCGACGACCGGCCTCCCGGGCGTGAACGACACCGCGGCGATCGAGCGGAGGGTCGGTGCGAGTGTTGCGAGATCGACGAAGGTCGACCCGGAGCGGAACGAGCCCAGATCGATGGCGAGGTCGCCATGCGCATCGCCGGCGGCGGCGGCGACCTCCTCCCAGGCGGTCTCGTCGATCGGCATCTCCCGTCGCACGACCTCGACGACGCTCGACGCCTCGACGACCATCTCGCGGTGGGGCTCGTGCAGCCCGAACTGGTTGACCAGATTGCCGAACGCATCGAGGTAGGAGTCCCACTCCGACGCGGCCGGGTGCAGTTGGACCGACGAATCGTGGACGATCTGCCACGGAGTCGGTCGCGGGACCAGACAGGCGACGGTGTAGCCATCGGTCATGGTGTCGCCGTACCGATAGGCGGTGCGATGCGAGACGCGGTAGGTGCGCGACGTCATCCGTCCACCCCGGTCGGGCGCATCACGATCGGGTTGACCGGAGTCGAGAACCATCGACTCACGACGCGATCGCCGGCCTCGACGACGATCGATCGCATCGCCGGCACGAGCTCCTTCACCGGAAGCGCGAGAGCGGCGCCGGCACGATCGACGAACTCGCCGCCCACGGCCCATTCGCCATCGGCGGCGTGCTGACCGAGACGTCCGATCGCCGCAGCCAACGACCGGGGATTGCTCTCGTCGTGGACCATCAGGCTGATCGCCGCGGCCGTCTCGACGTCGCTGCGATGGCGGCGGCGATAGGCCACGAGGCTGTCGTTGGCCGCCAACAGGACCTCGATCGCGGCGGCGTCGATGTCACTGGCGGCGACCGCGTCGTCCGCGACGCCGAGCCCGGCGTTCGGGTCGAAGACCGCTTCGACCAGATCGAGGACGACCAGGCAACGTTCGAGCCGTCGACCGGTGTCGCCGATCCGCCAGGCGGGCCCACGAACCGTGCTCTCCTGCCAGAGCCCGGCGAGCGCGGCGAAGTCGCCGAGGACTGCGTCGAGATCGTCGACCACGGTGAGGTGCTGCTGCAGCGACGATCGCAGCTCGGCCAGGTGCGACAGCACGCGACCCGTCGTCACCGACAGATACTCGCGAACCGTGGTCGCCTCGGTGAGCAGCGACCCGATCTCCGCCGCGACCGCATCGCCCACGAACGACAGCTCGGTGCGCAACGTGTCGACGGTCGGTGTCGACAGCACCTCGAAGCCTCGTTGGCGACGTACGCCGGCGAGGATCCGGCACATCCGATTCGTCCATGCCCCGCCGTGCAAGCCGGCGAGACCCGGATCCTGCTCCATCCGCGACGACACGACGCGCATCGTGCGGGCCATCGCCTCCGCCCGTTCGGCCGCACGATTGGTCCAGTACAGGGCATCCGCGGCGCGCGTCGGCACCGATCGTCCGAAGTCGACCTGCGGGAGCCGTGGTCCGACGCGTGGTGCGACCGTGTGACCGAGCACCCAGATGTCCTTCGCCGTACACGCCGTCGGCAAACGCGGATCGTCCCCGGGTGCCAGCACTCGGCCGGTGCCGCCGGGCAGCACCTGCACTCGCTCGCCGTCGTGCACGGCGAACATCCGGAGGACGACGCCGGCGGACTCGAGGTTCGATGAGATCGACCCGGGTGCGAGCGGCACCGACACGAGCGTGCGCGCGGCGTCGTCCCACTGGGGAAGCGTCTGCTCGAGTGGGCACAGGCGGTCGATCGCGGCCGGCACCAGCGCTCTCAGATCGGGCGCCTCGAGCACGCCGGCCCCGTGGGCGTTGGCGAGCGTCACCCCGCCGGCTCGCACGGCCTGCAGCACGCCGGGGACACCGACCGAACCGCGTCCCGCCACCTCGAGCGGATCGACCGTCGGGTCCTCGAGCCGCCGGTAGAGCACGTCGACCGGCTCCAGGCCGTCGAGCGTCCGCAGCCACACCCGCCGGCGCCGGACGACCAGGTCGGCACCCTCCACCAGGTTGACGCCGAGCTGAACGGCGAGGAAGGAGTGGTCGACGTAGGAGGGGTGGTCGAGACCACCGGAGAAGAGCACGATGCGCGGGCTCTCCGCATCAGAGGCGGCAGCGAGCGCACGCCGGACCGAGCCCGAGAATCTGGCGACCGATGCGATGTCGGCCGCGGCCATCACGTCCGGGAGCACGCGCGACATGACCGAGCGGTCGAGCAACGAGTATCCGAGTCCGGGTGGGGCGTCGGTCAGGTCCTGCACCACCGACCACACGCCGTCGACATCGAGCGCGACGTCGACGGCGTACGTCGTCAACCAGCGCTTCGGTGTCGAGCCGACCGCGTTGATGCGGTAGCGATCGGTCGAGGCGAGCGCCTCGGCCGGCACGATCCGCTCTCGCACGAGTTGCCGTTCTCCGTACAGGTCGGCCAGCACGACCTCGAGCGCCTCCATCCGCTCCGCGACTGCGAGCGAGAGCCAGCGGAACGTCGAGGCGTCGAGCACCACCGGGATCGGATCGACCCGCCACGGCCGACTCTCGATCGCAGCCAGGCGACCGTCGGCGCGGACCGGGAGGTCGTGGACCAGGTGTCCGGCACCGTCGGCCGCGAGCAACCGGTCGGCGCGGCCCTGACGGGCACCGAGCGCGCCGGCGTCGAGGAGCTGACGTCGCAGCCCGGGCGGTGGCTGCAACAGCGAGCCCGCCTCGTCGGTGATCGTCGGTGTCACCGGCACAGCGTCGCATCTCCGCACTGCTCCGCCAACCCGGATCGGCGCCTTCAGCCGGCCGATGCGACGTAGCGGTCGCGAATCGCCCGATCGAGTGACGAGATCGCACCCTGCACGCGGTCCATCGCCCGATCCAGCTCCGGCCCCGCCGTCACATCGGGATCGGACTCGGCGAGCGCCGCTTCCACCTCGTCGACGACGGTGAGCACGGCGTCCGGCGTGGGCATCTCACCGAGCACCCCGCGAATCTCGTCGAGACAACCCTGCACCGAGCGCGGGAACGCCGAGTACGACAGGAGGAATCGAACGACCTCGAGTCCGTCGATCGGTCCCCGCACAGCGCGCTGGTACATCTGCAGCGCCGACACCGACCGCAGCACGCTCATCCACCGCACCTCGTCGTGAACCAGTTCATCGTGGTTTGTCGCGGCGAGCTGCAGAATCCCGGCGGCGGCGACACCGAGCACGCGGGTGGTCATGTCGGCACGCTCGACGAGACGGCCGAGTCGGAGCATCCGGAACTCGTTCGAACGCGTCATCGTCGACTCGAGGATTCCGTCCAGCCGCCGGCTGATCTCGACGACACGGACGAGGAACCGGTCGCGGAGCTGCCGCTCGACCGCCCCGCTCGCGGTGGCGTCGGCGTACTGGGAGAGCTGATTGATCGCCTGCCATGCTTCGCGCGGCATCACCTCTCTCGTCGTCCGGAGATTCTCTCGAGCGGAGCCGACGGTGCTCACGATGCTCGACGGATTCGATCGGTCGGCGATCAGATGACGCAGGACCGAGCGCTCGCCGGACGGGTCGGATTCGGGAATCTCGATCGTCGTACCCGACCCGGTGAGAACCGCCAGCGGTTCCCATCGGAGCAGCTCGTGGCTCGGGTAGTCGACGACCAGATCGTGATAGGAGCGGATGATTCGTGCGGTGTCCTCGGAGCGTTCGACGTAGCGAGCTCCCCAGTACAGGCGGTCGGCGGTGCGGGCCAGCAGGAGCGCCATCAGCTCACTCCACCCGTCGACTGGGTCTGACCCTGCTCGCCCTGCGATTGGTGTTGCGACGACTGCCCGCCCGTGGGCCTCGTCGCGTCGTACCACCCGTCGATGATCCAGGTGTCCTTGCTGCCGCCGCCCTGGGACGAGTTCACGATCAGCGAACCCTTGGGCAGCGCGACGCGTGTCAGGCCGCCTGGCGTCACGTAGCTCGATCGACCCGTCAGCACGAAGGGCCGCAGATCCACGTGCCGCGGTTCGATCCCACCGTCGACGAGCGTCGGTACGGTCGACAGCGCCAGGATCGGTTGCGCGACCCAGTTGCGCGGATCGGCCTCGATCGCAGCGACCGCCTCGTCGAGCTCCCCGCGGGTGGCGCGGTTGCCGATCACGATGCCGTATCCACCGCTCTCGTTCGCCGGCTTCAGCACGAGGTCACCGATGTTGTCGATCACGAAGCTCCGTTCGTCTTCGTACATCGTGCGATAGGTCGGAACGTTCGGGATCAGGGGCTCTTGAGCGAGGTAGTACCGGATCAGGTCGGGCACCCACGCGTACACCACCTTGTCGTCGGCGACTCCGGCGCCCGGCGCGTTGGCGAGCCCCACGTTGCCGGCCTTCCAGGCGCGCATCAGGCCCGGTACCCCGAGCGTCGAATCGTCCCGAAAGGCCTCGGGGTCGAGGAACAGATCGTCGATGCGCCGGTAGATCACGTCGACCCGCTCGAGCCCGTCGATCGTCTTCATGTAGACGCAGTCGTCGTCGCCGACGACCAGATCGGCGCCCTCCACGAGCTCGGCTCCCATGCGCTGCGCGAGGAACGAGTGCTCGAAGTAGGCCGAGTTGAAGATGCCGGGCGTCAGCACGGCGAGCTGCGGGTCGCCGACGCCGTCGGGCGCGAGCGAGGTGAGGAGCTTGTTGAGCTCGTCGGTGTAGCCGTCGACGGGGCGGATTCGTTGCCGTTCGAAGAGCTCGGCGAACGCCCGCTTCGCGACGCCGCGGTTCTCGATCACGTAGCTGACCCCCGACGGTACGCGGAGATTGTCCTCGAGGACGTACATCACGCCGTCGTCATCCCGGACCAGATCGGTCCCCGAGATGTGGGCCCACACCCCGTGTTTCGGACGGACGCCGCGGCATTGCGGCCGGTAGTTCACCGACGCCTCGAGCAGATCGGCCGGGAACACACCATCGGCGATCACCCGCTGGTCGTTGTAGAGATCGTCGATGAACATGTTGAGGGCGCGCAGGCGCTGGCCCAACCCGGCGGTGATGACGTCCCACTCGGTACCGTCGATCACCCTCGGGATGATGTCGAACGGCCACGACCGGTCGATGTTCTGCCCGTCGGAGTACACGGTGAATGTGATCCCCATCGTGAGGATGTCGAGCTCGGCGAGGCGTTGGCGATCGCGCAATTCCTCCTCGCCGATCGAGTCGATCAATCCCATGAGCGCGGTCGCCACCGCTCTCGGTTCTCCCGACTCGGTCAGTAGCTCGTCCATGTCCGCTCGACCATAGGACATTCGCATCTTCACATCGTCGGCCCGCCGGAGAATGTTCATCGAGCCGACACAGTCACCGGTTCGTTCAGTAAGTGCGCCGCGGGACCGCGCCCTGCACGGGAGCGGGGTTCACGCCGACGGCGGCTTGGGCTCCTTCGGAAGGCCGAGCACACGTTCGCCGACGATGTTCCGCTGGATCTGGCTGGTGCCACCCCAGATCGTCTCCGAGCGGGAGAAGAAGAAGGCCGACACCATCGGGCTGACGGGATACCCGTCGCGCCTGACATCGCGGCCCGAACCCGGCCACGAGGCGGACGCGGGGCCGGCGTCGACGAGCATCGACTCGGCGCCCCAGATGTCGAGCGCCAACTCCATCGCCGCCTGGTGCATCTCCGACCAGAACATCTTGTTGGTCGCACCGAGAGCGACCGTGCCCATGTCCTTGTTGCGACGCACTGCCGACGTCAGGTTCCGGAAGCCGTTGATGCGCAGGATCTGGATCTTCGTGTAGTACCGCATCAGCCGTTGGCGGATGTCGGCATCGTGGATGCGCCCGTTGGCTTCCGCCGCCTCGCGCATGAGGCGATACTCCTCCTCGAAGCGGCGGTACCCGGTCGTCGCCGACTGCCCACGCTCGAACGCGAGCGTCGAGTTCGCGACCTTCCAGCCGTTGTTGACACCGCCGACGACGTTGTCCTTGGGGCAGCGTGCGTTGTCGAAGAACACCTCGCAGAACTCGGCGGTGCCGTCGGGTTGGGTGATGCCGCGCACCTCGACCCCGGGCTGCTTCATCGGCACCAGCAGGTAGGAGATGCCTGCGTGTTTGCGGGCTTCGGGATCGGTGCGGGTCAACAAGAAGCAGTAGTCGGCGTGATGGCCCTGGGTCGTCCAGACCTTCTGGCCGTTGATGACCCACTCGTCGCCGTCGAGTACGGCGGTGGTCGTGAGGCTGGCGAGATCGGATCCCGAGTTCGGCTCGGAGAAGCCCTGGCACCACCGTGTGCGTCCCTGGAGGATGCCGGGGAGGAAGCTCTTCTTCTGCTCCTCGCTCCCCCACTGCAGCAGGGTCGGGCCGACGAGGGTGTCGCCGAAGAAGTCGCCGCGCATCGGCGCCTTCGCCCGCGCGAACTCCTCGGCGAGTGCGACGCCCTGCATCGTCGTGAGCCCCTTGCCGCCGTACTCCTCGGGCCAGGTCGCGCAGATCCAGCCGCCTTCGAACAGCTTGTGCGGCCACTCGGTGTTGAAACGCCGACGCTCCTCGTCGGTCATCTCGACGTCCTCGTCGAACCAACCGTCGGGCAGGTTCTCCTCGAGCCAGGCCCGGATCTCGACCCGGAACTCCTCGGCCTCTGCGGGGTAGATCAGATCCATGCGACCATTCTGCCCTGCGACTTGACCCGCGGGTCAAGTCGAGACCCACCCCCAGCGAACTGTCTGCCCAGAACCGTTCATGTCCCGCTTCGACGCAGACGGTTCGGGTGGTGTCAGGCGGGGGCGCCGAGCCGGTCGTAGGCGGGCGAGAGCGCCTTGAGCTCGGGCATCACCTCGGCCGCGAAGAGACGCATGCTGCGCTCGGCCTCGGCGGCCGGCATGCCGGCGTAGGAGCACACCGCCATGTAGCCGTCGGCGTGGGTGTTGTCCTGGATCGTGACGACCTTGTCGTAGACCTGCTCCGGCGTCCCCCACACCTGCAGGCCGAGGAAGAAGTCGAGCATCATCTCGGCACCGCCGGGCGCGGTGAGCCGCTCGTACATCTGCCCGTGGAATTCGTAGCCCGGGGTCTTGCCGAGGTGGTCCCGGTCGAACTCGTAGTGCGTGACGACCGAGTCCCAGTAGCCACCGATGTACCGACGCGCCATCTCCTCGGCCCGATCGGCGGACTCGTCGACGAACGTCCATCCGGCGACGTAGGGCGGCGGGGGCTCCTCGCCGTTCGCCTCGCGGTAGATCCCCCGATAGGTGGCGAGCTCCGCTCGATGGACCTTCCACGGCTTCTGCGGGATGATCAACAACCCGACACCCAGGTTCGCCATGATCGCGGCCGACTCCGGCGAGATCGCGGCCGCGTACGTGCGTCCGCGGAACGTGTGCGGCGTCGCCGGCCGCAGATCGACCCGCGGCTGGCGGACGTGATCGCCGTCGTACTCGACCCACCCCCGCTCGAGCCCCGTGAGGATCATGTCGGCCGACTCGGCGAACCGAGCGCGGGCGTCGGGCATGTCGATCCGGAAACCGTCGAACTCGACGCGACCCGTGCCACGTCCGATGCCGAGGATCATGCGACCACCCGAGATCACGTCGAGCATCGACACCTGCTCCGCCACTCGAAGCGGGTCGTGCCAGGGCAGCACACAGACCATCGACCCGAGCTGGATCCGCTCCGTGCACCCGGCCATGTACGTGAGGAACTGCATCACGTCGGGACACATCGTGTAATCGGTGAAGTGGTGCTCGACGCTCCAGATGGAGTCGAAGCCGAGCGGCTCCGCCAGGCGAGCCAGACGGAGATCTGCGGCGTAGACCTCGTGATCGGGCAGCCTACGACCCGGGTTCTGGAAGATGACCGACGTGCCGACATGCATCCCCCCCAACGTACGTCCCGTTCACAGACCGTTCACACCCGGAGAACGCTGCGGTGATGTCCGCCGGGCATCGTAATCGCCGTGACACGGCCCGCTCCTGTGAACACCATGACGCATCCCCCGATGCGAGATCCTCACCCCCTCGAGCATCTGACACCACAGGAGCGGGCCGTGTACGAGGTCCTCGAGCGGCACGCCGGACGGGTGCTGAGCCGGAGCGAGCTCTCACGTCGAGCGGGCATCGCCGATCTCAGTGCCCGACGATGCGACTCCCTGATCGTCGGTATCCGACGACAGATCGGCGCCCACCGAGTCCGAACCGTGCGGCGGCGCGGCTGGATGCTCGTCGGCTGAGATCGGCGTCGACACTGCGGGAACCCAACTGCCGCGGCCCCGGGGCCGCGGCAGTGTCGCGTCCGGGACCGCTGGGGGTCACCGGACGGGGTCACGCACGAACTGGTCACAGACACGAAACATTGCTCGGACAGCCACGAAATGACGTCGTTCTACCGTTCGCCGCAGCCCGGCTGGCAACGAGGCCCTCGCCGGGCTGACCCCTACCCCATCCAACCATCCCCTTGAGGAGGACCTCGTGCGCAAACGTGCGCTTCGAATCATCTCCGCCCTGGGCGGTGTCATCGCAGTGCTTGCGATCACCCCCTCGTCGGTTCTGGCCCAGGACGGGCCGACAACACAGGACTATCTGAACAACGTCTGGGTGTTCATCGCCGGCGTCCTGGTGTTCTTCATGCAGGCCGGCTTCGCACTCGTCGAAGCCGGCCTCACGCGTGCCAAGAACGTCGTCAACATCTTCGCCAAGAACATGGCCGATGCGATCGTCGGCATCACGGCGTGGTTCGCCTGCGGCTACGCGTTCGCATTCGGAGGCGACGGGAGGTGGATCGGTGATTCGGCCTTCTTCCTCGCCGATCAGGACCTGGCCACCATCCCCGAAGGCGGGCTGAGCATTGCGACGACCTTCTTCTTTCAGGCCGTGTTTGCCGCGACGGCCGTCACGATCGCCTCGGGGGCGATGGCGGAGCGAACGAAGTTCAGTGCCTACCTCATCTTCTCGATGGTCATGTGCGCGTTCATCTACCCCGTGGTCGTGCACTGGACGTGGGGCGGCGGCTTCATCGCCGAGAAGATCAACTTCGGTGACGCCCTCTCGTACTCCGACTTCGCCGGGTCCGGCATCGTCCACATGACCGGCGGTATCGCGGCGTTGATGGGTGCGTACTTCCTCGGGCCCCGCATCGGCAAGTACGACGCTGACGGCAATCCACGCGCGATCCCGGGCCACAACATCCCGTTTGCGATCGTCGGCGTCTTCATCCTGTGGGTCGGATGGTTCGGCTTCAACCCCGGCTCCGAGTTGCTCGCCGACGAGTTCGTGATCACGGTCGCCGTCAACACCATGCTCGCTGCGGTCGCCGGTGGCCTCTTCTGCACGATCACGATCTGGTGGAAGTCGGGCAAGCCCGACCTGGCGATGATCGGCAACGGCGTGCTCGCCGGCCTGGTGGCGATCACCGCCCCGTGTGGCGCCGTCGACCCGTTCCCGGCCTTCGTCATCGGAGGCATCGCCGGGGTCCTCGTCGTGTTCGCGGTGTTCTTCTTCGACAAGATCAAGATCGACGACCCGGTCGGCGCGATCTCGGTTCACGGCGTCTGTGGTGCATGGGGCGTGTTGTCGATCGGGCTGTTCGCCAAGTACGACGATGCGTTCCTCCTTCGCGAGGACGCCGGGCTCTTCTACGGCGACAACGGCTCACAGCTGTTGACCCAGTTCGTGATGATCCTGGTCATCGCCTCTTGGGTCGCGATCACCACCGGCATCCTGTTCGCCGTCATCAAGGCGACGATCGGCCTCCGGGTCAGCGCCGAGGAGGAGATCGAGGGACTCGACGTCCTCGAGCACGGCCTCCAGGGTTACGCATCCGACATGAGCCACGTCTGAACAACGGCACACCACACGACAGCAATCGAAAGAGAGACACACGATGAAACTCATCACCGCAGTCGTCAAGCCGTTCAAGCTCGACGATGTCAAAGACGCCCTGAAAGCGGCCGGGATCGCCGGCATCACCGTCACCGAGGTGCGCGGCTTCGGCCGTCAGGGCGGCCACACCGAGACGTACCGGGGAACCGAGTACAAGATCGACTTCGTGCCGAAGGTGAGCATCGATCTGGTCGTCGACGACGCCCACGTCGACTCGGCCGTCGAGGCGATCATCCAGTCCGCGGCCACCGGCAAGATCGGTGACGGCAAGATCTGGGTGACCGAGGTCAGCCGACTCATCCGCATCCGTACCGGCGAGGAGGGCACAGACGCGGTGTAGCCACACCGCCTCCAGCTGACGCCGCCACGCGGCGAGACCTCGCCGTTGCGGGGTAGGGGCAGTCCCGGGTCACAGCGACGTGGCCCGGGACGCACCAGCACGGCAAAGACGGCACTGGCCGACGATCAGCGAGCCGGTTCCCGGGTCAGCGCGACCCAGGTTGAAGATGGGCTCGGCGAGCTCGGCGGTTGTTCGCCTTCGGCTTGCCGGACCGCTGTGCGTTGCCGGCCGGTCGCCCCGCCCCGCTCGGGGCCGACTCGGGCCGACGGGACCGATCGTCACGGGCGTCCCGTCCGCCGCCATCGCGGTCACTGCGACCGCGGCCGTTGCGGCTGCTGCCGTGCTTGCGTTGCGACCGGTTCGAGCGCTGGTTCGACCGGTTGCGCTGCTGCGGCTCGCGCACCCGAGGCCCGGCCGGAGCGAGCTCGCGGTCACCCGCGAGCGCACCCTCGGGCACGTCCCCGATCACCGGGTTCGTGAACGGCTCGTCGAGACCGATCTGGCGCTGCATCTTGCGCAGCTCCTTGTGATGCTCGGGCTGCACGAGCGACACCACGAGTCCCTCCGCTCCCGCCCGGGCCGTGCGACCGGAACGGTGGACGTATGCCTTGTGGTCCTCGGGCGGGTCGTAGTGGATGACCGAGGCGACGCCGTCGACGTGGATGCCGCGGGCGGCGACATCGGTGGCGACCAACGCGTGCACCCGGCCCTTGGTGAAGTCGTCGAGGGCACGGTTGCGCTGACTCTGACTGCGCCCGCCGTGGATCGGAGCCGCTTCGAGCCCGAGCTTGCCGAGTTGCTTCGCGAGGCGATCGGCACCGTGACGCGTGCGTGTGAAGATGATCGACGGCCAGGCCGCGTTGACGACGTCGGCGACGACAGGGTTGCGGTCCATGCGCTCGACGGTCCAGAAGCGGTGCGTGGCGGCTTTGATGTCGGGGGTCTCCTCGCCGACCTCGTGGCGGACCGGATCGCGCTGGTACTCGCGGGTGAGCTTGGCGATGTCGCCGTCGAGGGTCGCCGAGAACAGCACGGTCTGACGATCGCTCGGCGTCTGGTCGAGCAGACGACGCACCGACGGGAGGAATCCCATGTCGGCCATCCGGTCCGCCTCGTCGAGAACGACCTGGCGCACATCCGACAGATCGACGTCGCGCCGCTCGATCAGGTCCTCGAGTCGCCCGGGGCAGGCGACGAGAATGTCGACCCCGCGCCGGAGCGCGTTGAGTTGGCCGCCGTACCCGACGCCGCCGTACACGGCGGCGACGCGCACGCTGCCCGAGAAGCTCCGGAGCTCGCCGGTGATCTGCTCGGCGAGCTCGCGGGTCGGTGCCAGGACGAGTGCGACCGGCTTGCGAGGACGCGAGCAGCCGAGATCGGCGGTGTTGGCGACGAGCGGCACACCGAACGCGAGCGTCTTGCCCGACCCGGTCGGCGCGCGACCGCAGACGTCGCGCCCGGCGAGACCGTCGGCGATGGTCGCCGCCTGGATCTCGAACGGTGTGGTGATGTTGCGCTGCGCCAGGGCATCGCAGATGAACGGTGGGACGCCCAGCTGGGCGAAGGTGGCGGATGTGGTCGCGGACATGATGTCGCTTTCAGGCCGCGACGATCGCGACCGTTGAGTGGGGGTTCGGGGGGCTGGGTGGTTCACGGTGACAAGAAGAACCAACGCCCGTCTGCGAACCCGACGGGCCACCGGTGGTCGCGGCGGGCCCGAAGTACGCTGAACCGTAACGGGGGTCGGATCGATTTCCTCCGTCCGACCCCCTGGTTCGACGGTCAGGCGGTGGTGTGCGCCTGCTCTGACCAGGCGCCGTAGCCGCCGACGATGTCGCTGACGTCGACGAATCCACGCTGCCGGAGCACGCTGGCGGCGACGGAGGATCGATAGCCGCCTGCGCAGAACACCACCGTCGGCTTGGCCGGGTCGAGCTCGTCGAGCCGATCCGGGAACTGACTCACGGGGATCGAGACGGCACCAGGGATGCTGCCGGCCTCGAACTCGCCCGGGTTGCGCACGTCGACGAGTTGGAGTTCGTCGACATCGGCGAGGCGCCGGTCGACGTCGACACCGGACAGACGCGAGGCCCGACGGACATGGTCCTGGCGTTCCACCATGACGCGCAGGGGCTGGTCGAGGTGGCCGATGACCTGGTCGAAGCCGATGCGAGCGAGGCGATTCTTGCCCTCGAGTTCCTGGCCGGGCTCGGTGACGAGCACGATGTCGACGTCGGAGGGGAGCACCGAACCGGCGAACTCGGCGTACCGGCCGTTGAGGCCGACGTTGATCGCAGCCTTCATGTGTCCGTGTGCGAACTCCTCGGGATCGCGTCCGTCGACGAGCATGGCGCCGTCGGCGAGTGCCGCGAGCACCTCGTCGTAGCTCATCGCGTCGGGGATCGCGGTTTCGTCGAGGAGATCGCGGTCTTTGCGGTTGAGGATGGCGTCGTACACGAAGTAGCCCGGCGCGGGGGGCTGGCCCTCGGTGACCATCTCCACGAACGTCGCCTTGTCGGGCGCCCGCAACGCATAATTCGACTGCTTCTGATCACCGATCGTGGACCACAGATCCGTCGACAGGTTCTTCCCGCACGCCGAACCCGCCCCGTGCGCCGGGTACACCCGCGTCGCGTCCGGCAACGGCATCAACTTGGTGTGCAACGAGTCGTACAACATGTCGGCCAACTCGTCACGACTGAACCCGATCGACGCCAACAGATCCGGACGACCGACATCACCGATGAACAACGTGTCACCGGTCAACACCCCGTACGGAGCCCGACCCGCCGCGATGTCGTCACCGTGCTCGTACACCACGATGCTCATCGACTCGGGGGTGTGACCCGGCGTGTGCCGGAACTCCAAGATGACATCACCCAGGCTGTACCGCTGACCGTCGTCGACACCCATCACCTCGAACTCGGCGTCAGCCACCGAGGAGTACACGATCTTGGCACCCGTCGCCTCGGCCAACTCCAGATGACCCGACAAGAAATCGGCATGGAAATGGGTTTCGATCACCAACTCGATCGTCAACCCCGCCGCCCGCGCGTCGGCAACATACTCAGCGACATCACGTTGGGGGTCCACCACCACCGCTCGACCCGTCGACTCGTCACCGATCAGGTACGACGCATGCGACAAACACTCCAAGTAGTACTGCTCGAACTTCATCGAATCCCTCCAAGGTTCAGATGTAGATTGTACGGACAATATACCCCCATAGGTATCATGCGTCAACCCGGTCGATCGCCAGGAGACCACCCGCGAGATTGACGACATCGACGAAGCCGCGCTGATTCAGCCACATTCCCGCCTGCCCACTGCGGTTTCCGCTCCGGCAGAGGACGAGCACGGGCCGAGCCGGATCGAGCTCGGACACTCGATCCGCGAGGCTGCCGAGCGGGATGTTGACGGCGCCGGGCAGCGATCCACCCGCGAACTCACCGGGCTCGCGCACGTCGACCAGCTGGAAGTCGGGCCCGGACGCCCGGGCGTACTCGGCAGAGGGGTGTTCACGGTACGACATCAGATCTCCTCGGTGATCGGTTAAGTACGGACAATTGGATTGTATACCCCATGAGGTATGATGCAACCATGCAATTCCCGGCCGACATCAACGACGACGTCGTCAAACGGCTCCGCCGCCTCGAGGGGCAGATCCGCGGTCTGCAGCGCATGGTCGACGAGGGCGCAGAGTGCAAGGACATCGTCACCCAGCTCGCAGCGGCACGCGGAGCGCTCGACCGAGTCGGCTTCCGGCTCATGGCATCAGCACTCTCGTGCCCCGACGGCATGGAGCACCGCGACGAGCTCGAGCGCCTCTTCCTGAAGCTCAGCTGAGCCCGCGTCGCGCCTGGACGCGGGCACCAACGGGACCGGACACGCGGTTCACACGGTCCGTTCACACTGCGGAAACAAACGAAACCTAGGTTCCGCGCCCGTATGGATTCCGGAAACACCGCCTGGCTGCTCACGTCCGCCGCACTCGTCCTGTTCATGACCCCTGGTCTCGCCTTCTTCTACGGCGGCATGGTGCGGTCGAAGAACGTGCTCGGCATGCTCATGCAGAACGTCTTCGCGATGGGCATCATCAGCGTGATCTGGGCGATCATCGGCTTCTCGCTCGCCTTCGGTGGCGACGGATCCCTGATCGGCAACCTCGACTACGCCTTCGCATACGACATCGCCGAGAACGAGACGATGGCGTTCTTCGCGTTCCAGATGATGTTCGCCGTGATCACGCCGGCGCTGATCACCGGGGCCACCGCTGATCGCCTGAAGTTCAGCGGCTATGCGCTGTTCATCGCCATCTGGTCCGTCATCGTCTACTCCCCCGTCGCCCACTGGGTCTGGGACGCAGGCGGCTGGATCTTCGACATGGGAGCCCAGGACTTCGCCGGCGGCGCCGCCATCCACATCAACGCGGGCATCGCCGCCTTGGCGGTCGTGGCCGTCGTCGGGAGCCGTCGGGGCCACGGCTCCGAGCCGATGCCGCCCCACAACCTGCCGTACACCGTGCTCGGCACCGGCATCTTGTGGTTCGGCTGGTTCGGCTTCAACGCCGGATCAGCGCTGGCGGCCGACGGCATCGCGGCCCAGGCCCTCGTCAACACCCACCTCGCAGCATCGGCCGGCATGCTCGGGTGGCTCGTCGTCGAGAAGATCAAGGCCGGGCACGTCACGACCCTGGGAGCGTGCTCGGGTGCCGTCGCGGGGCTCGTCGCGATCACACCGTGCGCCGGGTTCGTCGGCGAGATGTCGCCGATCATCATCGGCCTGATCGCTGGCGCCGGCTGCTACCTGGCGCTCCAGCTCAAGGAGGTGCTGCGACTCGACGACAGCCTCGACGTCATCGCCGTCCATCTCGTCGGCGGCCTCATCGGCACCGTGCTGCTCGGGTTCTTCGGCGATTCCGAGATCAGCGGCGCCGACGGCGTCTTCTACGGCGGCGGCGCGGAGTTGCTCAAGGACCAGGTGGTCGCGGCTGTGGGGGTGCTCGCCTTCTCCGGCATCGTCTCGTATGCGATCGCCACTGCGGTCGACAAGACGGTCGGCCTGAGGGTCGAGCCGGACGCGGAGCTGGTCGGCCTCGATCAGAGCCAGCACGCCGAGTCCGCGTATCAGGCATGATGGTGCCGACACACGAGCCAGTCGTCGCCCGCCAGCCCGCCTCATCCAGGAGTCGAACCCATGAAGCTGATCACCGCCGTCATCAAACCGTTCAAGCTCGACGAGGTGAAGGACGCGCTCAAGGCCGCCGGCATCGCCGGCATGACCGTGAGCGAGGTGCGCGGGTTCGGCCGCCAGGGCGGTCACACCGAGACCTACCGCGGCGCCGAGTACCAGATCGACTTCGTCCCGAAGGCCTCGCTCGAAGTCGTCGTCGACGACGCGCACGCCGATCTGGTGGTCGACACGATCGCCAAGGCGGCGGCCACGGGCAAGATCGGCGATGGCAAGATCTGGGTGACCGATGTCGACCGGATCGTTCGCATCCGGACCGGCGAAGAAGGAACGGCCGCAGTCTGACGGACGGCTCGCTCACACCTCCAGCATCAGCGTGACCGGGCCGTCGTTGACGATCTCGACGCGCATCGCGGTGCGGAATCGACCCGTCGCCACGTCGGCGCCGAGCTCGCGGAGCCGAGCGACGACACGCTCGACGAGCGGTTCGGCGTGCTCGGGACGAGCAGCGTCGACCCAACTCGGGCGACGTCCCTTCTCGGTGTTCCCGTAGAGGGTGAACTGGCTGACGACGAGCACCGCCGCCGCTCTCCCCCCGCCGGCGCGATCGGCCAGCGACCGGTTCATCACACCGTCGTCGTCGTCGAGGACTCGCAGGAACCACACCTTCTCGGCCAGCCGATCGGCGTCCGAGGCCTCGTCGTCGTGCCTCGCCCCGACGAGCACGCACAACCCGGCGCCGATCTCGCCGACTCGCTCACGACGACCATCCGGCTCGAGCACGTCGACGGCAGCTCGTTCGACTCGCTGGACGAGGCCACGCATCACCGAAGCCTGGCACGCATCGCCGCGTCGACGACAATGGCGGCCGTGACGAACGCCACGCTCGACAGCCTCGCCATCGGAAACGACCGCATCAGGGTGGAGGTCGCCCCGGGCCATGGCGGCCGTCTCGCAGCGATCGTCGTCGACGGGGTCGACCTCCTCGTCCGCCTCGGTGCCGCACCGGACGCGACGAACAAGACCGGGTGGGGCTGCTACCCGATGGTGCCGTGGGCCGGCCGCGTCCGCGACGGCCGTTTCACGTTTCGTGGGCGCCGCCACCAGTTGCCGATCACGTTCGGCGGCCACGCGATCCACGGCGTCGGCTTCGCGATGCCGTGGACGGTCGCCGACCACGACGCCGCCAGCATCGAGCTCGAGCTGACCATGCCGAACGACGTCCGATGGCCGTTCGGCGGGACCGCTCACCAACGAATCATGGTCGACGGTGACCGGATCGGGTTGGAGCTCACGACCACCGCCGCCGATCGGGCGTTCCCCGCATCGATCGGATGGCACCCGTGGTTCCGGAAACCGGAGCGGATCGACTTCGCTCCCACGGCGATGTACCGGCGCGACCGGCACGGGATCACCGTCGACGAGCTCGTCGAGGTGCCGCCGGGCCCGTGGGACGACTGCTTCGTCAACGAGCGACCCGTCGCCGTCACGATCGACGGCATCACCGTCACCCTGACGTCCGACTGCGTCGACTGGGTGGTCTTCGACGAGCGTCCGTACGCCACCTGCGTCGAGCCCCAGACCGCTCCGCCCGATGCACCGAACATCCGACCCCACGTGCTCGAGCCGGGCGAAGCCCTGACCGCGTGCTGCGAGCTCGTCGCGAACGCGAGCGAATCCACTGCGGCCTGATGTCCTGACCCTTACCCAACGGTAACCGGCACCGCTAGCCTGTCCGGATGCCAAGCCCGGCCGGACTCGACCCCGACGCGCCCTTGTCGCTCGCGTACCTGACGTACCGCGGCAAGCCCCACGTCGGCGGCCAGGGGGTCTACACGCGGCACCTCACCAAGGCGCTCGTCGACCTCGGCCACTCGGTGGAGGTGTTCGGTGGGCAGCCGTACCCCGTGCTCGACGATCGGGTCCTGCTCACCGAGCTCCCGAGCCTCGATCTGTTCAACGACCACTACCCCGGCCGGTTCCCGGCGTTCTGGGAGTTCAAGGATCGGTACGACTTGCTCGAGACGGCCGTGTTCTCCACGGGGCAGTTCGCCGAACCGTTGGCGTTCAGCGCCAGGGCCGACGCCCACCTCCGGCTGCGCCTCGGCGAGTTCGACCTCGTCCACGACAACCAGTGTCTCGGATACGGGGTCGCCCGACTCGAGCGACGAATCCCGCTGATCGTCACCCTCCACCATCCGATCACACGCGACCGGATGCTCGAGATGGACGCCGCACCCAACCGCTTCAAGCGCTGGTCGATCGGCCGCTGGTACGGCTTCGTGAAGATGCAGGGCCGAGTGGCCTCGAAGATGCCGCGGGTGGTCGTCGTCAGCGAGAACTCGATCCAGGACATCCACACCGACATGGGCGTACCGCTCGAGAGCATGCGGCTGGTGCCCGTCGGCGTCGACCCCGATCTCTTCAAGCCGATCCCCGGCGTACCACGGGTACGGGGCCGGCTGATCACCACCGCCTCCGCCGACGTCGCGCTCAAGGGCCTCGCGTTCCTCGTCGAGGCGATGGCGAAACTGCGCGCCGACGGCCACGACATCAGCCTGACCATCGTCGGGCGGCCGAAACCGGGCAAATCGATGGACCTCATCGACGACTACGGACTCGCGCCCCACATCGACTTCGTCTCGGGGGTCTCCGACGAGCGCATCGTCGAGCTGTACTCCGAGGCCGAGCTGGCGGTCGTCCCGAGTCTCTACGAGGGCTTCAGCCTGCCCGCCATCGAGGCGATGTGCACCGGGACGCCACTCGTCGCCACCGACGGTGGCGCCCTCCCCGAAGTGACCGGCACCGACCTCGAGACGGTCTTCCGCTGCCGCAGGGGCGACGCAGGCCACCTCGCATCGGTCATCCGCGACGCGCTCGCCAACCCCGAGACCCGTGCCGCAGTCGGAGCCGCTGGCCGTCAGCGGGTCCTCGATCGGTGGACCTGGCGCCGCTGCGCGGAGCTCACCGTCGACCAGTACCGCGAGGTGCTGGCGATGCCTCAGAACATCCGCAAATTGGCCGCCAACGGTCGGATCTGAACCGACGTGACGGCGTCCAGACCTCCTTCGACCCCGGCGCGTGCGCGTTGTTGACGATCCGGTTCGATCGTCTCGGGCTCCGCCCCGGCGCCTGCGTACTCGACGTCGGCTCCGGATTCGGTCGCCACGTCTACGAGTGCGCTCGCCAGGGCGCCCGTGTCATCGCCCTCGACTACGCGGCCGATGAGGTCGCCGAGACCCGCGACATCCTCGACGGCATGATCGATGCGGGCGAGATCGCCCGAGCCAACGTGATCGGTGTCCTGCGAGGCGACGCGCGCAAGCTCCCGTTCCCCGACGCGACCTTCGACATCGTCATCACGTCCGAGGTCCTCGAGCACATCCAGGACGACGTCGCCGCGCTCGCCGAGATGGTCCGCGTCCTCAAGCCGGGCGGCCGCTTCGCCGGCACGGTCCCGGCGTGGCTGCCCGAGGTCGTCAACTGGAAGTTGTCCGACGAGTATCACGCGCCCAAGAGCGTCGGTGGCCACGTCCGGATCTATGCGAAACCCGAGCTGCGTGCCAAGCTGCTGGCGGCCGGACTCGACGTCGACGGCTACCACCGGGCCCACGCCCTGCACTCGCCCTATTGGTGGCTCAAGTGTGCGGTCGGTCCCAGCAACGACGGTCATCCGATGGTCGCCAAGTACCGACGATTCCTGGAGTGGGACATCATCGAGCAGCCACGCAGCACACGCATCGCCGAGAAGGTGCTCTCGCCGGTGCTCGGCAAGAGCGCCGTGTTCTACGCGACCAAACCGACCGTCGAACGTGCGCAGGTCCCTTCGTGAGCACGATCCCTGACCTGCCCGGTGTCCTGTCGGGCGACGAGATCGTCGCATCGGGCCAGCACCTCGCGTCGCTGCAGGCCGCGTCCGGGATGATCCCGTGGTTCGACGGCGGTCACTGCGACCCGTGGAACCATGTCGAATCGGCGATGGCCCTCGACGTCGCCGGCTTCCACGCCGAGGCCGAGCGGGCGTACGAGTGGCTGGCCGACATCCAGCGGCCCGACGGCAGTTGGCACAACTACTACCTGCCCGACGGCCTGCGCGACGACACCGTCGAGGACGCGAAGCTCGATACCAACGTGTGCGCCTACGTGGCCACCGGCCTGTGGCACCACTGGCGGTGCACCGGCGACCGCGGCTTCGTCGACAACCTGTGGCCCACCGTCGAGCGGGCGCTCGACTGGGTGTTGTCGCTGCAACGCGAGGACGGTCTCGTGCTCTGGGCGGTCGAGCCCGACCGGCAACCGTGGGACTACGCCCTGCTCACCGGATCGGCATCCATCGAGCACGCACTGCGGTGCGGCGCCGCAGTCGGCGTCGCGACCGGTTCACCGCGCCCCGACTGGGTCGAGGCCGCCGACGTGATGTGCACGCTCATCGCCAACGCTCCCCTGTCGTTCCAGCCCAAGACCCGCTGGGCGATGGACTGGTATTACCCGGTGCTGACGGGGGCGATCACCGGGGAGGCAGCGAAGGCCCGGCTCGCCGAGGGATGGCAGACGTTCGCGATGGAAGACCTCGGGGTCCGATGCGTCTATGACGAGCCGTGGATCACTGCGTCGGAGACGGCGGAGGCCTCGCTCGCGTATGCCGCGATCGGCGACTTCGCCACCGCGACCGATCTGCTCGGCTGGACCCGTTCGCACCGCCTCGACAGTGGCGCGTACCTGACCGGCCTCGTGCATCCGGAGCGCATCGTCTTCCCTGCCGACGAGCACACGTCGTACACCGCCGCCGCGGTCATCCTCGCAGCGGACGCGATCGCCGGCGCCAGCCCTGCCAGCGACCTGTTCGTGACCCCGAGCGTCCGCGCATCGCGACAGGTGACCCGGCCGACAGCCGTCGCTGAACTGCCGGGCGCTTCGGCCGGTCGGACGGTCCCGTCGGACTCGCCTGTTCGCTGACGGAGCGGTCGCGCGAAAATCTCCGAAGCCCCCGTGCGCGGCAGGGCACCGGTCGGGACTGTCGACGAGATGGAAGTCGGATCGATCCAGTCGGCGAGCACCCGCCATCCGACTCTGGCGCGATCCGGTGCGGCCTGGCCCGGACCGGCGGCCGCCGTGCGCCCCGCCGATCCTCCCGCCGACAACTCGCGGCTGCTGATGGTCGTGGGCTTGATCGAGCGCCTCACCGGGCGCGAGGTCCGGCTCGTGCCGCCGACGGCCTACATCGTCACGGCGCCCTCCACCCCCGCACCCCCACCTCCAGCGGTGGAGATCGTCGTGGCGACCGATCTCACCTTCGACCGCGATCCCCCCGGGAGCGAGCTGGTCGTCGACGTCACCGAACTGATGCACGACGGCCTGTCGAATCGGGTGATCTTGGGGACGAACCCGCAGGGCGGGCTCGCCCTCTTCTCGGGCGTCAACCTCGAACTCTGACCAGGGTCGTCGAGACCCCATCTCACCCCGACCGACGATCTCGGTGGCGGCTCGCGTCGTCTGGTGCCGGACGTCACCGAACAGCGCTCGTACACTCGCTCGGGTGTCCCGACTCCTCCAGACGACAGCGGCGCGAACGTTGCTCAGCATCTGGGCGTGGATCGTCCTCGCCGTCCTCGTCGCAGTGTTCACACCGCTCGTGGCGATCACGCGACTCGTCACCGCACCGTTCGACCCGGGTCGATATCACGCCGGCTACCTGTTCCGTCGGCTGAGTGTCATCCACCAGAAGCTCAATCCTCTCTGGTCGTTCCGCGTGACCGGTGAGATCCCGACCGATCCCCGGCATCCGTACGTGGTCGTCGCCAACCACGAGAGTTTCGTCGACATCCTGCTCATCTCCCACCTGCCGTTCGAGATGAAGTGGATGTCGAAGAGCGAGTTCTTCAAGATCCCGTTCGTCGGCTGGATGATGGTGCTCGCCGGCGACATCAAGCTGGTCCGGGGTGACAAGAAGGCAGGAGCCCAGGCGTCGATCGACAGCATGGACCGCCTCGGGAAGAAGGTCTCCGTGATGATCTTCCCGGAGGGCACGCGCTCGAAGACAGGGGAGCTCGGCGAGTTCAAGGACGGCGCGTTCCGAATCGCGATCCAGGCCGGCGTCCCCATCCTGCCGCTCGCCGTGCTCGGCACTCGCGACGCGCTGATCAAGCACGACTGGCGATTCGGGCACAGCCGGGCCGAGGTCCGGGTGCTCGATCCGATCCCGACGGCTGGGCTCACCAACGACGACGTTCCGGCGCTGCGCGACCGAACCCGCACGCTCATCGCGGCCACACTCGACGACATGCGTGCCGCACGCGTCGACGGGTAGCCCATGCTCCAGGCGCCGGTCCGCCTCGTCCAGACCCTCCGTCCGAACATCCCTGCCGGCGTGTTCGCGGCCACCGCCGTCAGCACGGTCGTGTTCTCTGCCACGCCCTTTCTCGTGCCCGCGATCGCGACCGACCGTGCGATCAGCGTGGGCCTCGTCGGCGTGATCTCGACGGCGCAGCTCGCCGGGTTCGTGATCGCGACCTCGATCGCCCCGCGCCGCTTCCGGCCACGTCGACGGATGATGGTCGCCGCGCTCGTGATCGGCGTGATCGCCAACCTGCTGTCAGCGGTGTCACCGGTCTTCGCGATGCTCGTTGCGATGCGCTGGACGAGCGGCCTGTCACTGGGTCTGATCGCCTGGATCGCGTGGGCGGAGGTGTTCGGCGATGACGAGCGGATCGGTGACGTCGCGGTGATCGGACCGATCGTCGGCACCATCGCGTCGCCGATCGTCGCCATGATCATCGACACCACATCGCCGGACTGGATGTTCGTGGTGCTCGCCGGTCTCTACCTCGTGCCGGCGATGTTCGTGCACGGCATGTCGCTCGACGCCGCGAAGCGCCCGCACCGCGAGCGGCATCGACCCACTCGGGCCGCTGCCGCCATCCTCGTCGCGCTGTGCCTGCTGACCATGGGAGGGTCCGCCGCCTTCGTGTTCGCCGGTGCCATCGGCCTCGACCACGTCGGACTGTCTCCACTCGTGCTGTCGTTCGCGTTCTCGGCCAATGCGATCGCCGGTGTGCCGTCGGCTCGGTATCGAGGACCCCGCCGTCTCGCGGGTGTGTGGATGTCGCTGACGGGCACATCGGCGATCGTGGTCGGCACCGTTCACGCACCGGTCGCGTTCTGGATCGCGCTGATCACGTGGGGCTTCGCGTTCTGGATGGGCATCCCAGGAGCCTTCTCACTGCTCGCCGAGCGTTCGGCCTACCCGGACGAGCGCGCCGGCGACGCGCAGGCCATCATGGCTGCCGGCCGCGTGGTCGGCCCCCTCGTCGGAGGTGTGCTGTACGAGATATCACCCGCCGCACTCGGGATCGGCGCCGGGTCCATCATGATCGCCGCGGCCTGCCTCCTCGTCTACACCGAGTGGCGCATCCGCCCGGACGTGCTCACCTCCCTGGTTCGAACGTGACCGAACCGATGGGGGCGGCGGCTCACGCCCCCTGGCGTCTCCAGGTGGCGTTGCTCGGCCTGGTGACGATCGGTGCCTACGGGCTGATCCTCTACGGCTTCGGCGCGTTCGTCGCCCCGATCCGGGACGACACGGGTTGGTCGAACGCAGCGATCTCGGCGGCCTTCTCGATCGCCACCCTCGTCGGCGGCCTGGTGTCGCTCGGCACCGGCCGCTTCCTCGACCGCATCGGCGCCCAACCGGTGATGGTCACCACCCTCGTGCTCGGCTCGGCACTGCTCGTCCTGAGCGCGTCCGCCGACTCCGCCTGGCAGTTCGTCGCCGCATGGGGCGCCGGAGGAGCGATCGCATCGGCCGGCCTGTTCTACAACGCCACGATGGCCGTGACCGCTCGCATCACGACTCCCTCCGAACGGCCGCGGGCGTATACGTGGCTCACGGTCATCGGCGGATTGGCCTCCCCGGTCGCATTCCCACTCGCCGGTGCGTTCGTGGAGGCGTGGGGGTGGCGGGCGGCCATCCGAGCGATGGTCGCCTTCATGGCCGTCTGCACGACCCCGGCGATCGTCGCGGTGAGCGGCGACCGGCGCGTGCTCGCCGGCCCGGCGGACGTCGGTGTCCCCGGGTTCGCCGACGTCCGCGCCGCGTTGGCATCACCGATCGTGCGGCGGTGGCTGACGGCGAGCTCGGCTGCAATGGCGGGCCTCGTCGCCGTCCAGGTGCACCACGTCGGCGCCATCATGGCGACGGGAGTGTCGATCGGCCTCGCGTCGACGCTCGCCGGGATCCGTGGACTGCTGTCGCTCCCGGGACGTGCGGCTGCGGCGTCGATCACGGCACGCGTGGGCGTGGTCAACGCGCTGAGGCTGACCTACGCCGCGATGGCCGTCGGGACGGTCACCCTCGTCGTGGCGGGCGCGATCGCATGGGTCTGGGTCTTCGTCGTCGTCACCGGTGTCGCGTTCGGGTCGGTCTCGCCGCTCCAGGGGCTCTACGCCGCCGAGCTCTACGGCCAGCGTCGGATCGGCACCCTGCTCGGCATGCAGCAGGTCGTGATGGGCACGGCCAGTGCCGTCGGACCGCTGCTGCTCGGGTTCACGATCGATGCGACGGGCGGGTACGCCACCCTGCTCGTGGTCGCGACGATCCTGCAGGTCGGCGCATTGGTGTCGTTCCGGGATCCCGTCAGGCGACCTTGACGAGGACTCGCAGCGAGCCGGCGACCGAGGCAAGCTCGAATCGCCCACTGTCGACCGCTGGAAGGTAGATCTGCTCATAGGGCGGTCGCCCACCGTCGGCGGGATCCGGGAACACGTCATGGATCGCGAGCGTGCCGCCCAGCGCCACGTGGCGCGTCCAACCCTCGTAGTCCTGCCGCGCCGGCTCGATCCCGTGACCGCCGTCGATGAACAGGAATCCCAGCGGCGTGCGCCAATGCGCCGCGACCGCTCGCGAGCGGCCGACGACACCGATCACGTGGTCCTCGAGTCCGGCGTCGTGGATCGCCGCTCGGAACAATGGCAGCGTGTCCATCCTGTCGATGCGAGGGTCGACCACCGCTGGGTCGTGATGCTCCCACCCGGCCTGGTTCTCCTCGGAGCCACGATGGTGATCGACCGCGAACACGACCGTGCCTGCTCGCCGGGCAGCGTCGCCGAGCCAGATCGTGGAACGACCGCAGTACGACCCGACCTCGACCCACGGGGCACCCGGCGCCGCCGAGCCGGCACCGAGCGCCGCGGCATGGAGCGCATCGCCCTCCTCGGGCGGCATGAACCCCTTCGTGGCCAGGGCGAGCTCTCTGAGCGCAGCGTCGATGGGCACGAGTTGATGCTACGGAGTCCGCTGGACGTCGGCGACGCGACCACGAACCACCCGGAAATTCGTCAAGGATTCCTCAAGGCGGCCAAGGATGTCGTGACGACCGACTGCGCCCGGGCGTACACTACAAGTGAGAAGCCAGAGCGGTGCCGAGCGGAGCCTGCTCACCACACAGAGCGACGCCTGCCCAGTTCGACCCGGGTCCACGCACAGACGTGCGGGACGGAACGAACGGAGGAGCAATGCGTACCAGGCTCGCTTCCCAACCCTTGCGCCACCCTGCACTGGCGATCGTCTTCGTCATTGCGCTGGTGGCTTCCTTCTTCGCGCTCGCACCGGCGGTCCAGGCGTGCGAGGAGACGCATCACGTCGTGATCCACAAGATCGCGACCGACACGACGTCCGACGCCGACTTCACCGTCACGCTGAGCGGTGAGACCGACAACGGTCGCCCGTTCGCGAGCACCGTGGTGGTCCCGGCCAACGGCTCGGTCACGATCAAGGACGTTCCGCACGGGAACTACACCGTGACGGAGTTGAACGCCCCCCAGGGCGCGACCGTCTCACCGTCACAACTCACGATCCCTGGGGAATCCGCCTACGAGTTCTGGGTGACGAACCCGGCCGGCAAGATCGCGATCGAGAAGGTGGTGGTCGGTGAAGCACCCGAGAGCACCTACCTGTTCGACATCACCGGACCCGGCGGCCCGCTGGTCGCCAGCGTCAGCCCGGGCGCCAGGTGGACGTCCGACTGGTTGCCGCTCGGCACGTACACCATCACCGAGCAAGGCGATCACGACGTCACGTACGACCCCGGCAACACTGTGACCCTCGCCGAGAACGAACAGCTCATCGAGGTGACGGCCACCAACACCTACCGTGAGCCCAGTGGAACCCTGTCGATCACCAAGGTCGTGACCGGCAACACCGCCCCCGCGGGACCCTTCGTCTTCGACATCCGCCAGCGAGGCGCCGAGGTGGGTTTCGACGTCAGCCTCAACGCCGGCGAGACCTGGACATCCGACCCGCTGCGACTCGGGACGTACGACATCACCGAACGCAACGCTCCTGCCCAGGCCACGATCGTTCCCAACCCTGCCGTGTTGGACACCGACGGGGCCACGGTCGCCGTGACGGCCACCAACCCGTACCCCGACTACCGCAACCCCGTCGGACGGATCACGATCGCCAAGGTCGTGGTCGGTGACACCGCCCCGGGCGGCAGCTTCACCTTCGACCTGACCGGACCGGTGAGCGTCGTCGCCACCGTGGACGCAGGCGACACCTGGACATCGCAGCTGCTGCCACTCGGCAGGTACACCATCACCGAGCGCTCGGCCCCGTCCGGCGCCACCATCGTCCCGAACCCCGTCGACCTCACGGTGGACGGCGCCACGATCAAGGTGACGGCCACCAACCCGTATCGTGACGCCACCGGCCTCCTCGAGATCACCAAGGTCGTCACGGGCAGCGCCGCACCCGCCGGTCCCTTCGTCTTCGACATCGACGGACCGGTGAGCGTCGTCGCCACCGTGGACGCAGGCGAGACCTGGACATCGAAGCCGCTACCGCTCGGCACCTACACCGTCACCGAGCGCGATGCGCCGCCAGGCGCCACGATCGTCCCTGACACCGTCACGCTCGACACCGACGGCGAGACGGCCACGGTGACCGCCACCAACCCGTACCGTGACCAGCACGGCAAGCTTGCGATCACAAAGATCGAAGCAGGAATCACGGGTGTGGGCGGCACGTACACGATGACCGTCACCGGACCGTCCAGCTTCACCATCGACGTGACGGCCGGAACCACCTGGACGTCCGGCTGGCTGCCGCTCGGTACGTACACGGTCACTGAAGTCGACGCCCCGGACAATGTGACGATCGTCCCGAGCGCGGCGCTGCTCGATACCGACGGCGCGACGGTCACGGTGACCGTCACCAACCCCTCGGTCGCCAGCGGTGGCGGCGCCACGACGACCGTTGACGCCACCTCTGGCGCGCTCCCGGCCACCGGTGGCGGGCCCGGCAACATGCCGCTGATCGCCGCAGTGTCGGTCGCCGCCGGCATCGTGCTGATGGCGGTGCGTGGCTCGAGGCGCCACTCCTGAGCGAATCGGCCGCCCGGCCGAGCGGCTCCGGCCGATCGGCCGGGCTGTTACGCGCACGGAAACGGCGAACATCACGACACCGGTCGGTGACGGCGACAGCTGAGCGGTGTCGCGCCCGCCGTGGCAGCATGACACGATGTCCGATGCGCTGCGCGACCTGGTGGAGCTGCTCGACCTCGAGCCGATCGAGGTGAACATCTTCCGCGGGGTCCAACCCGACGAGGACCGCCAACGGGTGTTCGGCGGCCAGGTGGCCGGACAGGCCCTCGTCGCCGCAGCCCGCACGGTCGACGAACCCAACCGGCACGTGCACTCGCTGCACGCCTACTTCCTCCGACCCGGCGATCCGAGCGTGCCGATCCTGTACGACGTCGATCGCCTCCGCGATGGTCGCAGCTTCACGACCCGGCG
Organism: uncultured Acidimicrobiaceae bacterium; assembly: GCA_963847775.1. Taxonomy (GTDB): domain Bacteria; phylum Actinomycetota; class Acidimicrobiia; order Acidimicrobiales; family Ilumatobacteraceae; genus Ilumatobacter. Next base: position 664,182 of record CAWKAY010000007.1, read on the forward strand.
CGTCGTCGCGATCCAGCACGGGCGCCCCATCTTCAACCTGCAGGCCAGCTTCCACGACATCGAACCCGGGCTCGACTACCACCTGGAAGCACCGGCCGACGTCCCCGACCCCGAGACACTGCCGACGTTCCAGGAACGGATGGCGACACATCGCGAACGGGTCGGCGACTGGCTCGACCGGCCGCGACCGATCGACACGCGCTACGTGCCACCCGACCCGGCGCTCGAACCCGGCGTGAAGACCGACGGCCAGATGGTCTGGATGCGTGCCAACGGCGAGCTACCCGATGACCCGGTGCTGCACGCCTGCATCGTCACCTACGCGAGCGACATGACCCTTCTCGACACGACACTGCGGCCGTTCGGGATGTCGTCGCTCACCGACGATCTGATGATGGCGAGTCTCGATCACGCGATGTGGTTCCACCGACCGTTCCGAGCCGACGAGTGGCTGCTGTACCAACACAGCGCGCTCTCGACCTCGTCGGCTCGCGGGCTCGCGGGCGGATCGATCTTCACGAAATCGGGGCAGCTCGTCGTGAACGTGGTCCAGGAGGGCGTCATCCGGGTGCTGGCATGAGGCGACGCTCAGCCTCCGCGCTGGCCCTCGTCCTGGTCACGCCGGTGTTCGCGGCGTGTGCCACCGACGGTACCGATGACGACGGAACGGCCGTGATCGTCAGCACCACGAGCGCTCCCACGATCCCCCCTCCGACCGCGGCCCCGACGACCTCGGCGCGTACGACCACCGACGCCACCGACGCCACCGACGCCACAGCCACCGACACCACCTCGACCGCCACCACGACCGCCACCACGACCGCCACCACGACCCCGGCACCGCCGCCCATGGTCGGTGATCCGACGGTCGCCACCGAAGCGATCGAGGGGTTCGACCAGCCGATCGACCTCGCGGTGCGACCCGGCGATGCGTCGTTGTACGTCGTCGAGCAGCCGGGCAGGGTCGTGCGATGGTCGGGCGACTCGACGGTCGTCGCCGATGTGAGCGACCGCGTCTCGACGTCGGGCGAGCAGGGCCTGCTCGGACTGGCGTTCTCGCCCGACGGTCAGCGGGCATATCTCGACTACACCGACCGTGACGGCACCACCGTGATCGCCGAGTACCCCGTGCTCGACGACGGCCGGTTCGACGTCGACTCGGAACGTGTGGTCCTGACGGTCGACCAGCCGTTCCGGAACCACAACGCGGGCGACCTGGCGTTCGGTCCCGACGACATGCTGTACATCACACTCGGCGACGGCGGGTCGGGCGGCGACCCCGGACGACGCGCCAGCGACCCGACCTCACCGCTCGGCTCGCTGCTCCGGATCGATCCGAATCCCGGTGCAGACTCGCCGTACACGATCCCCGCCGACAACCCATTCGCAAACGGTCCGCTCGACGACGTCGCCGGGGCGCCGGAGGTCTGGGCGTGGGGTCTCCGCAACCCGTGGAAGATCTCGTTCGACTCCGTCACTGGGGCGCTCTGGATCGCGGACGTCGGTCAGAACGAGTTCGAGGAGATCAACGTCGTGCACCCCGTCGGCGGTTTCCCCGCCGGTCGGGGCGTCGACTTCGGGTGGAGTGCGTTCGAGGGGACCGAGCGGTTCAACGGCGACGTGGACGGCGCCGGAACCACGTTCCCCGTGCTCACCTATCGACACGGCGCCGACGGATGTTCGATCTCGGGTGGCGAGCCATACCGCGGTTCCGCGATCGCCGAGCTCGAGCCGGCGTACGTGTACAGCGACTTCTGCTCGGGCGTCATCTGGGCACTCGATCTCGACGGTGGGCGCAACTTCAGGTTGATCGACGGCTTCTCGAACGTGGCCGCGGTGCGCGCCGGACCCGACGGCGAGCTCTACATCCTCGAGCGCGGCGGCACGATCCACCGACTCGTCCCCGCCTGAGCGCCGGCCACGTCGTGCGTCGGCGGGTGTCGCGAATCAGCTGACGCGCTCGAACTCGACCCGACGGTCCTCGATGTCGACACCGATCAGTCGAACACGCAGATCGTCACCCGGGTCGACGCGACGGGCGTTGATCCGCGCGATCACCGCCGGTTCGGCGATCTGGACGTCGATCCCACGTTCGGACTCGTCGATCACCACCGCATCGAAGATCTCCTGCTCGCGACCGCTGAGCACGACGGCCTCGGCGAGATCGAGTGCCTCACGCTCCGCCCGATTCGCCCGCTGCTCCCCTCGTTGCATCGCCTCGGGGAGCCGCACGAACGCCTCCTGGACCGCGTCGGGCACCTCGTCGCCGTTCGCCACGGCCAGCGTCGCCTCGATCACGTAGCGGTCCTGCAGGCGGCGGAGCGGGGCGGTCGCCTGGGCGTAGGTCGCGGCGACGGCCGCATGCCACGGGGTCACGTCGGACTCGAACGGTGCGTAGCCGGCTCCTCCGGACGCGCGCCGAACCGCGATCAGGAACGCCGACCTTCGCGGATCGTCGTGGGGCAGGGATCGCTCGAACGTGTCGAGCGGGATGTCGGTCGGCCAGTCGAGCCCGAACGCACGGGCCGAGTTGCGCAGCTGGCGAATGCGTCGTTCGTCCACCTCCGGCATGACGCGGAACAGCCCCGTACCGGCGGCATGGAGTGCGTCCGCAACCGCGAGGTTCGTCGCCAACGACAGCGCTGCGTTGTGCTCCTCGGACTCGAGTCGTGGGCGGAAGTGGAGGGCGTATCGACCGTCGGCCAGCCGATCGATCTCCTGCTCGGGGAACTCGACGCGTGGTGCACCGCGGGCGATCTCGGCAGCCCGGATCCGACGGTACAGCTCGTCGAACCCTGGCGGGAGGTCGGCGGGTGTGACCGCGTCGTACGCGAGCTTGGCGCTGTTGCGGACGATCGAACGCTCGACCCCGTCGAGGGAGCTGGCACCGTCGGCGGCGACGCGGACCGTGAACACCACCGCCGGACGCTCGACGTCGGGCAACAGGCTGGCTGCGCCTTCTGACAGTTGGGGCGGGTAGAGCGGCGAACGCCGATCGGGGAGGTAGACCGTGACGGCGCGATCGAACGCCTCCGTGTCGAGCGGATCATCGGGCCGGACGAAGAATCCGACGTCGGCGATCGCGTAGTGGAGCATCACGTCGTCGCCGGCCAGCTCGATCGAGAAGGCCTGGTCGAGATCGACCGACGACGCGGGATCGAGGGTGACGAACCGCCGGTCGGTCCGGTCGCGATGCGACCCCCAGGGTGACCGTGCCACTGCGGCATCGGCTGCGTCGTGCACCACCGCCGGAAAACCGGTGGGGATCCCGGCATCGACCCTGATCCGATCGAGCCCCCGTGACATCGCCTCGGCCGCGCCGCTGCGGACACGCATGGTCAGCGACGAGCCCCCATGAACATGCCCTTCAACGCGTCGTAGTGCTCGATGACGTGACCGGCACCGAGCACGACCGCTTCGAGCGGCACGTTCGACATCCGGACGGGAACCTCGGTCTCGCGTTCGATCCGCTCGGCGAGACCACGCAGCAGACCCCCACCACCGACCAGGTACATGCCCCGGACGAGGAAGTCCTGCGAGAGCTCGGGTGGTGCCTTCGACAGGCAGCGGATCACCGACGACACGATCGACGACACGACGTCCTCGATCGCATAACGGACCTCCTCGGGGGTGAGAACAACGGTCTTGGGCAGCCCGGTCATGAGATCGCGGCCACGAACCTCGGCTTGCGACTCCTGCGGCGTCGGATCGGCCGACCCGATCGCCATCTTGATCTCTTCCGCTGTTCGCTCACCGACTGCGATGCCGTGCTCGCGGCGGATGTAGTTCTGGATGGCCGCGTCGATGTCGAACGACCCCACTCGTACCGCCTCGAGAGCCACGATGCCGCCAAGGCTGATCACCGCCGTCTCACTGGTGCCGCCGCCGATGTCGATCACCATGTTGCCGACCGGTTCGTCGATCGGGAGGTCGGCGCCGATCGCCGCTGCCATCGGCTGCTCGATCAGGTTGGCGTCGGCCGCACCTGCCCGGCGGGCGGCATCGGTGACGGCTCGGCGTTCGACCTCGGTGATCGCGGACGGTACGCAGATCACCACCTTCGGCCGAGTGAAGCGGCTGACGCCGACGCGCTGGAGCAGCAGGCGGATCATCCGCTCGGTGATCTCGAAGTCGGTGATCGCGCCACCGCGCAACGGCCGGACGGCGACGATGTAACCGGGTGTGCGCCCGATCATCTGCCAGGCCTCGCGACCGGTTGCGAGGACTTCTCCGGTCTGGCGGTTGAGGGCGATCACGGACGGCTCGTTCAACACGATGCCGCGACCCTTCATGTAGACGAGGGTGTTCGCCGTTCCGAGGTCGATCGCGAGGTCACGCGCCACGTGGTTCGTCCTCACCTTCGGACGGATCGTCCTCGCCGCTGGGTGGATCGGGCTCGCCGTCGGACGGCTCGGCCTCGCCGGCCGCGGCCCCATCGTCGGTCGGCTCGTCGATCGGTCGCGGCTCGATCCGGCTGGCGGCGTTCTGGACCTGGTCGATCACCGGGCGACGAGCTTCGGGCGACAGTGCGTCGATCTGGCGTCGGAACGAGTCGACGCCGTCGCGAGAGCGGCGCGACCGGGCGAGCAACACGAGCACGAGCACCCCGAGTGCCACGCCGATGACGATCGCCACGAGTGGATTCACTCGCCGCTCCCCGAACCGACCGTGTGGGCCACGTCTGATGCGTCGACGAGCTCGGCCGCGTTGGTCCCCCAATCGGAACCCCCCACCCAGACTTCTCGCTTCCAGACCGGCACCGACACCTTGAGTGCATCGATCGCGAATCGAGCCGCCGAGAACGCCTCCGGCCGGTGCGGCGCCGAGACGGCTGCCACCACCGAGCTCTCGCCCAGCTCGAGGCGACCGATCCGGTGGACGAGCGCGACCCGACCCACGTCGGGCCAGCGCGCCCGAATCTCGTCGACGATCACCCCGAGCTTCGGCACGACCATCTCATCGTACGCCTCGTACTCGAGGTGCTGGACGTCGGTGCGGCCATCGGCGTGATCGCGTACGGTGCCGCTGAACAGCACGACGGCGCCACAGTCGGGGCGAACGCACCACTCGTAGATCTCACCGATGGGGAGCCCGGCATCGGTGAGCCCGAGCCAGTCGTCGCCATCGGCAGGAGGGTGCACACGGGCATCGTAGCCGTGCACCCTCGGCGCGCGACGTCCGCCGGTGTTGCTCCTTCACTACGATCTCGGAGTTGTGGAGCGCGGACCCCTTCCCCCACACGAGCGCACGTGGCGTCACCCATCGGAGCTCGCGGCCGAGGAACGAGCGGTACTCCGCGCCCAGGCGGCCGCACCGTCGACGCGGGCGTTCGCGCTGACCACCGGCACGCTCGGTCTCCTCGCGGTCGGCGTCCTGATCATGACCGTCACCCCCCGCCGGCAAGAATCGCCGATCGCGATCAGCGCAACCACGAGCCCGGCCGTCGTGGCTGCGGCGGTGTCGGCCAACCCGGTCGACGGTGGTTCCCGGTCCAGTGCGCCGGTTCCGGCGTTCGCACCCCGCAGTCCCGCCGGTGCCCGCACCGGCACGGCAGCGCTCGTTCGGGCCGCAGCCACGCCGATCGGCGACGGGCGCCTCGTCGTCGTCACCCGCGCCGCGCTCGATGGTGACCGAGCGAAGGGCGACAGCGTGGAGGTGCTCCTGCCGTCCGGGGCGGCGACGAGCGGCGACGTGGTGGCGGTCGCGGGCGATGCGATCGTCGTCGAGATCGGTCGCGCTGCTGTCGAACCGGGCCATGACATCGCCGAACACCGGCCGCACGACCGTGAGATCGTGATCGTCATGGCCTCGCCGCCGATCGAGGTCGCGTACGGCGACGTCGACGAGCTCGAGGTCGACGAAGGCACGGCAGTGCTCGACGACGAAGGGTCACTCGTCGGACTGTGCAGCCGTTCGACCGGTGCAGCCGGTGTGCGACTGATCGAGATCAGCGACGCGATCGGCGAAGCAGCCACCGTCGGAGGCTGATCGTGGCCGCCACGACGACGACGACGATGCCTCCGATCATCGCACCGAGCGCTATCTCCTGGCGTCGCTTCGGAGTGACCATCGTCCACCACTTGGCTTCCGTGCCCTCGACGTAGGCCTGCTCGTTGGTGACCGTCGGCACCCAACCCTCGCTGCGAAGCTTGTCGTTCGCGACGATCCACGGCTCACGCGTGTAGGAGCGGAGGCCGGGTGGGATCGGGCCGCGCTGGAACCGCCAGCGAAGGGCACCCACCAGGTCGGCGAAGCGATCAGGCAACGGGAAACGGAGCCGCTGCCCCGACAGCGCGCGCACACGCTCACCCGGGATGCTGCCGTCGGGCGCGACGTTGAACACACCATCGAGGCGCCGCTCGACGGCGATCGAGACCGCTGACGCGACATCGTCGTGGTGGACGAACTGGGCACCCGGGTCGGCCTCGCCGAAACGCTGCCCGAAGCCGGCGGTGAGCGCCCGGGCGAGCGACGACGTGCCGTCTCCCGCAACCGGAACCGCCGGCCGCAACATCGCGACCCGACGACCCGGCGAGGCGATGCGCCAGACCTCGACGGCCTCCTCGGCGGCAGCGAGTTGACGTGCGTACACGAAGGTCGGATCGGGGCGCAGCACCGCTTCCTCGGTCAGCGGCACGGGGTTGTTGGCGATCGCCCCGTACACCATCGCCGACGACACCACGACGAGTCGCTCGGCATGGAGCGTGTGGGCATCGTTCAGGAGATCCTGCGCTCCCGCCGTGACGCTCTCTCCCCGCCGGCCGAGCAGGTCGTGATCGGCGAGTCCGACGTCGACGATGGTGTCGAATCGTCCGAGCACCGAAGCCGCAGGCGCATCGCCAGACGCCACGACGACGTCGACGTCGTCGGCCCCGGCGAGCAGATCCGCAACCCGCCAGCCGAGCCCACCGCGAACACCCCGCACATACACTCGCTGCGCATCGATCGTGCCCACGGCAGCGACGTTACCGGGCCTGGCTGGCGCGACCGGTCGGCGAAAGCACCCCCCGGCCCGTAGCATCGGAGACATGGCCGATGGCCCACCCCCCGAGAACCTTCCCAGCGACGACGAGGAGGGGAACGAGCCGACCAACCCGTTCATCGGTCTCCCGATGTTCGGTGACTTGGCCCGCGCGCTCCAGGGGCAGGGCCCGCTGAACTGGGACGCGGCGCGACAGTTCGCGATGCTCGGCGCAACGCAGGGGCAGCCCGAGCACAACGTCGACCCCGCCGTCCGAGTCGCCTACATCGACCTCGCTCGCATCGCGACGATGCACGTGAACGATGTCACCGGTGCCGACACCCCCTTCCCGGAGCCGAGGATCGTCACCCGCGGCCAGTGGGCAGCCGAGACGCTCGACGCCTACCGGCCGCTGTTCACCGATCTCGCGACGTCGCTCGGCCAGCAGAACACCACCGACACCAGCGACGAGGCCGGCGATCCGATGATGCAGATGATGGCCGGCATCAGCCGCATGATGGCCCCTGCGATGATGGGCATGTCCGTCGGCTCGATGGTCGGGCAGCTGTCACAGCGCGTCTTCGGGCTGCACGATCTGCCGATTCCGCGCGACAAGCAGGAGATCGTGCTCGTCGGTCAGACGATCGACGAGTTCGCAGCGCACTGGGAGATCCCGCTCGACCAGATGCGGCTCTGGGTCCTCGCGCACGAGCTGTCTGGTCATCAGGTGCTCTCGATCCCCGACGTGCGCAATGCGCTCGCCGATCTGGTCCGTCGTCACGTCAGCGGCTTCCGCCCCGACCCGTCGGCGATCGCCGACAAGCTCGGCGGCTTGGACCCCTTCGGTGGCGGCGACGAGTCGGGCGACCCGATGGCAGCGCTCCAGCAGGCGTTCTCCGATCCGGAGATCCTGCTCGGAGCGGTCCGCAGCGAGGAACAGGTCGCGCTCCAACCGCGACTCGACGCAGCCGTCGCGGCAGTCGTCGGCTACACCGACTGGGTGGTCGATGCGGTGGCCGTTCGCTTGATCGGCGGCGAGGCACTGCGGATCGCCGAGGCCGTCCGGCGTCAACGGGTCAAGAGCACTCCCGACGATCTCTTCGTGGAGCGATTGCTGGGGATCCGCGTCGGCGACGACCAGGTGGCTCGGGGCAAGGCGTTCGTCCAGGGGGTCGTCGATCGCGAGGGGGAGGCGGCACTCACCCGCCTGCTCCATCTGCCCGACGCGATGCCGACGCCGAGCGAGATCGACGCGCCCGGGTTGTGGATCGCCCGCGTCGGCGGGCGGTGACGGCCGCCGTCACGGGTAGAGCGCGTCGGCGCTGATACCGGCGACGTAGTTCACGACCGCTGCTGCGGACACCACGCCGACAAGCATGAACCCGACGCTGCCCGGGATCTCGAGCAGGACCGGCAACACCGCGGCGACGACCCATCCGAGCTGGAACCGCGTCTCGAAGCGGGCGAATGCTTCGCCCCGGTTGGTCGCCGGACCATCGCGCTGCACGATGCTCTCGAACGACAGCCGGCCGATCGCCGCCGAGAAGTTGACCACCACGGCGACCATGATCCCCGCCGGTGGACCACCCAGCACAGCCGCGATCAGCCCGACGGTCGCCGGGAGCGCAAGCGCGAGGGTGATCATCCGTTCCTCGTGCAGGGTGCGCCGCAACCGCGGTGCGAGCGAGTTGCCGGTCAGCGTGCCGAGCGAGGACAGCCCGATGGCGAGGCCGAGCAAGGTCTTCTCGTCGTCCTGGCCGCGGAACCAGAACGCGAGGTGGAAGAGCATGAACCCCGCCGATGCCCGCAGGATGAGCATGGCGACCCACGCCAGCTGGAGGCTCGTGGTCGCGACCTCTGCACTGGCCGCCGACGGCCCTGCCGATGCGTGGGCCGCCTCTGCCGGCAGTCGCAGCGACATCGTCAGCGCGACCCCGAAGAGCATGGCGCTGTACCCGAGTGTGGCCGATGTCCCGACGGTGTACTGTAGTCCGACGGCGGGAACCACGGCGACCGCTCCGGCGAGCCCGGCGATCACGCCGAGCTTCGAGTTGGCCTCGACCAACTCGAGGTCGCTGCGAACGACGGCCGGCACCAGCGCCGACTTCGACACCGTGTACGTCTTCTGGAGCACGAGCGCGACGAAGACCAAGAGAAACAGCACGATGTCGTCGGCGAACCGGATCATGAGGAGCTGGATCGCGATGCGAGCGGCAGCAACCGACTGCACCATGAACCGGCGGCCACCCCGCGCCCGGTCGATCGCCGGACCGATCATCGGGGCGATCAGCAGGAACGGCGCGAAGCTGACGAGCAGGAAGCCCAAGACCCTGGTGCGGGCCCCATTCGGATCGACGTCGAAGAAGAACGAGTCGGCGAGTGCCACGACCATGGCGGCCTCCCCACCCAACATCGCCGCATGGGTGAACGCGAGTCGCTGGAACTTGGAGTGCGAGGCGGTCACGCGCCGATCGTAGGTGTTCGCACTCCGCCGCCTCCGCGAACCGTCACCGGTCGCCGGCTGGGATCAGGCGGTCGGCTGGCTGGATGCTCGTTCGAACTTGTACCCGAGCCCGCGGATCGTCACGATCCGCGTCGGCGAGCCGGGATCGAGCTCGATCTTCGATCTCAATCTCTTGATGTGCACGTCGAGGGTCTTGGTGTCGCCCACGTAATCCCCACCCCAGACCCGATCGATCAGGGTCTCGCGGGTCAGCACCCGGCCGGCGTTCGAGAGCAGGAGATGCAGGACCTCGAACTCCTTGAGCGGCAGCGTGATCTCCGCGCCATCGACCGTGACCCGGTGCTCGTCGGGGTCGAGCGTGACGGCGCCGACGCGGATCCCTCCGCCGTTGCCCTGGTGATCTGTGCCGTCGTTGGTGTCCATCGCCGCTCGCCGAAGCAGCGCACGGATTCTCGCGACGAGCTCGCGGATCCGGTACGGCTTGGTGACGTAGTCGTCCGCACCGACCTCGAGTCCGACGACGGTGTCGATCTCACTCGCCTTCGCGGTGACCATGATGATCGGAACCGAGCTCATCGCGCGGATGCGCCGACACACATCGACACCCGAGATCTTCGGGAGCATGACGTCGAGCAGCACCAGATCGGGTGGCACCTCGTTGAACCTGTCGAGCGCCTCGGCTCCGTCGAACGCCACATCGACCGTGAAGCCTTCGCGTGCGAGGCCGACCTGGAGTGCGTCGACGAAGCTCGCTTCGTCCTCGACGACGAGGATCCGGGGCTGACTCACGCAGCCCCCTCTACGTTCATGGTGATCGGGAGACGCAACGTGAAGGTGCTGCCTTCCCCCTCACACGATGCCACCGTCACCTCCCCGCCATGCTCGGTCGCCACGTGCCGGACGATCGAGAGCCCGAGACCGGTGCCGCCGGTCGCCCGACTCCGGGCCTGATCGACGCGGTAGAACCGTTCGAAGATGCGATCGACGTCGTGACGCGGGATGCCCATCCCATGGTCCACCACCGACACCTCCACCATCGGCCCGACACATCGGGCCCTCACCTGCACCGAACCGCCCGGCTCGCTGTACTTGACGGCGTTCTCGACGAGGTTGCCCACTGCCGAGACGAGCTGGCGTCGGTCGCCATCGACGACGGCGCCCCCGCCATGTGTCTCGCCATCGACGGAGTCGACAACCGTGATCGTGATCTCGCTGCGGGCTGCCAACTCCCGCACACGGTCGATCGCGCTGGCGAGGATGTCGGCGACCCGCACCGCGGACAGTTCGCGATCGCCACCGAGCTCGATCCGCGAGAGCTCCATCAGATCGTCGATCGTGTTCGACGCTCGCTCGGTCTCGGTCATCATCCGGCCGGCGAGCCGGTGCAAGGTGGCAACGTCGGTCTCGTCCTGCAGCGTCTCGGCCAGCACCGACAGCGCTCCGATCGGTGTCTTCAGCTCGTGACTGACGTTGGCGACGAAGTCGGTCCGGACGCGGTCGACACGCCGCCGCTCGGAGATGTCGTCGACGAAGGCCACTCCGCCGCCGCCCGGCAGCGGCGCCGATCGGACCACGAAGACCGCCTGAGGTGGACCGTAGAGCTCCACGACCTCATTGCTCCGGATCCCGACGAGCGCACGCCCCAGATGGCGATCGATCGCATCGTCGATCAGCACTCCGGCGTGAGTCCCCGTCATTGCTCTCGCCGCCGAGTTCCGGAACTCGTCGGCGCCGTCCCGGCCACTGATGGCGATACCGAGGTGGAGCTCCTCCAACACGTCGGCGACGGCCGGCCCCGCGGCGGCGAGCGGTGCGATCGGCGGGTCGGCGAGATCGGATCCGCGCCGTGCCCTCGTGCGCGCTCCCGCCGCGAAGCCGACCACGGCGGCGAGAGCGACGACGAACCACCACATGTCAGGTGGGGTCGCGACCGACGGCCTCGTGCTCGGGGAGCCGACCGGTGCCGATGTACATGACTCGCTCACTCAGGTTGACGGCGTGGTCGCCGAGCCGCTCGTAGAATCGCGCGACCATCGCGAGCTGCACACACGTCTGCAGGTCGACCGCGCCATCGGCGTGGCTGGCGAAGATCTGATGGATGAATTCGACGTGCAGATCGTCGAGGTAGTCGTCCATGTCGTCGAGCGCAGCAGCTCGCACCGAATCGACGGCGATGTAGGCCTCGACCGCCTCCTTGTACTCCTGCGCCGCCTGATCGCTCATCCGCTGGATCAAACCACGCAGCTTGGGGTCGAGGTGATGTCCGTAGATCCGGCGAGCTGCCTTGCAGAGATTGACGCACAGGTCGGCCGACCGCTCGATCTCGGGGGAGAGCTTGAGGGCCGCAGCGATCTGCCGGAGGTCGCCGGCCATCGGCGCCTGGAGGGCGAGCATCATGAGCGCACGCTCCTCGATGTCGATCGAGCGAGCATCGATCTCGTCGTCACCACGAATCACCAGGTCGGCACCCTCGAGATCCTGCTGCAGGAGCACCTCGGTCACCCGCGGGATCAACTCGACGACCGTTGCACCCAGTCGTGCGACGTCGCTGCGCAGGGAATCGAGGTCGTTGTGGAACTCCGGTCGCAGGTCACTCATCAGCCGAACCTCCCGGTCACGTATTGCTCGGTTCGAAGATCGTCGGGGTTGGAGAAGATCTTCGATGTCGGGTTGTATTCGACCATCATGCCAGTCCGGCGGTCGCCCTCTTCCTGCACCTCGGTCGTGAAGAAGGCGGTTCGGTGGCTGACGCGAGCCGCCTGCTGCATGTTGTGGGTGACGATGATGATCGTGTACTCGCGAGCGAGCTCCAGCATCAGCTCTTCGATACGCGCGGTGGCGATCGGGTCGAGCGCCGAACACGGCTCGTCCATCAGGATCACGTCAGGCTTCACGGCGACGCAGCGAGCGATGCACAGTCGTTGCTGTTGGCCGCCGGACAGTCCGAGCGCTGACGACTTCAGGCGATCCTTCACCTCGTCCCAGAGTGCCGCCGCCTTGAGCGACCGTTCCACGATGTCGTCGAGCTCCGCCTTCTTCTTGATGCCACCGAGCTTCGGACCGAACGCCAGGTTGTCGTAGATCGACTTCGGGAACGGATTCGGCTTCTGGAACACCATGCCGATCCGGCGGCGCACCTCGACGGGATCGACGTTCGGTCCGTAGAGGTCGACACCGTGGTAGAGGATGCTCCCCTCGACCCGTGCTGTCTCGATCAGGTCGTTCATGCGGTCGAAGCACCGAAGGACCGTCGATTTGCCACACCCCGAAGGACCGATGAAGGCGGTGATCTCGTGCTCACGGATGTCGAGGTTGACATCTTGAACGGCACGGAACGCCCCGTAGTAGACCTCCAGGTCACGGGTCTCGAAGACCATCCGAGTTGCCGTCTCCGCCACTGGTTGACGTCGTACATCGACGTGGATGTCGTGCTCGCTCACGCTGGTCACCTTCGAATCTTGGATGGGCCTCACCATTATCACCACTTCTTCTCGTACCGGTTGCGAAGCCAGATCGCGACACCGTTCATGAACAGCACCATCACCAACAACACGATCGACGCCGCCGCCGTCAGCGAACGGAAGTCGTCGCCGGGCTGGCGGGCATAGGAGAAGATCGCGACCGGCAGCGCCGTGAACGGGCCCTGCAGTTGTTCGATCAGGCCCTGATCGCCGGTACGGAGCAGACCGGTAGCGGCCCCCACGAGCAACACCGGGGCCGCCTCGCCCGCCGCTCGCGCGAGCGACAACACCGTGCCCGTGAGGATGCCCGGCGCAGCCGACGGCAGCACGTGGCTGCGCACGGTCTCCCACTGGGTCGCACCGACGCCGAAGGCCCCCTCCCTGATGCTGCGCGGCACCGCTCGGAGCGCTTCGGACGTGGTGATCACGACGATCGGCAAGACGAGCGCCGACAAGGCGAGCCCGCCGGCGAAGATGTTGCGACCTCCGTTCATCCCCGAGAGGGCACGCACGAAGATGGCGAGCCCGAGCAAGCCGTACACGATCGATGGCACACCAGCGAGGTTGCGAACGTTGATCCGGGTGACGCGGGCGAAGAACGACCTTCCGGCATACTCCTCCAGATACACCGCGCACGCGACCCCGAGCGGGAACGCGACGAGCGTGACGATCAGGCACAGGATCAACGTGCCACGGATCGCCTGACCGATCCCGGCGTCGGCGGCGTTCTGGGAGTTGAGGTTGGTCGTCAGGAACTCGCCGGCCCGACCTGTCCACACCGACCAGCTTCGGATGAGCAGATCCACGATGAGGGTCAGGAGCACGACGAGCGAGAGCGCGAGGAGGGCGATGAGCACGAGCTCGATGAGCTTGCCCTTGAGATCGAGCCCTCGCTTGGTGAGTCCAGCCGTGACGTTGCGAGCCGTCGACGCACCGACGCTGGATGGTGTCGACAGGCCCATCAGTACACTTCTCGAACACGGTTGACGAGCCAATCGCTCACCAGGTTGAGCACGAGGGTCATCATGAAGAGCAGCAGGCCGACGAAGTAGAGGCTCTGAAACGCAAGGTTGTCGCCGGCCACCTGGTCGCTGCCGAATCCCAGCGCCGCCATCGCAGCGGTCGTGGTCTGCCCTGGTTCGAGCGGGGTGAGGCGGAAGAGACCTCCGCCGACCGCACCGGCGGCGATCGCGACCACCATCGTCTCGCCGATCGCTCGCGACATCCCCAGGATGAGAGAGGCGACGATGCCGGAGATCGCTGCCGGGAACACGACCCGGAACGTGGTCTGCATGCGCTCGGCTCCGAGTCCGTACGATGCCTCGCGCAGTGACATCGGCACCGCTCGGAGGGCGTCTTCGGCCACCGACGCGATGATCGGAATGGTCAAGATGCCGACGCCGACACCGGCCGCCGCGAGGGTGAACGCCTTGTTGGCACCGCTGAAGATCCTGACGATCAACTCGGGGTTGATGAAGGAGATGGCGAAGTAGCCGAGCACGACGCTGGGAATTCCGGCCAACACCTCGACGATCGGCTTCACGACCCTCCTCACGTTCGGACGGGCGTACTCGGCGAGGTAGATGGCCGCCCCGAGTCCGAGCGGCACGGCGACGAACATCGCGATACCGGTCACGATGAAGGTGCCGACGACCAGCGTCCCGATGTCGTAGAGACCGCGCCGCGGGAACCAGCCGATCTCGGTCAGGGCACCGAGCCCGTCCTCGGTCCCGGCGAGCTTGGAGACGAACTCCCACGCGTCGAACACGAGAGTCACGATGATCAGGACCGTGACGAGCAGGGTCGCGATCGCACCGGAACGGAAGACCCAGCGGGCGGTGACGTCACGGCGGCGGCGAGCCGGGCTCGTGGTCAGGTCGATCGGTGCGTCGGCTTCGGGACGGAAGGACGGAGCGGTCATCGGTTCGTGCGTTCTCCTGGAAGGATGATGTGAGGATCGGACCGTGGCTCGTGCCGAGAGTGCTGCGGGGTGGACCCACCAGGGGTCCACCCCGAACAGTTGCCCCGGCCCGGGCTGCGGGGGGAGCGATCAGCCCTGACGGGAGCCGGTCTCGCGAGCCTCCCAGGCGCTCTGGGTGTCAGCCAGAGCATCGGCGCTCAGTGGCACGTACGGGACCTGGCCGTCGCCGGTCCCGACGAGGGTGCCGATGCCTTCACCGACGTAGAAGTCGACGAACGGTGCGAGGGCCGGGTTCTCGTCGA
Source organism: uncultured Acidimicrobiaceae bacterium (assembly GCA_963847775.1). GTDB lineage: Bacteria > Actinomycetota > Acidimicrobiia > Acidimicrobiales > Ilumatobacteraceae > Ilumatobacter. The sequence goes on from CAWKAY010000007.1 coordinate 679,291, forward strand.
GCCGGCCGGCGTTGACGTAGATGAACAGCTCGCGGGCGATCGGGAACTCACCACTCGCGATCGTCTCCGGGGTCGGCTCGACGCATCCGTCGCCACCGTCGACCTGGAGGGGCTTGACGACATCGAGGTTCTCCTCGACGAAGGCGAAGCCGACCCAACCGAGCGAGGTGGCGTTGGCCGAGATCCCCTCGATGATGACGTTGTCGTTCGGACTGGCGGTGTAGTCGGGGCGCACGTTGGGATCCTCGGCGCCGACGGCGTCGCCGACCTCCTCGATCACGATCTCGACGAAGCTGTCGAAGGTGCCGGATTCCTCACCTGGCGCCGTCACGGTGAGTTCGGCGTCGGGATACGGCGTGTGCACCGTTCCGAGATCGGTCACGGTCGCCGCGATCTCGTCGGCGACCGCGGAAGCATCCGACCAGTTGTCGAGGCCGATCGCGTCCGGTCCGAGGAGCGCGTACAGGTCGACGAACGAGAGGCACTCGATCGCATCGTTCTGGGCGGAGGTGATGACCGAGAGACCATCGACGGCCACCGTCAGCTCGATGAACTCGACACCGTTCGCCGCACACGTCTCGGCCTCCTCGGCCTTGATCGGGCGGGAGGCGTCCGAGATGTCGGTCTCTCCGTTGCAGAACTTGGCGAAACCATCGCCGGTGCCCGGTCCCTCGACGGTCACCGCCACGCCGGGCGCCCTGTCCGCGAACGCGTTGCCCACGGCGATCGAGATCGGCTCGACCGTCGACGAACCGGACACGAAGATGCTTCCCGACAGTTCGGCCATGTCGCCGGCGGGTTGCTCGGAGTCGTCAGCCGACTCGGCGGCCGCAGGTTCCTCGGTGGCTGGTTCGGCGTCGTCGTCGTCACCACCGCAGGCGGCAAGGGCCACCGAGGCGACGACGGCTGCGGCCAGGAACCGCTGGGACGAGATGTTCACGCTGTTGCTCCAATCAGGGACGTTCACGACAGTTGCGGGAGCACCGCTGGCTCCGAAGAGCACGCTACGGAACCCAGGTGAACGGCCGGTCGGCCTGGTGGTGAACGACTGCTGAACAGTTGGGGCGTCCTCGCGTCCCGTGACCAGGCGTTGTTCAGGCGGCGTTCATGTCGCCGGCATCCCACGCTCGCGACGATGGGTGCCGTCGGCTCGGTTGAACACGCGATGAAGCGATCGGTCAGCGACGGATCAGGTGCTGGCGCTCGACGGTCCAGCGGTACATCCGTTCCTGGGCGTCGGGTTCGTACGCCTCGCGTGGCCCCATCCGATCCCAGGAGTCGTCGGGCTTGAGCTCCCAGCGCACGATGTCGTCGGCCAGGTCGAACTCGAGCACCTGATCGAGCCATTCGCGATGTTTCGGATGTTCGATCGGCACGAGCACCTCCACCCGACGGTCCAGGTTGCGCGGCATGAGGTCGGCCGACCCGATCAGGTACACCGGACCGCCGTCGTCGTCACCGTGTTCGAACCGGTAGATGCGGCTGTGTTCGAGATACCGACCCAGAATGCTGCGGATCCGGATGTTGTCCGACAACCCGGGGACACCGGCGCGCATCGTGCAGATGCCGCGGACGATGCCGTCGATGCGGACGCCCGCCCCGCTCGCCGCGTAGAGCGCCTCGATCACGGTCTGGTCGGCGATCGAGTTGCACTTCAACGTGATGCGCCCGGCGGAACCGAACGACATCTCGTTCTCGATCAGGTCGAGCACCTGCCGCTTCAGGTCGCGCGGTGCCACCAGCAGCGTTCGGTACTCCTCGCTCCGGCTGTAGCCGGTGAGGTGGTTGAACAGCTGGGTGGCGTCGGCGCCGATCGCGTTGTCGCTGGTGAGGAAACCGAGATCTTCGTACAGGCGGGCCGTCTTGGAGTTGTAGTTGCCCGTCCCGATGTGGCAGTACCGCCGCAGCTGGTCGCCGTCGTCGCGGACGACCAGCACGACCTTCGAATGGGTCTTCAAACCGACCATGCCGTACACGACGTGCACCCCGGCGCGTTCGAGGTGCTTGGCCCACTGGACGTTGTTCTCCTCGTCGAACCTCGCCTTGAGTTCGACGAGCACGGCGACCTGCTTGCCGCGCTCGGCCGCCTTGATGAGCGCACGGATGATCGGGCTGTCGCCCCCGGCCCGATACAGGGTCATCTTGATCGACTGGACGCGCGGATCCTCGGCTGCCTGTTCGAGGAACACCTCGACGCTGCTGGCGAAGCTCTCGTAGGGGTGGTGGACGAAGATCGCTCGGTCGCGCATCACCGAGAAGATCGACCGGTCGGTCTCCTCCGCGAGGAACAGCCGCCCGGGGGTGAGCGGCGGCCACGCGCGGTCCTTCAGATCGGGTCGGTCGACGCCGTGGAGGTGCCACAAGCAGCTCAGATCGATGAGGCCACGGTGGTAGGAGACGTTGCGTCGGTCGATCGCGAGCTCACGAACGAGCAGATCGAGCATCTCGTCGCTGATCGATTCGGCAACCTCGAGCCGAATGGCCTTGTTGAAGCGCCGCTTGCGGAGCTCGAGCTCGACCGCCTCCAGGAGATCGTCGGCATCCTCCTCTTCGAGGGTCAGGTCGGCGTTGCGCGTGACCCGGAACACCGCCCACTCCTCGATGACCATGCCGACGAACAGGGTCTGCATGTGGGCGGCGACGACCTGTTCGGCGAGTACGAAACGCCCGTCGCCGAGCGGGAGCAGCCGCGGGAACAGATTCGGGATCTTCAATCGGACGAAGCGCCGCTCTGCGGTCTCGGGATCGGCGACGTGGGCGGCGATGCTGAGCGCCAGGCTGGAGATGTTCGGAAACGGATGGCCGGGGTCGACGGCGAGCGGGGTGAGCACCGGGAAGATCCGCTCGTCGTAGTACGACCGCATGGCGACACGATCGGCCTCGCCCAGTTCCTCCCATGCGACGATGGCCACGCCTTCGGCCGCCAGCTCGGGCTCGAGCTCGTCGAGGAAGATGGATTCCTGGCGAGCGATCATCTCGGGGACCCGCGCCGAGATCTCGGTGAGCTGCTGCAGCGGCGTCCGCCCGTCCCAGGTCGGATCCTCGATCCCGGCGGCGACCTGGTCGCGCAGCGCGGCGACGCGCACCTGGAAGAACTCGTCGAGGTTGGTCGAGAAGATGGCGCAGAATTTGGCCCGTTCGAGCAACGGGATGCCGGGTTCGGTCGCCAGCGACAGGACACGGTCGTTGAAGTCGAGCCAGCTGAGCTCGCGATTGAGGAGGCGATGGACGGGTTCGACGCTCTGTTCGGTGGGCGGTTCGAGTATCTCGGTCATCGACGTCGGCCGCCTCGTCGTCTCATTCGTCCCCGTCGGGCAGACCGAGCTCCCACTCGATCGAGATCAGCTCGCGCTCGGCGTCGCGGTTGATGCGCTCCTTGTTCCGGCGGAACTGGGGATCGTCGCGTGGCAGGAGGACGAGCCGGGCGAGCGCTCGGGCTCGGAACTCGTCGAGGACCTGGCGCTCGCCCCAATCGCCGTAGATCTCCCAGTGCGGCGAGACCGGGCCCAGGTACACGATGCGGGCGTGGGCTCGTGGCGCTGCTTCTTCGACGACGTCGGACATCGGACCGAGTCTATCGGAGTGCGTCACAGACCCCGTGGACGGGGGGATTCCGGATGTGACTGGGACGTCACGTGTCCCCGAGCGCTGCGGTTCGGACCACTCACAGATGACGAAGCGGTGAACAACCGTATGGGGAACAGCCACGATCGTGGACTTTTCTTTACAGTTACGTTACGCTTCCTCCCCATGCGGGAACCAAGACGGTTCGCGGAACGTCCAGATGGGTACAGCCACATCACCGGCCCGCACGACGCGGCACTCCGGTAGGTTCCGACCTGCCGATCGCACGTCGACGGTCCACGCCGACAAGACTTGACCCCCGAGTGACCTGACCACAGGAGGCACGAGATGAAGACGAGCCCACCCCCCGATCCGGACTCAGCCACGGCATGGATGGCCGACGGCCTGTGCCGCATGTACCCGCCGGCCACCTTCTTCCCCAGCGACGGCGTCGGTGTCGACAAGGCCCGCAAGATCTGCGCCGGTTGCCCCGTCCGGGCCGAATGCCTCGAACACGCGCTCGATCATCGCATCGAACACGGGGTCTGGGGCGGCTGCAGCGAACGTGAGCGACGCCGGATCCTCAAACGCCGTCGCCTCGAAGCAGCCGCCGAGGCCCACACGAACTAGCCCTGGTCTCGGGCCCGGGTACAGCCGTCGTCCCGCCCGGGCACCGCAGCCGCGGGCGTACGAGCGAAATCAGCTCTTGTCGCTGGACGTATCGGACGTATCGGACGTATCGCCCTCTTGCATCCCCTCGGCGAGCCCGTCTTTGAACTCCTTCTGGGCCTTGCCGAGGTTCTTGGCGAGCTTGGGAAGCTGGGCGCCGCCGAAGACGAGCAGGACGATCACGAGGACGATGATCCATTCGGGTCCACTGGGCATCGCGACAGCGTAGCGGTCAGGCGCCGATGATGCTGCGCGCGGCCTGGGCACGCTGGCGACGGATACGACGCCGCTCACGCTCGGACAATCCGCCCCAGATGCCGAACTTCTCGCCGTTCTGCAGGGCGAACTCCAGGCACTGCTCGCGAACGACACACCCCCGGCAGACCTCCTTGGCCTCCCGGGTGGACGCACCTCGCTCGGGGAAGAACAGGTCGGGATCCACCCCGAGGCAGTTCGCGTCGTCCTGCCAGTTCTCCTCCAGCTCAGTGGGCTGGAACATGTGGTCGTACGTGTTGGTCATGGTGGTTGGGCCCCCCTGCCATGGTCGCCCCACCGTCTCGTTCTCGTGGTGGTGTTCGAGACGGTCTTGAGTGGATGCCGGTCGTGATGTCACGGCGGCGTAGTTACATGCGTGTGATTCTCGCATACCATACCGGATTCCCGCAAGAGTGCATTTCGCGACTTCCTGACCAGGGTCGCCGCGGGCTCATCCCGCCGGGATCGTTCGCCCTCACCGCGTGCCACTCTGGGTGCTCGGGTGCGCGCAGCTCAGCCGGCGCGCCGCTGCGTCATCCGGCGCCGGTGCTCGAGGAAATCGACGAGCACGTAGTCCCCGAGCGCCTCATTCGTCGTGTAGAAGGCCCGACCCCCGTTGAGCTGCGTCATCCGCTCGATGAACACCTGGAGGGCGGTCGTCGCATCGAGCACGAAGGTGTTGATCCGGATCTGCTCGCGAGTGCACCGCACCACCTCGCGCAAGGTGGCTTCGATCGTCTCGCGCACCGGGGGGTAGTTGAAGTAGACGTCGCCATGGGGCGTGATGTGAGCGGTGGGTTCACCGTCGGTGATCATGATGATCTGCTTGCTGCCGCTCTGCTTCGCGAGCAGTTGCCGGGCGAGCGTGAACCCGTGATGCATGTTGGTGCCGTACACGAAATCCCACGACACCTCGGGGAGTTGACCGGCGGTGATGACCCGCGCCGTCTCCGAGAAGCCGACCAGTCCCAAGTAGTCACGCGGGAACTGCGACGAGATCAGGTGGTGCAGCGCCATCGCGACCTTCTTGGCCGGGAGGAAGTTGTCGCGCATCGGCATCGACATCGACAAGTCGAGCATCAGCACGGTCGACGATCGGGTGAGGTGCTCGGTCCGTTCGACCTCGAAGTCATCCGGATGCAGCTCGACCGGGGTCCCTGTGCCGGTGCGGCGAAGCGCGTTTCGGATCGTGCGATGCAGGTCGAGCTGGAACGGGTCGCCGAACTCGTAGGGCTTGGTCTGGTAGGTGCGCTCGTGGCCCTGACCGAACTCGTGCAGTTGGTGCTGACCGACGTGCTCCCTGGTCAGCTTGGTGAACAGGTCGCGCAACGCGTTCGAACCGATCGCTCGCAGCCCGCGCGGGGTGAGCTCGAGCCGACCCTCCTTGTTCTCGATCAGCCCGGCCTCTTCGAGCATCTTCGTCAGCTCACTCAGGCGCTCGAGCGACTTCGCCGCGTCGTCGCCGAGCAGATCCCGGACCCGATCCATGTCGGCCTCGGCGAGCGCGCCCGGGTTGGTGGCGTTCTGGAGGAGGTGCTCGAGCTGGTCGAGATCGCCGAGGTCCTGCATCGCCTGCATCGCCTGCCCGAACCCCATCGGGTCCTGGCCCTCGAAGTCGTACGACTGACCCCAGTTCAAGTGGGGGAACATCTGCTGCAGGTTCGAGCCGAGCTGATCCATCTGCCACTGGAGGTCCATGTCGGCCATCAGCTGCTCCGACAGCTGTTGGAGCTGCGCCCGCTGCTCGGGAGTCATCGAGTTCAGCATCGCCTGCATCGCGGCCATGCGGCGCGCCATGTTCTCGAGCAGTTCGTCGACGTTCTGCGGGTCCTCGGGGAAGAATTCGCCGAACTCCTCCATGAACTCCTCGAAACCCGGATCCTGGCCGGCCTGGTGCTTCTCGAGCATCTCGTTGAGCGCAGCGAGCATGTCCTTCATGCGCTGCATGTCCGCAGGCGACATGTTCTGCATGCCGTCCGACATCTGATCGACCATCTGCTGCATGAGCTGGTCGCGCAACGTGTCGAGCATCTGCTCGAAGCGTCGCTGGGCCTCGGCCGACTCGAAGTCGTAGGAACCGAGCTCGCGCACCTTCCCTGCGAGGTCGTTCGGCATCAGGTCGAGGCGCATCGTGCGCTCGGCGGCGGTATTGCGGGCCGCCTCGGCCCGCCGCTCATCACCACTGGACTCGGCGTCCCGGACCACGTTCTCGATGGCGTGCCGTTCCTCGTCGACGATGTCGTCGAGCTCGTCGGCGATCTCGTCGTAGACGCCGCCGAGGTTCGAGCGTTCGAGACGATCCTGACGCTCCTGGCGCAGCCGTTCGAGCATGTCACGCAGCCCGTCGAGACGTTCGCCGTCCGGACCTCGCATCCCCTCCTGCATCATGCGTCGAAGCGCCACGTTCACGTCGCCGTGATAGAGGAGCTCGTCGGTGAGCTGATCGAAGAGCTGATCGGCATCGAGGTCGAAACCGCGCTGGCTGCCGTCCCATCTCGAGTATGTGAACCTGGGCGCCATTCCTGCCACCGTAACGCAGCCCATCCGGCAGGTCTCGACGGACTTCCCAACTCCTCGTCGGTCAAGGACCCCGCCGCCCGCGCCGATGTGTGTGCCATGACCGACACCACGGAATCCGGCGAGCCACCGCCGTCGGAGCGCCCCGGACTCGTAGCCTGACATCATGCGTGTCCCCCGCACGTTCGCGTTCCTCGACCTGTCCGGCTTCACCAACTACACCGCTGCGTACGGTGACGATGCAGCCGGGCGGATCCTCGGCACCTTCCGGACCCTCGTCCGCGAGGTCGCATCGGAACGAGGCGTCCGCATCGCGAAGTGGCTCGGCGACGGCTGCATGATCGTGGGCGTCGAGCAACAGTCCGTGATCGAGTTCGTCACCGACCTCGAGCGTCGTGCGTCCCGGGTCTGTGCTCCACTCACGCTGCGGGTGGGCGTCGCAACCGGCCACGCGCTGCTGTTCGAAGGCGACGACTACATCGGCTCCGCCGTGAACATGGCCGCCCGGTTGTGCGACTACGCACGCAACGTCGACGTGCTGATGCCGACGATGCACCTCGACCGACTTCCCGAGGGTGTCTCGGCCGAACCGTTCGGCGAGATCGAGCTACGCGGGTTCCCGGGCACGATGGACGTCGTCCGTCTGACCGGTGCACCGACTGCGGTCGAACGCAACGACACCGCCGAGCTCTGGACCCGCAACCCGTTCATCTGAGACGGCATCGGCGCCGCGACGTCAGCGCGTCGGCGGACAGCGGGATCAACACCGGAGTGCTCGCGGTGTAGCGCTGGAACGACTCCTGGTCTCCCCAGCGCTTCCTCGCCCTCGCCTCGAGCATGGGGACCCCGCTCACACGGGTGAGCAGCACCATCACGAAGACCGGTGAGATCAGCGTCACCCAGCGCCAGCCCGACAAGACGGGGACCGCCATGATCGCGATCCCGAGCCAGAGGGTGATCTCGCCGAAGTAGTTCGGGTGTCGCGACCACGCCCAGAGACCGGTGGTGATGAAGCGGCCCTTGTTCGCCGGGTCCTGTGTGAACGCCGACTTCTGCCGGTCGGCCACGACCTCGATCGCGAACCCGGCGACCCAGATCCCGGCACCGATCGCGGCGAGCACCCCGAACGGCTCACGCTCCTGCCCGGTGATGATCGCCAACGCGCATGCGACGGTGAGCAGGACCCACAGCCCCTGGAGCGTCCAGGTCATGAGGAAGCGGATCGGATCGACCTTGATCGTGTCGAAGCGCCCGTCACGACCGTCCCGTCTCACCCGACGGAAGAGGAATGTGCCGAGGCGGAGCGCCCAGATGGCGACCATCAGCGCCACGACGAGTGCCCGGGCATCCAGGTCGTCGGACAGCAGCACTGCGACTGCGATCACGGTGAGGTAGGTGACGCTGCCGGTCAGGTCGAAGTACTGCTCGGTCTCGGCTGCGTTGGACGGCACGAACACGACCCAGTTCACGACGAACGCCAGCGCGCCGCACAGCGCGAACACCGGGATCGATCCGACCTCGACGCTGCCGTCGCTCCCGGCGGTCGAGACGAGCGCGCCGAGCACGACGGCAACGGCGATCCCGACGATGGACGACTGCTGACTCGACATGATCGACGACCCTCCTGCGCCGGACGGCACTGCCCTCAGAGCCGGCCGCGGTAGGTCGCGCTGTTGCCGGAGGCGTCCTTGTTGAGGCGCTTGGACAGGTGCAGGCCTTCCAGCACGAACTCGGTGGCGGCGGCGATCGCCGCCGGCGACGGATCGCCGTCGGCGAGCGCGCCGACCGGCTCGCGCAGGGCCGGGATCCGCTCGACCAGGTCGGCCAGCTCGTCGCTCGTCATGTCCTCGCCGGTCTGGACGGCGAGGCCTTCCTCGAACGCGTCGACGATCGGTGTCGTGTGCGACGGATCGACGCGCTCCTTGAACACGGTCAACACGGCACCCTTCACCAGGTTGTCGAAGATCGCGCCCTCGCGTCCGTCCTCGAGCGCCTCGATCTCGATCTTGCCGATCGAGCTCGCCACGAGGGCGTCGAGATCGTCGACGCGGGCGACGATCGCTCGCTCGCCTGCCCGCAGACCGCGACGGAGCGCGTTGGCTGCGAGCGCCTCGTAGTTCGACACCGACAGCCGGACGCTGACCCCACTCCGCTGGTTGACGTGGTTGCTCGCCCTCGCCAGCTGACTGAACGTCGCCACCACCTCACCCAGGTACTGGGGCACGGTGACACCGGCGGTCTCGCCGACCGACAGGGGCCGCGCCTCCTGGCACATGATCCGGTACTCGAGGTCGGCGTCGAGGGGGTAGTGGGTGCGGATCTGGCTGCCGAAGCGGTCCTTGAGCGGGGTGATGATGCGTCCTCGGTTCGTGTAGTCCTCGGGATTCGCGGATGCGACGAGCATCACGTCGAGCGGCAGGCGAATCTTGTACCCACGGATCTGGACGTCGCGCTCCTCCAGGACGTTCAGCAGACCGACCTGGATCCGCTCGGCGAGGTCGGGCAGCTCGTTGATCGCGAAGATGCCTCGATTGGTACGCGGGACCAGGCCGTAGTGCAGCGTCAGTTCGTCGGAGAGGTACCGGCCCTCCGCAACCTTGATCGGATCGACCTCGCCGATCAGGTCGGCGATCGACGTGTCCGGGGTGGCGAGCTTCTCACCGAAGCGGTGATCGCGGTGGACCCAGCCGATCGGCGTGTCGTCGCCCATCTCGTCGATCAGGTCGCGGGCATGTTTGGAGACCGGGTGGTACGGATCGTCGTTGATCTCGCTCCCGGCGATGATCGGCATCCACTCGTCGAGCAGGCCCGTGAGCGATCTGATCATGCGGGTCTTGGCCTGGCCGCGCTCGCCCAGGAAGATCACGTCGTGGCCTGCGAGCAGCGCGTTCTCGAGTTGGGGCATGACCGTGTTCTCGTAGCCGACGACACCGTCGAAGAGCGCGTCGCCGGCGCTGATCCTGGCTACCGCGTTCGCGCGGATCTCATCCTTGACCGGTCGGGACACCCACTCGGACGCCCGGAGCTCTCCCAACGTCGATCCGCGATCTGTCATGTTCCGAACCTAACCCAGCCGTCGGGGGCCTGTCCCTTCGGCCTCCGAACGCCGCGAGACCCGCCGGACACGCGCAGAGCCCCGTCACACCAGGGCCGACAGCACCCACAGCGTGGTCATGCCGGCGAGCAGCGTCCAGATCAGGTTCCCGCGGGTCCAGGCCACCACCCCGGCGACCAGCAGCGCAGCGGCCTCCGCGATCTCGAGCGACGGGCCGCCGTCTCCTCCAGCCGCGAGGTTGATCGCGAGGGCAGCGAGTACGGCGGGGCCGACGTTACGCAGCGCGCGCTCGACCGGCACGGGGATCGTGCGGTCGGCGAGTGCGACGATCACGGCGGCCCGCATCGCATACGTCATCGCCGCCACCATCGCGACGATCGCGATCGACGACCACACGCTCACGAGATGGCCTGCAGCTCACGGTCGGGGGTCCGGTACTCGGCGTACGCGCCGGCAGCGACGCCTGCGATCGCTCCGACGAGGATTCCGAGACGGTCCTGGAGACCCGAGCTCATCAGGCCGACCAACCCTCCGACCAGGGCGGCGACCGCTTGGGGCACTCGATGGATCCCGATCAGCACCAGTCCGATGAACATGATCGGTGGCGCGAAACCGAGTTGCCACGAGTCGGGCACGATCGGGCCCACCACCATCCCGAGTGCCGTTGCCCACTGCCAGTTGATCCAGAAGAAGAGACCGACGCTCAGGTAGTAGCGACGGAATTCCTCCGGCGAGCGATCGATCTGCAGCACGGCGAGCGCGAACACCTGATCGATGAGCAGGAACGGTCCGAACCAGCGCAGCCATCTCGGCTGACGTTGGAACGCCGGAGCGAGGGCGGCGCTGTACATGACGTGACGGGTGTTGATCACCAGGCCCGCCACCACGACGGCCCAGACCGTCGCGGTGCCTGCGAGCGTGATCACCGCGAGCTGCCGCGGCTCCGGCGAAGATGAAGACCGACGTCGACCAGCCGATCACCTGCGGCATCGCCCCCTCGGTGACGGCGAGTCCCAGCACGAACCCGAACGGAATCGCGGGCAGGAACAGCGGGATCGCATCCGTGACAGCACGCCGATCGACCAGCGTGGCGACACGAGGACGGTCGTTCGGCATGCGGGCGAGGGTACCGCTGGCCGCGGATCGGTACGCTCCGGCCGTGGACCTGAACGGGGTGTGGAGAGCAACACCCGCGGATGACGATCTCCGGCGAGACGCCATCGGCGTCGATGTCGATGACTCGGCGTGGGACGAGATCGTCGTCCCGGGTCACTGGCGCAACCATCCGAGCTTCGCCGACAGCGACGGGCCGCTGCTGTACCGCCGTGCGTTCACGATGCCCGAGCCGGGTACCGGGCGGCGGCGCTGGATCACGCTCGACGGCATCTTCTACCAGGCCGACGTCTGGCTCGACGGCGCGTACCTCGGGGACCCCGAGGGCTACTTCGTCCCCCACTCGTTCGATGTGACCGCGCTGTCGGGCATCGGCGCGGAGCACGTGATCGCGATCGAGGTCGCATGCACCGCCCGTGCGAGCCCGCGCGGCAAGCGCAACATCACCGGCATCTTCCAACACTGGGACGGCTTGGACCGCAACTGGAATCCCGGCGGGATCTGGCGACCCGTTCACGTCTACGACACCGGACCGGTCCGTATCGACCGGTTCCGGGTACTGTGCCGCGACGCCGACGAGTCACGCGCGCACCTCCTCCTGAACGCACGACTCGACAGCGACCGATCCCAGTCCGTCACGATCCGGACCAGGGTCGGCGGCGCCGTCGCATCCGAATCGGTCCGACGCGTGGCCGGCGGACTGAACGACGTCAGCTGGAGCCTCGACATCGCCGATCCGGCGCTGTGGTGGCCTCGTGCGCTGGGTGATCAGCCGTTGACCGACGTCGAGATCGACGTGCTCGTCGACGGGACGCTCAGCGACCACCGCGTACGGAGGACCGGTCTGCGGGTCGTGGCGTGGAACAACTGGTCGTGTTCGGTCAACGGCGAGCGGCTGTTCCTGAAGGGGGCGAACCTGTTGCCGACCAGGGCCGCGCTCGCCGACGCGAGCGTGGAGGAGCTGCGGCACGACGTCGAGCTGGCAGCAGAGGCCGGGCTCGACGCACTTCGGGTCCACGGCCACATCGCGCCACGACCCGTCTACGACGCCGCCGACGAGCTGGGCATGCTGATCCTCCAGGACTTCCCGCTCCACTGGGGGTATGCGCGCTCGGTGCGCGGGCAGGCCGTCGAGCAGGCGCGCGCGGCCGTCGACGTCCTCGGCCACCACCCCTCGATCGTGCAGTGGAACGCGCACAACGACCCGGCTGCCGTGGCGATCGGCATCGAGGGCGACACCACGCGCTCCCGCGCCCGGTACCTCGCGGCGCACCAGCTGCCGTCGTGGAACAAATCCGTGCTCGACCGATGGGTCAAGCGTGCCTTCGAGCGGGCCGATCCGACCCGGTTGTGCGTTCCCCACTCCGGCGTGCTCCCCCACCTGCCGCTCCTCGACGGGACCGACAGCCACTTCTACTTCGGCTGGTACCACGGCGATGTCCGCGACATCGAGGTGCTCGCCCGACGGGTGCCCCGGGTCGTACGGTTCCTGTCCGAGTTCGGCGCCCAGGCCGTGCCCGACACAGCCGACTTCATCGATGCGGCGGCCTGGCCCGATCTGGACTGGGACGAGCTCGAAGTCCGGCACGGGCTCCAGAAGTGGGTGTTCGACCAACGCGTGCCACCCGCCTGGTTCGACACGTTCGACGAGTGGCGTCATGCGTCGCAGGTGTACCAAGCAGAGCTGATCCGCCACCACGTCGAACTCCTGCGACGGCTCAAGTACCGCCCCACCGGTGGTTTCTGCGTGTTCGCGATGAACGATCCCGCACCGGTGGTGTCGTGGAGCCTGCTCGACCACGAACGTGTCCCCAAGTTGGCATGGGGCGTGCTCGAACGGGCGTGCGCCCCGGTGATCGTGGTCGCCGATCGTCCCCCCGGTGTCGTGGCGGTCGGCGAGCATCTCGAGCTCGACGTGCATGCGGTCAGCGACCTTCGCCACGCCGTCGAACCCGCGGTGGTCGACGTGGTCGCGCGTTGGGCCGGCGGCGAGCGCCGTTGGCGATTCGGCGGCGACATTCCTGCGGACGACTGCGTCAAGGTCGGCACACTGGACTTCGAGGTGCCCGAGACGCTCGGCGCGCTGACCTTCGATCTGAGCCTGACCGCCGGCGACGTCCGCGCCGTCAACCACTACGCGTGCGCCGTCACCGTGCTCCCCGACTGAGGTGGCGCGGTGAAACGCAGCGACGGGGTGGAGGCCCGGGCTCCTAGCATCGACCGCCGTGGCATCGGTCCAGGTGTCCGGGCTCGGTTGGAGGCTGCCGAGCGGCGTCGACCTCTTTCGCGACGTCTCGTTCACGGTCGGCAGCGGCGATCGGGTCGCACTCGTCGGAGCGAACGGCGTCGGCAAGTCCTCGCTGCTCCGGATCGTCACCGGTGAGGAACGGGCCTCGAGCGGCACCGTGTCGGTCGTCGGCCGACTCGGGGTGATGGGGCAGTTCATCGGCGCCGGCGGTGTCGAGGGCGGCGGATCGCCTGATGTCCGCACACTGCTGCTGTCGCTCTCACCCGACCGCATACAGACGGCCGCCCGGCGACTCGATGCTGCACACGAGCAGCTCGACGGAGACCCGATGCGCTACGCCGAAGCGCTCAGCGGCTGGGGCGACGCCGGGGGCTACGACATCGAGGTCCGCTGGGACGAAGCGTGCGGGCGGGCGCTCGGCGCCGATCTTCGCGACGTCGCGGAGCGACCGCTGTCGACAGTGAGTGGCGGGGAGCAGAAGCGGCTCGCGCTCGAGTTCCTCCTTCGCGGCGAGGACGATCTGCTCGTGCTCGACGAGCCCGACAACTTCCTCGACGTTCCCGCCAAACGTTGGCTGGAACGTGAGCTCAACGCCACCCACAAGACGATCGTGTTCGTGAGCCATGACCGCGAGCTGCTCGCCGCCAGCGCGACCAAGATCGTCACGATCGAAGCCTCGGGAGCATGGACCCACGGTGGCGGGTTCGCCAGCTACGCCGCCGCCAAGGAGGCCCACGCCGCCCACCTCGCCCACGGCGCCTCGCTCTACGACGACGAGCGCAAGCGGCTCGAGGAGGTGGTCGCGGAGATGAGTCGTCGGGCCAAGATGAGCGATGTCTTCGCGCCCAAGCTGAAAGCCGCCGAATCCAAGTTGCGGCAGTTCGTTCAGCGCAACGAACGCCCCGAGGAGGTCCGGGAGCAACGCATCGACGTGCAGCTGCGCGGCGCCCGGACCGGCAAGCGAGCCGTCGTCACCGAAGCGCTCGAGCTGAGCGGGCTGACCGACCCGTTCGACCTCGAGCTCTGGTACGGCGAGCGGGTGGCCGTCCTGGGTGGCAACGGCGCAGGCAAGAGCCACCTCCTGCGCCTGCTCGCGGGAGACGACACCGTCGAACACGACGGCGCCTGGCGACTCGGCGCGAACGTCGTCGCAGGCCTCTTCCACCAGACCCATCAACACCCCGAATGGATCGGGCGAACGTTGATCGAGATCCTGCACGACCACGACGTCGTGCTCGCTCCGGCAATGGGCATGCTGCGCCGGTACGAGATCCAGGGTTGCGCGCACCAGCCGTTCGAGACGCTGTCCGGGGGCCAGCAGGCACGATTCCAGATCCTGCTGCTCGAGATCTCGGGCGCCACACTGCTCCTCCTCGACGAGCCAACCGACAACCTCGACCTCGTCTCGGCCGAGGCGCTCGAGGCCGGTCTCGCTCGCTTCGACGGCACGGTGATCGCCGTCACCCACGACCGGTGGTTCCTGCGCGGCTTCGACCGGTTCCTCGTCTTCGGCGACGACTGCGTCGTGACCGACCACCTCGACTGCCCGCCGGCCTGGCGCTGAGTTCGTTCGACCGGATCCCCCGGCCCGCCCGGTCGGTGTGTGAAACACGACTCAACCGGCGGCGGTTCGGTGCCGATGAACACCGTGCGGCCGATCCGGCCCCGAACCGCCATCGGGAGAACACATGAGCAGCGTCCAATACCGATCGATGATGAGCAGTTCGGACGCGATCATCTGGAACATCGAGGACGATCCTCACCTCCGATCGACCGTCATGGCGGTCTGGATGCTCGAGGCCGAACCCGCAGCCGAGCGGATGGCGGCCAACATCGATCGGATGATCGCGGCGATCCCTCGGTTGCGGCAGGTGGTCGAGGACGGACGGCCCCGGCCGTCGTGGGTGGAGATCGACGATCTGGCGATCGCCGATCACTATGTCCACGAGGTCCTCCCGGAGGGCGCGGACCGAGGCGACGTGCTGACGTACGCGGAACGATGGGTCGGCGAACCGTTCGACCGCCGGCGCCCGCTGTGGCGACTCGGGCTCCTGACCGGACTCACCGATGGGCGAGCAGCGATCGTCATCAAGGTCCACCACGCGATCGCCGACGGCCTCGGCATGGTCCTCATGCTCGGCGCCTTCACCGATCTCGAACCGAACCCACCGCCCGAACCCGCACCGAGCAACGTCGTGCCGCTCCCCGTACCGCGCCCCGTGTACACACCGCTCGGTCGTGCGACGCGGAGGATCGGTGCCGCTGCGGCGATGCTGGTTCGAGCCCCGATCGGAACGACCGCCGACACCGCTCGCACCCTGGTCTCGGCGATCAAGCTCGTGACGCCCAATCGAACGCCGCACAGCAACTTGATGACCGAGCGTTCCGGGAGCCTGACGATGGACATCCGCTCCATCCCGCTCTCGGACCTCAAGTCCTCCGGCAAGCGGAACGACGCGAGCGTCAACGATGTGTTCGTCGCGGTGGTCGGCGACGCGATCCGTCGGTATCACGATGCCCACGGGGTGGCGTGCGAGCGACTGCGGGTGCACATGCCGGTCAACAGCCGAACGGTCCGGACCGCCGACGTCGCGGGCAACGACTTCGTGCCGGCTCGAGTCACCCTGACCCTGGGCGCCGACGACGACGTCGACGAACGCATCGTGCGGGTACGCGACCGGCTCTGCCGGCTCCGCGACGAGCCGGCACTGCATCACATCAACACCGTGTCGGCTGCGATCCAACGACTCGGTCGACCGATCTCACGGTGGATCATCGGCGGGATGATGAAGGGTGTCGACGTCCTCGCGTCGAACGTGCCCGGACCGCCCTTCCCGCTGTTCATCGCCGGCGCCAGGATCGACGAGTTCGTCCCCTTCGGTCCGCCGGCGGGCGCAGCGATCAACATCACCCTGTTCAGCTATGACGGCGCCGTGCGGATGGGCGTCACGACGGACGCTGCCGCGGTCACCGATCGGGTCGCGTTCCTGGCGTGTCTCGACGCGGCCATCGGCGCGTTGGTGACGCCGTCGACGATCCGGGTTGCGGGCTGACGAACGACGAAGAGCGAGAGCGAGAACTTCCGTGACCGATAACCTCGCCGATGTGGCTGCCGAACGTTTCTTGCGGGCGCCGGGGGTCGTCTCGGAGCTCGCTGGCGACCAGGCCCTGCTGGTCGACGCCGAAGGGGTCGAGCTGATCACGCTCAACCGTGTCGGAACGCTGCTGTGGGAGCGCCTCACCGAAGCGCGCACGTGCGCCGATCTCTCGGACGTGCTCGCGCAGCGCTTCCCCGGCCAACCCCGCGACGTGCTCGACCGCGACGTCGGTGAGTTCTTGACTGAGCTGCGATCGGCCGGCCTCATCGATGCTGCGGATTGAAGGCGTCCACAAGACCTTCTCGCCGCCGGGACGCCTCCAACGGCTGTTCGTACGCGGTGCCTCCGACGCACCCGTCATCGCCCTGAGCGACGTCAACCTCGACGTGCGACCCGGTGAGATCGTCGGTCTGGTGGGTCCCAACGGAGCGGGCAAGACGACGCTGATCCGGATCATCGCCACCGTGCTCGATGCGACCAGCGGTCACGTCACCGTGGACGGCCACGACGCGACCTCGGATCCACACGAGATCCGACGACGCATCGGTTTGGTGCTGGCCGACGACCGAGCCCTGTACTGGCGCCTGACCGGTCGTCAGAACCTCGAGTTCTTCGGGCGGATGAACGGGATGAGTCGGGCCGACGCACGTCGACGTGGTGCCGAGATGATGGACCGCTTCGACCTCACCGGTCGCGACCGGATGGTCTTCGCCTTCTCGTCGGGCATGCGGGCCCGACTGTCGATCGCTCGCGCGCTCCTCCACGAGCCGCCGCTGTTGGTGCTCGACGAACCGACCCGATCGCTGGACCCGGTCGCCAGCAAGGAGGTGGCGGGCATCCTCCGATCCGCCGCCGCTGCGGGCACCGCCGTGCTCCTGTCGAGCCACCGCATCGACGAGATCGAGACGCTCTGCGACCACATCGTCGTCCTCGTCGGCGGCACCGTCCGCTACTCCGGCACCGTCGGCGACTTGTCATCAGACGCACGATTCGACGAGGCGCTCCACGAGTTGCTGACTGCCGATCATCCGGGCGAGTCGACCGCGTGGGGCGGCGCCGGATGATCGCTCCGGTCGCACGCAGTCCGGTGGCGCCGATCGCCCGACACACGGGACGCATCGCTGCGATCGCACGGCGCGACCTCACGATCGAGCGTTCCTACCGGTTTCGTGTGGTCGTGTTCGTCGCACGAGCGCTGGTGTCGCTGATGATCCTGCGACAGGTCAGCAAGCTCGTGATCGACAGCCCCGAGCTCCAAGCGTACGGCGGCAGCTACTTCGACTTCGCCGTGGTGGGGATCGCGATCATGGCAGTCGCCGGCGTCGGGATCAGCTCGTTCAACGCGAACATCCTTCGCGAACAGGCACTCGGAACGCTCGAGATCCTTCTTGCGACGCCGACACCGGTCTCGATCCTGCTCGCCGGCTCCTTCGTCTTCCCGCTCGTGATGACCATGTTGGAGCTGACGATGTACCTCGGGCTCGGGCTCGGCATCATCGGCGGTGGCTTCGACCTCGCCGGATTCGCTCTCGCGGTTCCGGTGCTGGCGCTGCTCCTCGCATCATTCTGCGCGTTCGGGATCATCGGCGCATCGATCGTCGTGCTCATCAAGCGGGGCGACCCGCTGACCGCCCCGTTGACGCTGGCGACGTCGATCCTCAGCGGCGCGCTGTTCCCCGTGTCGACGCTCCCGCCGGCACTCGAGCTGCTCGCCAAGGCGTTCCCCGCCTACTACGGCATCAACGGCACCCGCGAAGCGCTCCTCGGCACGGGCGGCTGGCGCGCCGTCGCCCCCGACCTGGTTGCGCTGGCGATGTTCGACCTCGTGCTGCTCCCGTTGTCGATCTGGATCTTCAGGCGAGCGCTCACCGCTGCACGGCGCGCTGGGACATTGTCCAACTACTGATGGTCGCAGCCGTCGCTGCGACGATCACGATCCCGAGGCGCCGCGGTGATCAACGCATCGAGGAAGCCGACGGCGCCTTCGACGCGCCGGGCAGGATCGGCGTCGTGGAAGTAGCGGAACGACGGTAGGCGCGACAGGGCTGCGGCGGTGGGAAACACCGACTTGAGGCGCTCGGGGATGCGGACGAGGGGGAACGAGTAGAGCAGCTCTTTGACCCACGGAACACCGGCACCGCCGTCGTCGGTCAGGGCCTCGGCATCCGAGCGGTCCACCGCGACGACGAAGCGCAGCTCGGCCGGCGACGTCCGCTCGACCAACGGTGGTCTCAGCGACCATCGACCCCGCTCGTCGTCGGGCAGCGCGGCCGAACCGGCGGGCGGCTGAACGAGCACGTCAGCCGGCACGTGCAGAGGCTTCGGGAATCCCCACGCAGCCACGGTGTCTCCGCCTCGCACGATCGTCAGATCGTCGTTGAGCACGGTCCAACCGCCGGCCTGCGACGCGTAGGCGAACGTCGACTTGCCGGCGCCCGACGTCCCGGTCACCAACACCGCGACACCATCGCGCTCGATGGCAGCGGCGTGGACGACCTGGCAGTCGTGCTGCGCGAGCGCATCGGTGAGCGGCATCTGCATCGACAACCGGAACGCCGTGTTCGGATCGGCGCCATCGCACACGCCCCCGACCTCGACCATGTCGCCGCGCCGTCGACCGCACACTCCGCTGCTGTGGCGGGCGACGACACCGGATTCGAGGAACCAGTAGGACGCTTGGTCGGTCGTGGTCGTCGGCGGCACGGCAGGCGGTTCGATCGCCTCTCGTCGGCGACGGAGGACGAGCTGTGGATCATCGCCCGGGGCACATCCGGAGAACACGACGTCGACCGCACCGCTGAGCTCGTCGTCCTCGACGCAGATCTCGAGGTCGACGTCGGCGACCTTGACGATCCGCCTCATGCCCGGGATCATACTGGGGCCCGTGCTCGCCGAATCGCCGCCGCTGTGAACGACTCGACCCGACAGCTCGCGCTCGCGCGGCTCCATCGGGAACGACTCCGGACGGGTCCGGTGTGGGTGCCGGTGAACGGGGATTCGATGGGGTCGACCATCATCGGTGGCGGTCGGGTTCGCATCTCGGACCCGGGTCGCGGCCCGAGGCGAGGTGAGATCTGGGCGTTCGCCTCGTCCACGGGAGACCTGGTCGTCCATCGTTTCCGGTCGCGTGATGCAACGAGATGTTGGTTCCGTGGCGACGGCAACGGGTACGACGACGTCCCGGTGCTCGCCGATGCGGTCATCGGCCGCGTGGCCGAGATCGATGACCGGACCGGTCGCCGGACGGTCGGTCGTTGGGACCACGTCGTCGCCCGACTCAAACTCGACGTGTTGAGTCTCGCGCGGCTGATACGCCGTTGACTGGCGCACCGGACACCGTTCGGGTATGGTGGGTGGCGCGGAAATCACGGCGTCCTGAGAGACCACAGAAGCAGGACCTCGACCCCCAAGCAAGGCGGAACACAGATGGAGCAGTACGAGCGACCCCAAATAGAGATGCGCGAGCCGGTTGAGGCAGCGCTGTGTGATTGGGTGCCCGGCCCATGGTGCCCACCCACGGGTGGTGGCGGAACGGTCGGTAGCTGAGACGACCGGACGCGGCGTCAACCCTGCTTCGCATCAGGGTCGCCGTAGTCCCGGAACGGTTCGGCCGATCGTGGTTCGATCGGCCCAAGACCTGAGAGCCTGGCGCGTAGTCTCGCCTGGCCGGGCCACCGGTCGGCGAGAGCAACGGACAGCTGATGTTCGTTGCTCTCGGACGAACGGGTGACGCGGCTGTGCGCGAACGACATGGGGTTGGTGGGAGCGAGCGCCATCACGACGCCGACGCCTGCATCGCCGGCCACCTGCCCGGTTCGCATGATGATCTCCCACGAGAGACCGCGGCCTCGGAAGCGAGGATCGACGACGAGGTTGGTGAGCGTCACGTACCGCTTGGTCCAGTTGGTCAGCTCTCCCGCGCCGACGATGCCCGTCTCGTCGACAGCCACGACGACGACGTCGTCGACGAGGGCTGCTCGAAGATGTGAACGTAGTTGCCAGACCGTCGGGAAGGTGGCCAGCTCGTAGGTTCGGTAGATCTCGACGAGGGCGTCCAGGTCCGCGAGATCCGCGACAGCGGGATCGTTCGCTCGGCGGTTGCATGATGCCCTCCACCGGTGGCTCCGCGACGAAGCGCGGCATGCGCACCACGCCGACCACATGCTGGAGATGCTCGATGAGCGGGTCGACGTCGATCCCGACTCCCAGGATCGAACGTGCCGGCGAACGTTCGACGAGGTCGGCGACGACGGCCGCCGCTGCAGGGTCGGCGAGATAGACGCACGCCGACCACACGTCGACACACAGCCGCCTGAGGCCGACGACCGCAACGATCGTCCCGTCCGGCGCGAACACGACACGGTGGTGTCGGCGTTCACGCCGGCCGGTCCGGCTGATCGAGATCAGGGCCGACGTCCGCGGTTCGAATGGAGCCAGAGCAGCGATCACGGCGTCGGGCTCGGACACTCGCTCGACCGTGAAGCCCGGGCTCGACGGCCGGCGGACACGGCGGAGGAGGACCGACAGCGCCGTGCGCACCCGTCGTGCCGGAGTCACGAGCGTTCGCCCCACGCGCTGGCGACCTCTTGGAGATATCGCCGCTTCTCGTGTTGGTCGTCGTCCTCGCCGCCGGGCACACGAGCACCGGCCTCGCGGACGACCCGAACGGTTCGTCGCCCGACATCGACCGCGGTCGCACCTGCCGACCCTCGAAGCGATCGGTTCCAGAGCCGTGCGAGCGTCCCGCGCTCATCGATGCGAACACTCGGGGACACGGCCTGCACGCCCCGATCCAGAGCACGCAGCGTCACCGAACCGAGGAGCTCGCGGGTCACATGGTCGGGTACCTGGGCGGCGAGCAACATGGCAGCCCTGCTCAGCGGGACGCCCACACGCGGGCCACACCGAGACGCCAGCGAACGCCGGACCAACTCGTCGAGGTCCGGGGTGTCGACGGCGAGCGATCGTTCGATGTCCTTCAACCAGATGAGGCGATGACCGCCGGACTTGCTCGCGTGCAGCGCGAGGAACCAGAGGGTGTCCACGGGGTCGAGCGTCGGGACCGCACACCCGCTCACGTCGACGGTCCGGACCCGTTCGAACACAGCGTCGAGATCGATGTCGACGTGCTGCCGGTCGTACCACGCGTAGAGCACGTGCCAGTGCACGTCGAGCTCGACCGTCTCGCCACGCATCGAGAACTCGCCCGCCGCGAACTGCCGTGCGAGCGGCCAGTTGTGGATCTGGTGCTCGAATCCGTGCTCCTCGAGCGCACGCGTCGCGGACTCGATGTCGGCGGGGTGGATCAGCAGATCGAGATCGCCGTACGCCCGTGCGCCCGCGTCGCGGTAGAGCAGCGAGGCCACGACCGGTCCCTTGATGACCGCCCAACGCACGCCGACCTGGTCGAGCGCTGGGCCGACCTCTGCGAGCGAGCGCACGACGACGAGATGACGACGGGCGTTTCGCCTGCGGACGGCGGCGAGTTCGTCGGTGATCGTGTCAGGGACACCAGCGACCGAACGCAACCCGAGGGCCGCGCTCCCGCTCACACGATGGAGATCGGCCGCGTCCACGATCCCGGCCAGGGCCTCGGGTGTCAGGAGAGACGGCGCCACGACGACGTCGTCGCGACCGCACGCGGCGACCGCGGCCGTCAGGAGCTGCATCGTCGGACCGATCGACCGACGAAAGGATCCATCACCTACGGCCAGCATGGCGGGCACGTTAGCGATCGAGTGGTTTCCGGCGGAGAGATCTCGGACCGGCGCACCCGAGGTTGATGGTGGGGGCAACCGACGCGCTCAGACCCGGCTGAGTGACTTGCGATTCTTGAACTTGGCCTTGCGGTAGTCGGCGTTCATGAGTGCGATCACGTCGATCGAGATCTCCTTCGGGCACGCCGCCTCGCATTCACCGTGGTTGGTGCAGGAGCCGAAGTACCGGTCCATCGTCTCGACCATCGCCTCGGCCCGCTTGAAGCGCTCGGCCTGGCCTTGGGGCAGCACGTTCAGGTGGTTGATCTTGGCGCCGGTGAACAGGTTCGCCGCACCGTTCGGGCAGGCCGCCACGCACGCCCCGCAGCCGATGCACTCGGCCGCGTCCATCGAGGCGTCGGCCACCGGCTTGGGGATCGGGATGAGGTTGGCGTCGGGGGCGCCACCCGTCTCGGCGGTGATGAACCCACCTGCCTCAACGATCCGGTCGAGCGGTGCACGATCGACCATGAGATCCTTGATGATCGGGAAGGCGCTCGCCCGCCACGGCTCGATCACGATCGTGTCGCCGCTCTCGAACTTGCGCATGTGCAGCTGGCAGGTGGCGGTGCCCTTCTGCGGGCCGTGGGCCTGGCCGTCGATCATCAGCGAGCAGGTGCCGCAGATGCCCTCGCGGCAATCGTGATCGAACACGACCGCTTCCTGACCCGATTCGATGAGGCGCTCGTTGAGGATGTCGAGCATTTCGAGGAACGAGGCTTCATCGCTGATCTCGTCGATCAGGTGGCTGTCGAAGCGGCCCGCATCGTTCGGCCCCGACTGGCGCCAGATCTTCAGGGTGATGTTCTCGAGGTGGCTCACGCGCTGCTCCCTTGGCGATCAATTGCGAGTTGTGCCTGGCACAACTCGCAATTCACTTGTAGCTCCTGGTCTGGAACTGGACGACTTCGTACTCGAGTTGCTCCCGGTGTTCGACCGGGGCCATGGGGTTCCCGGACCACTCCCATGCCGTGACGTGAGCGAAGTTGTCGTCGTCGCGCAGGGCCTCGCCCTCCTCGGTCTGGTGTTCGGCCCGGAAGTGGCCGCCGCACGACTCCTCGCGGACCAGGGCGTCTCGGCACATCAGCATGCCGAGCTCGAAGAAGTCGTCGACGCGGCCGGCCTTCTCGAGGGTCTGGTTCGTGCTCTCGCCGTCGCCGGTGACGCGGAGGTCCTTCTTGAACTCGTCGTACAGCGCAGGGATCTCGGAGAGCGCCTTCTCGAGCCCCTGCTGGGTGCGGTCCATGCCGCAGTAGTCCCAGATGATCTTGCCGAGCTCGCGGTGGAAGTAGTCGGGCGAGCGCGTGCCCCCGACCGACAGGTACTGCCGGAACCGATCGTCGGCAGCCTGCTCGGCCTGCTTGAACGCCTCGTGCGTCGCGTCGGGGATCGGCTTGTTGAGCCATTCGGCGAGGAAGTTCGAGATCGTGTAGGGCAACACGAAGTAGCCGTCGGCGAGGCCCTGCATGAGCGCCGACGCGCCGAGCCGGTTGGCGCCGTGGTCGGAGAAGTTCGCCTCGCCGGCGCAGTAGAGGCCGGGGACGGTCGTCATCAGCTCGTAGTCGACCCAGAGCCCACCCATCGTGTAGTGCGACGCCGGGTAGATGCGCATCGGCATCTCGTACGGGTTCTCGCCCGTGATCCGCTCGTACATGTCGAACAGGTTCCCGTAGCGCTCTTTGATGGTGTCCTCGCCGAGGCGGCCGATCGCTTCGGCGAAATCGAGATAGACACCGTTCTTCAGCGGGCCGACACCCTGCCCTGCGTCGACCGCACGCTTGGCGGCACGCGACGACACGTCACGAGGCGCGAGGTTACCGAAGCTCGGGTAGATCCGCTCCAGGTAGTAGTCGCGCTCGTCCTCGGGCACCTGGGCCGCCGGTCGCGTCTCGTCGGGGTTGATCGGTACCCACACCCGGCCATCGTTGCGGAGCGATTCGGACATGAGCGTGAGCTTCGACTGGAAGTCGTCGGCCTGTGGAATGCAGGTCGGGTGGATCTGCGTGAAGCACGGGTTCGCGAACGCCGCGCCCTGGCGATGGGCTCGCCAGGCCGCGGTGACGTTGCAGGCCATCGCGTTGGTCGAGAGGAAGAACGCGTTCCCGTAGCCACCGGTGGCCAGCACCACCGCATGCGCAGCATGTGAGCTGATCTCGCCGCTGATCAGATCGCGCACGACGATGCCGGCGCAGCGCCCGTCGATGTTGACGATGTCGACGAGCTCCATCCGGTTGTACAAGTTGACGTTGCCGAGGCCGATCTGGCGGGCGAGCTGCTGGTAGGCACCCAAGAGGAGTTGCTGCCCGGTCTGGCCACGGGCGTAGAAGGTGCGACTCACCTGGGCGCCGCCGAAGCTCCGGTTGTCGAGCTGGCCGCCGTACTCACGGGCGAACGGCACGCCCTGGGCGACCATCTGGTCGATGATGTTCACCGACACCTGCGCCAAGCGGTACACGTTGGCCTCGCGGCTGCGGAAGTCGCCGCCCTTCACCGTGTCGTAGAAGAGGCGGTAGACCGAGTCGCCGTCGCCCTTGTAGTTCTTGGCCGCGTTGATACCGCCCTGGGCGGCGATCGAGTGGGCGCGGCGCGGCGAGTCGTGGAACGTGAACGCATCGACGTTGTACCCGAGCTCGGCGAACGTCGCAGCTGCGGAAGCACCCGCGAGGCCGGTACCGACGACGATGATCTTGAACTTGCGCTTGTTGGCGGGGTTGACCAGCTTCTCGTGCTCTTTGAAGTTGTCCCACTTGTCGGCCATCGGCCCGGCGGGCACCTTGGAGTCGAGATTGATGCTCATTCGGAGACCTCCTCGAGCTCGTGGACGCTGGTGACGGTGTCATCGAAATCGATCACGCCAGCGAGGGTCATGATCGGGAACGACACGTTGCCGACCACGACGAGCGTGGCGACACCGGTGGCGATGCCCTTGCGCCACTGGTTGAACTTCGGGTTGTTCCAGCCCATCGACTGGAACAGGCTCCACGTGCCGTGAAACAGGTGAATGCCGAGCGCGATGTTGGCGACGACGTACACGATCGCCACCGGCACCCGGCTGAGGCTGGCATCGAGGTTGCGATACACCGCGCCGCGTTCGAAGTCCGGGTTGAACCACCCCCACGTGAGATCGGCGAGGTGCCAGAACAGGAAGAGCACCACGATGATGCCGGTCCAGCGCATCGTGCGGCTGGCGAAGTTGGCGATCTGGTAGTCGCGCGCCGACTGATACTTCACCGGGCGTGCCCTTCGATTGAGGATCGTCAACGAGTAGGCCGCGTGCACATGGAGGATCAGCGCGCCGATCAACATCAGCCGCAGGATCCACAAGAAGTACGTGCGCGGCAGGATCGGGACCAGAATCTCGCGGAGGAACTCGCCGTAGACGTCGATGTCGTAGACGTCCTGACCGTTCTCGGTGACGACACCCAGGTAGGCCTTGAGGTTGCCGACCATGTGACCGATGACGAAGCCGATCCCGATGATGCCGGTGATCGCCATCACGTACTTCTTGCCGACCGCGGTCGAGTAGAAGTCGAGCAGGAACGGCTTGCGCTTGCCGTTCTGCTCGACCGCAGTGCCCGACACGGGGCGACGCGGCCCCGCCCCCTTCGCAATGGTCTGTGCCATGCGGGCGACGCTACTCCGCCCGACGCCGACGGCCCGAAACCTGCCGGTCGGTCATCGTTGCGAACGTGGGGCCATCTCTGACTCCGATCGCCAGGGTGGAGACTCCGGGTTGGAGCGATGGGGCTGGACCGAGCATCATTGGTCGACTCTGTACGGACGCCCCAGGAGGCACGACACCAGTGGAAGCCGTTCCCTACCTCGCCGCGCTGTCAGCCCTCGCCGGGCTGGGCCTCGCCAGTTACTACTTCGCATGGGTGAAGAAGGCCTCGCCCGGCGACGAGCGGATGGTCTTCTTGATGACCGAGATCCAGAAGGGCGCCAAGGCGTTCCTCCGGAAGGAGTACCAGTGGGTGGCGCTGTTCGCTGTCGCAATGGCGATCCTGCTGGCGATCGTGATCGCGCCCTTGGCGGCCGTCAGCTACCTGCTCGGTGCCGTGTTGTCCGGGAGTGCCGGTTATGCCGGTATGACCGTCGCCACGATCGCCAACGCCCGCACGACCGAGGCCGCCAAGCACGGCCCCGGCAAGGCGTTGCCGGTGGCCTTCCGCGGTGGCGCGGTGATGGGGTTCTCGGTCGCCGGCCTGGCGCTGCTCGGCCTGATGTTCACCTACCTGTTGTTCGTCCGATGGCTCGAGGTCGATCGGGCGTTCGAGATCGTCACGGCATACGGCCTCGGCGCATCCACGATCGCTCTGTTCTCACGTGTCGGCGGTGGCATCTACACGAAGGCCGCCGACGTGGGTGCCGACCTGGTCGGCAAGGTCGAGGCCGGGATCCCCGAGGATGATCCGCGCAACCCGGCCACGATCGCGGACAACGTCGGCGACAACGTCGGCGACGTCGCCGGCATGGGCGCCGACCTGTTCGAGTCGTACGCCGGCTCGATCATCGCCCCGATCTCGCTGTTCGCGTTCGCGGGCGCCGGTGCGGCCGGGCTGATCGAGGCCAACCAGGCGGGCGACGACGGCGCCATCCAGTTCTTCGTGTTCCCGATGTTCGTGGCGTTGATCGGCATGGTCGCCTCGATCATCGGTTCGTTCCTCGTCAAGGGCGGTGAGTCCACGGACACCAAGGCACTCAGCCGCGCCCTGCACCTCGGCACCAACGTCGCGATGGGTCTCACGGCGGTCGGCGTTCTCGCCGGTTCGTTCTGGATCTTCGGTGGGGACGGATTCACCGAGGACAAGCCCTGGGGACTCGCCGTGTCGGTGATCGGCGGTCTCATCGTCGGCTGGGCACTCGGCAAGACCGCTGAGTTCTACACGTCCGACCACTACAAACCCGTCAGGGACATCGCCCAGCAGTCCGAGACCGGGCCGGCGACGACGGTGCTGAAGGGCATCAGCATCGGCATGGTCTCGGTCGCAGCGTCGGTCGTGCTGATCCTCGTCGGCGTCGCGATCGCGTACTGGGGTGGCGAGCAGACGCTCGGCAGCGACAGCGCGTTCGGTGGTATCTACGGGATCGCCGTCGCCGCCATCGGCATGCTGGCAACGACGGGCATCGTCGTGTCGGTCGACGCCTACGGTCCGATCGCCGACAACGCCGGGGGGATCGCCGAGATGGCCGAGCTCGACCCGGCGGTTCGCGAGGTCACCGACGCCCTCGACTCGCTCGGCAACACCACCGCCGCGGTCGCCAAGGGCTTCGCCGTCGGTTCTGCTGCGCTCACCGCACTGGCGCTGTTCAAGAGCTTCGAGTTCGCCGTCTCGACGGCCTCGGAGGGCGACAAGATCCTCAACCTCAACATCGGTGACGTCGATGTGTTCATCGGTTTGTTCATCGGCGCCGCACTGCCGTTCCTGTTCGCAGCGCTGACGATCGACGCCGTCGGTCGCGCCGCCGGGCAGATGATCGAAGAGGTCCGCCGTCAGTTCCGCGAGATCCCCGGTCTGCGGGAAGGCAAGGAGGGCGTCATCCCCGACTCTGCCCGCTGTGTCGCGATCTCCACCGAGGCTTCGCTCAAGGAGATGATCATTCCGGGAGGGCTGGCCGTCGTCGTTCCGCTCGTCGTCGGATTCGTCAGTGTCGACGCACTCGGTGGCCTGCTCGCGGGGGCCCTGGTCACCGGCTTCGCGCTGGCGATCTTCATGGCCAACGCCGGCGGTGCGTGGGACAACGCGAAGAAGTACATCGAGGCCGGCAACCACGGCGGCAAGGGCTCCGATCCTCACAAGGCCGCGGTCGTCGGCGACACCGTGGGCGACCCCTTCAAGGACACGAGCGGCCCGTCGATGAACATACTGATCAAGGTGATGACGATCGTCAGCCTGGTCTTCGCCAGCGCCTTCGTCTGACCACGTCAGACCGGTGGGCCCCGTTGTTCGGCACACTCCGGACCAACTCGGCGGGGAACTCGAGCTCGTGCCGCGGCGAGCCTTCGGCGTCGCCCGACGTACACCCGGACCCGATCCCGCCGTACAGTCCCTCCGATGGTGTCACGGACTCGCCGCGACGGGTTCGAGCTGCCCGTGCTGCCCGGTCGTCTGCAGCGGCTGGCCGACGAGCTCGACGAGGAAGGTGTCCCGGCGCTCGACGGTGCGCCCGACCAGGTGGCCGCATTGGTCGAGTTGGCCTACGCGCTGCGCCCTCAGCAGCACGAGGGCCGCGTCCCGTCGTACGGTGCGCTGCTGCCGCCGACGTCCGTGGTCGGACCGGACGGGGCGATCACGGCCCGCGAGACGACCGTCGATCTGATCGCCGTCCACAACCTCGATCTCCAGTTCGCACGCCGATTCGCCGACGGCATCACGGCGTTCGTCGTCCGGACCGGTGACTCGATCGACCATCTGGCGTGCTTCGGTCGCAACATGGCAGACGAGTACGACCTCGTCGGTCTGCAGGCGAGCGTGGGCGGACTCATCGTCCAGCGCCATCCCGAAGGCCAGGTCCGCGTGTTCGGTCCCGCCGGGGTCGTGCGCTGGAACGGGACGTCGTGGCACCACGATGCGCCCGTCGATGCCTGGCTCGCGCGCCTCGCGACCGTCGCCGTCGGGCTCCCCGTCGAGGGCGTCCGACCACTGCTGCGGTTCGCCGTCCACGAGCTCGGCGGGCGCCGGATCGGTGCGACCCTCATCTGGCGTCCGACCGAGCACGATGTGCCGGCGCACCGTCACGAACCGCTCGTGCACAACGCGCCACGCCTGCGTCTCGACAACGTCGGCGAGGAGGCTGCGCTCGCACAGGCGCTGTCGCAGACCGACGGTGCCGCGCTGTTCGATCGTGACGTGTCCCTCACGGCGCTCGGTATCCGGCTCGCGCCGTCGACGGCCGCCGAGCAGACGATCGGCACCATGCAGGGAATGCGACACACGTCGGCGCTCCGCTACTCGCACGACGATCCCCACTCGGTCGTGATCGTCGTGTCGGAGGCCGGGCCCGTGACCCTGATGCACGCCGGCAAGGCGATCACGAGCGTCGACCCCGGCGACGAGCCGATCGGCTGAACCCCACCCGTACTGTCTGCGTGGAACCGTTCACATCCCGTTTCCACGCAAACAGTTGCCGGGGTGTTCAATCCTCGGCGACGAAGTCGATGAGGCGCTCGACGGCGCCGACCAACTCGGATTCGAGGTCGGCGTACGACCTGACCTGATTGCGAAGCCTCGGCCAGAAACCCTCCAGCGGCATGCCCAGGGCGGCGCACAGCCCGTCCTTCCACGGCTGCCCCTTGGGCACGTCGGGCCACGCGCTCAGGCCGACCGTCTTCGGTCGGATGCCGGCCCACACGTCGACGAAAGGATGACCGGTGACCAGCACCGCCGGATGGTCCACGCTGTCGGCGATCCGGGACTCCTTGGAACCCGGCACGAGGTGATCGAGCAGCACGCCCAATCTCCGATGCCCACCCGGTCGGAAGTCGCGCACGGCGGCGGCGAGGTCGTCGGCGCCATGGAGGGGTTCGACGACGATGCCGAGCTCGCGGAGATCATCGCCCCAGACATGCTCGAGCAGTTCGGCGTCGTGCTTGCCCTCCACCCAGATCCGGCTCGCTCGGGCGACCCGAGCACCGGCGCCACGATCAGCGGCGATCGACCCGGATGCCGTGGTCCGTTGCGTGGCCGTCCGCTGCTGAGCCGGACGGACCAACGTCACCGGCCTCCCCTCGAACAGGAATCCACCCGGTTTCCATGTGAAGTGCCGGAGGTACTGGCTGCGATCACGCAGCGTGACGGCGTCGTGGTGCCACCGCACGACATCACCGACGAAACCACTCGAACGATCTTCGACCACGAGACCGACCGACACCTCGACCGTCGGATATCGCGTCGGCTTCCGGCTGTCGGCGAATTCGTCGAGGATGTCGCGCTCGATACTGCATGCGATCGTCGAGTGTGCCACGGGAACCGTGTCGGTTCGCGGCACGTCCAAACCACATGGGGAGCAACAACACACACATCCACACACTGGCCGGGTTGGGGCGACGCCTTCGATCTCTCGGGGTCCTCACCGTGGCCGGAGCGCTCGCGCTCACCGCCTGTGGTGGTGACGACGACACCGCGGCATCCGACGACATGGCGGCAGCCGATGCCGCCGAGGCACCGGCTGCGAATGCGACCGCCGAGGGCGACATGGTGCGGTCGGGCGAGACTGCCGCCGAGGAGGTCGCCGGCGACGCCGACTCCGCTGGCGTCGACTCGGGCGACGCGGGCTTCGAGTTCGGGGCGATCGGCCGCGACGTCATCATCGAGATGCGCGTCGTGTTGAGCAGTGACGACATCAAGCGCAGCGTCGCCTCGATCACGGCGAACGCTTCGAGCCTGGGTGGTGGCATCGCATCGTCGGACGTGGACTACGGCGACGCCGCGAGCCCGGACTCGGGCTACGCGATCCTCGTGGTCAAGGTGCCACCGACGGCCGTCGACCGTCTGCTGTCGGGTCTCGACGACGCGGGCACGGTGCAATCGATCAACCAGAGCGCCCGGGACGTGACCGAGCAACTCGTCGATCTCGGCGTCCGGATCGCCAACGCACGCCAGAGCGTGGCCAACGTGCGCGAGTTCATGGATCGAACGGAGAACCTGGCGGAGCTCGTCACCCTCGAGGGTGAGCTGACCCGACGCCAGACCGAGCTCGAGCGTCTCGAGGCTCAACAGCGGAACATCACCGACCGGGTCGCGCTGTCGACGATCACGATCGAGGTCGTTCCGACGGCATCGGTGCCCGATCTCGTCGTGGACGAGCCGGACACGATCAACGACGCCTTCGAGCGCGGCTGGGACGTCTTCGCGTCGGTCGTGTTCGCGATCGCATACGTGCTGGCCGTGACCCTGCCGTTCCTCCTGATCGGAGCCGTCGTTGCCGCCGCCGCGTGGCTGATCGCTCGGCGCCGGAGCAGTAACGCAGAGGCCGTGCCGGGCGGCGACCCGCGCCCGCCGTCGGACTCGCCGGACGCACCCGGACCCGCCGGGACACCCGACCCCGGTGCCGACGACAGCATCAGCGAGGACGCGAGCGCCATCCCCGTGGGGTGAGCACCCAGTCGGTCACCGTGGCGTCGGGATACGCAAAGGGCGCACGCAGGCCGGTGTGGGCGACGACGGTCGGCAGCGCGAGCGGCTCCAGCCGAGGCCGCTCGTGCCACCGGCGCCACCGGTGCGCAGGGACCTCGGCCAGCTCGATCGTCGTGCGGCCGAGGACCTCGACGACGCCGTGCACCACGCCGATCTGCTCGTAGCCGTGACCGATCTCGGTCGGCGGCATGGTTCCGTACCACTCCAGATCCATCGCCATCGGTGTCGGGGTGCCGTAGCCGCGACCGAGCGCCTCGTCGACATCGTCGAGCGCTGCCGCGTACGCTTCGTTGCCGAGGGACCACTGCTCCATCGGGGCGTCGCAGTGGTGTTCCGCCCACATCTCGGGCGCCTTCACGACGAACGGATCAGCGCGCACCTGCACCTCCCACTCGGCCAGGTGGAGCAGGGGACGGCCTTCCTCGACGAGCGCCGACCAGTACCACGCAACCCGCCCGAGGAGTCGGTGGCCCGAGATCACGCCGATGCGAGCGTCGTCGGTCCAGGCGGCGAACACCCACTCGTCGATGGCCGCGTCGGCGTGGGGCAACTCGTCGGTGGGCTCCCAGGGCATGATCGGGCAGACTAGAGAGGTCATGGGCGCCGACACCACGAACCACCTCGATGGCACCGTCCGGTATCTGAGCCTGGCGTGGATCCGCGAGCTGACACGCGAGGTCGCCGAGAGCGAGGAGCTCTCGGAGCTCGCCGCCGAGCACTCGGTGGGTGTCACCCAGGTCGTGACGGGCGGGCCCGAGGGCGATGTCAGCTACCACCTGCAGGTCGGAGACGGTTCGGCTCGGTTCGGCGCCGGCCCGGCCGACCCCGAAGACGTCCGGATGCAGCAGGACTGGTCGACCGCCGTCGCCGTCGCGACCGGAGCCATGAACGCCCAGGAGGCGTTCATCACGGGCAAGATCCTGCTGTTCGGCGACCAACAGGCCCTGATGCGGTCGCAACCGGTGTTCGGCGCGCTCGACGCGATCTTCTCCACGGTACGCGAGCGCACGCGGTACGAGTGAGTCGCTCCGATGCCCGAGCTGCCCGAGGTCCAGGCCCACGCCGAACGGCTCACCGAGGGGTTCGCCGGCCGGGTGCTCGAACGCTTCCACCCGATCACGTTCACGGCGCTGAAGACCGCCGTGCCCGCGCCCGACGAGGCGTACGGCGAGCCCCTGCAGCAGGTCGGCCGACGCGGCAAGTACCTCCTGCTCCGGTTCGCTCCGGTCCACTTCGCCGTCCACCTCATGCAGGGCGGCCGATTGCTCACGGACTCGAAGTTGTCGGCGAAACCGAGGGGCGGCCAAGCGCGTTTCCTCTTCGCCGGTGACGGACCAGCACTTCTCCTGACCGAAGCCGGGTCCGAGCGCCGCGCCGGCGTCTGGTGCCTGCCCGCAGCTGATGCGCTGACGTCGCCACCGCTCGACGTGCTGGGTCCCGAAGCCGATCTCGTGTCGCCCGAGGAGCTGGTCGAGCTGTTCGCACGCAAGAACCAACGGGTCCACGGGTTCCTGCGCGATCAGCGCTCGATCGCCGGGCTCGGACGCCGGCTGGCGAACGAGGTCTGTCATCGAGCGCGGATCAGCCCGTTCGCGATGACGGGCAAACTCGGGCTCGAGGGCGCGACCGCGGTCGTTGGCGCCATACGGGACGCGGTCGCCGAGGGGCTCGCGTACGAGCGCGAGCGTCCCGACATGAGCTCGTCCAAGGACCGCCCCGGAGGCGTGCACGGCCGGGCCGGCGAGCCGTGCCCGGTGTGCGGCGACGCGGTCAGGGCAGTCGAGTACTCCGGGTACACCGTGAACTACTGCGCCGCCTGCCAGACCGGCGGCAAGATCCTCGCCGACAACACGACCAGCAAGTTCCTGAAGTAGTCACCGGCGTCGCCGGTCTACGATCGACTCCGTGCGCATCGGCATCCTGACCCGCGAGTATCCGCCCGACGTCTACGGAGGCGCAGGCGTCCACGTCGACTTCCTCGTCCGAGAGCTCGTCAAGCTCGCGGACGTCGACGTCCACTGCATGGGCGACCCGCGGCCCGGCGCGACCGCTCACTCCGAGCACGAACCGTTCCTCGACGGCGCCAATCCTGCGCTCCGAACGCTTGCCGCCGATCTCGCGATGGCCGACCAGACCGCCGAATGCGACGTCGTTCATTCCCACACGTGGTACGCGAACATGGGCGGCCACCTGGCCAAGCTCCTCCACGACATCCCCCACGTCGTCACGTCGCATTCGCTCGAACCGCAGCGACCCTGGAAGGCCGAGCAGCTCGGCGGCGGCTACCGGGTGTCGTCGTGGGCCGAACGGACGGCGTACGAGGCGGCCGATGCGGTGATCGCGGTCAGCCACGGCTCCAGGCGCGACGTGATGGCGTCGTACCCGAACCTCGATGAGGCGAAGGTCCACGTCGTGCACAACGGCATCGACACCGATTTCTACCGACCCGACCCGTCGACCGATGTGTTCGACCGACTCGGCGTCGACCCCGACCGACCGTCGGTGGTGTTCGTCGGTCGCATCACCCGCCAGAAGGGCGTGCCACACCTGTTGCGTGCAGCGTTGCAGTTCGACGAGTCGGTCCAGCTGGTGCTGCTCGCGGGTGCCGCCGACACACCCGAGCTCGCCGCCGAGACCGACGACGCCGTCGCGACCTTGCGGGCCAACCGTGATGCCGTCCATCTGGTGTCGGAGATGTTGCCGCGCGACGAGGTCCGGCAGGTCCTGACCCACGGCAGCGTGTTCGTGTGCCCGTCCGTCTACGAACCACTGGGCATCGTCAACCTCGAGGCCATGGCCTGCGAGACCGCCGTCGTCGCCAGCGACGTCGGCGGCATCCCCGACGTCGTGGTCGACGGAGACACCGGTCTCCTGGTCCACTACGACGAGTCGGATCCGACCGGGTTCGAGCGGGGCCTGGCCGATGCGGTCAACCAGGTGGTGCTCGATCCTGACCGAGCGGCAGCGATGGGCCTGGCCGGACGCGCGCGAGCGGTCGAACACTTCGGCTGGGACGCTGCCGCCCGCACGACGATGGCCATCTACGAATCCCTCCTCTGACCACCGTCACGCCACGCGTCACGTTCGGGGTCCGACCCCGAACGTGACCCGAACGTGACGGTGGGGGTCGGAGGGCCGCCACCACTACCCTGGGGCGCCGCATGAGCACGACCGATCGACTCCCCGAGCTACCCAAGGCATACTCCCCCGCCGACGCCGAGTCGGCCGTGACCGCAGCATGGGCGGCATCCGACGTGTTCCACGCCGAGCCCGTCGCGGACGGCGGCCCGACCTACTCGATCGTGATCCCGCCTCCGAACGTCACCGCCGCCCTTCATCTCGGTCACGCGCTCAACAACACCCTGCAGGACGTGCTGATCCGCTACCACCGCATGCGCGGCCACGAGACCCTGTGGATGCCCGGCACGGATCACGCCGGCATCGCCACCCAGACCGTGGTGGAGAAGCGGCTGCTGGCCGACGGCGTGAAGCGACTCGAGATGGGTCGCGACGCGTTCGTCGCCAAGACTCAAGAGTGGAAGGACGAATACGAGCAGGTCATCATCGACCAGCTCGTCGCGATGGGCGCCTCGTGCGATTACGCGCGCACCCGCTTCACGATGGACGAGGTGTGCGCGACAGCGGTCCGGCATGCCTTCTTCGTCCTCTTCCGCGACGGACTCGTCTACCGGGGCAAGCGGCTCGTCAACTGGGATCCGGCGACGCGCACCGCTCTCGCCGACGACGAGGTCGAGAACGAGGTCATCGAGGGCCACATGTGGTACCTCCGGTATCCACTCGCCGACGGCAGCGGGCACGTCACGGTCGCCACCACGCGTCCCGAGACGATGCTCGGCGACACAGCCGTAGCGGTCAACCCGAACGACCCGAATGCCGTCGAGCTGGTCGGCAAGACCGTGATACTCCCGATCGTCGGCCGCGAGATCCCGATCGTCGTCGATGACTACGTCGTGATGTCCGATCCGGACAGCACCGACGCCAAGGCACAGTACGCGTCGGGTTTCCTGAAGGTCACGCCCGCCCACGATCCGAACGACTGGGAGATCGGTCTGCGTCACGACCTGCCGGTCATCAACGTGATGGGCCCCGACGCGACGATCTCCGACCAGTACGGCTGGGACGACGTCTCCGACGAAGCCCGCCGGTTCGTCGGGATGGCGCGCGAAGATGCCCGCGCCGCGATCGTCGACTGGTTCGAGTCGCACGGTCTGCTCGAAGCGGTGCGCGAGTACTCGCATTCGGTCGGCCACTCGTATCGCAGCCACGTGCCGATCGAACCGTGGCTCAGCGATCAGTGGTACGTCGCCGTGACCGACGACCGACTGCGGGGCTCGGCCCTGCGCGCTCAGGACCCGTCGCAGGCCCCACCGCTCCCAGAGGGCGTCGCCGAGCGCAGCGATCGCGAGGGCGACGGCGAGTTGCGGATCTTCCCGCCTCGCTACGCACGCACCTACCACGCCTGGCACGACGGGATCCGCGACTGGTGTGTCAGCCGCCAGCTCTGGTGGGGGCACCAGATCCCGGTCTGGGTCCGCACCGTCGGACTCGACGACGCTCCCGACATCGCCCGGTCGCTGGCGCTCGATGTCGCGATGCCGGTCGAGTCGCGCTGGGTCGACGCGGGTGGTGCGCACCTCATCCGGCGGATCACCGAGGACGAGGTCGAGGAGGCGGTCTGCGTACCGCCCCAGCCGACGTTGCGACGCCTCGAACGGGCCGACGAGTCGATGGACGAAACGGCATTGGTCAGCGCGCTCGAGGCCGCCGGCTTCACGCGTGACCCCGACGTGCTCGACACATGGTTCTCGTCCGCGCTCTGGCCGATCTCGACCATGGGATGGCCGTGGCCGGAGGACTACCCAGACACCGTCGGTCTGCTCGAGTCGTTCAACCCCACCTCGGTGCTGTCGACCGGGCGGGAGATCATCACACTGTGGGTGAGTCGCATGGTGATGTTCGAGCGGTACTTCCTCGAGGGCCGGCTCCCGTATCGCGACGTCTTCATCCACGCGATCATCCAGGACGGGCACGGGCAGCCGATGTCGAAGAGCCTCGGCAACGGACTCGATCCGCGCGACGTCATCCACACCCACGGCGCCGACGCGCTCCGATTCACGCTCATGCAGATGACGACCGACACCCAGGACGTGCGCATGCCCGTCGACATCGTCGACCCACACAGCGGACGGACCTTCGAGCCCGCGTTCCTCACCACGCCGGCCGGCAAGGTGGTGCCGGCCCCGATCCAGACGTCGCCGG
Organism: uncultured Acidimicrobiaceae bacterium; assembly: GCA_963847775.1. GTDB lineage: Bacteria > Actinomycetota > Acidimicrobiia > Acidimicrobiales > Ilumatobacteraceae > Ilumatobacter. The sequence continues at coordinate 715,983 of CAWKAY010000007.1, forward strand.
CCGACCCGTCGAAGCGCATGGTGTCGGCCTACGGGTTGGCGACCCGCACCGCCGAACCGACGGCAGAGACGCCGCTCGCCCGCAACACCTCGTCGAGGTTCGACGTCGGCCGCAACTTCGCCAACAAGCTCTGGAACGCGACCCGCTTCGCGTTGAAGCGAGTCGATCCGACGGTCGTCACCGACCAACCCATCCGGATCGACGAGCGTCCGTTCGCCGATCGATGGATCGTCGCCCGGCTGAGTCACACCGTGCAACGACTCGAGGATTCGCTGCTCGCGTACCAGTTCAACACCTACGCGGACACGCTCTACGACTTCGTCTGGCACGACGTCTGCGACCGCTACCTCGAGATGATCAAGCCGACGGTCGACGACGATCACGCTCAACAAGCCGTGCTGGCTGCCGTCCTCGACGCGGTGCTGCGGATCATGCACCCCGTCTGCCCGTTCGTGACCGAAACCCTCTGGCCCCAGGTCAGCGCTGCACGCTGCGGCGAGATCGAAGGACTCACCCTCCCGAGCTCGCCCCTGCTCGCCGGTGCCACCTGGCCACGTCTCGCACCCGCACTCGATGACGCCGAAACGCTCGCCACGTTCGATCGCGCCGACGATCTGATCGGGCGAATCCGCGCGGTGCGAGGCAGCCAAGACGTCGCGCCCAAGCAGCGCATCACGATGCACGCACCGACCGGAGTCCGTTCGCTCGTCGAGCTGGCCGACGGCGTCGTCGAGGTGCTGGCCGGTCTCGGCGAGGTGATCGACCTCGGCGTCGGCCGACCGGCTGTGGTCAATCCGATCACGTTCGAGGGCGCCGAGATCCTCCTCTCCGGCCTGGTCGACGACGTCGACCTCGATCAGGAGCGAGCCCGTCTGCAGAAGGTCATCGATGCCAAGACCAAGCAGATCGACGGCTTCCGAGGGCGACTCGCCAACAACGGGTTCCTCACCAACGCCAAGCCGGAAGTCGTCGCCGATACGCGCTCGCTGCTCGCAGCGGCCGAGGCAGATCTCGCCGCCGCGCAGACCGCACTCGCCAACCTCGGATGACCGATCGCCGACCGTTCATGCCCGTTCCCCCGCCGACACGAGCCCACGAGCATGCGAGGGGAACGCCCACCGGCTAACCTGCTCACTCATGCGCTCGTTGTTGGGACGTGTCGCCGCGGGTTCGTTGGCGGTCGGGGTCATGCTGACCTGCCCGGCGGTCGTGGACGCCACGCCGCCGAATCCGACCACGCCGACCACCTCGGCGCCCGGGAACTCGGCCTCGACGACCACGACGACGGAGAGTACGTCGAGCACGACACCCACCTCGGTGCCGACGTCGAGCGTGTCGCCCCCGCCACTCGTCATCGAGTTGCCATCGCCGCCGGCACGCATCACCCCGAGTCGCGGGAGCCAGATCCAGGTGACACCGACCGATCCTCCACCGTCGACGACCACCACCACGGTGCCGCCGGCGTGGGCTCTGCCGACCGACTCGGGGACCGGTCGTCGTGTCGTCTACTCCAAGTCGCGTCAGCGCGTGTGGACGGTCGAGGCCGACGGTCGGGTGTCGAAGACCCATCTCGTCTCCGGTCGCCTGACCTGGAACCAACCCACGCCGGGCACCTACAACGTGTTCTCCCGATCGCGCTACACGTGCAACATCAAGAATCCCGCGATCTGCTGGCGCTACATGGTCCGTTTCGCGAAGGGTCCCGGCGGCGACAACATCGGATTCCACGAGATACCCACGAATACGCGCACCGGCGCCAAGCTGCAGTCGGAATCGCAACTCGGTCAGGCCCGATCCGGTGGATGCGTCCGACAGCGCACCTCCGATGCCCAATACATCTGGGCGTGGGCGCCGATCGGCACCACGGTCGTCGTTCTCGGCTGATCCACCGCGGGCTCGTGACACGGCCGCTCCGTCACCGCGACGATCGGCCGGTACGCTGGCGCCCCGATGGCGACCACCAAGCTCCGTCGAACCTGGCCCCAGCGGCTCACGTTCGCGCTCGTGATCGTCACCGCTCTCGCCTGCTTCGTAACGGCCGGTGGACTCGCGACCGGTCAGTGGGTGCTGTCGCAGCGCCAACTGATCGAGCTCTCCGACCCGGCGTCGGAGCACGGCTCGGCGGGTGTGGCGATCGATGTCGTGGTTCCGGGAGCGACCACGACGATCCCGTCGGGTACACCGACGACGTCGACGACGATCGTCCTCGCGGAGCCGGAGGCCGCCAACTTCCTGGTCGTCGGTGCCGACAACAACGACTGTGCCGGTGTCGACAACCCGACGGTGGGTGACCGCAGCGATCTCGGCGAGCGCAGCGACACGATCATGATCTGGCGAGCCAACCCGGACACCAACCAGCTCGCGATCCTCTCGCTCCCCCGTGATCTCTATGTCGACATCGCGGGTGGTCGCAAGGCGCGGATCAACAGCGCGTTCCGTCGTGACGATCCCACCCGGTTGGTCGACACCATCTTCCTCAACTTCGGTATCCCGATCGACCATTACGTGCAGATCGACTTCTGCGCGTTCCAGCGTCTCGTCGATGCCGTCGGCGGCGTCGAAGTGCCGTTCTCGGCGCCGGCGTACGACCGTGGCTCCGGTTTCGAGGTGACGACGACCGGATGCGTCAACCTCGATGGCGACATGGCGCTGGCATACGTGCGTTCTCGCAAGTATCGCTACGAGGACCCGGTCGGCAGTGGCGACTACCGGGCGGACGGCACCTCCGACTTCGGCCGGATCGCCCGTCAGCAGGACTTCCTCCGTCGCGTGATCACCAAGGTGATCGACGACAGCCTCTACTCGCCAAACGTCGCGACAGCACTGATCGAGACGAACCGCGAGTACGTCGTCACGGATGCAGGCCTCACGGTCCGACGGATGCTGGAGTTCGGCAACACGCTGCGCCGCCTCGACCCCGACGACATCACCACCTACCGGATCGAGTCGACCTCGATGACCACGAGCGCCGGCGACGAGGTCGAGCGACCGCGCATCGACGGTGACAACATGCGCGCGATCCTGTCGGTGTTCCGCGGCGAGGCGATGCTCGGCGATGCGCCCGAGCAGGTGTTCGACCGCGAGGCCGACGACACCGCGACCGCGACGACCGACGCCGCGACGACAGACGCCACGCTCCCCTCGGTGGCCGCCGACGAGAACGTGGTCGGCGTCGCGCCCGATCGAGACATGCGCTGCGAGTGAGTCAGCGCCACTGAGTCAGCGATCGAGCAGCGCTGCGAACGCAGCCACGATCGACGACGGACCCGCGACCGTCGTGCACCGGGCACCGACGGCTCCTGCCAGCACCTCGGCATCGGCGCTGTCGCTCTCCGGGGCGAGAATGAGCAGTTCGTCGAGCGCCCGCGCCGCAGCGACGACGTCGCCAGGTTCGGTCGCGCGGCAATCGGACAGCAGCACCGTCACCCGTCGAGCGGCCGAGGTGTGTCGAAGCTGATCGCCGGCCGCGATCAGGGCTCCGGCGACATCGGTGGTTCCGTGGCCGCGGAGTGCGAGCACGCGGTCGACGACGTCGCCGCCCGACCGGGTCTCCCACATCGCCTTCGGTGCGACGATGTCGCGTGCGAACGACAGCACTGCGTAGTCCTGGTCCGCTCGCACCGCGACCGCCGCAGCCGCCAGCGCCGCCGTGGCGAGCGGCGCGCCGTGCATCGACCCGCTGCGGTCGACGAGCAGGCACCACGCGGTCGACGGCTTCGCCCAGGCTCGCACCCGGAGCGCGTCGGAGTCGACCAACCGGTGGGCAGCGCGAGCGTCGACGAGCGCGTCATGACTTGCCTCGACGTCGAGATCACCCTCGTCGGGTCGGTACGGCTGGGTGACGATGCGCCCGACGCCGCGAGCGTCGGGAACCTCACTCCGGCTGAGGTCGATGAACAGTCGGGCGGCGATCCGACGGGCGAGCACCCGCAGACCGGCATCGGTTGCCCCCGTCATCTCGGCGAGCAGGGACAGCGCCTCGTCGGCGTCGGCGTCGATCGCGTCCATCAGTGCCGCCTCGTCGAGCTCGCCGAGATCAGGTGAGATCTCGTCGAACCCAACCATGCTGGCGAGCTCGCGGCGGGACGTGCTCTTCCGACGGGCCTCGTCGATGATCTCGTCGGCGTCTGAACCCGACGCGACCGGTGGTGGATTCAGTCCGCCGGAGTCGCCCCCGTCGGGGCGGTCGCTTTTCCCGCCGCGTCGGGACGATCCGGATCGGCCGGCCCGAACACGTCGCGCCAGAGCTCGCGGATGATGTCCTCGGGTTCGCGGGCCGAGCCCTCACGTACCCGGATCCGGCCCGACAACGCGACGAGGGCAGCATCGATCGACACCGCCGGGTCGGCAACCGGCGCGCCGCGCACCTCCGAGAGCGAAGCCGCCACGGCGCACAGATCGATCGCGCCGCGCACCGACGAACCGATGCGGACGTCGGCGTGGTTCCGCGTCCGCCGGACGAGCTCGACCGCCTTCGCCATCCAGGCATCCTCGACGGGTGCCCCGTGACGGGCGGTGATGTCGCGCTCGTCCCGGGCGTCCTGGTATCCGACGGCCATCCGGCACACGCGATCGTAGATCGCCGAGGAGATTCGAGCGGTGCCGACAGCATCGAAGGGGTTCATGGCTGCGACGAGCCGGAAGCCGGAAGCAGCACTGACCCGGCCCAGTCTGGGTACGTGCAGCTCGCGCTCGCTCATCACGGTCACGAGCACGTTGAGGGTCTCCTCGGGCACCCGATTGAGCTCCTCGATGTACAGCAGCGAGCCCTCGCGCAACGCTGCGACCAACGGCCCGTCGACGAACACGGCCGGGTCGTAGCCGTCGGCGAGCACCCGGGCCGGATCGAAGTGACCCACCAGTCGCGCCGGCGTCAATTCGGCATTGCCCTCGACGAACTCGAAGCCGATCGCGAGCTCGTCGGCGACGGCGCGCAACAGGGTGCTCTTGCCGGTGCCCGGCGGGCCCTCCAGCAGGATGTGGCGGTCGGCGGCGAGCGCTGCCACCACGAGCTCGATCTCGCGGCGCCGGCCGACCACCGAGCGCGTGAGGCGCTCGACGAGCGCTCGATCGGCCACCGTCGAGGTCAGTCGAACAGGATGACGCCGCGGATGTTCTCGCCGCTGCGCATCGCCTCGTAGCCCTCGTTGATCTGATCGAGGGTGTACGTCTTGGTGATGAGGTCGTCGAGGTTGAGTTGACCCTGCAGGTAGAGCTCGAACAGTCGCGGGATGTCCTTGCGAATGTTCGCCGAGCCGAACAGCGAACCGCGCAGCTGCTTCTCCATCATCGTCATCATGATCGCCGGGATCGCGATGCTGCCCTCGGTCGTCGAGTGCAGGTTCGTGACCACGATCTTCGAACGCTTCCCGCCGAGGTTGAACGCCTGACCGAGTGTGTCACCGTCGCCGGTGCCCATGGTCATGATCACCTTGTCGTACCCGCGTTCCCAGGTCACGTCGCCGAGTGCGGCCTGCGCCTCCTCGATCGAGGCGAACGAGTGTGTCGCGCCGAACTCCATCGCCTTCTCGCGCTTGAACTCGATCGGGTCGATCGCAGCGACGACTCGGGCGCCGGCCATCTTGGCCCCCTGGATCGCGTTCGAGCCGATGCCGCCGCACCCGACGACAGCGACGTAGTCGCCAGGCTCGACCTCGGCCGTGTAGACCGCCGAACCCCAGCCCGTGACGACACCACAGCCCAACAGGCACGCCTTGTCGAGTGGCCAGTCCTTGTCGATCTTGATGCAACTTGCCTCGTTGACGACGGTGTGCTCGGAGAAGGTGCCGAGCAGGCACATCAGCCCGAGATCATGGCCATCGAGTGTGTGATGCCGTGACGTGCCGTCGAGGGCCTGCGTGCCCACGGTGAAGGTCGCCAGCAGGTCGCACAGGTTGGAATGGCCGTCGGCGCACGAGGGGCAGCGCCCGCACGCGGGGATGAACCCGAAGATGACGTGATCGCCCGGCTCGAGCCAATCGACGCCCTCCCCGACCTCCTGCACCACACCGGAACCTTCGTGTCCGCCGATCATCGGTGGGCCGGGAACGAGGCCGGCGATGTGGCCGTCGTACGCGTGCTCGTCGGAGTGGCACATGCCCGACGCGGCCAGCTTCACGAGGACCTCCCCGCGCTTGGGGGGGTCGAGCTCGATCTCCTCGACGCTCCACGGAGTGCTCAGCTCGCGGAGTACAGCAGCTCGTGTCCTCATGTCAGACCCCCAAAGATCTCGTCGTCTCGGCAACCAGGTGTTGCCGTTCGGACTGTAGCCAGCATTCTGATCGGGCGCAGAGTCCTGAGCAGCTGATCGCGGCGGTCGGCTCGTCGAGGTCCGTCGACGAGAGACGTCACCACCGAGAACATGCGCTGACTGCGCTGACCGTCTCGGTCTGGGTCTGTTCATTCGGGTGTTCATTCGGGGTCTGACCCCAACCGTGACGGCGGCTGGTGGCAGGCTGCTGACATGCACCGCCGATTCGCGCAGGTCGACGTGTTCACGGCCGAGGCCTACCGAGGCAATCCGCTCGCGGTCGTCGTCGACGCGGAGGGCCTCACCGCCGGGGAGATGCAGCGGTTCGCGAACTGGACGAACCTCTCCGAGACCACGTTCCTCCTCCCTCCCACCGATCCCGGAGCCGACTACCGAGTCAGGATCTTCACCCCCACGGTCGAGCTCCCGTTCGCCGGACATCCCACGCTCGGGTCGTGTCGGGTCTGGCTCGAGCACGTCGGCGAGTCGACGCTCACCGACGAGGTCGTGCAGGAGTGCGGCGTCGGGCTCGTCCGGATCCGACGCGTGGGCGATCGGTTGGCGTTCGCAGCGCCACCACTGGTTCGCTCCGGTCCGGTCGCGCCCGAGCTCCTGTCGCGAATGGTGTCGGTCCTCGGCGCGGAGATCGTCGCCGCAGCGTGGGTCGACAACGGACCGGGATGGGTCGCAGCGGAGCTGGCCGACGCGGATGCCGTGCTCGCGGTTCGCCCCGACTTCGGTGACGCACCGGTCTTCGACCTCGGCATCGTCGGTCGGGCCCGTGACGGCGCCGATCACGATGTCGAGGTTCGGGCGTTCTTCCCCGGCCCGAGTGGTGCTGTCGAAGACCCGGTGACGGGCAGTCTCAACGCATCGCTCGCGATGTGGCTGATGGAGCGCGACCCGTCGCTGTCCTCCTATGTCGCCCGCCAGGGCACGGTGTTGGGACGCGTCGGCCGGGTCCACGTCGAGCGCGACGCCGACGGCGTCATCTGGATCGGCGGCGACGTGGTGACCTGCATCACGGGCGCGGTCGAGCTGTGAGGGTCAACGCGGCGACACGATGACCTGGATGTAGTGATCCGTCGAGATGTGAGCACCGATGAAGTCTCGAACGGACTCGACGAGCACCGAGTCGAGCGCGGCGAACTCGAGCAGGTAGTCGTCGAGCTCGAGGTCGGGATGGATCGCGTCGTCGAGCAGTGCTGCGAGGAAGTCACCGTTGTTGACGAAGTTCAGGCCCTCCTCGACCTGGACGAAGGCGTTGCGGAACTCCTGGTCGGTCGGCCCGTTCGTGCCGAGGTCCTCGAGCTCGGCGACGACGATCTCGGCGATCTGCTCGACGCGGTCCGGGGCACCGGTGACCGACACGAGAGTCTCGATCACCGGGTCGGGGTCGGTGGTGAGTGAGCTGACAGCCATCGGCGAGTAGGACTCGCCGAGACGCTCGCGGAGCTCGTCGGTCAGACGTCCCGAGACGACCTCGGTCACCACGTCGGCGTTCACGCGGAGCTCCGCGTCGACCGTCTCGACCGGGCTCGTGAACAGCATCGTGACCGAGGCGGTGGCGCCGGTGCCGGCGCGGACCGTCGTCCGCACGACGCCGTCGGGCGGCGGCCGGTCGAGATCGACCCACTGCTCGTCGATGCCTCCCGGCAGGCTGCCGAGGTAGGCGTTCGCCAGATCGGCCGTGACCCCGAGATCCAGATCGCCGGAGAACACGAAGACCCAATCGGCGGCGTTGCCGAAGCGGTTCGTCCAGACGCGCTCCACCCCGGCAAGGTCGAGCGTGGCGAACTGGTCGGGCGTGGGCAGGCTCGCGTAGCGCAACTCGCCCGGGTATCGGGCATCGAGCAACGCGTCGTCGGCAGCGGCCACCGGATCGGAGGCCGGATCAGCGACCAGCGGACCGATCCGGCCTCGCACCTGGGAGAGCGCGACGGCGTCGTACCTGGGTCGAGTCATGTAGAGGTGGACCAGTTGCAGGAGCACCTCGAGGTCGCCGGTCGCGGCGGAGCCGGCCAGATTCTCGAGGTATGGGGTGACCCAGGCGTCCACTCGGACGTCGCGGCCGGCCATTATCTGCGAGAGCTCGGCCTGGTTGTAGTCGCCGACACCGCTCGTCGTCACGATGTCGGTGGCGAACAGGGCGTCGACGACGTCGTCATCGGACACCAGCGACGAACCGCCGGGGCTCAATGCCTGGAAGAACACCTGTCCGTCGACGATCTGGTTGCTGTTGAGGATGACGCGGACCCCGTTCGGGTACTCGATCTCGATCGGATCGAAGAACGGATCGTCGAACACGATCAGCTCCTCCACCGAGCCCGGCGCAGTCGGTTCGGGCCGTTCCATCAACTCGTCGGGAAGCGCGCGTGACGGTGTTCGCGACACGATCGCGCGTGATTCCAGCGCGTCGATGGTCGTCACGACATCGGCGCGGGTGGGCATCCGATCAGAGAGTCCTGCCGGTGCCGAGATGATCACGTGTGGGGCGCTGTTGGCCCACCGTGCACGGAAGCGGAGGTTCATCGCCTCCGGTGTCACCGAATCGAGGATCGCCGTCGCCAGCCGGTACTCGTCTTCGATCGCTGGGTAACCGCCCCCCGAGAGGAAGTCGTCGACGTACGTGTCGGCATATTCCGCGTCCTGGGTCGTGTCACGACCGTCGAAGCGGCTCTGGAAGACCGAGCGCAGAGTCTCCCGCGACACGTCGGTCTCGTCGGCCGTGAACCCGAACCGATCGGCACGCTCGTACTCGTCGAGCAGTGCCTGGAGCGTCTCGTTCACTCGTTCGACGTCGGTGACCGCATACAGCGCCGGCGCGTCGAGACCGGCGACGAAGCTGTTCCCGCCCTTCGCGATCCGATCGAAGGGTGCCTGGCCGGTGGCGAGATCCTGATCGAGCCGCCGCACGAGGACCTCGAAGACCATCAGATCGAGGAACGTCGCCCTGGCTGCGGCGTTGCCGTCGGACTCGAACGTCGGGAGGGGGAGGGTCACCTCGACGTCGACGGTCCGCTGGTCAGGGTCCGCGTGCAAACCGAACCCGGGCTCGGTGTCGACGACGAACGTCGTGTCGGGCCGCGCCGGCGGCATCGTCGTGCGAGGATTCGCCGGACCGAAGAGGCGTTCGATGTCGCCGACGACGTCGGCGACGACGATGTCGCCGACCACCACGACCGATGCGTTGTCGGGTCGGTACCAGGCGTCGTAGAACGCCCTCAGCTCCTCCGCCTCCATGGTCGCGATCGACTCCTCCGACCCGATCGGAGGTCGATCCTGGTACGGGGTGCCGGCGAGGAAGAGATCCGCGGCGACCTCGAACAGCCGACCACCCGCACTCTGCGTCCGAACCCGCCACTCGTCGAGGACGACCCCGCGCTCGGCGACGACCTGGCCGGGTTCGAACGTCGCGTGTGAGAGCCACTGCTCGAGAACGCTCAGTCCGGTCTCGAGCGACTCGTCGCCGCTCGGTACCGTCAGCGCGTACACGGTCTCGTCGTACGATGTCGAGGCATTGATGTCCGCGCCGAACGCAGCCCCGAATCCTCGGAGCACGTCGATCAGCTCGTTTTCCGGATACCGCTCGGTGCCGTTGAAGAGCATGTGCTCCACGAAGTGTGCGATTCCGGTCGACGAATCGATCTCGTCGACCGATCCGGCGTCGACGGCCAGCCTCAGTTCGGCCTTCCCGCCCGGATTGTCGTTCGCGCGGACGTAGTAGCGGAGCCCGTTCGCGAGGGTCCCCGTTCTCACGGCGTCGTCGTCGGGGACCGGTTCGTCCGACGCATCGAGCAGCCCCGGCAACGACAGGTCGTCGGCAGGCGTTCGCACCTCGTCGATTGCGCCGGGAACATCGGCCCCGGTGCCACCGGTCTCGATACGATCGGACGGATCAGTGACCACGGAGACGCCGGCGTGCGAGGAGCAGGCAGCGAGGAGCGATGCAGCGACCACCACGATGGCACCCGTCCGCCGCATCGCGACGACTCTACGTTGCGCACTGACCGCGCGGGGCGACGGTCAGTCGTACCGGTCGGCCGGACGCACGCTCGGCGACGAGGGTGGGACCTGCTGGGTGATGCAGTGGATGCCGCCGCCGCCGATCGCGAGGATCGACCCGATCTCGAGGCCGAAGGTCTCGCGTCCCGGGTACTCGTCGGCGATGATCGCGATCATGTCGTCGTCGGCAGGATGGCCACACGTCGGCACGACCACGAACTCGTTGCCCACGTAGTAGTTCAGGTACGGAACCGCCACCCGCTGGCCGTCACGCTCGTCGAAGGGGAGCACGGGCACCTCGACGATCTCGAGCGCACGACCACGGGCGTCGATCCAGCCATCGGCGATGCGGCGATTGACGTTCATCCGCACATGGTCGGGCTCGTCGGCATCATCGCAACCCTGCACGACGAGCCGCCCGGGGCGGGCGAACGCGGCCACGTTGTCGACATGGCCGTCGGTGTCGTCGTCGAGGAACAGGCCATTCGGCAACCACAGGATCGACTCCGCGCCGAGCGCGTCGCGCAGCACGGTGGCGATCTCGCGTTGTGTCATGCCGGGATTGCGGTTCGGGTGCATCAGGCATTGGCTGGTCGTGACGAACGTGCCCTCGCCGTCGGTCGAGATCGAGCCGCCCTCGAACACCATGTCGACGGCGCGCACCTCGTGACCCGCGTGCTCGGCCCACGCTCGCGCCACTGCAGCGTCGTGATCCCAGGGTGGGTACTTGCGACCCCACCCGTTGAACACGAAGTCGAGCGCGATCCGGTCGCCGCCGCCGATCACGTAGATCGGGCCGGTGTCCCGGAACCACGAATCGTCGATGGTGATCTCCACCACGTCGACCTGGCCGCCGCACCGCTCAGCGGCGTCGTCAGCGTGCTGAGGTGACACGATCATCGTCACCGGCTCGTAGTCGACGACCGCCCGGGCCAACGCGGCGTGAGCGTCGCGCGCCTCGTCGAGGAGTTCGCCGGGGTAGACGGCCTCGCGTGTCGGCCAGCAGATGACGGTTCGTTCGTGGCGACCGAATTCGCCGGGCATGCGTAGCGTCACGACCGCTGCCCCGTCCGACCGTCGAGGGTGAGGAGTGGCCCGTAGAGGTCCGGTCGACGATCGCGGAACAGACCCCATGATGCTCGCACGCGTCGGAGTTCCTCGCGGTCGAAGGTCGCGGTGATCACCGCTTCGTGCTCGCGGTCGGCCTCGGCGACCTTGGCACCGGTCGGATCGGCGATGAACGACGATCCGTAGAACGTGATCGAACGGTCGCCCAGGCCCCGCTCGAACCCGATCCGGTTGGCGGCGACGAGCGGCATCAGGTTGGCGCCGGCGTGACCCTGCATGACCCGCTGCCAGTGACCACTCGAGTCCCAGCTCGGATCGGGCGGCTCGCTGCCGATCGCGGTCGGGTAGAACAAGCATTCGGCCCCGAGCAACGCCATCGCCCGGGCGCTCTCGGGGAACCATTGATCCCAGCAGATCCCGACCCCGATGGTGCCGTGCCGGGTCGCCCACACCCTGAAGCCGGTGTCTCCGGGGTTGAAGTAGTACTTCTCGGTGTAACCCGGTCCGTCGGGGATGTGGCTCTTGCGATACGTACCGAGCACCGAACCGTCCGCGTCGACGATGACGACGGTGTTGAACGTCGCCTGCCCGGCGCGCTCGTAGACGCTGAGCGGCAGCACGACCCCGAGCTCGCGGGCAACGCCCCGGAAGTGCTCGATCGTCGGGTGGCCCTCGATCGGAACCGCGCGGTCGAAGTGCTCGGGCACCTGGTCGATGCAGAAGTACGGTCCCTCGAACAGCTCCGGGATGAGCACGATGTCGGCACCCTGACCCGCCGCCTGACGGACCAATCGGTCGGCGGTCGCAACATTGTCGGCGATCGAGTCGGTCATCGACATCTGCACTGCGGCGAGCATCGTCACGTCCAGCATCGTAGATCGCCGACCGGACTCCCGGGCGGGTGCAGACCTACTGACCGGTTCGAGCCTTGCACCGCGCGAGGATCACCTCGAGATCGTCCAGGATCGACTCGACCGGGATCGACACCCGCTGGGCATCGGCACCGTCCACGCCGATGGAGAGGTCGAGCCCCGCCCGTTTGGTGGTCTCCGCGACCGCGTGCGGATCACAACGGTTGACGTCGAACCGGAGCGGCAGCGTCAGGCTCTCGGCGTCGGCGGCCAACGTGCGCTCCGGCGCACCCTGCTCGTACGGCGACTCGACCCCGAACAGGACGGTGCCGGCGATCGCGTCGACGACGAGTTCCGCGCGACCGACGCGCCGTCGGATGGAGAGCTCGACGGCGAGTTCCTCACCGTCGACCACCGCCTCACTCAGTGTGATCTCGTGATCGCTGAAGATCATCCGGGCCGCGCACTCCTGCGCTCGAATCCGGTCGAGCACGGTGGCATCGTCCAGCGGGAACGAGGACCGCCGCGCGACCGGATCGTCGCCGTACCGGTAGACCATCTCGAGCGCTCCGGCCACGGGATCTGGCGACGTGCAGTCGTCGACGGCACCGAACAGCGTCTGGAGCGCGACCGGCTGGCCGTTCGGCGGGATCGTCGTGCGTCGGATCTCGACGTCGGCCGACGAGAAGTGCCGAGCCCGCAGGCGCCGGTCCTGGGCGACGAAGGTCGTGTCCGACGCATGGGTGACGACGAGGTTCACTCGGCCGCGGTCGAGGAGATCGCGCGGATAGCCGAGGTCGGCGACCACGGTGACGCCGGGAGGAGGCTCGGTCGGTCGGGGAAGGTCGTTCGACGATGCGCTCGTCGTGACGGCGGCCGACTCCTCCGCCGATTGCCCACCACCACACGCGGCGCCCACGACCATGCCCACGACCACGACCACGACCACGACCACGACCGGCGCGACGCGTCCGGCGCCTCGGCCACGATGGTTGCACGCCGTAACCGTCATCTGGATTATGATAGTTACATCGCACGCGAACATCCAGCCGACGAACAGGGTCGCACGCTCCCGCGGTGCGACTGGCCGCCCGATCGACCTGCTCCCGACCGCCTCGAGCTCATCCGGCGCTTCTGCAACACGACGAACCTCGAGTCGGGTGCCGATCTCCTCGCAACTCCCGCCGGGCTCGAGGCGTGGACGATCGGACAGGGCTGCGCAGCGGTCGTCGCGACCGCCACCGAGATGACCCGAGTCGTCGCGCTGCGGGAGGCGTTGCGGGACGCCGCGATCGCTCACCGGGACGGTGTGTCCGACGCGTCCGCACTGCACACCCTGTCGGCAGTGCTCGACGGCGCTGGTGCGACCGTCACGTTCGGCGAGCCCGCCTTCGCCCCGACTGCCGAACCCGGCACGACCGAGCACCTCATGGTCGACGTGGCGCTCAGGGTCGTCGAGGCCTGCCTGCTCGAGACCTGGCCTCGGTTCAAGGCCTGCACGTCCTGTCGATGGACGTTCTACGACGCGAGCCGCAACCGCTCCGGTCGCTGGTGCTCGATGAGCGCGTGCGGTGGCCGCCACAAGGTCCGCGCCCACCGCGCCCGCCGGGCCGAGTCCGGCTGACGCGTCCGAGCCGGGCGAGCGTTACCTATCGTGCTCACGATGCGCGGGATGACGGACGAGGAACGACGGAGGCGGCTGGTCCGGCGGCACCTCCTGCTCCCCGAGGCGCGAGCCGATGTCGTCGAGGATGTCGTCGAAGCCCTCGTCGCGCTCCATGCGTCCGATCCAGCCTCGGTGTTCCTGGCCACTTGCGTGCGGATGAGTTCGGGGACGATCGCCGACGTCGAGCGCGCCCTGTACGACGACCGAACGATCGTGCGGCACCACGCCATGCGGCGCACTCTCTGGGTGATGACGCCGGAGGTGGCTCGGATGGCCCATGCCGGTTTCACGAGCAAGATCGCACGGGCCGAGCGAGCGCGCTCGGCGACGTTGTTCGGCTGTGACGAGGCCTGGTTCGAGGACGCGGTCGACCGGGTCGTCGCCACCGTCGAGGCGGCGAAGGGCCCGATCGGTACCCGCGAGGTGGGGAAGTCGGTTCCCGACCTCGCACGACCGATCGTCGTCAACGCCGGCAGGTCGTACGAGGGAACGATGGCCGTCCACACACGGGCATTGCTCCAGGCAGCGTTCGAGGGACGCATCGTGCGGGCCCGGCCGGCTGGCTCGTGGACCGGGTCGCAGTACGCCTGGGTCGCCAACGACGGGTGGCTCGCAATCGACTGGTCGGAACCCGACGAGCTCGCCGGCGCGACCGAGGTCGTCCGGCGGTGGCTCGATCGGTTCGGACCTGGGACGGTCGACGACATCGTGTGGTGGACGGGCTCGACGAAGGGGACGGTCCGCAGCGCTCTCGACCGGATCGAGACCGAGCAGGTCGGGCTCGACGACGGGAACGTCGGGTTCATCCTCGGGGGCGACGATGTCCCGACACCCCGGGCCGAGCCATCGATCGCCCTGCTCCCGGGCCTCGATCCGACCGCCATGGGCTGGAAGCAGCGGACCTGGTACCTCGCACCCGAGGTCGCCGCACGCGTCACAGATCGCAGCGGCAACATCGGACCGACCGTCTGGGTCGACGGTCGGATCGCCGGCGGGTGGGTCCAGCGTCCGGACGGCACGATCGTCCACGATGCCCGCGGGCTCACTGCCGATCAGCTCGGCCACCTCGGAGCCGAGGTCGATCGACTGTGCGCCATCGTCGGCGACGCGAGGTTCCGTGTCCGGTTCCCGTCACCGATCCAACCGACGTTGCTGGCATGAGACACGCCTGCGCCGCCGCGCGGTCGCCGAGCGACGGATACGATCGCGATGTGTCGGCGGGCCCATACGAGTTCGTGTTCCAGGAGACCAAGTGGTTCGCGTTCGGAGGAGCAGCGCACTGCTCCGATTGCAGCCGCGTGCTCGATGACGCCGTGGTCGAACCAGGTCCGAACGCCTCCTCACCTGCCTTCGACATCTCGGTGACCTACGACGGGTGCGTCATCGCGTCCGACGCCTTCGTCGAGGCCTGCTCGGGCCTGCCCGGCGCCGAATTCACACCGATCGATGCCCTCCGCGGGTTCTCCGCCCTCCGCGTCGATCGGGTCGTCCGGCTCGAACGGTTCGACAGCCATGCCCGGGCCGGCCAGACGTGCCCGGAGTGCGGTGGTCCTCGATACGCGACACGCAGCGGACCCATCCATCTCGAGGAGGGCGAGACCCTCCAATCGGGCTTCAGCCGCACCGACCTGGTCTTCGGGGACACGGCGGACTTCGGTCCCGAGCAGCCGATCCGGCTGCAGCCCGTGATCCTCGTCGACGAGGAGTCGGCCCGGTCGATCAAGGCTTCGGAGCTCAGCGGCATCCACTTCATCGCCCATCCCGAGTGATCACGAACCCGGCGATGTCGGGCGGGCCGGGGATCACCGGTCGCGGAGACCTCGACCATCCAGGATTCTCGTGGCAGACGTTTCGACGCGTGCGACGCGCGTCTCGGCGCGCTTGGCGCTCGAGAAGTACAGGTTGTACTCCCGCTGCCGACCGGGGGTCAGCGCCTCGAAGGCGGCCTTCAGCGCCGAGTCCCGGTCGAGGCGATCCTGGAGCTCCTCGACCAAGGTGGGCTCGGGTGGCGGGCCGACCTCCAATCCCGCCTCCTCGACATCGATGGCCTCGCCGACGTAGACGCGGACGGTGTCGGCCAGCCGAGCCACGTCCTCGAGCGAGGTGAAGCGAATGCGGAGCGCCGACCGTGAGTTCGGGCCCTGCGCTTCGAGAACGCCTCTGGGATCGCTGAGCAAGGCGCCCTTGAAGAACATCAGGGCGAGGAACTCCTTCATCTCCTGGAGGATGACGATGTTCCTGCCGTCGTGGCTGTAGCAGGGCTTGCCCCACTTGATCTCCTCGGTCAACCCACAGCTCAGCAGGATCGGCCGTAGCTCGGCCATCTCCTCCGGCCACCTCTCCGACCGTTTGACGTAGGCATCGACCTTGGGGTTCACCACCACTCCGATTCTCGAACGTACCGAGGCGTGCCGGGCGGCGTGACCCGGCTTCGGTCCCGGTAAGAATAACGTCGGGTCGTGGTCCGAGCGTCGAGATGTTCGCGCGGAGCCGGTCCGCAGCGAGTCGTGCGGCGATCAGCCGATGATGTCTGGCGGATCGGCATCGGTGACGAAGGCGAGCTCTTGGACGGCTCTCGTCATGGCGACGTAGAGGAGACGCGCTCCCCTGGTGGTGCCGCCGAGGATGGCGTGCGGGTTCACGACGACGACACCGTCGAACTCGAGGCCCTTGACCGACTCCGGGCCGAACAACGGGACGTCGTCGTGGCCGAGCTCGTGGACGTGGTCGGTGGCGATCCTCCCGACCCTCGCCAGCGCCGCCGCGATGCGTTCGTGCAGCTCGACCGGGGCGACCACCCCCGTCAGGCGGTGACGGTGCTTCACCTCGCCCACGACCTTCGCCGCCAGCTCCGCGACGTCGGGGACGTGTGCGTCGTCGGCCCGGTGCCAAGCGGGTGGATCACCCTCACCTCGCACCGAGCGACTCGCCGTGGCATCGACACCCGTCAGCGGCAGCAGTCGGTTGGCAACCTCCAGGATCGGTTCGGGGACGCGGTAGCCGATCGTCAGGTCCGCGATCTCGCCGTCGACCCCACCGGCTCCGAGATGGGCGAACACGTCGGCCCAGCGTTCCTGACCGGCCGGTGTGGTCGACTGGGCGACATCGCCGACGAGGGTGAGCGAACCGGTGGGTGAGCGCCGGCCGATCACGCGGAGCGCGACCGCCGAGTGGTCCTGCGCCTCGTCGACCACGATGTGGGCGTACGTGAACGGTGTGCCGTTGAGCAGCGTGTTCGCCTCGTCGACGAGATACTGATCGGCCGTGGTCCACCCCCGCCGTTTGCCACGCGGCCCGGGTAGGTACCGATCGACGAGGGTGATCGGCTTCTGCGTCGGCCAGCACTTGTTCAGCACCGACTTGAGCGGGCCCGCCTCCGACCAGCGGTCGTCGCCGTTGCAGCGCCGTCGGAGCTCCTGTTGGGCGAGCACGCGGAAGCGCTCGCGGCGCTGGTTGATCGGCACCACCCCCGATTTCGCCGCGGTGATCCAGCGAGCGATCTCGTCGGCGTGGAACACATGGGTGCGCGCGCCGATCGGCAGTCGGAGGTCGTCGGCCGGGGGCCGGATCGTGTCGAGCGCACGCTGCTCGAGTTCGGCGAGCCGCTCCGCTGACCCCTTCCACCGTGCCGTCTCGACGTCATCGGCACCCGACAGCTCGACCTTGGGGATGCACAGTTCGCTCGCGGTGCACTGCCGGACGCTGCGCTCGCCCAGCGATGGGAGCACGTTCGCGATGTAGTCGAGGAACGCCTGGTTCGGGCCAACCACCAGCACACCGTCACGAGCCAGTCGTGCCCGGTGTTCGAACAGCAGGTACGCGGCACGGTGCAGCGCGACGGCGGTCTTCCCCGTGCCGGGGCCACCCTGCACGATCAGCGCTTGATCGATGTCGGAGCGGATCACGTGGTCCTGCTCGGCCTGGATGGTGGCGACGATCTCGCGCATCGCTCCGGATCGGGCGGCGCCGATCTCGGCCAGCACCGGGTCGGGGATGCCGGCCGCGACATCGGCCGCGTCGGGGTCGTCGAGATGCTCGTCGAGGTAGGCCGTGATCTCGCCGTCGGCGAGCGTGAACCGCCGCCGGAATTCGACGCCGAGCGGGTCGACCGCCGTGGCCCGGTAGAACGGCGCCGAGATCGGAGCCCGCCAGTCGACGACCACCGGATCGTGCTCGTCGTTCTCGATGTGCCGGCGCCCGATGTACCAGCGGTCGGTGCCCGACCCCGAGGGCGACGGCTCGTCGATGCGACCGAAGAACTCGCCGGCACCCGGTGATCGGAGCGAGTCGAGCGCCTCCCACACGGTCATCTCGACATACTCCGACGTGATCTCGTCGGCCGCGCCCGCCGGGTCGACCCGTTCCAGCCGGTCGATCATCCGGTCGCGGCAACCGCGCGCGAACGCCAGTCGGGCGCGCTCGTCGTGGAGCTCGGGAAACGGGTCATCCGTCACGTCGGTCATCACGTCGATGGATCGGGGTCGCGAGGTTACCCAACCCGACGTCGTCGCCACCCCACGGTTTCGGCATCATCTCGACGTGCACATCACCGAGCTGTTCTCGATCAGCGGCAAGATCGCCCTGGTCACCGGCGGATCCCGGGGAATCGGCGAGATGATCGCGGCCGGCTTCCTCGCCAACGGCGTCAAGGTCTACATCAGCTCCCGAAAAGATCGAGGCCTGCGACGCGACGGCAGCGCGACTCGCCGACACCTACGGCGGCGAGTCCATCTCGCTGCCCGCCGATCTGTCGAACCTCGAGGGCATCGATGCGCTCACGAGTGCGCTCGAGGAGCGCCTCGACATCCTCGTCAACAACGCGGGCGTGTCATGGGGCGCGCCGATCGAGGAGTTCCCGGAGAAGGGCTGGGACACGGTGATGGACACCAACGTCGAGGGCGTCTTCTTCCTCACGCAACAGCTGCTGCCGCTGCGCGAGTCATCGGGCACGGCCGACGATCCCGCGCGCGTCATCACCATCGGGTCGATCGACGGGATCAGGGCGCCGGCGTTCGAGACGGTCTCGTACGGTCCGTCGAAGGCGGCGGTGCACGCGCTGACCCGTCACCTCGGTGGGCAGGCGGCGAAGCGCAACATCCTCGTCAACGGCATCGCGCCCGTCCCTTCCCGACCTGGATGCTCAGCACCGGCGTCGGCACCGGCGGAGACGTCGAGGGAACCGACTGGGACGCCGTCGGACGCGGCACGCCTCGCGGCCGGGTCGGCAGTCCGGAGGACATCGCCGGACTCGCCAGCTTCCTGAGTTCCCGCGCCCGCGCCTACACGGTCGGCGACATCATCACCTGCGACGGCGGCATCGTCGTCAGCTGAGCGGAGCTCGAACGATGATGGTCGTGCTCACGAGCGGGACCGTCGCACGCCCCGAACCGACGGCGTCACTGCACCGCGCGCCTGCTCGCCGAGTTCGCTGCCGTGCTGCTCGACGGGTGGGACCGGTGCTCGACCGGCCAGTGCTCCGGATTCAGCGGCGGCTGGCGCACGGAGCAGGGCCCCACCGGGCAGACTGTCGGCCATGTCGTTGCCGCCTCCCGTGGCGTCGCCGCTGCGGATCCAGAACCTCACGAAATGGTTCGGTGAGACCCGCGCGCTCGACGCGCTGACACTCGAGGTCCCGACTGGCAGCTGCTTCGGGCTGGTCGGGCCGAACGGCAGCGGCAAATCGACGACGTTGAGGTCGGTCATCGGGCTCGTGCGACCCGATGGCGGCGCGATCCAGGTGTGCGGACACGACGTCGGCACCTCGCTCCAGCAGGCGCGAGCGACGATGGGCGTCGTCCTCGACCCGCTCCAACTCTTCGAGCGCCTGACCGCTCGCGAGTTCCTCGCCACGATGGGCGAGCTCCGTCAGCTCGAGCCGGCGCTCGTGCACGAACGATGCGAGCAGCTCTTCGCCACGCTCCAACTCACCGATGACGCCGACCGGCAGATCGCCGGGTACAGCCACGGCATGCGCAAGAAGACTGCGCTCGCTGCGGCGGTCGTGCACCGGCCACGCCTGCTGCTCCTCGACGAGCCGTTCGAGGGCGTCGACCCGGTCTCGGCACGTGCCATGCGCTCGATGCTCGATCGCTTCCGGACGGGTGGTGGCACGGTCGTCTTCTCGAGCCACGTGATGGATCTCGTCGAGCGACTGTGCGATCACGTCGGGGTCATCCACGAGGGCCGCGTCGTCGCGGCCGGGCCGACCGAACGACTCCGCAACGGTCGCCGTCTGGAGGATGCATTCATCGACGTCGTCGGAGCGTCCGAGGTCGACGATCATGCCCTCGCCTGGTTGGGCTGACGGTGCAGCTCGCCCGGGTGTTCGTGCGGCTCCGATGGCGACTGCTGCGGGGAGCCGTCCGCCACGGAGGAGCCGAACAGGTCGGTGCCGTCGTCTCGACGGTCGCATCGGCGCTGGTGGGCCTCGGCGCAGGCATCGGCATCGCAGTCGCAGGACGAACCGTCGACCGGCCCGACGAGCTCGCGGTGATCTTCTGCACGATCGTGCTCCTCGCGGTGCTCGGGTTCGGCGTCGTCGCGGGTGTGGCGCAACCGATCGATCCGAGGGTGATCGCCGCCGAACCGCTCTCAGACCGTGATTGTGCGATCGGCCTGCTCGCGTCGTCGGCCCTCGGCCCGCCCGGACTGGCGGGTATCACGATGGGCCTCGGCCTGACGATCGGCATGGCGCACGCGTTCGACGGCCTGCCGATCGTCGCCGCAGCGGCGACCGCCTGGCTCGCATCGATGCTGCTGATCGCCAGGACGGCGACCAACCTGCTCGCTCTGCTCATCAGTCGGTTCCCACGGGGTGGCCAGATCGTGGTGGGCATCTCAGGGCTCGTCTTCTACGGATTGTTCCAGTTCGTCCCGGCCATGATCGGTGGGCTCGACGACGCCGAACGCACCCGCGTCGCCGACGGTATGGCGTGGTCGCCACCCGGGCAGATCGGTCGAGCGATCGGCCAGGCCGACGAGGCGCCGGCGCAGGCGCTCGGTCACCTCGCAGTGGGCACGCTCTGGCTGCCTCTGCTCGCGGTCGCGTTCACATGGTCGGCCCGCCGGCTGGCGGTGACGTCCAAGGTCTCGGGTGGTCTCGATACCGGCAGTGCCGATGCCTCCGGCCTCGGTCGGTCCGTGCGACGCCTGTGCGGGGACGGGCGCGAGGGAGCGATCGCATGGCGCAGCATCGTCACCCGATTCCGCACCCCGCGAACTGCGCTGGAGACGTTCACCGGCGGCGGCGTGGGGCTGGCCGCCGTGCTGGTCCCGACCGTGCTGCGCGACAGCCCCGGCAGCGGTGCGGTTCTCGTCGGCGGAGCGGTTCAGTTGGCGGTGCTGTTCATGTCGGGCAACAGCTTCGGTGGCGACGGTCCAGCCCTCACCCACGAGCTCCTGGCCGGTGCCGACGCGCACACGCTCGTGCGGGGCAAGGCGCGCGCGATCGCGATCGTGGCCGCACCGCTCGCCGCGCTCGGTCCATTCCTCGCCGCGGCGATCACGGGCGAGTGGCGCTATCTGGTCGCCGGGATCGGCGTCGGCGTGGGCGGCCTGCTCGCCGGAAGTGGCGCCGCCGTCGTGCAGTCCGCCCTGGTGCCGATCGCGATCCCCGACAACGACAACCCTTTCGCCAGCGGAGAGTCCGGCAAGGGCATGATCGCGGCGCTGCTCCTCGGCGTCGTGCTGACCGGGCTCGCCGTCGCGACGATCCCTGTGGCACTGGCATTGTTCTGGGCGACCGATCGCGGGCGCGTCGGATTGGTCACGCTGTTCGGTCTGCTCACGATCACGGCCGGCTGGGCGGTGTTTCGACTCGGGGTCGGCATCGCGACGTGGCGGTTGCACGGCCGCGACCCCGAGTTCGTCGCTTCCGTCACACCGGCGCGCTGAGCCGCCCGACTAGCCTGGTCGAGGTGATCCTCATCATC
Source organism: uncultured Acidimicrobiaceae bacterium (assembly GCA_963847775.1). Lineage (GTDB taxonomy): Bacteria > Actinomycetota > Acidimicrobiia > Acidimicrobiales > Ilumatobacteraceae > Ilumatobacter. Next base: position 737,754 of record CAWKAY010000007.1, read on the forward strand.
GCTGTTGCGGTCGTCGGCGTCATCGTCGTGACCGCGGCGATCGCGGTCCTCGTCAGCCGACGGGCATCGCGAAGCGGCGCACAGCCTGCGCCCGACACCCCACACGAGGCATCCGCCCGTTTCGTCGAATCGTCGCCCATGACCGGCCTCGAGTCGGCGCTGTCCCAGGTCACCGATCGCAGCGGTCGTCCGATCCGGGAAGCGATCGACGCCGAAGCCGGTCATGTCGACGACTTCCGGGTCCCCGACGACACCGGACCGCTGCTGCGACGAGCCCTCGACCACGTGGCACCGCCGAGCGCGGGCGATGCATCCGATGCACCCGACGACAGCACCGGCCAGGCCACCGACGGGGACTCCACCGCCTCGTGAGTGGTCGTCGGGCCGGGCGTCGAGCGTTCGGGTCGACCCGCCGCCGAGCGATACGCTTCGCCCATGGACCAGGACACCACCGCCCTCGATGCGACCGATGCCGAGCACGTCGACGACGAGCTCGTCGACGAACAGCTGATCGAGGAGATCTCGATCGACGGGATGTGCGGGGTCTACTGAGCCCGCGAGCACCGTCGTGAGCACGATCGATGCACCCTCTGGCCTGCTCGATCGGCCGCTCGGGCTCCACCCCGACGTCGCCATCCGTCCCGAGCCGTTCGGAGCGCTCGCCTACCACTACGGCAACCGACGACTCGTGTTCCTGAAGCACCCCGATGTCGTGCGCGTCGTCGAGTCGCTCGAGGCCCACCCCACCGTTCGAGCCACGTTCGACGCATGCGGGATCGAGCTCCGCCGACGGCCCGCCTTCGAGCGTGCGCTCGGCTCACTCGTCGATTCGGAGATGCTCCGTGACCGCACTGGTTGATCAGCTCAAGGGTGGCCTCGACGCCCCGATCTGCCTCACCTGGGAGCTCACCTACGCGTGCAACCTCGAGTGCGTCCACTGCCTGTCGTCGTCTGGTCGACGTGACCCGCGTGAGCTGAGCACCGTCGAGGCCAAGCTCGTGCTCGACGAGCTGCGCGACCTCCAGGTCTTCTACATCAACATCGGCGGTGGCGAGCCCATGATCCGCCGGGATTTCTTCGAGCTCATCGAGTACTCGACATCGCTCGGGATCGGCGTCAAGTTCTCCACCAACGGCGCCTTCATCGATGCCGAGAAGGCGCACCGGCTGGCGACGATGGACTATCTCGATATCCAGATCAGCCTGGACGGTATCGACGCGGCCACGAACGACGCCGTCCGCGGCGCCGGGTCGTATGCCACGGCGATCCGCGCGATGGATCATCTCCGCGACGCCGAGTTCGGGCCGTTCAAGATCTCCACCGTCGTGACCCGGCACAACGTCGACCAACTCGACGAGTTCAAGGCGCTCGCCGACGCCTACGGCGCACAGCTGCGGGTGACACGACTGCGTCCCTCGGGCCGCGGCGTCGACACGTGGCACGAGTTGCACCCGACGAACGCCCAGCAGCGTCAGATCTACGAGTGGCTGCTCGCGCACGGCGACCGGGTCCTGACCGGCGACTCGTTCTTCCACCTCAATGCGCTCGGCGACGAGAACCTCCCGGGCCTCAACCTCTGCGGTGCGGGGAGGGTCGTGTGCCTGATCGACCCGATCGGCGACGTCTATGCCTGCCCGTTCGTGATCCACGACGAGTTCAAGGCCGGCAACGTGCGCGATCCGGGCGGATTCAGCCGCGTCTGGAAACGGAGCGACCTGTTCCGAGAGATCCGCGAGCCCCAGTCGGCCGGGGCGTGTGCGTCATGCGGTTCCTACGACGCCTGCCAGGGTGGCTGCATGGCCGCGAAGTTCTTCACCGGGCTCCCGCTCGACGGACCCGATCCGGAGTGTGTGGGCGGCGATGGCGAACTCGCCCTCGCCGGCATCGCGTCCGGCGCGGCACCTCGACCGATGATGGACCACTCCAAGGCCCCGCGTCCGACACCCGTCAGCTTCGTTCGGAAGTGACGCGGGCGGCATGTGGGTTGTGCTCCTGCCGGTCGCCTACCTGATCGGCACCTTTCCGAGCGCCTCCTTGGTCGCACGTGCGAACGGCATCGACATTCGTACGGTCGGTTCGGGCAACCCCGGCGCGTCGAACGTCACCAGGGTGCTCGGCTGGCGCAAGGGTGTCTGGGTGTTCGTGCTCGATGCCGCCAAAGGCGCGACCGCGGCCGGGATCGGACTGTCGGTCGACGGCCGGCCGGCCGGCTACTGGCTCGGCGCGTTCGCCGTCATCGGCCACGTGTTCCCCGTCTGGCAACGGTTTCGCGGGGGCAAGGGTGTCGCCACCGGCGGCGGGGTCTTCGCCGTCTTGTCGCCGATGGTCTTCATCGGGCTCGTCACGATCTGGTTCGTGGTGTCGAGGGTGACCAAGACCGCTTCGTTGGCGTCGATCCTCATCGTCGCTCTGCTACCGATCGGTGTCGGCATCATCCGTCAGGAGGCGTGGGAGGTCCTCGCCACGATGGGGATCTGCCTCCTCGTGATGGCCCGGCACCTGGGCAACATCAAGCGACTCGTGACACGCAACGAGCACGCCCTCTCCTGACACTCCGGTCACGCCAGCTCGTCGAGCAACGGGGAAAGATCCAGCTCGTCGAGACTCGGCAGGTGGACGTCGACGGCGTCGTGCAGCAGGTGCTGCCAGAACTCGAACCGGAAGAAGTGGCGTCCCTCGCGGATCACGTAGTTCAGCAGGAAGAACCGGTACGCCTCCGCCAGGAAGAGCACCTCGGCCTCGGTCAGGGGGAACGTGCGGTGATACGCCCGGAGGAAGATCCGGAACCGCGGTTCGAGCAAGGTGTGCGAGCCATAGGTGAAGGTGCTCCGGTCCCCCGTGCGCGACGAGACCCGCGACAAGAAGTAGAAGTCGAGCAGTCGCGACTCGATCCGGAACCAGTCGTAATCCCAACGGCTGAACAGGTGGAACCGGTTCGGATCGTCGCCGTCGAACTCGACCGAGAAGTTGCCGAGGTTCCAGTCGATGAGGACCGGCATCTTCGGCCAGTAGTCGTAGCCGGTCTCGTGGATCGCCATGAGGAACCGGTGGGTGTGGCGTCGGACGAGGTCGAGCCGGCTCTGGTCGAGGCCGAACTGCTCGCCGGCGTTGCGCGATCCGAGCATCTCGAACAGGTTCACGGCATCGGACTTGGCGGTCTTCGACGGGGGAGGAATGAGGCGGGCGATCCCGGCACACGCCCGGTGGAATCGGGCCAGCTCGGCGCCGAGGTGTGCCACCTGCCCGTCGCCGAGGATCTTCGGCAGGCGATCCCTGACGGCGACCTCCTCGTAGAACACGGCCCACATCTCGCCGTCGTACCAGAGGTACGGGCGGCCGCCGACCGTCAACACACCGGCCATGAACCCGTCGTAGGGGCCACCATGGAGCAGCTGGGTCGCTCGGTGCAATCGATCGTGATCCTCGGCGAACAGGAAGAACGAGCCATAGTTCGACGACTTCGCGATCACATTGCTGCCGTCGTCGAGGGCGAGTCGATAGACACGGTTCGTCGACACCATCGCGCTCAGCTCGTCGACCCGCACCACGCGGCGCTCGTCGTCGTAGTCGCGCCAGGCCGCATCGATCACGCTGCGGTGTCGAGCGTCGGTCAGGTCCACGGGCGCGAGCCTGGCACACCTCGAGCGGGGCGTCGGAGTTCCGGCGCCTGCAACGATTGAACGGGTATGGGCGACGCGATCGGATCCGAGCGACACGGCGGCAGCGAGGCGGCACCGTCGCTGTACTTCCGGGTCGACGACGCGGAGGCGGTCGCCGCTCGTGCGGTCGATCCTCCTCTGGCAACCCGCCCCCGGGTACTGACGATTGCGAGTTGTGCCTGGCACAACTCGCAATCCGCATGAAGTCGCCTATCGTCACGACCCATGGAGATGCACTGGGCCACCGTGTGGGAATCGGTCAGCGACGTGATCGGCGACGCGCCGGCGATCACCAACGGCTCGACGACACGAACGTGGCATCAGTACGACGATCGCGCCGCACGCGTCGCCGCTGCGTTCGATGCTGCCGGTCTCGGGCCGGGCTCCAAGATCGGGCTCTACTTGTACAACGGCAACGAGTACCTCGAAGCTCAGTACGCGGCCTTCAAGGTGCGTGGTGTCCCGATCAACGTCAACTACCGCTATCTCGACGAAGAGCTCTGGTACCTCCTCGACAACGCCGACGCCGAGGCATTGGTGTTCCACACCTCGCTGGGTGAGCGGGTCGGGCGCGTCGTCGATCGCCTCCCAAAGCTCCGGCTCCTGATCGAGGTCGACGACGGAGGCGATGACCACGTCGAGGGCGCGATCTCCTACGGCGACGTGATCGCCGACCACGACCCGCTGCCGCGGATCGAACGGTCCGAGGACGATGTCTACATGCTCTACACCGGCGGCACCACAGGCATGCCCAAGGGAGTGATGTACGACACCGGCGGCATCACCGGCTTCTTCTGCACGCTCGGGTTCCCCGCGGTCGGTCTCCCGGCTCCCGAGTCGGCCGCGTCGATCGCCCCCCTCGTCCGGCAGCTGCACGATTCCGGGGCGACGTCGGTGTCGATCACCGGTGCGCCGCTGATGCACGGCACGGGCCTCTGGCTGGGCGCCCTGATGCACCATCTCGGCGGCGGGCACGTCGTGACGCTCACCAACCGGAGCCTCGACGCGGACGAGCTGCTCGATGCCATCCAGCGCCACGGGTGCACCCACAACACGATCGTCGGCGACTCGTTCGCGAAACCGATCATCCGGGCGATCGACGCCGCGATCGAGCGCGGCGAGCCATACGACACGTCGACCTTGAAGATGATCGTGTCGTCCGGGGTGATGTGGACGACCGAGGTCAAAGAAGCACTGCTCGACCGCATCCCGCAGGCGATCCTCTACGACGCGATCGGGTCGTCCGAGGGATCGATGGGCAATCAGGTCACGATGCGCGGCGTGCCGACCGAGACGGCGAAGTTCACGATGAACCCGACGACAAAGGTCTTCAAGGAGGACGACACCGAGGTCGCGCCGGGCAGCGGTGAGATCGGCATGGTTGCCGCCGGCGGATTGGTACCGATCGGCTACTTCAAGGACCCGGAGAAGTCGGGGCGCACCTTTCGGACCATCGCCGGCACGCGGTACTCGTTCCCCGGCGACATGGCTCAGATCGCGGCCGACGGGACGCTCGTCCTGCTCGGCCGTGGCAGCCAGGTGATCAACTCCGGAGGCGAGAAGATCTTCCCGGAGGAGGTCGAGGAGGCCGTCAAGCGCGTCCCCGGAGTCGTCGACTGCTTGGTGGTCGGGGTCGATGACGAGCGGTTCGGACAGGCCGTCACCGCAGTGGCATCGATTGCCGATGGCATGGTGGTCACCGAGGAGCAGGTCATCGCCTCGGTCAAGGCCGACATCGCCGGGTTCAAGGCCCCCAAGCGCGTCGTGTTCGTCACTGCGGTGCCACGATCACCCAACGGCAAGGCCGACTACGCCACCGCTCGAGATCTCGCCGGGTGACCGTCGCCGCTCCGCCCGTCACGACGGTCGGAAGCGACGAAGACGCAGCGAGTTGGTGACGACGAAGACGCTCGAGAAGGCCATCGCTGCACCGGCGATCGCCGGCGACAGCCGACCCGACATCGCCAGCGGGATGGCGAGCACGTTGTAGGCGAACGCCCAGAAGAGATTGCCCTTGATCGTCGTGAGCGTGCGCCGTGACAGCCGGATCGCGTCCGCAGCGGAGAGCAGGTCGTCGCGCACGAGGGTGAGGTCGCTCGCCTCGATGGCGACGTCGGTGCCGCTCCCCATCGCGATGCCGAGATCGCTCTGGGCGAGTGCTGCGGCGTCGTTGACGCCGTCGCCGACCATCGCGACCGTCTTGCCGGTCGCCTGCAGCTGGGTGATCACCGCGACCTTGTCAACGGGCAGCACGTCCGCGCGGACGTGCTCGATGCCGACGTCGGCCGCGATGGTGCGCGCCGTCGCCTCGTTGTCGCCGGTCAGCAGGACCGGGTCGAGACCCAGCTCGCGGAACCGGCGGACGGCCTCTGCGCTCGACGACTTCACGCTGTCGGCGACGGCGAGGTGTCCGAGCACGGCCTCGTCGTCGATCCGGCGCAGCTCCACCACGGTCTGGCCGGCGCCGATCTCGACGTCAGCGGAGGGACGCCCGAGCTGGTAGCGCACCCCATCGACGACACCGGTGACGCCCGAGCCCGCCAGGTTGACGAACTCCTCGACCGCACCGACCTGACCGACCGACCCGAAACGTTCCCGCGCCGCGTCCACGATCGCACGCGCGATCGGGTGTTCACTCCCGGACTCGAGTGCCGCGGCGAGTCGGAGGAGCAGGCCGTCGTCGATCGGCTCGCCGCCCGGCGAATCGGAGATCGTGGGTCGGACGTCGACCAGCGTCATCCGACCCGTGGTGACCGTCCCGGTCTTGTCGAGCACGATGGTGTCGACCTGGCGGGTGCTCTCGAGGATCTCGGGGCCCTTGATGAGGATGCCGAGCTGAGCACCCCGGCCGGTGCCGACCAGCAGCGCGGTCGGGGTTGCGAGCCCGAGCGCACACGGGCAGGCGATGATCAGCACGGCCACCGCTGCGCTGAACGATCGCTCGGCGTCACCCGTACGAAGGAGCCACACCACCAAGGTGGCCAACGACAGCCCGATCACGATCGGCACGAACACGGCTGCGACGCGGTCGGCGAGGCGTTGTACGGGGGCCTTGCCCGACTGGGCGTCCTCCACGAGGCGCGCCATCTGCGCCAACTGGGTGTCGGCACCGACACGCGTCGCTTCGACGACGAGACGGCCGTGCACGTTCACGGTGGCGCCGATCACCGGATCGCCGCACCCCACCTCGATCGGCATGCTCTCACCGGTGACGAGCGATTGATCGATCGCCGATGACCCGTCGACGACCCGACCGTCGGTGGCGACCTTCTCTCCCGGTCGGACGACGAATCGGGTGCCGACCCGGAGCTCGTCGATCGAGATGCGGCGCTCGGTGCCGTCGGGCCCCAACACCGCGACGTCCTTCGCGCCGAGATCGAGCAGCGACCGCAGAGCGTCGCCGGCCCGTCGCTTCGCCCGCGCCTCGAAGAAGCGACCGGCCAGGATGAACGCAACAACCGTCGATGCCACCTCGAGGTAGATGTGGTGGCCACCGTCCCCCGATCCGACGTCGAGCGACATCGACATCTCCATACCGACATCGCCGGCGGATGTGAAGATCAGCGCCCAGAGCGACCACGCGTAGGCGGCGGCGACGCCGACCGAGATCAAGGTGTCCATGGTCGTCTGCCCATGGCGGAGGTTGAGCACCATCGCCCGGTGGAACGGCCATGCAGCCCAGGTCGCGACGGGTGTCGCGAGCACGAGCGCGACCCATTGCCATCCGTCGAACTGGAGCGCCGGGACCATCGACAGCAACAGGACCGGCAGGCCGAGCGCGACTGCGACGACGAGGCGACGCCGGAGCCACGCCACCCGATCGGGAGCGTCGGCGTCGGGTGACGGGAGGTGGGCTCCGTAGCCCGTCGCCTCGATGACGGCGATCAGGTCCGCCACGTCGATGGGCCGATCGGCCAGACGCACACGCGCCTTCTCGGTGGCGTAGTTGACCGACGCGGTGACGCCGTCGATCTTGTTGAGCTTTCGTTCGATCCGGGAGGCGCAGGCAGCGCACGTCATCCCCGTGACGTCGAGATCGACGCTGTCGGACGTGGTGGTGGACACGACGTCCGAGTCAGGCGACATCGAAACCGGCTTCGTCGATGGCCGCCACGATGGTGTCGCGATCGAGCCGGTTGCCGGTCACCACGACGTCCTTGGAATCGAGATCAACGTCGACATCGGTGACCCCCGCGACCCCACCGACCTCCTGCTTCACCGCCGCCTCACAATGACCGCAGGTCATTCCCGGGACGGAGAACGTGATGGTTTCGGAGGTCATGACTTCACCAGCCTTTCGATGGCCTTGGTGGCCTCGGTGAGGATCCGATCGGATTCGGCGACGTCGTCGGACTGCACGGCGCCCGCGACGCAGTGCCGGAGGTGGTCGTCGAGGAGCTGCAAGGCGACACTCTGCAGCGCCTTGGTCGCGGCCGAGACCTGGGTGAGCACGTCGATGCAGTAGGTGTCGTCGTCGACCATCCGTTGGAGGCCGCGGACCTGCCCCTCGATCCGCTTCAGACGGGCGAGCACCGCCGCCTTGTCGTCGTGATATCCGGGCGCCGCCATGTCAATACCCTACCGGGATCAATACCCTACCGGGGTATCCCATCGTACGCATCACCCGAGCATCGGGGCGTCACGGAGTTTCGCCGCCAGGAAGTCGAGCACTCGCTCGACGCTCGCCTCGTCGCGCTGCTCGGTGAGCACGGAATGGTCCTGCCACGACGAGCTCGGCAGCTCGACCGCCACGAACGCGTCGCCGAGCTTCTCGCGCAACTCGGCGAACCGCATCCCCACCATACGATCGCCCCTGAACCTGAGCCCGAGCACCTGGCAACCCTCGCCGGCGCGACGGATCACCGCGAGCTCGTCATCGGGCGAGAGCCCGAGGTTCCGCTGCGCTTCTCCCTTGCCCCTCGCGAGCGGGAACGAGGGCTGGGACACCACTGGGGCGACCACCACGTCGTCGACCATCATGCCGAGCGCGAAACCCCCGCTGAAGCACATTCCGACCGCACCGACGCCGGGGCCGCCGAGCTCCGCGTGCATCGCTCGGGCCAGGGCGCGCAGCCACGCCGTCACGGGCGTCGTGCGATCGAGCGCCCACGAGGTGAACTCCCTCGAGATGCAGACCTTCACCAGACTGGCGACCGTGTACGGCCAGCTCACCTCACGTCCCGGTGTTCCGACGAGGTCCGGCATCACGACGGTGAACCCACGAGCGACCACGTCTTCGGCGAACGCGGCGACCTTCGGAGTGATGCCCGGCACCTCGTGGATCACGATCACCCCGGGACCATTCCCCTTCCGGTAGGTGTCATGGACGAAGCCGGCAGCCGAGAACGACGACCGCTCCCATCCGGCGAGCGCGCCGGTCGAGCTCATCGGAGCCGCCTCACGGCGTCGAGGGCCTTCTGCGCCAGATCCTCGGTGCCCGTGCGGAATTGGTCGAGCACATCCGGATCGGCCTGATCGCCCATCGCCCCGTGCAGGTAGCGGGCGTACACGCCCTCGCTGATGACGGCGAGCCGCCATGACGAGAACGCGACGTAGTAGTCGATGTTCGACACGTCGCGCCCGGTCCGTGCTGCGTACCGCTCGACGACGTCTGCGTACGACGGGAAGCCGGGTGCGCTCGTCGGGTCGTTGTGCCGGCCCTCGCCGTCGGCACCGACCCAGTAGACGCCCAGATAGCCGAGATCGGCGAGTGGATCACCGAGCGTGCACAGCTCCCAGTCGAGCACCGCGACGATGCGGCCCCGCTCGATGTCGGTGAGACAGTTCCCGAATCGGTAGTCGCCGTGAGCGATCGCGACCCCCTGCTGGTCGGGCACGTGCCCGGCGAGGTGGGTGGCCACCTCGTCGATCGCCGGCAGCTCGCGCGTCCTCGAGTTGACCCACTGGGTCGACCACCGCTTGATCTGACGTTCGACGTACCCGTCGCGGCGGGCGAGATCGCCCAACCCGATCGCATCGACGTCGGTGCGGTGGAGGTCGGCCAGGACGTCGACGAGGTGTTCGCCGGCTTGCCGCCGGAGCTCGATCGGCATCACCTCGGCGCGTTCGGGCGAGTCGAGCACCACACCGTCGACGTACTCCATGACGTAGAACGGTGCGCCATTGACCTCGTCGTCGGTGCACAGTCCGAGGGTGCGTGGAACCGGGACGTCGGTCTGGCCGACGGCGGTGATGATGCGGTGCTCGCGGGCCATGTCGTGCGCCGTGGCGAGCACATGACCGATCGGAGGGCGGCGCAACACGAAGCGCACCCCACCGGCATCGGTCACGAGGAACGTGAGGTTGGAGCGCCCGCCGACGATCAGATCGAACCGGAACGGCGCAGCGGCGCCTTCGATGTTGGCGACGAGCCAATCGGCAACCCGTTCGCGATCGATGCCCTGCACGATCACGGACCGTAGCGCCGCCGAGCGATCGGGCGACAGCCCGCCGGCGGTCAGCCTGGACGGCCGACGGCGGTGACCTTGCCCCAGCTCACGCTGCTGACCTTGACGACCGTGCCCGAGTTGGGGGCATGGATCAGCTGGCCACCACCGACGTAGATCCCGACGTGGCTGATCGGTGAGTAGTAGAAGATGAGGTCGCCGGCCTGAGCGGCCGCAGCCGGCACCCGCGGCGTGGCCGCCGCCTGCGCCCGAGAGTTGCGCGGTAGGTAGACGCCAGCCTGGCCCCATGCGTAATGGGTGAGCCCGGAGCAGTCGAACGACACCCCCGGCTTCGAAGTCGCGTACACGTAGCGCACCCCGAGCTGGCTCTGGGCGGCCTGGATCGCGACCCCGGCGAGCCCCGAGACCGACGGGATGTTGGCCACCGGCGCCGATTGCCTGGCGGATGCCGTCGCGCCACCCCCGCCGCCGCCCGAGTTGCCGCCACCAGAGCTGCCGGAGTTGCCGCCACCACCGGAGTTGCCGCCACCAGAGCTGCCGGAGTTGCCGCCACCACCAGAGTTGCCGCCACCAGCGTTGGCGGCCGCCTGCTGGGCTGCGAGCTCGGCCTGGAGGCGTGCGAATGCCTCCTCGGCGCGCCGCGCCTCCTCCTCGGCGATCAGCTCGCCGAGGCGGGCTTCGGCCTCGTTGCGACGCACCTCGTACTGCTCGGTCGCCTCGAGCGTCTGGGACTGCTTGCTCTCGATCGTGGCCTTGAGCGACTCGACCTGGGCCCGCTTGGCATCGAGATCGCGACGCTCGTCGTCGAGATCACTGATGAGCTCGTCGAGATCGTCGGTGGTGCCGGTGCCCACAGCGAGCGCCACCCGGCTGAACGAATCGCGTCGCAGACCGTCGCTGTACACGTCGGCGTTGGAGAACAACGGCCCGAGCACGTCGCCGCCCGAGCCGGTCAGCGAACGCAGCGCGACCTCCGACAGGTCACCCCGCAGGCTGGCGAGCTCGGCCTCCTTGGCGGCGACCCGCGCCTCCGCAGCGGTCACCTCGACGGACAGCTGGGCGAGGTTGTCGACCGCTTCCGCGTAGTCCTCGGCCAGGATGTCGGCCTGGGTGTGCAAACGATCGAGCTCATCGACGATCCGCCCGACCTCTCGACGTTGGTCGTCGACGGACGTGGCAGCGGCAACCTCCGGGAACATGGCCGGAAGAGCCATGACCAGGGTCGATGCGGCGACGATGACGTGGTTGAATCGCTTCATAGGACCTTCGGGATTGTATCGAGTGTTACGAACACGTTGCGAACAGACCCGAGAAACTTCTGGCGGAGCACTCGGGCGCCGGTACCCGCTACTCCCACTCGATCGTGCCGGGCGGCTTCGACGTGATGTCGTACACCACCCGGTTCACACCGGCCACCTCGTTGATGATGCGCTGCGACATCGTCTCGAGCACGTCGTAGGGCACCCGCGCCCAGTCCGCGGTCATGGCGTCGTCGCTGGTCACGGCGCGGATCACGACCGGATGGCCGTAGGTGCGCTCGTCGCCCATCACGCCCACCGAGCGCACGTCGGCGAGGAGGGCTGCGTACGACTGCCAGATCTCACGCTCCAGCCCGGCTTTCGCCAGTTCCTCACGGACGATCGCGTCGGCGTCCTGCAGCACGGCGACACGCTCCGGCGTGACCTCACCGATGATCCGGACACCCAGACCCGGCCCCGGGAAGGGTTGCCGCCACACCATCTCGTCGGGGAGCCCGAGCTCGGTGCCGAGCGCGCGGACCTCGTCCTTGAACAGATCGCGCAGCGGTTCGATGAGCTGGAGCTCCATGTCGTCGGGAAGTCCGCCGACGTTGTGGTGGCTCTTGATCACGGCGGCCGTCCCGTCGGTGCCGCCACTCTCGATGAGGTCGGGGTAGAGCGTGCCCTGGACGAGGAATCGAGCGTCCTCGAGCCCGCCGGTGTGCTGTTCGAACACGCGGATGAACTGCTCGCCGATCGCCTTGCGCTTCGCCTCGGGTTCGCTCACGCCGGAGAGGGCCGCGAAGAACCGATCGGCGGCATCGGCATGGATCAGCTCGATCCCGAGGTTGCGGCGGAACGTCTCGACGACCTGCTCGCTCTCGCCCTTGCGCATGAGCCCCGTGTCGACGTAGATGCAGGTGAGTTGGTGGCCGATCGCACGATGTACGAGTGCAGCAGCGACCGACGAGTCGACGCCGCCCGACAGGCCGCAGATCACCCGTGCATCCCCGACCCGAGCGCGGATCGCAGCGACCTGCTCGTCGATCACCGACGTCATCTCCCAGTCCGGCCGGCAGTCGGCGAGACGCCACAGGAACTGCTCGAGGATCGCCATGCCGTGGGGCGAGTGCTTGACCTCGGGGTGGTACTGCACCGCATAGATCTTGCGTTCGACGGATTCGAAGGCGGCCACCGGAGCGTCGGGGGTCGTCGCCGTCGCCTCGAACCCGTCCGGCACGTCGGTCACGGCGTCGAAGTGGCTCATCCAGACGTCCTGCTCGGCCGGAACACCCTCGTGGAGGAGCACCGAGGACGACCCGGGGATCCGGTTCATGCGGGCGCGGCCGTACTCGCCGCGCATCCCCCGGCCGACGGTGCCACCCAGCTGTTGGGCGATCAACTGGGCGCCGTAGCAGATCCCGAGGATCGGAACGCCGAGCTCGTAGATCGCCGGGTCGAGCGACGGTGCGCCGTCGACGTGCACGCTCTTGGGCCCTCCGGACAGGATGATCGCGGCGGGCCGTCGGTCGGTGATCGCGGCGGCGGTGATGCGGTGCGGCACGATCTCGGAGTACACCCGGAGTTCGCGCACCCGACGAGCGATGAGCTGTGCGTACTGCGCGCCGAAGTCGACCACGAGCACGGTGTCGTGGGCCGCCGACGGGCCGGCCGGCTGGTCGGCGGGCTGTTGCGCGGGCGGGTCGGCGACGGTGTCCAAGTCCTCGATGGTAGACAGTCGGCGTGTTCCTCCGCCTCTTCACGGTGACGTCGGTGCTCCTGATCGCAGGCACACTGCCCGACCTCGCAGCATCGGCCGCTCCCGGCCCAGCGTCGGTGCCGGCGTCGGTGTCGGCTTCCGGTGCGTCGACCCCGGACGACACGATCAACGACTTCCTCCCCGAAGAACGTGGGCTCGGGGAGTGCATCAGCGCCGTTCCGAAACCGGGATGTGGGAGCGAGGCGCGCGGTGGGTGGCGACAGGGCGTCGTCCTGCTCGCGATCCTCGTCGGCCTCGGCGTGATCGCCTGGCGGATCGTGGCCGCGTCCCGGCGGGCGCGTCGCGAGCGAGATGCCGTCAGCGATCGCCGAACGCCAGCCGCCACCACCGCTCCAGCCGAGCACGGTGGTGACCCCGAACCATGACGATGTGATTGCCCAGCGGGTCCTCGAGCAAGGGGTCGAGCTCGCGATCGACGACGTGGAGGGTGACCTGCGTGCGGCACAGATCGGGGGAGTCACCGTGGGCGACCACCTCGCCCTGAGCGAACCAGTGGCGCTCGAGCCGGTCACCACCGAGGCGGAGCAGCGTGACCGGACCCGGACCGAACGTGCCCCGAATCCCGATGCCGAGCCCGCTCTCGAAGTGGGTGTGGAGCTCGATCTCGTCGACCATCGACGGTGCCACCGTGCAGTGGGCGAGCACCAACTCGCCGCCCGTGGGGTCGATCATCGCCGGGTTGGCGATCCAGGAAGGCAGATCGAGGACCTCTCGAGCGATCATCATCGCGACCGTCGCCGCCACGTCGCCCTCGCATCCGGCGACGACGCCGGTGTCGTTGAGTTGGGCGAGCGCCACGCATCCCGACGTGGACAGCTCGGTGATGAAGTCGAAGCACCGCACCGCGACAGCGTCGACCCGGTGCCGCTCGATGGTCTGGATGAGCGTCGGGTGGAGCGCCGCGGCGGCCACGGTGTCCGGGGTCGGCTCACCGTGCGCGGTGAAGCGGACCGCCACGGGTCCCACCTCGACGTCGCGGGCCTCTCGGTGGTGGCGGATCGTCTCGCCGATGTCGATGTCGACGAGGGCGATTCCCCACCGTCGGCGCAGCCCGTCGGGGTCGGGAACGCTCGCGACCAGCCACTCCGACGGTTGGCCGACGAGTCCGAGACGAGCGCGCCGGAGCCGATGGATCGCCGACAGATCGGCGATCGTGGTCGCCGGCTCGCCGGGGGTGACCGTCTGCACGATCCTGCCCACCACTCCGTCGTGACGAAGCCGAGCCAACGCTTCGATCGCTGCCGGCACGCTGTTGTGCAGCGGGTGTGTCACGAGCACCACCGGCTCCCACGGCACCGACGCCCGACGCCGTGCGACGACCTCGAGCACAGTGCGTTCGGTGCCGCCGGTCGCGACGACGACCACGTGGGGGATGGCCCGCCCGATCGTGTCGTCGGTCGCCGCTTCGCCGCCCAGACCGCCGAGCGACGCGCGGACCGGACGAAGGATGCGGTCGATCGACGCTGCATCGTGCAACGACGATGCGACGACGGAGTACACGAACTCGCTCACGGTTCCCACGCAACCATCGCCCGGCCGAGCGCCGCCAGAGCCGAAGGTCCGGTGGAGGGTACGCGTACGGTCGCGGGGTGACCCCTGACGAGTTCCGACGCGACGGCTACGAGCTGATCGATCTCATCGCCGACTACCTCGAGGGAGTGGGTGATCGGCGGATCGTGCCCGACATCGAGCCGGGCGATGTGCGAGCGATGCTGCCCGAGCATCCGCCGACCGGTCCCGAACCGTGGTCGGCGGTGATCGCCGACCTCGGTCGGGTGGTCCTGTCGACCATCACCCATTGGCAGCACCCGAACTGGTTCGCATACTTCCCGGCCAACACGTCGTACCCGTCGATCCTCGGTGAGCTCGCGTCGGCCGGTCTCGGCGTGCAGGGGATGAGCTGGATCACCTCACCGGCGTGCACCGAGATCGAGACGCTGATGCTCGACTGGATGCAGGAATTGCTCGATCTCCCCGCACGGTTCCGGTCGACGAGCGAGCGAGGGGGAGGGGTGATCCAGGGATCGGCGAGCGAGGCGTCGCTGGTCGCGATCCTCGCGGCTCGCTGGCGCGCGACCGACGGCGCCGTGAACGTCACGGGCGACACGAGCCGACTGACGGCCTACTGCACGTCCCAGGCGCACTCCTCGGTCGAGAAGGGCCTCCGTATCGCCGGAATCGGCACCGACCGGATCCGCATCGTCGATCACGATGAGGTGTTCGCCATGCGACCCCGAGCGCTCGCCGACGCGATCGAGGCCGATGTGCGCTCGGGTTTCGTCCCCTGCTTCGTGTGCTCGACCCACGGGACGACGTCGTCAATGGCCTTCGACCCGACGACGGAGATCGCCGAGATCTGCGAACGCAACGCAGTGTGGCTTCACGTCGACGGTGCGATGAGCGGCATCGCAGCGCTCGCCCCCGAGCACCGCTGGGTCAACGCCGGCCTCGAGCGCGCCGACTCCTACTGCACCAATCCCCACAAGTGGATGGGCGTCAACTTCGACTGCACGCTGTTCTGGACCGCCGATCGTGCGGCACTGCTCGGCGCGCTCAGCATCCTGCCCGAGTACCTCCGTTCGGCGGCGGCAGAATCGGGCGCCGCGATCGACTACCGCGACTGGCAGGTGCCGCTCGGGCGACGATTCCGGGCACTCAAGCTGTGGTTCACGATCCGCCTCGACGGTATCGATGCGACCGTCGAACGGCTGCGACGCGACATCTCGCTCGCGCACGAGCTGGCCGGCTGGATCGCCGACGACGACCGCTTCGAGATCGTTGCACCCCACCCGCTCAACCTCGTCTGCCTCCGGGTCGCAGGCGACGGCGATGACCCGACCGACCGCGTGATCGACCGCATCAACGCCGAGGGCGAGTTCCACGTGACCCGCACGGTGCTGGACGGGCGCAGCGTGCTGCGCATCAGCGTGGGGGCCCGAACGACGGGCCGGTCACACGTCGAGTCGTTGTGGCGGACCATCGTGGCCGTCGCCTGAACCGATTCGCTCGGGTGGTGGGGATGGCGCTACGGATTGCCGAGGGTTCGGCGGAGCAAGTCGACGAGCATGTGGGCGGTCACACCCCAGATCGTCTCGTCGTCGAGCTCGAAGAAGTGCAAGGTGCGGTGAGTCGCACCGAACCCCCACACCTCGGATCGATAGGTGTCGGCCCGGGTGAGCTCCGCGATCGGCACCCACATGACCCGATCCACTTCCATGGTCTCGGCGCGCAACGGGAGCGGTTCGGGGACGGTTGCGACCTTGGGCACGATGTAGCTCCGGCTGACGACCGTGTTGAGGTGTTCGAGCTCGCCGCGGACGGCCACGTGATCGGGGTGCAGGCCGACCTCCTCGTGGGCCTCACGCAGCGCGGTGTCGGCCGGCGTCTCCCCCGGGTCCATGCGCCCGCCGGGAAAGCTGATCTCGCCGCGATGGTGTCGGAGCTGCCACGAGCGACGCGTCAGGAGCACCTCGGGCCCATCGGCTCCGGTGGCGAGAGTGATGAGCACCGCCGATGCACGCGCACCGGGGAACGCCGGCAGGACCGGACGATCGTGCTCGGGCACCGCGGACAGGACGTCACCGAGGCTGGGGGCGGCGCCGACGGGCCACGGCGCGCCCGGACCCGGTTCCCACGCATCCGGGCGGGGGATGACCTGGCGGCCGCCGGTGCGGCGGGGGATGTGCTCTGCTGATGTCGACACGTCAGCTGGAGGCGCCGTCCGGCTCCCAGCCACTCTCGATCAACTCCGCGAGCACCTCGGGAAGACCAGCGGTCTTGAGGTTGGCCAGTACTCTGCCCGGCTGCTGCTCGCCACGCTCGAACTCCTCCCAGGCGGCGAGCAGCTTCGTGAGGTCGGGGGCAGGACGCTCGAACGACATCACGTCAGCCTACGGCCGCGGTCCCGGCGATGGCTCGCCGCTGCCGCTGCCGCTGCGTGTCGTCCGAGTATTCTTCCGGGACCTGGCACCATGAGCGAGTCCGACACCCGCCTCGACACGGCCGACGACCCCACCCCGCCGAACGGCGGCGGCGGCGGGAAGGACCGTCTCGGCGCGAGCTACTACAAGCTGTTCACCGGCACCGTGGTGTCGAACCTCGGCGACGGCATGGGCCAGATCGCGTATCCGTGGCTGGCGTCCGCGATCACTCGGAACCCGATCCTCATCGCACTCGTAGCAGTCGCCCAACGTCTCCCCTGGCTCGTCTTCACACTGCCGGCGGGTGTGATCACCGACCGCGTCGATCGCCGCAAGGCGATGTTGTCGATGGACGTGCTCCGCGGTCTGATGACACTCGTCGTGGCGTTCGCGGTGCTCGGTTCTCAGGACGTGCTCCCCGGTCCGGGCGAGGTCGGCACCGTGACGGGCACCCGGACGGGCCTGTTGCTCCTCGTGCTCGTCGCGACGCTCCTGCTCGGTATGGCAGAGGTGCTCCGCGACAACTCCAACCAGACGATCCTGCCCAACATCGTGCAACCGCACCAGCTCGAGAAGGCAAACGGCAGGCTGTGGAGCATCGAGGCGGTGACCAACACCTTCGCCGGTCCTCCGCTGGGGTCCGTCCTCCTCCTCGTCGCGTTCTCCTTGCCCTTCTTCGTCGACGCCGGCACGTTCTTCGTGGCTGCTGCGATGGTGTTCCTCGTCCCGGGGACGTTCCGCGCCAGACGCGACGAGACGAGGCCGAAGCAGACGTTCCGAGAGGAGTTGAGCGAGGGCGTTCGATGGCTGATGGGTCATCCCCTGCTGCGACCGATGGCGATCATCCTGGGCATCATGAACGCGGCCGCGATGATCCACGGAGCCACGTTCGTGCTCTTCGCCCAGGAGGTCATGAACGTCGGCCCGTTCCTGTTCGCTGCGATCGGGTTCGGCGGGGCGATCGGAGCGTTGCTCGGCGGCAATCTGGCCCCGACGATCTCGAAGCGCTTGGGGAGCGGCACCGCGCTCGCCGTGTCGATCGGTGGGATGACGGTGGTCCCGTTGCTGATCGGGCTGATCGCGTGGTGGCCCGTCGTACTCGTCCTGTTCGGGATCGAATCGTTGTTCGTGCTGCTGTGGAACGTGATCACGGTCAGCCTTCGCCAGACCATCATTCCCGAGGACCTGCTCGGCCGCGTGAACAGCGTGTATCGATTCTTCGCGTGGGGGATGATCCCGTTCGGAGCGGCGGCGGGCGGCGTGCTCGTATGGGTGGTCGAACGGCAGGTCGATCGTGAGTTCGCCCTCCGGTCGACGTGGTACGCAGCGTCGGTGATCTTCGCCTGCCTGTTCGTCTTCGCTCGTTCGAGACTCACCACCGACAAGATCGAGGCTGCCCGGATGGCCGCTACGACTCGGAGCGCTTCTTGATCACCCGTTTGCCAGCGACGTAGGCCGTGGCGGCGAACCGGCCGGCACTGCGACCGAAGTCCTCCCCGGCCTGACCGGCCCGGTCCGAACGCCGGCGAGTGCGGTCCTTGCGTTCGGCCCAGTCGGTGTAGAACCACAGGAAGCCGAGCGGCGCCAGCATGATCAGCATCACCGCCCGACCAGTCACCTCGACGACGAGCCACGGTTGGACGGCACCGAGGACGATCGCGGCCATCACACCCACGTCGAACCAGCGGTGCGTACCCCTGCCGACCAGCCGGAACGCACCGAGCGGTCCGCGCACGATCGATGCGTTGACCAGGACGAGCACACCGGCGAGCGTCGGGACGAGCGGCTCCGGGTCCTGGAACCCCTGGGCGACGAGGGCGATGCCGATCAGGTACTCGGCCAGTTGATGGATCCAGAAGGGGCGCATCGCGCGCTCGGCCATGCGTCGCAACCTATCGCCGACGTGGTCCCGGTCGCCTCGGGCAACGACAACGGCACTGACGGATCAGCCGCCGAGATCGACCTCGCGATCGTTCCGCCCGCGCCCGAGCAGGTGCTTCGCGATCCGGCCCGTCGGTGTGTGCGGCAGCTGCTCGACGACTTCGATGTAGCGCGGCACCTTGTAGCGAGCCAGCCTGCCGAGACAGTGCTGCCGCAGGGCGGCGACGTCGACCGTGACGTCGGGGGCGTTGACGACGAACGCCTTGACCTCCTCCTCCGACATCGCGGAGGGCACCCCCACGACCGCCGCTTCGGCGACGGTAGGGTGCGCCTCCAGGCACGCCTCGACCTCGACCGGCGACAGGTTCTCGCCCCGGCGCCGGATGACCTCCTTGCGCCTGCTGACGAAGGTCACCGATCCGTCACCGTGTCGCTCGACGAGATCGCCGGTGTGCAGCCAGCCATCGTCGTCGAGTGCGGCGGCGGTCTCCTCGGGCATCTCGAAGTAGCCGCGCATCACGACCGGATTGCGGAGCTGGAGCTCTCCGACCTCCCCGGCGGCGACCTCGGCACCCCCGTCGACGACGCGAGCCTCGTTGGCCTCGCCGAGCTGGGGATGCTGTCGTGGCCATCCCAACGTTCCGAACGGACGGGTACCAGGGCGCCAGATGAAGCCGAGCGGCGACTCGCTCAGCGCGTAGCCGCAGACGATCTCGATCCCGAACCGCTCCTCGATCTCGCGTTGGCGTCGCTCGGTCGGCGAGGGGCCCGTGTAGCACCGGCGCAGCGGATTCTCGGCGTCGTCGGGACGCTCGGGCTGGCGCATGAGGATCTCGAGCATCGCTCCGATCGCGTTGAACTCGGTGGCGTCGTGCCGGCGGGCGGCGTCGATGAAGTCGCTCCCCGAGAACCGCGGCAGGAGGACCAGCCCGGTTCGCAGCGCGACCGACCCGAGCGCCGAATAGGCGGGCGCGTTGATGTGGAACAGCGGCAGCGAGGTCAACAACCGATCCGTCCCGTCGAGCTGCATCCACTGCGGAAAGCACGTGCCCGCCCACGCATAGGCGCGTTGGGTCTGCATCACGAGCTTCGACCGACCGGTGGTCCCCGACGTCGGGATGAAGACCGCGAGGTCGTCGGGCACGACGACCGCGTGCGGCGCACCGCGACCGTCGGCGGTCATCAACACGTCGATGTCGACGACTGCCACACCGGCCGCGACGGCCCCGATGGTCGGCCGCAGCCCACCGTCGGTGACGACGAGCGCTGGACGAACCTGGTCGACGAACCCGGCGAACTCGAGGTCGCTGCTCGCTGGGTTGACCGGCACCTGGATCGCTCCGATCTGCATGATCGCGAACCATGCGAACAGGTAGCGCGGCTCGTTGCGGGCGGTCACGAGCACCCGGTCGCCGGGGGCGACACCGGCGGCGTCGAGCCCGGCAGCGAGCCGATCGACGATCACGGCGGCATCCGCGAACGTCCAGGAGCCGGCATCGGTGACGAGCCACTCGGTGTCGGGCGCCGTGTCGACGGCCCGGTCGAACAGCTCCGGGATCGTCTCGATGATACGTCTGGGCACGGTGCCGATCGTACGGTCCCCAACACCAACCAATCAGCGCAGAGCTGATTCACACGCGGCAGGTGGTCGCCGGGGGGCTTTCCGTTGGTTCCGACGCGCGCAACGGCCCGGGGCCGAAACCCCGGGCCGTCGAGACCACATTGCGAGTTGTGCCTGGCACAACTCGCAATGTCACATCATGCCGCCCATGCCACCCATCGGGTCCATGCCGCCGCCGCCCATCGGCGCCGGAGGCTCGGGCTTGTCGGCGACCAGGCATTCGGTGGTGAGCACGAGGGCCGCGATCGACGCTGCGTTCTGCAGGCCGGCGCGGGTGACCTTGGCCGGGTCGATGATGCCCGCCTTGACCATGTCGACGATCTCGCCGGTGGAGGCGTCCAGGCCGTTGGTGCCGGTCTCGGACTCGATCGCACGAACCATGACCGAACCCTCGAGCCCGGCGTTCTCGGCGATGTTGCGCGCCGGAGCGGTGAGCGACTCCCAGACCAGCCGGGCGCCGGTCTGCTCGTCACCCTCGAGGGCCTCCACGACCGCCAGGACAGCGGGACGGGCCCGGATCAGGGCGGTGCCGCCACCGGCAACCACACCCTCTTCGATCGCGGCGCGAACCGAGCTGACTGCATCTTCGATGCGGTGCTTCTTCTCCTTCAGCTCGACCTCGGTGGCCGCGCCGACCTGGATGACGGCGACGCCACCGGCCAGCTTGGCGAGGCGCTCCTGGAGCTTCTCGCGGTCCCAGTCCGAGTCGGTGTTGTCGATCTCGGCCTTGATCTGGTTGATGCGACCCTTGACGTCGTCCTCGGTGCCGCCACCATCGACGATGGTGGTGTTGTCCTTGGTGATGATGATGCGCTTGGCGGTGCCGAGCAGGTCGAGCGTCGTGTTCTCGAGCTTGAGGCCGACGTCTTCGCTGATGACCTGGCCACCGGTGAGGACGGCCATGTCCTGGAGCATCGCCTTGCGGCGGTCGCCGAAGCCCGGCGCCTTGACGGCGCAGGCGTTGAACGTGCCACGGATCTTGTTGACGACGAGCGTCGCGAGGGCCTCACCCTCGAGGTCCTCGGCGATGATGACGAGCGGCTTGCCGGTCTTCATGACGCCTTCGAGAACGGGGAGCATCGCCTGCACCGTCGAGATCTTGCCCTGGTTGAGCAGGATGTAGGCGTCCTCGAGCACCGCTTCCTGACGATCTGGATCGGTCACGAAGTACGGCGACAGGTAGCCCTTGTCGAACTGCATGCCCTCGGTGAACTCGAGCTCGGTGCCGAACGTGTTCGACTCCTCGACCGTGACCACACCGTCCTTGCCGACCTTGTCGATGGCGTCGGCGATGACCTCACCGATCGAGCTGTCGGCGGCCGAGATCGTCGCGACGTTCGCGATGTCGCTCTTGTCGTCGACGTCCTTGGCCTGACTCTGGAGCGAATCCACGGCAGCGGCGACGGCCTTCTCGATGCCCTTCTTGACGGCCATCGGGTTGGCACCCGCAGCGACGTTCTTCATGCCGACGCGCACCATCGCTTGGGCGAGCACCGTCGCTGTGGTCGTGCCGTCACCGGCGATGTCGTCGGTCTTGGTCGCCACTTCCTTCACGAGCTGGGCGCCCATGTTCTCGAACGGGTCGTCGAGCTCGATCTCCTTGGCGATCGAGACGCCGTCGTTGGTGATCGTCGGGGCGCCGAACTTCTTGTCGAGCACCACGTTGCGACCCTTCGGGCCGAGCGTGACGCGGACGGCGTCGGCGAGCTTGTTGACGCCGGCTTCCAGTGAACGACGAGCCTGGTCGTCGAAATGCAGCAGTTTTGCCATTCGTAATCAGTCCTTGGTCTACTTCGTCAGATCTTCAGGGGTGGGTTTCGGAGAGTTCAGTTCTCGACGATCGCGAGCACGTCACGACCGTTCAGCACGAGGACATCCTCGCCGGCGACGGTCACTTCGGTACCGCCGTACTTGGAGTAGAGGACGGTCTGGCCGACCTCGATGCCGAGCGGGATGATCTCACCGGACGACTCGGCGCGCTTGCCCGGGCCGACGGCGAGCACCGTGCCCTGCTGGGGCTTCTCCTTGGCGGTGTCGGGGATGACGAGACCCGACGCGGTCTGGGTCTCGGCCTCGTTCGGCTTGACGACGATACGGTCATCGAGCGGCTTCAGGTTCATGGGTGCATGCCTCCGTTGGCGTGTCACGGGGTTGGGATCTTGCCTGTTCCGGGCCGTTAGCACTCGGCCCGTGCGAGTGCCAATGCTAGACACAACGACGGCGCGTTAGCAACCGGAGGGTGAGAGTGCTAACGAATGTGGTCAGTCCCGGCGGCCGGTCGTCAGGACCTCGACGACGCGTTGGGGCGTCGAGGTGAGCCCAGGAAACGCCGGCCCACCTGAGGTCCCCGATCGCGCGCACAGCCCGTTCACCACACCCTGTCGCGCACCGACGGGCTTTCCGCGCGAACCGACGCGAACGGGGTGTGGGAGGCAGGATCAGCCGCCGACGACGTCGACACCGCAGGCTCGGAGCACACCGATCGTCTCGGCGAGCGGCAATCCGATCACGTTCGACGGGCTGCCGTCGATTCGGTGGACGAGCGCTCCCCCGGCACCCTGCATCCCGTAGGCGCCCGCCTTGTCGAGATGCTCCCCCATCGACAGGTACCACTCGATGCCCTGTTCACTCAGGCGAGCGAACGTCACGTCGGTCGTCACGGTCACTGCGTGCGACGCAGCGACGGTCCAACCGACGACCGCCGTGTGCACGTGGTGGGTCCGGCCGCTCAGCAGACACAGCATCCGCCGGGCATCGTTGTCGTCGATCGGCTTGGCGAGGATGTCGCCTGCGACATCGACGGTGGTATCGGCCGCCAGCACGGCGACGTCGACCGGGCGGCCCAGCGTTTCGGCGACGGCCATCGCCTTGTCGTGGGCGACTCGCTGGACGTAACCGGCCGGCGTTTCGCCCGGGTGCACCGACTCGTCGACATCGGCCGGGCGCACGTCGAAGTCGAGCCCGATCGAGCGCAGCAACTGGTGACGGCGCGGCGACGACGACGCGAGGACCAGCGCCGCGCCCATGTCAGCGGGAACTGCCGGTCAGCGAGCCGACTGGATGGCCGCCCACACGCGCTCGGCGGTGCACGGCATGTCGATGTGGGACACGCCCAGGTGTGAGACGGCATCGACGACCGCGTTGTGGATCGCCGGCGTCGAGCCGATCGTGCCCGACTCGCCGATGCCCTTGGCGCCCAGCGGATTGCGAGGGCTGTCGGTCTCGGTGTTCGATGTCTCGAAGCTGCACAGCTCCGCGGCCGAGGGCATGGCGTAGTCCATCAGGTTCGACGTGATCGGGTTGCCGTCCTCGTCGTACTGGACGTGCTCGTACAGGGCCTGCGCGGCACCTTGGGCGATACCGCCGTGCTGCTGACCGCGCACGAGGAGGGGGTTGAGGATTCGGCCGCAGTCGTCCACGGCGACGTGGCGGAGCATCTTGACGTGACCGGTCTCGGTGTCGACCTCGACCAGCGACACGTGTGCGCCGAACGGGAACGTCGATCCCTGGCCGTCGAAATCGAGCTCGTGCCGCAACGGACCGGCGTCGACGCCCTCGGGCAGCTTCGATGCGTCCTTCGATGCCGCGGCGAGGTCGACCCACGAGACGGCGTTCGCGGGGACACCGGCCACCTGGAGCCCCCCGTCGCCGACCACGATGTCGTCGGCCGACGCCTCGAGCATGTGCGCGGCGATCTTCTTCGCCCGTTCGAGCACGCCTTCGGAGGCGAGGTGGATCGCACTGCCGGCGGTCTGCAGCGATCGCGATCCGAGGGTGCCGGCGCCGCGGGGAACCCGCGCCGTGTCGGAGTTGACCAGGGTGATCTTGTCCATCGGGATGCCGAGCATGTCGCTGGCCAGCATCGCGAAGGCCGTGTGATGCCCCTGACCGTGGACACTGGTGCCGGCGTACACCGTCGCCGAACCGTCGTCGTTGATCTCGCACGCACCGAACTCGATGTGGAGCCCCACCGGGGCCGTGACCTCGACGTAGGCCGAGACGCCGATTCCCAACTGCTTGGGATCGTTGGACTCGCGCCGACGGGCCTGCTCGGCTCGGAGATCGGCGTAACCCGATGCCTCGAGCACGGCATCGAGCGACTTCTCGTACTCGCCGGAGTCGTACTCGCCACCGGTGATGGTGGTCATCGGGAACTGGTCGGGCTGGAGGAAGTTGACCCGACGGATCTCGGCCGGGTCCATGCCGATCTGGTCGGCGGCGACGTCCATCACGCGCTCGATCAACTGCGTCGCCTCGGGTCGGCCGGCGCCGCGGTAGGCCCCGACCGTGGTGTTGTTGGTGAGGACCGTCTTGGCATCGAAGCGGACCTTCGGGATGTCGTACACGCCCACCGACATCATCTGGGTGAGCATCGGCAGGATCGCGCCGATCGCCGGGTACGCACCCGCGGCAGCGAGCACCGTACCGTCGAGACCGACGATCTTGCCGTCGTTGTTGACGCCGAGGCGGGCGGTCATGACGTAGTCGCGGCCGTGAACCAGCGAGACCATGTCCTCGGAGCGAGCCTCCACCCACTTGACCGGCTTGCCGAGTGACAGTGCGGCCTTGCCGGCGATCAGGTGCTCGACATATCCGGCCGCCTTCGGGCCGAACCCGCCACCGACCCAGGGGCAGACGATCCGCAACTTGTCGGGCTCGAGTCCCATCATCGGGGCGTACCCGGCGTGGATCGAGTGAGGCGCCTGGTGTGAGATCCACATCGTCAGGCCGCCGTCCTCGGGAATCGCGACGACACCGTTGTTCTCCATGGGAACGCCGGCCAGGCGCTGGCTGACCATGGTCACCTCGGCGACGGCATCAGCACCCTCACAGGGGTCGCCCGCCTCACCTTCTGCGGGGAACTGGCTCGCGAAGCAGATGTTGGATCCGGTGTCGGGGAACAACAGCGGGGCGTCCTCGGCGAGTCCGTCGGCCGCGTTGATGATCGCTGGCAACGCATCGATGTCGGCGAAGATCTCCTGCGCGGCGTCGCTGGCCTGCGCCGACGACTCGGCGACCACGGCCGCGATGATGTCGCCGACGAACCGGACACGATCCTTGGCGAACACCGGACGGTTGAACGTGTCGGGCAACATCGGGAAGCCCTGGAACGACGGCAACCCGAGATCGTCGCCGCCGGCGTGATACACAGCGATCACACCGGGCATCGAGGCGGCGTCACCGATGTCGATCGAGTTGATCGTGCCGTGCGCCACCGGTGATCGCACCATGGCGACGTGGAGCAGCCCGGTCTCGACCAGATCGTCGACGTACTTGCCGTCGCCGGTGAGCAGCGTCGGATCCTCCAGACGCTGCACCGCATTGCCCAGAATCGAGCCAGAACCAGCCATGTCGACACTCCTGTCGTCGCGAACTTCCCCGGATGGCACCGATGGGATCACACCTGGACGGCGCCGCGCACGATCCTTGTCGGTGCCACCGATCGTGTCAATTCCTCCGACGGCGACCACTCCCCGATCACCGATGCGCGGAAAGGTGATCCACGACCACCGGGTGTGAGCCCACGAGCTTTCCGCGGATTGGGCAGCCGTGAGAGGACGTGATCGGTCGTGGTCCGTCGAAACGGATGGTCGACGACCATCGGGGACGCAACCGGCCTCGGTGTTCGGTGCTCAACCGCCGGAGAGGGCCATCACATGGGCGTCGTCGGGGATGATCAACTCGCCGGCGTCGTCGGCGTCACGATCGACGAGGTAGCCGTCGGGCAACGACACCTTGATCGGTCCGTTCGTGTGACCACGCTTGATCCGCTCACCACCCTCGACGATCGAGATCGTTCGGTCGAGCCGGCCGAGTTCGTCGTCGAGTTCGCCGAGCGACGAGACCTGCGCCAGTGTCCGGCGGACGGCGGAGCCGACGGGATAGCCCGACAGGTACCACGACGTGTGCTTGCGGAAGTTGCGCATCGCGTACTCCTCGCCCCCGAAGCCCTCGTAGTGCTCGACGAGAAGTCGGGCGTGGCGGCCCATGGCGTCGATCACCTCGCCGAGCGGCCGCGACGACGGTGCGTCGCCGCCGGAGAGGACCGTGACGAGATCGCCGAAGAGCCAGGGCCGACCGAGGCAGCCGCGACCGATCACCACGCCGTCGCAGCCGGTCTGGCGCATCATCTCGACCGCATCGGTGGCCTCCCAGATGTCGCCGTTGCCGAGCACCGGGATGTCGTCGACCGCTGCCTTCAGCTCGCCGATCGCATGCCACTGGGCGTCACCGGCGTAGTGCTGTTGCACCGTGCGGGCGTGCATGGCGATCCACGCCACGCCCTCGTCGGCACAGATCCGGCCGGTGGTGATGTCGGTGCGGAGATCGTCGCGCAGACCCAGCCGGAACTTGGCCGTGACCGGCACGCCGTACGGGGATGCTGCGCCGATGGCCGCCCGAAGGATCGCCCGAAGCAGGCGCGGCCGTGCCGGGACGGCCGCCCCGCCGCCCTTGCGGGTCACCTTGGCGGCCGGGCACCCGAAGTTGAGGTCGATGTGGTCGACCAGCCCCTCGTCGCAGACCGCGTGGACTGCCCGCCCGAGCATCTCGGGATCGCTCCCGTAGAGCTGGAGGCTCCGGGGTGACTCGTCGGTACCGAAGCTCATCAGGCGCATCGTCTTGTCGTTGCGGTGGACGATGGCCGTGGCCATCACCATCTCGTTGACGTAGACGAGATCGGGGCCGTAGCTGCGACACATCGCCCGGAAGGCGCGGTTGGTCACACCCGCCATCGGCGCGAGGACCACCGGTACGGCCGGCGTGAAGTCGCGGATCTGCAACGGCAACATGACCCGCACACGGTACCCACCCCGTCGCGAGTTGTGTCGGACATGACTCGCGACGCTTAACGTCGGGCGATGCGTGTCATGGAGTCCAGACGGTTCGCCGAGCTCACGACGCGAGAGCTGCACGATCTGCTGCGCCTGCGCTGCGACGTGTTCATCGTCGAGCAGGGGTGCGCCTACCCCGACATCGACGGCCGCGACACCGAATCGGGAACGCAACACCACTGGATCGAGCGCAACGGAGCGATGATGGCCTACGCCCGCACGCTGCGCCAGCCCGACGGCGCGACCCGGATCGGTCGCGTTCTGACTGCGCCGACCGTACGCCGACAGGGCCTCGCTGCGGTGCTCATGGACGAGCTCACCGAGATCCTCCCCGGCGACGTGGTGCTCGACGCCCAATCGCACCTCACGAACTGGTACGAGCGGCTCGGCTACGAGGTGGCGGGGGACGCCTTCGTCGAGGACGGCATCCCCCACGTCCCGATGCGCCGTCGTCCGATCGACGGTGAGCAGCTCAACTGATCTCCACGCGGAACACCGGGAACCCCGGCGCGATCTCGGCGAGACACTCGTCGGACGAGTCGGCGGCGATGCCCTCGAAAAACCGCCCGACCTCGAATCCCCACCGATCGAGGTAGGCACGCAGGACGGGTGGCTTCCGGTCGTCGCCGAGCTCGACGGCGGTGAAGTCCTGGAACCCGCGCCCTCGCTGGAGGCGACCAGCTCCTGCCGCTCGCAGATTACGAACCCAGTGGGTGACGCCGCGTGGAGCCACGAGGTACGTCTCACCGTCGAGCTCGAGCAGGTTGACCGGAACGGACCGCCACTCCGCACTGGTCCGGCCGCGGACATGGAGGATGCGGGCGCCCCACACCGACACACCGAGCTTCACCAGACGGGCCACGACCGGGTTCATCACCCGTCGGGTGAATCGGTCGGGAGCGAGATAGCGAGATGGGGCGGTGTCGGTGATGGTCATGGCAGCTCCTGTCCGGGTTTGAGAGCAGTGCTCTCGTTGTCATCCACCACCCAAGCAGATCCGCCATCAGAAATCAAGAGCACCGCTCTCGCTTTTCTGCGACACCTCGTGCACACTGGTGCGATGCCACCCGGGACGAAGCGGCAGGAGAACCGCGACCAGATCACGGCCGAGATCATGGACGCGGCTCGGCGACAACTTGCCGACGTCGGTGCCGCCGCCCTCTCACTCCGATCGATCGCGCGCGAGATCGGCATGGTGTCGTCGGCGGTGTACCGGTACGTCGAGAGCCGCGACGAGCTACTGACGCGCCTGATCGTCGAGGCTTACGACGCGCTCGGCGCGACCGCGGAGCGTGCCGCAGCCGAGCACGCAGACAGCGACGATTCCGATCGTTGGGTAGCCACCGCGACGGCGATTCGCGAGTGGGCGACCGAACACCCGCACGAGTACCTGCTCCTCTACGGCTCTCCCGTCCCGGGCTACGCAGCGCCGACGGACACGGTCGTTCCCGGTACACGGGTGACGTTCGCACTGGTGTCGATCGTGCGCGACGCGCATGCCGGCGGGAGGCTCGACGCACCGTCGCCGAGCCCGGGAACGATCGACGACGACCTGGCCGACGATCTCATCACGTTGAACGAGGTGAGCGAACTGCCGGTCGCCCCCGCAACCACATTGGCGTTCCTCGCCGCGTGGACCCAACTGTTCGGACTGATCGGGTTCGAGCTCACGAACCAGACACGCGGCATGATCGAGCACCACGCCGACCTGTTCGAGGCGACGGCCCGGATGGGTGCCGAGCGAATCGGCCTACGCTGATCGTCACGATGTCGATCATCTCGCACGCCACCGGACTTCGCGCCGACGGTCTTGCGACGAAGCGCGAGATCGCACGCGTCTACCTCGGACGTGGGTCGGCACGGGTGCTGATCATCGCCGCGATCGCACTCGGCGTCACCCGGATCGTCGTCGGCGGCTGGGGGCGCGGCGACCTGATCGCGCTCGCGGTGACAATCGCCATCACCGGCACCGTCGAGTGGGTCATCCACAGGTTCCTGCTCCACGCCTCGGAGGATGCGTGGACCAGCCGTACGCTCGGCACCGGCCTCGGCCATCGGCAGCACCACCTCGACCCGCCGGACATCGACTGGCTGATGCTGCGTGGTGTCGACGCCGCCGTGTTCATCGTCGCGTTCGGCGCTGTGACGGCCGCGTGGTGCATTCCACTCATGATGATCACCGGGTCCGCGCTACCCGGTCCGTTCCTCACGGCATGGACGCTGGCGGCAATCGGTCTCGCCCACTACGAGTGGGTACACCTGATGGTCCACACCCGATACCGACCGCAGACGCCGTACTACCGGCGACTCGCCCGCAACCACCGGCTCCACCACTTCCGCAACGAGCACCACTGGCTCGGCGTCACCTGCAACTCCGGCGACCGTCTCCTGCGCACCTACCCCAAGCGCACCTCCGACGTCCCCCTCAGCGACACCGCCCGCACGCTCACCCCCTGACGTCACGTTCGGGGTCTGACCCCGAACGTGACGGTGCACGAGCTCGGCGCCGGCTACCGCACCGTCACCGACCAGATCCCTGAACGGTGGGTCAGGCGACCGGGCCGACGTGCATCACCCGCATCATCTCGTGATCCTCGTGGGACAGGATGTGGCAGTGCCACACGTACCGACCGGGCTTGTCGAACGTCGCCTTGATCCGGGTGATCTGCCCGGGCAATGCCGTGACCATGTCCTTCGGTGCGTTCTCGACGTATTCGGGTGGGGTCGCGAACGGCACCCCGTACGTGGGGTTGGCGATGCGGAACCCGGTGCCCAGCGTTCCGTTGTGCTGCACCACCGGTTGCACCACGAGATAGGTCCCGTCGTGGGCCGGCGCCGAGTGGACGTCGTTCGGGATCAAACGATCGTCCTCGGTGGTGTGGGAGTCCCATGCGATCTGCTGGCGTCCCAGGATCTCGAAGTTGACCAGGTGCAGGTGCACAGGGTGGGCATCACCCGTGACGTTCCAGATCTCCCACTCCTCGGTCGAGCCGAGCGCCGGATTCTCCGTCGTCGGGCTGTGCCAGGCGATCGAGCCCTCCATGTGGCCGAAGAGCGGGCCACCGGGGGCGGAGGCCGTCAATGACTCGTACTCAGCCGGCCAGACGATCGGTCGCCCGAGATGGTCGGTCGCCGGCTCGGCGGTGCCGAGCAGTGGCTGGAGCCGCCCGTACTCGTCCATGCCCTCGAACAGCGCCACCTTGCGGAGCCGGGTCGGCGTCGGGATCACCGGCCCGAAATCGATGCCGACCGGGGTCACGTCGGGAACGCCGGTATCGCGTGGGAGCACCACGTCGAACGCCATGATCCGGTCTGTGTCACCGAACACCGGCAGCGGCGGGTCGTCGACATCGAGCCCGCCGAACGGCTCGTCGCCGCCGATGTTCTTCATGATGACCCGGTTGCCGGGCGTCACCTGCTTGAAGTCGACGATCACGTCGTAGCGGGATCCGGTCTCCGACAGCAGGGTGTCGACCGTGGTGGGACTCGACGCCAGGCCCTGGTCGCTGCCGACGACGGTGAACGGCAGCGGACCGTCCACCACCATGGAGAGGTCCGTCGCTCCCGGCGGCACCTCGAAGAACTGCAGGACGAGGAAGCGGCTGTCGCAGCCGTTGAGGACCCGGAACCGGTAGTTGCGCGGCTCGACCTCCATCTTCGGCCAGATCCTGCCGTTGACCACCATGTGATCACCGAAGAACTCGGCCAGCCCTGTCGGACCGCCACCCACGAACGGTGGATCGGGGAGCACGGCCCCCTCATCGGTGATGAAGTCGGCGTAGAACGGATCACCCGGGAAGGCTGGATAGAACAGCTCCCCGTTCGCCTTGAACATCCGATCCTGGATTGCGAACGCGGCCTCGTACGGGTAGGCCGGCAACTGGAGCGGATTGCCCGGCAGTCCCGTGTCGACGTCATCGCGGATGATGTAGAACCCGGCCATGCCGGCGTACACGTTCAGACGGGTGATGCCGAGGGCGTGATCGTGATACCACATCGTCCCGGCGGGCTGGCTGTTGTCGTAGACGTACTTCTTGTCGAGCCACTGCGGGCCGCGGACCTCCCAGCCGGGGCTGAAGAAGAACTCGGGGTTGCCGTCGACCTGGAAGTCACTGTGGCCGCCGTGGACGTGGGCCACGATCGGTACGCCGTGGGTGTCGATGTCGTACTGGGTGTACCCCGTCAGGCCGTACGCCCAATGCAGGCTGGAGTCGAGAACCGGTCGGCCGGTGTAGTCGCCGAACCCGAGGCTCGTGTTGTCCTTGCCGGTGATGAGGTACGGCAACGGGTTGTCGAGACCGTCGACCAGCCGATTCTCCCACTTCACCTCGAGCGGCTCGTTGCTGCGGACCTGGAAGGTCCGACCCGGCCAGCTGTAGCTCTGCTTGGCGCCGTAGCCCCACACCGTCGTCGGCACGGCCGTGAGACCATCCGGTCCGACGAGACCGGTGTACTGCACCGTCTGGCCGACGGCGACCTTGATCTTGTTGTTCTTCTTTCCCGTGTCGTACACGAAGCTGGGATCGAGCGCGTTGGGAACGTGCGCAGCGAACTTCGGTTGGACTGCCGGATCGCTGAGTCCCGGTCCCTGCGTCGCAGCCGCAACCCTCGACGGCGAGAAGATGTCGGCACCGACGTGGCCCAAGACGAGGAGCCCGACACCACCAGCCCCCGTCGCCCGGATGAACTCGCGTCGCGTTGATCGTCGGCCTGGCATGTCCGTCCCTTTCTCTCACGGACGGTGTGGCCGGCCCGCAACGAGCCCGTCCCTCCGTTCAGGGTCGCGCCACGGTCGAGAAGCGCTCAAGGGACCAAGGTCCCGAGCGCCCGTCATCGCTCGATCGGCACGTCGCGGGAGGAGACGTTCCCCCGACGCTCAGCCATCGACGAGCGGCAGCTTCAGGTTCGGGAAGGCACCACTGTCGAGCGGGGTGGGGCCGTCGCTGGCGAGGCGGTACCAACCGGTGGCCGCGATCATCGCCGCGTTGTCGGTGCACATCGACCGGCTCGGCAGGAACCCGCGAACCCCGTCGGCGGCGCACGCGCCGAGCAGCTCCTCGCGCAGCAGCGAGTTGGCGGCCACGCCCCCGCCCAACACGATGCCTTGCGCACCGATCATCTCGGCGGCCCGGCGCGCCTTGGCCACGAGCACATCGACCACCGCCTGCTGGAAGCTCGCCGCAACGTCGGCCGATGCGACGTCGGGATGCTTGCGCACGTAGTTCATGACGGCGGTCTTCAAGCCGCTGAAGCTGAAGTCGAGGTTGTCCTTGTCGTCGCTGAGGGCGCGAGGGAAGCGGATCGAGTCGGCGTCGCCGTTGAGCGCGGCGGCGTCGATCGCCGGCCCCCCGGGGTACCCGAGATCGAGGTAGCGGGCGACCTTGTCGAATGCCTCGCCGGCAGCGTCGTCGATCGTCTGGCCGAGCAGGCGGTAGCGGCCGTGATCCTGCATCTCGACCAGCATCGTGTGCCCGCCCGACACGAGCAGCACGACGAGCGGGAACTCGAGCGTCGGGTCTTCGAGGAAGGCCGAGTAGAGGTGGGCCTCGAGGTGGTTGACCCCGATGAACGGCACGTCCCACGCCAGCGAGAGCGCCTTCGCCGCCGACACCCCGACCAGCAGGGCTCCGATCAGACCGGGACCGTTGGTGCAGGCGATCGCGTCGATGCGGGTCTCGTCGACACCCGCCTCGACGATCGCACGGGCGATCACGGGGTTGAGCGCCTCCAGATGAGCACGGCTGGCGATCTCGGGGACGACCCCGCCGAAGTCGGCGTGGATCTCGATCTGGCTCGACACAACGCTCGAGACGACGTCGTTGCCACCCATCACGAGCGCCGCCGCGGTCTCGTCGCAGCTCGTCTCGATGCCGAGAACCAGCGTCGACTCGTCCGGGGTGAGGTCACGCACGGAGACTCCTCATCGCAACTCCTGCAGCCGGGCCGCATACTCGGGCGTCTGGATGTCGTGGCACCACATCACGATCGCATCCTCGACGTTGTCGTAGTAGCGCCTGCGAACCCCGGCCGGCGCGAATCCGAAGCGACGGTAGAGGTCCTGCGCACCGGTGCTCGAGGACCGGACCTCGAGGGTCCAAGCGGCACATCCGCGTCGAATCGCCGCATCGGCGAGGTGCACCATCAGGCGCGACGCGATCCCCTCGCGTCGGCGGTCGGGATCGACGACGATGTTCGTGATGTGAGCCTGATCGCCGGCGGGATCGTTCACGATCCAGAGCCCGGCGTAGCCGACCACGTGGCGACCGTCCTTGGCGACGACGTAGTACCGCGATCCGTGCCTGACCTGATCGATCTCGCCCTCGAAGACCGAGCGCGACCACGACTTCGGATAGGCGCCGGCCTCGATCGGCATCACCTCGCGGAGGTGGCGCCGCTTCATCGCCTCGATGACGATCCCGTCACCTGCGGCGCCGTCGGCTCGCACCAGGCGGCGCGGGATGACGCTCACGGCCTCGCCCCACGAACTGCCCAGTTGATCTGAGCGTCGGGCGCACGAAGGTAGACGGGTTCGATCTCGCCCGGTCGGACCCACTCCTCACGGAGCGCCTGGGCGTGCGCCAACTGCACGAGCGCTCCGGGTGACGGGTGCACCGGGCCGGAGATCTCACAATGGAAACCTTCCAGGATCTCGTCGCGGTAGCGCTCGGCGCCATCACCGACGCACAATGCGTCTTGGCTGCGTGCGAGCAGATCGGCGACCAGATCGTCGATCGGCCCGACGGTCGGCGTGCTCACCTGCTGGACGCCACCGGGTACCTGTCGGTACATCGCCCAGAACACCTCGCCCTTGCGGGCGTCGATCACCGGTACGACGACACGATCGGTGTGGCGGCACGGGAACGCGAGCAGGTCCAGCGACGAGATGCCGATCATCGGGATCCGCAGCGCCTGTGCGAGCGCCTTGGCCGCGGACAGTCCGACTCGCATCCCGGTGAACAGGCCCGGACCGACGTCGACGGCCAGGCAACCGAGCTCCGACAACTCGACGTCGGCCTGCTTGCAGACGAAGTCGATCGCCGGTGTGAGGATCTCGGCGTGACGGCGACCACGTGCGACCTCGAAGGTCGCGATGATGCCTTCGTGTCCGCCGATGGCGACACCCACCTGCTCGGTGGCGGTCTCGATGCCGAGGATCAGCATGCCGGCCTCAGCATCGCCACGCCGCCAACAGCTGCGTCAGTCGATCCCAGCGACCGGCCCACGCCCGACCCACCGGCTGAACCTCGATGATCCGCTCCCCGGCGAGCCCGAAGTCCTCCTCGTCGGCCGACGCAGGGCGCAGGAGATCAGGCGGTTCGAGGGCGTGATCGCTCGAATCGTCGTCGCGGTCGTCGTCGGGGCTGAGGCGCACTTCGAGATGGTCGCCGAGGCCGTTGCCGGCGACGTCGCCCCACTCGACGAGAACGATGCCGTCGAACTCGGCGAGCTCGTGCAGGGCGAGGTCCTCGACGTCGCTGGTGCTCTCGAGGCGGTAGAGATCGGCGTGATGGAGCGTCGTGCGGCCGTCGGGGCACGGATAGCTGTGGACCAGTGTGAACGTCGGCGACGTGATCGCCTCGGTGATCCCCAATGCACGGCCGAATCCCTGCGCGAACGCGGTCTTGCCGGCACCCATCTCGCCGGCGAGCACGATCACGTCGCCGGCGCGCGCCAACCCGGCCAGTGCCGCCGCGATGGCGTGCGTGGACACGAGGGAGTCAGCGCGGAGCAACATCTGGGACCGATGCTACGAGTTCGACGTCGGCGGCGGCGGCACCGACCGACCATGTCGTTCCGGGTCCGACCCCGAACGACACGGTCGGCTCAGGCTCTTCCACGGCGCACCTCCAGACGCGGCACCCGCTTGCCGATGCCGCAGACGATCTCGTAGCCGATCGTGTCGAGCCGCTCGGCCCAGTCCTCGGCGCGGATCGTGAGCCCTGCCTGCTCGCCGATCAAGACGACCTCGTCACCGAGAGCGACGTCGGCATCGCCGACGTCGACGACGAGTTGATCCATCGTCACCACACCGACAATCGGGCAGCGTCGCCCACCGATCAGGACGTCGGCCCCAGGGCGATCGGGCAGCGTGCCGAGCCGGCGTGGCACGCCGTCGGCGTACCCGATGGGCACCGTCGCGACGGTCGTGTCCCGATCGAAGCGGTGGCGCCACCCGTAGGAGACGTGGCTGCCCGCGCGCACGGACTTGACGAGCGAGACCCGAGCCCGCAACGACAACGCCGGCCGCAGCTCGGTGACGAGATCGTCGACGCCATGGCCGGGCGAGATGCCGTAGATCCCGATGCCGGCGCGAACCAGCGACCGGCGGGCCTCCGGCACGGCCAGCGCTGCCGCCGAGTTGGCGACATGGACGAGTGGAGGCAACAAACCGTCGGCGGCGATCTCGGCGAGCACGCGGTCGAACGCAGCCAGCTGCTCGGCGGTCGCCCCGACCGCCGGCTCGTCGGCGCAGGCCAGGTGGGTGTACACCCCGTCGAGACGAAGCGCCGGCGTCCGCTCAGCCACGTGCCGGACTAGATCTGCAGCGTCACCCGACGCCACACCGACGCGCTGCATCCCGGTGTCGATCTTGACGTGCACCGGGAGCGGACCAGCCCCGAGATCGGCCAGCGCATCGACCATCGCCGCGCTGTAGACCGTGGGGTGGAGCCGGTACCGGACGAGATCGTCGAGTTGACCGAGCGGTTGCTCACTGAGCACCAGGATCGGCGTCTCGATCCCGGCCGCCCTCAACTCGGCACCCTCCTGGACGAGCGCGACGCAGAGTCCGTCGGCGCCGGCGCTGATCGCCTCCTTGGCCACACGCACCGCCCCGTGGCCGTAGCCATCGGCCTTGACCACGGCCCACACAGCTGACGGGACCACGATCCGGCGTAGGACCGTGATGTTGTGGGCGATCGCATCGAGGTCGATCTCGGCCCACGCCCACCGACCCGGGGTCACGCGGCTAGCCGATCCCACTCGTGTCGAAGCCGAGCGCGGCCAACGTGGCGACGTCGGCCGATCCGGTCATCGGCATCGACACCGACGCCTGGAACGCGCTCACCGCCTGAGTCGTCTGCGACCCGTAGTTGCCGTCGGGTCCATTGGTGAGGAGCGCCAACCGGACCAGGCGAGTCTGGAGTGCTGCCACGTCGTTGCCGCTCATCCCTGGAGCGAGCTCACGATCCAGCTGGAGCACATGGGTGTCGAACCGGCACTCGAAGCGACGTTCGTCGCCGAACTCGTAGCAGAGCAATCCATCGACGCCGACGGGGTACAGCGCTTCGATGTCGGCGCGCGGTCCGGTCGTGTCGGGGTCGGGGCACGGGGCCTGCACGGCCGCTCTCGGTGCGAGCGGGACGGGGCAGGCGCGCCCGTCGAGGAAAGCCATCTTGCGACTCAGGTAGTCGGCTGCTGCCCACGCTCCGACCGCCCGATAGTGAACCCCGTCCGTGGCGAACCATTCGGGACGGTCAGCGGTGTAACGGCCCCAGTCGGCGAGCACGACCTCGGGAAACGCACCGCTCGCGAGCAGGTCGCGCACGACCTGGTTGTTGCGAGCGAACGTCTCGTGGTTGCCGATCGACCCGGGCGACACGTAGTCGACGTCGGACCGGAGACTCCACCACACGATCTGCTCGTACCCGAGGTCACGGGCCCGAGCGACGACCTGCTCGAACGACTGGGCGAAGCCGGACGAACCGTCGTTGTAGCCCGTCGCCACGACGAGCACCTTGTACTTCGTGCCGTGGTGGGCCAGCGCCTCGACGACCGACAGCGGCGTCCGTCCTTCACGGCCTCGACATGAGGGCTGGAAGAGGCGGCGGCACGACTCGAGATCGAGGGTGTGGGTGAACCCGACGATCGCGTGCTCGGCGTTGGGGACCCAGCGGAGTGCGGCGATCGCCGAGTCGCCGATGACCACCGTGGGTCGGGGCGGGTCGACCCGGACGGCCGGGACGTCCGGCACGTCGGCGGCGATGTCGACCGTGGTCGCCGCCGCAACCGTTCCGGCGACGGCGAGCGCAAGCACCCCCAGCATCATCGCGGCTCGAGAGAAGTGGCGACGCCTCATGACCGTGCGCGCTCCATCACCATCGGGATCGCATCGATCAGGTCGCTCGCCACCAACCCGACACGACCGGATGCAGCGGCAGCCTCGGCATGCAGGAACGCGCCCGCGGCGGCAGCCTTCGCAGGTGGGACCCCGCGGGCGAGCAAGGCCCCGATGATGCCGCTCAACACGTCGCCCGTGCCGGCGGTGGCGAGCCGCTCGTCGCCGTTGACCACCAGCATGGTCGGCCCATCGGGCGCCGCGACCACGGTGGTCGGTCCCTTCAGCAAAACGACCGCACCGGAACGTCGGACCAGCTGGACAGCGGCTGCGATCCGGTCGTCGCCCGGCGGACTCCCGGTCAGCAGCGCGTACTCGCCGTCGTGGGGCGTGAGCACCGTGGCCACCTCACGATCACGGAGGAAGTCGGGCGTTCCCTCGTCGTTCCAGGACAACGCGAACAGCCCGTCACCGTCGACCACGACCGGAACGACGGACTCGACGACCGTCCGGACGATCGACGGCACGGTGTGATCCTCCCGTCCGAGACCGGGTCCGACGACGAGTGCATGGAAGCGGTGCAGATCGGCGAGCACGTCGTCGGCCCAATCGACCGACGGCAACCGGCAGTCGACGGCTTCGGTGGGAGCATCGGCGTCGATGCCCGGACTCGACATCGCGACCATGCCCGCTCCGGCGCGCTGCGCCGCGGCCGCCGCCAGGTGGGCCGCTCCGGTCATGCCGGCGCTGCCCGCGACGACCCGAACCGCATCGTCCCACTTGTGGGCACTGCGTTGGCGGGGCGGAATCCAGGCGGCGACGTCGGCCGCGGTCACGATGCCGATCGTCGGCGACTCCACGCGCAGCCCGATGTCGGCGATCGTGAGCGCACCGACGACGTCGGGTCCGTCACCCAGCACATGGCCGGGCTTGGCGGCGGCGAACGTGACGGTCGCGTCGGCCCGAAGCGTCGTCGCCGCGGCCAGACCGGACTCGGCGTCGAGCCCGGTCGGCACGTCGACGGCCAGCACCATCGCGCCGCCGACGTCGGGCGGCCGCCACGAGCCCCTGAACCCGGTGCCGAACGCGGCGTCGATCACGAGGTCGGCGGGCGGGAGCTCGGTCGGGACGTCGGTCGCATCAACGACCCGCACCCGCACGCCCCGTTCGCGCAACCGATCGGCGGCGACGCGACCGTCGGCCCCGTTGTTGCCCGGCCCGGCCAACACGACGACCGTTCGGCCGTACCCGCCTCCCAACAGTCGGAGCGCCTCACGCGCCACGGCTGCGCCGGCTCGGTCGATCAACGTCTCGACCGGCTCGGGCGCCGCAGCGTCGATGGCTCGCATCTGCTCGATCGT
Organism: uncultured Acidimicrobiaceae bacterium; assembly: GCA_963847775.1. Lineage (GTDB taxonomy): Bacteria > Actinomycetota > Acidimicrobiia > Acidimicrobiales > Ilumatobacteraceae > Ilumatobacter. Next base: position 776,511 of record CAWKAY010000007.1, read on the forward strand.
GACGACGGGGATCACGCTGTCACCCCGAGGAGTGCCCGCACGCTCACGGTGGTCACTCGGCCACCACGTAGGCGACCGCGACGAGGTCGGAATGCGTGAGGCTGAGGTGCCAGCGGAGCACACCCGCCGACGCCGCCAGCTCTGCGGCACGACCGGAGAACGCCAACGACGGCGCACCCGACACGGCTCGCTCGACCCAGACATCGTGGAAGCCGAACGCCCCGAGACCGACACCGAGTGACTTCATCACTGCCTCCCGTGCGGCGAACCTGGCGGCGAGCGACGGCACGGGATCGGACTTCGGGGCCACGTACTCGAGCTCGACGGCGGTGAACAGGCGCTCACGCATCGTCGGTGTCCGCTCGAGCGAACGCCTGAAGCGTTCGATCTCGACCACGTCGACGCCGATTCCGATCATCGACTCGTCAGGCCCGCCAGTGGTCGGCGGTCTCCGAGATCGGCGCGATCAACAGGTCGTCGACCGGCAGCTCGGCGAGCTTCGTGTGATCGAAATCGCCCTCGGTCTCCGTGACCCAGTCGACCAAGCGCGCGTAGCGGTTGTCGTACCCCTGCAACACGCCGCGCATCTCATCGGCCGCCAACCGGTCGTGGAGGCGGACGTGGAGCAGGGTGATCCCGGTGCAGGTGCCCGCCTTGACCTCGGGGACGAAGATCACCGTCCGCCCGTCGCGCCGGCCGCGTGCCACGAGGATGTCGCGTGCGTCCGCGACGCGATGCTTGGTGCCGACGAGACGGCTGTCGCCATCGACTCGGCTGCGGAGGTCGCGGGAGATGCCGCCTCGGTCGACGATCGCGATCGACTCGTCCTCGATCCGGTACCGGGTGAACCCGGTGACCTCGGCGACGGCCGGGCTCAGGTCGGCCAACACCTTGAGCGTGCGGTAGCTGAGCACATCGCGTCCGGCGCCGGCCGTGAGCGTCGCCTGGACGAGCAGCCGGTCGATGACACCCTCGTCGCTGCGCGAGATGCCGACGGTGACCGTTTTCGCCTGATGCTTGATCGCGTCGATCGGACGGGTCAGCTCCTCGATCCCCTGGGTGACGGCGGCGACGATCGCATCGATCAACGCCCCGGGTGTACCGACCTGGCCGGTGGAGTCGGCGTAGGTCTCGATCGGGTTCGGGGCGAGCAGGTCGCGGAACAGTCCGGCGACCCGCACGGCGGTGCTGGCCTCCAGGTGGCCGTCGTAGTAGTGGTCGCGAACGCCGTCGAGGAACCGGCGGGCGATCGTCGGGATCTCGGATCGGATCGCGGCCAAGACGGCGTCACCGTCGTCGTGGTCGGCGACGGAGCGTTCGATCAGCTCACGCGTCTCGCGGAGCGGCAACGCAGACGCGTCGATGGCGAGCGCAGCCTCGTAGCCGAACAGATGGCCGACCATGGCCGAGAGCACGAACCCGAGTGCCGGATCGACGACCGGGACCGTGATCGTCGCGGCAGCGCTGTAGCGAACCTCGCCCTCGTCGGCCACCACGACGGGCGTCGCCTTGTGAGCTCGGAAGATGGCGGTCTCCTTGGCGACGTCATCGGCAATGCTGCCCCGCAGACCCGCTGCGCAGACGAGGATCAACGGCTCGCTCGAGAGGTCGATGTGCTTCTTGTCCTCGGTGACGTCGGAAGCGATCGACTTGTAGCAGAGCTCGCTCAGCTTGATCCGCACCTCCTCGGCGGCGACGTGGTTCGGACCGTTGCCGACGACCGCCCAGTACCGCTTCGGGGGCGCCAACCGCCTCGCGGCGTCGCCGATCTCGTCCCGCTTGGCGATCACCGCCCGCATCGCATCGGGGAGCTCGCGCAGGCCCCGGAGGAGTTGGTCACGCCGCTGATCGGTGCCGAGACCGGCAGCCTCGCTGACGGCGCAGGCGAGGAGGGCTCCCGCCGCCACCTGGGCGTAGAAGGCTTTGGTCGACGCGACGCTCATCTCCACGTCGCGTCCGTCGGAGGTGTAGAGGACCCCGTCCGATTTGTCGACGAGGTCGCTCGCCCGGCGATTGACGATGCCGACGACGGCGGCGCCCCGTGACCGGAGCAGATCGACCGTCGTGTTGGTGTCGGTGGTCGTACCGCTCTGGCTGACCGCGATCGCCAGGGTATCGCTCATGTCGAGGCGGAGCTGGAAGCCGGACAGCTCGGTCGCCGGGATCGCATCGACATCGAGCGCGCCACCACAGAGCTCGTCGAGGAGAGCGGCGGTGCTCCGCCCGGCGACAGCCGCCGTTCCCTGCCCGATCACCCGGATGCGTCGGATCGAGCCCACCGAAAGGCGATGGGCGATGGCGCTCGGGAGGGCTCGCCCGCCGACTGCGGCGTGGCACAGTCCATCGCGCTCGACGATCTTCGCCCGTATCGTCTTCTGGAAGCTGAGCGGGGCCTCACCGATCTCCTTCAGCAGGAAATGCGGAGCGTCGCCACGATCGATGTCACGAGTGGTGATTTCGGCCGTCACGATCTCGCCGGGCGCGATCGGGAGCGCCTCACCGCCGTATGCGAGTCGCCGGATACCGGAGAGCTGACCGGCTTCGGAGGCGTCGAGCACGACGATCTCGCCGCCGTGCTCACCATCGAGCCGGAGGTACCGGTCGGTCTCCTCGACGATCCCGTAGGGTTCGCTGGCCACGATGTAGCAGTCATCGGCCAGTCCGACGTAGAGACCCTGACCGCTTCCCTTCAGCGCGAGCAACATGGTCTCGGGGTCACCGGCGGCGATCGCACCGATCGCAACCGACCCCTCGAACGCCGTGACGGTCCGCCGGAACGACTCGACGAGACCCGCACCGGCAGCGGCATGTCGCGACACGATCGCCGGGATCACCTTCGCGTCGGTGGTGATGTGGTGGTGGATCCGCAACTCGTGTTCGATGCGCAGATCGGCGTGGTTGTCGACGTCACCGTTCAGCGCCGCGATCAGGTACGGGGCCGGCGTCACCGAGGGTGACTGCTCGAGCTCATCGCTGTTGAGAGGGTGCGTGTTGGGTTCGGAGATGATGCCGACACTGGCCCAACGGGTATGACCCAACACCGAGACGCACGCGTCACTTCCGGCGAGTGCCCGGCGCAGCAGATCGTCGGATGCGACCGCGGCACGCAGCACGCGTGTGTTGTCGCCGAGCTCACCGATCTCGGCGGCCGCCTTGTAGACGAACGACAACACGCCGTCGGCGACACGAACGGAGCCGGACGGGAAGGTGGGGTCGCTGTTCCGCTCCGCCATCTCCGCCCGAACGATGCCGTCGGAGAGATCGAGTGCATGATCGCGCACGAACAGGTGGATGCCGGCAGAGTCGCGGCCCCGCACTTCGAGCCGATCGATCGCCGACAATGCCTGCTGCACGGCCAGGTATCCACCGGTGGCACCGACCCCTGCGCCGCGCCCTGCGAGAGCGGCGACCTCCCGGGCGGTCCGCAGACGGTCGTGACGGATCGACCACAGCACGTCGCGCAGCGCGATCGATTGGGCGCTGCGCTGCTCGAGCTCGTCGGTGTCGTCGTCGACGACCTCCAGCGTGGAATCGAACTCGTCGATCCAGGCGTCGAGCTGATCGAGGCGCGCGGTGATCGCGGCGACGAGCTCGTGCCGATCCGCGAGCGCCGCGACACCGGGTGCCCCGCGGAGCAGCGCATCGGTCTCGGCCAGCGCAGCGGTGACCATCGGGGCGTCATCGACGGCGGCGAGAGCGCTGTCGAGCGTTCCGATGATGACGTCGTCGGTCGGCACGGGTCGGGTGGGACGACGACCGAGCACTCCGATGATGCCGCACATCCGGGTCAGGCTATCGACATCGAACCGTCACATGGGTTCGGGTGCCTGCCCGGCGTCGGCCGGGCCTGCGTACGCGGCGCGGATGACCTCGGCGAGGGAGTCGGCGGTCGACTGCGCCTGCTCACGCGTCGGCGCCTCGACCATCACGCGCACCAGCGGCTCGGTGCCGCTCGGTCGGACCAGGATCCGGCCGGTCGTGCCGAGTGGCTCCGCGGCGGCACTGATCTCGTCCGTCAGCTCGTCGGCGATGTTCGGACCCCGCTCCGCGACCGGGATGTTGACCAGCACCTGGGGGAGCTGGGTCATGGCCGACGCGGCGAGCGCCGACAGCGGTCGGCCCGACCGTTGCACGACGTCGAGCAGCACCAGTCCGGTCAGCATGCCGTCGCCGGTGGTGGCGTGGTCGGTGAAGATCACGTGACCCGATTGCTCGCCACCCAACGAGTATCGACCGGCGGCGAGGGCTTCGAGCACGTAACGGTCGCCGACGCCGGTCTCGACGACGTTGATGCCGGCCGCCTCCATCGCGATCCGGAAGCCGAGATTGGTCATGACGGTCACCACGACGGTGTCGTCGCGGAGCAGTCCACGTCGACGGAGATCGTTGGCGCAGATCGCGATGATGTGGTCGCCGTCGACGACATCGCCACGCTCGTCGACGGCGATCAGCCGATCGGCGTCGCCGTCGAGCGCGATCCCCGCGTGAGCCCGCTCCGAGATCACGACTGCCTGGAGGCCGGACGGGTCGGTTGCGCCGCACCCGTCGTTGATGTTGGTGCCGTTCGGCTGGTCGTTGATCACCACGACCTGCGCGCCGGTCCGCTGGAAGACGTCGGCAGCGAGGTGCGAGGCGGCGCCGTTGGCGGCGTCGACGACGACACGGAGCCCACCGAGATCACGTCCCTCGAGCACCGCCTGCAGGTGGCCGGCGTAGTCCGCCCCAGACACACCACGACCGTGGATCGGCGCCGGGTCGGCGGCCGTGCCGTCGAGGGTCGCCAACGTCGATTCGATCAGCGCCTCGACCTCGTCGGCCAGCTTGGTACCCCCGGGAGCGAACAGCTTGATGCCGTTGTCGTGGTACGGGTTGTGCGACGCCGAGATCACCGCGCCCATCGCTCCGAGCCGTGCGGCCTCGAACGCAACGGCGGGAGTGGGCGTCACCCCCAATCGATGGACCTCGACTCCTTCGGAGGCAACACCTGCGACGAACGCTGCTTCGAGCATCGAGGTCGAGACCCGGCTGTCGCCGCCGACGACGGCGACAGAGGCACCGAGCACGCGTGCAGCGGCCCGCCCGAGATCGAGCGCGAAGGATGCCGTGAGCTCGGTGTTCGCCCGCCCACGGACACCGTCGGTGCCGAAGCGCACAGCGATCTGCTGTTCCCGGCGCCGGATCAGCGCTTGGTGAACTGCGGGGCCTTGCGGGCCTTCTTGAGGCCGTACTTCTTGCTCTCCTTCTTCCGCGGGTCGCGGGTGAGGAGACCGGCCTTCTTGAGGGCCGGGCGGACCTCGGGATCGAGTTCGGCGAGCGACCGAGCGATCGCCATGCGTAGAGCGCCCGCCTGACCGCTCACGCCACCACCATGGATCGAGGCATCGACGTCATAGGTCTCCTCGGCCTCGGCGACGCGCAGTGGCTCGGAGACGACCATGCGCTGGGCATCGGTCGGGAAGTACACGTCGAACGGACGACCGTTGATCGTGACCTGACCGGTGCCGGGACGGAGGCGGGCACGCGCCACGGAGCGCTTGCGGCGGCCGGTTGTCTGGGTGAGCGGAGCAGTCATGACTCGTCGTTACCTTGTCTGCCGAGCGTGGCTCAGCGCTTGATCTCGAGCGGCTTTGGCGCCTGCGCGCCGTGGGGGTGATCGGGGCCGGCATACACCTTGAGCTTCGTCATCTGCTGGCGACCGAGCGGCCCCTTGGGGAGCATGCCCTTGACGGTCCGACGCACGGCGTCGGCGGGCTTCCGATGGAGCAGCTCGGCGTAGGACTCCGACTTGATGCCGCCCGGGTAGCCGGAGTGACGGTAGACCCGCTTGGCGTCCGCCTTGCCGCTCGACATGACGACCTTGTCGGCGTTGACGATGATGACGTGGTCGCCGGTGTCGATGTGGGGCGTGAAGGTCGGCTTGTGTTTGCCGCGCAGCACACGTGCCACCTCGGTCGCGAGACGGCCCAGGATGATGCCCTCGGCATCGACCACGTGCCACTCACGCTCGATCTCGTTGGCTTTCGGGGTGTAGGTCTTCATCGTGTGAACTTTCGCGTCGGCTGCGACGAATCGTCGTGCAGCCGCGGGCATCAGGCTGCAAATGAACCGGGTAATCCTACGGGTGGATTCCGGCGCACGGCAACGTGCCCGTGCCGCCGATTCCGACGGACACTGGCTCCAGGGCGCTCGTCGCTGCGTGCTCGGGCGTCCTCTCGGGGCGTGCCGACTCACTGGTGGACGCACCGGCCCTCTCCGGGCATTCGGCACCAGAAGCTCGGGCGTCCTCTCGGGGCGTGCCGACTCACTGGTGGACGCACCGGCCCTCTCCGGGCATTCGGCACCAGAAGCTCGGGCGTCCTCTCGGGGCGTGCCGACTCACCGGTGGACGCACCGGCCCTCTCCGGGCATTCGGCACCGGCGGTCCCGAGCTCAGCGGATCGGGGGCTGGGGGAGGCGTGAGACGCCCGGCTGCAACGTGAGGGTCTTGGTGAGCGAGTACCACGGGAGGGGGAGGGAGTCGTCACCGGGGTGGGGTTCGTCGTGGCGCACGAAGCCACCCACCAAGCGGCGCGTGACCGCGAAGACCACGTCGGTGTCGAGATGCGGGTCCCCGTCGACGTACAGCTGGGTCACCAGGGTCCGGTAACCGTCGAGGTGGGCGATGACGTGGAGGTGAGCCGGCCGGAACGGATGCCGGTGCTGGGCGTCGATCAGCCTGCCCACCACACCGTGCGTCGGAACCGGGTAGCCCGACGGCAGCACGGAGCGGAACCACACCCGCCCGTCGGTACCCGTGGTCAACGAGCCCCGGAGGTTCATGTCGACCTGCGCCGGATCCTCGTTCTCGTACCGCCCGACCGGCGAGGCCTGCCAGACCTCGATCCGCACGCCCGGCACGGGGGCTCCGTCGGCATCGACGACGGCCAGATCGACCAGCATCGGCGGGCCGGGGGTCTCCGCTCGCACGATCGAGCCGCCGTTCGCGACATCGGGTGCGCCGAGCCGCCAGAACGGCCCGAGTTGGTTGTGGTCGGTGCCGTGGCCGTCGTCGTTGTTCAGCAGGCACACGAGCGCCGAGAGCCCGAGCGCACCCCCGACCACGACCGCCTCGTTGTGCGTGTCGGACGACGTCTGTCCGATCTCGTTCACGAGGTCGAGCCCGGCGCGGTACTCCGCTTCGGTCAAGCCGACGTCACGCACGAAGTCGTGGAGATGCCGCACGAGCGATTCCAGGATCTCGCGCAGCCGAACGTCATCGGTCCGTTGCATCTCGGCGACGACCGCTTCGGTGACGTCTTCCTGCCGCTCGATCACGACGACGAGCCTGCCACACCCTCGTGTGCGGCTTCATCCCAGCGAGCACCGTCGTAACCGACGGCCCAGAGGATCAGGCCGTCGGGCGGCGCCACTGCGCCCGCCGCCGCACGATCGTGCGATTCGAGGATGGCCGGGATCGAGGCGGGGTCGAGCCGATCGAGCCCGATGTCGACCATGGTGCCGACGATCGAACGCACCATCTGGTGGCAGAACGCGCTGCCCCTGATCCCGAATCGAAGCATCGGGGAACCGTCGATGCGCTGCCAGTCCGCCTCGTGCAGGATGCGGACCATGCTCGGCGCGGGCTCACCGTCGGCGACCTTCGGCGCCCGGCAGAAGGACGTGAAGTCGTGTTCGCCGCGCAGATCGGGGGCTGCGGCGCTCATCGCATCCAGGTCGAGCGGACGGGGGACGTGCCACGTGACGTCGGCGAGGAGCGGGTTGGGAGCCGGGTCGTTCCAGACGTGATACCGATACTGCCGCCAGGTGGCGCTGAACCGCGCATCGAAACCCGCGTCGGTCCACTCGATCCCGCGCACTGCGATCGAGGACGCGCACAGCTTGTTGACCCGGCGCGCCAGGCCGTCGAGGTCGGTGTCGACCGGGAGGTCGCCCGAGACCACCTGCCCCCAGGCGTGCACCCCGGCGTCGGTTCGACCCGCGCCGGTCAGCTCGACGTCGGTCCGCACGATCTTCGAGACCGCGGCGACGAGATCGCCCATCACGGTCCGGACACCGTGGTTCGCAGCGAACCCTCGGAACTCCGTGCCGCGATACGCCACCACGAACCGAGCCCGACGCACAGCGCCGGGCTCGGACTCGTGTTGCTCAGCTGCCCCGGACATCAGTCCCGAGCCTATGTCGACCCCGTTCGAGAACTCCGCTGCCGCGAACCGGACTGCTTGCCCGTCCGAGGATCAGTTCACTCGGGCGCCCGGCGCCGTGAGCGCGAGCCGACCTCGGTCAGCGAGGGAAACGCAGCGATCGGGCGAACCGGCCTCAGACGAGTTCGATGCGAGCCATGCGGGCGTTGTCGCCGTCGCGGCCGCCGAGCTTCAGGATGCGGGTGTACCCGCCGTTGCGCTCGATGTAGCGAGGTGCGACGTCGTTGACGAGCTTGTGGGTCATCTCGCGGTCGCCGAGGTACCCCTGGATCTGGCGGATCCGATGGACGCGCATCGGGCCGTCCTGGGCCTTCTTGGCCTTCGTGATGAGCTTCTCGGCGATCGGGCGCAGTGCCTTGGCCTTGGCCTCGGTGGTCGTGATCGCCTCGGCGGCGAACAGCGACGCGGCGAGGTTCGCCATCATCAGGCGCTGGTGGGAGGCGCTGCCGCCGAAGTTGCGGGCGCGGCGTGGAGTTGCAGGCATGTCAGTGTGCTTTCGGGTGGCGTCGTGTACTGGACGGTCAGGCGCGCAGCGACAGGCCGCGCTCGTCCAGCTTCTCCTTGACCTCGTCCAGGCTCTTCTGGCCGAAGTTCGTGATGTTCAACAGATCGTCCTCGGTCTTGGTGAGCAGCTCGCCCACCGTGTTGACCTGGGCCCGCTTCAGGCAGTTGCGTGGGCGCTCCGACAGGTCGAGGTCCTCGATCGGCAGGTCGAGATCGGGCGAGCTGGTCGTGGTGTCGATCATCTCACCGAGCTCGAGGCCCTTGGGCTCGTCGCTCATCGCGGCGACGAGGTCGGCGAGCGACCGCAAGGTCGCACCGGCCGAGGCGAGCGACTCGGAGGGGCTGATCGACCCGTCGGTCTCGATCTCGATCACGAGGTTGTCGTAGTTGGTCGACTGCTCGACGCGGGTCGGCTCGACCTCGAAGCTGACGCGGCGGACCGGGCTGAAGATGGCATCGATCGGGATCACGCCGATCGTGCGGGACTCGATCTCGCGCTGGCTCGAGGCGTAGCCGCGGCCCTGCTCGACCGTGAGGTCGATGGCGAGTCGTGCCTTGCCGTTGAGCGTCGCGATCGGGAGGTCCTTGTTCAGGATCTCGACGTCGGAGGGGCACTCGATGTCGCCGGCGGTGACCGCGGCGGGCCCACGGACGTCGAGACGCAGGTTGACCGCCTCCTCGGCCTCACAGGTGAGGACGACGTCTTTGATGTTCAAGATGATGTCGGTCACGTCCTCGGCGACGCCGGCGATCGTGTCGAATTCGTGGAGGGCCTCGTCGAAGCGGACCGTCGTGACGGCGGCGCCGGGGATCGACGACAGGAGCGTCCGGCGCAACGAGTTGCCGAGCGTGTGGCCGAACCCGGGCTCGAGCGGACCGATCGCGAAGCGCTGCTGGTTGTTGGCCTCCTCGCCGAGAGCTTCGACGGAAGGGCGCTGCATGACGAGCATGTGCTGCCGGGTCCTTTCTGGGGTGTTCGTGGAACGATGGTCGGCGTGGCGGCAAGGTGTCGGCCGCGGCCGGTATGACGGTGCGGCGGCTCACGCCGCGGCGAGGGATTGCCTACTTCGAGTAGAGCTCGACGATGAGCGATTCGCGCACCGGCACGTCGATGTGCTCGCGCTGCGGGAGATCACGAACGGTGACCTGCTTGCCGCCATCGCCGACCTCGAGCCAGCCGACGAGCGAGCGGTCGAGGACATCGAGGTTGTGCTGGATGACGATCATGTTGACGGCCTTGGCCGACAGCGACACGACGTCGCCCTGACGGACGCGGTACGACGGGATGTCGACACGCTTGCCGTTGACCTGGATGAGACCGTGGTTGACGAACTGACGGGCCTGCGGCCGGGTCGACGCCCAGCCGGCGCGGTACGCGACGTTGTCGAGACGGGTCTCGAGCAGGATGAGGAGGTTCTCACCCGTCGGGCCCTGGAGGCGGTTGGCCTCGTTGTACGTCTTCTTGAACTGCTTCTCGAGGACGCCGTAGATGTACTTCGCCTTCTGCTTCTCCTGCAGCTGGGCGAGGTACTCACTCCCCGCGTTGCGGCGGCGGGTCCGGCCGTGCGCGCCGGGCGGGAACGGGCGACGATCGAGGGCCTTGCGCCCCTTCTCGTTCTCGAAGATGTTGGTGGACAGACGGCGCGAGAGTCGCACCTTCGGACCGGTGTAGCGAGCCATGTCTCGACGACCTTCCTCAGCCGCGCCGACGCTTGGGCTGGCGGCAACCGTTGTGGGGAACCGGGGTGACGTCCTTGATGGAGGTGACCTCGATGCCCGTGTTCTGGATGGAGCGAACTGCGGTGTCGCGACCCGAACCCGGGCCCTTCACCTGGACCTCGACGCGGCGGAGACCGTGCTCCATGGCCGCGTTGGCCGCACGCTCGGCAGCCTGCTGAGCGGCGTAGGGCGTGCTCTTGCGGCTGCCCTTGAAACCAACCGCACCCGACGACGCCCACGAGATCACATTGCCCTGCGTGTCGGTGATGGTGACGATCGTGTTGTTGAACGACGACTTGATGTGCACGACGCCCGTCGAGACGTTCTTGCGATCGCGCTTGCGTGGGCGGCGACCGCCCGGCTTTGCCTTTGCCATGGCTTACTTCCTCACAGCCTTCTTCTTGTTCGCAACGGTGCGCTTCGGGCCCTTGCGGGTCCGGGCGTTGGTGTGGGTGCGCTGGCCTCGGACAGGCAGCCCCTTGCGATGTCGGACGCCTTGCAGGCATCCGATCTCGATCTTGCGCTTGATGTCGTTCTGGACGTCGCGGCGCAGGTCACCTTCGATGGTGAGGTTCTGGTCGACGTAGGAGCGGATCTGGTTGACCTCGTCCTCGGTCAGGTTCGACACCTTGGTGTTGCGGTCGAGACCCAGGTCGTCACAGAGCCTCTGTGCAGTGGTCTGACCGATACCGAAGATGTAGGTGAGCGAGATCTCCAACCGCTTCTCACGGGGGATGTCGACGCCGGCGATACGTGCCATGGAATAGGTTCTTCCTTCTCAGCCCTGGCGCTGCTTGTGGCGCGGGTTCTCACAGATGACTTGGACGCGGCCGTGCCGGCGGATCACGCGGCACTTCTCGCACATCTTCTTGACGCTCGGTCGGACCTTCACGACTGCTCTCTCACTTGTATCGATACGTGATACGGCCTCGGGTGAGGTCGTAGGGGGTGAGCTCGACCTGGACCTTGTCGCCCGGGAGAATGCGGATGTAGTGCATCCGCATCTTGCCGGAGATGTGGGCCAACACCTTGTGGCCGTTCTCCAGTTCGACACGGAACATGGCATTCGGGAGCGATTCGACGATCGTGCCTTCCAACACGATGGCGTCTTCAGATTTGGCCAGGGGTGCTCTCCTCGTTGGGAACCGGACGTTCGTCCAGCTCAGCGGATTGACGGTGACGGTCTGCGCACAGACCGATTGACAATGCTATCGGGGCAGGACCCGATCCCCAATGGCCGAATCCCGCACTTTTTCGCCCTCGTGTGCTCTCGGCCGCCGCGACGATGCGCTGCGATCGGGGCAGCGGATCGCGCACCTACCGCCGGGCTTCGACGGCGTCGGTCAGGCGCTTGAAGACGTGGTCCGGGTGGCCGACGCCGTTGACGACGGTCATCGCGCCGCGGCTGCTGTAGTACTCGATCAAGGGCGACGTCTGGGACTCGTACAGATCGAGTCGGCGGTTGACCGAGTCGGGGGTGTCGTCGGCGCGCTGTTGCACGTCGCCGCCGCACACGTCGCAGATCCACGGCGAGCGTTCCTGACCCGACGCCGTGTAATTCGTGCCGCAGTCGCGGCAGACCCGACGCGAGGACAGGCGTTCGAGCACGATCTCGCGCGGCACGTCGAGATCGATCACGACGTGGATCGGCTTCTGCGCCGTGATGCCGTCGAGCGCCTGCGCCTGCGCCACCGTGCGGGGAAAGCCGTCGAGGATGTAGCCCCGAGTGCTCGCGTCGGGCTTCTCGAGCCGCTCGTCGACGAGCCCGATCATGATGTCGTCGCCGACGAGCCCGCCGGCGTCCATGACCTGCTTGGCGGCGAGACCGAGCTCGGTTCCTTCGCGTGCCGCCGCTCGCAGCATGTCACCGGTGGAGATGTGCGGCACGACATAGTGACGCGACAAACGTACGCACTGCGTCCCTTTGCCGGCGCCCTGCCGACCGAGAATGATGAGGCGAGCACCCGGGATCAACGGGGCCCTACTTGAGGAAGCCTTCGTAGTTGCGCAGCATCAGCTGACTGTCGATCTGGCGCATCAGCTCGAGCGCCACACCGACCGAGATCAACACGCTGGTACCGGCGAACGCGAACGAGTTCACGTCGGCCGCCCACAAGATGAGGTAGGGAAGGATGGCGATGAGCGCGATGAAGACGGCCCCCGGCAGCGTGATCCGGTTGACGGCCTTGCCGAGGTAGGCCTCGGTCTGCGGGCCGGGCCGGACGCCCGGGATGAAACCACCTTGGCGACGGATCTGATCGGCCTGACGAACCGGGTCGAACGCGATCGAGTTGTAGAAGTAGGCGAACGCGACGATCAGCAGGGCGAAGATCGTGACGTACACGATGTTCTGGCTGTTGAGGATGTACTGGTCGACGAAACGCTGGACGTCGGCCCGCCAGCCGGTGCTCGAGCCACCGAGGAAGCTGGCGAGGATGGCCGGGAGCAGCAGGATCGAGCTGGCGAAGATGATCGGGATGACGCCGGATTGGTTGACCTTCAACGGGATGTAGGTGTTCTGGCCGCCCATCATGCGGCGGCCCACGACGCGTTTCGCGAATTGCACCGGGATTCGTCGTTGGCCGAGCTCGACGAACACCACGGCCACGATGATGCCGAGCGTGACGATCACCATCACGGCGAACCAGAAGAACTTGTTGACCTGCAGGATCGAGTAGAAACCGCCGGGGAGCGACGCCACGACCGACGCGAAGATGATCATCGACATGCCGTTGCCGATGCCACGCTGGCTGATCAACTCACCCATCCACATCAGGACCGCCGTGCCGGCGACCAGGGTGGGGATGATGAGGTAACCGCGCGGCCAGATGCCGTCAGGAAGCAGGGGCACCGACGGTGCCTGCACCGCCGAGAAGAACGCAGCGCCCCCACCGGTGCCGAACAGGAACACGAGCACGGTTGCCTGCAGGGTCGCCAGCGCGATCGTGACGTAGCGGGTGTACTGGGTGATCTTGCGTTGACCGACGGCACCTTCCTGCTGCAACTCCTCGAGCTTCGGGATGACGACGCCGAGCACCTGCATGATGATGCTGGCCGTGATGTACGGCATGATCCCGAGCGCGAAGATCGAGAACGACTCGAACGCACCACCGGAGAAGAGGTTGAACAGACCGAGCGCTCCGTCCTGGGCTCCTTCGCGGAGCTGATCGATCGCGAGCGGATCGACGCCGGGCACCCGGATCGCGGCACCGATTCGGTAGACGGCCACGATCATGAAGGTGAACAGGACCTTGTTGCGAAGATCCGTGACCTTGAAGATGTTCTTGACGTTCGAGAGCACTGGGGAGCGTTCCTCGCAGACTGGGGGATCCGGGGCAGGCTACCGGAAGATGGGAGCACGCCGAAGGCGGCCGGAGCGGTGGGGCTGCTCCGGAGGAGGCACTCCTGCGAGCCCCCTCCACCGGCGACCGGTCAGCGTGCGGTGAAGTCGATCATGGTCGAATTCGTCGCAGGCGCTCGGTCGATTCCGGGGAACCGGGCGAGCAGCGGCGAGCGAGACGTTCACCTGTTGGTGAACTGGTTGCCCTTGGCGGCGGGACGACCGGCCTTGCCCTCCGCCCTGAATGGCAACTGGATCAAGGTGACGGTGCCACCGGCTCCGGTGATCGCGGCCTCGGCGGCCTTCGACACGGCGTGCGCATGCACGTCGAGCGTGCCGCTGACCTCGCCGCGGGCGAGGATCTTCACGAACGCGTCCTTGCGGACGATGCCGTGGGCGTGCAGCACCTCGGGGGTGATCGTCGACTCACCGAGCGCAGCGAGGGTGTCGAGGTTGACTCCGGTGTACTCGACCCGGAACGGGTTGGTGAACCCCTTCAGCTTCGGTACCCGCTGCTTGAGCGGCATCTGGCCGCCCTCGAAACCGCGCGCGACCTTGCCGCGACCGCGCGAGCGCTGGCCCTTGGTGCCCCGCCCGGCGGTCTTGCCGCGACGGCCACCCGTGCCACGACCGACGCGCCGCGAGCGCGTGGTCGAACCGGGGGCTGGGGAGAGATCGTCGACTCGCATCAGTCGGTTCCTTCCGTAACTTCGATCAGGTGGGGCACGCGATGGATCATGCCGCGGATCTCGGGGCGGTCGGGCAAGGTGTTCGTCTTGCCGATCCGGCCGAGGCCGAGGGCTCGCAGCGTGCCGCGGGTCTTCGGCTTGGCGCCGATGCCCGACTTGACCTGGGTGACCGTGATCGTCTTGTCGCTCATGACTCGCTCACTCACTCGTGGTTGGCGGCGCCGGCAGCCATCCGCTTCTGGCGCTCGTTGTAGGCATTGAGCAGCCCCTTCGGCACGAAGCTGTCCGCGGGAATGCCGCGCCGCTCGGCCACCTCGTCGGGGCGCTGCAGCGACTTCAGCCCGGCGATCGTGGCGCGAGCGACGTTGATGTGGTTGGCGGAGCCCAGCGACTTGCACAAGATGTCGTGCACGCCGGCCTCTTCGAGGATGATCCGGGCTGCGCCACCGGCGATGACCCCGGTACCGGGCGCGGCGGGCTTCATGAGGACGCGGCCGCCGCCGGTCTCGCCGATCACCGGATGGATGATCGTCGAACCGGCCAGGGGCACGTCGAAGAGGTTGCGCTTGGCTTCCTCGGTGCCCTTCTGGATGGCGAGGGGCACTTCTTTGGCCTTTCCGTAGCCGAGCCCGACCCTGCCGTTGCCGTCACCGACGACCACGAGCGCGGTGAAGCTGAAGCGGCGTCCGCCCTTGACCACCTTGGCGACGCGGTTGATCGTGATGACCCGCGACTCGCGCAGTCCACCCTCGCTGTCGTTGTTGTCATTGCGGTTGTCGCGGTTGTACGACATCAGAACTCCAGACCTGCGTTACGAGCGGCTTCGGCGATCGCGGCAATGCGACCGTGGTAGGCGAACCCACCGCGGTCGAACACGACCGTGGTGATGCCGGCGGCTTGGGCCCGCTCGGCGATGAGCTCCCCCACGCGGGTGGCGGCAGCGACGCTGCCGCCGTTGCCGGCGGCGCGCTGATCGGCCTCGATGGTCGACGCGGCGGCCAGCGTGGTGCCGGCGTCGTCGTCGATCACCTGCACCGAGATGTGCTTGTTCGAGCGGTACACGGCCATGCGTGGGCGGGCCGCGGTGCCGTGGACCTTCTTGCGCACCCGGCGGTGACGGCGGATCCGTCCCTGGCGTCGTGCCTTGGCGATGTCACTCATCACTTCTTCCCTGCCTTGCCGGCCTTGCGCAGGACGCGCTCGCCGGCATACCGGACGCCCTTGCCCTTGTAGGGCTCGGGCTTGCGGATGCTGCGGATGTTGGCGGCCACCTGGCCGACGACCTCTTTGTCGATGCCGGCCACGACGACCTGGGTCGGCTGGGGCACCTCGAAGGTGATCCCCTCCGGCGCGGCGACCTGGACCGGGTGGCTGAAGCCGAGGTTGAGGCGTAGCGCGTTCGGGCCCTGGGCCTCGGCGCGATAGCCGACACCGACGATCTCGAGTTCCTTCTTGTAGCCGTCGGTGACCCCGATGACCATGTTGTTGACGAGGCTGCGGACGAGGCCGTGCAGAGCCTTGTTCTTGCGTTCGTCGTCGGGACGGGCGAAGTGCAACGCGCCCTCCTCCTGGGTGATCGCGATGTCGCCCGGGATGACGCGACTGAGGGTGCCCTTGGGACCCTTGACGGTGACGGTGCCCTTGGCGACGGTCACGTCGACCCCGGACGGGACGGCGACGGGAGCATTACCGATGCGAGACATGACGTTCTCTCTTCCTCACCAGACGTAGCAGAGGACTTCGCCGCCCACGTTGCGCTTGCGCGCTTCGCGGTCGGTCATCAGCCCATGGCTGGTGGACAGGACGGCCACTCCGAGACCACCGAGCACTCGCGGCACGGCGTCGGCCTTGCGGTACACCCGCAGACCAGGAGTGGAGATGCGACGCAGTCCCGAGATCGTGCGATCGCGATCGTCGGAGTACTTCATCGTGATGGTGAGCGTGTCGCCAGGACCCTTGGTGGACGGCGCCACCTCGAAGCCACCGATGTAGCCCTCGGACTCGAGGACCTTGGCGAGCGCCACCTTCTGCTTCGACGAGGGCATGCGCACCTCGTCGTGCATCGCCGTGTTCGCGTTGCGAATCCGGGTCAGCATGTCGGCGATGGGATCAGTCAGCATGTTGGTTCCTCCCTCACCAGCTCGACTTCGTCAGTCCGGGGATCTCGCCGGCGTGGGCCAGCTCGCGCAGGCACACCCGGCACAGGCCGAACTTGCGGAACACCGAGCGGGCGCGACCGCAGCGTCGGCAGCGGGTGTAGCCGCGAACCTTGAACTTGGGCTTGCCGGCAGCTTTGTTGACGAGTGCTTTCTTGGCCATGTGCTATCTCTCTCTCGCCTGCTCGGTCACTTCTTGCCACCGCGGTACGGACCGCGGCGCTTGTTCTTGCGGGGGGCTGCCTCGGCGTCGGCGCCCTTCTTGAACGGGAACCCGAAGGCATCGAGGAGGGCCTTGCCCGCATCGTTGCCGGCGGCCGTGGTCACGATCGTGATGTCCATGCCGCGCTGGGCCTCGACCTTGTCGACGTTGATCTCGGGGAACACGGTCTGGTCGTTGAGCCCGAAGGTGTAGTTGCCGTGGCCGTCCCAGGAATGGGCCGGCAGGCCGCGGAAGTCGCGGATTCGGGGGATCGCGACCGACAACAGCCGGTCGAAGAACTCCCACATCCGGTCGCCGCGCAACGTCACCTTGGTGCCGATCGCCTGCCCCTCACGGAGCTTGAAACCGGCGATCGACGTCTGGGCCTTGGTGATGACCGGCTTCTGACCGGCGATCACCGTGAGCTCCTCGACGGCCTTCTCGAGCAGCGAGGGCTGCTGCGTGGCTCGACCGACGCCCATGTTGATGACGATCTTCTCGAGCTTCGGGATCTGCATCTCGTTCTCGATGCCGAGGTCCTTGGCGAGCTGTGCCTTGATCGTGTTGTTGTAGCGCGACTTGAGTCGCGGCTGGGTTGCTGTCGCAGTTGCCACGGTCAGATCTCCTCACCGCTGGGGCGGGCCACGCGAACCTTCTGGCCCTTGGAGTTCTCGGCGTAGCCGAGGCGGACGGTGTTGCCCTTGTGCACATACATGACGTTGGACGCGTCGATCGGCATGTCCTTGTCGATGATCCCGGCCTGTTCGTTGGCACGAGCCGCACGCTGATGCTTCGCCGCGGTGCTCACACCAGTGACGATCACCTTGTTCTGCTTGGGGAAGACGCGTTCGACGACGCCTTCTCTGCCCTTGTCCTTGCCGGTGATGACGCGCACTGGGTCGCCCTTTCGGAGCTTCATCTCAGATCGTTCTCCTCAGATCACTTCCGGTGCCAACGACACGATGCGCATGAATCGCCGGTCGCGCAGTTCGCGGCCGACCGGGCCGAAGATGCGGGTGCCCCGCGGCGTGAGGTCGTCCTTGATCAGGACGGCTGCGTTCTCGTCGAAACGGATGTAGCTGCCGTCGGGACGGCGCTTCTCCTTCTTCACCCGGACGACGACGCACTTGACGACATCGCCCTTCTTCACGGCGGCGCCGGGGATGGCGTCCTTGACCGAGGCCACGAAGATGTCCCCGATCGAGGCGTAGCGGCGACGCGTGCCACCGAGCACCTTGATGCAGAGCACCTCGCGGGCGCCGGAGTTGTCCGCGACCCGAAGTCGCGATTCCTGCTGGATCATGCTCGTACCTCGCGGGATCCATCGATCGCCATGATCGTGGTTCGCTCTCGTCGTTCGCTCATGTCACCGCGCCCTCTCGACGATCTCGACCAAGCGCCAGCGCTTGTTCTTGCTCAGCGGACGGGTCTCCATCACACGCACCTTGTCGCCCACGCCGGCGTCGTTCGTCTCGTCGTGGGTGTACAGCTTCTTGGTGCGGAGGATGAACTTGTTGTACTTGGCGTGACGGACGCGGTCGGTCACGGTGACGACGATGGTCTTGTCCATCGACGTCGACGTGACGACACCCTCACGGACCTTGCGGGCGGCGCGCTCGCCGGTGTCGTTCGCGGTGTCGTTCGTGGTCTCGGCCGCGGTCTCGGCCGCGGTGTCGGTCGCGGTCTCTGCCGCCGTTGCGGTTGCGGATTCTTCGCTCATGTCTCTCTCAGCTCTCGGTCGCCTCGGCCGCCGCGATCTCGCGCTGGCGGATGAGGGTGTTGATGCGTGCGATCTGGCGCCGGACCTTGGTGATCTCGGCGGTGTTCTCGAGCTGACCGGTGGCGTTGCGGAAGCGCAGGTTGAGCGCCTCGTGCTTGGTCTCGCGCAACTCGTCGACGAGTTCGTTCAGGTCCATCTCGGCCAGCTTGTGCTTGCGTGCCATCTCAGATCGTCTCCATCAGATCGTGTCCTCGCGGGTGATGACGCGAGCCTTGATCGGCAGCTTCTGGATCGCCTTGTTCATGGCGAGCTTGGCCTGCTCCTCGTCGGGGTACGACAACTCGAACATCACGCGACCGGGCCGGACGACGGCCACCCACCATTCGGGGTTGCCCTTGCCCGAACCCATGCGGGTCTCGGCCGGCTTCTTGGTCACCGGCTTGTCGGGGAAGATGTTGATCCAGACCTTGCCGCCACGGCGGATCGATCGGGTCATGGCGATACGGGCGGCCTCGATCTGGCGGGCGGTGATCCAGCCCGGCTCGAGGGCCTGGATGCCGTACTCGCCGAAGCTGAGCTCGCTGCCACCCTTGGTGAGACCGCGTGTGCGGCCACGGTGGTGCTTGCGGTGTGCGACCTTGCGGGGCATCAACATGATGTTGCTCCTGTGCGTTCCTGCTCGACCGGTCAGTCGGCGTCGCGGAAGTGCGGCGTCTCGTGACCCTCACGGGTCTGGCGGGCGATGGTCTCTTCTTCGTCGAGCAGCTTCTCGAGCTCGGGATCGGCGTCCTTGATGAGGGGTTGCGTCTCGGGCTCGGGAGCCTGGTCACGACGGCGGGCAGCGGACGACACGACCTTGCGGGGTCCGTCGTCGGCGGTCTGGCCGGAGGTCTCACCGACGGCCATGGCTGCCTCGCGGGCGATCTTGTCCTCGTTGGCGGCCTTGTACGGAAGGATGTCGCCCTTGTAGAGCCACACCTTCACGCCGACCCGGCCGTTGGACGTCTTGGCCTCGCGGAAGCCGTAGTCGATGTCGGCGCGCAGCGTGTGCAGCGGCACGCGGCCTTCGCGGTACCACTCGGTGCGGCTCATCTCGGCACCGCCGAGGCGGCCCGAGCACTGCACCCGGATGCCGAGGGCGCCGGCGCGCTGGGCGTTCTGGACCGCACGCTTCATCGCACGGCGGAACGCGATGCGGTTGGCGAGCTGGTCGGCGACACCCTGGGCGATGAGGGCAGCGTCGAGCTCGGGGGTCTTGATCTCGACGATGTTGAGCTGGATCTTCGGGTTGCCGGTGATCTTGGTGATCATCGCCCGGAGTTCATCTGCCTGGGCGCCGCGACGACCGATCACGATGCCCGGGCGGGCCGTGTGGACGTCGACGCGCAGCTTGTCGCGCGTGCGCTCGATCTCGATCCGGCTGATGGCGGCCGACTCGAGCCGTTCCATGATGGCCTGGCGGATCTGCCAGTCCTCGGTGAGGTACTGCTTGTACTCACGCTCGGAGAACCAACGGCTCTTCCAGTCGGTGCTCACTCCGAGGCGGAAGCCGTACGGGTTGATCTTCTGTCCCATCAGGCGGCTCCCTCGGCGTGCGCTGCGCTTCCGTCGCGCGACGCGTGTGCCTCGTCGCTGGCGCTTCCCTCGGCACCTGTGGGCAAGTGCTCGTGCGTGTTCACGTGTCGCATCGTTCAGTCCTCGTCCTTCTTGGTGCCGGGCTTGCTGAAGCCGGCAGCCTCGGCCGACTCCTCGGTGTCGAACCAGACCTCGGCCTTGGTCACCTTGTAGTACCGGCTGTCGGGGGTGTGGTACAGCATCGAATCGGCGTTGCCCTTGATCGGGTGGGTGTCGGGGCCGTTGCCATCGGCATCGGGCAGCAACGAGCCGGCCCACTCGCCGGCCTGATGGTCGCTCCTGGCCTCCGCTTCGCTCGGGCCGCTGGCTCCGGCTGCCTCGCCGGCGTCTGCCTCCGCGTCGGTGGAATCCTCGACCTCGACCTCATCGGCGGCGCGGATGGCATCGTCGGTGGCATCGGCGGCGTCTTCGATCGCCTCGTCGACATCGACAGCGTCTTCGATCGCCTCGTCGGCATCGACAGCGTCTTCGATCGCCTCGTCGGCATCGACAGCGTCGACGCCGGCCTTGGCCTGCTCGGCACGCTTGCGGCTGCGTTCGACGCGGGCGCGTCGGCTGGCGGCGGCGTTGGCGCCTGCGCCGTCGGCGCGCGACTGCACCACTTCGAGCCGCTCGTCGCTCATGCGGGCGACGACGACCGTGATGTGGCAGGTGCGTTTGCGGATCCTGGTCGCACGCCCGCGGGCACGGGGCCGGAACCGGCGCAACGTCGGACCCTCGTCGGCGAAGCAGGCGAGCACGAACAGCTCGTCGGCGTCGGCGATGTATGCGCCGTTGTCGGGATCGGTGGCGTTGGCGACGGCGCTGGCGAGCACCTTGCGGATCGCATGCGCGATGCCGCGCTCGGTGAACTGCAGGACCTCGTCGGCCCGCTTCACGTCGAGCCCGCGGATCAGGTCGAGCACCACGCGGGCCTTGTAGGCCGAGGACCGCACGTACTTCGCGGTCGCCTTGGTGCCGTGGCGCTCACCGGTGGCCATCGTGGCCGTGGTGGCGCCTTCGTTCAGCTTGGGACCACGCATCAGCGACGAGCCCCCTTCTCCTGCCCGGCATGGAACTTGAACGTCCGGGTGGGGCTGAACTCACCGAGCTTGTGACCGACCATCGACTCGGTGACGTACACCGGGACGTGCTTGCGGCCGTCGTGCACGGCGATGGTGTGACCGACCATGTCGGGGATGATCGTGGAGCGGCGCGACCAGGTCTTGATGACCTTGCGTTCGCCGGCGGCGTTCTGCTCGTCGACCTTCTTGAGCAGATGCTCGTCGACGAATGCGCCCTTCTTGAGACTGCGGGACATGATTCCTCTGCGTTCCTTTCCCGAGACCCTCAGCGACGCCCGCGACCGGAGCGGCGACGACGGACGATCAGCTTCTGGCTGGACTTTTTCTTCGAGCGGGTGCGGCCCTCGGGCTTGCCCCACGGCGACACTGCGGGGCGACCGCCGGAGGTGCGACCTTCACCACCACCGAGTGGGTGGTCGACCGGGTTCATCGCGACGCCACGCGTCTGGGGCTTGACGCCCTTCCAGCGGTTGCGACCGGCCTTGCCGATCTTGACCAGCTCGTGTTCTGAGTTGCCGACCTCGCCGACCGTGGCGCGGCAGTCGATCGGCACGCGACGCATCTCGGTCGAGGGCATGCGCAAGGTGGCGTGGTCGCCTTCCTTGGCGACGAGCTGGACGGCGATGCCGGCCGAGCGGCCGACCTTGCCACCCTGACCCGGGCGAAGCTCGACGTTGTGGATCGTGGTACCGACCGGGATGTAGCGCAACGGCAGCGCGTTGCCCGGCTTGATGTCGGCGCCGTGACCGCTCTCGACCTGGTCGCCGACGTTGAGGCCCTTCGGAGCGAGGATGTAGGCCTTCTCGCCGTCGGCGTAGTGCAGCAGCGCGATGCGGCAGGTGCGGTTGGGGTCGTACTCGATGCCGGCGACCTTGGCGGACACGCCGTCCTTGACGCGCTTGAAGTCGACCACGCGGTACCGCTGCTTGTGGCCACCACCGCGGTGGCGCGACGTCTTGCGGCCGTACGTGTTGCGACCACCGGTCTTCGACTTCTTGGCCAGCAGGCTCTTCTCGGGCGTCGACTTGGTGACCTCGGAGAAGTCGGACGACGTCTGGAAGCGACGGGCCGGGCTGGTGGGTTTGCGGGAACGAATCGCCATGATCGTTGTCCTCAGTTCTCGAACAGCGGGATCTCGCCCGCTGCCAGCGTGACGATGGCGCGCTTGGAATCGGGCTTGGAACCGCGGCGGTTCGTGCCGCGGACGCGGGTGGCCTTTCCCTTGCGGTTGAGGGTGTTGACCTTGAGCACCTCGACACCCCAGATCGCCTCGACCGCGTCGCGGATCTCGGGCTTGCTGGCGCGTGGGGCGACCTTGAACGTGTAGACGCCGGTCTCCATGAGGTCGTAGCTCTTCTCGGAGACGACCGGAGCCAGGATGATGTCGCGGGGATCCTTCATCAGCTCGCTTCGCTTTCGTTGTCGTCGCCGCTCAGGTTCTCGGCGAGATCGGTGGCTGCTTCGGCAACCGTCTGGGCGACGTCGGCGACCTTCTCGGCGGCGGTCGCGGCCGCAGTGGTGACGGTGTCGGTGACGGTCTCTGCGGCCGACTCGATCGCAGCGGCCACCTTGCCGCGCTCGGCCGGAACCGCAGCAGACGGCAGGAGTGCCTCGGTGAAGACGACGTAGTCGTTGCAGAGCACGTCGTAGGCGTTGAGCTCGCCCGGTGTGATCACCTGGATCTCGGGGAGGTTGCGGAAACTGAGCGCCGTCGTGGCGTCGTCGCGACCGACGACCACCAGTGCGGTGCCCTCGATCCCGAGACCGGCCAGAGCGGCCTTGGCCGCCTTCGTGCTCGGGCTGCTCCACCCCCACTCGTCGACGACCACGACCTTGCCCTCGTTGGCACGGTCGGAGAGCGCCGAGCGCAGCGCGAGGTTGATCATCTTCTTGGGGGTCCGTTGACCGTACGAGCGAGGCTTGGGGCCGAGCGCGATGCCACCGCCCACGAACTGCGGCGACCGGATCGAGCCCTGGCGGGCGTTGCCGGTGCCCTTCTGGCGGTAGGGCTTGGCACCGCCACCACGCACTTCGCTGCGGGTCTTGGTGCTCTGGGTGCCGGACCGACGGGCCGCGAGTTGGGCGGTGACGACTTGGTGCATGACGTGCACGTTCGGCTCGATGCCGAAGGTGGCATCGTCGAGCTCGACCTTGCCGGCGTCCGTGCCGGTCACGCTCTTCTTGGTGATCTGCGACATGGTGATCAGGCTCCCTTCGACGTCGCTGTGGCCTTGACCGCGTTGCGGACGGAGACGACACCGCCGTTCGGGCCAGGGATCGAGCCCTTGATCAGCAGCAGGTTGCGCTCGACATCGGCGTCGACGACCTCGAGGTTGAGCGTGGTCACCTGCTCGTGACCCATGTGGCCGGCCATCCGCTGCCCCCGGAACACACGGCCCGGGAACGAGCAGGCTCCGACGGATCCGGGCGTGCGATGGTTCTTGTGGTTGCCATGGCTGGCGCCCTGACCCTTGAAGTTGTGGCGCTTCATGACGCCGGCGAAGCCCTTGCCGCGGCTGGTGCCGGTCACGTCGACGCGGGAGCCGGCCGTCAGCGATTCGACGGTGATCTCCTGGCCGATCTCGAAGCCGTCGACCGAGTCGAGGCGGAGTTCGACCAGACGCTTGCCGGGCTGAACACCCGCTTTGTCGAAATGTCCGGCCGCCGGCTTGTTGAGCTTCTTCGCGTCGCGGTGTCCGTAGGTGACTTGGAGGGCGGTGTACCCGTCACGCTCGTTGGTCTTGATCTGAACGACGCGCATCGGCTCGACACGGAGCACCGTGACCGGAACGACCTTGTCGTCGACCCACTTCTGCGTCATCCCGACCTTCTCGCCGAGAATCACTGTTTGTGCCATGACGGCATCCTTCGTTGATCGAGCCCTCTCGGGCTATCCACTGATGCGGACCGCTGGTCCTGACCTGCTGCGCTCACCGAAGGATTCGTGTCGGTGCGGTTCTCACGCAAATGCTCCGCCGCCTTGCAGGCGAGCGGAGCACTCGGTCAGGTTGTTGCCGTGAGGTCCCTGCCGGACGGGCCGGGTCAGGCTCACACGGACATCGATTGCGAATGAAACTGCGCCGGATCGTCCTCCGGACACAGGGAGGAAATGCTATCGGGCGGTTCTCGGCCCCACAACCGACCCGGCCACCACGGCGATGAATCGATGTGAATCAGGTCACCACCCGCTTGGCCACCCGAACCCTGCCCGAACAGGCCTCATCAGCTCTCTGGCCGAGCGGTCAAGACGACGACGAAGCTCCGTCGCTCGCCATCACGGAGGACGTCGACCGAGACCTCGTCGCCGGGCTCTCGATCACGGATGGCCGCGACGAGGCCGGCGCTGCCATCGACCGCGGCGTCGTCGACGGCGATGACGATGTCGCCGGCGAGGATGCCGACCAACCCGGCCGGGGTTCCGTCCTGGACCTCGGTGATGACCGCACCCTGGCCGCCGTCACGGCGGTCGGCAAGGTTGACACCGAGGAAGCCCTCCTCGCGCGCGACACCATCGGCCTGCTCGCGCAGCGATTCGACGATGGGGAGCGCCTCCCCGACCGAGATCGCGAACCCGATGTTGCTGGCCGCTGTGGTGGCGTCGCTGCGAGCGACGGCGGTGTTGATCCCGACGACCTGACCGAGGGCGTTCACGAGCGGGCCGCCGGAGTTGCCCGATGAGATCGCGGCGTCGGTCTGGATCAGCCCGTTGAGCGCACCGCTGGGTGTCTGGATCGTGCGCTGCAAGGCGGAGACGATGCCCAGCGTGACCGACGGGTCGCCGTCGAGGTCCAGCGCGAACCCGATCGCCACGACCTCGTCCCCGATCCGGACCGAACCCGGGTCGGCGAACGTCGCCGGGACGTACCCGTCTCCGCTCAGCCGCAGCAGAGCGAGGTCGTTGCCCGGGTCGGCGGCGAGCAGGGTTGCCGGTCGGGGTTCGCTCTCACCGGCGAGTCGGACCCGGATCTCGCTGGCGCCGTCGATCACGTGCGCGTTCGTCAGGACTTCGCCGTCGGCGGTGGTGATGACGCCAGTGCCGATCGATCCGCTCTCGCCGAACGGACCCTCGAGGTCGGCGCTGATCGTGACGACCGACGGCGCGACGAACTCGGCGACCGCAGCGACGTCGATCGGCTCCAGGGCGCCGTCGCGCGACGCACCCACGTCGAGCGCCACGCTCGACGCCCGCTGGGGTGGGGTGGGGTCGGGGTCGAGCCCCTCGTTGACCATGGCGCCGACGACGCCGGCGCCGACCATCGCCAACGCGACCGCGACGGTCGCTGCGATCCGTCTCCCCCACCGGCGAGGTGGTCGGGCCGGCGGCGGCGGGGCCGACCACGCGGTCAGGGCGGGCGCTGGTCCGGTCGGTGTTGCGGTCGGGACGGGTGCATCGGCCGACGGCGGTGTGCTCGGCGTGAGCTCGACCATCGTCGGCGGCCCCCACGAGGACGGTCCTGCGGCGGGCACCGAATCGTCGGGTGAGATCGGATTCATGACGTCAGGTCTACCAACAGTGTGGGGATCCTTCACTGCGGTGCTCCCCGGCTTCTCAGTTCCTTCACAGTCGGCGCCCATGCGACAGGAACCCGTCGCCGAACCATCGACGTTCGCGAACCGGCCCCGACGCAGTGTGCGTCGGGGCCGGAAGTCGTGGATTCTCGACGCAGTGCGCCGACGGATGTCAGCCCTTCGCTTCGATGAAGGCGTCGGAGAAGTTGATCTCGAAGTCGCCGGTGTCGCTGATGAACTCGAGCTTCGACAGATCGGTCGGATAGATCGCCGGATCCTGGAGGATCTCGGCCTCGATGAACTCCTCGGCGGCACCGTTCGGGCTGGCGTAGTAGTTCCAGTTCGTCAATGCAGCGCCGTTCTCCGCGTCGAGCAGGAAGTTGATGAACGTGTGAGCCGTGCAGGGATGGGGCGCATCGCCGACGACCGCCATGTTGTCGACCCAGCGGGTACCCCCTTCGTCGGGCACGAAGTACTCGTACTGGCTGGGGTCGTCGGCCTCATCGAACTGGACGAAGAAGTTGCCCGAGTAGCCGTGGCCGATCACCGACTGGCCCTGAGCCAGCAGCTCGTCGTACTGGTCGGAGTCGAAGGCCTGCAGCGGCGAGTTGGCGACGAGCTCCTTGGCCTCGGCCAACTCGTCCTCGCTCGTGGAGTTGAGCGAGTAGCCCAGGTACTTGAGGGCGGCGCCCAATGTCTCGCGCGGGTCGTTCAGGAGGGTGATCTTGCCGGACGCGCCGTACTGCTCGGCGACGGCTGGATCGAAGACCAGTGCCCACGAACGCGGGAAGTCCTCACCCGTCACGGCCTTGTCGACGCCGAGTCCCGTCGTGCCCCACTGATAGGGCGCGGCGTACGTGCCATCGGGGTCGTAGGGCAGCCCACTGGCGAACTCGGGCGCGAGGTTGGCGTAGTTCGGGATGGCGTCCTTGTTGAGCGGCATCAGATCGCCGTTCTCGATGAGGATCGACACCATGTAGTCGGACGGCACGATCACGTCGTAGCCGGAGTTGCCGGCCGAGATGATCGGCTGCATCGCCTCGTTGGAGTCGTAGGTGTCCTGGGTGACCGAGACGCCGTACTGCTCCTCGAACGCCGCCAACAGGTCGGGATCGATGTACTCGGCCCAGTTGTACAGCGCCAGGTCGCCGTCGACGTCGTCGACTGCGCACTCGGCGGTCGCCATGTCGTCGCCGGCCGGTTCGTCGGCGGCAGGCTCGCCGGCCGGTTCGTCGGTGGCAGGCTCGTCGGCCGAATCGTCGTCACCCCCGCACGCCGACACCACCAATGCCAGCGACATCGCCGCCGCCAGGAGTCTGGTCTTGTTGATCATCGTCTTCCCCTTCAGATGTGTTGTCACGCTGATTCCGGCCTTCACTCGCCCGTTGAGCGAGCAAGCTACCGATCACGAGGACCAATGACGCTGCGAGCATCACGACCGACACTGCGTTGATGAGCGGCGTCACCCCTCGGCGGATCAAACTGAAGACATAGACCGGGAGCGTGGTGCTCCCCGGGCCCGCGACGAATTGGGTGACGACGACGTCGTCGAGCGAGAGCGTGAGCGCGAGCAGCGCTCCACCGACCACGCCCGGGGCGATCAGCGGGAGCGTGACGTGGCGGAACGCCTGCAACCGGGTGGCGTAGAGGTCGCTCGCCGCCTGCTCGAGCGTCGAGTCCATCCCGGCGATCCGGGCTCGCACCACGACCGAGACGAACGCGATGTTGAAGGCGATGTGACTGACGACGATGGTGCCGAGCCCCTTGGCAATTCGGATCCCGAACCACGAATCGAGCAGATCGAACGCCTGGGTGAAGAAGAGCAGCATCATCACGGCCATCGTCACATCGGGGATGATGATCGGGAGGTACAACAACGCGTCGAACACCTTGCGGCCGCGGAACGCGAACCGCTCGAGGGCCAGTGCAGCCATCGTGCCCAGGACGGTCGCGACCACCGTCGAGGCGATCGCGACCTTCACCGACACCCAGATCGCATCCTGGACCCGCTGATCGTCGCCCAGATCGCGGTACCAGTCGAGGGTGAAGCCACCCCACTGCCCGGGATTGCGAGCCCCGCTGAAGCTGTAGATGGTCAACAGGACGATCGGCGCGTACAGGAACACGAGCACGATCAGCGTGTTGACACTGAGCAGGGCTTTCGTGAAACCCTTCGGATGGGCAGCCGAACCGTCGCTCACAGGTTCTTGCCTCCGGACCGGAAGTACACGATCGTCGCCCCGAGCATCACGGTCATGAGCACGAACGAGACCGATGCCCCCACGGGCCAGTTCCGGGCGGTGAGGAACTGGGTGACGATGTAGCTGCCGAGCATCGTCTCGCGACCACCGCCGAGGATCTCGGGAGTGACGTAGGCACCGAGGCTCGGGACGAACACCAGGATCGATCCGGCGATCACTCCGGGGAGCGACAGGGGCAGGACGACCTTCGTGAACGACTGCCAGCCGGTCGAGTAGAGATCGCGGCTGGCCTCGACGAGGCGCCAGTCGATGCGCTCGATCGACGCGTACAGCGGCAGGATCATGAACGGCAGGAACGAGTAGGTGAGACCGAGTACGACGGCGGTCCGGGTGAAGAGCAGGTCGGTCTCGCCGAGCCCGACCGTCTCGGTCACCGACGAGATCGGCCCACCGGTGGAGAGCAACAGTCGCCATGAGTAGTTCCGGACCAGGAAGTTCGTCCAGAACGGGATCATCACGGCCACGAGCATGAGGTTTCGCACCATCGGCCGGCGGGTCGCAGCGAAGTATGCGAACGGGTACCCCACCAGCAGGCACAATCCGGTCGTGATCGCCGCCAGGAGCCCCGATCGGATGACGACGTTGCGCACGATCGGCTCTCCGAGCTTGCGGTAGGCGTCGAGGTTCCAGTCGGCGAGCGCAGTGTCTCCGGTGCGCGTCGCGCGTCGCGAAGCTGTACACGAGCACGATGAGGAGCGGCACAGCGAAGAACAAGACCATGTAGACGTACGACGGGAGCGCCAGCAGGAAGCCCCGGCGTCGCTCCGCTTTTCGGAGTCGCCGCTCGACCTGCTCGCCGACGAGGGCGTGGTCGCCCGACGACGGATTGCTCGACCGAGTCGACGCTCACCCGGGCACCACCGCGACCGCGTCGTCGCGCCACCACACGGTCACCTCGTCGCCGACGTCGCGGCGGGCGACGCTCGGCCTGTTCTCGGCCCTGGCTTCGATCGTGAGCCAGTCGAAGACGATCTGATACACGACGGAGTTGCCGAGGAAGGTCACCGCGCCGACGACTCCGTCGAGGCTCGGCCGATCGCCCGGCGCCTCGCCGCGGCCGCCGAGCTGCACCCGTTCGGGTCGCAGGCTGACGGCGACCTGGTCGCCGACGGTTCCATCGGTGGGCACCGCGATCCGGGTGCCGTTGGTGAGGCACACGCTCCGCGACCCGTCGAACGTGCCCGGCAGGAAGTTCGACCGGCCGATGAAGTCGGCGACGAAACGATCGACCGGAGCGTCGTAGATCTCCTCGGGTGTGCCGACCTGGAGCAGGCGTCCGTCTCCCATCACCCCGATCCGGTCGGCCATCGACAGCGCTTCCTCCTGGTCGTGGGTCACGAACACGAAGGTGATGCCGACCTCTCGCTGCAACTGCTTGAGCTCCATCTGCATCCCCTGGCGCAGCTTGAGGTCGAGCGCGGCGAGGGGTTCGTCGAGGAGGAGCACCTTGGGACGGTTCACGAGCGCACGCGCGAGCGCCACCCGCTGCTGCTGACCGCCCGAGAGCTGCGACGGTCGGCGTTGTTCCATGCCATCGAGGCGCACGAGGCCGATGGCCTCCTCGACCCGACGCCCGACCTCGGCCTTGGGCACCTTCTGCATCTTCAACCCGAACGCGACGTTGGCGGCGACGGTCATGTGGGGGAAGAGCGCGTAGTTCTGGAACACGGTGTTGACGGGGCGCTTGTTCGCCGGGAGGGTGCCGACCTCGTCGCCGAAGATCTTGAGGCTGCCGGCCGAGGGGATCTCGAGTCCGGCGACCATCCGCAGGGTCGTCGTCTTGCCACAGCCCGACGGCCCGAGCAGTGCGAAGAACTCCCCGTCGGAGATGTCGAGGTCGAGGGCATCGACAGCGACGAACGCATCGAAGCGCTTGGTGACTGATCGCATCGAAACGGCCGGATTCATCGAGCGCACACTAGCCACCCGACAACACCGCGATCGCAAACCGGGAGGGGTCCGAACGGCCTGGCGCGACGAGACCCGGTGGCGAAGCAGCGGACCGCAGCCGTGCTCGGTCGCGCGGCTCAGCCGTGAGGTGATCAGCCCGCTGAGACCGATGCCAGGTCGGTCGGTTGCCAGCCGCGGTGAGTGCGAGCTGGCGAGCGGCGCCACACGCGACCGGACCCGGTGGAAACCACCGGGTCCGTTCCGTACTCAGCCGTGAGGTTCACGCACCCCGGCTTCCTGATCCCGTCGTGGCGAGCTGGTCGGTCGGTGGCCGGGCCCGATGTGCCTTCGGGCAGCGAGACCAAACGCCGCCAAGGGCCGATCAGGCCGTCACGATTGGATCTTGATCTCGATGTCGACGCCGGCGGGCAGCTCGATCCGCTGGAGCGAGTCGATCGTCTTGGCGTTGGGGTTCACGATGTCGATCAACCGCTTGTGGACGCGCATCTCGAAGTGCTCTCGCGAGTCCTTGTCGACGTGCGGCCCACGAATGACGGTGTAGCGGTGCTTGTCGGTCGGCAACGGGATCGGGCCACGGATGGTGGCATCGGTGCGGTTGACGGTCTCGACGATCTTCTTGGTCGACTGGTCGATGATCTCATGATCGAACGCCTTCAGTCGGATGCGGATGTTCTGGGCCATGTCAGTCTCGATTCAGCTTGATTCGAATGATCACTTGAGGATGTTGGTGACCCGGCCGGCGCCCACGGTACGGCCACCCTCACGAATCGCGAACCGCAAACCCTCATCCATCGCGATCGGCTTCCCCAACTCGACCGTCATCTCGACATTGTCACCCGGCATCACCATCTCCGTCCCCGACGGCAACTCGATCGTCCCCGTCACATCCGTCGTCCGGAAAAAGAACTGCGGCCGATAATTATTGAAGAACGGCTTATGACGACCACCCTCCTCCTTCGTCAACACATACACCTGACCCGTGAAATTCGTATGCGGCGTAATACTCCCCGGCTTACACAACACCTGACCACGCTCCACATCCTCCTTCGCCGTCCCACGCAACAACGCACCGATGTTGTCACCAGCCTGACCCTGATCCAACAACTTCCGGAACATCTCCACACCCGTACACGTCGTCTTCTGCGTATCACGCAACCCAACGATCTCGATCTCATCACCAGTGTTGATCACACCCTGCTCCACCTTGCCCGTCACCACCGTCCCACGACCCGTAATCGTGAACACATCCTCGATCGGCATCAAGAACGGCTTATCCAACTCACGCACCGGCTCCGGAATATACGAATCACACGCCCCCATCAACTCCATCACCTTCGCCTGCGCATCCGCATCACCCTCCAACGCCTTCAACGCCGACACCGCCACGATCGGACAATCATCCCCATCGAACTCGTACTCGTTCAACAACTCACGAATCTCCAACTCCACGAGCTCGAGCAACTCCTCATCATCCACCATGTCAGCCTTGTTCAACGCCACCACGATCGACGGCACACCCACCTGACGCGCCAACAACACATGCTCACGCGTCTGCGGCATCGGACCATCCGTCGCCGCCACCACCAAAATCGCGCCATCCACCTGCGCCGCACCCGTAATCATGTTCTTGATGTAATCCGCATGCCCCGGCATATCAACATGCGCATAATGCCGATTCTCAGTCTCATACTCAATATGAGCAATCGAAATCGTAATACCACGCGCCTTCTCCTCCGGCGCCTTATCAATCGTGTCAAACGCCGAAAACTCCGCCAACCCACGATCCGCCAACGTCTTCGAAATCGCCGCCGTCAACGTCGTCTTCCCATGATCAATATGACCCATCGTGCCGATATTCACATGCGGCTTCGTACGCTCAAACTTCGCCTTGCTCATTGGATTTTCCTCAGTACTTGCTTTCTACGACGGACGTCGTGGTGGAATCTGGTGGGTTGTCAAAGAACGGGATCAGGGGTGACCGCAGCGATCACTCGCCACGGACCCGCTTCACGATCTCTGAGGCGATCGCCTCGGGAACTTGCTGGTACTGCGCGAACTGCATGGTGTAGGTCGCGCGGCCCTGGGTACGGGAACGCAGGTCGGTACTGTATCCGAACATCTCCGACAGCGGCACCTGCGCCCTGATCTGCTGGACGTTGCCGTTGGATTCCATGCCCTCGACACGGCCGCGGCGGCTGTTGAGATCGCCGATCACGTCGCCCATGTACTCGTCCGGGGTGACGACCTCGACGGCCATGATCGGCTCGAGCAGCACGGGGCCCGCCTTGGCCGCACCTTCCTTGAACCCCATCTGACCGGCGATCTTGAACGCCATCTCCGAGGAGTCGACGTCGTGGTACTGGCCGTCGACGAGGCTGACCTTGACGTCGACCATGCCGTATCCGGCGAGCACGCCCGATTCGAGCCCGGCCTGGATGCCCTGGTTGGTCGGCTGGATGTACTCGCGGGGCACCTTGCCGCCACTGATCTTGTCTTCGAACTCGTAGCCCTGACCGGGGTTGGGCTCGATCCGGAGCTTGACGACGGCGAACTGGCCCGAGCCGCCCGACTGCTTGATGTGGCGGTACTCGTAGGACTCGACGACCTTGGTGACGGTCTCGCGGTAGGCCACCTGGGGCTTGCCGACCGTCGCCTCGACGTTGAACTCGCGCATCATCCGGTCGACCAACACCTCGAGGTGAAGCTCACCCATGCCCGAGATGACGGTCTGGCCGGTCTCTTCGTCGGAGCGGATCCGGAAGGTCGGGTCTTCGTCGGACAACGACTTGAGCGCCTTGCCGAGCTTGTCCTGGTCGGACTTGGTCTTCGGCTCGATCGCGACGTGGATCACCGGCTCGGGGAACTCCATCCGCTCGAGGATCACGAGGTGATCGCGGTCGCAGAGGGTGTCACCCGTCGTGACCTCCTTGAAACCGAGCCCGGCGACGATGTCGCCCGCCATCGCCACGTCGAGGTCCTCGCGCTGGTTGGCGTGCATCAACAGGATGCGACCGAGGCGCTCACGCTTCTCCTTGGTGGAGTTGTAGACCTCGTCGCCCTTGTTGACCTCGCCCGAGTACACCCGGAAGTAGGTGAGCTTGCCGAACGGATCGGCGACGATCTTGAAGGCGAGCGCAGCGAACGGCTCGTCATTGGGGCCGCGGGTGAGCTCCTCGTCGCCACGCATGTTGGTGCCGTGTGCGGGCTCGACGTCGATCGGTGACGGCAGGTAGTCGATGACGGCGTCGAGCATCGGCTGGACACCCTTGTTCTTGAATGCGGAGCCGCACAGGATGGGCACGAAGTCGTTGTTGAGCGTGCCCTGGCGGATCGCCTTCTTGATCATGTCGACCGGGACGTCCTCGCCACCGAGGTAGAGCTCCATCAGCGCCTCGCTCTCGGTTGCGATCGTCTCCATCAGGTGCTCGCGGTATTCGTTCGCCTGGTCGGTCATGTGCCCGGGGATGTCGACCTCGTCCCACTTGGCGCCGAGCTCCTCGTCGCGCCACACGAGGGCCTTCATCCTCACGAGATCGACGAGACCGATGAACGGCTCGTTCGACTCCGGCCCGCCGGCGCCGATCGGGAGCTGCAGCACGAGGGGTTTGGCCTCGAGCCGGTTCTCCACCATCTCGACGGTGCGGTAGAAGTTGGCGCCGATGCGATCCATCTTGTTCACGAAGCAGAACCGCGGCACGTTGTACTTGTTGGCCTGACGCCAGACGGTCTCGGTCTGGGGCTCGACACCGGCGACGGAGTCGAACACCGTCACGGCGCCGTCGAGGACCCGCAGCGAGCGCTCGACCTCGATCGTGAAGTCGACGTGGCCGGGGGTGTCGATGATGTTGATCCGGTGGTTGTTCCACACACAGGTGGTCGCGGCCGACGTGATCGTGATGCCGCGCTCCTGCTCCTGGGCCATGTGGTCCATGGTCGCAGCGCCGTCGTGGACCTCGCCGATCTTGTAGCTCTTCCCCGTGTAGTAGAGGATGCGCTCCGTCGTGGTGGTCTTGCCGGCATCGATGTGGGCCATGATGCCGATGTTGCGGGTGCGCTCGAGGGGAAACTCACGCTTGGCCATCGTCAGATCACTTCCGTCTTTCGGGTCGAACTCTCAAGGAACAGGGCGGGTCGGCGCCAGCCGAACCCGGCCACGAACACGATCATCGAGTGTATCGGTGCGGCGACGACAACAACCGTGGCACCAGGGAATTCGCACGTCGTCGAGGCTCTGGGCATCGAGACCGCCGAGGTGCCTCACTCGCGGGCGCATCTCGCGTGACGGCTGGCGTCTAGCGTCGGAGCGATGGAGCCCGACCGGATGGAGGTGCCGGCCACCGACGTCGCTCGGCAGGCGCGCAACCTGCTGCACGGGACCTGCGACCCGTTCATCGCTGCGCATTGCCAACGGTCGTACCGATTCGGGCTGCTGCTGGCCGAACGCGACGGATGCGAGATCGACCGCGAGGTGCTCTACGTCGGCACCTTGTTGCACGATCTCGGGCTGTCCCGCCACTACGAGGGCCCCGAGCGGTTCGAGATCCGCGGCGCCAATGCGGCACGGGAGTGGTTGGGGGACCTCGACTGGCAGCCCGAACGGGTCGGCACGGTGTGGGACATCATCGCCCTGCACACGTCGCGCGGATCGCGCGCCACAAGTCACCCGAGGCGAACTACGCCAACCAGGGCATCTCCCTCGACATCCGGGGTGTGGTCCCGTCGGGTCTCGATGCGGACGACGTGCGAGGCGTGCTCGACGACTGGCCGCGGGCGTCGTTCCCCGATGCAATGGCCGACGCGATCGTCGCCGAGGTACGCGCTCGGCCCGCCACCACCCGCAGCACCTGGATGGAACACATCGCCCTGGCCGAGATCGAGGGGATGCAGCGCCACGACTTCATTGCCGAACTGCGGGCCACCACCGACTTCGTCTGATCGACGGGGGTCGACGCCCGGCCCCGGACTCCCCCCTGCCCACCCCGCACGATCGTCGAGTGACGTGGCCCCGAGGAGACGACCACGGCCACGCGGAAGGTTCGAGGCTGCCGGACCCGCGCGGCCGACCGACAGCCGGGTCGCCGAGTTCTGGTTGCCGCCGGCGCGATCACACGGTTCGGCGTCCGCACAATCGCCACGCCCGCACGGAGACACCGCGGGATCAGACCTCGAAGCCGACGGCTGCGATCGGCGTGGTGACGGACATCTGAGGCGGTTCTGCCATCAGGGGTCCGAAGGCCTGCATCGCCGCCTGCATCGCCTCGCTCCGACCGTGCTGCTGCATCGACTCCTGATCGGCCAGCAACGCGAAGAACCAGAAGCGATCGCCGTCGCCGCGATGGTACGAGTAGATCTCGACCCCTGGTTCCTCGCGCGCCGCGTCGACCATCGAGATCAGCACCGCCTCCATCTCGTCGGCCTTGCCGTCCTGGCACGAGATCGTGCCCATCATCGAAACCTTGCCCATGTTCGTTGCTCCTTCGCGGCGGGGGCCACAGCCACGTGTGACCTCGTGCCGACATCCCTACCACGAACGGCTGGGCCGATCCGACCGATCCCTCGACCTTCACGCGGACACAGAGCGCTGCATCACAGAGCCGACTCGATGATCAGACCGTCAGCCGGGCACGACGTTCCGGTCCGAGGAGCGCCGCGACATGACCGATCCCATCGACCCGGGGCACCTGCGAGACCGGGTCCGTGCCGACCGGCACGCGACCTCGTACCCACGGGCCGCCGTGGGTACCGCCGGATGCCACGACGTCTCGTTCCAGTTCTCCTCCCACCGGGTGCCATGATCACCAAGGCCGGCCACGCGGCGCTCGCGTCCGAGGTCGCGATCCTCGAGGGTCCCATCGAACGGGCTCGCCAGGCACGGTCATGATCACGACGAACGAACGACCGGGCGCCGCGCAGCGCACGAACGCCATTGAGCGCTGCGCTCATCGGCGCGACTGCGCGACTGCGTCGAGCGTGGGTGATGTTCTCGACCGCGGCCCAGGTGCCCGTGCGAGCCGTTCGTCGTGCTCGACGACGCCCGACACCAGGTCGTCCGGGGCTCGGGACCATGGCCTCTGTCGACCGGGACCACCCGTTGGTTTCGTGGGAGGTGCGGAGTGAAGGAGCGATCATGACGGACGCATCACCGATGCGTGCCGACACCGTGGATCGGCCGACGACCTCGGCGACCATGGCGGCGCGCGCCAACGGACTCACCAAGGTCTACGGCGAGGGGAACACGCGTGTGGTGGCCCTCGACCACGTCGACATCGGTTTCGAAGCCGGCAGACTCACGGCGATCATGGGCCCGTCGGGCTCCGGAAAGTCGACGTTGCTGCACTGCATGGCCGGGCTCGACACCCTGACCGATGGCGAGACACGGGTCGGCGACACGCTGATCTCGGAGCTGTCGGACAAGCAGCTGACCCTCCTTCGTCGACAGCGGCTCGGGTTCATCTTCCAGGCGTTCAACCTGGTGCCGACGCTGACGGCCGAGGAGAACATCCTCCTGCCCCTCATGCTCGGGGGCCGCGACGCCGACCCCGACTGGGCGAATCAGGTGATCACGAGCCTCCAGCTCGGCGACCGTTTGCAGCACCGGCCGGACGAACTCTCGGGTGGCCAGCAGCAACGGGTGGCGGTGGCGCGTGCGCTCGTGTCGCGGCCCGACATCATCTTCGCCGACGAGCCGACCGGCAACCTCGACTCGAAGAGCGGGCACGAGGTGCTCAGCTTCCTGCGGCGAGCCGTCGACGACTGGAAGCAGACGGTGGTGATGGTGACCCACGACCCCGGTGCGGCCTCGTACGCCGACGTGGTCGTCTTCCTGCGGGACGGCAAGTTCGTCGACCGGCTGGAGTCGCCCACCCCCGATCAGGTCATCGATCGGATCAAGGGGCTCGAGGTATGACATGCGCGCCATGCTCAAGCTCAGCATCCGGAGCCTGACGAACAACAAGCTCCGGTTCTCACTCACGACGTTCGCCGTCATCCTCGGCGTCAGCTTCGTCGTCGCCTCGTTCGTGCTCACCGACGGGTTGACGCGCACGTTCAACACGATCGTCGAGGACGCGAACGCCCAGGTCGACGTGGAGGTGCGGGCCCGGGACGAGTTCTCCGAGGTCGACCTCGGCGACCGCCCCTTCGACGACAGCGTGCTCGAGGTGGTCGAGAACGTCGACGGCGTCCGCGAGGCGATTCCCATCACCTCGAGCCTGAAGGTGATCCCACTCAAGGCCGACGGCACCACGATCGGTGGGATGGCGCCGGTGTTCGCGTTCAACTGGGCCGACACCGAACTCGACGCACTCGAGCTCGTCGCCGGCTCCATCCCCGACGGACCCGGCGAATTCGCGCTCGACGAGAGCACCGCCGAACGCGAAGGTTTCGTGGTGGGCGAGACCTACGACGTCGTCGGCGTCGCCGGACGCGAGCCCTTCGAGCTGGTCGGCCTCAACAGGTTCGGTGAGGAGAACGCATTGGCCGGCGCCGTGCTGGCAGCGTTCACACTCGACGAGATCCAGCGGCTCGACGGCTCCGAGGGTTTGATCCAGTACATCGACATCGCCGCCGAACCCGGCGTCGAGACGGGCGTGCTGATCGAACGCCTCGAGCAGGTCTTGCCCGCCGAAGCCGAGGCCGTCACCGGCGACGTCGTCGTCGCCGAGGACAAGGACGACTTCTCGGTCATCGTCGACATCTTCGGCAACATCCTGCTCGCGTTCGCGCTGATCGCCGTCTTCGTCAGCATCTTCATCATCGGCAACACCTTCAACATCCTGCTCGGTCAGCGAGTTCGGCAACTGGCGCTGCTCCGTGCGCTCGGGGCGAGCTCTGGCCAGGTGCGTTTCAGCGCACTCCTCGAGTCACTGATCGTCGGCGTCGTCGCATCGGTGCTCGGGCTCGGAGGCGGCGTGCTGCTGGCCTTCGGTCTGCGCGGCATCATGAGCTGGCTGGGCTTGACGCTGCCGAGCATCGACATCATCATCTCGACGCGCACCGTCGTCGCCGCCCTGATCGTGGGGATCGGCGTCACGCTGCTCGCCTCGCTCACGCCGGCTCGGCGGGCCTCCAAGGTCCCACCGGTCGCCGCGATGCGGGCCGGGTTCCGGTTCGGGTCGGGCGAGGGCACGCGCCGCACGATCATCGCCATCGTCCTCTCCGTGTTCGGTGTGGCGGCGATCGCCTACGGTCTGTTCGGTGGGGCGGGTACGGCCCTGCTCCTCACATCGCTGGGAGCCGGGGCGGTCCTCGTCTTCGTGGCTGTCTCGATGTACGCGCCACTGTTCTCGAGCCCGTCCGCGTCCTTCCTGGGGGCCCCGCTCGAACACCTGCCCGGCGGCAAGGTCACCGGGCACATCGCCCGCGAGAACGCGGCCCGCAACAACAAGCGCACCGCGTCGACGGCGGCCGGTCTGATGATCGGCCTGGCACTGATCGCGATGGCGAGCGTGGTGGCCGAGTCGTTGAAAGCGTCGTTCCGGGCCGACCTCGGTTCGACGATGATCGCCGACTACGTGATCACCGCCGAGGGCGATCTCGATTTCACCGGCGACCTCGCCCGCGAGCTCGGTGCGATGCCCGAGTTCGCGCCCGTCTCGTCGGTTCGGTACGGAAACATCCGCATCGACGGTGACGAGAAGGCGGTCGTGGGTACCGATCTGACTGTGCTCACCGACCTGATGGCGGTCGATGTCGTGGCCGGCGATCCGGCTGCTAGCGCGGACCCGGCCTCGATCGTCATCACTCGGGAGGTGGCCGACGAGTACGGCGTCGAGGTCGGCGACGGTCTCGACGTGGAGTTCGCTGCCGCCGGCACCGAGACGCTCACCGTCGGCGCCATCTACGACAACGACTTCCTGGTCGGTCACTATCTGATCGATCTCTCGGCCTGGGACGCGTACTTCGACTCCGAGAACGACAGCGTGATCTCGGCTCGCGTCGCCGACGGGGTCGACCCCGACGTCGCCGATGCGGCACTCGCACCGTTCGAGAACGAGTTCCCGCAGCTGCAGTTCGAGACCCGAGGTGAGTTCTCGGATCGGCTCGAAGGCCAGCTCGATTCGCTCCTCATCATCATCAACGTGTTCCTCCTGCTGGCGATCGTGATCGCCCTGCTCGGCATCACGAACACGATGGCGCTGTCGGTGCTCGAACGAACCCAGGAGATCGGCCTGATGCGGGCGGTCGGCATGACGCGTCGCCAGACGCGAGGGATGATCCGACTCGAAGCTGCCGTCGTGTCGTTGTTCGGCGCCCTGCTCGGCGTCGTCGTCGGACTGGCGTTCGGCTGGTTGGCGGTTCTGGCGATTCCGTCGTCGTTCATCAGCAAGCTCTCGATCCCGACGGCGATGCTGGTGATCTACGTCGTGATCGCCACGTTCGCCGGATTGATCGCGGCATCGCTCCCTGCGCGCAGGGCTGCCCGCCTCAACGTGTTGGACGCCATCGCGCACGAGTGATTCACGCGACGTTCGGCAATGGGAGCGTCCGGAGTCGTCGTGTGCGTCGCGCGAGATCGGCTCGGTCGTGCAAGACCGGCGACACGATCGCTCCGATCTGTTCGGTCTGTCGGCGCGATGGTGTCGTTGCGGTGCCGCGCGCCGGTCGCCGCCGCCGTCAGTGACCGGTGATGTACTGGCTCAGTGCCTGGTTCTCCTGCTCGAGTTCGGCCAGGCGCGCCTTGACGACGTCGCCGATCGACACGATCCCGGCCAGGTGTCCGGCCGCATCGACCACAGGGAGGTGACGGATCCGCCGTTCGGTCATGAGCGACATGAGCCGATCGACGCCGTCACCGACCGAGCAGGTCACCACGTCGGTCGACATGATCGAGCCGACACGTCCGTCGAGCGCCTCGCCCCCGCTGCGGGCCGTCGCACGCACGATGTCGCGCTCGGAGACGATCCCTTCGATCGCCCGACCATCACCGGAGACGACGAGCGCGCCGATGCGGCGCTCTCCCAACGCCCGGACCGCGTCGTGCAGCGTTGCCGTCTGCGCGATCGTCGCGACCTCGGTGCCCTTCGATCCGATGATCGATTGGACGTTCATGCACGCACCCCTCTCGTTGCCCCGCTGCCGAAGATAGTGCGGTCGTGAACGCCGCTCAAGCCGGCGTCGGGCCCCCTCCGAACGACGAGGAGATGTCGCGACGATGGACAACGCGCAATATCGCCGCGATGTCTGGCACCGAGGATTGAATCAACATGTGTTGAATGGTTGAGTGGGCGCCATGGATGCCGACCGACGACGCCGAGCCCGCCTCCACGCGGCGCTCGGAGACCCGGTGCGACTCGCGATCGTCGACGAGCTGACGGTGAGCGACCGCTCGCCGGGTGAGCTCGCCCGCTCGCTCTGTCTCGCTCCCAACCTGGTCGCCCATCACCTCGACGTGCTCGATCGCGTCGGAATCGTCGAACGCATCACCTCGGCTGGCGACCGACGTCGACGGTACGCCCGGCTCGTCGGCGATCCGATGGTCGAGCTCACGCGGACGATCCCCGGCGAAGCGCGCCACGTGCTGTTCGTGTGCACCCACAACTCGGCCCGTTCCCAGCTCGCCGCCGCGCTGTGGGACAACCTCACCACCGGAACGGCGGAATCGGCGGGCACGCATCCCACCGTCGCGGTTCACACCCGCGCGATCGCAGCCGGGACGCGACACGGGCTCGACCTGACGTCGGCGCGACCGTCGCCGCTCTCGTCGACGGTCGACGCAGACGTCGTGATCACCGTGTGCGACCGAGCCCACGAGGAACTCGGCGCACCAGCGACGTGGTGGCACTGGTCGCTCCCCGACCCCGTCGAGCGCGACACCGACGCCGCGTTCGATGCGACCGTCGACGAACTGGTCCGCCGCATCCGGCCGTTCGGCGAGCGGGTACTGGCATGACCCGGATCGGCATCAACGGATTCGGCCGGATCGGGCGGCTCGTTGTCCGCGCCCTGGCGCAGCACCCGGAGCTCGAGCTCGTACACGCCAACGAGACGGCAGGTTCGATCGCGACTGCAGCGCACCTCCTCGAGTTCGACAGTGTCCACGGCCGGTTTCCAGGCTCGGTGACCACCGACGGCACGATGTTGACCATCGACGGTCATCCGGTCTCCTACTCCAGCCACGCCGAGCCCGGCGACGTCCCGTGGAACCAGGTCGCCGTCGACGTCGTCCTCGAGTGCAGCGGCGCATTCCGTACGAAGGAGCTGATCGCTCCGTACTTCGAGCGAGGGGTCAGAAAGGTGGTCGTGGCGGCCCCGGTGGCGAGCGATGGCGTCCTCAACGTCGTGATGGGCTGCAACGATCACGAGTACGACCCGGCCGTGCATCACATCGTCACCGCAGCGTCGTGCACGACGAACTGCCTCGCGCCGGTGGTGAAGGTGCTCCACGAGGCGATCGGCATCGAACGAGGCGCCATCACGACCATCCACGATGCCACCAACACCCAGGTGGTCGTCGACGCACCCCATCGCGACCTGCGCCGGGCGCGGTCGGCGCTGAACTCGCTGATCCCCACATCGACCGGGTCGGCAACTGCGATCACGATGATCTATCCCGAGCTGACCGGCAGGCTGAACGGCGTCGCTGTTCGCGTCCCGCTGCTCAACGCATCGCTCACCGACGCCGTCTTCACAATGCGTCGCGACGTCACGGTCGACGAGATCAACGGCCTGCTCCGCGATGCGGCGGCCGGCGACATGGCCGGGGTCCTCGGCGTCGAGGACAGACCGCTGGTGTCGGCCGACTACACCAACGACACTCGATCGGGCATCGTCGACGCTCCATCGACGATGGTGATCGACGGCCGGATGGTGAAGTTGCTCATCTGGTACGACAACGAGTACGGCTACGCGTTCCGACTGGCCGACCTCGCTGCCAAGGTCGCCGGCGGCCTGGCACGTGCGACGACGTGATGGACCGACGATGAAGCGTCGCGACTACGTCCTGGTGACTGCCGGCTACTGGGCGTTCACCCTGACCGACGGTGCGCTGCGGATGCTGGTGCTGCTCCACTTCCACGACCTCGGCTACTCCCCGGTGTCGATCGCGTTCTTGTTCGTCCTGTACGAATTCATGGGAATCCTCACCAACCTGATCGGCGGTTGGGTCGGTGCCCGAGCGGGGCTCAACCGGACCCTCGTCGCTGGTCTCGCGCTCCAGATCGTCGCCCTCACGACCCTGACGTTGCAGCGGAACGACTGGACCGAGGCCGTCTCGGTCGCGTACGTCATGGGCGCCCAAGCCCTCTCGGGTGTCGCCAAGGACCTGACCAAGATGAGTTCGAAGAGCGCGGTCAAGTTCGTCGTCGGACAGGGCGACGGTGCGCTCTTCCGGCTCGTCGCGATCCTCACCGGTTCGAAGAACGCGCTCAAAGGGGTGGGGTTCTTCCTCGGTGCGGCGCTGCTGTCCGGTCTGGGCTACGACCAGGCGCTGTGGTCGATGGCCGCGTTGCTCGCGGTCACCCTGGTCGCGGTGCTGGTGCTGCTCGACGGCGACATCGGGCGCGCTGCCCGGAAGCCGCCACTGCGCTCGATCCTGTCGAAGTCGTCTGCGATCAACCGGTTGTCGGCCGCCCGCTTCTTCCTGTTCGGTTCACGCGACATCTGGTTCGTGGTCGCCCTGCCGATCTTTCTCGACACCGAGCTCGGTTGGTCGTTCGAGGCGATCGGCGGCTTCCTGGCGGCATGGGTGATCGGCTATGGCGTCGTGCAGTCGCTGGCGCCTCGCCTGCTCCGGCGAGGGCAGGGCGAGGCGGGCGAGATCGGGCACGAGATCGTCGCCGCGCGCACCTGGGCGCTGGGTCTGGCAGCGGTGACGACCACGATCGCGATCGCCGTGGCGACCGGCACCGCCACCACCCTGGCCGTGGTCGGCGGCCTGATCGTCTTCGGCATCGTGTTCGCCCTCAACTCGTCGCTTCACTCCTACTTGATCCTGGCCTACTCGACGGGCGACGACGTCGCGCTCGATGTCGGGTTCTACTACTCGGCCAACGCCGCCGGACGCCTGGTCGGCACCCTGCTCTCGGGGATCCTGTACCTGCGGGGCGGGCTCGACGCCGCGCTCTGGGGCTCGGCGGCGTTCCTCGCTGTCACATGGCTCCTGACCACCCGACTCCCATCGTTGCCGGGACGCGGAACGACCCGCCCCGAGGAGCGGGTCGTTCCGAGTTCGTGAGCCTGAGGCGGGGCGTCACCAGCGGTAGTGGGCGAACGCCTTGTTCGATTCGGCCATCTTCTGAATGTCGTCGCGCTTCTTCATCGCGGCGCCGAGGCCGTTGGCAGCGTCCATCAGCTCGTTGGCGAGACACTCGGCCATCGACTTCTCTCGCCGTGCGCGGCTGTAGTCGACGAGCCAGCGGATGGCGAGTGTCGACGCCCGGCGAGGTCGAACCTCGACGGGAACCTGGTACGTCGCTCCACCGACGCGGCGGCTGCGCACCTCGAGTGGGGGCTTGACGTTGTCGACTGCGCGCTTGACGGTGTCGAGCGGCTCATCGTTGGTCTTGGCCGCGATGATGGTCATCGCGTCGTAGACGATCTTCTCGGCGATGCTGCGCTTGCCGTGCAGCATGACCTTGTTGATGAGCTGGGTGACGACCACCGAGCGGTAGATCGGATCCGCGACGAGCTCGCGGCGTGGAGCGGGACCTTTACGAGGCATGACTCACTTCTCCACTTTCGCGCCGTAGCGGCTGCGGGCCTGCTTGCGACCCTTG
The DNA here is from genome assembly GCA_963847775.1 of uncultured Acidimicrobiaceae bacterium. Classification (GTDB taxonomy): domain Bacteria; phylum Actinomycetota; class Acidimicrobiia; order Acidimicrobiales; family Ilumatobacteraceae; genus Ilumatobacter. The sequence goes on from CAWKAY010000007.1 coordinate 820,137, forward strand.
ACGCCGGCGGCGTCGAGCGCTCCACGGATGATCTTGTAACGAACACCGGGCAGGTCGCGGACACGACCGCCGCGCACCAGCACGATCGAGTGCTCCTGGAGGTTGTGGCCCTCGCCGGGAATGTACGCCGTGACCTCGATGCCACTCGACAGCCGGACGCGAGCAACCTTGCGAAGCGCCGAGTTCGGCTTCTTCGGCGTGGTGGTGTACACGCGGGTGCACACGCCACGACGCTGGGGCGAACCCTTGAGCGCCGGGGTCTTGCTCTTGGTGAACTTCGAGCTCCGTCCCTGCCGGACGAGCTGCTGGATGGTGGGCACGAGGCAAACCTTCTTTGACGATGTCGTGTCACTGCGCCTTCAGCACGCACGAGGGACCATCCCTCTGCACAGGACCCTGCAATGTTATGGGCGTGGGAACGGGTCGGCAACCTGTCGCGGATGGGTCGGACCGGTTCGGTTCCGACCCCGATCGAGTCAGCCCGGTTCGATCTGCGAGCCAGACACTGAGTGCCGGCGGCGAGGAAGGTGCCTCCGGTGAGCCGGGATCCGTTCACCGTCACGTGCCGCCGGGGAGCGGCGAGCACGCCCTGCCACTGACCGAGCTCGACGAGAGGTGGATCGCGTCGTTCTTGCAGTCACCGCCATCTGCGAGAAGCGGCGATCGTCGATAGCGCGGCTGAAGCCGGGGCAACAGGAGGCCCGACCCGGTGATGTGTCGACCGTCCTCGTCGCCACGATCGTCGCGCCGTCAACGCCCGGCCGACGAGGTGAAGTCGACGTCGCCATCGACGAAGTGGATTCCGGGTCGAGCACCGATGCCACCGCCACATGGACCCCTGTACGGACCATTGCGGTTCTTGCCGAGAACGTGAACTTGACAGCGGGCGAGAACGACGGACTGTCCATTGCGTCGTGCTCACCCCCCGCACGCCGATCTCACCGAGGAGAACGCAGATGTCGAACCCCAACGAGCTCGCTGCGCTGATCGAGAACACGCCCGAGTACACCTGGCTCGAACATGCCGCCTGCGGCGATCTCGAGCTCCACCAGCTCGAGATGTTCTTCGTCGAAGCCGGCCGCACCCTTTCGCGCGAGGCCGCCGCCATGTGCGAGCGCTGCCCCGTCCGGCAGGACTGCCTCGATCACGCGTCGAACCGCGAGATCGCCGGCGGCTACTTCGGCGGCGTCTCCCCCTCCAAGCGCCGGCGGTTGGCCGACGACCGTCGACGCGACCCCGACGACTGATGACCGGCGGCATCCGCCGCCACCTCTCGACCCGACTCCCACCCCTCCGCCCGACAGACCGTCACGGCAGACCGTCACGGCAGACCGTCACGTCGAACCCTCCCGGCAGGCCGTCACGTCGAACCCTCCCGGCAGGCCGTCACGTCGAACCCTCCCGGCAGGCCGTCACGTCGAACCGTCACGTCAGACCGTCACGTCAGACCGTCACGTCGAACCGTCACGTCGAACCGTCACGTCGAACCGTCACGTCGAACCGTCACGTCGAACCGTCACGTCGAACCGTCACGTCGAACCGTCACGTCGAACCGTCACGTCGAACCGTCACGTCGAACCGTCACGTCAGACCGTCACGTCGAACCGTCACGACAGACCGTCACGCCGAACCGTCACGTCAGACCGTCACGTCAGACCGTCACGTCAGACCGTCACGTCAGACCGTCACGTCAGACCGTCACGTCAGACCGTCACGTCAGACCGTCACGTCAGACCGTCACGTCGAACCGTCACGGCAGACCGTCACGTCGAACCGTCACGGCAGACCGTCACGTCGAACCGTCACGGCAGACCGTCACGCCGAACCGTCACGACAGACCGTCACGCCGAACCCTCACGTCAGACCGTCACGCCGAACCGTCACGGCAGACCGTCACGTCAGACCTTGGCATACTCCGACGTGCTCGAACCCGGCAGTCGGGTCGTCGACGGCCGATCCCTCAACTGGAGGCGAATCGTGTCGGCCCAACTGACCGCATCGCCGTAGGCCGACTGAACCTCCTCGATGCGGCCCGGTGCGAGTTCCAGGAGCCGCTCCACGTCGGCGTTCTCACACGCATGGATCAACTCCATGATCCGGCCGAGCTCACCGGCACCGTTCAAGAGCGCCTCCTCGATCGCGACCGACACGGGCAGCTCCTGCAGCAACTCCTCCATCGGCGTGCTGTACAACGAATCGGTGACCGAGAGCAGACCCACGGTGAAGGCACTGCTGCGCAACTCCGGTACCGGAGCGAGCGCACTCGCGAGTCGAGCCCGCGCCGCGCCGAGCGCTATCAGTTCGACACTGGCGTCGGCCGAAGCCGACAGCGCGAGCAGTGTTGCGAGGTGTCGGACCTGAGTCACCCCGAGCAACACGATCGCATGACGGAGTGATTCGACGCGCCGATCGAGCCCGAACGCGCTCGAGTTCACGATCGCGAGCACACGGAACGCGAGGGTCGGATCCGTGCCCACCAGCTCCTCGACCCGATCGATCTCGATGTCGTTGCGCTGCATCTCCGCGAGCAATGACAGCGTCGAGGTCACGCTGGCGGGCCGCGCCGCCCGGCTCATCACCTCGGGCCTCGCGAAGAAGAACCCCTGGAACAGGTCGAACCCCGCCTCGAGGGCGACAGCGAAGGCGGGCATCGACTCGATCTTCTCAGCGACGAGGAGCGCACGCGGTTGGCGGCTGCGCACCTCGGCGACGATGCGGTCGAGCTCGCCGTCCGCCACCGACGAGCACTCGACCTTCACCATGCTGACCAATCCGAGCGCGGACGACGTCGCCAACTGCCGATGGGTGATGATGTTGTCGAGCGCGAAGTGGTACCCGTCGCGCCGCGCCACCACGAGTGCCTCCATCGTGCGACCGTCGAGCGGTTCGTCCTCGCGCAACTCGATGATGATCCCCTCGGGCGGCAGCGCTCGGTGCATTCCCGCGACGATCAGCTGAGGGCTCGCGTTGATGAACCCGAACCGGTCGCCGATGATGCGTTCCATCCCCCAGTCGAGCAGAGCGCGCTCGATCACACATCGCGTTGCGTCGTCGGGATCGTCGAACATGACCTGATCGGTCATCCCGTTGCGGTACAGCAGTTCGTACCCGAACGTTCGTCGGTCGCGGTCGAAGATCGGTTGACGAGCGAGGAAGACGGTGTTGGTCATCGGTGGCCTGGCCTTGTGGAGTGGCTCGGGGATCGGAATCAGTACGACGTGATCGGAGCGATATGACCACCCAGAGTGGTGATAACATTGAGGTGGTCATGGATGCGTGGTTGAGAAGCAGTTCTATGTGAGAATCGTCCCGAACGTTGCGGTCCGTGCCACCAGGTGACCGCCGGGTTCGGCGTCCGGTCCCCAGCGAACGCATCAGGCCCATGGGTAGGCAAACTTCGGGAGTCGAACGATCTGATGAACATGGACCGCAGGGCTGACGAAGCAAACCCGACCGCCGGCTCGAATCCGAGACCGGAGCCGTCCCGACCTGTCGTCGTACCGTCGGCCGAGGTGCTGGCGATCGTTCGCCACGCCGAACCGCCCCTGACCGCGCCGACGCTGCTGGCACCGTACGTCGTTCGTGTCGGCAGCGAGTACGCCGACTGGCTGCTGACCGACGATGTCGTGGCGTTCGCGACTCCCACCGTCATCCCCGGCTTCGCCGAGTGGCGATCGTCCTGGGAGCGCGTCTGGGTCCTCGATCCGGTGTCGAGCCTCAGCAGGCTGGTCGTGTTGATCCGCGAGCTCGATCCCGGGAACGGGCTCGAAGCGATGCTCGATCAGTACGTGGCAGGCGACGACGACCTCGTCATCCCGCTCGACACGCAACCGGACGTCATGGCACAGCTCGACCGGATCGCAGGGTTGATCCGCGAGCGCGACTCACACGGCTTCGGCATCATCGACCGCACCCCTGGCAACGAACGCGTCGGCCTCGCTCGTGCCTGGCCGGCTTCGGGCGGCGAGGAGCTCATCGCCGACGACGGGCAGACCGAGATCCGATTCCAGCCCGACATCGGGCTCGTGATCGCCACCGGCGTCGGATCCGACCGGGCCGTGGTCGCCTCCGTCGACGACGTCCGCTTGGACGGTTCCACCTACATCGTGACCGGCCCAGCGTGCATGACCTCGATCGATGCGACGCGCGCTCATTCGCTGGCTTGGCTCATGCCGGGCAGCACCGACTGGCGGGTCCGACACATCCCCGAGATCCTGGCGTGGGCGCGTACATTCGGCGGACTCGAGGAGGCGCACGAGTACGCGTCCGGCCTCGGGCTCCCGCTGAGACTCACCCGTCACCGGCCGATCGTGCCGCCGTCGGTCGTCTCGGACCCGAGCTGAGGTGCTGCGCCGACTGCCGCGGCCGTGTCACCCGCAGGCCGAGCGATCGGCGTCGATCCCGGCGCCATCGGTCAACGAATCGTCGGCTTGAATCAAGACTTTGTAAAGTTGCTGTCGCCCCCGTGCGGGGGCAGGACTCTCATGGGCGTGATCAGCCGTGACGCCACCAACCGATCGTCCGCACCCGACGTCGTCGATCTCGCCCGCGAGCTCCTCGGCGCAGCGCCGAAGGATCGGGGGTTCTGCTCTCGGTCGCCGAGGTCGGCGGTCGACCGAGTCGAGGTCGACGCGGTGCTCCTCACGACGGCCGCAGGTGTGCTGACCCAGCTTCGCGTGCTCGGCGAAGTCGGTCGCCACACCGACGGCCTCGATCGCATCGTGGTCGACATCCTCACCACGGCCCAGACCCACGCCATCGCACCGATCGGTGCGATCGGGGTGACGTGCATGCTCGCCGACCTGCTCCGGCAGCCTGATGAGGTCGAGATCGCCACGACGCTGGTTCGGGCACGCAACGCGTTCTCCGACAACGAGCTGCTCGATGGCGCGGCTGCCATGTGCGCCGCGACCTCGTGGCACCTCGGCGACCGGCTCGACATCGATCCCCTCGTCGTGATCGAGGAGGTCTTCTCGGCGGGTCCCCAGCAGGTGCCCACCCGGTCCCGCTGCCGTGACCACCGTCCGCTGACCTGAGGGCAGACGGACCTCGGCGGCCACTCGGGGGTGCGCCGGCTGTCGTTCGGTGCCCGACCCGGCTCGCGCGAACTCAGACCTGGTGGGGTCGGTACTCCCAGTGCCACGGCTCGCGCGGCACGGCCTCGACGAAACCGAACCGCGGGCCGTTGGTACGCAGCCACTCGAGGAGCCGCGGGTCCCTGACGTCGGCATCGACGGCGAGCCCCCAACCGTGGTTCGACGTGCCGGGCGTTGCCGCGAGGCCACCCTGCTTGTAGAGACCCTTGCGTTCGGCGAGGTCGACCTGTTGGTCGTACGAGCGGTAAGAGTCGGTGATGCGCAGCTCGAAGCCCTCGCTCGCTGCGGCCGCCACCAGGCCGTCCCACGCGGCCGCGGCGGGAGCGTACAGACGATGGCCCGACTGAGCGATCGGCTGCAGACGGTCGGCCCGGATCCTCCCGTTGCCGATCGCCGCCAGCTCCGGTGGGATCGGCATCGAGCCGTACCCTCCGATCTGTCGGGTACCGGGAACTGCGATCGGCTGCGACGGTGAGCTCCACGCGGTCGACGTCCGTGGCAGTGTGGACCCCATCGTCACGCGCTCGGTGAGGCGAGACGCGACCACTGGCGGACCGGGCAACGCCGTGGCAGCGGCGGCGGCCGGTGCATGACTCGCCACCACCGCCCGTTGGTAGGCCTCACCGAACGGGTCGAAGTCGCCCGAGGGCTGCACCCGGACGGTGTCGACGGAGCGGATCGGCGCGAAGTCGGACTCGATCCGCCCGATCCGGGCGAGTACGTGACCGACGACGCTGGGAACTACCACGGGAACGACGGTTCGGGTTTTGACGCTGGCGTCAAGTGGGTCGGCCGGTCGGGCAGGCTCAGGCGACGCCGGCGTTGGGTTGACGCTCGGCGATCCGATTGAGGCGGCGCAACACGATCGGGTGCTGGAGCTTGGCGAGCGCCTTCGCCTCGATCTGTCGAACCGCTTCGCGTGACAGCGCCAGCGATTCCCCGATGTCGGCCAGCTTCTCGATCGGCTCACCGTCGAGGCCGAATCGCCGCACGATGACGTAGAGCTCGCGTGGGTCGAGCGCCTTGAGACCGAACTGCTCGAGCGCCACCAGCGCCAGCTTCGAGATCACGGTCGACTCGGTGTCGGGGTCGGTGGCCGGGATCGTGTCGGCGACCTCGCCGGACTCGTCCTCGCCGGCGGGCTGGTGGATCGACGTCAGTCGCGGCGGTGCGAGCACGCGACGCACCTGGGCAACGGTGACTCCGGCGGCAGCGGCCACCTCCTCGTCCGACGGCTGATAGGCCTCGTCGATGCCCTGCAGTTGGCGATAGGCCCTCAGGATCGCCGGGCGCTTCTCGAAATCGCCGAGGTTGAGGTTGGGATGGTCGAGATCCCGGACGGAACGGAGCACCTCGCGCTGGATCGGCTTGAAGGCCCACTGACCGAATACGCCGCTGTCGGGGTCGTAGCTGTCGATCGCCCGCATCAGGCCGAGCAGACCGGCGGACTCGAACTCCGCTCGGTCCTCCGCCGAGGCGGCGCCTCCGAAGCGACGGGTGTAGGAACGGACCAGACCCATGTTGTATTCGACGATCTGAGCGGTCACGTCGTCGAGGCGACGCCGCAGCATCCGGACTCGTCGACCGCCGTCGCCCGACTCGGCGCACGCGCCGTCGAGCTCGGCCCGCACCTCGTTCCGGCGTTCGAACAGGAGTGCGTTGCCATCGCGGTACGAATCGACTTCTTCGTCATGGGTGGGAGCCATCTGTCCGTCCTTCGAGTGTGGTCGTGGTGTGGTCCACGAAGGTCACCGGCGTTCGTATCGGGGCGTTTCCGGGCGAGCTGAAGGAGGAATCTTTCAGAGTATTGGCAATACCCTGGCAATACCGACGCAATCACGACGCTTTGGCAAACTGCGCGTGTGGGATGCCCTCGAACTCGCAGATCGAGCCCATTTCCACGGGCTTGTCACCGTCGCGACGTCACGCTTCGGTGAGGTCGTTGGGCAGGTCAGCCCAGCTCCTGGGCAGGTCGTCGTGAGTTCGTCGAAAGTTTTTCGTCGACCTGCTTGCACCGCATCGCAGGGTCCGCACTGTTCCCCTCGCCCCACCGGGGTAGGTCCAACGGATTGGGCCTCACAGCACACACGACCCTTACATGGAGGTAAGGCAATGCGAATCAACCAGAACAGCATGGCGATCAACGCCTACCGCAACCTGTCGAGCAACAACGTGATGCTCGGCAAGTCGCTCGAGAAGCTCTCCTCGGGCTTCCGGATCAACCGGGCTGCCGACGACGCCGCTGGCCTCGTCATCAGCCAGAACCTGCGTTCGCAGGTGAGTGGTCTCCGTCAGGCGACCCGCAACGCTCAGGACGGCATCTCGGTCGTGCAGACCGCTGAAGGCGCCCTGAACGAGGTGCACACCATGCTCAACCGCATGCGTGATCTGTCGGTTCAGGCCGCCAACTCCGGCTCGAACGACGCCACGGCCCGTTCCGCCGCGCAGGCGGAGATCGACGCCCTCACCGAGGAAGTCGACCGCATCGCCGGCAGCACGAACTTCGGCGGCGTGAACCTGCTCGACGGTTCCTACGGCGTGAAGTCGGCGAAGGTCACCGGCTTCGATGCGGACAACGTGTACACCACCACGGCGAGCGACACCTTCACCTTCACGGTGCAGGGTGGCACCGCCCTGACGGTGACCATGGGTGCACAAGCCGGCGTGTCCGGCACTGCTGCGGCCTCCGATCTGGAGACCCGCATCAACGCTGCGCTCGCGGCGAGCACCGACGCGGTGGACCAGTCGTTCGCCGGCAAGGTCCAGGTCTCGGCTCAGTCGGTCGGTGCAGGCAGCGCGCTCACCATCGAGGTCGACGGTCTCGCCGACACCGAGTCGTTCACACTCGCCAACGGCACCAACACGCCGTTGACCGACCTGGGCTTCTCGAGCCTCACCGTCACGGCGGCCTCCGGTACCGGCGGCCAGTTCCAGATCGGTGCGAACTCGACCGACACGCTCGCCGTCGCGATCGGCGGCGTGAGCTCGTCGATCCTCGGGATCGGCGGCCTGGACGTCACCACGGACGCAGGCGCTGCCGCGGCCATCGACGCCCTCGACGGGGCGATCTCGTCGGTCTCCAGCCAGCGTGGTGATCTCGGTGCGGTCCAGAACCGTTTCGAGTCGATGATCAACAACCTCCAGGTCACGACGGAGAACCTGGTCGCCTCGGAGAGCCGGATCCGTGACACGGACATGGCGGCCGAGATGACCAACTTCACCAAGAGCCAGATCCTGTCCCAGGCCAGCACCTCGATGCTCGCCCAGGCCAACCAGGTTCCGCAGTCGGTGCTCGCACTGCTGCGGTGATCTGACTCGGATCCCTCAACCCCACACCGCTTCGGGGGTCCGGTCATCGACCGGACCCCCGAATGCGTTCTCCCACCCTTCCGAGCCGACTGGAGCACGCGATGGAGATCGGCGGCATCGACGCAGATCAGATCGTCAGCCAACTCATGCAGATCGAGCAGCGCCCGCTGGTCGCGCTCCAAGCGCGCAAGGACGCTGCCAAGAGCGCGGTCGACGCGATCGGTCGCATCCGATCGAAGATCGACGCGTTCCGGCTGGCGGCGGAGCGAGTCACGCTCACCAGCTCCTTCGATCGCTTCGCGGCATCGGTTTCGAACACCACCGCCGTCGCGGCGACGGTCACCGGGACGGCATCCGCGAGTTCGCTCTCCTTCACCGTCGATCAACTCGCTCAGGCACACGGCCAACGATCGGTGGGTACCGTCGCCGGGAGCGGGATCCCGATCATGGCGGCCTCCCTGATCGCCGTGGCAGCCGGCACCCGCCCGATGGGCATCGGCACCGTGCGCGTCGGCGCCGGCCTCGGTACCGGCGAGTTCTCCGTCTCGGTCACCCAGGCGTCGGCTGCCGCCTCGTCGAGCGGCACGGGCGCGCTCGCCCCATCGACCGTCGTCAACGGCACCAACGACACGATCGATCTCACGATCAATGGCGCGGCCCGCACGATCACGATCGCCGCCGGCACCTACGATCCCGCCGGCCTCGTCGATGCGGTTCAGCAGGCACTCGACGCGTCGGGAGGCGGAGCCACCGCGACGCTCGACGGCGATGGCGCGCTCGAGATCGCAACCGTCCGCGAGGGTTCGGCAGCCACGCTCCAGATCACCGGTGGCACCGCTCTCGGATCGCTCGGACTCGCCGTCGATGCCACCGCGCGCACCGGCGTCGACGGCATCATCGACGTGGCCGGAACCACCACGACCGTGACCTCCGTCGAAGCCGGCGCAGCGGCGGCGGTCGACACCGGCGCCGGGATCCTCGACATCACGCTGAGCGGCGGATTGCGGGTCGACACGAGCAAGGTCGCGGTCGTCTCGACCGGCGATCGGAGCCTGTCCGACGTCGCTGCGGCCATCACGAAATCGCGAGTCGGAGTCAGCGCCGCCGCCGTTCGGGTCGACACCGGCGCGTGGCGACTCCAGCTGACCTCCACGGCCACCGGCGAGGACGCGACGATCGCGATCGACTCCTCCGTGTTCAGCGGCCTGGGCGGGATGATCGAATCGTCCGCCGCCCGCAACGCCCAGATCACGATCGGATCGGGCCCGGGTGCGTACCAGGTCGAGGCCGCCGGCAACACGTTCCAAGACGTTCTGCCGGGGGTCACGCTGACCGCCAAGGAGGTCGCAGCCGCGCCCGTCACCGTCACCGTGGGGCGCAACGACGCCGCGATCGCGGACGACGTCGCCAAGATGATCTCGTCGGTCAACGATCTGTTGGCCGACATCAAGGTCCAGACCCGGGCCGATCCCGCTGCCGGGACCAAGGGCCCGCTCGCCGGCAACGCCACCATGCGCCAGGTCGCCGAGCAGGTCCGGTCAGCCCTCGCCGGGCAGGTGGCGGGACTCGCGACGTCGTTGCCATCGTCGGTCGGGATCCAACGCGACCGGGACGGCTCGTTCAGCTTCGATCGAGAGACGTTCCTCAGCGCCGTCGCCGACGACCCGACCGCCGTCGCCCGACTCTTCGGTCGCGGCGGCACCACGACCGGCGACGCTGTGTTCGCCGTCGCGAACGGCGGCACGACTCGCGGGTCGTATGCCGTCGAGATCACCACGCCCGCCACGCGAGCGACATCCGCACTCCTCTTCGACGGCGGAGCGGCAACCGCCACTCGCGTGGGCGTTCGGATCGGGACCATCACGGCGACGCTCGACGTCCAGGCCGGCCAAACCGTCGCGCAGATCGTCGACGATCTCAACACGGTCCTCGCCGAAGCCGGGCTCAGCGTCGTGGCCGAGAGCGACGGTACCGGTGTCCGGATCCGCGGCGCAGAGTGGGGCAGCGCGGGCAACTTCGAACTGAACGCCGACCTGCTCGGTGCCGGCACCTGGGACAGCCAGGCCGGCACGGACGTCGCCGGCACGATCGACGGCGTCCTCGGCATCGGGACCGGTCGGAGGCTGGTGCTCGGCACCGGTGCCGCCAGCCCGGCCGCCGGGCTCGGCATCGATGTCACCGGCGGTGTCAGCGGTTCGGTGGGCCAGGTCGACTACGTCCCGGGAATCGCCGCTCGTGTGGTCGAGGTGACGACATCGATGACCCGCGCCAGCACCGGCTCGATCACATCGGCCACGGCCTTCGCCGAGCGCCGGATCGGTGACTTCACCGATCAGATCGATCGCCTCGAGGACCGGCTGCTGACACGCGAGATCAACATGCGACGGCAGTGGGCGAACCTACAGACCCTGCTCAGCGGTCTGCAGAACCAGGGATCGTGGCTGTCCGGGCAGCTCTCATCGCTCAGCAACAACTGGGGTCCGAACTGACGGACCAGGGCACCGGCCGAGCGCACCGCACCACATGGCGGGATCCGCTGCGCTCGGCACTGTCAGCAGCAACCACGGAGGAAGACACCCGATGCACACGCCACAAGCCAACTCGTCGAACGCGGGACGCGCACAGTTCGCATCCGATCGGCTCGAGACGGCATCCAACGCGCGCATCGTGACACTCTGCTTCGATCGGCTCGATCGCGATCTCATCCAGGCCCGCGACGCCATCGAACGTCAGGACCATTTCGTCACCAACGACTCGCTCCGGCATGCGCAGGACCTGCTCGGCGAGATGGCCGCGATGCTCGATCTCGATGCGTGGGAACACGCCGGCTCGCTGCTGGCCGTCTACGACTACCTCCTGCGTCTCCTGCAGACCGCGAACATCCACAAGGCGGCCGCACTGGTCGCCGAGGCGCAGGTGCTGATCACCGACATCGGAGATGCCTTCCGCACCGCGGCCCAGGTGGGCGCAACTCCCGCTGTGCTGCCGACCGCCAGCGGGCCTGAACCGCCCCAGGAGGCCGAACACCAACGCTGGTCGGTCACGGCATGAGCGACGTCAGGGATCGGACGGACCTCTGGACATCCGTGCTCGACGACCTCGAGCGGGTCATCGACGCGCAGGCGCTCTACCTGGACGACGCCACGGACTCCGCGCTCGACGAGATCCCCGTGTTCGAGCCGCCGGCCGAACTGCCACCCCTCCCCGCCGAACTCGGACCGCGAGCGGTCGCGCTGGCGGAGCGCTCCGCCTCGCTCCTCGCCAGCGCGCACACGGCTACGGAGCGCACACGGCCGATCGATCCCCCCCGCCGCCCCCATCGCGCCCAGACGGGAACGTCGTCGACGATGTTCGACGAGCGAGCCTGAGGTGACCCGTGCTGGCCGTCGATCTCGCAGGTGCGGTGCTCGTGGGAGGCATCCTCGTGCTCTGCGTGACCACGACGATCACCGCGCTGACCTTGCCGTCGTTCAACCCGACGTGGCGCCGGCGACCTCGGAGTGACCACGGCCTGCTCGCACTGTCGTACCGGTCGACGGTCGCCGATCCGCCGTTGCCGACGCTGGCACTGCCCGCTGCTCCAGGACACCGAGTCGATTCGCCGGACGATCGGTTCGAGGACGGCGACATCGACGCCGCCTGGGCACTGATCGAGCGGTTGCTCGAACATGACCCCGACCGGCTGGTCGAGGTCCTGACGCGCTGGATCAGCTCGGCCGAACCGGCCGAGGATCTCGACGCCACCAACGGAGATGCGAGAAGACCATCGTGAGCACAACGCCCCGCACACAGCCTTTCACCTCGTTCCAGATCCCGGTCCTGCCGCCCCTCGCCGCCGTGCGCGACCGCCGCGACGAGATCACCGAACGCATCGCTCGGATGCGTGACGAGGGCTACCGCGACGGGTACGAGGACGGTCTCGCGGCCGCCGCCGAGCACATCGAGCTGGCGATCGCCGATCACCGGCGGGCGGCCGATCGTTTCGCCCGCGCCAGCACGGCCGTGGAGGCAGCCGCAGACGGCCTCGAGCGGCGCGATCGTGTCGGCATCACCGAGCTCGAGCGCGAGGCGGTCGATCTCGCCGTTGCGTTGGCGACCGAGATCATCGGGCGAGAGCTCGCCACGACCGAGCAGCCGGTCCTGGATGCCCTGCGGCGCGCGGCCGGACTCCTCCCGGATCGAGGTGCACCGACGCTGCGCGTGCACCCCGACGACGACGACTCGGTCCGAGAGGCGATCGCCGCCGAACCCGTCGGCTGGACAGCAGCGGCCGAGGTCGTTGCCGACCCCACCGTCGAACGGGGCGGCTGCATCGTCGACGTCGGTGCGTGCCGCATCGATGCTCAGATCGGTCCGGCCATCGAACGGCTGCGCGCCGTCCTGGCCTGACGACGACGGGTGCCGATCTCGCGCCCGCGCCAGGCAACCACCGCGTTCGCGGCCTCGGGCGCCGCGACCTCCTTGCGCACGGCGACGACTCCGCACAGTCGACGTCGTGATCATCCCGATCTCGGACACCACGACCGGCGCACTCCATCGAGCACTCGACGGACTCGACCAACGACAGCAGGCGATCGCCTCCAACATCGCGAACCTCGAGACACCCGGCTACCAGGCCCGTGAGGTGTCGTTCGAGGAGAGCCTGCGAGCTGCGATCAGCGAAGGACGGCCCGCAGATGCCGGGATCAGCGTGGATCGCTCCGTGGCACCGACCCGACTGAACGGCAACAACGTGAACATCGACATCGAATTGATGGCCGCCTCCGAGACCAAGCTCCGCCAGCAGCTCGCGATCGAGGGGCTCAACGCCAAGTACCGACTCCTCCGAACGGCCATCTCGGGCCGCTGAACCCCGAGCCACGACACGACCATCTCGACCACGACGACAGGAACCACCACATGTCACAGGTCTTCTCCACCCTCGGTGTCGCCCAATCCGGCATGGGCGCGTACAAGCTCTGGATCGACGCCGTCGCCGACAACGTCGCCAACATCGACAACGTCACCTCGACCGATCAGCGAGCGTTCCAGGAGCGGTTCGTCCTGGTGCAGGCGGTCGAGGACGAGAGCGGCGCCGGCGCCGGCGTCGTCGTCACGGGGGCTGCCTTCGGCGACCCGAACGGCCGCGTCGCCTACGACCCGAACCACCCGCTGGCCGACGTGAACGGCATGGTGCGCCGACCCGACATCGACCTGTCGGATCAGATGGTGTTCCTCCAGGTGGCCCAGCGTGGCTATCAGGCGAACATCAACGCGTTCGAACGAGCTCGCGAGGCCTACGAGGCCGCGCTGTCGATCGGTCAGTGACCATGGCCATCGGACCCATCTCCTCGGCGGGCATGTCGAACATCGCCGGCCTCAGCGGACTCGGCACTCCGAAGCCGCCGGCGCCCACGACAGCCGAAACGGGCGGGACATCGTTCGGTGAGTCGATCGGCAAGGCGCTCGACGAGTTGGCGGCCAGCCACAACGAGGCCGACCGCCTCGCGGTTCAGGCTGCGACGGGCGATCTGAACGCTGTCCACGACTACACGATCGCGGCGACCGAGGCCCAGCTGATGACCCAGTTGACCGTCGAGGTGCGCAACCGGGCGATCGAAGCCTTCAACGACATCATGCGGATGCAGGTCTAGGCGATGTCCGACGCACTCTCGCTTCAGACGACCGGCCCCGCAGGTGGCAACCCGATGTTCTCCACGCTCATCCGGCTCTCCCCGATGCAGAAGATCGCGCTCGGGGCCGCCGTGCTCACTCTGGTGGCCGGCACGCTCGTGCTCACCCGGTCGGGACCGGGCACCGCGATGGCCGCCATGTACACCGATCTCGAGCCACGCGACGCGGCGGCGGTCACCGATGAGCTGATCAGCCGGGGTGTCGAGTACGAACTGGCCGACGGTGGCCGGACCGTCCTCGTGCCACGCGACGACGTCTACGACCTGCGCGTCGGCTTGTCGGGCGAAGGTCTGCCGAGCTCGAGCGAAGGGTATGCACTCCTCGACCGACAGGGCATCACGACATCGGAGTTCCGCCAGCGCATCGATTTCCAGCGCGCGCTGGAGGGCGAGTTGTCGCGGACACTGCGTTCGATCGACGGCATTGACGCCGCCACCGTCCATCTGGCGCTCCCCGAGGAGTCGGTCTTCGTCGACGAGCCGACCGAACCGACCGCATCGGTCCTCGTCCGGACCACCGGCACGAACGCAGTCTCGTCGGATCAGGTGAACGCCATGGTCCACCTCGTCGCGTCCTCGGTGAAGGGCATGACCCCGGAGAACGTGACCGTGGCCGACGCCACCGGAACGGTGTTGTGGGCAGGCGGCTCCACCGCCGGTGGACTCGCGGGCGGCGACCAGCGATCCGACGTCACGACCTCGTTCGAGAACGAGATGGCCAACTCGCTGCGCACCCTCGTCGGCCGTGTCGCCGGGTTCGACAACGTCGCCGTGGCCGTTCAGGCCGATCTCGATCTCACCGAACGGCAGTCGACGACGGAATCGTTCGACTCCAGCGACGCCGAATCGGGCGTCGTCATCGCCGAACGCACGACCAACGAGACGTACAGCGGTGCCGACCAGGCGGGCGACGCCGGTGTGCTCGGTCCCGACGGCGCACCCGTCGAGAACACCGAGCCGGCCGGCTCCGAGAGCAGCTACTCCAAGGACGACGCCGAACGCACCTACGCCGTCAACCGAACGGTCGAGTCGACCACCGTCGCGCCCGGCGAGGTGACCCGGCTGAACGTGGCGGTCCTCGTCGACGAGGCGATCGTCACCGAGGAACAGCGCGCCGCGATCGAGTCGATGATCGGCACCGCTGCGGGTGTCGATCTCGCCCGTGGCGATCAGGTCGCCGTGACACGGCTCCCGTTCGACACCAGCGCCACCGACGGTGCGTTGGCGGCGGCCGAGCAGGAGGCCGAGGCCGCCGCCGCGGCCGAGCGCTCGTCGATGATCCGGACGGGCGTGATCGCCGGCGTCGTGGTGATCGCGATGCTGCTCGCCTACCGGAGCACCCGCCGGGCCCGGCGCGAGGTCGCAACGCCGATCGACATCGGGGCGATCAGGGCCGCCCGAGTCGATGATCCGGCACTCACCGCAGCCACACCCGACGTGCCGGCGATCAACCCCGTGACCCAGGCCTCGCGTGAAGCTCTCGACGAGCTGAGCGCGCTCGCGGACCGTCGTCCCGAAGACGTCGCTCAGATCCTCCAGAGCTGGCTGAGCGAGGAAGCGGCGACGAAGTGACCGGAACCGCTGTCCTCCCTTCCCAGGACGCGGGCGGCGACCAGGCCGACCCTGCCTACGAACTCCCCGCTCTCGACCACCTCAACGGTGCCCAGAAGGCGGCCATCGTCCTGCTCAAGCTGGGCCGCGATCGGTCGGTGAAGATCCTGAAGATGCTGGGCGATCGCGAGGTCACCCGGGTGACCGCCGAGATCGTCCAGGCCCAGTCGGTCAGACGCGAGGACGCCGACGCGTCGCTGCTCGAGTTCGCCACGATGCTCAAGGCCAACGATCGGCTGGCGACCGGTGGCGTCGATCGAGCACGCGAACTGCTCGAGGCCTCGCTGGGCGAAGAACGTGCGGCCGAGATCCTCGACAACCTGCGCGTGTCGATGGCATCGGCACCGTTCGAGTTCCTCCGCAAGACCGACCCTCGGCAGGTGCTCAACTTCCTGTCGGGAGAGCATCCCCAGACGGTGGCGCTCGTGCTCGCCCACATGCCACCCGAGCAGTCGTCGGTCGTCCTCGGCGGACTCGACCCCGAGATGCAGCGGGACGTGTCGATCCGCATCGCCAAGTTGGAGCCGACCTCACCCGAGGTCATCACCCAGATGGAATCGGTGCTCGAACGGCGTTTCGGTGCCACCAGCCATCGCTCCAAGGCCGAACGTGCAGACGGAGTGCAGACGCTCATCGACATCCTCAACCGCTCAGACCGCGCGACCGAGCGATCGATCTTCGAAGGACTCGAGGAGCGCGAGGGCGAACTCGCCGAGCACGTCCGCTCGCGGATGTTCGTCTTCGAGGACATCGTCTCGCTCGACGACAAGGCAGTCCAGCTGATCCTTCGCCAAGTCGACACCAAGGAACTGGCGACCGCGCTCAAGGGCGTCCGCCCGGAGGTCAAGGACAAGATCGGGCAGAACATGTCCGAGCGCGCCGCCCAGAACCTCGACGAGGAGATCTCGATGCTCGGACCGGTCCGGATGAAGACCGTCGAGGAGGCGCAGGGAGGCATCGTCCGCTCGATTCGTGCCCTCGAGGAGAGCGGGCAGATCGTCATCACACGCGGTGGCGAGGAATTCGTCGACTGATCGACCGGCGGACTGCTCGGGCACCCGGTCGCGGTCGGGCTGCACCGCCGGCGGAGCGCCGACGAGTTCGTGTGGACGAGTTCGTAGGGACAGCCCAGGGGACGGTCACTCACGACCGCAGGCACCGCTCGAACAGATCGGGACCTGGGAGCCTGCTGGCGCGAACGCCGATCGCCGGACAGTCATCTCCGGGCCCATGGATCGGGCCGACGGACGCCAGGGATCGGCCCGCCGCAGACGCACAGCACACCCCATGACGCTCACCGATCTCGAACCGACCCTCCGCCACACCGGCGCCGCCGCCCCGGCCAGCGCCGCGCTCGCGAACCGGCTCGGCGTCGCCCGCGCCGCGATCGGCCCCGCCGTCACCGGCTGCGTCGACCGCATCGTCGGTCTCAGCTTCGACGTGGCGGGGCTCGACCTCCCCCTCGGTGCTGCCGTCCACATCCTCGACGGCAGCGGCCTGACCGGCGAGGTCGTGGGGTGCGGGGCCGGGCGGATCACGTGCATGCCATACGGCGATCTGCGTGGCGTCCGGGTCGGCGCCCGCGTGACCGGAACGGGCAGCGCTCCGACCGTCCCCGTCGGGCACCAGTTGCTGGGCCGTGTGATCGACGGCCTCGGCCGACCCCTCGACGATGGTCCGCCGCTCGACGGGTGTCCGACCGCTGCACTCGACGGCCGACCGCCGCACCCGCTTCGCCGGGCCCGGGTCGATCAACCGCTCTCGCTCGGGGTGCGCACCTGGGACACCCTCGCCGCGATGGGCAAGGGTCAACGCGTCGGAGTGTTCGCGGGATCCGGCGTGGGCAAGTCGACCCTGATGGGCATGGTCGCTCGCGGTTCGACCGCCGACGTCAATGTGGTCGCGCTGATCGGAGAACGCGGCCGAGAGGTCCGGGAATTCATCGAGTGCGAACTCGGCGACGCAGGTCTCCAGCGGTCGGTCGTGATCGTGGCGACCTCCGACACTCCGGCGCTCGTCCGGCTCCGGGCCGCCGCCGCAGCGACGCGGATCGCCGAGTCGTTCCGCGACGGCGGGGCCGACGTCGTGCTCATGATGGATTCGCTCACTCGGTACTGCATGGCCCAACGAGAGATCGGGCTGTCCGCGGGCGAACCCCCGACATCGCGCGGCTATCCCCCGAGCGTCTTCACCCTGCTCCCGAAGCTCCTCGAGCGTGCGGGCACCGCCGAGCGGGGCTCGATCACCGGCATCTACACCGTGCTCGTCGACGGCGACGATCACAACGAGCCGATCGCCGACGCCGCCCGCTCGATCCTCGACGGACACATCGTGTTGTCGCGCCGGCTCGCGCACGCCGGCACGTACCCGGCAATCGACCCGCTCGCCTCCGTCAGTCGCGTCGCGTCCGCCGTCACCTCCGACGACGAGCAGGGCCTCGCACGCGAACTCCGGCAACTGCTCGCCGCATACGCCGACGCACGCGACCTCATCGAGATCGGGGCCTATGTGGCCGGCACCAACCCCGTCGTCGATCGCGCCGTCGCTCTGCGTCCGGCGATCGACGAATTCCTCCGCCAGCAGGTCCACGACCGCACGCCCGCCGGCGAGTCCTTCGCACGCCTCACCACACTCCTGCGAGGCCTGGCATGAGCGGCCGGCGTCTCGACGCCGTCGTGCGCGTCCGCACGTTGCGCGAACAGCTGGCGCGCGGCGAGGTCTCCCGTCGTCGTGCCGAGCTCACCGCTCGCCAACAGCTCGAGGCCGAGGCGTGGGCGGCGATCCGCGAGACCGACCGCTCGGACCGGGTCGAGGCACGGATGTTCCTCGGTCGCCGCGCGATGCTCGCCGCCGGCGCACGCGAGGCTGATGCGGCAGGGGCAGCGACGGGCGCCGCGCGTCACGAGCTCCACCACGCCTCCGACCACTGGCAGCAGACGGCACGACGCCTCGACGGCATCGAACGCCTCGTCGAGCGGGTCACGGCCGAAGCCGCCGCCGATGAGCAGCGCCGAGACGCCAACGAGCTCGACGATCTCGTCGTCATGCGCTGGCAAGGGCTCGGAGACCGGAGCGCGTCATGACCGGAGCGCTGTCGTCGGTGATGCAGCGGATGGCGCAGATCGATGCGCGCTTCGGTCGTCCACCGACGCCGCAGCTGGTGGGTCAGCCCACGGCGGCCGGTGCGATCCCGGCGATCGCATCCGACGCCGTCGCAACGACACCCGGGGCCACGGCGCCGGACTTCCGGAGCCTGTTCGAGCAGACCGCTGCGGACGGGGCGACCCTGCTCCCGGCGCCGCGAGCGACTCCGATCGCCCAGCCCATCGACGCCCTGATCGATCAACTCGCAGCCGCGGGCATGCTGCCCCTGATCCCGCAGCGGCCGGTGGGGACTGCTCCATCGGTCGGTGTCGACCACGGCCATCCGAGCCCCGGGACGGCTGCGCCGGGCGGAGTCGCCGCGCTGTCGAGCGCAGCGACCGTGCCCAGCGGGACGCCGTTCGCCGCCGAGTTCGAGTCGGCAGGCGTCCGGCACGGAGTGCCGGCCGGTCTGCTCGCAGCCGTGGGGTGGGTGGAGTCCCGGTACCAGACCGACGTCGTCAGCCCCGATGGTGCCATCGGCGTCATGCAGATCATGCCGATGACCGCCCGAGAGCTCGGTGTCGACCCCCGCAACCCGGTTGCCGCGATCGACGGCGCAGCCAGACTCCTGGCCGATCACCAGCGCAGGTTCGGATCCTGGGATCTGGCGCTCGCGGCCTACCACTCAGGTGCCGGTGCCGTGTCGCGCGCCGGCAACCAGGCACCACCACGCGGCGCCGCCTACGTGCAACGTGTCCACGACCGACTGGAGGCTCTGTGACCATGCCCGCCCTACCCCCGACCGCCGTTCCTCGGCCAGCCCAGACGCATACGGCGAGTTCGTCGACACGCACCCCGGCGCCGCCGGAAACGACCTTCGACGAGGTGTATCGACCTCACCTCACCGAGCGTCGCACCGTTCCGGACCCAGGGCTCGGAAACGAGGCGGACAGTATCGATCACGAGAACCTCGCTCCGGCGACGGAGCAGTCGGGGCGTTCCAGCGTGGCGCCCGGCGTCGATCAGTCCTCGGACCCCGCTCGCCCCGGCCGTGATCGAGACGCGGGGGACGAGGGGAATCGACCGGTCGAGCCGGCCGAGTCCGACCATCCGTCCGACTCGCCACGCGCGCCGACGGCATCGACCAGCCAGAGTGCAGCGCTCGCTGCAGCCGCCGCGTCCATGACCGGCCCGATCACCGCGACACCGGCCGACGCAGTCTCCGAGCCCACGACCACCGACGACACCGCGAGAGTCGTCGACGGCGGACACGTCGATGCGAAGGCCGCCCCCGGCGCCGGACCCGGCCGATCGCCCGAAGTCCACACGTCCGTCGCGGCCGGGCCAGCGGTGCCGGCGCCCACTGCAACCGGCCCCGTCGACCCGATCACCACCGTCAGCTCCGGCGCCGGCGCGGTCCATCCCGCAGGCGCGCCCACATCGACGACCGTCTCGACGCAGACGCCGACCGCGACGCCGACCGCGACACCGGAACTACACCTGACACCGACACCGACGCCGACCGCGACATCGACCACGACACCCGAACCGCACGCGACACCGACACCGACCGCGACATCGACCACGACACCGGAACCACACCCGACACCGACACCGGAACCATTCGCGACACCGACACCGACGCTGACGTCCACACCGGAACCGCAAGCGACACCGGGGCACCGGGCGACACCGACACCGGTGCCGAACCCGGACGGTGTCGTCGACGGGACCTCAGCGGCCCCGACCGTCCGACCGCCGACGGTTCCACCGGGCGAAGTACCTCCGACGAGCGCCGCCGCGCAGTCCACGACATCGACCAGCGGTCCGAGCCCGACACCGAGCCCGTCGCCGACATCGGTCATCGCGTCGACCCACGATGGGAGCACGCAACCCACGCGCTCCCCGGCGACGACCGACGACGCGAAGGCGGTGGCCGGCCCAACGTTCGAACTCGCCTCCGACGTGATGGGTGACGCAGCCCCCGCCACCGATCTGCTCGCCGGGCGTGGGTCGCCCGATGTCGTGCCGGTCGAGTCATCGGATCCCGTTCCGTCCGAACCCGTTCCGTCCGAACCCGATGCGAGCGGTGGAGATACCGCCGGTGCCGACGACACGACCTCCCGTCCGATCACGACCACGTCGGTCGCGGACCGCGTGGCCGACGTCCGATCCTCCACGATCGAGGCACCGTCGAACCGCGCCGCCGGCCCGACGCCGGGAGACGATCCGACGCTGGCCACGACCCTCGCATCGCAGCGCCGTGCCACAGCCCACGCCGAGGCGAACGATCTCCTGGCGCGGGCCGAGCTCCGGCGTCTGACTGCGGGCGGGTCGCGCCTCGGCATCGATCTCGGCACCACCGACCTCGGCCCGATCCGGATCGAAGCCGTCGACCGCGGCAGCGGACTGCAGCTACACCTCCGATCCGACCAAGCGTCGACGCGGGCCGTGCTCGATGCCCATCTCGCCGAACTGCGCGACGAGCTCCGAGCCGACGGGTTCGACCTCGGGTCACTCGACGTGACGAGCGACGGACGGGATCGACCCGATTCCGAGCCGTCGCCTGGGTCGACCGGCGACCGCGACGCCCTGCGCCGGTCGACGGCGCTCCCGCGGGCGTCGATCACAACGGCCACTGCGACGTCGGCTCCGCCAGGATCGACCGACGGCATCGACCTGCGACTCTGACCCACCCCCACACGAAAGGCCGGCACCCATGCCCACCACACCGATCGACGCCATCAGCGCCACCGGCGCCACCGGCCTGGCCAACCAGGCTCCCGCGAAGGCCGTCGAGAACCCGGGCGCGCTCCTCGACCGCGACGCGTTCCTCAAGCTGCTCGTCGCCCAACTCAAGTACCAGGACCCGACCAAACCCGCCGACGCGTCGCAGATGCTCGCCCAATCGGCACAGCTGACGATGGTCGATCGACTCAACGAGCTCGCCACTGCGTACGAGGCGAGCGCAGCGACGCAGCGTCTCTCGCTCGCCGGCACGATCGTCGGGCGCGAGATCACGTTCGTCGACGTCGACGGTATCCACACGACCGCGACAGTCGAGACGGCGACGATCGAGAACGACGAGCTCACGGTCATCGCCGGCGGGTTCTCCGTTCCGTTCGGGGCGATCCTGTCGGTCCATGCGCCGACACCCGCACCCTTCGTGCCGCCGACGACGACGGCGCCGACGCCCGCCGTACCCCCGAGCGCTCCCCCGATCGAACCATCGACGGCATGACCTGCCGCCGGTGCCGCCCCTCGGCACACCTCACGGCGCGATCCCGATCACGCCGGACGATCCCCCACCATCCACACTCGGACGGATCCGAGTGGTCGCACTCCAGCGACGACGGCACGGATGCCGGCGCAACCCCAACCACAGGAGGCAACCAGCCGTGATCCGTTCCATGTCCAGCGCACTCTCCGGACTGCGCAACCACCAAGTCATGCTCGATGTCGTCGGCAACGACATCGCCAACGTGTCGACGGTGGGATTCAAGAGCTCGTCGACGGTCTTCTCCGACGTGCTCACCCAGACCCTCAGCGGGGCGAGCGCCCCTGGCGCGGACATCGGCGGTTCGAACCCCGCTCAGATCGGACTGGGGTCGCGACTCGCGGCAACCGTCCAGTCGTTCTCGCAGGGGTCGATCCAACGCACCGGCCGAACCACCGACCTCGCGATCCAGGGCGACGGCTTCTTCGTCGTCTCGGGTGGCGGGCAGACCTCGTACACACGTGCGGGCGCGTTCACGCTGGACGCCAACGGCAACATCACGACACCCGACGGCATGCTCGTCCAGGGGTGGCGCGCCGACCAAGCCGGCACGATCAACACCAACGGGGCGCTCGAGCCGGTCCAGATCCGCGTCGGCGACCTGCTACCGCCGGCGCAGACCACCGACATCGCTCTCGGCGGCAACCTCGCGGCCGGCGACGGCATCGGCACGGTCCAGACGCTGTCGGTCACCGCGTACGACGATCAGGGCGCTGGAGTCCCGCTCAACCTCACGTTCACGAAGACCGCCGTCAACGAGTGGACCGCGACTGCCACCGCCGGGAACCCGGCGGCCGCCGTGACCCTCACCGACAACGTGCTCACGTTCGACGGCGCCGGTGAGCTGCTCACCCCCGCCGACTTCAGCATGGACATCGCCGGTGGTGTGATCGCCGGGATGCCGGATCCGATGACCATCACCCTGGGGGCGCCCGGCGAGCCGGCGAGGATCACCCAGTTCGCCGGTTTCGCCAGCGCTGCGATCACCCAGCAGAACGGCAGCGGCGCCGGCTCGCTCCAGGCCTTCAGCGTGGCCCAGGACGGAACCATCGTCGGCAACTACTCGAACGGACGCACCCGCCCGATCGGTCAGGTCGCACTGGCGGTCTTCACCAACCCCGGCGGGCTCGAGCGCGTCGCCGGCGTGTGGCGCGAGACCCCGAACTCCGGTCTGGCACAGATCGGTACGGCAGGCGGCGGCGGACGCGGCCTGCTCTCGGCCGGAACCCTCGAGATGTCGAACGTCGACCTCGCCGAGGAGTTCACCCGCCTGATCGTCGCCCAGCGCGGCTTCCAGGGCAACGCCCGAGTCATCACCACGTCCGACGAACTGCTCCAAGAGGTCGTCAACCTCCGTCGCTGATCCACGCACCCACGATCAGGACGCTCCCCATGACCAACGCATCGACTCAGGAACGCCAGCGAGGCGGTCGGCGACGTGGCGAACCACGCCCGTTCGACTTCCGACGGCCGTCGACGTTGTCACGCGAACACGTGCGAACGATGCAGATCGTGCAGGAGACGCTGGCACGAGGCTTCACCACGACGCTGGCATCGACGCTGCGCGCCGTGACGAGTGTCTCGATCCGAGACATCGAACAGCGCCCGTACGACGAGTACATCCGCGAGATTCCCAACCCCACGTCGCTGACGATGCTGTCACTGCGCCCGCTGGCGGGTTCGGCGATGCTGGAGATCCCCTTGCAGATCGGCTTCGTCTTCACCGAGTTGATGCTCGGCGGCGTCGGTGGGGCCGAGCAGCCGAAGCGATCGATGACCGATCTCGAGCTGTCGTTGCTCCGCAACATCGTGGAGCTCACCCTGCCCGAGCTCCGCTATGCCTTCGAGCCGATCGCCGCGATCCAGCCCGCGATCATCGGGCAGGAGGCGAACCCGCAGTTCGCCCAGCTCGCCGCGCCCACCGACATGGTGATCGTCATCTCGTTCGACATCAAGATCGAATCGGTGACCGAGGTGATCTCGCTGTGCATCCCGTTCAGCAGCCTCCAACCGCACCTCGAGGCGCTCTCGGAGACCAACCGCAGCGGCGGACAGAGCGCCGAGAAGCTCGCGGCCGAGCAGGCGCGACTTCGCGAGCACCTGTCGTCAGCAGGCGTGCAAGCCCATGCCACGTTCCGGACGGCAGTCGCCTCCTCGAACCAGATCATCGATCTCCGAGTGGGTGACGTGTTGTTGTTCAACCACCCCGTCGAGATGCCACTCACCCTCCAGACCGGCGGAGTGCCGATCTACGACGTGTCGATCGGCCGCGTCAATCGCCACCTCGCGCTGCAGATCACCGGGGCAGTCCCCGCCGACCGACATCGCCGATCCAGCCGGCTCCAGGTCATCCGCGCCGACAGCACCTGAACGCGGTCCGGCTCGCGCACAGGCTGCGTTCGCATCCCGACCGGTGGCTTCCGCCACACGTGCGCGCCCGATCGTGAGACCCGCACCGCCGTGCGCAGCGACGAGGGGCGCGGCGCAGGGGACGGAGACGGCCGGAACGACGGGGGCGAGGCGACCGAGCCGAGTCCCAACGGGTGGCGGACCGGCGGAGGCGACACCGTGTCGCGCCGCCACGACCCCCTGGCGACCTACCTGACAGATCCCGGAACCGCTGCACAGTCGACGGCGAACGAGCGACCCGCTCGCACCCCTTTGGGCGGATTCCGCCCGCAGCGGGTCGGCGACGACCCGAATGAGCCCACGAGGAGATCCCCGTGATCGAAGACGAAGCGACGAGCAGCGATGCGATCGGCATCACCATCGACGCGATCGCCGCCGCGGCGCGTGCCGTCGCCGGCGCGTTCGAGCTCGGCGACGAGGCCGTACCCTCGGATCACTGGCCCGCCGGTGACGAGATCGCAGTGCTGGGAGCGACGGTGCTCGGCGGCGGTCTGGGCGGAGCCCTGCTCCTGGCCGTCGATCGTGGGACCGCCGAGCGGATCACCGCCGAACCCGACCAGGTGGCACATGCGTTCCAGGGTGCGCTCGCCGCGCTCACCGCAGTGAACGGGCTCCCACTCGAGCTGGTCGAGTTCGGCACACCCGATCTGACCCCGACCGGCGTGGTCGACATCCGCGCCGGCGGAGTGACCACCGCGCGATTCGGTGTGGTGATCGCGCGGGCGGACGCTGGCGCGGGCGAGCCGTCGGTTGCCGAGTCGATTCCCTCCGGAGATGGACCCGCCGCGACGAACTTCCAGCCCGCGGTGCTCGCGGCCGACGGGGTGCTGTCGACCCCGTCCAACGGGCCACTCAGCATGCTCCACGACGTCGAGATGGACGTGACCGTGGAGCTGGGCCGGACCACGATGCCGATCCGAGACCTGCTGTCCCTGCAGCCCGGGATGGTCGTGGAGATCGATCGAGCCGCGAGCGCGCCGATCGACGTCCTCGTCAACGGCCGGCTGATCGCCTGCGGGGAAGTCGTGGTGATCGACGAGGAGTTCGGCATCCGAATCACCGAGATCGTCTCCAACCGGGCACCGACGTGATCGCTGCAACGGGTCTCGCTGCGCTGTTGGTCCGCGCCACGCTGTCACTGGTCGTGGTCCTCGCCATCGTGGCGGTTGCGTACCTCATCGCGCGACGCCGCGCCGGCGGCGTCGGGCGCGCACCGAGCGGGCCAGCCGACCGAGGTCGGTTCGGACGCCGACGGAGCGCTCCGCCCGCGATCGAAGTGGTCGGCCGGGTGGGCCTCACCCGGAGCACGGCAGCCGTGGCCGTTCGATTCGGCGAGCGCGTCGTGCTGATCGCGGCCAACGAACAGGGTCCTTCGAACGTGATCAGCGAGATGCACGCCAGCGAGTGGGACGAGATCCGTACCGTTCGCGAGCCCCTCGCGCCGGCGGAGGATCGATCCTCGACCTGGTCCCCGGTCGTGGTGCCGCGGCCGAGTTTCGTCGAGGCGCTCCGCCAGGCGACCGCCCGACATGCGTGATGTCGACCACCGCCTCGCCGCGTCCGAGCGGCCCGGCGACGGCTCGAGGCTCCGCTGGACCCTGATCGTCATCGGACTGGCAGCGCTCGCGATCCTCTTCGCCCCGTCGTCGGTGAGCGCAGCACCGATTCCCGACCCGATCGGCCAGCCCCCGACCCTCCCCCAGGTCCCCGAGATCCCCGATGTGCCGAGCATCGCACTGCCCGACTTCGACGTGACACCCGGAGCGCCCAGCATCCCGGTCCTGCCCGATCGGGCCGAACCGGTGGACGGCGACGACCGGTCGGCCACGATCGGACTCCAGGTCCCCGACATCAGCGGCGACTCGTCGAATGCCGTCGTGGTGATCCTGCTGCTCTCGGTGCTGTCGATCGCCCCCAGCCTGCTCATCCTCACGACGTCGTTCACCCGGATCGTGATCGTGATGTCGCTCACCCGAAACGCGCTGGGGATTCCGCAGCTGCCGCCGCAGCAGGTCATCGTCGGCCTGAGCCTGTTCCTGACGTTGTTCGTCATGGGTCCGACCCTGCAGGAGATGAACGAGGTCGGGCTCCAGCCGCTCATGAACGACGAGCTGTCGTTCACCGATGCCGCCGATGCGGCCTCGGTGCCCCTGAGGGCGTTCATGCTCGACTACACCCGCGAGCCCGAGCTCGAGATGTTCCTCGACGCGTCGAAGACCGAGACACCGGTCGTTCGCGACGAGGTGCCACTCACATCGCTGATCCCCGCCTTCGTGCTCTCGGAGCTGAAGTCCGCGTTCATTCTCGGCTTCATCATCTTCGTGCCGTTCATGGTGCTCGACATCGTCGTCTCGGCGGTGCTCACCTCGCTCGGGATGATGATGCTCCCACCGACCTTCGTCTCGCTCCCGCTGAAGTTGTTGCTGTTCATCCTGCTCGATGGGTGGACCCTCATCATCGGCACCCTGCTCACCTCGTACGGCTAGCGCGCGCCTCCGCAGCCGCCCCTCGACCCCAAGGAACCGACATGACCTCACAGGACGCCGTCGACATCGGCACCGACGCACTGGTGCTCGCCGCCAAGATCGCCGGCCCCTTCCTCCTCGTCGTGCTCGCGATCGGACTCATCGTGGGCCTCATCCAGTCGGTCACCCAGCTCCAGGAGCAGACGCTCTCGTTCGTCCCCAAGCTGATCGGCGCGGCAGTCGTGGTCGCGGTGTCGGGCTCATGGATGCTCGACCAGATGGTGGCGTTCGGGCACGAGCTCATGGCCCGAGCGCCTCAATTGATGAGCGGCTGACGGCTGCCGAGCGGCGTCATGCAGGTCGATCTCCCCATCGCGACGCTCGCCGGGTTCTCCTTGGCGTTGGTGCGCACCACGGCCTGGATCATGTTCTGCCCGCCGTTCAACTCGCCGTCGGTCCCGGTTCGCATCCGTGTCGCGCTCGCAACGGCGATCGCCTTCGTCGTCGCACCGAGCCTCGGCAGCACGGTCTCGACGCTGACCCTCGGACCGTTCGTCATCGCCCTGCTGACGCAAGCGATCGCCGGGTTCGCACTCGGCTTCGCCGTCTACGTGCTGTTCTCGACGATCCAGGCGGCCGGCGATCTGATCGACCTCCAGATCGGCTTCTCGCTCGGTCAGGTGCTCGATCCCCTCTCCGGGAGCTCCGCAGCACCGATCGGTCGATTCCACCAGCTGCTCGCGCTCGCGATCGTCTTCGCCATCAACGGGCACGTGCTCGTCGTGCGGGGCTACCTTCGCTCGGTCGAAGCGGTGCCCTCGGGCCGCGTCGACCTGGCGGTGCTCGGTGAGCAGTTCGGTCGCCTGCTCTCGATGTTCCTCGTGGCCACCGTCGAGATCGGCCTCCCGGTGCTGGCTGCGCTGTTCTGCACCGAAGTCGCACTCGGTCTGCTCGGCAAGGTCGCGCCGCAGCTCAACATCCTCGTGATCGGATTCGCCGCCAAGACGTTCGTCGCCCTGCTGCTGCTCGGCCTGACCCTCACCCTGTTGCCCGAGACGACGGAGTCACTGCTCGGACGGGCCGTGCGCATGGCCGGGCGGGCGTACGGGGGGTGACATGAGCAAGAGCGACAAGACCGAGAAGCCCACCGCCAAGAAGCGCCGGGACACGCGGCGCAAGGGACAGGTCGCGAAGTCACAGGACCTGACGAGCTGGGCCGGCCTGCTCGTCGGGCTGTATCTGCTACCACTGACCATCGGCCGACTCGCCGAGGCAGCCGGTCAGACCCTGCATGCCGCCCGAAGTGCCGCCGTCGACCCCGCGCCCGATCTTGCGGTCTCGATCCTCGCCCAATCGCTGCGCGACAGCCTGATCGCCATCGCCCCACTGCTCGGCGCCGTCGCCCTGGCCAGCATGGCGGTGACGATGAGCCAGACCGGCCTGATGCTGAGCTGGAAGGCCGTCGTGCCCGACCCCAAGCGCATCAGCCCGAAGCAGGGCATCCAGCGACTGCTCTCGGTCCGTTCGCTCTGGGAGACGACGAAGCAGCTGACGAAGATCACGATCGTGGTCGCCATCGCGTGGCCCCGCATCATGGGGCTCGTCGAAGATCTGGCCGGACACGGACGGCTCCCCCTCGGCGTGGCGCTCCCGGTCGCAGGGTCCGGGATCATGGCCCTGGCACGCACGATCACGTGGACCGTGCTGCTGCTGTCGCTGGCCGACTACGGCTACCAGCGGTTCCAGCACGCGCGCGACCTCCGCATGACGAAGCAGGAGGTCAAGGACGAGTACAAGAACAGCGAGGGCGACGGCATGGTCAAGGGCCGGATCCGGTCGATGCAGCGTGCGATGGCACGCAACCGGATGCTCGCCGGGATCGCCGACGCCGACGTCATCGTCACGAACCCCACCCACATCGCGGTGGCTCTGAAGTACGACCCCGTTCGCGGCAGGGCGCCGATCGTGTTGGCGACCGGAGCCAATGCGATGGCCGCTCGGATCCGCGAGCGCGGACGAGAGAGCTCGGTGCCGATCGTGGAGGCCAAGCCGCTCGCTCGGGCGCTCTGGCGTGCCTGCGACGCCGGTGACGAGATCCCGTCGGTGCTGTACGAGGCCGTCGCGCAGGTGCTCGCCTTCGTCCAGCGTCTGGATCGGCGCCTGTCGTCCGGTGCGCTCCTCGAGCTCCCTCGCCACGTGCGGATGCCGGCCGAGCAACTCGACGCCGTGCCACGCAAACGGCGCCGCCGCTGAGGCGTCGGGCAGCGACGGTCCTCGCACGCAGGTTCCGACTTCTCGTGCCGTTCGTCCGGCCGTCCCCCCGCCGTACCGACGATGACCGACGTCGTTGCGGCACGAGCTCTGGGTCATCGCGTCGTCCATGCCGACCGGTCCGCCGCACGGTCAGACCAATGCGCCTGCTTCCCTGCCGCGCCGTGTCGAAACACACCTCCGACACAGGGTTGTCCGCCTACTCGGCGGCTGGGCGACGCGGGCGACGCGGGATGGTTGCCGGCGAGACCGGCGCGCCTGCGTCGAGCAGACCGGACCCGGCACCGGCCCGAGCGGCCTCGTTCTCCTGCGAGATCGCGAGGTACACCTCCTGGCGGTGCACGGCGACGCTGCGAGGCGCGTCGATGCCGACCCGGACGTGGTCGCGACCTGCTTCGATGATCGTGATGACGATGTCGTCGCCGATCACGATGCTCTCGCCCGCGCGGCGTGTCAGGATCAGCATCAGGAGACCTCGGCGTGCCCGACGGTTTCGACGAGTGGGGCGTGGACAGGCCACGTGCGGTCGTCGAGGATCACTTGGCGGCCGATGCGGGCCGCGGTGTCGATCACGATGGGTGCGAGCAGGTTCGAGGTGAGGCGGATACCGCCGTCGTCTCGGCGAACGGTCACGATCGACAGCACACACAGGTCGTCCGGGTCCGCGTCGCCGACCTCGGCCGGATCGATGTCGATGTCGTAGTCGGGGTACGCCGACCAGGGCACGATCGTCAGGAAGGCCAGATCCGGGTCGGCCACGTCCTGCAACCAGAAAAGCGTGTGGTGACCCTGGCCCTCGACGCCGCCCGGGAGCTGACCGCCCCCGAGGAGCACCATCTCGTGCGGCTCGCGGAAACCCGGCAGCCCGTCCGGGAAGGACACCACCTCGTCGTCGGCCGCCTCGATCGTGCCGAATCGGCTTGTCTCCACCTGCATCTGCAGCCTCCTGTCGTCCGCTGAGTATCGCGTCCAGCGGCCTGCACGACAAACGGCGTGGACCACGGACTGTCTCAATCGTCCGGGAACGGGCGAGTGGCGCCGTGAGGCCCACCACCCCGCCGGCACGATCGGAATCACATGCAGAACTCTCGCCTCGCACAGATGGGCTTCCCGGCAGTCATCGTCCTGGTCGTCACCGTGATGATCCTGCCCTTGCCGTCGAGCGTGCTCGATCTGCTCCTCGTGGCGAACATCTCGACAGCCGTGCTCATCTTGCTGGTGTCGACCAACGTCCGCAGCGCGTTGGAATTCTCGTCGTTCCCCTCTCTCCTACTCGTCGTGACCCTGATCCGCATCGGGCTCAACGTCTCCACGTCGCGCGCCGTGCTCTCGAGGGGTGACGCCGGCGGCGTCATCCGCACGTTCGGGTCGTTCGTGGTCGGCGGCAACATCGTCGTCGGATTCGTGATCTTCTTGATCATCACGCTGGTGCAGTTCGTCGTGATCTCCAACGGTTCCGGTCGCGTTGCCGAGGTGTCCGCACGTTTCACACTCGACGCCATGCCCGGCAAGCAGATGGCGATCGACGCCGACCTCAACGCCGGCATGCTCAGCGACGAAGAGGCCAAGCATCGACGCAAGCAGGTCGCCGACGAGGCCGACTTCTACGGCGCGATGGACGGTGCCTCCAAGTTCGTCAAGGGCGATGCGATCGCCGGCCTCGTCATCACCCTCGTCAACCTCGTCGGCGGTCTGATCGTCGGCGTGCTCCAGATGGGCATGGGCCTCGGCGACGCGGTCGCGACCTACAGCATGTTGACCGTCGGCGACGGTCTCGTCGCCCAGATCCCGGCCCTGTTGGTCTCGATCTCGTCCGGACTCATCGTCACCCGCTCTGCAGGCGAGACCGATCTCGGTACCGATGTCTTCGGTCAGTTCGGCCGCCAGGGCGATGCGATTCGATCCGGTGGCGTGGTCGTGACACTCATGATGCTCGTACCGGGCATGCCCAAGCTCCCGTTCCTCATCTGTGGCGTCGGCTTGATCGCGCTCGGACAGCAACTCCTCACTCGCGCCGCCAACGCTCCGGTCGAGGAACCGACCAACGAGATCGAGGACACCCGTCCGCCATCGCCCCAGCAACTCGCCATCGATGCCCGGGTCGAGCCGCTCGAGCTGGACCTCGCCGTCGACCTGATCGAGTTGGTCGACGCTTCACGAGGCGGCGACCTCCTCGACCGCGTCGGTGCGCTGCGCCGCAAGATCGCGGGAGAGCTGGGCTTCGTGATGCCCTCGATCCGCACGCGCGACGACACCACCCTGCCGTCGGTGACCTACGTGCTGCGCATCCACGGTGTCGAGGTCGGGCGGGGCGAGGTTCCGCCAGGGCGCGTCCTCGTGATCGGCGACGACCTGACCCGTTTCCCCGGTGACGACATCGTCGAGCCGGTGTTCGGACTTCCCGCCCGCTGGGTGCCCAGCGAGTTCAGCGTCGAGGCGGAGGTCGCCGGCAACACCGTCGTCGATCGATCGGCACTCATCGTGACCCATCTGGCCGAAGTGGTTCGACGCAATGCCGGGCGCCTGCTCTCGCGCTCCGACGTCAAGGAACTCCTCGACGGCGTCGGCACGACCGATCCGGCTGTCATCGAGGATCTCGGCACGCACTCGGTCGGTCTGGCCGAAGTGCAACGCGTCCTGGCGACCCTGCTCGACGACGGCATCGCAATCCGCGACCTCGTTCGCATCCTCGAGGCGATCGGTGAACGGGCCCGTACGTCACGCGCGGCCGATGCCCTGGTGGAGGCCGCACGAACGGCCCTCGGACCAGCGATCACGACCGGGCTGGCACAGGGTGGTGTGCTCCGACTCGCCACGCTCGACCCACCGCTCGAGTCCGGACTCGCCGAGCGGTACGAGGTCACCGAGCACGGTGCGATCCTGCAGCTCGGACCAGCGCTGCACGAACACGTCGCCGGCGAGCTGCGGCGGGTCGCGGCGACCGCCGGAAACCTGGGGGTCCCCGCCGTGCTCGTCTGTGCCGGCGCCCTGCGACCGGCGCTCGCCCGCCTCGTCAATCAGACCGTCCCCGGCGTGACCGTCGTCTCGTACCAGGAGATCGACGGCAACCTCCGCGTCGAGGTCGTCGACAACGTACGCGCACCGGGGCAGCCGGGCGCTGACACGGAGATGAACCATGAGCCTCTTGCACGACTCGCCTGACACCGTCGTCGCCGAGCAGGCGACCCATCGCTTCCGGGCAGCGACGATCGACGCCGCGCTCGCCGAGGCGCGTTCGGAGCTGGGCCCGGATGTCGAGATCCTCGAGGCCAACCGGATCCGCCGGGGCGGTGTCGGGGGCTTCTTCGCTGCCGATCTCGGCGTCGAGATCGCCATCCGGCGTGCGACGGGCAACGCCGGAGGCACCGTCAACGGAGATGACTTCGACGCACGGCTGGCGTTCTTCGATCGCGTCATCGATCGACCCGAGTCGCCGGCGGTGACCGGGATCGAGCGGTTGCTCGAGCGAGCGACCTTCGCCGACCTCCAGTCGCACCTCGGACCCGCTGGGGTGACGGCGAACCCGTCCGGGTCGTTCGCCGAGCACCTGTCGCGCCAGCTCGCCGAGCACGACACGAACCATCGCCTGCCGCGCCGGGTCCGGCAGGATGACGACTCGACCGTGGATGTGCCCGTGGCGACAACGCCCGGGCTCGGCGTGCCGGGAACGGCGAATCCGGAAGGACCGACAGCACACCCCGGCGACATGCCGCTCGACCCCGATGTGGACGCACATGCGATCGTCACTCCGTCCGAGCGGGCGTGCGGAAGCGGCGCCGGCCCGGTCACACCCCACCTCCGCCCGACGACGGTGGTCGACCAGGAGACCGAGACGCGGAACACCGAGACCACCGTCCGGGCATCGGGTTCGTCGCAGACGCCGATCTCGTCGCAGCCCGCCGAGCGAGCGCCGACCGCAACAGGCCTCGAGAATCTCGCCGCCTCCGCGATCGGTCGACTCGTCGCCGAGCTCTCGGGCGTCGTGCCCGTCGCGGGGAGTCGGATCGGGAAACTGTCTCGTCTCACGATCTCGGTGACCGCAGCCGACGGCTCGGTGATCGAGATGTCGGCCGAGTTGGACGGATCGCGCGATGGCTGAGACATCGGTCGTGAAGGAAACACCCGAGTTCCACATCGTCGTCAGACGATCCGGACGTCGCAGCCCACTCGCGCCGTACCGGTTCGTCATCACGATCACGTTCGCGCTGGCCGTCTGCGGCATGCCCCTCTGGGAGGCAGCTCGGTCGGGCGGGTCGATCGACGACGCACTCCTTCGGATCGGCGTCGCAGCGCTGTTCGCCTGGTTCGTCCTCGGTCGGATCAACTCGATCCTGAGTTCGGTGCCGCAACCGCCTCAGGCAGCCGAACCGGACCACCCGAGCGACGCCTGACCCGACAGCGGGGGCTGTCGGAGGACCGATCCGCGGTGCGGCGCGCGACCGATCGGCACCGTGTTCAGCGACGGACCCCATCGGGCGGTCACGCCCACGTCGAGGGTCGTGGGTTCGGACCGGGCCATCCGACGCTGCGACGCCGATCTCGGACGAGACCCGCGAACCGATGCCCGAATCCGACGAGGCGATCAGCGCATGTAGTCGAGCAGGGAGGGAGGGACCACCCGGGACGCCGCCTGCAGGGCAGCGGTGTAGGCGTTCTCCTTGGCCTTGACCGTGATCAGCGCTTCGGCGATGTCGACGTCCTCGATCGCAGAGAGTGCCTCCCGCATCGTGATCTCGTCGACCGCGGATCGAGCCTGGACACTCTCGAGCCGGGCACCCCTCGCACCGATCTGCGAGACCGCCGACGACAAACGGGACCGGGCGGAGTCGAGATGATCGTGCTCGGTCGCCAACCCGTTCAGATCGCCACCGATGATCGCTGCCTCCATGCGCGACAGAACGGCGAACAGATCGCCCTCCGGCGCGGCCGGGTCGCCGAATGCATCCGGCCCGGTCACGTTGACCGTCACGGTCGTTCCCGGAGCCACCTCACGGACGACGGCGCCTCCGTCGCCCTGGTAGACGCCGGACGAGTCGTAGGCGACTCCGTTCGCGGTGCCGTTGAAGACCGGGCGACCGAGGTACTTGGTGTTCGCGAGCGCGATCATCTCGCCGCGCAGCTGACCGACCTCGGCCGCCAGCGCGACACGCGAGGCCGGGCCGTTGGCGCCGGCGTTCCCGGCTCGCACCGCGAGTTCCTTGATGCGGCTCATGAGATCGAGCCCTGTGACCATCGTGGAATCGGCGGTCGACAACCAGCTCTGGGCATCGGTCCGGGCCCGCTCGTGCTGTTCGGCGCGCCGTAGCTGACCCCGGAGCGTCATCGCCGACGAGGCGCCTGCCGGGTCGTCGGACACGGTCCGGATTCGGCGGCCCGAGGACAGCTCGCCCTGGCTCCGGTGCAGGCCCTGAAGGGTCCGGTTGAGGTCGGTCAGCGTCGAGCTCATGATCATCGAATTGGTCACACGCATCGTTCATCTCCTCGCAGGGTCACCGGCCGACGACTCCGGTGCGCATGAGCACACCCATCAGCTCGTCGACGGTGGTCAGCACTCTCGCCGAGGCCTCGTACGCACGCTGCGATGCCATGAGGGTCACCATCTCCTCGTCGAGGCTCACGCCTCCGACCGAGTCGGCCCGGTTCTCGGCGGCGCGGGTGACACCGGATTGGATCTCGGCACGGCGCACGGTGCTCCTGACCTCGACCCCCAGCTGGGCGACCATGCTGCGATAACGGGCATCGGGACCGTCGGAGCGATCGGCGATGGCAGCGATCGCTCGGGCGTGCTCGCCGTCGAACGGTCCCGGGGCGACGGGCCCAGGGAGCATGGGGGCTCCCGCGGCGAGCCGATCAGGACGCCCGGCGACATCAGCCGACAGGGTGATCGTCGACGCCGTCACACCGGCCGGATCGAAGAAGTTCCAGCCGGTCGTGGCGTTCTGGTCGAACCCGGCCGTGTGGACGGCGTTGACCTCGGTGACGAGCGAACCGGCCACGCCGTCCAGCAGAGCCCGGTATCGGGGAACGACATCGTCGATGGTCCTCGCGAGCGACGCCGCACGGCTCACCGGGGCGGCCACACCCAAGCCATCGCTCTGCCAGACCAGGGCGCCGGAGGCACCGTCGACGGCCTGTGTGATGGTGCCGCTCACTAGCTCGCGTCCGCCGATGGAGACATTGATCATGCCGCCGTCGGCGGGACGTGCGATGGCGCCGGTGAGATCCGCCAGTTGTCGAACGGCGAGATCCCGCTGATCGGTCAGATCATTGGCAGCGGTACCGCCGCCGACGATCACGCCGTTCAGCTGCGCGATCCGCTCGGCGAGATCGTTGACGTCGTTGGCCAGCGTGGAGATCGCGGCGGCGGACGAGGCCTCCACCCGATCGAGGTCGGCCGAGGCACGACGCAGCCCGTCGACGACGGTCTGGGCACGCTCGAGCGTCTGCACCCGCGTCGCGCTGTCGGCCGGGAACATCGACAGATCCGACCATCCGGCCCAGAAGTCGTCGAGCAACGACGCCAGACCTGTGTCGGAGGGTTCCGGGAACGCGAGCTCGATCCGACCGAGGTC
The DNA here is from genome assembly GCA_963847775.1 of uncultured Acidimicrobiaceae bacterium. Taxonomy (GTDB): domain Bacteria; phylum Actinomycetota; class Acidimicrobiia; order Acidimicrobiales; family Ilumatobacteraceae; genus Ilumatobacter. Next base: position 855,903 of record CAWKAY010000007.1, read on the forward strand.
CGCAGCGGCTGCCTTGGCACCGGCCTCGCGGGCCGACTCGGCGACGAGCCGATCCTCCGCGAGCTGATCGACGACCCGACGGACGTCGACCACCTCGACGCCACGGAGCTGCGAGTCCTGGCCGGCGAAGACGCTTGCGACGTTCCCGATACCGGACGCCTGCAACTCCACCCGCTGGCGGTGGAACCCAGGTGTCGTCTGGTTCGCGATGTTGTGGGCGGTCACGTCGAGAATCCGTCGCTGCGCGTTCATGCCCGACAACGCGGTGTAGAGCCCGGCGATGTTCGGCATGGTCAGCCCGTCCGATCGAATCGTGAGGCGGTCGGAGCGAGGCTCGACGTGCCGCCGTTCGGGTCGTAGGTCTCGGCACCGTCGCCATGCAGGTGGCGGATCACCGCAATCGTGGATCCCACTCCTCGGCGGTTCAGCTCCTGGTTCTCATGTGCGAACGCATCGATCTCCGACTGAACGGCGAGCAGATGGAGCCGACTCTGGCGCCAGATCTCGGCGTGGGGATCCTCGGCCACGTTCACGAGCTCGGCGAGGCTGGCGTCGTCACCCAGCCCGTAGCTGCGCGCGACACGTTGCGACACGACGATTCGCTCGGCCTCGGCGAGTCGGATCTCGTCGACGATGTTCTCCACGTTCTCGCTGATCATCGGCAACCACCGCAAGCGGTTGTTCGTGAGGACGAGCTGCTGGACCTCGAGTGCACACAGGAGCTGTGACATCAGCTCACGCAGCGTCCAGAGTCGCCTGGAGAGTTCGTCGCGGTCGTGCACCTCGCGGACAGTCCCGAAGCGGCGGCGCGATGCACGGAGGTCACGACCGCTCGATCCGTTCCCGGGCTCCTGGCGCATCCCGGTGGGCATCGGACAGTTCAATCCGCGCCACTACGAGCGCACTCCAGCGACCAGCCAGAGACTCGAGTACCAGTGATCCAGCTCACGAGACTTCGCCACGGCGACACCATGTTCTTGAATCCCGACCTCTTCGAACGCGTCGACACCCACGTCGACACGGTCGTTCGGCTCACCGACGGCACCGAGTACGTGGTGATCGAGCCGGCCGAGGAGATCGTGCGACGGATCGTCGACCTCCGGGCGCGCATCATCGCGATCGCCGGGATGATGCAATCTGGTGCCGTCGCGTGGACGAATCCGCCGGAGCAACCTTCCGACGCGAAGCCGGTGCGCGAGTTGACCGGACCGGTCGCGATCGAGGATCCAGCCGACGCCGTGATCGAGGCGTCATGAAAGCGACTCCCATCGGTTTGGCGATCGCCCTCTTCGGCGTCGTCGTCGGCGGCATCTTCAAGGGTGTGAGCCCGATCGTGCTCATCACCAACGTGCCCGCGTTGTTCATCGTGATCGTCGGGGCGACCGGTGCGACGATGGCCAGCTTCGACATGAAGGACACCACCGGCGTCGTCTCCGCGATCGTCCGCGTCATGTTTCCGAAAGCCGACCAGGAACCGAGCGCGCGCCTGAAGCGCATCGTAGAGTTCGCCGGGCGCGCCCGTCACGACGGCATCCTCTCGCTCGAGTCGGATGTCGCCGAGCTCGAGGATCCGTTCATGCAGAAGGCGCTGCAACTCGCCATCGACGGGAACGACCCCGACGCAGTGGCCGACGTCATGCGGACCGACATCCGCACCCTCAAGGCACGCCACAAGATCGCGGCCGACTGGTGCATGGCGTACGGCATCTTCGCTCCCACGTTCGGCATCATCGGCGCCGTCATGGGTCTGATCGCGACCCTCGGCCACCTCGACCAGCCCGAACTGCTCGGTACCGGCATCTCGGCAGCCTTCGTGGCGACGTTCTGGGGCGTGTTCCTCGCGAACGGCGTGATGCTCCCGCTCGCCAACAAGATGAAGCGCATGTCGGCCGAGGAGGTCGCTGGGCGCGAGATGGTGATGGAAGGTGTGCTCGCGATCCAGGGTGGCCAGAACCCCCGCGTGATCGAACAGACGCTGCTCACCTACCTGCCGCCGACACAGGCTCGGGAGCTCGAGGCGGCAGCCAGTGTCTGAGTCACGGGGCAAGAAGCGGCACCACGAGGAGGAGCACGAGGAGCACGTCAACCACGAGGCGTGGGTGATTCCCTACGCCGACGTGCTGACGCTCCTGATGGCGCTGTTCCTGGTGCTCTTCGCCCTCGGACGAACCGACGAGGAGAAGCTCGAGATCGCCGCCGACTCGTTTCGACGCGAGCTCGGCGTGGGCAACTCCCCGCTCGATCTCGGGATCGGCAGCGGCGGCCAGGGCCCACTCGCTGCCGGCGCGGTCAACGTGCTCGACGGCTTCGGGCCGACCCCGATCCGCAGCGACCAGACCGAATCGGTGGCGTCGGCACGACCCGACGACGCGATCGGGCCGCCGGAGGTCGCGATCGTGCCGGTCGAGGACGTGCCCGAGGCGCCGACGGCGACGTTCGAGGTGATCGAACAAGCCGACGAGATCATGGGCGACCCGCTCACCGAGGTCGAACAAGTCGTGCGAGCACGCGCCGCCGGGACCGGTCTGACCGATGCCATCGGCTTTCGTCGCGAGGAGCGGGGGCTGGTCGTGACGATCGTGACGGACCGGGTGTTGTTCACCGAGGGTCAGGCCGACGTGCAACCCGACGGCGTCAGGATCCTCGATGTCGTCGCCGATGCGCTGCTGGAGCTCCCGAACCAGGTCTCCATCGAAGGTCACACCGACAATCGCCCGATCTCCACGGTGCGCTTCCCGTCGAACTGGGAGCTCTCGACGTCCCGGGCGACGTCGGTGCTGCGCTACCTCGTGGATGCGCGCGGGTTCCCCAGCGATCGGCTCTCCGCGGCCGGCTACGCCGATACGCGGCCGATCACTGCCGATACCGATCCGGCCGCGCTGGCGCGCAACCGCCGCGTCGAGATCGTCGTCTTGGCGACGGCCTGACGCCGCCCACCCTGCTGGCCGACCACCGTCGACTCCCCGGCAACGTGTGCGCGAGCGCTCGTTCCAGGCGACGCGTCGCCGCCGAGTCCGAACAACGCCGGTCGTTGTGGAGTTTGCCGACCCGGAACCCGCAGCCAGCCCCACGCTCGTGCCGGGCGGTGACGATCCGTCTGCAGTCCGTCAAGGACCGCCGTGCTCCTTGCGAGGACGGACGCGAACCGGACGGTCATCGATCACAGCAACCACAACGATTCCGGGGTCGACGACGGATTGTCGCACCGGGATCCGCCAACTCAGGGCGCGAACAAGGAAGTTTGCACGATGCCAGACACGACGTCATCAACGACGGAAGAACCGACCTCCAGCGAGGGCAAGGGCGGCAAGGGCCGCCTGATCATCACCGTGGTGCTCTGCCTCGGTCTCGCGGCCGCGGGGTTCGTCCTCGGCGGCAAGCTCTCGGGCGGAGACGGCGCGGCAGCGGCCGCCGCCGATGAGGAGCCGGTCGAGGAGCCCGAGCCCGTGGTCGCCAAGATCGTCGAGCTCGAGCCGGTCAACGTCAACCTCGCCGACGGCCACTACCTCCGGATCGCCATCGCACTCGGTCTCTCCGAGCATGCGCTCCACGCCGAGGAGGGGGGCGGTGGCCACGGCGGCGGAGACGAATTCGTGTTCGAGACCGCTCCTGCGAGCGATCTGGTCCTCGGCACCTTCTCGGGTCGGCTGATGGCCGATCTGGAGTCCCACGAGGGCCGTGAAGCCGCCCGCCACGACCTCTTCGAAGGTCTCGAGAACTTCTACGGGGAGGACATCGTCACCGTCTTCCTCACGGAGTTCGTCATGCAGTAGCCGACGACGTCCCGGAGACCACTTCGAAGACGGTCCCACCACTGCAGGGTCGCAACGGATGCGACCACCCCATCGACTCATGGAGGAGTCCGACATGACGATCATCATCACCCAGGTCGACGAGCACCGCATCGACCGCCCACACCACGCCCGACCCCACACCGGTCGGGCCACCTCGACCCACCGACCCACCGTCTTGCTCCCGTGGAGCACCTTCGGACGGATAGCGACGGCGACCGAGGAAGCGACGTTCGTCGCCGAGCTGGAACGTCAGTGCGGAGGCACGGCCGCCGCGCATCGGCGATCCGATGTCACCGCGTTGCTGAACGCGCTGCGAGGCGGGCTCACCGTCGACCAGCTGCTCGATCAGGCGCCCGGCCTCCTGGCTGCTCGCCTGTTCGGTGCCCACAGCAGCCTCGAGACGCTCCGGCGTGAATCGGAGGCTGCATGGAGCTCGATCGTCGAGACGCCGACCATGCGATCGCTCGACGCCCACGGCCCCGAGGCCGCGACGCTGCTCCCCGTCCCGGTCGAGCGACTGCGTCGGATCGCTGCGATGTCGCCGAACGCGCTCGGCCACGAGGTCGCCCGCTGTGCCCGAGCGATCACGGTCGCTCGCGACTCCGTGCGCCGGATCGAGACTGAGCTCGATCGGGGCCTGCTCGACGCCGGTCGAGCCGACCAGCTGAGCCGAGCGCTCTTCGATCAGCACGGCGATTGTGCGCTGTCGAACGACCACCACCTTCCGGAACGTGTGGGCGGTCTCGTGCCGACCCGCGTCGCAGCGCTCCTCCGAGAGCGTCAACCCTCGACCTTCCGCACTGTGGTTCCCTGATGGACGCCGTGCACACCACCACGGAGTTCGGCATCGGCGGGGCATGGCTGGCCGAGTACACGCTCGCCGCGATCGGTGCCGGCGTCGTGCTGTTCGACGCCGGCGGTCAGGCTGCGCAGTGGGACCGGACCGCACCGGCGCTGCTCGGTGTGACGGAGCAGGAGCTCGCGGGCCGGGCGCTCCACGACGACGCGATCGCCACGATCTGGCAACACGGGGCGCGAGTGTCGGCCGACGACGACCCTGTGGCCGCCGTTCTCGAGTCGGGCGAGACGTCATCCGGGCTGACCATCGGAGTCCCCGGCCCGAGCGGTTCGCACGTGTGGCGCTCGCTCAGCCTGCTCCCCGTCTTCGGCGTCGACCACCGACCGAGAGCCGTGCTCGCGTCGTTCGTCGACGTGAGCGCGACGATCGACTCGCGCTCGACGTCGACCGCATGGCACCTCGCGATGCGCTCGATGATGCAGGCCGGTCTGCCTGCCATCCTCCTCGTCAACCGACGCGGCGAGATCCTCGAGTGGAACGAACAGGTCTTGCGGCTGACGGACCGAACCGAGGTCGAGCTGCTCGGCTGTCGGTTCGCGGACGTCTGCGACGTCGATGTCGAGTGGTTGTGGACCGAGCTCGACGCCTCCGACAACGGCGGGGTCGAAGGCATGACCTGGGTGCTCCACCGCCTCGATCGTGAGATCGCGGTGCACGGTCGGTTCTCGTCGTTCGAGCACCCCGAGCTCGGAACGGTGGCGATGGCACAATTGCTCGCACCCTCGTCGGTCGAGCCGACCGAACAGGGTTCGCAGACGGCGACCGGCTCGGCGATCTTCGAGCGTTCGCTGGTCGCGATGTTGATGATCACCGACACCGGGACGATCGTCGATGCCAACCCGCGAGCCGCGAGCGTGCTGCGACGTCCACGCTCCGCACTGGTCGGGGACTCGGCGTTGGCCCACTTCGACGGCGTTGCGGCCCAGGACCTGCATCAGGCCATCGCTCACGCCAAGGTCAATCCGGAGCCGATCGCCGCCGGTCGGTGCGCCGCCGGATCCATCGGCGAACGGGGCGACGAGATGACGGTGTTCGTCTCGTCGACCTCGATGGACGCACCGACGCCGCTGCTGCTCGTCCAGCTGCTCGGCACCGTCGGACACCACGTGCCGCCGGTACCGCCCTTCGGCGGCCGACCGGCACGCTGACGTCGGGCCGATCCGTGGGACAGGCTCACGGTTCGGCCGGTCAGCCGGGGATCTCGACGTCGGCCGCCGCGCCGGCGGCCGACGCGGTATCGGTATCGGCCCCTGGTCGACCGGCCCGTGGGAGCGCGACGTTGGGCGGCTGCCCGTCGTCGACGGTTCGAGCCCGAGGCAGCGGCCGATCCACGGCGCCGTCCAGATCGGGACCGGGCGACGGTATCGACGGGCGCCGACGGGGCAGGGCGTCGTCGGTGGAACGCTCGAACCCGACGGCGATCGGCCCATGATCGAGAGCGACCGGCTCGACGATCGGTGTGGACGCTGCGAGTCGTTGGATCCGCTGAGCGATGAGCTCCTCGCTCATCCGATGCTGGCGGTGCAGCTGGGCGCCACGGACGCGCCGCGGCAGCAGCGGTCGGCCCGGCAGGCCGTCGATGTGGTCGGGCGGTGCAAGCGAGCGGACGAGATGCTCCGACTCCGTCGGAGCATCGGCGGCGTACCGTTCGGGCGAACGGGTTCGGTCGGGGGCGCGGGGCAACGTGCCTGGCTCGATGGTTGGCTCGACGCCGGCGTCCTCGGGCTCCCCCGACGGCTCGACCGACTGCGCCCCCGGCAGCTCGGGCATCCCGGTCGGTGACACGGGCTCGGTCGATCGCGAGCGCTCACCATCGGCTGTATCGGAGGACCCATCGTCGGCTGCGGGCGTCTCGAACACCTCGATCGGAGCGTCGCTGCGCGGGGTGACCTTCCACGCTCGCTCGCCGACGAACTCCTTGATGTGGGCAACCCGGGCGATCGTGTTCTTGTACTCGGTGTAAAAGATCGTCGAGAAGAACAGGTACCCCCAGAACCAGTTCGTGTGCTGCTTGATCTCGTCGTCGGCCAGCTTGTACGCGAACAACGTCTGCAGGGGGCCGATGTGCAGCACGAAGATCGTCGTGCAGAAGAAGATCGGCCAGCCGACGCTCAGGGTGTCGCCACGAGTCAACCAGTACGCGACGAGCGGGAAGACCTGCAGTGACAACCACGGGTAGACCTCGCGCCAGCCGAGCAGGTAGGTCGCTCCGAACTTCTGACGGAACGTGAGGCCGGGTGACCGCCACACACGCAGTGTGTGCATCATCGTCACCTGGAACCAGCCCTGCGCCCACCGGAGGCGCTGATTCCAGACCTGCTTGAACGTCGTGGTGCCGAGCTCGCGCGACACGACGTCGCGATCGGAGCGGATCTTCAGGCCCCGCTCGACCGTCCGCATCGACGAGTCGATGTCCTCGGTCAGCATCGAGCCGCGCATTCTGGTCTCGTGCAACAAGCCCGTCTTCCAGTACCCGTTCGATCCTCCGAACACGCCGAAGCGGTGCAGCTTCGCACGACCGGGATGCGCGACGGCATAGATCGACTCGAACTCGACTGCGATCATCTTCGCCAGCCATGTCTCGTCGCCGTTCCGGGTGAGGCAATGACCCTGCACGACGTCGTACCCGTTGGCCAACCACCGCCATGCGCGTTCGAAGCTGCCCGGACGCGGCATGTGGTCGGCATCGAACATGCCGGTGAGCTCACCGCGAGCCATGTGGAGTACGGCGTTCACGTTCTGCGCCTTCGAGGTGCTGCCCTCGACGCGCACCACATCCAGGTTCGGGAACCGGTCGGCGAGAGCATGGAGCTCCCGCTCGACCGGCATCGGATTCGGCGTGTTGTACGCGAGGATCACCTGAAGTCCGCCCGGATACCCCTGATTCAAGAAGCAATCGAGCGTCTCCATGATCGTGCTCGCCTCGTTCGGCAGATACGCGCAGATGATCGCTGACGCCTCCGGGTACTCCTCGACCTCGGGCGGCTCCTTCTGCTTGACCGCGAGCCACGCCTCGACCAGGATCATCACCCCGGTCGACACGAGCGTCGAGACGCAGACGAGGTAGACGACGAACGTGATGTCGACCCCGACGATCTGATCGAAGCCGTAGTAGATCAGGTATGGGATGAGCAGCCCGATCACGTACGTTCCGAGGATCTGCGTCGGGGCGCGCAACCGCTCCTTGATGGTCGGCCAACCGAACCTGTCGAACGCCTCCTTCGCGGCGGGCGCCGTGTCGGCCGACATCGCCGGCTCCCACCGATGCACGCGGAGGTCGAGGTGACCAGCCGCGACTTCGCGTGCATCGGTGGCTCGCCGGATCACGTCGGCGGCGTCGTTGCCGTCGTCGAGGGTCGCGACCCCCGCCGAGGGCGTCAGCAACGCCGGTTGGTCGTCCACCGTGAAGTAGCGGCCGGCGATCGCACGACAGATCCTGTCGATGCGATGAATCGCCGATCCGATCGATGATTCCCGCGCCATCACCAAGATCTCGCCATCCTCGGAGATGTTGACGACGTCGGTGGGAACCAGATGGCGGACGACCGCCTCCGTGACATCGGTGACCAGGTCGAACACGTGCCCGACGCCGAGCCGGTCGTGGAGTCCTCGGATCTCGAAGATCGAGATCGACGCCACGATGCAGTTGTCGCCGCCGCGCTGACGCCGTCCGTACTCCGCGCCCAGTTCCATCGCGAAGTCGCCTGGGTCCACGACACCCGCCACGAACCGATGCGGATCGCGCTCAAGGCGACGCTGCACGTCCGACGGAATCGGGGCGCGATCGATCACCAGGTGGCGCGGACCGCTGCGCCATCGGCGCGCGGCCGAAGCGGTGTGTCGAACGTCGGTCATGGATGGCAGTCGGCAATGTTCGCCTGGTCGACGCGTCTATCGGCAACCCGCAGATCCCTCTTGAACCTTCCTTGACCCGCCCGGTCGAAAACGAGAACGCTCCGGGGTCGTGACCCCGGAGCGTTCTCGATGCGATGGTCGCCGTGCGGCGGACGACGTCAGCTCGACGCGGTCTCGCCCTCGTACGAGCCGTGCAGGTTGGCGAGGAACTCGGCCGGATCCTGCTCCTCGGTCTCGCTCGAGTAGTAGGTCATCGGCTCGTAGTCCGGTGCTTCGATGCCGAACTCGCGGTACTTCATCATGCCGGTACCGGCCGGGATGAGCTTGCCGATGATGATGTTCTCCTTGAGTCCGATCAGGCTGTCGGACTTGCCGTCGATCGCTGCCTCGGTGAGCACTCGGGTGGTCTCCTGGAACGACGCCGCGGACAGCCACGAATCGGTGGCCAGCGATGCCTTGGTGATGCCCATGATCTCGGGGCGTCCCTCCGCCGGCCGCTTGCCCTCCTCGACCATCCGACGGTTGGTGTCGCGGAAGGTCTTGGAGTCGACCCGCTCGCCGGGCAGGAAGTCGGCGTCGCCGGGTTCCTGGACGCCGACGCGGCGGGTCATCTGGCGAACGATCAGCTCGATGTGCTTGTCGTGGATCGACACGCCCTGGTCGCGGTAGACCTTCTGGACTTCCTCGACCAGGTAGACCTGGGTCTCGCGGATGCCCTTGATCTCCATCAGCTCCTTCGGATCGGACGGACCCTCGGTGAGCTTGTCGCCGGCCTTGACGTCCTGGCCGTCCTCGACGATCGGGCGGGCGCCGAGCGGGAGTACCACCTCGTGCTCGTCGCCGTGATCGTCGACGACGACAACCGGGATGCCCTTGCCCTCGTCCTCCCCGATGCGGAGCACACCGCTCGCCCTGGCGAGCCTGGCCGAGCCCTTCGGAGTGCGGGCCTCGAACAGCTCCACGACGCGGGGCAGACCGCCGGCGATGTCCTTGCCGGCCACACCACCGGTGTGGAAGGTCCGCATGGTCAACTGTGTACCGGGCTCACCGATCGACTGGGCCGCGATGACTCCGACGGCCTCGCCGAGCTCGATCGGCTTGCCCGTCGCGAGCGATCGCCCGTAACACATCGCACAGACCCCCAGCTCCGCGTCGCAGGTCAGCACCGAACGGACACGGATCCGTTCGATCGCGTCGTCGTCGCGCAGGGAGGCCATCTCGTCCTCGCCCACGATGGTGTTGCGGGCGAGCGTCGTGCCGTCGCTGAGCACGATGTCGTTGAGCAGCGCCCGCCCGAACAACTTGGTCTCGAGGTAGGTGCGCTGGTTGACCGAGTCAGCGTGCACGTTGTTGATCCAGATGCCGAGCGTCGTGCCACAGTCCTCCTCGCGAACGATCAGCTCCTGGGCGACATCGACGAGACGACGGGTCAGGTAGCCGGAGTCGGCGGTGCGGAGCGCCGTGTCGACCAGGCCCTTGCGGGCGCCGGGCGTCGCGATGAAGTACTCCAGCGTCTCGAGACCCTCACGGAAGTTCGACTTGATCGGGCGCGGGATCATGTCACCACGGGGGTTCGCCACCAGGCCGCGCATGCCGGCGATCTGGCGCATCTGGGTCATGTTCCCTCGGGCGCCCGAGCCGACCATCATGTCGATCGGGTTGAAGCGGGCCGCCTTGAACTCGAGCTCCATCGCCGCCTGGACCTCGGCGGTCGCGTCGGTCCAGATGCGGACCTCCTGCTGGCGCCGCTCGCCATCGGTGATGATGCCGCGCCGGAACTGGTTCTCGACCTTGTCGGCCTGGGCCTCGTAGCCGTCGAGCAGCTCGCGCTTGACCGCCGGCGTCTTGACGTCGTCGATCGACACCGTCAGGCCCGACTGCGATGCGTAGCGGTAGCAGAGGTTCTTGATCGCGTCGAGCGCGTGGGCCACCTCGACGGCGTTGTAGTTGTCGGAGAGACGCTCCACGATGACGCCCATCTCGCGCTTCTTGATCGTCTCCTGGACGTATCCGAAGCGGTCGGCGTAGTCGGCCGGCAGGGCCTCCTGGAACAGGGCTCGGCCGAGCGTGGTGTCGTAGGCCTCGATCCCGTTGCCCGGACGCATCGTGATCGTGGCGTGGAGCTCGAGCGACTTCTCGTCGTACGCGCGCAGCGCCTCCCAGAGGTGGCGGAACACGCGCCCTTCGCCTTTGGCACCGTCGACGTGCTCGGTCAGGTAGAACCCGCCGATCACCATGTCCTGGGTCGGGGTCACGATCGGGCGACCCGAGGCCGGCGACAGGATGTTGTTGGCGCTCAGCATGAGCACGCGGGCCTCGGCCTGGGCCTCGGCCGACAACGGCACGTGGATGGCCATCTGGTCGCCGTCGAAGTCGGCGTTGAACGCGGTGCAGACCAGCGGATGGATCTGGAGCGCCTTGCCCTCGACCAGCACCGGCTCGAACGCCTGGATGCCCAGACGGTGCAGCGTCGGTGCACGGTTCAGGAGCACCGGGTGCTCCTTGATGACGTCGTCGAGGACGTCCCAGACCTGCGGGCGGCGACGCTCGACCATGCGCTTGGCGGTCTTGATGTTCTGCGCCAACTCGAGGTCGACGAGGCGCTTCATGACGAACGGCTTGAACAGTTCGAGCGCCATCAGCTTGGGCAGACCGCACTGATGCAGCTTCAACGTCGGGCCGGCCACGATGACCGAGCGACCCGAGTAGTCGACGCGCTTGCCGAGCAGGTTCTGACGGAACCGGCCCTGCTTGCCCTTGAGCATGTCGGAGAGCGACTTCAGCGGGCGGTTGCCCGGCCCGGTGACCGGCCGCCCGCGGCGGCCGTTGTCGAACAGCGCGTCGACGGCCTCTTGGAGCATGCGCTTCTCGTTGTTGACGATGATCTCGGGCGCGCCGAGGTCGAGCAGGCGCTTGAGGCGGTTGTTGCGGTTGATCACCCGGCGGTAGAGATCGTTGAGGTCGCTGGTCGCGAATCGACCACCGTCGAGCTGCACCATCGGGCGCAGTTCGGGCGGGATCACCGGTACGACGTCGAGGATCATCGCCTTCGGGTCATTGATGCGCCGCTGGTGGTCGTCGCGCCGGTTGAAGGACGCCACGATCTTGAGCCGCTTGATCGCCTTCTGCTTGCGCTGGGCGCTGAGCGGCTTCTGCCCCTCGGGGGGATCGATCGCGTTGCGGAGCTTGACCTCCTCCTCGTCGAAGTCGATGCGATCGATCAACTGCTTGATCGCGTCGGCTCCGGTCCCGCCCTCGAAGTAGTCGCCGTACTTGTCGCGCAATTCGCGCCACAGCATCTCGTCTTCGAGGATCTTGCGCGAGTGCAGGCTCTTGAACTCGTCCCACGCGCGCTCGACCAGGTCGAGCTCCATCTCGTAACGCTCTCGGAGGGCCTCGATCTCCTTTTCGGCGTCGCGCTTCATCTTCTTGGTGTCGGTGCCCTCGGCCTCGGCCGCCTCGGCCTCGCCTTCGAGCTCCTTGTACCGACGGTCGATCGCGAGGTCGAGCTCCTTGCGGATCTCGTCACGCTCCTCGAGGTATTCGGCCTCGAGGCTCTCGAGGTCTTCGTGGCGCTTGTCTTCGTCGACCCAGGTGACCAGGTTGGCGGCGAAGTAGATGACCTTCTCGAGCATCTTCGCCTTGAGCTCTTCCTTGGGCTCGATGCCGGCGAGGAGATAGGCGAGCCACGAGCGGGTACCGCGCAGATACCAGATGTGGACCACGGGAGCCGACAGCTCGATATGGCCCATCCGGTCGCGACGCACCTTCGAGCGGGTCACCTCGACGCCGCAGCGCTCACAGATGATGCCTTTGAAACGGACGCGCTTGTACTTGCCGCAGTAGCACTCCCAGTCGCGGGTCGGGCCGAAGATCTTCTCGCAGAAGAGCCCGTCCTTCTCCGGGCGCAGGGTCCGGTAGTTGATGGTCTCGGGCTTCTTCACTTCGCCGTGTGACCAGAGTCGGATCTGGTCGGCGGTCGCCAGCCCGATCTTGAGCTGGTCGAACATGTTGACGTCGAGCATTGATGGGTTCCTTTGTCTCTCGTCAGTTCCGGATCAGCGGGCGGCGCGCTCGCGGGCGCGTCGCTCGTCGTCCTCGTCAGTACCGCGCTCGGGGCGCGAGATGTCGATGCCGAGCTCCTCGGCGGCGCGGAAGACCTCGTCGTCGAGATCTCGCATCTCGATCTCGCGGCCGTCGTCGCCGAGCACCTCGACGTTGATGCAGAGTGCCTGCATCTCCTTCATGAGCACCTTGAAGCTCTCGGGCACACCGGGTTCGGGGATGTTGTCGCCCTTGACGATCGCCTCGTACACCTTGACGCGTCCGAGGACGTCGTCGGACTTGATGGTGAGCAGCTCCTGCAGGCAGTACGCGGAGCCGTAGGCCTCGAGCGCCCACACCTCCATCTCGCCGAATCGCTGACCACCGAACTGTGCCTTACCACCGAGCGGCTGCTGGGTGATCATCGAGTACGGGCCGGTGGAGCGGGCGTGGATCTTGTCGTCGACCAGGTGGGCCAGCTTGAGGATGTACATGTAGCCGGTGGTGATCGGGTTGTCGTACGGTTCACCGGTGCGGCCGTTGTAGAGCATCTGCTTACCGTTGACACCGATCATCCGACCGCCGTCGGCGTGCTCGGGGTTGAGGCCCTCGAAGATCTGCTGGATCGTCGGGTGCTTGCCGGCCTTGTCCTCCTCGTCCCAGTTGGCACCGTCGAACACCGGTGTCGAGATGAACGTGGAGGGCTTCGTGGTCGGGCGCGTCTTGCGTTCGGTACCGCGGACCGGGTCGTCGCCGATCTTGTTGCCGGACGGGTCGGTCCAGCCCCAACGGGCGCAGTAGCCGAGGTGGGCCTCGAGCACCTGACCCACGTTCATGCGGGACGGCACGCCGAGCGGGTTGAGGATGATGTCGACGGGGGTGCCGTCGGCGGTGTAGGGCATGTCCTCGATCGGCAGGATCTTGGAGATGACGCCCTTGTTGCCGTGGCGGCCGGCGAGCTTGTCGCCGACCGAGATCTTGCGCTTCTGGGCGACGTACACACGCACGAGCTGGTTGACCCCAGGCGGCAGCTCGTCGCCGTCGTCACGGTTGAAGACCTTGACGTCGATGACCTTGCCGGACTCGCCGTGGGGCACCTTGAGGCTCGTGTCGCGCACCTCCCGGGCCTTCTCGCCGAAGATCGCGCGGAGCAGTCGCTCCTCGGGCGTCAGCTCGGTCTCGCCCTTGGGCGTGACCTTGCCGACGAGGACGTCGCCGGGCCCGACCTCGGCGCCGACGCGGATGATGCCGCGGTCGTCGAGATCGGCCAGGATGTCGTCGCTCAGGTTGGGGATGTCACGGCTGATCTCCTCGGGGCCGAGCTTGGTGTCGCGGGCATCGACCTCGTGCTCGTGGATGTGGATCGACGTCAGCACGTCGTCCTTCACCAGGCGCTCCGAGAGGATGATGGCGTCCTCGAAGTTGTAGCCCTCCCATGGCATGAACGCGACGAGCAGGTTCTTGCCGAGCGCGAGCTCGCCGTGGTCGGTCGAGGGACCGTCGGCCAGGATCGAGCCCTTCTTCACCTTGTCGCCCTCGGTCACACGGGGCCGCTGGTTGATGCACGTGTCCTGGTTGGAGCGTCGGAACTTCGACAGGCCGTAGGTCTTCTTGCCCTCGTGCTTGTACTGCACCGTGATCGACGCGCCGGTGACCTCGATCACCTCACCGTCGTCGGTCGCCTGCACGAGGTCGGCCGCGTCGCGGGCGGCGCGGTTCTCGATGCCGGTGCCGATGTACGGCGCCTCGGCCCGCAGCAGCGGCACCGCCTGGCGCTGCATGTTGGCACCCATCAGGGCGCGGTTGGCATCGTCGTGCTCGAGGAACGGAATCAGTGCGGTGGCGACCGACACGATCTGCTTGGGCGACACGTCGAGGAAGTCGACCTCGGTCGGCGGCACGTAGCCGATGTCGGTGGTCGCACCGAAGAAGCTCTCCTGCTCGAGCATCTTGCGCAGATCGTCGAGGCTGGCGGCCTGGGGCGAACGACGCACCAGCACCCGCTCGCCGCTGAGGGTGCCGTCGGCGTTGATCGGCGTGTTGGCCTGGGCGACGACGTAGTTCTCCTCCTCGTCGGCTGCCATGTAGACGATCTCGCCGGTGACCTTGCCGTCCTCGACCTTGCGGTAGGGCGACTCGATGAACCCGAACTCGTTGACGCGGGCGAAGGTCGACAGACCACCGATCAGACCGATGTTCGGGCCTTCCGGTGTCTCGATCGGGCACATCCGGCCGTAGTGACTGAAGTGGACGTCGCGGACCTCGAAGCCGGCGCGTTCGCGTGACAGACCGCCCGGGCCGAGCGCCGACAGGCGTCGGCGGTGGGTGAGGCCCGAGAGCGGGTTCACCTGGTCCATGAACTGCGACAGCTGGGAGGTCCCGAAGAACTCCTTGATCGCAGCCACGACCGGGCGGATGTTGATCAGCGTCTGCGGCGTGATCGCCTCGACGTCCTGGGTCGTCATGCGCTCACGCACGACGCGCTCCATGCGGCTGAGACCGATGCGGACCTGGTTCTGGATCAGCTCGCCGACCGAACGGATGCGACGGTTCGCGAAGTGGTCCTGGTCGTCGAGCCGATACCCCGGCTCCTGCTTGACGAGGTTGAGCATGTACGTGACGGCGGCGAGGACCTCGCAGCGGCTGAGCACGTGCTGGCCCTCCTCGGGCAGGTCGAGCAGTGACTCACCCTCGGAGTTGGTCGCCCCGAGCAGACCGAACTGGCTGCCGATCTTCGCGAGCTCGGTACCGAGCTTGCGGTTCAGCTTGTAGCGACCGACACGGCTCAGGTCGTAGCGGCGGTTCTCGAAGAACGCATTGCGGAAATAGGCCTTGGCCGACTCGACCGTCGGTGGCTCGCCGGGGCGGGCGCGCTTGTAGATCTCGATCAGTGCCTCGTCCTGCGTCGGAGCGACGTCGCGCTCCTTGTCCCACTGACCCTCCAGGAAGTCGAACTCGGCGACGAATCGATCGAGGAAGCCAGGGGCGTTCTCCTCGTCGTAACCGAGCGCGCGCAGGAGCGTGAAGATGCCGAGGCGGCGCTTGCGGGCCACGCGCGTGCCGCACGTGACGTCCTTGCCCGGACGATGCTCGACATCGAACTCCATCCACTCCCCGCGATAGGGGTGGATCGTGCCCTTGACGAGCTGATGCTTGGTGAGGTTGCGAAGGCGGTACCGCTCGCCCGGCTCGAAGATGACGCCCGGGCTGCGAACGAGCTGCGACACGACGACGCGCTCGGTGCCGTTGATGATGAAGGTGCCCTTGTCGGTCATCGCGGGCAGGTCGCCCATGAACACCGTCTGCTCCTTGATCTCACCGGTGTTGCGGTTCATGAACCGGGCACGCACGAAGATCGGCGCGCTGTAGGTCATGTCCTTCTCCTTGCACTCCTCCACCGAGAACTTCGGTGGCGGGCGCAGGTCCTCGTCGAAGGGATCGAACTCCAGCTCGAGCTGGAGCGCTTCGGAGAAGTCCTTGATCGGGCTGATGTCGCGGAAGGTGTTCGCGAGCCCTTCTTCGAGGAACCACTGGAAGCTCTCGCGTTGGATCGCGATCAGGTCCGGCAGTTCGAGCGGTTCGTCCAGGTTCGCAAACGAGTAGCGCTCACGAGCGGTCGAGCGAGTAACCACAGATCACCTCGATGTTGTTGGCACGGTCGGATGCGTGGAGGCGCGCTGGAACCCCGCCGGAAAACGGAGGGAAGACAAGGCGACGCACGGCAACAGGCGATCCTATCCTGGTCGTCACAGGATCGTCAACCGTTGCATCGGTGCGATTTGCATCGACTCACCCGGCCTCCCGGCCTGGCGTCGAATTGGGGCACACGGTAAGGAAATCGGCCGGTCCTGTCAAGGATTCTCCGACGGTCGGGGCGTTTCCCCTGCTCAGGATGGTGTCCGTCTCGGACGGGACCGGCTCGGATCACGGTCGGTCCGGCCACGGACGAGGACCGGCTCGGATCAACTCCCGCGGGTCATCGACAGGATCCGGCCGCCCGTGTGGTCCGTGATCAGCAACCGGTCCCCGTCGGCCAGCAGGTGCTGTGGGTGGTCGATGCCGTCGATCACGACCTCGGGCTCGTGCGGACGGGTCGATCCTGCGACCGGTACGCCGACGACGTCGCCGGTACTCCACCGCGCGACGAGCACCGTCGTCTCGTCCCAGGGGGCCAGCGCCACGGAGGTCGGTGTCGACCGCCGACCGAGCAGGGCGTGCGAGGCAGGCGCGAGGTCGCACTCAGCGGTCGTCGCCCCGAATGCGATGACGGGCTCGCCGTCGCCGATGCAGCGGGGGTACCCGAAGTCGTCGCCGGCGGATGCGACGACGAGCTCGTCGACGGGGGCACCACCGTTGAGCACACCATCGGAGATCTCGGTCACGAACCACCGACCGTCTCCGATCGGCGCGTGGGCGTAGGCGTGCTTGAACCCGGTGGCGAACGGTTCGGGTTCGGCATCCGGTCCGGCCAGGTACCAGAGCGTCCCGGAACCCTCCACGAGTCGATCGCCGTCGCGAGCACCCGAGGTGTCGAACAGGATGCCGCCCGCGGGCACGGCTGAGATGGTGCCCTCCGACCGCCCGTTGTACGGTAGGTCGTCGAGGACGACGGTGCGATCGGTCGGGTCGGCGAGCGGGCCGACCGTGAGACGGCGCTGTTCCATGATCCAGAGCAGGTCGCCATCGACCGTGACGCCGGTGGGCGTGAGCAGCCCGTCGACGAGCACCTCGGCCTCGCCGGTCGCCAACTCCCGATAGCGAAGGACGCGCCCCGTCCCCGCTCCCTCGGCGCCGTCGAGGTCGGCGACCACGTAACCGCCGGCGCCGTCCGGCGAGATCTGGGTCGGACCAACGAGGTCGGCCACCACGGTTCCGATCTCGAACCCGTCGGGCACGGTCACCCCGGCGACCATCGACGGGCCGGCACCATCGCCGCACGCTCCGACGAGCATCGCCGCCAGCAGGCAGGCACCGAGACGATGTCGGCGAGCGGTCCGGTCGTGTCGGGGTCGGGGCACGGGTTCCGTGATCAAGGCCGATCGCTGCCGTCGAGACATCGTGGGGGCGGGCATCGGGCCCAGTGTGGCCCGGAACGCGGGCGAGCCCCGGGCCACACCCGGGGCTCGTCGCCGAGATCGCGCCGTCCGACGCGTCAGCTCACTTCAACTCGACGGTGGCGCCGGCCTCTTCGAGCTTGGCCTTGGCGGCCTCGGCGGCAGCCTTGTCGGCCTTCTCGAGGACAGGCTTCGGGGCGCCGTCGACGAGATCCTTGGCCTCCTTCAGACCCAGGCTCGTCAGCTCGCGCACGGCCTTGATCACCTGGATCTTCTGGCCACCGGCCTCGGTGAGGACGACATCGAACTCGTCCTGCTCCTCGTCGGCAGCGGCATCACCACCGCCTGCCGGGGCACCGGCAGCGGCGACGGCGACCGGGGCGGCCGCAGTCACTTCGAACTTCTCCTCGAACGCGTCGAGGAGCTCCTTGAGCTCGATGACGGTCATGTTGCTGATGGCGTCGAGAATCTCTTCCTTGGTTGCCATGATGGCGGTTCTCCTTGTTGCAGATGGGTCGTGCCTGATCGGCACTCGATGGTTGTCGGATGGGTGGGGACATGCAGGGGCTCAGGCCGCCTGCTTCTCGATGAGGGCCTGGAGGCCGTAGGCGAAGTTGCGAGGCAACGCCTGCAGCAAGCCGGCGGTCTTGACCAGCGGCGCCTGCAGCGCTCCGGCGAACTGTGCCAGCAGCTCCTCGCGCGACGGCAGGTCGGCGAGCGCCATGACGTCGGACGTCGAGAGCGGAGCGCCGCCCAGCACGCCACCCTTGACCACCAGGGCCGGGAGCGTCTTGGCATTGTCGCGGAGCGCCTTCGCGGCACCGGCGACGTCGCCGGCGACGAACGTCAGTGCGGTCGGGCCGGTCAGGAATTCCTCGAGGCTCTCGAGGCCCGCCTCACGGACGGCCAGCTTGGCCAGCGTGTTCTTGTAGACGACGTGCTGGGCGTCGCTCGGACGCAGCGCGTTGCGAACATCGGCCAGCTGGGCCACGCTCAGTCCGCGGTACTCGCTGACGAACACCGCTTGTGACTCGCCGAGCTTGCTGACGATCTCCTTGACGACCGCGACCTTGTCGGCCCGCGGCTCGCGCCCTGTTCCGGGCTGAGACTCGACTGTTGCGGTTTCACTCATGTGTACACCTCCTCTCGCTTCGACTCGTGGCTCGCACCGACCGAAGTCGGGAGTGCGACGCCACGAGGAGCGAGCTCGACCGGGAGGTCGATCACGTTGATCGTGTGGAGCGTGCACCTCGGCTGGTGGGACGGACCCATTACCCATCGGTGATGGACCAGCGGTCTTCGGCGAGCAACCGGATCTATGTCAACCGGCGACCCTATCGCCGGTACGCACCGGACCCACCCGACGGCGGATCCGGTCGGTCGGTCAGGTGTCCTGTTCGGGCTTGAGGCGGCTGGTGTCCACCCTGACGCCCGGACCCATGGTCGCCGACACCGTGATCTTCTTGATGTACCGACCCTTCGCCGACGCCGGCTTGGCGCGCTGGATCTCGTCGAGGACGGCACGGAAGTTGGCATCGAGCTTGTCCTGATCGAAGCTCGACCTGCCGAGCTGGACGTGGACGTTGCCGTAGCGATCGGTGCGGTACTCGACCTTGCCGCCCTTGAACTCCTCGACGGCCTTGCCGACGTCGGTGGTGACGGTGCCGGTCTTGGGGTTCGGCATGAGGCCACGCGGGCCGAGCACACGGCCGAGACGGCCGACGAGGGGCATCATGTCGGGCGTGGCGATGGCGATGTCGAAGTCCATCTTGCCACCCTCGACCTCGGCCGCGAGTTCGTCGGCACCGACCAGGTCGGCGCCGGCCTCACGGGCGGCGTCGGCGGCCTCACCGGCGGCGAACACGGCGACACGAACGTCCTTGCCGGTGCCCGACGGCAGCGCCACGGTGCCGCGGACCATCTGGTCGGCCTTGCGAGGATCGACGCCGAGTCGGAACACGACGTCGAGGTTCTCGTCGAACTTGGCGCCGGCGGTGGCCTTGGCCAGTCGCACCGCCTCCGATGGCGAGTAGAACTGCTCGCGATCGAACTGCTTCAGCGCATCGGTGTACTTCTTACCGGACATGGGGTGTCTCCCTCTGGTGTTGGACTCCCCCGGCGAGGTCCTCCGGGGCCGAGTCGTGTGTGATGTGGATCTTGTCGACGCATCGGCGAACCGATGCGAACCGTGAGCGTTGGACGCCTCACGAACAGAGCGGGCGACGCCAGCGATTCCGGCCGGGGCCGGAGGAGGGGATCGCCACCGACGAAGTCGGTGGTGGTGCCGAAGGTGCCCGGCGGCGTCAGCCGACGGCGATCCCCATCGAGCGCGCCGTACCACGGATCTGCTGCTTGGCGGCCTCGATGTCGTTGGCGTTGAGGTCGGGCATCTTGATCTTGGCGATCTCCTCCACCTGCGCCTCGGTGATCGTGGCGACCGTCTCCGAGCCCGGGTTGTTCGCCGCCTTCTCGATGCCGGCAGCCTTGCGGATCAGCACCGGCGCCGGTGGGGTCTTGAGGATGAAATCGAACGTGCGATCCTCGTAGATCGTGATCTCGGTCGGCACCACGGTGCCGGCCTGGGCCTCGGTCCTGGCGTTGTACGCCTTGACGAAGTCCATGATCGCGATCCCGTGCGGACCGAGTGCGGTTCCGACGGGCGGAGCCGGGCTCGCCTTGCCGGCCTCGATCTGGATCTTGACGATCGCAGCGACTTTCTTCTTTGCCATCTTCGGGGTTCTCTCTATCTCAATACGATCTCGGCGTCACTGGGACGTGGGGTCAGAGCTTGCTGACCTGGCTGAAGTCCATCTCCACCAGGGTCTCGCGGCCGAAGATGTTGACGAGCACCTTCAGCTTCATGTGGTCGGCGTTGATCTCGGCGATCGTGCCGAGGAAGTCCGCGAACGGGCCCTCCTTGACTCGGACGCTCTCGCCTTCTTCGTAGTCGAGCTTGGGCTTGGGCCGCGCGGCCTCGGCGTCGGTGCCGCTTGCCTTGGTCGACAAGAACGTGCGGACTTCACGACGGCGGAGGGGGGTCGGCTTCTGCCCGCGGTCGCTCTGACCGACGAAGCCGGTGACGCCGGGCGTGTTGCGGATGCAGTACCACGACTCGTCATCCATCTGGCAGCGCACGAGAAGGTAGCCGGGAAAGACCTTGCGTTGAACGGTCTGCTTCTTGCCGTTCTTGAACTCGACGACTTCTTCCATGGGGATGACGACCTCGTAGATCTTGTCCTCCATGTTCATCGACTGGATGCGAGCGTTGAGGTTGGCGGTGACCTTCTTCTCGTAGCCCGACTGGGTGTGGACGACGTACCAGGAACCGGGTCGGGTCCACGGATCGTCCTCGTCGACCTCGTCGGTGTCGGGCGACTCGGCGACCGCCTCGTCCTCGCTGACCACCTCGACATCGGTCTCGGGCGCGGCGTCGCCGGCGGGCACCTCGGCACCAGCGCCCGCACCATCGTCATCGTCGTCGTCGTCATCGACGACGACGGCGTCGCCGACCGGGAGCAGTGCGCCGGCGTCGTCGGGGGCGACCTCGGGCACGTCGCCCTCGGCGCGGATCTGTCCTTCGGTCACGTCGGTGTCACCGACCGGGAGCACGTCGGCCGGAACGCCCTCGGCGGGGACCTCGACGACTGCGTCGACCTCGACGACTGCGTCGACCTCGGACGTCTCGGCGGCGTACTCGGTGTCCTGCTCGCTCATGCGTAGAACCAATCTGCGACGTAGGTGAGGCCGTAGTCGAGACCGCCGATGAAGGCCGTGTAGACCACGATCGTGGCGGTGACGATGATCGAGTAGCGGACGACCTCCGGTCGACCGGGCCATGCCACCTTGCGCATCTCGTCGCGCACCTCACGGAGGTACTGCGCCGGACCGACACGCTCGCGCTGCGCTTGCTGACGCGGCGCACGCGTGGGCGCGCCCTTCTCGTCGAGCGCGCCTTGGCGCTTGAGCAGCCGTTTCTGTTCGCGGTTCAGGTCGTCGAGTGACATGGATTCTCTCTACGGATCGTCTGGGCAGGGCAGGAGGGACTCGAACCCCCGACCGTCGGTTTTGGAGACCGATGCTCTACCAACTGAGCTACTGCCCTCGGATGGGGAGCCGCCAGCGTACCAGCGAGTCCCTCTGGGCCACCCCCAGCGAATCCGATCAGCGGGTCTCCTTGTGGAGGGTGTGCTTGCGGTCGTTGCTGCAGTACTTGTTCATCTCGAGGCGCTCACGATCGTTGATCTTGGACTTCATCGTGATGTAGTTGCGCCGCTTGCACTCGGTGCACTCGAGGGTGATCTTGACCCGCTTGTCGGACTTTGCCATCTGTTTCGCTCACTTCGTTCGCTGGGCCGGCAGGGTGCCGACCCTCGTCTTCGTTCGAACCATCGCACCGGATGCTTCGCTCGGAGGGCCGGCAGGGCGCCGACCCTCGTCTTGATGTCGCCCAGGGGAACCCCGGAGCACTCCTCCGGGAGGAGTGGCCCGAGCCGGCGGACCGGCTCGGGCGACACCTCCCGATCAGTCGTCCCGATCTGACGTTCGTCGGGTCAACCGGTCACTTGAGGATGTTGGTGACCCGGCCGGCGCCCACGGTACGGCCACCCTCACGAATCGCGAACCGCAAACCCTCATCCATCGCGATCGGCTTCCCCAACTCGACCGTCATCTCGACATTGTCACCCGGCATCACCATCTCCGTCCCCGACGGCAACTCGATCGTCCCCGTCACATCCGTCGTCCGGAAAAAGAACTGCGGCCGATAATTATTGAAGAACGGCTTATGACGACCACCCTCCTCCTTCGTCAACACATACACCTGACCCGTGAAATTCGTATGCGGCGTAATACTCCCCGGCTTACACAACACCTGACCACGCTCCACATCCTCCTTCGCCGTCCCACGCAACAACGCACCGATGTTGTCACCAGCCTGACCCTGATCCAACAACTTCCGGAACATCTCCACACCCGTACACGTCGTCTTCTGCGTATCACGCAACCCAACGATCTCGATCTCATCACCAGTGTTGATCACACCCTGCTCCACCTTGCCCGTCACCACCGTCCCACGACCCGTAATCGTGAACACATCCTCGATCGGCATCAAGAACGGCTTATCCAACTCACGCACCGGCTCCGGAATATACGAATCACACGCCCCCATCAACTCCATCACCTTCGCCTGCGCATCCGCATCACCCTCCAACGCCTTCAACGCCGACACCGCCACGATCGGACAATCATCCCCATCGAACTCGTACTCGTTCAACAACTCACGAATCTCCAACTCCACGAGCTCGAGCAACTCCTCATCATCCACCATGTCAGCCTTGTTCAACGCCACCACGATCGACGGCACACCCACCTGACGCGCCAACAACACATGCTCACGCGTCTGCGGCATCGGACCATCCGTCGCCGCCACCACCAAAATCGCGCCATCCACCTGCGCCGCACCCGTAATCATATTCTTGATGTAATCCGCATGCCCCGGCATATCAACATGCGCATAATGCCGATTCTCAGTCTCATACTCAATATGAGCAATCGAAATCGTAATACCACGCGCCTTCTCCTCCGGCGCCTTATCAATCGTGTCAAACGCCGAAAACTCCGCCAACCCACGATCCGCCAACGTCTTCGAAATCGCCGCCGTCAACGTCGTCTTCCCATGATCAATATGACCCATCGTGCCGATATTCACATGCGGCTTCGTACGCTCAAACTTCGCCTTGCTCATGACTGTGGTTCCCTTTGTCTTTCGGGGTTGGTTGGGACTGTTTCGCGGGCTTGCTTCGCTCGCCCTCGTCTGTCTTGTCGGGCTCGTTTCGCTCGCCCTCTTGTAGCGCCGATCGGGATCGAACCGATGACCTTCCGATTATGAGCCGGATGCTCTGACCAACTGAGCTACGGCGCCCTGGCCTTGGCCCCCGGGCGAGGCGAACCTCGACCGGTTGGTCGAGCCCTCTGTGGGAATCGAACCCACGACACCAGCCTTACCATGGCTGTGCTCTGCCGACTGAGCTAAGAGGGCGTTTTCGTGTCGGAGCGCGGCAGTGCCGCGGACCGGCGTGCCAGTGTAGCGGCGCCGGTGCCGATCACACCGCGCGTGGAGCGGCGATTTCCGACACTCCCGTGAGTGCAAACCTGCTGCTCAGGGACCGGATCGGTACGCTGATCCCGTGAGTCACCAGGCGCCAGCACGTCACGGGGCCCTCGTGCGGCCGGCCACCATCGCCGACGCTGCGGCGATCCTCGAGATCTACAACCGTGAGGTCGCCGAGACGACGTCGACCTTCGATCTCGTGCAACGGACGCTCGATCAGCAGCGGGAGTGGCTGGCTCACCGCTCGGGCGCTTTCGCCGCGATCGTGGCGGTGGACAACACCACCGAGCAGGTCATCGGGTTCGCCTCCCTCTCCCCGTACAAGGAGCGGGCCGCCTACCGCACGACCGTCGAGGACTCGGTGTACGTGCACCGGGACTTCGGCGGCCGCGGCGTCGGCAGGCTGCTCATGCAGCATCTGGTCGACGTCGCCCGCGAATCCGGCTTCCACTCGATCATCGCCCGGATCGAGGCCTCCGGCACTGCATCTCGGGCGCTGCACGCGGCCTGCGGTTTCGATCTGGTCGGCGTGGAGCGCGAAGTCGGACGGAAGTTCAATCGCTGGCTCGACGTCGCAGTGATGCAGCGCCTCCTCTGACCGCTGGCTCCCCCCGGCCCCTGGCGACGGGGGCAAACCCGCCCCGACGCGATCGACGGCGCCGACCACGCGGCGCCGTCGATCGTCAGTGTGGGCCGGGAAGGATTCGAACCTTCGAAGGCAATGCCGACGGGTTTACAGCCCGTTCCCTTTGGCCACTCGGGCACCGACCCAATTGGTTGTCGACCCGGCCGGCCGAACGACCGAGCAGGAGTCGACGAGCGATCGTATCGGCCAGGACCACGATTGCCGCAGCCGTTAGCCTGTGGACATGGCCAGTTTCGACGTCGTCTCCGAGGTGGATCAGCAGGAAGTCCGCAACGCGGTCGACCAGGCGCAGCGTGAGATCGCAACCCGGTTCGACTTCAAGAACACGAACTCCTCCATCGAGCAGAGCGATCTCGTCATCACCATGCACACCGTCAGCGAGGATCGTCTCAACGCATTGCGGACGGTGCTCGAGGAGAAGCTGGTCAAGCGCGGTGTCTCACTCCGGGGAGTCGAGTACGGCGACGTTCAGGAGGCGACCCAGAACACGGTTCGCCAGGTCGCCACGATCGCGGTCGGGATCAGCTCCGAGAAGGCGAAGGAGATCAACAAGCTGATCAAGTCCGACGCGCCGAAGGGTGTACAGAGCCAGACCCAGGGTGACTCGGTGCGGGTGTCGAGCAAGAAGCGCGATCATCTCCAGGAGACGATGGCCCTCATCAAGGGTGCCGACCTCGGCATCCCCGTGCAGTTCAACAACTTCCGGGACTGATGCCGCCTGCGTCGGGCGGAGGTTTCAGCTCGACAGGCGGCCGATCTGGCGAGCGATCAGCGCGTCGACCGACGTCAGGTCGGGAGCGATGGCCGCGTCACCGGGGTCGCACGTCTCGAGCTGCACTCGGGCGGCGTCGATCTGCGTCGCCAGGGCCGTGGCTTCGGCCGGCGCACGAGTCGCCCAGGTGGCCATCGCTTCGAGGACGACGGCGGCGTCCGAGTCGGATCCGGTCTGGAACACGGCGACGACGCACGTCGTCCCATCACGATCGATGGGCCGGTACGAATCAGCGGTCACGACGCTGGTGAGCTGATCCACGGTGCTCGACGGCAGCCGTGTCCCCCACACCAGCGACCAATCGTCCGTGCCGAGCGAGACCGGGTCCGCGAGTCCACGTTCGCCAGGCCGCAGCAGACCGGTCGGTGCGTTGACGGGACGGTCGTCGAGCAGGGAGTAGATCGCATCCGGATACTGGTCGCCGAGCTGGAGCGACACCGGGTCGACCCGCACCGCACCGAGCAACGGCTCGCCGATCGACCGGACCGCCCACAACTCGTACGCGATGGGCAACGGCAATGACCCGAGCCCGTCCGATGCTCTGCCGGGTGCCTCCCCTGCTGTGCCCTCCGCTCCTGCGCCGGCGTCGGCGACGACGGCGGTGGCACCGACGACAGCCCGATCGGCCGCCTGTCGAACCAGCTCGCGGAGGCTCGACACTCCGACGAAACCCCTCGGGGTCCCGTCCTCGACGTCGGCGGACCCGCTCCCGCCGGCCTGGCGGGCGAACGCCGATTCGAGGGCGAATCGGAGATCGGCTGCAGCGACCGCCGGGTCGGTTCGGTCGCTCTGGTAGATCGTGTCGTCGCCTGCGTCGTAGACGGCGAGCCGCATCCGGGCGACCTGGTCGGCGACGGTGTCGAGGCTGACGGTCCCGCCTGCGATGCCCAGTGCGCGCCACTCCGGCAATCGATCGACCCAGGAGGTGCCGACGGTCGACTCGAGGACGGTCTGCGCGTAGTCGGTCGGTGGCTGCGCGACGAGTACGACGGTCTCGTCGAAGTCCACACCGCGCGATTGCTGGATCTCATCGACGATCGGCGTCAACGACGGGTCCCATTCGGCCGGGAACAGGTAGGCACGACCGAAGACCAACGCGACCGCGATGAGCGCTCCGATGAGGAGAAACGAGAGCAGCGTGCGGCCGAACAGCTTGCCCTGCCGATCGTTGCGACTGGCGCGCGCCTGGGCGGCGCGCATGGCGTGGATGTCGGGGGTCGACGGACCGCTCTCGATCGGCGGCGCCACCGATGGCGGAGCGACCGGGTTGGATGGCGGGAGGGTGGGAATCGCGCCGACCGACGGATCAGGTGACAGAGCAGGAGCCTGCGTGGCGGCGACCACGGGCGGCGGAGTCGGGGTGAGGGTGCCGGCCGTCGGAAGGGTGGGGGCGGCGGCCTTCTCGTCGAACACGGACCGGCGCTGGGAGGAACGACGACTCGCCACCACCTCGGGTGGGCTGGATTGGGGCGGCTGTGCCGACATCGGCGCGACGAGTGGTGGGTTCGGCGGTTCGGCAACCGTCCGCGTCGGGAGCGGCTCTGGGTGGGGGGCAACGGGATCGGCCGCCGGTCGCCGGACCGGGAGCGGCTCTGGTTCGATCGGCTCCGATCGCGTCGGCTCCGCCGCGGTCTGTCGAATCGGGAGCGGTGGTGGCGCCGGTGGTTGTGTGGTGGCCGGTTCCTGCAGGGGCAACGCCCCAGATGCCCCAGTGCCGCCGGAGGGCGGGTTGCGGCGTGGCAGCGGGTCGTCATCGGGGTCGGCCCGGCCGGTCGGCCCGACGACGTCGACGTAGCCCTCTGCGGTGGGTGCGTCGAGACCGAGGCGGGCGAGTGCACTTCCGAGATCGAACTGGAAGTCGGCACCTGGGTCATCGACACCATGACTGCTGTGATGCGGGCCGCCGGCGTCGGTCACCGGGTCTCCGTTCATGCGCGGCGCTCCACCGACTGCATCGTTCACGGAACTGTCATCGGCAGGATCGGCGTCGGGCTTGAACGTTCCCAGAGACTGTCGGGCGGCGCGAGGGTGTCGGGGTCCGGCGCATGCGGATCGTCGCCGCCGACTTCAGCCATCGCCACCTCCGTCGGCCGCTCGGCGCTGCAGTTCGTCGACCACGCTGGCGTCAGCGAGGGTGGTGGTATCGCCCAGATTCCGGCCCTCGGCCACGTCGCGGAGCAGGCGTCGCATGATCTTGCCGGAACGGGTCTTGGGCAGATCAGGTGTGATGAAGATCGCCTTCGGCTTGGCGATCGCGCCGATCTCGCTCGCCACGTGGTCGCGAAGGTCGGCAACGGTTGCGTCGGCGCCGCCCCTGAGGATGACATACGCGAACACTGCCTGGCCGGTGGTGGCATCGTTGGCACCGACCACCGCCGCCTCGGCAACGGCCGGGTGCGAGACCAGTGCCGATTCGACCTCGGTCGTGGAGATGCGGTGGCCCGACACGTTCATGACGTCGTCAACCCGGCCGAGCAGCCACAGGTAGCCGTCGTCGTCGAGCTTGGCTCCGTCACCGGCGAAATAGCGGCCTTCGAATCGAGACCAGTACGTGTCGACGTAGCGCTGCGGATCGCCCCAGATGCCGCGCAGCATGCCGGGCCATGGCTTGGTGAGGGTGAGGTACCCCCCGCCCCTCGACACCGGCTTGGCGTCGTCGTCCACGAGCTCGGCCCCGACGCCTGGGAGCGGGAACGTGGCCGACCCGGGCTTGGTCGTCGTGACCCCGGGCAGCGGGCTGATCATGATGCCGCCGGTCTCGGTCTGCCACCAGGTGTCGACGATCGGGCAGCGGCCACCGCCGATGTGCTCGTGGTACCACATCCAGGCCTCGGGATTGATCGGCTCTCCGACCGTACCGAGCAGCTTCAGCGACGACAGATCGTGCTTGGCGGGTTCGGCCGCACCCCATTTCATGAACGTCCGGATCGCGGTGGGCGCCGTGTAGAACTTGGTGACCCCGTACTTGGCGACGATCTCCCAGAAGCGATCGTTGGCGGGATGGTTCGGCACCCCCTCGTACATCACCTGGGTGCAGCCGTTGCTCAGCGGCCCGTACACGATGTAGCTGTGCCCGGTGATCCAGCCGACGTCCGCGGTGCACCAGAACACGTCGGTCTCCGGTTGCAGGTCGAACACGTACTTGTGGGTGTACGTGGCGTGGGTGAGGTACCCACCCATCGAGTGCATGATGCCCTTGGGCTTGCCGGTGGTGCCGCTCGTGTAGAGGAGGAACAGCAAGTCCTCGGCGTCCATCGGCGCTGCCGGGCAATCGGCCGACGCTCCGTCCATGAGGTCGTGATACCAGTGGTCGCGGCCCTCCACCATCGTGACCTCGTTGCCGCCGCGCTTGACGACGACGACGTGCTCGATCGTCGTCGTGTCGGCAACGGCGTCGTCGGCGGCAGGCTTGAGCGGGAACACTTCGCCGCGCCGGTAGCCACCGTCGGCCGTGATCACGATCTTGGCGTCGGCGTCGTCGATCCGGTCCGCGAGCGACTGGGCGGAGAACCCACCGAAGACGACGCTGTGCGGCGCACCGATGCGCGCACAGGCGAGCATCGCGACCGCCGCCTCGGGGATCATCGGCATGTAGATCATGACGCGATCGCCCTTCGCGACGCCCAGCCCCTGCAGCACGTTCGCAAACCTGGAGACCTCGTCGAGGAGCTCGGCATAGGTGATCGTGCGCATGTCGCCGGGCTCGCCCTCCCAGTGGATGGCGACACGGTCGCCGAGCCCGCCGGCGACATGCCGGTCGAGGCAGTTGGCGGCGACGTTGAGCTGGCCGCCGACGAACCACTTCGAGTACGGCAGCTCCCACTCGAGCACCGCGTCCCAGGGCCTCGACCACTCGACGAGCTGCGATGCCTGACGCGCCCAGAAGGCCTCGTGGTCGTCGGCGGCCTCGTCGTACAGCGAACGATCCGACACCAGCGCCCCGTCCACGAAGCCAGACGGCGGCGGGAACGTGCGGTTCTCCGCTGCCAGCGCCTCGATCGTGTCGTGCTGCTCGTCGCTCATGGCGCCATCGTAGATCAGGCCCGACCACGGTCCCCGGGCCGGCAGCCTGGGTGGAGCTCGCCGTCGGCCCCATCGGAGCGCAGCACGAATCGCTAGCGTCGGCACCATGGGTCGCGCCGACGAACTGAGCGCATCGGTCTCCGATGACCTCGGTGCCGGGGTGATCAGGATGGCGCGGCTCGGCGGCGGCGACGTGGCCGAGTCGTTCCGGCTCGAGCTCGCCGATGGCCGAACCGTGTTCGCCAAGACCCACTCCGGTCCGCCGCCCGGCTTCTTCACGACCGAAGCAAGCGGCCTGCGATGGTTGCGAGAACCTGGCGCGGTGCGGGTTCCCGACGTGCTGGCGGTATCCGACGGCGACGAGAACGGGCCGCCGCGCCTCGTCCTCGAGTGGATCGACGAGGGCCCGCCCGGCAGTGGCGACGACGGCGAGTTGGGGCGGGCTCTGGCGCGCCTGCACCGCGTCGGTGCGCCCACGTTCGGTCGCGAGGACCGACGCACCACCGGGAGCCGAGCGCTTCCGAACGATCCCTGCGACACGTGGGTCGAGTTCTACGCCTCCCGCCGGCTCGAACCGCTCGCCCGGCTCGCACGGGATCAGGAGGCGCTCGCCCGCAACACACTCGACGACCTGCGTGCGGTGATCGACCGGCTGGCCGAGCTCGGTGGCCCGGTCGAGCTGCCCGCACGCCTCCACGGCGACTTGTGGGCCGGCAACCGACTCGTCGACACGTCGGGTCGATCATGGCTCGTCGACCCGGCGGCGCACGGCGGTCACCGAGAGTTCGATCTGGCGATGATGCACCTCTTCGGCGGATACGGTCCGGACTGCTTCGACGCCTACGACGACGAGTACCCACTGGCCTCGGGGTGGCGTGAGCGGATCCCCCTGCACCAGTTGGCTCCGCTCGTCGTGCACGCCATCAAGTTCCGCGGCGGCTACTCCGCAGCGACACAGCGGGCACTCGACGCCGTCCTGCGAGGTTGAGCGAAACACGCCTCGGGCGGCCGACATCCGCCGCATACCGTGGTTCATGGACTCGTGGTGGGCACCTGCAGTCGAGCGAATCTTCGCCGGAAGGCGCGTGATCATCGCCGGTGGTGTGCCCTCATCGTGGGTCGAGTACATCGAACACCTGTGGGCCGCGGGCGCCGCCGACGTCATGATCGTCTCGACCGACCGGCGATCGGCGGACCTGGCCGATCGAACAGCGGGAGCGTTTGCGGTCGATGCATGAGCCGGAGCCAGGCTCGGAGGCGCCGGCCGACGCGGCGGGGCCGTCTCCCTGGTGGAGCACCGATCACTCCGTCGCGTCTGCTCGACGCCCGTGACGGCACGGATGGTGCCGGAACGGCACCGGTTGGCACCGTTTCCCCCGCGCTGACATCACGGTCAGAGGGTCGTCGGAATCAGGCTCGCCACTCGAGTACGGTGAAGGCCCCCAGGCCGGACACGTCGAGCAGCGCTCGGGCTTCGCTGATCCGGCTGCGCATCTTGATGGCCGCCAGATCGGGGGCTGCCGCGTGGGCGTGCCAGTACCGCTTGCCCTCGTCGACGAGATCGTCGATGCCGTGGAGCTGCAGCCACTGCGCCTGGCTTCGCGCCGTGTCGGGTTCGGGCAGCTGATCGATCGCGACCTCGGTCGTGATGTCCTGGCTGCCCGGCTCGGCGAGGTAGTGGCCACCCCGCTCGTGCTGACGGTAGGTGCGCAACCACTCCCGCCACGGCCGGAGGGCCAGGTCGGTCGTGGTCGCCGAGCAGTAGTCGATGACGACCAGCGAGCCTGACCGCAGACGCGATCGGGCATCGTCGACCCAGGTGGCCGCAGCGTCGTGCAGTGGAGCTCGAGCGCCCAGCGCCACCCTGGCCGGCAAGACGTCGGGCACCGGGTCGAACCGCTGGCTCAGCTGCTCGATCCAGCGGCCGTCGGGCAACTCGACGACGAACGCCTCCCGCCAACCATCGTCGAAGACGGCCAGCCGGAACGGCAGGTTGTCGAGCAACTCGTTGGCGATGATCACCCCGTCGAACGGGCCGTCGGGCAGCTCCGTACTCGAATGGATGCCGTCGGGATGGCCCTCGCGCTGAGCGTCGGAGACATCGACGGCCACGTACCGCATGGTGGCCAGACACTCGGGTTCGGCGGCGAGCACGGCCCGGGCCAACGCTCCTGGTCCGGCGCCCGCGTCGACCACGGTGAACGAGTCGGGCCGACCGATCCGCTCCCACTCCGCATCGAGGAACCGGGCGACGACCGCACCGAACAACGGTCCGACCTCCGGTGAGGTGATGAAGTCACCTCGCCGACCCGCCCGGCCGCCCCTCGTGTAGAACCCGCCAGGCCCGTAGAGCGCCCGCGCCATGAACTCCGAAAACACCACCCGTTCTGTCTGCCTGGAACCGTTCATCTCCCGGTTATCCGCAGACAGATCGTGAGCACCCGTCGTTCTGTCTGCGTGGAACCGTTCACCTCCCGGTTATCCGCAGACAGATCCGGTTGGGGTCATCCGCCGAGGGCGTTGGTGAGGTCGGGGAGGTCGGCGAAGCGGAGCACGAGGCTCGGCACGACGCCGAGCACGATCGTACCGGCGGCGCAGATGCCGAGCGCCGCCATGATCGGCTGCGGGGTGACGATCGGGGTCGTGTCGCCGTCGGGCACCGGCTTCATCCACATCTCGCGGAGCACCTTCATGTAGTACGCCGCCGAGACGACGGTGTTGACCGCCGCGATGACCGCCAGGGTGTACCCGATGCCATCGCCGGCATCGAGCAGCGCCCGGAACGCCGTGAGCTTGGCGATCCAGATGCCGAGCGGCGGGATGCCGGTCAGCGACGCGAGGAAGATCGTCATGAGCACGCCGAGCCCGGGGGCATACGACATCAACCCGCCGAACGAGCTGATCTCGCCGCTACGCGTCTTGCGACTGACCGCCATGATCACGGCGAACGCACCGAGGTTCGAGAAGGCGTAGATCAGCAGATAGATGACGACCGCCTTGAGCGACGAATCGGCGGCATCGCCAGACGCCATCACGGCGAGCGGCATCAGGATGAAACCGCCTTGGCTCACCGACGAGTAGGCCAGCAGCCGGACGATGTTCGTCTGACGCAGCGCCAACAGGTTGCCGACCGTCATCGTCAGCGCTGCGAGCACGAAGATGAACGGCTCGTACACGCCGTCGGCGGCGTACATGGCGAGATACAGCATCGACACGAGCCCGACGAACCCGGCGGCCTTCGACGCCACCGACAAGAACGCGGTGACCGGAAGGGGTGCACCCTCGTAGGTGTCGGGCGCCCAGGTGTGGAAAGGCACCGCCGACACCTTGAATCCGAACCCGACGATCACGAACGCGACGGCCACGACCTGCATGGCGATGATGCCCGAGCCCTGGTCGGCGCCGGCCAAGGAGGCGCCGATCTCGGTGAGCTTGGTCGATCCGGTCGTGCCGTAGAGGTAGCTCATGCCGTACAGCAGGACACCGGACGCGAAGACGCCGAGTAGGTAGTACTTGACGCCGGCCTCGTTCGACTTGGCGTCGCGCTTGCGCCACGCCGCCATCATGTAGGCCGGGATCGAGAGCAGTTCGAGCGCCACGAAGATCGACACCAGGTCGCGGCTCGACGCCATCATGACCATGCCGAGCACGCTCACGAGCAGCATCAGGTAGAACTCGCCCTGGTAGTACCCGCCCTCCTCGAGCTCGGTCTGGCTCATCAGCACCACCACGTACCCGATCAGCAAGAACAGCGCCTTGAGAACGAGCGCGTACTCGTCGACCACGTACCGATCGAAGAACATCGATCGGACGCTGTCACCGGCCACGCCGTCACCGACGACGGCGAGCGTCACGACCGGGATGAACGCGCCGAGCATCACGAAGCTCGCCAACGCACCCATCATCCACTTCTTCGACTCGTCGATCCACAGATCGACGAGCAACACGATGTTGATGCCGACGACCAGCACCAGCTCGGGCGCGAGCGCGTGCCAATCGACATCGGGCCGGATCCAGTCCGCGCTCTGGGCGAGGAGAGCGGCGATCACGGGATGCCCGCCCCGATCTGCTCGACCAGCTTGGTGACTGCCGGGTCCATCACCTTGAACATCAGCTGCGGGTACACGCCGAACACGACGATCGCCACCAGGAACGGGGCCCACGAGATCCACTCGAGCGGCGTGACGTCGTGGATGTCGACACCGTGATGATCGTCGTGATCGTCACCGGTGAAGTCGTCGTTGGCTGCGGAGCTGAGCGATGCGGCCGGTGCACCGTGGCTGTCGTGACCGCCGTGATCGACGAACTCGGGGCTGGGCTCACCGAACGCCGTGCGCTGGTAGAGCCACAGCAGGTAGCCGGCAGCCAGGACCGTGCCGATCGCGGCGATCACCAGCAGGGTCCGGTACAGCGTCTCGTCGAGCCCGAAACCGGGGCTGTAGGCCGACAGGAGTGCCGGGAACTCACCCCAGAAGCCGGCGAGGCCGGGCAGACCGAGCGAGGCCATCGCCGAGAAGCCGAGGATCCAGCCCATCTTGGGCATCTGGATCAGCATGCCGGACAGACGCTTGATCTCGAGGGTGTGGTACCGGTGCTTGATCGACCCGGCGATGAAGAACAACATGCCGGTGATCAGACCGTGGGCGACCATGCCGAACAGGGCGGCGTTGATGCCGAGCGGAGTCAGCGTGGAAATGCCGAGCATCACGAAGCCCATGTGGGCGACCGACGAGAACGCGATCAGGCGCTTCATGTCGGTCTGGGCCAGACAGCCGAGCGCGCCGTAGATGATGCCGACCACGGCGAGGATGCCGATCGCCGGCGCCCACGCCTTGGCGCCCTCGGGCAGCATCGGCAGCGCGATCCGCACGAATCCGTAGGTGCCGAGCTTCAGCAGGATGGCAGCCAGGATCACCGAACCCTGCGTCGGCGCCTGGGTGTGGGCGTCGGGCAGCCAGGTGTGGAACGGAAACATCGGCACCTTGACCGCGAAGCCGACGAACATGCCGGCGAAGATCCAGATCTGCACGTCACGGTCGATCAGCGCCCCGGCCTCGTAGAGGTGGGCGAAACCGAAGCTCGTGGCATCGGTCTGGAAGAACAGGGCCAGGAACGCCACCAGCATCAGCGCCGACCCGAACATCGTGTAGAGGAAGAACTTCAACGAGGCGTACTGACGGTCCTCACCGCCCCACACGCCGATCATGAAGTACATCGGCAGCAGCACGAGCTCGAAGAAGACGAAGAACAAGATGAGGTCCTGGGCGATGAACGATCCGGCCATGCCGACCTGGAGCACCAGCATGAGCATCATGAACATCTTCGGGTTCCCGGCGTCGGGCATGTTGTCCCACGTGTAGATCGCGACCAGGAAGGTCACGGCCATCGACAGGACGTACAACGGCAGGCTGATGCCGTCGAGACCGATCGTGTAGTTCGACTTGATGACGCTGATCCAGGTCTCGTCGACGAAGAACTGGAGCTTCTCGCTCTGTCCGTAGTCGAACGCGATGAGCGTCCAGATGCCGACCGCCAGCGTCGCTCCCGACGCGATGATCCCGATCTGCTTGTGCGCCCGCTCCTCCGATGCCGGGACGAACATCATGAGCAGCACGCCCACGAGTGGGAGGAACGTGCCGACCGTGAGGAGCCAGTTGTCGTTGGTGAGAACTTCCATTGGTTGCCTTCGGGTTCGCCGTGCTTAGACGTTGAGGATGATCAGGACGATGGCGCCGACCGTGGCAGCGCCGAAGAGCAGCGCGCCGTACTGGTTGACCTTGCCGGACTGGACGGGTTGAAGGGCGCGGCCGCTCTCGGAGGCGGCCAGACCCGATGCATTGACGGCGCCGTCGACCACACGCTGGTCGATGTTGCGGTAGACCCAGTCGCCGACGCGCTTGCCGGAACGTCCGGCTCCGTCGACCACACCGTCGATGACGTTCTGGTTGATCCAGTACGCGGCCTGTGAGATCGGATGGGCGACGCCGCGGACGATGACCTTCTCGTAGAGGTCGTCGAGGTAGTACTTCTTCACGAGGAACCGGTGGCCGGCACCCGCCAGCTTGTTGCGTTCGGTCAGGCCGACCAGAGGTGACAGCAGGTTCCTGCGGCCCCCGTACACCGCAAGACTGAGGCCCAGGCTGATCAGGAAGCCGAGAGCCACGAGCACGAGCCCCGGAGCCGCCGCCGACCACTTGAACGTCGGAGGTTCGGGAACGGCGAACGGTCCGGCGGGTTCGGCGTGGCCCTCGCCACTTCCCTCGGCCCGCACGAGCGATCCACCCGCACCCATCGCGAGTTCGGTGACGGCTGCCGCTTCGTCGTCGTGTTCCTCTTCCTCGCCGCTCTGCTCGGCTTCCTCGCCGTGTGCGATGGGGAGACCGATCGACGACTCGGTCTGGTGCTCGAACCAGTGGATCCCGAGGGCCGGTGCGTTCAGGTAGCCGGAGCTGATCGCCAGAGCGCCGAGGATGATCAGCGGTGCAGTGATCTTCCACGGCGAGTCGAACGGTGCGAAGGGCAGCGGGCGCCCGTGAGCGAGCTCGTCGTGACCGTCGTGACCGTCGTGACCGTCGTGACCGTCGTGGTCGTCGTGATGGTCGTCATGGCCGTGACCGTGCTCATCGTGACCGTCGATGCCCATGAAGTGCGCCGCACCACCGCGCGGTTGGCCGAAGAACGTCAGGTACGTCGCCCGAGTCATGTACGCCGTCGTCATGAAGGCGCCGATGATGCCGACGTAGTAGAAGACCGTGTAATCGGCGTGCTTCGCGGAGTCGATGATCTCGTCCTTCGAGAAGAAGCCGCTGAAGAACGGGACGCCACACAGCGCCGCGGTGCTGACGATCCAGGTGCCGAAGGTGACGGGCATCTTGCGCCAGATGCCGCCCATGTCCTTCTTCATGTCGAAGCTGTGGTGGCTGGCCGTGTAGCTGACCGAGCCGGCGGCCAGGAAGAGACAGCACTTGAAGAAGGCGTGGGTGAAGATGTGGAACACCGCTGCGGTCCAGGCGCCGACACCGAGGCCGAGCATCATGTAGCCGAGCTGTGACACCGTCGAGTAGGCGAGCACCTTCTTGATGTCGTCCTGCACGAACGCGAGCGCCGCCGCGATGATGACCGTGATGCCGCCGATCACCGCGATCAGGTTGAAGGTCTGCCCGGCAGCGTTGATCTCGAGACCGACGTGGAACACCGGGTAGATGCGAGCGACCAGGAACACGCCGGCGACGACCATCGTCGAGCTGTGCAGCAGCGAACTGACCGGTGTCGGACCGGCCATGGCGTCGGGCAGCCAGGTGTGGAGCGGGAACTGACCCGATTTGCCGATGCATGCGATGAACAGTGCGATCGCCGCCCACATCAACACGTTCTGACTGCCGAACTCGCCCGCCGCCGCCATCTCGTTGATGCCCTTGATGTCGAGCGTGCCGAAGATGCCGAGCAGCATCGCCGTGCCGACGAGCAGGCCGATGTCGCCGACCCGGACGGTCCAGAACGCCTTCAATGCAGCCTCGCTGTTGGCCTGCTCCTCCCACCAGTGACCGATCAGCAGGAATGAACAGAGACCCATGATCTCCCAGCCCAAGATGAGCTGCACCATGTTGGGCGCCAGCACCATCGTCAGCATGCCCGCCGAGAACAGGGTGATCGACGCGAAGAAGTGGGTGTAGCGGCGGTCGCCCTTGACGTACTCGGTGGAGTACACCTGCACGAGCGTCGAGATGAACGAGACCAGGAGCAGCGCCATCACGGCCAGGCCGTCGATGTGCTCGCCGATGCCGAACTCGGTCAGACCCGATTGCCACCACGTCCACTGACGAATGACCGGTTCGACTTCTTCGCCGTGCGCGGCGTCGACCCGATCGATCCACTGAAAGGCGGCCCCGGCAGCGATGACCAGCGCCGCAACCATGCTGGCGATGCCGACCTCGCTGCCGCCCCGCGGCAGACGCTTGCCGACGAAGAGGATCACGAAGAAGGCGATCCCGGGGATGAGCGGGATCAGCCAGGCGTTCTCGAGGAACCAGCCCGGGGACAGTTCTGCGGTCTCTGCTGCGAGCAACATCAGCCCATTTCTCCTCGGGGGCTGCGCTCCCGGCACGCCATGTGGTCCCGGTTCGCGGGCGCTCGCTCGGTGACTCGCTCGATGCGCTCGCTCATCCCTTCATCTCCGACAGCTCATCGAGCGCGATCGAGCGCCGGTTTCGGTAGATCATGAGCACCATCGCGAGCCCTACACCGACCTCGGCGGCAGCGACGGCGATCACGAACAGGGCGAAGATGTGCCCGTCGATCGAGTCGTTCATGAGGGCGAAGGCGATCAGGTTGAGGTTGACCGAGTTGAGGATCAGCTCGATCGACATGAGCACCATGACCGCGTTTCGGCGCGAGATCACGCCGAACACGCCGATGCAGAACAAGGCGGCCGACAGGAGCAGGAAGTTCTGAGCGAGCATCAGACCTCGGTCCTCAATCCTTCCGGGCCAGGACGATGGCGCCGACTGCCGCGGCGAGCAGCACGAACGAGACGGCGATCAGTGGGACCAGGAACGGACCGAGGTACCCATCGGAGATCGAGGTCGTGGTGGCGGCGATGCTCCCTGCGTCTGGTTCGACGATCACGTTGCCGTCGACAGCGGAGAAGAATCGATCGGCGGACGACCGGCCGGAGTTCCGGTCGACGGCGTCGAAGACCACGTATGCGAGCACGCCGAACAGGAGCAGTCCGACCGGGACACCCACACCCCAGCCCTTGTTACGCGTGTCGGTGTCGACGCCGATCGACGCGCGCGTCAGCATGATGCCGAAGAGGAACAACACCATCACGGCACCGACGTAGACCAACACTTGCGAGACCGCCACGAATTCCGCAGCGGCGAGGATGTACTGAGCAGCGATGCCACCCAGCACGACCACCAGCCACAGGGCGGCGTGCACGACGTTGTCGGTCGAGACCAGCGCAAGCGCTCCGAACAACATGCCGGCCGCAATGATGTAGAAGCCGATGTTCTGAGCGACGTTGACGTCGGCGGCGAGCAGGAGGACACTCATTTCTTCTGAGCCCCCGCTTCGAGCTCGGGGGCCTCGGGCACGGTTTCCATCCACTCGCCGAGCTTGGTCTTGTCGTGCAGCAGGTCGGCGATGCGCGGCTCGCTGTACTCGTACTCGGGGCTCCAGAACAGGGCGTCGAACGGGCACACCTCGACGCAGATCCCGCAGTACATGCACAGCGCGTAGTCGATGTCGAACCGGTCGAGGTGGTTGACCTGGCGGGGTTTGCCGCCGGCGCGACGCGGTGGTGCGAGCTGCTTGTGGCCCTCGATGTAGATGCACCAGTCGGGGCACGAACGGGCGCACAACATGCAGG
The DNA here is from genome assembly GCA_963847775.1 of uncultured Acidimicrobiaceae bacterium. Taxonomy (GTDB): domain Bacteria; phylum Actinomycetota; class Acidimicrobiia; order Acidimicrobiales; family Ilumatobacteraceae; genus Ilumatobacter. The sequence continues at coordinate 894,429 of CAWKAY010000007.1, forward strand.
CAGTGCAGTTGTCCTCGCGCAGGGCGATCACACCACGGGCACGCGTCGGCGGCGTCTCCTTGACGTGCGGGTATTGCACCGTGTCGGCACCGTTCTTGACGGTGCGGAGCATGGTGCCCATCGTCACGCCGAGGCCCTTGATGAGGCCAGGGAGCTTCGGCTTCGGAGGCATCAGCACCTCCTCCATCGACACGGGGCGTTCCGTTGCGTCTGACACAACGTGGTCGTTCGAGGAGACATCAGACAGCAACCTTCAAGATGGCGGTGATCGCGATGTTGGCGAGCGAGATGGGGATCAGAACCTTCCAGGCGAAGCGCTGGAGCTGGTCCTCACGCAGGCGCGGGAAGCTGATGCGGACCCACATGATGATGCCGGTCAGCAGCACCATCTTCGAGAACATGATGAGCGGACCGACGACGTTCATCCAGTTCTCGACCTGGTCGAGCGATTCCCACCCGAACCAGCTGAACGGAATGCCCCAGCCGCCGAGGAACAGGATCGATGCGATGAAGGCGAACACGCCGGCGGTGGCGAACTCGCCGATGAAGAAGATCAGGAATCGAAAGCCCGAGTACTCGGTCATGTAGCCAGAGACCAGCTCGGATTCGGCGATCGGCATGTCGAACGGAACCTGGGTCAGCTCGGCCTGCACGGCGATCATGAAGATCAGGAAGCCCACGAACTGCGTCAGCACGAACGGGAGGCCGATCCAGTCGAGACCGAAGATCTCCTGGGTGTTCTGGGCGACCACGATCTGCTGGAGGTTCATCGAACCGGCCTGGATGACGACGCCGACGACCGCCAACACCATCGGCAACTCGTAGGCGATCAGCTGACCGGCGGCACGCAGACCACCCAGGTACGAGTACTTGTTGGCACTCGAGTAACCGGCGATCAGGATGCCGATCACCGACACCGAACCGATCGCGAGGGCGTAGAAGACACCCGCTTGGAAGTCGGTCATCCAGGCGTCGGGCCCGAACGGCACGACGACGACCAACAGGAATGTCGACATCAGCACGATGATCGGCGCGATCTTGAAGATCTTCGCATCGGCGTTCTCGGGGACGATGTCTTCTTTCTGGAGCCACTTGCCGACCTCGGCGAACAGCTGCATCGAGCCGTACGGCCCGGCCTCCATCGGCCCGAGGCGGCTCTGCATGAACGACATCATCTTGAACAAGAAGACGTACACGATCGTGCCGGCGGGCAACAGTACGGCGACCAGACCACCCAGCACGCGCAGGAGCGACTGCCCCCAGTACGGGATCTCGACAGCAAGCTGCATCATGGGTCCGGAACCTCGCGGTGGAGCGCCGAGGGCGACGCCTGGGACGAGCCCGAGCGGAGGGAGCGGAGCGACGACGAGGGGGCCATGGTCAACGGTCGATGTCTCCGAGGATGAAGTAGAGAGACGCCAGGATCGTGATGATGTCCGGCACGTAGACGCCCTTCAGGACCCACGGCGTGATCGAGATGTTGTTGAAGCTGGCCGAGCGGATCTTGACGCGGAACGGGCCGAGATCGCCCTTGCTGACCACGTAGTACCCCATCTCACCGAGCGGATTCTCCGTCGAGACCCAGGCCTCACCCTCCGGCACCTTGATGATGCGCGGCACCTTGGTCATCACCGGACCGGCCGGGATGCCGTCGATCAGCTGATCGACGATCTTGGTGGCCTCGCGGGTCTCCTGGAGACGGATCCAGCAGCGCGCCCACGAGTCGCCGTCGGGATGGGTCCAGACCTTGAAGTCGGCCTTGTCCCAGGCCATGGCGATGTCCTGGTCGCGGCGGAGGTCGAAGTCGACACCCGACGCACGCAGGTTGGCGCCCGACAAGCCGTACGACTTCGCCACGTCGGGTGGGATGATGCCGACACCGCGGGTACGGCTCTGGAAGATCTCGTTGCCGAACAGCAGATCCTCGACCTGGTCGCAGAACTGGCGCAACTTCTTCATGACCTGCTTGGTTTCGGCGATCCAGCCCTTCGGGAGGTCGTCCTTGAGGCCGCCGATGCGATCGAAGTTGGGGTGGAAACGGCCGCCGGTGGCGCCCTCGATCAAGTTGAGCACGTACTCGCGGTCGCGGAACGCCATGAACACCGGGGTGACGGCGCCCATCTGCACACCGAGGTCGCCGAGGAACAAGCTGACGTTGGCGATCCGGCTGAGCTCGAACAGGATCGTGCGGATGTACTGGGCGCGCGGCGGCGCCTCGATCTCCATCAGCTGCTCGGCAGCCAGGATGAACGGCACCTCGTTGGCGAAGCTGCCCAACCAGTCGATCCGGTTGATCAGCGTGGTGACCTGGGGGAACGTACGAACCTCGGTGAGCTTCTCGTAGCCGCGGTGCATGTAGCCGGCGACCGGTTCGGCCCAGACGACCTGCTCGCCGTCGAGGCGGGCGATGATCCGAAGCGTGCCGTGTGTGGCTGGGTGCTGGGGTCCGATGTTGAGGGTCATGCCCTCGGTCTCGAGCTCGACGTTGAGACGGGCGTCGGCCGCCTGGGCAGCGATGTACGACAGCTGCTGGCGTTCGTTCAGCATCGTCATGATGTCAGCTCCATCGTCGGGACTGGCCTCCGCTTCGCTTCGGCCGCTCCCTCCGTTCGCCTCGTCGCTGGCGCTTCCCTCGGCGGCGCGCACACCAGATTCATGACGCCTCACCTTCTTCGTCGTCGGTGGCAGGCATCGGCTCGACATCGACGATGCCGGGCCACGGCTTGACCATCCGCGACAGCAGCGGGAAGTCCTTGCGGAGCGGGAACCCCTCGAACTCGCCTGGCAGGTAGATGTTGCGCAGGTCGGGGTGGCCGTCGAAGCCGATCCCGAACATCTCGTGGGTCTCACGCTCGTGCCAGTTGGCACCGGCGAAGTACGGGATCCAGGTCGGCACCGACATCGACTCGGGAACATCGGCCTTGATCGTGACACCGACGTGGCGCTCGATGTCGGTGACACGGGCGAACACCTGGAATCGGGTCTCACCACCTGCATAGCCCTGCACGACCTCGGTACTGATCGGCGTCGGCTCGGCGTCGGGGTCGTCCTCACCCTTGCCGTACGGCGACGGCATCCAGTCGAGGCCGGACAGGAAGCAGAAGTACTCGAAACCCTGAGCCTTGAGCGATGCGGCGGTATGGGCCCACGCGTCGGCGCTGACCCGCACCCACAGATCGGTCTGGGGAATCAGATGGGTGTCGAGCAGGTGCTCGCCCAGGTCGGCGCGCAATGCATCGACGATGCCCTCACGCAAGCCGTCGCCGGGTAGCGCCGGTGATTCCTCTTCGGTGCCGGTGGTGGTGTCACTCAATCGGACCACCCCCGACGACGATCGCCTCGGGAGCCGGCTGGGCGGCGGCCTTCTCGAGTGCTGCTGTCTTCTGCAGCGTCGTGAACTCCTCGCGGCGCCACTTGGCGGCCATGTCCTCGTTCTTGATCCGCTGCTGCAACAACACGATGCCCTCGAGCAACGCCTCGGGACGAGGCGGGCAACCCGGCACGTAGACATCGACCGGGATGATCTGGTCGACGCCCTTGGTGACCGAGTACGAGTCCCAGTACGGCCCACCACAGTTGGCGCACGAACCCATCGAGATCACGTACTTCGGTTCGGGCATCTGCTCGTACAGGCGCTTGACGGCCGGAGCCATCTTGTCGGTGACCGTGCCCGACACGACCACGAAGTCGGCCTGGCGCGGGCTGGCGGGCAACGGAATCACACCGAGCCGCATCACGTCGTAACGAGGCGACCCGAACGCGGCACCCATCTCGATCGCGCAGCAAGCGAGGCCCCATTGGTACACCCACATCGAGTACGAGCGGCCCATGTTGAACAGCTTCGTGAGCGGGGCGGGCATCCGCCCGCGATCCACTAGACCCATCGGAGGAGCCCTCGTTTCCAGGCGTAGACAAGGCCGTCGAGCAGCAGCACGATGAAGATCAGCATCGTGATCAGGCCGAACCAGCCATAGCGCTCGACCGACGTCGCCCACGGGAAGATGAACACCGCCTCGACGTCGAAGATGACGAACAGCAATGCGAACACGTAGTAGCGGATCTGGCTCTGTGACCAGCCGAGCCCGACCGGATCGACGCCCGATTCGTAGGCGATCAGCTTTTCTGCGCTGGGGCGCGACGGCCTGATGGCTGCGGCGACGCCGAGCAACAGACTCGCGAGCAGGATCGCGGCCAGTCCGAACCAGACGACGGTGAGGTAATCGCGCAGAAACAGCGACATCGGGCAGCGAGGCTACCAGGGGTCGTGAACCGGTTCCCAAACCCGAGGACATCCATCTCGCGAGTTTCGAGATCACCGGATTCACGCCGCGAAATCGAGCGTCGGAGCGACCCGCGACCGCCATCGTGAGGCCGCCGGAAACGAACGATCGACCTGACCGGTTTCACGGACTTGCCCGATGACGCCCCGGGTGGGGTCATCGACGTCGTTGCGGTCGGCACCGTCGAGGAGGCCTCCTCACGTTGTTCGACGGCGACACCGACCCCGAACGACCGGCCCACCGCCGCGACGCCGGACGGGGTGCTCCAGGGCGACGACATCGCGCACGGAGTGATCGTCCCACTCGGCGCCGACGGCTCCGCCAAGGGGCCCATCCGGGACATCACGGCGGTTCGCCCCACACCTGCGCCGGGCGGGTGCCGCTCGAGTGGTCCGGCCAAGAAGCCGGCGTTGGCGCGGCTGCGCTCACGCCGCCCGGACGATCACCGCGGGCACCGGGTCGCGCACGCCGTCGTCGAGCGGCGGCTCGCCCGCTGACCATGTGGTCGACACGTGGTCGACAATTCGTACGAATTCTGGTCGGAGGAGCTACCTACTGGTCGGTAGGGAGGTACGGTATGACCCGTGCTGGATGAATCACGCCTCCTCGACGCCCTGACACCGACGGTCGAGCAGCTGTTCGAACGTCACCTCGCCGCCTCCAAGGAATGGTTCCCGCACGAGCACGTGCCGTACGGCCGTGGTCGCGATCCGGTCGCCGGCGAGGAGTGGAGCGAGGCCGACGCCGATCTCGCAGGCGCCACGATCGACGACGCCGTGCGCTCGTCGCTCCTGGTCAACCTGCTGACAGAGGACAATCTGCCGTACTACTTCCGTACCGTCGAAGCGATGTTCGGCGCCGACGACGCCTGGGGTGAGTGGGTCCGGCGCTGGACGGCCGAAGAAGGCCGTCACTCGATGGCCATCTACGGGTATCTCATGGCCACCCGGGCGATCGACCCCCACCACCTCGAGCGGTGCCGCATGGCGCAGGTGTCCGGCGGCATCACGCCACAGCCACCGTCGCTGCAGGAGGGTTTCGTGTACCTCGCGTTGCAGGAGCTCGCGACCCGGATCGCTCACCGCGCCACAGGCCGCAAGATCGGTGACCCGGCCGGGTACGAGGTGATGATGCGAGTCGCCGCCGACGAGAACCTGCACCAGCTCTTCTACCGCGACCTCGCGGCGGCCGCGATCGGGGTCGACCCCGACGGCATGATGTGCGCGATCGAGGCTCAGGTCACCTCCTTCTCCATGCCAGGCACCGGCATCCCCGGGTTCAACGAGCACGCCAAGCGCATCGCCCAAGCCGGCATCTACGACCTCGCAGTGCACCACGAGCAGATCCTGGTCCCGGTCGTGTTGCGGGTCTGGGACGTCGAGAACGTCGAGGGGCTGAGCGAGGTCGGCGAGCAGGCACGCGAGCGCCTCCTGGCACGGATGGCCAAGAGCGAGCGGGTCGCCAAGCGGTTGAGCGACCGGCGCGAGCGCGATCTCTCCTCGGTCTGACAACGATCTGATCGCGCGCGGCGCGGATGGCCGCGCTGACGCCACGATGACGGATTCGACCGGCGCTCAGGCGCCGCGTAGGTAGGTGAGCACGGCGAGGACGCGGCGGTGGTTGCCGTCCTCGACGTCGAGGCCGAGCTTCATGAAGACGTTCGAGATGTGCTTCTCGACCGCGCCGTTCGACACCACCAGGCGCTCGGCGATGCCGCCGTTCGAGAGACCCTCGGCCATCAGCGTCAGCACCTCCCGCTCGCGCGGTGTCAGCCGGTCGAGCTCGCTGGTCCGCCGCGACCGGCCGAGGATCTGGCTGATCACCTCGGCGTCGACGGCGCTGCCGCCCGTTGCGACGCGGCGGAGCGACGCGAGGAAGTCCTCGACATCGATCACGCGGTCCTTCAAGAGATAGCCGACACCGGCGACATCGCCCTCGAGCAACTCCCCGGCGTAGCGCTCCTCGACGTATTGGGAGAGCACCAGGACGGCGATGCCCGGATTGCGTCGGCGGATCGTGACCGCCGCTCGTAGACCTTCGTCGGTATGCGTCGGAGGCATTCGCACGTCGACGATGCACAGGTCGGGTTCGTGCTCGGTGACCGCGTCGAGCAGCGCATCGGCGTCGCCGACCGCAGCGACGACCTCGAAGCCCGAGTCGGTGAGCAATCGCACGACGCCGTCGCGCAGCAGCACGGAGTCATCGGCGACGACGATGCGGAGCGGGTCGGCGACTTCAGCCATGTCGCCGACCATCCTGCCGCGGGATCTCGACGACGAACGTGGTCGGACCGCCGACCGGGGAGTTGACCGTGAGCTGGCCGTCGACGGCGTTGACCCGAGCGCGGATCCCGGCAACGCCGCTGCCCTTCGACGGATCGACACCTCCCACACCGTCGTCGTGGATCGTGACGCGCACGTTCTCGCCCACCCGGGTGACGTGCACCGACGCCACTCGCGCCTGCGCGTGCTTGAGCACGTTGGCGATCGCCTCGTTGGCCACGAAATACACCGTCTCGGCAACGTCGGTCGACAGTTCGAGACCTGGGTCGACGTGCACCGAGATCGGGATCGGCGATCCGCTGACCACCGCTGACAACGCGGCGTCGATGCCACGATCCTCCAGGATCGCGGGATGCAGGCCGCGGCCGAGCTGACGCAGCTCACCGATCGAACCCTGCACCTTCTCGCGGGCGCTGTCGATCAACTCCTTGGCCCGCGCGGGATCCTTGTCGATCTGGGTGCCGGCCATCCCGAGGTCGAGACCGATCGCCACCAGCTGCTGTTGGACACCGTCGTGCAGGTTGCGTTCGATCCGGCGGCGTTCGCTGGCGACAGCGTCGAGGATGTCCTGGCGTTGATCGGACAATGCGCTGACGCGCAGTTCCGCCAATGCCAACCGATCGGTGCCGAGGAACCAGCTGTCGACCTGGGCCTTGAGGCTGGAGATCCAGATCGCCACCCGGGGGATCGCTCCGGCGAAGAAGACGGCCAACGGCACGGCCAGGATGCCGGCCGCCCTGACATCGATGCCGATGCCGATGCGGAATCCCGGGCCATCGAGGATCTCGTCGCCGAACACCACGGACCCGACGAATGAGAGCGGAAAGGCTCCGAACGCGAACAGCACCGGGGCCAACACGACGTTGAGCGCGATGAACCCGACCTGCCGCCAGCGCACCGGGTCGGTGATGGCGCGCTTGAAGTTGCGCACGCCCGCCCCGTCGAGGGGTCGGGGCTCGAGCAGCTCGATCTGATGACCGGCGAGGCTGGCGAAGTACTTCTCGGCCGAGATGAACTGTTCGACCATCAAGAAGAACGGCACGACCAGCAGCAGGCCGACCAAGACGAACGACAGCCCGAAGGCGATCGCAGCCACGGCGACCATCGCCCCGAACAAGAACGGCGACGCCAGTGTGCTGAAGAACAGGTAGCCGAGCGCCCACCAACCCTGCGGATCGGTGAGCGGCTTGAACCAGGCCTCCGCCAGGTCCTTGGTACGGTCCCAGTCCCAACCCGATCCTCCCCCCGTGGCAGCTGCCGGTACCGGCGAGGCCGAGGGGTGCCCGCCGGGAGGCGAGGGCGGCGGCAGTTCACTCACACCGCCAGTCTCGCGCCCTGAGCCCGTCGACGACGACGGCCCGCTGGTGTCGACGCCTGCAGTGTTCGCCAAGGCGGGGCCGGCAGCGGTCGCAGCGGCAGGGGGAGGGAGGTGGCTCATGCGGCACCTCGCAGTGTGACGGCGACCGGCCGGCGACCGGCGCTGCGAACGGTGACCAGGGCGAGCACGATCAGTGCCGCGAAGGTGCCCGCAGCGATCAGCGGGATCCAGCCCGTGGCGTCGACGACGCCGATGTCGACGGCGTTGCTGGCCTCGAACGACCCGATGATGCCCCGGGTGCCGAGCGCCCCGAGTGCCAGACCGCCGACCAGACCGACGGCGCCGAGTGGCAGCAGTTCGCGGATCAGCAGCCCGCGCAGGCGGCGGCGGCGTGCGCCGAGTGCCTGCATCGCCGCCAACTCGTGGCGGCGCTCGAACAAGCTGACCGTCATCGACGACAGCACTGCCAGGGCGGCGACTCCCGCAACGATCACACCGATCGCCCCGAAGATGGTCACGATCGCAGCCCGGCCGGCGTTGTCGTCAGCGGCCAGGTCGGCAGCCGTCGAGGTCCGACTGGCGGCCGGCAGGGAGAACTCGAGCTGGTCCTGCACGGACCAGACCGTGTTGACCATGCCGGGCTCACCGAGGTCGGCGGCCAACACCGAACGGTCGAGGTACGCCGAACGGCTGAAGTCGTTCGACAGACCGACCAGCTCGTACTCGAATTCACCGCTCGCAAGTTCGATCACGAGGGCGTCGCCGATCCCGAGATCGTTGCGCTCGGCGAACCCGGCGCTGACGACCGCTTCGCGAGCGCTCCCCTCGATCCAACGCCCACTCGAGAGGCTCGGATCGAAGATCGCGGTGTCGGGCTCGAGCCCGTAGACGTCGATCTGCCACTCGGCCAGTTCACCCTCGCCGTAGATACCCGGCTCGGAGCCGTCGCTGCCTGCTGTCACCGTGTCCGGGAACGGGAGGCCGGCGTCGCGTGCGACCGTCATCGACTGCCAGGCCCACGGTTGGTGGCTGGCGGTGTTGTACTCGTTGACCGAGCTCGCCAGGCTCGGGATCAGGAAGGCAGCGCCGACCGCCGCCGAGATCTGGACGATCACGGCCAGGGTGCGCGCCGGCCGATGCAGCGATTCCCGGGCGGCGATTCGGGCGAACAGGCCGCCGGTCGGGATGCGGGCGGCCAGGCGGTGGGACCGGCGGCCCCCGAACGGGGCGCCCTCACGATCCCTGAGCGCCTCGGCCAGCGGGAGCCTCGTCACGCGCCGGGCGGCGCGGGCGGCCACCAGCCGGGCGCCGAGCAGCACGCCGACCGCACTACCGACCAGCACTCGCCAATCGACGGCGAACGCAGGGGTGATCCCGACGAACTCCTCCAAGACCATGCGGGCGATGAAGTTGCTGATGAAGATCCCGAGCGGCAGTCCGATCACGAGCGCGATCGTGGTGATGCCGAGCGAGATCCCCCGCAGCCGCCGACGCAACGGTCGCTCACGCCCACCGAGGGCACGCATCACGGCCACCTCGCGGGTGCGTTCGGTGATGAGCGTGTTGGTGGTCGAAGCGAGCAGCACCAGTGCCACCAGTCCGGCCACGATCCCGAGCAGGCCGATCAGCATGCTGACCTGCTCGATGTCCTGATCGATCGGAGTCGATCCGTCGGGCAGGTAGACCGGGAACGTCGTGTACGTGTCGCCGTCGCGCTCGAGCACCAGACGGACCTCGTCGGCGATGGCGCGCAGTTCATCGATGCCGTCGTCGGCGGCCGTGACGACGAGACGGTTGGTGCCGCCATGCTCGCCGAGCGCCGTCACCGCGTCGAGGTCGGCGTACAGCACGTCGCTGTCCGACCACCACAACGTCCCGCCATGTCCGACGATCTCGTACCGCACCCCGTTGGCGATCACGAGATCACCGATCGCGCCGAGCGACTCGCTGGCGACCACCTCGTCGGGGGCGACCGGCAGGCGACCCGCCGCGAGCTGAACGATGTCCATCGTCTGGTTGTCGAAGTCGAGACCGATCATCCGCGTGAGAACGCCGTCGGACAGCTGTACGGCAACGGTCGCCTCGCCCTCGGCGGCGACGACGTTGTCGATGTCGTTGATCGTCGCCACCTGGGTCTCGTCGAGTGATGTCGTGTCGACGATGATGTCGGCCAAGCCCTGTCCCCCGGCGGCATCGCGGAGTGTTCCCTGCGAGACGGTCGGGATGGCGAGTACGCCGATCGCACCGACGGCCAGAGCCAGCGCGAAGACACTGGCGATGATGCGGCCGGGTGCCCGGCGGAACTGTCGAAGCATCGATCTCACGACGACGCTCCTTGCTCGGCGACCGATTCGATTCGGCCGTCGATCATCGAGACCACCCGATCTGCGGCACCCGCCAGGCTGAGATCGTGGGTGATGAACACCACGGTCGTTCCGGTACGTGCGAGGCCGGTCAGCAACTCGAACACGGCATGGCCGTTGGCCTGGTCGAGCGCACCGGTCGGCTCGTCGGCGACGATCAGCGGTGCCTGCGTCACCGTCGCCCGTGCGATGCCGACCCGCTGCTGCTCGCCACCGCTCATCTGGGCCGGCAGCTTCTTGGCGTGGCGACCGAGCCCGACTCGCTCGAGCGCTGCCACGGCTGCCTTGCGACGCTGCCGGCGGCCGACGTCGGAGCCGAGGTCGAGCGCCAGTTCGACGTTCTCGACGGCCGTCAGGGTCGGCAGCAGATGGAAATCCTGGAAGACGATCCCGACGTTGCCGCCGCGCCATGCGGCCAGGCGGTCGGTCTTCATGCGGTCGATCCGCGTGCCGCTGACGATCAACGACCCTGAGGTCGGCTTGTCGATGCCGGCGATCAGTGCGCCGAGCGTGCTCTTGCCCGACCCCGAGGGACCGATCAAGGCCACCAGCTCGCCGGAACGAATGTCGAGATCGACGCCGCTGATGCCGACCTGGGCCGCGTCACCCTTGCCCCAGATACGGGTGAGGTCGCGGGCTTCGACGAGCGACGCTCCGGGGTCGGGTGGTGCCGTCGGCAGCCGGGTGAGGACAGAGGTTGCGTTCATGCCTCCATCGTCGGGCACCGGCCGCCCCGGCGACATGGAGCCGACCGGCGAGTTCGGGGTGGGGTTATCCCCCTGAGCGGCGCAGCTCGTCGCCTCAGTTCGTCGAGGCGCCGACGAGGAACACGGTCACGACGACCACGAACAGGAGCACGACGGCTTCGATCACGATCGCGGTCCGGGCCCGCTGCGACATCGTGTCCGCATCGGTGTCGCCATCCATCGCCGGCACGACCACGAAGTGGTTGTACGCGCCGATGGCGATGGCGACCGCGACTGCACCGGTCTTCACCAGCAGCACGCGGCCCCACTCGGTACCCGTGTAGTCGCCGAGACCGTCGACGACCATCCACGACATCGCGGCCCCGGCCACCACCACGGCGACGAGCGCCACCGTGGCGACAGAGGAGAACCGCACGACGAGGTCGCTCGCCGGAACTCCCGACCGATGACGGATGAGCGCGACCATCGCCAGTCCGACGATGCCGCCGACCCAGATCCCGGCAGCGGTCACGTGGACCACGTTCGCCGCGGCGTGCAGCAAGCGCGGGCCTTCGGTCACGGTGTGGCCGTCGAAGCTGAACGACAGCACCCCTGCCGCCGCACCGGCGAGGCCGAACGCCGACGCCGAACTGGGGTACCAGCGGACGAGGTCGGGGTCGTCGGTGCGCTCGGCGACGACGAACACCTCCAGCTCCTGGCCCCCGACGGGCACCGTGTGGTCGAACAGTCCGAGCACGATCAGGAGGCCTGCCAGCAGGCGCATCATCGCCGCCGATCCGGTTGAGCTGGTGAGTGCTTCCGACCAGCCTTCGTCGAGGATGGTCGCGACGCCCGCGATCTCGACGGCTGCGCCGACGAGGGCCGCGAAACCGGCGACGCCGATGGTGCGCAGGAGGATGCGGACCTCGCGGCGATCGCCACGAAGGACGACGGCGAGGAACACGAGCAGTCCGGTCGCGAGCACGATGCCGCCGAGCGAGCCGACGAGTCCGACCCGCTGCAGTGTCTCACCGGCGTCCGCCGCGGATCCAGCGTCGGCGAGGAAGTCGTCGAGCGGCGTGGATGCGACCATGAACATCACCCCGACGTCCGCGAGCGCAACACGAGGAAGCCACCGGCCCCGACCGCGAGTGCGGCGGCGAGCGCGATGTAGACCCCGCTGCCCGGACCGCCATCGTCGTCGGGCTCGGTCGGCGACGACACGTTCTCCTCCGACGCGGTTCGGTCGGCGGCAGGTTCGACATCGACGGCCTCTTCGAGCGGCGCCTCGTCGACGGTTGCCGGTGCGGTCACGCTGGTCGACGGAGCTGCCGTGATCGGCTCGGCGGACTCGGTGGCGGGCGGCGACACCGGACCCGTCGGCGTGGCGGTGACGGCCGTCGTCGACGGGGGGAGCTCGGCCTCGACGGCGAACGAGAACGCGCCCGACAACACGTGGCCGTCCGCAGCGGTGACCTCGTAGCGGACTCCGACGACCCCTCCGGCAAGTGGCGGGTCGAACTGCAGCCGGAACACTGTCGCGTCGTCGGTGATCGGCTCCGGCTCGATCACGTTGCCAGTGGGAGCGAGCACCTCGAACCCGTTCCCGACGAGCGTCACCGGTTGCGTGAACGCCACCGTGACCTCGCCGACCGGCTCACCGACGGCGGCGCCGTCCTCGGGGACGGAGAACTCGAAGTCGGTGTGCGCCGAGGCGACCGTGGGCAGCGACAACGTGAGGGCGGTGACAGCCACCGGGACAGAGGACAGGCGTGCGAGGGTTGCGATGGCGGAACGCATGGCCCACGAGGGTACCGGCGGCCCGATTGCGTACCATGTCGACCATGGGCCTCCATCCTCCCCTGACCATGGGTGGCGACGAGCCGGCGATCACCGGGCTCGCCGCGCAGCGACTGCATCGCCAACGGCGGCTCGCTCTCGCGTACCGATTGTTCGGTGCGTTCCACTGGGGCGAGCAGGGCGACGGTCACATCTCTGCGCGCGACCCCGAACGGGCGGACTGTTTCTGGCTGTTGCGGTATGGGGTCCCGTTCGGCGAGGCGACCGTGCGCGATCTGGTGTTGGTCGGTCCACAGGGTGACGTGATCGAGGGCACGGGCGAGATCAACCCGACCGCCTACTTCATCCATTGGCCGGTGCACGAGGCGCGCCCCGGCGTGGTGTGCGTGGCCCACACCCACACGGCCTACGGCACTCCCTGGTCAGCGTGTGCCGAGCCGTTCTCGATGATCTGCCAGGAGGCCGTGGCCTTCCACGAGCGCCAGGCGGTCTTCGACGATGGGGAGGTCGACATCCAGGACACCGACGGCGGCAAGCGGATCGCCGACGCGCTCGGCGACGCCACCCTCGGCATACTCCGCAACCACGGTCTGCTCACGGTCGGCCCCAACGTCGACGAGGCGATCGGCTGGTTCCTCATGGCCGAGCGAGTCGCCGAGGTCCACTGCAAGGCGCCACGACCGCGCCCGATCTCGGCCGCCGAGGCCCGTCGCAGCGCAACCACCATCGCCACACCAGGGCAGGGCTGGAAGACGTTCAACTGGGCGATCCGAGCCCGGCTTCCCGACCCCACGGTCGTCGACTGACCGCCCTGGTTGACCGGCTCCGCCTTCATACCGCGTCCCAACTCCCTCAGAGGGCCGGAGCACGCAAACGGCGGACGGCCAGGCCCGGAGAGGCCCCCTGGGTCACGAACTCCTCGGCCCAGTCGTCAGCGGGCGTACTGGGTGACCGTGTCGGCCGCGTCCAGCAGCCAACCCGGCCAGATGCCGACGAACAACGTGAACACGGCCGCAGCGAGGACGGCGAGACCGGACGAGAAGGGAACGATCTCACGGACGGTCGATTCGGCGCCGGGTTCGAGCCACACCTTGATCATGATGCGAAGGTACAGGAACGCCGCGACGACTGCGGCCACCATCGCGATGATCGCAATCGCGTAGCTCTCCTGCTCGACAGCCGCCTGGATCACGCCCCACTTGGCCACGAAGCCCGACGTGAGCGGTACCCCCGCCTGGGCGAGCAGGAACACGGTGAGACCGAGCGCGATCGACGGACGGCGCTGGGCGAGGCCGGCAAACGCATCGAGCGAGGAGTCACCACCGTTGCTGCGGGCCACGAGCGAGACGACGGCGAACGAACCCACCGCCAGCACCGAGTAGAGCAGCAGGTAGGTGAGCACGCTGGGCATCCCGTCGCCGAGCAGGCGATCGCCTGCGTCGTGACCGGCCGCCTCCACGCCGACGAGGATGAAACCCGCGTGGCTGATCGAGGAGTAGGCGAGCATCCGCTTGACGTCGGTCTGCACGATCGCGAGCGTCGAGCCCACGACCAGGGACAGGACGGCGAGCACCCAGATCGCGGGCCGCCAATCGTCGCGATGGAAGGGCAGCGCGATCACCAACACTCGCAACATGGCGGCGAACGCGGCGGCTTTCCCGACCGACGCCATGAACGCCGTGACGTTCGTCGGCGCACCCTCGTAGACGTCAGGGGTCCAGACGTGGAAGGGCACCGCTGCGACCTTGAACGCCAGACCGACGATGAGCAGGGCGATGCCGGCGAGCACGAGGGAGTCCTTGCCCTCGACGAGCACCGACGACTGGAACGACACGATGATCTCACCGATGTTGGTCGACTGCGTGCCGCCGTAGACGAGGGCGATGCCGTACAGGAAGAACGCCGACGCGAACCCGCCCAGCACGAAGTACTTGATGCCGGACTCCTGGCTGGCGGTCCGTTCCCGATCGGAGGCGGCGAGCACGTACAGAGCCAGCGACAGCGTCTCGAGGCCGAGGAACAGCAGGATCAGGTCGTTTGCCGAACCCATCACCACGCCGCCGGCGGCTGCGACGAGGAACAGGGCGTACACCTCGGGGCCGTCCTTGCCGGCGCGGCGCAGTTCGTCGTCGCTCACGAGCGCGACGAGCAGGGTGGCGGCACAGATCGTGATCGTGAGGAACTGCGCGAAGGTGTCGAACGCCAACGCGCCGCCCATCAGGGTGCTGACACCGTCGTCGGTCACGTCGTCCCACAGGAACATGGCGAGGGCACCGGCCGTTCCAGCGGTGGCGGCGCACACGTACACGTAGAGACCCCGCGGCCACTGCGGCGTGAGTGCTCCGGCGACGAGCAGGAAGAGCGCTCCACCGACGAGCGCGAGGATCGGGCTGAGATGGAACCACTCGACCTCGGGGGTCGACACGATGTCCTGCGCCAACATCACCCCTCCTCCCACCCGGTCCCCGGGTTCGTGTCACCGAGCAGGTCGTCGACGGTCGATCCGGTGACACGAAGCACTGGTGCGGTCATCAGCCTTCACCTTCCTCGGGCGACTCGTCGTCATGCTCGATCACCACGGCGCTCGGTCGGGGCGATTCGAACCCGGCCCGCTCCTCGACATGCGCGATCAGCGAGGCGACCGCGGGCTCGATTCGATCGAGCATCGGCTTCGGGTAGATGCCCGTGAACACGATGACACCGATGAAGGGGAGCAGCACCGCTGCTTCCTTGAGCTTGAGCTCGGCGAACGACTGGTTGGCTTCGTCGGGCTCGCCGTGGAAGACACGCTGGTAGGCCCAGAGCAGGTACAGCGCGGCGAGGATGACGCCCGTCGCCGCCACGACCACGTACCAGCGAGCCGTCAGGAACGAGCCGATCAGGATCAGGTACTCGCCGACGAAGCCGTTGAGTCCGGGTACACCGATCGACGACAGCATGACGACCATGAACCCGGCAGCGAAGACGGGGGCGACGGACTGGATGCCCTTGAGATCGGCGATCTGGCGGGTGTGGCGACGCTCGTAGATCCAACCGACCATGAGGAACAGCGCGCCGGTCGAGACGCCGTGGTTGACCATCTGCATCACCGAACCGGTCAGGGCCTGGGTCGTGAAGGCGAACGTCCCGAGCACGATGAAGCCGAGGTGGGCGACCGAGGAGTAGGCGACGAGCCGCTTGAGGTCGTGCTGCATGGTGGCAACGATCGCGCCGTAGAGGATCCCGATCACCGCCAGGCTGAGCCAGATCGCCCGACTCCAGTGCGCGGCCTCGGGGAACAGGTAGAGGCCGAACCGCAGGAAGCCGTAGGTCCCCAACTTCAGCATGACGCCGGCCAGCACGACCGAGCCCGCGGTCGGGGCCTGGGTGTGTGCATCGGGGAGCCAGGTGTGGAGCGGGAAGATCGGGACCTTCACCGCGAACGCGACCGCGAAGCCGAAGAACAGCCAGCGACCGGTGGACGCGGCGAAGTCGGCGTTCTCGGCGATTTCGACGAGATCGAACGTGACCCGACCGACACCGTTGCGGCTGGCGATGAACACGGTCGCGATGATCGAAACGAGCATGAACGCCGAACCGATCATGGTGTAGAGGAAGAACTTCGTCGCGGCGTAGACGCGACCCTCGTACCCCCACCCTCCGATCAGGAAGTACATCGGCACGAGCACGATCTCGAAGAAGACGAAGAACAAGAACAGGTCGAGGCTGATGAACGAACCCATGACCCCGGCCTCGAGCAGCAACAGCCAGGCGAAGTACGGCTTGTCGCGTGCGGGATCGTCGTTGTGGGGGTCGATCCCGAGGATCGACAACGGGAACAGCACACCCGTGAGCAAGACCAGGAAGAGCGAGATCCCGTCGATCCCGAGGTGCCAACCGATGCCCCATTGCTCGATCCACGGGTGGTTCGAGACGAACTGGAATCCGCTGTCGTCGCGATCGAACTCGACGACGAGCCACACGCTCATGGCACCGGTCGCGACGGAGCTGATCGCCGCGACGAGCTTCATCAGCTCGGGCCGCCGCTTCGACAACAGCGTGATGACGACGGCGCCGATCGCCGGGACCACGACAAGCATCGACAGGATCGGGAAGTCGAGCGAGCCGTGCATCACAGCACGCCCCGAACGATCACGAACCAGGCGAGCAGGAGGACCACACCCGCACCGATGATGCCGGCGTAGTTCCTGACGTTGCCGGTCTGACCACGCCGGAGGGATCCCGCGCTCCGGGTCACCGTCTTCGCCACACCGTCGACGGCGCCGTCGACGATCGTGGTGTCGATCCAGGCGACGGTCTCGAACGTCCTCCGGCCGGGCCCGCCCATGAAGTCACCGACGGCCTGGTCGTACCTCCACCCGTCGGCGAGGATCTGGGGCTCGACCGGTTCGATGCGCTTGCGCTGGTAGACCAACCACGCCAGCGCGATGCCCGCGAGCCCGCACGCGACCGCGATCAGGATGAGTATCGACTTGTGGTCGTACGCCCAGGTGCCGGCGATGTCGGCTTCGGCGTACTCGACCACCGGTTCGGTCCAGTTCTCCAGCTGGTGCTGCAGCCGATCCGGCATCCAGCCGAACGACGGCAACTGGATCAGCCCACCCACGATCGTGAGGCCCGCGAGCACGACGAGCGGGAGGGCCATGATCGCCGGAGACTCGTGCGGCTTGAAGTCGCCGTGGGCTCCGTGCTCCTCGGCGTGGCTCTCCCACTTCGCCTCACCGAAGAACACCATGATCACCTGTCGAGTCATGTAGAACGCCGTCAGCAGCGCTGTCACGATCCCGATGACGTACAGCGCCACGTTGTCGGCGAGGACGAACAACAGGATCTCGTCCTTCGACCAGAACCCGGCGAAAGGGGGCACGCCGGCGATCGCCAGCCATCCGACGATGAACGTGCCGGCCGTGATCGGCATGAACCGACGGAGCTGGCCCATGTCGCGCATGTCCTGCTCGTCGTGCATCCCGTGGATGACGGACCCGGCACCGAGGAAGAGGAGTGCCTTGAAGAACGCATGGGTGACCATGTGGAACACGGCGGCGACGTACGCGCCCGAGCCGATCGCCAGGAACATGTAGCCGAGCTGGCTGATGGTCGAGTACGCGAGCACCTTCTTGATGTCGTTCTGCGCAACTGCGATCGACGCCGCGAACAGCGCGGTGAGCGCGCCCACCCACGCGATCACCTGCGGAGCCCAGTCGGCGGCCACCTCGAGCACCGGGCTGACGCGTGTCATGAGGAACACGCCGGCGGTCACCATCGTCGCGGCGTGGATCAGCGCCGACACCGGGGTCGGGCCTTCCATGGCATCGGGCAGCCAGAGGTACAGCGGCAACTGCGCGCTCTTGCCGACCGCGCCGACGAACAGCAGCATTGCGATCGCCGTCGACGTGCTGTCGGCGAGCGCACCGGCCTCGGCGGCGCCGTTCAGAGCCGAATAGCTGACCGATCCGATCGCTTCGAAGCTCAGGAACATCGCCAGCATCACGCCCCAGTCCCCGACACGGTTCGTGATGAACGCCTTCTTGCCGGCCGTCGCAGCGGAGTCCCGAACGTGCCAGAACGAGATCAGGAAGTACGAACAGGTGCCGACGCCCTCCCAGCCCAGGAACGTGACGAGCAGGTTCTCGCCCAGCACCAGCACGACCATCGAGGCCACGAACAGGTTCATGTAGAGGAAGAACTTTGAGAACTTCGGATCGCCGTGCATGTACCCGATCGCGTAGAGGTGGATCAGGAAACCCACCCCGGTCACGAACAGGCACATGACGATGCTGAGCGGGTCGGCGAGGAACGCCATGTCGATCTGCAGCGACGACACCGGCACCCAGGAGAAGAGCACCTCGACGTGTTCCCGATCGTGGAGGTCCATCGCTCGGAGATCGAAGAACGCTCCGACCGAGACGACGAACGACGCCAGCACCATCGAGGCAGCGAGGTATCCGGCGTTCGGTTCGCCGAGGCGGCGACCGAACAGCAGAATGAGCAGGAACCCGGCGAGTGGGAACGCGGGAATCAGCCAGATGACGTCGAGCATGGGCTATCCCTTGAGTTCCGCCAGGTCGTCGGCGGTGGCGCCCGGGCGGCGCTTGAGGATCGAGATGATGATGCCGAGCCCGACGACGACCTCGGCGGCGGCGACCACCAGGACGAAGAACACCGCCGTCTGGCCGTCGATGTTGCCGAAGCGCACCGCCAGTGCGACGAAGGTCAGGTTGACGGCGTTGAGCATCAGCTCGACGCACATGAACATGATCAGTGGGTTGCGGCGTACGAGCAGCCCGGTGGCGCCGATGCCGAACAAGAGCGCGGACAGCACCAAGTAGTACGTGGTGGTCGGCACGACGGCCGCGAGCAGCGCAGCGGTCACGCGTCGACCTCCCTGCGCTTCTCCTTGCGAGTGAGCAGCACCGTGCCGGCCACCGCGACGACCAGCAGGATCGAGGTGAACTCGAACGCGAAGACGTGATCACTGAAGAGGTTGCGGGCCAGCGCCTGGATGTTCTGGTCGCCGTCGGCCTCGAGCGGCGCTCCCTGGGCGATCGTGTCCTTGGCCCGGGCGACGGCCGCGATCACGAGACCGGCCACCCCGATGCCGACGACTGCGGCCAGCGGGCGCTGAATGGGGAACGGCTCGATCGAGAGATCCTCGGCCTTGTCGACACCGAGCAGCATGATGACGAACAAGAACAGCACCACGATGGCGCCGGCGTAGACGATGATCTGCACGGCGGCCAGGAAGTGTGCCTCCAGCGCGACGAAGTGCACGGCGACGCCGAACAGCGTCAGCACCAGCGACAGGGCCGCGTGCACGGGGTTGGATCGCACGATGACCCCGACCGCACCGGCAACCACCATTGCCGACGCGAGGATGAAGACGACGAGCTCCATCAGCGGTCAGCCTCGTCCTGGGACGGTTCCGGGGCGCGCGTTCCGTAGCCGAGCTCGTTGCTCCAGCCGACGACGCCTTGGAACGTCGCGTCGCCGGAGGCGGACGTGGCGCGCATCCAGCCCGACGTCTGCGCGTCCTCGCCGTCGCGCCAATCCTCCCACGGGAGCTTCCTGGCGTTGCCCTCGTCGTCGACGAGCAGCTCCTTCTTGGTGTAGATCGCGTCCTGTCGGCTCGTGAAGCTGAACTCGAACAACTTCGTCTCCGTGATGGCCTCCGTCGGACATGCTTCCACGCACAGGTCGCAGTGGATGCACCGCAGGTAGTTGATCTCGTACACGAACCCGAACCGCTCGCCCGGCGATGTCGGGTGCTCCGGATCGTTGTCGGCGCCACGGACGTAGATGCATTTGGCCGGGCAGACGCCGGCGCAGAGCTCGCAACCGATGCACTTCTCCATACCGTCCTCGTAGCGGTTGAGGACGTGGCGGCCATGGAGCCGCTCGGGCTTGGGGATCTTCTCGTCGTCATCGACGTCGGGATCGTTGCCACGGCCACGCTTCTTCGCGTAGCGACCACCCGAGTACTCGGTCGTGACCTGCTTGCCGCCGAACAGGCGGTGTTGACGGATGGTGACGGCGAACCCGTCCAGATAGCCCATCAGCGAATCCCTCCCCGATACCGGGAACCGTCTGCGCGTAACCGGGAGGTGAACGGATCCACGCAGACAGAACGGAGGTGGCTCGGACGGAGGTGGTCGGTGTGGATCGGCATCAGTACGCAGCCCCTTCTCGTTCCCGGTTGCGTCTCGCGACATTGAGCGCCGCGCTGAACAAGAAGTAGGCGAGCCCGAGCACCGAGAGACTGATCACGACGGTGATCATGATCGGCCCCAACCCGTCGTACTCGTCGCGGGCCAGTTGCAGCGCAGCCAGGACGAGGAACCATCCGAGCGCGACCGGGATCAGCAGCTTCCAGCCGAAGTCCATCAGCTGGTCGTAGCGCAGACGGGGCAGCGTGGCGCGGAACCAGACATAGGCGTAGAGGAACGCCAGCGTCTTGAGGATCACCCACACCGTACCGCCGAAGGGCCCCGCCCAGCCGAACACGTCGACGCCGCCGACCTCGAGCGGCTGCGGACCACCGAGGAAGAGCGTCACCATCACCCCGCTCATCGTGATCACGTTCATGAACTCGGCCAGGAAGAACAAGGCGAACCGGATCGAGGAGTACTCCGTGTTGAATCCTCCGACCAGCTCCTGCTCGGCCTCCACGAGGTCGAAGGGAGGCCGGTTCAGCTCGGCCGTCATCGCGACCATGAAGATGAAGAAGGGGATGAAGCCCGTGGCGACGATGTTCCAATTGGCGATGCCGTCCTGCCCCTGCACGATGCCCGACGTCGAGAGCGTGCCGGCCATCAGCAGCACCGCGGCGAGACTGAGGCCGAGCGCAGCTTCGTAGGAGATCATCTGCGCCGACGCGCGCACCGACCCGAGCAACGGGTACTTCGACCCGGAGGCCCAACCCGCGAGCATGATGCCGTAGACCCCGATCGAGCTGAGCGCCAGCACGATCAGGATGCCCATCGGCGGATCGATCAACTGCACCCGGGTGACCTGGCCGAACATCTCGACGGTGCCGTCCTTGCCGTCGCTGAAGTCACCGCCGAGCGGGATCACCGACCACAGCAGGAACGCCGGCACGAACGCGAGGAACGGTGCCAGCCGGAACACCCACTTGTCGGCCTTCTCGGGGAGCAGGTCCTCCTTGAAGAACAACTTGGTGCCGTCAGCGAGCGTCTGGAGCAGACCGAACGGGCCGGCCTTGTTCGGGCCGACGCGATTCTGCATGCCCGAGACGATCTTGCGCTCGAACCACACCATGAGCATCGTGCCGATCAGACCGATGACGAAGATGACGAGCACCTTGCCCGCGACGAGCGCGAGGACCTGCCACCACCAGTCGTCGGTGTCGAGCATCGGATCGACGGCCAACACCGAGGCGATCGTGCTCACGGCAGACGCTCGATCCTGACGTCGGTGACCGCGCTGGTCGAGTCGACGATCTCGGTGATGTCGGCGCCAGCCATGTTGAACGGCGCCCAGATCGTGCCGCGCTGCACCGACTGGTCGCCGACGAGCGGCAGCACCACGGACCCGGAGGCACTGACGAGCCTGACCTCGGTGCCGGCGGGCACGCCCACCCGGTCGAGATCGAGCGGGTGGAGATGTGCGCCGGCGCCGATCGGCAGCTTGGCGAGGGACGGTGACATCGAAGTGGCGACCGCACGATCGTAGAGCTTGCGGCTGACGACGAGACGATAGTCGTAGCTACTCGGTTGCGCCTCCAGTGGCAGCGCTGCCTCGAGCACACCTGCCGCGCCCACCGCGAGCACCCCCTCGGGATCGGCAGAGATCGCCACCGCGGTCGCCGCCGCGTATGCCGGGACCGATGCCGCGATCGCCGCCGTCGCGTCGTCGACCGAGGTGATCCCGATGTCGTGACCGAGCTGGAGCGCCAGCTCTGTCGCGATCATCCAGTCGGGTCGAGCAGTGCCGTGCACCGTGATCTTCTGGTTGACCTGGGACACGCGGCCCTCGAGGTTGGTCGTCGTCCCCGACTGTTCGCCGAAGGCTGCGGCGGCCAGAACGAGATCGGCGAGTTTCGTCGACTCCGACGGGAAGGTGTCGACCGAGATGATCCGCCGTGCGCCAGCGAGCGCCCGACGCGCGAGGTCGGCGTCCGGGCAGTCGTTGATCGGATCGGCGCCGAGCAGCACCAACACGTCGAGTCGACCGTCGGCCGCGGCACGCAGCGTGGCAAGGGCGTCGTGGTCGGTGTCCGCCGGGGCGAGCCCGAGCTGGAGTGCTCCGACGACGTTGCCTCGGCGGAGTGCGGGGAGGACGGTCGCCGTCGGGACCCGTGACAACACGGCCTGCAACGCAGAGAGCGCGGTCGCCTCCGAAACGGCGAGGTTGCTTCGACCGGCGACCACCACCACGTCACCAGCGGCGAGCTGCTCGGCGACGGTCGGGTCGTCGAGTGTCCGGTCGATCTCGGCGGGTGCCATCCCAGGCGCGTGGAGAACGCTTTTCCACGCGTACCTCGACATCCCGGTCGCCTGCGAGGCGAACTCGATGATCCGTGTCCGGCCCTTCACGGCGGCGTCGCGCAGGCGCAGGTACAGGACCGGCAACTCCTCTTTGAGGTCGGGACCGATGAGGATCACGGTCGGTGCGTTGGCCGCTTCTGCGATGGTGGCTCGCGGCAGCGTCAGGATCTCGGCCGGCAAACCGTCGCCGAGCTGGGCATCGCGGTGCGAGATGTCGAGTGCATCGGCGAGACGCGCCCACGCGAACGCGCCCTCGTTGGTGGTGCGGGCGCCTCCGAGCAGCCCGATCGTGTCGGCATCGGCCAGGAGCTGAGCCGCGATGGTCATCGCCGAGCTCCACGATGTCTCGGCCAGGCCGGCCTCCCCGCGGACCATGGGCGCGCCCAAGCGGTGGTCGGACTCGATCGCTTCGAAGTTGAACCGGCCCCGATCGCACAGCCAACCCCAGTTGACCGCCTCGACGTCGACACCCTGGAGGCGGAGCAGTTGATCACGGCTCGAGTGCACCGAGACGCGACAGCCGACGGAGCACGTGGTGCACGTCGACTCGACCTGTTGGAGATCCCACGGGCGCGCCTTGAACCGGTACGGCTTGGCGGTGAGCGCCCCCACCGGGCAGATCTGCACGGTGTTTCCCGAAAAATAGGAGGAGAACGGCTCGTCGGGAAACGTGTTGACCTGTGTCTCGTTGCCTCGGTCGACGAAGTGGATCAGCTTGTCGCCGGCCACCTCATCGGCGAACCGCGTGCAGCGATCGCAGAGGATGCAGCGCTCGCGATCGAGCAGGACGTTGTCGCTGATCGGGATCGGCTTCTCGTAGTGGCGCTTCTGCTCGACGTACCGGCTCTCACCCGGACCGTGGCTGAACGCCTGGTCCTGGAGCGGACACTCGCCGCCCTTGTCGCACACCGGGCAGTCGAGCGGATGGTTGGCGAGCAGCAGCTCGATCATGCCCTCCTGGGCCCGCTTCGCCGTGTCGGACTCGGTCTCGACGATCATGTCGGGCGCCACGGTGATCATGCACGACGGTTGCAGCATCGGCCCGCGCCCTGTGTCGACCTCGACCATGCACTGGCGGCACATGCCCACCGAGCTCATGCGCGGGTGGTAGCAGAATCGAGGGATGTACTCACCGTGCCGTTCGGCCGCGGCGATGATCAGTTCGCCCTTGCGGGCGTTGATCGACCGGCCGTTGAGCATGATGGCGACCGCGTTCGGGTCAGGCTCGGGCTCGGGCTGATCGTCGGCGGGCAGTTCGGCTTCGGCGTCGGTCGGTCGGACCTCGGGGTCGGCGGACTCGACGGCAGGATCGCCGACGTCGACGCCGCTGGTGTCGGGTTCCGGCGGGCTGGTGTCGTCCTTGCTCGCGTCGTTCGTGGCGTCGCTCATTCGCCACCTCCGCCGACCGGGATCGCCGCCGAGACCGGGATCGTGCGACGCACCTCACGCTTGGTGACGCGGGCCTCGAACTCCTCGGGGAAGAGCGTCATCGCCGAGTGGATCGGCACGTAGGCCGATGGTCCGACGAAGCAGATCGTCGTCATCCTGTACGGGAACGGTTGGGCCTCGAGGCCGAGTCGCTCGCTCGCGGCATGGGGCATTTCGCCGGGACAGATCGTCTGGCCGACCTCGCGGATCGTGTCGAGATCGGCGTCGGTGCCGTTGCCGGCCACGATCCGCTCGACGATTCGGTACAACCAGGTGCCACCCTCACGGCATGGAACGCACTTGCCACACGACTCGTGGGCGTAGAACTTCACCAGCGTCAGGGCTGCAGCGGGGATGTCGGTCGTCTCGTCCATCACCATCACCGCGCCCGAGCCGAGCATCGAGCCGGCGTTCCCGGCGTCGCGGCCCTCGAACGGGATGTCGAGCTGATCCGGGAGGAACCAGGGCGCCGAGCCGCCGCCGGGCACGAAGCACTTGAGCTCGTTGCCGTCACGGATCCCTCGGGCGAAGTGCTCGCCGTAGAGCAGGTCGCGGAAGGTGGTCGAGCCGTTCACGATCTCGTAGACGCCGGGCCGCTCGACGTGACCGGACACCGCGATCATGCGGGTGCCCGGCGACGTCTCGGTTCCGATCGCCGTGTAGGCGGCCGACCCGTTGGCGGCGATGAAGGGCAGATTGGCGAGCGTCTCGACGTTGTTCACGATCGTCGGCTTGCCGTACAGGCCGATCGCTGCCGGGAAGTACGGCGGCTTGAGCCGCGGCATCCCACGCTCGCCCTCGAGCGATTCGATCAACGCGGTCTCCTCGCCGACAACGTAGGCACCGGCGCCCCAGTGCAGGATGATGTCGACCCCGAAGTCGGTGCCCAGGATGTTGCGGCCGACGTACCCGGCCCTGTACGCCTCGTCGAGGGCGGCGGCGATCCGCTCCTGGGCGACCGCCATCTCGCCACGGACGTACAGGAAGCATTGGCTGAGACCGGCGGCGTAGCACGCGATCAGGCAGCCCTCGATGAGTTGGTGCGGATCGCGCTCCATGAGCAGGCGGTCCTTGTAGGTGCCGGGCTCCGACTCGTCGCCGTTCACCACGAGGTAGCGTGGCCAGACGCCCTTGGGGGTGAACCCCCATTTGACGCCGGCGGGGAAGCCGGCGCCGCCCCGGCCGAGCAGGGTCGACTTGCGGACCTCGTCGTGGACGTCGGCCGGAGCCGCCTCGAGCGCTGCCCGCAGCCCCTCGTAGCCACCGGTCGCGAGGTATCGCTCCAGCGTGTAGGAGTCCTCGTGGCCGAATCGCGACGTCACGATCTGAGGGCGATCGCCGTCGTCGAAGTATCCGGCGGCCCATGGGTACGAACCCGCAGCGGTCATCGCCCACACCGGCCAATTGCGAGTTGTGCCTGGCACATGTCGCAATTCATGATCCGACCTCCGTGATGGTCACCCAGGCCGGGCCGCTGTCGACATCGTCGGGTGGTACGGCGCCGACGGCTCGTTCGGCGGGGATGTGTTGGCGGTTGCGGCCGAGTGTGCCGTGGGGCGGGATCTCGGCGTCGAGCGTACCGGCGCGCAGATCGTCCACGAGCTGGTCGAAGTCCTCGGTCGTGACCCGGAACCGGTGACGGTAGTTGACCTGCAACGTCGGTGCCTCGGTGCATGCCGCCTGGCATTCGGCCTGCTGGAGCGTGATCAAGCCGTCGGGCGTCGTACTGCCCGCCTTGACGCCCAGCGAGTGCTCGGCGTGGTGCATCAGTTCGCCCGCACCCATCAGCGCGCACGACATCGTGCCGCAGATGTTGATCAGGTACTTGCCGGTCGGCTCGAACCGGAACATCTCGTAGAACGACGCGGTGCCGTACACCTCGGCCGGTGTCA
Source organism: uncultured Acidimicrobiaceae bacterium (assembly GCA_963847775.1). GTDB lineage: Bacteria > Actinomycetota > Acidimicrobiia > Acidimicrobiales > Ilumatobacteraceae > Ilumatobacter. The sequence goes on from CAWKAY010000007.1 coordinate 920,482, forward strand.
CGTCGATGAGCTCGGCGACATGGCGCATCGCCTCCTCGGTCACGTACCCGTTCTGCTCCTGCGAGACGTGCACGAGCGGGATCAGCGCAGACTTCCGGCGCGGATACCGAGCGATGATCTCCTTGGCGAGTGCCACGTTCTGATCGTTCAACCGACTCACGATCCGACCTCCATCGCAGGCGGGCAACGACCATCGCCGACACGGCGTGCCGTGAGGCGATCGCAGTTGGTTCGGCCCAAGGCCGTCAGGAACGCCGGACCGAGCGGAGCGCGTCGCAACCGAACGAGTGAGGCCGGGGACATCATCGATCCACGTCTCCGAGAACGGGGTCGACGGAGCTGATGACCGCGACGGCGTCGGCGACGAGGCCACCGCGCATCATGTGCGGCAGGCACTGGATGTTGGCAAACGATGGCGCCCGCATGTGCATGCGATACGGGGTCGGCGAACCGTCGCTGGCGATGTAGCACCCGATCTCGCCGCGTGGCGACTCGATGCCCACGTACACCTCACCCTCGGGCACCTTGAAGCCCTCGGTGAAGATCTTGAAGTGGTGGATCAGGGCCTCCATCGACTCGTCGATCCGCGCACGAGGTGGCGGCGTCACCTTCTTGTCCTGGATGCGGTAGTCGCCCTGAGGCATGCGGTCGAGGATCTGGCGGACGATCCTCATCGACTCGCGGATCTCGTTGAGGCGGATCGCGTACCGGTCGAACGCGTCGCCGTACGAGCCGACGATCACGTCGAATTCCATCTCGTCGTATCGCAGGTACGGCATGTCGCGTCGGAGATCCCAGGCGACACCGGTCGATCGCAGGATGGGACCGCACGCACCCAGGGCGATCGCCTCATCGGGGGTGATGACGCCGACGCCCTGCAACCGCTCACGCCAGATCGGTTGACCGGTCATGAGGATGTCGTACTCCTCGAGACGTTCGGGTATCAGATCGAGCAACCGGAGCACGTCGTCGCGCCAGCCCGCCGGCAGGTCGGCGGCGAGCCCGCCGGGGCGGATGAAGTTGTGATTCATCCGCAGGCCGGTGACCTTCTGGAAGAAGCGCAGGACCTCCTCGCGCTCACGCCAGCCGTAGATCATCATCGACACCGCGCCGAGGTCCATGCCGTTGGTGGCCATGAAGAGCAGGTGACTGCTCATGCGGTTGAGCTCGGCGAGCAGCATCCGCATCCAGACCGCCCGCTCGGGGATGTCGTCGGCGATGCCGAGCAGCTGCTCGGTCGCCATCGAGAACGCGAGCTCATTGGCCATCGGACTCAGGTAGTCCATGCGCGTGACGTTGGTGCCGCCCTGCATGAACGTGAGCTGCTCGCCGGTCTTCTCCATCCCGGTGTGCAGGTAGCCGATGATCGGCTTGCAGCGCAGCACGGTCTCGCCCTGGAGCTCGAGCATGAGTCGCAGCACGCCGTGCGTCGACGGGTGCTGTGGCCCCATGTTGATGATCATCGTCTGGTCTTCGTCGGGATCGTCGGGCAGGTCACCCAGCTGCGCAGCCTCGGCTTCGCTCATGCGCAGCACGGCCCCGACCTCTCGCAGAAGCTCCCGCGGGCCCATCTGCGAACGCGGCACCATCTCCTGGGCACCCTCGGAGGTGTGGACGGTGGTCGCCGCGGCAGCGTTCCAGTTCGTCCCGGTCACGACGAAGCGCCTCCGGTGGTCGGTCGCGCCGCAGCGCCGAGGCCGCCAGGGCGACGCTGCGAGCGGAGGACGAGCCCGACCGTCACGACGGCGCACCCTTGAACTGCACCGGGATCGCGCCGACCTCGAAGTCCTTGCGCAGCGGGTGACCGATCCAGTCCTCGGGCATCAGGATCCGGGTCATGTCGGGATGGTCGGTGAAGGTCACGCCGAACATGTCGTAGGTCTCGCGCTCGTAGGCCTCGGTGCCCGGGTGGACGTCGAAGAGCGAGGCCAGCGTCGGATCCGACTCGGGCACCTGAACGCGCAACCGGATCCGGCGGCGGTTGGTGATGTCGAGCAGGTTCACCACGACCTCGAACCGCTCGGGCGCGACCCCGTCGGGGAGCGGCCGCCCCATGTACTCGAGGTAGTCGACGCCACACAGGTCGACGATCATCGCGTATCCCTCGTCGGCCAGTCGCTTGACGACCTCGACGTACCGGTCCCGCGATGGATGCAGCACCGTGTGACCGTGGCTGTCGGCCACCGGGCAGCCGTGCACCTCGTCACCGGTGGCATCGCCCGCATCCGGTTCCGACCCGTCCGCGGCCGCGAGGGTGACGTCGTTCGTGGCGTCGGTCATGTCACTTGATGCCGAGCAGGACGGGGGTGGATGTGGCGGGGATCTCTTCGACGTGGATGTTGGCCCCGGCTCCAGACTCGGTGCGGCGACGCAGCAGCTCGCCGTCCTCGATCTTCTGATGCAGGGTCTCGATCGCGTGGATGAGTGTCTCGGGCGTCGGGGGGCACCCCGGTGCGTAGACGTCGACAGGAACGATCTGGTCGACACCTTGCACGATCGCGTAGTTGTTGAACATGCCGCCCGAGCTCGCGCAGACGCCCATCGAGATGACCCACTTGGGCTCCATCATCTGGTCGTAGACCTGGCGGAGCACGGGTGCCATCTTCTGGCTGACGCGACCGGCCACGATCATGATGTCCGCCTGGCGGGGTGAGGCCCGGAACACCTCCATCCCGAATCGGGAGATGTCGTAGTGGGCCGCACCGGTCGCCATCATCTCGATCGCGCAGCACGCGAGCCCGAACGAGGCGGGCCACGACGAGCGCGAGCGGGCCCAGTTGACCAAGTCCTCCAGGCGACCGGTGATGACGTTGTGACTCAGCCCGCCGATACCGTCAGCGAGCACATCGTCGACGACTCCCACAGCTCCTCCTACGCGGCTTCCCCGGCATCGGCTCCCCCGGCGGTCACCCGGTCGAGACGGCCCTCGAGACCGACCCGGCGGATGGTGGACGACGAGTCACGGGCCGCCGACACCATGGCCGCGTCGTGTTCGAGGCTGCGGTAGCGATGCAGTGGACCCCACTCGAGTCCGCCTCGCGCGACCTCGTACACGAAGGTGAGGAAGAAGATCACCGAGAACACGACGATCGCCCAGAAGCCGAACTCGCCGAGCGCGCCCCGTTCGACGGCGTACGGGTAGATGAAGATGATCTCGATGTCGAACATGATGAACAGCATCGCCACGATGTAGAAGCTGACCGGGAAGCGGTCGGGTGGCTCGCGGCTCGGCACGATGCCGCACTCGTAGGGCGCCTCCTTGGCCGCCGACGGGCGGCGAGGTGCGAGGAGGCGCGACGCGACGAAGCTCAGGCCACCGAACGCGATGGCCAGCAGCATCAAGACGACGAGCGGCAGGTACTGACCCATGGCCTACGCGACGGCGATCGCCTTGCGCTGGAGGTTCTGGGCCACGAACCGGTCGCGCCGGTGCAGCAGCCAGCACAGACCGAGGAACATGATGGTCGAACCGATCGTGATGTAGGCGGCCGGCTCGCGCAGCGACCCGAGGTCGCGGATCATGTACACGTACTGGCGCTGGCGTGAGCTGTCGATCTCCGGTGCAGTCGGGGCGCGACCCGGCTCGGCGCGCAGCGGCACGTACGGAGCGACCTCGACCAGGGTGTAGTACGGCTTGTGGAAGAACGCGATCTGGTCGAACTCACCGTTCGGACCGAGCTTCGGGTAGGCCGACTCGTGGGGCGGATCGATCTCGTAGACGTTCGTGACGCCGAACTCGGTCGGGCCGAACGCGCCCTCCTCCTCCAGGAAGACACCGGCGGAGGCGACCGCCTGACCGAACTCGGGCGCGGCTTCGTCGACGCGGGTCCAGCCCTGCTCGGCGAGCCGGTTGCTCACCGCGTTGGCGGCGACCACCGGGTCGACCGACGCATCGACACCGAGGGGTTCGTCGACGACGCCTGCCTGATACAGCAGATCGACCTCCTGGATCACGGTCTGGCCGGGAACCTGCCTCCACTCGGGGACGTCGCCCTTGAGCCCGATGCCGTAGATCCACCACACGGCACCCATCAGCGCGATCCACCCGGCCAGGCCGGTGAGCGTGACCAGGAAGCCGAGGCGGGCACCGAGGTTGGTTCCGAGGATCAGGTAGATCGAGCCCATCCACACGGCGGTGCCGATCATGACGGTGAGGATGCCGCGGAGCTCTGGTTCCCAGTTGATCGCAAGCAAGGTTGACAGCATCAGAGACTCCGCACGTATTCGACGATGGCCTGGATCTGTTCGTCGGTGAGCAGGGAACCGAAACCCGGCATGCGGCCGCTGCCCTGGCCCTGGATGCCGTACTTCTGGCCGAGAACCGAACCGTTCTTGATGAAGTCGATCATCTCGTTCTCGTTGGGGAAGTGGGCGTTGACCGAACCACCCGTGAGGTTCCAGCCGAAGGCCCCCTGGCCGGCGACCCCCGGTTCGCCCCAACTCCAACCCTGGGTGTGGCACCGTGCGCAGCTGTAGGCACCGCTCGCCAGATCGAGGTTGTAGAGGGCCTCACCGTAGGACTCGTACGTTCCGTCCTCCACTGCCTGCTTGGCGAGGGTGTCGATGTCGTCCTGGGTCGCGCTCGGGAGATGACCCGACGGGCAGGTCTTCACGTCGTCCTCACCCGGGCCGCAGTCCTCGCGGTCGATCTGGATGGAGTGCATGTAGGCCAGCAGGGTGTCGATCTGCTGGTCGTTCATCGGACCGCCACCCTCGACGCCCCACGGCGACATCGGGGAGAACGGACGGCCGTACACGAGGATGAACCGGACCTCGTCCTCGGAGAACCTGTAGAAGATCGTGTTGACGGCCGGGGCCTTCCAGTTGACCGCCGTCACCTCGCCGGTCGCCGGGTCGGTCAGGTTGTAGGCCGCCTCACCACCGGCGCCGTTCATGCCCCCGTGGCAGCCGGCGCAGTTGAACCCGCCGTCAGCGGTGGGTGCGAAGAGCCGCGAACCCCATTCGACGAACTGCTCGTCCATGGCATCTTGGGCGCCGGCCTGTCGGGAGGGTTCGAGGATCCAGTACAGGGGCAACGCCACCACGATGATGACGAGCATGATCACGCCGATGCCGAGGACCCGCGTCAGGCGTGGTCCCTCGAGCGTCTCGTCGTCGTAGTACGGCTTGCGGTTGGCGGCGAGCTCGATCTCCGAGCCGAGCTCGTCGCGCGATTGGCGCAGGTTGAGGAAGGCGTAGACGACCCAACCGCCGAGGATGACCGTGAACAGCAGCCAGGCGATCGATGTGGAGGTGAGTGCGATCATCGGTGCGTGATGACTCCGGTGCGATGCGGCCGAGCGCCGCGCTGGTGGACGGGGACAGGGATCATCAGTGCTCAGAGGCTCCGACGCAGTGCGGACCCTCGGCCTCCTGGCCGGTGGTGTTGGTGCCGATCGGCGGACCCTGCACGATCGTTCCGGTATCGATGGTGACCTCGCCCGCAGCGGAGAATTCGAGCGGGAAGTGATCCATGCCGCGCGGGGCCGGGCCACCCTTCTTCTCGCCGACACGGTTGTACTGCGATCCGTGGCAACCGCACTCGAACCACTGGCTCGACAGGCATTGGGGCACGCGGCAACCGAGATGGGGGCACTTCTGATAGCTGGCGATGAACCCTTGCTGAATTCCCGGGATCATGCTGGTGGCGTACACCTCCTCCGCCTTCGGAATCGCGTCGGCCGGGTACTCGGTGATCCAGGCGCGGGCTTCGGGGGCGTAGAAGAAGCCGTCGCCGGTTCGGATGCCGGAACGGATGTCGTCGATCCGGCCGACGGGGACCTTGCCACCGAATCCGCCCGTCTTCGTCGGCCACAGGAACGCCACGAATGCCGCGGCCGAGAAGGTCCCGATTCCGGCGCCCATCAGCGAGATCGTCGCCCGGTTGAAGAACTGGCGACGGCTGACACCGAGCGCGTCGGGGTCCGGCGGGACCCACGGTGTCAGTCCGGTGTCACTCTCGATCGGTGCGAGCCCCGTGCCCACGCGAGCGGCCACACCTTCGGCCTCGACCGCCGACGCAGCCGAGACCCGCTCGACAGTCGTGTCGGCCCGAGCGGCGCGATCACGTTTGATGGTCTCGGCACTGAGCGCGCCCGCGCCGCGCACATCGCTGCGCCGGGCGAGGGTCATGAACGCCAGCGCGCCCAGGACGACGACTGCAGCGATGGCGATGATGATGATGGCGGTTGCATTCATGTTGTCTCCTCTCCTGACACGCGGCTCACAGCTCGAAGAACAGGCCGTCGCGCCACGGCAGGGTGAAGTTGAAGCCTGGACCCCGGAAGAACGAACCGATCATGACGAGCACGGCCCAGAACATGAGGTGCACGGTCATGAGGGAGACCGCGAACTTGCGGTCCTCCGGCTTGTTCGACGGGTTCTTGTCGATGTAGGGGGCGAAGATCAGAACGATCAGTCCGACACCGGGGATGGTGACGCCGGCGATCATCGGGTGGAACATCGTGAGCAGCTCCTGGAGGCCCAGGAAATACCACGGGGCTTTCGACGGGTTCGGCGTCTGGTTCGGGTTGGAGTGCTGGAGCAACGGTGCGTTGACCCAGATCGAGAACAGGAACGTGAACACCGTGCAGGCGAGCGCAGCCACGAACTCGGCGGCGAGCAGGTGCGGCCAGGTGTGCACCTTGTCGACGGGCTGCGCCTTGACGTCCTGGATGGAACCGGACTTGACGACCGTCAGCAGGCGCTGGGTGTGTCCGCCCGGGCCGGCTCCGATCGGGACGCCTCCGCCCGCAGGTGCAGCCTGCACGACCGATGCGACCTTCTCCTGCACGGCGACGCCGCCACCACCACTGCCGGCGTCGCCGCCGTCGGCCTTCTGCTTGGCCGAACGGCTGCGCTCCAGCAGATGGGCCGGGATGCGCGAGTCGCCGGCCGGCTCGGCCGCCGGCTCAGACGCGGGAGCATCCGGTTCGGCCGCTGGCTCGCTGGCCGCCTTCTCGCGGGCCTGCTGGGCCCGCTTGAGCAAGTGTTCGGGAATCTCAGTCATGGCAGGCTCCGAGGTTCGAGGTGCATGCACCGATCGTGGCTCGCGAGACGAGGTGAGCGCCAGCGGCGAGCCACCGCTGAGGCAGGAGAACCGCAGGGCCGATGAGCGAAGCCATCAGAGGGGCCCACTGATGCCGCCGTCCTTGCGGACTCGCCAGAAATGGATCGCCATGAAGATGACGATGATGAACGGGAAGAACAGCACATGCAGCACATACCATCGAAGCAGGGTCTCGGAACCGATCTCGGCACCGCCCAACAAGACGAATCTGACGTCCTGTCCGAACACCGGCGTGTAGCCCATCATGTTGGTACCCACCGCGACGGCCCAGAGGGCCAGCTGGTCCCAGGGCAACAGATAACCGGTGAACGACAGCAGCAGGGTCAGCTTCAGCAAGATGACGCCGATCACCCAGTTGAACTCTCGTGGCGGCTTGTACGCACCGTGGTAGAAGACCCGTGCCATGTGCAGGAAGACCGACAGCACCATCAAGTGGGCGCCCCATCGGTGCATGTTCCGGACCAGCAGGCCGAACGTGACCGAGGTCTGCAGGTTGGAGATGTCGTCCCACGCGGCCGTCGCTTCGGGGCGGTAGAAGAACATCAGGAAGATGCCCGTGACCGTGAGCAGGATGAAGAGGAAGAAGCTCAGGCCGCCGAGGCAGAGGGTGTAGCTGACCTTGACCGCGTGGCGCTTCACCTTCACCGGGTGCAGGTGGTACAGCACCGAGTTCATGATCACGTAGCTGCGGTTGCGCGGGCTGTCGCTGTAGCCCTTGCGGAAGATCGAGCCGGGCCGGAAGATGCTGGACCAGACCTGACCGCCCTGGACGCTGTCGGTGGCTGATTGGACCCGATCCTTGATGGTCGGCTTCGGCGTGTCGTCGATGATCTTGGCCATGATCAGCCCTCCCCGGCAATCATCGCGTTCGCCGGGCACGCAGGCCGCGGCTGGACACTCGCTCGCTTGTGCTCGCTCGTTCGCATCGGATCGTTTCCTCCGGAGGGCGGATGCATGGTCGTCGACGACATGATGTCTCTCAGAGCCTCATGCCGTAGCCGTAGCCATGGCTGTTGGTACGGGCATGGGAATCGCCGGCGGTGGTCGGCTGACCGGCCTTACCGAGGATGATGACCCCGGTCGGGCAGCGGTCGACGCACAGAGCGCACCGCGTGCAGATGTCGTCGTCGATGATGAACATGAAAGCATCGGACGGGTCGACCCCTGGCTGCTCGGTGCCGTCGGCTTCGACGACGGCACCGGTGTTCACCATGTGAATGCACTTCCACGGGCAGATGTCGACGCATCCCTCGCAGGCGATGCACTCGGTCTGATCGATGTGGATGAACTGCTTCGGCTTCACCGCTCGCGACAGGTAGTCCGCGTCGACCTCGACGAGGGTGTACTCGTCGGTGTACGGCATCATCGGCGGATTGGCGTCGGTCTTGGCCATCTTCAGCGTTCCCCGGCCACGCGGGCCGTGCCTGGCCGCTCGACTCGCTGGCGCTCGCTCGCTCGCACACGTGCGTGCACGTTACGAACCGACAGCGTCTCGCCGGTCGATCGCAGGTCGTTCGTGAGGTGGGTCATGGGTGTCGTTCAGTGTCGTGTCGTGTTGGTGTGGGAACCCGCTCGTGCCGGGTGGTGTTCAGGATCTCTTCACGAGGGGACGGCCGTAGGTGCTGGTCGGGAGCTCCTTGACGACCTCGTCGCCACGTTTCTGCCACCAGCTCCAGATGAAGAGCATCAGACCGAAGAAGTAGACGTGGATCACGACGACGACGATGTCGCGGATCGCCTCGTACTGCAGCGTGATCGGGTTCCAGCCACCGAGTGGCTCGGGCTTCAGGATGTCGAACGGGCCGTAGATGATGTTCGTGCGATCCCAGCCGAGCTCCTTGTCGGCGTGGTCGATCCACTGGTGGGGAACGACACCGAACGCCAGGAACATCACGCCGAAGGCGTAGACCGAGCCGAGCATCGCCTCGCCCCACGTGAACGGGGTTCCCTTGGGGCGACGCTTGCCGTACGGGATGGCCACCAGCGTCAGGGCGGTGGCAGCGAACAGCGACACGAGGAATGCCACGTTCATGCCCGGAACCGCCTTGCCTTCCAGCGGATTCCAGATGTTGAAGGCGATCATCACGATCGTCGTGCCCTTTCGGTTGCTGCGTCTTCGGTTGCTGCGTCGATGTCCATGTCGTCGGGGTTGTCGCGGTTGTCCGGGTTGTCGATGCCCTGAGGCACCGTCTGCGGCGGCGGCATCGGAACGCTACCCGGGTGACCGGGCCACCTTCGTGAACGGCCGCACGAAGTCGTATGTCGGCACTGTAGTCGTCGCGGGTCGCGCCGTGACATCCAGTGTGGAGCCAAGTCTGGCGCGCGTGCCAGGTTGTGCATAAGTGCAATCGATGCGGCGATCGGCCCGGTGACGGCGACCGTGCTCGACGCGGTCATCGGCACACCTGCGACGAGCCCCATGAGGAATTCGGATTCAGCGTTCGCCGCGTCTATCGTTGCGGGCGTTCGAGCCGACACCGCCAACGAATCGGTGGCGCGCCGGAGATCGTGAGAGGACGAGCGTGACGGAAATCCCCGAGCATCTGCTGAAGCGAAGCCGCGAGCGCCGCAGCGCGCTCGGTCTCGGCGGCGACGACGCGGGGTCGGATGCCGGCGAGTCGAAGGCCGCCGCTTCGACACCGGCGACCACCGGCAGCAGTGCCGCAGCGGCGCCGGCGGCCTCCGGCCCGGTGCAGCGCGCAGCGGCCCCCGAGCCCGCTGCGCCACCGCCCCCCAAGCCCGACAGCGCCGTGGTCGCCGCCTACAAGTCGCGACGCCGGATTCCCTTCTGGGCGATGGTCGCCCTCAGCATCCTGCCCGTGTGGGCATTCATGTACGTCCGCGCGGTCACGGAACAGCCGGCGGAGGCGGCCGGCCCGCTCGGTCTCGGTGGCGAGGTCTACGGCGGGTGTGCATCGTGCCACGGTGGCGGGGGAGGCGGCGGCGTCGGCTACGCGTTCACCGGTGGCGAGGTGCTCGCCACCTTCCCCCACATCGAGGATCAACTGCGCTACGTCTACTTCGGTACGTCCGAGTACAACCTCGCCGGTGTCGAGATCTACGGCAACCCCGATCGCGAGGGCGGCCCGCATGTCACGGGAGCCCTCGGGGTCATGCCCATGCAGGGCGAGTCGGCCGGCGGTGCGCTGACCGACTACGAGATCCTGGCGGTCGTGTGCCACGAGCGGTACGCCCTCGGTGGCGCCGACCCGACCGGCGAGTACGCGGAGGAGTTCGAGGAGTGGTGCTCGGAGGAGTCCGAGATCTTCGTCGACCTCGAATCTGGTGGACTGCTCGCCGATCTGCACGAGCGGTTCGACGACATCATGCCGATCGGCGACACGCCGGTCCCGGGTTCGCCACCCGCGGAATGACGACCCGGTGAGCGTCGGCGTCGCGGTCGGCCGATCGACATGACCGCCCACCCGTCGGCCTCGGCCGACGTGCTGGTCGTCGGCGGCGGCCCCGCCGGTGCAGCGACGGCGATCCGTCTCGGCCGCGCCGGCCACCGGGTCCTGGTGGTCGAACGTGACGTCAGCCCACGGCCCCACGGGTACGGCGAGCTGATCAGCCCCCGAGCCCTCGGGCTCGTCGACTCACTCGAGATCGGTGACCATCTCGCGTTCCACCGCATCGATCGGGTGCGGCTCACCGCCGACGGCCGGTCGTCGTCGGTCGAGTGGCCCGAACACCCCATCCACCCACGCCACGCCGTGACGGTCTCACGACACGTGTTCGACGCTGCCTTGCTCGGCGCGGCAGCCGATGCGGGAGCAACGGTCCTCGACGGGCACGAGGCGATGGCGCCGATCGTCGATCGCGGGTTCGTGCGCGGCGCCCACGTGGTCGCCCCGGACGGCACGCAGTTCGAAGCACGTGCCCAGTACGCCGTGATCGCCGACGGCGCCAACAGCCGTTTCGGACGCGCACTCGGCACGTTCCGCGCACCGACCTGGCCGTTCGCCGTCGCGCAGAGCGCGACCTTCCGCTCCGCGTTGCACTCGGCCACCGAGATCGAGCTCGTGCTCGATCTGCATGACCGAGCGGGGACACCGATCACCGGCTACGGCTGGATGTTTCCCGGTGGCGACGGCTCCGTCAGCGTCGGGGTGCTCCTCATGTCGACCTCGGCGTCGTTCCAGGTGATCAACCCGGTCCACCTGCTCGATCGGTTCGTCACCGACCGGCGCGACGCTTGGCACCTCGACGGCGCCGCCATCGACGCGCCGGCCAGCGGGCGCATCCCACTCGGTACCTCGGTGGGCCCGGCGGCCGGTCCCACCTATCTGCTCGTCGGCGATGCCGTCGGTTCGGCCAACCCTCTGTCGGGCGCCGGCGTCGATACCGCCCTCGAGACTGGACTGCTGGCCGCCGATGTGGTGGCCGAGGCGCTCGACGAGGGTTCGGCAGCGGTGCTCCAGCAGTACCCCAAACGTCTCGACGACCGGTACGGCACGTACTACAAGGTGGGGCGTCTCGCGAACCAGTTGCTCGGCCGGCCGGCCGTGTCGCGCCGGGTGACGCGGCTCGCGGCGACCCGTCCCTCGTTCGCCGACACCTTCATCCGTCTCGCGAACGACGAGCTGCGGTCCGGCCGCGGTGGGTCCGCCGAATTGATCTACCGGGCCGTCCGCGCCGCCAGCATCGTCGCCCCCGACGCCTGAGCCGGCCGACCCATCGAGCTCCCTGCGCCCGCCCGTCTCGGCGAGACGCGTCTCGATCGCGCGCAGCCCGATCAGCGGAAAGCTGATTCGTGGTCCCCCGGTGTTCCTGGATCAGCTGTGTGCGCATCGGCGGAGCTGGCGGGTCGCGACGAAGGCGCCGGGGATCGGATGCCCAGGGGGATCAGATGCGCAGGTCGCGGTGGCGGCGTCGGAGCGTGACGACCGACAGCGCCAGGATGACCGGGTAGATCTCCAGGCGACCGAGGAGCATCTGGCCCATCGTCACCCATCGCGCCAGTCGCGGGAGCTCGAGGAAATCGTGAGTCGGGCCGACATCGCCGAGTCCGGGGCCGACGTTGCCGAAGGCCGTGCCCGCAGCGGAGAACGACGTGACGATGTCGGGTCCGGTCAGTGCGATCGCCAACGCACCGCCACCGAACACGGCGAGGGCCAGGATCAGGAACCCCACGATCTTGTTGGCCGTGCGATCGGGAACGATCCCACCGCCGACGCGGACCGGGCGGACGAGCCGCGGGTGGAGTTGACGGAGAGCCTCGCGGTGGGCGTAGCTTCCGATGGCGAGGGCACGGATGAGCTTCACGCCGCCGGCCGTCGATCCGGCCATCGCACCGATCGGCAGGAGGAGCAGGATCACGGTCTGGGCAGCATCGGACCACGCCGCGAAGTCCTCCGTCGCGTATCCGGTGGTCGACACGACCGTCAACGTCGTGAAGATGCTGCCACGGATGCGGTCAGCGACCGATCCGGCAGCGTCGGCGACGACGAACAGCATCGTCGACACGACCAACACCACGGCGGTGTAGAGGTGGAACTCCTTCGAGCGGAGCAGTGGCCCCGGATTCCCACGGATGAGCCGATACAACAAGGTGAAGCTCGAGCCGGCGATGAACATGGCGACGATGCAGATCCACTCGATGAGGGCGGAGTCGAAATGCCCCAGTGAAGCGTTGTACGGAGAGAAGCCACCCGTGGACACCGTGGTGAAGCTGTGGGCCACTCCGTCGTACAGGTTCATGCCGGCGGCCATGTAGGCGACTGCGAGCATGATCGTGAAGCCGATGTACACCGCCCACAGCCGCCGGGCGGTCTGGCGGACAGCGCGGGGTGAGGCGTTCACCGGTCGGCCCCGGCGCTTCGGCCTCCAGCAGGCTCATGCCGCCCGAGCCGACCGTCGGCAACACGGCGACCACCAGCACGATCACGCCCATGCCGCCCATCCACTGGGTGACCGAGCGCCAGAAGAGGATTCCCGGCCCCGTGCCCTCGATCGGGCGAAGCACCGTGGCACCGGTCGTGGTGAACCCCGAGATCGACTCGAAGACCGCGTCGTCGTAGGCCGGGATCCAGCCGGTGATCGCGTAGGGCAGCGCTCCGACGAACGCAAGCAGGAGCCAGGCGAGAGTGACGGTGATGAAGACGTCGAGGATCCTGATCTGGTGGGGGAGCACCGTGAAGCGCCAGCCGATCAGACCGACCAGCCCACTGACGAAACCGATCAGCAGCAGTGTGCCGACGTCCGGCCCACCGCGCATGGCGTCGACGATGCCCGAGGCGAAGATCCCGCCGCCGGCGACGGCGAGTGTCAGGAAGCTGATGTGCCCGATCAGGGATTCGTACGATCGTCCCCAGCGTTCGCTCAGGTCGCTGGCGATCCCGCCCATCATCCGTTCGGTCACGGATGCGACCTCACGAGGTGAACACTCGTCGAACGTCGTGGAGCGCCGACGGGCGGGCGAAGAGCACCACACTCTCACCGGCGTGGAGCTGGGTGTTACCGCGCACGATCTCGCTCGATCCGTCGTCCCTGACGACCGCGCCCAGCAGGACCGAGCGGGGCAGGTGGAGATCGCGCACGACGGCGCCGTCGCCGGGGCTGCCGGCATCGATGACGAACTCGTCGACCTCCACGTCGCTGTCCAGGAACGTGGCCACCGACGACGCACCGCCGCGCAATTGGCGCAGGACCGCGTTCGCCGATGCGGTGCGAGGGCTCAGTGCGGCATCGATGCCGAACTGGCGAACGAGCGGCAGCAGCGCCAACCGGTGCAGCACGGCGACGGTGAACGCGTCGTGGTTCTCGGCAGCGGCGAACGCACACGCCAACACGTTGGCGGTGTCCTCACCCGTTCGCGGCGATGACGACGTCCATGGTCGAGACCGACTCCTCGGTCAGCAGGTTGGTGTCGGTGATCTCACCCTCGACGATCGTCACCTTGTGGAGGCGCTCGGCGAGCGCGGTCGCGCGGGCGTGGTCTCGCTCGACCAGCGTGACGTCGGCACTCCGGACGAGGCGCTCGGCGACACGTGCGCCGACCGCCCCACCACCCAGCACCATCACTCGCCGGACCCGCTTGCCGACGGCATCGAGGGCTTCGAGCACCTCCCGCTGACGTCGCTCCTCGGTGAGGACTCGCACGTGGTCGCCGGCGCGCACCTCGAGGTCGCCGCGAGGGATGATCGTCTCGCCGTTTCGCGTCACGGCGCCGAACAGGAAACGCCAGTGATCGACCGAGGCGATGTCGGCGAGGGTCTGACCGGTCATCGCCGAGTCCTCGCCGACCACGGCGCCCAGCACGACGAGGTTGCCGCCCGCCATGGGATAGACCTCGTCGGCACCCGACACGCTGACGAGCCGAAGGATCTCCTCCGCGGTGTCCGCGTCCGGATCGATGATGAGGTCGGCGTTGACGAGCTCGCGCAGGTGAGCGCCGTCGGGACCGCGCAGCTCGTCGGTCTGGAGGCGCACCACGGTCTGGGCGGCACCGAGCTGCTTGGCGAGCGCCGAGGCGATCATGTTGACCTCGTCGTCCTGGGTGACGCCGGCCACGAGCTGGGCCCGGTCGACCCGCGCCGCCCGCAGCACCGAAGGGTGGGTACCGCTCCCCACGATGGTCTGGACATCGAGCTCTTCGCCGAGAGCCCGGGCGATCACCTCGTTCTGCTCGACCACCACGACGTCGTGGTGCTCGGCTCCGAGACGTTGGGCGAGGTACCAGCCGACCTCGCCGGCTCCGATGATCACGACATGCACAGCGGAACAGCTTGCCCGATCGGGCAACCCTTCGACCAACGGGCCTCGCCGATCGGCTCGGCTCGTCAGCCGGCCGTGCTGCTCAGCACCGTCGCGAGCAGTGCCGCCGGAGCTTCGCGCAGGGCGTCGACGGCGGGACCACCGGGGAGCGCGTCGCACGACGACACGGCAGCAGTGACATAGCTGCGGGCGGCGACGATCGCACGCTCGATGCCCTCGTCGGAGCGGACGATGGTCAGTGCCTGGTCGCGCTCGCCGGGGTCGAGTGGCTTGCCGAGCAGGGCTCGAAGCTGATCGGCGCTCGTCCGCCCGGTAGCGAGGGTGCGGAGGACGGGCAGCGTGTAGACGCCTTCCTCCATGTCGTGTCCCGCGGGCTTGCCGAGCTGCTCGGCGGTGGCTGTCAGATCGAGTACGTCGTCGACGATCTGGAACACCATGCCGTACGCGTTGCCATAGGCGGTCAGCGCATCGATGGTCGCTCGGTCGAGCCCCGAGACGATGCCGCCGATCCGGGCCGCCGTACCGTAGAGCGATGCGGTCTTGCCATGGATCGACGCGAAGTAGCTCTCCTCGGTGCGAGTCACGTCGTAGGTGTGACGCAACTCCTCGATCTGGCCCTCGCACAACCAGCCGATCGTGCGAGCGAGCAAACCCGCGACCTCCGTACCGAGCGAGGCGGCGATCTCCGACGCCCGAGACAGCAGGAAGTCACCGGCGAGGATCGCCTGCAGGTTGCCCCAACGGGCGTTGACGGTCTCGACGCCGCGTCGGGTCGCGGCCTCGTCCATGACGTCGTCGTGGTAGAGGGATCCGAGGTGGACGAGCTCGCAAGCGACTCCGCCCTGCACGACATCGTCGCTCGCGACACCTCCGGCGAGCTGTCCGGCGACGACCGACAACACCGGTCGGAGACGTTTGCCGCCGGCGACGATGAGGTGAGAGGCGATCTCGGTCAGGTAGGGGTCGGGGGTCACGACGGCGGCGCGCATCGCGGCCTCGATCCGCTCCCGGTCCGCGTCCATACCGGCCAGGGACAGCAACGGAGACGTCACAGCGGCGTCGGGCACGAGTGGCAGGCTAGGCGCAGATCGTTGACGGGGGAAACATCGGCTCGACGGAACCCGGGATCGCCGAGCATTCGTTCTCTCAAGACTTGGGCAATATCGCCGATGCAGTTGTTGCAGTGTTGCGAACACGATCAGGTGGTCCGCCCGGGCGCCGATAGAGTGAGTCCACGTATTCGCCACTCGCTACGAAAGGCGACACATGTTCGAACGCTTCACCGACCGGGCTCGCCGGGTCGTGGTCCTCGCCCAGGAGGAAGCACGCCTGCTGAACCACAGCTACATCGGTACCGAGCACATCCTGCTCGGGCTGATCCACGAGGGCGAGGGGGTCGCAGCGAAAGCGCTCGAATCGTTGAGCATCTCGCTCGAGGCGGTCCGCAACCAGGTCGAGGAGATCATCGGCCAGGGCGGGTCGTCGCCATCAGGTCACATCCCCTTCACGCCGCGTGCGAAGAAGGTGCTGGAGCTGTCGTTGCGCGAGGCGCTGCAGCTCGGCCACAACTACATCGGTACCGAGCACATCCTGCTCGGCCTCATCCGCGAGGGTGAGGGCGTCGCCGCCCAGGTGCTGGTCAAGCTCGGCGCCGACCTCAGCCGGGTGCGTCAGCAGGTCATCCAGCTCCTCTCCGGCTACCAGGGTCCGACGGGCGGCACCGAGTCCGGTTCGTCGGGCCGGGGTGGCGGCGAGCAGGGCTCTGCGGGCGCGAACGTCGGTGGGTCGACCAAGGGTGGAGACGACGAGAAGAACTCCCAGATCCTCGATCAGTTCGGCCGCAACCTCACCCAGATGGCGCGCGAGCA
The DNA here is from genome assembly GCA_963847775.1 of uncultured Acidimicrobiaceae bacterium. Classification (GTDB taxonomy): domain Bacteria; phylum Actinomycetota; class Acidimicrobiia; order Acidimicrobiales; family Ilumatobacteraceae; genus Ilumatobacter. The sequence goes on from CAWKAY010000007.1 coordinate 937,135, forward strand.
CAAGCTCGATCCGGTCATCGGCCGGACCCGCGAGCTCGAGCGGGTCATGCAGATCCTCTCGCGGCGCACCAAGAACAACCCGGTGCTGGTCGGTGAGCCGGGCGTCGGCAAGACCGCGATCGTCGAGGGCCTCGCCCAGATGATCGTCAACAACGACGTCCCCGACACGCTGCACGACAAGCAGCTGTACACCCTCGACCTCGGCGCGCTGGTGGCCGGCTCGCGGTACCGCGGCGACTTCGAGGAACGCCTCAAGAAGGTGCTCAAGGAGATCAAGACCCGCGGCGACATCATCTTGTTCATCGACGAGATCCACACCCTCGTCGGCGCAGGCGCCGCCGAAGGCGCGATCGACGCGGCCTCGATCCTCAAGCCGATGCTGGCCCGGGGCGAGCTCCAGACCGTGGGTGCCACCACGCTCGACGAGTACCGCAAGCACGTCGAGAAGGACGCCGCGCTCGAGCGTCGATTCCAGCCCGTCAAGGTCGAGGAGCCGACCCTCGCCCACACGATCGAGATCCTGAAGGGCATCCGCGACCAGTACGAGTCGCACCACCGGGTCACGATCACCGACCAGGCCCTCGTGGCGGCTGCCAATCTGGCCGACCGCTACATCTCCGACCGCCACCTGCCCGACAAGGCGATCGACCTCATCGACGAGGCCGGATCGCGCCTGCGGATCAAGCGGATGCAGACCCCACCCGACCTACGCGAGATCGAACGCAAGCTCGACGACGTGCAGGAGGCGAAGAAGCGGGCAGTCGAGGAGCAGCAGTTCGAAGAGGCAGGTCGGCTCCGCGACCAGGAGAAGGCACTGCTCGACGAGAAGGCGGTGAAAGAGGTCGAGGTGAAGGCCGAGGGCGTCGATCTGTTCGACGAGGTCGACGAGGAAGCAGTCGCCGAAGTGCTCTCGATCTGGACCGGCATCCCGGTCTACAAGCTGACCGAAGAGGAGACCGCCAAGCTCCTCAACATGGAAGCCGAACTGCACAAGCGGATCGTCGGCCAGGAGAACGCTGTCGCCGCCGTGTCGCAGTCGATCCGACGCACCCGCGCCGGCCTCAAGGACCCGAAGCGCCCCAGCGGTTCCTTCATCTTCCTCGGACCGACCGGTGTCGGCAAGACCGAGCTCGCGAAGACCCTCGCCGAGTTCCTCTTCGGCGACGACAACGCCCTCATCACCCTCGACATGTCGGAGTACATGGAGAAGCACACGGTGAGCCGGCTCGTCGGCTCCCCGCCCGGGTACGTCGGGTACGAAGAGGGTGGGCAGCTCACGGAGGCGGTGCGCCGCAAGCCGTTCTCGGTCGTGTTGTTCGACGAGATCGAGAAGGCTCACCCCGACGTGTTCAACACCCTCCTGCAGATCCTCGAGGAGGGCCGTCTGACCGACAGCCAGGGTCGTTCGGTCGACTTCCGCAACACGGTGCTGATCATGACCTCCAACCTCGGCACGGCGGATCTCCGCAAAGCGAACGTCGGGTTCACCACCGCCGATTCGGCGATGAGCTACGAGCGCATGAAGGAGAAGGTCAACGACGCGCTGAAGACCCACTTCCGTCCCGAATTCCTGAACCGGATCGACGAGACGATCGTGTTCCACGAGCACCCGCAGGAGGCCGTCGTCGAGATGGTCGATCTGATGCTCAAGCGTCTCGTCGGGCAGCTCGAAGGCCAAGGGCTCGGCATCGAGGTCACCCAACCGGCGAAGGAGGAGCTCGCCGCGATCGGCTACGACCCGCAGCTCGGCGCTCGCCCGCTGCGGCGTGCCATCCAACGCCAGATCGAGGACGTCCTGTCCGAGAAGATCCTCTACAAGACGTTCTCCGCCGGTGAGATCATCGTCGTCGACGTCGAACCCGACCCCGAGCGCGAGGGCAAGCAGCGGTTCACGTTCACCGCGGTCGAAGGCTTCGTGCCGCCGGCTGCCGTGGAGCTGGCCACGACGGCGACCAACGACGAGACGGTCGATCCGCCGCCCGAGACCTGACGCCGGCCGGAATCTCGCCGGTCGTCACCTCAGCCAGCAGATCGCCACGATCAACGCCACGAGCGCGCCGGCGACGGCGAGCCCCGGCCAGACGACCTTCTTGCGCGGCAGGAGCTGCGCGAGACTCCGTCCGGGTGTCACGACCGTCTCGGCGACCAGGTAGACCGCCGACAGCACGAGCAGCGCGATCGTGACGTGGAACAGGACGGCGAACGCGATCCCGGCGATGACGCCGGCGGCGCGGAACCGACCCCAGAGGACCACGCCGACAGGGATCGGTAGCAGGATCGCCCAGAACGCCCCGGAGACGAATCGGGCACCGAACCCTTCACCGGCCCACCTCAGGTCGTCGAGCGGCCCAGGGAGCTCGGAGACGATCCACGGCAATTCGTCGGTGCACGGCCACGACCCGGTCCAGTCGAAGATGTGTGCCGTTGCCTGGTAGCCCAGCCAGGCGATCGCAAGCAGCGTGCAGCCGGCGACGATCGCATACCACCAACGCACCCAGGCCGCGTCGGACGTGCCGTCACGCGCGAACATCGTCCGAAGGGTGACGGCGGTCCAGACCAGCCAGCGCCGGATCAGGCCGGTGCCGGAATCGGCCATCGCATCGCGGAAGATCCTGTCGGCATCGACCGCCGTGAACGGCGACGGAGTGTCGCTGCCGGGTTTCCAGAAGACCGACGCGGGCAGGAAGCCGTCCGCCGCCTCGCCGCCCGCCTGTCGGACGAGGACGTACTCGTCGTCGCCGATCATCGAGTCGTGCACGAGCGCCGCCGGGAGATGGGCGCCTGTCTTGGGGACGAGCCAGGTGAAGACTGCGGGCACCGACGTCAGGTCGCTCTCGAAGGTCGAACCGGTGCCGTCGGTCAGCGCCTGGTCGACGATGTCGAGGCCGAGCGGTAGGTCGTGCGGAGCGACCACCCCGTAGCCCGAGACGCGATCGAGGTATGCGAACGGGGCGAGCATGCCGAAACACTCGCGTCCGGCGTCGAGTTTCCGGTCGAGCTGATAGAGGGCCGTCGGTTCCGCGGGCGGCGAGGTGGGGTCGGGCACCCCGAGCGTCGGGTCGAAGAATCGCCACGGTTGGCCCACGATCGGCATCCGCGACATCGTCGCACACACCGCCCGACCCTCGATCCGAAGTTCTCGGCGGTGATTGACACCGAGCCGCAGCCGGCGGCTGCGAGACTGACACCCCGTGATCCGCCGTCTCGTGCTCCTCGTCTGCGTGCTCGCCCTCACCGCCTGCCGGCTCGACGTGACCGTCTCGGTCGACATGGAGCCCGACGGCACCGGCGTGGTCACCGTGGCCGCTGTGGCCGATGCCGAGCTCGTCGCCCAGGTGCCCGACCTGGTGGACGATCTCCGGCTCGACGATGCGATCGCGAACGGCTGGATCGTCGAGGGGCCGGATTCGACCGACGACGGCGGACTCGCCATCACGTTGACCCACGAGTTCCGATCCGCCCAGGAGCTCGCCAACGTGCTCAACAGCATCGGCCCGCCGCTCACCCGCATGCAGGCTGCCCGGACCCCCGGCGCGGACGACCAGACGACGAACGCGATCAACGGCGTGCTGGTGTTGGAGGACGGGTTCGCGACGTTCGCCGACGCGGATCTCGTTCAGGCGGTCGGTGGCCTACCGTTCGCCGACGAGTTCGCAGCGACCGGCGCCACCCCGGCCGATGCGCTGTCGTTCACGTACCGTGTGTCGCTCCCCGGTGAGCTTGTCTCGGCCGAGGGCACGGAGGTCGGCGATGGAGTGATCGAGTGGCAGGCATCGCTCGACGGTACGGAGAGTGGGCTCTACGTCGAGACGGTTCAGCGACCCGCTGGCGCGGGGAACACATGGGCCCAACCGTTGTCGACGATCGCTCTCCTCACCCTGCTGGTGTGGGTCGTCCTCGCCGGAGCCTTCATCGTGTTCGTCGCCGTCGCGCGACGCAACAAGCGGCGTCGACGGGAGCGTGCCCTCCGACATCTCGATCGGGGCTGAGCCCGGCGGCGTCAGGTCAGCGCCATGTTGGGCTCACCGTTGGCGTTCACGCCTCCGGTGCTCCGGCACGAGCCGCCCCGAACGGCGCCGCCGTTGTATGCCAGGCGAAGGCAGTGGCGCATCGCGAGCTGCCCCCAGTAGCTGGAATGGATGCCCTCCTGGAGCTGGTACGGGCCGAAGATCGTCGTGATCGTGCGGATCTGACTCACCCACTCCGTGCGGTCCGCGGCATCGGGGTGCGTCCAGTCCGACAGCCCCACCTCTTCGAGCAGCCCGACGCCGCGCTCGCACAACCGGTGGCCGTTGAGCGATTCGGACATGTCGAGGACCACGGTGTTCGTCAGGCCGCTGCGGATGGCACCGTCGGTGAGCGCCTGGTTCATCTTGACGACGGCGGTGTCGTTGGCCCAGTTCGCGTCACGGTTCCACATCCCGCACCCACCGATCGACTGCCTCGTCCAGCCGCGCTCGCTGTACCTGATGTCGGCGCCGCGTGGCACGGGCGACCAGTAGGTCTGCACGAGGATCGTGTAGTCGGTGTGGTCGTACCCGGCGTTCTCCATCGCCTGCGCGACGTTCACCAACGCTACGGCGACCTCGTCGGTCCGTGCGTTCACGGCGCTCGACGTGAAACGATCACGGATCGAACGATCGTCGTAGCAGTAGTTCTTCCACCAGGAGGGCGAGGTGAGCCAGTTCGTCACGCATTGCTGGACGATGTCGGCGAACCCGAAGTTGTTGGCGCCGATCAGCACGGTCACGGCGCGGACGCGGTTCGAGGCGGCGAATTCGGCGAGTTGCACCACCTGACTCCGACCCGCGGGCCCGTCGTACCAGTCGAGCCCGGGCTTGAAGTCGCCACCGGTCTGGGTGTAGGTCCTCGCACCAGAACAGGCGAGATTGAGCGAGTTGACGCCGCCCCCGATGTGGGCTTCGGCCGACTTGGAACGGTGACAGCCGGGGGTCGTCTCGCCGTTGTTGCCGGCGTTGTCGAAGTACGCATCAGCTCCGGTGTCGTGTCGCCACGAGGCGTTGTTGGTGTTGCCCGCCCACCGGCCGGCCTCCCCCGAGATCGCCGAATCACCCAGGGTGACGATCCACGACGGGCCCGACGGCACGGCGCTCGGCGTCGCACCGGTGGCCTGCGGTCGACCGGCGTCGGCCTGGCCCGCAACCGTCGCCACGATCAGCGTGACGGCGGCGAGCACCACCCCGGCAGCTCGCGTGTTCCCCTTGGATCGCCTCATCGGAACCCCCTCGTCGTCGGCGTCCCCGCAGTGTCCCGCTTCGCCACCGGATCAGGCAAGTGAATTCTCGTGAGACCGATCGTCGCCGGCTCGGCCTCGAAACGGTCGACGGTCGCGTGCCACGCTGGTCCCATGACGACGGCGCCCGAACCCACACAGGTCGACTTCCACTTCGATCTCATGTGCCCCTTCGCCTATCAGACGTCCAAGTGGATCCGATCGGTGCGCGAGCAGACCGATCTGCGGATCGACTGGAAGTTCTTCAGCCTCGAGGAGGTCAACCTGCAGCCGGGCAAGAAGCACCCGTGGGAACGGGAGTGGTCGTACGGCTGGTCGATGATGCGCATCGGGGCGTCACTCCGTCGCCAGGGCATGGATCACCTCGACCGCTGGTACGACCGGGCCGGACGAGCACTGCACGAGGACGGCAACCGGCCCCACGACCCCGAGGTCGCCCGACACATCATCGACCAGATGGGCCTCGATCCCGCGCTGGTCGACGAAGCGATCGCCGATCCGACCACCCACGACGAGATCCACGCAGACCACGCGCGGGTCGTCGGTCACGGTGGCTACGGCGTCCCGACCCTGTTCTTCGGTGACCGCTGCCTGTTCGGACCGGTGCTGATCGATCCTCCCGAAGGCGAGGCGGCGATGCGCCTCTGGCGGGCGGTCACGGCGTGGCTCGAGTTCCCCCAGCTCTACGAACTGCAGCAACCCAAGACCGAGGCGCACCACCTCGCGATCGCCGAGAGCTTCCGGCCCTACCTCGAGGCCCGCGACTGGGTGAGCATCAACCGCGGCAAGGTGGTCGAGTTCCCCGCCCCCTGACCATCCCCCGTTCTGTCTGCGTGGAACCGGTCATGTCCCGCTTCCAGGCAGACAGAACCGAGGGGGTGGGCGACGTGTCAGTTGCGGACGTTGTACTCCGCGATGAGGGCGTTGGCCTGCGTCGCCGCGTTCGACAGCGCGGTCGCGACATCGCCTCCGTCGAGGATCTCGGCCACGGCGCGCGCCGTCACCACTCGGACCTCGCGCTGCGGTCCGAGGATCGGACCCTGGAGCGCCGGCTCGTCGGGTGAGCCGACGAGCTGGTCGTAGGCGACGCGGAACCGCGGGTCGTCGACGTAGGTCGACGCAACCGGCTCGATGTCGAGCGCGTCGGTTCGCACCGGCACGTAGCCGGTCTGCACCGCCCACTCTGATTGCGATTCCGGTGAGACCAGGTAGGTGATGAAGTCCCAGGCCGCGGCGGCGGTCTGGTCGCCGTGGTCGGCGACGATGTAGAGGGCGGCACCCCCGACGAGCGCTGTCGGTGTCCCGGCCGGACCCGGCAGGGGGCCGATGCCGATGTCGTCACCGGTGATCCCCGGGATCAAGCCGCCGTCGATCACGTCGATGACCGTGCCGAGGGCCGCCGACGTACCGATCGTCATCGCGGCCGGCTCGGCGGCGTCGGCGAGCTTCAGGAAGTTGTCCTGGCCACTTGCGTTGCCGCCGACGTAGAACGCGAGCCCGTCCCGCACGAGGTCCTGGACGAACGTGAGCAACTCGACCCCGGCGGGGCTGTCGTACAACACGCGGCTCGCGGGGGCATCGCGGCCGTTGCCATTGTCGGCATAGAGCTCGCCGGCGTTGGCGAACCACTGCTCGATGAACCAGCCGCCACCCGAATCGGTGCCGCTGTCGAGCGCGATTCCGTAGGACGCGGCACCGGAGTCGACGATGGCCTGTGAGTACGCACGCAGCTCCTCGAGCGACTGAGGCGGGTCGTCGGGGTCGAGACCGGCCTCGCGGAACATCGACCGGTTGTAGTACAGCACCGGGTTCGAGACATTGAACGGCATCGCCCACTGAACGCCGGCGGTCGAGTAGGTCGTCAGCGTCGCCGGCTGGAAGGTGCTCAGATCGAACCCGGCCGCCTGCACGCACGCCCCGATCGGGATCACCGAGTCGGAGTCGATCGTCTGCTGGACGACGTATTCGGGGAACATGACGAGGTCGGGCCGGCTGCTCTGGCTCGACTGGACGTACTTGTCGATCGTGGATTCGTAGCTGCCTTGCGGTTCGAGCTTGATACGCACGCGGTCCTGGCTCGCGTTGTACTGGTCGGCGAGGAACTCGATCCCGTCGTCCGTGGCGCCGGTCAGACCGTGCCACATGAGCACCTCGACCGTGCCACCGGCACCGTCGAGGGCGTCGACCGGGCACGATCGGAGCGTGTCGAGCGGTGTCGTGGTCGTGGTCGGTGCGATCGTGGTCGCAGGCAGCGTGGTCGATCCGGGCGCGACCGTCGATCCGTTGCCCGAGTCGTCGTCGGCGGCTGGTTGCGTCACGCCGGCCGTCGGCACCGCCGTCGTGCCCGCCTCGTTGCCCGACTCGAGGATCGAGTCCCCTCCCCCGCTGCAGGCGGCGACCACGAGACCGGCGACACCTGCGAGCAAACCGATGCGGTGATTCATCCCTTCACCGCCCCGGCCGTGAGGCCACGCACCAACTGGCGCTGGAAGACGAGCAGTGCGGCGAAGATCGGAACGGCCGCGATCACCGTGCCGGCCATGAGCAGGTTGGGTTTGTCGAGCGTCGAGTAGCGCAGGAGGCGCAGACCCGATTGGACCGTGTTCATGTCGGACTCCGTCGTGATGAGGTTCGGCCACAGATATTGATTCCAGCTGGAGAGGAAGCCGAACAGGGCCAAAGCTCCCACCGTCGGTCGAATCACGGGCAGGGCGACGCTCCAGAGGAATCGGGCGTGGCCGGCGCCGTCGATCCGGGCCGCGTCGCGCAGATCGTCGGGAAACCCCATGAAGACCTGCCGCAGGAGGAACGTTCCGAACGCGGTCGCGAGGAAGGGCGCCGCGAGGCCCTGGTACGTGTTGAGCCATCCGAGCGAGTCGATCGTTCGCCGGTTCACCACCAGCGTCGCCTCGAGCGGCACGAGCAGGGTCGCCAGGAAGACGACGAAGAGCAGTCCGCGACCCGGGAAGTCCAGCATCGCGAACGCGTAGCCCGACATCACCGATGTCGCTACCTGGAACACCGTCACGACCACGGCGACGAGCAACGAGTTGAAGATGAAGCGGCCGAGACGACCCTCGGTCCAGGCCTCGCGCAGGATGTCCAGCGTGAAGGCGTCCGGTACCAGTGGGTTCTGGAGCACCCGCTCGCCGGGCTTGAGCGAGGCGACGACCGTCGTGTACACGGGGAACACGACGATGAACGTCACGAAGCCCAACAGGGCGTAACGACCGGCGAGTCGGAGCCCACGCGGCGCCCGGAACACCGGCCCGTGCGCCGGTCGCGACCCGTGGGTCGACGGCGCGTCCGCGCGAGTTGCTCCCCGACCGGGCGCCGCAGCGCTCGTCGCCATCTCGACCTCATTGGGCGCCATAGTGAACCCGCTTCCCGATTCCGCGCAGCTGCAGCAGCGACAGGCCGAGCAGCACGACGAACAGCAGCACCGCCGTCGCCGCCTGCAGGCCGACATTGCCCCGGATGATGGAGTCCTGCCCGTAGGTCAGGTACGTCAGCGTCATCGTCGAGTCGTAGGGACGAGGACCGCCCGATGTCAGCAGGTCGATCTCGCCGTAGGTCTGGAACGCCCGTGTGGTGAGCACGATCAGCACGAACAGCAGGGTGGGGCCGAGCATCGGCAGTGTGATGTGACGGAAGCGTCGGGCGCCGGTCGCGCCGTCGATCGCGGCCGCCTCGTACAACTCGGCCGGAATGCCCTGCAGCCCGGCGGTGACGAGAATGAACGTGAACCCCAGGCTCGCCCAGACGCTCGACAACGCCACTGAGGTGAGCGCCGTGCCCGGGTCGCGCAGCAGACCCGGGCTCTTGACGACCGGGAACAGATCGCTCAGCCAACCGAGGTTCGACAACGCACCGACCTCCGGTTGCAGCAGGAAGAGCCACATCAGGCTCGAAACAGCGACCGATGTCGCGACCGTGGAGGAGAAGACGGCACGGAAGAAGCCGATCCCGCGGAGGTGCTTGTCGGCCAGCACGGCCAGGCCGACGCCGAACACCAGGCCGAGCGGCACGGTGATGGCGGCGAACTTCACCGTCACCCAGAGGGCGTGCTGGAACTCGCTCGACATGAAGGTGTCGACGTACTGATCCCATCCGTTGGAGACGCACGAGCGGCCCTGGACGTTGCAGCGCTGCTGGCCGAGGACGATCGCACGACCGAGGGGATACAGCACGAATGCGGTCAGCACGATCAGCGACGGAGCGAGCAGACCCAGTGCAACGGGCAGCTGTCTCCATCGCTGACGACTCGTCGCCCGGGTCGCCATGATTCACACGATAGGTGCTGGCGCTGTCTTGCTAGCGTCCCCACCGTGAGCGAGTCTCCCGATCAGGCAGAACCCGTCCCAGCCGCCGTCACCGCCGCCGGCGCGCCGGCCGTGGTCGACCTCACCCGGATCGAGCGCGATCTCGAGGGGGTCGAAGCCGCCCTGCGCCGACTCGACGACGGCAGCTACTGGACCGACGAGGTGAGCGGAGCACCGATCCCCGACGACGTGCTCGCAACCGACCCGGTGGCGCGACGAGCGAGCTGAGCGGTTGAACCGACGATGAAGAAGACCCAGGTCGCTTCGCTGGCAGGTCTCGCTGCCCTCGCCGCAGGGATCGGGACGGCCGCCGCGAAGACCAAGCAGGCCGCTGCCGCATCGCCCATCACGAACCGGTTCAGTCGCTCCGCGAGGGTGTGGAAGCTGTCGGCTCGGAACTCGGCCCGCTTCGCCGTGGCCAAGGTCCGCGGTGTCGGATCCCCGGCCGAACGGAGAGCGGAGCTCGACGCGCAGTTCGCGATCCGGACCGCTGAGGACGTCGCCAAGGAGCTCGGTGAGATGAAGGGCGTCCTGATGAAGGCCGGACAGCTCGTCAGCTTCATCTTCGAGGCGTTGCCCGACGACGCCCAGGCCGCCCTCGCCACGCTGCAGGCCGATGCCGCGCCGATGGCACCCTCGCTGGCGGCCGGAGTCGTCGAGTCGGAGTTGGGTCAATCGCCCGAGCGCGTGTTCCTCGACTGGAGCGATCTCCCGGTCGCGGCGGCGAGCATCGGGCAGGTGCATCGGGCCGTCACCCACGACGGCCGTGACGTGGCGGTCAAGGTGCAGTACCCGGGCGTGCACGAGGCGATCGAGAGCGACCTCGACGCCGCCGAGGTGATGTACGGGATGTTCTCGGCGATGATGCTCAAGGGTCTCGACGCCAAGGGTTTGGTCGACGAGCTCCGCGACCGCATGCGCGAGGAGCTCGATTATCGACTCGAGGCGCGCAACCTACAGGAGTTCTCGAGCCTCTTCGCCGGCCATCCGTGGGTGCGGATCCCCGGACTCGTCGCCGAGCTCTCGACAGAGAATCTGCTCACCACCGAGTGGGTCGACGGACTCTCGTTCGATGAGTTCCGTCGCACCGCGAGCGACGACACCAAGAAGCGCGCGGGCGAGGTGATCTGGCGATTCGCCCAGCACGCCGTCAACCGGCACGGGGCGTTCAACGGCGATCCGCATCCGGGCAACTACAAGTTCCACCACGACGGCAGCGTGACCTTCCTCGACTTCGGCCTCGTCAAGCGCTGGTCACCTGGCGAGTGGGAGCTCCTCCGCCCGAGCCTCGATGCGATCATCGTCCACCGCGACGCCGACCTGCTGGTCTCGGCGATGGAGCACAGCGGCTTCCTTCCCATCGGCCATGGGCTCGACGCCGGCCTGGTCTACGACTACGTCAGCAGCCCCTACCAGCCGTACCTCACCGACGAATTCACGTTCACCCGGCAATGGATGATCGACACGATCGCCAAGATCTTCGACGTGCAGGGTCCGCACGCCCGTGTCATCGAGTCGCTCAACATGCCCGCGAGCTTCGTCATCCTCGATCGGGTCGTGTGGGGCGTCAGCGCGATCCTCGGCAAGCTGGAAGTCGGTGGACCGTTCCGCTCGATGCTGCTCGAATACGTCGATGACGGCGAGCCGGCGACCGATCTCGGCGCGGCCGAGGCAGCCTGGCGAGCCGGCACGCCGTTGTGAGCGGTTCGGTCGATCCGCTCGGCATCATCGAGCTGGGAACGATCTGCGCCCGGATGAGAGCCGCCAACCTCGATCTGTTCGAGGCCCTCGGGCGATGGGCGACCGACGGCGTCGATCCGACCCTGCAGCGACTGTTCGCGGAAGCCGGTCACCGGCACGCCTGGCACGCCGAACTGTGGCATCGACGATCGCCCGCGATCCCGCCCGTCGACGCCGACACGCTCGCGGAGTCGTTCCGTGAGCCGATCGACGACCGCGGCGATCGCGCCGCGGTCTACGACACCCGGCTCGGCCAGCTGATCGAGGCCCTCGACGCGATCACCGGACGTGTCGACCCGACGCTCGATCCGGGAACGCGGCGCGTGATCGGCCTGGTCAGGGCCGATCTCGAAGAGGTTCGTGCTCGCCTCACGGCTCGGTGAGAAGGACACCACCCGTCGAGGCACCTGGACCCGTTCGAGCAAGTCGCGGCGCCGATCAGCGCAAGCTGGCGAAGCTGCGCACCGCCGGCCGCTTCCAGCCGAGGGCGTCGATCTTGCCGCTCGGCGGCCAGTGATCGTCGCGGCTGTAGGCCCACCACTCGAACGGGTTCAGGTAGTAGGCGCACGACTCGACGACCCGCGTCAGCCGCTCATCGCGCCGCGAGGTCGCCCACACGATGGCACCCGCCACACCACCGCCGACCATCCATCCGAGGTACAGCATCGGGTAGCACGGCCCGAACCCCCGTGCCTGCCACACGTGGACGTCCTCGTGATCGGTCACGAGCTTCAGCCGCCGTGGGCGGGTCACGTCTCCGGCACCGTTCACCACGTTCCCGAGGGTGATCGCGAACCCCCGACGGAGCTGCAACCCGCGCGCGTAGACGTGCCGGTTCTGGCGCCGGCTCGCCCGTTCGACGAACCCGGCGTCGCCACGAACGGCCGCGACGGCGTGGGCCATCAGCCCGGCGGTGGTGGTGCCCAGTGCCCACGTCGAATCGAGCACGAACGCTGCACCACCCTTCGCGACACGCCAGTCGTAGACCTGCCGCCAGCCCGAGACCGCTCCGTTGAGCGCCCCGACGACCGCTGCCGGGACAGCGAGGCCGACCAGGGAGCCCGCGAGGCCGGACAGCGTGGCCCCGGCGGCTGCGACTGCGACGGCTTCGGCGGCCGAGCGGTCGGTCACCGCTCGCGCAGCTTGGCGAGCAGGCGCAGCAGTTCGAGGTAGAGCCAGATGATCGTGACCAGCAGCCCGAATGCGGCGTACCACTCGAAGTCCTTGGCGAGGCCCTGCTCGGTGCCGCGCTCGATGAAATCGAAGTCGAGGGCGAGATTGAACGCGGCGAGTCCGGCGACGAAGATGCTGAACGCGATGCCGAGCAGGCTCGGGCTCGACAGGAAGCTGACGGAGCCGGAGCCGGCGAACAGCTGGATCACGAAGCAGACGCCGTAGAAGACCATGATGCCGATCGTGGCCGAGACGACGATCTTGCGGAATCGGTTCGTGACCTTGATCACACCGGTGCGGTAGAGCACGAGCATCACGCCGAAGACCGCGATCGTGGCCCCGGCCGCCTGGACGACGAGGCCGTCGTAGATGTTCTCGTAGGCACGGGAGATGGCGCCGATGAAGAACCCTTCGGCGAGCGCGTAGACAGGCGCGATGAACTTGGCCAGGTGAGGCTTGAACATCAACAAGAAGGTCAGGCCGACGCCGACGATCAGACCACCCCATGCCAGCGTCGGGATCGAGTTGTTGTAGCCGACGGTTCCGTCGGAGAACTGGACGAGCTCGGGTGCGCCGGTCGTGGTCCATCCGACGGCGGCACTGGCCAGGAGCAGGACGAACAGCGTGGCCGTCGCGGAGATGACGCCGTTGACCGTCATCACCTTGGGCTGCCAGGAGCTGACCGGCCCGTCGGTGACGGGTGGGAAGTGACCGGTCTGGGGTTCGGGGGGTGCCCACGTGGTGGTCGCGGACTGCAGGGCCCGCTCGTTCAACACGGGGTTCGGCATGAAATCCTCCTTCGGGAACCTCCGCCGGGAGCACACCGACGGGTATCGGAATCCTATCGTCGGTGAATCTGAGCGGGACTTCGAGCTCATGATCGCTCCGGGTGCTCGCGTCTCATCGGAAATACAGATCAGCGGTTCCTCGCCATACCGAACACAGTTATCGCTCTCGGAAACGGCATCGGCTGGTTGACGCCGTGGAGGGGGTCGGTATCGTTACCACAACCTTTCGGGCGTTTGGTGGATCTGACGGCTGGCGCGACCTGGTGCCGACCTGGTGCTGGGCCGAGTTCGACCCCGCATTCACCGCCTCCGAGGGCTGCCAGGATCGCCTCCGGGCGTGACCAACGAATGACGGACCCCAGAGGAGCCAACGTGGCCAAAGATCGCGTCGACCGTGACGACGAAGACCTCGTCCGCCTGTACCTGACCGACATCGGCCAGTACACGCTGCTGACGAAAGACGACGAGGTACGTCTGGCGAAAGCGATCGAAGCCGGCAAGGAAGCGATCGAGGTGCTCGACGCCGGTGGCAAGGAGGTCACTCCGGCCAAGAAGCGCGAGTTGCGGCGAACCGCCCGCAAGGGCGAGGAGGCCGAGCGCCAGTTCGTGCAGTCGAACCTACGCCTCGTCGTGTCGATCGCCAAGAAGTACCAGGCGTCGGGTCTGCCCCTGCTCGACCTGATCCAGGAGGGCAACCTGGGCTTGATGCACGCGGTCGAGAAGTTCGACTGGCGCAAGGGTTTCAAGTTCTCCACCTACGCGACCTGGTGGATCCGCCAGGCGATCACCCGTGGCATCGCCAACACCGGCCGCACGATCCGCCTCCCGGTACACGCCGGCGACACGCTCGCCCGACTCCAGAAGGCGCGCTCGCGCCTCGAGCTCAAGTACGGCCGTCCCGCCACCCTCGCCGAGCTGGCGAAGGAGGTCGAGATGCCCGAGGACAAGGTGACCGAGGCACTGCGCTTCGCTGCGGAGCCGCTCTCGCTGTCCGAGCCCCTCCGCGAGGACGGTGACGCCGAGCTCGGTGACGTCGTCGAGGACCGCTCGGCCGAATCGCCGTTCGAGGTCGCGGCGACCGCCCTGCTGCCCGAGGAGATCGCCCGCCTGCTGGCACCGCTCGACGAGCGCGAACGAGAGATCCTCAAGCTTCGCTTCGGGCTCGACCGCGGCGAGCCCCGCACCCTCGAAGAGGTCGGCGAGCACTTCAACCTCACCCGTGAGCGCATCCGCCAGATCGAGGCACGAGCGATGAGCAAGCTGCGTCACCCGTCGAGCGACACCGGCGCGCGCGACCTCCTCGCCGTCTGACGGCCCTCGTCCACGCGCCGAGTCAGGTCGCCGGACGTCGTCGAGTGGGCGTTCGGCACGGACGGATCCCGCGCCGCGGGTCGAGGCGATCAGTGTCGAACGCATCGGCCGGTCCTGGCGGGCTTCCGAGCCGCTGGCCGAGAAGCGACGACATCGGACGGCCGGTTGCGGCACCGAGCGAACTCGTGACCGACCGACGGCGCTCGGCTGCCACACTGACATGATGGCGTTCGAGATCAGAGCTGCGACTCGTTCGGACGCCGACGGGATCACCGATGTCCAGGTGGCCTCGTGGCGGGCCGGTTACGCCCATGTGTTTCCCGAGACCGTGCTGTACGCCGACGACTTCGATTCCTCACGACGCGATTTCTGGACCAGGTGGCGTTTCGCCCCCGGCCACCGGGTCGCGGTCGCGACCGAGCAGACGGCCGACGGGGTCCGCGTGGTGGGCTTCTCGTCGTTCGGCCCGGAACGGGAACGGGCGCGAGGCTTCACGGGTCGAGGCGAGGTCTGGGCCTTCTACCTCCATCCCGATCATTGGGGAGGCGGCGTCGCCGACGAGATGATGCGGCACACCGAGGAACGCTTGCAGGCCGAAGGGTTCGACCTCGCCGTGCTCTGGGTGCTCGACGACAACCCTCGTGCGCGGGCCTTCTACGAGCGGCACGGCTGGGCGGCGACCGGGATCACCGCCGACTTCGACGACTACTGCGACGTCCAGGTGCCCGAGGTCGAGTACCGGAAGGTGTTCACATGACGATCGCGATCCGACCCACCACGTCCGACGAGTTCCGACGAGCGGCCGACGTGACGGCGATCTCGCTGATGAGCGCGCCTCCGAGCGACGAGCAGTGGGAGCGTTCGCGACCGAGTTGGGAGGAGATGCCGTCGTTGAGTGCCTGGGACGGCGATCGCTGCGTCGGTCACGCCGGCCAGTTCCTGGTCGACACGACCGTGCCGGGGGGCGGGCGTCTGCCGAGCGGCGCTGTCTCGCGCGTCGGTGTGCTGCCGACCCATCGGCGCCGACGGGTCGGTTCGGGTTTGCTGGAAGCAATGGTGCACGACGCTGCCGAGCGCGGCCTGGCGTTGATGAGCCTGCGGGCCAGCGAGGCGACCATCTACGCACGGTTCGGCTTCGGCGTGGCGGGCGATTCGTGCGAGGCCGTCCTGACCCCGGCGCGAGCTCGCCCGGTGGCGGCAGCTGCGGTCGACGGCTCGTTCCGGATCCTCGAACCCGACGGCATGCTCGACATCGTGCCGTCGCTGTACGAGCGGGTCGCGCATCGACGACCGGGGGTGATCTCGCGTCCGGCCTCGTGGTGGCCGCGCCTGCTCCGTGAGGCGACCGAGCGCTCGAGCGCCACGTTCGTCGCCGTCCACAGCGATGCCAGCGGCCTCGACGACGGCTACGTCCACTACACGGTCGAGTGGAACGAGGCGTCGTCGGACGAACCCGGCGGAACCGGGAAGCTCCACGATCTGTTCGGCGCATCCGATGAGACCGAGTTGGCGCTCTGGGCGTACCTGATCGACGTCGATCTCGTGACCTCATGGCGCCTCGATGCGCGACCGACCGACGATCTGATCAGACGCGCCGTGTGGGACCCACGTGCGTACCGCCAGGAGTGGCTCCAGGACGAACAGTGGATCCGTCTGGTCGACGTCGACGCAGCCCTCAGCGAGCGCTCGTATCGGGTCGCAGCGGAGGCGGTCACGATCGGCGTGATCGACCCGCTCCTGCCCGCGAACGACGGGACGTGGCGCATCTCGGCCGATGGCGCGGTCCGGACCGACGACGAGCCGGATCTCGTCGCCGATGTCGCCACGCTGTCAGCGGCCTACCTGGGCGGGCCGTCGTGGTCGCAGCTCACGATCACCGGCGCGGTCGACGTTCGACGGGCGGCGGCGACCGACGTGGCCGACACCCTGTTCCTCAGCCGCCCCAACCCGTTCTGCGGCACGTTCTTCTGACTGCCCGGCTCGAACGGGCAGCGGACGCGGCCCGCCTCACGAGCCGTCGGGTGGGGTCCCGGTCGACGAGCGGTACGAGCTCAGGCTCGACTCCAGGCGATCCAGCCGTCCGGAGATCTCGGCCAGGCTCGCCTCGAGCCGGGCCCGGGCGTCGACCTCGTCGTCGTTCTTGCTCCGGTCGAGCTTCGCACGGGCCGCCTCGATGAACACTGACGTGATGAGCGCCGTGACGATGGTGATCAGACCGATCGCGGTGACCATGACGACGCCGGCCACGATCCGACCGAGCGCCCGTTCCGGCGTCGCGTCGCCGTAGCCGACGGTGGTGACGGTCTGAAGTGTGAACCACAGCGCCTCGCCGAACGTCGGGTACTCGTCACGATCGAGGAGCCAGATCAGCACTGCTCCGAGTACCACAACCCCGACGGTCACGCTGATGATCGCCGCCGTCGCGTTCCGGAGGGAAGCCGGGTTGGATCGGAATCGATCGAGGATGCGACCCGCTCTGTTCATGACGACATCCTCCCTGGCGCGACGGTCTCGGGCCAACCCGAGCCGATCACCGTGGCCACGACACCGACCGACCTCCGCCCTCTGGCCGGGGGAGCGGACCACCAGAGTGCGAGACGAGCCTGGCGACCAGAGTGGCCAGGAAGATCTGCCCCGTCACGGCCTCCGACCTCCTCGTGTCGGAGGATCCGCATCACCACGGCGACGAGGATCGCCACGAGCAGCAACGCCTGGCCGGGCGCGCCTGCGCTCGCCGCAGCCGAGCTCGACGACGACGAACCGACGAACGCAGCCGCCACCACACCCGACGTCGCGAGCAGCACCATGGGACGTCGCTGCGAGCCCAGTCCGGTCGCCGCGAATGCAGCGGCCACCGCGGCGACGTTCAACACCGCCCCGATGAGCCGGGCTTCATCGGGCTCGGTTCCCGAGATGAGGAAGGCTGCGACCAGCAGGGCGAGCAGCACCCCGAACTTGTCGCGGTCGACCGGCGAACCATCCTTGATGGTCTGATCGTTCGATCGTGCCGGTCCACGCTCTCACTCTCGAGAGGGTCGCTGCGCCGGAGTGGTCGTCCCACGGGGCCGAGACGCGGTAGGCCGGCCACGTCCCGGCGCGCTGCCATGGGCATGGGCCGGTGGACGACCAGGTGATCGGCGAGCCCGCCATGGCATCATGAACGCGGTGCGCAACACGTGGAACACGCCGTCGCCGCGTTCGGGGCGCTCTCGATGACCGCAACCGGGCGCGGGCCGCTGGGTGGCCGGGGGCGATCGACCGAGGCGGCAGCGATCGCCGGGGTCGTCTACGCCGTCTTGAGCCTGGCCGCACTGGTCGCATTGTGGCAGGTACCCGACCTCGATCGTCCGGACGGCGAGCTGACAGCGTGGTTCGTCGACAGGGGTCATCAAGCGTCGCTGATCCTCGCCCTCAACGCGGCCTCGATGTCGTCAGTGGCGTTCCTGTGGTTCATCGCGGTGATTCGTCGGCGGCTCGGCGACCGCGAAGATCAGTTCTTCTCGACGGTGTTCTTCGGATCGGGAATCGTTCACATCGTCGTCATGCTCGTCGCCACAGCTGCGATCGCAGCTCCTGCGGTTGCGGTCAGCCTGCTCGGCGCAGCGGAGGTCGATGCGCAGTCGATCTCGTTGGCGACCGGGTTCGGCAGCGCCTTGCTGCTGGTGGTCGCTCCCCGCATCCAGGCGGTCTTCGTGTTCACGACGTCCACCGTGGTGCTCCGCAGCGGGGTGTTGCCGGCGTGGCTTGCGTGGCTCAGCTACGCGGTGGGCGCGGTGATGTTCGTCGTGCCGTTCATCACCGCACCCTTCGGCGTGGCGTTCCCGCTGTGGGCGCTCATCGTCAGCATCGTGATCCTGGTGCACGTGCCCGGTGGACGGGTCGGCGGACACGACCAGATCTCATCCGACGACTGACTCCCGGAGCGCCGCAAGGTCGTTCGCAGCATCAGATCGACATCTGCTGCCCCGGCCAATCGTCGCCCAGGGGTGGCGGATGAACCTCGTCGTCGGGATCGCGGCGACGCACCATCCACCACGCAGCGACCGCCAGCAGCAGGACGGACCCGACGACGGCAAGCAGCACCAGGATCGGGTTCGGATCGTCATCGGCGGCTTCGTCGCCAGTGCCACCGTCGCCGGTGGAAGGTGCGTCGTCCGGCTCGGGGTCGCCAGAGCCAGTGTTCCCGTCATCGGGCGGGGCGGTGTCAGGCGCGGTGGAACCGTCGAGTGGCATGGTCGTCTCGGGGGCACCCGTGTCGCCGGTGCCGTCATCCGGCGAGGAGACGGGCGGCTCCGGGGACGTGAGATCGACCGCCGCGTCATCGACCGCAGTGTCGGCGTCGGGCGCCGACGTCGGCCCCTCGGCATCCTCCACACCACTGCAGCCGATCAACACCAGCAGCGCGCTCGCAAGGACCAGGGAGAGCGCCCGCACGGAACGAGAGGCGTACATCACCTCTGCGACTGCTCCTCGGGGACGCGATGTCGTTCGACCCACTCGACCGCGTCATCGTGGGCGCGACGCACGGTTGCACCAAGGAACTCGGTGCCGCGGTAGACGTTGTCGGCGCCGATCGGGTTCATCGCCCCGGTCACTCGGAGCTGACGGATGATCCGCTTGTTGTCGGTGACGATCATGAGCTTGCTGTCGACGTCTCGCAGTTCGTGGGCGTAGCCGGCGAGCAGGTCGAGCACCGTTGCGCCGGGTTCGTCGATCCCTCGGAGTCGGAGGACGAGCACGGAGTTCCGCGAGGTCGGGCTCACCGTCGGAAGCTGTGCGATGAGGGTCGGCGCGGTGGCGAAGAAGATCGCACCGTACGGATGGATCACGACCACCTCGTTGGGCGGGAGCACGTCGGGTGGCTCGACCTCCTCGATGCTGCCGTCGTCGCCGAACACCATCCGCTTCGCGACGAGGCGCGACGATTGCTGGACCACGAACAAGATGACGGAGATCCCGACGCCGACGACCACTGCGTACTGCAGGGGGATCAGCATCGTGAGCACGAGCGTGATCGCCATGACGGTCAGCGGAACCATCCCGGTCCTGGCGACGGAGATGACCCGCGCCGGCTTGACCGTTCCGATCCCGATCACGATGAGGAGCCCGGCCAGGGCTGGCATCGCGACGAACTCGACCACGGTCCCCAGGAACACGATCACGGCTGCCATCGTCAGCCCGGCGTACAGCAGCGCGGCCCTGGTCTTGGCCCCGGCCGACACCGTCAACGAGCTCGCCGACATCGAACCACCAACCGGGATTCCCTGGAACAGGCCCGACGCGATGTTGCCGACCCCCTGCCCGATGAAGTCCTGCGAATCGTCGGTCGGGGGCCCGTCCTCGTTCGGGAAACCTGCGGAGACACCGGCGCCCTGCACCAACCCGACGAACGCGAGCGAGACGGCGGGGAGCAGGAGCGAGGGGACGTCGCCCAGAACAGGCAGCGTGAGGAGGGGCAGTCCACTGGGCACGTTGGCGATGTCGCGCACCAACGCGATGTCGCGGTCGACGGCGTTGAGGATCGCGGCCAGCACCGAACCGGCCACGATCGCCACGACCAATCCCAGCGCGCCCAGCCGCGTGCGCTGGAGCGCGACGATGAGCACAATCGTGACGGCGCCGACGATCGTCGTGGGCAGGTCGATCTTCCAGAAGTGCAGCACGAGGTCGAGCGCCCTCACCACACGATTGCCGCCCTCGGCGTCGTACCCGGTGAAGTCGTTGAGCTGACCGAGGACGATGTTGATCCCCACGGCGGTGATGAAGCCGGTCATGACGGAGTTGGAGACGAACCGCAGGAACGAACCGAGACGCAGCACACCGGCGATGATCATCACGACGCCGGTCAGGATCGAGAGCGTGAACAGCGCACGCGCCGGGTCATCGCGGCTCCCGAGATCGACGTCGGCGATGATGATCGCCATCGCCCCGGTGCCCTGCACCGCCATGAAGGCGGTGCTGGTGAAGAGCGCGCCGCCGACCACCCCGAACAGGTAGGCGTACAGGCCGGCGACCGGGTTCACCCCGGCCAGGAGGCCGCTCGCCAAGCCGTCGGGAACGCTCTCGACGCCGAGCACCAGTCCGGCCATGGCGTCGTCGCGGGCGGTCTCACGGCGGAGGATCGATCGGGGCTGCTGAATCGGGAACTTGATGACACTGACCTCGGTCGATGGGAGTCGATGGTGGTCGACGGTGGTCGACGGGACGCCGAGCGATGCTACAGGCCATTCCCCGGCGCGGGTCTGACGAAGCGCGGGATCCCGAGGTCCGGTGACCCACCACGGAACTCGACGACACGGCTCATCGGTGAGCCCCGGCCGATGCATCCACGACGACGAGGTCGTGGCGCCACAACCGTTCGACCACCCCGCGTGCTTCGGGGCCGAGGTCGGCGATCGAGCGGCGGCCGTCGATCGATTCGAAGACGGACGCGGCTACGGGATCCGCGAACATGACCAGATCGCTCGACGAGTGAGCGCTGTTCAGCAACGCCGCCGCGCACCCCGGCGGGAGGCGCTCTGTGACCGAGATCGCGGTGCGTGCTCGCATCGGTACGTAGCCGTCGACCGCAGGGCCGTCGAAGTCGAGTCCGCCCGACACCGTGTCGGCGGCAGCGAACGCGATCAGGCTGTGTCGGGTCATGGTGCCCCGGAACAGCTCGACGGCGGCATACTGCTCTGCGGGCGGCAGGGCGGCGATCCGGGCGCCGTGTGGCGTCTCGGCGAGTGAACCGCAGTCGGGCAGGTACGGAGCCTGGCGGACCCATCGACCGAACCGCAGGTCGGCGCTCGCGAGGAGCTCGAACAGCTCGGGCACCGAGTAGGCCCGATCACGCGGGTTGAGCAATGCGTCCGCCAACGCGTCGTCGTCCTGGAAGTCGCGGGTCTGCCGCAGGAGGTGGCTGAGGGGATGCGCCATCGGCATCTCGCGGAGGGTGGCGACGAGGTCCGCGATGTCGTCGGGCGACGTGGTGACACCGAGCCGGCGGCAATACCCCTGCATCAGGGAGACGCCGGTCCGGCCGTACGGCGCGTACACCATGAGTGTCAACGAACCGCGCTCGGCGAGCGTCTGCCGGAGCGCGGCCAACCCGCGCTCCGGCTCGGCGAGATGGTGGAGGACGCCGGTGCAGACGACCTGGTCGAACGTCGTCTCCAGCTCACCGACCCGCTCGATCGGGAGCCGGTGCAGCTCGAGGTTCTTCAATCCGTGCCGCTCGACGAGTTCACGCGTCCGGGCGAGGCTCGTCTCGCTGACGTCGATACCGACCATGCGAGCCCGAGGATGACGAATCGCGTATCTCGCGGCCTGGGACGTACCACAGCCGGCGATCAGCACCGTGGGGGCGTCGCGATAGCTCCTGTCGGGCCAGACGAGGTGGTGGGCGAGCCGACGCTCACGTTCGCCGTAGCCGGCGGCAACCCGTCCGAGGTCGTCGACCGGCGGCGGGTAAGGGTGCCGGTCGTAGAAGTCTGCGATCGGGTCGTGGTGGTCGCCGGTCACGGTTCGACGAACACGCTCGACCAGTCATCGCGCATGCTCACGACGGTCCAGCCGAGCCGATGCCCGACGTCGGTGATGTTGCCGTCGGTCTCGTACGTGCCGGCCTCGCTGCGATACGCGTACTCACGTTCGGCGTCGTCGTGGTCGACGAGCAAGGCGAGCGACGGTCCGTCGAAAGCGGTCGCGTACTCGAGCATCTCGCGGTCGCCGGGGGAATTACCGCCGGCCAGGATCGGGTGACGGCCGATCTGACGGCGGATGTTGGTGATCTTGGCCTCGCCCTCGTTGATCTCGCCGACCACGTCAGCGGTGCGCAGCAACTCCGGTCTGCCCTCGACCCTGGTGAGTCGGTAGCCGACCTGTGACCCGACGATCGCCTCGGGCGGCACCCCGTACAACTGCTCGCCGAGGGCGCGCACGAACTCCGTCCCGCCGCCGGTGACGATGAACACGCTGAAGTCGAGTGCTCGGAGCGCGTCGAGCAGTTCGAGCATCGGTTGGTAGCGCATTCGAGCGAGTGGAACATCGCGATCGGGGTGCCTCGCCGTGGCGAAGAAGCCACGAGAACGTGCGTCGAACTCTTCGGGTGTCATGCCCTCGCACAGCTCCACGAGCGCAAGGGCGACGCGCGGCATGCCGATCTCGGCCAGCGCGGCCCGGTCACCGTCGAGCAGGGCGCGGTACTCGGCCCGCTCGGCGATCTGCGGGCGCTCGGCCACTGCGTCCCGGAGCTGCTGGACGAAGAAGTCGAGCTGCGGGTAGCGCGGCTTCTCGCACCAGAGCGTGCCGTCGTTGTCGAACACGGCGACCCGCTCCGACGCCGGGAGCTCCTCGACAGCTGCGAGGAAATCGAGGATCGCGTCCCGGGTCGTCCCGGGCCGCCACGACGGGAGTGATGGTTCAGGCATCGCGGTCACCTCGCACCACGGTGCGGAACCCGAGATGGCTCATCCCGGTGTCGATCATCTGCGGCCGCCGGGCAGCCGGACGGTAGCGCTGGCAGTAGTTGTCGGCACACAAGAACGAGCCTCCTTTGATGACCTTGCGCGGGATCGCGAACTGGGGCTGGGCCGGGTCGTAGCTCGACTCGACTCCCGGCCCGCGGGGATCGGACGGGACGCAGCACGGCTTGTCCGCATCGTCGGGATGACCGTCCGCGTACCAGTCGGTGGTCCACTCCCAGACGTTGCCGGCCATGTCGAACAGGCCGTGGCCGTTGGCCGGGAACGACCCGACGGGTGCGGTCCCCGCGAATCCGTCGGCCTCGGAGTTCCGCCACGGGAAGTCGCCCTGCCAGAAGTTGGCGAGGTACTCGCCGTCGGGCACGGCGAGGTCGCCCCACACGAACGCACGACGATCGAGGCCCCCTCGGGCGGCGTACTCCCACTCCGCTTCCGTGGGGAGGTCCTGCCCGGCCCAGTGCGCATAGGCCTCCGCGTCCTCGTAGGCGACCTGGACCACCGGATGGTCGAGGCGGTCCTCGATCGTGCTCCGCGGCCCCTCGGGCCGGGACCAGCACGCCCCCGGTGTCCAGGTCCACCATTGGCTGATGTGCCGGAGGTCGACCGGGCCGATCGTCATCGTGAACACGAGCGATCCGGGCACCAGGTTCTCGGCGGGAGCCCCCGGATAGTCCGACGGGTCGAGCGGGCGTTCCGCCACCGTTCGATATCCGGTCTCGTCGACGAACGCCGCGTACTGCCGATTGGTGACGGTCGTCGAGCCCATCGAGAAGGAGCCGACCGACACGGTGTGGACCGGAGCTTCCTCCGGATAGTGCCGATCCGAGCCCATCCGGAACGTACCGCCGGGAAGCGACACGAACCCGGTCCGGGGACCGGCCATCTCTCGAGCGGGACCGGTCACGAGCTCCCGATGCCGGCTTGCAGCTTGCCGAGCATCTTGCCGACGGTGAAGCTCGAGGACTCCTGCCGGGGTGGGAACTCCGCCAGTGTCGACGCCATCTGCATGACGTGGGCCTGTGCGGGAACGACCAGATAGGCGTGGCTGATCACCCAGTCGTAGTACGTGTTCGAGGTGATGTCGGCGCGCTCGTACGGATCGGTCTTGAGGTTGAAGATCTTCGGAATGCGGAGCTCGGTGAAGGGCTCCATCCAGACCTGCAGCGTGCCTGGGGAGCGCTGCTCGAGGAACACGAACTTCCAGTTGTCGAAGCGCATCGCCATCAGGTCGCCGTCGTCGGAGACGTAGAAGAAGCTCGTGCGCGGGCTCTCGTCGACGTCACCTCTGAGGTAGGCCGTGATGTCCGACCCGTCGAGGTGGACCTTGTAGGTGGTGCCGTCCAGGTCGACGCCGGCCTTGAGCTTGTCCACGATGTCCGGATCGCCGGCTGCCGCCACGAACGTCGGGAACCAGTCGGCGTGGCTGACGATGCCGTTGAGTACCGTGCCGGGTTCGATCGTGCCCGGCCAACGCACCAGCGACGGAACCCTGAAGGCTCCCTCCCAACACGAGTTCTTCTCGTTGCGGAACGGTGTCATGCCGCCGTCGGGCCAGGTGTTCATGTGGACACCGTTGTCGGTGCCGTACACCACGATCGTGTCGTCGGTGAGGCCCTGCTCGTCGAGGAAGTCGAGCATCGAGCCGATCCGCTTGTCGTGTTCGACCATCGCGTCGTGGTACTCCGACTGCCAGCGGCCGGCCTGGCCGCGGATCTCGTCGGCGATGTGGGTGCGGAAGTGCATGCCGGTGGTGTTGAACCACACGAAGAACGGGGTGTCGCTCTCGGCGGCGTCGCGGATGAAGCGCTGAGCGGGTTCGATGATCTCGTCGTCGATCGTCTCCATCCGCTTCTTGGTGAGCGGACCGGTGTCTTCGATCCGGCCGTCGGCCCAGCTGTGGATCACGCCGCGTGGTCCGAAGCGCTGGCGGAAGTTCGGGAACTCCTCCTCGGTCGGGTAGTCGGCGTCCTCGGGCTCCTCCTCGGCGTTGAGGTGGTACAGGTTGCCGAAGAACTCGTCGAAGCCGTGGTTGGTGGGGAGGAACTCGTCGCGGTCGCCGAAGTGGTTCTTGCCGAACTGAGCGGTCGTGTAGCCCTGGGCCTTGAGTGCGGTGGCGATCGTCGGGTCCTCGTCGCGCAGACCGAGATCGGCGCCCGGCATGCCGACCTTGGTGAGGCCGGTGCGGTAGGGGTTCTGCCCGGTGATGAACGCGGCTCGCCCGGCGGTGCAGCTCTGCTCACCGTAGTAATCCGTGAACATCGCGCCCTCGGCTGCGATGCGGTCGATGTTCGGGGTGCGGTATCCCATCAGACCGTTCGAGTAGCAGCTCAGGTTGCTGATCCCGATGTCATCCCCCCACAGCACGAGGATGTTCGGCTTTCCGTTTGGCATGAGCTTCTCCGTTTCGAACCGTCGATGGAACGACGAGACGTTAGACGACCACGCTGCGAGGGTCGACACCGTGCACCCTCGGACGCCGTCCCCGGGACGCGCCCGCTCTCGCCAGGTTGTGTATCTTTCCGAACTGGTGCCACACCGGCGGGGACACGCCGTGCTGCAGTCGGGAGAGCGATGGAACGACCATGAGTACCCAGCAGGTTGCATCGGCCGCCGAAAGCACCTTGGCCGACGGCGGCTCGGTGCGGAACGTGTTCTTCGCGGCGCCCGCCGACGACCCGCGGGCACGACGACCGATCGACGTCGCAGTGCTCTGTGCCAGCGTGCTCGCGGTCGGCCTGCTCGGGTGGTCGCATCGGGCCCGGAGCGAGGTCGACGTCCGGATCCTCGACTTCCTCGACGACGGGATCCCGGGCTGGCTGAGTGGGACGGCGACCATCGTGTTCGTCCTCGGCGGTCTCTACAGCCTGGCGTTGATCGTCGGGATCGCGGTCTTCGGGCGCGGCCGCGGCGCCATCGCACGCGACATGGTGGTCGGCGAGGTCCTGGTCGTAGCGGGCTTGATCGTCGCCGCCTACCTCGCCGGCCCGGAGTTTCCCGACTTCTTGCCCGAGATCGCCGAGCGAGACGGCTTCCCCTCGTTCCCGGTCGTTCGGCTGGCGATGACGGTCGCAGCGATCAGGGTCGCCGGACCGTACCTCTCCGTACCGATGCGGAAGGTGGGGCTGCGGCTGCTGCTCGCGATGTCGCTCAGTGCCATGGTGCTGACCTACGGCACGGTTTCGTCGGTCCTCGGCGGCCTCGCCCTGGGGATCGCAGCGGCGGCAGCGATCCACCTGCTCTTCGGCTCCGGCTCGGGGATCCCGAGCCGCGCCCGAATTCTGGCCGCGTTGCATGAGGTCGATCTCGACGTGGCCGAGATCGACTTCCTGCCGTTCCAGCCAGTCGGCGCCAGCCTCGTCGGCGCGGAGTTGACCGACGGCACCAGGCTGGCCGTCAAGGTCTACGGCCGCGATGCCGCCGACGCGGCGCTCGCATCCCGGTTCTGGCGAGCGTTGTGGTACCGCGACGGCCAGCGCGGACTGCTGGCCACCAGTTCACAGCTCGCCGAACACGAGAGCCTGATGATGTTGGCCTGCGAACGCGAGGGCGTTCCGACGATGCCGCTCGTCGCATGGGGCAGAGCCTCGACCGACGACACCTTGATCGTCGCACGATGGATCGAGGGGACTCGCCTGTCGCAGCTCGACGGGGCCACGATCGACGATGAAGTCATCGATCGGGCATGGCGGACACTTGCGGAGTTCCACGCCGCCGGCATCGTCCACGGCGAGATCGAGCGGACTCGGATCGTTCTGGCCGACGACGGATCGGTGGTCCTGACGGACTTGGCGGCAGCGCAGATCCTCGCCGACGCCGATGCCAAGCGGGCCGATGCCGTGCAGTTGCTCGTCGCGCTGTCGATCTCCGTCGGGAACGATCGTGCGATCGCGGGTGCTCGTCGAAGCCTGGGCGATGACGCGTTGCTCGCCGTGCTCCCCTTGCTCCAGGCCGCCGCGCTGCCGCGAATGCTGCAGCACGACGCGAACGCGGCAGGCGTGAAGATCTCGGCGTTGCGCAATCAAGTCGCCGGCGTCCTCGGAACCGAGCCACCCGACATCGCCAAGCTCCAGCGGGTGTCGTGGGGCAACGTGGCAATGGCGTTCCTCACAGTGTTCGCGGCGTATTCGTTGATCAGCGCCTTGACCGACATCGGACTCGACACGATCGCCGACGAGATGGCCGGCGCCGCGTGGACCTGGGTCGTCATCGCGTTCCTGCTCGCCCAGTTCACGAACGTCGGCGAGTACTTCAGCCTCGTCGGCGTGATCGGTGGTCCCGCACCCTTCGGGCCGACCCTGATGTTCCGGTACGCGCTGTCGTTCATCTCGCTCGCGGTCCCGAGCGACGCCGGAGCGATCGCGATGAACGTGCGATACCAGCAGAAGCTCGGCGTCCCGGCGGCCGCCGCGATCGCCCAAGGACCGCTGCTGACGATCGTGTCGAAGGGCTTCGACGTGATCCTGCTGCTCCTCTCGGCGAAGTTCGCAGGCGAGGCACTCGACACCGATCAGCTCGAGGCCGGACCGATCCTGCGGCTGATCGTCGTGGTCCTCGTCGTGGCCGTGCTCGCCATCGTGGTCGTGGCAATCGTGCCGGCGCTGCGGGCCCGGATGTTGCCTCACATCAAAGAGGGGCTGGGGGCGATCAAGAGCAGCCTCACCGACCCTGAGCGACTGCTGAAGATCGTAGGCGGTACCGTGATGCAGAAGGTGCTGTTCGCGCTCACGCTTGCCGCCTCGGTCGCGGCGTTCGGCAGCCACCTCCGCTTCGGCGAGGCGGTCTTCGTCAACTCGGCGATCTCGCTGTTCATCGGGCTCGTCCCCGTTCCCGGGGGCATCGGCGTGGCGGAAACGGCACTCACCGCAGGTCTGATCGCCGTCGGGATCCCGCAGGAGGCGGCCGTCGCAGCTGCGATCACGCATCGCATGGTCACGTCGTACATCCCGCCGGTGTTCGGATGGTGGGCACAGCGCTGGCTCATCGAACGCGACTACCTCTGACACGGCTGCCCGCCCGATTCGCCGGCGTCGGCCATGATGGGGACGTGGCTGACCAACAGGTGCCGATGCGAGAGACGGTCGTGAGCGACCGGATGCGACCGGACACGCGACAGCGACCCGTGAAGCGGGTCGCGCGCCTGCTCGCCAGCGCCGTGTTCCTCTCCGTCCTCGTGATCGAGCTCGTGCTGCTCATCGGCTTCGTCTGCCTGTTGTTCGGGATCGAACCGTCGACCTGGCTCGCCGAATGGGTCTACCGGAGCGTCGATCGCACGATGCAGCCGTTCCGCGGCATCTTCACCGCCGTGGAGTTCGGAACGGGCGGCACGACACAGGTCGAGCCGATCGTCGAATCATCCATCCTGTTCGCAATGGTGGTGTACGGGATCGTCGGGTTGGCCGCGCACGACCTGATCCAGTGGCTCGGCCGTTCACGAAGCGACTGAGTCGAATCCCTGGCCGGGCAGGAGCAGCCGGAGCCGTGCGGACTGTCCCGACGCAGCGAGCTCCGACGCGAAGCTGCCGGCCGGTTCGTCGAGCCACGCCGGCAGGGAGCGGCGCCCGTCCTCGGGCGAGTAGGTGCCCCAGTGGATCGGGATGACGGCCCGTGGCCGTACCAGATGGGTGGCCTCGGCGGCCCGGGCGGGATCGAGATGGCCCCAACCGATCGTCGATCCCCAGCCCCAGATCGGGATCAGGGCCACGTCGACGGGGCCGAGCGCACGCATCCCGTCGAACAGGTCGGTGTCGCCGGCGAAGTAGGTCCGGTGCCCGCCGACCTCGATGACGTATCCGACCGGCACCGCGGTGATCGAGCTGTGTGGCCCTCGGCCCGACGGATGAACGGCCTCGACCACGTCGATCGTCGCGGGGCCGACCTCCACGCGGTCGCCGACCACCACGTCGATGACCTGCTCGAATCCGGCGCGGCGCAGGAGACCCTGGGTACCGCGCGGTGCGACGATCGTCGTCGTCGGACTGATGCGGCGGAGCGATGGCAGGTGGAGATGGTCCATGTGGGCGTGCGACAACACGACGAGATCGACATCGGCTGCGGACGGAGCCGGCATCGCGCTGCGCCGACGAAGATGGGCCACGCGGCGCCGCAACAACGGGTCGGTGAGGACCCGGAAGTCGCCATGGTCGATGATCGCGGTCGCATGGCCGACCCAGGTCACCCGCACCTCGATGCCGGCCGGACGCGACGTCGGGTTCACGCAGGCGACGGCTCGACGCCCGAACGGTCGAACCCGGAGACTCGGATCGGACGGTACCGGTCGAAGAGGGTGATGATCAGGGTCAGGAGCAGGATGAAGAACAAGAGCGCGCCCTCGTTCACCGGCTGGTCCGACCGGCGTAGCAACACGATGTAGACCCCGGCGATCGCGAGGTTGATGACCACCATCGCGGCGAATTCGGCGCTGGTTGACGTCCACGAGTGACCCCGCGCGGCGAGCCATTGGCTCACCGCGGCGCTGGCGACGACGAGGAAGCTGACGGCGAACGTGATCTGGAGCGGTGTCGAGTCGTTCCCCGGCAGGACCTGGGCGAAGATGATGGTGATCATGGACGTCAGGACCGCCTTCTCGAGGAGGTCCCAACCGAGGAGGGCCGACGTTGACGGGGTGCTCCCCATCCGCGTGCCGGCCGGGTGGGCGTCGACGTCGACGCTGATCGGCCAATCTGCCGGTGGTGCCGCTCGCAACGCGGCGCGTGCGATCAGGACGACGATGGCCACCAGTACCGCCAGCACCGCGACGAACCACAGGTTCTGGCTGATCGCGTCGCCCCACGACGTCTCGACCGTGACACCGAAGATGTCCTCCTTCATGAAGTCGGTGAAGTCCAGCTTGGCGATGTGCAGCCACCATTCCTGGGGCAGCTTGATGAAGATCCAGATGAACGCCGCGAGGAGGACGACCTGTCGATCGCGCAGCCTGGCGGGGTTCCATGCGAGACGGACGACTTCGTAGGCGATGAAGAAGTACTCGAATGTGTTCGGGAAGATGATGAGCAGCGCACGCGTGTGGGTGAGCTCGAACAGGACGACGCCGATGAGGCGGTAATACCACAGGATCTGGGCCGTTCGTGCGGCGAACGGAACCTCCCAGTTGCGAAATGTCGACAGATAGGCGATCGACAGGTAGTAGATGTCGAGGGCCTTGTCATAACCCTGGTAGTTGGTCAGATCGAGGTCGGTGTTGTTCTGGAAGATGGTCTGGTCCGCGGCATCGAGCACCAGCGCCGCCAGGATCGCCGGGAGCGGGAATCGGAAGATGAGCAGCGGGATGCCCAGACGCGCGCCGACGACGATCAGGAAAACCAGCTCATCCGACACGACAACTCCTCAGCTCTGCCCGACCTCGTCTCGGGTACGTTCTCGGGATCGCCGCACGGTAACAGCCGGTACTGCGCCGCTGCACGTCCGGGTACTCGTCGGACCGAGCAGGAATATGACTCGCAGTTGGGGCCGCGTTACCATCTCGGCCCGTGCGCCCACCGGCTGCACTCAGCGTGTCCGCATGGACGAGATACCTCTCTAGGAGAAACCGATGCTCGCATTTTCGATCTGGAACGCGATTTGGCTCGTGTTCGTGGCCTTCCTCTTCATGAGCGTGCTCATGATGCTGTTCTCCGTGATCGCCGACCTGTTCCGCGACAAGGAGCTGAACGGCTTCGCCAAGGCGATCTGGATCGTCGTGCTGATCGCCCTGCCGCTGCTCGGACTGCTGATCTACGTCATCGCACGCGGGCCGGGCATGGCGGAGCGTCAGGTGCAGGCACAACTCGAGGCACAGCAGTCGTTCGACTCCTACGTCCGTGACGTCGCCGGTGGTGGCGGGGTGGTGGTGGTGCCGCGAGCGAGCTCGAGAAGGCCAGCGCTCTGCACACGGCCGGCACGCTGTCGGATGAGGAATACGCCTCGCTCAAGCGGAAGATCATCGGCTGATGACGGCCGCGCCACTCCAGGTCGATCAGTCCCGCGTCGGCTGGGCCCAACGTTCCGTGCTCTGGATCAGTCGGGCCGTCACGTTCTTGGTCTATCTGTACGTGCTCGTCGTCGAAATCATCCTGCTGTTGGGGTTCGTCCTGCTCCTGGGTGGGGCGAACCCGTCGTCTCCGTTCGTCGAGTGGGTGTACCGCAGCCTCGATCGGGCGATGAAGCCGTTCCGCGGCATCTTCTCCCCCATCGAGCTCGGCGTCACCGGTAACGACGTGCCGTCGGTGTTCGAGACGTCGGTGCTGTTCGCCATGATCATCTACGGGATCCTCGCCATTGCGGTGTCGACGCTGCTGGGATGGCTGAACGCCCGAGCGACCCGGATGGACCGGGACGACGAGGAGTACCGTCGTCAGCAGGTCATCGGCCAGGCCATCGCGAGCGCCCAGCCGGCCGGCCAGGTTCCACCTCCCCCGCCCGGGATGCCCGGAGCACCAGGATCACCAGGAGCACCCGGGACGTCGTGAGCGTCTGTCGTGCGCGCGGTCGAACCGCGCGCACGACCGTGCCCGGACCCCATGAGATCGATGCCGAGATGTCGCCGTCGTGTCACGGTTCGGCCGCCGTGCCGAGCACCTTCGACAGCTGTGCGCCGGCGAGCAGGATCTGGGCCTCGTAGTAGATCCAGACGAGCACGGCGATCACTGCCGATGCGGCACCGCTCACGGACGACACGGCGAAGGTCCGCAGGTACCAACCGATGAGGGCGGTGCCGACGATCAGGAGTGCACTCGTCACCCCGCCGCTGATCATCGCGGCGCGCCATGCGACATCGGCCGATGGGAGGAACCGCAACAGCAAGCACACCGCACCCGCCAGGAGCAGCCAGCTCAGGCTGCTCGCGATCAGTGAGTTGAACGCGATGGAATCGGCTGCGGAACCCGGCACGATTGCGGTCAGCAGGCTGGTCACCGCCTGGACCGTGAGCGAGACGATGAGCGTCGCCGCCGTGGCGATGAGCACCACGAACGCGACCAGCCGCCGCCTGATCGACGCTCGAATGCCGGGCCGCACCGGCATCCCCCAGATCTGGTTCAGGGCATCCTCCAACGCAACGAAGAACAGCGAACCGGTCACGATGAGCGAACCCAGGCCGATCAACCCGAGCTGGGTACCGACCGCACCGTCGAGACGTTCGGCCAGCATCGAGGCGAGGTCGACGCCGCTGTCGCCGAGCAACTCCTCGAAGCGCTCGGTGAGCCACGCCTCGGTGTCGCTCCGTTTGGTCACGAACTGAAGCATCCCGAAACTCAAGGTGAGCACCGACGCCAGCGAGAACAACCCGTAGTACGCGAGCCCGGCACCGAGACGGATCGTGCGATCCTTGCGCCACGAGTCGTACGTCCGCATCACGATGCGGAGCACGAGCCGGGCACGTTCCCCCGTCGGTCGGAGTCGATCGGCGACCGCCACCGCTGCTCAGATCGACCGCTGAGCGGCCGTGAGCCACGCCTGGAGCTCGGTGCGACGCTGATTTGCGAGTGCGATCGCCTCCCGGACGAGCGTCTGATCGGCGTCCGGCGCCGACCGCACGCGGACCGCAGTGTCGAGCGCCGACGCCAGGGCGGACACCGCTGCGGACAGGTTGTTCCACACGTCGGGGTCGACGGTGGTGGCCTGCAGCCGGAGATCGATCGCAAGCTGGTCGAGTCGGCTGCGTTCGACTGCCCATCGGCGCTGGGAGTCCTCCGGGGCGACCGCCAGGATCTCGAGCGAGAGCTGGTCGTGGATCCAGCGAGTGGTGTTGACCAGCTGGAGGCGATGATCGACCCCAGCGGTCGTCGGGGCCGTTGCCGGTGCGGCGCGGCGCTTCCTCGCCGCACCGGCGACCGCGATCAGGACACCGAATCCGATGAGGATCGTGAGCAGGACGCCCCAGTTCCGACCGTCTCCGGAGTCCTCGGGAGCGTCCGTCACCGGTGGAACCGGCTCCGGAACCTCGGAGGCAGGCGGTACCGTCTCGGGGGTTTCGGTGGCCGGAGGCACCGTCTCCGGGATCTCCGCGTCGGGGGGCAGGGTGGCATCCGGGGCGGCGGTCGGCGCGGTCGAGTCGTCGGGGCGGAGGTCGGAGAGCCCGTCACCGTCGCACGCCACGGCAACGAGCAGGAGCGGGAGGACCAGGGCAGGGAGCCGTCGGATCGAGCGACACATCCGAATCACGATACTGAGAACGGCCTGCACCGCCGCATGGCGACCGAGCTCGGAGGCCGACCCGACCGGCGCTCCCTGACCGTCAGGGTTCGACGACACCGGGCTCTCGCCGGGCACATCGGGTCGGGCGCCAGTTGCCCGACTCGATGACGTGGGCGTTAGCGTACCGGTGTGCTGATTCTGGGATTGCTGCTCTTCGGGATGATGATCGGTGCCGCGGCCCAGATGCTGCTGGGCCGGTCCGGTCGGGGTATCGACTGGGGGATGGCCCTCGTGGCAGGGCTCGCCGGCTCGTTCGTCGGCGGGCTGCTCATCAGTCTGCTCGCCGGGGACGGGCTCGACCTGCGGCCGAGCGGTATCATCGGCTCGATACTCGGCGCCACCATCGTCAGCGTGATCTGGCTCCGACTCGACCCGACGAAGCGCACGAACGCCCGCGACACCCGACACTCGTGAGCGACGGACCGGCCGTCGAGCGACCGGGGATCGACGATCGTGCCGGACGAACGCGTCTGTTTCGTGCACACGCCGACCGCTGAGGGCTCCGTGCGGACACCATGAGCAACCCGACCGTCGATCCACGTCCGGCATCGACCGGTTCGACGCTGATCCGGTGGGGTCGCACGAGTTGGATGCTGATCGGCATCATCGTGCTGGCCACAACCCTGTTCACCGCGTTGGCGTCGGTGTCGGGGCTCGCAGTGCCGCTCGTCATCGCCACCGTGATCGGGATGCTGGCCACGCCGATCGTCGACGCCCTGGAACGACGCCGGGTGCCGCGCCCCGTCGGTGCCCTCGTCGTGATGGTCGGCCTGCTGGCGGTGATCGTCGGCTCGATCGCGATCGCGGTGAACGGCGTCGTCGACCAGGGCGACGAGATCAGCCGTTCGATGGCGGCCGGCATCGACAGCATCGACACATGGCTCGACGGTCTCGATCTTGACCTCGGTGTCGCCGACCAGCGGGTGGAGCAGGCCAAGCAGTTCGGGATCGATCTCCTACCCGGACTGGCGTCGTGGTTCGGTTCGGTCTTCTCCAGCGTCTTCGGGTTCCTGGTCGGCGGCTTCCTCGGCCTGTTCCTGCTGTACTACATCCTGACCGACTGGGTGCCGCTGCGGGGGTGGGTCAGTGGCCGTCTCGGTGTGCCCGCCGACCTGGGCGCAACGATCGTCGACGATGCCACGTCCATCATCCGTGCGGGCTTCGCCGCGCTCACGGTCTCGAGTCTGGTCACCGCGGCGTTGATCGGCGCGACGATGGTGCTCCTCGGTCTCCCGTTGGCCTTCGCGGTGGCCCTGGTCACCTTCGTGACCTCCTACGTCCCGTACCTGGGAGCGATCTTCTCCGCCGCGTTCGCGTGCCTCGTCGCCCTGGGATCGGGGAGCACCACGCAGGCGCTGTTCCTCCTGGTCGTGATCCTGGTGGTGCAGAACCTCGTTCAGACGGTGGTGGGGAACAAGCTCGCCAGCGACCGGCTCTCGCTGCATCCGATCGCCGGCCTCGTGTCGACCATCGTGGGCGCGTCCGTCGCCGGCCTGCTCGGTGCCACCCTGTCGGCACCGGTGGTGGCGATCGCGATCCGGATCCGGCAGCGGATCCTGGCGCACCACGTCGAGTCCGACGGACGAGCGTCGTCGCCCCGGACAACACCGAGCTGACGGCGAATCCCACCAGCATCGG
The DNA here is from genome assembly GCA_963847775.1 of uncultured Acidimicrobiaceae bacterium. Lineage (GTDB taxonomy): Bacteria > Actinomycetota > Acidimicrobiia > Acidimicrobiales > Ilumatobacteraceae > Ilumatobacter. Next base: position 972,017 of record CAWKAY010000007.1, read on the forward strand.
GTCCATGGACACCGCGAGGCGCGCGACCGACCCGGTGCCCGGTCGACCTCGCCCGTGTCGTCGTTGCCGAGCGATGGCGACGCTGTCGAACGATCAATCGAGGACTGTTGCCGCCGAACCGGTCGCGGGGTCGCCCGGTTCATCTCGCTCACCGAGGTCGGCGTCTCCCAGAGGTGGGATCTCGACACCGTGCCGATGCATCCGGAACCGGTGCAGGCCGTACGCGCCGGCACCGAGCGGGATGGGGAACCAGTACGACACCAGCCGATAGGCCAACGTGGCCGTGGCGGCATCGCCCGGGCTCAACCCTGCCAGCGTCAGCGTTCCGGTCAGCCCTGCCTCGACGAAACCGAGCCCACCTGGGGTGAACGGGATCCGCCCCAGCAGCGCGGCGGTGACGAACGCCAACAACAACAGCGACGACGTGTCGTCGTGCCCGGTCCCCCGGACGGCCATGACCAGGGCCAGATAGTCGAACCCCCACTTGCCGAAGCTCGCCAAGGCGACCCAGTACCACCGATCGGCGAGGTGCGAGCGGATGAGGTTCCGCGACGAGATCAACCGGTCGGCCAGCGGAGCGACATCGTCACGTCGACGGCCCAGGCGCGCCGCGGCACGATCGATACCGCTGCCGAGCGCGCTCAACGGGCGATCCCAGAAGAGCAGCAGCGCACCGACGATCGCCGCCGCGACGAAGCTGATCCCTGCGGCGATCGCCCCGTTCAGCAGGGCCGACCCGACCGGTGCCCCCGAGATCAACGCCGGTACGGCGAGCACCGGCAGCGCGAACAACACCGCGAAGTTCAAGAGGGTGGCGACGGTGAGGCCGGTGCCGGCCGTCTCCTTCTCCACGCCGGCGTCGTGGAGCAGCCGGTATTGGACGGCGGTCGCCGTCGCGGCGCCGCCCGGGACGAGACGAGCCACGGCCGAGGACGCCAGCTGCGACGTCGCCATCAGCATCCAGTGCCTCGACCGCAAGCACAGCCCGAGCATGATCCAGAAACACGCGAGGCTGGCCAAGGTGAAACCCGCCATCGCGACGAGGGAGCCGTCGCGCAGTCGAGCCAGCTCCGGCCACGAGCTGAACGTCGCGACGACGCTCGGGATCACGAGGTAGATCGACACCGCGCCGATCGTGAGCAGCACGGCCCGTTTGACGAACCGGTTCGGCCGTGTCACCCGATCACGCCTCGGATGGCCGGCCGTCGATCGTCAGACCGCGAGTCGCGGCGTTCGTCACGTCGCGTCGGTGCCTGCGGTGAGCTCATCCCGTGGGAGTGTTGCACGTCGGCGGCCCATCGTCCTGTCCGGCGCGACCCACGTGGTGGACCACCGGCAGCGCAGACGTTCGTGGTCGCGGCACTAGCATCCGGGCACCGTGTCGGACATGATGACTCATCCACGCCGAGCATCGCGTCGGTCGACACTCCGATCGGGCGCGCGTCGTGCTCGGCACGGCGAGCTCCTCCGACGCGGACCACGTGGCGTGGTCCACCATCGGACCGCATCAGCCGCCGAGTCGTCAGCGGGCTACGACGGCCGGCGGTCCTCGCCGTCGTCCTGCGGCAAGGCGACCACGTGAGTTGGACGATCACCGCTGCGGCGATCGCACTGATCGCCTACGCATCGGTGTCGGGTCGGCTCCACGGGTCGGCGATCACGCCGGCGATCCTGTTCGTCGGCCTCGGATACGTCCTCGGCACGGAGGGCCTCGACCTGATCGCGTCGGGGCTCGACACCGGAACCGTGCGCGCGCTCGCGGAGGTGACGCTCGCGCTGGTGTTGTTCTCCGACGCCTCGGCCCTGCACCCCCGAGCGCTTCGCCGCGAAGCCGGCACTCCGGCGAGGTTGTTGGGCATCGGTCTGCCGCTCACCATCGTGCTCGGCACGATCGTCGCGCTCGGGCTGTTCCCGGACCTCGGTCTGTTCGAGGCGGCCGTGTTGGCGGTGCTGCTCGCACCGACGGACGCGGCCCTCGGCCAGACGGTCGTCTCCGACGAGCGGCTGCCGTCCCGCCTCCGGCAAGGACTCAACGTCGAGAGCGGGTTGAACGACGGCGTCTGCGTCCCGCTGCTCTTCGCGGCCATCGCCTTCGCAGAGCTCGATGAGGCCCCAACGTTCGACGGCGGGATCCTCGTCGACCTCCTGAAGGAGGTCGGTATCGCCAGCATCGTCGGCGCGATCGTGGCCGGGGCGGTTGCAGGGGCGCTCACCCTCTCGGAGCGTCGCGGCTGGCTCGATGAGCAGTGGGGGCAGGTGGTGCCGCTCGCGACGGCGGCGATCGCCTACACCTCCACCGACGAGCTCGGTGGCAGCGGATTCATCGCCGCATTCGTCGCCGGACTCCTCTACCGGCAGTTCCTCGGCGCGGCCGCGACCCACGAGCGCGCCCAGCTGACCGAGGAGGTGGGTGGGTTGCTCAGCGCGGTGACGTTCTTCGTGTTCGGGGCCGCCGTGATCGGCCAGACGGTGACCGACCTCGACTCGTCGACGCTCGTCTACGCCATCCTCAGCCTCACCGTGGTGCGGATGGTGCCGGTGGCGCTGTCACTCGTGAAGTCGGGCGCGGCGCCGGCGACGATGGCGTTCGCCGGCTGGTTCGGTCCGCGCGGGCTGGCGACGATCGTGTTCATGCTCACCATCGTCGAGGAGGCGAACCTGGCAGGGACCGAACGCATCGTCCAGGTCGCAGCGGTCACGGTGCTCCTCAGTGTTGTCGCCCACGGGGTGACCGCCCCGTGGCTCACCGAGCGATACGTGCGATGGTTCTCGGTGAGCGGAGAACGACTCACCCTCGAAGCGCAGGACGCAACCGACTCGATCGGATCACCGAGACGAGGGCTCTGGCACCGACATGCCGTCCCGCGGAGGTGAGGTCGGGACGGATGGTGAGCGCCGAGAGGCGCAGCTCCGACGGCCGGACACGGAGGACACGAAGGAGCGAAGTGACGGATCCGCTCGAGTCCTCAGCCCGAGGCGCCGGAGGAATCGCCCGAAACAGCCGACGCTCGGCGCCACATCGACCCGATCACATCCTCGGCAGTCACGTCCGGGAACTCCGCCTGCGTGCTGCGTCGGAGAGCGACGGCCGCGCCGATGACGAGACCGATGAGCGTCAGGCCGGTGACCCAACCGTCGAACGCTCGCCCCGGGCTCCACCACAGCACGAGGGCGACGACCAGCGCGGTGACAGCGGCGAACGAGCCTGCGGAACCGTTGAGCAATGGGGCGACGAACCGCCTCGTCGCCCGGGCCCATGGCCGGGTTCCGAGCAGGGTGGCGAACCCGGCGAGGAGGACGCCGTAGACGATGCCGGACCACGCCATCCGTCGCATCAGCCCGGTGGCCACGTAGGCGACCTGGTCGGCGAGTGGTCGATTGGCAGGATTGGCGACGATCGCGTCCAGCGTCGCACGGTGGACGATCGCCCGGACGATCAGCACGAACACGCCGGCGCCGATGAGACCGAGCCCGACGTTGCGAAGCATCCTCAGGCGACGCCCGTCGGCGAGGTAGACGCCAGCTGCGTAGAGCGCCACGACCACCAGCACCAGGAACCACGACATCGTGTCGAGGACCTGGACCGCCGTCTGGGCGCTGTCGAGCTGGTCGGTCTCGAAGATCGTGACCCGGCCGGCGTCCTCTGGCAGACGATCGAGAGCCGAACCCGACAGCCCCAGTTGTCGCCCGACGACGCGGACCAGCTCGCCGAGATCGAGCGTGACCGCCCCGTCGGCGGTCGACACGCTAGGGCCGACGTCGTCGCTCAGGATGTTGACGAGTGCCTGATGGGCGACGCGGTTGACCCTCAACCACGTGTCCCGGAACTCGTCGGACGCGATGAGCCGCCGGACGCCGTCGGTCGCCGGCCCGCGCAGCGCGGCGGCGAGCGTGTCGCCGAGGCCCCGGAAGTCGTCGGGCAGGCTGGCGGATATCTCCGCCGACACGTCGAGCTGCTGGTAGATCTGGTCGACGACGTAGATCGACAGCGCGTCCTGGACCTCGGGCTCGGCCAGCAGCTGATCGCTCAAGTCCACCCAGGTGTCGGTATCGAGCGCCTGCACCTTGACCCACGTCGAGAACACGCTGATCACGGCGACCAGGGTCGCGAGGGCGACGAGCCCCGATGCCCACCACGAGGGCCGGACACCCGACTCGGGTGCCGGAACAGATGGAGTGGGCTCGCCGAAATCGCTGTCGACCATGGACCGACGCTATCGCAGCGACGTTCCCCACTCGTCGATCGAACGGTCAGGGGCGCGGCGCACCGTCGACGTTCGCCTCGTAGTCGAGCTGCCACAGGTGGCGGCTGCTCTGGACGACCATCACGGCGAACGCGCACACGTTCAAGGCGACCACGACGGGAACACCCCAGCTGAAGATCTCGGTGCCCGTGAAGTAGACCACCGTGTTCAACACGATGTACCCGATCCGGACCTCGGTGGGCCCGATCCCGTAGTACGCGATCTGGAACTGGTTGGTCGCGGCGAACGAGAGGAACGACACGGCCATCGTGGCGCAAGTCACCAACAACAGGACCAAGAACAGGAACTCGAGCCACTTGGCCTCGACCAGGAACGAGTACGCGATCACGATCGAGCCCGCGAACAGCAGATCCAGGATGTGATCCATGAAGAAGCCCCACCTCACGAGACCCTGCCCACGGTACTTGCCGAGCGACCCGTCGAAGGAGTCCGTGAGCCACTGGCCGAACACCATCACCGAGATCACGTGGAGCCAGATCCGGTCATCGGCGGCCAGCCAACCGCTGATCACGATGCCGGCCGACCAGAACAGCGTCACAAAGGTGAGGTGATGGCTCATGATCGGCCGCGGGATCTTCGGGATGCCCCAGTCGATGAACCGTCGCTCGAGTGGCCCGAGCAGCGACGTCCCCTTCTTCTTGTCGCCTGCGAACGCCTCCGTCATCAATCAGTCCTCTCGAGTCGTCCGATGGACGAAGTCGTTTGCGGTCCGACACCGGTTCGGTCGCGACCACCGCGGCGACGAATCGGCCGCAGCTCCGCAGGTCAGCGTAATGAACGGCCGCCGTCGGATGGGTGGACACGCCAGAAGCGGAGGGCCCGGACGGTCGGGCGCGGACGGGAGATCACGGCGCTCGGATCTCGACCAGCCACGACTTGAACAACTCGTGCACGGATCGTGCACCCGCCGCAGCTCGGTCGCTCGACGGATATCGGACGGGGCGAGGATGAAGGGTCGGGTCTGCTTGCCGCCGGGTCCGCCGTGGAGGCCGATCAACTCCTCGAACGCCGCGCCCTCGTCGGTCACGGGGTCGACGAAGCTGTTCACGATCACGTCGGGGCAGTTGGTGAAGCTGCTCGTCCGCCGAAGATGATCGGCCGCGTTCGGCCCGAACGGCTCGAGGGATCGTCACGGTCGATCCGGTCGCTGCGGCGGAATCTGATCCCCTCGCCGCCGATCGACCCGACCGGCCGACGCGATCGCGGTTGCCAAGAAGTCGAAAAGTCTGAGCGACCCGTTTCCCGAGAATCGTCCGACATGACATCATCATCGCCTGACAATCCGACAGTCGAGGAGCAACGATGAGCGCATGGCCGGCACCCCCCGAACCAATCCACGGGTTGCTGTGGTCGCACCGGCTGCCAAAGGCTGCCCGAGCCGAGGTCGGACGGTCGCGTCGCGACTCGATACCGCTCGAGGCCCATGCCGAGCTCTGTTTGCCGGCATCACGCGCGAGCGCGCTGTCGATCCTGCGGGCGCAGGACGAGCACCGCGTCGAGGATCTCGTACCGATCCGGTACGGGCGCATGCTCGCAACACCGTTCACCTATCTGAGGGGTTCGGCGGCCGTGATGGCCGCCGACCTGGCGGCCGGGCCGCGAACGGACCTCGACGTGCAGCTCTGCGGGGACGCTCACCTGTCGAACTTCGGGCTGTTCTCGGCGCCCGACCGTCGCCTGGTGTTCGATCTGAACGACTTCGACGAGACACATCCCGGCCCGTTCGAGTGGGACGTCAAGCGGCTCGCAGCAAGCGTGATGGTCGCGGGCCGCAACAATGGGTTCACGCGCAAGGAGTGCCGATCCTCGGCTCGGGCGGCGGTCAAGAGCTATCGCACCGCGCTGGCGGCGTCCGCTGCGATGGACCCGCTCGAATTGTTCTACTACCGGTTCGAGTTCGACGAGATGCTCGCCGCGGTGACCGACAAGAAGGCGCTCATCAAGAAGCGCTCGAAGGGGATCCGCAAGAAGGCCGCCCGCAAGAACAGCCTCGGCGCACTGACGAAGTTGACCCATGTCGTCGACGGCCGCAGAGCGATTCGCCCCGACCCGCCCCTCGTCACTCCGCTCAGCGAGGATCAGCGGGAGGAAGCGATCGAGAGCATCGACGCGCTCTTCGACGAATACATCTGCACGATCTCGGCCGACCGTCGGAGCCTGTTGCGGCGCTACTCCCTCACGGACATCGCCCGGAAGATCGTGGGCGTCGGCAGCGTCGGGACCCGATGCTTCATCGCACTCTTCGAGTCCGGGGACGGCGAACCGCTGTTCCTCCAGCTCAAGGAGGCGACGCCGTCGGTATTGGAGGCGTACACAGGGCCGAGCGAGTTCGAGCAGGCCGGTCAGCGTGTCGTCACCGGGCAGCAGATCATCCAGGCCGCAGCCGACGCGTTTCTGGGATGGGGGCGGTACGAGCACGCCGAGCAGTCGAACCAACCACCGGTCGACTTCTACTTCAGGCAATTGTGGGACGGCAAGTACTCCGCGAACATCGAGGAGCTGGCACCGATCGGGCTGCGGCGATACGCCGAGTGGTGCGGCGCCGCCATCGCACGTGCCCACGCTCGCGCCGGGGATGCTTCGATGATCACCGGCTACCTCGGCGACGACGACACGTTCGACCGCGCGGTGGCGGCCTTCGCCGTCGCATATGCCGACTTGACCGAGGCCGACCACGCCGAGTTGCTCGCCGGGGTGGAGGCCGGCGACATCACCATCGTCAGCGATCTGTGATCGGGCGCCGACCACGGCGTCGTGCGGAATTGACGTCGGCTCGAACCGTCGCCGATCATGACTGCGCACCCGGGATCGGGATCGGTTCCGGGACCAGCGGAAAGGCTCCTTCATGACAAACGTGGTCGAGACCGACCGAGCACTGCGTCGAGGTCGGAGCGAGCAGCGATGAAGGGCAACGCCTACTCCATCGACGGTCGCACCTTCGAGTTCGAGGCGCCGCTGAGCGCCGCGCTGCCGATCGGTGCGTACGTCCGACTCGACGCCGACGGCCGGTCGTTCCTCGGTCACCTGATCCACGAGGCCGTCGGCACGCAATCGACCGGAGACGGCTCGGTTGGCGCCGGTCGGACGATCTCGGGTCGGGGCATCCTGCTCGCTCGACTCGACCCCGACGGACCACACCCCGTCGACGGGACCGCGATCTTCGGCGAGGCGACGATGGATCGCGCCGACGCAGCGGCGGTGAACGACCACTTCGAGTCGGCTCGCGGCTCGAAGGCAGCGATCGAGCTCGGCGCGATCCAACGGATGCCCGACGTGCCCGCCGTGCTCCGAACCTCCGGTTTCGGGCGCCACACGTTCCTGTGCGGCCAGTCGGGTTCGGGCAAGACCTACACCCTCGGTGTGGTCCTCGAGCGCCTCTTGCTCGAGTCCGACATCCGGATCGTCGTCATCGATCCCAACTCCGACTACGTCGAGCTCGCGACGCTCCGCTCCCAGGCCGAGAGCGGCCTCGACGACGACAACTACCGATCCTTGCGCGCCGCCCACGAATCGGTTGCTCGGGGCATCCACGTCTTCGGGGGTGAGGGCTCGCCCAAACGACTGACGGCGCGCTACGGGCGGCTGTCACTCCGACAACAGACGATGGTGCTCGGTATCGATCCGGTGCACGATCCCGAGGAGTACAACGCATTCTTGCGGATCGTCCGGTTGATGGACGGCCCGGACTACACGCTCGATGATCTCATGAACACGATCCGATCGTCGTTCGACGACGACGTACGCCGCCTCGGGCTTCGCATCGACAACCTGGGTATCGCCGGCCAGTCGATCTGGGCGGGAGCCGAACGCGGGGTGATGGCGTCCCTCCCGGACGACTGGCGAATGCTCGTCGCCGATGTCGGAAGCCTGGCGTCGCGGGAAGAGATGTCGATCGCCGCCGCAGCGTTGCTCGGCCACCTCTGGGAGCAGCGACGCACGCGCACACCGATGATCATCGTGATCGACGAGGCGCACAACGTGTGCCCCCAGGACCCGACCGACGCGAATCAGGCGCTGGCGACCGAACACGTCGTGCGAATCGCCGGCGAGGGCCGCAAGTACGGCTTGTACCTGTTCCTGTCGACCCAGCGACCGTCCAAGGTCCACCAGAACGTGCTCTCGCAGTGCGACAACCTGCTCCTCATGAAGATGAACTCGGCCATCGACATCGGCACGCTGGTCGAGACGTTCTCGTACGCCCCGGCGTCACTCGTCGCGGTGGGCCTCGGGCTTCGGGCTGGGCGAAGGTCTCGCTGCCGGCAAGATCGCCCCCGACCCAGTGCTCTTCAAGAGCGGTCGGCGATACACGGTCGAAGGCGGATTCGACGTGCCCTCGACCTGGGCCCGCTGATCGGACCGACGCTGCGACGATTCCGCCGCCGGCCGCGGCGACGGTCGAGGAAACCGCGGGCCGCTCAGTCGAATCGGGTGGCACTCGCCCCGCCGAGCAACGCGGAGACGAGGATCCCGAGCGGCAACGTGCCCCAGTACCCGACCTCCGTACCGATGTTGCCGAGGAACAGCATGAGCAGCCAGGTCGCCGGGAAGGTCGAGATCAGGAAGACAGCGAGGAACAGCAGCAGGGATTTGAACATGGGGACCTCCTCGGCTCGCAGGTCGGCGAAGTAGGTGGAGCGGCCGATTCGTCAACAGTAACGGCGCCGGCGGCGCCGATGCCCGATGGTGGACGCAATGACGACGAGCGCGAGAGCGTTGCCGTTCGACACGGTGCGGTGGACACGAGAACGTCGGCAGCAGCTCGCGATCAGACTCGCCTCGGACGTGGTGCCGTGCCGGCCCAGAGTGCCACGAGCGCCAGAACCGGGATGGACACGAGCGACACGACCAGGGCCAACTTGTCGGCGGTCCCGAGCCCATCGAGGTGACCGATGTGGTAGACGACGTGGAGCACCCCCTGCACGACCCAGGCGATCGCGACGGCGCGCGTGAGTTCCCCGCGCAGCGCGGCCCACACGGTCACGATGATCAAGGCGAGGAACAGCACACCAACGTCGCGGACGAGGTGCTCGTCGTAGGCGCCACCCTCCGCCGCGACCCACCCGCGTCCGAGTGGGAAGTCGTCGAACCACGATCTCGGTGCGAACGTCGCCTGGACGGCGGTCGGCAGCATGAAGGCGGCGATCAGCAGCAGTGCGTATCGCTCGATGCGTTGGGTGCTCATCGGTTGGCTCTCTTCCTCGTGGTGAACAGGGCAGCTGGATCGGCGCTCGGGAAGTCGGGCTCGGCGAGCGAATTGCGTCCATCTCGCCGGCGATCGTGACCTGCTCGGCGTCGCTGCAGACCCCCAGACGGCCTCGCGCACACAGTGTCGCGCTGATCGAACCCACCGGATGACATCCGATCGAATCGGACCCGTGAGACGGTCCCCGACGATCGTGTCGCAGGCCGCACGCGGACGCGCCCACCCGCCGGCCAGGACCGGGACAGGATCACCGACCACATCGAGTACGTCACACAGCACCGGCTCCACCATGCCTGCCGCCCGTGCATCCTGCCCTCCGTGCCGGGCACGGCGAGCAGACCGACGCCACAGTCGACCGCCACGGACCTCGTAGGGCGACCCGAGTTGGGCCCCGTGACCACGCGGACCGCCTCACGTACGAATGGCGTCGAGGCGACATCGACCATCCGCGCGGACCCGCCGGCGCGACGGGTCCTATCCGTTCCGTCGGCGTCGGAGGTACTTGATGAGCTCCCAGACGGCTGCGCCGACCGCGACGCAGAGGATCATCAGCAGGATCAGACTCATGCCGAAGCCCCAGAACAGGAAGTCGACATTGACACTGCCACTGTTCTGTGAAGCGAAGATGACGAAGATGAGGGTGCCGATCGACGCGCCGACGACTCGGGGGTTCTGCCAGATCGGTCGCTCGGTCGGAGTGGGGCGGTCATCGGTCATGGGGTTCTCCTGATCAAACATCGACGTCGCGTCGTGAGTGTGGGATGCCGGATCGCAGATGTCAATCGGTCGTTGATGGCGGCGGGCATTCCGCTCCACCGGCTCGCGTTTCTCCTTGTCGCGTCCAGCCTGCCAACTTGACGTCCCCGCGGGCAACAAGTCGCGTTCGCGTTCGTGGTCCACGGGTCGGTGATCGCGCCCTCACCCACGCGGTGCGTGGCCACGCCACGGCGAACCATGGCCGTCGGTGCCTGTGGCGTCGGACCTGCCAGGATGGACAGGTGCCGCTGATCGCCGAACGTGACGCCCTGGTGCTGGAGGTCGATGTTCGTCTCACCGAGGAGCACGCGGGCGACACGATGCTGACGCAACGACCCGGAATCGACCACCGAGACGCGTTCGATGCCATGTCCCTGCCGACTCTGTCGGCTTCCAGGAGGTGCCATCGATGACGGCCGTGATCTCGGTCGATCACCTGCGCAAGACCTACGGTCGCATCGTCGCGGTCGACGACCTCTCGTTCACGGTCGAGCGGGGTGAGATCTTCGGCATCCTCGGGCCGAACGGCGCCGGCAAGACGACCACCGTGGAGTGCGTCCAGGGTCTGCGCGACCCGGACGGGGGGACGATTCGCGTGCTCGGTCTCGACCCGACGACCGACGCCGACGAGCTGAGACAGCGCATCGGCTCACAGCTCCAGGACTCGGCGCTGCCCGGTCGGCTGAGGGTCGTTGAGTCCCTCGAGTTGTTCGCAGCCTTCGCCCGCACTCCGGTCGATTGCGATCAGCTCCTCATGCGATGGCGGTTGGAAGAGCAGCGTGATCAGGCGTTCGACAGCTTGTCGGGCGGTCAACGCCAGCGGCTCTTCATTGCGCTCGCATTCGTCAACTCCCCCGAATTGGTCTTCCTCGACGAGCTCACCCAGGGGCTGGATCCGCAGTCGCGACGATCGACGTGGGATCTCATCCGGGAGATCCGGCGCGACGGCACCACGGTCGTGCTCGTGACGCACTTCATGGACGAAGCCGAGCACCTCTGTGACCGCGTCGCCGTGGTCGACGACGGACGAGTGATCGCGCTCGACACGCCGCAGGGTCTGATCGATGGGCTGGGGTTGCGGTCCGTCGTCCGTTTCACCACGCCGGAGCCGGACCTGACCTGGCTGGAGGAGCTCGACGTGGTCGAGTCGTTGACTCGTCGTGGGGACGCGGTCGAGGTCTACGGCACGGGCCCGGTGTTGGCACTCGTCGCTTCCGCGCTCGTCGCTCACGGGATCGTCCCGCTCGACCTGCGGATCGACCGACCGACGGTCGAAGACGCCTTCCTGGCCCTCACCGGACGGACGATCCGAGACTGATCGTGATGCACGGCTACCTCGCCATGACACGCGCCGAGTTCCGGCTGTTCCGCAGGGAGCCCTTCTCGATCGTCTTCGTGCTCGCGTTCCCGCTCATGATGATGCTGTTGCTGTCTGCGGTGTTCGGAAACGACGAAGCCAGCGCCCAGGACGTCGAGAACGGCATGCTCGTCTGGCGAGGCGTGACCCCGACGGACTACTACACGGCTGCGTCGGTGGCCGTGGTCATCGCCGCTCTCGGGCTGATGACCCTTCCGATCAACCTGACCGGATACCGCGAGCGCGGGATCCTGCGGCGCCTGCGAGCCTCGTCGGTCTCGACGTCGACCCTCGTCGGTGCACAGCTCACGCTCGCGCTCGTGACGTTCGTCGCGGGGTCGCTGCTGATGGGCATCGTGGCGTGGCTCGCTTCCGACGCGATGCTGCCGAAGGACGTGATCGGCGTGCTGTTCGCCCTCGTGATCGGAACAGCTGCGTTCGGGGCGATCGGACTGCTGCTCGCGACCTTGGTCGGGAGCAGTCGTTCGGCGCAGGGAATCGGCCTGCTGCTGTTCTTCGCGATGTGGTTGATCTCGGGCACCGGCCCACCGCGTGCCGTCTTGCCCTCGGGTCTCCGCGACTTCGGCGGCGTGCTGCCACTGGCCCACCTCGTCACCGCGATCCAGGACCCGTGGTTCGGGTTGGGCTGGCGCGCCACCGATCTCGCAGTCCTCGCCGCGTACGCCGTCGCCGCCGGCGTCCCGGCGGTCTGGTTCTTCCGCTGGGACTGATCCGCACCTCACCCGCGAGGCCTCGCATGGTTGTTCTCCGACGCCAACGGGTCATCCACGCCGATCACATCCGGAGAGCGATCCGACGAAGTCTGGTCAGCAGCGACCCACTGCCGGGTGGGACCCAGACGGCGACGGCCGACGGGTCGTCGGTGGCCCAGACCTCGCCCCACCGGAGCCCGTACCGCAATGACAGGCTCATGAACCAGGGTCCCGACCGACGTCGCGTCACCTCGTCCGGGGCAACGATCTGCAGCAACGGGTCGTCGAACAAGGCTTCGCCCGAGGTGTCGGCCGCGGCATCGGCGTGGCTGGCATCCAGACGCTCGATCGACACGGTGATCTCCTGGGTGACAGCGCCTCGCATCGGCGCTTCGATGTCCGTCGACGCCGACGCAGTCCCAGAAGCGGAAGGTATCCCCGATTGCCGGTCGACGACGCCCTGTCCGCTTGACGATAAAAAAAAAAAAAAAAAAAAAAAAAAAAAAAAAGGGCAACCGGACGCTTGGAAGGAGCCTTGCGCCCGACCGGCCGGGGATCAGCCGACAGGGCCGAGGACTCGATCGACGTACGCGTTGGCGAACTTCCCGTCCGGGTCGAGCCGCCGTCGCACCGCCTGGAATCGCTCGAAGCGGTCACCGTGCATCCGCCGGAGGTCGCCGGCGTCGAGATCCTCGCACCACTTGCCGAGGTGGACGCTGGCGTCGTTCCGTCGCACCCACTCCTCGACGTCCGCGAAGTAGTCGCCGACCGCACCCGACTGGTTCAGGCACAAGCACAGCCAGGCCGTGTCGCGCCCGACCCCCGGGCCGAGGAGCGAGGTCTCGTGCGGACCCGGGGTGAAGCGCACCTCGACCAGGAAGAACGGGAGCCGCTGTGAAGCGGCCCGCCGTTCGTAGAGCTCGAGCAGCTCCTGGAGATCGCTCCACACGCGTTCGCGTGGAACGGCGACCTCGAGCTCCTGATGGAGGTGATACTGGCTGCGACTGAACGCCTCGTGTGAGTGCAACACGAGGCGAGTCGGTCGCTGCAAGCGCATCGCTCCACGAGCGAGCCTGGGCAAGAGACCCCAGTGCGCCATCGCGTCGCCGAGCGTGGCAGCGACGATCGCTGCCTTCGCCTCGTTCAGGGATTCCCGGAACGCGCCGCACCGCGATCGCCGGTCGGGGGTGTGGGTCCAGGTGTGCACCTGGAGCCCCTCGGTGTACGGGTACACGTAGAAGCTGACGTGCGCGTTGGCTTCGAACAGCTCGTCGAGGTGCTCTTCGGCCCAGCCTCGGGACTCGACGAACGTGCCCTGTCGCAAGTTGAACGCATCACGGACCTGGAAGGTCACCTTCGTGATGACACCGACTGCGCCGATCCCCCCGATGGCGGCCCGGAAGACATCGTCGCTCGGGCCGAGGCTCTCGTGGAGGGTTCCCTTGCCGTCCACGAGGTCGAGGGCAACCACGCTGTCGCTCGGATGAGCGGGTCCGCGACCGGTCCCGTGGACGTCGGTTGCGAGGATTCCGGCGATGCTCTGCGCGTCGTGGGATGCCAGCGTCTGAAACGCCAGGCCGGCGTCGAGCAGGATCGGTGCGAGGTCGCGGAGCCGGGTGCCACCCCAGACGGTCACTTGCTTGCGCTCGAGGTCGATGTCGATGACCCCGGCGAGGCGGTCGAGCGAGAGCGTGACCCCGTCGGTCTTCAGGCCGTCGTTGAACGAGTGGCCCGCTCCGACGACTCGGACCGATGGCGCCGACTTGACGATCTGCTGGACCTCGGCGACCGTCGTCGGCATCTGCACATCGGCGGGGTGGCGTCGGTCACCCGACCAGTTGCGGTACTCCGACCCGCACGTCCTCCCCTCGAGCGACAGGTGCCGTCGCCGGCTGACGACGTACCCGGCGATGTTGCCGATCGTCCGCGCCGCAGCCACGACGAAGTGTGGATACACGATGTGCGGCGGTGAGGCGGTGCGTCGCCTCAGCCGTCCCCGGAGGCTCACCATCGGGCCATTGTCCCCCATTCGACGATGCCGCTCCAGCGAATTCCGCTCGACCGTCGGAGGCCCGATACCGACCCTCGGCAGCCCGGCCCGCCCAGGTACGAATGCGACGGGTGGTGCAGGCACCCGGCGATCGGGGCCCGGCAGCCTCACGCCGAGATGTTTCGAGCTGTCGCGGCTGGGGTTCGCCGACGGACGTTGGCTAAAACCCGCAGGTCGGGTCAGTCCGTGGCGCGCCGTTGTGCGGGCGGCACGACCACGACTCCGGACTCGGGGTCGCCGTCGAGCCACGAGGCCTGGGACCGCCAGGATCCGGTGTAGCCCGTCCGAAGCCGCGTGCGGTGGACCCGGACGTTGCCCGTTCGGTGCTCCCACACCCCGGCAGAGGCGCCCGGCAGCATGCGGGCGTCCATGATGTCCGGACTCGTGACGCGTTCGTCCTCGGCCACTCCTCGGTTCGCGAGTTTGTCGACGTAGTACGCCCACAGATGCCGGGCGCCGCCCGTGACGTCCCGTTCCAGCATCAGGAGCTCGCCGTCCGGGGAGATGATCAGCTCGGCGATGCTGTAGGTGCCCTCCCCGTTGCTGTAGCGCTCGTCCTGCGTGCCGATGCAGGCTCGACAGCGCTCTGCGCTCTGTGGCTCGAAGCTTCCCCGCAACTTCAGCGAACGCCCGCCCTTGGGCGGCTTGTACCGGGTCGTGCCGAGGAAGTCCCAGTGCCCTCCGTGCTCGCTCAGTTGACGCGCGATCTTGATCCCCGCCTCACCTGCCACCGCCTGCAAGCGTTTGTCGAGATAGCGCCCACTGAAGATCTGACGCAGCCGGGTCTCACGCGGCCTCCATCGCTCCCGGAACGTGGGATCCGACTCCCACACCTCGTCGAACAACTCTGCGAAGCGCACCACCGAGTCTCGAAGCCCACCGGTGAATCCGACATCGCTGAGCTCGTCCGCCCGCCGCAGCATGCCGAGCGCCTCGGCAAGCGGCACGCGGCCGACCCGCACCTGCACCTCGTCGTTGACCATGACCACCTCCCAGTCGCGCCACCCACGGATCGGTGGAGCAAGAACTCACCCTTCATGCTGCCACACCCCATCGCGGCCGCCGGCGGCTTCTCCGTCCGTTCACTCCCCCCACCCGGGACTGCCGCTCGCACCTGCCCGCTGCACGCGCCGTAGATCCGGCCTCACCGGGGCAGCCTCGACCCTGAGGCGACGATGGCTGAGGGTCCACGACTCGATGACTCCTCGCCTTCGAGAGGGAGTCAGCGCTCGCATCTCCCACGACAAGCTCGAGGTCCCGCCGAGTGGCAGAGTGTGTCTCGATGTTGATCCTCGGCGCTGAGCCCCCGCCAGCGCGCTCGGGTAGCGCCCGAGGGTCCGCACCGACGCCGCACGGTCCGAGGCCACCCGTGTGGGCCTATGTTGCTCGATACGCCAGGGTCGATCTCGTTGTGGAAGTCCTCGCCTTGTCGCGGTCGAGCAGTTCAGCACGCTCGAGTGCACACTGGACGATCTCGGTGCGGAGCGCCGCGAGCAGATCCTCGGTTCCCTTGAACAACAGGGTGTCGAGCACTCTGTCACGATACTCCTGCTCGATGCTCTCGAACAGGCTGAACGTCGAGGTCGCCTCTTGTTGGATCGGCACGATCGGCACCTTGTAGTCCTTCACGATCGCCATCAGCTCAAGTGGGATGCTGCGGGCGTCCGACAGGTCGGCGATGACGAATCGGCACAAGCCGGCGAGAGTGAGCACCGTCTCCTTCAGCGTCCGGTCCCTCGGCCGGCGAAAGTCGAACTTGACACCGACCAGGCCCACCTCCCTGAGTGCTCGTCGAAGAGCATCCAATCGCTCCCCTCCGGCTCCGCGGAACGTGCCGAGGAGCAGCACCCCGGCCGCCGTCATCGACTCCAGGAAGTCCGACAGGTCTGGGTCCAACATCAGGTGCAGCAGATGCGCGTGCTCGAGCGAATCCGTGCGTATTGGCATCGTGTCGCGAAGATCGATCTCTTTGGTCGCGTTCACCCATCGTCCACGGTCGTTGATGGGTACGACCGGCTCATGGGGCGTCACCAGCACATCGTGCTGTTCGGTGCGTTCGTCGGTCTTCGCATCCCAGACAGCAGCACCGAAGACCTGACAGTTACTCAGCCTCGCCCCCCGGAGATCGGTCTCGATGATCTGAGCGACCTGGAGACCCGCTCCCTCGAACGATGCGCCCGCGAGTCGAGCACGAGTCAGATCCGCACCTTGTAGGTCCGATCCGTCGAAGCTCGTCGTCTCGTCCCCCTCGGCCTCCCGGAGGTTCGTGTAACCCATGACGCAGTTCCGAAAGGCAGCGCCACGGATGTTGGCGCCTTCGAGGTCGACGCCCCGCAGGCAGCAGGAATCGAAACTCGCTCCGCTCAGATCGGCTTGGCGGAACTTCGCCTTCGTGAACGAGACGCCCTCGAACGTCGCTCCCTGCAGCTTGGCACCACGAAGATCGAGGGGACCGACGATCTGAGAGGACATCCGGAGCCCGCGAAGGTCGATCCCGCGGTACTCCTCGCGATACGAGGTCTTGACGTAGTGGCCATCGGCCGCCACCGCCCAGTCGATTCGCTCCGTGTTGTGCTCAGACCAAAGGAACAGCGCGACATGCCGAGTTGCTGTCCGCATCTGGGTGTCGAGCACCCGGAGGAGGAGCACGAGCTGCTCGTCGTCGCCATCGAACTCCGGGTGACGCGAGCGCGCATCCGCCAATTCGGCTCCGGTGGGCGTTCTTGTGAACCACTCCGACAACGACTCCACAATCGAGTCGATCTGCGGGTCGCTGTCAATCGGGCCGTCCGAGTCCATGATCTCAGTTTCACGCGGTCGCCGTGGTTCGGAAAGTCCGAAATCCCTCGGGTCCCGAGCACCAGGGTGGTGATGCACGGGGTTCAGCTTCGAACGGGCGACGCGATGAGTCGTGCTCGGGAGCGGACTGCGGACCGTACGGTTGACGATCGTCAACCGAGACCGGAATTCGGGCTGAGCGGGGTTCTTGTGCGTCGGCTCATCTTGACCCCGACCTCCCACAGTGCGCTGGTTCCGTGGCGCGCGCCGATGTGTTCAGCCTGCGATTTCCGAGTCGGTGATCGTCGCTGACAAGCGACCGTCCCTGCCGATCCCGCTCGGCGATCATCGAGGGTGAAGCGTGATGATTGGGCGGCACCATCGGTACCGTCGGTACCGTCGGTTGCGAGTGCCCTGGCGGCGCGGGACGTGTCCGCCCGTCGGGGCTGCCGACCTGTTAGGACCCCTCGTCGATGTCGAATGGCGTATCCCAGGCAACGCCGTACGCGGTGGTGAGGGCCTGCCGGCCGAGTTGAGCGATCCTCATGGCGTCGGCCGGCGAGCGGATCGAGACCGACTGGTGGTAGTTCTGATTCCGTTCCGAGACGAAGCCCAACCCCTCCAGCGTCGCAGTCCGCCCGGTCGAACGCTTCTCGGATTTCAGGAATCTCTCGCCGACGACCTCCATCACCAACTCGTCGTCGTCGATCGACGCGAACTGCACGTAGTAGTTCCCGACGCTCGCGACGACAAAGCCCCTCGAAGAACGTAGACGCATCAGCGCATCGGCGAGATCTCGCTCGCGTTCGGAACCCCACGATCCCTCGTCGACCGTCTCAGCCGGGCCGGCATCGGGCGTCCGCTCGCGGATCACCGCCTGCTCGGCGACGTTTCGCTCGCCACCAAGGGCCTCGACGAGCTGGCCGAATGCACCGTCGTACCCGTCGCCGAACTCGATCCAGTTCAAGGTCGACCATCGGTACGGGATGTCGCACTCCCTGAGTCGGATCGGGACGATCATCTTCTCGGCTTCGTAGACGAAGTTCACCTCGTTCCGAACCTCGCGCGACCCCACGGAGTCGGGCGTCAGAACGACAACCATCCCCGCGCACGCCTTCAACGTGTCCTCGACGACCACATCCCACGGCTGCCCCGCTGGGATATCGATCTGGTCAAACCACGTAGCGACGTTCGACTCCCGAAGATCCCGGTTCAGCTTCCACGCGAAGTCGCTGTTCTCCCGCGTGTAGCTGATGAAGATCCTCTCAGCTTCGACGGTCACGCAACACCTCCTGGATCCAGGCGACGATCGCCCACCCTAGCCCTCTCCAGAAGACCCTGCCGTCCGTGGTGCAGCCCTCGGAGGCGCGGCGCTCGGTGACTGGTGGCGGCGCAACGGCGACGGATCCACCGTGATCACCGAATGAGGCGACACCCAGAATCCGACCCGACCAGGGTGGGGAACTCGATGAGCGCCCCGCCGTCCCGCCGTCCCGTCGGACCGTCGGACCGTATGGCTTCACAACCGGACCACGGGCTCCCGATCCGGCCACTCCGAAGCGAACAGCCGGCCGTGATCGCTGCCGGCGAGCCGGCGTCGCCAGCGCTCGGCGAGTGGCGTGAGGTAGGCGTACAGGCGAGGGCTCTGCTTCGCGCGTCGTGACTCGATGAACTCCGAGAATCGATGCTCGTACGTCACGAGGGTGCTGGCCACCATCTCGAACGCCATGTCTTCGTCCGTGACGCCCGCGGCCACCGTCAAAGCGAGGTTCTCCCAGTGCGCCAACAGCGCGATGAGCTGAGGTTGCACGTTGTCGTCGTCCTCGAAGGCGCTCATCAACTCGGTCATCGGAATCGTGCGGTCACCCCACGTGACCGGTTCGAAGACACAGTCGATCGCGAGGCGGAGTTCACGGAGGTGTGGCGCACGGGTGAGCGAATACTCGAGGGCCCGACTTCGCTGATTTCGCTCGGCCGCCGTCGCATGTTCACGACGCAACAACCTGATCTGCCAGAAGGCTGCGCCAACGGCGAGGAGCACTGCAACGGCGTTCGTTGCTTCGAGCAAGGACATCGTGACGCTCCCCGTTTCTGATCGGCTCCGGCCCGATCGAGCCGCAGTCTTCCACACCCCGAAACTCGGTCTGATCGGGCAAGCGTCGCACTCGTCCGGGTCGGCTGCCGAGGCCCGCCGCCCGAGGCCCGCCGCCCGTGGGAAGCTCACTCCACCAGGAAATCCGAAGAACTCCATGTCACGGCGGTCACAGCCCGTTCGAACGCTCCGGTTACGGCACGTCCTGCGGGGTGTTCGTTCGTTGCGTCGCTCTAATTGGACAGGTCATCCGCAGTCCGTCGAGGCGGCGAGTGCCGCGGAGATCTCGCTCATCCGCATGCCGCTCAGCGTGCCAAGACGTTCGACGAGCACGGCGACCGAGACAGACTCGACCGAGTCGAGATTGACTGCACTTCGGCGCCCGATCGGGTCATCACCAGGTTCGAGGACGACTTCGCTCGGCAAGCCACGAATCGTCGTGGTGCACGGTGCGACCAAGGCGCGTCGCAGACGCGGGATCGCGGCGTCGTGGGACAGCACCACAACTGGCCGTCGGCCGATGTCGGACGGTTCGCACCACCACACCTCGCCTCGTCTCGGGATGTCGGTCACGTCGCTGCCGCGGCGCTGCGGAACGAGTCGAGGTCGCCCCACTCGTCATCCTCGTCGATCGGGTGCGCGGTGTAGGCAGCCGCGTACGCCTGGTCGATCTCGGCCGACCGGTGTCGCGCGACCAGAGCAGACAGCGCGTCATCGATCAGCTCGGCGTCAGTGATGCCATCCCCGATCCGTCGAGCGTCAGCGAGGAGGTCGGCGTCGACCGTCGTGCTGATTCGAGTTCGCGCCATGCCACGATCGTGCCATCTGCGTGCCACGAATGCAACGTGTGCGTCACG
Organism: uncultured Acidimicrobiaceae bacterium; assembly: GCA_963847775.1. Classification (GTDB taxonomy): domain Bacteria; phylum Actinomycetota; class Acidimicrobiia; order Acidimicrobiales; family Ilumatobacteraceae; genus Ilumatobacter. The sequence goes on from CAWKAY010000007.1 coordinate 992,088, forward strand.
GGCGGGCGCCACCCCGACCCGAGCGGTGCTGGCAGATCCTCGTCGCCCGAGACGATGACGTCGACGAGCAGGCAAGGGCCATCGAGTGACGCACCGTGACCCGAGGAGGAGTTTCGGCCCTGTCGACGATGTCGGTTCGGATGCACCATGGACATCGCGGTGACACACCATGGACATCGCGGCTTGGAGCGAACGTGAGCGAGTACCGAGTCCACAGGTTCGACATCAAGATGACCAAGGACGAAGGGAACCTGGAACGGTTCCTGAACAGCCTCGAGGGCGACGTCGTGTCCGTCGTGCCGAACGTCACGATGAAAGCCTTCTGGGTGCACGTCATCAACTTCGTCTACGTCGTGGAGAGACTCCCAGAGGGCGCACAGGTCTCGTAGCGGACCAGGAGTGCGAGCATTTCAGGGTCGACCCGGCGCACCGATGCCGATCATCGACCCTGCCCTGAGAGGACGCGGTATCGACACATGTTCGCTCGGGGAGGCGCTCGAGAACAACGATCGAACGAGGGCCACCAGTCGAGGAGGTATGTTGGCATACATGCAACGGACGACGGTGAAGCTCCCCGATGATCTGGACGCCCGGCTACGCCATGAAGCTGAACGCCGCGGGATCACCGTGTCCGAACTCACCAGAGAGGCAATCGAGACGCTCCTCAACGCGCCGCGAGGTAAGCGGCACCTCCTCGCCGCAGGTGCGGGCGCGAGCGGACGCGCTGACATCTCGGAGCGCATCGAGGAGATTCTCGCGAGCGAGGTCGAATCATCGCACTGATCGTCGACGCCGGTCCGCTGTACGCGTACATCGACCGCGACGACCGGCACCACGCCGCAAGCCTCGACCTGCTCGAAACCCATCCTGGGCCACTGATCGTGCCCGCCCTGGTGATCACCGAGGTGACCTACCGAGTCGGGACACGACTCGGCGTTGATCCCGAGATTCGGTTCCTCGGAGATCTCGCAGCCGGCAACCTCATCCTCGAACCCGTCGCAGCATCGGACTGGATGCGCATCGCCGAACTCGTGGCGCACTATGCCGAACTCCAGCTCGGAACGGTCGACGCATCCGTGATCACCGCTGCCGAGCGGCTCGGGACCAGCGACATCGCCACACTCGATCGACGACACTTCACAGTCGTGCGATCGAACATCGGCGCCCTGAACCTGCTTCCCTGAAAGCCGTCTTCAAGTCGCTCCAGGACGTGCAGCCTCGAGCCGGAGCAAGACCGTCCGAGATCGGCACGAATCGACGCTCGTCCACGTGTACGAGAACGCTCGATCACCGGCCAGACGTCCAAGGAGCAATGCCAGATTCGTCTGTAATTCGAATACCCGCCTGAGCGGCTCAGCAAGATCCCCGGGGAGGTCCGATCAGCACCGTCGTCCTCCTCGGAATCCGACGCCAAGACGCCGAAGGATTAGGCTGACAGCGCAATCGACGCTGTACAGTCAGGGCGCCCTACCGCCTTCTGGCCGGAATTCTTCAAGGAGACCCGATGCTCGCATACGACTACCCGATACTTGGTCTGTTCTGGACCATGTTGATCTTCTTCTTGTGGTTCGCCTGGATCATGCTGGTGTTCCGCGTGATCATGGACATCTTCCGCAGCGACATGAAGGGTATGACCAAGGCGATCTGGTCGATCTTCGTCATCGTCATTCCGTGGCTCGGAGTGTTGGCTTACATCATCGCGAACGGTGACGACATGGCCCAACGGGACGTCGCCACCGTCAAGCAGAATGAAGCTGAGGTTCAGGCATACATCCGGAGTGCTGCGGGTGGTGTCAGCTCTGCCGACGAGATCGCCAAGCTCGCTGAGTTGCACTCCAAGGGCGTGCTGACCGACACCGAGTTTGCTCAGCAGAAGGCGAAGCTACTCGGCTGAATCGTGGCGAGACCGGACGGGTGGTGATCATCACCAGTCGCATCATCACCCGAATGGTCCCCGTTACATCTCCTTCTCGCTGCGCTGGCCGTCGAACCAGCGCTAATCCCGGACGGCTGCGCGACCCGCAATCAGTCGACCGGGGGGGATGGTCGCTCGATGGCCTCGGCAGAGGTCATGTCGGGGAACTCTCGATGCGTTCGTTCCCGCAGGACGAACACGGCACCGATGATCATGGCGACCGGCACCAAGCCGGTGATCCACGACCCGATACACGACCCGCGCTCCACCAGATGAGGCCGAGGAGCACGACAGCGGTTCCACCGGCGACTGCGGCGGTTGACGTGCCGAACGCCGGCGGATCGACACCGCAAGCCGTCGATCGCCCACCAGCACTCGCGAAACCGGCGATCAGGAATCCGGTGAGAAGGATCGACCGTCCCTGTTGACGGAGCATGCTGGTTCCGATCGTCACGACCGCGTCGACGGTCGGTCTGGTCGTTGGATCGCCCGACAGGGCGCCGACCAGCTCCCGGGTTGAGATGGCGCGAGCTGCATGACCACGACACCGACGAGCACACGGGACTCTGCCCGGTGGCGAAACGGCGAGATCTGTCGGGTGAGGTCTCGGAGGAACTCCCGCTGACCGTCCACGGGCACGACCCGGTGTGAACGACTGCTTGCCTGGCATTCGGGATATGCGTATGGTTAGGCGTATACCACGCGTCCAGGTGTACCTCCCCGATGATCTCCACGACGAGCTGAAGAAGCGCGGCCTGCCAGCGTCGGAACTCCTCCAGATCGCGCTCCGCGCCGAGCTCGAACGCCAAGACGCGCTCGACGAGACGGCCCGCTATCTGGCGGGAATCGTCGCGGAGGTCGGAGAACCGAGCACACGACAGCAGTCGCAGGCCGACGCCATCGCACGACGCATCCGGGATCGATCGCTCGATCGAGTCAGCTGAACGTGCTCGTTCTCGACAGCGGCGGGCTCTCGCGTCTCGCAGGGCGCACGAGAACGTCGGTCTCACTCATCCGGGCATTGACGGCGCAAGAGTCATGGCCACCACTCGTTCCCACGATGGTGCTCGTCGAGTCGCTGCACAGCGATGCCGGTCGCGACCTCAACACCCACCGCTTCCTGAAGACGTGCATCATCGAATCGACCGTCACCGTGGACGTTGCTCGCCGAGCAGCCGAGCTTCGCCGACGTGCCCGAACCGCCTCGGCTGTCGAGGCACTGGTGGTCGCGATTGCCGAACCAGGAGGCATGGTCCTCACCGGAGATCGAGCCGACATCGAGGCGCTTGCCGCGCACGCCGATCGCGTCAGCATCGAAGTCATCTGACACAGTGCCCCGCCTGCTCGGACGGCGGTTCCTGCCCCGGTGTCTGCGTCGCTCCCGCCAGCTGATGCAACGGCCCAACGACCGTGACAATGCGGCCGGTCAGTGAAGCCCGAACCTCGAACACTTCGGCTCTGACGCCGCTCGCTGGAATTCCCCAGGTTTGCTCGGCGGGTTCCAGCGGTCGTGGCTACGCAGTCGTGGCTCGGAGGGTAGCGAACACGTCGTGGGGGGTCTGCCAGTCGAGGGTCTTTCGGGGTGGGCATACGAGGACGGCTGTTGGCGTGAGCCGTCCGCATTGTCGGCTTGCACGTCGAGGCTGATTCTTCATTGCGGCCACACCCCGAACCCGACGTCGAGACTGGACCGGCGTCGGTCGTGGACACATCGGCTTGCCGTCCATGCGCAACGTTGCGGATGATCGGTACAACGGTTCACGGTGTCGCGTCGATGGTCGGCGCGGCCAGGTGTCGTCCTGGGTTTGATCGTCTTCTCGGTCGACTTGGAGTTGACGCCACACGGCGTCAGTCACCCGTCGTTTCAAGCAGCGGAGTGCTCCGAGGCGGCCGTTGCCTTCGGCGATCTTGCGGCTGGGAATGTCAACCCGGATTGGCCCCACTCTGCGGTTGACTTGGCCCCATGTGTTCGGAGTTGTCGGGTGGAGCGGAGGCGGTAGGAGTCGGTGCCGGTCTCGATGATGTGGGCGTTGAAGGTGACGCGGTCGACGATGGCGGCGACGAGGCGGGCGTCGGGGACGACTTGGCTCCCCACTCGCTGATCGACACGCCACGTACATCGTGTCGACCTTCATTGCCGGCGCGACCCGTCCGGGTTGAGCGATCGACGTTGTATCCGTCTGTAATGCAATCTGGTTGTGGGTGAGTTGTTCGCGGCCGGATTGGTCGCTTGATCTCACACGGCGACAATGCGGACTGACGCGTCGATCGTCTGAAGCAGGTGTCGCAGGTCGGTTGGGTCGGAGGTGACGAGGGCGACTGGACCGCTTCGCGATCGTGCGGCTGCGATCAGAGCGACGGAAGCGTCGACGATGTCGGCCGTGCCAGCCTGCCCGCAGAGCAGCCCAGTCGCACGTGCCAGCGGTCCGTCCAGGCCGACCTCGTCGCAGTGGGAGAGCGCTCGAGCTAGAAGCGCTTGGCGGCGTCCGTCGCGCCATGCCTGTGCGATTGCTCCAGCGGGCACCGACACTTCGGCGTCATCATCCGCTGCGTTGCGAAGCACCGCCCAGACCGTGCGGTCGTTGCGATCCAGCGCGATCAGCCCGCCGGCGTCGAGGACGAGAGCGGTCATCCGTCGATGAGCGCGCGGGCGGCCGCGAGTTCGTCGTCGCTGAAGGCGCCATGCTCCTGTTCCCAGGCTGCGACGACGTCGCGTAGTCCGCGGTTGGTGAGTTGGCGACGCGCGGCGTCGGCGAGCCAAGCCGAGACATTCTGCTCGTCCGCCTTGGCAGCGTCGCGGACTGCGATCGCGAGTTCTGTTTCGATCGACACTGTGAGACGCTCAACTGTCATAACATGATCATACTTCGTCATACTGGATGGCACCACATATCGCCGCACGTATTCCCCATCGCCGACGAGACGCCTGCGCGCGAGTACTACCCAAGCCGCGCACCGCATAGTTCCAGCCAGCGATGCGCAGTCGATTCGCCATCTCTGGTCGTGATCGTGCATCTGATCGTGACGGTGATCTGGCCCTACGTCGACTTGCGACGAGGGGAACCGATCGTGGGTCCGATCGCGACAGACGAGTTCCAGGACACTTGGCCTCGGACTGAGAAAGGGATCGCAATGAACCACCTCACTCTTCGACGACTCGCCGTCGCCGCGGCTGCCGCTGTCGGTCTTTCCGGCGCGGCTGGCGTCGCCTTCGCGGGGGTGGCTCGACTCGTTCGCCGGGACCCGAATACGCCAGCGGGTCGGCAATCCGTTCGCCGACGCGTCCGCCGTCGTGCACGTCGTTCACACCGGCAACGACCGAACCCATGTCACGTTGCACGTGTCGGGTGTCGATGCCGAGCCCGGGCGGGTCTTCGGTGCTCACGTGCACCAGCTTCCGTGCGGAACGGCAGCCGCCCAGGCGGGCCCGCACTATGCACATGACGGCGCCACCGGATCACTGGAGCAGCGCGAGGTATGGCTTGATTTCGCGATCAACGCTGCCGGGGTGGGACACGCCGAAGCCAAGCGCCCGTGGTCGCTCGACGAATCATCGCCGCGGTCGGTGATCATCCACGCCGATCCGACCAACGAGGCGGGCGGGGCGGGCACGCGGTTGGCGTGCATCGATCTCGACGGCCAGCCCTGAACCTCATCGCCACCCATTCGGGTCGCCGGACGGTTGCGATGTCATCGGGTTCCCGTTCGATCGTGGGAACCGTGAACCGCGCCGTGGCGATTCGCGACAAGAATGGTGTGACCGTTCAGGGAATCACCACCAGATCAGGGGTGCGCATGGGGTCATCGGATGTGTCCGATGCGGAGCTGCTGTCGTTGGTGGCGGCACACGACGCTCGTGCCCTGCGCGTACTCCACGACCGCCACGCACCGTGGTTGCTTGCTCGGCTGCGCCACCGTTGTTCGAACGACGATGTGGTGTTCGATGCCCTCCAGGACACATTCGTGGCAGTGTGGCGCAACGCCGACTCGTGGCGCTGTGAGGGTGAGCCTGCGGCATGGTTGTGGGGGATCGCATCACGTCGTCTGATCGGTGTCCAGCGGGGTCGCACGCGACGGGCTCCAGCCCCGGTCGACGACTCGGTGGACGCAGCGGATCCAGGCGATTCGATGGGTCAAGTCGTTGATCGGTCGGTGCTCGACGCCGCGCTCGGCACCTTGCCGACCGATCTCCGCGACGTGGTGATGGCGACGTACGTCGACGGCCTGACGACGGTCGAGACGGGCAGTTTGCTCGACATCCCCGATGGCACGGTGAAGACGCGGTTGATGCGGGCCCGGCGCCGCTTGAGGGGAGTGCTGGCATGACGAGCCACCTGACGACGTCGACAGTGACCGCCTACCGGGTCGGCCGGACCGGTCTCGGCGACGGCACGGCCGAACAGGTCGACGACCATCTGCTCGCCTGTGCTCGGTGTCGCGCCGTGCTCGGCGCCGACACACCACAGTCGGAATTGATGCGGTCGTGGCGGAGCGTCGCCGCGGAGATCGGCATCGATGGCACCTTGGATGCCGATGTCGTGCCGATGTCGACCGGACCGCGCCCACGTTCTGGCATCGGTCGGCATGTGTTGGTCGCCGCTTGCCTGGCCCTGGTCGCGGTTGCCGCGGTGCTGGTGGCGGTGCGGCGGGACCCTCCGGCACCGGCTGCTCCGTCCTTGCCGGCCGGCTTCGTCGATCTCGGCCCGGTCGATGATCTGGCGCATGGGGAGGTGCGCTGGTTCGAGCAGCACCGGCTGTACCTGGTTCGAACGGATGCCGAGATCCTCGCTTTGTCACAGAAGTCGCCGCACCGCGGATGTCGGCTGGCCACGCGGCACGAGCTGGATGCGGAGTTCTTCGGGCCGGAGGCAATGTTCGCTGATCCGTGCCACGGCTCGACGTTCCTGCTCGACGGCACGAAGCTCGGCGGCCCATCGGGCAGGGGGATGTACCGGTATCGAGTCGACACCACCGGCGACCAAGTCATCGCCGATCTGCGACTCGTGATCCCCGGGCCGCCGGTCGATCCGGATCGTGCGCTCGAGGCGACGCCGACCCCTGGTCCGGGCATGGTCGACGACGTCGCTCTCGGCTGGTTGGCAGCAGCTCACGCAGCGGTCGAGCCCGTGCTCGACGTCAACGACGGCCCGATGCTGTGGCCGCTCGGCGCGTTCCATGACGCGGACACCGGCCTCGTGACGGTCCCCCTGACCGTCGCATGGGAATTCGGTGTGCTCCAGATCGGTTCGTTCGACGTGATGGAGCCGTGGGACTACGACACGCTCGATGTGATCGTGCCAGGTGAACAGACGGAGGTCGGGATCTTGAACGTCTACACACCGAGCTCCGATCGTGAGACGGCGTACGTCGAGCTCACACTCCCAGACGACAGGGGCGTCACGTTGCGCCTCGACGGATTCGGCGGCGATTGGGAAACGGCGGCTGACGTGCTGTTGGCGATCGTCGCCGCTCACGGCGGAGGGGTGTGATGCGGGTCTGGATCGATCAGGACTTGTGTACCGGTGACGGGTTGTGTACCGACCATTGCCCAGAGGTGTTCATGCTGCTCGAGGACGGCATGTCCTATGTGCGCGAGGCCGGGACGTCGTCCCCGACGGGTCCGGGCCAGCGCCTCAGCATCGTGCCCGTGGCACGTGCACTCGAATCCAATGTGATCGATGCGGCGCTCGAATGTCCCGGCGAGTGCATCTTCATCGAGGAGGACGCAACCTACGACCGACCGGCTGCACACGAGCGCGAGCACAGAACGGTCACCGTTCACGACGCCCAGCACCGGCCGGCCTGCGTCGGCCGTCAGATGTCGTCGGTTTCCTTGCGCGGGCGTGGGTTCAGTAGCCGGAACGCCTTCTCGCTCACCTGGCGCGGCCGCTCGCCTTCGTGCTGCGCGTAGGCCCGGGTCGTCGAAGTCTCCGAGTGACCGACGAATCGGGCGACGTCGGCGACGTCGAGCGAGCCGGAGGCGTAGAGGTTGGTGACCACCGATCGCCGCCCGGCGTGAGTACCCAGTCCGGACGGATCGAGTCCGGCCCGCACCGCCGCGCGGATCGCGCGGTCGACGTGCTGGCGGAGCATGGGTCGTCCCGCCGGCGTGGTGAACACGAGGTCTCTGTGCTCACCGTCGTACACACCTCGGGCCACGCGGTGGTGAGCATCTCGATGTCGGCCTGCTGATCCTCGCGGCGGCGTCGGAGGTGCTCGACCACCGTCGGAGCGAGCAGCTGGGGGCCGGCGGTCCGCTGCGTCTTGGTCGGGCCGAGCATCATGCCCACGCCGTCTGCATACGTAACCCCTCGGCGGAGCACGACCACGCCGGCGTCGAGGTCGAGGTCCTGCCCGCAAGGCCGACCGCCTCGCTCACCCGCCAGCCCTGCACGTAGCAGAGCGCAACTGCGGCGGCGAAGCGTTCTTCGCACACGGCCAGCAGTCTCGCGACCCAGACGCCGCGGGTCCGATCGAAGTACGGCTGGGCCTGTCCGTTCGGCGCCTTGCCCCGACCGTGAATCGACCCGTCGAGTCGTCCACCACTCGCTTCCCACGCGGTGTCTTCGGCATGCCGCACCCTCTGTTGCGTTGCTCTCGGACGATCGGTCTCGAGAGTAACGCTCCACGAACATCCACGAACGCCCACCGACGGATCTGCACGAAAGCCCTGGTCAGAGCGATGTCTGCAGTCCGCGGTGGACGCCCGTGGACCCGTTGGCGGAGGTGGACGGGAATCGAACCCGCCGGACGGGGATCGCCCGTCCCAACCGCTTTGAAGGCGGCGGAGCCCACCAGGTACCCGGACACCTCCACTGACAACGGTACCGGCCCGTCCGACGTCGGACGCAGCCCTCCTCGCTATCGTCGCCGCCATGTCGCCGGCCGTGCTGTTCTGCTCCGATGCGTTCTGGACCGACCACGGCCCCGAGATCATCGACATCGACCCGAGGGTCGAGGTCGTCCGCCTGGTCGGTACCGAGCACGTGCCACCGGCCGACCTCGATCGCATCACGGCTGCGTTCTTCTCTCCCGACGTATGGCCGGAACGGTCGGCGAACTTCATGGGCGTGTGCCTTCGTGCGCCGCGGCTCCAGTGGCTGCAGACGATGTCCGCCGGCACCGACCACCCTGTCTTCGCCCAGTTGCGGTCCAGCGGAGTCACCGTGACGAACAGCTCGGGGGCATCCGCACCGTCGATCGCCCAGACCGTCGTGCTGTACCTGCTCGCGCTCGGCCGCGACCTTCCGCGCTTGATGCGTGCCCAGTCGGACCGCACGTGGGCACCAGCGACGTCGGTCGATCTGCACGGGATGCGCCTGGGGATCGTCGGGCTTGGTGCGATCGGGAGCGAGGTCGCACGCCTTGCTGTGGCATTCGGCATGACGGTGATCGGGCTGCGCCGAACCGTGCGCGGCGACGAGACCTGCGAGACGTGGTCCGACGATCGGCTGCCGGAACTGCTCGCGTGGGCCGATGCGATCGCGGTCACCGCGCCGCTCACCGACGACACCCGTCACCTCTTCGACGCCGCGGCGTTCGCGACGATGCGACCCGGCGCATGGTTCGTCAACGTCGGCCGCGGCGAGATCGTCGATGAGCCGGCACTGATCGACGCGCTCACCAGCGGACATCTCGGTGGTGCCGGGCTCGACGTGTTCGCGACCGAACCGCTTCCGGCGGACAGCCCCTTGTGGACGCTCCCGAACGTGATCGTGACGCCGCATTCGTCGGGAACGACCGACCGATCACATCGGCGCTCGATCGAGCAGTTCATCGACAACTTCCGCCGCTGGACGCTGGGCGAGCCGCTGCGCCGCGTGACGACCGACGAACTCCGCTGATCTGTCGAGCGTTCGGCTGTTCGAAGCCCTCGAGCGATCGAGCCCTCACACGGCAGACGCGATCCACCACATCGGAGGACCACTGCCAGCACGGACCTCACTGATCCACGCGATCAGGTCGTCGCTCGACATCGGCGGTGAGATCCCGTAGCCCTGCGCGACGTCGCAACCGAACTCCCGGAGACGATGGAGCACCGCGCGGTTCTCGACACCCTCCGCGACCACCTTGAGACCGAGGTTGTGGCCGAGATCGACCGTCGACCGCACGATCACCTCGTCCTGCGGGTCGGCGACCATGCCGCTCACGAAGCTCTGGTCGATCTTGAGCTCGTGCACGGGCAGTCGCCGGAGATAACTGAGCGACGAGTAACCCGTACCGAAGTCGTCGACGGCCAACCGGAGGCCGACGGCATGCAGCTCGTCGATCGTGGCCCTGGTCCGCGGCGCGTCGACGAGCAGCGAGGACTCCGTGATCTCCAGGGTCAGCAGCTGGGGCGAGACCCCGTTCAACTGCAGGTACTCCTCGACCCGTCGCGGAAGTCTCCCGTCGAACAGATCGTGGGTCGACAGGTTGACCGCAAGCCCGAGCCCGAGCCCGCACTCCTCGAACCGGCGCAACGTGGCAATGCCTCGAGCCAGCACGAGATCGGTGAGATCCTTGATCAGCCCGGTGTCCTCCGCGACCCGCACGAACTCGGTCGGAGCGACCACGCCTCTGGTCTCGTGCTCCCACCGGACGAGCGCCTCGACACCGACGACCGCGCCGGTCGACAGATCGAGCTTGGGTTGGTAGACGACATCGAGCTCGTCGTGCTCGATCGCCGTCCGCAGGTCGCCGAGCATCGACAAGCGAGCGGGTGTCCGGCGATCGATCTCGTCCCGATAGAGCTCGACGCCGGTGCGCTGCCACTTCGCGTTGTACATGGCGATGTCGGCGCGCCGCATCGGCTGTAGTGCGTCATGATCGAGATCGGTGATGTCGGCGACGCCGATGCTGACCGTCACCACGATCTCGAGCCCGTCGAGCACCACCGGACGCCCTCCCTCGCGAAGGCACGCCTGCGCCATGTCGACGATCTCCTCGTGGGTGCGGCGATGACACAGGATGGCGAACTCGTCGCCGGCGAGCCGGGCGAGCCGATCGTCAGGCCCGAGCAGGTCCGACATCCGCCGACTGAACTGAACCAGCAGGTCATCACCCGCGTGGTGGCCGAGTGTGTCGTTGACCTCCTTGAAGCGATCGAGGTCGAGCATCATGACGACCCAGATGCCGTCGTGCCGGCGGGCGACCGCCTCCGAGACGTACCGCTCGAAGAGCCTGCGAGCCGGCAGATCGGTGAGCGCATCGTGCCGCGCCTCGTACTCCAGGCGTTCGTGCAGCATGCCGCGGCGCAGACTCACCGCCAGCTGGTCGGCGACGCTCTGGAGACGGACTGCGTCGTCGGGGCCGAACTCGGTACCGATGATCGGACGCTCGGTCACGACGAGCACGCCGAACATCTCGCCCTGGTCGACCAGCGGTGCGATGAGCGATGCCGGCGGCATCGTGTCGGGGGCGGCGAGTCCGAGACCACGCAGCCGAACCGGCGGCACCGGAGCGACCGACGGCGTCGACAGCAGGGATCGCCAACGGTGGTCGTCGGACGAGGTCGGCAGACTGAGGGGCACGACCCCCGACGACGTCACCACCGGCCCGTCGGGGCCGAAACGGACGAGGGCGACGCCGGCTGCACGAGTCTGTTGGCCGACCTCGTCGACCGCCACGGACGCGATCTCCCCGACGTCGAGCGACGCACCGATCCGGCCGGTGAAACCGTGCAGGGTGTCGAGGTCGCGGAGCGCCTGCTTCTGCTTCCCGAAGCTGTTGATGACGTACCAGGTCCCGCCGACCGGGACGGCCGCGATCAGTGCCAGGGGTGGATCGATGAGCGCGAGGGCAATCGACATCGCAGGGACGACCGAGTTGAACGGATAGAGCCACCACGAAGCGGACAACTCGTCGACGACCCGTTCCCGCAGGCTGCCCTCGTACCGCGAGATCGCGAACGAGATGACGATCGACGTCGTGAGCGATGTTGCGGCGACCGCGACAGCCACCGAGACGATCAGGACCGACTCCGAGGGGCCGAACCAATCGATGAGCCCCCGCTGCAGCACGAAGGCGAACAAGATCTCGAACATGAACAACGCCGAGTTGAAGGCGAGCTTGACACCACGGTTCCTTCGAAAGAAGGCGAGCGCCGGCAGCGACAACAGAGCGCGGGCCACGATGGCAGCGAGCGGAGACAGGAAGACCAGAGCGAACGCGAGCGGGACCTCCGACAGAGAGAACGCAATGCCCTCGCGTCCGAACTCGACGTTGAAGACCTTGTACTCGAAGACGCCGAAGAGCACCGTGACGACGACGAACGCCCACGGACCAGTCGGACGGGTCGAGTGGAGGGCGTCGGGGACGGCGACCGCGAGGAGGATCGTGGCAACGACGATGACACCGGTCAGGCCCCCGACCTGCGCGTCAGGACGCCGGATCAGGGCTCCGAGACCAGCCCCCGCGACCGGATCGTGCGGGCTGGCTCGGGCGGCGATGTCGGCCTCGGCATGCGTCAACGACGGACTCCTGTGCGGATCGCGCCAACCTACTCCCTCGAAGGTCTGCGTGCCCCGGTCATGACGACGTCACATCCAGGCGTTGCCCATCCAGGCGTTCCCCATCCAGGCGTTCCCCATCCAGGCATTGCCCATCCAGGCGTTGCCCATCCAGGCGTTGCCCATCCAGGCGTTGCCCATCCAGGCGTTGCCCATCCAGGCGTTCCCCATCCAGGCGTTCCCCATCCAGGCGTTCCCCATCCAGGCGTTCCCCATCCAGGCATTGCCCATCCAGGCGTTGCCCATCCAGGCGTTGCCCATCCAGGCGTTGCCCATCCAGGCGTTCCCCATCCAGGCGTTCCCCATCCAGGCGTTCCCCATCCAGGCGTTCCCCATCCAGGCGTTCCCCATCCAGGCGTTCCCCATCCAGGCATTGCCCATCCAGGCATTGCCCATCCAGGCATTGCCCATCCAGGCGTTCCCCATCCAGGCGTTCCCCATCCAGGCGTTCCCCATCCAGGCGTTGCCCATCCAGGCGTTCCCCATCCAGGCGTTCCCCATCCAGGCGTTCCCCATCCAGGCGTTGCCCATCCAGGCGTTCCCCATCCAGGCGTTCCCCATCCAGGCGTTGCCGGATGGCTGGAACTGATACGCGGCCGCTACCGGGGTGAGGGCGCTTCCGTCGGCGGTCGACCGGACCCACGTCTGGGTGGCCGCAGTCGGTGGAGTCCCGATCGCGCGAGCAGCGTCGACCAGGCCGACACCGACGAAGTCCACGCCTCCGGGGATGGCGGTCGCCGACCCGACGAGGGCCGCTTTGACAGCATCGGGGGTCAGCGACGGATCAGCCGAGCGCAGGAGCGCTGCGATGCCACCGACGACGGCTGCCGACTGCGATGATCCGCTGCCCAGGAAACGTTGGTCGTCGACGAGGCCCTCGGGGTGATTGACATCGGCGTCGCTGCCCGGTGCGCGCAGGCTGACGAGGTGCGAGCCCGGAGCGGCGAGGTCAGGACGGCGCACGGCGTCACCGCGGCTTGCCCAATCGGGAACCACGAAACCGTCGGGAGCGGCCTCGACGCCGGCGACGGCGATCACGTAGGGATCGTGCGCTGGCGAGCCGAGACCGTTCGACTCGGGGCCATCGTTGCCGGCGGCCGCCACCACGACGATGCCGGCGTCCCATGCCCGCTCGAGGGCGGCGGCGACCGGGTCGCTCTGGTACGAGCTGCCGGTGTCGGTGTCGAGCGCAAGCGTGATGACGCCGATGTCGAGCTCGTCGGCGTGGTCGATCACCCAGTCGATGCCGCTCAGCAGGCTCGCCGGGGCGACCGCTCCGTCGCGACCGGCGACCTTGACCGACACGACGCCCGCGTCGGGAGCGACACCCAGGAACCACTCGGGGTGCTCTGCGGCGTTCGCAGGGTCGGCGCCCGGGTCGCGGCCGGCGATGATGCCGGCGAGATGGGTGCCGTGACCGAAGTTGTCGACGAACGCGTTCGCCGGGTCGCCCTGCTCGATCGACAGATCGACCGTCGCGACGACCTGGTCGGCGAGCGCATCGACGGGCGCGACGCCCGTGTCGATCAGCGCGACGTTCACGCCGGCGCCGGTGACCCCCTGTTGCCAGAGCTCACGCGCACCGATCTGGTCGACGACGTGGTACATCGAGCCGAGTGGTAGATCCGACGCGATCACCGGTGCTGGATCGGGGCTCGGACCATCGTCGAGGTTCGACATCGCGACACCGCCGGCAAAGATCAACCCGGCCGTCGCGAGCCCGACGAGACCCGAACCGCGGGGCGCCCGGGGGCCCCCCGAGAACGGTGAATCGGGCCCCCGCCCGACAGCCCGATCCGCCAGGCCGGGCGACTTCCAGACCCGCCCACGGCGCGCGTGCGGGTCGAGATCGAGTGGTGTCTCGATCGGTGCGTGATCGGTGGTGATCATCATGGGTCTGCTCTTCCTTCCCGAGGCGACAGTGATGGGGATCGCACGCGTGTATCGGCCACGTTCGTCGGGCCCTTGACGGATTTTTGGTCAAACTTGCGCCAAGCACGTCCGCAGTACCACGGACCGCGCGACGGGTTTGTCGCCCACGCGCCCCGAGTGGTCAACCACGGGAAGGATCGAGATCTTTCACCGGCCCGAACCCCGATCCGGGGCGGTATCGTGGACACCTCCGGCTTCCCCTCCCACACCGTCGATGTGCGGAGGAACCATGATCACAATCTGCTGGGCTGCCAAGGGCGGAAGCGGAACCACGGTGGTGGCGGGCGCCGCGGCACTCGCCCGACCCGACCCCACGTTGCTGGTCGATCTCGCCGGCGATCTCCCGGCGGTGTTGGGTCTCCCCGACCACGACGGTCCGGGCGCGATCGACTGGCTGCGGTCGGCCGCACCCGTCGATCGACTCCACCGACTCGAGGTCGCGATCGACGCTGCCACGGCGCTCCTGCCGACCGGCCAACGGATCGCGCCACCGGTCGGCCTGGCCGACTCGTCACCCCACCCGAACCGACCGATCGCGTCGCCCGCGCGGTGGCAGGAGCTCGCCTCGCGACTCGCCGCCGATGGCCGCGCCGTGCTCATCGACGCAGGCACCGCTCCTCCCCCGCCCGAGCTGCTCGCGGTGGCCGATCATCGATGGCTGGTGACGCGCGCCTGCTACCTGTCGCTGCGCGCCGCGGTCGCTCAGCAGGTCATGCCCAACGGGATCGTTCTCGTCGTCGAGCCGGGCCGGTCGCTCCGGCGCAGCGACATCGAGGTCGCGCTCGGTGCGCCGGTCGTGGTGGAGGTGCTCGTCGATCCGGCAATCGCGCGAGCGGTCGACGCCGGGCTGCTCGCCTCGCGTGTCCCCGCCCCACTCCGCCGACGCCTGCGCGAGGCGGCGTGATGCCGATCGATCGGCTCGATGACCTGGTCGACGCGGTGTGCACGACGTCGAGCGACGTTCGGGGCGACGTTCGCTCGGTGGTCACGGCAACCGTCGATCGGCTGGCGCCGCTCATCTCGACGATCGAGCGGGAGCGTGTGATCCGGCGCTGCGTCGCGCGCCTCGACGGACTCGACGTGCTCGAGGAATACCTCGCCGATCCCGATGTCGACGAGGTCATGGTGAACCGCGGTCACGAGGTCTGGATCGAGCGTCTCGGCACCACGGCCCACGTCGCCGACCTGCCTCCGGGAGCCATCGACACGGTGCTCGAACGGATCCTCGCTCCCCTCGGCAAACGCCTCGATCGCACCAGCCCGATCGTCGACGCACGGCTGTCCGATGGCGGCAGGCTCTGTGCAGTGGTCACGCCCGTCGCCGTCGACGGCACGACCGTTGCGATCCGACGGCACCGCACCCGGCACATCCCGCTCGGTGACTTCGCGGTGCCGGATGTGACGGCCCTGGTCGAGCGGATCGTACGCGGCCGCTCGAACGTTCTGGTCACGGGCGCGACGTCGTCGGGGAAGACCACCCTGCTGGCGGCGATGCTGACGGCACTGCCACCGGATGAGCGGCTCGTCGTCATCGAGGACACCGCCGAGCTCACCCTGCCGGCGGCGCACGTCGTCAGGCTGGAGGCACGGGCGTCGACCATCGACGGGGTGACGGCGATCGACACCGGCGATCTGGTCCGTGCTGCGATGAGGCTACGCCCCGACCGGCTCGTCGTCGGCGAGTTCCGTGGCGCCGAAGTGCTCGCCGTGGTGCAGGCGCTCAACACCGGACACGACGGCTCGCTCTCGACCTGTCACGCCAACAGCGCTCTCGACGGGATGCATCGAGTGGAGACGCTCGCGATGCAGGCTGCGCCCACGTGGCCCCTGTCGGCGGTCCGTCGACACGTCAGCCGCTCGATCGATGTCGTCGTCCATCTCGAACGGGCGAGCGACGGTCGCCGGCGGATCGTCGAGGTCATGGAGGTGGTCGAGACGGGCGACGAACCTCAGGGTCGCCGGCTCGCCGACGCATCGGGCGTGGTGGCACAACCGAGAAGGAGTCGGCGGTGACCGCCGCGCAGTCCATCGCCGTGCTCACCACGCTGGTGGTTGTCGTCGTCGCGCACCGCCTCCGCCCACGGCCGGACACCCAGCGACTGCGAACCCTCACGGGCCGTCGACGGCCGGCCCGACCCGGCCCCTCGAGGAGCCCGTGGGTCCTGGTCCCCTGGCGTCGTCCGACCCGACACGATCCGGCCGACGTCGCCGCCTGGTGCGATCGGCTCGCGCGCTCCGTGCGCTCCGGCGACACGTTGGCGACGGCGATCCGGACGTGCGCACCCCCCGCGGACAGGCACGGGGAGGTCGGCACCATCGTCCTGGCGCTCGATCGAGGCGTCCCGCTGGGCCAAGCCGTGAGCGGCATCGACGCGACCGACGACCTCGCGCTGGCCCTCACCGTCGTCCGCGCCTGCACCACGACCGGAGGGCCCGCCGCCGAACCGCTCGATCGGGCAGCGGCGGCGCTGCGGGCCCGTTCCGCCGAGCTCGCCGACGGGCGGACCCAGAGCGCGCAGGCGCGCCTGTCGGCGGTCGTGATGACGATTCTCCCGATCGCACTGCTCGCACTCCTGATCGCAACGTCGGCACCGGTTCGCGACGTCACCGGATCGCCGACCGGTGCGGTTGTCGTGCTCCTCGGTGCCGCCCTGAACATCGGCGGATGGCGCTGGATGCGCCGGATCATCGACGGAGCCGCACGATGAGGCGGACAGCGCGCCGGACGCTCGCCGCGGCTCGCGCCGAACTGCCCAACACGATCGAACTGGTCATCGTCGGCGTACGAGCCGGTCTCACACCGACGCGCGCCTTCGAGACCGCAGCTGCGCACGCCTCGGCGGCGATCCGTCCGACCCTCGACGAGGTGGTCCATCGGGTGCATCGCGGCCAACGCCTCGCCGACGCCCTCGCGGCGCTCCCAGAGCATCTCGGCCCGGCCGCCGCCGGCTTCGCAGACACCTTCGCGACCGCCGACCGATACGGCCTTCCGATCGAACCGGTGCTCGATCGCCTCGCGATCGAGGTTCGCGCCGAACGTCGTCGATCGGCGGAACGTCGCGCCCGGACGCTTCCCGTGAAGCTCTCGTTCCCGCTCGTTGCGTGCACGTTGCCGTCGTTCGTGCTGCTCGCGATCGTTCCCGCGCTGCTCGGGGCGCTCGCCACACTGCGCACGAGCGCGCCGTGACCCGGCGATCCACCCGTTCCCATCGCCCATCGGGCCGATCGCAACCCGCCGGGTCGCCGATCACGTCATCGGTACGTCACACCAGCCACAGATTGAGAGGTCCCCTCATGTTCGACATCATCCGCTTGCTCATCTCCCGACCCGACTGGCGCAGCGAACGCGGTCAGGCGACGACCGAGTACGCGCTTGTCCTCCTCGCTGCCGCTCTCGTCGGCGTGCTCGTCGTCGGTTGGGCGACATCGGGTGGCGGCGCGGCCGCGATCGGACGTCTCTTCGACCGCGTCATCGAGTCCGTCATCGACCAGGTGTGAACACCCATCGCGACCGGGGGCAGGCAGCGGTCGAGTTCGCGATCGCCCTGCCCCTGGTTGCCGTCCTGGTGCTCGGCATCGTCCAGGTGATCCTGGTCGCACGCGACCAGATCGCAGTCGAGCTCGCAGCTCGCGAAGGCGCTCGCGCCGCCGCGGTCGCTGCCGCGCCAGCATCTGCCGCGGAGGCCGCCGCCCGAGCGGCCACCTCGCTGCGACCGGTCACGATCCACGCGTCGAGCAGCGCGACGACGGTGACGGTCACCGTGAGCCACGACGCCGCCACCACCGTCCCCCTCATCGGACCATTCATCGGCGACGTCCGACTCACCGCGTCGGTCACGATGGCGCGTGAGCCGCCCTGAGCCGCAGGAGGCGCCGTCTCGGGGCTACCCTGCGGCGCCGATGGATCTACACATCTCGATCCGCGACATCGGAGAGCGAACCGTCGTCGCGCTCGACGGCATCGCCGACCTCGGGTCGGTCCCGATGCTCGAGGACCGGCTTCGACGCACGATCCGCCAGCATCCAGCGGCCACCGTGACGATCGACTTCGATGGTCTCACCATGATCGACGATGCAGCGCTCGGCGTGGTGCTCGGCGCGGCGGCTCACGCCCGCGCGCAGGGCGGCGAGCTCGAGGTGGTCTGCACCGGCGATCGCCTACGGACCCGATTGGCGACGACGAGGTTCGACCTCGCTGTGACAGTGCGCGACGCGATCGTGTAGCACGGTTGAGTGCGCAGCATCTGGGTTCTCGGCGACCAACTGAACCGACAGATCGGTGCGCTCGCCGATGCGCGTCCCGAGCATGACCGGATCCTGCTCGTCGAGAGCGCGGCGCTGCTTGGCTCGAGGCGTTGGCACCGGCAGCGGGTCCACCTCGTCATCACCGCGATGCGGCGGTTCGCCACCGATCTCGAGGCATCGGGTTTCGACGTCGATCTGCGCCGCGCGACGTCGCTCAGGAGGGGCCTCGACGATCACGTCGACGAGTTCGGGCCCGATGCGTTGGCGATGACCGAGCCGAACAGCTGGTCGATGCGGCAATTCGTGGACGGGCTCGAGATCGACCTCGTTCGCTCGAACCAATTCCTGTGCCACTACGACGAGTTCGCCGAGTGGGCGTCGGGTCGCAACCAGCTCCGGATGGAGGACTTCTACCGCTGGCGCCGACGAGTTCTCGGCTATCTGATGGACGGCGACGAACCCGTCACGGGTCGGTGGAACTACGACAGCGAGAACCGTGAGCCACCACCTGACGAACACCCCGGGTGGCCCGATCCACTGCGCAGCCGTCTCGACGACGTCGACCGTGCCGTGCTCGACGATCTGCCTGCCGGCTGCTTCGGTTCAGAGCCCGACGGCACGTGGGCGACCAGTCGACGCGCCGCGCTGTCGCGCCTGCGCCACTTCGTCGCCGAGGTGCTCCCGATGTTCGGCCCCCACGAGGACGCGATGACGACCACGTCCTGGCACGTCGCCCACTCGGTGCTGTCCCCATACCTCAACCTCGGCCTGCTCCTGCCCGGCGAGGTCTGCGATGCCGTACAGGATGCGTACGACGACGGACGGGTCGACATCGCGTCGGCCGAGGGTTTCATCCGGCAGGTCATCGGCTGGCGGGAGTACGTGTGGGGCATGTACTGGCTGCGGATGCCGGAGTACCGCGCGAACAACGATCTCGGCGCCGTGCGATCGCTCCCACCGGTCCTCGTGGGTGAAGGCGGCACCGCGATGCGGTGCCTGCAGCACTGCCTCGACGGTATCGATGCTCACGGCTACAACCATCACATTCAACGCCTGATGGTGCTCGGCAACCTTGCGCTGCTCGCCGGCGTCGACCCGTGGGCGATGACGGAGTGGATGTGGGAGAGCTTCGTCGACGGTGCTGAGTGGGTGATGGTGCCCAACGTGATCGGGATGGCGCTCCACGCCGACGGCGGCGCGATGGCGACCAAGCCCTACGCCGCGGGTGGGAACTACATCGACACGATGTCGGACTACTGCGGCGACTGCCGATTCGACCGCAGGCAGCGCGTCGGGCAGGACGCGTGTCCGTTCACGACGCTGTACTGGGATTTCCTCGCCCGCCACGCTGAGCGCTTCGGCAAGAATCCTCGGATGGCACGACAGATCAGCGCTGCACATCGACTCCGCGATCTCGACCGGGTTCGGGAGCGAGCGGTCGAGGTGCTCGACCGGCTCGACCGGGGAGAGCTGTGAACACGCGACCCGAGCAGTACACGGCCGTGATCTTCACGTCCCGGCGAACCGATCTCGACCACGGCGAGTACGAGGACATGGCCGCGCGCATGGCCGAGCTGGCCGCGCGACAACCCGGATATCTGGGGCTCGAAACGGCTCGTGACCCCGACGGATTCGGCATCACCGTGTCGTACTGGAGGTCCGACGAGCACGCGCGGGCGTGGAAGCAGCAGAGCGACCATCTGGAGGCGCAGCGGATGGGAAGGGAGCGTTGGTACCGCTCGTATCGACTGCGAGTCGCCACGGTGGAGCGCGAGTACACCTACGATCACCAGCATGTGTCGAGCGACGGAGACACGACCAACTGATCACATCGTTCGGGGGAGGCGGCAGTGAACGAACCCGACGAGATCCTGCACATCGCGATTCCCGATGAGTGGATGCAAGCACGCGATTTCGGTGAGTACCGGGGCAGCACCAGGGGCAGATCGCTCGACCAGGAGGGGTTCATCCACTGCTCGTATCCCGGCCAGCTGGAAGGTGTCGCGAACCGCTTCTACGCCGACGTCGCCGAGCTCGTCCTGCTCCACATCGAGCCCGACCTGCTCGCCGCCGAGATCAGGGTCGAACCCGCGACGGACGGGGATGACGAACGGTTCCCCCACGTCTACGGGCCGATCCCGACGACCGCCGTGGTGGCGACGACGTGGTGGGATCGTGGCGAGGACGGCGTCTGGCACCGTCCCCACACGATGTGAACCGTGACGCCGGTCGTCACCACATCGCGGTTCCCGGTGCTCCCTTGAACGGCCCCGTCACGTTGGCGGTGATCCAGCCGCCGTAGAAGTCGCCCTCGTTCGACTCGACGCGCTCGTCGTCGACCCAGCACTCGTCGAGCGCTTGAGCGTAGAAGGCCCAATGCCCTACCAGCTCGGCGAACGGCGCGGTGGGCTCGGGGTACGACCACGCCGCACGCTCGGCGACCGCGTTGCCGACCACGACATCCGTGTAGGACGCGATCCCCTTCCACTCGCATCCGGACCGATGGTTGCTCGGGCGGAGGAACTCGTCGGCGATGTGTTCGAACGCGACGTAGTAGGCCGGCGCCTGACTCGTCTCGAGCACCCGGAGGGCAGCAGGTGCGTCGACGATCGTCTCGCCGCCGTGCACCACACGGATGCGCCAGGCGACACGTTCGAGGCGCGGCGGGCGGGGGAAGTCCCACACCGACTCGACCAGCTTGCCGTTACTCGCGATCTCGACCACCCACTCAGCCTCGCGCCGGATGCGAGCGAGCGCCTCACCGTCCGGGCCCAAGGCGTTCTCGCACCGCCCGCTAGTGTCGTGAGTCGTTGATTCGTTGGAGATATGAGGCGAGGTTGTCGAGTATCTCGTCGGCGGTCTTGCGCCAGATGAACGGGCGTGGGTTGTCGTTCCAGTGTTCGACCCAGTCGTTGATGTCGCGGCGGAGCTCGGTGACGCTGCGGTGTGTTGCTCGGCGCAGCTTCTTGGTGGTCAGTTCGGAGAACCAGCGTTCGACCTGGTTGAGCCATGAGCTGTAGGTCGGGGTGTAGTGCAGGGTGAATCGGCGGTGCCGCTTCAGCCAACGGATGATCTCGGGTGCTTTGTGGGTGGAGGCGTTGTCGCAGATCACGTGGACCGCGAGCTCGGCTGGGACGGAGCGGTCGATGAGGTTCAAGAACGCCCGGAACTCGACCGCGCGGTGTTGGTCGGTCATCTGGGTGATGACCTTGCCGGATGCCACATCGAGGGCGGCGTAGAGGTCTGAGGTGCCGTTGCGGACGTAGGTGTAGGTCTGGCGGGCCGGGGTGCCCGGCAGCATCGGCAGCACCGGTGCGGTCCGGTCCAACGCCTGCACTTGGGTTTTCTCGTCGACGCATAGCACCACTGCCGCGTCGGGCGGGTTGAGGTAGAGCCCGACGACATCGCGGACCTTGTCGATGAACTGCGGATCGGTCGACAACTTGAAGTCCTCGATCCGATGCGGCTTCAACCCGAACGTCCGCCAGATCCGCGAGACCGCCGTCTGGTTCAACCCGACCCTGGCCGCCATCGACCGTGTCGACCACTGCGTCGAGCCGTCCGGCGGCGTCTCTTCCAACGTGGCGACGATCACCTGCTCGACGACCTCATCGGTGATCTTGCGCGGTTGACCCGACCGCGGCTCGTCCATCAACCCGTCGAATCGCTTGTCCGCGAACCGAGTCCGCCACTTGCCGACCGTGACCGGATTGCACTTCAGCTCTCGGGCGATGGCTTGATTCGTCGCGCCGTCGGCGGCGGCGAGCACGATCCGGCAGCGCAACGCCAACGCCTGCTGTGTCTTGCGACGTCGAGCCCACCGCTCGAGCGTCTCGCGCTCGTCATCGCTCAACACGATCCGAGCCGTCGGCCGGCCACGCTGTCCCATCAGTGCCTCCCATCGTTGTCGACAACGACGACAACGCGACACACCCACAGAAAATTCCGCCGAACTAACGACTCACGACACTAGCTGCGATGCAGTGCCGGCGACGTCAGGGTCCGGAGAAGACGCCGCTGCGATCGCTCTCGAGGTTGTCGTAGTACGTCGTCTTGGGGTCGTACGACGCTGCCGCCTGCTCCCACGACGCCAACTCCTTGCGACCGACCACGAACCAATGCACCTCGTCGGGCCCGTCGGCCAGTCGGAGCGTGCGCTGGCTGGCGTACATCCGCGCCAGCGGTGTCCACTGCGAGACGCCGGTTGCTCCGTGCATCTGGATCGCCTCGTCGACGATCTGGCAGGTACGGATCGGCACCATCGCCTTGACGGCGCTGACCCAGACTCGGGCCTCGGCGTTGCCGAGCTCGTCCATCGCCTTGGCGCCGGTGAGCACCATCCGGCGCATCGCCTCGATCTCGATGCGAGCCTTCGCGATGACCTCGACGTTCTTGCCCAGGTTCGAGATCCGCTTGCCGAACGCCTCCCGCGACAGGCCGCGCTGGGCCATGAGACCGAGCGCCCGCTCGGCCGCACCGACGGATCGCATGCAGTGGTGGATGCGACCCGGGCCGAGCCGGAGCTGCGAGATCTCGAACCCGCGGCCCTCGCCGAGCAGCATGTTGTCGGCCGGCACGCGCACGTCGTTGAAGCGGATGTGCATGTGCCCGTGGGGTGCGTCGTCCTCACCGAAGACGTGCATCGGGCCGACGATCTCGACCCCAGGTGTGTCGCGCGGGACCAGGATCTGGGATTGCCGCTGGTGCACCGGACCGTCGGGGTTGGTCTGCAGCATCACGATGAAGATCTTGCAGCGGGGGTCACCCGCGCCCGAGGCGTAGTACTTCTCGCCGGAGATGACCCATTCGTTGCCGTCCTTGACGGCGCAGCACGCGATCTGCTTGGCGTCGGAGGAGGCGACATCGGGCTCGGTCATCACATAGGCGGAGCGGATCTCGCCGTTGAGCAACGGCTGCAGCCACCGCTCCTTCTGCTCGGGAGTGCCGACGCGCTCGAGGACTTCCATGTTCCCCGTATCGGGCGCCGAGCAATTGAGGCACTCGGACGCGATCGGGTTCTTGCCGAGCTCCATCGCGATGTACGCGTAGTCCAGGTTCGACAGACCCTCGCCGGTCTCCGCGTTGGGGAGGAAGAAGTTCCACAGACCGCGTTCTTTGGCCTGGTTCTTCATCTTCTCCAGGAGCTCCAGCTGGCCCTCGCCGTACCCCCAGTGCTCGGCGCGGCCTTCGCCGAGCCGGAAGAACTCCTCCGTCCTCGGCTCGACGACCTCGGCGATGAACTCCATCACCGCCTCGTACAACGGACGGGCCTGCTCCGACATCCGAAGGTCGTACATGTCCACGGTGGATTCGAGTGCTGTCATCTGCCGCTCCTCCTCGCTCGGGCAACGCGACGAACATAGTGACGGTGGGTTCGGCGTGCCCCATCCGGGCGCCCGAGGTGCGGGCACGAGCACCGCTCAGGTCGACTTGCGGCGTCCACGGCGATCGCCGCGCCGGATGAACCGCTCCTGTTCGTCCTCGAGCGCCGCCTCCTCCGCGACGAGCCGTTCGAGGCTTGCCAGACGATCGGGATCGAGCGTTCCGCCGGCAACCGCCGCCTGCACCGCGCACCCGGGTTCCCGATCGTGCTTGCAGTCGCGGAATCGGCAATGGTCCATGAGGTCGAACACGTCGGCGAAGGCGCGCTCGATGCCGTGCCCCGAGAGCCACAGGCTCACCGCGCGCACGCCAGGCGTGTCGATCAGCCATCCCTCACCCGGGAGACGGAGCAGCTGAGCCGCGACTGTCGTGTGTCGGCCGCGGAGATCGCCTTCGCGCACCTCACCGGTGTCCATCACCTCGTCGTCGAGCAGTGCATTGACCAACGTCGACTTCCCGACTCCGGACGCGCCGAGGAACGCCAGCGTGCGGTTACCGACCGCGTAGTCGCGGATCGCGTCGAGGCCGATCCGAGTGCGGCCGCTCACGACCAGTACCGGTACGCCCAACGTCACCTCGGCGAGTTCGGCGCGCGCCGGCTCCGCGTCGGCGACCATGTCGGACTTCGTCAGAACCACCACGGGTTCGGCGCCCGAGTCGAACGCGAGCACCAGTTCGCGCTCGAGCCGTCGCTGGTTGGGTGGCGAACCGAAGGCGTGCACGAGGAAGACCACATCGATGTTGGCTGCAAGCGGGTCGGCCTCGAACCGATCGCCCTCGAACGACGCCCGTCGAACGAACGCCGAGGTACGTTCGACGACCTGCTCGACCCGCTCCTCGTCGGCGGAGGGGATCACCCAGTCGCCGATCGCCACGTCGACGAACAGGTTCCGGATTCGCATCGGGTCGCCGTCGGCGGCATGGCGCATCACCCGGCTCCACCCGCGGTCGATCCGGGCGATGCGTCCGGGCGCGCCGGGCGCGCCGATCGCCTCCCACGACGCCTGGAGCGCATCGTTCCAGCCGAGATCTCGATCGGGCCGCACGACCGGACGGTACCGGACGCCACCGCGAGACCGAGCCCCGGTTCATTCGCGTCTCATTCGGGGTCAGACCCCGAACGTGACGCGTGGTCGTCGTCCAGCCGGTCGACCGTCGGCCAGCATCCCCGTGGGGACCGGGTGACGGCAGCCCGGCACCGTGCGATGATGGAGGCGTGCTCATCGCGCTCGTCGTGTACGAAGGAGTGCTCGACGACGAGTGCGAGGCCTTCCGGACGGTCCTCGGCCTGCTCCGCGATGCTGAGTTGGTCACGGTCGCCGCCGACCGTCGGGACTACGCCGGGCCCGGCGGCACGCAGCCGGTCGATCTCAGCTTCGACGAGCTCCGGCACGCCGATGTGGTCGTGGTCCCGGGCGGGCTGGGCTGCGAGCGCGCTGCCGATGATCCGAACCTGCGCGAGTTCCTCCATCGGATGGAACGCACCGCGCGCTACCTCGCCGGCAGCTCGACCGGAACCGTCGTGCTCGCCTCGGCCGGTCTCCTGCACGGCGCCTCGGCCGCGACCCACTGGCTCGCGAGCGATCTGCTACGACGGTACGGTTCGCAGGCCGACGCTCGCCGCCTCGTCGTGACCGGCAACGTGATCACCTGCGAGGGCCGGATCAGTGCGGTCGATGCTGCGTTCACGCTCGTCGAGCGGCTCGAAGGCTCCGCTGCGGTCGAGCGAATCCGGGCCACCCTTCTCCACCACGGCCAACCACTGCTTCATGATCCGTCTTGGTGGGAGCGGGTCCTCGAGCAACTGATCGGCCGGTCGACGATTCGACCGCAGCGAGCCGAGCGGCGTCATGACAGCGAACGACCCACCGAGCACGCACCGGTGACACCACTCTCGGTCATGGTCGAACTCGTCGACGACGACGATCTGGCACGGAAGATCAAGCAACGGGCGCACCGCCGTCAGCGCAGCTGAGGTGGTGTCCCGTCGGGTCGCCCGGCGGCCCTCGCGGTGGGACTCCGTGATTTCGCGGGCACACTCCCTCACCCTTGCGCCTTGACAACGCGCCCGTTCATCACCTAGCCAAAGGCAGCAATGGCGAAGCCGCTCGTCGTCGTGGAGTCTCCCGCGAAGGCCAAGACCATCTCCAAGTTCCTCGGCGATGCCTTCGATGTGCGCGCCTCGGTGGGCCACGTCGCGGATCTCCCGAGCAAGGGCCTGAACATCGACGTCGACAACGGGTTCAAGCCCACGTACGAGCTCACCGATCGTGGCAAACAGGTCGTGAAGGACCTGCGTGCTGCACTCAAGGACGCCTCGGAGCTCTATCTCGCGACCGACGAGGACCGCGAGGGTGAGGCGATCTCGTGGCACCTCGTCGAGCACCTCAAGCCGAAAGTGCCCGTCAAGCGGATGGTGTTCCACGAGATCACCAAGGCCGCGATCGACCATGCGATCGACAACCCGCGCGGCATCGACTACGGGCTCGTCGACGCCGCCGAGACGCGCCGAATCCTCGACCGTCTGTACGGCTACGAGGTCTCGCCCGTGCTGTGGCGGCGCGTCAATCGAGGGCTCTCGGCCGGCCGTGTGCAGAGCCCGTCGATCCGGCTCATCGTCGAGCGCGAGCGCGAGCGGATCGCCTTCGTCGCGGCCGATTACTGGGACATCGATCTGGTCACGGCGACAGCGCCCTCGTTCGACGCGAAGCTGGTCGCCGTCAACGGCGACAAGGTGGCGTCCGGCAAGGATTTCGACGACCGTGGCCAGGTCAGCGCGAAGGCCGTTGCGATCGACGAGGCCCGGGCTCGGGCGCTGGCGACCGGTCTCGAGGGCGCAACCTTCTCGGTTCGGTCGGTCGAGGAGAAGCCCTACCGGTCGTCACCGAAGCCGCCGTTCATGACCTCGACGCTCCAGCAGGAGGGCGGGCGCAAGCTGCGACTGTCGTCGTCACAGGTGATGCGTCTCGCGCAGAGCCTGTACGAGCGGGGCTTCATCACGTACATGCGTACCGACAGCGTGACGCTGTCCGACGAGGCCATGAAGGCCACTCGGGCGGCGATCGCGAGCGAGTACGGACAGAACTTCCTGTCGCCGCAGCCGAAGGTCTACACGTCGAAGTCGAAGAACGCGCAGGAGGCCCACGAGGCCGTCCGTCCGACCACCCCGTACCGTTCGCCCCAGCAGGTCGAGGGCGAGCTCAACAGCCAGGAGCTGGCGCTGTACCGGCTGATCTGGCAGCGCACGCTGGCGTCGCAGATGGCCGATGCAGCGGGAGTGACCGTGAGCGTCCGCCTCGGCGCCGTGTCCGAGCACGAGCAGTCCGATTGCGAGTTCAACGCATCGGGCACCACGATCACGTTCCCCGGTTATCGCGCCGTGTACGTGGCTGCCGACGACGACGGCGATGGATCGAAGGAGGCGCTGCTCCCGCCGCTCGCACAGGGCGAGGTCGTGCCCGTCGAATCGCTCACGCCCAACGGTCACACCACCAGCCCTCCGGCCCGCTACACGGAGGCGTCGCTGGTCAAGCGCTTGGAGGAGCTCGAGATCGGACGGCCGTCGACGTGGGCGTCGATCATCCAGACCATCCAGGACCGCGGCTACGTGTGGAAGAAGGGCCAGGCGCTCGTGCCCACGTGGACCGCGTTCGCGGTGGTCGGCCTGCTCGAGCAGCACTTCGCCGATCTGGTCGACTACGAACTCACCGCCAAGATGGACGACGATCTCGACGAGATCGCGAACGGCCGCCAGCAGAAGGACCAGTGGCTGCAGCGCTTCTACTTCGGTGACGACGCCCAGCTCCCCGGGCTCAAGCGGATCGTCGAGGAGAACCTCGACAAGATCGACGCCGCGGCGATCAACACGTTTCCGCTCGGCAACGACGAGAACGGTGAGCTGATCGTCGTCAAGCCCGGCAAGTACGGCCCGTACGTGAAGCGCGGCGACGATACGGCGAGCGTGCCCGAGGATCTCCCGCCCGACGAGCTCGACGTCGCCAAGGCGATCGAGTTGCTGGCGCTCCCCAAGAGCGACGAGCCGATCGGCGAGCTCGACCGCTATCCGGTGTTCGCGAAGAACGGCCGCTACGGGCCGTACGTGCAGTGGGGCACGCCCGACAACCTTCCGCCCGGGCTCGAGAAGCCCAAGATGGCCAGCCTGTTCCAGACGATGAGCCTCGACCGGATCACGGTCGACGAAGCAGAGCAGCTGCTGCAACTCCCCCGTTCGCTCGGCCAGGACCCCGCCGACGGCAAGGAGATCGTCGCCAACAACGGCCGCTACGGGCCGTACGTGGTGAAGGAGAAGGACTTCCGTTCGATCGACTCCGAGGAGCAGCTCCTCACGATCACGCTCGACGAGGCGTCGAAGATCTTCCAGCTCCCCAAGGTGTTCAAGCGGGGCGGGCGCAACATGGCCGCGAAGGGCCCGCTGCGAGAGTTCGGGACCGATCCGGTGAGCGATCGCCCGGTCGTCGCCAAGGACGGCCGGTTCGGGGTCTACGTCACCGACGGCGAGACCAACGCCTCGATCGGCAAGGGCGACCGGATCGAGGAGATGACCCCGGCGCGGGCGTTCGAGCTGCTGGCGATCCGCCGCGACGCCGTGGCCGCCAAGGGCGGTCCGACGAAGAAGCGGGCCGCGAAGAAGTCGGCTACGAAGCGCAAGCCCGCCAAGAAGCGGGCGGCCAAGAAGCCGGCCGCCGACTGACCCACCCCGGCTGAACGCCCACACCCTGTTCGCCAACGCCTGAGCCCGACCGGGCTGCCGCACTCGGTTGCGTGAACTCGGGCATCACGATGCTCACCCATCACCGACACCCACGGCGGAAACTCTCACACTGACCGGTCGATCGGGCTACGGTCTCACATGGCGAGACGACCATCGGGAAGGGGGCGTCATGACCAGATGGCAACGAACGTTCGGAGTACTCGTGCTCGGCGGATCCGCGACGCTGATCGCGGCCGGCTTGTCGGCCGCGGTCTCGGCGTCGCCTCCCGACCTCGACCAGGACACGCTCGACGCGCTTCGGGCGGAGATCCCCGAGGGATTCGCCGGCGAGGACGACCTCGTCGCGGGCGACGGCACCTTCGGCAGGCTGATCGCGCTGATCCCGGAGGAGGACGTCGACGGCAGCTTCACCGGCGGCGGCAGCAAGCTGACCGGCCTCTGCGGTGGCTACGCCTACTCCTTCGGTGCGGACGGGATGCTGATCGATGCCGCGGTCGACGTCGGCGACGACGGTCCTCCGATCGATGTGCTCGACGGCGGGCAGGCGTTCACGTCGGACAATCCGTTCAAGGTCGATACACGCGGGATCGTTCAGTACTACGGATTCTCACCGCGCGACGACGACGGACCCGAGGACCACGAATGGTTCATCAAGACGAGCGGGATCAGCGTCGACAAGGGCGGCGACCCGAACGAGGACATGAAGAACCGCAATGCCGGCATCGTCGACCTCGACAAGGATCTGCCCGTCAAGTTCTCGGCCGTCGTCAAGGTCAAGGGGGAGATGATGTCGAAGAACCAGCCGGACTGCACCGGCGAAGGTCATGTCGAGTTCATCGGCAACGGTCTCGGCGACCCGGTCGGGATCGCCGGACTGGCGTTGCTCGGCGGCGGCATCTTCGGATTGCTGTTCAACGCCCGCCCGGCCCAAACCTACAGGGGGTCGTCGTGAGCGACTCGACGGCCGCCAGCCTGAGGGCAACGACGCAGCGGACCTTCGTCGAGCGACACCCGATCCGGGGGATTCTCTGGGGCCTCATGATGGGGATCGGCCTGACGGTCGTCCTGATCGTCACCAAGGTGATCAACCTCGACCTCACGATGATGATCGTCGTGACCCTCGTCGCGATCCTCGTCGGCCTGCTCTGGAGCACGCTCGGACCGGCGAAGGCGCCGAAGGGACCGCCACCGGCGACCGTCACCGTGTCGACCGCCCCCGAGGTCTCGCGCTTCGACGACTTCCCCGACACGGCGCCTCGCCACGACGAGCCGCTCAGGGCTCCGCCGCTCGCCTCGGAACCGGCCGACACCGGCGACGACGAGCCGCCCACCGTCTGACCCGGCCGTCCGAGCCCGACCAGGCGTTCCACGCGAACGAACCCGGGTCGATCCGACCCGGGCTCGTTCGTTCGATCCGTCGGGGGATCCCGGCGACGATCTACTCCTCGACGATGAAAGCGGTCACCATGCCGAACATGCCGTCGTCGCGCTCGGCGTGGGTGAGGATGTGGCAGTGCCAGGCCCACACACCGGGGTCGGTCAGCTTGTAGAGCACCGTGTACCGCTCGCCCGGGGCGATGTTGATCGTGTCGCCGGGGATGGGGACCAAGAGCTCCTTGCCGTCCTTGGCGATGATCCAGCCGAGGGGTTGGTGCAGGTGCATCGGGTGTGCCTGCAGACCCTCGTTCTGGTAGTGTACCAGGACCGTATCGCCGACCTTGCCGCTGTAGGCCTCGGTGGCCGGGAAGCTCTTGCCGTTCAGGGTGAGCCCGATCACGCCGGCGTCGTTGAGCGTCATCTGGATCTGCTGATCGGGCTCCGCCTTGAACCCCTGGTCGAGCAGCACCTGAGGCGTCTGCATCTGGCCGATGGTCATCGTGCCGAACAACCCGTCGAGCACCTGGCTCGCCCCGTTGTGGGAGTGATAGATGCCGACGGCCGGTTCGAGCGCCTCGAATTCGTACACGAACTCCTCGCCGGGCTCGGTAGCGGCCTGGGTGTATGGCGGCACGCCGTCCATCGCGTTGGGAACCCTGATGCCATGCCAGTGGATCGTGGTCGGCGTCGGGAGCTCGTTGCGGAGGATGACACGCACCATGTCACCGACCTCGACGTGGATCGCCGGCGCCGGCACCGTGCCGTTGTACGTGTAGGCCTCTACGATCTTGCCGGGCTCGACCTCCCAGTCCGCGAGCTGGGCGGTGACGACGAACTGCTTGTACCCGTCGACCATCTCGAAGTCGAGCGGCTTGCCGCCGAACTCACCCTTCTCCTCCTGGACGAAGCGCAGGGCACGGTCGTCCATCGCCGTCTGCATCTCCTCCCAGCTGTCGAAGCCGTGGAAGTGGTCGATGCTGGAGTCGGATCCGACGTTGGTCCCGGTGTAGGCGCCCGCCTCCGCGTTCATGATGATGTGCAGGTTGCCGTTCATGCCGGCCTCGTTGTGGCCGGGGATCTCGCACAGCATCGGATAGACGCCGACGCCGAGCTCACCGAGTTCGAGATCCTGCGATTCACCCGGCTGCAGATCGCGGGTCTTGCTCCCGAGGATCTGGATGTTGTGCACCTGCGAGTCGACGTTCGTGACCCGGACGACCACTTCGCCGGGTGGCGCCATGATGTGTTGGGGCGACAGCTTCAAGGCACCGAGATCCATCTCGATGACGGAGGCCTCTCCGGAACCCTCGGCACCGGCGGCCTGTTCGGGGGCGCCCACGCGCCCGAGCGCGAAGAAGCCCAGGAACAGGGCGGCGATCGCGATCGCCACCGCGGTCCAGTTCAAGAACGAACGGTCGTCTGAAGTCATGCGGGACAGTCTGTTGTCGGGCCTGATCACCCACTAGGGACCAAAGTCCCACTGGACCGGGTCCGCCGGCACCAAGGCGTCAACCACGTCGGCACCGAACCGGGCGCTCAGAAGGGCGCCGACCAGCTCAGCACCGCGCCGTTGCCGTCGGCCGCTGCTCGGTGCGACAGGCTGCAACGACCACCGAACGCAGCCGCTCTCGACTGCAGGTTCGCGAGCCCGTGTCCACCGCGGAGCGCGGCCTCGTCGTCCGGCGGGCCGATTCCGTTGTCGGTGACGGTCATCTCGACGGTGTCCTCGACGATTGCGACGACGACGTGGGCCTGGGAGGCCTTGGCGTGTCGAGCGACGTTGCCCAACGCCTCGCGCATCGAGGCGACCATCTCCGTTCGTACTTCGTCGGAGAGCACCGACTCGACCGGGCCCTCCATTCGCAGTGAGGGGGTGAAACCCAGCACGCGGCTCGCCTGGGCGACGACGTCGGCGAGCTCCTGGCCGAGAGCTCCGCGGTGCCCGGCAGTGCCCAGCGTGAACACGATCGTGCGCACCTCGGAGATGATCCGGTCGATGTCGTCGATGATCATCTCCAGCTTGCCCTGCGTCACCGGGTCGGCCTGGGACGCCGTCGCCTGCACCGACAGGCCCATGCCGTAGAGGTGTTGCAGGACGACGTCGTGGAGGTCGCGACCGATGCGTTCGCGTTCGGACAGGAGTGCGAGCTGCTCGTTCGCCGCCGCAAGTCGGGACTGGTTCTCGAGACGTTCCCTGATGTCGCGCACGGCGGTGATGACGTACTGATCGCCGTGCTCGAACGGGCTGAGGGATATCTCGACCGGCACATTGCGACCGTCGGCACGCTCGAGCGCGAGTTCGAGTCCGGCACCCATCGGACGTTGGGAGGGATGTTCGTTGAAGCCCCGACGGAGCGAGCCGTGCCGTCCTCGCACGGCCGTCGGCACCAGTTCGTCGACGTTGCGACCAACGAGATCGTCGCTTCCCGCGAGTTGCGTCATCGAGCGATTCGCGTACACGACGAGGCCGTCGCGATCGACGATCAGCACCCCGTCGGGTGCCAGTTCGACTGCGTGCGTGAGGAGGGCTGGGTCGGTGGGAACCGTCACGGCGCAACGGTACCGCGGCACACGCCCAAACCCCTGGAGTGACCAAGGTCCCTTGCCAGTGCAACGTTCACCTGCTCGACTGACGCCATGCCAGCGATCACTGCATTCCTGATGGACGACCACGAGGTCGTGCGTCAGGGAGTCCGCGCACTGCTCGAATCGACCGGTGAGATCACCGTCATCGGCGAAGCCTCGACCGCCGCCGAGGCCTTGGCGCGGATTCCCGCGGTGCGCCCCGACGTCGCGATCCTCGACGTGCGCGTACCCGACGGGAACGGGATCGAGGTCTGTCGCGAGGTCCGCAGCAGCGTCGGTACGCATTGTCTGATGCTCACCTCGTACACCGATGATGAGGCCCTGTTCGAGGCGATCATGGCCGGTGCGTCCGGCTACGTGCTCAAGCAGATCCGTGGTGCCGAGCTGCTCGACGCCGTCAAGTGCGTCGCTGCCGGCGAGTCCCTGCTCGATCCGGCCATCACCGGCAAGGTGCTCGAGCGTCTCCGAGCACCGTCGGAGGAGGACGAGCGTCTGGCTCGGCTCACCCCGCAGGAACGCCGGATCCTCCATCACATCGCCGATGGCATGACGAACCGTCAGATCGCCAACGAGATGCACCTGGCGGAGAAGACGATCAAGAACTACGTCTCCAACCTCCTGACCAAACTGGGGATGGAGCGGCGCACCGAGGCAGCGGTGTTCGCCACCAAACTCGAGCTGAGCGGCCAACCGATCGAACCCTGAGGTTCTCGGCGTCGTGGCCGAGACGACCGTTGACACGACATCTGTCGCCGTGTCGGTCGGTAGGGTGCTGCTCCGATGTCGACGCCGGTGTACATCGCCTTCGAAGGCGCTGAAGGGTGCGGGAAGAGCACCCAGTCGCGCCGGCTCGCCGACGCAATCGACGCCATCCTGACACGCGAGACCGGCGGGACCGAGATCGGGAGGCGACTGCGTGACATCCTCCACGACACCTCCGTCACCGACCTCGACGATCACGCCGAAACGTTGATCGCCGCGGCCGACCGTGCTCAGCACCTCGCCGAGGTGGTGCGACCGGCCCTGGCGACCGGCCGCAACGTCGTCAGCGACCGATCGGTGTACTCGAGCCTCGCGTACCAGGGGTACGGGCGGGGGCTGCCGGTCGACGAGGTGCGCACGATCAACGAGTGGGCGGTTCGCGACACGTGGCCAGATCTGGTGGTGCTGCTCCGCGTGACCGACAACGTCGCCGCCGACCGCATGCGTCGTCGACAGCTCGACCGGTTCGAGCAGGCCGGCCACGAGTTCCACGCGCGGGTGGTCGCCGGCTTCGAGGAGATGGCTGCGGACGACCCCGACCGCTGGGTCGTCGTCGATGCATCGGGGCCGCTCGATGTGGTCACTCGCACGATTCGAGCCGCCGTGGCCGATCGGCTGGGGGTGTGACGGCGATGTCGTCGATCTGGAACGACGTCGTCGGCCAGGCCTCGGCGGTTCGGCGCTTGGTGAAGGCCGCCGCTGCGCCCGTGCACGCCTACTTGTTCATCGGACCCCCCGGATCGACCAAGCGGGAGGCTGCCAGGGCGTTCGCGGCGCTGCTGCTCACGGGAGAGGACGACCCCAACGCCCGCGACGCCGACCTCGTGCTGCGAGGCGAGCATCCCGACGTGAAGGAGGTCGTCCGGACCGGCCCGGCGATATCGTTCGATCAGGCCCGTGAGATCGTGCGCACCGCGTCGCTCGCGCCGACCGAGGGCGACCGCAAGGTCTTGATCCTCGACGAGTTCCATCTTCTTCGGCCCGAGGGTGCGGCGTTGCTGCTGAAGACCATCGAGGAGCCGCCACCGTCGACGACGTTCATCATCATCGCTGACTTCGTACCACACGACCTGATCACGATCTCGTCGCGTTGTGCGCGCATCGATTTCCGCATGATCGACGAACAGCACATCGCCGACCGACTGATCGGCGAAGGAGTCGATCCGGAGTCGGCGTCCGAGGCTGCGACGGCGTCCGGCGGCAGTCTCGACCGAGCCCGGGTGCTCGCCGCCGACCCCGACCTGGCCGCGCGCAGACGCGCCTTCGCCGAGGTGCCGAACGGCCTCGACGGCACCGGCGCGACCGTGATGATGCTCGTCGAGGATCTCCTGGGCCGGATCGACGACGCCGCCGAGCCGCTCGCGGCTCGCCACACGACAGAAGTCGAGACGCTCGAGGAACGGATCGCGCGGTACGGCGAGCGCGGGAGCGGGAAGAAGATGCTCGAGGAGCGCCACAAGCGGGAACTGCGACGTCACCGGACCGACGAGTTGCGGGCTGGCCTGACGGTCATCGCCGGGGTCTATCGTGACGCTCTGGTCGCCGGCTCGGTCCCGCGTCCCGATGCTGCCGCCGATGCCGTCACCCACATCCACGAGGCGATGGAAGCGCTGGAACGGAATCCGAACGAGCCGCTCCTGCTCCAGTCGTTGCTGTGGTCATTGCCCGTGTTGAGCGCAACCAGCAGCCGCTAGGCTCACAGACCGCCGCCCAGATAGCTCAGTCGGTAGAGCAACGCACTCGTAATGCGTAGGTCAGGAGTTCGATTCTCCTTCTGGGCTCTGAGAAACACCAGCTAGATCACAGCTAGATCGGCATTTTGGAGAGTGAACGCTTGGAGCGGTGATCGTCAACCAAGCAGCTAAGGGTCCGCCACAGGTTTGGTGACGCGGTGTAGTGTGGCCGGGTGGAGGCGTCTCGGGAGGAGTTGGGGGGGTTCTTCGAGACGGTGTTGCCGCATTTGAATGAGGTGCAGCGGCGGGTGGTTGCGGGGGCGATGGCGGCAGCGTTGGGTCGTGGTGGCAAGACGGCGGTGGCCGAGGCGTCTGGTCTGGGGCGTAACACGGTGGCCAAGGGTGAGCGCGAGGTGGCGGCAGGGATCGAGCCGTCGGAGCGGTTGCGGGCGCCGGGGGCGGGCGACAAGCCGGCGATCGACAAGCAGCCTGGCCTGTTGGAGGCGCTCGATGAGTTGGTGTGGCCCGAGACCAGGGGGCATCCGGAGTCGCCGTTGCGGTGGACGTTGACGTCGACCTATGAGCTGGCTCGACAGTTGACGTCGAGGGGGTTTCGGGTGTCCGCGGAGCTGGTGCGGCGGCTGTTGCATCAGATGGGCTACTCGTTGCAGGCGCCGTCCAAGCAGATCGAGGGCAGCTCGCACCCGGACCGCAACGCCCAGTTCGAGTACCTCAACGCGCTCGTGGCCCAGCGGCTGGCTGAGGGTGAGCCGGTGATCAGCGTGGACACGAAGAAGAAGGAGTTGATCGGCCGCTACGCCAACGGGGGCAGGGACTGGCGGCCCGGCAAGGACCCCGAGCGGGTCAACGTGCACGACTTCGCGGACCCAGCGTTGGGTGAGTACGCGAAGGCGATCCCGTACGGGATCTACGACATC
Source organism: uncultured Acidimicrobiaceae bacterium (assembly GCA_963847775.1). Lineage (GTDB taxonomy): Bacteria > Actinomycetota > Acidimicrobiia > Acidimicrobiales > Ilumatobacteraceae > Ilumatobacter. The sequence continues at coordinate 1,028,120 of CAWKAY010000007.1, forward strand.
GGCAACGACGAGGGCTGGGTCAGCGTCGGTGATGTCGCGGACACCGCCGAGTTCGCAGTGGAAGCGATCCGGCGCTGGTGGAACACCACCGGCACGACGCGGTTCGCGACCGCGACCACGCTCACGATCACCGCCGACTGCGGCGGATCGAACGGCTACCGGGTCCGAGCCTGGAAGTGGCACCTCGCCCAACTCGCTGCCGAGACCGGCCTGACGATCACCGTGCTGCACTACCCGCCCGGCACCTCGAAGTGGAACAAGATCGAGCACCGCCTGTTCAGCTTCATCTCGATGAACTGGCGGGGCCGGCCGCTCACCAACATCCGCACCATCATCGAGCTCATCGCCGCGACCACAACCCAGACCGGGCTCAGCGTGCAGGCCAGCTACGACCCCAACTGGTACCCCACCGGCGTCAAGATCACCAACACCCAGATGCGCGCCCTGCCGCTCCACCAACACGACTGGCACGGCGACTGGAACTACACCCTCACCCCCGCATGAAACGCGACATCAATCCCGCGGCGAGCCCTAACCAAGAATTCGGTTTATGATTGTCGGCATGAAGGGCTCATTGCGTGAGCGCCAGCCCGGCAACTGGGAGCTGATCGTCCAGCTCCCGCGCGACCCGGAGACCGGCCTCCGCAAGCAGCTGAGTTCCAGTTCGTACCGTGAGCGGGCGACTCGGGCACGCCAACGCCGCGACGACGTTGAACGTCTACGCCCATCTTCTTGAAGCCAGCGACCGCCAAGCCGGCGACGTCATTGGCGGCCTGCTGGACTGACCACCCGGCACACTCCGCTCGCGGTCGACGCGTCGTCAGCACATGCCGATGTGCACCCCTGATCCGGCGAATATGGGGCCAGCCGCTGGCCCGCTCCGTCCCGGGATTATCGGGTGCTCGGCTTGGGCCGAACTCGGTCACCATCGGGGCCGATGTCGCAGTGATTATGCGTGACGATACCGAGCGGTCAGCCGGCTGACATCGACGCGTGCGTCAGGTGTACGGAGCGGGCAACCTGTGCGCGCTGCCGGCCTCGCGTGGGCGTGCACGTCAAAGGAGAGCAACGAGATGAGACCGCTTCGATACTCGATCAACGTCACGCTCGACGGCTGCTGCCATCACGAGGCAGGGCTCCCCCCGGACGAGGAGTCGATGCGCTATTGGACCGCTGAGATGGAACGAGCCGATGCGCTGTTGTTCGGCCGGGTGACCTACGAGATGATGGAGTCGGCGTGGCGGCAGCCGGCCACGGGCACATGGCCCGACTGGATGGGTGAGTGGGAGATCCCGTTTGCGGAGACCATCGACCGAGCGAAGAAGTACGTCGTGTCAAGCACGCTGAGCGGCCCCGATTGGAATGCCGAGCTGGTGCGAGGCGACTTGGGGCAAGCGGTTCAGCGGCTCAAGCAGGAGCCGGGCGAGGGATTGTGGGTGGGTGGCGTGACGCTCCCTCTGGCGTTGGCAGATCTGGGACTGATCGACGAGTACGAGTTCGTTGTGCAGCCGGTCCTTGCCGGACACGGGCCGACGTTGCTCGTCGGTCTACGCGAGCGCATTCAGGTCGAGCTGGTGGATCGCCATGAGTTCCGGTCGGGGGCGGTCGCCCTGCGATACCGTCCCACGCGAGCTACGGCTTGACGTGATCTGTCCTGGCACGGGCGTCCTCCACAACTGCCGATGTCGGCTCCCTCCGTCTCAACGGGCCGCGGGCCCGACGGCGTGAGTATCGAGTGCTCGGCATAAGGGCCGTACCCGAGTGGTCGTTGTTCGGGCGGAACGGTGATTCTGCGTGGCGAAGTGTGCGGCTCGGGTGTCGCCGTGCCACCTCTGCCGAGCTCAAGGCTGAGCCGATGCTCGGTGGAGAGCGGCGCTCCGCGCACGGGTGACGAGTTGTGGCGTCAGTCTCGATGCCCACGCGCACGGGCCGGTGTGTTCAGGCCCTGCTGTCGGTGTCGAAGGAACGATCGTTCCGATTCGTTGGTGCTGCACTCGATCGCACGGTCCAAGGCGATGGCTGCGTCATCGAGGCGATCGAGTCGGGCCAACACGTCAGCTCGAGCGGTATGGAAGTACACGTAGCCGTTGACGTCACCGGTGAGGTCGTCCGCCTGGGGAATCGCTTCGAGCGCGACGAGCGCAGCGGTGGGTCCGTGTACGTGGTCGACGGCGATCGCCCGGTTCAGCGCCACCAACGCGCTCGGCTCACGCCGAAGGAGTACGTCGTAAAGGCGCAGGACGGCTGGCCAGTCGGTGGCCTCGAAGGTGGGCGCAGTGGCGTGCAAGGCGGCAATCGCCGCTTGGAACTGAAAGGGTCCACCACGGTGGAACGAGTGTGCTCTCGCCAGCTCGGCGAGACCGCGAGCGATCATCGGTTGGTCCCACAGCGCGCGGTCCTGGTCGGCAAGCAGGATGGGGCGACCATGGGCGTCGAGACGGCTGAATCGTCGCGCATCGGTGAGCAACAGCAGCGCATGAAGTCCTGCGACTTCCGGATCGGTCGTGACGAGCTTGCTCAGGAGCTCTGCGAGCCAGATCGCTTCCTCGCAGAGATCTCCGCGGATGAGCGCCGTGTCGGTCGCGCTGGCGTGGCCCTCGGTGAAGATCGACGATATCACTTCGCACACGGCGCCCACGCGCTCGGCGAGCGTGTCAAGCGTCGGTGGATCGAAGGCAATGCGGGCCGCTCGGATCTTGGCCTTGGCACGGGTGAGTCGACGCGTCATCGTCTCTTCGGACACCAGAAAGGCGCGGGCGATCTGTGGTGTCGAGAGCCCGGCCACGATCCGCAAGGTCAACGCGACCTGCGCCTGCGGGGCAAGGGCGGGGTGGCAGCATCCGACCAGGAGCGCGAGTTGATCGTCGAGCGCTTGCTCACCGTCGAGGTCGACGTCATCCGGCTCCGTGCCGTCGGAGAGGACGGTTGCGGCCTCGGTGGCCAACACCGGGAGACGATCCTCGAATCGCCGCAGTCTGCGGATCTGATCGATGGCCTTACGTCGGCCGGTCGTGATCAACCAGGCACCCGGTCGCTCCGGGACCCCATCGGCGGGCCACCGTGTCGACGCCTCGATGAACGCGTCCTGTGCCGCATCTTCGGCAATGGTGAGGTCGCCGACATCGCGCATCAGTGTGGCCACCAGCCGTGGCCACTCAGCGCGGAAGACGTCGGCGACACCCATCAGATCCACCAGATCGAGCCGGTCGACCTGGTCAGCCGTCGAACTCCATGACCGGACGAACCTCGATCGTGCCGAAGTGGGAGTTCGGGACCCTGGCGGCCCATTCGAGCGCTTCGTCGAGATCGGCGACGTCGATCACGTAGTAGCCGCCGATCACCTCCTTCGACTCGATGAACGGCCCGTCGCTCACGATGCGCTTGCCATTGCGAACTTGAACGGTGCTCGCAGTATCCGCGCCCTGCAGCGCTTCGCCAGCGACCATGGCGCCCGCCTCCACGAGAGCCTGGCTGTAGGCAGCCCATTCACCCATGTAGGGACCGAACGCTTCACTTTCGGGGCCCGGTTCGTCGGCGGGGTCGCTTGCAAGGATGAGCATGTACTTCATGTCGTGACGTCCTTTGTGTCGGTGATCGTTGTTGATTGTCACAGATACGACGAACGGCCTCATCAGATCCGGACACCTGTGGAGAATCCCCACAAGACTCGGGTCACGTCAGCCGGCGCGGTCCAGCCGGCATACGCCATCCAGTTGCTGACGCAGTTGCCACGAAAGAGAACGGCTGCATCACGACGGTGACGCCGAACACCGCCAACCGCGATTACCGAGCACCCGGTTTGGGCCGGACTGCTGTGGGTCGTCGCTCGGCCGGATCCGAATTGCCGCGCGGCGTTGTGGGTGCCCCCTGCCGGCACATGGGAGACACCCTCCTCATGGGGCGGACGCCGCCGTCCCGTGACGACCCTCGTGCACTTTGTCCGAATCCTGCGCGCCGCATCGAGACACGATCCAACACAAGAGCCTCAGTTTACGCGCGACTCGCCCAGACCTGCACAGCCGTCCTCGCCGCTACTCAACCGTGCTCAACGAACGTCCGGTGTTGTCACTCAGGCGCGCGAGCGGAGCCGAGACTGAACCATCAAGCCGAGTCGTATGCCACGGCGCTTCGCAACCGGTATTCGAGAGGGTCGAGGCGGGCGCGTACATAGAAGATGAGCCAGAACACGACGAAGGCCATGATCGGCCACCCAACGAACGAGCGAATCGCCACGAACTCCGCCGATGAGGTGCCACTGAGGTGCCTCGCCTCCCAGAACGAGACCCCGAGCTCGCAAATCCCCCATGCCGCCGTGACGTGGGCAGCCACCCGGCGATACCGAGGATGAGTCACGACCTCGGCGTCGTGGCGCTTGACATACGAGATGACATGGACAGCGACCGGCGACCGCGTGAACGCCGTGGCGAGGACGGCAATCGCAAAGACGCCGCTCGCGGCGAGACTGCTCTTCGCAACGAGCAGAATGCGTCGATGACGACTGCTTCCGGTCCGCAGGACTTCGAGGGTGCGACGTTCTTCAAGACGAGTTTCAAGGGAGCCACGATGAGAGCGTGCGACCTCCGCGGGGCGACGATGCGCATCGCTGACGTCGACGGGCTCGACATCGACGGCCATGACTGTTGTTCGGCAGCCTCTTCGTCAACGGCGTCGACGTGGTGCCGTTGGTCGACGCCGAGCTCAACCGTCAGTTCCCCGGCCGCGAGCTCCAGAACGCGCAGACGCCCGAGGGCCTGCGTGATGGTTGGGTGGCGGTCCAGGCGGCGTGGGCGACGACGGTGGCCGACACGCCGCCGGAGATGGTCGACGCCCACGTCGACGGCGAGTGGTCGCTGGCCCAGACCCTGCGCCACCTCGTGCTGGCGACCGACGCCTGGCTGCGCGGCGGGATCATGGGGATCGAGCAGCCGTTCCACCAGATCGGCCAGATCTTCGCCAGCGCGGCGGAGATGGGCTTCGACATGTCGATCTTCCGGACCGACGTGCCGACGTTCGAGGAGATCCTCGAGGTGCGGGCCGAGCGCCAGCAGCTGGTGACCGACTTCCTCGCCGGCGCGACGCCTGAGTTGCTCGTCGAGGAGCGCAACAACCCCTGGGGCGGCGGGGACTGGCACCCCACCGTCGGTGACTGCGTGCGCGTGATCCTCGAGGAGGAGTGGGCGCACCTGCGCTACATCAGACGAGACCTCGCACTCCTCGCGTGACCAGCAGGCGCTCGGTATCGACCGACCCAAGCGACGCCGGCACCCGCCCGAGAACGGCACTGATACCAAGTCGGACCTCGACCAGAACCGAGGTCACCGGACCCTGTTCATCCATCGCAAGGGTGGCAAGACAGCCATCATCCCGCTCGCGCCTAGTGTTCTGTCAGGTTGATCCGTCGATGAATTTCAGTGTTGGTGACGTCGGCGCAGTGGCGGCCGAGTCGTTCGAGGATTTCATCCGCGGTCTTGTGCCAGACGAACGGGGTCGGGTTGTCGTTCCAGTGTTCGACCCAGTCGACGATGTCGGCAGCGAGCGCGTTGACCGAGTTGTGGGCGGAGCGTTGCAGTTTCTTGGTCGTGAGCGCGGAGAACCAGCGTTCGACGAGGTTCATCCACGACCCATAGGTCGGGGTGAAATGGAAGTGGAATCGCTTGTGGCGCAGCAGCCACTTGTGAACGGCTGGCGTCTTGTGGGTCGACAGGTTGTCGAGCACGACGTGCACGTCGAGTTCGGCGGGGACTTCGCGGTTGATCTTGTTGAGGAACTTGATGAACTGCGCTGAGGTGTGGTTCGGGCGCAGCTCGGAGATCACCTTGCCCGAGGCAATGTCGAGCGCGGCGAACAGGTCCACGGTGCCGTTGCGTCGGTAGTCATGCGAGCGCCGCTGGTTGGTGGTGGGCATCATCGGCAGCATCGGTGCGGTCCGGTTCAACGCTTGGATCTGTGGTTTCTCATCGACGGCGAACACCGCTGCGTTGACAGGCGGGTTCATGTAGAGCCCGACGATGTCGCGGATCTTCTCCACGAGTTGGGGATCGGGTGAGATCTTGAACTCGTCGATCTCCCACGGCCTCAACCCGAACGCCCGCCAGATCTCCGACACCGTCTGACGCGAGATCCCATGACGTTCGGCCATCGACCGCGTCGACCAGTGCGTTGCATCCTTCGGCGTCGCTTCCAACGTGTCGATCACGATCTGTTCGACGACGTCGTCGCCGATCGTGCGCGCAGCTCCCGGGCGCGGTTCGTCGATCAGACCATCGAGACGTTTCTCGGCGAACCGTTGACGCCACTTCGACACTGTGGCCGGGTTACAGCCGACCTTCGCAGCGATCTGCCTGCCCGTGAGTTCTTCGGGATCGGCGCAGGCGAGCACGATCTTGCAGCGCATCGCGAGGTTCTGTGCTGTCGAGTGTCGGCGCGCCCAACTCTCAAGTTGTCGTCGTTCGTTCCCGGTGAGCGTGATCTCAGCGGCTGGTCGTCCTCGCTTGGCCATGACGTTCCCTTCGATGCTGGCGGATACAGCACCGACAACGCGCCAGAACACGAAAATTCCCGAACTCAACAAATAATCGAAGAAACAACCGGACAGGACACTAGAACTGCTCGGGCGCTCGATCTCTACATCGGCGAACGAGCCGACGGACCGATCTTCATGAACCACGACATGGCCCGACGACTCGACCGGCACGCCGCCAGCCGCATCGTGAAACGGTTGGCGAAGGCAGCCGGAATCGACAAGCGCATCTCACCGCACTCACTTCGCCACAGCTTCATCACCGCAGCACTCGACGCCGGTGTTCCACTCCGCGACGTTCAAGAAGCGGCGTCGCACGCTGACCCGAGAACAACGATGCGATACGACCGAGGACGAGGCTCCCTCGACCGCCACGCCACCTACATCGTTGCGACCTTCGTCGCTGGCGCCAGTCGCTGACTCAACCAGGGCGATACCGAGCGCATCACATCGCTCGCGGCTGCCGGTTACGGAGCGTCTGTTTGGGCGTTCGTGGGGCAAGATGCACGCATGGACGTCCGACTCATCCGCAATGCCACGCTCCGACTGCGCTACGGCGCCCGGGACATCCTGATCGATCCGATGTTGAGCGTGCGACACGCCATTCGCCCGATGGGCGACGCGACGGAGCGCAACCCCACCGTCGATCTGCCGTGTTCGATCGATGATGTGCTCGCAGGCGTCGACACCGTGCTCGTGTCACATCTGCACCCGGACCACTTCGATGAGGCAGCGTTCGGGATCGTTCCCCGCGACTTGCCGGTGTTCTGTCAGCCGGGCGACGGCGACCGGTTCGCCGAAGCCGGGTTCGACGTCACCGAGATAGTGGGCCCGGCGACGCTGGGCGACGTCGAGATAACACCTGTCGCGGGGCAGCATGGTTCGGGGGCAATCCTCGATCGGATGGGTTCGGTGGTCGGATTCGTGCTGCGTTCAACTGGTGAACCGACCCTCTACTGGGCTGGCGACACCGTGTTGTGCGACGCCGTTCGACACGTCATCGACAGCGAGCGCCCCGACGTGATCATCACGCACTCTGGTGGAGCCACGGCGGGTGGGGTCACGATTCTGATGGACGTCGCGGAAACGCTGGCGGTCGCGGACCTCGCCCCCAAAGCCGTCGTTGTCGCGGTGCACCTCGAAGCTGTGGCGCACGCCCCGGTGACGCGGGCCGGACTGCGTGCCGCGGCGGATGCGGCAGGGATCGAGCGAGACCGACTCGCGATTCCCGAGGACGGTGAGCATCTCAGTTTCGGCGTCAGCATCGGCGCGGGAAGGAACTGAGGAGCGTCGCGTCGCGTCGATCGGCTCCCATCTGCGATCCGTCCGGTATCGGCACTTCTTCGGGCGACCATCCGTCCGAGAATGCGCGAGTCGTTTGAGCGCTGTCAACGTGCCCTCGCAGAGCCCAAGCGCGGTCACCCAGAGCTCGGGGTTGATCGGCTTCGCCGCGCTCGTCCGTGTGCGACACATCGGACAACCGTGAGCACGAGCACCCCGCGCCGGGGATCATCCACGGTGGGAAGATCATCGCGACACAGGCACCCCCGGTTGCGGCATCGCCGATGTGATGTCGCCAGCGGAACGCCGCCACGAGAACCAAAGCGGCCGCCACCGCCCACCAGATCGAGGAGTTCGCCAGCGAGTGATCAGCGATATCGGGGACCGTGCTCGTGGGCGTGAAGCCGTAGCCCGCCTGGACGAGATCGTCGACGACACGAAGGTTCCCGACCATCACCACCACGGTCATCGCAAGCCATGCCGCCGCGGCGAGCACGACGTCTATCTGTCGAAGCGCTCGAGGTGTCGCCCAGAAGAGGATGCCGATCGTGCCGCTGCCATGAATGGTGCCGAGGCGCTCGCGAGATGTTCGGCGGCATGGCCGCCAACGTCGTAGCGCGACACGAAGCGGGTCTGAACGACAACGCTGATGGCGATGAACGTAGGCACGGGCCACCAGCTGCACACCCCTCGAACGAACCGCGTGCGACGTGTCGCTTCGTGTGGTACTTCGACGACTCTGATAGCCCTACAGACGATCGGGCAACCATTGTGGGTGACGTCGCCATCGCCGCGACTCGGGTAGTCGAGCGACGCTTTCTCGTCGGAGCGGGTGAGGCGAGGAACTCCGAAACCGCTCAAGAACGAGCAAGCCGAAACAGCGCCAACCCTGCCCGCTATCGGCACCTCGGCGCTCGCCGAGGTGCGCGGAAACACGCGTCGCCATGTCGACTCGGGTGCGGCGATACTGGCCTCGTGGACGTCGAGGTCGCACTAGCCAACAACGACCGCATGAGCGGCACCTTCTTGAAGATCGACTCCGATCAGAATCGCACCGACGTTTAAGGACCCGCGGATAGGTGGCGGACGGTGACCATCCACCGGTGCTCGATTTTCATATCGAGTGCGACCCAATCACGACGACCGGGGAGGTCATCGAACATCATGCGCGCTCTCGAACGAGATGTCCAGGATGCTGTCTGGCACGCCATCGAAGGACTCCTGCCAGACCCGCCAGATCACCCGCTCGGGTGTCACCGGCCACACATCTCGAACCGACTCTGCTTCTGCGGCATCCTGATCCGTTTGACGACCGGGTCATCGTGGCGAGACATCGAATCGATCCTCGACCACAAGGTCTCCGACCCCACGCTGCGGACCCGTCGGGACGAGTGGATCGCAGCGGGCGTGTTCGACGAACTGTGTCGAGAAGCGATCCATTCGTTCGACAAGATCATCGGACTCGACCTCACCGAAGTCGCGATCGACGGCTCTCAGCACAAGGCCCGATACGGCGGCGAAGGAACCGGGCCGAGCCCGGTTGACCGGGGCAAACTCGGCCACAAGTGGTCGATCGGCGTCGACCGCCACGGCGTCCCGATCGGCTGGGCACTCGACGGCGCGAACCGCAACGACGTCAAGCTCCTCGATCCGACACTCGACGCGATCGAAGCGCACGGCCTGCTCGAAGATGTCGACACGATCCACCTCGATCGCGGCTACGACCACAACAGCATCCGGCGCCGCATGGTCGAACGAGAACTCCTCGATGTCGACATCCAGCCGCGGCGCAAACCCGGCCACGGCCGACGCAAGAAACTCGTCTCGCTCGGACTGCGTTGGATCGTCGAGGCAACCAACTCGTGGCTGTCGACCTTCGGGCAACTCCGCCGCAACACCGACCGCCGAACCCACCACCGCCACGCCGCGCTCTGCTTCGCCACCGCGATCCTGGTCACGATGAAACTCATCGCGTGGCGCGACCTCTACTGCGCCAACTGACCACCTATCCGCTCAGGTCCTAAGAGTCGAAGCGCTCGAAACTGCGCCGGTGCCGACGCCGCAGATCCTGTGGCGCAAGCCACCCGTGCTCGCGCTCGCCGCGCTCCCCGGCCAACCGCTCGACCGACTCGGGGAACCGTCTACCGCGTCGCCAACGGCATGGGCCGCGGTCGGCGCGACGACCCGAACGCTGCACGACGCACCGCTTCCCTCACGGCCAGGGACGAGCGTCGATGAACTCGGGTCACGCCTCGCCGAGGAGTGTCGCTGGCTCGTCGACAACGCCGTTCTCCCGGTGGAGGTGGTGGAGCAGAATCCACGACGAGCTGAGAAGGTGCTGCGACCGTGGACGCCAGTTCATCCACGGCGACCTGCACATCGAGCACGTCTTCGTCGACGGTGACGCGGTCACCGGGATCATCGACTGGTCCGAAGCTCGCCAGGGCGACGCGCTATTCGATCTTGCCTCGCTCACCCTGGCCAACGAAGCGCACCTCGACGATCTCCTCTCCGGCTACGGCCGCACCGTCGACGTCGACATGATCCGAGCGTGGTGGTCGTGGCGGTGCCTCGTCGTGATTCGCTGGCTGTCCGAGAACGGATACGGCGACCCGCAAACGTTTCCCGAGTTCGCCGCACTGCGATCCCAAGCCTGACCTCACCCACTCGATATCGCGCGACCACCCGCCGGCCCCGGACGCGCCCATCGCGGCACATCCCGATCAGTGAGCTCGAAGGCCGAAGGCGCTCAGATCGACGACTAGAACGCTCCGCTTTGGTCCGCTTGACGCGGGATTTCCGGGCACGCGGGTTGGGCCGCAGTGCAGCGCGTCCGTTGACCAGGCCTCCGGGATTTCGTGCGACTGTTATCGAGTGGTCCTTCCTGGCGGTTGGAGCGCTGTAGCCGAACAAGCCGTCGGACGGACCCTCGCTTGGTGGCCGGGCCGGCTTGGGGCTCAGTGGCCGATGTCGTGGTGGCCGGGGGTGATGAGGCCGCTTTCGTAAGCGAAGACAACTGCTTGGGCGCGGTCTCGGAGGCCGAGTTTGGTGAGGATGCTGGACACGTGGGTCTTGACGGTGGCGGCGCCGATGTAGAGGGTCTCGGAGATTTGGGCGTTGTTGGCCCCCTGGCCGAGCTGGGTGAGCACCTCGCGCTCGCGGTCGGTGAGCGTGTCGAGGCGTCGGCTGGTCGCAGCGTCGGTGGCGAGGGTCTGGGCGAAGCGCCCGATGAGTCGGCGGGTGATGGTGGGGTCGAGGAGCGCGCCGCCGCCGTGGACGGTGCGCACAGCGGGGGCGAGGTCTTCGGGTGGGATGTCTTTGAGGACGAAACCGCTGGCGCCGGCGTGGAGGGCCCGGTAGACGTACTCGTCGGGGTCGAAGGTCGTCAAGATGATGACTTTGAGCGGCCAGTCGGCTTGTTCGAGGATGGCCGCGGTGGCGGCAAGGCCATCCATCTCGGGCATGCGGATGTCCATCAGGACGACGTCCGGCCGATGTTCGCGGGCCGCATCGATGGCCTCGAGACCGTTGCCTGCTTCGGCAACGACCTCGATGTCGGGTTGGTGACCGAGCACCATGGCGAAGCCGCGACGCACGAGCGCCTGATCGTCGACGACGACGACGCTGATGGTCATGGCCGCTCCAGTTCGAGCGGGATGCGGGCGTTGACGCGGTAGCGGTTCGGTGCGAGGGGCCCGACCGTCAGGGTCCCGCCGAGGAGGGTGGCGCGTTCGCGCATGCCGGCGATCCCGAATCCGGAGGCAGGGAGCCCCGGCTCCGCGGCGGGGGTGGTGCTCGTCGTGAGGGTGTTCGTGACGTCGATGACGAGGTCGCCGCCGTCGAGATCGACGGTCAGATGGACGGTCGGGTTCGGTCCCGCGTGTTTGATGATGTTGGTCAGCGATTCCTGGACGATGCGGTAGGCAGACAGCTCGACGGCGGCAACGACGCCGGCGGGAAATGACGCCATGGACAGGGAGACGTCGGCGCCGGTGTGGGTGAGCTCGTCGGCCAGGTTGGGGATGTGCGCGAGTCCCGGTTGAGGACCGAGGTCGTCGCTGTCGGGGATGTCGGGACGGAGCACGCCGAGCAGGTGACGGAGTTCACCGAGGGCCTGTCGGCCGGAGCGCTCGACGTCGCCCATCGCATCGACAGCAGCGTCGAGGTCTTCGCGGGCGATGGTCTTGGCCGCACCGGCCTGGACGGTCATCATCGACACCTGGTGGGCGACCACGTCGTGGAGCTCGCGGGCGATGCGGGATCGTTCGTCGGCGACGGATTGGCGGGCCCGAGCGAGCTGGTCGGCCTCGAGTCGTTCGGAGCGCTCCTGGAGCAGGGCCAAGTAGTCACCGCGATTGCGGACTCGGCGCCCGACGTACCACGGGAGCGCGCCGAGGACGATTGCGGGCGCGATGTCGATGCGCTGGTGCGTGTCGATGATCGTGTCGAGGAGGCTCACCGCGATCACGGCGGCAGCGGTGGCGAGGCTGTAACGGTGGTCGGTGGTGTACCTGCCGACGGAATAAACGGCGGCGATGAGGGGGAGGTCCTGGCCGTCGCCGTAACCGGCGATGGCCCACACGATCATGGTCGCCATCACGACGACCGCCACCGTGATCGGGCGGCGGCGTCGCCACAGCAACGCTGCTGCGGCGACGGCCAGCAGCACGAACGCGCCGGCGGGTCGGTCGACGACCGAGTCGATCGTGAAGTCCTCGCCGTCTCGGAGTGTGCTGAGGGCGACGGCGACCAGCGACCCGGCGAACACGGTCGCGGCGAGCACCCCGTCGGTGATGCGCGGCCAGCGGATGAACGGTCCGCGAGCCGGGTGCGGTTCGCCCGGGTCGAACCACCCGAGCAGCGCGCGTCGCCGGCGGGTCGCCGATGGCGAGACTTCGCGGTGGTGAGTGACGGCGTGCATGGCGACAGGGTCAGAGTAAGCGCGGATGCGGAGTCGGACACCCTGCTCGGGAGGGATCGCACTGTCCGTCTCGCGGCGGAGATGCCGACCGCCCCGGGACTCGGGGCGGCCGGCGTGGAGGTGGTGGAGGGTGGGGGTCGGTGTCACGGTCAATCGACGTCTCGGCGTTGGACGGCCAGCAGGCCCACGACGGCGGGAACGCATGCCCACGCAGCGATCGCGGCGATGGCGGCGGGTTGTCCTACATCGTTGGCGACACCGGAGGTGACGTTGGCGAGGACGCTCGGCATCCACGAGGCGGTGCCGTGCGCAAGCTGCACGACGAGTGGCGGCGCGATGAGCAGGGTGAGGACGACACCGGTGACCGCACCGCCGACATTGCGGACGAGCGTACCGATCCCGGCACCGAGGACGGCGCCGGCCGCTCCAGCGAACGCCGAGGCCGCGAGCACCTGGATCACGTTGCCGGCCGAGATGAGGAAGCCGTACTCGGTGGTCGGGAGGGAGATGGCGACGGCGGTGGTGGTGAGGCCGGCGCCGGCGAAACCGAGGATCCCTCCGCTGACGGCGATCGCGCCGAGTTGGGCGAGTACTGCCCGATGTCTGCGTGGTTCGGCGAGGAAGGTGGGCACCACGGTGTGGTGCCCGTACTCGCGGGCGACCGCAATCGCGCCGAACAGCCCGGCGATGGCGAGTGCGTTGGCGGCGAACGCCACGAGGGACTGCTGGTCGGCTTCGGTGGCGATGAACCCCTTGCTGCCGTCGAAGTCGGTCCCCGAGATGACGGCGAACGCGTTGAGCCCGGCGAGCACGGCGAGCACCGCGAGGAACGCCCAGGGCATCTTGGTGGTGGTGAGCTTGCGGAGCTCGGATCGGATGAGTCGGTTCATGTTCATGGCTGTGTGACCTCCTGGTCGAAAGACGGGGTGGTGGTCCAGGTGAGGAAGAGTTCTTCGAGCGATCCTGCCTGGGGTGAGAGTTCGTGGACGGCGAATCCGGCGGAGAAGGCGCGCTCGCCGATCTCGTCGATCGGCATGTCCCGGACGATGAGGCCGTCGCATCCGCGCGCCTCGGTGACTGCGCCCGCCTCCTGGAGCAGGATCGCGAGTCGCCCGGGGTCGGCTGCCCGCACCAGCGATGCGGCTTGCTGGAGGTCGGCCAGCGAGCCTTGCGTGACGAGTTGGCCGTCCTTGATGACGATGACGTCGTCGGCGAGGTGTTCGACCTCAGCGAGGAGATGGCTCGACACGAACACGGTGCCACCGGCCGCGGCTCGGGCCCGAAGTCGATCGCGAAGGGTCCGGATGCCCTCTGGGTCGAGGCCGTTCCCGGGTTCGTCGAGGATCAGGACCGGTGGTTCGCCGAGGAGGGCGCCGGCGAGTCCGAGGCGTTGCCGCATGCCGAGCGAGTAGGCGCCTGCGTTGCGGCGGGCGGCGTCGGCCAGGCCGACTTCCTCCAGGACCTCGTCGATCCTGTCATGGGAAATGCCCGTTGCGTCGGCGAGGACTCGCAGGTGATTGCGGCCGCTGCGGCCGGGGTGGAAGGCGTCGGACTCGATCATTGCGCCGACCGTGCGGGCCGGATCGGCCAGGTCCCGGTAGCGCTGTCCGCCGATCGTCGCCCGTCCACCATCAGCGGTGGCGAGATCGAGCATCATCTTCATCGTCGTGGATTTGCCCGAGCCGTTGGGCCCGAGGAACCCGGTGACTCTGCCCGGCTCGACGGTGAAGGTGAGGTCGTCGACCACTGTGTGGTCGCGGTACCGCTTCGTGAGATGTTCGATGATGAGAGGGTGTTGACCCCTGGGAGGTGTGACGGTGGTTGTCATGATTCCGGCTCCTTGTCGTGAGGTGAGTCCGCCGAGGTGAGGTTGTCGGTGAAGGCTCGAAGGCCCGGCCTGGTGGCGCTCCAGGCGGTGGTGGCCAGGACGAGGCCACCCGAGAACAGGAAGAGGGCGTCGAGATCCCAGCGGGCGACCGTGCCGGCCGCGGCCTGGGAGATCGAGACCAGCCCGAGGCTGGCGAAGGTGACCAGGCTCATCGTGCGCCCGAGCATGTGCTCCGGTGTGCGGGCCTGGATCCAGGTGAACAGGCTGATGCCGAGGTAGCCGTTGCCGACCCCGAGTCCGGCGAGCAGTGCGGTGTCGAACCAGAGGTGGGTGGCCACGCCGAGCGAGGCGATGACGGCACCGAAGCCGGCCAGCACACCGACGACGATCGCCCGCATGATGGCGCTCGAAGGCCGTCGCGTGGCGCCCGCCACGAGATAGCCGGTGAGGTTGCCCACGGCGAAGGCGCCCATCAGGATCCCGAAGGCCATCGCGCCCTGGGGGAGGCGCTGGTGGGCGACGAGTGGGATCCCCACCATGAGCGGCCCGACCACGAAGAGGTTGACGGCGACCAGAACCGAGAACACGAAGCGCATCGCCTCGTCGACCCAGACGCTGCGGACACCGTCGCCGATCGAGGACCACAGCCCGAACGTCGACGGGTCGACCGTGCCGCGCCGGCGGTCGCGGATGAGCGAGAACGCCGTGGCGGAGACCGCGAAGGTGACGGTGTCGATCACGAACGCCAGCCCGATACCGGACAAGGAACTCGAAAAGCCGGCGATGACCGCGCCGGCCAGGGTCGGGCCCACGAACGCAGTGAGCTGGGTCGCGCCCATGATCAGGGCGTTCCCGGCTTGGAGGTCGTCGCGTCCCACCAGCGTCGGCACGATGCTGTTCTCGGCGGGGATCGCGAACCCGGCAACGAGCCCGAACGACAGCGCGAACGCGAACAGCATCCACATCTGCACGACTCCGGCCAGCACGACCGCCGCCATCGCGGCGGTCAGCAGGCCACGGATGACATCGGCGGCGACCATCACCCGTCGCGGCGCGAACCGGTCGGTCACGGCGCCGCCGATCAACATGAACGCAGCCCTGGGGAGACCCTCGAGGGCGAGCACGATGCCCAACGCGAGCGGGTCGTTGCTGATTTGAAGGACGAGCCACGGGGTGGCGATCAGGGCGAACTGGTCACCAAGCAACGACGTCGACGCTCCGGCGAACAACAGGCGGAAGTCACGAAGCGTCATCACCCGCCGCATCGACCCGCTCTGCGGTGAGGCGTCGGGCGGCGACGCTGTGACTCGATCTGGGGTCTCGGTCGTGTTCACCTGCTCCGTCTCCTCTTCGTTACCTAACCAAGTAACAGGAGTCGGAGCGGCCAGGCACCCCGCTCGAGACGGATCGTCGACTCCGTCTCGCGGTGGATTCCACCATCTGGATCAGGGCGCGAGGCTTGTTGTCCTGGAGCGACTGTTCGAGGTTGGTGATCGCCGCGTGCTGCGCGTCTCGCAGCCACGGCGTCTGGTCCTTCGGTGGGAGCGGTTCGATGTCGTGGACGCGTGCACGCAGCGAGCCTCGCCGCCCCTCGACACGGTCCTCGATCATGTCGCCGAGCGTGCTCGGGCGATAGAACCAGAACACCCGGCGTGCGGTGGGCTCGGGATCGAAGCGGCAGGTGAACCAGGTCTCGTCGCCCGTTGACTCGTACCCGAACGGGAGCCGGCCGTTGGCTGTTCTGACGGCCGGCAACTCGTCGGGCACGTTCGACTGGTACTTGACCGTCTGCCACTCAACCCCGGCCAGCGTCGTCCCCTGCTTCTTCGCCTCGATGACGCCAATCGCCTGTCGATTCACGAACAGCACGTAGTCGGCTGGGCCAGCATCGGTGACCAGCTCGCGAACCGCCACGCCGAGCCCAGCGTGCAGGTTGATCGCCTTGTAGTCCTGCACCATCCACCCGGCCCGGGTCAGCATGTCGTCTATACGGGCACGCGCTCTGGCTTCCGGTTGGATGTAGCCCTCCGGGTCCGCCGCCATCGCCTTCTGACCATGCTCAACGGGCCGCAAATGCTCCTCGCTCGTGGCCGCTTGCACGAGTCAGCCCTACGGCACTGATCTCTTCGGTAGGCGCCGCTCATCGTTACGCCACCGTCAAGCCTTCCGGCGGCTGGTTCGGCGGAGCGGTTCACGATCCGCCGGGCAATGAGTCATTCGAACCCATCGTGAACCCATCACGCACGCCACGAATGGTGCGCTGACCGTCCGAACCCACTGGC
This sequence comes from uncultured Acidimicrobiaceae bacterium, assembly GCA_963847775.1. GTDB lineage: Bacteria > Actinomycetota > Acidimicrobiia > Acidimicrobiales > Ilumatobacteraceae > Ilumatobacter. The sequence goes on from CAWKAY010000007.1 coordinate 1,044,952, forward strand.
AGCATGGGTTTTCGCGTGGGGCGGACGACGAGAATCGAACCCGCATCATCAGCTTGGAAATAGTCTCGAGCTGTTGAGGCGGGCAGCGCCGTGACCTGCCGAAACGTGCTGTGAACAGGCAGTTTGTCATCCCGAGTCCCGCCACATGCACAAGAACCGCTCCAGCTACCGCGACGGTTACAAAGTGCACCTCGCGGCAGAGCCAACAACGGGGATCATCACCGCGTGCACGCTCACCCCAGCCAACGCAGGCGACGGGACCACCGGTGTCGGCCTGCTCACTGGCGAGACCGAACCGGTCGAGGTCTACGCCGACTCCGCCTACGGCACCGCCGAGATGCTCGCCGTCATCGACGACATCGGACACACTCCGGTGATCAAACCCTGGCCGCTGCGCCGCAACCCGAACCTCGGTGACGACCAGTTCCATCGTGACGAGTTCCGGATCGACTACACCGCCCGCACCGTCACCTGCCCCGCCGGGCACACCGCCGCGTTCAACGCTGCGGGCACCGCCCAGTTCAAACATCACTGCACCGGCTGTCCGCTGCGATCACGATGGACCACTGCCCGGGGCGGCAAGACCTTCACGATCGGCCACCACGACCAACTCCTCGCCGCCAACCGACACCGCTGGCGCACCGATCCCGACCTTGCCAACGACTACCGGAAACATCGGCCACTGATCGAACGATCCATCGCATGGCTCACCCGCAACGGGCACCGCCGTGTCCGCTACCGCGGTGTCGAGCGCAACCAACTCGCCCTCACGATCCGAGCCGCGACACTGAACCTCCGCCGGCTCTGCAACCTCGGCCTCGACCACACCGGCACCACCTGGACCCTCACCGGCTAACCCGACCCACAGGCTCGAACCGGCCCAGCGACTCCCGACGCATCGGGTCCTCACCAACAGACCCCCGAGCCGCCGCACGCCGAGCCCACGACCTGAACGTGGGTCACCAGACTCCGAGAACCGACTTCTTCAGCAGGCTCCTAGTGTCGTGAGTCGTTAGTTCGGCGGAATTTTCTGTGGGTGTGTCGCGTTGTCGTCGTTGTCGACAACGATGGGAGGCACTGATGGGACAGCGTGGCCGGCCGACGGCTCGGATCGTGTTGAGCGATGACGAGCGCGAGACGCTCGAGCGGTGGGCTCGACGTCGCAAGACACAGCAGGCGTTGGCGTTGCGCTGCCGGATCGTGCTCGCCGCCGCCGACGGCGCGACGAATCAAGCCATCGCCCGAGAGCTGAAGTGCAATCCGGTCACGGTCGGCAAGTGGCGGACTCGGTTCGCGGACAAGCGATTCGACGGGTTGATGGACGAGCCGCGGCCGGGTCAACCGCGCAAGATCACCGATGAGGTCGTCGAGCAGGTGATCGTCGCCACGTTGGAAGAGACGCCGCCGGACGGCTCGACGCAGTGGTCGACACGGTCGATGGCGGCCAGGGTCGGGTTGAACCAGACGGCGGTCTCGCGGATCTGGCGGACGTTCGGGTTGAAGCCGCATCGGATCGAGGACTTCAAGTTGTCGACCGATCCGCAGTTCATCGACAAGGTCCGCGATGTCGTCGGGCTCTACCTCAACCCGCCCGACGCGGCAGTGGTGCTATGCGTCGACGAGAAAACCCAAGTGCAGGCGTTGGACCGGACCGCACCGGTGCTGCCGATGCTGCCGGGCACCCCGGCCCGCCAGACCTACACCTACGTCCGCAACGGCACCTCAGACCTCTACGCCGCCCTCGATGTGGCATCCGGCAAGGTCATCACCCAGATGACCGACCAACACCGCGCGGTCGAGTTCCGGGCGTTCTTGAACCTCATCGACCGCTCCGTCCCAGCCGAGCTCGCGGTCCACGTGATCTGCGACAACGCCTCCACCCACAAAGCACCCGAGATCATCCGTTGGCTGAAGCGGCACCGCCGATTCACCCTGCACTACACCCCGACCTACAGCTCATGGCTCAACCAGGTCGAACGCTGGTTCTCCGAACTGACCACCAAGAAGCTGCGCCGAGCAACACACCGCAGCGTCACCGAGCTCCGCCGCGACATCAACGACTGGGTCGAACACTGGAACGACAACCCACGCCCGTTCATCTGGCGCAAGACCGCCGACGAGATACTCGACAACCTCGCCTCATATCCCCAACGAATCAACGACTCACGACACTAGTGTCCTGTCGGGTTGTTTCGCTAAGAAATCTTTGAGATCGGGAATTCTTTCGTCTGTCACGCGTTCTCGCTGGTGTCACTGCCAGCATCGAAGGAGAACAGCGATGGCCAGACGAGGACGACCTCCGGTCGAGATTCATCTCACCGGCAACGAACGCCGACAACTGCAGAGTTGGGCGCGCCGGCACTCGAGCTCGCAGGCGTTGGCGATGCGCTGCAAGATCGTGTTGTTGTGTGAGGATCCGTCGCTGACCGGCGCCGAGATCGCCGCCAAGGTCGGCTGCAACCCTGCAACGGTGTCGAAGTGGCGCAAGCGGTTCGCAGAGTCTCGTCTCGACGGGTTGATCGACGAGCCCCGCCCAGGAGCGGCCCGCACGATCGGCGATGACGTCATCGAGCAGGTCGTGGTCGACACGTTGGAGACGACCCCGCCGGATGCGACCCATTGGTCGACGCGGTCGCTGGCCGCCCGCCATGGGATCTCGCATCAGAGGACCGTGTGGACGGACTTGGCGTCTGCTTCCTCGACGCCGTCCGAGCCACGACTGAGCGCGCAGCGCGGTGGCCGAACGCCGGGACCCAACACGCCAGGACGACAGCGGTGACCTCAGCGGGCTCTCCGAGGCGCTCGACACCTGGCGACGCTGGGCGACCGGCTTCCCGGTCAGCCTCGAAGCGAGCTCGGACGTGCTCGAGATCTTCGGCAGTTCGCCCATTCTCGACCGCAGCGAGGTCCAAGCGCTGTCCATGCCGCTCGCAGACTGGGCGTCCGACGAGGTCGAGATTCGTCTGTTGCGCTCACATGAGACGGATTCATTGGGCCCCTTGTCCGTCGGTCAACCGGCGTCGACGGGGACGCGCGCTCGCGATCGGTCCGGGGACCGCATGGCCCAGAGCGAGACACCGATGCCGTAGGTGATGAAGTGTCCCTGCGGGGCTACCTCGATGGCGCACCATCCACCGCGTTCGGTGTCGTGTCGGTACAGCTTGTCGAACAGGGGGTCGTCGAGTTGGTGCTTCTCCAGGATCTGCGCGGTCCCCGAAAAGGTGATCGTTGCGGCGGGGATCTTGACCCACGGCATCAGCGGGACACGCTTCGCGATCGGAATGGTCATCGAGACGTCGCCGTTCTGGGTGAGGTGCTTGGTCTTCCACTGATCTCGGCCGGCGCCGATGTAGAGCCGGTGATCGTCGACGACGTAGACGATGCCGACGGTTCGCGCTTGGTGTCGGGCGTTGACCATGCCGAGCACAGCGAAGTTGTTGCGCTCGATCTCGTGCCAGACAGATGCCGTCGTCAGCTGAAGGCTCATCGCCCCCTCCCGGAACGGCTCACGGCTGACTGCGGTGCATCTCTTCGATGATGGCGGCTTCGGAGATGGACTTCTCGTCGTGGACCCGCCAAGCGTGAGCGGCGAGACCGATACCCCATCCCGCGATCGCCCAGATCGGCCAGAAGTAGCCGGCGCCGGATGCAGCCCAGATGACCACGAGCAGGGTGTTGACGGCGCAGTAGACGACAGCGTGGTTCCTGAACTCGCGCTTGTCGGTGATCCGGGCGATGGCAGCAGCTCTCCGTTCGTCCTGGTGCTCCATCCTCTCACCTCCCCAGGCTGACTCAACGTCCATCGTCGCGCTGGACAGGTGCGCAGCGAAGAGGACAAGGTCACGACGATCGAGTGCCCGTCCGTGCCGGAGAAGTCGTCCGACTCACGGCGGCGACACGACTCGCGCATCGGCATCGAGGAGGTCGAACGTCATGCCGGAGCTGTCGACGAGGCCAGGGATCAGGGTCCCCGAGCGCAGCCGCTGGCGTCCAGATCCCGCCGGGCGTGTCCGCGCAGTCCTCGATCAAGCAGAGTGCCGCCTCGGCGATGATCTTCGACGTGGAGCCGTAGCCGGGGTCCTTGTCGCCCGTCACGCGCGCTCGGATCTCTCCGCCATCTGCGTGGGAGCCGATCAGCAGCAGCTCGTAGCAGCCGGCTTCGCGTTGTTCCCTCGAGGGTCCCTCGCCAGGTGCGGGTCCGTCGTCGCCGCCCAGAGACCCGGCGATGCCGCCATGGCGTCAGCCATTTCGTGACCGGTGTCGCCGGGCCCGGTGAAGAACATCTCGTCGTACTGGAAGTCCTCGCCAGAGCGGTGGCCCATCAGCGCGTTCTTCGATCGAGTGGTTGTTCGAGCGGCGGACCGATGCTGGCTCGGTCCGCCGCTCGTGTTGGTCAGGACTGTGCGGCTGCGAGCGCGTCGACCATCCCGTGGCCGAAGAACGAGGTCCGGCCACTCTTGCCGTAGCAGCGCTCGCGCTGGTCGGCGGGGTTCAACGGCTCCCAATCGTCGGGGCACGACATCGGGGTCGTCGTGCGCTGCACGGCGGCCTTGATCGCGCTCGGGCCCCACGTCGAGTGGTTCTCCTTGATCAGCGCGGCGACACCGGCGGCGTGTGGCGACGACATGGACGTGCCGTTGAGATAACCGTACCGATCGCCGGTGTCGCTGAGGGCGGTGAGCCCCGGGTACGGAACCACCTGCTCGAGGAAGTCATAGAAGTCCCAGATCCCGTCGATCGGATCGCTGGTCGAGCTCATCGCAGCGAGGATTCCGTCCTGCACTGTGCCGGTCGCCTGGAAGAAGTCGCCGCCCGGTGCCGTGACATCGACACGTGACATGCCGACGTCGGAGTAGTCGGCGATGTTCAGATCGTAGCCCGGATAGCCAACCGGCCCCGTCGCCGACACCGTCAGCGCACCGGGCAACTCGGTCGGGGCCACGCGGCACTGGTTGCCGACGTCACGGACCTCCGCGTCACCTGGCGGCCAATTCGGGCTCGAGTCGTCGATGCCCGGATGCTGGAGGTCGGACGCGCCATTGCCGGCCGAGGTCACTATCAGCACACCGCGCTGCCGGGCGTAGTGGGCGGCCGACTCGAGCTCCTTCAGGATGGCTCGCTGCTCGGCGTCGTTCTTGCAGTAGTACAGGTACGGGTCTGCGTACAGGCTGAGATTCACGATGTCGAGCTGCACCTCGCCCGCGTACCGGAGCGCAGCAGCCACCGAATCGGCAAAGCAGTACCCGAACTGCGTGCAGGCCTTCAGCGCCACGATCGTCGCTTCGGGCGCGACGCCGGCGATGCCGACGCCGTTCATCGGTGCAGCGATCGTCGATGCCACGTGGGTACCGTGGTCGCCGTGGTCCTGGACGGCCGCCTTGTTCGAGCAGTCACCGTTCCCGGCCTCGGACGGTCCGGCCGTCGGCGTGTCGTCGAGGATGAACGAGCACGACAGGTCGATGTCGAGGTTCGGTGCGATGTCGGGGTGGTTGAAGTCCACGCCGCTGTCGATCACGCCCACCGTGACGCCCGCTCCGGTTGCGTGGGCGTAGCTCTCGGTGCCGGCGTTGATCAACGCCATGTCCCACTGACAGGGCCCCATCGGTTCGGTGTTGGGGACCCCGAAGGTGTCGCCGTACAGGTCTTCACAGATCGCGATGAGATCGTCCTCGCTCGACGCGGCCGTCGCCTGCTGAGCAGCGACTGGAACCACGGCCGCAGCAACCAGCGCGGCAGCGATCGCCAAGGTTCGTCTGGACATGCGGTACTCCTCTTCTCGTGGTTGATGACTCGCGGAGAAGAACGCGCCACCGACATGCCCCAGAATGTCGGCCTCCGCCGTCGTCGACAGTACGCCAACTACAGCCAAGACCGCAATCGACCGGGGCTGCACGTGTTCTTGTCAAGGAGCGGAGGACATCTCGCCCAACCGTCGGAGCTCCGCCGACCATCCCCTACGTGTTGTTACACGGGTGATCCGTCGGGGCCACTCGTGAGGCTCGCGGTCATCACGACCGTCCGGCATGGGGTGCCGCATCGCGGCCCAACCGTGACACGAGATGATGCCGGCTCGCAACGAGACGGCGTACTCGACTACCGCATCGCGCGGGCGAAGTCCTGGTGGTTGTCCGACCACCATTGACGTCGGCGATCGAACCGCTCTTGGCCGCCCATGTTGTTCCACATCTCGATGAACGCGACCTCGCCGGCTTCGACTCGGCGGCGGACGAACTCGCCGCCATGGGCGATCGAATCGGACAAACAAGCGAGCACCTCGGCTCGTCCCGACTCGTTGCAGCCGTACGCGTCACACACGACCCGAAGACGCAGGGGCTTGTCGATCGACGCCCAACCCAAGCGTGATGCATTGGAGTCATCATCGATCGGCACGCACATCCGTGCGAATGCAGCGAGATCGAACTCCCTCCGTCCCGGGGCGGCAAAGTCGAAGTCGAGGAGCGCTACGGCGGTCCCGTCTCGGAACACGACGTTCTCCAAACACACGTCGTTGTGGCACATCACCGGTCCACCGACGGGGTCGGCGAGTTCATTGCTCCACGACCCACCATCGAGAGATCGGCCAATCGATGCGTCGTGAAGTCCTCGGATCAGCACCGCGACCGATGCCAACGCTTCGTCGGTCTGGGCCCACGACGGGTAGGGCGGAAGCGGAACATCCCCCGGCACGAAGCGCAGACGTTCGCGACCGTCTGGATCGATCGACACCGGTTCAGAAGCACCGTGGAATCCCCGTGCCCGGACGCGCTTCAGGAACGTGTGGATCGAGGCCGAGTGTTGATTCGAGGGACGCAAGACGTGGTCACCCGACCGGACCACGGCACCGGCGTTCGCGACACCACCCTGAAGGACTTCCTCGCTGTCCACATCAGCGATCTTCTCACTCCGGCGTCGCCCGACTGATAGCGCTTCTGATCATCACCGGCACGACGGCGATCGCCGCGGGCGAGTTCCACCCAACTCGTGGCACCCGATACTCGCGGCGTCGGCGGCGTTTCGTGATCAGCGCGAGCGTGGGTGGCCCCGTCTCCTCGGGAGGCTGGGCCAGCCAAGGAGGCCGCCATGGTCGACACCACCGAACCCGCCACCGTCCACACTGCTGAGGTCGTCCGAAGCGACGACCCAGTGATCATCACCGAACGCGTCGCCGTTTCGGCGTTCATCGCCGGCTACACCGACCCGGCAAGCCGCAGCTACGCCACCGATCTGCCCACTTGCGTGTGGCACATCTCTCGACCTACGACTCACCATGCATGTATAATGCATGCATGGTGAATGTTCAGATCCGGGAAGTACCCGAAGAGGTGCACAACGAACTGGTCCGACGAGCCGCGCTCGCCGGCCAGTCACTGCAGCAATACCTGGCAGCGCAGCTGGCATCGATTGTGGCGACCCCGACGATCGACGACATGATCGCCCGGATCGAGCACCGATCGAAAGGCCGGTTGACCCGAGCCGATGCGGTCACCGCGATCGCGGACGAACGTGCTCGTCGTTGACGCCTCGGTGATCGGGCCCGCAGTCGCCGACGGCGGGCCCGATGGTGAGGCATGCCGTGCTCAGATCAAGGGACAATCGCTCGCTGCGCCCGATCTACATCGAGTCGAGGCCGTCTCAGTTATCCGGCGTCAACTCGGCAACGGTGCACTGACCGCAACACAAGCGACCAATGCGATCGACGACCTGTTGAACCTCCCCATCGTCGTCTACCCGACAGCAGCACTCCTGCGGCGTGCATGGGAGCTGCGTGACAACGTCACCGCGTATGACGCGTGCTACGTCGCTCTCGCCGAAGCGCTGGGCTGCCCGCTCGCTACAGGGGACCAACGACTCGCCAACGCACCAGGGGTCCGCTGCCAGATCGACATCGTGTAGAGCCCCGGACAGCAGCCCGCCGCACCGGCACGCACCACCGAGCGATCGGGTCACTCAAGACGCCGGCACTGCCACACGGGTCCGTCACGGCGGCCTTCTCCGTCAGCACACGGCCCGGCTCGAGGGTCAGCCGATCAGCGGTTCGAAGCTGGCCAGCGTGCCCACCGTGGTCGGGACCTCCCGCATGGGATCATCACCGCGACCGATCCAGCAGGATCGGGAGTTGGACGGGTCGATCACCCCGTCGACCTCCCTCTCGGCGCAGAGTAGGTACCAGGCTCCGCCGGGCCCGGTGTAGGTCGCACGATCGATCTCGAAGGTCGCGTTCGGCATCGTCTCGTAGGACCGTCCGATGTACTCGTCGTTGACCGCCTCCACGGTCTCACCGGTAACTAGGTCGCGAACGACCACGACGAGTCCCTCGTCGGGGCAGATCGCGACGTAGCCGAGCCCGGAGCTTCCGACGAGTCGGATCGCCACGAACCCGAACGAACAGGTGGCGTGCGGGAGCGGGGACGACGTTCGGTCGTCGCGCAGCTCGGCGACGAGGTCGCCGGTGCCGGTGTCGGCGACTCGTGTGATGACCGAGTTGCCCTCGGCGAGTGGGAGCGGGAACGTCTCCAGCATGACGAACGACCCGTCGTCGGTCAGTGCGGAGCGGAAGAAGGTCTCGGCTCCCCCGTCGACGACCAACACCGGGGCCGCCGATGCCGTCGGATCGTCGGCGTCGAACCGGAATACCGTCACGTCGTACGGTCCGGTTGTACCGTCGACGGAAGGTTGGGCGTCTGACGGACAGGACACGGCGACGACTGCTCCGACTCGACCGTCGGCGGACAGCGTGATGTCGAGCACCCGTTCAGGCAATCCGGTCGGCTCGGCGCCGGTCGTCCAATCGGCCGAAGGCATCTGGCGGCATGCGTCCTGGTCGTCCTGGCTCTCGAACGGGTATGCGTAGGTGACCGTCCCCGACTGGCTCGCGGAGATCAGCGCCTCTCCGGACCGCGTCCGGATGATCGGACGTGTTTCCACCAGGTCGAGCGTGACCGGGTCGAGCACGTTCTCCTCGGCCAGCGCTGGGTCGGCCGGCACGTGGATCGCGTCGGGGATGCCGTCGGTGTCCGTGCCGGCAGGCACGAAGGTCGACGACCCGTCCCCGGACTCGTCGGGCACCGTCGTGGTGGGGTCGGTGTCGGGGGACGTTTCGTCGGGCTCGACATCTGCCTGCGTGTCGACCACAGAGTCGGGCACGGTGGCCGGTGCGATGGTGCCGTCGTCGGTGGTGTCGCGGGCGACGACCGCACCGATAGCGAGCAGCGCCGCGACGCCGACGACGCCGGCACCGGCGCGCACGGTCTGCTGACGGCGGCGGGCGCGACGCACTCCTTCGAGGAAGCCGGCTGGCGCCGGTCGACGTACCTCGGCGCCCGCTCTGCGAGCCAGGTCGTCGATCTGCCTGCCGTCGCCGGGGTCGGGACGGGCGGTGCCGGGGTCGGCGCCGTGGCCGACGTGGTCAGGACAGTCGGGATGGGAACGGTCGGTCATGTCAGTCCTCCAGGAAGGTTGCCAGCGCGGCTCGTGCACGCGTCAGGTCGGAGCGCACAGTGCCGGCCGGTACCGCGAGGACTGCTGCCACCTCGTCCACCGTCAAGTCGGCGGCGTAGTACAGCGCCATCACCTGCTGGTGGCGAACTGGCAGGCGGCGAACCGCCTGCCAGAACGCCAATGCATCAGGCGATGGCCCGGCACTGACCGCTTCTTGGCGACGCAGCGACGCCAGATACCTGGCTTCCGTGCGCTGACGGCGCCACCATCCCACGCACCGGTTCACCAGCACCCGATGTGCCCACCCGTACGGCTGCTCGTAGACGCTGATCCGATCCCAGCCGACGAAGGCCTTCAGCATCGTGTCCTGCACCATGTCCTCGGCGTCGAAGACGGTACCGGTCAGTGCAGTGGCGACGCCCACGAGGCCCGGGTAGGCGGAGCGGACAAACGTGTCGAAGTCGGCACACAGGTGGAGTGGTCGGTGCTCGAGCATGGCGCTCCCAGCAGGTTGCGTGAGGTGAGAAATGGCAATCATCGATCGGATACACGCGTCAGGCGCGCATTCCGCTGCAGAAATGCCGAGAAAGTTCCGAGACGGCTCGGGCGGGCGCCCACAGGCGTCGAGGAGCGGCAGCTTCAGGTTCGGGATGGCGCCGGTCGCCAGATCGGTGGCGCCGTCGCTGCGCAGCCGGTGCCATCCCGCAGCGGCGATCATCGCTGCGTTGTCGGTACCCATCACCCGGCTCGGGACGCGCCGCGCAGTTCGTCGTGGTGCAGTCGCAGCCGCGCCCGGCCACCGCCTGACGAGGGTGACCGGACCGGCTGGTCGGATCAGGCGAGTTCGTCCTCGGTGAGGTCGAAGAAGGTTGACACGGGATACCAGCGGGGGACCTCGGAGTCCGACACCACCCGGCCCGTCGGGGTGTCGGCGTCGACCACGACATCGCGGAGCGTGTCGACCGCCGCGCTGGGCCAACTCGACGACGGCCGGGTGAGCAGGACGGCCTCGTCGTCGTGGCGGAGCAGCCAGAATCCTGCGTCGTCCTCGGCGAGTTCGACACCGCTCGACAACCAGAAGCCGTTCTCCACGTCGAGCACGGCGAACACGCCGGCGAGCGGCGGAGGTCCGGTGACGGCCGGTGCCACCACGACGAGATCACCGATGACGGCGGTCTGAGGCAGCGCCAACTCGAACGGGGCGTCGTCGAGGCGTCGCCACGTGCCGGCGTCGGGGTCGTACAGCCCGATCGTGCCGTCGAGCAGGAGCTTGACGACGCCGACGTCGGTGCCGACCTCGAGTGCCGGAGGCAGACCGTCGGTCGGTACCTTCCAGTCGCAACCGCCGTCGGGGCACGACATCCACTCCGGGTTCGGCACGGGCCACCAAGCGTTGTCCTGCACGTCGAACGACCACGGCTGCGGTGACGGCGAGTACATGGACGACGTGCCGACACCGGCGTGACCGAAGGTGAACGCGACGTGCCCGCTCACGGTGCTCCACGTGGTCTGGACACCGTCGGGCGGGGTGGCAACCTGCTCGACGGAGAGGTCGGGCCGCACGATCACGGCGCTGCGGTTCGCGGCGGGGACGAGGTCGTCCCCACCGGCCTCCCAGATGCCCTGACCGATCAAGAGGGAGCCGTCGATGTACCACGCCTGATCGGCGCTGTCCGCCGACTCGAACCCGAGGTCCGGACCCGCCGACCACGTGAGGCTCGCCGGGTCGAGGACCGTCATGTCCGGCGGCGTGTCATCGCCCCAGCTCAGCGTCACCAGGGCGATCTTGCCGCCGAGATCGAACAGGGAGATGTCCTGCTCCGGACCCGGGAGCGCTTCGGGCGGCATCTCCACGACCCGGCCGTCGCCGAGCACGACCGCTCCAGCGACATCGTCGGAGCCGAGTCGTGCGAGGTAGCCAACCGCATCGCTCCCGTCGGCAGGCAGGCGGAGGACGTCGGTTCGGCCCGCTGCCCGCTGGGCGTCGCCCCAGGCCACGAGGGTCGTCGTCGCCGGAGCTCGCAGCACGACGGTCGTCGGTGCCGGCACGGTCGTGGTGGGATCCGGCACGGTCGACGGCGACACAGGCAGAGTCGACTCGGGGGCGACGGCGTCCGTGGTGGGATCCGCGACGACGGTCGTTGCCGGCACGAGCGTGGTCGGCACGGTCACGTCCGGCAGGGTCGCGACCTGGTTGTCACCACCCCCGCGCGTCAAGACGAGTGCACCGACGACCAGCACCACTGCAGCGGCGCCGACGGCGCCCAGCACGATCTGCTGTCGGCGTCGGGCGGCCCGGACGGCCATGACTCCGTCGGCGGGAGCGGGACGACGCAGCGCCTCGCCGGCTTCGCGGGCGGCGCGCTCAAACGGATCCGGGATGGAGGGATGATCGGTCATGTCAGAGGTCCAGTTCTCGTGAGAGGGCCGCTCGGGCCCCGGTGAGGTCGCTGCGGACCGTCCCTTCCGGGACGCCCAGGATCGTCGCCACTTCTGCCACCGACCGATCGCCTGCGTAGTGCAGCGTCACGACGAGCCGAGGCCGCTCGGGCAGCGTGCGCACCGCCGCCCAGAACGCCAGGATCTCGGCCGACGGACCCAGGGTCACCGGTTCGTCGCGACGTAGTTGACCGAGGAACCGGCTCTCGGTCATCCGGCGCCGCCGTCGGCTCCGACAGCGGTGAACGAGTACGCGATGGCACCACCCACCGGGACGCTCGAGGCGGCGAACCTTCTCCCAGTCCACCAGGGCCTTGACCATCGCGTCCTGGACGAGATCCTCGCCGTCGTACCCGGACAGCGCGGTCGCCACCGCCACCAGGCCGGGGTATTCGCGCCGATACAGGCCGTCGAAGGAGGCCTCGGTGAGACCGATGTCGTGGGTCATGGTACGGATGAGGTGAGTCGCCGGATGCGGACAAGTGATGGTGTTCATCACCTGGACACACGCATGACCGGCCTGTTTCGCTGCAGATTTTCCAGATTTCTTCGCAGCGCGAGTCGCCGAACGCCTCCGCGTCATCATCCGTTCAGCAGCAGGCGGAGCAGCGCCGACGATCAGCGAGGCTGACGCCACCGCGCTGGATGTGCCGGCACGCGGTGATGCTCCGTGCTCGCCGATCAAGTCGGCGGGGCGATGCACGTCGTGATGGACACCCTCGCTTCGGCGGAATGAGCCGCTTTCGTCCTCCTTGACGTGTTCGGGTACCCGTTCGACGACATCAGTGCTCTGCTCGGGCGTTCCCACACCGCCACCCGTCAGTTGGCCAGCTGGGCCAGACGCAAACTCCACAGCGCCCCGGAACCCGCCGACGTGCAGGCCGTGCGCCAGCAGCTCACCCAGGAGATGACCCGATCTTGTGACACCGTGATTGCAGAGGACTTCGTCGAGACCGCACACTTCGTCACGCAGAATCCCGACTGCACTGACGGATCCCGGATGCGATATCTACCCAAGTGTGGCGCCGCACTTTCACCGGCCATCACGACCCAGGCACCAAGCGCGAAGCCCAACGGGCAGCCCGATCACAATCGGAGCCAGCACGGCTGTCAGGGGCCAGCACCAGTCTCTGACCCAGAATTGTGACGAGGAGCGAGGCGTGGCGCAGGATCGCCAACCGGCGCTTGGCTAGTCGGGTGAGCTGCTGTCCGGTCATCTGGTCCGCCGCTCAGAGGAAGACCCAGAGTGTCGACAACCTCCGTCAGTTTCAGAGCCCAGCGCATCGACCACTTCGATCGGCAAGTCGCCGAGCTCGAACCCCGTGTCGCGCCTCGTGACCAGTCGACGAGGGCGTATGACGCGGATGCTCTCAGCGAACTCCTCACCGTTCGTCGTGGGTGCGGCGACCGATCGCCGACGATCCTCTCGTCCGAAGTCCTCGGTGAGCCGGTCGGCGGGTAGATGCACGTTCGCGGCCGTACTGCGCTCCGCCCAGTGGCTGGCCGCGTTCTCCAGGCGGCGTGCCGAGGTGTCCCGCCGCGACCTCGCGCGCCCGGGCCATCGACGCGTCCCAACCGTTCTCGTCGAACATCTCGAGGCGGATGATCCGGGGGCCGTCCGCGACGAGAACGTTGCAGGCGATCTCCTCCCACTCGACGCCGGAGTCGGGTGCGACGCCGGTGTTGGCGGCCCGGAAGACGAACACATCGTCTGAGACGAACTGGACGCGACTCGGGACGGGCGGGATCCTGGACCCGTCGACCTCCCGACCGCGCAGGGCCTGCTCGAAGCCGGAACGATCGAGCACGCCCATCCCGAGCGTGCGGCCGTCGATCAGCACGAACTCCTCGCTGATCAGCTCACCGAACGGTGTGGTACTCGGCGCCACCCACGACGTGCCGAACGCCACGGCCATCCGGCCGACCTTCTGTCGCCGCTCGCTCAGAAACGCGAACCACCGACCGGTGGCATCGCGTCTCGCATCCGCTTCATCATCGGTGTCGAACGTGGCGGAATCGACGATCACACCGTCCTCACCGACTACGGCGACGACCAGTGCCGCCCCCTCGGTCCCCTCGACCCGACCCAGGCAGCACCGATCGTCAAAGGCAGCGACGACGTCGATCAGTCGTGGTGCGTCACCGAGCCGGTCGATCCGGAGCAGCGAGCCGTCTTCGCCGAGTTCACGCTCGAGCGCCTCCGAAGCGGCGTTGCCCACGATCGGACGAGCGCCGCCGGCCCCGGCATCGGTCAGCTCGCGCGCCCGCGCGAGCGCATCCCCCAGACGTCCGACCGTGAACTGCTCGAGGCGGGACACCTGCCCGTCCAGGACTCGGGCGACGAACACGCTCGGGTCGGAGAACTCGGACGAGCCATCGTTCGCGGTCGACTCGTCGCCCGTCATCACGATCACGCCGCCACCGAGGCGATCGACGCTGACGCTCCAGGCCAGGCCGAGGGCGCGCGTGGTGCGCCGCGTCTCGAGCAACTCGAAGAAGCCGTCCCGGTCGAGCTCGCCGACGAGCGGCCCTCGGTGACTGACGTAGACGAAATCAGGATGGCAGAGCTCGGTCACGCGTTCTGCCTCGAGCCACGTGCAGGCCTCCCGCAGCGCGTTGACCACACGGTAGGTCTCGGCGTCGGCCGGGTCGAGTGTGTCGAGCCACACCCGGTCGAGCTCTCCGAGGGCGGCGTCGAGCTGGTCGGGGTCGAACAGCACGGTCCGTTCGATCATCCCGCACGCCGAGTCGAGGACGACCAGTGCGAGGTACTCGACGATGTCGTCGCCGTACCGGATGTCGATGCCGTGCACGAGGAACCGCTCACTCCGGACCGCGATCGGATCGCCCGGGCGCAACTCTGCTCCGAGCTCGAACAACTCGCGCACTGTGTTCGGATGGGATGACCGATCCGTGATCGGAGTGCCCAGCAGCGATCGCCAGTCCGGCCCAGCTGGGACCACGACGGCCACATCAGCGCGCGTCAACTCCTCGAAGCGGGCGAGCGCTCGCTCGGGCTCATCATCGGGGAAGAGCTCGATTCGCAGCAGACGACGGTCCGCGTACACCGTGACGCTCGTGGTTGCCACCGCCTCGGCGATCCGACCGTGGTCGTATCGGAGAATCACCGCGCAGCGGACGGAGCCGTGCTCGCTGCGGGCCAGCGGATCGCCGTCGTCGAGCATCACCGCCTGTGACGGCGCCGGTGCTGCGATCGTCTCGAGAAGCGCATCTGCATCCTGCGGGGGGTAGCCAAGCGGCCGGTGATCGACCATCGAGAAGTCGTCGTGCAACAGCGGTGCGATGCCAGCGACGTCGCGGGTCCGCTGGGCCTTCGACCACTCGATCGAAAGGCGATCGTTGTCCGTTGCCGCCTCGTCGAGGTCGAGCCAACGTTCGTCGAAGTGATTCACGACGTCGACCAGCGCATCGCCGGCGAACACGCGCACCCTCCCGAGGCGCCCCCGGCGGTCGACCTCCTCGACCATGAGCCGGGAGACCGGGCCGCCCGGCTGATCGTACACCGCGACGAGTGCTACGCGGTCGAGCCGCACCGCCAGCACCTCACGCTCGCCCGTCCAGATCTCGCCGGCACGCCCGGCCAACTGGTCGAGGCCGCGAATCACCTCGCCGGTCGGCAACTCGACCTCGATGTCCCGGGCCACCACGTCGCCCGAGAGATCGAGCCGGTCGACCGCATGCTGCACGGGACGAACCAGGGCGACGGCTGCCTGGAGTGCGGCGTCCACGCGGTCGGCATCGAAGAACGCTGCCTCTGAGATCCGATGATCCTGAACGCAACACAGGATCACCGTGTCGGTGACGTACTCGGCACCATCGTTCCCCGAGCTGCGATCGTGGTACGTGCCGATGACCATCCCCTCGCGCAGGAGGTGGACCGCTGACGTGACCGGCACCGCCAGACCACGGGTCCCGATTCGTGATCGCATGAGCTCCAGCATCTCCTCGCGGTCGAGCTGGCCGAAACCCATCACCCGGTGGTCGGTAAGCACGAAGTCGTGGTGCATCAGGCCCTTCAGTCGCGCTTCATCGCCCGATCCATATGCCTCGGCCCATGCGAGGGCAGCTCGATACGTCTCGACGTCACGGGGCTCGAGCTCGGCCAGCCACAGCTCGTCGAGCTCCACGAGCGCCGCGCCCATATCGTCGGGGGCGAACACCGTGCACTTCTCGATCAGCCCGGAGTCGCCCAGCCGGACGATGGACAAGTGATCGTCCGGGTCGTCGTCGACGTTGAGGTTGCAGTCGTGGAGCGCAAGCCGATCCCCCCGCACGGCTATCGGCTCGATCGACGAACCCCTGATGCGACTGCGACCGAGCACTGCGAACCGCTCTGCCATCGCGGCGCGGCCACGGCATCGACTCCCACCCGCAGGTCGACGGTCGTCGAACTCGACGCCCGGATCGTAGGCGTCGATCCACGAGGCCTCACCGGCGACGAGCGCTGCGAAGCTCGCCGCGCCGGGCGGCGTCGGCGGTGTTCCATGAGGGGCGGCCAACCTTCGCGGCCACCTCGTCGCGAGCGACGAGGGCCGGAGGCGGTGGCGATGTCGGTGGTTCGTGAGGCGGCACCAGCGCTGCGACGCCGGGCTCGACCTCGACGCTGGCGCCCTTCTCCTCGTACAGTGCGGCCGCCGCAGCAGCTGCCCGGTCGGCGGTCCCGTCGTCGCCCGCCAGCCTCGCCACCCTCGCCAGCACGGCGTTTGCGTTGGCGTGATCGACGACGATGTCGGTGCCGGCCGCCAGAACGACCGCCTCGGTGGCGACCGCTACCGCCTCGTCGCACCGGCCCTGTGCCGCGAGGATCTCGGCCCGGGCCGAGCGCGCCGCGATCGCGCTCTGCGGATTCTGGCCGGCCAGCGCAGCACTGTCGGTCGCCAGCTCCTCCGCCTCGTCGAGCCGGCCCAGCTGCAGGAGCGCTCGGGCCAGGAACGCAGCGGCCTGGCCGGCGTCGGCGCCGAACCCCAGCCGGCCCAGCCCCTGATACGCCGCCCGGAGCGGCGCCTCGGCGGCAGCCGGTTCCCCGACCAGCAGCTCGACGATCCCGGCGAACAGATCGGTCTCGGCCACGCCCTGCCGCAGACCGAGCTCCTCGACGGTCGCGCGGGCGTCGGCGAGCATCGTGCGCGCCGTGTCGAACCTTCCGCGCAGCGCCTCGAGCACCGCCTGGCAGCGCACCGACGTCGCCTCGACGGCCGGCGAACCGGTGGTGATCCGCAGCAGGCGGATCACGTCGAGGCAGCGACCACCGGCCCGCGGGATCGGGCTCGGGCCCCACAGCGCAGCGAGCGGCGCTGCGCCGAGCACGGCGGCGATGCGGCGGCGGTCGCCCGCCGACCGAGCCGCGACCAGCGCGAGGTCGAGCTGGGCCTCGCACTCCCCGACCCGGCCGAGCCGCGCCAGCGCGCCGGCCCGCACGAGCCGCGCCTTGGCGACTCCGGCCTCGTCGCCGAGCTCGGCCAGCCGCTCTGCCGCGGCTTCGACCTCTCGGTCGGCGTCCCGCAACCGCTCGGGGTCGGTCAGCACCGCGACCTGGGCGACGAAGCAGTCGGCCCAGGCCGACAAGCGAGCATCACCCTCGGCGACCGCGACCAGCTCCTCGACGCGTGCCCGGCCGCGGGTGACCTCCCCGAGCGCCAGCAGCGACTCGCACGCGACGAGCAGCAATTCGCGCACGTCGGGGTCGTCCCGGTCGAGGCGAGCGAGCGCACGCTCGACGAGCACACCGGCCGAGGCGAAGTCGTCGCGCTCCAACGCCCGCTCGGCTGCCGTGCGCAGCAGCGCCGCCGCCCGCCGCCCGACGACCTCGATCTCGTCGTCGACGTCGTCGAGTTGGCGCCGATACTCGTGGGCTTGCTCGAAGTGGTAGGCGATCGCCACCTCGTGCTCGCCGGGAAGGTCGGCGGCGGTGCGCTGCGTCCACTCCCCAACCCGCAGGTGGAGGTCGGCCCGCACACGCTTGAGCAGCCGGCGATAGGCGGCGTCGCGGATCAGCACGTGGTGGAACCGAAAGACCGGCTCATCGCCCCAGTAGGTGGTCGTCGCCTCGACCAGCTCGCGCCGCCTGAGCACGTCGAGGGTACGCCGCAGCGCGACGACGTCCTGACCGGAGGGGGCGATCGCGGCGACCGCGCCGACCGGGAACTCCGGCCCGACCACCGACGCCAGCTCGACGAGCCGCCGCTCGGCCTCGGGCATGCGATCGAGGCGCGCCGCCAGCAGCGACTGGATCGTGGGTGGCACCTCGACGGCATCGGCATCGATCGTCAGCTGCCAGCCGTCGTCGCCGCGCTCGATCACCCCGTCGTCGACGAGCATCCGCATGAGCTCGCGCACGAACAGCGGGTTGCCCTCCGTCGAGTCGGGCAGGCGCGCCACCAACTCGGGTGGCAGCGCCTCAGCGCCGATCAACCGCGCCGCCAGCTCGGCCGTCGCGTCCGCGTCGAGCCCCTCCAGGGCGATCGACACCGACACCCGCCCGCCCTCCTCAGCGAGCGTCGGGCGCCGCTCGCGCAGCTCGGGACGAGCGAGGCAGATGATCATCGCCACTGCGTCCTCCACCCACTCCCCGAGATGCTCGAGCAGGTCGAGGAACAACGGCTCAGCCCACTGGATGTCGTCGACCACGATCACGAGGGGCTCGCGACGGCTGAACGACTCCACCAGTCGCCGCACGGCGAGGAACGCCTCCTCGGTCGATCGCTCCGGCGCCGCCCCGACGAACGCTGCCAGCAACTCGGCAACTCGGTCGGCGTCGTCGAGGTTGTCGACGAGCGAGCGCAACGCTGCCCGGACCTCGTCGGGCGTCGGTTCGTCGCCAACGTCGATCGCCGCCCGCAGCAGGTCGGCGATCGGGCCGAACGTCGAGGTCCCGGCACGTTCGCAGCGCAGCACCGCGATCGTTGCGCCATCGGGTCCCTCGGCGAGCGATGCCGAGAACTCCCGCGAGATGCGCGTCTTGCCCACCCCCGGCGCGCCCACGATCGTCGCCAGCCGCAACGATCGGCCGGTGACGGCGTCCTGGTAGGCGGCCCGCAGGCGGGCGAGTTCGTCGAGACGACCCACGAACGGTGTCAGCTGCTCGTCATCGGCGCCCCCCTCGATGACCTGGTAGGTCGCGACGCGCACGTCCTTGCCCTTCACCTCGACTGCGCCGAGGGCATCGTACGACACCTGTCCCCGGGTGAGCCGCCACGTCTGCTCCCCCACCAACACCTCGCCCGGCGTGCAGGCTGCCTCGAGCCGGGCTGCGGTGTTGAGGGCGTCACCGACGATGTCGGCGTCGTCCTCGGCGAGCACCACCTCACCGGTGTTGATCCCCACCCGCAGTCCGAGGTCGGCTCCGTGGCGCGCCGCGATCCGGTCCCGAATCGGCGCGAACCCGCGCTGCAGTCCGACCCCGGCGGCGACCGCGCGGTTGGCATCGTCCTCGGCGGTCTCGGGCACCCCGAACAGCGCCATCACCCCGTCCCCGATGAACTTCGCGACAGAGCCGCCCGCCTCCTCGATCACCTTCCGCGCCATCGTGTGGTAGTCGGCCATCGCGTCGCGAGCCGCCTCGGCGTCGACCTGTTCCGCGAACGACGTCGACCCGACGAGGTCGCAGAACAGGACGGTCACCGTCTTGCGGACGGCAACATCGACATCGGCGTCGACATCGGCGTCGGCGGGGGCCGGCGTCGCCTCCGCGACCGATGTGCCGCACTGGTCGCAGAACCGGGCGTCGGGCGCGAGCTCGTTGCCGCAGGACGCGCAGGCAGGAGCCAGCGGCGTTGCGCATCCAGCGCAGAACTTCGCGCCCTCTCGATTGGTGCGGCCGCACGCCCGACAGTCCACCTGGCCCCCTCGTCGGGGACCAGTCTCCCCCGGCTTCCTCCGAGATGCCAGCGGTGCGCAACCGCCCGTTCGGCGGTCGCGAACACTCCGACCACGCTGCTCTGCCACGAGCCAGACCGCGTCTGCGGCGTCACGATGACCCGAGCGAGCGATCCGAGCGGCCCGCCGGTCTCGTGCACCGGTTTGCCGTCGACGGCACGCCGAACCTCTGGCGGCGCGGTGACGACCCGGGCGTCCACCCGAGTCACTGCCGGTTGGCGGGGCGACCGGCGCAGTCGTCCTCGGCTCGCACGTCGCGGATGGCCAACAGGCACGAGGTTCGTCACCCACGCCACCGGAAGCGAGGAGGAGGCCGAGGACACAGCATGATCGGCGACGCGCCGACGCCCGGTTCGAGCAGCCGACCGGGGACACGCGCAGGCTCGAAGCACCCGACGACGGACGGAGCGCCGATCGGGTGATCGACTGATGACTCGCCTACGGTCAGCTGGCGATGCAGTCCGTGGCACCTCCGGCCGACACCGGCCGGAACCCGTGGTTGGCGGTCATCGTCACCACGCTGGTGTTCTTCCTCGTCGTCATCGACGTGTCGGCCATCAATGTCGCGTTCCCGTCGATCCGCGACGACTTCGGCGTGCCCGAATCGACACTCGGTTGGATCATCTCGGGCTACAACATCGCGGTCGCCTCGCTCTTGCTCGTCGCCGGACGGTACGCCGACAGCCTCGGTCGCAAGCGCTTGTTCATTCCGGGCGTCGCCGTCTTCGCCCTCGGCTCGATGCTCAGCGCGCTCGCACCGAACGCATCCTTCCTGATCGCGGCGCGGGTGGTGCAAGGCGTCGGTGGGGCGATCATCGCGCCGACAGCGATCGCCGTGGTGCTCCCCGCCTTCCCGGCGAACAAGCGCTCGACGGTGATCGGGCTCACGGGCGCGACGGGCGCGCTCGGCGCCGTGGTCGGCCCTGCGCTGGGCGCGTTCCTGACCGATGCCTGGTCCTGGCGAGGCATCTTCTGGATCAACGTGCCGATCTCGGCCCTGGTGCTCGTGCTCGCACCGCGGTTGCTCGACGAGTCGAAGAACCCGAACGCCACGGGCAAGGTCGACCTGGTCGGCGTGCCGATCGGCACACTCGGCGTCGGGCTCGTGATGTTCGCGATCGTGCGGGCCGAGTCGTGGGGGCTCGTCGACGCGCGCGTGCTCACCACGTTCAGCGTCGGACTCGTCATGATTCCGATCCTGATCAGACGATCTCGCACTCACCCCGAGCCCCTCCTGGAACTCGAGCTGTTTCGGCTCCGCTCGTTCTCCAGCACCAACGCCGCCCTGGCGCTGTACTCGATGGCCTTCACGTCCGGCTTCCTCGCCAACTCGCTGCTGCTCCAGGAGTTGTGGGGCGAGTCGCTCCGCACAACGGGTCTGGCGCTCGTGCCGTCGCCGCTGCTCGCGGCAGCGGTGTCACCGTTTGCCGGCCGCTTCGCCGACCGGGTCGGGCATCGGTGGATCCTGTCGATCGGCAGCGCCGCGTGCGGAATCGGATTCCTGTCGTACGTCGTCACCCTCGACGAGACGCCGTCCACATGGTCGATGTTCGTACCCATCTCGATCCTCGTCGGATTCGGCGTGGGCGCCACGATCGCGACGTGGGCCAGCGCCGGGCTCGCAGATGTCAGCCCCGACCAGTTCGGCACCGCCAATGCGACGGTGCGTACCACCCAGCAGGTCTTCTACGCCCTCGGGATCTCGGTGATCGTCGCGCTTCTCGCCGACGTCTCGGGCGATCCGAACATCGCCCAGTTCCGGTGGGCGTGGTTGTTCGTCGGTGGGTGCTATCTCGCCTCGGCCGTGACGGTCGCGATCACGTTTCCCGCCGGGTCGAGCGACGATCGCGCCACGGGCGACACCTCTCGTTGACGTCGCGGGCGGCACCCGCGCACCACGCTCCTGGCGTACCGTGGCTCGGTGCCTGATCGGTTGTTCGCTGATCCTCGCTTGGCGGCGATCTACGACGACATCGACGGCGATCGGTCAGATCTCGAGCAGTACGAGGCGATCGTGAGCGACTTCCGCGCAGCCAGCGTGCTCGACGTCGGGTGTGGAACAGGGGTCTTCGCCTGTTCGATGGCTCGACGCCGGCTCACGGTGACCGCCGCTGATCCCGCTGCGGCATCGCTGGACGTCGCCCGTGCCAAACCGTCGGCCGATCTGGTGGAGTGGCTGCACACGGACGCAGCGCGCCTGCCGACGATGTGCGTTGACATGGCCACGATGACCGGCAACGTCGCCCAAGTGTTCTTGACCGACGACGCGTGGCGGGCGGCCATCCGAGGGGTCCACCGAGCCATTCGACCCGGCGGCCACCTGGTGTTCGAGACCCGCGACCCCGCCCGTCGCGACTGGGAGGAGTGGGATGACCGACCGGGCACCGTGAAGCAGACGGCCCGTGGCCCGGTCGAGCACTCGACCGAAGTCACCGCTGTCGAGCTGCCGCTCGTCTCGTTCCGTCACTCGTACCGGTTCCTCAGCGACGGATCGGTGCTCACCTCCGACTCCACGCTGCGATTCCGGGATCGCGACGAGGTCGAGGCGTCCCTGGCGGCGACGGGGTACGACCTCGTCGAGGTCCGAGATGCACCCGGCCGCCCTCGGCGAGAGTTCGTCTTCATCGCCATCCGCAGACCGGATCGATGAGTCGCGACGCATGCCTGCCGTGTCGACCATTCCGAAGACGGATCGCTCGATACGAACCGGGCAAACGGTCAGACGAGACGTAGGTCGCGCATGCGATCGACGACGTCGTCGACATCGGCCCACGCCTCTCTGGTGACGTGGTACGCAAGGTGGTCCAGCCCGATGTGGAGCAGGCATCCGAGCCGGCGCTGGTCGTGGTCCGAGAGGTCGACGCCTGCGTCGATCCATCGTCGCCCGAGCGTGCTCAGCAACAACTCGATGTCGAGGTGCGGGTGGAACGGCGCCCAGAATTCGAACCACGACGCGTCATACAGATGATCGCCGTAGCGACCACAACCCCAGTCGAACACACCGGCAACGCGATCGCCGAGGACGTGAACGTTCCGGTTGATCAGGTCCGCGTGGATCAGCGAACGTGGTGCCGCCGACAGATCGAGTACGCCGAGGCGCTCGAACCCGACGTCGAAGGCGACGCGGGCATCCGGGCGATCGCAGAGACGGTCGTACCAATCGGCAGGCCGTCGGTCGCCGCCGCCACCGCGCACGCCGAGCAGATGGCGGTGCCAGCTCTCGTCGGTGGCGACCCCCTCCCCGTCCCAACCACCGAACCCGCCGTCAGGGACCTTCGCACGGCGCAGAGACTCCAGCAGGTTCACGGTCGCCGGCACGAGCCGTCTCCACTCCGCGCGGGTCACCTCCTCGAGCGGAGCGCCGGGCACACGCGCCGACACCGCCATGAAGGTCTCGTCGAGACGGTCGACCAGTTCGACGGCGGGGACCGGCATCGCCGTGCGCGAGAACCGCACTGCGAACCGATCCTTGGCGAAGTCCTCCCCGTAGGAACCGAACCGCACGACGAGGTCGCGGCCCCCGGCGCGAAACGCGTAGCACGCCGACCATGCCCCAGCGCCGATCTCGGCGACGTCGCTCGCGTCGTAGCCCGCTCGGTGCAGCACCCGGCGGACCTCCCCGGTGCTCCTCGTCATGCGGCGAACCCCGGTCTCATCGACCACCCAGGACATGCGCGAGCAGTCCACCGGTGACCGCGACCATGACGACGTAGCCGACGAAGACAGCGAGCGCGCCCGGTCTCGCCAGCTTGGACAAGACGACGAACTCGGGGATGTTGACGCCTGCGCCGGCGATCGTGAGCGCGACGATGGCGCCGTCGCCGACCCCGACGGCATGCAACGAGTTCGCGATCGGGACGAACAGTTCGGTGTTGAAGTAGAGCGGTGATCCGATCGCGGCCGCGAGCGGGATCGCTCCGAGTGGGTTGCCGGTCGTGACGCGGGCCGCTGCTGCCGGCGAGACGAGGGCCTCGATCGTCACTCCGATGGCGACCCCGAGCAACATCAACGGCCCGAACGCGCGCAGCAACCGCGCCGAGGCGAGCAGTCCGCGACGCCCTTCCGTCGGCCAACCCTGCCATGGCTCGTCGGCATCGCAGGCGCCGGCGACCGCGTCGGTCGGGGCCGCGGGGGTCGTCGTGCCACCCGCGACGACCGGCACTCGCACATCGAGCGGCCGGAGGTGGCGTTCGACACCGATCGGTCCGGCGACGAGAGCCAGGGCCATCGCCGCCACGAACGTCACGAGGAGATAGCCGATCGCAACCTGTGCGCCGACGATCAGCACCAGTGCGCCGAACAGGATCGGGTCGAGGACCGGGGCCGCGGAGAGGAACGCCACGTAGCCTGCCGGAGGCACGCCGGCCCGGCGGAGCCCGACGAGCATCGGAATCGCCGAGTACGTGCAGAACGGGGTCACGAACCCGACCGCGATGCCCTTCAGCGCTGCGACGACCGGGCTGCCGCCCATCCAGCTCCGGAGCCGATCGGGACCGACGCGACGTTGCACGACCTCGATCAGCAACGACACGCCGATGAACAACATGACGAGCTCGACGACGAGCACCGTCGTCGAGCCGATCATCAGACGATCCGCTGGTCAGCGGACGCCATCACGGCAGCTGCCGCCGCTGGCAGGGCTTCCATGCACTCAGGATTGGCCCGGACCACGGTTCGGACGCCGTCGGGCTCGGTGATGACGAAGCCGCCCCGCGCCAGCACCTGGAGGTGACGCGAGATCGTCGACTGGCTCTTGTCGAACCCGGCGACGATCTCACCCACCGTCAACGGTCGCCCGGCGGACGCCACGGCGTGCAGGACCCGCAGCCGTGTCCCGTCGGCCAGGCACCCAAACCATGACGCGTACTCGTCGGCGACATCGGGTGGGAGCGTATTCATGCGTCATCGACGATAGACGATGAATGCGCGCCTGCGCCATCTCGATCCCGAGTCTCGGGCTCCGGAATCATGACGGGAACTTGAGCCACGTACCGTAACGGTTCGGCCACGAACGGCGTTATACCACCTGAACGGTGGAAACACCTGAACGGAGGAATCGGATGTTCGGTCGACGGTGGCGTCAACGAGTACCACGCGGGAAGCACGACCCCATCGGGCGGCGCGCGGTGCATACCGGCCTGATCTGTACTGCGACGATCTTCTCCCTGGTGATCGGTACGACGACGCTCACGGCACCGACGGTTTCGGCAGCGGAGACGAGTACCGCTGATACCACGTGGGCTGCGGACGTCGCGACGTACCGCTTGTCAGGGTCGATGCGGAAGACCGCCAAGTTCGTCCACGCCGACAAGATGTGGGCGGCCGGTTACACGGGCGCCGGCGTCGACGTGGCGCTGATCGACTCCGGCGTCGCGCCGGTCGAGGGCCTCGACGGTTCCGGCAAGGTCATCAACGGCCCCGACCTCTCGTTCGAATCGCAGGCTCCGAACCTCCGTCACCTCGACTCATTCGGCCATGGCACGCATCTCGCGAGCATCATCGCCGGCAAGGACCCAGCCGTCGTGAACGAGGCTCCGGCGAACCTCTACTCGAAGTCGGCCACCAACTTCGTGGGCATCGCCCCCGACGCCCGGCTCGTGAACGTCAAGGTCGGCGACGCCACCGGAGCCGTCGACGTCACCCAGGTCATCGCCGCGATCGACTGGGTGGTCCAACACCGCGACTCCAACGGAATGAACATCCGGGTGATCAATCTCGCCTACGGCACCGACTCGATCCAGGACCACCAGGTCGACCCGCTGTCCTTCGCGATCGAGCAGGCTTGGCGGGCGGGCATCGTCGTGGTCGTGGCAGCCGGCAACGACGGCAGCTCGGCGCGGCTGCGGAACCCGGCGACCAACCCGTTCGTCATCGCCGTCGGGGCGATGGACACGAACGGCACCAACATCACCGGCGACGACTTCATCACCGGGTTCACCAACTGCGGGACCACGACGCGTACGGTCGACATCATCGCTCCGGGGCGATCGATCCTGGGTCTCCGTGCGCCCGGTTCCGTCGCCGACACGATGCATCCCGACGCCAGGATCGACGATCGACTCTTCAAAGGGTCCGGCACGTCCCAGGCCGCAGCGGTCGTGTCGGGCAGCGTGGCGCTCATGCTGCAGCAGCGCCCAAGTCTCACGCCTGATCAGGTGAAGGCACTGCTCGTCAAGACTGCCGACTACACCGCCAACACGGGTTCACCGTGCGGCCGCAAGAAGATGACCGACCTTCGCGAGATCATCTCCACCACGGCTCCGACCACCGTCCAGATGCATGCTCCGGCGACCGGGCTCGGGTCACTCGACCAGGCGCGCGGGTCGAGCCGGCTCCGAGACAACGGCGTGCTCCTCGAAGGCGAACAAGACATCTTCGGCCAGCCGTGGAACGGCGCGTCGTGGGCAACCGCGGTCGCCGCAGGCGCCTCGTGGTCAGGGGGGAGCTGGAACGGGGCGTCCTGGTCCGGCGCATCCTGGTCCGGCGCATCCTGGTCGGGTGCATCGTGGTCGGGCGCATCCTGGTCGGGCGCATCCTGGTCGGGCGCATCCTGGAGCTCCAAGACGTGGTCCGGCGCATCCTGGTCCGGCGCATCCTGGTCCGGCGCATCCTGGTCCGGCGCATCCTGGTCGGGCGCATCCTGGAGCGGTGGCTCGTGGAGCGGTCACGTCTGGACCGGGAGCAGCTGGGGCTGACGACAGGTGCGGGGTTTCCGAGCGCGCGAAACACGTTCGGAATCACCCCGCACCCAGCGGGGGCGGACGCGCTGCCCAGGATCGAGCTCAGCCGGGCCACCAGCCCTCCGGCTCACGCCGGGCGGTGCAGGTCGCTCGCCATCAGGTACGCCTGCAACACGAGGATGAGCGCGATCGCAGCCATCCGCCCGGGCGGGATCGCGACCCCGTGCAGCCGATCGAGCACCACCACACCGACCTGCAGCAGCACCACCCAACCGATCGTGACGGTACTGAGCTCCGCATAGTCCAGGCTCTTGCCGTAGACCACGAACAACAGCCCGAACACCAGGATCCCGCCGATCATGGAGATGCTGGAACGGTGCTCCGACCAGGACCTCGCCAGTCCGGCCCCGATCAGGTCGAGCGCTCCGAGCGTCACGATCGCGGCAACCACCGGACCCAGCGACCGGGGTGCATCCGTGACGGCCTCGTCTCCGAGAGCGATGGGCATGTTCAACATGCCGAGACCGCCCGAGGAGCGCCCGTCCGGCTCAGTTCGACCCGACTCGTCGACGACCAGGCCTCCGTTCGGTACGTACAGAGGACGAGCGCGCAGATCGGTCCGTCGACCGCCGCTCCGCCGACGACTCGCTGATGCGGACGTCCGAGCGAGAGGCCACGACCGCGTTGGAGCTGGATCAGACTGGCGTCGATCTCGGCACGAACCTCGAGTTCGCTCGACCCCTCGTGCTCGACGAACAGTCCACGCCCCGACCCGTCCTGCACCCACCCGACGCCCGCCCACGCCTGCTCGCCAGGGCGGCTGGCGCGCTGTTCGGCGTACACGACGTAGAGACGATCCCCCCAGTCACCTCCGGGCGACGAGATCGGCCCATCGCGCTCCACCACCTCGGAATCGGGTGGGATGACCGAGCTCAGCCGGACGAGGTTGTAGTTCGCCGCTCCGACCTGCAGGAGCGCATCGTCGAACGCCGCGAGCTCGGTGACGCCGCACCCGACGGCGGCCGACATCTGGAGGATCACGGATTCTGCCCGGAGCCGCGCGTCCCGAGCGATCTCGTCACGCCGATGCGCATCGCATCGGTGAACGTCTCGTTCCATCCGCTTCGTGATCCGCCGCCCGACAGGGAGGCGTCGCCGGCAGTCCTGACGGACTGTGCGGTCTGGGTGCTCGCTGGCCTCCGGTGCATCCGGCCGGCCCGTCGTTGCTGTCGCATGGAGGCCAGCCTGCACCTAAGCGTGACGCCTACGCATCGGGAACATGCCGTATTCGCCGCGAAAATCCGGCGGCCGGATCCGCAGTCCGGCGCGATACTGGATCGATGGGACGAGCCCACGCGGTGCGCCGATTCATCGGTCGCGAGGGTGAGCTCGAGACACTGCGCTCGGTGCACGAGCGCGCGTCGAACGGCGAGACGCATTCCGCGCTCGTCTCCGGACCCGCCGGCGTGGGAAAGTCCAGCCTGATCAGGGAGTTCATCGAGGGGGCCGACTCGCGTGTCCTCGTCGGTTCGTGCCTGCCATTGGGCGAGCACGGCGTGCCGTTCGCACCCGTCCTCGAGATGCTGCGACCGCTCGGAGCCGACCCTGCGTACCGGGATCTCCTGCCGGCAGGATTGTCCGACCGGGCGATCGGACGGGTCGACTCGGCGCCCGAAACCACGAGCCGAACGCATCTGTTCCAACGCCTGCTCGAACTGATCATCCGGCTCGCCCACGACGAGACGACCGTGATCGTGATCGAGGATCTGCATTGGGCCGACCGATCGACCCGGGACCTGGTGTCGTACCTCGTTCCGAACCTCCGGACCGACCGGGTGCTCCTGGTGATGTCGTATCGCACCGACGACGTCCATCGCGACCATCCGCTCCGACCGGTGCTCGCCGAGCTCCGCCGGAACCCGAGGATCGAGCACCTCGACGTGGATCCGTTCACGGAGGCACTCGTCGCCGAGCAGATCGAGAACCTGACCGGTGTGTCTCCGTCGCCACAACTGCTCGCCGCGGTGATGCAGCGCACACAGGGCAATCCCTACTTCGTCGAAGAACTGGCCGCGGCGGACGCTCTCGATGGTCGAGTGCTCCCGGCTTCGCTCCGGGAACTCCTGCTGGTACGAGCCGATGTCGTGTCGCCCAGTGCACGGCGAACGCTGCGGATCCTGTCCGTCGCCGAGGATCAGGTCGACGGTGCGACTCTCGCACGTGTCGCGAGCGATTCCCTCGCTGACGTTCGGGACCACATACGCGAAGCGATCGACATGCGGCTGCTCGTGACCACGCCGACCGGAACACAGTTCGCACACGCGCTTCTTCGCGAAGTCCTGCACGACGACCTGCTCCCAGGCGAACGAGTGGAGTTCCACGCCGCGTTCGCCGACGCGATCGCAACCAAGCTCGACTCCACCACCGGCGTCCGTGCCGGTCTGCTCGCACAGCTCGCTCATCACCGCGATGCGGCAGGTGACATTGCCGGTGCCCTGGAGGCCTGGAGTTCGGCCGCGGCCGCGGCCGAGACACTGTTTGCGTTCGCCGAGGCCCACCATCATCTCTCGCGCATCATCGCCAGCTGGGGCCGTGTCACCGATGCGGACGAGCGCGTCGGGGACGACTACGTCACGATCGTCGGGCGAGCCGCCGAGATCGCATTCCTGGCCGGAGACGCAGACGACGCCAGCCGCCTCGCACGCGAGGCGCTGACACTCGTCGACCCGACCGCCGAGCCACGCGCGGCAGGCCTCTTGCACGAACGACTCGCACGGTACGTCCGCGACACCGTCCGGCACGACCAGGCACTCCAGTTGGTCGAACGGGCGCTCGAGCTGATCCCGGACGATCCTCCCTCCACGGAGCACGCACGGGTCCTCGCCGGCGTCGCCGGCCAGCTCATGACGCACGGCAGGTACACCGAGGCGCGAGCGTACGCCGATCGCGCCGCCGACGAGGCCCGCACGACGTCCTCAGCGATCGCCGAGGCCGACGCACTCAACACCCTCGGGGTGCTCGCAACGGTGATCGACGACGTCGAGCTCGGGCTCGCGACCATGCAGGAGGCGTTGGCGCTGGCGGAGCAGTCCGGCGACGCCCATCAGCAGATGCGCGCCTACTGGAACACGATGGCCTGCCTCTCCGATGCCGGGGAGTGGGAGCGTGCCCTGCGAGCATTCCGGATCGCGACCGAGCAGCTCCCCCGGCTCGGGCAGGGCCATCTCCTGCCGGAGCTGTACGTCAACGCAGCCGACATCCTGATGAAGCTCGGCCGGTGGGACGAAGCCGAGGCGACGATCGACGAGGCAAACCGCCGATTCTCTCCCGGCGCCGCCGAGGCCTTCTTCACCGAGTACTACATCGAACGAGGCGAGTTCGACCGGGCGCGGCAACTGATCGAGTCCAAGACGGCGCGCAACGTCTTCACCGATCAGGAACAGCAGGGCTGGCCCCTGGTCAACCTGGCCGCCCTCGAGACATGGGAGGGAAACTTCGCGGCGGCGCGCCGAGCGGTCGACGCGGCGCTCGATGTCACTGCCGACCTCGACGGCCCGATCGCCACCGCGTATGCGCTGTCGATCGGCTGCCGATGCGAGGGCGATGTCGTCGAACACTCTCGGCGACACGGCGCGACGGGTCACGACGCTGACGCGTCGGCCCGTTGCGAGGCACACGTACGACAACTCGACGACATGCTGGCCCGCCCCGGTCCGGTGAATGGCTGGAAGCGAGAGGTGGGCGCCCTGGCGACGCAGTGTCGAGCGGAGCTCACTCGCGCCCGAGGCGACGCTGACCCGTCCGCCTGGGCTGCAGCGACATGCGCGTGGGAGCGGATGGCCATGCCATACCACGCCGCCTACACCCGGTTCCGACACGCGGAAGCGCTGTTCGGCAGCACGGGCGACCGACCCCAGACCGAGGATCTCCTCGGCGCGGCACACCTGGTCACGACATCGCTCGGTGCCGAACCGCTGAGAACGCTCATCGAGAGGTTCGCCCGCCGAGCCCGACTCGACATCGGTCTCGCGGGCTCCACCCAGGGCGATCACGGTCTCACGGCCCGCGAGCGGGAAGTCCTCGCCACACTCAGCACCGGCGCCACCAACCGCCAGATCGCGACGGCTCTCTTCATCAGTGAGAAGACCGCCAGCGTTCACGTGTCGAACATCATCCGCAAGTTGGGTGTGTCGAATCGAGGCGAAGCCGCAGCCATCGCGCATCGTCACGGGATGGTCTCCTGACATCGCGCTCGGTGGCATCCGAACGGCATCGACGCCGGAATCCGAACGGCATCGACGCCGTCTCCGGACCGCATCGCTCGACGCGAGTGAGCCATGATCATCGGATCGACACACCCGACCTGCCGACCTCCTCGCGTCCGCTCCCGGACTGGCTCGCCATCGCACTGGTGACCGGCACATCGGCCGGCGTGCTCGTGCTCGAGATCCTCGCCGGCCGGGTGCTCGCACCGTACGTCGGCGTCAATCTCGAGACCTACACGGCGATCATCGGCACGATCCTCGCCGGCATCGCCCTGGGGGCGCGTCTCGGCGGCGCGGCAGCCGATCTGGTCGACCCACGCCGGCTGATCCCCGTTCTGCTGATGATCGGTGGCGGGCTGGCGATCTCGTCGATCCCGATCGTGCGCGCGCTCGGCGGGTCCGCCGGCGCCACCGGCCGCGGCGCCCCGAGTGTGATCCTGGCGGCGTGCGGGTTCCTGCCGGCGGCGGCGGTCCTCAGCGCCGTTCCCCCGGCAGTGATCAAGCT
Source organism: uncultured Acidimicrobiaceae bacterium (assembly GCA_963847775.1). Lineage (GTDB taxonomy): Bacteria > Actinomycetota > Acidimicrobiia > Acidimicrobiales > Ilumatobacteraceae > Ilumatobacter. The sequence continues at coordinate 1,076,175 of CAWKAY010000007.1, forward strand.
GCAGCTCCGCGACCTCGACCGAACGGGACGGACGGTCGGACGGCTGTCCGCGTGGAGCACCGGCGGCGCCATCGCCGGGACGTTCGTCGCCGGATTCGTCCTGGTCGCGTACGCCGCCGTGTCGACGCTCATCATCACGATCGGGGTGATCCTCGTGGCCGCCGGCGCAGTCCTTGCCGCGACGATGCGACGCAGCTCACCGACCGCGCTGCTCACGGCCGGCGGCCTCGTCGCGATCGCACTCGCCGGTGTCGCGCTCGTCGAGCAGACGTGCGATCAGCAGACGAGCTACTACTGCATCTCGATCGAGATTGATGCGACCCGCCCCGACGGGCGCATGCTCGTGCTCGACGATCTGCGGCACAGCTACGTCGCTCTCGACGACCCGACCCACCTCGAGTTCTGGTACGTCCGCCAGATCGTGGGGGCGATCGAGAGGTTGGCGCCGGCTGGTCCACTCGACGTCGTCGCGCTCGGCGGCGGCGCGATGACCGTACCGCGCTACCTGGCGACGACGCGCCCGGCGAGCGAGCAGCTCGTGTTGGAGATCGACCCAGACCTCGTGGAGCTGGTCGAGCGCGAGTTCGGCCTGCCCGTCGAGGCCGAGTCGGTGCGCACGGGCGACGGCCGGCTCACCCTCCGCTCGCTGCCCGACGACTCGGCCGACGTCATCGTGGGCGATGCGTTCGGGAGTCGAGCGGTGCCGTGGCACCTGGCGACCGAGGAGTTCATGGCCGATGTCGAGCGGGTGCTGCGGCCGGGCGGCATCTACGTCGCGAACATCATCGACGGGCCGACGCAATCGTTCCTCCGGGCCGAGGCCGCCACGATGCGCACCTCGATGCCGTTCGTGGGTGTGATGCTCGGCCCGAGCCTCGACGGCGGCTTCGTCGGCAACGCCGTCGCCGTCGCGAGCTCCGCACCGATCGACACCGCTGCCTGGGACGCTGCCCGCCGGGCGGGCGGCGACGACGGAAGGCTGATCGGCGACGTCGACGAGTACCTCGACGGTGCTCTCGTGCTCACCGACGACTACGCGCCAGTCGACCAGCTGATCGCCGGCGCCCGCTGAGCCGGAGGGCGTCGATCGGGTGCGACCGCGCTTCGGTAGCGTTGCTGCATGGCATCGCTGGATCGTTCGGCTCGAATCTACGTGGCAGGGCATCGGGGCCTGGTGGGCTCTGCCCTCGTCCGCCACCTCGAATCGCAGGGTTTCACGAACATCCTCACCGCTGGGCGCGAGCAGGTCGATCTCCGCGACCAGTCAGAAGTGTCGCACTGGTTCAAGGCGAACCAACCCGACTACGTCTTCCTCGTCGCCGGCACCGTCGGCGGCATCATGGCCAACAGCACCCGACCCGCCGAGTTCATCTACGACAACCTGATGATCCACGGCACTGTCGTGCACTCCGCCTACGAGACCGGGGTCCGCAAGCTGCTCTACCTCGGATCGTCGTGCATCTACCCCCGTGACGCTGCACAACCGATGACCGAGGAGGCCCTCCTCACCGGGCCGCTCGAGGCCACCAACGAATGGTACGCCATCGCGAAGATCGCTGGCATCAAGCTCTGTCAGGCCTACCGCCGTCAGTACGACTGTGACTTCATCTCCGCGATGCCGACCAACCTGTACGGTCCGGGCGACAACTTCGACCTGACCAGCTCCCACGTGCTGCCCGCGCTCATGCGCAAGTTTCACGAAGCGAAGCTGGCCGCCGCGGGCGGCGCGGCGAACGAGGTCGAGGTGTGGGGTACCGGAAGTGCCAAGCGCGAGTTCCTCCACGTCGACGATCTCGCTTCGGCGTGCCTGTTCCTCATGGAGCACTACGACGGCGAGTCACACATCAACGTCGGGACGGGTGTCGATCTGTCGATCAGGGATCTCGCAGAGATGATCCGCGACATCGTCAACCCCGGTGCTGCCCTCGTGTGGGACACCGACAAGCCCGATGGAACACCTCGCAAGCTGCTCGACGTCTCGAGACTGCGATCGCTGGGCTGGTCCCCCTCGATCCAGCTGGACGCCGGGTTGGAGAGCACCTACCGCTGGTTCGTCGAACAGCTCGCCTCCGACGTCGAGCTGCGCGGCGTCGAGGCTCCGGCCGGCGCCGCCACCAGCTGACGGGGTCGCCGATCCGCGTGAGCCAACACGACGACACGGCCCGCCGCATCGCGCTCGCTTGGCGCGAGCTACGGCGCGGTGCCGCAGGAGCCACGTTGCGGGCGCATCTGCTCGGCCCGGACGGCCCGCCGCTCGAGCAAGGCCAGCTCGACGCGCTCGAGATCCTCGCCGGCGACCCGGGCGGGTGGCGCATGAGCGAGTTCGCCGATGCGCTGCGCGTCGACGCCAGCACCGCGACCCGGGCGGTCGACCGGCTCCAACGACTCGGCCTGGCCGAGCGCAACACCGACGACCGCGACCGTCGGGTCGTGCTCGCAAGTGCCACGGCGGCCGGACGTCGCACGATCAATCGTGTCACGCGCCTGCGAGCTCTCGGCATGGAGCGCCTGCTCGACCGCTTCGACGACGACGAGCGGGAGCAGTTCGCCGAGTTGCTCGAACGCTTCGTCGCCTCGATCGACGACCTCGTCGTCGAGCTCACCCACGAGCGGTAGCACGGATACCCCGACGGCGCTCACGCCCCGTCGAGCCCGATCACCGACGGCAACCACTCGTCGAGCCGCTCGACGATGACCTCGTCGCTGCGTCCGAGCAGATGGCCGTCGCCGGGCAGCACGACGATCTCACCGTGCCCGGCGATCATGCGCACGATCTCGCTCGACCGTGCCGGGAGCAGCTCGTCACGGTCGCCGTGGAAGAGCAGCAGGGGGCGCCCGGCGAGCGCACCCGCCACCTCGCACCCGGCCGACTGGGTGGCGAACGTGACGACTCCGGCGACCTCGCGGGTCATCACGACCGCGACACGGATCGCCACGGCACCGCCGAAGCTGTGGCCAGCGACGACGACGCGGCGTGCTCCGTCGAGCAGTGCCGTCTCGACGGCACACGCGACGTCGTGTGCGCAGCGATCGAGCTCGTTCGGCTGGCGGTAGCCGACCCGGTAGACGGCGACACCTCTGGCCGACCACCGCATCCCGAGCCGGTGATACAGGGCGTGGCCGGGGCCCATCACCCCGCCCATCGCGCCACCGCACGCGACGATCGCTGCGGTGACGGGTGTGCCGGCGGGAGGACGATGGGCGAACATCGTCAACAGGCCCTGCGGGGTGTACACCTCGGCGTGCTCCAGGCCGTCCGCCAGCTCGACCGAGGTTCGAGCCAAGACCTGCAGTGAATCCAACGCTCCCGGCCCTGCGCTTCGACCAGGCTCCCGATCCCCCATCACGCCCGAACGGTACCGTCGACGTCGTGCAGCTGACGAGGGCACTGCGACCCGCGCTCAGGTTCGCCCATCGTGGCCGACCAGAACGATTTCGCCGAACAGGCCATGGAGTTCGCGCCTCAGCTCTACTCGGCGGCGCTTCGCATGACTCGCAACCAGGCCGACGCAGAGGATCTCGTCCAGGAGGCCTACCTCCGCGGCTTCCGCAGCTTCCACACGTTCCAGGAGGGAACGAACCTCCGCGCCTGGCTGTTCCGGATCCTGACCAACGCATACATCAACAAGTACCGAGCCAAGCAGCGCCGGCCGCTCGAGACGGATCTGGCCGATGTCGAGGACCTGTACCTGTACCGCCGCCTCGGCTCGATGGAGACCGCAGCGGCGAGCATGTCGGCCGAGGAGCAGTTCATGGACCTCTTCACCGACGACGAGGTGAAGCAAGCGCTCGAAGAGCTCCCGGACAACTTCCGTCTCCCCGTCCTCCTCGCCGACGTCGAGGGGTTCGCGTACAAGGAGATCGCCGAGATGCTCGAGATCCCGATCGGCACCGTGATGTCGCGATTGCACCGGGGAAGAAAAGCGATGCAGCGATCGTTGTACGAGTACGCACACGAACGAGGGCTGACCACGACCTTCGACGAGAAGCACGCCGATGACTGACCGGGACTGACGATGGCCGACTGCAACGACACGATCCGAGAGCTCGACGCCTTCCTCGATGGCGAGTTGCCCGACGAGGTCCGGACCCACATCCACGAGCACCTCGATTCCTGCATGGACTGCCTCCAGGCCTTCGACTTCCAGGCCGAGCTGAAGCTGGCCATCCGACGCAAGTGCAGCAGCGACGAGATGCCGTCCGGGCTACTCGGCCGAATCCAGAACTGCTTCGACACCGATCTCGACGACGGCGATTCGACGACGACGCCGACCTGACGCCGACCGCGTGGTCCGATCTGCTCGGTGGTTGGGGTGAGCGGTCCGCACCTCGCTACGCTGACGCCCATGCTCGCGGCCTACATCTGGCACTGGTGGATCGGACTCCTCATGTTGATCGCCGGCGGCGCCGCCGTCGTCGGGCTGATCGCCGGCTACCTGAAGCAGGTCTCCGCTCAGCGGTACCCCGGCGGGAAGCGTCAACGCGAGCAAGAGCTCTGAACCTGCTCGACGCCCTCCTCCCACGCTGCACCTTCCCCGAACCCGGCACGTCCATCGCGTGTGCCTTCTCCGGTGGTCCCGACTCGACCGCGCTCGTTGCACTCGCTCGTCATCACGGGTGTGTGGTCACCGCTCACCACGTCGACCACGGCCTCCGAGCCGAATCGGCCGAGGAGGCCGCCATGGCACGTTCGATCGCCGACCGGCTCGACGTCGTGTTCCAGCTGCATCGCGTCCGGGTCGCCGCCGGCCCGAACCTCGAGGCCCGCGCTCGTGATGCGCGGCGGACGGCGCTCCCGCCTGGTTCGATGACCGGTCACACGGCCGACGACCAGGCCGAGACCATGCTGCTCCGCCTGCTCCGCGGGTCCGGTGGCAGCGGGCTGGCGGCGATGGAGGCGGGACCCCTGCACCCGATCCTCGCGTTGCGCCGCGCCGACACCGTGTCGGTGTGCGGCATGCTCGACCTCACCCCGGTCCGAGACCGGTCCAACGACGTTCTCGACACGTGGCGGAATCGAGTGCGCGGCGAACTGCTCCCGCTGGCCGCGGAGATCGCCGGTCGCGACGTCGTGCCGATCATGGCGCGGACCGCCGACCTCCTGCGCGAGGACGAGGCCTTCCTCGACCGGCTCGCTGCGGAGATCGATCCGTGCGATGCGCGGGCGGTGGCAGCGGCCCACCCCGTCCTCGCCCGACGAGCCCTGCGGCGGTGGCTCACCGAGGACGGATACCCGCCGGATGCAGCCGCGATCGAGCGGGTGCTGGCGGTCGCCCACGGGCACGGCACCGCCTGCGAGCTCCCGGGCGGGCGCCGGATCGAACGGTCGCACCAGCACTTCCGCATCGTCGCCCCGGAACGATAGAGTTGGACCCCGCAATGCGTTCGATGCTGGACGAGACGACCGACGAGACGACCTGGGGTGAAGGCTGATGCCTCCGAAGCTGCGCGGCAAATGGGCACTGGGGATCACCCCCCGCCATTTCACGTGGATCCTGAAGGACAAGCTCGCGATCTGCGAGCGTCCCGGCGGCTACGGCGACAACCATCGCCGCGTGCGCCGGCAGGAGGAGATCATCTGGATCCGCGAGAACGGGTTCAACTACGCGATCTCGATCATCCAGGCCCCTCACAACCTGCACAATTACGACGAGCTCAACCTCCCGTATCGACACCGTCCGTTCAAGGGTGACGAACGCGATGTGTGGCTCCGCGCCTTCTACACCGAGCTCGACGAGCTGCTCAAGCACGGCAACAAGCTCCTGGTGCACGGCGAGGAGCTCGGAGACCGGCTCGTCGGCATCATGGGCGGCTACATCCGCTGGGCCGGCCTCGTCGACGAGAACACCAAGGCGATCGAGGTGACCGAACGTCTGACCGGGCGCCAGCTCGATCCCTGGGCGCGCGACGTGATCATGTCGGCCGCCACCCTCCGCGCCGGCTGACGTTCGATTGCGACTCGATCCCGCGGCGATCAACAGAAAGCCCGCGGCGCGGTCGAGGCACGGGCTCCGCCGACAGAACGCCGACGGCGCGGTCAAGGCACGGCCTGCGCCGACAGAAAGCCGGCGGCGCGGTCGACGGACGGTCAGTAGACGTTGCAGACGGACGGGACGTCGAGCAGGGGGACGGGATCGACGGGCCTCGAGTGGGGGTCTGGGCCGGGGCGAACCTCGAAGTGGAGGTGCCAACCGCCCGGTGTCGCATTGCCGGTGTCGCCGACGAAGCCGATCAGCTGCCCGGCGACCACTCGGTCGCCGACCGCAAGGGCGTCGGCAAACCCGTCGAGATGGTAGTAGCGATACTTGGTGTCGGAGTCGCCGTGCAGCCCCCAACCGAGCCCGGCCCCGCTGCCCAGGTTCGTGAACTGCCGGTAGAGCACGCCGTCCTCCACCGCGTAGACCTCCTGGCCGATCTCGGCGCCGATGTCGACCCCCTGGTGCCCGCCGGTACCGAACGACTTGCTGAACCCTCCGAAGTTGTTGAACACCTCGCACATCGGCGTCGCCTCGATCGGGAACCGCAGACCGTCGCCCTTGGTCACGATGCGCTGGGCCGGTTCGGCCACCGTGGCCGCATGATCCACGACCGGTGCGGCTGCGGTGACCACCGAGGCGCTCAGGATCACGGTCGACGCGACGAGTGCCACCCGCCCGGATCGGTACGTCCGGACATGTCGGGGACTATCGTGGAGCATCGTGGCAGGCGTTCGGGTTCTCATCAGCGGCATGGGTGGTGAGCTCGGCTGTCGGGTGGCCAATCTCCTCGAGGACGAACCCTGGGTGGGTTCTCTCGAAGGCATCGGCACCGACCCGCCACGCAGGCGGCTCCGTCGAGCGGTGTTCCATCGTATCGTCGCCGGGCAACACGACCGCACCGTCGAGGAGATCACCCGCTTCAATCCCCATGTCGTGGTGCACATCGCGGTCTGGGAGCCATTCTCCCGAGCGACACCCAAGAACGCACGCCAACTCACCGACGACGCCGCGACGTCGATCCTGGGCGCGGCGGCCGAGTGCCGAGCGCTGGAAGCGATCGTCGTGCGGAGCGGGATCGAGGTCTACGGACGCCGGCGAGGCAGCGTCACCCGCCCCAACGAGCACGTCACCCCTGACCCGACGAGCGAGTACGGCCACACCCTCCTCGAGATCGAGCAGACCGCCAACGGGATCGGTGCCCGCGTCGGCGTCGCCGTCGGAAGCCTCCGGCTCGCGACGGTGCTCGGCCCGCACGTCCCGAGCCCGCTCGGCCGCCTGCTGCGAATGCCTGCCGTCCCATTCAGCGCCCTCGCCGATCCGCCATTCGCGGTCGTCCACCAGCACGACGCGGCGACGGCGTTCGTCGCCGCCGCCCGCGAGCGGATCGACGAACCGCTCAACATCGTCGCACCCGGAGCGATCACAGCGTTCCAGGCGATCCGCCGCGGGCACCGTGTGCCGGTACCGACCATCGGCCCACAATGGGCACTCGCGCGAGCGCTTGCCTACATGGCCGGCGCCCCCGTCCCGGACCATGTGCTCGAGATGTTGCACCGCGGCCGACTGGCGGCGAACCATCGAGCACGCGACGTGCTCGGGTTCGCGCCCACGACGACGACCAGCGACGTGATCGAGCAGCTCTACGGCTGGCCGAGCGTCATCCACACCCCGGCCGAGCGGGCGGTCGCCTGATGGTCACCGTTGCGCAACGCGCCGCCGACGTGGTGAGCCTCCCCGTCCGTACGGCCGGTACACAGGCCGCCTCCGTCGCCACCAGCACCGTTCGTCACGTCCAGGCGTGGACCGCGAACGAGGTCGACGACTGGGGCCGCGACGACGGATTCGTGAACCGCATCTGGTCGCTGAGCCGCCTCCGCTGGTCCGTCTCGGTCGGCGGCAAGGAGCACGTGCCGAAACGGGCGGGCGCCCTGATCGTGGTCAACGCCCGCCGGTTCGCCCTTGCGCCCATCTTCGCCGCACTGGCGATCGGCGGCAGCGTCGGCCGCCCGATCAGGTTCGTCGGTCGCCCTGACGTCGCTCCCTTCGGCCCCATGATGCAGCGACTGGGCGGACTCCTGCCGATCGAAGCCGAGCTCGAAGGTGCGCTGCAAGCGGGTGAGGTGATCGTGCTCGGCTCCGATCACGAGACGAGCAACCGTGCCACCGGCTGGATCGATCACCGCCTGGTCGGCGCCGCTGTCGCGGCCAAGGTCCGGATCTTGCCGGCAGCGACCGTCTCGGTGCCCGTCCGGCGCAACGCCAGGGTCGAGATCGGTCGACCCGTTCGACTGGGTCGCAATCGTCGCGGCCCGCTGGAGGAGCTCGAGACCGCCGATCTCCTCCAGGACCGGATCGACGACATCCTCGACGAGCTCGGCGGCACCATGACCGGTACTCCGCTCGACTGGCTGCCGACCGGCGGGATCGGCGGGCTCTGATGCCGTACGTGCGCTCCACCGACGGCGTGCGCCTGCATTACCGGGAGTCCGGGCGGCGGTCCGGTCCACCGGTGCTCATGATCCAGGGACTCGGCGCCGACAAGCACCTCTGGGACGTGCAACGTCTCGCTCTCGCGCCGTGGTACCGCACGATCGCGCTCGACAACCGGGGGGCGGGGCGCAGTGACAAGCCGTACGGCGCCTACTCACTCGAGCAGATGGCCGAGGACGCGATCGCGGTGCTCGACGAAGTCGGAGTCGAGCAGGCCCACGTGATCGGCGCGTCGATGGGCGGCGTCATCACCCAGATCATCGGATTGAAGCATCCCGAACGGGTGCGGTCGCTGACGCTCGCCTGCACGGCCTGCCACCACCACGCCTGGCGGCGCGAGCTGCTCGCCGAGTGGGCGGAGGTCGCTCAGACCCGGGGAATGGGGGCCATGACCGCTGAGGCCGCCCGTTGGGTCATCGGACCCCGCTCGTTCAGGCGCCTCGCTCCGGCGATCGGCTGGATGGGCCCGCTCGCGCTGTCGCGGCCGCCGCACGCGTTCGTCGGCCAGGTCGCCGGGATCCTGTCGATCGACGATCACCTCGCCGATCAGCTCAGCGAGATCGTTGCGCCAACCCTCGTCATGGTCGGCAACCAGGACATCCTGACCCCGCGCGGCGACGCGGAGGAGATCGCCGACCGGATCCCGGGCGCGGAGCTCGTCGTGATCAGTGGCGCCGCGCACGGCTTCATGATCGAGCACGGCACCACGTTCAACCGCATCCTCCTCGACTTCCTCGGGCGTGCCGAGCGCGGTCACCGGGCCGAGCGCGGCGGCGACGCCGACGCCCAGATCGCCAGCTGATGCGGACCTCCTGATGCGGATCGGCGTCATCGGTGCCGGGCTCGCCGGGCTGACAGCGGCCCGAGCGCTCACCTCCGAACACGATGTCGTGGTGCTCGACAAGGGCCGATCGGTCGGTGGTCGGCTGGCGACGCGCCGAATCGGCGCTGCCCGTCTCGACCACGGCGCCCAGTTCTTCACTGCGCGGAGCGACGAGTTCCGATCGCAGGTCGACGACTGGCTCGGACGCGGCGTCGCGCGCGTGTGGTGTCACGGGTTCGCGGGTCGCGAGGACGGCCACCCCCGCTACGTCGGCACGACGGGCATGAACGCGCTCGCCAAGGACATCGCGAGCGGGCTCGATTGTCGTACGGATCGACTGGTGTTCGCGCTGAGACCCGGCGAGGACGGGTGGTCGATCGTGATCGACGACGGGACGGTCGTGGAGGCCGATGCCGTAGTCCTGACGTGCCCCGTCCAGCAATCGTGGTCGTTGCTGGTTCAAGCGGAGCTCGATGTTCCCGAGGAGCTGTTCCGCAGCGAGTACCACCGCACGATCGGCCTCCTCGTGGTGCTCGATCGAGCGAGTGCCGTCCCCGAACCCGGCGGTGTGCAGTTCGACCCGGCGGACGGTGCGAACGCGTTCGGCTTCATCGGCGACAACCAGGCCAAGGGGGTCAGCCCGCTGCCGGCGGTGACGTTCCATGCGACGCAACCGTGGAGCGTCGATCACTGGGACGACGACACCGACACGCTGCGGGCCGCGCTGCTCGAGCGGGCGTCGCCGTGGATCGGCGAAGCGAACGTGGTCGAGGCGCAGGTGAAGCGGTGGCGATTCGCCGGCCCGGTCGAGCCGTGGCCCGACCCGTGTTGGACCGACGAGGAGCACCGTCTCGTGCTCGCCGGCGACATGTTCGCCGGACCGAAGGTCGAGGGCGCGTACCGCTCCGGCCTCGCCGCCGCTGCGGCGATCTCCGACATCGTCTGACGGCACCCGTCGCGGGCGACAACCCTGGCAGATCACGCACCGAGACGAGCTCGAATCACGGTGCGGGCGTGCCGTCGTCCATCACGCTGGTCGTCGCGGTGGGGTCGGGGGCGTAGTCGACGCGCTGGCGACACTCGACCGCGGTCAGGCGTCGCTCGTCGAGGTCGTAGACAGCGGTGAAATCGTCGCCCAGGACCTCGCGGAACTCGCGGTACGACACGAACTCCTCGGCGTTCTGGCCCACCCCACACCGCCGATCGAGCACCGGGGCAAACGGCACCTGCCAGCCGTTGACCAGGGTGGCCAGGCCGTCGTCGAGCGTGTCGATCGCCGGGAGATCGACCGCACGACCATTCCCCATCGGTACGAGCGCGAACCACACCGCGGCCTCACCGAGCAGGTCGGCGACCACGGCGCAGGCACCGATGGCTTCGAGATCGGGACAGTGGTTCACGCCCGGGGTCCCGGCCACGATCCGCAACTGGCGGGTGCCGTCGATGATGAGATCGGTGTCGCCCACAGCGAGCCCGGCCTCGCCGTCCGGTGCGTCGATCCGGAACGACGGATTGCGAGACGAGAAGACCCGCTCGACGAGATCGATTCGATGCAGTTCGACGACGGCGACATCGTCGTCGCCGACCCGTTCGATGACCTCGCGGGTTGCGAAGATCGTCGTCAGCACGAAGAACAGTCCGACGACCCCGCCGACCGCGGCGAAGAACCGGATCGTGAAGATCTCCCGCATGGTGACCCGACGCTACTGCGGCAACCGGCTCATCCGGCGGCGGCCACCTTGGCCGCACGGTGCGCACGATCGGCGATCTGGTCGATCACGTCGTCGGTGTGCGCCACGCCCACGAAGATCGCTTCGTACGCACCCGGCGCCATCGCGACGCCCTCGGCGAGCATCGCGTGGAAGAACCGCGCGTACGCGTTCTCGTCGGTCTGCTTGGCCCCGTCGAAGTCCGTCGGCCGATCGACGTCGCCGCACACCATCCCGATGAGCGTGTTGACGACCGGGAACTGCGCCGCGAAACCAGCCGAGGCGCACGCGTCGCGCAACTGCGACGCGAGGTGGCGAGCCCGTGCCATCAGCTCGATGTAGACGTCGCCGGTGAGCAGGTCGAGGGCCGCGAGCCCGGCCGCGGTTGCGATCGGATTGCCCGACAGCGTTCCGGCGTGGAACACCGGGCCGAGAGGCGACAACGTCTCCATGATCTCGCGCCGGCCACCCACGGCACCGATCGGAAGACCGCCTCCGATCACCTTGCCGAAGGTCGTGAGATCCGGCCACACGTCGTACTTCGCCTGGGCACCGCCCGCGCCGACGCGGAACCCGGTGATCACCTCGTCGAAGACCAGCACTGCGCCGACACGGTCGCACTCGGCCCGCAGGCCCGACAGGAAGCCCGGTTCCGGCGCGACGACCCCCATGTTGGCTGCGATCGGTTCGACGATGACGCACGCCACCGAATCGTCGAGTTCGGGAACCCGGTTGTACGGCACGACCATCGTCTCGGCCACCGCTCCGGCGGGCACGCCGGCCGTGCCGGGCAGGCCGAGGGTGGCGACGCCGCTCCCACCGGCAGCGAGCAGGGCATCGGTCGCGCCGTGGAAATTGCCGTGGAAGATGACGACCCGGTCGCGCCCCGTGTAGCCGCGGGCGAGACGGACCGCCGTGCTCGTCGCCTCCGTTCCGGAGTTCATGAACCGGACCTGCTCGCAGGAACCGACACGCTCGGTGACCGCCTCGGCGAGCTTCATCTCCCGGGGTGTCGGAGCGCCATAGGAGGTGCCTCCGATCACCGCAGCCGAGACGGCGGCCGTGATGGCAGGGTGGGCGTGGCCCAAGATGACCGCCCCGTAGCTCTGGACGAGATCGATGTACTCGTTGCCCTCGACATCCCACACCTGCGCCCCTTCGGCACGAGCCACGACGTAGGGCCGACCGCCGACCGATGTGAACGCACGGATCGACGAGTTGACACCGCCGGGAATCACCACCGCCGAGCGTTCGAAGCACTCGTCGTTCGACGCCAGCCCGGCCCCCACGCACACCGTGGGCGAGCACCCAGCCGTGACGCATCGTTCTCGGTGACAGAGCGGGATCATGAGGTGACCCTTCCCGCGGCCCGCTCGGCGAACCACCTGGTCAGATAGGTGAGCACGAGGTCGGCCCCGGCACGTTTGATCGCAGTGAGGTGCTCGAGCGCCACCGTGTCGTGATCGATCCATCCCTTCGCGCTCGCGGCCTTGATCATCGAGTACTCGCCACTCACGTGATACGCCGCAAGCGGTACGTCGACGTGCCGACGGACCTCGTGGATCACGTCGAGGTAGGCGAGCGCCGGCTTGACCATCACCATGTCGGCGCCCTGCTCGAGATCGGCCCGGACCTCGACCAGCGCCTCACGGGCGTTGCGGACGTCTTGCTGGTAGCCCTTGCGATCACCGCCATCGGCGATGGTGACATCGACGGCGTCTCTGAACGGCCCGTACAGTCCGCTGGCGTACTTGGCCGAGTAGGCCAGGATCGCCACCTGATCGAAGCCTGCATCGTCGAGCGCCGCCCGGATCGCGCCGACCTGGCCGTCCATCATCCCGCTCGGCGCGACCACATGGGCACCAGCGGTCGCCTGCGCGACCGCGGCACGAGCGTAGATCTCGATCGTGGCATCGTTGTCGACCGTGCCGTCGTCGGCGACGATGCCACAGTGGCCGTGGCCGGTGTACTCGTCGACGCAGAGATCGGCCATCAGCACGACCTCGTCGCCGAGCTCGGCTCGCAGCTGGCGGAGCGCGACCTGCACGACGCCATCGGGATCGAACGCACCGGAGCCGATGTCGTCCTTGACGGCGGGAACACCGAACAGCATCACCGCTCGAACACCCAGCGACACCAGATCGACGACATCGCGACGCAGGCTGTCGAGAGTGTCCTGATAGACGCCTGGTAGCGACGAGATCTCGATCCGCTCGTCGATCCCCTCCCGCACGAACAACGGCGCGATCAGGTCGGTCACCGACACGCTCGTCTCGGCCACGAGATCGCGCATCGCGGGCGTGGTGCGCAGACGCCGGGGCCGGTGTGCCGGGAAGTCGGCCTCGGGGCCGCGAGCTGCCATGCCCGCATGGTAGGGCCAGCGCCCGTCGCAGCGTACGCCCGACTCCACGACGAGCCGCCGCTGGGTGTGTCGACCATGCCGAAGGAGTCGACCTGCCGGGCAGTAGCGTCGTAGCCGTGTCAGTCCAGGTCTGGTTCGGCGAAGACGAGCTCCCGGTGCAGCCGGGGGTCTCCACATCGCTCTCGCTCGCCGTCGAGAACGTCGGCGACCGAACCGAGAGCTACACCGTCATCCCGGCCGGCCTGACCGCCGCCTGGACGACCGTCACCCGACCCAACATCACCCTGTTCGGAGGCTCCCGCGACGTCGTCGAGGTCGTGGTGCGCCCGCCCGCGATCCACTCCACGACCGCCGGGCCGACGACACTCGCCATCCGCGTCATCCCCCAGGGCGATCCCGATGAAGCCGTCGTCGCGGAGACGATCGTCGCTGTGCAGCCCTTCGACGATCGCCGCATCACCACGCTCCAGCCGGTGCAGCGTGCACGGCGTCGAGCGACCTTCGAGTTCATGGTCGAGAACCACGGCAACAACCTGGCGAGCTGCCGGCTCCACCTGGTCGACGCCAGCAACCGCGTCGACGGATCGTTCGACCCACCCGCCGTCGGCGTCACACCCGGATCGGCCAGCCTCGTCCGTCTCCGGATGCGAGCCAACCGGGCGTTCTTCCGCCGCGCCGAACGCCAGCTCGACTTCGAGATCGAAGCGACCGAGCCCGAACACGAACCGGCGACCGGTCGAGCCACGCTGATCCAGCCACCGACGGTCTCGGCACGATCGGTCGGCAAGGCACTCGCCGTCGGCCTTGCAGTGGCGGCGGTGATCGCAGCGTGGTTCGGTGTCGTGCGGCCCGAGCTCCGCGATGCCGCCGAACGCGCCGTCGACGAACGGATCGCCGAACTCGACCCCGACACCGAGGCGACCGTCGTGACGACGACGGTGCCGGCCGACGAACCTGCAGAAGAAGCAATCGCGACGCCGATCGTGGCGGCCGATGCCGGTGAGCCGGCCGCGTATCGGATCGCCGTCGACGTCGGCATCACCCAGGAGCGCAGCGAGTCGATCTCCGTACCCCCCGACTCGGAGTTCCGCCTCACCGACGTGGTCCTCCAGAACCCCAACGGCGACTTCGGCACCGCACAGTTGCTCCGCAACGGCGACATCCTCTATCAGTGGGACCTCGGCTCGATGAACACGGCCAACGAGTTCCAGCCGCGCGTCAGCCCACTGCCGTTCGCTCCCGGCGACAACATCGTGTTGTCCGTGGCGTGCGATGCGCTCGGCCAGACCACCGGCACCACGTGCCAGATCGCCGCCCTGATCGGCGGTGTGCTCGTCCCGGCCGATCTCTGAGGCGGATCCATCGGGCCCGACCCGGCAGCGGCCGGATCAGCCCAACCCGTAGCCCGGCAGGAACGGCATCGTCGACACGGCTCGTCCCTCGATCGTCATCGGCGTGGCGGCGACGGCGCCTCCCGGAGCCGAGGCGACGAGTCGACGCTCACCGACCCGCAGCCGAGCGGGCAGCGTGGCCACGGCCAGGAAGCTTCCGACATCGTTGGCGGTCACCGTCAGGAACGGGGGACTCCCGTCGTCGAAGCCGATCGCCACGGGCGCGTCGACCGGGAAGCCCGACCCGCCGATACCGATCGTCGTCCCCGGGCGGGCCGCCTCGATCGCGGTCTCGAAGGTGGGTGCGTAACGGGCGAACCCACCGAGCACAGCCGATGTGTACTGGCCCTTTGGCGTCGTCACCAGCAGGAGCGCGCTGCGGTAGCCGGAGTCCGTCGGTCGAAACTCGACCTCGATCGTGCAGCTCGCGTCGGGGTTCAGGGCGCGATCGCGGCACGACTGGGTGACGATCACGAAGTCGTCCGGGTTGGCACCGCCGAGATCGATCCGGCTCACCGCAGTCGGCAGGAAGTCGACGTTGCCGACGTCGATCGCGACCCGCCCACCGGCCGCCCCGACCACGCCGGGTTCGAGATCGACGCCGCCGGGCGTCGCGACCAATGCGGGCTCACCCGCCGCTCCGCGGACGGTGGTCGACACCGTGGGTGCACCCGGACCGTTGCCGCTGACGGTGAGCGTGCCGGAGTAGCCACTGGGCGCCGTCGGCGTGAACGTCAGATTCACCGAGCACGACGTGCCAGCCGCCACGATGACCCCGCGCACACAGGTACCGCCGGTGATCGCGAAGTTCGACGACACCGTGACATCGGCGGGCTCGAACGCAGCGGGTCCGGCGTTCAGCACCGTCGCGTACAGCTCTGTGCTCATGAAGTTCAACAGCACGGTCCCGAAGTCGAGCGCAGCGAGTGACAGTT
Source organism: uncultured Acidimicrobiaceae bacterium (assembly GCA_963847775.1). Taxonomy (GTDB): domain Bacteria; phylum Actinomycetota; class Acidimicrobiia; order Acidimicrobiales; family Ilumatobacteraceae; genus Ilumatobacter. The sequence goes on from CAWKAY010000007.1 coordinate 1,091,863, forward strand.
CGGGTGTGACCGCCACGGTGACGACGTCACGGTGCCCGGTCGAGGTGGCGCGAACGACGCCCGTCAGGGGACCGGTGGCGGCGGTGTCGAAGGCGATGACCTCGCCCGTCTTCGACAGCGCCGGCCGGCTGTGCGCGCCCGGAACCGCCGTGAGACCCGGATCGTCGAGCACCCGTCTGAGCTGTCCGAGGTGGAACTCCGCGACGAGGAGATCGCCGTCGCGGTCGTCACCACCGCCGGCACGACGACTCGGCAGCAGGTTCGTGGCGTCGGTGACGAAGGCGATCTGGCTGCCATCGGCGTTGACCGCAGGTGCCCACGACGATTGGTCACCGGCCAGCGGGACTCCCGCCTCGACGACCCCGGCATCGACCGCCGACACGATCGTCAACGGATCGCCACGGGGCGACTCATCGAAGATGCCGTTGCCGTCGGTGTCGCGGTCGAAGCGGTACACCTGTGTCGGGCATTCGGGGACACACCCGGGGAGCTCCGCCGGCACCAGGGTGCGATCGCGCGATGTGAAGACGATGATCCGGCCGTCCTCCGACATCGCGGGGGCGTCGCCTCCCGCCTCGCTCCGCTGGCCGACTCGGCCCGACACCAGGTGGACGGAGCCTCGCTGATCGGCGGCGAATCGATCCCAGACGTACACCTGCGAGGTGGCGTACTTACCCTTCACCGGACCATCGGCCCAGCCCGGAAGCGCATCGGACGCCGTCGTATCGGAGACGAACGCGATGTGGCGACCGTTCTGCGAGAGCACCGGCTGGCTCGCGCCACGGTAGAGGAAGGCGCGGTTCGGTGCCTCGGCCGGCATGCCGGCTACTTGCTGTGAACGTCCGGGTTCGTTGAGCGGCACGGTGATGTCGATGATGCTGATGGTGGCGACCTCGGGTGAGCCGCCGTTGGCCGCGTGGGAGAACGCGATCACCGCGCCAGAACCGGACACCGCCGGAGCGGAATCCGTGAACACGTCGTCGCGGGCCGTGCCGGAACGCTCCGAGACCGAGACCAGCTCCCAGCCGTTCGGCTGACCACCGCACTCGGGGAGGACGAGTCGATAGATGTCCCATCGCTCGTCGCGGTCGTCGTCGCGGAACAGATCGAACGGGATCTCGGTGATCGCGACGACGACGCAGCCGTCGGCCGACAACCGTGGATGAACCGTGTCGCCCGCCTTGACGCCGCTCGGCACGGGTGACAACTCGATCGTCGTACCGGTCTCGCGGTCGGTCCGGAAGACCGAGTGACGATCGTCGCGTCGGCCGGCGAAGACGACCCAGCGCCCGTCCGCCGAGATCGACGACTCACGCGCATCGGCAACGTCACCGGACGCGACGACGAGTGCCGTGTCGGCGGCCGCCGTACGCGGGAGCACAGCAGCGGCGAGCACCACGAGTGCCCCCGCCACCGTGATCGCCGTCCGGCGAGTGGTCCGGCTGCGTGGTGGCAATGATCTCCTTCGATGTCCGCAGGCGTGAGCCCTGCCGTGTTCCGCCGTGTCGGATTCTATGACTGCCCGCTCCATGCCGCGGCGACCGCACGCGCGAGACCCTCCACAGACTGATCGGCAGCAACGTGGGTGATCTGAAGTCCTTGTTCGAGAGCGACGGCTCGGGTGGTCGGCCCGATCGCCACCACGATCGGCGGTGTCACCGGCCCGATCGCGGTGGCCCAGGCCGTAGCAGCCGACCCACTGGCGAACGTCAACACGTCACCAGCGAGGACGGATGTCCGTTCGGTCTCGGTCGGAGCCCGGAGCCGCGTCGAGTAGGCCGTCACCGAATCGACCGTCCAGCCGGCGCCCGACAGACCGTCGGCGAGCAGCGGTTCGGCCCGATCAGCCTGTGCGAGCACGATCCGCCCGGTGCCGTCGGGGGCGGGCATGGCGGCCAGCAGATCGGCCGCCGTCTGACGCTCGGGTACCAGGTCGACCGGGCGCCCGGCACCCGAGGCGAGTTCCCGGGCCGTCGCCGTTCCGACTGCGGCCAAGCGCACGGACGGGCACCGCCGAGCCGTTCCCGCGACGCGGCGGGCACCGTGCTGGGACGTCACGATCAACCACTCCGCGTCATGCAGCCCGGCGAGCGCGACCTCGAGGGCGGCACCACCGTCCGGCGGATCACCGATCTCGATCAGGGCGACGTGCACGACCTCGGCTCCCTGGGCGGTGAGGATCGAGTCGAGTTCACCGGGTTCGTCTCGCGTGGTCACGACCCGGCACCCTGCGAGCGGGCCTGTCTTCACGGCCGTCACCCGTGCCGGACGTGCGCGTGCGCTGCCTCGGCAGCGGCTCGGGCGAGCTCGATGTCGGCCACCAGGTCGCCCGACAGATCGATGGTGTCGGACACCACCCTCTTGGAGGAGTCGTCGGCGAGGAAGGTGTACAGCCGACCGGCGTCGACGTGAGCACCGACCGGGAGCGAGCACCCCGAGCCGAGCTCGCCGAGGAAGGCTCGTTCGACGAGGACTTCGTGCCGCGTCGGATCGTGGTCGATCTCGGCGAGCACCTCGATCAGCCGCTCGTCGCGGTCGCGGCACTCCACCGCGACGCAGCCCTGCCCGACGGCCGGCACGAACTCGGCCGGATCGAGCACATCGGTGATCCGCTCGGTCAGACCGAGCACCTCGAGCGCGGCGACCGCCATCACGATCGCACCACCTTCGGGCACCCGTTCGAGACGGGTGTGGATGTTGCCGCGGAGTTCGCCGAAAGCGAGGTCGGGTCGAGCCCGTCGGAGTTGGGCTCGACGGCGAACCGACCCGGTGCCGACGATCGCTCCGCCGGGCAGATCGACCAACGATCGACCGATCAGTGCATCGGAGGGGGTCCGGCGCGCCGTGAACGCCCCGATTCGGAGCCCGTGCTGAGGGATGGTCGGGAGGTCCTTGGCCGAGTGGACCGCGACGTCGGCTCGGCCGTCGAGCACCGCCGACTGGACCTCCTTCACGAACACTCCCTGCCCGCCGATCGAGTGCAACGGCACGTTCGTCGACTGGGTCCGATCGCCGTGGGTCTCGATCAACACCAGCTCAGCGTGGAACCCTGCGCCGCGCAGGAGATCTGCCACGTGTTCGGACTGAGTGACGGCCTGAGCGCTGCCCCGCGTGGCGATGCGAATCGTGGACACCGGCGTGACCCCTCGTCAGCCGAGGTCGAAGAGGTCGGCCACCGCGGCGGCGTTGCGCTCACCCTGCGGCGTGCCGGCCTGCTCACGAAGCCGAACCGAGGGCTCGTGCAGTAGTTTCGCGATGACACCCTTGGTGATGGCATCGAGGAGCTCGCGCTGGGCCTCGTCGAGTTGGGCGAGCCGCTTGCCATGGCGCTCGAGTTCGGCCGACCGCAATGCCTCGGCACGTCCGCGCAGCGCGGCAACGAGCGGGGCGGCCTGCAACGACGCCGACTCGAGGGCGAAGCGATCGACCTCCTCGGCCACGATGTCGATGACCCGGTCGACCTCACCGAGCCGCTGTGCCCGGCCCTTGTCGGCCCACGCGCTGAGATCTTCCAGGTCGAGCACCGTGACCCCGCCGATGTCGGCGACATCGGGCGCAACGTCGCGCGGCACGGCGATGTCGACGAAGAGCAGGGGCCGGCCACCGCGGTCGACCGACTCCAGGAGTTGTCGGCTGACGATCGGATCGCCCGAACCGGTCGACGTCAAGACGACATCGGCGGCGCCCAACGCATCGATCAGCCGGTCCATGCCGAACGCGCTGGCGTTGATGCGTTCGGCAAGCGCCTGACCGCGTTCCGGCGAGCGGTTGACGACGACGACATCGCCGACGCCGGCACTCCGCAGGGCGACGGCGATGCCCTCGCCCATCGAACCGGCCCCGAGCACCGCCACGCTACGACCGGCGATGCTGCCGAGGTGCTCGATGGCCATCTCGACGGCGGCATGGCTCACCGACGCGGTTCCGCGTGCGATGCCGGTCTCGGTGCGAGCTCGTTTGCCGACGCCGATGGCGTGCCGGAAGAGCAGGTTGAGTGAGGTCCGGGCGCCGCCTTCTCGGCGGGCGACCTCCCAGGCCTGCCGGAGCTGACCGAGGATCTCGGTCTCCCCGACCACTGCGGAATCGAGCCCGGCAGCGACCTCGAACAGGTGCTGGACCGCCGCCGCGTCATGTTGGGAGTAGAGATGCGGATGGAGCTCGTCGGGCGAGATGCTGCCGAGATCGCACAGGAAATCGCGAACGTCGGCATAGGCACCGTGGAATCGCTCGGCGACCGCATAGATCTCGGTGCGGTTGCAGGTGCTCACGACCACCGCTTCGCGCACGTTGTCGCGGCGAGCGAGCGAGGCGACGGCCTTGGGGATCTCGTCGTCGGCGAGCGTCAGCCGCTCGAGCACGCTGAGCGGGCCGCTGCGGTGGTTGACGCCGATCACGAGAATGGACATGCGTTCCCAGCCTACGCCCTCGCGCCCCGTCGGCGTTCGGCCGGAACCGAGCGACGTGGACCGCTCGAGACGGCCGAGGCACGACGCTGCTCGTGGTAGCTGAGGATCTGCAGCTCGACCGCCAGATCGACCTTGCGCACCGAGACCCCGGACGGCACCGACAGCACCACCGGGGCGAAGTTCAAGATGCTGGTGACACCGGCCTCGACGAGGCGGTCGGCGGCGTCCTGGGCGGCCGCCGGCGGTGTGGCGATCACGCCGATCGAGATCTCGTGGGTCGCGACGATCTGAGCCAGCTCGTCGAGCGGGCGCACCGGTGCGTCGCCGATCACGGTGTTGACCTTGCCGGGGTCGATGTCGACGATGCCGGCGACCGGGAACCCGCGCTCGCTGAAACCGCCGTATCCGGCGAGGGCGTGCCCGAGGTTGCCGGCACCGACGATGACGACCGGCCAGTCGTGGTCGAGGCCGAGCTCACGGCGGATCTGGTACACGAGGTAGTCGACCTCGTAGCCGACCCCGCGGGTGCCGTAGCTGCCGAGGTAGGAGAGGTCCTTGCGAACCTTGGCGGCGTTGACACCGGCGAGTTCGGCGAGGCCCTCCGACGAGATGTTGCCGATGCCGGCGTCCGCCTGCTCGCCGAGCACCTGGAGGTACACCGGCAGCCGAGCGACGGTGGCGTCCGGAATGCGTCGTCGAGTGCGATGGGGGGACATCGTTCGCACAGCCTAGAACGCATGTGCACGATTTCACAAAGCCTGCTCGGGGTCCGCCGCTCGAACACCGACGGGCGTCGTGGACGACGCGGCGGCCGATGAGTCAGGCGCCGAGGATGGTGCCCTCGAGCTCGCGGCGGATCAGCTTGCCGGCGGCATTGCGCGGCAGTTGATCGACGAAGAGGACCTTGGTGGGGCACTTGTAGCGAGCGAGGTACTCCGTCGAGTACTCGATGAGGCTGTCCTCGTCGGCCTCGCCGTCGGGAACGAGCACGACGTAGGCCTTCACGGCCTCGCCATGATGTGGGTGCGGCACGCCCAGCACCCCGACCTCCGCCACCGCCGGATGGCTCTGCAACACCTCCTCGACCTCGGCCGGGTACACGTTGAATCCCGACACGATGATCAGGTCCTTGGCGCGATCGACGAGGTAGAGGTAGCCGTCGTCGTCGACCATGCCGATGTCGCCCGTGCGGAGCCATCCGTCGACGAGCACCCGAGCGGTGATCTCGGGCTGGTTCCAGTAACCGAGGAAGACGTTGTCACCACGGACCCAGATCTCGCCCGCGTCACCGACCGGTACATCGGTGCCCTCGTCGCCGACGAGGCGCATCTCCTGGCCGACCAGCACGCGGCCGACCGACCCGGGTCGGCTCGGAAGCCCGGCCGACGTGGTGACGATGGGCGCGGCCTCGGTCAGCCCGTACCCCTCGTGGATCTCGACACCGAACCGTTCACGAAACCGTTTGGCCACTCCCGGCGACAACCGCGACGCACCCGACGCCGCCAATCGAACCGACGCGAACGAGCTCGGGGGCAGCTCGTCGAAGTGGCTGAACGCAATCCACATCGGCGGGGCGCCCGGCACGACAGTGACGCCGCGCTGGACGATCGACTGCACGGCGGTCGCCGGATCGAACCGCTGGACCAAGAGCACCGTGGCACCGACCGTCAGCGAGACGCCCAGCACCACGTTGAGTCCGAAGATGTGGAAGAGCGGCAGGACGCCGTAGACCACGTCGTCGGCATTCGTGTGATCGCGGGCCGTGAGATCCTGGTCGATGTTCGCCGCGAGGTTGCCGTGGCTGAGCATCGCAGCTCGGGGATGCCCTGCGGTGCCGCTCGTGAACATCAGCGCGGCCACGTGATCGGGGTCGACGTCGACGATCGGTGCCGTGTCGCCACCGAGCAGGTCGTCGAGGGTGCGGTCGCCATGAGAGGGATCACCCTCGGCCACGACGACCGTAGCGACGAACGGCACCTCAGCCCGGTCGATCTGCTCCCACGCCGCCATCGCCGACGGGCCGACGATCGCCAGCGTCGGCTCCACCTCGAGCAACTCCCGCACGAGCTCGGGCGGCGGGCTCGACGGGTTGAGCGGAACCGCGATCGCACCGAGTCCGATGGTAGCGAGGTACGACAGCACGAAGTAGTGGTTGTTGCCGCACAGGATCGCGACCCGGTCACCGGTGCGGACGCCGGCGGCAGCGAGGCCACCACGGAGGTGCGCTACCTGATCGCGCAACTCGCCATAGGTCGTCTCGCGGTTCCGGCAGATGAGCGCCACCCGGTCGTCGTGGTGTGGCTCGATCATCCACGCCAGGTTCATTCGTGCTGCCCCATCCCCCACGTCGGACATCGTACCGGTCTGCGCGTCTCAGAGCCGCACGAGCGAGATCACACCGGCCACGAGGATCGCAGCCAGCAGGAGTCCGAGGGTGAGCGTGGTGGCGGGACGCATGGTCGGCAGGCTACCCGGCGACCGCCTTACGCCCGGTGGTCGCACCCGTCGTCATCGGCGACCGAGCTCGACCGTCGTCTCGACGCCCGACGGCTCGTCGAGCGCCACGATCGTGACCTGGTCGCCCGGGGCCAGACCCAGCTCGTCGGCCGCGGAACGCTGATCCATGGCGACGGCGAGCATGCCGTAGGAGTCGAGTACGAGGCCGACGGCGCCGCCGGCGAGGTTGGCGAAGTTCGTCGAGCGGACGGCCCGGCGGACAGTCGTCCCCTCGGGGGAGGTGGGGGTACCAATGCGGAGCTGAAGAGTCGAGCCCCACGAGGATGGAAGGTCGTCGGGGCCGACGTTCAGTTGCGCGTTGCCGAACCGGTCGACCCAGAGCACCTCCGTGATCATCACCTCGCCGTCCTCCCGTGGGAGCGGCACGGTGCCGGGCAGGAGCAGCACGGGATCGACCTCGGGCCCGAGGTCTCCGAGATCGACGCCATTGCACACATGAGCCGCGGCAGGCGCGAACACATCGCGTCCGGCGAAGGTGGCACCGGCCGCCTCGAGTTGATATTCGGGGTTGGTGAGCTCGACCGCGCGCTCGGCACCGCCGGCCATCGCGACCGCAGGCGCCAGCAGGCCGTTGTCGGGGCCGATCAGCACGCCGGCTCCACCGGCGACTTCGATCGCCACGGCCCTGCGCCCGGTTGCGACACCCGGGTCGACCACGGCGAGCACGACGCCTCCAGCCACGTAACCGATGCAGCGAGCAAGCGCCAACGAGCCGGCACGGACGTCGAACGGAGTGACCTCATGGGTCAGGTCGATGACTCCGACGTGCGGCGCGAGATCGCGAATGACCGACTTGACGACCCCGACGAATTCATCGGTCGTGCCGTAGTCGGTGAGGAACGACACGGTGTCGAAGCGTGGTTCGGTCACGGCGCCGACGCTATCGGTCGACCCACTCCGGCGATGCCGATCACGATGCAACGGAGCGCGTCGGCCCGATCGAACAACACCGGAAAACGACAAGGGCCGGTGCCAACCCCCCGATGGCACCGGCCCTTCGGCGCTGCCCGGCTTTCGCCGGTGCGCTCACCGATCGTCACTGTAGGTCACAAACCCGTGATGAGAAAAGTGTCACACCAAAATTGTTCACAAAGTTGGAATGCAGCCTCCGACGGACGGACTGCTCGAATCGAGCGTCGCGCTCAGGCGCCCAGCTCCCGGCTGCGCTCGGTCGCTGCTCGAACGGCGCCGATGAGCGCAGCGCGGACCGCTCGATCCTCGAGCACGCTCACGCCGGCTGCGGTCGTCCCGCCCGGCGACGTCACCATCGCCCTCAGTGCCGCCGGCTCACCGCGATCGGCGAGCAGCCTCGCCGATCCGACGAGCAGTTGCGCGACCATCTGCTCGGACGTTTCGCGTGGCAGCCCGACGACCACCCCGGCGTCGATCAGCGCCTCGGCGACGAGGAACACGTACGCCGGCCCCGAGCCGGTCAGGCCGGTCACGGCATCGAGTTGCGACTCGGTCACCCTGACCACGAGCCCGACCCCGGCGAGAATCCGTTCGGCCCAATCGAGATCGGCGGCATCGGCGCCCGCCGAGCCGCAGAGCGCCGAAACACCCTCACCGACGAGCGCCGGTGTGTTCGGCATCGTCCGCAGGACCGCGATGCCGTCACCGACGGCGTGACGGATCGTCGCAGTGGTGACACCGGCGGCAACCGACAACATGCGCGTCGCTCCGACCGCCGCCGCCGCCGCCGCGACATCAGCGATGTCGGGCGGCTTGACGGCCAGCACCGCCGCCGAGCAGGGCGGCACGGCGTCGACGACGGCCACGCCTGGGAACATCTCGGTCAACTGCGACCGACGATCCGCGGAGGGTTCCACGACGACCACATCGTCGGCCGAGATCGCGCCGGAGTCGAGGAGGCCGCCGAGCAGCGCCGCGCCCATGTTGCCGCCACCGATCACCGCGAGCTCGTACACCATCTCGCCGACGCTAGTACCCGGGCCGCGGATGGCCGTGACGTCGGACCACGGTGATGTTCAACCGCCACGACACGGCGCTCGGTCCACGCCGACCTCGACTCGGCGCAGCGTCGATGTCGGAAGCGAGAGTTCGCGAAAGAGCGAGAAGGAGCGAGAGAGACATCGCCAGAGAGCGAGATCATGTCCGGGCGGCTCGGAGATTCCGACTTCCCCGATCTGCCGCCCGGACATCTCAATTGGAGGTCGCGTCTCGGCCGGAAGGGAAACCCCGGGGGCCGCGATCGGGCGGCGAGAGCGTCAGTCGGCGAGAACGTCAGCCGGCGAGAAGCCTCAGTCGGCGAGAACGTCAGTCGGCGAGAACGCCAGCCGGCGAGAACGTCAGTCGGCGAGAAGCCTCAGTCGGCGAGAGCGTCAGTCGGCGAAGCGGCTGGCGAACGCGAGCCGGAGCAGCGCCTGGAAGTTGGCTTCGACGCCGACGTATAGCGTGCCGAGCACTCGGTCGAGCTCCGCGGCCGTCACGGCGGTGTCGGGCAACTCGCCCCGCAGGTAGATCGCGTCCTCCTGACCGATCGAGAAATGGGCACCGACGAGCTGATCGTTGCGGCGAAGCAGGAGCTCCATCACCTCGAGCTGGTGCTCCGGTGGCGCTGGCATCACATACGTCTCGTAGCGGAGCGTTCGCTGACCGAGGGTGAGCCAGACCGTCGTGAACTCCTTCTCCTCGCCTCGCATGCGGACGAACCAGCGCGGCTCGCCGAGACTCGTGTCGTCGCTCGTGCCGCGGTCGATCGCAGCGACCAATGAATTCTCGGCGGCGAAGCCGTCGAGCCAGGAATCGATGCGGGACCGCAGGTCTGCCAGGCGCGAGGCGACGTGGAGATCCGACATCGGCCGGACCCTATTCGCCCAGGACGAGTTGACGCGAGGTCAGGTCTGCATAGAGCCGTCGCAATCTCGCGGCGGCGAAACCCCAGGTGTACCTGGCCGCTCGCTTCGCAGCGGCCTGTGCCATCGAGTCGGCGAGGAGCGGCTCGTCGAGGATCCGGGCGATCGCCTTCGCGAACAGAACGGGGTCGCGCTCCGGCACGAGGAATCCGGTCTCACCGTGGTCGACGAGCGACAGCAGCCCTCCGACCGCGCTCGGCGACGACCGGGATGCCGCACGCCGCCGCCTCGAGCGCGACCAGCCCGAAGCTCTCGCTGCGGCTCGGGACGACCACGAGATCGGCGGCCCGGTAGTACGTCGACAGGATGTGGTGCGGCTGGGGCGGCACGAACTGGACCTGGTCGTGCAGTCCCAGCTCGTCGACCAGCCGGTGGGCGCGCTCCACCTCACCGTCGCCAGCCGAACCGCTCGCGCCCCCGACGATCAGGAGTCGAGCGTCGGGGCGGCCGAGTGCGTGCATGGCTCGAATGGCGACGTCCGGGCCCTTCAACGGCTGGATCCGACCGACGAACAGGATGATCGGCGCATCGTCGTCGAGCTCGAGCGCCTTGCGGGCACCGGAACGGTCGCCGGGCGCGAAGAACGCATGCTCCACGCCCGGTGCCACGATCTCGATCTGACCCATCGGATCGCCGTAGAGGCGCCGGAACTGCTGCTCTTCCTCGACGCAGCTCACACAGATCGCGTCGGCGCAGTTGATCAGCTCCGCCTCGGCGCGATCGCGCCAGCCGGGCTCGGGGTCTCCACCCTCTGCCTTCACGCGGCGAGCGTGTGAAAGGTGGAGACGAACGGGATGTCGAGCTCGTGCTTGATCCGGTGGGCCGCGACGCCACTCAGCCAATAGTTCGCGTGAACGGCATCTGCACCACCCGAGGCGCGCAGATGCTCGAGCACGCGGTCCGTGAACTCGTCGACGATGTCGGGCAACGCCTCCTTGGGGAGGTGGTGCGGACCTGCCTCGATGAAGACCACCCTGTGGTTCGGTTCGACGAACACCTCAGTGGGCAGCCCCTCCCGGTCGGCGCGGGTGTAGGTGGTGCACTCCAGGCCCGCTTGGGCGAGCGACGAGACGATCTCTCGGACGTACACGTTCATGCCGCCGCTGTCACCCGAACCGGGCTGGAGCAGCGGAGACGTGTGCAAGGAGATCACGGCGACACGGCGCATCAGGGTGTCAAACGCTAGCGAGTCGGTCGACATTCCCGACCGTCGGACCCACCTGCGCCCCGCGACGGCGACCGGCAACGGTGTGCGCCGCCGCCGTCGTGCGGGAGCGTCAGTGCTGTGCGAGGAAGCTCTCGTACACGTTCACGAGGGCACGCTTCTCCTCCGGCGTGAGTGTCGGGTCGTGCTCGATCGCTTCGGGCACCGTGCTCACGGCTCGATCGACGTCGGGCAGGATGCCGGCCTTGACGTAGAGCGTCTCGACGCTGATCCGCAATGCGTTCGCTACCTGCTGGAGGATGTCGGCCGAGGGCTTGCGGAGCCCCCGCTCGATCTGGGACAGGTACGGGTTCGACACGTCCGCGAGCTCGGCCAGCTTGCGGATCGACATCTCCGCTCGCTCGCGCTGACTCCGGATGAACGTTCCCACGTCGAGCAGGTCGGAGTGGTCGCTCGCCGGCCCGTCGGGGCCGCGCTCGATCATCTGCCTGCTCGCCCATGTCAACCGCCCAGCAGGCCGTCGACCGATGCCTCACCCTCGCGGTATCGGCGCACCAGCTCGGCGCTCAGCGCATCGAGCCGCTCGTAGCGCTCGCGACGATCGTCGGACACCTGCCGCTCGAACGCGGTCAGTTGATCGTCCAGGTGCTGGAGCTCGCTCGGGAGGAGCTCCTCGATGCGGCTGAACCCGTGTGTGGCGCAGACCTCGTCGAGATGGTCGGACAACTCGTGGTCATCGAGGTTCTCGACGGGACGCGGCGGTCGAGACGGCCCACCTGTCAGATGGCTCGACAACACGACCCGCAGTTCGCTCGAGAGGTCCTCGTGCGACTGACCCCGCGCTCGCCGATGCAACTCGGCCCGCACGAGATCAAGTCGGGCCTGCGCCACACGTCGTACGTAGGACACGACGTCGTCCTCGTTCTGCAACTGGTTGCGCATCTCGCGCAACTCGTCGAGCGACAGCGATCGGGGATCGCTTGCGTTCACCATCATCCTCCTGACACCGGCGGCAAGACCGCCAGTTCGTCGGTCGACCCGATCGGGTCACCCGATTCGGCCGGCTCTCCGTTCACCCAGATCCTGCTGCTCCCGAGCACCGCTGCGAACGATTCGCCGTATCGCTCGTGGGCACCGGCGAGCACCTCGCCGACCGTGTGTCCGGGCAGCTCGTCTCGGCCGGTGCCCGCGGCATCACGCGCCGCAGCGAACAGACGAACGATGGCCATCGCCCCTAGCGTACTGTCAGCGGTACCCTCCGCCGGGATGCCATGCGACTCGACCACCGTGCTGTTGCTCCGACACGGCCAGAGCGAGTGGAACGCAGTCCGGCGTTGGCAGGGTGCGGCGGACACGCCGCTCACCGATCTCGGCCGCGAACAGGCACGTCGATCAGCACGACGATTGAGCGAGCTCGGTGCGAAGTTCACCGGCCCGTGGTCCAGCGATCTGATGCGGGCGAGCGAGACTGCGACGATCATCGCCGACGAGTTGGGCCTCGGCCCGGTCGCCACCGACGAGCGATTGCGTGAGGCCCATGCCGGCGAGTGGCAGGGGATGACCCTCGACGAGATCGAGCAGGTGTATCCCGGCTGGCTCGCCGACCACCGCCGACCGGCGTCGTTCGAGCCGTTCGCCGACGTCGTCGCACGCGCGTTCACGGCGATCCAGGCCGTCGCACACGTGTCCGACGGTGACGCCGTCCCCTTGATCGTGACCCACTCGGGACTCATGCGCTCGATGATCCGCCACTTGGGTGTCGTCGACACCCGGATCCCCAACCTCGGTGGCGTCTGGCTGACCGCCCGCCCGGTGGTCGCCTCCGCGTCACCCACCGAGGCTCCGCCCGCCGGTCTGGGCGGGAACGGACAGGGTCGGGGTGTCGAGCCGGGCAGGCTCGAGCTCGTCGTCGGAGATCTGTTCGATCCGGGCGGGATCCCCGTCAGTGGCATCGACACCCCCGGGGAGGACCCCGGCGATCAGGCCGATCACACCGATGCAGACGGCTCCACCCAGCGCTGACTGGCGCGCCGTTCGTTCCTCGAGCCGGCGCGACACGAGATGGGCGTTCGGGAGTTGGGGTGACGTAACGGTCCGTAGCGTGTAGACGGCACCCACCACGAGGACGACCGCAGCCATCATCGTGACGAAGCGGTCGGCGGCATCCATCGGTGGGAGGCCGTGCGTCCAGCGATCGCTCATTCCCCGCAGCGCGACTGCGAGATTGATGACGACGATGATGCCGACCGTCCCCACCCATCGACGTGGGGCGAGATCATCGTGATCCGCCGGCGAGAGCACCTCGCCGAGCGCAGAGTTCGACCAGCGGGTTCGATCACCGAAACGGATCCGGCCGCCACTCAGGGCGCTGTGCGCCACCGACATCGATGCCGCTGCGACCAGCAACGCGGCGACGGCCCACACCGGCGGGACCGGGAAGGGGGCGACGCCCAGGAGGAGTGCGATCGTCAGGACGACAACGGCGGCCAGTCGGCGAGGACCATCGACCAGCACGGCGGCGACTGCGACATCGGCCGTCGTGCGCGGCTGGCGACGCCGGATCGTGTGCAGCGCGACGCGAACGTCGCGATGCAGATCGACCGCCCGGGTACGTCCGACGATGTCGGCCACGGCGAAGGCGAAACGGTGCGACTCCCGTCGATCGTGCTCCAGCACCGTGCGCGGGTCGCGTGCGGACGCCAGACCGATCGCTACGGCGAGGCCAGAGGCGAAACCGACGAGCTCGACCACGACGACCGCCAGCTCGACGGGGTGAGCCCCGAGGTTGAGGACCCGCCAACCGGCCCATGCTGTGGAGGTGAGGATCGAGACGGCGAGCGCGCCGACGCCCACGCGACGACGCAGGCCGGACGGTGTCGCGGCCGAGGAATCGGTTGTGCCCGATTTCGACTGGGCCATGGGTTCCACCGTGTTCGAGGCGATGCGGGTGCACCGCGTGCTCCGCGTCATCGGCATCGGGCTCGGCGATCTTGAGTCGGTTCCGAACACCCGCACCGCGGTTCATCCGGGCGGCGACGCCGGTAGCCTCGCTCCCTCGTGGGCACCGAGAAGCGTGAACGTCAGAAGGCCAACCGACTCCAACGCCAGCTGGAGGAAGCCCGCGCGGAGCGGGTCGGCACCGTCAAGCGGACCGTACTGCGCTGGAGCATCGGCGCCGTGCTGGCGCTCGCCGCAGTCGTGTTCATCGCCTGGCTCGGTGGAGCGTTCGACAGCGACGACGGCGATGTCGCCACCGACGAGGCACTCGAGCTCCCCGATGAGGTGCCCGAGATCGTCGAATCCGATCCGATCACCAGCGTTCCGACACCGCCGAAGCCGGCGGTGTCGATTCCCGACACGCTCCCGACCGAACTGATCGTCACCGATCTCGTCGAGGGCACCGGTGATGGCGCCCAGCCCGGCGACACCGTGCTCGTCCACTACGTCGGTGTACGCACAGCGGACGGCACCGAGTTCGACAACAGCTACGACCGCGGGACGCCGTTCCCGGTCCAGTTGGGCTCGGGCGGGGTGATCCAGGGCTGGGACGAGGGACTCGTCGGCGCCCAGGTCGGCGACCAACGCCAGCTCGACATCCCGGCCTCCCTCGCATACGGCGACAGCCCTCCGGGCGACCCGATCCAACCGGGTGACGCGCTGACGTTCGTCATCGACGTGATGGCGATCACCCCAGCAGCATCACAATGACGGGCCCCTTCCCGCGCCGCTCGATCTCGCTGCTGCTCGCCGCCACGGTCGTCCTGGCAGCCTGCGGTGAGCCCGACGCCGATGCCGGCCCCGTCGCTGCGAGCGACGACGAGTTCACGGCCGACGACGACGTCGCCGAGACGGACGCCACCACGACGGCGGGCAGGGGCACGACGCCCGCCGACGCGACGACCGGCAAACCATCGGTCGCGCTTCCGGCGGAGACACCGACGGAGCTCGTCGTCACCGACGTCGTCGCGGGCACCGGCGAGCCGGCTGAGATCGGCGACACGATCGAGCTGAACTACGTCGGCGTGCGATCGGCAGACGGCACCGAGTTCGACAACAGCTACGACTCGGGTCAACCGCTCATCGTCACCCTCGGCGCAACCCAGCTGATCCAGGGTTTCACCGCCGGGCTCGAAGGAGCCCAGACCGGCACCCGACGGCAGCTCGACATCCCTGCGGCGCTCGCGTACGGCGAGCAGGGTGCCGGCGGCATCATCGGCCCGGGTGACGCGATCTCGTTCGTCATCGACGTCGTGTCGGTCACCAAGCGAACGTCGCCGACGATCCCCCCGATGGCGGACCCGAGCGAATGCCCCGCGATCGACGGCTCCGAGGAGCAGCGCCGAGAATTCGACGCGTACCCACCGTTCTGCATCGACGGCACCGCGACCTACACCGCCGACATCGTCACCAACTTCGGCGACATCTCCGTCGAGCTGTACCCCGAGCGTGCACCACTCGCCGTGAACAACTTCGTCACCCTCGCTCGGTACCGGTACTTCGACGGCACCGAGTGCCACCGGGCGATCCCGAGCTTCGTCGTGCAATGTGGCGACCCGACGGCCACCGGCACCGGCGGGCCGGGGTATCAGTTCGACGACGAGTTGCCGTTGCCCGGCGAGTACGTCGCCGGATCGCTGGCGATGGCCAACGCGGGCCCGAACACCAACGGCAGCCAGTTCTTCATCATCACCGGGCCCAGCGGTGCGGCGTTGCCGCCCCAGTACAGCCTCTTCGGTGAGGTGATCGGCGGGTTCGAGTCGACCGTTGCGGACCTGGACGGCGTGGCCAACCCGGAGAACAACGGAGTGCCGCCGCTCGACCGGATCGTCATCGAATCGGTCACCGTCACCGGGCCGTGACACCGGGAGCGCTGCCCGGCGCTCCGGATCAACGGCCCGTGTGACCGAAACCTCCACCGCGGTCGACCCCGTCGAGATCGGCGACGACGTTCCACTCGAGCTGTGCGACTCGCTGGATGACGAGCTGGGCGATGCGGTCGCCGCGATGCACGATGTAGTCCTCCTCGTGGTCGGTGTTGATCAGCACCACCTTGATCTCGCCGCGATACGCGGCGTCGATCAGTCCGGGAGCGTTCACGATGCTGATGCCGTGCCTCAGGGCGAGACCGGAGCGAGGCATGATCAGCCCGCAGAACCCGATCGGAATCGCGATCGAGATGCCGGTCGGCACGAGCACGCGGCCGCCGGCGGCGGTCAGGGTCGCATCCTGGCGAGCGTGGAGATCGACGCCGGCGTCACCGAGGTGCGCGTACCGCGGCAGGGGAAGGTCGTCATCGAGTTGCACGATGTCGATCTGGACCGGGTCGGCGTGCGTTGGGCCGACCGGCGCGGGTTCGAGCCCGGTCTTGTCGATCCGAACGGGGTCGATCGGGACGGGGTCGATGGGCGCGGCCACGGGCGTCGAGCGTAGGCTCCGATCGATGACCGGGACCAGCGAGCGCACCGCGTCCGCCTCGGATGGCGCGCCAGACGGCACCCCGCAACGTCCCCCCTCGGTCGACGCCCTCGCACGTTCGGTGGCGGCGTCGGGCCTCCCCCACCCGATCCTCGTCGACATCGCGCGGGCCGCGATCGCCGAGGGTTCGCCCGACTCGGCGGCTGCTCGGGCCGAGGCCTTCCGGCGAACGCTGCTCACGCCGGTCGTGAACGCGACGGGAGTCCTGCTGCACACCAACCTCGGTCGGGCCCCGCTCGCCCACGAGCAGACAGCACGGGCGAAGACGGTGGAGTTCGACCTCGCGACCGGCGAGCGGGGTTCCCGCCAACGAGCGGTGGGTCAGCTGTTCGCGCGGTTGTGCGGCGCCGAGGCAGCGATCATCGTCAACAACAACGCGGCTGCCGTGCTGCTGGTGCTCGCGGCGCTCGCCGAGGGGCGCGACGTCGCAGTGTCGCGAGGTGAATCGGTCGAGATCGGCGGTGCGTTCAGGGTGCCCGAGGTGATGGAGCAGTCCGGTGCCCGCCTGATCGACGTGGGTACGACGAACCGCACCCGTTTGTCCGACTACGAGCGGGCCGTGAGTCGGTCGGATGCCGACGTCGCGCTGGTGTTGAAGGTCCATCCGAGCAACTACCGCGTCGAGGGGTTCGTCGAGGACACCCCGGTTCGGCAACTCGCCGCGCTCGACGTTCCGGTCGTCGCCGACATCGGCAGCGGATTGCTCGACGCGACCGTGCCCTGGATGCGCGGTGCGCCCCCCGCCTGGCTCGCCGGTGAGCCAGCTGCGCTGCAATCGATCGCCGACGGCGCCGACCTCGTCACCTTCAGCGGCGACAAGCTGCTCGGCGGGCCGCAGGCGGGCATCATCGCCGGTCGTGCCGATCTCGTCGAACGCTGTGCCACCCATCCGCTCGCGCGCGCTTTGCGGTGCGGTGCGCTGGTGCTCACCGCGCTCCAGAACGTCGCGCTGTCGTACCTCGACCGCACGGTCACCGACGACATCGCCTTCTGGCGAATGGTCGATCGGTCGGTCGACTCGCTGCGCGATCGTGCGGCCCGGGTCGCCGCCGAGGCGGGGGTCGGCGTCGTCGTCGCCACCGAGGCCCTGCCGGGAGCGGGGTCGGCCCCCGGTGTGACGATGCCGTCGGCAGGAATCTCGCTCGACGGCGACGTGCTCGCCCCGCTGCGCGCGCACCACACCCCGGTCATCGGGCGAACGCGCGACGGGTGCACCGTGCTCGACTTCCGAGCGGTCGAACCCGGCGACGACCACATCGTCGCCGCCGCGCTGACCGCGCTCGACCGATGAGGGTCGTGGCCACGGCCGGCCACGTCGACCACGGCAAGTCGTCGCTCGTGCTGGCACTCACCGGCACCGACCCCGACCGCTTCGAGGAGGAGAAGCGCCGCGGGCTGACGATCGACCTCGGATTCGCCCATGCGACGCTGCCGTCGGGCGCCGGCGTGAGCTTCGTCGACGTGCCGGGCCACGTGCGATTCCTCCGCAACATGCTCGCAGGGGTCGGTGGGGTCGACGCGTGCCTCTTCGTCGTGGCCGCGACCGAAGGCTGGAAGCCGCAGTCGGAGGAACACCTCCGGATCCTCGAGTTGTTGGGGCTTCGCCACGGCGTGATCGCGCTCACCAAGCGTGACCTCGTCGACGACGAGTGGCTCGAGATCGCGACGCTCGAGGTCGCCGATCACGTCGCCGGTACCTTCCTCGCCGGCGCGCCGATCGTCGACGTCGACTCGATCGGTGGCAATGGTCTCGAGACCCTCCGCCGAGCCCTCGACGACCTCGTCGCCGAGACCCCGGAGTCCGCGGACCGCAACCGACCTCGCCTGTGGATCGACCGCGTGTTCGCAGCCAGGGGCAGCGGCACCGTCGTGACCGGCACGCTGACCGGGGGCCGCCTTCATCAGGACGAAACCGTCGCGCTCGAACCCGGTGGGCGCTCGGCGCGCATCCGTTCGATCCAGACGCTCGGCTCGAAGGTCGACGAGATCGGTGCCGGCCATCGCGTCGCGCTCAACCTCAGTGGCGTCGGGCACGACGAGATCGGCCGGGGTGACGCGGTCGTCACGCTCGATCGGTGGCGTCCGACCGACCGATTCGACGCGTCGCTCGACCTCCTGGCCAGCCTCGATCACGAGGTGTCGCGCCGCGGTGCCTACCTGGCGTACATCGGCTCCCGGGAACTCCCCGTGAAGGTTCGGGTGCTCGGCACCGACGCGTTGTCGCCCGGCACGTCGGGAGCGGTGCGGCTGTTCCTCCCGGTCAGGCTCCCGCTCCTGCCCGGCGACCGGTACGTCTTGCGTGAGTCGGGCCGGGACGAGACGGTCGGCGGGGGTGAGGTGCTCGACGTCGATCCGATCACGCGGGCGTCGAAGGCGCGGCCCGATCGTTCGATCGAACGGGTCGTTGCGGAGCGGGGCTGGGTCGACGTCGCCGAGCTCGATCTCCTGACGGGGGAATCGACCCCACCACTGGTCGGCCGATGGACGGCGACCCCCGAGCTGGTCGCGGCGACCGAGGAGAAGCTCCGGTCGGCGATGAGGGACGCCGGCGAGGTCGGGCTCGACCTTGCGTCGCTGCACGAACACGAACGGGCGCTCCTCGAATCGTTCGACGATGTCACCACCGACGGCGGGCGGGCACGGGCTGCCGACGCCACCGACCCCTTCCTCGATCACCCACTGGCGGCGACGATCCTCGAAGGAGGCTTCAGTCCTGAGGTACCGAGCGACGTGGACCGCGATGTGGTCAGAGAGCTGACCCGCCGCGGGATCCTCGTCGAACGCGACAAGGTCCTGTTCCACTGCGACACGATCGAGGCGGCCGCCCAGGTCGCGGCAGCGTTGTTGGCGATCGACGACGCCGGGTTCACCGTGGCCCAGTTCCGCGATCGCACCGGAGCCAGCCGCAAGTTCGCGCTCCCGCTCGTCGCCGAGCTCGATGCTCGCGGCATCACGAGGCGTCGCGATGACCTCCGGATCGCCGGCCCCCGCCTGCCCACGATCTCCTGACCGTCCTTCGGTTCTGTCTGCGGCTAACCGTCGGATGAACGGTTCGACGCAGACAGATCAGGGCTGGTGTCGTCGGGGTCCGTCGACCGCTTGCGCATCTCCCGATAGTCGCGCGCCGCCCCCTCGAGCGGTTCGACCTCGAGCGTCACGCCGTCGATCGCGGCAACGCGGAGTGGCTCGCCGGCGGCGATCGGTGTCGCCCGGTTGGTACGCGCTCGCCACTGCCCGTCGCCGACCTGCACGGTGCCCTCTGGATCGACGTCCTCGATTGCGGCGCCCTCGGCACCGATCATCCACTCCCTGCCGACGGTCGGCGTCGCGAACCGCGTGCGGGTCATCGACGGCATGCCGACGATGAATGTGAGCATCACACCGCCGATACCGGCGATGAGGGAGATCCATGACGGCCGCAACGAGGTGCCGGTGACGGGTTCGTACAGCCACAGGCTGCCGACGATCGTCAGCATGATCCCGACGCCCGTCCAGAATCGTGGGATGCCGACCTGGACGTCGACCGCAAACGCGACCATGGCGACGACGATGAGCGCCACCGCCCACCCGCGTGCGGGCAGCGCAGCCAGGCCATAACAGGCAAGGATGGTGCACCCGGCGCCGACGACCCCCGCGATGCCCACGCCCGCCGTGAAGAACTCGAAGACCAGGAGTGCCAGCCCGATCAGCAACATCAGGTAGGCGACGGGCGGGCTGGCGACCGTGTGGAAGAGCTGGTCGACCAATCCGAGCTTGGCGAAACGGACGGTGGCGATCGTCTCGCGTTGCACGACGCCGGAGTCGGTCACGGTCTCGGTCGTGGTGTCGAGCTCGACGCCGTTCTCCGTGTACCCGTCGAGGGCGTCGATCATGTTGGGCAACGTCGCGATGCCTTCGTCGGAGATGCGCTGCTCGAAAACGCCGAGCGATCGAGCGTCGGAGAGGCCGACGGTCGTCCGCCGTAGCTCGTTGAGCCCGGGGCCGAGCTCGTAGTCGGAGACCGACGGGCCGACGTTGCCGACCCGGGCGCCCGGCGCCATGCCGCTCACGTCGGCGACGGCGAGCAACTGGGCCGGGGCACCGTAGAGGCGGGCGCCGGTCGGCCCGACCCACACCCCGATCGGAACAGGTGCGTCGGCGATGCGATCCATCAGGGAGGCCATCGCCTCGTCGCTCACGACCGCGCCACGAGAATCGACCTGCAGGACCAGCGCCTGGCTCCCCTGCTCATCGGCCCGCTCGATCGCATCGCCGATCTCGGCGACCAGGATGTCGTCGAACAGCCCGCTGACCTGCAGCACGTCGACGGCCGCCACCGTCGGCCGATCGGCGTCCGCGGCCGAGTCGGCGTCGTCGGAATCCTGAGCGGCTGCCGGGTTGACCAGGATGCCGACCAGGGCCATGCCGGCCAGCAGGGCGATCAGTAGTCTGCGCACCAGGTGCCTCCGGAGAATCAGTGTCGAACGTAAGCCCCCTGCCCGAGCTCACCGCTGCGAATCTCGTGATCGTGGCGGGGAAGGGGGGCGTGGGGAAGACCACGGTAACCGCAGTTCTGGCGCGTGCCGCAGCCGACCGTGGACAACGCGTGCTCGTGATCGAGCTCGACGGGAAGGCCGCGCTCGACGCGCTGGTCCCGGACGTCGAGATCCGCCACATCTCCGCCGCCGAGGCGCTGGAGGAGTACCTCCACGACCATGGCTTCAAGCGGATCGCCAAGCGGCTGGCGTCGACCGGGGTCATCGACGTGATCGGCACGGCCGCTCCGGGAATCGACGACCTCGTCGTGCTCGGGAAGATCAAGCAGCTCGAACGGTCGGGCGAGTGGGATCTGATCGTGGTCGACGGCCCGGCCGCCGGGCACGCGATCACCTTCCTCACGGCAGCCTCGGGGCTGCTCGATGCCGTCCGGAGCGGGCCGGTGCGCGATCAGGCGCAGGACGTGTTGGCGATGCTCGCCGACCCCCAGCGGTGCCAGGTGCTGCTCGTCACGCTGCCGGAGACGACGCCGGTCAACGAGTTGATCGAGACGTCGTACGCGATCGAGGAGCGGGTCGGAGTCCAACTCGGCCCGATCGTCGTCAACCAGGTCGATCCGGCCCCGGCGCTGCCGGATCCGGCCACCGTCGACTTCGGGCGCGCTCGGGTGCAGATCGAGGAGGCGATTGCAGCCGCCGAGTTCCGTCGGGCCCGTTTCGCAGTCCAGGCAGCCGAGATCAGGCGGCTCGGCGACGCAGTTCCGCTGTCGCAGATCCACTTCTCGGAACGCCCGGTCGCCGGCCTGACCTCCGACGATGTCGCTGTCCTGGCGCGCGAGCTCTCGCCATGAGCTCCGACGACGTGCGCGCCGTGTCGGACACGACTGGCAACTCGTGGTTGGCCGATGTGGTCGAGGGCGCCAACGTGCTGGTGTGTTGCGGGTCCGGCGGCGTCGGCAAGACCACGACGGCAGCCGTGATCGGCCTCGAAGCCGCACGCCGGGGTCGTCGCGTGGTCGTGGTGACGATCGATCCGGCGCGACGACTGGCCGACGCGCTGGGACTGGCCGACGGCTTGACCGGTGAGCCGCAGCGGGTGCCGCTGTCCGACGTCGGTCCGGGGGAGCTGTGGGCGATGATGCTCGACACTCCGGCGATGTTCGAGCGGGTCGTGCGGGCCAACGCACCCGATCGGGAGCAAGCCGACCGGATCGTCGAGAACCGCTTCTACCGCAACATAGCCAGCGCTCTGAGCGGCACGCAGGAGTACATGGCGTCGGAGGCGCTCCACGAGCTGCACGGCGACGAACGCTTCGACCTCGTCGTCGTCGACACCCCGCCGAGCCGCAATGCGCTCGACTTCCTCGAAGCGCCGGGCGTGCTCACCCGTTTCCTCGATCACAAGGTCTTCAAGCTGATGATGATGCCGACCCGAACCGGTTTCAGGGTGCTGTCGGTCGCCACCCAACCGATCCTCAGGGCGATCGGCAGGGTCGTGGGTTCCGACGTGCTCGCCGACACCGTCGCGTTCTTCCAGGCGTTCGCCGGGATGGATGTCGGCTTCCGCCAGCGAGCCGAGGCGGTCACCGCCCTGTTGCACGACGACGACACCCGGTTCCTGCTGGTGACCTCACCGCAGCGGGAGGCGATCGAGGAGGCGACGTGGTTCGCCGACCAGCTCGTCGATCAGGGGTTCTCCGTCACAGCGACGATCGTGAACCGGCTGCATCCGCGCTACGGGTCGGGCACCGTCGCCGATGCGGAGAGCCGAGCGACCGCAGCGACGGAGCGGGGCGCCGACGACCTCGCGGCGATCTGGGCGAACCTGGCGCGCGATGCGCACGATCGCCGACGCCCAGCGCGTGGCCCTGGCGCCCCTGGTCGAGCGCGTCGGTGCCGATCGCACCGTCGAGGTCCCACTCCTCCCGAGCGACGTGCACGACGTCACCGCGCTCGACCTGCTCGGAGAGCACCTGTTCGCCTGACGCCCGACGCTCGAGCCTCGACCACGACACGTTCGCCGCCGACCGCCCCGCACATCGACCGGGCATCATGCGGACCGATCGGTGGGGTCCGGGTATCGTCGCGTCGTGCACATCTTGCTCGCCACCGATGCCGACTGGATCGTCGACGAGATCACCGCCGCGCTCGGTGGTCCCGACACCAGCTTCACCGTGTGCCGCGACGGGCGGGTGGTGGCGGGAGTCGTCGCCGATCACGTTCCCGACCTGGCGATCCTCGATCTCCAGGTCGGGTCGATGGGCGGCATGGCGATCACGATGGCGCTGCGACTCGACGAATCGGCCGGCACCCTCCCGCGGGTTCCGATCGTGATGCTGCTCGACCGCGGCGCCGATGTGTTCCTCGCCCAGCGATCGGGCGCCGACGGCTGGCTCGTGAAGCCGCTCGACTCGCTCAGGCTGAAGCGGGCGGCGCTGACCGTGGCCGACGGAGGCACATACACCGAGGGCGTGCCCGTGCCCGCCGTCGAGGCGCTCGCTCCGAACGACGCCGAATCGGCGGAGGAAGAACCCGCAACCGCCGGATAGGATCCAGCCCCGCTACGGGGTGTAGCGCAGCTTGGTTAGCGCGCCACGTTCGGGACGTGGAGGCCGGAGGTTCAAATCCTCTCACCCCGACCACGAAACCCCTGGTCACAGGTCTGCGACAGCAGCCCGGGCCAGGGGTTCGGTAGATTTGGGCGACTTTGGGAGCCATCTTGGGAGCCATTCGAGGCGTAGAGTGGGGTGGACCGACGGAAGGGGTTCCGCATGGCCAGCACGTCGCCGAGTCGTTCGCACGGGGAAGGGTCGATCTACCGGAGCGACTACACGCGGCCCGGGAGCGGCGTGGCCGTGGAACGTTGGATCGCCTCGGTCGACCTCGGTGTCGGTCCGAACGGCAAGCGGCTCCGGAAGAAGATCACGGGTCCGACCCGCAAGGCGGTCGCCGACAAGCTGCGCGAGCTCCAACGCCAGCAAGACGCCGGCGTCGACGTGCGCAAGCAGTCGATCACCGTGGCCGACCTCGCCAACGAGTGGCTGACACACCTCGAACAGAACGAGGGAACGAAGGAGGAGGGGACGATCCTCCGGCTGCGCCCACGAGTCGAACGGCACATCATCCCCGTCGGGCGGATCGGTGGGCGCCAGCTCGACCAGCTGACCGTCGCTCACATCGAGGCATGGCTGCGCTCGGAGGCCGAGTCCGGCGGAAAGGGCGGCAAGCCCCAGGCGAAGGCGACGTGCCGGGACTACAAGCAGATGCTGGGCGAGATGCTCGAGTGGGCCGTCGCCCGTCGGTACCTCACCTGGAACCCGGCCCGTCTCGCAAAGCTGCCGAAGGACCGGTCGGCAACGAACCCGGACGCACCGTCGGTTTACAGCACGTTGCGAGCGAAGCGCTCGTTCACCCGTGACCAGTACGCGGCGGTGATGCGTGCGCTGACCGCAACCGGCAGCGACGCGTTCACCAGGGCGACCCCGAACGCCTACTTCGTCACCCTGCTCAGTATCGGGGCGCGGCCGGGCGAGATCGATGCGCTGCGTTGGGCGCAGGTCGACATCAGGAACCGGACGATCACCATCGACCGTGCGATCAAGCGAGCGGACGGCGGACGCCCGCTGAGCATCGGGCCGACCAAGACCGGGAATCGTCGCGACGCCGAGATGACCGACGTGCTGCTGGCAACCCTGCGCCGGCATCGCAAGCACCAAGCCGAGGTCCGCCTTGCTGGCGGGGATCAGTGGACGGCCGACCCTCGTTGGGCCGATCTCGTGTTCACCTCGGAGGTCGGCACACCGATCGACCCGTCGCACGCCCGCCGCGACTTCAAGAAGATCTGCGCTCACGCCGGCGTGCCGACGCTCTCGCTGTACGAGATACGCCACACGGTCGCGTCACTGATGGTCGACGCCGACGTCCCCCTCCGCGAGGTCGCCGACCTGCTCGGCCACAAGGATCTGGAGATGGTGGTCAAGCGCTACCGCCACCGCACCGACGGAGTGGTCACGTCCCACGTTTCGGTGCTCGGGTCACTGACCGCGGAGAACTGATGTCGGCGCGGCGTGCGACGGGTGCCCCAGCGGGTGGCCGTAGGGTCAGTCGGCCCACAGTGCCCAGAGCGGGAGCGCCATCACTCGCTCGCCGAGCTGGTACGGGTCGGGACCGGTGTGTAGGACTGCGCCGCCGACGAATCGTTCGCCCAGGCGGTCGCGCAGCCAGTACAGATGTTTGGCGTCGTTGGTCCCGATTGCACCGCCTGCTTTGACCTCGAACGCGAACACCCGTCGCCCCGGCAGTTCGATCACGATGTCGACTTCCTCTCGGCCACCCTTGGTGCGCAGATGGGATCGACGCGCCCGTGTGCCGCTGACGGCGAGTTCGCTGCGCAGTTGTGCGGTGACGAAGGTGTCGAGTGTCCTCCCGAGCAGGTCACCGTCGTCGATGATCGTCTCGGCCGTTGCTGACAGCGCAGCGGCCACCAACGAGCTGTCC
Organism: uncultured Acidimicrobiaceae bacterium; assembly: GCA_963847775.1. GTDB lineage: Bacteria > Actinomycetota > Acidimicrobiia > Acidimicrobiales > Ilumatobacteraceae > Ilumatobacter. The sequence continues at coordinate 1,117,274 of CAWKAY010000007.1, forward strand.
ACGACGTACCGCTTCGGGGTGTGCGTCAAGGTCTGAAGGCGGTTGTCGGACCACGCCGGCACCGACTCGACGATGAACAGCGATTCCAGCAATGTGTCGTACGCGAGCGCTGTTCGCCGGTCGATCGCCGCTGCGTCGTAGAGGGTCTTGTGCTCGGGGATTCCCGCCGAGCTCGCCGCCAGGACTTCGAAGTAGCGCGCCAAACGCACCGTGTCGCGGTCGCGGATCGTGGCGGACACGTCGCGAGTGAGCAGCTGATCGACGTAGTCGTCGAGGAGCGCCGGAGCCACCGAACTGGCCGACAGGGCAACGAGCGGGAGCCCGCCGCGCACGGCCAGCTCGATGTAGCCACGCAGGTCGGGAATTGCCGTCGGCCGTGCGAAGTCAGCTGGATCCGAACGAGCGAGCCGGTCGAGGAAGTCGGGTCGCTCCGGACGTGGGCCGTCGGCGCGCAACTCTCTCTGGGTGAAGCCGTACATCTGGATGCGCACCAGCCGTCCGGTGCCGGGCCAGGCATCCTGTTCGAGTTCAGCGCGGACACTGCCCGTCAGGATGAACCGCCCTGGCCGTGGGTCATCGTCGATTGCTCGTTTGACGGCGCCGAGGACAGCGGGGACCTCCTGCCATTCGTCGAGGAGGACGGGTTCGGCGCGTCCCGAGAGGGCGGCGTCAGGGTCAGCTCGGAACGCCTCCGCCTGGAGGGGCTGATCGAGCCGGACCTCGCTTGCAGCGTGCTGGCGCGCCGTGGTCGTCTTGCCGGCGGCGCGTGGACCGGTGATGGCGACTGCCGGGACGGCGTTCAGCAACTCGCGCAGCCTGCCGTCGATCAGCCGGGGCCGGTAGTTCGCGCTGCGAGCCGGTTTCGCCATCTCAGCATCGTAGCGCCATGAGCAGGCAATTCCCGTTCTGGAACAGTCCATGATGCTGTTTTGGTACAGACCTCGACGACCCTCTGGTACGCGTCAGCCCCGCAACGGGGTGAACGCTGAGGTTGACAGCTCGCGGGGTGGAGCTGATCCAGCGGGAGCGGCTCACAGCTCGATTTCGGGCCCGAACGATGGTCCTTGGCGACCGCGTCGCAGCTGACGAAGCTGCCGTCGGAGTTCTTCGTTGCCGTTGGCGAGGTCTGTTGTGTCGCCGTGGCGGGCGACCTGTGTCGAGGTCTCGTTGTCGGGTCGAGCTGGCTCGGTGGCACGGTGGCCATCGACCGTCCGTCGCAGGTCGCGGCCTTGCCAGTGGTCGAGGACTCGACGGGAGTGGTTGCGCTCGTCTTGGCCTGCACGACGGCTGGCGGCCGGTGTTGGTTGCTCGGGTCGACCGCGCCAGTCGGCGAGAATGCGTCTGCTGTGGCTGATCGTCGCATGAGGCGTGGTGTGAGGGTTCAGTTCGGCGTGTCGCACGAGGGCGGGCCGGTCGATCCAGTCGGTGGCGATGGATTGCGCGACGACGTCGAGGGCGGTCTGCTCGCCGGTGGTGGCGACGAACACCTCGTTCGCGGTTCTGCCTCGGGTCATGGGGACGTAGAGGTTGCGGACGTCGGTGGGTCCGTCGAGGTAGAGAATGGCGATATCGACGGTGCGACCTTGGGCGCCGGCGCCGGTTCGGGCGTAGGCGAGGTCGACGTGTTCGGCGACGTACTCGCTCGGCAAGCGGATGCGGCCGCTGCGCCCTTCGACGTTGATCGAGCCGTCGGCGTGGACGCCGGTGACGGTCCATTCGGCTCGGTTGCGCACCATCCGGCCCCGGTCGGTGAGGAGGCGTCGGTCGTTGCCGCGGGTGGCGACCTCGTCGCCGACGTAGATCGTGTGTGCTCCGGCTCGCACGCATCGTGAGTTCGCGTCGAGTTGGCCTTCGTCGATGCGAACGAGTTGGCAGTAGTGGTTGAGTTCGTCGACGGCGTGGTTGGTCGGTGCCATGAGGAGCGCGGTTCGGCCGGCTTCGCGTTCGAGCCACCAGCGGGTGATCGCCGCGGCGCGCATGCGGTGTTCGGTGCCGCCGTGGAGGCGATCGTGCATGGCGTAGCGGTCGGCGACGTCGGTGTCGCCGCGACGGAGTCGGAGGCTGGCGTCGCGTTCCCAGTCGTGGTCGAAGCGATGGACCCGGTCGAGTTCGACGGTGTCGTAGGTGTCGACGAGGAGGCCGAACATGCCGCCTCGGCCGACCGCTGAGAACTGCATCGGGTCACCGACGAGAACGAGGCACCATTGCTTGCGGTCGGCGAGCGCTGCAAGCTGCGCGAGCTTCGGGGTGGAGGTCATGCCGGCCTCGTCGACGATTAACGTCGCGCCGGCGGGCAGGTCGTAGCGATGGTCCGGCGGGCGTTCGGAGTCGTGTTCGACGAGGAGCTTGTCGAGCGTGTCAGCCACGACGCCGGTCTCTTCCTCGAGTACCTCGGCTGCTCCGGCGGACGGTGCGACGCCGAACACCGCTCGACCGTCGGCGCGGAGTTGGGCGACGGCGGGACGCAGGGCAGTGGTCTTGCCGGTGCCGGCGGGGCCGACGATGAGGACGAGATGTTCGTTGCCGGCGACTCGTGAGGCGGCGTCGGCTTGGGCGATGTTGAGGTCGACGTCGGATCGGTCGATCGCTGCGGGCGCGGTGTCGCCGCCGGCATCGAGTCGGCGTTCGGCCCAGTCGAGGAGGTCGTGCTCTTGGTCGAGGATGGCTTGGGTGGTGAGGGCTCGGTCGACCGCGGACTCGGACACGGGTCGACCATCTCGACGCCGCAGCGCGTCGGCAGGTACCGGTGCGGAGATGTCGACACATCGATTCGTGGCGATCCAGTCGGCGAGCGACTCGACGGCGTCGAGTATCGCCGTGGCGTCCGCGCCGAGATCGGTGGCGAGCAGCGCGGCGAGTTCGCGCTGGAGTTCGTTCGGCCGCCAGGTCGACTGGCGTTCGCTGATTGCCGCGATCGCCCGATCGATCATCGTCGCCGTGTCCTGTCGATCGAGTGACGGGCGCGGGCTCACCCGACCGATCGCTTGCGCGACGATTGCCTCGGGTGTGGTCGCGAGTTGTCGTGCTTGTTCGCGCCACTCGGCGTGAAGAACGGCCGCGTTGACGTTGGCTTCCTTGCTGGGACGGGTGTCGAGAACGGCTTCTCGTTCGAGTCGCCACCGCTCCCGAGGTGTCGGGTCGCGGTCCATGGTGGCGAGGAAGCGGTCGAGCTTGGTGTCGACGCGGTGGCGGATCTCGTCGGTGCGGCTCGAGTACTCGGCGAGCACAACGTCGGGAACGTCGGCCATCTCAGCGATCCCGTTCTCCGGTGTCCGCCAGCGGACACCGAGCTGCTGCGTGAGTTCGGCTCGCAGGGCGGCGTGGTAGAGCCCGGACAGGGTGCGCTGATCGCGCTTGATGAGGCGGGCGTCAGCGCAAGCCAGCGCCCGTCGCGCGACTTCACCCGATTCGGGATCACGACGTGGGTGTGGATCTGCGGATCAAGAGCGCGGCTCGTGTGCTGCCGGAACAACGCAGCGATGATGCCGTCGGCGTCGACGACCGCAACCTCGCCGCCGATGCGATACCGGGTGGGGGCGTGCCGTTCGATCCAATCGACGAGCGCCTCGACGGCCCGGTCGTGCGAGTCGAGGACTCGTCGGCGGACCTCGTCGTCGCCGAGTGCGAAGAGCACGGACACGGACTTCGGCGCCGAGCACGTGACGTCGAACCCGCGGACCGAGTCCTCGCCATAGGCGCGGCCGAGGTAACGGTCCGGCCGGTTCGGGTCGAGGCCGTCCATGACGGCGAGGAAGTCGTCGTCGTCGAGTTCGCCGAACAGGCCGAGTTCGTGGGCGGCCTTGCCGAGCCACCGGCCTCGGGGCTCGTTGGCGTCGAGGTAGTACCTCGGGAGTTGCTCGACGTAATAGCGGCCGGCTCCCAGCCCCTTCAGTGTCGTCACCCGGACGGTCATTCCCGGCTCCCGGATCGGTTCCCAGATTCGAGTGTGCACTCGTCTGTCCTTGGTGGGTGGAGGTGGGGGTTGGTTCGGTTGATGGTCATGGGGTGGTGAGTGGGAGTTGTGGTTGGTCGGGCTCGGTGTTGGGGGCGGTGGTGTTTCGGTGGGGTGGTTCGGGTGTCGTGGTCGTAGGTGGTCACGGTCGGTTCGGTGGTCGTGGGATCGGGTTCGGTCGGTGGATCGGTGGGGAGGGTGATCGGTCCACCGATCAGAGCTTCAAGCTTCCGGCGGGGACGCGGAGCTGCTTGCCGAAGCGGACGGCCGGGAAGTCGCCCTCGCCGTGGTCGGCTGCGCGCCGGGCGAGCTGGTAGGCAACGGTGCGGCCGATGCCACAGACGACGGCGGTCTGCTCGACCGTCAAGAACTCGGGACGTCCAGCAGTCACCGCGTGACCTGCCTCGGACCCGACATGGCAGCAGCGAACTCGCTCATCACGTACCTAACAGCCGTCGAGAGCGCCGACCGTTACATCCGAATCCGAGGCGCGATCGGACCAACGGACACGGAGACATGCGCCGAGGCATCCGCAGAGGCGGCGTCGGACGGCGACGTCCGGGAGAGTCGTTCCTTGCGTCGAGCGAATCCACCTCGTTGCCTCCGCTGACCACCTCCACCCCCACCAGGCGCAATACGCACCCCTCGGTTCTCTCGCCTTCAGAGGGGGTTGAAGCAGGCGTCAGCGACGCGCACCTCCGCAGAGTCCGGCGAGCAAGGACGGGGCACCGTCCTTGCCCGTCTCTCCAGCGGTCCGCGTGATCGGAGAATGCCGCCACGGCTCATGTACGTCGTGCCTGTCGTTCGACGTTCTGGCAGAGCAATATCGAGCGAACTGGCGCTCGCGTACGTGCCGATACCGCGCATGACGGTCCGTCTGGTGAGTCGCACATTCTGTGCGGGTCGAGCTGACAGTTCAGCGGGAACCGGAGCGGTCGACGCGGCGTCTAACTTGCGCCTACGCCGTGAACCTCGGAGGTGGACGTGAAGCGAATAGCGCTCCTGCTGGCAGGCGGTCTGCTCGCGGTCTCGATGACCGGTTGTGGATCGTCCGACGACGAGGCCGAGCCGATCACATTCGACGATTGGGTGGGATCGTTCACGTACGACTACGACCCCGCGTCATCGTTGGCGGACCTCTCGGCTCGTTCGACCGTCGCAACGCAGGCAACCCTGGTCGACATCGAAGACGGTGCGATCTTCGGCTCCTCACCCGGCGATGAGGCTGCGAGCCACTCCGTCAACCTCGTCTTCGAGTCGGGAAACGACGACCGCTACTACGTCGAGCTGCCGCGGCCCGCATACATCGGGATCGACGACCTGCGATCGGTGATGCCTCTTGGCTCGCCGAGTGTCATCTACCTCCAGCCGAATCAAGACCCCCGTGCTGAGAACTACTTCAACGTACGCGAGGGTCCCACCTGGTTCTTCACGACACCACAGGGTTGGATCCTCGACGGTCCTGACCGCGACATCGTCACACCGCTGGAAGGTTCAGACAGCCTGGGCTTCGACCAGCCACCGGGCGGAGATGCGAACCTTGAGGTCTGGCTGGTCGATCCGAAGGAACCCGTCGCGTGACGGCAGAGGCGTACACGTCTCGCAGCCACGCATATTGGGTCACAGAGGTCGGGGTCAGACCCACGCGCTATCGGCAACTGGAGCGGTCTTGGGAGGCAGGCCACCCGCCACCCTCGGTGAACGAGACAGAGCCGGCAGACGGGCCGAAGCGCTCAGCCCCGTGCCGTCCTGGGCGGCCTTCACCTGTGGCAGGCTCTCCGGGTGGTTGCTCGACCGGCCATGTTGACCTCGATCGTGGCTCTGGCCTTGTTCGGCTGCGGGGGTGACGAGGTCGCCGATCGTGGCTGCGACGACGGCGCGACTGGCCCGGGCGGTGTGGTCGGCTTCGATGTCGACTCGGGCGAACAACGATGGTCCCTGCCAGTCGGCTGGCCAGATGGCGCGGCGGTCTTCGACGACGTCGCGGTCGTCAGTTCCGTCGAGCACGTGGTCCGCGGCATCGCGATCGACTTGGGCGAGATCCTGTGGTGCGTCGAGTTCGACGCCGGTGATGTCGAGTTCCTCGGCGGGATTGCGGCAGCGGGACCGGTCGTGGGCGCGTTGACCGGCGACGCCGTCGTGGGCCTGGACGCATCGACCGGCGAGGAGCGCTGGCGACGGCCACTGAACGCCACCGAGGCGACGATGCGCGGCGGGGAACTGCTGTGGGTCCTCGACGGTTCCGTGCAGAACACACCGATCATGGTGCTCGAGCCCGCCACGGGCGAGGACGCCTCCGACGCGGTCGGCGTCGCATCGGAGGCGGTGTCGTTAGGCATCGGCACCCCGCCAACGCAGGCCGACGGTCTCGAAGTGTCCACCGCGAGCGGTGGGTCAGGACAAGCGATCAAGGTGTCCGTGTCACGCGACGACTCGATCGTCTGGGAAGACACGGTTCCTGGGTTCGTCGCCGCGCTCGTTGCCGGACCTGCCGAGCCGATCGTTGTCGTGCTGGACCAGACCGGAGGCACCGGCGAGCTCACTGGGAGCGCAAACACGGTCCTGACTGCGTACACCGCAACGAGCGGTAACCAGCAGTGGCAACACGCGCTCCCCGGGACGCCACACCTGATCGCGCAGATCTCCAACGACGTGATCGCCGTTCCCGTCGGCACCGACGTTCACGCCATCAACCTCGCGACCGGAACTGAAGAATGGGTCACCGAGTTGCCGAACCCCGGCCAGGGTGGCAGCTACGACCAGGAGGGAACGTTCTGGTTCATCGGCACCGGATCATCCGGAACCGCCGTCGCGATCGGGCGGGCCGAGCAGCCGTACCGGGACTGATCAGCCGCGCATGGAGTGCGCGATATCGCCCTGCCGCGAACAGCCATTCGCCCACGCGCTAAACCGGCACGACGATCGATACGGCGCCGAACCTGGTTGACCACGGCCGGAGACCGCGAGCCCAAGCGGCCATTCACGCTCGGGGGCTCCGACGCCGTCGACAGATGGTCGCTCGATTGACGGTTGGCCGCGGGAATCAGTTGGCTCCGACCCCTGTTAACCGAGGCATGTCCACCATGCTCTCCGTCGTCTGGTTCGCAGCCGCCATCGGCGGAGCGATCGCTGTCGCTGTAGGGCTCCTCACGCACCGAGCTCGGCGACGCGTCTCGCTGATGACAGCGGGGGTGTGTTTCGGGGTGGCTGGGGTACTCGGCATCCTCTCGATCGGAATCATCTTCATGGCACTCTCGGCAGCGTGCTTCGTGGCGGTGTCACGTGCCGGCGACGCACCAGCCACAACGACATCCGCCGCGTGGCCTCAACGCCGCTGGCACCGCTCGTAACGACACACCCGAGCCGACATACACCACACGCAGTACATATGGGGCAAGATGCTCGGGGACGACCCACGCATAACGCTCAGCAGCGCGACCTCGCTGGGTACGAGTTCATCCTCGCCCGAGGTGCCCATCTGGTCCGTGGATGGCGCCCGCCGACCGCCCGGCGACCGGTCAGGCGAGTCGCACACGACGACGCCACCGTTGACCGGAGCCGGTCCGCAGTGCGGATCTTGGGAGCCATCTTGGGAGCCAAACTCCCTGACATTCCCCGACACTGAGCGGGACACGCTGGCACGTCGAATCGCGAAGTCCCAGCTAGATCGGCATGCACCGACATGAGTTGGCACACGATGTCATGGCAGGACGTCATTCGGGACGTGGAGGCCGGAGGTTCAAATCCTCTCACCCCGACCCAGTGGCCGATTGCATACGTGAATGCCGACGATCCGGCCCCGGGGCCGGGTCTCGTCGATTCAGGGTCGGTCGTCCTCAGTGCTCGGTCGTCCTCAGTGCTCGGTTGTCCTCAGTGCTCGGTCGTCCTCGGTAGTGCTCGGTCGTCCTCAGTAGTGCTCGGTCGTCCTCAGTGCTCGGTGGTCCGCCTCGCCCGTGTGACGATGTCGTCGAGGACGTCGAGCTCGGAGTCGAGGGCTCGCCGGCCCGTCCTGGTGATCGTGACCCATGTGCGCGGCCGCCTATTCTCGAAGATCTTGTCGACCGTGACATAGCCGGCCTTCTCGAGCACCTGCAGATGACGACCCAGATTGCCGTCGGTGACGCCGAGTGTGCTCTTGAGGTACGAGAAGTCGGCGCGACGCGTCTCAGCGAGCACGACGAGTATCCCGAGCCTGTGCCGCTGATGAACGACGTCATCGAGGCCATCGGCCGGGTGGTCCGACGAGGTCACGCCGGCGCGCCCTCCCGCCGGAACTTCACCAGACCAGCACCCGTCACGGCAGCGAACGCGAGCTGCGGGAGCAGCACCATGTAGGAGACGCCCACGTCCCCGCCGGGGAAGATCAAGGAGCTGTCCTTCGCGAGCTCACCCGCCAACAGCCCGGCACCGATCACGCTCGCCCATCCGACGAGCGCCCCGTTCCGCTGACGCCAGCCCAGAGCCGCCAACCCGAGACCAGCCGGCAACAATGCCCACACCTCCGACAGGTTGGCGACGACGGACGTGATCGCCCACCAGGTCTCCGACGACACCAAACTCGTCCCGAGCAGCACGGCGAACGCCACCATCAGCATGCCGTCGTGCCCGCTGCCGACCCCGCGATCACGTTCGGTCCGCCACTGCAGCGCCCACACGATCACGAACGCCAGCGGCATTCCGTACACGACGGGCAACCACCCGGACGACCGGAACGATGCATAGTGGAAGCCGGCGGCCCCGATCACGATCAGCGGGTACGAGGTCGCATGTCGGTCCAGTCGGACTCGCTGACGGATCTCGGAGAGGTCGTCGGATCGGTTCACAGGGAACTCCTTGCTCTGTATCACAGGTAACTCTGCACTACAGAGTGCAGGCGGTCAAGCCGATGCCCCGAGGCACCCGAACAGGCCAGTCGAGCCACCTCGGTCACCCGACTCCGGGCGATCGTGGGCAGGCCGGGTCCCGCGAGGCATACCCTTGCGGTCGTGAGCTTCGCCGTCTCCGCCGACGCCTACGACCGGTTCATGGGGCGGTACTCGATCCCGCTCGCGTCGGTGTTCGCCGACTTCGCCGGGATCGCTCCGTCGAGCCGGGTCCTCGACGTCGGTTGCGGCCCGGGCGCGCTGACCGCCGAGTTGGTGAGCCGATTGGGTGATCAGCACGTCGCCGCCGTCGACCCGTCGGAGACCTTCGTCGAGGCCGTACGGGTACGCCATCCGGGTGTTGCCCTGCACTGCTCGTCCGCAGAGCGTCTTCCGATGTCGGACGACAGCTTCGATGGTGCCCTCGCCCAGCTCGTGGTCCACTTCATGAACGATCCGGTCGGCGGCTTGCGCGAGATGGCACGAGTCACCAGACCCGGCGGGTTCGTAGCGGCGTGCGTCTGGGACTTCGTCGAGGGCGGCAGCCCGCTGAGCGTCTTCTGGGAAGCCGCGCACGATCTCGACGCCCACGCTCCAGGGGAGGCGACGCTGCCGGGAACACGCCGTGGACATCTGGCGCTGCTGTTCCGGGACGCCGGGATGAGCGATGTCGAGGAGTCCACCCTCTCCGTCACCGTCGAGCACCCCGGATTCGAGGACTGGTGGCAACCCTTCGAGCTCGGCGTCGGCCCAGCCGGCTCGTACGTGTCGGCGCTCGACGCACCAGCCCGGCAGCGGCTGATGGAGCGCTGCCGCGAGCGACTTCGCGACGCACCCTTCGCACTCACCGCGAAGGCGTGGGCGGCGCGCGGCACGGTGCCGGCCGCTTGATGCCCGGGTCCTGACGAACCGGTCTCGACCCGAGGGATCGGTCTCGTCGCGAACATGCGGGCGAACGTCGGTAGTCGGTCCGGTCGACCGATCGAGGGGCAGTACCATCGAGTCGTGGGTCGGAGTCGACATCGGACGCTCGCCCTCGCAGTCGTCGTGGGGCTGTTGGGCGCCGCTTGCGACGACGAGCGCGCATCCGCACCGCCGGCCGCCGACGAGGCGGTCGAGCAGCAGACCGACGAACCCGAGCAGCAAGACCAACCCGAGCAGCAAGACCAACCTGAGCAGCAGGACCAACCTGGACAGCAAGACCAACCCGAACCCGAACCGGCGCCAAGTCCGGGATGTTCCTTCCTCGAATGCGGGGACGAGGTTCCCGACGGCGTCGACGGCGCGATCGGGACGCTCACACCCGGGCCCCCGTGCTTCTCCCAGGAGAGCGTGACCGTCGTGCCTGACCGCCCGGTGCAGGGCGAGCGCCTGCACTTCTGCGTTCCGGAGCTGGTCACGAGGGCGGAACCGTACGAGATCACGATCGAGGGCCCGAGCGGTGTCGTCTTCACGCAGATCCGCGAGACGCCGGAGGGAATCGCACCGATCCGGGTCGACGCAGTCCCCGACCGCTTCCCGGTCGGCACCTACCGCGTCACCGTCAGCCAGGACCAGCCCTCACTCCGCATCGACGACACGACCGAGTTCCGGGTCGAACTGGCGACAGATCCCCGCCAGCTGGTGGAGACCCGCGATGGAACGATCAGCGTGTGGGTCACCGGCGAGGTTCCGGACTCCTCGGTCGAGGTCGATGTCTACGCATTCACCACCGAGGGGTGCGTCTACCGCGACTCCGTCACGATCCAGACCGACTCCGACGGTGTCGGCTCGCAGGACATCGAGATCGGCTCGGCCCCATCCGGCGACTACTTCGTGTTCTCGCGATCGAAGGAAGGGCGAGCGTGCGTCGTCGGTCAAGCAGATTTCACGGTGTCCTGACGACGATTCTCGGCGGACTGCGCCGACTCGTCTCCCCCAACCTGTACTGCTTCATCAGCTACCGCCGCAACGACGTCAAGTCTGTGGCGGAGCAGATCCGGGCGGTGTTGAAGGAGGACCTCTTTCGCGACTCGTTCCTCGACGACCGTTCGCTCAAGCCCGGCGAAGCGTGGCCGCGTGAGATCCGAACGAACCTCGCACGCTCCGATGTCGTCTTCGTCATCATCGGACCGAACTGGGAATCCGGACGGCTGATGCAGGACGACGACGTGCTTCGTCACGAGCTCGTCGCCGCACGTCGGAACCGTTCGATCGTCACCCCGGTTCTCGTTGCAGTCGACGCCATGCCGACGACGGACGAGCTGCCTCCGGAGCTCGAGTACCTGACGAGGCAGGAGGCAGGAGCGCCGATCCCGGCCGCGGTGTCGGCCGAGACGCTCAGGGCGTTGGTCGGCGACATGGCACGACATCCGGCGAAGGAAGCCCGCCGTCGGAAGCTGGTCGCACGGCTCGTCCTCGTCGGCGTCGCGGCCGCCAGCTACGGTTCGGTGTGGTACGTCGGTCAGGCTGACGGCAGGTGCGGGACCGGTGGCTTCGACATCGGCGTCGCCGTCCGAATCGACGACCGCCGCCCTGACGGGTCGGCGCCCGGAGCTCCCTCGGCGATCGCCGACAGCCTCGCCGAAGCGTTCCGAACCGACGTGGCAGGGGTGCCGGCCCTCGCGGTGCTCGGCCCGACGGCCTGCGGCGAGCTCGCAACCTACGACGCGGCCGACACCGCGGATCGCCTGGCCACCAGGGCCGATCTCGAGGCTCTGATCTCGGGTGACCTCGTCGTGAACGACCAGGGGTCCGAGCTCGCCCTGTCGATGACGTTCGCACCACTGGCGATACCCGACGCGCCCGAGATCACGGGAACACATCACATCGTCGCCGAGCCGGGCGGTCGTGACATCGGCCCGGGGGCCGTGACGGGGCTCGTCGACGACGATCTGTCCGACATCGCCGATCTGGTCGGTGCGATGCAGCTCCACCGTTCGGCCCAGTACGAAGAGGCCGCGGCGGAGCTCGCCCGCGTGACCGCGTCGCTGTCGGATGGCGACAGCACATCGCTCGTCCGGGTGATGGAGCTGTTGCGAGGCAACTCCTTGCTCCTCCACGCCCGCGCCCTGCAGGCCGGCGACCCTGAACTCGCTGACGAGACGTACGAACTCGCGCTCGCCGCGTACTCCGGGGTGGCCGAGCTCGACGGTGTATCGTACGGGCGGGCGTACGTCGGCATCGGCGAGGTCTGGGTCGAGCGATGTCGCGCCGATCTCGCGGCCGCACCTTCGGATCCGATGGTCGATTCGGCGGACGTGGACGCCGGCCTCCAGGCCTTCGACACAGCTTTCGACCTCGCCGGCCGCGACGAACCCAGCACGGCAGAGATGGGTCTCAAGGCGTCGCTGGGGGGAGGGAACCTCGCCCTGTGCGGACTCCTCGCGGCGGCTGAGCCCGAGCGGCGTCTGGCACTCGCCGACCGAGCCGAACGATCGTTCTCCAGGGTCGTCGAGGGTGCTGCGGACATCGAGAACTTCGCCGGACTCGCGAGCGAGGCACGGGTCGGACTGGCCGTCGTCGAACTGGTCCGCTGCGACCGTCGTGCTCCCGACCCGTCGATGATGTCTGCCCGGGAGCTCCTGCAGGCAGCGCTCCCGAGTGCCCTACCGTCTCGATCATCGGAGATCACGAACGCGATCGGCGTCCTCGATCAGGCGCTCGACGACGGGGTCGTACCGACCGGCGCCCGTGATTCCCTGTCGACCTCGGTGACCGCGCTGATCGTTGCTGCATGTGGGCTGCCGTCGGGGTGAACCCCTCGCCGGGAGACGCGGTCCACTGCTCGCGTCGGCGCCCGGCGAACACGCGACGACCATCACGAGAGAGCGTGTCTCAGTCGTCGGGGGACGACTGCGGCGAGCGGCCGCGGCGCACGATCGCCGTACGCAACGGGAGCGATGAGATCTCGTAGACGGCGCCGGCGACCTGCGCCGGCGCCCGCGCCGCCTCCAGCAGCCCGCGTCCGAGCGTGGCGCCCGCACGGCGACCCGAGGGACGTCGCACCCAGCCCTCGGCGACGAAGACGCCGATCGACACGGCGGCGACGACGACCATGATGCCCGCCACCACCAGCCAACCCCAATCGGACTCGAGCGTGGGCAGATTCGAGTGGTTCATCCCGAAGAAGCCGGCGATCAACGACAGCGGCAGCATGACCGCGGCATACACGGTCAGCACCTTGGTGACCTCGGTCGCCTGACGCGCTTCCGCCCCCCGGTACGCATCGAGGGTCTCGGCGAGCGCGGACCGAGAGGCGTCGAGCCCGGTCGCCGCCCGGGAGGCGACATCGAACACGTCCGAGAAGCGTCGTCGGGCGAGCGGGGTGATCAAGGGTGAGTCCGAGCTGCGGAGCACGTCGAGTGCCTCGCGCTGCGGTGTCACCACGCGCCGAACGGCGGACAGATCGGCCCGCACCGCCGTGACGTCGGCGAGCAGCCCCGGGTCGGCTCGGAGCGCCTGCGCGATCAGGTCGTCCACACGGGCATCGAACGCGTCGACGACGGCCAGCAGCCGCCGACTGAGACCATCGGCGAGGCGCGCCGCCAACTCGCCACAGCCCCCGACCGCGAGCTCGGCGTGCTGTTGCAGGCCGTCCCATAACGAATCGACCGCAGGCGCCCCACGACGGCGGAAGGTGACGAACACGTCGGCGGTGACGAAACAATCGACCTCGTACGTCTCGACGCGATCGTCGCGGAGCCCGTGTAACACGATGAGCAGATGGTCGCCGAAGTCGTCCACCTTGGGGTGGTCGCTCTCGTTAATGGCGTCGTGCACGGCGATCCGATCGAGCCGCAGCGACGCGGGGAGATCGACACCGACGTCGGAGTCACCTGGTTCGACCGTCACGTCGATCCACGTCCAACCGTCGACGTCGCCGACGATCGCGATCTCGGTAGCAGGACGTGGCGGACCGCTGCCGTCCCAGGTGAGCATGCGAAGTTCCATGCCGAGATCATGACCGAGGGCCGACCCTCTGGCGCGCGACACCCGAGAGGCCGCCACTCCAACTACCTTCGCGGCGTGCGCCGTCGATCGTTCCTCACTGCCGCGGCTGTTGCCGCCACCGCCATCATCTCGATCCAGTCCGCCGCTCCGGCCGCCGAGGCCGCCAGCGTGCAACCTGGATTCTCCGATGCCCAGGTCGCTTCGTTCTCCCGGCCGACAGCGGTCGAGTGGCTGCCCGGCAACCGGATCGTCGTCCTCGAGCAGGGTGGCCGCGTCCGCGTCGGGCGACCGGGGACGGGGTTCACGACCGCGATCGACCTCGACGTGTGCAGCAACAGCGAGCGCGGTCTCCTCGGATTGGCGCCCGACCCGGCGTTCCTGAGCAACGGGTGGGTCTACGTGTACTACACCGACCGCGGGTTCAACGGGTGCGTCAACCGCGTGAGTCGCTTCACGATGCTCGGCGACACGATCAGCCTCGCCTCGGAGCTGGTCCTGGTCGACAACATCGCCTCGACCGGCGGCAACCACAACGGCGGTGACCTCGATGTGGGCTCCGACGGCTACCTGTACGTGGGTGTCGGGGATTCCGGCGCCGACCCGCGCGGCAACTCGGGCAGCGCCGGCAGCAACGATGCCGCCCAAGACCTCTCCCTGCTCAACGGCAAGATCCTGAGGCTCACCCGTCTCGGCGCGCCTGCGCCGGGCAACCCGTTCACGGGCGACGGCACCATGCGGTGTGGCTCTCTGGGCACCGGTGCGCCGATCGGCATCCGGTGTCAGGAGATCTACTCGTGGGGCCTTCGCAACCCGTACCGGATCGCGTTCGATCGCAACGACGGTTCCGATCGGTTCTTCATCAACGACGTCGGCCAGGACACCCATGAGGAGGTCGACGAGGGTGCGATCGGGAACTTCGGCTGGCCGACGCGGGAGGGGCCGTGCCAGCAGCGGCAGTTGCGCCCGTGTGCGGGGTCTCCGGCCGGTCTGATCGATCCGATCACCTCGTACGACCACAGCAAGGGGAGCTACATCACGGGCGGCGCGTTCACCCCCGACGGCCTGTGGCCCGAACGCTTCGACGGCACCTACCTGTTCGGCGACGGTGGATCGGGTCAGATCTGGATCCGGCAGCCGAACGGCAGCGTCGACTACGACACCCCGTTCGCGAGCGGCGCCTCCGGGCTCACCGACATGACCTTCGGGTTCGATGCCGGCGGCGCCATGGTCCTGTACTACGTCCAGGTGGGAGGCGCGCTGCGGATGATCTCGTCGACCGAGGCGGTCGTCCCCGAGGCCCCCAGCGATCTCCAGATGCTGCCGATCAACCCCATCCGCGCCTACGACACCGGTGACGGAACCGGGGTTCCCGAGGGTGCGGCCGGATCGGTCTTCAACGGCACGACCAGAGTCGTCGACTTGGACCCTCCGGGCGCCTACCCGGCCGCGCTCGTCAACATCACCGCGGCCTCCACCGCCGGATCAGGCTTCGTGCGGACGTGGGAGGCGCGGTCGCCCCGGCCCGTCACGTCGTCGCTCAACGCCGATGGTTCGACCACGGTCGGCAATGCGGTGATCGTCCCGCTCGCTGATGACGGCACCTTCGTGCTGGAGTCCAGTACGACGACGCGCGTCGTCGTCGACGTGATGGCCTGGTTCGCCCCCACCGCAGGCACCAGCGACGACGGGCGATTCATCGCGCTGCCACCGTTGCGGCTGACCGACACACGCGAACCCGCCGGCACCGCGCTCGATTCCGGGAGCACCAACCCGTGGACCCGGTCGGGCGACCGGATCGATCTCGAGATCGCCGGGTTCGTCGGCGTGCCCGTGGACGGAACGGTCCAGGCGGCCGTGCTGTCCGTCGCCGCCATCGCACGGCCCGGCCAGCAGGGTCGCGTCACGCTCGTCCCACACGATGCACCCGACTCCGGGACCGCGAGCGTCAACGTCACCGGTGGAGACACCAGGAACAACATCGTCGTCGTCCCGCTCCATGCGGGCATGGTGACGGCCATCACCAAGAACCTCGACCACATCGTGGTCGACGTGCTCGGGTACGTGACCTCGTCGAGCGCAGCTGCCACCGGAACCGGCCTGTACACGCCGATCGTCCCGAAGCGCGTCGCCGACACCCGGATCCCACTCGGCATGAGCCGTCTCTCGGCGCTCACGCCCGAGGTGCTCGCGGTGCCCGGCGGCGACGGTGCATCGGCGGTCGTGCAGACGATCACGGTGACGAACACGAGCGGGGCGGGATGGATCGTCGCCCACCCGTCGACCGATCCGCCGGTGGTCTCCAACCTCAACTACCGAGCGCCTGGCCAGACACGGGGCACGCTGGCGTTCACGCAGCTCACCGCTGCGGGCGGCGAACGATTCACCGCTCGAGTCGCCACCGACGTGGTCGTCGACGTCGTCGGGTTCTTCTCGGAGTAGTCAACGGCACGGTGACTACCCTGACGCCGTGACCGTCCTCCGCATCGCGCTCGCTCAGATCAACCCGACCGTCGGCGATCTCGACGGCAACCTGGCGAAGCTGATCGATGCGTACGACCGGGCCGAGTCCTCGGGTTGCGACATCGTCGCGTTCCCCGAACTGTCGATCACGGGCTACCCCCCAGAAGACCTGGTCCTCAAGCCGGGGTTCGTCGCCGACAACCAACAGGCGCTGACGACCTTCGCCGCTCGGACGCGACGGTGCGCGGCCGTCGTCGGTTTCGTCGACGCGGATCGCGATCTCTACAACGCTGCTGCCGTGTGCGCCGGCGGAGCCATCGCCGGCACCTACCGCAAACGACTGCTGCCGAACTACGCCGTGTTCGACGAACAGCGCTACTTCACACCAGGGACCGACAACGACCCGCTCGAGCTCTACGAGATCGGCGGGGTCAAGGTCGGTGTGTCGGTGTGCGAGGACATCTGGTCGCCGATCGGCCCACTCGCCACCCAGGCCGCGGGCGGCGCAGAACTGAGTGTCAACATCAACGGATCGCCGTACCACTGGGACAAGGACAGCAGTCGCGAACGCATGGTCGCGACACGAGCGCAGGACGCCCACACGGCGATCGTGTACGTGAACCAGGTCGGGGGCCAGGACGAGCTGGTGTTCGACGGCGGTTCGTTCGTCGTCGATGCCGACGGCCGCGTCCTGGCCAGAGCGCCCCAGTTCGTCGAGGACCTGCTCGTCGTCGACGTGCCGATCCCGCCCGTGTACCGCGGGCGGCTCCTCGACCCGCGCGGCAAGACCACCGAGCATCCGTTGCCGATCGTGACGATCAGCGATACGCCACGGTCACCCGACCAGATCCGCGTGTCCCCGATCACCGTGGCCCTCGATCGGCACCGTGAGCTCTACGACGCGTTGGTGCTCGGCACGCGCGACTACCTCCGCAAGAACGGCTTCACCGATGTCGTGATCGGCCTGTCCGGCGGGATCGACTCCACGCTCGTCGCCTGTGTCGCCGCCGACGCGCTCGGCCCGGAACACGTGCACGGGGTCTCGATGCCGTCGCGCTACTCGTCCGATCACTCGAAGTCCGACGCACAACTCCTCGCCGAGAACCTCGGCATCGACTACCGGACGATCTCGATCGAGCCGGCGTTCCAGGCGTACCTCGACATGCTTGCGCCGTCGTTCGACGGGCGGGACCCCGGTCTCACGTACGAGAACCTGCAATCGCGTTGTCGCGGCCAACTCCTGATGGCGCTCTCGAACGAATTCGGGTGGATGGTGCTGACCACCGGCAACAAGAGCGAGCTGGCGGTCGGCTACTTCACGATCTACGGCGACTCGGTGGGCGGCTACGCGGTCATCAAGGACGTCCTCAAGCTCGAGGTGTACGAGCTCTGTCGCTACGTCAACCGGGCGGCGGGGCACGAGATCATCCCGGAGAACGTGATCACCAAGCCGCCATCGGCCGAGCTCCGGCCCGACCAACGCGACGACCAGTCGCTTCCGCCGTACGACGTGCTCGACCCGATCCTGGAGCTGTACGTCGAGCACGACCGGACGGCCAACGAGATCGTCGAGATGGGTCACGACGAGGCGATCGTGCGGCGCGTGACCCGCCTCGTCGACATCGCCGAGTACAAGCGCCGCCAATCGCCACCCGGCGTTCGTGTGAGCCTCAAGGCGTTCGGCAAGGATCGCCGGATGCCGATCACCCACGGCTACCGCGGCTGACCCCTACCGGTTCTGTCTGCGTGGAACCGTCCATGAGACGATTCCACGCAGACAGAACGTACGGTGGGCGGATGACGGGCATGAAGATCGGGGTGCAGCTCCCCGAGGTCGAGTACGAGATCACGTTCGGCGATCTGATCGCGATGGCAAGGCTCGCGGAACAGGTCGGGTTCGATTCGATCTGGCTCGGCGATCACCTGCTGTACGACCTCCCGGTCGGCCCGCGCGGCCCCTGGGAGGTGTGGACCGCTCTCGCCGCGCTGGCCGCCTCGACCGAACGGGTCGAGCTCGGCCCGCTGGTCGCATCGACGAGCTTCCACGCCCCGACGATGCTCGCCAAGATGGCGGCCACCGTCGATGCGATCTCGGGTGGCCGTCTGATCCTCGGACTCGGAGCCGGATGGAACCTGCGCGAGTACACCGCCTTCGGCTTTCCGTTCGATCACCGGGTGAGCCGGTTCGAGGAGGCGTTCACCATCATCCGCACGCTGCTGACCGACGGCGCCATCGACTTCCACGGCGACTACTACGACATCGACGACGGTGTGCTCCACCCCCGATCGCCACGTCCGGGCGGCCCGCCGCTCCTGGTCGGCTCGATCGGCGAGCGGATGCAGTCGATCACGCTGCCGCACGTCGACGCGTGGAACGTCTGGTGGAGCGACTACGGCAACACCGCCGAGGGCTTCGCCGCCGTCCGGGGCGCCGTCGATGCCCGCATCGCAGCGCTCGGTCGAACCGGCGACGTTGAAGCGACGTGCGCGGTGTACGTGCAGTTGCCCGGCGGGTCGGGACGCCAGATGGGCGACTACCCGAACGACGGAGGCGCCCCGATCGAAGGCACCCCCGACGAGATGGCCGATCGGCTCGCCGAGTTCGCGGCAGCCGGAGCGGCCCACATCCAGCTCGTCGTGGACCCGATCGTGCCGACCAGCATCGAGTGGTTGGGCGATGTGATCGCCCTCCTCCGGTGATGCGGTACCCCGCCGGAGACCACCGTCGACGTGCGCCGGCCCGTCCGATTATCAGCAGCAGCCCCCGGTACCACAACCACCGACCGTCGACGGTTGCGCCGGCTCGGTGTGCTCGAGGACGACGTTCTCGAGCTGGGTCTCGTGGTCGGCCTGCTTGACGTACCACTCCCATCGGTGACCCTCAGGGCCCTGCACCCACGTCTCGACCTTCTCGGAGAAGCAGCAGATCGTGTCGTCGATACCGGAGGTCTGGAGACCCGCGGCCGCGACCCGAGCCTCGGCGGCGGCGACCTCGTCGGCGCTCTCGGTCTCGACGCCGAGATGGTTGAGTGAGCCGGGTGAGGCATCGGGTCGTTCGAACACGACCAGCTTGAGCGGCGGGTTCGCGATCTCCCAGTTCGCGTAGCCGGGCTTCACCTTGTAGGGCTCCGTGGCGAACATCTTCGTGTAGAAGTCGACGGCCTCGTCGAGGTCGGTCACGTTGAGGGCGAGCTGGAGACGCATGGGTGGTTCCTCCGGGAACATGGTGGATTTCGTATTGATACCTGTCGATACGTTGGCAGACGAATCGAGATCTGTCAATATGTTTCTCATGACCGAGCTCTGCCCACCCGGGTGCTGCGTCCTCGCAGCCCCGCTCGACGACGACGATGCCACCCAGCTCGCCGCCCAACTGAAGGCGATCGCCGACCCCGCGCGAATCCGGCTCGTGTCGATGCTCGCCACGTCGGAGACGGGCGAGTTGTGCGCCTGCGATCTCCCTGCAGCACTCGGCAAGTCGCAACCGACGATCAGTCACCACCTGCGTCAATTGGTCGACGCGGGTCTCGTCGAGCGGGAACAGCGCGGCAAGTGGGCGTGGTTCCGGCTGCGCACCGATCGGCTCGCGGCGATCCGGGCCGCCCTCGGCGAGGGCGTCGACGGCTTGGCGACCAGCACCGCCCGCCCGTGTTGAGCGTGGCGCTCGCCCGCCGGCTCGTCGGCGAGTTCGTGGGATCGCTCTTCCTCCTCGCCGCCGTGGTCAGCGCGGGCAGCATGGCGGAGTACCTCAGTTCCGACGTCGGTCTCCAGCTCCTCCAGAACGCGCTGGCAACCGCCGGCGTCCTCGCCGCGCTGATCCTCGCGTTCGCCGCCGTCTCGGGCAGCTGGAGAGCGACTCGGTGATCGAGACACGGGGACGCAAGGGCTCGTTCGTGCTGGAGATGCAGCCGGTCACCGCACGCGAGCAGCGCACCGGTCTGAAGCAAGCCGCCGACGCGCTGGTCGTGGTGGCACGTCAGCTCGGGGCCAACGAGGACGCTGCTGTCGCCGCCGTACGACAGGCGTGGTCACGGATCTGAGCGTCGGATCGGTCGCCGCGCCGCCGGCCGGGCCAGCGAGTCACTCGCGCACGTACGTCGGGTGCCCTCGCGCAGCGGGGCGCCTGCGACCGTCGGGCCGAGCCGAACCGAGGGTGGTGAAGGTGGCCGACGCCTCACATCGCACGACACAGCACCCATCGAGCACCCGTGTCGATGTCCACATCACCGTGCCGACGTGCTCGACGACGTCGGCCTCCACTCGGTAGCGCCTGCCGATGCGAACGGTGCGGTGGAACGTCGTCGTGGTCTCGGTCGTCACCGCCCACCGGCGGCCGATCGCGATGCAAGCCCAAGGCCATCGCCTCGTCGAGCACTGCGAGCGCTACGCCACCGTGCACGAGCGTCGGCGCGCCACTGAAGGAGTCGTCCAACTCGAACTCGGCGGTGACGAGCCGACGGGCGTCGTCATGGAAGAAGGCGATCTGCAACCCGCGCTCGTTGCAGGATTTGCACACGAAGCGGTTGGTGTCGAAACCCCGGTCGTCGTGGAGTCGGACCATGATCACGCTCGCCATGGTTCGCAGGCACCGCCGCCGGGATGCGACAGTGGTCGCATCGTGAACACCCCCGATCTGATCCCGTATTCCGACGAGCTGCGCAAGCGCCTCGCCCGCAACCTGGAGCGGCACCGCCGCCGCTCCCACGAGCTCGACGGCCGAAAGCACGCTGCCGTGGCGATCGTGCTCGTCGACAGCCACCCCGCCGACCACGACGACGACCCGGTCGTCATCGCGACGATCGACATGGCGGAGGCTCCGGGCGACGTCCGAGGGTTCGACGGCCGGATGGTGGGCGTCGCGGGCGGAGCAGCCTTCCTGCTGTGTCGCCGCCCCACCCGCATGAATCGCCACGCCGGGCAGTGGGCCTTCCCCGGGGGCCGCGTCGATCCGGGCGAAACCGCGCTCGACGCCGCTCTCCGCGAAGTCGACGAGGAGATCGGCGTGCGCCTCGGGGCCGACTCGGTCGTCGGCTGGCTCGACGACTATCCGACACGCTCGGGCTACGTCATCTCACCGGTTGTGGTGTGGGGCGGCGCCGACCCGGAGCTCAGGCCCTCGCCCGACGAGGTTCTGGCGATCTACCGCGTCGGGCTGCACACGCTGCGCGACACGACGCCTCGGTACGTGTCGATTCCCGAGAGCGATCGGCCGGTGGTCCAGCTCCCGATCGGGAGGGACCTGATCCACGCGCCGACCGGCGCCGTGCTCCACCAGTTCCGGCAGGTCGCGATGGCCGGTCGGGCCGACGAGCGGGTCGATCACCTCGAGCAGCCGGTATTCGCTTGGACGTAGAGGTCACAGAGGTCGAGCTGCGACCGACCGATCAGGGCTCGACCACGATCCAGCCGCGGCGCTGCAGCTCCGCGGCGAGACGGGCCGCGGACACATCGCGCAGCGCCGCGTCGACGTCGGCACTGCGCGCTTTCGGCGTCGGCCCGAGGCCGGTGGTCGCGTCGAGTGCTTCACCCTCGTGTGCTGCCGTCTCGAGCTCGACGATCAGGGCCTCGGCCTCGTCGCGCGAGAACCTTCCGGCCGCCTGACGCTGGGTGAAGC
Organism: uncultured Acidimicrobiaceae bacterium; assembly: GCA_963847775.1. Taxonomy (GTDB): domain Bacteria; phylum Actinomycetota; class Acidimicrobiia; order Acidimicrobiales; family Ilumatobacteraceae; genus Ilumatobacter. Next base: position 1,139,094 of record CAWKAY010000007.1, read on the forward strand.
CCATCGGGCCGCGAGCATCTCGGAAGTCGGCGTGACCCGCATCGTGGATGAGTTCCAGGAGTTGCTGCACCTGGCGAGCGGTGGCCGGCGGACCCGATGATTGACCGAACGTCATGACGCCCAGCATACCCGAACACACGTTCGTCCGGATGGATGTCTGCCCGCCCGGACGACGGCCGAGGCCGTCGATCAGGTCGCTAGGTCACCGTGGGTGACCGCGTCGCCCACGGTCTCCCAGCCGTCGTCGGTGCGGATCAAGGCGCTCCCGGTGGGCAGGTCGACGACGGTCGTGTCGGCCAGCGAGTGAGCCCGATCGAGCTGCGCAGCCGGCCACTGTTCGACCTCGGTGATCACCGCCAGGCCCGGCACGAGCCCGAGGCCCAACGCAAAGGCGCCACCGCGACGGTCGGTCATCGGGTCACAGAGGGCGGCCGCGCTCGGACCGGCCGCGATCACCACGCCACCACGTTCGAGCACACCCCCGATCGCGCGGAACAGGGCCGTCTGCTTGAGGACGCTGCGCAGATGGATCGACGAGTCACCGGCAAGAAAGACCGCGTCGGCGCCGGCAACCGTGGCCGCGGCCGCTTCGTCGGCCTGGGTGCGCGTGAGGACCATGAGCGCCTCGACCTCGACACCCAGCCGCTCCGCCCACGCCTCGGCACTCGCGACCATCTCCGTCGGCTGCTCGTAGGCGTCGGCCGTCGGCAGCATCACCACCCGCGTGACCCCGGCCAAGACGCGCCGATCGAGGTCGTCGTTGACGACGAACGGTCCACCACCCTGTAGTACCAGCGTCCCCGGCATGCCCCGATCGTAGAGCGGACGACGACGACGGGACTCACCCGAGTTTGGTTTGTTACCCGCGGGTAACTACGGTGGTCGACATGGCAGACATCTTCGAGGTTGGCATCGTCGGGTCGGGCATCATGGGCGCCGGTTTGGCGGAGGTCGCGGCACGAGCAGGGCATGAGGTCGTCGTCCGGTCGCGAACGATGGAGGGCGCGGACGCCGTGCTCGCCCGGATCACGAGCGGACTCGACCGCCAGGTGGCCAAGGAACGCATCGACGCCAGCGAGCGCGACGCGATCATCGGTCGGATCCGGGTCACCGACCACCTGGGTCAACTCGCCAACTGCGATCTCGTGATCGAGAGCGTCGTCGAGGATCTCGCCATCAAGAAGGCGCTCTTCGCCGAGCTCGAGCAGATCGTCAAGCCGAGCGGCATCCTCGCCACCAACACGTCCACCCTTCCTGTGATCGAGCTGGCGATGGCCACGCAACGACCGGCGCAGGTCTGCGGGATCCACTTCTTCAACCCCGCACCGATCATGAAGCTGGTCGAGATCGTCCGGCCGATCACCGCCTCCGACGACACCATCGCGAAAGCCGTGGCGTTCGCCGAGCACTGCGGCAAGGACGCCGTCAGCGTCGAGGACCGTGCCGGGTTCATCGTGAACGCGCTGCTGTTCCCGTACCTCAACAACGCCGTCCGGATGTGGGAGAACGGCACCGCCTCGATGGAGTCGATCGACACCGCCATGATGGGCGGCTGCGGGTTCCCCATGGGACCGTTCGCCCTGCTCGATCTCGTCGGCCTCGACACATCGCTCGCCATCCTCGACGCGCTGTACGGCGAGTTCCGCGATCCCAACTACGCCGCCGTCCCGACCATCCGCCGCAAGGTCGCGGCCGGCCAGCTCGGGCGCAAGAGCGGCCAGGGATTCTTCGATTACGGGTGATCACCGGAGACCTGCCGTGAGCCGACCCGACGTGCCAGGATGGCGCAGTGAGCGAACGGGTGACCTCCGGGACGCACGGCCGGCTCCCGGCCACCCCCTTCGTGACGCCGATCGAACCGCCACCGAGTCGTTGGACCATGCCAACCGACGGACCCGTCGACGACAGCGACATCGTGGCGATCGGCGCCGACCTCGAACCGGGCACCCTGCTGGCCGCGTATCGAACCGGGCTGTTCCCGATGCCGTTCGACCGGCGACGGATCGCCTGGTTCTCGCCCGACCCACGTGGCGTCCTTCCCCTCGACGGCCTGCACGTGTCCCGCTCGCTACGCCGCAGCGTCGGGCGCTTCGACGTCGCGATGGACACCGACTTCCGCTCCGTCATGGAAGGTTGTGCCGATCCGCGCCGATCCGGCGGATGGATCGACCGCTCGTTCCTCGATGCCTACACCACGCTCCACGAGTTGGGTTGGGCCCACTCGGTCGAGATCCTCGACCCGGCCTCGGGCTCGCTCGTCGGCGGGCTCTACGGGGTGCGGATCGCGGGTCTCTTCGCCGGCGAATCGATGTTCCACCGCGTCACCGATGCTTCCAAGGTCGCACTGGTGCACGCCGTCGACTGGCTCGGATCGACCGGGGGGAGCCTGTTCGACGTGCAGTGGACCACGCCGCACCTCGCCTCGCTCGGAGCGGTCGACGTGCCACGGTTCGAGTACCTCGAACGGCTCGCGGCGGCGGTCACCTGAGCCGAGAAGTACCCGATGCCGGTGGGCCGCCACCCACCGGCATCGAGATCATGCCCAACCGTTTGTCCCAGATGCCGGTTGGAGGTTCCCGCCACGAGATTCGTGGACCGGCGATTCGGTCGGACAGTGTGGTATCGGACCGTCAGCCACCGACCTTGAGCAACACGTGGAGAAATCGAGATGACCGAGCATCCTGAACGAGACCGACCGTGGATGATGCGCACCTACTCGGGGCACTCGACCGCTCGCGCGTCGAACGAGCTCTACCGCTCGAACCTCGCCAAGGGCCAGACCGGCTTGTCGATCGCGTTCGACCTCCCGACCCAGACGGGCTACGACCCCGACTCCGAGATGGCGAGGGGCGAGGTCGGCAAGGTCGGGGTGCCTGTCGCCCACCTCGGCCACATGCGAACCCTGCTCGACCGCATCCCGCCGGGCGAGATGAACACCTCGATGACGATCAACGCCACCGCATCGTGGCTGCTCGCGCTCTACGTCGCGAACGCCGAGGAGCACGGCGTGGCGTCCGCGGACCTGCGGGGAACGACCCAGAACGACATCGTCAAGGAGTACCTGTCACGGGGCACCTACATCTTCCCGCCGGGTCCGTCGCGGCGGCTGATCGTCGACATGATCGCTTGGTGCTCCGAGCATGCGCCGTCGTGGAACCCGATGAACGTCTGCTCGTACCACCTCCAGGAGGCAGGTGCGACGCCGGTCCAGGAGATCGCCTATTCGATGGCGACGGCGATCGACGTGCTCGACGCCGTTCGCGTCTCGGGTCAGGTGAGCGATGACCGGTTCGGCCAGGTGTTCGGATCGATCTCGTTCTTCGTCAACGCCGGCATCCGCTTCGTCGAGGAGATCTGCAAGCTGCGTGCGATGACGCAGATGTGGGACCGCATCGGACTCGAGCGGTACGGCGTGACCGACCCGAAGGCGCGACGGTTCCGCTACGGCGTGCAGGTCAATTCGCTCGGTCTGACCGAGGCGCAGCCGGAGAACAACGTGCAGCGGATCGTGCTCGAGATGTTGGGCGTCACGCTGTCGAAGCAGGCCCGGGCACGGTCGGTCCAACTCCCCGCCTGGAACGAGGCGCTCGGCCTCCCGACCCCGTGGGATCAGCAGTGGTCGCTGCGCATGCAACAGGTGCTGGCTTTCGAGACCGACCTGCTCGAGTACGGCGATCTGTTCGACGGGTCGCACGTGGTCGAGGCCCGCACCACCGAGCTGCGGGATGCCGCACAGGCGGAGCTCGACGACGTCCTCGCCCTGGGCGGTGCCTTCGAGGCGGTCGAGACCCTCAAATCGCGCCTCGTTGCGTCGATGGCAGCGCGCACGCGCCGGATCGAGACCGGCGAGCAGACCGTCGTCGGCGTCAACGCCTTCACCGAGACGACCGACTCGCCGCTCGGCGGCGAGGGAGCGATCCTCACCGTCGACCCAGCCGTCGGCAGGGAGATGGTCGACGACGTGCGCGCGTGGCGATCGGCGCGAGATCAGTCGGCGGTCGACGCCGCGCTGACCGAGCTCCGGCGGGTCGCCGGTACCGATGAGAACGTGATGCCCGCCACGATCGCCCTGGCCGGGGTGGGCGGGACGACCGGCGAGTGGGGTGCCGTCATGCGCGACGCCTTCGGCGAGTTCCGCGCCCCGACAGGAGTGAGCGGCGCCAGTGGTGGGGCGGTCGGCGGGCTGGCGAACGTGGCGGAGCGGATGCGCAGCAGGGTCGGGGGTCCGGTACGGCTGCTCGTCGCCAAGCCCGGTCTCGACGGACACTCGAATGGTGCCGAGCAGGTCGCCGTCGCTGCCCGCGATGCCGGCATGGAGGTGATCTACTCGGGCATCAGACTGACGATCGATCAGATCGTCGCGTCCGCACGCGACGAGGACCCTGACGTGATCGGCCTGTCGATCCTGTCGGGCTCGCACCTCGAACTCGTCCCTGACCTCGTCGGCAAGCTGCGCGCCGAAGGAATCGAGTCGCCGGTGGTCGTCGGCGGCATCATCCCCGAGGCCGACCGACCTCGTCTGGAAGCGGCCGGCGTGATGGCCGTCTACACCCCGAAGGACTTCGAGTTGGCGAAGATCATGACCGACATCGCCGACATCGCCGACATCGCCGACCGCTCGACCTGACCACGGGAACCAGTTCGCATCGGGGCAAGGAATTCGATGACGCGCTCAGCACTCCAGCTCGTCGTGGCCGTCGTGCCCGGGAGGGGTCGACATGCGCGCCGTCCTGGCCGGTTCGAGTGCGGTTCGCGTCTCATGAGGCCTCTGCGCGATGCAGCGATGCGCCTGTGCTCCGGGCTTCGATGACTTGACAGCGGTGAGGGTCGGTGCAGTCGGCGGGGTTCACGTGGTCGGCGTGGTCGGCGAGTTCGACCAGTGTTCGTCGAGCGTCGGTGAGGCGGGCGATCTGGGCGTCGATGTCGTGGATCTGGCGGTGGAGCAACGCGCGTGTGTGTTCGCAGCTGCGTTCGCCGTGGTCTTTGAGTTCGAGGATCGAGTGGATCTCGGTGAGGCTGAGGCCGGTGGCCTGTGCGTCGCGGATGAACCGCAACCGATCGAGCGTGTCGTTGTCGTAGGTGCGGTAACCAGCGTGGGTCCGCTCGGGCTCCGGGAGCAGCCCGAGCGTCTCGTAGTAGCGGATGGTCTTGGTGGTGACGCCGGCCTGCTCGGCGACCTCTCCGATGCGCATGGCGTCAGTCTCGCCCGTCGTGAGCCGGGTTGTCGTGAGCCGGGTTGTCGTGGGGTCGGAGGTCGAGCCGGCGGAGCAGTTGGGCGTTGGCGGCGACGATGATCGTCGACAGGCTCATCGCGACCGCGGCCGCCACCGGTGGCAGGGTGAGCCCGGCGAATGCGAACGCGCCAGCGGCGACGGGGATGGCGATCACGTTGTAGGCGGTGGCCCAGACGAGGTTCTGGAGCATCTTGCGGTAGCTGGCCCGCGACAGATCGATCACGGCGGAGACGGCGCGCGGGTCGCTGGAAGCGAGGACGACGCCCGCTGATTCGATGGCGACGTCGGTGCCGGCGCCGATCGCGATCCCGACTTCGGCCCGGGCGAGCGCTGGTGCGTCGTTGACGCCGTCGCCGACCATCGCGACCCGCATGCCACGTTGTTGGAGTTCGCCGACCTTGGCGGCCTTGTCCTCGGGCAGCACCTCGGCCATGACTTCGTCGATGCCGAGCTCGGCGGCAACGGGGTCGGCGACCTGCCGGGCGTCGCCGGTGATCATGATGACCCGCGTGCCGCGTGCGTGGAGCGCATCGACGGCGCCGCGTGACTCGGGGCGGATCTCGTCGGCCACGGTGATCGCTCCGATCGGCTCGCCGTCTCGCACGACGAACAGGACGGTGCCCCCGCGGTCGCGCCACGTCGCGGATCCGCTCCGCGAGGCCGACGGGCTCGTCGAGTTCCAGCTGTTCGAGCAGGGCGGGGCCTCCCACTGCGATCCGGTGCCCATCGACGGATGCGGCGATGCCGCGCCCGGTGATGGCGTCGAAGTCGTCGGCGGTCGGCACGTCGCCGAGGTCGTCTCCGACGGCGACGATCGCACGGGCGATCGGATGCTCGCTGTCGGTCTCAGCCGCGGCGGCGAGCCGGATCACGTCATCGACGTCCCATCCATCGATCGCCGCCCGGTCGACGACGGCGTGGTTCCCCTTCGTCAGGGTTCCGGTCTTGTCGAACAGGACGGCGTCGACCGTGCGCATCCGCTCGAGCGCCAACCGATCCTTGACCAGGATGCCGGCCCGTGCCGACGTCGCGGTGGTGATCGAGATCACGAGCGGGATCGCCAACCCAAGGGCATGGGGGCAGGCGATCACGAGGACCGTCACCGTGCGGATGACCCCGTCGGCAGCGTCGCCGACCGCCGCCCAGGCCGCAAGTGTGACGATCGCAGCGGCGGTCGCCACGTAGAACAACGCGGCGGCTGCGCGGTCGGCGAGCACTTGGGTGCGCGAGTTCGAGCTCTGTGCGTCGGCGACGAGTCGCCGGATACCGGCCAGCGCCGTGTCGTCGCCGACGGCGTCGACACGTACCCGAATCGCCCGATCCGACGACACGGTCCCGGCGACGACACGGTCTCCTTCGCCGCGCTCGACGGGCCGGGATTCGCCGGTGATCATCGATTCGTCCATCGCTGCGGAACCAGCCACGATCTCGCCGTCGGCCGGCACTCGACCACCGGGCCGGACCAGGACGACGTCACCGAGTCCGAGATCCGCAATGGCGACCTCGACGGGTTCGCCTCCTTCGATCCGCTCCGCTCGGTCAGGCAGGAGTTCGGCGAGCGCGGCGAGCGCGCCTTGGGCTTGTCCGATCGCTTTCATCTCCTGCCAGTGGCCGAGCAGCATGATCACGATCAGCGCCGCCAGCTCCCACCAGAAGTCGAGATCACCCCAGCCGAGCGAGCTCGCGAGCGACGATCCGTAGGCGACGGTGATCGCCAATGCGATCAGCAACATCATCCCGGGCCGGCGGCCGCGGACCTCGTGCACGGCGCCGGCGAGAAACGGCCTGCCGCCCCACAGGTAGATGACCGTGCCGATCACCGGCGCCACCCACGGCGCCCAGCCGGCGTCGATCGAGTACCCGAACCAGTCCTGGATCATCTCGGAGAACCCGACCACCGGGATGGCGAGCAGCAGGTTCCGCCAGAACAGCCGCCGGAACGACTCCGGGTCGTGACCAGCGTGCTTGTCGTGCCCCCCGTGACCGGGGGGGTGTGCGTCGCGGCTCGGTGGTGGTTGACCGGTGCCGTCGTGATGGTGGCCGATGCTCGCGGCGTGAGCCTGTGAGACCGTTGCCCGGTCCGCGTCGACGGCGTGATGGTGTGGGTGCGTGAGGTGTGTCATGATCTACGTGTACACCTTCCCCTCGGGGGCAAGGTCAAGTGGTGTTGTTCCCGCCGGGTTCCCTGTCGAAACACCCGACCCGAGCGATAGGTGTCAGTACTGGAACGGTGTGAGGGTGCCGTCGTCCGTCACCAGCATCACGGGCTGGCGCTCCCAGGTGGACGGATCTCCGCCCATGCCCGGAGAGTCGGGAGGCATCCCGGGCAGCGCGAGGCCGACCGCGTCGGGGCGGTCGTCGAGCAGTCGGTGGATCGCCCCGGCGGGGACGTGCCCCTCGATGACATAGCCGCCGACCGTGGCGGTGTGGCACGACGCAGCAACTTCGGGGATACCGAGGTCGGCACGATGCGCGGCGAGATCGGAGTCGTCGGTGACGCTGACATCGGCGCCGTGTCGTTGCAGGTACACGACCCACTCCGAACAGCAACCTCAACCAGGATCGCGGCGGACGTCGAACGCGACGCCGGACAGCTCCGTGCCTGAGTCGGCTGGCGTCACGGCTCCGACGTCGGCTGAGGTCACGGGCGCCGAGTCGGTGGCCACGCTGCCACAGCTGGCCGCGAGAACGATCGCGAGTCCGGGAAGAGCGGAGCGTCGAATCGTCGAGCCCATCGACTCCGACGATACCGCCGGCCCCGTCGGGAACGAGCCGATGGTGCCCCAGAGCCGGGCACCTCGGGTCGGCGAGTGGCGCCAGCACCGGGTGGTGGTGTCGGTGTCTCGTAGGCTTCGTCGGGCGAGGAGGTGTGAATGGGTCGTCGGCCGGACGGAGCGCTCGAGCGCGAGGTGCTGCACGTGCTGTGGGGTGCGGACGCCGCGCTGACACCGGCCGAGGTGCTCGAACGGCTCGAACTCGACCTCGCGTACACGACGGTGACGACCGTGTTGGGTCGGTTACACGACAAAGGCCAGGCGACTCGCACCCCCAGGGGGCGCGCGTTCGCTTACGCCTCTGCGATCTCCGAGTCGGAACTGACCGCGGAACAGATGAGAGCCGTGTTGTCCTCAGCCGGTGACCGTGCCGGCGCGCTGAGCGGGTTCGTCGGTGGTCTGAGCAAGAAGGATCGAGGGGCGCTCAGGCGTCTGCTGGATCGAGATCGGTCGTGAGGCTCACGTTGGTGGCCCCGCTCCTGGTCGCGGTGACGGTCGCCGTCACGGTGACCTCCCTCCACCGTCGTGTCCGCCCGCGGCTCGCCGCGATCTTGTTGACGGGAGCGATCGTGGCCGGAGCGCTCGCGGTCGTCCCTGCGACGTTCGTGCTGGCGACCGGGTTCCTGGCGCACTTGCCCCTGTTCGGCGGCGGGTTCGAGTGGTGCCGGGTCGTGCTCGGCTTCCACGCCGACGTCGACCCGTGGCTCGGTGCAGCTGGGCTCGTCGTGCTCGTCGTCGGGATGACCCGGGGCGCACGAGTGGTTCGAGGGTGGCGACGCCAGCGTCGTGTCGACGCCGGCCCACCGATGATCGTCGAGGACGGAGCGTGGTTCGCGTATGCCCTGCCCGGGCCGGGCGGGCGGGTCGTCGTGTCGTCCGGACTCGCAGCCGTTCTGGACCGACGAGCGCTCGAGGTCGTGTTGGCGCACGAACGCGAGCACGTACGGCATCACCACGACCGCTACCTGCTCGTCGCGAACCTCGCCGCCGCATGGATGCCGCTGCTGGAGCCCTTGCGTCGTCGACTGCGTTTCGCACTCGAGCGCTGGGCCGACGAAGCCGCCGTGCTTGCGGTCGGCGGGGATCGCCGGGAGGTGGCGACGACGTTGGCTCGCGTGGCGCTCGGACCTGCGACGCCACACCGTGGCGTGGCCGGGTTCGGGGGCCTTGGCGTCTCTGCTCGGGTGGACGCGTTGATCAGCCCTCGCACGCTGCGGTTCGAGCCGGCGTGGACGTCGGCGATCGCGGCCGGTGTCGCCATGACTGGAGGTGCGGCGGCGGTCCAGTTTCACCATGTGCTCGGGTTGCTGTCGCCACTCTGCCCGCACTGAGCGCACCGCTCCGAAATCGACCGATCGCTGATCCGATCTGGCCCGTGGGTCGCGGTGGCGGCGTACCGGACGACGACTAGCGTTCGCACCGATGGTCGCTGCTCTCGTCGTTCCACTCGGGCGGGGCGGTGTCGCGCCGGCCGCCCGAGCGGATCGGCTGATGCGTCGAGTGAATCGGGCTCCGGGTGTGCTCGCGCTCGTCGCGATCGCGATCGGCCTCGGTGCGGGAGCCCTGGCGTGCGCTGCGGGGATGGCGACCGGTCGAGGTCACCACGTCCCTGGATCAGCGCCGGCCGCATCGATGTCGTCGACCCACGACACGGCACACCGCACGACCGGCGAGTCCGCTGCGCCGCTGGAGCGTTTGACCGGTGCCCTTCCTACCGGCGGGAGCGACGGCAGCGCGCAGAAGGCGCAGGTCCACCCAGGGATGGCGTGCGTCGTCGACCTGGAACTCGACGTCCCCGATCCCGCCGTTGCGACGAGATGCAGCATGGTCGTCGTGCCGATGACCGCGCGACCCGTCGACCGATCGAGCGGACCCGAGCCACCGGTACCGCGCTTCTCCTGAGTTCACCGACCCACCGATTTCGAACCAAGGAGAACGTTGATGAAGCGAGCACTCGTGCTCACGGTCGCGCTCGCGACCACCCTCGTCGCCTGCGGCGACACCCCAACACCACCCGATCAGGCCCGAACCCGGAACGTGGAGGTCAGCATGACCGACATGGCGTTCTCGCCCGCCGAGCTCGACGTCACCGCCGGCGAGACCGTCCGGTTCGTGTTCCGCAACGATGGTGCGGTGAGCCACGAGGCTGTGTTCGGCAACGTGGACGAGCAGCAAGCCCACCACGACGACATGGCCCCGATGGGCGCCGGTCACGACGCCATGGACATGGGCTCGATGCCCCATAGCGACGACATGGCCGAGCTCCACGCCGTCGAGGTCGAACCCGGCGAGACCGTCGAGATGATGCACACCTTCGGCACCGGACCGACGGTGATCGGCTGCCACGAACCCGGTCACTGGGAGGCAGGCATGAGACTCGACGTCGACGTGACCTGATGCCGCGCCGGAGCGGGGGACCGAGTCGGGTTCCCCGCTCCCGCCGGCGATCCGGTCGGCGACGCCTGGCGACCTGACCCCGGCGTGGGTTCAGATGGCGGCGGCGACCAGCCAGGCCGTGAGCACGATGACCACGACGAAGATCGCCGACTCGACCGCCAAGGTGATGCGGAGCTCGTGGGCGAGAGCGGGATCGTCGGGTCGCCGTTCGAGCGCGGGCCGCAACCGGAAGTGGTTGAAGGCACCGATACCGGCCGCAACGGCGACGGCAGCGGTCTTCGCGAGCAGGAGCCGGCCCCACTCGGTGTCGACCAGGTCGCCGGGCCGATCGAGGATCATGATCGCCATCGCGAGCCCGGCAGCGATCACCGCCAGCAGCGACACCGTCGCAAGCGCCGAGAACCGCACGACCATCGCCGCGAGCTGGGTCCGTTCGTCGGCGCGGCGGCGCATCCACACGATGGTCGTCATCGCAAACACCCCACCACCCCACACGGCCGCCGCACCGAGGTGCACCGTGTTGGCGGCAGCGTGCACGATCCATGGCCCCTTGCTGACGGTGTGGCCGTCGAACCAGAACGACGCGAGCACGACGACGAACCCGGTCAGGCCCAGCCACGCCGCGGTCGTCGGCTCCCACCGGTGCGCCGTCGCGAGTACCGCACCCGAACTCGTGTCCGGTGCCATCTCAGCCGCGACAGCCGCTGACAACGCCTGTGGTGGGGCGCTGACACGCCCGACGCGTGGGCGGAACCCGACCAGTACCGCCAGCCCACCGACGATCTTGAACATTGCGGCGATCCCTGGCTTGGTGTCCAACAGCTCGAGCGCCCCGGCGGGATGGCCGGCGTGGAGGGCAGCAAGCTCGACGAGCCCACCGGTCGCGATGACGAGGCCCGCCAGACGGATCCACGCCAGCTGGGTGAGCAGCTCGTCGCGGCGGCCACGGATCACCCACACCAGTGCGGCGAGCGCGCCGAGCCCGAAGATCAGGCCGAGGAAGGTGAACGTTCGCGCAACCCCTCCGACAGCGGTCGCTTCATCGCCCGAGCCGGTCTCGTCCAAGAAGGTGTCCAGCGTGACGCTCGCGCCCGCCGGTATCGAGCTCGGCGACGGCGCAACCGTCGTCGTGACCGCGACCGACGGAGGCGGAGCCGGCTTCGCTGGCAGCGGCGTCGTCGGTGGCACCACGGTGGTGTCGGCGGAAGCGGTCACCACGAAGCGGAACGAGCCGTCGATCGGATGCGCATCGCCGGCCTGGACCTGCCAGCGAACCCCGTACGCGCCGGCCGTCAACGGTGGGTCGAACGACAACACGAACGAGGTGCCGTCGGTCTCGTCGATCGACGTCGGAATCCGAACCTGCCCACTCGGGTCCAGCAGCTCGAACCCGTCGCCCGCGGGCCGGGCCGGGTTCGTGAAGTTCACCACCACGTCGGTGAGCGGCCCCTCGCCGACGGCGCCATCGGACGGCACCGACGATTCGAAGGCGGTGTGCGCCGACGCGACGCCCGGCCCCACGAGGACCGTCACCGCCGCGAGCACTGCGACGATCACTGGGCGGGCGCGATACAACGACCTCCGAAGGTCTGCCATGACTTCGACACGCTATCGCAACATTCCAGCGAGCTGCTACGCAGTGTCGTAGATCGAGGTCGGGCATCCAGCCTCACCGAGGAGCGGTCTCGGAGCGGTCTCGCCGGCGGGCGCTCGGACCACCGACGGATTCGCGACCTGTCGATGTCGGCTGCCTCGCCACGTGAGCTGCGGGCCGATCGACCCTGGTCGCGACGCGGAGGTGCGCCCACACTGGCGGTTGAAGCGAGGCGAGGAGGTGTGCCGAGCACACACACATTCCGGTGGCTCGCGCTCGTGGCGGTTCCCGGCATCCTGGTGGTGGGCTGCGCCGACGACGACGATCGTGTCGACGAGCGCGAGACCGAGTTGGCTGAGGCCCGGTCCGACCGGCAGCGCGATCCCGAACGGCTTGCAGAGGTGGAGCAGCAGCACGATCGTCTGGCCGAGCGGCGTGCGAACTCGTTGACGACCCAGGCCCGCATCGCAGCACTCATCGCCGACCCGGCTGCCTTCGGCACCGACGAGGAGGTGCTGGACATGCTGTCAGAATTGGCCTCGCCCGACGCCGTCATGGACGACACCGCGTTCGGCCCGTTCCCATGCGCACCGCGTGGCAGAACACGATGTTCAACGACGTCGACGCGACGATCGAGACGTGGACGACCTGGATGGCCGACGATGGCTCGTCCGGCGGATCCCTGTGGAGTCGGACCGGCATGGCGCAGAACGGCGAACCGTTCCGTTCGATCGGGATCGATCTGACGACCTTCGACGAGAACGCCACGCTGACGAACTACCTTCGTCGACTGGCCGTATCCCGCCGACGAAGTCAGCGAAGCGTTCAACGTCGGCGGCCAGTGACCGAGCAGGGCGCGTCCGGTCGAGCCGTGACGGTCAGACCGTGGCGGTGGCGCGCTGGTTGTCGATCCAGGTCTCCAGCGCTGGGCCCGACTCGAAGCTCGTGATCAGCGCGAAACGTGGCGCGTCGCCGTTGTGTACGACCACGTGCCACAGACGCTGGGTGTCGACGACGAACCGTGAGCCCTGGTTCAGCGGGACGCGCTGTTCGGTCGCCGGGTCGGGCAGGCCGTCGGGGCCATTGTCCATCAGCAACATGTAGCTGTCGGGGTTGTCGGTCAGCTCGACCCACGAACGCACGACCCACCCCTCGCCCTCGGGGTTGAACCGGTTGTTGTCGTCGCGGTGGATCGACCGCATGGCCATCTCGCGGTCCTGCGGTTCGAGCTTGATGATCCGGACACGACCGAAGTTGGCCCCGACCGAGTCGACGTACTGTCGCAGCGTCGGGGCGACATCGGCGTTCGAGGTCCAGAGGGCATCCTTGTCGGTCTTGCCCTTGTCCCAGAAGCCGCGACAGTCCAGCTCGCCGTCGGCGGAAGCGATCGGAGCGAAGTTGGTGTCGCCACCCGACTTCCAGTCCATGTACTCGAGTGCTTCCCATTCCGTCGCGGGAACCTCGACGGGCATCCTGCTCAACTCGACGACTCCCGTCTCGGCCAACACCGGCATTCGGTAGTGGTCGGTGTCGAGCGGGATCTTCACGCTCCAGTGATCCTGGTTCGGCCAGAAGCTCATGGACGCCAGTCTACGAACACGTCCACCCGACCCGCAGGGCACTTCGTCCCATCGCGGTGTGTGGCGTGGGGAGTCAGGGCAACTCGGTGCTCGATGTCGACCCAGGCTCGGGGAGCTCGTCGACGAGCACCACGTCGGTGGGGATCTCGAGGATCTGCCCGATCTGGATGATCTGACCGTCGTCGGGCAGGTTGTTGATCCGCACGATCTCCGACCGCGGGACCTGGAAGCTGCGGGCGATGTCGGCGATGTTGTCGCCGGCCTTGACCTCGTAGAACTTGCGTCGATCGTCGGGCACCGTGCTCGTCGTGGTCGTGCTGGTCGTCGTCCGGATGGCCGGCAGGGTGTCGAGCGCTCCACCTTCGTCGGACCCGCAGGCGGCGACGCCGAACGCGAGCAAGATCGCGGGGAGGAAGAGGAGAGTCAGGTGGCGCATGGCAGGGACCGGTGATCAGGTTCTCGAATCGTAGGCCGTGCTGCGTAGCCTCCACCACGTGACCAGCAGCGATACCTCGGCCGGCGCCGTCGTGATCCCCGGTGCACGACCACCCGACCGCGAGCATCGGATCGACGCGCGCGGCGTGACGATCGCCCTCCACGAGTGGGGCGATGTCGACGCTCCGGCCCTCATGCTCGCCCACGGCGGGTTCGATTTCGCCCGCACCTTCGACACCTTCGCGCCCCTTCTCGCCGATGCCGGCTGGCGAGTCGTGGCGTGGGATCATCGCGGGCACGGCGACAGCGATCACGCCTCGCTCTACTCGTGGGACGCCGATCTCCGCGACGCCTCCGCCGTGTTCGATCACGTCGCCGGACGCGCCGCAGTCCCCGTGATCGGCCACTCGAAGGGTGGTGCACTCATGATCCAACTCGCCGACGCCGAGCCGTATCGGTTCTCGCACCTCGTCATCATCGATGGCATCCCGTCGAAGCGGCCGATCCCCGACGTGGCCGAGCACGAGCGGACCAAGATGCTCGTCGGCGAGCTCACCGGATGGCTCGACCACCGCGCTCGCACCGCCGGATCGCAGCGCCGGCCGGGCACGATCGACGACCTCGCTCGGCGTCGAGGCCGGATGAACCCGCGCCTGTCCCCCGACTGGTTGCGCTACCTCGTCACGGTGGGCGCGAACGAGTCCGATGACGGGTGGCGGTGGAAGCTCGATCCGTCGATGCGATTCGGCGGCTTCGGTCCGTGGCGTCCGGAGTGGGCACTGATGCACCTCGCCGGTGTGGGCGTGCCGTTCTTCGGCATGCTCGTCGAGATCGAGGAGGAGATGGGCTGGGGCACGAACCCGGACGACGTCCGACCGTTCATTCCCGAGGGCGGCCGGCTCGAGGTCCTCGATGGCGTCGGCCACTTCGCCCACGTCGAACGCCCTGACGAGATGGCCGGCCGCGTGCTCGACTTCCTCGGGGATCCCCCATGACGTTCGAGATGCTCACCCACAACCGCATCGATCTCGCGCTCCACGACCTCGGTGGCGGCGAGGGGCACCCGCTGCTGCTGCTCCACGGGTTGGGCGAGCGATCGCCGAGCGCTGTCCCGACGTTCGCGGCCGACTGGTCGGGCCCGGTCCGCGCGCTCGACTTCACCGGCCACGGACATTCCACGTTGCCGATCGGAGGGGGCTACACCGCCGAGTTGCTCATGGCCGACGCCGACACCGCGCTCACCCACCTGGGTGAGGCGACGATCGTCGGGCGTGGGCTCGGCGCGTACATCGCGCTGCTGCTGGCCGGTGCCCGCGCCGGACGTGTGCACGGCACGGTGCTCGCCGACGGGCCGGGCCTCTCGGGCGGGCCGAGCGTACCGACGTCGCAGCCGGTCATCTCGCTCGAACGGGTCGAGTCGACGCCCGACCCGTATGCGCTGGTCGAGCTCGGTCGCGATCTTCGCCCGCCCGACTACGCCACGACGTTCGCACGGCTCGCACTCCAGGGGTCGGCACTCGACGAGCCGATCACCGTCGTGGCGGCGTTCCGCCCTGCGTGGCTCCGCGCCGTCGCAGACGAACCGGGTGTCGCGACCGCCGTCACGGTCGCGTCGGCCATCCGCCGCTACCGACGCTGACCGCCCGCCCGCGTGTCGTTCTACGGCCGACCGATTCTGTGGCTGCCGCCCGATCGGCCTCACGGTCTCGGCGCTGCCGGGTCGACCCCGTCCCAGGTCCCGGACGAGCCGAACGGCTCGAAACGGGCGAAGAGCTCCTCGCCATACCACCCCTCGGTCCTCGTTCGCGCGACGACCTCCGCGTGCACGGGACTCGACGCGAAGGAACGGACTGCGTCCATCGAGTCCCAGAGACTGAAGGTGCCGAGACGCGCGACCGGCGCCTCGCCGATGCCGACCAGCGCCCTCAGCCCCGGCGTGGTCGCGGCCGTTGCATCGACCGGTGCGCCGGCGAGCGCGAACCGACGCCACGACCGGGCGCGCACGTCAGCGCGGGTCAGCACGGCGATCGGTCCGGCGCTCGAGCCCCGCTCGAGCCCACCCAGGACGTCGAACCCTCGCCACGAGCCGTGCCCGCCGACCGCTCGCAGCCGAACGTGCCAGGCCTCCTCGGCGTCGCAGTGGCGACGAGCGATGGGCCCGCTGGTGAGGAAGTGGTCGAGCGCCGACTCGTCGTCCCACACCGCGAAGAGGGCCGATCTCCGCAGGTCGGCCGACGGTCCGGTGATGTCGCCCCGTCCGGTGCCGAGCAGACGCCAGAACAGCAGCCCACCGACACGCCGCAGACGCACTCGATCCGTGCCGAGCCGGGCGAGCACACGGGGTTGACGACCGGATCGCTCCCGCACCAGGTGGAACGAGGCAATGCGGCTCACGGTGCGCCATGCTGGCAGCGTGCCGCTCTGGTTCACGATTCTCCTCGTCGTCGGAGTCGGCTACTTCCTCGGATCGGTGCCGGTCGCCGCGCTCGTCGCCCGTCGCTCGGGCGTGGCGGACCTGCGAGCGGTGGGCGACCGAAACCCCGGCTACTGGAACGCGCGGGAGCGGATCGGAGTACGGGCTGCGGCGCCGATCTTCGCCGGAGACGTCGCCAAGGGCGCCATGGCGGCAGGATTCGGAGCGTTGATGGCCCCCGATGGTCAGTGGTGGCTCGGCTACGTCGGTGGCGGCGCCGCGATGGTCGGGCACGCGTGGCCCGCACTGGCGGGCTGGCGGGGCGGACGAAGCGTGTTGACGTTCGTCGGGACCGCCTGCGTCGTCGCGCCGATCCCGGCGGCAATCGCGTGGCTGGTCGTGCTGATCACGTGGCGCCGATGGCATTCGCTCGCGCGGGCCGCTCGCATCGGTCTCATCGCGTTCCCGCTGGTGCAGGTCGCGACCGAGGGTCTGCACCGGACGGCAGCGACCGGAGCTCTGATGACCTTCATCGGGTTCAGATTCGCGTCGGCAACGATGCTCGACCGACGCTCACGCAGACCATGTCTGCCATCGATCCCGCCATCGACGCATCGACAGATCGACGCCCGACGATCTAGGGTCCGGTCGTGGCGGGGTAGATCAATCGGTGCCAGAGTGCGCCTGAGAGGAACCGTGATGTATCGACTGAGACGACATTCGACCCGAACGATCGTGACCATCGGCGCTGCCATCGCCCTCGTCACGAGCGTGGCCGGCCCCGCGGGCGCCAAACCCTCGTCCGGTTTCCTCACCGGCGAGGGTGCGTACATCACGATCGCCGACGGGCTCCCGTCGGGTTCGTACGCGAAGCCGATCATCTCGAGCGGCGAGACGATCGGTGACTTCAGGTTCGAGGGCCTCCCCGACGGGATCGGCATCAGGCCGGGCACGACGAAGCACACGGTCGACGTCTACGTCGCTCACGAACAGACCACCGTGCCGTTCTTCGGAACCCGAGACTTCGAGAACGCGTCGATCTCGAAGCTGACACTCCAGACCAAGGCGGGCAACCGCCAGGGCTCGGTGCTCGACGCCTCGGTCGCGCTTCCCGGGACGGACGAATTCCTCCGCTTCTGCTCGGCGAACATGGCCGGGCCCGACGACGGGCTCGACGGGTACGTGTTCATCACCGGTGAGGAGACCAGCGACGTCGTCGACGGCGTGCAACGCGGCTACGCGGTCGTGCTCGACACGGATACAGGCGACTACACCGCGGTACCCGGCTTGGGTCGGCTCAACCACGAGAACACCGTGATCGTCCCGGGCGGCTGGGACGGGCTGTCGATGCTGACCACCGACGACACGTTCACCGCAGCAACCTCCCAGCTGTACATGTATCAAGCCGACGACCAGGATGCGCTCTTCGCTGACGAGGGTTCGCTCTCCGCGTTCCGTGTCACCGGCGTGGACGGTGTGCCCGTCGATGCGACCAACGCCTTCAACGGCGCCAACGACTACCTCGACCTGGCGGTCGGCGAGTCCTTCCAGGGGGAGTTCATCGCGGTACCACGCGCCATCGCGATCGGCGACCAGACAGCGCTCGAGAACTGGTCCAACGACAACAACGTGATGCAGTTCGTTCGGCTCGAGGACGTCGCCGTCGACCAGAACGACCCTCGAACGGTCTACATCGCCGACACCGGCGCCTCCAGGGTCGTGTCCGACCCGGTGACCGGTCGGATGTGGCGGCCGGCCGGAACCGGGCTGGCCGACAACGGGCGGATCTTCAAGATGATCATGAACGCCGACGACCCGACCGTGGTCGACAGCCTCACGATCTTGGCCGACGGTGACGCCGTCGGGACCGACGTCTACGTGCCGTTCACCTCACCCGACAACCTCGACACCAGCAAGAAGAGCCTGATGGTCCAGGAGGACACCGACGACGCCGCGATCTGGCAACACCACCTCCGTGCCGGCTGGTGGCGACAGGTGGCGACGGTCAACGATCCCGATGGCGAGTCGTCCGGCATCGTCGACGCGTCGCCGTGGTTCGGCGGCGGTACCTGGCTGCTCGACGTACAAGGCCACGGCCGCAACGTGGCAGAGGAGATGGATGGCACCGTGCTCGTCAAGCGCGAGTCCGGGCAACTCCTGCTCATGAAGATCCCCGGTTCCTGACGCGACCGGGCCTGCGTCTCTCGGCTCAGACCCGGTAGCTCCGGCCGCGCCACCGTTGGCGACGTCTGACGGTGGCGCGGACCGTGGCCAGCACGGCCGGCCCGTCGGCCAGGGGCGACAGCCAATAGGCAGCCCCCGCGTCGCCGTACGCACGACGGGTACCGACGAGCGTGCCGATGCGCGCAGCGATCAGGACACCGTCGATCCGGTCGGCGCGCCCCGTAACGAGTCGAATCACCGGCACTGGCGGAGCGAGCGCCAGGATGGTGACCTCGAACAGCCGTCGCAACGGCCCATCGAGCCCCGGCAGCGAGATCGAACGCCCCCACCCCGACCACGTCGCGGCGAACGACTCGTACATGCGGACGGTCAGCAGAGCAGAGGCGTCGAGGAACGCCACCGTGTCACCGCGACGCGCACGATGACGAGCGAGCGCGACGTCCTCGACCAACGATCCGGCGACTGGGGCGAACCCACCGGCGGCGATCAGGTGAGTTCGTCGGACCACCATGCACTGACCGTTGGCGAGCAGACGATCGGGCCGCCGGGCGTGACCTCCTGGACGACCGAAGCGGTACACGAGCGTCGTGAGCATGGCCGCGTGCAACCATCGAGAGGGCCCGGTCGGGCATTCGAACCTCCCGGCGACCGTGAGCACATCGATGCCGTCGGTTGCTGCACGGGCCACGAGTGCGGGCGGCAACGATGGGTGGGGACGGGTGTCCGCATCGAGGAACACCACCCAGTCGGAGGTTGCGGCATCGAGCCCCTGCTGCAGTGCCCACGGCTTGCCCACCCAGCCGACCGGTGCGGGTCGGCCGGCGACGACCTTCGTCCCTGCGGCCTCGGCGACCGCCGCCGTGCCGTCGTCGGATTCGTCGTCGACGACGATCACCTCGGCAACGGCCGATCGAGACAGCCGTTCGAGGAGCGGTCCGATCCGACCGGGCTCGTTCCGTGCGGGAACGACCACCGAGATCGACGGGGTCTGCCCGGTCCGAGCAGCGACCGGTGAGATCGGCGGCGTGCAGTGAGCAGCGCGCGCCAGACGGACGGTGACCGTGCCGGCGACGACCACCCGTGCGGGCCCGGCGAGCCGTCCGATCACCCGTGACGCTCGGCGACCAGGTCGGCGACGATCCGAGCGCCGACCGCCACCATCGGGAGCCCACCACCGGGGTGGGCCGATCCGCCGACGAGGTACAGACCGTCGACCGGACCCCGGTTGTCGGGGCGCGAGAAGGCGCCCCGCTTCCCGTTCGAGGAGGTGCCGTAGATCGCGCCGTCGACCGCTCGATAGCGCGCCTCGAAGTCCGCCGGGACCAGGGTCCGGGTGTAGTCGATCCGGTGGCGGAGATCGAAGCCGCGCTCCGCCAGGCGGTTGAGCACGGCGGCCGTCATCAGCCTGCGGTCGATCCCGATCGCCGACGGCGTGTTCACCAGCATGAACCAGTTCTCGCCGTCGGGCGGCGCCTGACCGGGATCGGTCACCGACGACACGCATGCGTAGATCGTCGGATCGATCGGCATCTGGCCCGCCTCGAGGTACTTGAACTCCTGGCGATCGTGGAACGAGAAGAACACGTTGTGGTGCACGATGTCCTCTGTTCGGCCGCGCACGGCGGCGCAGATGACGAACGCGCTCGTCGAGCGTTCCATCTTGTCGAGCTGTTTGGCCCGCTTCGGGTGCGGCAGCAGGTCGGTGTAGAGGTGGGCCGCGTCGACGTCGGAGACGACGATTTCGGCAGGCTCGATCCCGCCGTCGGCGAGCGCGACACCCGTCGTGTGGCCGCTCTCGGCGAGCACCCGGCCGACGTCGACGCCGGTGCGGATCTCGACGCCGAGCGAACGTGCAACTCGTTCGAGCGCATCGGCGAGTCGTCCCAAGCCACCCAGGACGTACCAGCACCCGTATGTCTGCTCGATGTGAGGTATGCACGCGAACGTGGCCGGCGCCTGGAACGGGGACGATCCGGAGTAGGTCGCGTACCGCCCCACCAACTGCTGCAGCCGTGGATCGTCGAAGTGGCTCGCCGCCGACTTCGCGAGCGTTCGGGCCCCGTCGATGCGCGAGAGGTCGCCGGGCGACGTCATGCGTGACACGAGCGAGATCGGTGATCCCATCGGGCCGGCGAGGAACGTGCGCTCGCTGATCTCCCAGATCCGTTCGGCATGGGTCGCGAAGTCGTCCCACTGTGCACCGGCACCGGGGCTGAACGCATCGAGCGCGTGGCGGAACAGACGCGGATCGTCGGAGACGTCGAGCGTGGTGCCGTTCGGCCACCGGTACCGGAACTGAGGGTCGAGACGGACGATGTCGACCTCGTCGGCCAACGTCGTGCCGGCGAGCCGGAACAACTCGTCGAAAACGTGTGGGAGGGTGAGCAGCGTGGGACCGAGATCGAACGACCAGCCCGCCTCCTCGAGCGTGGCGAGCTTGCCACCGACGACGGGGTTGCGTTCGAGCATCACCACGTCGTGACCGGCCGCACCGAGACGGATCGCTGCCGCGAGCCCGCCGACTCCCGCCCCGATCACGACCGCTCTCACGAACGTTGTCCTACCAGACGGCCGACGGCCGACGTGGCGACCGGTAGCATCGCACCCCCGCCGACAACGGCCACGAGCCGGTCGCGGAAGAACGTCGCGAAGGCGAGCGTCTCCATCGCCGCCATCCCGGCGTACTCGGCGACGAGGGCACGATCGGGCTCCTCGGTGGGCAGCATCTCCTCGAACATGATCATCACACCGAGTGCGGTGACGAACCATCCGGCGTAGTTCGACAGTGGGACATTTCGGTAGATGCCGCCTCGGGCCCATCGCCAGTAGCCCTCGCGGACCATCTGCGGATCGAGGAACAGGTCCCAGGCGGTGAGCGCGGCGGCACCGCCGAGCATGCGCGTCGCGGGTGATGACCGACCACCGAGGGCGGCGTGTGCCGTCTCCCTCGCAGGGAGGGCCATCGCGAACCATGCCAGAGGGACCGCAAGTGGGATCCCTCCGACCCGCGGGCGAAGCGCAGTCGAGTAGTCGTAACGCCCGAACGGGAATCCGGTCGCCGATCCGATCCGCTCGACCGCAGCAGTCGCCGATGTCGTTCCCACGGCAGCCGTGACGCCACGAGGCACACCCCATCGACGAACCGTGGTGAACAGCGTCGTGCCGAACAGACCTCCGACGACGACGTTGGCCAACACCCGGCGCCCGCGGCCGGCCGTCGGGTTGAGTGGGGTGGCGACCATCGCCGCGACCGTGACCGCGGCGAGGACGCCCCGTGCGACCCGAACGACTCCGACCATCCGTGCAGCCTGACATCGAGGTCGGGTGTCAGGTCAGTCGAGGAGCGGTGACGGCGTGCCCGTCAGGAACTCGAAGGCCGCGGTCCTGCGCTGCCACCGCTGCGAGTCGAGGTCGAACGACGTGGCCATCAGGTTCTGCTGGACGACGACGGCTGCATCTTCCATCGCCCGTTCGCTCCACGTGGTGCACGGGTCGTTCCAGCTGGCCGGTCTTCGACCTCGAGACCGGTCGTCAGCTCGGGCGCGACCTGCCCTACGCTGGCGGCGCCAGCCGCCTCCAGTTCACCGCAGACGGATCGATCCTCGGCGTGCCGGCGGAGGGTGCGATCAGCCTGTGGAATTTCGACACCGACACGTTGGCGGATCTCGCCTGCCGGTTCGCCGGGCGCAACATGTCTGCCGACGAGTGGAGCCAATTCGGCCCGCGCACGATCGACTACCGGGCGACCTGCGATCAGTACGCGATCCAGACCTGAACTCCCACGTTCGAGTGCCGGCCAGATCGAAGCGGGCATCGGCGGACCGGTCGTACGACCCGGGCGGGCGCATCCAGCGACGGTGGTTCGCTGCCCCCGATGCAGACGTCGGGGCCGAGCGGCCGATCACTGCTCGTTGCTGTGCCGGCTGGGCTCAGGCCAGCGAGAACCCCTTGCGCAGCGGCACGATCAGTCGCTCCTCCGTGAACCCGAGGCCGGCGTACAGCGCCCGCGCGGCCACGCTGTGCTGGCGGACGGTCAGGTGAACCGACTCGCAACCGATCGCTCGTAGCGCGGCCACTCCGGCACGGATCAGCTCGGCGCCGATGCCCTGGCGACGGTGATCCTGGTCGACGCCGACGAAGTCGATGTAGCCGTTGCCGTCGGGCTGGCGCTCCACAGCGACGTACCCGAGCAGCACACCGTCGCGCTCGGCGACCAACCGGAGGTGGCTGCCGTCGACACCCGAGACGAGGCGCTCGCCCGACGCGTGCGTGCGGGGGAACAACTCCTCGTGCAACCGGGTGACCGCATCGAGATCGCCGCTGCTCACGTGACGGATCGGGATCGCGGGCGGTGCGAGCGGACGCGCGAGCGTCAGTGCGAAGGAACCCTCTTCGAGGGTGAAGTTGCGGCCGACCGCCCAGTCCGTCGCGAGTCGGAAGCCGGCGTCGACCGCCATCTCCTCCTCGCGGACCGACGTCGACAGGAGCGATCGGGCGTGGTCGTAGAGCGCATCGGCCACCGTCGCCCAATTGTCGGCGGCGACGAACGGACCGAACCACCAGACGCGACCCATGCCCTCGTCGACCGATCCCATCAGCCAGCCGACGATCCCTCCCTCGTGTTCGGCGACGGCGGACACGGCCGTCCAGTCGTCGTCCTCCTCGACCATCTCTGCGGCGATGGTGTCGGGGACATTGGCGAGGTAGGCGATGTGCCGGTCGGACCGTCGCTGCAGCGGTGCCGCCACCTCGGCGAGCTGCATCCGGTCCGCCTCGGTCGCTCGACGGATCTCCATGACCTCAGTCTGTCGAACCAGTCAACCGGTCTGTCAACCGTTGAGGCACCGAACGCCGATCGCGAGCTTGGTGAGCGCCGGAACCCGGGCCCGCCGGTTGAACACGTCGTAGCCCGACCCCTCGATCTCCCAGAGGATGCGCTCGTAGGAGCGCTGGGCGGCACGGATGCCGCGGGCCGACCGCATGGGCAGCATGTTGACGCCCACCCCGGCCGACGAATACAGGGCACGGCATCGTGCGATCTCGAACCGCATCAGATCGATGAACTCCGGGGTGACGCGGCGGTCGGAGAGATCGACACCGAAGCGGTGGAGATCCTCCTGGGGCAGGTATTGGCGGCCACGGTCGAGGTCCTCGCCGATGTCACGAAGGAAATTCGTGAGCTGGAGAGCGTTGCCGAGCTGGCGGGCGTGCGGGGCAGCAGCGACCACGTCGATCGGTTCGAGGATCGGCAGCATCATCTCGCCGATGGCCGCCGCAGAGCCGTCCATGTAGCCGAGCAGATCGTCGAAGGTCCCGTAGGACTCGATCGTGAGATCCATGCCCATCGATCGGAGGAACCGCCGGAACGCATCGGGATCGATGCCGAACGCGCGCACGGTGTGCACCACTGCCTTCAGGACGGGATCGTCGGACCGCCCGCGTTCGAGGTCGGCGAAGAAGCGCTCTCCGAACAGCCAGAGCGCCTCGGCGCGCTCGACGACGCTGACCTCGCGCCCACGACGTGGCGGCAGCTCATCGACGATGTCGTCGGCGTGGCGGGCGAACGCATACAGCGCGTGGACGTGATGGCGCTTGACCGCCGGCAGCAGCAGGGTCGACCAGTAGTAGGTCGTCGCGTGCCGACGGTTGATGCTTCGGCAGAGCTCGTACGACTCGTCGAGCGTCAACGGCCGGTCCGTGGCGAGACGTCCGCGGGTCATCGGTGCACGACGCAACAGCCGCTCGAGCGCGGGATTCACCATCGCAGGACTGAGGTGTCGCGGGCGTACTGGTCGACACGATCGGCCGCCAGCTTGCCCGAGATCAACACCATCGGTACACCGACACCAGGCAGGGTCGACGAACCGGTGAACACCAGGCCGGGCACCCGCTTGTCGATGTTGTTCGGCCGGAACGGGCCGGTCTGTCGGAAGGTGTGCGCGAGCGCGAACGGCGTGCCACGCTCCATACCCATCGCCTCCCAATCGAGCGGGTCGAAGACCTCCTCGACGATCACATCGTCGACCGCGTAGCCGAGATCCCCGACGCGCTGTCGGAGATCGGCGGCAAACCGCTCGCCGTCTCGAGCCCAGTCGATCTTGCCGTCGAGGTTCGGCACCGGTTCGAGCGCAGAGAGCGACATGCAGCCTTCAGGTGCGAGCGATCGGTCGGTGATCGACGGCACGGTCACCAGGATCGACGGGTCGGGCATGCGCCGCCCTCGCTTGATGACCGCAGCGAAGGCGTCGTCCCACGCCTCTCCGAAGTGGATGTTGTGGTGGGCGACATCAGTGGGCGGCGCGCCCCGGACGCCCGCCACCCAGAGCAGGCACGACGGCGAGAAACGCCCACGGCGCGCCGCGCGCGGCGCATCGACGCCGCCGACGAGGGTGCGGTACGCGACCGGCAGATCGGCGTTGCAGACGACAGCATCGGCGACGACACGATCGGTGTCGCCGACCTCGACACCCGTCACCCTGCCGTCTCCGCCGCGGAGGACGCGCGTCACCGGTGTCTCGTAACGGAACACCACGCCGGCGTCGGCGAGCGCACGCGCGAGACCGTCCGGCAGAGCGTGCATTCCCCCTGCGGGGGTGAACACACCGGCGACGGTGTCCATGTAGGTGATGACGGCGTAGAGCGCGAGCGCATCGTGCGGTGAGAGCCCGGCGTACATCGCCTGGAAGCTGAACACCCGCTGCAGACGTTCGTCCTCGAAGAACGTCGCGACCTTCTCGTCGAGGCGGCCGAATCCGCCGAGCCGGATGAGGTCGAGCCCCTCCCGCCACGGCTTGAGGAGGTCGAGGACGGAATCGAAATTGGTGTCGATGAAGTTGTTCATCTCGACCGAGTACAGCTCGCTGAGCCACTCGCAGAACTCGTTGTATGCGCCCGCCTCGCGCCGCCCCGCGAACTCGCGGATCTCCTCGGTCATCGCATCGCGTCCATGACGGACGTGCAGCACCGAGCCGTCGGCGAACACTGCTCGGTACATCGGATCGACGGGTTCGATCGTCACATAGTCGCCGCGCTCTCGACCAGCGGCGGCGAAGGTGCTGTCGACCAACGACGGCAATGTCAGCACGGTCGGCCCGGTGTCGAGACGGAAGCCGTCGCTCTCGATCAGCCCTGCCCGTCCACCCGGTCGGCGTCCCCGCTCGAAGACGGTGACCTCGTGGCCGCGCCCGACGAGATGGGCCGCAGCGGCCAATCCTCCGAGACCCGCCCCGATCACGACGACGCGCACGTCAGGTCTCCCGCGTGCTGACGTAAGCGGCCAACGACGTCAGCTCGGAGCGCGACTCGCTCGTCAGATCGATCCGGTCCAGCGCGGCGACGGCGTCGTCGGTGAGACGGTCGATCGTCGATTCGAGCTCTGCCAGCGCGCCGGTCTCGACGATGACCTGCTGAATGGTCGCGACCCGATCGTCGGTCAGGCCGGGCCGACCGACGAGGTCGAGCACCGAACGCTGCGCCGGCGACGCCGCCGCAAGCGCACGTGCCAAGAGTGGCGTGGGCTTGCCCTCGCGAAGGTCGCCGCCAACCGGTTTGCCGGTAGTGGTCGTGTCGCCGAACGCGCCCATCACGTCGTCACGCATCTGGAATGCGTCGCCGAGCGGCAAGCCGTACTCACTGAACGCCGGCGCGAGCTCGTCGAAGCGACCGGGGGCCGCCAAGGCCACGCCGAGGTGCAGGGGTCGCTCGATCGTGTACTTTCCCGACTTGTAGCGGCAGATGCGGTCTGCCTGGGCGATGTCGCGCACGCCGTTCACCGAGCCGAGCACGTCGAGGACCTGGCCGACGTTCAGCTCGATACGGAGCTCGTTCCAGACCTGCCACGCTCTGGTGTTGGCCTCGGCCATGAGCTGGTCGGCGTAGACGAAGGCGAGGTCGCCGATGAGTATCGCCATCCCCTCGCCGAACCGCCGCGATTCCCCCTTCCATCCGGCAGCCGAATGACGACCGGCGAACCTGACGTGAGTGGTCGGCGCACCACGCCGGCTGTCGGCGTCGTCCATGACGTCATCGTGGAACAACGCGAACGCATGCATCAGCTCGAATGCGGCACCGGCGTCGACGACGAGATCCGCGCTCGGATCACCACCGACACCGACGAATGCCCAATGACAGAACGCGGGTCGGAGGCGCTTGCCGCCCGCCAGAACGAGACGGCGGATCTCCGCCATCGGATCACGGAGATCGGGATCGAGCTCGGCCCATCGCTCGAGCTCGGGAGCGAGGAGCGCCTCGAGACGGGCTGCGACGCGTTCGCCGATGAGACGCAGACTCGGTGGCGCATCGGCTTGCACGCAGGTGAGGCTACGTCGCCGTGGAGTCGGTTGCGTCGCCGAGACCGGTCGACCCGTCGAGGTCGGCGATCACTTCGTCGATCCGAAGTCGGGCAGCACCGATCCGGTCACGGCAGAGGGCGATCAGATCTGCGGCGCGGGCCACGCGATCGGCGAGTCGATCGACGTCGACGTCGGACCCCTCGAGCTCGCGCAGGATGGTGTCGAGCTCGCCGAGCGCGTCGGCGTAGCCGATGTCGTGGTCGTGGTCGTGGTCGTCGTCGTGCTCGTCGGTGCTCACGGTTCCTCGATTCGACTCGTCAGGGTTCCGTCGTCGACCTGGGTGGTGATGATCGCACCCGGGGCGACGTCGGCGGTGGAACGAACGACCGTACCGTCGTCGGTCCGCGTGATGCTCCACCCGCGGCGCAGGAGGTTGGTCGGATCGAGCAGGGCGAGTCGTGCGCTCGCCGCATCGAGTGCCCGTAGCTCGCCGTCAACAACCTGCGGAGCGCGACGCGCCACCCGTTCGAGTCCGTGCGTCAGCGAGCGTTCGGCATCGGCGAGGCGCCGACCGGGCATGTTCCGGAGGCGGTCGAGCCGGGTCGACAACCGTTCGTCGGCACGTTCGACTGCGGCATGGGTCCGCCGGGCGACGCGATGTGCCCGATCCGACAACGAGCTGCCGGCCTCGCGGAGATGGTGCCGCGTGACGGAGTCGATCGCCGTCCAGCGGGCCTCGGTCGCGTCGCGGTACGCGGCGACCGACTCGATCAGCGCGCCGGCGCATGCGGTCGGGGTCTTCAGCGAGCGGTGGGCCACCTCGTCCGCGACGCTGCGATCGATCTCGTGGCCGAGACCCGTCAGGACCGGCAGCGGACTGGTGGCGATCGCCAGAGCGATCGCCTCGGCGTCGAACGTCGCCAGCTCGTTGCGAGCACCGCCCCCACGGATCACCACGATGCAGTCGAGCTCACGGCGTGCAGCCAGGGTTCGGATCGCCCCGGCGACGGACTCCGCAGCGAACTCGCCCTGCACCCGCGTGTCGCACACGGCGAGCCGAAATCCCATCTCGCTGCTGACCAGCTCGTGGTGGAAGTCGTGCCAGGCAGCGGTGCCCACGCTGGTGACCACACCGACTCGCAGTGGGATCGGCGACATCGGCCGTCGCCGATTGGCGTCGAACAGACCTGCCGCCACCAGCCGCCGCACCACCTGGTCACGGGCCTGGGACAACTCGCCGAGCGTGAAGCGCGGGTCGATACCTGCCATCTTCAACCCGAGGCGACCGTTCGGCGCGTAGTAGTCGAGTTGGCCGAAGATGCGCACTTTCATGCCGTTGGCCAGCTCGAGTCGGTTCTTCTTGAGGAGCGGCGTCAGGTTCCGCTTCATCGGGGCGAACAGCGAGACGTTGAGCACGGCCTTGCCGTCGTCCCCGTGCTCCACGAGCGCGAAGTACGTGTGCGGGCCGCTGATGCGAAGCCCGTCGATCTCGCCGCGCACCCAGACACCATCGGAGAACCCCCGGCGCAACTGGTCGTTGATGGCGGCGGCGAGCTCACCCACCGTGTAGGTCGGATTCGTGGGGTCGTCGTCCGGCTCCTCACCGAAATCGAACGCAGGCTGGCTCACGACACCAGATTCTGGTGGTTCGGGCGGTACTGCGCCAACGGGTGGGCGTTTCGGGACCAAGGTCGGTGGCACCGTGCCGTCGGAACGGGCAGCATGGTCGCGATGGCATCGCCGCTCGGACTCGCGCGTCGCGCCGCCTTCGTGGCCGGTGGTTTGATGTGCGTCGCCGTCGGTGCGATCGGGATCGTGGTGCCCGGCCTGCCGACGACGGTGTTCTTCATCGCCGCCGCGTGGTGTTTCGCCCGGTCCTCGCCACGTCTCGAACACTGGCTTCTCGACCTCCCGCGGATCGGACCGGCGGTTCAGCGGTATCGCGCCGGGCTCGGTATGCCGAAGCGGGCGAAGGCGTGGGCGATCGGATCCATGGTGGCGTTCAGCACCGCCAGCGCGGTCGTGGTCGGAAGGCAGGTGTTCACGTTCGCCGTGCTGGCCGTTGCCGCCATCGGCGTCTGGTACGTCGGCCGCCGTGTGCCGACCACCCCCGAGGGCGCCGAGCTCGTCACGACCTCCTGACCAGCCGCCCGGGCGCGACAGACAACACATCGCACCCAGGCGCCGACCTCGTCACGAGCTCCTCACCAGCCGTCCGAACACTCCCGACAACACATCGCACCCAGGCGCCGACCTCGTCACGAGCTCCTCACCAGCCGTCCGAACACTCCCGACAACACATCGCACCCAGGCGCCGACCTCGTCACGAGCTCCTCACCAGCCGTCCGAACACTCCCGACAACACATCGCACCCAGGCGCCGACCTCGTCACGAGCTCCTCACCAGCCGTCCGAACACTCCCGACAACACATCGCACTCAGGCGCCGAGTCGGCGGACGTTGGGAGGTGTGGCGTCGGCATCACCGTCCGCGAGCTCCCCGAAGAGCTGGCCGTCGATCGGGAGGTTGCGCTCGCGGCGGACTGCGTCGAGCTGCTGCAGCGGCTTCTCGAGCTGGCGCTTGCGAGTGCCGACCAGGTCGTCGAACTGGCGATCGAGGCGATCGAAGCTCGCCTTCACCTTGTCCATCTGTTCGCTGTACTTCTGCCACTGCGTCCCGAACTTGCCGATCAGGGCCAGGATCTGATCGCTCGTCTGCTCGATCACGAAGTTGTCGTACGCCTGGCGGATCACGCCCAGGAAGGCGAACAGCGTGAGGGGCGAGCACATGACCACCCGCTGGTTCATGGCGTCGTCGATGAGGCCGGGATCGGCTTCGTGGATGAATCCGGTGAGTTGCTCGTTCGGGAGGAACAACAACACGTAGTCGACCGAAGAGCGGGCTGACTCGCGCGCGTAGTCGCGCTTCGCGAGCTCCTTCACGCGCGCACGGACGTCGCGCAGGAACCCGGCCCGGTGGGCGTGACGCTCGGCGTCGGTCCTGGCATCGAGGAACCGCAGGTAGCCCGCCATCGGGAACTTGACGTCCATGTAGAGCTCGTGGCCCTTCGGAAGCGGGAAGGTGAAGTCAGGACGGCCCGATGCGCCGTCGAGTTGGGTCTGCTTGACGTAATTGACGTTCTCGACGAAGCCGGCGAGACGCAGCACGTCCTCGGCCATCCGCTCACCCCATTGACCTCGGGCCGTGGGGCTCGCCATCGCCTCCCGCAGCGCACGCGCCGATTCCGAGAGCGTCTGGGTGATCTCGGCGTGGCTGCGCAACGACTGGTCGACCTGACCGAACTGTTGCGCGCTCGTTGTTGGCCAGCTCGCTCACGATCGTCCCGAGCTTGGTCAGCTCGCTGCGCATCTCGGCGTGCACCTGGTCGAGCCGGGTGTCGATCACGTCCTTCTTGGCGGTCAGCTCGGCCGACGACTGCTCACGCGCCTGCTGGGCAACCGTGCCCAGGTGCTCGCGTTGTAGCACGGCGGCCTGCTCGAGCGCCGCACGGACCGCCGCGTCGCGGTCGGCTGTCGTCTGCTCACGCATCTCGGCGAGCGCTGCCGCGACCGCTTCGTGCACCACCTCGTCGACCGGAGCGACGGGCTCGGAGGCCTCGCCGTCTTCGAACGCGGCCGACTCGTACCGCCGTCGAGTCACCTCGACCGCGGCCAGAGCAGCAGCGGCCCCAACGACCGTCACCAGCACCACGAGCAACACGATGTCCATGCCCTCCATGATGACCAGGGGGTGTCACACCGATCGCGGACCCTCGTCGATGGAGGGTGCGCCGAGGGGCCTGCGGACACGACCGTTCAGGCCGGCCGGGCGCAGGCCCGCGGGGCACGGGTTCTCCGGCGATTCACCGGTCGGGTGCCCGCTCGGTGATCACGAAGCAGCGCTGGGCAAGGGTGCCGGCGGCGTAGGCCTCGTAATCGATGCCGAAGTCGGAGTAGAGCACTCGACAGCGATCGCTCCACTCCAGCGCCTCGGGGTCCGAGATCCGGTGCACGACCTGCATCACGCCGCCCTCGTACACCCGATACTCGGCCCAGGTCCCCGGGAAGTCCTTCACGCACCCGATCTCGATCGACGGGATGCCGCTGCGCCGCATCGACCGGACCCGATGCCGGTGGGTGTGCCCAGCGGCGTAGGCGATGACGTTCGGATGCCGCTCGCAGACCTCGTCGAGCGCATCGCTTGCGTCCGGATGCATCCCGAAGTAGTCGTCGCTGCGGTTCCCGGGGCCTACGGAACGACCGATCCACTGTTGATGGTGCCCGAGGAGCAGGACCCGTCCGTCGGTCGACCCCGCTCGCTCGTCGATCTCGTGGAGCTGCTGCTCGCGAAGGCCACCGGTCGTCCTGGTCGGGATGGTGGTGTCGAGCAGTCCGACGAGGACACCGGGGAGATCGATCCACCGGTCGCCGGCGTATCGATCCTGCCCGTGGTACGCATCGTGGTTGCCGCGAACGACGTGAAGGCGACCGTCGAAGCAGCCGTAGCACTCCTCGAAGGCGGTCCATTCCGAGTCGGTCCCCTCGGCCGACAGATCGCCCTTGACGATCACGGCGGCCGGGTCGATCGCATCGATCTCGACCACTGCCGCCCGGTTCATCAGCTCCGGATACGGCGTCTGGCCCGGTTCGCGTCGCAGGATCGGACCGTCGCGATGATCGTCGACCACGCCACACACGGTCTCACCGAAGTGGACGTCGTTGACGGTGGCGAACCGTGAGAGCAACTCACCGGCAGGCCGAGGCAGGGTGCGGGCGAGCACGCCGTCGAGCTCGTGGGTTGCGCCCGGCGCGAGTCCCTCGTATCGCCGCGTCGAGGTTCCGTCGTGGACGACGACGAGGTCGTCGGCGACCGTTGTCGGTTCGAGCGACATCGGCATCGCGACGCGGTCAGCTCCAGGGTCGGTCGGCGCGGGCGTATCGGTCGCGGTGCCACCAGCGTCCGCTGAACCGCCATGCCGTGGAGCGGTGACGATCGTGGTCGGCGGGAGCGACCGGCTTCGGCCACAGTGCCTCGACCGCCGCCATGACCGCGACAGCTTCCTCGTCGGACGGCACGGGCGAGATCTCGGGACTCACGTGCGCGATCGTAGCGACGCCGTGCGATCCGGCCGGGATCGGCGCAGTGCTCACGCCTCGACGACGAGCGTGCCCGCAACCTTGTCGTGCCATGTTTGGTTCTTCGGGTCCCACAGCATCCAGAGGTAGCCGAGGTAGCAGAAGTTGCCGGAGATGAACCCGGCGAACAGCGATCGACCGATCGCCTTGCCCCAACCGGGCGCTGCGCCCGTTTGGGCGTTGACGACGCGCAATCCGGCGATCCGGCGACCCCACGTCTGGCCACGGGTGGCCAGCGCCCGGAGGTAGAGGAAGATCACGATGACGATACCGACGAGCATCAGAAGCGAACCGACGACGATCGGTCCGACACGCTCGCGCCCGTTGCAGACGAGCTCGTCGGTGAACGGATCGGTCGTGCAGTCACCGAGACCGACGCCGAAGATCAATACGAACCCGACCACGATGAACGGCGCGAACACCAGCCCGTAGAGCAGGCTGTCGAGCAGGTTGCCCGCCAGGCGACGCCAGAAGCCCGCCAGCTGGCCGGGTACCGGCGACAGTGGGGCGGTCCGGAAGAAGTAGCCCGGTGGCGGCGCATCACCTGGCGAAGGTGGCGGTGGCGGCGGAGGTGGTGGTGGTGGTGGTGGTGGAGGAGGAGGAGGAGGAGGAGGTGATGGTGGCGGCGGCGGCACGGAACCGGGCGGAGGAGGCGGCACGTGGCTCACGCCGACAGATTGCCAGACCCGCCCGTCACGGTTGGGGTCTGACCCCGACTGTGACGGTCGATCAGAGCGGGACGTTGCCGTGCTTGCGCTGCGGGAGCTCTTCGCGCTTGCTGCGCAGGACCCGCAGACCGGCAACCACCTTGCGGCGGGTCTCGGCCGGGTCGATCACGTCGTCGATGAACCCCCGCTCGGCGGCAGCGTACGGATTGGCGTACTTCTGCGTGTACTCCTCGACCAGCTCGGCGCGACGTCCCGCCGGATCGGCGGCCTGCTGGAGCTCACGCCGATAGACGATCTCGACGGCGCCCTGCGGACCCATCACCGCCAGCTCCGCCGACGGCCACGCGAACGCGAGGTCGGAGCCGATCGACTTGGAGTCCATCACGACGTACGCACCGCCGTACGCCTTGCGGGTGATGATCGAGATGCGAGGCACCGAGGACTCGCAATAGGCATAGAGCAGCTTGGCGCCATGGCGGATGATGCCGCCGTACTCCTGATCGACGCCGGGCAGGAACCCGGGCACGTCGACGAACGTGACGAGTGGGATGTTGAACGCATCGCAGGTTCGGACGAACCGAGCGGCCTTCTCCGACGACTCGATGTCGAGCACGCCCGCGAGCACCATCGGCTGGTTCCCGACCACTCCCACGGTGTGCCCGTCGACGCGGGCGAACCCGCACAGGATCGACTTCGCGAAATGCGGGAAGTACTCGAAGAACTCGCCGTCGTCGACGACGGATCGCACGATGTCGTGCATGTCGTAGGGGAGGTTGGAGCTCTCGGGCAGGATCTCGGTGAGCTCCGGGCACAGCCGCTCGGGATCGTCACCGAGGTCGTCGACCGGAGGCTGCTCCAGATTGTTGGCCGGGAGGTAGCCGAGCAGGAAGCGGACGTCGTCGAGGCAGGCCTTCTCGTCGTCGGCGACGAACGTCGCCACCCCCGACTTGGACGCGTGCGACATCGCGCCGCCGAGCTCCTCGAGCGTGACCTCCTCGCCCGTGACGGTCTTCACGACGTCGGGTCCGGTGATGAACATGTGCGACGACTCACGCACCATGAAGATGAAGTCGGTCATTGCCGGCGAGTACACCGCACCGCCGGCGCACGGGCCGAGGATCACCGAGATCTGCGGCACGACACCCGACGACTGAACGTTGCGCCGGAAGATGCCGCCGTAGCTGGCGAGGCTGACCACACCCTCCTGGATTCGGGCGCCGGCGCCGTCGTTGAGGCCGACGACCGGAGCGCCCGTCCTGAGCGCGAGATCCATCAGCTTGTGGATCTTCTCGGCGAACACCTCACCGAGCGCGCCACCGAAGACGGTGAAATCCTGACTGAACACGAAGACCTTGCGTCCGTCGACGGTTCCCCAACCGGTGATGACACCGTCGGTGTACGGACGCTCGTCGAGCCCGGCATCGTGGGCCCGGTGACGGGCGAGCATGTCGAGCTCGTGGAAGCTGCCGTCATCGAGCAGATAGTCGATCCGCTCGCGGGCGAGCATCTTGCCCTTCGCGTACTGCCGCTCCACCGAACGCTCGGATCCGGCGTGGACCGCGGCGTCACGGCGGGCGTGGAGGTCGTCGATCTTCTCCTGCATCGAGGTCACGTCCCGCACGCTAGTTCGCCGACGAGCGCCGCCGGCAAGGGTCCGGACGGCTTCCCGACCAGCGACAACGGATCACCGACCACTCGGCTCGAACAAACCGGCGGAAAGCGGTTCGTAGGGGCGCGCCGAGGGCTGACCGGTCGGAGGCGCCCAGGGCAACACCGGTTGCGCCGGGCGCTGCGCCAGCGCCCTGCCCGCCTCGACGATGTCGTCCTCGCCGACGAGGACCAGGTTGGCGGCGTCGCCGAGTGGCACGAACGAGTCGCGTGCCGCAACACGAGCGATCGGCCCCGAGAAGCCGGCCTCGACGAGGCCCGTGACGATGCCCTCGCCGACGCCTGCGGAGTGGCGGGTCTCATCCACGACGAGCACCCTGCCGACCTCTCGGGCCTGCGCCACCAGCTCGTCGATCGGCAGCGGAGCGAGCCACCGCACGTCGAAGACCCGACACGAGATCCCGTCGCTCGCGAGCCGTCGTGCGGCCCGGAGCGAGAGGTGCAGGCCGTTCGCCCACGACACCACCAAGACGTCGTCGCCGTCGCGGACCAGACGCCCGGAGCCGATCGGGACGTGCTCGTCGGCCCAGGCCCGAGGCCCGACGTAGGGCGCGGTCCAGACGCCGTCGGCGGCCTCGAACAGGTCGCGCGTGTGATACAGCGCGATCGGTTCGACGAAGGCACACACGGCGCCGTCGAGCCGAGCCGCTGCGACGCACGTGCGCAGCATCGGGGCGGCATCGGACGGATGGGCGGGCGACGCGATCACCAGACCGGGGATGTCGCGGAGCACGGCCAGGGCGTTGTCGTTGTGGAAGTGCCCGCCGAACCCCTTCTGGTAGGCGTACCCGGCGATCCGCACGACCAGCGGATTGCGGTACTGACCGTTGGAGAAGAACGACAGGCTCGCCGCCTCGCCTCGGAGCTGATCCTCGGCGTTGTGGAGGTAGGCGAGGTACTGGATCTCCGGAATCGGCACCAGGCCGGACACGCCCGCTCCGAGGGCGATCCCCAGGATCGACTGCTCGTCGAGCAGCGAGTCGAACACCCGCGCCGCGCCGAACCGCTTCTGCAGTCCGCGGGTGACACCGTAGACCCCGCCCTTGACCGCGACGTCCTCACCGAACACGATGGTGTGAGGATCGGCGGCGAGCAGGTCGGCGAGTGTGCGGTTGATCGTCTCGGCCAACGTGAGCGTGCCCTCGACCTCGGGTGGCCGATCGCCGAACGCACGGTGACGGAGCTCTGGCGACGCCGCATCGGCGACCGCCCAGCGGATGAGGTCGGGGCGACGTGGCGCCAGCGGCTCGACGACCGCCGTCGACGACGACAACGTTGCCGCCCCGACCATCTCGAGCGCGGTCTCCCTCACGGCAGCCCTCACCGTGAGATAGTGCTCGATCAACGACTCCGGCGTACCCACACCACGCTCGACGAGCGACCGCGCCGTTCCGAGCACGGGGTCGAGTTCGTGATCGCGACGGATCGATGCCGCCGACCGATAGCCCGACTCGACGTCGGTCCCGGCGTGACCGAGAAAGCGAACGGTCCGCAGGTGCAGGAGGGCCGGCACGCCCGCGACCCTGATGTGGTCGGCGAGCGCAGCCGTGGCCTCGAACACCGCTGTCGGGTCGCTGCCGTCCACCCGCTCGTAGCGAAGGCCGGATCGGGACGAGAACGTGGCCTCGATCCAGCCCGGAGGCGTCGGCACACTGATGCCCCAACCGTTGTCCTCGCACACGAACAGCAACGGCACCGGCAAACCGTTGTGGGTCGTGTAGCAGGCGGCGTTGATCGCACCCTGAGCCGTGGAGTGATTCGCACTTGCGTCGCCGAACGAGCACACGGCGAGCGCGTCCTCGGGCCAGTTGGTGTCGAGGCCGAGCCGCCGGGCACGGCCGATCGCGAAGGCCACGCCGAGCGCCCGAGGGAGGTGTGACGCGATGGTCGAGGTCTGGGGTATCACCGACAGATCACGGTGACCGAACACCTTGTGGCGGCCGCCGGCCATCGGTTCGTCGGTGAGTGCCAACATGCCCGCCAACACGTCGCGGACGGCGTCGTGACCGGGACGCTGGATCGCACGTGCGCAGTAGAACCCGCCCGATCGATAGTGGAGCAGCGCCGGGTCGGTGGGGCGGAGTGCGGCGGCGACCGCGGCGTTGCTCTCATGCCCCGCCGAGCCGATCGTGTAGAACCCGTGGCCCTGCGACCGCAACCAGCGGGCGGTGTGATCGAGGACACGGCTCTGGACCTGCGCCGTGAAGATGTCGGCCAACGGACACCCGTCATCGGGCGGTGACGACGCCGGGCCGATCGAGCTCAGCGCCTCGATGCCGGAGAGCAGCGACCGTTCGAGTTCGTGGAGATCGTCGGGGCCGGAGGGCACGGGGGCATGGTACGCGACCGATCGCTGCGCCAAACTGTGCGGCATGTCGAGAACGGTGCGGGTCGGAGCGGGGCAACTCGGTCCGATCCAGCGCGACCACGGACGCGACGCTGTGGTCGAGCGGCTGGTGTGCCTCCTGCACCAGGCGGCCGATGCCGGGTGCGATCTGATCGTCTACCCCGAACTGGCGCTCACGACGTTCTTCCCGCGGTGGTTCGTCGAGGACATCGCCGAGACCGATCACTACTACGAGCGGTCGATGCCCAACGACGCCACCCGGCCGCTCTTCGACGAGGCGAAGCGGCTCGGCGTCGGATTCTGTCTCGGATACGCGCTCCTCGAGACCGCCGCCGACGGTGCGACCCATCGCTGGAACGTGCAGACGCTCGTCGAGCGCGACGGCTCGATCGTGGGCACGTTCAAGAAGGTGCACATCCCGGGCCACGAGTTCCACGAGCCCGACCGGCCGTTCCAGCACGCCGAGCGTTACTACTTCGAGCCGTCGCCCGACGGGTTCGGCGTGTGGGCGGCGTTCGGTGGCCGGATCGGCATGATGATCTGCAACGACCGGCGCTGGCCGGAGTCGTATCGCGACATGGGACTGCAGGGGGTCGAGATGATCCTGTGCGGGTACAACACACCGCTGCACTACGCGCCCGATCCCAGCCAGGATCGGCTCCAGGGGTTCCACAACGCGCTGGTGATGCAGGCCGGTGCATACCAGAACGGCACGTTCGTCGTCGGCGTCGCCAAGGGCGGCGTCGAGGAGGGCATCCAGTCGCTGTGCGAGTCGACGATCATCGCACCGTCCGGCGAGGTGCTCGCGAAGGCTACGACCGAGGGCGACGAGCTGATCGTCGCCGAGTGCGACCTCGATTGGTGTCAGCAGTACACCGGCACGCTGTTCGACATGCACCGCTACCGACGGCCAGAGGTGTACACCCGGCTGACCAGTCTGCGGGGCCCGACGCGGTGACCGACGAGTGGGAGCGGCGAGATCGACCGCCCCCGGTCGTGTTCGAGGTCCCGCTGCTCGGCGACGACGGCAGCCCCGTCGGTCCCGTGAGCGGGTCGCCGCCGCCGCCGCAGCCGAACTGGCGCCGGATCGTCGGGCTGGCGGCGATCGCGGGCATGGCGGTCGGCATCGTCGTCGCGGTCGTCGTGCTCGACGTCGAGGGGGAGGACGGCGATCCGCCGCCGACCACGCTCGATCCCGCCGAGCTGGCGGCAACGATCACGACGCCCGAGGTGCTGCCGCTGCCGGGCGGTGGCGGCGCCGACACCGACGACCTCGACGACCTCGACGACATCGACGGGGTGACCAGCCAGGACCGTGAGCTGTTCGACCTCGTTCCCTCGATCACCGCACCCACGTACCCGTCAATCGATCTCCCGTCCGCGATCGTCGACCGCTTCGAGCTCACACCGGCCCTCGATCGGCTGGCCGAGGACGTGCCGCGGCGGTCGGTCACGCGGTACGAGGTCGGCGAGGAGGCCTACCGGATCGTCGTCACCATCGACCGCGAGGCCGCCCGCGATCGCTTCGAGATCCTCATCGACGGCGACGGTGACGACCCGCGCCTCGTCGTCGATGCCGCTGCTGGCGTCACCTACATCGCCAACGGGTCCGAGCCCGGGGCCTGGACCGCCGTCCCGAACGACGAGCTCGTCGCGGACGGGCTCGATCTGCCCGATCTCGTCGAGCGCCTGCTGGTCGGGCCGGTGCGGGCCGACACCATCGCCGACGCCGGTTCGGTCACGCCCGGCAACGTCGTGACCATCCGCGACGGCGCGCCGCCGGCGAGACGATTCGCGGTGACGCTCCGGGCCGGTGACGTGCCGGAATGGGCCCGCTACCGGCTCGGTGCGGTCGCCGACGCCCCACCGCCGGACCCCGACGACCCGATCGGCTTCTTCGCCTACGTGTCGGAGGCCGGCGACCTGGTCGAGGTGAGCGGCAGCTTCCCGTTCGGCAACACCGAACAGCTCGTGGTTCACCGCGTCGTGGTACTCCCGCCCGACTTCGAGATCGAGCTGCCGACGACCGAGCTGGCGGACGCCCGATCACCCGTCGACTCGGGGCCGGCCAGGGACATACCGACGCCCTGACGCGAGGGGCGGCTTTCGAGATCGACCGAGCTTTGACAAACTGTCAAACGTGACCTCGCTCGATCAGTCCGCCCCGGCAGTTGCCGACACGCCCGCCGTCGCTTTCGTGCTCAACGGCAAGCCGGTGTCGGTTCGGCGTCGCCACCCGCACCTGCTCGCAGCGTTGCGCGAGGAGCTCGACGTCACCTCGCCCAAGGACGGGTGCTCGCCGTCGGGGCAGTGCGGTTGCTGCACCGTGCTCATCGACGGCAAGGCGGTCGTGTCGTGCCAGCAGTCGCTCGACAAGGTCGCGGGCAGGGGGATCGTCACCCTGGAGGGCGTCGCCGATTCCGAACGACGAGCGTTCGCGGACGCGTTCGCGGCCTGTGGCGGGCTGCAGTGCGGGTTCTGCATCCCCGGCATCGTCATGCGCGCCAAGGCCCAGATCGACAAGAAGGGATCGGCGCTCACCCGCGACGGAATGAAACCACATCTCGGGGCCCACCTGTGCCGCTGCACCGGCTACGTGAAGATCCTCGACGCGATCGAGGCGGTCGCCCAGGGCACGGTCTGTGAACCCGCCCTGTCGGGCGAGATCGGTGGCTGCGGCGCCAAGTACGAGGCGGCGTCGCTCACCCTCGGGGAGCGCGACTACATCGACGACATACGCGTACCCGGCATGCTCCACGCCGCGCTCCGACTCAGCGACCACGCCCGCGCCGACGTCACCTCGATCGATGCGACTGCAGCGCTCGCAGCCGAAGGCGTGACGGCCGTGTTCACGGCGGACGACATCGCCGGCGACCTCCGGGTCGGCATCATCCACAAGGACTGGCCGGTCATGATTCCGGTCGGGGGCACCACCTCGTGCGCGGGCGACGTGCTGGCGACGGTGGTCGCCGAGACCCGCGAGCAGGCCCGTGCAGCGGTGGAGCTCGTCGAGGTCGGCTACGACGTGCACGCCCCCAACACCGACCCGGTCAGGGCGCTCGAACCCGACGCACCGCTGTCGGTCTGGGGCACCGAATCGAACACGCTCTCGGTGAGCGCCTACCGCCGCGGCGAGGACGTCGATGTGGTCCTGGCAGCGAGCGCCTTCACGGTGCACGAGTCGTTCACGACGCAACGGGTCGAGCACGCGTTCCTCGAACCCGAATCGACGCTGGCCGTCCCATCGGGCGACGGCGACGAGCGGACCCTGCACGTGTACTCCGGGGGGCAGGGCGTCTGGGACGATCGCGACGACATCGCCGCGGTGCTCGGTGTGGGCACCGACCGGGTGACCGTCGAGCTCGTGTCGAACGGCGGCGCGTTCGGCGGCAAGGAGGACATGAGCAACCAGGCCCACGCCTCCCTCGCCGCTTGGCTGCTCGGACGGCCGGTGAAGTGCACCTTGGCGCGCGAGGAGAGCTTCCGGATTCACGCCAAGCGCCATCCCGTCACGTTCGAGTACCACGCCGGCTGCGATGCCGACGGACGCCTCACGGCGCTGAAGGTCCGCGGGATCGGCGACTCCGGCGCGTACGCGAGCGTCGGCATGAAGGTGCTCGAGCGGGCCGCCGGCCACGCGTGCGGTCCGTACCGGTGGGAGGCGATCGACGTCGAGACCACCGCGGTTCGCACCAACAACCTGGTCTGCGGCGCCTTCCGCGGCTTCGGCGCCAACCAAGCACAGTTCGCGATGGAAGGTGTGATCGACCGTCTCGCCGAGCAGGTCGGCATCGACGGGTGGGAGATGCGCAAGCGCAACGTGATCCGGCCCGGTGAGGTGTGGGGCCCCGGCCAGATCATGGACGCCGGTACCGCGGGTGCCGAGGCCGTGCTCGACGAGATCAAGGACGCTTACGACACCGCCCGCGCCGACGGCAAGGCGGTCGGCATCGGACTCGGCCTGAAGAACTCGGGTCTCGGCAACGGCTTCCGGGAGGTCTGCGGCGCCGTGGTGCGGTTCGTGGCGGAGACGGGGCGGATCGAGGTGCGACACGGGTGGACCGAGATGGGACAGGGTGTTCACACCGTCGCGCTCCAGGTAGCCGCTGAGGAGCTGGGCGTCGATCCCGACCGAATCGATGTCATCGTCGATACGTCGCGCGAGCTCGGCTCGGGCCAGACGACGGGTTCGCGGGGCACGCTCATGGCCGCCGGTTCGGTGCAGCAAGCATGTGAGGCCGCTTTGGCAGCCGGCTGCACTCCCGACGTCGACCACACCGGCGAATACGTCGTCGACTGGACCCAGAAGCTCGGCGACCCGACCGTCGCCAACCCCATGATCCACTCCTGCTTCAGCTACGCCGCCCAACTCGCGATCGCCGACCGGGCCACCGGTGCCATCGAACGGTTCGTCGCCGTCCACGACGTCGGTCGCGCCGTCAATCCGACGCTGGTCGAGGGGCAGGTGGAAGGTTCGGTGCACATGGGCCTCGGATACGCACTCAGCGAGGACTTCCCGACCGACCCCGTCACCGGGTTTCCCACGAACACGACACTGCGCTCGCTCGGCATCCTGCGCGCCAAGGACGTGCCCGAGATCGAGGTCCGCATCGTGGAGATCCCCCAACCGCGCTCGCCCTATGGCATCAAGGGTGTCGGCGAGATCGGGCTGGTTCCGACGGCTCCGGCCGTCGCGGCAGCGCTCCACGACGCCGACGGCCGGTGGCGCACGTCGCTCCCCATGCGGCCGGTCGACTGACCATTGGACTCATGCGGCATCGGCGAGGTGGCGCGGAGCGACCAGCTGACCGAGGCGGCTCACCACCGTGCCGACCGGATACGCCGCGCAGATGGTGCGAATCTCGGCGACGTGGGCCGACACCAACTCGTCGACAGCGGCCACCGGGTCGTCGACGCAAACGCCGTCGACCTCGTAGACGCCGGCCTCCGACGCGGACACGATGGCGTCGATCGTGCCGTTGCAGTCGAGCCAGTCGTGGATGCGGCGGCGCAGCGCCGCGACCGTGACGCCGGGACGATCGACCACCATCGCGGTCGTGGTGCCGGCGTGGCTGACGAGACCGAACCAGCCGCGTGCGCACACGTCGCACTCGCGATCCGGACAGTCGAGCACGACCGGCGCGACGAGCTCGCCGTCGACGGCGTGATGGTGATCGTCGTGGGCCGAGCCCTGCAGTTCGTCGGTGGCGATGAGTACCAACATCGTGACGTCCCTTCGTGTACGAGGTCGTGGAGGTGTTCGCGGGACCGGCAGTCCGATCACGAACCATCCTCGCGAGGGGTGTCACACCCGCAGACGGTCGACGAGCACGCGAGAGACGGTGCCACCGCGCGTCGATGTCGACCCGGTCGAACAACGGCAACCGGTCGGTCTCGATCAGGTTGATGTTCGCCCGCGCCAGGGCAGCGTTGGCATCGCCCACCAGAGCGTGCAGGTCGGCGATCGTCTCGGCCCGCCAGAATCCGGCGCGGGCGGCCGCAGCGACCGCTGTCGCACGCTCACGTCGATCATGACTCAGCTCCCGCTCGACGAATCGGTTCGCCCACCACCCCTGCTCGCGTGGCCGGTCGAGATCATCGAGCGGCTTCCCCTCGAGCGACGGCGCACGCAGCTCACCGTCCTGCGCGGCCCGTGCCAGCCGCTCCTCGATCGACCGCTCGATCCAACTCACGATCACACGCTAGACATCACCGCCGAGGTCCCACCAGGCGATGGCGGACACCGCCTCCTCATCGGGCGACAGCGAGCGATACGTCGCTCGCGCGGCAACGTTGTCGTCGTCGAACGGAACCCACATGCCGCTGCATCCCCGGTCGTGGGCGAGCGTGCGCAGAGCCTCGGTGAGCGTCCGACCGATCCCCTGTCGCCGGTAGGGCTCGTCGACACCGAGCTCGTAGAGCAGCATCTCGGTGCCCTTGTCGGGATGCGTGACCTCGACGCCCGTCACGAAACCGACGGCGCGACCGTCGACCCAGGCGAAGCACAGGTGGTGGTTCGATTGCGCGAGGAACCGCTCGTTCCATTCGGATCGCACCTCGTCGTCGAAGAGATGCGAAGCGGAGGCGATGATGTCGGCGTCGCTCGCCGTCATCCACCTGAGCGCAAGGGTCACTTTGCTCCTCCCGGGTCGTTCGCCGCGCCCGGCGATCGCCCGAACGTCGAGCGGATCGCCGGGTGCAGCCCGATCGTGCTTCCGGCCGGGCTCAGTTCAACCAGGTCCGCCAGACGTCCTCGTGGGCTGCCAGCCAGTCGCTGGCGACGGCTGCCGGGTCCTCGCCGTCGATCTCCATCGGGGGCAGCATCTCGAGCTGATCGTCGGTGGTGATCGTGAACTTCCGGAGGAAGGCGTCGACGTCGGGTGCCTTCTCCGCGAGCTTGGCCGAACCGGCTTTGAACAGCACATCCTCCGGGTAGTCGCAATCGACGCCACCGTCGGCCGCAGCGGCCGATGCCCCGCACTCGTCGGTGTACGCCGGCAGCGTGACGTTCACGAGATCGTACTTGGCGACCGCAGCGGTCGGCGTCCACCAGTACATGACGATCGGCTCCTCGGCGGAGGCGCGGGCGTCGAGCTCGGCCACCGTGGCCGGCTCGGAGCCCGAGAACTGCACCTGGAACGGCAGCCCGAGGTTCTCGATGATCTGCTCGTCGAACTGCGAATAGCTCGGGTCGGTGCCCAGGAAGCGTCCCTGGTCGCCGGTCTCGGCCGTGGCGAAGAGCGCCGCTGCCTCCGGCGTCTGGTACCCCTCCCAGGTCGCCAGCTCGGGATGCTCGTCGACGACGTAGCTCGGCACGAACCAGCCGATCTTGCCGACGGCGCCGAGCTCACCCAGGTCGACCACGCTGCCATCGTCGAAGTACGCGGTCTCGGCGTCGGTCACGCCCGAGGGCCAGATCTCGAGTGCGGCGTCGAGGGAACCGTCCGAGAGGCCGGTGAACATGGCGTCGTTCTCGTTGACCTCGGTGATCTCGACCGGGTAGCCGAGCTCGTTCTCGATGATGTTCTTGGCCACCTCGACGTTCAGGCGCGACGCCGACCAGGGGTTCACCACCAGGTTGA
This sequence comes from uncultured Acidimicrobiaceae bacterium, assembly GCA_963847775.1. Taxonomy (GTDB): domain Bacteria; phylum Actinomycetota; class Acidimicrobiia; order Acidimicrobiales; family Ilumatobacteraceae; genus Ilumatobacter. Next base: position 1,182,895 of record CAWKAY010000007.1, read on the forward strand.
TGGTCGGCTTGTCTCCCGTGTCGGGCGCCGCGGCGTCGTCCGCCGCGTCGCTGGGCGCCTCCGTCGTCGCGGGATCCGACGATTGGTCGTCGGACGCCGGTGTGTCGTCGCCACACGCCGCCGCGAATGCGGCGAACGCGACGATCAGTGCGAGTCGCTTCTTCATGGTGTCCCCCTCCGTCGGTCACGCTGGCCGACCATCGTGGCCTACATTACTGCTCGATGACGTCGGGGGGCGCACACGACACCTGCGTGCAGGTTGCAGAGGTCTGGAAGGTGTTCGGCCCGAGGGCCGACCGAGCGATCGAGTTGTCGACCTCCGGCGCCAGCCGCGCCGAAGTGCTCACCGAGACGGGCTGCACGATCGGCGTCAAGGACGTCACGTTCGATGTCAGGCTCGGCGAGACCTTCGTCGTGATGGGCTTGTCGGGCTCCGGCAAGTCGACGCTGATCCGCTGCGTCGCTCGGCTCACGGAGGTCACGCGCGGCCGGGTGCTGCTCGACGACGACGACCTGACGGCGATGGACGAGCGGTCGCTGCGCGAGGTTCGCCGTCGCAAGATGTCGATGGTCTTCCAGCACTTCGGTCTGTTCCCGCATCGCACCGTCATCGACAACGCCGCGTACGGACTCGAGGTGCAGGGCATCGCGAAGAACGACCGACACGAGAAGGCGATGGAGGTGCTCGACGTCGTCGGCCTGCAGGGCTATGAGCGGCACTATCCACAGCAGCTGTCGGGGGGCATGCAGCAACGTGTCGGGCTGGCGCGGGCACTCGCTGTCGACCCCAAGGTGCTGTTCTTCGACGAGCCGTTCTCGGCGCTCGACCCGTTGATCCGGCGCGACATGCAGGACGAACTGATCCGCCTCCAGGGTGAGCTGCAGCGGACCCTGGTGTTCATCACCCACGACTTCGCCGAGGCGATCAAGCTCGGCGACCGGATCGCGATCATGAAAGATGGCGTCTTCGACCAGATCGGCACCGCCGCCGAGCTCATCACCGAACCGGCGACCGACTACGTCCGCGAATTCGTCCGCGACATCCCCAAGGCGAAGGTGCTCAAGGCCTCTGACGTGATGAGACCGGGCGGAGGCCACGGGTCGCGCCGGGTGCACGAGGATGACCTCGTCGAGACGCTGATCCCCAGACTGCTCGACGACAACGAGCCGATCACGGTCGTCGATCGCTCGGGGACCGCCGTCGGCGTCGTCGATCGTACCTCGGTGTCGGCGCTGCTCTCGGTGACGCCATGACCGCCGTCCCGCTCACCGTCGAGGGTGACCGGGTCGACCTCCGACGGTGGGCTCCATGGCTCGTGCTGGTCGCAGGCGCGATCGCGCTCCAGGTCGTGTTCACGGGGGCCGAGACGTTTCCGGCCAGGCTCGACACCACATTCTCGGACCCGATCGACGATGCCGGCGCCTGGATGCGGTCGAACCGGCTGACCCACCCCCTGTTCACCGGGTTCTTCACCCCGCTCAGTCGGTTCATCGACGGCATCATCAGCGGCATCGCCGATTTCCTGCTGTGGGCGCCGTGGTTCGCCGTGATCGCGCTCGCAGCGCTGCTTCCCATCAGCAAGACGATGTGGCGCGAAACCGCAGTGATCGTCGCGGCGTTCGTCTATATCGGACTGTTCGACCTCTGGGAGTGGAGCATGCAGACGTTGGCACTGATGTCCGCGTCGGTGCTGCTCGCCGCCGCCATCGGGGTCCCGTTGGGCGTGTGGGCAGCGTTGCGGCCGCGCGTCGAGATCGTGATGCGACCGGTACTCGACTCGATGCAGACGATCCCCGCCTTCATCTACTTCCTCCCGCTGTTCATGCTGTTCGGGATCGGCAACGTGCCGGCTGCGGTCGCGACCATCATCTACGCCCTCCCTCCCGTCGTCAGACTGACGACGCTGGGCGTCAAACAGGTCCCGCCCGACGCGGTCGAGGCGTCGAAGATGTTCGGGGCCACCAAGCGCCAGACCCTCCTCAAGGTGCAGCTCCCGATGGCGATCCGCACGATCGTCACCGGTCTGTCGCAGACCGTCATGATGGCGCTCGGCATCGTCGTGCTCGCCACCCTGATCGGTGCCGACGGACTCGGGAGTCCGATCCTCCAGAGCCTCAATCAGCGGACGGTCGGTCGGGGCTTCGCGGCGGGCTTCGCGATCGTTGCGATCGCGATGGTGCTCGATCGCATCGCGCGCTCCGTCGCCGAACGTGACCCACTGCGGAGGCTGCCCCGGCGGACCATGGCTGCGATCCTGGCGGCGACGCTGGCGGGGATCGTGATCGGCCGGTCGACGGGATGGATCTCGTTCCCCGCGGCGTGGGACTGGACGCAGTTCGACACGGTCGACGACGGGGTCGCCTGGATCCGCGACAACCTCCGCGCACAGACGCGCTGGGTGAACGACTTCATCGTGACGAATCTCTACCTCCCACCACGCGATCTGTTGACCGACACGATCGCGTGGCCGGTTCCGGTCTTCGTGACGGCCTGGGCGTGCTGGCGGGTGCGCGGGCCCGGACTCGCGGCGTTCTCCGTCGCGGCGCTGTGCACGATCGGTCTCGTCGGGGTGTGGGACGAGTCGATCGTCACCCTCGTGCAGGTCGTGATCTCCACGGTGCTGGCGCTGGCGGTTGCCATCCCGCTCGGCGTCTGGGCCGGTCGGAGCCGCACCGTCGAGGCGGTTCTGGGTCCGATCCTCGACGCGTTCCAGACGATGCCGTCGCTCGTCTACATCATCCCCGCCGTCGTCTTCTTCACGGTCGGCGTGGTGCCCGGCATCATCGCCACGGTCGTGTACGCGATGGTGCCCGGCGTGCGCATCACGGCGCTCGGCATCCGCGAGGTCGCCGAGGAGAGCATCGAGGCGTCCCGCACGTTCGGCGCCAGCCCCCGCCAGACGATGTTCGGGGTGCGCCTGCCGCTCGCCGCCCCGACGATCATGGCCGGCGTGAACCAGGTCATCATGATGGTCCTCGCGATGGTGATCATCACCGGGCTGGTCGGCGCAGGTGGACTCGGCTTCGCCGTCGTCGAGTCGCTGCAGCGCAGCAAGTTCGGACAGGGGTTCGAGGTCGGGCTCGCGCTCGTCCTCATGGCCATGATCCTCGACCGCTTCACCGAGGCCTGCTCGGACCGCCTGCGCCCGCCGACGGCGCGCTGACGCCGGGGCGCCGACGACACCCGCCGTCCGGTTCGCCGGAGTCGGGCGTTCCGGAGTCCCGAACCCGGCCGTCACGGCAGGAGCGCCTCCAACGTGGACGCCAGCCGGTTGCGGTCGAACGGCTTGCCCAGCAACGTCGTGACGCCCAGCTCAGCGGCTTCGCGACGCAGTCGCTCATCCGCGACACCACTGGTCAGCACCACGCCCACGGCCGGCGCGACATGGCGCATCTCGCTGATCAGGTCGAGGCCGCCGATGCCGGGCATGCGCGCGTCGACGATCGCGACGTCGAACTTCGACTCCACCTCGAGGACATCGAGCGCCTCTCGACCGCTGCCCGCCGCGACGCAGGTGTGACCGAGCGACGTCACGACGGCGACCAGGGCCGCCAGGACCGCCGGTTGGTCGTCGACGACGAGAATCCGCATCGGTCGCGCGACCGGCGCCCGGTCGTCGACGACGATCTGGGTCTCGGGCAGCGGCGACTCGGCCACCGGGAGCCGAACCGTGACCGTCGTTCCGCGCCCCGGCTCGGACTCCAGTTCGATGTCGCCACCGAGGGACTCGACGATCCCCCAGGTGGCGGCCAGACCGAGCCCGAGGCCATGCCGGTCGCGAACCCCGAGCTTGGTGGTAAAGAACGGCTCGAACACGCGTCGTTGCGTCACTTCGTCGATCCCGGCTCCCTCGTCGACGATCCGGAGCTGGTGGCGGTTCCCGGCGCGCCCGAGTCGAACGGTGACCGTGCCGGCGGAGGGCATCGCTTCGAACGCGTTGACGAGGATGTTCATGCACACCCGCTCGATCTGGGAGGGGTCGGCGCGCACCCACGCCTCCGTCGGCAGGTCCGACTCGAGTCGGACATCGTGCCGAGTGCGCGCGAGCACGTCGATGACGCGGCGGATCAGCTCGCTCATCTCGATGAGCGCCGGTTGATGACTTCCCCGGCGCGCGTAGCCCAACAGAAGGTCGGTGAGGTCGCGACCGAGTCGTACCTGCCGCTGGATGTCGTCGAGTGGAGCGTCGGCTCCCTCGGGCAACGAGAGGTCCGCGATCGTCTCGGTGGCGGCCTGGATCACCATCAGCAGGTTGTTGAAGTCGTGGGCCACGCCACCGGCGAGCCGACCGACGGTCTCGAGCCGCTCGAGCGCCTCGAGACGAGCGCGCGCCTCGGACTCGCGTTCGAGCGCTCGCTGCTCGGCGGTGACATCGATGATGAGGCCGTTGAAGCTGCGTCCGTCGCTGTCGGTGACCGGTGTGGACACGGCCCTGATGTGCCGCCACTCGCGCTGTACGGGATGCCAGATCCGCATCGTCGACTCGAACCGTGTGCCGGTCGCTGCGGCTGCGCCGCTCTGCTCCTCGACGCGAGCACGGTCGTCGGGGTGGATGTTCGCGAACCAGCGTTCGAACAGGGCGTCGACGGGTACGCCCATCACATCCCAGAGCGAGGGGCTCACCAGGTCGACGACGGCATCGGTCGTGGACCCGGCATCGTCGCTGAGGCGGAGGCGGTACACGACGAAGCCGGCCGCACTCGCCAACCAGGCGTGGAGATGCTCGCTCGCAGGTCGTTGGTCGGGATGCTCGGTCATCTTTGTTTCTCGGCGATGGTTCCTCCACAAGCTAGCGAGGCGCGGCGGGTCGATGTTCGTCGCCGACCCCATGGCCGACCAGTCAGATCCAAACCAGGCGTGTTCACAGAGCGTTCACATTCCGAACACGGCGGGGTAATCGCTCGGTGACAGGGTTCCGTCGCCCCTACACACCGTTGAACCCCGGAAGGACCCCATTCGTGGCGTACCAAGCTGAATACATCTGGCTCGATGGCACCGAGCCGACCGCGCTGCTCCGCAGCAAGACCAAGATCCTGCACGACGAAATCTCCGAGCCGCCGATCTGGGGGTTCGACGGCTCGTCGACCAATCAGGCCACCGGCGACAAGTCCGACTGTGTGTTGAGGCCCGTCTTCCACTGCCACGACCCGATCCGTGGCGGTCGGAACATCCTGGTGATGTGCGAGGTGTTGCTGGCGTCGAACATGCGGCCCCACGCCACCAACACTCGAGCGGTAGCGGCACGGATCGAGAAGAAGCACGCCGCCCGCGAGATGTGGTTCGGCCTCGAACAGGAGTACACCATGCTCCGACCCGACGGCAGCCCGCTCGGCTTCCCGCCCGGCGGTGGCCAGCCCGCCCCCCAGGGTCCGTACTACTGCGGCGTCGGCACCGGGCGGATCATGGGACGCGACATCGTCGAGATCCACACCCAGGCATGCATCGACGCCGGCCTGTCCATCTCGGGCACCAACCCCGAGGTCATGCCGGGTCAATGGGAATACCAGATCGGCCCACTCGGCCCCACCGCGGTCGGCGACCAGATGCACATCGCGCGCTGGCTGCTCCACCGCGTCGCCGAGGACTACGACGTCGTGATCAGCTTCGATGCCAAGCCCGTGAAGGGCGACTGGAACGGCGCCGGCTGCCACACGAACTTCTCCAACATCGCGATGCGCGAGAACTACGAGGCGATCATCAACGCCTGCGAAGCGATCGGCGACAACTACATGGAGCTCGTGCAGAACTACGGCGACGACATCCAGAGCCGCCTCACCGGCAAGCACGAGACCGCTCCCTGGGACAAGTTCAGCTACGGCGTGTCCGATCGTGGTTCCTCGATCCGGATCCCGTGGCAGGTCGAGAAGGACCGCAAGGGCTACGCGGAGGACCGCCGCCCGAACGCCAACTGCGACCCATACGTCGTCGCGGGCATGATCACCGAGGTCGTCTGCTCGGCGCTCGAACCCAAGACCGGCAGGAAGATCAAGAAGGCAGCCGCCAAGCGGTCGGCCGGCAAGAAGTAGCCGTCGACGAACGCCGTCGTCGGTCGGGAACGGGAGCCCATGTGGCTCCCGTTCTCGCTGCCCGCTTCCGTTCCGATCGAACTACGACCAGACTGGTGAGGTGACCACGATGCTCGATCAGCACCGCGACTACGTGTTGCGAACCGTCGAGGAGCGAGGGGTGCGCCTCGTGCGCCTCTGGTTCACGGACGTGCTCGGCAACCTGAAGAGCTTCGCGATCAGCCCGGCCGAGATGGAGAACGCGCTCGAGGACGGGATGACCTTCGACGGCTCCTCGATCGACGGGTTCTCCCGCATCCAGGAGGCCGATGTCCTCGCGGTCCCCGATCCCGACACCTTCGAGCTGATCCCCTGGAGCGAGCCGGGCGCCGCCGAGGCGCGGGTGTTCTGCGACATCCACAGCCTCGACGGGACACCGTTCGAGGGCGATCCACGCCAGGTGCTCCGTCGGCACGTCCGCAGCGCCCACGACAAGGGCTTCACGTTCTATCTCGCGCCCGACATCGAGTTCTTCTACTTCGAACAACCTCGGCAGGGGAAACGTCCCAAACCGCTCGATCACGGCAGCTACTTCGATCTCACGACCCGCGACGCGGCCGGCGATCTTCGCAAGGAGACGATCCGCAAGCTCGAACAGATGAGCATCCCGGTCGAGTACAGCTTCCACGAGGATTCACCCAGCCAGCAGGAGATCGACCTGCGCCACACCGACGCGCTCACGATGGCCGACAGCGTGATGACGTTCCGGCTGGTGGTGAAGGAGGTCGCCGCCAGCCAGGACGTCCACGCCACCTTCATGCCCAAGCCGCTCGAGGGTGTCCAGGGTTCGGGGATGCACCTCCACATGTCGCTGTTCCGCGGCGACGACAACGCCTTCTACGACGCCGACGACGATCACCAGCTGTCGCCGATCGCGAAGTCGTTCATGGCGGGCCTTCTGGTGCACGCCGCCGAGATCACGGCGATCACGAACCAGACCGTGAACAGTTACAAGCGGCTCGTCCCCGGTTTCGAGGCGCCCGTGCACATCAGCTGGGCCCGCAACAACCGCAGCGGACTGATCCGCGTACCGATCGCGAAGAAGGGCAACCCCGTCGCGACACGCATCGAATACCGATCGCCCGACCCGGCGTGCAACCCGTATCTCACCTTCAGCTTGCTGCTCGCCGCCGGCATGCGAGGCATCGACGAGGGCTACGAGCTCCCCGACGAGGCCGACGCCAACCTGTTCGAGATGGACGACGCGGCCCTCGCCAAGCTCGGTATCAACCAGCTCCCGCAGTCGCTGTCCGACGCGCTGCGGACGATGGAGCAATCCGAGTTGGTTCACGAGGCACTCGGCGAGCACATCTTCGAGTGGTTCCTCCGCAACAAACGCCGCGAGTGGCGCGACTACAAGACCCACGTCAGCCAGTTCGAGCTCGACCGGTACTTGAGGTCGGTCTGATGGAGCCGGACACCGACGGCATGCTCGTCGTCTTCGCCGATCCGGTCCCGCCCGAGCTGGCGCGTTCGCTCGATCTGGCCGGCTATGCGTGGAAGGCCGTCGGCTCGGTCGACGAAGCGGCCGACAGCGAACCCGCATCGGGCTGGCAAGGCGCGATCATCGACTGCACAACCGAGCCAGAGAGCGCCTGGGCCTTCGCACGGGTGCTCCGCAACACCGAGACGATCCAGATCCGCGTGCTCGTCCTCGTCGGCGGTGGCCAGATCGGCGAGCTCGATCTGCGCGACGACCAGTTCGACGACTTCTGCCTCTCACCGTTCCACCCGGCCGAGTTCGAGGCCCGCGTCCGCCATCTGCTCTGGAGCACCGGTGACGCCGTCAGTCGCGCCGAGATGGTCGAGTACGGCGATCTCGTGCTCAACCTCGAGACCTACCAGGCGACGATCGCGAAGCGACCGCTCGATCTCACCTACATGGAGTACGAGCTGTTGAAGTTCCTCGCCCAGAACCCAGGCAAGGTCTTCACCCGCGAGATCCTGCTGTCGAGGGTGTGGGGGTACGAGTACTACGGCGGGGCCCGCACGGTCGACGTCCACATCCGTCGCCTGCGCGCCAAGCTGGGCGAGGAGTACGCCGGCCTGATCGCCACCGTGCGCTCGGTCGGCTACCGCTTCGGTCAATCCCGTTGGGGCAGCTGACAGCGCACCCCCGCCACGGCGGGTCGACGTCGCACCGGTCGTGGGAACCCGGTGGGTGTTGCGTCGTCGGTCGGTCGCACGAGCGTCCGGTCAGCCATCGGGGCGACTGACGGCGCTGACGATCGTCGCGGCGAAGCGCTGCTGGCCGAGATCCGTGAGGTGGACACCATCTCCGGTGATGGTGTCGGGAACGTACCCCCATGCATGCCAATCGACCACGAACGAGTTCGGACGAACGGCGAGCACCGATCTGATCGCCTCGTTCGCCTCGACTGCCGCATCGGCACGATCGCGGATCCAGATGTCGACCCAGATCACCGGTGCGCCGGCCGGAATCCGCCTCAGGACCGAGGCGACATCGTCGCGGAAGTCGTCGACGGAGACCTGGGCGCCGACGTCGTTCGTCCCGAGCGCGATGATCCACAGATCCGGCACTGCACCGCCGTCGACGATCTCGTCGATCGCATCGGTGCCGGGTGGCAGGTCACTGCCGCCCTTGGCCATGCGTCGACTCTCCACGCCGTCGATCGCCATGACCATGACACCCATCGCCGAGAGCGCAGCCTCGAGCTCGTCCTCCGCCGACAACGTCAAGGAATCGCCGACGATGGCGACCGACCCCGGGAGCCTCGTGTCGGCGGCGACCGGCGATCGAACCGTCGAACCGGACCGATCGCGGTCATCGAGGCCGTTGGGCGTTCCGGTGCGCGGACGGACACCACCCGAGTCGCCGATCGCGCCGTCCGCACCGAGTTCCGTCGGGGCGTCGCCACCACCAGCGACACTCACGCCGGATGACGCATCGAGACCGCACCCCGCGACGACAAGCGTCGCCGCGACGAGAATGAGCGAGCGGTACGGCACGGTCATCCAGTGTGCCGGGCCGAACGCCGCGCCGGTCGGCACCTCGTCATCCGATCCGCTGGATCGCTCGCGACAGCCGCTCATGGGCGGTGAGCAGCTCGTCGAGGCGCGTCGACAGGAGGCGGCCCTCGCGCACGATCGGATGTCCGTGCACGATCGTCTCGCGCGCGCCGAGGGGGCCACACCGCAGCCACGCCTCGACCGGATCGGCGAGCCCACCGGCGAACGCCGGGCCGGAGAGCGACCACACGGCGACGTCACCGACGGCTCCCGGGGTCAGGGTCCCGAGCTCACCCGTCCGGCCCAAGCAGGCAGCACCGCCGAGCGTGGCGATCTCGAGCGCCATGCGGGCGGTGCCGGCGCCGGCGCCGCCGCGCAACTTCGCGAGCAGCATCGCCTGCCGGGCTTCCAGCCACAACGACGCCGAGTCGGCCGACGACGAACCATCGACGCCGAGCCCCACCGGAACACCGGCTGCGCGGAGGTCGACGACGGGGGCGATGCCCGAGGCGAGGATCAAGTTGCTCGACGGGCAGTGGGCAACGCCGACACCGGCAGCGCCGAGTCGGGCAACCTCGGCGGGATTCGGCATCACGCAGTGGGCGACCCACGTCCGGTCGGTCGCCCAGCCCGTCCGCTCGAGGTAGTCCATCGGCCGGCATCCGAACGTGGCCAGACTGAACTCGTCGTCCTCGGCGTTCTCGGCGAAGTGTGTGTGGAGCCTCACGTCGAGGCGCTCTGCGAGCTCGGCCGTGCGAGTCATCAGGCTCTCGGTGACGCTGAAGGGCGAGCACGGGGCGAGCGCGACCCTGGTCATGGCCCCGAAACGCCGGTCGTGGTGTCGATCGACGGCCTCCTCGCTCGCCGCGAGGATCGAATCGTCGTCGGCGACCACATCATCGGGTGGCAGGCCACCATCCTTCTCCGACAGCGACATCGAACCGCGCGTCGGATGGAACCTCAGGCCGAGATCGCTCGCTGCCTCGATCTCGGCGCCGAGCAAATCGCCGGCGCCGCTCGGATGGACGTACAGGTGATCCGACGACGTCGTACACCCCGACAGCGCCAGCTCGGCCAATCCGATCCACGTCGACACGTACACCGATTCGGTGTCGAGTGCGGCCCACAGGGGATACAGCGACTGCAGCCAACCGAACAACGGCTTGTCGGTCATCGCCGGGAACGCCCGGGTGAGGTTCTGGTACAGGTGGTGGTGGGCGTTGATCAGCCCGGGTGTGACGAGGCATCCGGACGCATCGATGTTGTCGGTGGCGTCGGGAGGGTCACCGCTGCCGACCGCCTCGATCAGCCCACCGGTGATAGCGACCCAACCGTCCGCGAGCTCGCGCCGGTCGGCGTCGAGGGTTGCCACGCAGCGCGCATGCATGATGACGAGATCGGCCACGGCGGTCACCGTACTCGGGTACGTCGGCGACCCGATCCCGGCTCAGGCGAGTGACGACACGTCGACGTACTCATCGAGGCTCGTGATCCGACCGTCACCGTCGACACGGACGACCACGCACGCGACGAGGTGAATCGCGCGCCCGTCGGGCGCGGTCGAGACCACGTCGTGCTCCTCGACGATCGCATCGTCGCCGACCACACGGCGGACGTTCTCGTACCGATGGTCGCCGATCACCTGCGTGATCTCCTCCAGCATCGGGCGCGCTGCCGCGAACGTCGACGACGCTCCGTTCTGGGTCAGGGTCGCGTCGGGCGCGAGCAGGGCTTCGACCGCATCGAGATCATGCGCCACGAACGCCGCGAACAGCCGGTCTGCGAGGAGGTGGAGGTCGGTCGCATCCATGCATCGACCGTACCCGACGACGGTCGATCGAATTACGGAGCGAGGCCGAGGCAACCGGGTCCACCAGCGCTGCCGATCGACCGGGTGGTCGAAGGGGCTCGAGATGTCAGGCGAGCGACACCACGATCGCGGCGATGTCATCGACCGTCGTGAGCGGATTGACGACGCAGTAGCGCAGCACCGTCTCGCCCCGCCACGAGGTCGGGACGACGAAGGACTGCTGGGTCTCGAGCTGCTCGTTGCTCCAGGCCCGGTACTGGTCGGGGGTCCAGCCGAGTCGTCGGAACACGACGATCGACAGCTCGGGCTCGACGACCAGCTCGCAGTGCGCGCTCTGGCGGATCAGCTCGGCACCGGCGTGGGCCACCGCCAAGGTCGTCTCGACAGCGTCGCGGTACGCGTCCGTACCGTGCGTGGCCAGGCTGAACCAGAGCGGGAGACCGCGCGCTCGTCGCGACAGGTGATGAGCGTAGTCACTCGCGTTCCAGGCATCTTCGTCGGCGTGATCGTGCAGCACGTCGAGATACTCCGCTCGCTGTGTGTGGGCCGCCTTGGCGATCGCCGGCTCGCGGTACAGCAGTCCGCAGCAGTCGAACGGGGCGAACAACCACTTGTGCGGATCGACGATGAAGCTGTCGGCGCGCTCGACCCCGACGAAGCGGTCGCGCACCGACGGTGCGGCCAGCGCCGCGCCCCGTACGCGCCGTCCACGTGGAACCAGGTGCCGTGCCGTTCGCAGACATCGGCGGTGCCGGCGAGATCGTCGACGATCCCGGCGTTGGTGGTGCCACCGGTGGCGACGATCGCAAACACCCGCCGGCGATCATCCGGTGTCAGCGTCGCCAACGTCGCCTCGAGCCGGTCGCCGTGCATCCGGCCGATCTCGTCGGCGGGGACGAAGACGACGTCGGCGTCCATCGCGTCACCGGCCTGACGGATCGACGAATGGGCACCCTCGGACGTGATGATCAGGCCGCGCACACGATCGTTGACGCCCGCGGCATCGTGGCGCCACTTCCATCGGGCCGCGACGAGCGCGCTGAGGTTGCCGGCGGTTCCACCACTCACGAACACACCGCCGGCGCCGGCGGGCAGACCGACCAGATCGGCGATCCACCGCAACGCCTCGTTCTCGGCGAAGACGGCTCCGCCACCCTCGAGCCACGATCCGCCGTAGATGCTCGACGCGCCGACCACGAGGTCGAACAACACCGCGGCCTCCGTGGGCGCAGCGGGGACGAAGGAGAGGAATCGAGGGTGGTCGACCGAGATGCACGCCGGGGCCAGCACCTCACCGAACACGCGGAGGGCCTCGAGCCCGCCGATACCTCGTTCGGTGACCGTCCGACCGGCCATCGCCCTCAGATCGGCCGCGGAGCGGGGACCGTCGAGCGGTGGCGGATCGAGTCGCACGCGATCGAGGGCATAGCGCACCACCGCCTGGGTCAGGACCTCGATCGAGGCGTCGTGACGATGCATCCCGTGAGTGTGCCAGACAGGACGATCGCCGGCAGCGAGCACGCTCGTCCGAACCGTTCGAGCCCTGAGGTCGTCAGTCGTCGAGTTGGAGAAGCTCGCTGCCCTCGTGGCGGGTCTCACCGTCGCGCTGGAGGAAGAATCCGAGGATCGCCGATGCCACACCGCCGCTCATGAGGATCAGCGTCGGGAAGATCAACAACACGACGACGATCGCGATCGCTCCGGCCATGCGGGCCACAGTAGTCCGCCGACGATGACGGGCGCAGATCGGCCGGATCGCAGCTCGGCGGTCAGACCGGCCGGTAGGCCATCGCCTCGATCTCGACCTGCGCCCCGATCGGCAGCGCACGGACGGCGACCGTCGAGCGCGCCGGCCGATGTCGTCCGAACGCCTCCACGTACGCGGCATTGAAGGTCGCGAAGGTGTCCATGTCGACCAGGAAGCAGGTGGTCTTCACCACGTCGGTGAGCTCGGCCCCCATCTCGGCCAGCCGCTCGGCGAGATTGGCCATCGCCTGCGTCGTCTGACCGGCGACCCCGCCCGGTGCGAGCGCCTCGTCGCGAACGCCCAACTGGCCCGAGACGATGAGGAAATCTCCGGCGCGGACGACCGGCGTGTACGGACCCAGCGGCTTGCTCATGGAACGCGACGGTAGCCGCGCCCCGCCGGTCAACGGTCGGTCGGCCACGCAGGCGCCCAACCGGTTCGATGCCAGGCCGCGGTCGCGACGGCGGCGAACACCGCATCGCTGCCATTGACCGCGGGCCCGTCGTCCGGCTCGATCGTGATCTTGACGGCCGGAGTGTCGATCGCGCGAAGAATACCGAACGACCGGATCGTGAGGTCGTGCGGCATGCCATCACCGTCGACCGACAGCCCCTCGGACCGGACCCATCCCAGCGCCATGTGGGCTGCGCCGTGGCAGTAGCTCCGCAGCGTCGTGTCGTCGAGGGGGGAGCCACAGCGCACGCTCACGTCGACGGTGCCGGTGTGGTCGATCGACGCGGTCGCCTCTGCCCCGCCGGGAGCGGTGACCCGGAAGGCCGGACCGGGCTGCAACGACGCGAGCAGCACCGCTGCCTCGACCCAACCGGCGCCGCGCAGGTCGATCGACGTCGGTGGTCCGGCGACGTCGCTCTCGACGATCCGCCAGGCGGGCGCGACCGACGCGATCGCGTCGGCAATGCCCGGAGTCCGCACGACGTGGACGGCTCCCACGCCGTCGGCGCCGATGCCGGCTGCGATCGGTGGGCGCTTCGGGCCGAGCCGCACGACGTCCTCGCGGGTGCTGAGCACGCGGACCGTGCGGCCGTGTTCGTCGGCCAGCCGCCGAGCGACCGCCTGCAGCGACTCGGACACCTTCCCGCCGAACGCTCCACCGTTGCCGAGCGAGCTCATCGGCTCGCCACCTGGTTCGCACCAGGAGGCGTCGGGTTCGAGGTACGCGGGTTCGACCCACGTCGTTCGGAGCGTCCGGACCCAATCGCCGTCGGGCACCGCGAGTGGCCAGTTGAGCGGGGCCGTCGTACGGCGACCCTGCACCTTGCCACTGCGTTCCCGGGCCTCGGTCAACGTCGTGCCGACGACCCAGTCACCGGCGGCGTCGCGGACCGCCACGAGCGCGTCGGCCGGCGCTGTGTCGTCGGCGAACCCGCCGCGCCCGAGCGCCACAGACGGTCCGACGGTCTGCGCGACCCCGCCCTCGATCTCGGCGCGGCGTTCCGCGTCGGCGACCGACGCCCTCCTGGACTGCGGCGCGTCGACCGCGACGATCGATTCGACCACCGGCGACCAACCGGTGCAGCGACAGAGATGTGCCAGCATCGCCTGCCGGACGGCCGCCGGGGATCGGCGGCGCGAGTCGTCGAGCGCGGCCGCCCGCATGATGATGCCCGGAGTGCAGAACCCGCATTGGCTCCCTCCGTTCGCGGCGAACGAGGCAGCCCACGCCTCGTGGTCGTCCAGTCCGTCGATCGTCGTCACGCTCCGTCCGCCCACACGCGCCACCGGCGTCACGCACGATACGCGCGGCTGACCGTCGACCCAGACCGTGCAGCACCCGCACTGCCCCTGCGGGCTGCACCCGTCCTTGACGGAGCGAACACCGAGCTGCTCGCGCAGAGCGTCGAGCAACGAGCCGCCCGGCGCGACGGCGACGTCGACGCCGTCGAGAACGAACTCGATCGGGTCAGTCGGCAGCGCGGCCACCTCGCAGCTCGTCGGTGAGCGCGTTGAAGTCCTCCCAACGCCCGTTGGCCAGCAGGCCGGCCTGCTCCGGCCACGTCGTCGGATCGTGGGAGCGGAATCGCGAGCCGGCGTCCGTGAGCATGGTGCGGAGCAACGAGACCTCGGTCGTCGACAGATCGAACCACGTACGGATGCCGATCCCGTTGCAGAGCTCTTCGATCTTGGGGCCGATGCCCTCGACGACCGTGAGATCGTCGAGGTGGATCGATCGACCGAGGACTGCCGCACCGTGGTCGAGATCAGGCATCGACGGAGACGACGGCGCTGCGTCGGTGGTGGCGTGCCTCGAGACCGGCAGGCTGGCGGAAGGCGCGCTCGGAGCCGTCGCCGCCGCTCGGGCTGCCTCGACCTCGTCTCGGAGCCGATCGCGTTCGGACACGACCGGTTCGAGGTTTGCGACCCGACCGCGCAGGCGCTCCATCTCGGCGGTGTCCACGTGATGCGCCCGTGCCCTCGCGACCTGGCGCTTGGCGACGATGCTGCGCAGAAGCCAGCCGATGATGACGCCGAGCATCAGGGCGAGTGTGATCCAGGCGAAACCCTTCGCCAGTGTGTAGGGCATCAGCGTGCCGCCCGATCGCCGGCGCGAGTCGCCTGCGACCGCCGCCCGTCACTGCGCGGCGCGAGGGGATCGTCCGTGGTCGCGCGTTCGTTCATGTCACCCATCACCATGCCCTCGACAGTCGTCGGATCGCAGTTCGGTCCGGGCTCATGCTGGCACGTCGCAGTCACGACGTCTGCACCACTCGGAACTCGACTCGGCGGCTTGCTGCTTTGTCCTCGACGCCGTCGACGAGCACCGGCCGCTGGCTGCCGAACCCCTCGGCCGTGAGCGATGCGTCGTCGAGCCCGCGACCGACGAGTGCCTCGCGGACAGCGATGGCGCGCAATCGGCTCAGCGTCAGATTCTGTGCCGGCACCCCATCGCTGTCGGTGTGACCTTCGATGGTGATCGTCACTCCGCCGAATTGCCGCACACGCTGCACGATCGCATCGAGGACCTCGCCGGCCGACCCAGAGAGGTTGGCCGAACTGGGCTCGAAGCGAATCGGGTTGGCCGCCACGAACGAGTTCAGCGCGCCTTCGAGATCGGCAGCATCGTCCTCGGTGGCCAGGCCTCTGGGCTCGAGCTCGGCGACGGCCGACAGCTGGTCGGCCACGACGGCGACTGCGTCGCGGCCGGCCTCGGCCAGGTACGTGCCGCGCACGTACAGTGACGAGCCATCGAAGCCACTGACACCGGAGACCAGATGCGTGGTCATCGACTCGATCAGCTGGGCGAGAGCGGCCGCGGTGGCGGCGTCGATGCCGCGGTCGGGGTCGACCATGAGCTGATCGATCACACCGTCCTCGCCGAGCGCGGTCGTGACGACGGCCGCCAGCGCCGCACGTTCGACCTCGGTGGCGACCACCCCGTCGAGCACGATCGTGGCGTCGGAGAAGGTCGCGGCGGCCTCGATCGCCGAAGGGTTCGCGGAGAGATCGACATCGGCCGGCACCAGCACCGCATCGACGACGTGCACGATCCCATTGGTGGCCATGATGTCGGCGTCGGTGACGGTCGCCGCGCCGACCGTCACCCGGCCGCCGCTCGCGACCACGTCGAGGGTGTCGCCGGCGTGGGTGACGAACTCGCCCGTCGCGATCGCGCTCGCCGTCAGCCGACCGTCGACCAGGTGGTGTGCCAGCACGGTGCGCAACAGGGCGGGATCGGCGCGCATCCGGGCGACCGCATCGGCGGGGAGCGCGTCGAAGGCGGCGTCGGTCGGCGCGAACAGGGTGATCTGGTGCCCGTCGTCGGCACCGGGACCGATCTGGTCCGCGAACCCGGCCTCGTCGGTCAGCACTGCGAGCAACGACAGGTCGGGACTGGTGGCGACGATCTCGAGCACGGAGTCGAAGTCGGCGGCAGGCACGGTGGTGGTCGTCGAGGTTGGCGCCGACGTGGCGTTGATGGCCTCAGATGCGGCGTCGGCATCGAGGAGGAGGGAGTTGGCGGCGCCGTCACCGTCGTCGGCCGCCGCCGTGGTCGTGGTGGCGACGGTCGGGGCACGGTTCACACGGCACGACCGGTCGAGATCGATGGCTCGCACTCCCCAGACGTCGTAGGCGGCGGACAGCGCGTCCTCGGGGTCGCCGAGCGGCTGCTCGCAGGTGAGTGTGCCGTCCTGGCCGGAGAACGATGCGACGACCCCTACGAATCCGGCCTCGGACAGTTCGGCGGGAACGCGCTGCTCGAGATCGTCCTCGATGCGGTCGTTGAAGATCGGCGCTCCGATGACGTACAGCAGCAGGCCGATGACGCCGCCGACGATCAGGATGCGGCGCCGATACCGGGACGCTGGTCGAGGGGGCCTGGGCGCCATGGCTGCCACGATCTCAGCTTCGGAGCGGGATCTGCAACCTCGTCAAGAAGCCGCAATACAAGCGCCACGTCGGCAGATCGGCCGAGGGCGACCCAGGACTCGATCGGAGATGTCGCTTCGGTCCATTCCGGCGTGTCCTCGTTTCGGTCCGTCGCTGGGCGCCTCCCGGCGCGGCTCGTCAGCTGAAGCTCTGGCCGCACCCGCAGGTGCGCGTCGCGTTCGGGTTGGTGATCGAGAAGCCGGACTGATCGAGGCCGTCCTTGTAGTCGAGCGTGGCGCCCTCGAGCAGTTGCGCGGAGGCCGCATCGACGACGACCTTGACCGTCTCGCCGTAGCTGGCCTGCTCGTCGTCGGCGGCGATGTCGCCGTCGAAGAACATCTCGTACGAGAAACCGCTGCACCCACCGGGACGCACCGCGACACGCAACGCGAGGTCTGCGGCGCCTTCGGCGTTGAGCAGTTCCTTCACCTTCGAAGCAGCGGTGTCGGTCAGTGTGATCATCGGCGGTCCCTTCTCGAGTCGATCGTCGTTCCAGTGTATCGCTGATGTGCCGCACTCGTGATCGCGGAGTCCGGAGCCCGCGATCCGGTGGGGTCCGCTGCCGCGTCGACGCTCACCGTGCCCCCAGCGTGACCTGACACGGCGTGCGGTCGACGACGGAGCAGAACTCGCGGACCTCGGTGTCTCCCATCTCGCGGACGAACCCGGCGATCAGGCCGTGATGGAGGCTGCACACGAGATCGGGGTGCTCGGCGGCGAGCTCACCGAACGGGCAGTTCGCGAACGCGACCACCGCGGACTCCGGATCGCCGTCGGCGTCGGAGACGACGGGGTCGAAGCCGAGCCGGTCGAGGTCGGACACGACGGCTTCGAGGCTGGACGGGGCAGACCGGAACGGGCCGGCGCGCCGTGCTCCCTCGTCGGCGCCGACCGCCCGCGCATCCTCGGTTCCGGCGCCGAGCCGCTCGGCCATCGACAGCACCATGCTGGCCAGGACCGGCATCACGGGGGGCTCGAGGCCGAGCGACGGCGCATCGGACGCGAGCGAGTAGCGGTGCTGCGGCCGGCCGATCTCGCCACGTCCCCCGACCTCGACCGCGACCAGGCCGGCGTCACGCATCCGCTCGAGGTGGGGACGCACGGTGTTCGGGTGCAGTTCGATCGTGTCGGCGATCTCCGCCGTCGTCAACGGCCGCGTCGATCGGGCCAACTCCAGGTAGATCGCATAGCGGGTGTTGTCGCCGAGGGTCTTGAACAGCGACAGCCGGGCGCGCGGGTCGGCCGCAGGAGCCGCCGGCGCACTCGGGTTCTCGTCCATGACACGAGATTACACGGCTTCCGCCGGTAAAATCACTCTCGTGCCCGCTTCGACCCAGCCTGCTCCCCCGAGTCGCGACGAGGTCATCGCCGTGCTCGGCAACGTCATCGATCCGGAGCTCGGTGCCGATATCGTCTCGCTGGGCATGGTGCCCGGCGTCACCGTCGGCGAGGACGGCGCCGTGGTCGTCGGCATCAAGCTGACGATCGGCGGATGCCCGCTGCGTGCCGACATCAAGCGCGAGGTCGAAGAGCGCGTCGGGTTGCACCCCGGGGTCACCCAGGTCTCGATCGATTGGGGCGAGATGACCGCCGACGAGCGTTCCGAGGTGATGACCAAGGCCCGCTGGAACGCTCGCGAACTGGCGCCCGACACCGAGATCCCGCTCTCGTGCCAGGTGCTCGCCATCGCGAGCGGCAAGGGAGGGGTCGGCAAGAGCTCGGTCACGGTCAACCTCGCTGCGGCACTCGCGGCCCGCGGTCACACCGTCGGCGTGCTCGACGCCGACATCTGGGGCTTCTCGATCCCGCGGTTGCTCGGGATGTCGGATCGCATGGAGGCGCAGCGCGTCGAGGGCTCCGAACGGCCCAAGATCATGCCGAACACCCGGCCGGTTGCCGACGGACTCCTGAAGGTCGTGTCGACCGGGTTCCTGGTCGAGGAGTCGACCGCGCTGATGTGGCGCGGACTGATGCTGACCAAGGCGGTCGAGCAGTTCCTGGCCGACGTGGCGTGGGGTGAGCTCGACTACCTGCTCATCGACATGCCACCGGGCACGGGCGACGTCCAGATGGGTCTGGCGCGCCTGCTCCCGCGGACCTCGATGATCATCGTGACGACACCGGCGATCGCCGCCCAGAAGGTGGCGCAACGTGCGGCCGACATGGCGCGGCGCAGCTTCCTGCCGGTCGTCGGCGTGATCGAGAACATGAGCGCGTTCGTGTGCGATCACGGCGAGACCTATGCCCTGTTCGGCGAGGGTGGCGGCTCCGCCCTGGCTGCCGACATCGAGGCACCGTTGCTCGGTCAGGTCCCGCTCGAGACGGCCGTCGCCGCGGGCAACGACGCCGGCGCACCGGTGTCGCTCGACGGCGACGGCGGAGCTGCGGAGGTCTTCCGGTCGATCGCCCACCTGATCGACGCCGAGATCGCTCCCCCGCAGGCATCCGACGACATCGACATGGCCGGTTGCTCGGCGCGCCTGCTCGGTGCGGTCGCCGCCGCGTTCGATTCGATGGATGCGCCCGATCCGGCCTGACGACCGATCCGGCGGGCGCCGTCGCCCGTCACGGGCCGGCGCTCACGGAAACGACGACGAAATCGTCGCCACCGGGCCGTGACAGCACTGCGATGATCGCACCGTCGTCGCCGGCCGCGGCGGGAGTTGCCAGGTGACTCCGCCGCTGTCCGACTCGGTCCGCAGGAACGCGACCGGCCGCGAACCGGTCTGCGGCCGCACGACAGCAGCCTCTCGATCGATCAGCGGTGAGGAGCGATGACGTACTCGGGAATCGGTGTCGCGTCGTAGCCTGGCTCGCCCGGCCGCAGGATCCCGACCACGCGACCACCGTCGAGCACCATTCGTGGTACGACGACGGACGGCACGCCGACCCCGCGAGCCGCGGTCATGGCATCCGCAGCCGTCGCGTGCGGGACGAGGAAATCCAGCGATGCGACCGTGGGTGGGAACATCTGCAATTCTCCGTCGCGCCACATCCGCAGCGCATCGGGTGGACGGACCCAGAGGCTGGCGATCGTCTCGATGTCGTCGTGGAGAGGCTCCTGGGCCCCGGGGGCGACCGCCACGAAGAAGCGGGTGTCGAAGCGTCGACGCTCGCCGACCGGGGTGACCCAGTGATCGACGAGATGAATGCGATCGGTCAGCAGCAGCAGACCCTCGACGGTGCAGAGATCGACGAGCGATCGGGTGCCGTCGTGGATCTCGTGTCGGGCAGTGTTGTACCGCGCCGCCACCTCGGCGTCGTCGAACCGGACGAGATCGTCATCAGCGACACGCCGGGCCAGCAGCACACCGGCCTCTTCGAAGCACTCACGGATCGCAGCGACCAACCAGGCCAGCCCGCCGCGCTCCATCCCCATCGCCGCGGATGCCGCGGCGTCGTCGAGGCCGTCGCAGATCGGTTCGAAGGCCTCGCCGTGATCCGCATCGTCGACCTTGCCCCCGGGGAACACGTACTGACCACGCGCGAAAACCGCCGAGAGCGTCCGTTGCAGCATGAAGACCTCGAGCCCATCGTCGCCGTCGCGCACCAGCATGACGGTGGCGGCGGGCCGTACCGGAACCGACGAGGCGGGTACTTGGTCCGGGGAGCTCACGACGAGCGACCGTACCCGACACCCGCGTGCACCAGTAGCGTCGGAACGGTGGAGGCACCGAACACCCCCGACGACGTCCTCGATCACATCGCGCCCGGCACCGAACTGATCGTGCCGCTCGCGAACGGCGAGCCGACGGCGGTGATGGACGCGATCGAGCAGCACGCCGACGAGCTCGTGGGGATTCGAGTCCACCAGATGCACGCGATCCACGATCGGCGCTATCTGAGCGGCGAGTTCGACGACCGCATGAAGCACCTGTCCTACTTCCTGTCGCACGTCACGCGGCCGTACTTCGCATCGGGCGCGGTCGGGTTGATCCCTGCCCACTTCTCGGAGGTCTTCAAGATCATGCGGGCGCGCACCGCGGATCCGCTCGTGCTCGCGGCAGCGTCGCCCCCCGATCGCCACGGCTATTTCTCGCTCGGTGTCTCGGCCGACTACACCTCGAGCTTCATCGGGCGGGCACGGTTCTTCCTCGAGGTCACCGAACACATGCCGCGCACGTTCGGTCGTAACCAGCTCCACGTCAGTCAGGTCGAGGGATGGTGTCGGAGCGATCGACCCCTGGTCGAGGTCCCGCCGCGCGAACCGGACGAGCTCGATCGCGAGATCGCCGGTTTCGTCGCCGAGCGGATCCCGGACGGTGCGACGATCCAGACGGGCATCGGCGCCATCCCGAACGCGATCATGGCTGCGCTCGCCGGCCACCGCGACCTCGGAATCCACACCGAGTTGCTCTCCGACGGCGTCGTCGACCTCATGGAGGCGGGAGTCGTGAACGGCATCCGCAAGGACCTCAACCGCACCAAGACGGTCGGGACGTTCGCGCTCGGCACCCAACGGCTGCACGAGTTCTTGCACGAGAACACCGCCGTCGAACTGTGGCCGGTGCGCTACGTCAACGATCCGGGCATCATCGGACGAGAACGTGGCTTCGTCTCGATCAACGCCACCTTGTCGGTCGACTTCATCGGTCAGTGCGCATCAGAGACCATCGACGGCCACTACTACTCATCGTCCGGCGGCCAGAACGATTTCGCCCGTGGCGCGATGAATTCACAAGGCGGCCAAGGATTCGTGGTGCTGCACTCGACCACCAGCTCGGGAACGTCGCGGATCGTGCCACGCCTCGCGTCGGGCGATGTCATCACGACGCCGAAGAACACCGTTGACAAGGTGGTCACCGAATACGGCGTCGCCGAGTTGCGCGGTCGGTCGATCCGCGAGCGGACTCGCGCCCTGATCTCGGTCGCCCATCCCGATCACCGCGACGAGCTGACGGCCGAGGCCGTCCGAATGCACTTCCTCTGATCGCGGGCCGACCCGCACGGGCGCGCTGCGGGCGACGTCGGTCAGAACAACCGGTCGATGATCGTGCGGAGCTCGTCCGCATCGAGCTCGCCGCGCTGGTCGAGGATGCGGCCGGCTTCGTCGACGAACAGCGTGGTCGGCGACGCCACGATGCCGAGCGCTGCGACCCATTCGAAGTCGTCATCGCGCAGCAGTTCGTACCGGACGCCGCGCTCCCCGGCGAACCGAACCATGGTGTCGACGGGGTCGCGAGGGTCGACCCCGACGATTCGGATCCGGTCACCGACCTCGTCGTGGACCGTGGCGAACTCGCCGAGCTCGCGTCGGCACGGTGTGCACGTGGAATACCACACGTTGATCACCATCGGGACGCCTCGCTCGCCGTCGAGCCGCACCGGGTCGCCGTCGACGCCGGTGAGGGCGATCTCCGGCAGCAACCGACCGGTGACGTCGCGGTTGACCTCGTCGGCCGGCTGGTCGTACACGCCGGGCTCGTCGAGCACGAACTCGCCGTCGACCGGTTGCTCGTCGTCGAGGGCGCGAGCCAACCACACACCGCCGACGATGCTGACCGAGGCGGCCAGCAGGCCGGCGATGGCTGCGATCGCGAGGTGGCGGGCACGGCCGGTCATGCGGTCAGGCTATGGCCGGTCGCGCCCGCCCTCCATCGCGACGGGACGGGTTGCTCGCGCTCAGACCGCGATCGGATCGACGAGCGGGTCGTCGGGTTCGACGATCCCGAACTCGTCGACGATCACGGGCGGTCTGGGTCGTTTCGGCGGTCGCCCACCAGGTCGCTTGTTGGCGACGATCCGACCACCGGACAGGAGCTCGCCACCCCACACGCCCCACGGCTCCTCGCGATCGAGCGCATCGCGCAGACAGCCCTCGCGCAGTGCGCACTTGGCGCAGATCGCCTTGGCGCGGGCGATGTCGAGGACGTGGTCGGAGAAGAAGAGTGGGGTCAGGGTGCCGTTCCCGTCGGCACAACGTGCGACCGGAACGGTCGAGATCGAGGACTCGTCGATGGGCTGGAGCTGGATGGTGTTCATGGTGTTCCTCGCTGCTGCGGGTTGGTGTCGAGATGGGTCGGGTGCTTGTGTCGGTGGGTGGCTGGTGTCGGCTCATCGGATTCGTGTCCGAAAAACGAAGAAGGCCGCCGGGTTCGGAACCCGGCGGCCTCAGAGGAGGTGGATCGACGTGTCGTTACGTCGACCTCGTTCCGAGGTGCCGGGCGTTGCGCTTCATGGAGGTGAGTCCGGTGACGCAGGCTGGGTTGGTCGTGCTGCCCTGGTACGTGTCCGAGGCGAACGCAGCGACACCGGTGGTGTCGCAACCGCGGAATGCCGGGGCGGTGACGTGGAACTGCCACGCGCGCTGGCTGGGCAGGCCGGCGATGCGGTGAGCGGGCGCGATGACGCGCGCGCCACCGGGCACACGGCCCTGGTGCTGCATCGTCATCGTGTCCATCATCGGATCTCCGATCGGTCGGTGGTCGGGTGCGAGTTGTCGGCCGGCACGCGAGCGTGCGCAGCGGGCCTTCAGTGGACCACGCTGCGCAGGCTCTCGTCAAGGAGGTTTCTGCGGGGGACGTGCAGCACCTCCCGAGGACGGGTCTCAGGCGACGAGGTGCGGGGGTACCGGGACCTCGTCGACGACGAGCACCGGTCGCGGATGCTTGGGTGGACGCCCGCGGCCGCGCTTCACCGCGACCACGACGCCTTCGACGAGCAACTGGCCGCCCCACACGCCGTACGGTTCGGCCCGGTCGAGCGCATCGCGCAGGCAGATGGGA
Source organism: uncultured Acidimicrobiaceae bacterium (assembly GCA_963847775.1). GTDB lineage: Bacteria > Actinomycetota > Acidimicrobiia > Acidimicrobiales > Ilumatobacteraceae > Ilumatobacter. The sequence goes on from CAWKAY010000007.1 coordinate 1,206,599, forward strand.
GCAAGTCCGCACTTGGCGCAGATGGCCTTGGCCCGGGCGATGTCGAATTCGTCATCGGAGAAGAACAGATGGGTGAGGGTGCCATTGCCGTCGGCACACCGGGCGTACGTGGATCCGACGGGCTCGTCGGCTTCGTCGTCGACCACCTCGACGTCGTCGACGAAGCGTTCCATGTCGACGAGGTCGAGCGGCGTCGCGACGGCGCTGAGGCCGATGAGGTCGAACGTGCTGGTTGCGGGTCGATCGAGCAGCGTCATGACGCATTCCCCCTGGAATCGTGGGCAGTGGTCGAACTGGATGTCGACACAGAGGCCACAACACGTCGATCTGATACGTACTCGGTCGATTTCGTCGAGTTCGGTCGGTGGCGGCGGGTCCAGCCGGGCTCTTGGTCGCATGGGACACCACCCGGTCGGGGCCCGGACACCGACGACCTCGCCGGTACCTCGCCTCAGAGATCGAGCAGGATCTTGCCGACGTTGGCGTTGGCCTCCATGTGCCGGTGGGCGGCGGCGATGTCGTCGAGCGCGAAGCGCGAGTCGATCACCGGCCGGAGCGCACCAGCCTCGAACAACGGCAGCACCTCGGCGACGAAGCGTTGGCAGACGGTCACCTTCTCCTCGATCGGGCGCGACCGCAGCGTCGTCCCGATCCAGCGTGCCCGCTTGACGAGCAGCACGCCGAGGTTGACGGGCGTCTGGCCGCCACCCATCAGGCCGACCTGCACGATCGTGCCCTGCGGGCGGATCGCAGCGAGGTTGCGATTCGCCTCCTCACCGCCGACGACGTCGAGCACGACATCGACCCCGCCGGGGACGGCCTCCTTCAACGGCGACGCCCAATCGGCCGGCGAACGCTCGAGGACGAGATCGGCACCGAGGTCGCGGCACGCCTGCATCTTGCCGGCCGAGCACGTGACTGCGACCCGCGCGCCGATCGCGGAGGCGAGCTGGATCGCCGCGGTTCCGACGCCCGACGCCCCCGCGTGCACGAGCGCCCACCGGCCGCTCGTCAGACCACCCTGCACCACGAGCGCGTCCCACGCGGTGAGGAACACCTCGGGGATCGCCGCAGCGTCGACCAGCTCGATGGTGCTCGGGACAGGGAGCGCCTGTCGCTCATGGGTGGCGAGCAGTTCGGCGTGGCAGGCGCCGGCCTCGATCCCCATCACCCGATCGCCGATCTGCCACGCGACCACGCGCTCACCCACCGCCTCGACCGTTCCGGCGTACTCGAGCCCGAGGATCTCGAACTCGCGCCGTTGCGGATCGGGGTACGCACCCATCCGCTGCAGCGTGTCAGCCCGATTGCAGGCGCTGTGCAGCACCCGCACGAGGATCTCGTCAGGACCGGGAATGGGGTCGGGGACCTCGACGACAGCGAGGACCTCGGGCCCTCCGTACTCGGTGACGACGACGGCGCGCATGACGCCAGTGTGGTGGTTCGGGTCGGGCCGCGCTCAGTCGAAGCGGACCGCGGCGGCCCCAGTCGTGCCGAGACCGGCGGTCATCGTTGGTGGCGCCGACCGACCGTGGGCGTTCGACGCGTCGACGTCGCGTGGCGATCTGGGACGCTAGCCCCGGGCGACATCGGCAGCGGCGCTCGCCTCATCGGCACCACCGGCGTCGTCGGATGCTTCGGCATCGTCGGCTGTTCCCGGGCCGGGGATCTCCGCCCGGTCGGCATCATCGGAGGCCCGCAGGGCAGCGAGCCGGCTCGCGACCTCCTCTGGCGAGCCGAACACCAGCTCACGGTACAACCGGAGCTCCGACACGCTCTCGCGGATGTCGTCGAGCGCCCGGTGCGAGCCCTGCTTCCAGCCCCGCTGCGCGAGCACGTCGGGATACCAGCGCCGGACGAGCTCCTTCAGGCTCGACACATCGACCGAGCGGTAGTGCAGGTACTCCTCGATCTCGGGCAGGTATGTGGCGAGGAAGCGGCGATCGGTCCCGATCGAGTTGCCACAGAGCGGCACCGTCCGCGACTCCGGCGCGTGCTCCTTGACGAACGCCAGGGTGGCGGCGCCCGCCTGTTCGAGGGAGATCGTGGAGTCCTTGATCAGCTGCAGCAACCCGGACTTGGTGTGCATCTCGACGACGAACGGGTCCATGCGAGCCAGGACCTCCTCGGGTTGGTACACGACGAGATCGGGCCCTTCGGCGATGATCTCGAGATCGTCGTCGGTGACGAGTGTTGCGATCTCGACGATCACGTCGGACGTGTGGTCCAGGCCCGTCATCTCGAGATCCATCCACACCAGCATCGTGGCGACTCTATTGCAGCGTGCGACGATGTGGGGAATGACCCGTCCGACCTTCGCCGAGCTGCTGGCCCTGCCCGATGTGGAGGAGCACTGCGTGCTGCGCGGTCGGTTCGGGTTCATGGCGTACCACGGCGGTGGCCTGGAGGAGATGACCGACGTGATCGCTGCCGCCGCGGCCGAACGCGTCGGTGCGTCGTACTACGGCGTTGTGCACCCGCCTGCGTGGGAGCTCCACATCCCCTCGACGCGGGTCGCGCCCGACCACTCGGCGACGTTGAGGGCGTTCATCGCGCACGTCGACGTGGTGGTGACCGTGCACGGCTTCGGACGGCGTTCGCTCATGACCTCGCTGCTGCTCGGGGGCCGGAACCGCGAACTCGCCGCCCACGTCGCCGCCCACCTTCGCCCGGCCCTCCCGGCGTACGACATCGTCGACGACCTCGACTCGATCCCGCCCGAGTTGCGAGGCGTTCACGAGCGCAACCCGGTGAACCTCCCCCGGTGTGCCGGGGTCCAGATCGAGCTGCCACCGCGCGTGCGCGGCTCCAGCCCGCTCTGGTGGGACTGGGAAGGTGGCCTCGTCCCACACACCGATGCATTGATCGATGCCCTCGCCGCGGCGGCAGCCACCTACGCCTCCATCGACGAACCGCTCGCGACCTGATCATGCACACCGATCGGGCACAAGTCGAGGAGCGGATCACCCGTGAGTTGCACGAGCGTGTGCTGCCGTTGGTCGAGCGGGCGCGGCGCCCGCTCACGATCACCGCCGGGCCGACTCCCGACGACCAGTCCCGCTTCGAAGTCGGTACCGCATGGGGCCCTCCGTGGGGTACCACGTGGTTCACGCTCTCCGGCGACGTTCCCGACGGCTGGGTGGGCCGACGGGTCGAGGCCGTCATCGATCTCGGGTTCCGGGGCGACGCCGCCGGATTCCAGTGCGAAGGCCTCGTCGTCGACGAGCGGGGGCGACCGGTCCAGGGCATCCATCCTCGCCGTACCAACCACCGCATCGACGCCGTTCGCGGCCCGATCACGATCCGGTTGGAGGCGGCGTCGAACCCATCGTTCCCGGGATTCCGACCGAGCCGGCACGGGTCCCCCGACACCGCTGGTGACGAGCCGCTGTACCGGTTTCGACGTGCCGAGCTCGTGCTCGTCGACACCGCCGCCGAGCAGCTCGTCCACGATCTCGATGTCGTCGACGGGCTGATGCGCTCCCGGGCGACCGACGACCCGCGACGAGCCCGGCTCCGCGAGGTGCTCGCCGGCGCGCTCGACTGGTTCCCCGACGTCGAGGCGATGCGCGCGACCCTTCGTCCCACGTTGGAGGCTGCCGCCCCGGCGAGCGCTCATCACATCGTCGCGACGGGGCACGCCCACATCGACACCGCATGGCTCTGGCCGATCCGTGAGACGATCCGCAAGTGCACGCGCACGTTCGCCTCGGCCGTGCGGTTGATGGACGACTACCCGGAGTACCGCTTCTCGTGCTCCCAAGCCCAGCAGTACGCGTGGATGGAGGAGCAGCAACCCGAACTGTTCGAGCGGATCGCGGTCAAGGTGCGCTCTGGGCAGTGGGTCCCGGTCGGAGGGATGTGGGTCGAGGCCGACATGAACCTCCCATCGGGCGAGAGCCTCGCCCGCCAGATCGTGCACGGACAACGCTGGTTCCAGGAGCACCTCGGACACCGATGCACCGAGGTGTGGCTCCCCGACGTCTTCGGCTACCCGGCGTCGATGCCGCAGCTGTACGCCGCGGGCGGGATGCACCGATTCGTCACCCAGAAGCTGTCATGGAACACCACCAATCGGTTCCCGCACCACACGTTCTGGTGGGAAGGGCTCGACGGCACCCGCGTGCTGACCCACTTCCCGCCGGTCGACACCTACAACGCCGAGCTCACGCCCGGGGAGTGCGTCACATCGTCGGAGCGGTTCCTCGACGCGGCCTGGTCCGACCACTCGCTCATGCCCTTCGGCTACGGCGACGGCGGCGGCGGCCCGACGCGCGAGATGCTGGAACGGGCCCGGCGGCTGGCCGACGTCGACGGCTCCCCACGCGTGACCGTCGGATCGGCGGCCGAGTTCTTCGAGCGCGTCGAGCGCGAGCACCTCGATGGGGCGCCGGTCCCCGTGTGGCGGGGCGAGCTCTACTTCGAGACGCACCGCGGCACCCTCACGAGTCAGCTCCGCACGAAGGTGGGCAACCGGAGCTGCGAACGGCTCCTGCGAGAGGTCGAGCTGTGGGCGGCGACGGCGGGGCAGCCGGCCGACGTCGAGCACCAGTGGCGGGAGGTCCTCACCCAGCAGTTCCACGACATCCTGCCCGGATCCTCGATCGCGTGGGTCCACGACGATGCCGAGCGGATCCATGCCTCGGTCGCCGAGCAACTCGAGCACCGTCTCGTCGGGTTGTTCGACTCGTTGGTTCCCGCCGGCCCGCACATCGCGAACCCCGCCGGCGTCGATCGCGACGAGATCATCGAGATCGCGGACGATCGGCCGCGCCGGATCCGAGTCCGGGCCAACTCGATCGCCCCGATCGACGACGTCCCGGTCGACGACCCGGTGGTGGTGTCCGACTGGGCGATGAGCAACCACCACCTCGCCGTGCGGTGGGACGAATCCGGTCGGCTGACATCGGTCATCGACCTCGCCCGCGCCCGCGAACTGATCCCTGTCGGCGAGCACACCGCTGCGCTCCGACTCGCACCGGATCGGCCCGTGCGATACGACGCGTGGGATCTGGAGTCCTGGACGCCCGGGCTGGCCGAGGGCGTGACCCGACCGTCGGTGATCGCGGTGGTCGACGACGGGCCGATGATCGGTCGCATCCGTGTCCACCACGAGTTCGGCCCGTCGACGGCGACCCTGACGTACACGCTGCGCGCCGGAAGTCGCCGGCTCGACATCGGCATCGATCTCGATTGGCAGCATCGCGAGCACCTCCTCTCGATGGCGTTCCCGCTCGACGTCCGCGCCGACAACGCGTCGTGTGACATCCAGTTCGGATGCGTGCGCCGACCCACACATCCGTCGAGCTCCTGGGACGCGGCCAAGTTCGAGGTGTGTGCCCACCGGTACGTCGACGTCAGCGAGCCCGACTTCGGCATCGCCGTGCTCAACGACGGCCGCTACGGGCACGGCCTGTTCGACGGGGAGGTCCGGGTCAGCCTGGCGCGGGCTGCTGCGTACCCGGATCCCGACGCCGACCGGGGCCGCCACACCCTGACGCTGGCTCTCCTCCCGCACGGGCCGGGGCTCGCCGATGTCGTCGCCGAAGCCCAGCGGCTCAACCAGCCGGTGCGCGTCGTGAGCGGCGCCTCGCCGATGCCACCACCCGATCCGATCGTCACGGTCGTCGGTGACGGCGTGGAGATCGACGCCATCAAACCCGCCGATGACGATGCCCGCGATGTCGTTGTGCGGCTCCACGAGGCCGTCGGCAACCGCACCCGCGTGACCGTGCTGTGCGACCGACCGATCCTGTTCGCCTCGCGCTGCAACCTGCTCGAGGAGCCAATCGACGGCTTCGAGGTCGGGGACGGCATCTGCGCGTTCACGATCCGCCCGTTCGAGATCCTCACCCTCCGCATGACCAGAGCCACCGAACCCTGAACCGGGGCGAGTCCACGCGCGACCCGATGCGGATCGTCGAAGTCAGGCCTCGGCGCCGAGGTGGCGGAGGGCCATCTGGGCGTAGAGCTCGACGCCGTGCACCATCGCGTCCTCGTCGAACGTGACCAGGTTCGAGTGGTTGGCGGGTGCGGAACGCACGTCGCGATCGGGATGGGTCCCACCGAGGAACATCATCGTCCCGGGCACCTGCTGCAGGACGTAGGAGAAGTCCTCGGCGCCCATGATCGGGTTGGGCAGTCGGTGCACATGATCGGCGCCGAGCACGTCGTGCGCGACATCGAGCGTGAAGTCGGCGAACTGGTCGTCGTTCGAGGTGACGGGGTAACCGAGGATCACCTCCGGCTCGGCGGTGGCGCCGTGGGCCTCGGCGATCCGTTCGGCCACGCGCCGGATGTTGTCGTGGACGGCAGACCGGGTGCGCTCGCTGATCGTGCGGATCGTGCCGACGATCTGGGCGGTCTCCGGGATGATGTTGTTGGTCGTTCCGGCCGTGATCTGGCCCACCGTGACGACGGCGGGATCGAAGATGTCGACGCGTCGCGTCACCATCAACTGGAGAGCCTGCACGATCTCGCACGCGATGGGAATCGGGTCGATCGTTCGGAATGGCTCGCTGGCGTGACCGCCGGCACCCTTGACGAGAATCTGGAAGGTGTCGGCGGCGGCCATCGCCGCGCCGCCCTTGGTCGCGACCATGCCCGTGGGGATCGTCGAGGTGATGTGGAGCGCGAACGCGCCCGTGACCGGCGACAGCGTTCCGTCGGCGAGTGGCGCAACGTCGAGCAGCCCTTCGTCCAGCATGTACCGGGCGCCGTGCTCGCCCTCTTCACCGGGCTGGAACATGAACAGCACACGCCCGGCGATCTCGTCCCGGCGGGCCGACAGAACCCTGGCCGCGCTCGACAGCATCGCGGTGTGTGTGTCGTGACCGCATGCGTGCATGCGACCGTCGATCCTGGACGAGAAGTCGAGACCGGTGTCCTCGTGCAGCGGCAGCGCATCCATGTCGCCGCGCAGCAGGACGGTCGGGCCGGGCTTGCCACCGGTCAGCAACGCGGCGATCCCCGACGTGGTCTCGTGCAGGGTGACGTCGAGGGGAAGCCCGTCGAGCGACTCCAGGACGAGATCGCGGGTGACCGGCAGCTCGTTGCCGAGCTCGGGATGTTCGTGCAACGACCGGCGAAGAGCGACCGTCTCGTCCTGGAGGTCGAGGGCTTCGGCGCGGAGCGTATCGAGCGTCATGCGGGCATGGTATGCCGCATCGGTGTGCTCGACAGCAGGCGACGAGCTGGTCGAATGGGTCGACGAGCACGATCGGGTCGACGGGTCCATTCGTTGCCCGGCGAGTGAGCCCTGGTGCGGCGATCGCGGTGGTGGCATACCATGGCTCGCCGTGCACCGTGTCGAGTTCACGATCGAACCGTTCGTCGAGGGACACCCGGGCCCCCACGTCATCGAGACGATCGCGGCCGTTCAGCGCCTCGGCGTCGCCGTGGAGGTCGGGCCGTTCGGTTCGGAGTGCTCGGTCGAGCTCGAGCGATCGGCCGAGGTCGTGTCGGTGATCGTGGGAACGGCGTTCGCGAACGGGGCCAGCCACGTCACCATCGACGTCGAGGCCGACCCGTCCGCCGGAGGACACCCATGAGCGATCGCCCGCATCCGCTGCTGCGCGCCGTGAAGCCGGTACTGGACGCGGTCGGGGCGACGTTGGTCCCGGCATCGGATCGAGAGCCGGCCGACGTTCCGCTCCTGTGGGACGGCGAGGTGGTCGCCGCGGTCCGAATGCCACCGCTTCACGGCGCGCTCGATCGTCTGATCGACTCCGTCGAGGCCGAACTCGGCGGCCCGCTGCCGAGTCTGTCGCGCGAGGACAAGCAGCTCGCCGTGCGACTGCTCGACGAGCGCGGAGCGTTCATCCTGCGCCGTGCGGTCGAGGACGTCGCCGATGCGATGGGGGTCAGCCGGATCACCATCTACAACTACCTGAACGCGATCCACCGGTGAACGCGGCGGTCGATCGACCGATACCGTCGGCCCGATGAGCCGGGGAGATCAGTTCGAGGTGGTGGCGTTCGACGCCGACGACACCCTCTGGCGCAGCGAGGACTTCTTCTCCACCGCCGAGGCCTTCTTCGCCGAGCTCGTCGCACCACACGCCCCTGCCGGTATCGATGTGCTCGATGCGCTCCATGCGACCGAGATCGACAACCTGCCCGTGGCCGGCTACGGCATCAAGTCGTTCGCGCTGTCGATGGTGCAGGCAGCAGTCACCGCGACGGGCGGTCGCGTTCCGGCGGCTGCGATCGGCCAGCTGGTCGATCACGCCTACGACATGTTGCGGCATCCGGTCGAGCTGCTCGACGGAGTCGCCGAGACGCTGGACGCCGTCGGGCGCACCCATCGGCTCGTGATGATCACGAAAGGTGATCTCGTCGATCAGACCCGCAAGGTGCGGACGTCCGGACTCGAACACCATTTCGAGCACATCGAGGTCGTGCTCGAGAAGGACATCGGCACGTACCGACGGGTGCTCCGGGAGTGGAACATCGACCCGGCGACCTTCCTCATGGTCGGCAACTCGCTGCGATCCGACGTGTTGCCGATCGTGGAGCTCGGCGGGCATGGTGTGCACGTGCCATACCACGTCACCTGGGATCACGAGGTCGTCGACGACCACAACGGCGGCTTCACCGAGCTCGACCGGATCGACCAGCTGCCCACCTGGCTCGCGGACGGGTGACTCCCCGAAGGGCGATCGGGAGTCTCCGCCAGGTCGAGGGCGACCTCGGCGCCGCCGACGACAAGGTCGCACGGGCCGACCGGGTGTTCGGACTCCGACGAACTCCTGCGGTCGAACGGTCGACGCGGGATGGTCGTGTCGGTCTTGCCGGACCCGACTCCCGTGGCCGACGCCGTGCAGCGCGAGGTCGACGAGCTGGGCCGGCCCGAGATCGTGGCGTCGTCGCAGCCACTGTTCTCGGTCCGGTCTCGAACGCGCTCACCACCGACTGACGAGTCGAAACCGGACGCAGACGCGCATGGCCATGGCGTGCCCGCACCCGCCCGCCGGTGGGCATCAGAGCTTTCGGAGGCTGACGCGACTCACGCGGTGATCGCGCTCCTTGCGCAGGATCAGGCTCGCCCGCTCGCGGGTGGGCTCGATGTTCTCGCGCAGGTTGCGTCCGTTGATCGTCGCCCAGATGTGACGAGCGGTGGCGTCGGCCTCGTCGTCGGTCAGGTCGGCGAAGTGACGGAAGTAGCTGTCCGGGTCCCGGAAGATCGACGAGCGCAGGGCGAAGAACCGGCTGACATACCAGCCCTCGATGTCGGACTCGTCGGCATCGACGTAGATCGAGAAGTCGAAGTAGTCGCTCACGAACTCGTCTCCGTCACGATCGACCTGGAGCACGTTGAGGCCCTCCACGATCACGATGTCGGGGCTTCGGACGACGATCGATTCGCCGGGGAGGATGTCGTAGGCGATGTGGTCGTAGACCGGAGCCGCCACCTCCTCCGCGCCGCTCTTGACCGCCCGGAGGAACCCGAGCAACGCACGGGCGTCGTAGCTCTCCGGGAAGCCCTTGCGGTCCATGATCCCGCGAGCGTTCAGTGTCGCGTTCGGGTACAGGAAGCCGTCCGTCGTCACCAGATCGACCTGCGGGTGATCCGGCCAACGAGACAGCAGCGCCTGCAGGATCCGGGCGAACGTGGACTTGCCGACCGCGACCGAACCGGCGACGCCGATCACGTACGGCACCTTCGGCGCCATCGACCCGAGGAAGGTCGACGACACGCGTTGCAGGTCCTGGACCGCGCTGACGTACAGGTTCAGCAATCGGCTGAGGGGCAGGTAGACCGCGCTCACCTCGTCGAGATCGATGCGCTCGTTGATGCCCTGGAGCGAGTCGAGATCGGCCTGACGCAGCGTGAGCGGCGTCGCAGCACGCAACGCCGCCCAGTCGTCGCGATCGAAGGTCAGGTACCGGTCGGGCACGGACAGCAACCGTACGCTGCGGGTATGGCCAGGGCGCAAGCGATGCGGAAGCAACACGGCGCGTGGTACACGCCGACCGGCCTGGTCGACCTCATCGTCGGTCGCGTCCTCGACGACCTCGACTCGACCGGTCACCTCGTCGACTGGCCCGTCGGCCGCCCCGTCCGGGTACTCGATCCGGCGTGCGGCGACGGTCGCTTCCTCGCCGAGCTGCGGCTCCGTTTGCACCTGCGCGGCCACACCGTCGAGATGACGGGGTGTGACATCGACGCGGAGGCCCTGTCGGAGATCGTCCATCCGAACGTGCGCACGCTCCACGGCGACGCCCTCACCCACGACTGGGACGACGAGCGGTACGACATCGTCATCGGCAACCCGCCGTTCCTCTCTCAGATGGCGTCGTTGACGTCGCGTGGCGCCTCGAGCAAGCACGGCGGTGGACCGTACGCCGACGCTGCCGCGGAGTTCCTCGCCCTCGCCGTCCGGCTCGCCAACCCCGACGGCGGCCGCATCGCGCTCGTGCTCCCGCAGTCGATCCTGGCGTCGCGGGACGCCGGTCCGGTCCGCGAGCTCGTCGACGAGCTCGCCGATCACTCGTGGTCGTACTGGGAGGAGGAGCAGCGGCACTTCGACGCCAGCGTCAACGTGTGCATCCTCGGCTTCCGGCGCCCGTCGATGGGCCCGACTCCGCCCCTCGCCTGGACGAGTGTCGTGACCACGAGACTCGGCATCCCACCACTCGACCTCGGTGCGCTGGACGTCGACGGCAGCCTGGACGATCGGGCCGAGCTCAACGTCAATTTCCGCGACGAGTACTACGCGCTCGTGCCGGCGGTCAGCGACGACGCCGACGGGCCGCCGCTGGTGACGAGCGGGCTGATCGACCCCGGGGTGTGCCGGTGGGGGGAACGCCTGGTCCGTTTCGCCAAGCAGGACTTCGAACATCCGAGGGTCGACCTCACCCGTCTCGACGGACGGTTCCCAGCGTGGGCGCGACGCAAGCTGGTCCCGAAGGTGCTGGTGGCGAACCAGACTCAGATGGTCGAAGCGGTCGCCGACCCCGACGGCGCCTGGCTCCCCGGGGTACCCGTGACGACGGTCGTCCCGACCGACGGCACGACGCGGACCATCTCCGAGATCGAGGCGGTGCTCACCTCCCCGGTGGCATCGGCGATCTGCTGGCACCTCGGCGCCGGAACCGGCTTGTCGACCACCTCCATGCGGGTGGGCCCGGCCGTCCTGGCGGGTGTCCCCTGGCCCGGTGGCGACCTGTCGACCGCCGTCGCCGCGATGCGCGCCGCCGACCCGGTTGCCTGCGGGGCCGCCGTTATGGACGCGTACGGTGTTGCAGCCGTCGAGGCCGAGCCGCTGCTCAGTTGGTGGGCCGCACGACTCCCCGTCTGAGCGATCCGACGGCAGCTCGCACCCGCTCCCACCCCGGTGAGCCGGCGACCATCCAGAGCAGGGTCATCCCGACCAGCTCGACGAGGTGTACCGACTCGGCGAGCGGCGACCGATCACCGGACACGGTGTCGAGCACCGTCCCGACCGCCGTGGTGGCGATCAAGGCGCCGACGAGCGGCAGCAGCCCGAGCGCCCGGTGTGGACGCCATGCCACGTACAGCAGACCGACCGCCAGGGCGAGTGCCGATGCTCCGACGTGGCGTGCAACGTGGGTGGGCGTACCATCGAGGTCGGCGAAGAAGAGCGGTCGCACCGCGTACGCCGCGATGACCACCCCGCACCACGCCAGGGCAGGACGGAGCCAGGCGCCTCGCCCGAGTCGGACCGTGGGCACCCGGACCATGACCCGCTCGACGAAGTCGGGTTCGACCGCAACGGCGCGCAGCCGAACCACGCGGGTCATGGCGGTCAGGCGGTCGGCGTGACCGCGACACGCGTCACAGTGCTCGAGGTGCTCTGCGAGTCGCTGCTCATCGGTGTGGGTGAGCTCGTCGTCGGCCGCCGCCGAGATCATCTCGCGCGCTTCGACGCATCGAGCGCGGTCGAGTCCTGGTTCCACGAAGTGACGGTCGGCCCTAGTGACCGTTTGGTTCCCGCGGCACACTGATCCCCCATGGATCACCTCACCCGGCTCCTGCTGGACGCCCAACGGGGCGACAGCGATGCGCTGGAGCGTTTCGTGGCCGAGACCCAACACGACGTGATGGCGGTCTGTCGATACCTCGGTGACCGCGACAACGCCGACGACCTCGCCCAGGAGGCCTACCAGCGGGCGTTCTCCTCCCTGCACCGGTACCGCGCCACCGGGCCGGCGAAGCATTGGCTGCTCACGATCACCCGCCGGACGTGCGCGGACGCAACCCGCCGTCGGAGCCGGCGCCGACGGGTCGAGCAGCGGGTCGCGGCCCTCGCACGCGAGGAACGAGACGATGCCACCCCCGTCTCGGATCGAGCCGAGATCGACGAGCTCCTGTACGAGCTCGACGACGACCGCCGCGCCGCGTTCGTGCTCACCCAACTCACCGGCCTCCGCTACGAAGAGGCTGCCGAGATGCTGGGTGTTCCGGTCGGAACGATCCGATCTCGTGTGTCTCGCGCACGCGAGCAGTTGCTCGCGGTGGTGCAGGCGACCGAATCCGCTGCGGACGCGGAACCGGAACGCCGGCTCCGACGACCTCGTCGATGATGACCACCCTCCGTTTTGTCGCGCCCTTCGTCGCGGTCGCCCTCGCGGCGCTCGCCGGCTGCGGTGCCAATGCGTCCACGACCGAGCTCGCCCTGTCTCCGCGAGGCGAGGAAGGCCGGGCGATCGCACGATCCAACGGGTGCGCGTCGTGCCACGGCAGCAACGGGGAGGGTGGCGTCGGGCCGACGTTCGTCGGGTTGTTCGGCTCGGAGGTGGAGCTGCAGGACGAGGACCCTGTCGTCGCCGACGAGGCGTACCTCGTGGAATCGATCGTCGATCCGGACGCGAAACGGGTGGCCGGATACCGCCTCCAGATGCCCACGAACGACCTCTCCGAGGACGAGGTCGACGCCGTCGTGGCCTACATCATCGATCTGGCCGATGTCGGACAACCAGCGGGAGGCACAGAATGAGGCGCATGCTCACGTGGTCGCTGGCCGCTGCGCTCGCCATCGCCGCGTGCGGCGGCGACGAGCCACGCGAGCTGGCCGGCTACCGCCGCGAGCCTGCACCCGACGTCGGCCAGTTCGCACTCCCCGACCTGTCCGATGGGGGCACCGAGTTCGCACTCAGAGCCGACGACGGCGAGGTGCTCGTGGTGTATTTCGGATACACCAACTGCCCCGATTTCTGCCCCACGACGCTCTCGGACCTCCGGCTCGCGACCCGGCGCATCGACGACGATCTGGCCTCGCGGGTCGACATCGCGATGGTGACGGTCGACCCGGACCGTGACCTCCCGATCCTTCCCGACTACATCGCCAGCTTCTTCGACGACGGGCATGCGCTCGGCACCGACGATCCGGCTGCGTTGGCCCAGGTCGCGGCCCCGTTCGGCGTCAGCTACGACGTGAGCCAGAACGACGTCGGCGAGATCGAGGTCGCTCACACCACTGCGCTCTACGCCATCGACGACTCCGGCGACCTGACGCTCACCTGGCAGTTCGGCGTCTCGATCGACGATCTCGCCGCAGATCTCACGCAGTTGCTGGAGGCCGAAGCGTGAAGCGGTCGCACTGGATCGTCCTCGCCGTCCTCGTCCCACTGGTCGCCGTCGGCGGGCTGCTCCTCGGCCGTGCGATGGCCGACGACGACGCCACCGGCGACACCGTCGAGGTCGAACGGGCCGACGACGCGACGGAGTACGAGCACGACTACCTCATCCCACCGGGTACGGCGGGCCGCATCGCGGCGGGTGAAGCGGTCGAGATCGTCCCGGCCGAGCTGGTCGTCACCGTCGGCGAGGCCATTCGGATCGTCAACAACGACAGCGAGGACCACATCGTCGGCGTCTTCTTCGTCGCCGCCGGCGAGACGCTGACCCAACGGTTCAACAGCCCCGGTGTGCTCGAGGGTGAGTGCAGCGTGCACCCGAGCGGCGCGTTCACCCTGCTCGTCGAAGCGTGAACCGGCGAGGTCGGCGGCTGTCCTGGGCGGCGGCAGCCGGTGCGCTCGCGGCGTTGGCGGTGCCATCGGTCGTGCGTGCTGACGCCGCCGGGCCCACCGACTACCTCAGCGAGATCGTGTCGATCGTCCCCGCAGCGGCCGCCGACGTGATCGATGTGTCGATCGAGGGCGGCGATGCGTTCGTCGCGATCGAGGTGACGACCGGCCACGAGGTCGTCGTGCTCGGCTACGACCACGAGCCCTACGTGCTCATCGACGGCGCCGGTGAGGTGTTCCACAACACCCGTTCCTTCGCCACCTACTACAACGAGGAACGCTACGGCGGTTCCGAGACGCCCGATGTCGTCGACAACGACGCCACGCCCGAGTGGGAACGCATCGGCGGTGGCGGATCGTGGGCGTGGCACGACCATCGGGCCCATTGGATGGGAAGTGAGCCCCCGTTCGGGCTCGAACCGGGTGAAGCGCTCCCGACCCAGATCGTGCCGATCGAGCTCGACGGCTCACCGGTCGCCATCGAGGTGCGCACGACGCTCGTCGCGTCGCCGTCTCGATGGCCGGCGGCGTTCGGCGTGCTGCTCGGGCTCGCCGTCGTGCTCGCCGCGTCGCTCGCCGGACCGGCGACGGTCGACCTGGTCGCCGTGCTCCTCGCAGGCCTCGCGACCTGGGTCGGCGTCGCGCAGTTCCGGTCGCTCCCGGCCGCGACCGGACCACTGATCGGCTGGTGGATGCTCCCCGCCGCCGCGTTGGCGTCTGCGCTCGCCGTGATCGTCATCTACGGCCGCTGGCGACTCGTCCAGCACGCCCTGCTCGCCCTCGCCGGACTCCAGCTCGTCGTCTGGGCGATTCGCCGTCGCTCCGGACTGACCGCTGCGGTGCTCCCGACCGATCTCCCCTTCTGGTTCGACCGCACGGTGACCGCCGCCGCCTTCTCGGGCGGCGTGATGATCACGGTCGTCGGTCTCCGGGCGATGTTCGCGACACCGCTCAGTTCGACGAACTGACGCCGAGGGCGACGTCGATCGCCTCGTTCAGATCATCCTGATCCATCGGTCCGAGATGGCGGAGCGACACCCGGCTGTCGTTGTCGAGCACGATCGTGACGGGCATCGCCGTCGTCTCGAGCTCCGTGACCACGAAACCCTCGGAGTCGAGGAACTGGTCGTAGGTGGCGCCGACCTCGTCGATGAACGCGGCGGCGCGATCGCCATCCTCGCCGATGTTGATGCCGACGAAGCGGACCTCGTCCGCTCGGGCGTCGTGGACTTCCTCGAAATCGGGGATCTCGGCCCGGCAGGGGGCGCACCATGTGGCCCACAGGTTCACGACTGCAGGTCCGTCGATATCGGCGAGGCTGACCGCCTCACCACCGGCGAGCGGCACGACGGCGACGTCGGGGAGCCGTTCCGCCGACGATTCCTGAGCGCCGGCCACGGGCTCGTCGGCACCGGATGGCGCGCCGTCGCCGTCACCACCGCACGCTGCGACCGCGACGGCCACGGCAAGCAGCCCAGCGAGGGCGCGTCGACGCATCACGGTGCGGACTCGGCAACCTCGACCGTGAGGGTGACGTCGTCGGCGTTCGCGAACTGCAGGGTCAGCTCGACCTCGTCACCGACGTCGAGCGGCTCGACGAGATCGAGCAGCATGACGTGGTAGCCGCCGGGCTCGAAGGTGACCGTCTCGTCGGCGGTCAGCGGGAGGCCGTCGGTCAGCTCCTGCATCGTCATCGCGCCGTCCATGCCCTCCATGTCGCCCGAGTCCTCCATGTCGCCCGAGTCGTCCATGTCGTCCATGTCGTCGGAACCCGCCATGTCGCCGTCATCGTCCATCTCGTCATCGGACATCTCGTCATCGGACATCTCGGCCATGACGACCTCGTGGATCTGGGCATCACCGGCGACCGACGCCGGCACGTCGGCCCCGACGAGAGTGTCGTCGGCATCGACGGTGAGGTCGAAGTAGATCGCACCGGTCGTCTGCCCAGCCGCGCTGGTTCGGGCCCACGCACCATCGATCGACACCGGGTCGTCGCTCGATCCGCACGCGGTCAGTGCCAGAGCGGCCAGGGAGAGGAGGGGGAATGCACGCTTCATGACGAGAGAGGTCGCCGCTCCGCTGGACCCGGTTCCCGAACGTCCGAACAATTGGCGTCGTGAACCGGGAAACACCTGGTCAGCGATGCCACGGAGCGACCGGCGACACCGCGCCGTCACCCCCCGTCAGCACCTCGACACCGTCGTCGGTGACCAGGCACGTGTGCTCGAACTGGGCCGTTCGCTTGCCGTCGGCGGTCACGGCCGTCCAGTCGTCGTCCCACATCTTGTGCTGCCACGTCCCCAGGGTGATCATCGGCTCGACCGTGAAGGTCATGCCCGGTCGCATGACCATCGAGCTACGCGAGTCGTAGTAGTGCAGCACCTGGATGTCGGTGTGGAACTGCTCGCCGATCCCGTGGCCGACGAACGCCTTCACCACTCCGAGACGATGCGCCTTCGCGTGCTCCTCGATCGCGCGCCCGACATCGCTGATCGGACGACCGGGCTTGATCGCCTCGATGCCCTTCCAGGTGCACTCCTCGGTGATCCGGACGAGCTCGCGACTCTGTGGATCGACGTCGCCGACGAGGAACGTGGCGTTGGTGTCGCCGTGCACGCCGCCGATGTACGCCGTGATGTCGATGTTCATGATGTCGCCGTCCTGGATCGGACGCGAGTCGGGGATCCCGTGGCAGATCACCTCGTTCGCGGAACTGCACAACGCCTTGGGATACCCGTGGTAGTTGAGCGTGCTCGGGTACGAGTCGCGCTCGACATAGAGCTGATGAGCGTACGCATCGACTTCGTCGGTGGTCACTCCGGGTCGCAAGAACCCGCCGGTGAGCCGCAGGATCTCGGCCGCCACCCGGCCGGCGTGACGCATGCGCTCGAGCACCTCGGGCGACTTGATACGGGGTTCTTCCCGGTGTTCGACGACACCCGACGCCGCGTACGGCGGACGCTCGATGTGGTC
The DNA here is from genome assembly GCA_963847775.1 of uncultured Acidimicrobiaceae bacterium. Classification (GTDB taxonomy): domain Bacteria; phylum Actinomycetota; class Acidimicrobiia; order Acidimicrobiales; family Ilumatobacteraceae; genus Ilumatobacter. The sequence continues at coordinate 1,223,567 of CAWKAY010000007.1, forward strand.
GGGCACCGACCTCATCGGTGACACCACGCCCGGCATGACACGGCCCTCGGACTTCTTGTGACACCGCTTGTACTTGCGCCCGCTGCCACACCAGCACGGGTCGTTCGCCTGCGGGAGGACGGTCGGGGGTTGCATGATGGAGCGCATCAGAGCGACCAGTCTAGAACGAGGTGACGTGACCCGCATCTCGATCGCCACTCACCGCTCGCGACGTCGTCCTCACCGCGATCGTCACCGGGGCAGGCAGATCTGCACCACGCCACCGGGGCGATCGACGACCTCGATCGTCCCACCGTGGGCATGAACGACACCGCGGGCGATCGCCAGACCGAGCCCGGCGGTGCCGGTGCTCACGTCGCGAGCCTCGTCGCCACGGGTGAACGCCTCGAACGCACGCTCCCGGAGCTCGGTCGGAAAACCAGGACCCTCGTCGGCGACGACGACGATCGCATCGCCGCCCGATACGGCCACGGTGGCGGTCACGGTCGACCCGGCGGGCGTGTGGCGAATCGCGTTCTCGAGCAGGTTGCGGAGCACCCGCGCGAGTTGCGCCGGATCCCCCGTCACCGCCACCCGGTCGACGACGTCGATGACGAGCGACACATCGCTACGACCGGCGAGCGGCCGCAACGTCTCGGTCGCCTCGTCGACCAGCTCCGAGAGATCAACCTGCGTGCGTCGCATCTCGAGCGTGCCCGTCGACAATCGGGTGTGCAGCTGGAGGTCGTCGACGAGATCGGCCAACGCCTGCACTTGGCGTTCCATCCCGTTCAGGTATGCGTCGGGATCGGTCGCGACCCCGTCACGGATCGCCTCGACCGATGCCCGAAGCGCCGCGAGCGGGGTTCGCAGGTCGTGGGAGATCGACGACAGCATCAACGATCGCTCCTGCTCGACGGCATCGAGCCGTTCGACCATCCGGTCGAACTCGCGGGCCGCGTCGCCGAGCTCGTCGTTTCGCATCACACCCGTCCGTGCACCGAGATCGCCGGCCGCAACCCGGCTGGCGGCTGCACTCAACCGGTGCGCATCGCGGGCGATCGGCGCCGAGAGCACGAACGCCGCGAGCGCCGCGGCGATCGAGGCCGGGATCATGATCCAGAGCAGGAACCCGAGGTCCTGGTCGTTGATGAACATCTGCTGCGCGGCGATGACGATCATGATCACGGCCACCGCCAGTACCCCGAGCGACGCCCACATGAAGCGTCGGCCGAGCCGGTTGAGGCGCCATTGCCTGGCGACCGGTCCGGCGCTCACGGCTCGAACCGGTAGCCAACGCCCCACACGGTCGTGATCCAGCGCGGATTCTCCGGATCCGGCTCGATCTTGTTGCGAATCCGGCGGACGTGCACCGTGACGGTCGCCGGGTCCTGCCAGTCGGGCGAGGACTGCCACACGTCGCGGAGCAGGTCGGCACGGGAGAAGACCTGCCTGGGCGAACCCGCGAGATGGGCGAGCACGTCGAACTCCTTCGGGGTCATCTCGACCAACTCACCGTCGCGGCGAACCTCCCGCGAGCGGTTGTCGATGGTCAAGCCGTCGAACTCGATCGTGGCGCTCGTCGACGCCACCTTCGGCGCAGCGCGCCGCAGCACGCCGTTGACCCGAGCGGCGAGCTCGCGAGGTGAGAAGGGTTTGACCACGTAGTCGTCGGCGCCGAGCTCGAGTCCGGCGACCCGATCGGACTCCTCGGCGCGGGCGGTGAGCATGATCACGGGCATGTCGCCCGCTGAGCGGATCCGCCGCAGGATGTCGAGGCCGTTCACGCCGGGCAGCATCATGTCGAGCACGACGAGGTCGAACGACTGGCTCGCCAGCAATTCGAGGGCCGATCGTCCGTCGGCGGCCTCGCTGACCTCGTGGCCATCGCGGCGGAGGTACCCGACGACGACCTCCCGCACGGTGGGTTCGTCATCGACCACGAGCACTCGCGTCGTCGTCACGGTCTCGTTCATCGGTTCAGACTGTCGCCCCGGCGGACGAGGTTCAACACCGAACGTCGCAGTTTCGAAAAGGTTCCCGCGTGGCGCTCCTCGGTTCGATCGGGGGCACGGTCCTCGGCGTCGCGGTGCCGTCCAGAACTCGTGGAAGCGAAGGACCGTGTCGCTCACACCACGACCGCCTCGGACACTTCGGCTGCCACCGATCGGCCGCGTCCTCGTCAGGCGCACGCCACCACCAGCCCGATGGCGGCTGACGGCGCCGACACGAGCGAGGGTTGGGTCAGGGGGCGAGGCGCTTGATCTCCCAGTCGTCGTCGACGAGACGGTACCGAAACCGATCGTGGAGCCGACTGGGGCGGCCCTGCCAGAACTCCCACTCCTCGGGGACGAGGCGCCAGCCTCCCCAGTGCGGTGGGCGTGGCACACGTTCGCCGGCGAACCGCTGCTCGGCCTCGACGACGAGCTGGCTCAGCTCGTGGCGGTCCCGGATCACCTCGGACTGCGGTGAGGCCCACGCACCGATCTGGCTCGGGCGCGGTCGCGAGGCGAAGTATGCGTCACTCTCGTGATCGCTCACCCGCTCGACCGACCCACGCACGCGAACCTGGCGGTGCAGGTCGAGCCAGCCGAACGTGGCGGCGGCGATGGGGCGGGCCGTCAGCTGATGGCTCTTCACCGACTCGTAGTTGGTGAAGAACGTGAATCCGAATCGATCGGCGCCGCGCACGAGCACGATCCGGGCGTCGGGCACCCCGTGCAGGTCGACCGTCGAGACCGTCATCGCGTTCGGTTCGGCGACTCCGGCATCGAGCGCGTCGGAGTGCCAGACGTGCCACTGCTCCATCGGGTCGAGCGCGAGGTCGGCCGAGTCGAGCCCGGCCGTCTCGTACTGCACGCGCCGATCGCGGATCGGATCCCGATCGCTCATGGCTCAATTCTCGATGCGCACGATGCCCCGCATGTAGGGGCGAAGGACCTCCGGCACGCTCACCGATCCGTCGGGGTTCCGGTAGTTCTCGACGATCGCGGCCCAGACGCGCGGCACGGCGAGCGCCGAACCGTTGAGGGTGTGGACGAAATCGGTGCCCTTCTGCGGCGTGCCATCGGCATCGACGGGTCGGTACCGGATGTCGGCGCGACGAGCCTGGTAGTCGCTGAACCAGCTGATCGACGACACCTCGAGCCACTGATCGGCTCCCGGGGCGTACACCTCGATGTCGAAGCTTCGGTGATGGCTCTGTCCCATGTCGCCGGTGCAGATCTCGATGATCCGGTACGGCAGACCGAGCGACTCGATCGTGCCTTCGGCGCGAGCGACCATGTCGTCGAGCAGTCCGGGTGCCTGCTCCGGTGTGCTGAGGGCGAGGATCTCGACCTTGTCGAACTCGTGGGCGCGCAGCATGCCGCGGGTGTCGCGGCCGGCCGAACCGGCCTCGCGGCGGTACGACGGGCTGTACGCCATGAAACGCATCGGCAGCTGCGCCGCGTCGAGGATCTCGCCGGCGTAGATCGAGGTCAACGGCACCTCGGCCGTGGGAATGCACCACAGGTCGTCGCGTTCGATCGCGAACGCATCGTCCGCGAACTTCGGGAGTTGCCCGGTCGCGGTGAGGGTGGCGGTCGACACGAGCGACGGCGGCCTGATCTCCTCGTGGGCGTCAGCGTTACGGTCGAGTGCGAGCTGGCACAGGGCGCGAGCCATGGTCGCGCCCGCCCCCCGCTGCATCGTGAACATCGATCGAGCGACCTTCGTCGCGCGCTCGTTGTCGAGGATGCCGAGCTCGGTGGCGGTCTCCCAGTGCGGCACGCGCTGGTGTTCGGGAAACGACTCGGCCACGAACGGGCCCTTCACCACCGGGTTGTCGCCGTCGGATGTGCCGTCCGGTGCTCCCTCGTACGGGATGTTCGGGATGACGAGGAGCTCCTGGCGTAGCGCCGACGCAACCTGGTCGAATTCGGCATCGAGCTCCTGTTCCGTCCTGCCGAGGGCACGGCTCTCGGTCTGGAGCGCCTCGGCTTCTTCGATCCTGCCCTCGCGCCGAAGGGTCCCCACGTCCTTCGACAACGACTTGATGCGGGCGCGGAGACCGTCGCGCTCGGCGATGATCTCGCGCGAACGACGATCGAGCGACGACGCCTGGTCGAGCGCCTCCATGACGGAGTCGTCGTGACGGCGAGCCAGCGCGGCGCGCACTCCGTCCAAGTCGTTGCGAATCCGCCGAACGTCGATCACGACGGCGAGCGTAGTGGTGTGGTCCATCGCGCGTCGCGGAAGGATCGCGGCACGGAGGTCCGGATCACGGCGCCACCCGGAGCGGCGAACGACGTTCGGCACTGTCGGGACTTCCGCGACCACCGCGGAATGGAAGCCGGGAGGCGACGCTCACAGGGGTGATCGGGATGGACCCACAGACGGCTGTGACGCCGACCGACCGGGGCGTCGGCGGCCTGATCGCGCTCCGGAACGTCGAGAAGATCCACCGCACCGGCCGAATCGAGTACTGCGCGTTGCACGGCATCGATCTCGACGTCGACGCGGGTGAGATGGTCGCCATCACCGGGCCGAGCGGGAGCGGGAAGTCGACCTTGCTCAACATCCTGACCGGGATCGATCGGCCGACCTCCGGATCAGCGATGGTGGGCGGTCGCCGACTCGAGCAGATGGGTGAGGACGACCTCGCCCGCTGGCGGGGTGAGCACGTCGGCATCGTCTTCCAGTTCTTCCAGCTCCTCCCCACCTTGACCGCGATCGAGAACACGATGCTGCCCATGGACTTCGCCCGCCGCGGCACGGTCCACGACCGGATGGTCGCCGCCCGCGCCAAGTTGGAGCTCGTCGGTCTCGGCGAACGGATCGATCGCTTCCCCGGCGATCTCTCGGGAGGCGAGCAGCAGCGGGTCGCGATCGCACGGGCCCTGGCGTGTGACCCGATCCTGCTCGTCGCCGACGAGCCGACCGGCAACCTCGACACCGCCACAGCCTCGGCGATGCTCGACCTCCTCGAATCGGTCAATCGCGCCGGGACGACGGTCGTGTACGTCACCCATGATCAGACGCTCGGTGCCCGTGCGAACAGATCCGTCAGGCTCCGCGACGGCGAGATCGTGGACCACGGCCGATGCGTGCTGCGCTGACCAGATACTCGGTGCGGCAGATCACCCGTCATCGCGCGCGTGCAGCGTTCACGGTGGCGACGCTCGCAGCGGCCGTGCTCGGCGTGTGGCTCTTCGCGGCTCCACGAGACTTCGACGCGGCGATGAACGAACAGTCGTCGCCGACAAGCTCCACGACATCGTCCTGCGACCCGACGGCGTGCAACTCGACGAGGCCGACGTGGCCGCCCTTCGAGATGTCGCCAACGTCGAGACGATCGATCCGCGAGCGACCTTCGTGACCGAGATGCAGATCGGCGATCGCGTCCAGGACGTCTGGCTGGTCGGTGTCCGCGACTTCGCCGATCAGCATGTCAACGTCGTCGAGGTCCGTGCCGGCCGTGCACCACGACCTGGCTCCGATCTCGAGGCGATGACCGACCCGGTCAAGGACCGTGGACGGCGCCAGGCAGGTGACATCGGCGACACCGTCATGGTCCGGTCGGCGCACGGGCGGCTCGAGCGGTTGTCGATCACTGGCGCCGGCGGCTCCGTGTACTTCAGTCATCAGGCGTCGGAGTGGATCCCGGTGCTCTACGTCCCGATCGAGGTCGTGTGGGAGTTGGCGTCGTACCCCGAACTGTTCACCCAGATCGAGCTGCGGGTCACCGACCGCGGCGACCTGGCTGCGGCCGACACCGTCGACACGATTCGTGAGCATCTCGCGGCGGCCAAACCGACGGTGAGGTACAACGACCTCGTCGAGATCCGCCCGGTGGACCAGTGGCCGGGCCAGGACGACTTCGACAAGTACCTCGTCCTGTTCTGGGTGATCGCCGGCGTCTCCCTGGTCTCGGCGGCGGTGCTCGTGGCGTCCACGATGACCACGCTCGTGCGGGAGCAGTCGAGGGAGATCGGCATCATGAAGAGCCTCGGGGGCACACGGCGCCGAATCATCGCGACCTACCTGACGACGAGCCTGCTGCTCAGCACTGCCGGCACCGTGGCCGGCATCGCGATCGGTGTCCCGATGGCCAACTTCTTGACCAACTAACTCGGCGGGTTCGTGGGCGTCGACCCCGGCTGGCGGGTGAGCGGGCTGACGCTGGCCCTGAGCGCCGCCACCGGCATCGGCGCCACCCTGCTGGCGTCGCTCGCACCCCTCCTCCGGGGCACCCGCCAGACCGTCCGGGACGCCATCAGCGGGCCCGCTTCGGACAACTAGTTCGGCAGATCGATGATCGACCGGGCGATCGTCCGTACCGGTCGCCTGCCACGCACCGCACAGCTCGGGCTCCGTGCTGCCGCCCGACGGAAGACCCGGAGCATCGCCATGCTCCTCGAGGTCTCGCTCGCCGTCGGCACCGTCTTGGGTTTCACGGCGCTCGTCATCACCATGATCGAGGTCAGCGAGCAGACCCGGATCGCGGAAGGCGGCGACATCAAGCTCTCCCCCAGCGGTCCCGGTCGCCGCCTCGATCGCCGGGCCGCTGCGATCGTCGCCGAGATCGAGGGCGTCGACGAGGTGCAACCGATCATCGGCGCCGACATCCTCGTCGGCGACACCGACACGTTCGCCTGGGGTCTGCCTCCGGAACCGGTCTTCCCGTACCTCCTGAGCGACGGGCGATGGTTCAGCGAGGAGGAGAACGAACAGCGCGCCGCGGTCGCCGTCGTCGGTCCGGCCCTCGTCACACTCCACGATCTGCGAATCGGCGACACCCTCCGCGCCGAGACCCTCGGCGCCCGATCGGGCTCGAGGTGATCGGGATCGACACGACGATGGTCGGCGACGGGCAGGCGCTCTTCGTCCCGATCGACACCGTGCTGTCCTTCGTCGGCCGTTCGGAGCCGAGCTGGTTCTGGGTGACCACCACCTCGCGAGATCCCGCCGACATCGACCTCGTCGCGATGTCGATTCGAACGACGCTCGACGAGCGCGGCTACGGGTACGAAGCCGACGCCCGCTACCTCGAGCGGGCGGCCGAACGCCCCGAGGACCGCGTCGTGATCACCATCACCTTCTCGCTGGGCGTCCCGATCGTCGCGATGGGGATGATCGGGCTGGTGTCAGCGATGACGACCAGCATCATCGAGCGAACCCGCGAGATCGGGATGCTGCGCAGCATCGGAGCCTGCTCGCGCGACATCCGCCGCGTGTTCCTCGCCGAGGCGGTGGGAATCGTGCTGCTCGGGTGGATGGCCGGCATCGGCGTGGGGTACGCCAGTGCTCGGATCATCCTCCGAGCGATGAACAACGCGTTCGACGTCTCGTTCGTGCTGCGATACCGCTGTGGCCGATGGGCGTGGCGTTGGTCGTGACGCTCGCCGTCGCGACGGTCGTCCTCCAGCGCCCCGTGCGACGCGCCGGCCGACTCCCGCCCGGTACTGCATTGCGATACGAGTGACACCCGCCGAAACGCCTTCATCGTGCGTGCTGGGGCGCACGGGTGGCGACGATCAGGCGTCGGGCGGTGAGGTCTGTGCGAATTCGCGTTCGACGTCGGCCATCGTCAGCGGGATCTCGTCGTGGCCCGTGATCTCGGCGACCGGGATCTTGCCGCGACGCTTGAAGTCGTACGACTCGGCGTGCCGGGCCGCGAACTTCGTGAAGAACAGGTAGATCACGATCGACCACAGGAACAGGCCGCCGGCGGTCTTCATAATGGCGCCCGCGAGCTGCTGGTCGTCGACGGCCGAGATCCCCCAGAGGCGCAACGGCTTGTCGTAGGCGTCGTACACGACTCCGTCGGCGAAGGTGAGCCACGCTGCAGGCACCGTGGGCACCACCGATTGCAGGAACAGGTAGATCATCCCGCCCGCGACGCCGATCCGGAACTCGGGTATCGGTCCGCAGATCGGTGTCCACATGAGGAGCGACGTCGTCACGACCATCACGTGGAGCAGGTAGTGCAACGGGCCGTTCTGGACCGATTCGTTGACGAGCAGCGGGATGTGGAGGATCATCACCGACGCGTTGAAGAGCACGCCGGCAACGACCGGCTTCACCAACCAGCGGGTCGCCCGGAAGAGCGAACCGTTGCCCAACAGGAGCCGAGCCAGCCACGTGGGCGTCGCCATCAGCGCCAGTGGCGGCAGGAAGTAGCTGAGCATCATGTGCTGCACCATGTGGGCCGAGTACAGGTAGTCCTCGCTGATGTCGTGGAGCGGCCAATCGGACGCGATCCAGAGCGTGACCATCGCCATCACGAACGTGACGACGTTGAACCGCGAAACGACGGGCTGTCCGGCCGGGACCGCCTTCGGGCCGATCACCCGCACCATGTAGACGTACGCGGCCACGAGGAACGCGACGAGTACCCAGACCTCGGGGTGCCACTGGAAGGCGAGCGGGTCGACCGGGAGATCGGTGGCGAAGCTGCTGGGGAGGTTGACGTGGTGCGCCATGGTGGCGCCTTTCCGAGCGGAGTCAGGCGTTGAAGAACTTGAAGGTCAACAGCGCCGCCACGTACACGGCGACCGCAAGAACGAGACCCATGTAGAACATGACGCTGAACAGGCGGTTGTCGAACTTCAGGTGCATGAAGTAGAGCACGACGCTGAAGAACTTGATCAGCATGAGCCCGATCAGCAGCGGCAGGAAGAACGCACCGAGATCGTCGACCATGTAGCTGAGCGCCACCTCGATCGCCGTGATGATCGCGAGCGCGATCGCGACCTTCACGTACCCCAAGTCGGTCAGGCCGTGCTCGTGATCGTCGTGGGTCGTGTCGTGGGTGTCGTGGGTGTCGGTTGCAGTGCTCATGCGAGGTACTCCTGGATCACGCCGGGATCAGGTAGACGAGGGTGAAGATGAGGATCCACACGATGTCGACGAAGTGCCAGTACAAACCGACCAGTTCGACGACCTCGGCTTTGTCGCCCGGGACGCGGTTCTTCACGATCATGCCCACGGTGGCCATCAGCAAGATGATGCCGACCGAGACGTGGACGCCGTGGAAGCCGGTGAGCGTGTAGAAGCTCGACGAGAACAGACTCGTCGTGAAGCCCAGACCCTCGCGGTAGAAGGTCGTGAACTCGTACACCTGACCGGCCACGAACAGCGACCCCAGCAGCGCCGTGACGGTGAGCCACAGGTTCGTGTTGCGATCGTCCTTGCGGTTGGCGGCCGACACGGCGAGCACCATCGTGAGCGACGACGTCAACAGGACGAAGCTCGACGCCGACGTGAACGGGATGTCCCAGTACTGGTCGGGCCCGCCGCTCGCCGAGTGCCGGCCGCGATAGAGCATGTAGGTCGAGATGAGCCCGCCGAAGAGCAGGCACTCCGATCCGAGGAAGAGCCACATGGCCAACTTGTTGTTCGACAAGCCGGTCGAGGTGTGGTGCCCACCGTGATCGTCGTCGGTGATGTCGGGTGTGTGCACGGCGATGTCAGCCATGTGTGGCGACCTCCAGCTCGGCGCCGCCTTCGGGAGCGGGTGGGTCGTAATCGGCCTCCGAGGCCGTGTGCGGCTCGAGCCCCCATCCGAACATCGACGCCAGTGCGATCGCACCGCCCACCGGGATCAGCAGGATGTTGTAGATCACGCCGTACGCCATCACCGGCAACGAGAAGGCGAGCAGGATCGGCCAGTAGGACGGCGACGGCAGGTGGATGTGCTCGTCGGCCTGTGCCTCCTGCTCGGCCATCAGCTCCTCGGCGGTGGCGACCTCGTGGAAGTCGTGGTGGTCGCCCTCGCCGCGATCCTCGTACTTCCGGTGGAAGAACTCGTCGAGGTGACCGACGGTCGGGATCACGTCGAAGTTGTGCTCCTTCGGTGGGCTCGTCGTCAGCCACTCGAGCGAGCGGGCGTCCCACGGGTCGAGGGGCGCCGGACCGTGCTTTCGGTGCGAGATCCAGACGTTCACGAAGAACAGCAACACCCCGATGCCGAGGATGAACGCCCCGATCGACGCCACCAGGTTCCAGAAGCCGATGTTGAAGAACCCCTCGCCCGCACGTGCGTCGGTCCAGACGTACATCCGGCGCGGCTGACCCTGCAGGCCCGTGATGTGCATCGGGCCGAACGTGAGGTTCATGCCCACGATCATCACCCAGAAGTTCCACTTGCCCCACGACTCCGAGAGCATCGTGCCGAACACCTTGGGCCACCAGTAGTAGAGACCAGCGAAGATGCCGAGGATCGCTCCACCGAACAGCACGTAGTGGAAGTGAGCGACGATGTAGTACGTGTCGGTCTGCTGAGTGTCGGACGGCGCAACGGCGTGCGTCACGCCGGACAGCCCACCGATCGTGAACTGCACGATGAGTCCGATCGCGAACAGCATCGGGGTCGCGAAGCGCAGCTTGCCGCCCCACATCGTCATCGTCCAGTTGACGATCTTGACGCCGGTCGGGATCGCGATCGCCATCGTCGCCACGGAGAACACCGCGACCGAGATCGGGCCGAGACCCGAGGCGAACATGTGGTGTGCCCACACGCCGAAACCGACGAAACCGATCGCGGCGCCGGAGAAGACGACCAGTGGGTAGCCGAACAACGGCTTCTTCGAGAAGACCGGGAGCACCTCCGACACGATGCCGAACGACGGCAGGATGAGGATGTAGACCTCGGGATGGCCGAAGATCCAGAACAGGTGCTGCCACAGCAAGGGGTCCGCGCCGGCCTCGACCGAGAAGAACGTGGCGTCGAAGGTTCGCTGGAACATCAGCAGGAACAGCGCGACGGTGATCACCGGGATCGCGAACAGCAACAGGAACTGCACCACCAGGATCATCCACGTGAAGATCGGCATCTTCATGAGGCTCATTCCGGGAGCCCGCATGTTGATGACGGTCACGATCAGATTGATCGCTCCGGTCAGGGACGCGATACCGGTGATCTGGATACCGAGCGCCCAGAAGTCGATGCCGTTCGTCGGCGAGAACGGCACCGACGAGTTCGGGGCGTACATGAACCAGCCACCGTCGGCGGCGCCGCCCAGCAACCACGAGGTGTTGATGAAGATCGCGCCGGCGAGGAAGCACCAGAAGCCGAATGCGTTGAGGCGCGGGAACGCGACGTCGCGCGCGCCGATCTGGAGCGGTACGAAGTAGTTCGCGAACGCAGCCGCCATCGGCATGACGAAGAGGAACACCATCGTCGTCGCGTGCATCGTGAACATCTGGTTGTACTTGTCAGCGTTGAGGATCGTGCCATCGGGGCCTGCCAGCTGCAGGCGGATCAGCAGCGCCTCGAAACCGCCGACGAGGAAGAAGAACAGCGCAGCAGCGCCGTACATGATCCCGAGCTTCTTGTGGTCGATCGTGAACAGCCACGATTTCCACCCTGTTGTCTCGACCGGGCGCCGGAAGACGCCGTACGACGATGACGGTGTCGCGACGGCCGGGGTCAGGGCACGCTGGGCTGGGCGTTCGATCAGCGCCATCTCAGATCACTCTCCAGATCACTTGCGCTCGAGCAGGTAGGCGACCAGTTCGTTGATCTGGTCTTCGGACAAGGCGAGGTACGGCATGCCCCTGACGAGACCGTCGGTCTCCTCCAGGAGCTCCGCGTCGGCGTACATCGGCTTCTTGGCCGGTGCGTTGCGGAGCCATTCCTTCATGTCGATCTCGTTGAAGCAGTCCTCGGTGACACCGGCCAGGTAGCGATCGCCGAACTCCTCGGGCGATGCTTCCCAGACGTCGTCGCGACAGGTCTGGGTCAGGAGATCCCACGTGGCGCCCGCGAAGGTGTTGCGGGTCATCAGATTGGTCAGGTTGGGCGCGGCACCACTCCACACGAACTGTTCGGGCGCCGACACGACCAGCGCCCCGTCGGCGTCGGTCAAGCCGTCGACCTGATGGCAGCGCGAGCACTGCGAGATGAACGTCTGCTCGCCGGTGGCCGCGAGTGTGCCCTCCTCGGGCGACTGGTACGGCTCGAGTTGGTTGTCGATCCAGGTCTGGAAGTCTGCGTCGTCGAGGGCGACGATCTCCATGCGCATGTTTGCGTGCGACAAACCGCAGAACTCCGCGCACTGCCCGGCGTAGATGCCCGGCTGGCTGGCGTTGAAGTTCCAGGTGTGCACGCGGCCCGGAACCATGTCGCGCTTGCCGTTCAACCTCGGCACCCAGAACGAGTGGATGACGTCGCGGCTGGTGCCGCGGATCACGACCTTGGCGTTGGCGGGGATCACCATCTGGCCGCTCGTCACGATCGGGGCGGCCTCTGCAGTCGGCGTGAACCCGCAGATGTTCCCGGCCGCATCGACCGGATAGTCGTACTCCCACCACCACTGCTGGCCGGTGACGTTGACGACGCAGTCGGCGTCGTCGGTGTCGTTCAGGGCGATCACCCCGGCCACGGTTGGCACAGCGATCGACGCGAGCAGGACCGCCGGGAGGGCGATGAACAGGTACTCCAGCCATGCCTTGCCGTGGCTCTGCTCCGGGATCGGCTGGCCCCGATCCTTGTACTTCACCACGATGTAGAACACGACACCCATCACGATCAGTCCGACGATGCCGGCGATCAGGAAGATCGGCCACTGCAGGTTGTGGATGTCCTGGGCGTACTCTCCGGCCGGATCCCAGGTGTCCTGCTGGGCGTCTCGGGCGCACGAGGCCAGGACGAGCGCCGAGCCGGCGGCGAGGATCGTCCGGGGGGTGCGAGAACGGCGGCGAGAGGAATCGGTCGACATCGAAGTTGTCCGTACTTTCTGCGACATGGTACTCCAGGGGGTCACGGGACCACCACACCGAGCTCGGCATCCGATCCGGCGACCGTGAACGCGAATCCCCCGTCGACGGCGAAGCTCGGCCGATCGAACACGACGGTGAGGAGCTGGACTCCTCCTTCTTCGACGAGGGCCGTGCACAACCGCTCCGGACCCATCGGCACACCATCGGCGTCGACCGCGGGGTGCAGCTCGATCACGAGGCGGGCGTGATCGTCGGACTCGTTGCGGAACAAGATGTTGGTGGGGTTCGAGCGAGGCAGGGTGAGCGAGTCGAAGTCGCCGTCGAACCCAGGGACGTCGGCGTGGAGCTCGCCCCCCTCATAGGTGATCTCGGCGGCGACGTTCGACTTGGAGGCAACCGACTGGCTCGCCTTCTCGTCAGCCTCGGTCTCCTCGGTGCCGCACGCGTTCTCCTCGGCGAGGGCGCCGGTGGTCTCGTGCGGGTGGGTCTCGCGCTCACCGTTGAGGCCGGCGACCGCGCCACCGGCCACGAGGGCGACCGCAGCGAGCGAGAACGTGCCGGCGAGCGTCGACTTCGAGATGTCGCGCTTCGACCAGAGGGCCGCTCCGACCGCCAGGATGAGCGCAGCCACGATCGCGAACGCAGCGACCGTCGCCGTCTTGTTCGGCAACCCGAGCATGACCCGGCTGAAGGCGTAGATCACCACACCGGCGCCGATCGCAGCCGCCACCGGCAGTTCGAGCGGATCGACGAGATGGTCGCGGGCCTCCGCGTTGTAGGAGCGGTCGGCCGACGCCCGCTCGCTCCATCCCTGGATCATCCACTCGATCGATCCGGCGACGATCGCGATCAGACCGAGCACGAAGAACGCACGAGACGTCACCAACCCGAGCGTGACGGTCGTGGCTCCGAGACCCACCAGCAGAGGCCACAGCGACGGACGAGCGGTGGCCTGGGCCGCGGGCGACGACTCGAACTGCTCACGATCCATGGCCGAGACGTTGGAGTCGCGCACGAACAGGTTGAGGCCGGCCAGCAGAGAGAGCGCGAGGGCGGCCGAGATCAGCCCGATCGTGCCGAGCGCGCCGCCCTGGGCGACGCCGTAGACGGCGGCGAACATCCACGCCGCGACGGCGGAGCCGATGAGGAGTTTGGAGCCGGTGGTGATCATCGTGGTGGTGAACTCACTTGGTGACGTAGACGACGAACCAGACCGCGCTGTAGGCGGTGGCGACGAAGTACCAGTACAGGGCATGAGCCGAGAGGATCTCGGTCTCCTGGAGCCGGCCACCCAGTACGCGGAAGGCAGCCACGGTGGTGTAGACGATCCCGGCGACGACGATGGCGGTCATCGTGCCGGTGATGGCGTAGAACAGCGCTCCGTAGTAGTCGGCCGACATCTCGACGCCCATGGTGACGTAGACGAACGCCTGCGCGTTGATGAAGGCGATCGCCAGGATCGCTGTCACGACGAGGGCGAGTGCGGTGTGGGCACGGTCACCGCGGTTGCCGGAGTAGACGGCCCACTGCGCGAACAGGCACAGGCCCCAGATGGTCATCAACATCACGTTGCTGGCGACCTCGGGGATGATGTAGTCGACCGGGAAGCGCTCGCCACCACCGTCGAGGAAGCGCTCGCGGAGGAGCACGTAGACCGCGAGCATCGCACCGATCAGCATCGTGCCGGCGACGACACCGAGTGCCGTGCCGATGAAGAGTTGCCGGCGAGGCGCCGGCAGCGCCGCGGCGGGCAGGGCGAGCGGAGCTGCGGGTGCGCTCACGACAGGCTCCCTTCGTACGTCATGTCGAACTGCGGCTCGGGCGACGCCACCGTGACGACGTGCTCGTAGTTGGCGGCCGGGGCGGGCGACGGTGTGCCCCATTCGACCGTGTGCCCGCCGAACGGATTCTGCTCGGCGGCCTCGCCGGCGCCGGCGAAGGTCTTCAGCATCAGTCCGACGAACGCGACGATCGTGACCGCCACGAGCCCGTGGCCGACCGCGGCCAGCCAGTTCCAGAGCGCGGACGGGCCGTCGTAATCCAACGAGAGCATTGCGGCGACGTCGGCGTCGTTGGCCGGTATGCCGCCCGCCTGGTCGGCGAGTCCGGCGATGTAGAGCGGCAGGCTGGCGAGCACGGTGCCGGCGAGGCCGAGCAGAGCCAGCGGCATCACCTGCTTCTCTGGCAGCACGCGCCCCCAGAGCTTCGGCGCCCAGAACGCGACACCGCCCATCACCGCCAGCGCCGTGCCGTACACGACATAGATCGTGGCACCCTCCTCGACGGTCGTGCCGAGGAGCTCCAAGTCGGTGATCCCGAGTGCGAAGTTGCCGATCAAGCCGACGAGGATCATGCCGAGGCCCAGGAACGAGAACACGAACGCCGACGTGATCGACGGCTTCGCGTTCGCGAGCCCGTTCTTGGCCGTCAGTGCGCCCAGCGCCATCACGACCACCACTCCGAGCAGCGGGAGCCCGGCGAAGATCAGGAACGGGACCGCGCCCTCGATGAAGGTCTGACCGTCGGTGTCGACCGTCACCTCGTGGACGAACTGCTGGGTCGTGGCCGCGAGTGCGGTCACACCGACCAGCGCGATACCGGCGAACGCCACGCCGCGCATCGCCTGGCGGGCCTTGAACGTGACGGGAATCATCTCGGCGGCGACACCGACAGCCGGGATCGCGTACACCACCACGGCCGGGACCGAGAACGCCCAGCCGATCCAGGCTGCGATGCCCTCGGCACCGCCGAAGTTGGCCTCGATGCCCAACCGATGATCGATGAACACGTAGACGACGACACCGAACACGACCGGCAGGGCCAGCACGATGCCGAGCGCGCCGATCAGTGCCGACCATGCGAACAGCGGCACCCGCCGCATGGTCATGCCGGGGGCACGCGTCGCGAGCACCGAGGTCGCGACGCAACCGGCCGATGCGACCAGACCGAGGATCATCAGACCATGGCCGGCGAGGAACATGTCGACCGCCTGTGCGTCGCCGCCGCCGATCCCGCCGTTGCGTCCGAGTGCCACCATGGTCAGGGCGAATCCGCCGAGCCAGGCGTAGAAGCCGGTGAGCGCGACCCGGGGGAAGGCGATCGATCGGGCGCCCACCTGGAGCGGGGCGACGGCGATCGACAGTCCGAGGGCGAGCGGGATGATCGTCCCGAAGACCAGACCGACGCGGTAGGCCTGGATCAGTTGCAGCAAGGCGTTGCCGTCGAGGAGCAGGTCGGCGTCGTCGGCACGCTCGATGCCGAGCAGGGTGCCGAGGACGGCGGTGGCGAGCAGCGCAACCAACCCGACACTCAGGTACAGCCGCCCGATGCGCTTGTGGTCGGTGGTGGTGACCCAGGCTCCCGCACCGATGAAGAACGACGCAACGGCCGATCCGCCGGCGTCGCCGTGCACCGCGTCAGCGGTGTCTGGACGTGTATCGATCGTCGTCATGAGACGTGGTGGATTCCCTTGGTCATCAGATGGTCATCGGATGGTCATCGCTGGCACATTGGAACTGCGGTTCGGGCGCCCCGAGAGACGCCACGACACTACCGAGCGAACCTTACTGGCCAGGCCCCGGGGAAGAGGAAATCCACAGGATCATGACGTCAGTCACGTCGACACGACCGCCTTGCCGGTCGGGTCGAGGCCGAACTGCTCGCGCCCGATCCGATCGAGGTCGGCCACGGTCGCACGACCGACGAAGTCGACCTCGAAGTGCTCGTCGGGGAAGTCGAGTGGACTGAGACCTCGCTCGAACCGGTCGAGCATCGACGAGCGGTACGCCTCGTTGCGGGGGCACCGGGGCGACGCGCCGGCGTACATGACGTTGCCCCAACGGGAGTCGTTCGTCGCTTCGCCGACGCTGTGGACCACGTCACCGTGCCACCACACGGTGTCGCCGGGCTCGACGAGCGGAATCGGCGTGAGGGCCGGCACGAGCAGGTCGTCCGCGCCCGAGCGGCGCGGCGCAGGTGTGGGCTCGCCGTCGAGGCCGAGCTCGCCGGCGATCCCGGCCACGAGCAGGTAGGCCATCGCGGTCGGCACCGGGGCGAGGTGCAGCACACCGTCGGTGGGATGCATCTCCGACAACGCCGTCCAGCCCTGGAACGTTCGAAAGGCGGTGCATGACACGGGCGACGGCCCGTTGACGGCGATGCGATGGGTCGCGTCGAACGGGTCGTAGCGCTCAGGGTGGCCGGCGAGCACCTCGGCGAAGACGAGGTGGTTCTCGGGCACCCGCCAGCCACCGGCAGCCGGCGCGTCGCAGTGAGGACGCAAACCACGCGCCGTGACGCCTGGCGCTCGGCGGCGGAGCCGATCGGGGTAGGCGATGTCGTGATCAGGGTCGAAGCCTGATTCGGCCGGATCGTCGACGTTCCAGAACGAACCGAGGAAGCGACGGACGGCCACCATGCGCGTGTGCTGGCGGTTGCGCACCTGCGGCTTCGACCAGTAGATGCCCCAGATCCTCGACCCGTCTTCGACCGCCTCTGGATGCCGAGCGGCGAACACCTCGTTGAAACGGTTGGTCTCGAGGTAGCGACCGATCTCGTGATCCCACGCTTCGGCCTCGGCGCGTTCGAAGGTGTTGCGGACGACGACGCACCCCCGGCGACGGATCTCGACGCGATCGGCATCGTCGAGCGAGTCGAGTTCGTCGAACTCGATCGTCGGGATGACGGGCTCGAAGGTGGATCGGCGTGCGAGGACATCGTCGATCTCGTCTCGGACCAGCGCACGGGTGTGCGCCAACAGATCGGCGACGTCGATTCGAGTCAGCGCGCTCTCGTCGAGCAGATCGAGCAGCGCTGGGACGGGGACGGTGGTCGGCATCGGTTCACACGAGCACGTCGAGCGTCATGGCGCCGAAGAGCACGGTCACGTACGTGATCGAGTAGCCGAAGACCCGCATCGACGCGCCGGCGGTGGGATGGCGTCCCAGCCAGAGGGTTGCGAGGATGAAGACGGCGCCGAGCACGACTGCGGCGACCGAGTAGATGACGCCGAGTTCAGCGACGGGGATGAGGACGAGCGTGCACGCGACCATGGCGATCGTGTGACCGACCATCTGGCGGATGGCGTGCTCGAACGGAACGACGGCGGGGAGCATCGGGACGTTGGCCGCGCGGTAGTCGTCGGCATACTTGATCGCCAGGGCCCAGAAATGGGGCGGTGTCCAGAAGAACATCGCGCCGAAGAGCACGATCGGGGCCCAGCCGAGATCGTTGGTCACCGCCGCCCAGCCCACCAACACGGGGACTGCGCCGGCGGCTCCGCCGATCACGATGTTCTGGCGACTCGTCCGCTTGAGCCACAGGGTGTAGATCCCGACGTAGAACGCCGTGGCCGAGAGGGCGAGCACCGCTGCCAACAGGTTGGCGCCGACCCACAGCACGACGAACGCCACCGCCTCGAGCGCGATCGCGAACACCAGGGCGTTGCGCGGTTCGATCGCGCCGGTGACGAGGGGACGGTTGCGGGTTCGTTCCATCAGGCGGTCGATGTCGCGATCGACATACATGTTGATCGCGTTCGCCCCACCCGCAGCGAGCGTCCCACCGATCAACGTGAGGACCACCAGCCACGTCGACGGCCAACCCCCCTCCGCGAGCACCATCGTGGGCACGGTCGTGATGAGGAGCAGCTCGATGATCCGCGGCTTGGTGAGCGCGACGTAGGACCCGAACCTGGACGTCGCGGTACGCCGGCTGCCGTGAGCGATACCACCCGGCGCCAGCCGGGATGGGACGAGAGGTCGGCTGCCGACGGCCATGACGAGACCATCGTACGGTCGCGCGGGCGAACCGGCCAACGCCGGATCACGGACGGTCGCAGAGATCGGCGGGCACAATGGTCTGGTGCCGACGACGCTCGAACCGACACAGGTCCAAGAACCCGACCTCGACGAGCGCGTCGCGGCGGACCATCCGTGGATCGTGATCGTGTGGAACGATCCGGTGAACCTCATGAGCTATGTCACCTTCGTGCTGCAGAAGCTGTTCGGGTACTCGCTCGAGAAGGCGACCGAGCTCATGCTCGACGTCCACCACAAGGGCCGCGCCGTCGTCGCGAACGGAACTCGCGAGCAGGCCGAGATGCACGTGTTCCGACTCCACGAGCACGGTCTGTGGGCGACGATGGCGAAGGACGGACCGAGCGAATGAGCACACGACGATCAGGCCAGGACACGATGACGAGGCCAGGACGATCAGGCCAGGACACGATAACGAGGCCAGGACGATCAGGCCACGACGACGATGACGAGGCCACGACGACGAACACACGACGACGAGCACACGACGACGAGCACACGACGACGAGCACACGACGACGAGCACACGACGATGAGCACACGATGACGAGGCCAGGACGATGAGCCCTCGCTTTCGACCGCCGGTGCGCGCCAAGGGCGACGGCTTCGTGGTCGACCTCGGTGGCGACGAGGCTGCACTCGTGCGTCGCCTGATCGGGGAGTTGCGTGCGCTGCTCACCGACCCGGAACCCGATGACGAGGCCCAGGTCCTGCTCGCGCGGCTGTTCCCCGTCGCCAACCCCGACGACGAGGCGATGGAGGCCGAGTACCAACGCCTCATGCGCGACGAGCTGGTGCAGTCGAAGCTGGCGGCGTTCTCGATCGTCGACGAGACCCTCAGCGGTGAACGCGGCGCACGTCACGTCGACGAAGGACGGCTGGTCGCGTTCATGCAGTCGGTGAACTCGATCCGACTCGTGATGGGCACGATGCTCGGGGTGAACGATGACCCCGACGCGGAGGAGGTCACGCTAGGTCTCGAGGAATCTCCCGAGTACGGCCTCTACAGCTACCTGAGCTGGCTGCTCGAATGGTGCGTCCGCGCCCTGAGTCCGTCCGGTTGACGCTCCGGCGGCGTGACGCCCGGCCTCCCGTTGCCCACCGGGCGACTCGGGACCGACGCGCCCGACCAGACAACCATCGATCCTGATTCATGACTCCGTGTTCAAACCGCAGGCCGGCTCGCCGAGTGGGTCCGCATCATCTCGGGTGCATTCGGTGGCCGCGCCGCCAGGGCGGGCTAGTGTCGTGAGTCGTTAGTTCGGCGGAATTTTCTGTGGGTGTGTCGCGTTGTCGTCGTTGTCGACAACGATGGGAGGCACTGATGGGACAGCGTGGCCGGCCGACGGCTCGGATCGTGTTGAGCGATGACGAGCGCGAGACGCTCGAGCGGTGGGCTCGACGTCGCAAGACACAGCAGGCGTTGGCGTTGCGCTGCCGGATCGTGCTCGCCGCCGCCGACGGCGCGACGAATCAAGCCATCGCCCGAGAGCTGAAGTGCAATCCGGTCACGGTCGGCAAGTGGCGGACTCGGTTCGCGGACAAGCGATTCGACGGGTTGATGGACGAGCCGCGGCCGGGTCAACCGCGCAAGATCACCGATGAGATCGTCGAGCAGGTGATCGTCGCCACGTTGGAAGAGACGCCGCCGGACGGCTCGACGCAGTGGTCGACACGGTCGATGGCGGCCAGGGTCGGGTTGAACCAGACGGCGGTCTCGCGGATCTGGCGGACGTTCGGGTTGAAGCCGCATCGGATCGAGGACTTCAAGTTGTCGACCGATCCGCAGTTCATCGACAAGGTCCGCGATGTCGTCGGGCTCTACCTCAACCCGCCCGACGCGGCAGTGGTGCTATGCGTCGACGAGAAAACCCAAGTGCAGGCGTTGGACCGGACCGCACCGGTGCTGCCGATGCTGCCGGGCACCCCGGCCCGCCAGACCTACACCTACGTCCGCAACGGCACCTCAGACCTCTACGCCGCCCTCGATGTGGCATCCGGCAAGGTCATCACCCAGATGACCGACCAACACCGCGCGGTCGAGTTCCGGGCGTTCTTGAACCTCATCGACCGCTCCGTCCCAGCCGAGCTCGCGGTCCACGTGATCTGCGACAACGCCTCCACCCACAAAGCACCCGAGATCATCCGTTGGCTGAAGCGGCACCGCCGATTCACCCTGCACTACACCCCGACCTACAGCTCATGGCTCAACCAGGTCGAACGCTGGTTCTCCGAACTGACCACCAAGAAGCTGCGCCGAGCAACACACCGCAGCGTCACCGAGCTCCGCCGCGACATCAACGACTGGGTCGAACACTGGAACGACAACCCACGCCCGTTCATCTGGCGCAAGACCGCCGACGAGATACTCGACAACCTCGCCTCATATCTCCAACGAATCAACGACTCACGACACTAGCGGCGGTCGGGAAGGAAGCGGAAGTGGTCGCGGGTGCTCGCGACGTGGTCTGTCGAGAGATCGGCGAGCAGGATCGACTCGGTGTGGCTCGCGGTCGCCAACAGTTCGCCGAGGGGGTCCACGATGCGCGAGTCGCCGGAGTAGTCGAGCGATCCACCCGAGCCGATCCGGTTGACCCCCACGACGTAGGCCTGGTTCTCGATCGCCCGGGCACGCAGCAGCGCCATCCAGTGCTCGCGCCGTTTCGCCGGCCAGTTGGCGGGCACCAGGTACAAATCGGTCTCGGGTGCGAGCCGCCAGAACTCGTCGGCGAAGCGGAGGTCGTAGCAGACGAACATCGACACCCTGAATCCCTCGACCGCAACCGTGACGAGCTCCGTGCCGGCACGCACGAACCGTTCCTCGCCGGCATGGGAGAATGGATGGATCTTGCGGTAGCGATGCTGGGTGCCGTCGGGTCCGGCCAGGACGAAGCAGTTCGACGGGCGCTGATCGTCGGCCGGAGCATCGGGGTGCACTTCGGGGCACGACCCGCCGACCCACACCCCGTGCTCGCGGGCCTGGTCGGCGAGGAACTGCGATGATGGGCCTCGTTCGGGCTCGGTGGCGAAGCCCGGATCGTCGAAGCCGAACCCGACGGAGAACGTCTCGGTGAGCAGCACCAGCCCGGCGCCAGAAGCGGATGCGCCGGCGATCATCGGAGCCAGGCGCGCGAAGTTCGCCTCCCGGTCGTTCCAGACGATGTCGTGTTGGACGGCGGCAACCCGCAGGTCGCTCATGGCGCCAGCTCGGCGAGGCGTTCGTTGGCGGCGTCGAGCACACCCATCTGCTTGCAGCACGCGAACCGCACCAGGTGCCGGCCGTGCTCGGGATGGGCGTAGAACACCTGGGTCGGGATCGCGACCACGCCGATCCGTTCGGGCAGCTCGAGGCAGAAGGCCACACCGTCGCCGTCGGGGCGAACCGGTCTGATGTCGACCGTCGTGAAGTAGGTCGCCTCCGGCTCGAACACCTCGAAGCCGGCGGCGGCGAGGCCGACCGCGAGCCGGTCACGCTGGGCCTCGAGGCCGCTGCTGAGCGACCGGTAGAACTCGTCGGGCAGCCGCAGCCCCGCCGCGATCGCCGGTTGGAAGGGTGCACCGTTCACATAGGTGAGGAACTGCTTGGCCATCCGGGCGGCGTTGACCATCGGTGCCGGGCCCGACAACCAGCCGATCTTCCAGCCGGTGGTGTTGAAGGTCTTGCCGCCCGACGAGATCGTCAGCGTGCGCTCGGCCATGCCCGGCAACGTGGCGAGGGGCACGTGCTCGGACCCTGAGAAGACGAGGTGCTCGTACACCTCGTCGGTCACCACGAGCAGATCGTGCTCTTGGGCGACCTCGGCGATGAACGCGAGCTCGTCCCGGGTGAACACCTTCCCGGTCGGGTTGTGCGGGGTGTTGAGGAGCAGGATCTTGGCCCGCGGCGTGACGGCGGCGAGGAGCTCGTCGCGATCGAAGCCGTAGCGGCCGCCGGCGGTCGGATCAGGCCGGAGTACGACCGGTCGGAGCACCCCGCCGGCCAATGCGATGCAGGCCTGGTAGCTGTCGTACATCGGCTCGAACAGCACGACCTCGTCGCCCTCGTCGAGCATGCCGAGCAGCGCGCCGGCGAGGGCCTCGGTGGCGCCTGCCGTGACGAGCACCTCCGTGTCCGGGTCGAGCTCCAGACCGTAGAAGCGCTGCTGGTGATCGACGATCGCTGTCCGCAACTCCGGCCGACCCGGTCCGGGCGGGTATTGGTTGACGCCCGACCTGATCGCGTCGACGGCTGCGTCGAGCACCTCGGCCGGCCCATCGGTGTCGGGGAAGCCCTGGCCCAGATTGATCGCACCGGTCCGGACGGCGAGCGCCGACATCTCGGCGAAGATCGTGGCGCCGAACCCGGCGAGCTTCGACGTCATCGGATGGTCGACGGCCTTCACATGCCGCAGCGTAGGCCGTCCCACCGGACCCGTCGGCCCCGTCCCGACGCGACTCGCCTTCACGCGCACCACATCGCCGGCGCCGACCCGCCCGAGCGCAGTGACCGGGCCGTCGACGGGGCGACGCCGTACAGGTCACCAGCGTGCCGACGTTCCCGGGCAGGCGGTCCCGGAGGGCCGATCTCAGACAACGGTGCCGACGAGGGCTTTCGGGGCGACCTTGGGCGCCACCCGGCACACGATGCCGTCGCGCTTGGCCTGGTACATGGCGTGGTCAGCCGCTCGCACCAACGTGGCGAGATCGCCGTGGTCGGGCCAGACCGCAACACCCACACTGACCTTCGCGCGCAACGACTCCGCCACACCCTCGATCCGGGTGCGGCCTCCGACCGCATCGGCGAGTTGCCGCGCCCGTCGGCTCCCCATCTCCTCGGTGTCGACGCCGGGCATCACGACGACGAACTCGTCCCCGCCCCACCGGGCGACCACATCGTCGTCACGGACCGCCTTGCGCAGGCGCGCTGCGATCTCCTTCAGCATCTCGTCGCCGACATGATGGCCGTAGGTGTCGTTGACCTGCTTGAAGCCGTCGAGATCGAAGAGCAACAGAGACGCTCCCGTTCCGCTGCGCTCGGCTGCCGCGAACGTGTCGACGGCCCGTCGTTCGAATTCGCTGCGGTTCGGCAGCTTCGTGAGCGGATCGAAGTTGGCTCGCTCGAGCAGACTGCGTTGCTCGACGACCAGGGTGATACCGGCGAGGACGAGCAGGATCAGGGCGAGCGCGAAGATGATCGCGTAGAAGCGCTGTTCGTCCTCGGGCACGTTGATCGCGTCGTCGCCGGCCGCGACGACGTACACGCCTCGGGCACCGATGACGTCCGCGGACGTCTGCCGGATGCCCTGCTCGACGGCGAAGCCGCCGGCCGGGCTGTTCGAGGGCAGGAACGTGGTCGCCCAGGCGGAGATGTCGCCACGGTCGGCGACGATGTCGGCCGGTCCACGGACGATCACGCTGAGCGCTGGGCCGTCGACGGCGATCGTGATCGACGAGTCGTAGACCTTGACGGTGCGCGCTGCGTCGACGGCGCCGTCGGTGCGGATCGTTCGGTGACCGTCCAGCACGTCGTCCGGAGGGCGCGGCCCCTCACCGGCACAGGACGATTCCTCGGCCGTCACGACGCAGACACCCGTGCGAGGGTGGATGCGGGCGACGGCGTCGGCCGTCGCGGAGGGATCGACACCCGACCAGGCCGCGACGGAGATCGAGTCGACGATCGAGACGAGACGGGACGATGCCAGTTCAGCGGCGGTCGTGAGTCGGAGGTCGCGTTCGCCGGCCAGTTCGGCGCGGCGTGCGACGTAGCCAACGGCGATCGCGACGATCAGCACGAGGCTGAAGATGAGTGCAGCTCGGCGGACGACTCCCACGGTTCAGCTATCGTCGGTCTCCTGGGGCGCCATGAGCCGAGCAGCGGATTCTCAACCAGGATTTCACGAGAACGACGTGATCACGCCATCTACTTGACGGATTCTTGACAATAAGATGGTCGACACCCGCCGAGAGGACCGGACCGTCTCTCGACGGACGAGCCGATCACGACGCTGAGCTGGGGAGGGGCAATCCTTCGTCGCGGTCGAGCAGCGCCTGCACGATCGCGACCTCATCGCCATCGCAGCGATGGTCGACGATGCGGCCCGCCTCGAGCAGGAAACCCTGGCCCACCCGTCCGGCGAAGACGCCCGCGTCGGTGAACAGGCGCGGCTTGATCTGGGCCGGATCACCGTGCTCGGGACAGAACGTCAAGCAGTTCCCACACTCGTTGCACAGCTCGGCGAACACGAGGTACTGCTGACGAGCCTCCATGCCTGGTGTGTCGTCCTCGAGACTGCGAATGCTGAAGAACGCATCGTTCGGACAGACCGTGATGCAGAAGTTGCACGCGACGCAGCCGAACATCGCCAGTTCGTGGTCGACCGCTCTCGGGAGCTTCTCGTTGCCGGCCAGGTGGTATGACTCGATCCCGGGCCCGCGAATGTGGGCGACGTGCTGGGCACAGGTCGACGGGTACCCGTCGGCGACGACGCGCTCTTGCCGCCACGCCTTCCACGACGGTAGGTCGCCGAATCCGGCATCGCGGACCTCGGACGTGAGTGCCTTCAGCATCGGAGCGAGGCGGCCGTAACCACCCGGCTTGAGCAGGTCGGAGCACACGGTTGCCGGGTTGACGCCCATGGCGATCGTGTCGGCGAGGTTCTCCTTGGTGACGCCGGCCGAGAAGCTCACCATCACGTCGCCATCATGGCCGGGGACGGCCAGCCGACCCGGGAGCGCCGTCGAGAGGCGTTCGAGGAGCGCTGAGGCGAGCACATGGAGCGGGGGTCCGGACAGGTACATCGGATCGTCGGGCATCCAACCCTTGGTGTTGTCGACCACGAGCGTGTTGGTGAGCTTGATGCCGAACCGATGACCGCGGGCCCTCGCGTACTCGTCGAGCTCGTCGATCAGCTCCACGCCGCGGTCGAACTGGAGATCGTCGGCGAAGGCCTGCTCCTTCACCGACACGTCGCGGTAGCCCAACTCGTCGTTGACGATCGCAGCCACCTTCTCGTAGCCGAGCAGGGTCGGATTGAGCTTCACGATCACGTCGAGGTCGTGAACGTCGATGAGATGCTTGGTGATCGACTCGATCTCCTCGGGGGACAGCCGTGGAACGTCGACAGCGTGAGGGTGTCGGCGACATGGGTGTCGAAGTCGAGGTCGGCGAACTCCGCGAAGGTGCCACCGGCTGCTGCGATCTCAGGACGGAGCCGCCTGATCTCGGCGGATGCGTCGCGCATCCCGCGGATGAACGAGGCGACCTTCTCACCGGAGATCCCCGCCAGGTCGTAGCCGACGCTCATGTCGAACACGTGCGGCCCGGGGCCCTGTCCGTCGGCGTTGTGGATGTGCTCGGCGAGGGGTTCCCAGCGTTCGAGCACGGCAACCAACATGGCGGCCTTGACGTACTCGGTCAGGCTCTGGGGGACGGTCAGCTCCTGGCTCCACTCGATGTTGTACCCGATGGTCTGCATGTCGATGCAGGGTCGGTTGATGACGAGATCGTCGAGGATCTGGACGGTCTTCAGCTCGAACAGACGTGAGCCGCCGAGCCAGGCGAGCACGATGTTCTCGGCCAGCTGGCTGTGCGGCCCGGCCGCGGGTCCGATCGGGGTGGCACAACGACGACCGAGGAACTCGAACCCGAGATCGACCTCGGGATCCGGGGCCCAGATGCGGGCGCTGGGGAGGTCGAAGATCTTGTGGCGAGTCGCCCACTCGTGCTCGATTCGCTCGAGCAGCATCGTCAGCGACATCGGGGTGAGCGGGGGTGTGTCGAGCATGGGCTCCTCCGGATCGGTGCGTCTCAGTTCATGTCGTCGAGCGCTCGGAACAAACGGCTCGCCTGCTCGGAGGCCTTCGCGCGCACCTCGGTCTCGTCGACGAGGGTCGGCTTCCCGTCACCCAGCACGCGTCGACCGTCGACGTCAACGTCGATGGCCCGTACCGTCGGCGTGTAGGCCAGGTGCCAAGCGTCGATCGTCGGGTACGACCACGTGACTCGGTCGTGGCGTGCCTCGGGGAACAGCTCCCAACCCGTCTCCAGCCAGCGCCAGGCATCGTCGGGTGTTGCGAGCACATCGGATTCACGCTGGCGGACATAGGCGAGCCGGAACTCGTCGAACATGTCGGCGCCGATGCCGTCGGTGCCGAGCGCGACAGGGTTGGCGAACCGAGTCGGCCGCGCGTACCCGACGGAGTTGTTCATGTTCGAGCGGGGATTGTGCACGATCGTGCCGCGCAGACCGTGCTCGTCCGGCAGGTGGACACCGTGGATCAGCATCCAGGCGTCGGTGGTGAGTCCGTCGAGCCTCGACGGCGCGTCGACGTCGTCGACCCCCTCCGCGACGTGGATGTGCACGCCGACGCCGTGCCGTCGGGCCAGATCGGCAGCGGCCTGGAGCGTTTCGTCCGTGCACGTGAACGCGGCGTGCACACCGACGAGACCACGACCGCCGTCACTCAGATAGCGGTCGTTCTCCGCGAGGCCACGCCGGGCGCCATCAGGTCCGTGTCGATCGGTGACGCCATAGGCACAGGACACCCGCACACCGACCGCGGCACAGGCGTCCGCGATCACCGTCAGGGATCCCTCGATCGCCTCGGGCGACTCGTGGTGGTCGATGATGGCGGTGCATCCGGCCTGCAGCGCTTCGAGCGCGCCGAGCTTGGCAGACCACTCGAGCATCTCGAGGTCGAGGGCCCGATCGAGACGCCACCAGACCTGCTCGAGGATCGACCGGAAGTCGGTCGGGGTGGCAGGTGGTGCCGGCATCCCTCTCGCCAGCGCCGAGTACAAGTGGTGGTGGGCGCAGACCAACCCGGGCGACGTGTGGGAGGTCACCTCGGCGGTCGTGTCCACCTCCCGAAACTAGCAGCGACGCTTGAGGTTCACCGCCGGACGGTCGTGGATCAGGCCGACACCACCGATGCAGGGGGGGTGTCCAATACCGCGAACGGTCTGGCCGCACGGTGCTCCCCCTTCCGGGCGCGGGTGTTGACGTCGACGAACGCCCTCCGATGACCGTGCTCCCATCGATGGACCCACTCGACCAGATCGAGAGCGGCGAGCGGACGGCTGACGAGGTACCCCTGGATCTGATCGCAGCCGAGGCCGGCGACGAGCACCTGGGCGCGCTCGTCCTCGACGCCTTCGGCGACGGTGGTGAGGCCAAGATCGCGAGCGAGGTTGATGGACGCACGGACGACGGCATCGGCGCTGTCGTCGCTGGCGAGCCGCTTGATGAAGCTGCGATCGATCTTGAGCTGATCGACGGGAAGTCGATGGAGGTGCTGGAGCGACGAGTAGCCCGTGCCGAAGTCGTCGATCGCGACGCCGACGCCGAGGTTCCTGATCTGGGTCAGGACCATGATGCTGGTGTCGAAGTCCACGACCATCGCGTTCTCGGTGATCTCGATCTCGAGCGATGCGGGTCGCACGTCGGCAGCGTCGAGGATGTCGAGGATGTCGCCGGGGAGGGTCGGATCGAGCAGGTCTCGGGGAGTGAGGTTGACCGAGATCGGGATGTCGATCCCGGCAGCCTCGAGCGTCGCTGCGTGTTCAACCGCGTGTTCGATCACGTAACGGGTCAGGCGACCGATGAGGCCCGCCTGTTCGATGAGGGGGACGAACTCGAGCGGTGAGATCGGCCCGTACGCCGGATGGGTCCAGCGCACGAGGGCCTCGGCGCCGGTCAGCCGACCGTCGCTGACCGCGACCTTCGGCTGCAGGTGGACGAACATCTCGCCGTTCTCGAGGGCGCTGCGTGACGACAGGTAGAGATCGAGCCGCCGAGGGGCATCGGCATCGAGCTCAGGGCTGTACCAGACGATGCCGAGTTGATTGCGCTTCGCCTCGTACATCGCGGTGTCGGCCCGGTGCAGCAGACTCCCGCTCGTCGAACCCTGGGTCGGCCACGAGGCGACGCCGACGCTCGCTCCGATCTCGAAGCTGATGCCGTCGAGCTCGAAGTTCGCCGTCAGCCGCCGGTGGACATCTGCGATGCGTCGTACCAACTCCTCCGAGTCGGCGCTGTCGCGCTGCAGGAGCAGCATCGCGAACTCGTCTCCACCGAACCGCGCGACCATCTCGGTCGGGCGGATGGCGTCGCGCAGCCGTTGCGCGACCTCGATGAGCAACCGGTCACCGGTCTCGTGGCCGAGGGAGTCGTTGATCTCCTTGAACCGGTCGAGGTCGATCATCACGACGACGCCGCTGCGCTCACCGGCGAGCGACGACGTGAGGGCGATCTCGTAGTTGAGGCGGTTGGGAAGGCCCGTGAGCGCATCGTGCTGCGCCTGGACCTCGAGCTGCTCGACGAGCAGATCGTTGGAGATGCGGGCGCTGAGTGTGCGAGCGAGCGAACCGAAGAGCCGGAGCTCGTCGGCCGAGAAGTCGTGACGCATGCCGAGACGGTCGGTGACGAACAGCACGGCCTCGCGGTCCGCCTCGCCCAGCACGCGGGCACCGATCAGCTTGGCCGCCCCGAGGTGGTCGAGCAGGTCTCGCACGCCAGGCCGACGGTCCTCGACATCGAGATATGTGACGCCGCCGCTCTCGATGACGTCGAGCATCGACCGCATCGTTCTGGTCGTCGGGAGGTCCTCGTAGTGGTCGTCGACGAGGACACGACTCTGTGACCGGTCATCGTCGTCGTGGGCGAAGACGACGATCCCGGCGGTACGTGATCGCATGATCTCGACGAGCAGCGCCAGCCCGGTGTCGAGCGTGCGCGGCCCACGTTCGTTGGTGAGCGCCTGGGTGAAGCTGTGCAGCTGCTGGAGGTC
Organism: uncultured Acidimicrobiaceae bacterium; assembly: GCA_963847775.1. Lineage (GTDB taxonomy): Bacteria > Actinomycetota > Acidimicrobiia > Acidimicrobiales > Ilumatobacteraceae > Ilumatobacter. The sequence continues at coordinate 1,252,834 of CAWKAY010000007.1, forward strand.
CTTGAAGCGTTGCGAGATGTGGCCGGCGCTCCGCAGCAAGGCTCCGATTCCGAGCACCGGGACGAAGGCGAACAACAGCAGCAGTGGGTCCTGCGTCGATGCCGAGATCGCGGTGACCGTGAACGAACCGCCGAGCGCTGCGAGGATCTGCGACTGGCCGACATCGGCGAACAGGTTCGCCCGGAACTTGCCGTCCGAGGCCATGATCACGAGCGGGACGGCGACGAGGCTCACCAGCTCTGCTGCGAGCACGGCGCCGAGCGGGATCAACCATTCGACGAAGTGCTGCGGCAGTTCACCACCCAAGGCCTGGCGGACGATGAGCCCTGCGAGCGCCGCCTCGGCGAAGAACAGACAGGAGTTCCACAGCGCCTTGAGCGGATCGGACTTCCGGATCCACAACATCACCGGCGCGGCTCCCACCACGTATGCCAACGCCAACAGGAGCGGGCTGAGGTAGAGCAACCCGAACATCAGCGGGATGCCGCTGAGCGACAGCGAATGGGATTCCTTGCGGATCTCGACGTGGAGAGCCGTCGCCTCCGAGGCGGCGAAGGCCACCGCCAGGACCACGAAGGGCAACGACCAGACGCGATCCGGCACGACCATCGACTCGGGTGTGAGGGCGAGCAACCACACCCCGATCCCGGCGAGGAACGAGGCGAAGACGAGGATCCGCACCACGGGCGGGAGACGCGCGACGATGTTCGTCGCTAGGTCGGTCGCTATCCTCGTCAGTCTGACGGGGCGGGCGCCGCGGGTCGGCTCGCTCGTCTGGATCACCGTTATACTGATCGCCCACTGTGGTCGGATCATTACTCTGAGCGCATCAAGATCGTGTCAAGGTCCCCGACTGGACGGTGCGCTCGCGGTGAACCGTCCCGATTCGGTCAGCGTGCGCCGGGATGCTCGACCCCGAGCGGCAGGCGACCATGCACCACCTGAGCCTTCGGTGGTGGCGTCGATCCCTGTTCCGAACCACACCGAGCTCCGACAAGTCGCACCACACCGATACCGGCGGGTGACCCCTGATCGGGTTCGTCACCCCGAGGCTTGCGGCCGGAGCTCGATGGCGTCACCGTTGGTGAGGGTGTGGTGCTCGCCGCGAATGACGACGTCGAGCGGGTCGCCTTCGGACAGCCAGTACCGCTCCCCCTCATGGGTGAGACGAACGCGGATCTGGCGATCGTGAAATCGCAACGAGAACCCGAGCGAGCGGAAGCGCTCGGGCAGGCGTGGGTCGAACGTGAGCCGACCGTCGAAGTCGCGAACACCACCGAACCCGAACACGATCCCCATCCAACCTCCGGCCGCCGAGGCGATGTGCACCCCGTACGACACGTTCCCCGCGACGTCGGCCAGATCCATCAGGAGGGCGAAGTCGAGGTAGCGGCACGCGGCCTCCTCGTCGCCGATCTCCGATGCCACGATGCTCTGGATGCTCGCTGACAATGACGAGTCCCCGGTCGTGATCGGGTCGTAGTACTCGAAGTTCCGCCGCTTCTGGTCGAGCGTGAACTCGTCGCCCAGCAGGAACATCGCCATGACGACATCGGCCTGCTTCAGGACCTGGTGCCGGTACGTGGTCAGCGGGTGGTAGTGGAGGAGGAGCGGGAAACGATCGGGCGGAGTGCGGGCGAGATCCCATCGTTCGTGGGTGAGGAAGGTGGCGTCCTGGGGTGTGATGCCACGGGTCGGATCGTGCGGGATGTACATGTGATCGGCCGCACGGTCCCACTCGTTGCATTCGGTCGGCCCGAGCTCCAGCTCCTCTTCGATGCCCGCAAAGACCTCGGGTTGCTCGACCTCGAGGCGTCGCATCGTCGACGCGGCATAGCGCAGGTTGAGGCGGGCCATCAGGTTGGTGTAGGCGTTGTCGTCGACCATCGTCGTGTACTCGTCGGGCCCCGTGACGCCGTGGACGTGGAAGCTGCCGTCGTCACCGTAGAAGCCGAGATCGGCCCACATGCGGGCGGTCTCCACGAGGATCTCCGCGCCCGTCTCGGCGAGGAAGCCCGTGTCGCCGCGAACGTCGATGTAGCGCCGGATCGCGTACGCGATGTCGGCGTTGAGATGGAACTGCGCGGTTCCCGCCTGGAAGTACGCGGATGCCTCGTCGCCGCGGATCGTCCGCCACGGGAACAACGCACCGCGGAGGTCGAGTTCGCGCGCTCGGGCGCGAGCGCTCGGCAGCATGCTGTGGCGGAACCGGAGTAGATTCCGCGCGATCCGGGGTTGGGTGTAGGCGAGGAACGGCAGCACCCATGCCTCGGTGTCCCAGAAGTAGTGGCCGTCGTACGCGTCCCCGGTGAGGCCCTTGGCAGGGATCCCCTCCCCCTCCGCACGCCACGACGCCTGAGCGAGATGGAACACGTTCCAGCGGACCGCCTGCTGCATCCGGACCGGATGGTTGAGGCTGTCCTCGAGGGTCACGTCGGCGCGGTCCCAGAATCGATCCAGGCAGCTCCGTTGGGCGACCACGAGGGACTCGAAGCCGGCCTCGATCACGCGATCGAGGGTGTGGCGGCACCGTCGTGCCAGATCCGCCACGGCCACACTGCGGGAGCTCTGGTAGACGGCGTACTTCTCGACTCGGATCGGGACCTCGGGTTCGGCGTCGACGACCACGACGTACTCCGATGCGTCGGGATCGGCATCCACGGTGACGTGGTGCGGACTCGACACGTCGAGGCGATGGTCAACCCCGACGGCGAGCGTCATTCCGCTCTGGACCGTCCGATAACCGAGCACGAGCCGATCCGCGTCGTGGTCCACGAGGAGCGACATGAGCACCGGTCGCCCGAGCCGGGTTCCGAGGCGCGGATCGGTGACGCCGCCGTCGATGTCCTCCTCCGTGGGGTTCGCTCGGTTCACGATGCGCGAGCGGATCATCACCGGTGCCCGGCGATCCATCGTGACCTCGTACGAGGTGGCGGTCACGTGGCGGTGCTCGAACGACACGAGGCGTGTGCTGCGCACGCGGGCGTGCTTGCCCGACGGCGTCGACCACAGCAGATCACGGGTCAGGAGCCCTGTGCGCATGTCGAGCACTCGCAGGTACTCCGGGGTCCGGGCTGTCGGGAGGAAGAGCGGTTCGTCGTCGACGTACAGCTCGATGATGGTCGCGTCCGGCACGTTGACGATCGTCTGGCCGACGCGTGCGAGACCGTACGCCTCCTCGGCGTGAGAGATCGGCCAGGTCTCGTGGAAACCGTTGATGAACGTACCGGGAGCGAAGGTCGGGCGTCCCTCGTCCGGCGTCGCCCGCACGCCGAGATGGCCGTTCGACAGCGCCATCGCGGTCTCCGACCGGGCCACGAACCCTGGGGTCCAGCGCCCCTCGACGATCCGCCACTCATCCGCCGGGAAGATGTGTTCCGGCGGAATCGTGATCGTCCTTGTGGTCATGTGGACCTCCGCTCCAACGACGACGTGACGGTCGCATGCGCCCACCGTCGCTCGCGTCACCCGTCCGGGCGCATCCGCATCCCAGCTTGGAGGAAAGGCACCGGTGCCGCCCAGAGGACTTCGACCCGGATGCCACCGGACAATCGGTCGACCCGTCGCTGCCGTCAGCCGGTCCGGCCGTGAGGGCACATGGGTCGACGACGTCGAACGCCGGCGCTGCAGGGCCGACCGACACGGGTACGAACATCGTGCGTGCACGTCGGAAACGCCCGAGGGCCTCACCTCACCGGTGGGGCCCTCGTCCAGACCTGGTAGATCCGCGGATCCGGTCAGCGCGCCCGTAGGGATTCGAACCCCAAACCTTCTGATCCGTAGGCCGCTGGAGGCCCGTCCGCCTGGTGCTGCCCTGTGTCGGTTCGTGCCGATCTAGCTGGTGTTTCGCGGCTGGTGGCGAACGGACCGACACAGGCTGATACGGCCCGATACGCGACGTTTGCATACATCGTGCATACATCGGAATCCCTCCGGGCATCGCTCTGCGCGTCCGAACACCGCAAGGCGGACGTCATGCTGTCGTGGCATCATGCCGCCATGGGGAATCAGAGGCCGATGCGAGACCCCCACGAGCTCGCCGACCGGTCCGCGACGGTCGGCGATGCAGGGGGCGAGAACCTGGACGGGCGGGCCGTCGGCTCGTTCGAAGCCGAGATCGAACGCGTCCGAGGCGAAGACGACTTCGCCGCCCGGGCCAAGCGACTCCTCGAACGCGACCGGGAGATCCTCGACCGGCTCGCCGAGTAGCGGTCGGTGACCCGGCTACCCCGGGTACTCGTCCGACGGATCGGGTTGCGGAGGCGGGAAGTGCTCGACTTCGACCTCGAACACGTGCACGACGTCGTTGAGTTCGTACGCGTAGAGACGGATCCGCTCGACGACGTTCGATGCCTGCACGAGCACCCGGAACAGGTCGTCGCCGGGGACCTCCATGGTGTTGCCTTCGTAGTCCTCGGCGAGCACATCCATGAGCGGCAGGATCGCCAGCGACAACACGTCGGTGCGCGACGGCCGACCAAATCCGTCACGCTCGCTGGCTACCTGAGCAGCGAGCGAGTCGAAGAATGAGTCGTCGAAGACAACCTCACGTCTGGGCATCGGCCCGGCGGCGGCGAAGCTCGGCCGTCTTGGCCTGAATGTGTGCTTGCTCCGAGGGGTCGAGCTGCTCCCACTCCCGCACGACCCCGGCCCGGGCGAGTTCGGCCCGTTCGTTCGGGCTCAACTGCGACAGCTCTTCGAGCGTGGGGCGCTCGTCTCCAGCCATGTTCTCAGGGTACCGCGCAAGCGCGTCCCGGGGCACCAGGGGACGCGCCTGACGTCTCGATCGTTACCCGACCGGTGCTCGCTCGAGCGGAATCTGGTCTACAGGCCCAGGTCGAGATGTGGCGACGACCGCTCGACGGCCCGACGTTGTTCGTCGAGCAGCTGACGAAGATCGTCGTTGCCAGTAGGCGATGGACTCGGCGATTCGGTCCCCGGTGCGACCTTCCACTTCCTGAGAATCTCTCGCGTCGAGTCGGGATTGCCGGGGTCAGCGGCGCGGTACGGCTCGGAGGTTCCCCGGGAACCACGCCACTGCCTGAGGATGTGCTCGCGCCGCTGTCGCCTGTCGGGCTCGTTGATTCGGGCTCGGGCGGCGAGCGCATCTGTCGAAGTTGAGTTGAGCTCTGCTCGTCGGGCGAGGGCGGGGCGGTCGATCCAGTCGGCGGCGATCGACTGGGCGACGACGTCGAGGGCGGTCTGTTCGCCAGTCGGGGCGACGAACACTTCGTTGGTCGAGCGGCCGCGGGTCATGGGGACGTAGAGGTTGCGGACGTCGGTGGGTCCGTCGAGGTAGAGGATGGCGACGTCGACGCCTTGGGTTTCGGACCAGCGGGCGTACAGCTCGATGTGGGCGCGCTCGGCATCGAACACTGCGACGCCGGTGCTGTCGAGCCAGGCAATGAATTTGTTGAGGTCGATCCGGTAGGCGGTCATGGTCTGGCCGGAGTAGCCCGCCAGGAACCCCGCCACCGCTCGCTTCAGCTGCTCACGGAGCGGGTCGGCAGCGACGTGGACGAGTTGACCTAACGCGTCGTTGACGGTCCGCTTGGGTCGGATGATGGTGGTGGTGTGCATGGCGGTGCTCCTCTCGGGGATGGATGAGGGCATCCAGCCGACCACCACCGACAACCAACATCAAGGTAAGTTGACGCCGTGGATCCCGTGATCTTGGCGAGCGCACGCAAACACGGGATCACCGATGAGGACATGCTCCACGCCTACCGACACCCGATCCGAGTGTTCGACCTCGACGACCTCGACATGCTGATCGGCGCCGACACCGCCGGGCGCATGCTCGAGATTGGCGTCACCTCGGCGGAGGGTGTCGAGTTCATCGTCCACGCCATGGCCGCTCGATCCAAGTTCCTGGAGACCTGACATGCCACGTTCGATCCAAGAAATCCTCGATCACGCCGACGAGCTCGCGAAGCGGTTCGAGGACTACGAACCAGACCCCGCCGATGAACGTCCTGTCGAGGAGTACCTCCTCGAACGCGCTGCGCTCGCCCGAGCGCGTAGTGAACGTCAGATTGTCGACGCCGTCACCGCAGCCCGCTCGAAGGGCGTGTCGTGGCAGCGCATCGGCGAGCTCCTCGGCACGTCAGCCCAAGCTGCGCAGCAGCGCTACAGCGCAGTCGTCGAAGCCGGCTGATACCGAGCGCCCGACCGCTCGCAGTGGTGCCGTACCTGAGCGGTTGGGTAGCTGAGGCGCCAAGGGTGTTATGTGCGACAGTCAGCTCACCCCGTCGATACGGAAATGCTGTGATCGGTGACTGCAGCGACTGTCAAGATCTCTCGATGGTCAAGTCGCAGAGATGGGAAGCGCCGCTATTGAGCGGTGAGCGCGTCAGGCTTCGTCAACTCGACGAAAGCGATGCCGACGCCGTGTGGGACATGGTCAACGACGCGGAGGGCAACGACCTGACCGCGACGACCGACACGTTCACCCGCGAGCAGATCGACGAGTGGTGCCGGTCACGACCCGCACAAGATGAGCGTCTCGACCTCGCGATCGTCGACAACGACACCGGCGACTTCGTCGGCGAAGTCGTGCTCAACGACTTTGATTCCAGCACCAACTCGTGCGGCTTTCGGATCTCGCTGCGCGGACCGGCCTGGTACGGCCGCGGACTCGGCACCGACGCGGCCCGGCTCATCGTGGCCCACGGACTCGGCACGATCGGGTTGGAAGCGATTTCACTCGAGGTCCTCGCCCGTAATCGTCGGGCACGTGTGGTCTACGACAAGCTTGGCTTCGTGACCGTGCGCGACTTCGACGAAGACGACGAATCGTGGATCGAGATGCGCATCAGTCGGTGACCGATGACGCCCCGTCTACGGGGGCCGCACAATTCATGAGTACTCCAAGCGATCGAACGTGCCGATACCGGATGGCTCTGAGGATGATTCCGGGCGCGCGTTTCCGAGCGGGGTAGTGGCACCGATACGCGCGATCCTGCGGTGGTGATCTTTGGTGAGTCGTTGCACGCTGCGGGGTCAACCGAGCCGGCGTCGTGGATCAACGGAACGCTACGCGGCCGCCCAGGAACCGTTGGCGCGCTCGTCCCAGACCTGTTCGAGACGATCCTGCGGCTCAGCGCGCCCGCTCCGATCCCGGGCGACTGGTGGGAGCTGTACCGCGAACTCTTCGATGTTGTCGCGTCGGTCGGTGTCGAGCACACGTCGACGCCGACAGAGGTGTGGTTTGCCGTCTGGGAAGGTCACGGCTTCGTCCCGTCGACGACGCGGCTCGGGTGGCGCACGCCGCCAGCGGACGATGCCGAGCGACAGTGGCGCGAGGCGCAACGCGAGCGGCAGCGCCGATACGACCGTGAACGAGCTGCAACGATCGGGCCTGCCCTCGCTGTGGTCCCACGTTTCGAGCTCCCTCATCGGGTGTACTACCTCGTCACCGGTGCGCTGCCGGCGGTGACGGCGCTGCGCGATCCGGGCGATGACGGTTGGCGGAACCCCGACCTGTTCTGGCCGAGTGATCGGTCATGGTTCGCCGCGACCGACGTCGACTTCTGGTCGCTCTACGTCGGTGGACCCGCACCCTTCACGAGTGAGCTGGCATCACGCTCGCCGACGAGCTGCGAGTTCGTCGACCAGAGTGACTCGCTGACGATCGAGGACTGAACGCGCCGGGCTATGCAGTTATCGCTCGGAAGGGCCCGAACGGTGGTGCCGTTCGCGAGCGGTCTCGGACGTTGCGCGTTGGCGTTGATATGAGCGGCCGGGTCGGGGCGTGGATATGTGTCGGCCGACTCGGTGACATTGGCCGCGTACGCGAGCGGTGCTCCAGTTCGGGGCTGGGGTGGCGTGTCAGCGGGTGATGTGGGTCAACTTGGCGGGGTTGCCGATCGCATGAATCACGTCGATGCATCCGTCGCGAACCCCGAGCGACAGCACCGCGACGACGTGTTCGTCGATCGAGATCATCACGCCCGGTTCCCCGTTCACATCGACGGGCTCGAAAGTCGCCCCGCGGTTGACAACGGTCGCCATGAGCTGGCGCGCCACGGCCGGTGCGCCATCGAGAGCGAGCAGCGGAGCTCCGGGAATGACCCCGCCCGAATCGAAGTCGCAGATGACACCGGGGTCCAGAACTTCAGCAGGCCGTCGAGGTCGCCTCGTTCGCACGCGTCCACGAAGCGTGCGACCACGAGGTCGTGCTCGGAGCGGTCGACCTGGAATCGTGCGACAGCCTCGTCGGACTCGATGCGGCGTCGGGCCCGGCTCGCAAGCTGGCGACATGCCTGGGGCGACCGGCCGACGAGTTCAGCGACGGCGTTGAAGTCGACGCTGAAGATGTCGTGGAGCACGAACGCTGCCCGCTCGGGGCGGGCTGAGCTCTTCGAGGACGACCATCAACGCCATACGCACCGTGTCATCGAGGGTGATCCGATCAGCGGGGTCGACATTCGCGCTCGCTCTGTCGACGATTGGCTCGGGGAGCCACGGGCCGACGCAGGCCCGCTTGACCCGCTCATGGGAACGCAGACGATCGATGCAGAGCCGGGAGGTGACCGTGACCAGCCAACCACGGACATCGTCGAGCGACTCGATGTCGACGGCGAGGAGCCGGCTGTACGCCTCTTGCACCACATCTTCTGCGTCGTGGACGCTGCCGAGCATGCGGTACGCGACGTCGAGCACCCGCTTGCGGTGTTGATGCCAGGTCTCGGCGACGGCGGCCGCGCTGCGGTCCGGTGGTGTCGGGTGCCCCGACCGGCAAACCGAGGACACACAGGAGTGGCGGGCAACAGCGCTTGATGCGAACGCTTCAGCCAGTCCGGTGGATGCATGTCGCCACCGCAACAGGCGGGATCCTTCCTGCCTTCGAGACCGACAGTGTGTCAGAGCGGGCACCCGTCTTGGCCTACGTCGAGCACGCGGTCGTTCACTGGAGAGTCTGGTGAACGATCCCGGGGTTGGGGCTCGGGCAGTGACCGCTCCGGCCCCGAACATGTTCACATCAGATCAGCACGAAACAGTCGTACCCGAGCTGGCCGCCGTAGCATCGCAGCCGTCGGTGGTCGCCGTCGCTGTACTCCCGTCACCGATACCGGCGAACGCGCTGGAATCGTCGCCTCTGGCCGTCGCCGTGTTCCCATCACCAAAAGGACCGGCGGACGCGCTGGAGTCGTCGCCGCGGGTCGTCGCCGTGTTCCCATCACCCACATAAGCGCGAGCATCAGAGCCGTCGCCCCTGGCCGTCGCCCTGTTCCCATCACCATTAGATGCCAAAGCGAACGAGCTGTCGCCGCTGGCCCTCGCAACATTCCCATCACCACTCTCGGCGAATGCCTCCGCGCCGTCTCCACTGGCTGTCGCCGTGTTCCCATCACCGTTACCGGCGAATGCCGTCGAGTCGTCTCCACTGGCTGTCGCCGTGTTCCCATCGCCTTGAAAGGTGAAAGCGGTCGAGTTGTCGCCGGTGGCGATGGCCAGGTGGCCCGAGTCACCGTCGGTGAACCCGGCGACTGCGTGAGCGTTCTCGCCTGTCGCTCGGGCCACATTGTCAACCCCATCACTCTCGAGCGAGGAACAGGTAGCGGAGCCCTTCTGGACGACGACTTCGCCGTTGATCGAGATGCAAATGTTGTCAGGCTCGTCGGCTGCGGCAGTCGGTGTCAGCACTGCAAGCACAGCGACACCGGTAAATGCACCAATTAGAATCCTCTTCATGGTCCGGCCTCCTCTTGGCCGAGGCGACTGACCGACGACCGGACCCCCACCCCACAACGCTTGTGTATCACTCGACCACCGACCCAGCAAGAGCCGCGCATCGCTATGTCTGCCGGGGCGGGGTAAGACACCGCGACCACCCGACCATCTGACGTCCGCATCATCGAACAGCCCGGCCGCGCCGATTGGTGACCGATGACGACATCGACCCGGCTACGCCCGTGTCTTCGGTTTACCGGTCGGGTCACCCGACACCACCGGACCGCAGCGCAGGCGTCCGTACCTTGCGCCCGACAATCGCGGCTGCACAAGACGACCGGACCTGATCAGGAACCGGCAGGCCGGGCGGTATCTCTCCGACGAGCGCCGGCCACCCACCGTGATCGCCCTGAGAGCGGCATCTACGACGCGTGGCACTTCGTCCGTGGTGCCGGTACGTGTGCAGGTCGTGATGGTTGGCAGCATGGGTACCTCGCGCACCGGGGCAGGTCAAACGACGAGCGCATCGGCGCGGAGGCCGGAACGCTCGAGTTGGAGAGGGAGCACCCGCCGACAGCTGTCGGGCGCTCGGTGCTGGCCACCATCCCGGGCTCCTCGACGTAGCTGAAGATGGCGACATAGCGCATGCGCGAGACTGCGAGCGGCGTCACCCGATGTCACCCGGCTGGAGGTGGATCGTGCGGACGAGGACCGGTCGCCGTCGAGCACGCGCTCGACGCCCGCGTAGTTCTCGTCCGTGGGCCTGCGCAGGTAGGGGCTGTGCTCGAACTCGCCGCCGCGCTCGGCGTTCTCGATCGAGCGTGACGGTGTAGTTGGTGGTGCCGACGTGTTATGGGAGGCCATTGCCGTCCGCGGCCAGGTTCACGATCACGTCGGCAAGCGGGTCGGCGTAGCGGTCGAAGCGGTCCTCGCCGAGTGCCTCCCGCACGAACGGGGCGAAGGCCGGCCACTCGTAGATGGCCCGCAGGATGCTCTTACCGCCGAAGTGGTCGGCGGGCACGAACGCGTTCGAGCGGTCGTCGAAGCGGCGCATCGGGTGCGTCTCGGGGAGGTCGTCGCGGTCGGTTGTGAAGTAAGGGTTCGTGCAGTTGACGTTGCGGTACCCAAACTGGGCGTTGCGGTCGCACTCGGCGATCATGGTGGGGAGGTGCTCGGCACGGACGAAGCCATCGAGCACGGCGCATCCCTCCGTCTCGATCGCGGCTCGGGCTCGGGCGATGACGGCTCCCGTTCCGGGCCGGGCCGGTCGATCGGGTAGCGGCCGCGGTCGATGTACTCGGCGGCGATTCGCTGCATGTCGATCCCTCCACGCGGGATCGTACGCTCGGCACCGTCGTCTGACGAGCGTCAGCGAGCTCACCCGTCGCGGCTCGGGCGACGGCGTCGTGTTGCGGCGCCCGAAGCCACGCATATCAACACTGCCGATGACCGCCGGTTTCAGCGCGAGAACCGGCACGACGAGCGATACCACGGCGGCGAACGGCGAACACCATCGGTGATCGCGTTACCGAGCGCCGATTCGACGAGAACGCTCCGATGTACGTGCCGTACCTGAGCGGTTGGGTAGCTGAGGCGCCAAGGGTGTTATGTGCGACAGTCAGCTCACCCCGTCGATACGGAAATGCTGTGATCGGTGACTGCAGCGACTGTCAAGATCTCTCGATGGTCAAGTCGCAGAGATGGGAAGCGCCGCTATTGAGCGGTGAGCGCGTCAGGCTTCGTCAACTCGACGAAAGCGATGCCGACGCCGTGTGGGACATGGTCAACGACGCGGAGGGCAACGACCTGACCGCGACGACCGACACGTTCACCCGCGAGCAGATCGACGAGTGGTGCCGGTCACGACCCGCACAAGATGAGCGTCTCGACCTCGCGATCGTCGACAACGACACCGGCGACTTCGTCGGCGAAGTCGTGCTCAACGACTTTGATTCCAGCACCAACTCGTGCGGCTTTCGGATCTCGCTGCGCGGACCGGCCTGGTACGGCCGCGGACTCGGCACCGACGCGGCCCGGCTCATCGTGGCCCACGGACTCGGCACGATCGGGTTGGAAGCGATTTCACTCGAGGTCCTCGCCCGTAATCGTCGGGCACGTGTGGTCTACGACAAGCTTGGCTTCGTGACCGTGCGCGACTTCGACGAAGACGACGAATCGTGGATCGAGATGCGCATCAGTCGGTGACCGATGACGCCCCGCCTACGGGAGCCGCACAATTCATGAGTACTCCAAGCGATCGAACGTGATGCTCACCGGCGAAGGTCAATCCGAAGAACCCGTTTACGCCGGGGTCGCTGAGGAACTTGCCGCCGGAGGGCTTGAGGCGGGTGTGGTCGTCGGGCGCAGCAGGAGTCACGGTCGCAACGGCGACCAGCCGGAGTTGTGCAGGCGTTCGAACCCGTCGATCAAGAGGTCGAGCGCGAATTCGAACTCGGTATCGGCGTCACAGCCGTGCCCACTCGCTTCGACGGCCGTAGCCATCTCCACGATGGAGGGGTACTCGACGGCAGCTTCATGCAGCGCCGCGGCGCGGTCGGCAGGTTCTGTCGGCATGGCTGGGGTCGGGAAGACGTCTCGAGTGAGGCCCCACATCCGAGAGCTGAGTGCGTGCATGGCATGGTGCACCAGGTCCGTCGACAGCCCGCCGTTCAGCATGATGCCGATGAGACTGTCCATGTAGCGAAGAACCGTCGGGGTCGACTCCTGTCGAGTCTCGATTGCCTCGGTCGCCCAGGAATGTGCACCAAGTACGCGTCGAGCATCGAGTATCCGGCGGCGCAGTACAACTTGCCATGGGTCGTTCGTCTCGATCGTCGGCGGAATCTCAAGGATGATCGTGTCGACCATCCCGTCGATCAACTCCTCACTATTGGCGACGTGCTTGTACAACGCCATCGGCGTGACATTGAGCGCCTCGGCCACGCGGCGCATGCTTGCGGCGTCGAGTCCGTCGGCATCAGCAAGCCCGACTGCGGCCTGCAAGATCCGATCCCGACTGAGTCCTCGCTTCCCGGCCACCGCCGCTCCTTCCGGAATTCTCTCATCGGTTGGAATGTCTACACCGTACACCTAGGATTCTGGATCCAATGGTGTACGCCGTATACCTCAGCCCTGCCCGAGAGGACCCGTTCATGACTTCACACCAGCTTGCGACAACCGCACAAGGACATGGTGATCCCACGGAAGCGACACTCGACAACCCACCGTCCCCCGACAGCATGACTGCTGTCGTGCAGCATGCCTACGGCCTCGATGCGATCGAGAAGAGTGAGCGTCCAGTGCCTACGGCAGGCCCAGGACAACTCCGGATCAAGGTCGCCGCAAGCGCCCTCAACCCGATGGACTGGCACCTCGCGACTGGAACACCCGGAATCGTGCGACTCGCCGAGGGTTTCCGTCGCCCCAAACACCAGATTCTCGGACGCGAAGTTTGCGGGGTGGTCGACCAGCTCGGTTCTGGCGTTGACGACTTCGAGGTTGGACAGTCGGTGTTCGGCTGGGTGACCGGAGCGTTCGCCGAATACACGATCGCAAAGGCGGACCGCATCTGGCTCGCACCGACAACGATGACCGAGGTCGAATGTGCTGCGCTGCCGATTGCGGGCACCGCTGCGTTGGTAGCAATCGAGCTCGGCGATGTCCGAGGCCAGCGAGTCATCGTGAACGGCGCGTCTGGAGGCGTGGGTCACTACGCCGTCCAGATCGCCAAAGCACGCGGTGCGGCTTGGGTCGCTGGGGTGTGCTCCAGTGGAAACGCGGATTTCGTGCGTGGCCTCGGCGCCGATCAGATCGTCGAATACGAATCGGCGGACTTCACAGCAGAACGATGGGACGCGATCATCGACTGCATCGGAAACCGCAGCGGCTCCGAGATCCGGGGAGCGCTTGTCGACGACGGCCGATGGGTTGTGGTCGGCGACCAGAACACAAGCGGCCTGCTCGGCCCACTCCCTCGCCTACTGGCGAGGCTCGTTCGTTGGCGCTTCGGGTCGCAGTCCTGTCATTGGTTCGTTCAAGGCGAGGACGTTCGGTACCTCGAAGAGATTGCCGCACTCGTCGATGAGGGGCTCGTCCGCTCACATCTGAGCGACACGCTCAGCATCGGGGACCTGCGCTCGGGCTACGACCGAATCGAGAGCGGACACACCGTCGGCAAGCTCGCCGTTGACGTCGCATCCGCACCTGGCGTGGCATCGAACGAACCGAGCAACGACGTCGGGGTGACACCGTGAACACAGCAACACAGGACCTTCCGACGGGTCAAGACCAGCGCATCAACCGATTGGAGAAGAAGGCGCTTCTCTCCGCACTCTGGCTCTTCGTCCTCTTCAATTTCATCTTCCGCGATCTCCACGAGATCGTGAAGGCGGAGTTCCTCGCAGACGCGCTCAACGGGATCTACGACGGGCGGGAAGTCACCGACGCGATGTTCCTCCTCGGGGGCATCATCGTTGAAGTACCAATCCTGATGATGCTGATGGCATGGGTGCTCCCGGTCCGAGCGAACCGGTGGGCCAACGTCATCGTCGCACCACTCTTCGGGCTCATCCTGATCGGTACGCCCGGCGACCTCGACGACTACTTCCACATCGGCCTGATGCTGATCGCACTCGCAATCATCGTCTGGCACGCATGGAACTGGGAACGATCCGCTTCGTAGCCTCACGCATCGGAACGGAGTAGCTGGCCCGACCGCCGACGGGCCCCGGCAGCGATGAGCCACTGAGGAGACCCGGCGATCTGCTGACGCCTGCGTCGCCAAGACGCCCGTCGTTCACAGTCACCGCCACTGGGCGCCCCGTCGATGGTCCCACCGTCTTCATCTGACGATCGTCTCGACCAGGCGGAACGGGTTCCGCAAGAAAAGGGGCTGTGCGCTCGACTCACCAAGGGACTGCCTCCTTCGGCCGGATCAGGGGCGCATAGCGACATCAGCAGACCGAGCTGCGACCCGTCCTGGAACCCGCACGAGGCGCAGCCGCACCAGAGCGGTATCGACGTCGACCTGCCGGACGCGCATTTCCGTGCAGGTCGGCGAGCGCCGAGGTGCCGATCAGGAGCGGGTTGGCGCTCGACGTGAGCGGAATGTTCTGAGCGCCGCCGCCAGCGATATCCAGGTGGCGCTTCTCCATCCACGGTGGGTCTGTTAGCCCGTGCGTGCCTTCGGTGGGAGGGCACGTCGCTCGCCTTGTGAGCGATCAGGCTTGGGCACGGCCAAATCGTCCACGGTTGCCAGCGTGCAACTGTTCGCGGTCTTTGTCGCAGCTACGGTCACGGCGGCTATGAGAACCTCGGCACGCCGCAGACTCGCCGCGCTTGCTGCGATGGTCTTGGTGATCGCCGGATGCAGTAGCGCCGAGCGGGGCGCGTCCGAGACCACCGCTCCTCCCGTCGAGACCGGCACGGCGGTCTCGCCCGAAGGCGTCCCGCAGAGCTCCACCTCGCCACAGCCGGCATCGTCGACAACAACGACCGACCTGGCCCGAACGACGATCGCTCCACTTGCGACGACAACCACTGCGCTGCCACTGTCGAGCCCTGAAGCTCTCTCCGATTGGCCCGTGAACCCGATCGGCTCGCGACTGCGCGCTCCGACCTATCTGCCGACCGATGCCATCCCGGAGACAACCGACACGATCAGATTCACTGCCGAAATCGGAGACGGACAGACCGTTGCCTACGTCCAACAGTGGGCCGACGCAGCGACCGGCGCGTACTTCGCGATCGAAACTCTGATTCCGTTCGTCCCGAACACACCGACCGAATTCCGCACTGACGTGGACACGTCTGCGTGGAGCACAAGGTGGACAGAAGCTTTCCTCGCACGCACGGGGCCCGGCTTCGTGAACCTGCAGCTGTACGACGGTGGCACGATCGGCCTCGTGAGGCTTCGAAGCCTCAACCTCGATGAGGCGGTCGTGCTGGATGCGGCCGCGACAATGCGTCGAGCTGGCTCTGGTCAACCTGGATGGATCGTGAGCAGTGTCCCCGTTGGACTCGTCCCGATCATCGAAGGCGACGCCAACAACGCACAGGTGCGGGGCATCACATGGTCGAATGGACCCGGACGACCCGAAGCCGACCTCCGAATCACAACCGTGCCAGATGACCTCCAGATCGAGTGGATTGCCGAATCCGACGCGGAGAGTGCGGTCATCGACGGCCATCCGGGCGTCCTCACCGTCGACGGCTCGACCGTGACTGTCCGCTGGTCTCCAGAACCGGGCGTTCTCATCATCGCTGCTCGTAACGGCAGCGTCGAGGAGACACTCGCCTTCGCTCGCAGCGTCACTGCGGCAGATCAAGCGGCCTGGGACGCTTTTGCCGTCGAGGCATTCGGTGATTACCTCATCCAATGCACCGGACTGTTCTGCTGAGCGGACCGACCGCGACTTCGCCGGGGTCCCAGCGACCGTGTCATCATCGACCCTTTGTCGTCTGAAGTAGGTAGCCGAACAACGGGGACCGTCAGCGTCACCGCTGTCGTTCAGCGTCGGAACCCAGCGCGCGTTCTCGTGTGCCCCGCCGCTCGCAGTCGTGCCGTACCTGAGAGGGTTGCTACAGCGCCAGTGAAGGCGGATCTTGGCCGGGTAGCGATCAAGCTATTGACCGACGCTCCCGTCGATTGCTTCCCGAATGAGGTCGAGATGTCCGCAGTGACGAGCGGTCTCCTCGATCATGTGGAGATAGGCGTACCGCAGCGAGAACTTCATGTCCTGCCCGAGCGCTACGTCATCGAGATCACTGTCGACGACGGCGCGTCGAGAGTTGTTGCACTCGTCCTGGTATCGGGCGATGAGGTCGTCCATTGTCTCATCGGTCGAGACTGCGAAGGCGCCATGTGGATCGTCGTCGGTCCAGGGCCATTCGACGTCATGGGCGGCGAAGTCGATGCTGAACCAGAATCGCTCCGTTGCAGTGAGGTGCTTGACGAGACCGGCGATGGTAAGTGTCGTGGTCGGCACCGCCGCGGCGGCTGCCTCCTCTTGGGTCAGTCCGCTCGCCTTGCTGACAACTGTCGATCGGAAGAAGTCGAGCATCGATTCGAGCATCTGACGCTCGGTGCCCTGCTGAACTGGCCGCACTCGGTCTTGATCTAACGGTCGGATGGCTCGTCTGCTTCCAGGCCATGGCGGCCTCCCTTGCATACATCTCGCATACATGGGGCAGAAAATGCCCGAGGGCCCCACCCTTCGGCGGGACCCTCGTACTTTGTCAGACCTGGTAGATCCGCAGATCCGGTCAGCGCGCCCGTAGGGATTCGAACCCCAAACCTTCTGATCCGTAGTCAGATGCTCTATCCGTTGAGCTACGGGCGCTGGGCGGGCACAGTGTAGAGCCCCGGTTCCCCAAAGCGAACCCGTCTCGTTCGGGGTCAGACCCCAACCGAGACGTCAGCCGCCCCAGGGGGACCAGCCGCCGGAACCGCGATACAGGGCGTAGGCGGCCTCGACGTTCTTGCGGGCGTCGAACAGGTCGGTCGCCGAGTTGACGCCGTAGTCGTCGAGCCAGCTCTGGTGCACCGACCAGTAGATCTGGAACACGCCGTAGCAGCACCACCCGTTGTAGGCCGTCGCCCGGTAGCGGCTCTCACGGAGGGCGATCTCGAGCGCACGCTCCTCGAGTTCGTCGGGAAAGACGTCTCGAATGATCTGTTGGACCTCATCCCTGGATGCCGACGCAGGTGCGGCCGGCGCGATCGTGGTGGGAACAGGTGTCGTGGTGGGCGCCTCGGTGGTCGAAGGAGCGTCGGCGGTCGACGGCGCCTCGGTCGGGGCCGGTGCGGCTGGCATCGCCGCTCCGGCCGGCAGGCAGATGCCGTCGCCCGGGAGGATGACCGAGTCGACGGTGGCGCGGTTCTCGCTGAGCAACGCCGCCGGCGTGACGCCGGCCGCATCGGCGATGCGATACCACGAGTCACCGGCGGCGGCCTCGTACGTCTGCGGACACTCGGGGATCTGCCGCTCGGCAACCTGATCGACGGTTGCAGCCTCGACGCTGACAGTTCGGCTGTCGGGCACATCGCCGGTGTCCCCCAGTTGGCCGGTGGCGGGCGCGGTGGCCGTGTCGGGTGCAGCGTCGCCCGCGGCCGGGACGGCCGGTGCGCCGTCGGCGGTCTCGGCTCCTGGAGCTTCGGACGGCCCGTCGGACTCGATGGCAACGGCCGCCGGTGCCGTTGCCGCGCTCGAAGCGACGTCGATCGAGCTCGCGGCGGCGGTCGTCAGTGGTGCCGCCCCAACCGCTGCGACGACACCAGGAACTGATTCGGTGGCCTGGGCATCGTTGGGGCGAAGCGAGAGTGCGAGCGGGACGAGTAGGACGAGTGCCGTGATCACGACACCGAGCCGGACGAGCAGGGGGTCGACCGCGCCCAAACCCAGACGTGTGGAGAACGGCTCGACCGGCGTCAACGCGATCAGGTCGGCATCGTCGACAGAACGAGGACGCGGCGAGGACGCCGGCGTCGGCGGAATCGACCAGTCGTCTCCGTCATCATCGAACCAACCAGCGGCGAGCTCACCGAGTGACGCCTCACGCGCCGGTTCCGGCTGCGCCGCGACCCGAGTGACGCCGTGCTGGCGAGTGCGACCGGTCTCGGCCGTGGCGTCGGACCGCACCGACGGCCGGAACGCCGCGAACCCATCCCGGATCACGCGGAGCGATCCGGTCGTGTCGCCACCGCGAGAGCGCCGCTGTGCCGGCCGTCCGCCGGTCGGACGCTCGTCGGCGGCCCAGCCGCGGGTGGCGCCCCAGAATTGGCGAGTGACGTCGTCGGCTTCGTCGAGCTCGAGATCGAACGGGCTGTTGGAGTCGTCGCGGTGCATGGTCACGGGGTGATGAACACGCCGATCGCGGCGTCATCGGTGCCCAGGTCTACTCGTTCCGTCACCAAACCGCAACACGGGCGTCATCGGTTCGCAAACGAATGACAAGGCTGTCACTTCGACCCGTTGTGCCCCGCCCTCGTGATCGGACCTACCACGGCGGCACGAAACGGGACGGCGTCCTTGGATCCATCGATCCGGGTCCAGGCCACGAGTCGACCGACGTGGCGACTCGTCACGAGCCGGACCGTGCGTGGTCCGGCTCGCGACGTGCGTGCGGAGAGGGTGGGATTTGAACCCACGGACCACCTTTCGATGATCAACGCCTTAGCAGGGCGCCCCATTCGGCCGCTCTGGCACCTCTCCCGAGCGGCCCGAGTCTACGGGATCGGATCCAGGAACGGAATCGGCAACGAGACGCCGACCGTCGATCAGTAACCTGAGCCGCGGAACGGTGGCAGAGTGGACGATTGCACCCGCCTTGAAAGCGGACGACCCGCAAGGGTCCGAGGGTTCGAATCCCTCCCGTTCCGCTGGTGCCTCCGTGGACGACTACCGGCGTCCACGGAGGTTCACCTAAATGCGCTCTGAGCTGGTCATATGTCCACATGGCCCATTGCACGTTCACCGACGTTTCTGTAGCGATACTCCCGCGGTTACTCCCGCGGTTACTCCCGCGGTTACTCCCGCGATGAGGCCCGACCGCTTCGCAGCAGGGGAGGTGAACATGCCGAGAGGACCAAAGGCAAGCGCGTTGGTGGGGGCGACGGCTACTCGGTGGTCAGCAAGAACTCCAACGGAGGCGGTTCGGTGTACTACGACGGCCCGTCGACGCGCGCCGATGGCAGGGTCGTGAAGGGTCGGTGGCGGGCGACCTATGTCGATCTCGACGGCAGGATCAAGCGCGTCTCAGGGGCTACGCGAGCGCTCGCCGAGTCACGGCGCGACGAACTGGTCAACGCGCTCGGCCACCGTCGCTCACCAACGATGTCCAGATTCTCGATCGCGACGACCGTTCAGGAGTTGGGCGACTGGTGGCTCGATTCGGTCGTCCGTCACCAGGTCCGAGAATCGTCGCTCGCCACCTATCGAAAGTCGCTCGTGTACTTCGTCGAGGATCTGGGCCACGTGCGCGTCATCGACGTCGGACCCGAGATGCTCACCGTGTGGCAGTCGAAGCTTCTCGACCGTCTCGCTCCGTACACCGTGCTGAGCTGCCGCAAGGTGTGCCGCCAGGTCTTCACCGAAGCCGTCAAGGTGGGACTGATCGCTTCCAATCCGTTCGACCTCGTCAACGCTCCGCCAGCGCGACGCGTCAAGGAAGGTCGCGCACTCAGCACCGCTGACGCTCGCAAGCTCGTCACCGCGGCCGAACCGATCCGGTTGGGGGTCGCTGTCACCTTGTTGTTCTGCCAGGGCTGGCGCGTCAGCGAAGTGCTCGGCCTCGCTTGGGACGACCTCGACCTCGATGCTGGCACCGCACGAATCCAACGAGCAGCGACACATTCAGCCACCGCGGGCGTCATGTTTGAACCGACGAAGACGAGCGGTGCGCAAGGGCTTCACCACCTCGCTCCGATCGCCGTCGCCCAACTGCGCGCTCATCGAGCGCAGCAAGCCGCTGAACGATTGGCGCTCGGCTCCGCATGGCCCGAACACGCCTATCAGGGAAAGCCGATCTCGCCGGTGTTCACCAACACTGCGGGCGGGCTCGTCAATCGGCAGGCGATCACCAAGGTCATCCACCGCACGGCCCAACGTGCCGGACTCGACCCGACGGGCTTGGCGACACACGCAGGAAGACGAACCGTCATCACAGCGCTGTATGCCGATGGTGGACTCGACCTCACCGATGTCGCTCGTCACGTGGGTCACTCCAACCCTTCCACGACTGCCGGGTCACGTGAAGTCATTAGGGCAACGTCCTGCGGCCACCGCTCGCCGCGCCGCAGAACTTCTGGATCCGACCACGGTCGCAGAGTGACTGGAATGGTTCTCACCACGGTTGAGAGAAGGACGGGATTCCGCAAGACGGCGCGACTCCGGTGGACGGCAAACCGTGTCCCTGCGGGCGGCGCTTGTCCGCAGGGTGGCTGAGCTCCGACTGAACTGCCAATCCAACTGGACACTGAGCGGGACCTTTGAGGCCGGAAACAACCGGCAAGCGTGCCGCCCGCCAGTCGCTGCGGCGGCCGTCGCCGGTCATCGCGATACGGAGTGGGACCCCCGTAACGCTCCGCCGACCTGCCGTTCCTGGGCGGCACCCGGCCGGTCGTCAAAGGGCGATTATGCATCACCCGATCGGCAACTTCACCTCCAACACTTCGCCGGAACGCGAGCGCGGCGAACGCGTTGCCGTCCCGACATTTCCGAGCGGGTCAGGCGAGCACGTACGTGCCGCGATGGGCGGGTTGTCGTTGCCGCGGACGCCGGGTTGGTATCGGGTGCGTCAGGTCCTACCAGCTGTCTGTTGGCGTTGAGTTGTGCGCTGCCTGGAGCAGTTCGCTCAGTGCATCAATGTTGACGTTCGCCAGCCTGGTGAAGCCGATGCTTGCGGCGCCGAGTTTGACTTGGCCGAGCCGGTCGGCGTAGGCGTGACCGATGCTGCCGTCACCGTCGGTGGCGTTGACGTAGATGCTGTAGTTGCGCTTCTGGCGTGCTAATCCGACGAGAAACCAGGCGACGTCGACGCCTTGCGGGCGGTCTTGGAGGATGTGGCCGTAGCCGATGATCGTCTGGTCGGTTCCACCCCAGAACGTGCCTTGCCAGAGATCGCGTTGACGTCCGGGAAGGGCGGCGCGGATGATCGTGTCGAGTTCGATCATCGTGTCGCGGACGTCGTTGGCTTCGATCGATCGGAGGTGGCGGTCTGGGTCGGTGTCGCTGATCTCCATTGGTCAATTTTGCTGCCAGGAGGGCTTGCGTCCGGACAGGGCGATGATTCGTTCGATGTCGGTGGCGTTGTCGGGCGCGAGGACTTCGGTACGGTAGGGCATCCCGTCAGCGTCGCCTCGGACGTCGTCGGTGATGAATCCTTGGGCGAAGTCCCACATAGCGTCGGTCAGTTCGTCGGAGGGCGTGAACGTTCGGTCGAGGCTCCGAGCGAGGTCCCAGGCGTGGATGTAGCACTCCAGGGCGTGGAGCGAGATCCCGAACGCGGCGGGGAGTTCGTTGGCACCGAGGTTGATCGTGCCCTCCAGGCCGCGCTCGGCCCACTGTTCGCGTGCGGCGGTGGCGACAGTCTGATGGCGGGTGCTGATGGTGCCGGTGCTGTCGATGTGTTCGCCGCCTGCGCCGCCGAGGAGCAGGTTGTGGGTGTCGAGGATGTGGTCGATGAGCTGTTCGACGCTGAACGCATCGCAAGGGGTGGGTGCGTGCAGGTCGTCGGGATTGATCGGGCTGGCATCGATGACTCTCTGGAGTTCGGCGACGGCTGCTTCGAGGGTCTGTTGTGGGTGCATGGTTGGTTCCTTTCTTGGCCGCGTCGGCGGCCGGGTGGTGCTCGTGATGGCGCGTTGATGGAGGGTGTTCGCCCGATGGGTCCGATATCCGGGGCCGTCGGCGCGACTTGGGTCTACGTGATGGTTGGGCTCGGGTGTGGGTGTCTGTGGACGCCGACGACGCCGAAGATGGCGATGACAACGAGCACGGGTCCGATGAGGCCTTGGCTGGCGGGCAGGACGTCGGGTATCACGAAGAACGCAATCAGTCCGACGTCGAGTGCTGCCGCCGCGACCGCAGGCGGCATCGAGTTGCCAGCGGTGTCGGGTTCGCCACCAAGCGCCGGTGAGGGCGAGTACGGCGATCCCTCCGAGCAAGATGTTGAGGCTGTGGAATCGCAGCAGTGCTTCGGTGGCGTCGCCGGGGTTGATTGGCACGGTGCTGGTGACGTTTGGTCCGAGCGTCTCAAGTCCGTCGCTGGTGTCGGCGATGAGCAGTGTGGCGCCGCCGATGACGTGGACGAGGCCCCACAGAGCGAGTGCTGACAAGGCGATCCATCCGGCCCGGCTCGTCGCGTGTCGGGTTGCGGGGGTCATTGTTCGGCTCCTTCGAGGTCGGCGGCCATTGCGGCGAGCTTGGAGAGGTGGTCGGTCCAGCCGCCCTGGTTCTGTTCGAGTTCGACGGGGTCGACGAATCCGCGATGGATGACGCGGAGTCGGGTCTGGTTGCCTTGGGGTTCGACCTCGAATGCGACCGTCGTGACGAGTTCTTCATCCATCGACCGCCAGGTGTGCACCAGCCGGGTGGGCGGCTCGATGACTTCGTAGAAGCCTTCGATGTGGACCTCGAAGTCGGTGCCGGGGAACGTGATCCTGAGTTCGAGGCGGCCACCGAGCGTCAGTTCCATCTCCTCGACCGAGGTGACGGCACCTTCGGGTCCGAACCAGCGGGCGTACAGGTCGGGTTCGGTCAGCAGGCGGAACACGGTGGTCGGGCGGGCGTCGATGAGCTGATCGAGCTCCAGCGACAACTCCGACGTAGGTTCGCTCATTGGGCCTCCTCGGTTTGTTCGATCTCGGCGGCAAGTCGAGCGAGCCGGTCGAGGCTCGCCGTCCACGTGGTGCGGTACCGGTCGATCCAGTCCTGCGCGAGCAGCAACCTCTCGGATTCCAGGCTGAGCACGTGTCGGCGGCCCTCGAGCCGACGGGTGATCACACCAGCGTCCTCGAGCACCCTGAGATGCTTCGAGACACCGGCCGGGGACAGCTCGAGGTCCTCGCTCGCCTCGCTGACACTCAGCGCACCTCGCGTGGCGAGCTGTGCGACGATGCTGCGACGCGACCTGTCCGCCAGGGCCTTGAACACCTGGTCCAGCCGCTCCGGTTCCATTCCCAGTTTCACCATACGGCGAACTATACACGTTACGGCGAACATTGCAACCCGCCGCGATCATCAGCGTGTGGTCGCTGGGCGTGAAGTGAAGAGTGCGGCGCAGCTGCTCGCGCAGGTCTCGATCACCATCTTCTCCCACGGTGCCACGGAGGGCGTCGGTCGGCGGCTCGCCACGTGAGCGGTATCGCACGAGTTGCGCGGACCCAGTTGACCGCCCCGGATCTGAGCAGGGCCGATCGGCGGTCGCCGACCGGTATCGCCGCTGACCGTCTGGCCCGGCAATGCAGCGCACATCAGCGAGCGCAACGGTGCCGTTCTCGGACGAGTCTCAGCCGCTATCCGAGGCGGGAATATGCGCTACCCAACCACCTGTCGGGCCTCTACCTGTTCGCCGGCAGCGCAGCGGGTTGTGCGGGTGCGGTCTGTCGGGATTGTCGCGCGGACGGAGTTCGAAAAGCTGTTGTATCTGTGTGCTTCTCGCAGGACGCGGTTGTGCATCACGGTGTGGTCGCTGTCGCGGTCGGCGGTTTGGGTCCGGCGATCCGTTCAGGGTTGATGGTGGAGCGCATGGAGTTGGTGTTCGAAGTGGCGGCGGTCGGTGGCGTTTAGGTTGTAGGTGAGGACGCGGTTGTACGTGTGGGCGGAGTCGGTGTGGTGTCGGAGTCGGGCGTGGAGTTCGGCGCGGGCGGCCCAGTACAGGTACCAGTCCGGTTCGGGTTTGAGGTCGTCGAGTAATGCGAGTGCGTGGGAGGGGCCGAAGACTTCGGCTTCTGCGATCGCCCGATTGACGCGAACGACGTGTCCGGGTCGCTGTCGTTCGAGGAGCCGGTAGAAGAAGCTGATCTGTTGCCAGTCGGTTGCGTTGTAGCTGGGGGCTTGGCTGTGGAGGCTGGCGATGGCGGCTTGGAGTTGGTATGGCCCGGGGTTTCCGGTGTTCAACGAGCGCGAGATGAGGTCGGCGGCTTCGCGGCTCAGGCTGTGGTCCCAGCGCGTCCGGTCTTGGTTCGGGAGTGTGATGGCGTTGCCCGCGTCGTCGCGGCTGGCGGGTTGGCGTGCGGCGGTGGCGAGGCAGAGGGCGAGGAGTCCCCGTGCTTCTGGTTCGTCGGGCATCAGGGCGACGAGCAGGCGCGCGGTTCGGATTGCTTCCTGGGTGAGTTCGATGCGGGAGTTCGATTCGCCTACCGGGGCGTGATGGCCGGTGGTGAACACGAGGTAGATGACCGTCAGGGCGGCGTCGAGCCGGTCGGGGAGCTCCGAGTGTGGTGGGACTCGGTACGAGATGTTGGCTTCACGGATCTTCTGTTTGGCTCGCGTGATCCGCCGGGTCATGGTGTCCTCGGGTACCACGAACGCGCTGGCGATTTCTCCGGTTGTGAGTTGACAGACCGTGCGGAGGCACAATGCCACTCGCGCCTCGGGTGCGAGTGCAGGGTGACAGCACGCGAATATCAGACTGAGCATGTCTGTACGATCGGATCGGTCGTCTCGTTCGAGGTTGGCGACCGCAATGGCCTCAGCTTCCTTGTCGAGGCGTCGCCGCTCGCGGCGGATGCGGTCGATTGCTTTGTGGCGGGCTGTGGTCGTCAACCAGGCGGCGAGGTTGTCGGGCCGGCCGTCGGTGGTCCAGCGTTCGAGCGCGGTCACGAGGGCATCCTGGAGCGCGTCCTGGGCGAGATCGAGATCACCGACGGCTCGGACCAAGGCCGCGAGCACCCGTGCACCCTCGACCCGCAACGTCTCGGGCAGCGATGCCTCGTGGCTGGTCGTCAACGCGGAGTTCAGTCCGCGACGGGGCGCAGTTCCATTGTTCCGAGCCAGGCGTGGGGCATCTTGGCTGCCCATTTTTTGTGGCTTCCTCGAGGTCGATGCAGTCGAGCAGAAAGAACCCGGCGAGGATCTCTTTGGTTTCAGCAAACGGGCCGTCGGTCACCGTGACCGGACCACCGCGTGCTCCGCCGGAAACTCGAATGCAGCGGGCGGTGTCGATGCCTTCGAGCGGGTGACCCCCCAACAGGACGCCCGCTTGCGTGGCTTCGTCGATGAATCGCTGGTACTCGTCGAGGATTGCCGGGTCCCGATGGCCATTCTGGCCCTGGGGTGCGTAGATCAATGCGGCAAATGTCGTCATGGGGTGTTGTCTCCGTTGGTTGTTGGGTTCGTTCTTCGTGGTTCCACGACGATCGCGGGTTCCAGAATGAGACTGCGAGACTGGTTCGCTTCTTGCGCCTCTGGAGGTGTGCAGTCGATGGTTCAGGCGCGTCGGAGTTGTTTCAGGTCGATGATCTCGTCGCCGGTGTTGAGGTGGTGTTCCAAGCCGGTCATCAGTTGACCGAGTACCCGTCGGAGGGCGAGAGCTCCGATCCCGGCGACGAGTTTCTGGACGGGGCCTCGTCCGGTGAGCATGGCGGTCATCGTCACCTCGGTCGTGGTCGGAGAGGCGCTGCGGGCACTGATCTCGACTCGGACGTCGTCGATCGGTGGTTTCTCGGTGCCCTCGAGCAGCCGCAGGGTGTAGCGATGGTTGGATTCGTCGAAGGCAACGATCTCTTCTTCGAGCCATTTGCTGCCGTCGTTGTTGAACTCGCAATGTCTGCGCGCGCCGAGGCCGGTGGACTGGTCGCCAACCGCGTGGCTGACGGGTACGAGGGGGTTCCATCGGTAGGTGCCGGCGAAGTCGGCGAGCACCGGCCAGACGTCTTCGATGGGTGTGTCGATGGTGGCGGTCCGGGTTGCGGTTGCCATGTCAGAGGTTCTCCTCGCGTGAGGTGGGTGGTGGGCGGAAGTATCCGCGATGACGCATCCGAGTCGGTCGAGGTGTGCGAGCACGGCGAGGTGTCCCGACGCCGGGGACCTCGTCGAGGGTTGCGTGTCGGATCCGTGTGACCATGTGCCGTGCGTGTGTGAGGGGGGCGATCGTGTCGGCGGTTCCGTGGAGGAAGTGAACGGGAACATTGATGTCTCCCAGGTCGAAGCCCCACGGCTGGTGGAGCGCGATCTCGTCGTCGTGCCAGCCGTGGGGGCCGGGCCGGAGCGCTTCGCGTAGCGAGGTGTCGAACATCGTGCGATGAGACGACTCGTTGAGCCAGTTCACATCGGAGGCCGATCCACCGTCGCCGAATGCTGCGAGCATGCCCTCGATCGGGTCGGCGGCGAGGGTGTCGCGCATCTGGCGGATTTGTTGCCCGAACGCGTCGCGATTGCTGGTGACGGCGCGGTGGGTGTCGCGGGCGCTCGGGTGGGCGTCGGTTGCCCAGTCGTCGAGTTGATCTGGTGGACCGACCGCAGCGATGGCCGCGACTGCGTCGACCTGGTCGGCGAGGAGCGCACCGCATGCGAGGGCGTGGGGGGCGCCGCCGGAGTAGCCGACCGCCATCCAGTGGTCCCATCCGAGGTGCTCGGTGAGTTGCGCGACGTCCGCCGCGACGTCGGCGACTGTTCGGTCGGGTTGCGGGTCGCTGCGACCGTATCCAGGGCGGTCGAACGTCGCTACACGGAATTCGAGAGGGCGATCGAGTTGATCGGTGAGGATGGTGGTCGAGGCGCGACCCGGGGGTGCCGTCGAACCAGATCACCGAGGGTGAGTGAGCTCCGCCAGCAGTGCGATAGGCGAGATGGCGGCCGTCTCGTAGGTTGAGCTCTTCGGTGATGTCGTCGGGCGAGTTCATTTGCTCGTCCTGTCGATCCTCGGGGGTCCGCCGCCCTCGGCTGCGGGGTGCCGAGGGCGGCGAATACTGCTGTCAGTCGCTGAGCACGGGTCGGAGTTCGATCTTCCCGCCGAGCCATGCGCTCGGGATCTGCGATCCCCACTTGACCGCGTCATCGAGGTCGTCGCAGTCGAGCAGGAAGAACCCGGCGAGGTCCTCGGCACCGGCTGCGACGGGGCCGTCCACGGTTGCGATGTCGCCGCCAGCACCGCCGGTGACCGAGACGGTCGTCGCGGTGTGGGTTGCGGCGAGCGGTTCGCCGCCGGCCAGAACACCGGCTTCGGTCGCGCGACCGATGAAGGAACCGTAGGCCTCCATGATCTCGGGTGAGCCGTGAGGGTCAAGGCCCTGCGGGTTGTAAATGAGAGCGGCATATTTTGCCATGGGTCATCCTCCTTGGATCGGGTTTGTACCTCTACGACGTTTGCGACGACGCCAGATCGGACAACATCGACAAGAACCTGTCGCACCGACGGTTCTGCGGTGGTTCCAGCGTCCGGCGCCGGTTCCAGAAACGCGGTGTCGTCACACAACGAGGGTCGGAGCCGGAGTTCGAATTCGGTGCCATGTCGGGGTCGCTTCAGCTGGCGTGTCCGATGACGCAGACGGCTGGTGCCGGGTCGAGCGGCAGGTAGTCCCGCTGGACTTCGGACGAGTCCGGCCCGGAGCATCTGCTGTTCGATGCGTTGCGCCGCTTGGTCGGTGTCGTCGCGGGTTGGGTTGCCGTGGCGTGGGAGATGGGTGATCGCGAGCTGTCCCGTCGGCTCGAGCAGTCCGATGAGGCGTTCGATGGTGGTGTCGGGGTCGCTCCAGAACAACCAGACGTTGCAGCAGAAGATCGCATCGAACGCGCCCAGATCCGTTGGTGGGTCCTGTGCGTCGCCGACGAGCAGTGTGACGCGGCCGTTTCGAATCGCGGTCGCGTTCCGCTTCGAGGCCATCGCCCGCATCGTGGAGGAGTGGTCGATCCCGACGACGTGCCCTTGGGGTGTTGCCGCTGCGGCGGCCTCGATTCCGAGGCCGGGGCCGTAGCCGAGTTCGAGCACGCGGGCGTCGGGTTGCAGCCCGAGACATTCGACCGTCCATTGGCTGCGTTCGACGTTGGACGATCGCCGCGACATGATGCTGCCGGCGAGGCGGCCGAGCGGACCGCGTGGGAGACGGAACTGGTCGTAGAGGTGACGCTTGACGGCGGACATCATCGGGCTCCTTTCGTGAGCGCATGGCGGAGGTCGGCGAGCGTTCGAGCTGCCGCTTGTAGTTGTTGCTCGTCGAGGCCGCCGACGTGGGCGGCAAGGTGGTCGCGTTCTCGCTCGATGATCTCGTCGATGGTCTGTCGGCCGTCGTCGGTGAGCGCGATCAAGGGTGAACGCTGGTGGGCCGGGTTCTCCTGTGACTCGACGAGGTCGAGTGATCCCAGTTCGTTGCTGATCGTCTGAATGTGTTGACGGGTCACGCCACGAGCCCGTGCGATCGTCGGGACGGTCGCGGGACCGTTGCGACCGATGAACTCGAGCACCGCTCGCTGGGACGCCGTGACGCCACTGTCACGATGCAAGTCCTCGACGAGTTCGATCAGGCGGTTGTGGAGCAGCCGGACCTCGTCGATGACCGATGTCACGATCTCTATCATGACAAGAAGCTTGACATATAGACAAGCCACTTGTCAAGATTGGTTCTGCTCGTCGCCCGGGCGGGCATCACGAAGGAGATCACGCACATGTCCACGTTCTTGTATCGCTGGGGTCGAGTGGCTGCGCTGACGGCCGTGGCGAATGATCGGCGCCTGGCTCGTCGTCGCCGTCGCTGTGGTCGGCCTGCAGGTCGCCGTCGGTGGCGACACGTCCGATGACTTCAGCATTCCTGGCACAGAAGCCCAGCGTGGCAGGGACGTGCTCACCGATCGATTTCCGAGCGAGGGAGGGGTCAGTGGCCAACGTCGTCTTTGCGGATCCAGATGGCGACGTCACCGACCCGGTTGCCCGAACTGCTGTGGAAGCAACGCTGGCCGAACTCGCCGCCGGGCCGCACGTGCTGGGGGTCAGCGACCCGTACGACCCCGTGAACGCGGCGGTCAGCGTCGATCGTCGAGTGGCGTTCGCGACCGTCCGCTACGACATCACACCACCCGGAGCAGCCGAGGGCGAGGCCGCGCAGGCAGCCGTCGAGATCGCACGCGACGCCGGACTCCAAGCGGAGCTGTCGCGCGAGATCGTCCGCGGCACCGAGGACGAAGGCGGTGGTGAGGCGATCGGATTGATGGTCGCCGTCGTCGTGCTGCTGGTGGCGTTCGGTTCGGTGGTCGCGGCAGGCATCCCGATCGGCTCGGCGGTGTTCGGGATCTTCGTCGGGCTCGGACTCGTCACCGTGCTGGCCGGACTGACCGACGTACCGTCGGTGTCACCGCTGATCGCCTCGATGATCGGCATCGGTGTCGGCATCGACTATGCGCTGTTCGTCGTGACCCGGCACCGCGGGTTTCTCGCCGACGGAACAGATCCCGTCGAGGCCGCTGCGCTCGCCAACGCAACGTCGGGAACCGCTGTCGTGTTCGCCGGGTGCACCGTGGTCGTGGCCCTGCTCGGTCTGCTGCTCGCCGGCATCCCGTCCGTTTCGACAATGGGATACGCGTCGGCGATCACCGTGGCCGTCGCGATGGTCGGTGCCGTGACGTTGCTCCCCGCGTTTCTCGGCCTCGCCGGACCGCGGATCGATCGGTGGAAGATCGGTCGGCGAGCTCGCACGGGTGATTTGACGGTCGCGGCTCACCACACGTTTGCCGGCCGGTGGGCTGATCACGTCGGGCGTCGCCCGTGGCGCTACGCGATCGCGAGTCTCGTCGGCCTGCTCGTCCTCGCCGCGCCCGCGCTCGAGATGCGTACCGGCATCGCCGACGACGGCAGCGCAGGCACCGCCACGACGTACCGCCGGGCGTACGACATGCTCGCCGACGGCTTCGGGCAGGGCTTCAACGCGCCGTTCACCATCGCCGTCGACGCCGGCCCCGGCGGAACATTCGGCGGCCAAGACCTGGTCACGATTCGCGCCGCGGTCGCCGGCACGCCAGGCGTCTACTTCGCGACCGAACCTTTCGTCAGCCCCACCGGCGACACGGCCGTGATCACTGCGTTCCCACAGACCTCCCCCTCGGCGCGCGAGACCGAAGAGCTCGTGCACACGCTGCGCGATGACGTGCTGCCGGCTGCCACCGCATCCACGGCGATCGAGACGTACATCACCGGGAACACACCGGCGTTCATCGACATCAGCGACAAGCTCAGTGCCCGTCTCCCGATCTTCATCGCCGCGGTCGTCGGCCTGTCGTTCCTGCTGCTGATGATCCTGTTCCGCTCGATCGTGGTGCCACTCAAAGCCGCGGTGATGAACCTGCTGTCGATCGGCGGGGCCTACGGCGTCGTCGTCGCCGTCTTCCAGTGGGGCTGGGGCAACGAGATCATCGGCGTCGACACCACGGTGCCGATCAGCCCCTTCCTGCCGATGATCATGTTCGCCATCCTGTTCGGCCTCTCGATGGACTACGAAGTGTTCCTGCTCAGTCGCATCCGTGAGGACTACATCCGCACCCGCGACAATCATCACAGCGTCGTCACCGGCCTCGCCGCGACCGCCCGCGTGATCACCTCCGCAGCACTGATCATGATCAGCGTCTTCGCTGCCTTCCTGCTCACCCCCGACGTCGAGGTCAAGATGTTCGCCGTCGGTCTCTCCGTCGCCGTGCTCGTCGACGCGACCATCGTTCGAATGGTGCTCGTACCGTCCACGATGGCCCTCATGGGCGACGCCAACTGGTGGCTCCCGAACTGGCTCGACCGCCGACTCCCCCGCATCGACCTCGAAGGGGTCACGACACGCAACGGCTCCGAACCCAGCCCGGCGACGCACCCCGACGACGAGATCACGTTCGACCGACCCCAAGAGATGCTCCACTCATGAACGACCTGTACGCGATCGCGGTGGCATTCGGAATCGTTTCCGAAACCTGAGGCCGCACACACCCCTCACCGGGCATCTCGTCACGGGGCGAACGCCCCGGAAGACAAGCGGTCGCTGCCGCAATGGCATCCTGCTCAGATGACCGCCACGACCCACGTCGACCTCAGCCATGTGATCACCGCCGGCATGGTCACCTACCCCGGGCTCCCGACGCCCGTCATTTCTGACCATCTCTCCCGCGAAGCAGCCGAGGAGATCTACGGACCCGGGATCACCTTCCAGATCGGACTCGTAACGATGTGCACCAACACCGGCACCTACCTCGACGTCCCGTTCCACCGCTACGCCGACGGTCACGACCTGAGCGGGCTCGCGATCGACCGCGTCGCCGCCGTTGACGCCGTGAGGTTGGATTGTCGTGGTCAACGAACCATCGATCTCGACGACGTCGATCTCGATGCGCTCGTCGGCAAGGCCGTGTTGATCTGGACCGGTCACAGCAAACACTGGGGAACCGACGCGTACTTCGCCGATCACCCGGCCCTCACCGATGCGGCTGCCGAACGGCTCCGCGACAACGGCATCGCCTGTGTCGGGATCGACTCGCTGAACATCGACGCCACTGCAGGAACCGGCGAGCGACCGGTTCACTCCA
This sequence comes from uncultured Acidimicrobiaceae bacterium, assembly GCA_963847775.1. Lineage (GTDB taxonomy): Bacteria > Actinomycetota > Acidimicrobiia > Acidimicrobiales > Ilumatobacteraceae > Ilumatobacter. Next base: position 1,284,501 of record CAWKAY010000007.1, read on the forward strand.
CACTGCTGCGAGCGGACATCCCGATCATCGAACACCTGACGCACCTCGACACCGTCCCCGATGCGAGGTTCACTTTCACCGCGGTCCCACCGAAGATCGAAGGAGCCGGCACCTTCACGGTGAGGGCCTACGCGACGATGCCCCGCTGACAGAGGTCGCTCAGCCCGCTGTCGCCGGGGATCTCCCTCAGAACGCAGGCTCGAACGTCGGGCGACGCACACCCTGTCGACATTTACCGCCGGAGCAACCCGACCGGCGTGAACCTCACCCGCATCAGCGAGCGATACCGAGCAACCACCTCGCTCGCAAAGGCCGGCGATGCAGCGCGTTGGTGTGCGTCTTGCCCCGGGATCATCGCTCGGGCGCGATGCGCGCTCATCCGCAGCGCTCTCGCGGAGCAGTGAGCCCCGGTGACGGTGCGACGGGTGCCGAACGGGTTCGCAAGAGTCGCATCTGGGCGATGGCGAACATTCCGACGATGACCGCGATGACTCCGATGAGGGCTGCACCGCTCCTCGAGTACCAGCCGGCGATGATGGTCGCGACCGACGCAGCGACCCAGCCGCCGTCAGCCAAGCTGACAGCCGGCACCCATCGGCGGAGACCCTGCTCGTCGGAGCGCGACAGCGCCATGACGGCGAGGGCGAACGCGACAAGGCCGGCACCGATGACCCGCACCCAGCCCGAATGCCCGGTGTCGAGCCAGTCGTCGACACGCTCACCCGCGACCAATGCGGTCAGACCCGCGAGTCCTGATGTGGTGGCGTTGGCGGTGAGGACGAAGCGGAGTTTCGTGATCGGATCGGTGTTGGCAGAGAAGTCCATGAGTCGATCGTGACGACCGACCCGCCCACAATCCATGACGTGTTGGGTCATGGCTCTCAGGCCGAGAGCTTCCTACTCTGGGCATCATGTCGCGACCGACGGATCTCCATGCAGGAACCTTGTTGCGGCATTGGCGGTCGGCGCGCCGTTTGAGTCAGCTCGACGTTTCGAGCCGGACGGGCGTGTCGACGCGGCATCTGTCGTGTGTCGAGACCGGCCGGGCCAAGCCGAGTCGCGAGCTGCTGCTGTATCTGGCGGACGAGTTCGAGATGCCCAAACGCGCCGTCAACGACATGCTGCTCGCTGGCGGGTTCGCGCCGGTGTTCAGCGAGTACTCGCTCGACGACGACGCGTTGGCTGCAGCTCGTGACGTGATCCGACTGGTGCTCGACGGCAACGATCCGAACCCGACGACGGTGATCGACACACGTTGGAATGTTGTCGACGCCAACACTGCCGCGTTCTGGTTCACCGCGAGCGTCGACCCCGCACTGCTCACGGCAGGTTTGAACGTGGCCCGGTTGAGTCTGCACCCCGACGGGCTCGCGCCGCGGGTGACGAACTTCGACGAGTACGCCGGCCAGTTGCTGCGTCACATGCGCCACGTGCTCGTGCTCACCCAGGACGACGAACTTCGGGCGTTGATCGACGAGTGCGAGACCTACGCCCCAACGGCCGCTCGCACCATGCCCACAGCCCCGGACGTCGTGCTGCCCTTGCGGATCGTCATCGACGGCGTCGAGCTGTCGTTCCTGTCAACCGTGACGACCTTTGGCACCGCTCAGGACGTGACGTTGTCGGAGCTGTCGATCGAGACGCTCTACCCGGCCGATCAAACCACGCGGGAGATCCTGGCGGCGCGACCGTGGATCGATCGCGCGTCCCATCTGTCTGCAGTTGTTTGACCCAACGGGTCATCGCTTCGCGTCACGAGTTGCCCGACGATGGCACACGTGAGCAACACGATTGACACCACCAGCACCACCTACCTCCAGGCCGTGATCGACCGCTACTTCGAGTGCTGGAACGCGACCAGCGACACCGCTCGCAGCGACGCGATTCGCCGCACCTGGGCACCGGACGCGAAGTCCAGCGACCCGGTCGCCGAGGTCACTGGCCACGCGCAGCTTGCGGAGATGTTCGCCGGGTTCCACGCCACCTACCCGGGGAGCTCGTTCCGTCAGAAGGGTGGCGTCGACGCACACCACAACCTGGTGCGGTGGGGCTGGGAGATGATCGGAGCTGACGGTGTCGTCGCACTCGACGGCCTGGACGTTGCGGTCATCGACGACGGTCGGATCGTGCACCTCGCCGGGTTCTTCGGCTACCACCAGCCGGCCGCGTCGTGAACGCTACGAAGGACGGCGACGCTGGGATGAAGGTCGGAGTGATGATCTTCGCGACCGACCAGACGATGCCGATGCAGCGTCTTGCGTCCGAAGTCGAAGCACGTGGGTTCGAGTCGCTGCGGGTCACCGAAAAGACCCATGTCCCGGTGTCACGTACGACGCCGTGGCCCGGTGGTGACCTTCCCGAATGGTATCGACGCACGTGCGACCCGTTCGTCGCGCTTGCCGCAGCTGCCGCAACGACGACCCGGCTGCGCATCGGGACCGGCGTGGCGTTGCTGGCCTTGCGTGACCCGGTCATCGCAGCCAAGACGATCGCCACACTTGACTGGCAGTCCGCAGGGCGGCTCGAACTCGGCGTCGGCTACGGGTGGAAACGTGAGGAGTGCGCAACACACGGCGTCGATCTCGACACTGTGCGCCCACGGCTGATCGACCACGTCGCCCTGATGCGCCGACTCTGGACCGACGACGAGGGCGCCTACAGCGGCGACTACTGCTCGGTCGAGCCGTCGTGGTCCTGGCCCAAGCCCGCCCAGCAGCCCGCCCCGCCACTCCACGTCGGGGCACGCGCCACCAGCGAGGTGTTCGATGACATCGCCACCTGGGCCGACGGGTGGCTCCCGATCGAAGGCCACGGCGACATCATCGACCGCCTGCCCCGACTCCGCAACGCCTTCGAACGACACGACCGAGACCCCGAGACCGCGGTCGTGACCGTGTACTCATCTCAGGGCGACCCGGCACTCCTGGCCGGCTACCACGAGGCTGGCATCGATCGAGTCGTCGTCTGGCTCCCACCCGCCGACGAGGCCACCGTGCTCGCCGCGCTCGACACCCACACCCACCAACTCTCTGCGCACCTCTCATGAGCACCTTCACCGAACGAACCACGATCGACGCCCCACGCCATTGCGTGTGGACAGCCCTCGCCGACATCGGCAACATCGCCACCTGGAACCCAGGCCTCATCGCATCCCACCGAACCAACGACATCGACGGCCTCGGTGGCACCCGCCACTGCGACATCTCCACCAGACACTCGCTCACCGAACACGTCGTCGAGTTCGAACCAGGAACCGCGATCACCTTCCGAATCACCGACTCGACGCTCCCGTTCAAGACCGCCGACATCGCGTTCACCCTCACCGACAGCCGAATCAGAAATCGCACCGAGCTGACCGTCAGCCCTACCTACGCCCTCAAGCACGGACCGATCGGACGGTTCCTCGACACCGTTGCCGTCCGACGCAACTACCGAGCCGGGATGCGCGAACTCCTCGAGGGACTCAAGCGCCATCTCGAACAACACTGCTGAACCGTCGAGCCGCTCCTCGCTTCGAGCCGGCCCGCCCCACGTGGGTAGTCCGAGACATGCACGTTGAAGACCCAACCGGAATCAGGGCCGAATGATCAACCGAGAACGACAGGAGATGACGACCTTCGATCGCCGAACGCTCTGCCGGGCAGAACTCGGCCTCGAAGCAGGACGACCCATCATGTTCTTCCACGGCGGCAACGACTCCCGACTCGCCGGGGGCCTTCTGGAAGCGGCCGCGATCGCGACCGGTGTTCGACTCATCTGCCCGGAGCGCCGGGGTTCGGCCGCTCGACCTACCAGCCAGGTCGTGACCTCCTCGTCTGGTCGAGCGACGTCGAGCAACTCGCCGATCGTCTCGATCTCGGACGATTCGGGCTCGTCGGCCACTCCGGCGGCGGACCCCATGCGCTCGCGTGTGCAGCCGCCCTACCCCAACGGATCACACGAGTCGCGACAGTGTCCTCGGTCGCCCCTCCACCAGCGACGAACCGGGGGCAGCCGCACATCGCGAGCATGGTCCTCGCAGAAATGAACGAGGCCGTACGAGCCGGCCCAGCTGGCCTCGTTCACGAGGCGTCGCTCTACCACCGCGACTGGGGCTTCGAACTGGCGGCAATCCATACCACGACCGCGATATGGCACGGAGCCAGCGACCGTCAGGCGACCCCAGCGTGGGCAGTCTCCCTGGCCGACAACATCCCGTCCGCCTCGTTGACGCTGGTCGAAGGGGCGGGCCACTTCTCGACACTCGTCGACAATGCAGCGACGATCCTCACCGAGTTCGCAACGCTGACCGCCGGAGCTGAAGACCGCAACGACCGCCCATGACGAGGACAAGATCTCGCGATCGTCATGATCGCCAACGGCACCGACCTTGCCGATCAGGAAGTCGCAGACGCAATCGCCGACATTGACTGGGTCCGAGCCGCTGATCGAGGCCGCCCGCACTTCAGGCACACAGAATCACTGCTCACCAGCGGCGAGCGACACTCGGCTTCGACCCAACCCGAGCGCCCGGTAATCATGGTGACTCGGGTCATGGAGTCGTCCCAATCTGTCACCCGCGAATGGCCGTAGTTCGTCTGTGAGGGCATGGCGACAAACGACATCATGGCTCTCGATTGGGCCGAGCGCTTCGGGCGGATAGCTCGCGAGTGGTGGCCCGTGCCGGTCTTCGTGGGCGGCGGACTGCTGGCACAACAGGTGCTTCTGAGTTCGCGCTACGACGTTGGCGGACACGCGGCCGAGCACCTCGGCAGCGCGTCGGCGCCGTTCATGGCGGCGGCCGTGGTCGCCATCCTGTCTTGGGCGACTCCTCGAGCTCGCCGCCAGATCGACGTGCTCGCCGCCGCAGCTGCGTGGTTCAGCACGACCGTCTTGGTGATGGTCGGCAACCTTCGCGTGATCGACGACCTCGTCGCTGCCGGCTACTCGCATACCCCGACGGACTCCGTGCCTGATGTGGCCGACCACGCGCTGGCCAACTCGTCGATCTGGTATGCAGTGGTCGCCGCGCTCGTGCTCATCGCCTCGTTCCGTTGGCGCCGACATATCGGCAACCGGGCGGCGATCGGCGCAGCGATCGTCACGGTTCTCTTTCCGCCTTGGATCATCCCGGGCGCCGGGGTGATCGTGCTGGCGATCGTGCGCTGTGTGGCACACAGACGGGAGCGCACGGTCTCTGGGTCCGCTTCGCGCTCCGAGAACCGATCAGCCGCCGCACTACGACGGTAGGTAGTGAACGCCGGACGAAAGGGGCCTGTGCTCTGACGAGATCCCGTTGGCCGCGATCGGGCAGGACGATCGCGGTGGCTGACGGCGATCGATCACCGACATCGGCGATCTGGTCCCGTTGGCCGGGCCATTCTCGTCCGGTGCGTTCGTCAACCGGCCCATCGGCGCTGCCTCGTTCTACGCGGCCCGAGCGCACTCGAACAGCACCCGGTAGTCACCGCCAAGATCGCGCCAGCCGCGCCGACACTGCGGCCCAAGCCGCACACTGCATAATCAAGGCGACCAAGGACGGACCGGTGACTGTCGGTGATCGCGTTACGTGCAGCACCTCAAAGAGCCCAGCCTGACCGACTGCGCCGGCGATGCGGCGCGGAACGGAGCGTTCTCTCCCGCGATTACGAGCGGGCACCACGTGTACGTTGGCCAAGCGCGTTTCAGGTGCGGATCGTTGATTGAGACGGCCCTGGGATGGGTGAGGGATCGGTCAATTCGTCTTGACTTCATGCGTTTGGGAGGATTCGATGGAGGACCTTGGTCGCCATGGGGGTGCGCCAACGGAACGCGAGGATTCAGCATGCACGACCTTTCTGACGACGCCATCAGCAACCCGAACCCACAACGACCGTTCGAGGAGATCGTCGCCCGCCGCTTCAGTCGTCGGGTCATGATCAGTGGCTCACTGGCCACCGCCGCCACCTTCCTTGCCAGCGGCACGGTCGGCGCGAGCCCCAGCTCGGGGCCGATGCCCCGCGCGAAGTCCAAATCCCTGATCGACTTCGAGGCAATTCCGCTGGGATTCGGCGACCGCCCATCGATCTCACCCGACTACGACTACTCGATCCTGATCCCGTGGGGCACGCCCATCCTCAGCTCCGGACCAGCGTTCTCCTGGCCGCCGACGTCCGCCGAACAGGAGGCGCAGATCGGAATCGGGCACGACGGCATGTGGTTCTTCGCCGAGTCGGGCCGCAACGATTCCGGCTGGCTCTGCATCAACCACGAGTTCGGCACCACGCCACATGTGCTCGGCAAGCCGGCGCCAGAGTCGGCCGAAGACGTTCGGACCATGCAGGCCGCTCACGGCAACAGCGTGGTCAAGATCGCCCGGGGCGCCGGGGGTCAGTGGGGGGTCGTCGACGACGCGGCCAACCGCCGGATCACGGTCAACACCCCGGTTGCATTCTCGGGGCCTGCGGCCAATTCGCCCCTGCTCCAGAACCCAGCCGGCAACGCGCCGGCGGGCACGCTGAACAACTGTGCCAACGGGTACACCCCATGGGGCACCTACCTGACCTGTGAGGAGAACTTCAACGGCTACTTCGGTAACACGGGCGGATGGACGGCGACCGCGGAGCAGGCCCGCTACGGATTGTCCGACACCGGATTCGGCTACGCCTGGCACGAGTTCGACCCTCGCTTCGATCTGGCCAGTGCCGACCACGTCAACGAGGCCAATCGATTCGGCTGGATCGTCGAATACGACCCCCGCGATCCCGGCGCCCTGCCGGTCAAGCGCACGGCGCTCGGGCGGGCCAAGCACGAGGGATGCGCGCTCACTATCGGGCGCGGCGGTCGTGCCGTGGCCTACATGGGCGACGATGAGCGGTTCGACTACATCTACAAGTTCGTGTCGAGCGGGAACTACAAGTCGATGCTGGCCCGGGGCATGTCCCCACTCGACCACGGCACGCTCTACGCGGCCCGCTTCGACGAGAACGGCACCGGTCAGTGGCTCGAGCTGAGCATGGACAACCCGGCGGTCGCGGCCGGCTTCGACTCGATCGACGCGCTTCTGGTCAACGCCAGGATCGCGGCCGACCTCGCCGGCGCGACGCCGATGGACCGCCCGGAGTGGACCTCGGTCGCCCCCGACGGAACCGTGTACTGCACGCTGACCAACAACACTCGGCGGACCGTGCCCAATCCGGCCAACCCGAAGGCCCCGAACCCCAACGGTCACATCATCCGCTGGACCGACGATGACCGCCATGTCGGCACCGCCTTCAAGTGGGACATCTTCGTCTTCGCCGACGACACGGTCGGTACCGGCCACGATTTCGGTTCACCCGATGGCGTGTGGGCGGATCCGTTCGGTCGGCTCTTCATCGAGACCGACGGCGCTCAGCCGCAAGGCGCCAACGACCAGATGCTCGTCGCCGACCCGAAGCGCAACGAGTTCAGGCGGCTCTTCGCCGGCGTCGCCGGTTGCGAGATCACCGGCATCGCGGTCACACCGGATCAGCGGACGATGTTCATCAACGTCCAGCACCCAGGCGACGGCGATCCGGCGGTGACCCGCTTCCCCGACTACGACCCCGCTCTGCCGCCCAGGGATTGCACGGTCGTGATCACCAAGAAGGACGGCGGGATCGTCGGCTCGTAGCTGGGCGTCCCAGTTGTCAGTCACCGATCAGCCGTCGCTAACTGGACGGCAAGCCGAATCGATTTGCATGCTGACACCCAGAGGTGGAACCCCACTGGCAACCAGCGGTCCCGGCTCGTCTGCCGCGCCAACCCGCTAGCAACCTACGAAGACGACTCCGAACCTTTGAGTGTCTGGTGCACGCGGCGAACACGTCAAGGCCCATAACGACGCTCAGAACCACGCCTCCGGCCTCGCACTTGCCACCCGGTAACTACCCAAGCCGAGCACCCGGTAATCCCGACCGGTGGTTGGGGCGGCCGCCGAGTTAGAGAGGTCGAGGCATGGCGTCGTCACCGGCGCCGTCGGGCTCGCCGGCACCTGCGCTGTCCGGGCACCCGGGGTGCATGTGTGCCAACTGAAGAAATCCGGTCGGATCGCGTCACAGAATCGCGTTTCGAGAGGCATGTGTCTATGTGCAGACCGTGTGGAAACTCCGGGTAGGTGCCGAGGCCTATTACCTGTCGCAGGTCGCGAGCGGACTCGACGAGTACTACACGGGCGCGGGCGAGGCACCGGGCGCGTGGATCGGCAGCGGGCTCAAGTCGCTCGGGCTGGTCGGCGAGGTCGAGCCGGCTGACCTTCGTGCGGTGCTCGCCGGGCTCGCGCCGGGTACCGGGCTGACGCCGAAAGGGGCGGCGCTGCGCGCTCATCCTCGACGGGTGCCAGGGTTCGATCTGACGTTCGCAGTCCCGAAGTCGGTGTCGGTCGCCTACGCGCTCGCCGACCGCCGAGTCCAGCATCTGATCGTCACCGCGTGCGAGGCGGCGCTCGGCGAAACGTTGGGCTGGTTGGAGCGCGAGGCGTGCTTCGTGCGGCGGGGCACGAACAAGGCCGAGAACCGCGAGACGTGGCGTGAGGCGTGGGGCACGCGGCGGATGGCGGCGCGTGGCTTCGTCGGCGCGGCCTACCGGCATCGGACATCACGGGCTGGCGATCCGCACCTGCACTGGCACGTGCTCGTCGCCAACCTCGCCCAGGGGATCGACGGACGTTGGTCGGCGCTGGACGGGCGGGCTATCTACGACACCGCACGTACCGGTGGTGCGGTGATCCAGGCGGCGATGCGCCACGAGCTCACCGCTGCGCTCGGCGTCGAGTGGGGCCCGATGCACGAGGACGCCGCCGAGATCGCCGGCATACCACACACCGTTCTGCGCGAGTTCTCCCGGCGTCGAGAACAGATCGCCGAGTGGCTCGACAACGCCGGTGAGGCAGGCCCTGCAGCTGCGGCCGCCGCCCAACGCGCGACCCGAACCCGCAAGCAGGTACCCGCGGACTTCACCGCGGTCCAGGCCGACTGGCACACACGAGCCGACGCCGCCGGCTGGGGACCGGCTGAGCTCGAGCTCCTGCTCGCCTCCGCAGTCCCGGCGAACGTTCTCGGTGGGTTCGTGATCGAGGACGAGTGGTGGCGCAAAGGTGTCCGGTCGGTGACGACACGGCTCGTCGGGTTCGACGAGTGGCTCGACTGGCTACTCGATCACCGCGTCACGGCCCACGACGGGACGTTCACCCGGTTCGATCTGACCCGCACGATCGCGTCGGCGCTACCGGCGTCGACGTCGGTGGAGGTCGTCGAGGCCACGGTGCAGCGGGCATTGGGGTCGCCGGCGGTGGTGCCGATCAGCGGTCACTCATCCGAGTCGCTGATGACCAGTACCGATTGCCGGGTGATTGCAGACGATCGGGGACGGATGTACACGTCGCGGTCGTTGCTCACCCTCGAGGAACGACTCGTGGAGCAGCTCGTTCGCGGCGTCGACGCCGGCGTTGGCTTGCTGGATCGTGGCCGAGTCGCGTCTGCGGTCACTGCGTCGACACTTGGCGACGACCAAGCAGCCGCAGTGAAGTCGCTGACTGCGTCGGGTGATCGGATCTCGGTCCTCGTCGGTCGGGCGGGAACAGGCAAGACCCACACCCTCGGCGTCGTCCGGACGCTGTACGAGGATGCCGGGTTCACGGTCGTCGGCCTGGCACCGTCGGCACGCGCCGCCCGCGAGCTCGACGCCGGCGGCGGGATCGACTCGACCACGCTTGCTCGACATCTCGTCGGGCACCGTGACATCGGCGCAAGCACGTTGGTCGTGGTCGACGAGGCCGGCATGGCCGCCGTGCGCGACCTGGCCCGTGTCGTCGATCAGGTGACACGGGCCGGCGCCAAGCTGATCCTCGTCGGCGATCACCACCAACTCCCCGAGGTCGCTGCGGGCGGCGGGTTCCGAGCCGCCCTCGACACCCTCGGCGACCGCGTCGCCGAACTCACCGTCAACCGACGGCAGGACGCGACATGGGAGCTTGCGGCCCTCGACCAGCTCCGCCACGGCGACGTCGTTGCGGCATTCGCGGCCTACCGGGCACACGGTCGCGTCGTGCTCGACGACGACCGCCTCGCACTCCGCCAGCGAGCGATCGCCGACTGGAACACGCTTCGCACCGAGGGAGCGACGCTGATGCTCGCCGGTACCCGAGCCGAAGCCCACCAGCTCAACCTCCTCGCCCGACAGCTCCTCGCGGCAGCCGGCGAACTTGACCTCGACGGAGCCGTCGTGATCGGCGGACGATCGTACGCGCCCGGCGAGCACGTGATCGTGCGCCGAAACCACCGCGCCCAGCATCTGGCCGACGGGACCGAGTTCGCGGTCGACAACGGGATGCGCGGTCAGCTCACCCACATCGACACCGCGGGCGCCCACATCACGCTGACCACCGAAGAGGAAATCGTGCTCGACCGCGACTACCTCGCAGCGGGGTGGCTCGACTACGGCTACGCGTCCACGGTTCACACAGCACAGGGCGTCACCTGTGATCACGTCCTCGTCGTCGGCCCGGCCGGTCTGTACCGAGAAGCGGTCTACGTGGCCATGTCACGGGCCCGACTCTCCGCCTGGATCTACGGCACCACCACCGAGGCACTCGACCTCGCCGACCGCCACGCGACCGGCATCCCGTTGCCAGGCGAACGCGTCCCCGACCCCGAACACGACCTGATCGAGCGAATCCACGTCTCGAGCGTGAAGCAGCTCGTCTCGTCTCGGGACGTCGACGCGGCACGCAGAACGGATCTCGCCGCCCGGGTCCCGGTCGCCACGTTGCTCGACATGGCGCAGCGAGTCCACCACGCCGGGCGGGTCGCCAAGTGCGAGGGCCACTCCAACCCGACCGGCCTTCGGGTTGACCTCGACCTGGCGGTGACGTTCCGGGCGCACGCCGAGGTCGGCCGCCGGGTGCGGGCGCTGGATCGAGACAACGTCGGTCACGTCATTTCGCTCGACGACACCAACGCCACCTGTGACGTCCTGTTCGTCAACGAGCAGGGCCGGTCGGCCACCCGGACGCTGATATGGAGCGAACTGGTGGTCATCGATCAGCCCGAGCCCACTGCACTCACCGAGGAGTCCGTGGCGACACTCGATCGGCTCACCCACGACGTCGAGCGGGCAGCACGACGCCGGGCCTCGGCACTCGCTTCCCGCGGTGTCGAGCCTGGCGACGCCGACCGCTTCCAACGCGCCGCTCAGGTCGCGTGCGACCATGCCGCTCACCGGTTACGTGCCGACCCACCGGACTGGCTCACGCACTGGCTCGGCCAACGGCCGAGCGACGGACCGGGAGCCGCCGTGTGGGACGACGCCGTCGCCCGGATCGCACGTGACCGAGCCCTCCATGAGATCGACGACGCAACGCCGGGACTCGGCCCGCAGCCACCCGACCTGGAGGCGTCAGAACGTTGGCACGAGGCGATGCTGCGGACTCTGCGAGCCCGGGTCTGGCTGACCGACCGCCAGCACGAACCACAACCCATCCGCCCGACGATGTCGCCAGCGGCGATGCACGAACGACGGGCCGAACTCCAGGCACTGATGAACACCGCACCCGCCGACCACCGCGAACTCATCGAACGTCTCACCGCCGGCAACGTCGGCTCTGCAGAAGTCCACGAGCATCTCGTCGCGGCGACCACAGCTCAGCAAGAGCGGCGGGACTGGATCGTCGCCAACTGGCCCCACGTCGTCGAGCTCGAACAAGTCAACGCACTGATCAATACCCAACCCGCCCTCGCCCACTGGCCGATCGCGACACCACCCGCGGTCCAAGCCGTGCTCGACGCCATGGCCAGCAGCGCACCTCCCCCACCCTTGCGCGAGCAGCGCTCCCTCGCTGCGCTCGACGCGGAGGCCGCCGCCAACGACCCCGTCAGACAGGCCGAAGCCAAGGTCCGCGACCTCGACGAGCTCGCCAACCGCGCCGGTACGGACGCCGAACGCGTTGCGGTCGACGAGGCGCTGGAGGCAGCGCGGCTCGAGCTCCGACAGGCTCGCCGGGAGCAACACATCGATGACGTCTTTGCCCGATACGGCAGTACTCCTCACGACGACGCCGTCGAGCGACGTCGGCTCACCGTGGGCTACGACGCCCTGACCAACCCACCCGACTGGGTCGTCGAACAGCTGCACCGGCTTCACGACAACGGCCACCTGGGCGCTACCCGGGTCGGCGAACTGGCTACCCGGATCGCCGCCGCAGCCGCGCACCTCGACCGACACGGGCACCTCCCTGAGCACTGGACGGCGATCGACCCTCGGCCAGCTACCCGCCCGGTACCCGTCGTCGAGATCGACGTGCCCGGGTTGTGATCCGGGTAGCAAGTCGGGCGGTGATCCGTGACGTGCCTGTCCGACGATCGCCGACATGAACGAACACTCCGACAACACCCCACACGCCCACGCACCGAGGCCGCCGCTGCTGGTCACCATCCCGCAAGCAGCGGAACTCCTCGCCGTCGGCCGATCGACCGTCTACCAACTGATCTGGGACCACGAGCTCGAACCCATCCGCATCGGCCGCAGCGTCCGCCTCACCATCGACGACCTCGAGGACTACGTCCAACGCAAGCGCGCTGCGTGAGCGCAATCGCCGGGCACACCGATCGCCGGCGCATCACGACGACAGGCGGGTCGGGCGATCAAGCGGCGGGGGTGAAGCGGATCCTCAGACCGAGCGCGCGTGCGACCTTCACAATGGTCGCAAAGCTCGGATTGCCGTCGACCGACAGCGCCTTGTACAGCCCTTCTCGGCTCATCCCCGTGCGTCGCGCCAGCTCGCTCACGTTGCCGGAGCGAGCAATCGTCCCCAGCGCCTGGGCCACGAAGGCGGGATCGTCACCGGCTTCCTCGAGCGCTGCTTCGAGATACGCCGCGGCAGCATCGATGTCGTCGAGGTAGTCGGCGCTGTCGAACGGTGCGAAGGTTTCAGGTGTTGTGCTCATCGTGTGTCTGGCTCCTCCAGTCGGCGATCGAACGTTGCGCTCCGGACGACCCTCACGACCCGTCAACCATAGTTGACACATATTGAGATCGTCGAGACGGCGACAGTTCGGGCCCCGGCGGCTCAGCAGCCCCTTTCGCAGAGGATCCCGTCAGAGGTATGCTGGCATACATGCAGCGCACCACAGTGAAACTCCCCGACGAGCTGGACGCACGGTTGCGCCATGAAGCGCAGCGGCGCGGCGTGACGGTCTCGGAGCTCACGCGTGAAGCGATCGAGACACTGCTCGAAGCGCCACGCGGCCGCCGCAGATTGCTTGCCGCCGGCGCTGGTGCGAGCGGTCACCATGACATCTCGGAGCGGGTCGAGGAGATCATCGCCGGCGAGGTGGCGCGATCGCACTGATCGTCGACGCCGGCCCGCTGTACGCCTACGTCGACCGCGACGACCGACACCACACCGCGTGCCTCGAACTACTCGAGACGCACCCTGGCCCGCTGATCGTGCCGACCCTCGTGATCACCGAAGTCGTGTATCTCGTGGCCACCCGCCTCGGCAGTGACGCCGAGATCCGATTCCTGGGCGACCTGGCGGCCGGCAACCTCATCGCGGAGCCGGTGGCTGCGGCCGACTGGATGCGCATCGCCGAGCTGGTCGGCAGGTATCGCGACCTCCCGCTCGGCACGGTCGACGCGTCCGTGATCAGTGCCGCCGAGCGACTCGGGAGCACCCAGATCGCCACGCTCGACCGACGACACTTCACCGTCGTGAGATCCGAACTCGGCCCACTCACACTCCTTCCCTGACCGACGTCGTCAGGCGAGGACAGTTCCGGCCCGGCGGCACAGCAGCCACGTCCGTTACTCCCGCGGTTACTCCCGCGCCACGGTTCGAAACGGCGACGCGATCGTCCTGAGCAGGGCCGATGCGTCACCCATCGAGAGGCGTGCGCAATCCCTCCCGTTCCGCTGGTGCCTCCGTGGACGTCCGCCGACGTCTGCCCGCTGACACGCAGCACACCCGCTGGTCAACCGTCTCCGGTCATCGCATGGATACGTTGTGCCGCGTGAGCGCCGAGTCGCGTGCGATCGCCTTCATCTTGGTCGGGATGCTGTGCATCACGGTCAACGACACGCTGATCAAGTTCCTGTCCGACGGCTATCCGTTGCATGAGATGGTGTTCGTTCGCTCCGCGATCGGGCTCATGGCGAGCCTCGTGTTCCTTCGGATGGAGGGGGGTGTGTCACTGCTGCGCACCGACCGGCCGGCTCTCCACGGGCTGCGCGCCGTGCTGATCGTCGTCGCCAACATGACCTTCTTCGCCGCCCTTGCGGTGATGCCCCTCGGCGCGGCGACAGCACTGTTCTTCGTGGCGCCGCTGTTCATCACCCTGCTGGCGATCCCGGTGCTCGGCGAGTCCATCGGCGCGCCCCGGACGGCCGCCATCGTGGTCGGGCTGGTCGGCGTCGCGGTGATGATGGCCCCGGGCGTCGACTGGGGTGGCATCCCGCGGTGGAACCTGCTCTTGCCGGTCGCCGCTGCCGCCTGCTACGCAGGCATGCAGGTGCTCACCCGCAAGCTCGGTGGGCAATCCGCGGCGTCGGCGATGGCGATCTACATCCAGGGCACGTTCATCGTCGTGAGCGTCGGGTTCTTCCTGGTCGCCGGCAATGGGCGCTTCGCCGGTGACGACCAGAGCGAGGCACTCGAGTTCCTGCTCCGGGCCTGGGTGTGGCCGGCGGCGGGCGACCTGTGGATCTTCACTGTGCTCGGCCTCATGTCCGCCCTCATCGGCTATTCGCTGAGCCAGGCCTACCGCCTCGGCACGGCCGCCGTCGTCGCCTCCTACGAATACGTCGCGTTGCCACTCGCGATCTTCTGGGGCTGGGTGGTGTTCGGCGAGGTTCCCGGTCCGGTCGTGTGGGTCGGGATCGCCCTCATCGCCGGTGCCGGCCTGGCGGTGTTCGCCCACGAGCGCGCCCTCGCGCGACCCGTCGCCTCCGCCCGCCCGATCCGCCGCGGCTGATCGCCGAGCTCACGGGGCGTCACCGAGGCTGAGCGCCCCGGCTCCAGCGCGACGTTGCGACGAGGCCGACCCCGACGATCACGAGCGCGATCGGCGCAGAGCTGAAGGAGGGTGTCGAGCGCGCTCGTCACACGTCGTGCCCCGGTGGGCGTCGAGCATCGAGCGCGGCGAACACGTCCCGGTCGGTTTCGAGTACTCGCAGACAACGCGGCGTTGACCCTCCGGGACCGTGGCCGGCTCGAAGCCGGCGTTTCGGTTCCTCCGCACCTGCAACTCGACTGAACAGGACGGCTCGCGGTGGGAGCCGGCACGAACGGTCGCCCTGGTCGGCACCGGTCGCGTCTGCCTCGAAGATCCGCCGTCGGTTACCGAGTGGGGGCGCCGGCATCAGCCGGCGGCTGCTCCGACCGCAAGCCCTGCTTGACGAAGACCGTTCGCACGTCGATCAGGCTCCAGTTGTGGTCCCGGACCGGCCACGGGAAGAAGCCTGCTGGCTCGAACCCCGCTGCTTCGAACACGTCCAGTTGTTCCCGATAGGACGCCTGCCCCTCGTAGATCCTCTTGAACGACAGGTTCGTCTGGAGCATCACGATCTGATCGAGCAGTCCGGCCGCCCCTGCAAAGGCCTCGAGGTCCCAGCCCTGGATGTCCATCTTCAAGAACAGGCGCTGTCGTGCAAGAGGCTCCACCAGTTCGGGCAGCAGGGAATCCAGACGTCGAACAGCGACCGTCACCGATGCAACAGGCTCGGAGACGAAGTCCCACTCGCTGACGGCCTTCTTGGCCGTCGAGAGGAACGAACCGAGTGTCGGTCCCGTGGGGAGCAGGAGCGATCTCTCCTCGTCGTTCCGACCGATCGCAATCTGGTGCGCCTGCCACCGCGGATCGTTCGATGCTCGCCGGCTCAGTTGCTCGAAGACGACCGGTTCAGGCTCGAACGAAACGATCTCGCCGGAATAGCCTTCCTGTCGCAACATCTCCGTCGTGCTGCCGTCGTTCGCACCGACGTCCACCATGCACGTGATGTCGAACTCCGACATCATGCTCGTCAGGAGCAGATCCAACGTCGCTCGTGGATCCTTTCGACTGATCTCCAGGCCAAGACTCCGAACGGCACGCTTGAGGTACCCCTTCACCGCCACGGGACGGCCCCCTTCTGTGTCGACATTCGCAACCCGCCCGCCGCGGAGCGATCGAGTCTTCCGAGCGAAGTCCGGCATCCTACCCCAACAGTGCTGCCGGCGGTTCCCGGTCGCCGGTCGATCGATGTCGTGGCGCCAGGCCTCGGCCTACTGCGGGTTCGTGTCCGATCCTTCGAACGCTGGTCGGACGGCGGAGGCACCGAGCCCGACGGGCCGGATCAGGTCGAGATATCGATGCCGAAGGCGTCGGCGAAGGCCGCGATGTAGTCGTCGAGGGACCCCACCCGACCCAGTGCAACCCACTCCTCGTCGGTCATCCGTGCGCGCCCGTCGACGATGCTCTGGCCACCCCAGCTGACCGGATAACGCAGCTTCGGGTCGTCGGTCTCGATCGCGTGACGGATCACCTGGGCGACCTCGATCGCATCGCTCGCGTGCACGTACCCGGCCGCGTACATCTGGAGCATGCGCTCGTACTGCGGTCCGTAGGCGCCCGTCTCGTTCGGCGCATCGGTGTTCTTGCCGAAGATCGACGACTTCGTCACCCCCGGCTCGATGATCGCGACGCGGACACCGAACGGTGCGACCTCGTGTGCGAGCTGCTCGCTGACCCCCTCCAGTGCCCACTTCGCGGCGACGTACGGCGCCTGGGCCACGGCCGCCAGCCGGCCCACGATCGAGGTGACGTTCACGATCGTGCCACTCCCCCGCTCGCGCATCTCGGGCAGAACGGCCTGGGCGCAGCGGACCGCGCCGCACAGATCCACGTTCATCACGTCGAGCAGCCGTTCGGGAGTGGACTCCTCCACCACCCCGTTCCCGCCGACACCGGCGTTGTTGACGAGGTGATCGACCCGACCCGCCCGCTCGGCGACTTCGGCGAACCCGTGCTCGACCGACGAGTCCGAGGCGATGTCGAGCTCGACGAGTTCCACGGCGACGCCCCGCTGCTCCGCCGCGTCGAGGAGCTTGCCCGCACGTGCGAGCGAGCGCACCGTGCCGTATACGGTGTACCCGGATTCGGCGAGATGAACGGCGGTGGCGCGACCGATGCCCGAGTTGGCACCGGTCACGACGGTCACGGAGGATTCCGACATGGCAGCGAGGGTACGACAACGGCGGCGCGGACTCGTCGTCCTGGTGGTCGCCGGCGTCGCGGCTGGCGCGGTCGGCGCCGCGGGCGCGAGTGCCGTGGTCGGGCAGGAGGGACTCGCGAGCGCTGCGCCGGCGACAGCGGCCTATGTCCCGATCGAACCACTCCGCCTTGCAGACACGCGCGAACCGGTGTGCGGGTGCTCGCGACTCAGCGCCGACACGATCTCGATCGACGTCGCTGGACATCCGTCGATTCCCGATGACGTCTCGGCGGTCGCCATCTCCGTGACCGCGACGACGACGGCTGCCCCGGGATACGTCACGGCCCATCCCGGCGGGGTGCCGCGTCCACGAGCGGCGATGCTCAACACGCGCACCGACCGCAACGTGTCGAACTCAGCGATCGTCCCGGTCGGGCTCGACGGCACGATCGAGCTCTTCCAGCGCGCTCGCGGTGACCTCGTCGTCGACGTCACCGGGGCGTTCGTGCCAGCAGCAACTTCGACAGAGGGTCGCTTCGTGCCGATCGCGGCGCGCCGGCTGGTCGACACGAGACTTCCTGGGCCACTCGAGGGCAAGCTCGTCGACGGCGGGGAGATCACCGTCGGACTCCCGAGCGGCGTGGCCGCGGACGCGATTGCGATCGTGGTGAACGTGGCGAGCGTCGGTGTCGAGCGATCGGGTCACCTGGCCGCTCGCGCCGCCGGGAGACCACGGACGACCACCGCATTCATGACCGTGCCCGGCGGTGGCGAGGTGGTCTCGAACGCCACGATCGTGCCGGTCACCGCCGGCGGCATCACGATCAGGTCCCAGCGCTCCGGCCACGTCGTGGTCGACGCGGTCGGTTGGTTCACCGGGCCGACGGCGCCGGAGACCGACGAGGGGTTGTTCGTGCCGATCGGTCCGACACGATTGCTCGACACCCGCGAGGCTCCCCCGCGCATCTGGCCGTCGGGCACCATCGAGATCGGCGTTCCGTTCCCCGACGCCGGCGCGATCGTCACGAACGTGGCCGTCACCCGCGCCGACGGACGCGGGTACGTGACCGCCAAGCCCGCCCGAACCAGCCGCACGGTGGCGGCGACCGTCAACGCGTCGTTCCACGACCACACCATCGCGAACCTCGCCCTCACCCAGGTCAGCAACCACGGGGTGGCCTACTCCGCCAGAGCGGGGGTCGATCTCGTGGTCGACGTCACCGGGTACTTCACCGGGCTGCCGATCGCCTCGACCGGGAACGTGCCGCCCAACCCCGTCCCTCGTTCTCGGGTGCTGATCGTCGGCGACTCGACGCTGCGCGGCCTCGGTTCGTATCCCGGCACCGGGTCGGCTCTGGTCGGCTTCGACGCGATCGTCGACGCCGCATCGTGTCGCCGCCTGCAGCGACCGTCGTGCCGGTCGTGGGACGACGGCAGCTTCCCCCCGACGACGGTCGAGACGATTCTGGGCACCCCCGGTCAGATCGACATCGTCGTCGTCAAGGCCGGGTACAACGACTGGTTCAGCGACTTCCCGGCCGAGTTCGACGCCGTCGTCCAGGCCGCACGCGGCAAGGGCGCCCACACGATCGTCTGGTTGAGCTACAACGAGTCCGTCGTGCGCTCGAACGCCCGGCGGGCGTACCAGGAGAACAACCTCGATCTGCGTCGTCTGGTGGCGCTCCCCCGGTACCGAGACGTCCTGCTCGCCGACTGGTCCCGGTACAGCGACCTGCGCCCGGGGTGGTTCTTCGACGGGACCCACGTGACGCCGACCGGCGCGTACGCGCTCGGCGACTTCGTCAGCCGGTGGATCGCCGCTGTCGAGCATCGACCGTGCCCGAGACCGTGGACGGTCGGCGCGCCGCGACCCGATCCGTGCCCGATTCCGGAGCAGATCGGCTCCGTGCCGGACCCGGTCGCGCTGTACTGACGACGATCGACGCCGACCTCAACGGCCAGCGACACCGGCGCGGAGGTCGGCGATCCAATCGTCGGCGGCCCTCCACCGCTCGTCGGCGTGCGACCGCGCATCGTGCGCGTGATCGTCCGCTCGCGGCCACGACCCGAAGAACTTCACGGCGCCCTGCTTGGCATGCAGCGCCCGCATCGCATCTGCGACCAGATCGTCGGCGATGTGGCCTTCGGCGAAGAGTATGAAGCAGTAGTCACCGAGCCCGCCTTCCTTGGTCGGGCGCGAGATCAAGTTCGACAGATTGATGCGACGAGCGGCGAACTCCTGCAGGATCGAGATCAGGCTGCCGGGCTCGTCGGCGCGCTGATAGACCACGAGAGCGGTCCGGTCGTGGCCCGTCGGCGCCGGTACGCCGGAGCGTGCGACCACCACGAATCGGGTCTGGTTGCCGTCGTGGTCTTCGATGTTCTCGGCCAGCACCTCGAGGCCGTACCGCTCAGCGGCGACACGTGGGGCGATGGCAGCCAGGTGCGGCGACGGGTCGTCGCCCGCGACCTGGGCGGCACCAGCGGTCGAGGCGGCATTCCTGATGTCGGCCTCGGGGAGGTGTTCCCGCAGGAACCGATGGCACTGAGCGGTGGCGACCGGGATCGAGAGGATCTCCTTCACAGCCGCCAGCTCGACGCCGGGACGAGCGGCGAGGCAGAGGTGGATGTCGAGCACCACCTCCCGTGAGATGACGAGGTCGTGGTCGAACGCGAGCGCGTCGAGGGTGAAGTTGACCATCCCCTCGATCGAGTTCTCGATCGGCACGAATCCGAGGTCGACCTCGCCGCCCGTCACGGCGTCCAGCACGTCCGGCACCGTGCGGTAGGCGAGCAGCTCGCCTCCGACGAGATCGGTCTGGGTACGCAGGGCCTGCTCGGTGAACGTTCCGAACGGACCGAAGAACGCGACTCGGGAGCCGCGACCCGTGGTCGGGATTCCGTCCGGGCTGCTCATCACCATGAGGTTAGACACCATGGCGCCCGGATACCCCGGGATCCCGGCTCCGATCGTCGTCGCCGTGTGACGTGCGGGCGCGCGTTCTGCCACGATGACGGGCGATGGACGAAGCCGCGCTGCGAGCGCTGATCGAAGGGATCCGGAACGGTGCTGTGCCGGCCGACGAGGCCGTCGCACGATTGCGTCGGCTCCCCTTTGCCGACATTGGCGACGCGTTGGTCGACCATCATCGAACGCTGCGCCAAGGTCTTCCCGAAGCGATCTACGGCCCCGGTAAGACGCCGGAGCAGTGCGCCCGGATCGTCGGTGAGCTCCTCGACCACGGGACCGGCCCCGTCCTGCTCACTCGGGCATCGACCGACCAGGCCAAGGCGGTGCTCAACGAGCACGGCCCAGCCGAGCAGCAGGGCGGCTGCATGCTGTGGCGCCGACCCGAGCCGCGTCCCGAGCGTCGTGTGCTCGTCGTCACCGCAGGCACCGCCGACACGCCCGTGGCCGATGAAGCAGCCATCACGCTCACTGCGTACGGCCTCGCTGCCGACAGACTCCACGACGTCGGTGTGGCGGGACTGCACCGGCTGCTCGCCCACCTCGACCGGGTCACCGCCGCGGACGCCGTGATCGTGGTCGCAGGCATGGAGGGTGCACTCGCCAGTGTGATCGGGGGCCTCACGGCCCGCCCGGTCGTCGCTGTGCCCACGTCGGTCGGATACGGCTCCGGACTCGACGGCGTGACCGCCCTGCTCGCAATGCAAGCGTCGTGCGCGAGCGGGATCACCGTGGTCGGCATCGACAACGGTTTCGGGGCGGCCAGCGCGATCGCAAGGATGCTGCCCGCGTCGACGCGCACGGTGTGGTTCAACTGCTGTGCGGGCGTCGCCGGCGACATGCTGCTCGCCTCGCTCGTCGACGCCGGCGCCGACCGGCTCGCAGTGATGGACGCCTGGGGTGCGCTCGGGGTCGACGGGTTCGCTGCCACATGGGAGCGGGTCCAGCGGTGCGGCGTCGCCTCGCTGTGGACCAACCTGGCGATCAACCATCACGATCATCACGATCGTCACCGCCGACAGGATGAGCACGATCACGCACATCGTCCGGCCGCCGAGGTCATCGCGATGATCGAGCGGGCCGACTTGCCGGCGCGTGTAGGCGACGACGCTGCGGCCGTCTATCGCGTGCTGGCCGAGATCGAAGGGGCGATTCACGGGATCGATCCGGCGGCGGTCGAGCTGCATGAAGTCGGGGCGCTCGATTCGGTGCTCGACGTGGTCGGCGTCTGCACAGCGCTGCACGACCTCGGCGTCCAGCGAGTCACGTACTCGCCGATCGCTGTCGGCCACGGGACCGTCGACACCGCACACGGCCGCCTTCCCAATCCCGTGCCCGCCGTCTCGCGCCTCCTGGAGCGGGCCGATGCCGCCGTCACCGGCGTCGACACCACGATGGAGTTGTCGACCCCGACCGGGGTTGCGTTGCTCACGGTGCTCGGCGACCGATGCGGCCCGATGCCGTCGATGACGGTGACCGCCACCGGCTTCGGCGCCGGCACGGCGGATCCGCCCGGCCGGCCCAACGTCGTTCAGGCGATCATGGGCGACGGGACACCGACGACGTCCGTCGGCACCGACGGCCGACCATGCCACCTGCTCGAGGCCAACGTCGACGACATCACTGGTGAGGTCCTCGCACACACCATCGCCGCCCTGATCGACGCCGGCGCCCACGACGCATGGGCGACCCCGATCGTGATGAAGAAGGGCCGTCCCGCCCACACCGTGCACGCCTTGTGCGACGACGCGACGTTCGCGACCGCTCGGCAGGTGCTGATCGCCGAGACCGGCACCCTTGGCGTGCGCGCCTCAACGGTGCATCGCTGGCCACAGCACCGCTCCGAACACAACGTCGACGTCGGCGGGCAGCCGATCCGCGTCAAGATCGGCGAGACGCGGGTGAAAGCCGAACACGACGACGCGCTCGCCGCAGCCAGGGCCTTGGGCCGCCCATTACGCGAGGTGCTCGCCGAGGCCGAGCATCTCGGCCGCCGGTTCGTCTGAGGCACCTCCACTAACGTCGGTGACGTGCACTGGCATTGACTCGCCTCACTCTCGCGGACGATCCACACGACGGTGATCGTGCTGCTGGCGGTCCGGTTCGTCGACGAGGCGACCGGATTCCTGGCACCTGCCTCCGTCGAGGACTTTCGCACGGATCTCGACATCGGCTACTCGACTGCGGCCGCGATGTTCGTCAGCTACGGGATCGGCGGCGTGCTCGGCAACCTCGTGGTCGCGGCCACCGACGGCCGCAGCCGCAAACCGGTCGCCGTGGGCGGCGCCCTCGTGACCGCGCTGTCGCTGTTGATCATCGGCGGAGCGACGGACGGCTCGATGATGCTCGTCGGCACCGGACTGATCGCGATCGGCTCCACCGGGCTCGTGCACGGAGGCGAGATCGCGATCGCAAACGCACTTGTAGTCGCCGGGCTCGACCACGAACTCGAGCGGGTCCTGGCCCGCGGCAACCTGTTCGGCGTCATCGGCGACCTGGTCACTCCGTTGTCCTTGGCGGCGCTGCGCGCGGTCGGCGCCGACTGGCGGTTCGTGTTCGTCGGCGCTGCCGTCGGGGTGGTGGTCTACGCGGCGGTACTCGCGACGATGACGTTCCCGGAGCCGAACCGCACAGCCGCCGGCAGTGCTGAGCAACTCGCCGTCCCGGTGCGTCGCCAGCGGCTCGTCTGGTTCCTCGGACTGGGCGCCTTCGCCGCGATGCCGCTCGACGAGGCGTACCTCTCGACGGTGCTCGCCTACACCGAAGCGGTGCTCGATTGGTCGGGCGCCGAGGCTGCAGCGCTCGGGGCGGCGTTCGTGGCAGGGGGCGTGCTGGCGTTCACGATTCTCCCGTCGCTGGTGGCGCGGACCTCGCTCCCTCGTCTGATGACCGTCACGGGCCTCGGGATGAGTGCCGTGATGCTCCTCGCCGCGGGCGGGCCGGCCTGGGTGCTGGCACCGGTCGGCATCGCCCACTCGGTGCTCCTCAACTCGTTGTGGCTCGGCGAACAGGCCGTCGTCCTTCGGGCGAACCCCGGGCGCGAGGGTCGCACCAAGCTCATCGTCGAACTGTTGGAGGGCAGCGCGTTGACCGCCGTGTTCGCGATCGGTCTGCTCGCGGACCACTCCGGCCTCCGCGCCGCAATGCTCGCGTTCGCCGCGATTCCGTTGCTGCTCCCCGTGATCGCGTGGGGTCTGCGACGTTCGACCCGTCGGGTCATCGACGACTGATCCTCGCCGGATGGACTCAACCGAGCCCGAGGTGCTCGGCGATCAGTTCGAGGAACTGATCCGGTTCCCGACCGCCGCTCCAGCGAGCGGCGACGTCACCGTTGGCGTCGACCAGCGTGACGAACGGGAAGCCGCTCACCCCGAACGCCTCGGCCGCGATGAAGGTCTCGCGTGTGGTGTCGATCCCGTCGGCCATCGCCGGATACGTCCAGTCCTTCTCCTCGAGCCACTCGGCGGGCGGGAAGTTCGGGCGTCCGGGGTTCGATGCGGTGGCCACCGCGACGATGTTCAGGCCGTCGGGAAACCGTCCCTCGTCTCGAAGCTGGTTGATGCGCGGGATCTCGTCGTTGCAGTGCGGACACCAGTGGGCGAGGAACACGACCATCGTCGGGCCCGAGGCGGTCGCGTCGATGCGGACCGTCGAACCGTCGTAGGCCTCGCCGATCAGGACCGGTGCCGGGGTACCCACTGCGGGGTCGTCGACCACGTCGATCGTATCCAGTAGCGGGAGTGACTCGCCGACCACGTCGACCGGGCCGATCGCCGGGAGGAAGTCGTCGGGGACGTCGGGGTCGATCGTTGAGCCCGGGCCGTCCGGCGAGGTTCCGGGCGTGTTGTCGGCGACTTGCTCGTCGGCCGGTTGCCCGTCGGCGGGAGCGGCGACTGGTTCGTCGCTGCCACAGGCGGTGATGGCGAGCGCGCCGACGAGGGCGACGGCGATGAGGTGGCGGGGAGCGTTCACGAGGTCTCCTCAGGGGGTCGGACCGACTCGAACGAGACGGTGTTGAACACGATGATGGCGACGAACCCGGCGAGCGCCATGAAGGCCAGGGTGACGAAACCGAACGAGCGGAACCAGACGTCGGCGCACGCCGGGCCGAAGAGGGCGCACGACTCGGAGTCGGCGAGCACTCCCCATTCGATGAGGTAGTGGTACGTGGAGATGCCGGCACCGATGACCGCCAGGGGCAGGAAGTACCAACGTGCAGCGGCATCGCGGCGAAGGAGGCCGACGGCGGCGACGACGGC
Organism: uncultured Acidimicrobiaceae bacterium; assembly: GCA_963847775.1. Classification (GTDB taxonomy): domain Bacteria; phylum Actinomycetota; class Acidimicrobiia; order Acidimicrobiales; family Ilumatobacteraceae; genus Ilumatobacter. The sequence continues at coordinate 1,308,891 of CAWKAY010000007.1, forward strand.
TATCGGGTACATCGCGATCCGTTGGAACCAGCAGAGCCGGCACGGAAGATAGTCCGCAACCTCCGAGAAGTAGAGGCTGCCGAGCGTCGCCACGCCGGCCACCGCCACGGTCAGGGGCGCACGCCAGGCAACCATCCGGGCACCGAGGTCCGCGGCGAGGGCGGAACGCGCCGCCAGCAGACGAGCGATGATGACCAGGACGGCCCCCGCGGCAGCCACGAGTGACATCACCGACGTGAGGGTTTCCATGGTCCGAACCACCCGATCAGTATGGGCCGAGTCCCCGCGAACGCGACGGCACCGCGGGCGGCGCGTCGGGGCGACGCGATGGCCCATCGCGACGACGCCTCAATTGCGGTCCGAACCCCGCTACGGGCCAACCTCGCGCCGCGTTGCTGCTGTAGGGTGCGATCATGCAGGAATTCTCCTCGATCAGCGTCTCGTCGTATGAGGCCGGGGCATTGGCCGGCCGCCTCACCGAGCAGTCCCGCGACGGGTGGAGCGTCGTCGCGATCGTTCCCGCTGGGAGCACGATCACGGCCTACCTGAGTCGCCACGCCGATGGCGACGTCGATGTCCACGGCGACGTCGACGCTCCTGCCGACAGCGACGTGACCGGTGACTTCGCCTCCGATGACGCCGAGCCGACACCCGACGCCGGCGAGCTCGACGCCGCGCTGGCAGCGGTCGCTGCGCCGACGCCCGAGCCCGACCACATCGAAGCGATCGCCGTCGAGGCGGTGGGCCACACCACGGACGACGCCCCCACCGAAGACGTCACGGAACTGATCCCCGAGCCCGCAGATACGGTGGGTGCCGCCTCGGCGTGGGGCGCCGCCGCAACGGCGCTCGACGTGTCCCCGGTCGACGAAGCCACCGAGGAACCAGCGGGCGAGATCTCGGCCGACACCCCGGCCGACCTGCCGGTGGTCGAGACCACCACCGTCGAACCCTCGCTGCCCGAGGTGACCCCGCAACCCGCAACCGCTGAGCCTGCCGCCGAACCCGCCGTCGCCGAACCCGCCGCCGCCGAACCCGCCGTCGCCGAACCCGCCGCAGCCGTGACCGCCGCCGCGGGCGCCGCTCCCGCCGGCTGGTATGCGGACCCGTCATCGCGCTTCGAACTCCGGTACTGGGACGGCACGCAGTGGACCGAGCACGTCTCACGCTCAGGCCAGCAGTACACCGACCCTCCCGTCGCCTGAGGCGTCCATCTCCGCCCCAGCGGGCGGTGGCATGTCCGATCCGACACCGCCGCGGTTGATGACCGAAGTCCCTGGGGTGACCGCGCCCCCGCCGGTACCCTCACCGACCATGCGTGCGACGTCGATCGGACATGCCGGCATCCTCGTCGAGACCGAGGTCGGCTCGATCCTGTGCGATCCGTGGTTCGTGCCGGCGTTCTTCGGGTCTTGGTTCGTGTTCCCGCGCAACGACCAGCTCAGCGACGACCTGCTCGACCGCATCGAGCACGCCGACTTCTTGTACATCACCCACCTCCACGGCGACCATCACGACGAGCCCTGGCTGCGTGAACACCTCCGCCGCGACATCCCGATCCTGCTCCCGGGCTTTCCGACCAAGGAACAGCAACGCAGCCTGGCCAGGCTCGGATTCACCAACTTCATCCGCACCGTCGACGGCGAGGAGATGGAGCTCGCTCCCGGCCTCACGATCGCAATCCACACGGAGGTGTCGATCACGGACGGTCCGGGAGGCGACTCGGCGATGGTCGTCTCCGACGGCCAGACCCGCATCGTCAACCAGAACGACTGCCGAACGACCGATCTCGATGCCCTCCGCTCGCACGGACCCGTCGATCTGCACTGGCTACAGTACTCCGGCGCGATCTGGTACCCGATGGTGTACGAGATGCCCGACGAGGACATGCGGCGCCTCGTCGACGCCAAGGTCGAGAGCCAGTTCACGCGAGCGATGAGGTACGTCGATCGCGTGAACGCTCGCGCTGTCGTGCCCTCGGCCGGACCGCCGGCGTTCCTCGACCCCGAGCTGTTCCACCTCAACGTGATCACGTGTGACGAGTTGTCGATCTTCCCCGACCAACGCGTGTTCATGGAGCGGCTGGCAGCAGCGGAACACCAGGGTGTGCTCGCGATCCCGGGTACGGAGATCGAGATCACACCCCACGACATCACGGTGACCCATCCGGTGCCCGACGACGAGGTCGACGCGATCTTCTCGATGAAGAAGTGGTACCTGCGCGACTACCAAGCCGACTGGCTGCCGTGGCTCGACGAGCTCAAGGCCGGCTGGAATCCGCCGACCACCGACCTGCTCGCCACGCTCAAAGCGTGGTGGGAGCCCTTGTTGCGCATGGCACCGACCATGCGCAACGCCGTCGGCGGCAACTGCCTGTTCCGTGCCGGCGATCTCGGCATCATCATCGACTTCCCCAATGCCGAGGTCCGCGCATACGCCGACGATCCCTACTCGTTCCGGTTCGACATCCCACGCGAGCTGGTCGAGACCGTGGCTGCGCAGCAAGCGGTCGACTGGTCGAACTCGCTGTTCCTGTCATGTCGCTGGACGGGCTGGCGCGAAGGCGATTTCAACGAGTACCTCTACAACTTCTTCAAGTCGTTGTCGGTCGAGCGCATGCGGCGGACGGAGGCCGAGGCAGTTCGCAAACTGAACCCGCCCACCGAGACCGAACCGGAGATCGAACTCGGCGACTACGTCGTGCAACGGCGATGCCCGCACCGCAATGCCGACCTGTCGGTCTTCGGTGAAATCGAGCGCCGTGACGGGCACGGTGAGGTGTTGGTCTGCACGCTGCACGGTTGGTCGTTCGACTGCCAGACAGGTCGCTGCCTGACGTCGGCCGATCATCCGCTGAAGATCCGACCACGCGCCTGACGACGCCGACCCCGTCACCCGGGCGGCACGGTCGTGACCGGTGGCACGGTGGTCGGGTTCGTCGACGGCACCGTCGTCGTGGTCGCCGACGGCGTGGTCGTGGACGTCGGCGGCAGGGTCGTGGACGTCGGCGGCAGGGTCGTGGTCGTCGATGGCGTGCTCGTGGTGGTCGTGGTCGGCAGTGGCGCGCCGATCGTGATGACGAGCAGGTTGGTAGCGCTCGCCCCGGCCGGATCGGTCACCGAGTACCGCAGCTCGATCCGCCGACCGATCTCATCGGGCGGAACCAGCGGTGCTGTGATGGCGACCACCAGCCCCGAGATCGAGAGCGCAAGTGGGCTCGGGTCGTCCAGGATCAGCAGCGTGAGCAGATCGAGTTCCGGGTCGGTCGCCGGGATGGCTACGTTCACCGTCGAGCCCGACGCCACGGTCACCTCCACCTGAGGCGCGGTCGGCGGCCGGTTGGCGATCACGGTGACCGTCGCAGCAGCCGACGACAAGCCGGCCGAGTCGACGATCGTGTAGCTGAACGACGCGATCCCGCCGCCGCCCTTGGTATCGAGGCGGAGTTGGCCGGCCCCGAGCCGCTCGATCGTCCCGACAACACCGCTCGAGAACGTGAAGGTCTCCGGCACCGATGCGAGGCTCAGCAGGTCCCCATCCGGATCGGTGTCGTTGGCGAGCAGATCGACGATGAGCACGCTGGTGCTGGCGAAGAACTCGTCGGGGTTGGCGATCGGGGCCCGGTTGACCAGCTCGATGCTGACCGGCACCCGCACCTGGAGACCGCCCGGATCGGCGATGACGGCAACGAGGTCGACTCTGCCCGTTCGCCCCGCCGGGTCCACGAGGATCGAACGACCGCCATCGACCGCACTGACCCACGTCGGTGCACCCTCGAGCCCCACGATCCGGAGAGGCTCGGCGTCCGATGCCAGCGCCGACACGGGGATGCTCACCCGTTCGGTGCGACCGATCCGAGCGACGTACGGAACTCCCACCGGATCCTGGTTGACATCGATCACGACCGTGCCGACGTCCTGGATCCGGCACGTGTTGCGTACGACGTAGCGGAACGTGATGTTCCCGTTCTCACCCGGGGGCGGCGTGTAGACGCCGCTCGGCGCTGAGAGCGGGGCTCCGACCTCGACGATGTCGCCGTTGCGCGCCACGGAGCGGAGATCGATAGCGATCGGCAGCTGATAGCCGGTCTGGAGGAACAGGTCGGGCGCCTCCGGTGGAGCCGCGGCGCACGGCAGCACGTCGATGCGCACCGTGGCCTCGGCGGTCGCCTCCCCGTCGTCGATCCGGTACCTGATGATCGCTCTCCCGTTGGCGCCGGGCGCTGCGTCGAAGACCAGGGCCTGTCCATCGAGCCGGGCGCTGCCGAGGGCCGGGTCGGGGCCGCTGACGATCGACATCGTCAGCGGATCGCCATCCGGATCGAAGTCGTTGAGCGCGATCGCGACCGTGACGCGCCCGCCGCTGATCACACTGGCAACGTCGTCAGCAGCCAGCGGTGCACGGTTGGGCGCTTTGAACACCGTGAGGATCGCACGTCCCTGCGCCGTCAGTTGGTCGCTGTCGACGACCGTGTACGAGACCACCATGTCGCCGACGAAGCTCGGTACCGGCACGAAGGTGATCGTGCGCGAACCGACCTCGATCGCGCCGTTGCCGGAGACCACCGATGCCGATGCCACACGTAGGGCCGACGGGTCACCGTCGGGATCAGAATCGTTGGCCAGCACGTCGATCGGCGTCGGCACACCTGGCCCGACGATGCTCTGGCGGTCGTCGATCGTCTGCGGCGGCAACGGATCGGGTTCGACGACCCGAATCAGCAACCGCCCGCTCGTCACGCCGGCCCCGGCATCACCGACCTGGTAGGTGATGATGACGGGCCGCGGCACCGGACCCGCCTGGTAAGTGATGATACCGCCCTGGCGGGTGGCACGACCGGCTGCGGGCGTGGTCGACGACAACACACGCAGCTCCGACCGCGGGCCGTCGGGATCAGAATCGTTGGCGAGCACGTCGACCACGAGCGTGCCGCCGACGACGACGGTGCGTTCCTCATCGACGACGACGGGTGGCGCGTTGACGACATCGGGCTCCTCGACGCTGATGATGATCGCCGCGTCGGCCCGCAAGCCCTGGCTGTTCGTCACCTCGTACCGGCAGCTGAACACGCCGGAACGGCCTCTGGGCGGCGTGTACCGCACGCGCGAATCGGGAGTGACGACCGCAGTCCCACCGCCGGCGCACCCGGGGGTGCCGGCGAGCGTCGGGCGCTCACCCGACGGGTCACCGTCGTTGCGGAGCACATCGAGTGTGACCGGGACGTCGACATCGGTGGTCGCAGCATCGTCCTGCGCGAACGGTGGAGCGGCGATCCGCTCCGGGAGGACGCGCACGCTGACCTCTCCCGTCACCTCGTGACCGTTTCCGTCGCTGATGATGTAGGTGAACCGGTCGAGTGCGTCGCCGTCGGCATCGCCGATCGGGGAGGGCGTATATCGCACGAGGTCACCCTGCACCCCGAGCGCACCGGTGCCGGCCGACTCGCTCGAACGTTCGACGCCGACGAGGATCAAGGGGTCGCCGTCCGGGTCGCTGTCATTGGCGAGCACGTCGATGAGGTGAGCTGTGCCCACCACGGCCGTCGCCGTGTCGGCGTTGGCGATCGGGGGCCGGTTCGGTTCGATGTCGGCGATGACCGCCACCAGCACCGAGCCGACCACGACGTTCCCGCGCCCGTCATCGACCGTGTAGGCGAACGGGGCCAGCGCGGCCGCCCCGGCACGCGCGATGATCACCAGTTCGTTGCCCTCGATGCTCACCTCGAGCCCGGGCGGAAGCGGTTCGACGAGGCCGAGCGACAACCGGTCGCCGTCCGGGTCGCGATCGTTGGCGAGCACGGCGAGCGTCGTCGGGATGTTGCGGCGCAGCCGAACCGCGTCCGGCCGGACGATCGGGGGACGGTTCTCGTCGGAGGGCTGGGCGATCTCGACCCGGACCGGCACAGGTTCACCGACTGCGCCCAACGCGTCGACGGGCCGATACGTGAACGACGCCGTACCCGACGACGCCGGGGGCGGCTGGTAGCGGAGCGCAGGCAGCCCTGACGGCCCGACGGTCTCGGTCACGGTGCCGCCCACGTCGGGGGGTGTGAACGAATCGACCCGGAGCGAGTCGCGCTCGGGATCGATGTCGTTCAGCAGGACGTCGATCACCACGGCGACGTCCGGTCCGGTCTCGCTCGCATCGGGTGCGCCGATGGGCGCCCGATTCGTCGCATCGGCCGAGAGGAGGTCGAGCGTCACGCGCGCGGTCGCCGGGGTGCCATCGCCGTCGACGATGGTGTAGACGAACCGATCGAGACCGACGAACCCGGCATCGGGTCGATAGACCGCCGTCGTCGCACTGGCGATCTCGACCGTGCCGTGCAACGCCTCACCCACTTCGAAGAGCACCACTGCTTCTCCGTCGGGGTCGTAGTCGTTGGCGGTCACTGCGATCGAGACGGACGCACCCGTGCGGGCCGTGACGGGATCGTCGATGGCGACCGGCGGATCGTCGATGCCGTTGTCGTCGGGTTCGCGGTCGATCACCGCCGTCGTGTCGTTGTTGCCGAGCACCGTCGACGATTCGCCGCCGGTCCCTCCGGCGAGCACCTCGCCGGATTCGCCGAGCAGGGGGCTCGACTGATCGTCCTTCATGATCGTGCGGATACCCCACGGGTTGATCGCCCAGACGAGCCGCCCGTCGGTCTGGTCGACCCAGATCAGGTCGACCGACGACGCGACGGAGAGCTGGCTGTCGGGTGGGACGCTGGCCACGCGATCATCGAAGATGGTGCCGGTCCGCCAGTCGATGCGGACGATCTGCGCGGGGTTGCGCCGAACCAGCGCGGCTGCGTCGCCCGCGATCGCCAGCGTGTCGGCGCCATCGATGTCGAGGCCGGGCACGGTGACCGACTCGACCACACCGCTGGGTCCGATGCACCACAGCTCATCGTCGGCGCCCAGCCACCCGCACCCTGCCGCCGGACCTGGCCGCTGCAGCACGATCTCGCTCGGCGCCACCTGCGACGGGAGGTCGGTCCATGTGCCGTCGCCGAATCGCACGCGGGTGCGATCGGTGTCGAGGAGTAGAGCGACGCTGCCCACGAGCGTGAAACGTGGGTTCGACAACCCGCTGGTCGTCACTCGATTGTTCATCGTGACGCGCGTCAGCTCGCCGGCGGCGGTCGTCCAGACGGCCCCGTCGGGCGCGATGAGGGTCGCGCTTCCGGAACCGCCGGGAGCAACCTGGAAGGGCACGGCGTCGCCACCCGGCGGCAGCAACACGGCAGCGGCCGCTGCGGGGTCGACCGCGACGAGCCCGGTCTGCGCGAAACCCACGACTGCCTGCGGCTCGGCGATGAGACTCACGGACTGGGGCGGTCCGATCCGAAGGGCGGATGCATCGACCGAACGAACCGTTGCCGCCGAGCGATCCACCACGGCGACCCCGTTCGAGCCTTGAGCAAGCTCCAGGACGTCACCGTCGCTGGCCGTGTCGAGCCGTGCGAGAGCATGTCCGGAGAAGCCGTCGGCGAGCACGATCCGACCGCTCGTCCGATCGACGAACCAGCGCGTTGCGCGCGGCACGGTTGCGTCAACGGGTGGGAAGCCATCGGCTCGCAGCGCAACGATCACCCCGGTCAGTCCGACGGCGACCGCAGCGATGAGAGCCCACGCCCGTCGCCACGGCACCGCCTGAGGAGTCACCCCCACAGCTTGCCAGCAATTGGCGCTCTCCGTGGCGTCACCAACACGGTTCGAGAGAAAAGAGTCGCTCCCAGCCGGAGCGACTCGGGACTGCCGAAGTCCGGCATCGCGAGGTACCACCACCTCGCAAGGGTCGTGTGGTCAGTCGCGATCGAGGAAGCGTGGGCGTTCGCCGAACACGGCAACCGCCTGGCGGAGCGGGACGAGGTCGCGGCGTTGGCGACGTTCGGCATCGAGTTGTGCGTGCTGGGCATCGGCCACGGCGCGCTCGAGCTCGGCGCGCAGACGTGCGTTCTCGGCCTCGAGTTCCATCACGCGGCGGATCCCTTCCAGGTTGAGGCCCTGCTCGGCGAGATCGGCGATGCGCTGCAACCGTTCGATGTCGGCGTCGCTGTATCGGCGGTTACCGCCCTGGGTTCGAGCGGGCTGCACGAGGCCTCGACGCTCGTAGATGCGCAGCGTCTGGGGATGCATCCCCGCCAACTCAGCCGCGACGGAGATGACGTAGACGGCTTGATGTCGGGTGCGAACGTTCATGACGTGGACTTCCTGTGGTTCACCGTAGTCGCGGCAGCCAACTGCTCGATCGCCGCGCGCTGGTCGTCGGAGAGCTCGGTCGGGACCACGACCTCGACGGTGACGATGAGATCGCCCGTGCGAGTGCCCTCGCGCTTGGACGTGGTCGTGATCCCCTTTCCTTTGACTCGGTGCCGGGAGCCGCTCTGGGTCCCTGGCCTGAGGCGCAGGGTCACCGTCGATCCGTCGAGCGTTGGCACGTCGATCTCACCCCCGAGCGCCACCTCGGGGAAGGTGACGGGCATCGTGACGGTCAGGTTGTTGCCCATTCGGCCGAAGCGATCATGAGGTCGGACGCTGATCTCGACGAGCAGGTCGCCGGCCGGGCCACCATTGCGTCCGGGGGCACCGCGGCCAGGCAAGCGGATCGTCTTGCCGTCGGTGACACCGGCGGGTATCCGGGCTCTGACCTCGCGGGGACGCCGCTCCACGCCGGTGCCGCGACACGTCGGGCACGGGTCGGTGATGATGGATCCGCGACCCTGGCAGTTGCGGCACGGGCTGGAGAACGAGAACAGGCCCTGGTTGTCGTCGACCACGCCGCGGCCGGCGCAGACGCCGCACACCGATGGATGGGTGCCGGGCTTGGCGCCCGACCCCGAGCACGTCGAGCACTGGGCATCGCTCGTCAGGTGCAGCGTCGTGGTGAGCCCGGTCGCCGCGTCCTCGAAGTCGAGGTTGAGCTGTGCGGTGAGGTCAGCGCCGCGCTGCGGCCCGACACCGGAGCCGGCACGACCCGACCCACCTCCACCCCGACCGCGACCGAACATCTGGCCGAGCAGATCGCCGAAGTCGCCTCCCTGCATGTCGCCGACGTTGAACGAGAATCCGCCTGGCCCACCACCCTGGAATCCGCCGGCCATCGGACCGAGCCGGCGCACCTCGTCGTACTCCTTGCGCTTGGCCTCGTCGCCGAGTACGTCGTAGGCAGCGGAGATCGCCTTGAACCGCTCCTCTGCGGCGGTGTCGCCGGGGTTCCGGTCGGGGTGGCTCTCGCGAGCCAACTTCCGGTACGCCTTGGTGATCTCCTTCTGCGAGGCGTCGGCCGCGACGCCGAGCTCGCGGTAGTAGTCCTTCTCGAACCATTCACGCTGGGCGTCCATTGCCGACTCACCTCCTCGATGTCGGAACCGATTGCGAGTTGTGCCTGGCACAACTCGCAATCAGTCGCGGGTACGGACCATTGCGGCCCGGAGGGTCTTGCCCCGCCAGCGGTACCCGCTGCGCAGGACCTCGGCGACCACGACGTCGCCACCGTCGCCGGGTTCGTGGGCGACGGCCTCGGCCACCTCGGGATCGAACGGGAGGGACTCGAGGTCGAGCGTCTCGAGCCCGTGCTTCTTCAGTTCGGCGAGCATCACGTTCAGGAGCGGCCCGACCTCGTCGGGGTGGCGGATGTAGGCCGCTTCGGCCGCGTCGAGAACCGGGAGGAACGCCTCGGCGAGCCGCCCGGTCGCCCGGTCGACATCGCCTTCGAGCTGCATCATCGTGCGCTTGCGGAAGTTCTCGAAGTCGGCCTGCAGGCGGACCGCGAGATCCTTCAGTTGATCGCGCTCTGCGAGCAGCTCACCCACGTCGACGTCAACGGCGGGCGAACCGTCGGGCTCAGCAGGGTTCGGAGCGAGCTCGTCGTCGACATCGGCGACGTCACCGTCGCCGAACCCCGACGGCTGCACGCCGTCGGGGCCGGCGGGGGCCGCGTCGTGATCGACCCGCGGCACCTCGCCGGTGTAGTCCTCGACCTCGGAGCCGCGCTCGTCGTCGAAGCCGGCGAGATCGCTCACGACTGGCCCTCGGAGTCCGCCGGGTCCTCGACGATCTCTGCGTCGACGATGTCGTCATCGGACGGTGCGGCATCGGCGTTCTGCCCGCTGGCCGAGCTACCGGCGGCGTTGGTGTCGCGTGCGGCTGCCTCGTAGAGCTTCTGGCTGAACGCCTGACTCGCAGCCATCAACGCCTCGGTGGCCGACTTGATGGCTGCCGTGTCGTTGCCAGCGAGCGCCTTCTTCAGATCGTCGAGCGGTCCTTCGACCGCCGCCTTCTCCTCGGTCGACACGTTCTCGCCCTGATCACGCAGCACCTTCTCGGTCTGGTACACGAGTGAGTCGGCGTTGTTGCGCACCTCGGCCTCTTCGCGTCGCTGACGGTCCTCCTCGGCGTGGGCCTCGGCGTCCTTGACCATCTGATCGATGGCGTCCTTGTCGAGGGTCGACTGCCCGGTGATGGTCATCGACTGCTCCTTGTTGGTCGCACGATCCTTGGCGGAGACGTGGACGATGCCGTTCGCGTCGATGTCGAACGTGACCTCGATCTGGGGCACACCACGCGGGGCGGGCGGCAGATCGACGAGCTGGAACTTGCCGAGCGTCTTGTTGTAGCTCGCCATCTCGCGCTCGCCCTGGAGGACATGGATCTCGACCGACGGCTGCATGTCCTCGGCCGTGGTGAAGACCTCGGTCCGCTTGGTCGGGATCGTGGTGTTCCGCTCGATCAACTTGGTCATCACGCCGCCCTTGGTCTCGATGCCGAGGCTGAGCGGGGTGACGTCGAGCAAGAGGACGTCCTTGACGTCGCCGCGCAGCACACCGGCCTGCACCGCCGCACCGACGGCCACGACCTCGTCGGGATTGACCGACTTGTTGGGCTCCTTGCCGGTCATCGCCTGGACGAGCTCGGTGACGGCGGGCATGCGGGTCGAGCCGCCGACCAGGATCACGTGATGGAGATCGCCCTTGGAGACGCCGGCGTCCTTGAGCGCCTGCTCGAACGGCACGCGGCAGCGCTCGATCAGGTCGGAGGTCATCTCCTGGAACTTCGCGCGCGAGAGCTGCTCGTCGAGGTGGAGCGGGCCGTCGGCGTTGGCGGTGATGAACGGCAGGTTGATCTGCGTCGACTGCGTCTGGCTGAGCTCCATCTTGGCCTTCTCGGCCGCTTCCTTCAGGCGCTGCATGGCCATGCGGTCGTTGGACAGGTCGACGCCCTGGGCGCTCTTGAACTGCTGGACCAGCCAGTCGATGATCCGCTGATCCCAGTCGTCGCCACCGAGGTTGGTGTCACCGTGGGTGGACTTGACCTCGAACACGCCGTCGCCGATCTCGAGCACCGACACGTCGAACGTGCCACCGCCGAGGTCGAACACCAGGATCGTCTCGTCTTCGGAGCCCTTGTCGAGGCCATACGCGAGCGCTGCCGCGGTCGGCTCGTTGATGATGCGGAGCACCTCGAGACCGGCGATGGTTCCGGCTTCCTTGGTCGCGGTGCGCTGGGCATCGTCGAAGTAGGCGGGCACGGTGATGACGGCCTGGTTCACGGTGTCGCCCAGGTACGACTCGGCGTCGCGCTTGAGCTTCATCAGGATGCGAGCGCTGATCTCCTGGGGGGTGTACGTCTTGCCGTCGACATCGTCGGACTTCCAGCTCTCGCCCATGTGGCGCTTGATCGAGCGGAACGTGCGATCGGGGTTCGTGATCGCCTGTCGCTTGGCGACCTCGCCGACGAGGACCTCGCCGGACTTCGAGAACGCGACGACCGACGGGGTGGTGCGGCCGCCCTCGGCGTTGGGGATGACGACCGGCTCGCCGGCCTCGAGCACGGCGACGACGGAGTTGGTGGTACCGAGGTCGATTCCGACGGCCTTGGGCATGGTGATTCAGCTCCTGATGAGTGGTTGGGGGAACGAACGTGCACTGAGTGGACCCAAGTGTAGGAGGACACATCCTGGTCGGCAACTCGACAGTCAGAAAACCTGAGTCTCCTCGACTCAGGATTTCAGCGGAACCGGATCACCCGTCGGAACGTCTGATCGACATGCGGTTCCTCAGGTCCCTCCCCACCCTCCTGGCCGCGTTCGCCGCGCTCACGCTCGCAGCCTGTGGCGACTCGACGGCAACGACCGGGCCGCCGACCACGGACGCGCCGCCGACCACGGCACCCGATGGAGCCTTCGATCGCGAGGCTGCCCGCGCCGACCTGGAGCGCGCCCGTGCCCGGTGGGCCGACGTCGAGCCCGTCGCCTACCGCTTCCGGTACGTCCCGATGTGCTTCTGCCCGCGTGAGGAGGTCGAGCTGGTGGTCCTCGATCAGGTCAGGGTGATGGCGAGCACTCGAGACGAGCCCTGGGGTCACGTGTACGACTGGTTCGGCGAGATCGAGCTGGCGATCCCCACCGCCTACGACCTGCACGTCGACTACGACGATCGAGGTGTACCGGTTTCGATCTCCATCGATCAGGATCCGAACATCGCCGACGAGGAGTTCGGCATCGACGACGTCGAGCTGACACCGATCACCGACATCCTGTCGGAGGTGTTCACCCACGAGTACGGATGCGGGTACGGGATCTGGGCGGCCGCACCGACGCAGCAGGCAGCGATCATGTTCGACGTCGGCCAGACCACCGAGCCCGTCACCTACCAGCTCGCCGACCAGAAGCTCGCCGAGCTCCGGCTCGGCCACGGCCTGATGGCCAACTGGTGCGACGACGTGATCGAGCCGGACGAACCAGAACCGGAGGTCCAAGAAGTCTGGAAGCTGGTCGGCGGCACCATCCAACTCGTCGCGGTCAGCCAATCGAGCGCCAGGGCCGAACTCCGAGACGTGATCGCCCGGCGGCCGGACGGGAGTGACGTCGTCCTCGGCGACGCGACGATGACGAATCGATCCTGGGGTGTCTTCGCCGGCTGAGGTCGGATCGGTCAGCGGGCGAGGTTCTCGGGGCCGAAGGAGTCCGGGAGCAGCGCGGCGACCGAGTACGTCGTGCGAACGCCCTCGGGCCCGGCGGCATGGACGACCGTGGCCGCGTCGGAGAACTCGCGGATCTTCTGTCGACAGCCGCCGCAGGGCGTCGACAGCACCTCACCGTCGCAGACCGTCACGATCGTGTCGATCAACCGTTCCCCGGCCGACACCATCGCCGAGATCGCGCTCGCCTCGGCGCACACGCCCTCCGGGTAGGCGGCGTTCTCGACGTTGCAGCCGACGTGCACGTTGCCCGCACGGGTCCGAATCGCAGCGCCGACCCGAAAGTTCGAGTACGGCACGTGAGCGTTGGCCTGAACGGCGCGCGCCGCCGCCAGGAGCTCGGGTTCGATGTCGGGCATCCCCCGATCGTAGGACGCATCGGTGGGACAATGCAGAGGTGCAGCCGTACTTCCGCGACGCGGTCCGCAGCGACCTCCCCGCCATCGCGGCGATCCTGCGCGGCCCGACGCCGTCACCCGACGACACGCCGGCGGGCATGCCATCGATGGCGCTGGCGGCGTATCGAGACGCGCTCGCGGAGATCGACGCCACGAACAACAACTACGTGCTCGTCGCCGAATTCGACAACCAGATCATCGCCTTCACCCAACTGCTCGCGTTCCGCCAGCTCCAGGCTCGTGGTGCCCGGGTCGCGCAGTTGACCGCTCTGCACGTCGCCGAGCCGTATCGCACGACGGGCATCGGCAACATGCTGCTCGACCACGCAGCACGACGCGCGATGGAGCTCGGCTGCCGGCGCCTCCAGGTGCTGTCGAGCACCGCTGCCACCGACGAACACCCCTTCTGGGAACGCAGTGGCTTCATACAGCTCGAGCGCGGCTATGTCCGTGCGCTCACCTGAACTCCGCCCGACTGCACCCGCGAGCACCCGGTCACGCTGCCAGCGCGTTGACGCGCGGGTCAGCCGAGCTCGACGTCGGCCGTCGCCCGGCCGGCGCGGTCGTGAAGGGCGACGATCTCGGCGCTGGTTCCGCGAGCCGCTCGGACGACCCACGACACCAGCACACGATCAGGGGTGCCGTCATTGCCCGACCGGAATCGCAACGCCGATCGGCCGTCGAGTTGGCCGTGCTGTCGCCTGGCCGGCCCGTCGACGACCTCCAACGCCGCACCATCGGCCCCCACGATCTCGACGGTGAGGGGCTGAACGAGGTGTTGCTTGCGGGCGTGCCCCGACACGTCGGTCGGCAACCAGCCCACGTTGGCCACGCCGGCGACGACCCGCCAGGTGTCGTGGCCGAGCACTTCGACTCCGACGTGGACGATCTCGAGTCGGGGCGAGCACAACGCCTGGTGGACGGCGAACTCGGCGTGACCCTCGATCTCGGCGGCGAGCAGGTGCGGAGGCGGGTTGATCCACGTCGTCAGGTCGTCCCATCCCCCGATCTCGATCGACCCGAGCTGCGGATGCTCGAACGACCGCCACTCGACGTATCCGGCCGGGTGGTGCTCGTCGCACCAGCGGAGTACGGCCAGCGCCTCGTCGTCGGTCGGGCCGGTGTACCAGAAGAGCGTCGACGGCTTGTTGCCGGTCGCGGCAAAGACCACGTCCCAGAACTCGGTGGTCCATCCGTAGACACCGCGGTGCTCGTACGCCCAGTCGTCGGACGCTCCGCTCATGGTCTCGCTCGGATCCCAGGTGAAATCCTCGAACACCGAGTGCGACGGATATCCGGTGAGGGCGGTCCCGCGCTCGCCGAGCTGCTTCCAGGTCCAGACGTCGATCGGTGCCAGTTTGGCGTCGGCCTGCGTCGACGACGGCCGGAGCAGGACGCCGCCGTTGGTGTGATAGGCGTTGAACCCACAGATGTTCGTCCGTGCGATCATCGCCCGCACGAGGGCGTCGATCTCGGGTTCGCTCAACGGGTGATCGCCCGATCCGGGCACTCCGGTGCCCCACCCGGCCGGATAGTTGCGGTTGAGGTCGAGTCCCTCGACCGGCCGCGGGGTGTCGATCGTGAAGCCGTCGTAGTCGGCGATCGTGCCCTCGGTGAGGAGCCGATAGGTCGGTGTCCGATCGGTCGGTCCCTCCGGCGGAACCGGGATCAGGAGGCGGGCATCGTCGGGGTGCGGCATCCAGCCACCGGCCGGATCCGCGATCCGCATCTGGAGGATCCGGCCGTCGCCGTCGACGTCCTCGCACTCGAGGCCGGGCCAGCGGTGCCCGTCACGCCACGGCCAGGCCCGCACGCTCGAGCGACGGAAGCGTGGCCGATCTGCGAGGACCCACTCGGCACCGTCGGGGTTGACGCGCGGCACCACGTAGAAGGTTCGCGTGCGCAGCGCACGCGTGACGGTCGCGTCGCTGCCGAAACCGCGCACGAGCCGGTCGATCAGGCGACACGCGGCGACCGTAGCCGTCAACTCGACGGCATGGATGCTGGCGTCGACCCAGTGCGCCGGCTTGGTGTCATGGGCACCCGTCGAGGCGTCGGTCACCGTGACGAGCACCAGGTCGCGGCCCTCGTGCGACCGTCCGTAGGTCTCGAGGGTCACCAGCTCCGGATGATCGGCTGCGACCTCGTGCAGCCAGACCACGAGCTCGTCGTATCCGAGGTGGCGATCGAACTCGTACGGCATCGGCGCACGCTAACGCGACGACCCTGGCCAGGACGCGCCGGCCCGGATCCGATCCGGGCAGGCGACCCGGCGAACCACCCAGGTCGGACACCCTCGTGATGTGACACGATCCACGCTGTGGAGCCGCCGAACCCGAGGTCGGACGGACTCGGTGCGATGCGTGCGGCGACCGGAACTTGCACCATGGCACGCCCGTTCGGTACCGTCACCTACTCAACGGTGGAAGGGGTTGATGTCGTGCCCGTTGGGCCACGGGCGATCGCAGCGGCGGTCGGTGTTCTCGCACAGGGTGATCTCGCGCGATTCTCGACGAGCGGTGAATCCCACGCCAGCCGATTCGAGAGCGAGCTGGCCCGGAGCTTCGGCGTCGACCACGGGCTCGCCGTCAACAGCGGGACGAGTGCGCTCATCTGCGCCCTGGTCGGTGCCGGCATCGGGCCGGGAGACGAGGTGCTCGTCCCCGCCTACACGTGGGTGTCGACCGCCGCGGCGCCGCTCGCCGTCGGAGCGATCCCCGTGCTCGTCGAAGTCGACGAGAGCCTCACCATCGACCTGGACGACCTGGCGCGCAAGGTGACGCCCGAGAGCCGGGCGATCCTCCCGGTTCACATGATCAACCTCGTCTGCGACATGGACGCGATCCTGGAGTTCGCACGCCGGCACGAACTCGTCGTGATCGAGGACGCGTGCCAGGCGATCGGTGTGTCGTACCGGGGACGTGCCACCGGATCGATGGGTCATGCCGGCGCGTTCAGCTTCAATCAGCACAAGAACATCAAGAGCGGCGAGGGTGGTGCGCTCATCACCAACGACACCCGGTTGTACCAACGTGCCGCGATGTACCACGACGTCGGGAGCTACGAACGCGAGGGATTCGATGTCGACGAGCCCCTCTTCCCCGGCGTGAACCTCAGGATGCCCGAGCTCTCCGCCGCAATACTCCGCCCGCAGTTGCGTCGGCTCGAGGCACAGATCCGGAAACGGAAGGTCCTCCGGGAGATCGTTCTCGACGCGGTGACCGCGAGCCCCTATTCCTGTCGCGTGAGTCGGCACCACGATCCCGACAACGCCGTCGGCGTCGCCGTCTGGTTCGACGACGTCGACGAGGCGGTTCGCTTCGGGGCCAACAAGGGAGCGCGTCGGCTCATCGACACGGGACGCCACGTCTACACGAACTGGCGATCGGTGATCGAGCGACGGCCGGTGCACCCCGCCCTCGATCCGTACGCAGGCGCCGGGGCCCAGCCGGAGTACGACGAGCACGCGCTCCCGCAGACGCTCGACGTCCTGGCCCACACCTGCACGGTCGAGATCGTCCCCGAGATCCCGGGCCCGGCCTACCGGGCGATGCTCAAGCGAGCCCTACGGTAGCGACGTGGCCGGCTTCCGATATCTCACCGCCGAAGGTGGCACGAACTGGCAATTGCGGTCCTCGGCCGACCTCGAACCGGCATGGGCCGTGCTCGCGATGAACCCCGCATCGAGCCTCGGGTGGCACACGTGACCATCACCAATGCTCGCGACCTGCCCGGCGATTCCGTCCTCCGCAGCGATGTGTGCATCGTGGGGAGCGGTGCCGCGGGAATCGCGTTGGCCCGACGGCTGCTCCGCACGAAGATGCGAGTCCTGCTCGTCGAGGCGGGCGGACTCGACGTGAGGACGGCGGGCGAAGTCGGCCGCTGGGGTGTCAATCCCGTGGGCGAACCATTGCGGAACCCGGAACCGTCACGCGGGGTCGGCGTCGGCGGGAGCACCGAGCTGTGGTTCGGCCGTATCGCCGTGCCCGACCCGATCGACTTCGAGCGGCGCGAATGGGTTCCGCACAGTGGTTGGCCGATCGGTCTCGACGAACTCCGTCCCTGGATCGATGAGGCCGCGAAGTTCCTCGGCGTCCCGAACTTCGACCGAATCGACATCGACCGGTGGGAGCCCAATTCGACGATCGCCGCGTTCCGGCGACCGAACGAGAGCGAACTCGGCGTCTTCCTCTGGTCGACGACAGACAATCCCGGTCGTCACTACCGCAACGAGATCGAGCGTTCGGTCAACGTCCAACTCCTGCACGATGCCACGGCCTGCGCGCTCACCCAGCGGGAGCACTCCGGGTCGATCGAGTCGCTCGAGCTACGGGTCACGCCCAGTCACGGCATCCGGGTCGAGTCCAAGTGCTATGTGCTCGCCGGAGGCGGGATCGAGAACCCACGCCTCCTGCTCGCCTCCGGTGGCCCCGGCGGGGTCGGCATCGGGAATGAACGGGATCTGGTCGGGCGCTTCTACATGGACCATCCTCGTGGTGAGGGTCTCGCACGAGTGGATGTGTCCGATGCAACACCTCATCAGCTGGAGCAGATCTCGCTGTTCGGGGAGAGGAGCGACACGAGCTACGGCAAGGTGCAGTATCGGCTCACCTTCGCGCCCGAACTCCAGCGGCGCGAACGTCTCCTGAACCACGCGATGCACGCGTTCCTCGCATCGTCCGTCCACGAGACTGACGCCTACTTCGCCGCCAGGCGGATCTTCCGGCGACGCTCGAACGGGAAACCTGACGTCGTCACCGCGCTCAAGGGCTCCCATCATCTCGCACGTTTCGCGTCGTTGAAGGTGACCGGCCGCCTGCGACCGAGCGCAGCGGTCTTCGTGGGGCAGATGGAGCAGGAACCCAACCCCGACAGTCGCCTGACCGTCGATCGCGGCCGGCTGGATCAATGGGGTCTGCCGGCCGTCGAGCTCGACTGGCGGATTGGCGAATCGACTTACCGGTCCCAGCACCGGATGCACCTGATGCTGCAGGACTTGCTGCGGTCGATCGGTCTCGACCGCTTCGAGAGCATCGTCCTGGACGGCGACGACCAGCTGCCTGCCCTCTGGGACATGAAGCACCCGTCCGGCACGACCAGGATGGCGGCAGATCCGTCGGAAGGCGTCGTCGACGTCAACTGCCGGGTGCACGGGGTCGACAACCTGTACGTGGCCGGCAGCTCGGTCTTCCCAACCGTGGGTCACTTCAACCCGACGCTGGTGATCGTTGCGCTGGCGGCTCGCCTCGCCGACCACCTCGAGCAACGCATCCCCCACTGAACCCCCGGGTGCAGCGTCCGCTCGTGAACCGGCGCGGGGAGGGGGCGGTTCGGGCCGGGGTGCCGACCGACCGTTCGTAGACTCCCAACCCATGTCGCTCGCACTCGCCAAGCACCCCTCGTTCGCCGGCCGACCGGGTCCCGTCCTGCTCGTCATCGCCGACGGAGTGGGTGTCGCGCCCGCCGGCCCCAGCAATGCGGTGACGCTGGCGGAGACCCCGACCCTCGACCGACTGACCGGGGGTGAGCTGTACACGGAGCTCGCCGCCCACGGCCCCGCCGTCGGGCTGCCGAGCGACGACGACATGGGCAACAGCGAGGTCGGCCACAACGCGCTGGGTGCAGGGCGGGTGTTCGCCCAGGGCGCCACGCTCGTGAACCGGGCCATCGCAAGCGGTGCGATCTTCGAGTCCGACGTCTGGCAGGCAGCGGTCGAGCACGGACGCTCGGGGACGATGCACTTCATCGGGCTGCACTCGGACGGCAACGTGCACTCGAACAACGAGCACCTGTACGCGATGCTTCGGCGCGCAGCGGACGAGGGCGTCACGAGCGCCGCAGTGCACATCCTGCACGACGGGCGTGACGTCCCGAGCCGGTCCGCGCTCGCGTACATCGAGATGACCGAGGCCGTGCTCGCTGAGCTCAACGATGGCGGCGAGAACCGCGATTTCCGGATCGCGTCCGGGGGCGGCCGGATGACGATCACGATGGACCGTTACGAGGCCGACTGGCCGATGGTGGAGCGGGGCTACCACTGTCACACGTTCGGCGAGGGTCGCCCGTTCGCGTCGGCATCCGAGGCCGTGGAGACCATGTACGACGAAGCCCGCGAGGTCGGCAAGGACATCGGCGACCAGTACCTCGCCGAGTTCGTGGTCGTCGACGACGAGGGTGTCCCGGTCGGCACGATGCGCGACGGCGACGCGGTGATCGTCTACAACTTCCGCGGCGACCGGTCGATCGAGATCTCGCGGGCCTACGAGGAACCCGATTTCGACGCGTTCGACCGCGGCGAGCATCCCGAGGTGTTCCTCGCCGGGATGCTCCAGTACGACGGCGACGCACTCGTACCGAAGCAGTACCTGGTCTCGCCACCCCAGATCGATCGCACGATGAGCCACTACCTGGCGGCCGTGGGCGTGCACAGCTTCGCCGTCAGCGAGACCCAGAAATACGGCCACGTGACGTACTTCTGGAACGGCAACCGCTCGGGCTACGTCGACGAGAACCTCGAGACCTATGTCCGGATCCCGTCGGACAACGTCGAATTCGACACCACCCCGGCCATGAAGGTGCGCGAGATCACCGCCGAGGTCATCGACCTGCTCCGGACCGGCGAGTACCGGTTCGGTCGGCTCAACTTCCCCAGCGGCGACATGGTGGGTCACACCGGCAACCTGGAGGCGACCGTCGAGGCGATGACCGTCATCGACGAATGCATGAGTGAGCTGATGGAGGTGGTCGAGGAGCTCGATGGCGTACTCGTGTACACCGCCGACCACGGCAACGCCGACGTGATGTTCACGGAGCACGACGGTCTGCGCTCCCCGAAGACGTCGCACACGCTCAGCCCCGTCCCGTTCGCGATCTACGACCCGAACTACGACGGCGAGTACCACATGGCCCCGCCTCCCGACCCAGGGCTCGCGAACGTGGCGGCCACCCTGCTGAACCTGCTCGGTTTCGAAGCCCCGGACGACTACGAACCCAGCGTCATCTCGTTCTGACCGCGCGGCGCAAGGAATCGCCTGGGGCCTGCGACGGCGGAGGCGACCCCGTCGGTCGGGGCGGGATCGAACAACAGGACGTTCGGCCGTGTCGGGTGCACACGGGCCGCGGCTACTGTGCGGTCATGGCGTCCAAGTCGGCCAAGCTCGATCATCTCCAGCAGATCCCCCTGTTCGGCGGCTGCAGCAAGCGGGAACTGCAGCACGTCGCGAAGGCCGGTGACGAGATCCGGATGACCGACGGCACGATGATCGTCGATCAGGGTCAGATGGGCCGTGAGGCGTTCGTCATCCTCGATGGGAGCGTGATCGTCCGTCGAGCGGGCCGCAAGGTCGCGACGCTGGGTGTCGGTGACGTCGTCGGCGAGCTGTCGCTGCTCGACCACGGCCCGCGTACTGCGAGCGCCGTCTGCGATGGCGACTGCGAGCTGTTCGTCCTCGACCAGCGGCACTTCCGTGCGGTGCTCGAGGACCACCCGCAGATCGCGCTGAAGCTCCTCGGGAATCTGGCCGGACACATCCGTCGCCTCGATCGCCAGTACTTCGGGTGACCGCTCTGCGACGACCTTCGCCGACGTGACCGCGGAGGAATCGACGCCGAACGCGACGGTCACACCATCCCGGAACGACCACCGTCGAACGCTCACACCGACGCGAGGATGTCGTCGATCGCCCGGCGGGCGACCGTGTCGCTCGATCGCACTGGGAGCCTGGTCGGGATGCCGATCCCAGAGCCCGGTGCTGCCCTCGACATCGGTGAACAGGAACGTCATCCTGACGCGATCCCCAGGCGCTGCGGTCACGTCAGCCAACTCGTCGCAGCCGCGGTTCACCCCCGCCACCTGACCGGTCCGCCACCGAAGAACCGTGAACCGCACCGGGTGATCGACGAAACTGTCGGAGATCACGAGTCCGACCCGGAGAGACGGCTTGCACCACCGAGGCTTCATGACGCCCAGCTGCACGACCGACGAGGCGGTCGTGCATGCGTCGCGTCTGGGCGACCGCTCCCCGGATGAACACCGAGGTCACCGCGGGGAACATCACGTGCTGGGGCCGGGTCGTCCGCACGGCGTCACGGAGATGGCCTGATGGCTCGGGTGTTCGTGTCCTACCGGCGGGCCGACGGACAGTACGGTGTCGGCTGGCTCGCGGAACGGCTCCGCAGCCTGGATTCGATCACCGGGGTCGAGACGGCGTTCCACGACTCCGCGTTGCGAGCCGGCGACGATTTCCCCGACGCGCTCGACCGGGAGATCGCCGGGTCCGACCTCGTGATCGTGGTCATCGGACCGGAGTGGCTCGGTGACAGCGGCCTCGGACCGTCTCGTATCCAGGACCCTGACGACTGGGTCGTCCGCGAGATCGCCACGGCCTTCCGGCAGGGAACCCGCGTGATGCCGATCCTGCTCGGCGGTGCCGAGCACCCGTTCGCGTCGCAGGTCCACGAGTCGATCGCCGAGATCGCCCGCCTCCACGCCCTTCCGTTCAGCGACGGTCGCGACCTCGACACGATCGTCGATCACGTCACATCGCATCTGGGCGAAATCGATCGGGAGCGCGCACGTCGTGCCGGGTTGGAGGAGCCGGTGACGGTGCCCGACCTGCCCCGGCCGTCCCTCCTGATCGCCACCGCGACGCTCGCCGGGCTCGCAGCGGCTGCCGGTGGCGTCGCGACCTGGGCGACCGATCGATGCACCGGTCCGTGCACCGGCGACCAGGTCGGCGGGACGACGGCGTACTCCTGGTTCCTCGTCGTGACGGCGCTGATGGGAGCGCTCGCAGCAGCATCGAGCGTCGTGGGTCTCGTGATCGCGCACCGGCTCGTCACCGTCATGAGCCACCGGTGGCACCAGATGGTCGCAGTGATCGCCGTCGTGGTGGTCACGATCGTGTCGATCACGATCTCCATCCCCGGTGGCGTCTACGGCTTCGCGTCCGCCGACTCGCTCGTTGGCGGTGATGCACGATTCTGGTCCGGCGTGCTCGGGACGTGCGTGCCGATCGTGATCTGGGCCTTCGCCGGGCTCTCCGTCCGATTCGGTGAGCCTCGTGCGCCCGCGCACCAGGTCGGGCTGCGGGTCAGGACACTCGGCATCGTGCGTGACGCGGAGCGATGGGCCGTGCTGTGCCTCACCGGCATCTCGTTCCTCGTCGCGAGCGGGAGCGCGCTGGTGGCCGTGGCCATTCGTGACGCGGGAGAGGAGGGAGCGGGCTCCAACCCCGTGCCGAACCTCGCGCACGCGCTCTTCCTGGTCGTGCTCGTGTTCGCGCTCCACCTGGCGACCGTGCCCAAGCTACGCGGGTTGCAGTCGGAGATCGAGCGGGAGTTGGTCGGCCTGCCACAGCGCTACCGCGATCACGCCGCGCCGCGCCTGGTCGCGGCGACCTTCGACGATGGTGGCTGGGGATTCCGGATCGTGCTCGGGCTCCCAGTCCTCGCGGCCGTGATCGGCGCCGTCGCGCTGCTCGCCTCCGGCTGACGCGCCAGCGGACATGAACGGCGCCGGGACCCGCGAGTAGCGTGAGGCGCGCCATGAGCACGCACGCCGATACCTCCGCTGCCAGCATCGACGCCACGGCCTCCGAGCCCACGCGGATCAAGCCCCATCACCTCGCGTTGGGCCTCGGGATCGGAATCGCGCTGTTCACGGCGATCTCGGGCATCGTGCCGCTCATCACCGACTGGCACAACGACAACGAGTGGCACCGTGAGGTCTTCGGAAACATCCCGGGCCCCCTCAAGGTCGCGTTCTACACGGTGATCCCGCTGATGCTCGTCTGGGGATCGTTCCAGTTCGCCAACCGCATGAAGAACTGGGAACGGGGCGCCCCGGCACAGCGCCGTACGACCGCCAAGAACGCCAAGAAGCGGGCCGCCGACTTCCGGGCCGGCGTCTACATGCAGACCCTGCTCCGCGACCCCGCCGCCGGGCTCATGCACTCGATGATCTACTTCGGGTTCCTGATCCTGATGGGCGTCACGACGATCCTCGAGATCGACCACCAGCTCCCCGAGGATCTCAAGTTCCTCCACGGCCGCACCTACCAGGCCTACGCGTTCGTCGGTGACGCTGCCGGCGTGATCTTCCTGGTCGGCATCGTGTGGGCGATCGTGCGCCGGTACGTCCAGAGGCCATACCGGATCCGCATCAAGTCCAAGCCCGAGCACGCAGTGATCCTCGGGACCTTCTTCGTGATCGGTCTGAGTGGGTTCGGGGCAGAGATGTTCCGGATCGCGCTCGGCACTGCCGGCGGCGAGGACATGGACTGGGAGCGCTACAGCTTCATCGGCTACCCACTCAGCCAGACCGTCGACGGGCTCTCGGTCAGCGCGCTCGAGACGTGGCACCAGTGGTGGTGGATCGCACATGTCGTCGCCTTCATCGTGTTCCTCGCGATCCTGCCGATCACGATGCTGCGCCACGTCTTCACCTCGCCGCTCAACATGTACCTGCGCGACAGGGACCGACCCAAGGGCGCGATGAAGCCGATGCCGAACCTGATGGAGACCGAGCTGGAGTCGTTCGGCGCATCGGTCGTCGAGGACTTCACGTGGAAGCAATTGCTCGACACCGACGCCTGCACCATGTGCGGACGCTGTACGAGCGTCTGCCCGGCCCACGCCACCGGCAAGCCGCTCGACCCGCGCGAGATCGTGCTGAAGACCGGCGAGGTGATGGCCGCCACCGGCAACCCCCAGGTCAGCCCCCCGCTCGGTACCGATGCCGAGATCACGATCGGCGCCAACAGCCTGTTCGAGCGGATCACCCCCGAAGAGATCTGGGCCTGTACGAGCTGCAAGGCGTGCGACGAGATCTGTCCGGTCAACATCGAGATCCTCGACAAGATCCTCGACATGCGGCGCTATCTGTCGCTGATGGAGTCGAACTTCCCGGCCGAGCTCGGCAACGCCTACCGGGCGATGGAGAACCAGATGAACCCCTGGGGCATGAACCAGGGCGAGCGAGGCGACTGGGCCAACGATCTCGACGATGTCACGGTCGTCGACCCGGGCCAGCCATTCGAGGCGGAATACCTGTATTGGGTCGGCTGCGCCGGCTCGTTCGACGACAAGAACAAGAAGGTCACCCAGGCGATGGCCAGGCTGCTGTCGCGGGCCGGTCTCGACGTCGCGATCCTCGGCCCGTCGGAGATGTGCACCGGCGACTCCGCACGACGCTCCGGCAACGAGTACCTGTTCCAGATGCTCGCGATGCCCAACATCGAGATGCTCGACGGCATGGGGGTGACGAAGATCATCACCCAGTGCCCGCACTGCTTCAACACGCTGATGAACGAGTACCCGCAGCTCGGCGGCAACTACGAGGTCGTGCACCACACCCAACTGCTCGAGCAACTCATCGCCGACGGTCGCCTCGACGTCAGCCGGGCGACGCTCGAAGAGCGCATCACGTACCACGACTCGTGCTACCTC
The DNA here is from genome assembly GCA_963847775.1 of uncultured Acidimicrobiaceae bacterium. GTDB lineage: Bacteria > Actinomycetota > Acidimicrobiia > Acidimicrobiales > Ilumatobacteraceae > Ilumatobacter. The sequence continues at coordinate 1,333,705 of CAWKAY010000007.1, forward strand.
GGCCGCCACAACGACGTGTACGTGGCCCCCCGCAAGGTCGTCGGTTCGATCAAGGGCATCGAGGTCGTCGAGATGAGCCGCAACGGCACCAAGGGCATGTGCTGCGGTGCCGGCGGCGCCCGCATGTGGATGGAGGAGTCGATCGGCGTCAAGGTCAACGACGAGCGAGCACTCGAGGCGATCTCGACCGGCGCGACCAGAGTCGCAACGGCGTGCCCGTTCTGCTACATCATGCTCGACGACGGCGTGAAGGCCGCCGGCAAGGACGACGACGAGGTCAAGGTGGCCGACCTGGCCATCCACCTCCTCGACGCGATCGAGGCCGGGGAGGCGAAGCTGGGCCAACCCGATGCGCCGCTCAACGTCCCGATGGGGGAGCCCACGTTGGGAATGCACGGATTCGGGCGCGCCGCTCCGACGAGTGCCGGCGAGGTCGCGACGGAACCCGACCCAGATGCGGTGTCGGCACCCGCATCCGAGCCCGACCGGTTGAGCCTGCTCGTCGGCATCGGTCCGTTCATCGAGGGATTGCTCAACGACGCCGGGATCCACACCTTCGAAGAACTCGCGGCCGCGAGCGTCGAGCGTCTGCAGGAGATCCTGCCCGATGTCCACGACCACCGGGTCGAGCAGGAGGACTGGCGTGGGCAGGCTGCGACGTTCGCGCGGGCCAAGGCCGAAGGCCACGGTCTCGACGCGCTCGCCCGCGACGATCAGGCGACCTGACCGACCCGCCGAGCACGCCCGTTCGCCAGCTCGGCCAGAGGGTTCCACGAGCACAGGTGTTCGTGGCGAGCTTCCGCGAGATTCGCGCCTGCGAGCGGGGATGTGTTCAAGAATGGAATCGACGGTGCCGATGCAGGCAACGTGCTACGACCTGCGACCACCGAGGCGCTCGACCGGCTCCGGCGTGCTGCCACCGATGCCGACGTCGAGCTCGACACCGCTCTGACCTGCCTCGGCATCCTCCCCCCGCTCGATCTCGCGGCCATCAGGGCGTGCCTGCAGCACCCGTCGATCGCGATCGTCGCAGAGACCAACCGGGACGGACATCGCCGCCTCGCCCTCCACGACCGCTACGGCGCGGTGGCGTGGATCGATCACGACGGCAGCGTCGCCACTGCCCCCGGTCACCGTCTGCTCACCAGCCGGTAGCGCTCGCGAACACCTCGCGAATCCCGAGCGGGCTGAACGGTCAGCCCCGACCCGAGCTGCCATCTCGACGCGATCTCGTCGAGGTCGCCGCCGACGACCGACGCAGCTTGGACCGCCGCCCCGGTTGCCACCGTCTCGTCGGTGGCGGGGACCACCACCGGCGATCCCGACAGATCGGCACATCGCTGGCGGTAGGCGCTCGATCGTGATCCTCCTCCGACGAGGAAGAGCCGTCCGTCGACCGAGGCACCGACGGCTCGCAGCGCGTCGAGACCGTCGAGCAATCCGCACAGGACCCCGTCGTGCGCGCCCAACGCGAGTTGCGCCCGGGTCGTCGTGTTGGTGAGTCCGGCAAAGGTTCCCGTCGCCTCGGGCAGGTTGGGGGTGCGCTCGCCGTCGAAATAGGGCACGAGCAGTGCGCTCGATGCTTCGTCGGCGGCCGCGAGCGCGAGCCCGGCGAGTCCGGGCGGATCGGTACCCAACCAGCGGGCGACGGTGTCGGTCACCTTGGTGGCGTTCAACGTGCACACGAGCGGCAGGAAGTCGCCACTCGCGCTCGCGAAGCCCGCCACGGCCCCGGACGGATCATGGGTGGGCGTCGTCGAGACGGCAAAGACGGTGCCCGAGGTGCCGAGCGAGATCGCGACATCACCGGCGCGTAGGCCGAGCCCGAGCGCCGCGCCCATGTTGTCGCCTGTACCCGGGCCGACCATGACATCGGACGGAAGACCGAGCATGGCAGCCGCGCCAGGATCCAATCGTCCGGCCGGCTCGGTCGGTCCGAGCACCCGCGGGACGACGTCGAGCCAGTCGTCACCGGCGCCTCCGAGCGCCGCCCCCAACAGATCGGCGCACATCTCACCCGTCGACGGGTCGTACCAACCGGACCCGGACGCGTCGCCACGATCGGTGACGTGTCGGTCGGTCAGCCGCCAGGTGAGGAAGTCGTGCGGCAACATGATCTTGGCGACCCGATCGAGGAGCTCGGGCTCGTGCTCGGCGACCCAGGCGAGCTTCGTGATCGTGAACGCAGCCACGGGCACGCTGCCCGTTCGACGTGCCCAGACGTCGGCACCAAGGTCCGCGACCAAGCGCTCGGCCTGGGGGGACGACGTCGTGTCGTTCCAGAGCTTCGCTCGACGCAGGGGGGACCCGTCTGCGTCGAGCAGCACCAGGCCGTGCTGTTGGCCAGCCACCGACATCGCGACGACGTCGGCCCGGTGACCGCCCACCTGGTCGAGGGCGTCGACGAGGGCGTCCCACCAGGCACCGGGATCCTGTTCGGAGATCGGTGGTGTCGTGGGCGGATGTTTCGATGAACCCGTGGCCACGACCTCGCCCGTCTCGATGTCGCGGGCCTCCACCTTGGTCGACTGCGTGGAGGAGTCGACACCGATGACGATGGCCATGTCGGCCTCAGCGGGTGCGCTCGATGTGGCGGGCGACCAGGTTCTCCAACATCTCCTGTCGGCCCGAGACCGCGGTCGGCTCGTGGTGCGAGAGCTGGCGTTGGTACATCTCGTCGAGGGTCAGGTGGCCGGCCATGATCTCGACGCCGAGCTCGGCGTCCCAGCCTGCGTAGCGCGTGCCCACGAACCGATCGAGCTCACCGCCCTCGATGATGCTGGCCGCCGCGAGCAGCGACCGCGCCATCGTGTCCATCCCGCCGATGTGACCGTGGAACAGATCGTCGCGAGCGATCGACTGGCGGCGCAGCTTGGTGTCGAACATCATGCCCCCCGTTGTGAACCCACCGCCGCGAAGGATCTGCAGCATGCCGAGCGTCATCTGCTCGACCGACTTCGGGAACAGGTCGAGATCCCAGCCGAGTCGATCGTCGCCCGCGTTGGCATCGACGGAACCGAAGATGCCGGCGTTCACCGCCGTGGCGACCTCGTGGTGGAAGTCATGGCCCGACAGGGTCGCGTGGTTGACCTCGATGTTGACCTTGATCTCGTGCTCCAGCCCGTACTTCTGGAGGAACGCGAACACCGTCGCGACGTCGTAGTCGTACTGGTGCTTGGTCGGCTCCATCGGCTTGGGTTCGATCAGCAACGTGCCCTCGAAGCCGATCGCATGCTTGTGCTCGACGACCATGTTCATGAAGCGGCCGAGCTGGTCGAGCTCGCGTCTCATGTCGGTGTTGAGCAACGTCTCGTACCCCTCACGGCCACCCCAGAGCACGTAGTTCGCACCTCCCAACCGGTGGGTCGCCCGCATGCACGTCGCGACCTGCGCGGCGGCGTACTGGAACAGCTCCGGGTCGGGGTTGGTGGCGGCCCCCGCCATGAACCGGGGATGCGAGAACGCATTCGTCGTCCCCCAGAGCAGTTGCACGCCGGTGCGCTCCATGTGTTCGGCCGCGAGCTCGACCATCTCGTCGAGGTTGGCGCACGACTCAGCGAACGTGGCACCGGGCGGAGCCATGTCGACGTCGTGGAACGAGTAGAACGGCGCCCCCAGCTTCGAGAAGAACTCGAACGCCGCGTCCATCTTCAACTTCGCCGCATCCATCGGCTTCAGGTTCGCGGCGGCCCCGCTCGCCGTGTTCGGGTTCCACGGCCGGTCGAGGGTGCCAGCGCCGAAGATGTCGGAGCCGTCCCAGGCGAACGAGTGCCAGTAACACACACCGAACCGGAGATGGTCGGCCATGGTCTTGCCGAATACCACGCGATCGGCGTCGTACCAGCGAAACGCCAGCGGGTTGTCGCTGTCGGGTCCCTCGTATCGGATCGGTTCGGGAACGGTGTCGAAAAGCTCATGTCGGTACCTCTCTTGCTCGATCGGAGCGGTCTGGTCCATCGTCGCGTGCTGCGGTGATGTTGCACAGTGCCGTCCAGCGGGGAATCACCAAGTCGGCGGTGACCGCGGGTCGGCGATCGGACGGGCATGTCGCGGCCTCGCCCCAGAGGGCGCGGCCGACCATGAACCCGGCAGCACCGCCGGCGAACGCCGCTCCCAGCTGGGCAGCGAACGATTCGAAGTCACCACCGCCCGACAAGAGCGCCCACGGTTGCCGGCAGCGGTCGGTGATGCGTCGGCAGGCGGCGACACGCTCGGCGTGGGAGGACACCGAGACCGGGTCGACGGGGAACGGGAGCTTCAGCAGATCGGGTTCCATGGCGGCGAAGCGCTCGACGGTGACCGACACGACCCGCTCCCGGTCCGCCGGTGCCGCGAGTCCGTGGAACAGCGGCTCCAGGGCCAGCGCGAGACCGGCTCGGCGACACTCGGCGAGCACATCCGCTGCGACCTGTTCCTGGGCACCGGCCAAGCGATGGTCGGGATGGTATGGCAGCAGCAACTTCGCGGCCGCGGCACCCGCATCGGCCGCCTGCGCGACCGACCAGCCGGCGAGGATCGTGGTCGGCGCGGCGCCCGGATCGTCGAGGTAGCCCTGCGATTCCAGCGCCGCCAGGAAGCCCACGCCGTCAGCGAGCGCTCCGGCGTCGAGCACCTGGGGAATCGAGTATTCGGGCTCGAGCATCACGCCCGTCGCGTGCGGTGAGATCACCCGGACGAGATCGGTCTTGATCGAGGTCAGCGTCGCTGCCGTCACCGCCTCGGGATGGTCGGGAGCGAGCAAGGCCCGCAGCGAGTCCCGGTGGTCGACCGCGAGCACGCGGAAGATCCCGTGCTCGTCGCGGAGGTCATCGAGACTCATGCGGCTCAGCTCGTCGGGACGACCGGCAGGCTCCAGGCCCCGGCCTCCCAGTCGGACTCGATCCAGGTGTGGTCACTGTGGAAGCACGGGGGCGTGCGGCGTTCGTCGAGCTCGAGGTCGCCGGCGAGGTAGTTGAGGAAGTACATGTTCGAACCGGGCGACACCACCGAGGTGTGATAGCCCATCGGCACCAGCACCACGTCGCCATCGTGTGCGACCGCGACCTCGTCGAAATCACCGTGGTCGCCACCGGGCCCGGCACCGTCGTTGAAGTTGCGGTGCAACACGTATCCCTCCGGACGGTCGAGGCGGAAGTAGTAGACCTCCTCGAGGTACGGCGAGTCGTCGACGCCGTCGTGTCGGTGCGGTGGCCAACCGGCCCAGGTGCCCCGCGGCACGTACACCTCGTACAGGATCAGATGCTCGGCCGGCAACGGGTGCGCCAGGGTGTGCACCACCTGACGGTACGCCGTACCGCCGCCCCTGATCTCGCTGCGCATCTCGCCCGGCTCGATGACGCGGACGGGCAACCTGCCCTCCGCGGGAGCCGAACCGACCGACACGGTCACCGCGGTGTCGGTCTCGACGGTGAACTCGACACCCGGGGGGACGTACACGACGCGTCCGATCTGTTCGAACACCGACGTCCGGGCGATGTCGACGATCTGGCCGTCGACCCGGACACGACCGGTTCCCGAGAGGGTGACGATCGCGGTCTCGCGACCATCGACGACCGAGTGGTGCGGGTCACCCGAGCGGACGTCGACGACCGCGAAGGCGAGGTTCGTCCACCCCGCGGACGCGGGTGTGACGTCGACCAGCGTGCCCGGACCATCGCCGGGACGGATCGGGCCGGAGCGGTTGGTGCTCATCTGTCGGCTCCTTCGATGGGGTTGGCGGTTCGCTCGTCGCGGAAGCGTTCGAGGATCTCGCGGGCGGTGAGCGGCGTCGTGGCGAGCCGCTCGGCGGTGTGTGCGGTGGTGAGCCTCGTGTCGAACGGCACGTGGCCGAGCTCCATGCCACCCGGCTCCGGGGGGCCGTACCGCAGGAGCGAGGGATCCAGATCGAACACGTCGCAGGTGAGCTCAGCGAGCTCGCGGCGGGTGACCGACTCCGATCCGCAGCAGTGGAAGATCCCCGTCGGGTCGGGCAACGATGCGATGGCGTGCATCAGCCGCCCGCACTCGCTCGCGAGGCTCGGGGTCGCGACGTTGTTGATGTCGTCGGCCTCCCAGACCGTGAAGGTTCGACCCGCCGAGAGCGCATCGACGATCGACGCCGCGAGGTAACCGAACCCGCGATCCTGCTCGCGTGGTGTGGTGGGCCGCGCACGGTGGTGACCCTGGACGGCTGACACCCGGGCGATCGATCCGCGATCGGCGCAGTACCGCAGCGCCTGCTCGCTCGCGAGCTTGAGCACCCCGTACAGGTTGATCGGGTTCGGCGGGGTGTCCTCGGATGCGGGGCCCTGGGTGCCGTCGAACACCCAGTCGGTCGACACCAGGACCAGTGTCGCCCCGACCCGATTGGCAGCGCGGGCAAGGGTCTCCGTCGTGCCGACGTACGACCGCCAGGCCAGATCGCGATCGGCGTACATCAGATCGTGGTCGTTGAGGATCATCGAATGCACGATCGCATCGGGGCCGAACCGGTCGACGCTGGCCTCGACCGCAGCGTCGTCGAGCAGATCGAGCGTTTCGGTCGACAGCATCGGGTCGGGGTGTGACGACCGCACCGGGCACCGCACGTCGCAGCCCGGCGTCGCAGCGAACGCGGCCGCGATGTTGGAACCGACGAAGCCGGTACCACCAGTGATGTAGGCGCGCATCAGCCGATCACCCGATCTCCGCCACCGAGACGATCCGACCTTCGCGCGAGGAGCGTGCAGCGGCCAGACCGAGCACGAGTGGCGCTCGCCCGTCGTTGATCGTCACCGGAGACGGAGCGCCGTCGCGCACCATCGCCACGAACGCCTCCCACGCTGAAATGTACGACGGGACGTACCGATCAAGGAAGAAGTACGGAACCGTCGACTGATGTCCTCCGTGTGCGTCGCGGAACACCGTGGTGGTGGTGAGCGGGTTGTCCGACATCACCATTCCGGCCGATCCGAACGCCTCGACGCGCTGGTCGTAACCGTAGACGGCCTGACGGGAATTGTCGATCGTCGTGATCGCACCGTTCTCGTGCCGCATCGTGACGACGGCAGTGTCGAAGTCGCCGGCATCGCCGATGGCGGGGTCGACGCGGACGGCCCCGTCCGCGAACACGTCCACGACCTCGCTGGCGGTGACGAACCGTGCCATGTCGAAGTCGTGGATCGTCATGTCGTTGAAGATCCCGCCCGACACCTCGATGTACGCGATCGGCGGCGGCGCCGGATCGCGACTGGTGATACGGACCATGTGGACATCGCCGACCTCGCCGCTCGCGACCCGATCACGCACGAGGCGGTGGCTCGCGTCGAACCTCCGGTTGAAACCGACCTGGACGGCGATCCCGGCCGCCGCGACGGCGGCGATGCCGCGGTCGACCTCCGCGAGGTCGAGCGACAGCGGCTTCTCGATGAACACCGGCTTACCAGCGGCCGCTGCGGCGACGAGGAGGTCGATGTGCGTGTCGGTCGACGTGCAGATCGCCACCGCGTCGACGGCGTCGTGCTCGATCAGCTCGGCCGGTGATGCAGCAGCACCGGCGGCGGTGCGAGTCGCGACCTCGTTCGCCGCCTCGGTCGCCACGTCGTAGACAGCGGTCAGCGCCGCGCCCTCGACGCGGGAGGCGAGCAGGTCGGCGTGCATGCGCCCGATGCGGCCACAGCCGAGGAGGCCGATCCGGACTGGGGTGTTCATGTGTCCTCCGAGGGTTCGAGATGGGTGACGATCCGCTCGCCGATGCGTCCGACGCGATAGGTCGCGATCGGTTCGCGGGCGGGCTTGCGGCAGACCGCCCCGGTCCGGGCGTCGAAGCGGGCGTTGTGCTTCGGACATTCGATCTGGCCGTCGACGAGTGCACCGTCGGCCAGGTGCACCTTGGCGTGCGTGCAGAGCCCGTCGGCGAGCACGAACTCGTCGTCGGTCAGCCGGCAGAGTACGAACGTGCCCTCATCGATGTCGATCCGACGGAGCGCACCGACGTCGAGCGCGTCCGCGGCCCCGACATCGAAGGCGCCACTCGGGCCGCGCACCCAGATCGACTCGCCGACGTCGATGCGATGACGGATCGCCGACGGCACGTCCGGGACGTCGATCGCGAGCTCCCAGGTCGGGTCACGGTGTTGCTCGGCGAGCGCGTGGAAGATCTGCCGGTAGGCCGTCCAGGTGTTCGGCACCGCTGGCGCGAGTTGGTCGCGCAGTTCGGTGTGCAGTCGGGGAAGAGCGTGGAACGGCACGCTCGGGAACAGATGGTGCTCGACGTGGTAGTTCATGTTCATGTAGAGGAACCGGGACACCGGGTTCATGAGCACCGTACGGGTGTTGTACCGGTGATCGAGGACGTTCTCGCGCATCCCGGCGTGTTGCGTGATACCGAAGAACACGACGAGCCACGCGCCGTAGATGGTCGGGAGTCCGATGAACATCAGCGGCAGCGGCGTCCACGCCACGAAGCTCCAGAGCGCCGCTCCCGTGACGATGCCGACCATCACCCGTGACTCCCACACGACCCTGCGGTGCTCCGACTCGGGCACGAACTCGGCGGCGTCCGGATCGAGCCGACCGAAGGAGTGGCGCACCAGCCGGGCGAACATCTGGCTCCCGCCCTGGAGGTGGGTGTACATGAACAATGCCCGACCGACGCTCGGAGGACGTTGGAACACGATCTCCGCGTCGCGGCCGACGATGATCGTGTCGGTGTGGTGCCGGTAGTGCGACCAGCGCCAGACCGTCGGGCCCCTGAAGAGCATGAACGACGCAAGGTGGTACACGGCCTCGTTCAGCCAGGGCGTCCTGAACGCAGTGCCGTGGCCGCACTCGTGCCAGCGCGAGTCGGACGCCCCACCATACAGGGCGCCGTAGAGAGCGAACGCGGGGATCGACCACCACGACCAGGCGGTGGCTGCGGCCCAGACGCCAGCCGCGATCAGCAGCGCGAACCACAACGCGACGTTGGCGGCCGCCCGGCTGTTCGAGCGGGCTTGGAGCGAACGCATCGCGTCGGGATCGACCAGCGGCAGGAACCACTCCGCGTTGGCGAGCCCCTGCTCCTCGGCGAGCCTGGTGGAAGGGCCAGTCAGGCTGTAGTCGCGTTCGAGCGTGTCGGTCATCCGTCCTCCCTGATCGAGGTGACGTCCTGCCACGATCCGGTCGCGCACGAACGCAACCAGGCGGACTGGAAGCTGACGTAGTCGACCGCCTCCGCGAATCCGGGTTGGTGCTGCTCACCGCGTGCGACGGCCGACAGGAACTCGTAGTTCTCGATGACCTTCAGGTCCTCGTAGCCGATCGAGTTGGCGTCGCCCGGCACGAAGTGACCGTGGTATGGGTAGCGGTCACCGGCGTACACCGTGGTGTAGCCACGCGGCGCCAATCCGTCGTCGTCGACGAGGAAGACCTCGAGTTCGTTCATCGTCTCCAGGTTCCATCGGAGCGCACCCTTGGTGCCATAGACATCGAACGCCATCTGGGATTCGGGACCGATGATCGCACGCGATGACTCGAACGTGCCACGTGCACCATTCGCGAACACGACCATCGCCGCCGCGTAGTCTTCGTTGGTCACCGCGCCCGTCGGGTCGTCGGGGGTGCCCCGGTCGTAGTGGGTGCCACCGGCGCGCGGCAGCGGGCGTTGCTTGATGAACGTCTCCATCGTCCCCGAGACCGAGGTGATCGGGCCGACGAGCATCGTGGCGAGATCGACCGCGTGGGAGAGGATGTCGGACGAGACCCCGTAGCCGGCCTCGTCGACCAGGAACCGCCACGAGAGCAGGCCCATCGGATCCGCGCCGTACATCGAGAAGAACCGACCGCGGTAGTTGGTGATCTCGCCGAGCCGGCCGGAATCGATGAGTTGTTTCGCGTGCTGCACGAGCGGGGCCCAGCGGTAGTTGTACCCGACACCCGTGACGACGCCGGCGCGCCGGGCTGCCGCCTCGACCCGCACCGTCTGCTCCGGCGTGCCTCCGACGGGCTTCTCGCAGAACACGGCCTTGCCGGCGTCGGCGGCCGCGACGGCGAGCTCCTCGTGCAGCATGTTCGGGGCCGTCACGTAGACGACATCGACCTCGGGGTGGTCGACGACCGCCCGCCAGTCGTCGGTCGCCTCCCTGAACCCGAACCCCTCGATGGCCTCGACCTGCCGCTCGGCGACGTTGTCGCCGCACACGACGAGGTCGGTGTCGAAGGATCGCTCGGGGAACAGCGACGAGATCCGGGCGGCCGAGCGTGAGTGGGCCTGGCCCATCCAGCCGAAGCCGATGACGCCGACACCGAGCCGGTGGCGAGTGGTCATGAGGTTCCTCCAGGGGACGGTTCGAGCAGCAGCGCCTCGATGTCGTCGAGGGTGGGCATGTCGTCGGCACACATCATGCGGCCGGCGATCAGGGCACCGGCGGCGTTGCCACGGCGTACTGCGTCGACGACGTCGAGACCTCTCACGAGGCCGTGGCACAGCGCTCCTCCGAAGGCATCGCCCGAACCGAGACCGCACACCACGTCGACGGGAAACGGGGCGACGCGCTCGCGACACCCGTCGGAGGTGGCGACGAGCACACCGTCTCCGCCGAGCTTGACGATCGCCGTCTCGAGCCCTCGGTCGAGCAGCCGATCGGCAGCCACCTCGGGATCGGATGTACCGACTGCGATCTCGCACTCGGCCCGGTTTCCGATCGCGATCGTGACACGGTCGAGCAGCGGACGGATCCGGGCGGACGCGTCGTCGGGCGACGACCAGAACATCGGCCGCCAATCGAGGTCGAGCACGGTGTGGGCGCGCCGGTCGCGGATGCCGAGCATCGTGTGGATCGTCGAGCGGCTGGGCTCCCAGGCCACGCACGACGCGGGTATCCAGAGCACGGGAACGTCGCGCACGACGTCGAGATCGACATCGTCGACGGCGAGCTCCTCATCGGGCCCGCGCGGCTCTCGATAGAAGAAGACGATCGGGTCCTCCGGCGGATCGAGCACCGCGAAGGCCACAGGCGTGCGCAGCGACGGGTGCACACCGACCCAGCGTGTGTCGACCCCGAACCGGTGCTCGAGGGCGTCACGCACGTACCCACCGAAGGGGTCGTCGCCCACCTTGGTGATGGTGGCCGCACGACACCCGAGACGAGCGGCGGCGACCGCGACGTTGGTGGATGTTCCGCCGATCGACTTGCGGAAGGTCGTGGCCTCGATCAGCGAGACGCCCGGCGGCTCGGTGTAGAGATCGACGCTCACGCGGCCGACGGTCAGGATCTCGGGGGTCGACATCACGATTGCGGCGGCGCCGGTGGATTACTCGTGGCCGCCGGGGCTGACCGCCCCTGCCGCCTCGAGCTCGTGCTCCAGCGCGGTCAGCTCCGCCCCGCCCGCCATCAGCTGGGTCAGCTCGTCGACGGTGATGTCCTCCTTGGCGAACGACCCCATCGACTGGCCACGATTCAGGATCAGGAACCGGTTGCCGACCGGGTACGCATGGCGCGGGTTGTGGGTGATGAAGATCACCGCGAGGCCCTGGTTGCGCGCCTCGACGATGCGCCGCAGCACCACACCGGACTGCTTCACGCCGAGCGCCGACGTGGGCTCGTCGAGGATCAGCACCTTGGCGCCGAAGTATCCGGCGCGCGCGATCGCGACCGACTGCCGCTCGCCGCCCGAGAGCGTGCCCACCGGCTGCTCGGTATCGCGGATGTCGATGCCCATCTTCGACATCTCCTCCTTCGCGATCCGCTTCGCCCGCGGCTTGTCGATCCACTTGACCGGCCCGAGGTTCCGCGTCGGCTCGGCGCCCAGGAAGAAGTTTCGCCACACCGACATCAACGGCACCATCGCGAGGTCCTGGTACACCGTCGCGATGCCGTTGCCGAGCGCGTCGCGAGGCGAGTCGAACCGCATCTCCTCGCCGTTCATGCGGATGCTGCCCTCGGTCTGCTGATGCACGCCGGCCAGGATCTTGATGAACGTCGACTTGCCGGCGCCGTTGTCGCCGAGCACACACGTCACCTCGCCCGCGTTCACGTAGGTGCTGACGTCGCGCAGGGCGATGATGTTGCCGTAGTACTTCGAGATGTTGTCGAGCTCGAGCAGGTGTGCATCTGCCATCAGCAGGCCTCCAGGGTGAGGGTCGCGGGAACCTTGGGACGACTCATCGCCTCATGTTCTCGGCTTTGGTGCGAATCGATCGATTGGCGAGGACCGCGATGAGCAGCGTGACGCCGAGGAACAGGAAGCGCCAGTCGGAGTTCCAGCGGGCGAACGGGATGCCGAGTGTCGCCATGCTCACGATCGCGGCGCCGAGCGCTCCGCCGAGTGCGGTGCCATAGCCACCGGTGAGCAATGTGCCGCCGACGACGGCCGCGATGATGTAGTCGAACTCCTCGCCGTTGCCGGTGTTGGCCTGGATTGTATTGAGGCGGAAGGCCAGCAGCATGCCGACCAGCCAGGCGGCGCCCGACACCAGCATGAACAACTGGGTCTTGGTCCGGGCGGCGGGCACACCGACCTGGCGAGAGGCCTCCTTGTTACCGCCGACCGCGAAGGTCCAGCTTCCGAACCGGGTCTTGCCGAGGACGAACACGGCCACTGCCGTGAACGCGAGGAACCACACCGTGCGCATGCTGAACTTCGCGGGGGCCGCACCTGCGTCGATCTCGGCGGTGACGGTGAACAGGAGCTTGACCACCAGGGCGACCGCACCGAACACGGCGCCGGCGATGATCAGCCGACCACCCAAGTGGTCGGCGCGGAGGTCGACCTTCGTCCGCTCCTCGAAGAACAGGCCGAGGAGCGTCCAGGCGAGAACGAACAACGCGACACCGAGGATCACGCTGAACGCCTCGGTGCGGAACTTCACGGACTCCGACTCGTTCCGGATGAAGAACGCCATCACGACGAGGGCTGCGGTGATGAGCAACGAGACCGCCGACTTGGTCGTCGCGCTGATCCGTCGGGCCTTGCTCGTCGCGATCATCAGCATCGTGAATCCGACGACGACGAGGACCAGGAACGCCGTCGCCCGGAAGCCCTGCTTCGTGAACGGGAAGAAGAGGTCGTCCTCGACGCCCTCGGGAGTCGGGTAACTGGAGTTCATGATCGCTGCGATCGCGATCGATGCCGCGACCCCGACGATGCCCAGCGCCACGAACTTCAGCACGTCCGGCGTGAGTTCGAGTGAGCCGCGGTCGTGGTCGGGCTCGAAACGCCACGTGGCGTACCCGAACAGACCGACGATCGTGCCGACCGCGATGATCGCGGCACCGAGCACGTTCTGCGACACGCCGTCGGTGGTGTGCAGCACCACGATGCCCGCGATCACCACGGCGATCCCGACGCCGAAGACCGGCAGCCCGGACTGCTGAAGCCCTGCCCGGCGGCGGGAGAACTGCATCTCGACCATCGCCACGACCACGAGGGCGATGGCCAGCATCATGCCGACGAAGTAGACCTTGTCGCGACCATCCCAGGTGTGCTTGGTGCGGTCCCACTCCGACGCGAAGATCTTCACCCAGAACGCGTGGCCGTCGGCCTTGCTGATGTCACCGACCTGGATCTGATCGACGATCAGCTTCGAGAAGCCGAGCTTGGCGCCGATCAGGACGTAATAGGTGCCGAGGGTGATGATGAAGCTCGGCAACTTGGTGTTCTCGACGAGGAACCCGTTCATGAAGCCGATGCCCAGCGCGACCGCCAGCGAGATCGGGATGGCGATCCAGAGATTGAGGCCGGCGCCACCGAACTCACCCGCGGCCTTCGAGAGCATGATCACGAGGATGCCCATCGACCCGGTCATCGCTCCGGCGGAGAGGTCGAACTCGCCGCCGATCATGAGCATCGAGACCGCAACGGCCATGATGCCGAGCGTCGACGCGTTGTCGATCAGGTTCGAGGCGCCGTTCGCCGTGCCGAACGGAATGGCGACGGCCCAGAAGAAGACCCAGATGCCGACCACGCCGATGAGCGCGCCGATCTCGGGGCGGATGAACAGTCGTTGGAAGATGCCTCGGTATGCGAGGCGCTCGTCGCCACTCGCGGCCATCGCATCGGTCGCGGCTGCGACGGTTGTTTCGCTCATCGTGACGTGATCCCCCCAGAATCAATAAACACGAACAGTCGGTCGGGGGCCGACCCGAGAGTCGGCCCCCGACCATGACGTTGTCGGTGATGTCACCGACGGGCGGTGATCAGCGGGTTCCCGCTTCCACCAGCGCCTTGACGGCCGCTGCATTCTCGGGCGTGACGAATCCGGGACCGGTAAGGATCGGCAAGCCGCCACCCGCGGTGTTCTGGTTCGTGACGTTCAAGAACAGGAGCAGGATCGGCAGGTAGCCCTGGAGATACTGCTGCTGGTCGATCGTGAAGGCGATCGACCCCGCCTCGATCGCATCGATGATCTCCGGGGTGATGTCGAACCCGGCGACACCGGCCATCTCCTTGCCGAGATCGTTCGCGGCGTTCAGACCCGACATGGCGATGACCGGTCCGGTGCCCATGAACCCGTCGATCTCCGGGTCGGCTTGGAGGGCCGCTGCAATCGAGTTCTGCTGCTCCGTCTGGTCGGCATCGAGGCCGACGAACTCCGAGACGACCGTACCGCTGAAGGTGTCGGCGAGACCGTCGCACCGCTCCTCGAGCGCCACGTTGGACTCCTCCTGACGACCACAGAGGATCTTGGTCGCACCGAGGTCGTTGAACCGGTTGCCTGCGCCCTGGCCGGCGATGAACTCGGTCTGGCCGACGTGCGTGAGCGCGCCGATCGCCTCGTAGTCGTTGGAGCCGGAGTTGAGCGTGATCACCGGGATGCCGGCTGCGACAGCCGCCTGCAGCGGGCCGACCAACTGATCGGGGCTGGGCAGCGATGCGGCGATGCCGTCGGCACCTTCGGAGATGGCGGTGTCGATGAGCTGGACCTGGACGCCCGGGTCGTTGACCGACTCGGCCCAGACGCAGTCGACGCCCAGATCGGAGCACGCAGCCTCCATGCCGCGCTTGACGACCGACCAGAACGGGCCGCCGTCGGAGTGGGTCACCATGTGGAACGTCAGATCGGAGCCCTGCGTGGCGTCGACCGTGTCCTCGGTGGCGCCGTCGTCGGCGGTGGTGTCGTCCGAGCTGCCGTCGTCGGAACCCGAATCGTCGGCAGTGGTGTCGTCGGTGGCGCCATCGTCGGCGGTGGTGTCGTCGGCGCCGGCGTCGTCCTCGACGGCGCCGTCGTCTGCCGAATCGTCGTCGTCACCGCCGCAGGCGGCGAGGACCATCGACAACGCCGCCAGCGGTGCGACGAACTTACGCATTTTCCTCATTGGGTGTACTCCCCCTCTAGGTCTTCCGATGGAAGGTGTGTTCCGGGTTGGACACGGATCGCCGGGCGCGAACGTCGGCCGGGTGGCGAACGTCATCGAAGTCGTTGTCGAAGGTCCTGCGAATCCCCATGCTTCCCCCGAGAAGCGCTCCAGACATTGAAGCGCTCTAATCATTGTGCTTCAATCGATCGCTGTCAAGCCTCATCGAGCGGCCGGTGCCGACGAGGAGGTCGAGGGATTCGAGGAGACCGAGGGGAGGTCCGATCGCGGTGGCGAAGCCGACCATGGACGACGTCGCGGCCCGCGCCGGGGTCTCGCGCGCACTCGTGAGCCTCGCCCTCCGCGGCTCCGACAAGGTCAGCGAGCGCTCGCGCGCCGCCGTGCAGCGCGCCGCCGACGAGCTCGGCTATCGCCCGAACCTGATCGCCCGTAACCTCGCGAGCAAGCAGACGCGGACGCTCGGGTTGCTCATCAACGACCTGCACAACCCGTACTTCCCCGGCGTCGCCGACGGCGTCAAGCACGCCGCCGACCTCGCCGGTTACCGCCTGTTGATGAACAGCGCCTTCCTCAGCGACGACGACGAGCAGACCGCACTCGAGTCGTTCATCGATTTCCGCGTCGACGGCATCATCCTCACGGGTGCGCGGATCCCGCCGCCGGCCATCGAGCTCGCAGCGCGTTCCGTGCCGGTCGCCGTCGTGAGTCGGCCGATGCGGTCGGCGACGGTCGACACGATCAACAACGACGACCATCTGGGAGCTGCGCTCGCCACCGAGCACCTCATCGAGCTCGGCCACCACCACATCTGCCACATCGACGGCGGGACCGGAGCGGGCGCCGCCGAGCGTCGCGCCGGCTACGAGAGCGCGATGTATCACCACGACCTCCACCCCCACATCGAGTCCGGCGCGTTCACCGAGGCGTCGGGCGCTGCCGCTGCGCACCGGGCGCTGGCGAGCGGGCGCGAGTGCACGGCCATCTTCGCGGGCAACGATCTGAGCGCGCTCGGAGCCCTCGACGTGATCGACGACGCCGGGCTCGCAGTGCCACGTGACATCTCGTTGGTGGGCTACGACAACACGTATGTCGCGGCCCTTCGGCACATCGACCTGACGAGCGTCGACCAGCGTCGCGAACGTCAGGGGGAGCTGGCGGTCGAGGCGCTCATCGAACGCATCGAGCATGGTCGCGACATCGCCACCGACCAGGTGATCGAACCCAGCCTCGTCGTGCGCGGCACCACCGCACCCCCACCCGTCACGTTCGGGGTCAGACCCCGAACGTGACGGTGTCGGCGAGGGTCGGGACCGGGGGTTCGCCCGCCCCGTGGACGCTCTGGTCGACGTCGATCACGTTGCCGGTGAGCAGGCCGGACTCGTCGGAGAGGCAGAACGCGATCATGTTGGCGACTTCCCACGGCTTGACCAGTCGACCCATCGGCCGTGCCGCCTCGGCCATCTCGAGCCAGTTCTCGGGCGCACCGTCCTCGGTGGTCTGGATGCGATGCTCGGACTCGGTATCCATCCAACCAGGGTTGACCTGGTTCACCCGGATCCCGTGCCGCATCAGACCGAACGCCAAGTTCTTGGTCATCACCGCCAGCGCCGCCTTCGACATCGCATACGCCGTCAGCTTGGGCTGGCCGCCGTACCCCGACGTCGAGCCGACGTTCACGATCGAGCCCACTGCTCGCTCACGGATCATCACGCGGACGGCAGCTTGGATCAGGAAGTACGGGGCTCGCGCGTTGACCGCCATCATCGCGTCGAAGTGGTCGACCGTCTCGGTGTCCAGCGTCGCACGCGTCGTCAGTGCGGCCACGTTGACGACGCCGTGCACCACACCGAAGCGTTCGTCGCAGGCGGCGACGATCGCCGCCGGCGCGCCGATTTCGGTCATGTCGGCGGAGACGAAGATCGTGGGTGTGCCGAGATCGCTGAGTTCGGCCGCGAGCGCGCTCCCCCGATCATCGGATCGGCCGGCGAGCACGAGCCCGCTCGCGCCGACGGTGGCCAGCTTGCGGGCAACCGCCTCACCGAGACCTTGGGTACCTCCGTTGATGATGGTGACGCTCATGAATCCCCCGTTCTCGGTCGCTGTCGTGGTGTGGTCTTCGATGGTGGTGGCCGCTGCGGGCTCAGAGGTTGTGTCCGACGCGGACGAGGTTGCCGCTCGGGTCGGTGAACGCGAACTCGCGCATGCCCCACGGGCGATCGGAGATCTCACCGATCGTCTCGCCCATGGTGGTGGCGACGGCGTGCCAGGCATCGGCGTCCAGCACATGGAGGTACACGCTCGACCGGTTCGACGACGGGTCGAGGTCGTCGACAGCTCGCAGGTGCAGCACCTCGTCGCCGCGGTGTCGGACCCACGCGTACCCGTCGTCGTAGGAGGCGACGTCGAAACCGATCCGCCGGTAGAACTCGATCGCCGTCGACATGTCGGCGACCGGGAGGATCGGCTTCGGGACCACTCGGCCGAGTTGCTCACTCATGATGACGGCACCATCTCAGATCAATCGCTGGGCGCGCTTGCCGGCGTCCATCTCGCTGCGAGCCTCGCGTACCGATTCCCGGTTGCTGACCTCGGGCACGCCGACCTCCCAGAACACACCGCCCTCCGTCCAGTCGCTCGGGCTGGTTCGGAGCGCGATCACGTACGTGCGATCCGACGCCCGCGCCCGCTCGAATGCCGACTCGAGCTCGGCGATCGACTCGACCGTCTCGGCCGCACATCCCATCGCGCGGGCGTGGGCGGCGAAGTCGACGTAGACGAGCGCCTCATGATTCGTGTCGGCGATCAGGTTGTTGTACCCCGCTCCGCCCTGGTTGGTCTGGAGCCGGTGGATGACGGCGAACCCGCCGTTGTCGCACACGATCACGATCATCTTGTGACCTGCGAGCACCGACGAGTACAGATCGGAGTTCATCATCAGGTACGAGCCGTCACCGACGAACACGATCACCTCGCGGTCGGGCATGGCCATCTTGGCACCCCACCCACCGGAGATCTCGTAGCCCATGCACGAGAACCCGTACTCGCAGTCGAAGCTGTCGAGGCCCTTGGCCCGCCAACCGTTGTTGAGCTCACCGGGGAACCCACCTGCCGCGGTGAGCGCATAGTCGGACGGTTTGGCGAGCCGATCGACGGCACCCACGACCTGGGCGTAGGTCGGCAGATCGCCGGTCGGGGTGTCGTCGGTCGGCGCCGCGATCTTGTCGATGTAGGCGTGGTAGCCCTCGGTCTCGCGTGCGGCCCGCTCGACCCAGTCCTCGGGACCCACCCACCCCTCGAGCAAGGGGGTCAACTCGGTGAGCGATTCGCGAGCGTCGCCGACCACCGGCACCGACGAGTGTTTGATGGCGTCGAAACCGGCAGCATTGACACCGACGAAGCGCGCCGAGGCGCCGAACGCTGTCCACGACCCGGTGGTGAAATCCTGGAGTCTCGTACCGATGGCGATGACGACGTCTGCGGCTGCGGCCAGTGCGTTGGCCGACTGGCATCCGGTCACACCGACCGGTCCGGCGTTGAGGGGATGCGAGGCGAGCAGGCTGGCCTTGCCGGCCACCGTCTCGACGACGGGGATGTTGTGAACCTCGGCGAACGCCTGGAGGGCCGCCTCGGCCCCCGAGTAGTGGACGCCCCCACCGCACACGATCAGGGGTCGAGCGGCAGCGCGGATCAACTCGGCGGCGCGATGCACCTGGCGGATGTCGGGCCGCGGCCGCACGATCTCGTGCACGACCGTCTCGAACAAACGATCCGGGAAGTCGAACGACGCCGCCTGGACGTCCTGGGGCAGGCCGAGGAAGGCCGGCCCGCACGTCGCCGGGTCGAGCATGGTGGCCACTGCGTGCGGCAGGGAGTGCACAACCTGCTCGGGACGCGTGATGCGATCCCAGTAGCGCGTCACGGACTTGAATGCGTCGTTGACGGTCACCGTCGGATCACCGAAGTGCTCGACCTGCTGCAGCACCGGATCGGGGATCCGGCTCTGGAACGTGTCGCCCGACAGCAGCAGGACCGGAAGCCGGTTCGCGTGGGCAACGCCGGCGGCGGTCACCATGTTGAGCGCGCCGGGTCCGATCGACGAGGTCGCGACCATGATCTGGCGGCGACGCGTGGCCTTGGCAAACCCGATCGCGGCCAAGGCCATCCCCTGTTCGTTCTGGCCGCGCCATGTGGGCAGCTCGGCGCGCGCCTCCTCCAGCGCGTGGCCGAGGCAGGTCACGTTGCCATGTCCGAAGATCGCGTAGACGCCGGGGAACAGCGGCACCTCGGCGCCGGCGACGATCGTTCGTTGGGCGACGAGATACTTGACGATCGCCTGAGCGGTGGTGAGTTGCATGGTTCCCCTTCGGTCAGTGTCCCGGTCGGACGATCGACGCGGCACGCTCGATGGCACCGGCGACGTCGCCGTCGGGTGGATACAACAATGCCCGACCGACGACGAGGCCGCGGACGTTTGGCACCACCATCGCTCGTTCCCACGACGCGTAGGTCGCTTCGGGATCGGCGCCCGGTGTGCCCCCGAGGATCAGCGCCGGCAGCGTGGTGGTCGCGAGCATCCGGGCCGGGTTCTTGGCGGCCGGTACCTTCAGCCACGTCGACACGGTCGTGCCGCCGAGACCGGAACCGACCGCGACCCGCGCGCAGCAGCGCGTCCTCGTCGTCGAGCAGTCTCGCCGCCCCGGTCTTCGGATCGTGGTGATACGGCAGCGGTTCGACCATGATCGGTAGTCCTCGCGCCGCACACTCGTCGACCGCGCGCGCACAGGCCTGCAGCGTGGATGCAGTCCCGATGTCGTCGTCGGCCAGGCGCAGGAGGACCTTGCCGCCGTCGAGCCCGTGATCGGCGATGGTTGCAGCGCTGTACGCCGTCATCCGGTCGTCGAGTTCCCAGGTGGCGCCCGCGACTCCGCCGCGGTTCATCGTGCCGAAGGCGAGCTTGCCGTCGAGAGCGCCGAGCAGAGCCAGCTCCTCCATGATGTCTGCGCTCGCGAGCACTCCGTCGACGGCGTCGAACGCCAGCGCCGTCATCAGCGCGTCGAGGGTGCGACGGCGGTCGGCCATCGCGAATGCATCGCCCGGCACCCCCAGCATCCCGCGGGCACTGTGGTCGGCGGCGACGATGAACAGCCGGCCGTCTGTCAGAAGCGGACGGCGGGTGCGAGTGCGGAGCCGCTCGAGCGCTCGCTGCGGTTGTTCCGCTCTGGTGGCGATCAGGTCTGCCCAGCGGTCGTCGGTGAGGAACTCCATGGTGGTCTCCGGATCAGTGCGTCAGCACGGCGTCGATGTCGGACTGGGTGGGCATGTCGTCGGCGCACATCAGCCGTGATGCGACGATCGCGCCGGCGGCGTTGCCGGCCATGGCGCAGGCGGGCAGATCCCAGCCGGCCAGCAGCCCGTGGCAGAACGCTCCCCCGAAGGCATCCCCGGCACCGAGGCCGCACACGACGTCGACCGGGTAGGGGGCGATCTGCAGGCGCTCACCGTCGGCGGTCGCGACGAGCACACCGTCGCCACCGAGCTTCACCACGGCTGCATGCAGACCGCGTTCGAGGAGCGCGTCGGCCGCTCGATGGGGATCGGACTCGCCGACCGCGACCTCACACTCCGCTCGGTTCCCGATGGCCAAGGTGACGTGGTCGAGCACTCGGTCGAGCTCGGCGGTGGCCGTGGTCGCGTCGGGCCAGAAGCTCGGCCGCCAGTCGAGATCGAGCACGGTGTGCTCCCGTCGCCGACGCCACGCGAGCAGCTCGTGGATCGTCGTGCGGCTGGGTTCGGCCGACAAGCACGACGTCGGGAACCAGAAGATCGGAACGGCCTCGACATCGGCGCGCTCCACGTCGGCCGACTCGATCATCATGTCCGGTGCCTGGGGGGAGCGGTAGAAGTCGAGCACAGGCTCGGCCGGATCCTCCATCGTGGCGAAAGCGAGCGGCGTGCGGAACCGCGAATCGATGCCGACGTAACGGGTATCGACCCCGAACGAGTGCTCGAGCGCGTGACGGACGTACCCGCCCATCGGGTCGTCGCCGACGCGCGTCACCACTGCGGCGTGGTGGCCGAGTCGGGCGGCTGCCACTGCGACGTTCGTGGCGGTGCCGCCCACCGACTTCCTGAACGAGCGCACGTCGTTCAGGTGGGTGCCGAGCTGCTCCGCGTACAGATCGACCGAGATCCGCCCCACCGTCATCACCTCCAACCCCCCACCGTCACGGTCGGGGTCTGACCCCGACCGTGACGGTGGATCGACGAAGGTCACGTACTCGCTCCGGCGAGGTCGAGCGAACGAAGGTACGCCAGGCTGCGCTCGACGCCTCGCACCGGGCCTTCGCCCGCGGGTGGCTCGCCGTCGGTGAGCGCGACGTCGGTCTCCATGACGTACCAGCCGTCGTAGCCGGCCGATTCGAGCACCTCGATGACCTCGGCGATTCGAACCACACCGTCGCCGATCGAGGGGAACAGCCCGGCGTGCGTTGCAGCCATCAGATCCAATTCACCTGATCGCTCGCGGCGCGCGACGTCGGCGTCGACGTCTTTCAGGTGGACGAGTCCGATGCGATCGAGGGCGCGTTGGGCGAGGTCGACGACGTCGGCCCCTCCGATCGTCAGGTGACCGGTGTCGAGGCAGAACGCCGAGGCGCAGCCGTCGAGGAAACGTTGGAAGTCCGCGGCCGTCTCGACCACCGTGTCGACGTGAGGGTGAAGGGTCTGCAGCAGACCGTGCCCGGCGACGATGTCGGCGACTCGATCGACGTTGGCCAGCAACTCAGCCCATTCCTCATCGTTGAGATCGGGGTGGTGCCAGTCGTCGAGGCTCGGAACGGGCGCCGTCACGTAGTAGCGACCACCGGCGGCGGCCATCGCCGCCGCGATCCGGTCGGCCTCCGCCAACTGCTCGTCCCGACGATCGGCGTCGTGGAGGACCAACGGGACGAATCCGCCGAGCAACCGCATGCCGTACTGGCCGAGCTTCGAGCGCTGCTCGTCCGGGTCGGTGGGCAGCCATCCGAGCGCACCCTGTTCGAAGGCGGTGATGCCGAGCCCCTGCGCTTCGGCGAGGACGCGGTCGACGGGCAGTTGGAGCCCCCAGCCGGGTGCCTCGCACACTCCCCACGAGATCGGGGCGGCGGCGATTCGATCGAAGAAGTCGGTCATGGTGCCTCTGGTGGAGTGTCGGACGGGCGTGTTGCGAGCGTACGGACGGATCACCCCAGGTGTCAATCAGTTGTCATGACATATGGACAATTCCGACCACACGTTTCGGTTGGGTGACCGTCGGGGGAGCGACCCGACGGAATCGTCAGTGGGAGAGGCGGCGGCGGACGAGGGCATCGAGGCGGCGGCTGACCTCCTCGACGGAGACCCCTGCCTGGAGCGCCTCCCAGACGATGTCGAAATGGGACGGTGGGGTGAGTCCACCGAGCGGCGGGTCGTTGTCGAGGTTGGTCGGGAAGGCGTACCCGTCGGCGCACGCGGTGACCGCGTTGCGGAGTTGCTCGTGGGTCATGCCCGCTCCCCGTCGATCGGACAACGCCGGGTAGACGGCCCTCGACATCCGGATCCGGTCCATCGTCTCCATCGCGCGGCCCATGGCAGACGAGATCTGCAGCAGGTTGGCCATGCGCCGGATGTCGGTCGTGCGATTGCTCCCCGCGGCATGGAACAGCGCAGGGTTGAAGAAGACGGCGTCGCCCTTGCGGAGCGGGAGTTGGGTGCGGTGCTCGGTGAAGTAGTCGACGAACTCCGGGTTGCGCCACGCGAGATAGCCGAGTTCGTACTTCTGCGAGTGGGGCAGGTACATCGTGGGACCCGACTCGACCGGCATGTCGCAGTGAGCGACGGCGCCTTGGAGGGTGAGCATCGGCGAGAGCCGATGGGCGTGAGCCGGGAACTCCTCGGCTTCGTCGTCGGTCATGAACCCGAGGTGGTAGTCGCGGTGCGGCTGCTGCGCTTCGCCACCCGGATTGACCACGTTGATCTGCGACGAGATCTGGTACCCAGGGCCGAGCCATGCGAGCGCGCCGAGCGCGATCATGTCGTTGGCGTAGTAGTCGACGAACACCTCGGGGGCATCGACCGCCATCTTCTCGATGGCGTTCCAGACCCGGTCGTTGGCACCGGGTTTGGCGTAGTGGTCGCCGACCGCACGACCCTCGGCGTGCTGACGGTCGATCATCGCTCGGAACACACGGCTCGCCCGATCGACCACGTCGTGATCGATCGCTCCGGCGAACACGACGATGCCCGGCCCCGACGACAGCACCCGGGCCAATTCGTCCCGTACGGGTCGGTCGGAGCCGGCCTCGGCGATCGCGGCGCGGACCGCATCGGACGCGTAGACCGGTACGCCCTGCTCGACGCGCTCGGCCGACGGGAAGTCGCCGGCCGGTACTTCGACGATCGCGCGAAAATCCCCGAGTCGGCAAGCGTGCCGATCGAACGTGTCGACGGCGGTCATGAGGCACCTCCTCGTACTGCGTCGCCGAGCGAGGCGACGAACGCGCGGACGATGTCGGGGTCGACGTCGACCATGTGCTCCGACTGGGGGTACGCGCCGGATTCGACGTCGGACCGGAACTCGCCGAACGCCGCGATCCGTTCGCGTTGGAGTCGCTCGTGCTCGGCCCGGAAGTCGCGGTACACCTTTGCGTGTCGTGGCCGGTGACCGCGGGTCTCGCCGAGGATGTCCTCGGCGAAGAGGTACTGGGCGTCGCACCCGGTACCGGCCCCCATCGAGAACAGCACCAAGGAAGTCCGCCTGGCGATCTCGGCGGCGATCGGCGCCGGAACGACCTCGATCTCGGCGGCGAACGCACCCGCGGCCTCCAGCGCCTGCACCTGGCCGAACACCATTCGGGCGGACTCGACGGACTTTCCGACCGCTGTGAATCCACCCGACCACGTCCGCCGAGACGGGATGAGGCCGACGTGACCGACGATCGGGATGCCTTCGGCAGCCATCCGTTCGATGACCTGGGTGCTCGCCGCGCAGTAGCAGCAGTCCCCGCCGAGCAGCAGGGCGTCGTGGCCGGCGCGCAGGTAGTCGTCGGTCGTGGCGAGCCGGCCGTACTGCAGGCCGACCTGCACGAAGCAGTCGCCTGCGGCGTCGCGCATCGCCGGGGTCCAGTAGGGCTGCTCGATCGACAGCAGGTCGATGCCGGCGGCCGCACAGGCAGCGGCCTCCTCGAGCGTGGTGACGTACACCATGCTGAGCTGGCGGGCGCCCTTCGCGGCCCGGATGTCGGCGACGGTCGGTCGAGTGCGGTTCATGGGCACCTGCGCTTCTCCTGCGATCTCAGTTCTCGACGACCGACATCTCGACCGAGTAGTGGGCCGCGTCGTACGCATGGTCGCCGACCTCCACGGCCCGTCCGGTGTCGTCCTGCATGATGCGTCGCATGGTGACCAGTGGCGCACCGACGGCGACACCGAGCAGCGTCGCGTCGTCCGGAGTCGCCGCTTTGGCCCCGAGGCGTTGAACCGCGTAGTGCGGGCGGACGCCCCGCTCGCGAATGAGCGCGTACAGACCGGACCGCCGGAGCTCCTCGGCGGTGATGTCGCCGGCGGCATCGACGATCACCCAGTTCCGCATCACGGCGAGGCGCTGAACTCCCGCCGAGCGGCATCGGACCACTTCGACGACGTCGCTGCCCGACAACAGGTCGAGATCGAGGGCGATGTCGTCGGGCGCCGGCACCCGACGGAGCGAGATCACATCGGTGACCGGTTCGCGGCCGGCGGCGACCAGATCGTCGAAGAAGCTCGACAGGGTGAACTGTCGACGCACCTGGTCGTTGACGACCTGGGTGCCCACGCCACGCCGACGCACGAGCAACCCGTCGTCGACGAGTTCCTGGATCGCACGTCGCACGGTCGGGCGTGACACCTGCCAGCGATCGGCGAGGTCGAGCTCGTTGTCGAGGAACGCCCCCTTCGGGAGCTCGCCGTGCTGCACCGCGTCCTTCAGCTGGTGCGCGAGCTGGTGGTACAGCGGCACGGGGCTGATGCGGTTCAGGGTGACGGCGACGTCCATCGGACCTCCGGGTGGGACCGCTTGTCAGTATGTCACAACATGACTGCTCGTCGGTGAGGCCGTCGGATCAGCCTGGAGGAGACCACACGGTCGCACCCTCGATCCCGCGCTCGATCGTCAGGAGCCGGTCGCCTTCGACCGTGGTCCAGGCGCCGGTTTCCCCGTCCGGCCATTGGACACGGACCCTGGCGCTCGTCGCCTCCCCGAGTCCGACGTGGAGCCAACCGTGTTGCCCACCACCGTGTCCGCCCCCGACGGTCACCTCACGCACGACGGTGCGCCCTCCGACGTCGACCTCCAACCATGCGCCGACGGCGTCGACGTTGGGGGCGGCCTGCCGGACCCGGATCGCGAGCCAATGTCCGATCGGCGCGGGCAGATCGGCATCACCCTCTCCGACGTTCCGCCAGAGCGCGACGGTTTCGCGGCGGTGGACGACCACGAGGTCGAGCATCCCGTCGAGGTTGAGGTCCACGAGCGCTGCACCGCGAGCGCGGTGGAAATCGACGATGCCCGCTTCCTCCGCTCCCTCGGTGAAGGAGCCGTCCGCTTGTCCGATCAGCAGGTTGCTCGGATCACGGGCCGCGAAGTCGGGCTGCGCCTCGACGTTGCCCTTCGACACGAAGAGGTCGATGTAGCCGTCGTTGTTCACGTCCTCGAACTCCGGATGCCACGCGGTCGACGGGAACACGTCGCCACCCACGTAGGGCCGCTGCGCCGTGACGCCGCGCCGCAACGCGATGTCGCGGTACGCAGGTTCCATCGGGCCGTCCGACAGCGTCTGGAGCTTGTTGTCGCCCTGGCTGGTGATGAAGACCTCGGGATAGCCGTCGCCCGTGACGTCGTGGCTGGCGATGCCCATGCCCCAGATCTGCAGCGGCCGCCATCCGTCGGCCTCGGTGTACTGGCGCGGCGGTTCGTTCGGTTCGATTCGCCACAGTTGTTCGGCGCCGTCGGTGTAGTAGTGCCGGTCGTTCGTCATGCGAAGATCGCGCCGGCCCGACCGGCTCCAGTCGCTGAACAAAGCCGACAGGGTGCAGTACCCGGGGCTCAGGGCGATGGGAGGCGCGTACGTGCTCGTCGATGCGGGGCGCACGAGCCGGCTGTCACCGCACGTGTCCTCGTCGGGCACGAGGTAGCTGCCGAACGCCAAGGTCGGTAGGGAGTTGGATCCCTCCCACGCCGCGCTCGAAGGCGGTGGTCCAGTCGTCGCCCGCGACGATCCCCCACGAATCGTTCGCCGACTCGAAGCGGCAGTCGCCGAGCCCCCGGAGCACGACGTCGCCGCCGCGGCGCAGGACCGCGAGGTCGACTCGACCGTCACCGTCGATGTCGAGTGGGTACGCCCCCGTGACGGCGATGAGGTCGGTCGCGGTCGACGGCTGCCGAGTGAACCGGAGCGATCCTCCCACCTGGCTCTCGTTGCGATAGAGCGCGGCCTCCTCGGTGCCGCCGGCGAAGTACAACTCCGAGCGCCCGTCGTCGTCGCAGTCGAACGCCGCGACACCACCTCCCACGAAGAACTCGAAGTCCCCGTCATAGGAGTGTTCGACGCCGGCCGTGCTCGTCTCGTCGACGAAGACGGGGGGCGGTGCGGCCGTCGGCGGGCCGGCGTCGTCGCCGGAACGGGACCGCATCGTGAGGCCGAGAACTCCCGCGCCGACCACCGCGACGGCCACGGCGATCCCACCCACGAACCACCGCCGGGGCACCGACCGCCGCCCGTGGGCCGAGTCGCGGGACCGGCTGCGGGGGCTGTCGGCCGGCGCTTCGGACACGGTCGGATTGAACCACACCCGAAGCGGGCCGGCAGTACAGTCGGCCAACGGCATGACCGATCGTGGACTCCGCGGCCGGCGAGCGGCCGCCGCGGCCGCCGCGCTGGCGTTGATCGCAGTGGCCGCCGGCTGCGGATCGAGCGCCCCGCCCTACCTCGCCGCCGACTGCACGAGAGCCGACCTCGGCGGTCGATCGGTGGCGCGCGTCTGGGACGAGACCGTGCTCGAGCTCATCCGCCAGGTCGTCCCTGCCCCGACCGTGCACGCCCGCAACCTGTTCCACACTTCGGCTGCGATGTGGGACGCGTGGGCGGCGTACGACGCGGTGGCAGATGGCTACTTCGTCACCGAGAAGCACGACGCCGGCGATCCGGCATCGGCGCGGGAGGCGGCGATCAGCTATGCGGCGTACCGCATCCTGCTCTGGCGCTACGGCACCGTGTCCGATCTGCCCTCCGCAGCCGAGCAACTCGACGCCGTGATGAGCTCGCTCTGCTACCGGATCGACCACGAAGCGACCGATGGCGATTCGCCCGCCGATCTCGGGAACCGGATCGCCCGGACGGTGATCGACCAGGGCATCGACGACGGTGCCCTCGAGGACGAACGGTACCTCGACAACACGTACCGACCGGCCAACGATCCGCTCGTCGTCGCCGAGTCGGGCACCGTGATGCGTGATCCGAACGCCTGGCAACCGCTGTCACTCGGCGTCCAGCTGTCCCAAAACGGGTTGCCGATCCCGGGCAACATCCAGACGTTCATCGGCCCGCACTGGGGTCAGGTCACACCCTTCGCCCTCGACTCGTCGATGACCGGTCTCCCGATCGATCCCGGCCCGCCACCGCGCCTCGGTGACCCGGCGACCGATCACGAGTTCAAGCAGGCGGCCGCCGACGTGATCCGGTACAGCAGCGTTCTCGATCCCGGCGACGGCGTCGAGGTCGACATCGGTCCGGGTGCCATCGGTGACAACACGCTCGGCGACAACGACGGCGACGGGCACGACGAGAACCCGGCAACCGGCGATCGGTACGAGCCGAACGTCGTGCGACGAGCCGACTTCTACCGATCGATCGCCGAGTATTGGGCCGACGGCCCCGATTCGGAGACGCCTCCGGGCCACTGGAACCTGATCGCGAACGCCGTTGCGGACTCACCGGGCTTCGAACACCGGATCGGCGGCACCGGACCGCTGCTCGACCCCCTCGAGTGGGACGTCAAGACGTACTTCGCACTGAACGGCGCCGTGCACGATGCGGCGATCGCCGCCTGGGGCGCGAAGGGCTGGTACGACTCCGTCCGACCGATCTCGATGATCCGGTACATGGGCGCGGCCGGCCAGTCGAGCGATCCGGCAGGGCCGTCGTACGATCCGGAAGGCCTGTTGCTCGAACCCGG
This sequence comes from uncultured Acidimicrobiaceae bacterium, assembly GCA_963847775.1. GTDB lineage: Bacteria > Actinomycetota > Acidimicrobiia > Acidimicrobiales > Ilumatobacteraceae > Ilumatobacter. Next base: position 1,362,186 of record CAWKAY010000007.1, read on the forward strand.
CCTCGTCGAGGTCGTCACCGCGGCATCGAGCGCGCCCGGCGAACGCCACGAAGACTTGGCCGACCACGTCGGTGAGATCGCAGTCAGGTCGTGGCGCGGGTCTCCCGAGGATCCCGAGACCGAGACGAGCGGGGTCGGCTGGATCCTGGCCGTCGACTGGGTTCCGTACCAACGCTCCACCTTCGTGAGTCCGTCCTTCGCCGGGTACGTCTCCGGCCACAGCACCTTCAGCCGGGCCGCAGCGGAGGTGCTGACGGCGATGACGGGCAGCACCTTCTTCCCGGGCGGCCTGTCCGAGCGAACGGTGCCGCGCGGCGAGCTGCTGCACGAGGAGGGACCGACCGAGGATCTCACGCTCCAGTGGGCCACGTTCCACGACGCCGCCGATCAGGCCGGCATCTCCCGGCTGTACGGCGGCATCCACATCGCGCCGGACGACATCGCAGGGCGCACGATGGGTTCCCAGTGCGGCACCGGCGCCATGGCCCTCGCCCAGGCGCACTTCGACGGCGCGATCGCGCCCTGAGCATCCGCCCAGCGCCACACACCCCACCGGCTCCAACAGGGCCTTGTGGCACTACCAGCGAACGGTGTCGGGTTGGAAGCTGGTGAGGTCATGGCACCCGCCGTTGACCGTAGAGGGGAGACTTGGAACATGCATGTTCGACGAATGGCCTCGGTTCTCATGAGTGCTGCGCTGGTACTGGCGGCATGTGGAGGCGACGACGACGACGCGACGGGTGACACGACGCCCGCCGACGACGCAGGCGGTGACACTGCAGCAGACGGCGACACGGGCGGCGATTGCGTCGTCGGTGTCTCGTGGAACAACTATCAAGAAGAGCGCTGGGCGAAGTGGGACGAGCCGGCCCTCAAGGCAGCGATCGAGGCCGGTGGCGGTAGTTACGTGTCGAACGACGCCAAGTCATCGACCGAGACCCAGGCCAGCAACCTCGAGAACCTGATCTCGCAGGACGCCAACGTGCTCGTCGTGCTCGCTCAGGACGGCGTGGCGATCAAGCCGGCGGTCGCCAGCGCGATCGAGCAGGGTGTGCCGGTCATCGCCTACGACCGACTGATCGAGGACGAGAACGCGCTGTACATCACCTTCGACAACGTCAGGGTCGGCGAGATGGAGGCCGAGGCAGTGCTCGACGTGGTGTCGGAGGGCAACTTCGTCATCATCAAGGGCAACTCGGCCGACGCGAACGCCGACTTCCTCCGCGAGGGCTACGTCAACGCCGGCATCCCGCCGGTGGGCGAGAGCAGCGACACGATCACCATCGTCGGTGAGGACTACACCGACAACTGGGATCCGGCGATCGCACAGACCACGATGGAGCAGTTCCTGACCGCCAACAACAACGACGTCGACGCGGTGCTCTCCGAGAACGACGGCATGGCCGGAGGCGTGGTCGCGGCACTCGAGGCCCAGGGTCTCGCGGGTCAGGTGCCGGTGTCGGGCCAGGACGGCGATCAGGCGGCACTCAACCGCGTCGCTCTCGGCACGCAGACGGTCAGCGTCTGGAAGGACGCCCGCGAGCTCGGCACCGCGGCCGGCGAGGCTGCCGTCGCGCTGTGCGGCAATCCCGACGCGGCGGCGGTGGCCGGCACCGCGCCGTTCACGACGCCGGGCGGCATCGACATCACCTCGATCCTGCTCGAGCCGATCCCGATCACGCAGGACAACCTCGACGTCGTGATCGATGCCGGCTGGATCAGCCAGGAGGACGCCTGCGCAGGCGTCGAGGCGGGTGCGGTGGCCGCCTGCGGCTGATCGCGATCCGGCTGACACACGAAGCCATGTCGTGCCCCCGTCCGAGGTTCGGACGGGGGCACGTCTGTTCTAAGGTCTCGGTGCGATGAGCGAGCACACCGATGAGTGAGACAGCACCTGCTGCGGGAGCCGCCGACGCCACCACACGACGCAGCCTTCGTGAACTCGTTGCCGCGACCGAGATCGACACGCGGCTGTTCGGCATGGTGGCCGCGCTCGCCGTGATCTGGACCGGGTTCCACATCATGTCCGACGGCAAGTTCATCACCTCGCGCAATCTCTGGAACCTGTCGGTGCAGAGCACGTCGATCGCGATCATGGCGACCGGCATGGTGCTGATCATCGTGACCCGCAACATCGACCTGTCGGTCGGCGCGCTGCTCGGATTCCTCGGCTACACGATGGCGCTCGTTCAGACCGACGCGCGCATCTCCGTGTTCGGCGCGAACCTCACCATCGATGCGCTGAAAGGCCATCATTGGTACACCTGGCTCATCGCGCTCGCCGTCGGACTCGTCCTCGGGGCGATCATCGGAGGCCTCCAGGGATACATCGTCGCCTATGTCGGGGTGCCGGCCTTCATCGTGACGCTCGGCGGCTTCCTGGCGTGGCGCGGCATGATCTTCCGTACGGGCGGCAAGCAGGGCCAGACTCTCGCCCCGCTCGACGACACCTTCCGCTACCTCGGCGGCGCCCCCGACCGATCGCTCGGCGATTGGAAGAGCTGGGTGCTGGTGCTCCTCGCGTGCGCTGCGATCGTCTTCAGCATCTCCATGGCCCGCCAGCGACGCCGGCGGCACGAGCTCGCGGTTCGGTCGATGTGGATCGACGTCGCGTTCGCGGTCATCGGCTGCGGCACCGTGATCCTCGGCGTGTGGCTGGTGGCGATCAGGTACTCCTCACCCATCACCGGCGACCCGGTCGGGATCGCCTATCCGGTTCTGATCCTGATCGGCATCACGCTGCTGATGACCTACCTCGCCCGACGACGCCGGTTCGGACGTTACGTCTACGCCTACGGCGGCAATCCGGAGGCTGCCGAGCTGGGCGGTATCAACACCCGCAAGACCATCACGTACACCTACGTCGTCATGGGCATGCTGTGCGCCGTCAGCGCCGCCATCCAAACCGCCCGACTCAACTCGTCGACCACGAACCTCGGTGTGCAGAACGAGCTCGACGTGATCGCCGCTGCAGTGATCGGCGGCACCTCGTTCTCGGGCGGCATCGGCACGATCCCGGGCGCCGTGCTCGGAGCGGTCGTGATGCAGTCACTCCGCTCGGGCATGTCGCTGTTGAACATCGACTCCCCATCGCAGGACATCGTGGTCGGTGTCGTGCTCGTCACGGCCGTGGCCATCGACGCCCTGCTGCGGCAGCGCCGCCGCTCGGCGATGCTCGCGGCGCTTGCCGTGGGCGCCTTCATCGCAGCGCTCGTCATCCAGACCGGCCGACCGTGAGTGGAGGAGATCTCGCCATGACCGACACATCCACCACCACTTCCGAGGTCGATCGCACCGGTGTGCCGCTCTGCGAACTCGACGACATCCGCGTGTCGTTCGGCGGCTTGCACGCCGTCGACGGGGTCACGATCGATCTGTACCCGGGTGAGGTGGTCGCGCTCGTCGGGGGCAACGGCGCCGGGAAGTCGACGCTGATGCACACCTTGTCCGGCGCCCACGCTGCCGACTCTGGCGAGATCCGCATCAACGGCCGACCCGTCACCATCCACAACCCGCGCGATGCCCGTCACCACGGCGTCGAGGTGATCTACCAGAAGCTGGCGCTGGCCGACAACATCGACGCCGCCGGCAACGTGTTCCTGGGGCGCGAGCTCCGAACCCGAACAGGCGCGCTCGACGACGAGGCGATGGCGTCAGCGACCCAGACCGTGATGGAGCGGCTGAATCCCAGGTTCAAGAACCTCACGACGGCCGTCCGCTCGCTCTCGGGCGGCCAGCGCCAGTCGGTGGCGATCGCCCGAGCCGTTCACTTCAACGCCAGGATCCTCATCATGGACGAGCCGACAGCGGCGCTCGGGCCGGCCGAGACCGAGCAAGTTCGCGACCTGATCGTCCAGCTGAAGGCCGAGGGCATCGGCATCTTCCTCATCAGCCACGACATCCACGACGTGTTCGATCTCGCCGATCGAATCAGCGTGATGCTGCAGGGCAAGCTCGTTGGCACGGTCGACAAGCGCGATGTCACCATGGACGAGGTGCTCGGGATGATCATCATCGGCAAGAAGCCCGGCGAGGAATCCAGCGAGGAGATGGCCGAGCTCCACGACTGACCCGTCGTCCTGTCACCGGCCGGGGTCGGTCATCGATCGACCGCGCCGGGCCGCTGTCAGCGGAAGTTCTCGAAGTAGCGACTCGGCGTCGGCCCGCGCTGGCCCTGGTACTTCGACCCGGTCGCACCCTGCCCGTACGGAGCATCGGCCGCCGTGGTCATCCGCATGAAGCTCACCTGGCCGATCTTCATGCCCGCGTACAGCGTGATGGGAAGGCTCGCGACGTTCGCCAGTTCGAGCGTCACGTGGCCGTCGAACCCCGGATCGATGAAGCCGGCGGTCGAGTGGATCAGCAAGCCGAGTCGGCCGAGGCTCGACTTGCCGTCGATGCGGGCGACGAGATCGTCGGCGACGCCGATCCGCTCGAGCGTCGAGCCGAGCACGAACTCTCCCGGATGCAGCATGAAGGGTTGGCTGCCGTCGACGGGGATCTCGATCAGCTCCGTCAGATCGGTGAGGTCGTCCTTCACGTCGAGCACGCCCCGCGTGTGGTTCCGGAACACTCGGAACAGGTTGGAGATCCGGACGTCGATCGACGAGGGCTGGATCAGGGAGTCGTCGAACGGCTCGATCACGATCCGCCCGGCGGCGATCTGCTCGCGCATGGTGCGGTCGGACAGGATCATTGGAGGATCACGGCCTCGAACGTTACCGAACGCGCATCGCCACTACCGTCGGCGTCATGTACATGCCCCGTCACTTCGCCGAGGATCGGCGCGACGTGCTGATCGATCTGACCCGATCGGCCGGCTTCGGGCATCTCGTCGTGGCAGCGAACGACGATCTGACCTCGACACCGATGCCGTTCGTGATCACCGACGACGGCAGCCGGGTGCGGGCCCATCTCGCCCGTCCGAACCCGATCTGGAAGATGGCGCCTTGCGACGCTCTACTCATCGTTCCGGTCGCTGACGCCTACGTCTCGCCAGGCTGGTACCCGTCGAAGGCCGAGCACGGCAAGGTGGTGCCGACCTGGAACTACGAGGTCGTGCACCTCCACGGTCGACTGATCGCCCACGACGAAGTCGACTGGACGGCGACGATGGTCCGCGATCTGACCCACCTCCACGAGGCACCTCAGCCCTCACCATGGGCGGTCGACGACGCCCCGGCCGACTACATCGGACAACTGCTGCGCGGCATCGTGGGGATCGAGCTCGACGTCACGCGGATCGAGGCCAAGCGCAAGCTCAGTCAGAACAAGTCGGCAGCCGACCGGGCAGGGACGATCGCCGGCTTGGGCGCGTCACCGCTGCTCGGGTCGCAATCGGTCGGGCGGGCGATGAGCGAGCTGGAAGCTGCCGAATCCGACGACTGATCGTCGTCGGCCCCGAGGGTCAACGGCCAGTGACCGACCCCGGATGGACCGGCTGACAGAACGGCCGCACGGCATAGCGACGGGCCATCTCGAGATACCCACCCGCGTACAGGCCGGCACCTTGTCGGGCGATCTCGGCAGAGCCGAGCTCGTCGTGCAGCCGGGGCAGGCGGTACCACGCCGCGCCGGGAAGCGCGTGATGCGTGTGGTGGAGGTTGTTGTTGAGGAAGATCAGCCGCAGCGGGAGGCCGGCGTGGACGACCGCCGAACGCGTGCCCTCGGGTACGGCCCGATGCTCGGCGAAGGTTCGCAGGCCCGTGAAGAACACCCGACCGTAGACAGCCCCGACCGCGTACTGCACGAGCGGCAGCCCCGACAGGACGATCGCCGTCACGACCGACACGACGGCGACCCCGTGGCGGATCCAGATCAGCCTGATCCGTCGATCGTGCAACGCGTGACCCACGTCCGAGGCGATGTAGATCAGCGAGCCGCGCACGACACCGATCGTGAGGTGCCCGAGCATCGTGCGTTCGGCCCGCAGCACCCATCGCATCATCGACCCGGCGCGTTCCCAGGCTTCGGGCGAGCAGTATCGCGATTCGTTGTCGATGCCCGGCTCGGTCAGCCGTGCCGGGTCGCCGTGGTGAGCGAGATGTAGGTCGCAGAAGCGGGCGAAGGGGTACACCAGGCCGAACGGGGCGCCGGCGATGACGGTGTTGGCCGGCGCCCACGGGGTCGGGTGCCCGTGCGACACCTCGTGCTGCAGTGAGGCGTAGAGACCGGACGAGACTGCGAGCACCGGGACCGTGATCCACCACGCGACGAGGCCGTGCGTGAACACCCCGGCGATCAGGCCGGCCCAGGCACCGACTGCGATCGCAAGGGTCGGCCATTCGATCGTCGATGGCAGACGAATCGGTGCAGCCGGTCGGATTGTAGTGGTGGTCGAGTCGTGGTTCATGGTCGTGTGGTCTTGGTTGCACTGTGCGTGATCACTGACGTCGTTGTCACGCTGTTCTTGCGGACATCTGACGTTCATTCACGCTGTTTCGCAGCGTTTGATGTGTATGTGCCTCACAAGATGCGAGAATGGGGCATGCCCGCCGATCGTCGAGCACTGCTGTCGACCTTCCGAACCCGACTCGGCGAAGTCGTCGCCAACAGCGGCAAGAACCGCAGCCGGTTCGCTGCCGACACCCAACTCGATCGTTCGACGTTGACCCAGCTGTTGTCGACATCGAATCGCCGGCTGCCTCGGCTCGAGACGATCACCCAGATCGCCGAGGTGCACCAGGTCTCGCTCGACTGGTTGATGGGGCTCTCGAACGCCGGCCCGATGCAGGCCGAGGTGATGTCGGAGGTCACCACGATCGCTCACACGACGCTGGCCGAGAACGAGGAACGTTTGCTCGAGTGGTTCCGGGATGCGATCGGCTACAAGGTGCGCTACGTGCCGACGACGCTGCCCGACCTCCTCAAGACGAGCGCCGTGATCGACTACGAACAGCGCACCCACGCGACCTCGACGCCCGAGCAGAAGATCGAGGTTGCCGCCGCACGCCTGGCATGGACGCGCGACCCGAGCACCAGCATGGAGGTGTGCACGTCGACGCAGTCGATCGAAGGGTTCGCTCGCGGCGAAGGCGTGTGGGGACAGTTGGCGCGCGCCGACCGGATCGCACAGCTCGACCGCATGATCGATCTGACCGCCGAGCTGTACCCGTCGCTGAGATGGTTCTTCTTCGACGGGTTGCAGCGCTATGCAGCACCGGTGACGGTGTTCGGCCCGATTCGGGCCGTGCTGTACCTCGGCCAGATGTACCTCGTGCTCAGCTCGGCCGAGCACGTACGGGAACTGACCCGGCACTTCGACGACCACATCCGAGCCGCTACCGTCCAACCGCCCGACGTTCCGGCCTTCATCGGCGGCCTGAGGCACGAGCTCGCAAAACGGCAGTGAGCGTGCTGTCCGGCAAGGTCGCGGCGATCGTCAGTCGCTGAGCTCGCCGTCCGGCAAGGTCGCGGAGATCGTCAGTCGCTGAGCTCGCCGTCCGGCAAGGTCGCGGCGATCGTCAGTCGCTGAGCTCGCCGTCCGGCAAGGTCGCGGAGATCGTCAGTCGCTGAGCTCGCCGTCCGGCAAGGTCGCGGCGATCGTCAGTCGCTGAGCTCGCCGTCCGGCAAGGTCGCGGAGATCGTCAGTCCCTGAGCTCGCCGTCCGGCAAGGTCGCGGCGATCGTCAGTCGCTGAGCTCGCCGAGCGTGTCGGCCTTGACCGCACCTCGCTCGCCCATCGGTTGATCGCCGCCGACGGTGGTGTCCTTCGCGGTCTGGTGCTCCATCTCGGCGTTGATCTCGGCGCCGACGAGCACGATCACCACTGTCAGCCACAGCCACATCAGGATGACCACAACGGCCGCGAGCGACCCGTAGGTCTCGTTGTACGACCCGAAGTTCGACACGTAGACCCGGAAGCCGATGGTGACGACGACCCAGGCGAGGATCGCGAAGACCGCTCCGACCGATACCCACTGCCAGCGCGGCGAGTGGCGGTCGGGAGCGATCCGGTAGAGGACGGCCAGCGCACCGCCGAATGCGAGCGCGAGGGCCGGCCAGATCAGGATGTTGAGCAGGCGCCGCATGCCGATGCCGAGGCCGGTCCGGTCGATCAGGATCGGGAGCCCGACCACGGCGAACACCGCGAGCGCCACGAAGGCGATGGCCCCGAAGGTGAGACCGAGGGCGACCAACTTGCGCCGGATCCAGCTCCGGGTCTCCTCTTCGTCGTAGACGATGTTGATCGTGTTCATGAGCTGGCCGACGGCACCCGAGGCCGACCACACCGAGAGCACGATGCCGATCACGAGGCCGAACGACAATGACCCCGAGGAGCTTTGTGTGATGGCGACGAGCTGGTCACTGAGCAGTTCCCTTGCCTCCTGCGGCAGGGCGCCGAACAGGTCGTCGATGACCTCGGTGGCGTTCCGGCCCTGGGCGATCAGACCGAGGATCGACACGAGCGCGGCGAGGGCCGGGATCAGTGCGAGGAACGAGTAGAAGGCGACGGCTGCGGCGCTGAGACTGACGTTGTCGTCGCCCCACTCGTCCTTGACACGCAGACCGATGTCCTTCCAGCCCGTCACGGGGATCTCGGTCGGATCGTCGGCGAGACGACCGCGATCGGCGTGCACGTGCTCACCGGGCGGCACCAGTTGCGCCGTGACGTCGACGTCGTCGTGACCGGGCTGCTGTCGGTTGCGGTCATCGGTCTGCGGTCCCATGGTGACCGGGTCGTACCCGCCGTCGCAGCTCTTCAATCCCCGAGATCGCGCAGGATGAAGCGGTCGGACGTTGCGGTGGCGAATCACGCGGTTCGTGGTTCTGGCTGCCCAACGTTGCGGGGCGCTATCCTGGGCGGCCGTTGCGGATGTAGTTCAATGGTAGAACATCAGCTTCCCAAGCTGAATACGGGGGTTCGATTCCCCTCATCCGCTCTCACGAAGTGACCAGGCGAACTGCCTGGTCACTCGTGGTTTTCTGGCTCGGTTGCTCGACTTGCTTGATGGTGTACCGTGGAGTCGTGCCTAGAACGTGCCTAGAGCCACGAGCACCAGGGTGGCCCAGGTGAGCCGAGCGCGGCAGTTCGGCACGATCCGCAAGCTGCCGAGCGGGCGGTACCAGGCCCGCTACTCGCATCTCGGCAGGCAGGTGTCCGCCGGCACGACGTTCGCTACGAAGGCCGAGGCGCGGGCGTGGCTGTCGTCGGTCGAGACCGATCTCAACCGCGGCCGGCACGTCGACCCGGCGGCCGGCAACGAGCGGTTCGGCCCGTACGCACGGCGCTGGCTCGAGGAGCGCAACCTCCGGCCGCGCACGCGGGACACGTACGCGTCGCAGCTCGACTGGATCCTCGACACCTTCGACCAGGCGCGGCTGCGCGACATCTCCCCCACCGCCGTGCGCTCGTGGCACGCGCGTCTCCACAAGACCCACCTCGCCCCGAACACGGTGGCGAAGGTGTACCGCCTGTTCCGAACGATCATGTCCACCGCGATCGACGACGGCCTGCTGCGCGTGAACCCCGTGAGCATCAAGGGCGCAGCCGTCGAAGATCACCACGAGCGGCCAGCACTCACCTTCGACGACGTCGCTCGTCTCGCCGACGCGATCGAGCCGCGGTGTCGCGCGCTGGTGTGGACGGCAGCGACCTCAGCGCTGCGATTCGGTGAGCTGACCGGGCTGGCGCGCCGGCACGTCGATCTCGATCGGGCGGAGATCCGGGTCGAGCGTGCACTGACGTTCGAGCAGGGCAAAGGGCCGGTGTTCGGCCCTCCGAAGTCGCGCTCGGCATACCGTACGGTCGTCGTGCCGGCAACGACAGCCGAGATCCTCCGGGCTCACATCGCCGAGTTCGTCGAGGAGTCACCGGACGCGCTCGTCTTCACGTCAGTGAAGGGCAGCCCGCTGCTGAACCGCTACTTCGCCCCGATGTGGACCCGGGCAAAGAAGGCAGCCGGCGTCGACGAGTCGGTGAGGTTCCACGATCTCCGCCACCTCGCCGGGACGACGGCCGCTGCGTCTGGCGCCTCGGTCAAGGAGTTGATGGCGAGGATGGGCCACGCCAGCAGCGACGCGTCGCTGCGCTACCTCGCCGCGTCGGAGCGGCGGGACGCCGAGGTCGCGGCGGCGATGGAGGCCCGCATCGGGCGCGACCTGAGCTGAACCGGCCGCAACCGGGCTCCTGCCGGTTTGGCGTTAGCGGTAGGCCGTCGCGGCAGTGTGATTCCCGGGCGCGCGGGAAGGGCCGAAGTGCGACGCTGTGTCAGTGGCCGCGTCCGCATTACGGCGCTCGCGCTATGGGCGGGGCGAGCCAAGCCGACACTGCCGCGCGATTGCCGGCTCTGAGCGCCGTATCGAACCGAGCGGGTTCGTCGTTCTGATCGTTCGAGCTTGGTGGGCCCCGACGAGGCCGGGATCAGGCCAGACTCATCGCCTGCTCGTGCAGCACGTCCGGCGCCAGGTCCGCTCCGTTCGGCCACACGATGGTCCCCAGCTCTGCGTCGACGCTGACCTGCGCGAAGTAGTCGACGTCGCGTAGCGGCTCGAACATCGGGCCCACGCGTCCGGCGAAGCGGTCGCTGAGATCGACATCGCCGACGAGTCCGTCGGCGAACTTGAGCCGAAGGCGGTGCCCGCCGAGGTGCTCGACGGCTCGAACTTCGTATGGGGCGCTCATGGCAACGGCTCGATTCTATTCAAAGGTTCCTGACGCACGGCCAGCTCCCAGTCCGCCATGAGCTCGTCGCGATGCAGCTCGGTCCACTCCTCGACGAGTGCGCGGGCCCGGCGGGGCAGCTCACCGTTGAGCACCTCTCCAGTCGCGATGGCGATCTGGGCCTGGTACTCCCCGTACTTGGCGTGGAAGTGCGGCGGAGGATGATCCTCGAAGTACATCGCGATGATGATCCCGTAGAAGGCGGAGATCCTCGGCACACCCACAACCGTACCGACGGGGTGTCACGGTCAGCCCGCTGCGACCTCGCGCTGATCGTGGCCAGCTTGATCTTGGGCGTACCGCTCCGCCTGCCGGTTCCCGGGCGAGTAACCATCGGAGCGGCTTTCGATGTTCTGCTCGTCGAGGAGGCGCTATGGCGTCAGCCAATCCGGGTCAGCGTCGTAGAAGGCATCACCAATGTCTGTCTGATGGCAGCCGCGCCTGCGCAGAGCGTCGACGAGCTCGTCGGCTGTCATAGGCTCGACTGTGGACCACGGAACTCCGTTGCCGTGCGGAGGCGAGACGTTCGCGATGTAGCGCTCACCGGCGCGGGAGATCACGATCGGCATGGGACCATCATCGCGTCGGGTCGAAGAGGCGGAGCAGCCCAACCGTGGCATGATCGGTGATCCAGTAGCTCGCGGCGTCGGAGCTCGAGAAGTCGATGGCATCGACTGCGTGAGCGTCCATGTGTCGCGGGCCGTGGAACGGCCACTCATCGTTGGTGAGCAGATCGACGAGCCGGCCCCGATCTGCAGGCATTCGCACACGATCGAAGCTGAGTGTTACGCCATCGGAAGATACGACAGCCGGCGACAGCTTGAGGCGCACATATCCCAGACTCAACGCGAAGGGTCCCCAAACAGCCGCACTCCCGCAACGACTTGACGTCTCGGATCTGACCTTGCCGCGGATTCTTGAACACCTGATCACACTGGAGACCATGGAGAAGGGAGCCCGTCATGGCCGACCAACGAAGTACCCAGACCAGTTCCACCGCGATGCGCGCAAGCTTGTCGAGCCGTCGTGCCGAGCGATCGCCGATGTCTCTCGCTCGCGATCGCCGAGGACACTTGTAGGACTGAGTCAGAGGTGCTGCGCCGCGATCACATCCGGATCCGAACCGGCGGACCTAGGCTCAGGAATCAACCCGACGCGCGCTCGTGACGATAAAGCCGGGACTTGCGCCGCAGCCCTCAGGACGGTTTGCGAACTCTATGGTGGATATGTCACTGGGCTCGCCACCCCCGACTTCGACGGCGCCGCCGATTCCAAGTACAGATTGCTGGCCATCGAGTCCAGCAAAACGAACTGTTGACGAGTCGGGCGACCACTCCGTAGCAGACGGCGCCGCTATGGGCGCTCGACGGCCGATGTGGCCGTCAAGCGACGTCAGCTCGACGGGAATACACCAGTCCAGCGATACCCGGTCCACAATTCGAGTTTTCCGACGCGGTGCGGCGATGGATAGAGCCCAGGCGGATCGATTGACCGATCCGGCGCCGAGACGACGTTGCCGTGGACATCGAGGACCCACAGCCCGTCCCAGTTCCAGCCGACAACGTCGTCGCCCCACGTTCTGCGACCTGACCCCCGGCGAGGTATCCAGAACAAGCCCTGTGTGAATGTCGTGGTTGCGTAGCCCGCCTGGAGTTCCGTGAGGAAGATGTTGCGAAACCGGTGAAGTGACGCGCGAATGGCGAGATACCCGATCCCCAGCACCGCGAAGAACGCGACGGCGCCCCAGCCGGCAACACGTCCGCCGGGCAGCATCATAAGGCAGGCAATCGCGGTTGCCGTCGCAACGCCGAACGTCGCCGCTAGACCGGTGAACGCGCGTCGAGCGGTGGGGCGCCCGGCGATACGCGGCGGCGTCGAGGGTCGAGCCGGCGTGAGACCGGCCGAGACTGCAGCGGCGAAGCCTTCGACGTCCCGAGGCTGCGGCCCTGGGGGGCGCCACCGATCCGTCACCGGGCCGGCACGCTCGATCTAGTGGTCTCAGTCCGCGGCCGACCGGGTGCGCTCACTCGGAGTAGATGCCACCATCGATCAACGCGACGGCGCTGTCGTAGATGGAGTCCGAGGCGTCCGCTACGGCGATCCGGATTGTGACCTGTTGGCCGGGCGTGACCGCAACGCGGCACTCGAGCGGGACGGTGAGACCGTCCATCGTGGTGTTGTATCCGGAGGCACCCGACGAGTTATCGACGTAGTACTGGGAGTTCGACTGGTCGTTGATCGAGTTGATCGAGACCGGCGTCGTCGTGTTCGGAACCACCGCGCAGTTCTGTCCGTCGACAAACACGGCCATCACGTCGTTGTACTGCGACCCGACGTACTCCGGGTACTCCTCGGACCCGAACGCGTAGCGCACTACGAGCGTCTGACCTGTCGGCACGACCGTCACCTCGTAGGCGGCGGCGTCGTAGGTGGTGTTCCCGGATAGTTGCGACAGCGCTGCGTCGCCGGGCTGTCCCATGCCTGAGGAGGCGAACGTTGACGGGGAGCCAACGACGTCGTTGATGTTGCCGGTGCTCAGTACCCATGTGTTCTCACCGGGGACGAATCCGTCGACCTTGCCGAACTGGTTGTCGTCGCCTGTGACACTGTCGCCGATGACCGTCAAGCCGTCGCCGACGACATCGTTCGTCGGGGTGTCTGACTGGGTGCAGTCATTCGGCCACCAGTAGGGCGATCCGCCCCACGGGAAACTGCCCTGGAGTTCGTCGATCGTCACGCTGTAGTCGGTTGTGTAGCCGGGCACCCATGCTCGCAACGCGGCCGCGAGCCCGATCGTGGTCTGCGCTTCGAGCTTCACGCACGAGTCCTCCACACCGTTCTTCTCGACTGTGACCAGCGATGCCGTTGCGTCGAGGGGCGAGAACTCGCCCTTCAACCCGAGCACTAGGCCGACGCTGCTGGTTCCGACACCGGGACCGAACGTCAGCGATCCGCCGACGTTGAGGTTGAGTCCGGCCCCGCCGATGATCGTCGGTTCGGTGGCATTCGTCTCCAGAATCAGATCGCCACTGACTTGCGGGAGCCCCTTGATCGAGAGTTTGCCGTCGGTCTGGAATCCAGCGGTCACCGAGCCGCCCAGGTTCTCCACGGTTCCCGTGCTGATCAGGTTGATTCGTGCGACCGGACGAAATTCGTACGCAAGCGGCACCGGGTAGTACGTGAGGTTGTTCGACAGCCGCGGCAGGTCGATGCCACAGAACGCCGCGATCTCACCCTCGACCTTGACGGTCGCCTGGAGCGTGGCGGCGTATCCGACGTCGAAGTTGAGCGTGTGCGGAACGTCAGGGAAGAACCGGATCTTCCACTTGTCGATGGTGATGTCGGCGTGACCGCTGTCGGTGATCTCGATGTCAGGCGTCACCTTCAGCCCAGAGGTGCCACCGCACTTCACGTCGACCGCTGCCGGAGACGGCGCAGCCGCGACAGCCTGCGGTGCGGCCTTGGCGGTAGCGAATGCCTGCGGCCCGGCCGCCGCCTGGATCGCTCCCTCGACGCCGTCAAGCGTGCCCGGCGGCGGTGCAACGTCGAAGTCGAGATCCGACTGAGGGAGCGCGGAGAAGTCGGGGATCTCGAGGTGGTAGAGATCGAAGGCCGACGCCATCGATCCCATCAGAAGTTCGACACGCCTCCCGTCGGCGCTGACGGCGCTGACTTCGCCGAGGTATCCGCCAGGCAGCGTCGCGGTCGCCGGGACGATCACCGTCGTGCCGGGCGTTGGCGTGACGACATCCGATGAGAGCTCGAGGATCAGGCTGTCGCCGGTGGAGAACGCCGCGAACTCGTCCGCGTCGAGGATCTGTGTGCCTGGGCTCAAGACGAAGAGCGGAGTCGAGGGGTCGCCATCGTCCAGGCTGACCGTGATCGACACCGGGTCGACATCGTCGCGCCCGAACGCCCCATCGCCGGGACGAGCGAATATCGAGTACGTGTACACCGCGCCAGGCTCTAGACCGGTGTCGGTCAACGAGGACGAGTCGGTCAGCGCAACTTCCGTGCCCTGCCCGGGGCGCGTGGGCGCGTCATCGCCTGCGAGTCGCCACACGGTGGTCTCGTCGCCAAGCTCGACCTCCCAGTCGAGCGCGACGCTCGTCGTACCGATATCGGTGACCCTGAGATGCTGGACACCGAGCGACCGGACGTAGTCGATGGACGTCGCAGTCGACTTCGCTGACTTCACCCTGACCGAGTGCGGCTGTGCGCCGGCCACGAACCGTTCACCCTCGACCGCGACCTGCCGCGGCAGGATCGTGTACGTACCCGGCGGCATCTGGACGTCGACCGTGCCATCCTCGTGGACGACCACCGTCCGGAGAACTGCCTTGCCGTTAGTGTTTCGGATCTCCACGAGCGCCGTGCCGGCATCGGGGACATCCACGTCCAACGAGATCGTCCCGTCGGCGACCGTCGACGACACGGCAGACGTTGTCGTGGGCGACAACATCGACGTCGCCGCGATGGTAATGACCGCTCCGACAACGGCCGCCCAGTTCCTCCGCATGACTCTCCAATCCCGCGCCGAACCACCGAGTGATCTCGAAAGACGTCCGCCCACCGCGTCGCCTGAGTACCGTAGCGTCCGATGAAGCCACGTACAAGAATCGCTCAAGAAATGGCCGTCGAGTCGAGCAGTAAGACGCCCATCGTAGCGGTTCGTCGACACCTCGCACTCGCTCTCCTCCCTGCACTCCTCTCGATTGGAGCGTGCGGAAGCGCCGAGACAACGACCGACACCGAACCGACGACCGACACCGAGACAACGACCGACACCGAACCGGCGACCGACACCGAGACAACGACCGACACCGAACCGACAACTGACGTCACCGGCCAGGCGGATGACGCGACCTCCGAGATCGATCTGGGTGCCATCCTGCTCCGAGTCGACGATCTGCCCGAAGGGTGGAGCGAAGTCCCAGCCGACGATGAGGGGGGCGGGTCGTGCCTCGATGGGTTGTTCGAGGAGGCGATCGACCCGGTCGGCAGCGTGAACGCGTCATTCGCAGCCAGCGAGCTCGGCCCATACCTCGCTGCCTGGGTCATCGACCAGCCGACGTCGGAAGTCCTCGTCGCGGTCGACGACGTGCTCGTGTCCTGCAATGGCGCCACTGCGCCCTCCGGCTTCACGACGACCATCGACCCGACACCGGTCGCCGGGCTTCCCACCGATTCCCTGTCGATTCACGGCGTCGACGAGGACGCGAACGGCAGCCAAGTCAACTTCGCCGTCGCCGGCGCAGGCAGCGACGTTGCGACAGTCTTCGTATTCGCGGCGACACCTCTGGGCGAGATCGACGATGAGGTTGTGGCACTCGCCGTCAATGCGATGGCCAACCGAATCCCGGCCCCCTGAGCGACCGTCCCGGCACGCCGTGGTAGGCAATTGCTTCGTCGAAACGCGGTTCTCCTCGACGGTGCGCTTCCGGCGCTGCGATGAGGGACGAGGACGCCGAACTCCATGTTTCTGAGCCCGCCGATGCACCCGGCCGGGGGCACGCATATCGCTCAGGCTGTCCCCACGACTATCCGGCCCTGGATCGGCACCACTGTGGAGCGTTCATGCGGGCGGGTACCCGCTCGTAATCACGGACGGAACGCCCCGGGCGCGCCGAAGACTGCCCGCGAAGTTCGCGCCCGTGGCGCTAGATGACTGCGGTGCCTTCGGCCTCGTGAGTTGTCGGCGCCGGTCTGCTGCCTCGCGAGTCAGCGCAGAGCGTCCACACGGCATTGGTCGAGCCAGTCGTGAACCTCGGCGAGATCGAACCGGACGAGCTTGCCGATCTTGAAGTACGGGATGCGTCGCTCCCAGACAAGACGACGCACGAAGCTCACGTTCACGCCGAGCTCGACGGCTAGCCGTGTCACATCGACGATCACGCGACGCGTCGGATCGATGCTCGGTGGCGGAGTGAACCGGTCTCGTGCCATGCCGGTGACCATGACGAGAATCCATCCTTCAAACCCGCCCGTCCGCAGTGACCACCACGCGCCGAGAAACCGTCCCCGGCGCGAAACCCTCCCCATGCCCTCGTCGCGGCTCCCACCGACCTCTGATCCGCGGCCACGCGGACGCCGCTCACGCCATTGGTGCCACCGGGGTGACGAGATGAGCAGTCGCTCGGGTCGTCGTTCGCGTAGAAGCGGAGTCACTGAGGTCTGAGATGTGCATGCGCTTTCCTAGCGATATCACTCGGAATGTGTATATACTGCTGGAGTGCCGACGGCTGCTCCAGAGTTGCTCCCGATCTTCCGGTCGGAGACGCAGGCGCAACTGCTCGCCGAGGTGTTCTTCGGCCGGCCGGCTTCGGGCAGCGAGCTCGCCCGTCGGCTCGGTCTCTCTCAGCCGACCGTCGCTCGCGAGCTGGCGCGCCTCGCCGACGCCGGGATCGTCACCATGGAAGAGGTCGGTCGCGCCAAAGTCGTCCGCCCGGCCGACGCCCCCTACACCGACGCGCTCCGGCGACTCGTCGCCTACGCGGCCGGCACGCCCCACATCGTCCGCGACGAGTACCTCGACGTCACCGACATCGACGAGGTCTTCATCCACGGATCCTGGGCGGCACGCTTCCACGGCGAACCCGGCCCGCCGCCCAACGACCTCGCTCTCGTCGTCGTCAGCTCGACCCACACCCGGTTCACCCTCGCCGAGCACCGCGCTGCGATCGAAGCCGCCACCGGCCTCACCGTCGATCAGATGGTGCTTCCACCAGATCATGATCAGCTCGCCACGTTGAGGAACGGCTCGGTGCCGGTCATCACACGAGGCGACGGCTCGTGAGCGGCCGCCCGACCGACGTGGACGCGCTGATCCGCGACGCGATGCACACGGTTCCCGGCAGCGGCGCGGACCGACGGCGCGAGGGCACACGCACGCTCGCGTCGGCGCGCGAGTTCCGAAAGACCGCGCAGCTGTGCCGAGACGACGGCCTCCGGCTCCCGGTCATCTCGAACCTCCACGAAGCTGCACGGCTCGCGATCAGCGCCGTCGCGGCGGCCCGCGGACTCCGGCTCGCCAACCGACCCGGCGCCCACGTCGCCGTGGTCGCCTACGCGTACGGGGTACAACTCGTCAACCGCACCGAGTGGGCGCAGCTCGAGGAGCTGCGCGACCTGCGCCACAAGACCAACTACCCCTCCGACCTCGTCGAGCCGACCGACGCCGAGCTCGACCAGTTCAGCGATCTCACCGACGCCGTGATCGCCCGCGCCCAATCGGCCATCGCGCCGATCCCGCCCCCACCGCCTCGGTAGGCACGGTGGGGCCGCCGCGCCTAGTTCGTGCCTAGAGCAGCGCGGAACAGGGCGCAATGGCGCGGACCTGTGTGTACTCGTCGCCAACTCCGAAACCGCCGCTGAGCAGGCATGATGTGCCTCCCGCTGCACCGACGCGCCTACCCGTCAGGCTCCCAAGCTGAGAACGCGGGTTCGATTCCCCTCATCCGCTCTGAAGAACTCCTGGTAGATGGCTGGTAGATGGTCCTCTACTTAGGACCCGCGCGGATAGGTGGCGGACGGTGACCATCCACCGGTCGTGAGGTTGGCTCGATTTTCATATCGAGTGCGACCCAATCACGACGACCGGGGAGGTCATCGAACATCATGCGCGCTCTCGAACGAGATGTCCAGGATGCTGTCTGGCACGCCATCGAAGGACTCCTGCCAGACCCGCCAGATCACCCGCTCGGGTGTCACCGGCCACACATCTCGAACCGACTC
Source organism: uncultured Acidimicrobiaceae bacterium (assembly GCA_963847775.1). Lineage (GTDB taxonomy): Bacteria > Actinomycetota > Acidimicrobiia > Acidimicrobiales > Ilumatobacteraceae > Ilumatobacter. The sequence goes on from CAWKAY010000007.1 coordinate 1,380,582, forward strand.
TGCTTCTGCGGCATCCTGATCCGTTTGACGACCGGGTCATCGTGGCGAGACATCGAATCGATCCTCGACCACAAGGTCTCCGACCCCACGCTGCGGACCCGTCGGGACGAGTGGATCGCAGCGGGCGTGTTCGACGAACTGTGTCGAGAAGCGATCCATTCGTTCGACAAGATCATCGGACTCGACCTCACCGAAGTCGCGATCGACGGCTCTCAGCACAAGGCCCGATACGGCGGCGAAGGAACCGGGCCGAGCCCGGTTGACCGGGGCAAACTCGGCCACAAGTGGTCGATCGGCGTCGACCGCCACGGCGTCCCGATCGGCTGGGCACTCGACGGCGCGAACCGCAACGACGTCAAGCTCCTCGATCCGACACTCGACGCGATCGAAGCGCACGGCCTGCTCGAAGATGTCGACACGATCCACCTCGATCGCGGCTACGACCACAACAGCATCCGGCGCCGCACGGTCGAACGAGAACTCCTCGATGTCGACATCCAGCCGCGGCGCAAACCCGGCCACGGCCGACGCAAGAAACTCGTCTCGCTCGGACTGCGTTGGATCGTCGAGGCAACCAACTCGTGGCTGTCGACCTTCGGGCAACTCCGCCGCAACACCGACCGCCGAACCCACCACCGCCACGCCGCGCTCTGCTTCGCCACCGCGATCCTGGTCACGATGAAACTCATCGCGTGGCGCGACCGCTACTGCGCCAACTGACCACCTATCCGCTCAGGTCCTTATTCGAGTTTGCGTTCGCGGCCTGGCGTCGTGCGTGACCGGTGAGGCACGACAGGTGTGCGGTCCCCGTTCAGAGTGGACATGTTGGCTCCGGTTGCTGTGTTCCAGTTCGGTGAGGCACGGGCGGTGTGCTTTCCCGGTTCATGGTGGACAGTGTTTGGTCGTCGGCGGATCAGCGTCGGTGTGCCCGACCGGCGAGATACAAGGGCGGGAAGCCGCGCATCGACCGTGCGCGGCAGTACTCGCCGGGCCGCGACATGCAAACGACCTGGTCGGCGGCTCGTTGTTCTTCGGCACCAGCAGCGTTCCAGCCTCGGGGAGATGTTCTCGAACGCAGCCGCAACACCCACCGTTCCACCGTTCGCAACCTCCTGGCGATTGTCCAGCGGCTCCTCGCCAAGATTTGCCTGTCCAGCGCATCGGGTGAACCACGATTTCACCCTGCACGCCCGACGACAGCCTCCGGAGCTCGCGGCCAGACTGTGCACTCACCGCGTGTCGGCAGTGTCCAGCGTCTCGTCCAGGCGACGGTCCGACGGGTGCCCTCCGGCCCGCGACGCCCGTCGACTCTTGGACCGATCGCGTGACATCTCCCGAAGCACCTACCGACGCACCTCCAGCAACCCCATCGTTGGGGGCGTCGTTGTCGGCACTGGGGGTGATGGTGGCGGCGATTCTGCTCGCGGTCGCGCTGTTCGGTGGTGAGGTGGACACCGGCCCGTTGCAGGTCGCAATGACCCTCGGCCTGGCGGCGGCCGTGCTGATCGCCGCCCGATCGACACACGACCGGCCACGAGAGTTCCTCGGTGAATCGATGGTCGGCGGGATCACGTCGGCGATCGCCACGTTCTTCCTGATCATCGTCATCGGCATGCTCGTCTCGTCGCTGCTGCTCGCCGGGACGATCGCGACGATGTTGTCCTACGGCGCCGAACTCGCCACGCCGACGATCCTCTACCCGGTTGCACTGATCGCGGCGACCCTGATCGGCGTCATCCTCGGCAGCTCGTTCACGACCGTCGCCGGGCTCGGTGTCCCGTTCGTCGCCCTGGCCCCACTGATGGGACTCTCACCGGAGATCGCTGCCGCGGCGGTGGTGGCCGGCGCGTTCACCGGCGACGGCATCGCAAGGGTCTCCGACACGCTCGTGCTCACCACGGACATGGTCGGCGGCGTCACACCGGCGCGCCAGTCGAGCATCATGGCTCGCCTCGTGGCGCCGGGCTGGGTCGCGACGCTCGCGCTGATGATCTACCTCGGGATCCGCGACGGCGGCGGATCATTCGACGGCGGCGCCGTGACCGAGGTGATCGAGACCGAGTTCTCGGTATCGCTGCTGTGTCTGCTCCCGCTGCTCATCGTGTTCATCATCTCGACGAAGTCCTCGGCGTTCTTCGCCGTGCTCGGCGGAGCGCTGTCCGCCGTGGTGCTCGCCGGCGTCACCCAGCGAAACCTGATCGAGCGGCTTGCCGACGACGACCGGACCTACGTCGTCCAATGGGCGGAGGTCAGCATCGAGACACTGGCCAACGGTTTCGACCTCGACAGCCCGACCGTCGAGCTCAACAGCATCTTCTTCGGCGGGGGCGCCGTCGGCCTGCTCCCGACGGTGTGGCTCATCCTCGTGGCGTCCGCGTACGGCGGCCTGATGTCGAGAACCGGCATGCTCGCCGCAGCGATCGCACCGCTGCTCCGTTGGGCCAGGACATCGGCGCGGCTCATCGTCGCCTCGGCGGCGACCACCACCGGGTTCAACCTCGCCATGGCCGACCCCTATGTCGCGATCATCGTCAGCGCCGAGACCTACCGGGACAGGTTCAAGGCGGCGCGGCTCGAACCGGTTGCCCAGTCGGCGTCGATCGCCGCCTCGGGTTCGCTGCTCTCGAGCGTCATCCCGTGGAACGTCCACGGAGCGTTCGTCGCCGGCGTGCTCGGGATCAGCACGCTCAGCCTCGCCGGCTACGCCGTGGTCATCTGGGCGACCCCGCTCGTCCTGGTTGCGTCGGCCGTCCGGCTCGCTCGCAAGGACGTCATCCCGACCGGCGAAGACCCGGACGACGCCTACGGCCCCGAGCCGGCGACACGCCCGGCGCGCCGGACGTCGATCTAGCGGCACTGGCGCCGACGCGGGGTGAACATCGATTTCACCCATCTCGAGCATTGAGATCCCGCTGGGACCGAACTACGCAATCCGCCGTGGTCGTCAGCGCTGTCACTCCGGGGGATGCGCCCAGCGATTGGCCAGCCGAAACCCGATGATCTCGAACTTCTTCGATCGACGATCCGTCAAGAAGGACGTCACATCGGGTCTCACGCTTGCCGTCGAGAGCGTCCCCGACGGTATGGCCGTCGGCACGCTGGCGGCCCTCAACCCGGTCACGGGCGTGTACGCCTACATGATCGGCGGGTTCTCGGGCGCGTTCTTCACCAGCTCGGTCTCGATGAGCATCCAGGCGACCAGCGCGATGGCACTGATCGTCGCCGGCGTGCCCGAGGTCTCCCCGTCGGCGGACACCGGACAGGACGCCCTGTTCATCCTCACCCTCCTCATCGGAGGCTTCATGGCGCTGCTCGGCCTCTTGAAGCTCGGCAGCATCCTGCGCTTCGTGCCGGACTCGGTGATGGCGGCCTTCACCCACGCGGTCGGTCTGTCGATCGTCCTGGGGCAGCTGAGCAACCTCACCGGGTACGCCGCAGACGGCGACAACAAGATCTCCCAGACGATCAACCTCCTCGCCAACCTCGACAAGGTGGAACTTACTGCGCTGGCCACCGGGGTCGTCGCCATGGTCGTGATGATCGCCATGAACCAGACGCGGTTCGCGACCATGGGCATCCTGCTGGCCATGTTCGTCGCGTCGTTGGTGCCGGCGATCTTCGACTGGTCCGATGTCACGCTCGTCCGCGACATCGGAGACATCCCCCGACAACTGCCGCTGCCGATCTTCCCTGACCTGTCCTCCTTCGGTGACCTGGTCCCGGCGCTGATCGGGCCGGCGATCGCGCTCGCCATCGTCGGGTTGGTGCAGGGAGCGGCCGTCAACCACGCGTTCCCGAACCCCGACGGGAGCAAGTCGGACCCGTCGGGCGACTTCACCGGACAGGGGCTGGCCAACGTGACCACCGGCTTCTTCCAGGGAATGCCGGTCGGTGGGTCGTTCTCGGCGACGGCCATCCTCGCCGAGGGAGGCGCCAAGACCCGCTTCGCCAACATCGTCGCCGGGGCCGGTATCGCGGTGGTGCTGCTGGTCTTCAGCGGCGCGATGGAGTACCTCGCGATGCCGGCCCTCGCCGGTTTCCTGCTGGTGCTCGGCGTCGGAGTGCTGAAGCCGGCCCAGGTCCTCGCCACGTGGCGACTCGGCGGGCTGGACCGCTGGGGCATGGTGATCCTGATCGCGGTGGCGCTCCTGAGCTCGCTGCAGAATGCCGTCTTCGTCGGCGTTGCCCTGTCGATCCTGATCTACGTCGTCCGCGAGTCGAAGGGCGTCACGGTCAGGACCGCGGTCTACGAGGACGGCCAGCTCGTCTCAGAGCGCGACGTCGAGCCGACGCTCGGTTCCGAGTCGATCGTCACGCTGAACACCTACGGCTCGCTGTTCTTCGCGTCGGCACAGTTCTTCGAGGATCAACTCCCGCATCCGGACGACGAGACCCCGCCGACCGTCGTGATCCTCGACCTGCGTGGGCATCACGCCCTCGACACGACAACGCTCAACATGCTGACCGACTATGCCGAGATGCTCCAGAAGCACCAGTGCCGGCTGATGCTGGCCGAGGTCGAGGCAGATGCGCGACACACCCTCGAGCACACCGGAACCCTCGACCAACTCGGCAGCGACAACGTGTTCGGCGCCACCGAGCGGATCCGGCAATCAGTCCTCGATGCGCAGGCAGCCGCAGCGCAGTGGCTCGCCACCCAGCGGTAACGCCATCGACGTCGCTCGCCGCCGGATTCAGCTTGATCGCCGCGTGCGATCAGACCTCGAAGGCTGCCTCGATCCGGCCATCAGCAATGGCACGTTCGTGAGCTGCATGGTCGAGTTGGTTCCGGTCGGCGTACCGCTCAGCGAAATCCGCGAACACTGCATCGGCGGTGTCGTCGTCGCCGAGATACCCGTGGATCGCAGCACCGTCTCCGGTGCGTACATGGGCGAGCGCAAGGGCGGCTCCGCAGTGCCACGCATAGCGTTTGAGCCGCTTCGCGCCCATCTGGTCCACTTCGGCCGATCCTTTGCCGTCCCAGAGTTGCCGCAGGTAGAAATCGAAGGTGCGGCCGTTCTCGGCGTCGAAGTGGGACCATCCGAGCAGCACATCGCCGGTGGCCTGCATGAGCTGTTGCCCCCGCACCACACGCTCGCCGGCACGCTCGTATCCGCTCGGGCCGGCGTACGGTTCGAGGACCGACGTCGTCGCCTCCTTGAACTGGAGAAACAACGGAGCCCCCTGATCGGACTCCAACAGCACGATCAGACACCGGGTGCCCACACTTCCGACGCCGACGACCTTGTGTGCGATGTCGACGAAGTGATAGCGATCGAGGACGGCTGCTCGATACGGCGCAAGCGAAGCGCGATACCGGTCGATGAACTCTATCAGCCGGTCGAGGCCGATGTCGTCGATGACTTCGCTCAGCGGCATGATCATCGGCGGCTGGGCGATGATCCGGCGTCGACCGTCGACGCGCTCGGTCAGCTTCTCCAGCGCTCGGGTGCTGTCCTTTCGCGCAGCCTTGTGGAGTGCGTTCTGTGACCGTTTGCGCAGCTTCTCATCTTCGCCGAGCAGCGACTCCACTTCGACTCGGAAAGTCCGGACATCGAGTGGGCTCGTCGTCAAGGTCGCATCGAGCACGGTGCGGTATCCCAGCACCGAGGCCTTGGTTGCTGCTCGCGTCTTCTTGGGGGTCAGTTCGTTGTTGCGGCCTGCAATGGTGACGCTGGCCGCCAAGCGTTTCAGGTCCCATTCGAATGGCCCCGGCGCCGTCTCGTCGAAATCGTTCACGTCGAAGACGAGGCGCCGATCGGCCCCGTTGAACACGCCGAAATTCGATAGATGTGCGTCGCCACAGAGTTGTACACGCAAGTCCGTTGTCGCCGTCCGCGACAGGTCCGACGCCATGACCACCGCCCCGCCTCGGTAGAAGGTGAATGGCGTCAGGCCCATCCGTGCATGTCTGATCGGGACGAGCGCCTGGAGACGATTCTCGTCTTGCGCGACGAGCAGTTCGATCGGGTCGGGTCGGTCGGTACCGACGTCGAACTCGGCGTGGGACTCGAGCGGCACGAGGTCACGCTGGGCGCGCCCATGGTCGATAGCGCTCGCGAACCGGCGGCAGTCGGCTTGCGCCGCGACATCGACTTGGGCATCGTCTACTCCTCGTACATCTGCCAGACGGGCGGGCGAAGACCATTCTCTCAGCCGCCGACGAGTCGAACGGTGAGATCGTCTGCGGGTGAGCAGAGCGAGCAAGGTTTCGCATGCGGCCCATGATCGATGCTGCATCCGGTGGGCATGGCGCAGAACGCGGTGTTCGGCTCCTCGACGCCGGGTGCCGACGCTCGTCACGGTGCTCGGCGCGGTCGTCTCGTACGGCCTGGGGGTGCTGCGTCGTCGTCGGAGTCGGGCCGACTGATCAGACGACAGACGGGGTCGCTGCCGAAATCGGCTCGCCCCGCCGGCGCATCAGTACGCGATCACCGAGTGCTGCACACGGCCGGTGCGCTCAGTGACCGCTGAGCGTGTACTTCGCGGTCGCCACCATGAGCGCGATGCACAACACCACGCTCGCGTAGGCGAGCGCTCGCAGTCGGCTGCTGTCGTCGCCTGGACTGCTTCGAACAACGGCATACGCGACGACGGAGATGAAGGCCGCGAGCAGGAACCGAACGGCGTCGAGCTCAGCAGACGCAGGAAGGAGGAGGATCGGGACCGTACACGCTGCGGCGATGGCGGTAGCGCCGACCAGTTGGGCAAGCGCGAGCTCCGTGTCTTCGCGCCGGAGTTCACCTGACTCGACCAGGCGCGCCGACAGACGGAACGCAAACCAGTGGGCGAGCGCCAGCCCGATGGTCGTGCCCCAGACGATGCCGAGCACGTCGAGGAGATGGCGATCATCATGATCGGGCAGTCCGGTCAGTGCGGCGAGGAGACACACCGACACGTACAGGGCCATCGTGAATCCCTCTTTGCGCTGTTCGTTCTGCCGACGGGCTCGACCGTCGATCCGCGGCAACAGCAGGGTCGCGACGACTCATCGTGCCCGATCCTCTCATATGGGGCTCAGCCGCAGAGCGACAGCGCGCCCGAGGGCTCGGGTGTCCAATCGTTGCGCTGGCCCACTGATGGGACTCTCACCGGAAGTCCCAGCGGCGGCGGTGGTGGCCGGCGATGCTCGACTGGACCGTCCGGTTGGCCGCCGGCTCAACCGTTTCGACGTACGACATCGACATCTCCCCGCGATCGCATTGTCCACACCTCCAGGTCGGGATCGGAAGGCCACTCCCCTGGACTGGTGGTCTACTGGCCGGCGAAGTACTTCGCCGCCGTTCGCAGATAGCCAGGAGAATAATCGACTCCCGAGATCTCGTCCGGGTTCGGGGCCAGACCGAAGTACATGCCGCAGAAATCTCGGGCAGGATCGACGTAGATGCCCTGACCCATGTTGCCGTGCTTGAACATTGCGCCGTCGGCGAAGGAGTGGTCCCATTGTGCGGTGTTGGTGAGCGGCTTCTCGCCGAACCAGCCGAGTCCGTAGCCCTCCTCGGTGGAGCCCACGTAGGCCGCCGGGTCGCCCATGGACTGGATGGTCTGCAGGAGCCGTTCCGAGACGATCCGTTCCTCGGACACCACGTGCCAACTCGGCGTGTACGACAATGCGAACCGCAGCACGTCCTCCGGTGTGGACGCGACGATGCCGGCAGCCGCCGGCGAGCCGTCGGGACAGAGCCCAGCGAGGTACGGGCTCTTCGCCCCGATCTTCGACCAGACCCGCTCGTGGAAGAAGTCCTGCCAGCGCATCCCGGTCACGTGTTGGGTCGCGAGCACCAGCGTCTGGGTATTGGCCCCGGAGTAGCGGAAGTGGGTGCCGGCGGGTTCTCCCTCGAGTGGTTGCGCATGCTTTGACATCTCGCGCCAATCGCCTGTGCCCTCGAAGACGGCGGTGAAGAAATGAGCGATCCAGGTGTCGGGGTTGAGCAGGTTCGCGATGCTCTCTTCGATGTCGAGCCCGGACGCCATGTTCATGACGTTCTTGACGGTGGCCTGTTCCCAGTGTGTGCCACGGAGTTCGGGCACATAGGTCGGCACCGGCTTGTCGGGATCGACCTTGCCTTCGTCGATCAGCATCGCCATGAGCAGCCCGACCGTCGTCTTCGCGGCCGACATCCAGATGTGGGAGTCGGTTGGGTTCATGCCAGGGAAGATCTCGAACACGACCTTGCCCTGGTGGGCCATCATCATCGCCTGAACCTGCCGTTTGCCGACCAGGTACTCCCGCAGCGGTGGCGTGGTGGAGCCGTCATCGGCGGTGAAGGTCAGATCCAGCACTGTCGGATCGATCGACCGTTCGAGCCTGGAGAACTCGTCCGATGGCGGCACATACGAGCAATTGAAGAACTCGGGGATGTTCAGGTTGTAGTAGATCGACTGCTCGCTGCCCGATTGCCAGTTCGGGAAGCTGTAGTCCTGCCTCGCCTGATCGATGAACGCTTCCGATTGTGGCTGCTTCCACTTCGCCATCGGGCTGTCGACCTCGAGCGGCTCGAAGCCTGACGCACCGGCGCGCTCTGGGCTGGGCACTGACTGGATCTCGTTGCTGGTCATTTCTTGGATTCTCCTGTTGATTGGCCGAATATCAGCGGTGACCTCGATGAGATCAGAAGATCACTTCCAGACTTCGCTCATGACTCGGTAGATGTTTCCTCCGACGAACTTGAGGCAGTCTTCTTCGGAATATCCCTCGTCGAGCAACTTGTCCACGAGGGCCGGGAGGATCTGATAGGAGGCAGGTGTCGGGAACCCCATGGCGCCGGTTTTCGCGGTGTAGCCACCGTCTGGGAAGATCGCCGCACCGAATGGCGTCTGCATCCCATCGGACGTGAAGGTGACATCGGGGATGAAGTCGGAACCGTATCCGACATGGTCGATGCCAACGAGGGAAACCATGTAGTCGATGTGGCGGAAGAGCATCTCCGTCGTCACGATCTCCGGGTTCGACATGTCGACGAAGGCGCCCACGCAGTTGATGGAACACACACCACCGCTCTGCGCAATCGCCTTGATCACCGAATCCTCGAGACTCCGCGGGTAGTCGGCGATCGCCATGGCGACGGAGTGGGACGAGATGACCGGTTGGCTGCTCCGCTCGATGGCGTCGAGCGACGTGCGTTCACCGGTGTGACTCACATCCACGAGCATGCCGTAGCGGTTGTACGCATCGATGAGCGTTTTCCCGTAGTCGGTCAGCGGACCGTTCTCTTCCACGAAACAACCGTCACCCACCGGATTTCGCTGGTTGTAGGCCAACAAACAGTAGCCATAACCGAGTTGACGCCAGATCGCGACATTGTCGGGATCACCCTCGAAATGGCCGGTCCCCTGATGCGTGAAGTAGAGCCCCAGCTTCCCTTCGGCGACTGCGTCGTCGATGTCCTTGGTGGTCCGCACGATCTTGTACTTGTCAGGGAACTCGTTGATCTTCGCCGAGATAGAACTGCAAGGCTTTCAACGACACCGCAGAGGATGTATTCAATGCATCAGCTGAAGGGCAGAGAGCCATCACCTTCACTCCGCCGGCAATGACACGGTCCATGTAGTCATGAAACTCCGGGGCTTCAGGAGTCGACCACTGCTCTGGCCAGGTGCCGGAGAAGAGCGTGTCGATGACTAACGAGTCATGGACCATCTTCTTCGCCCGGTCAGACGACGGATACTCATGCAATCGCTGAGGGATCGTGGAGTAGTCCTTCCCCGTTGCGTACGGGTTGAATTCAGTCGCAAGGGGAAAGTCCTTCGTGGCGTACGGATGGTCTTTGGTTGCGTACGGATTGGCTTCCGCCGCTGATTCTGCGTCGTCTTGGCTCATGGAGATCCTTCTGGATTGAAAGTTCAGGGGTTCGAGAACGTGAATGCGTGGATCAGGTTCCCGGAGGGTCGATGATGCTCGACTCCTCCGGGAGGAGGTTTTCAGGATTCGAGTGCGTCGTCGATCTGATCAGCCGACTTCGAGACTGCCTTGACCAGTTTGTCGTAGTCGTCGCGGTCGATCGCCTTGTTTACCCGCTTGCTGGCCTTGCCGAGCACTGCCTCGAGACGGTCGAGGTAAACATCGTCGACGACGGCGACGACCGCTGACGAGTTGGCCGGGAAGTACTCGTCGAGTTCGACACCGAGTTCCTTCTCCTCGTGCTTCTTGGTCAGATGTCCGAGCAGTGCGCCGATCCCGGCACCGATCGCTGTCGAGGCCAGAAGTGGTGGAGCGAAGAGGCCGACGACGAGGCCCACGCCGCCGCCGAGCATCGCTCCCGCAGCGGTGTCGCCGTCGCCGGACTCGAGTACATCGACGGCGCCGTTCGCGTCGCGGCTCATCACGATCGCACCGACGACCAGGAGATCTGGTCCTTCCGCGGCCTTCAAATCGTCGAAGTCGGCGCGGGCGCTGTCACCGTCGGCGTAGGTGGCGGCGTAGAGGACGAGGTTTTCTTCCGACATGGTTGTTCTCCGTTGAGAAGGCGATCGGGTGACCCGATCATGCCGTAGTCGAATGGTTCGACCACGTCGCGAACGTAAAGCGCCTCGGTCAGCTGAGCCACTGCAGCGGGGGTGAACATCACGTTCACCCCGATCGCATCGCCCTCGTACCGCCATCAGCGCGGCCAGGGCGCCGAACATGCCGTGCTCCTGATTCGACACCCGGACTGCTACCCGGCGTCTGGACTCGCGTCGGTCGAAGGTGGACCGAAGAACCCCGACTTGCGCAGCTCGCGCGCCATGTCGGAGGTGATCGCGAGGACGGGGGCGGCGAGGACCAGCCCGAGCAGCCCGGCGAGCATGCCGCCGAGCGTCGTGGCCAGGAGGATCGGGAGCGGGGCCATGTTCAGACTGCCGCCGATGAGCATCGGCTGCAGGAAGTTCTCGAGCACCAGGTTGACGAACAGGGTCACGACCAGCATGGCGATGGCCAGACCGACGCCACCTTCGCCGAGACCCATCAGCACGGCGAAGGCGCCACCAAAGAACCCGCCAAGATAGGGCACGTAGGCGCCGAAGAAGTTG
>CAWKAY010000008.1:0-294545 GCA_963847775.1 uncultured Acidimicrobiaceae bacterium
CGTCCACGAACGCCGCGAACTACGCGGCCGGGCTCAAGGGTCGCTTCAAGGAGGAGTCCCACGACGACGATCACCGGCTCCACGACCTCACGCGAATGGTTCCCGACGTCGATGGCGGCCGGATCACCGAGCGCGAGGCGCCGATGCTGAACGCCCTCAACGAGACCCTTCGCGAGACTACCGCGAGGACTGCCTGGGTGGGCTGCACCAGGTAACCGGATCTATGACGACGACGTCGGTTCGCGAGCTGACGTTGCCGCACATCAGTTTCGACCGCGCTGTCGGTACGTTCGGCAACCACCATGTCAGCCCGGATGGTCGCCTCGTCGACGAAGCCGAGTGGGAGGCCAACGTCGGTCACTGGCTGCCGACCGCCGACGACCGTGCCCATGTGGAGTCGCTGATGGTCGAGTCGCCAGGAGCCGAGCCGGGCGGGGTCGCCGGGATGGGTTGCGCCGCCGTCGACGGGCTCCGTGGCGAATCCGCTCGACTACGAGTACGTCGAGCTTCTGACCGTTCGCCGGTCGTCGACCGGCCGTCGTCGACTCGCCCGAAGAACGTCTCGGCGACTTCGTACGACGCTGGTCGAGCCGCGGATCTCGGCACAGCCCTCGGCGGTCGGACGGGGACGAGTCCACGCCGCGCATGGCGACCATGATACCGTGCTGGCCGTCGCGCGACAGATCGGCGGCTTGGCGCCGGCCGGTGGCCGGCGCCCGGTCGGCACGGCTCGGTGTCCACCCCGCTCGGAGGTGACTCAGCACCGTCACCACGTCTCGTGACCGGTGAGCTGCTCGATGACGGGCGCGAGCTGATACGCCACGCCGCCACCGGATCGAACCCCGAAGGCATCCTTTGGAGGGCTCGACCTTGGGGCGGCTCGACACCCTCGGCGATCACGACGACGCTGTAGTTCTGTCGACGATGACGGCGCCGATAAGGCCACGACCTCGTCGATGTCGTAGGGAACCTGCGGGATTCAGGGTTGCCTGCGCCCCCTGCGAGCCACCGTCGTCGCGATCCATACCTTCGTGCGACCCATGACCTCCACCAGGTCACCCGGTTGTGGGCCTCGGCGGTGGTGGTCGCGACGGTCGATGTCGTCGGTGACGATTGTTTCCGGCAGTGTCGGAGTCGGAGCGTGAAGTCGGTGCCGTTGATGTCGTTGTCGATCGTCTTGGCACCCCGATGCGCGGGCGCCGTCCTGCTCGAGCCGGAGCGCCGTTCGAGCGTGCCGTCACCACCGATGACCACCAGGGTGTGCGATGTCGTTGCGCTTGAGCATCTTGGCAGCGCTTGCCATGCCGCATCACCGTGCACGTACGGGTCCTTCCGCGACGTGCCGAGGACAGTCCACCCTTGGCGAGGATGTCGTCGACGTCGCGAGGGTCGAGCAGGTGGACGTCACCCTCCGTCGAGCCCTCCCAGCCGTTCATGATCCCGACGACCTCCGGTCGTGGTGCTCGTCGACCTCGACGAGCGAGGCCACGGTCACGGCGTTGAGGCCGGGGCAGATCGCCCCGGCGGTGAGGCTCCGATCACGCTGGCACGTGACCCTCGGGATGTTGCGCGGGGTGCGACTGCGTGGTGCAGATGCGACATGTGCGGGGGGATCCGATAGGTCGTGCACGTGTCGCGACGGGTCTCGGTCGAGGAACATCGACTTGCCACCGACGTGGCGGAGTGCGGGGCGGTACGCGTCGGAGTCGTACATCTCACCGACGTCGACCCGCTCACGCCCTCGCCGTCGAAAGCGCGGTCGGGACATGGTGTAGGTGCCAGCCTTGCGGGCGACCATCCAACCCCGAGCCGCTGCCCTTCGATGGCGAGGTCGGTCGCCATCACCGCGTAGTCTTGGCGACCGTCGGATCGAGCGAATCGGGGCTGCCCGACCGCATGAGGTACCCGATGGTCTGGTTGATGATGTTGATGCCCGTGACCTCCTTCAGCATCGCACCGACCTGCTCGCCGTCCTCGAGCTTGCGATGGCCGTACACGTCGGCCTCGCCGGAGCGACAGCGCACCGCCCTCGATGACGGCCCCCTCGGAGACGGTGACCATCGCGTAGTTGCTCGGTTCGAGGCCCGGTCGGCGACCAGGAAGCCGGCGAGTCGGTCGATGTCGACGGGCACCTCGGAGATGACGGCGCGATCGACCACCGGCGAGGTAGGCGGTGATCAGCGAGGTCTCACCGCTGTATCGCCCGAACAACTCGACGACCGCGATCCGTTCGTGGATCCGGTACTCGTCCGCAGGTTGCTGATGAACTGCACGCCGCGGGTGACGGCAGTCGAGAAGCCGATGCAATAGTCGGTGCCGTGTACATCGTTGTCCATCGTCTTCGGGATCGCGATCACGGGGACGCCCTCGGTGTGGAGGCGTAGTCCGTACGACAGCGTGTCGTCGCCGCCGATCGGGATCAGGACGTGGATCCCGAGTGCGTCGATCACCTCCAGCACGTGGGATGTGAAATCGTACGGCGCTTCGGTGTTCGGCGGCGTCAGGAAGTCGGGAACGTCGACGGCCTTCACCTTGCCCGGGTGGGTCCTCGAGCTGTGGAGGACGGTGCCGCCCCGAACGGTCGATCGTGCGCACCCAGGCCGGGTCCATCGGCTGGGAGAACTCGGCCAGCGATGCCAGGTACGAGGGGGTCGACGTACAACAGGCCGGCCCAACCGCGCTTCAGACCGAGCACTTCGTGGCCCTGCTCGGCCGCCCGGTTGACGACGGCCTTGATCGCCGCATTGAGGCCCGGGACGTCACCGCCGCCGGTCAAGATTCCAATCCGCATGGTCGATGCTCCTCAGGCGATCGTGACGTCGTTGCACAGGTAGACGTCCTGGATCGTCGTTCAGGATCGCGACGCCGTCGTCCATGGGCTTCTCGAACACCTTGCGGCCACTGATCAATCCTGTTCCACCTGCTCGCTTGTTGATGACCGCCGTTGCAGTGGCGTCCTGGAGGTCGTGGCTCCCGGACGCGCCGCCGGAGTTGATGAGGCCCATGCGCCCCATGTAGTTGTTGGCGACCTGATAGCGCGTCAGATCGATCGGATGGTCGGTCGTCAGCTCGCTGTAGACCTTGTCGTGGGTCTTGCCCGCCTTGATCGCCGGGTAGCCGCCGTTGTTCTCCGGCAGCTTCTGCTTGATGATGTCGGCCTCGAGCGTCACGCCGAGGTGATTGGCCTGGCCCGTGAGGTCGGCCGAGGCGTGGTAGTCGACGCCGTCGACCTTGAAGGCCGAGTTGCGCAGATAACACCAGAGCACGGTGAACATGCCGAGCTCGTGGGCCTGCTGGAATGCCGCCGACACCTCTTGGAGCTGACGGTTGGATTCGTCCGAGCCCCAGTAGATCGTGGCCCCGACGCCGACGCAGCCCATCTCGAAGGCCTGCTCCATCGAGGCGAACATCGTCTGGTCGTAGGTGTTCGGGGTGGTCAGGAGCTCGTTGTGGTTGAACTTGAGGATGAACGGGATCTTGTGGGCGTACGACCGGGCCACCGACCCGAGCACGCCGAGCGTGGATGCCACCGCGTTGCACCCGCCGTTGATGGCGAGCTCGCAGATGTTCGCCGGGTCGAGGTCGATCGGGTTCGGGGCGAAGCTCTGCGCCGGCGGCGTGCTCGATGCCTTGGTCGACCGGAAGGATCGAGACGTAACCGGTGCCGGCGAGGCGCCCGTGGTCGTAGAGCGATTGAAGGTTGCGCAGCACGGTCGTGCTTCGATCGGTCTTCGACGTGACGCGATCGATGAAATCCGGGCCCGGCAGATGGAGCTGATCCCGGGGATGGTTCCGCACCAGTGATCGAGCAGGAACTCGGCCTGGTCGGCGAGCACGGCCTGGATGTCTGCGTACGAACTCATGAGGTCTCTCCTGGAGTCGGGGTAGGACGGGGCGCCGTTCGGAAGCCGGTTGCCGGTGTCGCGAGGCGCCTCACCGGCTGATCGTACTGCAACCGCTCCGAGCGTCGGTACGGCCGGAAGTCCCGCGTGAGCAGGACGGCATCCCGGTCCCGACGACCCGGGCGGATCGACGCGGTGACTGCGCCGAGGCGACGATCGGCTCAGCCCTCCGCCGGGACGATTCGACCGCCGCGCTCGATCCGGACGTGCTCGGCAGCGAGCAACGCCACGAAGACGACGTCGACGACGAGGAGCAGGGTGAGCGCGGACACCTCTCCACCGACGACTGCGACCGTCGCGCCGAGCAGAGCGACGGCGATGAGGCGCTCACGGGGCACGACGGAAGGAACGGTAGATCGCAGTCACCACGCCAAGGTTCAACAGTGCGATACCGGCGAAGAACATCCACCGGAACTCGATCGGGAGGACGTCGTCGGGGTGCAGCCCGATCTCCTCGACCGCGGCAGCGCAGACGATGACGCCGCCGACGATCGGGATGTGGCCGAGGCTGTACACGTCGCGGGCGAAGGCCCCGCTGTGCACGCCGTCGTCGGCGATCGCCTCGTGGCGGTGTTCGATGGCCGGGCTGAACCGGTCGAAGTACGACCACCACAGCAGCGTCGCGAAGGCGCCGGCAGCGCTGATCGCCGTGAGCGTTCCGCCCGGGAGCCCGTCGCCACTCTCGAGCGCCTCGACCACCGGAAGGGCGAGCGACGATCACCTCGCCGAGCGCGACGATCACGATGAGACCGTGCCGTTCGGCGAAGTGCCCCGGCCGGACCAACCATTGCCGGCTGCCGGCCCGGAGCATGCCGGAGGACGACGATGACTGCGAGCGCCGCAACCCAGAAGGCGATCCGAATGTTCCCGGTCGAGGAGGACGCCGACGAGCATGAGGACGACCGCGGCCAGGTTCGGCGCGGAGTACGCCGCGATCGATCGGCGGATCGGCGAGGCGGAGGAAGCCCGAAGTACATGGTGGCCAGCCCGAGCACGAGGATCGTCGCCAGCGAGGCGGCGAAGACGGTGCCGCCGTCGCCGAACGCCGTCGTCACCGAAGCGGCCATCGGCACGCTCACGACGGTGCCGATGAGGAGCGGCACGCGCACCGGTCGTTGATTGCCCGGCACTGCGTTGGCCGACCAGGTGAACTGCGTCCACGGCAGCCAGATCATGAGGAACAGGAGCACGAACTCTCCGACGCCGGTCCAGTCGGGGTGATGGACGAGGTGATACACCAACCGGGAGAACGCGAAGACGAAGGCCAGATCGAAGAACAATTCGACCGGGTCGGCCGTGAAGTCCTCTTCGGCATCAGGGACGACGACGCCACGCATGCCGCTCGACGGTACCGTGAGCACGTGCACGTGGTGGCGTTCGAGGTCGACATCCGCATCCCGCAGTCGCACTCGTTGAAGGATCGTCGCCAGGTCGTCCGGTCGCTCCTCGACGGAGCGCAGCGGCGGTTCGGCGTCTCGGTCGCTGAGGTCGGCGGACAGGCCACGTGGCAGCGGGCCACGCTCGGGTTCGCCGTCGTGGCGTCCGAGGCGCACCTGGCCGAGGCGGTGGTGGATTCCATCGATCGATTCCTCTGGGAACGCCCGGAGATCGAGGTCGTCGACGCCGTCGTTCGCTGGCTCGACGACAGCCACTGACCGGGTCGGGTCGCGTCTGCCGGTCGTTACGAATCGCCACGTGTGAGCATTCGGGCCGTGGTGTCGGTAACGTTCGGGATGGTCGGCTGCCGCGGTGGTGGCCGGCGAATACAGAAAGCAGTACAGCAATGGCCATCGGCACAGTGAAGTTCTTCAACGATCAGAAGGGCTTCGGTTTCATCAGCCGCGACGACGGTGACGACGTCTTCGTGCACTTCAGCAACATCGAAGGCACCGGGCGACGCACCCTCCTCGATGGTCAGAAGGTCGAGTTCGAGATCGCAGCTGGGCGCAAGGGCCCGGAGGCGACGAACGTCAAGGTCGTCTGACCAGACCGTCTGATCGAACGAGCGTGTTCTAACGCTCGTACGGCGTGACGTCGGTGGCGAACTGCTCCCGGAACAACGCCAACACCTCACCAGGTTCGGCGTGGCGGCCGGTCTCGTGCTTCGAGTACAGAGTCCGGCCGTCCACGACGACGTCGAACACACCTCTCGCACCGGTCACCATCGTGAGTTCCACGATGACGTGCTGGTACTCGTGCAGGAGATCTCGTGCAGCGCTCACGGCGCGCTCCGAATAGTCTCAAGGAACGCAGTACGCAATGCTGATCGAGTGCTTCGCCACCCGGTGGAGGGTAGCCGCCGCGAGTTGCGTCAGGACATGACCCGCGACGTCACTCGCACGGTCAGCCGCTGTTGCGGAGGCCCGTGGCGATCGTGTTGAGGGTGAGCTGGATCCCGCGCTCGATCAGTTCGTCGTGCTCGCCCGCCCGGTAACGACGGAGCAACTCCACCTGCATCACGTGGAGTGGGTCGAGGTACGGGAACCGATTCCGGATGCTCCGAGAGAGCGCGGGATTGTCGACCAACGGATCATCCGAACCGGTCAGCTCGGCATGCCACCGTCGCGTCAGACGGTGCTCCTCGTCGATGATGCCGAAGACGCGATCGCGAAGATCGACATCGGTCACGAGCGTGTCGGCGTAGCGTCGCCCGACCGTCAGGTCGGTCTTGGCGAGCACCATGCCCATGTTGTTGAGCATGGCGCGGAAGAAGGGCCAGCGCGCGTGCATCGAACCGAGCTCCGCACGTCGGGCATCGTCGACCGCGAACGTCTCGAACGCCGTACCGGCACCGAACCACCCCGGGATGTTCAGCCGGCACTGGCTCCACCCGAACACCCACGGGATCGCCCGCAGGTCCTCGATGCGGTCAGAGTTCTTCCGTGACGACGGGCGGCTCCCGACGTTGAGCTTGGCGATCTCACTGATCGGTGTGATCGCCCTGAAGAAGTCGACGAACCGACCCGGCCGGTCGAACGCCGTGCCGTCGACCAGGCCGCGATATCGCTGGAGGGCGAGCGCGGCCAGGGAGTCCATCGCGACGGCGAATCGGTCGATGTCGTCACCGGGGTGCTCGGAGTCCAGGCAGCTCGCCTCGAGCGTCGCCGACAGCAGCGTCTCGAGGTTGCGTCGCGCCGAAGCAGGCTGTGCGTACTTGGCCGCGACCATCTCGCCCTGCTCGGTGATCCGGAGCGCACCGTGGACCGAGCCCGGCGGCTGCGACAGGATCGCCTGGTACGCAGGCCCGCCACCGCGGCCGACGGTCCCGCCGCGACCGTGGAACAGCCTGATTCGCACACCGGCGCGGTCGGCTGCAGCGACGAGCGCACGTTGGGCCCGATACAGCTCCCATTGCGACGCCACGTACCCACCGTCCTTGTTCGAGTCGGAGTACCCGATCATCACTTCCTGCCAGCCGCCGCGGCTCGAGACGAGCTGGCCGTACCGCTCGTGTTCGAGCAGCGCCGTGAGCGTTGTATCGGCCCGTCGGAGGTCGGCGACGGTCTCGAACAGCGGCACGATGTCGAGCTCGGAGATGATCGACGCGGCGTCGGGATCGATCCGCACGAGACCGACCTCTTTGAGCAGGACGGCGACCTCGAGCACGTCGCTGACCGACTCCGCCATGGAGATGATGTAGTGCGGGATGGTGCGGCTCCCGAACCGGCGATGCGCCGACGCCGCCTCCGCGATGACGTCGAGCTCACCACGGGTGAGCTCGGAGTAGCTCGCGTGCGGTGTCGCGAGCTGACGCTGGCTGCGGAGCTCTGTGGTGAGCAGATCGACGCGCGACGGTTCGTCGAGCAGGAGGTAGTCCGGGGTGACGCCACCGACGCGGAACAGCTCGGCCACGACTTCTTCATGGACCGCTGAGTTCTGTCGCATGTCGAGGCCGCAGAGGTGTGTGCCGAAGGTCTCGACACCGCGGCGGACCGGATCGACGCGTGCGTCTGCGAGGGCCGCGGCACCGTGCGACCGCAAGGACGCGATCACGATCTCGAGGTCGGCGGTCAGCCCGTCGCCCGACTCGTACGGCGCCAGCTCGGCATGGGGGAGCGGGCCGGGCACCTCGTCGAGCACCGCGGCGGCCATCGACCAGCAACGAGCGTGCATCCCGCGCAACGCTCGCCGGTACGGCTCGTCGGCACGGAAGGGCGAATCGTCGGCCGAGGCGTCGGCGAGCGCGAGCAGATCGTCGGTCGGTGTGATCAGGCGAGCCGACATCGACAGCTCGCGTGACAGGTCGAACAAGGCGAGGAGGTGATGGCGGTACGCCTCGGTGGCCTGCATCTCGACCGCCAGTCGGAGCACGGACGCCGTCACGAACGGATTGCCGTCGCGATCGCCGCCGATCCAGGACCCCATCGAGATCGCCCGCGGGTTGTGGACGTGGCGACCGAGCCGATCGGACACCAGCGCTTCGAGGTCGCGTTGCAGCGCGGGAACCGTTTCGAAGATGCTGGATCGGTAGTACCGCAACGCCTCGTTGATCTCGTCGCGCACGCGCAGCTTCGACAACCGCACTTCGGCGGTCTGCCACAAGGTGAGGACCTCGAGCCGGAGTTGCTCATCGAGCTCTGCCTGCTCGGTGGGGCTCCCCGCTGCGCGACTCCGCCGGTCGAGCAGGCCCGCAACGGCATCGACGTGGTCGAGCACAGTCTTGCGCCGGACCTCGGTCGGGTGCGCCGTGATGACGGGGGAGACCATCAGATCATCGAGCTCGGCCGTGATGTGCTCGGCGCTCACGCCGTTCGCGGTCAGCTTGTCGAGGCTCGCCGCGAGACTGCCCTGCTGCGACGCGCTTCCCGTGTCGCGGTGGTGCCGTCGACGTCGCTCGCTGTGCAGGTCCTCGGCGGTGTTCGCGAGGAGCGAGAGCCAACCGAAGGCGCGGATGACGTGGAGTTGCTCGGGGACGGCGGCCTCGGTCAGTGTGGCCGTCAGCGCGCCGATGGGGTCGTCACCGCGTCGCCGGCCGAGGACGGAGGTCCTCCTCACGTGCTCGACGAGTTCGAAGGTCTCGGTGCCGGCCTCGTCCCTGAGCACATCACCGATCAGGCGGCCGAGCAGCCGGATGTCGTCGCCGGCGTCGATCTCTCGTACATCGTCCTGGTTGGCATCGGTCGGTGTCGCGGTCATTGTCAGCCAGTCTGTAGGGAGATCGTCACGGTGTCGCCGCCGAACCCGTTCGCTCGGTCGCGGCCCTCGATGGTGATCGCGTCGACGTCGTCCGGTATCGCGATCCCCGACTGGCGTCGGGTGAACGGCTGCTCCGCAGCGTGATCGTGGGTCAGGGTGTGCACGCCGTACACGGTGCCATCGGGGCCCAGCACCCGCCAACCGTCCGCGTACCGCTCGGGACTGTCGTAGGGCGAGGACATCGTGACGTCGAACGACCAGGTACCCGCCGACGCATCGAAGGTCGCGGCGACGTCGACCACGTCCGGGAAGTCGTCGTTCGAGTCGACCGCGGATCCCGGCGTGTCGTCGGGTTGAGCGCCGGTCGTCGTGACGGTGGTCGTGACGTTCGTCGGGCTCTGCCCTGGTGCCGGTTCGGAGTCGCCCGAGCTGCACGCTCCGAGGAGCGTGAGGGTCGCCATCAGCCACGGAGAGGTGAGCGATGTCGGGGATGCCAAGTATCGCCCGTTCATCCTCCCACCGTAGAACGTCCACCGGGAGGGTGGTCGACGGGCGCGGCGGTCGCAGGTACCCTGCGGGTCGATGGCTGGACCGAAGGTGCTCGTGATCGTGTTGGCCGGCGGGGAGGGCAAGCGACTCCTCCCACTCACCAAGGACCGCGCCAAACCGGCGGTGCCCTTCGGGGGCACGTACCGCATCATCGACTTCGCACTGTCCAACTTCGCGAATGCCGGGTACCTGAAGATCGTCGTGCTCACCCAGTACAAGAGCCACAGCCTCGACCGCCACATCAGCCAGACCTGGCAGTTCTCGAACCTGCTCGGCAATTACGTCGCGCCGGTTCCGGCCCAGATGCGCCTGGGCCCGCAATGGTTCCAGGGCTCGGCCGACGCCATCTACCAGAACCTGAACCTGATCTACGACGAGCGTCCGGACATCGTGTGCGTGTTCGGGGCCGATCACATCTACCGGATGGATCCGCGCCAGATGGTCGACCATCACGTCGCGTCCGGTGCCGGTGTGACGGTGGCCGCGATCCCGGTGTCGAAGTCCGACGCGCTCGAGTTCGGCGTCATCGAGTCCGACGCCGACGGGGCGATCATCGACTTCCACGAGAAGTCGCCGAACCCGCCGACGATGCCCGGCGACGACACCCGGTGCCTGGCGAGCATGGGGAACTACGTCTTCGACACACAGACCCTGATCGACATCGTCACACCCGACGAGGAGGCGCCGCTCAAGGACATGGGCGGCGACGTGATCCCCGCGCTCACGCAGGCCGGCGTCGCCCACGTCTACGACTTCTCCACCAACGTCGTTCCGGGGCAGGACGAGCGCGAACGTGGCTACTGGCGCGACGTCGGAGGTCTCGACGCGTACTACGAGGCAAACATGGACCTGATTGCGCCGGTGCCGGTCTTCAACCTCTACAACGACGACTGGCCGGTGTTCACCCATCGCAAGGCGCTGCCTCCGGCGAAGGTGTCCCGGGGTGTCGGCGGCGAACCGTCGTTCGTCGACGGATCACTGCTGTGCCAGGGCTCCATCGTGTCCGGTTCGCACGTCGAGCGATCGATCATCAGCCCGAGCGTGTTCATCGATCACGACGCCCACGTCACCGACTCGATCCTCATGGAGGGCGTCCACGTCGGCGCCGGCGCACGACTCAAGCGATGCATCATCGACAAGAATGTCGTGGTGCCCGATTGGGCACGGATCGGTCTCGACGCCGACTACGACGCCGAGCACTACACGATCAGCCCGAATGGCATCGTCGTCGTCGAGAAGGGTCGCCACATCGGCCGCTGACGCGTGAGTCGGGTCCGACCGCGATCGACACATCCGAGTGGCACATCGAAGCGGTGCGTGCGACTGGTACATCCGACGATGCATCCGAGTGGCACGTCCGACCTGCACGTCGGGTGAGCGGCTGCTTCGCGGAGACTTGACAGTTCTGCGGTCGTCCGGACCGTTGGAGGCACACGTGTGACGGGCGCCACTCCGGTGCTCCGCCGAGAACGTGCGAACGGAAGGCGGGACACCGTGAACCTGCAACTCGACACTCGACCCCAACCGACCACCGAGACGCCTCGGCCGGCTGGCGTCGTGCGCGGGGCGAGACCGCTCGGGTTCCTGCCACAAGGAGGATCGCGGGGTGCCTCCACGGAGCCGATCGCCGGCTCAAGCGACGATCTTCGGCCCGAGATCGAGGCAGTCATCGCCGGTGGTGGGCCGTCGATCGTGTACCAGTCCATCGTCCACCTCGAGACCTCGACGGTGATCGGGGCCGAGGCGTTGTCGCGCTTCCCGGGTCCGCTCGGTCCCGGCCGCTGGTTCCAGCGTGCCGACGAGGTCGGCCTGGGCATCGAGCTCGAGCTGAGCGCTGCTGCTGCGGTCTTCCAGGATCTCGAATCGGTGGAGTGGCAGGATCTCGGCTGGGACTTCGTGGGGCTGAACGTGTCCCCGAGTGTGGTCGTGGACGACCGCTTTCGCGATCTCGTCATGGCGTCGGTTCCGGACCGGGTGGTGATCGAGCTGATCGAGGAGAACGGGATCGTCGGGCCGTTCGCGGTGCGCTCACGACTCGACGCGCTACGCGAGCTGGGCGTGCGGATCGCCGTCAACTCGGTCGAATGCACGTGGACTGCCGTCCGTCGCTCGCTCGAGAGCGAACCAGAGATCGTCAAGCTCGGCACCGACTTCACGGCAGCGCTCGTGCGCGAGCTCGCTGGTCGCGACGAAGCTTGCGCCATACTGGACGAGTGTCGCCGACACGGCGTGTTCGTCGTCGCGGTGGGTGTCGAGCACGCCGATGAGCTGACGACGTTGCGCCGGCTCGGCGTGGACGCCGCGCAGGGGTACGTGTTCGGTTGGCCGGCACCCGACCACCAAGCCGTCACGATCGGGGTCAGACCCCAAACGTGACGTTGGGGTCTGGCCCCGATCGTGACGTCAGGTTCCGGCGAGGGCAGCGACGACGGGTGCGAACGGTTCGATGTCGTTCTGGCCGACGATGACGTAGCTGAATCCCCATCGGTCCCGACGTTCCTGCAGCTCACCCACGATCTTGTCGACCGGGCCCACGAGAGCGAACGGCGAGTCCGCAATCACCTCCGCCGGGGCACCGGTGAACTGCGACAACGTGTCGAGTGCGGTCGGGACGTCGTCGGTGACGAACACCATGAACGCCCGGATGTTCATCTCGATGTCGGCGAACCGGCCGGCGTCGATCGCGGTGTCGCGCACCAGTCGGACCTTGTCGTCGACGGCTTCGGCGGTCATCGACGCGAACGTCGATGCATCGATCGCCCCCGACGTCAGCGTGGCGTTGATGCCCACGATGTCGGCCTGGCGAGCAGCGAAGCGCAACACCCGCGGCCCGCCTCCGCCGATCAGCACGGGCGGGAGGCTCTGCACCGGCTTCGGCAACCCGTTGTAGTCGGTGATGGTGTAGTGCTCGCCCTCGAACGAGAAGGCGACGGGTCCGAGGGCACCCTTGACCACGGCCAAGCCCTCGATGAGGCGGCTGACCCGAACACCCGCCGGGTCGTACGCGATGCCGGACTGCTCGTAGTCGCTCACCATCCATCCGGCGCCAAGACCGATCTCGACCCTGCCCTCGGACAGGACGTCCATCGTCGCGAGCTCCTTCGCGAGGACGACCGGATGCTTGTAGTCATTGTCGTACACCAGGGCGCCCAGTCGCAGCGTCGACGTCGCGTCGGCGGCGCACTGCAGCGCCGGCACGGGTGCGAGCTGGTCGTTGAAGTGGTCTGGCATCGTGATGGTGGAGTAGCCGAGCGATTCGATCGTGCGTGCCAACTCGGTCCACTCGCGCCTGTCACCGGTCGCGTTGACCTGCACACCGAATCGGAACGGGCGTTGTGAACTCGTCATGTGGCGCACGGTAGACGGCTGCCGTCGCCCGAGCGGTACCCGTCGGTAGTGTCGGGCGCACTGTGGTGCGTCTCAGCTGGGTCCTTCGAATGGCGCTGGTCGTCGGCGCGGGCGCGTTGCTGATCGCGGCGACCGTCGTCGCCATCGCACCGCGGATGTGGCGGATCGCGAACGCGCATCAGGAGCTCCCGGTCGAGCTGCCCGACTTCGCAGCCTTGGCCGAGCGTTCGTACGTGTACGACGGAGCGGGTCGGGAGATCGCCGTGTTCGAAATCGAGAACAGTCAGCCGATCTCCCTGGCCGACGTCCCGCAGCACGTCATCGACGCGTTCCTCGCCGTGGAGGACAACGAGTTCTACGTGCATCACGGTGTCAACGTCCGCAGCCTGTTCCGGGCGACACTCTCGAACTTCGCCTCCGAGGGCCCGATCCAGGGCGCCTCGACGATCACCATGCAGGTGGTCAAGAACGACTACATGGCCGGGTTCGAGCGCGACGGGCGGTACAAGCTGCTCCAGATCACCTACGCCGTGCGACTCGAGAAGCAGAAGTCCAAGGACGAGATCCTGGAGCGGTACCTCAACACCGTGTTCTTCGGCCAGAATTCGTACGGCATCGGGGCTGCTGCGGAGACCTACTTCGGCAAGCAGGTGCAACAGCTCGAGTTCGAAGAAGCGGCGTTCCTGGCGGGGATGGTGCAGGCGCCGTCGAGCTACGACCCGATCATCAACCCCGAGCGCAGCCGCAACCGCTTCATCCAGGTCCTCGACCGGCTGGTGGAGGACGAGCTGCTGACCGAGGTGCAACGCGACGACGTGGAGGAAACCTTCGTGCTCCCCGAGCGCGTCCGTCGCCGGGAGGAGCGGGCAACCGAGCGCACCTACTACACCGAGGCGTTGCGCGACTATCTGCTGAATCGCAGCGACATCCTGGGCGACACCTACGAGGAGCGGTACACGAGGCTGCACCGCGGGGGACTGAGCATCCACACCACGCTCGACCCGTCGTTGCAGGCTCAAGCGGAACGGGCGCGCAACGAGCTCCCCGACAACACGCTCGGGATCGATGCCGCGCTCACTTCGCTCGACACCAAGACGGGCGCGATCCGGGCGATGGTCGGCGGCAAAGGATTCGACCCCGGCCAGAACGAGGTCAACCTCGCTCTCGCTCCGAGTCAGACGGGGTCGAGCATCAAGCTGTTCATCCTCGCCGCGGCCCTGCAGGCCGGAGCGACACCCGAGGACGTCATCGACGGGACCCACCCGTGCCGGCTCCCGAACGCAGGAGATCCCAACGAGCCGTTCTTCGAGATCCGCGGTGGCGTCAACGGCGGCGTCGACACGCTCCGACGGCACGCCGTTCGCTCGATCAACTGTGCCTTCGCCCGGACCTCCCAGATCGTCGGACTGAATCGAATGGTCGACACCGTCTACCGCATGGCCGAGAACCCCTACCTCTACCTCGGGCAGCCCGCCGAACAGCGCGAACCGATCCAGCCGTATCCGGCCTTCGCGACCGGCGCCAACGAGATGAGCACGCTCGACATGGCGTCGGGCATCCAGTCCATTGCGAACGAGGGCGTGCACATGCAGCCCTACTTCGTGGAGTACATCGAGGACTCGAGCGGCCGCCGCGTGTACACCCACTTCGATCCCGGCACCGAGGTGCTCGATCGACAGGTGGCGCTCACCACGATCGACGTCCTGAAAGGTGTCCTGACGGGCGGCACCGCCCGCGCGAGCCTCGCCGATTTCGCGAGCCGCCGCCCGGCCTTCGGCAAGACGGGCACACAGCAGAACAACTGGACAGCGTTCTTCGTCGGGGCCACGCCGGAGATCTCGACCGCGGTCATGGTGCGCGACCCCGACCGTTATACGCCGATGCGCAACATCCCCGAGTTCGAGGCGGTCGGGGTGCCACGCGTGCAGGGCGGGACCTTCCCGGCCCGGATCTGGGGTGCGTACATGGAGCAGATCGGCCTCGAGCAGTTCGAGTTCGAGGACTGGGACGATCCCGGCCCGCAGCCTCGTGGACCGGCACGCCTCTACCTCCCCGGCAACGAGTGTCTCTACGACATCGTCGGCTACGAGCCGGCGGTCACGGTGGCGCCCGAAGAAGCGTCGGTGGCTCCGGAAGGCTTCCGCTCGCCGGCCGCGCCACCGGCGACAGACCCGCCCGCACCCGCCACGACGGTGCCCCCGGAGACGACCACGACGCTTCCGCCGGTGCCGATCTTCGGTCGCGTCGAGAGCGGCACTACCATCCCCCCCGATGTCATCGACCCGAACGCACCGCTTCCATCCGCCCCGGTCAGTCGAGTGGTTCGTGGCTGCTGATCGGCCCCGGTCGTGACTCATCCGCTGCTCGAGCTGCAGGCCGCCGAAACGATGGCCGATCAGCTCCGTCATCGGCGAGAGAACCTGAACGAGAGCGAACAGGTCCAGGCCGCCAAGAATGCGCTCGTCCGCTGGAATCAGTCGCGAACGGTCATGCGCAAGCGTCTCGACGAACTCGCCGAGATCATCGAGCGTGCCGAGCAGGAATCGCACGAGATCGACACCCACCGCGCCCGGCTGCAGTCGCAACTGAAGACGATCATCTCGCCGCGCGAAGCCGAGGCACTGCAATCGGAGATCGCCGTCTTGAACCTTCGCCGGAACACACTCGACGACGTCGAGCTCGCGGCGCTCGAGGAGCAGTCGCGCCTCGACGACGAGCTGGCTGCGGTGCTGGGCGAGGAGGAGACGCTGCGCGACACCTATCTGTCGGCCGACGCCGCACAGTCGAGCGCTCAGACCGACATCGACGGTGAGCTGAAACGCATCGACGATCGCTTGGCCGGGCTTCGCGCCGAGGTCGACAACAAGGTGCTGCGACGGTACGACCGGCTGCGGCAACACAACGTCATCGCAGCAGCGACACTCTCCGGCTCGCGCTGCGAGGGTTGCCATCTCGATCTCTCAGCTGCAGAGATCGATACGATCCGCGATGAAGCCGCGGCCGGTGGCGGGATCTCGGATTGCCCGCAGTGCGGCCGACTTCTGGTGGTCTAGCCCCGCACGATGTTCTTCTGGTTTCTTGGCACCGTTGTGGTGGCCGTGTGGTTCGTGTTCAGCGATCCGGCTTTCGACTACCGATTGCTGGTCGTCGGCTCGTTGCTCCCCGCGATCGTCGACGCCTTCTTCGGTGGCGCTCGCGTGCTCCACAGCCTCACGTTCAGCGTGGTGCTCCTGGTCGTGCTGATGCTCGCGACCCCCGGTCGGAGGCCGATCCGGAAGATGTTGCTCGGCCTGCCGGTCGGAACCATGCTGCACCTCGTCGTCACCGGTGCGTGGATCAACACGACGGTGTTCTGGTGGCCGTTCGCAGGGCTCGACTTCGACGATGCGCCGCACCCGGTGTGGGCGCGCGGTTGGTGGAACCTGCCTCTCGAGGTGGTCGGGCTCGCGTTGTGCTGGTGGGTCGTGCGCAGCGCGGGACTGCGCGATCGTGAGCGGCGATCACGATTCTGGTCGACCGGACAGCTGATCCTGCCCGGCCCGTGATGCGATCTGTGGTTCACTGACATCGTGCTCTACCTCGTCCGTCACGGCCGCACGTCTGCCAACGCGAGGGGCTTGCTGCAGGGGCGGCTCGATCCACCCCTCGACGAGGTCGGTCATCGCCAGGCCCGTGCGATGGCCGACATGGTCGGTCACGTCGACGAGGTGATCTCGAGCTCCCTGCTTCGGGCACAGGAGACGTCCTCGTACTTCGGTCACTCGGTCGACACCGATGATCGTTGGATCGAGATCGCCTACGGTGAGTACGAGGGGGTGCCCGCGGGCGAAGTGCCACCGGATGTGTGGCAGTCCTGGCGGACCAACAGCGAGTACAAGACGTTCGGCGGCGAGAGCTTCGGTTCGCTCGACGGGCGAGTCCGTGCCGCCTGCGCCGAGCTCTCACCGCGCATCGCCGACACCGACGTCGTGGTGGTGAGCCACGTCTCGCCGATCAAGGCTGCCGTCGCTTGGGCGCTCGGGGTGACGATGGACATCATGTTCCACTGCCACCTCTCGCAGGCGAGTCTGTGCCGCATCGACGTCGGCCGATTCGGTCCGGTCCTGCACAGTTTCAACGAGCAGGCGCGGGTGCCCGACGCCTGAGCGTCCTGCCATCCCCGATCGGCTGGAGCGGGTTTTCGTGTCCCTCGCCGATCCCGTGAAGCGGCCCGACACGACGCGAGATCGTGTCCGGTCGCCACCATCGACACCGAACAAGGGCCCGGTGGCATCGGGTCGACAACCCTCGATCGTGGCGTCACGAGAAGCGGGCGGCCTGTCGATGACCCCGCTGTCGGGGGTGAGAACCTCAACAGGGAGACGATTGACCCAGGTGACGCGAAGGATGCTCCCGGGGTGAGTGACCCGACCCCATGCGATGGTGAGTCGGCCTGTAAGCGGGATTCTGTGGTCAGTTGCCTGACCGGTGACCATCCATCTGTGCGGCCTACCCGAGGGGGGCCGATGTCCGCATCGCTGCGCACACCGGCGGACGGGCCGCCCATCCCCTCTGCTTGACCTTGCTCCGGGTGGAGTTTGCCGAGCCGTACAGGTCGCCCTGCACGCTGGTGCGCTCTTACCGCACCGTTTCACCCTCACCTGTGACGGTTGTCCGTCCATCGGCGGTCTCTCTCTGTTGCACTGGTTCGTCAGGTCGCCCCGACCTGGCTCTCGCCAGCACCCTGCCCGGTGGAGTCCCGACTTTCCTCGACACGGTCATGCCGTGCCGCGGCCACCCGGCCGACTCACCATCGCAGCGACGAGTGTACGACCAGACGAGCTTCAGGGATGCAGGACCGTGGCGGTGTCGGGACGTGCGCCACCCTCCACCAGCTCGGCGAACACCTCGACGACGGCATCGGTGCCATGTCGATGCTCGATCGTGACCCATCGCGAGACCCGTTCGATGAACGGACCCCACGCTTCGGCGAGCTTGGCCTCGACGACACCGGGGCCCCAGTCGGCGTGTCGCTTCTCGATCTGGGTGGGCGCGAAGAACATCGTTTGGGCCGGACCGGGCAGCGGGTCGCCATCGGCGGCCCTGTCTTCCCAGTGGGTGATGCCGACGACCGACGAGTACAGCAGGTCGTCGCCGTACCGTTCGTGGACGGCGCGCACGACGCCGGCGTTGCCACTCATGTCGACGAAGGCGGTGCGACCCCCCGGCAGGGAGGTGATGTCGTCGTACGTGACGACATCGTCGTAGCAGCCGAGCGACCGGACGAAGGCGGCGTTGCCACTCGACGTGAGCCCGACGACCCGCACGTCGTCGCGCTGCGAGAGCAGGTGAGCCGTCCCGAAGGCGGTCTTGCTGGAGGCACTGGCCAGCACCACGATCGAGGCGCCGAACAGGTCGTTGTCGGCCAGGAAGTCGTCGATGAGGAACGACGTGAAGAACAGCGGCCGGTACAGCATCTGTTCGGCCTCCAGCCCGGCGTCGTATCCGGGGTCGTCGGCGCACCGGGCATAACGGTTGTACACCGGTGGCAGCCCAGCGCGGTGCGCAGCGCCGTCGGCGAGTCCGGCCTCGGAGACGTGGGTCGGGGTGATCACGAGCTCGGTCGACATCGGCAGGTAGCCGAAGAGCCGTTCGCCCTCCACGACTCCGTCGGCGCGGGATTCGACCACGTCGGCGAATCCCCAGACGGGCACCCGGCCCCAGTTGACACCGCCGCCCGCATCGGGCGCAGGGAAGAACGTCCAGTATCCGATCAGATCGCCGGCAGCGGCGTAGGTGACGTTGTTGGCGGTGAGCCCGAACGCGTCGACGCGGAGCCGAACCTCGTCGGCACCGAGCTCGGCCCGTGACGCCTCGACCACACAAGTGTGCCGGTAGTCGTCGCGGTCCACGAGGAAGTGCCAGTGAGCCATTGCTCGACCGTAGCGGTGCCCGGGCCGGCGGTCGGCGTCGTGTGCAGGTCGCCGCCGGCTCGCCTCCGCTCGGCATCGCAACGAAGCCGGGCGGGCGGCATCCGCCACACTGAGGGGTGGTTCGTGACAAGCTGGTCGCGATGCTGGGTAGATCCCTGGTGATCGCCGCCCTCAACGCGGCGCCGCCCACCACTGAACCTGTCGGCGCGCAGATCGACGATGACGCGCCCGGACGGACGCTCACCGACGTGATCAGTGAGATCTGGGACAACCTCGGCAGCAACGGGTACCAGACCGGCGTCGCGTTCGCCGTGGCGACCGTCGCACTGGTCGTGATGCTGAACGCCAGGGTCAAGCCCTACGTCGTCATCCCGGTGACCATCGGAGCGTTCTGGGCGGGCTGGCTCGGCTGGAACACGTTCACCGGCCAGGACAACCCGCTGTTCCCCGGCGAAGTCAGCCCCACGAAGCTCTGGGACGCCGCGTTCAACAACGGCACCGGCTTCCTGATCGCCGTGATCGTCGTCTGCGTCTCGTGGGTGTTGTTCTGGCGGAAGGGCGTGCCGATGGCCAGCCGGATCTGGCTCATCGTGGGCTCTCTGCTCGGGGCCTCGTTCGTCTACAGCCTCATCGAATCGGTCCGCGACAGCTGACGTTCCTGTCAGCCCGAGCCGCGTGCGTTCCTCGTCTGTGGCGTTTCGACGGCTGTGGCGTGACCGTCGGGCCGGTCAGCAGGACTCGTACTCGTAGACGAGCGTGTTCGGGGCCGGCGTCTGGAGCTGGACGCTGAATCGGGCGCCGTCGGCATCGCGGTCGCCGACCACGAGCTCGATCCCGGTCAGCTGACCGAACGTCGCCGGTACCGCGTAGGGCACCGGGAAGCCGTCGGCGTCGTTGCTCACGGGTTGGCCGAACATCGCCGGACTGAAGATCGAGTCCGGGTTGATCGTCGCAGCGAGTGCCGCTGCATGACGGTTCTCGTCGCCACCGATCCGCATCGCTTCCTTCCGGAGCGGCAGATCTGCGAGGAGCGGCACGAGTGCCTGGTACGACGCGGCAGCGTGTGCCTCGAACGCGTGTGCGATGTTGAGCAGGTCGCGGTGGAGGTCGTCGGTGCCATCGAGTGCGGCGAGGACGGGGCCGACCGCTCGATCCATCAGGAAGGGGTTCGCGCACGTGTACTCCTCGCCGCCACTGTCAGCGATCAACGACCCGAGGAGCGCCGCATGCCCGGTGTGGTCGTCGACGAAGCGGCCGGCGAGCGCGAGCTCGTCATCGGTGAGGGCGCCGGTACTCGCAGCGGCGTCATACACGGCGAGTGCTGTGTACTCGAGCGACTGGGCGGTGCGGAGCAGGACGATGTCGTTGATCTCGGCATCGGGTAGCTCGGGGGAGGCGTCGGCCACACCGAGGCGGCCCGGATCGTCGCTGCCGCCACGACCACCGCCGCAGGCAGCGATCACCGCACCCATCGAGAGCGCGAGCCCCCCGCTGCGCAGCAGTTGACGGCGGTCGAGCGATGGATTGGGGATGAGATTCACGATCATGCCTCCGGCGACAGCGGAGTCGCGGTGTTGAGGAACAGTGCGTCGAGGTCGTGGTTGCCGGCCAAACCCGCCAGGACCACCGCATGGCGCGACTCCATGGCTGCGATCGAGGCGATCGCTCCGGCCGCACCGGGATCGACCACCTCGCCGAGAAGTTCGAAGTGGGTGGCAGCTGCGATGTTCTCGAGTTCGAACGCGGCGTTGCTCGTGCCGCCGGTGAAGCCGCCGACGAGCGCATCGAAGGTCGCGTCGTCATGCGCGTCGGCGGAGATGCCGGAGATTCCGGCGAGCACCTGAGCGTACGATTCGTGCTGCTCCCGCATGACGCTCCACATCTGGCCGGTGGCTCCGGCCGCGATGGCGGCGTCGTACAGGTCGCGGGCGGTGAGCTCGAGCGTGATCGCGAACGAGAGGTTCGCGAGGTCGCTCTCGGACAACCCAGGGGTCGAACCGGCAGCGGCCGGCCGGGCTCCCACGAGCGCGAAGGCTGCGCTGATCACGCCGGCGCCCAACAGGGCGCGGCGGCGGGGCCGGTCGGATGCTGCGTGATCCGCAACGGCGGAGTCAGTCACGGGTGGGTGTCCTTTCAGATCTGTGTTCGTCACGTCGAGTTCGTCGCGTCGTCTGCGTGCGCGGTCCACATGATGGTGCGTGGCTCCGCGGCGGTGCCAGTTTAGAAGTCCAGCGCCGAAAGCTCGGGAATCCACGAAGTTGTTCTTCGGATCGCTTCGGCCCACGTGCTCCGGCTCGCGGCGCGGTCGAACGCGCTGCGCGGCTCGATCGACTCGTAGGGGCACCATGTGGTCGACGCTTCGTCGAGCGTCGACCACATGCCGGTGGCGACGCCGGCGAGCAGCCCCGCACCGACGGTCGTCGCCTCCACGACCGGTGAGACCTCGACCACCTTGCCGGTCGCATCGGCGAGCGACTGCACGAACGTCGGGTTCTGGCTCATGCCGCCATCGATGCGGAGGACCGGGATCTCGAGCCCCGTGTCGGCTTCGGCCGCCTCGACGAGGTCGGCACCACGATGGGCGACGCCATCGAGGACGGCTCTCACGACATGAGCGCGCCCGGTCCCGCGCGTGAGGCCGAGGAGCGTTCCGCGTGCGCCGTAGTCCCAATGCGGTGTGCCGAGGCCGAGCAGGGCCGGCACGTATACGACTCCGTCGGTCGCCGAGCACTCCCGAGCAACGTCGTCACTGGCGGCTGCCGACTCGATCAGGCCGAGATCGTCTCGCAGCCATTCGACGTTGGTGCCGGCGGAGAGCATGATCGCTTCCACGCCCCACACGGCGTCACCGGGACGCGTCCACGCCACGATCGGAAAGGTGCCGTGCGCCGAGCGATCGCCGGCGGCCGGCGGATCGTTGCCCGTGCACAGATCGAGCATGCCTCCCGTGCCGAACGTGATCTTGGCGAGGCCCGGACGGACACAGCCCTGGCCGATCAGCGAGGCCTGTTGATCACCGACCAGGGCACCGATCATCGGGGCATCCGGGAGGGCGGACGCCCAGCCCAGCTCGTCACCGGAATCGACGATCAGCGGCAGCATCACGGGGTCGATGCCGAGCAACTCGCACGACCGCTCGTTCCAGCTGCGCCGATCGACCGAGTACAGGCCGGTCACCGCCGCATTCGTGTGATCCGTGACGTGGAGCGCACCCTCGGAGAGGGTCCACGCGATCCAGCTGTCGACCGTGCCCAGACAGAGGTCGGCCGGATCGCGGTCGGCTGCGAGGTTCGAGAGCAACCACATCGCCTTGGTGGCGGTCTGGTTCGGGGCCAACGCGAGTCCGTGCTCGGCCCTGGCCGTCAGGCACTCGCCGATCGTGCGAAGGTCCTGCCAGCCGAGCGCAGGCCCGAGCGGCCGGCCTGTCGTGCGATCCCACAGGACCGTCGACGCGCGTTGGCTGGCGACACCGACACCGGCGATGGGCGGGTCGCCCGTACGCCGCAGCACCGACCGTGCCGCATCGAGCACGAGTTGGGCCATGCCGGTGGCGTCGAACTCCACCAGGCCCGGGAAGGGCGAGTCGGGCGCGCACGGGCGATGCTCGACGGCCGCGATGCTTGCGTCGGGGCGCACGATCGCTGCTCGTAGGCTCGTCGTTCCGACATCGATGACGAGGATCACGCATGCTCCTTGGTGTCGTTCGCGAGTCCGTCGCTCACGAGAGTCCGGTACCGCTGGGCCGGAAGCCCTTCGAGCGCAGGCGCTGCCCCAGGAGCCCGCCGATCAAGCCCGCTCCGGCGACGACGGACAGGTTGAAGAGCGCGGCGAACCAATTGACGTCGCTGCCGCGGAGGAGACGGAGGAGGATGAACACGGCCTGGGCGGCGAGATAGGTGCCGATCGCGGTGGCGAGGCCGTGCGACAGCGGCAGATCGCGCCGCTGTACCCACGCCGCGCATCCGGCGCCGAGCACGAAGCCGATCACGGCACCGATCGACAGCCAGAGCGCGAGGGCGGAGTCGTCGCGACTGTCGGCG
Organism: uncultured Acidimicrobiaceae bacterium; assembly: GCA_963847775.1. GTDB lineage: Bacteria > Actinomycetota > Acidimicrobiia > Acidimicrobiales > Ilumatobacteraceae > Ilumatobacter. The sequence goes on from CAWKAY010000008.1 coordinate 22,888, forward strand.
GCCCAGCGAGCACCGACCGAGAACGGGACGGCGAACACCAGCGCGACCGCGCCGCCGGACTTGAGGGCATCGATGTCCCACCGTTCGTGGTTCACGGCCACGATGCTGCCCCGAACGGGCTCGGCACGCCCAACTTGCCGGGGTTGAGCACGCCGTTCGGATCGAGCGTCCGCTTGAGGCTGACGAGGACGTCGAACGCCGGGCCGAGCGCAGCTTCGACGAATCGGGCTCGGTTCAGACCCACGCCGTGATGGTGCGAGAGGTTGCCACCGTTCGCGAGCGCGGCGTGCTGTCCGGCATCCCACAGTGCGACGTACGTCGATTCGATCCGGTCGGGTGGTGGGGTGGCGGCGAACGTGAAGTAGAGGCATGCGCCGTCGAGGTAGCTGTGCGAGAGGTGGCAGCTGGCGACGCGCGTGTGCTCCACGGTCATCATCGCCGTCGTGGTCGCCTCGAACACGGCGTCGAGGCGAGCCCAGGGTGCCGCGATCTCCATCGTGTCGACGACGAAGCCCTTGCGCGTCAGGCCCTGGAGCGCGCTCGTGTCGTTGCGGTGCGCGAGCCAGTCGTCGACGAGGCTCGGGTCGCCGCACTCGCCGAGCTCGTCGCCGACCTCGTCGACGATCGCCATCGTCGCGTCGACGATCGCCCGGTCACCTTCGTCGAGGACGAGCAGCGAACACGTCGTGCCGTCGCCCCCTCGTCCGCCGGCGGACTCGATCGCGTCGTAGAGACGCAGTACCGCCGGTGTGGCGCCGCGCCGAACGATGCGCCGACAGGCCTCGAAGCCCGCCGACAGTGTCGCGAAGTGAAACGCTGCCGTTCGTCGAGTGGGCGCCACCGGGTGCGCCCGCAGCCAGACCCTGGTGATGATGCCGAGGGTGCCTTCGGATCCGACGAAGACCTGGTTGAGGTCGGGGCCGACCGCCGCGGCCGGAGCCCCGCCCGTGCGGATCACCCGGCCGTCGGCGAGCACCACTTCGAGCCCGACGACCATCTCCTCGATCTTTCCGTATCGGGTGGAGTACTGGCCGGCCCCGCGGCATGCCACCCATCCGCCGACGGTTGCGAGGTCGAAGCTCTGCGGGAAGTGGCCGATCGTCAGCCCGTGGTGCACGTTGAGGGTGCGTTCGAGGTCGGGGCCGAACACTCCGGCGTCGGTCTCGACGATGCCGGAGACCGCATCGACCTCGCCGATCCGGTCGAGCCCGGTCAGGTCGAGCACGACACCACCGAACACGGGGACCGATGCTCCGCACACGCCGCTTCGGCCTCCGGCCGCGGTGAGCGGCACCCGCTCGGCGTTGCACCGGGTCACGACCGCGGTGACCTCCGCGATCGAGGTCGGCCTGGCGACGACGGCAGCGCGACGCGGTACCTGGCCGGCGAGCGACCAGTGCAACGCGAGCGGCCACCAGTCACGACTTGCCTCGGCGGTCGATGTGAGCCTGGTATCGATCGAACAGAGGTCCCGCAGTCGCTCGACGAAGCCCTCGGGGAGCGGCGCAGGATCACCGGTGAGGTGGTCGGCAGAGCCGGTCAGCTCGATCGGTGGGGTCGGTGACGTCATGCGTTGGCGATGCTCTCGGCGTGTCGATCGTCGGGTCGGGCAGCGGCCGCGACCTCGTCGTCGCAGCGCCGTCGATATGCGGCGACCTGGCGTTGAATCTCGTCGTCGTTCCAGTCGAGCTCGGCTGCCAGGAGGCGGGCGACGTCGTCGGCCGCAGCGAGGCAGGCGGCTCGATCCTCGAGGTGGGCTCGTGTCCGACGCACCAGGACGTCGTCGAGGGTCGTGGCCATCTCGCTCCGCACGGCGTAGACGGCCTCGGCGCGCACGACACGGAGACCGGGCACGAGTGGGCCGGCGAGACCGGGATCGAATGCGATCAACGCCTTGATCTCGGCCGTCTCGGTGCCGTAGCGGCCCATCAGGCGTGCATCGGCGTGCTCCCTCGATGGTGGGCGGAATCCCTCACCACCGAGCAGCACGAGCCGCCGCGTTCGGCATCGCGCTCTCCGTCGGAGTTGTCCGAGCACCTCGTCGACGGTGTCCTCGGCCATCTGCCGGTACGTGGTGAGCTTGCCGCCCGTCACCGTGATCAGCCCGGAATCGCCGACCGTGACACGATGCCGGCGGGAGAGATCGGCGGTCCGGCCCGACGATGCCTGCTTCACCAACGGTCGGAGCCCGGCCCACACGCCGGTGACCTCATCGCGGGTGATCGTCGTCGTCAGATTGTGGTTGACAGCATCGAGCACGTAGTCGAGGTCGTCGTCGTTTGCGTGCGGGTCGTCGAGGTCGCCGACGAAGTCGGTGTCGGTGGTGCCGATGTAACAGCGCTCGAACGTCCCGTCGGGAAGCTCGCCCCACGGCACCAGGAACAAGCTGCGCTTGTCACCTGGCACCGAGATGATGACGGCGATGTCGTTGCGGACGAGGTGCCACGGCACCGTGAGGTGGACCCCCTTCGCGGGGCGAAGCGAGTCCGGGTCGAAGCCTTCGTCGAGCGACCGGATGCGATCGACCCAGACGCCAGCGGCCGACACGACCGTGCGAGCACGCACCGCGATGCGGCCGTCGCCGGTGTCGACGACCGCGCCTCGAGCCGTGCCGTGCTCGTCCTTGGTGAGTTCGACCACCTCGCATCGGTTGGCGACCACGGCGCCGTGAGCGGCAGCCGTGCGGGCGACGGTGAGGGTGAGGCGTGCGTCATCGGCGGCGGCGTCGTAGTAGACGAATCCCGAGGAGAGCTTCTCGGCCGGCAACGTCGGGCAGTGGGCGAGCGCGGCGGCGGCATCGAGGCGCCGGTGACGCTTGCCGACACGGACCCCACCCGTGAGGTCGTACATCCACAGCGCCGAGCGGAGCGCCTTGGCGATCCGCTTCGACACGGGTCCGTCCTTGGTGAGCACTGGGATGAGGAACGGCAGGACCGACACGAGGTGAGGGGCGTTGTGCAGCAAGCGTTGCCGTTCGCGCAACGCCTCGTAGACGAGCCGGACGTCGCCCTGTTGCAGGTAGCGAAGCCCCCCGTGGATCATCTTGGAGCTCTTCGACGACGTGCCCGAGCCGAAGTCGTCGCGCTCCACGAGTGCGACCCGCAGACCCCGGGTTGCAGCGTCGAGTGCGATGCCGGAACCGGTGATCCCACCTCCGACGACGAGCAGATCGAACTCGTCAGCGCCGAGGCGCCGCAGCATCTCCTCACGACGGAACGAGCACGCGCGGGGCGCAGACGTGGCCACGGGTCTCACACTAGGCCGACATGTGCGACCCGGGGACTCCGAGCTCGGGCAGGCTGTCTGCAGTCGTTGTACGTTCGCAATCGATGCTGATCCGCTCGTTGGGTGCGTTCGCCGGCCGAGTTCGTCGACACGGTCCGGAACCAGGTTTCAGGATGACCCCCGAGCAACTGGTCGTGTTCCGCCTCGTGTACGACAGCACCAGCCATCGGTCCGTCCAGCTGCGAGATGCCACCGCCAGCTGCGAGATGCCGGGGGCATCTCACCGCGCACCGTCGACCGGCGGTGACCGACCCGACCTCGATGGGCGAGATGCAGCCGGTCAACCTCGGTGCCGGTTCGTCTCGTCTCGACCCCAATTCTCACCGAGCACCATCACGCCCTCTGCGGCATCTACGACTCGACGCCCACGGCCACCTCGAGTACCTCGCCGAAGTCGGTAGCCCGCCTCCAGTGAGCCGATCGGTGACACCGAGGACGACCTGAAGGCGTCGATCGCTGGCGAGACCTACGAATACACCAAGATGTACCCGGGTTCGCCAGGACTGTACGCGACGAGGGTTTCGACGAGATCACCGAGTGGTTCGACACGCTGGCGCGAGCCGAGAAGAGCCACGCCGGTCGCTTCACCCAGGGCCTCGAGAACGTCTCCTGACCAGGCACGATCGGCCTCGTTCTCGTCGGTGTGCGCACCGACGGGGTCAGCCAGGTCGCGGTGATCGGCCGTGAACTCTGCGTTCGCGGGCGGCCGGTGACGGAGTCGCGCAGAGCCGCGCACGCTCTCGCTCGACGCGAGACGTGACGACACGCGAGACGGACGACACGCGAGACGTGACGACACGCGAGACGTGACGAAAGGAGCGGGGGGTGAACATCATGGTGGGTAGCAGGGCATCGAGGCGAGGCAGGAACTGATGACGACGACGTACGATCCGCACCACCCGACCTATCTCGACGAGTCATCGGTCCGCGAGGAACTGACCCGGGTCTACGACCTCTGCCACGGGTGCCGACGGTGCGTCGCGTTCTGCACCTCCTTTCCGACGCTGTTCGACATGATCGATCAGTTCGACGACCGGGACTCCGGCCGGCTCACCCCCGCCCAGCAGGACCAGGTCATCGACGAGTGCTTCCAGTGCAAGCTCTGCTACGTCAACTGCCCGTACGTCCCCGAGCACCACGAGTGGCGGCTCGACTTCCCGCGTCTCGTGCTGCGCGCCGATGCGATGCGCCACACGACCGGACAGCAGCCGATCCGCCGACGGGTGACCACCCAGATGCTGAGTCGTACCGACCTGGTGGGTGCAGCGGCGATCCTGGCTGCCCCGGTCGCGAACACGATGATCAACGCCGCTCAGGGCTCCATGGTCCGCAAGGCGGTCGCCACGGTCACCGGCGTGTCGTCGGTGAGGCTGCTGCCCCCGTACGCGAGGCAGCGCTTCTCCACCTGGTTCAAGAAGCGCGCCGGTCAGCTCGCGACCAAACGGCAGGGCACGGTCACCGTGTACCCCACCTGCCTCGTCGAGTACCAGGCGACCCAGATCGGCAAGGACCTCGTCCGCGTGTACGAGCGCAACGGCATCGAGTGCTCCCAGACCGAGGCCGGGTGCTGCGGTGCGCCCTGGCTTCACTCGGGGGACATCGACCACTTCACGAAGGCCGCGGAGAAGAACGTTGCGACCCTGGCGGCCGAAGTGCGTCGAGGTGGTGACATCGTCGTCCCCCAACCGACATGTGGGTACGTGTTGAAGAAGGACTACCTCGACTACGTCGGCCCGTCCGCACGAGCTGACGCAGCGCTCGTGGCCGAGCACACCTACGACGCGGCCGAGTACCTCATGAGGGTCCACACGGCCCACGACACCATGCTCGACACCGAATTCATCGGCGAGGTGCCCGAGCAGATCACCTACCACGCGCCCTGCCATCTGCGCGCACAGAACATCGGATTCACGTCGCGCGACCTGCTGAAGCTCACAGGCGCCAGGGTGACGCTCGTCCAACAATGCTCGGGCATCGACGGCATGTGGGGATTTCGCGCCGGGAACGAGGAGATCTCGATCCCGATCGCGAAGAAGCTCGGCGACCAGATCACCGAGGTCGGCGGTGGCGAGCCCGGCAACGTCGTCGCGGGTGATTGCAGCCTTGCGAACACGGCCATCGCCGAACAGACGGGATCGGCGCCGTCGCACCCGATCCAGCTCGTGGCCCGCGCCTACGGCATCCCCGCCGACGACTGATCACGAGATGTGCCAGGCACAACTCGCAAGGAAGGAGACGACACCTCGACGACCGCGCCCACGAGTGCGACGAGTTCCGCCGGTGATCGACGTTCCCGGTTGGTGCACGAGATGGCGCGGCTCGATCTCTTCGAGCTCAGGTCCGACGATCAGATGCGCGACCGGTCCGGTCAGGCTCGAGATCGACCACCCCACGACCTGGAGGTCGTCGAGCTCTTCGGGACGACCCCCGCCGACCTCGAGCGCGACCTGGTCGGCTGATCCTCGACAGCACGACGATCGCACTCGAACGCAACCGGTCGATAACACTGAGTTCACACGAACCCCTGGCGTTCCGGGCGGGTCCGCTCTAATCTCGCAAATCGAACGACGAATTCGTCCACGGGGGGCAAACGTGTCAGCACACGAACTGGAATGGAGAATGCTGGGTGCCTGCCGCGGCCTCGATGCCAGCGTCTTCTACCCGGACAACGATGACGAGGCCGAGGTGGCCAAGCAGGTCTGTCATGAGTGCGGCGTGCGTCAGGCCTGCCTGGAGTTTGCGCTCGCGAGACGTGAGAAGGTCGGAGTCTGGGGTGGGGCCACCGAGCGCGAACGCCGACGCATCCTGCGGCAGCGACGTCGGACCGCCTGATACGACGGCACCGCTTCCGGACCGACGCGTCGCCCGCGGTTAGCCTTCCCCCGCATGTCCACGATCGACGATCATGGCGGTTGGCCCGCGCTGCTGGCCGACCTCCTCGACCGAAACCACCTGACAGCCGAACAGGCCCGCGCCGCCATGAACACGATCCTGGCCGGCGACGCGACCCCGGCGCAGCTGATCGGTTTCGTGGTAGCGCTGCGGGCCAAGGGGGAGAGCGCGGCCGAATTGTCGGGCCTGCTCGACGCGGTGCTCGAACATGCCTCGATCGTGCCGTTGACAGACGCAATGCGCGACGCCGCGGTCGACATCGTCGGAACCGGTGGCGACCAGTCGCACTCGATCAACGTCTCGACCATGGCCGCGATCGTCACCGCGGCCGCCGGCGTTCCGATCTGTAAGCACGGCGCTCGCGGTGCCTCGTCGAAGTGCGGGACCGCAGACGTGCTCCAGGAGCTCGGCGTCGAGATCGAGCTCGGTCCCGAGGGGGTGCGTCACTGCGTCGAGACCGCGGGGATCGGGTTCTGTTTCGCCCCGACGTTCCACCCGGCGTTCCGCTTCGCAGCTCCGTCCCGGCGGGAGATCGGGATTCCGACCGTCTTCAACCTGCTCGGGCCGATGGCGAACCCCGGACGGGTGCGCCGTCAGGTGATCGGTGTGGCCAACGCCTCGTTCGCAGAGCGGATGGTCGAGACGCTGCGGACGCACGGGTCGATCCACGCCTGGGTGGTGCACGGTGGCGGCCTCGACGAACTCACCACGACGGGCCGGAGCCAGGTGATCGAGCTGTGCGATGGCGACATCCACCATTTCACGATCGATCCGACCGAGTTCGGTCTCGAACGGGTCCATCACGAGGATCTGGTCGGCGGCGAACCGCCGTACAACGCAGATGTCGTGCGCCGAGTGATGTCGGGCGAGCATGGTCCGCACCGCGACATCGTGGTGCTCAACGCCGGCGCCGGTCTTGTGGTCGGCGGCAAGGTCGACTCGCTCTCGGATGGCATCGAGCGTGCCGTCGCCGCGATCGACCGGGGCGACGCGACGACGGTGCTCGAGCGATTCGTCGCCGCGTCCAGGAAGCCGCGGACTGAGCCTCGTGTCGCCCGATGTCACCCGCTGGGCGATCCGCGTTCCAGCATCATCCGCGAACCTCGGCGCCGGTTTCGACGTGCTCGGCATGGCGCTCACCGTGCACGCCCTCGTCGGTACCGGGGCGGCGCCGATCGGAGCGTCGTATGCCGACCAGCACCATCCGGCCACGATCGCGTTTCGCCGGAACGGCGGCGACGGTCCGTTGTGGATTCGGTCACCGATCCCCATGGGCCGCGGCCTGGGCTACAGCGGTGCCGTGCGCGTGGGTGGCGCGGCCGCAGCGATGGTGCAACGGGTCGGATTCGACGCGCTCGAGCATGACGCCCATCTCGACGAGGTGCTCGCTGTCGCCGCGGCGCTGGAGGGTCACGCCGACAATGCTGCCGCCTCGTTGCGCGGCGGGATCGTCGTCGTCACCGACGGCCGCGTCGTGCGGGTGCCGATGGCCCTCGATCCCTCGGTCATCGTCTGGGTTCCTGATGCGGGGACCACGTCGACCGATCGTTCGCGGGCATCGCTCCCCGCCATGGTGCGACGCGAGGACGCGGTGTTCAATCTGGGTCGGGTCGCCGCGTTCGTCGCGGCATGCGGGCTCGGTGACGTCGGCGCGTTGCGGTCCGCCACCGACGATCGTCTGCACCAGCCGATCCGACTCGAACGCGAGCCTGCGTCAGCTGCGGCCATCCAGGCCGGACTCGATGCCGGCGCATGGGCGGCGTGGCTCTCAGGGAGCGGACCCACCGTTGCGATGTTCTGCGAATCGAGTCGCGCCATCGAGATCGCAGCCGCCCTCCCGGCCGATGGCCGCGGCGAAGGTGCTCCACGTGGATCATGAGGGAGCGACGGTGACGGCCGTCACCACCGACCTCGACGACAGTGAGGAGCAACTCGACGTCGGGTCCACCGGCTCGGGCGCGCCCTCGGCCGCCGGTGGCTTCGGCACAGCATCGCAGCCGCCTGCGCGCTGACCGCTCGACGACAACCGCGGCATCTCGTCGCTGACCGCGACCGGGAATCCCCAGGAACCGGTGCAGCTGACGACCTGCAGTCGGGCAGCGTGCCGGTCGAAGTACTTGGCGAGGCAGACGACCTCGTCGACCTGACGACGGCTCAGGGGCCGATCAGCGATTGCGGCCTCGGGCGGATCGATCGGAAGGGCTCGGCCGACCTCGCCCGTGATCGACGTGTCGATCAACCTGCCTTCGTCGATGGTCCAGGTCGTGTCGCCGCGACGGACGACGCATCGACCTGCAGCGCGGAGCGTTCGGGTCAGCTGCTCGCGGCGGATCGCACCGAGCAGCGCCGACAGGCGGTCGCGGACCATCGCTGCCTCCTCGTACCGGTGCGCCGCCGCCAACTCCGCCATGCGCCCCGTGAGGTGGGACGTCACCCCGTGTGCCTGCCCGGCCATTGCCCGGGCTGCTGCTGCCACGGCACGGTCGTAGGAATCGCGGTCGGCTGCGCCAGCACAGGGGCATTGGCTGACGCCCAGCTGGGCCGAGCTGCACGGCGTCGACTCGGACGGTGGGGTGAAGCTGGCGCTCAACCTGGTGGAACACCGTCGCAGCGGCAGCGCAGATTGGAGCGCCTCGACCACGAGGGTGGCAGTGGTGCGCGAGGGTAGAGGGCCGAGATGCAGCCCCTTCTGCGACGGCTCCTTCACGATCGCGAGTCGGGGCCAGGCGCTGTCGGTGTCGAGTCGCACGTAGCAGTACTTGTCGGTCCGCGTGCCGGCTCGGTTGTAGCGGGGCAGCATCCGGGCGATGAGCCGCGTCTCGATCACCTCGGCCGACAGGGCGTCGGGAAGTTCGAGATGCCGGATCTGTTGCATCTCACGCAGCATCGGACCGATCCGGCGCCGATCTTCGCGTCCGAAGTACGAGCGCACCCGTTGGCGCAGGTTCGTGGCCTTGCCGACGTACAAGACCTCGTCACGGTGCCCACAGAACATGTACACGCCGGGTGTGCGGGGGAGCGACGAGGTCATCGTCAGCTTGCGCGCCTGGGGATGGCCGGCGATCTTCGCCAGCATCACGAGGTCGTCGAGGCCGAGCACACCCAGCCCGGCGGCACGCTCGATCAGCAGGTGGAGCAGGTCGGTCGTGGCGAGGGCATCGTCGAGCGCTCGGTGGTTCGGTGTGTGGTCGAGCCGGAGTCGTGACGCCAGGGTCGAGAGCTTGCAGTTGGGCACCTCGTCGCGGAGGAGGCGGCGTGCGAGCGCGGCCGTGTCCACGACGGTCGGTCGATACTCGGGTCGGTCGTCGCGGGTGAGTGCCGCCCGCACGAAGCCGAGGTCGAACGACGCATTGTGAGCGACGAAGACCGCGTCGCCGAGGAAGTCCATCAACGTGCCGAGCACGGTCTCGATGCGAGGGGCGGTCCGCACGACTGCGTCGGTGAGCCCGGTCAGCACCGTGATCTGGGGTGGAATCGCGCGCCCGGGGTTCACGAGCGTGTGGAACGTACCGAGGCACGCACCGCCACGCACCTTCACGACGCCGATCTCGGTGATGGTGTCGTCGTTTCGATTGCCGCCAGTGGTCTCGAGGTCGAGCACGCAGAACGTTGTCTCCCGCAGCGGTGTCCCCAGATCCTCGAAGCTGCGCTGTCCCAACATCAGAGCCGACATGGGGACCGATGCAATCACGAACACGTGTTCCCGTCAAGAACACGTGTTCGACGGCCGTCCCGGAGGCGGGGAGTACGCTGCCGACATGGCAGCCGTCGAGGTCCACCACCGGTACCTCCGCTCGGCACTCGAGTTCGCGGTGCTGATGGCGCAGGAGGGCCGCAAGTTCAAGCCGCCGATGAAGTACCCCAAGGGTCTCGATCGGTTCATGAAGATGTCGCGTGTCCCGACCGCCTCGCTCGCCACGGTCCGGCGTCTCGTCGAGGACGACCCGGTGTTCCGGAGCAGGCTCGCGGCGGGGGCGCTCCCGGAGTTGGTCGACCCGATCGGGAAGCTGTGGCTCGAGCGTCCGACGGGCTGGGCCGACGAGCTCGATCGACTGGTCGCCGAGCTCGAGGCTGCCGAGGACGCCGCCGACGCCGCCACCGAGCTCAAGCGCGCCGAGAAGCGACGCGACGCTGCGGAGCAGGTTGCGGCGCGCACCCGAGCCGAGTTGGTGATCGTGCAGGAGATGGTGGCCGAGCGCGACGACGTCATCGACGGGCTCCGCGCCGACGTCGCCAAGCTGACCGAGTCGCTGGAGGAGGTCAGGGCTGCGCTGGTCGACACACGCAACGAGGTGCGTCACGCACGCGACCGCGAGGCGGCGGCCGTCGGCAAGCTCGAGGGGGCCGAGGCAGCCCGCGACCGTGCCGTTGCTTCGCAGGGCGAGGCCGAGGTCATTCGTGACCATGTGCTCGCGGATCGGGCGATCATGGCCGCCGAGCGGTCGGAGCTCGCTCGACTCGCCGCCGCTGCCGGACAGATCGCAGACCAGCTCGCGCACCTCGCGTCGCCCCCGCGGTCCGGAACCCCGAAGCCTGCGAGGCGTAAGGCGCTGCCGCTGCCGGGCGGGGTCGTCGGTGATTCCGCCGCGGCCGCCGAGCACCTCTTGCGGTCCGGCGCCTCGATCGTGGTGGACGGCTACAACGTCGCCAAGCTGGCCTGGCCGGGGCTCGATCTGGCCGGCCAGCGCGTCGTCGCGCTCGACGCGATCGAGAACCTGGCTCGACGGTTCGGCAGCGACATCACGGTCGTCTTCGACGGTGACGACATCGTCGGCGCCGCGGCCGATCGGAGGCGGATCGTGCGAGTCGTCTACTCACCGGCCGGCGTGATCGCCGACGACGTGATCCGTGACGAGGTCCGGCGCCTCCCTGTGACCCGCCCGGTCGTCGTCGTGACCAACGACCAGGAGATCGTGCGCGACGTGAGGGCCATGGGTGCCAACACGATGTCGAGCGATCAGCTCATCGGGCTCGTGCGCTGATCCCTCGCCCGCCGCCAGCGCGTTGTACCGCGACACGCTTGATCGCGGCGTCGGCAGTGAGCACGATGGGAATCGACGCCATCGCGACGACCCAGCCGAGCGTCGACGGTGCCCGATGCTCCAGGAAACCAGCGAAGGAATCGACGTACAGCACCGACCAGGCGAACGCCAATTCGATCATCACGGCGACGAGCAGGTGTGGGTTCGCTCGGAACGGCACCGACCACGCAGGTCGATCACGGTCCCGGCAGGCGAACGCGTTCGCGGTCTGGGCGAGCACGACCGTCGCGAACGTGGCGCCGGAGGCGGTGGCGAACGCCGGGCCGGTGGGGAAGTCGTCGCCGGGCCGCCACCCGGATCCCAGGAGGCTCGCCAGAAACGCGCCGATGGTGCAGACCGCCTCGACGGGACCGAGGACGCCGAACGATCTGAATGCGACGGTGCGGTCCAGCAGGTGCCCCGACGACGGCGGACGGGCGAGGGCGTCGGTGGCCGGGGGTTCGCCCCCGAGGGCAGCGGCCGACAAGGTGTCGGTGCCGAGGTCGAGGGCCAGGATCTGGAGCACACCGAGCGCGAGCGGGAACCTGCCGCCCGAGATCGCCCACAGCAGGAACGGGGTGAGTTCGGCGACGTTGTCGGTCAGGTGATAGGTCAGGAATTGGCGGGCATTGGTGTACGTCGCTCGGCCCAGCCGGATCGCGTCGACGATCGTGCCGAAGTCGTCGTCGAGGAGCACCAGATCGGCGGTCTCGCGTGCGACGTCGGTGCCCGAACGCCCCATGGCGATGCCGATGTCCGCTTCCTGCAGGGCGGGGCCGTCGTTGACACCGTCCCCCGTCATGGCGACCACGTGCCCACGCGATTGCAGCGCTCGCGCGACACGCAACTTGTCGGCGGGGGTGACCCGACTGATCACGATGCCGTCGTGGTCGATGGTCGCCGCCAGCACCTGATCGTCGTCCGGCAGCTCTGCGCCGGTGATCGTGGGGGAAGCGGGGAGGCGCAGGCCGACCGCATCGGCGACCGCCGCGGCCGTGGTCGGGTGGTCACCGGTGATCATCGCGATCCGGACACCGGCAGCCCGGCAGGCTGCGATGGCCCCCCGCACATCCGGTCGCGGCGGATCGACGAGCGCCAGCAGACCGATCAAGGTGAGGTCGCGTTCGGCGTCACCGGCGGTGAGCGGCGCTTCGGCGTCGACGGAGCGGTGCGCCACGGCGAGGACCCGGAGCCCTCGCGCGGTGAGCGCCTCGTGCGCCTCGTGCGCCTCGTTGCCGATGTGTGAGCACAGCGGCATGAGGGCGTCCGGGGCACCCTTCACGAAGACGTCGTGCACGGTCACGACCGACATCAGGCGTCGCCTGGGGTCGAAGGCGTTCCGCCGCACGTCGGGGTCGGCGACCACCCGCGCCGACACGGGAGCATCGACCCGTCGCGCAAGTGCATCGACGGCGGCTTCCATAGGGTCGCCACGAGCGACCCATTCGCCGTTCTCCTCGACGGCAGCACCCATCGAACAGCGGCGCGCTGCAACCGCGATCTCGATCAGCGACGCGCGAACGGCGTCGGGTGCCTCGATCGTGGCGGCGGGGCCGTACCCCGACCCGTTGATCGTCGCCGTGCCCTCCGGGGTCCACACCTCGACGATGTTCATCCGATTCTCGGTCAGGGTGCCCGTCTTGTCGGTGCAGATGAAGGTCGTGGAGCCGAGGGTCTCGACCGATTCCAGACGCCGCACCAGTGCATCGCGCTCGGCCATCCGCTGCGCACCGATCGCGAGCGAGAGGGTCACGGTCGGCAGGAGGCCCTCGGGCACCAGTGCCACGGTCACACCGACCGCGAAGACGAAACCTTCGCTGAGCGAGGTGCCGAGTGCTGCAATGAGCCCGAAGAACACGACACCGACGGTCACTGCGATCACGGCGATCGTTCGCACCAGCCGGTGGAGCTCGATCGCCAGCGGAGTCACCGGGCGGTGCACCGAACGCGTCAGCTCGGCAACCGCACCGAGCGATGTCGACGCGCCGGTTGCGACGACGACGGCGAGCCCTTCCCCGCCCACGAGGAAGGTGCCGGCGCTCAGGGCACCACCGTTGTCGATCTCGACCGCGACGCTCTCACCCGTGAGCACGGATTCGTCGACGAGCAGCCCGTGCCCGTCGATGACGGTCAGATCGGCACTGATCCGATCGCCCGCCGCGAGCAGGACGAGATCATCGGGGACGAGGCACTCGGCGTCGATCTCGGTGGGCGTCCCGTCGCGGACGACCATGACCCGGCGCGGGACGAGATCCCTGAGGCGGTCGGCGGCGCGCTCGGCACGGTGCTCTTGGAGGAAGGCGAACACACCATTGATGAGCACCACGCAGAAGACTGCGAGACCGAGTTGGGGGAGCCCACCGGCGAAGGCCAGGGCTCCGGCTGCCCACAACAGCACGGCGAAGAAGTGTGTGAGCTGGCCGAGGAGCTGCCGCCATGTCGGTGATCGGCGGGCAGCCGGCAGGGCGTTGGGTCCGACACGCTCGAGCCGCGACGCCGCCTCGGTGCTGGACAAGCCACCGGTCGAACCGACGCTCACGGACCGAATTGTACCGATCCCGCGAGGTCGGTTGCCGGTGGCGAGTCCTTCGCCGGGAACCGTGAGTTGTGACCTTCGACGGTGGTGCCGCGTGCCGGCGGTTCGACATCATCGAGATGGCGACGATCGCCGTTCCGGGAGGTCCTCATGTCGGCCGTGCAGGTGCCCGTCCTCACGTTCGTCGGAGCTGCACGAACCGTCACGGGAAGCAAGACGTTGCTCGACACGCCCGCCGGACGGGTGCTGGTGGACTGTGGTCTGTTCCAGGGACGCAAGGAGCTCAGGCTGGCGAACTGGCAGCCCTTTCCCGTCCCGCCGGCGTCGATCGACGCCGTGGTGTTGACACATGCTCACGTCGATCATTGCGGCGCACTCCCACGGCTGACGCGCCTCGGTTTCGACGGCCCGATCCACTGCACGCCCGGCACGCGCGATCTGGCCGCCGTGGTCCTGCCCGACAGCGGTCACCTCCAGGAGGAGGAGGCGCGTTACGCGAACCGAACCGGCTACTCCAAGCACGAACCGGCCGAACCGCTCTACACCGCGGCCGAGGCGCAGGCCTCGCTCGAGCTGTTCTCGCCGGTCGAGTTCGGGACCTCCGTCGCCGTGCTTCCCGGGGTCGAGGTCACCTGGCGGCGCGCCGGCCACATCCTCGGGGCTGCGACGCTCGAGATCCATCTCGTCGAACCCGACATCCGGGTGGCGTTCAGCGGCGATCTCGGTCGTGCCTCCCACCCGATCCTGCTGGCACCCGACCCGTGTCGGCCGGCTGACGTGGTGGTGGTCGAATCGACCTACGGTGACGAGGAGCACGCGGTGGTCGACCCGGAGGAGACGATCGCAGCGGTGGTCAACGATGCCGCGGCCTGCGGCGGCGTGGTCGTGGTGCCGGCGTTCGCCGTGGACCGGACAGAGGTCGTGCTCTGGCATCTCGATCACCTGGTGGAGATGGGCCTGATCCCCGACATCCCAGTCGTCGTCGACAGCCCGATGGCGAGCCGTGCGCTGCAGCTCTACCGCAGCGAGGTGCGCCGGCGCTCGCCCGAGATCAGACCGGAGCTCTTCGGTCGCGAGCTGTTCTCGTCGCTGAACCTGACCGAGACCCGCACGACCGAGGACTCGATCGGGCTGAACGGCCGGCGGGGGCCGATGATCATCGTGTCGGCATCCGGCATGGCGACCGGCGGCAGAGTGGTCCACCACCTCGCGCAGCGGATCGGCGACGGTCGCAACACGGTGCTCCTCGTCGGGTTCCAGGCGCCCGGGACTCGTGGTGACCGACTGCGTGAAGGTGCCCGGTCGATCAAGATGCTCGGGCGTTACCACCAGGTGCACGCCGACGTGGTGTCGGTCGACCTGTCGACCCACGCAGACCGCTCGGAACTCGTCGACTGGGTGGCGAGTGCCGGCCGACCCGATCTGGTCCTCGTCAACCATGGCGAGGAGAACCCCGCAGAGGCGCTCGCCCAGGCGCTCGACACCCGTCTCGGTGTCGCCACAGTCGTCCCGCGACCAGGGGAGCGGATCCGACTCGACCCGCATCGGACTGCCTCGCCACGCCGACGCCTCGTGCAGGGTGGTCGGTGATGAGTCGGATCCTCGTCGTCGGCGGCGTCAACATGGACCTCCACCTGTTCGGTGTCCGCCCCTCGATCAACGGGTCTCCGCTGCTCGTCGATCACTACACGACGGAACCGGGTGGCAAGGGGGCGAACGTGGCACGCGCCGTCTCCCGGTTGGGTGTGGAGGTCGGGCTCGTCGCGCGGGTCGGCGATGACGAGTTCGGCCGAGGCTGCCTCGACGCAATCGTCGCCGACGGCGTCGACGTGAGCGCCGTCGTGACGATGCCCGGCGTGCCGACGGGATTCGTCGCGATCGAGCTCGCCGATGGCCACCACCGTACGCTCGTCTTCGCCCCGGGAGCGAACGACGAGCTCATGTGGGACGACATCGAACCGGCGATGTCGACGCTGGCGGCCGGTGACATCGTGATCACCCAGGCCGAGGTCCCGAGCCGCACGCTCGCCACCCTCGCCGCGGCGGCCGCGGCGAACGGGATCCGGTTGTTTCTCGACCCCTCCCCACCACACCGCGTGGAACCGTCGTGGCTCCACACCGCCGAGGTCATCACACCCGATCTCGCGGAGGCGGCTGCGCTCACCGGCCGAACCGATTCCTCGCAGCTCTGGCCGACCTTCGCGGCGCGCGATCTCCACGGTCTCGGACGCACCACGGTCATCGTCAAGACCGGTGCGGCGGGCGCGGTGATCGCGACCGGCGACGGCGTGGTGACGGTACCCACCTCGGCGGTGCGGGCACGCGACGAGACGGGGGCCGGCGACGTCTTCCTGGCCGCGCTGGCGGTCCGCCGGTCGGAGCAGGCCGATTGGATCGAGGCGGTCAGATTCGCGAACGTCGCGAGTGCGCTCTCGGTCGCGGACACCGGCTTGTTGCTGCCCGACCGACCGTCGGTCGAGCGTGCCCTCGCCGACCTCCCGTCACGCTTGGGGTCAGACCCCAACTGAGACGTCACGCTTGGGGTCTGACCCCAAATGTGCCCAAATGTGACGACCGTGACGTCAGGCGCCGCGGGCGGCGGCCTTGGCCTGCTTCGCCAAACGCCGTGCGGTGCGTCCGATCGGCTCCAGGTGGCGATGATCGAGATCGCCCAGTTCGCCACCGTTGTCGAACAGCACGCGGTATCGCTGCCAGTTGAATCCGTTCGCGAGGATGACCTTTCCCTCGGTGCCCGCCGGCACCTGCGTGTGATCATCGGTCGGCAGATCGACCGTGGCACGCACCTTGTCGCCGATCTTCATGTCGAGCTGACCCTCGTGGGGCGTGGCGAGCGCGTGGGGCTTCCAGATCTGCACGGCGTCATTCTGCCGGATCGAGGGCCATCGATGCACGTTCGGTCGTCGGGAGCCGGACCGGGCCCAGTACGGCGGGGTCACCTCGACCGGCCGCCGATAGAGTTGTCTCCCTGTGAAATCTTCCGTCGAACCCCTCGAGGGGAACAAAGTCAAGCTGTACGTCGAGGTCGACGAGTCCGAGTTCGACAAGGACATCGAGCAGGCCTTCCGGACCATCGCCCGTGAGGTCAAGCTCCCCGGCTTCCGCAACGGCAAGGTTCCCCGACGGGTGCTCGAGGCGCGCATCGGCATCGGCCCCGCTCGGGAGCAGGCGTTGCGCGACGGGATTCCCGCCTATCTGAGCAAGGCGGTCCGCGAGCACGACGTCGATCTGGTGGCGACCCCCGAGGTCGAGATCACCGGCGGTCAGGACGAGGGGCTCGTCGAGTTCGAGGCCGAGTGCGAGGTGCGTCCCGAGATCACCGTGCCCGGCTACGGCGGGCTCCGCATCGAGCTCGACTCACCGTTTCCGACCGACGAAGAACTCGCCGAGGCACGCGACACCGAGTTGCGACAGGGTGGCACACTCGCCGACATCGATCGGCCGGCCGAGGCCGGCGACTTCCTCACCCTCGATCTCTCCGCCGAACGCGACGGGGAGGAAGTCATGGGGCTCAACACAGAGGACTGGTCGTACGAACTCGGTCAGGGCTGGGTTGCCGAGGACTTCGACGAGCATCTCATCGGGGTGTCGGCGGGTGACGTCGTGACCTTCACGACCACGCCGAAGGGCACCGACGATCCGGCCGACTTCACCGTCACCGTCTCCGCCGTTCAAGCGCTCGAGTTGCCCGAGCTGACCGATGAGTGGGTCGCCGACAACACCGGCGAGTTCGACACGGTCGCCGAGTGGGAGGCATCGATCCGTGAGCGCCTCACCGAGCAGAAGATGGGTGGCATTCGCCAGCAGGTCATGGGCAAGCTCACCGCAGCGCTCGTCGGGCTGGTCGAGCTCGAGGCGCCCGACTCGATGGTCCGCAGCGAGATGCAGAACCAGGCCCAGAACATGGCCCAGCAGCTCCAGATGCAGGGCATCGACCTGCAGGCGTGGCTGTCGGCGACCGGTCAGGACCCCCAGCAGTTCCTCGAGGCGACCCGCCCCCAGGCCGAGCAGGCCGTCAAGGCCGACCTCGCGCTCCGCGCCGTCTCCGTGGCCGAGAGCATCGAGGTGAGCGACGACGACATCGAGATCGAGTACGCCCGGATGGCCATGCAGTACGGCCAGAAGGCCAAGGACATTCGCAAGGTCTACGAGCGCAACGACGCGGTGCCCGAGCTGATCGCCCAGATCCGCAAGTCCAAGGCGATGGACTGGCTACTCCATCACGTCGAGATGGTCGATACGGCAGGTCAGGTGATCGATCGTGATCTCGTGCTCGGCCATACTCATGACGACGACGGCGAACACGACCACGACGCCGACCACGACGAGCACGAGCACGAGCACGCTCGCGACGGCGCCGAAGAGAACGCGATCTGAAGGGACTGCCCATGAACCTCGAAGCCACCAACTACCTGGTCCCCAACGTCGTCGAGACGACGAGTCGAGGCGAGCGGGCGTACGACCTGTACAGCCGCCTGCTGAAGGACAACATCATCTTCCTGCAGACCCCGATCGACGATCAGATCGCATCGCTCCTGTGCGCGCAGTTGGTCCATCTCGAATCCGAGAACCCCGAGAAGGACATCAACATCTACATCAACAGCCCGGGTGGTGACATCACGGCGCTGTTCGCGATCTACGACACGATGCAGTTCATCCGCAACGACATCGCCACCATCTGCCTCGGCCAAGCCGCATCGGCTGCGGCCGTACTGCTCGCCGCGGGCACCAAGGGTAAGCGGCTCGCTCTCCCGCACAGCCGGGTCCTGCTTCACCAGCCGTACGGGCAAGTCGGCTACGGCCAGGTCACCGATCTCGAGCTCGCGGCGGCAGAGATCCTGCGCATGCGTGACCTGCTCGAGCAGATCCTGGCCCACCACACCGGCCAACCACTCGAGAAGATCCACACCGACACCGACCGTGACTTCGTGCTCGAGGCCAACGACGCTCTCGAATATGGCATCATCGACACGGTGATCTCGTCACGCGACGCGGTCGACCGTTCGGCTGCGATCCGCTGAGGCCGATCCGCAGACGGCACCATCGGGTTCGGTAACGTCGGCGCAACGTTCGAAAGGGGGCGACACACATGGCGAAGTTCGGCGACACCGGGGAGCTCCTCAAGTGCTCGTTCTGCGGCAAGTCCCAGAAGCAGGTGAAGAAGCTGATCGCCGGCCCCGGCGTCTACATCTGCGACGAGTGCATCGATCTCTGCAACGAGATCATCGAGGAGGAGCTGACCGATACCGGCGAGCTCACCTTCGACCAGTTGCCCAACCCGCGCGAGATCCGCGAGTTCCTCGACGACTACGTCGTCGGGCAGGACGACGCCAAGAAGATCCTCGCGGTGTCGGTCTACAACCACTACAAGCGCATCCAGTACCAGCAGCAGGCCGGCATCGGTCGCCGCGACGACGTCGAGCTCCAGAAGTCCAACATCTTGATGCTCGGCCCGACCGGCTGTGGCAAGACCCACCTCGCACAGACGCTCGCCCGGATGCTCAACGTCCCGTTCGCGGTCGCCGACGCCACCGCGCTCACCGAGGCCGGGTATGTCGGCGAGGACGTCGAGAACATCCTCCTCAAGCTGATCCAGGCCGCCGACTTCGACACCAAGCGGGCCGAGACGGGCATCGTCTACATCGACGAGATCGACAAGATCGCTCGCAAGAGCGAGAACCCCTCGATCACCCGCGACGTGTCGGGCGAGGGCGTGCAGCAGGCGCTGCTCAAGATTCTCGAGGGCACCCAGGCCTCGGTGCCGCCACAGGGTGGCCGCAAGCATCCGCACCAGGAGTTCATCACGATCGACACGACGAACGTGCTGTTCATCCTGGGTGGTGCGTTCGCCGGGTTGGAGTCGATCATCGAGCAGCGCATCGGTCAGCAGGGCGTCGGCTTCCACGGCACGATCAAGTCGAAGGCCGACCGTGATCCGGGCGAGCTTTTCGCCAAGGTGCTACCCGAGGATCTCGTGAAGTTCGGCATGATCCCCGAGTTCATCGGACGGCTCCCGATGGTCGGCGTCGTTCGGTCGCTCGATCGCGACGCCTTGGTGCAGATCCTGACCGAACCGAAGAACGCCCTGATCAAGCAGTACCAGAAGGTGTTCGCATTCGAGGACGTCGAGCTCGAGTTCTCCGACGACGGACTCCAGGCGATCGCCGACCTGGCGATGCTGCGCGGTACCGGCGCTCGCGGCCTTCGCGCCATTCTCGAAGAGGTCCTGCTCAACACGATGTACGACCTGCCCGGCCGCACCGACATCGGCAAGGTCATGATCGACGACGAGACGGTGCGCGAGAAGACGAACCCGACGCTGGTGCCGCGCAAGAGCTCGTCGTCCCGTCCACGTCGAGCCGCCAGCTGACCGCCGAACGGCGGTGCCACATCTCATGACGATGGACTTCGCCGCCGCGCTCGCGTACCTCGACGAGCACGCGTCGTACGACAAGACCGGCCGCGTCGACAGCCCGTCGGTCGAACCGATCTCGCAGCTGTGTGCGGCGATGGGCGATCCGCACCTCGCCCAACCCGTGATCCACGTCACCGGCACCAACGGCAAGGGTTCGACCGTACAGATGATCAGCCGGTTGCTCATCGCGCAGGGACTCACGGTCGGTACGTACACGAGCCCACACCTCGAACGCATCAACGAGCGCATGAAGCGCAACGGTGAGCCGATCTCCGACGGCGATTTCGCCGAGCAGATCGCCGGTATCGCCGCGGTCGAGGCGCTGGTCGGGGTGCGCCCGACCTACTTCGAGGCCGTGACGGCGGCTGCGTTCCGGTGGTTCGCCGACGTCGCCGTCGACGTTGCCGTCATCGAGGTCGGGATGCTGGGCCGGTGGGATGCGACCAACATCGTCGAAGCGCAGGTCGCCGTCGTCACCAACATCGCACTCGACCACACCGAGTTCGCCGGGCCCTCGCTCGGTGACATCGCCTCGGAGAAGGCCGGCATCATCAAGCCGTCCAGCGCGGCCGTGATCGGCGAGACCGACCCGACACTGGTCGAGATCTTCCGCGGTGAGGGGGGCGCGTCGTATCTGGTGCGTGGCGACGACTTCGAGACGATCGACAACTCGCTCGCGATCGGTGGCCGTGCACTCGATCTCCGAACGCCGACCACCATCTACTCCGACGTCTTCCTGCCGCTCCATGGCGCCCACCAGGGCGACAACGCCGCCGTCGCCCTGACGGCGGTCGAAACCTTCTTCGCCGCCCCGCTGGGCGAGGACGTCGTGCACGAGGGCTTCGCCAACGTCGAGATGCCGGGTCGGTTCGAGGTGCTCGGGGTGCAGCCCCTCTCGATCATCGACGGCGCCCACAACCCCCCGGGCGCCGATGTGTGCGCCGAGGTGTTCTTCGGTGACTTCGATCCGGAGGGCCGCCGGATCCTCGTCGTCGGAACGCTGCGACACCCTGACGAGATGCTGGCGGCGTTGCGAGCCGACGAGTTCGATGTGGTGCACGCCTGCACGGCGCCGTCGCCCAGGGGCGTGCCCGGCTCCGAGGTCGCCCGCGCCGCCCGTGAGATCGGGTGTGACGAGGTGTACGTCCACGATTCGGTCGAGGCCGCCTGCAAGGCGGCGATGCAGCACGCCGACGCCGACGACGCGATCCTCGCCTGCGGCAGCATCTACGTCGCCGGCGCGGCGAGGCCGGCTCTCCGCAAGTACGCCAACTGAGCTGCCGCGAGCCGCGACTCGACGGTGCGCAGGTCTCCAGCACTCCCGACCGGCCCGAGGATCCGAGAGAAGGCGCCGAAGCTCGCGCGGACGGTCGGATTGCGCAAGCGAGCTTCCTGATCTCCTGCGCGAGCCGATCTGGTTGGTCGGGGGCATGAGGACCGAGCCGTCCTCGACTTCGATCAGGGTCGCGGTGGGGAGCACGTCGGCCAGGGCACGGCCGTGACGGCGCGGCATCGTTCGATCGTCGGTGCTCCAAACGACGGCGGCCGGCTTGTCGAACGATCGGAGGTGCTCGGCCGCTCCGACACGGCAAGCCTTCGGCTTGGTCGTCACGTCAGGGCGGACGTCGGAGTTGGTCGATCACCGCACCCCACACCCCATCGACACCGTGTGGTCCATGACGAGGCCATGCCCGAACACGATCGGCTGCCAGAGCAGACATCGAACCCGGGTCGTCATCGGCTCGCGCGGATCGTCGGTCGACCGTCGGTCGACCGTCGATCGTGAACGGCATCGAGGTGGCCACGGAGAGATCGCCGCGGGTGTGGCGGCGAGATCACCGCCGCGATCCGTCGGGCCACCGCCGGCGGCTCATCGGCGTGGGCGACCGATCGTCGCAACGCGTCATCCGAGCGTCACCTGCACCGTGTCGCCCGATGCGTCCGCGTCGACCACGGTGATCGTCACCCCCTCGACCGTCACCGAATCACCCTCTCCCAGCGCCCTCCGACCGTTCATCACCTCGATCGGGCCGAAACCCGACCTGACCGAGGTGTCCACCACGTAGACGACGGCCCCCTCCCGCGTGAGGCCCGCATCCCATCCGAGTGCCCGTCGGCTCTCCACCACCACGGATCGTGTGGCGCCGACCGGAACCATGGCGGCCTTGGTGCCCCCGGCGCGCTCGACCGGGCTGAGCAGGAGCTGCTCGGACGCCGGGAGGCACGCGATCTGCGCATCCTCGATCCACCCGAGCAGCCACCGCTCGTAGGCGAAGTACTCGGGTGCCGCGCCACCGATGTCGTCCATCATGCTGAACGGGCGGGTGAACCCGGTCGGAGCCACATAGGAGTAGAGATCGGCGAGGGTCATCGAGTGACCCAGCTCGTGGTTCAGCCAGAGCCCGCCCCAGTAGGTGAGATCTGCGCCGGACGTGATCCCGTTGGTGATGCCGACACCGTCGGCGGTGAGGCGACCTCCCGGTCCGTCGTATCCGGTGAAGGTCGGGCCGTAACCGATCGCCGTGGCGTCGGGCGTTGCGATCACCACGACCACGTCGGTGTCGGAGAAGTCGATATCGGCATCGGCGAGGTCGATCGCCTCCTGAAGCCAATCGCGATGCTCGTCGAACTGCGTGATCGCGGCGGCATACGTCGTCGACGGCTCGCTCATGCGGAGCCACACCGGATGCGGCTCCAGAACGAGATCCATGCTGCCGTACGACACGGCGTCGAAGAAGTCCGACGCCGTCGGCGACAGGATCTCGAACGTCTGCTCCGGGGTCGTCGATGCCGGGACGTCGGAGAAGTCGGCGAAGAGCACCGTGGCGCGAATCGTTCCGATCGACCGCATCCGGTCGGCCGAGCGCGGGAAGCCGATTCCGACACCGACGTACGCCGCCTCCGGGAGCCGGCAGGGTGCGACGGGGTCCAGCGGGGGCCGGGTGTCGGTGACGCGTTGGGGGGCGCCAGTCGAGGTCGCGGTCCGGTACACGGTCGCAGCGATCGTGCCGAGATGATCGGCGACCAGATGCACACCGGTCCGGCGGGCATTGACGTAACACACCTCACCGTCAGCGCCGATCGGCACGATCGCCACGTTCGGATCGACCGACCCGACCCGATAGTTCACATTCGCCGCAACCGGCGGACTCACCACATCCGACGACACCAACAACCCGTTCCCCGAACCCTGCGCCAACACCGGCGTCAGATTCACCACCGCCGCATCACCCGGCGACCCCACCACCTCGAAACACCGACGCCCACCCGGCCCGACCATCCCACCACCGGATCGGGTATCGGCCACCCGTTCAGGCCCGCCAGTCGAGGTCGCGGTCCGGTACACGGTCGCAGCGATCGTGCCGAGATGATCGGCGACCAGATGCACACCGGTCCGGCGGGCATTGACGTAACACACCTCACCGTCAGCGCCGATCGGCACGATCGCCACGTTCGGATCGACCGACCCGACCCGATAGTTCACATTCGCCGCAACCGGCGGACTCACCACATCCGACGACACCAACAACCCGTTCCCCGAACCCTGCGCCAACACCGGCGTCAGATTCACCACCGCCGCATCACCCGGCGACCCCACCACCTCGAAACACCGACGCCCACCCGGCCCGACCATCCCACCACCGGATCGGGTATCGGCCACCCGTTCAGGCCCGCCAGTCGAGGTCGCGGTCCGGTACACGGTCGCAGCGATCGTGCCGAGATGATCGGCGACCAGATGCACACCGGTCCGGCGGGCATTGACGTAACACACCTCACCGTCAGCGCCGATCGGCACGATCGCCACGTTCGGATCGACCGACCCGACCCGATAGTTCACATTCGCCGCAACCGGCGGACTCACCACATCCGACGACACCAACAACCCGTTCCCCGAACCCTGCGCCAACACCGGCGTCAGATTCACCACCGCCGCATCACCCGGCGACCCCACCACCTCGAAACACCGACGCCCACCCGGCCCGATCACACCAACCGCCGACACAGGAACCGACCCCACCCCCACCAACGACACCACCAACGACACCGACACACCGACAACAACCGCGACGAACAACCTGACACCCAGCATTCCCCATGCTTACCGCCCACCCCACCACAAGTCCACACAACCCCACCCGACGAGCACCCCACCCCGGGCCCACACCCAACCGGCGAGCACCAGCCACCCGACCACCGCCCGCGATCTCGCTGTGACCGTGGATGTCTCCTGCGCACGCCATGTCGGGCTCGGAACGCGGGCTGCGGAACGGGGCTCGGAACGCGGCGCGGCGCGTCGCTGTCGACCTCGATCGGACCGAGCGGTGCAGCGATCGTGTCGCGCCGTCCGAGTCCAGTCGTCCGGGAAGCGATGGTCGGGAATCGGGCGGGATCGGTCGGCGAGCTCGAGCGTCACGGTTCCGTGCGCCATTGTCACGAGGGCTTCGGGCCGTGTCGACGACTCGGTCGACGGCGACGAGGAGCGGGCCGGGGGTGTGCCCGACGTCGGCGGACAGTTGCTCGCGGGGCTGGCGCATCCCGCGGCCTTGGGCGAGGATCTGGACATGACCGAGCTCTACGAACGACTCCATGAAGCGAGCGACTACGTGAGCCGGGTCGCCGGGCGTCACCATCGGGTGGCGATCACGCTCGGCTCGGGGCTCGGCGGCTATGCCGACGGCTTGCGCGATGCGGTCACGATTCCGTATTCGGACATCCCGCACTTCCCCGTCCCCACCGTTGCCGGCCATGGCGGCAAGCTCCTCTCGGCCGTGTTCGGCGAGACGGGCGTGCTGATCCTCGCCGGGCGGGTGCATCACTACGAAGGCCGCTCCCTCGGCGACCTCGTGTTCGGCACTCGGCTCGCGGTCGTGAACGGGTGCGGAACCGTCGTCTTGACCAACGCCGCCGGTGGTTGCGGCGACGGCCTCGAGGCCGGTGACCTGGTCCTGCTGCGCGACCACATCAACCTGACCGGCCAGAGCCCGCTGATCGGCCCGAACGATGATCGACTCGGCCCCCGGTTCCCGGACATGAGCACGGTGTATCCCCCCGAGTTGCGCGCCCGCGCTCACGCAGCCGCCGCGGCGGCGGGGACGTCGTTGAAGGAGGGCGTGTATGCCTGGTTCACCGGCCCGGCCTACGAGACGCCTGCGGAGGTGCAGATGGCCCGTCGGCTCGGCGCCGACCTCGTCGGCATGTCGACCGTGCCCGAGGCAGTCGCCGCGCGGCACCTCGGCGCTGACGTCATCGGGATCTCACTCGTGACCAACCTCGCGGCAGGGATTGCAGACCACCCGCTCTCCCACGAAGAGGTCACCGAGGCCGGACGCGCCGCTCGAGATCGCTTCGCCTCCGTCGTCGACCACCTGCTCCACGATCTGTCGAGCCCGGCCGGCTGAGGATCACGACTCTCCGGTCGAACCACCAGAACGATCCGGAGACGGACCGAGTTGTCGCGGGTGAGGGTCGACGCCGGTCAGCGAGAGGGCGCAGCCGACCTGGGAGCCCCATCCCCGGTCCACGACGGGCCGCGGACCGGGTGAACAACTCGCGGCACGGTCGTTCGGGTCGTTCCCGAGCACGCCGAGCCGACGAGCGGGCCCAGCGACTCCTCCTCGACGATGGCGCCGCTCGTGAGCGATGCGATCGCCGATGCCACGACGGCGACGCCCGCCGGTACGCCGAGTCGGACGGCGCCGAGGTTGCGGCACGGTCTCGGTCGATGGTCGAGTTCTCGTCACGACCCCCGATGTAGCGTTCGCCGCCATGCCCATCCGTGTGGTCGTTGCCGAGGATTCGCTCATCGTGCGCGAGGGCATCGGCACGCTCTTGGGGACCTACGACGAGATCGAGGTCGTGGACGCCGTCGGGGACCTGCCATCGCTGCTGGAGGCGGTCCACGCCCATTCGCCCGACGTCGTGCTGACCGACATCCGGATGCCTCCGACCGGCACCGACGAGGGAATCCGCGCAGCGTCCGACCTCCGCGACCGGCATCCGTCGGTCGGGGTGGTCGTGCTGTCCCAGTTCGCGGAACCGGGCTACGCGCTCGAGCTGTTCGATCACGGCTCGGAGGGTCGCGCCTACCTCCTGAAGGAACGCATCGCCGACGCTGATCAGTTGCTGCGGGCGATCCAGGCGGTTGCGGTCGGCGGCTCGATGATCGATCCGAAGGTCGTCGAGGCCCTCGTCGATGCTCGATCCCGAGCGCCCGAGTCGCCGCTCGAGCGTCTCACACCCCGAGAGACGGAGGTGCTCGAGGAGATCGCTCACGGACGGAACAACGCCGCGGTCGCGAGTGCCCTCGGTTTGTCGGAACGAGCGGTCGAGAAGCACATCAACTCGCTCTTCTCGAAGCTCGGGTTGTCCGAGGAGCCGGACGTCCATCGCCGTGTCAAGGCGGTGCTGGTCTACCTCTCCGTGCGCGAGGGTGGCTAGCACCACCAGGGGCGCGATGCCCGCACCCTGTCGGCATCGATCGACCGGTGTCAGGATGGACACGTGTCCTCAAGTGACCCTGGCGTCGGCATGGCCGATGCCGCAACCGTGTTGATCGTCGACGATCAACCTCCCTTCCGCGCCGTCGCGCGGACAGTCGTCTCCGTGACGCCCGGCTTCGACGTTCTCGGCGAGGTGGAGTCGGGTGAGGCAGCGGTCGTCGCGGCATCCGTCACCTGTCCATCCGTCGTCCTGATGGACATCAACCTGCCGGGCATCAGCGGTGTCGAGGCAACGCGCCGGATCCTGGCCGAGCAGCCGGACGTCGTCGTCGTCCTGCTCTCGACCTACGACGAGCGGTCGCTGCCGGCCGACGCCGCGACCTGCGGGGCGGCACGATACGTCCACAAGGAGGACTTCGGCCCGGCCGTGCTCCGCGGGATCTGGGACGAGACGAGGTCCTGAGCGGGGTCCTGAGTGGCGCGGCGTCAATCGGGGAGCGGTTGCCGCCGCAGCACCTCCCGGGCGGCATGTCGACCGCACATCCCGTGCACACCACCGCCGGGTGGCGTCGACGACGAGCACAGGTACAACCCGTCGACCGGTGTCGACCAGGGGTGGAGGCCCAGCGTCGGCCGGGCCACGAACTGGCGCAGGTCGCCCGCCCCGCCGTTGATGTCGCCACCGACGTAGTTCGCGTCGTGGGTCTCCATCGCCGATGGTCCCATCGCATGGCGTGCGAGCACGAGGTCCCGGAATCCGGGAGCGAACCGTTCGATCTGGGCCTCGATGCGACCCGTCATGTCGACCGTCGATCCATTCGGCACGTGGCAGTACGCCCAGACGGTGTGGACACCACTCGGCGCGCGACTCCCGTCGAACAACGTGTGCTGCGCCAGCAGCACGAACGGGCGCTCTGGATGTCGCCCGCTCACCACGTCGTCCTCGGCGGCCGCGATGTCGACCATGGTGCCCCCGATGTGCACCGTCGCCGCCCGGGCGACGCCCGAGTTGGTCCAGGGGACGGGACCGCCGAGCGCCAGATCGAGCTTGAACACTCCCGGGCCGTACCGGTACCGGCGAAGCCGCCGAGCGTAGCGAGCCGGCAGACGATCCCCGGCGATCGCGAGCACCTGGCGCGGGGTGAGGTCGAGCAGGGTGGCGCGCGCCCGCGGCAGCTCGTCGAGCGAGCCGACCCGGGAGTCGCAGACCACCTCACCGCCGAGTCCGACGAGCACGCCGACGAGCGCGTCGGCGATCGCCTGCGAACCACCGCGCGCCATCGGCCAGCCGACGAGGTGCCCCAGACCTCCGAGCATCAACCCGTACCCGGCGGTCGTCGCCGAGCGAAGCGACAGCATCGAGTGTCCGGCCAGACCCGCGAACAGACCGCCTGCCTCGTCGGTGACGAAACGTCGTCGGTCGATGCGCGTTGCCGATTGGATGGCGGTGAGACCGAACCTCGCCAGCGTCAGCGGGTGCCTCGGGGGCACGTCGAGCGGCGAGAGCAGGCCGTCGGTGAGGTCGAAGCCCGCTCGGGAGAACGGATCGAGGAGCGCCCGATAGGCGGCACCGTCGGCGCCGAGCCCTGCCGCGGTCGCTTCGATCGAGCGATGCAACAGCGCTGCGCCACCGCCGTCGAGTGGATGAGCGAGGGGCACGTCGGGGTGGATCCACTCCAGCCCGTGCTCGGCGAGTGGGAGCGAGCGAAGTGCAGGGGAGGCGACGCCGAGCGGATGGATCGCAGAGCACACGTCGTGGACGACGCCGGGCAGGGTGAGCTCCTCCGAGCGCGTTCCACCACCAGGGCGTGGGGCCGCCTCGACGACGACCACCTTCCATCCGGCGGAGGCGAGCGTGATCGCAGCGACGAGCCCGTTCGGGCCCGAGCCCACGACGACGGCGTCGATCTCAGGCATCGAGCGTGGCGCCGTCGGTGTCGTGGTGCAGGTCGTGGGCCCGTTCGTCGTGGCCGGCGATCGGGATGGTGCCGCGGATCAGGGTCCCGCACCTGGACGCAGAGGTGACCTCCAGGGTTCCGCCGAAGGCGCCGAGCCGGTCGCGCATGTTGACGAACCCCGCACCCGAGTCGGTGGTTGCGGCGTCGAATCCGATCCCGTCGTCGGCGATCTCGAACACGAGCACGCCGTGGTCGCCGTTTCGGATGGACACACGGACCGAGGCGTCGGGGCCTGCGTACTTCCCAGCGTTCTGGAGCGCCTCCATGCAGCAAAAGTAGACCGCGGCCTCGACGTCGGTGTCATGTCGCCGCACACCATCGGCCGCCACCGTAGCCGGCAACGGGCAGCGACCCGCTGCGGTAGCGAGTGCCTCACCGAGACCACGTTCACGGAGCAAGGGCGGGTAGATGCCGTGGGCGAGCTCGCGGAGCTCGTCGAGAGCAGCTTGCACGTCGCCGCGCAGCTCGTCGATCATGCGAGACGCCGTCTCGGGGTCGGCGCTGAGCAGCGTCTTCGCCAGTCCGACCTTGACGGCCAACGCAACCAGATGCTGTTGCGCGCCGTCGTGTAGGTTGCGCTCGATCTGCCGGCGTGACTCGTCGGCGGCCGTCACGATCCGCAGCCGGGAAGCCCGCAGCTCGGCGTTGCGGAGCTCCAGCTCGTCGAGGCTCGCCTGGAGCGCCGAGTCGAGCCGGACGTTGTGCAACGCCAGCCCGAGCTGGCGCGCCAGCTCGTGGAGGACCCGCTCCTCGTCCTCGTCGAACTGGTCGCCGTCGGGCGGGCGCTCGACGACGATGAGTCCGAGGAGGTCGCCGAGGTGGGCCGCGGCGGCGACACGGGCGATCGAGGACCTGCCGCCCAGCAACGTCGGCATCCACACGTCGAGCCAACTGTTGCCCTGGACACGCGAACGCGCGACGACGATCAACTCCTCGTCGGAGAGCTCGACGCGACCGGTCGGGCGAGCCGGCACCGCCACCACACGCGTCAACGCGCCCGAGGTGCAGGTCCAGATCTCCGCCGAGGACAACGCCAACGCCGACCTCAGGGACTCGGCGAGCTGTAGCAGCAGCTCGTCCATCGGAACGGCACGAGTCATCCGGCCGGCGAACGTCCTCAGCGCGTCGTCCGGCGTCGTGCCGAGACCCGCGACGTGCCGCACGGCGAAGTCCTCGAGCCGGCGACGTGCGGGGAAGGCCAGGATCGCTGCGACGGCAGCGGCCGCCATCGAGAGCAGCAGCACCGACCGCTCCTCTCCCTCGGGGACGCGTCCGAGACCGATCACCATGCCGACGTAGATCGCGCCGACCATCAACACCAGGCCGACGGCGACGATCGCGTGGGCGAGCACGCGGGTGCCCCACGGACCCAGACGAGCGACGACGCCGACCAGGAGACCGGCCGGGAACATCGTGGTCGCGGCAAGGAGGGTGATCGAGACGTCAGGAGGCCAATCGACCAGGACCCGCAGCATCACCCCGGAGCTAGCCACCAGCAGTGCTGCGAGGCCGCCCACGTACGCCCAGTGAAGTCGGAGGCGGGCGAGGTCCGAGCCGCCGCGACCCTGACCCGACCAGCGGGCCACGGCCGCCAGCCACACCGCTGTTGCTCCGAGCGCGATCAGCGCCACGATCGTCGTCATCACTCTGCCCGCAACTGTACGGCCGGCCGGGAGCGGGCTGCGTATCGACCCGGCCACCAACACAGCACCACGGTGACAGCCACGGTCGCCGGGAGGATGGTCCACACCAGCAACCACGGCACTCGGGGGTCGGCGGCGATACCCAGCCCCCCGGAGACGCCTCGCCACACGGAGCGACCCGCCACCAAGCCGACAGGAACGCCGATGACGAGGCCGACGATGCTCATCGTGAGGGCCTGCACGAGTGTCGCCCGCCGGACCTCCCGACCACGGAAGCCGAGCGCACGGAGGATTGCGAGGTCGTGGCCCTCACGCCGGACCGACGTCGTCAGTGCGTTGAACAAACCGACGATCCCGATGATCGAGAAGAACACCGCCAACGACCAGGCGACGCCCGATGCCTGCGCAACCGTGGTGATCGACCCCGGCACGTTGGCGCGGGCGAAGACCGGGAACGTGAGTCCGGCCGTGTCCCCGAGTCGCCGCTCGAGTGCGGGCGCGTCGACGCCCTCACGGTACCCGATCACGAGCTCGGGGGAGGGCGGGCCCTGTGCGACACGGGCGAGGCCGTCGGGTGTGAACACTGCCCCTTCGTCGAGGGTCGCGAGCTCGGTCGGCGGCAGCACGACGGTGCCGACGATCTGCAGCGACGTGTTCGCGGTTCCGTCGGACACCATCACGTCGAGGGCATCCCCGATCGACGCTTCGAGATCGTGGAGTGTCTGGGTGCCGAGCGCAACCTCGGCTGCGCTCGACGGAAGACGACCACGAAGCAGGGTGAACGCCAGATCGCCCTTGTGTGCCGTCAGCGACATCCCTTGGAGGCCCTGACCGTCGGCGACCACGCTGCCGGCCGAGAGGATGCCCACGCTCGCGACATCGGGGTCCGCGGCCACCTGCGGCATCGGGTCGTCCCCGCCGAAGGCATCGGGTTTGGTGGTCCAGGTCCATCCCCAGTTCGCGGGATCGGACTCCAGCGCATCGATGCTGCGGACGACCACGCCCGTCGCCACGATGCCCGCGATCGCGACTGCAACGCCGCTCACCGCCGAGCGCGCCAGGGTCGACCCGTTTCCTCGGGTCAGACCCGCTCGACGGAGACCGGTCGCCGTCACTGCGCTCAGTCCGAACAGTGCGACGACCCGGTCGGCGAGCGGCCCTCGGCGGACGAGCGTGGGCGCGGCCATCCGTCGTGTCTCTCGTCCGGCCGCCCAGGCCGCAACGGCAGCAGCGAGCACGAGCAGGGTCAGCAGGCCGGCGGCGAGCACCGGAGCGTCGAGCCAGACGCCGGGTTCGATCTCCGCCAGGCGGGCACGCCCCCTGGGAAGCAGGGGGGTCGCGACGACCGCGAGACCCGCACCGGCGACGATGCCGACCAGCTCGGCGACGAAGACCGGCACGGCGATCGCGACCGTGCGCGCTCGCCGGTCCATCCCGAGCGCCGCGAGGGTGGCATCGGCCTGGGTCGAGGCGCGGGCCTCACGCCGAGCAGCCTGACCGGTGGCGAGCGCGCCCGTGGCGGTGGCGACGCCCGCGAAGATCAGCAATGCGATCGCCATCCCGTCGATCGATCGCTGGGTCGCATCGACGTACTCGTCGGCTGCGGAGGTCACGGTCGGGTGGTAGGCGCCGTCCCCGCCCAAGGGGCCGAGCGCCCCGACTCGCGCCGACACCTGGTCGAAGTCGCGGTCGAAGTCGACGAATCGTGTCATGACGGTCGGAGGCCAGGCCGCCACCGGATTGTCCGGATCGGCCGCGAGAAAGCCGGGACTGGCCAGGGCGATGAGGTCGGTGCGGCGAAGCTCGCCGGGCAGATCGCGTGGGGCTCGCCCGATCCCGACCACCTCGAGGTCGACCTGCGGACCGTTGAACCCCGGAAAGGCGGCGCCTCGGCCGAGGACATCGAGGTCGTCGCCGCCGAACGTCAGCACCGGCAGTCTGTCTCCGGGTCCGACGTCGAGAAGCGCGGCTGCCACCTCATTGAGGATGACCTCGTACGGTGCGCCGGCGTCGGGCATCCGTCCTTCGATCACCCGCACCCGGTCGATCGTCACGCCGTACTGACCCGCCGGGTCGGACAGGACCGCGATGTCCGGAAGCGTCGTCTCCTCGCTGATCGGGAATGCGTTGGCCAGGTAGCGCAGCGATGTCTGACGAACGGCAGGGTCGGAGTCGAGCGTCTCCCTGATCGCCTCGGCCCGTTCGACCGAGTCGCCCTGAAATTCGACGTCGCTCGAGTGGGCCCACTCATGGAATCGATCGAGCGACGTCGCCGTGCGCTGGGCGCCGACGAGCGCGCCCAACGAGGCAGCACCGAACACGGCGGCGAGCAGGACGATGCCGAGCAGTCTCCGCAGTCGGCGCCGGAGCGACACACGTGCGACGAGGAGGATCGGGCCGATCACTCGATCCGTCCGTCGCGCATGGTGACGATCCGGTCGGCGCCTTTGGCGACCTCGTCGCTGTGGGTCACCATGAGGATCGTCTGGCCGTCGTCGTGGAGTCGCCGGAAGAGCTCGAGGATCTCCAACCCGCCCTCGCTGTCGAGCGCACCGGTCGGCTCGTCGGCGAGAACCAGTGTGGGCTCGTTCGCCAGCGCCCTGGCGATGGCGAGGCGTTGACGCTGGCCGCCCGACAACACCGCCGGGTACTCGGTCGACTTGTCGCCCAGACCGAGCAGGTCGAGCAGGTCGCGGGCGCGCGTCTCGGCGGGCTTGCGCTTGGCGCCGGCGATCATCGCGGTGACCACGATGTTCTCCAGCGACGTCATGCCGTCGAGCAGGTTGAAGAACTGGAAGACGATCCCGATGTGGCGCCGCCGCATCATGGCGAGCTCGTCGTCGGTCATGCCAGTGACGATCTCGCCGTCGATCGCGATCTCGCCGTCATCGGCGACATCGAGCCCGGCGATCAGGTTGAGCAGCGTTGTCTTCCCGCACCCGGAGGGACCCATGATCGCGACGAACTCGGCGGGTGACACGTCGAGATCGACCCCACGCAGTGCCCGGACCGGGGCGAGCTCGGCCTGGAAGGTCCTGCGCACGCCACTGGCTCGGAGAGCGACGCCGGCGCTCATCGGGCAAGCTCGGGCACGATCGGGCCGGGACGGTCGGCGCCGAGATGATCGACTCGGTATGCGGTCACCGGGGCATCTCTTCCCTTCACGGTCTGGGGCGGGAGTGGTTCGCAGTCGATCTGCGCGGAGAGAGCGCGAAGCGTTGCATCCGAGAGCACGGTGGTCCCGGCCGGACGGGCGAGATCCTGGAGTCGCTGCGAGAGGTTCACGGTGTCACCGACAACCGTGTACTCGAGGCGCTCGTCACTGCCGAGCAGCGCAGCGGCCACCTCACCCGTGGAGAGCCCGATTCCCATGCCGAACGATGACAGATCGGCGGTGGCCCAGCGGGCGTCCACGAGCGCCTGGCGCCGGTGCATCTGCTCGGCCGCTCGAAGTGCGCGGTCCGCGTGATCCGACTGGGGGAGCGGTGCGCCGAAGACGGCCATGACCGCATCACCGACATATTGCATGACCGTGCCCTCCTCTTCGAGGATCGCGCCGTTCATCTCCCGCCGATGCTCGTTCAGCTGGCCGGCGAGGGTTCGTGCGTCGGTCCGCTCGGCGATGCCGGAGTAGCCGCGAACGTCGGACATCAGGACGGTCACGGTCAGGAGCTCCGTCTGCTCGATCGCGTGACGATCGTGCAGGACGCGCTCGGCGATTCCGCCCGGCAGGAGCCGGCTCAGGGTCTCGCCTTGTTCCTCACGATCCACGATCGCCTTGTGCAGGAGGCGGAGGCGCCGCAGCGCGCTGTCCTGGCCGGCGCTGGCACCGCGGGCGAGCGTCAGGAACAGCGACTCGATCGAGTCGTTCACCGCCTCGGGGGTCGAGCCGAGGGTCGTGGCGATGGCCTTGGCCGGCCGACCCTCGGCGACGTGCTGGAGCAACTCCTGCTCGGCGGTCGTGAGGTCCGACTCGTCGCGGGCCGGCGACACCAGCGCCTCGACGATCTCCGGATCGAGCATCGATCCACCGGTCGCGACCTCACGGATCGCCCGGGCGAGGCGGTTGCCGTCCGACACCCGATCCTTGAGCAGATAGGCGTACCCGGCGGCGCCTGCGTCGAGGAGCGAGATCGCGTACTCGGGGTCGCCGTACTGCGAGAGGATCACGACGCCGGTGCCCGGCTGACGCTTGCGGATCTCCTTTGCCGCCTCGATGCCCTCGTCCTGGAAGTTCGGGGGCATGCGGATGTCGGTCACCACGACCTGGGGAGCGTGATCGTCCGAGCCGGCGATCAGGCTGTCGTAGTCGACGGCCACGCCGACGACATCGAAGTCGACCTCGGTGGCGAGCAACGCTCGAACCCCTTCGCGGACGAGGGCGTTGTCGTCGGCGAGGAGCACCGTGATCCGCGGGGTGTCCGTCATCGCGTCCATCAGACTCCGCGATGACGGTCGGCGCAATGGCGCAGACATCCCGAGAGAAGGGGTGCCTGCACCCGGGCGAAGACCGTGTGAACGCCCTGGTCACCGCCCGGCGACGTCCCTACCGTCGTTCATGCGCCGTCGGCGCCCATCGTGCCCAGGAGGCCAGCAATGCGACACCACGCATCCGTCACCAGCATCAGCTGGATCCCGTCCGAAGCGGTGACCGGCATCAACAAGGCCGTCTTCGGGACCGGCTTCACCCACTACGACGATCCCCCGCCGGACGTGATCGACGACCTCCAGCAACTCTGCGACGAGGACCGGTTCCGCTTCGCCAACCATCTCGCTGCCTGGATCGACGTCGACGAGAGCGGGTCGATCGTCGACGCGGGCCACGGCGGCGGCTGCGTGATGGGCGCGACCACGATCGCCGTCGCCGGTGCACGCGCCACCTTCGCGGCGGTCCCGCTCCCGGACATCCGGCCCGCGGTCGAGATCGTCGGGGACTCGGCGCGCTTCGTCCAGACAGTCGGCGGCCGCACCGCGCTGCCCGCACCCCGACGCGTCAGCAAGCCACCGTTCATCCAGTACGAGGCGCCGACCGTCTGGACCACGCTCGCCCTCACCATCCATGCCGACGGGAGCTCGCAGCACGAGTTGACCGGCGCGAGCCGATTCCCGCGCCACTGGGTCTACGACGTCGACGGCGTCCTGGCGGCCAAGGCGGGGCTGGCGGACTTCAAGGAATGGTGGCGCCACTCGTTCGGTCGCCACACCCCGTGGGGCGATCAGGACTCGGCGGCGCTCGTGACCGAGGTCGAGACGGCGCTGGAACGCCAGGTCGCCGCCGTCGTGATGCGCGGCGATCACAAGGTCAGGACGCGCACGATCAAGGAGGGAGCCCTGCTCACCGAGCAGGGGGCAGAAGGCGATGAGATGTATCTCCTCCTGAACGGCGTGCTCGCCGTCGAGGTCGACGGCGAGCCGCTCGCCGAGATCGGCCCGGGAGCGATCCTGGGCGAACGCGCACTTCTGGAAGGAGGAGCGCGCACGGCGACACTGCGTGCGGTGACCAAGGTCAAGGTGGCGGTCGCCGGGACCGAACACGTCGACCGCGACGCGCTCACGGAGATCAGCCACGGACATCGCCGCGAGATGCACCGGTGAGAGTGCGCTTCTGCGGGGTCAGGGGCTCGACGCCTGCACCCGGCCGACTGTACGACCGCACCGGCGGACACACATCGTGCGTTCTGATCTGGCCCACGGACGGCGCGCGTGCGAGCCTCGTCCTCGACGCCGGCACCGGCATACGCGAGGTGACCGCACTGCTCGGCGGAGCGCCCTTCCGGGGCACGATCCTGCTCACCCACCTCCACTGGGATCATCTCCAAGGGCTGCCGTTCTTCGGCGCAGCCGACCGCGACGATGCCGACGTGCGGCTCCTGCTGCCCGAGCAGGGCGAGCCTGCGGCCTCGCTGCTGGAGCGGGCGATGTCGCCTCCCCACTTCCCGATCGGCACGACCGGCCTCCACGGGCGGTGGACGTTCGGAGCCATCGACGAGGGGACGCACGAGATCGAAGGCTGCCTGGTGACCGCTCGGGAGATCCGGCACAAGGGAGGGCGCACGTTCGGGTACCGGATCGAGGGGCGCGATGCGGTGATCGCATACCTTCCGGATCACCAGCCGCCCGAGCCGGGTCGCGCCCGCGATGCCGCGCTCGAGCTCGCCCGAGACGTCGATCTCCTCATCCACGACGCGCAGTTCGTCGCCGGCGAGGAGCGGCTCGCCGACGCCTATGGGCACGCCACGATCGAAGGGGCCGTCGCGTTCGCGGCCGAAGCCGGCGTCGAAGAGCTCGCACTGTTCCATCACTCGCCGACTCGCACCGACTCCGCCATCGACGGCATCGCCGGGGACTGGGAGCGTTCGACCGGCCGGCTGCGGGTGTCGATCGCCATCGAGGGGGACGGGCGCGACATCGCCCGGACCGACCCGACGACGCACGCAGTCGAGATCGGCGGCGGCCGATCGGCGCATCCGGTCGAGGGTCGCTCGGTGGCCCGCGGCGTGTTCCTGGACACCGAGCGGCTCGTGTTGCGTCGCTTCACGCTCGACGACCTCGACTTGCTCGTCGAGCTCGACGCTGACGCCGAGGTCATGCGCTTCATCAACGGAGGCGAGCCGGTCGATCGGTTCGAGGTCGCCACGATGCTGTCGTGGTGGATCGAGTACGACGAGCGGCTGGACGGGTTGGGCTTCTGGGCGGCGACGGAGAAGGCCACCGACGCGTTCATCGGCTGGTTCCATCTCCGGCCGGGCGACGACGACGGCCCGTTCGACGCCGAGCTCGGCTACCGACTTCGTCGCAGCGTCTGGGGCAGGGGCCTGGCGACGGAAGGGGCGCGCGCGCTGATCGACAAGGGTTTCAGCGAGCTCGGCCTCGAGCGCGTGCGAGCCGAGACCATGGCGCTCAACGCCGCGTCGCGACGGGTCATGGAGAAGTCCGGGCTCCGCTACATCCGCACGTTCCGCGCCGAATGGCCCGTGCGCATAGCGGGCGACGAGCACGGTGACGTGGAATACGCGATCACTCGCGCCGAGTGGGAGGTCGATCGCCGACCGTGCTGACGATCAGGCGTCCCACTCGACGCCGAGAGCCTCGGGGCCGCGGAACGTGATGTTGGGGAAGAACTCCAGCTCCTGGTCCGCGACGAGTCGCAGCGACGGCAACCGCTGTGACAACAGCTCCAGTGCGATTCGCGCCTCCATGCGTGCGAGGCCCGAACCGAGGCAGAAGTGGATGCCCTTGCCGAAGCTGATGTGCCGATTCGCCTCCGGCCGGTGGATGTCGAACTCGTCGGGGTGCTCGAACAGATCGGGTTGACGGTTGGCGGCGGCGAAATTCATGAAGATGCGGGTTCCGGCTGGGAGCTCGACGCCGCCCAGCTCGGTCGGGTGCGTCGTGACGCGTCGCCATGAGATCTGGCTCGACTCGAACCTCAACGTCTCCTCGACGGCCTGTCGCGCGAGTGTTGGGTCGGCGACCAGCTCGTCCCATTGATCGCGACGGGGGAGCAGGCACCGAAGCGTGTTGCAGAGCAGCGCCGTCACCGGATCGTGGCCCGCGAACGAGATGCCGTACACGACCGACTCGACCTCGCGGTACGAGATGCCCGTCCCGTTCGACGGGTCCGGGTCGGCGTCG
This sequence comes from uncultured Acidimicrobiaceae bacterium, assembly GCA_963847775.1. Lineage (GTDB taxonomy): Bacteria > Actinomycetota > Acidimicrobiia > Acidimicrobiales > Ilumatobacteraceae > Ilumatobacter. The sequence continues at coordinate 60,731 of CAWKAY010000008.1, forward strand.
TGTGCGTCGAGCAGCTCCGAGGTGAAGTCCTCGGTCCGGACGGCGCGCCGCTGAGCCACGAACTCGCGGCAGTAGCGCCAGTAGTCGAGCATGCCGGCGGCGATGTCGGCCTGCTCCTCGGGGGTCGGCTGACCCCACGAGAACGCCCGCCGGTTCACACACCACGACTTGATCATCGCGTCGTCCTCGGGTGGGAAGCCGATGAACCGGAACACGATCTCGGCCGGGAGCGGAAACGCGATCGCGCGGACGTACTCGGCCGGCGAGCCAGCCGCGATCATCTCGTCGATCAATTGCCCAGCCCGCGATCGCATGTAGTCCTCGAGGGTCTTCAGCCGGCGGTTGCCGAACCCTTTCCGCGTGTACACCCTGATGCGGGCGTGGTCGGGTTCCTGCCGGTTCGACATCACGGCGACCGGATCGAAGTCCTCGGCCGACAAGATCCGCTGCGCGTCGGCAGCGAGCGGGAAGACCGGATCCTGCACATTGCTCGACGCGTAGATGTCGGGCTCCGTGAACACCGCCTCGATGTCCTCCATCCGCGTCACCACGACGTAGCCCAACCGTTCGGCATAGAACAGTGAGTGGTCGTCGCGCAACCGGGCTGCGATCGGGTACGGATCGGCCAGGTAGTCGGCGTCGAGCGGTGACCAGCTCCCGTGGACGGGGCAGCCAGACGGCGCGCTCGCGATCGATGCCGGGGCCCGGTGGTAGTTGTCGGTCGTCACGGCGACACCACCCGCAGCGACCTGACCCGTCGATCGGCCGTCAGGAGCAACGTTCGGTGCTGCAACACATCCCCTCTTCCGCCACCACGGCGAACGCCGCGACGGCTGCCGGCGATGGTAGCGCCGGCGAGATCATCGGACCGTGAGCGGGGCCTCGAACGGCGCGGGTGCCGATCGGCACTGATCCAGCTCGCACGAGCCCCGTACGGTGGAACCGGACCGCCAAGGAGGTCGACACCATGGGAACGAACACCGTCGATGGCACGGTCGATGCGTCGGTTGACGCCGTGCTCGACACCGTCCGCAACACCCGCGAGGCATTGTCCGTCGGACGCGCCTTCGGAACGCCGATCGAACATGAAGGTGCCACGGTCATCCCGGTTGCACGCATCGCCGGCGGCGCCGGTGGTGGTGGGGGCGAGGGAACCGACGAGCACGAGAGTGGTCGCGGATTCGGCACAGGCTTCGGGCTCGGCGCCCAGCCGATCGGCCTCTACGAGCTCCGGAGCGGTGAGATCAGATGGAAGCCCGCAATCGACGTCAATCGGCTGCTCAAGGGGATGCAGGTCCTGATCGGCATGTTCGCCGTCTGCGCGACCCTCGTCGCACTCCGTCGGGACCGCTGACCCGCCGAGGCCCCGAACATCGCTGACCTCGACCGGCCACGCGGGGGAAAGGGAAGATTCGTCGGCGCATGGCCGACCGGATCGGTGTGTCGGCAGTAGATTCGCCGACGTGGACATCTGGGACAAGACGCCGTTGCCGCCACCGGCGGCGTACGAAGGTGGTGGCGCTGGCAACGCTTCCGGCGCCGACGGAGGGAGCGAACCCCCGGGCGACGGCGGCGGAGGTTCTGGTGGCGGTGGGGGCGATGAACCACCCGTCGGTCCGACCCCGGCTCCGCCGCCGGGCGACTCCGATCGCTGGTTCAGCCGGCGATTTGCTGCGCTGCCACTCTGGATCTGGGCGATCCTGCTCGTCGCGGTCGTCGCGATCGTCGCCGCCCTCGCTGCCTCCGGGGGTTCGGATGGGGACGATCTCGCGAGTGACGAACCAGCGGCCACCACCGAGTCCTCGGGCCCCGCGATCGTCGAACCTCGCGGCGAGCTCGGTGGATCCGAGTCGACCGCACCGACGCCCGACGAAGTGACGCCGCCGACGGCGCCGGGTGCAACTGATCTGGCCGAGACGACGGCGGCGCCGGCCACGACCGCCGCGCCGGCGAGCACAGCACCGCCCGCCACGACAGCACCAGCTGCGACGACGGTGCCGACCACGACGGTCGCGCCGACCACGACGGTCGCGCCGACCACGACGGTCGCGCCGACCACGACGGTCGCGCCGACCACGACGGTCGCGCCGACCACGACGGTCGCGCCGACCACGACGGTCGCGCCGACCACGACGGTCGCGCCGACCACGACGGTCGCAGCGCCGCCGGCGACCGGTTTCGAGATCTCGTCGCCCGTCACGGTCACCGGGGCGAACGGCGAAACGATGACCGTGACCCCTCGCCGTGATGACTGCCGGTACGGCCGCGACTGCCTGGTCGTGTCGTTCACGATCGACGGCTTCGCCACCCAGCCACAGCGGTTCGTCTGTGAATTCTCCAGCGGCGCGCGGTACGTGTTCCGGTTCTCGAGCGGTGGCGTCGATCCCGCCTGCTCGACCATCGACAAGCCCGACAGCGTCGTCGTCGAGGTCGGCGGCCTTCGATCCGACCCCGTGAGCATCAACGCCGCCGGCTGAGAGACACGAGCCGCACGGTGACGTGACGACCGCGGCGTCCGCTCGGTTGCGGCAGACTGCGGGCACTCCCATGACCCACACGTCGCTGCCCCCGATCATCCGCCATCTGCCGACGGCCCCCGACGAGGAGGCCCTGCTCGACGGATTCTCGGCGTACACCATCGACCAGGGCATCGAGATGTACCCCGCCCAGGAAGAGGCGATCCTCGAGCTGCTCGCGAGCAGCCATGTGATCCTCAACACGCCGACCGGGTCGGGCAAGTCGCTCGTCGCCGAGGCCGCACACTTCATCGCCCTCGGACGCGACCAGCGCAGCGTGTACACCGCGCCGATCAAGGCGTTGGTCTCGGAGAAGTTCTTCCAGCTGTGCCGGACGTTCGGCTCCGATCTCGTCGGGATGATCACCGGCGACGGCAGCGTGAACGCCGATGCTCCGATCATCTGCTGCACGGCCGAGATCCTCGCCAACTGGGCGCTGCGCGACGGCGCCGACACGCCCGTCGACGTGGTCGTCGCCGATGAGTTCCACTTCTACGCCGATCGGCAGCGCGGCTGGGCATGGCAACTGCCACTCCTCGAGATGCCGAGGGCACAGTTCCTGCTCATGTCGGCCACGCTCGGATCGACCACGTTCTTCGAGCGTGATCTCACGGCGCGGACCGGCCGCACGACGGCGCTCGTCCGCTCGGCCGAGCGTCCGGTCCCGCTCGACTTCGCCTACCGCACGACGACCCTTCACCACTCGATCGAGGAGCTCCTGGCGTCGGGCCGTGCACCGATCTACCTCGTCCACTTCACCCAGCGGGAGGCGACCGAGGCGGCCCAGGGCTACCTCAGCCTCGACCCCCTCACCAGAGACGAGAAGCAGCAGGTCAAGGAGCTGATCGGCGGGTTCCGATTCGATTCGCCGTTCGGGAAGAGCTTCCGGCGTTTCCTGGTCGGCGGGATCGGCGTTCACCACGCCGGCCTGCTCCCCAAGTACCGCCTCCTCGTCGAACGGCTCGCCCAGGCCGGGCTGCTGAAGATCATCTGTGGTACCGACACGCTCGGCGTCGGTGTCAACGTTCCGATCCGTTCGGTGCTGTTCACCCAGCTCTGCAAGTACGACGGCAGCAGTGTCCGGGTCCTCAGCGTCCGCGAGTTCCAGCAGATCGCGGGCCGCGCCGGTCGCCGTGGATTCGATGATCGTGGCGATGTCTGGGTGCAGGCTCCCGAGCACGTCGTCGAGAACCAACGCAACACGCTCGCAGCGGAGACCGATGCCAAGAAGAAGAAGAAGCTGGTCAAGAAGAAGCCGCCCGAGCGGGGTTACGCGCACTGGAGCGAGGACACGTTCGACAAGCTCGTACACGGCGACCCCGAACCGCTCACGTCGAGCTTCGACGTGAATCACCAGATGGTGATGAGCCTGCTCGACCGTCCGGGGGACGGCTGTGCTGCTGTGCGCCGGTTGATGGTCGACAACCACGAACCGCGCCGTCGGCAGCGTCATCACATCCGCCGTGCGATCGCGATCTACCGGTCGCTCGCTGACGCCGAGCTGCTCGAGTTCCCGCCGACGCCCGACGAGCTGGGCCGACGGGTGCGGGTCAACTTCGACCTCCAGGACGAGTTCGCGCTGCACCAGCCGCTGTCGCTGTGGGCGATCGACGCGATCGGGCACCTCGACCGCGAGATCGAGGTGCTGCACGACGACCTGGCCGCTCGCCGTGCGTCGGACGACGTCGACACGTCGCACGACGACGCATCCGATCTCGCCGCACCCGCGATCCCTCTCGTCGCGGTCGACGCCACGGTCGACATCGACCGTGCGTTGGCCGTTCTCACCATCGTCGAGGCCGTCCAGGAGAACCCGGCCGTCGTGATCGCCGCCCAGCTCCGACGGGCCAAGGACACCCTGATGAGCGAGATGAAGTCGTCGGGTGTCGAGTACGAGGAACGCATGGAACGTCTTGCCAAGGTCGAGCCGCCACGGCCGCTGAAGGACTGGATGTATGCCGACTTCAACGAGTTCCGGCGGCGGCATCCGTGGGTCGGCGGCGACACGGTGAAACCCAAGTCGGTCGTCCGCGACCTGTTCGAGCGGGCGATGACGTTCGGCGAGTACATCGATTTCTACGGATTGAAGAACTCCGAAGGGGCGGTGCTCCGCTATCTCTCCGACGTGTACAAGGGGCTCACCCAGAACGTGCCCGCCGAGGCAGGCAACGACGAGTTGGACGAGATCGTGCACTGGCTGCGCACCCTGGTTCGCCACGTCGATTCGAGCCTGCTCGACGAATGGGAGCGACTCCAGAATCCTGACGACGAACCCGTCGAGATCCGCTCCGGCCCTGCGGTCGACGGCGCCTCGGCGTCGATCACCGACGATGCCCGCGCGCTGCGGACCATGGTGCGCAACGAGGCGTTCCGCTGGGTCGAGCAGCTGTCCCGTCGCAAGCGCCCCGACGCCGCTCGCAGCGATCTCGACGTGGCGATGGCGATGGCCGACTATTGGAGTGAGTACGACGCGATCGACATCGGTGGCGACGCCCGACATGCCGTGCGGTTCGACTTCGATCCCACCACCGGCCGGGTCGAGCAGACGATCCACGACCCCGATGGACACGACGAATGGCGGCTGATGGGGAGGGTCGATCTCCCCGCGTCCCGTGCCGAGGACAGACTCGTCATCGTGCTCGATGACATCGTGCGCGGCTGACCGATCGATCGGATCAGCGGATCGATCCGGCTGTTACCGGGCGGTAGGCTCGGTCGATCGTCGCGGTTCCCCGGGCCAGTCCCGGCCGTGACGCCGTGAACGCGTGAACCTGATCCAGCCACTCTTCTCCGTGCTGCCCCGGAGCCGTGCTTCGGCGCTGCTCCTCGCTGCCTCGGTGATCATGGCATCGGTCGCGACCACTCTCGTGGCGGCGGTGCCGATCTACTCGGACGCGATCGTCGAGGCCGGGCTCCGCAGCACACTGGTCGACGCCCCGCCGGCGTCGAGTGGCCTGGAGGCCACGTTTCGAGCGGACGCCTCGTCGTGGGTCGCGACGAGCGACCGGCTCACAGCGCTCGGAACGGATCGGCTGCCAGGCGATCTCGACACGGTCACGGCCGGGCGTACCGACACCTACTCGTTGCCCGACGGCCTTGACCAGGGGCGCCGGATCACCAGCATCGCCGCCTTCGTCGCTGATCCACCGCTCCTCGTCCCGACCGGTTCGGGTGTGGTGTCGACCAGCCCCGGCGTGATCGCGGCCGCGCTCCACGTCTCTGCTGCCGACTACCTGGGGCTGACGATCGGTGATCGGGTCGAACTCGGGCGGAGGGGCGAGACGGTGGTCCTCGAGATCGATTCCCTCCTCGAGCCGGCCGATCCGTTCGCAGAACTCTGGTTCGACGAGCCGATCTTCCGAGACGGTCTCACCGTCAACGGGTCGTTCACCGAGATCGGACCGTTCATTGTCGATCCGGCCGACTTCTCGTCGTTGCCGGGCACAGCGAACTACCAGTGGCGGGCGATCCCCGACCCGGCCAGCATCACGACCGATGACCTCGACGCGTTGGGCAGCGGCGCGGCCGGGATGGAACGAGCGATCGAGGATCGGATCGATGCGGTCAATGTGGAGGTCACGACCGATCTGCCTCGGCTGGTCGCAACCACCGACACCGCGATCGGAGCGACGGCGGCCGTGATCGCAGCGATCCTGATCCAGCTCGTCGGCGTCGCGCTCTACGGCGTCGGTCTGTCGGCATCGGTGCTCGCGAGCTCGCGCGCCGTGGAGACCTCGATGCTGAGGTCGCGGGCGCGACCGCCGAGCAGCTGGGTGCGATGGCGGCGGTCGAAGCCGTGCTCATCGCCCTGCCCGCCGTCGCGCTCGGCCCCCTGTTCGGTGGGTACGTCGTCGAGCTGGTCGAACGCTGGGGCCCCGTTTCGTCCACAGGTCTCGACCTCCGGCCGGCGATCACCTCCGCCGCCACGATCGCATCGATCTCGATCGGTGTCCTCATCGTCGGGATCGTGACCTGGCCGGCATTCCGATCCGCTCGAGGGTTCGCGACGAGCCAGGCGGCGCGCGCCCGCCCGGAAGGGCCACTCGCCCTCCAGCGGGCCGGACTCGACGTCGGTCTCGCGGCCCTGGCGGTGCTCGGTCTCTGGCGGCTGAGTCGATCATCCGCGTCGACGAGCGACCTCGCAGGACGGCTCGGCACTGACCCTGTTCTGGTGCTCGCTCCCACGCTCGGTGTGATCGCTGCCTCCTTGCTCACACTCCGCCTGATCGCCGGGGTTGCTGCGATCTCCCAGCGATACACGTCGGCGCAGGGTGCGCTCTCGATGGCACTCGCCGGATGGGAGCTCGCGCGTCGACCGGGTCGCACGGCCCGGACGTCGGTCCTCATCGTGCTGTCGGTCACCGTCGGTGCGTTCGCTGCCGTTCACGGAGCGTCGTGGCAGCAATCGATGCGTGACCAGGCCGACGCCGACGTGTCGGCGGATGCCGTCGTCGTACCCGACCCGACGCCGACCGCCCTCCTACAAGCTCCCTTCGTGGCCGATGCGTACCGCCAGCTCGACGGCGTCACCGGTGTCGTTCCCGTCGATCGCCCAACGGCTGCCATCTCGGTGACACTCGGCCAGGTGCCGGTGGTGGCCACCGACACCCAGGCGCTCGCGACGACGCTGCGCCTGCGCGACGACCTGTACGGCGCCGGTCGCAGCCCCGACGATCTCGCCGATCTTCATCAACCGGCCGACCTTCCCGCGGCTGACCTCGGTGATGTCACCGGTGACCTGACCGTCGCCTACGACCTCGCCGCACGGGCGTCGTCGGCGAGCGGTGACATCCGACTCGCAGTCGTCGTCTTCGATGGGAACGGCACGCCGGTGCGGATCGAAGCCGACCGAGTGCCGCTCGACCAGACGTCCGGTGAGATCACCTTCCCGTTGACGAACACCGACGTCCCAGGGCTCGATCTCGCCCTGACCGGTCCGGTGCGCCTCGTCGGTCTCGAGATCGCTGCGCCGGCGGTGCAGGATGTGCCGTTCACGGAGGAACCCGAGACACCCGCCATCTTCGATCTCGATCTGCACTCCGCGGCGATCGGTGAGCGAGCGGTGTCGATCTCGGCCCCGTGGACCGTTCAGACGACTGCTCTCGGTCAGCCGCTCACGGCGCCATCGGCGTCGGTCGGGATCACCGGCGACACGATGCGTGTCCACCTCGAGACGGGCCGGACCACCCAGGCTCGGGCCGACCTGGTGGTCCGGTTGGCGACCGGCGACTTCGGCACCGGGTCCGGGTCCGAGGTGCCGGTCGCCGTCACGCCGGCGTTCCTCACCGAGACCCAATTGGGCATCGGCGATGTCGTCGCCGCTCGGCTCACCGGCACACCGGTCGAGTTGCGGATCGACGCTGTCGTCCCGGTCGTCCCCTTCGCGGTCCGATCACCGATCGCGATGCTCGTCGATTGGGAGACACTCGCCGTCGACCGGTGGGCGCGCTCCCAGCGGTTCGAGACCGTCGACGAATGGGCGCTGAGCGCCGACGCCGACACCGCACGCCAGATCGAACGAACGCTGTCCGGCGCCCCGTACGCGAGTGAGTCGTACGTCGAGCGCCGCCAGGAGGCCCGCGACATCGCCCGCGAGCCGGTGACCGTCGGGTTGTCGGGCAGCCTCGGCCTCGCCCTGTCGGCCTCGCTGGTGATCGCTGCCGTCGGCCTCGTGCTGACGGCGGTGGTGGGTGGCCGCGAACGGCGTCCGGCGTTCGCGGTCCTGCGCGCGATGGGCACGCGCGCATCAGAGCTGCGACGCTGGCTGCTGCTCGAGACGGTGCCCCTGGTCGGGCTGTCGGCGGTGGCCGGGCTCGCGTCGGGTGTCGCCCTGGCGCGCCTGGCGCTGCCCAGCCTCGCCATCAGCCGTGACGGCAGTCGCTCGGTGCCGTCGCCGGTACTCGTCGTGCCGTGGGGCATCCTCGCCGTCGTGGTCGCGATCGCCGTCGCCGCCGGGATGGCGCTCCCGGTCGTCACCGCCCGGTTGCTCCGGCGCCATCGGACCGCCGACGAACTCCGGATCGGGGATACAACGTGATCGCCCCTGGGTTCGGGTGGCGATCGCTCGTCGGTCTCGGCCGCCGATCAGAGCTCGCGGTCGCTGCTGTGGCCGCAGCGATGCTCGCTGTCATGGCGTTCGTGGCGGTGGCGGCACCCCGCCTGCTTGCCCAGGCAGAAGCCGACAGTCTCGAGCTGGCGATCGAACAATCGCCGCTGTCGGCCCGTCAACTGACGATCCGACTGATCGACGACTTCGGCCCCGGTCTCGACCGCGACCCGTTGGAGGACCAGCGGGAGGCGCTCGAGAACATTGCAGCCGGCATCGACCCGGCGTTGCTCGACCGATACGGTCCGGCCCGGTTCATCGCAGACACGAGTCGCTTCAGTGTCATCGGGGTGGACGTGCAGGAGGTGCCGGTCGGCGAGCCCGACGCCACCCCGGTCCCCCCGGCGCTCCCCACGTTTCTGACCTTCCGCCTCCATTCCGAGCTCGACGAGTACTCGACGCTGGTCGCCGGTCGCCCTGCGGTCCGGACCGACCGCCGACTCGACGACAAGCGCGTCTTCGAGTTCGAGCTGACGACGGAATCCGCCGCCGAGCTCGGGTGGGCGATCGGTGATGCGATGCTGCTGACCACCGATGCCTCCGATCTCGTGACCAGGCAGTTCAGCGGCGGTCTGCCCGACCAGTTCGTCGCCGAGTTGGTCGGCCTGCGTGAGTTGACCCCGCCCGACGATCCGTTCTGGTTCAGCGATGCCCGGGTCCACCGCCCGACCGTGGCCGACACCGGGACCGGGGCCAATGTCTTCGTGTTCGGGATGATCGTTCCCGACCAACTGCCGAGCCGCCCCTTCATGATCAGCCAACGGAGCCCGTACTTCCTCGAGCAACGGCGAGACCTCGTCGAGGGATCCGTCCGCCTCGACAACGTCGACGACACGTTGGCCGGCCTGATCTCGCTCGACGCCTCGTTCGCCCGGCAGCCCACGCTGAGCAGACCCGGCGTCACGGCCAGTCTCGGCCCGGTCCTCGAGATCGAGCACGATCAACGCCAGGCCGCCCGTTCGACGCTCGTGCTCGCCGCAGTTGGCGTGTTCGGCGTCGCGCTCACCACGCTCGTCCAGCTCCTGGTGGCCTCGCTCGCCCGACGGCGCGGGTCGCTCACGGTGGCACGGGCGCGGGGAGCGTCGCGACCACAGGTCGTGGCCGCCTCTGTCGTCGAGCTCGCGATCGTCGTCACACTCGCGGCGGCCGTCGGCGCGGTCCTCGCGACGATGTTCGTGGGGGGGCCGGGCACGGCGACGGAGCGATCGCTCGTCGCCGGGTTGTGGATCGGATCGGTGGGTGCGGCCGGACTGCTCGCAGCGGTCGAGGGCCTGCGACCGTTGACCGTGTCGGCCCGTCCGAGCGCCCACCCGGGACTCGGCCGTTGGGGACGAGTCGGCGGATGGTTGCTCGTCGTGGTGGCGTTGGCGGCAGTCGTGACGTTTCGCCGGCGCGGCCTCGCGATCGACGCCCCCGGCATCGACCCGTTGATCGTCATGCTCCCCGTCCTCGTGCCGCTCGCCATCGTCTACGTCACGCGCTGGGTGCTCCCGTTCGTGCTGCGCCAGGTGGCCGAGCGCGGGCTTGCGCTCGGACTCGGCCGGCTCGTCGGGCTCCGCCGTGGCGTCGACCAACCCGAGGCAACCATCGGCATCGTCACGGTCCTGGTGCTGTCGCTCACGGTCGGCGCCATCGGGCTCGGCGTGAATCGATCACTCGAACAAGGCGCGGTCGACGCGAGTTGGACGGCGGTCGGAGCACCGTTCAGGCTCGACACGCGCGATGTCACCGTGGCCGCACAGGTTGCTGCGGTCCCCGGCGCGGTCGTGTCCGCATCGGGCAGCACACGCGTCAACCTCGCCCGCGACGACTCCACCTACAGCGTCCAGTTCATCAGCCTCGACATTCCTGAGCTCCGCGAGATCACGACGGGGACGGCTGCCGATGGGGGATATCCGGATGCGCTCGACCGGCCCGATCCCGAGGGTCGGATCCCGGCGATCGCATCTCGCCGGATGGGCGGGGTGCGAATCCGAGTCGGCGACGAGCTGAACGGGCTCGGTAGCCGTTCCGGGCAGACGTTCGTCGTGATCGAGACCCGAGCTGAGGCGTTCTCTCGCCGCAACGACTGGCTGATCGCCGACCGCAGCGCATACGCCTCCGTCGCCGGTACCGAACCGGCGTTCAACTCGCTCGCGATCGACGTTCCCACCAGTGGGGTTCCGCAGCTCCGCGAGATCGCCTCCACCGCCGGGGAGGGTCTCGACGACCGGTTCGAGACCCTCGATCTGCAGCGAAGCGATCCACTCAGCCGTGTGGTTCGCCGCGGCTACGTCATCGCCGGTCTGCTCGCCGCGATGCTCGCGCTGCTCGCGTTGGTTGCCGTTGCCGTCGTCACGGCCCGCGAGCGACGCCGCGAGGTGGCGATCCTCGGTTTGCTAGGCGCCGACCGGCGCGAGATCAGCCGAGCGGTGGCGTCCGAGCTCGTCCCGGCCAGCGTGACCGGTGCACTGGTGGGTGCTGCAGTCGGATGGCTCGTGGTGCGGTTCTACGACGGTCGCTACGACCTGTCGGCCTTCGCCGCGGGCAGCCCGGTGTCGATTCGAGGCGACATCGTCGGCCTGCTCGCATTCGCCGCTGTCGTGCTGCTTGCGGCAGTGGTCCTGATCGCGGTGCTCGCGCGCCGTATCGTCCACGCCCGGGCGAGCGAGATCCTCCGAATCGACGGTGCCGCATGATCTCCCGCCGCCGTTGCCGACGATCGACTGTCACGAGGTGCCCATGGCCCAGGTTCTGACCACCCCACGCCCGACCCAGCGCGGTCCGATCCGCTGCGAGGGACTCGTGAGGATCTACCAGTCCGCCGACATCGAGGTCGTCGCGCTCCAGGGCCTCGACCTCCACGTCGAATCCGGCGAGATGATCACCGTGATCGGCGCCTCCGGCTCGGGGAAGTCGACCCTGCTCAACGTGCTCGGTGGGCTCGATCAGCCGACGGCCGGTTCGGCTGTGGTCGCCGGGCACGATCTGATGCAGATGTCGGGCAGGGAGCGCAACGACTACCGGCGCAACGTCGTGGGTTTCGTGTGGCAGCAGACCTCGCGGAATCTCCAGCCGTACCTGAGTGCGCGCCGCAACGTCGAGTTCCCGCTCGCGATCGCCGGTGAGCCCCGGCGGACCCGTCGCATCAAGGCCGAGCAACTGCTCGAGTTGGTCGGTTTGATCGAGCGCGCCGACCACCTGCCGAGCGAGCTCTCCGGCGGTGAGCAGCAACGGGTCGCGATCGCAGTTGCCTTGGCCAACCAACCCGAGTTGCTGCTGGCCGACGAGCCGACAGGTGAGCTCGACACCGCCACCGCGGTCGAGGTGTTCGAGGTGCTCCGACGCGTCAACGCCGAGCTGGGTGTGACCGGCGTGATCGTCACCCACGATCCGCTGGTGTCCCAGCAAGTCGATCGGACCGTGGCGATCCGCGACGGGCGGATCAGCTCCGAGATCGTTCGCGAGGGAGCCGGCCTCGACGCCTCCAGGGTGATCGCCCGCGAGTTCTCGGTGCTCGACTCGGCCGGGCGGCTCCAGCTGCCCGAGCGGTACGTCACCGAGCTCGATCTCCAGCGTCGGGTTCGTCTCGAGCTCGAGTCTGATCACGTCGGCGTGTGGCGCGACGTCGAGACCGATGAGGCCGCCTGGTCGAAACCCGAAGCGCGCGACCAGGGAGGCATGCCATGACCGTCGTCGAGCTCACCGAGGTCGGCAAGACGTACGCAGGTGGCCGCCAGCCGGTGCACGCGCTCCGGTCGGTCGATCTGGTGGTCGAACCTGGTTCGCTGGTCGCCGTGCACGGCCGGTCGGGGTCGGGCAAGACGACCCTGCTGAACGTGATCGGCGGTCTCGATCGCGCCGACAGCGGAAACCTGAACGTCTGCGGGGTCGATCTGATGACGGCATCCGATGCGGTTCTGACCGAGCTGCGGCGCAACCAGGTTGCATTCGTGTTCCAGGGTTTCGGCCTGCTGCCGATGCTCAGCGCAGCGGAGAACGTCGAGGTGCCCCTGCGCCTCCAGGGCGTGCCCGGTCGCGAGCGTTCCGATCGGGTGCGTGAGCTGCTCGACCTGGTCGGTCTGGGCGGTCGCGCCGGGCATCGCCCCAACGAGCTGTCTGGTGGTGAGCAGCAACGCGTCGCGATCGCTCGCGCGCTGGCCGCGTCGCCGCACCTCCTGATCGCCGACGAACCCACCGGCCAGCTGGACTCTCGAACCGGCGCCGAGATCATGCTGCTGATCCACCGGGTCGTCGCTGAGCGTGGTGTCGCGGCGGTGGTGGCGACGCACGATCTGTCGATCATCGAGGTGGCGGATTGCACGCTCGAGCTGAGCGACGGCCGCGTGGTCGGTACCGTCGTGGCGTGACGATGGCCTCGTGAACGGCCTCAGGCCGGCGGTGGAGCGACGGTGCGATCACTGACCCAGTTGCCGTGGAATCCGAACGGGATCCGCTGCGGGATCGGCACCTGAGCCACGTAGTCGCCGCGGCCGAAGTCGTGGGCGTCCATCACCACGAACTCGGCCGAATCGGCCCCGAGGTCGTGGACGTAGGTGACGAGCCAACCATCGTCCTCGTCGGACCCGTCCTGCCGCCCGATGAACACCGGTTCGCCCGCTGCCCGACCGGGACCGTGGTCGAACACCTGCCGCTCGCCGGTCTGGAGGTCGTGCTTGATCGTCGGCCATCCGGCCGAACGATCGAGGGAGGGCGCCGCGCAGTATCCGTAGCGGTACGGCTTCGCGCTGAGGGATCCGCGATGGCGCGGGAACTCGTTGGCCGTCTCGTCGATCACCGTGGTCGACACGGTGCGAGCCGTCGGATCGAGCTCCCACCGCTCGAGGCGGCCGAGCGCCTCGTCGCCGAACGGACCGAGGATGTCGCGCTCGAACATCTGGTCGTAGTTGCACAGGTCGATGACGACCTTGCCCTCGGGCGTGTCGTAGGCGTTCATCGGGTGGAACGAGTAGCCGATCGGCACGTCGATCCAGACGATGTCGGCGGCGTCGCCATCGCGGGGCAGCAGGCCCACTCGGTTGCCGTAGTCGGGGTTCCAGCGGAACGGGAACCGCCCCGCGAACGCGAGGTCGAGGTCGACGGTGCACGGTTGGTCGTACACGACGGCGAACCGGCTCGTGAGCGACATGTCGTGCAGCATCGTCATGCCGGGCAGCGGGATGTCGACGGTGCGGCCGACGCGACCGTCTGGGCCGACCACCACGTACTGCACGTGATCGAGCCACTGACCCCAGGCGTAGACCATCGCGTGCATCTCGCCCGTGTCGGGATCGAGCTTGGGATGCGCGGTGAACGCGCCCGGCAGGGTGCCGTGGAAGTCGTTGCGTCCGATGGTGTCGAGCTCGTACGTCAACTCGACGGGACACCCGCCGGCTTCCACCATGGCCCACGTCGTCCCGGCGAACCCGCCGACGTTGGTGTTCGGACCGGTGGGGTTGTCGTTCCAGTTCGGACCCGCGATGTCGGGCTCACCTCGCATCGCGCTGATGTGCTTCGAGCCCACGTAGCGATTGCGATACCACGCGGCGCGTCCTTCACTCAGGCGGAGGCCGTGCACCATGCCGTCGCCCATGAACCAGTGGTGGGTGCGGGGGTCCACGGGCTCGGACGGGTTGGGGCCGTTTCGGAGGTAGCGGCCGTTCAGTTCGACCGGGAGCTCGCCCTCGACCGGCAGATCGAACACCGTGATCTCCTCGGCGACCGGGGCGTAGTTGCCCGACAGGTAGAGGCTGAGGTCGCCGGCACCCTGGTCGGATGTCTGGGTGTTCGGGGTCTCGGTGGCGGACATGGCAGCTCCTCGTCTCGGGTGGTCGTTCGGACGTAACTTTGTTACACCCGACGTACGAGGTAACTTAGTTACGTGGCCGAGGTGATGTCAATGGGTTCCGGAGGCGGATCGAGAGCGCCGCAGTCGGCCGATGCAGCAGTGGCGCCCGACATGCGCGCCACCCTCCTCGACGCCGCACTCACCGTTCTCCGACGAGATGGCGCCGCGTCGCTGACCGTACGCAACATCACCCAACAGGCCGGCTGCTCCACGACCGGTATCTACACCTACTTCGGCGGGAAGCACGGTCTGGTCGAGGCCATCTACCTCGACGGCTTCGACAGCTTCGATCGGACGGTTCGTGGCTCCGACGACCTGCTGGAGTCCGGCCGGGCGTATCGCCGGTGGGCGCTCGCCAACCCCACCCGTTACCTCGTCATGTTCGGCCGGGCGGTGCCCGACTTCGTGCCGAGCGACGCGGCCCGGGACCGTGCGCTCGCATCGTTCTCGTCCTTGGTCGCCGAGGTCGGACGATGGGGAGCCCCCGATCCCGCGGCCGCCGCGTACCACCTCTACGCGACCGTGCACGGGTACGTGATGCTCGAGCTCGTCGGCGTCGGTCCGGTCGACCCCCACGAACTCGACGCGCTCTACGAATCGGGGTTGCGGGCGGCGCTCGGCGGGCTGGCGCGACGAGTGCCATGACTCGCTGGGTGGCCCTGCTCCGCGGCGTCAACGTCGGTGGCAACAATCGCTTGTCGATGGCCGACCTCCGTGCGACGGCGGCCGGCAGCGGATTCACGAACGTCGCCACCCACATCCAGAGCGGCAACCTGGTGCTCGACGGCCCCGACGACGAGGACTCGGTCGTCGAATCGTTGCGGGCGGCGCTCGTCGAACGGCACGGCTTGAGCGTTGCGGTCGTCGTTCGCTCGGATGTCGACTTCGCATCGGTGGTCGAGCGTCACCCCGATGTCGCCGGGACGATCGCGCCGAACCTGCTCCACGTCGCGTTCCTCGATCGATCGCCAGAGGCGGACGTCGTCGACGCGATCGAAGCCGATCGGTTCGCCCCCGATCGCTGGTCGCTCGATGGTCGTGAGCTCTATCTCTCGTACCCGAACGGTTCGGCCCGATCGACCATGACGATCGACCGGTTCGAGCGTCCGTGGGACGTCGTGGCCACGGCCCGCAACCTCAACACCGTCCGCAAGATCGCTGCGATCGTCACCGGATCGTGAGTCGGCGCACGACAGCACCGACGGCGAGTACACCGGTGCCGGCGAGCAACTCCCGCCAGGGGAGCGACAGCGTCAGGATCACGCAACCGGCGAAGCCCACCACGCTGACCCACCGTGGCCAGCGCCGCTGCTCCGGCGGCAGGGTGTACGCAGCGGCGTTCGTGATCGCGTAGTACGTCAGCACGGCCGTGCCCGAAACGGCGATCGCCGACCGCAATCCGAGCAGGGTGACCAGGACGGCGACGACGACCGTGACGGTGAGTTCGGCCCGCACGGGCAGGTTGCGGCGCTCGTCGACGTGAGCGAACCAGCCGGGGAGCTCCCGGCGTCGGGCCATCGCCAGCGTCGTCCGCGACACGCCGGGCACGAGGTTGAGGAGGACTCCGAGTGACGCGATCGCCGCCCCGATGCGCACGACCGGTGCGATCGACTCGTGGCCGGAGGCATCGACGACGGCGCGCAACGGCGCATCGGTGACGGCGAGCAGCTCGGCCGGCACCACGGCGACCGCGGTCACGCCGACGACGAGATAGACGCCCAGCACGAGGAGCAGAGCACGCGGCACCGCCTTGGGGATGGTGACCGCTGGATCGCGCACCTCCTCGCCCAGCGTCGCGATCCGCGCGTAGCCGGCGAACGCGAAGAAGAGGAACCCGCCCGCCCTGAGGACGTCGAGCGGCCCTGCGTCGATCGGGGTGATGCGACCCAGGTCGGCCGCGTCGGACGACCAGCCTGCGACGACCACGGCCACGAGCGCGAGCGTCGAGACCACCAACAGCACGCGCGTGACGAGGACGGTGCGCTCGAGGCCGCCGAGATTGACCATCGCGATCAGTGCCACCGCAGCGACTGCCACCGAGCGTTCCTGCTCTGGCCAGGCGTACGCGCCGACGGCGAGCGCCATCGCGGCGCAGGATGCCGTCTTGCCCACGACGAACCCCCATCCGGCGAGGTGCCCCCAGGCCAGCCCGAGCCGTTCGCGTCCGTACACGTAGGTCCCGCCCGATTCGGGATGGACGGCAGCGAGCTGAGCCGACGACGTGGCGTTGCAGAGTGCGACGATCCCGGCGACGACGAGGCCGATCAGCAAGCCGGTGCCGGCGGCCCCGGCGGCGGGGGCCCAGGCCGTGAAGACACCTGCCCCGATCATCGAACCAGCGCCGACGACCACTGCATCGGCGACGCCGAGCCGTCGCTGGAGCTGCCCGGGGGTCGACATCAACCGCACCATACAGTGGGTGGGGAAATTCTGGGTGAACGGGTATCTCCGGGCGGGTTTCGGTATCTCTGCCGCCATGGAGGCAGACCCATGGGCCCCGCGCATCTGCGACGTAGAGTCACGAACATGGCTGATAACGACCGGTTCGCCGCCGGCGATGCGATCCCCGATCTCGTCGCCGGCGCGCTCGCAGGTCATGCAGCCGCTTGGGAGGCGCTCGTCGAGCGCCTGCAACGTGTGGTGTGGAAGTCGGTCAACATGATGACCTACGACCGCGAGATCCGCGACGATGCGTTCGCCGCCACCTGGCTGCGGTTGGCCGAACGACTCGACTCGATCCGTGAACCCGAGAAGCTGCCGGGATGGCTGGCGACCACGGCTTGCAACGAGGTCCGCCAGATCGTTCGGCAACGAGGGCGGAACCACTTCTCCTTGACCGAGTCCTGGACCGGTGAAGCGCACGGATCCGTCGGCGATCTGCTCGACTCGCTGTCGGGCGACGACGGCGATCACGAACGTGGTCTCGTCGCCGACGATCAGCGGCGAGAGGTCCGCGCCGCGTTCGCCCGCCTCGACGAGCAGTGTCGGGAGATCATCACCGTCCTCGTGCTCGCCGACCCACCCGTCCCGTACCAGGACGCTGCCGACCGGCTCGACCGCCCGATCGGGTCGCTCGGCCCGAGTCGGCGTCGCTGCCTCGAGAAGATGAAGATCCTGCTCGATCCCGACCACGACCAGGGGGATGCCTCATGAGTGACCACAGCGCTCGCGACCGCGTGCTCGAACGCATCGCCGATGCGTTCGAGCACGGGCTCGATCCGATTCCACCCCATCTCACGATCGCAGCGATCGATGCCTTCTCCTGGCGCTCGGCCGATGTGCGACTCGCCGAGCTGTTGTTCGACTCGGCCGGCACCGAGCTCGTCGGGATCCGCGGTACGTCGACCGAGCGTCGCTCCTTCCGATTCGGCGCCGACGACTTCGTCATCCGTGTCCACCTCACCGCCGTCACACTGATCGTGATGGTCGAACCACCGCTCACCGTGGGGTGCCGAATCGCGACGGAGGCTGCGACGGCCGACTACCGGACCGATGAGCTCGGCGAGCTCGTCGTCGACGCACCCGACACGCCGTTCCGGATCGAGGTCGATCTCCCGAGCGGTCGAACCGTCACACCCTGGATCACCGGCTGACGCGCGGCGTCGACCGGATCCCTCGCAGCGAAGCGCCCTTCGCGCTCCCGGTGGGCGGTCACCCGCGCTGGTTCGACCGCGCCGGTCGGGCTCCGGGCCGATGGCGGCGGCGGGCCGATGGGGTGGGGATCGGGGTCGTCGGATCCGGTCAGGGAGTGTTGATCACGGTCCCGAGACCGGGGTAGCGGAAGTGACCGGGGCGATCGAGCAGCCACGCGGCCGCATCGCCCGGTCGGCCGGCGCCGCCACGCGACATCCACTCCCAGGCGATCGTCGCCGCGACGATGGGTCCGGCGAAGGACGTTCCGCTCCACTTGGCCCAGCCGTCGAAGTCGTCACCGTCGATGCGTGCGTCGTCGCCGAGATCGTAGAAGGTGCTGATCACGTCGACACCCGGCGCACAGGCGTTGACCCACGGTCCGTGGTTGGTGAACCAGGCCGGGCCGTTCGGTCCGAGTGCACCGACGCCGATGACGTTCTCGAACGACGCCGGCCAGTTCGGACGGCACGACGAATCATTGCCGGCGGACGCCACGAACACGACCCGCTCTCGGATCAGATCCTTCGAGTCGGGATCGGGCTTGGCGTAACGGGCTTGGATCGTCGCGATCGCCTGAGCGATGGCGATCGGAGGATCGTCCTCGTCGCAGTACCCACCGAACGACATCGTGACGATGTCGAAGGCCGGCTCGTCACAGCCGGCCGGGAACTGGTCGAGCAGGATCCGGGCGATCGTCGCGTCGTCGGTGTCGCCGTACGAGCTGACACCGCGCTCGCAGTTCACGCGGGAGCCCGGCGCCAGGTTGGCGAAGATGCCGGCGATGAAGGTGCCATGACCGGCGGCGGGATCGAGCACGCGGTTGCCGTCACCGTCCCAGTCGTCGGGGTCGCTCGCCACCAGACAACTCGCGAGGAGGTCCTTGGCGGCTTGCGCGGCCGGGTTCATCGTCGCTCCGGCTGCGATCACGTCGGGCCAGGCGCCGGTGTCGAGCACGAGCACGTTGCACGTCGTTCCCGTCGGCTTGCGGTGCGATCGCTCATCGGGCGACGGTGCGATCGCAGGCACCGCCGTCGAGAACCGCGACGCCTCGAACTGGCCGGTCCACCATCCGCAGGGCGCGCCGCATCCGCAGTCGGAGCCGTGCCCGGCGTAGGGGGTGCCGGTCGGATACGGCGTCCCGGTCGGATACGGCGTCCCGGTCGGATACGGCGTCCCGGTCGGGTACGGCGTCCCGGTCGGGTACGGGGTCCCGGTCGGGTACGGGGTCCCGGTCGGGTACGGGGTCCCGGTCGGGTACGGGGTCCCGGTCGGGTACGGGGTCCCGGTCGGGTACGGGGTCCCGGTCGGGTACGGGGTCCCGGTCGGGTACGGGGTCCCGGTCGGGTAGGGGGTCCCGGTCGGGTAGGGGGTCCCGGTCGGATGGACGAACAGGACGTGGTTGGGTTGGGCTTCGAGATCGAGTCGGCGCAGCTCGCGAATCGTCGCGATCGGATCGGGCACGCCTCGAACCAGCACCAGGTCTTCGCCCGTGGGTTCGTCGCCGTCGCACACGATGTCCTCGACGAGGAGCTGGTCGTTGCGGCTGAGCCCGAGCCGCTCGGCGATCAGGCGCAGCGAGTTCCGCCTGGTGATCAGCTCGTTCGGGCGGTACGCGAACGAATCGCCGACTCCGCCATCGCGGAACTGGACGCGAGCGTCCCAAGGGGTCACGGGCTGTTTGGGCATGGATCGGCCTTTCGACTACGGGACTGTCCGCGTGAGAGCATGACACGTGGCCCGGGGTGCGCGTCGCGAATATTCGCAGGTCGACTACTGGGATCGCCTGGTCCAGAGCGATCCGGCCGGCGCGCTGCACTTCATCGACGAGCAGTTGACCGGGACCGGCCTCGACAGTGACGCGACCTCGCTCGCGCTCGGTGCGATGAGCCGATGCCAGTTCGAGTTGGGTCGGTTGGACGCGTCCCAGGCGACGGCGCGACGCGCTCTGGCCGGCGTCGCTCGGAGCGAGCGCGACGAGGTGCGGTGGGCCGTCGCCATGACCGCCGCGGTCATCCTCGCGGAAGCCGGTCACATCGACGAGGCGCTCGACGCGCTCGATGCGCTCGGCGAGGAGAGCGACGGGGTGCACCTCGGTCGTGTGCGGCTGCAGATGGCGTACGTGCTGCACCACGCCGGCCGCTTGAACGAGGCGATGCTCGCTCTCGACATGTGCGACCAACTCCTCGGTCGCGACGCTGAGCCGCGGGACCGGATGCGCCTCCATCAGCATCGCGGACTCGTCCTGCTTCAGCAGGGCCGGCTCGCAGAAGCCGACGCGGAGCTCTCGACGGCCGAGTCGTTGGCGGGTCAGCAGGGCATGACCGCCGCGCAGGCGCAGAGCGTGGCAAACCGTGGCGTGCTCGCCGGCCGTGCCCGGCGACTGAGTGACTCGCTCCGCTGCTTCGACCGTGCTGCCCACCTGTTCACCGAGGCCGGCGATCCCGGGCGCACCGTGGCCGGGATGGAGATCGACCGCGCCGAGGTGATGATGCACTCCGGGCTCGTCCTCGATGCCGTCGAAGCAGCGCACAAGGCAGTCGAGCTCGTCGGACCCACCGGGAATCGAATGCTCCTCGGCGACGCCCTGTTGCTCGTCGCGCGCGCTGAGCTCACGGCGGGGATGCTGCGCGATGCGGTTCGGAGCGCCGATGTCGCAGCGGCCGTGCTCGACGCGTCCGGGCGGCGCGAGATGGTGGCGCACGCTCGCTCCGTCGCCGCTCATGCGGAGCTCCGACGAGCGCGCACGTCGAGCGATGCGGCGCGGTGCCTCGACGCGACGAGAGCGCTCGTCGGCGAGTTGCGAGCTGACGGCTGGCATCAACAGGCCGACGAGCTGGTGCTGGCGCGGGTCCGTGTCGGGAGCCGGTTCGGTTCGGACGATCGGATCGGCTCCGATCTCGACTACCTCCGGCTCGGAGCCTTCACCGATCAACGTGATCTGGCGCTCGCAGGCTGGTATGCCGAAGCGATCTGCCGACGCAACGACGACCGTCCCGGCGAGGCGCTGGACGCATGCAGGGTCGGCCTCGATCACCTCGACGAGATCGTCGCCGAGGCGCCGACCCTCGAACAGCGCTCGGCGACGATGCGGCTGGGCAACGACCTCAGCCAGCTCACGATCGAGCTCGCAGTGCGTCTCGGTGACGCCGACACGGTGCTTGCCGCCGCGGAGGGCACACGCGCTCGTGCGTTGCACGATGAGCTCGCCGACCAACATCGCCACCGCCCGCTCACCGACCAGGGAGCCGATCAGCTCCGACGCGAGCTCGCCGTCCGATTGGGCGACCGGGTGCTCGTCGAATGGGTCGTGGCCGGCGGGGAGGTGTGGGCCGTGGTGTTCGACGCCGCCGGCAGCAGGCTCGTCCTCGTCGGCGATGCGAACGAGATCTCGAAGGCACGCGATCGGGTGCTCGTCTGGCTCGATCTGGCCGCGAGCGAGCCCGACGAGTCGAGCGTGCGAGCGCTCCGAGCCGCGGCGCTCCTCGACGAGATGCTCGTCGGTCCACTGGGGATGCCGCTCGACTGTGGTGTCGTCCACGTGCCGGTCGGACTCCTCCATGGCATCCCGTGGGCCGGACTGCCCAGCTTCGCCGGACGTCCGATGACCCTCGTGCCCAATGCCCAGGTCTGGCTGGAGGCCGATCGCCGCAGCACGGGAGCGGTCCGATCGGTCGGGTTCGTGAGCGGGCCCGATGTCGGCAACGACACGGTGGAGCAGGCGGCGGTCGAACGCTGGCATCCTGGTGCGGCTGTGGCGGCCGGCGCCGGCGCGACCGCACCCACGGTTCGCTCGATGTTCGCCGGGCACGACCTCGTTCATGTCGCCGCTCACGGTCGCTTCCGCTCTGATCGGCCCCTGCTGTCGACACTTCGCTTGTTCGACGGAGCGTCGACGCTCTACGACACGGTGCCGGATCGGATCGGCGCCAGGCTCGTGGTGTTGTCGAGCTGTGAGGGCGGAGCACAGGGCACTGCCGACGGGTCGGAAGTGCTCGGGCTCTCGTCCGTGCTCCTGGCCCGGGGCGCGGCCGCCGTCCTCGCCCCGCTGACCGTCGTACGCGAGCTGGAGTGCGCAGATTTCGTCGCCGAGGTGCACGCCGAGCTCGCGACGGGCGAACCGTTCGCCTGTGCGGTAGCGAGCGTGCGGGAGCGATGGCTCGCCGACGACGATCTCAGCCGGTGGGCGGTCGCCTCGTCGTTCACCTGCTTCGGATCGGGCGCCGTCACCCTCGCCGTCGATTGAAGGGCTGCAACCCTGGCCGCGAGGATCAGACGGCGCCGTGCCGACCGGCACCGGCGGCGAACCGGGCGGCACCGTCGAGCGTCTCGCCCGACCGGATCACGGCGAGTCCGCGTGCCGTCTCGTTGGCCATGGCGTCGGGCATCGACAAATCCCACTGCTCGTAGCTCGACCGACGGTCGGAGCGCAGGCAGCCCTGCGGGAACGACGCCAGCTGATGGCCCGACGAGACCGCCTCGGCCAGCGCGCGCCCGGGTTCGGTCAGTCGGTTGGCGAGTCCCATCGATCGGGCCTCGTCGCCGCTGACGCCGCGCCCGGTGAGGATCAGGTCGAGCGCGTGGCTGTGGCCGATCATGCGCGGCAACCTGACCGTGCCGCCGTCGATGAGTGGGACGCCCCATCGGCGGCAGTAGACGCCGAACGTCGCATCCGTCGCTGCGATCCGAAGATCGCACATCATGGCGAGCTCCAGACCGCCTGCGACGGCGTGGCCCTCGATCGCCGCGATCACCGGCTTGGTGAACATCATGCGGCTCGGACCCATCGGACCATCGGCCGTCATGTCGTCGTCGACGCGATTGCCGAGACCCGTCGAGATCGCCTTGAGGTCGGCGCCCGCGCAGAACGTCCCGTCGGCGCCGGTGAGCACCGCGACCGCCGCCGTGTCGTCGGCCTCGAAGTCCCGGAAGGCGTCGGCCAGTCGTGTGGCGGTGGGCCCGTCGACCGCGTTCCGTACGTGAGGGCGGTCGATCGTGACGATGCGGACCGGCCCGTCGGTCTCGACCCGCACGCCGGCGGTCGTGGTATCGCTCATGCGATGAACGTATCCGGTGGGTCGTCGCGTCGGCTGAGCCGTACGATCGGCGAGATGCCCGAGGGTGACACGCTGCGCCGGTTGGCATCGTCGATCGAAGCCCGGTTCGCCGGCGACGTCGTTCAGCGTTCCGTGATGCGCGATCCGCGACTCGTCGGCGTGGATCTGGCGGGTCGGTCGCTGATCGAAGCCGACGCCTACGGCAAGCACCTCTTCGTGCGCTTCGACGACGGTCGATCCCTGCATGCGCACCTGATGATGACCGGCAGCTTCTCGGTCGGCCCGGCCTCGCGCGAGTCCGAGTGGAAGCGGCGCGTGGAGATCTGGATGGAACGAGGTCGGCTGACCGGCGAATCCGTCCCGCTCCTCGGTCTCATCGAGACAGCGCACGAACGCGAGATCACCGATCGACTCGGTCCGGACCTGTGCTCGCCGGCAGGATCGCCGGATCCGTGGCGAATTGCCGAACGACTCCAGCGCGACCCGGATGCTCCGCTCACCGGTGCCCTCCTCGATCAACGCCTCGTCGCCGGCTTCGGGAACGTCTACGTCAACGATCTGCCGTTCATCGTGGGTCTCCACCCATTCCAGTCTGTCGGCAGGGTCGACGGCTTGGCAGAGACTGTCGCGATCGGCACAGCACTGATCCGGACCAACGCCGAGCGGGGACCGCAGAACACGACCGGCCGCCGCCTCCACACGGATGCCCGATGGGTGCACGGAGCGCGCCGACGGCCGTGTCCGGTGTGCGGAGCACGGCTCGAGCATCGCGGCGAGCGCTCGACGCCCTGGCGGCGATCGATCACATGGTGCCCGACGTGTCAACCGCTCGGCGAGGGCCGGAGCGTGGCCGACCTCCCCCGGGCGCGACGGCTGATCGCGCTCCACCCCGCCACGAAGCAACCCGTCTTCCCCCGGTAGCGAGACACTGCGTGTCGGGCCGACGACGGAACCCGGGCAGGCTGTCAGATCCGTCGGTCGTGCTCGGACCAGTAGGGGTCGCGCAGCACACGTTTGAGGAGCTTGCCGGTGGCGGTGCGCGGGAACTCAACGGGAAAGTCGAACGTCTTGGGCACCTTGTAGCCGGCGAGCTCGTCGCGGCAGAACACCGCCAGGGCGTCGGCGAGCTCGAGACTCGGCTCCACGCCGTCGACCAGCAGGACGGCTGCCTTCACCTGCTCGCCGAACTCGTCATCCGGAATGCCGAACACGGCGGCATCGATCACGCTCGGGTGGCTCATCAGGCGCGCCTCGATCTCGGCGGGGTAGATGTTGACCCCACCGGAGATGACCATGTCGATCTTCCGGTCGGAGAGGAACAGATAGCCGTCCTCGTCGAGGTAGCCGACGTCGCCGACGGTGACCACGCCGGGCGCGAGGTGAGCGGCCTCGGTCTTGTCGTGATCGTTGTGGTACGAGACGTCGCCGCCGAGACGGTTCTGGATGTAGATCGTGCCGACTTCGCCGGGGGCCACCGGCCGACCGTCGTCGTCGACGACGATGATCTCCGACAGCGGAGACGGCCTGCCGACACTGCCGGGTTTGACGAGCCACTCCTCACTCGAGATCAGGGTGCCGATACCACCGTCGGACGCAGCGTAGGTCTCGTTGACGACCGGCCCCCACCAGTCGATCATCGCTCGCTTGATCTCGGGTGGGCACGGGGCCGCGGTGTGCCACACCGTGCGCAGGCTCGAGCCGTCGAATCGGGCCTTCACGTCGTCGGGGAGTCGGAGCAGGCGTGCGAAGTGGGTCGGGACGAAGTATGCGTTGGTGATCGTCAGTTCGTCGATGTCGCGGAGCACCGCAGCGGCGTCGAAGCGGCGCCGAAGGACGATCGGACACCCGGCGGCGAACGGCACCGCACCGAAGATGTACGGCCCACCGTGATAGAGCGGCGCGGTGATGAGGGTCCGACCCAGCGTGTCGATCCCGAACAGCGAGGTGTAGCCCTGGACGGCCATCGACCCGAGATCGATCTCACCGCCCAGGGGTAATGCGGTCGAACGCACACCCTTGGGTCGACCGGTGGTGCCCGAGGTGTACATCATGACGGCACCGAGCGACTGGTCGTGGGGCTCGTCGGATGACGCTGCATCGAGCATCTGCTCGTACGATGCCGCTCCCGCAGGCACGGCGTGACCCATCACGATGGCATCGACGGATCGCTCGGTCAGCGCCATCGCAGCCCGGGCGAGATCGGCGAAGGCGTCGTCGACGAGGACGGCTTCGGCGCCGCTGTCGGTCAGGATGTGGGCAACCTCGCTGGCCGAGAAGTGCCAGTTGATCGGTGGGAACAAGTAGCCGCCGTGGAACAGCGCTCCGTTGGCCTCGAGGAATTCCCGGCGGTTGCCACAGAGCAGCGCGATCGTTGCGCCGGGCTCGTGGCCGCGACGGCGGAGCCCGTCGAGGCAGCGGTTGACGCGCTCGTCGTGGGTGCGCCAGGTGTCCTGTCCCACGTCGTCGACGATCGCGACGACATCGCCATGCGACGCAGCCAATGCAGCACTCAGTCGAGCCATCCGGTCCTCACCGGCGGCGACGGTAGTCGCAGACCGTTCCGACCGGCCAGACGGCCGGTCGGATGATCGGTCAGGCGTCGGTCCGGGGCCGCCGAGTGCTCAGCAGCATGACCCCTCCGAGCAGCACCATCAGGGCGCCGACCGTGGTGATCGCACCGCTCCCGTCGGAACCCGTCACCGGGAGCCGGGTCGCGACCGGGACGGGCGGTGCAGCAAGAGACCTGACGACCGTCGACGTGGTCGGGTCGCCGCTGTCCGAGGTCGCCGTGTTGCTCGGACCGCCGGTGACGCCGGTGCCGGGTCCCTTGGTGTCGGTGGTGGAAGCGGTCGTGGAGTCGTCGACGGTCGTCGTTGGGCTGATGGTCGGGCCACCGCTGCCGGCGATGGACGTGCTGGTCGTCGGGCCGGCGCTGTTGGTCGTCGTCGTGGTGGGGCGGACCGTGGTGGTGGTTGCGTCGACGGTCGTGGTGGTCGGGTTCACGGTGGTGGTGGTTGCGTCGACGGTGGTGGTGGTCGGGTTCACGGTGGTGGTGGTCGGGTTCACGGTGGTGGTGGTCGGGTTCACGGTGGTGGTGGTCGGGTTCACGGTGGTGGTGGTCGGGTTCACGGTGGTGGTGGTCGGGTTCACGGTGGTGGTGGTCGGGTTCACGGTGGTGGTGGTCGGGTTCACGGGGGGGGTGGTGGTGGTGGTGGTGGTGGTGGTGGTGGTGGGGTTCACCGTGGTGGTGGGGTTGGTCGTCGTGGTGGGGTTGGTCGTCGTGGCGACTGCGGTCGTGCTGGTCGACGAGGGGGCGGTGCTGGTCGGTGCCGACGTCGCCGGTGCGGTGGTGCTCGTGGTGCTCGTGGTGTCTCCCGACCCGTCGCACAGGTGCGACAGGACGAACTTCGGTGTACCGGTCGCGGGCATGATCTCGGCTGAGGAGCCGACCTTGACCAGGTCGCTCAGGGCTCGCCCCGACGGCACCCGGACGAAGACGTTGTCCGGCTTGTTGTTGTTCGGGTTGAGGATGATCTGGCTGGACGGGAACGTCACGCGATCGCTGCCGAGCTGCAAGGCGATGGAAGCGAACGAGTACCCCTGGCCAGGTATCACGAAGTGCCAATAGTCGCCCTTGCCGTCCGGGCAGTCGGTGCCCACGTTCGCGGTCGCGTTGTGCAGCGGCACGATCAGCGACGACGACGCACTGACCGATCCGAAGGACACACCGGCGATGATGCCCGCGAGCCCGATCGAGATAGCGAGGCCGGCGACGACCTGCCGGATCGCGCCCGCCCGCACGGTGCCTCGCACCGAGATCTGCCGCATGTCGTGTTCCTTCCTCGATGGTGTACCTGCAACGGTGATCGATGCGAACCGTACCGCCTTCGAGGGGGCAATGTCAGAAAACAGTTAAAAACTTGAAGAATACGTGAATTATATCATCCCTTCACCTAATTTCAGTGAAGTGACTACGACGCAGAGTGGTTGTACGCTCACTGAACGCGCAACATGCGACGGAGGATCTTACCGCTCGCCGACTTCGGGATCTCATCGACGAACTCCACCACGCGGATCCGTTTGTAGCTCGCCATGTGCTCGGCGACGTACGCCTGCACCTCGTCGGCGGTCAGAGCGGCACCGGGCTGTCGGACGACGAACGCCTTCGGCAGCTCACCGGCCTCCTCGTCGGGCATACCGATCACCGCGACGTCGGCGATCTTCGGATGCGCGATCAGGAACGCCTCGAGCTCGGCCGGTGGCACCTGGAACCCCTTCACCTTGATCAGTTCCTTCACCCGATCGACGATCGAGACGTGGTGGTGCTCGTCGACGACAGCGATGTCTCCGGTGTGGAGCCAGCCGTCGTCGTCGATCGTGTCGTGTGTGGCGGTGTCGTTGTTCAGGTAACCCTTCATCACCTGCGGGCCGCGGACCCACAGCTCGCCCTCCTGGCCGACACCGCGGTCCTCGCCCGTCTCGGGGTCGACGAGGCGACACTCGGTGTTGGGGATGGTGATGCCGGACGTGCCAGGTCGGAAGTCGCCCTCGACCGTGCAATGGCTCACCGGGCTCAACTCGGTCATGCCGTATCCCTGGACGACCTCGCAACCGACGCGGTTGGCGGCCTCCGCTGCGAGATCGGCGCCGAGCGGCGCCGCTCCGGAGAAGACCTGAACGACCGACGACAGGTCGAACTCGTCGACGAGCGGATGTTTGGCGAGCGCCAACACCACCGGTGGCACTGCGTAGAACCGGGTGACTCGATGCTCCTGGACGATGCCGAGCGCCTGCTCGAGATCGAATCGTGGCATCGTGACGACCGTCGCACCGATGGACAGTTGGAGGTTCATCAACACCTGCATCCCGTAGATGTGGAAGAACGGCAGGAACGCGAGGATCACTTCGTGGTCGCGCGGCTGGATGCACGGCTCGGTCTGGACGCAGTTGGCCACCAGGTTGTGGTGGGTCAGCATGACGCCCTTGGGCAGCCCGGTCGTGCCGGACGAGTACGGCAGGACCACGACGTCGCTCTCGAGGTCGACCGGTACCTGGTCGATCGGGTCGGCGAGCAGGGCGAGTGCGTCGCCCGTACCGTCTGCCCCGTCGAGCGTCAGGACCTCGGCCACGGTGGTGCCCTCGATCGCCGTCTTGGCGGTCTCCGCGAACATGCCGATCGTGACGAGCATCGACGCGCCGGCGTCCTGGAGCTGGAAGCGGACCTCTTCGGCCCCGTACGTGGGGTTGATCGTGGTGACCGTGCCACCGGCGACCGCGGCGCCATGGAAGACGATCGCATACTCGGGCACGTTCGGAGCCATGAGGCCCAACGTGTCGCCCCGCCCGAACCCCGCGGCGGTGAGTCCGCCGGCGAAACGATGAATCATGTCCGACAATTGGGCGAAGGTGTAGCTGCGGCCACTCGGTCCGTCGATCAATGCGGCCCGGTCGGGGTGGCGTTCGGCGTTCCGCAGGATGTGGGCGGTGATCGTGACGTCGGGGATCTCGACGTCGGGTAACGGGCTGCGGTGGACGATCATGCGGGCGAGACTACGCTCCGCCGACCCGGTCGAGGAATCGTCGTGCTGCGTGGGCCGATTCCTGCCGCCACAACCCCACCGGGTCGGTCGGCTCCGGCGTCGTCAGCGCCTCGATCGCCGCGTCGAGATGGCGTCGTTGAGCGGCGACGAGCCCCTCGACGGGGAGCCCGGATCGGCTCCGGAGCTCCAACTTCAGCAGGAACACCGTCCGGAGCTCGCGCAGGTGATCGACGGGCTGATCCAGCCAGCGTCGGAGTGTCCGGCGTCCGGCGGTCGTGATGCTCAGATCGGCCCTGCGGCCGACGTCGATGCGGTCGACGAGATGGTGCTCGACCAGGCGGTCGATCGAACGGTACGTGAGCGGACGACTCAGCGTCCAGATCCGACCGAGATCGCCGTCGGGTGCGAACAGCTTCACGATGGCCCACCCGTGCGTGTTTCCCTCGCCGATGACGGCGAGGCACGCATGGTCGGCGAGCGAGAGCTCCGGCACACAGCGCAGCGTAGCGATGGTGACGAATTAGAGCCCGCGCGGGTAGGGCGTGACCTGGGGGTTCGCGATGACAGACCAGTTGGCGACGCTCCTGGTTACAGCACCGCCCACCAGACCTGTCGCCGGAACCGCCGTCCCTACCCGCTGAACCTCTTAGTCAGCAACTGACTAGTGTGCGTCCGCGATGTGCAGATCGTCCGTGCCGACCCGAACGCGCCTGGTCCCGCTGGCTCTGGCCCTCGCATCCGCGATGGGACCGGTCACGTCGTGCGGCGGTGGAGATGAACGAGTCGTGGTGTTCGCCGCGTCGTCGCTGACCGACGTGTTCGCGCGACTCGAATCCGAGTTCGAGGCGGCGCGCCCGGGCATCGACATCGTGGTGAGCCACGACGGTTCGTCGGCTCTCGCCGCCCAGATCGAGCAAGGTGCCCCCGCCGATGTCTTCGCCGCGGCGGACGAGGTCACCATGGCACGGGTGCTGGCCGAGGCCGACGGGGTACCGCAGGTGTTCGCCCGAAACCGCCTCGCGATCGCCGTCGAGCCGGGCAACCCGCACCGGATCAGCGGGCTCGCCGATCTTGCCGACCCGCGACTCGTCGTCGTGCTGGCCGCACCCGAAGTGCCCGCCGGCGCCTACGCAGCCGAGGTCCTTCGACGCTCGGGCGTCGCCGTGTCACCCGATTCGCTCGAGCACAACGTGCGAGCGGTGGCCGCCAAGGTCGCGCTCGGCGAGGCCGATGCCGGGATCGTGTACCGCACCGACGTGCTCGCCGAGGGCGATCGCCTCGACGAGGTGACGATCGATGACGACCACAACGAGGTCGCCGACTACCCGATCGTTGTCGTCGACGACGGCGAGCTGGCGCGAGCGTTCGTCGACTTCGTGCTCGGTGAGCACGGCAGCGATGCGCTCGACGACAGCGGATTCGAGGCACCGTGAGGCGGGTCCGACGCGAGACATCGGTGGTGCTGCTCTGTCTCGGTGTGCTCGGAGCCTTGGTCTTCGTGCTCCCGCTGGCCTCGATCGTGATCCGGGCGCCGCTGGGCTCGGTGGGCGACCTGTTCTCGTCGGGTCCGGTGCGAACGGCGCTCTGGTTGTCGCTCATGACGTCGATCGCCGCGACGGTCGTCTCGATCGTGCTCGGGGTGCCGCTGGCGTGGCTGCTGGCTCGCAGCGCCGTTCCGGGTCGCGGCGTGCTGCGGGTGGTGTGCACGCTGTCGATGGTGCTGCCGCCGGTCGTCGCAGGCGTCGCCTTGTTCCTGGCGCTCGGTCGTCGCGGGCTGGTCGGGCGACTGCTCGACGACTGGTTCGGCATCACCGTGCCCTTCACCGGGCCGGCCGTTGTGCTGGCCCAGGTGTTCGTCGCAATGCCGTTCCTCGTCCTCACCGTCGACGCTGCACTCGAACAGCTCGATCCTCGCTTCGAGGACGCGGCGCGGACGCTCGGGGGATCGGAGTGGTACGTCTTCCGCCGGGTCTCGTTGCCGGCGATCCGGCCGGCACTGGTGACCGGCGCGGTCCTCACCTGGGCGCGAGCACTCGGCGAGTTCGGCGCGACCATCACGTTCGCGGGCAGCTTGCCCGGAACCACGCGCACGATGCCGCTCGAGGTGTACCTCGCCCTGGAATCGGACCCCGACCGAGCCGTGCTGCTGAGCCTGGTGCTGGTCACGATCTCGTTCGCCGTGCTGTACGCGTTGCGCGGCCGCTGGCTCGGCGCGGCGATGCGAGGCGGGCGGCCATGACGCTCCGGATCGACGCCGAGATCGAGATCGCCGACTTCCGGGTCGAGGTCGATCTCGATGTCGAACCCGGCGAGTCGGTCGCGCTCGTCGGACCCAACGGGGCCGGCAAGTCGACCATCGTTCGGGCGATCGCCGGCCTCCAACCGATCTCGTCGGGGCGCATCTCGTTCGGCGGCCACGTCTGGGACGACCCCCGAGCCGCCCGCTTCGTCCACCCGCGCCGTCGCCGAGTCGGCGCCGTGTTCCAGCAGTACCTCCTGTTCGACCACATGACGGCGCTCGAGAACGTGGCCTTCGGGTTGCGGGCAGAAGGCACGGATCGTCACGACGCTCGACGACGTGCGCTCGATCTGCTCGGCCGTCTCGGAATCGGGGATGTGGCATCCCAGCGTCCGGCCTCGCTGTCGGGCGGGCAGGCGCAACGGGTCGCGCTCGCACGTGCACTCGCGATCGAACCGCAGGTCATGCTGCTCGACGAGCCGCTCGCAGCGCTCGATGCGTCGGCTCGCGGTGCCGTTCGTCATGATCTCCAACGTTGGATGCACGGCACGAACGACTCCATCGGGTCGGCGTGCCGACTGGTCGTGACCCACGATCCCGTCGATGCGCATGCGCTCGCCGATCGCGTCGTCGTGTTGGAGCGCGGTCGCATCACCCAGCGCGGCACGATGGCCGAGCTGGCCGCCGCCCCGCGCTCGTCCTACGTCGCCGACCTGATGGGAACCAACCTGCTCCACGGCATCCTGCGCGGCTCGACGTTCGCGGTGGATGCAGGTGGTGCGCTGACGGTCGGTGCTCATGAGGCACCCGATGGCGAGGCGATCGCTGCCGTGCGACCCTCGGCGATCTCGCTGCACCCGACCCGTCCAGATGGCAGCCCACGCAATGTGTGGCCGACGACGATCGTCGGAGTGGACCGCTCCGCAGATCGGGTCCGAGTCCGTCTCGGGCTGCCGCTCCCGCTCGTCGTGGAGGTGACCGCCGCGGGGCTCGATGCGCTTCATGCGGCTCCGGGCGACGAGGTGTGGGCATCGGTGAAGGCATCCGAGGTCACGGTCGTCGCCGACGCATGAGTACGGTGCCCGGCATGAACCACCGCGACCCCATCTTGATGGGACCCGGCCCGTGCAACCCCTACCCGGAGGTCATGGAGGCGTTCGCTCGACCCGTGTTGGGCCATCTCGACCCCGACTTCATCGCGCTCATGGACGATGTCGGCGAACGGCTGCGAATGGTCTTCCGGACCCGGAACCGGCTGACGTTCGCTGTCTCGGGCACCGGCTCGGCCGGGATGGAAGCGGCGTTCGTCAACGTGATCGCCCCGGGCGACACGGTCGTCATCGGCGTCAACGGTGTCTTCGGCGGTCGGATGTGCGATGTCGCCGCCCGCTGCGGCGCCGAGGTGGTGCGCGTCGAGGTGCCGTGGGGTACGCCGATCGACCCGGTGCGGCTGCTCGACGCCCACCCGTCGCCGAAGCTGATCGCCGTGGTGCACGCCGAGACGTCCACGGGTGTTCGGAACGATCTCGCCGAGCTCGGTGCCGGCAAGGGCGACGCGCTGCTGCTCGCCGACTGCGTGACGTCGCTCGGTGGCATCGACCTCCGCGTCGACGACTGGGGCGTCGACATCGCCTACAGCGGCACCCAGAAGTGCCTCGGCGTCCCACCGGGGCTGGCGCCGCTGACGGTCTCGGATCGGGCACTCGAGCGACTGCGCGACGTTCCGCAGTCGTGGTACCTCGATCTCAACATGATCGCGAAGTACGTCACCGGGTCCGGTGCCCGCGCCTACCACCACACGGCCCCGATCTCGATGATCTATGCGATCCACGCCGGATTGGGCGCAGTGCTCGACGAAGGTCTGGAATCCTCGCACGTCCGGCACCAGGCGGTGGGGGACGCACTGCAGGCCGGGCTGATCGAACGCGGCTTCCGGCTCTTCGCTCAGGAGGGCGCCCGATTGCCGCAGCTCACCTCGGTCTGGGTGCCCGACGGTCGGTTGCCCGACGGCATGTCGGAGGCCGATGTGCGGCGCGCCCTGTTGTTCGACTACGGGATCGAGATCGGCGGCGGATTGGGCGACCTCGCCGGCAAGGGCTGGCGGATCGGGCTGATGGGCCACACCGCACGGCAGCGCAACGTGAGCCTGCTCCTCGCTGCGCTCGACGACATCCTCGGCTGACGGAACCGCTCGGCTGCGGGTTCGCTCGGCGCGCCGCAGGCCGGCTGTCCCCGGACGTAGCAGATCCACGAGGTGGTTCCGATCGACCCGGAACGGTTTCGGGATCAGGAGCCATGTTCGCCGCCGGAGCGGTGTCGTGGGTCTGAGTCCCCGGTTGTCACCTCGTGGATCTGGAGAGATTGTCGCGCCGATCCGCGCCGATGTACAGGGAAAAAGGTCCCTTGACCGAATCATGATGCGGGTGGCCGTGGGGATCGGCGCCGCCTTCGCCCGAGATCGTGGTCAGACGACGACGTTCACCATGCGGCCGGGCACGACGATGATCTTCTTCGGCGTGGCGCCGTCGAGCTGTGCGGCCACCTTGTCGTCGGCGAGTGCGACGGCCTCGACGGTAGCGGTGTCGGCGTCGGCCGCGACGTGGATGTGGCTTCGCACCTTGCCGTTGACCTGGACCGGGTACTCGATCGTGTCATCCACGAGGTACTGCTCGTCGGCGACGGGGAAGTCGGTGTATGTCAGTGTGTCGTCGTGGCCCAGCCGGCGCCACAACTCCTCGGCCATGTGGGGTACCAGGGGCGCCGCCATCAGCACCATCGGTTCGGCGATCGCACGAGGCGTGGCATCGAGCTTGGTCAACGCGTTGTTGAGCTCGATCAGCTTGGCGATGGCCGTGTTGAAGCGCAGGGCGTCCATTTCGGTGCGGACGACGTCGATCGTCCGGTGCAGCAGCTTGGTGATGTCGTCGTTCGCGGGCGCGTCGACGACCGTGCACTCGCCGGTCTGCTCGTCGACCATGTTGCGCCACAGACGTTGCAGGAACCGGTACATGCCGACGACGTCACGGGTCTCCCACGGGCGCGACGCGTCCATCGGACCCGTCGCCATCTCGTAGAGCCGGAGCGTGTCGGCGCCGTACTCGTCGTACATGTCGTCGGGTGAGACGGCGTTCTTCAGGCTCTTGCCCATCTTCCCGAACTCGCGTGAGACCGGCTTCCCGTCGGAGTAGTACGCCCCGTCTCGCTCCTCGATCGAGAAGGCGTCGACGTACACCTCGCGGTCGTCCTTGAATGCGGCAGCGAGGATGTACCCCTGGTTGAACAGCCGTGCGTAGGGCTCCCGCGACGAGACGTGACCCAGATCGAACAGCACCTTGTGCCAGAACCGGGCGTAGAGCAGGTGCAGGACGGCGTGCTCGACACCGCCGACGTACAGGTCGACACCCCCCGGGTGGTCGGGACGGCGATCGGTCCGCGGACCGGTCCAGTACTCCTCGACCTCCTTGCCGACGAACTCGTCGTCGTTGGTGGGGTCGCAGTAGCGCAGCTGGTACCAGCACGAGCCGGCCCACTGTGGCATCACGTTGGTGTCGCGGCGGTACGGGCGTGGACCGTCGCCGAGGTCGAGGGTCACGTGCACCCAGTCGGCCAGCCGGTCGAGCGGGCTCTCCGGATTGGAGAACTCGTCGTCGGGTTCGAACGTGCGTGGCGAGAAGCTGTCGGTCTCGGGCAGCTCGACCGGCAGCATGTCGTCGGGCAGCGTGTGTGGGTTGTCGTCGGCGTCGTAGACCACCGGGAACGGCTCGCCCCAATAGCGTTGACGGCTGAACAGCCAGTCGCGCAACTTGTAGGTGATCGTCGACTCGCCGTGGCCGTTCGCCTCCAGCCACGAGTTGGTCGCCTCGATTCCTGCTGCCGTGTTGTCGACGCCGTTGAGGTCGAGGCCGTCGTTGGCGGAGTTGACGTATGGTGCGTCACCGACGTAGGCGTGGTGCCAGAGGTCGGTGTCGAGCGTCGGTTCGATGCCCTGGTCCTCGAACCAGGCGTGCGGCGGCTGCTGGATCGCGGGGATGGCCAGACCGAACTTCCGGGCGAACTCGAAGTCGCGCTGGTCGCCGCACGGGACGGCCATGATGGCGCCGGTGCCGTAGCCCATGAGCACGTAGTCCGCGATCCAGACCGGGATCTGGTCGCCGTTGAGCGGGTTGACGGCGTGCGAGCCGGTGAAGACGCCGGTCTTCTCGCGGGTCTCGTCCTGCCGATCGATGTCCTTCTTGGCGGCCGATTGGATGCGGTACGCGGCGACGGCTTCGGCCCGGTCCTCGGTGGTCAGGGCGTCGACGAACGGGTGCTCGGGCGCGAGCACCATGAAGGTCGCGCCGAACAGCGTGTCGGGCCGGGTCGTGAAGACGGTGATGTCGCCCGCGGGGCTGGCGAAGTGCACGTTGGCGCCCGTCGACCGACCGATCCAGTTGCGTTGCATCGTCTTGATCGCATCGGTCCAGTCGAGCAGCTCGAGATCGTCGAGCAGGCGATCGGTGTACGCGGTGATCCGCATCATCCACTGGCGCATGTTGCGCGTGAACACCGGGAAGTTGCCACGGTCGGAGCGTCCGTCGGCGGTGACCTCCTCGTTCGCCACCACGGTGCCGAGCCCCGGGCACCAGTTGACGGGCGCATCGCTCACATAGGCCAGACGATGGTCGTCGATGATGGCTCGCTGCTCGTTCGACGGGATGTCCGCCCACGCTCGCCCGTCGGGTGTCGAGCGCAGCCCGGACCGGTACTCCTCGATCAGGTCGGCGATCGGGCGCGCTGCGCCCTGCTCGCCGGCGGCCGGGTCGAACCAGGCGTTGAAGATCTGGCTGAAGATCCACTGGGTCCAGCGGTAGTACTGCGGATCGGTGGTCGAGATGCTGCGACGCTGATCGTGGCCGAGGCCCAGACGGCGGAGCTGGCGACGGTAGGTGGCGATGTTCTCGTCGGTGGTGACGGCTGGGTGCTGACCGGTCTCCACGGCGAACTGCTCGGCGGGGAGCCCGAAGGCGTCGAAGCCCATCGTGTGGAGCACGTTGTGCCCGGTCATGCGCTTGAAGCGGGCATAGACGTCGGTGCCGATGAAGCCGAGCGGATGGCCGACGTGCAGCCCGGTGCCCGACGGGTAGGGGAACATGTCGAGCACGAACAGCTTGTCGCCGCGAGCCTCGGCGAGCTCCGGGTCGCCGAGCGGGCCGGTCGGGTTCGGCGTCTCGAACGTGCCGTCGGCCGCCCAGCGATCCTGCCACGCCAACTCGATCTCCTGCGCGAGCGCTGACGTGTACCGGAACGGAGGGGTGTCGGATGTGGTGCCCGGATGGGTTGGTTCAGTGTTGGCGCTCATACCGGCTGCTCAGCCTACGTGCGGATCACCGCACCGCCCCGGCTACTCGGTGGGCGCGAGGAGTCGCGTACCCAGTTCGTTGTCGATCATCAACAGCCCGTATCCGTCGTCCTGCACCAAACGGAGCTTGGCGATGATCGCGCCGACGGTTGCCTCCTCCTCGACCTGCTCGTTGACGAACCACTGCAACAGGTTGTAGGTGGCGTGGTCCTTCTCCGACAGCGCCTGGTCGCTCAGATCGTTCAGTCGGGCGGTCATCGCCTGCTCGTGGGCGAGCGAGTACTCGAAGACGTCGAGCAGGGTCCCGAACTCGTTCGGTGGCTCGGCGATGCTGGCGAGCCGGACGGGCACACCCTGGTCGATCAGGTAGCGGTAGATCTTCGTGGCGTGCTGGATCTCCTCCTCGTACTGCGTCTCGAGCCACTGGGCGGCGCCGTTGAACTCGGCGTTGCTGCACGACGCCGAGAGCGCCAGGTACAGGTACGCCGAGTAGAACTCGTGGTTGAGCTGCTCGGACAATGCGTGCTGCATCGGTTCGGAGATCATGCTGCGGTGGTGCTCCTGGTCGTCGTCGGTCGGCGCGACCTTACTGGGCCGGGATTCCGAGCTGTCGGCTCGTCGCTCGCGTCGCTGTGGCAACGGCCCCGATCGGCCCCGATCGGCCCCGATCGTGATCGTGACCCGCCCGGCGCTTCGCCCACGACACAGCCGTCCCGCTCGGGTGTCGCTACTGCTTGATGAGCATGCCACCGTCGATCACGATGATCTGCGCCGTCATGAGGTCGGCGCCCTCGATGACGCCGATGATCGAGCGTGCGACGTCGTCGGGGGTGCACACGCCCTTGAGCGGCAGGGACTCCTCGAGCATTCCCTTGACCGCGTCGTGGGTGTCCTGACCCTGTCCCTCGGTCCACCACCGGCCGGTGACGAAACCCGGTGCGACGGCGTTCACGCGGACCTCCGGGGCGAGCACGCGCGCCATCGTGACGGTGAGGTTGTTGAGGGCCGCCTTCGACGCGCAGTACGGCAGCGACGAACCGGTTCCGGCCACCCCGGCGACGGACGACACGTTGACGACCTCGCCACCACCGTTGGCACGGAGGTGATCGGCGGCCGCCCGCATCATCTGGAACGGGCCGATCGTGTTGACGGCGTAGAGGCGTTGCCAGTCCTCGGCGTCGACGCCGTCGAGGTCGTGGTGGGGTACGAACGCGGTGGTGCCGGCGGAGTTCACGAGGATGTCGAGCCGGCCCATCGCCTCGACCGCTTCGGCCACCATGCGACGGCAGTCGTCGTCGTCGGAGACATCGCCCTGCACCGCGAGCCCGGTCACGCCGTGCCCCCGCACCTCAGCGGCGGTCTGTTCCGCCGCCTCGGCCGAGCGGCTGTAGTTCACCGCCACGTGGCATCCGCGCGCCGCGAGCGCCAGCGCCGTGGCACGTCCGATGCCGGTGCCACCGCCGGTGATGAGTGCTGCTCGACCGGAGACGTCCATCGGATGGACAGTACCGATGCCCACGGGTGTGGGCCGTGTCGGCGTGTCTGGGCGCGGGTGCGAACCCGGGTTGCTCAGCGCCTGGCGAGGCGCTCCAGGATGTCGGGCGGGATGAAGTTGACGAGCTCGGTCTCGTCGGCCTCGACCAGTTCGACGTAGCGCTCGACGACCTCGTCGGGGTCGAGCTGGCCGACGGTGATCCGGTCGCGAAGCGAGGTCATCATGGCGACCTCTTCGGGGTCGGCGGTGGCCGGATCGAACCAGTCGCCCGGTTCTTCGACCA
This sequence comes from uncultured Acidimicrobiaceae bacterium, assembly GCA_963847775.1. Classification (GTDB taxonomy): domain Bacteria; phylum Actinomycetota; class Acidimicrobiia; order Acidimicrobiales; family Ilumatobacteraceae; genus Ilumatobacter. The sequence goes on from CAWKAY010000008.1 coordinate 98,762, forward strand.
TGCGGTCGTTGAAGCCGGTGGCGAACGGGCCGGGATTGATCAGCGCGACGTCGATGCCGAACGGTGCGAGCTCGTTGCGGAACACGCCACCCATCGCCTGGAGCGCGTGCTTCGTCATCGAGTACGGACCGGACCCGGAGCCGGCTCGCACGCCCGCGATCGACGACACGATGAGGATTCGGCCCGACCGTCTCCGCTTCATCGCTCTCGCGACCCGCTGGCAGATCGCGAAGGTACCGAACACGTTGACCTCGAACACGGCTCGAATCCGATCGATCGGGATGCTGGCGAGCGGTCCGGTCTGCCCCATGCCTGCGTTGGCGACCAGGACGTCGACGTTCCACGCGTCGACGGTCGCGACGTCGTCGGGGTCGGTGATGTCGAGCTTGGCGACAGTGAGCTCGGGGTGCGCGGTCGCCAGTTCGACGGCCTGCTCGTGCCGCTCGGTCGTGGCGATGACCGTGTGTCCGCGCTCTGCCAACCGAATCGCGGCCATGCGTCCGAAGCCGCTTCCGGCCCCGGTGATCAACACGGTCTTGGGCATGGTGTCTCCTCGATGGTTCGGATCGCGAGTTGCGCCGGGCCCGGACACTCGCGATCAGGTGATGTGGACATCGATGACGGCCTGGCGGCCGGCGTCGACCTGCTCGACAGCGCGCTGCAGCGCCGATGGGAGCTCGTCGGCCGTGGTGACGGTCTCGGCCCAGGCGCGGCACGATTCGGCGACGAGACGGAACTCCGGGCTCGGTGACAAGCTGGTGAGCGGTACGGCGTCGGCCTTGGCGGCGTATCCGGTGGGATACAGATCGGTGACCGAGTGCCGGACGGCGCCGTAGCCGGCGTTGTTCAGGATCACCGTGAGGACGGCGATGCCGTTGGCCTCGGCGGTGTGGTGCGCGGCGACCGGATTGGCGAAGAGATACGACCCGTCGCCCATCGTCGCGACCACGAGCCGCTCCGGATCGGCGAGCTTCATGCCCATGGCACACGGCAGACCCCAGCCGAGACCGCCGGAATGCGGCTCCTGGCGCCACGAGTCGTGTGCGGTCAGACCGAGGAAGTCGAGCGGCACGCCGAGCTCGGAGATCACCGTCGCCCGTCGGTCACGAATCACGTCGCCGACGCAGCGTGACACGTACGGCTTGGTCATCGCACGGCTCCCGACGGTCGCCGCCGTGTCGAGCGCGGCGCGACGCTCGGCGTTGAACCCCTCGATCATCGCTCGCCGATCGACTCGATCGGGCAGGTCGGTGCGGCCGCTGAGGTCGGCGATCTCGGCGGCGAGTCCCACGAGCCCGGCACCGGTGTCGCTCGCGATCGAGATGTTGGAGCGGAAGTTGCGCACCGGGAGGCGGCTGGCGAGCGGGTCCGGCCCGAGCTGCACGACCTCGCAGTCCGAACGCAGGTGATGAGCGTCCGGCATCCACGGTGCGAGGCCGTCGATCACCAACACGACGTCGGCCTCGTCGAGCCATGGTGACGGGCTCGCGCCGACGTTCATGGGATGATCTGCCGAGATCGCCGTCGCCACCGCCCACCACTGGCACACGGGAATCGACCAGCGGTCGGCGATCTCGGCGAGAGCGGCGAACCCCGCCTGCGAACCGGCGCCGCGCTGGGCGATGATCAGCGGACGCTCCGCGTGGGCGAGCAGCCAGGCGGCCCGCTGCAACCCGTCGGCCGAAGCGACGATGCGAGCAGGCGCCATCGCCGCACGTGCCGCCAACGCCTCGGGCGGACAGGGTTCGCACAAGACCTCGCGCGGCAGGCTGAGGTAGACCGGTCCGCTCGGGGTGCTGGTGGCGATCGCCCACGCCCGGTCGAGCAACTCGGGCACCTGCTCGGGAAAGCGCACCTCGTAGTCCCACTTGCATGCCTCGCGGACGAGCGCTGCCTGGTCGCGCATCTCCTGGCCCCAACCGATCGGCACCGTGCGGGCGCCGAATCGTCCGCGTTCCGTCGTCGGTGTGCGTCCCGACATGAGGATCATCGGGACCTGATCGGTGGCTGCGTTGATCGCCCCGATCGCCCCGTTGGCGAGGCCGACGTTCGTGTGCAGGATCACCGCCGCCGGCTCTCCGGTCGCGAGGAAATGGCCGTGCGCCATCGACACGGCGATGTGCTCGTGGGGGACGACGATCGCGTCGGGAAGCGGCAGACCACGCTCGACCGCCTCGGCGAGCCCCTCGATGATCGGGGGGAAGTCGGTGCCCGAGTTCACGAAGACCCGCGAGATGCCGAGCGCACGCAGGCGGGGGAAGATCGCGCCCCCGGCGGTCAGCGGCAGCACCGGCTCGTCTCGATCGGTCACGACGCGGGACGTTACCGCGACATGGGAGCCCCCTGCGCGGTCGTGGATCGCGAGGCCGTCCACGCATCGGGGTGTCCGGTGTCGCCAACGTACGGAGGCCGTGTGACAATGCCATCGTGACTGGTGTGCGGTCGCCTCGTGCGGCCGCCCACGGAAGGGGACGACACGATGAGCACCGACACACCGACCACCGGCCCGATCCGCGGCAACGTCGGCCGTACCGATGTCGTGTCCGACGTCGGGGTCGAGATCGAGGTCGACGTCGTCGTCGTCGGAGCGGGCATGGCGGGGCTGTATCTGCTCCATCGGCTTCGTGGCCTGGACATCTCGGCGGTGGCACTCGAGGTGGCCGACGACGTCGGCGGCACGTGGTACTGGAACCGGTACCCAGGCGCGCGGTGCGACATCCAGAGCCTCGACTACCAGTTCACCTTCGACCCCGAGTTGGAGGCCGAGTGGGAGTGGACGGAGAAGTACGCCACCCAGCCCGAGATCCTGCGCTATCTGCAGCACGTCGCCGATCGCTACGACCTCCGACGCGACATCCGCTTCGAGACCAGGGTCGATCGTGCGGTCTGGGACGACGGGGCGGCGGTCTGGCGCATCCAGACCGTTGGAGGTGACACGATCGTGTGCCGCCACTACGTCATGGCGACCGGCACCCTCTCCGTGCCCAAGGAGCCGGAGATCGAGGGCGCCGATCGATTCACCGGTGACGTCTACCTCACCGGCCGCTGGCCGCACGAGGGTGTCGACTTCAGTGGTCGGCGCGTCGCCGTCGTCGGTACCGGTTCGTCCGGGATCCAGTCGATTCCGATCATCGCCGAGCAGGCCGAGCAGGTCACCGTCTTCCAGCGCACGCCGAACTACTCGATGCCCGCCGGCAACGGTCCGATCCCCGAGGCGAAGCGTGCTGCTCTCTCGGCCGATCGCGACGCCTACCACGAGGCGGCGAAGTGGTCGCGGGTCGGCGTCCCGATGCCGCAGCCGACCGAGCGTGCGCTCGAGGTGTCGGAGGCGGAGCGGCGGCGCCGATACGAGGAGGCGTGGGCGGCCGGCGAATTGCTCGCGCCGAGCAGCACCTTCACCGACCTCGGCGTCAGTCAGGCCGCGAACGACACCTTCGCCGAATTCGTCCGCGAGCAGATCCGTACGGTGGTGGACGACGCCGACACCGCCGAAACCCTCTGCCCGAAGGACTATCCATTCGGCACCAAACGCCCGTGTCTCGACACGAACTACTTCGCGACGTTCAACCTGCCCCACGTCCGCCTCGTCGACGTGCGGAGGACGCCGATCAGGACGATCACCGAGACCGGCATCGACATCGGCGACGAGTCGATCGAGCTCGATGCGATCGTCTACGCGACCGGCTTCGACGCGATGACCGGAGCGCTCGTGGCCGTCGACATCGAGGGCCACGAGGGCGTCACCTTGAAGGAGAGGTGGGCCCAGGGTCCGCTCACCTACCTCGGTCTGATGACCGTCGGATTCCCGAACATGTTCATGGTCACCGGGCCCGGGAGTCCGTCGGTGCTGTCGAACATGGTGGTGTCGATCGAGCAGCACGTCGACTTCATCGCCGACACGCTCGCGTACATGCGCGACGCCGGGCAGACGACGATCGAACCGACGCCGGTCGCCGAGGCGGGTTGGGTGCAACACGTCAACGACTGCGCCGACATCACCCTGTTCCCAAAGGCCAACTCCTGGTACATGGGTGCCAACGTTCCGGGCAAGCCGCGCGTGTTCCTGCCCTACGTCGGAGGCGTCGACACGTATCGGGCGACCTGTGATCGGGTGGTCGAGCAGGGCTACCTCGGGTTCCGTCTCGACGGCCCGTCGGCGAGGCATGTCCATGACGGGGTGGTGAATCGGCTCCAGCCCGACGTGATGTTCCTCCTCCAGGCGATGGACGAGCTCGGTCTCCCGCCGCTCGAGTCGCTCGCCGTGCCCGACGCCCGCGCCTTCTCCGAGACGATGGCCACCCAGCGACCGCCGGGCCCCGCGGTCGGTGAGATCGTCGACGGCGTGCTACCGGGCGCGACCGGCGACCTGAAGTACCGCGTCTATCGCCCGGTCGGCGACGGGCCGTACCCGCTCGTGTGCTATTTCCACGGTGGCGGGTGGGTGCTCGGTTCGCACGACTCGGACGATCCGTTCTGTCGTGACCTGTGCGTCCGATCCGGTGCAGTGATCGTGTCGGTCGACTACCGCCACGCACCCGAGCACCGGTTCCCCGCTGCGGCCGACGATGCGTTCGCCGGCCTCGTCTGGGTGGCCGAGCACGCCGCCGAGCTCGGCGGCACGCCGGGTCAGCTCGTCGTGGCCGGGTGGAGCGCCGGCGGCAACGTCGCCGCCGTCGCGGCACAGCGGGCGCGAGACACCGGCGGTCCGGCGATCTCGGGGCAGTTGCTCGTCACCCCGGTCACCGACGGCAGCCGCCAGTACCCGTCGATGACCGAGAACGCCGACGGATACATCCTCACCGAGGCCCTGATGAACTGGTTCTGGGACCACTACGCCGACGACGGAGACCGTTCGAGCTCGACGGCCTCCCCGCTCCTCGCCGAGTCGCTGGCCGGGCTGCCCCCGGCTGCGGTGTTCACGTGTCAGTTCGACCCGCTGCGCGACGAGGGCACGGCGTACGCCGACGCGCTCGCCAGGGCAGGGGTCGATGTGCAGCACCATTCGTGTCGAGGCCACATCCACACCTCGCTGACCGCCGTCGACATGATCATCTCGAGTGCGCCTGTTCGAGCCGAGATGGCGAGCGCGATCCGCGGATTCGTCGGTGCTCCCGTCCCTGCCTGACGGGCCGGCAACCGCCGGGCGCCGAGCGCCGGCCGGCTGGGGTGCTCGTTGACGGCGGTCGTCGCTGTCCTGTTCATGGTCGGATACCCGATCTCGATCACGGTGATCGCACGCTGGCTCCCGGTGATCCGCGAGCAGCGATGGCACTGGTTCGTCGTCCATCAGCTCGCGGTGCTCGCGATCGTGATCGGCTGGTCCCTACGAGGACGATGGCTCGTGGCCACCGTCAACGCCGCGTGGCTGATCGCAGCCGGTCTGTGGTACAGGCTCCGTATGACCGCCGCCGGATCGTCGACACCGCGACGTTCCCGACACGTGCCCGATCATCCGGACCGGCGAGACTGACGGCGTGACCGATCGGACGAACCTGGAGCTGATCGATGTCGTCGACGATGTGCTGTTGACGACCCTGTCGCTCGCACGCGACCTGACCGAGGACGACGCTGCGCGCCCGACCGAGTGCCCCGGGTGGACCGTCCGCGACCAGCTCGCACACATGGTCGGGCTCGAGCAGGTGCTCGATGGCGCACCCATGCCCGACGTCGACCTGCCCCCGTTCGACCACGTGCGCACCGACACCGACCGGTTCATGGAGAAGCCGGTCCATGCCCGACGATCGCTCCCCTTGGCCTCGGTCGCCGACGAGCTCGCCGGGATGCGGCCGCGCCGGATCGCGAACCTCCGGCGAGTGGCCGGCACCGCCGGCGACCCGGCGGTTCTCGGACCGTTCGGTGAGCGACCGCTCTCGGCGTCGCTGCCGATCAGGGTGTTCGATCTCTGGGCGCACGAGCAGGACATCCGTCGCGCCGTCGGCCTGCCGGTGCGGACCGATTGTGCTGCTGCCGAGATCGCGTTCGACCGGGTCCTCTCCGGCTGGTCGGCGGCGCTCCCGACGGCACTCGACGGTTGCGACGGTTCGGTCGTCGTGATCCGAACCGATCCGTCACCGTCGAAGACCCGTATCCCGCTCGGCGGGGACGGCCCCCAGGTGATCGTGTCGGGTGACCTGGGCGAGCTCACGCGGTTGTTCTGCGGACGCACGCGCCCCGCCGCGGACGCGCTGAGTGGTGACGCTTCGCTGGCACAGGCCCTCCGCGATCGGCTCGGAGTCACACCGTGACGGAGACCGAGTTCGAGATCGTGGCGGCGGATCGCGGACACGGCGATCTGCGCTCGATCGTGTTCGCACCGGACCAGGGCCCCGAGCTCCACCCGCACGCGTGGTCGACCCTCCTGTTCGTCACCCGTGGCTCGCTGCGTCTCGTGTTCGAGGACCGTGAGGTCGAGATGCAACCCGGTGACTGGTGCGGTGTCTCGGCCGGGGAGCTGCACAGCGAGCAGCCCGGTCCCGACGGTGCCACGGCGATCATCGCAACACGAGCCGTGGGATGACGCTTGCCCGGGCGACCCCGGGCTCAGATGTCGAAGACGGCGTGGGCGATCAGGATCACGCTCGCCACGAACGCAGCGGCAGAGCACAGCCGTGACGCCCAGACGGTCATCGGGGCAGCCACCGCTTCGTTCCCGGGGTCGATGGCGACGGTGAGCACAGCGAGGGATGTGACGGCGACGATCAGGGCGACCGCATAGAGACCGATGCTGTGATCGGCGACGACGCTCAGCCCGGCGAACACGAGCGCCGGGCGAATGACGAGGGGAACGGCGACCGACACCATGGCGGCGGTTCGCCCCGGCATCTCGGAAGCGGGCCTCGGTGGACGAGTGGCCAGATCGACGCCCGCTGTCAACACGCACAGGCTCGCAGCTGCGAGCCGCATCGCCGGTCGGCTCACGTCGAGCGCATCGAGCAACCACCCGCTCGTCGCTCCGATACCGACGAGCACGGCGATGCCGGCCGCACCTCCCATCGCCGCCGCTTCCAGTCGTGCTCGACGATCGTGGCCAGGGATCCCGAACGCGGCGCGCACGGGGTTGAGCGTGCCGATGACCACGATCAGCCACAGCCACCACGAGGGCGCGGTGTGCCCGTCGCCGGGCACCGAGGCCTCGAGGATCGGCACCGCGAAGAGGAGTGCGCTGAGCGCGTGTTGTTGATCGTCCATGCGGGTCACGTCGTCGATGAACCAGGCTCCTTTCACCTTCCCGGGATCAGGGTATTCGGCCGCCTCCGCCGCGTCGGCCTGGGCCTCGATCGCGAGCCCGACGATGCAGAGCGCCCGCTCCCCGAGCGCCTCGCGCTCGAGGGTCAGCCGATCGTCGAGCTGCGAGGCCCTCCACAACCCCGCGAGGCCCTCTCCGAAGACGCCATACCCGCCGCCTCGCGGTGTGAAGGTGCCGCGAACCACGACGCCCCATGGACCGAATCGCTGGCTGATCGACCGGACCCGTTGGCCGATGAGACCACCCTGGCGGCGCACGAACTCGAGCTCGGCGTCCGTCAGCGGAGCCTCCGGAGGGCGCTCGGGGAACGCAGCGGTCTCGGCGAGCCCATACCCGGACCAGTGATCGGCGAGCGGAGGCCAGATGTCCTCGGCATCGTCGCGAACGGTCGCCATGTAGTGGCCCATGCGATCGGAGACGGCTCCCCAGCCGGCGTCGGGATCGAGTCGGTGGAGGCGACCGAGCGCCCAGTAGGCCTCACCGGTGTAGTAGATCGAGTACGTGGATGCCCGCGGCTCGTCCGGACCGAGATCGTAGTAGGCGAGCAGGGCGCCCGTGGGCTCGACCTGGCTGGTGATGAACCTCCCGAGCCGTTCGAGCAGATCGTCGTAACCGTCCTCACCGGTGAGCTGGCGGCGTTCGACCAGCGCCGCCACGAGCAGGGCGTTGGTGCCCGCCTGGACCGTCGAGCTCGTCGTCACCCCCACCCAGTCGTCGCGTTCGACGACGTGATCGAGCGCCCACACCAGAGCACGGTCGGCGCTCTCGGCGGCGCCGTCGACGCCCCGCGCTGCCGCCTGGTACAGCGACGACATCACGCCGGCGTGCCGAACCACGTTGTAGTCATCGGTCGCGACATCGGCGCTGCGGTCGTACTCGTACAGCCAGGTGCCATCGGGTTGCTGGTTGTCGATGAGCCAGTGGGCCGCATCGTGCGCCGCGGTTTCGACACGTTCGATCGTGAGGTCGGGACAGCGTTCCGGTGGAGCGGCGACGCCGAACGCGAGCGCGCCGGCGACGACGGTGACCCCGAGCGCCACTCCGATGCGACGGCCCGTACCGTTCACGTCGTCGCTCCGGTGGCAGGGTCGGCGACGGTCGTCGCCCGGTGTCGTCGGAGCGTGGGGACTCGAGCGGAGAGGTCGCTCCGCTCCTCGTCGTGCCGCTCGTCTGCTCTGCTTCCGTCCGTCGCCGGGCGTCCACCGGCGAAGCTCCCGAGCCACGGGAGGCCGGGGTCGGCCCAGACGAACAACACGGCGAGACCGAGCCACGAGAACAGTTGGACGTCCGCGCCGAACTCGATCATCACATGGAAGGCGATCGCTGCCGCGAGCGCCCACGGGCGCGTTCGTCGCCACCAGAGCCCGAGCGCGATGAACAACTCGGTTGCGACGATGCACTTCGCGGCAACCGAGTGGAACGACCGTTCGAGCAGGAGGTCCACCACGAACTCCGGCAGGATCGAGGCGCGCACCATGGCCTCCTGGCCGACGACGCGGCCCCAGGTGACGGTGCCACCGAACCAATCGGGATCGACGAGCTTGCTGAGGCCCGAGGCGCCGTAGACGGTCGCGCACTCGAATCGCAGCAGCCACAGCGGCCAGGCCGGGATGGTCGCCGGAGCCGGATCGAGGCCGCGAGCCCGACGCCGCGCCGAGTCCAGCGAGAGCACGTTGCCCGAGGGCGCCATGGCGAGCACGGCGAGCACCGTTACCAGATAGGCGCGGTTGTTGTGGACGTGGGTGGTCGACAGCGAGAGGTGGAACGCCACGACGGCGAAGGTGCTCGTCGTCGACACCCTCGTCAAGAACCCGACGCTCATCGAGGCCGCCGCGACGACCCCTGCCACCAGGATCACGGTGTAGGCGTCCGGGGGCACGCGTGCGAACGCCTCCACGTACGGATGGTGGAAGCGGCCGTGGAAGGTGTCGCCGGCGATGGCATCGCGTGCGATCGGTGCGAGGTGCGCCACGGCGACCGCCCCGACGAGGACGCGGACCACGGCGATCGAGCAGGCGCTCACGGGGCGGCCGAGCAGCTCGTCGAACCGTGCGATCGACGTCGTCGCACCTGCTCGCTCGACGCCGACACCGCTCGTCATGGCGCCTCCCGGCGTACGCTGCGGAGGACCCGTGTCGTGGGTTCGCCGAGGTTGCGCCAGGTGGTCACGCGAGCCTCGAGGTGGTCCGTCTCGTGGTCTTCTGGCGTGTTCAGGGCCACCCAGTCGAGGGCCTCGTCGAGGAACGCGAGCTGGCGATCGACACCCGAATCGGCGTGGTGAACCCGCCATGGGCCGCTCAGGCCGCGTCCGCCGACCAGGTCCGCCCACTCGTAGCCCGACCACGGCTCGGTGATCGGGACGCGCTCGCCGTCCGCCGTCACCCGCTCGATCTCGGCCTGCCATCGGCTCGCCTCCGGAAACATCTGATAGCCGAATTCGCGATGGGGCGCCCAGTACGCCCGCACGACGAAGGCGAGCTGCACGACGACGAACCCGAGCACCACGATCCGTCGCAACGCGATCCTGGCGGGGGTGTCCATGGTCGCCCAGTCTGGTCGATCGGGGGAATCGCAGGCGCGTTCGCAGGCAGGCACTCCCCAGTCTCACTGTCAGTCGGCGAAGCGGTCACGCCAGGCCACGTCGCGTTCGTAGCGGCGTGCCCGGTCGAGGAGTTGCTCGCGCAGCGGCCGCGATTCGGTCTCCTCGGGGAGCAGCACGAACGCTTCGCCGTCGACGATGTCGACCGGGAACGGCTCGAGCTTGGCCGACGACCCGACGTGGGCTCCGTCGTCGACGCGGTACCGCCAGAAGTGCAGCGGGCAGGTCAACACCCCGTCGCGGACCCAGCCGCCCGCGAGTGGCGCTTCCTGGTGGGCGCATCGATTGCGGTAGGCGCGGATCTCGCCACCGACCCTGACGACGATCGCACGCCCGTCACCGACGGCAATGCAGGTGGCCTCGGAGACACCGGCGACCGGGCCGATCGAGACGCGCATGTCACGCGGCCCCGACGGCGCCGCGATGGCCGAGGCGGCGTGACACGGTCGCGGCGACCTCCATCGTGACCTGGGCGAGTGGCAGCTCGTGGGGCTCGAGCCGTTCGGCCGGCCCGGCCACACTGATCGCCGCGACGGCGCGCCCCGATGCGTCACGGATGGCTGCAGCGACCGAGATGACGCCGACTTCCGACTCGTGTCGATTCACGGCGTAGCCGCGGCGGCGCGAGTCGGCGAGGTCGGCTCGGAGCTGCACGAGATCGGTGATGGTGTGGGCCGTCTTGGCGGTCAGCGTCCACCCCTTCAGGACCCGTTCGAGCTGATCCGGCGAGAGGGCGGCGAGCAACGCCTTGCCGCATCCGGTGGCGTGGGCGGCGTTGCGCCGACCGACTTCGAGGAACAACCGGAGGGTGTTGGGGCTGTCGAGGCGTTCGACGTACACGACCTCACGTCCGTCGAGGACCGCGACCTGCACCGTCTCGCCGGAGCGATTCCGAAGGTCGGTCATCGGCGACAGGACCGCTTCGTGGAGATCCATGCTCTGCGCGGCGGCGGCCATGTCGAACACGGCGAGACCAAGACGGTAGCGACCCGTGTCGCCGTCCTGTTCGAGCAGCCCCTCGTCGGTGAGGGTCGCGAGCAGGCGATGGGCGGTCGACTTGGCGATCTCGAGCCGTCGAGCCAGATCGCTGACCCCCCATTCCCGCTCGGACGGGGTGAAGGCCTTGAGGACGCGAGCGGCGTTGGCGACCGAGCCGAGCGTGGCCGTCCGGGTGACACCGTCGTTGTTCACGGCACCGACTGTACGCGTTCGTTCCGCTCCGTGGGACATCTTCCCAGCATGCGGAACACGGTCCGTACGGTCACCGTCATGGGGTTGCTTCGCCTGTCACACGTCGACATCTGTGCACCCGATCTCGAGCTCGCGGCCGCGTACTACACGCAGGTGTTGGGTCTCGATCTCGTCGAGCGCACCAACGACCTCAACGGCGACCGGGTCTTCTTCAAGTGTTGGGACGAACGCGATCACCACTGCCTTGCGATCCGATACGACCCGCGCGTCGGGATCGACCGAATCTCGTTCAAGGTCGAGTTCGAGTCCGACCTCGACGAGCTCGAGGCCAAGGTCGAAGCGTACGGATTCGTCGTCCAGCGCATCAGCAAGGGTGAGGAGGTCGGTCAGGGCGAGTCGATCCGCTTCGAGACGCCGTCGGGACACGAGATGGAGCTCGTTCACGACGTGGTCAAGGTGGGGAGTCGGATCCCGTTGTTCAACCCGCAGCCGATACCACCGCTCGACCTGGTCGGCATCGCCCCGCCGCGACTCGACCACTGCCTCATCCTCGCGGAGGAGGTGAACGAGATGACCCACTTCATGCAGTCGTGCTTCGACATGTACCTCACGGAGCAGGTGCTCACCAACGAAGGGCATCAGATGGGCGCGTTCCTGCAGCGCTCGGGACGCATGCACGACATCGCGATCATTCAGGGCCCGAACGGCGGATTCCATCACTTCTCGTTCCATCTCGACGACTGGGATCACGTCCGGCGTGCCGCCGACATCCTCGCCTACCACGGGGTGTCGATCGACATCGGGCCGACCCGGCACGGCATCAGCCGCGGCAACACGATCTACTTCTTCGATCCGATGGGCACCCGCAACGAGGTCTTCACCGGCAGCTACAAGGCCGACCCCGACTTCCCGACGATCACCTGGACCGAGGACAACCTCGGCCGGGCGATCTTCTACTACGAGGGAAAGGACAACGGTCGCTTCCTGACGGCCCACACGTGATGAACGCACACCTGTTCGCAACCCGGCCCGACACCACGTTCGCGATCATGTCGATCACGTCGACCGTGGCGCCGGGCTGCCCGCGTGGCCGTGGAGCGCGCTGATGTCCGGAATCCTGAGGCTCTCCCATGCCGAGGTTCGGGTTCCCGATCTCGAGTTGGCGCTCGCGTACTACGTCGAGGTCGTCGGCCTCGTCGAGGTCGAACGCACGAACGACCACGGTGGCGAGCGCGCCTACCTGAAGGGATGGGACGAGCATCAACACCACTCGCTGATCCTCGTGACAGCGCCCACGTACGGGCTGCAGTCCCTCGGATTCAAGGTGCAGCACGCCTGCGACCTCGACGATCTCGCTTCCCGCGTCGAGGCCGCCGGTGTGGCGACGTCTCGGCATGCGCCCGGTGAGCTCGCTGCCGGCTCGGGCGAGATCGTGCGGTTCCGTGCGCCCAGCGGTCACACCGTGGATCTGGAGTACGGGCAGACGCAGGTGGGCAACGGCATTCCGAAGCTCAATCCACCCGTCGGCCCGGAGAACCTGCGCGGGATGGCACCGCCGCACATCGACCACATCTTCGTGATGTGCGAGGACGTCGACGGCGTCACGGACTTCTTCCGCGATGTGCTCGGGTTCAGGTTGACCGAGCAGATCCTCGCCGACGACGGGCACCAGTTGGCGACGTTCCTCGAGCGTGATCACTCGACCCACGACATCGCGTTCCTCACCGGACCGGACGGCGGGTTCCACCATCTCGCATACTGGGTCGACGACTGGAACGAACTGCGCAACGGAGCCGACACCTGTGCCTATCACGGCATCACCGTCGACGCCGGGCCGATTCGACACGGAGCGACCCGGGGGTGCGGGCTGTACTTCTTCGACCCGGCCGGCAACCGAAACGAGCTCTACACCGGCGGCTACTGGTTCGACCCCGACGACGAGCCGACGACCTGGACCGAGAGCGAGATGGGACGTGCCATCTTCTACTACCGCGGTCAGGTCGATCGGGCCTTCATGACCGTCCACTCCTGAGGCAGCAACGATGACCGACCAGATCCGCATCGACGAACCGGGGTACGTCGCCCGTTACCGCGACTCCCAGCGCGCTCGGCGCGACCTCGAACCCGACGGCGATGACTCGACCCCGCTCTACCTGCGTCAGTATCGGTCCAGGAGCGGTGAGCACACGAGCAACATCACGGACGCCGGGGTACCGCTCTGGCAGCGGTCGAGCCTGGAGGTCCAACGGGCCCTCACCGAGGAAAACCGCAACAAGGAGATCGGTGCCCCACCCGAGGCCGTGCCGGCACTCGCCAACGACGTGTTCCTCATCCGTCACGGCGAGACGCAGGGGTACTCGACGGACTCGGGTCTGACACCCCAGGGTGTCTGGCAGGCCCACACCTACGGGCTCACGATGGCCAAGCGATTCCGGACCGGCGAGCACGTCGTCTTCCGCCACGCGGACACCAACCGTGCCCGGGAGACCGCCGAACACATCCGACGTGGCTTCGTCGACGGCTGCGTCCAGTTCGAGAAGGACATCGCGTTCGAAGAGCCCGAGCCGATGGACCAGTTCCGGAACTTCCAGTTCGTGTCTCCCAACGGCCTCAAGGACGTCACCGCCGCCTACCGGGAGTATTACGCCGTGCGCGAGCAGTACGAGCGGGCCGACACCGGCGACCGACCGCTGTGGCTCGTCGAGATGGACCGCTTCTGGAAGCTGCAGGTGGCCGGCGGCGACCCGATCGAGCAGTGGCTCACCACCCCGATGATGCACTTCGAACCGCCGTCGATGGCGGTCCGCCGGTTCTGGGCCGGGATCAACACCCTCTGTGACGAGTTCCCCGGCGCCCGCCTGATGATCGCGACCCACTCCGGCTGCATCAGGGCGTTCGCGGTCCACGCGCTCGGCTACGACCCCGGCGAGCCGTACAACACCGAGCACGTCCGCGCGAAGATCTTCGAGGGGCGCGCCGACGCACTCGTCACGTATCGCAACCGGGTGCAGGAGCTGTGCGTCCCGAACATCGCGGATCTGCCCGTGTGGAACACCACCGAGACCTGGCAGCCGCCCGACCCAACGATCGCCCGACAACGTGAGGAGGCCCCAACATGATGACCCAGGAGCAGAACGACGAGCTGACCCGAGTCGGTCCGGGGACCCCGATGGGAGCCGTGCTGCGCCACTACTGGTACCCCGTGTGCTTCGAGCGCGAGCTCGACGAGTTCCCGGTGAAGAAGGCGCGCCTGCTCGGCGAGGACTTCGCGGTCTTCAAGACCCCGGACGGCGACTACGGCATCGTCGCCGAGAAGTGTCCCCACCGTGGTGCCTCGATGGTGTACGGCATCGTCGAACCGGGCGGCATCCGCTGCGGCTACCACGGCTGGAAATTCGACAACGACGGCACGTGCGTCGACATCCTGGCCGAGCCCGACTCGTCCCCCGCGTTCCGGGAGAAGGTGTGCACGAAAGCCGGTCGAGCCCAGGTGTTGGGCGGAATGGTGTGGGCGTACATCGGCGACGGTCCTGCACCGGAGTTGCCCCGCTACGCGGCCTACGTCATGGACGGCGTTCGCGACATCGGACACTCGACGCTGCCGTGCAACTGGCTGCAGATCATGGAGAACGCCGTCGATCCGTACCACGTCGAGGCGCTCCACGGGAACTACTTCGAGTTCATCGCCGAGTGGAAGGGCTTCGAGATGCCTTCCGCCTTCAAGAACAAGCACGTCAAGGTCGGCTTCGAGCCGTTCGAGCACGGCATCATCAAGCGGCGGCAACTCGTCGGCCAGACCGAGGAGGATGACGATTGGGCGATCGGCCACCCGCTCGTGTTCCCCTACAAGATGTGGGTCGGCGGCAACGGTGTGTTCCAGATGCAGATCCGGGTCCCGATCGACGACACGCACACGTGGATGCTCTTCTACACCGTGCACGCGCCCGAAGGCGCCGAGCCGCAGGAGCAGATGTACCCGGTCGATTACGAGTACGAGTGGATCGACGACCAGGGCAACTTCATCGTCGACTACATCGAGGGTCAGGACATCATGGCCTGGGTGACCCAGGGTGAGATCGCCGATCGCACCGTCGAGAACATCACCAAGAGCGACATGGGCGTCGTCGCGATGCGGCGGATGTACCGCGAGTGCATCGAAGCGGTGAGGCAGGGCCGCGACCCGGTTGCGGTGGTGCGCGAACCGCACGACGTGATCGAGCTCCCGCTCGAACGCTTCAAGTTCGGCCGCGGTGCCGAGTTCGCGACCCAATGGATCGACCGTGGATCGATGAAGTACAGCCCGCAGGCCGACGATCTCAAGAAGCTCCACATCCAGGCATGGGCCAACCGCGAGGGATCACCCGAGACGAAGATGGCCCCCGGTCAGTGAGCCCCGATCACGCCCATCTCGATCACCGCTACTGGGCGCGCTACCTGCAGCGAGCGGTCGAGCGGCGAGAGGAGGTCGTCGGGATCGGCGCCCAGATCGGAGAGTTGTCGCTCGACGATGCCTACCTGATCCAGGACACCCTGGTCGGGGAGCGGCTGTTCGCCGGAGACTCGCTCGCCGGCGCCAAGTTGGGGTTGACGTCCAAGGCCAAGCAGCAGCAGATGGGTGTCGACGAACCAGCGTACGGATGGGTGCTCGCATCGTCGGCGCACGGCGCGTCGGCCGACATCGCCGTGGGCGAGCTGATCCATCCCCGGGTCGAGCCGGAGTTCGTGTTCGTGATGGGCGACGATCTGGCCGGACCCGACTGCACCGCCGACCAGGTCCTCGATGCGACGGAGCGAGTGGTCGGTGGCATCGAGGTGATCGACTCGCGCTACGAGGCGTTCAAGTTCACGCTGCCCGACGTCATCGCGGACAACACGTCGGCAGCTCGCGTCGCGATCGGCTCGTCCGGCGTGGCGCCGCGCGACGTCGACCTCAGTGAGGTCGAGTGCACGTTCGTCATCGACGGCGAGGATCAGGGCACCGCGACCGGCTCCGCGCTCCTCGGCGATCCGGCCGAGTGCGTCGCGATGCTGGTCCGTCACCTCGCACGGTCCGGACGCGGTCTCGCAGCGGGGTGGATCGTGATGGCCGGAGCGCCCCTCGGTGCCGTCCCGCTCGCCGTCGGCTCGGTCGCGACCGCGCACTACAGCCACTTCGGTGACGTCACGGTTCGCGGCGTCTGAACCGCAACTGGGAGGATCGGAACATGCCACTCGTGAACGTGACGATGGCTCGGGGTCGCACGCCCGAGCAGAAGGGCGACATGCTGCGAGCGATCGCCGATGCGATCCATGCGTCGATCGGCGCCCCGCGCGACTCGATCCGGGTGTGGGTCACCGAGGTCGAGAACACCGACTTCCTCGCCGGCACGGAGATCCTCGCCGACAAGCAGGCTCGCGGTAGCGGCCGAACGTCGGCAACAGGAGCAGCAGCAGCAATGAGCGTCGACCCCGTCTTGATCCGTCGAGCAGCTGATCTGCTCTGGGAGGCCGACGTGGCCCGCACCCCGATCGCACCGGTGCGCGAGTTGCTCGGCACGTCGACCGACATCGACGTCGGCTATGCGGTCCAGCAGCTCAACTACGAACGGTCGTTGGCGGCCGGACGGCACGTGTCGGGGCGCAAGATCGGCGTGACCTCCAAGGCGGTGCAGGACCAGATCGGGGTCGACCAGCCCGACTTCGGCACGTTGTTCGCCGACACCGAGTACGGCGACGGGATCGAGATCCCCGCGAATCGCCTGATCCAGCCGCGAGCCGAAGCCGAGGTCGCCCTCGTCATCGGCCGCGAGCTGAACCGAGCCCCCCACGGTTTCGCCGAGATCGTTCGTTCGGTCGAGTTCGCCCTGCCGGCGATCGAGGTGGTCGACAGCCGGATCGAGGACTGGCAGATCAGCATCGTCGACACGGTCGCCGACAATGCCAGTTGCGGCGTGTACGTCGTCGGGTCCAGACCGGTTCCGCTCGCCGCGTTCGACATCCGCACCGTTCCGATGTCGATGACGATCAACGGCGACGAGGTGTCGACCGGCGTCGGCGCGGCCTGCCTCGGCAATCCGATCCACGCTGCTCGCTGGCTCGCCGACGTGCTCTGCGAACGGGGTATCCCGCTCCAGCCGGGTGACGTGCTGATGACCGGTGCGCTCGGCCCGATGAAACCGATCGCGACCGGCGACCTGGTCGTCGCCCACTTCGGCGAGTTGGGAATGGTGACCACGCGCCTCGCCGACGAGTAGGGCGGCCTCACACGGTTTCGAGCTCCAGGCCGGCGACGGCAAGCACACCGTTGATGTGCGGCGCCGACATGCCGAGCGCGGCGCCCACGTCGACGAGCGCCCGTCGCTGGCCGACCGTCATCGATCCATCGATCTGTGCGATCGCCGCCATCCGATGCAGGAACGCCTGCTTGCCGTGCGCGCTGAGCTCGGCCGCGAGCCGGTGCAGCCGGTCGGCGGTGTCGATGTCGTCGAGACCGACGAGATCGGCACGGAATCGTTCGGCGTCGTAGTCGTGGCCGTTCGCCGTCACCGCGTCGATCGCCGCAGCCTCCATCGCGGCGCTCGGCCGCCGGCCGGCACGAGCGATCGTCGCGATCGAGTGCCGAATTGCCTCGTCGACGTACGCGGCGAGCACGGCGCTCGTCGGGATGTCGAGCACGCCGAGGTCGCACTTGTACTCGCACGCGTGGCACTGCACGACATGATCGAGTGTCGCGAGAGGAACCACCGGGAGTTGGAGCACCGTGAACCACCGCTGCGGCGCGAGCACCGCACCGTCGCGATCGAGTCCACAGCGGGGGCACACGAACGATGTCGGGCGGACCATTCGGTCCCGGACCTCGATTGCCCAGATGCGGTTCATGCGACTTGCTCCTTCCAGCGACACCATGCGGCTGTGACCCGATCATCGTCGATGGCGAGCAGCCGCTTGATGGACCCTGAGGGACTCTTGAGCAACCCTGTCAGCACGACGTCAAGAACATTGTCACCGCGTCATCGCCCCGTCACGTCGCCATGATCGGCCCGATCAGGATGCGCGGTGACACAGGCTCCGCTCGCTGGCGGGAGTCGCCTCTCGTCGACGGCTACGGTCGAACGCGTGCGTCGCTACCGGGGCTTCATGGCCGACAGCAGTCGGTGGGAGCGCTTCGAACTCCGTCCCGACGACGTGATCATCTCGACACCGTCGAAGTGCGGGACCACGTGGCTGCAGAACATCGTCGGCATGGTCATCCTCGGTTGCGTCGATCTCGGCCAACC
Source organism: uncultured Acidimicrobiaceae bacterium (assembly GCA_963847775.1). Lineage (GTDB taxonomy): Bacteria > Actinomycetota > Acidimicrobiia > Acidimicrobiales > Ilumatobacteraceae > Ilumatobacter. The sequence continues at coordinate 117,054 of CAWKAY010000008.1, forward strand.
GCTGAGCCTGATCTCGCCGTGGCTCGACATGCTCACACGAACCGACGCAGAGGTGTTCGACCTGCTCGAGCGCCAGACGCATCGGCGGTTCATCAAGACCCACGCACCGCTCGATGGGGTTCCCATCCACGAGACCGTGACGTATCTCACGATCGTCCGGCATCCACTCGACGTCGCGTTGTCGAACCACGACCACGCCGCGAACGTGATCGTCGAACACGCGGCGCGGGAGCGCATCGCCGCCGTCGGTGTTCCCGAGCCGTCATCGCGACACATCCCGTCCGATCCGGGCGAGATGCTGCGTTGGTTCATCGACAACGACGAGCAGCCGACGGGGAGCGGGCCGTACGGGCTCGCCGACCTCTGCCAACAGGTGGGGACCTACTGGGCGGAGCGACATCGGTCCAATGTGCACCTGTTCCACTACGCCGATCTGTGGGACGACCTGGACGCCGAGATGCGACTCATCGCGGCGATTCTCGACGTCGATCCGCAGCAGCCCTGGTGGAACGAGGTGGTCGACGCGGCGACGCTGGGTTCGATGCGGGCGCGGTCCGATCGCACCGCGCCCGAGGCCCACCGCCCGTGGTGGAGATCATCGTCTGGCTTCTTCGCGTCCGGTGGAACTCGCAACTGGCGTGAGTTGCTCAGCGACGGTGAGATCGATCACTTCCACCGCCGGCTGCACGAGCTCGCCGGTGATGCGGCCGGGTGGATCCTGCGGGGCCGAACCGAGCTCCACGATCCGTGACAGCTCAACCGATGCGATAGGGGAGCAGCCGTTCGTAGAGCGGGACGGCCGCCTCGTACGCTGCGACGACACCGGGCAGGAGCTCGTCGTGCTTGGCGCGGTACGGCTCCCAGCCGGTCGAGCGATGGACGCTGTCGTACCAGTGCGGCGCCCACACTCCGTCCTCGGGTTTCGGGCCTGCTGGCCACGAGAGCATCGTCGGGTCGAACCGGAGTCCGAGCCGGCGGCACAGTCCGCCGAGCACGGACGTCGGATCGGCCAGCAGCGTCGCCGACTCGATCACGATCGGTTCCTCGCCGGCGGCCACCAGCGTGTCGAGGATCTCGATCATCTCCGGGAATCCCGTGTCGTCGAGCGTGGCGTCGGGCATCCGGACCTGGAACGAGGTGAGCATGTCGTGCGGGTCACGCGTGAGCAGCACGTTCCGGCAGAGCGTGACGAACGTGCGGTCGAGCGACACGAGGTGCTTCGCCATCTGCTTGAAGAACACGACCGGCGTGTCGTACTCGGCGAGGATGACATTCCGCACGACGGCCTCGCCGTCGGAATCCTGCGAAGCGAGCACGTCGTCGGTGCCCGGGTGGCGCCTCCCCGACACGCGGAGGTAGTGCGCGTACAGCGGTTCGTCGACGACCGTCGTGTCGGCTCGTTGGCGCCACGAGTACATGAGTGCGGTCGACAGGTTGCGCGGACTCGACCAGACGTTGATCCGGGTCGTCGTGGTCATGGTCGCGTCGCCGAGCGTGCGCTCACGTCGGCCTGGACGGCCCCGCGGTAGAGCGTTGCGAGCTGCGCGGTCACCGGACCGGGCACCCTGCCATCGCCGATCGCGCGGCCGTCGATCTCGCGGACGGGTGTGATCCCGCCGAACGTCCCGGTGACGAACGCCTCGTCGGCGCCGTACACATCGCCCAGCGTGAAGGGCGCCTCGTGGGTCGGGATCCCGGCCGCCCGTGATCGTTCGAGGACGACCGCTCGGGTGATGCCGGGCAGGTTGTACTGGCCGGTCGACGTCCAGAGCTCATCGCGCAGGACGACGAAGAAGTTCGTTGCGTTGCACGTCGCCACCGCGCCCGTGGGATCGAGCATCAGGGCCTCGTCGGCCCCCGCCCTGGTCGCCTGGATGAGGGCCACCACCTCGTGCAGCTTGGAGTGGCAGTTGAGTCGCTGGTCGAGGGTGTCGGGTGGCGGTCGTCGGACGGTCGACGTGAAGAGACTGATGCCCTCGTCGGTGACCGTCGGGTCGGCCCGTTTGTGCTCGGCGATGATCACGACGTTCGGGCCTCCGACGCAGTTCGACGGGTGCTGCGACGGGGTCCGCTTGTCGCCGCGGGTGATCATCAGGCGTACGTGCACATCGTCGATCATGCCGTTGCGATCGACCGTGGTGCGCAGCGCCTGCTCGATGTCGCTGCGGGTCCCGATGTCGAGATCGACCGCCCGGGACGCGGCGAACAGCCGGTCGAGATGACGATCGAGGAATGCGAACTGACCGTGATGCAGTCGGATCCCCTCCCAGATGCCGTCGCCCACGAGGAAACCACTGTCGAAGACCGAGATCCTCGCTTCGTGACGATGGAAGAACTCACCGTTGATGTAGATCATCACAGCGTCGTTGCGTTCGTCGGCGACGGCGGCGTGGGTGCTCCGAGTCATGGTGGAACGGTAGCCACATGCGTCCGAGGGCGTGGCTCCGGCTCGCGATCACGGGGCGGTCGTGTGGTCTGATGGCGGACGGCGTCCGGGTGGCGCCCGGAGACGATCGGGGGTCGGTGTGAGATGCAGGGCCGGGGTATCGCACGGCGTCGGCGAGGACAGGTCGATCGAGGAGATCGAGGTCGATTCGCCGAAGGCCGGTGAGGTGCTCGTCACGTGGACACGCGCAGGCATGTGTCACTGTGACGAGCACATCGTCGCCGGCGACATCGTGCCGCCGCCAGCGGCGCTCGAACTGATGGGGTCACCCGGGCTGTTACCGATCATCGGGGGACACGAGGGCGCCGGGATCATCGCCGAGGTCGGTCCCGGCGTCACCAGTGTTCAGCCGGGCGACCACGTGCCTACATCATTCGTCCCGTCGCGCGGCACGCGCCGGTACTGCTCGCGTGGCCAGCAGAATCTGTGCGACCAGGGAGCCGGTGCCTTCCTGCCCGGGATGATCACCGATGGCACCAGTCGGCATCGCACGCCGGACGCCGAGCTGATGCTGTTCGCCAAGCTGGGCACGTTCTGGGAGTACTCCTGCGTGGCGGAGTCGCACGACGGAACCCTGGAGCTCGACGGGCTCATCAGCAGCACCGACACGCTCCACGAGATCGACCTCGGGTATGGAGCGATGCGTGACGGCACCAACACCCGCGGCGTGATCGCGCACGCGACCTGACCCTGCGATGAGCGCACGCATCGTCAACCTCGCCGCCATCAGCCGCCACTGGGCCGAAGAGGCACCGGACCGCGTGGCGATCACGGCCGGCGATCGGACCTGGACCTTCGCCGAGCTGGAGACCGAGTCTCGGCGGGTCGCACAGGGCCTGGCGCAGCTCGGCGTGGGTCCGGGCAGCCGGGTCGCATTCCTCGACAAGAACGCGCCCGAGTACTTCACGCACCTGTTCGGCGGGGCGAAGCTCAACGCCGTGTCGGTCGCGGTCAATTGGCGGCTCGCGTCGACCGAGATGGAGTACATCATCGACGACGCCGACGCCACGGTGCTCTTCATCGGTGAGGAGTTCCTCGGTCATCTTGCGGCCATGAGTCTGCCCCGGGTCGGGCAGGTGGTCGTCATCGGCGACCCGGGTGACTCGGGCCACGATCGCTACGACGAGTGGGTCGCGCGGTTCGACGCGGTCGACCCCACCACCCCGATCCGGAGTGACGACACCTGCTATCAGCTCTACACGTCCGGCACGACCGGGTTGCCGAAGGGCGTCGAGATCACCAACGACAACCTGCTCGCGACGATGTTCACCGGGCGCGACGCCTGGCGGTTCGACGACACCGCCGTCAACCTCGTCGCGATGCCGTTGTTCCACATCGCCGGAAGCGGCTGGGCGCTCGCCGGCATGGTCAACGGGGCCCACACGGTGATGACCAGGGAGGTCAACCCCGTCGAGATCATCGAGGTGATCCCGAAATTCGGTGTCACCCATGCGCTGCTCGTACCCGCCGTGCTGCAATTCGTGCTGGCCGTCCAGGGCGCCTCCGACGCCGACTTCTCGTCGATGAGGTCGCTCGTGTACGGCGCCTCGCCGATCAGCGAGGCAGTTCTCGTCGGGTCGCTCGCTCTCTTCGGATGCGACTTCATGCAGGCGTACGGCCTCACCGAGACGACCGGAGGCGTCGTCCAACTCGATCCGGAGGATCATGACCCGGGCGGGGACGCAGCCCACCTGCTGCGCGCCGCCGGCAGGCCCTGGGGAGACGTCGAGCTCCGCATCGTCGACGCCGCGACCGGTGACGATCTGGCCGACGATCAGGTCGGTGAGGTCTGGGTGCGTTCGAAGCAGGTGATGAAGGGGTACTGGAAGAACCCGGAGGCGACCCGTGAGTCGATCGTCGACGGCTGGTTCCGGACGGGGGATGCCGGCTACATGCGTGACGGCTACCTCTACATCCACGACCGGGTCAAGGACATGGTCGTCTCCGGTGGCGAGAACATCTACCCGGCCGAGATCGAGAACGTGCTGATGCGACACGATGGCATCGCCGATGTGGCGGTGATCGGTGTGCCCGACGCGAAGTGGGGTGAGACGGTCAAGGCGATCGTCGTCCGGGCCGACCCGGCTCTCACCGAGCCCGACGTGATCGCGTTCGCTCGCGATCGTCTCGCCGCCTACAAGTGCCCGACGACCGTCGACTGGGTCGAACTCCTGCCACGCAACCCCTCGGGCAAGGTGCTCAAGACCGACCTGCGTGCGCCCTACTGGGCGGGCCGAGAGCGGCTCGTCAACTGATCGTCGAACCGTCCTCCTGGCCTGCGCACCGGCTCGAACCATCCCACGGAGACCGGGACGCCGGGTGAACACATCGCGTGCATCGCGCCGACGGGTTCGGGGAGACCGGCGGCGGCGACGAGTTCCTCGTCGATCGCCGGATCGACAACCTCGTGGAGGGGCCATGCCGGATGGTGCACGCGCCCGTAGACCGGGCGGCCACGCCGCGTCGTCACCAGGGCCCAGCGTGCGCTCAGGAAGTGAGCCAGGTCGTCACCGACGATCTCCTCGCCGATGCCGTACTCGATGGTCGCTTCGGCACCGCGTGGTGCAGGCCACCGGCGCCGAACCTCGTACCGGTGGCGGGGCACCTCGGCATCGACGAGCTCGTGGCTCGCCCGCGACCAGCAGTATGGCAGCGAGAACAGTGTCCGTGCGACCGCCACGATGGCGGTCCGCGGGACGTCGAGCGACCAGAACCAGACGGCGCGTCGGCCGCGTTCGTCGACGACGTAGGTACGGACGTTGACCTCGACGAACGTACCGAGCCATGGCACGGGCGGGGTGGGGCCGATCCGGACGCGACGCATCACGAACGGGATCAACCCGACCCAGGCCGAACCGTCGAACACGTCGACGCTGACCCCGGGCGGCAAGGTGGATTGAATCAGATCGGGGTCGTAGCGCCAGTGGAAGTACGCCAGGTCGGTCCACTGCTGTCGGAGCACGGCTCGACGGTCGAGCGGTGGCGGACTCGCGGTGACGGGTTCGATCGGAGGATTCGTGGGCACGCTGCAAGCCTGGCACCGCTCTCGCCGCAGCACCTCGTGGAGCAGACCCTCGGACACGACACATCACGCGAGGGCCGGCGTGGTGACCGACCGGAGTGACGCGGGTCAGACGGTCGGCTCTGACTCGACCTCGTCGATCCACGCCTGCCAGTACCGGCCGATCCGGGCGGCGATGCGTTTGGGCCGTTCGGCGTAGAGCCGGGTGCCGAGTGCGATCGCCTGGCGCTCGAGCTCGTTCCGCCGCTGGTCGGTCAGCGCCAGCACCGGCGATGGATCCGGTGCATCGTCGGCGCGTCGGTCGTCGTCGCGCATCCAGTCGGCGAGCAGGTCGAGATCGTGTGCCTCGCCGAGCACCCCGGAGAGGTCGTGGAACGCCTCGGCGAGCGGATCGAGGATCATCGGTGCTGTCGGGGACAACAGCTGCACGTGGTGCCAGGTGTACTTCGCCGACTTGCGCCAACGATGGAACTGCTGACCGGTCGGACGAATCCGTACCAGGTCGAGCGCTTCGTGACCGCGCCGGTAGGTCGACGTGAATCCAGGACCGATCGCATCCCAACCGGTCGTGTCGAACGAGATCGCGTCGACGTGGGTGGCCAGCCGGTCGAGATGGGCGCGGGCTCGCTGCACGCGATCGTGAGTGCTGTCGAGCCGGGCCTCGGCTGCCGCTCGGCGTCGCCGAAGGCCGGCTTCGACGGCGTCGAGCGCCGCGGCCGACTCATCGGTTCGTCGGTCGGACACCGTGGCCAGCAGCGCCGAGAACGTCTCGTGCGCAGCGCTGGAGTCGCGCAGGTGCGACAGCTCGGTCGCGGCGTCGCGGGCCTCGTCGTTGAGCGCCCGGTACACACGGTTGCCGAGCGCCGGCCGCACGATCCGAACCAGACCCCTGATCTTCTTGCAGCGCTTCCGGCAATCGTGGATCGCCTCGGCGGGATCGTTGGCAAGATCGTCGCCGAGGTCGCGCATCGCGGCGTCGAGCTCCTCGCGTGCGATGCGACGAACGGCATCGGCGACTGATTCGCCGGGTTCGATCCGGTACGCCATCGTCAGCGCCTCGATCGGTGATCGACTCGGTGCGGCACGGTTCAGCCCGTCGACCCGAGTGTGTCGATCTCGCGCCGGCGGAGCTCACTCGCCTGGACGCCGCCGATACCCCACCGTTCGGGGTCGACCTCGTTGATGCGCAGCCGCGTGAGCTCGATCGGGCAGCCGACGAGGTCGGCGACCAGCGCGGGGATTCGCTCGACGAGCTCACGGTGCTGCTCGGACGGGCGGCCCCGGAACAAGTCGAGGGTGATGAACGGCGCCTGCATGCCGGAGTCGCCGATCGGAATGCCACCGAGCGCGAACGAGTCGGCCGGCAGTTCGTGGACCTGGGTGCGGATCCGCTCGAGAGGTGAACCCGTGATCTCGGCGAACAGCTCGGCCGTACCGACGAGCAGGGCACGCTTGAGTTCGGGTTCGACCGGCCCGGCGAGATCGACGCGGAGGAAAGGCACGTGCAGTTCCTAGCCGATGCCGCGGCGCCGTCCGGCGTCGAGCGAGAGGGTGGAGCCGTGGAGTGCCGCTGCCTCGGGGGCGAGCAGGAGGCCGACGGCCCATGCGACCTCGTCGATCGTGGTCAGTCGACCGAGGGGTGAACCGGCCCGATACTCCTCCAGCACCTGGTCAGCGGTGGAGCCGTCGGCCCGGCGCTCGGCGGTTCGTCGGGCGATGCCGGTCATGCGTGGCGACTCGACCGGTCCGGGTGCGACGAGATGGACCGTGACGCCGAGTGGCCCCCATCGATCCGCGAGAACACGCACGAAGTTGCCGAGCGCGGCGTTCGCCATGCCGGCCAGGGGAGCCGATGGTGACGGCTCGAAGCCGTAGTGACCACCCAGCACCACGATCCGCGACCCGTCGACCAGATGGTCCTCGACGCCGCGGATGAGTCGGACGAACCCACCGATCTTGGTGTCGATCCCGCGCGCGATCTCGTCGCCGGTGATGGTGTCGACGTTGCCGCTTCCGGGAAGACCGGCGGCCTGGACGAGCATGCGTACCGGGCCGACGACGATGGTGTCGACCGCGTCGGTCAGTCCGTCGTCGGCGAGATCGCCCTGAAGAGGGATCACGCCGTCGTCATCGGCGGTCAGCACGTCGAGGTCGCCCGACCCTCGGGCGATCGCGACGACGGTCAGCCCTTCGGCGCGCAGCCGGCGAACGATCGCCGAGCCGAGCGCACCGGTGGCGCCGGCCACGACCGCGTACTCAGGCATGTGCCGCCTGCGCCGCTTGTTCGGCCTGGAGTTCGGCTGCGATCGAGATGATCTGGTCCTCCTGACCACCGACCAACTGGTGTTCGCCGCACCGCATCAAGATGTCGGCCCCCCGGACGCCGTACTGCTGAGCTGCGCGGTAGGCGTGCTTCAGGAAGCTGGAGTAGACGCCGGCGTATCCCATGACGAGGGCGAGCCGGTCGATCGTGCACTCGGAGTCCATCACCGGTCGGACGACGTCTTCGGCCGCGTCCATGAGTGCGAGCACGTCGATGCCGGTCGTGATGCCGAGCCGCTCGCAGACGGCAGCGAAGACCTCGTTGCGCGTGTTCCCGGCGCCCGCGCCGAACCCACGTGTCGAGCCGTCGATCTGGACCGCACCGGCTCGGACCGCGAGCACCGAGTTCGCCACGGCGATCCCGAGGTTGTCGTGTCCGTGGAATCCGACCTGGGCGTCGTCGCCGACCTCGGCGACCACGGCTGCGACGCGGTCGGTCACGTCGTCCAGGATCATGGCCCCCGCGGAGTCCACCACGTAGGGACACTGGCAGCCGGCGTCGACCATGATCCGAGCCTGCTCCGCCAACCGTTCGGGCGAGACCGAGTGGGCCATCATCAAGAACCCGACGGTCTCGAACCCGAGCTCGCGTGCCAGACCGAAGTGCTGGATCGAGATGTCGGCCTCGGTGCAGTGGGTTGCGATCCGGACGATCGACACGCCCAGGTCATGGCACGTGCGCATGTCGTCCATCGTGCCGATGCCGGGGACCATCAGCGCTGCGATCTTCGCCTGGTGCGCAGTCTCGACCGCCACTCGCATGAGGTCGCGCTCGTCGGTGAGCGATCGGCCGTAGTTGTAGGACGAGCCGCCCAACCCGTCGCCGTGGGTGACCTCGATGACCGGCATGCCTGCGGCGTCGAGCGCTCCGACGATCGAGCGCACGTGCTCCTCGGTGAACTGGTGGCCCTTGGCGTGGGATCCGTCGCGCAGCGCCGAGTCGGTCATGCGGATGTCGAGCCGGTTCGAGTACGGCATCACTTCCCTCCCGTGGGGCTGGTGGCTGGGGTGTCGAGATGTCGGGCGATCTGATTGCCGACCTGGGTCGCGGCTGCGGTCATGATGTCGAGGTTGCCCGCGTAGGGCGGGAAGAAGTCGCCGGCACCTTCGACCTCGACGAAGATCGCGACCCGCTGGCTGCCGTCCGACGTCACCGAGAACTGCGGGTCGACGGTCAACCGGTAGCCGGGCACGTACGTCTGGACGTACGCGGCGACCTCTCGGATCGAATCCCGGATCACATCGTGGTTGGCCTCGTCGGGGATCTGGCAGAAGATCGTGTCGCGCATGATGAGCGGCGGCTCGGCGGGGTTGAGCACGATGATCGCCTTGCCGCGTTCGACGCCACCGCAGACCTCGATCGCGGCGCTCGTCGTGCGGGTGAATTCGTCGATGTTGGCGCGCGTGCCCGGCCCGGCCGACCTCGACGCGACCGTGGCGACGATCTCGGCGTAGGGCACGTCGACGACACGGCTCACGGCGTGGACCATCGGGATCGTCGCTTGCCCGCCGCAGGTCACCATGTTGACGTTCATGAGGTCGAGGTGCTCGGTGAGGTTGACCGGCGGCACGACGTACGGCCCGATCGCCGCCGGCGTGAGATCGATCGCGCGGATGCCGGCGTCGAGGTAGCGGGGAGCATTGCCGGCGTGGATGTACGCGCTCGTTGCCTCGAACACCAGGTCGGGGAGTTGTGACCGTTCGAGTAGCCAGTCGACGCCTTCGTGACTGGCCTCGACGCCGAGGTCGCGCGCGCGTGCGAGACCTTCGGACTCGGGGTCGACGCCGACCATGTAGATCGGTTCGATGTGCTCGGAGCGGAGCAGCTTGTAGAGCAGGTCGGTGCCGATGTTGCCCGACCCGACGATGGCGGCGGTTCGCATGCACGAAGTCTCCCGCGTCCGTCCCGCATCGGGGAACTCGGTCCCGCATGGGGGAACGCCGAGCGAGCCAATGGGCTCCGGGATCCGTCGTGTCCGGAACGCCCGACCGACGTCGGCGAGCGACCTCGGGGTCGACGCGACGGGGGAGACCGCCATGGTCGGTCGCCATGTACCGACGTGCTCGCCGATTGTGACTACAGTGCCGCGCGACGCGCTGCTCCGGCGCCTGGAAAGAGGGTTCCGGTCACCATGGCTTGCTCGATCTCTCTGACGTCGGTCAACGGAATCGTGGCCGCCGGGCAGGCGCAGCCGAGTCGGTTGCGGGTCACCGGCTCGGCTGTGCAGTGCACCTCCGGACAGGTGATCGTGACGTCCAACGTCACTGCCGCCAGCCCACCCGCAACGCTGAACGCCAACGGTCAGTTCCGGATCGAGGTGCCGTTCACCTCGCCGCTCACCTGCGGCGCTCCCATCCAGGTGCGCGTCGAATGTGTCGGAGATCCGACGTGCTTCGTCCAGTTCGACGACGCGCTGCCGTGCTGCGACATCCCGATGTTGTACTTCCGTGCGGTCCGCCCGGTCGGCTCACTCGCACCGACGCAATTGGTGGTGAGCGGTGTGCTGCACGGGTGCGCGGCCGATCAGGTGATCATCTCGTCGCCGGTGACGGTCACGAGTCCGCCGGTCGCCGTCGACCCTTTCACCGGCGAATTCTCGACGACGTTGCCGTTCAGCTCCGCCGTGCAGTGCGGCGCCAAGCTCGAGGTGACGGCCGCGTGTGCGACGCCGGGTGGCTGCACCCGGACCGAGGGAGCCGAGCTCGACTGCCCGGGCTGCTATTCGGCGGAGGTGACCACGGCGTCCGGTCCGTGCGTGGGAAGCCCACCGGTGCAGCCGATCACCTTCGCGTCGACGATCGCGGTCCCCGCCGGCGCCTCCCGGGACTTCTCGTGGGAGTTCGGGGACGGCACCAACGGGACCCCGTTCACCATCAACAACACCACTGGCACCGCTGCGTCGACGCACCAGCACTCAGAGGTCCACGACTACGCGCCGGGCGCGTACACAGCCACGTTGAGGATCTCTCCGCCTCCGTTCGAATGCGACGAGCTGACCGTCCCGGTCGTGGCGGCGTGTGGGAACACCGGCTGTCCGACGGTGTCGCAACCGGTGGCGAACGTGGCGCAGCAGTGTGTCAACGGCAAGCGAACCGCGACGCTGAGCAGTTCGGTCACCGCTCCTGCGGCTGGTGCGGTCGTCTACTGGGACTTCGGTGACGGCACGTTCAGTGCGCCATCGGTCGTCGGCGCTGGGGCGACCGTGGCGTCGAGCGTCCCGCACGACTACCCGCCCGGCACCTACCACGCGGTGTTGAAGACCGTGCAACCGTCGGGATGCCCCGACCGCTCGGTCTCGATCGTGGTGACCAGCTGTCCGAGCACGTGCAATCTGCAGATCCAGAACATCCACGTCCAGACAGGTGCCTGCGATCCGGTCACGGGCCGGCGTCCGGTCATGGCGACGGCGGTGCTGAGCTCGCCCGATCCATCCGACCAGTTCTTCTGGCAGTGGGACACGAATCCGGCGCAGGCTCCCGGCGGGTCGTCCGCGAGCCACGACTACGCCTCGCCGGGTACGGGGACGAACACCGCGGTGGTGAGGGTGACCGTCGTGCGCAGCGGTGGGTGCGTGGCGTCCTTCGACAAGACGATCACGTTCGGTGGGTGCGACGTCGGTTGCCCGGAGATCGTGAGCAACAGCATCGACGCGTCCGGCCCGTGCACCGCCGACCGGGCTCGGCGCACCGTCTCGCTCGATGCGGTGGTGAACGGCGGCGGCTTCACCCACTACGACTGGGACTTCGGCGATGGGGCGACGGCGTCGATCCCCGTCGGAGCGGGCCCGCGCACGTCGCACGAGTTCCGACCCGGGACCTACACCGTCCGTCTCACCGTCACCGGTCCCGGTGCGTGTTCGACCTCGACCCAGACCGTGATCACGGTCGACGCGTGTTGCCCAGCGGTCACCGATCTGACCGCCACCCAGGGATCCTGCCGCGTCGGGTGCTGCGACGCGTCCCGTCACGCTCGCCGCAACCGTCAGCGGGTCAGCGCCAGCGACCTTCACGTGGGACTTCGGCGACGGATCGCCGACGGTGTCCACGACCTCGCCGTCGGCGCCGCCCCACCAGTACCCGCCTGGCCGGTTCGTGGCGACCGTGACGACCACCGGACCGAACTGCGCCGGCTCGTTCGTCAGCCGGACCTTCACGGTGGCCGGCTGTGGCGGTGGCGGTGGCGGGGTGGTGGTGGTGGTGGCAGCATCAGCTGTGCCGTCCTGCTGTGGATCTCCGTGATCCTCATGGCCCTCGGCGGTCTGCTGGTGGTGCTCGGGTGCATCCTGACCAGCAAGTTCCCGCAGGCCGGACTGATCCTCATGATCATCGGTGCGGCCGTCACAGCTCTGGGTCTGCTGCTGTTCCTCCTGTGGCTCTGGTTGTGCGCGTCGTTCACGGACTGCCCGGTGATCCTCGCGGTGAGGGCGTTCGTGATCGCGCTGATCGCAGTGTTCGCCGTCATCGCCGCGGTACTCGCGATCCTGGCCCTGTTCGGGCTGGTCGACCTGTGGCCGTGTTCGGCGGCGAGCACGGCCTACGGACTGGGATGGGGAACCATCCTTGCGGTGCTGGACGGCGTCGCGATTCGCCTCGGCTGTCTCACCGTCAACCCGTCGGGCGCCGGTTCCTCGTCGAGCGGACTCACGTCGGCCGGATCGGGTTGGCGTGATCCGATGCGCGCACCCAGCACGGGAATGCCCGCAGCAGAGCACCAGATCGCAGGTCTCGGCGATGCTGTCGGGGCGGTGACGACCAAGATGGGAATCGAGCCATGCCGCAGCTGCCAGGAACGAGCCCGACGGCTCAACGCGATGTTCCCGTTCGGGAGGGCCGGCGATCCGGTCTCGGAGTGGTCGACCTAGGTCGGCGACGCTCGAACGACGTGCCGATCCGGCGGTGCTCGTTCCCGACGACGACGTGGCGCTTGGCCGGTGGATTCGGGATCTCTCAGTCGTCGAGCAGTTCCATCGCCTGCAGGCGCCTGGTCTGCGCATCGGACCGCAGGCGTGCCGCCCCCGGCTCGTCACCCATCAACTCGGCGGTGTCGGCGAGCGCGTCGAGGCGGTCGGCCGCTCGCGTCAACGCCGGAACGTCGCAGCGCTGGAACTCATGATCCACGGGTGAACACCACCGGAAAGCGTTCCGAGCGCAGCGGCGCACCCGGCTCGACGTCCGACGGCCAGGGAAGCAGCATCGTCTTCGGACGCGGGTCGTACACCATGTCGTCGCCGGCCCACCGCGTGGCGAGCCCGCGCCGCCGCCTCGCCGTGGTCGTATTGCCCTGTGCCCCGTGCATGGTCATCACGTGATGCGCCACGACATCGCCCGGTTCGAGCTCGAACGAGACGATCCGCAGGTCGGGATCGTGCTCGACGTCGGGCACTGCGGGCATCGATGCGTCGCTGTACTTGTCGCTGCCGCCGAAGCTCTGGGCGCGGTACCAGGTCGTCCACCGGTGCGATCCGGCGACGTACCGAACGGCGCCGCTCGACTCGTCGACGGGATCCATCGCGAACCACAACGAGCACATCTGATCGCCGCGAACCGGCCAGTACGGCAGGTCCTGGTGCCACGGGGTCGGGTTCACGGTTCCCGGCTCCTTGACCAGCAGGTGATCGAAGAAGAACGACACCGTCGACGCTCCCAGGAGACCGGCGGCGATCTCGGCCGCCGGCGATTCGAACACGAACGCCCGCAGGTCCGGGTCGGTGTCCCACAGGAACATGTTGGCGTGGAAACGACCGCCGTCGTTCGTGTCGTACTCGCGCACCAGGGTGCCCGCTTCGGACATCGACCGGTCGGTCGTCGCCCGCAGTCGCTCGATCCACGACCGGTCGAACCGGCCCGACAGCTTCACGACCCCGTCGCGACGGAACGTCTCGATGTCGGCCCCGCTCAGGAGACGTTCCGTCACGGGATCTCCTCGAGTTCGATGTCGACCATCAGCTCGTTGGCGACTCCCTCGAGCGCAGCCCGCAACATGTCGCGGGTCGTGCCGACCTGCACTTCGAGCACCGCGTTGGCCTCGAAGAGGATCCCGCCGGCCATCGGTGCCTCGCGCGTCGAGGTCGTCAACTGGTCGATGCTCACGTCGTGGGACGCGAGCACCTGACTGATCTCGCGCACGATGCCAGGGCGGTCGGTACCCATCAACTCGAGTACGAACCGCTTCGATGGCGGTTGCTCGTCGAGGCCGAGCTGAACCATCACGTCGAGCATGCCGTGGAGGGGTTCGAGCGCTGCGACGAGCTCGTCGGCACGGCCGTCGGGCACCGTCACGACCACCACGCCGGCGAACTTGCCGGCCAGCTCGGCCATCTGGCTGCGCTCCCAGTTGCCACCGTGGTCGGCCACCACGTCGGCCAGCGCGCTCACGAGGCCTGCACGGTCGTTCCCGATGACGGTCAGCACCAGTGTTGCCATGGCCGGATCGTAGGCGACATGCGATACTGCAGCATGTCCGACGGGGGGCTCGATCCGATCGACCCGGCTCAGCTCGACGAGCCAGTTCCGCTCGACCCGGGTCAGGTGGTCGACCAGTGGCAGGCTCGGGCGTGGGGCGAGTGCGATCTGACCGTGGTCGACGAACTCATCGCCGAGCCGTTCCTCCGCCACGGTCCGACGGGCACCGCATCGAGGACGCGCGCCGACCTGAAGAAGGATCTCAAGCAGTATCAACGCGCACTGGGCAAGCCGGTGATCACGGTGCACGATCGGGTCGTCGACGGCGACAAGGTGTGGAGCCGTACGACGATGCGGGGCGCGAGCCTCGAGACGGGGGAGCGGCGGGTGATGGATTGGCTCCAGATCCATCGAGTGGTCGAGGGCCGCATCGTCGAGGTGTGGTCGCTGTACGCAACCGACGTGTCGTGGGATCGGCCGAGCTGAAACCGCCGGTCAGACGATGGCGACGGCGTCACCGATGCGTCGCCGGGTGCGTGCGCTGATCACGAGGTAGACCGCCATCGTCGCAACGACGGTCAGGCCCATCGCGGCCAGGGTCTCGCGCAGCCCGATCGTGTCGGCCAACGCACCCAGTGGCAACGCCGCCATCCCGAATCCACTGAACGACAGCATCATGAGGCTCTGCACACGTCCGTGGTACTCGATCTCGGAGAGAGCGAGCACGAGCGAGTTGTTCATCGCCTGGAAGCCCGCCGAGGCCGCGCCGACGCCGGCGACCACGAACACGGCCGCGAGATACCCGGGGGCGAGCGCGAGCCCCACCAGCATGAGACCGAACATCACGCCGGCCACCGCCTGGATGCGCCATGCCGCACGACCGGTGCTCCGTCCGGCGATCGACAACGACAGGATCACGGCTCCGATCGCAGATGCAGCGGCGAGGAACCCGTAGCCCGCACTCCCGACATCGAGGATCTCGGTCGCGTAGCGGGGCAGGAACGCCACGAACGGGAACCCGACCATCACCGCGACGAACGAGACGATGATGAGCAAACCGACGTGTCGTTGCTCCCAGACGTACCGGACGCTGTCGGCGAACTCGGATCGGGCGGTCGTGCCGACGTGATCGCGCCGCGGGGCCCCTTCGGGCAGCGAGAGGCAACCGACGATCGCCGCCACACCGAGCGTCGCCGACACGTAGTAGACGCCGGCGGTGCCGATCCAGGCGATGCCGATGAAGATGCCCGCCATCGCCGGTCCGACGACCCGCGCGGCGTTGATGCTCATCTGGCCGAGGATGATCGCGTTGGGGATCAACTCACGGCCGACGACCTCGCCGGTCAGCGCCATGCGGGCCGGGACGAGGAACGAGAACGCCGCAGCCTGGATCGCGGACGTGGCCAGCAGCATCCAGTACGCGACGAAGTCGAAGCTCAACGCCAACGCGATCCAGAGTGCGCTGAACACCAGCGCTGCGTTGGTGACGATGAGGATCGCGCGCTTGGAGTAGCGGTCGGCCGCGACACCGCCCATCGGCGTCGCGACCAACATCGGGATTCCGAACGCCATGAAGACGCCACCGAGGCCGGTGTTCGAGTCGCTCAGCTCGTTCGCCAGCCATCCCCGAGCGATCGCCTGGCCCTGGGTGGCCACGAAGCCGAACGCTCCGATCGTGAACAGGATCCGGTAGGTGGGAATGCCGAGCGCTGCGTACGTGCCTGAGGGCTGATGCCGTCGTCGTGAGGTTTCGACGTCGCGCATCGAGCCAGTCTGGCCGGGCGCGTGCCGGGCACCACCGTCGGATGTCACGATGGAGGAGACGCTGCACGACGATGGAGGACGCGGGAACGATGACTCATCACCACGAACACGCCGACCATCACCATGTCGACTGCCATCACGCCGACCACGCCGACCATCACCATGCCGACCACCACCCGCACGGCTCGCTCCGTCTCGTGCCGGTGGTCGAGCGCCGCCGCCTCGCCCGTCCCGTGCATCGCATCGGCCGGCGCCGATTCCTCGCGGAACTCGGGCGCAACACCGTGGCAGTGGCCATCCTGGGTGGCATCGCCATCGCCTGCTCCGACGAGACAGGCGATGCCGAGATCCCTCAACCTCCCGATTCGCCTCCCGATGCGTCCGGCACCGCGCCGGACGACTCGCTCCCCGGAGAGGGGCAGCCGACGGCGACGTCCGAGGTCCGGGTCGACCAACAGCTGCGATGGTCGCAGGTCGATCTCGGGTTCGTCTCCGCGTTCGTGCTGGTGCGCGGCAACGAGGCGGCCGTCGTCGACACCGGCACATCGGGCAGCGCCGACCAGATCGGCGAGACGCTCGCGACGCTCGGGGTGACGTTCGACGATGTGCGCCATGTCGTCCTCACCCATCACCACCCGGATCACGTCGGCTCGCTCGCGGACGTGATCGGTCGTGCTGCATCGGCGGCGGCCTACGCCGGCGCCGCGGACATCGTGAACATCACCTCGCCCGTCGACGTGACCGCCGTCGGCGACGGCGACGACGTGTTCGGACTGCAGGTCATCGACACCCCGGGGCACACCCCCGGATCGATCTCGGTGCTCGACACCGGCATCGGTCTGCTGATCGCCGGTGACGCGCTCAACGGCAACGACGACGGCACGGCGATCACCGGCCCGAACGCCCGGTTCACCGCCGACATGGAGACCGCCGGCGCGTCCGTCGTGAAGCTCGCCGGGTTCGACTTCGACCTCGCCGGGTTCGGCCACGGACAGCCTGTGAGGGCCGGCGCGGGCACGCTCGTCGACGCCCTCGTCGCCTCCTGAGGAGCCGAGACGGGTGTCGGTTCCACCAGGGTGACGGGCGTCCTGCCTGGGTACCATGGAACCATGTCCGAACAGGTCTCGATCACCGGCTCGTTCCCCGTCAAGCGGGGGCTCGCAGAGATGCTCAAGGGCGGCGTCATCATGGATGTCGTCACGCCTGACCAGGCGAAGATCGCCGAGGATGCCGGTGCCGTCGCCGTGATGGCGCTCGAGCGGGTACCGGCCGACATTCGCCGCGACGGTGGGGTGGCCCGCATGAGCGATCCCGAGATGATCGAGGGCATCCAGGCTGCCGTGTCGATCCCGGTCATGGCCAAGGTCCGCATCGGGCACTTCGTCGAGGCCCAGATCCTCGAAGCACTCGGTGTCGACTTCGTCGACGAGTCCGAGGTGCTCACCCCGGCCGACGAGGCCCATCACATCGACAAGTACCGGTTCGCGGTGCCGTTCGTCTGCGGAGCCACGAACGTCGGCGAAGCCCTTCGCCGGATCAGCGAGGGAGCGGCAATGATCCGTTCCAAGGGTGAGGCCGGCACCGGGAACGTCGTCGAGGCCGTGCGGCACCTGCGCAACATCCTCGGCGACATCCGCCGGATCGGGCAGGCGGACTCGGCCGAGCTGTTCGACTGGGCCAAGCAGGTCCAGGCCCCGCTCCCGCTGATCCAGGAGATCGCCGAGACCGGCAAGCTGCCGGTGCCCCTGTTCTGCGCCGGTGGTCTCGCGACACCGGCCGACGCCGCGCTCGCGATGCAGCTCGGCGCAGAGGCCGTCTTCGTCGGGTCCGGCATCTTCAAGAGCGACGAGCCGGCCCGCCGCGCTGCTGCGATCGTCGAGGCGACGACCCACTTCAACGATGCGTCGATCCTCGCCAAGGTCAGCCGCGGCCTCGGCGCGCCGATGACGGGCATCGGCATGGACGAGGTCAACGAGCGGTACGCCGAGCGGGGTTGGTGAGCATTCCCACGATCGGTGTGCTCGCGCTCCAGGGCGCGTTCGACTCACACCAGCAGCGCCTCGACGAACTCGGCGCGCTCACGCGCCAGGTTCGAACGCCACGCGACCTCGCCCTGGTCGATGCGCTCGTGATGCCCGGCGGCGAGTCGACCACGATGTCGAAGTTGCTCGTGACGAGCGGCCTGTTCGATCCGATCGCTGACGCCATCGCTGAAGGGCTTCCCGTCTTCGGCACGTGCGCCGGCATGATCCTGCTCGCGACCGAGGTGCTCGACGGGCGACCCGATCAGCGATCGTTCGCTGCGATCGACATCTCTGTCCGGCGCAACGGGTACGGCCGCCAGCTCGACAGCTTCGAGACCGAGCTGGTCGTCGACGAGCTCGGACCCGAAGCTCCACGGTTTCACGGCGTGTTCATCCGGGCTCCCAAGGTGGTGCGGGTCGGCGAGGGAGTCGAGATCCTGGCGTTCCACGCCGGTGTCCCTGTGCTGTTGCGTCGTGGACCGATTACGGTGGCATCGTTCCATCCGGAGCTGGCGCGCGACCATCGACTCCACGCCCAGTTCCTCAACCGCGTGACCCTTTCCGAGACGGAGATTTCCTGATGTCGGGCCATTCCAAATGGGCAACCATCAAGCACAAGAAGGGTGCCGCCGACGCCAAGCGCGGCAAGTTGTTCGCCAAACTGGCCCGCCAGATCGAGGTTGCGGCCCGTGGTGGTGGTGGTGACCCCGACATGAACCCGACGCTGCGTACCGCCGTCCAGAAGGCGAAGTCGGCGCAGATGACCAACGACGCCATCGATCGAGCGATCAAGCGTGGCACCGGTGAGGGGGGTGCGGAGACCTACGAGGACATCACCTATGAGGGGTACGCCCCCGGCGGCGTCGCCCTCCTGATCGATGTCCTCACCGACAATCGCAATCGGGCGAGCGCCGACATCCGCAACATCCTTACCAAGACCGGCGGCTCGATGGCCGAGCCCGGCGCCGTGAGCTGGCAGTTCAGTCGGCGCGGCATCATCCTCGTCGACGGGCCGATCGACGAGGACGCGTTGATGATCGCGGCACTGGAAGCCGGAGCCGAGGACGTCGCCGACGATGAGGGGACGTGGCGGGTCACCTGCTCACCGAGCGACACCTTCGACGTCAAGGAGGCCCTGGAGGCGACGGGGTTCACGATCATGTCGGCCGACACGCCGATGGTGAGCGACAACCTGGTACCGGTCACCACGGTCGAGGATGCCAAGAAGATCCTCCGCATCATGGAGGCGATCGAGGACAACGACGACGTGCAGGACGTCTACTCGAACTTCGATATCGCAGACGATGTGATGGAGGCGGCGGCCGAATGATCTGTGTCGACCGCATGACGGAGCCGGCGGCATGAGTGTCGGTGTCGGTGATCAGGCCCCGGACTTCACACTGCCGGGCACTGGCGGGCGGGAGTATTCGCTCGCCGACTTCATCGGCAAGCCGATCGTGCTGGTGTTCTACCCGGGCGACGACACCCCGGTGTGCACCAAGCAGCTCAACGCGTACAACGACGGCTTGTCCGAGTTCGCCCAGGTCGACGCGCAGATCGTCGGCATCTCGGCCCAGGGAGTCGACAGCCACGAGGCCTTCTCGGCGAAGCACGGGTTCGAGTTTCCGTTGCTCGCCGACACCGACAAGGAGGTCGCCGCGGCGTACGGCACGCTCGGGCCGATCGGGTTCCCGCGCCGAAGCGTGTTCATCATCGATCGCGACGGTGTGATCCGGTATGCGCATCGGGCGATGGCCGGTCTCACCTACCGCCCGGTGAGCGAACTCGTCGGCGAGCTCGAGAAGATCCGCTGAGTGTTCGCTCGGTGGTCGTCGAGGTTCAAGGCCGCCTCCTGCGCAACCGATGACAGGTGGATGAACCAGCGACCACCGACGCGTTCTGTCGGCGGTCGGACGTTGCTCGGCGACGCCTCCCTCGAACACGGACTTCGTTTCCCGATCACGGCACGACCGCTGTGGATCGGTACCCGCATGGCCTCGTTCGCGCTGTCCGGCGTCATCGCGCTCGCACTGACTTGGCTGCCCAACCGTCCTGCGGTCGTCACACTGTTCGCGTTCGCCCTGGTGGTGCAGCCCGTTCTGCCCCGCCTGGTCGGTGCCCACAACACCGCAGTGGCCCAGACGGTGATCGACTTCGTGATCATCACGGTCTTGGTGATGTTGGCACCCATGCTGTGGGCTCCATCGATGGTCTGGGTGGGGGCCACGGTGGCCTGGCAGGGCATTGCCAGCCCGGCGAAGGTCAATGTGCCGTTGCTCGTGTTGGCTGCGACCACGGCAAGCCTCAGCGGCTGGCATGCCGCGGTGACGTATTGGTGGACCGCCCCGATCGTGATCGTCGTCGTGGGGATCGCCCTGATCGTGCACGGCCATCAGGTGCGGACGGAGTTCCGTGAGCACGAACAGGATCTGATGCACACCCTGGCCAAGGCCGGGGCGGTGGTCCACCACACGAGTCTCGACGATTCGACGGTCAGCCGGGTCATCGGCGACATCGAGATGCTCACGGGTTGGACCGTCGACGATTGGTGCCGGATCGATCACCGCTCGATCATCCACCAGGAGGACGTTGCTCGTTACTGGATCGAGGCCGACGAGGCCGAGGACGGCATGCTGCTCGACCGGTCCTGGCGGATGCGTCGACCGGACGGACGTTGGGTGTGGATCCGTGACGTCTCACGAGTGGTCGTCGATCGCAACGGTGCGAAGTCGTTGCGGGGGTTCTCGCTCGACGTGACCGCTCTCGAGGAGGCCAACCGCACCATCGCCGCCCAGGCTCGCATCGACATCCTCACCGGGCTCCCGAATCGTCTCGCCCTCCATGAGCGCCTCGGTGACGAGCTCGACGGTCCGACAGCCTTCGCCCTCATGATCATCGATCTCGATCGATTCAAGGACGTCAACGACACGCTCGGCCACGAGGCCGGAGACCGCCTGCTCGCGATCGTGGCCGATCGGCTCAGTTCGGCGCTCGGCCCCTCCGACATGCTCGCCCGCCTCGGCGGTGATGAGTTCGCGGTGCTCGTCGCGAACGTGCGATCGGCGTCGGATGTCGAACCAATCGTCGATCGCCTCACGTCGATGTGCTCGCAACCTGTCTCCGTGAATGGCGTCCGGGTTGCTTCGTCGCTGTCGATCGGTGTGGCCTTCAACGCCTCGGAGGAGAGCGACCGCGCAACGATCATGCGACACGCCGACATCGCGATGTACGCGGCCAAGCGCAGCGGGCAGGTCTGCCGGTTCTTCGACGCGAGCCTCGAGCAGACGTCGACCGTCCACCTGTCGCTCTCGGCAACGGTGCCCGATGCGATCGCAGCGGGCGACATCGAGCTCTACTTCCAGCCGAAGGTCGATCTCGATACGTTGGCGATCGTCGGTGCCGAGGGGCTGGCGCGATGGCGACACCCCGAACACGGCGTGCTCGGACCCTCGACCTTCCTCGATGTGGCCACGATGTCCGACTCGGCGAGCCTGTTCGGCCGGACGATGATCGAGCAAGGTGTCCAGATGGCGCAGCGGCTCGCCGCGGCCGGCCGTCCGCTCCCCATCGCCGTCAACATCACGATGCGCGCACTCCACGAACCGGACTTCGCGACCTGGGTGCTCGACACCCTCGAGCGGTACGAGGTTGCGTCACGTCTCCTCGTGCTCGAGCTGACCGAACAGGAGGTCCGGAATCCGACCACCGGTGTCGAAGGAGCACTCCGAGCGCTCGGTCGCGCCGGAGTGGAGCTGGCGATCGACGATTTCGGGACGGGCCACTCCTCGATGCAGCGACTCCGCGAACTGAGTGTCGATGAGCTCAAGATCGATCACGCGTTCGTGGACGGGATCGTCGACAACCAGGTCGACCGGGAGATCGTCGGCTCGATCATCGCCCTCGCCGATCGGCTGAGGTACCGAGTGGTTGCCGAGGGGGTCGAGCACGCCGAGCACGCACGGGTGTTGCGTGAGATGGGATGTGGCGTCGCCCAGGGCTTCCTGTTCGCTCCCGCGTCGCCGCCCGACGCGTTCTTCGAGCACGTGGTCGATCGCGACGGTCGCGACTTCGTCGGGCTGCTGCCGGCACGGTCCCCGCTGTCGTGGGACGCAGCGGCCTTGATCGACGGCTGATCTGTCAGCGTGGAGCGCGCGGGTGACGTAGCGGTCGAAGTGCGGGATCGCGAACTTCACCCAGCCGTAGCGCAGTGAGTAGATCACGCCCTCGTTGATCAGACGCTCGCGGAACGCGGCGACCTGCGAGGTCTGCATGTCCATGGCGTCCGCCACCTCGCCGGACCGATGCGGGCCCGCTCCGAGCGATGCGAGTCCTTGCGCGTACGGATTGGCGATCGGGTCGTACCGTTCCTCCGACATTCCGGCACTTCATCGAATGTCGTCAAACAGTAGGCATCGTCGGAGAACTGAATCATCGAGGTCGGTGCTCGGTGCCGGGGCACGGGGTGAGGTACACGGCGGAGAACGGTTCCGCCACATCGGCGGTGTGCCAGACCCCGGCCGGGTTGATGATCGCCTGGCCGGACGACACGATCTGCTCGACCGCTTCGCCGTCGATCTCCTGGATGAACCGGGCGGTGCCGGAGATCAGGATCACGACCTCGTCGCCGGCGGTGTGACGCTCCCACATCGCCCAGTCCGCCGGTGAGTGTTCGATCATCACGATCCGACCGGGATCTTCGGCGCTGCACTGGGCAGCCATGTAGGTCTCGAAGCCGTCGGGCGTGAACTCGAACGACGTCACCGGAATCGCTTGCAGTGATCCGCTCAGGTGGATCGGGTCGGTGTCGAGGGAACGTGCGGTGCTCATACCGCTCCATCGTCGCAGGAGCCGCTGTTCCGACACCTGCTCCCGCGTTGCCGTCGGCCGGTCGACGACCAGCACGTTCGAGCGGGTTCGAGCATGCTCGAACGGTGGGGCGCGCCCGAGCGTTGCATCGCGGCGGCACCGATCTGCTGGGATGGGGACATGCGGATCGATGTGATCGACCACGCCGACGCCGACCCACCCGCACTGCCGGCAGCGACGGTGGTGCTGGTGCGCGACGGCAACGGTGAGCTCGAGGTGCTGATGATCCACCGTGGCGCCGACACGGCGTTCGGCGGGATGTGGGCGTTTCCCGGCGGCGTGATCGAATCAGACGACGTGCCGAACGGCACCGAGCCCGACCCGCTGCCCGCGGCGCGTGCCGCAGCCGCTCGCGAGACCCACGAGGAGGTCGGGCTGCACGTCGAACCCGAGACGCTCGTGTGGTGGAGCCACTGGTTGCCGCCGGTCAACTCGCTGTCGGCGAAGCGATTCTCCACCTGGTTCTTCCTGGGCCCGGCCCACGACGGTCACGCCGACGAGCACGTCGGAGTCGACGGCGAGGAGGTCCACGGCCATCAGTGGCTGGCGCCATCGGTGGCGCTCGGCCTGCAGGAGCGCGGCGAGATCCTGCTGGCACCGCCGACCTACGTCACACTGCAGCAGCTGTGCCGGTACGGCGACGTGGCGTCGACGCTGGAGGCTGCCGAGCCAGGGTTCTTCGCGACCGAGATCGCGTTCGAGGACGGGGTGCGTCAGTGTCTGTGGGTCGGCGACATCGGTTACGGCGGGGGCGACCATCGGGCGGCGGGTCCACGCCATCGGCTCGTGATGGACGACGATGGCGGATGGCGCTATCTCAACACGGTCGGAAATGCGCAATGACATCGCACTGGTCGTTCCCGTCCGCCGCTTCGGTGTTCTCGATCGAATCGGTGTCGTCGATCGCGTCGATCCGCTCGGTCGGTTCGGCCGGTTCGATTGCGTCGATCGGTTCCGCCGGTTCGCTGCTCTCGATCGGTTCCGCCGGCTCGATCCTGTCACTGGGTTCGGCCGGCTCGCTGCTCTCGATCGGTTCCGCCGGCTCGATCCTCAGCTTCCGGAGCAGTGAGGCGATCCTCCACTGGAACGGCACGCGTATGACCGTCGGACGAACGCTCGTCCACAGCGGTCTGATCGCCGTCGTCGGACTGCTCGCCGGCATCGTGTCCACGGTGGTCGTGCGATCGATGCGAAGATGGACCACATGACGACCGCTCAGCACCTCACCGAGCGTCGACTCGAGGCCCGATGGCGCGAGCAGATCGGCAGCCCGAGCGATCGTGGCACCGTGGAGTTCATCGTACGACGGCCCGACATCGACGAGCGGGAAGTGCTCGAACGTGCCGAGTTGGCCGTCGGCGAAGGTGTGGTCGGCGACAACTACCTCGCCCGCGGTGATCGCCGCGCCGCAGACGGCGCAGCCCATCCCGAGGCGCAGCTGAACCTGATGAACAGTCGTGTCATCGACCTCGTCGCCGATGGCGACCGTGAACGCTGGCCGCTGGCCGGTGATCAGTTCTTCGTCGACTTCGACCTCTCGGTGGCGAACCTCCCGCCCGGCACCCGCCTGGCGATCGGCGAGGCCGTGATCGAGGTGTCGCAGAAGCCTCACAACGGGTGCGCCAAGTTCGCCGATCGATTCGGCATCGACGCCGCCCGGTGGGTCAACCAGTCCGAGCACGAACGCCGTCGCGGACTCAACGCGATGGTCGTGCAGCCGGGCATGGTCTGCGTGGGCGACGCGATCGCCAGACTTCCCTGACCCGTCGTTCGAGGTCCGACCCGACGGACACGAAGTCGGGTCCTTGGCCTCTGGGGGCCGGGTGGGGTCGGCGCGATCCTGAAGTTGCTGCTCGTCCCCAGCGGGAAAGAAGGACCGATGAAGCAGCTTCGTCGGGTTGCGTTGATCGCAACCTCCACGCTGGTGCTCACCGTGTGCGGAGGCGACGATTCGGCGACCACCTCCACAGCTGACCGCGGCGTGAGCGGGGACACTGCGACCGCGGATTCGACCGCGACCTCGCCGACCGAACCGGAGGCCGCGACCACCACGACGCCCGCGACCACCACCACCCCTCCGGCCACGATTGCCGGCTCGACGACGGTTGCGGCCACCGACACGACCGACTCCGTGGACCAGGCGGGTGGGTTTCTGGGCCTGCTCGCGTCGCAGGCGGTGTCGGTCGACGTCGCCAGCCCCGGCGGAGGTGTCTCGGGTGAGATCCTCGATGTCACGCTCACGAACGCGACGGATGATGACCTCGTCGTCGTCGTGCCGTGCGGGTACTTCTTCGTTCCCGACGACGAACTGCAGCGGATGATGGTGGTGCAGTCGGAGGAGGCGGCGCTGGCACCGGGTGAGACGGCTCTCGTCAATCCCTACGTCATGTGCATCGACAGCGGATTGCCCGCGCCCGAAGGTGGTGCCGTCTATGGCGTCGGTTCGATGGCCGCCGACGAGCTGCTCGAGCTCGCCGAATGCGTCTGCGAGCGAGATCTCGGTGCCGAACTCGACCTGCCGACGGGCGACATGGGCCTCCAGATCGCGGTGTGGGCCGCGGCCGAGGGCTCGCTCCCCGGTGTCGGTTCGGAGTTGTCGGAGGTCGACGGAGCGCTCGGCGATCTGGTCGGCGGTGGGATCGGCCTCGACCTCGAGGAGTTGGACGAGCTGACCGGCGTGCCCGGGTTCGACCTCGACGCGATGCTCCAGCAGGCGATCCTGTTCATGGAGGACTACCAGGCGAGCGCGTCGGCCTGGCTGGACGAGTGCGGTATCGAGCTCGCGGGTTGAGTCGTCCGTGAATCGATCGAATCGTGTCGAGGCCGTCAGGCGTCCTTGATCGGGGCGATGACTTGCTCGGCGAAGCGGAGCGCGGGCTCGGCGTCGAGCGGGTGGCCGAAGTCCATCACGAAGTACGTCACCCCGATGTCGACGAGGTGGCCCAATCGTTCCACCCACCGTTCGGACGCGACATCTGTCTGGGGGAGATCGCCGGCCACCGTGACACAGTTCTCGACCGCCGATGGGTCACGGCCGGCAGCGGTCGCGGCCGTGTCGACGATGTTGCGCATGCGCCTCCAGTCGTCGTCGGAGCGGTAGGCGCCGTTCCAGAGGTCGGCGCGTCGCCCGACGATGGGGAGTCCGATCTGCTCGCCTGAGCTCCCGATGCAGATCGGTGGCACCACGTCGGGGCGGGGTGTCGCGGCAGCATCGTCGATCCGGAAGTACGTGCCGTCGAACCTCGGGTGCTCCTCGGTCCACATCAGCCGGCAGATCTGCACGACCTCCTCGAGTTGGCGCAGCCGGGTCGCAGTGCTCGGGAACTCGTAGCCGTACGACCGGTACTCGTCTTCGCGCCATCCGCCACCGATCCCCAGCATGAAGCGCCCGCCGGACAGCACCTGCAGCGTCGCGGCCATCTTCGCGGTCAACGCAGGATTGCGGTAGCCGTGACCGAGCACGTGGTGGCAGAGCATGATGTCGGGGAATCTGGCTGCCAGCCAGGTCAGGGTCGTCCAGCCCTCGAGGAAGCCCTCCTTCTTGTCGGGGTCGAACCCGTAGAAGTGGTCAGCGATCCACACCGAGTCGAAGTGTGGCAGCGCTCGGGGGAGGATGTGCTCTTCCTGGTACATCACGATCGGCTGATACCCACTCCCGGCGTGACCGGCAACCGGCGACAGCCATCCGAACTTCACCACGATCTCGTTCCCCTTTCGCACGTTCGACGATCCGCGGTGCCACCTTGCCACAACACAGCGGGAGCGGTGGGATGCGACTGCGTCGAACGAGGTGAGCGGTGAGGTGACGGGTCAGCGCTGGTCGGCGAGCGAGCGCACATGCGCCACGGTGTCGGAGATGGGAAGATCCTGGCGTTGGCCGCTGCGGCGGTCCTTGATCTCGACCAGACCGTCGTCGATCCCGCGGCCACACACGACGATCGTCGGCACGCCGATCAGCTCGGCGTCCTTGAAGCGCACACCGGGCGAAACGCCATCGCGGTCGTCGAACAGCACGCGGAGACCGGCCGCTTCCATGTCGGCGGCGAGCTGCTCGGCGGCGGGACGCTGAGGCCCGCCCTCCTTGCCGGCGATGACGAGATGGACGTCGGCAGGCGCGACCTCACGGGGCCAGACGAGCCCGTACTCATCGTGGTTCGCCTCGGCGAGCGCAGCGACGGCCCGTGACACGCCGATGCCGTACGAGCCCATCGTGGGCGTGATCAGCTTGCCCGACTCGTTCTGGACCTGGAGGCCGAGCGCTTCGGAGTACTTGCGACCGAGCTGGAAGATGTGGCCCATCTCGATACCCCGCGCGATCTCGAGCGTGCCGCCACAGTTCGGGCACACGTCGCCTTCGACCACCTCGGCGGCTTCGATGACGCCATCGGCGGTGAAGTCGCGACCGAACGTCAGATCGACGACGTGCTTGCCCGCCTCGTTCGCACCGGTCACCCAGCGGCTGCCGTCGACGACGCGCGGGTCGACCAGGAACCGGATCCCGGAAGAGCCCGACGAACCGAGCGCACCCGGGCCGATGTAGCCCTTGACCAACGCGCGGTTCTTGGCGAAATCGGCTTCCTCGAAGGGCTCGATCTCGGCCGGGTCGACCTGGGCACCCAACCGCTTGAGGTCGACCTCCCGATCGCCGGGCACCCCGATCGCGAGCGGCTCGACCGAGCCGTCCGGGTGGCGGAGCTTGACGATGACGTTCTTCATCGTGTCGGCAGCCGTCCACGCGCCCTCGGGTCGGGCGAACTCGGGATGGGCGTTGAGGTGGTCGACGAGCGTCTGGATCGTGGGGGTGTCGGGGGTGTCGACGACGCTCGCCGGGCGTGACTCGTCGACCGGCACGGGGTCGGGAACCGGCACGCGCACGGCCTCGACGTTGGCGGCGTAGTCGCACGACGTGCAGCGCACGTAGGAGTCCTCGCCGACCTCGGCCGGAGCGAGGAACTCCTCCGACGCCGATCCGCCCATCGCCCCCGACATGGCGGCGACGATGACGACCGGTAGTCCGAGTCGATCGAAGGTCGTGATGTAGGCGTCCCGGTGGGCCCGATACGAGTCCATGAACGCCTCGTCGTCGATGTCGAAGCTGTAGGAGTCCTTCATGACGAACTCGCGGCCGCGCAGCAGGCCGGCGCGGGGTCGGGCCTCGTCGCGATACTTCGTCTGGATCTGGTAGATCGACAGCGGGAGGTCCTTGTAGGACGAGAGCAGGTCCTTCACGACCAGGGTGAACATCTCCTCGTGGGTCGGCGCGAGCAGGAAGTCGTTGCCGTGGCGATCCTGCAGCCGGAACAGGTTGTCGCCGTACTCGACGTAGCGGTTCGTCGCCTCGTAGGGCTCCTTGGGGAGGAGCGCCGGGAAGTGCACCTCCTGGAATCCGGCCGCGTCCATCTCCTCGCGGACGATGCGTTCGACGTTTCGGTAGACGATCCAACCGAGCGGGAGCCACGTGAATCCTCCAGGGGCCGCACGTCGGATGTAACCGGCCCGCACCAGCAGCTTGTGGGAGGGGACTTCGGCGTCGGAGGGGTCATCCCGAAGGGTCCGCAGGAACAGGTTCGACATCCGGAGCACGCTGCGACGATACCCGTCCGTCCCGCAGCGGCGGCCCTGGACCTCGCACCGGTTGCGGATCGCCCTCGTCGAAGGCACAGCAGCGGTCGATCACTGACGACCCACCGTGCTCGCACCGAACGTGGACCACCAGGGAAGAACGTCGCCTGCGCCGTGATCTGCGCAGCGCGAGAATGTGCGATGGCCAGAATGAACCGGGACCGAGCAGGTGGCGGTGACGACGACTTCGCTGCCGTCGGTGACGAGCCGACGTTCGCAGCCCGGTACCCCGGAACGTGCGCCACCTGCCGACAACGGTTCGCCGTCGGGGATCCGATCGCATCGGTGATCGTCGACAAGACGGCCACCTACCACCACGGTGCGTGCCGGTACCCGGCGACGGCGTTCCTCTCGAGGAGCGGTGCCGAGACGGACGTCGTCGGCGCCGCGTCGAGCGCACCGAATCCGGCGAGATGCAGAGCGACGACCAAGAAGGGCGACCCCTGCAACAACGCCCCTCAGAAGGGCGAGCAGTTCTGCGGGCCGCATCTCACCGGGCGTGCGATGCGCCCCGACTGATCGCCAGTTGTGTCGGACAGGACTCGCGACTCGTCGTTCTGGGCTCACCGACGCTGAGGCCTGCCCCTCCGTCCGCGCTCGTCACCGGTCACTCGACGCGACGAGACCGAACGGGTAGCCGAGCGGATCGCGCGGGACTCGTCGTCAGAGGGTTGGACGTCGGCACCTGAAGCGCCGGCCTCGAGAGCGTGATCGACCGCCGCGTCGAGATCATCGGTGGCGAAGTCGAGATGCAGCAGCATCTGCTGCCGGCCCCCTGCGTCGTCGTCGACCGGCGGAGAGTCCGGCAGTGCGCTCGGTGCGCCTCCGGCCCGGCACTGTCGCGGCACCCCGGCGTACCCGGGCCGATCGGGGGGTATACTCAGTCCTCGCTAATTGGTTGAGGAATCGATCAAGGCGTGGGCTCGTCCCACGCCTTGTTGTGTGAAAGGAGGCAGTTCGGCATGAGTGACAGTCCCGTGATCCAGCGCGTTCGCGACATCGTCGAACCGATCGCCTCCGACCTCGATCTCGATCTCTACGACGTCGAGCAGCGCGGTGGAACGATGCGTGTGACGCTCGATACGCACCCAGGAAGCGACGCCGGTGTCGACCTCGACAAGCTCGCCCTTGCGACCCGCCTGATCTCCCGGGAGATGGACCATCAGGACCCCATTCCTGGGCGGTACACGCTCGAGGTCACCAGCCCCGGGGTCGAGCGGAGCCTGCGCACGTCAGCCCACTTCCAGCGCGAGATCGGCAAGACCGTGAACGTCCGACTGGCCGATGTCGGCGCCGAGCGCCGACGCGTCGAGGGTGTGCTCATCGCCGCCGACGACACCACCGCGACGATTCGCGTCGACGGTGACGACGACATCACCGAGCAGACCGTCGAGATCGCCGCCATCGACCGGGCGCGCACCGTCTTCGTGTGGGGCCCGCAACCCAAGCCCGGTGGCAAGGGCAGTGGGTCCAAGAAGAAGGCGGTCAAGAAGAACGCGACCACGAAGCACACGGTCAACAAGCGCGCGACGGAGGACGTCGTCCAGCCGAGCGGCGCCGGCGATCAATCGAAGCGTTCGACGCAGCAGCACGCGAAGAAGGAGCCATCGTGAGCAATCTCGACATGAGCGAAGCCATTCGCCTCCTCGCCCAGGAGAAGGGCATGTCGGAGGACGATCTCCTCCACGTCCTCGTCGACGCCCTCGCCAGCGCCTACAAGCGACGTGACGGCGCCGCCGACGAGGTCATCGTCGAGGTCAACCCGTCGACGATGGACTTCAGCTTCACGGCCTACGACCTCGACGAGGACGGCAACTGGGTCAACGAGCGCGACGACACCCCGAAGCGGGAGGAACTCGGCCGGATCGCGGCGCAGACCTTCCGTCAGGTGATGAGCCAGCGCATTCGCGAAGTAGAGCGGGACCGCAAGTTCGAGGAGTACGCCAACCGCGAGGGCGACATCGTCACCGGCATCATCCAGCAGACCGACACTCGGTACACACTGCTCGATCTCGGCCGGGTCGAGGCGCTGCTGCCGCAAGCCGAGCAGGTGCCCTACGAGCGTCCGAACCCGGGCGACCGGTCCAAGGCCTACATCGTCGAGGTGCGCAAGACCGCCAAGGGCCCCCAGATCGTGGTGTCGCGAACCCACCCGGGACTGATCAAGCGACTGTTCGAGCTCGAGGTCCCCGAGATCGCCGACGGCATCGTCGAGATCAAGGCCTGTGCCCGCGAGCCGGGTCATCGCACGAAGATCGCCGTCTGGTCGAACGACCACAACGTCGATCCTGTCGGCGCCTGCGTCGGCGCACGCGGTGCGCGCGTCCGGATGGTCGTGAACGAGCTGCGCGGCGAGAAGATCGACATCGTGCCGTTCAGCGACGATCTCGCCGACTTCGTCGCCAAGGCGCTGTCGCCTGCGAAGGTGAACCAGGTCAACATCTCCGAGGACGGCACGGCTGCCGACGTGATCGTGCCCGACCACCAGCTCAGCCTGGCGATCGGTCGCGAGGGACAGAATGCCCGGCTGTCGGCCCGCCTCACGGGTGTGCGCGTCGACATCCGATCCGAGAGCCAGGTTGCCGAGGGCGTACCTGCTGGTGGCTACCTGGAAGAACAGGTCGAGTACGCCGAGGGTGAGTGGGTCACCAACGCCGAGTCCGGCGAGATGGAGTGGCACGCAGCCGACGGTTCGGTGATGTCCCAGTCCGAGTGGGCCGAGCAGACCGGCGCCGTGATCGAGGAGCCGGCGAGTGCCGGCGAGTCGACCAACGACGCCTCGACCGACGACGCCTCGACCGACGACGCCTCGACCGACGACGCCTCGACCGACGACGCCTCGAGCGAGGCAACCGACGACGCCTCGACCGACGACGCCTCGACCGACGACGCCTCGAGCGAGGCAA
The DNA here is from genome assembly GCA_963847775.1 of uncultured Acidimicrobiaceae bacterium. Lineage (GTDB taxonomy): Bacteria > Actinomycetota > Acidimicrobiia > Acidimicrobiales > Ilumatobacteraceae > Ilumatobacter. The sequence goes on from CAWKAY010000008.1 coordinate 148,428, forward strand.
CCGACGACGCCTCGAGCGAGGCAACCGACGACGCCTCGACCGACGACGCCTCGACCGACGACGCCTCGAGCGAGGCAACCGACGACGCATCGACCGAGGATGAGTCGACCGGTTCGGCCGAGATCGAGGCCGAGACCGAGACGACCGAGACCGACGATGCCGCGTCCGCCGACGAGGACGGCCCGGCCGGGACGAACGACGACGAGGATGACGAATCCCAGTGATGCACGCGTCCCGATCCGCACTTGCATCGGCTGCCGCGCGCAGCGTCCGCAGCCCGAACTGCTCCGTTGCGTCCTCGACGACGACGGAACGATTCGGATCGACCGGCACGCGCCCGGACGCGGTGCGTGGTTGTGCGGATCCGGATGCCTCGAACCGGCCCGGCGTCACCGGGCGTTCGACCGAGCCTGGCGCACAGCGGTGCAGCCGACGGCCATCGAGCGGCTCCGCGCCGAGCTGACGGCGCGAACCGACGAACGACCGGGTGGGGATTGACCCCGCCCATGCGAGACTGACAGACGACGAAAGGTTGACACGGAGCGTGGCGAAGAACATTCGGGTACATGAACTGGCGAAGGAGCTCGGCATGACCAATGCCGAGACCGTCGATCTCTGCGAGACGCTCGGCGTGCCCGTCAAGAGCCATTCCTCGTCGCTGCAGGAGGCGTACGCCGACATGGTGCGACGACGTGCCGAGCGCGACGGACTCATCCGCGACGAGCAACCCGAGGAGCCCAAGCCGGAGAAGAAGCCGGCGCGGAAGCGGGCGGCGGGGAAGAAGACGACCGCCAAGAAGACAGCGGCGAAGAAGGCGGCCGCGCCGGCCCCCGAGCCTGCCGCCCAAGCACCTGCCCCGCCCGAGCCGCCAGCAGAACCTGCCGACGAACCCACCCCCGAGCCGGTCGCCGAGGAGCCGACGCCCGCTCCCGTTCCCGAGGAGCCGGCGTCCGAGGCGGCGGCCCCCGAGCCGGTCCCCGCACCAGCCGAGGCGCCGGAGACGACCGAGGCACTCCCGGCTGCGGACGAACCGGCGGCTGCCGCCGACGAGCCGGCGCCGCGCATGATCTCGAGCCCGGGTCCCGAAGCCGTCGAGCCGGCCGATCGCATCATCTCCAGCGGTCGGCCCGAGACGAGCGCACCCCGACCTGCCGAGGCCCCGCCGGTTCCCGCCGCGCGTACCGCTCCGTCGAAGTCCACGGATGCCGGCGTACCCAAGCCACCCCCCACTCCGCCCAAGTCGCTCGGTGGCAAGCCCATCCCACCGCCGCCCGGTCGCCCGGTCTCGGCGAGTGGCAAGCCGATCCCGCCGCCGCCCGGCTCTGCGCGCCCGCCCGGTCGGTCGGCCGGGTCCGGCGGTCCAGGTGGTCGATCCGGTGGCTACGCCGGTCGCCCTGGTGGTGGCGGTGGTGGCCCCGGACGCCCCTTCGGTGGCGGCCCCGGTGGCGGCCCCGGTGGTGGTCCCGGTCGCCCTGGTGGCGGTCGTCCGAGTGGGCAGCGTCGCCCACCTCGTCGCAGCAAGCGGCGGCGTCGTCGCGACCGCGACGAGCTGCAGCCCCAGGAGCAGTCGTACACCTTGGCCGACGCGCCGGTGCCGGAGGGCACGATCGTCGTCGAGCGCGGGGTGTCGGCCCAGGAGTTCGGCCCCAAGCTGAACCGCACTGCCGGCGACGTCATCAAGTTCCTCCTCCAGCACGGCGAGATGCTCACGGTCACGATGGGTCTCTCCGACGAGCACATGGAGCTGTACGCGCTCGAGCTCGGAGCCGACCTGCTCCTCGTCGACCCCGGTCAGCAGCAGGAGGTCGAGCTGCAGGCGATGTTCGACGACAGCGACGACGACGACGAGGAGCTGCTCGAACCGCGTGCCCCCGTCATCACCGTGATGGGTCACGTCGATCACGGCAAGACCACCGTCCTCGACAAGATTCGCAAGGCCAACGTGGTCGACGGCGAGGCCGGTGGCATCACCCAGCACATCGGCGCCTACCAGGTCGAGCGCGACGGTCACAAACTGACGTTCATCGACACACCGGGTCATGCCGCCTTCACCCAGATGCGGGCCAGGGGCGCACAGGCGACCGACATCGTCGTGCTCGTCGTTGCGGCCGACGATGGCGTCATGCCGCAGACGATCGAAGCGATCAACCACGCCAAGGCGGCCGAGGTGCCGATCGTGGTGGCGGTCAACAAGATCGACAAGGACAACGCCGATCCGCAACGTGTGCTCACCGAGATCGCCGAGCACGAGCTGGTCCCCGAGCAATGGGGTGGTGACACGATCGTCGTCGAGATGTCTGCGCTGCAGGATCTCGGTATCGACGATCTCCTCGACCAGTTGCTGGTCGTCGCCGAGCTCGAAGATCTGCAGGCGAACCCGACGGGGCGTGCCAAGGGCATCGTGCTCGAGGCCAACCTCGACGTCGGTCGTGGGCCGGTGGCCACCATCCTCGTCGACAAGGGCGAGCTCAACGTCGGTGACCCGATCGTCGCCGGCCCCGCGTGGGGCCGTGTGCGGGCGATGATCAACGACAAGGGTGAGCAGGTCAAGACGGCCGGACCGTCCACACCGGTCGAGGTCCTGGGCCTGTCGTCCGTACCTGAAGCCGGCGACGAGTTCCGCGCCGCTCCCGACGAGAAGACCGCTCGCACGGTCGGCGAGGCACGCGAGTTCCACCGTCGGGTCCGCGATCAGCGCGGCGACGCCCGCGTGAAGTCGGGCGTCAAGCTCGAGGACATCTTCGACCAGATCCAGTCGGGCGAGACCGCCACGCTCAACCTGATCCTCAAGGCCGACGTACAGGGTTCGCTCGAAGCGGTCACCGAGAGCCTCCGCAAGCTCGGGCGCGACGAGGTCGATCTGACGTTCGTCCACCGCGCGGTCGGCGGCATCTCCGAGAACGACATCACCCTGGCGGCGACGACGAACTCGACCATCATCGGGTTCAACGTGCGACCCGACCGCAAGGCGAGAGAGGCCGCCGAGGTCGAGGACGTCGAGATCCGCACCTACGAGATCATCTACAAGCTGCTCGAGGACATCGAGCAGGCGATGGTCGGCATGCTCGCGCCGGAGTACGACGAGGTCGTCACCGGCGACGCCGAGGTGCGCGAGATCTTCCGCGTGCCCCGCATCGGTGCGATCGCCGGCTGTTACGTGCAGAACGGCGTCATCACCCGCGGGTCCAAGGTCCGCTTCCTCCGGGACGGCACGGTCATCTGGAAGGGCGCGATCACCTCGCTCAAGCGTTTCAAGGACGACGCCCAAGAGGTGCGGTCCGGATTCGAGTGCGGCATCGGGCTGTCCGACTTCCAGGATCTCAAGCCGGGCGACGTGATCGAGACGTACGACGAGCGCGAGGTCGCTCGCACTCTGAGCGGAACCTGATGGCGCGTGGCCGCGGCTCCGGTGGACATCGGTTCCCGCGGTCAGCGCGTGTCGGTGAGACCCTGCGCGAGATCATCGCCGAGGAGTTGGTCCGGATCGACGACGAACGACTCGAGTTCGTGACCGTGACCGGGATCGAGGTCGACAACGAGCTCAACCGGGCGCACGTCTACTTCGACTCGCTCGCGGGTGAGGACGGCGACGAGGAGATCGTCGAAGGTCTCAACGCGCACCGGACGCGACTGCAGGCATCGATCGCGAAGCAGATCCGCGCCAAGAAGACCCCGATACTCGACTTCCGACCCGACGTCGCCCTCCGGTCGGCGGAGAGGATCGACGACATCCTCCGCAAGGACCGCCAGCGCCGTGGCCAGGCGTAAGCCGGCCACGACCCACGGTCTCTGCGTCGTCGACAAACCCAGTGGCGTCACCAGCCACGACGTCGTCGGGATGCTGCGCAAGCGGTTCGGTGAACGTCAGGTGGGCCATGCCGGCACGCTCGACCCCGACGCCACCGGTGTGCTCGTCGTGGCGGTCGGGATGGCGACCAAACTGCTCCGGTTCGTCGAGAAGACGACGAAGTGCTACACCGCGGAGGTCGTGCTCGGCACCGAGACATCGACGCTCGATGCTGCGGGTGACGTGCTGGTGACCCACGACATGAGGGGCGTCACGCTCGACGACGCCCGTGGCGTCGTTGCGGCACACCTGATCGGCGACATCTCGCAGATCCCGCCGATGGTCTCGGCGATTCGGGTCGACGGGCGGCGCCTGCACGAGCTGGCACGAGAGGGCATCGAGGTGGAGCGCGCGCCTCGCCCGGTCACCGTGCACTCGTTCGAGGTCGAAGCCGGGCCGGAGCCCGGTGTGCTCGCGATCGACGTGTCGTGTTCGGCGGGCACCTACGTCCGCACCCTTGCCGCCGATCTCGGTCACCTGCTCGGCGGCGGCGCCCATCTGCGCAACCTGCGGCGCACCGCAGTCGGCGACTTCACGCTCGCCGAGGCCGGTCCGCCCGACGAGTGCGAATTGCGGCCGGTCGCAGCGACCGTGCGGAGTCTCGCCCGAGTCGACCTCGACGCAGAGACGGCCGCCCTCGTCGCCAATGGACGGGTACTCCCGCGCCTTGCCGCGATGCAGGGTGATGGCCCCTGGTCGGTATTCGGTCCGTCGGGGGTGTTGCTCGCCGTGTACGAGACCTTTCGGCACGACCAGGTGAAACCGTCGGTCGTGCTCCCCACCGCAGCCGGGGGGTAGCGTCAACGCCCGTGCTGGTCGTGACCGATCCATCCGTTCCACCCTTTCCCGGCGAGGCCGCTGCGATCACGATCGGCGCTTACGACGGTCTGCACCTCGGCCACCAGACGGTGATCGAGGAGGTCCGGAACCAGGCAGCGTCACGCGGGATCCGGTCGGCAGTCGTGACCTTCGACCGTCACCCCGCGGTGATCGTGCGCCCGGAGTCGGCGCCCAAGTTGCTCACCGATCACGATCAGCGACTCGAGCTGCTCGAGGCGACCGGGGTCGATGTCGCCGTCGTGCTTCCGTTCGACGAGCGTCAGTCGCAGGAACCGGCGCTCACGTTCATCGAACGGGTACTGGTCAGGTGCCTGTCGACGAAGTTGATCGTCGTCGGGGTCGACTTCCACTTCGGACGCAACCGCGAAGGCAACGTGGCGCTGCTCCGCGAGGTCGGCGCGACCTACGGGTTCGAGGTGGCTCCGCTGGTGCTCACGCCTCGAGCCGACGGAGTCGACGAACCGGTGAGCAGCACGGCGATCCGACGGGCGCTGGCAGGTGGCAACGTGTCGATGGCGGCGGCGATGCTCACCCGGCCGTTCGAGGCCCGCGGCAAGGTCGTTGCCGGCGATCAGCGAGGGCGGTTGCTCGGTTTCCCGACTGCCAACGTCGAAGTCCCGAACCGGGTGTGCCTACCCGCCGACGGCGTGTACGCGGGGTGGTACGAGCGACCGAACGGCGACGTCTTCCCGTGCGCGATCAACCTCGGGCGCCGACCGACGTTCTACGAGCACGCCGACCACTCGTTGCTGGAAGCACACCTGCTCGACTTCGACGACGACCTCTACGGCGAGTCGGCCAGGATCCGCTTCGTCGACTTCCTGCGTTCGGAGCGGAAATTCGATGGCATCGACGCGCTGGTCGCTCAGCTCCAGCTCGACGTCGCCCACGCTCGCCAACTCCTCACCTGATTCGACCCACGTTGCGAGTTGTGCCAGGCACAACTCGCAACGTGGGTCGCGACTCGGTCAGGCGGGCCAGATGATGCTGCCGTCCGGGGCGTAGAGGCCGGCCACGAGATCTGCGTCGAACCGGCCGTCCACCGCGGGTGCGCCGGCGTCCCCGTAGACGCCCACGGCGTCATACGCCTCGACCTCGGCCGCGAGCGCGTCTGGTCGAGGCACCCCGGGAAAGCTGCCTTCGGGGGTGGTGGCGACGATGAGTCGGGCGTCGGTCTGCCAGCGGAACATCTCGCCCTCGGGCGACAGGAAGTTCGGGTTGCCGTTGCCGTTGATGAGATCGACGGCGATCGTCGCCGCTGCGGCCGGATCGGTGATGGCGTCGGCGAGGCCACGCATCGTCGCCCGCATGAAGTCCTCGGCCGCCGTCGGATGGCGGTCGAGGAACTCGCGGTTCGTGTAGACGAGGCCGAACGAGCCGGGGATACCGAGGTCGGCGGGGTCGTAGAGGTCGAAGTCGATGCCGGCGCGCTCCAGTGCTCCAGGCTCGTTGCTCTTCCAGCCGGGCACCGACGAGATTCCGTCCACCGCCCAGTGCGCGGTCGGATCGAAGCCCTCGAGGAGGAGGGTGTCGAAGTCGGTGCCCTCCACGAGGCCCACCTGCGCCAACATGGCAGCGATGCTCGGCGGGAGTTTGCCCTTCACGCCGACCGTGGTCCCGGCGAGCGCCTCGAGGCTGCCGGCGACATCGGGCTTGACCATCAGGCTGTCGATCGCGACCTGGCCTTCGACGGCGAGCGCCACCAGATCGGCCTCGTTGGCGGCGGAGAACGAGGCGAGCTCGCTGAACGAGCCCGACGACGAGAACTGGGCATCGTTGGCCGCGACCAGCGGGTAGTTGGCAGTCGAGAACGATGGCGTGATCTCGACGTCGAGGCAGAGCTCGTCGAAGTAGCCGCGGTGATCGGCGACGAGGACGTCGACGATCGACGCCGTGGCAGCGAAGTCGAAACCGGTTAAGTAGCTGATCGTGCCAGCAGCCCGGTTCGCCTCGCAGCGAGCGGCGGGGAACTCCTCGCCGGCGACGACCTCTGTCGACGTGTCGTCGGCGACGGATTCCGCCGCGGTTTCGTCGGGAGCGGTGTCGGTCACCGCTTCTGCCGCAGTGTCGGACGGGGCACGGTCGGCCGCATCGTCGCTGTCGTCGGTGCCGCACGCGGTGGCCGACAGGGCGAGGGTGATCAGGGTGGCAGTGAGAGCGCGCTGGCGCATCGGAATCCTCCAGGCGAGGCAGTGATCGTGTCGGGTTGGTGTGCCAGCACACGACGGACGGGCTCCGTTGCGAAGGGGTCGGGGCAGCGTCCGGGACTGTCGTGTGCGGCGAGCCTACCGTCGCGACCTCATCGCGAGGCATCGGACCGTCACCGTGTGCTCGCCCGTTGCGAGGCGTGCCAGTGGAGCAACCACCGCTCGAGCAGGAGTACGACGACCTGACCGAGGATTCCGAGCGCGGCCGTGCACAGGATCGTGGTCCACAGCACCGAACCCTCGTTGAACGCCACCGCCCGGCGACCGGCCTCGCCGAGTCCTTCTCGGCTGAGGGCGGCTCCCTCCGCGAAGTAAGCGGCACCGAGGCCGAGGCCCAGGTTGAACCGTGCGGCCGTGAAGATCGAGGGCATCGCCGCCGGCAGCCGCAGGCGCCACAGGACCTCCCAACGGCGTGCGTCGATGGATGCGAACAACTCGCGAGCGGCCGGATCGGCGCTGCGCATGCCGCCGACCGTCGCGTACACGAACGCGGGGACGGTGACGAACGAGACGAGGAACACGATCGCCGGGGTTCCTTGACCGACCCAGAGCACGATCGAGCTGATGTACGCGACCCAGGGCGTCACCATCACGAGCACGAGCAGCGGCTGGCTGGCGTGTTCGAGGGGGCGGAACGCCGCCAGCACGGCGCCGAACGCGAGCGAGATGACGAGCGAGATCGTGAGTCCGACGACGAGGTGCCAGGCCGTCACCCACACGTCGGAGAGGTAGAAGCGGGGCGTCTCGAGGAACGTCGAGACGATCTCCGACGGTGGGAGGAGCACGAACGTGCGGACGTCCCGGACCCGGACGAACGCCTCCCAGAAGACGAGCAGCCCGATCGCTCCGATCGTCGACCAGAAGGCCGCGCTCGTCCGGAGGCGGTTCACCGCCCGACTCCGGCGTGCAGGAGATGGCGGAGCGCTGTCTCGGCGGCGAAGAAGGCCGGATCGTCCTCGAGCTCCGGAGTGCGCGGCCGCGGCAGGTCGACAGCGACCTCACCCATCACCCGCCCGGGTCGGGCCGAGAGCACGACGACCCGGTCGGAGAGGTAGACCGCCTCCGCGATCGAGTGGGTGACGAACACGACGCCCGTGTTGCGGGGCTCGCACATCTCGGCCAGGAGGTGCCGCATGTCGGCGCGGGTGATCTCGTCGAGCGCGGCGAACGGCTCGTCCATGAGCAGGTACGGTGCACCGAGCGCGAACGCACGGACGAGGCCTACCCGCTGTTGCATGCCGCCCGAGAGCTCGTGTGGGTACGCGTCCCGGAACTCGCTCAGACCGACCTGGTCGAGCAACCGCCCGGGATCGGGCATGGCGTCGGGATTGGCGGCGGGGTTGACGTCCTGCAGCAGGCGGGCATTCGCCTCGACGGTCCGCCAGGGAAGCAGCGCCGGGGATTGGGGGACGAGGCCGAGGCGCTTGTGCGATCGAGCCGTGTCCGGGCTCACTCCGTCGATGGTGATTGATCCCTGCGACGTGGATTCGAGTCCGGCGATGAGGCGGAGCAGGGTGGTCTTGCCACACCCGCTCGGCCCGAGCAAGGAGACCACTTCGCCGGGTTCGACGTTGAGATCGATCGGCGAGAGGGCGTCGGTTTCGCCGAACCGCTTCGCCACGGCCCGCACCAGGATGCCTGGACCGGCAGGGCGATCGTCGCTCGGAGCGGGCCCATCCGTCACGGCAGCGGAGGGTATCGGCTCATCGGTGCTGCAGAGGGGTCTGGTTGTCGGTGCGCTGCGAGCGTCGTAGCCTTGCAGGGTCCGTCGAGGTCACGACTTCGACGTGATGCGAACGATCCGCCCGGATCGGCGCGACCTCCATACGGAAGGCACGAACCACCATGGCGCTCACGCCCAAGGCAGACATCATCGCGAAGCACGGGTCGTCGGAGAACGACACCGGCTCGCCCGAGGTGCAGATCGCGCTCCTCACCGACCGCATCCAACACCTCACCGACCACCTCAAGGTGCACGCGAAGGATCACCACTCCCGTCGTGGTCTGCTGATGCTCGTCGGTCGTCGCCGTCGCATGCTCGATTACCTCCGCGACATCGACGTCGAGCGCTACCGCACGCTCATCGCCGAGCTCGGCCTCCGCCGCTGACGCACGGGCGGGTCGCTCGCTCGAACCCGGTCGACCACCGCGAAGAATCGACTGGACGACGGCGTGTTCGCCGATCGGGTTCGTCGGGGCCGCCTCTGCCCTCCGGGGCCAGGCCAACCGGACGTTCGACGTCGTCTCGTCGACCACGGCTGGCTGGGCTGCACCGTCGGTGCCGTCGTCGCCCCCTCGACCCGCCAGCACGACTGCTGCCGAGGCCACCAGCGACGAGCATGCTGCGAATGGCGATGAGCGGATCCCTCGGACCCTGTGCCTCGGGCAACGATGGTCGAGCACGAGCGTTCGCGACCCGTTTCAGATAGCGTGTGGCATCGGTGCGCGGAAGGTCCGCGTTCCGCACAACGAGCGACCAACGGTTGGTTGCCGGTTGCCGATTCCGCAACGCACGTTCGTGACGTCGGCGGGTTTGCCAACTGGGAACCGGCTCGGTCGCTCCAGAGCGACGAGATCGACGGGTGAAAGCCGTCCTCGTCGGAAAGGAGCCAGTACATGGCTGACCCCATTCGCGTATCCGGACCCATCTCGGGGTCCGAGAAGACGCTCACCTTCGAGACCGGCAAGTTCGCGCCGCAGAGCCAGGGGGCCGTCGTGGCCTCCATCGGGGGCACCAAGGTGCTCACGACGGCCAACGCGGCCAAGGACGTCCGGCCCGGCATGGACTTCTTCCCGTTGACGGTCGACGTCGAGGAGCGGGCCTACGCCGCCGGCAAGATCCCCGGCTCGTTCTTCCGTCGGGAGGGCCGTCCGACCGAGGACGCGATCCTCACGTGCCGTCTCACCGATCGTCCGTTGCGCCCCTCGTTCGCGGAGGGCTTCCGCAACGAGACCCAGATCGTCACCACGGTGCTCGGCGCTGATCAACACAACCCCCACGACGTGCTCTCGATCAACGCGGCGTCTGCTGCGCTCATGATCTCGGGCATCCCGTTCGACGGACCGCTCGGTTCGATCCGCATGGCCTACAGCCAGGACGGCGAGTGGATCCCGCACCCGACCTACGAGGAGATCGACGAAGGCACGTTCGAGATCGTCGTCGCGGGCCGTGAGCTCGACAACGGCGACGTGGCCGTGATGATGGTCGAGGCCGGCGGCACCGAGAAGAGCTTCTACTACTACGAGGACGGCGCGCCGAAGGTCGACGAGGCCGTGCTCGCCGACGGGCTCGAGGCCTGCAAGGTCTGGATCAAGGAGTCGATCGCTCTGCAGCGTCAGCTTCTCGCGAGCGTGATCGCCACCCAGGGCCCGATCGAACCGCTGCCGTTCAACCCGGTGATGGACTACACCCCGGAGGTGTTCGCCGCCGTCGAGGGTCTCGTGTCCGCCGACATCGCCGACGCCGTCAAGATCGCCGGCAAGTCCGAGCGCAACGCAGCCACCGACGCCGCCGCCAACAAGGCCCTCGTTGCGCTGTGCGCGGACGGTGCCGAGTTCGCAGGCCAGGAGAAGGCCGTCAAGGAGGCGGTCCGCAGCCTGACGAAGAAGCTGGTGCGCCGCCGCATCGTCGACGAGGGTCTCCGCATCGACGGTCGTGGTACCGCCGATCTGCGGCCCGTGTCGGCCGAGGTCGGCGTGCTGCCGACGGCCCACGGTTCGGGTCTGTTCCAGCGCGGCGAGACCCAGGTGATGAACGTGCTCACGATGGCGATGCCCCGCATGAACCAGATGATCGACTCGCTGTCACCGTACGACACGAAGCGGTTCCTGCACCACTACAACATGCCGCCGTGGGCGAACGGCGAGACCGGCCGCGTCGGTTCGCCGAAGCGCCGCGAGATCGGCCACGGTGCGCTCGCCGCCCGCGCGGTCCTGCCCGTCGTGCCGAGCCAGGAGGACTTCGCGTACACGCTGCGCCTCGTCTCCGAGGTGATGTCGTCGAACGGCTCGACCTCGATGGCGTCGGTCTGCTCGTCGAGCTTGTCGCTCATGGACGCCGGTGTTCCCACACGGGGTGCCGTCGCCGGCATCGCGATGGGTCTCATCAAGGACGGCGACAGCTACACCACGTTGACCGACATCCTCGGCGCCGAGGATGCCTTCGGCGACATGGACTTCAAGGTGGCCGGTACCGCCGACGCGATCACCGCGCTCCAGCTCGACACGAAGATCGACGGCATCCCCGCCGACGTGCTCACCGCAGCGCTGGCCCAGGCCAAGGACGCCCGCATGCAGATCCTCGAGGTCATGAACGCTGCGATCGGTGAGGCCCGTCCGGAGGTCGCCGAGACCGCTCCGAAGATCAAGACGATCACCATCCCGATGGACAAGATCGGCGAGGTCATCGGTCCCAAGGGCAAGGTCATCAACACGATCCAGCAGGAGACCGGTGCCGACATCAGCGTCGACGACGACGGGGCTCAGGGCTTCGTCACCATCGGCGCCGTCGAGGCGTGGCGCATGGAGGAGGCGATGAATGCCGTCATGGCGATCGTCGACCCGCCCAAGGCCGAGATCGGCAAGACCTACATGGGTCGCGTCGTCAACATCACCAAGTTCGGTGCGTTCGTCAACATCCTGCCCGGTCGCGATGGTCTGGTCCACATCTCCAAGCTGGGCCGCGGCAAGCGCATCAACTCGGTCGAGGACGTCCTCGATCTCGGCCAGGAGATCGAGGTCACCGTCGAGGAGATCGACGACCGCGGCAAGGTCAGCCTGGTCCCGGCCGGCGATCTGCCCGAGTCGAACGGCGATTCGTCGGATTCGTCCGGCACCGCGTCCGCCGACGATCGCTCCTCGGACCGCTCGTCCGGCACCGGTGGTGGCTCCGTCGAGACCGTGTCGTTCGAGGAGAGCTTCGACGCTGAGCTCGCGAGCGAGCTGGGCGATCTCGGGCCGGCGGGCGAACGTCGCCGCGACGACCGCAACGATCGTGGTGACCGTGGTGGTGACCGCGGTGGCGACCGCGGTGGCCGCCGCCGTCACCGCTGACCCGCGCTGACACACCGAGTCGCGACGACACCCCCATTCGGTCCGCCGGGTGGGGGTGTCGCGCGTGTTCGACCGCGTTTCTTCGAACCCGAATCGGCGATTGACTGACGCCACCCCATGTCCGAGCGCGTCGTCCAGCTCCCAACCGGCCTCACCGTCGCTGTCGAACCGATGGTGTCGACGCGGACCGTCGCCATCGGTGTCTGGGTGGCGGTCGGAGCCCGCGACGAAACCCCCCGCCAGGCCGGCGTGAGCCACTTCCTCGAGCATCTGCTGTTCAAGGGGACGGCAACTCGATCCGCCATCCAGATCTCCCAGACCGTCGATCGCGTCGGCGGCGACATCAACGCCTTCACCTCGAAGGAGTACACCGCCTTCTACTGCCGGCTCCCGGCCCGATTCGCCTCCACCGGCATCGAGTTGCTCGGCGACGTGCTGACCGCGCCAGCACTTCGAGACGACGACGTCGAGAGCGAGCGGCAGGTCATCCTGGAGGAGATGGCGATGGACGACGACAGCCCAGAAGATGTCGTCCATCGGGCCTTCGGGCGGGCGGTGTTCGGCGATCACTCACTCGGCCGCGACACAGCGGGTGACCGGGCGACCGTCCTGGGCCTCTCTGCCGACGATCTGCGCGGCTACTTCGCCGACCACTACCGGACCGGCAACACGGTGGTGTCGATCGCCGGTGCGATCGACCCTGACGAGGTGATCAACGAGGTCACCAAGTGCTTCGATGCGATGCCGCCGGGCGACGGCCGCGTCGCCCGGGTCGGCCCCGACCCGCTGACCAGCACCGAGACGACGAGCACGAACATCGACGACGACACCGAGCAGGTGCACCTCCTGACAGGTGGTCGTTCGCTTCGCCGGGAGGACCCGGATCGTGAGGCGCTCGACATCGTCAACCACGTGCTCGGCGGCGGGCTGTCGAGCCGTCTCTTCGACGAGATCCGCGAACGGCGTGGGCTGGCGTACTCCGTCTTCTCGTCCGCGGCCGCGTACGCCGATGCGGGCGCTTGGTCGGTCTATGCCGGCACGATGCCCGAGCACGCCTCCGAGGTCCGGTCGCTCGTTGGTCACGAGATCGACAGGTTGGTCGCCGACGGCATCACCGACGACGAGCTCGACATCGCTAGGGGCTACCTCGCGGGTTCGTACGAGATGGGCCTGGAGGATGCGGCAGCCCGCATGTCCCGCCTCGGTGGTCAGCTCACCCTGCTCGGCGAACTCCGCAGCGTCGAGGACCAGATCGAGCGTTGGTCGAACACCACCCACGACGACGTTCGGCGGGTGCTCGACAGGGTCTACGGCGCGAGCACGCCGGTCACGGTCACCCTCGGGCCGGGCTGATCCAGCGCGGGCCCTCCGGACGCTGGTCCGCCTCGAGCGGTCGCGGCACTCAGTGCTGCAGGTGTCGACGCTCGTGGTGGAGATACTTCTCGGCCCGCCGGTGCTCGGTGCCCCTCCCGTCGACGACGTATGCGAGCACGTGGAACGCGAGTGCGAAGCCCCAGACGGCGGCGATCCAGGGGGCCCACTGGAGTCCGTCCTGCCCGACGGCCAGGTCGAGGACCCAGAACGCGGTGATGATGATCGCGAACGCCCCGATGTGCCACAGCAAGCCGGTGAAGTATCGCGCCCGTCGTCGAGCGCGCATCTCGGCGGTGAGATCCTCCATGCTGGCCTCCTTCGATGGTCGGCGCTTCCAGTGTCACGCCGGACGGGTCCGCGACCCAGTGCCGTTGGTCCTCGGCGTCGGTTGTCGTCTACCACTGCGGACTTGGCTACGGTCGGACGCGTGAGCGATGCGATTCGGGTCGGCGTCAACGGTGCGGCGGGACGGATGGGGAGCGCCGTCCGCCAGGCGGTGTCGCTCGACCCGGACCTGGAGCTGGTCGCAGCAGTGGATCCGAGCGGGGGCGGCCAGTCGCTCGGCGCGGTAGCGATCAGCGCGGAACTGCGGGCGTTCGCCGACGCCGGATGCGACGTCGTCGTCGATTTCAGCGTGGCCGCTGCCGCCCGCACCACGTTGCCGTGGCTCGCGATGCACGGCATGCACGCCGTGGTCGGGACGACGGGTCTCTCGGAGCAGGACGTCGACGACGTTCGTTCGGCATTCGGCGTCGGTCCGGCACACTGCTTGATCGCCCCGAACTTCGCGATCTCGGCGGTGCTGATGATGCGCTTCGCCGAGCTCGCTGCGCCCTATTTCGACACGGCCGAGATCATCGAGTACCATCACGACGGCAAGATCGACGCCCCATCGGGCACGGCGGTGACCACGGCTGAACGAATGGCGGCCAGCCGTGCGGGCCGAGCATGGCGTCCCGACCCGACGGAACGGCAGATCTACGAGGGCGCGCGTGGTGGGGTGGGTCCGTCGGGCATCCACGTCCACGCGGTGCGGATGCACGGCATGATTGCTCATCAGGACGTCATCCTCGGCGCGCAGGGCCAATCGCTCACGATCCGCCAGGACAGCTACGACCGCGACAGCTTCATGCCCGGCGTCGTACTCGCATGCAAGCGGATCGGGGGCCACCCTGGTGTGACCGTCGGTCTCGACCGGTTCCTCGACATCTGAGGCTCCGCCGGTCGATGACGTGCCAACCGGTCCCCACGACCGTCGGTTCAATTGATCAGGAAGGCAGCGTGGACGACGTGAGAGTCCGAAGACAACCTGGAGGTCGAGCCAGTCGCCTCGTCGGCGGACTGACGGTGGTCGTCGCTCTGCTCTGCCTCGGTGGCACGATCGCCGCGGCCCCGTCGCCGAGTCAATCACGCTCGGACGACGAGATGGCCCTGGAACTCGCCGAGCGGTTCGCCCCGGTGATGATGCTCAAGCAGCAGGAGGTCGACTGCGACGCGGACGGTGAGCCGTACCGGCCCGGCAGCGTCGACATCCTGCTCGGCAATCCCGAGGTCGCGTTGAGGCAGGTGGGCCCAGGCGACCCCGTGGTGAAGCGGGCCCCGACCGCGACGGACCTCGCCGGACTCGGTGAAGGCTTCTTCCTCGACTTCCCGGGGAGTGCGCTCGAACCGAAGTGCGTCTACGAGCGCGACTTCCGGAAGTACACCGACGACATGCCGGCGACGATCTACGCACACCTCGTGCGACCGCCCGGCGAACCGGACCTGCTCGTCGTGCAGTACTGGTTCTACTGGTACTACAACGACTGGAACAACAAGCACGAAAGCGATTGGGAGGGCATTTCGCTGCTCTTCGAGGCCTCGACGGTCGAGGAGGCGTTGCGTTCGGGACCGGTCCTCGTCGGCTACTCCCAGCACGAAGGCGGCGAGCGTGCCGACTGGGGCGACGAGAAGCTCGAGCGGGAGGGCGACCGTCCGATCGTGTACCCCTCGGCCGGCTCACACGCCAGCTACTTCGGGTCGGCCGTGTACCTCGGTCGTGGTGCGAGTGAGGGATTCGGATGTGACGACACCACCGGACCGTCCGAACGAATCGCCCCCGAGGTGGTGCTGCTGCCCGACGAGGTCGACGATCCCTCCGATCCGCTCGCCTGGTTGTCGTTCGAGGGTCGTTGGGGCGAGCGTCAAGGCGGACCGTTCAACGGTCCGACCGGTCCGTCCGTGAAGGATCGTTGGCTCGACCCGATGCCGTGGTTCGAGGAGCTACGCGACTCGAGCGTCGTCATCCCGGCCGGCGAGTCCCAGGCGGCATCACTGATCGGCGTGTTCTGCAGCGCGGTCGAGGGTGGCTCGACCACGCTCATCAACTTCACCGTCTCGCCGACGAGCGTGATCGTCTCGGCGCTGATCCTCGTCGTGCTCCTCCGCTGGGCCGCAGGCCGAACCGACTGGGCCCGAGTGGTCGCCGAACCGGTGCGGCTCCGCCGACGCGCTGGTCAGATCGTCCACACCTCGGCGGCTATCTACGCGCGGGCTCCGCTCGCGTTCATCCTCTTCGGTCTCATCTACCTGCCGGCAGCGTTCGTGACCGGATTGCTCGTCGTCGTGCTGCACCGGATGCCGATCGTCGGGCCGCTCCTCGAGCTGTTCGCAGGAGCGACGGGGACCAATCTCTTCACCGCGCTCCTCGTCGGCAGCTTCGCGAACGTTGCTGCGGCCGTCTTCGTCCACGCCGTCGTCGCCGACTACCTCCGCAGCGGCGGGCACGGTGTGGCGGTTGCGGTTGACTCGGCCCGTCGGATCTGGGACCGTCGGGCAGCGGTCGTCGGCGGGTTCGTTCGATCCTTCGTGATCGTTGCGCTGCTGCTGCTGACCATCGTCGGGGTGCCCTGGGCGATCCGGCAGCTGGTCCGCTACCAGTTCTTCACGCACGCCATCGTCTTCGACGGGGCCGACGGGTCCAGCTCGCTGGCGCGCAGCTCCGAGCTCGTGAAGGGGCGCTGGTGGCACACAGCGATCGTCGTCGCCGCGTTCAACGCTCTGATCGGCGCCACCGCGCTCGTGGTGGCGTTGCTCGTGCTCGTCGTGGCGACGGGGTGGCCGCTCTGGGTCTTCTCGGTGGTCGTTTCGCTGACGTACGCGCTGGTTGTGCCGATCGCCGCGATTGCCATGACGTTGCTGTACGGCGACGCAGTCGCCCAGAGCGAGCGCGGCGCCCGCGCCGAACTGGTGTCGGCCGACCGGTGAGCACCGCGTGGCCCACGATCGAGGTCGGCATCCTCGCTGTCGATCCGGCTCGTCCGCCGCAGGAGTGACGGGTTCGCGCCCCGGGGTGCCGCGTGGGCGCGCTCGTCCCGGACCGCGATGCCGATGCTCGTCATCGCACTCGGCTCGATCACCCGATCCGCGTTCGACAGGACCGCATCGCGAAGAATATCTGGCGAGCCTGTATCAGCCGATCGGACCCGGTCTCTGTGCGAGGGTGGACGACGAGACCCGAACCGATGTGGCCCAGGACGGCGGTCCTGTCACGACAGTGCTCGCAGCGCCGATGATCGGCGGTGTGGCGTGGTTCGACGTGATGTTGTTGTGCACGGCCCTGGTGATCCTCGCGGCGGCGTGGATCGTCATGGCAGCGGGAACCGGCAGGCTCGAGGTCTCCTCGGCCGATGAGGCGGCATCGGCGCATAGGGCGCGGTCACGAGCCATCGACGACGTCGGGGGTGACGGCTTCAACGGCGAAACCGTCACCCCCCGTCGGAGTGGTGACGGCTCGCGTCAGCCGAGCGCAGCGAGCGCAGCGTCGTAATCGGGTTCGTCGGCGATCTCGCCGACGAGCTGGGTGTGCGTCACCGTGCCGGACTCGTCGAGCACCACGACGGCGCGTGCAGTCAGTCCGGCGAGTGGACCGTCTTGGAGCTTGACGCCGAAGGCGTCGGCGAAGTCACTGCGGAACGCCGAACCGGTCTTGACGTTCTCGATGCCTTCAGCGCCGCAGAAGCGACCGGCGGCGAAGGGCAGATCCTCCGACACGCACAGCACGACCGTGTCGTCGCGACCGGCAGCGCGCTCGTTGAACGTTCTCACGCTCGTCGCGCACGTCGGTGTGTCGATGCTCGGGAAGATGTTGAGGACGACCTTCTTGCCCGTGAGCGAGTCGGCCGTGATCTCCGAGAGATCGCTGCCGACCAGCGAGAAGCCGGGGGCCGACGAGCCGACGGCGGGGAGGTCGCCGTTCGTGTTGAAGGGGTTGCCACGCAGGGTCACTTGAGCCATGGCGCCAGTTGTATCAGCCGCCGCTTCAGCGCGCCGCACCGCGACGGAAGTTGCGGAGGTTCACCAGGATCACCAGGACGAACGAGATGCCGACCGCCCACCACGAGTAGCGCTGGAGCCAGGAGAGGAAGCTGGTCAGCTCGTCGTCGAAGACATCGGCCAACCACCAGATCAGGGCGAGGCGAACATAGATGCCGACCGTCAGGAACACGACCAGGCGCTGCCACGATGTCTGGTGGATTCCGCTGAGCGCGGCCACCAGGTTGCTGCCGGCGAAGAAGGGGATGATGACCCATTCGGCCTTCGCGAACCCCTTGTTGAACTGGTCGAGTGCCTCGGGGGTCACCCCGAGGTACTTCACGAACCAACCGAGGGCGGTGTCCGCGTACGCCCGGCCGATCAGGTGACACACCACGAACGCGATCGCGATCCTCGCCGGGCCGATGATCCAGTAGGCGAGTGGGGAGACGTCGGCACCCAGTGCGAGCGCGAGGTAGCGGTTTCTCGAGGAGAGCAGCAGGAGTGTCTCGGGGCTCGACTGGAGCAATCGGGCCCACGACACGCCGGCGATGTTCGTGCAGACGACCAGACCCACGAACGCCGCCAGCGTCAGCGGCGCCCATGGCGGGCGTGAGGTGCTGATGGCGGTCGCTTCGGTCACTCGCACGACGCTATCGCTGGCTACTCCCGCCGGTACCGTGCCTCCGACGACCGGCCCCCGCGCTACGTTCAGCGGTCATGCACGGGCTGATGCAAGACGTTCCGCTCACGATCACCCATCTGTTCGATCGCGCCGAGCAGTACCACGGACACAAGTCGATCGTGACCGCCACCGGTACGGGTCGGGAGCGAACCACCTATGACGCGTGGGCGGGCCGGACGCGCCGGCTGGGTGGCGTCCTCGACGATCTCGGCATCAGCGCCGAGGGACGAGTCGCGACGTTCGCGTGGAACACCGCTCGCCACCTCGAGTTGTACTTCGCGGCTCCGTGCACCGGGCGGGTGCTGCACACCCTCAACATCCGGCTGTTCCCCGACCAGCTGACCTACATCGTCAACCACGCCGACGACGAGGTGATCTTCGTCGATCGGTCGTTGCTCGCGATGTTGGCTCCGTTGCTGCCGACGTTCGAGCGCCTCCGACACCTCGTCGTGATGGACGATGGCACGGGCACGATCCCCGACGACCTCGCCGGCCACGAGCTGCTCGACTACGAGGATCTGCTCGAAGCCGCCGCGCCGGTCGAGTTCCGCGTCGACGACGAGCATCGGGCCGCGAGCATGTGCTACACGAGTGGCACCACCGGCAATCCCAAGGGCGTGCTCTACAGCCATCGCAGCACCTTCTTGCACACGTTCGGGGCGATGACGGTCGATTCGCTCGGCGCTCGCGAGGCCGACGTCATCATGCCCGTCGTCCCGATGTTCCACGCCAACGCGTGGGGGCTCGCCCATGCTGGCGTGGCAGCAGGCTCGAGTCTCGTCATGCCGGGTCCCGACCTGTCGGGCAAGGCGCTCGCCGACCTGATCGTCGACGAGCGCGTCACCGTCGCTGCCGGTGTTCCGACGATCTGGATGCAGGTGCTGCCGGAGTTGCAGGATCGTGATGCGTCGAGCCTGCGCGCGATCCCCTGCGGCGGGTCCGCGGTGCCCAAGGCGCTCTCGGAGGCGTATCGGGAGCAGCTCGGCATGCCGATCCTGCAGGCGTGGGGGATGACCGAGACGAGCCCGATCGCGGCGGTCTGCCAGCTCGACGTCGACGAGGCATCGCTGCCCGTCGGCGAACAGGCCGATCTGCGAACCATGGTCGGGCGGATCAGCTTCGGCGTCGAGATGCGGGTTGTGGACCCCGATACCCAGGATCCGGTGCCGTGGGACGGCGAGAGCAGCGGCGAGTTGCAGTGCCACGGCAACTGGATCGCGGCGACGTACTACGAGGACGAGCGGGCGGGCGACAGCTTCACCGCCGACGGTTGGCTGAGGACCGGCGACGTCGCCGCCGTCGACGGTCGCGGTCGGATCCGTCTCGTCGATCGGACGAAGGACCTCATCAAGTCCGGTGGAGAGTGGATCTCGTCGGTCGAGCTCGAGAACGAGCTGATGGCGCACCCGGCGATCTCGGAGGCGGCGGTCATCGGCGTGCCGCATCCTCGTTGGTCCGAGCGGCCGCTGGCCTGCGTGGTACCGGTCGCTGGCGCGCAGGTCACCAAGGACGAGGTGCTGTCGTACCTCGCCGACAAGGTCGCCAAGTGGCAGCTGCCCGATGACGTCGTCTTCATCGACGAGGTCCCCAAGACGAGCGTCGGGAAGTTCTCGAAGAAGACGTTACGAGACCGTTTCGCGACCTACGACCTGCCGACCGTCTGATCGACACACCGCTCGGCGTCATGTCTGCTATCGTCCCGATTCGACCATAACAACGTTCTGGTTGCGCTGCTCGGGTCTCCGAGCGCACCCCCACCTCGATGAGCCCACGCAACTGCGCCATCCCCACCATCGTCATCGCACTCGCGGTGCTCGCCGGCGCATGCGGCGACGACGGCAACGACCGGGCGCGTCGTGCTGCTGAGCTCGCGGACGAGTATCGGGCGACCCGGACCACCAACGTGCAACCCGATGCCGCTCCGACCTCAACCGCACCATCGACCGGACTCGAAGAGTCGGAAGGCGGCGCCGACGAGGTCGCCCCGACGGTGGCGGTCACACCCACGGGTGTCGTCGTGCCGGTCGTCGCGCTCGACAACTCGTTCCGCCCCATCGTCGTCGAGATCACGGTCGGCGACGAGATCGTGTGGGAGAACCGCGGGCTCAACGAGCACGACGTGCTCCGCGTCGACGGGGAGGGTTGGGGCGTCGAGGTCGACGCGTTCCAACCGGGTGACGTGTACGCCCACGTGTTCACCGAACCGGGCGAGTATCGATACTTCTGTTCGATCCACGGCAACGAAGACGTCGGCATGACCGGAACGGTGATCGTCACCGGCTGACGGTGCGGCCACCCGACCACGAACACGAGGGGGAACCATGAACATCCAGGGGTACACGAAGCGATCGATCGCCATCTGCCTCGCAGCAGCACTCGCCGCCACGAGCTGTGGTGGCGGCGACGACGAGCCGGCGGGCGACAACGTCGACACGGCCACGACGCCCGTGTCGGACGCGCCGGCGGGCGACTCGCCGACGAGCGAGCCTCCCACCACGGAACCGCCCCGGACCGACGCTCCGGCGACCGATCCGCCGGCAACCGACCCGCCCGACGATCCCGGCGACGACGGGGTACGAGACGTGCCAGGCGAGTACGACTCGATCCAGGCCGCCGTCGACGCTGCCAGCGAGGGTGATCTGGTCCTCGTCGCGCCGGGGACCTACGTCGAATCGGTCGATGTCGTCACCGACAACCTCACCATCCGCGGCCTCGATCGTGACACGGTGGTGCTGGACGGCGAACTCGATCTCGACAACGGCATCCGAGTGCTCGGCGCCAGTGGCGTGGCGGTCGAGAACCTCACCGCGATGAACTACACGAACAACGGGCTGTTCTGGGTACAGGCCACGGGTTACCGCGCCTCGTACATCACCACCTACCGAACAGGCGACTACGGGATCTACGCCTTCGACTCCGTCGAGGGTCAGATCGAGTACTCGCACACGATCGGAAGCCGCGACGCCGGCGTCTACGTCGGCCAGTGCTACCCATGCGATGCCGTCGTCACCGATGTCGTCGCCTCCCACAACGGGCTCGGGTACTCGGGTACCAACTCGGGTGGCAATCTGCTCATCGTCAACTCCGTCTGGCACAACAACCGTGTCGGCATCGTCCCCAACTCCGGGAGCTACGAGCTGTGCTACCCCGAACGCGAGACGACGATCGTGGGCAACCTCGTGTTCGACAACAACCAGTCCGACACCTCCGCGATCGATGTCGCGTTGCTGGCACAGGGCAACGGGATCCTCATCGCAGGCGGCATCCGGAACGTGATCGAGCGGAACCGGGTCGACAACCACTTCCGCACCGGGATCGGCCTCGTCCCGTTCCTGGAGGAGACCGCCAACGACGATCTGCCGACCCCGGACGAGTGGGCGGTCACGTGCGACGAGCAGAAGAAGCAGCCGGTCGTGGTCCCGGACGGCGCCCTGCTCTGGGATTCATACGAGAACGTCGTGCGCGACAACATCGTGAGCAACAGCGGCGAGGCAGACATCGCCGTCGCCTCGGCCGGCGGCGACGTCTCGACATTCGCGAACTGCTTCGCCGACAACACATGGTCGACGTCGGCACCGCTCGAGCTCGAAGCGCTCGCTCCGTGCGACGGCGAGGGGTCCGGTGACTGGGCGGCCGGGGATCTGGGCGTCGCACGCTGGCTCACCGAACAAGCGGGTCTTCCACCGGAGGTCCCGTGGCAGGACGCACCGCTTCCCGAGCTCGGTCCCCATGACAACATGCCCGACGCAGCCACGGCGCCGGCGCGGCCGGCCACGGATGTGCCATTCCCGGTCGATCTCGATGCGATCACGGTTCCGGACCTCGAACAGCCGTTCTGACCGGCGACGGGGCGTCGGCGTCGCTGCCTTCCTCGTCGTCGTCGTCGGCGCCGCGTGCGGGGGAAGCGCTCCGGAGGAGGCAGCCGCGCCGGATCGGGTGATCGCCGGGCCACAAGGACGGGGCGGTCAGTTCGTCGTCGAATGTGGGTTCAGCCATTACCTCGCCGACGATCCGATCGTCCACCCCGGCGAGCCCGGCGGCAGCCACCTGCACCAGTTCTTCGGTTCGATGGTCGCCTCGGTGGCGAGCACGGAGGTCGAGATGCTCGGCGGTGGCACCACGTGCGACCAACACGGCGACACGGCGTCGTACTGGACGCCAGTGCTGGTCGATCGCGAGTTCGAACCGATCGAACCCATCAAGGCCGTGGCGTACTACCGCGCCGGGCCCGATGTCGATCCGGCCGGCGTGGTCGCCTATCCGCCGGGTCTGATGATGGTGGCGGGCGATCACGCGGCGGTAGATCCGCAACCGCTGGCGGTCGTCGCCTGGTCGTGTGGCACCGGAGCAGCGCGCTCCACGATGCCGCCCGACTGTACCGGCGCTCCGAGCCTGCGGATGTCGGTGACGTTCCCCGACTGCTGGAACGGCAGAGACATCCGCAGCCCGATCGTTCCGGAACCGAACCGGCACGTCGCCTACAGCTCGGCGGGGGCGTGCCCGGCACCACATCCGGTGTCGATCCCGCAACTCCAGTTGGCGATCGACTACCCGCCGGTCGCGGCGCCCGATCTGGCTGGGCTTGCGCTGTCGTCGGGCGACATCCTGAGCGGGCATGCCGACTTCTGGAACGTGTGGGACGAGGCCAAGCTCGAGCGGGAGGTCTCGGCGTGCATCCGGCGCGACCTCCCCTGCGGCGTGAGCGGCTGACCCGTGTCGAGTTGTGCCAGGCACAACTCGACACGGGTCTCGGATCGTCACATGCGGCCGGCGTCGGTGACGCGCTGGAGGAATTGGCGGGTGCGCTCCTCGCGGGGGGAACCGAAGAGCTCGTCCGGCGGCGCATCTTCGAGCACGCGTCCCTGATGGAGGAAGCAGACCCGATCGCCGATCTCGCGGGCGAACCCCATCTCGTGGGTCGCGAGCAACATCGTCATCCCGTCGCGCTTGAGGTCGCGCACGACGTCGAGCACCTCGCCGACGAGCTCCGGATCCAACGCCGAAGTGATCTCGTCGAGCAGCATCACCTCTGGTTCCATCGCCAACGACCGGGCGATCGCCACACGTTGCTGCTGACCGCCGCTGAGATGGTCGGGATAGGCGTCGGCGCGGTCACCCAACCCGAGCCGTTCGAGCAGGGCTCTCGCGGCATCGCGAGCCGTGCCCGGCTCGGTGCGCAGTACCTTCCGTGGGCCGATCGACACGTTGTCGACGACCGACATGTGCGGGAACAGGTTGAAGCTCTGGAACACCATGCCGATCCGGCGCCGGATCGGGTCGGGGTCGCGGCCGGGCTCGGAGATGTCGTCGCCGTCGAGCAGGATCCGGCCGTCGTCGATCGGTTCGAGCAGGTTGATGCAGCGCAGCAGTGTGCTCTTGCCCGACCCGGACGCGCCGATCAAGCAGATCACCTCGCTCTGTGCGACGTCGAGGTCGATACCGTCGAGCACCCGCGTGGTGCCGAACGACTTCACGACGCCGGAGATCTGCAGCTTCACGCGATCGCCGTCCCCCCGGTGCGTCGACGTTGCCGAGCCATGAGGTAGTCGGCCGTGCGTGTGAGGGGGATCGTCACCGCCAGGAAGATCACGGCTGCGCCGACGTAGGGCGTGAAGTTCGCGAAGAGCGACTTCTCGATGCCGGCTTTGCGGAGGATCTCGACCGGACCGATCAAGCTCACCAGCGCGACGTCCTTCTGGAGGCTGATGAAGTCGTTCATCAGCGGCGGGACGACGCGCCGGACCGCCTGCGGCAGCACGATCGATCGCATGGTCTGACCGTTGGTCATCCCCAGCGAGCGGGCTGCGGCTCGCTGGCTCTCGTGCACGCTCTCGATGCCGGCGCGGAACACCTCCGACACGTACGCGGAGTAGGCGAGGATCAACGCGACCGTGCCCCAGATCACGGGACGTCCCCACTCACGTGACAGCCCGAGCCCGGGGACGCCGAAGCCGATCAGATAGATCGTGAGGATCACCGGGATGCCCCGGAAGACGTCGGTGTAGATCGCGCCGAATGCCCGCAGCGGGAACAGGGCCGGGTTCCGGGTGTTGCGGCCGAGCGCGATCAGGATCGCGAGCACGAAGATGCAGGGCACGGCGACGAGGAAGATCTTGACGTCGAGCCAGAACGCCCGGATCAGGTCGGGGAACGTCTCGGCGAAGACCTCGCCGTTGAAGAACGACCTGCGGACCTTCGGCCAGCCGGGGGTGAGCGGCACGAGCACGACCACCGCCATCACGACGATGATCGTGCTCGCGGCCGCGATCGCGACCGACCGGCGCCGTTGCGCCCGCTCGTACGCCTGCCGGCGGGTCAGCCGTTCGGTCACGGAATGGTCGCCGTCGAACCGGTCAGCCGACCGGGATGATCGGAGCGCCGGTCTCGGCCGACATCCACTGCTCGGTGATCGAGGCGAGCTCACCCGACGCTTCGAGCGCGGCGATCGCAGCGTCGACGCACTCGACGAGCGCGTTGTCCTTCTCGAGCACGAGACCGAACTCATCGGTGGTCCCGCCGGCCGAGGCGGGGAATTGGCCGACGACGCTGCTGCCCTCGATCTCGACGGCCGAGATGAAGAACGCGGTGGGCAGGTCGACCACGATCGCGTCGATCTGGTTGGCCTCGAGCGCCGCCTTCGCTGCGACGTTGTCGTCGTAGACGAACGGTTCGTCCTTCGGCTGGATCACGTCGGTGACGAATTGGAGGCTGGTCGTGCCGGCCTGCACACCGAACTTGACATCCTTCAGGTCGTCGAGGGTGGTGGCGCCTTCGGCGGCCGACCCGGCGAGGCCGACCATGGCCTGGTTGCTCGTGTAGTACGGCGCCGAGAAGGTGATCGTCTCGGCCCGCTCCGGGGTGATCGAGTACTGCTGGAGGTTGAAGTCGAAGTTCTTGGCCCCGGGCTGGATCGCCTCGTCGAAGGTGGTGCGCACCCACTCGACGGAGGTGTCATCGAAGCCCATCTCCCCGGCGACCGCCCATGCGACGGCAGCTTCGAAGCCTTGCTTGTTGGTGGGATCGTTGTCGACCACGTACGGCGGGAAGGCTGGTTCGCCGGTGGCGATCGTGAGCACGCCGTCGCTGATCGTCTTGCCCGCTGCACAGTCGGTCGCGGCGGGTTCGTCGGCCGGTTCCGCCGTTTCGTCGGCGGGCTCGGCCGCTGGTGTGGCGTCGTCGTCGTCGCCGCCGCACGCCGCGAGCAGCAAGCCGGTGACCGCAAGGGTCGCGATGAGGGATCGTCGCATGTTGATCTCCGCTTTCTGTCAGTTGTTCACGCTGAGGACTGTCAACGTATCCAACGCGCGGCGATCGCAGGACGATGATCATCCAACTCGCGCCTTGACGTTGAGACGAAATCTGTCTTAGTGTCTCACCGATGGGGCCGATCTCCGCTGAGACACGCATCCTCGATGCCGCGAAGCGATGCTGCGAGCAGTGGGGGGTCGAGAAGGTCACCATCGACGACATCGCCACGGCGAGCGGCATCTCACGTGCCACGCTGTACCGGTTGTTCCCGGGCGGCAAGGACGTGCTCTTCGAGGCCTTGCGGGTCCGGGAGATCAACGACTTCTTCGACACCCTCACGGCCGAGGTCGCAGCGATCGACGACTTCGACGAGCTCGTCGTCCGGCTCGTCGTGGTCGCGACCCGCGAGCTCCGGTCCGACGATCACCTCGCCGTCATGCTCGCCTCGGAACCGGGCGAGGTGCTGACCCAGCTCACCGTCGGCGGACTCCCGCGCATCATCCGGATCGCGAACGACTACCTGACACCGTTGGTGAAGCCGTTCCTCGACCCCGAGCACGCGCCGCGTCTGATCGACCTCCTCGTTCGGGTCACGATCTCGTACTTCCTCGCACCGAGCGACCACGTCGACCTCGGCGACCCCGACTCGGCCCGGCGGTTCCTCCGGCCCGGCCTCCACGTCCTCGTCCCACCCAGCACCAGCACCCCCTGAAACCCAGGAGCATCCATGAGCGTCACCCATTCCAGCAACGAAGCGATCATCGGCCGCGACGACATCAACAACATCGAGGCGATCCTGTCGGTCTCGAACGTCGACGTCGACGAGGTCGAGCACATCGTCAAGGACAATGCCGACGCGATCTTCACGTGGGACTACTCGCTCGCTCGCCCGCAGCTCCGCAAGCTGTACGAGAAGGCCAAGACCGGTCAGTGGAACGCCACGACCGATCTCGACTGGGACACGGAGGTCGATCTCGAGCAGGTCGTCACGGCCGACCAGGCGGCGATCCAATCCGGTCTCACGCCCGATCACTACGACGGCACGGTCGTCGAGAAGTGGGGCGACAAGGAATGGCTCGAGTTCGGCATCGATCAGCGTCGCTGGACGCTGTCACAGTTCCTGCACGGCGAGCAGGGTGCACTCCTGTGCACCGCGAAGATCACCGAGACCGTGCCCTGGTACGACGCCAAGCTGTACGCCTCGACCCAGGTCGTCGACGAGGCCCGTCACGTGGAGGTCTTCGCCCGCTACCTCGACGAGAAGCTCGATGGTGGGTTCCAGGTGAACGCCCATCTCCGGATGCTCCTCGACGACATCATCAACGACAGCCGCTGGGACATGACCTATCTCGGCATGCAGGTCATGGTCGAAGGTCTCGCGCTCGCGGCGTTCGGGTTCATGCACCAGATGACCGAGGAGCCGCTCCTCAAGAAGCTCCTCCGGTACGTGATGAGCGACGAGGCCCGTCACGTCGCCTTCGGCGTGCTGTCGTTGAAGGAGGTCTACGACGGCATGACCGATGCCGAGATGAAGGACCGCCAGGAGTTCGCGTTCGAGGCGGCCATCCGGATGCGCGACCGCTTCCTCTCCCAGGAGGTCTGGGAGAAGCACGGCGTGAACCCGAAAGATGTCGTGCCGCTCGTGCTCAACGACCCGACTCGCGACATCTTCCAGCAGATGCTGTTCAGCAAGATCGTGCCGAACTGCAAGAAGCTCGGCCTGCTCGACCGCAACGACCAGTGGTTGCGTCGCCGCTTCGAGGAGATGCAGGTGATCCAGTTCGAGGACTGGGAGGACACCGGCTCGGAGTACATCAAGTTCGAGCTCGACGCCGAGGCGCCCGATGCCGTCGCCCAGGCCCACGCCGCCGCCGAGGTACTGGGCCAGCCGGTGGCCGGCGACTGACCGATCACCACCATGCGGCGGCGCACGACCGTCCCGACGGTCGAGTGGGCGGACGCACTGCAGGCGAGGCTCGCTCGACCAGCTCGCCCGAGCCCGGCGCATCGAAGGACCTCGTGCAGCACGAACGCTCGAGGGCGGTCAGGGCAGCGTCTCGTGTCGATGTTCCACGATCCCGCCGTCGCGACGGCGAGTCGTGTAGACAAGTGTAATACAAGTGTGCTAGACTCCGTCCATGTCGTCGACCGATTGGGACCCGGGCCAGTACGAACGGTTCCAAGCCGAACGGGCGCGCCCGTTCTGGGATCTCGTCGAGCTGATCCACCGCGGCGCGATCGAGCGGGCCGTCGACCTCGGCTGTGGGACGGGTTCGCTGACCGTCTCGGTCGCCGAGCGCCTCGGCATCGGTCAGATGGTCGGCATCGACAACTCGCCGAAGATGCTCGAGGTCGCGTCCACCCGCGGCCGTGTGGCGGTCGAGTTCCAGTACGGCGACATCGCCCGCTGGACCTCCGGGCGGGACCACGATCTCGTGCTCGCCAACGCCGCGCTCCACTGGGTGCCCGATCACCACGCGGTGCTCGAACGCTGGATCGGGGCGCTCGCACCCGAGGGCCAGCTCGCCGTGCAGGTTCCGGCCAACCACGATCACGCCTCGCACCTCTCGAGCGTCGAGGTCGCGACGAGCGAACCGTTCGCGTCGGCGTTCGACGGCGAGCCACCGCCTGATCCGGTCGCCGCCAACGTGCTCGCACCCGAGCGATACGCGATCGCCCTGCACGATCTCGGTGTCGCCGAGCCGCACGTACGGCTCCAGGTCTACTCCCACGTGTTCGACTCGTCCGCCGACGTCGTCGAGTGGGCGAGGGGGAGCTCGCTGACGCGGTTCTTCCGGCGTCTCCCGCCGGACCTCCACGAACCGTTCGTCGACGCCTACCGCGAGGAGCTGCTCGGTCGCATCGGCAGGAGCCGGCCGTACCTGTACACCTTCAAACGCATCCTGATGTGGGGCAGGGTCACTCCGGAGTGACGTAGGCGGCGGTGAGTCCGCCGTCGACGAGCAGGTTCGACCCGGTCATGTAGCTCGACTCGTCGCTCGCCAGGAACAGCGCAGCGTTCGCCATCTCGGCGGCATGGCCGAATCGTCCCATCGGGACGTGCACCAACCGTCGCCGACGCTTCTCGGCGGTGTCGAGGACCGACATGAGCATCTCGGTGTGCAGTGGACCGGGCGACAGCGCGTTCACCCGGATGCCCTCGCGGGCGTGCACGACCGCCAGCTCGCGGGTGAGCGACAGCACGGCACCCTTCGACGCGGTGTACGCAATCTGAGGTGTGGCGGATCCGACCGTCGCCACGAACGACGCGGTGTTGATGATCGATCCGCCACCGGCCCGGCGCAACGCCGGGATCCCGTGCCGGCACCCGTGGATCACACCCTTCACGTTGATGGCGAGGGTCCGGTCGATCACCTCGTCCGACGTCGTGAGCGCATCGTCGTCGCCGTGCAGCATGACGCCCGCGTTGTTGAACACGATGTCGACCCGACCGAATTCCTGCTCGGCGAGCGCGAACATCGACGAGACGGAATCGTCGTCGGTGACATCGACCGTCGTGCTCACCATCTTGCCGCCCGCTTCCTCGACGAGCCGGGCCGTCTCGGTGTTCGCCACGGCGGAGACGTCGGCACCGACGATGGCCGCGCCCTCCTCGGCGAACCGGAGCGCGGCCGCGCGGCCGATCCCGGCCGCGGTTCCGGTGATGACGGCGATCTTGCCTTCGAGGCGCATGGTTGCTCCGCTATCTCGTTTCAGATTCGTTCGAAGTATCGCGAGCGTTCCCAGTCGGAGACGAACGCCCGGTGCGCCTCGACCTCGACCTGGTGGAACCGGGTGCAGTGGTCGACGACGTCGTCGCCGAACGCGGCCCGGGCCACGCCACTCGCCGCGAAGTCGGCGATGGCGTGCTCCAGGGTTGCCGCGACACGCGGTAGATCGACCGCTCGGTAGGCGTCGCCGACGAACGCCGCAGGCGGCTCGAGTTGCCGCTCGATGCCTGCCAGGCCGCTCGCGATCGCGGCTGCGTACGCAAGGTACGGATTGCAGTCGGCCCCGGGGAACCGGTTCTCGATACGCATGCTCGGGCCGCGCCCGACCACTCGGAACCCGGCGGTGCGATTGTCGCGCGACCACGCGACGCGGGTCGGGGCCCACGAGCCGTCGAGGTAGCGCTTGTACGAATTGATCGTGGGGGCGTAGCAGACCATGAAGTCGGGGACGTACGCCATCCAGCCGGCCAGGAACCACCGGAAGAGATCGCTGTCGCCCGTCCCCGAGTCGAACACGCTGGTGCCTGCTGCGGTGTCCCAGAGGCTGAGGTGGAGGTGGCTACTGCTCCCTGCCTCGCCGGTGGTCGGCTTGGCCATGAAGGTGACGCTGATGCCCAACGAATCGGCGAGCTCCTTCATGGCGTGCTTCATGATCGTGTGCCGGTCGGCCATGTCGAGCACGTCGGCGAAGCGGATGTTGAGCTCGTGCTGACCGCGGCCCCATTCGCCCTTCGACGACTCCACGTCGATGCCGGAGCCGCCGAGCGCTCGCCGTGCAGCGCCGACGAACGGTTCGACGCGGCTGCCCTGCAGGAGGTGATAGTCCTCGATGTACCAACCGGCGGGTCGGAGCCGGGCGTAGTCCTGATCGTGCGCGTCCCGGTAGGAGTCCTCGTACAGGAAGAACTCAAGCTCGGACCCGGCCTTCGCTGACAGGCCGTGGTTGGCGAGGCGTTCGATCTGCCGGCGCAGGATCGACCGCGGCGCGACCGCCACGGCAACGTGGGAGGTGTCGTCGGCGACGTCGCACAGCACGAGCGCGGTGCCCTCGGTCCACGCTGCGCGCCGCAACGTGGTGAGATCGGGAACCAGGTGGACGTCGCCGTAGCCCTGCTCCCAGCTCGCGAAGCGGTAGCCGGGCATCGGTTCCATCTCCATGTCGGCCGTGAGCAGGTAATCACACGCATGCGTGCCGTCGTCGACGGAGTCGCAGAAGAAGCCCGCGTCGAACCGCTTGCCCACGAGGCGGCCGTAGTGATCGGTGAACGCCACGATCACCGTGTCGATGTCGCCCTGCTCGACGGCGACACGGAGCGCATCCGGGCTGAGAGACATTGCACCGACACTAGACGGGCATCGCCAGGCTGCTCGCGGCCGACCGGGCGATCGTCATGCGGTGACGCGGCGGAGCAGCCACGCCTGCAGGACGAATCACCGATCGCCGGACCGTCCGCTCGCGTATGGTGAACGACGGGGTCATACGATGAGATTCGACGCCTTCATCTCGTACAGCCACTCTTCCGATGGGCGGCTGGCACCGGCGCTGCAGACCGGCCTGCAGCGACTCGCGAAACCGTGGCGGCGTCGTCGTGCACTCGAGGTGTTCCGTGACGAGACCGGGCTGACCGTGGGTCCGGACCTGTGGGCCGACATCGCCCGCGCTCTGGAGTCGGCGGACTGGTTCGTCGTCCTGGCCTCCCCGGAGTCCGCTGGATCGTCATGGGTGGACCAGGAGGTGCGTCATTGGATGGGTCGTGGCCCAGACGCCGCGGAGCGGATCCTGCTCGTTCGCACGGGTGGGACCGTGGCGTGGGATGCGGACACCGAGACCTTCTCGTCGGACACCGACGCCGTCTCGGCCACGCTCGCGCGTGCGTTCGCGGCCGAACCACGCTTCATCGACCTCGCCTGGGCTCGCGACGACGCCGACCTCGGGCTCGAGAACCCGCGCTTTCGGCAGGCGGTCGCCGAGATCGCAGCACCGATCCACGGCGTCACCCAGGATCAGCTCGTCGGCGAGGACGTGCGGCTCCACCGCCGCGCGGTTCGCGTTCGACGGATCGCCGTGGCAACGTTGGTCGTACTCACCGTCGGTGCGGTTGCGGCGTCGGTCTTGGCCGTGCGCAACGCGTCGGAGGCCGACGCTCAGCGGCAGGAGGCGGAGGTTCAGCGACAGGAAGCCGAGGTGCAGCGGAACGAGGCGGAGGCCCAGCGCGCCGAAGCCGAATCGCAGCGGAGCACCGCCGAGCAGCGTCGAGTCGAAGCCGAGGAAGCCGCCATCCGATCCAGGTCGAACGAATTCCTCGCCCGCTCCGCCACCGCGTACGAATCGAACCCGGAGCTGGCCACCCTCTACGCGGTGGAGGCGCTCTATCCGGACCGATCCTCGTCGACGTTGGCCGCTGCGGGCGCGCGCGACGCCGTCGGTGTCGCCGCCCGCGCCGTCGCACGATCCCCCGTGCAGCGACTCCCAGGGCACACCCCGAACTTCACCGCCATCGGCTTCGACGCGGCATCGCCGACCAGTGCGCTCGCAGGTGGCGACACCGTGCACATCTATCGACGGGACGATCCTTCGTTGTTCGAGCCGGGCATCTCGCGGCACCTCGCCGGCGACCGGACGTTCGAGATCCCGGATCTTCAGCACCTTCGCATCACGTCCGACGGTCGAGTCGTGATCGCGCTGTCCGGTGGGCCGGGCGGCTGGATCGCCTCGGGGTACGACGTCGAATCCGGTGGGGCGCTGTGGACGTACCCGGTCGTGAGCCTGCTCGACGTCAGCTCGACGGGAACGGTGGCGCTCGACGCCGACACTCCGACCGGACCAGCGGTACTGGTCGTCGATGCGCTCAGTGGTGCCGAGGAGCATCGGCTCCAGCTCCGACCGCCGGGCACCGACTTCACACGTCACGTGAGCGCGGCACGATTCTCCCCGGACGGGTCGCGGCTCGCGATCGCCCAGCACCCCGACTGGACCGGGATCAGTACGCCGACGCGACCGCTCGACGGTCGCGTCGTCCTGCGGATTCACACGCTCGACGGGCGGGTGGGAGCTGAGACGCTGATACCGCTCGATGGTGTCGGCGAGGTGATGGGCCTCGCGTGGTTCGGCGGCGGTGCCGACGGTTCCGACGCTCCGTCGATCCCGCTCGTCGCGGCCGTCGACCGGTTCGGTGCGGTCCACAGCTTTCGCGCCGCCGACGGCAGCGACACATCGAGCGCGGTCTCTGGCTACGAGGTGCGCACACTCGATACCTCGTTTCCGTACCCGAGCACGCTGATGGTCGCACCTGACGGCCGGACCGTGGCCCTCATCACCACCGCAGGGGAGGTTCGTGTCGGAACGACGTGGGACGAGCTGCGCTACGGACCGTCGGGCGACGTTCGCTTCCGCGACCTGCTCGAGATCGGATGGTGGTCGGACGACACCGTGCTCGTGTACGACGAGTTCCTGGGGAACGCGGTGCGGTATCGGATCGGTCAACCTGGGGCCGATCACTTCCCGGCACCCCCCGAGCAGTCGATCGTCGAGTCGCTCGAGCTGTCGTTCTCGAGGTCGACGCTGCCATCGCCCGACGGCCGGTGGATCGCACGGGTCGGGACCGGGGCGCCGACGGCACTCGAGATCGAGCATCGATCCGACGGTGAGAGCAGAGTGGTCGAGGGCGAGTTCACCGCGCTCACATGGCATCAGGACGGTCGACTGGTGATCGGTCGCTCCGACGGCTCGATCTCGCTCGTCACACCCGAGTCGGGGGAGACACGCGTCCTGTCCGGCCCGCGCGGGCACCGCGTCGAGCACCTCGCGGTCTCGGCCGACGGGAGGCGGCTGTACGCCACCAGCGAGGCGAACGAGCTCCAGAACGAGCACGGATGGTTGTTGACGCTCGACGGCGAGTTGTTGGACGAGGGCCCGGTGGCCTACAGCGGCCCGACGGTCTCGGCCGCCGACGGCAGCGGCTTCTGGGTCTTCGAGTCCTTCGTCGAGCGGTGGTATTTTGTCCCCGATGACGATCCGGCGCTGGCGTGTGCGTTGGCGTTCGAGGCGGCCGGCGGTGAGTTCGAGCTGGAAGTCGGAGAACCGTCGGTGTGTGCGATCGTCGCCGAGTTGCGGCAGTGATCGCCGGGCGAGCGAGCCACAGCGTGTGATGTACGTCCGGTGCCAGAGCACCGTGGCCGGCCGATGGAGGCGGTGCACGGCGGCCGACCCGTCGGCGGTAACGTTCGCGCGATGGACCAGGTGTGCCACCCGTCGCCGCCCGGCGGAACGACTTCGTCGTTGTTGTTCGGTCGTGGGGTCGGGCAGGATGGCTGCCTGCAACGTTCACGTCTCACCGGGGAGATCTCCTGATGCCGCACTTCGGCCGAATCATGTCGGCGATGGTCACGCCGTTCGACGCCGCCGGCGCCGTCGACTACGACGTCGCGCAGCAACTCGCCAGGCACCTGGTGGCCGAGGGGAACGACGGGCTGGTCGTGTGCGGCACCACGGGAGAGGCGCCGACGTTGTCCGACGACGAGAAGCTCGGCATGTTCGCTGCCGTCGTGGAAGCCGTCGATGTGCCGGTGATCGCCGGCACCGTGGGCTACGACACCGCCCACTCCGCCGATCTCAGCCAGCAGGCCGCCAAGCTCGGGGTGCACGGCATCTTGTCGTTGTGCCCGTTCTACAGCCGGCCGTCGCAAGCGGGGATCGAGGCGCACCTGCGCGCTGTCGCCGACGCCTGCGACTTGCCGCAGGTCGTGTACGACATCCCGGTGCGTACCGGTCGGAAGGTGTCGACCGAGGTACTCGTGCGGCTGGCCCACGAGGTCCCCAACATCGTCGGGGTCAAGGACGCCGCCGCCAACCCGGCCGAGACGGCCAGACTGATCGCCGCCACGCCCGACGACTTCGACGTCTACTCGGGCGACGACGGGTTGACCCTGCCGTTGCTAGCGGTCGGCGCGGTCGGCGCCATCGGCGTCGCGACCCACTGGACCGCACCCGACCACGTCGACATGTTCGACGCCTGGGAGCGTGGCGACGTGTGCGGTGCGCTCAATGCCAACCGACGGATGTTGGAGAGCTTCGCGTTCGAGACCGGCGACCTCGCCCCCAACCCGATCCCCACGAAGGCGATGCTGCGCACGCTCGGCTGGGCGGTCGGTGAATGCCGGCTCCCGGTCGGCCCGGCCCCCGAATGGGTCGAACGCCGAGCCCGCGAAGTGTGGGAGAACCTGGTGAACGCCCGTGGCTGACTCCGTCCGCATCGTCTTCCTCGGCGGCCTGGGGGAGATCGGTCGAAACTGCATGGCCATCGAGCAGGGTGAGGGTGACGATCGCTCGATCGTCCTGATCGACTGCGGTCTCATGTTCCCCGATGCCGACATGCATGGCATCGACCTCGTCCTGCCGGATTTCACCTACCTGCGCGATCACGCCGACCGGATCGCGGCGCTGATCGCAACCCACGGCCACGAGGACCATGTCGGCGGCATCCAGTTCCTCCTGCGAGATCACGACGGCATCGGCCACCTCCGTGACGAGCCGCTGCCGATCTACGGTGCCAAGCTCACCCTTGGACTGGCCCGCAATCGGATCGAGGAAGCCGGGCTCCTGGGCCGGTGCGACATGATCGCAGTGGCCGACAACGAGACCATCGAGGTCGGGCCCTTCCGGATCGAGTTCATCCCGGTCACGCACTCGGTCCCACATGCCCATGCGATCGCGGTCCATACGGCCCAGGGCATCGTGTTGCACTCGGGCGACTGGAAGCTCGATCTCACACCCGTCGATCGCCGGCGAACCGATCTCGGTCGCCTCGGCCAGCTCACCTCCGGCGCCGGCGTTCGGCTGCTCATGGGCGACTCCACGAACGCGGAAGAACCCGGCTACGCGCCGAGTGAGACCAGCGTGGGAGCCGTGCTCCAATCGCTGTTCGTGCAGCAACGTGGACGCCGCATCATCACCGCCAGCTTCGCCAGCCACCTGCACCGGATCCAGCAGATCGCAGACGCTGCGATCGCCGACGGCCGCAAGGTCGCCACGCTTGGGCTGAGCATGAAGAAGAACGTCCGTCTCGGGCGCGACCTCGGTGTGATCAGCATCCCGGAGTCCTCGCTCGTCGACATCGAGGACATCGACGACTACGCGCCGGGCGACATCTGCGTGATCTCGACGGGGTCCCAGGGCGAACCGATGTCCGCGCTGTCGCTGTTGGCGCGCGGCGAGAACAAGTTCGTGAAGCTCGGCGAGCACGACACCGTGATCCTCTCCAGCCACGCGATCCCCGGCAACGAGAGTGCGGTCAACAAGGTGATCGACGGTCTGCTGCGCCGCGGCGCCGACGTCATCCACTCCGGCGTCCACGACGTCCACGCGACGGGCCACGCCCAGGCCGACGAGATCAAGACGTACCTCTCCCTGGTGCAGCCGGAGTGGTTCGTCCCGATCCACGGCGAGTACCGGCACATGGTGGCCAACGCCCGGCTGGGTGAGCTGATGGACGTGCCCCGCAACCGGGTCGTGCTGTGCGAAGACGGTGACGTCATCGAGTTGTCCGACGAGGGGCTCGAGCACGCGGGTCGAGTGCCATCCGGGTACGTCTACGTCGACGGGATCGTCGGCGACGTCGGTCAGGGCGTCATTCGCGACCGTCGGATGCTCGGCGAGGAGGGCGTCGTGGTCGTGGTGGTCACCGTCGACATGCAGACCGGCAAGGTACTGACCGGACCGGACATCATCACGCGCGGCTGGGTCTACGCACCCGAAGCCGAGGATCTCCTCGACGAGGCGTGCGACCGGGTGTCCTCGGCGGTCGAATCGGCCCTCGAGAACGGCGAGCGCGATGTCGAGGCGCTCGAGCGCGACGTCCGTCGTGCAGCTGGGAAGTTCGTGAACGAGCGTACCCGTCGGCGGCCGATGATCGTCCCCGTCGTCATGGAGACGTGAGTCGGCCTCTCGTCGTGTCGCTCCTCGTCGGACTCGGCGTGTTCGGCGCCTGTGGCGGCGATGAACCGGCCCCGGCGCCGGTGGTCGGACTGATCGACGCCGCGGTCGCAGAGGTCGAGGCGCACTACGGCGCACCGCAGGAGTACTTCGAGATCAGCGCGACGCTCGACCAGGTCAGCGTGATCGTCGCCGTCGCGGACGGGACCGCGGCCGAGCAGGGGTACCTGGGTGCCGATGGTGGCTTCACGGCGCCCGAGCCGGTGGGGCCGGCCAGTGGGGCGACGTTCCGGGCCGAGGCGGTCACGTTCGACCCCGATCGGATCTTCGACGGTCTGCGCGACGAGCTCGACGATCCCGTCATCGTGGACTTCGCGATCCAGGGCGGCGCCGGCGGAACCGTCATCTACGACGTCTCGGTGGCGAGCGAAGCCGGAGGGGTGCTCCTGGTGCTGCTGAGCCCGAGCGGCGAGATCCTCGGAGCGCAAGGGCAGTAGCGCCGAACGATGTCCCGCCCGACGGGTCGACCGTTGGTACCGTGGAGCGAGCAATGAACACATGGGGTGCATCCAAGAAGCCGCGCGGCACCGGTTCGGGTCGGGCGGGCAAGCCGTCGTCGGCTCGAACGCGGTCGAGCGCGTCGCCTGCCCGTTCCTCCTCGTCGCGAGCGTCGGGCGGTGTTCGGGACGCCACTCCGCCCGGGAGTCGTCGGCGTGACCAGGCCCAGGCGGAGCTGCGGCAGGCAGTCGCCGGTCGCGAACACGAGTTCATCGGTCTGGTCCTCGTCGGCGCGGGAATCCTGATCGGTCTCGCGACGTACTTCGACCTCGCCGGCCCGCTCGGCAGCGGCGTCGAGGCGTTCGTCGGGTGGTTCCTCGGCCTCGGCCGTTTCGTGCTGCCGATCGTCCTCGTCGCGTCCGGTGTGGCGCTGGTGAAGAAGGGCCGGTCGTCGAGTCCGATCCGGCTCGCGATCGGGTGGGGGCTGGTCGGCATCGCGTTGCTCGGCATGTTGCACATCGTGCGCGATCCGGAGTCGTTGTCGGCGCCGAGCGACGTCGGTGAGGCGGGTGGCTGGTTCGGGGTGGCCGTGGCGGAGCCGCTGCGGGCGCTCGTCGCCACCGCCGGCACGATCGTGGTCGTCGTCGCGATCTTCCTCGGCGGTGTCTTGTTGATCACGAGCACATCGCTGCGCACGATGGCGATGCACACCGGTCGCGGCGTCGGGACGGTCGCCCGCCCGCTCGGACGGGCGGCGAAGAAGGCGATCGCTGATCTCTCGACCTTGCACAGCGACCGTGACGGTGAGCCTGATCACTCCCGTCGGCGATCCGGACACCGCGCCCGCGGCGCCGCCGGGCCCGGTCAACGGCACGCGGGGCCGTCTGACGTGCACGGCGAACCGCTGTCGCCGGCCCTGTACGACGGCGCCGACGAGGACGATGACCTGTTCACCGCACCGGGGAAGGCGGCGCCGAAGAAGCGCCGCAAGCGGCCGGCAGCGCAGCAGCGGGCGCTCCCGATCGACGGTGAGCAGGTGGGGGAGTGGGTGCTGCCCCCGCTGAGCCATCTGAAGCAGGCGGGTCAGCAGGCCGTCGACATGGCCGAGATCGAGCGCCGGGGTCAGACCCTCCAGGAGTCGCTGGCACAGCACAACGTCGAGACGGAACTGATCGGCATGACCGTCGGGCCGACCGTCACTCGGTTCGAGCTCGAGCTCGGCCCGGGTGTGAAGGTCGCGCGGATCACGAGCCTGCAAAAGGACATCGCGTACGCCATGGCTGCGACCGACGTGCGCATCCTCGCCCCGATCCCCGGTCGCTCGGCGATCGGCGTCGAGGTCCCGAACCATCGTCGTCAGCTCGTCGCGCTCGGCGATCTGATGGTGTCCCCGGAGGCAGGCGAGGCGACCCATCCGCTCGAGGTCGCCGTCGGCAAGGACATCGCCGGCAAGGCGGTCTTCCTCGACCTCTCGACGACGCCGCACCTGCTCATCGCCGGTGCGACGGGCGCCGGAAAGTCGTCGGGTATCAACTGCATCATCACGTCGTTGCTCATGCGAACGACTCCCGACCAGGTTCGGCTGATCCTCGTCGACCCGAAGCAGGTCGAGATGGGCCAGTACCAGCGTCTCCCACACCTGCTCACCCAGCCGGTCACCAACCCGAAGAAGGCAGCCAACGCGCTCGGGTGGGCCGTGAAGGAGATGGAACGTCGTTACGACGTGCTCTCCGACGTCGGGTACCGCGACATCACCGGCTACAACGCCGCCTGGGAACGAGGCGAGATCGAACCGCCGCCCGGCGTCGACCCCGACGAGTCGCCCTACGAACACATGCCGTACATCGTGGTGGTGGTCGACGAGCTCAACGACTTGATGATGGTCGCCGCACGCGATGTCGAGGAGTCGATCACCCGGATCGCGCAGAAGGCACGCGCCGTCGGGATCCACCTCATCATCGCGACCCAGCGACCGTCGGTGAACGTCATCACGGGCGTGATCAAGGCCAACGTCCCGGCGCGCATGGCGTTCGCCGTGTCGTCGCTGACCGACTCACGAGTGATCCTCGACCAGCCCGGCGCCGAGAAGCTCGTCGGCAAGGGCGACATGTTGCTCCTGCCGGGCAACTCCTCGGTGCCGAACCGCATCCAGGGGTCGTTCGTCAGCGAGGACGAGGTCCGCAAGGTGGTGTCGCACTGGCGCCAGCAGGCGCCGGAGCCCGTCTACACCCAGAACGTCGAGGGCGACCGGGACGGCGTGGGTGGCGGGACGCCCCCGATGCAGCAGCTGTCGTTCGACTCGAACGTCGGTGATGCGCTCGACGTCACGTCGGACGCCAACGCGTTCTCGGCGGGTGACGACGACGAGGACGCCGTGATGATGCGTCAGGCGATGGAGCTCGTCGTGCGGAGCCAGCTGGGTTCGACGTCGATGCTGCAGCGCAAGCTGAAGGTCGGCTTCGCCCGGGCGGGCCGCATCATGGACCTGCTCGAACAGCGCGGTGTGGTCGGCCCGAGCGAGGGTTCGAAGGCGCGCGAGGTCTTGATGACGGTGGAGGAGTTCGAGCTCCTCCAGCAGTCCGGCACGCTCTGACCCTCGCGCGTGGTGCCGCGCGTCCCCCCGCCACGGGACCTAGTGCCCTGTCGCCGAGTGCTGGCCTGAACGTACGGTCAATTCGGTTCGTGCTGGCGTTTCCCAGTCCCCCAGTGCGGTCCGGAATAGAGGCTTGCCGCCATGGGCGATGCGACCGACACGGTGTTGTCGATCCAGAATCTGGAGGTCGTGTACAGCGATGTGATCGTCGCACTCCGCGGGGTCAGCCTCGATGTGCCGTCGGGAGCGATCGTCACGCTGCTCGGGGCGAACGGAGCCGGGAAGACATCGGTGTTGCGAGCGATCAGCGGGCTCCTGCCTGCCCATCGGGGCCGCATCACGAAGGGGTCGGTGAGCCTCGACGGAGCGGAGATCAACGACCGCACCTCGGCGAGCATCGTCGGACACGGCGTCGCACAGGTGATGGAGGGTCGGCGGCTGTTCGCCGAGCTCACCGTGCAGGAGAACCTGCGCGCCGGTGCTCTGGTGCGGCGGTCGAGCCGCGACGAGCTGGCCGCGGACTACGAACAGATCCGGACGCTGTTCCCCGTGCTCGCCGATCGTTGGGACAGTCCGGCCGGCTACCTGTCCGGCGGCGAGCAGCAGATGGTCGCGATCGGTCAGGGGCTGATGGCGCGCCCTCGCCTGCTCCTGCTCGACGAGCCGTCGCTGGGGTTGGCCCCGCGCATCATCGATCAGATCCGCGAGGTGATCGTCGACATCAACCGGCGGGGCACCGGCGTGCTGCTGATCGAGCAGAACGCCCAGATGGCGTTGGCGATCGCCGACCACGCCTACGTTCTCGAGAACGGGAAGGTCGCCAAGGACGGCCCGGCCGACGCACTCCGCGAGGACCGTGACATCCAGGAGTTCTACCTCGGCATGGGCGATCGTGGACGGACCCGGTTCCACGAGGTCAAGAGCTATCGACGCCACAAGCAGTGGAGCTCGTGATGGACGATCCGGTCGGTGCCCAGGCGTCGGTGGGGACCCCGCCGCTGCTCGACGTGCGCAACGTCTCGTTGTCGTTCGGCGGTGTCAACGCGCTGCGCGACGTCAGCTACGACGTCCGACCCGGCGAGCTGTTCGCCGTCATCGGCCCGAACGGCGCCGGGAAGACGTCGATCTTCAACTGCCTCAACGCGGTGTATCGCCCACAGGAAGGTTCGGCGGCCCTCGACGGGGTCGAGTTGCTCGATCTGCGTCCCGCCGACACCGCCGAGTTGGGAATCGCCCGCACGTTCCAGAACCTGGCGTTGTTCGCCAACCTGTCGGTGATCGACAACCTGATGCTGGGTCGACACCACCTCTTGCGCGCCGGCCCGATCTCGGGTCCGTTGTGGTGGGGCAAGGCCCGCCGCGAAGAACGCCTCCATCGACGTCGATGCGCCGAGATCGCGGACTTCCTCGACCTCGCCGACTACGGCCCGATGCCGGTCGGAGCGCTGCCCTACGGCGTGCAGAAGCGAATCGAGCTCGGCCGTGCCCTGGCGATGGAACCGCGGCTGCTGCTGCTCGACGAACCGGTCGCCGGCATGAACCAGGAGGAGACCGAGGACACGGCGTTCCACATCCTGCAGATCCGGCGCGAGCTGGGGATCGCGACGATCCTCGTGGAGCATCAGATGGATCTGGTGATGGACCTGGCGGACCGCGTGATGGTGCTCGACTTCGGACGCGTCGTGGCCATCGGGGATCCCGGGTCGATCCAGAACGATCCGCGTGTCCATGACGTGTATCTCGGGGGGTCGACATCGTGAGCGTGACCGAACGAACCCCCATCGCGCCGATCCCGCCGGGCGGGGGTTCGCTGGCAACCCTGCCGGCATTGCTGGCGGCGCGGGCGAGCGAGATGGGCGAGAGAACGGCGCTGCGACACCATCGCCTCGGCGTGTGGGTGTCGTTCTCCTGGGCCGTGTACGCCGAGCGGGCAGCCAGGATCGGGATGGCACTGGTCGAACTGGGCGTCGAATCGGGTGATCGGATCGCGATCCACAGCGAGAATCGGCCCGAGTGGTTGTTCGCCGACATCGGCGCCCAGGGCGTCGGTGCCGTGCCCGTCGGGATCTATCCGACCTCGCCGCCGGCCGAGGTCGAGTACCTCCTCGGGCACAGCGAGGCCGTCGTGTTGATCGCCGAGGACGAGGAGCAGCTCGACAAGGTGCTCGCCGTGCGCGACCGGCTCCCTCACCTACGGCACATCGTGGTGATCGAGGAGCACACCGTCCTCCAACACCTCGACGACCCGCAGATCCTGACCTTCGAGGAGCTGGAGTCGCGGGGCCGGGGTCGCGAAGCGCTGTGGCTCGAGCGTGCCGCAGAACTCGATCCGGACGAGACCGCGCTGATCGTCTACACCTCGGGCACCACCGGTCCTCCGAAGGGTGCGATGCTCAGCCACCGCAACCTGGTCGCCGCCGCCGAGACCTTCGGCAACGCCTTCGACTCGACGGCGCGTGACGAGGTGCTCTCGTACCTCCCGCTCTGCCACATCGCCGAACGCTTGAACTCGGCGATCAACGCACTCAACGTCGGCTACGTCGTCAACTTCGGTCGCGGCGGTGCCTTCTTCGCCAACGACCTGCGCGACGTGCAGCCCACGATCTTCCTCGGTGTCCCGCGCGTGTGGGAGAAGATGGCGGCCACCGTCGAGATCCGCATGAAGGACGCCTCGCGCATGAAGCGCCGGCTGTACCACTGGGCGATGCACCGTGGACACCGCCTCAGGCGAGATCGAATGGACGGATCGGTCCGACCGGTGGGCCGGCTCCTGATGGGACTCACCTGGTACCTCGTGTTCCGCTCCCTGCGCGACAAGCTCGGTCTTCGGCGGGTGCGGATCGCCTTGTCCGGCGCGGCGCCGATCGCGCCACAACTGCTCGAGTACTTCTGGGCACTCGGCGTGCCGGTCCGCGAGGGATACGGCCAGACCGAGAACACCGCGGTCGCCACCTACACGCCCGCCGACGACGTCCGGATCGGCAAGGTCGGCAAGGCGCTGCCCGGCGTCGAGATCCGGATCGCCGATTCGGGCGAGATCCTCACGCGTTCGCCCGGCAACTTCGTCGGCTACCTGAAGAACCCCGAGGCGACCGCCGAGACGCTCGACGAGGACGGCTGGTTGCACACCGGCGACGTCGGTGAGCTCGACGCCGCCGGGTTCCTGACGATCACCGACCGGGTCAAGGACCTCATCATCACGGCCGGGGGCAAGAACGTCTCGCCGAGCGAGATCGAGAACCAGTTGAAGGTCTCGCCGTTCGTCAAGGAAGCGATCGTCATCGGCGATTCGCGGAAGTACCTCGTGGCGCTGCTCGGCATCGAGTTCGACACCGTCGGCGACTGGGCGAGGCGTCGCGAGATGGCCTACACGACCTATGCCGATCTCGCGTCCAAACCCGAGGTCGTGGTGCTCCTCGGGGAGTGGGTCGATCACGTCAACCGCGATCTGGCACGGGTCGAGCAGATCAAGGAGTTCCGCCTGCTCGACCGGGAGCTGGAGCACGAGGGCGGGGAGCTGACCGCGACGCAGAAGGTCAAGCGTCGGGCCGTCGAGCAGCAGTTCGCCGATCTGATCGAGGAGATGTACCGATGAACGACTTCCTCCAGCTGTGCTTCGCTGGAACGGCGCTCGGGGCTCGGTACGCGCTGGTCGCGCTCGGCTTCGTGGTCATCCACCGTGCCACCGGTGTGATCAATTTCGCGCAGGGGTCGATCCTCGCGCTCGGTGCCTACTTCACCTTCAATGCCCATCAGACCTGGGGCTTGAACTTCTACCTGTCGGCACTGATCGCGATCACGGCCTCGGCCGTGGTCGGGGTCCTGGTCGAGCGCTTCCTGCTGCGACGCATGACCGGCCAGCCGGTGTTCTCGGTGATCATGATCACCATCGGGCTGCTGTTCGTGCTCGACCAGGTCATCACGATGATCTGGGGGCAGGACGCGCAGAACCTCGGCGATCCGTGGGGGATCGACACCGTGACAGTCGGCGAGATCGTGATGGCCGTCGTCGACCTGTGGACCATCACGCTCGCCGTGCTGGTGGTGCTCGCCTTCTTCGTCTTCTTCCGGTACAGCGGCATGGGGCTCGCGATGCGAGCGGTGGCCATCGACGAAGAGGCGGCGATGGCGAGGGGCATCTCGGTGCGCCGCGTCGTCGCAACGGCGTGGGCCATCTCCGGTGCTGTCGCCGCCGTCGCAGGGATCACGTTGGCGTCCGGTCCCGCCGCCCTGCGACCAGCCATCGGGCTCGTGGCCCTGGCGGCGTTCCCTGCCATGATCCTCGGCGGGCTGGACTCCCCACTCGGCGCAGTGCTCGGCGGGTTCATCATCGGCGTCACCCAGACCCTCACGGCCGGGTACCAGCCGCAGCACGCGGCCTGGCTCGGCGACGACTTCCAGGCGGTCACGCCCTACGTGGTGATGATCGTGATCCTGATGGTTCGGCCCTACGGGCTGTTCGGCACCAAGGAGGTGGAACGGTTGTGAACGCGATGCTCACACGTGCCCGCAGCAGCCGCGAC
Organism: uncultured Acidimicrobiaceae bacterium; assembly: GCA_963847775.1. Classification (GTDB taxonomy): domain Bacteria; phylum Actinomycetota; class Acidimicrobiia; order Acidimicrobiales; family Ilumatobacteraceae; genus Ilumatobacter. Next base: position 192,250 of record CAWKAY010000008.1, read on the forward strand.
TCGGCCAATCGGACGATGCAGCAGGATCACCTGGATGCCACCGCGCTCTGGCGGACGGGTTGGCGTCGCTTCGGTCTGTTCCTGCTGTTGGCCGTCTACCTGGTCGGCCCGCTCGTCCTGTCCGACTTCCAGCTGACCGTCGTCGACTACGCCGGCATCGCCGCGATCGGCGCGATCGGGCTCAACGTGCTCACCGGGTACACGGGGCAGATCTCGCTCGGACACGGCTTCTTCCTCGGCGCGGGCGCATACACCTCCGCGTACGTGGGCGGGGAGCTCGATCTCCCGCTCCCGGTCTGGTTGTTCACGGCGGCGCTGCTCGGGGCCCTGGTCGGAGCCGTGATCGGTCCGTTCGCGCTCCGGCTGCGGGGGAGCTACCTCGCGATCATCACCCTCGGCCTGGTGTTCATCGGCCAGCACGTGTTCGAGAACTGGGACTCCGTGACCGGGGGTCTGAGCGGGACGTCGGTCACGGCGCCGGTCGAACTCGGACCGATCGACTTCGCCGCGCTCGACATCGCCGGCAAGTCGTTCTCCCGCAATGCCGGCTACTTCTACCTCATCTGGGCGGTGGTCGCCGTCGTGGCCATCCTCGTGAAGAATCTCATGAGGACACGGCTCGGCCGCGCGTTCCAGGCGGTGCGCGACCGCGACGCTGCTGCCGCCGTGATCGGCGTTCGCCTTGCCCGCACGAAGGTGATGTCGTTCGTGATCTCGAGCTCGCTCGCTGCGGTCGCCGGGGCGCTCTACGGCTCGTACCAGCGCTTCGTCAACCCCGAGGAATTCGGGCTGTTCCTCTCGATCGAGTTCGTAGCGATGATCGTCATCGGCGGTGTGGCCACCGTCTACGGCCCGGTGCTCGGAGCGTTGTTCATCACGGCGATCCCGTTCGTGATCGAGGAGTGGAGCGATCGGATCCCGGGCGTGGCGACCCAACCCGGCGAGAGCGGGATCACGGTGTTCGCACTGAATCAGGCGCTGTTCGGGCTCCTGATCATCGCGTTCCTCCTGTTCGAGCCGCGCGGCCTGGCCGCCATCTGGATGCGCATCAAGATCTATTTCCAGGCCTGGCCGTTCTCGTATTGACCCAGCGGGTCGTGCTCGTCCGCTGATCTCGACACCAAGCAGCACACATCAAGAGTCACCCCAAGGAAAGGCCTCCCATGCGAACCCATCACACACCCCTCCACCGGCCGGGCCGCGCAGTGCTCGCGGTCCTCGCCGGGCTCTCGCTGGTCGTTGCGTCGTGCGGCGGCGATGACGACGACGGCGCGGCGGACACCGTGGCCGACACCGTGGCCGAGGTCGCCGACGATGCCGACGCCGGCGACGACGACGGCGCGGCGGACACCGTGGCCGACACCGTGGCCGAGGCCGATGACGATGCGGACGCCGGTGACGATGCCGGTGACGAGGCGACGGACGAGACGATCGCCCCTGCTGCGGACCCGGAGCCAGTCGCAGGTTTCGACGGCGAGACCATCAAGGTCGGCGTCCTGACGGCCCTGAGCGGCCCTGCGGCCCTGATCGGGACACAGCTCGCGAACGGCCAACAGGTGTACTTCGACTACCTCAATGCCGAGGTCGGCGGTGTCGCCGGGAAGTACCCCGTCGAGATCGTGCTCGAGGACCATCTGTACGACACCGCGACGACGGTGCAGAAGTACGCCCAGGTGAAGGACGACGTGGTGATGTTCTCCCAGATCATGGGGACGCCCTCGATCAACGCCGCTCTGCCGTTGCTCCAGGAGGACCAGATCGTCGCTGCGCCCGCGTCCCAGGACGCCTTCTGGGTCCGCGAGCAGTACCTGTTCCCGGTCATCGAGCCGTACCAGATCGACGTGATCAACGCCATGTCGTACTACCTGGGTGACGGAGGTGGCTCGTCGGACGACACGATCTGTTCCATCATCCAGAACGACGTGTACGGCGAAGCCGGGCTCGAGGGTCTCGAGTTCGCTGCCGATCAGATGGGCTTCGACATCGCGACGGTGACTCGCTACGCAGCCGGCGACCAGGACTTCACCGGTCAGGTCACCGAGCTCGCCAACACCGAGTGCCAGATGGTCTTCGCGACGGCCCTGCCGACGGAGTTCGCCGGCATCACCGCCACCGCCGCCCAGATGGGGTTCGCGCCACGCTGGATCGCGCAGTCACCGGCGTGGGTCGACGAGCTGGCCGCAGGCGACCTCGGTCCGTATCTCGAGGCCAACGTCTGGATCGTGGCGCTCGGCCAGGAGTGGGGCGATCCCGACTCGGTCGACATGACGAGCATGATCGACCGGGTCGCGAAGTACCGCCCGGAGCAGGAGCCCGACTACTACTTCACGTTCGGATACCTGCAGGCCTGGGCCACCCATCAGCTCCTCGATGCCGCCGTCGCCAGGGGCGACCTCGGCCGCGAGGGCATCGTCGAGGCCATGAACGGACTTGCGGCGCTCGAGTTCGGCGATCTGAGCCCGTCGTACACGTACGGTGCTCCGGAGGATCGTGACCCGCCGCGTGGCAGCACGATCTTCGACGTCGACACCACCAAGCCCTTCTCGCTCGGTGCGCTCGCCCCAGGCATCACGTCACCCGAGGCCCAGGCGTACACGTTCGGGGGCTGACGCTTCCCGTCCCACATCGATGGTCGTGACCGCGAGCGAGGCTCGCGGTCACGACGCGCCCCTCAGGGCCGATTTCGGCCGAGCGCGTCGTGGCTCGACACCCAGTCGCCGTGGAGCACGGCTGCGCTCAGCGAGATGTCGCCGGCCAGCACGACGGCGGCGACGATCTCGGCGAACTTGGCAACGTTGCCGGCGCCGCAGCAGCCCAGCAGTTCGAGACATCCGCGCTGGGCCGCCAGGCCGGTGCCACCGCCGTACGTCGCCACGATCAGTGACGGCACGGGGGTCATCCGCGGTGATGGGCCCGCTGGTGGGCCGCGACGATGTCGTCGACCGAGACTCGCGCCACCGCCTCGCCGATGACGTCGAGGGGCACGTCGTCGACGCGCGAGAACCGAACGCAGCTCTTGCCCATGTTCAGCTTCCTGCCGGTGGCCCGCCACGCCTCGACGAACCAGTTCCGCTCGCCCTCGTCGGCGTAGATCCCCATCAGGTACAGCGAGACGTACCGCTTCTGGTTGGCGAGCGACGCGACCGGGAGCGGACGCCGGTTGTAGGTGTCGGAGAACCGGTCGAGCGGCACGACGTAGGAGAGCATGCCGAACTCGATCGTCTCCTCGAAGCCGTCGGGTAGATGGTCGAGGATCGCCTGACGGACGGCGGCGACGAGGTCGCGACGGTCTGCGGGAACGCGGTCCAGGTACTGCTGTGGCGTTGTCGACGCATCGGACATGCCATCAAGGTTGCCAGATGCGCTGATCGTCGAGTGCTCGTCGGATCGGGCAGGGCCGGAACGTCGGATCGCGGATGTCGACACGGCGATCGCCGAGATGGCGGTCGCCGAGTGGGTGCTGCTCGCACACGATGTCGACTGCGGCGGCGTCTCCTCGGTGGCGCCGGCGACGTCGCGGTGGGTCGTCCTCAGATCATCTCGGCGAGGGCGTGGATCACCACGCCGGCGAGGCCCCCCACGAGGGTGCCGTTGATGCGGATGAACTGGAGATCGCGCCCGACCTGGAGCTCCATCTTGCGGGCCGTGGACTCGCCGTCCCAGCGTTCGACGGTCGTGGCGATCAGATCGCTCACCTCGCTGCGATAGTGCTCGATCACGTAGCCGACGGATCGTTCGACCCAGTCGTCGACCTTGCGCTGCAACTCGGGTTCGCGGGCGAGTCGCCCGCCGAGCCGTCGGAGACTCGTCGCAGCGCGGGTGCGGAACTCGCTGTCGGGGTCGTTGGCGGCGTCGATCATGCTGCGCTTCGTGCCCAGCCACAGTGACTCGATCCAGGCCCGGAACTCCGGATGGTCGAGCAGTTCGTCCTTGAGTGATTCACCCTTGGCGAGCAGCTCGGGATCATGCTTCAGCCGCTCCGCGAACGACGCGACGCGGGCGTCGATCGAGTGCCGCACCTCGTGGTCGCGATCGCCACCGACGTCGTGGATGAAGCTCCCGACGGCCGTGTAGATCTTGTCGAAGATCCGATCGTCGATCGGCTCCGGTACCCACCACGGCGACTCCTCGTCGAGTCGCTGACGGAACGTTCGTCGATTGTCCTCGAGGAAACCCTGCAGACCGACGAGGACTGCATCGAGGAGACGCTGGTGATGCCCACCCTCGACGGTGAGATCGATCACCTTGCCGACCAGGGGTGCCGCCGGGGTGGAGCGGACGCGGCGGCGCACCACACCTTCCAGGCCGTGCTGGACCTCACGGTCGTCCAGCACTTCGAGGGTGCCCTTGAGCGCGTCGCCGAGACCCTCGCTCGCACGGCGCGCGTTCTCCTCCTGGGCGAGCCAGTGACCCAGGCGCCGACCCACGCCGGCCTGCGCCAGCCGTTCGCCGAGCACCTCCTGTGTGAGGAAGTTGGACTCGACGAACTCGCCCAGGCTGCGGCCGATCTGATCCTTCCGCTTCGGGATGATGGCGGTGTGCGGGATCGGGATCCGGAGTGGGTGTCGGAAGAGCGCGGTCACGGCGAACCAGTCGGCGAGTGCTCCGACCATCGCGGCCTCGGCGAACGACTGGACGTACCCGACCCAACCGTCGGCGCCCGCCGTCGTCGCAACGACGTAGACGACCGCCGCCAGCACGAGCAGCCCGAGGGCGACGAGCTTCATGTTCCGCAGGCTGCGCTGGCGCTCGAGGTCGAGCGCGGTCGACTCCATCGGCCCGGACCATAGCCCTGCGGTGGGCACGATCTACGGTGCCCGCATGAATCGCCTGCGCTCCTTGACACGTGCCGATCTCGACGAGGAGCAGGAGGCGCTCTGGGACGGCATCGTCGACAGTCGCGGCGGCGGGGTCGACCTGTTCGACGACAACGGGTGCCTGGTGGGTCCGTTCAACGCCTTCGTCCACCAGCCCAAGATCGGCCGCCGGTTGTCGTCGCTGGGGGGTCTGCTGCGGTTCCGAACGACGATCGATCGGCGATTGAGCGAGGTCGCGATCTGCACCGTCGGTGCCCACTGGCACTCGGAGTTCGAAATTCTGGGCACACGCACCGATGGCGATCGAGCACGGTGTCGATGCGGACGTGGTCGACGCTCTTCGTGAAGGTCGTCTGCCGACGTTCAGCCGAGACGACGAGCGGATCGTGCACACCGTCACGTCGCAATTGTTGAACGACCGTCGGGTCGACGACGAGACGTTCGGTGCGGCGAACACTCTGCTCGGCGAAACCGGGATGGTCGAGCTCGCCGCCCTGGTCGGTTACTACTGTCTGATCTCGATGACGCTCAACCTGTTCGAGTTCCCGCTCCCGCCCGGCGAACCGAGCGTGTGGTCCTGAGGGCGGGGTCGTGGCCACTCCGAGCGACGAGACCGACGCCGGCGACCCCGACGCGGTCGAACCGACCGTCGAACCGACCGTCGACCCGACCGAGGAGGATGGCCAACGCGACGCAGCGCGCGCAGCCGAGCGGCGCGATGTCGGGCTGCTCGTCGTCGCCGGTTTGATCCTCTCGGTGGTCTGCGGTGCCGTGCTCTGGAACGTTCGCTGGGATTCGGTGACGGTCACCGACGTCCTGGTGTCGGCGGAGGGTCTCGAAATCGGTGTGTACGGCATCGGGTGCGACGCCGAGTCCACGCGCGAAGGTCTGGGAGCACGACGATTCGATCGAGATCCGGCTCACCGAACGACCTTCAGGCGACGATGGTGTGTGCGCCAGCTGCCATGTCGTCGGTCTCGACGGACCGCTCGGTGCCCGGGCCGTCGTCGACGAGCCGACCGGCCGCGCCGTGCCGGTCGTGCCGATCTCGGAATCACTGCCCTGCTGACGACAGACGCATGCGATTCGGGCAGCATCTCCGTGTGGTGAACGTGGACCGGGGGTGATCCTTGACGCGATCGAGCACCGCCGGTGGGTACTCGTTCTCGATCAGCACACCTTCGGCGACAGGCCGACCCGGTTGTCGGTCCCGGTGCATAGGCCGACCGTGCCTGCGAGACTCGTCGGCATGTCCGCTGCGTCGCTGCCACAGCTGATACGGCGCGGCGACTACCAGCGGCCGTGGCTTCGACCCGATGCGCTGGCCGGTTTGACGGTCGCCGCGATGCTCGTTCCGCAGGCGATGGCGTACGCCGAGCTCGGTGGGCTCCCGCCGTCGGCGGGATTCCGCGCCGCCCTGGTGGCGTTGCCGATCTACGCGCTGATCGGCACGAGTCGGCATCTCGGGGTCGGTCCGGAGCCCGGTACCGCGATCCTGGCCGCGGCCGCGGCATCGCAGCTCGCGGGAGGCGACCCGGCGCGCTACGCCGCGCTGATGGCGACGGTCGCCGGCCTCGTCGGCCTGATCGCCGTGATCGCCGGTGTGCTCCGACTCGGGTTCGTCGCCGATCTGCTCTCCAAGCCCGTGCTGGTCGGCTACATCACGGGCGTCGGGCTCACGCTCCTGACGAGCCAGTTGCGCTCGTTCACCGGGGTGGCGATCGACGCCGACAACCCGTTCGTCCGGGTCGGCCAGTTCATGACTCGCATCGACCAGATCGATGCCACGACGATCGCGATCGGGATCGGCACGCTGACCGTGATCCTCGTGCTCCGGCGGTTCCGTCCGACCTGGCCCGGCGCGCTGATCGGCTTGGGCGGATCGATGCTGGCGTTTGCTGTCTTCGACGTCGACGCGGTCGTGGTGGGCGAGATCGAGACGGCGCTCCCGGTGTTCGACCTGCCCGACGTCGGCTGGTCCGACGTGACGTCGCTGCTTCCGGCGGCCGCCGGCGTGGCACTGATCGGCTACACCGACAACATCTTGACGGCACGGTCCATCTCAGCCAAGCAGGGGTACGACGTGGATGCCGACCGCGAGCTGTACGCGCTCGGTGCCATGAACGCCGCGGGTGCGATCGCCGGCGGGTTCCCGATGTCGTCCAGCGCCTCCCGATCGTTCGTCCCGGCGACGATCGGCAGCAAGTCGCAGCTGTCGAGCATCGTGACGTTCGCCGCCGTCGTCGCGTTCTTGCTGGTCGGCCGGTCGCTGCTCGCCGAGATCCCGACCGCCGGGCTCGCCGCGGTCATCGTCGCGGCCGCCTTCGCCGTCATCGACATCGAGGGGTTCCGACGGATCGCGGCATTGAGTCGCGCCGAGACGGCCCTCGCAGCCGTGACGTGCCTCGCCGTGATCGGTGTCGATCTGCTGACCGGCGTTCTGGTCGCAGTGGGTCTGTCGATCCTGTTGACACTCGGTCGCGCAGCCAGACCCCACGATGCGATTCTCGGCGCCGGCGTCGGGCTCGATGGCTGGATCGCACTCGACGACGAACGTGCCGAACCGCTTCCGGGTCTGCTCGTCTATCGGTTCGACGGGCCGCTCTTCTTCGCCAACGGTGAGTACTTCCGCGAGCGCGTGCGGCACGCGATCGAGGCCAATCCGGGCGAGGAGACCGGCGTCGTGCTCGACATGGAAGGTGTCGGCTCGATCGACACGACCGCCGTCGATTCTCTCTCCGAGTTGTTCGCCGAGCTCGACGCCGAGGGCATGGTCATCAGCCTGGCCCGACCCAACCACAAGGTGCTCGACCTGCTGTCGAGAGCCGGGCTCATCGATCGCATCGGCGCGGACCGCGTGTTCCCGACCATCAACGCGGCCGTGAACGATCATCGTCGGCGCTCGGGGAGCTGAACCGGCGTCAGGCGACTGCGCCGACATCGGCTGCGCGGAGCCACGCTCGCCGAAGGGCCACCGGCGACGAGGCATTACTAGCGCGGCGGGGGGCACGATGTCAGCGACCGCACCGGCTTCGATCTGGTGCTTCATGACGACCGGCACCGGATCGGTCAGATCGGGCCACGGTGCCGGCCAGTGGCATCCGGTCAGCCGGCGTCACCACGTGTCGACCGTGTCCGCACCGCTGTGCCGACTCCCGGTAGTCATCGATCACCGGCCCAGCCGGCCAGCCGGGCCGGCGATCGATCGGGGGGATTCCGGGTCGTCAGCGTTGCAGCGCGTGCACGTCGGCGAACGGGCGCAGCGCGAGATCACTGAGCGACGCGTTGCGCTCGGTGCCGGGGAGATCGTCGTAGCCGTGGAGCATACGAGCCAGGCTCGCGCGAGGGGCGTTCGGCCTGCGGCGCGTCGATCGGTCTCGGCGCTCGGAGAGGCGCACCGGGTGGGTCGGGGAGCCGACCGAGAGGGTCCGGCGAAGGGGAGCGGTCGTGTTCATACTTCTAGTGTCGGTCCGGACATGTCATGACCCAACCGACAAATCCTGGAATGATTCATGACGACTTGTCATGATGTCTGGATGCAGCTCGACGTCGAATCGTTGCGGACGTTCATCGCGGTGCTCGACCGGGGTGGCATGACCCGTGCGGCCGAGTTTCTCGGTCTCACCCAATCGGCCGTGAGCTGGAAGATCAAGCGGCTCGAACAGCGAATCGGACGCCCGCTGCTGATCCGCGACGGCCACACCCTGCGTCCAACTCGCGACGGGCGCACCCTCCTCGACGAGGCCCGCTCGATCGTCGAGTCACACGATCGTCTGGTGCAGCGCCTCGGGAGCCCGGATTTCACGGGCACGGTCAAGGTCGGGTCGAACGAAGAGGTCGGCGCCGACCGGATGGCCGGCATCCTCGGCCGTTTCAAACGTCTGCATCCGTCGGCGACGATCGAGTTCGTGGTCAACCAGAGCCGCCTGCTGACCCCGCTGCTGCAGCGAGGGAAGATCGACCTCGCGGTCATCCAGGTCACCGGGGAGGAGATCCGTCCCGACGATGTCGTTCTCTGGACCGACGAGCTCCGCTGGGCCACGCACCGCGACATGCCCTATGGCGAGGGCGTCGTGCCACTCATCACCTACGGCGAGAACGGCTTCTACCGTCCGGTCAGCGAACCCATCCTCGAACGCCACGGCATCCGCTATCGATACACGGTGACGGCGCCGACCTCGGGGAGCGTGAGGGCTGCGGTGGCGGCCGGATTGGGGGTTGCCGTCCTGGGCGAACGGTTCCTGTCCGACGACGTCGTGGAATGGGGCCGCGCCGCGGACCTCGAGCCGTTGCCGCGGTCCTACCAGATCGTGCGCGCCGTCCCGGGCGAGCCCCCGGCGATCGCCGGGGCGTTGATCGACGCCATCACCGACGAGTTCCGCGATCTGCCCGAGCGGGTCGAGATCGACACCTACCGGACGTGACCCTGAGCCGTCAGGGGCGGTCGCCGAACTCCGGTCGTTCGGTCCGGGTGCGCTTGAGCTCCCAGAAGCCCTGCACATCCATCATCGCCCGAAGCGCGTCCCACATCTTGAGGGAGTCCTCCGTCGGCGGGACCCGCGTGATCACGGGCCCGAAATAGCCTTGACGGTTCCCGTAGCAGTCGTTGCAGGCGATGATCGGCGTCCCGATGTCGTCGCCGGCCAGGTCGAGGCCGATGTCCATGCGGATTCGGATCTCGGTGTCCCGGCCCTCGTCGTCGGCTGCGGAGGCCAGCGAACGCTCGAATCCCACCGCGTCCAGTGCATCGCCGATGTCGAACGCCGTCTTGGTCTGGTCGTGGTGGATCCGGCGGCCGAACTCCCAATAGATCGCCTCGACGCCGTCGGTGCCGTGCTCGTCCCGCACGGCCTCCATCACGCGCAGCAGTTGGTGGGTGAAGAAGTAGCGCGGGTAGGCGTCCGAGTCGGGATCCGGCTCGTTCTTGAAGAACAGGCTGATCGGCTGCCACGTGACGTGCAGTTCTCGGTGCGGTCGAACCTCGTCGACGACCCAACGGGCCGTCACCCAGCACCATGGTCAAATCGGGTCGACCCAGAAATCGATCTCGTAGCTCACGACCGCAGTCTGGCACGCGCCCCGGCCCGAGCCCCCCGGAGCGGACCAGCGACCTGCGGATAGCCTGGCTCGATCATGTCGCAGCGCTTCTACGTCGAGACGCTCGGCTGCCCGAAGAACCAGGTCGACTCCGACAAGCTGATCGGCACGCTGCTCGCCGACGGCCTGGAGCCGACCGACGACGTAGGCGCAGCCGACCTGGTCGTCGTCAACACGTGCGCGTTCATCGACGAGGCTCGCAAGGAGTCGATCGACACCATCTTGGCGCTCGAATCGCAGCGGCATTCGGGCGCGCGGCTCGTCGTCACCGGCTGCATGGCAGAGCGCTACGGCGACGAGCTGGCCGAGGCGTTGCCCGAAGTCGACCAGGTCGCCGGATTCGGCGTGCCCGTTCATCGGGCCCAGCCGGCTGCAACGCCGGGCGGGAAGCAGCTGATCCCGGTCAGTTCGGCGCCGATGCCCGAGCTCGATCTGCTCAACCTGCCGCGACCGAAGTCGACGTCACCGTGGGCCTACGTCAAGATCGCCGAGGGTTGCGACCGCGCGTGCGGGTTCTGCGCGATCCCGAGTTTCCGTGGCCCTCAGCGCAGTCGCGACACCGAGCAGATCCTGAGCGAGGTCGCCCAGTTGGAGGCACGCGAGATCGTCCTCGTCGCACAGGATCTCGCAGCGTACGGGCGCGATCGGCCCGACGAGCTCGGAAACGGCTCGATCGTGCCGCTCGTGAAGGCCGTCGCGGAGCGCACCGATTGGGTTCGCCTGTTGTATCTCTACCCGAGCGATCTGACCGACGCGCTCATCGACGCGATCTGCGCGACCGAGGTCCCGTACTTCGATCTCTCGCTCCAGCACGTCAGCAAGCCACTGTTGCGTCGGATGCGCCGCTGGGGCGACGGCGACCGCTTCCTGCGCCGGATCGCCGACATACGCGACCGTGAGCCCGAGGCGGCGTTCCGCTCGAACTTCATCGTCGGGTACCCGGGTGAGACGGAGGCCGACCACGACCTGCTCCTCCGGTTCGTCGAGGAGGCACAGCTCGACTGGTGTGGCTTCTTCGCCTACTCGCCCGAGGACGGCACCCATGCCGTGACGCTCGACGGAGTGGTCGACCCAGGTCTCATGCACGCTCGGCTGGCCGAGCTGCGCGAGTTGCAGGACGACATCACGGCCGCTCGTCGCGATGCCATGATCGGACGAACGGTGACCGTGCTCGTCGACGAGGCGGGTAGTGCACGGAGCGTGCGCGAGGCCCCCGAGATCGACGGTGTGGTGCATGTCGGCCATGATGTGGCGGTGGGGGAGTTCATCGAGGTCGAGATCGTCGACGCGCTCGGCCCCGACCTCGTCGCCCGCGGCGGCGTGGTCGACGGCGGGGCCGGGTCCGAGTGATGCCGGTCGACCCCAATGCCCTTGCCACGTGGGCCAACGCAATCACCGTCGGGCGCCTCGTGGTGTCTCCGGTCATGTTCCTCGTGATCCCCGATCACAATCGCGGTTCGTGGCTGGCGTTCGGGTTGTGGTTCTTGCTGTGCGTGAGCGACGGTATCGACGGCTATCTCGCACGTCGCCACGGCACGACCTCGTCGGGCGCCTTCCTCGACCCACTCGCCGACAAGGTGTTGGTGCTCGGCGCGATGTTCACGCTCGTGACGCGTGACGTGTTCTGGCTCTTGCCGGTCGCCATCATCGCCGGCCGTGAGATCGTGATCAGCGTCTATCGGACCTTCGTGGCGTCGAAGGGGGTCAGCATTCCCGCGAGCCCCCTGGCGAAGTGGAAGACGGTCTTTCAGCAGCTTGCGGTCGGATTCGCACTGTGGCCCTGGTTCGCGGTCGACGCCAAGTGGTTCTGGGTGACGCTCCTCTGGATCGCCGTCGGTCTCTCGCTCGTGAGCGGAGCCCAGTACCTGTGGTACTCGCGCGTGACGGAGCGGGCGCTCGCGCAACAAGCTGTCGCGCAACCGATCGACTAGACAGTCCGGATGCGTTGTGACGTCCTCGCCGTCGGCACCGAACTGCTGCTCGGACAGATCGTCGACAGCAATTCGGCGTGGATGGGCGAGCAGCTGGCCGCGCATGGCATCGATTCGCTCGTTCAGGTGAAGGTGGGCGACAACGTCGCTCGGATCTCGACGATGTTGGGTCGGATGCTCGTCGATGCCGACGCCGTGATCGTGTGCGGTGGCCTCGGGCCGACCCACGACGACCTGACGCGCGAGGCGATCGCGGCGGTCATGGTGACCGAGCTGGCCCTGGACGACGTCGTCGCCGACGTGATCCGGGAGCTGTTCGCCAGCCGGGGTCGACGGATGCCCGACAACAACCTGCGTCAGGCGATGGTGCCCGTCGGGGCAGCGATCATCCCTCAGACGCGAGGGACCGCTCCTGGTCTGATCTGTCCGGTCACCGTCGACGGCACGGACAAGGTCGTGTTCGCCGTTCCCGGCGTTCCCCACGAGATGCGCGACATGTTCGAACGCGGCATCCTGCCCGACCTGCTGCGCCGTTCCGGGGAGCCGTCGGTGATCGGGAGTCGCGTGCTCCGGACGTGGGGGGAGAGCGAGAGCGGTCTCAACGAGCGGCTCGACGACGTGATCGCCGAACTCGATCGTGTCGGCAACCCGACACTCGCCTTCCTTGCGAGTGGGTGGGAGGGTCTCAAGGTCCGGCTGACGGCGAAGGCCGACACGCGAGCGGAGTGCGACGCCGTGATCGACGAGTGGGACTCCCGGGTGCGAGCCGAGATCGACGACATCGTCTTCGGTGTCGACGACGACACGATGGAGTCCGTCGTGCTCGATCTGCTCCGGTCGAGGGGCTGGACGCTCGGTCTCGCCGAGTCCGTGACCGGCGGCCTCGTGGGGGCACGCGTCACCGGCGTGCCCGGGGCGAGCGACGTCTTCCGAGGATCGATCGTCTCCTACGCCACCGAGGTCAAACAGGCGGTGCTCGGGGTGAGCGCCGGACCGGTCGTGACCGAGGCAGCAGCGCTCGAGATGGCGCATGGAGCCTGCCGGGTGCTCGCCGCTGACGTGGGTTTGGCGTTGACGGGCGTCGCCGGACCGGATGAGCAGGACGGCATGCCTGCGGGCACGTTGTGCATCGGGCTCGTCTGGCCTGAGGGTGAGCTGACTCGCACCCTCCGCCTCCCGGGGCTCCGAGAGCAGATGCGTCAGTTCTCGGTGATCTCGTCGCTCGATCTGTTGCGTCGGACGCTGGCTTGAGCCGCGACGGGTGATCCCGCCCCGGGTGGTCGCGCCACTACGGTGGGCGCGATGACCGAGCCCTTCGGCCCTGATGCGGGAGCGCAACCTCCGCCTCCATCCGGTCCGACCGAGCCCGAGTTCCTGCAGCCGAAGTATCTGATCGCGCTCGCGGTCGGGGCCGCGATCGTGTTGATCGCCGGCATCGTGGTGGTCGCAACCCGGGGTGGCGACGACGCGGTGTCGGTCGACACGGGCACGACGACGGCGACCTTCGCTCCGCTGGCGACGACACCGGCACCGCTGCCATCGACGTCGACCAGCACGACGACCTCGACCACCACATCGACGTCGACGTCGACGGTGCCACCCCGCCCCGCGGTGGCGGATGCAGGTGCCGATGTCGTCGTCGATGCCCGTGCCGACGTGGCCCTCACCGCCCGCGGCCTGAGCGAGGAGAACCAGTCCGTGGTCTGGCGCCAGCTCGGCGGACCCGACGTCACCGACGGCGCCGGTCGCCTGCTCGGCGCCGAGGTCACCTTCCGTGCCCCCAACCGACCCACGACGCTCCGGTTCGAGATGGCCGTGACCGGCCGTGGTGGCGACGTGGCCACCGACGAGATCCGGATCGACGTCTACGAGGAAGCCGATCGAGCAGTCTTCGTCGATGGAGCCGACGGCTCGGACAACGGCGACGGGAGTCGGGGCCAGCCGTACCGAACGTTGGGGCGAGCGATCGATGCGACCTCGGGGAATTCGGCCGACATCTACCTCCGGACCATCGAGGGCGCCTCGTACGCCGCCGGTAGCGCGGCGCTCAGCGGCGGGACCAGCCTCTACGGCGGGTACGACGCCGACTGGGTGCGGGATGTCGAGGCCCAGGCGGCCGTGACCGGCCAGGATTTCGGACTGCTGGTCAGCGACTCCGCACGGACGATCGTGTCGTCGGTCGACGTGTTCGGACCCGACCGCGACGAGTCGGCCTACGGTCTGCTCGTCGACGGCGTGGGGCGCATGATCTTCGAACACTCGACGGTCGTCGCCGGCAGTTCGGCGTCAGGGCACAGCACGGGGTTCGCAGCCGAGGTCGTCGACGAGCTGTTCATCGTCGATGTCACGATCCGGGCGGCGGCGGCCGGCAGCGGTGCCAACGGCATCGCGGCGAGCGACGGCGCCGACGGGGCCGCGAGCGGCAACGACGCATCCGGCGTCGAGGCCGGCCGCGGGGGTGGCAACGGTGGCGACGGGGGCCGCGGCGGCGAGGGTCTGGAAGCCGGCGACGACGGTGAACCGTCGAGTCTGGGTGGCAGCGGCGGCGACTCGGGTGAGAATGCGGTGCCGGGACGCGGCAGCGACGGCGGACTCGGTGGAACCGGTGGTGATGGCGGCGATGGAGTCGAGCGCGGCGGTTCGTTCACGCCACGAGGGGCTCGGGGTGGTGCCGGCGGCGTCGGTGGGCGTGCGCTCGGCGGTGGTGGCGGCGGCGGTGGTGGCGGCCTGGTGGTCCACGACGGCGGTGGTGGCGGCGGCGGTGGTGGCGGCGGCGCGGGCGGTCGCGGCGGTGGCGGAGCAGACGGCGGGTACGGCTCGGTGGGACTCTGGCTCGTCGATGTCGACTCGGTCGACATCCGCGACGCCACGATCGAGGGTGCTGTCGCCGGCGACGGTGGCGGCGGTGGTGGCGGCGGGCGTGGCGACGCTGGCGGTCGAGGAGGCCGTGGTGGTGAAGGCGTTTCCTCGTTCATCGACACCGCCGGAACCGGTGGTGGTGGCGGTGGTGGCGGCGCGGGCGGCCAGGGTGGCCGAGGTGGCGGTGGCGCCGGTGGGCTTTCCGTCGGGCTGATCACCACCGACGTCGGTGAGATCACCGTGTCGGGATCGAGCATCCGGGCTGGTGCGGGCGGCAACGGGGGAACGGGGAGCAGTGGGGGGCTCCGTGGCGCTCCGGGTGTTCCGGGTTCCGGCCGCGACGGCGGCGACCGGGGCGCGGGAACGACCGACGCCACGGGGCCGGGCGCGGGCGGCACCCCCTCGTCCGGTGGAGACGCGATCGGTTGGTGGGACGACGGCCGGACCGTTCGGACGCTGGCCGATGTGACGATCAACGGAGGGACGCCGGGCCGTCCCGGTGGCCCCGGTGGTCGTCCCGGCAGGGGTCTCGACTCGACGTTCTGATCCCGTTCGCCGGCGGTCGGCGCTCGGGGGCGTCCGGCTAGATTGGCCGGCGCCCCCGTAGCTCAGCTGGACAGAGCATCGGCCTTCTAATCCGAAGTGCGCAGGTTCGAATCCTGTCGGGGGCGCTGTAGCCTGACACACTGCTTCCGGTGCCACCGGTCCGGGACATGGCGAGAGGAACTGCGTGAACTTCAAGAAGGGCGAGACCGTCATCTACCCCCAGCACGGCGCTTGTGTCGTGAAGGGGACCAAGAAGATGGAGGCGTTCGGCGAGAAGAAGGAGTACCTCATCCTCGAGACCGTCATCAGCGAGATGACCCTGAAGGTGCCGGTCGACATGGCGGAGGAAGTCGGTGTCCGCCCGCCCGTCAGCGCCGATGAGCTCGAGGACCTCGTGTCGGTGCTCGCCAAGCCCGACCCACGCGTGCCCTCGAACTGGAGTCGACGGTTCAAGAACCACCAGGAGAAGTTGAAGAGCGGCGACGTCTACCAGGTCGCCGAGGTGGTCCGGAACCTCGCCGCCCGCAATCGCGACGCGTCGCTGTCGGCGGCCGAGCGAACCATGTACGAGCGTGCCCGCGTCAATCTGATCTCGGAGATCTCGCCTGCGTTGAAGGTCAGCTCCGAGGACGCCGAGGCCTACCTCGATGACGCGCTCGCGAAGGGTGTGCTCAAGCCGGAGAAGGCCGAGAAGGCCGAGAAGAGTCCCGCCAAGAAGTAAGTCGCACCGGTCGCGGCTCGGTTCGACCGACCGGCGTCGCAGCAGAACGGTCCCACGCCTCGTCCGACCCGATGGGGTGAGATCCGCGCCCGATTCGCATGTCGAGTGACGAACTGGGCACTCGCAGTGGGTTTTCGGCCACTTTCGTCAACGTTCCGTAACAATTGGGTTCGAGGGTCGTCAAGATCGACCACCTCACCAACGCTTGACGCGGTCGGCGACGTGTAACGCCCGATGAACACAACGATGGATCGAGCAACCTCGGCCTGGTTCGGCTCTCTAATCGCCAGATGGCGCGCCGGCCTGCTCTCGATCGGCGTCGTCGTCTGTGGGTTGATCCTGAACATGACGGTGCTCGGCGCCAATCCGGTCTCGATCGTCGCGGCCGACGCAGCGCCGACCACCGCGCCGACCACCGCGCCGTTGGCCGCGCCGGCTGACACCGCAGCGGATGCGACGCAGACCTCGGTCGTCCTCGACGTGCCGGGAGTCGCCGTGGTCGACGTCGCCCCCGCTTCGACCATCGCCGTCACGGCCGACGCAATCGCCGTCCCCGGTCCGGTGGGCCCTGTCCAGCCTGCGGCTGGGCAGGCGAGCCCGGCACCCTCGGCGCTTCCTCCGGTACCCGCCCCGGAGGCGCCGCGCACACCCCCAGCTCCCACACCCGCTGTGCGGCCGGCTCCAGCTGCATCGCCGACTCCGGCGGCGGCTCCAGCCCTGGGGTCGGCTCCGGCCCCGGCGGCCGCGCCGGCCCCGGCGGCCGCGCCGGCCACCGTCAGCGCGACGACGGCGCCGCCGGTGGCGACGACCGCTGCTCCCGCGGCGACGGCTACGCCGATCACGGCTGCGCCGACGACGGCGGCACCGACAACCGGGCCGACGACCTCGACGGCCGGGGCAGTCGAGTACCTCACCTTCACCGTCGAAGGTGGAGTTGGCGACGTGATCCTGTCTCGCCAGGGCAACGACATCGTCCTCTACGGCTTCTACCCGAACAGCGGTTGGGTCCACGAGGTCGAATCGAACGGACCACGCACCGTCAAGTTGAAGTTCTTCAACGTGCAGACGCAGCGGGATCGCGAATGGAAGGCAACGGTCGAGGGTGGACGAATCAAGGTCGAGAACTGAGGAGCCAACGATGTCCGAACTCACCCCCGAGGAACGAATTGCCCGCCTGCGAGCACAGCGCGGACCGACCGCAGCCCGAGAATCGCGGTCGCCGTCCCAGGAGGAGCGGGTCGCCCTGCTGCGAGCACGGCGTGGCCAGCACGCGCCGGCCGAGACCCACCGGGCCGCCGGGGCGACCGCTGCGACCCTGCCGCCTCCGTCAACGGACGGCCGGGTTGCGTTCCCTCCGCCGCAGGTTCCCGGCGTCCTCCAGGCCACCCCAGACCCGGCGAGCGTGTCGTTCGTCGTTCGCGTCGCCAAGCGACTGGCCGAACGCCCGGCACGGCCCCACCCCGCTCGACGAGCTCGGCGCGCGACCGGAGTCGCAGCGGGAGTGGGCTTCCTCGCGATGCTGCCGTTGATGGGGTCGCTCACGGCGTCGGCCCAGGACGACGGCGACGCCGAACCTGATCCGCAAGTGGGCGACACCACGGCGGTCACCGCCCCGCCGGTCGGTGTTCCCACGACGGTCGTGCCCGTCGACGTGACCGCAACGGTTCCCGCCGACCCGTCGGCGCCCACCAGCGCACCACTCGGCGATCCGGCAACCTCGACCACGTCGATCGTGGCCACGTTCGGCTCCGACGCTGTCACGCTCTCCGATGGGTCGGCCGGTGCCGGCGAGGTACCGGCGCAAGCGCCGGCGGCCGGTGCTGCAGTGACAGCAGCCGCGCCAACGGGCACTCCGGCGCCTGCCCCCGCACCGGCCGCGACGCCGCCTCCCGCATCAGCGCCCGCCGCGACGCCGGCGCCCGCACCGGCAGCCGCGCCGGCCCCAGCACCTGCGGCCACACCCTCGCCGGCTCCAGCTCCTGCTCCGGCTCCAGCTCCTGCTCCAGCTCCAGCTCCTGCTCCAGCTCCAGCTCCTGCTCCCGCTCCCGCTCCCGCTCCCGCTCCGGCTCCTGCTCCCGCTCCCGCTCCCGCTCCGGCGCCGGCACCGGCGCCGGCACCGCCACCTCCGCCGGCGACCGCACCCAGCGGCGGCTGATCCCATGGCACCACCGCTGACCTGGCCGGCGCCACGTGTGTCGAGCCCGTATGCCATCGTCGAGTTCCGGGCCATGGCGAGTCCGTGTCGGATCGTCACCGACACGGTCGAGCTGGCCCAGGCCGGAGAGCGTCGAGTGCACGAGCTCGAACGTCGATGGAGCCGGTTCCTGCCGTCGAGCGAGGTCAGTGCCGTCAATGCGGCTGCCGGCGACCTGGTGCTCGTCTCGAGCGAGACCACCGAGTTGTTCGCACGAGCCGAGTTCGCCAGGTCGGCGACGGCGGGTGTCTTCAACCCGCTGGTCCTCGACCGCCTCGAGACGCTCGGGTACGGCACGGCGGCGCCATCCGAGGGACTCCCGTCCGCCGCACCGCTGCGGAACGAACCGATCGACGTGTTCGACGACGTCAACGGCGTCCGACTCCCCGCCGGGACGCGCTTCGATCCAGGCGGGATCGGAAAGGGCCTCGCCGGTGATCTCGTGCTCGATCTCCTCCGATCGATCGGAGCACGATCCGCACAGATCGAGCTCGGCGGCGATGTTCGGTTGTGGGGCGACGGTTGGACCGGCGGGCCGTGGCAGGTCGATGTCCAGGACCCCCGCGATCGTTCGACGGTCATCTCGCGGCTGGAGCTGACGGGGGGCGCCGTGGCGACGAGCAGCGTGCTCGGCAAGACATGGAGCGTCGGCCGGGAGCTGCGGCATCACTTGATCGATCCGACCACCGGCCGGCCGAGCGAGACCGATGTCGTCTCCGTGACCACCACGTCATCGGAGCTGTGGTGGGCCGAGGTGGTGGCGAAGGTCGCAGTGCTGGCGGGGTCTCGTCGGGCACCGGCCGTCATGCGACATCACGGCTGTTCGGGGCTCGTCCTCGATCGGCACGGCGCGCTGGTTCCGGTAGTGGCCGAGACGCTGGAGGTCGTTCGATGAGCTCGCAGGTGTGGTGGTTCGTCTCGCGATCGTCAGGCATCGTCGCCTGGTTGCTGTTGACGCTGTCGGTCTGCTGGGGCCTGTTCGTGTCGACCAGGGCGGTCGCCAAGGCATCGACGCCTTCATGGCTGCTCGACCTCCATCGGTTCCTCGGCGGGATCGCGGTGACCTTCACGGCGATCCACCTCGTTGGGCTCTGGGCCGACACCTACGTGACGTTCGGGTGGCGAGAGCTGTTCGTCCCGATGGCGAGCGAGTGGAGGCCCGGTCCGGTCGCGTGGGGCATCGTCGCGATGTACCTCCTGGTCGCGATCGAGATCACGTCACTGGCGATGAAGTTCCTGCCCCGCAAGCTCTGGCGATGGATCCACCATCTCAGTCTGCCGCTCTACGCGATGGCGACCTACCACGGCGTCGTGGCCGGCACCGATCGCACCAACGAGGCCTTCCGCCTGGCAGCGCTCGCATCGATCAACATCGTCGCGTTCTTGTCGATCGTGCTCATCCTGGCTGCTCGACGCGCCGCGTTGACGCGAGCCGCCGCGATGCGACTTCGCGAGGTCGACGCTGCGTCAGATGCCCTTGTCGGCTGACGGTCAGTCGGCGTCGAGCTTCGCGATCTTGAGCTCGCAATCCTCGCCGCCACCCGCGAACTGGATCGTCAGGTTGCCGTTGTCGGGATCCTCGAGGCGGTAGTCGTAGCCGGGATTGGCGACGACCTCGAGCAGTTCGACGGTGTCGGGCCATCGGATCGCACGGGCGGATCCACAATTGCTGCTGAACCACTCCGGCTGAGGCGCGACGGTCGTCGGGATGACTGTCGTGCTCGACGGTCGGGTGCCAGCAGCGGTCGTCGACGTCACGCTGGTCGCGCTGGTCGCGCCGGTCGTCGGGGTGGTCGCAGTGGTCGTCGGTGTGGTGGTCGCGGTGGTGGTCGTCGTCACCAGCTTGACGGCCGGCACCGTCTCGGGAGCAGCGACCGGGATCGTGCCCCGAGCGGTCGTCGTCGACGCGTCGATCTGCCCGTCGAAATCGTCGGCGGGCTGAGTGATCACGCTCGCGAGGGGGCCGTCGTCGGAGCCCGGCCGCACCGTGGCTTCCGGACGGGACGGGTCGAAGTCGGTCGTCCCGCCTCGGGAAGCGGGGGTGATCGCGCCGGGCTCGGACGCCTCGGTCGAGGGCGTGTCGGCGGCAATCCGGATCGTGTTCGGGTTGCCGATCCTCATGATCTGGATCACGCCGGCGACGCCTCCCAGCGCAAGGATCGCGAGTGTCGCCATCGCGGCAACACGGCGGCGACGAGCTCGATGCATCGCAGGCCGAAGCTCGGTCAGGATGCCGGCCGCATCGTGCGGATGCGCACGGAGTGCCCGTTCGCGTTGGAGCCGGTCACGCAGTTGGTCGTCGTCAGACGGCACGATCGTGACTCCGATCGAGGTCCTCGCGCAATCGGACGCGGGCTTCGCTCAGGTGTGAGCGGACGGTACCGCTCGCGATTCCCAGCACGGCACCGATCTCGGCAATCGACATGTCGTCGAGGTAGTACAAAGCCGCGATCGCTCGTTGTCGGTCGGGCAACCTGGCCAGCAGGTCCAGGGCTGCGTCGCCGGGGAGCGCGTCATTGCGCTCCCGCGGTGCCGACGCCGCAGCCCTGACCTCCCGCCGGTTCCTCCGTGTCTCGGAGCGATGTGCGTCGCGTGTGGCGTTGATCGCGATTCGACGCACCCATGCGCCCGTGTTGTCGTAGCGGCGTACCTTGCTCCACGCTGCATACGCCTTGATGAACGCCTCCTGGGTGGCGTCGTCGGCTCGTGCCCGGTCGCCGCAGACGAAGGCGACCGACGCCGCGATCGAGTGGTAGTGGGCGAGGAAGAAGGCCTCGAACTCGGCCTCGCGGTCGGCGCCTCGGGTCATGGTCAGACCCGGGGCGATGACGTCGGGCAGCATGACGTCCGTCCATCGGACGCGAACCCTCGCGGCATCCACATCCGGTACACGTCACCGACCTGCGCAAACGTTGGGACGACCCTGCCCGCCGTTGGAGAGGTCCGCAGGATGCCGGATCGCCGTCGCCCCGCGGTAGAGCACGGTGTGCATCCGGCCAGTCTCGCCGATCGATGACCGAGACCGGTTCACCCGCGGGCTCGATGCCTGACAGACTCGGGCCATGGCACGCGTCGCATTCCTCGGTCTGGGTGTGATGGGTGGTCCGATGGCGGGACACCTCGTCAGCAAGGGTCACGCCGTCACCGTCTACAACCGAACCCCGGCGAAATCGCTCGAATGGGTCGCACAGCACGGCCACCAGGCGTCGCCGACACCCGAGGAGGCGGTCGAGGATGCCGAGTTCGTGATGATGTGCGTCGGCAACGACGACGACGTGCGTGAGGTCTCCATCGGCGTCCATGGTGCGATCGCTGCGATGGGTCCGGGGAGCACGTTGGTCGACCACACCACCGCCTCGGCGGATGTGGCACGCGAGCTCGCCGCCGCGTGCGGGGAGCGGGGCCTCGGCTTCGTCGATGCGCCGGTCTCGGGTGGGCAGGCGGGCGCCGAGAACGGCCAACTCACGGTGATGTGCGGATCGGACGACGCCGAAGTCTTCGGCGCAGCCCGTGACGTGATCATGGCCTATGCCCGCGAGTGTCGGCGCCTCGGTCCGGCCGGCGCGGGTCAGACCACCAAGATGGTCAACCAGATCTGCATCGCCGGGCTCCTGCAGGGGCTCGCCGAAGGGGTCGCGTTCGCGCAGCGTGCAGGCCTCGACGTCGACGAGGTGGTCGCGACGATCTCGAAGGGCGCGGCCGGGAGTTGGCAGATGGAAAATCGCGCCCGCACGATGGCGGCCGGCGAGTTCGATTTCGGGTTCGCGGTCGAGTGGATGCGCAAGGATCTCGGGATCTGCCTCGCGGAGGCCGACCGGCTCGGCGCCCGACTCCCCGTCACGGCGCTCGTCGATCAGTTCTACAAGCAGGTGGTCGACCGCGGCGGCTCCCGGTGGGACACCAGCTCGCTGGTGCAGCCCCTCCAGGAACCCTAGGCGTCACGGTTGGGGTCAGACCCCAACCGTGACGGGGAGGCGGTCGACGCCGCGGATGGTGATCCGGTCGCGCCAGTGCGGTTCGCCGGCGAGATCGATCGTGCCGAAGCGCCGGATCAGACGGGTGATGGCCACCTCCGCCTCGAGCTTCGCCAGCGAGGCGCCGAGACAGTAGTGCACGCCAGCCGAGAACGCGGTGTGCTTGCCGGCGTTGGTCCGATCCAACCGCAGTGTGTGCGGGTCGTCGAAGACCGCCGGGTCGTGGTTGGCCGCACCGAGCACGGTCAGTACCGTCTGACCCGGCTCGACGACGACCTCGTCGTCATGGGCGCCGGCGTAGACGAGGGGCTGGATCGCGACGCGGATGGTGTGTTGCACGGGGCCGTCGTAGCGGAGCAGTTCGTCGACCGCGGTGCTGTCGAGACCCGGGTCGGCCCGCCATCGCCGCAGCTGGTCGGGATTGCGCAGCAGGGCGAGCGTTCCATTGCCGATCAGGTTGACCGTCGTCTCGTGGCCGGCGACGTACAACAGCACGACGAACGAGATGAGCTCTTCGGGGCTGAGCGTGTCGCCGTCGTCCTCGACCGCGAGGAGGCCCGAGAGGAGGTCGTTGCCGGGATCGATCCGGCGGCGTTCGATGATCTCGACCAGGTACGGGACCAGCTGCATGACAGCGACCTCCGCCGCGATCGAGGTCTTCCATCGTCGCAGCCGGTTCGAGACCGGCAGTGAGTGCCTGACTCCAGTCGCGCAGCTCGTCGGCGCGGTCGGTCGGCATGTCGAGCAGCTCCGAGATGACCTGGAACGGCACCGGGAAGGCGAGTTCGTCGATCAGCTCGATCGATCCTCGTTCAGCTGCCAGGTCGAGCGCATCGTCGACCATCCGCTCGATGCGTGGCCGGAGCTGCTCGATCGCGCGCGGGGTGAAGGCCTTCGACACCAGCCGGCGGAGACGGGTGTGGTCGGGCGGGTCGAGGTTGAGGATCGTCTTGGCGCCACCGCGTCGCCGGTTGCGACGGCGCACGGCGATCGGATCGTTCTCGTCGAGGATCGCGTTCGCCTCGATGTCGCGGCTGACCTCGTTGCTCCGCAACGTCGCGAAGACGTCGGCGTACCGAGTGAGCACGACCTGGTCGCGGGAGGAGCGATAGGCGGGAGCCTCGAGGCGGAGCCGGTCGTAGTAGGGGTACGGATCAGCACGGAAGTCGGGATCGAACGGGTCCCAGAGGCGGCCGTTGGCAGGTGGCTCGGTGGAATTCATCCCGCGACCGGTTCGCTGTCGCCGATGGCCGGATTCCACTCGTACACATGTGGTTCGGTGCCCGGCCAGATGACCCATTGGGCCCCGTGGACGCGCTCGCGCAGGGCGCGGGCCACGACCCCGGCGACATGCTCGGTCGTCATGATCTCGAGTCCGATCTCGTCGATGAACTGGCGTGCGTCATCGCCGATGATGTTGGTGTCGGTGAAGCCGGGGCAGATCGCACTGATGCAGATGTCGGGCGCATCGGGCACGCCGTCGATGCCGCTGGCGAGGGATCGGACGAAGCCGACCACGCCGTGCTTGGTCAAGCCGTACACCGGGTCGATGCTGATCGGACCGAGCCCGGCCATCGATGCGGTGGCGATGATGTCGCCCGCGCCTCGCTCGAGCATGCCCGGCAGCACGGCACGCGTCCCGAACACGACCCCGTCGAGGTTGATCGACATGATCCGGCGGTACGCCTCGTCGGTGAGAGCGACGATCGGGTGGGCGCCCTCGTCGCGGGGGAGGCCCTGGTTGGTGGAGATGCCGGCGTTGAGGAACGCGATGTCGAACGGGCCGAACATCTCCACGACGCGGTCCCAGGCACCGGGGTCGCTGACGTCGAGCATCGCGAAGGTGCCACCGATCCGGTCGGCCACTCCGGTGCCGCCCGCCTCGTCGATGTCGGTGACGACGACCCGCGCACCGAGCTGGGCGAGCTGGATCGCAGTCGCCTTCCCGATGCCACTCGCGCCGCCCGTCACGATCGCCGTTCGTTCGGCGAGGTCCCCGTCGCCGATGCGTGCGGTGCTGAATCCGTGGTTCATCGACAACAAGTAAACACTCGTGTATACATGTCGGTCAATGGTACTGCGCGAGCGACCAGTGGCGTCGGGCCGTCTGCCCCGGGCCGAGCGGCGCGCCCAACTCGTCCGGGCGGCAGGGGCCGCGTTCCTCGCCGGTGGCTTCGACGGCACGTCGATGGAGGCAGTCGCCGAGCATGCCGGTGTGACACGACTCATCGTGTATCGCAACTTCGAGAGCAAGGAGTCGCTCTACCGAGCCGTCCTGACTGCCGTCACCGAGCGCTTGCGCGACGAGTTCGAGCCGCCGCACCCGAGCGAGATCACCCCGGTGCTGCTGTTGGTAGCCCGCGAGCAACCCGATGCGTTCCGGCTGCTCTGGCGTCACGCACGTCACGAGGCCCTGTTCGCGGCCGAGGCCGAGCAGTTCCGCCTCGCGGCCGCCGACTATGCCGACACGATCATCGGCCCGTTCATCGACGACCCAGCACTTCGCCGGTGGGCGGCGGCGGCTGTCGTCGACCACCTCCACGAGGGCATCTGCATCTGGCTCGACACGGGCGACCCGAGTCGTGACGACGAGTTCGCCCGACGACTGCGTCTGGGTACTCGGGCGCTGGTCGCCGCTTGGTCCGATCTCTGAGCGACCGTTCCGACAGACTCACCGCGTGGGAGGCGAGACACCCGTCGGGCCGAGCCGAAGCGATCTCGGCGCGCTGTGCCTGACGTTCTTCGCGCTCGGGGTCACGGTCAACGTGCTCGTGCTGGAGCGGGTCGGCTCGGAGTCGCTCACCGTCGGGGCGGCCCTCCTCATCAACTCGGCAACGACGGAGCTCGCCTATCTCGCCGTTCGTGATGCCGGGGGCACCCAGCTCGCCGCTGTGGTTGCCGGCTGGGTGGTTGCCTCTCGCTTCGGCCTGCTCGCCGTGAGCCTCGGCGCACGTCTGCGAGCCGGGCGCTGGCACCGGGCGGCGGCGGGCCTGCAATCGTTCGATCCGAACGTCACCATGGCGATCCAGCAACGCTCGTCGGCTGATGTGGTCCGGGTCTTCTGGCGTGTCACCGCCGCGATGCACACGGGGTGGTTCCTGGGCATCGGGGTCGGAGTGTTCCTCGGGAACGTCATCGGCGACGCACAGCGGTTCGGTCTCGATGCGGTGTTCCCGGCCGCCCTCCTCGCCATCATCGGCAATCTGCTCCGTCGCCGGTCGGGCGCGTTCGCCGCTGCCGTGGGCGGTGGGCTGTGCCTGCTCCTGATCCCGATCGCACCTGCTGGCCTGCCGATCATCGCGAGCCTGGTCGGTGCGGTGGCGGGCCTGGCGATCCGGCCAGAGGAGTCACCATGACCTGGACCATCGTCGCCGTACTCGCTGCAGGTGTGTGGGCCCAGCGCCTGCTCGGGATGTTCGTTGGGGCTCGCGTCCTCGACCGGCAGCCGGCACTGGCGCGACTGGCCACCCTCATCCCTGCGGCGGTCGTGATGGCCGTCATCGTCCAGCTCACGGTCGCGACCGGGAGATCGCTCGTGGTGGATGCTCGGTTGGTCGGGATGGCGGTGGCCGGCGTGCTCGTCTGGGGTCGGGCACCGTTCGTGGTCGTTGTCGTCGGCGCCGCGATCGCGACTGCGCTGACCCGGTGGTGACGGCGGGTACGCGTGCTCGTCTGGGGTCGGGCACCGTTCGTGGTCGTTGTCGTCGGCGCCGCGATCGCGACTGCGCTGACCCGGTGGTGACGGCGGGTACGGCGTGCTCGTCTGGGGTCGGGCACCGTTCGTGGTCGTTGTCGTCGGCGCCGCGATCGCGACTGCGCTGACCCGGTGGTGACGGCGGGTACGCGTGCTCGTCTGGGGTCGGGCACCGTTCGTGGTCGTTGTCGTCGGCGCCGCGATCGCGACTGCGCTGACCCGGTGGTGACGGCGGGTACGGTCGCGGGATGACCGAGTTCCCGGTGGGCTTCTTCGATCGCGCCGATGAGTCACCCGACGACGAGTTCTACGGCGTCGATCGTTTCGTCACCCATCTCGACGACGCGGCGATCGCAGCCGTGTCCGAGCTCTACGGCGAGCTCGGACTCGGTGGCGACGTGCTCGACCTGTGCTCGTCGTGGATCTCCCACTTCGATCCGGTCCCCGCGCGACTCGTGGCCGTCGGGATGAACGCCCGCGAGCTCATCGCGAACGACGCCGCCGACGAATGGCTCGTGCACGATCTCAACGCAGATCCGTCGCTTCCGTTCGCGGACGAGTCGTTCGATGCAGTCACGTGCTGTGTGTCGGTCGACTACCTCACTCGTCCGATCGAGGTGTTCGACGAAGTGGCGCGGGTGCTGCGGCCCAGCGGCATGTTCGTCGTCACGTTCTCCAACCGCTGCTTCCCGACCAAGGCGATCCGGGGTTGGCTCGGAACCGACGATCGTGGGCGCTGCACCATCGTCGCCGTCTACTTCGCCGCTGCTCGCTCGTTCGGCGAGCCCACGGTGCAGCTCCGCAACCCTGGTGCGGCAGGCGATCCGCTGTACGCGCTGTGGGCCTCCAAGTTGCCCGGCGGAATCCGAATCCGTCGGGCACGTGCGGGCGATCAGGCCGTGATCTCCGAGATGCAGTACCAGGCGTTCTTCCTGCCGCCTGGTAGTGAGCCGTTCCCCCGGTCGGTGCTCGACGAGGCAACCATCCGTCCCTACCACGTCGAGTTCGGAACGCGCCCGGGTGATGTGGGCAGGATCGCAGAGGACAGTTCGGGTCGAGCGATCGGCGCGGCGTGGGTCCGCCAGCTCGAGGGGTACGGCTTCGTCGACGACGACACGCCCGAGCTCGGGATCGCGGTCGCCGTCGGATCACGCGACGCGGGTGTCGGCACCGCCCTGCTCGATGCGCTGCTGGCCAGCGTGCCGCGGTGCAGCCTCAGTGTCGACATCCGCAACGCTGCGATGCGGCTCTACGAGCGGTTCGGCTTCCGTCTCGTCCGGATGGACGGTGAGTACACGGCGGTCATGCTTCGCGACCCGACGGACGAAGCCATCCGATGAGCGTGCGTCCTGCGACGCAGCTGCGACCGCTGACCGACGTGGGGCGTCGCTACACCGCCGAGCGCAGCGTGCGTCTGGGCGACGTCGATCCGGGCGGGCGACTCCGTCTCGACGCGGTCGCCCGCTACATGCAGGACATCGCGAGCGATGATGCTGTCGACGCTGGCCTCCCCAATGCGCTCGGATGGGTCGTGCGGCGGACGATGATCACGACCCTGGTGCAGGGGCAGATGGGCGAACGGCTCCGGCTCACGACCTACTGCACGGGGTCCGGACGGAGCTGGGCCGAACGGCGCACCTCACTCGCTGGAGACGTCGGCGCCGTCGTCGAGGCCGTCAGCCTCTGGGTCCAGGTGGACACCGCCACCGGCCGGCCGGCCCGTCTCGGCGAGGAGTTCTTCGCGATCTATGGTGAGGCTGCCGGCGAACGTGTCGTGTCGTCCAAGCTGAGCCTGCGGGCGCGACCCCCCGTCGAGGCCCTCACCGAGCCCTGGCGGTTCAGACGCAGCGATCTCGACCAGTTCGACCACGTCAACAACGCCGCCCAGTGGGCGATGCTCGAGGAGCTCGTGCAGCGAGGTGACATCGATCGGCGAGGGACGGTGGAGTTGGAGTACCTCGCTCCGGTCGACGCCGGCCAGCCGCTCGATCTGATCGTCCTCGACGACCACGGGTGGCTACGAGCCGACGAGACCGTGTGTTCGGCATTCCGGTGGACACCGGCGCACGACCCTGACTCACGTTGACGCCGTCACGACCTCGGGTCGTCCCGTCACGCCCAGCCGTCGTCGTCGGGCACCGGGTTCTCGAACGCCTCGACGCCTGACTCGATGCGATCGATCAGCGTTTCGAGGATCTCGACACGGGCATGCCGCTTCTGCTCGCCCGACACGATGTGCCAGGGAGCGAGATCGTGATCGGTCTTGTCGAACATGTCCTCGACCGCAGCGTCGTAGAGATCGATCTTGTCCCGGTTGCGCCAGTCCTCGTCGGTGAGCTTCCAGCGTCGAAGCGGGTCGTTCTCGCGCTTCTCGAACCGCTTGAGCTGCTCGTCCGGGCTGATCTGGAGCCAGAACTTGACGATGATCACGCCCTCGAGCACGAGGTTGCGCTCGAACTGGACGATCTCGTCGAAGGCGCGTTGCCACTGCGCCTTGGTCGCGTACCCCTCGACCCGCTCGACGAGGACCCTTCCGTACCAACTGCGATCGAACAGCGCGAAGCCACCGAGGCCGGGCACCTCCGTCCAGAACCGCCACAGGAAGTGCTTGCGCTTCTCGTCGAAGGTCGGCTTGGCGAACGCCGACACTCGGTAGTGGCGTGGATCGAGCGGTTCGACGATGCGCTTGATCGCGCCACCCTTGCCGCCGGCGTCGGAACCCTCCATGACCACGAGCACGCCGGGTCCGAGATGGGAGTCCTCGAGATGGCCGCCGAGTTCGAGACGGATTGCGAGCAGTTTGCGTTGCGCCTTGTACAGGCGTTCCTCATACTCGTTGTTCCCGATCTGCGCGGACAGGTCGAGTTGATCGAGACGTCCCATGTGGTTACTCCGATGCCGACGCCGCGAGCGCGTCGATGATGGTGTCGATCTGCCCGTCGGTGGTGACGAACGGTGGACAGAAGGTGAGCGTGTGCTCGCCGATCGGGCGCACGATGACGCCCCGTGCGAGCATCCGAGCGCGCAGCGCTCCAGCGTCTTGGCCCGGGTGCATCGCCGCTGCCCACATCGCGCCCTCGCCACGCGCGCCGGCGAAGACGCCGTCGTCGACCAGAGCACGGATACCGGCTCCGAGTCGGGCGCCGATCTGGGCCGCTCGTTCGATCAAGCCCTCGCGTTCGAGGATGCCGATGTTCGTGAGGGCAGCGACGCACGCGGTCGCATGACCGGAGTAGGTGTACCCGGTCGTGAGCTTGAAATCGGGATCGGCCTCGAGCGCTGCCCTGACCGTTCCGTTCACGAACACGCCACCGAGCGGCTGATAGCCCGACGTCACGGCCTTGGCGAAGGTCGTGATGTCGGGGATGACACCGAAGTGATCGGCGGCGAACCATTCGCCGAGGCGACCGAAGCCGGTGATCACCTCGTCGAAGATCAGATAGGCACCGTGCTGGTCGCACAGACGTCGCAGCGATTCGAGGTAACCCTCCTCCGGCGGCCACACACCGGCCGCACCCTGGACCGGTTCGGTGATCACCGCCGCGAGCTGGTCGCTGCGCTCGGCCATGAGCCGGGAGAGTGCCTCGATGTCGTCACTGGGCACCTGGACGACCTCGGGCAGCAACTCGCCCCAGCCCTGCTTGTTGGCGGTGATCCCCTGTGCGGACGTTCCGCCGTAATTGGTGCCGTGGTAGCCACGCATGCGGCTGATGATCAGGTTCCGTTTCGGGTTGCCGGCCTGGACGTGGGCGACTCGTGCCAGCTTCATCGCGGTGTCGACGGCTTCCGAACCCGACTGGCACAGGAATACCCGGGCATCCGGGATCGGTGTCAGAGCCACCAGGCGCTCGGCCAACTCGTCGGCCGGAGGTGTCGTGAACGGATCGAAGCACGAATAGGCCTCGAGGGTCGTGATCTGACGGGCGATCGCATCGGCCATCTCCTCGCGCCCGTGGCCGATCGCGCAGTACCAGAGGCTCGCCATCGCATCGATGTACTCGTGGCCGGCGGTGTCCCAGACCACTGCTCCCTTGCCGCGGTCGAGGGTGATGAACGACTCGCGGGCGGGCGAGGCGAAGGGGTGCAGGAATGCGCCGGTCACGACCGGGAACCGTAGTTCCCCATGTTCGGCGAGCCGGAAACCGCCGCGTCGCTGGGACTGCGCGGTCCCACCGGTCGCGTGGCAGGCTGGTGAGGTGACATCTCCGCTGATCGTCTTCGCTGCCGCCGAGCACGACGATCACGGCACGCCCGCTTGGCACCCCGAGCATCGCGGTCGGCTCGACGCTGCGCTCGCGGGCATCCACGAGGCCGGTCTCGACGACGCAACGGAGTGGCGAGTTCCCGAGTTGGTGTCGGTCGACGATCTCGGGCTCGTTCACGACGCTGCATACGTGACCGCCGTCGAGCAGTTCTGTGCTGCCGGCGGCGGGCAGCTCGACCCTGACACGATCGCGACCGCCGGGTCATGGGCCACGGCCCGTCGCAGCGCAGGGGCGGTTCTCGGAGCGATCGGAGCGCTGCGCGCCGGTGAGTGCGACGTCGCCTTCGCCGGGGGCCGACCACCCGGCCATCACGCCGTGCGCGACCGGGCGATGGGGTTCTGCCTGTTCAACAACGCCGCCGTCGGTGCAGCCAAGCTCGCCGCTGCCGGCGAGAAGGTCGCGATCGTCGATTGGGACGTCCACCACGGCAACGGCACCCAGGACATCTTCTACGACGATCCGAACGTGCTCTACGTCTCGACCCACGAGTCCCCGCTGTATCCGGGCACCGGCCAGCTCCGCGAGACGGGTGCCGGTGCCGGTGCCGGCGCCAACGTCAACCTCCCGTTCCCTGCCGGGACCGCCGGCGATACGTATCGGGCCGCTTTCGACGAGGTCGTCGTGCCGGTGATCGAACGATTCCGACCCGATTGGCTGCTCATCTCCGCCGGTTTCGACGGCCATCGTGACGACCCCCTGGCAGGGCTCCGGCTGACAGCGGGCGACTACGCCGACATGGCCCGCAAGCTCCAGTCACTCGTCCCGGAGCGGCGTGTGCTGGTGGTTCTCGAAGGCGGCTACGACCTGCAGGCGCTCACGCGGAGCGTCGGCTCGACGCTCAGCGCGCTCCTCGGCGGTGCCTACCGCCCCGAAACCGCCTCGACCGGCGAGATCGGCATGCCGACGGTGACCGCCGCCAAGCAGGTCTGGGATCTCTGAGGCCGTGGCGTCACGAACCGGCGACGGATTCATGATGTGCTCGGATGGGCACGTACGGTGGGGTGTCCACGGAGCGGCCGGGGTCGTCTTCGTCGTGCGCTTCCCCGACGGACCTCGCGTCATGCTCCAGAAGCGGTCGGCCTTCGCTCACGAGGGCGGCACGTGGTCGTGCGCCGGCGGAGCGCTCGATGAGGGAGAGACGCCACTCGAGGGCGCGCTCCGGGAGGCATCCGAGGAGATCGGCCAGATTCCCGGCGGGCATCGGGTCCTCGGACACACCGTGTTCGCACCCGCTGCCGACTGGTCGTACACGACGTTCGTGGTCGAGGTGCCGAGCGAATTCGGCGCCTCGATCAACTTCGAGACCGATGCGATCGCGTGGGACTCACCCGGCGAGGTCGAGCAGCGGCCGCTCCACGCCGGGTTCGCTGCCGCCTGGCCCGAGTTGCGCATGATCGTCGAGTCGACGCAGGAGCTGTCGTGAGCGGTGCACGCGACACCGCGGACAAGGGCGATCGGTACTTCCCGTACCGTTTCGATCGACGATGGAAGGTGCTGTTCGCGACGCTTCGTGTGACCGAGTCCGACGGGGTCACGGTCACCGACGACGGCATGCTCCGCGCCACGTACGGTCGGGCGACGGTGGAGACCCCGCTGTCGAACGTCGACCACACCCGAGTCACCGGTCCCCACCGTTGGTACACGGCGGTCGGTCTGCGGCTCAGTTTCGCCGATGACGGCATCACGTTCGGCACGAACCACCACCGCGGCCTGTGCATCGAATTCGTCGAGCGGGTGCCTCGTGTGATCGGGATTCGCCGACATTCGGCGCTCTGGGTCAGTGTCGCCGACCCGGAGGGCCTCGCGGCCGCCATCGGGCGCTGACCGATAGCGTTCGGTCGATGCGCAAGCCCGACGTGTCCGTGCCCGATACCACACCTCCGAGCGAAATCGTGATGGTCGACGACGTGATCGGCGACGGCGACGAAGCTGCCGCTGGACAGTCGGTCACCGTGCACTACGTCGGCGTCTCCTGGTCGACAGGGCGACAGTTCGACGCTTCCTGGGATCGCATGGAGCCGTTTCAGTTCGGTCTCGGCGCCGGTCAGGTCATCCCAGGCTGGGATGAGGGCGTCGCCGGCATGAAGGTCGGCGGTCGCCGCACGCTCCACATCCCACCCCACATGGGCTATGGCGCGCAGGGTGCCGGAGGTGTGATCGCGCCGAACGAGACGCTGGTCTTCGTCGTCGACCTGCTCGGCGTCAGCTGAGCAGGTCGCGAGCCGTCAGGCGCCGTCCGTGCGCCAACGACGGATGCGCTGGGGACTGCGCCCGGGGTTTCGCTCGACCTCGCATCGGGCCTCCAGGTCGACCTTGGTAGAGCGCACGTCGTTGGTCGTTCGACGGTTCGGGAACAGTTCGCTCTCGCCGAATCGGTCCTGGACGGCAGCGACGACCGTCTCGAGCAGGATCGTGCTGTCATCGTCGGATTCGTCGACGATCGTCGATGTGGGTGCGCATCGTCTCGTACTCGTCGAGGTCCGTGGTCCAGTCGTCGGGCCCGCCAGGTCGGGTTGCGTCGAAGAGCCCGACCCGCCGTTTCGTGGCGCGCGGCCCCTCGTCGGCTGCCCGGGCAGACGGGGCACGGGCCCGCAGCGCTCGCCGCGTCCGATGACACTCGACGCGCCGACGGTACCGCGAGCTCCGGGCCTCGACACGCCTGTCGGAGCGTCGTCACGACCGCAAGGGTGCGACGTCACGGCGACCAGCCGGCGATCAGATCACAGGCCTCGACGAGGTCGGGACCGTGGCCGGCGTAGGAGAAGCGCACGTACTCGTGCCCGCGCTCGAGATCGAAGTCGATCCCGGGTGTCGCGCACACGCCGATCTCGTCGAGCCATCGGTGGCACAACATCAGCGAGTCGATACCGAGATCGGTCGTGAACTGTGGGAGGTGGGCGTAGACGTAGAAGGCGCCGTCGGCGGGCGCGATGCGGTCGATGCCGGCGGCGGCCAGCCCGTCGACCACGAGGTGACGGTTCGTGCGGTAACGCGCCACGTGCGCTTCGAGCTCCTCGGTGGCGTCCAGCGCAGCGAGCGCCGCCACCTGCCCGACGTGAGGCGCGCAGATGAAGAAGTTCTGCTGCAGCCGCTCGACGGTGTCGACGAGCGACTCGGGGACCACGATCCAGCCGACCCGCCAGCCGGTCATCGAGAAGTACTTGGAGAAGCTGTTGATGACGAACGCGTCCTGGTGGTGGTCGAGGATCTGGGGCGCCGGTTCCTCCACGATCCCGTGGTAGATCTCGTCGGCGACGATACGGATGTCGTGCGTCGCGCAGTGCGCCGTCAAGGCTGCCAAGGCGTCAGCGCCGAGCACGGTGCCGGTCGGGTTCGAGGGCGATGCCAACACGATCCCGTCGAGGTGTCCGGCGGCGGTGAGGAGCCCGGGACTCGGCGCCCATCGAGTGTCGTCGCCGACCTCGATCCTGACCGGCGTCAATCCGAGGGCGATCAGTGTGTTGCGATAGCACGGATAGCCCGGCTCGACGATGCCGACGCGCGCTCCGGGGTCGAACAGCGTGAGGAACGCCAGAGTGAACCCGGCCGAGGCGCCCCCGCACACGAGCACCCGGCGCGGGTCGACCTCTGCGTGATAGCGATCGGCGAGCCGCTCGCGCAGCGGTTGGAGCCCGGCCGCGGTGGTGTAGCCGAGTTGATGCTGGAGGGCGTCCTCCACTGCAGCTCGTGCCAGTCCGGGAAGCGGAGTCGAGGGTTGGCCGACCTCGAGGTGGAGTACCCGGTGACCGTCGGATTCCCGTTCGGTTGCGAATCGGCTCATCGCCATCGCGTGGAACGGGGGCACTGCGGCGGCATGGACGGCGGCTTCGATCACCTCACCAGTCTCGCATCGCTGCCTCCCGGCGACCCGGTCCGCACGTCGGGACGGCACAGCGGACTCCCGGCGGCGCGACCAGGTGTCGCCGCCGTTCGGAGCGTCAATCGACGACGCGTATGCGCCCGGCGACCGGATCGACCTCGACGGTGCTGCCGTCGACGATGTCGAGTGCCGCTCCCGCCCCGACGACGGCTGGAATGCCGAGCTCGCGCGCCAACACGGCTGCATGGGACATCGCGCCTCCGTTGGCCGTCACGACCGCGCCGGCGATGGCGAGTACGGCGTTGAACGCCGGCGACGTCGCTCGGACGACGAGCACATCGCCGGGTTCGAGCTTCTCGATCGCGTCATCTGCCGTGGCCGCGCACCGGGCGCGGCCGGTGTAGGCGGCGGTGCCGATGCCCACGCCGACGAGCCCGTCGGTGCCGACGGCGCCGTCCATGCCGAGATGGTGCATGGACAGTTGCACCATCCCGACGAGCTTCGGCAACGGGTCGGGCAGGATGTCGAGCGGTGGCTCCGGCTCGGGGTCACCCAGCGTCGCGGGTGGCGAGATCGTCGCGAGGTCGTGTCGTCGCGCGACGCGTGCCGCCAACTCCGACGCCGCCGGGAGCCCGCCGCTGAACATGGCGCGTGCCTCGTCCGGTGTCACGTCGAGCACGTGCTCGGCGTCGATCACCTCACCACGTGCCGCGAGGCGGACACCTGCGGCCAGCAAGGCACGACGAAGCAGGCCGGTCGGCCATTCGGCGGTCTGCGGGCCGTTGTCGTCGCGCATGTCCATGACGGCGCGGGCATCGGCGAGCACCTGGTCGAACTCGGGTCGGTCGTCGGCAGGGACCTGCTCGCGGAGTCGAGCCGCTGTCACGGCATGGTCGTGCTCGCCGGGAGCCCGGGCCGAGAGGATGCTGCCGAGCACTACGGACGGCAGCTCGACGAGCGTGAACGAGGTGATGTCGTACCCGGTCGCCAACACGTGTCCGTACTCGGCGAGGTACGTGTCGAGCAGTGATCGTGCCTCGTCGGAGACCCCACGCACGTCGTCGAGCGACGAAGCCGACAGACCCGAGTCGTCGACGATCGTGCGGAGCCGCCACAGCATCTCGGCCGGACGTGCGGTCGACGGCGAGGCGCCCGCCAGCGCCTCGATCGCGCGCTCGGCGTCGATGCCCCAGCTGGTCGTCTCGTACAGGTAACGGGCGATCGGGCCGAGGTCGTGACCGTGGAGCCAGAAGTGCAGCTCGTACTGCTCGCGCAGGTGGTCGAGCAGATCGCCGACGTGTTGCTCGAGCCCGGTGTCGTCGATCGACGCGACGTCGACGTCCTGCAACCGTTGGTTGGCGGCTCGGACACGGGGTCGGATCTCGCTGTCCCACCGTTCGGCGACGCGGAGCGACGGGCGCTCGTCCAGCGTGATGCGGGCCTGCCTGGCTCGCCGCCGGAACGCCGGGTGCAGGTGCGAGACGAGCCTCAGGATGGGCGTCGGAGGGAGACGGCGCGGCGGTCGGTCGCCGCCGACCAACGGCCACACGCGGGTGTACATGAATCCGTTCACGAACCGGGCCTCGACCCGCTTGACGGGTGCACCGATCTCGGCCATCACCTGTTCCATCCCCGCGGCCATGCTCTCACCGATCAACCACTGGCTGATCGGTGTCGTGCCGCCGGGGTAATGGGAGCGGTCGAGTGCCCACTGCCCGGGCCCGGGTGGGGCGAAGCTCGGTACCATCACCCCACGTTCACCGCCGCTTCGGGCGGTGTCAACCCTCTCGTGCCGGGAGCGCGTTGCCCCGGATCACGTCGCGGTACCAGGCGGCACTGTCCTTGGGTGTGCGTTCGAGCGTCTCGAAATCGACGTGGACGATGCCGAAGCGCATGTCGTACCCGAATGCCCACTCGAAGTTGTCCATGACCGACCATTGGAAGTAGCCGCGGACATCGACGCCGGCATCGACCGCATCCTTGACCGCCCGGAGGTGGAGATCGAGGTAGTCGATGCGGCGCGAATCGGCGCAGCGACCGTGCACGACCGGGTCGTCGTAGGCGCACCCGTTCTCGGTGATGTACACCGGCGGAAGGTTCGGGTAGTCGTGGTTCAGCCGCACGAGGAGCTCGGTGAAGCCCTCGGGCGTGATCGGCCACCCCATGTCGGTGTGGACGGGACGTGTCGGCGACTCGGCGATGCCCTCCACGGTCGGGTAGTCGCGCACGACCGGGTCACCGTCGCGGGCCCCGCGGAACAGGAGGTCGAAGTAGTAGTTGATGCCGATCCAGTCGATCGGTTGCGCGATCTGCTCCGTGTCGCCCGGCCGGATCGCGTCGGCAAGCGGTCCGAAGTCGTCGAGGATGTCGGCCGGGTACCCGCCCGTCAGGACCGGATCGAACCACCAGCGGTTGTGGATGCCGTCGATCCGACGGATCGCATCGTCCGATGCGGTGGGGGTGCCCTCGCTGCGTACCGGACTCGGGTTGATCACGATGCCGATCGAGAGGTCGTTCCTGGCCGCTCGCATCGCCTCGACCCCGAGACCGTGTGCGAGCAGCTCATGGTGGGCCACCGAGACGGCCGCATGGTCGTTGCGCATCCCGGGTGCGTGGGCGCCCGCCGCATGGCCGAGAAAGGCGTAGCACCACGGCTCGTTGAGCGTCGACCACATCGTGACGCGATCGCCGAGTCGGTCGACCATCAGCGTGGCGTAGTCCGCGAACCAGCTCGCTGTGTCGCGATTCCGGAACCCGCCTCGCGCCTCCAGGGCTGACGGCAGGTCCCAGTGGAAGAGCGTGGGGCAGGGGACGATGTCGTGGGCGAGGAGCAGATCGACGAGCCGTGAGTACCAGGCGATGCCCTCCTCGTTCGGTGCGCCTCGCCCATCGGGAATCACCCGTGACCACGAGATCGAGAACCGGTATGCGCGGAGACCCAGGTCGGCCATCATCGCAACGTCGGATTCGACGCGGTGGTAGTGGTCGCAGGCGACGTCGCCCGTGTGCCCGTGGGCCACGGTGCCGGGGGTGTGCGAGAAATCGTCCCACACCGATGGGCCGCGGCCACCGGTGTGGGCGGCTCCCTCGATCTGGTAGCTGGAAGCGGCGGCTCCCCAGAGGAAGTCGTCGGGAAACGGGACGTCGGGTCGCTCGGGCATCGTCGGGCAAGGTACCGCAGTCAGCGTCGTACCGTGCCCGGTGAGCTGGACTTCTTCGAGAAGTGCCGCCGCCGGGTCAGATCAGGAGCTTGGCAGCGCCTGCGGCCGAAAGGACCAGCACCGTCAGGAGGAACGTGCGCTGCGGGATCCGGTGGAACAGCGAACGCCCCGAGAACACTCCGACGACGATGGCCGGAACCATCAAGAGGTCGTACAGGAGGCTGTGCCACGTGAAGAAGCGGCCGCCAGAGGTGAGCTCGCCGATCGCGATGTAGAACGGGATCTTCGAGACGTTGAGGGCGAGGTACAACCAGGCCGACGTGCCGAGGTGCTCGTGCTTGGGGAGGCCGAGACCCGCCAGATAGGTGTTGATCACCGGACCCGCAGCGTTCGCGACGAAGGTGGTGAAGCCACCGGTGGTGCCGTATGCCGCCGCAGTCCGGAGATCGGCGTCGCGGCGTGGTGCACCCCGGTACATGCGCCACAGCTGGATCGCGACGATCGCGAGCACGATGGTGCCGATCGCGACCTCCAGTGATCGTGTGGCGCTCCCGACGGCGACGAAGAACACGATGCCGATGACGTAGCCGAGCCCGACCCACCACGCGAGCGGGCGGAGCAGATCCCATCGGGTGTGTTGGCGGTACCAGCGAACGGCGAACAGGTCGGCGCAGATCAGGATCGGCAACGTCGCCCCGGGAATCAAACGACCGTCGAAGACCGTCGCGAACAGGGGAATCGCGATCAAACCGCTGCCGGGTACACCGGTCTTCGACAAACCCACGATGTACGCCGCGACGGCGCCGGCGAACAGCGCCTCGGCGGTGAACATGGCACGGCACGCTATGTGCCCGGTCGCAGCGCACCAGGGTTGAGCGGTCAGATGGCCGGTCGTGGATGATGGCTGCATGAACCCGTGGATCCTCATCCACTTCGCCGCGACCTGGGCGATGGTCGGCTTCATCTGGACGATCCAGATCCTCCACTACCCGCTGATGGCGACAGTGCCGGCCGACGCCTTCCCCGCGTATGTCGAGGGGCACCAGCGCCGGGTGGTCGTGGTCCTGGCGGTGTTCGCGATCGTCGAGGTCGTCAGCGCTGCCGCGATCGGCGTCGCGACCGATGCGGTCCCTGCGTGGTTGTGGCTCGGATCAGGTGGTGTCCTCGCAGCCCTCTGGGTCGCGACGGGTGTGTTCTATGCGCCGCTCCACGGTCGCCTCGCCGACGGCTGGGACGCCGGGCTGCACGACCTGCTCGTGTGGTCGAACTGGTTCCGGACGATCGGCTGGACGGTGCGCGGCATCGCCGCCGGTGCGATGGTCGTGACGGTGACGAACTGATCCCGATCGCACGGTACCGTGGCGGTGTGTCGTCGACATCGGCCAACCTCTGCGTGCTCGGCGACTTCGCCTGGGACGTCCTGATTCGCACCAACAGTGAGCTGCTCCAGGGCGGGGACACCTTCGGTGAGGTGATGCTGCTGCCGGGGGGCAGCGGTGCCAACGTTGCCGTCTGGGCCGCGCGCTGCGGGCTCCCGACCGAGTTCGTCGGCAAGATCGGACGCGATCGTATGGGTCAACTCGCGATCGAGAACCTCGACGACGAGGGCGTCACCCACCACCTCGTCGAATCCGACGCCAACCTCACCGGCTCCGTCGCTGTGTTCGTCGATCACACCGGCGAGCGGTCGATGGTGTCGGGTCACGGCGCCGACTTCTACCTCCTCCCGAGCGAGCTCCCGCGCGGCGCTCCGGAGCGCGTCGCACCTGCACCTCACCGCCTGGTCGTTCTTCACCGATCCACCACGGACTGCGGCACGCGCCGCGGCGCGAGTGGCGCAGGACGCCGGGGCTACGCTGTCGTTCGATCCGGGTTCGTTCCAGATGATCGACGAGATGGGCGTCGACCACTTCCTCGCCGTCACACAGGACCTCGGCATCGACGTCTTCCTCCCGAACAAGGAGGAAGGGGCCGTCCTGACCGGGGTGAAGGAGCCCGAGGGGATCGCCCGCGAGCTCGATCTGCTGTACCCCAGCGCGCTGGTGATCCTCAAACTCGACGCCGACGGAGCGCTCATCTGGCAGGACGGACAAGCGCACCACATCCCACCCGCCACGAACAACCTCGTCGACGCAACGGGTGCCGGTGACTCGTTCGCGGGCGGCTTCCTCGCCCGATACCTGACCGGGCATTCGGCTGTGGACGCGGCCCGGTTCGCAACCCAGATCTCGGCGTGGGTCATCGAACACCCTGGGGCGCGGCCGGCGCCCGGCCCGCGACTCCGGACCCTCATCGGCGAGGCGAGCACCCGCTCGTGGTGAGCGGCCGCAGGCCGGCCCCGACATCGACGTGAGTGGAGTGGCGGATCGTCGCATCGGGACCTCCTCCGGCGTGACGACCTTCACCGCTCGCAATCACTCGGTCGCGGTCCTGCCCGCTGACGTCGACACCATCTGGAACGTCCATCGACGCGGATCTGCTGGCGGACCCGACTCCTCCGGTCGATCACGTCGCGGTCGACGGCAGCCGCTGGTGTTCGACGCTCGGCGCGATCCCGGCACTCGGCGTGTCGATTGCGCCGAGTTTCACGTCGCGCACGACCTTCGTGCCAACGTGTCGCATCCACGACGAGCACGAGCACGAGCACGAGTACGAGCCCCGCACGGGTGTGCGCGAACGTGCTGGAGCCAACGGCGCCTACGAGCTCGTCTCCGTGCGGCCGGACGTCACGAGCTCCGGATCGACATCACGTTGTGCGTCGAGTTGCCGTTCCCTCGTTCCAGCCGGGGAGCCGTCGAGGCGGGTGATGGCGTCCACGATGCGGCGAACCGGTGACGGGTTCGACGTACGGTTCGCTCGCCACCTCGGGATCGACCCCGCCGCGTTGGAGAACACCGTCCTCGGTGGCGCAGGAGCGACGTGAGCGCGTTCGTCCCGCTCGCGGTGCCGAGCAGGTGGGGTCCGCACGTCACGCCGACCGCCGGGGTCGAGATCTTCGGGCGCTACTGGACCACGACGTCGAGATCGGCCTACAAGACACTGGCGGTCACCCGTCACGGTGTTGCTGGATACATGGTCGCCGATCGCGACCAGGTCGCCGTGCTCCGGGGGCGGGCGGTCGTGGTCGATCCGCTCCGACCTTGGCTTTCCGTACCGGACATGGGTGCCGCCGCGGTGGCACCGCTCGCGGCAGTTCGCGTCGGTGTCGAACACGTCGCCCAGGTGCTCGGCTACATGGAGTCATGGGCCGGCGTGCTGCCCGGATGGTCGGTTGCGGACCGTGTGCTGATCGCGGTCACCCCCGAGCGTGAGTTGCTGCTCGATCGCTCGCCGTCGGTGACGATGAGGCCCTGGGCGAAGGTCGATCGGCCGAGGTTCGTCGACCGGCTCGGCGTGCCCGCCGGCGCGGCCCGACCTGCGGTTCCGACGATTCCGGAGCATGTGATCGCGTCGATCGAGAGTGTTGCGACCGGCACCCACGACTGCATCGTCGGGCTCGAGGGTCTGGATTCGAGCAGGGACGCAGCGGGTGTTGTCGGGCCTCTGGCCGTGCCGGCGCGGTGGGCAGACGGAACGTTGTCGTTGCCCGAATCGATCGCACGAAACAACGTCGTGGGGCGATGGTCGGCGATGTTCCATGCGTCCGAGGATCGTCGACCCGGAGCGAAGTTCGGCTGGCTCGTCCGTGGTGAGATCACGCCCCCTCGCGATCGTGATGACCGTCGACGCACAGTGCGGATCCGGATGCTTACGTGGTGGGACGGGTTCCGATCGGCCTCGGTGCCGATCGTCGACCGGCCGCCGCGTGGCCCAGCCGCGTGATCGCCGCACTCGTCTCGTTCGTGGTCGCGTCTGCGGCGTGGTCGTACGTCTTCGTACCCGAGCGTCGAGGGATCTGGCGGCGGATGCGTTCCGGCGCGATGGTGATGACCGCAACGTCGCTGTTGCTCTCTGGCTGGCGGGCGATGTCCGTGCTGCCGTGGGCGTCGTGGACGGTCGATCCGTCGTCATCGGTGTGGCTGTCGGTGTGGCCTGGCTGGTCGCAACGCAGATCGGGGTGCGAGCCATCGCTGCTGTCGTGCCCTCGATCGTCGATCGTGCAGGTGATCTGTACCGGATCGCGGCCGGTGACCGCCGACGCGACATCGCCCTTGCCGTGATCGCCATGGTGCTCGCGGAGGAACTGGCGTTTCGCGCGATGATCCACGTCGGGACCGGTCTGTACGTCGGTGTCATGGCCGACACGTTCGTCAAGGTCGTCGAACGCAACTGGGAGTTGGTCCTCGCCGGGGCGGCGTGCGGGGTGGTGTTCGGTGTGGTGTACCAGTGGACGGGCGGCATCGTGGCCCGGCTGCTCGCCCATCTGGTGTGGACCGGTTCATTGTTGTTGATCGGGGCGCTCCAGGAGTGTCGGGGCGTGCCGTGCCCGCCGCGTCCGAGGTCGCATTCGGCCGACGCATTCGTCGTCCACCTTCGCACGATGGCGCAGACCTTCTGAATTGACGTGGAGTTTGCAGATCGGAGACCAATCCTTGGCGGTGTTGAGTTTTGCTTGATGGTTGCCGATAGTGGTTCATGGCCGGGGTATCGAATCGGAGACGGGAGTGGGACCGGGCCAACGGTCAAGAGGCCACGTCGCTCCACGAGTCCTGCGAGACGACACCTGCGACGACGGCGATCCCCCGGACCTCGGTCGATCTGGTCCTCCCGTCGGACACCCCGTTGTCGGTGCCACCTGGTGAATTCGTCGAGGTACCGGGTCGTGGTCGAGTGTTCGTGCGTCAACTGCCGGGCCCGCCGGATGCCGAGGTGTTGGTGCTGCTCCACGGCTGGACGGCGACCGCCGACCTCAACTGGCACGCCAGCTACAACCTGCTCGGTCGACGATTCCGGGTCATCGCGTTCGATCACCGAGGGCACGGCCGCGGCATCCGAACGACGGATCGCTTCCGCTTGGAGGACTGCGCCGACGACGTCGCGGCGATCACTCGCGAGCTCGGTGTCGAACGCTTCATCCCGGTCGGATACTCGATGGGCGGACCGATCGCGAAGCTCGTCTGGCGGCAACACCCCGAGCTCGTCGAAGGGCTCGTGTTGTGCGCGACGAGCCGGCACTTCGCCGACACGCCCCGACGCCGGGCGATGTTCTCGGTGTTGAACGGAACCTCCGCGCTCGCGACGACGTCACCGTTCCGAGCGCTCGGTCGGTTGTCGAGCACGGCGCTGTCGCATCGTCTGGAGTCGCGCGGCGACCCCCCCTGGATGGTCAGGCAGGTCCTGCTCCACGATTGGTCCCAGGTCGTCGACGCCGGTCGGGCGATCGGCCAGTTCGATGCTCGCCATTGGGCGGGCGACATCGACGTGCCCACCGCCGTCGTCGCTTCGCTCGGCGACGAAGTGGTCCCCACGATCCGGCAATTCGAGCTCGCACACGCCGTTCGCGGCGCATCGCTCCACACGGTGACGGGCGGCCACACGGCATGCACGGACCGATCCGGT
Organism: uncultured Acidimicrobiaceae bacterium; assembly: GCA_963847775.1. Lineage (GTDB taxonomy): Bacteria > Actinomycetota > Acidimicrobiia > Acidimicrobiales > Ilumatobacteraceae > Ilumatobacter. The sequence goes on from CAWKAY010000008.1 coordinate 234,828, forward strand.
CACTTCGTGACGAACCTGCTCGTTGCGTGTCGCTCGGTTGCCGACCGAGCTCGTTCGGGCAGCTCGGGCGGTGCTCTCGTGGATCGATCGGGACGCCGCCCGCTCAGCGTCGCCGAGCAGGCGGCGTAGTCGCCCCGGCGCCAGAAACGTCGCCGAGGATCAGGGCGGCCGATCGGTTGCCGACGGTCGCGACGCCCCAGATCGCCGAGTTGACCGGCACGAACAGCGAGCGACGGAGTCGGCGACGTCGAAGGTCGAGCTGGTCCAGCGATGGGGTGCCGGTGCGCGGTATCGACCCCGGCTCCGGGTCGGGCAGTCATCCGTGCGCCGCTGGATGGATGCTGGCCGCGGACAGAGCCCGCTCGGAGCGATCGAGATCGCCTCGGCGGCGCTCGACGACACCACCGTCGCCTGTCGGAGGTCGCGGCCGCCATCAGGCTGCGGGCGCATGGGTAGCCTCCGCGGGGTGATCTCGCTGCTCGGGGTTCCAGTGGACGCGAACTCGTCGCACCTCGTCGGGTCGGCGGCCGGTCCCGCAGCGATCCGAGCCGCACTGCACTCGGGTTCGCACAACACGTCGTCGGAGTCGTCGGTCGAGGTCGTCGGACATCTCGACGACGTGGGCGATGTGCCGGTTGCCAATCAACGGGCGTCAGCCGCCGACGCCGATCTCATCACCGAGGCGATCGCCGATCAACTGGCCGCCGGTCGCCAGGTCATCTCGCTCGGTGGCGATCACTCCATCACGTACCCGGTCCTGCGTGCGTTCCGACGGCATCACGACGATCTGACGGTCGTCCACGTCGACGCCCACCCCGACATCTACGACGACCTCGACGGCAATCCACTGAGCCACGCATCACCGTTCGCCCGGGCGCTGGAGTCAGGCTGCATGACCCGGCTCGTGCAGCTCGGCATCCGAACCGCAACGCAGCATCAGCTCGGGCAGGCGCTCCGCTGGGACGTGACGATGGTGTCGCCGCGTCGACTGCACGAGTTCGATGCGTCTTCGCTCACCGGCCCGATCTACCTCAGCATCGACCTCGACGGTTTCGACCCATCGGTGGCTCCCGGCGTGTCCCATCACGAGCCCGGCGGGCTGACCGTGCGCGAGGTGCTCGACATGATCGAGTCCCTGCCCGGGCCGCTGGTCGGCGCCGACGTCGTCGAGCTCAACCCCACCCGCGACGTCGTCGACATGACGGCGATGGTCGGCGCGAAACTGGTGAAGGAGATCGCGGCAGCGATGCTCCCACGACGCTGACCTGTGCGAATGAACAAGCGGCCCGTCGCTCTTGCTCCGGCCGATGCCGGTCAGCCCACGAGCCGCACGAAGCAGTAGATGCCTTCGATGATGCCGAAGGTCGGCCACACCCCCCAGATCAGGATCCAGTACGAGGCAGTCGGCTTGCGAATCCCGAGATCTCGATCCCAGATGTAGAAGAAGACGGAGGTGTACCAGTACGGGACCGATGCCATGAGCGCCAGCAGGAAGCCCCAAGGTTGACCGGCGAGCATGCCGATGCTGCCGACGATCTGGAGTGGCGCCCAGAGGAACGGATCGGCGACTGCCGACCCTCGGTTGAACGCGAAGTACCGCGACCGGGTCGGTGTCGGCCGGATCGCCGCCGTACACGTTGTCGATCGTCCATCGATCGTGTGGACGAAGAAACGCGATCAGTTGCACGGTGCCCAGCAGGCCGATCAGGGCCAGGCCGCCGAGGGAGACGAACCACGTCATCGGGGTGACCGTCATGTCGGCCTCTCGATCATGCCTGCTCCAGCGCGACGATCGAGGCGGCGATGGTGACGAGAGCAATCGTGCCCCACACAGCGAGCGCAGCGAGACCGATTCGAATGGTGTCGGGTTTCCCGATTCGCACGTCGTGTCGACGCATGACGGAGCGGACGACGATGCCGCGGCCTGCGAAGTACAGGTACGAACCGCCGCCGATGAGGCCGAGGTACGGCCACCGGTCGACACCGGCGATGAGCATCACCCCGGCGGCGGGCATGGTCCACAGGATCGACAGATCCCACAGCGCCTCGCCTCGGGCGTCGAGCCAGAAGATCGGGTCGACGTCCGATTCGGATTCGGTGAGCCCGAGGCGCGCAGCGGTCCGTGGCGCGAACCACGACCACAGCTGCCCCCCCAACCGACCGTCGACGTCACGACGAGCACCAGTCCCCATGCGATTGCCATGCCGACCCCTCACCTCCATCGAGCACGACGTGACCGGCAACGTCGCCGGGCGAGATCGGCGGCTCCGGGCTCGGAAGCCCTGCTTGTCGTCACGCGAGTCACGTATCCCTCGCCGGTGAACATCGCCCGGACGGGTGGCAGAGCTGCCGCCCTCACGTCGACAGGCCCGTCGTCGCGCCACCCGCTGCGCCGACCGACATCGGACAGCATCAGGGGGTCGCCGCTGCCGGAGACGTGGTGCATGAACGCCTCCACCGGCTCGCTCACATCCGGTCGTCGCCTCATTGCGCTTCGATCCCGTGCTCCATGGAGACGACCGTCTTGCCGTGGTGACCGTGGGGTTGCTGGAAGTGACGGAGCGCCTCGGCCATCTCGCTCAATGGGTACACGCGGTCCATGACGGGTGCGAGTTGCCCGCCCTCGATGAGGTCGGTCAGGTCGGCCAGGTTCGCGGCGTTCGCCGCTGCGACGAAGGTTCGCACGCGATGCTCCACGAACGGCGACAATGCGAGGCCTGTCGCCAGTCGGGGGAGTGGCCCGAGCCAGCGGCCGCCTTCCCCACTGCTCAGGACGAGTGTTCCTCGCCGTGCGAGCACGCTCCGCAGATCCGAGATCGACTGCGAACCCGCGAGCTGGAGAATCAGGTCGTACCGCTGCGATTCGCGCGTGACGTCGCGGACGGTGTGATCGATCACGTGGTCGGCGCCGAGGAACTCGACGAGCTCGACGTTGCCGGTGCTGCACACGCCGGTGACCTCCGCGCCCATCGCTGTGGCGATCTGCACCGCGAACGTCCCGACACCTCCCGCCGCGCCGATGACGAGCACATGCTGCCCCTCGCGGAGGCGGCCATGATCGCGGAGGCCCAACAGCGCGGTCTGACCGGCGATCGGAACCGCGGCCGCCTGCTCGAAGGTCAGCGTTCGAGGCTTCGCCGCAAGCTTCCCCGGCGCCACGGCCGCGTATTCTGCAAAGGCCGCATCGCCCTCGCCGTACACCTCGTCGCCGGGTCGAAACGTCTCGACGTTCGCTCCGACAGCGACGACCCGACCCGCCAGATCGGAGGCTCGAATCCGGTTGCGGGGCTTCCTGAGCCCGAATTGGATCCGCATCGCGAGCGGATCTCCGGCCACGAGGTGATCAACCCACGCCCCGATCGAAGCGGCGTGCACCTCGACCAACACCTCGCCATCGTCGATCTCGGGCATGTCGACGTCGATCAGCTCGAGGACATCGGGCGACCCGTATCGGGACTGCGTGATCGCCTTCATCGTTGTCTCCACGAGTCGGGTGTTCTGACGACGAGCATGGGTAGCCTTCGATTGCGAGCGGTCTGCCGTCCAGTCTTCGATGCTCGGTGGTACCTGGCTAGGGGCATCGGACCCGTCTCGTCGTCGCGACCCGATGGGATCGTTCCGGTCTCGATCCGACTCGAACGACGAATCGACACGTGGCGATCCGTCGGATCAGTCCCAGTCGAGGATGACCTTCCCACAGGTCCCGTCACCCACGATCTCGAAGGCCTCGTCGAAGCGGTCGGCCGGAAGGCGATGAGTGATGACGGCGTCGACGTCGAGCCCGCTCTGGAGCATCGCTGCCATCTTGTACCACGTCTCGAAGATCCGCCTGCCGTAGATCCCTTGCACAGCGAGGCCCTTGAAGATCACATCGTTGACGTCGAGCGTCATCGGTCCGGCAGGAATGCCGAGCACGGCGATCCGACCCCCGTGATTCATCGCATCGAGCAGCTGGTTGAACGCCGACTCGGCTCCCGACATCTCGAGCCCGACATCGAATCCCTCGGTCATTCCGAGCTCGTCCATCACGGCGGCGAGCCGCTCGGTCGACACGTCGACGATGCGTGTCGCTCCGAGCCGGGCGGCGAGGTCGAGGCGAAACGGGTTGACATCGGTGACGACGACGTTGCGGGCGCCGATGTGGTGCACGATCGCTGCCGACATCGCACCGATCGGCCCGGCGCCGGTGATGAGCACGTCCTCACCCACGACGTCGAAGCGCAGGGCGGTGTGCGTGGCGTTGCCGAGCGGGTCGAGCACCGCCGCGACATCGTCGTCGATGTGGTCGGGCACCACGAACACGTTCTGGGCGGGGAGGACGACGTACTCGGCGAAGGCCCCTGGCCGGGTGACCCCGACGCTGATGTGGTTGTGGCAGAACTCCCGGCGACCGCCCTTGCAGTTGCGGCAGTGGCCGCACGTGATGTGACCCTCACCTGAGACGCGCTGGCCGATCTCGAGTCCGTCGACGTGGGCGCCGATCGCGGCGATGTGGCCCATGAACTCGTGTCCGACGACCATCGGGACCGGGATCGTCGCTTGCGCCCACGCATCCCACCGGTGGATGTGCAGATCGGTGCCGCAGATCGAGGTCTTGCGGACCCGGATCAGCACCTCGCCGTCGCCGGCGGCGGGTGCATCGACGTCCTGCATCCACAATCCCGGCTCGCGACGGGCCTTGACCAGTGCCCTCACGACGATCGACTCACGACACGACGCCCATCTCGCGACCGACCCGGGCGAACGCCTCGATCGCCACCGTGATGTCGTCGTCGGAGTGCGCCGCCGACATCTGCGTCCGGATCCGTGCCATGTCGCGCGGCACGACCGGGAACGAGAACGCGATCACGAAGATCCCCTCGGCCAGGAGTCGGTCCGCCATCTCCCCGGCGACCCGAGCATCGCCGAGCATGACCGGGATGATCGGGTGTCCGGCGCCGGCGAGGGTGAACCCGGCGCCGGCCATGCCGTCGCGGAACCGCAGCGAGTTGCGCTCGAGCTGTCGCTGGAGGTCATCGGCTGATTGGATCAGCTCGAGCACGTCGAGCGTCGTGGCTGCGATCACCGGCGCCAGCGAGTTGCTGAACAGGTATGGGCGGGAGCGCTGGCGCAGCCAGTCGACGATCTCCTTTCGGCCGCTGGTGTAGCCGCCCGATGCGCCGCCCATCGCCTTGCCGAGGGTGCCCGTGACGATGTCGACGCGACCCATGACGTTGCAGTATTCGGGTGTGCCGCGGCCACCGGAACCGACGAAACCGACGGCGTGAGAGTCGTCGACCATCACCATCGCGTCGTACCGGTCGGCGAGGTCGCAGATCGCCGCAAGGTCGGCGATCACGCCGTCCATCGAGAACACGCCGTCGGTCGCGATCAACCGGTACCTGGCGCCTGCCGCCTCCTGCAGCCGCTGCTCCAACTGGCCCATGTCGTTGTTGTCGTAGCGCAGACGCTGCGCCTTGCTGAGGCGGATGCCGTCGATGATCGACGCGTGGTTGAGCGCGTCGCTGATCACGCAGTCGTTCTCGTCGAGGATCGTCTCGAACAGCCCACCGTTGGCATCGAAGCACGACGAGTAGAGGATCGTGTCGTCGGTGCCGAGGAAGCGGCTCAGTGCTGCTTCGAGCTGCTTGTGCACGGTTTGTGTACCGCAGATGAAGCGGACCGATGCCATGCCGTAGCCGTAGGTGTCGAGCGCACGATGTGCGGCTTCGATCATCGACGGGTGATCGGCGAGCCCCAGGTAGTTGTTGGCGCACAGGTTGATCACGGTGTTGCCGTCCGCCAGCTCGATGTGGGCCGACTGCGGAGAGGTGATCACCCGCTCGCCCTTGAACAGCCCCTCGTCGACGAGATCGGCCGTCCGTCGAGCGAGATCGTCGTGCATCGATTCCCCCGACATCAGCGAGCACCTCTCGGGAAACGGGTTCGGGGCGTCGGGCAGGGCACTGCGCCAGTCTACGAATCGGTTCGAGTCACGAGTTCCGGCGACCTGTGCACGGGACCCGGGTGCGTTCGGCGTCGGCGGCGCTCGGCCCGTGATGAGATGAATCAGTCGTCGAGCAGGCGGGCGATCTCGTCTCGCTCGGGCATGGCGAGAGGGCGGCCGGCGATGTCGCAGACGCCTGCTCCGTCCTCGACGGTGGCAACGACCGCTGCGGCGTGACCACCGGTTCGGAAGGCGGCGAGTGCTGCTTCCACGTCGTCGGGGGCGAAGGTGGCCAGAAGAGCGCCTGATGCCAGCGTGGCCCACGGGTCGAGGCCTGCAGCTCGGCAGAGGATGACGCCCGGTTCGAACCAGAGCATCTTCGAGGTGTCGACGCGTACTGCGGTACCGGAAGCCCTGGCCAACTCGTGGAACCCGGCGAGAATCCCCCCTTCGGTCGGGTCGTGCATGGCGGTGGCGCCGAGTTCGGCTGCGGTGAGGGCTTGTTCCACGACGCTGATGCCCGGATCGTCTCGTGCCGCCGCAGCTCGCTCGATGATCTCCACGTTCACCGCCTCCAGGCGAGGCACACCGTCGGCTGCAAGTACTGCGGCGCCCTCGATGGGAGCGACTCCGATCTGCACGACGAGATCTCCCGACCGAGCACCACCGGTGATGACGACGTCTGCGGTGGCCGCGAGTCCGAGCATCGTGCCCACGATGACGGGTCGCGTCACGGCCGCCGTCACCTCCGTGTGACCGCCCACGAGATCTGCTCCCACCTCCGACACGGCACGGTGCAGCTCACCGAAGAGCTGGTGAACCTGGTCCTCGGTGGTGCCGGTCGGGAGCAGGACTGTCGCAAGGAACCACCGGGGACGGACCCCCATGACGGCGACGTCGTTGGCGTTGACGATCACCACGAAGCGAGCGATGTCGGTTCCCGTCAACGTGATGGGATCAGACGCTGCGACGAGCGTGCCCTCGGCGACGTCGATCGCACACGCGTCCTCACCGATCTCGGGTCCGAGTCGTACCTCGGAGGAGCTCGGCCCCAGCAGGCTGAGGACCTCGTCGAGCAGGTCCGCTGGCAGCTTGCCGTGCTTGAGTATCCGATGGGTCATCTCCAGAGAGTCCATCACGTGCGGGCGAGCGTGCGCCAGCACGGGGTGGCTCCACCCATCCGTCGGTGTCAGCCGCCTCACGTCGACCACCCGCGACTGCCGAATTCGCTTGCGAACCGCTGGTCGTCTCAGGGTCGGTGTCGGCGGTCGTGGACGATGCCGCTACCGACGAGCTCATCCGTCGGTGTCCGCCGCCTCACGTCGACCACCCGCGACTGCCGAATTCGCTTGCGAACCGCTGGTCGTCTCAGGGTCGGTGTCGGCGGTCGTGGACGATGCCGCTACCGACGAGCTCATCCGTCGGTGTCCGCCGCCTCACGTCGACCACCCGCGACTGCCGAATTCGCTTGCGAACCGCTGGTCGTCTCAGGGTCGGCGTCGGTGGTCGTGGACGATGCCGCGACCGACGAGCGACGCTGCTTCGACGCAGCGTCGCGCGTTCATCGGTCGCCCTGTCGTCCCGACGGTTGCGGCCCGCACCCGGTGCCGCGCCACCGGAAACGTCGAACGTCCGGTCGCATCGCCAGGGGATGAACCTCAGGTTGGGGTGGGCGGTGCCGTTCGGCCCTGGCCGTCGATGCCGCATGCTCCTAGCGTGAAGTGGCACTCATCCACGGGGGTGACCACGATGGAGACGGCTCGGGTGCCGATGCAGCTGATCGAGGAGACGCCGTGGCGATGGCGGATCGAGCGATCGGGACCGATGCGGGTTCCGGGCATCGTGTTCGCGTCGCACGAACTGCTCCCCGACGTCGTCGGTGACCGTGCGTTGGAGCAGGTGGTGAACGTGGCCACGCTGCCGGGCATCGTCGGCGCGTCGTACGCGATGCCCGATGTGCACTGGGGGTACGGGTTCCCGATCGGTGGTGTCGCCGCGACCGACGTCGCAGAAGGCGGAGTGGTGTCGCCCGGCGGCGTTGGTTTCGACATCTCGTGCGGCGTTCGTCTGCTGCTGTCGCCGTTCGTCAGGGATGACATCGGCCCGCGGATGACGGCGTTGATGGACGAGCTCAGCCGCAGCATCCCCAAGGGCGCCGGACCGGGAGCGTTCTGGGAGATGCGGGATCATCATCAGCTCGTGGATGTCCTGCACGGTGGTGCTGTCTACGCGGTGTCCGCGGGGTTCGGATGTCAGCGTGATCTCGACCGCTGTGAGGACGATGGTTGGCTGCCCGGGGCCGACCCCTCCGAGGTGAGCGACCGCGCCATCACCCGGGGCCTGCACCAGGTGGGGAGTCTGGGGTCGGGCAATCACTTCTTGGAGGTGCAGGTGGTCGATCGAATCGTGGACGACGCGGTTGCAGCGGCGTTCGGGCTCCGGGTCGGTCAGGTGTGCGTCATGATCCACTCCGGTTCCCGCGGCCTGGGCCATCAGATCTGCACCGATCATGTGGGACGCATGGAGGCGGCAATGGCGCGCTACGGAATCGAGGTCCCGGATCGGCAGCTGGCGTGCGCGCCGGTTCGCTCCCCGGAGGGCGAGGCCTATCTGGGTGCGATGGCTGCGGCAGCCAATTACGGGCGCGCAAATCGTCAACTGCTCTCGGTCGCCGCACGCGCCGCATTCGCGCTGACGATCGGCGAGGGTGAGCTGGATCTGCTGTACGACGTGTCGCACAACCTGGCCAAGCTCGAGACCCATGAGATCGACGGACGCCGACGCGAGCTGTGCGTACATCGCAAGGGAGCGACCCGAGCGCTTCCACCCGGCCATCGTGATCTCCCGCCGGACCTGATCGACGTGGGCCAGCCGGTACTCGTGCCGGGTTCGATGGGCACCGCTTCGTATGTGCTCGTGGGGGAGCGCGGCGCCGGCGCGTTCAGCTCGACCTGCCACGGGGCCGGGCGGACGATGAGCCGCACCGCAGCCCGCAAGCAGACCACCGGAGCGAAGCTGCGGCGCGAGCTCGAGGCAGAGGGGGTCCAGGTGCGTGCCCGTTCGAACCGGGGGCTGGCCGAGGAAGCGCCGTTCTCGTACAAGGACGTCGACGCCGTGGTGGAGACGGTCGAGCGGGCCGGACTGGCGCGACGGGTCTGTCGGCTCGTACCGCTGGGCGTCGTCAAGGGATGAACCGGGGCCGTCTTCACACATCGACGAGGAACGAGCACCGCACCTCTCCGGGCGACACGTCGACCGTGAGTCCCGACCTCGAGATCGCCTTCGGCCCGGCGCCGGTCGGCGACACCGACGCCGGTGATGCGAGGAGCAGCTCCAGATCGAGACGCTTGCCGACGTCATCGCCGCGGGAGAACACCTTGGCGCCCACGGGAACGTCGGGTGATGTGTCGAGGGTGAAGATCACCTCGTCGAGGGCGGCGAGCAGGACCGACTCCTCCGACCCGGGGTCGAGGCGCACGGATCGGATGCCGTCGATGCTCGCCGACCGTGCATCGACGCAGATGCCGATCACGCCTGCGATCGCCTCCTCGACACATGCGGCAAGATGCGGCCCCCAGGCCTCGACGATCAGATCGGCCGTGTGCGGCAGGATCCGATGGCCCCGACCGGTCATCCGCGTGATCCTCTCTCGATTCGAACGACGAGCCGCGAGCGACGCCTTTCGACGACTGTGCCGAGTGCCGCGGATGCTCGAGCGAGCCGGTCCGCGATCCAGGCTGCCTCCGGTCGGTCCGAGCCAGGCGTGTCACGATGGTCGAGTGCGAGTGGCACCATCTCGTTCTCGCTCACGGCGTTGCTGTCGGAGGCCGCCAGGTACGGCGCTTCAGGGATTGGCGGCCGAGCGTCGTGTCCCGAGCCCATGCCAACTCCATTGGTCACCGTTGGTGGTCCGGGGGGTTGAGGTGTTCGAGGAACCAGTCACGGGCGAGCTCGGCCACTGTTCGGAGGGTGCCGGGTTCCTCGAAGAGATGGGTGGCGCCGGGCACGACGCTCAGCTCATTGCTGCATTTCAGTCTTGCCTGCGCCTGGCGATTGAGGCCGAGCACCACGGTGTCGTGGCTGCCGACGATGAGGAGCGTCGGCGCCCGAACCGCGACGAGGCGCGGTCCAGCGAGGTCGGGACGGCCACCGCGGGACACGACGGCCGCCACGTCGGATCCGGGCTCGGCGGCCGCCCAGAGCGCGGCGGCCGCTCCGGTGCTGGCACCGAAGTATCCGGTCCGAAGCTGGGCCGATGAACGGTCGCTCCGAGCCCATGTCGTGACGCCGATCAGACGGTCTGCGAGGAGGGCGATGTCGAAGACGTTCGAGCGGTCGAGCTCCTCGTCGGGGGTGAGCAGATCGAAGAGCAGGGTGGCGAGGCCAGCAGCGTTCAGGACGGAGGCGACGAACTGGTTGCGGGGGCTGCGGCGGCTGCTTCCGCTGCCGTGGGCGAAGATCACCAGACCGCTGGCGCGCTCTGGAAGGGTGAGGTGGCCGGTCACCACGACCGGACCGATCCCGATGCCGACGTCCTCGTCGAGGACCGGCCGATCATGACGGTGATCGCCGGGGGTGGATGGGCTCGCCGCCGCAATCCGAGTGGCGGCCTCGTCGAGCAGTTGTACCACCTGATCGTCGCTGGTCTGTGCGAAGTCGCGGTAGAACTGACCGACGGCGTAGAAGTCCGTTGGGGTGTGCACGGTCACGAACTCGTCCGCGACTCCCGCCAATCGGGTTGTCCAATCGGTCGGAGCCACCGGAACGGTGAGCACGACCCGCGCTGCGCCCTCGGCCCGGGCGACATCACATGCTGCTCGAGCTGTCGACCCGGTGGCCACCCCGTCGTCGACGATCACGACCGTCTTGTCGGCGAGGGGGATGCGGGCTCGGCCCTGACGGAAGCGGCTCGCTCGCCGCTCGAGCTCGGGGCGCTCGCGCGCCTCGACGGCAGCGAACTCCTCGGGGGTCACGTGTGCCATTCGGATCACCTCGTCGTTGATGATGCGAACGTCGTCCTCACCGATCGCCCCCATGCCGAGCTCGGGCTGGAACGGCACGCCGAGCTTGCGCACCACGATCACATCGAGCGGAGCGCTCAAGGCCGTGGCGACCTCGGCCGCAACCGGAACGCCACCGCGGGGGAGGCCGACCACCACCACGTCGGGAACGCCTCGGAGGTGAACGAGCCGCTCGGCCAACCGTCGGCCACCATCTCGCCGATCGACGAACAACATTCGCAGCTCCTTGAGCGCGTGAGCCAGCCCAGTTCGATTAGACATCCCCATACCATCGATCGACAGGGCCGAAGGGCCTCCCTCCGTGAGCGAGCAGCGATGTGCGCGATGCCCTGTTGGAGAAGCGTTGGCTCCGAGATCGGGTCGTTCGTCACTACTGCCGCCCACGGTGGAGCGCGACCGTCGAATTGCCACCCCATCGCGGAGATGTGCCGCGAGGGTGGGCCGATCGAGCGAAGGGAGTCGGGCGATGCCCGACGGAGTGGTGCAGTGGTTCGATCCGGCAACCGGAGAGGGACGGATCGTCCACGCCGGGCGCCGGTTCGCGGTTCGCGGCGAGGACATGGATTCGACGGCGCGCCTGCCAGGTGCCCGCGTCCACTTCGACGTCGCACGCGGCCCGGCCGACACGGCGGTCAACGTCGTTCTCCGGGCCGGGACGAGGGCGGTCGAGCATCATCGCCGATTCGGGACGCTGAGCGGGGCACGTACAGCGGACACCGCCGGCGGTGCAGCCTCGATGACGAAGCTGACCTCGCTCGGACGTGATCTCGAACGGTATCCAATGCGCGTGGCCGAGCTGTGGTCGTCATCGCTGGCCGCTGCCGACATCGAGAACATGATGCGGCTCTATGCCCCGAACGCTTCGCTGCTCGCCGACGGTGAGGTCATGGTGGGGCCGGTTCGGATCCGCCGGTACTGGGCGTCGTCGCGACTGCTCGGCGCGGATCGTCCCAAGGCCGCCGGGGACCGGGACGGCACGGTGATGCTCGTCTGGGACCCAGACCCCCACGGGTCGATGATCGGGAGTCGGATGTGCATCGCGCACGGCGAGATCGCAGAACAATGGCTGGGCAACATGGCCGAGCTCGCCCTGCCACGTCGGGGCGACGAGGAGACTCAGCTGGTGCTGTCGGCGTCGCGCAACGTCTCCCACAAGGAGTGGAACTACGCGATCGACAAGATCGGCAAGGTAGTGGAGTCACTCGACGACCCGGTGTTGTTCGCCAGTGTGCGCCTCGAACGGTCCGCTGATCCGGCGCGCGAGCGAGGTGCAACGGCGCGGGTCAATCTCGACCTCGACGGCGAACCGGTTCGGGCTCACGTCGCGGCCGACCAGATGGAGGAAGCGATCGATCTGCTCGAAGCCAGGCTGCGTGACCGAGTGCGCCACCTGATCGAGCGTCGGCAGGCCTTGCGCCGGCGGGGCCCGGTGAGCGTGCCCGGCTCGTGGCGACATGGGAATGCTGCCACTCCCGGGTCGCCGTACTTCCCGCGGCCCGCTGACGACCGGCAGATCGTGCGGCACAAGACCTACACCACTGCTGAGGCGACCGTCGACGAGGCGGTGTTCGACATGGAGTCGATGGACTACGACTTCTTCTTGTTCACCGATCTCGCCACCGGACAGGACGCCATCGTTTGGCGGGAGTCGACGGGGTATCGCCTCCGGCTCCTCGATGGAGCCGCGACGCCGTTGGATCGGCCGTCCGCCGCAGCGGCCGAACTCGAGCCCGGGCGGGCCCAGATCCTGTCGCTCGACGAGGCCCGGGAGCATCTCGACCGCAGCCATGCGCCGTGGGTCTTCTTCAAGGACAGGGTCGGTTGCCGTGGCCGGGTGTTGTACCGCCGCTACGACGGCCACTACGGCCTCATCATTCCGGCCGACGAACCGGCGTAAGGACTCGAGCGGATCGGTCGCTTCGGTCTCTTTCGTTCCGCTCGTGTCCTCCGTTTCGGTCCTTCGTTTCGGGGCCTCTCGGCGCAGCTCCTCAGGAGCTGCGCTGCGCCGGCTGGGTGGAGCTCGAGGGCGCCAGGTGGACGGTGCCGTCGTCGAGTACGAGCTGGCGGTCGGCCCGGGCGCCGACGAGCGGGTCGTGGGTGACCAGCACGATCGACATGTTGCCGCGCTCTCGCAAGCGTTCGAACACTGCGATCACCGTGTCCGCTGCGCCGGGGTCGAGGTTGCCGGTCGGTTCGTCGGCGAGCAGCAACCGCGGGTTGTTGGCGATTGCTCTCGCGATTGCGACGCGTTGACGCTCACCACCGGACAGACGCGTGGGTGACCGATCGACGGTGTTCGACAGGTCGAGTTGCTCGAGCAGATCCGCGGATCGTGCCTTGCGTTGCTGGGCCGACAGATGCGTACCGAACATGGCGAGCTCGACGTTGCGACCGGCCGACATGTGAGGAAGCAGGTTGTGGAGCTGGAAGACGATCCCGACCTCGAGACGGCGATACCGGTTCACGGCCCGCAGCTCGGTCAGATCGTGACCCGCCACGACGATTCGGCCGGCTGTCGGGCGATCGAGGGCTGCGAGCAGGTGCAACAGTGTCGACTTCCCACCCCCCGACGGGCCGGAAAGCGCCACGAACTCGCCCTGCTCGACCACGAGGTGGATGCCGCGCAGCACCTCATCGCCGCCGAAGTGCTTGTGGACATCGGAGCACTCGACGGCCGGCCCGGTGTAGGGGCGATGCTCACTCACGGCGAAGCGCCTCCAGGGGTGCGAGGAAGGCCGCTCGGGCTGCGGGGTAGAGGGCGCCGAGGAACCCGATCCCGACGGCGGTCGCCAGCGCGCGTCCGAACACATCGACGGTGTATTGGGCGTCGAGCACGCCGCTGAGCGACCCGATTCGTTGCAGCAGTTGGACCGCGACGAACGACAGCCCGACACCGATGGCCGCCCCGGCGATGCTGATGACGAGTGTCTCGCCGACGACCATCGACACGATTCGTCGTCGCGACCAGCCGATCGAGCGCAGGATGCCGAACTCGCGGATCCGCTCGGTGAAGGTGAGCAGCATGGTGTTCGTGACGATGATCACGCCGAACGCGAGCGCCACGATCGTGGCCGCGTCGTCGGCAGCCGTCAGCAGGGCAAGGTTTCGATCGGCACGACCGAACTCCTCTGCCGTGCGCACGGTGATCAACTGCGGGAAATCCTCCTCGATCGTCGAACGTATGGTCTCGGCGTCGACGCCGGGCTCCGTCCGCACGAACGCGATCGTCACGTTGCCGGGCTGACGTTGCTGAGCCTGCAACGTGACCAGCGGCATCATCGATGCTGCGTCGCCGAACTCCTGGTCGGTGGCGAAGATGCCGACGATCCGGTAGGTGTCGTCGCTGATCTCGATCAGGTCGCCGACCTGTTTGTCGAGGTTTCGCGCTGCTCGGTACCCGAGCATGATCTCGTCGGGAGCGGTCGTTGTGAATGCTCTCCCGTCGACGACCCGCACACCGAACTCCTCCATCGATGTCGGATCGATCCCGATCCGAAGGAAGAACGGGTTCTCCGCATCGAGGTCGATCGGCGCCACGAAGATACCCGTGATGCTCTCGACGCCTGGCAGCTCCCCGAGAAGCCGGATCTCCTGCTCATCGATCGCACTGTTGAGCAAGTCGGAGACGCCCTCCTGCGAGACCGAGAAATCGGCCCGGCCGATCTGGAGGATCTGCACGGCTGTCTCGCGCAGGCTGAAGGTGACGACGCCGATCGTGATCCCCGCGCCAACGCCGATCGACACCGCCAGCGCCGTCAGCGCCGACCGGACCGGCTTGATCCTGACGTTGTGCAGAATGAGCGCGATGAATCTCATGCGCCCGAGCCGTTCGTCGGCTCGGTGCACTCGGCACCGCCCATCTCGACGATGTTGCACCAGGCCTGAGAGCCGACCAGCCACCTGCCGTCGGCCGAAATCGCCGGGCTCTCGATCCCGGCCGCCATTGGGAACCCACCGACGAGGACGTCGTGGACGACGATCGCGCACCCGGAGGGTGCGTCGAACCTGCCGCATTCTTCGTCGGAACCGGCCCGGATCTCGCGGATATCGGTCGACATCTGCTGGAACTGATCGTTCTCACTCGCCGCTTCGAGCATCCCGCGGTACGTCTCGCCATCTGCGAGCACGGCGACCTTCTCGTCGACGGTGCTCTCCAACCCACCGAAGAACACGAGGAACGATGTAGTGATCGCGTTGATGTCCGTCCGAGCGAGCGGGGCGGGTTCGATCGTCGACAGCACGCTCGTGGACGGAGCGGTCGCATCAGCGGCCGTACTCGCCGGAGGAATCGTCGTCGGCACCGTGCCGGGGTCGGTGATGGTGACGGGTATCGACGTCGAAGGCGGGCTGATCGAAGTGGGGAGAGTCGTCGAGGCGGACGGCGCGGTGCCATCGTCCGACGACGAGCAGCCGGGCATGGCCAACACGAGGCACCCGCTCCATGCGATCGACCGTCGCAGGGCCCGGACCGCGGTACGCAGGAGACGCCCCATGCTCCGACGATGCCTCCGATGCCGGCAGTGCTACCAGGGCCGGAGGTCATGGGGCTGGAAGCCTCGTCCCGCATCCGAACGGTACGACGGCGGTGACCTTCGCCCCTGTGGAGGACCGACGTCGCAGGGTGACGATGAACTCGTGGTGCCGCTCGCGCGTCGCAACCTGTTCACGGAGAAGATCCGGTTCGCGATGTCGACCGCCGGTGTCGCGTTCGCCGTCCTGCTCGTGCTCGTCGTCACGAGCCTCTACCGGGGTTGGAGCGAGTCGTCTGCGTTCTTCTCGGACCTTCCCGGTGACATGTGGGTGGCACAAGAGGGCACGAGCGATCCACTCAGGTCGTCGTCGTTCCTCCCAGCTGACCGACGCGACGACCTCCAGCACATCGACGGAGTCGCCGTCGCCATGCCCGTGTACACGCGCCGGATCGCGATCTCGACCGAGAACCGCGAGCTCAGCGCACAGTTCATGGCCTTCGCCGCTCCGACCGCTCTTCCCGTGTCGGACGAAGACCGGGCGCGATACCTCCCGAGCCCTGGTGCCGTGATCGTCGACAGCGTGTTCGCTGCCGACGTCGGCGTGACGGAGGGTGGAGTGCTCAACGTGTTGGACAGGCGACTCCTGGTCGAGCACATCGAGCCCGGTGGAAACCCGCTCTTCGCGTTGGTGTTCGTCAACGGAGACGACGCGCCCGACCTGCTCGGGCTGGAGGGCTACGTCAGCTTCTTCGCGCTCGTGACGGAACCAGGAACGTCGCTCGACTCGCTCGCGGTCGATGTCGCCGCCACGATGCCGGGCGCGGAGGCCCGCACCAGCGCCGAGTACGCCGAGACCATGTCAGCGACCGTCGACGAAGGGTTCCTCCCCGTCGTGGCCGCCCTCGTGGGGATCGGACTCGCGATCGGCGGAGCGGTCGTGGCGCTCACCACGTACACAGCCACGATCGAGAAGGCCCGCGACTACGCGGTGATGAAGGCCCTCGGCGCGTCAGGCTGGTTCGTCTACCGAGTGGTCATCCGGCAGAGTGCCATCGTCGGCGTGGCGGGTTCGGTGCTCGGCGTGGTTGCTGCCGCGCTCGTCGCCACGTTCGTCCGGCGCGTCGTCCCGGAGTTCGTGACCGACATGCAGTGGCCCGACGCGGTCTTTGTGGCCGCGGCCACGATCGTGGTGTCGCTGGTCGCGGCGTACGTCCCCGTGCGACGCATCAACAGCATCGATCCGGCGATGGTGTTCCGCGCGTGACGACGGCGTCGCTCCTCGAGGTCCTCGATCTCCACAAGGAGTTCGTCAGCGGGGACACCATCGTGCGAGCCGTCGATGGGGTCACCTTCACCACCGACCGGGGTGAGATCACCCTCGTCATGGGCCCCTCCGGTTCCGGCAAGACCACGCTGTTGACGATGATTGGCGCTCTGCTCCGACCGACGTCTGGCCAGGTGATCATCGACGGCTGCGACATCACGAACGTCGACCGACGGAGCCTTCCGGCGATCCGACGTCGCTCGATCGGCTTCGTCTTCCAGACGTTCAACCTGCTCGACTCCCTGAGCGCTCAGGAGAACGTCGAACTGTCACTCAACGTGAACGGCATCTCCGGCCCCGCTGCGGCGGAGCGTGCCAGAGCGCTGCTCGTCGACGGCGGGCTCGAGCAGCGATTGCGCAACCGGGCCCGCGACCTCTCGGGTGGCGAGAAGCAGCGCGTCTCGATTGCGCGTGCGCTCGCCAACGAACCAGCGCTTCTCCTGGCCGACGAACCCACCGCCAACCTCGACTCGGACAACGGAAAGGCGGTGATGGAGCTGCTGACCGAGCTGGCCCGCAGGCATGGCACGGCAGTGGTCGTGGTGTCACACGATGCCCGACTCACGGCCCTCGCCGACAAGGTCCTCTGGCTCGTCGATGGTCGTTTCCGAGACCTGGGATCAGCCTCCTCGACACCACGGTGGCCGGAGTCATAGCCGGACAGGTCGCCTGCAGCACGCGGCCGAGGGGCCGTTGCGCTCTGCAACACCCACACCAACCCCCGACGACGACCGATGCGACCTGCGCGGGCCGTCGATCCAGCGTTTGCCTGGTCGACACGACCCTGGCGGCGACGGCAGGTGCCGACGCGTCGGTCAGGGCCGCTCGTCGGGGGCGAGGGCCGTGGACTCCCGGCACGGGTGCGTGTGCAGGTGGTTCAGGAGTTCGCGCAAGCTCGCCGTCGCAAGACACACGGTGGAGTCGGCCGCGCCGTAGTACATGTCGACGGTGTCGCCGTCGTCGCGCAGGATCCATCCGCACGGGAAGACAGCGTCCGGGACGTCGCCGGTCCGCTCGTACGAGGCGTGTGGTCCGAAGACCCACTCGTTGCCGCGAACGAGCACTCGGTCGGGGTGCTCACGATCGAGCAGCGCGAGACCGAGACGATAGATCGATCCAGAGGCGGTCACCTTGACCCCGTGGTAACAGATCAACCAACCGTCGTCGGTGAGCATCGGCGGGGGGCCGAGACCGACCTTGTTTGCGTCCCACCAGCCGCCCCGCCTGGCCGAGATGAGCACATTGGCGTCGCCCCAGTGGCGTAGGTCCGGGCTCCACGAGATCCAGATGTGGCTGCCGAGGCTGGTCGTCGCCGGTGCCGGTCGGTGGATGAGCGCCCAGCGACCCTCGAAGGTCGTCGGGAACAACGCCGAGTCCTTGTCCTCAGGCGACATCAGGACACCGCGGCGGTCGAACGTCTCGAAGTCGCGAGTGGTCGCCAGACAGACGAGCGGTCCCCCAGCGGAGAAGCCGGTGTACACGATCATGTACTCTTCTCCGAGCCGGGTGATGCGGGGATCCTCGATGCCCCACTGCTCGGCGAAGCTGTGGAGTTCGGGTGCCATCCGCCGGTCGGGGTCGATCACCCAGTCGGTGCGTCCATCGTCCGAGGTGACGACTGCGAGATGGGACAGGCCGGACCGCAGTTCGACTCGAACGAGCAGCAGCGTCTGGCCACCGAAGGTCGTTGCGCCCGGGTTGAAGACGGCGTTGACCATCTTGGGGAAGCCGGACGCGGCGAGGATCGGGTTGCCGTCATAGCGACGGAACAACTCGAGGGGGTGGATGTCGCTCACCATCAGCGGAACTCCTTTCAGCTCACCTCGGCACCGGCCGATGACCTTGTCGGACACGATCGAGGGGATCCGCGACATGGCCGAGGCGGTCACCCACAATTTCCTGGTGCACGGGACACCGACGCTCACGACCACCGACGCGCCAGTGGTACGACGGGTGGCTGCGCACCCAGTGGTCGGGGCAGGCGCGATTCCGGGCTACGGCCCGATCTTCAATGCCGGTCTGCTTCGCCACGATGGTCGCTTCCACCTGTTCGCCCGGGCGGTCCGCGACACGTATCGCCCCAATCCCGAGCCCGGGCCACGCTTTCTCGACTACGTGTCCGACATCGCCGTGTTCGAATCGGCCGACGGGCTCGAGTACGAGTTCGGGTACATCCTCGCCCGGGCTGGTGAGTTCGGTGTCGACTGCTTCGAGGATCCCCGCGTGCAGATGGTGCACAGCCGGGGCCAGGCACGGCACGTGATGACCTACACGAACCTGCCGTCGACCGACGGCGAGCCTTGGCGAGTCGGCGCCCACCACCTCGTTCACGACGGCGAGCGGTTCCATCTCGATCCGGCGAGCGGGAGGTTGCTCGGCCCGGCCGGTGTCCAGGACAAGGATGCAGTCGTCTGGAACCTGGCCGATGGTCGAGTCGCCCTGGTCCACCGGATCCACCCCGACATGCAGCTCGCCGTCTTCGATGATCTCGAACATCTCTGGGACGCCGACGACGCGTACTGGGACGACCACCTGGCCGACATCGAGCGGCACACGATCATCCGTCCGTCCGCTGGGGCGCTCGGAATCGGTGCGGGGGCGCCGCCGCTCCAGACCGAGGACGGCTCTCTGCTCTTCTTCCACGAGCGACGCGCCGACGGTGTGTACACGATGAACCTCGCTCTCCTGGACGATCACACAGGTCGCCCGATCAGTCTGCTCCCGGAGGCGTTGCTCGTCCCTGAACTGCATTGGGAGATCGAGGGCGATGTCGACAACGTCATCTTCGTGCAGGGTGCCCATCTTCAACCAGACGGCGACACGATCTACCTCGTGTACGGTGCCGCCGACCGCCACGTCGGCGCTGCGACGGCGTCGGCCGGTCAACTGTTGACCCTCCTCCGCGCCGAGTAGCGCGCCAGATCGCCGGTGGCATCGTACGCCACCAGGGTGCCGATCAGCGACAGGGTCGATTCCGTGCCCTCGTTCTCGTTGACCGCCGACGCGGTCAGACCATCGAACGCTGCTCCGGTCGCCGGGTCCCAGACGAGCACGCCGTGGTCGTTGAGCCCGGCGAACCAAGCAGCGGCCCGCACCGTTGCAGACCGCCACTGAGGATCAAGGGTGAGCTCATAGGCGCGGCGACAGGCCGAGGCGAGTGTCCATGCCTCGATCGGTTGCTGATCGAAACCGATCGGATCGCCCGGCCCGCGTCCGCCGGTGGGTGTGAAGCTGAAGTGACCTGCTGGATTCCATTCGATCTCGACCAACCAGCCGAGTAGTCCGAGCGCCTCGTCCAGTGCGCTCCAGGACTCGCGTGTCGACGCGGCTGCGAGCAGCGCTTCGACGATGAGCCCGTTGCCATAGGTGAGTCGTGGCTCCGGCCACCGCCAATCGCTCGCCGTGGCCTGTGTCGGGATGTGCGGCAGGTTGGCGTCGAACAGGCGCCGACCGAGCGCTGATGTCGGGTCGGCGGCAAGCAGCTCGGTGGCTGCGAGCACAGCGTGCGCAGCGGCACGAGGATGGTGCGATTCGAACTCTGCGCAGTGCGCGAGCAGGTGTTCGGCGGTACCGGAGTCGGCAATCCCCGGTGCCGCAGAGGACACCCGAGCGAGTCCCCACAGCGCTCGAGCGGTCGCGTCGTCGCTAGGTCCACTCGCGGTTGGCCGGCCGGTCTGATCGAGCCGCAGCACGAAGTGTCCGTCGGGCTGCAGCGCGGTGTCGAGTTGACGGAGACAGGCCGTTGCGACAGTGCGGGCATCCGGATCGCGCGGGAGGGCCACGGCGAGTCCGAGCGCACGGCCGGCGTCGTCGGTGCAGTGACCGGATTCCGGCGCCGGCACGCTGCCGCGCGCGTGCTCGACGATCCCGAACCGATCGAGTCGAGTGAGGAGCGGGGCGAGGTTCGCGCGGGGGAGCGGGAGCACCGTCGGCGACGACCGGACGCGGAGCATCACGGACCACCCGCACCCGGCGAGATCAGCGGGTCCATCGCGTCAGCGAGCACGGCGGCGAACCGACGACCGACGATCGGCCAGTCGTACTTGGCCCCCTCGGCGACCGCTGCGGTCTCCATCGCGCTGTGCGTCTGCGGCTGAGTGACGATCTGGTTGACCGCCCTCGAGATGTCGCTGGACGATCGATGGTGGACCAGCGCAACGGCACCGCACGGTTGCAGCTCGATCGCATGGGGAAACTCCGTCGAGACGACCGGCTTGCCGGCAGCAAGTGCCTCCACCAGCACCCCCGACGTCACCTGATCACGTGCGTCGTACGGCAGGAGCACCAACGTGGCGCTCCGCACCATCGCCTGCAGGGACTCGTGGTCGCGATAACGATCGTCGAAGTCGACGAGGTCTGAGACACCGCGGCGGCGAGCCCGGTCTCGGAGATCGTCGCGATACTCCTCACCGTGCCGAGCACGCACGTTCGGATGCGTCTCACCCGCAACGAGGTATCTGACCTCGAGGCCACGATCGCGCAACAGGGCGATTGCGTCGATCCCGTGCTCGATGCCCTTTCCCGGACCCAGCAACCCCC
The DNA here is from genome assembly GCA_963847775.1 of uncultured Acidimicrobiaceae bacterium. Classification (GTDB taxonomy): domain Bacteria; phylum Actinomycetota; class Acidimicrobiia; order Acidimicrobiales; family Ilumatobacteraceae; genus Ilumatobacter. The sequence continues at coordinate 256,110 of CAWKAY010000008.1, forward strand.
ACGTGAGCATCAGCGGCTCCGTCGAGACGATCAGCGGTGATCCGGTCAGATTGGCAGCGGCGCCGTGCGGTATCACGACGACTCGGACCGGATCGATGTCGTGAACCGCGACAAGCCGCGCCCGGGCCGCGTCGGTGTGCACGACGAGTGCCTCCGACGCTTCGTCCAGCGCAGCGATGATCGCCACCTGGCCGGCGCGGGGGTTCGCGAGCACGGTGTGGAGCACGGTGACGATCGGCCGGGTGCACGCCTGCACGAAGTCGGCGGCGGCGCTTCCGTCCGGACCGGAGTAGATACCGAACTCATGTTGCAGGAGCACGGCGTCGACGCCCTCGGTTGCCGCGACCGCAGCATCGAAACCGACCGGGCATCCCCGAGGCCAGAGCGCCACGACCTCGTCGCGGCGCGGACCTGGATCCTCGTCGCGACCGATCAGACGAACGACCTCGATGCCGACGCCACAGCTCTCGAGGGCCTTGCCCAGGTTGGCGGTGTACGTGGCGATGCCGCACTGCGTCGGTGGATACGTTCCCACCATGCCAACGGTCGCTGCGACGTCTCCACGCGACACCACCACGGCCTGGTCGGCATCGGGCGGCGTCGCGGTCATCATCCGACCACTCCGCATCGTGCAACGAGGAACACCATCGCCGACCCTCCTCTCGGGCCGATACGCAGCGAATGGCGCCAGCCCGGCAAGCGGCACCGCAGTCCAGTCCCTGCATTCGTCGACTGCCCACCATCCAGGTTATGGGTACTTGCTTCTGTCGCGATAGGGATGAAGGTCCCGGTTCCTGGCGTCGCCGGGACTCGCCTGCGACGGGCTCCTGGCCGCTCTTCCCGAGATCGCCTCTCGGTCACCGACCCTGCCTACATCGATCTCGGCATGCCCTCGGAGGCGTCTCGGAACCTGCTCGACCATCGGGTACATCGACGGCGAACGGGCCGGCATGGACTCTGATGGCGACGGCGCTCCGTGCGGCGAACCGTTCGAGTCGGGCGTCGTCGCCGAGGTCGTCATCGGAGACTTCCGATCGACAGGGCCGAACATGACGTGTCGAGCTGACCGGTCGCGTCGTCGTCGTCGAACATGCAACTGTGTCAACCGTGTCCGGGCCGGATCTCGGCCGGACCCCTCTACCGGCCCGACCGGCACCCGTCAGATCCGGTCGGTGCGCCGCAGGTACGTCAGGGCGGCCCAACCCGGGAGGATCGGCAGCCAGAACGTCACGAGGCGGAACAGGAACACCGCTGGGATCACGATCTCGGCGTCCTCGACGGTGCTGAGCGCGGCGATCAGCGCGGCCTCGGCCGCGCCGAGCCCGCCTGGCGTCGGTGCGGCATTGGAGACCGCGGTGCCGGTGAGGAAGAGCAGGGCGATGAGCGGGAACGACGCCGACGAACCGAACGCCTCCAGGCTGGCCGTCATCGCACCCAGATACGAGAGCGTGATCGCCATCGAGCCGCCGAACAACGCCGCCAGCCGGCCGGGACTGTGGCCGATCGTCCGGATCGCCTCCCACCCCGATCGCAGCTGGGGCAGCACGTGGGTGACGTACTGGCGGCGCACGAACGGCAACGCGGCCGACGCGGCCGCGACGAGCACGAGCACGCCCAGGGCGACGACGAGCACGCCGGTCGAGGGCAACGACAGGCCGCGAGTGATCCGGTTTCCGCTCGCCAGCAGCAGGAACCCGAACGTGAGCAGCACGTGGACGATCACGCCGGCAATGGCGTTGAGCCCGACAGCGGTGACGCCGACCGCGGTCGGCACCCCCTGGCGCTGGAAGTAGCGGACGTTCGTCGCGATCCCGCCGACCTTGGCCGGGGTGATGCGGTTCGCGAACGATGCGGCGATCTGTGCGGCGAACGCCGGCCAGAAGCGCAACCGCACGGGGATCGCGCCGAGCAGGCTCGTGGTCGCGGCGACGTAGGTCAGCAACGAGAAGCCCAGGGCGACCAGCACCCAGCGCCCGGACGCCGAGCGCGTCTGATCCCAGAGGTCGTCGATGTCTGCGAGCTGCGGAACGAGGAACCACGCGCTCAGGCCGACGGTGACGATCACGAACAGCGTGGTGCCGCTGATGCGTTCGAGCTGGACCGGTTCTTCCGCGGGCACTTCGCACCGTTCGGCCACGACCTCGCGGAGCGACTCGGTGCCGTCTCGGCCGATGTCGTCCCGTGTCGCACTGCTCAGCGCGAGTGGCTGGAGCCAGGGCAGAGCCAGCGCGAGCCGATGGCGACCGATGACGCTGATCGCGACGTCGACCGCTCTGTCGGGACCGACCCGAGCCGCGGTCGACGCCAGCAGTTCGGCCAGATCGGTTTCGAGCAACTGGTCGGATGCGGCCAGCTCCGATGAGGCGAAGTCGGTCAGCGCCGGAGCGTCGGAGGTGTCGAGCACGATGTTCGACAGCCTCAGGTCGCGATGGGCGATGCGCCGGTCGTGCAGGTTGCGCACCATCGACCAGACGGCAGCGAGCGTCTCGTCGTCGAGATCGCCCGCCCGATCGGCCCGGACGCCATCCACCTCATCGAACGCGAGCACCATCCCGTCGAGGCCGGCGGCAGCCACCCCGCGGCAGGCGCGGGGTGGCGACGCCGAGCGTGGCGGCGTGCAGCGAGACGAGAGCCTCGTGCTCGACCTTGCGGCGGAGGCTGACGAACGGCCGATGGTCACCCGTCTTCCGAAAGCGGATCCAGCGTCCAGAGCGCAGTAGGAGGTCCGCGCTGCGCTCGTCGCGGCCGAACGCCTTGATGAAGATCGAGTCACCGTCGGCGGTCACGCCGACCCACGGATTGAACCCGTCGGCCCGGTCGCTCCGCCGCTCGATCCGATCCAGCTCGATGCCGATCGCCGCCAGCGCCGACGTGATGTCGTTGGCGTCCGGCGCGAGATCGTGGCGCCCGAAGGCAAGGAGGGTCGCGGACGCGACCAGGAGTCCGGCGCCCACGTCGGCGATCAGGCCGACGGCCGGGACTCCGGATGTCACCGTGGACACGGCGACGTAGGCAGCGACGATTGCACCGAACCGCCGGGTGACCACTCGGGACACGAACGATCCCGAGACGGCGAGCATCGCCACCGCGCCCGCCAGCAAGGGGTCGCCTGCACTCGACCATCCACTGCTCCGTCCGATTCGCCACGTGGTCGTCGCACCGTCGAGGGCTCGCTGCACGTCGGTGTCGACGACCGAGTAGACGAGCTCGCCGATGCCCACGCTCAGCGTCATCGCGGCGGCCACGCTGATGCCCATCGTCGCAAGGCGTCGGTAGCGGGTGGTCACGAGCGATGCGATCAGTGCCCCGGCGACGAAGATGACGAGAGCCACCGCCAGCACGGTGCTCGGCACGTCACGCGCCCAAGCGGGCAGGTCGTCGATCGCCTCGGACCCGTCGTCGCTCAGCCCGAGCAGGGCAGAGTCGAACAGGTTGGCGGTTGCCACGCCGGCAACGACCAGCACGGCGCCGACGATCAGCCGGAGAACGTCGACCGGCGAGCGCACGCGGGCGCGGCGACCCGGGGTGTCGCCGGTGCTCACCATCACGAGCCACCGGTCTCCGGCTCGACGAGCCGGTTGAGAATCGCGAACCACAGCACCATGGCGTAGATCGTGCCGACGGCCAACCCCGCGACCACGTCGAGCACATTGTGCTCGCCGCTGTAGAGCCGGGCGAGGCCCACGACGACGGCCCACACGATCGGGACTCCCCGCCATCGCGGCGGCACGAACGCGACCATCAGGACCGCGAACGCCGCCGCCGTCGTCGCATGCCCGGACGGGAAACCCAACCCCTCGTGGGCGGTCCCGCGCACGATGATGTCGGCACCGACTGTCTCGGCCGGGCGACCCCGCTCGATCAACTGCTTGAGGATCAGCCATTCGACCGCCAGCTTGACCGGCCCCAACACCACGAAGGGGATCGCGTACTGCCACCGGCCGGCCCGCCAGGCGATCAGCGCACCGGCAACGATGGGAGCGCCGAGCACACCGACCTGCTGGAGCACCCACATCATCGGCTCGAGCCAGTCCGGCCAGCCGTTGACGAACCGGAGCGCGTCCGCTTCCCACTCTTCGACCTCACCCGACGACACGATCGTCGACGACACGACCAACACCACGAGCGCGGCGCCGACGACCACAATCGCCAGACGTGCCGGCAGTTCGTCGCGGACGACGAACACCGGTCGACCAGGGCGAGCCCGGTTCGTCCGGTCGGGCACTGTCATGGCGGCGCGATCCGGTCGAGCAACATGATGGCTGCTTGCCCGGCGAGCGAACCGATCGCCAACCCGCCGGCGACATCGAGGGGCAGATGGGCGCCCACGTACAACCGGGCTCCGCCCGTGATTCCGGCGAGTCCCAGGGCAGCCGTCTGTGCGCCGAGACAGTGGGTGCGGGGCACGATCGACGCCAGGGTGAGCGCGACCGCTGCGTGACCGGACGGGTAGCCCAGCCCGTCCTGGTGGTCGCCTCGTACCGCCACGTTCTGCAGGTGAGCGTCCGGACGTCCACGACCGACGAGCGGCTTGACCACCTTGACGCCGACCCATACGGCCGAACCGACCAACGCGGACACGGCCGCCGCGCGTCCCCGCCCCCGACAGCGGAGACCGCCGGCGACGACGAACACCGCGCCGAGCGAACCGGACTGCATCACCACCCAGGCGGGTGGCAGGATCCGGTCGGGGGCGTCGTTGAACCAGCGGAAGACCCGCTCCTCGAACGGGCCGACTCGATGGGCGTGTGCCCGGCGTGCGGTCTCGAACACGGTGAGCGCGGCAACCACCGACCACTGCGCAGACACACTCGGGCGACGCGCCGCGATCATCAGACCTCCTCGTCGATGAACGTCTGGCGGATCGACTCGTTGAGCGCCTCGCGGGTACTGATGGTCAAGCGATCGCCGAGCTCGATCGACAGGCCGGCCGTCGCCTCCTCGTCGAAGTCGAACTGCCACCACATGCAGCCGCCCGTGAACACGTAGAAGCGCTGGGCACGGAACGAAGCGGGGGCGACGCTCTCGATGAGGTCGTATCGCCTCGCGCCGTCGTACTCGCTGGGCACGCTCACCGCAGCACCGAGCTCGCACCGCTCGACGAAGTGGAAGATGGCGGCCGAGTCACCCGCCCGGTCCGAGTCGAACCGGACAACCGTGCCGTCCTGGTCGATCGTGACTGAGCTGACGTCCCAGCCGGCCGGCATCGGTTCGAAGCATGGGATGAGCTCGGCTGTGGGCACCGACTGTGCCGCGTGGATCACGGAATCACCGTCGATGCAACTCGGCTCGGGGAGCACGTTCTCGATCGAGCACGCCCCGGCGATCAGGACGAGCGTCGCCACCACGGTGGAGAACGCGACGCGTACGGCAGTCCCTGAGCGCATCATCGCAGTCCGATGTCGCCGAGGCTGTCGAGGAAGACCGAGATCAGGGCGAGCGCGACCATCGTCACCCACATCGTGAGGCCGATACGGCGCAGCGACCAGTGCTGGATCGAGACCGGCGTACGTTCGGGAGCGAGCTCGCGGAACCGCTGCAGCAGCTCGCGTCCGTCGCGCTTGACGTCCGAGCGCAGGGCCGACGGAAGGGTGACGCCGCGAGAGGCTGCGAACGCCTCGGCGATGTCGTCCTGGCTGAACTGCAGCAGCGCTCGCTCGTAGACCAGCTCGGGGCTACTGCCGAGCGCGAGCACCAACATCATGTTGGCGAGGTCGACGGCCTGTCGCCACGGCGACGGGCGGATCTCGGCGAACGAGAGGTCGATCAGCTTCAGCCGATCCCCCTGCACCATGATGTTGGCGGGCTTGATGTCACGGTGGGCCAGGCCGGCGTCCCAGAGTCGCGACACGGCCGTGAGGCCGGCGTCGATCAGCTCGGTGGTGACTTCGGCATCGCCGATCTCGACGGCGCCGTCGAGGAACTCGCTCACGAGGAGGTACTCGCGGTCGGGCGTGATCTCGACGATGCCGATCGGCGCCATGCTGTCGACGCCGGCGTGGTCCATGACGTGGAGCATGTAGTGCTCGTGCTGAATCAGCCTGCGGACCGAGTTGAAGTGCTGTTCGTCCTCCAGTCGCCCGTACAGGAGCGTGCGGCCGAGCTTGTAGGAGCGATCAGATCGGAGATGGGTGCTTGCGTACAGCTTGGCGAACAGGTCGGGGCCGTCTCGCTGGCTGATCCGCAGCGGCGTCGAACCGGCCGAGCCGGCGAGTCCGATCCGCTCGACGCTCGTCGCATCGACGCCGAGCTGTCGGCGCAACGCAACGCGTATCGCCTCGCCGCGCGGTCCGGTGACGTCGAGGTGGGCGGTCTTGCCCGTGCGGTACGCGATCGGGAACACCGACTCGGGGGCAGCGAGCCGATAGAGCACGAGCGAGACGGCGACACCGACGGTGGCGGCGGGAAGGACGTCGGACGGATGGTCGACGCCGACGTACACCTGCGCGAACGCGAACAGCGCCACTGCACCGATCGTGGTCCCGATCCAGATCCGCCGATACCGTCCGGCGGGCACGAGGGTCAGCCCTGCGCACATCATCGCCGTCGTGAGGAGCGCAACTGGCCGCGACGGTTGGGCTGGTCCCTCCCAGAAGCCGATCATCTCGATGCCGAGCGGTCGGGGGCGGAGGATCTGCAGCGAGATGACGGTGTCGATGCCTGCCACGATCGAGAGCGAGGCGATCAGGAGCAAGACGTGGCGGACGCGCCGGGCGGCGAGCCCACCGAGGATCGTGATCCAGCCGACGATCGGGGTGAGCCAGAACGCCCCGATCTCGTTGATCCGCCGCATCGTGGGCGTCAACCAGCTCTGGCGATGGTCCACGATCGGCCCCATCACCTCGAGGTCGCGCTCGGTGATCCAGCGCGCCGGAGCATCGGACAGGAACACCCACACCCACAGGATCGCCCAGAACACGAAGGCGACCAGCCATCCGACCGCGACGCGGTTGAGTTCGCGAGGGAGGGGCGGCGGCTCACCCGATGGGCGGCGCTGGCGACCACCCGCCAGGCGGCTGTCGGTGACGGTCACGAAGCACCCCGCACCGTTCCGTGCGAGAATCGATCCGTGACTCGCAGCTTCGGGCGTGCGGCCCTGGTGATGCTCGCGATCGCCGGCTCGGCGTGCGGCGGGGACGGCGAGGCGAGCGACCCGACAACCGCTGACGACGGCATGCGGGTCGCCAGCTTCGACTTCGCCGAAAGCGTCCTGCTCGCCGAGATGTATGCCCAGGTCGTCGAGTCCACTGGTACCCCCGTCGTCCGGCTCGGGGCGATCGGTCCGAGGGAGATCATCGCACCCGCCCAGCAGTCGGGCCACATCGACCTCGTGCCGGAATACCTCGGCACGGCCCTCCAGTACGCGGGCGACCACGAACCGAACCCCGACACCGAATCGGCGCTCACCGAGCTCAACATCCGGCTCCTGCCGCAAGCGTTGACCGCGCTCGAACCCGCACCAGCCGAAGACAAGAACGTGTTCGCAGTCACCGCCGAGATGGCACGGAGCGAAGGTCTCGAGACGATCAGCGACCTCGCCCCGCTGGCTTCGACGATGAGGTTCGGGGGTCCGCCCGAATGCGCCGATCGTCTGCTGTGCCTCGCTGGGCTCGAGGCGGAGTACGGGCTCCGCTTCGCCGAGTTCCTCCCCCAACGTTCGTTGCGGTTCACCGCGGAGGCGTTGCGGCGGCAGGAGATCGACGTCGGCGTGATGTTCTCGACGGCCGCCGCGCTCGCTGGGCCCGGATTGGTCGTGCTCGAGGACGACCTGCACATGCAACCGGCCGAGAACATCGTGCCCATCGCCCGCACCGACGCGCTGGAGCGCTGGGGCCCAGACGTCGCGGCCGCCCTGAACGCACTCTCGGCCGAGCTGACAACCGCCGACTTGGGCATGCTCAACCTCCAAGTCGGGTCGGATGAGGCGATCGAGGTGGTTGCGCGCGACTGGCTCACCGCCCACGGGTTGATCGACGCCGACTGACCGGACAGCGTTCGGCACCTCGCGGGGCAAACGGCTCCACGAGATCGGCGGCCTGAGACCAGCCGACGACCGTCGGCCCGGATCCGCACGAGTGCCGTCGTGGCGCGAGCGGCGGACCCCTTCGGCCACCCCGTCTCGACCATCCACCGCTGGTCGGGCGGGAAGAGGTTTTTCGGCGGAAAGGCGATCATCCACTGCCTCATCTACGGCCCTCCCTCGCGCCAAGTGAAGACGATCGGCAGCGTCGGCACCAGGGGCGAAGGACCAGCGTGTGATCGTGGGACGCGTGAACCCTCCACTCGTGACGATCACGACCAGCTCGCGGTTGTGGTCGTCACCCTCGGCGAACGCCGTTCCCCAGGGTTGTGGGGACACCGATCTGGCCTGGCGGTCCCGCTGATCCTGGCCGGTTCCACGGCCCCTTCTCCATCGATGCGATTCGGCTCTTGTGGTGAGGAACGAGTCGGCCCACGATGAAGGTGTGAGGGTACTGAATGCTGTGGTGTCGGGCCTGTTGCGGTCGCCGATCCATCGTCTGCTGTCGGGGGCGGTCGGCTTGGTGAGGTACGAAGGCGTGCGGTCCGGGCGTTCGTTCTCGACCCCGGTCCAGTACCGCGCGACGCGGCGATGAGTTGATCACTCTGGTCGGCCGGTCGGAGACCAAGTCGTGGTGGAAGAACTTCGTTGCCGACCACGACATCGACGTCCTGGTGCGCGGACATTGGATGAACATGACCGCCCGAGCGGTCATCGGCGCCGACGAGCCCGACATCGCTCGACCCCTGCTCGAGGCCTACCTCGAACGTTTCCCGAAGGCAGGGCGCAGCTTCGGAGACGATGATGCTGAGTCTCGGGTTCGACGCGCGGTCCTCGTTTGGTGCAGGCCGCGATGGGCTCGCTGATGCGGGTGGAGACGGCCGGGGTGGCTGGGCTACGCCGTCGCTGGACGTCGGCGTTCATCGTCGGTGAGCTCATCGGGTTCATCCCGCCGGCGATCACGGGAGCGACCCTCGCTGCCGTAGGGGCGTCCGACGCACTGTTGGTCGTCGGTCTGACCGTTGCCGGGCTGTGCGAGGGGACCGTGTTGGGACTTGCTCAGGCGCGTGTGCTCGGTCGTCACACACAGGCGGTCGATGGGACGGCGTGGGTCGTCGCCACGACCGCTGCCGCCGGCTTCGCATGGTTCGTGGGGATGGGGGGTAGTGCGCTCCTGGGTGCTCACCCGAGCGGTCTGGTGGTTGTCGCGTTGTGCCCTGCATGGGTCGCGGCGCTCGTGTCGATGGGATACGCCCAATGGCGTGTCCTCAGACGCCGCGGTACCCAGATCAGCCCGCTGGATCTGGGTGACATCGGGCGCTTGGCTGCTCGGCGTCATGATCCCGGTCGCAGCGTTGTCGCTGGCGCCGAACGACTGGGCAGGATGGGTGCACGCGATCATCGGGGTCGCTGCCGCTGTGGCGATGGGAGCGACCGTCGGCACCCTGACCGGCAGAACGCTCGAGCGGCTCATCGGCGCCAGGGGCACCGCGGGACGGCCGCCGTCGTCGCCTCGTAGGAGTGCGTCGCGATGTCGCTTGCGATCCTGTGGGGCTGGGTGGTGTTCGGCGAGGTTCCGGGTCCCCTCGCGTGGGTCTTGATCGCCCTCCTCGCCGGCGCCGGTCTGGTGTGAGCCCGGGAGCGCGCCCTCGCGCGACCGGTCGCCTCCGCCCGCCCGATCCGCCGCGGATGATCGTCGGGCGCACCGGGCATCGCCGAGCGCCCAACTGCTGCGCGACGCGAGTCGCCGACCCGCCCTCACGCACACACCCTCTGGCACCGGGGGACGAGTGCTCCACGAACATCGTCCTCTTGCTCGGGCAGCTGTCCCCGAACGCCGGGTCCGCGAGATCGCGATCGGTCGCCGACCGGCGCATCAGCCGCGGTCTCCGTCGGTCGGCCACGATGGCCTCCGTGCTCACCAGCCCACGTCTACGGTGGCCATGGCGCATCCGGCATGGCGATGACATCCGCTGAGGCGCGGTTCATGAACGCAGCCATCTGGAAGTCAAGTGACGTCAGGACATGGCCGCCGTCCCACGTTCGTTGGCCCACGACGACGCTGTTGTAGACATTGCTCCATTCCGGATGGTGGTTCATCTCATCGGCCTTGATCGCCATCAGCCGTATGAAATGAAATGCCCGCCTGAAGTTGGTGAACTTGAAGACCTTGTGGAGCTCGATGCCAGGGTCCGCCTGGCCGGGCACCACGATGCTCCGGGTAGTCCAACCGCTGAGGCCTCCACTGTTGAGCAAACGATCGATGTCCGCCGGATTCAGGGGAGGGAACAGCTGCTTCACCTCGTCGGGTTTCGGGAACGCTACGCCGTGGTTTCTGCTGTTCGCACCGAGGGTTTCCGATACCCAGGAGACGATCGCATGAACATCGTCCAGCCAACGGGCCGCGTTCAGCGTCTTGTGCTGGATGTGCCTCAGTTGTTCGACCTCGATGGGCAGTCCGGAAAGCTGATCCGTGGCGTCTTCGACGAGTACGGGTAACAACCGTCCCGGCTTGGTAGACAGCGCGAGCGCGAGCTCCTCACGGACCCAATCGTCCGCATCGGAGAGCCGGTCGGTACTTCCCGCGCCTTGCCGCCAATCCGGACCGATCAGCGCAAGTACAGCACCCGCACGTTCAACTTCGTCGCGCAGCATCTGCGGCCAGTCCACACCACCTGGAACATCGTCGTTGTCGATGAAGACGGCGACGTCAGCCAGTCGCTCCTCGAGCAGCACCTTCAGTACGTGAGCCTCGCGTGCGGTGTCGTCGCGCCGATAGCTGACGAACACACGGTCCATTACTGACCCCCCGAGAACCTGCGGCATGAACGGAAGTTCGGCCCCTCGTTGTGGGCCTGGGACCCCACCGTAGACCAGACCGATCTTGCGACCTCCACCCGAATCGGCGTCGGCGGCCACGCGGCTCCGCATTGCCCCCGATCGCCGGATCTGCTCGCCGGTACGCCGAGAACAGTCTCCCGCCAGCCACCGAACGGTACTGTTGGGCATCGTGGCGGGCGATGAAGGTAGTCGGTTGACGGTGTCACCGGACGGCGCCTCGTCACAATGGACGGTCAACTGGTGGGGCCTCGTCGCCGTCATGGTCATCGCGTCGATGACAGTCGTCACGTGGCGTTGGCTCGCGGGCTCGGGCGACGATCCTCCCCAACAGCTGAGGGCCGCCGGAACATCGGCGCCTCCCGACTCGGCCGCAACCGCGAGGCCCAGTGCCGGACCGCCGACAACCACAGTTCCCCCGGCCCCGGCGACAACCCAAGGGTCGACGACCACCACGGTTGCCGCCGAACCGCAGGTGCTGATCAGGGGCGAGATGAAGCCGTGCCGGTACGGCGACCGCTGTCTCGTCGCCAGCTTCACGATCGACGGGTTCCGCGAGCACCCCGGTCGCTTCACGTGCATCTACCCGAAGTCCCAGAGCGAGTTCACCTTCAACGACGACGGGGTTGACGATGCCTGCCTCACGGCCGACGACGGTGACACGATCATCATCGAGGTCGATGGAGTCCGGTCGGCGACGATCTCAGAACAGGATCTCGACGGGACATAGCGGGTTGCCACGACGCCTGATCGTCAGTGACGGCGACGAACAACGGCATCGAGGCACGACACCATGAGGACCGCTTTCGCCGGCTTCTGTCGCGTCGAACGTGTCGTTCGGCACCGGTTCGAATGTGCTCAACCGTCCGTGCGAGAACCGCATCCACGAATCTCGATCGAGTTGCTCGGCAGGTCGAATCGCGCATTGCCGTCGACGACGCACAGCCGTATGTGCTCGCCCGCTCGCACCTCGCCGCCGGTGAGCACGACGCACTGCTCGGCGGTGCCTTCGACCGACGCGCCAGGCTCGACAACGGTTCTGCCCCCGCTCTCGACCAGATTCGCGGCCAGCAGATTGGCCGGCGTGCCGGCGTCGATCGCCAGTCCGGTGAACGGCACGAGGTCGACCTCACCGTCGGCCAGTTGTCGCTTCCACAGGTCGCGGTACAGATCCTCGGTATCGGAACCGATCCTGGCAAGGGTGGCTCGGCTCATCGTCGAGAGCCCCACGAACCGCCAGAGCTGGTCGAAATCGGGCGCCGCACGGTCGAGCGTGACCAGGAGGCGCGTCGGTGCCTGGTCACGTCCGCCGATGAAGTCGGCCACATCGCCGAAGAGCACGGAGTCCACGTTGAGGACGACGACGTCACGGTCGCCGATCCACTCCCGCATGTTGAACAGCCCGCCCGCCGTACCGAGCGGCTCGGATCCCTCCTCGAACGCCGTCACACGGGGCGGCAAGTTCGCTGCGAACCAGTCGCCGTGCCCACTGACATTCAACGCGATCTCGTCGACGAAGGGACGGATCACATCCACCGCCCGATCGAGCAGGCTCCGCGAGCCAACCGGAAACGACGCCTTCGGTCGGGTGTCGGAGAACGGCGCCAACCGGGTGCCCCGTCCGGCCGAGAGAACCACGCCGCACACGCCCACGCAGCCGACCATAGCGAGCACGCCCGATCCGCAGCCGGACCCCCCTGTGGGGGCATCCCGCAACGCAGGGCATGGGTGAGGCGAGAGGATGCTGCCGGTCCTCGATCTGTCGTGACCTGCGCTGTCCGTCACCGGTCGCGGTCTTCGTCGTTCGCGGGTGGAATGCGCCTAGCGGGTCGGCGGTGTCCAGCGTGCTCCGTCGGGCGGATCGGTGATGGTCGACGTCGGTGTTGCGTGGCCCCCCCAGACGATGAGGGTCTCGCCGTTCCACACGGCGTTGGGTCCTTCGAGACCGGCGAGCGGGCCGTCGGCACGTTCCCACGTCCCGGTCGGGACGTGCACGGTCGCTGGGGGCTCGTCGGCCGAGAAGATCACGATCCATTCACCGGCTGCCGCGACGGTGACGGTGTCGAAACGTTCGATCGGGATCTGGGTGTCGGACCACTGCCAACCTCCGCCGTTCTGCACGGCGACTCCGATGCTGGAGCCGTTCGAGTCCAGCACTTCCACAACTGCGACGAGGCCGGCGTCGGTCATCGCGATCAGGCTGTTTCTGACAAGACCCGACGGCGATGTCGGTGAGGCGAGCGTGCGCCACGTCTGTTGCGACGGGTCGTAGGCGATGCCGGCGGCCGTGCCGCCCCAGATGACGATCTCTGTTCCTGTCCACACGACGTCCGATTCGAGCTGCGACAGGCCGGCGACGACCGATGCCCGGTCATCGGTTCCTTCGAAGACGGGGCCGTACGCCCATGTGTCGGTGCCCGGTTCGTACCGGGCGATCGCAAGGTCCGGCTGCCCCTGCGGGTTGGTGGCGGCAGGCCCGATCCCCCACACCGCATCGTCGCTCGCGACCGTCGCTGCGAGGAACATGCCGTCGACGTGTGGGAGGTCCGCCCACGTTCCGGCGACCGGGTCGAAACGGGTGCCTCCACCTTTGGCGAGCGCATACAGCTGGCCGTCGAAGTAGGCACTGGTGAGCCCTGGATGACCCCAGCCGGGGACCGTCAGCGTCCGCCACTCGTCGGTCGTCGGGTCATAGGCCGCGCCGTCGCTGAACGCAAACCCACGGCTGAGGCTCGAACCCGCCCAGAACACCGCCTCAGTTCCGGTCCACGCCGACACCGCGTACGGTCGGGTGTCGATCGGGGCATCCGCCATCGGCGACCACGCGCCGTGGCTCGCCGGTGCGGAGCCGTTGTCGCCGCGTCCCGCATCGTCTTGGGGAGCCGGGTCCCGCAACGAACCGATCGCGACGACACCGGCCACGATGACAGCAACCGCGGCCGCGACCGTGCCAATCGCCGCCCACCTCGAACCGGGCTCCTTCCGAGCGCCCGAGGTGGCCGGCGAAGCAGGGCCGGTCGTGACCATGTCGTCGGACTGGGTGGTCGTTCCGACGAGTGCGTCAACGAGCTCCGGGAGATCTCGACGCAGACGTTCCTCGAGTTCGGTCATGACAGTTCCTTTCGCAGCACGGACAGGGCTCGCCGAGACAGCGATCGCACCGTCGACGGTCGAACCTCCATCAGTTCGGCAATGTCGTGATCGGACACATCGACGAAATACCGCAGCACAACGACGACACGCTGACGTTCCGACAAGCAGTTGAGCGCTTCGCGCAATTCGACGAGTCGGGTCGGGATCTGATCGAAGGTCGGTTCGGGCTGCCCACGCTGGAACCGTTCCTCCACCGACCGGCGGCGGAGTGCCGCCGAGCACCCGTTGACCACCGTCGTTCGCAGATATGCCCCCGGTCGATCGATTCCATCCCAGCGCTCCCGAACGGCGACGAACGATTCCTGCACGATCTCCTCAGCGAGTGCGACGGAATCGACCAGCAGTGTCGCCATGCGCACCATGCCCTGACGTTCGGTCGCGAAGAGCTCGGCGAAGCGAGCGTCGGCATCCGGCGCCTGACCTGGTTCGGATCGCGAGAACGTTCCCATCGACATCAACGATGCGCACCGAGCGGGACATGTTGCACCACGACACGAATTCTCGCGGAACGACGCGCGACCGACAGCCACTCCGGGCACGAGCAGCCCGACGAGGAGTCGCTCGGGTCCGGGGCCCGATCCCCGCGTGACACCTCGGTCCAGGATCTCGTGGCGTGCATCGCACAGGGGGAGCGACGCCCGATCGCTGCAGGCTTGCCGGGGACCCGAACCACCGGTCGGAGCTCTCAGGAGGAAGAGGGATGGACGTCTCATCCAACAGTGACGCCTGATCAACCCTTCCAGGACCTCGTGCGCCGAGGTCCGTGACGCACAGGCGAACCCGGCAGCTCAGCACCACTCCTCTCCGGCGTCATGTGTCATCCGCATACGCCTTCGGTCGAGAGCTCGATCGTGCGCTCCATCTCCATCGCATCGGCCGACTGACCTGATCACCGTGATCGCTCGTGCCTGCCACTGGCAGGGCCTCCCCATCGGCGAGCTTCAGGCCCTTCCCGATGGTGCCCGGGCCATCACGTCATCGGATGACCCCGACGCTGCCTATCTGTCGGTCGTACGCGGTGTTGAGTCAGCAGCCAGAGCGCGCCTTGCGCGTGGCACCGGCCTGGTCGATGAGTGGCTGACGTCGCGGCTGATCCGTCGGCGGGTCATCAGCGCCGTTCAGGAGCACCTCCGGGCCAACGGTCTGTACTCGGGACCCATCGACGGCGTCCCGGGGATGGTGACGGAACTTGCCGTGCGAGCGTTTCAACGTGACCAGGGACTGACGGTTGACGGAATGATCGGCCCGGACATCATCCGATTCCTCGAGTAGCTCCGCCGACAGCGTGTGTCAGGTCAGCCGGAACGGTGGGTACTCGTCGGTGATGAGGAGGAACACGTAGGCCTCGACCCGCAGCCACCATCGCATGACGCCCTCGATGTAGTTGAAGATCCCGCGTGGATAGCGACCCGTGAACAGGATCGCGAACCAGGCGCCGATCCCGGCGAGGAATGCGCCGATGCTCAAGAAGAGCAGCACGATGAAGTGAGGGATCGCGAGGAACCACTTCACCAGCGGCAGCCAGCGATTCAGGTCGCGCTCGACGTCGGGATAGTCGAGTTCGAGATGCACGTACTGCTCCTCGTCCGTTGAGGGGTAGGTGTCGGACATCGAGCGCGAGGTATGCCGCCACGCGGTTCGAGAATCGTGACAGCTGGAGGTTGAAGTCGAACCACCAGCGCGGGTACTTGCGACGGAACACGATCATCAACAGCACGGGGACGAAGAGCACCCCACCCCAGCTCGCATCGGTCGCGCTCACGAGGCCGGCGAGGACGGCGATCGGGATCACGTAGAAGATCCGCAACAGCGTGGACACCCGGTTGAGTGGGCGGTCAGGGTAGTCGATCGACAGGCGGGCGGAATAGTCGTTGGCGTTGGTCATGGTGGTGGTCATGATGAGGACCTCCTCGTCTCCAACGTACGGCGCGTCACCTCGCACGACCACCGCCATTGGGCCCGTCAGGCTCGAGCGGCGCTGACGGCTCCAGGTCCAATGGTTGCCAATAGCCGCACGAACGCTTGCAATAGTTAGCGATTGGGCGCAGAATATAGCTGGGCCGAAGAGCCCGAGGAGGTAACGATGACAACGATGATGGACACCCTCGAGAAGTTGGAGGACCGAGCATTCGACCAGGTCAAGCAGGCCGAGGAGCCGATGTTGCGGTTCGCGCGTGAGTCGTCTGATGCGATCGCCAGGCTGGTTCCGCCGCGTCCGTCGTTCATGGCGGACATGCCGAAGATGGCCGAGGTCGTCGAAAGCCAACTGAAGTTCCAGAAGCGCCTCGTCGACGAGCAGATGAGGTTCACTCGCAAGCTGATGAAGGCGATGGACCCGCTGGTCATGAAGATCGACGCCGAGCCCACGAGGATCACCGTGCAGCGTGAACCCGTCGTCAAGGCGGCGCCGAAGCGCACCACGCGCAAGGCCGCCTGAGTTCGATCGAGGCAAACCCCCGTCGGGTCGGTCGCTCCGGTAACACGGGGAGCGACCGACCCGATGCGCGTCCGGCATCATCGGCCATCCGCGCCGAGATCGTGGGGCCACGAACCCACGTTGCAGACGGGCTGAACGACCTGTCGTCAGACCCGAGTCCACAGGATCGGGAAGAACACTGCCGCGCGTGCGCCGTCGGCCCCGGTCAGCACCAACTGGTCACCGTCGAAGCCGACCTCGTACGTCGACGTGCCGCCGGTGCCGCCCTCGATGTCGCGATCGGTGATCACGAGTGACTCACCGAACAGTGCAGCCGAAGAGACCGCAACGTTGAAGGTGTTGCCGGACACGGTGAGTAGTCGTGGGTTCATCGCTGGTTCCGGTGCCAGGGTTGTTCGTCGGCGATGCGCACGCCGTCCGTGCGGGCGGCGCGGGTGGCGTCGCCGCGGCCGTGGTATTCGTCGTTGGGGGTGACGTAGCCGACCGCTTCGTGGAGCCGCAGGCTGTTTGTGGTGGGCCCGGACCCGTTCGAGCACGGCTGGTCGTTGATCGTCACCAGGTGGGGTGCTCGCGTTTGACGTGTCCCCACAGCGACTCGATCCAGGCCTGGTCGGTCGGGGCCGATGGGTGACCGAAGTGTTGGGCGATCGAGCACAACGCCGTGAACCGGCGGGGCTCGTTGGCGTGCATCTCGGTGCCGATGTCCGAGATCGCCAACAGCAACGGCACCTGATCGTCGTCGGGCAGGGCGGTGTCGGGGTCGTCGAGGCGGGCCCGGAGCCGACCACGTCACCGACGACCGAGCTGAACACGCCCACAACGACAAGCCGGTCGGACGCTCGACGCGCCTAGCTCCTGCTGCGTGGAGCGCTACGACCGGTCGCCGCGGCGACCACCGACGGTGAGCGCGTTGCGGAGCGGTTCGAGCGGCCGGAGCGCTCCGCTGAGGTGACGAACCCGAGCGGGGTTTCGAGCGACCGATCGCGCTCGGTGTGCCAGGCGGCCGAGCACTCGGTCGCGTTGCCGCGTTCCGGGAACCCCCTGTCCGACCGGATGTCGACCGTGTGCGATTCGATCCGTTCCGTCACGACCGTGTCGGGTGCGGTGAACGTCCGCTCGCGACCCGGCGCCGAGGGCAGCGACGACGAGCCGCGCGCCTTGGACGAGCTGCTGCGCCTCGGTCTTCACGAGATCTTGAGCCACGTTCCGTAACATCTCGACCACGTTGGGCGATCATGCGGGTGATAGAGAACTAAGTTATCGAAGGAGACCACGATGCCATCGAACCGGGCGCACGGATGCGCATCCCACACCGAACGATCTGATCGAGCCGCGGCCAGGCGGGGTCGATCGGGGCGCTCACTGCTCGGGTTCATCTGCGCCGCGGGGGTTGCGCTCACGGGTGTTGTCGCGATCGACCACACCGGCGGCGACGACACTGCGAGCGAAGCGGTGCAGGCAGTCGCAACCGATGCCGATGTCGTTGCGTTCTCGATGATCGATTTCCTCGAGGACGACGGCGGGCACAGCAGCCGGGTCGTGACGATGTCGGATCTGCGGCGCGATGTCCTGGGTTCGGCGCGGTCGGCAACAGGCGGTGCCGGCGTCGACGTCGCCGTCGTCGACTCCGGTGTCGCGCCGGTGGTCGGGCTGACGGGCGACAAGGTCCTCCACGGCCCCGACCTGTCCTACGAAGGGGCGGTGTCGGAGGCGAGCTTCATCGACTCCTATGGCCACGGGACGCACATCGCCGGCATCATCGCCGGCAACCGTCCCGGTGCCGAGGGCCTCGCACCGGGCGCCCGGATCGTGTCGGTGAAGGTAGCCGGCGCCGACGGGGTCACGACCGTCCCCCAGGTCGTGGCCGCGATCGACTGGGTCGTCCAGAACCGCAACGTGAACGGTCTCGACATCCGGGTGCTCAACCTCGCGCTCGGACAGGCCGGTGTCCCCTCCAACCAGGGTGATCTGTTGTCGGCGGCGGTCGAGCGCGCCTGGAACGCCGGGATCTTCGTCGTGGTCGCCGCCGGCAACCGCGGCCAGTCCCAGACGCATCTTGACTCGCCCGCGATCAGCCCGTTCGTCCTCGCGGTCGGCGCGTCCGACTCGGCCGGCGGCGACGACGACCTCGACGAGCGCAACGTGCCGGACTGGTCGGCGCGTGGCAACGGGAGCCGCGACCCCGACGTCGTCGCGCCGGGCCGCTCGATCGCCTCGTATCGGGTCCCTGGGTCGACGCTCGACGACAACGCACCGAGCGCGATCCACGACGGCGACTTCTTCAAGGGCAGCGGCAGCTCACAGGCGTCGGCCGTGGTCGCCGGTCTCGCAGCGAACCTGATCGCCCGGTACCCGGCGCTGACACCCGATCAGGTCAAGGACACGATCCGGTACCGGACGACCCGTCTCGAGGACGTGTCCAGCAGCCGACAGGGCCGAGGCCACGTCCGCGGCTCGTCGACGCTCACCAACAGCCCACGCACCAGCGAAGCGCCGGACAACTACGGGCGTGCGATCCCTTCGGCGCCCGCTTCGAACGCGCAGATCTGGTCGGGCGGCAACTGGCAGCCGTCGAACTGGAACGGCGCCAGCTGGTCCGGTGCCTCGTGGTCCGGTGCCTCGTGGTCCGGTGCGTCCTGGTCCGGTGCGTCCTGGTCGGGTGCGTCCTGGTCGGGTGCCTCGTGGTCGGGTGCCTCGTGGTCGGGTGCCTCGTGGTCGGGTGCGTCGTGGAGCGGCGCCAGCTGGTCCGGCAGCACCTGGTCGGGGCAGGGATGGTCGTGATGCACTGACGCCCGCGACGGCGCGCCGTGCGCTCGTGCAGCGGTGATCGCATCGCTCGGGATCGGTGCCGGGCTCTCGACGTTCGCCGCAGCGAAAGGGTCGAAGTCCAAAATCGTCGAGCTCGACGACGATCACGCCCACGACGACGACCACCACCCCGACCGCGCCGTCGACCGCGCCGTCGACGACGTCGACGTGGCGATCGCTCGACTGGCTCACGTCGTACGAGGCGAGCGCGGATTCGTCGGGTGTGACGGTGGTCGACGGCCAGACGACGCTGGCTGAGATCGCGGCCCAGATCGGCCGACCGGATGTGGGCCGCCGGCTACAGCGGTGCTGGGATCGACGTCGCCGTTTGCACGGACGTGTGCTCTTCGACTCGTCCCACGACACCGTGGTCAACGCCAACAACGACATCTTGTACTCGACGACCTTTGCGGGCCTCCGTCGCGAACCGATCGTCGTCTCCGTCCCGCCGACCGGAGACCGGTACTTCGTCATCCAACTGGTCGACATGGGGACCGACATTTCCGCGTACATCGGGACGCGTGTCACGGGGCGCGACGGTGGCGACTTCCTGCTCGTCGGGCCTCGCTTCAAGGGACCGATGACAACCACTACCGGCGGTCAACGATCGCCACCGACGTAACGATCGAGCTGAAGCTCCCTGCCGGTTCTGCGTGCGAGGTCGAAGTGCTCGGCGCGGGCATCGTGGGGTACGTCGGTCGAGCCGTGGGCGATGAAGTCGAGGCGAAGTACGTCTCGCTCCGGCGAGGTTCAGGTCGAGACCCACCTGACGTCGGTGCCGAGACGTTCGTAGATCTCGGCGGCCCGTTCGTCGCGGGTGAGCAGCGTCGCGGAGTGCTGTTGGGCGGTCACGGCGATGAGCGCGTCGTAGCTGGCGCCTCCGCTGGCCCGGGCGATCACGAACCGGTCGATGGCGTCGGCCACTTCGTCGCCGGGCAGGACGAGCACGTTGATGCCGTAGCTCCGCAACGCCGTGCTCGCCTGGACGGGCGGCACCGTGTAGGGCTGCGGGAGTCGGGTCAGCACGGCGTAGGTCTCGACGAGGGCGTGCCCGATCGCGCTGTCGATGAGGCCGGCCGACTCGTGGCAGGCCGCGTGGAACTCGTGGCTGGCGAGCAGGGCGGGCACGAGCACGCTCGCGTCGGCGGCGATCATCGCCGGATGCTGTCCAGCACGTCGCGCACGACCTGGTCGGGTAGTGGCGGCAGGTCGTGTTCGGGAACGATCGTGGCGCGTCCGTCGTGTTCCTCGATGCGCTTGCGAACCGTGGGCGGAGCGACGAGGAGTGCGCCGTCGACGAGTTGGATCTCGATTTCGCCGCCGTCGCCCAGCCCGATGGCCTCACGCAGGGACTTCGGGATCACCACTCGACCGGCAGCATCCATGGTAGTTCGCATGCCAGAACGATACCAAATCAAATGGCACCGTACGAATTCCGATCAGCGCATGGACCTCGCTCGGATCGAGTACTTCAGCCATGCTGAACTTGATACCAGCCCGTGGCAAGGCCGAGGGGGTGACGAGCAGTCAACAAACCCGCGGCGCTTCACTCGGTCCACTGGACCTCGCGGTCCGCACGAGCGCGAGGCAGCGTTGGAGGCGCTTCGCCTGACCTCGTGTCCACAAGGAGCCGTGCGCTCATCAGGCGACCTGGATCGCATCCTTGAGGCGCTTGGGCACTTCGTCGGGGAACGACACGACCAGGTGTCGATCGAGCGCGGTCGCGACGCGGGCGAGGGTGTCGAGCCGCGGGCGGTCGCCTCCGCCTTCCTCGAGTCGCGAGATGACCGACTGCGTTGTGCCCATTCGTTCGGCGAGCTCGCGCTGGCTGAGAACGGCGCTGGTGCGCAAGTCGTAGATCAGTTCACCGAGCGCGAAGCCCTGCTCGATGGCCGTCCGCTCCTCGTCGGTCGGGCCGGGCCGCTGCTTCTTGATGTCGTCCCATCGGGAGTGGTTGGCCATGTTGGGTGCTCCTACGGGTTGGGAAGGCCGCCCACTCGACCCTGATCTCACCGCGCACGATGATATGGGCCACTCGCAGGTCGTCGTCGGCCTTCGAGAGCCATCCGGCAGCGCCGGCGTCGCGAAGCTCGTTGTCAGTCACGACGGTGCAGGCGTCGTCCCTCGAGCGTCGCCGCCCGTTCGACCGTGCCTGGAATGGCGGAGCGGTCCTCGAAGCGTGCGGGGTCGGTGAACGTGACGTCGAACGGGACGGGGCTTGTGACGGCCCGCAGGGCGGTCGTCTTGAGCTCGATGGCGTCGGCCGGGTCGTAGTCGTCGAGAACGACGAGCAGATCGAGATTGCTGTCGCCGTCGTCGTTTCCTCGAGCGACCGATCCGTAGAGCCAGATCTCGGCGGGGTTGAACGTGCGAGCCAGCTCGGTCACGACATCCGGCAGCCAGTCGACCAACCGGCGACCGTCCCAGACCGCTTTGCCGGCCTCGACCGTCCACGTGTTCGCCTTCTCCCGATCGTACGCCGTCCCACCACAGCCCAACGCCACCAATCCGACCAGTGACGACCCGAGTCGATTCCCGAACACCCGACTCTGCTCCAACATCTGCTGGCACACGTTCGGAAACTCGGTCGGGCAGTGCGCGAGCGACGAAACGGCTGCACAGAGAGTTCGTACACGGACGGCGGAGGAGTGCTCGCAGCGCGGTGCACTTGCGACATTGCTCCGCGCAGTCATTCCTGACCTGGTGTTTCGCGTGGAGCGGACGACGGGAATCGAACCCGCATCATCAGCTTGGAAGTGGCCCCGAGCTGATTCGGCAGGCGGTGCCGTGACCTGCCGAAACGTGCTCTGAACAGGCGGTATGTCGGATGTGTCGCCGTTCAGATTATCCCGTGTTGTCCGCTGTGTCCGGCTGGTATCGGCTGTTCCTGGCACGCTGTAGGCACGAGAACCTCCCGGTTTGCAGCGGATGTCCCGCAGTTTTAGTCATCCCTTGCATGCAAGGGTAAACACAAACTAGTCTGGGTCCATCGGAAACTTGCCGCAAGACGTAGTCGATCTCGTCGAACGTGTCGCCTCAGGCACGCCAGCTGACACGCTCGAGGGTCAGCGCCTCGAGTTCAAGACGGGCAGCTCTCTCAAGGACGAGCTGGTCAAGATCGCTGAGGCGACGGTGTGTCTTGCGAATGCTGATGGCGGACTCGTGATCGTCGGCGTTCGCGACCGACCGGGCGGCCGTGAAGCTCTCGTGGGCGCTCAAGCAACGGAGGACCAGATCGTTCGCCACTTGGTCGACGCCGTCAATCCTCCGCTCACGGTTGGCGTCGACTCGGGAATCGTTGCGGGTGAATCGGTGGTGGCGATCAATGTGATCAGAGGTGTGCGGGTTCACGCACTCTCGGATGGACAGGTGAAGGCGCGATTCGGCAAGAGCTGCATACCGCTCGAGCCGAGCCAGGTCGCAGCGCTCGAAGCCGACCGGCTCGGATACGACCCGTCGAGTCGGGGGACCGACCTCTCGTGGCGCGATGCCGACCCATCCGCGCTCGCCGTTGCAAGGGCCCAGGTGTCGCGGCTTCCCGACGCGCGGGCAGACCTCGCGGGATTCGAGAACGACCAGTTCCTCACCAAGTTGGGCGTCGCTGACGCGGGAGGAAACCTGAATGTCGCCGGTCAGCTGATGTTCACTGCCACCGCCGAGGATCTCGCGACTTATCAGTTCCGGCCGACTCCAGGAAGCGCCCCGACCGCAGTCGAGCGACTACAGGGGCCGGCGATCCTGGCATTCACCCGGATCCTCGAGCTGATCGCGGCCCGAAGGAACCTTTCACAGTTGTCGTTGCCAGGCGGTCAACAGCTCGACATGGCCGACTTTCCGGAGAGAGCAGTGCGTGAGGCGCTCGCTAACGCCTTCGTCCACCGCCTCCTCGGCGCGCTGAGCCCCGTGGCAGTCGAACACTCGGCGGAGCTGCTCGTGATCGAGTCGCCCGGTCCTCTGGTGAACGGCGTGTCGCTTGCCAACATCCTCACGACGCAGTCCCGCCCTCGAAACCCGGCGCTTGCGAAAGCCTTTCGCAATCTTGGGTTGATCGAAGAGCTCGGCACCGGCGTGCCCAGGATGTACCGCGAGATGGTTCGGTCGGGCAAGCAGCCTCCGGTGATCTCGGCCGAGCCCAACTCGGTTCGAGTGGCCTTGTCGGGGGGATTCGGCAACAAGTCGCTCGCCCGGTTCATTGCGAGTCTTCCGTCCGGCGAGGCGAACGACACGGACACGTTGCTGACGATCCTGCACCTGTGCGACAACGCAACCGTCAACTCTGAGGATCTGTCGGGGATCCTCCAACGACCCCGGGCGGAGACGGCCAGGATCCTGGAGCGCCTTGCAGGTCAGCCGGTCGACATCATCGAGCCCACGCGAGAGTCCGTGCGATACCGGGATCCCAACTACCGATTTCGTTCCGAGGTCCTCGAGCAGCTCGGAACCCTCGTGGGGTACAAACGCCGCACGTCCGACGAGATCGATCGGAAAATCGTCAGGCACGTGAGCGAGTACGGCCGAATCACCAATCAGACGGTTCGAAACCTCCTTGAGGTCGGCACGCCGCGGGCCTCGGCGATCCTTCGGAGATTGGTGGACAAGGATGTCCTGACCCGCACATCGGAGGCAAGACGGGGACCAGGTGTCGAGTACGGTCCCGGACCAAGTTTCGGTGAGCAGCAAGCGGAGTCCGAGTCCTCTGACGAGCCAGGCAGTGAGGCCCAGGGACGATTGTTCGAACCCTGACGATTGTTCGAACCCTGACGTCGGTTCGCAGACAGTACCGCGACGTACCGAAGCGCGACTGTGCGGCCAACGAACTCAGTATCCGGCTCGTGCACCACGCCAACGGCGGCTGGCAACAGTGCCGTAGCCGGTTCCGCTTCTGATCCTCGTCCTGTGCTCTGGTCTGTCTGGCCCTGCTCATCGCATCGACCGATCGGTTCCCTTTTCCGAACGCTCACCTCCCCCTGGTCTCTTCTACACATATGCACCACAGGTGCTGTGCTGCACACGTTCGGAAACGCGATCGGGTGGATAAGGCCGCACATTTCCGAGCGGGTGAGCGAGCGCATCGGTGCCGCTATCGCGCTGGTCCCGACGTTGCTTCCCGGTGGCGTTATGAGCGGCACGGAAGGTCTTTGCTTTTCAGCTTCCCGCTGGCGGTAGCTGCGCTATTCGGTTCTCAGGGCGGTCGTGGGGTGGGTGACGGAGGTCGTGGTGTAGGCAGTCGCTGCGGTGAGTGCGGCGCCGAGGGCGCCGATGCCGAAGATGATCGCGACGCTGCTGATTGGCAGGTCGATCGGGGATTCGCCGAGTCGGAAGTAGGCGAGAGCGCTGAACACGGTGGCGAGCCCGGCAGCGATGATTCCGATTGCGAGGGGTGCGACGAGCGTGAGTGTTTCTGCGTTGCGAAGCGTGCCGGGTGGGAGCCCGAGTGCGGTGAGGTGGGCTGCGTGTCGGCGTCGTTCGAGTGATCGGTCGGCAACGGCGGCGAGGGTTGCGGCGAGGCTGAGCATGATCGCGATGATCGTTGCGGCGGTGATGAGGGAGGTGTAGGTGCCGACGAGGCGTCCACGTTCGGGGTTGCCGATTCCGAACAGTTCGATGCCTGGCGCTGCGCGCACGAGTGCGGCGCCGACGGCTTCGGTGTCGGCACCTGGGCTCAGAGCGAGGTCGTACTCCACGATTGCGTTGGTTGGTAGCAGGTCGGGCGGGAACAGGGTGCCGGTCATGACGGAGCCGCCTCCCGGGCCAGGGTCGATGAGTGCTTCGATGCCGCCGTCGACGGGGCCGAGTTGCTCGACGACGTTCTGGTCGAACAAGGATCTCGTGTCGATGTAGATCGTGTTGGGGTCACACTCACCGTTGATGCTGGTCGCGTAGCGTTCGAGATCTTCGCAGGTGCCAGTGGCCACGCGTTCCGGTCCGTCGCCGAGGTCGACGAGAGCTTTGCCGAGTACGGCGTTGATGCCGTCGATTGATTCGAGGTCGGCCTGGTCGAACGAGGTCCATTCGGTGGAGATCCGTGTTCGACCATCGCCGGCATTTTCGATCGGTCTGGAGGTGGCCCAGTCGAGGGTGACGGACAACGCCTGTGCGAACCCGGCGAGGAAGACGACGAGGAGGAGGCCTGCGACGGTTCGTGAGACCGCGGTGGGTTCGTGTTGGAGTCGACGGGCTGCGAGGTGCGCGGACGGCTGGTGCCGGAACCGCTGGAGAATGAGGGCGGCGCTGCGGGCGGCGAACGGGATGGAGGTGATGAGCCCGATCCCGGTGAGCACGTTACCTGTGCCGTAGACGGCGAACCAGGTGTTGTCGTTGCGTGCTTCGATGACGAACATCGCTGCGAACAGGCAGCCCAGGCCGACGGCGAGGGGGGCGAGTCGAAGGCGGCTCGGCGGTTTCGGGTTCGCTTGATGGCGTTCGGCGAGCGGATCGTCGATGGATGGATTCGATCCGACTCTGGCCACGATCACCGCGACCACGATCAGCCCGGCAACGATGCCCGCAACCGTGGTGGCCGGTGGAGCGAGGTCGTTGGCCCACCACTGGATTGGGCCGATGCCGACCCGCTGGGAGAGCGGTCGGAACAGGTACCAGGCGATGGTTCCTGCGATTGCGCCGACCAGTGTGATCGCTGCGATCTCGACGCTGTTCGCGATGCGGGCTTGGGTGGGCGTGATTCCGATGAGTCGTAATGCTGCGAGACGTCGCTCACGGCTGCGTGCGGAGAGACGTGCGCTGGTTGCCATCAGCACGATCGTCGGCACGACGACGAACACACCGATCCCCAACGCCATCAGACGGATCGCTCGCGGGTCAGGCCCGGCGACGTCGTCATCGTCGATTCCGAACCCGAACACGCCTCGCGTCGAAACTCCTCTCGGCGCAAGATCAGCTTCGTTGACACCGACGACCGCCAGAAGCTGGTTGGGAGCGATCAGCACGTCGTCGTCGAGCGTCTGGATCACGGTCTGCGGGTAACGCTCAGCGACGAGGGCGTCGTCGGCGATGAGGTCGATGAGCGTCGGCGATGCTGCGATCTCACCGGGCTGTGGGAACCGTTTCAGCCATGGTGGTGGTTCGACGTTGGCATCGGGAACCGAGACGGCGATACGGGTCGAGAACCGGCCAGCGATCTCTTCGTCCTCGCTGTTCGCGAGGAACAGCCCGGGACCTCCTTCGTCGCGTTGGAGTCGCTGTGCGTCGAAGCGAGCATCTTGGCGTTCAGTGGCTTCGGGGATGGCAGCAACCGATACCAGCGAGAAGGCAGCGATCGCAGCGCCGAGCGCCATCAGGACGAACCGAAACCGGCTGCGGTTGCCGGTGGAGCGCAGGAGCTGCAGCCCGAGCAGGAACGCTCTCACGGTGCCACTCGGGAAGGAACACGCGTGTCGATGTCGTCGCCGACAACGGCACCGTCTTTCACCACGATCTCACGATCACAAAACGATGCAAGGCGCGCTTCGTGGGTGACCATCACGACCGCTGAACCCTGCTCTCTGGCCTGGTCGGTGAGTGCCTCGAGCACGGTCTGTGCGTTCACCGAGTCGAGCGCACCGGTTGGTTCATCCGCGAACACGACCTTCGGACGATGAGCGAGCGCCCGGGCAACAGCGGCACGTTGCTGCTCGCCACCCGACACGTCGCTGGGCCGCCGATCCGCGAGGCCGGCGATTCCGAATCGGTCGAGCGCCTCGGATGCATCCCGGTTCGCCTGCGACCGCGAGGTGCCACCCATCCACACGGGCAGTGCAACGTTCTCGAGGAGCGACAACTCGGGTACGAGTTCGCCAAACTGGAACACGAACCCGAAATTGCGCAACCGGATCTGGCTTCGCCGCTTCTCCGACATTTCGTGCAACGCCAGTCCGTCGAACCACACACCGCCCGACTCAGGCGCACGCAATCCAGCCAGGCACTGCAACAGCGTGGACTTGCCAGACCCTGATGCACCCATGATCGACACCGACTCGCCGGCCTCGATGTTCAACGAGACACCGTCGAGCGCTCTCGTGGATCCGAACGTGACCGTGATTTCCTCGCAACGCAACATCAGCTGCCCTTCCTTCGTTCGATCGCGTACGCCCTGGCTCGCACACCGGCCTGTTCGATCCAGTCGAGATCGGCTTGCAGGTGAGCGATCAGATAGTCCGCCGCCAAACGCGACTCGAACGGTGCGTCCTTCAGCCGACGGAGCTCGCGCATCCGCTCCAGATGCGCGGCACGTTGATCGGTGAGGATCCGTTCTGCTGATCTCCCCGTGATGAGTGCCACCACGACCTTGGCGTAGATCGGGCCCAACGACGTCGCCTTCGGCGACTGAGGCGTCGACAACCACGACTCCAACGCCTCCACACCATCCGGTGTGATCGCATACATCTTGCGATCAGGGCCCTGGCCAGCCTCGGACGACTGCACCGTCACCAAGCCGTCGCGTTCGAGCCGTCCCAGCGTCGAGTAGATCTGACCCGCCTTCAACGGACGCGACGTCGCGAACCAATCGTCGTAAACGGTCTTCATGCCGTACCCGTGTTGCGGGCCGGTCTCCAACAGACCCAGGAATGACAGACTGACGCTCACAAGCGAGACTATACACCGAGGTACTACAAGTAGCCACTCGGGTAATACTCAAGTCTTTGGGGCGCTCAAGAATCGCGTGCCCGTCGCTCTTCCGACCCGCTCGGGATCCGGCACGACGATCGGTGACTGATTCGCTCGCGGTCGGCCAACGGCGCCGCACATTTCGAGCGCTTGGCCGAGCGCATCCGTGAGGATCAAGTGCAGGTCGACCAGTCTGATCGTGTGGGTGATCTCGAGCGGGAATCAGATTGCGACGATGTCGACCAGGCCGTCCAGCGTCGCGAAATCGCTGGGGTTTCGCGTGTAGAGCGGAAGCTCGACGGAGCAGGCGACTGCCGCGATCATCAAGTCGACCGCACGTGCGCCTCGCGTTTTGCGACCGGCAGCTGTCACTGCTGCGTAGATCCGCCCATACGCCCGGGCTGCGTCGGCGTCGAACGGCAACGGCGCGAACGCTGCCTCGGACCTTTGTAACCGGTCTTGGCGACGGGCTCGCTCCGCTGGGTCGGTGGCAGCGTGGGGCCCCGCCGCGAGTTCGGCCATGGTGAGCGCGGTCACTGCAACCTCGAGTGGAAGCTCGCTGACATCGATGCTGTCGAGGTCGATGACGACGGACGTGTCGAGCACGCCGCGTGCTACCCGTTGGTCAGGCACGAGGTTCGATGCTCTGATCGGCGACTTCGTCGAGGTCTCGCCGGAACTGTTCGGCGTCGATAGGCGGAGCTGCCTGGAAGAGCTGTGCGATGGAGTCCGCCGTCACGAAACGAAGTCGCCGCAGCGGGGTGAGTTCACCCACAGGCACGCCGTTGCGTGTGACCACGAAGGACTCGCCCTCGTCGAGGCGACGCATGATCTCTCCGCTGCCGTTGCGCAGTTCTCGTTGGGTGACGACCTGACTCATCCCTCCATCGTAGCACTACGTGCTACACCCACTCGAGAATATTCATCGCGGCACTCCAACGACCCGCCCATAGGCGGCATTCTGCTCACCCCGATCAGCGCATAATGCGCGCTCGATAGTCCGTCCTTCAGGTCTTGGACCGCGCCGCATCGCGAATCAGGCCCTTACGTGACGTCACACTTTCACAGCCATATCAACCAGAATCGAGCGCTCGGCGGCCGCCCGAAGGGGAACGCGACTGAGACGGCTCCCAGCCAGCGATGTGGGGTGGCGGCCGCGAACGACTGCTGGATTGTGCTGCCTCAGCTTGTGCAGCGTGCGGGAGTATCGACAGGTCACAATGTTCTGGGTCAGACTGACGTCGACATGACGTTGCGGCCACCGACCTCGGCCCGAGGTTCGAGTTCTTCGAGTCCGGTTGAGATTCGATCGATGCGGTCGTCCGATGCCGCTGGCTACGTCGACTTGCTCGATGAACTCGATCGAGAGACAACCTTCTTGTTGTGGGAGCCGGGCGAGCGATCGGTCGAGGTCGAGGAGTTGAGAGGCCGCCTGGAGTCGGTCGACCACGCAAGTCAAGTCCGCATCGTGGCGACCTGCGACGACCGAGTCGTCGGATTCTTGGTGGGCCTCCGAGGGACCGTAAGGCGCACACGGCATCGTGCGGATTTCACCATGGCAGTGCTGGGCGGCTATCGGCGGCGATCAATCGGGACCGGCATGCTGCATCACCTGGAGGTCTGGGCCGTTGAGAACGAAATCAGTCGACTCGAACTCACCGTCATGGCTCACAATCACGGGGCACGCACTCTGTACGAGCGCTGTGGGTTCATGCTCGAGGGGGTCAAGCGCGGGGCATTTCGTGTGGCCGGTGAGCCGGTCGACGAATGCGTCATGGGCAAACCGGTCAAGCCCTACGGCCAGCGCACCGACGCCACGAGATAGCCGATCATGCGGCGCGAACAGCGGCACCCTGAGGGCTTCGTCCTTGAGATCGGCCGCGCGTACGTTTGGCGATCGACAGTTCGATCCAACAATTCGATCGCCCTCCCAATGGCCGGGATGTTGACGGTCCTCGACCTCGGTCGGGCGTCGATCGATCATGACCATGTGAGGGATCCTCGGCCGGCGATGCGCAACAAGGCCCCTCGGCCTGCGGAGATGCCGGCGAGTACGCAAATGGACGTGCAACTCCTTGGGCAGTGGGTTCTCGCGATACAACGCCGAGTAGATCGTCTCGAACGCCACGTTCATCTCCGGTCGATTTCCGAACCGATCGGCGAGGTGCAAGCTGACCTGCTCGGGGCTCCACTTCGAACACAGCTTGGACTGCACGATGTCTCGCAGCTCGGGCCGGTCGAGCTTGAACTCCTTGGGCCGGCCTCTGCGTTTCTCGGCTCGTCGCTGCGCTGTGTGCGGCCCGTAGCGGCCTCTCCCACCGTTGCGTCTCAGCTCTCTGCTGACCGTCGACGGGCACCGTTCGAGCTGGCGCGCGATCGAGCGGATCGACTTCCCGGCCATCTTCAAGTCAGCGATCCTGATCCGCTCATCAACCGACAGATAGGGACCCGACAACTCGGGTCTCTTCACCGGTGCCTGTCCTCTTGTGTCGAGGATCCAACGATGACCGGTTCGGCGACTCACGCCGAGATCCTCACACGCCGAAGTGACCGACACGCCTCCCGCCAACAACGACCAGAACCGATCTCGATTAGCGATCTGCTCCTCCTTCGACCACGAACGAACCATCAGACCGAACCCCCAAGAACTCGACAGTGTTGCGACGACCACTGGAATTCAGCGAACCTCAACCGGACAGTGTCACCGACCCGGCGATACGTGGCACTTGTTGGGCTGAACCGGATTCCCAGTCAGGATTCGGGGATGGCGCCTACGATCGCCGGTGCTGGCGGCCCGCAACTGCGGTCGGGCGAGCACCACTGCGCTGCCAGAATTGTGGCGTCGCCTGACAGCGCGGCCACCGAAAGTGGCGTTCCCGTTGCGGGCGGGGCGGGCGCCAAGTCCCTAACCGACATCGTCAGCCAACGTGACCGGTTCGAGCCGGTCGGTGGTGCCTGGCGCGAGAACAATCTTCCACATTGCGATGATGAGCCCGAGCACATCGGCGAGCAGGGTGGCGGCAGCTGCTAGGCGAATCTCGTTCGACAGTGACTCGGACCAGACCATGATGATTGCTGTTACGAAGAACGCCGGGATCAAGAGCAACGCCATGATGCCCATCGCAAGCCGGATGCGGAACCACTGTCGATCTTGACCGACACGGTGATCGAACGTCACGCGCTCCTGACGGATCTGCTCGCTGGCTCGCTGCAGCAGTACCGCCCGCTGAGTCACGCCGGTCGCGTCTCCCTCGGCGTTCATCTGAGCAACTGCACCAGTACTGTCACGACTGCGACAAGGGCGGTGGTCACGGACGCAGCGACGACGAGGATTCTGACTCCACGAGTCGCACGCAGGTCGGTTGCTTCGGACGCTGGCATGGCGGGCGGCGAGTGCCGATCCGTGCGGAACCGCGCCGACGCTGCGGCTGTGCTTTGATCTCGCCGCACCGTGGCCTCTGATCGAATCGCATCTGAAACCTCACGAGCGGCAGCGTCCAAGTCGGCTGTACCCTCGATTGCCACCAACGGACTCAGCAACGGGGGAATCTGAGCTGTGTCGACGCCCAGCGTGACCGGAATAACTCGCTTGCCGCCGGCGATCGCAGCGACGATCTCGCGGTCGACCCACTCGGACTTGACGGACTCGGGTGAAAGAAGAACGACGATCGCATCGGCTGCTTCCAGATCAGTGAGAATCAGCTCGGCCCAACTGTCTCCCGCTTGAATGCTGGCGCGATCGAGACGTACCCCGACGCCGTAACTCTCAAGCGCGGTGCGCAGCGCGTCCGCCGTGGCGGCATCCGCTCGCGAGTAGCTGATAAACACGCTTGGCACGGGTCAACTGTAGACGAAGGGCCTCCCAACCCAGGCCGATGCCTCACCGACTGCTGGAGCCGGAGCGCGCTCGTCCCCGGCTGAGCCGGTGTAGTCAGCGGCCGAAGCCTTGGCGGTGTGTCAACCCACCCCGAACTCGATCGCAGCCGGGACCGGAAACTCGTCGACGTTGACCGTGTCCGCCAGGTGGGAGCGGGGCTACATGTGGGGTGCTCGTTGGGGCTCCTGACCCGATGACCCCTCGCACTGCCTTTCGAAATCCGAGCCAACCGCGGTTCAGATGACGTCGACACCGACTGTGCTACCACGGGTCCGATGAGCGGGGGCACGTAGGCCGAGTACGCCGCGATCGTTCTTGCCGTTGTCTCATGTTGACGGTCCTCATTCGGACGCATTCCGATGTGTGGCCGAACCGGCGACCAGGCATGGTGCTCCGTGAGTGAATCGATGCCCTCGACGTTGATCGAGGCAGTCTCGGCTGTGCGACGGCTCAGCACGTAGCAGCGAGCCTGAGCGTGACGTGCCATTGTCCTCTCCCGTTCGACGGACGGGCGTCGGAAGGTGATGGAAGAACTCACTTTCGATTGTCTGGGAGGTAAATCATGAAGGCAGATCTGGTCCTCGAGGGCGGCGGTGTCAAGGGCATCGGCCTCGTCGGAGCGATCACCCGCTTGGAGCAGGACTTCACGGTCGAGCGGGTGGCCGGCACGTCGGTTGGAGCACTCGTCGCGGCGCTGGTCGCAGCGGGGTACTCCGGAACCGAGTTGGAAGCCGAGGTGCTCGCCTTTCCGTTCGACAAGGTCAAGCGGGCCGATCATCTCGACAGACTGCCGGTCCTCGGGCCGGCGCTGTCGATCGCGATCGAACGTGGAATCTGGGAAACGAGCTTCGTTCGCGAGTACCTGGCTGGACTCCTCGAACGCAAGGGCGTGCAGACCTTCCGCGACCTCGAGATCGCGCGACAACAAGTCGTCGCTCGCCAAGGACCGCCGGTATCGCCTGGTGGTGACGGCAACCGACGTCACCACCGGTGAGCTGTTGTACCTCCCGTGGGACTACGACGAGCGCTTTGGACTCGATCCGAATGAGCAGCACGTTGCCGACGCGGTTGCTGCTTCGATCGCGATTCCGTTCTTCTTCGAACCGGTGAAGCTGACCGACAGCGACGGCGTCGAGCACGTGTTGGTCGATGGAGGGGTGCTTTCGAACTTCCCGATCAGCGTCTTTGACCGAACCGACCGACGGCCTCCACGCTGGCCCACGTTCGGCATGAAGATCATTCCCCGGTTGCCGAAGGGAACATCGGACCTCTTCCCGTTCGCGGGCATGGTCCCGATTCCGGGGATGCGCCACCTCGAAGCGCTGATCGCCACGATCATCGTCGGGCGCGATCAGACTTTCCTGTCGCAACCATGCGTCGAGGCCCGCACGTTACAGGTCGACACCGGCGGCACGGGCGTGGTCGACTTCGACCTCTCCGACGCCCAGAAACAACAACTGCGAGACAACGGCTGGGAGGCAGCCGATCAGTTCCTGGCCACCTGGGATTGGGTTCACTACCTGGAGCATTGTCGAGGCACCGCTCCTGCGTGAACACCTAGGAACCAACGACATGGGTGTGATGGGCATGAACAGAGACGTGACACGGAGTGCGTCGGGTTCGACTCGACGGATACTTGTGTTGATCGCCGCCGGATCGCTCGGATTGGGGGCGTGCGGCGACTCAGCCTCGAACGACACGACCCGACAGCAAGACGTGCCGACCACGGACGCCGCCTCCTCGATGCCGCGACCAGCCGCGACGACCGTTCCTCCGGCTTCGAGTGCAGTGTCGC
Organism: uncultured Acidimicrobiaceae bacterium; assembly: GCA_963847775.1. Taxonomy (GTDB): domain Bacteria; phylum Actinomycetota; class Acidimicrobiia; order Acidimicrobiales; family Ilumatobacteraceae; genus Ilumatobacter. Next base: position 289,642 of record CAWKAY010000008.1, read on the forward strand.
CTGATGCGGCCACGACCACAGCACCTCCATCGACGACGACCAGCGAGCCGACTTCGACGACCACAACGCCCGAAACGACCACTACACCGGAGACCACCACATCCACAGCGACAACGGCAGCGAGCGGAGCGCCTTCGGCCACGTGCGTCAACGGTTGGATGACACCCTCTCCGGGCACGGCGCTGCGAACCGACCCGCTCGACCTGATACGAGCAGAGATGGGTCTTGAGCCCTCCGATCTGTTCGTCATCGACGAGATGCGGTACTGCGTCGGCCCCGAGGACACCGAAGTGATCGAGCCGCGGCGCAACGTCGAGCGCTGGTGCGTGCGCGCCTCACTCCAGAACGATCCTTCCTTCGCCGGGCGTTGGCTCGTGCGTCGCATCGACATCGGTGCCGGGGTCCGAGCGGTAGCGCCCTACGAGTCCACCGGCTTCGAGGCCGGCACCTGGATCGGCTTCCTTGGTGCGGAGCAGGGCACCGAACCTTCCACGTACCCGGGGGTGCCGGGCGAATGGTTCGTTGGTGGTGTCGAGGAGCCGTTCGATCCGCCGTGCACAGCAGATCACGGTCCGTTCTGCGTGTGTGACTGGGGAGTCGGCGGGTGCAGCTGCGCCGACCCTGGCACAGTCGCCTGCACGGGCCCGCCGCCCGAGGTGATGGGCTGCTTCGACGGGACGTAGGCGCCACCGGCCCTGGCCCGCCAGCCGCGTCCGGCGGCCGTCGTCATCGCGCCTCAGGCGGGCGACGCGGTCAGGCTCCCCATCCCGATGTGGACTCGTTCCGCCGTGCGATCGTATGTCCGATAGCCGATCGTTCAACGGACGCACGGACTCGTCGGGACAGCGTTGGTGGCAGCTCTGCGGGTCTGGCTACGCGGTCGCCTGACCGATGGTGCGATACCCCGTCGATAGCGACACCAATGGGGCGTTCACCGCGGGTCGGCTGCGCGGTCGGAGAACCGGCGACAGACACAGGTCGTGATCATTGCGGGTTCTTCAGGACGTCGCTGGATGAATCGTGTCTTCACCAGATCGATGGTCGTGGCAATCGACGGCGCGGATCGAGCGAGGTAGCGTCGTGCGACTTGACGAGTATCTGGGGGTGCGGCATGGAAATACGAGCGCTGGGCTATATCGGCGTGGATGTGACGGATCTGACCGCCTGGGCCATCTACGCCGAGGCGCTCGGTGCGATGGTCATCCCGTCGGACGGTAGCGATCATTTGGACGTGAGGATCGACGAGCGTCCGTACCGGGTGATGGTGCGGCATTCCGCGGATCGGGAGGGGCTGGCGTTCGTCGGCTGGGAGTTCGCCGATCAGCGTGCGCTCGAAGCGGCGGTCGACGAGTTGGAGACTGCCGGTCATGCGGTGAAGCCGAGTTCGGACGCAGAACGGGCGAACCGTCGGGTCTCCGGAATGGTGCACGCAACCGACCCGGGAGGGTTTGCCCTCGAGTTGTTCTGGGGGCCGATCCTCGATCACGAACCGTTCGTCGCTCCCTGGGGCGGATCCGGCTTCGTGACCGGCACCCTGGGTTTTGGCCACATTGTACTCGGCACGCCGGATTCCAAGGCCGCGGTCGAGTTCTACACCGAGGTGCTCGGGTTCCGGGTCAGCGACGTCTGGCGGCCCGGGGGCTCGGACGTGGTGTTCCTGCACTGCAATTCGAGACATCACAGCCTTGCCCTCGTGCCAGCCGAAGAGGCCCAGCTCTACCACTTCATGTTCGAGGCCCGCAGCCTGGACGACGTGGGGTACGCGCTCGACCGCCACCACGACGGCGGCATCCCGATCTCGATGGATCTCGGCAAGCATCCGAACGACGAGATGGTGTCGTTCTACAGTCGCAGCCCGTCGGGATTCGACGTCGAAATCGGTTGTGGCGGCCGCCTGGTCGATGACGCCACCTGGACCGTCACCGAGATCACCAAACCCAGCCTGTGGGGTCACCGTCGCCTGGCGTGAGAGCGAGTTCGGACGACACGCGTCCGATAGACGAACGGCCGTCGGATGGTTCGCTGAGTCGACGTCGCGACGACCTGTCCGCCGAGGTCTGTCTCACATGACGGGCGGCTTTCGGACGCTCGCAGCTGCGTCAGTCTGGCCGTGTGCGGCACGGTCTCGGGGATGGATGAAACATTGATTGGATATTCAGGTGCCCGGGTGCGCCGCGCCCCTCGATCGCTCACGCCACAGTGCCTCTGACCGATACTCAAGCCTGTAGCCCCGATGGGCCTCCAGCGGGTTTCACGCACGAGTTGGTAGCCCGCGCAACGTCTCAGCCACAGCTGCGGCATACGTGTCCCACGTACGGCCGGCCAACGGCTTAACGAGCCGAGACAGTTCGTACAGTGCCCGCTCGACATCGACAGCCGGGGCGTCAACGGTGAGGATCCACGAGCGGACCGTCACATAGTCGTCCCAAGAGACGGACGCTATTCGGCGCCCTGTTCGGTCCGCCGCGACAACTGAAGGACTGGGTTCAAGACCCTCAGCGATCCGAAGAGCGCTCGAAACGGCTCGAACACGCCAGTCGAACACGACGTGCTCGTCCGGCCAGAGACTGGCGAGCAGCGTCGTGGTTGTAGCAACACCGGCTCCTCTCAGCGTGCGTCCGAGCTGGCCCCATGACTCAGGGTCGTCGCAGCTCACCTGGCCGTGGCCAGGGACCGCAATGATTGGGCGTGCCTGATTTCGTGTTGTTGTATCTGGCTGGAGATGGGTCGGAATGAGCCGACGACCGCCTTGCCGCTTGAAGTTCCCGACTGCGAGAACCAAATGGTGCCATCGCAGATCGACCTCGCCGTCGCTGGCCGCCAGGAACCTGTCGGCGAGGTACTCGATGTCGCCCCATAGCCCGGTGTCGTTCCAGCGCGATGCGAGGATCCTGATCCTCTTGTTGGTCAGCCCGGGGAGGGCAGCTGGCTCTTGAGTCAAGCTCGAACCTCTGTCGTTTGCGGATCGTTGGTCTGCCGCTACGGCCGGGCGACTTTGTGACGAACCAGCGCTTCTGGGCCGCTCGCTGCCAGGCTACGCCCGTTGCCGGGAGGCGAGTGTGAACAGCTCCCACTCATCACCGATCCCCTTCAATGCTGTCGATCCGCGCGGGACGAAGCTGAATGCGCTACCGAGCGACGACTCGACAGCAGTCGAACTCACGACGACCTCGTCCGGCCCCGCCTGGTCCATGACACGTGCAGCAAGGTGCACCGCAATCCCGCCGATGTCACTCCCGCGGACCTCCACTTCGCCCACGTGCAACCCCGTCCTCGCCCGCAGATCCAACTCACGGGCGATGTTCTGCAGGTCATGAGCCGCTTGGAGCGCCATCGTTGTCGAGGTGAATGTCGCCAACGCTCCGTCGCCGGTGTGCTTAACCCGGATCTTTCATAGGGCTGCTTGAGCGGACCGTGGCGTGGTCACGGTGAGTGCTCGGAATGCGGCGCGGACTCGTTGGATGGCGTCGATGACGAGCTGGGTCCAGGGCCAGTCGTGATCGAGACGGAGTCGTCGGCTGTTGGGGGTGATGCGCGCAGCGATGTGGAGCAGGCGATGCCGGATCGTCTTGGGGGTCGCGCGTCGGAGTTGGCCGGTGCAGCCGATGCGTTGCGCCCAGCCGAGCAGATCGTTGGCGGCGAAGCACAGGTTCATCCAGACCTCGTTGTTGACGATGTCGTCGAAGGGCAGGTTGGCGAGCCCGCAGGCTTTGGTGTCGCGGATGACGTTCTCGGCGCGGGCTCGTTGACGCTGCTGCAACTCGAGCGCGGCGACGTCGTAGCTGGTCTGGTTGGTGATGAACGCGGTGTGGCGGAACCCTTCGATCGTGTCGAACAAGCTGAGCTGGGCGCCGGGGTGTGGTCGCTCACGGCGCACGATCAGCCGAGTCCCGGCTGGCCAGTTGGTGAGGTCGACGAAGTCGCTGAGCTCGACAACTTCGGCGCCGTCTCGGCGAGCGCCACCGGCGTCGACGGCTGGGTGCCAGCAGCCGGTCGGAATCATCATGACGCCGTCGCGGACGCGGTGATCGATGTGGAACCCGAACGAGAACTCGAGGTTCCGCACGACGCATTCCTCAGCGAACCACTGCGACGCTCCGCCTGCATCTGCACGGATCAACACCCGATGAACAACATCGTTCGGGTCGTCGCCGACGTCGTGACCGGCACGCCACGATGCCGGGAGCTGGTCGAGTGCGTCGGTGAGGACGGTGACGTGGTCGATGGCGGTGTTCGACCCGGCGTTGCCGGGTCGCAGCTTGGCGCACAGGACTTCGTCGGTCTCGGCGATGATCGCCAACAACGGGTGATGTCCGTAGCCGCGTTTGTAGTTCGGGCGGGCGTCTTGCTTGTCGGCTTTCGTGTTGATCAGCGTCGCGTCGAAATCGACGATCAGGTCGCCGCTGGCAGGACCCGCGCCCGCCGACCACGCCCGCTCACGCGCTGCGGCCCGTGCCACCGAGATGCCACGCAACTCGACCGATCCGATCTGATCGAACGTTCGCCACACCGTTGCCTCCGACGCGACCGACCCGAACATCGGCCGCTGCGAGCGCACGGCTGCAAGATCGGACAGACACGTCGCACCGTCAGCCAGAGCAAGGACCATCTGCGCGAGCGTGCGACCCGGATCGTGACGACGGCGCGGCACCGACACCATTGCGGTACTCAACCCGGCGGTCAACCCGGCCAGATCAGCCGTCTCCGCGAGCCACACGAGCCCGGCATGAGAAACCATCCCGGCACCGTCGCCGGTCACCGTGCGCGGCCGAATCAGACTGCTACCTTGGACCATGAGAACGCCCTCCGAACCTTGGGATTGTGATTGATGTCAGCAACACCAATCATCCCAGGTCGGAGGGCATTTTCGTGCGACCGCCGAACCCCGCTACGAAGGATCCGGG
>CAWKAY010000009.1:0-107401 GCA_963847775.1 uncultured Acidimicrobiaceae bacterium
GCCAGCGGGCGCGGAGCGGTTCCGTCAGGGTCGCCACGAGTCGGAGTACTTCGACCCGGCGCGGCCGATCGACAAGACCGCCGACGACGCGAGGTGGGCCATCGATCTCGCGACCAAGGCGATCAACGCGGTGGACGCCGAGCTCTCAGCCAGATGAGTCCTCGGCCTCGAGCGGGATGGGCACCATCGGTCGACTCACGATCGTGTCGTGGAACGACCCCTCGCCCTTGGCGAGCCACTCGGAGTCGCGGATGGTGACCTGCACCGGGCGGCCGAGACGTGCGCTCGACGCGTCGACGCGTCGGTAGAGCTCGTCGCGAGCGGGCTCACCGAGCACGAGCAGGTCGATGTCCTCGACCGGCCGCTGCCCTTCCGCGCCGACGTAGCGAGCCGCCCACGATCCGAACAGGTAGGCCTCGCTGATCCCGTCGACGGTCCGTAGCGCATCGGCGAGCACGGCGGGGACACCGAAGGCCTTGGTCAGTACGTCGGCGAGGCCCGCGAAGTACGGGCTCGCCGTGTTCGCGCGAACGAGCCGGGTGTTCCCGATCCTCCGGGAGATGAGCAGGCCGGCCGCCTCTGCGCGTTCGACCTCGCGGTGGACCGACGGGTAGGGCACGTCGAGCCGAGTCGCAAGATCGGTCAGGCTCAGCTCGAGGTCCGGGTCCCCGAGCAGCAGCGCCAGCAGCTCCGCCTGCTGCCTCGACCGGAAGATCGGCAGGAGTGGCGGAGAAGGAGTCTTATCCACGAAATGAGTATAACCTCTCCGTTTGCGGATACCCTCCCCGTGCACGATCTCGGCATCCGGCTCACCGAGCTGTTCGGCGAGCTACGCCTGGACCTCGTCCGCGGCCGTGCCGAATGTGAACGGCCCGACGCCATCGGTGTGCAGGATCGCCGGCTACTCGAGCTCAGCCGACGACGCCACGACACCGGGTGGCGGCCCTCCGGCGAGGATCACCTCGAGGACGATCCGGCCGGGCAGCTCGGTGGTCGTATCGGTCTCGGTGTCGATGATGGTGGTCGGCACACTGAGCATCGGCGGTCGGCGGCCGCCGGCACCGCCCTCACGACGAAGTGACGGATCGGAGTGCGGGGTCAGCTGGCGGCGCGGATCGGCGTGTCCGCCTCGGGCCGCCGCTCGGCGGGTGCGTCGGCATCGGTGAGGTCGGCAAAGCTGAGCTGGGCCTGGTCGGCGGCCAGGCGGCCACCCGCCCAGCCGGCCGCGTCCCAACCGGTTCGGACCGGCGAGTGCTGCAGATCGGGGTAGCGGGCGTCGACGACGTCGTCGATCCGATCGGTGCGCGACCGCAGGGCGGGCAGGACCGAACGGCCACCCGACTCGGCGTCGGCCACGAGGTGCCGGTTGATCTCCTCGAGGCGCTGCCCGATGCGGTTCGCGTACGCGACGAGGAATGCCGAGCGGTAGGAACGGCTCCGCGTCCGTGCTCCGGGTGCGGCGTGGCGGGCTGCCGCCGCGAGCGACGCCTGGGCCTGGACGAGCAAGGACGCGTGCAGCAGCTCGGTGGCGGCCACGTCGGAGGGGAACCCGATCAACGACGTCATCGCAATGTGGACGTGGAACACGGCCCGACAGCGGTTCACGTCGGCGACGATTTGCAGGAGCAGCGACTTGGCGTCGGCGTACGGATCGTCGATCGGGACCCGGACGGTCACCGGCACGTCGACGTCGGACTCGCCGGAAGCCTCCGAGAGCAGCGCGGCATCGATCGCGTGGCGGGTGAGCAGCTCCTGGGCCTTGCCGGTGAACGCCTCAGCCTCGGCGTCGAATTCGCTCGACTCGGCCTTGGCGAGGAGGTTGCGCACCCGTTCGATCACCCGTCGCTCGGCGTCGCCGAGATCGGTGTGGTGGAAGGGCGCCGGGCGTGCCGACACTCCCGGCGGCGGGATCAGTTCCTCGATGCGCGGGAGCTGCCGGAGGGCTGCCAACATGCGGATCACCAACATCAGGGTGCGGCCGAGTTCGGTGCCGGAGCGCTCGGTCCAGCCTGCGAGCCAGTGCCCGTCTGGGGCATCGGGCGAATCCGTCGCTGCGCTGAGCTCGTCGATCTGCTGCTGCCACCGATCGTCGACGGGGAGTCTCGAGAGCCGGTGGTCGACGAGGACCGCCGCTGTCAACATCGCCTCTCCGGTGGCACCGGCGACGCGCCGGCCCTGACGCACGAGCTCGACCGGCTGCCACCCACCCTTCCATGCCGCGCCGACTGCTCGCCGCAGCTCGGCTTCGCACGCGCCGCGCACGAGGCGGTGATCGCACATGACAAGGCGTTCGACCGTTCGCTCGACCCAGCGTTCGTCGCCGGCCGCCAGCCTCGCCGGAGCGAGATCGATCAGCCCGGCGACCAGCTCGTCCTCGGTGAACAGCGGCGCGTCGTGGACGCTCCACCTGCGGCCGTCGCCCGAACGCTGGCCCCCCTGGCGCCGCCGCGCCCGAGCCTTTGCGGCACGCCGAGCCTTGTTGTTCTTGCCCATGACGGGCACCGTAGTGAACGGGTGCGGCATGACTGGCGGATCGGTGCCCCCACATCCGACCCACGCGACATGGTCGACGCTCGCGAGAGGGGGCCGACGAGGTGCGCATCGAAGGACTGGCCTCCGACGCCGAAGCCGAGTCGGTCCCCGATCAGCGCGGGGTGGCAGTCGGCCGACATCAACACGGCGACGATCGGGCGAAGTCCATGTGCGACACGACGCTTCGCTATTCGCGACCTGCAATACATAAGCACGGTGGTTATGATGGACTTAATGCTTATGGACGTTCCCTCCGCACTGGAGGCCGCTGGGGTGGCCGTGCGGGTCGAGCGTGAGCGGCGCGTCCGCGATCGACGGATCAACGCGATTCTGAAGCTCACGCTTGGCAAGGTGCGGGCGGAGTTCGCCGTCGAGGAGAGGCGACGGTCGCCGTATCCGAACGAGCTGCCCAAGCTCGAGCCGATCCGGACGTCGCTCACCGAGGTCGGGACACCGATGCTCGTCGTGCCCTTCGTCTCCGAACCGCTCGGCAGTGCGTTGACGAACGCCGGATGGTCCTGGGCCGACGCGGCCGGCAACTTCGACCTTCGATCCGACCAGCTGGTGCTTCGCCAGCGTTCGACGACCACGCCACCACGAACCAAGGCGAGCCGGCTACCGCAGGGCTCCGGCAGCCTGGCCATCATCCGTGCGCTCATCGCGCTACCGCGCGAGACGGAGGACCCCGGCGCCACCGCAATAGCCAGACAAGTCGGCGTGTCGCAGCCGCGCGCGTCACAGGTCCTGCACCGGCTACTCGACTTGAAGCTCGTCACCCGCACACCGCAGCGACGGTGGTCGCCCGACCGAGAGGCGTTGCTCGACCGCTTCTTGTCCGAGTACCGCGGACCTGGCGGATCGGAGCGCGACCTCTACAGCCTCGACCCGCCGAACGAGGTCGCCGCGCGCGCCGCACGACAGACCAGCGACCCGGCGTCGCTTGCGGTGTCGGCCGATGTCGGACCCGACCTTCTGCTCGGGTGGCGACGTCCGAGCGTGGTGATCCTGTACACGCGTCAGCCACCCGAGCTCGACCGCCTGGGCCTCGTGGACGCGCAGGGACGCCACGACGCGAACGTCATCATCCGCATTCCCGACGACGCGTCCGTGTTCCCCACCCACCCCCTCGTCGGGGAGATCGGTGACGTCGAGGTTCCCCTCGCTGATCCCACGCAACAGATCTGGGATCTGCAGGATCTCGGAGGAGCCGATCGCTTGGAGGCGGCAGGAAGGCTGCGGGAATGGCTGATCGTCCGCCGCTGACCCGTGTCGTCCTCGCGGCGACATCGGTCGCCGACGACCTCGGCTACGTGGCGATCTACGACGTGGCGAACGTCCTCGGCTCGTCGACGTACCGAATCATCGGCGGCCACATGGTCACGGCGCTCGTCGCGCGCTGGCAGCTCGGCACCGAGCTGTACCGCGAGACCGCCGACACCGATCTCGGTGTGCCTCCGGTGGTCGTACGTGAAGAGGGCGTGATCGGGCGCCTCATCGAACGCGGCTACGAGCGAGTCGAGGGGAACCGGTTCGCACGACCGATCGACGACGTTCCGGCTGCGGTGCGAGGAGCCGAGACACTGCGCAGCGCCATCGTCGACATCCTCGTCCCCTCGTACCGGACGAGGGTGCGTCACAACTACCGCGTGTCAGACGAGCTCGTCACGACCGAGGTGCCCGGCCTCGCGCTTGCGCTACAGCGCGAGCCGGTCAGACTCCGCATGGAGCTGCACCGCCTCAACGGTGAACGGCTCGACGTCGAGGTGGCGTTCCCGGACGAGGTCGCTGCGCTCACGCTGAAGGCGTTCGCTTCGCAGGTGCGCGACGAGCCGACTGACATCGTCGACCTGTGGCGTTGCCTCGAGGTCTCTTACGCAGCCGGCATCACCCCGGAGGCATTTGCCGAGGTTGACGCCGCCGAGGCCGCGCGCATCATCCGCGCGCTGTTCGACAGCCGTGTCGGCGAAGGGATGGCCGCGCTGGCGGTCGAGCAGCGTCTCTCAGACGCGGCCGCCGACCAGCGCTTCACCCGAATTCGAGCCCTCGTGCAGCGGATCCTCCCGTAGGCGGGCTGCTGACCGCGGCCCCGTGACGGCGATGCAACGGGACTCTCTTCAGTCGCACCAGCGGATATGGCAAACATGTTGTCGCTGCTCGTGCGTCGAACAAGTTGGTCATAACTCACGATCCAGGCCGTGCCTGGCCACAGGCGTGCGATCGGCAGTCCACAAGGCGCGTTTCCCGGGCCGTCAAGACAGGCCGAGCTCGCGGCGTAGCGCTGCGGTGTCGTAGGTGATCGGCCCGCCGATCATGCCGTCGGCACCGAGGTCCATTTCGCGGATGCGTTCGTCCTGGCTGTCGAACTCGGCGAGCAGGCGTTCGAGTTGCTCGCGGCGGGTGGGGTCGGCCGCCGCCTCCCGCGGCGTGAGGCCGCCCAGTGCCGGGATGCTGTCGTCGAGCCAATGGGCCTGGGCCTGGCGCGAGATCTCGGCGTTGAGGTGGGCCAGCGCGGTGGCCTCGTCCGCGTCGCCGAACTCGTCGAGCGCCGCCTGGATCGCGTCGCGGTCGAGCGTCGAGTCGATCATGCCGGGCCGATGCACGAGGCGCGGCGGTTGCGCGAGCGCGCCGGCCCACGCGCAGAGCACCACTGGGTCGGCCTCCGCGCACAGCTCCAGCACCGTCTCCTCGTGGCCGGTGCGCACGGGGAACACCCCGCCGATGATCTGATGCGACGCGCCGTCAGCGACCACCCGGGAGCAGTAGCGCTCGCCCACCTGTGCCGCGCGCGACAGGGTCCGCTCGCGGACGTCGGCGACATCGCCGGTCGCGAGGTCGCGCAGCGTCAGCCCGACGCCGCGTTCGACGGAGACGACCTCGTGCACGCTGCGATCGACGGTCAGCCACGCCGTCGCGAGGAGGCGCTCGTCGTCGGGCAGCAAGTCGCCGCGCTCGCGCAGGAACCAGGAGAACAGGCCACCCTCGTTCAGCGCAGCGTCGAACAGGATCGGGTCGGCGAACGCCTCGGCGAACCGAGCCTGCATCTCGGTCTCGTCGTCGTCCATCACGTCGGATGCGTCGGCCTCGGGGTCGCCGGCCACCCACGCGATCGCGAGGTCGGTCACGAGACCACGCGACTCGCCGATGGTGTGCTCGAGCCAGAGCGACGCCTTGCGGCACAGCCACGCGACCCGGTCCGGCAGCGCCGGGAGCTCGCTCACGGCCTGGTGGCACTGCTTGAACTTGCGGCCCGAGCCGCACCAGCACGGGTCGTTACGACCGATCTTGGTGCGACCCGTGGTGGGGTTGAGGAACGGGGCGATCGTGCTCGCCGCCGGGTGGACCTCGCCCAGCTCGCGCCACCACCGCATCGCACCGCGGGCGTCGCCGCGGTCGAAGCAGTACCAACCCATTCGCTCGACGACCGGGCCGAGCCGCGGCTGCGCCTCGACCGCGCGGGCAAGGTGATCGGCGGCGGTCAGCGGCTGACCGCATCGCTCGTGCAGCACGCACGCCACGAACTCGGCGGTTGCCACCTCGCGAGGGCGACGCGCAACCGCCGTGGCGCGTTGGACGAGCTCGAACACGTGGCCGGGCGACGCGACCGTCTCGCGGCTGTACTCGTCCTCGGGTGCCAAGTGCTCGGGAACGAGAACGTCCGCGAGCACGTCGAGCGTCTCGGGTTCGGCGCACTCGCCGAGCGAGGTCCGGATCTGGTCGATCGAGGCGTCGGGATCGTCGAGCACCTCCAGGGCGCGGCCGAGCACGCTCCGCCAATGCGGCTCGGGCACGAGGTCCATCACCTGATGGACTCGTCGGTGCAGCAGGTCGCGTCGCCACACGGACGCGTCATGGGCGACCAAGCTCCCACTCAGCTCGAGCCCGGCGGCATCGCACCAGTCGGACAGCGGAGGGAGCGGGGTCGTGAACCAGTCAGGGTGGTGGTGGCACAGCCACACGACGAGATCCTCGGTGCTGACCGGGAGCCCATGCTCGTGCTGCTCGGCGTCGTAGGCGGCACGTATTGCGACCGCGAGCGCATCGGTCATCAACGGTTCGTCGGCGACGACGTCGATCGCGACGGTCGCTTCGACCGGCTCGTCACCAGCCGGCGGGTCGAACCTGGCTGAGACGGCGAGCAGATCGCCGGGCTGGAATCCGTCGAGCCAGCCGTCCGGCCCACGCCACGCCAGATGGCCCGGCTCGACCGAGAACTGATCGATCTCGGTTCCGTCGGCCAGGCGCACGACGTCGAACCGTCCATACGCCGCGAGGTCGACCGAGACCGTGAGCACCTCGAGCTCGCGCTCGGCGTCGTTGAAGCGGTGCGTGAACGTGCGCCCGCCGATCGTGTCGTGGAACACGACGGTCACATCGCCGGCCAGCCAGCGGAGCGGGCCGTCGACGAGGTGATCGAGCACGCGGTCGGCCATCGGTTCGAGGATTCGCCTGCCGCTCTCCGATCCAAGCATGGCCAGCGCTCGCTCGACATGGTCATCCGCCTTGATCCCTGGTTCGGCACGAACCACCGCGACCAGTGCTTCGGCGACCTGCTCAACGCTCGGCAGCGGCAAGGCGTCGAGTGCCGCGACCAAGCGAGCCGGATCCGGCGTCTCCTTCTGCGAGAGCGCGTTGATCATGCTCTCGGAGATGACCATCGCGAGCTGGCCGAGGACATCGTCACGATCGAGCCCGGCGTCCCGCATGCGCACCACCGCCCGCCACGCCTCCGGCGGATCGTCGTCCAGGATCTGCCTGACCGCAATCGTGCGCACCGCCGATCGAGCGCCGTCGAGGGATGCGCCGGCCGGCACCGGCAGGAACCGATCGACGAGCTCCATCACGTCCGACTCGTCGTCGAGGTCGTAGTCGTCCACGTCGACGAGCGCCTCCTCGCCGAACAAGTAGACCAACCGCTCACGATCATGTCGCACGCCGTGGACGGTAGCGCCAGCTGCCCTGACCGCGCCCGGCCGCGCCAAGGCTCGGCGGGCGGCGAAACCTCACTTCCAGCAGCCCCTCGCTGAGCAGAGTTCGCGGTGGGCGACGGAGCGCTTGAACTCCGATTCTCGGAGGTGTCAGATGGGCAACTCCCGCTTCAGGAGTAGAAGTTCCACAGCGGATCGTTGTGGGCGTCGCTCGGTCGCTCGCGATCGAGATCGTCGGTGACGATGACCGGGATCTCGCCGGTCGGCCGGTCGGCGATCGGCATCTCTGCCGTCGAGGTGACGCCGTTCGACGCGGCGCGGGCGCCGATCGGCACGTCGTCGGGTCGGATCGCAGTTGCAGCGGTCGCGACGTCACGCAGTCGGTGGCGTCGGCCGATCTCGCCGTAGCCGAGCCGCGGATCGTCGGCCAGAGCGGGCGGACCGCTCGGCGCGAACCGGTCGGCGCCGGGCCGCTGGCGGCCGTCGGCCGGCGGCGCAGACGGTTGAGGTGTCCGTGCCGGTGCGGTCGACCACGCCGGCACGGCGGTGAACGATCCGGCGAACGCGACCAGGCCGGCCGCGAGGAGGACGAGCGACGTCGCTTGGAGACCCGACACCGCCTCCTCGACGGCGACGGCGATGATCGAGTCGGCGCCGGTCGCCCACCGTCGTGCAGCCCAGACGGCCACCGCCGGCACGACCACCCAGACCGCGCCGGCGAGCGTTGCCCACGCTCCGACGCGCCGGAGCACCCAACGCCGATCCCCGATCGCGAACCCCACCGCGAAACCCACCGCGGCGAGCGAAGCGAGGATCGCAGTCGCTCGCGTCACGGTGTTCCGGGACGGCACCATCCAGTCGAACTGCGCTCGGGGCAGCGGTACGGCCGGCACGACCAGGGCATCAGAGGCGATCGCAGCGCCCTGATCGCCGACGGGCACGCCGACGCCGGGCGTCGCAGCGAGGATCTGGTCGAGGATCGGTCCGACGTCGTAGTCGACCGGCCGCGCATCGTCGGCGCCGAGCATTCGCGCCCATTGCCCGGCGAACGGGTCGACGAACGTTCTGGCCGTCGCCGGGTCCTGGAGAAGGGCATCGACCTGAACGGCGACAGCGGGTTGCTGAGTCGCAGGGATCCCAGCATTGCGGACAACGGCGGACGCGATCGGTGCCACGACCTCGGCGCGAGCAGCGTCGTCCTCGAGCACCGCCGTCGCGATCCTCTCGCCACGACCGGGATCGCCGACCGTGTTCGTGAACACGAACCCTGCCCAGGCCAAGGACGCGGCGACGATCGCAAGACGAACGACAAGGCGGGAGACGGCGCGCAACATGAGAGATCCTTACCGATCGACCGTCCGGTGGGCGGTCACCCCGGCACTCAGCCTCGCCGTGACCACTTGGTCGAGTCACCGCCACGGTCCTCGGATCGGACGGTGGCGGGAAACCACGACGGCGGGGTTCCGCCGACAGTATCGCGCTCCTCGACGACCTCGCCGGTCACCCGAACGAATCAGGACCGGGCGCAACCACGAACGCTAGAAGCTCCAGTCCCACGTGCCGGCCGCGACGTAAACGATGGGGGCGTCGTCGGGCGCCTCGACGTCGAGCGCATCGAGCGTCCGCGGTCCGAGCCCGAGCTCGCCGATGTCGTTCGATGCCTGGAACTCGGCGAGGGCTGCTTGCGTGCGCGGACCGAAGGTGTCGTCGACGGCCAGCGCAGCGCCGAGTTCGTTGAGGGCGCGCTGGACATCGGCGACCGGAGCCCACGCGACGCGTCCCCACATTCCGCTCGACGTCCGGAAGGTCGCAGGGGCGTACTCGTCGATGTCCCACTCGCCGAAGCTGGTGTCGGGCTCGGTCGTGCGCAGATCGCCGGCAGTCGCACCCAGACCGACGCCGCCAGCGGTGGTGAGCAACCGGTCGAGCGCAGGCGTCACCATCTCGCCGTGTCCTCGGGCGAACCAGGGTGGTCCCTCGGCGGCGACGTACCATCCGGCCAGGTGCGGAGCGCCGTCGCAGTCCGCGACCGTGCCGGTGGTGTCGTAGCCGTTCAGGTCGGTGAAGCCGACGACGAAGCCGGCGTCGGCCCAGTACGAGAATCGCCGCTCGGTGCAGGACATGAGCGGCCACCCTCCCTGGCCGGACTCCACCACCGACGCGTCCGGCTCACCGAGTTGTCCGAGGAGCCACGACTGCACATCGTCCGCATCCGCACCGAACGTGAACGGGCCGAGACCGTCCGGCCGCAGGATCGCTACATCCGTATCCGCATCCGCGGTAGCGCCAGAATTCGCCTCGTCGATCTCGGCCGGCGACCACGTGACACCCGGGGGCGGTACGTCGGTGAGGATCACCTCGACGACGACCCGGCTGGGCAGCTGCGTGGTGATGCCGGTCTCGGTGTCGATGACCGTGTCGGTCACACCGAGCTCGGCCCATGTGTCCGCGCCGACGATCGACCGCGCTCGACCGAAGCGGGACACGTGGAACGCCTCGACCGCGGCCTGCGTACCAGGGCCGAAGATCCCGTCGGTCTCGATGTCGGCGCCGCGCTCCACGAGGAATCGCTGGACCGTTCGAACCGCGTCACCCCGGTCACCCAGTGCCAACCACGGATACTCCACGGCATCCGGTCCGATCACGACGAAGCGGCCGTCGAACCAGCTTCCCGACACCGGACGAGCCCCTGCGGGCAACGACCGCGAGAACGAGAGCTCGCCGGTCGCGAGATCGAACAGTCGCAGCTCGGCCTCGACCGCCGCCGTGGATGCCCGCCACGACTCGTACTCGTCGGGGCGGAAGGGGGGTGCGTCGGGACGATGGACCACGGCCAACCGCGAGCCGTCCGGCGACAACGCGGCGGTCAGCTCGCACGGGCTGCAATCATCGGCATACGGGTTGGTGGGCAGATCGATGACATTTCCCGCCGCGTCGCGGAACACGATGCGGATGTCGGTCGATCGGCCGCTCGAATGCACTGCGTCCCACTCGACGCCGACGTACGTGCCGCCGCCGAACGAGTCGGGTTCGAGCCCTACGTCCTGACCACCGACACCGCACTGCATGAGTGCCGTCTGACCGTCGACCAGCGTTCGCGCGACCATGTGGACGCCACCATCCGACGGGCACTCGGTGTCCGGCACCGCGCCAACCACCGCAGGCCGACCATCGACGACGGCAGCGAACAACGGGTTGTCCCATTCCGACACGACGACCGCCTCACGTGAGCCGCCCGGCAGCCACCATGTCGGCCCGAACCGGTCGGGGTTCCAGTCGGTGAAGAGGACACCGCCCGCCCCGTCGGACGCCGCCCAGCCGATCGGTCGGTCGACGAGCTGCTGCTCGCCGTCGGCATCGACCAGGAACAGCCCCTCCGCGCCATAGCGCAGCCAGCTTGCCGGCAGTCCATTGGCCACGGTCGGGGTGCTCGACATCGTCGGCGTCGTCGCCACGGGTGCGGTGGCGGGTTCGGTGGACACGGGCGGAAGGAACGTGTCGGTCGGACGTTCCGTGCTCGTCGACTCGGAGCCACCCGGCGCGTCACCTCCACATGCAGCGACGGTCGCGACCGCCAGGACAGAGAACAGCCGACCGAGACGCATGGCCCGACCTCCTCAATGGTTCCTCGATCTCCTTGTACGTCAGATCGATGCCCACTGCACAGAGGCCATCGGACGTTCTCGACCCGGTTCCGTCACCCACCCGCCCGTCACCGCCGCACAGTTGGGGTCTGACCCCAACTGTGCGGGTCAGGGGACTCGTTCGTGGCAACACCATGCTGAACTTCCACACCTACGGTGGCAGCACCTACACCAGCGTCGTGGATTTCACGGCCACTGGAGAACTGCTGATCGTGCAACACACGCTCAGCCGCTGAGGCCGGTGACGGCCTTCCGGATGTCCGGCGGGTTCGCCCGCCGGACGTTCGCGTCCGACCGTCACGTTTGGGGTCCGACCCCAAGTGAACGCGACTGAGCCCCGACTGACTTGGGGAGTCAGGTGGCTGTCAGCGGGTTCGGCCCACTCTCAGGGTGCCCGTTGAGGACTCGAAAGGAGCATGTCATGAACGGAATCGGTCGCTTCGCTGCTGTGTTCGCCCTCGCAGGTCTGGCTGTCGCCGGGTGTGGTGACGACGGTGGATCGTCGCCCACGGCATCCGATTCGTCGAACCCACCTGGCGATCCGATCGCCGGGTTCGACCTCCCTCAGGGCGACGATCCGGTCGAGCTCGACCCTGCAGACTTCACCGCCGACATCGACCACCCCTATTGGCCGATGCCTCCCGGCACCCAGTGGACCCTCAGCGAGATCGACGAGGAGGGCAACGAGGTCATCGTGGTGGTGACGGTCAGCACCGAGACCAAGGAGATCGCCAACGGCGTCACCGCCCGGGTGGTGCGCGACACCGTCACCCAGGACGGTGAACTGATCGAGGACACGTTCGACTGGTACGCCCAGGACGCCAACGGGTCGATCTGGTACCTCGGCGAGGACACCGCCGAGTTCGAGGACGGCGAGATCTCCAGCGCGGCCGGCTCGTTCGAAGCCGGTGTCGACGGTGCCCTCCCCGGCATCATCATGCCGGCCGACCCGGTCGACGGGATGCGCTACCGGCAGGAGTACTACGCGGGCGAGGCCGAGGACAACGGCGAGATCCTCAGCACCGAGGAACAGGTCGAGGTGCCGATCGGGCACTACGACGACGTCATCCTCACCAAGGACACGATCACGATCGAGCCCGACGTGCTCGAGTACAAGCTGTACGCCCGTGGCGTCGGCCCGGTGCTCGTGTTCGGCGTGTCGGGCGGTGGCGGACGGGAGGAGCTGATCGAGTTCACGACGGTCGAGGACACGATCGCGGCCGCTGCCGGCACGACACCGCTCGGCGAGCCCTACCTCGCGGGATGACCGCGACCTGTGCCGGCCCTGACGGCCTGGCCGACAGAGTCGCCGGGCGGGTCGAGCGATCGACTTCGCTCATGAGGTGCAGGAAGCATCCGAAACCAGGGGTGGCCGACAGGATCTACCCGCCGGCGCCTTCTCCGGTGATCGATTCGTAGGGAAGGCCGAGGGCAGCGTGAGTGCGGGGGCCTGCGAGGCCGTCGGCTTCCAACCCGCTGTCTCGTTGAAAGGCGATGACCGCGTCGTGTGTGGCCGGGCCGTACAGGCCGTCGACCTCTGCTTCGTCGAGGTAGCCGGCCGCGACGAGGCCCGTCTGGAGGGTGAGCACGCGTTCGCCCTCGTGACCGAGTTGAAGGCTGCCCACCTGTGGCTCAGGCACGTACACCGTGCCGACGTCCTCCGCGTCGGCCGGCGCGTCGGCATCACCAGAATCGTTTGCACTGTCCGGGCCGGACGCGCTTCCATTCGCGGCACCCTCCAGCGAGGCGAGGGCCGCGCTCGCCCACTGCTCCCAGTCCTCGACCGTCGTTCCGGTTCCGACGCTCCAGCCGGTGATCGCGATCGGCTCGTCCGGACATCGTGATCGATCGCGCTCGACAGTCGGTTCGGAGCCCTGCGCTGACCCAGCTTGGTCCTGGTCCACGAACTGCCACTGGGTCGCCATTGCGACGTGAGCGCGGTGACCGACACCCTCGGGTGTCGCCACCGTTTCGACCGCGACGACGAACGCGGCCGGCGACCCAGTCGACGTCCACGTTCCGATGATCGGTTCGGGCCGATCGCCGTCCCGGTCGAAGACCTCGTCCCCGTCTGTGTCATCGAAGCAGACGTAGTCGGTCGTTCCACCCCCAGGAAAGATGTCGAGCACCGCTCCGACCGGGTCGGATTCGAACACCCGATCGGTCGTGAGCTGGCCGGCACGAAGGGCGGATGGCACGACGATCTCGCCGACGAAGGCTGTCCGGCCCTCGTAGGTCAGCGCCACGCCGAGTACCTGCGCCGAAGCAAAGCCGGCGTCCGAGGCCACCGAGCTGGGGGCAACTCGCGCGACGTCGAGTTCGAGTGTGACGTCGCCGCCATCGCTCAGCCGGTGCACCGGCATGCTCGCCAGTTCGACGATCGGCTTCGGGTCGGTCGATTCGCCCGGGGTCGAGAATGCCAGCCACCGTGGAACGGTCAGCGACCCGGGAACATCGATCTGAACCACGTCCGCACCCTCGGCAGCCGGGGTCGAGGTCGTCGTCGAAGCGTCCTCGACCGCGTCGGCGCTATCGGGATCGCCGAGGTCGCCGGATGAGTTCTCGGTGATCTCGATCGAACCGACGTCGGAGGGGTCGGGGTCCGGCCGGAACTTGTCCAACGTGAAAGCGGTGCCGAGACTGACGGCGACACCGGCGATCAACACCTTGCCCCATCCGACCGCGACCCCCTTCTTCCCGACGGCCAACCTGACACCGTGTGCGCCCTGAACCGTGACGCTGACTCCATTGCTCCCGATGGCGAGGGTCTCGCCGCCGGAACCCTTCACCGTGACGGTCACCTTGCATGACAACGGTGTGTCGAGCGGTACATCCAACCGGATGGCTTGCATCCCATCAGCCGACGAGAGTGAGAGCTCGGGTCGTGCGATCTCGACGACTTCTCCATCGATCCTGACATCGAAGCGGAACCCGATGCGCGTCGGACCGGCGTTGACGAGATCGAACTTGACCTGCAGCCCACCGTCGGTGACCGTGAGCTCGGGCTTCGTGCAGAATCTGACCTTCGGCGAATCGCCTGTTTCAGGACGCGTCGGCGCGGGCGCGCGACCGCTGGCTGACGGAGGTGGGAAGCCGCCGCTCTCTTCCGACATCGTCGATCACCTCGATCGTCCGTTCGGCTCCGTCTGCATGGCTACCAACCCCTTCCAAGCGCACCATGGTCGCGCTCCACCGAGGTCCGGTGCTGCGAATTACCTGCTGGCGCCGACCGACGGGGCGGCAGACGCAGTCGCTCCAGGCTGGTCAGGCGGGCGTCAGGGCGGTTCGCTGATGCTGGTCTCACAGCGACGCAGACGGTCGGCGACAGCCGAGTCCCGGAGAGGAGTGGAGTCATCAGCAGGAATGAACTCCGACCTCGCGAACTGGCGTTGTCCGGGAGGACACGAAGATGATGGCGCTCGAGTGCGACGGGCTGACCGTGAGGTACGGCGACTTCGTGGCGGTCGACGGGGTCTCGCTCTCGGTCCAACCGGGCGAGATCTACGGTCTGCTCGGGCCGAACGGAGCCGGCAAGACCACGGTCATCCGGGCGCTCACCACGATCGTGCCGATCGCCTCCGGCACAGCGACCGTCGCCGGTCACCCGCTCGGTGACACGGCGGCGGTCCGATCCCGTATCGGCGTGCTCCCGGAGAGCACCGGCTACCCCAACTCCCGGACCGCTCCCGCCTACCTCACCTTCTACGGCCAGCTGTTCGGTCTGACCCGAACCGACGCGGAGGCTCGGGCCGTGCGTCTGCTCGGCCAGTTCGGGTTGGGTGATCGCCGTCGTCAGCGGATCGCCACCTACTCCCGTGGCATGCGGCAGCGGCTCGGGATCTGCCGGGCGCTGATGAGCGACCCGGTCGTGCTGTTCCTCGACGAGCCGACCCTCGGGCTCGACCCCTCCGGCAAGGACGACGTGCTCCACCACCTGGCACGGATCGCGATCGACGACCACACGTGCGTGATCCTGTGCAGCCACCTGCTCGACGAGGTCGAGCGCGCCTGCGACAGGATCGGGATCCTGCACCGTGGACGATCGGTGGCCGAAGGCACCGTCGACCAGGTCGTCGATGTCGCCGGTGTCACCGGCTACGGCACGGTGCGCGTCGCACCCGACGACGCCGGCGCGGCGGTCGCCGTGCTGCAGCGGTCACCGGCGGTCGCCGCCATCACCTTCGACAACTCACGGCCGGGCGACCTGCGACTCGAGCTGGGCACGACGCCGGACCCGCGGCTCGAGATCCTGCGCTGCCTGCTCGACGCCCGGATCGAACCCCGTTCGTTCGATCTCCAGGGTGCCCGGCTCAGCGACGCGTTCCGAGCACTGACCGCGACGGTGGCGCCGTCATGACCACGGAGACCTCGCCGTCGACACGGTTCTCGTGGTGGATCGTGCTCCGAGAGGAGTGCGCCGACCTCTGGCTGGGGACGAAGGGGTTGTCGGTGCTGTTCGGGTTCAGCCTGGTGCTGTCGGTCCTGGCCTACCTCGCCGTGGGCGACGCCGGGATCAACCTGCTCGATGCCCGCGAGTCGGTGGGGATCATCGTCCAGGTCGCGATCGGCCTCGGCACGCTGTCCGCGCTGGTCGTCAGCGTGGACGCGATCTCGGGTGAGCGCGAGCGGGGCACGCTCGAAGCGCTGCTCGTCACGCCGGTGTCCCGCCGAAGCCTCGTCCTCGGCAAGCTGCTCGCGGCCACGACCATCTGGATCGCATGCCTCCTGGTGGCGCTGCCGTTCATCGCAGTCCTCGCCGACGGGCCCGGAGTGGCGGGCGACGCATTGATCGTGCTGGTCGTCGCCGGCGGGCTCGTGGCCGCCGCACTCACCGCGCTCGGTCTGGCGGTCAGCGCGATCTCGATGTCGAACCGGGCCAGCCTCGCCACATCGGTCGCCGTCCTGCTGCTCCTCGCGGCACCGAGCCAACTCCCGGCGATCAAGGCCAAGGGAGCGCTCGGGTCGGTGTTCATCCGAGCCAGTCCGGTCAGTGCCGGACTCCACCTCGCGCAAGAGGTGCTCATCAACCAGAAGACGTGGGCGAGCCAGTGGACGTTCCTCGTCTCGCCCGTCGTCGCCGCCATCGTGCTCACCACCGTCGCCGTCGCACTCAGCAGCGGCCTCGAGCTCGGAGACTCCCGATGATCCGCCTGATGCTCGCCGCCGTCGCGCTCGTGTTCTCGGTCGCTCCCGCAGCGGCGACCGCCGCCCCTCCGCTCGACGGCATCACGGTGACGATCGGACCCACGGGCAGCTCCGTCGTGCTCGGGGAGAACCTCGACCTGACGATCACCGTCACCAACGACTCGAACGAACCGACCGCCCGGCTGATCGCCCACCTCGACATCACGGACCCGGCCAGCGCCACCTCGGTCGACCCCGAGGACTGGACCTCGACGCTGAGCAAGCCGATCGGTGTCGTCGAGCCGGGGGCAGACGCCACCGTCGAATGGAACATCCAACCGATCTCGCCGGGCATGTTCGTGGTGTACGCCGTCGCGATCACGCCGGAGGCGTCGAACGTCGTCGCGTCGAACGTCTTGACCGTCACCGTCGACGATCAGCGCAGCCTCGACCCAGGTGGCATCCTCCCGCTCGCGATCGGCGCGCCCGTCGTCATCGGCGCCCTGCTCCTGATCCGGATCAGGACGAAGAGGCGAACCGGTGACGTCGTGAAGGGCGACGGCTCGACGAGCTGACCTCGGACCGGGCACACTGCAGAGGCGTGTCACCAGGGCACGACGGACGCTGTCAGGTGACCTGTCTAGGGTTCTGACGTGCCGGTGCGGCGTGCAGCGTGCTCCAGGTATTTCTCGACGGTGTAGTACTTCCCGCGGAAGAGCGGATCGATGCTGTCCCGCACCGGGAATTGCTGCGGATTGTTCGGCGTGCGCGGTCTGGCCAACTCGAGTCGGCCGGTCGCGATCGTCGTGTCGAGCAGGGCGAGGTCGGGTCCTGATGAGTGATTGGCCAGCCAGTGGTACATCGTGTCGCCACGCAGCCAGATCACGTGTCGCATCGTGTAGACGTCGCTCGCGAAGCCGGCGATGAACGGGTCCTGCGGGGAGGTCGTGACCTGCCCATACGACTGAACCACGCGCACCGACCAGAAGTCGGCACCGTGGCCGTACCAGGAGCCATGGCACTCGACGAAGGCCATGAGCGACCCGTGCCAGTCGAACGTGCCCTCCGTGTGGGTTCTGGAGCGGAAGATCTCGAGTCGGAGCGCTCCGTCGGCCCAGCCGGTGTCATCGAAGACGACGGGGTACCAACGGTCGGCTCGACCGCCGACCGTGAAGGACGCGGGGAGTTGATGGAGGCCGGCGCGTACTGTGACACCGTTCTCGAAACGAGCCGTGCCGGTCGATGTCAGCTCACCGACCTGAACCGTGTCGGAGAACCTCACCGGCTTGCGCCCGTCGATCTCCCCGCTCACGTCGACGTCACCGGCGAACACCGCATCCCGAGCGGTGAGTGAACCCCTCACGTCGACGGTGTCGTACAGCGTCGTCGCGTTCGCCGCAGTGAGCGGACCCTGCACCGTCACGTCCTGCTCGAAGACCGCCGTGGCTGCCACCGCCAGCGGCTGGACCACCTGCACTGCGGAGTCCGACACCGCCACGGGGCCGAGCTTGGCCAACAGCACCAGGTCGGCATCGGCGAGATCGGGGAGGTCCTCGTAGCGAACGATCAACTGGGTCTCGCCGATCGCCGCCGACGTGTGGAGCTCGATCTTGAACTCGATGCCTTCCCCCGCAGCCCAACTAGCGGGCCCGACGCGCCGGAAGACGAGCCCGTCGTTCTCCCAACCCGACCCGGCGCGTCGGCCGAGTTCGTCACCCGACTCGTCGACATCGGGGTCCGGTGCGGGTGCGTCCGGGTCGGAAGGGGGCACGATGTTCACCGAGAGGTGGTCGCCGTGGCGTTTCACGAGACCCCACGGAGTGCTCGGCCCGGCGACACGGTACGTCACGATCAGTCGGCTGGCAGCGTCGTCGTCGTTCGAGAGCCTGATCGGTCCGCCGGAGGTGTTGACGACACGGAGTCGCAGCAGGTTCGGAGTCGAGCCATCGTTCAGCGCTTCGTTCCCGCCGAGGAAACCGGCCGTGAACGGACCGGTGACGGCGAGGCTCCCGGTGCGGATGTTGCGGGCGAGCTCGCCGGACACCGTCGACGCACGGCTGATCGCGAGATGGAGGAGGCGCACGTCCGACAGCGAGACCGCCGGGCGACTGTGGTTGAAGTACTCGAAGCCGACCGCGATGCGGCTCGGTCGCGAGCCGCCTGCCGGGTTCGGCGTGAGCCCGTCCAGGCGGACCGTCAACGCTCCGCCGCTCTCGACCGTTTGACGGGTTCTGGCCCGCAGTTCGAGCACGTCGACATCGGCGTCCTTGGTCACTGCGAGCACCCAGGCGGCCTGCGATTCCTCGGCGACCCGAATCGTACTCGGGCCGACGAGCACGTTCGGCCGAAACCGAATCGTGATGTGGGCGTGGGTGGCGGCTCGCCGGCCGAGTGCGGCCGTTCGGATCGTGTGACGCGTCCGATTGACCAGGGTCAGGGTGAACGTCTGCGGTGCATCAGGAACGTTCATCGTCGGCAGGCCGTCCTCGTTGACGAAGGTGATGTCGAACGGGATCATCGGTCGACCTCCGACGTCGTCGGCTTCAGCTGCAGCCAACCCTCGCGGATGACCGTCGGCGTCCCGAACGCGGCATGGAGACCCGCCGGCGCGATGCCGACGGCGATCGAGTTCAACAGACGGAGCTCCTCGGCGGTCAGAGTCGCGCCGGGCGCGTTCAGGTTCAGCCAACCGCGTTCGGGTTCCGAGTCGATCAACTCGATGATCCCCCGCTCGACGAAGTCGTTCCAGACGTCGTCTGCGTCGCTGGGCACCGCCGCGACGAACGATGCCGCGAAGACCATCGGTCGTTCGGGCACCTCCAACCAGGCCCGGCCGCGGCGCTGCAGCCACGCCCACGACAACCCTGGCTCCGCGGGAAGCGGTAACGCCACCTGATCGGCAGGCGTCAACACGGGCATGGCTCGGAACGTGGCGCGCATCGACGCGAGCGCAGGTGCGTACTGCTCGATCGGGATCGAGAGCCGTTCGACCGGCAGGATGCCCGACGTCGCGTGAACCGAGCCGCGCGGATCGACGAGCATCAAGAGCATCTGCTCGGGACCGTTCATGGTCAGCTCCAGCACCGGCGGATGCTCGGCGCCGGCCGGGATCGTGACGATCCTGGCATCGGTCGGCGTGTCGTCGTCCAGGCTGTGGGGCGCGGTCAACGAATCGCTCAGGGTCCCGTCGGCGTCCTGCAGCCAGTAGCCGACGAGACCGTCGCCGAGTCGCTCCTGTTCTCCGACGCGCACGGGGAACCGGACCGCGGTGAGGCCGTGGTCGTCACCGCCATCGATCACGTCGTCCCCGATCGCGGTGGTTGGATCGTCGAAGGCGATGAGCCGCCGCCGGAGGGCCGGCCATGACAGGTCGGTCATCGGTGCGCCGTGCAGTTCGAAGCCGACCGAGGCCCGCACGAGCGCGACCGGCCGGCCGATCAGGAGTGCACGCGAGCTGTGTTGGACGTGGTCGAGCGGGTCGATCGCGTCGAGCGCGGCATCGATCATGCCGAGGAACGCCGTCAGCAAGCCACCGTCGCGATCGATGGTGAGCCACGCGACCGCGCGTCGCAACTGGGCATCGGGGATGCCCGCCGGGTGGGTGATCGGTTGCGTCGAACCGGGGGCAGGCTGCCAGCGAGCGTCGACATCGACGAAGCCGATCATCCGGCCACCGGCGTCGTAGACGTGCACCTCGCCGTCGAGCTCGTTCGGGAGGAACCAGCCGCACACGGGCGATGTCGCAGGGTGGTCGTTGCTCTCGACGTCGTCGTGACCCGCGGACCACCAACGCACGTTGAGCCGCGCCGCCTGGCTGACGCGAAGCGGGAGCCTGACATGGTCGACGGGTTGTCGCCCGTTCGTGGCCGGAGCACGGAACGCCTCCGACGGGACCAATCGCTCGGGACGCCATTCGACCGACTGGCCGAAGGTGTCGATGATCCGGAGTCGCTGCAACCGGAGCTCGCCCGACTGGATCGGGTGGAACGGGGCACTCGGTATCGGCGTCGACGGATGGATGCCATCGACGGCGGCCCGAACCCGATCGGCGAGATCGGTCTGCGGTCCGAATCCCAGGGGATCCGCAACGGTCAACTGGGCTTCCCGGCGGCGCATCACGAGCGTGTCACCAAAGCCGTCGAGGGCTTGCGAGAGCACCCCCTGGTAGACCGGGCCGGCCATCATGCCGACGGCATCTTGGACCCGCTGCGAAGCCGCGGGCGTCCCACTGTTCGCCCCAGGGGGAAAGGCTTGGCGTACCCGCTCGATCATCAGTTCGACGGCGTGGCCGCTCAGGGTGGTGCGACCCGACACGTACTCGAAGCTCGCAACACGCTCCGCCGCCGGGTCCGCCGCCGTCAGATGAGGACTGGTCTCGGCGAGATGATGGTGGTCGGTGACGAAGGACGGGTCGTAGCCGCGGTGTGCGCCATCGTGATTACCGCCGTCGGCGAGCGAGCGAACCTCGGCCTCCCACTCGAGCAACAGCGGGTTCCAGCTGCCGGTTCCCTGCGTTCGCACACTGCCGCTGCGTTCGAGCGCCTCGAACACATCCGCGAACCCGACCGTCTCGATCCATGCCTGGGCGTCGTCGCCGATCGTGGCCGGCATGTCGGCGATCACCTCTGGCCGGTCGAAATCGCGAACCGAGCACGCCCCGCTGTGCTCGGGAATCGGCGCGTCGCCCGCCTCGCGGTCGGGGTCGAGGTCCGTGTGCTTGAACAAGACCACCGGATCCGCCGGCCGGAAGAACCTCGACCCCGGGGCCCGACCGAGCTCGAGCGGCGGTCGGCCCTCGACCGAAGCGTCGTCGAGTCCCTGCGAGACCTTGGCCAGCTGCTCGGCGAGGCGACTGGCGACCGTGCCGTCCGCCCCACCGGAAACCATCCACCGGCCGCTCACCGCGTCTCGTTCGAAGGTGAGATCGCCGACACGTTGATCGTGCGCCGCGATCTCGGCGAGATCGGCCTCGATCACGTCCACGAGGGCCTCGAGGTCGAGGTCGATCGCCTCGAGATCGTCGACCGGATACGCGGCGATCATGTAACGATGCCAGTCCTCGAACAGGGTGTGGCGAAGCGCGTCGCCGGTGTCGCCGGCCCGGTCGAACGTCTCCTGCAACTCGTTCAGGACGTTCAGCTCGTGCGCGAGCTCGCTCGAGAGTGCGATCGCCTCGGCTGCCCCACCCGGAGCGACGTCGGCTCGACCGTGGCGGACGGTCCAGACAGTACGGCGGTCGTGTTCGCTGAACATGAGAGAGTGACGCCGCTCGGCGAACGAGCCGGGCAGATCGAGCGCCGCGTCCGCGTGCAGTTCGCAGAGCTCCAGCGCGACGAGCTCGGCCTCGAGCTCGTGTCGCAGCGCCGCATCACCGGGATCAGGATGCGTGTCGTCGGCGACCATGGCAGCGAGGGCCTCTGCGGTACTCGTGCCGACGGCAACGGGGGCGACGACCAGACCGGTGGAATCGGTCGCAGGGTTGGTCCGTTTCGGGTCGATGTTGACGGCTCCGATGCAGACGGTCGCCGACGGGAAGTCGGGCGGCTGCACCGAGACCTCGGTCGCGGCGCCCGACGAGTCGTCCCCGGGCTCCGACGACGAGTCGACCGCTTCCACGGCGACGACCCGGGATTCCCCAAGGTCGAACGTCCACCCGAAGCGCTCGTCCATGGCCTGCATCGCCGCACGCGCCCGCATCTCGGGCGTCACGTCCGCGTCGGCCGGGAGCAGCGTGACCTCGGAGAGGTTCCCGGCGAGGATCCGCTCCAACGCCTCTCGGCTCAGGACGTCGGTCCGGTGGGTTGCACCGACGATGCGGTTGACCCGTTCGATCACCTCGCTGTCTGGCATCGCCGCGACGACCGTGTCGTGGAACCACGACAGTGGATCGAGGTCGTCGCTCGAGTACCAGCCGAGCACGAAGTACTGCGTCTCCTGTGCCGCCGGGGCGGGATCGTGGAAACCGAACACGCTGTGGCAGTTGCCGTAGAGGGCGGCGAACGTCGGGTCTCCATGTCCCAGAGCGGTCAACGGTTGATCGAAACCGGGGAGGAACCGATCGGGAAGGTCGGCCGCATGCTCGGTCCACGACCCTCCGGCGACTGGGGTGCAACGACCGAGGCGGACGTACGGCCGCCCGCCGGCGACGTCCGCGGACGGATACGCGATCGGCCGTTGAACGCCCGTGCCCGGCGACGCACCGTCCGGGTGCACGTAATCACTCTCCACCACCCAGCCCGCGAGTTCCTGGCCGCAGCGGCGAACCACGAACCAGCGGTTCGGCACCGGCGGCATGAACAGGCCGTCGACATCGACCGAACCGGGCGTCGTCACGGTCGATCCTCGCGCCAGGCCGGCCGGCACCTTCCAGTGCACGTGCACGCCGGGGACGAGCCAGAGGTCGTGGTCGGCGAAGGGTTCGGTCGCCACCGCGCTGGCGACGTTCGGTGTGGTCGGGAACCGATCACGCGTCCCGTCGAACCACGGCAACGTGTCGAAGTTGGTGAGCGCACCGACCACGTGGCGGCCGTGGTCGATCGAGATCGTATCCACGATCAACGGGACCGCGAGCGCCTTCATCGGGCGCTCCAGACGAATCGGTGATGGGGAGCCTTCACGACACGCTCGAGGGCGAACTCGGCCGAGCCGAGGTCGAGCGCGGCGTCCGGAACGACGTCGCCGGGCCATCGAGGTTCGCCGTCCTGAAGCCCGTGATGCAGCGTTTCCGGGTGCAGGTGAAGGATCACGGTGTGAACCATCCGTGGATAGAGGGCGAGCACGACCTGCGGGCCGAGTCGGGTGATCGAGATCGGGTCGATGTGATCGGTGTGGTCGAGCGGATCGTCGTGGGCAGCCGAGTACGCATCGATCAACGTGCCGGGATACGCGTCGATGAGATCCGACCGCAGGAGGAATCCGGCTGTCGGAGTCCCGTCGGTCGTCAACGCTGCAAGCAGCGCCACGTCGCGATCACCGTTGTCGGCTCGCCCGATGCTGAACGCCCCGTCGCGGAGACACGCGACCCACAGAGGGTCGACCTCGAAGAATCGGAACGACTCGGCCGGCATCGCCGTCTCGTCGGCCACGAGGTAGCGGAATGGCACGGCCCCGAGAGCGTTGACCTTCGACCGGAACCATCCGTCGAGCCCGAACTCCGGCGGTGGGGCCGAAGGCGGCAGGGACTGGCTGAGGTGGGCGTGCTTCGATCGCATGTCGGCCGTCCGGTCGGCGTGGCGGAGTGCTCGCTTCCAGCCATCGAGGGAGGTCGCGACATCGCTGTCGCTGAGCGCGATGAGCCGCCCGATCTCCCATGCAGCGGCATAGGAGACGTCGAGCCGTCCGGTCCCTTCGTCGAACAGGAGCAGCTCGTCGGCGCGCCGTGCAGGCAGCAGCTGCTCGCCATCGACGGACAGCTGGTTCGGGCTCAGCGGGGCCGGGCCAGGAGAGAGCGGGCCGTGATACCACGAGGCTGCCGTTGTCCCGTCCCTGAGCTGATGGTCGACGAGAGCGAAGCCATTCGCATCGGCGTCTCCGCTCGTGTTCGCACCGTTCCGGTCGGGAGCCAACATGCCGACGGCGAGGTTCGTGACGTACTCGGTGAAGCTGTGAGCCTCCTCGGCCTGGCAGAAGAAGTCCCAGCTGTGCAGGCTCACCAGCCCGACCGTGGAGTCCTGTTCGATCCCGGGCCGCCATGTCCAGGTCGACCCGGCACGCACCAGCAGATGTTCGATCGAGACGAGGTGGGCGACGACGCGCTTTGCTTCCGGCGGTAAGTGCGAAGACAGCACAACGGCGCGTTCGCTTCGAGCCTCCCCTGGGGGCGAGGTGACACGCACGTGGTTGAGGAGGCGTCCGCGCCGTGCGAGATCTGTCGCCGTGGGCGCAAGGGTGTTCACCGGAACCTCGAGCACGACGACCGATTGCACTGCGGCGTCACCGTGTTCGCCCGGAAGTCCGAAGTCCGACACCGTCTGGGCGACGGTTCGACTCGTGACCGAGACGTCCGAGTCGTCGCCCGGGACCAGGACGAGCGCCAACCATGGCGGCGAGTCACCGCCTGGCACGTCCTGCGCGGTCCGTGTCCAGGGAAGGGTCGAGGACTGGAGCACCACGTGCGGCAGCGTTTCGTGGAACTTGCCCCGCGAGCCCGGAGGCGGGTAGACGGCCAACACGTCAGCGGGACCGAGGAGAAAGCGCGGCCCAGCCACCTCGAGCCGCGCCTCGGCGACGTACGGGCCGGCACCACCGGCGGTCGCAGCATCGAACGTCTGGGTGGCCCTGACGACGAGCCTCCCGCTGGTCAGATCGGGCCGATGTTCATCGAAGAACGTCACCGTGGCGTCCGGGTGCAGGGTCACGGAGGGCGTCACGTCGGTCATCAGCTGACCTCCCGTGACGTGAGCTGGAATCGACGTCGGTTGATCAGGGTCCACGGCAAGCTCGGGTGGTCGTCCGGTTTGAGCTGATCGTTCGTACGTGGCGCGGAGCCGCCCGGAACGTACGACCAGATCGTCGAGGTCTTGTCACTGCTGCTCTCCACGGCCGGGGAGAAGGTCCGCTCGTGCCGATGATCGACGCGGGTGTCCTCGTGCTCGAGGGGCTTGAGGAGGTACCCGCCGACGGCCTCGACGGTCGATGCGTTCGCCGGGCGAGCCACCGTCTGACCCCAGAGCGCCGACGGAAACCTCTTCACGACGGGTTCGTGCTCCGGCGCGAACGGGTCGGGCACCGGCGTGGTGCCGTCGGATTCGAAGACGGCGATGCTCGTCGTGGTCACCATGCTCGCCCGTCCCATGGGGGCGACGCCGAGCTGGGTGCTGTGGTGTTCGGGAATGATCGATGACGTGGCGAGACGGAGCGCGTGCGGATCGACGATCGACCACGTCGAACCGTCGACGGACACCGTCGCCAGCAGACCCGTTTGGACGACGATCGACATGACCTTCTCGGGGGCGGGGAGGAAGGCCTCATCGAACCGCTGCCAGGTGATGGGCACCGGTCCACCACGCGATTGCGAGCCGAACGCGAGGTCGAACGAGAAGGGCCCGATCTTGATGTGGGCCATGCCGGCGAAGTCGGGACCCCAGATGTCGAGTCCGGCGCCGACGCTGACGTGGATGAACTTCCATCGTGCGTCTGCGGAGATGCGCATCGACGCCTCGTAGTGGTACGGCTCCCAGCCGATGAGCACGTCGATCGACATGTGGAACGTGGCATGCGCGCTCCCGTACGACGCGGCGACGTCGAGCGAGGCGCCGGCCATGAACATCCCAGGGGTCAGCGCGAAGTACGCCTGGCCGCGCACGAGCACGTGTGCCGTGACCTGGTAGGTCATCGTGATCCGCGGAACGGCCGGGTACTTCGAGGCGTCGAAGTGGGGGTGGTAGCCGCCGACCGAGAGCACGAAGTCACCGCTGCGCTGTCCGGAGAACCAGGCGAGGAACGCGAACCCGCCGGCGAGGTGACAGTGCGGGTCGAAGACGTACGAGCGTGGATTGAGACGGGCCCGCACGTCGATCAGACCGTCGGCCGGGAGGATGCGAGCGACGAGATCGAGCTCGACGCGAGCGAGCGGCGGTACGCCGTTCAACGGTCCGGGCGGGTTCTGGTACGTCGATGTCCCGATCAGATCGATCTCGGTGTGCTCACCGATCGTGACGACCAGCAGGGCGAAGCTGTCGAGCAGCTTGAAGGAGTTGAACTTCACCCCGACGGCGAGGAAGTAGTCGCCGAGTGCCGGCGCGACGTGCTGATCCATGCGATCGAGAGCTTCACTCGGATCGGCGAGCGCCGGCGTCGACGTCGCGGCGCCGACCGCGTCCTGGACGAGCGGATAGGTGGCCACTGCGTCGACGGACGGCGGGATGATCCGCCGGTTGTACCCGAACCCGGCGGCGAGTCCTTCGACGAAGAAGAACGCCGGGCCGCCGATGGCCGCGTCGAGCACTCCGTACAGGAATGCCGACGGGTGACCGTCGATCGTGCTGAACTCGCCGAGCGCGCTCAAGCCGAACTCCGGCGTGCGGATCATCACACGACCACCGAAACCGTTGCCGTGGCTCACGAACGCGCCGGCGATGTGGAGTGGATCACGCTTCAACTCGAGACCGAACCCGCGCAGCGCGACGTGGAGTTGGTGGTCGGTGATGCCGTAGCGCAGGCTCAGGCCGGTGAGCTCGAGCGTGAGGCCTTCGATCGCGATCGATCCGGTGATGGCGAGCTCGACCTCGCTGGACTGCACGAGGACCCCGAGGCGTGCGACGTGGAGCGGGCCGAACGACTTGCCGACATCGTGCCACGTGAGCCCACTCGGGTCGGAGTCGGCGATCGGGGTCACGGAGTCGGTCGACGGTGGCTGCGGCGACGCGGTGCCGGCAGCGTCGTCGGTGGAGGAACCGGGACCGAGGGCGATCGGACCGGTCCCGAGATCGAGCTGCACCTCGACATCGATCGGACCGTCGAGTGATTCGGGAAGTTGGGAGAATGCCACGATCGATCGGGGCACGTCCGTCGTGCTGCTCCACTCGGAGGAGGCGATCGCGCGGAAGGCGAGCCGCATCGCGTTCGCCTTCGGCAACATCGGCCCGATCAACGGGAGCGAGCCGAGGCCCGACAGGTCGACGCCGAAGTTCAGGTCGGTGGCGAGAAGCACCTTGCTGGGCGTGCCGTGTTCGTAGGCGAGCGCGACATCGTGGAGGGTGATCTTCAAGTCACCGATGTCGGGAGCAGCGGGGCCGGCGATCTGCTCGACGAGATCCGCCAGAGTCATCGACACCCCGCCGGCACTCGTGAACGAGCCGACCAGAATCGACGTCCCGCCGCCGGATTCGAACATCAACTCGAAGTCGAGATCGCCGACGGTGAGGGTGCCGTCGAGCTGCAGCTCCCCGTTCGTGTGGGCGAAGCTCACAGAGGCGCGGGCGCCGTGCTCGAGGCCGACCACGCACGAGATCGAGGCATCCCGCGTCGACGTGTCCAACGACATCGAGATCGATCGCAGCTGAGCCTCACCGAGCGCCCGGGGAAGCACCGGCGCCGGCGCGCCGGGCTCGAACAAATGAGCGATCTCGACCGCTGTCTCTGCAAGGGTGAAGCCGTCGAGTGCGATCGTGCCGGCGAGACTCCAGCCACCGTCGCGGATCCCACCCGAGAGGTCGAGTTCGAGTTCGCCGTGCGGTGCTCGGAACGGAATCGTCAGCGCAGCCTGCAGCGAGAGTTCGTTGCGCGCACCGGCCCACAGGTCGGCGACGATGCGACGAAGCCGGAACGGCGCCGCGTCGAACAGGTCGAGCGCTTCCACGTGGATGACGAACTGACCGACGGTGGGGGCGCCGTACACCGAGAGGTCGACCAGCGTCGGACTCGTTGTCGGAGCTCGACTCCCACTCGGGCTCAGCCCGTTCGCGGCGAGGAACTGAGTCGCCGCACCAGGGGTGCTCGTCGACAGATGCGCCGTCACCACGACCGCAGGGAGGGCGACCTCGACGTCGAGCTCGATCTCGTCGGCGATCTCGGCATCGCCCCGGACGACGGCCGTGGTCACCCCTCGGACACGCGAGATCTCGAGCGATGCGCCCGTCACCGTGAATCCGTCGACGATCGTCCAACCGGCACCCGCGTATTCGATGGTGGCGATCAGATCGACGCCACCCGTTCCTCGCCGCCTCAGCCGGAGGGTTCGCAACCGGGCATCACCGGTCATCCACGCAGGGGCGAACGAATCATCGCCGGTCAACGCCGCGACGAGCGCTGCGATGTCGTCGAGGCCGACTCCTGGTTCGTCGATGTCGACGGCACCGGCCGCAGCGTCGATCGTGATGATGTCGGAGTCGCGTGTGAGCGCAGTGACGGCGGCGAACACCGAAGCGTGGTCGGAGATCATTGGGCGAACAGCGCCACCGGCGGCACGATCAGGTCGTCGACACCGTCGACCGAGTCGACGGCATTGGGGAACATACGGACGTAGAGGTCGACGATGCCTTCGGCTGCGATGCGCTCGACGCGTTGGATCCCGCCTTCGAGCTTCACCGGCGGTGGACCCGGCTCGTCGATCTTGTTGAACAGGTCGAGCACACCCGCCGATTCCTCCTCCTCGTCGTCCGACCCGGATTCCCAGCCGATCTCCAGGAGTGGATGCGTGTTGTCCTCGGCTCGGCGCTTGCGATAGCGGACTCGCATCACCTCCAGCGTCGTGAGGGGCAGATCGACTGCCGACGGGGAGGCACCCATCCGTTCCGTGAACATCGGGGAGTCGAGCAGCGGGATCGGCTCGCGAGACGCCGACCTCTGGTCCGGATCGAGCTCGACCGGTGCCTTCGTACGAAACGACGACTCGACGAGCACCGCCGTGTCCTCCAGGATGTAATCGTCGCCGAGACCCGGATCGCGCACGAGCGGCCCCAGCTCGTAGTCGAGGAGGAACGAGTGCAGTTGGTACATCGGAACGTGGAGCGCAGCGAGCAACAGGTCCTCCACAGCCCGCAGGTCGCTACCGGTGCGTGCCGGTCGTCCGACGACGGCGTTCGGGCAGTACGCGGCGTACTTCGCCAGCCGGGCGGAGTCGATCGACACGCCGAACGACACGCCGGTCCCGCTCGGCAACGCCGTGATCGTTCGGGGGTCGTCGTCGATCCAGTAGGCGGTGGCGGATCGATAGCTGAATGCTCCATACCGCCACCGCTTGCCCTGGGTGCCGGCTTTCGGCGACTCGGTGGTCACGATCGTCTGGTCGATGGCGGTGTCCTGGGTCATCACCAAACGGACCGGGGTACTCGTGTTGACGGTTTGGA
Organism: uncultured Acidimicrobiaceae bacterium; assembly: GCA_963847775.1. Lineage (GTDB taxonomy): Bacteria > Actinomycetota > Acidimicrobiia > Acidimicrobiales > Ilumatobacteraceae > Ilumatobacter. The sequence goes on from CAWKAY010000009.1 coordinate 29,014, forward strand.
ATCGGAACGACGTGAACTTGCCTTCCTTCGCCTTGCCACCGGCGACGATCTTCGAGCGGCGACCACCGGGATCGAGTCCTGTCGGGAGCCCGAATCCGGCGGCTGCCGTCAGATCCAACGAGTGCCGGTTGGAGATCATCCGGAGCAGTGACGTCGGCGCGTTCGCCGCCGATGGACGCGCATCCGGCCGCTGAGCGAAGACGGGTGATCCGCCCGACTGCTTCTGAAAGCGTGCTGCGTCCAACATCGCTGAGAAACGGACGACTGCTGCGAGGTTGCGCCGGTACCGGGCCAGGGCGTCGGGCCCGGCGGCCGTTCGCGGCCGATGGTGCCTCAGACCTCGGTGCACGGTTTCCAGTTGCGACTTGAGTTGATCGAACTCGTGCTTCTTGGCATGCGTGCGGACCCATTCGACGAAATCTCTGAGAGCCCCACCCCCATCGATCTCGGCATCGACGGTCCTGGTGGACAGCTGACTCCATCCTTGGGCCTCGAACCACTCGACCACGTTTCGTGGAGGTGTTCGCCGCCCGGTCCTGCCGACGCCCGGACTCTTGAAGATCTCCTCGGCGAGCCAGACCGTGATCCTCCGTTCCACATCACCGACGAGCATCGAGTTGACGTAGTCGGCCAGCGACAGCGGCGGCACCGCGATCGAATCCGCCTCGGTGAACGTCGGCGCCTCGAGCTGCGACGCGAACGCGAGTGGCGCGTCATCGATCAACAACGCGCACGTCCAGTCGTGGTCGGTCCTCGCCGTCACGCCGACACCGAACGACAACTCGTCGACGGTTCGGTTGCCCGGCTGCGACATGTCGATGTCCTTGACCCCACCGGCGGTCACGTCGCCGACACCGACCAGCACGCCGGCGCTCGCATTGAGTCCGGCCCGCCATTGGCTTCCCGCCAGGAGCATCGCGACGATCGGGCGCGTGGTCGAGTAGGCGGGTGTCCCGGGGCTGCGATCCTGGCGTTCGTTCGCGGCGGCGGTCGGCGAGCCGACCGCCGATGGCGTTCGGAGGTCGGCGGTGCGGGGGAGGCGGGTGACGGCGAGCATCGTGTAGTCGGTACGTTCACCGCTCGCGCCGATCTTGACGGGGACTCTCAGGACGCCCGGCAGGACGAAGGTTCCCAGGTCGGCGCCGACGGCGATCTCGAGACCGAACCCGAGCTGGGCGGCACCGGACGACACCGCTCCTTTCGAATCGAACCCGCTCAACGCGAAGCGCGTGAACATCTGGGCCGGGTCCTCGGAGGTCGCCGCCGGACCCTTCCCGTAGCTGCCGGACAGCAGTCCGAGCGAGCGTCGGATGCTCTTGTCGTCGCGCTTCGAGTGTGCGATCTGGTCGACGAACTGTCGATGACCGGCAGTCAGCGGTACCCCCATCAGCGCCCCCTCGGCCGGCACCACCGCACACCCCGAGTCCGACGGCGCCACCAGGAGGGTACCTCAGACGACGAGCAGCCTCGAACGCCCCGACGCATCACGGCCGGCGGTCGCCCATCGGCGCCCAGCCCTCACACCGGTACCCCAGACGTCACGTTCGGGGTCTGACCCCGAACGTGACGGTGTGCGCGAGGAGGGACTTGAACCCTCACGCCCTTTCGGACACCAGCACCTGAAGCTGGCGCGTCTGCCATTCCGCCACTCGCGCAAGTGGAGATCGAAAGCGTAACCCCCGAGGCGAGGCGGTCCAACTCGACTTCGGGCAGCTACACGGCATCGCGGGGACGCAACACCCCGCTGATCCACCAGGAGCGCCGCATCAGGCCAGCGGCGAACACCATCCCGGCCGCCAGGAGCAACGCTAGCGGCAGCGCGAGGGTTCGGACGGTCCGGTACAGCTCGGCCGTGATCCACTCGTCGTCCGACAGCACCTCGGCTGCTTCGGCGGCGTCGGCGCGTTCGCCGGGCGTCAGCTCGTCGTCCGCCGACGGTGTCTCCAGCGGATCCGGATTGCCGCCGACCGCCACCAGGTCGGACAGGAACGGCTCGAGCCGATCGGCGATCAGCCGGTGCCCCAGCTCGTTGGGATGCATGCTGTTGTGGATCCACGTCGCAGGTTGATACCGCTCCGACCAATCACCCGCCGGGGGGCTGAGCAGCAGGTGGTTGGCGGCCGGTGGGTCGTCGCACAGCTGCGCACCCTCGAATGCCCCCTCCGATGGCTCGAAATAGTGGACGCCGGCTCGAGTCGCGGCCGACCGGATCACGCCGTCGAGTCGGGTGATGAACTCGACCACAAACTCGTGCTCCGCCCCGGACAGCCCCGCGCCGCATGCCTCGGGCCCGACGAGCATCGGGTACGGCATCACGATCAACGGCTTCGCATCGCCCACCGCGGTCCTGATCCGACGGTAGGTGTCGACGAGCCGGTCCTCCTGGGCGTCGACGTTCGCGAACCAGATGTCCTCGCGTTCCTCACAGCCCCTGGGGAGCAGGCACGCCTGCACGATCGAGGAGAATCCGACGTCGTTGCCGCCGATGCTCAGCAGCACCGCATCGAAGCCCTGCAGATCGACCGGCGCGAAGTTCACCACCTGCGGACGCCTGCCGGACGGACGATCCTCGGGTGTCCCACGGACGTCGTCCCAACTCGCCTCGTCGTCGCGACACCGCACTTCGCTCGGCGCCATCTGACCGCACCGGAACAGATCGTCGATCTTGGCGCCCGAGCAGGCGACGAAGTCGAGGCGGTACCCGAGCTCACTCGCGACCAGGTAGGGGTAGGCGGTCGCGGCCCGCCGGCACTCGTTGCGATCATCGCCGACCCGGTTGGTGTCGGCCAGGAACGCACGAGCACCCTCGCCCGAGATGAACGAATCGCCGATGGCCAGGATCTTCACGTCGGCCCCGGCGTTCAGGACGGCCGGATCGGAGGATGTGCGGTCGACCAGCCCCCACACGATGAGGTAGCCGATCAGCAGGATGAGCACGATCCCCTCGCCGCGGAACACGAACCACGTGCCGATGCCCCACACGAAGGCGGCGACCACGATGCCGACGCCGACGCTGTTCGCGATCGTCACCACCCAGATCGTCCCACCGACGATGGTCGCGGCACCGCCGACGAGCAGCGCCCACGCCTTGGCGTCGCCGCATCGGCAGTGCACGGCCGCGAGCCCGAGCACGGACAGCGCGACGACGACCGACGACAGCCCGAGCAGCGTCAGGAGCTGACTCGGCACCACCGCACCGAGATACGCAAGCAGCAACCCCGCCACCGCGCACACGCACAGGACGAACATCGCGAAAGCCAACCGACCGGCCCGAGAACGCAGGAACGGGACCACCCCGATCTTCACCGCAACGAGACCGACGACCCAGACGGCCACCGCCGCCCACGAGGGCAACCCGAACCCGTCCGCCACGGCGACGACGACGACACCGACGACGATCAGCACCAGCCCGATGAGGGTGAGGTGGCCGAGCCCTGAGGCAGTCGGTGCAGGAGCCCGCTCGCTGCCGGCCTGGTCGACCTGGTCGTGATGGTCGACCTGGTCGACGGGCGCCTCGTCCGAGTTGGGCGCGGGATCGCGCCGACTGGCGGCCACATGGAGGCCGATCATGCCGACTTCGGTCACCACGACCGCCACGGTTGCCAGTGCCGCGCTCCCCTCCTGCCAGGTCACGAGCACCAGCGTGCCCACACCGACCGCGGCGATCGCCCCCGCGATCGCCCACCACCACCAGGGCACATGCCCACGCGCGTCGAGACGGGTTGCGAGCTCGTCGTTCAGGAAGAGCAAGGGGAGGGCGAGGAACACGATCCCGAGCACGAACCACAGGACCAGCCACCACAGCCGATCCTGCCCCGCCGACACCCTGAGCAGGACCGCGCCGACGACGCCGAGCACGACGGCGCCGACCAACGCCGCCGGCGGCCGTCTCGCGACCACCGACGGTCGATCACCGGACACGCCCGTGCCACCATCGCCCATGGGCGCCGCCGCGGCGTCGATCGCCGCCACCTCGTCGATCTCACCGTTGTCGATCTCACCGTTGTCGATCTCACCGTTGTCGATCTCACCCATCGCGCCACCCCTCACCGCTCCGCGAACGACCCACGCTGTCGCGATCCGCTCGGCGTGTCCAGGTCTTTTCCATCCGTCGAGCAGGTTCGATCGACGCGCGAGAGCGTCGGAACCCGCCCGGGATCGGGGAGCGGTCACGGCTCGATCGGCGTCACCGTGCGCCGACGGGTGCCCGGTAGCCTTGCTCCGACCATGGGCATGCAAGGACTGGAACGTCGCCTGGAGCGTATGGTCGAGGGCGTGTTCCGACGCTCGCGCAACTCCATCCGCCCGATCGAGCTCGGTCGTCGCCTCATCCGGGAGATGGACGATCACCGATCGGTCGACGTCAAGGGCCAGCGCATCGTGCCCAACGACTTCGTGGTTCTCCTCTCCGCCGACGATCACCACGGCTTCGCCGACATCGAGGATGCCCTCCGCACCGAACTCGTCGAGGCCTGCCGCGAGTACGCCCGCGAGGAGGGGTACCACTTCATGGGGCCTGTCAGCGTCGAGCTGCGCGTCGACAACTCGCTCAAGCCCGGCCGGTTCGGGATCGCCTCGTCGCTCAAGCAGACCGAGCCCGGCAAGCGACCCGGCACGATCGTCATGCCGTCGGGCGACCGCATCGGGCTCGGCGAGGGCGAGAACCTGATCGGCCGACTCGCCGACTGCGTCGTTCAGATCTCCGACGGCAACACCAGCCGCCACCACGCCCAGATCCATCGCGCCGGCAGCGGCTTCGTCATCTCCGACCTCGGCTCCACGAACGGCACCTACGTCAACGGCACCCGGCTGATGGCCGACCATCGCCTCGCGGACGGCGACATCGTCACCGTCGGCTCGGTCAGCCTCCGCTTCGAGGCATCGTGATCCAGCACACCGACTCCGCCCACATCTCCCCCGCCCGCCCTACCACCCCCAGCAACGCATGACCGATCAGGTACTCGACATCTTGAAGCTGGTGCTGCTCGCACTGCTCTACCTGTTCTTCGCACGCGTGCTCTGGGCAGTGTGGAGTGAGGTGCGCCAGCCCGCCGACGTGCGCGGTGCGGTCGACCACAAACCCCGGCCCGCGCCGACACCCGCCTCCGGCCAACCCTCACCCCTCCCCGCCGGCAAGCGGGCCGGCAAACCCGCGAAGGGTCGGGGTGACACCCCCGCTCGGCTCGTCGTGATCGAGCCGAAGGAGCGGCGCGGCACCACGTTCGCGATCGGCGCAGGCATCAGCGTCGGTCGCGAGACCGACAACACCATCGTCGTCGGCGACGACACCTACATCTCCGGCCACCATGCACGGATCCGGCCCGCCGAGGGACGCGTCGTCGTCGACGATCTCGGTTCGAAGAACGGCACCTACCTGAACGGCACCCGGATCACCCACGAACGAAACATCCACACCGGCGACCGGATCCAGATCGGCTACACCGTGCTGGAGGCGCAGTGAGGAGCGTGTCGTAGTGGCCCAGCTGCGTTGGGGACATGCCAGCCACGAGGGTCAGCTCCGCGCCCAGAACGAGGACCACGCCCACGCCGGCGAGGGGCTCTTCGTCGTCGCCGACGGCATGGGTGGTCACCTCGCCGGGGAGATCGCGAGCGAGATGGCGGTCTCGCGACTCGACCAACGACTCCCGGCCGGCTCACCGAACAGCCTCGACGATCTCGTCGCCGCGATCAACGAGGCCAACCGCGAGATCTACCACGGCTCGATCGACAACCCCGACCAGGCCGGGATGGGCACGACGGTCACGGCGATCGCAGTCGTCACCGATCCGCACGACGGCGAGGTGTTCGGCGTGGCCAACGTCGGTGACTCCCGCGGTTACGTGTTGCGTCACGGTCGGCTCCGCCAGGTCACCGTCGACCACAGCTTCGTCCAGGAGCTGGTGGCCGAGGGTGCGATCAGCCGCGACGAAGCCCGCACCCACCCTCGCCGCAACATCGTCACACGGGCGCTCGGGATCGAACCCTCCGTCCGCGTCGACCGGTGGACGATGCCGATCATCCGCGGCGACCGATTCGTGCTGTGCAGCGATGGACTCGTCGACGAGGTCGCGGACGACGCCATCACCGACGTCTTGAAGGCTCACCCCGACGATCCCGACGCCGCAGCCCGGGCGCTCGTCGACGCCGCGAACGAGTCCGGCGGCCGCGACAACATCACCGTCGTGGTGATCGACGTCCTCGACGGTGACGATCCACCCGACCCGACGGCGGAGTTCGATGTCATCCCGTCATGGAACGACGATCGCGACGACCAGGAGAACACCGGCGAGACCCAGATCGTCGCCGACCCGCTGCCCGACGCCGCCGCAGCTCGAGACGGTGGCGAGCCGGCCGCTGCGGTCGCGCCGCGGCTCTACGACGGCGGCGACGACGTGACCCCCGTTCCGGGCGCCGCCACACCGATCGTCGACGCCGACGACGAACCCCAACAGCGGCGCAGCCGGGGTGGGCGATTCGCCCGGTTCGTGCTCGGACTGGGCGTTGCGTCGGTGCTGATCCTCGGATTCGCGATCTTCGCGGCCTGGGCACGAAGCGGGTACTTCGTCGCGTTCGATGGCGCCGGGCAGGTCGTCATCTACCAGGGGCGCGAAGACAGCGTGCTCTGGTTCGATCCGACGCCGGAGGCCGTCGGGCGCTACACCCGCGACGAGCTCGACGAACCGTCGATCGAGCTGGTCGACGATCGCGTCCACTTCGAGTCCCAGGCCAGTGCCGAGCGCTTCGTCGCCGAACGGCTCTCGACGACGACCACCACGACCACCACGACCACGACGATCCCCGTCCCCAGGTCGGTCACGACCACGATCGCGCCGACCACCACCGTCGCCACCGCCACCGTGACGACGACCGGAGGCTGAGCGATGTCGGGCAGCCGTACTCCGAGGTCCTGACGTGTCGCTCGCGGCGACGCCGGTGGCGGCCCGCTCGGTGAAGCGGCGGCGCTCCACCGAGCTGACACTGATCGTGATGGCGGCCGCGATCACCGGCGTGGCCTACACCCTCGCCTCACTCGGCGCGAACGCGACGATCCCCGCTCGCATCGGTCCGTTCCTCGCGCTGCTGCTGATCCTGATCGGAGTGGCGCACCTCGCGGTTCGGACGTTGGCGCGCGGCGCCGACAGCACCCTGTTGCCGCTCGCCGTGCTCCTGCACGGACTCGGCTACGTGATGATCACGCGCCTCGACGACGAGCTCGCCGGCCTCCAGTCGCTCTGGAGCCTCGTCGCCATCGCCGCGTTCGTCGCCACCTTGCTGTTCGTCCAACGAGCCACCGATCTCGCCCGCTACCGGTGGACGCTGTTCTTCGGCGGTGCCGTGCTGTTGCTGCTGCCGATGGTGCCCGGTCTCGGGCTCAACGTCAACGGTGCGCGCATCTGGGTCAGCGTCGGGCCGATCAACTTCCAGCCCGGTGAGTTCGCCAAGCTCGCGCTCGCGATCTTCTTCGCTGCGTATCTCGCAGAACGACGCGAGCTGATCTCCGCCTCGACCTGGAAACTGGGTCCGTTCCGACTGCCGGAGCTGCAGTACATCGCACCGATCCTCGTCGCATGGGGGTTCTCCGTGATGGTCATGGTCGGCGAGCGCGACCTCGGGTCGTCACTGCTGTTCTTCACCCTGTTCGTCGTGATGATGTGGGTTGCGACCGAGCGGGTCAGCTACCTCGTCATCGGGTTCGCCTTGTTCGGCGCCGCGGCCTTCGCCTCGTGGCGGCTGTTCGGGCACGTCCAGACACGGGTCGACATCTGGCTCGACCCCTGGGAGGACGAATACGGAAACGGCTTCCAGATCGTGCAGGCGCTGTACGGGCTCGGCGACGGCGGCATCGTCGGCACGGGCTTGGGGCGCGGCAGCCCCGACAAGGTGCCCGAGGCCCAGAACGATTTCATCTTCGCCGCCCTCGGTGAGGAGATGGGGCTGGTCGGCGCCACCACGGTACTCATGGCCTACCTGCTGTTCATCGGCGCCGGGTTGAGGATCGCGTTGCGAACCGACCGCACCTTCGAGAAGTTGCTCGCGGTCGGGCTGACGACCATCGTCGGGGTGCAGGCGTTCATCATCATCGGTGGCGTGATCAAGGTCGTTCCGCTGACCGGCATCACCCTGCCGTACGTCAGCTACGGCGGTTCGTCGCTGCTGTCGAACTACATCCTCCTCGCCCTCCTGCTGCGACTCAGCGACACCAGCGCGATCCGTCTCGAGGAGCGCTCCGACGACCCGACACCACGCGAACGGTGGACCGCCTGGCGCCTCCGCCGTCGCGGCCGACGGCAGGGCCTGACCGAGACCGAGATGCACGAGGTGGTCGCATGACCAGGCGAGCGCCGTCCCACGGCGTGCGCCCAACCCACCGACGCGGACACACGAACAGCACCGCGAACACAACCGACGCGAGCGGATCCACGAGCGCGTCCCCCACCACACACACGCGCCCAACCCACCGACGCGGACACACGAACAGCACCGCGAACACAACCGACGCGAGCGGATCCGCGAGCGCGTCCCCCACCACACACGGGCGCCCCACCCACCGACGCGGACACACGGACAGCACCGTGAACACACCCGACGCGAGCGGATCCGCGACCTGGCGTGTGGTGTCACCGTGAACCGGCAGATCCGTCAGCTGGCGGCCGTGCTGATCGCCCTCTACGTCGTGCTGTTCGCCGGCCTGAACTACTGGCAGGTGAACCGCACCGAGGAGCTCGCGACCGAGGCCGGCAACACGCGCGCCCTCATCCGTGAATTCGACACGCCACGCGGCCAGATCGTGACCGCCGACGGTGTCGTCGTCGCTCGCTCCGTGCCCGCGCCCGAGGACAGTGACGTGGCCTTCGAGCGGGAGTACCCGACGGGCGACCTCTTCGCCCACGTCACCGGCTACCACACGTTCGGGCTCGGCTCGACCCAACTGGAGCGGACCAAGTCGGGCGTGCTGACCGGTGACACCTTCACCCAGCAAGTGCGCGCCATCGAGGACATCTTCAGCCCGACCCGCGACAACTCCGGCGAGATCCGGCTCACGCTGCGTCACGACATGCAGAACGTCGCGAAGTTCCTGCTCGGTGATCGTGAAGGTTCGATCGTGCTGATGGACATCGAGACCGGTGCCGTCATCTCCATGTGGAGCTGGCCGAGCTTCGACCCCAACCGCGTCGCCGACCCCGACTACGACTCGGCCTTCTCCTACGTCACCGAACTCCAGGCGGACGACCGCGACCCGCTCCTCGCCAACGCATACCAGCAGCGTTACATGCCCGGCTCGACGTTCAAGGTGCTCACGACGGGCGCCGGGCTCGACGCAGGCGTGATCTCGCTCGACAGCTTCTGGGAGGACGAGCGCTCGTTCGTCCCGCCCCAGACCGACGACCCGATCGAGAACTATGCCGGCTCCCTGTGCGGTGGCGATCTGACCGAGGTGTTCCGGCGCTCCTGCAACACCCCGTTCGCACGCACCGCCCTCGAGCTCGGACCCGATCGATTCCAGGAGTTCATCGGGCGCTGGGGTGTCGGTGACGAGATCCCCATCGACCTGCCCGATGCCGCTTCCAGCACGATCGGCGACTTCCAGAACATCGACCAGAACCTTCCCCTGCTCGCCATCCGGGGGTTCGGGCAGAACGACGACCAGATGGTGCCGATCCACATGGCGATGGTGGCGGCGGCGGTCGCCAACGACGGGGCGATGATGAAGCCCTTCGTCGTCGACGCCGAACTCGATCACGACGGCCGTGTCATCGACCGCACCCAGCCCGACGTGTGGACGCGACCCATCAGCCGTCGGACCGCGTCGACCCTTCAGGACCTCATGGTCGGCGTCGCCGAGAGCGGCACTGCGAGTTGCTGCATCGCGCTCGAGAACGGGATCAGCGTCGCCGCCAAGACCGGCACCGCCCAGCTCAACGGGCCCGGCGAGCCCGAGCGCAGCCACGCCTGGATCGTCGCGTTCGCACCGGTCGAACAACCGAAGTACGCCGTCGCCGTCATGCTGAAGGGTACCAGCGCCGAGATCTCGGCCGGGACGGGCGGACGGCTCGCCGGACCGCTCGCCAAAGCGATGCTCGACGAGATGTTCGCCATCGATCGGCCTTCGATCCCGGCGGAATCGGCCATCGCCGAGGTCGACGAATGACCCTGGAACGCCTGGTCCGCGGGCGCCGAGCTCGACGGACCGGCCTCGGGCCCAGCGGCGGACTCGAATCCGGCTCGCAGCGATCGAGGAGGTCCACCCCGGGCTCGTCGAGTGAACGATGTGTGAACGTGATCCGGCGGGGTGTGTCGATAACCTCGGTCAACGTTCGATCGGCCCCTCCCGGGGCGATCGGGCAGAGGCAAACAGTATGAGCAGCAGCGGTGACGCCACGGTCATCAACGATCGCTACGAAATCCACAAACGCGTGGGACGCGGCGGGATGGCCGACGTCTTTCTCGCGCGCGACCTGCTGCTCGACCGGCAGGTGGCGATCAAGATCCTGTTCCCCGAGTTCGCCGTCGACCCGAACTTCGTCGAGCGGTTCCGCCGCGAAGCCCAGGCGGCCGCCAACCTCAGCCACCCCAACATCGTCAACGTGTACGACTGGGGCAAGTACGAAGGCACCTACTTCATCGCCATGGAGTACGTGCAGGGCCGTACCCTCGCGGAGATCCTGAAGACCAACAAGCAGCTCACCCCCAAGCAGGCGGCGGAGATCGCCAGCGAGGTCGCCGCTGCGCTCGGCTTCGCCCACGAGGCCGGCCTCGCCCACCGCGACATCAAGCCCGCCAACATCCTGATCGGCGCCAACGGCCAGGTGAAGGTCGCCGACTTCGGGATCGCCCGTGCGATGAACTCGGCCACCGAGTCGAACCTCACGCAGGCCGGATCGGTCATGGGCACCGCGTCGTACTTCTCACCCGAGCAGGCCCAGGGCGCCCAACCGGACCCGCGCAGCGATCTGTACTCGCTCGGCATCGTGATGTACGAGATGGTCGCCGGGAAACCGCCGTTCACCGGTGAGAATCCGGTCGCGATCGCCTACAAGCAGGTCCACGACCAGCCGACCCCGCTCAACAAGATCGTCGACGGCGTTCCGCGGCCGTTCGAGGCGATCACCGCGAAGCTGCTCGCCAAGGATCCGACCCTGCGCTACCCGAGTGCCCATGCGCTCCGTGACGACCTGCGCCGGTTCCGCAACGGCGAGCAGGTCCAGGCTCTTGTCGCGGCTGCTGCACGACCCGGGATGGCGGCGGCCGGTCTCGGACGGGCGATGGCCGCGACCGGATCGGCGCGACCGGTCGGTACCACGCCGACGGTCGCCCAACCCGGTCAGTTCGGCCCGTCCACCGTCCACCCGCCGATCGCCGGCGCGCCGACGGCTGCGATGCCGTCACAGCCCGGTCCCGATCTCACGGGGTACCCACCCGGCGCCTCCGGTGACGCCCGCTACTACCAGGACCACAACTCGCGCACAGGTTGGTACGCGCTCGCCGCGTTCATCGCCCTCATCGCCCTCGTCGCCGGAGGGGTGCTGCTCTACCAGGGCCTGACCCAGGAGGGCGAGAGCCAGTCGTCCGCGCTCACGCTCGACAACTACGTCAATCAGTCCCTCGAGTCGGTCACCGGTGCCCTCGATGCGCTCGGGTTGCCGTATGTCGTGTTCCCCGAGGACAATCCGCGCGTCCCGGAGGAGTACGTCCATCGGACCGTCCCGGAGGCCGGCACCATCGTCCCCGAGGGTGCGGTGATCGAGCTCTACTACCGGCCGACGGAGGCACTCGTCGCCGTGCCCAACGTCGTGGGCCGACCGCTCGAAGAAGCGATCCAGATCCTCGGCGCCGAGGGGTTCCAGATCATCGAGAGCAGCGAGCTCAGTGATGTCGCCGAGGGTCTCGTGATTCGCACCGAGCCGGGTTCAGGGGAGCTCGTGCCGCAGGAGCAGCCGATCACGATCGTGGTCTCCGCGGGCGCCGACCAGGTGGCGATCCCGCCGACGGTCATCAACGACCCGGTCGACGTCGCCCGCCAGTTGCTGGAATCCGATGAGTACGGCCTCGTCGTCACGGTCATCGAGGAGGTCGACGACGTGATCGAGGCCGGCGTGGTGATCCGTACCAACCCGCCGCCCAACACCCTGGTCGACCGCGGCAGCACGATCGAGCTCATCGTGAGCTCGGGTCCGGGCCAGGTCCGGGTACCTCCGCTCGTCGGGCTCACGGAGGGCCAGGCCCGCAATCTCGCCGACGAGGCCGGCCTCAGCATCGACGTCAGCCGCCGAGAGCTCGCCCCGGGCGATTCCCGTGACGGCACCGTCCTCGAACAGAGCGTCCCACAAGGTCAAGAGGTCGATCGTGGAACCACGATCGCGGTGGTCGTCGGCCAAGCTCGGGTGGCCGTGACGACTACGACGACCACGACGACCACGACGACCACGACGGTGCCGCCGACCACGGCACCGCCGGCGGCCACCACCACGACGCCCTGACGTCTCCCCCCACGCCCGACCGCGACGTCCGGTCCCACAACTGTTCGAGTTCGGCGAACCACGTGCTCCTCGAGCAGCTCGCCGATCGACTCGCTCCGGGAACCGATTTCGCATGCCGTCGAACGGGCACTGGAGCTCGATCGGGCTGTCCGTCTTCGCGATCTCGGGCGCGATGCTCGGCGTCCGCGAGGGATTCGAGGGCGTCGGTCTGGCATCGCTCGCGATGGTGACCGCACTCGGCGGCGGGATCGGTCGCGACCTGGTCCTCGGCGACTCGCCGTAGGCGTTCCGGGACGTCTGGTGTCCGGTGGTGGCCCTCGTCGCAGCCACGATCGTGTTCGTCGCGCGCCACACGATCGAGCGATGGTTCCATCGTTTCGTCGTGGTGTTCGACGCGGTCGGCTTCGGCCTGTTCGCCGTCACCACGCTTCGAAGGGCTGCGGGCTCCGACATGACGACCGTCGGCGTCGTGCTCATGGCGGTGGTGACGGCGATCAGCAGCGGCATCGCACGCGACTGCTCGCCGACGATCCGCCGCAGACTTCCAGCGCGATGGCCGCCTGGATGCGATCCCGGCTGCCCTCGGTGCGACGATCGTGGTCGTCCTGGAGCGTTCCGACATCGACACCGGTGTCTGCGCGCTTCGTCCGGCAACGCTCCGGTGGGGCCGGCGGGGCCAAAGCCGCGACGGTCGCCCGCCCGAGCGCTCGGGCCGCGACGGTCAGGCGATCCGATCGAGGAAGTTGCTCAACAGGTCGTGTCCGAATCCGGTCAGGATGCTCTCGGGATGGAACTGGACTCCCTCGACATCGAACTCTCGATGGCGCACGCCCATGACGATGCCGTCGATCGAGCGAGCCGTGACCTCGAGGACGTCGGGCACGGTGTCGGGGTCGAGCACGAGCGAGTGGTAGCGGGTCGCGCTGATCGGCGACGGCAGGCCGGCGAAGACCCCGCGGCCCTCGTGTTCGATCGGTGACGTCTTGCCGTGCATGAGCTCGGGGGCCCGCACCACGGTGGCACCGTAGACCTGACCGATCGCCTGGTGCCCGAGGCACACGCCCAGGACCGGCGTGCCCACCTGGGCGAACGCCGTGACCGCGTCGCAGAGGATGCCCGCTGCCTCGGGTCGACCCGGCCCGGGCGACAGGAGGACAGCTGCGGGTTCGAGTGCCAACGCATCGTCGATCGAGATCTGGTCGTTGCGGTGCACGATCGGCTCGGCCCCGAGCTCGCCGAGATACTGCACGAGGTTGTACACGAACGAGTCGTAGGAGTCGATCACGAGGATGCGCGCCACGGCGGGCACGCTATCGACGGTGCGCGAACCGCACCCTCCCCGGATGGAGTGAAGAGTCACCGGACCGCCGCCGCGGCAGTCGGCCGGATCACACCCGTCGCGAGCGCCGCCCTCGATCACAGGACCGGTGCCGCTCGCCGACGCCCCCGACACCACCCTCGCCACCGGTTCCAACGCCACTTCGGAAGTCACCGCCGCGCGCGAGCGCGCCGCGGCCCCTAGACTCTCGGTTCGTGGCACCTCCAAAGCGCAAGACCGGCGGCGGGCGGACGACGCCGAAGGGCACCCGTCCCGGCGAGCAGAAGTTCGCCAACCCCGAGGAGAACGTGCGTGGCGTGCACACGTCGTCGCGATACACACCGCCGGTGACGTCCGCGATGAAGGCGCCCAAGCCCTGGATCCCGGTGCTGATGGTGGCGCTGTTCATCGTCGGGATGGTCGTCATCATCCTGCGCAACCTGGTGTTCACGGGCAACAACTGGCTGACCCTGGTCGGCCTGGGGTGCATCCTCGGGGGCCTGTACACCGCGACGAAGTGGCGATAACGACGCGGTTCGCGCGCAGGGCGTTCGAGCCATCGGGTGACCGGTCGGCCACCCGTCGTCCACATGGTCGGAATGACACGAGTGTCGTTTCCCCCAGAGTTATCCACAGAACTGTGGACGGGATCGAGACGGCTCAGTCGTAGAGCGGGGCCACGACGATCATCTCCTCGAGGCAGTGCTTCGGGGGAGGTGGATCCTCGTCCGGGGCGAGGGTCAACTTCAGCTCCACCCCGCAGACATCGCATCGATACCTGACGTTCACCTTCCGGAGCTCTCCCGGCTCGGGCGGGGGAGCAGGTGGCGCCGAAAGCGCTTGCAGCATCGCCATGCCACTACGCCACAGGACCACCATCAGCACGAGGCCGGCAAGGATCCACACCACACTCCCCACAGACACCGCGACGACCATCGCCTCAACCTATCGGGTTATCCCCAGGGCCTGTGGGCAGCCGAGACGGGCCGCGGAGAACGCCGTGATCAGGGATCTTGACGTCGCCCAGACTCATCCGAGCCGCTCGATGATCGTCGCATTCGCCATCCCGCCGCCTTCACACATCGTCTGGAGGCCGTAGCGGCCGCCGGCGCGCTCGAGCTCGTTCACGAGGGTCGTCATCAGCCGCGCGCCAGAGCAACCGAGCGGGTGCCCGAGTGCGATCGCCCCACCGTTGACGTTCACGGTCGACATGTCGGGGTGCACCTCGCGGGCCCACGCCAACACGACTGACGCGAACGCCTCGTTGATCTCGATCAGGTCGATGTCGTCGATGGTCAGGCCCGCTCGAGCGAGCACCTTCCGCGTGGCGGGGATCGGTGCCGTGAGCATCAACCTGGGGTCGGCACCGGCGACCGAGAAGTCGACGAACCGTGCCCGCGGCGTCAATCCCAGCTCGACCGCCTTGCGTTCGCTCATGATGAGCAGCGCCGCCGCACCATCGGTGATCTGTGACGAGTTGCCAGCGGTGACTCGGCCGCCGTCGGCGTCCGAGACGAAGACCGGCTTCAACTTGGCCAGGGCGTCGATGGTCGTCTCGCGAAGCCCCTCGTCCCGGGTCATCGGCGCGCCGTCGGATCCCATCACCGGCACGATCTCGCGTTCGAACCTCCCCTCGGCGCTCGCCACCGCAGCGAGCTGTTGTGAACGAGCGCCGAGCTCGTCCATCTCGTCGCGACCGATCTCCCACTGCGTGGCGACCAGCTCGGCCGAGATGCCCTGGGGCACGAGGCCACCCTGCGCGGCATACCTGGTGCCGATGCGTGGGCCGAACGGGTAGCCGTACTTGCCGTCTGCCATCGACGAACCCATCGGCACGCGTGTCATCACCTCCACACCCCCGGCGACGACCACGTCGTAGGCACCCGACATGACCCCTTGGGCGGCGAAGTGCGCTGCCTGCTGGCCCGAACCGCACTGGCGATCGACGGTCGTGCCCGGAACGGTCTCCGGCCATCCGGCCGCGAGCACGGCGTTGCGCGCGACGTTGGCCGCCTGCTCGCCGACCTGCATCACGCAGCCGAGCACGACGTCGTCGACGACCTCCGGATCGATGCCGGTCCGCTGCTGCAGCGAGCCCAACAACTCGGCCGCGAGATCGACGGGGTGCCAGTCCTTCAGCTTGCCGTTGCGTTTGCCGAGCGGCGTGCGGATCGCATCGACGATGACGGCGGTGGGCATGAGGTCGAGTCTGGTCCGGCCGACGGCCTGCAGCCCCACCGGAGCGAAACCGGAGCGAACCGCTCATGGCGATGGACGCCGCCGCCCGATCACGCGAGAATCGGCGACCATGACGAACCGCTCCACCGCTGCCGAGATCGATGCCCGCGTCGCGGGCCAGACCACACCGAGGCTCTTCCTCGAACAGGTGGCATCGCAACCCGGGTTCCCGTTGCTCCACTCGATGAAGCCGGGCGGCGGCTGGAACGAGTGGACGGTGGCCGATGTACGCGACCTGAGCGCCCAGGTGGCCGCTGGACTGTTGGCCGACGGGGTGACCGCTGGGGAGCGCGTGCTGCTCATGATGCGCAACCGACCCGACTTCCATTGGCTCGACCTCGGCGCCCAGTTCGTGCGGTCGACGGCGGTGTCGATCTACAACTCGTCGTCGCCGGAGGAGATCCAGTACCTCGCGAGCCACGCCGAGGCCAGGATCGCGATCATCGAGGACGACGGATTCCTGCAGCGCGTTCTCAAGGTGCGCGGCGAGCTGCCGCTCCTCGAGAAGATCTACGTGATCCACCCACCGGAGGGCGTTCTCCCCGACGGTGTCCATACCGTGTCGGAGCTGATGGGGCACGGTTCGGCCGATCTCGACGAGTTGGCCTCGGCGACCCGGCCCGACGATCTCGCGACCCTGATCTACACGTCGGGCACCACCGGCCCACCGAAGGGCGTGATGATCAGCCAGTACAACGTCGTGTTCACGGCCGACTCGCTCTTCGAGAGCATCGAGGACGCGGATGCGCGCGGGTGGCGGGTCGTGTCGTACCTGCCCATGGCGCACATCGCCGAACGGATGACCAGCCACTACCGCACCTTGATCGACGGCCTCCAGGTCTACTGCTGTCCCGACCCCAACGAGCTGATGCCCTACCTCAAAGAGGTGCATCCGCAGATGGTGTTCGGCGTGCCGCGGGTGTTCGAGAAGATCTACGCCGGCGTGAACGCGGCGCTCGCCGCCGACCCGGAGAAGCAGCAGCAGTTCAACGACGGTGTCGCTGCCGCGATCGAGATCAAGCGTGCAGAGCTCGCCGGCACCGCCACCCAGGAGCAACTCGACACCTGGGCGTTCCTCGATTCGGTCGCCTTCTCCGCTGTGCGGGGTCTGGTGGGTCTCGATGCGGTCGAGCTGGCCATCACCGGCGCCGCGCCGTTGCCGGCCGCGATCCTGGAGTGGTTCAACGCGATCGGCGTCAACCTCGCCGAGATCTACGGCCTGTCCGAGACGACCGGCCCGATGACCTTCTCGCCGCGCCGCAACAAGCCGGGATGGGTCGGCCAGCAGATCCCCGGATGCGAGGTGGCGCTCGCCGACGACGGTGAGGTGATCTGCAGGGGCGGCAACGTGTTCCTCGGCTACCTCAACCAGCCCGAGAAGACCGCCGAGGTCCTGGTCGACGGCTGGTTCCATTCCGGCGACATCGGCGAGATGGACGACGAAGGATACGTCCGCATCGTCGACCGCAAGAAGGAGCTGATCATCACGTCGGGCGGCAAGAACATCAGCCCCGCCAACCTGGAGGCGGCGCTCAAGATGATTCCGATCGTCGGGCAGGCGTGTGCGATCGGCGACCAACGCAAGTTCTGCTCGGCGCTGCTGGTGCTCGACCCGGAGGCGGCGCCGATCTGGGCCGCGGCCAACGGGAAGGCCGGCGCCTCGCTCGCCGAGCTCGCGGCCGACGACGACGTCCGAGCCGCGATCCAGAAGGGTGTCGACGAGATCAACCAGCAGTTCGCGCAGGTCGAGCAGATCAAGCGGTTCGTCGTGCTCGGCGAGGAGTGGCTGCCCGACTCCGAGGTGCTCACCCCCACCTCCAAGCTCAAGCGACGCGGCATCCACGCCCGCTACGCCGACGCGATCGAGTCGATGTACTCGTGAGCTCACACCCGTTGCGAGTTGTGCCAGGCACAACTCGCAACGGGTTCAGGTGAGGTCGAGTTCGTAGCCGTCGAGCGGATCGAGGAGCACGTACCGCTCGAGTCGGAGCCGAATCCGGTCGCCGTCGCGGAGCCGACCGTGCCCGGACCCGGCAAGCGTGACGGTCATCGGGCGGTCGCCGACCCGGCACCACAGCGAGGTGACGGTGCCGAGCCGGCGAACGCGCTCGACTGTGGCGTGGATCGGGCCGTGGTCGTCGTCGTGCCACCATTCCGGACGGACGATCAACTGCAGACGGCGACCGGCATGACGCCGCACTGCGGGTGCCCACGCTCGGATCCTGAAACCAGGGTGGACGAGCCAGGATCCGTCTTGGTCGACCTCGACCTCGACCTCGATCACGTCGGCGTCCCCGGTCAGCAGTGCTGCGGCGGCGGTCCGTGGGTGGTCGTACACGTCGAGCGGGGTGCCGATCTGGGTGACCCTGCCGCGCTCGATCACCGCCAGCCGATCGGCCACGGTCATCGCATCGAGGGCGTCGTTGGTCGCGATGACGGTCGTGACACCGAATCCTCGCTGGATCAATGACAGCTCGCGCCGGATCTGCGCCGCCCGCACGCCGTCGATGTGGGCGAACGGTTCGTCGAGGAGAAGAACGTCCGGACCACGGACCAGCGCACGCGCGATCTGGACCATCTGTGCCTCGCCGGCCGACAACTCCTCGGGCGACATGCGCAGCAGCGACTCGATGTGGAGGGCGCGGGCCTCGGCACCGACTCGCTCCCGGATCTCGTCGATCGGATCGTGGCGGACCTCCAACGGGAACGAGATGTTCCGACCGACGGATCGTTTCGGGTACAGCGCCGGGTACTGGAACACGAACGAAACCCCCCGCTCGGCGGGCGGCACCGAGGTGACGTCGACGCCACCGATGCGAACCGCACCCGCGACGACGGGGTCAAGACCCGCGATCGCGCGGAGCATCGTCGTCTTGCCGCTCCCGGACGATCCGACGATGCCGAGCACGCTGCCGGGCTCGACGGTCAGGTCGACGGAGCGCAGCACGTCGGTGCCGTCCTTGCGCACGATCACGCCGTCGAGCTCGACTGCCGTCACGCACCAAGGGTAGGTCTGGCCCGTCGGTGAGCGCCCGCGGCCCTCACCGCGCAGGCGCGAGCGCTCGCACGATGAGGTCGAGGAACACCTCGATGTCGCGTTCGGTCACATCATCGTTCTCGACCAATCGCTTCGCCACGAACGGGCCCTGCACGAAGTACATCGCCTGTTCGAGCTCGATCTCGGGGTCGACCTCGCCGCGCGCGATGCCGCGCTGGATGGCGATCCGCAGTGGCACATGCCGCATCTCCTGCGCTTGTCGGTACACGGCCTCGAATTCCGGATCGGCCAACGCACGGCTCAACATCGACGCGAACAGCTGACGGAAATTGCGATGCTTCACGATGCCGGTGAACGCCCTCACGATCGCCTCGAGATCGGCGCGGAGCGACCCGTGGTCTGGTGTGGCTACGTCTTCGATCATGTCGTCGATCGCCGTGACCACCAGCTCGTCCAGGTTGCGGAAGTGCCGGTAGACGGTACTCTTCGCGACTCCCGATCGGCGCGCCACCTCATCGAGCGTGCACGCGTCCAGGCCGCACTGGGTGATGATCGCCTGCGCCGCGCCGAGCATCTTGCGTCGTGCCTCTTCGCTGAGTGGTCGAGCCATGGTGCTACCAGACAGTAGCGGAACTCGTCGCAAAACACGAGGTCGAGCTGAGAATCTGCCCAAATAGCCGTTGATGATGTCGTGACGTGCGGCACATCTCCCCGATATTCCGCTACGGGACGGTTGCGTTTCTCGACGAGATGGGGTAGAACCGTCGAGTCGGATCTCGCCCACCCTCAGGAGTCCCGCATGTATCGCACACTCGCTCGCTGGTGCTATCACCACCGATGGACCGTCATCACGATCTGGATCGCCCTGATCATCGGCCTGAACGCCGTCGGCGGGGCCGTCGGCGCCGCCTTCAACGCCGAATTCAGCTCCCCGGCATCGGAGAGCACGACCGGTTTCGACACGGTCGAGAAGTACTTCCCCGGTGCCGGCAGCGCATTCGGCGGCCAGATCGTGTTCCAGACCCCGGCCGGCGTCGACGACCCCGAGGTCGTCGCGGCGATGACCGATCTGTTCGACGAGGTCGCCGAGATCGAGGGTGTGACCCTCGTCAGCCCGTACACCCCGTTCGGTGCCGAACAGATCAACGGCGACGGCACGATCGCGTTCGCACAGATCAACCTCGCGAACGACGTCAACGAATCGGAGTCCGCCCTGATCGGCCGCGAGATCGAGGAGTCGATCCCGAACCTCGACGGCCTGCGAGTCGAGATCGGCGGCGCCCAGCTCGGCGAGTTCGAACCGCCGGAGTCCGAGCTGATTGGGCTCGCGTTCGCCATCGTCGTGCTGATCCTGGCGTTCGGGTCGGTGCTCGCGATGGGTCTGCCGATCGGCATCGCGGTCGCCGGTGTGGGCGCCGGCGGGTTCGGGCTCGTGTCGCTGCTCACGCACGCTTTCCAGATCCCCGAGTTCGCGCCGCTGATCGGCATCATGATCGGTCTCGGCGTCGGCATCGACTACGCCCTGTTCATCATCACCCGCTACCGCGAGCTGACCCGCGCTGGCGCCACCGCCGAGCAAGCCACCGTCGGCGCGATGGACACCGCCGGCCGCGCGGTCGTGTTCGCCGGTATCACGGTCGTCCTGTCGCTGCTCGGGATGCTGCTGATCGGGCTCCCGTTCATCGCCGGGCTCGGCATCGCGGCCGCGACGACCGTTGCGGTCACGCTGCTCGCCTCGATCACGTTGCTCCCCAGCCTGCTCGCCGTCGCCCACGACCACGTCGAGGTCACTCGCTGGCGCGGCCTCATCGCAGCGGGCTTCGCCTCGTTGTCGTTGCTCGGCGCTGGACTGTCACTCCCGATGCTCGCGGCGATCGGCGGCCTCGGGGTGTTGATGACCCTGTTCCTCGGCACGAGGTTCCCACCCCTGACCGCGGCGTTCGTGCTGCTCGCGATCGTCGGCGCGATCGCCTCCTCGCCGATCCTCGGACTGCTCGGCTCGGTCGGCGCAGCGATGACGATTGGCCTCAGCTTGCCCTTCTCGCCGATCAAGGGCGTCACCGGCATCAGGAAGGTGGGCCCCATCGTCGAGCCTCTCGTCCGCCGGGTTCCACCGCGCCGGGAACGGCCGATCCGCGAGACGATCGCGTACCGTTGGAGCCACCTGATCCAGGCTCGCCCATGGACGTTCGTGCTCGTCGGCGGCGGGCTCCTGCTCGTCCTGAGCGCACCGATCCTCGGCCTGCGGCTGGGCTTCTCCGACGAGGGCAACTTCCCGGAGAACACCACCACCCGCCAGGCGTACGACCTCGTCGCCGAGGGGTTCGGCCCCGGATTCAACGGCCCCTTCCTGCTCGCCGCCGAGATCGACGATCCGGGCGACCTCGCCACCCTGCAGCAGCTCGCCGGCGCAATCGAGAGCGACCCTGGCATCCAGAGTATCTCCCCACCGTTCCCCAACAACATCGACCCGGCGACGGGCGAGTTCGACCCGGCCACCACCGAGGCCGCGATCTTCCGCATCATCCCGACCACATCACCCCAGGACGAGGTGACCGAGCACACCGTCACGCGACTGCGCGACGAGGTCATCGCCCCCGCGATCGCCGGTACCGGAATCGAGGCCAACCTCACGGGCGCCGTCCCCGCCAACATCGACTTCTCCGACTACCTCAGCGGACGCATCCTGGTGTTCTTCGGGGCCGTGCTCGCGGTGTCGTTCCTGCTGCTGATGATGGTGTTCCGTTCGCTGCTCGTGCCGCTCAAGGCGGTCTTCATGAATGTGCTCTCGATCTCGGCCGCGTACGGCGTCGTGGTCGCGATCTTCCAGTGGGGGTGGCTCGGCGGCCTCACCGGCATCGAGCCCGCGCCGATCGAGCCGTTCGTCCCGATGATGCTCTTCGCGATCGTCTTCGGACTCTCGATGGATTACGAGGTGTTCCTGCTCTCGCGCGTCAAGGAGGAGTACGACCGTACCGGCGACCCGAAGAACTCGGTCGCCGACGGGCTCGCCGCCACCGCCCGCGTCATCACCGCGGCTGCCGCGATCATGGTCGTCGTGTTCGGCGCCTTCCTGCTCGAGGACAACCGCATCGTGAAGCTGTTCGGCACCGGGCTGGCGCTCGCCGTCCTGCTCGACGCCACGCTCGTGCGCATGCTGCTCGTCCCGGCGACGATGGAGTTGCTCGGCTCCAAGAACTGGTGGTTCCCGAAGTGGCTCGACCGGATCGTGCCGAGACTTCACATCGAGGGCCACGAACTGGAGGAGCTCCATGCCTCCATCGGCAGCAACGGCGAGGAGCCGGGGGCGGCTCGCCAATCCGAGCCCGACCTCGTCGGCACACCACGCTGAGCCGGCCGCCCGTTCAAGCGGGCTGATCGTCGAGGTCCTGACCGCCGTCGAGCGCCGCCCCGACGTCGGCAACAGCCGCGATCTGCTCGTCAGACAGGGCGCCGGCGAAGTGCGCCTGGACGGCGCGGCGATAGCTGATGCTCATCTCGCGCCAGAGCGTGCGCCCGCGCACGGTCAGCTCGACGTCGACGGCACGGTGATCCTCCGGGTCGACCCCGCGGTGGCGGGCGACCCAGCCCTCCTCCTCCAGACGATCGAGCCGGCGGCTGAGGCTCGAGGCCGGAATCCGCAGCGCTGCGGCGATGTCCTGCGGCCGGGCCCGGGCCCCCAGCTCGCGCAGCGCCGCCAGAACCTCGAACGAACCGAGCGGCACCGCCCATTCGCGGCGGAGATCGTCGTCGATTCGTCGCGTGACATCACCGACCAGGCTCTGCAGGTCGCGCCACGTCCGGAGCCGGGCGGCATCGAGCCTGGGCATCCGGGAGCGACGCCTCTCAGACCGTCGCCTTGAGTGCGGCGGCGACCGCTGACACCGCTTCGTCGACGTCGTCTGCAGTGGCGACGAGCGGTGGCATGAAGCGAATGATGTTGCCATGTGTGCCGGCGTTCATGAGGATCACCCGGCTTTCTTCGAGGCAGTGGTGCAGCAAGGGTGGGACGATCTTGGGGTCTTCGAAACTGGCGCCCACCATGAGGCCCGGGCCCCGCACCTGCCGGAGCACCGGGAAGCGCTCCTTCAGCTCGCTCAGACCGTCGCGTAGCTGCGTCCCGCGCGCCTTCACGTTGTCCATGAAGCCGGGCTCGGTCATCACCTCGATCGTGGCGAGCGCCGCCGCGCACCCGATCGGGTTGCCGCCGTAGGTACCGCCGTGGCTGCCGCGCGGCCACAGATCGTCGAGCTCGCGGCGCGTGCCCAGGGCGGAGAACGGGAAGCCCGATGCGATGCCCTTCGCCATGCACACGATGTCGGGCTCGACACCCAGATGATCGGTCGCGAACCAGCTTCCCGTGCGCCCGAATCCACTCTGCACCTCGTCGGCGATGAAGAGGATGCCATGCGCACGGCATCGTTCGAGGATGCCCTGGACGAACGCTCGCGGTGCCGGGACGTACCCGCCCTCGCCGAGTACCGGTTCGAGGATCACGCAGGCGGTCTCCGACGGTGCCGTCCGGGTCAGGAGCAGACCGTCGAACGCCTTGAGCGACGCGTTGATGGTGGATTCCTGATCGGACGCCAGCGGGTCGGGGAACGGTGCGACGTGCACACCGCCCGGCAGCTCGGCGTGGCCGGAGCGGTAGATCGTCTTCGACGTCGTCATCGCCATGCCGAGGTGTGTCCGGCCGTGGAACGACCCCTGGAAGACGATCACGTTGGGTCGCTTCGTGACCTGCTTCGCGAGCTTGACGGCCGCTTCGGTGATCTCGGCGCCCGAGTTGGCGAAGAAGAACGTGTCGATGCTCTCGGGTGTGATCTCGTTCAGCTTGGCCGCGAGCGACTCGAGCAGATCGTGGGTGAACACGTTCGCCTGGGCGTGGATGAACCGTTCGGCCTGAGCGGCGATCGCAGCGACGACCTTCGGATGGCAGTGGCCGGTGGAGTTGACGGCGATGCCGGCTGCGAAATCGAGGTACTCGTGGCCGTCGACCGTCGTGACCCGGCAACCCCGACCGCTGGCGACCTCGAGGTCGGTCACCTTGAACCACACATTCGACAGGTGCGTCATGTCCGGGAGCCTAGACACTCCGACGGTGGGCACTCGCACCACCCATCTCGAGTGGTGAACATCGCGGGCGCGTCAGCCGATCACGCCCAATTCGCGCCGAGCGGGATGTCCGCGACCACGGAGCGTCGAGATCCTGACGAATCCTGGAGTCAGCCCGAATATAGCGTTGCTATATACCCTGTCAAGTCTGTGTCAGATCGGCCCGATGAGTCTCGTATGCCCACCCGTCTGCATCAGGTGTACCTCGCCCTGGTCTCCCTCGTCGCCACGACGTACTTCGTGATACCGACCACCACGCTGTCGAAGCTGCTCCTGTACAACGGGATCGGTCTGTCGGCCGTGATCGCGTTGTCCATCGGCATCAGGCGGAACAAGTCGACCAATCGAAGGGCCTGGTTGCTGATCGGGGCCGGTCAGGCATCGTTTCTGACGGCCGACATCGTGTACTACGTGCTGGAGGCCACGAGCGACAGCGCGCCGTTCCCCTCGCCCGCCGACGCGTTCTATCTCGGCATGTACCCGCTCGTCATCATGGGCCTGGTCAGCCTCTATCGGCAGTCGACGCCACATCGCGACTGGGCAGGGCTCGTCGACGCCGGTTTGGTCGCCGTGGCGACGTTTGCCGTGCTCGGCATCTTGATCATGGACTCCTACGTCAGCGACCCGACCCTCGACCTCGCCGGTCGCCTGATCTCGCTGGCCTACCCGGTCATGGACGTGGCCCTGCTCGCGGTCGCGGCACGACTCGCCGGCGCAGTCCACCTTCGCAACCGATCGTTCGCGATGTTGGCGGCCGGCCTCTGCAGCCTGCTCGTCGCCGACGTGATCTACGGGGTGCTCCAATCGGCAGGTGCTTTCGAGACCGGCGGTGTCGCCGACGCCTTCTGGATCGGCTTCTACGCCTTCATCGGGGCCGCCGCGCTCCATCCATCGAGCGGCGAACCGATCGAGCCCCGAACGATCAACACCGGTCACATCACCCGCCATCGGCTGATGGTGCTGTGCCTCGTCGTACTCACGGTGCCGGTCATCGATCTGATCTGGGGCAGGCCTTTCGACAAGCTGCTCACCGTCGGTGCGTCGATGCTCATGTTCCTGCTCGTGCTCGGCCGTCTGCTCGGCCTCGTGAGCATCATCCAGGCGAACGAGGCCAAGGCGCTCCACGACGCCCGCCACGACTCGCTCACCGGACTGGCCAACCGGGTCCTGTTCAACGAGCGGGTCGAGGACCTCGTGGCGAGGAAGACCTCGGGTGTGGTGTCGGTGCTGTTCGTCGATCTCGACGACTTCAAGATCGTCAACGACAGCCTCGGTCACGAGGCCGGCGACCGACTGCTCGTGACCGTCGCCGAGCGGCTCCAACAGTGCATCAGGGGCAACGACGTCGTCGCCCGTCTGAGCGGCGACGAATTCGCCGTCCTGCTCGAGAGCGCCGTGGACCGACAGGACGCGATCGCAGTCGCCGAACGCGTCCGAGATTCGCTCGAGACCCCCGTCGAGATCGGCGATCGCGAGGTGCGCGTCTCAGCATCGATCGGCATCGCCGTCCAGCGGCACGACGACGTCGAGCAGGCCGATGCGTTGCTGCGCGCCGCCGACGTGGCCATGTACCGCGCCAAGCGGAAGGGCAAGGGGCGCTTCGAGTTCTTCGAGCGCGACATGCAGTTCGAGGCGATCGAGCGGCTCGACCTCAAGACCGACCTTCAGTCCGCACTCGACCGCGGCCAACTCGAGCTGTACTACCAGCCGATCATCAGGGTGCGCGGCAAGAAGCTGGTGTCGGTGGAGGCATTGTTGCGGTGGAACCATCCGACCCGCGGGCTGGTCGAACCCGATCGGTTCATTCCGCTCGCAGAGCAGACAGGGTTGATCGTGCCGATCGGTCGCTGGGTGCTGCGAGAGGCCTGCCGGCAGGTCGTCCGCTGGCGCAAGGAGTTCCCCGACACAGCGCCCGAGGGCGTGTGCGTCAACCTCTCGGTGCGACAGCTGCACGATCCACGCCTGCTCGAGGATGTCGCCGACGCGCTGCGCGAGTCGAGCCTCGAACCCCCGGCGCTGACGCTGGAGATCACCGAGAGCATGCTCATCGAGGAGACCGATCGCGGGTCGCGTGCACTCGAGCAGCTCGAGGCGATGCAGGTCAGAATCGCAATCGACGACTTCGGAACCGGGTACTCGTCGCTCAGCTACCTCCGTCGTTTCCCGGTCGACACGATCAAGATCGACCGGTCGTTCGTGCAGGAGATGATCGAGTCGAAGACATCGCAGTCACTCGTCCGGGCCGTGGTCGATCTCGCACACTCTCTGAACGTGGACACCGTCGCCGAAGGCGTCGAGACCCAGGACCAGTTCGACACCCTCGCCTCGCTCAAGTGCGACCGAGTGCAGGGATACCTGATCTCCCGGCCCGTTCCCGCGAACGGGCTCGCCCAGCTGCTCGGCCAAGCCACCCAGGAGGCCGGGCGCCAGCGGAGCGCCGAGCTCCGGACCGAAATGCTCGAGGGACTCGACGCGATCGAGAAACGCTCGGTCGATCTCGGCCGCCTCCACAGTGACCTCGAGGTCCCAGCGGTCGCGCGGTTGCGCTGGATGCTGACGTGGGGCGAGGTCTACGACGACTGGACCCCATTCGTCGTCACCGTCCGAAACAGCCGCGACGATCGAGTCGAGGCGGCCGCAGCGCTGGCGTACTGTCTCGAACACGACGGCGTCGCACGCGTCGTCGCGATGGGACACTCGTCGATGGCCGCGACCTGGTTCCCGAGCCGCTCCGCCCGGGCCGAGCGCATGCTCGGGCGGAGCATCCACGATCGACTCAACGCGTTCGAGTCGGGTTGGCGGCTGGAGCTGTACCAGATTCGTCACGACGACCCCGTGGTGAAGCTGCTCGCCCAGCAGTTGCCGCACGCGGAGATGACCGCCGATCAGTGGGTGCCCAGGGTGGATCTCGGTGCCGCTACGGAGATCAACGGCTTGTTGTCGAAGAACATGCGCCGGCAGCTGCGCAAGGCCCGCAATCGACTCCGCGAAGACGATCGCGAGGTCACGCTGGAGATCGCATCGACGGAGCTGGAGATCGTCACCCTCGTGCCGAAGCTCGAGGCGATTCACGTCGAGCGTGACCACGCCAGCGGTCGGGACAGCGATCTCGACGACCCTCGAGCCCGCGAGCTGTGGCGAAAACTCGTGTTGGCGTTCGCAGCGAGCGGGGAGGCCGAGGTCACCACGTTGCTGATCGACGACGAGATCTCCGCCTACGTCATCGGCATCATCGACGACACGTCGTACCGCGTCTTCGACGGGCACCTCGACCAGCGGTTCAGTCGATACTCGCCCGGGCGACTCGTGGAGTCCGCCGTGCTGGAGCGCGCGCTGGCCGATGGCAGGTTCGTGGATCTGGACTGGATGGCCGGCGTCGCGGCGGAGAAGATCCTCACGGCGAATTCCAACGACGCCAGAGTGCAGCTCGTCGCCCGTTCGCAGGACGTCTCGGCAAGAGCCGCCGCGCCTGCCGCGGACGCGGACCTGTCGCTCACGACCGCCTGATCACGTGTCGTCGTGGCCGCCGTCCTCGCTCTGATCGCCGCCGTCGGCTGGGGGAGCTCCGATTTCGCGGCCGGAAGCGCCAGCCGCAGATCGACCGCTGAGTCGGTCGTGCTGTTCACCCACTTCGTCGCAGCGCTCTGCCTCCTACCACTGGCGCTGATCGGCGGAACTCCGGCGTCCCGTGATCTGGTCTGGGGCATCGGAGCCGGACTGGGCGGAGCGCTCGGCGCACTGCTGCTCTACCGGGGCTTGGCCAAGGGGCTGATGGCGGTCGTGGCACCGGTGACCGCTGCGGGGGCGGCGACGATCCCGGTCGTGTTCGGCCTCGCTCGCGGCGAGCGCATCACCGTGATCGGCCTCGCCGGCGTCGCGCTGGCGCTCGGAGCGATCGTGCTGATGTCGCTCTCGCCGTCGCAGCCGGGATCGGTCGAGAGCGTGAAGCATTGCGAGAATCCCTTCGATCGACCCCCGCTGATCGGCTCCCGCGTCGATGCGTACTCGGTCTCGACCCTCGCCACCGGCACGGATGTGCACATCGGGGCCCCGAGCGCTGCCGCGGACGAAGCGTCGGTCGATCCGAAGGTCGATGCGAAGCAGGTTGACATCGCCGACGACGCGCTCGTTTGGCGCCGACCGTGGATCGTACCCACGCTGATGATCGGGGCCGTCCTGCTCGCGGCGGCCACGGCCGTGACGCCGACGATCGCTGCGCTCGCGGCCGGAACCGATCTGCCAACCGGTGGTCTGATGACGCTGGTGTTCGCTGGGGGCACGACCCTCGTGGTCCTCGTGGGGATCGTCGTGCTCCTCCCGGTGATGATGCCGCCGCGCCGAGTGACGTCCGGCAGTGGTGGACGCCGCCGCGTTCTGCGCCAACCGGGATTGGTGGACGCCGTGTTCTCCGGGGTCGGCTTCGGCATGTTCTTCGTCGCTCTCTCGCAGACGTCGACCGATGCCGGCATGTGGCCGTTGGTCTCGGCGCGCGGCACGTCGGTCATGCTGTTCATCGGCGCAGCAGGGCTGGCGGGTGTGGCGATCACACCGGCGGCCGAGACCCGCGGCTCGATCCTGGTGGCCGGTGTTTTCGACGCCGTGGCGGCGATCAGCTTCCTCCTGGCGAGCCAGAGGGGTCTGCTGGCGGTCGCTGCAGTACTCAGCTCGCTGTACCCGGGAGTCACCGTCCTGCTCGCCCGAGTGGTGACCAAGGAGCGCTGCGGCCGCATGCAACTGGTCGGCATGGCAGTGGCCGGATCGTCGATCGGCTTACTCGCGCTCACCTGAAACGGGCGCCGGTCGTGGCAACGGCGTTTCACATCGTCGAGGCGACGGAGAGCGCGTCGTCCCAGCTGATCCGGTTCATCAAGTGCTTGCGGAAGGGCATCACGTAGCGGGGCATGTTGAGACCGAGCACACCGCGGAGCCGACCCGCCGACCCGAAGAGGGCGGCGAACTGTCGATCGGCCACCGAACCGGCGACGATCCGGACCTCGTCGCCCTCACCCGCACGTCCGAGGAACTGGATCCGCCGGTCGAACTGCTCGCTCCAGAAGAACGGGACCGGCGCGTACGCATCGGTCGGCTGCAGGGCGTCCTCCGAGATCAGGTTGGTGGCGGCCAGCGCGCCCTGTTCGGCGGCGTTCGTCCAGTGCTCGATGCGCATCTCCTCGTCGAACAGCGGGTTGTGCCAGCGGACGATGTCGCCGGCGGCGTAGATCTTCGGCACCCCGACGTTCAAGTCGGCCCGACAGACGACCCCGTCGCGGACCTCCAGTCCGGATCCGTCGAGCCATTCGGTGGCCGGGACGACGCCGATCCCGACCACGACCACGTCGGCGTGCTCGTGCCACCCACCGTCGACGAGAACGGCACCCGGTGCGAACCCCTCCACCTTGACATCGCATCGGATCGCGACGCCGTTGTCGCCGTGCACGCTCGCGACGGCCGCACCCATCTCGGCGCCGAGCGCCCTGGTGAGCGGGGCCGGTGCGCCTTCGAGCACGACGACCTCGTTGCCGAGCTGCCGCGCAGTGGCAGCCACCTCGAGGCCGATGAACCCGGCGCCGATCACGACGACCCGCTTCCCCCCTCCAGCGATGCGCCCGCGCAGATCGAGCGCATCGTCGAGGGTCCGCAGCACCACGACATGACGGTGCTCGGCCTGGCCGGGGAGTTGGCGCGCAGCAGCCCCGGTCGCCAGGATCAACCCGTCGAATCGCACCGGTGCGCCGTCGCTCAGGGCCACCGTTCCAGCGTTCGTGTCGAGCGCGACGGCGCGCACCCCCATGCGCCAGGACGCGTCGAGCGATCCCATGTCGTCGGACTTGCGCAGGGCGATCCGGTCGTCCTCCCACTCGCCCGAGAGCAGGCGCTTGGAGAGCGGGGGCCGGTCGTACGGCAGGTGGGTCTCGGCGCCGATCACCGTGATCGCCCCCTCGTACCCCCCGCTTCGCAGCGTCTCGACCGCCCGCAAGCCAGCCAGGGACGCGCCGACCACCACGACATCGCGCATCATGCCTCGATTCGTAGCACGTCCGGTCCGTACGGTGTGGACATGGCCGCTCCCCCACCCGTTACCATCGACGCGATCAACGCCATGGTGCGCGAGCAGTTCCCCGGCACCAGCAACTACTGCGTCGAGGTCGGCGACGACTACGCGATCGCGGGGTACGACGTCGTCGCCGACGACATCAGGCCGGGCGGCTTCGTGTCGGGTCCCTGCCAGTTCGCACTCGCCGACGCCGCGCTCTGGTACCTCGCGTTCGTCGGGCTCGATCGAATCGAACCGATGGCACTGACGTCGGAGTTGTCGATCCGCTTCCTGCGCCCCGCGATGGGCGTGAGGCTGCGATGCCGAGCGAGGCTCGAATCGGTCAGCCGCCGGAGCGTGGTCGGGACCGCACACGTGTGGTGCGACGAACGCACCGAGAAGATCACCGCCACCGCCCAGGGCACCTACGCCGTACCGATCCAGCGCTGATCGCGATGAACGAGCGACCACGTTTCCACCTCGCGTTCGGCGTCGACGATCTGGACGCCGCCCGCCGCTTCTACGGCCACGTGCTCGGATGTCACGAGGGCCGCTCGACCGACCGCTGGATCGACTTCGACCTCGCCGGGCACCAGATCGTCGCCCACCTCGTCGAGCGACGCGCCGGTCACGCGACCAACCCGGTCGATGGCGACGAGGTGCCGGTGCCGCATTTCGGCCTCCTGCTGGCACCGGACGACTGGCGGAGCCTGGCCGACCGACTGGAGGCAGCCGACGTCGATTTCGTGATCGAACCGCACACGAGGTTTGCCGGCGAGCCGGGCGAGCAGTCGACGATGTTCGTGCTCGATCCGGCGGGCAACGCGCTCGAGTTCAAGGCGTTCGCCGACGATTCGATGATCTTCGCTCGCTGACCCGTCTACGATCCCCGAATCGTGACCCGTTCATTCGGGGTCTGACCCCAACTGTGACGGTGAGGATGGAGAGAGCGTGAAGGACGATCATCCGTATGTGATCGGGCTCGACAACGGCGGGACCGCGAACAAGTTCACCGCGATGCATCGCGACGGCACCTACCTCATCGAGGAGCTGATCGAACTGCCGAGCCGCGTCACCGAAGGACCGGCGGCGGCGATCGCCGCGCTGTGTGAGGCCTTCGATGCGGCCGTCCGGATCGCTCGGATCGAACGCGACGACGTGCTGGGCGTCGGGTTCGACACACCCGGGCCCGCCACCGCGGATGGCGTGATCTCGTCGAAGGGCGGCACCAACTTCGCGCACGCCGACTGGCGTGGCTTCGACTTCCGCACGGCGCTGGAGGACACGCTCGGCCTGCCGGTGGTCTACAGCAACGACGGAAACGCGGCTGCGCTCTACGCCCACTACCGGCACTTCGGGCCGGTGGCCGGCGACCGGTCGTCGATCTCCGCGATCGTCGGAACCGGGCTCGGAGGCGGCGTGATCGAGCGCGGCCAGATCGTCAAGGGCGCAGCCGGGATGGCCGGCGAACTGGGACACGTCCACATCCCGATGGAGGGTCTGTTGGGCGACGCCCAGCCGATGCCCACCTGCAACTGCGGCTTCGTCGGCGACGCCGAGAGCGTGGCCTCGCTGACGGGGATCCGGAACAACCTGCTCCCGTACTGGCTCACCCGATATCCGAACCACGCGCTCCAGGGCGTGGACGCCTTGGAGGCTGCGAAGCGGGTCAGGGGATTCGGTGAGCGCAATGACGAGATGGCACGCCACATCTTCGAGCAGCAGGCGATGGCGATCGGCAGGCTCTTCACGATCGCCGCCAACTTCAGCGACCCCGACGTCTACTTCGTCGGAGGCGGCGTGATCGAGGCCGAGCCGTCGTTCCGTGACTGGTTCCTCGAGCGGGTTCGCGACCACACCTGGCTGCGCGACGAGCAACGGCGTGTGGCCGAGGTTGCGCTGGTCACCGATCTCGACATGGCCGGCGCCCGGGGCTCGGCGGTCGCCGCACTCAGCGCGCTCGGCCACTGACCCGGCCGGCGAACGCCAGCGCCCATCGGCCGACGCGGCCGCGTGGCCGCGGCATCAGACGGATCGGAAGGTGATGCTCAGGCGTGGGCCCGTGGTGAGCTTGACCTTCGGCACGGTGTGCTCCCAGAGGTGCTGGCAGGCACCGCCCATGACGAACAGGTCGCCGTGGCCCAGGTTCCACGACAGCGAGCTGCCCCCGCCTCGGGGTCGGAGCCGGAACGGGCGCGGCGCACCGACGCTCACGATCGCGATCACCGGGTTGGTCACGAGATGACGGTGTCGGTCGCCGTGCCAGGCCACCGAGTCGTTGCCGTCGCGGTAGAGGTTGAACCCGATCGAATCGAACGGCTCGTCGTACCGCTCGGACAGGAGCACCCGGATCTCGTGCAGGACGGGGAGCGGCTCGGGCTCGCCCTGCCCGACGCGCCACCACGCCGACAGTCGGGGTTCGTCGACCAGGCGGTCGTACATCCTCACCCCGGTGCGCTGCCGGAACGGCAGGGTGGCGACGAGGTAGTCGTGGACCTGATCGGCGCCGCACAGCCACCCCGGAGCGAGGTCGACCCACGTCGTGGCGTCGAGGTCGAGTCGGGTCGATGCTGCGAACGAAGCGTCGAAATCGGGTTCCAGGGTGCCGAACAGCGACCCTTGATAGAACATGTGTTCGATCATCGCGCATCGGGCCGGCGTCGACAAGTCAGTCGGCTCGAAGTCGACCCGTTCCGGCCACCACGCCGATGATCACCGGCACGAGCAACAGGACCGACCCGCCCACCACGACGGGCCCGACCCCGCCGGGGGCGACGAGCAGCGCGACGACGCCGGCGACGATCAGCCAGCCGCCGATCGTCCGATGGGCGTCGACCCAGCTCGTCGGGGTCGT
Organism: uncultured Acidimicrobiaceae bacterium; assembly: GCA_963847775.1. Classification (GTDB taxonomy): domain Bacteria; phylum Actinomycetota; class Acidimicrobiia; order Acidimicrobiales; family Ilumatobacteraceae; genus Ilumatobacter. Next base: position 62,050 of record CAWKAY010000009.1, read on the forward strand.
GGTGTCCTTCGTCCAACCGCCCAGCGAGTACTCCAGCCGGCCGCGTCGGCCGAGCCGGCCGAGCAACGACAGGCCCCCGCCCAGCACGAGCATCGTCGCGGCACCGAACAGCTGCTGCGCGTCCATCGGAGACACGGTAGTCAGCCCCGCTGGCACACTGGCATGGTGATCGAACGGGTCGACGACGCCTCAGATGCTCGCCTCGCCGACTATCGGTCCCTGCGCGACGCCGCCGAGCGCCGCCGGATCGAGGGCGACGAGTTCTTCATCGCCGAGGGGCCGGTCGCGATCGAACGCCTCCTGGTCTCCGGTCATCGCGTGCGATCCGTCCTGGTGTCGGAACGCAAGTACGACCGCATGGCGAACCTCCTCGACCCGCTCGACGCCGCCGTGTACGTCGTCGACCGGGCGGTGCTGCACCAGATCGTCGGTTTCGATCTCCACCGCGGCGCGATTGCCGCCGCCGACCGCCGACCGCTGACGACGATCGACCAGCTCGCGGCGGCGACTCGTCGACTGGCCGTGCTCGAAGGGCTCAACGACCCCGAGAACCTCGGTGCGATCGCACGGTCCGCACGCGCGCTCGGTGTCGACGGATTGGTGCTCGACCCGACCTGCATCGACCCCTACACCCGTCGCACGGTGCGGGTCAGCATGGGTGAGATCCTGTTCCTCCCCACGTGTCGCGTGGGAGCTCGCGACTGGCCGGACGCCATCGGAGCACTGCATGCCGCCGGTTTCGAGACGTGGGCGATGACACCCCACGCCGACGCCACCGATGTCTGGGAGCTCGACGTTCCGGAGCAGCTCGCCGTCATGCTCGGCGCCGAGGGACCGGGCCTGTCCCGACCGACGGTGCGGACGGCGACCCGCGCCGTACGCCTCCCGGTCCACGACGGGGTCGACTCCCTCAACGTGGCCGCCGCGGCTGCAGTGGTGTTCGCGATCACCGACCGCGAGACTCGGCCACGATGACTTCCACGCACACGCCAGCGATCATCGAGCTGGCCCCGCACCCCGACTACCGGCGACCCGGGCCGTTCGCCGGCCCGGACCATCCGATGCGCCGGCTCACCCGGTCGACGGCCTTCGGCGAGCCCTGGACCGGTGCGGCGGCGACTCGGGTCGCGTCGGTGTTCGACGGCCTGGCATCGGAGTGGAGCGAGCGCCACGTCGACCCGGCGAAGGCGGCACCGGTGCTCGACGCGATCGAACGGGGGCGACCGCCGCTCGACGCCCGTTGGATCGAGCTCGGTTCCGGCACCGGAGCCGGGTGTCGGGTGCTCCACGGCCTCGTCCGCGAACAGGTGTCGGTCGACCTGTCCGAGCAGATGCTCTCCCATGCACCCTCGGGATTCGCGCCGAAGGTGCACGCCGACTCGTGCCGTCTGCCCTTCGCCGGCGACGTCGCCGATGTGGTGCTGATGATCAACATGATCCTGTTCCCGACCGAGGTCGACCGCGTGCTAAGGCCCGATGGGCACGTCGTGTGGGTCAACACGCTCGGCGACCAGACCCCGATCCACCTGCCCCCGGCCGATGTCGCGGCCGCGCTCCCCGGTGCCTGGACCGGCGTGGCGTCGCACGCCGGCACCGGCCTCTGGGCGGTCCTCCACCGGGCATGAGGAGCGGCGCCGATCGTCGCTCGGCGAGCGACGGAAACGGCGTACGACCGCTCCACCCGGGTCCCGAGGCTGCTCGGCTGACTGCCCGACAGCCGCACCGTGCGAAGCTCGCGGTATGAGTCGAGCACGCGGTCTCCCGGTTCGACACCCCGGTCCTCGATGATCTGCCCGACGACATCCGCGAGCAGATCATCGGCGTCCAGGAGAAGTCCGGCTTCGTGCCCAACGTGTTCCTCGCGTTCGCCCGCAGACCCAAGGAGTTCCGGGCGTTCTTCGCCTTCCACGAGGCATTGATGGAATCCGACGATGGCCTCTCGAAGGCGGAGCGCGAGCTGATCGTCGTCGCCACGTCCGCCGTCAACCACTGCCTGTACTGCGTCGTCGCCCACGGGGCGATCCTGCGGATCCGTACCAAGAACCCGCTGCTCGCCGATCAGGTCGCGATCAACCCGGCCAAGGCCGATCTCAGCGAACGCGAGCGCCACATCGTCGAGTTCGCGCTTCGGGTCGCGGACGACTCGGCGAACATCACCGACGACGACCTCGGCGACATGCGGGCGAAGGGATTCACCGACGACGAGATCTGGGACATCGGGGCGATCACTGCGCTGTTCGCGCTCTCGAACCGGTACGCCAACTTCACCGGGATGCGTCCGAACGACGACTTCTACGGCATGGCACGCTGACGCCCGACCTCGGCGACACCGAAAAGATCGGAGAAGTTGCGAACCGAATCGGGTTCGGCGACGAACTGGTTGGCGTGAACACGACATTGCCCTCCTTTCGACGGATCGCGGCGATCGGTGCTGCCGCGGCATTGACACTCGCCGCCTGCGGAGGCGACGACGATGCCGACACGACGACGCCGCCGACCGAAGCACCCGAACCCGCCGCCGAACCTGCCGACGACGGACCTGCCACGCAGCCGGCATCGATCGCGATCGACGCCCAGCAGAGCGATGGCACCACGATCACCGTCGCCTCGGTCGACCTGCCCGCTCCCGGCTTCGTCGCCGTCCACAGCGACGGCGGTGGTTCCCCCGGACCGGTGATCGGCACCAGCGACCTGCTCCCGGCCGGATCCTCCACCGACGTCAGCATCGCCCTCGCCGAGCCGCTCACCGGCGACGCCACCGTGTTCCCGATGGTTCACATCGACACCGACGGCAACGGCGTGTACGAGTTCGGCAGCGTCGAGGGCGTCGACGGTCCGGGCGTCACCGCCGACGGCGAGGTCGCGGTCGTCCCCGGCGAGATCACGGTGCGCGGCGCCAACGACGAGAGCGCCCGAACGACCGATGGGGCCACGATCACGATCGCCGACTTCGCGTTCAGCGGGGTGACGGAGGTCGCTGCCGGCACCACGGTCGTGGTCACCAACACCGACGGCACGGCACACACCTGGACCGCCGATGACGGCACCTTCGACTCCGGCAGCATCGCGTCCGGCGGGACGTTCGAGTTCACCTTCGCCGAGCCCGGCGAGTTCGCCTACTTCTGCAACTTCCATCCGTCGATGCAGGGCACGATCGTGGTCACCGGCTGAACCTCCCGCCGGAACGACTGCGCACACCGACTGCGGGTCGTGCGGCCTCGCTGTCGTAACGTCCCTGGCGGGACGTGACGACGGAAGGGACGTCTGTGGAATTCGACCTGATGACCGGATCGGGAACATGGGCCGACACGGCCGAGCTCGCCCGAACCCTCGACGCCGTCGGCTTCTCGGGGATGCTGTTCACCGAGACGTCAGAGGTGCCGTGGATGAAGATCGCCGCCGCCGCCACGGCGGCGCCTGGGCTGCACTTCTCGACCGGCATCGCCGTGGCGTTCCCCCGCAGCCCGATGATCTCGGCGGCGGTGGCGTGGGAGCTCGCGCACAACACCACGGGAAGATTCCGGCTCGGGCTCGGCAGCCAGGTGAAGGGACACGTGGTGCGGCGCTACTCGGCCGAGTTCTCGTCGCCCGCGGCCAGGCTGTCCGACTACGTGAGTGCCGTCAAGGCCTGCTTCCGAGCGTTCCGCGGCGACGAGCGGCTGCACCACGACGGTCCCTTCTACCAACTCAATTACCTCCCGTCGGCGTGGTCACCACCGCGCCATTCCTACGGCGACGTCAAGGTCGACATCAGCGCCGTCGGCCCGGTCATGACCAAGGTTGCCGGCGAGGTCGCGGACGGGGTGCACGTCCACCCTTTGCACTCGATGCACTACATCGACACCCGACTCCGACCCGGCGTCGCGTCGGGGGCGGCGGCCTCCGGGCGCAGCGCGGACGAGATCGATCTGATCATCCCCGTGTTCGCGGCGCCCGGCGACACACCCGAGGAGCGGGAGCCCCTCGTGCACCGGGCACGCCACCAGATCGCGTTCTACGGTTCCACCCCCAACTACGCGTTCCAGTTCGACGATCTCGGATTCGAAGGCACCACCCAGCGCCTCGGCACCCTGATCCGCGACGGTGATCTCGACGCCATGGCCGCGACGATCACCGACGAGATGCTCGAGCACTACGCCGTCGTGTGTCGATGGGACGAGCTCGCCGACCGCCTCGTCGAGCGCTACGCGGGCACGGCGTCCCGACTCGTCATGTACCTCGCCGAGGAGTCGATCCGTCGCGATCCGGCGGCGGCCGGCAAGTGGGGTGAGGTCGCGCGGGCGGTCCGAGCCGCGGAATAGGTCGCGCCACGACCTGGTTGGATGACTGTTACGCCTGAATCTCGGGTATGCCCCCCGGCGTGGCAGGAGGACCACCCATGACCGCTCACGACCAACGGCGAACAGACGGACCCGCCGTCTTCGCCACGACTGCGATGGCGCTCGCCGCGTTGGCGCTCGCGGTCGTCATCGTGATGGCGTTTCGCGATGGTGCAGGCACCGAAGCGGCATCCGATGTGTCGGAGGCCGGCGAGGACCGTCCGACGTCCGACGGTGCTGTCGCCGACCCCGACGCCGAGCCGATGCAGATCATCGCGGATGCCGCATCGTCGATGGCGGCCGTGACGAGCGTCGAGTTCGAGCTCGATCGCAGCGGGGCGTCGATCTTCATCGACGAGTTCGACAGCATTGCGCTCGATCGGTTGCTCGGACAGTTCTCGGTGCCGAGCCGGGCCCAGGCGGTCATCGGCGTGACGATCGACGACAGCACGTCGACCGAGATCGCGGCGATCGCGATCGACGACGAGGTCTGGATCTCGAACCCGGTGACGGGCGACTTCGAGACCCTGCCGAGCGGTTTCGACATCGACCCCAGCCGCTTCTTCGATCCGGAAGGCGGCTGGCAGCCGCTGCTGGCCAATCTCCGCGACGTCGAGTTGGTCGGAATCGTCGACCAGGGTGGGCAGCGCTACCACATCCGTGGTGTCGCACCGGCGGAACAGGTGCGTGACATCACGGTCGGCCTCGTCCGTGACCAGGACGTGCCGGTCGATCTGTGGATCCATCCCGACTCGATGCTCGTGACGGCAGCCGAGTTCCGGACGGCGATCGACGGCGCCGAGTCGAGGTGGGCGCTCCGCCTCGACCGCTACGGCGATGCATTCGACATCGACCCACCGGCGAACGTGAGGTCGTGAGATGACCGACACCGACACCAGCATCACGACGTCGGGAGAGCCAGGGACCCGCCGGCGTCCCTCACCCGCCGCCATCCTCGCCGTCGTCGGTTTCAGCGTGTTCGTCGCGGCCGACGACCTCACCGTGGTCTCGACGATGTTGCGACCGATCATCGGCGATCTGGGACTCGTCCTCCCCGACGGTCTCGACGACGCCGCCTGGGTCGTCAACGCCTATCTGATCGCGTTCGTCGCGATCATGCCGATCGCGGGTCGCATCAGCGACATCCTCGGACGACGACGGACGTTCGTCGGCGCCTACCTGCTGTTCCTCGCCGGGACGATCCTGATCCCGCTGTCGGTCGAGTTCGACAGCGCGTTCGGTTGGTTCATCGTCGGGCGGATCATGACCGCGATCGGGGGCGGTGCGATGGTGCCGGTCGCGTTGGCCGTCGTCGGCGACGTGTATCCGGAAGGCAAGCGGGCGCGGGCGCTCGGCACGCTCGGCGCGATCGAGACGATGGGATGGGTGTGGGGTCCGTTGTACGGCGCGATGCTCGTGCGTTTCCTGTCGTGGCAGTGGCAGTTCTGGCTGAACGTGCCGCTCGCGTTGGCCGGGCTCGCCGCGTCGTGGTGGGCCCTCGCCGGGCACGATCGCCCACAGCACCGGCAACGCCTCGACTGGATCGGCGCGGCACTGCTCACGATCACCCTCGTCAGCGTCAACCTGGCGCTCCTCGGATCGGCCGAGATCCAGAGCGTCAACGGCCTCGACGAGCTGACAGGCGGCGGAGGCACCGACCTGCGGTGGCTCTTCGTGCCGGCACTCGTCGCCGGGGCGGCGTTCGTGCTCCAGCAGCGAGCCGCCGCCAACCCGCTGTTCGATCGACGCCTGTTCCGCGGTCGCAACCTGCTCGTGGCCCTGTTCGTCAACTTCGTGGTCGGCGCAGGCCTGGTGATCGCGATGGTCGACGTCCCGATCTTCGTCAACGCCGTCGAGGTCGACCTCGAGCGCGCCGCGGTGTACGCGGGTTGGACGCTGTCGGCGCTGACGGCAGCGATGGCCGTGTTCTCGTACCTCGGGGGTCGGATGACCGAACGCTGGTGGTACCGGCCACCGGTGCTCGCCGGACTGGCCGTGTCGACGCTGAGCTACGGATGGATGGGAGCGACATGGTCGACCGACACCTCGTACCCGGTCTTCGCGCTGCAACTCGCGCTGCTGGGTGCCGGGTTCGGCCTCACCGTCGCCCCCACGACGAGCGCGGTGGTCGACGCCGCCCCGGCCGATCAGCGGGGAGCCGCCGCCTCGATCGTGATGGTGGTCCGGTTGCTCGGCCTGAGCGTCGGGCTCTCGGCACTCACGGCGTGGGGGCTGGCACGCTTCAACGACCTGCGCTCCGGCATCGATCTCCCGCCGCTCACCGATCCCGGCTTCCAGGACGCCGTCCTCGCTGCGACGGAGTCCCTCACCGCGCAGGCCATCGCGGAGACCTTCACCGCGGCCGCCGTGGTGGTCGGCAGCGGTCTGCTGGCCGCCCTCACGATGCGACACCTCGCCCCCGACGGAGGCACCACCCCCATGGACATCACCCTTCCCGAATCGGATCCCCTCGAGGACCTCGTGACCGAGCCTCAGGGCGACACGCACGGTGACACGCAAGAGGTGCCTGCGCTCGCGCCGGCACTCGTCGGCGCCGGCCCTGCACGCGACGCCGACGCGATCGAGGTGTTGACGCGACGGCTGAACCTGATGGTCGGCCTGCTGGCCACCCTGCTCATCGGAGCGCTGGCGGTCATCGGGCTGCTGTTCTCGCGAGTGGCGTCGGCCGAGGACGACGCCGCGGTGGCTCGCGACGCGCTCACCTCGAGCGACGGCGAACTGGCCGCGTCGTACGCCGAGCTGGAGCTGCTCCGCGAAGACCTGAACCGGGTCGAGGCCGGGGCCGCCCTCTACGCTTCCCAGCTGACCGGCTTCCAGGAGCTCATCAGCGACCTCGGACCGGAGGTCTCGAGCGGTGTCGACGAGGCCATCGCCGGCCTCGAGGAGTTCGGCGATTCGACGATCGCATTCGACGTCACGATCGATGAGGTCATCCCCGTCGACACCGAGGTGGTGATCCGACGCACCGTGGAGGTCCCCATCAAGACGACGATCCCGATCCAAGAGTCCTTCGACACCACCATCACGATCAACACGCCGGTCGGCAACATCCCCCTCGACGTCACCGTGCCGGTCGATGTCGACGTGCCCGTCGATCTCGTCGTCGACATCCCGATCGACGAGACGGTGCCGATCCAGGACGAGTTCCCCGTTCAGCTCGACGTTCCGATCGCGATCGACGTCCGCCAGACCGAGCTCGCCAGCTTGACCGACTCGCTCGCCGCCGGGCTCCGCTCCCTCCAGGACGTGCTGAACGGCCTGGCCGGCTGAGCCCGGCCCCCGGTACCGGGGCGCTACCCGGACCTGCCCCGGCGCACCAACCTCGCGATCAGCTCGGGGTCGTGCTCGTCGAGGCCGGGCACCCGAGCCCGCGGATCCGGGTTGCCGCTGATCTCGAACGGTGGTCGCAGGACCCGTGCGGCCCCCGTCTCGGTCGACACGTCCATGAACCGGCGGCGGGCATCGAGCTGCTCGTGGCTCCACACCTCGAGTGGCTCCCGCACCGAGCTGTGGGTCACCCGGGACGCCGCGAGTCGCTCGATGATCTCGTCCGCGGCCACGTCGGCGAACACCGCAGCGATGATTCCCTCGAGCGCGTCGACGTTGGCGATGCGATCCTGGTTCGACCGGAAGCGCGGATCGTCACGGAGTTCGGGTTGCTGCAGCACGCCGGTGGCCATCGCCCGCCACTCACGGTCGGCCTGGACGGCGATCAGGATCGAGGCGCCGTCGGCGAGCTCGAACAGGCCGTACGGTGCGATCATCGAGTGCCGTCGCGACGATCGAGCCGGTGCTCGGCCGGTGGCGGCAGCGGTCAACACCTGCGGGGAGGTCCACTCGGCGAGGCACTCGAGCATCGACAGCGAGATCGCGGCGCCCTCGCCGGTGACCATCCGGCGGTGTAGCGCGGCGAGGACCGAACTGAGCGCGTACATGCCCGCGGCGATGTCGGCGACCGAGAAGCCCACCTTCGACATCTCGTCGGAGGTACCGGTGAGTGCGATCGCTCCCGCCTCCGCCTGGATCGCGAGGTCGTAGGCCTTGTCGTCGGTGCGAGGCCCGCCGAGCCCGTAGCCGGAGATGTCGCAGGCGATCAGACGCGGGTGTCGATCGACGAGCTGGTGGGCGAGCAACCCGGCGCGTCCGGCTGCACCCGGCGACAGGTTCTGCACGAACACGTCGGCGCCGGCGATCAGCGTTTCGAGGTGCTCGCGCTCGTCGGCGTCCTTGATGTCCACGACGAGGCTGTCCTTGCCGCGGTTGGCCCACACGAAGTACGTCGACTGGCCGGCCAGATTGGCGTCGTAGTGGCGCGAGAAGTCGCCCTCGGCCGGCTCGATCTTCAGCACCCGCGCCCCGAGGTCGGCGAGATGCCGCGTCGCGAACGGCGCTGCGATGGCCTGCTCGACTGCCACGACGACGATGCCTTCCAAGGGGGCGGTCATCGGCCGATCATCCCAGCACGAACGGGTCGCGCGTGGCGCCCTCGGTCTCGATCCAGACCGTCTCGGTCTGCAGGAACCCGTCGAGCGACTCCAACCCGTTGTCGCGGCCGTAGCCCGACTGTTTGACGCCGCCGAACGGCGCGACCCAGCGCACGTTGCGGTACGTGTTCACCCACACGGTGCCGACGTCGAGCAGACGTGCCACCCGGTGCGCCCGACGCACCCCGGCCGTCCAGACACCGGTGGCGAGCCCGTAGTCGGAGTCGTTGGCGAGCTGGACCGCCTCGGCCTCGTCGCCGAACCGCATGACGGGCGCCGTCCCAGATGGTCGCGCCTTCGGCACGTTCGACGAAGAAGGGGCGGCCGCACGTCCCGGCGGCGACCCAGCGATCGCGGTCGGCGGCGAGGCGTTCGGTGTTGGGCAGGTTCATGACGCGATCTCCTCGTGGTCGGGAGCCATCCCCACGGACAGCACGCCATGGACGAAGTTCGACGCGACGCGGACCGGTTCGGCGGTCTGTCGCAGCGAGATGTCGCGAACGAGCATCTCCTCGAGCAGCACCTTGATCTCCATGCGGGCGAGAAATGCGCCCAGGCAGAAGTGTGGTCCGCCGCCGCCGAACGAGACGTGAGGGTTGTCCGCCCGACCGATGTCGAACCGGAACGGGTCGTCGAAGACGTCCGGATCGCGGTTGGCCGAGGCGTACCACATCACCACCTTGTCGCCGGCTGCGATCGATGTTCCTGCCAGCTCGGTGTCGTCGACGGCGGTGCGCCGCATGTGCACGACCGGCGTCGCCCATCGCAGGATCTCCTCGACGGCCCGGTCGATGAGCGACGGGTCGGCGACCAGACGCTCCCACTGGTCGGGGAACTCGGCGAACGCCATCGCGCCGTGCGTGATCGCCGTGCGGGTGGTCTCGTTGCCGGCGAACACGAGGACGTGGAACATGTTGCGGAACTCGGAGTGCGACAACCGGTCACCGCCGTCCTCGGCCAGGACGAGCTGGGTGACGAGATCGTCCTGAGGCTCGACACGCCGTTGCTCGCCGAGCTGCTCGCCGTACTCGAACAGGGCGTGGCTGGCCGGGCTGGCGAAGGGCAGGAGCCTGAGCTCCGTCGTGTTCCCGAACGCATCCGCCGGCAGCGACGCGTGGTCGCCGGTGCCCTCGACCAGGTAATTCGACAGCTCGACGAGATGGTCGGCGTCCTCGACCGGTACACCGAGGATCGTGAGGATGACCCGGATCGGCAGCGGCGCGGCGACCAGCTCGACCCAATCGCCGCCCCCGCCGGCCACGAACTCGTCGAGCAGTTCGGCCGCGATCGCCCTGGTCGTGTCCTCCCACCGGCGGATGTTGCGCGGCGTGAACGACGCTGCTGACGAGACGCCGCAACCGGGTGTGGTCCGGAGCATCGGTGTCGATGATCGAACGGCGGGCCTCGAGTGCATCGGCGTCGAGATCCCAGAGGTTGGTGTGTCCGATGCCCGACGAGAACCGGCCGGGCGACTTCGACACTTCACGCACGTCGGCGTGACGGGTGACCGCCCAGAACCCGCTGGCCTCGTGCGGGTGCCAGACCAGACCGGGCTCGGCTCGGAGCGCAGCGAACGCGTCGTGGGGGAATCCGGCCCGGTACTGCGCCGGACTCGCGATGTCGATCATCAGCAGTGCTCCATGTACCGCTGACGTTCCCACTCGGTCACGTCGTCGGGGTCGGGGGCGTGCTCGGCCCCCAGCGCGGCTTCGTGGCGTGCCAGGCTGACGTAGCTGCGCGAGAACATGTCGCCCAGCTGTGCCGCGATCGGGCTCCCGTCGAACGCGTCGATGGCATCGGCGAGTCGGGCCGGCAGCGGTGCGCACTCGCCGGGATTGGTGTAGAGGTCGCCCTCGCTCACCGGCGGTAGCGCGAGCTCTCGTTCGATCCCATCGGCCCCGGCGGCGATGATCGCAGCGATGATCGCGTACGGGTTCGCGTCGGCCCCCGCGCTCCGGTACTCGACCCGGTTCGCCGCCGAGCCCGGTTCGACGATGCAGCGTGCGAGCACGGTCCGGTTGTCGAGCCCCCAGTGCACGTGGGTCGGGCAGAACGTGTACGGCTTGATCCGCTTGCCGCCGTTCACCGTCGGGGCGCCGAGCAGGGTCATCGATGCCGCGTGTTCGAGTTGCCCCGCGAGCCAGGTCGACATCAGCGGGTTGGGATGGTGCTCGCTGGCGGCGAAGGCGTTGCCGCCCTCGGAGCGCAAGCTGGTGTGGACGTGCATGCCCGAGCCCGAATGGTCGTTCCACGGCTTCGGCATGAACGTGGCCCGCAGACCGTGCTGGCGTGCGACCTGCTTCACGATGCTCTTGAACAACACCGTGTTGTCAGCAGCGGTCATCGCGTCGGTGGGCCCGGTGTTGATCTCCGTCTGGCCGGGCCCGTACTCGGCGTTGGACGATTCGACCTCGATGCCGGCGCCGGCGATCGCGTCTCGCATCTCCTTCAACACCGCCTCGACGTGGAGCCCGTCGGTGAGCGAGCTGTACTGGATGTGATCCTGCACCGGCGACCAGTCGTCACGGCAGAGATAGAACTCGAGCTCGGTCGCGACGACCGGTTCGAGGCCGAGCGCCTCACACCGTGCGACCTGCCGGGCGAGCACCGTGCGCGGCGCGAGTCCGTGAGGCTCGCCGGCGGGGGTGTCGGCGCGGGCGAACACGACCGCGTAACCGGGCCGGTGGGTCAGCAGTCGCACCGTCGACACGTCGGGGATCAGTTTGCAGTCGAGGTAGCCGGAGTCCATGTTGACGAACTCGTTGTCGGGCAGGTCGTTCTGCATGTCGAACACGAACATCGCGTCCGCGATGTTGACGCCGCCGACCGCCAGGCGATCGAGGAATCGGCCGACCGGCACCCGCTTCCCGCGGAGGTGACCCTGGGTGTCGGGCGCTGCGATCTCGACGGTGTGGATGCCGCGCTCGAGGGCGATCTCGCGAAACGCATCCAGCGTCATGAAGTGGTGATGTCCGATGGTGTGACTCATGGTCTCTCCTGGCTTGCTGACAAGGACGGAACGAGAACGAGGCGGCCCCGCACCTCGCCGGCGCGCAGACGGTCGTGAGCGAGTTGAGCCTGTTCGAGCGGGACAGCCTCGACCGGTTGCACGATGGTCGGCTCGCGTCGTGCTAGGTCGAGCAGCTCGTCGAGCTGGGCCCGGCTCCCCCACACACTGGTCATGAACCGGGCCTCGTGCGGAACCGCTGCGAACCCGAACGGGAGCCGGCCGCCGGCGAGTCCGACCACCACGACGAGGCCACGCCGTCGCACCACGTCGCGAGCGGTCGCGAGCGTGGCGTCGGCTCCCGCGAAGTCGATGACCACGTCGACCGGACCCAGCCCCGAGGTCGCCACCTCATCGGGAGCGACCGCCAGGTGCGCGCCGAGCCCGACCGCCGTGGCTCGCTTGTCGGGCGACACGTCGAGGGCCACGACGGTGGCGTCGGTGAGCAACCGGAGGCATCGGATGGCGAACTGGCCGAGTCCGCCGCAGCCGATCACGAGGACCCTCGCGTCGGCGAGGCGCTCGCGCAGCGTCGCCAGGCCGTGTGTCACCGCCCGATACGCGGTGAGTCCCCCGCATGCGAGCGGGGCCGAGGCGATCGGGTCCAGCTCGCCGAGTGGCGCGAGGTACCTGCGGTCTGTCACCGCCATCCGCTCGGCGTACCCGCCATCGACGACGAGCCCGGCCTCCGTCGCATCGGAACAGATCATCTCGAGTCCGTCGGCGCACTGAGGACACGAGCCACACCCCCACGGGGCGTAGACCATCACCGGGCCGAGCTCGGCGTGGACACCGGTGACCTCGTGGCCCAGCACGAGCGGCAGCGTCGTCGGGTAGTCGCCGTCGACGACGTGCAGGTCGGAGTGGCAGACACCACAGGCCGTCACATCGATGATCTCGGACGACGGGCCGACCACCGGCTCGGGATGATCATCGTGGACGCTCAAGGAGGCGCCGACGGCCGGGAGCGTGACGGCGCGCATCAGTAGCTCTTCGGCAGGCCGAGGCACTTCTCGGCAACGAACGCGAGGACGAGGTTGTTGTTGATCGGAGCGACTTGATACAGCCGCGTCTCACGGAGCTTGCGCTCGATGTCGTACTCGGCGGCGAATCCGAACCCGCCGTGGGCGTCGACGGCGGCGTTGCCCGCCGCCCACGACGCCTCGCTGGCGAGCAGCTTCGCCATGTTCGCCTCGGCGCCGCAGGGCTCTCCTGCGTCGAACAGGCTGGCAGCCTTCCATCGCATCAGATCTGCGGCCTGGAGCTGGGCGTAGGCCTTGGCGAGCGGGAACTGCACGCCCTGGTTCTGGCCGATCGGACGACCGAAGACGATCCGCTCGTTGGCGTAGGCGGATGCCCGTTCGAGGAAGAAGGTGCCGTCGCCGATGCACTCGGCTGCGATCAAGATCCGTTCGGCGTTCATCCCGTCGAGGATCTGCCGGAATCCGTTCCCCTCCGTCCCGATGAGCGCAGCGGCGGGGATCTCGACGTCGTCGAAGTACACCTGGGTCGTGTTGTGGTTCATCCAGGTGTCGATCGGATCGATCCGGAGGCCCGGGATCAGATCCCCGTCGGCGGTGCGCATCTCGACGAGGAACACCGAGAGTCCGTCGAGCCGGTGCTCGACCTCGTCGATCGGGGTCGTCCGTGCGAGCAGGATCATCAGATCGGAGTACAGGGCTCGGGACGTCCAGATCTTCTGGCCGTTGATTCGGTAGGCGTCGCCGTTGCGCTCCGCCTTCGTGCGGATGCTCGTGGTGTCCGACCCTGCGACCGGCTCGGTGACACCGAAGGCCTGCAGTCGCTTGCGGCCATCGGCGACCAGGGGAAGGTAGTGCTGCTTCTGTTCCTCCGATCCGTGCCGGAGCAGTGTGCCCATCACGTACATCTGGGCGTGGCAGGCACTCGGGTTGCCCCCGCTCGCCGAGATCTCCTCGAGGATGACCGATGCGCCGGCCAGGCTGAGCCCGCCACCCCCGTACTCCTCCGGGATCAGCGAGCCGAGCCAGCCGTGAGCGGTGAGGTCGGTGACGAACTCCTCCGGGTACCGGTCGGGCTCGAGGGAGCGCCAGTACTCGTTGCCATACTTGTCGCACAGGCGACGCACCTCCGTGCGGATCACGGAGAAGTCGTCGGGTTCGGTGAAGTCCACGTGTTCGTCCTCTCAGTCCCAGAAGCCCTGGACGCGCAGTGCCTCGGCGGCGGCGACGCCGCTCTGGTGCAGGTGATGTTCCATCGCCGCTCGGGCGCCGGCTCCGTCGTGGGCCACGATCGCCGCCAGGATCGCCGCATGATGGCCGACCGCCTGGGCGTCCCAACCGTCGGCGAACTCGTAGTAGTTGGCGGGGACCGACCGCTCGAGGAGCCGGAGCAGCCAACGCGTCCGGCGAGGCGCACACGTGTTGATGATCCGATGGAACGCATCGTTCCACGCCGACAACTCGTCCGGGCTCAGCGTGGTGCCGCGCTGCTCGAACTGGCGGTGGACCTCGGTCAGCTCGGCGAGACGCTCGTCGTCGAGCATCTCTGCCGCCATCGCGGCCGCCCGCCCGGACACGACCCCGAACAGCTCGTAGTGATCGACGATGTCGTCGGGCGTGAGGTGGGCCACCGACGCACCTCGGCGCGGGTTGACGTCGACGAGGCCCTCCTGACCGAGGATGACGAGCGCCTCGCGGACGGGGCTCCGGCTGACGTCGAGGGCGACGCAGATGGTCTCCTGGTCGATCTTCGATCCGGGCTTGACGGCGCCGGTGAGGATCAGGCCGCGGATGTAGGCCGCGACGTCGGTGGCGAGGCCGCCGCGGCGGCGCACACGGTCGGCCATCGGTGCGACCGCGGCGGACACACGAGCTGCTTCATTTCTCATTTTGCATGCAGTCTCTGGGATCGGTGACGACCCCGTCGGGCGAGCTGCACCACCTCAGGCCTCCGCCGCCGAGCCGAGGTACGCCTGCCTGCACGTGCGGGTTCGCCTGGATCTCGGCGGGCGTACCCTCGGCGATCACCGCACCCTGGTCGAGGCAGTAGATCCGGTCGCAGATGCCGGTGATGAAGGCGAGGTCGTGGTCGATCACGACGACGCCCGCGCCGACGAGGGTGGCCATGTTGCGCACCTGGTCGATCATCGCGACCGACTCCGGGTCGCTCATGCCGCTCGTCGGTTCGTCGAGCAGCAAGAAACGTGGCGCCGTCGGCCGCGGCGCGTGCCAACTCGAGACGGCGCGAGTTGCCGTAGTCGAGCTCGCTGGCGCGCCGATCGCGCAGCTCCCACAGACCGGCTTCGGCGATGAGGACGCTCGACGTCGACGTGCGGCCGGTCGGCCCGGGCCGCGTCGGCGACGAGCGGCGGCCACCTCGACGTTCTCGCGGACGGTCAGCGACGAGAACAGGCGCAGGTTCTGGAAGGTCCGGACGAGTCCGGCCCGTGCGATCGTGTGGGTCGGTGCACCCGTGAGATCGGCGTCGTCGAGCGACACCGTGCCGTCGGCGACCGGGACCAGCCCGGTGATGACGTTGACCAGCGTCGTCTTGCCGGCACCGTTCGGACCGATCAGGCCGAGGATCTCCCGGCGCCGACGCGCGCTCGATCGAGGTGCCGTCGAGCGCGCGGAAACCTCCGAACGCGACCGAGACCCGATCGGAGCGCAGCACGGCGTCGGTGTCGGGCTCCACCGCTGCCGGCGCGTCGGGGGCGTCGGCGCCGCCCGCACCGAATCGGCGCGCCAGCCACGTATCGAGCTCCCGTCGTCGAGCAGACCGTTCGGCCGCAGGATCATGAAGCCGAGCATCGCTGCGCCGAGCACGATGTCGGGGAGGCCCTCGCGGAAGAACCAGTCAGCGGCCGACCCGTCGAGTCCCAGGCCGAAGAGCTCGTAGCCGTCGCTCGCCGAGACGACGGGCGAACTCGCGGGCAACGGTGATGACGACGACACCCGTGACCGCACCGGTGACGCTGTTGCGGCCGCCGACGATGAGCATGACGAGCGTGACGAGCGTGTACTCGAAGAAGAAGAACTTCGGGGTGATGTTGCCGATCGAGTAGACCCGCAGCGACGCCGCCACGGCGACGATCGCGACCGACAGCAGCAGTGCGATCATCTGCTGGACCTTGGGGTCGATGCCCATCGCACGCGCCGCCAGGTTGTCCTCGCGGGCGGCCTGTGCCAGACGCCCCGGACGGCTTCGGGCGAAGATCCGGGCAACGAGGATCGCGCCGGCGAGCGCACCGTAGATCGGCCATCGGCTCGACAGGGTCGTGCCGATGCTGAACGACAGACCGGCACGGTCGCCGCCGGTCAGATCGGTCCAGTTGATCGCCAGCTCGTGGGTGACGAACAGCAGCGCGAGGGTGATGACGGTGGCGGCGACCGCACCGGAACGGGCCCCGGACCGGGCGAGTCCGAGCCCGACGATCGCGGCGACGACCAGGGTGACGCCAACCGCGACGAGGGTCGACACGAACGGAGTGAGGTGCACCTCGTCGAGGTTCCGAACGGCGCGTCGGAGATCACGGTGCCCTTGCGCTCGGGGCGATGGCCAGTACGGCGAACGTGTAGCCGGCGATCGCTCCGAACCCGATGTGACCGAACGACAGCACACCGGTGTTGCCGATGTAGACCTGCAGGCCGACGACCATGATCGCGTCGATCAGCATCGCCGTCACGAGCTGCTCCGACGAACCACCGACGAGCGCCTGGTAGAGGAGTCCCCCACCCACCAGCAGGCCGAGCAGCACGATCGCGCCGAGCGTCGGGTATCCGAGATCGCGTCGCGAGGTGGTCGTGCGGGTCATGGTGCGTGCTCCCATCAGACGCGCTCCGCCCTGCCGACGGTGATGATCCCCTGCGGGCGGAAGATGAACAGCAGGGCGATCAGCACGAAGACGAATCCGTCGGTCAGTCCGGCAACGCTGCTCGGGAGCTGGGAGCGCAGCACCACCTCGGCGACGCCGAGTGCGAGCCCGCCGATCACTGCGCCGCGGAGGCTGCCCAGACCGCCGATCAGGGCAGCGAGCACCCCCTTGAGCATCGGCGTCAGCCCGGCGCCGGGTGTCGCTTGACCGGCGCGCATCAGCCAGAAGATCGCTGCGATGCCGGCCAGCGCGCCCGAGAGCGCGAACGCGCCCCGGATGACGTTGTCGGAGCGCACGCCCATCAGGCGGGCTGCGTCGAAATCCTCCGCCGCCGCCCGAAGGGCGATGCCGAACATCGTGCGCTGGAGGAGTGCGGCGGTGCCCATGAGCACGACGATCGTGACGCCGATCACGACGAGATCGAAGATCTCGACCGTGACGGGGCCGAGATCGACCGTCTTGGTGATCCAGGCGGGACGGTTGAACGTCTTCACCGAGGCCGACACGTACATCAAGAAGATCGCTTCGACGACGAAATGCACACCGAACGAGGTGAGCAGCAGTGTCGAGTCGGCGGCACCGCGGACCCAGCGGAACGCGACCTGCTCGATGACGAGCGACGCGACGACTCCGACGAGGACGAGGATGGGTGCGATCCAGAACCAGGAGATGCCTCGCGTGAAGCACCAGTAGGTCACGTAGGCGCCGATCGTGATCAGCTCGCCGTGGGCGAAGTTGAGCAGGTGCATGACCCCGAAGATGACGGCGATGCCGAGCGCGAGGAGCGCGTAGATGCTTCCCCGACCGAGTCCGTCGATGAGGTTCTGCAGCAGCTGGGTCACGTGGACCGCCCGAACTCGGGCGAACATCGCGCACCCACGAGCCGCAGGGGCGCCGTGGAGCCCGGTCGGTGCCCCACGGGCGGCCGAGTCATCCCGTGCGCCCCACGAACGTGTCGAACAGCGATCCGTCGGCCAGCAATTCGGCTCCGGTGCCCGTCGCTGCGATCTCACCCGAGCGCAACACGTAGGCACGGTCCGAGACGGCGAGCATGCGCGTCGCATTCTGCTCGACGACGAGCAGCGTCCGCCCCTGCTCGCGCAACGAGGCGATGAGGTCGAACACGACGTCGACCAGGACCGGAGCGAGCCCGAGCGACGGTTCGTCCATGATGAGCAGCCGCGGGCGGGACATCAGCGCCCGTGCGATCGCCAGTTGCTGCGCCTCGCCGCCCGACAGGTACCCCGCGGGGTTGTCCCACTTGCGGCCGAGCACTTCGAACAGCTCGACCATCTCCTCCATCGCGGCCGCTCGCTCCGATTTCGGGATCGTGATCCCACCGATCTTCAGGTTCTCGGCGACGGTGAGGTCGGCGAACAGACGGCGATGTTCCGGTACGAGCGCGACCCCGCGTCGCAACATCGAATCGGGGCTGGTCCCGGTGACGTCGTCGCCGTCGAGGGTGACACGACCCGAGACGGGTGTCAGCATCCCGGCGATCGTCCCGACGAGGGTCGTCTTGCCGGCCCCGTTCGGGCCGACGAGGCCGATGACCTCGCGGGCCCGGACGGTCAGGCTGACCGAGCGGAGCGCTGTGATGGAGCCGTAGTTCGTGGTGAGGTCGGTGACCTCGAGCACGTTCGGCTCACTCCCAGTCGGTGACCAGGGTGTCGACGCCGTCGACGATCTGGTGGATCGACACGGGCTTGTTGGGGATGCCGTTGGTGCCGGCGTAGCTCATCTCACCCGTGAAGCCGTCGAAGCTCGTGATCGCCGCCACGGCGGCGCCGATGCCCTCCGGATCGGTGCATCCGCAGTCGAGGATGCCCTGGATCCCGAGCAACACCGCGTCGGCGTAGAGGCCGGCGAACGTACCGCTCTCGAGCGCCGAGCCCCGCGACGCCTCGTAGCCGGTGAGCAGCTGCTCGATCCGACCGCCGGGCTCCGCGTAGGCGTGTGTCGTGTGGTAGATCCCCTCGTTGGCGGCCTCGGCGAGGATTCCGGTCGCCTCGAAGGCGTCGGTGCCCATGTAGGTGAGGGAATCGAGACCCTGGCCCTCGAGCTGGCCGCGCAACGCGGTGACCTGGAACGCGAGCATCGCGGAGTAGACGACCTCGTTGCCCTCGGCGATGCCGGCGATCTCGTTGACCTGCGCCGAGAAATCCACGTCGTCGACGGGGGTGTAGGTCTGGTCGGTCACGATCTCGCCACCGCCGGCGGTGAACACCTCGGTGAAGACCTGCGGGTTGTAGCCGAAGTAGGGGCCGGGACTCGAGAACGTGATCGCGCGGGTGAATCCCTGTTCGAGCGCGAACTCGGCGGCCGCCGTCGCCTGCTTCGTGTCGTCGAAGGTGACGAGGAACGAGTTGGCGGCGACGTCGGGGAGGCTCGGCTCGGTCGAGGCGGCGAAGAAGACCGGGACCTTGCCGCCGGTCACCTGGAGGACCGGCTGACCGAAGTCGGCGAACGGGGGCCCGACGAGGAAGTGTGCACCCCCGTCGAGCAGCTCCTGCGTCGCCTGGGCCGTGACCTGGGGATCGCCCTGGATGTCCCGGACGTCGACCTCGACCGGCGAACCGTTCACACCGCCGGAGCAGTTGATCAGCTCGGCGAGGTAGGTTGCGGCCTCGCTGCCGGGGATGTCGGCGAACCCGGACACATCGCCGAAGTCCATCGCCATGCCGACCTTGATCGGCTCGCCGCTGGGGGCCTCAGCGCAGTCGGCGAGGTCGGCCGCGAGCACCGCGTCGACGTCGACCCCGGCCATCGACTCGCCGGCCGGCTCCGCAGCAGGCTCGTCGGCCGGCTCCGCAGCAGGCTCCGCTGCCGGCTCCGCGGCAGGCTCTGCGGCAGGCTCTGCGGCCGGCTCGGCAGCAGGCTCCGCGGCCGGCTCGGCATCGTCGTCGCCGCCGCACGCGGACACGGCGAGCAGGCACGCCACGCCGATCAGGCTCCAGGTCTTCGTCATCAGGTTCCCCCTTGGATGTGGCGGTGGAAAACCGCCATCACGAGTGTCCGATCGTTTGGACACGAACGAATAGTAAATACAAAATCAAACTCGAGGCAAGTGCCCCCTCGCGTCAACGTTGGGGAGGTCGGATACCCCGGAATTCCCAGTCGCCGCCGAGTGCCGTGGACTCGACCTCCTCCGAGCTGGTCGGCTGGGCGCCGACGTCGCCGCGGATCGGCGTCGGGCCGGCGACGACGTGGTTCTCCAGCCGCCCGAGTCCCTCGACCTCGACCGCCACTACGTCGCCCGGCTGCACCGGACGGCTGTTGGCCGGGGTCCCCGACAGCAACAGATCCCCCGGTTCGAGGGTGATGGTGCGTGCGATGTCGGCCACGAGGTAGTGCATGTCCCACTCCATCTCGTCGGTGTTGCCGTCCTGGACGACCGAACCGTTGACGGTCGTGGTGATCCGCTTGTGGCGGAAGTCCCAATCGGTCACGACGCCGGGTCCGACCGGGCACAGCGTGTCGGAACCCTTCACCCGCAACATCGAGCCGCTGTCGGTGTCGCGGAAGTCGTGCAAACCGTAGTCGTTGGCGACGGTGTACCCGCCGATGTAGTCGCCGGCCTCGGCGATCGAGATGTTCCGGCAGGTCCGCCCGATGACGATCGCGATCTCACCCTCGTAGTTGAGCCATCGGCAGCGCTCCGGTCGCACGACCGCTCCCCGATGCCCGTTGAGCGCACTGACGGGCTTGTGGAAGTAGGTCGGCGCCGGCGGCAGATTCGCCATGAACTCCTGGACGCGGCTGCGGTAGTTCAAGTGGACGCAGATGATCTTCGACGGCTGCACCGGCGACAGGTGCACGGCCTCGTGGGCTCGGACGCGTCGCCCGTCGCCCGCCAGCAGGTCGGCGCCGTCGATGATGACTTGGGTCGCGTTCCCGTCGAGCAGGATGCGTCGGTACTCGGTCACGTGTCGGTTCCTCCCGGTGCGTCGTCACTCGGCATCGACAGCGGCCTCGGGCCGGTGCCGCTGGTCGTTCGTGTCCAAACTAGTTTGTTCCCGTCCACCGGATCGAGAGGGAGGGCTCACGTGGCCGACGTCCAAGGTTTCCTGTTCCCCCGCACCGCCAGCGGTGCGGCGTCGCTGCTGCCGTCGCCGCCGTGGCATTACTCGGGCACGATGCTCACGCTCGAGTACCGCACCGACCCGGACGCCGTCGCCGAGCTGCTGCCGCCCCCACTCGAACCGGCTGCCGACGACCCGGGCGCCGTCGCGATCATCTGGGCCGACTGGCAGTCGTGCTCCGACTCGTTCGACGAGCTCGTCGATCCGGTTCGTTCGCAGTACCTCGAGGTCTTCGTCGTCGCCCGATGCACGTACCGCGGCGAGCCGTACTCGCGCTGCCTCTACATCTGGGTCGACCGCGACTACGCGATGGTCCGCGGTCATCACCAGGGCTATCCGAAGAAGCTCGGGTCGATCCACATGACCCGGCCGGTCACGGTCGGTAAGGCGGGCCCGCGCCTCGAGCCCGGTGGCAGGTTCGGGGCCACGCTGGCGGCGTACGATCGGCGCCTCATCGAGGCCTCGTTCACCATCACCGACGAGTGCGACCACGCCGGCTTCGTGAACGCGCTGCCGATGATCCACCACCGGTGGATGCCGGCGATCGAGTCCGACGGGTCCGACAGCCTCGCCGAGCTCGTGACGATGCGCGGCTACGACGGGGAGGTCGGACGGGGCTTCACCGGCACGTTCGACCTGGCACTGTTCGACTCTCCGGTCGAGGAGCTCACCCGCCTGGCGCCGACCGAGTTGATCGCCGGCTACTGGCGCGAGGTGGCGGTGTCGTGGAAGGGCGGCACGACGCTCGAACGCCACGTCCTGCCCCCCGTCGTCTGACCCCCTACACTCGCCGCACATGCCGGCCGGATTCTCCAGCAGCGACGAACACGCGCTGATCGAGGCCGAACGCGACGTCCAGGCTCGGATCGGTTCGCTCGACGTCGATTTCGACTCGATGGCAGCCGTCTCCAACATCTTCCGAGTGGCGAACCGGCTCCGGAACCACATGGAACGCTCCGTGCTGGACGCAGCCGACCTGTCGTTCACCGCATTCACCGTGCTGTGGGTCGTGTGGATCTGGGGCGAGCAGGAGGCGCGCCACGTCGCCGACGAATCGGGGATCTCGCGTGGGACGCTCACCGGTGTGGTCACGACGCTCGAGGCTCGCGGCCTGGTCGCACGCCGCCAGCACCCCGACGATCGCCGATCGGTGCTCGTCGCAGCGACCGAGTCGGGTGTGTCGCTGATGGCCGACTTGTTCCCGAGGTTCAACGCCGAGGAGGCGAAAGTGTCGGCGGGACTCGATCGGGCGCAGAAGGAATCGCTCGCCGACGCGCTGCGCATCGTCCTGCGAACCGTCGAACGCCTCGACCGCTGACCGTCACGTTCGGGGTCAGACCCCAAACGTGACGTGGACGGCGACCGGGCCGCGGAACTCGAACCCACGGAGCTCGACCGTGTGGGCGGGGTCCAGATCGAGGTCGGGGAACCTGGCGAAGAGACGCTCCACGCCGACTCGCACCTCCTGTCGACCGAGCCACTCGCCCAGGCACCGATGCACACCGAGCGCAAACGCGGCATGGGCACCTTCACGCCGGTCGAGGTCGATGTCGGTCGGGTTGCTCCATCGGCGTTCGTCGCGGTTGGCGGAGCGGAGGACCCCCGACACCAGATCGCCGCTCCGGATCGAGGAGCCACCGAGCTCGACGTCGCGCGTCGCCTGGCGGGTGATCGTGCCGACCGGGCTGTGCACGCGGAACACCTCCTCGACGAGGCGGCGCAGCAGCCTCGGTTCGGCCTCGACGCGCTCGCGAAGGTCGGGCCGCGAGAGCATCACCCAGACCGCGAGGCCGATGCCGTCGCGCGGCTCGTTGATCCCGCCCGAGATCATCAGCCTCACGTTGTTCACGATCTCGTCGCGGCTCGCACCGTTCGCCACGAACGACGAGATCGCCGAAGCCCGATCGCCGTCATCGGGACCAGCGTCGATCGCCGCGTTGATCGCCTCTCCCAGCTCCGCCTTCGCGGCGGCGCCGACAGCGGCGAGATCCGGATCGTTCTCGAAGTTCGCGATGTCGGTGACCAGGCCCTCGCACCAGGTCCACATCCGATCGAAGCCGTGTGCATCGAGCCCGAGCACCGTCGCCAGCGCCCCCGCCGACAGCGGTTGGGCGTAGTCCGCCATCAGCTCGAAACCGCCGCCACGGACGTCGATCCGATCGAGCAGGCCATCGGCGAGCGCGACCAGCTCGTCGTTCGCGAAGGCCCCGGCACGGCCGCCGGGCTGGAACGGCGGGAGCATCATCTCGCGCAGTCGAGTGTGCTCGGGCGGGTCGCAGGTGAGCATGTTGGGCCCGAGCGCACGGGCCAGGAGCGAGGGGTCGGTGGCAGCCGTGAAATTGTCCGGATGTCGTTCGAGGTGATCGACGTCCTCCCACCGGGTCACCAGCCACATGTCGAGGGCGGGCACCCAGGCGACCGGCTCGTGATCGCGGAGCCGTGCGAGGACGGGATCGGGATCGGCCTCGAGGCCGGCCAGGGTGATCGTGTCACCGATCCCGGTCATCGCCGGGTGATGCGGATCGGCAGGTGTTTGATGCCCGCGATGAAATTGGAGCGCAGGTAGTCCTCGCGGCCGGTCTGCTCGATCGTCGCGACGCGGCGCATCCACTCCTGCAACAGGACCCGGATCTCCATCCGGGCCAGCCACGCCCCGAGGCAGAGGTGCGGTCCGCCCCGACCGAACGCCATGTGATCGTTCGGCACGCGGGTCAGGTCGAGCTGGTACGGGTCGGGGAACTGCTCGTCGTCGAAGTTGCCCGAGATGAACGAGATGACCACCTTGTCGCCCTCGCGGATCTGCTGGCCGCGCAGCTCGACGTCGCAGGTCGCCGTGCGCCGGAAGTGAGTGGTGACGGACGTCCACCGCAACACCTCGTCGGTGGCTGTGCGCCACGCCTCGTGGGTGTCGGGCAGGTCGCGCAACGCCTCGAACCGCTCGGGCATCTCGATCATCGCCTTCATCGTCCCGGCCATCGTGTACCGGGTCGTGTCGTTGCCGGCCGCGACCATCAGCGTGAAGAAGTTCATGAACTCGTGCTCGGTCAGCGGCTCGCCGTCCTTGGTGGGCTCCAGCAACTTCGCGATCACGTCGTCGGCCGGGCAGCGTCGGCGCAGCTCGGCCTGCGTGCGTGCGTACTGGAAGAGCTCGACGCCAGCCGGCGAGCGGAACGGCAGCATGCGGAACTCGTCGGTGTCGACCTGGTCGACGACGTGCTCGGTGAACTCCGGGTCTGTGTTGCCGAGCAGTGCGTCGCCGAGCTCGACGAGGCGATCGCCGTCCGCGTCGGGGGTGCCGAGCAGCTTGCCGAGCATCCGCATCGGGAGCTGCTTGGCGACGTCGATCACGACGTCGAACTCGTCGCGTTCGATCGCCTCCTCGACGACGGCGACGGCGAGGTCGCGGATCTGGGACTCGTATTCCTCGACGATGCGGCGTGTGAACACCTTGCTCACGAGCCGACGTAGCCGCGTGTGCTCCGGCGGATCCATCTCCATGATCGTGCGCCGCGCCTCGGTCTCCTCGGGCGTCATCTCCTCGAGTCGGATGCCCTGCCGGGACGTGTACGTATCGAATTGGCGGCTGACATCGACGATGTCGCGGTACTTCATGACACCCCAGAAGCCGTTCCCGTCCGCCTCGTCGATCCAGACGACGGGCGACTCGGATCGGAGCCGGGCGAAGGCCCGGTGGGGCACGCCCGACAGGAAGGTGTCGTGCGACACGATGTCGGCGAACGGGTCGCGATTCGTGAAGTAGGTGTCGGCGATGTCGACCGCGGCCATGTGTGACTCCGTTCCCCAGTGTTCGGTCACGATGATAGTTTGGACCCGAATGATCGAGCGAACGCTGGAGATGCGCTCATGGGAGCGGTAGTCGGCGCAGGGCTCGTCGCCCACGTCCCGACGATGGTGATGTCCGAGAACGAGCGACGTGAGCTCAATGAGGGCAACGAGATCAGCCTCGTCACCGGGATCGAACAACTCCGGTGCGACGCGCTCGACCCACTCGACATCGACACGATCATCGTGTTCGACACGCACTGGTTCACCACGTTCGAGTTCGTCGTCACCTCGCACGAACGCCGATCAGGGTTGTTCACGTCGGAGGAGCTCCCGCGTGGGATGAGCCAGGTGCCCTACGACTTCGCCGGCGATCCCGAGCTCGCCCGGGCGATCGGCGCCGAAGCGGACGCCGCCGGAACCTGGATCACACCGATCGACGATCCGTACCTGCCGATCCACTACGCGACGGTGAACCTGCTTCCGTTCCTCCAGGGTTGCGGAGGTTCGGACGGTCGGCCGGAATCGTGGGTGTCGGTGTCGATTCCGCAGACCGGTGAGGCCGACGACTTCCTGCTGGCCGGCAAGGTCATCGGCCGGGCCATCGAACGGTCGGATCGCAACGTCGTGCTGTTGGCCAGCGGCGCATTGAGCCACAAGTTCTGGCCACTCAAGGCACTGCGCGATCACGAACCGTCCGACCCGGTGCACATCCGCAGTGACGCCCACCGCGACGCCGACCTCGAGCGCCTGGCCTGGATGGCCGACGGTCGCCACGACCGCATCATCGACACGATGGACGACTTCATGCGCTTCACGCCCGAGGGCCGCTTCGGCCACTACCTGATGATGGTCGCTGCGCTCGGCGGTCGAGCCTGCACCGCCAAGGGTCGCCTGTACGGCGAGTACGAGAGCGCCGTCGGCACCGGTCAGGCTCACGTCTGGTTCGAGCGCCCGGACGGCGGCTGGACTCGCTGACCAACACTCGATCGATCGCACGTCGATTCGCCCCGCCCATCGATCGCCGCCTGGAGCACGCTCGGCCGACCACACCCGGCAGGACGATCGGTCTGCGCCCACACCCACGCCGCGATCGGGCGATCCTTCGTCGATGGCGCGCACGCAGTCGTGAGGATCTGAGCGGCACCGTCGCCGCTCTCCGACGCACGATCTGCGTGCCCGGCCTCGGACACCTCTGGGATGGCGGCACTTGGTCTGTGGTCGTCGATGGCAGCCGCGAGTCGGTGCACTCATGAACGCCTCTGTGTTAGGTGTGTGTTCCCGTGAAGCTCGCGAAGAGGAGCCCAGAACGATGACGTTGCAGACGCCGCAGCTCGTGCCGCGAGATGGTGGCGACCACTATCACTTCCTGAATCACCTGATGACCACGAAGGTGAGCGCCGAACACACCGGCGGCGCACTGACGGCCATGGAGTTCGTCGGGCCTCGGGGTTTCGGGCCACCGCTCCACCGCCATGATGTGGAGGACGAGCTCTTCTACCTGGTCGATGGTGAGGTGTGGTTCGGGTGCGGCGACGTCGAGGCAGTTCACACCGCGGGCGCGACGATCTGGCTACCGCGCGGTCGTGCACACACGTTCCAGATCCTCTCCGATCAGGCGAGGGTCTTTCAGATCACGACCCCCGGCCGGTTCGACAGCTTCGTGGCGGCACTCGGTTCCCCGATCCCATCGACGGAGCTGCCCGATCCGACGGACATCGATCCGGAGCGAGTCGCACGAATCGCAGCTGAGCACGACATCGAGATTCTCGGCCCTCCGCCATCCCCG
Source organism: uncultured Acidimicrobiaceae bacterium (assembly GCA_963847775.1). GTDB lineage: Bacteria > Actinomycetota > Acidimicrobiia > Acidimicrobiales > Ilumatobacteraceae > Ilumatobacter. Next base: position 88,390 of record CAWKAY010000009.1, read on the forward strand.
CTCGACTGACGCGCCGCCGGGTCCGGCTCGCCAATCAGTGGACCATCCCAGAACACCGGATCCGGGGCCCGCCCGTAGCCGGCTCCAGCCGACGACGCGCGGTGTCGTGCTGGCTGCCCGGGAGACCCGATCGCCGGTCGGTGGCGGGCTTCGACGGTTGGTCGGTGCGTATCGTGCGTCCATGGCGAGGGGTGTTAGGAGTGTGCTGTCACCCGAGCAAGTCGGACGGGTGTACGACCGCATCGGTCGCGTGCAGGACTGGCAGCGCGTCTATGAAGGCCCCGCCGTCGCCGACTTGATCGCGCACGCCGATTTCGAGAACGCGAGGTCGGTGTTCGAGCTCGGGTGCGGCACCGGCGCGATGGCGCTGTCCCTGTTCGACGAGGTGCTTCCCCGCGATGCGATGTACACCGGCGTGGACGTGAGCACCAAGATGGTGCAACTGGCATCGCGCCGACTGGAGCGATTCGGCGATCGCGCCACCATCCGACAGGTCAGCGGGAGGCCACCGCTTCCGGGAGAGTCGGGCCGGTTCGACCGTTTCGTTTCGATGTACGTGTTCGACCTCCTCGCGGAATCGCTCGCCCGCGACCTGCTCGCGGACGCCCAGCGGCTGCTCTCGGCGAACGGCCGGCTGTGCCTCGTCAGCCTCACCCACGGAACGACGGGCCCGTCCAGAGCTGTTTGTTCAATGTGGAATCGGGCCTGGCGACTGGCGCCTTCGTTGGTCGGCGGCTGTCGCCCGATCGACCTGCTCCCACTCCTGGAGGACTGGAAGATCGAGCACACGGCCGACATATCCGCCTGGTCGGTTCCTTCCCAGGTCGTCGTCGCGACACGCCTCGCGAACCACCCGTGACACTCAGCGCGGCGACCGCGTTCGACACCGGCGTTCGAACATGAACCGAAGCGCCGCGAGCTCGAGCGGCGTCAGCATCGCCGGCGCCGCCAGCACTCGCGACGCAGGCCGCGACGGCGTCGGACCACCCTCGACGCGCCCATGGCGCGACCCACGATCGGTCCGTGCATCTCGTCGCCGATGGTCGGAGCTGACAGTTCGCGAGCTGTTCGGTGAACAACCCCTGAACTCGAACCAGCACCCTTGTGGTCATCGATCCGGTGATCTACATCTTGAGCCGCGGAAACGATGTGGAGGTTGAGCCATGAGGTCGAGGATTCTCGCGTCGCCCAGGCGGCGCACCCGTTGGGCAGCTGCTGGCCTGGTCGCTGCCATGTGGTCTGCTTCGTTCGCAGCATCCGCGAACGCCGAATCGCAGCACGACTCGACACGTGTGGTCGTGGCCAACCGAGGTTCCGGTGACATCTCGGTGATCGACACCCGCACGTTGGCGGTCGAGACGGTGGACGTTCCTCGTGAGGCAGAACCGATGTACGTCAGTCACGACAGGCGCAACGGCCGGGTGCTGGTCGGTGACCGAGCCAACAACTCCGTCGTCGCCTTCGACGACGAGAGCTACGAGGTGATCGGTGCGGTCGACGTCGGCGTTGGTGTGTTCCACCAATGGGTCGACGACCGTCTCGGGCAACTCTGGGTGGTCGGCGACACATCCGACACCGTGACGGTGGTGGACACCGATTCGTTGGCAGCGGTCGCGACGATTCCGATCCCGGAGGATCTGGTCGAGCAGGGCGGCTTCCCGCACGATGTGTTCGTCAACGGTCGGCAGGCGTTCGTGTCGATCCTCGGGCTGGAGAGCGGAACCGGCGTCGTGGTGCAGTACTCGACGAGGACGTTCGCGGAGACCGGTCGTATCGTCACCGGCGCCGACCCCCACTTGTTCGTGCGCTCGTCGCAGCTGTACGTCGCGTCGCAGGATGGTTCGACGGTTGCGAGGTATGCGGCGAGAACGCTTCGCCAGCTGGGTTCGATCGTGGTTCCGAATGCGCACGGCATCTTCGTGACCAATCGTGGAGAGGTGCTCGCAACGAACATCGGCGGCGGCGGCACCGATGCGGTCTGGGAACTGAACCGAACGCTGGCGCACGCGGTCGACGTGGTCGACACGGCTGCGCCCACACCCCACAACCTCACCGTCGACGATCGGCGCCAGGTGTTCGTGACCCATTCCGGTGGTGCGGCGAATCAGGTGTCTGTCATCGACTTGGACCAGACAGGGTTCGGCGGATCGACTCTGATCACCGTCGGCACCAACCCGTTCGGTCTGGCGTACGTCTCCTGACCGAAGCGTTGGACCGGGCGCGGCGCCGCCGGTGGCGGCCGCCCACTCGTGCAGGACCGATGGTCGGTACGACGAGACCGGCACGACAGCATCACCTGCCGCGGGGCGAACACCCACGAGCGGGCCGGTCCGGATCTCCGATCGGTATCGTGCCGCGATGCGGCGTCCGCTGATCGGCCTACCGGGCCGGCGCAAACGAGTTGACGACATCGACGGGTTCCATCCGTCGCTGGGCGAGCTCCACATCGACCTCTACTTCGCCAACTACGCGCGGTGCGTCTACGCCGCGGGCGGCATGCCCGTGCACCTGCCGATCGACGCCGACTCCGCCGACTGGGTGCATCACCTCGACGGATTGGTGCTCACCGGCGGCTCCGACGTCGGCCCCGAACGGTACGGGCACGAGAACGTCGCCTCGACGGTCGAACCCGAGCGCGACGAGGTCGAGTTCGTGCTCTACGACACTGCGATCGCCGACGAGATCCCCGTGCTCGGCATCTGTCGCGGGCTGCAACTGATCAACGTCCATGCCGGCGGCTCGCTGGCACAGGACGTCCCAGCCCACTCCCGATACGACCTCGCGCCCGGCGTGCCGGCACACTCGATCGCCGTCCCGGCCGGCTCGGTTCTGCACGACCTGTTCGGCGCCCAGCACGACGTCAACTCGCTGCACCATCAGATCGTCGACGAGCTGGGCGACGGTCTCCGCGTCACCGCCGTCGCCGAGGACGGCATCATCGAGGCCTTCGAGGTCGCCGGCGCAGCGGTCGTCGCCGTGCAGTGGCACCCCGAGATGATGGGCACCGAGGACCCGACCTTCACCTGGGTGGTCGAGGCGGCGCGGCGGCGCGCGAGCTGACCAGGGTTGGCCGATCAGATCTTCGCCACGTCGGAGAGGAACCAGTCGACCAGAGCCGCCGTCCGCTCGCCCACGTCACCCGCCAGCCGATCGGTCTCGGCGAGCAGCTCGTCGGCAGGGATCCCGAGCCCTTCGAGCTCGCTGATCGCACCGAGCTCGATCCAGCGCTCGAGGTGCGCGCGGGTGACCTCCGGATGGAACTGCAGCCCGAGGTGGCGGCCGATCGTGAACGCCTGCACGCCGATGTCGTCGACGGCGATCACCTCTGCGCCATCGGGCGGATCGAATCGGTCGTAGTGCCACTGCATCCACGGGCCCGGCGGCAGCCCATTCCCGGGCACCGGCGTCAGCGCGTGCCAGCCGACCTGAGGGCGGTCGGCCCGCACCACCCGACCGCCGAGCGCGGCCGCCAACGCCTGGCCGCCGAAACAGACCCCGAGAATCGGCACGTCGTGCTCGTCGGCGCTGCGGAGGAACTCGAGTTCGTCGTGGATCCACGATCCGATCCGGTCCGGCTCCGTGAGCGAGAAGGTCGACCCCATCGGCACGATCACGTCGTAGTCGGCCGGGTCGCCCAGTGCGGCGACACCCACCGGATTGCCGGGCTCGGTCGTGACCGCCACCTCGATCAGTTCGTACCCGTGGTGTTCGAGCCGATCGCCGACCAGGACCGCCTCCGAGCCGGGGTCATGGACGATGACGAGTGCCCGCATGGCGGGCCATCCTACGCGGGCAACGGCAGATCGTTCGGCTCCAAACCATCTGTCGAGGCGCGATACCGTTGCCGCGATGCCCACCCCGGTCGACCTGCGCACCGAACGCCAACGTGAGCTCGTGGGCATGGCCGCAGCGCTGGGGGCCGCCTTCGAGGAACGAGCCGAACGGTACGACCGCGAGGCGTCGTTCCCGTACGAGAACTTCGCCGACCTCCGTGACGTCGGCTTCCTCGGACTCGCAGTCCCGGAACGATTCGGCGGGCTCGGGGCCGACTTCGTGACGTACGCGATGGTCGCTGAGGAGCTCGGTCGTCATTGCGGCTCGACCGCCCTGACGTTCAACATGCACACGGCGACCTGTCTGCTCGTCGGCCCGATCGCCGACGAGTTGGCGCTGACCGGAACCGACCACGACCTCCTGGAATCCCGCCGGGCGTGCCTGTTCCAAGGGGTCATCGAGCACCACCGAATCCACTCGCAGCCGTTCTCCGAGGGGCTCAGCGGGCGCGCCACCACCGGCGTGGCCACGACCGCCACACCGGTCGAGGGCGGCTACACCGTCACCGGCCGCAAGATCTTCGCCTCGCTGTCGGAGTCGGCCGACATCCACAACGTCGTCTGCCTGGTCCCCGGCGACGACCGCGTCCGCCTGCTCGGCGTGCCTGCCGACGCCGACGGGTTGAGCGTCGTCGGCGACTGGGATCCGCTCGGCATGCGCGGCACCGTGTCCAAGACGCTGCTGCTCGACGACGTGTTCGTCCCGATCGACAACGAGTGGATCCCCCCCGGCGTCTTCGATCAGGTGGCGGCCCGATACCCGTGGTTCTACATGACGCTGTCCTTCGCGTACCTCGGCCTGATGAAGGCGATCCTCGACTTCACCGGCTCCTACCTGCGCGGCGAGGTCGACGGCTCGGCACGTGGCCACCTGCCCCAGAAGCAGCACGTGTGGGCCGAGATGAACCTGATCTACGACCGCGCCCACGCGCTCACCGACGCCGTGCTCGATCGCGTGCGGGTGGATCCGCACCCGGACGACGTTCGGCGAGCCTGGTCGTCGATGATCACCACCATGGACGGCGCACCCGAGTTGGCGTCGCTCGCGATCCGAGCCTGCGGAGGACGCTCGCTGCTTCGGCCGCTGCCCCTCGAACGGCTCTACCGCGATGCCCGGTGCGGAGCGACGATGCTGCCGTGGAGCGTCGAGGTCTGCCTCGAACGTCTCGGCGGTTACGGTCTGGTCGAGGGGGACGGTTCCTACGCGTGAGGGAGCGAGGATGACGCGGATCGAATGGCACTGGGTCGAGCGATTCGCGCAGCAGTTCGAGCGCTGCGGACTCCACGCGGACGAGTCCGCCGTGCTGATCACCGAGACCGGTGCACGCCCGGAACTGGTCGAGACGGCATGGTTGGCGGTGCAATCCTCCGGAGCGTCCTGTGCCCGCGTCACGCGGGCCACGCCCCCGAACCGTGGCCCGGTGCCGATCCGCTCGACCGGTGCATCCGTTGCGATCGGTGGGCACCGGCCGACGATCGCGGCGCTGCAGGCCGCCGACTTCGTGGTCGACTGCACGGTCGAGGGTCTGCTCCACTCGGCCGAGCTCGGCGAGGTGTTGAGCGCGGGCACCCGCATCCTCATGATCTCGAACGAGCACCCCGAGCTGTTCGAACGCATGGATCACGACCCCGGCCTCGGCGACAGGGTCGACGCCGGTACGGCGCTCCTGCGAGACGCGTCGGTGATGCGGGTGACCTCGGCGGCGGGCACCGACCTGACGATCGACCTGACGGGTGCCGTCCGAGCCGGTTCGTGCGGCTACACCGACCAGCCCGGAGACATCGCCCATTGGCCCGGAGGGCTCGTCCTCGCCTTTCCGGCAGCAGGCACCGTCGACGGCACGATCGTGCTCGCGCCGGGCGACGTCAACCTCACGTTCAAGGAATACGTGCGCTGCGAGGTCAGCCTCACGATCGAGCGCGACTACGTGACCGACGTCCGCGGCGACGGCATCGACGCCGAGCTCTTCGCCAGCTACCTGGCTGCGTTCGGCGAAGCCGACGCCTACGCGACCAGTCACGTCGGCTGGGGGATGAACACGGCCGCCCGGTGGGACGTTCTCCAGCTCTCCGACAAGAGCCAGACCAACGGAACGGAGCTGCGCGCGTTCGCCGGCAACTTCCTGTACTCGACCGGCGCCAACGAGACGGCGGGAAGGTTCTGCCGCGGCCACTTCGACCTCCCGATGCGCGGGTGCACGATCACGCTCGACGAGCGCCCCGTCGTCATCGACGGCGCGTTGATCCCGGATCTTCGACCACCATTGTCAACACAGGGCCACCCCCTCGGAGGAGCAGGCACATGACCGGATACGACCGACTGCGGGTGCTGGTCCCCGATCACCTCGGACTCGCGCGCGGCAAGTACCTGCCATGGCGCAACGCCGAACGGGGTACCTCGTTCTGTGTCGGCACCTGGCTCCTCGACTACCGACGTGAGATCCTCGACGTCGAGATCGGCGTGGATCCGACCGGGCTCCCCGACGTCGACGCGGTCTACTCACTCCACGATGCTCGGCCCGGCTGGGAGGAGGGAACCGGCGTGGTCGTCGCCGACATCGCCTTCCACGGCGAGCCCTACTCAGTGTCGGCTCGGCACGCGCTCCGGCGAGCGATCGCGGACTGGAACTCGCTCGGCTACCACCCCAAGGTCGGCATCGAACTCGAGGCGTACGTCTTCGAACCCGACGGTGATGGGGGTTGGCGACCGCGTGAGACACCGTCAGCGTTCGTCTACGGCACCGGACCGATGGCCGACCCCGACGGTCTGATCGCAGAGATCATGCGGCGGGCGGAGCGGTCGAACATCCCGGTCGAGTCGATCAACAGCGAGTTCGACTTCCCGCAGTGGGAGCTGACCCTCGAATACGGCGAGGCACTGACCGCCGTCGACAACATCTTCCTGTTCCAGCAGCTCGCCCGCGAGACCGCCTTCGAACGCGGCCTGCGACTGACGTTCCTCGGCAAGCCGGTCCCGCAGCGGAGCGGCAGCGGGATCCACGTCAACATCAGCTTCGACGACGCCCGCGGTGACAACGCGTTGGTCGACACTGCGGCCGACGACGGCCTCTCGGAGCTGGCCGGTCGGTGCATCGCCGGCTTGATCGCCCACCACGAAGGGCTCGCAGCGCTCTGCGCACCGACGGTCAACGCCTACAAGCGGCTCCAGGTCGGCACCCTGTCGGGCGTCTTCGCCAACTGGGGATACGACCACCGCTGCGCATCGGTCCGGGTACCCGGTCATCGCGGTGCGGCGACGCGCATCGAGCACCGGATGCCGGACGGCGCCGCGAACCCGTACGTCGCCACGGCCGCCGTGCTCCAGGCGGCCCACCTCGGCGTGAGGGACGCGCTCGAACTGCCGCCCGCCGAGACCGGTGACGGCATCGAATCGATCTCGACCGAGCGGCGGGTCGCCGCGAACCTGGCAGCGGCGCTCGACGACCTGGAAGCCGACACCGCGCTCGTCGACGCCGTCGGTGCCGATCTCGTCGCCAACCTGATCGGCGTCAAGCGTCACGAGTGGGCCCGGTACATCGAGGCCAGCGGCCCGTGGGACGACACACTCGAGAGCTTCACCGACTTCGAGCGCGACTGGTACCTCCCGTTCCACTGAGGAGCTGCGCCGATCCGCGCCGCTCCGAGCGACGGACGAGGACCGAGGACACGGGCACACCGAGGGGAGCGAAGAACCGATCCGCACGAATCCTGAGCGATCGCACGCGGGCGCTCACCGATGCGGGGACCGTGGCGGCCCGAGGAACGATCGCACGAGGCGATTGAACCGTTCGGGGGCCTCCGCGGGCACCAGGTGACCGACCCCCGAGATGATCGCGAGCTCGGCGTTCGGGATGCCGGTTGCCAGCACCTCGGCGTACGCGACCGGTGTCTCCTCGTCGAGCTCGCCGACCACGACCAGGGTCGGGGCGAGGATCTCGCCGAGTCGATCGCCGACGTCGTGTGACGGGAGGCATTCGACCGCGGCTCGCAGCCCCGTGGCCGTGATCCGGCTGAACGCCGCGATCGCACGAGTGCGTTCGTCGGGGTCGAAGCCGGGCGCGGTGATCGCATCGATCACGGACGGTGCCATCTCGGCGGGCGTGACGCCGGCGTCGAGCGGATCGAGCCGGAGCCGCTTCCAGGTCTCGGCATCGGTGCCGTCGGCGCCGAAGCGGGCGCTGGTATCGGCGAGGATCAGCCGGTCGACCCGCTCGGGGTGACGGAGTGCGAGGTGGAGAGCCTGTTGGCCACCGAACGAGAGACCGACCACGTCGACGGCCGGCAGCTCGAGGCGATCGAGCAGCGCCACCGCGGCCTCGGCGATCGTCGCGAACGAGAGCGGCTCGATCGGGTCCGAGTCTCCGTAGCCGGGCATGTCCCAGCAGATGCATCGGAGGTGGTCGGCAAGTTGATCGAGCTGCGGCTCCCAGGCGTATCTGGTCCCGCCGAGTCCGTGGAGGAACAGGACCGGGGGTCCGTGGCCGGCGACCCGGAGTGCGATCGGGCCGGTCAGATCGTCGAACGCAACACCCACGACTCCATGATGATCGGCCGACGGGGAGCCACCACCATCGAGACACCGGGGCGCCGGCGATCGGCACGGGAGCGATGTCCCGCTCCACCCGACGGACCGACCGGACCCGCCCGGAGCGGCGTGATCAGCGTCAGCGAATCGAGCCCAGCGATGAGCGCATGGCGGCCCGAGCATTGTCGAGCGCGAAACGGGCTTCGGCGAGTTGCTGGATCTCGTTGTTGGTGCGGGCGTCCTCGCGGCGACGCCAGGCAGCGAGCAGCTGGCCGAATGCGTGGATCTGTGGTCCGTTCATGGCGTTCACGGTACGAGCCCCTCGTGCGGACACCAATTGCGAAAGCCGCCTTCTCATGGCAGATTCGAACAAGTTGCCAAACTTTCAAAGGTGTTCGAGGTCTAGTGCATTCGAAAAGTAAGATCAGGTCGGTGATCGACGTCGACGACATCAATCTCGACCTGCTCGACCTGCTCCAGGAGCACGGCCGCATGTCGTACCGCGAGCTGGGCGAACGAGTCGGGCTGACGGCGCCCGCGGTCACGGAGCGCGTCCACAAGCTGGAGGAGCAGGGCATCATCAAGGGCTATCGAGCGGTCGTCGACTACGAGCTGCTCGGGTTCCCGTTGCTGTGCGTCATCCGGCTCAACGCCCCGCGCGGTGCCCAGGGTGTCGACGACGTGATCGCCAGGATCCCCGAGGTCATCGAGGCGAACCGCGTCACGGGTTCGGAGTCGCACGTGATCCGCGCCCGAGTGCGCAGTACGGAGCACCTCGAATCGCTCCTGCACGACCTCTGGGCGCACGGCGACTCGGTGACGAACATCGTCACGAGCTCTCCGGTGCCGCGCCGCCCGATGCGCCTGCGCGCCGCGCTCGGTCGCGGTGGGCGACCTTCGGCGATCAGTTCGAGGCGGATGCCGGGGCGACCGTGACCCCCACCGACGTCCCCGCCAGCCGGACCGGGTCCGGGAAGAAGCCTGCGCTGACGAACCACACGCCGTCCTCGGCCGTGAAGAACAGGCTCTCGGGCGCCTCGGTCCGGCTCGTCACCTCGTAGCCGCTGTCGGTGAGCGCGGCGAGGTATGCGCGAGCGGCCGTGATCGGATCGCCGTCGTGCCAGCCCGTGATGTCGAACAGATCGCTCGTCTCCCCCTCCAACAACTCAGCGTTCTCGAGCAGCACGTCCGCGGGCAAGGGGACATCGGCGGGGAACTCGGCGGGGACCGCGACCGGCTCCTGCAGCTCGATGTCGACCTCACCCGACGGCACGATCGAGATCGCGACGGAGTCGTCGTCACCACCGCCGCACGCGGCGAGAGCCAGGAGTGCGCAGAGGGGCAGGGCGATACGCATCGAGACAGTATGGCGGCGACCCGGACGCGACAGTAGGGCCGGTGGTCCCGGCCCTACTGTCGTCGAACTGCGAACGGAGAGCGGTCAGCCCGTCAGCTGCCGCCCTCGTTGAGCGTGACCTCGATCGGGACGTAGGAGGCGCCGACGGTGTCGGCATCGGCCATCCCGATGTGGGTCCAGGCCTCCTCGACGATCTCGTTGGTGAACGCTCCGTCGGTGGGCGGAGCGGTCAGCACGGTCGAGCCCTCGAGGTTGGGCGTGCTCTGGCTGATCTCGACCGTACGATCCCACGCCGCCTGGTCGATGAACCCGATACCGTTCGCCGACGGCCAGATCAGCTTGTTGACCTCGTTCATCTGCCACAGCTGATGGCTGGCGCCCAGTGTCGGGCCGGCCGCGAGCACGATCTGCTGGCACGACTCCACGTTGTCGCGGCAGTAGATCCAACCCTCCATCGAGGCCGCCACGAACGACACCGCCAGATCGCGGTACTCCTCGTCGTTGGCGAGCTTGTCGGCATCGGCCCAGATCGCATCCTGGAGCATGCCGACGCCGACGTCCTCGTAGCTGATGACATTGAAGTCCTCTGGCTGGTACAGCTCGCCGGTCTCGGGGTTCACGGCCTCGAGGACCTGCGCGTACTCGTTGTAGGTCATCGCTTCCGCGGCATCGATCTCACCCGCGAGCAGTGCGTTCATGTCGAAGTTCTGGCCGACGAGCTCGACGTCGGCGGCCGGGTCGAGACCTTCGGCACCGAGGGCGGCGAACACCTCGTATTCGTTGCCGAAGCCCCAGTTGCCGATCTTCTTGCCGGCGAAGTCGGCGGGTGTGGCGATGCCGCTGTCGGCGAACGACACCTGCAACGTGCCCGAACGCTGGAAGATCTGGGCGATGTTGACGATGTTGGCCCCGGCCTCCCGGCTGGCGAGCGCCTTGGGCACCCATGCCAGGGCGAAGTCGGCGTCGCCGTTGGCGAGCTGTGTCTGGGGCACGATGTCGACTCCACCTTCGAGGATCGTCACGTCGAGGCAGTGATTCTCGTAGAAGCCCTGGTCGATCGCGGCGTAGTACCCGGCGAACTGGGCCTGGGTGAACCACTGCAGCTGGAGGCTCATCTCCCGCGGCGCATCGCACTCCATCGCCATGTCGTCGGCCATGTCGTCGGCCATGTCGTCGGCGGGCTCCTCGGCGGCCATGTCGTCGGCGGGCTCCTCGGCAGCCGGCTCCTCGGCGGGCTCCTCGGCGGCCATGTCGTCGGCGGGCTCCTCGGCAGCCGGTTCCTCGGCGGCGGGTTCGTCGGCCGGCGCGCCGGCATCGTCGTCGTCACCACCGCACGCGGCGGCGACGAGCGACAGTGCGGCGAACGCACCGATCACCTTGGTGATCTTGCGGGTTGTCATGTTGTTCCTCCCCTTGGGGCTGCGCCCCGACGGTGTGTCGTGATGTTCTCCAATGCGATGGAGATCAGGTAGAACGCCAGACCGAGCAGGCAGGCCCCGATGACATAGGCCCACGCCACTGCGTTCTTGGAGTTCGCGAAGTTCGACGGGATGAAGTAGCCGAGCCCGTTCTGTCTCCCGCCAAAGTACTCCGACACGAAGGCGGTGATGACCGCGGTCGGCGCGGCGATCTTGAGCGACGTGAACAGGTACGGAAGCGCGTTCGGGACGCGCGTCTTGAGCAGGATCTCGGCCGGCGACGCCGCATACGAGCGCATCAGCTCGAGATGGGTCGCGTGCACCTGCCGGAGGCCCTTGGCCACGTTGACCAGCACGATGAAGAACACGATCAGGGTCACCATCAGCCGGCGCGGGACCTCGCTGGTGCTGGCGTACATGTTCTGGAACACGGCGACGAGCACGACGATCGGGATCGCGTTCAAGGCGACGGCGAGCGGCGACACGAGCTCGTTGAGCAGACTGAATCGCATCAGCGCGAACGCGGCACCGATGCCGAGCAGGGTGCCGGCGATCAACCCGACCAAAGCGTTCGATCCCGAGACGAACGCTGCGCTGCGGACGAGCCCGGCGTTGTCGACGAACGCCGTCCAGATCGCGCTCGGCGCCGGAAGGAAGAACGGCTTCAGGTCGAACGTCTCGACCACACCCTCCCAGACCAGCACGAACACGACACCGAAGAGCGCCGGCGGGCCGATCGCGGAGAGCGAGGTTCGTGCCTTCACCGGTCGTCGACCCCGCCACGGACGACGCCGTGCTCGCTGCCGCGCAACGCTTCGCGCACGTCGGTGATCGAGCGGTAGAACCGGTCGTCCTCGCGAGTGCCCTCGTCGCGCGACGGACCGAGATCGACCTCGACGATGTCGGTGATCAGACCGGGCCGCGGCGACATGACCACGACACGGTTCGACAGGTAGACGGCTTCGGGGATCGAGTGGGTCACGAACACGACCGACGTCTCGGTCGCCGCGCAGATCTGGAGCAGCTCGGCCTGCATGTGCTCGCGCGTCATCTCGTCGAGCGCGCCGAACGGCTCGTCCATGAGCAACAAGCGCGGGTGGGAAGCCAGCGCGCGTGCGATCGCGACCCGTTGCTGCATGCCGCCCGAGAGTTGCCACGGCATGTGTCGGGCGAACTCGGGGAGCTTCACGAGCTCGAGCATCTCCTGCGCCCGCGCCCGCCGCTTGGACTTGTCCCAGCCCTTCAGCTCGAGCGGCAGTTCGATGTTCTTCTCGACCGAGCGCCACTCGAACAGCCCGGATTGTTGGAACGCCATCCCGTAGTCCTGGTCGAGGCGTGCCTGCGCGGCCGACTTGCCGTAGACGAGCACGTCGCCCGACGTCGGCTCGATGAGGTTGGCGATCAGCCGGAGCAGCGTCGACTTGCCGCACCCCGACGGACCGATGAGCGAGACGAACTCACCGGGCTCGACGAGCAGCTCGATGTCGACGAGCGCTCCGACCTCGTTCGGCTGTCCGGCGTTGAACACCTTCGACACATGGTTGACGACGACTGCGGTCACCCCGACTCCCTCATCTCATCTCCGCCGGCGTCGCGACGGTCACGCTTCCTCCCGGGGTCGATCGCGCATCACGATCACATCGAGCGCCACGACCATCCCGAACAATGTCATGCCGAGTGCAGCGGCCCCCAGGATGGCGGCGTAGAGCTTCTCCGGGTCCCCGGTCGAGGCCTGCAGATACGAGATGACGGCCCGACCGATCCCGCCGCGGATACCAGTGGAGATCTCCGAGACGATCACGCCGACCACCGACAGCGTGGCGGCGAGCTTCAACGCCGGGATGATGTGGGGAACGGCCGCCGGGAAGCGCAGCTTGAACAACGTCTTGCTCCACGACGCGGCGTAGCTGTCCATCAGCTCGACCGCGGCGACGGGCGCCGACTTCAGGCCGCGCAAGGTGCCGACAGCGACCGGGAAGAACGACAGGAAGGCCGCCAGCACGCAGACCGACGCCCATCGCGGCCACTCCCATCCGAACAGGTCGACTCGACCGCTCCAGCTGACGACCTGCGGTGCGAGGGCGATCAACGGCACGGTCTGCGACATGATGATCCAGGGCAGCAGACCGCGCTCGGCCAGTCGGAATCGCGCCATCACGACGGCGAGCGAGACCCCGACGATGCCACCCAGCACCAGCCCGACGAACGACAGCCGGAACGTGTACCACGCATAACCGGCGACCGTGAACCAGATCGGGTCGCCGCCGCCGCGATTCTCGGGTTCACCCAGGCGCCGCAGGATGTCCCACGTGTGCGGCATCGCCCGGTCGGACGACTTGGGGATGATCTCGAGTCCGAGCACGGACCCGCCGTCCTCGGGGCCGACCAGCTTGTACAGCTCCCAGACGGCCGCGACGAGCGCGATCGCGACACAGAACAGGAAGGTCCGCCGAAGCGCACGCCTGATCATCGAGCGAAGATCCGGCTCGGTGCCGTCACGGAGCCCGGCCGCAGGGAGGGAGCGGTCGAAGCGAGGCTGAGCCCGGATCCGACCATCAGGCCTTGGCGAGCTTCTGCTCGGTCAGCCGCGGGAGGATGTGCTCGCCGTACTCGAGCAGGGTGTGGTCCTTGCCGTCGTGCTGGAGGTAGATCGCGAACTGATCGACCCCCAGATCGCGAAGCTCCTCCAACCGGCGGAGCTGCTCGGCGGGCGGCCCCAGGATGCAGAACCGATCGACGATCTCGTCGGGCACGAAGGTCGTGTGGGTGTTCCCGGCCCGGCCGTGCTCGTTGTAGTCGTACTCCTGGCGATCCTTGATGTAGTCGGTCAGCGCCTTCGGGACCGGGGCGTCCTCGCCGTAGCGGGCGACGATGTCGGCGACGTGGTTGCCGACCATGCCGCCGAACCAACGGCACTGGTCGCGCATGTATGCCAGATCGTCGCCGACGTAGGCAGGGGCGGCGACCACGATCGTGAGATCGTCGGGGTTCCGGCCGGCCGCGACCGCCGCTGCTCGGACGCTGGAGATGGTCCACTCGGCGATCTGCGGGTCGGCGAGCTGGAGCACGAACCCGTCACAGGTCTCCCCGATCAGCGTGAGCGCCTTCGGGCCGTATCCGGCGCCGAGGACCTGCAGACGCGACTTCGAGGCCCACGGCAGGGTGATCGTCGAGCCCTTGTAGTCGACGCTGCGACCATTGGCGAGCTCCCGGATCACGTGCACGGACTCGCCCATCGTGGCGAGCGTGGTCGGCTTGCCGTTCGTCACCCGGACGGCCGAATCGCCGCGACCCATCGAGCAGATCGTGCGATTGCCGTACATCTCGTTGAGCGTGGCGTAGGTGCTGGCCGTCACCGTCCAGTCGCGGGTGGCGGGATTGGTGACCATCGGGCCGACCATCACGTTGCGGGTCTCGGCGAGGATCTGGCTGTAGATGACATACGGCTCCTCCCACAGGATGTGGGAGTCGAACGTCCAGACGTGGCTGAACCCCAACGACTCGGCCCGCTTCGCGAGCTCGACCACCCGCAGCGCCGGCGGGGTGGTCTGCAGGACGATTCCGATGTCCATCGCTGTGTCTCCTCTCGTCGAGCGCCGTCAACCACCCGACACCGGGGATCCGACACCTCACGATCGACGCCGGGCGTCGACGGTGAGGTACCGGGGTCCGTGAGCGGGTACGACGCGCGTTGCCCGCACGATATCGCACCGGTGGAGGACGCTCGGTTGGCCGTCCCCGACGAGGCTCGTCGTACACTCCGGCCGATGTTCCACCGATCGGTCGACCGACGATGACCGCCGCCGAACGACTGAAACAGGCGGCCCGCCGGGTGATCGACTGGGTCGTCACCACGGCGAGCACGTCGTATCACGGCCGGTGGTACTACGCCAACCGCTGGCACCCGCACACTGTCCTGATGCAGCAGGCGCTCGATCAGACCGTCGAGTACATCACGACCAACATGCCGGACGCGATGATCCGGCGCGATGCCGACGCCGTCCTGCGCTTCGCGTCGAAGCTCGTGACGGTCGACGGCATGTACCTCGAGTTCGGGGTGCGGGGCGGAGGTTCGGTCAACCACATCGCCCGGATGAACCGACGTCGCACGATCCACGGGTTCGACTCGTTCGAGGGTCTTCCCGAGGCATGGACCGGGTGGACGATGGACAAGGGCGCGATGGGTGGTGAAGGTGTCCCGGACGTCGAATCGAACGTCCGGCTCGAGATCGGCTGGTTCGACGACACCCTGCCGGCGTTCCTCGAACGCAACGACGGCCCGGTCGCGTTCGTGCACGTCGACTCCGACATCTACAGCTCGGCGCGCACCGTCCTCACCTGCCTCGCTCCCCGGATGCGGCCCGGCACGATCATCGTCTTCAACGAGTACTTCAACTACCCCAACTGGCAGCGCCACGAGTACCGCGCCTTCCAGGAGTACTGCCGCGAGCACCGGGTCACCTACGCGTACCGATGCTGGGGGATGTACGAGGTGGCTGTCGAGATCCTCTCGATCGGCACCGACAGCCAGGACGTAGACGGCCAGGAGGTAGCGGAATGACCGACGACGCGCATCCGACGCTGGCGGGTTCCGGTGCGGCGACGATCAACGGCGCGATCCGCACGGTGGTGCGGGGGGTCGCGCTCGGCGCACTGGTCGCCGCTCTCACGCCGATCTGGTTCGCCCATGATCGCATCACCAGGGCCGTCACGCTCCGCCGCCAAGGCCGCGTCGAGCAGATCCCGCGTGTCCCGGCCGCGGATGCCGAGCTCGACGCGCTGATGGACGCCCGACGGCCGGTGATCGTCGAAGGCCTGACCGAGCGGCTCGGCATCGACCGGGCCGCCACTCGCGAATCGCTCGTCGACCGCGCCGGGGAACAGCTCGTCCCGGTCACGTTCCACGAAGCGTCGGCTCCCTACTTCCTGTACAGCGGTGGCTACGGATCACAGGTTCACGAACAACGGACGATGAGCGTCCCGGACTTCCTCGACATGATGTTCGTGAGCGGCGTCGAGCCCGGCACGGTCGTGTACCGACTCCTCGGACCACAGGCCCTCGGCGGCGCCGCCGGCACCATCATCGACGAGTTCGACCGTGCCATCGCTTCCCGCACGTCGGCTCGCACCGAGCCGCGCTTCAGCGGCATCTGGATCGGATCGCCCGGTGTCGTCACGCCGCTCCACCACGACGCCTGGCCCGGAGTGCTGTTCCAGACGGTCGGCACCAAACGGGTCGCCATGTACTCGCCGACCGACCGCACCAACCTGTACTTCCGCACGCCGCTCGCCGGCCGGGGTCGATGGTCGGACCTGCCGGGCCGATCGGCCGACGCCGACCGGGCCGACTTCCCACGCCTGGCGCGAGCCGTCAGGTACGAGGGGGTCCTGAGGGCAGGCGACGCACTCGTCATCCCGCCGTTCTGGGCCCACGAGATGGAAGCGATCGAACCGAACATCAGCGTGCCGTTCCGCTTCGCAACACCTCGAACCGGTTACCTCGATCCGGGCTTCCTGCGTCCCGCATCGGAACTGCTGCGCAAGCAGCTCCGACGATGACGGACGACGACATCGTCGCCGCGATCCACCGCGACGACCTCGCGGGCCTGGCCGCACGGACGCTCGCATCCGAACCGCCGGGCACGTCGGCCCACGAACGTGCCGCCACCATCGTCACGACGTGCGAGTCGATCGGCCGATCGGTCACCAACGAGCACGACCGGCTCACCGAGCTCCTGCGGACCGACGGCGTGCGGGTCGCGCACCACGGCGGGAAGCCGGCCCAACGCCACGTCCTCGTCTTGGAGCTCGCCGGGCACGACGTCGAACGGGCCGTTGCGCTGCTCGAGCGTGACGGGTACGCGCGGCACCACGTCTGGGCACGCGGCGCGGCGCGGTCGTTGCGCCGGACGTCGAACCAGGTGTCGCTCGCCCGCTCCAACGACGTCACCACACTCATCCATCTGCGATGGCGACCGCCGCACCGGCGCGGCGTCCTCGCCCGCCTGCTGAGACCGACGCCGGCCGACTGGGCGGCAGTCGAGCTGCCGGCTGCCGTCTGGTGGGCGTACCCGTTCGTCCGACTCGTCCGCCTCGCGCTCGAGCGAGCGGGGCTCCGCTCCGGTGACCACGCAGCACTCGAACCGTTCCTCGTGACCCCTCGGAGCCTGATCGACCCGATCCTCGAGGTCGGCGGGGTCGGTCCCGATGACGTGGTGCTCGACTTCGGGTGCGGGGATGGGCGGTTCCTGATCGAAGCGGTCGACCGGTACGGTTGCCGCGCGGTGGGCATCGAGCAATCGGCGTCACTGGCCGCGGTCGCCACCGAAGCCGTCCGCACCCACGGGCTGTCCGACCGGATCCGGATCTCGGCCGCGAACGTGCTCGACGCGGATCTCGGCGGGGTGACGGTGGTGGTGCTGTTCCTGCCGCTGGTCGTGGGCCGCCGGGTGATCCCCGTCCTCCTCGACCGTCTGCGGCCCGGCGCCCGGATCGTGCTCCACGAGCAGAGTGCGCTGCCACCCGACCTCCCGCCGCCACGAGTGACGACACCGATCATCACCGCCGACGCGGTCACCGTGGCCCACCGATGGGACGTACCCGCCGACCACTGACCGGCCGCCCGTCGGCCGTGGACCCCGGGCACGAGGCGTCAGCAGCCGACCGACCACGTCTAGGGTTTCCGCCGTGGAGAAGATGCCGTGGAAGCGATGACGTCATGGTCCCGGTCGCGGAGACGGGAGCGCCGGGCCCCGACCGGACGATGAGCTCCCATCGATGGCAGCGCTGGGCGCTGACGATCGTGGCGCTCGCCACCGCTGCGGCGTTCGTCGCTCCCGGCACGGCCGAAGCCCACCGCAACGACGAGTCCTACCTCTACCTCGACGTCGGTGACGCCAGCCTCGGCGGACGCGTCGAGCTGCCGTATCGCGACATGCGCGAGGTGCTCGATCTCCGCCTCACCGGCGCTCCCGACGAACAACTCGCAGAGTTGGAGTCGAGCCTCGACGACATCCACCGCTACCTCGAGGCCCACACCACCGTCGGCGACGGAACCGTCGACTGGCCGATCGTGTTCGACGGCGTCGAGCTCGTCTTCGACCAGCCTGTCGACTCGAACGGGCTCGGCTACGCGCTCTTCCCGTTCACCGTGGAGCTCGACGGGGCGGACGTCCCACAGTTGATCGACGTCACGTTCACACCGTTCCTGACCGAGATCGCCGATCGCAACAACGTCGCCCTGGTCGCCAACGACTGGAAGCGCGGCGTCATCGATCAGGAGACGAACGAGTTGCTCGTGCTCACCGAGGCGTCACCGAGGGGAACGATCGACCTCGGTGACGCGAGCCAGTGGCGCAACTTCCGGGCGAGCATCGACCTCGGCGTGGACCACATCCGGACGGGCCCCGATCACATCCTGTTCGTGCTCGTCCTGCTGTTGCCCTCCGTGCTCGTCCTCAGGATGCGGACGTGGCGCCCGGCAGCGAGCTTCGGTGGGTCGTTCGGGCGGGTCGTCGTCGTGGCGACGATGTTCACGGTCGCGCACTCGATCACGTTCACGCTGGCCGGCCTCGACTACCTCCCGCTCCCGCCGTCGAAGCTCGTCGAAACCCTGATCGCCGCCTCGATCGCCGCCGCCGCGCTCCACAACCTGCGACCAATCCTTGGTCACCGCGAGTGGGCGATCGCGTTCGCGTTCGGTCTGTTCCACGGTATGGGGTTCGCCGGGCTCGTCGAGGACCTCGACATCGATCGATCGACCCAGCTGGTCTCGCTGCTCGGCCGCAACGTCGGGATCGAGATCGGTCAGCTCGTCGTCGTCGTCGTCACGTTCCCGACCCTCTACCTCCTCCGGCGGACGAGCGCCTACGGGTGGCTG
>CAWKAY010000010.1:0-208596 GCA_963847775.1 uncultured Acidimicrobiaceae bacterium
AGGCGCTCTGGATCCGGCAGGACGATCGCTATGGCCTCGTCGACGGCCGGCCACCGTCCGTGATCGCGATATCGAGTGGGTCGTCCGGCCGTAGCGCTCCGCTTGACGTGCCGTACCACGGCGGTTGCCCGGCAGGCGATCGGTCGCGAATATCGCTCGGCCCGCCGGGCGATGAGACGATCAAGCCGAGGTCGCCCGTACCGTCGAGGGCGTGGAGGACTACTGGGCGGCGACCTCAAGACCAGCGCGGGACGTAGCTCGTCGATCGACCGACGCTCAGCCGGACGGACTTGCGCGCTCGACTTCGGCGAACGCACGGTCCAGCAGGGAACTCAGGGTAACGACGTCGAGTTTGGTGCTCTTCACGTAGATCAGTTCGCGATCCTCACGCTCGGCTTTCGTCACATCGGCGCGCTGAACGAGCGCGACCAGCGCCCGGTCGACGTGCTCGCCGAGTTCGTCATCGACCTCGGCCATCACCTGGAACCGGAAGTCCGAACCCACCTGCTCGACCAACGCGAGTTCGATCCCATCTGACTGGCGAGGCGGCGGATCTGCGTCACCGGCTAGCCTGTCCATCAACGCCGTCACCACCCTCGAGACGCTTTCCGACAAGCCATCAGATCGACGCCGAGACTCGTAGTGACGAGATTCCGGGTTCGTCGCCTGCTCGAGCGCCATCACAACCAGACCGTCCGGATCGAGGCACCCACCGAGTGGCCCAAACATCAACAGGGGTTGCTGGAAGTCGATACCTCCCCTTTCTTTACCCAACGTCCAACCCACCAACGGGTGACTTCGCAGCGCGACCTCTGCAACGTAGGCGCCCAGCATCGACGCAAACCGGATCCGCTCGGGCCCCAACTGCTCGGCTGCGGCCAGCTGAAACTGCACCCAGGCAGGTCGTGAATCGAGTTCTGCCAGATCACCACCTTCTGGCAGCTCGTCGAAGTGCGCCACCGCAAGCGGCCAGACCACGTTCAAGGACGAGACCGAGAAATCAACCTGTTCAGCTCCGAGTTCGGCCAGAAGCCCAGCGGCAGCAGCAGCCATCGCTGGCTGCGACGCCCGGCGCGCGTCCAGTATCGCCCGTGCCTCGGTCTTCGAGAGGTCATCCCACCATCTCGCCATTACATTCGCACACACCTTCTCTTCAGGATCGGCACACTGCCTTGTTTCACGGCAGGTGAATCTCGTACGGGATGTTGTTCGCACGGAGGTAGTCGAACAGCAGCGGATCATCGGCGATGTAGCCCGAGACGTCGCTTGCGAAGAAGTGCCAGGTCACTTCTTCGATCGGAACGTCACTTGCGTCGAGCAGTGCGCGGTCACGGTCGATTTGCTGTTTGAGCTTGTCGTCAGGATGGGGCTTGCCGGGGTTGTTCGGGTCACGCCTCATCGATTGGCGACCGGATTTGGACTCCAGCGCGGTCCTTGTTCCAGGATTGTAGGCGTCGACGATTCTGAAGTTGCGACGCGAACCAACCACAGCTGGGTCAGCGAAGCCGCGACCCGTTGTGAGGAAGCCTGGGTCCGATGCGCGGAGGGCCTGTTCTCCCTTTCTCCAGTGGGACAAGAAACCTGGCGATGGGATCGTCGAGGGTGCGGCAAGTTTGACGGCATCAGCCAACGCGTCCAGATCGACGCCCGACTTGCGGAACGTATCGAGGGCGTCGTCCGAGATGCCTGCTTGCTTGAGGGTCTTTATCGACTTGCCGAGCAGCTCCTCGACAATGTCGTCGACGATGCCGTCCGGCAGGTTCGCGTCCTCCAACTCCTTGATCGCCGCCTGCTTCTTCGGGCCCGTCAACTGCTTGAGTGTTCGAGTCGCCCGGCCGACGGCTGCCGTCGTATCTCCAGCAACTGGAATGAACGCCACAGCCGACAGCGCAGTGCCCGTGACGTCAAGTCGGAACAGGTTGCCGAGCAGGTCGCGGGCGTCCGGAACGGGCCCGCCGAATCCCGACACCACCGAGCCAAGGATGTAGGGAATGCTCGAGGTGTCGTCGACCCACGGGCACAGCTGGTAGAGGTCGCCGCAGAGAGAGCCATTCGCATAGGCCTGCGCCCAGGCCTCCGCCGAAGTGGTCGAGTTGACCACCAAGGGATCAAGATTGAGGTGGACCGTGTGCTCCCAATCGAACTGCCAAGCGAAGAACTCGTAGTAGTCCGAGTAGCCGTCCCCGTCGGTGTCGAGATCGGTCGGACTCATGTCGTTGAGGTATTCCAGGTTGTCGTCGAATGGCTCCAACTTGTAGCCGACGTCGTAGAATCTGAACTCGAACTCGTTCTCGGTATCGAGTCGGTTGGGATTAGTCCCATTCGCGAACTCGAACCCGTCGTCGGTCAAGTCGAACTCTTCGGCACCGGGATAGACATCCGTGTTTGCATCGCTCGGATCGGAGATTGGGTCGTAGAACGATGCGTCACTTGGGTAGATCCCTTGCTCAACAACGCGCAGTTCTCCCATCTCGATCCCGTCCGGGAGAAGATCTCCGTCGGTGTCAGCGACGGTCGGATCACTGAAGTACAGCGTGCCTTGAGCATCGACCATTCCTTCGACCTCGGCGCAGTCGTCAAGCCCATCGCCGTCCTGGTCGTTGCCCGTCACCTCGCCACCGATCTCGACGAAGATGTCCTCCAGGTCGGACGCCTGCGAGACTGGGAAGTATTCGCCACCCGTCGTGGACGCGATGGTCTGAAGGAGGGAGGCGTCAACGCTCGTTCCCAGTCCGACGGTGTAGACTGTCACGCCCCGATCGACGGCCCGGTCTGTGTAGAAGTGCGAATAGCTGCCGACACCGTCGGTCAACAGCACGATGACCTCCGAGTATGAACCGGGGTCGAACGTGCCCAGCGCGCTCAGCGACGTGGACATGGCTGCCGACAGGTTGGTGCCCCCCGACGAGTTGACCCGATCGATCGCAGCGTAGAGGAGTGCTGCGTCGTCGGTCAGGCCCTGGTACACCTGTGCGCGACTATCGAAGTCGATGATCGCCGCGAGATCGTGTTTCGCGGGATCCGGGTCATCCACCCGCAATAGATCGACGAAGCGTTTGGCAGCGTGTCTCCGCAAGCCGCTCGGGTCGTTCCAACCCATCGATCCCGAAGAGTCCAACGCAAGTGCGACCTTGACGGGCGTAGCGTCACCGCCGTTGCCGCCCCCGCCACACGCAACCGGAAGGCCGTTCCAATAGGCCAGCCACGCACCGAGGTCAAAGAGTCCAAACGTCGAGAAGTGGCTGACGCCTACTGTGACCGTGTTCGCGTTCTCGTCGACGGCCTGGACCGCGCCGTCCCCGGGCAGGGACCAGGCGCGCACGTCTTCGTCCCACGTGAAGATGCGGAGTTGCGACTCGTCGGTAACGATCGCGTCGGCGTACGACCACGTGATCGTTGCTGACTGCAAGTGGGCCGCACCGTATGGATCCATGTCGATCTGAAATGCTGGGGCCAACTGACCAGGCGCGCCGTCGAACCGATCATCGGGGCGTTCGAAGATCCGAACGGTGTCGCTGAGGTCTCCGAACCCTGTCAGGGCGACCTCGATGGCGCCGGCAGACGTGGAGGATGTCGTGACGGGCTGGTCGGGAACAAGTGGATCGGTACCGTTCGCGATCTCGTCGCCATCGCCGACTCGATCGCCATCAGTATCTGGGAGGAGGGGGTTCGTGGAGTGGCGCTGCTCGTCTGCGGCGGTGAGGCCGTCGAGGTCGTAGTCTTCGTCGCCGTCTGCGACTCCGTCTCCGTCGGTGTCGGCCGACGTCGGAACATGTACGTGAATGCCGAACGCGGCCTCGAAGTAGTCGGTGAGACCGTCGCCGTCGGTGTCGCCTTTTCGTGTGTTGGTGCCGAGCTTGTCCTCGAGCAGGTCGACAAGGAGGTCACCGTCCCGATCTGCCGTCCCGTTGTTTTCGCAGTTGAGGAGGGTCTCGCCCGACACGCAGACATCCGTCTTGAACCCGCCGTCGAGTACGTCGGTGCCTGTCCCTCCGTCGAGGTAGTCGCCATTTGAGCCGCCTCGAATCTCGTCGTCCCCGGGTCCGCCGGTGAGGTGGTCTTCACCGGAGCCACCATCGACGAGGTCGGAGCCGAGCCCGCCTTCGACATCGTCGAGTCCTGTGCCTGCGAAGATGACGTCATCGCCGTCGCCGCCGTCGACGGTGTCGTCCTGATCTCCTGCGTCGATCGAATCGTTACCGTCCCCTCCTCTAATCTCGTCGAAGCCGGGGCCGGACACGATTTCGTCGTCGCCGGGGCCGGCGCAAATGACGTCGTCGCCCGCACCGGTATCGATGCGATCGTGTCCGCCGAGGCCGATCACGACGTCGTCGCCGGGCGTCCCTAGGAGCACGTCGTCACCTTCGGTACCAACCAACGTTGGCACCTCGCCGGCGCACAATCCGGGCCCGCTAGAGTCTGGCGGGGTCGTCGACTCGTGGGACTCGCAGCTGACGAGGACTTCACCGTCGCGACACGAATCGTGGCCGTAGCCAGCGTCCAGAGCGTCGATGCCTAGCCCACCATCGAGCGTGTCGTTGCCATCACCGCCGGTCACGATGTCATCGCCGGCACCGCCGGACAGGTCGTCGTGGCCGGTGTCACCCTGAACTTGATCGTCACCTTCGGATCCGATCAACACGTCCGAGCCGGCTGCACCGACGAGCACGTCAGAGCCAGACCCGCCGTCGATGAGATCATTGCCGTCACCGCCGAACAGCTCGTCGGCACCAGCGTCACCCAGGATCTCGTCGTGCCCTGCGTCACCGTCGACGATGTCGTCACCAGGACCGCCGTCCACGTAGTCATCGCCAACGCCCGCGCAAACGACATCGTTGCCGTCGCCTGCGATGATGGTGTCGGCCCCGCCCAGAGCGACGATGACGTCGTCGCCGTCAGTTCCGATGAGGTCGTCATCACCGTCACTACCAATGATCGTTGCGGGTAGCCCACGACACGAGGCGTCGGATGCCCCCGCTCTGGCCGGTGAGACCAAGGGAACGACGAGCGCCAGCGTCAGGGCCGTGACAGCAGTCCTTCGAAGTACGAGCATGTGTTTCCCCCACCTTGCATGTTGCCGGTTCGCCACGAACGAGCGAGGACACTAGCAGCACGTTCAGTGCTCACCAAGACACACATCGTGACTCGAGTTTCAGGCATCGGCCGGGCTGGAATCGGTCCCGATCGACTGCGTTCGACCGGCGATGACCACGCTCCGCTTCTCGGGTGCGTGCGTGAACGGCAAGGTTCGACGGTCCGCGTCGGGGGACCCGGCGAGCTGGACACCCCCATCGAATTCCGATACGCCCACCACGGCGTGATCGCCAACCTCGACGACATCGCCGAGTCCAACGCCCGTGTCGTGATCCCATCGGGGACCGAGCATGCTCGGCATCGTCACCCACCTCACCGCCGTCGAACAGTTCACTTGCCACGGCCAGCACGTCACGAGGTGGCCCGACACGTTCACGCCGCCGACATCGCGGTCGGTGACCGAGCTCGTCGGCGACTACCAGGCCACCAATCAAGTGAACGACTACCTGGGCGCCGTCACCGACCTCACCTAAACCCAATGCCGTTCAGTTTGCGGGTTGGATGGTGATGGTGGGTGGTCCGGCTCTGGGTTGTGGCCAGGTTCGGTGTCGGGCTCGCTTGACGTGCCACTTGGGCATCTTGCGTTTGATCAGGCGCGGGCTGGATCGTCGGCGCCGGTGCGGGTTGAGCCGGGTGGCGAGCATGGCGAGTGCCCGGGCCCAGAGCCGGTCAAGGTGCAGAGGGGGAAAAATCGCGCGCCTGTGAGATCGAGCGGCGCGCGATGCGAAGGGCAGCGGTGAAGCTGACCCGGTCAGTGTCGACCTCGGCGGTGTCAGCGGCTTCGAACATCAGGGTGCGGATCGCGTAGTGGCAGCACAGATGCCCCCAGATCTCTTGCAGCACCAGCGGCGGCGACTTCGAGCGCAACACCACATGTGAGCCACGCTGATGAGTCTTCAACTCGCCGAACGCGGTTTCGATCTCCCAACGCTGCGCGTACGCGCCAGCCAGTTCGGTCGCGGTCGCCTCGTTGGGGTCGAGGATCGTGGTGAACAACCGGTACACGGTGTCGTTGGACCGGCCGTCGTCGATCGTGTACTCGATCACCCGGATCATCAACGCCTCGGTGTTGCGACCGGCGTTGCCCGACAAGCGGAACTCGGCCAACCACGTCCCGTCGTCGAGGGTCTCGACATGGCGTGGCTTCATGTCCGACTTGGCGCGCCACAACAGATCCGCCCCCGTCGCCTGGGCCCGCTGCCACAACGGGAACCCACAGAACCCGCGATCCGCCAACGCCAGCATCCCCGGCTCGAGCCGGTCACACAACGCCGTCGCCAACGTGTTCTCCCCGGTCGTGTAGGCGCAGATCTCGGCGTCGATGATCGCCCGGGTGCCGCACTCACCCACCGCCACCACCCGGGCCTGAGGAAACGCAGAGCGCTCTCCTTTGTTGACACCCGGGCGGCCGAAGAACTCGTCGTTGGCCTCGGTGTCGGCCACGTCCAACGTCGTGCCATCGATCGCCACCAGCCGCCGACCCGCCAACCAACACCCCAGCGACTCTGGTGTCGCCAACGGTCGAGCGACCCGCCGGAACAACATCTCCACCGGCTCGAACCCCAACCGCTCACGCGCTTGGAAGATCGCCGACTTCGACGGCAACTTCACCGGCACCGACTCGACATCAACCCACGACAAACCGTCGGTCAGCAACCCCATCACATCCTCATACGACCCATCCGAGTGCAACGCCATCCCGACCGCGAAGTACGCCATCGTGCGAGCCGGCAACGACCGATGCCGCTGCTCGGTCCGCCCGCACTCGGCGATCATCTCATCCACGACATCGGGCGGGAACACCCGCGTCAACAACCCGACCGACACCAGATCCGACAGACGGCGCTCCGACTTCGGCTTCACCCAACCAGCACGAGCCATCCACCCAAACTACACCGCCGTAGTTCTAACTGAACGGCATTGCGGTTAGTTCGTCGACGCGGGAGCCGCGACGGCGGGCCTGAAGCGAGCGGCGCCGACCAGCGTCAAGGAGGACTTCGGCCCCTGGTGCGAAATGGTGCCGGGACCCAGTCTGGAGGTAGAGGGCGTCCGTGTTGTGAACGATTCAGTGCGGGCGCCGTCCGAGGAGCACCAATGCCAGAGCAACCCACCTCAGCTCGATCGATGAAGCAGCCGCGCCTGCCTCCTCGCTGGTTCATCCGCTCGTTCTGGTACGCACACCGCGCCGTGCTCCGAGTGAGTGGCGGCCGACTGGGGCTGTGGCGGCCCAAGCCCGACGGGTGGGGCGCGTTGCGTCTCATCACCATCGGGAGACGCAGCGGTCGGCAGCGCCGTGTGGTCGTCGGCTACTTCGAGGACGGCTCAAATCTGGTTTCGATCGCCATGAACGGCTGGGGAGAGGGCGAGCCGGCATGGTGGCTCAACCTGCAGGCCCATCCCGACGCCGAAGTCGAACTTGTCGACGGTCCGCGTCACGTGTCCGCGCATGCAGCTGAGGGTGAGGAACGCGAACGCCTGTGGGCGCGACAGGCAGAGATCGACAAGAACCTCGACGCCTATGCCGCACGTCGCTCCACAGAGACCGCCGTCGTGGTCTTCGAGCAACTTGCCGAGAAGTAGGAGAGATCAGAACGCGGATCGCTCCCGGCCGCACCCGAATCGACGCCAGCAGTCTGCTGCGCGATCACGGCGGCTCCAAGCCCACGTCCGGCGCATACCCGACGATTCGTAGCGCGTCGGCGGAGCGGCGCGATGAGAGCCGGCCGGCATCCAACTGCACGACACGGCGTCGATCGGATCAACCACGAGATCAACAAGAATGAAGGGTGATCGTCGTTCATCGCCACGAAGATCGGGCGACTGTCGACGGCCTACCGGCCACTCTGAACGACGGAGAAGACACCCGATCGATGATCGCGCCCCAACACGTCGGACCACCTACTCCGCTTCCGGCGGGCCGCAGCAGGCCCAGCTGTCCAACAGGCAGCTCGTAACGCGACCATCATTCGTGATCGGTCGTTGACCACCGACGCGAATATCGGGTGCGCTGCTTGGGCCGCGATGCAAACCAGCAGCGCGCAACGCCGACCACGGGATTATGCGCGAGTGTTCTGTGCGGGTAGGACCGACCAGTGGTGATGATCCCGACATCCGGTTTTGGTGCTTTCCACCGATGGCGACCTCAGCGTGTCACAGGCCGCGGATGCGAACTCGCCCAGGACCTGGCCCGTGAGCTCCGGGCCGCCGACGCTGGCTTGGCTGACATCGAGATACGAGTGACCGTCGCTCTCGATGAGCACGGCACGCGACTGCGTGAGATCGATGGAATCGGCGCCGTCACCGCAGTCCGGCTCATTGGCCGAACCGGCATCGCATCACGGTTCAGATCCGAGCATGCGTTCGCGACGTACGCCGGTGTGGCGCCGATCGAGATCGCAAGCGGTGAACACACTCGGCACCGGCTCTCGCGCAGCGGGGACCGTCGGCTGAACTCCGCAGGCCACCTGATCGCGGTCACCCAGGTCCGGATGCGCAGCAGCATCGGACGCGCGTACTTCGACAAGAAGATCGCCGAAGGAAAGACCCGCAACGCGGCCCGCGGTGCCTCAAGTTGCGACTTGCGAACCACATCTGGCGCATGATGATTGCCGACGAACGCAGTCACGCATCCCGACCCAACCACCCCGAGATCGCCGCTTGACAAAAACAGAGGAACCCAGGGTTTGATGACTGCTCTGATGTGCCATTCGCACGACATTGACGGGTGACGAACTTTTCGAGCAGATCTCGGTGTGGGTCGGCGAGCGGGACGGGTGGGGGGTTGGTTTCTGCGAGTCCCCCGTTTCTGGGGTGGCGTTCGAAGGAATCAATTGGGAGGGCCAGTTCGTTTCTACCCAACACGACGGCAATCTGTATCCCGGCTTCGACACCGTCATTCTTGGGAGGGAGCTCAAGCCCGCGGCGCACGAACCGAGCCCTCCCGACTGCGGCGCCAGGTCGGAGGGCCGCACGAGATGAGTTCAGCCGGAGTGCGCGAGAACAACCTCTGGGAGTGGCGACGCCATGTCGCGGTCGCCGTCCGCGGATGTGAGGAGGAGGGATCGGAACAGGCCGCAGCGACGCAGCAGCATCCGGGTCGACGGTTCCGGGTCGACGTCCAGCTCATCGAGCATCGCCGTCAACGCCGACACCGAAGCCTTGAGGCTGTGGTGGTCGCCGCGCTGGACGTGCGCAGCGATGGCGAGCCGGTGGGCTCGTTCGGAATATGGCGAGAGCATCAGACTTCGGTCGGCACAGGCGAGCGCATCATCAAACCGGCCCGCCACGTGATGCAACTCACCGAGCCGGAGCCCGACGTCGACCAGATCACGGCGGATGTGCTCGACGTCGCCTTCGAGTCCGGTGACCGAGCTGAGGGCTTCGAGCGGGTCGGTGCGCCAGAGCGCAAACGCGTCCTCGAGGCGCGATGTGACGAGCGGGGAGTTCGCGGTTCCATCGGCTCGGCGGGCCGCCGTGAGATGTCGGCGGAATCGCCACAGATCGACCTCGACAAGCGGTGAATCCGCGAGCTGGATGAGGTCACCGTCGACAATGAGCCGAGCGCCGGACCGTTGCTGGTCGCGTTCGGGCTCGACCGCGCGTCGTAGCCGGCTCAGCGTGACGCGGAGGTTCTGTCGCCCGACGTCGACGTGGACGTCGGGCCACATCGCCTCAATGATCTGGTCGCGGCGCAGGGCGCCTCGGACCGCGAGGAGCTGGAGCAGCGTGCGGACGCGACCGCGGCGAAGCTCGGGAGCGGTCACCTCATGATCATCGAGCGAGAGGCGCAACGGCCCGAGCAACTCGACGTACAGGCGCGCCCGCGGCGAGCATGGCAGCGTCTCGAGCAGCTCGCCGGCAGAGGCGGCGAGCGACGACTCACCATGATCGATCACATTGGTCAGTTCGGTTCTGGTCCGCACGAGCAACCAGTCGGCCACGCCCGAGACGAACGCCGCGGCACCCGGATGCCCGACGGCATGGGCCCGCACACCGAGCTCGATGGTCCAGGGGAACGGCAGCGATGTCACGGCGACCTCACGACTCGGCAAGGCGTCGACCCGTTCGAGCCGGCCGCCACGCGCCCGCAGGAGCGCGTCGGCGGCTTGGACCGACCGTCGGTGGACGGGTCCCAGGGTTCCATCGGCACCCCAGCGCGCACGCAGCTCCTCACTGCACACGTAGCCGATCGCGAGATGGCGGCGGAGGTGCATCTCGGCGACTGCCGAGGCATCCCGATGCCGGTCGAGGTGTGCACAGATGGCGGCGGCCGCCGCTGCGTCGTCACCGTTCAGGATGTACTCGCAGGCCAGAGCCGTCGCCGCGAACGCGGACGCGCTGGGGTTGAGGTCCGTCAGGCTGCGGGCATGGACGATGGCGCACGCCGATCGAACAATGTCCCGGTCGCCGAGACCCGCGGCGATCGTCGCGCGTTCGGTGTCATGGACGAACCGATCGTGATCGTTCGTGATCGTGGAGGGTCGCCCGACGTTGGATCGGACGAGATAGTCGCGAGGATCGCCCGCCTGCCATCGCAGGTAGGCCGGGATCGATCGCACGTGCTCGTCGTGGGACTGAGCGAGGCCATCCGCCAACTTGGTCGCCTCGTCGGCCCGCCCGCTGACGACCAGCATCATCACCCTCAGTCGCGTCACCAGCTCGCTGACCGCGGGCGGCGCGGCATCGAAGTCGAGCTGCTCGATGAGCCGGATCGAAGCCCCGGCATCGCCGCCAATCGAGGCGAGCGCGGCGTCCATGGCGCCGACGAAGAAGCGCAGCAACGGCGACGTCGCCGTTGACGGCAGTTCGCGTGCAAGCTGCGCGAACTGGAAGAGGCGAGCGCCGTCACCGCGGACGTGGGCGATGATCGCTCCGAGGCCGAGCGTCTTGCCGACAGCGTTGTCGTCGCCGCGTCTCGTGAACTCGTCGAGGAGCACATCGACTTCCCTGTCGAGCATGGGGTCGTCGGGATGGTGGCCGTGCTCGATCGCGAGTCGGAGCAGTCGAAACTCGGGTGTTCTCAGGCACCGCACCGATGCGTTCTGCAACCACCGCTCGGCCGTCTCCATCGGAAGCGCACCCCAGCTGTGCTCGAGAAGCATCAATGCGGCCTGCCGCAACCACTCGTCGTCACCCCAACGCAAGGCCGCGTCTCCGAGCCGGAGGGCTTCGCCCCTGCGGTGGATGGTTTCCAGCGCTCGACGCCGAACATCGCGGAGCACGTCCGCAGCGAAGATCCGGTCGATCGCTTCTTCCCACAACCGGTGGACACCCAACCGGCCATCACCGATGTCGGAAACCAGCGGGACGCCGATCAGGCGTCCGGGATTGATGCGATCACCCGCGACCATGGCGACGTCGTCGGCAGAACCCCATCCCAACGTCGCCAGCGCCAGGAGGCCCATCTGTTCGGACGGGTCGAGGCCGGCCACGATCTCCTCCCAGAGGAACTCTGTGGCCGCTCCCGGACGAGCCGACATCGCCAGTTGGACCAGTGACGGCCAGCCGGCGAACTGATCGGCGCCGTCGATCGAGGTGCCGCGCAATCGGGCCAGTTCGGAAATCTCGTCCGACGTGAATGCGAGATCGGCATTGTCGATCTCGATCACGCCACCGGCCACGCGGACCCGGGCCAGCGGGAGTGCGACCTCCGTCCGGCTGGCGAGCACCACATGCAGGTGCGTGGGCATGGTCCGCACGAGTTCAGCGACGAGCTGCTCACCGGGCGAGCCGGTGGGGAGCTCGTGCAGATCGTCAACGACGAGGCAGACGTCGATCGGGGCCAGGCGATTGATTGCGTAGCTGATCCGGTCGAGGTGCGGACCGGAAGGCGCATCGACGTCGAGCGCCTTGACGATCACGTTCGCGAGCCGGTTCGGGTCCTCGTCGCGTGGTTCGCAGGACAACCAGGCGTCGATGCCTCGCGGCTCGGAGAGGTTCGCACGAACGGCCTGGGCCAGCGCAGTGGTCTTGCCGAACCCGGCACCTGCGGTCATCACGGTGACCGGTGTCTCAAATCGCCGCTCAAGAAGTTGGACCATTGCCGATCTGACGATTTCGTGACGCAGGCGCGCCGGTGGAGCGAATGCTCGCCGCCCCTCCTCGACGCGCACTGCAGTCGTCATTGGATGCGACGTTAGATCAGTCCGCTTCCGGATGCGCCGGGATTTTCCGATCAGGCCCACAGCGCAGGCAGGTAACGATCGGGTTACGCCTGTTGTCGATGCTGACACGATGGGAGACGTGACATGAACGGCGCAGGCTTCGGCGGCCGCAACTGTGCGATGACGATCGACGCGGCGCGACTCGCTCCGAACATCAGAGGCCCGGTCGAGGGTTGGTTGCTGTTGTTCGCGGCGCCGGTACCGGCCAATGGGTTGCCCGGATCGGCGGCCGTCGCCGAGCCGCAGATCGTCGTGGGTTCACCGCCGCTGAACTTGGGGACGACGGCGCCGGGGTCGACCAGCACGACGGCCAGTCTGCACATCGCCGCGCAGCACGGCGAGTGGTGCGTGGGCATCGTCGCATTGCTGCTACGCGGAAATCGCGAATCGACTCGCGGGTCATCGCACGCGCCGACGCCAATGCGCTCGCCGCGCCTCCCTGCGGCGGCGATGCGGTTCCGTGATCGACTTGTAACGCTCCTGATCCGGGAGATGGACGCCCTCGGCGCGCGAGCCGACGACGATTGGACGCCGCACCGAGGCGATGTTCGCGCGGTGTCCGATCAGTCAGTGATCGGACGGCTCGCCGCGGGCCCAGCTCACGTCGCGATCGACAACGTGATCTCCGACGAGTCCGCAGCACGTTGGTCTGCCCTCGTCCGCATCCACGTGCTTGTCGACGCACACCGCCGGCTGCCGCGGCCCTCATTTGCGGCGCCCTCACCTCCCAGATCCGGGGCACCGAAGCGCGCCGACGCATCGACCGGAGGCGTCATCATGGCATCGATGCTGGTGGCGCGGCTCGTCGACGCCCGACTCACCGACGCCGCAGTTGCACTCGACGCCGACGTACTCGACGACCGTGGCCGAGCCGCAGCGCATCTGTCGGGTCGGCTACGCGTCGAACCAACGCTGACCATCATCTCCGGAGCTCGCTGATGGGCCGCACCGTTCTCCCGCGCGGGATCACGCTGATCGATCTCGTCACCGCGATCCCCCAGGGAACCGAGGAGGTGCTTCCCGCAGGGGTACGACGCTTCCTCGAGCATCTGTCGGTCGTCGAGAGTTCGAGCCGAGCTTCCGGAACCTACGACATCGTCGAGGGCACCGCTCGGTCGTTGCTCGACGCGGCCGGGATCGAGCTGGGCGACGGATTCATCGCGGAGGTCCCCGGCGTGACCAGCGGTCTGCGGTTCGAATACACGTCGCTGCGCGTCGTTCGCGACTGCCGGCCAGAACGTCGAGCCGCCACCCGTGATCTGGCAACTTGCGATCTTCGTCGACCGCCTCCTCGTTCCATTCCCGGGACGAGCGGCGCAGCGCGCAGCCTCGACCGAAGGCTTTGTCGGGCCGCTCGTCGAAGACCCCGATCGCGAGCGTGTCCACCTCTGGGTGAGCGGCGTCGTCCTCGTCACGAACGCCACCGGAATCGTCACGAGCGGCCTCGTTGCCGATCCAGACCCGTTTCAGCCGAACCTGCCGTCAGGACGCGTGCTCCGAGCCGGCCTCGACCCGCGCCACGTACTGTTCGCCACGAGCGGTTTCGGTGTCACCGTCGGCGAGATCGTGTGGGACGACACTGCACTGTTCACCCCACCGGAGATCGTGGCCCGGGGCCACGATGCCGCGTGGCGGGGCGTTTCGATCTCGGACGCGACGCTGTACCTACCACGCGATCTGCCCTTCGTCGGCGACGTCACAGCAGGCGTTCGCGACCTCCTGATCGGCCGGGCGCCGAACGGCGGGGTGCAGTTGGAGGCCTTCGTGCAGATGGGTGAGATCAGCCGCCTCGACCCCGACGATGGCGGCACGAGCATGGTCACGATGCACTTCTACCAGGACGTCGACGGCCAGATCGGCAAACTCGACACCCCGACCGCACCACCTCCAGGTCACCCGTGGACCGAGCGCGAGGTCGTGGCCACGACGTCGTCCGGCAACCCCATCCGAGTGATCGGTCGGTTGGCGCCGCCGGAGGTGGCCGGTCGCTGGCGGCTCCCCGGCACGAGCACGTGGATCACGGCGAACGACACGGGTTGGCTGACGGTCCGCCCTGGCGACCCCCACAGCACCTTGGGCTACCGCGACATCTTCGCCCTCGAGGACGGCGGCGAAGCCGACGGGCCACAGCTCACCTTCGCCTTCGTTCCCGAGGGAGCCGCTGACCTCGCGGCCAGTTTCCCACCCAAGATCGTCCTCACCGTCGACAGCGAAGACCTCACGGAGGAGTTCAGTTGGACCGACGTGGCGTCCGTGTCGGGCGCGCCATCGCACCTTGCAGGAATGCGCTTCGATGCCGTCGATCCGTTGCCCGACGATCCGGGGGAACTCCGCTGGGAGTTGCGACACGACGGGTCGGTGGTCACCGGTTCCGGCGGCCACTTCGAGCCGAACCTGGCGTGGAGAACCGGGCGCCATTGGCTGGTGCTGACGGATGGTCTCGAGCGACACCGACGGATGGAGATCGAGGTCATTGCCGACGCCGACCGAATGATCATCGGGTGCGCCTTCGTCCTCGGCGTCGGCACCGAGGACGAGCGCCGCGGCCCGCGGCAACTCGTTGTCGACGACATCGTCACGGAGGAGTCGCCCGCGACACCGATCGCCGTCATCGGGACCTACCACCTGCGGTCGTTCCATCAGGACGGCGAGTTTCGGCCGGGCGACGAACCACCGACCCTGAACCCGCTCATCGTCGCTGACGGCACGCTCGCCGAGCTGGCGCTCGCCGCCGCCGAGGACGCCGACGCGCACGTGCTCGCGGCGATGCGTGTGCGGATGGACTTCGACACCACCATCCCGATCCTGTTCCGGGAGATCCACCCCGCCGAGTTCGAATCCGACGAAGCTGGGTTCGAGGGGACCCACGTCGACCCGTGGGGTCCTCCCGATCCGTATCCGTTGCTGAGCAGCGACGCATCGGACGACGCCGGCCCTGACCGCCTGCGCGGCTTCCCAGAGGGTGCCGATCCGACGGTGGTGGCAGCGTCGGTGCTGCGGGCCTGGGCGAACGTGGTGCTGGCCGCCGATCCGGACGCCGAGTTCGTCGTGATCGGGCGGACGTGCGACATCGGCGACAGCGGGTACAACACCGGGCTCGGGGGCCGGCGAGCCGAACAGGGGGCGGGCCTGCTCACCGACGTCGCGTTCGGTGATGACCCGCTGAACCCACCGGTTCCCACCTCGAAGGTGTTCTCGCGAGGCGAGAACCAGCCGCCGATCGCTCTCCCGGGCGACCCGACGATCCTGGACGAGGTGGCCGATCCGGAACTCCGGGCCCGGAGCCTGGGCGAGCGCACCCGCCAGGAGATCCGGATCGAGCAGGACTACCCGGAACGTTCGGCGTGGGGTGAATCTCGGTCGCAGCCCGAGCGCCAAGAGGCGCGGTGCGTCGATCTGTACGCCGTGGTACCGAGTCAGGCCGGATTCGGAATCGGCGATCCGTTCAGTGGTGCGCGGCGCCGGACACTCGTCGCGGGCGCCGATCAGTGGGCGGTCATCACCGAGCTGCCTCGTGAACGCGACCTCAGCTTCGCGCTCCGCTTCCTCGCCAAGTGGGACAGCCCCACGTGGGTCGATGCACAGGATTCGGCGCCGACTCTGGTCGAGGTTGCGTTCGAATGGGAGAACGCCTCGCTCGAGGTACCCGAGCTGGGCGGCTCGATCAACCCCGAGCCAGCGGTGCCCGGCCCCGGCGACACCACCGTGTGGCAGGTGCTGCTGCGCTACACCCGCGACCCGTTCTCGCGCCAGATGACGATCTCGGGGGCATTGGATACCGCTGGCGACGACACCGGCATCGCTCGCATCGTCGACACCTCCGATGGGGCCAACGGGATCGCCAGCGATCTCGCCCTCGCGCTGGCACTCGGACCGGCGCTCGGCACGGCGATCGACCCGTCAGACAGCGTCGACGGCATCGCCCGGTTGGCGTCGATCGTCGGCGTCGCCACGGCGAGCGCGATCTTCGACGTGGCCAGCAACGGCACGGTGACACTCGAACACCTCGAGTTCGGCTACGGACGTGCCGCTGGTGGCATCGACTCCACGGCTGCCCGGCGGATCTGGCTCTTTGCCGACTACCGCTCCGCGTTCGATGTCGCGATCGGACGAGTCGTGTCCGGTTCCGGCATCGAGATCCGGTACCGCGGTGCTGGGATCGAGTTCGGTGACAACGTCAGCACCAGCAACCTCGACGATCTCGGCATCGTCTACGAGGACGCACCTGAGATCGTCTCGCCCGGGACGTGGACGATGTCGAGCATTCTCGCCAAGCTGCTCGGCGTGGCGGCCGTGAGAATGGGCGCCGGGTCGATCTGGATCGAGGTCGACCTGGTGCTCGCGCTCAATCTCGGGCCGGTCAGGTTGGAGGAAGCGACGCTGCGGCTCACGCTGTCGGACCCCGTCGTCTTCGAGTTGCGCGGTCTGACGCTCTCGGTGGACATCCCCGGTGTCATCCACGGCGAAGGACATCTGGCGATCACCGAGAACGGCAGCGAGGACGCCGACGAGGACGCGCTCGACGTGTCCGCGAGTGTCGATCTGGCGATCGAACCGATCGGGCTCGGCATCGAGGCCGCGTTCTGGTACAGCCAACCGCTGGTGCACCTCGAGGTCGTCGTGACGTTCGCGACGCCGATCCCGTTGCTCAACACAGGGCTCGGGTTGTTCGGATTGAACGGACGATTCGTCTCGAACGGCACCCGCAACCTGCCTTCCGCCGAGGAGCAACCCGACCCCGTCCAGCGCGAGCTGGCATGGCTGGAGACCTCGTTCGACCACCCCAAGTACGTGAGCTCGCTCGGCCAGACGGCGATCGGGCTCGGAGCGACGGTGGGCACGCAACCCGACGGCGGCTTCACGTTCAACGTCAACGGGATGATCGTGGTGGAGATGCCCGACCCGTCGGTTGTGTTGACGGTTGCCGGGACATTCATGGCGCTCCCGCCCGGCGCCGCGGAGGACGCCACTGCCGGTTCGACGACCGGCGCCGGGTTGCTCGGCATCGTGGCCATCAGCGGTGACGGCATCGCGGTCGGGATCCGCGGCACGTACGGCATCCCGATGGTGCTCGACGTGCAAGTACCGGTTGCCGCCTGGTTCCCGTTCAACGGCGCCGGCGCCGACGGCTACGTCCGTGTCGGATGCGACGGGTACGGGACACGAATCGGCGACCGCGTGACGATCACCGTGTTCCCCGGAACGCTCGACATTCTGGCGTGGGCGTTCCTGATGATCGAGCAGAAGCAGATGCTCGATCTCGGGGGCAAGGGACCGGACTGGGACTTCACCGGCTTTTCGATCGGCTTCGGTGCCGGCTACGACTTCGAATGGGGCGGCAAGACGGTCTACCTCCGCGCCGGGTCGTCGATCGTCGTCGGCCTCGGCACGAAGCCGCTGTTCATCAAGGGGGAACTCGAATGCGGCGGCGAGCTCAGGTTCGGACCGGTGGGCGTGAGCATCGACGGCCTGATCGGACTCACCCTCACCGAGCAGGCCGTGCAACTTGTCGGCGAGTTCTGTGGCGAGGTCGACCTCGCCCTGTTCAAGGCCAAGGGTTGCGTGTCTGTCACGATCAACAGCGCCGTCGAGCCGACGATCGAGCCCGACCCGCTGATCGCCGGGCTGAGCCTGAGCGACCGCTACGCGCGGGTCGTGGGCGCCGGGCGCGACACCAGCACGGCCGGTTCGATCACCGCGGAACATCGAGGTTGGGTCGACGTGCGGCCGACGTTGCACTTCAACAAACGAGTGCTCAGTGCACTCTCGACGTCGTCGATCCAGCCGACTCCGAGCAACGGCTGGGGTGCTGACTGGGGCGGCTCGGCTCGCACCAAGTTCCTGTATCGACTGACTGCCGTCGAGCTCCAGGACGAATCCGGCGGGGTGGTCGACGGCACCGCTGATTGGCCGAGCACATGGTGGATGCCGGCCGGTCGGGCGGCGTTCCCGGTCGAGGGTGAGGCTCCGTCGTCGGAGCACGAGATGTGGGACCTGGCACTGCTTGCGTGGGACCCGGCCCCGTGGGCGCGTTCGCTGCTCGACGGTGGGGCAGGCTCGGAGGGCGACCCCGCCACGATGATCGAACGTCTCTGCGACCCGGTGCCGCCGACGACGCGCCACTGCGTGTTCGGAGCCGACGGCGTGCGGATCGGGCCGAAGGCCGTGCGGTTCACCTCATCGTCGACCGGCGTCCTTCCGTGGCGGTCGAGTGCCTCGCTGACGGGCGATGAAACAATCGGGCTGACACCGGACGCAGCGTCGACCTGGGCGCGTTCGTTGGGATACCGCTACACGCCGAGTGCAGTCAGTGCACTGCCTCAGCCGCTCCTCGACCCGGACACCGGGACCGAGCTCACCGCCATGTGGTGGTTGCCGCGGTTCACGCACGACACCGCCGAACAGTTCACGACCGGGTTCGATGGGACGTACACCGGCGATGTCGTCGACCCCGACCTGGTGGTCGCGGTCTCGCTGCCCGTCCCCCCGTCGGGCGACGAGGTCGGAGGCTGCATCGAGTTCGACGAGCTCGCCGAGTTCGGCGACGGTGACCCGGATTCGCCACCCTTGCCCGAGGTGATCGACTACGGCATCGTCCGCTTCAGCGGACACAGCCGAGTCGATTTCGACAGCGGAGACGACTCGTGGTGTCTGTACTTCGACGATCAGCTCGACATCGACATCGGGTCGACCTTCGGGCCGTACACATACGGCCCCGCGAACCGTGTCGTCGCCACCGTCGAGTACTACGGAACCGAGCCGATCCAGATGCGGGCCTTCGCCGCAGACGGTCGCTCGGTCGAGGTACAGCAGCCTCCAGGTGTGGCTCCCGGCACTCCGTACACGTTGCGAATCACGCACGCCGGCATCGTCCGCGTCGAGCTGTGGGCCGATCCGGGCATCCCTGGGATCGACCGGGTTCTCAAGACGCACCGTTTCTGCTTCGAGGTCGGCGTCACCGTCGACGCGGACGCCTACGCCGAGATGTTGACCGAGCTCCTCGAGGAATCGGCGACATTGCTTGCGCCGGTGTGCACCGGGCAGCGCGCCGCCGGTGACGAGGTGTGGCCGCCGGTCCTGCTCGAGGTCATGTCATCCCCCGAGCGGGTGGCAGCGATCGTTCGCTACGCCCCCGTCGGTGTGCCCGGACCTTGGAGCGGCGTCGAACTGTCGGCCGTGCCGGTGGTCGACGTCGGCATCATCAGCAGTTGCTTCACGACGAGCGCAGCGGCCGAGGCTGCAGCTGCGACCGACGACGCCAAGCAGGACGTCCTCGATCAGTGGAACGACACCTGGAACTCCTCGCTCGGCGATCGTGTCGTCCTGCTCGACGCAGATGCGACCTACCGCGTCGAGGTGCGGTATGACGTGGCGACCTGGAGGCAGGACGACGTCGGCGGGCCACCATCGGCGGCGTCGCTCGACTGGGACGACCCACCGGCCACGGTCACCGTGTCGACGGGCAACTCGCAGGTGTTCGAGTTCGCGACCGCAGCCGACACCGCGATGGACGAAGCCGACCTGCTCCGCTTCGAGGTACAGGACAAGTTCGATCCGAGGGCGCTGGCCCGGTACGTCGTCGGTTTCGATCCGCTCAACCCGTCGGTCCGGCACTTCCTCGACGACAAGATCCTCGTGCACTTCGAAGTCGAGTGGGTCGAGGCGCTGCTCGACCGATACGGCTACGACCTGTCACTCGCCGTCGTGCGCACGGACCCGCCCCCTGGTACGTCTCGGGACATCGACGATCGGATGGCCGCGATCGATGTCCTCTGGTCGTCGAACACGTCGACGATGCAGAGTTCACCCGTCGACGCGAGGACTGCGGTGGCGGCGTTGCTCGCACCGTGCGTCGACGGGCCCCAGCCACACGGTGTCACGGCATGTCTGGCAACCGACGACCTCGAACCGCTCGCCGAATACGACGTCGTCGTCAGTGCCGTTGCCCGTAGCTTCCCGAACCGGGCCACGACGATTGCACGAGCCCACTTTGCGACCTCGCGCGTATCGCGACGCCGATGCCATGATGACGGCGCTCGGCTACGACCGTGGGGGCGGGGTCAACCCGGTGTTCGCACTGGAGCAGATCGTGCAGGCTCCCGCCCCTACCGAGGTTCGCCTGGGCGATGACGTGGCGCTCGACGAGGCGCTGGCGTCGCTCGGGCTCGATCCCCTCCCGGTCCCTGCGGTTCCGGCCACGATCGTGTGTTGGATCGACGATGGAGGATGGAAGGTCGCCGGCGTGTTGCTGGACGGCCTGGAGGCGACGTTCCGCGCCCCGCGCCTCGAAGACGTGCTCGATGACAGCCCGCCGGGCCCTCCGACGGCGACCCTGCTCGCCACGACGATGGGGATGGTCGCCGCCATCGCCAGCACCGGGGAGATCATCGACTACGTCGAACCTCCGGACCGGCTGGCGATCGTCGCTGCCGCGATCGGGGCCGACGAGTTGGTCGTTCGCCGGAGCAATGCGGCCGCGACGCGTGTCCTGCTCGTGCCCGACGCGCCGATCGCGCCGGACCCGACTGACCCGATCCTCCGGCTCGACTGGCTTGATCGTGGCGTGCTGCGTTCGGCGTCCCGATACCTGTCGACCGAACCCCGTCTCGTCTCCCAGGAGTGGCCATGATTTCAGCACTTCCGCCGGTGTGGGCAATGGGTGGCCTCGCCCTGCACGCCCAGGCCGACCCCCACATCGTCGACGGCACTCACTATCGACTCGTCTCGGACCCACGCCTCGGCCTTCCGATGCGGCCGATCCAGGTCTGGCGGCGGGACCTCGGCAAAGATGCTCGGCACGCCCCGAGTTGGGACGTTCGGTTCCCGGCCCTGCGCGACGAGGTGGTGTGGACCGATGCCGCCGGACGGACCTTGGTCGCACCGTTCAGCGTGACGCCCGACAACCCGGTCACCGGCGTCCTTCCCACCCACCTCATCAGCCGGTGCGTGTGGCTCAAAGTGGAGACGACCGCATCGAGCAACATCCGGGCCGAAGTGTTCCGGGACACCGAGCGTGGACCCAGGCTGCTCGCCGCACGCGACAGCGCGCCGTTGTCGTTGGGCGGCGATGCGATCGACGGTGTCATCGTGTCGGGCGAGGGCGTCGTGCACGATCTCACCTGGCTCGACGTGTGGCGGCTCGAAGTCGTGTGGGACGAGATGTACGAGATGGGGTTGCCCCGCGACGCGCAGCCTCGATTCGACGATCTGGCGCCCGGGTCACCGTTGCTCAGAGCGCTCCAGCGCGTGCACCGCGGTGCACCCACCCACCTCGGGCTGCACGACGAGCCGGATGCTGCCGACGCGACGTCGACCTCCCCGGTCACGGCGCTGCAGGAGGACGCCCGATCGGCGGCGCTGGGGCTGATGGCCGCCGACGCCCTCGACGCATTGCTCAGCGATCTCTCGGCGCCTCAACACGCGCTCGAGCAGCGAGAGTTCCTGGAGCACGGAGCCGGTTCGGAGACGCCCGAAGCAACCTGGAAGCCGAACGAACTGATCCACACCTCGATGCACGACCCCACGCTCGCCCGTGCCCTGGGGTACATGGACGTCGAACTGCCCGATGAATACGACCCTCCCGCCGAACACGTGGTGATGTACCAGATGCGAAGCTGGTGGTCGATCGACCCGGCGGCGCTCACGCCGGCGGAGCTCGCGACATTTCTCCCATCGTTGCTCGGCCTGTCGCTCACGTCGGCGACCGCGGACGGCGGACCGAGCCTCGAGCAACGGCCCGACGGGCTCCCCGTGTTCTATCTCTGGGTTCCGGCCGTCGCCGTCGGGCACACCCCACCGTTGCGGCCCGCTGCCCCGGTGGTCGGCCCGGAACGGGCGCCGACCTCGCCCGCGACACTCGACCATCTCGGACCGTGGCTGCCTGCTCAACCTCCCGCGGCTCGCCGCCAGGCGACGGTCGACATCGGTGGCATCGCGCCCGCGGCCAGCCTCGCCGTTGCTGCCGACATCGACGGCATCGTGACCGGGCTGAACGAGCGGGTGCCGGTTGTCGGCAGCATCCGCGAGCGGGCGCTGCTATTGGTTCCCACCGTTCCTGCAGATGCTTCCGAGAACGGTACGGGCCGGTTCACGCATCGTTCGGTGCCGGAGGGCGGGTTGACGCTCCGCGTTGCACAAGCCGACTCGTTCGGGCGTTGGAGCGATTGGGGCGTGGGAGCGCTGGCCGCCAAGGAACGGCCAGCACCACCAGAGCCCGTGTTCGACATGTGGTACGAGGTCGCCGACGTCGTCGGTGGCGACGGGCCGGTGTGGGGCCGCCTGACCGCACGAGTGCAGGTTCCACCGGCGGTATCGCTCGCGCCTGGGTCGCGGTTGTTGTCGAACGTTCGACTCGAAGGCGACATCGACGGTTCGACGTTCGCGGTCGAGGCGCCGCTCTCCGATCCGACGGCGATCGAGCTGGTCGTCGAGATCCCGCCGCCGGCAACATCGCTGATCGGGGTCGGCCATGTGGCGACCGCGACCACGAGGGCGCAATGGTTCGACACGGCAGGTATCGCATCGGTCGTCTCGACGCCCCGCATCTCCCGATGCGTCGACGCGCGTCAGCCCGCAGTGACAGCGGCACCGCCCGTGCTCGATTGGACGGCGTGGCCCGACGCCACGGGACGCGCGCGGGTCAAGCTGGTGTGGACTCCCGGCCCGGCACAGGCCGGGTTCCGGGTCTACGGGTGCGATGAGCAGCGCATCAGGCACCAGGCGACCGAACGTGCCGAGCAGGGCAACACGGACTTCGAGAACCTGATCTCCCTGCTGGACGGCGCCGCCGACCGTCCGGGTCGGGCGCAGGTACTCCGCGATCATCAGGCACTGTTCGAGCCGGACTGGTTCGAAGGTTTGACCGACGCCCCGATCGGCGCGGATCAGGTCGACGACGACGGTGCACTGTCATTCCAGCACGAGCTCAGCGGATCGCTCGGCGTGCTGGCGATGTACAAGATCGTCGCCGAGACCGAAGGAGGCACCCCTGCCGAATTCGCCTCGACGCCGCTGCGGGTGTGGGCGGTACCCGAGCGCAGCGGACCGCCGCGTCCGATGCTCGAGGTCCTGGACGCCGCAACCGGTTGGCCCGACACCGTGACACTCCGACTGCGCCTCACCGGTGACCCGGGGGCCGCTGTGCGCTACCGCCTTCGCCGCAGCTCGGTGCATGCCGACCCACGCCGAATGCCCGTCGCCCGAGTCGGCGCGATCGAGGTCGGCGACGCTCAGAAGTTCATGGACATCGTCGACGACGGTACGTTCGCACACGATCGGCCGGGGGAACCAAGCACGCTGCGGGCCGGCACTCGGTACTCGTGGACGGTCGAGGTGCAGTCACCCGACCTCCCGGGCAGCGCGCGACCCGGCGCGTGGAGCTGGCCGAGTCCGAGCGTCTCCACCAGGTTGAGCGCCGCCTTGAGCGATACCGCGTTGAGCGACACGGATGCGGTCGAGGGACGACGTCCGGTCACCCGTAGCGAGGATGCAAGCTGATGGCACTCAATCCGCCCCCGGCCCAGCTGCAACTGCACGCACCGATCGTCGGCCCCTGGTTCGTTGCCATCGGCAGCGGATCGCTCCCGGCGAACCTCCCGGCCCCTGCCGCCGATCTGGCGATCCCGCTCACGGTCAACAGCGTGTCGTGGCTGCCACCCGCATCCGGCTACGTGTCGTTCTTCATCGCAACCTCTGAGCGGCCGGCCGGTCTGGCGTCGCTGCGGGCGGCCGACGGTTCACCGGCATTCGCCACCGGCAGCTTTGTCGCGCTGTTCCGTTTGTTGTCCTGGGTCGAGCGCCGACTGGATGCGCTGACCACGGTGAACATCGGCTCCATCGCGAATCCGGCGACGGCAGGGAGCCCCACCCGACCGATCGTGCGCTACCTGGCGATGGAGCTGGCCGGAGCGGCCACGCCGACCTCGATGGCAGACATCGAGAACTTGCTGTGGGACGATTTCTCGTTCCCGTCCGGTGTCAACGACGATGCCGGCAAGGCCACGAACCTCGGCCTGACATGGGACGGTACGTCACTCGGAAACGCCGAACGGCCGATGACCGATCTCCTGCAGCCGGGCGCGTTGTTCCCCGGCACCGGGACCTACCAGGAGCTGCTGCGGTTCACGTCGAGCACCGCGGTTCGGATCTGGTCGTTCGACCATCGTGGACGACCGATCGATGCCGGCGCGGTGGCCGCTTGGTGGAACTTCCTCGCATCGCAGGTCCACAACGACATGTGGGCCCCCAACGCTGTCGCGAACCGGACCGCCGCCGTCGATCCGGCCCTCGTGTTCCACCTCGTCAACGCGAACGAGGGGCCGCTC
Source organism: uncultured Acidimicrobiaceae bacterium (assembly GCA_963847775.1). Taxonomy (GTDB): domain Bacteria; phylum Actinomycetota; class Acidimicrobiia; order Acidimicrobiales; family Ilumatobacteraceae; genus Ilumatobacter. The sequence goes on from CAWKAY010000010.1 coordinate 24,581, forward strand.
GACCAGGCCTCACAGAACCGCCTGACATTGACCGACAACACGGGGTCAGGGGTGGTGCAGACGGCGCACAACAACCGGGGAGTGACAGTTGCCTTCAACGCCGCGCCGTCGCCCGATGACCTCCCGCAGCCCTTGGGCGCGACCTTGCCGGACGGGCGCTACCAGGCTCAGACTCAGGCCTGGCCGAACGGCGCCCTGAACAACCTCAACCGCGACTTCGCACGGATCGCGGTCATGTCGGTCGAGCAACAGCTCGTCGGTCAGTCGCGGATCGAATCCGCAACGTCGACGGCAGCGGACCGACGCGCCCGCGATCAGGTCCGGCCGTCGACAGCTGTACTTGCCGGCCGAGCGATGCGCGCCGATGCGTCGGGCGCGATTCCGGCCATGCTGCCGACATCGGACGTCGTCCTGGGCGCCGTTGCAGCACCGGTCGCCGGTGGGGTGTCGACGACGGTCGTGGCGTCGGTTGTCGATCGCGACGCCGGGCCTCTGGCAGCGACGTTGCAGAACGGTGGTGTACCGGCCGCTGCCCCGACGCTCACCATCGCCGCCCTCGACGGTGGCGGCACGTCCGACGGCGGCGACCCGGGCACGGCCATCGGCCAGCGGGCGCTCGTGACGGCCACCGTTGGCGCCGCCTTCCAGGGGGCCTGGATTCGCATCTGGCCGCTCGGGTTCGACCATCGCACGGGCGAACACGTGCGCCTCGACGGTGGTGGGGCACCGGTCGACGCCGTCGGGGTGGCTCGCATGGTGATCGACTTGCCCGACGGCACCGTGTCGACGGCCGATCCGCCTCGGCTGGGCATGGACGTGCTCGTGGTCACGCTCAGCAATTCGGTCCTGTTCCCCGACCAGCGAGTCGATCGGCCGTTTCCCGTCGGGGGAACGCCGGTCAATCTGGCAGCGGCGGTGCCGCCGCTCCTCGTGTGTTCGACCGGTGTTCAATTCGCCGCGGTACTGCCCGTGGGCGCTGTTGCGTCAGGCTCGGAGGTCGTTGCGCTCGGCGGTTCGGACCCGGCCCTGATCGATCGCTCGACGATCCCGATCGCGAACTTCGCTGCGGCAACGGTGGCCAACCAACTGGGAGCCGCCGACACGGTCCAACTGACGCAACCGGCGTTCCAGACGCAGTCGGCGAGCCCCCATGCCTCCGGTGATCCGGCGGGAACCGCCGGCGCCCCGGGGACCGTGAGCGAGTCGGGTGCAGTCGTCGCTGAGGAGACTCGCCAGCCGTTCACCAACGGTGGTTTCTGGGCGGCCGGTTTCCCGTACCCGGGCATGCAGCGTCTCGAGGTCGTCGTGTCGCACCCGCCCCAGGCGGCAGGTTTCGCAGGTGCGGCTGTCGTCGGGTCAACGCCGCCGCTCGGTTCATTGCACGAGCTCCCTCGACACGATCAGGGGCACCCGGAATGCCCGGCCGCACCCGAGGTACACGGCAGCGGGGTGCTGGTGACGGGGTCGGCCTCGGTCGACGTCGCCGAGTACGCCCGCGACCGCACGGCGGGCAGCACCACAGCGCTGATCACCGCGGCGTTCAATGCTCCGATCGTCGAGCCCGCGGCGCCGAACAACGACAGCTTGTGGATGGCGACGTTGCGCACCGAGGCGGCTGGGGTGGCGTCAGAGTTGGCCTACGAGGTGCTGAACATGATCACGGGCAACCCGTACCCGTTCGACGGAACTTGGGACGACATCGCCAACTTCCTGACGCCGGTGCTCGGCGCACTGCCCGACCCGACCGGTACGGCTGCTGGTCTCGTGAGCGCTCGCCGGGCGCTCGACCGGCGAATTCTGGCGGCGTCCTACGGAGCCTGCGAGGCGGCGACGGCGATCGTGGCTGCGATCGGGCGCGCCGAGGACTTCGTGTACATCGAGACGCCTGCATTCGATTCGCTCACGTTCGGACGCGACGGCGACGAGATCTCGCTGTGGCAGGCGCTGATCGATCGGATGGATGCCGTACCAAGCCTCCGGGTCGCTGTCTGCGCGCCGCTCCGCCTCCTGCCCGGAGCACCCGAACCACTCCAGCGAGCGCGCGACCAAGCGATGGCTGACGCGCTGTCGGCGATGACCTCGGGCGATCGTGCGGAGCGCTTCGTCGCCTTCGCTCCAGCGGCCGGCCCGGCGCGGTCGCTGCGGCTCGCATCCACGAACGTGATCGTCGACGACCTGGTCGCGTTCGTCGGCACCACGCACCTTTGGCGGCGTGGTCTCAGCTTCGACTCGTCGCTGGCGATCTCGGTCATCGACGAACGACTCGCACGGGGGCGTTCGCTCGCGGTGCTCGCATATCGCACCGCGCTGATGGCCTCTCAACTCAACGTCGCAGTCGCGGACCTGCCGCTTGATCCGGCTGACGCGATTCTCACGATCTCGCGACTGGTTGAGCGTGGCGGACTCGGGCGGCTCGCGCCCGATCACCTCCGCCCCCCGGACCCGGCCGTCTCCCAAGCAGACCTCGAGACCTGGAACCCCGACGGGTCGTTCCCGTCGGGCACTCCGCTGGCCTGGCTCGGCGCGCTGTTCCTGGCCGACGACGACACGGTGAACCCGCCTGGTGCCTGAGCGGTCGGTAGGGACTGTTCGGCATCGTTGTGTCGGGACGAGACGCCGGAACCGAGCGGTGACAGCGCGGGGCTCACGTTCACACGTCGGCAGCTTCCGTGGGTCAAGTACGCGCCGGGCGGTCGACATCTTCATCAGGAACTCCATCTCACCGGTCGGCTGGGTGGAGGGTACGCCGTCGTCGACAGCTCCTCCCGAAGCAGCCGACCGGCGGGGCCCACATGCTCCTCCTCGAGTCTGTCTCAAGGCCCGAGGAGCGGAAGCGGGACACCGACCGACAGCGCCCCGGGGCGTTGGCGGCCGCGACTATGGGGCACCGCATCGGGGCCGATATCGCACAGGACCCCGGGAGTTGAGCCGTGGTTACGGGCGGCGAACTGTGCGAGGGACCGTCGCCGCTGTTGCGCGCAAAGCCGGCACCGGGAAAGATGCGAGCGTGGCCGACACCAGTGGAACGTCTGATTCGGTCTGCCGCTGCTGGTTTGGCTGCGTTCTCTCTGTGATCTGACGTCTTGACGATGATGCCATGGAGCGTCTTTCGGTTGAGGCGACGAAATCTCCGAAGAATCTGGCAGATCGGTCGCGCAGCAGGGCCGTGGGCGACAGTGTTCTTGTAGGTGAGATGGATGTGACCGAGTCGACGCCCAGAACGGACTCCGCTGCTGAGGATGTGGTGGGTCACGCTTGGCGCGCACACGGTCAAACCGCGCTCCGGCTCGCGGCTGCGCTGGTCGGACCAAGCGACGCTCACGACATCGTGACGACCGCCTTCTTACGAGTCATTGCGCAACCCGAGTGGCAGCAGATCGACAAGCTTCGCGCCTACTTGATGCGGGCCGTACGGAACGAGGCTCAGAATCTCTATCGCTCGCGTCGGCGTCGCTGGCAACGCGACCTCGCTGCGGTCGGACAAGAAGCGTCCGGCGATGAGCCGGCGGACCTCGACGTCCACCGTGCTCTATCGCGCCTGTCGCTGCGACAGCGATCAGTGCTGTACCTCGCTTACTGGGAGGACATGACCGAAGCGGCGATCGCCGCTGAACTGGATCTGTCCCGCGGCACCGTGCACCGCGACATCCGACGCGCCCGAGACCAACTCCGGAAGGCACTGACATGAACACCGAACTCGACGACCGCATCCGCACGGCCTTTGGTGACATCTTCGAAGCCACGCCGGAGCTCGGCCCGACCCCATCAAGGCTCGTTCACACCGACACGCCAGCGAGCTCAGGGCACAGGTCCTGGACTTTGATCGCCGCTGCAGCCGTAGTGATGATCGGCATCGGCGGCCTCCTACTCGTCACACGCGCCCGCAGCGGGGGTGAACCGGCAGCGTCGACTGATCCGACGGTTCAATCTGATCGACCACTCGGACAGTTCGTATGGCCAGCGCCACCTCGCGATATCGAATCACTCGATGATCTCATCGGTGCGTTCACCCGCGACGTGCTGTCATGGCCATCAATCGACGTAGGACAATACGGCGACTACACGAGTGAGCCAGGACCACAATCCTTCACCCTCGTCAACAACAAGCTGAACGCTGAGATCGCGTTACTTGCGATTCCATCGGCCGACGGGTGGGGATTCGTTCGGATCGGCGCCTCGCTCAGCGCGTGAGGTTGTCCCGGGTTCTGTTGAAGTGAGGTGGTGATCCCTCCCCGGGCCGTGCCGTGCTGGCATGGTTCGGGAGTCCACCAAGACACCCAACAGAGAGGGATCACCGTGACGAAGAAGGTACCTGTCGTGCAGGTCACGACACCGGATGAGGCAGCCGCGTTGGCGGGTTTGCCGTTGGAGGCGACCGTGGCGATGGCTGATGTTCGCGGCGGCGATGCGCGAGGGCTTGTTGGCGTTCGCGACGTCGGCGGGGTTGGTCGTGATGCAGCAGATGTTGACCGCTGAGCTGACCGCGAAGATCGGCGCGAAGCACGCCAAGCTGCCGGCCGGTGAGCGGGTCGGGAACTGGCATGGCACCACCCAGGGTCAGGTCGTGTTGGGCTCGCAGAAGATCACCGTCGACCGTCCCCGCGGCCGGTTCGTGGATGGCGGCGAGATCGGTCTCGACACGTGGGATGTGTTCGCGTCGGAGGATCTGTTGGGCCAGGTGGTGGTCGAGCGGATGCTCGCTGGTGTCGCGACCCGCCGTCATGTCGACGTCGCCGAACCCGTCGGCACCGACGGCAAGGCCCGGTCGAAGTCGGCGGTGTCGCGCCGGTTCAAGGCGGCCACCCAGACGGCGCTGCGGGACCTGATGGCCCGCGACCTGAGCTCGTTGGAGGTGGCGGTGGTGATGATCGACGGGTTGAACATCGCCGACCAGATGATCACCGTCGCGCTCGTGATCACCGCTGACGGCACGAAGGTGCCGGTCGGGCTCCGCTTGGGTGACACCGAGAACTCGGTGGTGGTGACCGATCTGCTCGCCGATCTCGTCGCCCGCGGACTCCGCTTCGAGCACGGCGTCTTGTGCGTGGTCGACGGCGCCAAGGCGTTGCACACCGCGGTCGTGAAGGTGTTCGGCGATCAGGCGCTGATCCAGCGCTGCACCCTGCACAAGCGCCGCAACGTGACCGGCTACTTGGGTGTCGACGAGCGTGACCCGATCGATGCCCGTCTCGCCCGCGCGTTCGCCGACCCCGATCCCGTCAAGGGTCGTGCCGCGTGCGAGGCCCTCGCGAAGCAGCTCGAACGTGACCATCCCGACGCCGCCGCATCACTGCGCGAGGGCCTCGATGAGATGTTCACCGTCGCCCGGCTCGGCATCTCGGGTCGGCTGCGGCAGTCGTTGACGAACACCAACTGCATCGAGTCGATGATCTCGATCTGCCGGACCAACCACGGACGCGTCAAGCGCTGGCGCGACGGCGACATGAAGAAGCGCTGGATCGCAGCTGGGATGCTCGAAGCCGAACGCTCCTTCCGACGCCTCAAGGGCCACGCCGACATGCCCTACCTCATCGCCGCCCTCGGCCGAGCGATCAACACCGCCACACCCAACAACTACGATCAGGCTGCCGCCTGAACAAGATCGGGATCACCACCCAACTTCAACAGACAGCGGGACATCCTCCAGCGCGTCAGCGACGGACCAATCAACGATCTCGGTGCAGTTCGGGCGCCCAGCCGGCACCGCGTCCAGTTCGATCGAAGCGCGCTTCTCCGACGGCGCCATCATCACCGAATCAGTAACGGGACCATCGATCGAGCTTCCAGAAGGGCACGAGCTCGACTCGCTCTTGAGCGCTCTCGTCATCCACACCAACGACAACGGAGATGTCATCGGGGTATCGGGTGGCCAGTTCGCAGACAGCGATGTCCAGCCACCGAGCTCGGCCCCGGACCAGCAATCGCTCGTCGCTGTACCGGACGTCATCGGTCTGCCACAGGTCGAGGCATCTCAGGAACTCGCAGCGCGTGGTTTCTCGTTCGAGGTCGTTGTGGACGACAACGCTGACCCTGGGCCGAGTGGGACCGTCGTCGCCATGTCGCCTCTCCCCGGGGCCAGGACCGAGATCGGCTCGCTCGTCATGCTCACGGTTCGATCTGGTTGACTTCGGCGACAGCGAGCGGCGTTTCGCAACTATCGGTGTGCCTCGCCTCGCCGTTGCGCTTCAACCACCGCCAGCGCCCGTCAGCCCGCCCGTGATCCTCAGCTCTGATCGCTCAATCGGCGCCTCGTACCCGCACCCAGGGACACTACGGGCCCCAACGACACCCACATATCGATGCGCCGGTTCCCGAGTGCTGTTGATCGTCAACCGCCCGGACATTTCCGGGCGGCTGGACTACCCTCAATGTATCACCGGTGATACATTGAGGACATGGCTGATGTATCGATTCGAGAGCTACGCAACCACGGCGGTGAGGTCGTTGATCGCGTGGCCCGTGGTGAACGCGTGACGGTGACGTGCCGCGGCAAGCAGGTAGCCGAACTCCGTCCCCTGCGCTCGAGCGCGGTGCCCATCGCAGAGCTGATGCGTCGGCGCGCCCACCTTCCCCTGGTTGACCCTGACGAGCTGCGCCGCGATCTCGATTCCGTGATCGACGCATCATTGTGAACAAGCCCGGCGTTCTCGACACGAGCACGCTGATCCTTCTCGGACGGATCACGGCCATCGATGCTCTGCCCGACGCCGCATTCATCACCGCAGTGACCCTGGCGGAGCTGTCTGTCGGCCCGCTCGTGGCCACGACCGACGAGGACCGTGTTGCACGCCAGGCCCATCTCCAGGCCGCCGAAGCAGACTTCGATCCGCTTCCTTTCGACGCTGCGGCCGCGAGAGCGTTCGGCGGTGTCGCGGCGTCGTTGAGGCGCAGCGGCCGCAAAGCAACAGCGTGGGCCTACGACGCGATGATCGCTGCGACCGCAGTGGCAGCCGAGCTACCGGTGTACACCTGCAATCCGAGCGACTTCATCGGAATCGATGGGCTCGAGGTCGTGGAAGTACCCCATCCCGATCACGGCTGACCGCTCGCGATTGTGGGCGAGCGATACCGAGTACTCGACACCTGCATCCTCCCTGCCGGTTACTTGACACGGCTGGGGTCGTTCTTGCTCGCGATTACGAGCGCCGTCGGTCGCCCACGCACCCATATTGTCGCCCAGTGCTCGTAGGCGAACCCGCCCTCATTGACACGTACGACGTCCGGCGGTTCAGGACCGAAGTGGAGCACGTCAGACGGGCCGGCGCGGCGCGGCCCCGCCGCTGTGCTACTTGCAGCCTCCCTTGGCCTTGTACCAAGTCACCAGGTTGGTGAACTGGTCTGTCACGTACACGTTGCCTCGAGCGTCGGCGCCGACGCCGTCGAGGCGGTCGAAGTCATCGTCGAACACTTGAGCGATGTAGTCACCTTGCAGCGAGAATTGCTGGACCCGCCGCTGATTGGTGTCTGCTACGTAGATGAATCCACCGGCAACTTCGATCCCGCGGGGGTCCCGGAACTGGCCATCACCGTCGCCGAAGCTCCCAAAGCTCCAGAGATAGTCACCGTTGAGGGTGAACACGTCGACCTGTCCAAACGGGCTCGTCACGTAAACACTGGCCCCGTGCACCGACACGGCGGTCGCACTTTTGCCAAATGTCACGACCCATTCGCCGCTTGGGCTGAACTTACGCACCTGTCCCAGGATGAAGTCTGTGACGTAGATGAAGCCACGGGAGTCGACATCGATGAACAGTGGCAGCCCGAACTCCATCGGGGTGCCGTCCTCGTCCCACCCGCTCCACTCCACGAGGAGATTGCCGGCCGTGTCGAAGACCTGAACCATCCCCGCACCCCATGAGGCGTTGTAGACCTTCTTGTTATCGACGGTGAGCCCGTGCGGGGCCGCCGCTTCGAAGCTGCGGAGATAACCGCCCTCGGTCGTGAAGACGTGAATCAGCCCGTCGCCCTCGGCACTGACATAGACGTCACCGCGGACGTCAACGCCCACGTCGATCGCTTGTGTAATACCCTGCTCTTCTCCTGGAGGTCCCCACTCTGACCATTGGCCCAGCTCGGTCAGCTCACAACCTCCCGCCCCGGCGACTGGGCCGGCGCTGGCGACCATCAAACCAAACGCCATTGCCACCACGAACATCTTTCGCATGTTGCACCTCCAGTGATCGCCACAGGTCGATCGGAAGAATCAGCCTGGTCCCGATAACTACGCGATCACGACACGTCGACCTTCGGTAGGGTCGAACTGCCCAAACCCGGGGTCGAGGACCGGAACCTTCGAAGGAACACAACAGTTCGAAGGAAGCATCACGGTGTTCAAGAATGGGGACTTCGTGTTCACAGGCAACCTCACCTTCGAAGGCACCGTCACTCGGGAACGGCCCAAGCTGCACACCGCATAATCCCGCCCGATCGTCCCGGCCGGACCGTCCCCACACGCCGGATTGGCGCGCGGCCGGTTGTGTCAGTCCAGCAGGCGGTATGGGACTTCCACACGTTCCGCTGCGCCACGAAACCGCCAACCGCGGGAGCGGCTGCAGAAATTCTGCTGACAAATCGCGGACAAATGGGTCTTCGGTGGACTTCGTGCGCTCGTGAAATTACCAATGACCAGGGCGTTTGCCCTGGTCATCTGGTGTCGGAGGGGGGACTTGAACCCCCACGCCCATAAGTAGGGCACTAGCACCTCAAGCTCAGCGCGTCTGCCATTCCGCCACTCCGACGTGACTGTTGAGCCAGGCTATCGCCTGATCACGCTTGCACGAACAGGAAACTCAGGGCCACCACGGTGAGGATCCAGACAAGCGAGAACACGAACGTGATGCGGTTCAGGTTGCGCTCGGCCGCCGTCGATCCGAGAGCAGCGCCACCGCCGCCACCGAACATGTCCGACAAACCACCACCACGACCGCTGTGCAGCAAGATGCCCACGATCAGGGCGAACATCGAAGCCACGTTGATGATGAGTGTGATGACCAGCAGCGTGTAACGCACGGTTGACGATGCTACCGGCTCTCCGCATCGTCCGGCCGCCACGTCGCCCGGCGATACAGCCAGGTGGGCGGCACCTTCTCGCCTGGCCTCGGCAGCATCGATGCGCCGAGGTGCTTGCCGGCCGAGCCCTCCGCCTCGACCACATCGACCATGTGGTCGTACTCCTCGGCGCTCTCCAAGCGGTCGACGAGCAGGTATCGGCGCCGGCCACGTTTGGCAGCCAATGCACCGTGTTCGAGTCGCCGATCGACCCGCATCATCGTCGGGCGCGTGCGTGTTAGCCGCTCCACCCGACCCCACGGCAGCCGGTGACGTCGCAGAATCATGCGGCGCTCGACACCCTCACCGGTGAAGACGGACGCGATCGGGAAGTCGAACAGCATCGTGATCACGAAGACCCACCCGACTGCGAACAACACGGTGGGGATGACCGTGAAGCCTGCGGCCACCACTCCGTAGGTGCCCGCCACGGCGACGACGACCGCTCCGCAGCAGCCGAGGATGATGCCGCGCCACGACGAATGCAGCGTCAGGCTGTGCCGGGAATCCGGCCTCATATCAGGTCGAGGCGATGTCGACGCTGCGTCCCATCGACTGCACCCGTTCGAGCAGGGTTTCGTTCTCATCGATCGGGAAGTGACACGCGACCTCGTGGCCGGTTCCGATGGTGCGCAACTCGGGCACCTCGGTGGCGCATCGTTCCTGCGCGATCGGGCACCGGGTGCGGAAACGACACCCGGACGGTGGGTTGGCCGGACTCGGCACATCACCCTGGAGGATGATCCGCTTCCGGGCTCGCTCCCGCCGGGGATCGGCCACCGGCACCGCCGAGAGCAGCGACTGCGTGTACGGATGGGACGGGCGCTCGTACAGCGCGAACCGGTCCGCGATCTCGGCGACGCGACCGAGATACATCACCGCGACACGATCACTCGCATGCCGCACGACAGACAGGTCGTGGGCGATGAAGATGAAGCTGAGGTCGAACTCGTCCTGGATCTCGTCGAGCAGGTTGAGCACCTGGGCCTGGATGCTGACATCGAGCGCCGAGACCGGCTCGTCGAGCACGATCACCTTCGGGCGCAGAGCGAGCGAACGGGCGATGCCGATCCGCTGACGCTGACCGCCGGAGAACTCGTGCGGGTAGCGGTTGCCGTGCTCGGGCAACAGCCCGACCCGTTTCAGCAGATCGGCGACCCACTCACGAGTCTCCTTCTTCGAGTACCCGTGGATTCGCATCGGCTCGCCGATGATGTCGCGGACCGGGATTCGGGGATTGAGCGACGCGTACGGGTCCTGGAACACCATCTGCATGTCGCGTCGGAGGTCACGCATCCGCGACTTCGAGGCCGTCGTGACGTCCTCGTCTCCGAACATCACCCTGCCCGATGTCGGCTCGACGAGCCTCAGCAACGAGCGGCCGAGCGTGCTCTTGCCGCACCCCGACTCACCGACGACACCGAGTGTCTCGTTGGGGAACAGCTCGAGGCTGACGTCGCTGACGGCCTTCACCTGACCGACCTCACGCCGGAAGACACCCGCCCGGATCGGGAACTCCTTGACGAGATTCTCGATGCGGAGGAGTGGGATGTTCTTGTCGATCTGATCGGGCAACGAACCCGAATCGAGTGCGTCGTCCCGGATGGTGCCGGAGTCGGTCACGACGGCACCCCTGCGATCTTGGGAGCGAGCTCGTCGGCGCGGTGACATCGGCTGGCATGCCCACCGCTGATCGACAACAGCGCGGGAGTCTCGGCAGAGCACCGGTCGATCGCCATCGAACACCGTGGCCGGAACGGGCACCCCGACGGCGGGTTGAGCAGGCTCGGCGGATTGCCTGGAATCGGATCGAGCTCCTCGCGAACACCCTCGAGATCGGGAATCGAGTCCAACAGTGCCCGCGTGTACGGATTCCGCGACTCGTAGAAGATCTCGTCGATTCCGCCGGTCTCCATGAGGCGACTCGCGTACATCACCTGCACACGATCCGCACTGCCTGCGACCAGGCCGAGGTCGTGGGTGATGAGCATGATCGCAGATCCCGTGGCCTTCTGGACGTCGTGGAGGACCTCCATGACCTGCGCCTGGACGGTGACATCGAGCGCCGTCGTCGGTTCGTCGGCGATCAACAACTTCGGATCGTTCGAGATCGCCATCGCGATCATGGCGCGCTGACGCATGCCACCGGAGTACTCGTGCGGATACTGAGCGGCCCGACGCTTCGGCTCGGGCACACCGACGAGGTCGAGCAGCTCGATCGACCGCTCCCACGCCTTGTCCTTCGACACGTCGTTGTGAATCCGGATCGCCTCGACGATCTGATCACCGACCGTGAACACCGGGTTGAGCGCAGTCATCGGATCCTGGAAGATCATCGCGATGTCGCGCCCGCGGATCTCGCGCATCTCATCTTCGGACACCGTCAGGAGATCCTGACCGTCGAACATCACCGAACCCGTGATCTCGGTCGAACGCGGGTGGAGTCGCATGACGGCGAGCGCAGTGACCGACTTCCCGGAGCCCGACTCCCCCACCACCGACAACACCTCGCCGGAGTCGAGTTCGAAACTGACGTCGGTGACGGCTCTGACCACACCGGCCTTGCTCGGAAATCCAACGGTCAGGTTGTCGACCTTCAGGAGCGGTCCGCTCACGAGCGATCCGCCTTCGACCGCGGGTCGAGCGCATCGCGCAGACCGTCACCCAGGAAGTTCACGCACAGCACGATCAGCACGATCATGATGCCCGGCGTCAGCACCCGGATCGGGTCGTCGTCGATGCTGCCCTTGGCGTCGGCGACGAGCTGGCCGAGTGAGGTCTCGGGTGGTTTCACGCCCAACCCGAGGAAGGACAACGTGCTCTCGAGCACGATCACGGCACCGAGCAGCAGGGTGATCTCGACCGCGACGACACCGATCACGTTGGGCAGGATGTGCCGGAAGATGATGCGCGTGTGGGAAGCGCCCGCGGCTCTGGCCGCCATCACGAACTCCTGCTCCTTCAACGACATGACCACGCCGCGCACGACGCGCGCGATTCGAGTCCACAGCAGGGCCGCGAGCACCAGCGCCAATCGCCACCACGTGGAGCCGAACTTGAGCGCGAACACCGCCAACACGATGAGCGCTGGGACGACCAGCAACAGGTTGATGAGCTGGGAGATCAGCGCATCGACTGCCTTGCCGAAGTAGGCCGCCGTCGCTCCCATGATCGTGCCGAACGCTGTGGCCATCGTGGCAGCCAACAAGCCGATCCGGAGCGAGTACTGACCTCCCTGCGCCGTACGCACGAACAGGTCGCGACCGATCTCGTCGGTGCCGAACCAGTGGTCCATCGTTGGTCCCGACCGACGGTTCAGCACGTCGTACTCGTCGACCGCGTAGTCGGTGAGCATCGGCCCGACGAAGAACGCCAATGCGATCAGGATCAGACCGAAGGCACCGATGAGCGCCAGCTTGTGGTGAATGAACCGCTCCCACGCGAGCCGGCCGAAGCTCTTGGGCTTCTCGGAGAGCCCCTCGAGATCGTCCGCCGCCGCGAGCATCGCCGCCGTGCTGGTGATGTGCTCACCGTCGGATTCAGTGTCGGGATCCAGATCAAGATCAGCCATGTCAGTCGAACCGAATCCTGGGGTCGAGGACGCCGTACAGGATGTCGGCGACGAGGTTGAACACGACCACGATGACACCCGTGAGCATCACATAGCCGAGCAGAAGGTCGAGGTCGGGTTTGGACAGGGCCACGAGGAACGCCGGGCCGAGACCCGGCCACGAGAAGATCGACTCGGTCACGACGGCTCCGCCGAGCAGCGCCGACAGGTTCAGCGCCCAGAGGGTGACGAGGGGGATGAGGGCGTTGCGAAGGGCGTGCTTCCAGACCACAGTCCGTTCCACCAAGCCCTTGGCACGAGCGGTCCGGATGTAGTCCTGATTGAGCGTCTCGAGCATCGAGGATCGACCGAACCTGCTGTCGGCGGCGATGCCGAGGATCATGAGCGACGTCGCCGGAAGCGTGATGTCGCGAAGTAGCTCGAAGAAGTTCTCACCGGTCTTGCGGCCGGTGTTGAACGGCTTGACACCGAACCAGTTCTCGAACTGGACACCGAACACGTTCTGCAGGACCAGCGCCAGCACGAACGAGGGGAAGGCGATCCCGATGAAGCTGAGACCGGTGAAGAAGTAGTCGCCGGCGGTGTACTGATGGCGGGCCGAGTACACCGACAACAGCAGCGCGATGATCGTGCCGACCACGAACGCCGGGATCGCGATCATCGCAGTGTTCTTGCCGCGGGTCCACAGCACCTCGCCGACGGGCTGGCCATAGCTCACCGAATCGCCGAAGTCACCCCGGATCGCACGGCCGAACCAACCGAACGGTCGAAGCCAGATGCTCTGGTCGAGGTTGTACTGCGCAGTGATGGCGTCGAATCCGTCTTGGCACCGAGGCAGGCACAGGTAGAACTGTGAACGCGGGTCGGTCGTCGTGGAGACGCCAACGTGCACCAGGTACAGCGCGATCATCAGCAGGGGAACCGTGACCAGAAGTCGGCGAACGATGTAAGCGATCAACGGGCGAACCTTAGACCAAACGAGCGTGCGCCGACAGCCACCACGCGCAGGGTCCCGGTGGCGAACCACCGGGACCCAGACGCATTACCTGATGTGGATGTCTGGTTCGCTCAGCTGGCGAACTGGTAGTCCACCACGTTCACGAGCGGTCCAGCATCGTTGGCGTCCGGAGAGACACCATTGGTGGACAGCTGCGACGTGAAGCCGTAGAACGACGGCTTCTGGGTGATCGGCATCACGACGAGACCGTTGGGGTCAACTTCCAACGTGGTCACGTACTTGTCGAGCTCGTTGTAGCAGGCGTTGCGAGCATCATCGTCGACGGTCGAGTCGCACTCGACGGACTTCGCATCGAAGTCCGGGTTCGCGTAACCGTACGGGTTGTTGCCCGAACCCGAGCGGAACGACGCCGAGGCCGAGCCCGGCCACGGGCCACCGACCCAGGCGAACTGGGTCAGATCCCAGATCTCGCAGTTGCCCTCGGTGCCACCGCTCGTGGCGCAGGCGATCGCGTCGTCGGCGAACGGACGCTCGCTGAAGTAGGCGCCACCCTCGACGTTGTCGATGGTGATCTCGATGCCGGCCTCGCCGAACTTGGCCTGGAGGAGCTGCTGCTGGATCTCACGCAGACGGTTGCCGCCAGTGGTGCCGACGCGGAGGCTCAGACGACCCCGCTCGGGGTGCTCGTAGACCCCGTCAGCACCGAGCACGTAGCCGGCTCCCTCGAGGTTGGCCTTGGCCCCGTCGATGTCACCCTGGCCGTAGCCGGCGTCGCCCGCGTGATTCTCGTAGGTCGACTGGTTGGACATCCAATAGGCGTTGCCCTGGCCCTCGGGCGGGAGCAGGTCACCGAACAACGGCGTGTACAAGCCCGCCATGACCTCGGACTTGTCCATCGCGAGAGCGATCGCCTCGCGAACTGCCGGATCGGCGAGGTGAACGTTGAACGTGTTCATACCCCAGTGCTCCCACACCGGACCTGCCGATGCAGCGACCGTGAAGTCCTCGCTATCGGCGAGCTGCTCGAAGGCGAGCTGAGGCTGAGTCATGACGATCTGCGCCTCACCGGCGAGCAGAGCATTGATCTGCGCGTCGGTATCGGTGACGTAGTTGATCTGCACGCCGTCGACGTGTGCGATGCCGGTGTTGGTGACATCGGGGCTCTGGCTGCCGTTGTAGAGGTCGTTGCGGACCAGGTTCATCTGGACGCCGCGCTCCACGAGTCGAACACCATCGGACCCGACGACGGGATGACCGTGCCGTTGACGTTCCACTCGGGCAGCGACTCGTTCATCGCAGTGGCGGCCTCGACCGGATCGGTCGGGAAGACGTGCGACGGGTAGATGCGTGCGAACATCGCCGGATAGCCGGAGTAGAACGCCGACCACGTGATCTCGAACTCGGTCGGCGACACCACGGTGAAGTCCGTGACCGTGTCATAGCCGGTGCGATCGCCGATCAGGTAGACGTAGTTGGGGTTGCCCTCTTCGTCCTCGCCGTCGGCTGCCATCACGACATCCAAGTAGAACTTGACGTCGTCGGAGGTCAGATCATCACCATCGCTCCAGACGAGACCATCGCGCAGCACGAAAGAACCGGTGACGGAACCGTCGCCGTTCTCGGTGATCGTCGCCTCCTCGGCGAGGAGCTCAGGGAAGAACTCGGTCGACGCGGTGATGCCGTAGAGACCGTCGAGCATCGACTGGATCGTCCACGAGGTCGTCGTGAGGTTGTTGTTCGGGTCGTCCAGGTGCAGGTCAGGCGGCTCCTGCTCATGCGCCCAGATCAGGGTGCCGCCGCTGGCGCCGTCGGCCGGCTCGGCGGCGGGCTCTTCGGCGGGCTCGGCGGCGGGCTCTTCGCCAGAATCGGCCGGCTCCTCACCGGCGTCGGCCGGCTCGTCGGCAGGTTCGTCGGCGCCGGTGTCCTCGGTCACGACGTCGCCGTCAGCGTCGTCGTCGTCGCCACCACAGGCAGCAAGCACGAGCGATGCAGCAGCAACCGTGGCGAGAAGCTTGTGGCTTCTGCGGGTCGTCTTCACGTAGGTCCTCCTAGGGGATGTACGGAGGGAGGTGTCAGTGCCGGCATCAAACCGAAAGGCGGTGTTCACACTGCCAGTCGTGACGGTCTGCACTACGGCTACAGACCCGTATCGTCCTCCCCGATCGAAACGGGCGGTCACAAGACTACCAGGTTGATTACCGTGGGGTAATGCACCCGCGAGATTTTCCGGCTCGACCGTTCCGTGCGCCACGAGCTGCCGAAACGTTCTGACCGGGCTCAGCCTGCGGCGAACTGAACGATCCGGGAGAACTCGTCGGGGTCGAGGCTGGCCCCACCGACGAGGGCACCGTCGACGTCCGGCTGGGCCATCAGCTCCTCGGTGGTACCGGCCTTGACCGAGCCGCCGTACTGGATCCGGACGGCGCCGGCAGCGTCGGCGCCGAACTGGGCCCCGACCGCGCCGCGGATGGCCTTGCACACCGTCTGGGCGTCGTCGGCGGTCGCCGTCTTGCCAGTGCCGATCGCCCAGATCGGTTCGTACGCGATCACCATCGACGCGACCTGCTCGGACGTCAGGTCCTCCAACCCAGCCGTCACCTGCGTGAGCACCTTGGCTTCCGTCTCGCCGGCCTCCCGCTCGGCGAGCGACTCGCCGCAACACATGATCGGCGTCATGCCTGCCGCGAAGACGGCCCGCACCTTGCGATTGACCATCTCGTCGGTCTCACCGAACAGATCTCGACGCTCGCTGTGTCCGCAGACGACGAGCTTGACGTCGAGCTTGGCGAGGAACAACGGCGAGATCTCGCCGGTGAACGCGCCGGCGTCCTCCCAGTGGCAGTGTTGAGCACCGAGCAGGATGTCGAGATCGTCGGCCTCGATCACCGTCTGCACGCTCCGGATGTCGGTGAACGGCGGATGCACACTGACGTCAACCTGTTCGTAGACGTCTTTCGGCAACGAGTAGTGCAGTTTCTGCACCGTCTGGATCGCCTCGAAGTGATTGAGGTTCATCTTCCAGTTCCCCGAGATGATCGGGGTCCGGGTGTGCGCCATGGTGGATTCCTTTCATTGCGAGTTGTGCCTGGCACAACTCGCAATCGCGATCAGTCGGGATGTGCGTTGGGGGCGCCACGCAGTGCGGCGAGACCGGGGAGATCGCCGTTCTCGAGCAGTTCGAGACTCGCGCCACCCCCGGTGGAGACGTGATCGACATCATCGTCGAGACCGAACTGGGCCAAAGCCGCCGCGGAGTCTCCCCCACCGACGACCGTGAACGCTTTCGTGTCGGCCATCGCCTGCGCGACCGTGCGGGTGCCGGCCGAGAAGCGGTCATCTTCGAACATGCCCATCGGGCCGTTCCAGAACACCGTCCGGGCGTCCGCGATCACATCGGAGAACGCCGCGGCGCTTCCCGGCCCGATGTCGAAGCCCTTCGCGCCGTCGGGCAGCTGAGTCCCCCACGTCGCGAACCGGCCGCTCGCGTCGAGTCCGACGAGATCTTCGGGGAGGTGGATCTTGTCGCCGCTCGTTGCGAGGATCCGGCCGCACGTCGCGACCTGATCGGGCTCGAACAGCGAATCTCCGATCGACTTCCCTTCGGCGGCGAAGAACGTGAAGCACATCGCGCCACCGATCACCAGGGAGTCGACCACCTCGAGCAGCGCCTCGACGACGCCCAGCTTGTCGGAGATCTTGGCCCCGCCGAGGACGGCGACGAATGGGCGCTTCGGCTGGTTCCGCAACCCGAGCAGCACCTCGACCTCTCGTTGCAGCAACCGTCCCATCGCCGACGGCAGCTGTGCGGGCGGACCGACGATCGAGGCATGGGCGCGGTGCGATGCCCCGAAGGCATCGTTGACGTAGGCGTCGACGCCCTCGATCAACCGGGCCGTGAACGCCGGATCATTGCCCGTCTCACCGGCGTCGAAACGCAGGTTCTCGAGCAACTCGGCGTCCGGTGCGAGCTCGGCGAGGCGCGCCCGCACCGGATCCATCGAGTACTTCGGGTTCGGTTCGCCCTTCGGACGCCCGAGATGGCTGGCACACACGACCGCAGCGCCCCGATCGGTCAGCCATTCGATCGTCGGCAAGGCGGCCCGGATCCGGAAGTCGTCGGTGATGAAGCGCTGATCACCGTCGCCGTCGAGCGGCACATTGAAGTCGGTCCGGACGAGCACACGCTTGCCCGACAGATCACCGACCTGCCGTTCCAGATCCTCCAGGGTGGGGATCTCGCTCATGGTCGACGGCTCCTCAGCGCTTGACCTTCGACCCGGCGAACACCGTCATGTCGACGAGCCGGTTCGAGTAGCCCCATTCGTTGTCGTACCAGCCGTTGACCTTGACGAGCTTGCCCATGCTCATGGTCAGGCCGGCGTCGAAGATGCTGGAGTGTGGGTCGGTCGTGATGTCGCTCGACACGATCGGGTCCTCGGTGTACTTGAGGACGCCCTTCAACTCCTTCTTCGCCGCAGCCGCAAACGCGGCGTTGATCTCCTCGACGCTGGCACTCTTCTTGAGCGTGGCGGTGAAATCGGTCAACGAGCCGGTCGGGATGGGCACCCGCAACGCCGTACCGTCGAGCTTGCCCTTCATCGACTGCATCACCAGCGACGTGGCGCGAGCCGCACCGGTCGAGGTGGGAATGATGTTGACCGCCGCCGCGCGGGCTCGACGAAGGTCCTTGTGGGGTCCGTCGACGATGTTCTGGTCGCCGGTGTAGGCGTGCACTGTCGTCATCAGACCCTGGTCGACACCGAACGCGTCGTCGAGCACCTTGACGAGCGGAACGAAGCAATTGGTGGTGCAACTCGCGTTCGAGATCACCTTGTGCTTGCTGATGCGGAAGTCCTTGTGGTTGACGCCGTACACGAAGGTGGCGTCGGCCCCGCTGCACGGAGCCGACACCATCACCAGCGGCGCGCCGGCATCGAGGTGGGCGGCCGCGGTTTCGCGGCTGTTGAAGAAGCCGGTCGACTCGATCACGATGTCGACGCCGAGGTCACCCCACGGCAGATCGGCCGGGTTGCGCTCGCTCAGGATCCGCAGCGAGTCGTTGCCGACGCGGATTCCGTTCCGGGTCGCCGAGACCCTCTGCCCGAGCGTGCCGAGCACCGAGTCGTACTTCAGGAGGTGCGCCATCTGGTCGAGCGAGCCAAGATCGTTCGCAGCCACGAAGTCGATGTCTGCGCCGGATGCCTTCGCAGCACGGAAGAAGTTTCGGCCGATCCGGCCGAAACCGTTGATGCCTACTCGCACGGTCATGTCGATGAGTCCTTTCGGGGGATCCTTCACTGTCCGAGGCCGACACTAGTTGCCCGACCGATCGATTCTTCCTTCCACTGCGATTCCTCGGGACACACACGACGAGCAGGCCGATCGAGTCCGGCGGCGCCGCGCCTCAGAGCGCAGCGCCCACGTCGCGATGCGAGGTGCGCGATGCGATGCCGCGATCGGCGAAGCGACGACTCAGCTCCTCGGCCACGGCGACCGATCGAGTCCGGCGGCGCCGCGCCTCAGAGCGCAGCGCCCACGTCGCGATGCGAGGTGCGCGATGCGATGCCGCGATCGGCGAAGCGACGACTCAGCTCCTCGGCCACGGCGACCGATCGAGTCCGGCGGCGCCGCGCCTCAGAGCGCAGCGCCCACGTCGCGATGCGAGGTGCGCGATGCGATGCCGCGATCGGCGAAGCGACGACTCAGCTCCTCGGCCACGGCGACCGATCGGTGGCGGCCGCCGGTGCAGCCGATCGCGATGGTCAGGTAGCTCCGACCCTCGGACCGGTAGCTCGGGAGGAGGTCGAGCAGCAACGCCTCGAAGCCGTCGAGGAACGATGAGGTCACGTTCCGTTCGAGCACGTAATCACGCACCTTCGGATCGTGTCCGGTCAACGGCCGCAGCTGCTCTTCCCAGTGCGGGTTCGGGAGGAAGCGCACGTCCATCACGATGTCGGCGTCGAGCGGCAACCCGTTCTTGTAGCCGAAGCTCTCGATCGCGATCTGGAGCTGCTGGTGGTCGGCCTCCTCGAAGGCGGCGACCAGACGCTCCTTCAGCTGATGCACGTTGAGATCGGACGTGTCGATGACGAGATCGGCCTGGGCACGCACCCTGTCGAGCAGCGCACGCTCGTGCTCGATCGCCTCCAGGAGCCCTCCGGCGACATCGGCGAACGGGTGCTTCCGTCGGGTCGCGTCGTACCGTTGCACGAGCACCGGCGTCGAGGCATCGAGGAAGAGCAAGGTGACCCGATGGCCCTCGGTGCGCATGCGCGAGACCTCCGGGAGCACATCGTCGTGGTTGCGACCCGAGACGAGCGCCAGACGCTCGATGCCACCACCCGGTTGCGATGCCAGGTCGACGATGGTGGGCAGCAGCGAGGTCGGCAGGTTGTCGACGACGTAGAACCCGAGGTCCTCGAGGACATCGGCGGTGCCCGAGCGACCCGCCCCCGACAACCCGGTGATCAGCACGACGTCGGACACGGCAGCAACCCTAACGAGCGGGTCAGCCGCTTCGGCGGAGCCTCAGATACAGCAGCCGCGGGACCGTCGCCGCGTCAGGGTACTCCGGCGCACGGGCGAGGAACCCGGCCGGTGGGGCGGGCTCGATCATCCGCTCCAGCACCAGCCCGTGGTCCGCCAGTGCGTTCAGATACCGCGAGAGCGGACGGTGGATGAACCGGATGTAGACACCGAGCTCGACCTGCTCGATGGTGTCGCTCTCCGGCAGATACGGCCCGATCCGCCAGTACTGCTCGGGTGGCTCGATGATGTGATCGTCGATCCAGCCGCTTCCCGGGGTCTGCAACAAGGGGTGGTTCAAGAAGAAGGAGAAGAGTCCACCGGGGCGGATCACACGGGCAACCTCGGCGATCGCGTCGTCGACCGCGTCGATGTGCTCGAACACCAGGCAGGCGACGGCGGCATCGAAGCTTGCGTCGACGAATGGCAGTCGGTCGGCAGTCGTGCGGAGGTAGTGAGCGCCGCCGCCTCGCTCGTGAGCGACACGGATCTGGTTCCACGTCGGGTCCACCCCCACGACGTGCACACCCGTCGCCGCCATCATGCGGCTGATCTGGCCGTCGCCGCAGCCGATGTCGAGCACCGTGCTCGCGCCAGCGAGCTCCTCGGCGGCGAGCGGCAGGATCTGCTCCTCGTACTCGGGGTCGGCCCCGTCGGTGAATCCGTCGATCCACCACTGGGCGTGGTCCTCCCACAGGTCGCGCGACGGGTCGTGCGGCGGCTCGATGATCACGGGATCAGAGGCTAGGCCAGCCGTCGAGCGACCACCATCGGCCGAATGCCCCCGTTACCCTTCCACGGGATGCACAGGCGGAACGTCCGACGGTCGGGATCTCGTACGACGTTCGCAAGAGCGATGGCGCTCTCGGTGGGCGCTTCGGCAGCGATCGCCGCCTGCTCCTCCGACCCGCAGGGATTGCAGCTCCCGGACGGCTCGGAGGCCATGATCGTCGACGAGGTGGTCGAGCTGGCGGCGTCGCCGGCGGCGGTCTGGGGCGACGGGCGAGCGGTCCGGGCGCTTCCGGTCGACGACTCGGTCACGGCGGTCGTGACGACGACCGGAGTGCATCTCGTCGAGGCCAGCGGCGAGCCCGTCGACCTCGACCTGTTCGGACGTGCGACCCAGGTGGGCCAGGCGGCGGTCTCCGATGACGGCTCGACCCTGGCGGTCGTGACCCTGGCACCGCCGATCGTCCGCTGGTACGACCTCAACGACCGACGATTCGTGGGAGCCGACGAGCTCGAGCTCGGCACGGACGTGACCGACCTCGGGTTCCTCCCCGGCTCGACCGATCTCGTGGCGGTGACGACAACAGGCATCGCCGCCTGGCCGACCGGACCTGTCGGGGGCCTCTCCGAGCCCCTCGGCGATCCGACGTCGATCGGACAGTCGACGTTTCTCGCGGATGGGAGGATCGCAGTCCCAATGCTCGAAACCGGGGAGCTGGCAGTGGTCAGCAGCGATGCGATCGAACGGGTCCCGATCGCCCTTCCGGAGGGCGCGGCGATCCTCGGTGCACGATCCTCCCCGGACGGGGCGACCCTCGCTGTTGCATACTGGAATGGCTCGAGCAGCGCCAACGGCGGCGACAGCATCGCGGTGCTCGACTCGATCTCGTATGAACGTCTGGGGACCATCGACGTCGCAGGACCGGTCCGACCTGACGGTTGGACCGTCACCGACGCACGAGTCGCTGTCGCCGACGGCGCGACCATCACGATGTGGACGCACGCAGGTGATCCGCTCGGCACGACAGAGGCCCCGACCGATCAGACGATCGTGAGTGTCCACGCCTGGAACGACGGCCTCGTCTCGATACACCACGCTGGTGCGATCGCGAGCTGGTCGGCCGAAACCGCTGAACCCGCACGGCTCCTCAGCTCCGGAGGCATCACCGTCGACAGCGTCATCGACGCCGAGCGGAACCGGTTGATCTCGGTCGACTTCTACGGTCGGATCACGTCGCGGGGCCTGATCGGCAACGATCCACCCGTGGACGACGACCGCTTTGCCACCGGCCAGGCCACGAGCGTGTCGATCTCGGGCGACGGCGGCAGCGTCGCCGTCGCGTCCACCAACGGCAAGGTGGCCGTGCTACGACCGGACCTCACCGAGACCTCGAGCTTCTCCGCCGGCGACGGGCCGGTCCTGGTCGACGAGGTGGCGTTCAACCCGGATACTGGCCAGCTCGCGACCGGTCTCGCCGAGCGAGTCAGCGAGTTCGCGTTCGACGACACGGTCACGACGTGGGATCCGGGTGATCAGGTGGTGGTGCACGCGCTTGGCGGTGAGCGTGAGGATGTCGCCGGGTGCGCCTTCTTCTACAGTCGGGTGACGTTCACCGACGACGGTTCGATGATGGCGATCACCTCCCATGACTACTCGGTACTCCTGGTTGACGTGTCGAACGGTGAGCTGATCTACCGGTTCGACCCTGGGCCGAGTACCGTGCTCGACATCGCCTTCACCGCCGATGACGAGATGCTGGTGGCGACCACCGACACCGGATCGGTCACGGTCTGGAACGTCGCCGATCGTTCTGTCGCCGAAGCGTACCAGTCCGAGCTCGGCGGCTACCGAGCGATCGCGATGCTCCCCAACGACGACGTGATGGCGACGGTCGATGCCTCCGGCACGCTCCGACTCCTCGACGTGCTCACCGGCGCGAACGTGCTGACGTTCGACGGTGTCTCTGCACCGACGACCGAGATCGCGTTGTCGGCTGACGGGGCACTGCTGGCTGCGCCGGCCGACGACTCGACGGTGGGGGTGTGGTCGACCGACAGCGGACTCCGGCTCGCCACGCTGATCGGTCACGCGGCAACCGTCACCGATCTCGCGTTCTCGCCCGACGGTGCATGGCTGGTCACCGCATCGGACGACGGCACCGTCCGCCGTTGGATTCTCGAAGCGACGAGGTGAGGCGGAGCGACGGGCGAGCCAGCTCGTCGCGTGCCGAGCGAGGCCCTACAGTCGACTCGATGAGGTTTTCCGTCTGGCCCAACATGAGTCACACACCCGGCGAGGTGCTCGACACAGCCCGCTGGGCCGAGACCGCCGGGTGGCACGGCATCTGGTACGCCGATCACTACATGCCGAACACGGGCAGCGAGGAGATCGAGCCCGGCGACACCCACGAGTGCTGGGCCATGCTCCCGGCGATCGCGGCGGTCACCGAGAGGGTCCGGATTGGTTCACTGGTCGCCCCGACGTCGGTCCACCATCCGGCCGTCCTCGCCAACCGGGCCGCGACCATCGATCACGTCTCGAACGGCCGCATGGTGCTCGGACTGGGTGCGGGCTGGCAGATCAACGAACATCGGGCCTACGGCATCGAGCTCGAACCGCCCAGGCGGAGAGTCGACCGCTTCGAGGAGGCGATCCAGGTCATTCGGTCCCTGCTCGGGCAGGAACGCACGACGTTCCACGGCTCGATCTACTCGATCGACGACGCGCCGGCGGACCCGAAGCCGGTGCAGGATCCGCTCCCGATCCTCGTGGGCACGGGCGGGTCCCGGATGCTCCGGATCACCGCGAAACACGCAAACGAGTGGAACACGTGGGGATCGGTCGCTATGGCGTCCGACCGTCGCTCCAGCTTCGATGCCGCCTGCGAGACGGTCGGACGCGAACCGGGCTCGATGTGGACGTCGGTCCAGGCGCTCGTCTTCTTGACCGAGAGCGACGATCAGGCCGATCAGATCCTGGCGGGCGAGCTCGGCGCACGCTCGATCGCTGGGACACCCGGCCGCCTGATCGACGAGTTGGGGAGCTATGCGGAGCTCGGGTTCGACGAGTTCATCGTCCCCGACTTCAACCTCGGTGCCACCCCCGAAGCCCGCCGCGAGGCCCTCGAGCGGATCAACACCGACGTCGTCTCCAGACTCTGACCATCCCGACCGGAGCGTCACGTTCGGGGTCTGACCCCAGCTGTGCAGGCTGTGCCCCGACGGTGACGGTCATGGGTGGAACTTCGAGTGGATGGCTTCGGCGACGGTGTCGGGGAGGAACGTCAGCGCCTTGAGCTCGTGGAGCTCGGCTCGCTTGACTGCGTTCACGCCACCCATCGCCTTGACCAGCTTCTGAGTGCGCACTGCGCCGAGACCCGGGATGCCGTCGAGGGAGCTCGCGGTCATGCGCTTCGATCGGCGCTCACGATGGAACGTGTTCGCGAAGCGGTGCGCTTCGTCGCGGATGCGCTGCAGCATGAACAACGCCTCGCTCCCCCGCGGGATCTCGACCGGTGACGAACGCCCCGGCACGTACACCTCCTCGAACCGTTTCGCCAGCCCGGCCACCGGGATCTCGTCCGACAGGCCCAGATCATCGACCACTCGCTTGGCGACGTTCAGCTGACCCTTGCCACCGTCGACGACCAGCAGTTGTGGTGGGTACGCGAACTTGCCGGGCTTCGCCGTGCCGTCATCGTGGCGCTCGCTCACCGGCCGGTCGCGCTCGTCGACATACGCCCGAAGCCGACGGGTCAGCACCTCCTCCATGGCGCCGTAATCGTCGTTGCCGTCGATGTTGACCTTGAACCGCCGGTATTCGCGCTTGTTCGGCAACCCGTCCTCGAGAACGACCATCGACCCGACGTAGTCGGTGCCCTGGAGATGTGCCATGTCGTAGCACTCGATCCGAAGTGGCGCCTCCGGCAGTTCGAGGACCTTCTGAAGTTCGGTGAGCGCACGGGATCGCGTGTTGTGGTCCGAGGCCCGTCGCATGCGGTGACGCGTGAACTCCTCGCCGGCGTTGCGCGTCACCGTTTCGAGCAGGGTTCGCTTGTCGCCGCGCTGGGGCACCCGGATCTGCACCCGCGAGTCACGCATGTGGGACAGCCACTCCTCGTACGTCGCACGATCGTCCGGTTCATGAGGCACCAGCACCTGCTTCGGATACCCGGTCGGGGGCTCGTCGCCGTACACCGCCTCGAGGATCCGGTCGATGAGCCGTCCGGGAGTCAGCTCCTCGACCTTGTCGAGCACGAAACCCTTACGACCGACCACTCGACCCTTGCGAACGAAGAAGATCTGCACCGAGGCCTCGAGTTCGTCGTCGGCGATGCCGATGACGTCGACGTCTTCGTTCTTGTCGGCGACCATCTGCTGCTTCTCGACCGCCTTGCGGACAGCGACGAGTCGATCGCGCAGGCGCGCGGCGCGCTCGAACTCGAGCTCGCCGGCGGCCTGCTGCATCTCGACCTCGAGCCGATCGATGATCTCGTCGGTGTCTCCGGCCAGGAAGTCGCAGAGCTCGCGGACCAGTTCGCGGTAGGGCATCTCTTCGATCTCGCCAACGCACGGACCCGCGCACTTCTCGATGTGGAACAACAAGCACGGCCGACCGAGCCGCTCGTGCTGGTTGAACTTCGCCGCACTGCAGGTACGAACCGGGAAGCTCCGGAGCAACAGGTCGAGTGTGTCTCGGATGGCATACGCGTGGGCGTACGGACCGAAGTAGCGGGTGCCCTTGCGCTTGCGGCCCCGCATCACCATCGCCCGTGGCCATTGATCATCCACGGTCACTGCGAGGAACGGGTAGGACTTGTCATCCCGGAGGCGCACGTTGAAGCGGGGCCGGTGCTGCTTGATGAGCGAGTATTCGAGCATCAAGGCCTCGACCTCGTTGCGGACGATCGTCCACTCGACCGACTCGGCCGTCTCGACCATCTGTCGGGTGCGCGGATGCAGGTTGCGCGGGGCCTGGAAGTAGTTGGAGAGGCGCTGGCGGAGGTTCGACGCCTTCCCGACGTAGATCACCCGACCGTGGACGTCCTTGAACTGGTAGGAGCCGGGTTCCTCGGGAATCGTTCCTGCGGGGGGACGGCGCACCATGACGACCTCAGGCTACGTCGTGCGCGGGTGTCGACTGCCGACGCGGGTACGGTGAGATCCGTGGCCAACCGATTCCAGTTCGCGCTCCCGGACCCACGCCCACGAGATGGATGGACCCGCGCCGGAAACGTCGACCTCACGACGACCGCCATCCTGGTCGTCGCCGGTGTGGGCTCGATGTTCCTGTACGCGATCAGCAGGGACGCGTTCGCCAAGCTGATCTTCTATCCGTCGGCCGTGCGCGATGGTGAGATCTGGCGGTTGGTCACCTGGCCGATCGCCAACCCACCGACCCGGATCTGGGTGGTCATCACGCTCGCCTTCTTCTGGTTCATCGGTCACACGGTCGAGGAGCTCGTCGGGCGCAACCGCTATCTGGCGTTGATCGTGTCGGTCACGGTGTTGCCGGCATTGTTCGTGACGCTGCTCCCCGGCCTCAGCTTCCCGACGCTCCCCGAGACCGGACTCGGATTGCTCGCCTCGGTGATGTTCGTGATCTTCGCCGTGCAGTACCCCCAGCAGCCGTTCTTCTTCGGGATTCCGGCATGGGTGCTCGCGCTCGTGTTCGTCGGCATCGACGTCCTGAGATTCGTCGGTGACCGCCTCTGGGGGACGCTGCTGCTGCTGCTGAGTGCGATCGCACTGGGCGTCCTGATCGTCCGTCAGTGGGGTTTCGCGGAGCGCCTCGACTTCATCCCGCGGGTGGGTCACACGAAGACGCCGAAGCGCTCGGGCGGAGCCCGCTCGCGCCGACGTTCGGCGACGCGAGGCCGACCGGGCAAGACGGTCGTGGAAGGACCATGGTCCGCACCCAGCGCTCCCGTGGCCCCGGCATCCGACACCCTGGCTGCACAGGCCGAGCTCGATGCGCTGCTCGACAAGATCTCGGCTGGTGGCCTCGATTCGCTCACGAACGACGAGAAGAGGCGGCTCAACGAGCTCTCCAAACGCCTTCGCTAGATCAGTTTCATTTGCGTCAAGTTGTGTTAGGTGAAGCTTAAGTGGCTCGCATCCACCGCCGATCACAGTGGTATGACCACCACCTACGCTCCGACGAGCTCGTTCGACACGGTCGTGAGCCCGGCTACGGGACAACTCGTCACGGTCGCTGCATCTGTCGTCACCCACGCCGGTAGCAACCCGTCGACGGGCACCCTGGTGATCGTCGTGCGTCCCGACGACCCCGATCACCACGTCCTCGCCGGCGGTGGGACCTGCGTGCTGCGAGCCGCGATCTCGGTTGCGGTCGCGGGTGGCCACACCCGGCTCTGGGACGACCTGCCTGATCGCGACACGGTCGAGCAGCACATCACGGCGCTCCCCGAAGTCGTGCGAGCTGCGGCCGAGGGCTCGCGCGTGGCCGCGGTGCACGCCGGGTGCGTCCGCGACGGTGAGCGGGTCGAGTGTGTCGCCTTCTGGTTCGAGACATCGAACGGGGTCGCGCCCCTGGGCGACCGTCGCAACACACTGGGACTGCTCGCTGCTGCTGCGCAGCGTGATGCCACCGAAGCCGCTGCAGCCGCCGAACTGGCCGCTGCTGCCACACGGGTTCAGGGCATCTCCCCCGACGCGCCGGACGCTCACGGCGATGGATCGCGAACCTTCGACGCCCATGATCCCGGACTCGACGCACTGACCGGGCTCCTCACTCCGGAGCGTTTCGAACAGGCGCTCGCCGACTTCGACGACGACGAAGCCGCACTGGTGATGATCGACATCGACGACTTCGGCGCGATCGAGGAGCAGCACGGTGACGACATCGCGAACCGTGTCCTCCGCCTCACCGCCGACCGGCTCGCCCGCAACACTCGGGGTACCGACGTCGTCGCACGACTCGGTGGCCATCGATTCGGGATCCTGCTCGGTGATGCCGATCGATCGGGTGCGATGTTGGTCTCGAAGCGACTCGTGTCGATGATCGCCGAACCGCTCGATCTCGACGCCGGACCGGGCAGCGTGACCGCAACCGTGGCCCTCGCCCACCAGGTCGGCCTGGTCGACGTGGAGGAAATGGTCGAGCTCGCCGACGGAGCCGTGACGAGCGGTCAGCGAGCCGGTGCCGGCCGGCTGGTGCTGGCGGTCTGACCACTCATCCGGTCACCGACGCGACGCCCGATCCGGCTACCGACATGGACCCGAGGACCGTTCTCGATCACATCAGGCCACTCGTCCTCGTGCTCGACCGATGGGGAACGATCACCGGCGGGTACGGAGCGGCGGAGGGCATCGCCGGAATCGCGCCTTCGGAGTTCGTCGGGCGCCACGCTCTCGAATTCGTCGCCGACGAACACCACGACGATGTCGCCGACATCTTCCTGCCCGGCGACATCGCCAACTTCACGACGCCGACGCCGTTCGCGCTCGCCATCATCGGACCCGCGGGACGTGCGACCGTCGATGTGATACCGCGGGGCTGCCGCGATCGCGCAGGTGAACTGGAGTGGGTCGTCACGATGGTCCCGAGAACGTGCTCTCCCGCACCGCTCGGCGTGATCGACCTCCTGCTCGACGACGCTCCGCTCGACGTCGTGGTGCGAGCACTCCTCACCCAGGTCGGCGCCTCCTCCGAGGACCCGGACGCAGTCGGCTACGCGCTCCTTCGGCCGCTCGGCGAGCGTTTCGAGGTCATCGGTGCACGTGCCGACGCGATCACCGCAGGGCTTCAAACGCTCGCCGATTCGGGGAACGATCGTCTCTGGCGGACGATCCCGAACGGCGAAACGGTCGAGCGCCTCGCCCATGAGCTCCCTCCGATCCTGCGCAGTGCAGCCGACACGATCGGGGTCGAATCGTGCCACGTGAGCAAGCTCGTCGTCGCCGGCGAGCTCGAGTGCGTCCTCGTCGTCAGCATGGCCGACCACGTCTGCGGCGCGCTGCGTGGCAACACGGCGATCACGCGCCGCGATCAGCTCCGAATCCTCGCTCACGCGTTGCGGCGCGACCTGGCCCACCGTGCGCTTCGTTCCGCCGCACTCGAGGACGCGTTGACCGGTCTGTCGAATCGGGGCATGTTCGATCGCACACTCGACGGGCTGATCGGTTGCGACGCCACCTTGCTGTTCATCGACCTCGACTACTTCAAGGACATCAACGACCGGTTCGGACACGCCGTTGGAGACGACGTCCTGGTCGAGGTCTCTCGCCGGCTGCAGAGCGCGTGTCGACCGCAGGACATCGTGGCCCGCATCGGAGGCGACGAGTTCGCCGTGCTCCTACTCGACACCGACGAGGCGACCGCGCTCGCCGTCTCGGACCGACTGCTCACCGCGATCGCGGCACCCCTGCCCGAGGAGATCGGACCGGCAGCGGTCTCGGCCAGCGTCGGGTTCGCCCACCACGCCAACGTCGGCGATCCACAGGAACTCGTCGAAGCGGCCGACCGTGCGATGTTGCACGGCAAGCGAACCGGACGCGCACGCGTCGTCGTCGCGTACTGACGGTGGCGCTCGGTCAGGCGGCCGGCGTGATTCCGGCCCGACCGAGCCGACTCTGGGTGAACCAGGCGTAGACCAGCATCGCTGCGGCCAAGGCCGTCGCCGAGTCGGCGAGGATGTGGTAGCCGGCCGCTTGCTTCACGAATCCGGAACCGAAGGCTGCGATCGCCCCACACAAGCTGAGCGTGAGATCGCCGGTGCCCTGCGCCTCGACGCGAGCATGCTGCGGAACGGACGCCGTGAGCAACGTCGTGCCACCGATCAGTCCGAGGTTCCAGCCGAGACCGAGCAGGAATAGACCGATGAAGATCATCGCGGGCACGTAGCCGGCGACGACGGCTGCGACCGTGCCGGACCCGAGCACGACAGCACCGTATTGGATCGCCTTCACCGCGCCGACCCGATCGACGAACCGGCCGACCAGCGGGGCCAGCCCGAACATCCCGAGGATGTGCACGGCGATGACCAAGGCCGAGAGATCGTCGTGCCCGTGATCGTCCATGTGCGGCGGTGTCATCGTCATGACACCGACCATGGCCGCCTGCGAACCGGCCATCGCCACGATGCCGAGCATCGCGCCAGGCGACGATGTGATCACGCCGTAGGAACGTCGGATCTGGATGATCGGTCGCGACCGCTCGGCGTCGGGGTCGGTGCCACCCGCGAGCATGAGCGGATCAGGCCGGAGGAGGAGTGCGTAGACGAGGGCGCCCAGCACGAACAGCGCTCCGGCGAAGAGGTAGGGCCCGATGAACTCGTCGAGTCCGAGCCATTCGCCGAAGTCCTTCTCGACCGGCGTGAACACCGGACCGAACACGGCCCCCAGCGTGCCGATCCACACGATTGCACCGATCGCTCGTGCTCGGTCGTGGTCGTGCGCGAGGTCGGCAGCGACGTACCGCGCCTGCAGGGTCGCCGCCTGACCCGACCCGAAGAAGAACATCCCAAGGATGAAGAGCGGGAACCACCGCAGCTGCCCCCCGGTTGCTGCGATCGCGGCCCCCATCCCACCGGCGAGGAGGGCGGCGATCAGACCGGGACGGCGACCTCGCCGACGCATGAACGCTGCGAGCGGGATCGAGACCACCGCCGCGCCGAGCGTGAACGCGGCACTCCCGAGACCGGCCAACCGATCGTTGCCGCCGAGGAGGTCTTTGGCGAGCAGGCTGACGACTGCGACGGTCCCGGCCACGGCCGCCTGTCCGGGCACGACGGCCAGGCGCAGGACATTCAGCGTGCGACGTTGCTGTTCCTGGAACTCGTCCATCACCCGGCCGTCGACATCCGCCTTCGTCACCGGATCACTCTGTCACGCCCCGCGGGCGGACCGACAGCCGAACCGCGACCTCAGCCCAACAGGTTGCGGAGGTACCGGCCGGTGTGGCTCGCCTCGACCGCCGCGATCTGCTCCGGTGTGCCCTCGGCCACCAGTCCACCGCCGCCGCTGCCGCCCTCGGGCCCGAGGTCGATGATCCAGTCGGCCGTCTTGATGACGTCGAGGTTGTGCTCGATCACGAGCACCGTGTTGCCCTGGTCGACCAGCCGGGACAACACCGTCAGCAAGCGCCGTACGTCATCGAAGTGCAGACCGGTCGTCGGCTCGTCGAGCAGGTAGATGGTGTGGCCCGTCGACCGCTTGGCGAGCTCGGTGGCGAGCTTCACGCGCTGGGCTTCGCCACCCGACAGCGTGGGCGCCGGCTGGCCGAGCCGGACGTAGCCCAGGCCGACATCCATCAACGTCTCCATGTAGCGGGAGATCCGGGGCTGATTGGTGAAGAAGTCGACTGCCTCCGCAACGGGCATGTCGAGCACGTCCGCGATGTTGTGTCCCTTGAATTCGATGTCGAGCGTGTCCCGGTTGTACCTGGCGCCCTTGCAGACCTCGCACGGCACGTACACGTCGGGAAGGAAGTGCATCTCGATCTTGATCGTGCCGTCACCCGAGCAGGCCTCGCACCGCCCACCTTTCACGTTGAACGAGAACCTGCCCGGCTGGTAGCCCCGCACCTTGGCCTCGTTCGTCGAGGCGAACAGCTTGCGAATCGAGTCGAACACGCCGGTGTACGTCGCCGGGTTGGACCGGGGCGTCCGGCCGATCGGCGACTGGTCCATGTCGATGACCTTGTCGAGGAACTCGATGCCCTCGATCCGCTTGTGCTTGCCCGCCGGGGTCTTCGACTTGTAGATCCGCTGCATCAGCACCGGGAGCAGGATGTCGCGCACGAGTGTCGACTTGCCGGATCCGGACACACCCGTGACCGCCACGAAGCAGCCGAGGGGGATGTCGACGGTCAGGTCGCGCAGGTTGTGCTCGCGTGCGCCGCGGATCGTCACCTTCTCGAGATTGGGCGAGCGACGAGCAGCCGGCGTCGGGATCGACTTCTTGCCCGACAGGTACTGCCCGGTGACCGACTCCTTGACCCTCGTGATGCCCTTCACGGCCCCGCTGTACACCACTTCGCCGCCGTGCTCGCCCGCTCCGGGCCCGATGTCGACGATCCAGTCGCTCTCGCGGATCGTCTCCTCGTCGTGTTCGACCACGATGACGGTGTTGCCGAGGTCGCGCAGTCGGGTGAGGGTGTCGATCAGGCGGCGGTTGTCGCGCTGGTGCAGGCCGATCGAGGGTTCGTCGAGCACGTACAAGGTGCCGACCAGCCCGGATCCGATCTGGCTCGCGAGTCGGATGCGCTGGGCTTCACCGCCCGCGAGGGTCCCGGCCGAGCGCGACAGGGTGAGGTAGTCGAGCCCGACGTCGAGCAGGAACCCCAGCCGGGCGTTGACCTCCTTGGTGACGCGCTCTGCGATCAGCCGGTCGCGTTCGCTCAGCTCGAGCGCAGCGAGGAACTTCGCCGATTCCCCGATCGACAGCTCGCAGACCTCGGCGATGTTCTTGTCGCCGACCGTGATCGCGAGCGTGTACGGCTTCAGCCGAGCGCCTCCGCACGCGCCGCACGGCACCTCGCGCATGTACCCCTCGAACTGCTCGCGCGACCAGTCGCTCTCGGCGCTCTCGTGACGGCGTTTGATCCACGGGATCACGCCTTCGTACTCGGTCGAGTACGAACGATTTCGGCCGTAACGATTCTTGTACTTGACCGTGAGCTTGCCGTTCGCGCCGTGGAGCACGACCTTCTGCTGCTTCGCGCTCAGGGTGTCCCAGGAAGCGTCGAGATCGATGTCGTGCACGTTCGCGACCGACTCGAGCATGCGGGTGAAGTACTGGGTGTGGGCGCTCCGCCACGGCGCGATCGCACCGTCGGCGATCGACGCGTCGGGGTCGGGGACGACCAACTCGGGGTCGACCTCGAACGTCGTGCCGAGACCGTCACACGTCTCGCAGGCTCCGTACGGCGAGTTGAACGAGAAGTTGCGCGGTGCAGGCTCCTCGTAGCTCGTGCCGCAGACTGGACAGGCAAGGTGTTGGCTGAAGGTGAGCGTCTCGGGAGGCGGTTCGCCCTCGCGCGCGACCAACTCGACCTCGGCGACGCCGTCGGCGAGCTGGAGTGCGGTCTCGAGTGAGTCGGTGAGGCGCCGCTCGATGCCTTCGCGCAGCACCAGGCGATCGACGACGATCTCGATCTTGTGCTGCTCGTATCGGGCGAGCCGTTCGTCACGCTGGAGGAACTCATCGATGATGACGACCTCACCGTCGATGCGAGCTCGCACGTAGCCCTGCCCCGACAGGTCGGCGAGGAGGGTGTCGTACTCGCCCTTGCGGCCACGGACGACGGGTGCGAGCACCTGGAACCGCGTGCCGTCGTCGAGCTCGAGGATGCGGTCGACGATCTGTTGCGGCGTCTGGCGCTGGAGGCGCGTCCCGTCGTTCGGGCAGTGTTGGACACCGACACGGGCGTACAGCAGCCGCAGGTAGTCGTAGACCTCGGTGATCGTGCCCACCGTGGATCGCGGGTTGCGGCTCGCCGACTTCTGGTCGATCGAGATCGCCGGGGACAGGCCCTCGATGACGTCGACGTCGGGTTTGTCCATCTGACCCAGGAACTGGCGGGCGTACGCGCTCAGCGATTCGACGTACCGACGCTGACCCTCTGCGTAGATGGTGTCGAAGGCGAGGCTCGACTTCCCCGATCCCGAGAGGCCCGTGAAGACGATGAGCTTGTCGCGCGGCAGCTCGACGTTGACGTTCTTGAGGTTGTGCTCGCGTGCGCCGCGGACCTCGATGAGAGGACCGGACGGCGTCGCTGTCTTGCGGGGTGCCATGAGGTTCCGAGGCTACCGACGAGCCCGGACACCGGCCCGGACGAGCTGGAGAGAATCCGTCACGCGGTCGACGCTAGCACAGGAATCGAACACGTGTACGATGGTGGCCTCCCGGGGAGCATGTCGAACCGTCACGTCGGGTCCCGTCGGACGGTGGCCAGCGACGATGCGGCGGACCGGCACCGGTACCGACGACGGGGGCGCTCCGGTCCGCTCGCTCGCGGTCGCAACTTGATCGGACGTTGCGCAGCGCCCGGTTCCGGTGTCGACCCGGAGCGCCACGCTGCCACCGTCACCTGTCGCGGTACCGTGACGTCGATCGGAGGTGCGACATGCTCGACCGGAACTGCCCCGACGAGCGCGACGAGCGACGCGAGGAACGCCACCGCATGGTTGCCGGTCAACTCGCAGCGCGGGACATCACCGATCAGCGGGTGCTCGATGCGATGCGGCGTGTGCCCCGGCACGAGTTCGTTCCGCGCGAGGCGGCCGCTGCCGCCTACGACGACCGGCCGTTGCCGATCGGGTTCACCGTCACGATCTCCCAGCCGTACATCGTCGCCCTGAGCACGCAGGCGCTCGAGCTGACTCCCTCCGATCGGGTGCTCGAAATCGGAACCGGATCGGGTTACGCGGCAGCCGTGCTCGCCGAGCTCGGCGAGCACGTCACGACCGTCGAGTGCATCGAACCGCTCGCGGAGGACGCCGCTCGACGATTGGCCCGCTACGGCGATCGGGTCGACGTCGTGGTGGGTGACGGTTCGCTCGGCCACGCGGCCGGTGCACCCTATGACGCGATCACGGTGACGGCTGCCGGTCCGACCATCCCGGAACCGCTCCTCGACCAGCTCGCTCCCGGTGGCCGGCTCGTGATGCCCGTCGGTCGCGGTGTTCAGGAACTGGTCCGTGTGCGGCGGACACCGAAAGGCGACGTCAGCGAGGTGATCGCCCAGGTCCGGTTCGTGCCGCTCACCGGCCGGCACGGGATGTGATGCCACCGGAGCAACGTCACGATCGCGGGCCGGGCGCTGTGAGCGACACGGTCACCGTCTGAGTCGGTATCCGGATGCGACACTGTCGTCGTGGAGCGGTTTCCGTCCCTCACCCCCCGCCCGGCGCTGTTCCCCACCGGTCTCACGATCCTCAAGGCACTCGTCGTCGCCCGCTGGCTCGCCTGGGCATGGATGGCCGGCATCGTGGCCTTCAGTCGTGACGACGTCATCCGGCACCCGATCGTCGCCTGGGCTGCCGTCGCGGCGACGCTGGCATTGACGTTGACGAGCACCGCACTCGTGCGCACCGAACCGGCGCGACTCCTCCACATCACCTTCGTACTCGCTGACGTCGGATTCGCCGTCGGTCTGAGCATCGTCGACGGGTATGTGTTCGAACCAGGGCACGTGTTCGGGACGACGCAGAGCATCGCGACACAGTGGCCCCTCATCTCGATGGCGACCGCAGGCGTCGCGTACGGACCGATCATCGCCGGCCTGCTCGGACTCACGATCGGGCCCGCCGAGCTGCTCGGTGCCGTCGCCAACGATGTCGAGTCGTGGGGGCCGGGCGAGATCGTGTCGATCGTCGCGACCAGCCTGTTCTACGGCGCGTGCGGGGTCGTGTTCGGCTGGCAGGCTCGACTCCTGAAGCGTGTCGAGGGCGAGATCGCAG
This sequence comes from uncultured Acidimicrobiaceae bacterium, assembly GCA_963847775.1. Lineage (GTDB taxonomy): Bacteria > Actinomycetota > Acidimicrobiia > Acidimicrobiales > Ilumatobacteraceae > Ilumatobacter. The sequence continues at coordinate 59,838 of CAWKAY010000010.1, forward strand.
ATCGTCGAGCCCGCGACGAGGTCGCCCGTGTGCTTCACGACACGGTTCTGCAGACGTTGGCACTGGTCGAGCGTCGCTCGTCGTCGTCCGATCCGGAGCTGGCCGCCGCGGCTCGGGAAGCCGACCGTGGGTTGCGATCGTTCCTGTTCGGCAGTGCAGGTCGAGCGGTCGGTGATCTCGAGTCGCGTGTGCGGAGCGAGGTCGAGCGCGTGCGCGCGGGGCACGACACGCCAGTGAGCGTGAGCGTGATCGATGACGGTTGTCGGCTGTCCGATCAGGATCAGGACCGGTTCGCCCGAGCGATCGGTGAAGCGGTCGCGAACGCGCTCGAACACGCCGCTGCGACCCGTGTGGTCGTGTTCGTCGAGACCCACGACGGTGGCGAGGTGTTCGCGAGCGTCAACGATGACGGGACCGGGTTCGACGTCGCGGCACCTCGCGAGTCGCACGGTCTCGACGAGTCGGTGATCGCGCGGATCGAGGCGATCGGAGGACGGGTCGCGATCACGAGCACATCGGAGGACGGCACCGAGGTGTGCCTGTGGAGCTCTCCGACATGACAGGATCGACAGCCGTGACCGAGCAGATCCGGACAGTGCTCGCCGACGATCACGAACTCGTCCGATCCGGCCTGCGCTCCGAGCTCGCCGACGGGTTCGAGATCGTGGGCGAGGCCGACGACGCCGAGGGTGCGATCGATGTCATCACTGCCCGCCAACCCGATCTCGTGGTGTGCGACCTGCACATGCCACGGGGAGGGGGTCTGGCGGTCGTGCAGCGGTGCGCGACCGTCTGTCCGATCGTGATCCTGACGGTGAGCGAGGCCGAGCGCGATCTTCTCGACGCGGTCGCAGCGGGTGCCGCCGGGTACCTCGTCAAGTCGACGCCGATCGACGAGCTGCGTCCTGCGCTCCGTGCCGCCGCCGCCGGCGAGCCGGTGTTCTCCCCGTCGTTGGCCGCGCTCGTGCTCGGCGAGTTCCGACGGCTGGCGAAGTCGGCCGATGCCAACCCACTCACCGAACGCGAACGCGAGGTGCTGCAGTACGTGGCACGCGGCCGGACGTACAAGGAGATCGGGGTCGCGCTCGCGATCGCACCGAAGACGGCCGAGAACCATGTTCGGAACATCCTGGGCAAGCTCCATCTCAGTCGGCGTAGCGACCTCGTCCGCTACGCGGTCGAACACGGCCTCGACTGACCCGACCCCCGACGATCGCCCCACCACCCAGGCACGCATAGGGGATTCGCCCGATTCCCCGCTCCGTGGGATTGCTCTTCGATGGGCGCATGAACTGGCCTGCCCCGACCCTGCTGCCCCCTCCTGAGGACGAGTGCATCGCTGCCGGCCGTCCTCCTCTGGCGGTCCCGGCCCCCACCGACAGGAGCGAACCTGCTGGAGGTCCCGGTCTGCTCGCCACGACCGCACCCGCGATGTGGGTGGGTCTCGTCGGCGGAACGCTCGTGCTGTTGGCCGCGGCCATCGTGGTCGTCTCCAATTGGAGCACCATCGGCCGGAGTGTCCGTTTCGCCGGGTTCGTCGTCGTCACGGCAGCACTGATCGCGCTCGCCGAGCGGCTCCGCAGGGTGGTTCCGATCAGTGCTGGGATAATCGCCCACGTCGGCTCGTTCCTGACCGCGGGCGTCGGCATCGCCGGCCTGTCGCTGTTGGGCGCCACGTGGCCGGCCTGCCTCGTCGTCGGCGGTGTGATCGCCGTGACGACGACCGAGATCCAGGCTCGACGTTGGCAACGATCGACGTTTCGCTCCGGGCAGATCGCAGGACTGGCGATGGCGGCGACCGGACTCGCGGCACTCACGGAGACGACGGGCGGACTCATCGCTGTGGTCGCTGCCGCGGCGCTGATGGCCGTCGGAGCCCAACGCCGCGCCATCGGTCTGTCGATCGTCGCCCTCCTCTCCCCCGTCCTCACCGCTCTCGCCGACGCCGGTATCGGGGCCGGGACCCTCGAGCGGGCGGGCCTGGTCGGTGACCGCCTGAGTTGGTCGGGTCCGATCGTCGGCGTGATGGCGGCGATGGTGCTCGGCATCGCCGCCACCCAGCGCCGCAACAACGGTCTCATGCTCATGGCCGGCGCCGCGCCGGTGATCGGTCTCGTCACCGGACTGGCGGCAGTCGATGGTTCGATCGTTGCGTGGCTGAGCGTTCCAGCGCTGATCGTGATGGCCGGTGAGCTCGCATGGTGGCTCCTGCCCGGCGATCGGGCTCGGCGACACGTCGCCCTCGGCATCAACGGCATCGCCGCTACCCTCGCCGTGATCACGACCGTTGGACCGCAGCTCGCGGTCACCGATCCATCGGATGGTTTCGTGCGAGCCCCGTGGGGCATTCCGGCCGCACTCACCACCCTAGCGTTGATGCTGACCTTCGTCCGTCTGCGCGCCGACGACCATGCGCTCATCGATCTGTGCATCGCCGGTGTGGCGAGCGGTCTCATCGCCGGTGCCGTCGCCTTCGATCTCCCACCGGCCGCGATCGCAACCCTCGCGGCGACGACCGTCGTCGTCGCGGCGTTCGCGAGCCGACGCCTGCACCCGCTCGCGATCTACGTCCCTGCAGGCTGGGCGTTGATGTCGATCATCGACGTCGAACCCGACCTGTCGACGGGCCGATTCGTCCTCGGGTCGGTGCTGCTCGTCGGGCTGCTCGGCACGATCCTCGCGGCTCGCACCCGGCTCGCTGCCGATCGACACTGGATCGGCTGGATCGAACTCTCGACGGTGACGACGATCGCAGCGGTCGCAGCGGTCGCGTTCGTGCCCGACCACGGTCCCGCCGCGATGCTCGCCCTCGGCGCCGCCATCTCGGTGGTCGCGATGCTCCTCGACCGCCGGCTGCTCGTCTGGGGGGCCTGCATCATCGGTGCGCTCGGGTTCGTCGCCACCGACGCCGCCACGTCGGGAGCGCAGGTCGACCCCACCTTCTGGATCGGCTGGATGGTCGCCGCCCTCGGTCTGGCCACCACGTGGTGGTTCACCCGATCGCAGATCGCCTCGCACGGCGCGACGGCCGCTCTCGTCATCGCAGCTGCCACCTCGACAGCGGCCGTCCCGGTCACCGCGGAGGAATTCGTGATCCTGGCGATGATCGCCGTCGCAGCGCTGACGGGCCCGGCGATCACCCGGACTCGACGCTCACCGCTCGATGCCGCTGCGATCGCCGCCGGCGGCGTGCTGCTGGCCGCGACCGCGTTCAGCGTCGAGCCGGCATGGATCTCGGCGATCTGGGTGGTCCTCGGCCTCCAACTCATGTCGTACGGGTTCGCACTGCACCAGCGGCCGACGACGACGGCAGGTGGACTGGTGACGGCGGTCGCGGGCGGGAGTTGGTGGTTCACCTCGGGCCTGCACGATTGGTTCCTCGAGGCGATCGCACCGGCGGGCATCACCGTCGGCGACGTCTGGGCCGCGACCGCATCGATCATGGCGTTGGTCGTCGGCATCGCCGCCCGCCGACAGCTCGCGGTGAGCAGTTGGCTGGCGTACTCGGCCCCACTCGCGGTCGCCGGCCTCTGGCTCACCTCCGTCCAGATCGACCGCGACACGGTGTGGGCGCTCCCGCTGGCGATCACCATCGGACTCGTTGCAGTGGCGATCGGAGGATGGCGACGCCTCGCCGCACCGCTCGTCGGCGGCACCGTCCTCACTGCGATCACGATCTTCGTCGCCTCGGGATCGGATCTCAGGGCGATCCCGACGTGGGCGTGGCTCGCTGTCGGAGGCTCGGCCCTCCTCGGTGTCGCCGTGCTCATCGAGCGGGCCGGCAAACCGGATGCGGATGGCCTCGAGGGTCTTGTCGATCGCTGGCGATGACGACCCCGGATACGCTTCACGCAGCTCGCGGACCCACGCGAACGTTCCTCGGCAGCGGTCGGAATCGGACCGACGCCCGATGAACAATCCTGTTCGATCGGCGTCCGATCACACCCGACCCGGCACTCGACGGTCATCGCCAACCACCTTGACGTGGTGCGCGGCCGCTGGATGCGGTTGCCGCCGGCTCGAGAGGACCGACGCGACGATGACGGTGGAGGCGACGACCCCGACGGCACCACCGCGACCGACACCGACCCCGTCAACTTCTCCGTCAAGAAGCAGGACGGGCCCCCGGGCCGGCACCCGGCGCCGGAGCGAGCTGTCGGTCGTCACTGGGCGTCGCGGATCTCGCGTCGCAGCTCGTTGATCTCGTCTCGGAGGCGGGCGGCGTACTCGAAGCGCAGCTCGGCGGACGCCTCGTGCATCTCCTCCTCGAGGGTCTGGATCAACCGTGAGAGCTCCTGCTGCGGGAGCGACTTGAGCTCCTGCTGGACCTTGGTTCGCTCACGTTGGCGGCGTTTGTCCTTGCCCGGAATCGGCGACCCCTCAGCAGGGCGCAACATCGACAGGATGTCGCCGACCGCCTTGCGGATCGTCTGCGGGTCGATGCCGTGCTCCTCGTTGTACGCGAGCTGGAGCTGACGGCGCCGCTGCGTCTCACCGATCGCACGCTGCATCGAATCGGTCACACGGTCGGCGTACATCACCACCTGTCCGGCGACGTTGCGCGCCGCCCGCCCGATCATCTGGATCAGCGACGTCTCTGAGCGCAGGAAGCCCTCCTTGTCGGCGTCGAGAATGCACACCAACGACACCTCGGGCAGGTCGAGCCCCTCACGCAGGAGGTTGATCCCGACCAGGACATCGAACTCGCCGAGCCGCAATGCCCGCAGGATCTCGATCCGCTGGATCGTGTCGATGTTGGAGTGCAGGTACCGCACGCGCAGCCCCTGCTCGAGCAGGTACTCCGTCAGGTCCTCGGCCATCTTCTTGGTGAGCGTCGTCACCAGCACCCGCTCGCCGTTCGTGACCCGACCGTTGACCATGTCGATCAGATCGTCGATCTGGCCCTTGGTCGGCTTGACGATCACCTCCGGATCGACGAGCCCCGTCGGACGCACGATCTGTTCGACCACTTGCGACGAGACCCGGAGCTCGTACTCCCCAGGCGTCGCCGAGAGGAACACCGCCTGGTTGATGCGTTCGAGCACCTCTTCGAAGGTCAGCGGGCGGTTGTCGCGTGCGGAGGGGAGCCGGAAACCGTGCTCGACCAGAACGTCCTTGCGGCTGCGGTCGCCGGCGAACTGACCATGGAGCTGTGGCACGGCGACGTGACTCTCGTCGATCACCAACAGGAAGTCGTCGGGGAAGTAGTCGAGCAGCGTGAACGGTGGCTCGCCGTACTCGCGACCGTCGATGTGCATCGAGTAGTTCTCGATGCCGTTGCAGTAGCCGACCTCACTGATCATCTCCAGGTCGTACTGGGTGCGCATGCGGAGTCGCTGCGCTTCGAGCAGCTTGCCCTCCTCCTCGAATCGCTGCAGCTGCGCCTGGAGCTCGTTCTCGATCTTGCCGGTCGCGATCGCGAGACGCTCGTTCCCGGCCACGTAATGGGTCGCAGGGAACACGACCGCGCGCTTCATCTCCTCGAGCGTCTCACCGGTCAACGGGTCGATGCGCGTGATGCGATCGACGGTGTCTCCGAACATCTCGATGCGGAGCACCGACTCCTCGTAGGCCGGGTGCACCTCGATGGTGTCGCCACGAACGCGGAACTTGCCTCGACCGAGGGTCACATCGTTCCGGTCGTACTGCATGTCGACCAGACGTCGCAGGATGCTCCGCATGTCGTAGTCGACGCCGGTGCTGAGATCGATGAGCTGCCCCTTGTACTCGTCGGGGTTGCCCATCCCGTAGATGCAGCTGACCGATGCAACGACGATCACGTCGCGCCGGGTCAGCAGCGCCGCCGTCGCGGAGTGCCGGAGCCGGTCGATCTCGTCGTTGATCGAGGAGTCCTTCTCGATGAAGGTGTCGCTCGACGGGATGTAGGCCTCGGGCTGGTAGTAGTCGTAGTAGCTGACGAAGTACTCGACCCGGTTGTCAGGGAAGAACTCCCGCATCTCCTGCGCCAGCTGAGCCGCGAGGCTCTTGTTCGGAGCCAGGATCAGGGTGGGGCGTTGCACCTGCTCGATCGCCCAGGCCATGGTCGCCGATTTGCCCGAACCGGTGATGCCGAGCAACGTCTGGAATCGCTCGCCGGACCGAATGCCGTCCGCGAGCTGGGCGATCGCCTTGGGTTGATCCCCGTCGGGCTCGAAGTCCGAGACGACCCTGAACGGGCGCTCCTCGGGCGTCGGCTGCGCGATCGCGTCGAGGAGCGAGACGTCGATCAGCGGGGTGTCGGCCATGCCCGCGAGTCTACCGCCGAACGCATGTTCGTCCAGGCCGACGGCGTGACGCTGCGCACAAGGACCGTCTCGGAGCCGATGTGCCGATCAGTTCGATGACGCCGCGAAGTACTCGTGGACCGTCTCGACGATCAGTCGCACGCCCACATCGATCGCACGCTCGTCGACGTCGAACCTGCCGGCATGCAGGTCGAGGTACCGCCCACCGCGCTTCGGATCGTGCACGCCGAGTCGCACGTACGTGCCGGGCAACTCACGCGTGAACCAGGCGAAGTCGTCGCCACCCCAGCTCTGCACTGCCCTCGTCACGCCGTCGCCGCCCAACGACCGGATCGCGGCGCGTCGGACGATCTCGGTCACGTCGGCGTCGTTGACCACCGGCGGAACACCGTGGGTGTAGTCGAGGTCGAACCCGGCGCCCGTCTCGGCGAGCAGATCGGTGAGCTGCCGCTCCACGACACCAGGGAGCCGCTCCCAGACTTCGAGTGTCGGCGTCCGGACCGAGGCGCGAAGCTCGCACATCGACGGGATGACGTTCGCTGCGTCGCCGGCGTGCACCGCACCGAACACGAACTTGACGTGGTTCGCACCACCCACCGCCGCGGCGACGCGCAGCGGCAGATCGGAGATGACCCGACCGGCCAGGGAGATCATGTCGACGGTCTCCTCGGGCCGGGCGGTGTGACCACCCGGGCCGTGAAGGACGATGCATGCCATGTCGGCCGCGCTCGAGATCGGGCCCACCTTGAGCCCCACCGAGCCGACGTCGAGCTTCGGATCGCAGTGCACGCCGACGATGCCGTCGACGTCGACGAGCCCGCCGTCGCCGAGGACGTCGAGGGCTCCTCCCGGCACGCGCTCCTCGGCCGGCTGAAACACGAAACGAACCCGCCCGGGCAACTCGTCGGGGTGCCGCGCGAAGTAGAGCGCGACGCCGAGCATGACGGCGGTGTGCACATCGTGGCCGCACGCGTGAGCGACGCCCGGCACTTGGCTGCGGTACGGCACGTCCTTCTCGTCGTCCATACCGAGCGCATCCAGATCCGCTCGCAGGGCGAGTCGGGGGCCTTCGTCGTGCACACCGTCGAGGTCACACACGAGTCCGGTCCCGCTGGCCAGCCGGCGCGGTGCAAGCCCCGCCAGTTCGAGCCGCTCCGCGACGAGATCGGTCGTGGCGTACTCCTGTCCACTGAGCTCGGGATGGGCGTGGAGGTTCCGGCGCAGCGCGACGAGTCCGTCACCGTGCTCGTCCAGCCAATCGTCGAGTGCGTCCCCGCGGGCGCCGGCAACCGGGATCGTCATGGGAGTGGACGATCCTCCGCGAGTTCGTCGGCGAGGTGGTGCACCACGTCGAGGAGCGTACCGCCGCCCTCGACGACACGACGCTGGCGAGAGGTTCCCGACCCGCACGCGACCACGTCGAGCACCCGAGCGAGCTCGCGATCACTGCCCAACTCGATCGCGATCGGCATCATCTCGTCGACGAGCGAACGGGTCAGATCGCGTATCGGTCGGCGGCTCACCGTGTCCTGGACCCGGTCCTCGACGATCAGTTCCGCATCCATCCCGTACCGGCCGGCAAGCCAGCGATTCTCGCGAACCGTCCACTCGCGTGGTGGCGGGGCCAGTTCGCCGGCGTCGATGCGACGGTTGCACCACTCGACGATCGACTGCGCCAGCGCGGCCAGCGCGGCCGCTTCGGCGAGCGTCGGAGTGGCGTCGCACATCCGCAGTTCGACGGTCCCGAAATCCGGGTGCGGGCGGATGTCCCACCACACCTCCCGGATCGACGAGATGCAGTTGGAGCCCAGCAATGTCGCCATGAAGGCCTCGAAGTCGACCCAGTCCGCGATCTGGGGCGGGAGTCCGGCCGTGGGGAGGGACTCGAACACCTTCGACCGCGCCGAGGCCAGACCGGAGTCTTCGCCTTCGAAGAAGGGGCTCGACGACGACAACGCCATGAAGATCGGGAGATGCCGGGTCAACTCGTTGATGATCGCGATCGCGCGCTCACCGTCGCGCACCCCGACGTGAACGTGCATCCCACAGATGAGCAGCCGACGAGCGGGCCACTGCATCGCCTCGATCAGCTCGTGGTAGCGAGGCGCCGGACTCACCAGCTGGTCTCGGGCCAGGCCGAAGGGATGGGTACCGGAACTGATCGGCACGATCCCGCGGGTCGCGGCAATCTGCCGCAGCTCGTCGAGGGTCGCTCGGAGATCGGCATGAGCATCCGCGGCGGTGTCGCATACGTCGGTGATGATCTCGACCGTGCTCTGGAACAACTCGTGCTTGGCTCGCGGATGCTCGCGATCGGGGTGACCGACGCCCATCTCCTCCAGCAGTTCGTTCGCTGCCGAGACCAACTGCCCGGTCTCGCGATCGACCAGATGCAACTCGAGCTCGACGCCGACGGTCGGGCGCTCGTTGCGGGTGAACTGGATCGCCATGGTCAAACCTCTGTCGTCGTCGGGTGGGCCGGCGCCGGAGACGACCTGGGAGGGTCGGCAGCGGTCAGATAGTAGCCAGCCCAAGGATCAGCACGGCCTGGCCGACATGGTACGGGATGATCACCGACAGCCTTCGCCCTGGCAACGGGGCAACGAACCGCTGGTAGCCCAGCACCCAGTCGCTGATGGCGAACGACATCGCGCCGAGCGCTGCGAGCCATGACGTCGTCGCCCACGCTGTGATCACCATCGCCGAGATCACCAGGGCGTAGAACACCACGGCACCCGCCAACACCGAACCTCCGTGGCGAAGGGCACCCGGCAGTGTCCGACCGACGAACCGGTATCCGAGCAGCAGCGTCACGAACACGAGACCCGGGACGGCCCAGCCCGGCTCGAACCCGACGAGCAACGCAGCGATCGAGTACGACACGTGACCCAGCGCGAACGCGCCCAGCCCCGACATGAACGCCGCCTCACCGTCGCCGAGCAGCGCCACGTCGCCGACGAGGCCAAGGCACGCGCCGATCACCAGTCCCGCACGAACGTCTCCCGCAGCGTCACCTGTCGTGGCCGCAAGCCCGACGAGGAGCGCCATCGTCAACGGTTTGGCGACACGCTCGACCTCGCGTCGATCTGTGGCGACCGCCCACCAGTCCACCATCGCGACAACGGCGGCGCTGATCAGCACGACGGCGGTCACCGGCCGAGCGTAGAACGTCGCGCACCGGCCAACCGAGTCTCGGCCGCGGCGTCGGTTCCGCTTGAATGTGGGCATGCCGCGATCGCGTCGCTTTCGCCTCGAGACCGACCGGCTGACGATCCGCATGCTCGAGCGCGGCGACATCACCGCGTTCGTCAGCTATCGCAACGAGCTGGAGGTCGCCCGCTATCAGGAGTGGCCGCTCCCCTACACTCGCGATCTCGCCCATGAGCTCGTCGACGAGATGGACCTGCTGTCCGGTCCGACGACCGGACGATGGGCCCAACTGGCGCTCGAACATGACGGGGTCCTCGTCGGCGACGTCGCCATCTGGCTCGACGACGGTGCCGACCTCGCGATGATCGGGTACAGCCTCGCTGCAACTCATCAGCATCAGGGGTACGCGGTCGAGGCCACCACGGCGGTCGTCGACTGGCTCTTCGGACGACGCCGCGTGCATCGAATCGCCGCCACGATCGACCCACGGAACCTCGCGTCGGCCAGGGTGCTCGAACGCTGCGGGTTCGAGCACGTCGGCACCGCCCGGTCGGCCGCCCTGGCGCGCGGCGAGTGGACGGACGACGCACGCTTCTCGTTGCTGCCCGGCGACTGGAAGGCGTGGCGACGACGCCCGACCGGGCCGCCCGACCAGGTCGAACTGGTCGAGATCACCGCTGAGAACGTGAGCGAGGTGACGTCGGTGGATCGCAGCTTCTCCCAGCGTGGCCTCGTCGCGTCGGTGGCCGATTCGCTGGCCGAGGCGCTCGTGCCCAAGACCGTGCGGGGCGAACGCATCAGACCGTGGGTTCGAGCGGTCAGCGCGGACGGCGTCATCGCCGGCTTCGTGATGATGGCCGAACCATACGCCGGGCGTCCCGACCCATACCTGTGGCGACTGCTCATCGATCGTCGCCATCAGGGTCGGGGCCTCGGAACGCAGGTCGTCGAGCGGATCGCGGCCGACCGACGTGCCGCCGGAGACCATCGCCTCCGGGTCAGCTACGTACCCGACGTCGTCGGGTCACCCGAACGCTTCTATCATCGACTCGGGTTCGAGCCGACGGGCGAGGTTCACGACGGTGAGGTCGAAGCGATGCTCGACCTCACCGCGCGTCGGGACCGATCGGCCTGATCGAGACGACCGTCAGTTGCGGCCGTCGAGCCCGTCACGTAGTGCGACCAATCGCTCCCACAACCGGGCCACCTCGCCGCGGAGGCGACCGAGATCGCCGCTGTTGTCGACGACATGAGTCGCCGAGGCGAGCCGGACCTCGCGACTCACCTGACTCGCGATCCGGTTCCGCGCGTCGGTCTCGTCCATGCCGCGGTGGTCGACCAGGCGACGAACCGCGACGTCAGCGGGGACATCGACGACGATCGTGGCCGCGATGTCGTTGCGCGGGTTCTCGCCGAGCAACGGGAAATCGAGCACGACGACCCGGTCGGTGTCGGCGTGCACTGCGATCTGACGTTCGATCTCGGCCTGCATCACCGGATGAACGATCCCGTTCAGATCCCCGAGCGCCTGTTTCGCCTCTGCGGTGTCCCCGAAGACGACGGCCGCGACGGCCGCCCGATCGAGTGAGCCATCGTCGCGCACGATGTGGGAACCGAAGCGCTCAGCCATCCGCCGCACGACCGGACTACCGGGCCGCTGGAGGTCGCGCGCGATCTGGTCGGCATCGACGATCGCCGCCCCGCGCTCGGCGAGCAGTGCCGACACCGTCGACTTGCCCGCGCCGATGCCCCCGGTCAATCCGACCAGGAGCACGGGTGCTCAGGCCTCGTCGGCGGTGGCGTCGACCGTCTCGGCCGTGCCTGCGGTCGCGGCCGCCTCGACGGGCATAGCGACCTCGGCGACCTCGGCGACCTCGGCGACCTCGGCGCTGCTCGCCGGAGCAGCGGCGTCGCCGGCGTCGGCGCTCTGGTACTCGGCCCATGCGGCCTCGACCTCGTCGCTGCTCGTGGCCCAGTTGCCTTCTTCGTCGATCTCGAAGTGCTCGCGATACTCGGCCGCCAGCTCGCCACCTTCGGCGGCCTGCTTGATCGACAGGCTGATCCGGCGACGCTGGAGGTCGAGATCGATGATCTTGACCCAGAGCTCCTCACCCGGCGTCACGACCTGCTCGGGCGAGTCGACATGATGGGCCGACATCTCCGAGATGTGCACGAGACCCTCGATGCCGTCGCCGACCTGGACGAAAGCTCCGAACTGGACGAGCTTGGTGACCCGGCCGTAGACCAGCTGACCGATCTCGTGGGTCTCGGCGAACTCCTGCCACGGATCGGCCTGTGTCGCCTTCAGCGACAGGCTGATCCGCTCTCGACTGAAATCGACGTCGAGGACCTGCACCTTGACCGGATCGCCGACGGCGACCACGGATCCGGGGTGATCGACATGCTTCCACGAGAGCTCGCTGACGTGGATGAGTCCGTCCATGCCACCGAGATCGACGAATGCGCCGAAGCTCACGACCGACGACACGGTGCCTTCGCGGACCTCGCCGATCTTGAGGTTGTTGAGGAAGCTGTCGCGGGTCTCCTTCTGGGTCTCCTCCAGGTAGGCGCGACGGCTCAGCACCACGTTGTTGCGATTCTTGTCGAGCTCGATGATCTTGGCCTGGACGGTCGTGCCGATGTACGGCGCCAGGTCGCGGACTCGCCGCAGCTCGACGAGCGATGCGGGCAGGAAGCCGCGTAGGCCGATGTCGACGATGAGTCCGCCCTTGACGACTTCGATGACCGGACCTTCGACGATCTCGTCGGCGTCCTTCTTGGCCTCGATGTCGCCCCAGGCTCGCTCGTACTGGGCCCGCTTCTTCGAGAGGACCAGACGGCCCTCCTTGTCTTCCTTGGTGAGCACCAGGGCCTCGACCTGCTCACCCAGCGAGACGATCTCGGCCGGGTTCACGTCGTTGCGGATGCTGAGCTCACGGCTCGGGATGACACCCTCGCTCTTGTAGCCGATGTCGAGCAGCACCTCGTCCTTGTCGATCTTGACGACGGTGCCGTTGACCATCTGGCCGTCCTCGACCTCGACGATCGTGCCGGCGATCGCGTCGGCGAAGCTCATGCCGAGATCGTTCGAGACGATCTCGCGCGGGGTGTAGGTGCCCTCCTCGTCGAAGGTCCCCATCGCCGGATTGGCATCGGGAACGGAGGTGGGCGTCGTAGTCGAGGTGTCGGACAAAGGAATGGACTGCTTTCAAACGGACGGGATGTTGTTCACGGGCGCGCCGGAAGCTGCCAACGCAGTGCTCAATGCTACCAGGGACCAGTGGTTTCCAACAGGTGCCGCCGTTCGAGGTGACCCGTACCGATGACCACGGTCGCGGGCGGCATGCGCCTGGACCGGCGACCCGTCGTGAAGCACGTCGAGCTGCCGGTCCACCCGCGGTGGCCGTCCCGGTCGGACCGGACCGGATCGCCATCGGTGAAGCGTGCCGAGCTCGAGGGTCGCGTGCTCGGCGATGCGCCTCCACAGGGTGCTCGATGTCGGTCAGGACGTCTCGGCGCGGGACCGCGTGGCCAAGATCAGGAACTCCGGTGTCTCGGTCGTCGGCGGGTCGAGGCCGTACGAACCGGGCTCGACACTGCTGATCGAGTCGACCGACAGGCCCGCCGCGCGGCACAGCAGGCGGAGCTCACGCGGGGTGTAGCAGCCCGTCCAGAGGCTCGCCTCGATCGCCGCGCCTCGCTCGTCACGGATCTCGGTCCGCTCGTGATTGACACCGGCCTCCGCATCGAACTCGGCCCCCTCCCAGTGCTTCATCACGAAGTAGGACGAGAACGCCGTCAGCGCGAGCCGCCCACCGGGGCGCAGCGATCGCGACATCGCGGCGAGCACCGACTCGTCGTCGCCGTCGACTGTCATCAGACCGAACGCACCCTGACACAGGCAGATCGCGACGTCGAATTCCTCGACGAACGCCAGAGTGCGGGCGTCGAGACGTTCGAAGGTGGCGCCGGCGGGTGCCTCAGCACGGGCGAGCTCGACGAATCGGCGGCTGATGTCGATGCCGTGCACCTCGATCCCCCGCTCGGCCAGGGCATGCGCGTGCCGACCCGGACCACACCCCACGTCGAGCACACGGTCACCGCGCCCGAGTGAGAGGGCCGCGACGAGGAAGTCGACCTCCTGACGCGTGCCCTTCGTGAACGAATACCGCAGGTACGCCGCACCGAGATGGTCGGCGACGCCCTCGAACCAGTGGTCGGCGATCGGAGGGTCGGCGATCGGAGGGTCGGCGATCGGAGGGTCGGCGATCGGAGGGTCGGCGATCGGAGGGTCGGCCGCGCTCGGTCGCCCGACGTTCGAATCCATGCCGCATTGTGGCCGACCATGCTCATGATTCGAGAAAGATCCAGCTGCCCCCTGGGCAACGACACCGTCGATCCGTACCGTCGTTGGCATGGAAGCCGGCAACGATCCGAGGGTCGCCGACGAGTCGACCCTCGATCGCGCCCGCCGGGGAGACAGCGATGCGCTCGCCGATCTGTGGACGATCTACCAGCCGCAGCTCTTGCGGTTGCTCAGGGCCCAAGGCCGATCGGCAGCCGAGGACATCGCCAGCCAGGTCTGGATCGACGTCGGCCGGAGTGTCGAGCGGTTCGAGGGCGACGGCGTCGCGTTCCGGAGTTGGATCTTCACGATCGCACGACGTCGCGCGATCGACGAGGGCCGCCGAACGCTGCGACGCCACGAACTCGCCTCACCCTCGGTCGGTCTGCAGCCAGCGGCCGAGCGCCTCGTCGATCCACTCGGCGATTCGCTCGACGGCGTGCTCGCGTTGCTCAGCACGCTGCAGCCGGCGGCCGCCGAGGTCGTGATGCTGCGCGTGGTTCACGACCTCCCGGTCGCCGACGTCGCCGCGATCACGGGTCAGAGCGAGACCAACGTTCGGGTACTCGCCCACCGTGCCCTCGAGCGCCTCCGCCAGACCCTGGACGAGGCCGGCTCGGCGCCCGCAGCGCTCGCGGGCGATCTCCGCTTCGCCTGACCGACGCCGGTTCCACGTCTCGGTGGCGGCTCGGCGCCTGGCGCCGCAGCAGCTGATCACGACCGCCGAGCGGCCCGTCATACGCTCACGCCGCTGACACCACCGAGCACATCGAGTGCTCGCAATACCACGGGGAGCGACTACAGGGCGATCGTGTCGTCCAGGCCGATGAGCAGGCGTCGGACACCTCCGGACCACCCGTGATGCCTGCGTACGAACGCAGCGCTTGAGCAAGACGTGCCGAACGGCTGAGGGATTCTTGAGGTCGATCCCGTAACGCCGTGGCGTGCACGGTCGTTTCGTATAGCAGTGCTATACCACCAAGAGCGACACGCTGACCACGGAACGGACTGATCACGAATGACCCGCAGACCCGACGCCACCGAGCGAGGATCGCGCGAACCGGCGCGCTGCGACGGACCGACGCCGCAGGATCCCGGCCGGCCTGGCAGCCGTCTTGACGCTCGCCGCGCTGGCCGTGCCCGCAGCACGCGGCGATGGTGCAGCACCGACAGCAGCGAAGGACACGGTCCGTCCGCCGTCGACGGCGGACGGTGGTCGGGTGACCTTGGCGATGGCGGTCCGTCCCGGCGAGCCGGTGATCATGAAGATGGTCACGGAGAAGTCGAAGTCGGAGTACGCCGGCAAGGGTGCGTACGGGCAGGGAATCGACGTCGCATTGATCGATTCCGGGGTGACTCCCGTCGATGGTCTGGATCAGCCCGGCAAGATCCTGTACGGACCCGACCTGTCGAACGAGGGCGCGTTCGCGAACGTCGCAAACCTCGACACGTTCGGCCACGGCACGCATCTGGCCGGCATCATCAGCGGTGACGACGGTGACGAGGTGGTCGGGATCGCGCCCCAGAGCCGGATCGTGAGCGTCAAGGTCGCCGGCGCCACCGGCGAGACCGACATCGCCCAGGTGATCGCCGGCATCGATTGGGTCGTGGAGCACCGCAACGACAACGGGCTCAACATCCGGGTGCTCAACTTGTCGCTCGGCGTCGACGGCGTACCGACCAATCAGGGTGATCCGTTGTCGGCGGCCGTCGAGCGGGCCTGGGATGCGGGCATCGTCGTGGTCGCCGCGACCGGCAACCGCGGCAACGATCACGGCGGCATCGACAGCCCGGCCGTGTCGCCCTTCGTGGTCGCGGTCGGCGCACACGAGATGTACGACTCGTCCGGTGCGCAGGACTTCATCGCACCCTGGAGCTCGGGTGGGAACGACCACCGCCAGCCCGACGTCGTCGCCCCCGGTCGCTCGATCATGAGCTTCCGCGTGCCCGGGTCGATGCTCGACGCGAAGTACCCGACGGCCGTCGTCGACGGCAAGTACTTCCTCGGTTCGGGCAGCTCCCAGTCTGCCGCCGTGGTGAGCGGCTTCAGCGCTGCGATGCTCTCCCGCTACCCGACCCTCACGAACGATCAGGTCAAGCACCTGTTCGAAAATCGTGCCGTCGAGCTGAAGAACGTCGAGGATCACATCGAGGGCAACGGCAAGATCGACCCGAAGGAATCGATCCGCTCGATCAAGGACGCCGCCAAGGCCCCGATTCAGAACCACCCCCGTGCCCTCGGCGCAGGGAGCGGCAACGGTGTCTCGGCGCCCTCCGGTGCGTCGTGGTCCGGGGGTACCTGGAACGGCGCCTCGTGGTCGGGTGGCACCTGGAACGGTGCCAGCTGGTCCGGTGCCTCCTGGTCCGGTGCCAGTTGGTCGAGCGGCCAATGGTCCGGTGCGTCCTGGTCCGGTGCGTCCTGGTCCGGTGCGTCCTGGTCCGGTGCGTCCTGGTCCGGTGCGTCCTGGTCCGGTGCGTCCTGGTCCGGTGCGTCCTGGTCCGGTGCGTCGTGGTCCGGTCTCTTCTGGTCGATCGCGAGCGCCTCGTGAACGCCCACCACACCACTCGGCGCCGGGTTCGCAACGCGCTGGCCGCCCTGGCCGCATTGGGCACGCTCGTCAGCTTCTCCGGCGCTGCGGCAGCCGCACGACCGACGACACCGGACTCGACCGTCACCGAGTCCTCCACCGACGCCAAGTCGACCAAGCGCACGGCGAATCGGTCGAGTGACGCCCGTGGAGCCAGCCTGGCCACG
The DNA here is from genome assembly GCA_963847775.1 of uncultured Acidimicrobiaceae bacterium. GTDB lineage: Bacteria > Actinomycetota > Acidimicrobiia > Acidimicrobiales > Ilumatobacteraceae > Ilumatobacter. The sequence goes on from CAWKAY010000010.1 coordinate 76,333, forward strand.
GTCGCCGACTGGATCGGAGCCGACGACATGTGGGCCGCCGGATACACCGGCGACGGTGTCGATGTCGCAGTGATCGACACCGGGGTCACCCCGGTCGCCGAACTGTCGGCAAGTGACGTCGTCGTGGGCCCCGATCTCTCGTTCGAAGGCGGCGTCGACGCCGTTGCCGGCCTCGATACGTATGGCCATGGCACCCACATGATCGGAATCATCGCCGGCCGGACCCCGGGGGCCGACCCGCTCCGACCCAAGCAGTCCGACTTCATCGGGATCGCACCGGACGCCGGCATCGTCAGCGTCAAGGTCGCCGACAACACCGGGGCCGTCGACGTCTCCCAGGTGATCGCTGCGATCGACTGGGTCGTCCAGAACCGGCACAGCAATGGTCTCAACATCCGCGTGCTCAACCTGTCGTACAACACCGAGGGCACCCAGCACTACGTCGACGACCCGCTCTCCAAGGCGATCGAGAACGCGTGGAACCACGGGATCGTCGTCGTCGTCTCCGCCGGGAACGAAGGCCGTGGCGCCTACGGGCTCGCCAACCCGGCCACCAACCCGACCGTCTTGGCCGTCTCCGCGGCCGAGCTCTTCACCGGCTACGGCTGGGGAGTGCCGACCTGGGCGCCGTCGGGCGACAGTGTCCGCAACCCAGATCTGATCGCTCCGGGTACCTCGATCCGGAGCCTGCGCGTGCCGGGCTCCCGGATCGACACCGAGCACCCGAACGCTCGAATCACCGACGACGCTCGGCTGTTCCTGGGTTCCGGCACGTCGCAAGCCGCAGCGGTCACCTCCGGGGCGGTCGCCCTGCTCCTCGACCAGCGACCCGATCTCACGCCGGACCAGGTGAAGAACCTGCTGACCGCCAGCGCGGCCGACGTGTTCGAGAAGGTTCGTTTCAAAGGCCATGGCCTCTTGGACGTGGCGGCGGCGATCCAGGCCCCCACGCCGTCGTCGAGCCAGACGTTCCAGCCCGCCACCGGACTCGGCTCACTCGAGGCATCACGCGGCGACGACCACGTCGCGATCAACGGGACCGTCCTCGAAGGCGAGATCACCGTCACCGGAGCACGCTGGAACCCCATCACCTGGATCGCAGCCAGCGAGAAGGCCCAGGCGTGGACGGGTGACGACACGTGGTCCGGTTCGTCCTGGTCCGGCAGCAGCTGGTCCGGTTCGTCCTGGTCAGGTAGCAGCTGGTCCGGTTCGTCCTGGTCCGGTTCGTCCTGGTCAGGTAGCAGCTGGTCCGGTTCGTCCTGGTCCGGTTCGTCCTGGTCCGGCAGCAGCTGGTCCGGATCGTCCTGGTCCGGCAGCAGCTGGTCCGGATCGTCCTGGTCCGGTAGCAGCTGGTCGTGATCTGCGGCGACCCGGTCCGGAAGCGACCGGGTGCCGCTCGAATCCGGACCAACCGATCTGCCGGTTCCCATCCGGCCCACCGCCCCGCCACGCCCGTCGCCGCGATGCTGCCGTCCCGCGCGCCTGCACCAGCGCACCGAGGTCGAGCTCGTCGTGGCTGCTCGGGCGCGCGGCGCGCCGGTCGGGTCCGGGCGGCGAACGTCGCTCGGGCGGTCGCGCGGCCCAGACGACCGAAGCATCCCGCCCACGGCCGGCAATGGCATCTCGCCTCGACGTCAGCCGGTCGAAGGCTGCTCGCCCGACACGCCCCCGGGCCTCCCGATGGCTCTCGAACGGCGAATCGCGAGGCGACCGCTGTGAGCGTTTGATGGAGTACGAGGAGCGTTCACCCGTCGGGAGCGGAAAGACGCACCACGATTGGGCCCGATGAGCGGCGCCGTGTCGGACGAGGAAGTCCGTTGAGGGTTTCCTGCCGGATCCGTGAGCGACTCTTGCGCCTGTTCTCGTAACGAATCCGACCGCGATCACGTTCTGGATAACAACGTTTGGAAACGATCGGCCGCAGCCGACACAGGTTTGGAGATCACATGAGTACGGCGGAACAGGCGACAGGGGTCTCAGCCCCTCGCAGCATGGCGACGGGGGTCACCCGATCCCGCCGCGGTGCCCCCGTTGCCGCCCTCGCCCTCGCGTTGGCCGCCGCCATGACGGTACCCGGCGTCGGCCTCGGCGATGCGAGCGACGGCGAGTCGGTCGCCACGTTGTCGCCGACCATGGTCGAGATGCTCGACGGCGAGAGCAGCAGCGGACTGATCACCCTCGCCGATCTGCGGTCCGACGTGCTCGGTGAGGCGGCGAGCGACAAGGACGGAGCCGGCATCGACGTCGCGCTCATCGACACCGGCGTCGCACCGGTCGACGGACTGAACGACGGCCGCGTGCTCCACGGCCCCGATCTCTCGTTCGAGGGTGCCGCCAAGGAGGCGGCCTACCTCGACACGTACGGACACGGCACCCACATGGCCGGCATCATCGCCGGCAACCGGGCGGGCCACCCGGGCATCGCTCCTGCCGCCCGAATCGTCAGCCTCAAGGTCGCCGGGCACGACGGGGTCACCACGGTGCCTCAGGTCGTGGCGGCGATCGACTGGGTCGTCGAACACCGCAACACCGATGGACTGAACATCCGTGTGCTCAACCTCTCGCTCGGTCAAACCGGGGTCCCGACCCATCAGGGCGACATCCTCTCGGCCGCCGTGGAGCGGGCCTGGCACGCAGGCGTCGTCGTCGTCGTCGCCGGCGGCAACGACGGTGCCCATCAACCACACCTCGATTCGCCGGCCATCGATCCGTATGTGATCGCGATCGGCGCGGTCGACTCCAACGGCAAGATCGAGCCCGCCAACCGCGAGGTGCCGAAATGGTCGGCGATGGGCGACGGCATCCGCGACCCCGATGTCGTGGCACCCGGCCGTTCGATCGCGTCCTACCGGGTCGCCGGTTCGACGATCGACAACGAGATGCCTGCCGCTCGATACGGCGATGCCCTGTTCCGTGGATCCGGCACCAGCCAGTCCGCCGCCGCCACCTCCGGGCTCGCGGCGGCACTCCTGGCTCGGTATCCCAAGCTCACCCCCGACCAGGTCAAGGCCACGATCGAGACGCAGGCCTTCGGACTCGGTGGTGTTCCGACACGCCGAGCCGGCGACGGCCACATCGACGGCAGGGACACCCTCAAGGAGGGCACGGTCGAGAAGGCGTGGCAGAAGTTCGAGCCTGCACGCACCGACGCGCCGTCGAGCGCAGGCGCCACATGGTCCGGCGGTAGCTGGTCGAAGGCGTCATGGTCCGGCGCTTCCTGGTCCGGCATGGTCTGGACCGGCGCCTCCTGGTCCGGCGCTTCCTGGTCCGGCGCTTCCTGGTCCGGTGCCTCCTGGTCCGGTGCCTCCTGGTCCGGTGCCTCCTGGTCCGGTGCCTCGTGGTCCGGTGCTTCGTGGTCCGGCGCTTCGTGGTCCGGCGCCTCTTGGAGCGGGCAGGGCTGGTCATGAACCGCTCCCGCTTCGCACGCCACATCCCGTCGACGACGGATCACCAACCATCCTCACACCTCCCCAGCCGCAAAGGGCTCGCCATGAAACACTCACCATCCGGTCTCGCACAGCGGTTGATCGTGCTCACGGCGGCCGCAGCGCTCGGCGTGGCCGGCACCGCGACCTCGGTCACCGCCAAGGGCTCGAGCAAGGACTCGTCCTCGCTGACGGCGACGAGCACCTCGTGGTGGCCGTCGAGCGACCTCTCGAAGACCGACTGGACGGCACCGACCTCCGACGGCGTCACCGTCTTCGACGGGCGTACCACGATGGCAGAGGTCGCCGCCCAAATCGGCGCCGACGACATGTGGGCTGCGGGTTACACCGGTGCCGGCGTCGACGTCGCCGTGATCGACACCGGCATCGCCCCGGTCACCGAGCTGTCGACCACGAAGGTCGTGGTCGGACCGGACCTGTCGTTCGAGGGCAGCGTCGACGCCGTCGCCGGTCTCGACACGTACGGACACGGCACGCACATGGCCGGCATCATCGCAGGTCGCACCCCAGGTGCCGATCCGACGAACCCGCGGCCGAACGACTTCATCGGCGTCGCACCCGACGCCCGAATCGTCAGCGTCAAGGTCGCCGACAACACCGGTGCCGTCGACGTCTCGCAGGTGATCGCAGCGATCGACTGGGTCGTGCAGAACCGCAACGCCAACGGCATGAACATCCGGGTCCTCAATCTGGCGTACAACACCACGAGCCGCCAGAACTACGTCAACGACCCGCTCTCGAAGGCGATCGAGAACGCATGGAACCATGGCATCGTCGTGGTCGTCTCGGCCGGCAACGAAGGCCTCGGAGCGCTCCATCTCGCGAACCCTGCGTCCAACCCCAAGGTGATCGCGGTGTCGAGTGCAGAGCTCACGGCGCCCAGCTTCTGGACGGTGCCGAAGTGGGCACCGTCGGGCGATGGTGTGCGCAATCCGGACGTGCTGGCGCCTGGCGACTCGGTCATGAGCCTCCGCGTGCCGGGGTCGAGGATCGATCGTGACCACCCTGCCGGCCGCGTCGACGGTGACAGCCGTCTGTTCCTCGGATCGGGGACGTCGCAGTCCGCCGCAGTCGTGTCGGGCGCCGCCGCACTGCTCATCCAGAAGCATCCCCGGCTCGCACCCGATCAGGTCAAGGCCTTGCTCACTTCCACGGCCACCGAGATCCTGCACTTCCCGATCGTCAAGGGCAACGGGGTCATCGACCTGAGCACGGCCATGACCGTGAAGAACATCAAGGCGACCCAGCAGTTCACCCCTGCAGCCGGACTCGGGTCGCTCGAGTCGGCCCGAGGCACCGACCACGTCGAGATCAACGGCGTCCCACTCGTCGGCGAGGTCACCGTGACGGGCGTTGCGTGGGATCCGAAAGCGTGGGTCAAGGCCAGCGAGGCCGGCACGGCATGGTCCGGTACCGACAACTGGTCGGGATCTTCGTGGTCCGGGTCGAGCTGGTCCGGGTCGAGCTGGTCCGGGTCGAGCTGGTCCGGGTCGAGCTGGTCCGGGTCGAGCTGGTCCGGGTCGAGCTGGTCCGGGAGCAGCTGGTCAGGAAGCAGCTGGTCGGGGTCGAGCTGGTCGGGATCCTCGTGGTCCGGGTCCAGCTGGTCCGGGAGCAGCTGGTCCGGGAGCAGCTGGTCAGGGAGCAGCTGGTCAGGGAGCAGCTGGTCATGAGCCCAAGGAAGAGCAACACGACTCACCGTCGACACGAAACAACCGATCACCCCTCGCCGATGGAGCCGAGCATGAAGATGGAGCCGAGCATGAAGATCGAAACATCGAACCGCAGCCGACGCCGAGCAGGACCGTTGCTCGGTGCGGTGGTCACGATCGGGGTCGCGATGCTGGCGGTCGCACCCGCAGTCTCGGCGGGGAAGCCGGGCAAGAGCGATGGCAGCAGCAGTGACGGTGGGGGGGTGCCGTCTTGCGTGGATGTGAGCGGCAGCACGACGTTGCATGACGTGAACATGACGATCGGTGCAGACGGGTTCCACAAGCCCAAGGGCAGGACGGCTCCGATCATGGGCGCCGGGATCGACGTCGCGGTGATCGACACCGGCGTCAACGCGGGCGGTGTCCAGAAGGTTCTCGACGGACCGGATCTGTCGTTCGACGCGCTCAATGAGGGACTTCGCCACCGTGACCTGCACGGCCACGGCACGAACATGGCCGGGATCATCGCCACCAACACCGCCACCGAGTGGGGTGTCGCGCCCGGCAGCCGAATCGTCAACGTCAAAGTCGGCGCCGCCGATGGCGCCGTCGACGTGTCCCAGGTGATTGCGGGGATCGACTGGGCCGTTCAGAATCGCACCACCAACGGCATGAACATCCGGGTCATCAACCTCGCCTACTCTACGGACGCCGACGTCGACTACCGCGCCGACCCGCTCACGCATGCCGTCGAGAACGCCTGGCGCAACGGCATCGTCGTCGTCGCCGCCGGCGGCAACGACGGCCGCAGCGAGAAGCGCCTCGGCAACCCGGCCCTCGACCCGTACGTAATCGCGGTCGGCGCGGCGTACTGGAGCAGCGGATCGGGAACTTGGAAGTCGGCGAATCTCTCCTCGACCGGTGACGGGGTCCGAAATCCCGATCTCGTCGCTCCGGGCGAATCGCTCGTCAGCCTCGGCGTGGTGGGCTCCTACCTCGCCGAGACCTACCCGGCCGCTACCTGCGCCGGATCCGACGGCCTGCTCCGCCTACGAGGCTCGGGCACCTCCCAATCGGCCGCCGTCGTGTCCGGCGCGGTTGCGATGCTGCTCGAGCAGCGCCCCGGGCTCACCCCCAACCAGGTCAAGCGGCTCCTCACCTCGACTGCAACCGATCTCGGTGCCACAGCCGACAAGCAGGGCTACGGCATGTTGAACCTCGCCGCCGCCCTCAATGCCGCCACACCAACGCAGACCGCCTCAGCGCAAACCTTCCCGGTCGCCACCGGTACCGGCACCCTCGAAGCGGCCCGTGGCAGCTACTCCGTTGGTGCGACAGGCGACAAGCTCACCGGTGAGCTCACCGCCTTCGGCGGCACCTGGAGCTCCAGTGCGCATGCGCTCGCGCAAGCGACCGGTACCGCCTGGACCAACCAGACGTGGAAAGGCGCATCCTGGTCAGGCGGCACCTGGTCGGGCGCATCCTGGTCGGGAGCATCCTGGTCCGGCGCCAGCTGGTCCGGCGCGAGCTGGTCGGGAGCCTCCTGGTCCGGCGCGAGCTGGTCCGGCGCGAGCTGGTCCGGCGCGATCTGGTCGGGAGCATCCTGGTCCGGCGCTTCCTGGTCGGGAGCCTCGTGGTCGGGAGCATCCTGGTCGGGAGCGTCCTGGGCGTGAGCACGCCCTGACGATCACCGAACGAGCTCCTCGCACGGCCGTTGCGCTCGTCACAACCTTCGGTCTCGTGGGTGGCCCGCCGCGGCCATCGGCCCCGGTCGCCGAGGCAACGCCCACCGACATGAGAGCTCGACCGGTCGAGCTGGGCCTGGCCTCCTCGGCGTCTACGCCTTGGCCGACGCCCAGGTGTCGCCCCAGGCGACGTTGACCTCGAGCGGCACGTCCAGAGCGGCGGCACCTCGCATGAGATCGACCACGAGCTCGCCGACGACCTCGCGCTCCGACTGGGGCACCTCGACGATGACCTCGTCGTGGACCTGGAGCACGAGTTCGCTCTCGTGTCCGCCACGCTCGAGTGCTTCGTCGATTCGCACGAGCGCCACCTTGAAGATGTCGGCAGCCAGGCCCTGGATACCGGCGTTCATGGCCTGACGCTCCCCCGCCTGACGGATGCGCCAGTTCGAGTTGAGCAGCTCGGGGATCGGGCGTCGCCGGCCGAAGAGCGTTTCGGTGTAACCGTTCTTGCGGGCCTCCTGCACGGTGGCATCCATGTAGGCCTTCACGTTGGGGAAGGCCTCGAAGTAGGCGTCGAGGATGACGGTTGCCTCGTCGGTGGGGATGCCGAGTCGTTGACCGAGACCGTACGCCTCCATCCCGTAGGCGAGCCCGTACGACACCATCTTGGCCTTCGACCGCTGATCGAGCGTCACGGCGCCCGGCTCGACCGAGAACACCCGGGCGGCCGTCGCGTTGTGGATGTCCTGACCGCTCGTGAAGGCGTCGATCAAGCCGGGATCGGCAGCCAGGTGGGCGATGCAACGAAGCTCGATCTGGTTGTAGTCGGCAACGAGCAATGTGCGATCGGCCGACGGCACGAAGGCGGTGCGGAACACGCGCCCCTCGTCGCTGCGCACCGGGATGTTGTGCAGGTTCGGCTTGTCGGAGCTGAGCCGACCAGTCCGAGCAACGGTCTGATTGAAGGTCGCATGGATGCGACCGTCCTCGCCGACCTCGTGCAACAGGCCCTCGCCGTACGTACCACGCAGCTTCTCGACCTCGCGATGCCTCAGGAGTGGCACGATGAACTCGGGCCACTGATCCTTCAGCTTCTCGAGCGTCTGAGCGTCGGTCGAGTAGCCCGACTTCGTCTTCTTCACGCCGACGGGGCTCAACTGCTTCTCGTCGAACAGCAGCGCGCGGAGCTGCGTCGGCGAGTTGAGGTTCAGGTCGTCGTGACCGGCGACCCGACGGAGCTCGGCGCCGAGCGACTCGACCTCGGCCGTCAATCGCTCGTTGATCGAACGGAGCGTGTCGGCGTCGACCCCGACTCCGGCGTGCTCCATCTTCGCCAGCACCCGAACGAGCGGGTTCTCGATCGAGTGGTACAGACCCGCCATGCCCTGAGCATCGAGGCTCGCCTCGATCGGCCCGGCGATGTGATGGACCGCGAGGGCATCGCGGCCGGCGCGCTCGGCAGGTGTGATCACCGTGCCGTCGAGATCGAGCTGACCGGACGCAGCGGCATCGTCACCCGGCGGGCCGAACTCGGTGAACTTCACGAGCAGATCGGCGATCTCGTATCGCGCCTCGGCGGGATCGATCAGGTAGGCCGCGATCGCCGTGTCGAGCTGGAGACCGCGTACGTCGACGTCGGCCTCGAGCAACGAGCGCATGATCGGCTTCACGTTGTGGCCGCGGAGGTGATGGTGCGACCCGAGCGCGTCGGCGACGGCATCGTCGCGAAGCAACTCGCCGGGAATCCACGCGACCGCCGACGATGACGCGTCGGTCACGAGTGCGATGCCGTCGAGCGCGCTGCGACCGGCCTCACCCTCCCACGACGCCGCCAGATCGACGACCTCCAGCCGACTCACCAGCGCCATCGCCGCCGCCGCGTCGACCACGACCTCGACCTCGGCGACCAACTCCTGGCGCGGAGCGCTCGACGCGATGCCCGAGCTCGGGCCGAGCGCCTCGGCCAGACGGTCGCCGAGGGTGCGGAACTCGAGGAAGTCGAACAACCGCTGCACCTCGTCGGGCTCCGGCGTGATCGCCAGATCGTCGAGATCGAGAGAGTCGATCGGAGCGTCGTGTCGGAGGATCATCAACTCGAGGTTCTTGCGGGCCCGGGCCTCGTGCTCGGTCAAGTTGTCGCGCAGCTTGGGGGTCTGCTCGTCGACGTGTTCGAAGATCCCGTCGAGCCCCCCGTACTTGTTGATCAGCTTCGCGGCCGTCTTCTCACCCACACCGGGCACGCCGGGCAGGTTGTCGGAGTTGTCCCCGCGCAAGGCGGCGTACTGCGGGTACATCTCGGGCGTCACGCCGGTGCGCTCCTCGATGCCGGCCTCGTCGTAGAAGGCGTAGTCGCTGACCCCACGCTTGTTGTAGAGCACCTTGACGTGCGGATCCCGGACGAGCTGGTAGCTGTCGCGGTCGCCAGTGACGATGACGACGTCGTCACCCCGTGCGGTCAGCGTGGAGGTGAGTGTGGCGATGAGGTCGTCGGCCTCCCACCCGGGCGCCTCGACCTGCTGGATACCGAGCGCGTCGAGTACCTCGCGCACGAGACCCATCTGCTGGCGGAGGATGTCGGGAGCGGCCTCGCGCTGTGCCTTGTACTCGGGTTCGGCGTCGTGCCGGAACGTCGGCTCGGGTCGGTCGAACGCGACGATCATGCCGTCAGGATGGTGATCCTTGATGACGTTGATGAGCATCGACGTGAATCCGAACACCGCATTGGTGATCTGCCCGCTTGCGGTCGCCATGTCGCTCGGCAACGCGAAGAACGCCCGATACGTCAGCGAGTTCCCGTCCACGAGGTGATAGCTACCCACGTCGTCACGTTACGTCGACAACCCAGTCGTGAGTTGCGTCGCGGGTCGGGTGTGACAGAACTCGCGACTCAGTCGGGGCGCAGCGAGCCGTCGAGGATGCGCTCGGCGACGTCGCGCATCTTGGTGCGCTCGGTCATGGCGGTGCGCTGGATGAAGGCGAACGCATCGGCTTCCTTCATGTCGCACTCGTCGATCAAGAGGCCCTTGGCCCGATCGATGGTCTTGCGGGCCTCGAGCTGCTCACCGAGTGCGTCGATCTCGCCGGTGAGGTTGCGGAGCTCGCGGAAGCGGCCGATCGCCACCTCGATCGCAGGCACCAGATCGCTCTTCTGGAACGGCTTGACCAGGTAGGCGAGGGCACCTGCGTCGCGAGCCTGCTCGATGACCTCGCGCTGGCTGAACGCCGTGAGGATCAGGACCCCGCACAGCTTCTCGTCGGTGATGATGCCCGCAGCTTCGAGCCCGTCCATGCCGGGCATCTTCACGTCGAGGACCGCGAGGTCGGGTTGGAGGGTCCGGACGAGCTCGACGGCCTCGTCACCGCGACCGGTCTCGCCCACGACGTCGTAGCCCTCCTCCTCGAGGGTTTCGCGCAGATCCATCCGGATGATGGCTTCGTCCTCGGCGATCACGACACGCAACGACACGTTGGTTCCTTTCCCACCCGGCAACGCCGGCAGACTCATTCAATCAGACGGTTCGAGCCAGCCGCGAGTGCGAGCTCAGCGGCTCGCCGACAGCTTGTCGAGCAGCTCGTCCTGACGCTGTTCGAGCTCGTTGATCGAGTCGACCACGTGTTGACGATGCCGGGCCATCGCGTCGGCGTGCTTGCGTGCGTCGTTGGCCTCGAACGCAGCGCCCGGCGTCTCCGAGACCAGGGCCCGGATCGCCTGATCGTCGGCATCGCTCGCGAACACCTCGAGCTGCTCGTCGATCTGGGCGAGCTCGGCCCGCAGCGACTTGAGCCGGGCCACGTTCTGCGACAGCCGACGTTGGAGGAGCCACGAGCCCATGGAGGAGATGTTAGGAGTTACGCGAGATCATGAGCGGTGCCCACCGACGACGACGTCGATGCGTTCGCGGTGCCCCGGGTGGGATTCGAACCCACACTGGACGGTGTTTGAGACCGCTGCCTCTGCCGTTGGGCTACCGGGGCGTGCCCGTGAGGCTACCGGCGCCCAAGCAAACGCTCCCCACCTGCGAACCTCCATGCGGATCAGCGAGACGACACCACGATCGTGTTGGCGAACAGGTCCCAGACCGCCTGACGCAGCGGCTTGGAGAAGATGAACACGAGGCTGACGATCACGACGACGAGGTTGACGAGTCCGGGCAGGATCGGGATCGGGATCAATGCGAGCGCACCGGGGAGCGCCCATCGCTTGATGGCATGCTCCCACTCGACCGGGCCGCCGTTGTCGGCACGAACGACCCTCATGCCGAACGCGAGCTTCATCGGCGTGCCTCCGAACTGCTTCGTGAGCACGGCGTCCCACACGAAGCCGATGCCGACGGTCAAGATGTTGAGGAGGTAGACGCGGGCAAAGCTCGCGTCCGCACCGAACCCCGCGAAGCCGGCCGAGTCGTCACCGCTGAGGACGACCGCCGCGAAGATCGAGCCGAACACGAGCGCGAGGATGAGGCCGTCGAGGAATCGGGCCAGGACGCGCATTCCTGCAGACGCCAACGGTTGCCCGCCGGGCGAGGTGGGCTCGAAACCTCCCGAGCCACCCGGGGCACCCGGAGGAGGCGGCGGCGGCGCGGACGGCGGCGGAGGAGGAGGAGGGGTCATACTCATGGCCGCAGAGCGTACGCGACGGGGCGCACCAGGACGCGGATGACGCGGACCCGGGCCGACCGCGGTCGCCTCCTGACGGAAAGTTCAGGGTTACCCGCGGGTAGCGCGAGCGACCCTTCGCACACCGTCTAGCCTCGCCCTGATGCTCGCATTCACCTTCCCCGGACAGGGGTCGCAGCGTCCAGGCATGGGACGCCCCTGGGTCGACCACGAGAGCTGGGAACTCGTCGGGGAGGCCAACGAGGTTGCCGGCCGCGACGTCGGGAAGCTCCTCCTCGACGCCGACGGCGAGGAGCTCCGCGACACGCGAAACGCGCAGCTCACGACGTTCATCTCGAGCCTGATGGTTCTCGACGCCGTCGAGCGGCTGGGCATCGAGGCGAGCTTCTGTGCCGGGCACAGCCTGGGTGAGTACACGGCCCTGGCCGCGACCGGAGCGCTCGGCTTCGAAGAAGGCGTTGCACTCGTGTCCGAGCGTGCCGCCGCGATGCACGATGCCGGATCGGAACGACCGGGCACCATGGCGGCGGTGCTCGGGCTCGACGACGATCAGGTCGACGTTGCCTGCAACCTGGCCGACGCCGAGGTCTGGGTCGCCAATTTCAACGCGCCCGGCCAGGTCGTGATCGCCGGATCCCCCGATGGCGTCGAGGCAGCCGGCAAGCACGCCAAAGATCTCGGCGCCAAGCGGATCATGGCGCTGCAGGTCTCGGGTGCGTTCCACACCGCGTTCATGGCACCTGCTCGCGACCGCCTGCGAGATGCCATCGCCGTCGCCGACATCCGCGATGCCGAGATACCCGTCGTCTCCAACGTCGACGCCAAACCACACGACCAGGGCGGCGAGTGGACAGCGTTGCTCTCGGCCCAACTCGCGAGTCCCGTTCGCTGGAAGCACGGGCTGCAGACTCTGGCGTCGCTCGGCGTCACCGACTTCGCCGAACTGGGTCCGGGAGGCGTACTCACCGGAATGGCGAAGCGAAGCGTCGACGGCGCCCGGACCATCTCGGTCGCCACTCCGGACGATCTCGACAAGTTGCTCGCGTGGGTCGGGGGCGACGTCGCCGCTCCGAAGACCCAGATCGAAGGTGAGCACCTGTTCGCCGTCGAGCGCCTCGTCGTGTCACCGGCCGCCGGCATCTTCACCCCTCTCGGCGTCGAGTCCGGTGCGGTGATCGAGGTCGGCACGATCATCGGCCACGTCGGCGATCATGAGGTCCGCTCGCCGTTCCGCGGCGTGCTGCAGAACTTCATCGCCGTCGACACCGAACGCGTCACATCACGTCAACCGATCGCGTGGCTCCGCACCGACTGAGGATCCACAGGAGGAACCAACATGCCAGCGATACGCCCGGGCGCCCGCGGCGCCGTGATCTCCGGCTGGGGCACCGCGCTCCCGGAGAAGGTGCTCACCAACGACGAGTTGGCCGCCACCATGGACACCAGCGACGAGTGGATCCAGAGCCGGACCGGCATCCGTGAGCGGCGCATCGGCGGCAGCACGATCGGGCTGTCGGTCGAATCCGGCCGACAAGCGCTCGAGATGGCCGGACTCGACCCGTCGCGGATCGATGCCCTGGTGCTGGCCACGACGACGCCCGACAAGCAGTGGGGCACGGCCGCAGCGGTGCAGAACGAGCTCGACCTGTTCTGTGGGGCGTTCGACGTCAACGCTGCCTGCTCGGGCTTCGTCTACGGCCTCGTCACCGCCCACGGTCTGATCGCGATGGGGGCGGATCGCGTCCTGGTCATCGGCACCGACACGCTGTCACGAATCACCGACTGGAACGATCGTGCGACCGCTCCCCTCTTCGCCGACGGATCCGGGGCCGTCGTCATCGAGTCGGTCGACGGCCCCGGTCAGCTGCTCGGCTGGGATCTCGACGCCGACGGATCCGCGTTGTCGATCCTCCAGGCCGAGGTCGGCGGCACGATCCAGATGGAGGGCAAGGAGGTCTTCCGGCGCGCGGTTCGCATCATGGTCGATTCCGCCGAGAAGTCGTTGCTCCACGCCGGTGTGAACAGCGACGACATCAAGTTGGTCGTTCCGCATCAGGCCAACATCCGCATCATCCAGGCCGCGTGCGATCGACTCGGTATCCCGATCGAACGGGCGGCCGTCGTCATCGAACACACCGGCAACACGTCGTCGGCCTCGATCCCGCTCGCAATGGCCGACGCCCTCGATCACGGACGCGTCCAACACGGCGACCTGCTCCTGCTCGTCGGCTTCGGCGGCGGCATGACGGCCGCCAGCTGTGTGCTGCGCTGGGGCGGGGGTGTGGATTGATGGCGACGGTCACCGGTCATGCCGCTCGATCGAGCGAGCGCCGGCGAGCCGATCGACGACGGGGTCCGGGGGCGCAGCCCCCGACCGACAACGGCATGACGACCGCGAGCTGTGTGCTGCGCTGGGGCGGGGGTGTGGATTGATGGCGACGGTCACCGGTCATGCCGCTCGATCGAGCGAGCGCCGGCGAGCCGATCGACGACGGGGTCCGGGGGCGCAGCCCCCGACCGACAACGGAATGACGACCGCGAGCTGCGTGCTGCGCTGGGGCGGCGGTGTGGTTTGAGCGCGCCCGACACGAACCACGATCCGCGTGTCGTGCTCGTCACCGGAGGATCACGCGGAATCGGGCTCGCCTGCGCAGAACGGTTCAAGGCATCGGGTGATCTCGTCGCCGTCACCTACCACTCCTCACCCCCACCCGACGGCTTCTTCGGCGTCGAGTGCGACGTGACCGATTCCGAACAGGTCGATGCCGCCTTCGCTGCGATCGAAGCCGAGTTCGGTCGAGGGGTCGAGGTCCTCGTGTCGAACGCCGGCGTGACGCGCGACGGCCTCCTGTTACGCATGAGCGAGGACGACTTCGCCAGCGTGCTCGACGCCAACCTGACGGCCTCGTATCGGGTGACCAAGCGGGCCGCTCGCGGCATGTTGAAGGCCCGCGCCGGACGCATCATCTTGATGTCGTCGGTGGTCGGGCTGCTCGGGGCCGCCGGTCAGGCGAACTACGCAGCGTCGAAGGCAGGGCTCGTGGGCCTCGCCCGTTCCCTCGCCCGCGAGCTCGGCTCGCGGGGCATCACCGTCAACGTCGTCGCCCCGGGGCCGGTGCAGACCGACATGACGGCTGCGCTCGGCGACGACCGCCTCGCCGAGATCGTCGCAGCCGTCCCACTCCAACGCGCCGCAGCGCCCGGCGAGATCGCCGGGGTCGTGTACTTCCTCGCGTCGGCGGACGCCGCCTACATGACCGGGGCGGTGATCCCCGTCGACGGCGGGCTCGGCATGGGCCACTGATGGTCCCGACACTTCGTACACCCTGATCACCGGCATGTTCCCTAGACTGCTGGTCGTTCCTCACGACAAGGAGACATCACGTTGAACAAAGAACTGTTCGCCCGCTTCCAGAAGTGCGCCGTCGAGGTGCTCTCGGTCTCAGAAGACCAGGTCACTCCCGATGCCAAGTTCGGGGACGACCTCGATGCCGACAGCCTCGATCTCGTCGAGCTGGTGATGGCACTGGAGGAAGAGTTCGGCGTCGAAGTCCCCGAAGAGGAGCTCGAGGGCATCGAAACCGTGGGCCAGGCGTACGAACTGGTCGCAGCGAAGCTCTGAGGAGCCTGCACATGCGGGGACAGGGCCGCAGGGTCGCGATCACCGGTTTCGGCGTCGTGGCTCCGTGCGGCATCGGCAAAGAGGCGTTCTGGTCGGGCTTGCTCGGCCCGGGGCTCGACGGCGTCGGTCGTTCGACCGAGATCGAGAACTGGGATTCGAGCTCGTACTACGCGTCACCCAAGGACGCCCGCCGCGCCGACCTGAGTGAGCAGTTCGCGATCGCCGCAGCGACCGAGGCGATGGCGCAAGCGGGCGAGCTGACGGTTCCCTCGTCGCGTATCGGCACGATCTTCGGCACGGGTGTCGCCGGCATCCACACACTCGAAGAGCAGATCGCCCTCCGCCTCGACAAGGGTGATCGGCGGGTGTCACCGTTCCTCGTTCCGATGATGATGGCGAACGCCCCCGGCGCGGCCGTCTCGATGCGGTTCGGTCTCCGCGGCCCCAACGAGACCATCTGCACGGCCTGCGCTGCTGGAACCCATGCGTTGACGTACGCCGCACGGCTCATCGCGTGGGGACTTGCGGACGCCGTCGTGACCGGAGGCACCGAGCACGCCGGCACACCGACGGCGTTGGCCAGCTTCGGCAACATGACGGCGCTCTCCTCGATCGGCACCAGCCGGCCGTTCGACGTCGACCGCGACGGGTTCGTCATGGGTGAGGGTGCCGCCGCGCTCGTCCTCGAGGAGTGGGACATCGCAGTCGCCCGCGGGGTGCCGATCCTCGGTGAGGTGCTCGGTGGCGGCAGCAACGCGGACGCGCACCACATCACGGCTCCCGCACCAGGCGGGGTCGGCGCGATCGAGTGCATGCGGCTCGCACTCGCCGACGCCGGCCTGGAACCGGGCGACATCAAGCAGATCAACGCCCACGGCACGAGCACTCCGCTCAACGATGCTGCGGAGGCGGCCGCCGTGACCGAGGTCTTCGGTCCGCACAGCGTGCCGGTGGTGTCGACCAAGGGCGTCACCGGGCACGCGCTCGGGGCAGCCGGTGCCCTCGAGGCTGCGGCGGTTCTGTTGTCGATCCAGAAGCGTCAGATCCCCCCGACCGCAAACACCAAGGTCCTCGACAACGACGCTCAGGTCGATGTCGTGATGGGGAACCCCCGCGAGTGGGAACCGGGCCCGACGCTCTCGAACAACTTCGGTTTCGGCGGCCACAACGGCTCGATCATCATCGCTCCGGCCTGACGGGCCACTGCGCCCCGACGACGATCGTCAGGCGTCGACGACGACGAACATGAGGTCGGCCTCGGTGGCGACGTCACCGTTGAGCAGCGCCCGACCACTGCCTTTGCCGGCGCGTGCCGACAGCCGTCCCATCGTGCACTCGAGCACCAGTTCGTCACCGGGGCCGACCTGACGCCGGAATCGCGCCTTGTCGAGCCCGCCGAACAGCGGCAGCTTGCCGGCGAAACGCTCGTCACCGAGCACGGCGAGCGCGCCCACCTGCGCGATCGCTTCGCACATCAGCACCCCCGGGAGCGTCGGCCGGCCGGGGAAGTGGCCCTGGAAGAACCACTCGTCCCCCGTCAGTCGCCACACCGCACGCGCCGATTCGCCCGGAACGAGCTCCAGGATCTCGTCGACGAAGAGGAATGGCGGGCGGTGCGGCAACAGATCGGTCGGGTGCACGTCGCCACTCTACGCGCGAACTGGTTCGTCTGGCGTCACGCATGCGGCCGATCTGCGTTTCCGTGGCCACGCTGAGCGTACGAATCCGGCGATCCGGCCACGTTTCTCAAGAAACGCTCCGAGGTTTGGCAAGCGGGGTCACCGAGAGTGCTACTGTTCCCACTGACCGTTTGTCCCAGGTCGGAAGGAGGCTCCCATGCATTACGTTCGTCCATGCTGAGTCAATCAGCGCCTGCCTGACGGTCGTGATTGCCCGACGGTTCACTGCATCGGTCGCCTCCGTGCGTGGACATGGTCGGCGAGAACGATCCCCGGTCGCGACGATGTCGACGACCACGCAGGCTCATCATCCGATCGCCATCCGACACGAACCATGGCGGAGCATTTCGCCGGTTCGATCGGGTGGTGTGAGAACATCGAGCGGGGGCCTTCGGGCCCCCGCTTCGCGCCGCTGACGTCCACCTCGGCGCACCGTCGGTCGAGCGTGGCTCCGTCGATCGAGCCCGAGCCGAATGCCGACGGGCCCGAGACCTGAACAGGTCGATCAGGCGTCGATCGCGGCCCTGACCTCGGCCACGTAGCAACCGACGGCGTCCGGACCCCCCTCCATCAGGCGCCGGACCACCGACGCCCCCTGGATGACACCATCGGCAACTCTCGTTGCCTGGAACGCCTGCGCCGCGTCCGACACGCCGACACCGACCAGCACGGGGACGTCGGTGATCGCCTTCAACCTGGCCGCGAGATCGGTCGCCGTGGCGGCCAACGACTCGCGCTCCCCCGTCACGCCGAGCAGCCCGACGGAGTAGAGGAATCCGCGCGCCCGAGCGGCCACCTTCGGCAGGCGCTCGTCCGGCGCCGTCGGAGCGGCGAGCATGACGGTCTCCACGCCTTCGTGGTCGGCAGCGCGCGTCCAGGGCTCGGATTCCTCCAACGGCAGATCGGGCAGGATGCAGCCGGACACGCCGGCCTGAACGAGACGGTGTGCGAACCGACGGTGGCCGTCGTGGTGCACCAGGTTGTAGTACGTCATCACCAGCAACGGGATCTCGACGTCGAGCCGTGGCACCTCGTCGAGGATCGCCGGTGGCGTCGCGCCGCGGTCGAGGGCTGCTTGTGACGCCTGCTGGATGACGGGACCGTCCATCACCGGATCGGAGAAGGGCACGCCGATCTCGACGGCGTCGGCGCCGTTCGCGGCTGCCGCACGGATCGCGTCCTGCCAGCCGGGATATCCGCCCGTGATGTAGGGGACGAGCAGCTTGCGACCGTTCGCCCGCTTGGCGCGAAACTCGGTCTCGAGGCGGCCGAACTCGGTCACGTGGGCGTGACCCCGAGCCGATCGCCGAGGATGTCCATCATCTGACCAACGTCCTTGTCGCCGCGCCCCGACAGGTTGAGCACGATCGTCTGGCCGACCAGGTCGACCGCCTCCCGAGCCACCCACGCGATCGCGTGCGCCGACTCCAGCGCCGTGATGATTCCCTCGGTGCGTGCGAGCAACTGGAATGCCTCGACGACCTCGTCGTCGGTGACGTTCGGGTACTCGGCACGGCCGATCGAGGACAGATACGAATGCTCGGGGCCGACCCCGGGGTAATCGAGCCCGGCCGAGATCGACAACGCCTCCTCGACCTGCCCGTACTCGTCCTGCATGAGGTAGCTGCGCATGCCGTGGACGACGCCGGGTACACCGTGACGAACGGCTGCCCCACCGGCCGGTTCGACGCCGATCAACCGGGCGTCGGTGTCGACGAAGCCCGAGAAGATGCCGATCGCGTTCGAGCCGCCGCCGACGCACGCCACGACCACGTCGGGGTCGGCGCCCGTCAGCGCCCGGCACTGCTCGCGGGCCTCGTCACCGATCACACGATGGAACTGTCGCACCATCCAGGGGTACGGATGGGGTCCCATCACCGAACCGAGGCAGTAGTGGCTGTGACCCACCGTCGCCACCCAGTCGCGCATCGCTTCGTTGACCGCATCCTTCAGCGTGCGCGAACCGCTGTGCACCGATTCGACCTCCGCACCGAGCAGCCGCATGCGGAACACGTTGAGGGCCTGACGTTCGACGTCGACCGCACCCATGTAGACCTTGCATTCGAGACCCATCAGCGCAGCCGCGGTGGCGGTCGCGACGCCGTGCTGTCCTGCGCCCGTCTCGGCGACCAGTCGGGCCTTGCCCATCCGTTTGGCGAGCAACGCCTGACCGAGCACGTTGTTGATCTTGTGGGAGCCGGTGTGGTTGAGATCCTCGCGCTTGAGCAGGATCCGAACGCCGAGCTCCTCGCCCAGCCGGAAGCATTCGGTCAGCATCGACGGGCGACCGGCGTAGTCGCGGAGGATGACGTCGAGCTCGCGGCGGTAGTCGGGATCGGACCACGCCTCGCGGAACCCTTGCTCGAGCTCGAAGCACGCCGGGATCAGCGTCTCGGGGACGAACCGACCGCCGAACTCGCCGAAGCGCCCGGTGTCGGACGGCTCGGTCATGATCGAGTCGGGATCGAAGGTGGCGTGCGTGCTGGAGGTCGAAGTGTCGGTCATCGGTGATCGCGTCTCATTCGTCGGCCCAGTCGTACGGCAATTCGTCGGGGCCGAGGTAGGGGTTGGGTGCGGCAGCTCGGGCGTTGGCGATGAATCTTCGCACCTTCGTCGCGTCCTTGCGTCCCGGTGCTGCCTCCACACCCGAGGCCACGTCGACGCCCCACGGCTCGACCGCTTCGATCGCATCGGCGACATTGTCGGGATCGAGGCCGCCGGCGAGGATGAGGCGCAACCCGTCGGGGACCTCGGCGGCCAGGTTCCAGTCGAACAACTTGCCGGATCCGGGCGATGGGGCATCGACCAGGACGAGGTCGGTGCCGAACTGGTCGGCGCGGTGGAGATGAGGCGAATCGGCGCCGAACGCCTTGATCACGTATCGGACGCTCCCGGCGACCTCGGCGGTCTGCTCCGGTGTCTCGCGACCGTGCAACTGGACGGCCTTGACACCCGACCGGTTCGCGATCTCGATCACGCGGGACGGGTGTTCGTCACGGAAGACGCCGACGGTGAGCACCTCGGGCGGCAACCGGCGGGTGATGTCGTACACCTGCTGCGCCGCGACCTGGCGCGTCGACGGGGCGAAGATGAATCCGACCGCGTCGGCGCCCATGGCGACCGCGAACAAGGCGTCGTCCTCGTTGGTGATGCCGCAGATCTTCACGAACATGCCGCACGAACGGTACCCCGCGCCATCGCGCTTCGCTGCGACCGATCTCGGCGAGCCGGACCGACTCAGCAGATCAGGGTCGGGCGACTGCCCGAACGGGTTCCACACCGTCTGCAAGACTCGCCCGATGCCAGTCTCCGTCCGCAACCTGAGCACCGGGCCGGCGTCGTTGATCGCGGCGCTGCTCGACGTTGTCGACCCGGGACACCGTCCGGTCGTCGACCCGGACGCGTTCGGCCTCGATCCGAACTCGTTCCTGCTCGGCGCGCTCGACGACGCCGACACCGGACAGCCGCCGTGGGTCGGGCTGGCGTGGGGCGCGCACCTGCGCTACCCGACCGGCCATCGAATGACGTACCTGCACCAGCTCGACGTGATCGAGCCGTACCGCCGGCGCGGCGTCGCGACCCGTCTCGTCGAGACGGCGATGGCATCCGCACGGGCGGCCGGTTCGACGCGGTTCTGGCTCTCGACCGGGGGGCACAACGAGGTCGCACGACTTCTCTACGAGCGCCTCGAGGGCGAGAGCAAGCCCGACGGCGACGTGAACTACTGGTGGGAGATCGGCTGATCAGCCGATCAGCTCGCGGATGGCGGCGGCGGGGTCGCTCGACGTCACCAGCGTCTCCCCCACCAGCACGGCGTCGTAGCCGGCCGCCTCGAGCGAGCGGGCATCGTCGCCACCCCGCACCCCCGACTCGGCGACCGTGACGCAGCCATCGGGGATGACACCCGCCACGCGCACCGCCCGCGCGTGGTCGACCTCGAAGGTGACGAGATCGCGCTGGTTGACACCGATCAGCGTGGCGTCGGCCTCGAGCGCGGCGTCGAGCTCGTGCTCGTCGTGGATCTCGACGAGCACGTCGAGACCGAGCTCGATCGCCAGCGCGTGGAGGTCGACCAGCTCGCACGTGCGCAGTGCAGCGGCGATCAGCAACACGCAGTCAGCGCCCATGATGCGGGCGTCGGCGACATCGTGTGGTGAGACGGTGAAGTCCTTGCGCAGGATCGGCAGGCTGCTCGCCGCGCGGGCGGCCCGTAGATCGGCGGTTGACCCTCCGAAGAACTCTTCGTCGGTCAGCACCGACAGACACGCGGCGCCGCCACGCTCGTACGTCGCGGAGAGGTCAGACGGGTCGAGATCGGGCCTGAGATCGCCTTTCGACGGCGACCGGCGCTTGATCTCACTGATGACCGCGAGGCGGTCGCCAGCGGCCAGCGCAGACCGGAAACCGCGCACCGGCGGGCAGTGCTGGGCTTGCTCGATCAGCTGATCGAGCTTCCTCGTGTCGGCGGCGGCGATCGTCCGGTGATGCTCAAGGATTCGGTCGAGGTACGTGACCACGCCGCGCGACGCTATCCGACGCGCGGTGGCCCTAGAAGCCGAGCCGCTCGGAGATGGTGGCGAGCAGCTCGTCGACGGGCACCCGGACTTGTTCGGTCGTGTCGCGATCCCGCACGGTGACGGCTCGGTCGTCGAGGGAGTCGAAGTCGACGGTGACGGCGAGCGGGGTGCCGATCTCGTCCTGGCGCCGATAGCGACGACCGATCGCCTGGGTCTCGTCGTAGTCGACCATGTAGTGCTCGCTGAGACGTGTCCGCACCTCGTGTGCCAGCGGTGTGAGGGTGTCCTTCTTCGACAACGGCAGCACGGCCACCTTGTAGGGAGCCAGGCGCGGATGGAGGCGCAACACGGTGCGTGTCTCGTCGTTGACGACGTCCTCGTCGTAGGCCGCGAGGAGGAACGCCGCCATCGTGCGAGTCGCGCCGGCGGCGGGTTCGATGACATGGGGCACGTATCGCTCATTGGCCTGCTGGTCGAAGTAGTCGAGGCGCTCGCCGGAGTGCTCGCTGTGCTGTCTCAGGTCGTAATCGGTGCGCTGGGCGATGCCTTCGAGCTCGTCCCAGCCCCACGGGAACAGGAACTCGACGTCGGCGGTGCCCGTCGAGTAGTGCGAGAGCTCGTCGGCGTCGTGGTCGCGTATGCGCAGCATCTCGGCCGGGATGCCGAGGTCGCGGTACCAGTTGAGCCGCTCGTTGCACCAGTAGTCGTACCACTGCGGCCCGTCGCCGGGCGGCACGAAGAACTCCATCTCCATCTGCTCGAACTCGCGGGTTCGGAAGATCCAGTTCTGCGGGGTGATCTCGTTGCGGAAGCTCTTGCCGACCTGCGCGATGCCGAAGGGGGGCTTCTTCCGGCTCGTCTGCAGCACCTGCACGAAGTTGGTGAACATGCCCTGCGCTGTCTCCGGCCGCAGGTATGCGTCGGCGCCGCTGTCCTCGACCGGTCCGGCCTGGGTCTTGAACATCAGGTTGAAGTGGCGCGCCTCCGTGAACGTGCCGGTCTTTCCGCAGCTCGGGCAGGTGTTGGGGTCGTCGAGCTTGTCCTCCCGGAACCTGTTCTTGCAGCTGGTGCAGTCGACGAGCGGGTCGGTGAAGTTCGACAGGTGGCCGGATGCCTCCCATACCTGGGGCGGCCCGAGGATCGCGGCATCGATGAGCACGACGTCGTCACGTTGTTGCACCATCGTTCGCACCCACGCATCCTTCACATTGCGGAGCAGGAGCGAGCCGAGCGGCCCGTAGTCGTACGTGGAGCGGAAGCCGCCGTAGATCTCAGCTGACGGGTACACGAACCCGCGCCGCTTGCAGAGGTTGACGATCTGGTCGAGCTCGGTTGCCGGCATAGGGCGACCAGGCTACGGCCGGGTCGCGCCAGACACGATCAGTCCCGAACCGGCTCGCACACCGCAGGGCCGGCCGTCACAGCGGTCGCCGTCGCGACGAGGAACTCGACGACGCCGGGCGTCGACCCGGGTCGCAGGAGCAGCTGCTCGGTCGGGTTCGCCCACCACGTCTCCACGATCACGTGCCATCCCTCGACGACCGCTGGATCATCGGTCGCGAGCAGGGCCTCGATCGCCGCGCCATTGCTCGGCGAGCGAGAGCCGAACGGGCTGAGATCGTCGAGCACCCAGGCCGGGAACCCCGGACCGGCGCCACACGAGATGAGCGGGCCACCCAGATGGCAACCGTCCGCGAGTTGCTGGGCCGCCGAGAGCTCGCCCGCGGCACAGACCGCGTCTCGAAGGGCGTCGCCGTCGACGCCGAGGGGATACGCCAACCGCCACGGGGTTCTCGGTTCGTCGGGGTCGCTCTCGGAGCATGCGCCGCCCGTCAGCTCCACTGCGACGATCAGCCCGACGGCGTACCCCTCGATCGGGTGCACCGTCGTCGTGCGACCCTCCACCTCGCCTGACCACAGCACCTCGTTGTCGACGGCGGAGTCGCGGATCGCTCGACAACCCATCTCGTACGCAACGCCGTCGAGCTCGAACGCGACCGCGAGCTCCTCGGACGCGGCCAGCTCCGGTGCGTCCGTCGCTGGGACCGCCCTCTCCGCATCGCTGCCGTCCGACGAACACCCGACGTTCGGGGCCAGGCACGTCATGAATGTGATGAACGAGACGAGCGTCGCACCCCGGCCGGCCCGGCCGGCGAGACGCACGCCGGCGCTCACTGGCGCTCGAACATGGCGACCGCCTTCAGGCGCCGTTCGATGTGGTGCTCCAACGCACGCGTCGCAAGGGCGCCGACCTCGTGCGTCGCCGGGGACTCGTCGAGTGCCAACGCCTCGTTGAGGCGACCACCGAGGATGTCGCGCACGATCCCCAGCGCGGCCGGGGAGATCGAGGTACCGGTCCGGCAGGCTCGACAGAGTGCTCCACCCTCGTCGAGATCGAACGCGACCAGCTGCGTCCCGGGCTCCCCCTCCCCGCAGCGGACACAGGCGTCGAGCTGGGGTTCGAGTCCTTCGGCAGCGAGCAGCTTCCAGTAGAACGCCGGCACGTTCAACGGCGCAGGCCGGTCGGCGATCGTGCGCAGGACGCCGACCGCCATGCGGTACAGGCGTGGGTTCGGTTCGCGTTCGAGTCCCAGCTGATCGACCGCTTCGATCGCGGCGATACCCTGCGACGCCCGATCGAGCGACGACAGCAGCGGTGAGAGGGGTTCGACCGACTCGGCCTGGCTGACGATGTCGAGCTCACGCCCGCGGTACAACAGGAGCCGCACATGGCTCATGGGTTCGAGTCGGGCGCCGAACTTCGACTTGGTCTTGCGGACGCCCTTCGCGACCGCCCGAACCTTGCCGTTCTCGGCCGTCATGATCACGACGATGCGATCGGACTCACGCAGCTTGTACGTGCGCAACACCACCCCGACGTCGCGGTACAGCTCACTCATCGCGGAGCGCCCGCCGACTCACTCATCGTCGTCGTCGAGTCCACCGAACCGGCGGCGACGCCCGGAGAAGTCAGCGACGGCGGCGGCGACGTGGTCGGCCGCCAAGTCCGTCCATCCGACGGGAGCGAAGACCAACTCCGCGTACGCGAGCTCCCAGACCAGCGAGGGCGGCAACTGGGTCGGTGGACCGAGGACGACGACCAGGTCGGGCTCGGAGTCCGCGGGCTCGTACAGCACCGACGCCACTGAGGCCTCGTTCACCTCATCGGCCGGGTCGAGTCGCTGCAACGCCTCCGCGAACCGCTGGCGACCGTCGCCGCACGGGTCGACGATCACGTCGCAGCCATCGACCGAACGTCGCCACGGTCGGAGATCGAGCCCCTCGTGGTCCTCACCCTGCTCGTATGCGCGAATCGTCAGCCACGGAACACCGAGATCGGCGCACAGCGCGCCGAGACCGTCGACACGCCGACGCCATTCGTCATCGGACAGCGCACTCCACTCCGCCAGGGTCCCGCCGACGACGAGCACGTGGCGCAGCGACGAGTTCGCCGACCGGGCGCGCGGTCGAGGCTTCGGCCGGCGCGTCGCGTTCGGTCGAGGTCGACTGGCTCACCTCCTCATTCTCCCACGTCGGCCGTGGGTAACGTGGACGGTCTGTGACGAGCCCGCTGCCCGAGATCGATCCTGCCGCTGGGACGGACCGACGCACACGGACCGATCCTGATCGCCCCCTCCACGTGGCATGCATCATGGACGGCAACGGCCGGTGGGCAGCGGGGCGCGGATTGCCCCGTACGGCCGGCCATACCGAAGGCGAAGAGAACCTCGCCCGCCTCGTTCGCGTCGCCGTCACTCGCGATGTCGGTTGGCTCACCGTCTTCGGCTTCTCGACCGAGAACTGGGTCCGCCCTCGCGCGGAGGTTCGCCACATCCTCGGACTCCATGAGAAGCTCTTCGGCCGGATCCGCGAGCTGAACGACCTGAACGTCCGCGTCCAGTGGATCGGGCGACCATTCGACAGCGCCTCGGCACGAACGCCGAAGTACGTGCAACGCGCCATCCGCAAGGCGATCGCCGACACGGCCGACAACACGGGAATGGTGTTGACGGTCGCGTTCGACTACGGCGGCCGCGCCGAGCTGATGGGCGCGGTCCGGGCCGTCCGCAGCGCCGGCGAGCCGATCACGCCCGACACCATCGACGCCCACCTCTACCTCCCCGAGCTCCCGCCGGTCGACGTGCTGGTCCGCACCAGCGGCGAGCAGCGGGTCTCCAACTTCCTGCTCTGGCAGAGCGCCGGATCGAAGATCCACTTCACCGACGCCGCCTGGCCCGACTTCGACGCCGACGAACTCGATGCCGCGATCGCACTCGTGCGATGACCGGACGCGATGCTGAATCCGTGGCCGTGGAGGCGCTCGACGCCGTCACCGCCGCCCTGCCGACCGCCGAGGACCGACCCGGCCAGCGCGAGATGGCCGAGCACGTGGCCGCCGCGATCGGTCACGGGCGGCATCTCGTCGTCCAGGCCGGAACAGGCACCGGCAAGACGCTCGCCTACCTCGTGCCGGCAATCGTGTCGCGCAAGCGAACCGTCGTGGCGACCGCCACCAAAGCCCTCCAGGATCAGCTGGCCACGAAGGACCTCCCGTTCCTCGCGACGCAACTCGGCGAGCAGGGCATCGACGTCGACTGGGCGGTGCTCAAAGGTCGCAGCAACTATCTCTGCCTCCAGCGCCTGCGCGAGACCAACGATCCCGCGCACAGCACCCTCGAGTTCGACGACATGTCGCCGGTCGCCAAGCTCGAGATCAAGAAGCTGGGCGAGTGGGCGGCGACGACCCGCACGGGCGACCAGGCCGAACTCGACTGGAACCCGGGCGACGCGTCGTGGCGAGCGGTCAGCGTCGGCTCCGATGAGTGCCCGGGCGCCGAACGCTGCCCGATGGGACAAGGGTGCTTCGCCGAGAGCGCCCGGCGCCGGGCCCAGGCGTCCGACGTGATCGTCGTCAACACCCACCTCTACGGCCTCCACGTCGGCAGCGGCGGCGCGATCCTGCCCGAACACGAGGTCGTGGTCTTCGACGAGGCCCACGTGCTCGAGGACATCATGAGCGACACGGTCGGCGTCGACATCGCTCCCGGGCGGTTCGTGACGGTCGGCGCCACCGTGCGTCGAGTCCTCGAGGATCCGCAGCTCATCGGTTCGATCACCGATCTGGCGTCGTTGCTGCGAGAAGCGCTCTCTCCGTTCGCGAACCAGCGCCTCGCGATCCCGCTGCCCGAGCCCATCGTGGACGCGCTCGGGGAGGCTCGGCTGCGCCTGACCCGCGTCGGCGAAGCGGTCCAGAAGATCGAGACCGGTGTCGAGGACGCACAGCAGCGCAAGCTCCGCGCTCAGCGCATGATCACCCGGACGTTGGAGTCCGTCGAGACCGCCTTCGCCGCCGGGGACGGGACCGTTCCGTTCGTATCCGGCAGCCGTGAGTCACCTCGTCTCGAGATCGCCCCGCTCGACGTCGGCCCGACACTCGACGCCGTGGTCTGGGGCGACCACACGGCGATCCTGACGAGCGCGACGATCCCGACGTCGCTGAGTCGTCGGGTCGGGCTCCCTGCCGACCGCACCAGCGAAGCCGACGTCGACAGCCCGTTCGACTACGAGCATCAAGCGATCCTCTACTGCGCCATGCATCTGCCACCGCCGAAATCGCCGAAGTTCCGTCCGGCGGTCGCCGACGAGTTGATCCACCTCATCGAGGCGGCGGGCGGCCGGACACTCGCGCTCTTCACGAGTTGGGCGGCGATGGACGCGGCGGTCGACGCCGTGCGCGGCCAGATCGACGTGCCCATCCTGACCCAGCGCGACCTTCCGAAGCCTGCGCTCGTGAGAACGTTCGCCGAATCGGAGGAGACCTGTCTGTTCGCGACGACCGGCTTGTTCCAGGGGGTCGACGTGCCCGGCAGCACCCTGTCGCTGGTCGTCATCGACAAGCTGCCCTTCCCTCGCCCGGACGATCCGCTGCTGTCGGCGCGCCGGGAGCAGCTCGGCGCGTCAGCGTTCGGCGAGATCGACGTCCCGCGTGCTGCGACGCTGCTCGCGCAGGCCTGCGGGCGCCTGATCCGGAACGCCACCGACCGGGGTGTCGTGGCGGTCCTCGACCCCAGACTCGGATCGGCTCGATACCGCTGGGACATCGTCAAGGCACTCCCGCCGATGAGACGAACACGTGAGCGGGCCGAGGTCGAATCGTTCCTCCGCGAGCTCCGCAGCCCGGACGCCGACTCGTCCTCCAGCGACTGACGGTGACGACGGAGTCGGGCACTACCGTCGCCCGTATGGATCCAGTCGTCCGTCTCCGGGTCGCCGACGAGATCGGCACCATCACGCTCGACTCGCAGCACAACCGAAACGCGCTGTCGAGGCAGCTCGTCGCCGAGCTCGGCGTCGCGATCACCGAGGCTGAAGAGGCGAACGTGCGCGCCATCGTGGTCCGCCATGAAGGCCCCGCGTTCTGCGCAGGCGCCGACCTGAAGGAACGCTCCGACGCCACGAGCGCGCCGGATTCGCGTCCGATGGTGGAGGTGATGAAGCGACTGATGGACACCGAACGCCCCACGATCGCCGCCGTCGAGGGTGCGGTTCGTGCCGGCGGGATCGGCCTGATGGCGTCGTGCGATCTCGTCGTCGTCGACCCGCGGTGAACTTCGCGTTGACCGAGGTCCGCATCGGCGTGGCTGCAGCGATCATCTCGGTTCCGATCCTTCGTCGCGTCCCGGCCGGGAGGATCGCCGCGGCGATGCTGACAGGTGAGCAGTTCGACGCCCACAGCGCTCGCGACATCGGCCTCGTGACCCACGTGACCGACGACGTTCCGGCCCAGGTCGAGGCGTTGTGCTCCGGGATCCGCGCCGGCGCACCCCGGGCCGTCGCCGAGACCAAGCGGCTCCTGCACCGCGTGCCGACCCTCGATCGCGACGCCGCGTTCACCGAGATGCGAGCGCTCAGCGACGAGTTGTTCGGTGGCCGCGACGCCGCCGAGGGAATGGCGGCCTTCCGCGACAAGCGTGCCCCGATCTGGCCACGATGACCGACCGTCACGTTCGGGGTCAGACCCCGAACGTGACGGTCAGGCCATGAGGCGATACCCGATGCCGCGCGCGGTCACGATCAGCTTCGGATCATCGGGATGATCCTCGACCTTGAGCCGCAGCCGCCGAACGTGGGCATCGACGAGCCGGGAGTCACCGAGGTACTCATAGCCCCACACCCGTTCGAGCAGCTGGTCGCGCGACAACACGGCACCGGCGTGGTCGGCGAACTCGCACAACAGTCGGAACTCGGTCTTGGTGAGGCTCAGCTCGTTCCCGCCCTTGAGCACGATGCCCTGCTCGCGCCGCAGCTCGACGTCGCCGAACCTGACGGCCTTCGGCGCCGATGTGGTCTCCTGCAGGTGGACACGCCGCAGCAGCGCCCTGATGCGGGCGGCGAGCTCCTTGGGCACCACCGGCTTGGTGACGTAGTCGTCGGCGCCCGCCTCCAAGCCCGCAACCATGTCGTAGGTGTCGGTCTGGGCCGTGATGATGATGATCGGCACGATGCTCTCGGCTCGCAGTGCCCGACAGACGTCGAATCCCGACATGTCCGGCAGACGCAGGTCGAGCAGGACGAGATCGATGTCGTGTTGGTGGAACACCGCGAGCCCTTCGGTGCCGTCGCCGGCCTCGTGCACGGTGTATCCCTCGTCTTCGAGGGCGAGTCGGAGAGCGAGGCGAATGCCATCGTCGTCCTCGATGAAGAGCAATGTGTTCACGGTCGGTCTCAGGACCCGAGCAGACGGGTCGCCTCGCTCGGTGTTTCGGCTTCGCCCCGCGTCATTCCGCTCGTGTCCTCCTCTCCGCTCCGCCGCGTGCGCCCGTCGGCGCAGCGTTGTCGGGTGCCAGTGTGCCACGAATCTCTCCATGTGGGAAAAACGCCACTATCAGGGGTTTTGAAGGCATCGTCGCGCACTTTGTTACAGGAATCGCACGGTTCGAACGTCGTGGTGTCACAGTCGGGCACCACCATGATCACTGTTCACGCTGCCCCGGTGAGGTGCCTTCCTCCCCCTGGTGCCTCACCGGCAGCGGTGCTCCACCACCCCACGAGTTCCCGGTGACCGCGCCGCGCACGACATCCCTGGCAGCCGCTGCCCCGACCGCCGTGGTGCGTGCCGCGCCCACGGGCGGTGCCACACTACTGCCCATGGCACGCCGCCGATCGCTCCCGCTGAGCAGTCGGGTGACCCTGTTCTTCGGTGCGATGGCGCTGCTGGGCGGGATCGGGCTGGCCGTCGCGACGTTCCTCTTCGCACGCAACTCGTTGCTCGATCAGCGAATCGCGACCGCACGGGTCGCTGCCATCGAGAACGCCTCGTCACTCAACGCGATCCTGGGCGAGGACCAGCGCACCATCGAGCTCGCTGTCCAGGACCTCGACACCGAAGCCGACGGCTACGCCGTCTTGCTCACCAGCCCGACGTTTCCTGAGCGGCAGCGATCGTTGTCGTCGCGACAAGGTCGTTCCGACAGCGCGCTCCCCGAGACCCTCGTCGCCACTGTCCGATCGGGGACGTCGGGGCAGCAGCTGTTCACCGATGTCGACGGCAAACCGTGGCTCGGCATCGGCATCCATCTGCGAGCATGGGACGTCGGTTACCTCGAGGCGTTCCCGCTCGACACCACCGAACGCACCCTGCGAGTGCTCGCGACCGCCTTGACAGTCGGGACGATCCTCGCTGCGATCGTGGCCACGTTCTTCGGCTGGTCGACCAGCCGCCGATTGCTCAGGCCGTTGTCGCGGGTCGCCGACGCCGCCGGCGAGATCGCGTCCGGCACGCTGGGTGCGCGACTCGACGAGGAGAACGATCCCGACCTCAACCGGCTCGCCGGTTCGTTCAACGAGATGGCCGATGCCGTCCAGGAACGAATCGAACGCGAACAACGGTTCGCTTCCGACGTGAGCCACGAGCTGCGATCGCCGATCACCGCGCTCACTGCGGCCGTGGAGGTGCTCGACGCCCGGCGCGCCGATCTCCCGGACCGGACCAAGCAGGCGCTCGACGTCGTCGTCAGCCAGGTCCGCCGCTTCGACGACATGGTGATCGACCTGCTCGAGCTGTCCCGACTCGAGGCGGGATCACAGGATCTCCACACCGAATCCGTCGACCTGGTGGAGCTCTGCGACCGTGTGTCGCAGCGGTACGGCTACGGCGATCTCCCGATCGAGGTGCACCGCCGCGCCAAGCGCCACGCCGTCGTCGACCGGATCCGCTTCGAACGGATCCTCGGCAATCTGCTCGAGAACGCGACCCACCATGCCGGTGGCCCGATCCGGATCACGATCGAACCGACCTCGGTGAAGCACTCGGTGCTGATGGCGGTCGAGGACGAGGGCCCTGGAGTCGCCGCGAGCGAGAAGCAACGGATCTTCGAGCGGTTCGCTCGCGGGAGCGCGGCCCGCAACCGGATCGGCACCGGATTGGGTCTCGCGCTGGTCGCCGAGCACGCAGCGGCCCTGGGCGGCGAAGCATGGGTCGAGGACCGGCCGGGCGGTGGTGCACGCTTCCTGGTGCGCCTCCCGACGAGCGGGGCGAGCCGAACATGACCGGTGACCGTTCACGCGCCCCCGACCGTCCACAGGCCCGAAGGCTGGTGGCCGCGACCGCCTGCACGATCGCGTTCGTCGTCGCAGCCTGCAGCCTGCCGGTCGACCAACAGGTCACCCGCTACGCGAACGAGGATCTCCCCGCCGACATCGCCAACACGACCACGACCACGACGACCTCGACGACCACGACGTCCACGACCCTTCCCGGTGACGAGACCGTTCCCGACGACGTGACCACGACGTCCACCACCCCTGTCGTGGCCGACCTCGAGCCGATCCGGATCTACTACACGGTCGGGCTCTCCGACCAGCTGCAGCCACTCACGCTCCAGCGACCGCCGCCGATCACCGCAGCCACCGTCATCGACCTGCTCCAGTCCCCCACAGGTGTCGCCGACTTCGGTCTGCGCAGCAGCGTCCGCTTCGGCCTGGTCGGCCCGATCGAGATCGAGCGTGCGACCGCGGTCGTCCCTCTCGACGAGGACGTGCTCGACCGTATGCCCGACAGCGAGCAACGGAGGGCGATCGCGCAGATCGTGTTGACACTGACGTCGTTCCAACCACCCGACCAGGGCAACATCGGCTTCGTCCGCTTCGAAGTCGACGGCGACGACTACTCGGTGTACGTCCCCGCCCTCGGTGGGTCGAGCTCACCCGGTGACGAGCTCGCCTACTCCGACTTCGCGGCGCTCGTCGTCGGCATCACGCCGGACGAGTCGACCGGCACGACGACGACGAGCAGCACCATCGTCGAATCGGGCGGTGACGGAGAGGGATGACGAGGGATGACGAGGGTCGAGAGGGATGACGAGGGTGGAGAGGGATGACGAGGGTGGATGACGAGGGTTGACCCGCCGCCGGGTTGACCCGCCGCCGGGTTGACCCGCCGCGGGCGACCCGCCACTCCCCTCAGTAACCGAGGCGTTCGACACGGTCGGGGCGTCGCTGCCAGTCCTTGTCGACCTTCACGCGCAGCTCGAGGTACACGCCCTCGGGCATCTGTGCGCGAGCGCGCCGGCCGACCTCTTTCAGAACGCTCCCACCCTTCCCGATCACCATGCCCTTCTGACTCTCGCGCTCGACGACGATGTCGACGCGAATACGCGGCCACTCCCACTCCGTCACCCTGGTGGCGATCGAGTACGGCAGCTCGTCTCGGGTCACGGCGAGCAGTTGCTCACGGACCAACTCGGCGACGTACTGCTCCTCGGGCATGTCGCTGACCTCGTCGTCGGGGAAGTAGCGCGGTCCCTCGGGCAATCGACCCGTGAGGTCGTCGACGAGTGGGCCGATCCCGTCTCCGGTGACGGCCGACACCGGAAAGTACGCGTCGGCACCGAGCTCGGCGGCCGCCGTCAGCATGCCGAGCACCTGCGCCTTGGAGGCGACGTCGATCTTGTTCACGATCACCACGGCCCGGGGCATGTTCAGCTTGCCGGCGACCCAGCGATCGCCCCTGCCGAACGACTGGGTGGCGTCGAGCACGAGGCACTGGACATCGACGTCCTCCGTGCTCTCCAGCGCCGTTGCGTTGACCCGCTCGCCGAGCGCGGAGACCGGCTTGTGCAGGCCCGGCGTGTCGACGAAGACGAGTTGCGAGTCCGGACGGGTGAGGACCCCCATGATGCGATGCCTGGTCGTCTGTGGCTTGTCGGACACGATGCTCACCTTGCGCCCGCAGATCGCATTGACCAGCGACGACTTGCCGACGTTCGGGCGGCCCACGAAGGTCACGAAGCCCGAGCGGAATCCGTCCCCCTGTTCAGACATTGCTGCCGTGCCCGGCCCAGAAGGGTTGGCGGAGTTCGCGCTTGAGGATCTTGCCGGATCCGGTCTTCGGCAACTCCTCGGACCACGTGATCGAGCGCGGCACCTTGTAGCTCGCGAGGTGCGCCCGGGCGTGAGCCTGAACACCGGCACCGTCGAGCGCCGATCCGGGCTTCTTCACGACCACCGCATGGACCGTCTCACCCCAGTCGTCGCTGGGGATTCCGAACACCGCCGCCTCGTAGATCTCCGGATGCTGCTCGAGCGCGGCCTCGATCTCCGCCGGGTAGATGTTCATGCCGCCGGAGATGATCATGTCCTTCTTGCGGTCGCAGATGAACAGGAAACCCTCGTCGTCGCGATACGCGATGTCACCGACCGTCTGGAAGCCGTCGCGGTGGTCCTCTTCGTACTTGTCGTGCTGCTTGTAGTAATCGGCGAAGACCGACGGCGACCGCACGTACAGCTCACCGGTCGCGTCGGGTCCGGTCGCCGTGACCACGTTGCCCTCCGGGTCGTAGAGGCGGATCTCGACCATCGGCGCCTCCTTGCCGCACGATCCGGGTTTGCGCATCTGGTCCTCGGGTCGCAGGATCGTGTTCACGCCCAGCTCGGTGGAGCCGTACACCTCGAACAGCGAATCCGGCGGGAACGTCGCCACGTACTGCTCCTTCAGCGCCAGACTCCACGGCGCAGCATTGGCGATCATCACTCGCATCGACGAACGGTCGTAGCGTGCCGTGACGTCGTCGGGAAGGTTGCAGATCATCCGGATCGGCGTGGGAGCCGCGAACGTCGTCGTGCACGCGTAGGTGGCGAGGAGACGCAACCAGTCCTCCGGATCGAACTTGTGCTGGACGACGATCGTCTGGCCCATCGCCAGTGCGATGCCCATGAAACCACCGGGCCCGGAGTGGTACAGCGGCCCGGTGGTGAGGTACACGTCGTCGGGTCGGTACCCGATGAATGTGAGCATGGCGACGGTCTGTTCGGGGTTGGTCGGCCGCCGCCGGTACGCGCCCTTGGGCTTCCCCGTCGTACCCGATGTGTAGATCATCGTCGCCCCGGCTGCATCCTCGGCGGCGAGCGGCGCCAGCGGGTCGGCAGAGGCCGCCTCGACCAGCGGGTCACAGGCGACCATGCCATCGGGTGCGTCTCCGTCGTAGACCAGCACGTGGCGCACCGTGGCGACCTCGCCCCGGATTCGCTCGAACAACGGCGCATAGGCCGCATCGACGTACACCAGCGCCGCATCGGAGTGATCGGTGACGTAGGCCGCTTCATCATCGGAGAGGCGGTAGTTGAGCGGGACCGCCGTCGCGCCGGTCTTGCGCGCGGCGTTCACCATCTCGACCACGCCAGCCGAGTTCTGGCCACACCAGACCACCTTGTCGCCGGGTGTGACGCCGTGGTCGTGGAGCACACGTGCGAGCTGGTTGGAGCGGGACTCCAACTGGGTGTAGGTCAGACTGCGCACGGGCCGACCCGGTCGGTCATCGATGACGGCGAGTTTGGTGGGCTGGTTCTCGGCGTGCGCGGTGAGCAGGTCGGTCATCGTCGTATTCGTATCACTCCCGACGTGGGTGGCATGCTGGCAGGCATGTCCGCACGAATCATCAACGGGGCCGATGAGCTCAAGAACCTCGTCGGCGAGCACCTCGGCTACAGCCCCTACGTCCAGATCACCCAGGACCAGGTCAACCTCTTCGCCGATGCCACCGGCGACCACCAGTGGATCCACGTCGACGTCGAGAAGGCCAACGCCGGTCCGTTCGGTGGCCCGATCGCTCACGGGTACCTCACGCTGTCGCTCGGTCCTGCTCTGTACCCGCAGGTCGTCACGATGACGGGCTTCTCGATGGGCGTGAATTACGGTGCCAACAAGATCCGCTTCCCCTCGCCCGTGATGGTCGGATCCAAGCTCCGGCTCGGCGTGAGGCTGCTCGACGTGACCGACATCGCCGGCGGTGTGCAGACCGTCCTGGAGTTCACGTTCGAGTGCGAGGGCGCCGCCAAACCCAGCTGCGTCGCCGAGGTCGTCTACCGCAGCTACTTCTGAACGGGTGAGCGATCGAAGCACGCGGACCGCAAGGGCCGCAAAGGCGCTGCGATCTCACCGCAAGCGGACCGCAAGGGCCGAAAAGGCGCTGCGATCACAGCAGGCGGACCGCAAGGGCCGGAGAGGCGCTGCGGCTGGACGTCGGCGTCGGAGGCGCGGCATCAGCACGGTCAGCGGAACGCCGGGATGACCTCGGTGGCGAACAGTTCGAGCGTCTCGGTGTCGGGATAGTCGGAGCACCAGGGGACGAAACCACCGCATCCGAGATCGACGTAGGTCCGCATCTTCTCAGCGACCTGCTCGGGCGTGCCGACCAGGTTGTTGGCCCGCCACTCGTCGGCGGGCTGCCCCCACAGCGTCTGCGATCCGAGCGCGTCGATCTCGGCCTCCGTCCGGCGCACCAGCACCTCGGGCGACCAGGTCATCCGGATCTCGTTCGGGTCACGACCGACCGCCGCGCAGTGATCGCGCAGCACGTCACGCTTGTGTGCCCACATCTCCGGCAACCCGCCGAAGTTCGAGCAGTCGGCATACTTCGCCACAACCCGAAGCGTGAGCTGCTCACCGCTCCCACCGATCCAGATGGGAGGATGCGGTGACTGGATCGGCTTCGGGTCGCACTGCGCCCGCCTGACGTCGTAGTACCGACCCGAGATCGTGGTCTCCGGCTTCGTCCACATCGACCGCACGATCTGGACCGACTCGTCGAGCATGCCGATCCGGTCTTTCGGCCGCGGGAAGTCGAAGCCGTACGCCCGGTACTCGTTCTCGTACCAGCCGGCACCGATCCCCCAGTCGAGTCGTCCGCCCGACATCACGTCGATGTTCGCCGTGATCTTGGCCAGCACGGCGGGATTGCGGTAGCTGTTGCACCCGACCATCTGGCCGAGCCGGATCGTCGACGTCAGCTGGCTGATCGCTGCCATCGTGCTCCAACACTCGAACACCGCCTCGTTGGCGGGCCGCGGCACGTTGTGGAAGTGGTCGTAGACCCACAGCGAGTCGTAGCCGAGTTGCTCGGCCCGTCGCGCGACATCGACCGCCGCCTGCCATTGGGCGGCCGCGCCGTCGATGACCGACAACTCCATCTTCCAGCCCTGCGGCACGAAGACACCGAACACGACTGCCGGAGCGCTCATGCCCGTGCACGCTACTGGTCGCCGACCAGACTGGCCCGATGAGCGCCATCACCCGGGCTCCCCTCGACGAGATGACGCGATCGCACGCCTCCGAGCACCACTGCCCGACCATCGCCTGGGGTGTGGTCCGCGGTGGCGAGTTGTCGCTGACCGGTTCGATCGGCGACGTCGACGAGCGCACCGTCTACCGGATTGCGTCCATGACGAAGTCGTTCTCGGCGGCGGTGACCCTGCTCCTGCGAGACGAGGGAGTGCTCCAACTCGACGATCCGATCGAGCGTCACGCGCCAGAGCTGACAGCAGTTCGTGCACCCGTCGACGACGCCCCACCGATCACGGTGCGAGATCTGATGACGATGACGTCAGGCTTGGTTGCCGATGACGCCTGGGCCGACCGTCACCTCGATCTGACGGACGACGAGCTCGACACGATCCTCGGCGGCGGTCCCACCTTCGCCGAGACCACCGGCACGACGTTCGAGTACTCCAACCTCGGGTATGCCGTGTTGGGACGGGTCGTCCACCGAGCGACCGGCAAGCGCATCCAGTCGCTGATCACCGAACGATTGCTCCAACCGATCGGCATGGCCGACACGACGTGGGTGCAGCCGGACCACGACCGATGGATGCGACCGATGCGATGGGACGACGGCGAGCACATCGAGGAGCTCGACACGCCCGGCGACGGCGTCATCGCCCCGATGGGTGGGTTGTGGACCAACGTCGCCGATCTCTCACGCTGGGTGGCGTGGCTCGCCGATGCCTTTCCTGCCCGCGATGGCCGCGATGACGGACCGTTGCGGCGATCATCGCGACGTGAGCTGCAGACCGGTCAACGGTTCGCAGGCACTGCGACCACCACCACTGCGACCACCACCGCTGCGACCACCACCGCTGCGACCACCACCGCTGCGACCACCACCGCTACGCCACCACCGCTACGACCACCACCCACCGCCGACGACTGCGATCGCCGTCCCGACCACCTACGGCTACGGCCTCAGGATCCTGCACCGCACCGATGCCGATCCGATGATCGGCCACGCTGGTGGCCTCCCTGGCTACGGCTCGAGCATGCGCTGGCTGCGCGACCAGCACATCGGCGTGATCGCACTGTCGAACCTGACGTACGCACCGATGACCGAGCTGTGCGTCTCGCTGCTCGACGAGCTCGAGCGGCAAAGCGTCGTCGCGCGGCCGCAGCGCGCGCTCCGCCCCGAGGTTGCGCACGCCGGGGGCCGCCTCGCTGCACTGCTCAGCGACTGGAGCGATCTTGCCGCCGGCGAGCTCTTCGCCGACAACGTCGCACCCGACGACCACTGGATCCGTCGCCGGCGCTCGGCCGCGCGATTGGCGGATCTGGACGACATCACCATCGAAGCGATCAACGACGCACGTGGACGGATCAGAGCGACCGATGGCAGTGGCGGAACCGTGCAGATCACGTTCTCGCTGGCACCGCACGATGCGACACGGATCCAGGCCTACGAGATCAGCTGAGCAACATCGACCTGACCGTCCGCATCGATTCGATCGTCTCGAGATCGAGTGCCGGATCGATGCCCATCGTCCGGATCACGATCTGGTCGACACCCAGATCGGCAAACACCCGCAGCTGGTCGGCCACGGACGCAGGATCGCCGATCACGACCTGACGTGCGCTCATGCCGCGATATCCGGTAGCGATCGCGTCGGCACCGAGCCGCCTGGCCCGGTGGCCATCGCCGAGCACCAGCACGTCCCGGCGCAGCATGATGCGAGGCACTGTGCCGGAACGGTCGCAGGCAGCCCGGTAGCGATCGGCCAGCGGCTCGAGCTCAGCCGCCGTCACACCCGGCGTCGCGTACCAGGCGGCGCCGAACCGCGCGGCACGATCGATCCCGGCAGGACTCATGGTTCCCATCCACCACTCGACCGGCCGATCGGGGACGAACCGGAGCGATACCCCCTCGAAGCCGAACCGGTCGCTGGCAACCACGTCGCCCGCCAAGAGCCGGTCGACGATCCGGACGCTCTCGACGAAGACCGCAACCCGGTGCTCGGTCGTCGCTCCGAGTGCGGCGAACTGCTTCGCCGAACCGCCGAGACCGGTCTGCACGATGAACGGTCCGTCGTGCAGCGCGGCCAGAGTGCCGACCTGCTCGGCCACGAGGACGGGAGGCCACATCGGCAGCAGGAACAGACAGCCCGCAGGTCGACCCGACCACTCCGACAGCACGCGGCCGAGAGCGGGAACGTTCTGGATGTACCCGACGCGGCCGTGCGCATGACCATCGCCCATCGTCAGTGATGCAAGACCGGCGCCCGCGGCAGCTCGCGCACGGGCCATCAGATGGCGTCCGGCCGCTGCAGGCGGCAGGGTCGTGGTCGACGAGAGCGAGATCCCGATGTCCACCGCGACGACGGTACCGGATCTGCTCAACCACCGCGGCGGCGTCGTTGGCGGCGCCCGCGCCGATCCTCGAGCCAGAGTCGTGCCACCAGGGCGAACGCCTCACCGACGATGCCATTCGACATCTTCGACGTCCCCGCGCGTCGCTCCCGGAACGTGATCGGGAACTCCACGATTCGCCCGCCTGCACGGACGAGCCGGTGGGTCATCTCGACCTGGAACCCGTACCCCTCCGCGCCAACGGACGCGTAGTCCATCCGGCGCAGCGCTGCGGCCGAGTACGCGCGGTACCCAGCAGTCGCGTCGTTGACCGCGAGACCGAGCACCCCGGCTGCGTATCGATTTCCCCATCGTGACAGCGCCCGTCGCCCCCATGGCCAATCGACCGTCAAGCCGCCCGGCACGTACCGGCTGCCGATCGCAAGATCGGCCCCGTGTTCGACATTTGCGACCAGCGCGGGCATCACGGCCGGGTCGTGTGACAGGTCGGCGTCGATCTGGACGCACACGTCGGCACCACGGCGCAGCGCCTCGTCGAAGCCCGCTCGATAGGCAGCGCCGAGGCCGGCCTTTCGGGGCCGCTCGAGCACCGTGAGTCGACCCGTCCGCTCCCCCAATGCTCGTGCGATCGATGCCGTCCCATCGGGGCTCGCGTCGTCAACGACGAGGATCTCGGCCTCGGGGAGCTGCGTCAGCACCTGCTCGCACAACGCGGCGATGTTGTCGGCCTCCTCGAACGTGGGCACGACCACGAACACATGCACGGCGGTGCACTCTACGCCCGCGTACCCCGCCGCACCCGTCCTCGGTTCCTTCGCCCGCCGGTACGCTCACCGCCATGTCGGAGCCTCGTCCCCTCTCGGCGATCCCACCCGTCACGGCCCGTGTGATCGCCTTCGTCGCGATCCTCCTCGGCGGTCTCGCCGGTGCCCTGATCGGGTTCGCGCTGGTCGATCTCCAGTGTGACGGCGATTGTGCGGTGCCGAAGGGGATCGGGCTGCTCGTCGGTGCCTTGGCGAGCGCGGGCGGAATGGCCGTGGTCTCGGTGCTGGCCTTGAGAGCCATGGGAGAGTGGCGCGAGATCAGCGATCGCGAGCGCGCCGGGCACGCACCCCGATGAGCTCGGAGCCGCGAGCGTCGCTGGGCGACTCCGACCACGACCCGGCCGCGCTTCGCGACCTCGCGATCCAGCTCGCGCTCGGCGCCGGCAAGATCGCGCTCGACGGTCGTCGGGCGGCCACCGACGCGCACTCGCTCGGTGGGGTCGCGAAGTCGTCGAGCACTGACGTCGTCACCAAGTTCGATCGTGCCGCCGAACGCCACATCGTCGAGGTCTTGCGGCGAGTTCGCCCCGACGACGCGATCGTCGGCGAGGAAGGCACCGACGAGACCGGCACGAGTGGCTACTCCTGGCTGATCGACCCGATCGACGGAACCACGAACTTCGTGTTCGACCAACCGGCGTGGTCGTGCTCGGTCGCGGTGGCGCACGAAGGCCAGACGATTGCCGGAGCCGTCGCCGTCCCGCCGCTCGGGGAGACGTTCGCTGCCGCGGCGGGCCACGGAGCCACCCTCAACGATCGAACGATCCATGTGAGCGGGGCCCGCGACCTCTCCCTGGCGCTGATCGGGACCGGCTTCGGATACCAACCCGAGATGCGTCGTCGTCAGGCGCTCGTCGTCGCCGACCTCATCACCCAAGTGCGCGACATCCGACGACTGGGGTCCGCTGCCATCGATCTCTGCATGGTTGCCTGTGGCCGACTCGATGCCTACTACGAGCTCAACCTGAACGCCTGGGACGCTGCGGCGGGCGAACTGATCGCACGCGAAGCGGGCGCCATCACCAGTGACTTCTCGGGTGGACCGGCCCGTCCCGAGCAGCTGCTCGCCGCGGCACCCGGCGTCCACGCCGCGATGATCGGGGCCCTGCGAGGCGCCTCACCTGCGCATTGATCGTGAATTGGCGCCGTTTTGCGGCATCATGGTGGGCGTGGGTACGCGCATCCTGGCCGTGGAAGACGACGAGCGCATTCGCTCCGCGGTGAAACTCGCCCTCGAGGACGAAGGGTGGACGGTCGACGAAGCCGAGAGCGGCGAGCAGGCGATCGAGCTGTTCGCCGCCAGCGCGCCCGATGTCGTCCTCATCGACATCATGCTGCCGGGCATCGACGGGTTCGAGCTGTGCCGCACGATCCGCCGCACGAGCGACGTTCCGGTGGTCATGGTGACTGCTCGCAACGACACCCACGACATCGTCGCCGGGCTCGAAGCCGGTGCCGACGACTACCTCACCAAGCCGTTCGCGGCCAAGGAACTGTCGGCTCGAATCCGTGCTCTCCTGCGACGCATCCGTCCGTCGTCGCCATCGCACGCCCGGCTCGTGTTCGG
This sequence comes from uncultured Acidimicrobiaceae bacterium, assembly GCA_963847775.1. Taxonomy (GTDB): domain Bacteria; phylum Actinomycetota; class Acidimicrobiia; order Acidimicrobiales; family Ilumatobacteraceae; genus Ilumatobacter. The sequence continues at coordinate 116,851 of CAWKAY010000010.1, forward strand.
AGATCTCGAACTGATCCCCGAGGAGGGCAAGGTGATGCGCAACGGCGACGAGGTGCACCTCACCAAGACCGAGTTCCGGTTGCTGTGCGAGCTCGCCGAGAACCCGGGGAAGGTCTTCAGCCGTGAAGCACTGCTCGACAAGGTGTGGGGCTACGACTACTTCGGAGATGGCCGCCTCGTCGACGTCCATGTTCGTCGGTTGCGCACCAAGGTCGAGCAGGACCCGGCCAACCCGCGTCATGTGGTGACCGTGCGCGGTCTCGGGTACCGCCTGCAGACGTGACCGCGGGCCGGGAGGTGCGTCGACCATGACGGCGGCAGCCGCCCCGCTCCCAGCTCTCGACGGGTACGTCTCGGACACACCGTCGTCGCAGGCCAAGCGCAAGTGGGGGTTGCGCCGACGGATCCTGTTGATCTTCACGCTGGGAGCCCTGATGCTGTCGCTCTTCCTGGCGCTCGTCACCTACGGCTTCGCTCGCTCGAGCCTCGTCCAGCAGCGCGATGCCGCAGCTCGCTCTGCTGCACGCAGCAACGCGTCGATCGGGTTCGACGCGCTCCGCGGCAATCCGACCAACGCTCAGCCAGCGCTCACCCGGCTGGAGAGCCTCGGCGTCGAGCGCCCCCTGCTCTGGTACAACGACCAGTGGGCGCCGCTCCGCCCGGGGTACGACCAGAACGCGCTCACCGAGGCGCAGGACTTGATCGACCGCGTGATCGAGGACGGCGTCCCCGCACGCAAGATCATCACCGTGGGCTCCGAGCCCAACATCGTCGTCGGCTACCCGCTTCCGACGGGCAGCAATGCGTACTTCGAGTTCTTCAGCCTCGACGAGGTCAACGACACGCTTCAGTCGGTCCGGTTGTCGCTCGTGTTGGGCACGATGATCACCACTGCGCTCGGCGTGCTCGCCGGATCCTTCGCCACGCGACGAGCCGTGCGACCGGTCGGTGTCGCCGCCCAGGCCGCCAAAGCCATCGCCGGCGGTCGCCTCGACACCCGTCTCGAACCCACCGAGGATCCCGACCTCAGCGTGCTCGCCAACTCGTTCAACGACATGGCAACCGCTCTGCAGACCCGGATCGAACGCGACGCACGATTCGCGTCCGACGTCAGCCATGAATTGCGGTCGCCGTTGATGACGCTCTCGGCATCGGTCGAGGTGATGGATGCGCGTCGCGACGAGATGCCCGAGCGGGCGCAGGCGGCGCTCGATCTGCTCAAGAGCGACGTGATCCGATTCCAGGGGCTCGTCGAGGACCTGCTCGAGATCAGCCGCTTCGACGCCGGCGCGGTCCGTCTCCACATGGAGGAATTGCTCGCCGCGGAGTTCGTCCGCCAAGCGGTCGGTGTGAGCAGCATGCCCGGCACGCCCGTGGAGGTCTCGCCGCGGGCCGAGATGCTGCTGATCAACGGTGACCGGCGGCGGCTCGCTCGCGTCGTCGCCAACTTGATCGACAACGCGACGCTGCACGGCGGCGGCGTGCCCGAAGTGGCGATCAGCGAAGTCGAGGGCGCGGACGGACAGATCACCAAGGTCCACATCTCGGTGGAGGACCATGGCACGGGCGTGCCCGAGCAGGAGCGCTCCCTGATCTTCGAACGCTTCGCTCGCGGCGGTGTGGCGGGCCGTCGCGCCACCAGCGACGGCGCCGGCCTCGGACTCGCGCTGGTCGACGAGCACGTTCGGATGCACGGTGGTCGGGTGTGGGTCGACGATCGCCTCGATGGCGAACCCGGGGCACGGTTCGTGATCGAGCTGGACGCCGAGGAGCTCGACGAATGAGATCGATCGTCCTCGTCGTCGTCGCCGTGCTGGGCCTCGCCGCGTGTGGGATCCAGCAGGACACGTCGTATCGCGATGTGCCGAACGACGAATGGATCCTGCCCAACTCCGGTGGCAACTCGGGGTCCGATGCGTCGGGAGCCGATCGCATCTACCTGATCGGCCCGGGCGAAGATCGACTCCTGCGCTCGGTGGCCCGCAACGCCGACTCGCCGGAGGATCTGATCAAGATCCTCTTCCTCGGCCCCAACGACGACGAGCTCGCGGCCCAGTACAGCTCGAACATCCCGCCAGGCACCGAGCTTCGCTCTGCCCGAACCCAAGGACAATTCCTGATCCTCGATCTCGGTGAGGAGATCACCGAGCTGACACCACAGAGCCTCGCTCAGGCGATCGCCCAGATCGTCTACACGGCGACCGAGCTCGAGGGCATCGAGGCCGTGCAGCTCACGGTCGACGGCGAGGGTCTGTCGTGGCCGACGCCAAACGGCGAGAACACCACCGATCCCCTCCGGATCTACGATTATCCGAACCTCGTCCAGACCGCGCAGCCGGCCTATCCGGCCGTCCCGTTGTCGGCCGACGGTTGAACACCCGACACCGGAGGGATCGTCAGGCGAAGAACACCTCGGCGACGTTCTCGAACAAGTCCATGTCGACCGTGCGGGTGCGACCCACGACCTCCGAGAGCGGCGTCTCGACAACCTGGTCGGCCCGCAAGGCGACCATTTGTCCCCACGACTCGCGATGGGTCGCCTCGATCGCAGCGACCCCGAACCGGGTCGACAGGACGCGGTCGTACGCAGTCGGCGTGCCGCCGCGCTGCACGTGGCCGAGCAGCACCGGTCGCGTCTCGAACCCGGTGCGTTCACCGATCTCCCGGGCCACGAGGTGCCCGATCCCGCCGAGTCGGATGTGGCCGAACCGATCGACCTCGCGATCGGCAACCGCGATCGTGCCCTCCCTCGGGAGCGCACCCTCGGCGACGACGACGATGGAGGCGAACTGCCCGCGCCGGTGACGCGGTGTGATCCGAGCGCACACTTCCTCGATGTCGAACGGGCGCTCGGGGATCAACACGACCGTCGCCCCGCCGGCGATGCCGGCGTGGGTGGCGATCCACCCACTGTGTCGGCCCATCACCTCGACCACCATCACCCGATCGTGGCTCTCGGCGGTCGTGTGCAGCCGATCGATGGTGTCGGTGGCGATCTGCACCGCCGTGTTGAACCCGAACGTCACCTCGGTGCCCTCGATGTCGTTGTCGATGGTCTTCGGGACGCCGACGATCGGCAGGCCCCGGTCGATGAACAACCTGCAGGCCACGCTCAGCGAGCCGTTCCCACCGACGACGATCAGCCCATCCAGCCCCATGTCCGACATCGTCGCCTCGACCAGCTCGACTCCACCGGGAACATCGAAGGGGCTCCCCCGCCGCGTGCCCAGCACCGTGCCACCCCGCGGCAGCAGGCCCCGCATCGTCTCGACCGTGAGTGGCAGCGTTCGGCGTTCCATCACGCCATCCCACGCATCTCGAAACCCGACGATCTCGTCGCCGAAATGCCGTTCGCCCTTGCGCACGATGGCGCGTAGCACTGCGTTGAGTCCGGGGCAATCGCCCCCACCGGTGAGCACTCCGACTCGCACGAGCGACGAGCCTACGTGGCGATCAACGGGCCGCAACTTCTTCCAGCAGCGTGGTCTCACTTCCCGGAAGGCGCCGCGAACTGCTAGGACTGAGCCCGTGGCTTGGGACTCGTCGCGGCCGGTTCCGTGGCAACAACTGATCCGATCGTGGCTCGTCTATGTGGCGGTCATGACGGTTGTCTTCCTGGCGTTCTTCCGCGATCGACCGCTCGCCGGGTTGTTCGCCGGCTTGCTCGTGAGCGGGCCCCTCTACGTGCTGCTGGGATGGGTGCTCGCCAAGTTCGGCTATCGACGCAAGACCTGGCGACAGCTGCGCGAGGAACGCCCCGCGGCCGGAGCATCTGATCGCGACGACCGATCGTCCGACGAGCCCCGCCCACGGCCCAAGCCCGCGCCGACCAGGCGCACCGGCGGCGGCAGCGGTGGGCGCCCGGGCGGTAGCCGCACGCGGCGACGCTGACATCGCTCGGGTACGGTCTGCTGACGTGAGCACCGACGCGCATCCCGACCAGTGTGTGATCGCCATCGACGCCGGAACGACCGGCGTTCGCAGCCGAGCGGTCTTCGTCGACGCACGTCCGGCTGTTGCGTCGTACCGCGAGTTCACCCAGCACTATCCGAAACCGGGATGGGTCGAGCACGACGCCACCGAGATCTGGGACGCTGTCGTCGCCACCCTCGACGACGTGGTCGCTCAGGTGGGGCGCGACACCGTGGCCGCGATCGGCATCACCAACCAGCGTGAGACGGTCGTGGCATGGAACTGGGCCAGCGGCGAGCCGTACGGCTCGGCGATCGTCTGGCAGGATCGGCGAACGGCCGCTCGGTGCCGGGAGCTCGCCGAAGCCGGACATCTCGAACTCGTCCGCAGCCAGACCGGCCTCGTACTCGACCCCTACTTCAGCGGGACGAAGTTCGAGTGGCTGCTGCGCGAACGCTCGATCCCGACCGGGCCCGATCTCGCGCTCGGCACCATCGACACCTGGCTGATCTGGAACCTGACCGGCGGCGAGGCCCATGTGACCGACGTCACCAACGCCAGCCGTACGATGTTGTACGACATCGTCGAGCGGCGCTGGAGCACCGAGCTGTGCGATCTGCTGCACGTCCCAATCGACGCGTTGCCCGAGGTGCGGCCCTCGAGCGGGCGCTTCGGACTCACGTCGGATGCATGCGGTGTCGCATCCGGGATTCCTGTCAGTGGCGTGGCCGGCGACCAACAGGCGGCATTGTTCGGTCAAGCGTGCTTCGAGGCTGGCATGGCCAAGAACACCTACGGCACCGGGAGCTTCGTGCTGCTGAACGTTGGCGATAGGTGCCCACCGCCCACCGAAGGCATGCTGACCACGATCGCATGGGAGCTCGCCGATGGAACGGTGGCGTATGCGCTCGAGGGCGCGATCTTCGTCACGGGAGCGGCGATCCAATGGCTGCGCGACGGGATCAACATCATCGACGACGCCGCCGAGACCGGGCCCCTCGCCCAGAGCGTTCCCGACACGGGAGGTGTCTACGTCGTGCCGGCGTTCGCCGGTCTGGGCTCACCGTGGTGGGACCCGTACGCACGCGGCACCATCGTGGGCATCACCCGAGGCACGACACGCGCGCACCTCACACGTGCCGTCGTCGAGTCGATGACCTACCAAACCCGAGACGTCGTCGATGCGATGGTCGCCGCAAGCGGAACGCCAATCACCGATCTGCGCGTGGACGGGGGCGCATCGGTCATGGACTTCATGCTCCAGATGCAGGCCGATCAACTCGGAGTGACGGTCCGACGACCGGCCGATCAGGAGACGACGGCGCTCGGGGCGGCCTTCCTCGCCGGTCTGGCAGAGGGTGTGTGGCCCGATCTCGACGCCATCCAGGCGACCTGGCAGCTCGACGCCACGTTCGAGCCGGATCCCGACCGCACGTTCACGGACCTCGCCCACGGCCAGTGGCTACGAGCGGTGGAGCGGTCGCGGTCCTGGGCGACCGAATGATGACGAGAACAGGCCGCGATCTCGCTCCGGAACGGGCTCAGGCCAGCAGGGCATCGGCGATGCGTGCGAACAGGTCGAGCCGAACGCGTTCGCGCTCGTGGACCGGGCGGCCCTCACGACCTGCAGCAAGCCACAGCCCCGACATCGGCAGATCGGCCCAGAGCATGTCACCTGAGGTCGCGTGCGGATCACCGAGGTGGCGACTGCCTGCGAGCAGCGAGGTCAACCAACTGGCGGAAGGGACGTCGCCGCTGGAGGCGAGCACCTCCCCGCTCCGAGCCACCATCACCCACTCGGTCTCGGTGAGTCGCATCACCCCGTCGACGAGCGTCGTGAGACGGTCGTCGGCATCGGCTTCGGCAAGTTCGGCTGCAAGCGCCAGGGCGAGCAGGCCACCGTCGCTGTGATCGCCGGAGATCGGGCGCACGTGCTCGACCGAGACCCCGTCGATCGCGTGGACCTCGGCCACCATGAGGTCGACGAGACTCTCCTCGGGCAGGGCGACCACGATCTCGTCGATCACCCGGCCGCCACCGACCTCCAGGATCTCGATCGCGAGTACGTCTCCTCGCACTGCACCGATCCGACTCGCGACCTGTCCGAGCGCGCCCGGCCGGTCGGGCAGCCAGACGCGAACGACGACGGTGTACACAGGAGCGAGGGTAGACACGGCGTGTAACGGGGGTGTGTCGTGACGATGACGCTCAGCCGAGCTTCGTGAGCCCGCGACGAAGGTTGCGGATCGCCTGCTGGATGCGCTTCTCGTTCTCGATCAGCGCGAAGCGTGCGTAGCCCTCGCCGCCCGGGCCGAAACCGACGCCCGGCGAGAGTGCCACGTCGCACTCGTTGACGACCATCGAGCAGAACTCCACGGAGTTCATCTCGGAATAGGCCTCGGGGATCGGCGCCCAGACGAACATCGAGCCGCCGGGCTTGGGGATGTCCCAGCCGATGCGAGCGAGCCCGTCGATCAGGGTGTCGCAACGGCGCTCGTAGGTGGCGCAGATCTCCTTCGGGAAGTCCGATGCCTCGTTGATGGCCACGGTCGCCGCGATCTGGACCGGTTGGAACATGCCGTAGTCGAGGTAGCTCTTCAGCTTGACGAGCGCCTGGACGACCTCGGCGTTGCCGAGCATGAACGCGCAGCGCCATCCTGCCATCGAAAAGCTCTTCGTCATCGAGTACTGCTCGACGGCGACGTCCTTGGCCCCCTCGGCCTGCAGGATGCTCGGTGGCTGGACACCGTCGAAACCGATGTCGGCGTAGGCGAAGTCGTGCACGACGATCATCTCGCGTTCACGGCAGAAGTCGACGACACGCTGCATGAAGTCGACATCGACGCACGCTCCGGTCGGATTGTGGGGGAACGAGATGACCAGCACCCGCGGCTTGGGCCACCCGACGTCGTATGCCGTGTGGAGGCTGTCGAAGAAATCCCCGGCGAAGTTCTCGCGAGCCTCGGGATGGCTCAGGCCACGGATCGGCACCTGGCGAAGGTCCGCGCCCGCGAACAGCGGACCATACATGTGGATCGGGTAGCTGGGCGTCGGGACGATGGCCGCGTCGCCGTGTTCGAGCAGCACCCACATGAGATGGCTGAAGCCCTCTTTCGAGCCGATGGTGTTGGTGATCTCGAGCTCGGGGTCGAGATCGACGTCCCACGTCTTCTTGTAGTACCCGGCAACCGCCTCGCGCAGCTTCGGCAACCCGCGGCTCAGGGAGTACCGGTGGTTCCGCGGGTTCTGCGCCGCCTCGGCCAGCTTCCGGACCGCGATGTCGGGCGAGGGGATGTCGGGGTTGCCGAAGCCCAGGTCGATGACGTCGTTGCCGGCGCGCCGCGCCTCGATCTTGAGGTTGTTGATGATCGTGAACACGTAGGGCGGCAGATTCTCGATCCGGCGGAACTCCATCGCGGTGACGCTATCGGCTCAACCATGGGCCACCGGTACGGTTTCAGCCGGGCGTATGCTGCCGCGATGAGCAAGGAGCCCGCCGAGGGCTGCATCTTCGTCGTCATCGAGATTCCGCGCGGGAGCCGGAACAAGTACGAGATCGATCACGAGGGCGGGCGCGTGTTCCTCGATCGTCGTTTGTTCACGGCGACCACGTATCCGGCCGACTACGGCTTCGTGCCGGACACCCTCGCCGGCGACGGCGACCCGCTCGACGCACTCGTGTTGCTCGAGGACCCTGTGTATCCCGGGGTGTGGGTCGAGGCTCGCCCCGTGGGGGTGCTCTACATGCGCGACGAGGCCGGCGAGGACGCCAAGTTGATCTGCGTTCCACCCAAGGAGCCGCGATGGGCGAATGTTCACGACATCGAGGATCTCACGCCTCAGTTGCGAGCCGAGATCCAGCACTTCTTCGAGGTCTACAAGGCGCTGGAACCCAACAAGTACTCGTCGACCACCGGGACGGGCGGCCGCGATGCAGGCCTGGCGCGAGATCCACGAAGCGACCGCGAACTTCGCCGGTTCGTAGCGACGGGTGGGGTTCGGCAGGGCCACGCACCGTCCGTGCCACCGCACCGCACCCCTGATGTATCCGCCTGCCTGGCGGTCCGGCCTTTCTGTCGGCCAGGAGCCAGCGATCGCCACACTCACGGCTGACTGTTCGCCAGCGTCGTACCGTGAAGACCGCAGGATCAGCGAACTGTCAGCTTTCTCGTCGCAGTGTGAGCGCTCCCGTCTGACAGTTCGGTGAGGGCGCGTTTCACTCGTGGACGGTGTGCAACAGCGCGGCACCGACGGCACCGGCGCGCTCGTGCCAGTGAGCGAACGCCACCGCCGGCATCGGCCGGAGGTCAGGCTGGTAGATCAGCTCACGGAACCACTTCTTGATCGGGTCGAGGTACAGATCCGCTCCGACCGCGAGACCACCGCCGAGCACGAACATCTCCGGGTCGAGAACGTTGGTGAGATTGACCAGCCCGAGTGCGACCCACCGGCTGAAATCGTCGATGACCGCAAGGGCGTCCGGATCGCCCTCGCGGGCGGCCTGCTGGACCATCTCGCCACGAACGGCTTCGGGGTCGCCCCCGGCGATGTCGAGCACACGGCTGACGCGACGCCCGACGGCCGCCTCGCGTGCGAGCCGGGCCAATCCCGAACCCGACGCATAGCGCTCCCAGCAGCCGCGGCGGCCGCACGGGCACGGCGGGCCGTCGGGGTCGACCACGATGTGGCCGTACTCACCGGCGAAGCCGTGCTTGCCTCGCTGCAGGCGGCCGCCGGCGATCAGTCCGCCGCCGATACCGGTTCCGAGCGTCACGAGCACCATGTCGGTGGCACCCTTGCCGGCGCCGTACAACCATTCGGACGCAGTGGCGCAGGTCGCGTCGTTGTCGACATGAACCCGCCGACCGACACGCTCACCGAGCAGGCCGGCCACGTCGAAGTCGGCGACACCGTCGAGGTTTGGCGCAGCACGGAGCACGCCCTCGTGGGTGACGAGCCCCGGCACACCCACGCCGAGCTCGTCGAACGGACCGAGCACGTCGGCCAACTCGGCCAGCGTGTCGATCAGCATCGGCAGGCTGCCGGGTCCGCGGGGAGTCGGGCGGCGGTCCTCGCCGATGATGTGACCGTCATCGTCGAGCGCGACACCGAGGCACTTCGTGCCGCCGACATCGATGCCGACCGTCCGAGTCACGGCGGCGACTCAGGCCTCGGCGAAGGCCTTGAGTTCCTTGATGGCATTCAGGATGCGACGCTCGGCGCGGCGCTTCACGAAACCCGGAAGTGGGACGACGAGCTCGATCGCCAGGTCGTACTGGACGTGGGTGCCACCGTCACCGGTCGGCTGGAACTTGAAGGCACCGTCGATCGATCGCTGGATGTCGCCTTTCACCATCGACCAGGCGAGGACATGGGGGGCTTCCGTGTAATCGTACGAAAGCGTGTAGTGCGTACTGCGACCGAGCGCGGATGTTCGGAACTCGACCTGGCTCGGGCGACCGTCGTCGTCGCGTGCGGTGATCATGACGTCCTTGACGTCATGGGTCCACACCGGGTATCGCTCCAGGTCGGTCGCGATCGCCCACACCTGTGCGAGCGGCGCCGAAATGGTGATCGACTCGGTCGCGGTCTCAGCCATGGTCTGCATTCTGCCTGATTTCCTTGGTCGAAGTGGGGACGTCGGTGCGCGTCGGCGAAGTTGCCGTGCGCGGCTGCCCACAGTCCGTTGAGGCCGAATCCGAGCATCGGTACCAGGAAGCCGACGGCGAGCGACGAACCAGGGTTGCCGTCGGGGCCGTTGAGCCGGGCGAGCGTCGTGGCGACCGCCACGACGACCTGAACGATCAGTGTCAGGTTCATCGTGCGCCGGATCGCCGGCGGGATCGCGTCGCCCAACAGCAGGTAGAGCTGGGTCACCGAGATCTCGTGGCTCCGGCTGCGCTGGACGGCACTCCAGTACGACCACAGGAACGCCGCCACGCCGACACCGAAGAGCACCATCGCCGTCACGGCGCCGACCCACTGCGCCGGCGTGGAGAAGACGGCGGCGGCATAGGCAGCGGTCACGGCGAACAACGCGGTGAGCACCAGGTTGGCCTGGACGATCACGTCGCGCGTGTGCACGCCGGTCAGGTTAGGCCCTGACGCCGAGCGCCGCGCCCAGTCGGGTGGCCAGCACGTCGTAGGCGAACTCCGTTTCGGCGCGGATGCGCGACGCGAGGCCCATGCGACGGCGAAGATCGTCGTCGTCGAGCAGCCTCGAGAAGGCCGCAACCGTCCGGTCGACGGCGGTCGCCTCACCTGGGCGGGCGATCACCATGCCGGTCGTTCCATCGGCGACGGCTTCCGCTGCTCCCCCGCTGTCGCCGGCGACCTGCGGCACCCCACACGCGGCGGCCTCGACGAACACGATGCCGAATCCCTCCTGCTCGAGTCCGCCCCAGCGGTTTCGGCACAGCATCGCGAACACGTCCGCGCAGCCGTAAGCCCGGGGAAGATCGTCGTCGCTGAGCCGCCCGAGGAACCGGACGGGCGCACCCAGGTCGGTGGCCAACTTCCGGAGACGATCCTCGTCACGCCCACGACCGCCGATCGCGAGCACGAGACCCGGATGAGTCGTGCGCATTCGGGCGACGGCGCGGATCACCGTGTCGAAGCCCTTGCGGGGCACGAGCCGCGACACGCCCATGATCACCTGCCCGTCGACGGGCAGGTCGAGATCTCGGCGTGCGACTGCACGCTCGTCGTCGTCGAGAGGGTGGAACCGGTCGATGTCGACGCCTGGCGGGACGATGGTCGTCGGCAGCGTTCGGCCCGCGGCACGTTCGGCCTCGGCCGACGGGTACCCGCCGGCGGCGATCACATGGCGGGCGTTGCGCAATACCCAGGCAAGACCCTGCTTCGAACCGGGGAGCCGCCCAGGAACCGTCACCTCGGCGCCATGGAGCACGACGTCGTAGGGCAGATCGAGCGCCGGTCCGATGAGACCGAGCGGAACGGCCGGGTCGAGCACGACGAGGTCGGCGCCGACTTCGCGGGCGAGATCGTTGACCCGGCGCGTCATGAGCGGGTGCGGGAGCAGCACCGGTTCCGGGATCCGCTCGATCCGGAACGGCTGCTCGGCGTCGAATTCCGCGGCGCCCCGGTACGGGCTCGTGAGCACGACGAACTGGTCGGGTGGCAGACGTCGCCACCACTCCCACAGGAGCGACTGGATGCCACCGATCTTGGGTGGGAAATCGTTCGTGACGAGGAGGTGCTTCATGGTGCGACCGGGAGCCCCAAGCGCTCGGAGGCCCAGCCGGCGTGCTCGCGGAGGACCGGGTCGGGGTCGGCCCGGTATCGGTCGAGAATGTGTCGAACCCGACCGTCGGTGGCGTCCCCCGTGTTGCCGAGCACGATCAGTGCGTTCCGTCGCCACCAGACCGGGTCGCGGTTGGCGAGATACCAGTGGCCGTGACGCTCGATCAGTTCGTCGTCGGTCGCTTCCAGGAGTTCGATCACGTCGACCCAGGCCTGGACGGGCTCGGGCGTCGGGTCGGCCGCGAGGGGGACCCGATGGCGTTCGCCGAGTCGAATCGTCGGCGGGCAGACCTCCTGACAGTCGTCGCACCCGTACAACCGGTCGCCGAGCGCTTCGCGGAACTCGATCGGGAAGGTACCGGGCGCCTGCACGAGCCAGGCCAAGCACCGATTGGCGTCGACGACCCCAGGGGCCACGATGGCCCCGGTCGGGCACCCGTCGAGACAACGTCGACAGGCACCGCACCCGTCCTCGACCGGGGTTCCGACGGGGTACTCGGCGGTCGTGATGATCGAGCCGAGCACGAAGTAGCTCCCGGCACCGGGCAGGAGGATGTTGGCGTTCTTGCCGAACCAGCCGAGCCCACCGAGGTGGGCCACTTCTCGGTCGACGATCGAGTTGTCGTCGGCGAAGGCGACGGCGCGGTGTTCACTCCGCCTGATCCGGAGCGCGATCTCGCGCAGACCGGCACGCAACGGCCGATAGTGGTCGACCCAGGCGTACCGACCGACCCGGGCCTGGGCACCCGCGGGTTCGGGAGGTTCCTCGACGGCCCGATACGGTCGGGCGGCGACGATGATCGACCGGGCGCCGGCGACGGCTCGCTGCGGGTCGGTGGACCGGTCGGGCTTGCGGTACGTGAAGCCCATGCCGGCGTGGAGACCGGCATCCTTGCGGTCGTGGAGCGCGGTTCGGGCCCGATCGAGCACGCCTGCGGGGGCGACGCCGAGATGGGTGATGCCGTGACGAGATGCGAGATCGACGATCTGCTCCCACGTCGGCAAGGGTTCCGGGCGACGCACCCCCACCAGCGTACGGTCACAAGTCGAGTGCTTCGTGCACGACGACCGTGCCACCGCCAGCCACCACCGGACACCACCGGCGACTGCTGTGCCATGGTCGTGGCGACCGTGAGGCTGTCGGTGCTGATGATCGCGTCGCCGCCGGCCCAGGTTCCGTCGATGACTCCGCTTGCGCTGACGGGCTCCCCGGGCCCGGACCGGGTTGCCGCCGCCGGCCGCGGGATCACCGAGCGAACCGAACCGCGCTCCCCACGCTTTCGTCGACTCGGCCAGACCTGCTTCGGTGTCGGGCATCACGCCACCGTTGTGATCGGTGAACTCGTACTTGCCCGTCGAACGCTCCCTTGCGTGAGGTCCGGCTCGACATCTCGTCGATCCGCAGGGAGACGACCGGGACTCGGACGATCGACAGTGAGTCCGAACTGCTCCACATCTCGTCGATCCGCAGGGAGACGACCGGGACTCGGACGATCGACAGTGAGTCCGAACTGCTCCACATCTCGTCGATCCGCAGGGAGACGACCGGGACTCGGACGATCGACAGTGAGTCCGAACTGCTCCACAGTCGTCTGAGAGCAACCCGGGTCGTTCAGCCGGCAACGTGGTACTTGAGGTCGGGGATCATGCCGGCGCGACTGAAGAGGCGGACCACGCGTGCCTGTTCGAGATCGAGCACGAGGGTGTCGTGTTCGCAGGAACTCACGTCGTCCTGGAGGACGAACGTGACGACGCAGTCGTCGCAGGCCGACGTGCACTGCATGGAGCAGTCGTCGCAGGAGATCGTGAGGCGGCGCCCGTTGGTGTCGGTCATGTGCACCATCGTGACCTCGGGGTGTCACACTCGGGGCATGAGCGACCGCCAGTTCGACCTCGTCGTGTTCGGTGCCACCAGTTTCGTGGGTCGGATCCTCACCCGGCGGTTGGTCGAACGGCTCGGCCCCGACGGAACGACCGACGGTGTGCGGTGGGCGATCGCTGCCCGAAACGCCGAGAAGCTGGCCGGGATCGCTGACGAGTCCGGCGCTGCCGTGCCACAGATCCTCGCCGACGCTGCCGACGCGAACGCGATGCGATCATTGGCGGCGAGCACCAGGGTCGTCGCCTCGACGGTCGGGCCGTACGCCCTGCTCGGCTCCCCACTCGTCGCGGCCGTCGCTGCAGAGGGCACCGACTACTGCGACCTGACGGGCGAGCCACAGTGGATGCGGGCGATGATCGACGAGCATGCAGCGACTGCCGAGCGCAGCGGGGCCCGAGTCGTCCATGCCTGCGGGTTCGACTCGATCCCCTCCGATCTCGGTGTGTGGTTCACGCAGCAGCGAGCGATCGAGCGCTTCGGCGCACCGTGCAGCTCGATCGCGCTGCGGGTGAAGGTTATGAAGGGTGGTGCCAGCGGCGGCACCGTCGCCAGCATGATCAACTTGATGGAGGAGGCGCGGAAGGACCCCGAGCTGCGCAAGATGCTCGGGAACCCGTACGCGCTCGCCCCCGAGGGGATGCGCGACGGGCCACGTCAGCCGAACATCGTGACACCGACGCGTGACGAGGCGTCCGGTCAGTGGGTCGCTCCGTTCATCATGGCTGCCACCAACACCCGGGTCGTGCACCGGACGCACGCCCTGCTCGGGCGACCATGGGGGGCCGATTTCGAGTACGACGAGGCGATGCTCGTCGGTGACGGCCCGATGGGAGCGGTCAAGGCCGGCGCCGTGGCTGCGGCGATGGGCGGATTCGCCGGGATGGCGGCGTTCGGACCGACCCGCAAGCTGCTCGGCCAGTTCCTGCCCGATCCGGGCGAGGGCCCGAGCCCGGAGGCCCAGGAGGCCGGGTTCTTCGACCTTCGCCTGTTCGGACGAACCGAGGCCGGCGACGAGATCGTCACCAAGGTCGCCGGTGATCGCGACCCGGGCTACGGCTCGACGGCAAAGATGCTGGCCGAGTCGGCGTTGGCGTTCCTCGACCTCGACCGCGATCAGGTCGGTGGCGGCTTCTGGACCCCGGCGACGGCGTTCGGTGATTCACTCGTCGAACGCCTCGTCGAGCACGCCGGACTCACCTTCGACGTCACGGTTGGGGTCTGACCCCAACCGTGACGCGTTGCGGACTACTCGTCGCGGAAAACTCGGAGGCTGCCGGCGTAGTTGGCGACCCAGACCTGACGGGCGCCGTCGTCGTAGGTGACACCAACGGGATGGACGCCCGAGTAGACGGTCTGGAGGATCTTCATGTCGCTCGTGCGCACCTTGCTGACCGTGCCATCCTGGTAATTGACGACGTAGAGGCTCTCGCCGTCGTCGGAGAGTGCCATGGTTCGGGTCTCGGTGCCGGTGTTCGCGATACCGACCACACCGCCCACCTGGAGATCGATCTTGCGCACCGAATTCATCGTGTGGTTCGACACGTAGAGGTAGCGGTCGTCGTTCGACAGAAGCACATGACGCGGCGTGGTCCCGGGGTCCGGCACGGTGTTGACGATGTTGAGTGACTGAAGATCGATCACGTCGATGCGGGCCTCTCCCATCACCGTGACGTAGGCGTAGCGGGAGTCGCTGCGGATCGCGACCCCACGCGGGTGCCGGCCGAGGTCGACGCGGCCGAGCTCGGTGTCGGTACCCGTGTCGATCACTGACACGTCGAACCCGCACCAGTTCGACACGACGAGCCGGCTGCCGTCCGGTGAGACCGCGAGGAACTTGGGTACGGCTCCGGTCTCGACCACCGCAACGATCTGGAGGGTCCCGACGTCGATCTTGTAGACGAAGCTGTCGTCCCAGCTCCCTCGATCGCACGAGTCCTCCGCGACGGGGTTGTAGCCGTCGCCGAACATCTTGTAGTTCGAGACGTAGACGAATCGGCCATCGGGTGTGAATGCGGCCTCGACCGGCGAGCCCTGCACCCTGACGCCGCCGTCGACACCGAACGCAGCGAGGTCGATCTCATCGGAAATCGTCGCCACCTTGGTCCCGGCACGGTCGTAGATCGCCACGTTGTGGCGATACATCATGTTCTGCGCGAGGAAGAGGCCATCGCCCGACGCGACGATGCTCTTGGGTTGCAGATCCTCGTCGTGCACCGTGAACGCATCGACCAGCACCCGTTCGCTCGACGTCTTGCCGTCGTCGAACGCCAGCGGCGGCGCCGTGGTCGTGCTGGTGGTCGTGGTCGCAGCGGCCTCGGTCGGGGAGGTGGCCACGCCGATCACCGTGACGAGCGGTTCGCCGTCGGCCGACCCTGTCGACGGATCGGCGGGGACGCCATCGACCGTCGCACCGGACCTCGATGCACCCGCAGTCGTGAGCTGACGGTCAGCGGTGACGTCGCGACTGTCCTTCGCGACTGCGAGCACGACCAGGAATGCGGTCAGAAGGGCGAGAGGCCCGAGGACGACGAGTCGACGATCGATGCACGCGGATCGTATCCACGCTGCGCTCCGGCGAACGTCGCCGGTCAGGCGCCGCGAACCTGGAGTGCAGCCTCGAGCTGAGCGATCGCCGACGCAGGCAACGTGCTGTGAACGAGTTCGGCCCCTGCGAATCGTCGAGCTTCGCCTTCGAGGGCCCGAAGATCGACGTCCTCGGCGAGGACCACGACCGTCGTCGTGCCCTCACGAACTGCGGCCCTGAACCAATCGACCCACTCGTCGGGCACGCCAAGATCGACGACCTTGGCGGTGATCGCCCCGGCCCCGGCTCCGATCCCGATCCCGGCGAGCCAGCCGACCGGCCCTCCCACGAGCAACCCGAGCAGACCCGTCCAGGCTGCACCCGACAGCGCCGTCCGTCCAGTCTGAGGATCGATCGTCTCTCGGACACGAACGTCGCCCTTGTCGTCCTTGCTGACGGTCACGGCGTCGCGCAGCTTGAGCGAGCCGAGGCTCGACAGACGGGTCATCGCGCTGAGGAACTCCTGCGCCCGGAACGTGTCGCCGAACGACAACCCGATGAGGACCTGATCGGTGTCGACCTGTTCGATTCCGGTCGGAGCATCCCAACCGTCTGGGTTCGTCATGCCTCCATCATGCCCGCTCGTGCGCACACTCAATCGATCATGAGCCCGTTTCCGTTCACGTGTCGGCGGTACACAATGTTGCATCGCAGCGCATCCCCACTCCCCTGACGAGTCGTCACCGGTGTTCACGTCGGGCGTCGCGAGCGGCGACACCACGTCGACGAGCGCCGTGCTCTGGACCCGAGTGTGCCCGACCGACCACGCCGAGGAGGTCACCGTCGACTGGGACGTGCGTCCGACGACGAGTGGGGCCGCACGCACAGGATCAGCCGTCGCATGCGAGGCTCGAGACCACACGATCTGCGTCGAATTGACCGATCTCGACGCGGCGACCGAGTACGAGTACGCGTTCACCGTCGGCGACGAGCGGGTCGTGGGCCGGACACGGACGTTGCCCAGCACTGCCGATCACTTCCGGTTCGCCGTGACGTGCTGCTCCCGGTGGGGCTGGCCCGGTTTCGACCTGTTCGACGGCATCGTCGACGAACGACCGGACCTGGTGCTTCACCTCGGCGACTCGTTGTACGAGATCGGAGAGCGATCACCCGGCGGAGCGATCACCGACCCGCCGTGGGATTGTCATTCGCTCGACGACTACCGGCGCCGATACCGCCAGCACCGCAGCAATCCCTCGTGGCGACGCCTGCTCGCGAGCGTACCGATGATCGCGGTCTGGGACGACCACGAGGTCGCCGACAACGCCCCGGAACCAGGCTCCGCCGAACGCCGCCGGGCTGGACAGCGGGCGTGGGCGGAGTGGATGCCGATGCGACCGGCCGACCGACCTGCTCCGCTCGACCGAACGGTCTCGATCGAGAGTCTGATGGATCTCGTTCTCGTCGACACCCGGTTCGGCGGTCGGACGCCTGCCGACACCGATGGGCCCGAAGTCCAGGCACACCGTGGCGATCTCCTGGGCGGCGATCAGTGGCGACGGATCGACGAGATCGCTGCGACGTCCGCATCGCCGTGGTTCGTAATCGCCAATCAGGTCCAGGTCGGCCCGATGACGTTGGGTGCCCGACCAGCGATCGCATGGCCACCGTGGCGTCGAGTGGTGAATCCCGATCAATGGGACGGCTATCCACATGAGCGGCGTCGGCTGTACGACACGCTGCAGCGGGTGCACGGCCGGCCGGTCGTGTTGTCGGGCGACCTCCACTCGGCTTGGTCACGAACGTTGTTCGACGGCGGCGATCACGGCCGCCGCCCAGTCGCCCACGAGTTCACCTGTCCCTCGATCAGCGGCACGACGTACGCAGCGGCGGTTCGAGAGCGGCTCCCGATTCCTGCCTGGTTGCTCGATCGTTGGCTGCGCCGGATCAACCGAGGGATCAATCACCTCGACCTGGTACGCCACGGCTACCTCGTCTGCGATGTGACCGCGACGACGTTCGACACGACGTTCGTCTCCGACGACGGCGAACGTCACCTCGTGAGCCTGGCCTGACGATGATCGGTCACAGATACAATCGTCGCGTGCGCCCGATCAGTCGGGTGCCACGGGATGTGGCGCAGCCTGGCTAGCGCACCTGCTTTGGGAGCAGGGGGTCGCCGGTTCGAATCCGGCCATCCCGACCACTTCTACCAGGCATGATAAGCTGACCCTCAGTCCAGCGAAACCCCGATGTATCAGCGATGTATCAGATCGCAGGGCATCGGTTGAGCGAGGAGGTCCGTCATGGCGTGGAAGGCAACGGGGCAGCCGACCGTGCGCAAGCAGCGCGACAAGTGGGTCGTGCGCGTCGACGGCATCGACACCGTGACCGGCAAGCACCGCCTGCGGCAGATTGGGACGTATGCCTCGCAGCGCTCGGCATTGGCGGCTGCCCGTTCGATGAAGGCGGAGGATCGCTCGACGGAGCGCGGGACGGTGAGCTGGCTCGTGCGCCGGTACGTCGCTGGTCGCACCGACATCACCGAGAAGGCCCAGGAGCAGTACGCGTGGGCGATCCCTCACATCGAGAACGGCTTGGGTGCGATCCCGCTGGCGACGCTGGATCGTGAGGACGTGGCGAGGTGGATCGAGGCGCTCGCTGCTGGCGGCCGCTTGTCGAAGCGGAGCGTGCAGATCTGCCGGACCGTGTTGCGGGCGGCGTTGAACGAGGCCGTCGACGAGGGTTTGATCCCACGGTCGCCGGCAGCACGGGTTGGGTTGCCGCGGACCGTCGCCAAGCCGACCAAGGAGAAGGAGGCGGTCGCGTGGACCGATCGGGAGGTCGATCGCTTCCTGGCCGCGACGGCTGATCACCGGTGGGCGATCGGGTTCCGGCTGGGCGTGCTGTACGGGTTGCGTCGCAGCGAGGTGCTCGCGCTCCGGTGGGACGACCTCGACACCACGGCCAATACGTTGCGGATCGACGAGAGCCTGGTCGCGACGAACGAGGGTGCGGCGTGGGGCAACGCCAAGAACGAACGCTCGAGGCGAACGATCCCGATCGACGACGACACGATGCGCGTGCTCACCAAGCGCCACGCCGAACAAGCCGCCGAACAGTTGGCAGCCGGCAGCGAGTGGGAGGACAACGACCTCATCATCGCCACCCGCACCGGCCGGCTTGTGCTCCCCCGCTCCTACGACCGAGCCTTGGCGAGGATCGTCGACAAGACCGGCTTGCCGAGGCTCACCTCACACGGCCTCCGCCACACCGCCGCAAGCCACATGGTCCAGGGCGCCAACGATCTCGGCGAGCTCCGAGCGATCGCCGACCTGCTGGGCCACAGCCCCGAGATGCTGATGAACACCTACGCCCACGCCTTGCCGAACAGCCAAGCCGCCGTCGTCGAACGCCTCCGCCGCCAACGGTGAGACGGCCCCAGCAGTTGTAGCCGGCCGAGATTATGGGTGCCCACGGCCCAAGCGCGCCACCCGATACGTGCCGTTCTCGGACGGTGCAACGGGTCCGGAGGGCGCGCATTATGCGTGTGCGGGCCTGAACGTCATCGACGTCGACCACGCACAAGACGCCGTGCTCGAAGCGGAGTCCGCGGGCGACGAGATCGGCGAGCAGATCGGTCACCACCACCGAGTTCTCGGTGTCACCCAAGCGGAGCCCGACCGGCACCTTCGTGCCGTCAGCGGTGATCACGAGCGCGACGGTGATCATCTGGTCGGCGATGTTCAACCCGTCGATCATCACCACCGCCACCTCCAACGAGCTCAGGTCGCGGGCCATCAGGTCCCGCAGCGCCGTCTGGGTGGCCGCCTTGAACCGGCGCGACACCGCCGACTTCGACCGGGCCTTGCCGTCGGTGCCGACGGGTTCGGCGACGTCGACATGACGGCGGGTCGCGACACCAGCGAGCATCCGCTCGACCACCACCTGGCCCAACAGATCCTCCGACGCGAACACATCCCACGTGTCGAGACCGATCTCGCCGCCATCCACGAACCGGCCGCGGGGACGGTCGACGGTGATCTTCTGCGAGCCCAACACGACCTGACCCTGGGTGGTGCCATGCCAGTTCCCGACCCGCTCACCGGCCGGCAGCTTGGCGTGCTTCGCGCCGATCTTCGCGGTCAGCTCAGCGGTCAACATCTGCTGCATCACGACCAACCCCGCCGACGTCGCGAACGCCAACAAGCCCTCGCGCATCGCCGCCGCGAACATCAGCCATCGCCACGGTCGCCTCCAACGGCAAACCCGCCAACGCGGCTGCCTCATCCGGTGTCGTGACCTGCACGACAGGTACCTTCTTCGTCACGGTGATCCCTCTCTGTTGGGTGTCTTGGTGGACTCCCGAACCATGCCAGCACGGCACGGCCCGGGGAGGGATCACCACCTCACTTCAACAGAACCCGGGACAACCTCTCATCGACGTCTGGAACTACGGGCTCTGTCGAGACGTCTAAGTTGCGAACGGGTGGGTCTGCGACAGGTGTGGTGGGCCTTTGGAGGTGGACGTGAATCGGTCAGCGATGCTCCTCGCTCTCGGTGCTCTCGTGCTTCCGATCTTCGGATGTGGCTCGGACGACGAGCCTGATGCGGAGCCCGTCACGTTCGAGGGCTGGGCTGGTTCGGTCATCACCGACTACGACCCTGCGACGTCGTTGGCCGAGCTGTCGTCGCGTTCCACCGTCGTGACCGAGGCGACGTTGGTCGACATCGAAGAGGGTGCCATCTTCGGTTCATCCCCTGATGACGAGGCGGCCAGCTACTCGGTGAACTTGATCTTCGAGACCGATGCCGGAGACCGCTACTACGTTGAGCGGCCGCGACCTGCGTACGTGGGGATCGACGAGCTGCGCTCGGTGATGCCGCTCGGGAGGATGTCCCGCTGTCTGTTGAAGTTGGGTGGTGATCCCGATCTTGTTCAGGCGGCAGCCTGATCGTAGTTGTTGGGTGTGGCGGTGTTGATCGCTCGGCCGAGGGCGGCGATGAGGTAGGGCATGTCGGCGTGGCCCTTGAGGCGTCGGAAGGAGCGTTCGGCTTCGAGCATCCCAGCTGCGATCCAGCGCTTCTTCATGTCGCCGTCGCGCCAGCGCTTGACGCGTCCGTGGTTGGTCCGGCAGATCGAGATCATCGACTCGATGCAGTTGGTGTTCGTCAACGACTGCCGCAGCCGACCCGAGATGCCGAGCCGGGCGACGGTGAACATCTCATCGAGGCCCTCGCGGAGTGATGCGGCGGCGTCGGGATGGTCACGTTCGAGCTGCTTCGCGAGGGCCTCGCACGCGGCACGACCCTTGACGGGATCGGGGTCGGCGAACGCGCGGGCGAGACGGGCATCGATCGGGTCACGCTCGTCGACACCCAAGTAGCCGGTCACGTTGCGGCGCTTGTGCAGGGTGCAGCGCTGGATCAGCGCCTGATCGCCGAACACCTTCACGACCGCGGTGTGCAACGCCTTGGCGCCGTCGACCACGCACAAGACGCCGTGCTCGAAGCGGAGTCCGCGGGCGACGAGATCGGCGAGCAGATCGGTCACCACCACCGAGTTCTCGGTGTCACCCAAGCGGAGCCCGACCGGCACCTTCGTGCCGTCAGCGGTGATCACGAGCGCGACGGTGATCATCTGGTCGGCGATGTTCAACCCGTCGATCATCACCACCGCCACCTCCAACGAGCTCAGGTCGCGGGCCATCAGGTCCCGCAGCGCCGTCTGGGTGGCCGCCTTGAACCGGCGCGACACCGCCGACTTCGACCGGGCCTTGCCGTCGGTGCCGACGGGTTCGGCGACGTCGACATGACGGCGGGTCGCGACACCAGCGAGCATCCGCTCGACCACCACCTGGCCCAACAGATCCTCCGACGCGAACACATCCCACGTGTCGAGACCGATCTCGCCGCCATCCACGAACCGGCCGCGGGGACGGTCGACGGTGATCTTCTGCGAGCCCAACACGACCTGACCCTGGGTGGTGCCATGCCAGTTCCCGACCCGCTCACCGGCCGGCAGCTTGGCGTGCTTCGCGCCGATCTTCGCGGTCAGCTCAGCGGTCAACATCTGCTGCATCACGACCAACCCCGCCGACGTCGCGAACGCCAACAAGCCCTCGCGCATCGCCGCCGCGACATCAGCCATCGCCACGGTCGCCTCCAACGGCAAACCCGCCAACGCGGCTGCCTCATCCGGTGTCGTGACCTGCACGACAGGTACCTTCTTCGTCACGGTGATCCCTCTCTGTTGGGTGTCTTGGTGGACTCCCGAACCATGCCAGCACGGCACGGCCCGGGGAGGGATCACCACCTCACTTCAACAGAACCCGGGACAACCTCCCGCTCGGTGCGGCCAGTGTGATCTACCTGCAGCCGAACAATGATCCACGTGGTCAGAACTTCTTCAACGTGCGTGAGGGACCGACGTGGTTCTTCACCACTCCCCAGGGTTGGATCCTCGACGATCCCGAGCGCGGTATCGTCACGCCGCTCGAGAGTCTCGACATGCTCGAGTTCGAGCCGCCGGCTGGTGGCGACGTCAATCTCGGGGCGTGGTTGGTCGATTCGCAGGCGTCATCGTCGACGGTGTCGGTTTCGGATGCCGACCGTGAAGCACTGATCGCGTCGGGTGATCCGTCCGTTGTGCTCGATTGCCCCGACGGTCGGCTACCGCTGCCGTCACCTGCGTATGAGTACGCCGAGAACACACCGGTGTTCGCCACTGCGGTCGAAGCGGTGGAGTGGTGGCTGTCGATCGCCTCCCGCGACGCTCTGCGCGTTGGCCCTGACGATGTAACGGTGTTGAACGATGTCGTGATCCCCGTCGAGATCGTGCGGTCACCCGATGACTTCACGACGCAGCACTTCTACGTCCCGGCATTGGTTGAAGATCGTGTTCAGGTCGTATTCGGTGCGACCTACGACTTGGGTCCTGAAGGACTTGTCGTCAACGAGATCGTCGCCTGCGAGGGTGTCGGGCTCGGCTGAACCCCGCCCGAGTGCACATGTGGAACGCACGCCGTCGGCGACGACCACCACCCGTGATCGCGATATCGAGTGGGTCGAGCTTGCCGTAGCGCTCCGCTCACGTGCCGTTCTGATCGGGTGTCGTGGCGGATCGTGGCTGTCAGTATGAGCGGGTGGGGACCCGATTTGCGGCGAGCGTTCTTGAAGTGGTTCGTCGGTGTGGACGGCGGACCGCGAAGACGTTGGGTTCATCGAACTGGGAACCGAACAGGGTGTGGCGGTGTCGGAATGATTGGACTGGCTGCCAACCTTGATCGAATCGACTGACCTGGAAACGTGTTCGGACGACGGGCTGATGGACCGCGCCAGGGCTGGGGAAGCGGCTGCGTTCGGGGAGTTGGTACGTCGCCATGAGCGTGCGGCGTTGCGCGTGGCTGCAGTTGTCAGCGGGTCGACCGCTGAGGCGTTCGATATTTGCCAGGAGGGTTTCGTGAAGGCGTACCAGAGCACGGCGAGCTATCGCGGCACGGGTTCGGTGCGGTCGTGGCTGCTGCGGATCGTGGCCAACGAGGCGAAGAACGAGATACGTAGCCGGGCCCGGCGGTTGTATCGAGACGACCGCCACGCAAGTCTGCAGCTGCGAACAGCAGATGGTGTCGAAGTGTCGGTTGTCGAGCGTGCCGAACAGGAGGAGTTGGTGAGCGCATTGGCGACGCTGCGCGATGAGGATCGCGCAGTGCTCGGCTGTCGGTTCGTTGCGGAGCTATCAGAAGCCGAGACAGCCGTCGTGTTGGGAATTGCACCCGGCACGGTGAAGTCGAGGACGTCGCGAGCGCTCGATCGTCTGCGGACCCAGTTGGGAGATGATTCAAATGGATCTTGAGACACGACTCGTCGCGCTGGGAGATCACTTGGATCTCGACGATGGTGAAGGGGCCGTGCTGTCGGATCGGGTGACCGCGCGGATCGCGACCGGTGCAACAGATGTTGTTGCGATTGATCGAGACGGGCACCGGGGACGCTGGCTTCGCTACGCCGCAGCGGTGCTCGTGATGGCCACCGTCGTAGCTGTTGCGGTGCCTGCGTCGCGCGACACGATCGCGGGTTGGTTCGGTCTGGACGGGGTGCGAATCGAACGTCGCCAAGACGTCGACACACCGGACGAGACGTCGTCGACGGCGTCGGTCGATAGTGACGTCTCGGGCTTGCCTGGTCCGGGTGACAGTCAGGAGGTAACGGTCGATGGCCGCATCGTGTTGGTTTCGGTGATCGACGGAGTGCTGACCGACGACGTGATCGTGAAAACGCTCGGCCCGGACACCGACATCGTCGAGATCGCTGTCGGGAACGCCCCCGGGCTGTGGATCACCGGCGCCCCACACGAACTCGCCTACCTGTCACCCGACGGAACGATCGCATTTCAGCGGGTCGCCGGCAACACACTGCTTTGGCAGGACGATCAGATGAT
The DNA here is from genome assembly GCA_963847775.1 of uncultured Acidimicrobiaceae bacterium. Classification (GTDB taxonomy): domain Bacteria; phylum Actinomycetota; class Acidimicrobiia; order Acidimicrobiales; family Ilumatobacteraceae; genus Ilumatobacter. The sequence continues at coordinate 140,872 of CAWKAY010000010.1, forward strand.
TGGACGGCTGGAAGGCTTCGAGTCCGTCGACGACGCCATCGAGTTCGCGATCGAGTTGGGAACCAGCGACTGATCAGCGGTGTCGGAACCGACATGACACGATTTCTGTCGACTCTTGCCGTCATCGCCCTTGCGATCGCCGCTGGGTGCACGGCCGCCACGACCGACGACGCCGCACCAGAACCTTTCCTCGGCGTCGAGACGCTTGCGCCCGTAGAGCCAGCCACTGTGGAGAGCGGCCCCGAATCGTTGGCGAACAACGATCAGACCGGTGTGGCCATGGCGGTCGTGGACACCGACGGTCAGCTCGGCATCTTGAGCAACAACGGTGCGGTGTCGAACATGTGGTTCAAGTGGTCAGCGCTCGTGGCACCTGACGCAACCCAGGCGGTCCTCACTCTTCCCCCGGAGACGGTTCGAACGTTGACCTCGACCGAGGTCGCCTGGGCATCGCTTCCCGACGGCGAACCGATCGGCGATCTCACTGTCGAAGGCGTTATCGCCGAAGCAACCGCGACGTCACTCGACGGTGAGATCGTCGCGTTGACGACACTCGCCGACGACCCAACGGGCGAGGCGATCGCAGGCGCACGCGATGGCACCACCATCGTCATCGCTTCTCGCACGGAAGGCATCCTCTACGAGACCTCCCTCGATGGCAACTTCATGGCCGAAGCATTCAGCCAACAACTCACCACCGACGGCGTCCCATCTCAGGTGTTCCTGCTCGAGTACCTCCCCGCTGAGACGCCGACCTACTACCAAGTCCGGGTATTGGCCACCGACACCAGCCAGATTTCGCCACCCTTGAACTTGCGCGACAAGTCCCAGACCCTCGATCAGCAGATGGCCGGATACTCACGATCACACGTCGTCGCCAACGACCACGGCCTGCTCTTCACGCTCTACATCGGAACCGACCAACCCGACGAGGACCACCCACACGCGTTCGTCCACACTCTCGACTTCGCCGACGGCGTCTGGTGCCTCGACATCGACCCGAAACTCGACCTCACCAACGCCGCCGGCTCGCTCGCCGTCGGAGGCAACCGGCTCTACGTCGCAAGCGCCAACGGCTGGGTCGGATCGTTCCTCATCCCATCGATCACGAACCCCAACCAGTCACCCACCATGGACTGGACCACCCAAATCTCAGCACCCGGACCCGCCGCCCCCGTCATCACAGCCGATGACGAGGGCGTCTACATCAGCACCAGCGACAACAACAACGAACTCGTGCACCTGCGACCCGACGGAACCGCCGACGACCCAATCGGATTGCCCGGGCCGAACCCACAAGCACTCGCCACCACGCCTGATGGCGAACTCGTGGCCATCGGCGACGACTGGAGTACGCCCACCGGCGACCTCCACCGACCCAAATGGCTCGACGACATCAGCCGTCTGGTCGTCGCTCCCACCCCTGGATGAACACCACTCGATCGCCCTTCCAGTTCGAGCGATATGGCGCTCCTACCCAAGCGGATACGTGCCTGAGTTTCTGAGTGGCCCGCACCCCGGCGGGCGTTGGAATTGTGAGCTACTGGGCCCGGGCTGAAGTCTCGACCAGATCGCCCAGACTGACGCCCCCAACGAACGGCTGACGCCGAACCGAACAGGGGGGTACTACTTCGCGGTGGCGGGTCGAGCGGAGAAGACCACGGAGGCGATGGCGACCAATCGATCTCCGGTCGAGACTCGACAGGAACCGAAGACGAGAGTGGTTGCGCTGTGGTTCACGCTCACCTCGACTCGCAGGCGATCGCCAACGCGTGCCGCTCCGAAGTACTCGGTGTTGGTTGTGGCGGTGACGAGGGGGCGGTCGTCGTCGAGCAGTCGCTTGACGCCTTGCCCTGCGGTGATGTCGATCAGAGCGGCGAGAAATCCACCGTGCATTCGACCCATTGTGTTGGCACAGTCGTCACGGATGACGGTCTCGAAGACCGGTGACGGTTCCCACTCCACCTCGATTGGCCCGATCAGTGAGGAAAAGGGACTGCGGTCCAAGACTTCCATCGGTCCATAGTGTCAGCAGTCCCCGGCGTCGCATGATCTGTGCGGGCCCGACCGCTCGAACGTGCCGCTACGAGCGGTCTCGACCGTCCTCGGGCGGCGTGATTATCGAGTGGCCTCCGTCGGTTCGAAGGCGTGCGACTTCACTGGCGATGCGGCGCTGGCCCTGGAGACCTGACCCGCCAGTCCGGGTGGGCTGTCACATTCGGTGCCGCTGTGTCGTCGAAAGAGGTATGAACGACGACCTCGACCTGTCCCATTGCCCGACGTCCGATGTGCACGTCGTTGGAGGCGGCCTCGGTGGCCTCGCGGCTGCTGCGCTCGTTGCACGCGCTGGCCGAACCGTGACGGTGCACGAGGGTCGTGGGCGCCTCGGTGGCCGCGGTACAACGGATTGGAAACGCGGTTTCGGCTTCAACCAGGGGCCGCACGCGCTCTACCTCGCCGGGGAGGCTCATCGTGTGCTGCGCTCGCTCGGCGTTCGACCGTCGGGGCGATCGCCGAGCACGAAGGGCGCGTTGATGGTGAACGGTGACACCGTCGGACTGGCGCCAGGTGGGCCGATGAGCCTGTTGCGCAGCCCGCTGTTGGGTTGGAACGACAAACTCGCGCTCGGGAGGGTGATGGGCCGGCTCGGTCGGCTTGAGCCCGCCGCTCTTGCGTCGGTGACCGTGAATGAATGGGTCGACGGCTTGAGCACTCGGGCACGCGTGCGCGAGATCGTGCAGACGGTGATCCGGTTGGCGACCTACACGAACGCGCCGGACGATCTGTCGGCCGAGGTCGCACTGATACAGGTGCAGATGGCACTCGGCGATGGGGTGATCTACCTCGACGGTGGCTGGGCGCAACTGGTGGAGGCGCTCGCCGCTGTGCCCGGCATTCGATTCGTCCAGGACGATCACATCGTCGAACTTCCCGACGCTCCCACAGTGATCGTGGCGACCGGCGGTCCCCAGGTCGCCACAACGCTGACCGGGGCGCGGTACGACGTCGGCCCGTGCGCCGAGGTGTCCGTGCTCGACGTCGGCCTCGAGCGACCACCTCGCCACGACGTCATCCTCGGGATCGATCCCCCCATCTACCTGTCGAATCACGGGTTTCCCGACAAGATGACCCCGCCAGGCGGCTCGTCGTTGTCGGTCGCGGAATACCTCACGCCCGAGACGGCGCCAAACCGAGATCGGCTTCGCGCCGTTCTCCCCCACGCCGGCGTCGACCCCGAGTCGATCGTGACCGAGCGGTATCTTCACCGCATGACCGCCGTCAGTGCGATCGCGACTGCCGCCTCGGGCGGGTTGCGTGGTCGTCCCGCCTGCGATGTGCCCGACCGAGCCGGCGTCTACCTCGTGGGCGACTGGGTCGGTCCGCGCGGCCACCTCCTCGACGCCGTGCTGGCGAGCGCCGAAGACGCTGCTACCGCCGCGCTCCAACATCTCGATCGACGCCCGGCGATCCGGTGATGACATGACGCCCAGCGGCGCCACCAACGTCTTCGAGGCCGAGCGTGACCGATTGGAGCGTCTGGCGTACCGGATGCTCGGCACACCCGACGACGCCGACGACGTCGTACAAGAGGCGTGGCTCCGGTGGCAGCGAGCGACGTTCGAGGACATCGACAATCCGGCCGCCTGGTTGACGACCGTGACCACACGTCTCGCGATCGACCGGCTGAAGTCGGCCCGACGACGTCGCGAGGTGTACGTCGGTCCGTGGCTACCCGAGCCGTTGACGATCGAGTCCCTCGGTGCAGCCACCCTTCGGGCCGCGCCAGCCGCATCGTCGACCGATCCAGCGATGCTGGCCATCGGGAGCGAGTCACTCGAACTCGGGCTCCTCCGCGTGTTAGAGACCCTCGGCCCGGTGGAGCGAGCCGTGTTCCTGCTCCACGACGTCTTCGGATATCCGTTCGAGCAGATCTCACCGATCATCGACAAGTCGGTCGCCACGACGCGTCAGATCGCCAAGCGTGCGAGGGATCGAGTCCGCTCAGGTCGTCCACGAGTGGACGCCGAACCGGCGGATGTCATGGCGTGGTCCGAGGCGTTCGTGGGCGCCGCCGTCGAGGGCGATCTCGACGGGCTGATGAACATGCTGACCGACGACGTCGTGCACATCTCCGATGGCGGGGCGGAACGGCACGCAGCACGCCGTCCGGTGGTGGGAGCCGACCGGGTGGCGCGACTTCTCATCAATCTGACGGCGCGCGATTTCGAAGCCAACGACGAAGTCCATTGGATTCGCGTCAACGGGCAGGCCGGCCTCTACGTCGTTCGCAACGGTGAACCCAACCTGCTCTCGGTCGTGAGCTGGCGCGCAGGCAAGGTCGCCGAACTCCTCGCCATCGTCAACCCGGCAAAGCTCGCCCGCTTCCATGAACGCTGGCGGGCAAAGGTCGGATTCGAAGCGCCCGAATGATTCGCTGCTGAACGCCGACCTCGTGATCCACAATCGGGTCCTCTGCGTTCATCCCGCCAAGCTCGACGACTCTCGCATCCGCTGACCACTCATGCTTCTCGGCAGCAGCAGTGACCCGCAGCGAAATAGGTGGTCGGCGACGCGCGATCTGGGGCGCACCTGCCCGCCCTCATGTGCCGATCGCGCGCAGTGAAGCGGCCAAGTTGATGGGGCTGATGTGGAGCGCTGGCAGATGTGCGATTGCTCTTGACCTCATGTTGACTTGAGGTCGTACGGTTCTGATATGGCTTCTCGTTCCGATCCTGTCGTCTGCACCCTGTCGTCGTCCCAGGCCGGTGATCGACTCATCGAATGGTCCGACCTGCAGCACGTGGCGACCTCCATCGAGCCGCGTAGCGACGGTGTCGTGATTCGGCTTCCAACAGCGTGCGCCGTCGATGCAAGAGGCCTGGCCGATCGCGAGTCGCAGTGCTGCTCGTTCCTCGACATCAAGGTCACTGATCGCGGCGAAGTGACGGAAATGACGATCACATCACCCAATCCTGATGGTGTACAGGTCGTGTATCTCCTGGCCGGGCTCACGGATCAGTGAGCGACACCGACCTCACGATTGGTCAGATCGCCGACGCGTGTCGAATCAAGGTGTCGGCAGTCCGCTACTACTCCGACCTCGGGCTGCTTCCGATCAGCCGACGCGTCGGAGGGAAGCGACGGTTCGCGCGCACGGCGATCGCACGTGTCGAGTTCATCCGTCGCTGCCAGGAGTCGGGATTCACGCTGGACGAGATCAGCGACATTCTCGACGAGGACTCCGGTCAATGGCGTCGTGCAGTCGACGCAAAGGTGATCGAGCTGTGCGATCGGCGCCGCCGCCTGGACGAGACGATCGAGTTGCTCACCGAGATCCGAGCGTGCGGATGCGCAGCCGTTGATCAGTGCGAATGGTTCCCGCGATGTTGACTGCGCTCGGTGTGGTCGCTGCTGTCGTGATGGTTACGTCCTACGCGCTCGAACAACGCGACCGGCGATGGATTGCAGCGTTCTCCGTGGCGTGCGCGGTCACGGCCATCTACGCAGTCGCTACCGGCTCGTGGTTGTTCGCCGTCCTGGAGTTCATCTGGGCGGCAATCGCGCTCCGACGATTTCGCTCAACGGAGTCCAAGAGAATGCCGAAACGACGCGCGTTCTCGGGCAGCTGATCGGTCGCGCACGTGCCGATCGCGAGTGGTCGAAGAAGCAGCAGGCGACCGGAGTTCTGGGCGGCCGCGTCTGCAATCGAGCCGCCCTGGGGCGGCGGGATCTGTGTCGTAGAACGTCCATTTTTCGTTGCGGAACTGCGGTTGCAGGGCGGCGCGGCAGTCGTGTTGAGGGGTTGTGGCTGGCGGGGGCGTCACGTGATCGCTCATTGGCTGACCAGCGCTGTGAGTACGTCGAGTCGGGCGGCTCGGCGGGCGGGCGGGCAGGATCGCAGCGGTTGCTCCTGCGGCGGCGATGAGGGTCACGATGGTGGCACTTGCGTGAGGCGCGCATACCGGCGCGCAGGTCAGGGCCGGATTGTTGTCACGGGTGGCGACCTGAACATGCGTGTCGAGCTGTCCTGGTCCTTTGCGGGCTGGCAGTCGCTGCAGACGATCGGGTCGCTTGGTGATCTACTGCTGCGTGGTGGTCGCCGAGATCGCCGCTCCGGCGGCGAGGGCGAGGCACAACGGGCCGTAGTAGCGCTGATCGAGCCGCACGAATCGATCTGAAGGCGCCCATGGAACGACCGTGGCTGTTCGCTTCGCGATGCCGAGAATGCCACGCCCGCCAAGGATGGTTGCTACCCCGAGTGCACCGACTCGCCGGACGTCCGCTTGCAGTGGCCGCGCGCCGCCCACGAGGGCAGCCGATGTCAGCAGCAGGCCCGCCACGGCGAAGCAGTCCCTGGGTTTCGGGACGGCTCGAGTGCCGGCAACTGTGTCAGCCAACGTCGCGGGATCGCGAAAAGGAAACGATGATCCCAATCCCCACGCGATGTGCAGCGCGGACAGGCCGGCGAGGACAAAGGCGGTTGCCTGGGATGTTCGAACCGTTGTCGCATCCCTGGAGCCAAGGGATTCGCGAGTCAGTCGTCGCCGGTGTCCTCCTGTCGGTGTGAGCGATGTGCGCCACCAGCCCCGACGAACCGAAGCCTCGAAGTGCGATCCACTGTTCGGTTGGTCAGACACCGACGCTGTCCAGTTGCTCGGCGAGACGACGCATCGCTGTGGTGTTGTTGCGGCGAATGTAAGCGCGCGCCATCGGTTTGGTGAGACGGTCGAGCAGCGGCGCAACGATCCACTGGTACTCGAAGGAGATGCGGGTGCCGCCGGACGCGAGCGGGCTCAGGCTGTAGGTGCCTTGACCGGTGCGCTTGGCCTTCGCAGCGACGTTGAGCTCCACGATCTTGGTCGGCGCCTCGGCCTCGATGACTTCGATGTCGACGATGTCGGTCACGCCGAGCGCGCGGGTACGGACCCGCGCCCTGGAACCGACGCCACGTTCGGGACCGGACAACTCCCAGTCGGACATCAAGTGGTCGTTGAACGGCTCGTGGTTCGCCATGACGTCGAGGAACTCGAAGACGACGTCGATCTCGTGGGGTACGTCGATGGAAACGGTGACAGGTTTCATCATGTACCAAATGGTACAGGGTTATGAACCAACTGGTACACTGGATTTCGTGACGAATGTCGAACCCCGCCAACAGCTACTCGACGCCGCCATCGACTACGTCGCCGCGCACGGCCTCGCCGACCTCTCCCTTCGTCACCTGGCCAGCGAACTCGGCACCAGTCATCGAATGCTCAGCCACCACTTCGGATCCAAGAGCGGTCTGTGGCTGGCCATTGTTCAAGAGGTGGACCGTCGCCAGCTCGCCGCGTTCGCCGATCTGGCTCCGGACCCGACGATGTCACTCCAAGACCTGATGCGGACATGGTGGCGGCACATCTCCGATCCTTCGCTGTGGTCCAACGAGCGACTCTTCTTCGAGGTCTACGCCCAGGCACTGCACGACCGACCACCGGCGAACGAACTGCTCCCCGGCGTGATCGAGCCATGGATCGAACCCGCTGCCAAACTGGCCGAAGCCAAAGGCGTACCCGCCGACACAGCACGCTCGCTTGCCCGCCTCGGCCTCGCAGTGACTCGCGGGTTGCTCCTCGACCTGCTCGCAACCCGAGACCGGACTGCCGTCGATGCCGCGATGGAACAGTGGATCGCGCTCAACACGTCCTTGATCAACGCCACAGAGAGCAACCCTTCCGCCGCGTCCCACGCAGACCCCGCCGAGTCGTCGTGACCACGACGCCACCATCGCGAGGGATTCATAGGCAGGGGCTGCGTCTCGTTCAAGCAGCTCTCGTCGCCGTCTGTTGCGTCGTCGCTGCGGCAACGCTTGGCCAGCTCTTGGCCGGAAGCGATCCCCGCTCACGACTCGCCGAACTCGATGCTCATGGACGAGCCGTTCGCGGCATTGGATGCCAATCTTCGTCTCGATCCCGACTTGGCCGCGATCCCGAGAATTGCCGACCGCCTGAGCCGCCGGCCGCCCGTCGCATCGCCGCCGGACGTCGAGGCCGGCGGCCCGCTCTGCAGCGCTCGATAATCACGACGCGGAAACGATCGTTGGCCGAGCAGATCCGGCAGTCATTCTGATCACGGGCGACCGTCCCATAACGCTCACGGCGGTGCGTTCATTCATCGAGACCGCAAAGGTCCCATCCGGACGTGTTCGCCGTCTCCCACGTTCACGGACACGGTCACCGCGCGGGGCGTGAGTCGATGCTGCTGCACCCGGTGTCTCGGAAAATCGGACACGGCAGCCCGGCACCATGGTGCAAATTCGTGACCTCGAACTGGGTAGTCGCCAAGGGTGGCTCACAGCGATGCCGCGAACATCACGACGCCGACGCTGACATCTCGGGAAGTGGTCCCATCACACTGGCGCCCAGGTGGTCCCATCAAGCTGGCGGGCGACATGGGTCGCGGATGCGACTCCGGTCCGGTGGGATGATGCGCTCAGCTGTCGTGGATCAGTGGAAGTCGTCGAACCCGCATGCGATCGTCGGAGACGACGACGACTGCGCCTGCGACGAGATCGTCGGCCAGATCAGCGAGGTGGTCGAGGATGACTGCCGCCTGGTCCTCGGCGTCCGGTCGATTGCGGGCTCGGAAGAGAACCACCGACGTCTGCCCGGACAGCGCCAGCAGCGCCCCGAAGTCGGTGTCACCAGAAATCACCACGCGCCCATCCTCACGGGCTGCGACGAGCACCTCGTCGTCCTCGGCCCGTTCCAGCCCGAGGTCCAACGTGTGAACCGCATCGTGCCCGGCGGCTCGAAGCAGAGCTGCGAGCCGCGGCGAGCGATTCTGATCCAGCAGGAACTTCACGCCGTCGGCTGCAACGGGATCTCGCGATCGGCCACGGCGTCAGCGGCGAACCGCAACGCCGCGGCGACGTCCTCAAGCTCGAGCGGGGGCAGCTCGTCCACCACCTGCGAGGGCGTCATGCCGTTGGCGACCATGTTGACCACAGTCGCAACAGGGATCCGCAACCCGCGAATGCACGGTACGCCGCCCATCTGCTTCGGGTTGACGGTGATTCGATCCACACGAGCAGCGTAGCCATCAGACCCGCCCGTGGCAGCGGACGAATCTCGGGACGACCCTCACAGGGCGCCAGTCGAGGGCGAATCTGATACGTCGGGAGGCGCTGGTCGTGTCGCGATCGAGCTGTCCAGGGGGTCGTGAATTCCGTCCGATGCATCAGAGATGTATCAATCCGGGGAGCACCGGGCCGTGTTGGTGCGTCCGCTGAGTGTCATGCCGTCCATCCACGTATCGTCCCAGCTCAGCGGACATACCGTCACAGGACAACACCAGAGGACAACAGTCGATACGGCGGCTGGCCAGATTTGGGAGCAGGGGGTCGGGAGTTCGAATCTCCCCATCCCGACGAATCTACGAGGAACTTTCTGATCCGACTGGAAGTTACAACCGCTATGCGGGGGAATGTGCGGGGGAACACGGACGGCGGAGAATGCGACCGATCCGTGCTGATCAGTCACAAGGGATCAACGCACGACCTGGAGCAACGCGCCGTGTCGACCGTCGTTATGGAACGGCCGACGACGATTGGACCATCGGGCGGCCCATCGGCAGATGCTCTGGCCTGCCGGATCCTGGACGAGTGCAGGCCGTCGTGGCGTCGCGAATATCGAGCACTGCACTGGGGTAGATACCGGGTGGTCTTGCGAGGGAACTGCTGAGCATTCTGGGCGCTCGTTATCGTGCACGAATGGAGACTCGGGGTGGAGTGATCGTGACTGGCGCAAGTCGCCAGGCCGGAATCGGCGCCGCCGTCGCCAGGAAACTGGCGAGCGACGACTGGAATGTGTTCACCACCTGGTGGTCTGCCTACGACGAGACAATGGTTTGGGGTGCGAACCGTGGCGAGGTCGATGAGCTTCTTGAATCGACCGGCTCGAGCGGTATCGAGGCAGACCTATCTGATCCGGACACGCCGAGGAAGGTTTTCGACGCCGCCGAAGCGTCCGTCGGGCCGATTCGGGCGTTGGTGAACGTTCACACCTACGACCCCGGTGGCGGCCTCGATGAGATCGACGCCACCGAACTTGATCGCCATCTCGCGATCAACGTGCGCGGCACGTACCTGATGTGTCGCGAGTTCGCTCAGCGCCACAGGACGGAGCACGGCCCGGGGCGCATCGTGAACTACTTGAGTGGGCCACCTCTCGTCGGCTCGATCGCTTACGCCACCTCCAAAGGAGCTGTGCACTGGATGACGATGTCGATGGCCGGCGAACTGGCGTCTCGCGGTATCACCGTGAACGGGATCGATCCCGGTCCGACGGATACGGGCTGGATGTCACCCGAGCTGCGAGATCGTCTGAACGGAATGAGCCCGTCCGGTCGCATCTCCCAACCGAGTGACTCCGCCGACCTCGTCCGCTTTCTTCTGTCCGACGAAGGCGGCTGGATCACCGCCCAGTTCCTGCGATCCGACGGCGGGTTCTCCCAGTTGGCCACCCCCTGAATGCCAAACTTCCAACACCAGCTCGCGCGATACGTGGCACCGCAAATGGGCCGCAGTGTGGCGCGAGGCCGTCGACGACCCCCGGATTGTCGAGCGCACGTTGTGTGCGGCTCTCGCTTGACAGTTGGCGATCGCATTGGACGGATCTGGGTCGGGCGCCAGGCCTCCCCGATGGCGCGATTGCCAATCGCCTTCACATCGGCACTTTGTATCTCGCCAGTGCCGAGCTGGCGCTCCGCTCTGGAACACCACGTTCCGTGCGGTGACGGCAGTGAGGTCCAGCAGGTGCCACTTGACCGATATATCTGCCACCGATATAGTGAGCGTCGATATATCGGCGACGGAGTGTTCTTCACTGAACCGAACTAGACAGGAGCCACAACGATGGGACAAGCGAGCCGGAGCCCGATCGATTTGGTGCCGTTGTCGGCAGCGCAGCACCACATCCTGTTGGCACTCGCCGACGGTGAGAAGCATGGCTACGCGATCATGCGGGAGGTCGAGCGGATGACCGATGGTGAGGTCGCGATGGGCCCTGGCACGCTGTACGGGACGGTGAAACGAATGCTGGGCTCGGAGCTGATCGAGGAGACGGAGGAGCGGCCTGACCCCGAGCTCGATGACGAGCGACGCCGCTACTACCGCGTGACCGCGTTTGGTGCTCGTGTACTCGAGGCCGAGACGGCGCGATTGCAGCGCCTCGTCGAGACAGCACACGCGAAGCGGCTGCGGGCTACGGGTCGGTCCGGCTCGGCGGGGCTCGTTTCATGAGCGTTCAGGAACGGATCTACCGCGGTTTGATATTGGCGTACCCACGTCAGCACCGGCGCGACTTCGGCGAACCGATGGTGCAGCTGATGCGCGATCGGTTTCGTGACGAGGGTGGCGGATGGCGAACGCCTGTGTTCTGGCTCAGGATCCTGACCGACGTCGTCAAGAGCGCGACCCGGGAGCGGGTCTCAGCGGTGCGCGACGGATACCGGACGGGTTGGTGGCGGGCCGGCGCCGTCGCAGTCGCCGCTGTGATCGCTGTGGCTGACGTGATGAGCATCGGCGAGCCCAACACCGGGCCGTGGTGGAAGTGGGCGCTCGGCGGGGCGGCGCTGCTAGCGGCACCCGTTCTGATCATCGCCGGGTTGATCGTGCGGACACGACACACGAGTCAGGGAAGCGCAATGGTGGCAATCGGGCTCATCCCGGGCGCGTTCGCCCTCGTGTTGTTCTGGTCCCCTCCATTCCTGTTCTTCGGCGGTTTCTCACTCGCTGTGATGGTCGCCGCAATCAACGACGCCGACCGAGCCCGGCACCTGGTCCGGCCAGCCGACACCGCGTGACGCGACCCCCGACTCGAGGAGGAAGAGTTTGGCCCATACGCTGGGGGCTCGCGGATTGGCACGGCTCGCTCCCCGAGTGTTCGAGGCTTAGGTCAGCTCCGCCTATCGCGGGTGCGGGATCGTCGTCGGGGAAGCCCTCGAACGGACCGATTCGACCGTCGCGCACGATGACCACGTAGTACGCCCAGATCAGCATCGTCAACTGCGTGTCCGCGCCGAACTGCCACTGACTTCCCCGGTTGACGAGGCCGCCGTCGTTCACGGCGACGATGCGTTCGGCGAGGAGCACACCATGCTCCACGTCGGGCTGCTCGCGGACCAGGGAGACGATCGCGTACCGGTCGATCTCTGGCCAGCCGAGCGGGCGGTGGTCGATCATCAGCAGGTCGGGCTGCAACGCAGCGATCATCCCGTCGACATAGCGCGCTCGATGGGCCCGGCACCACGCTACGAACGAGTGGGTCAGTTGGCCGTCCGCCCGGTCACCGCGGAACTCGACGAGGGCGAGCAGCTCGCAGCGAAGCGCGAGCAGCCGGCGCTGTTCAACAACGATCGGCTCCATCACGTCGCCGCGTTCGTCGACGAACACGCCATCGACCCCGAGCGTGCCGACGATGAGGTCAGGGGCGGCCGGCGCGGCGTACAGCCTGGGCCGCCGATCGGGGCACACGGCTCGTCGGACGCACGCAATAATCACTGTGAGTATCAGCAGGCCGGTCGAGTGAGATCGGCCAGTCTTGGTACCGGTGACTCGGCGTGACCCACATAATCACTTGCCCGACCGTTCCGGTTGGTGCGTTCTAAACGATCTGTCCGCCGTGGTTGCCGGTGCCGGCCTGGCCCGCTGTTGCTGTCCTGATCAGAAGCCTGTCCACCGTGTTCGGTGTGACTCATCAACAGTCCTGTCGTAGCAGTTCTCTCCCAGGCCGGCACTGACCATTCAGTACCTACGAGGAGGCACACCAACCATGCTTGCAGAACTTGTCGATCACGTCATCGGCATCGACCCCGACAGAGATTGGATCACCGCCGCCGTCGTGGACGCGAACACGACCGGCGTCATCGCGACCGCGAAGTTCGCGGCGAACAACGACGGCTACGACGAAGCCGTCGAGTGGCCGACACCCACACCGTTGCGGGTGATCGCAGCTGGGTCGTGGAGGGATCCGGCAGCTACGGACGCGGCCTGACCGCCGCGCTGTCACGTGTCGGTGAGTGGGTGATCGAGTTTGATCGCCCGCACCAGCGGCCAATCAAGGACGGCGCCAAGACCGACGAACTCGACGCGGTCCGAGCTGCACGTTGGGCCGATAGCGCGTGTCACTGATGGTCTGCAGCGAGTCCTTCGGCGCCACGGGCGACGCAACGTACTATGCGGGACCGTCGTCGCCGCTCTTAGACGTCGGGATCGAGAGATCGATGCCGTTCGACCAGCGTGGATTCCGGTTGAGGTCACTGTTGCCGCTGACCGGTACGGGCGTGTTGGACCCGGTGACGACCGATGCAGTGATCCCTAACTTGCGAGCGGCGGTGACGTTGCGGTCGGAGTCGTCGTAGTAATGGAGGCCGGCCCTGCCGGCGAGCACAGCGAACGCGCGGTCAGATGGCTTGGCCGCACCGATTGAGTCGGAGACGTAAATGCGTTCGAATCGATCCGTCAACCCGAAACGATCGAGTCGAGCCATCAGCCAGTCTGTGCGGTGATTCGACAGCAGCCAGATCGGACCAGCGTGGTGCTCGACGAACGCACCGAACGGACCCAGGATGTATCGGTGTTCGAGGTCTCGGCGCAGTTGTGTCGCGTCGCATCCGGGAGCGAGGCGCGCCCACATCTCGTCCTCGCTGAGTCGTCCCTCCCAGAATCCGACTCTGAGTTCGCTGCGCCACCGGTGGCGGATGGCGGGGATTCCGGCACCGGTGGCTTCGCCGACTTCATCGATGAACGCGGGCAACGGGTTGTTGAACACCACTCCGTGAACGTCGAGCGCGATGATCGGCTGGTCGTTCATGGGTGATCGAGCCGTCGAACGATCTCTTCGACGATGTTCTGGGTGAGGTTGCCCGCCTCGCCGCTGTCGACGACTTCGACCTCGGATCGGTTTGCGACGTCGATCAGGTGATCTTGAATGGAGCGGATTCGTTCGAACCCGTCGAGGTGCCGACTGCCGTGGCGAAGTGGTTCGGTCACCTGGCGCTTGCGGAGGAGGTCGGCGTGGCGATCGGCATCGTCTTGCAGGATGAGACGCTCGACGACGATGGGGTCCGCTGGGTGATCTGCCAGCGACGAGGCTGTTGCTCCGGGAAGCATGTGCACCCCTTCGAGGATCAACGAACGGTGTTCGTCTGCGAGCCGGTCGGCGATGGCGACAGCGGCGGAGCCAACTGCGTTGCCTTGGCGATCGAAACCCGAGAACGGCTCTAGCGAGTCCGGGACCACCAGGTCGAAGGTCGACCGATGCAGCTCCGGCAAGACCGCTTCTGGGACCACGGTGCGCAGGACATCTCGGATTGCGTCGCTCGTGACCACCCGGGTGATGGCGAGACGGACAGCAATCCGTGTCGCTAGGGTGCTCTTGCCGGTGCCAGGCGCTCCGCACAGCACGATCACAACAGGCCGACCCGATCGTTTCGCCCGCCGCCACGATGTCCAACGGTCGGCGAGGCCCGACTCGTCTGCCTCGCTGGCAAGGATCGAGTGCACGGCTGCCACGAGCTCTTCCGCAGTGAAGTCACTCTGGCGAGCCGCCAGGAGGCGTTGTTGGATGATCGACGCCAACCGGTAGGCGTCTTCGGTGGGAACACCGGTCGCCAGCAGGCTGGTTGCCATGATGCCGCGTGAGAACGGCAACCGGTTATCGGAGCGGTCGTGGATCGTGATCCGGTCATCCAAGGCTGCCGCCAGCGGAGCGGGATCACGACCATCGTCACACGTCTCTGAGATCGTCTTCACCATGGGGGTTCCTTTCAGCACACGGCATCACGACGTTGCTGAAAGTCTCTCCGCCCGTTGTCTCTGGGCTGGCCACACCGGCTCACCTGGTGAGCGTCTTGACGATTGGCCTCGAGGGATACTCCCCTTCAGTGAACGTGACGATACCGAGGCCGGATGAGGATTCGATGCGCCGAGATCAGAGATCGAAGGTGAGTTCTCGTTGCAGCACCGGGTCAGTGAGGCGTGCCAACGCCTGGTGTTGACGATCGGAGCGGTCCGTGGTGTTCTGTGTGGTTGGCTACATGGGAGTGATGGTCTCGGTCGTGGCGTCGGGGAGCGCTGCTCGCCATGTGGCTTCGTCGACGATCTGAAGCTGCTCGGCGAGTTGAACGAGGTCGTCGACGTCGACGGGCTGATCGAGGTGTGTGCCGGTGGCGATGACGCGCCGTGGGGTCGCCGACCAGATCAGGGCGCAGGGCGTGAGTCCCTCTTCGGTGGGTTGCGAGATCAGCCATCCCGCTCGGCCGCTGATGTCGATCTGCTCGGCTCGGTGGCCGACCGTTCCGAGGGCTGCGAGTGGGTCGGTGAGAGGGACGGTCTCGACCCAGAACGAGCCGTCTGGCGCATCGGCGGTGAACCCTCGGCCACAGCCCCGAGATGCTCATGAACACCTACGCCCACGCCTTGCCGAATAGCCAGGCCGCCGTACTCGAACGCCTCCACCGCCAACTGTGAGACGGGCCCGGCGACGCAACTGACGACCGCGCGATATGGGATGCCAGACGGAGCGCCGAGGTGACGAACCTGAGCGGGTGTTGCCTGCGCTGGGTCGTGAGCGATATGCGTGCGCTCGCGTGACACCTATGGGACGGGCGGTCCGGGCGCCATCCGCTTCGCCATGACGCGCTCGGCTGCGTCACGATCGCCGGGAGGACGGCAGGCGCAAGTCGGACGCCGCGGGATCCTGCCTCCCACCCGACCGCCGCTGCGAGGGTCGCCTGGCTGCCCTGCAACGGCACTTCGGGGATGACTGTTGCTCAGGCGCTGGCGATGAGGTGTTGTTCGATCCAGTTCTCACCGAGGCTGAAGTCCCCGAAGCGCACGACATCGGCAAGGATCTCGTCTCCGTCTCGGTGGAAGAACACGATGGTGTCGGCCGACACCACCTTGACGTCAAAGATCTCGCTCATCCGCATCTGGTCCTCAAGGAAGGTCGCCAACTCCGGGGCAAGGATCTCGAAGCCGTTCTCCAACACCACCGAACCCGTGAAGCCCGGGCCTTCGAACAGCGCAGCCGCAGCCTCGTAGTCCCCGCTGCGCAGTGCATTGAGGTACTCATCGAGCATCGACACCATCTGCTCGTGATCCTCGGTCAACTCGATGCCGTCGGCTGACAGAACAGCAGCACTGATCCCGTCGTCGGCGACGCCGGCACTGCTGTCGTCATCAGTTCCCCAAATCAGCCAGCCGCCGAGCAAGCCGAGCACGAGTGCCACCACGGCAACTCCTGCGAAGCCCAGGATGGGCTGAGCAGACTGGATGCCGCTCGACTGGTCCAGATCGGTCGGTCGTTCGGTCGTGTTCGTGGTCATCGTCGTCACCTCGTTCCGATCGAGTGAGACGCGCGTTGCGCCTCGAGCCCATTGAGCGACCGGACGGGAGTCGATGTAAAGGGCCGATCGAACCAACCTGGCGGTTCGCGCTCCCCACTCACCAGTGCGGGTCGGTGAGGGACACCCCGCTCGGCTGCATGGGTGTCACCGAACGCCGGGACCGAGCGGTCGAGAGCGGGCAGGAGAGTGGCCCGGCCACTTCACTTCGACCGGCCAGACCAGTCCGACTCGCCCGTCGTATCTCACATCGACGCATCCTTCACTGCCGTCGTCGAAGACATGAGAAGTTCGAGCGACCCGATCGAACACTCGTCGTCGTGTACGAATGTGTCCCACTCGGTGATGGCGGCAACCGCTCCGTTCTGGCCGACCACGACATGATGCCCGATCCGATCCACGCACAACGTCGCCTGGCCGATAGTGAGCCATCCACGGCTCACCGGTAGAACTAGGGCGAGCGTGTAGGGAGCGAACTCGGCATCGATGATCTCATCGCCGCGGACATGCTCCCGCCATCGTCCCTCAACGACAGCTTCACCCCACAGCTGTGCGTTGTGCGCTGAGGCGATGGCGCTGACCAGCACCAAGAGTGGGGCCAGAGGCACGAGCCAATAATGGTGACCGCTCATCGCAACGAGAACGCATCCGGCGGCGACCGCGAGCCCAAGAAAGAAGAACAGCACGGACCAGAAGCCTGTTGCTGACCCGACCGCCCGATCAAACGGGTAGTCGAAAGTGACCCAAAGGAACAGGGTGATGCCGAGGATCGCGAAGAAGGCCGCCACGAAGATGTTGTGCCCCCAACGGACCTTGTTCAATGCTGGTTCGAGAAGGAAGAGCAAATAGAACAGGCCGCCGAGGAGCACGAAGGCGCCCACCAAGAGCATGATTGCCCAGAGAAGCCCGCCGAATGTGACGATCGCGATTGAGCGGGTGTCCAGGTTGAAATCGGACACTGAAACGCCCACACCGGCAGCAAGGGCGTTCAGCGAGATGATGCCAACGACGAAGGATGCGCCGCTGATCAACGAAATCACGACCGCAAGGTTCTTCGTGATGATCCGGCCGGCCGCCTCGAGCCCGGCAGCGTACGACCGGGCACGGTCCGCTCCGGTCGACGCGCCCCCGCTTGAGTTCCGTGTCTCCGCTGTCCCCTCGGCATGGATCACGTTTGCCAGCGTAGACCCCACCCCGAATGCACATCACCTCTCCGCCAACCACCGGCCTCGCCCCGGGCGTCTGGTTGCGATCGCGATCCATGACTCTGAGGGGACCCGTTCGTGAGCGAACACCCTCGAACGCATTCGAGAACACGATCGGCTGCATGGGGACGACGCACCATGGGACACGTCCTGAGTGTCAGCGAAGTACGGCCTCATCGAGGGTGTCACCTACCGCCGGGTGGATGACCACGCGCCGGTTTGCGCCAGAGGCCTGCGCAACGCAACCAGCGCGATGAGACGCCGCCTGAGATCGTCGCTCTGGTGCACGACGTCGCGACGGAGGATGATGGTCGGATGGCAGTGTTCGAGTCGGCCAGCGAACAACAGGCGCTCTTGCCGCTTCAAGTCCGATACGAACAGATGTGCAACGACATCCGGTTCACCGACGAAATCAGCCTGAAGTTGCTCGGGTTGATCCCGCTCGTGTCAGGCGCGGGCATTCTGACGGTTCTCTTCGCAGGACCTGATCGGTCCAGCGGCGACGCGGCCCTTCTGGGTGGCTTTGTGGGTCTGCTCGGAGCGATCGTGACGTTCGCGATCTATCGGTGGGAGGTCCGCAACCTGAACTTCTGCAGGTACCTCAGGGAACAGGTCGCGTATCTGGAACAGCACATGGCACTCGATGACCAGCACGGCCACTTCCTCGGCCGACCCCGTGCGCCGGCGATCTGGCCACTGCGAACAAGACGGAAGGAAGCGAGTGAGGTGGGCTGGGTCGGGGCCAGTGAGACGAGAAGAATGGGCAAGACCGAAGCCGAGCGCATTCTGTACACGTCGGTGATCCTCTCGTGGCTCGCTCTTCCGGGGATCGCCGCGCTGCTTGCGTGACGCCCTGGCCAACACCGGACCCGTCGCATCACGTCTGAGCGTTGCGTACGACGCTCTCGGCGAATCGTCATGCGGCCGCCGCGATGGTCGGTCACGCTACGGGGATCTTGGCACTGGTCGAATCGCTCGCGACGGGCGCACGATGAAGGTAGGCACCTGCCCTTCGGGCGATGTCGCGATTACGGAGGTGCGTAATGAAGGCACGATCGGCACTCCTCGTCATCGGCGGTGTGATCATCGCGCTCGCCGGCAACGGCTGCGGCGGCGGTGACGACGGCGAATCCGTACCGACCGCCGACGAACTGGCGGCCGACCTACTTCGGCCGGGCGACCTCGATGGTGCGTGGTCGATCACGGTTCCCGAGGGTGACGTCGACGTACCTGAATCGGGTGTATTGACGGACGAGATGCAGGACTTGCTGCCGAGGTTCGACCTGTGCTCGAACGCGAGCGAGCAAGCGCAGGCCACCGCGAGCGGGCTGCACTGGGACGCCTTCATGCAGCTCGAGCTCCAGAGCGACGACCCGATCCAGCCACCCGATGACCGCACGGGGCACATGATCTTCCTGCAGCAGTACCTCGCAGCGACCGACCCCGCCGACACCAGCGCGACATTCGATCTGCTCCACCAAGGCGCCCAAGCCTGCCTCGGCGACTTCGAGGCCGACGAGGAAGGTCCCGGGTACGTTGAGACGATGGACGTCCCCGACCTTGGTGACGACAGCTACGGGGTCTTGATGACGGTCGAGGAAGCGGGTGGCTGGGCCGAATGGCTGCTGCACCACGTCGTCGTCCGAGATGGGCCGGTTCTCATGATGCTCGTCGTGACCGACATCCGCGCCGGTGAAGGCGTCGAGCCGCACTTCACGGTCGACGACATCGGGGGTATCGCCCGTACGGCCCTCGAACAGCTCTGATCGCCAGTGGCCCCTGTGCCTGACCGCCACCTCTGAGGGAGGATGTTGGTGGGTGCACCGGACCTGCGTGGGGCTCGATCGGCGCGACGTCCACCACCGCCCGTACTCGCGTTACTCAGCGGACCGGCCGATCGTTCGGCACTCAAGCGACACGACGCCTGGCGGACCTGGGCGCACGGGGTCGCCGGTTCGAATCCGGCCATCGACAGGATTCACCCGGCACGATTTCCTCACGGTGATCGCACCGAACACCGGCCGACTACCGTGGAGATGTGAGCCGGTCGCGAGTTCCTGGTGGGGTGGTGCATGAGCTTCCGCGAGACCTGCGCGAGGCACTGATCGCCAACGCCATCGCCCTCGACGCCTGGACGGACATCACGCCTCTCGCCCGCAACGAGTTCATCTGCTGGGTCGAAGACGCCAAG
Organism: uncultured Acidimicrobiaceae bacterium; assembly: GCA_963847775.1. Taxonomy (GTDB): domain Bacteria; phylum Actinomycetota; class Acidimicrobiia; order Acidimicrobiales; family Ilumatobacteraceae; genus Ilumatobacter. Next base: position 160,654 of record CAWKAY010000010.1, read on the forward strand.
CGGCCGACGACCCGAGAACGACGCATCCGCCGAACCCAGGAGGAGCTCGAGGAAGGGCAGCGGCGACCATGCTGCTGGCCGGGATGCAGGCACCGCGATCGAACCGGCCGATAGGCGATCAGGACAACCCTTTCGCTTCGAGCATTCGCGTTGCGGACTCGCAGCCCTTCAACCGGCGGTGGTTGGTGCGCAGGCGAGGTGCGGATTGCGTCGACGTGGGGCCGCCTCAGGGACCGAGCTCGGTCACGATTCATTCCGGGTGAGCGTCGGCACGAGCGACTCCGCAACGCCCGCCGGATTCTCTTCGTGGGAGAAGACGCCGATCCCAGCGAGCACGTCGATGCTGGCGTCGGGGAATTCGCTCACCATCGCCCGTGCCCGCGCGACCGGGAAGAACGGGTCCTGATCACCCCAGACGAGTTTGACCGGAACGTCGATCCGGCGGTGGATGTCGGCCAGTTCGGTCACATAGCGCATGTCGAAGCTCTTGAGCACCGTTGTCGCTGCCTTCCGAGATGCGGGGTCGCCGTGGAGTCGGTCGAAGAAGAACTCGGCGAACTCGCCATCCAGCAGGGATCGGTCGGCGAAGGCGTCGCCGAACACCGCCTTCGAGCGACGGATGCGGGGATGGCCGGCGACCCAGCCGAGGGCTGAACTGAGACCGGGAAGGTTGCGGGCGCCCACGAACGACCTGAACCGCCAACTCGGGTTGGCAGGCTCAGTGTTGATCAGACCCATCGCGACCAGTCGGGCGTCGCCGACCGAGGAATGCCAGGTGGTCACCGCTGACGGCGCTGCCGAGCTCACCATCGAAGCGCCGCTGCCGGGGGATCTGTCGCGGCGGCTGGCACAGCGCACTCTCGCGGCGGTACCGGGTGGCGAGCTGCTCGTGCGCGCGGCGGCCGTGATGCCTGGCGGCGTCACCGTCGACGAGCTGGCCGAGCTGCTGGACCTGCGCATCAGTGACGTGCTCGTGATCGCTCTCGCTGCGGTCGATGTCGGTGTGCTGGTCGACGCGGAGACCGCACTGATGTTCCGCCACGACCTCCTGCGTCAATCGGTGCTGGAGCAGACGCCGAGCTCGATTCGCCGAACGTTGTCGCGCCACGCCGCCGACGTGCTGATCGCCCGCGGTGCGGACCCTGAGCGGGTGACGGCGTGTCTGCTCGAGGGCACCGACATCGACGATCCCAGTGATGTCGACTGCCTGCTCTCCACCGGGCGCTCGTATCTCTCGCGACACCCCGCGGCCGCGGCCGATCTCCTGGCCCGCGCGATCGCGGGTCTCGATCGCCACGACGAACGAGCCAACCAGGCCGTGACCGAGCTCGGGTGGGCTTACGTCGACGCCGGACGCTCGGGCGAGGTCGACGGACTGCTCAGCTCCCGCGTGGGTTCGTTCAGGCTCGACGAGCCGATCTCGATCCAACGGCTTCGCGGCATCGCCGCTGCGCTCGCAGGAAGCATCGACCAGGTTGCGGCGAACTACGCAGATCTCGACGCGGCCGAGGCGATCAGCCGGTACGACCCGACGGATGCCGAGGCGGTCGATGCGATGGCCGAGCTCGCCCAGCTGCGCGCATCGACAGGCCGGATGAGCGAGGCTCTCCAGATTCTCGGATGGGTCGAAGCGTCCCCCACGACGCCCTCGCCGAATCGAACGGTCACGATTGCATGCGTTCGATCCCTGCTCGCCGCTGTCGCTGGACGATTCGAGGAAGCCGCGAGCCGCGCTCGCGACGCGTTGGCTCAGCTCCAACGCGGCAATTCCGGGCTTGCGTCGAGCGCCACGTCGCGGCTCACGCTTGCGATCGCTCTCGACCAACTCGGCGACTCGACCGGCGCGCTCACTGCGACCACAGAGATCGACGCCGATCGTTCGATGCCGGCGTGGGGTCCACCGCTCCTGCAGTATTTCGCAGCCGTGACCCTGTACCGGCGTGGCGACTGGGATGACGCGCTCGCCGAGATCGACGCCGGGATGCATGCCGCCGTCGAGGCGGGCCTAGGCATGGTGGCGTTCTGGCCACCGTCGATCGGAGCACTCGTCGCCACTGCGAGGGGCGACGCGCCCGCGGCGCACACGTGGCTCGAACAGGCCCGCACTGCGACGTCCTCACTGGCGCTGGGCCGCGAGTGGCTCGCGTATGCCACTGCGCTCACGGTCGAAGCCGACGGCGACCGTGCGGGAGCCGCGGCGATCCTCGCCGGGGTCGCGGAGGCCGTCCTCTCGGCCGACCTGCCGGCACTGCTGCTCAACGGCGGTCCGGAGATTGTGCGTCTGCTCCTCGATGACGGCCGCACGTCGCTCGCGGGGAGCGTGACCGAAGCGCTGGTGTCACTCACGGATGTGTCCGGATCGCTCATCGCTGTCGCTCTTGCGGACTGGTCCGCAGGGTTGATCAACAGCGACCCGCTTCCGATCGTGCGGGCAGCCGAGACGCTGTCTGCGGTTCCCAGGGTGCCCGAAGCCGCCCGCGCGTTCGCCGACGGAGCCGTCGTGACCGCCCGCGTCGGGCTCGACAGCGACGCGCGCCTCGTGGCAAAGCGAGCGTTCGAGTTGTTCGACGGCCTCGGCGCGCAGCACTGGTGGCACCGGCTGCGCACCCAGCTCCGCACCGACGGCCTCGAGCTGCGTCCCCGCCGGGGGCCCACACGGGCAACGGTCGGGTGGGCAGTCTGACCGCCTCGGAGCAGACGATCGTCGGGTTCGTCGGAGAGGGGTTCACGAACACCGAGATCGCTGCGCGGCTCGTCGTCTCTCGTCGGACGGTCGAGTCCCACCTCGGGCGGGTGTACGCGAAGATGCAGTTCACCAGCCGGGCTCAGCTGGTCGTGGCGGCTGCGCGCCGAGTACAGGCGGACGCTGCGTCGGTGGACTGAGCATTGCGACGCTCGGAGCCGGCCGCACGAAACCATCCGCGGCGACCAAGGACGCGCCGCCCGGCGCCGACGCGCCATGCGACCGACGGTGTTTACCCGCCGATCGGAGTGGCGTAGGTTGAGCACGACCGGACGGGATCAGCTTCACTCCGAACCTCGATGCCGCCGAGCTCCGAGGAGGAGACATGAGGCAATCGTATGGAGCCGCGCTGCGCAGCTTCGCGAACTCGATCGACATCCTGCGGGACGACGAGTTCAAGAGCGTCCTCAACGCGACCAAGGAATACCTCGCGAACAACTTCAACATCACGACCCTCGAGCGACTGTCGGAAGTCGTGTCGGAAGGTGTCCCCAAGCTGGCGCCGACGTTCAGCGACGACCAGTACGACCTCTACCCGGTTCGCAACGAGGACGGTACGCCGAACGGCATCAGTTCGGCTGCGTTCATCTCCAAGCGGAACCTGTGGGTGACACCAGCCGATGGCACCGACCGGGGTCTCATCCGGGCCGAGAAGTTGCAGGAGCGCTGGGATCCCGATCGTGACCTCGATCTCCCCACGTATCTCGACGTGCACGATGCCGACGATGAGCCGATCGGCAGCCGGGTGAAGACGTTGATCTCGATCCCGATCAAGCGCCGCGGCAGCACGACCGCCCTGGTCTACTTCGAATCCGAGGACGTGCTCGTGCCGAGCGAGCGCGCCAAGGACGAATTCGCCGAGATCGCGAAATCGCTCGCGTGGCTCCACGACCTGAACGTCCACAACCGTGAGACCCGCGATGCCACCGAGGAGGAGATCCGGGCACTCGAGAAGGCATCGCGGGAGACGTACGACTGGCGGCCGATCCTGTCGCTGTTCTTCGCGTATCCGGGCGATGGGGAGACCGACGTCAACTCCGTGCTCGCCGCCGTGCTCCAGGACCGGGAGTCCCAGAGCTGGTTCACGCTCGACGACTGGGCGAAGAACAAGTCCGGCGGTCGGATCCCCGCCGAGATCGAGGGGAAGATCAGGAGCGCTGCCTACTTCGTCGCCTATCTGTCCGAGCCGTCGGGTAGGTTCGGCGACGATGCCCCCCGGTACGTCGACAACCCGAACGTGCTCTACGAGGCCGGTGTGTTCCAAGGGCTCGTCGACGACACCAACCGCAGCAACAACTGGTTGCTGATCCGGGAGGAGAGCTCGCCTGAGCCACCGTTCGACATCGGGACGTTCAACACCCTGATCGTTCCGAGGGACGACCAGGGGACGCTCGAGCCCGAGTTCGAGCAGCAGGTCGCCGAGCGCCTCGAACAACTCATCAGCTCGTGATGACTGGATCGAGCAGCATCATCGAGGAGACGATCGACGAGCTGCGAACGAGCGCTCTCGCGTGCGACGACGCAATGGGGTACTTCCCGGCGATGTACGCACGCGTGACCGATCGCATTCGCAACGACGTCGCAGCGGGCCGTTTCGCCGATGGAGACGCGATGATCGCGTTCGCGTGTGCCTTCGCGTCCTGGTATCTCCGACCGATGTCGGGGACCCCTCCGGTGCCCGGCTCGTGGCAGGCGACGCGTGATGTGGCCGGGGACGGCCGTCTCCTGATCGTGCAGCATCTCCTGCTCGGCATCAACGCCCACGTCAACCACGACCTTCCTCAGGTCGTGGTCGAGCTCGCCGACCAGCAGGGCAGCCTCACCGGCATGCGGCACGATTTCGACGCCATCAACGACGTGCTCGGTGACACGATGCCCGATGTGCTCTGCGATCTGGCCCGCGTCTCGCGCTGGGTCAACGTGATGGCCGCACGCGGCGGAGGGAAGTTGTTCAATTTCTCGCTCCAGGCCGCCCGAGGCCAGGCGTGGAGGTCGGCCGAACTCCTCCACCCGCTCGACCCGGCGAGTCGGGCCGACGTCGTCGGCGAGCTCGATCGGACCGTCCGCGTCCTCGCGTACCTGGTCACCCAGCCGTCACGTCCGATCTCGTGGCTCGTCCCGCTCGGTCGTCGGCTCGAGGAGCACGATCCTGGAAGCGTCACGCTGAGTCTGCTCGGTCACCTCGCCTGACCCGCACCGCGTCTCGAGGGCATCTGCTCGTCGATCGGGTGACGGCCGGGTACAGCTACTCGACGAGTCCCAACTCCAGACGGAGGGGGAGCTCGACCGGCGGTTCGCTGCCGACGACGCCGGCGCGCTGGCGAATGTGGTCGGTGTCGTCTGTGAAGTGGATCGGCACGTCGGGGAAGTGCTCCCGAACCTTCTCGAGCGCATCCTCGTCCGGATGTCGGAACTTCGAGCCGTCGGTGCACACGAGAATCGAGCGCGGGTCGATGAGTTCGAGCAGGTCGTCGCTCATGTTCTGACGACTTCCGTGGTGGGAGAGCTTGAAGAGGTCGACCGCCAGTCGATCCTCTCCCCGCCGGGCGAGGAGCCGCTCGATCGCCTCCTGCAGATCGGACGCGAACACGTCGCCGGTGAGCAGTAGCGAGGCTCCGCCGGCTTCGAGCAGGAACGCGATGCTCGACCCGTTCGCCACACTGCTGTCCCGCCCGAACTCGCCGACCCCCCGGGTCACCGGATCCTCGAGCGCATCGAGCAGCTCCTGCGTCGCGTCCTCGACGGCGGGCGACGGCTCGGGCCACTTCCCGAGGAGCCGTTCCAGCCGGTCGACCGACGGACCGAGCAGCGTGCACAGCGCGCCCCCAGGCAGGTCGAACGTCACCGGATCATTCCCGACGTGGATCGCGTCGCCGGCAACGACCCGATTCCGCTTGTTCGCCGGGATGAGCTCGCTCAGCGCGTCACCTTGACGGACGCCCCGCGTCCGCCCGTTCACGAGCGCGTCGATCTCGTCACGGCCGTTGAACCAGATGTCGCCGAATTCGAGATGCCCCTCCTGGAGCGCACGGATCACCCCGTCGATGTGATCGCGGTCGACGTGGGTCACCACCACTACATCGAACATCGGTGGCTGATCGGCGGCACCGGCGAGGTACGCACCGAGTCCGATCTCGTACGTCGAGTTCAATCCGCCGTCGATGAGCAGGCGGTGGATACCCCCGCTGGATCGATACTCGACGACCAGGCAGTCACCGCACGCGGCCGGGAGCGCAGTCAATCGTACGGGGGCGTCCGTCGTGGTGGGGTCGGTTGTCATGATCGAGAGTCTCGCGCGCTCATCCCGATCGCCATGCGGGTCGGCGAAGTGTGTACCTGCCGACAACCGCCCTCGGCACGGTGAGCCGGATGTGCTGTATGGTCGTTCGTTCCAGGGGTCTCGGACCTTGGGGGACGGACGGCGCGCGACAGGACGCGCCGGGGGACGGAGGAAGACATGTACCGATGCGTACGCTGCGACGAGAACGTCGACGACGACGATCGAGCGCGTCATTCGGCGACGACGCCTCACCAGGACAACGGCGGGCAGGCCGACGTCGTGGAGGAGGATTACGAGGAGCTCCCCCGCACCAGAGGGACGTCCAAGACTCGATGACGACCGGGCGCCGGCGCAGCTCCTTCGGGACGTGACGCTGTCGAACGCCGCCGAGGGTCCGTCGGGCATGGACGAACGTGAACGACTCAGGCTCGCGATCCACGCCCAGAGCACGCTGCGCGGGTCGGTCCCCGATGAGATCGTCGATGCGACGATCAGCGCGCTCGAGGAGCGCCTCGCGGTCCTCGCCGAATCGCGCCCCAAGCAACGCAAGCTGGTCACGGTGCTGTTCGCCGACCTGTCAGGGTCGACCGCCCTGGGGGAGGCACTCGACCCTGAGGAACTGAGCGATCGTTTCGACGAGATCTGGGCGCACCTCGACGCCGTGATCGAACGATTCGGGGGTCGGATCGACAAGCACATCGGCGACGCTGTCATGGGCCTGTGGGGAGCCGACCGAGCTCGAGAAGACGACCCCGAGCGAGCGATCCGGGCCGCAATCGAGATGCAGTCGGTCCTGACCGACATTCGAGACGACGGCATCGTCCCCGAGCTGGCGATGCGGATCGGCATCAACACCGGACAGGTGGTGCTCGGGACGATCGCCAGCACCGACGAGTTCACGGCGATGGGAGACACGGTGAACGTGGCCGCCCGACTCGAACAGGCTGCTCCATTGGGCTCGGTCCTCGTCGGACACGACACCTACCGACACGTGCGCGGGGTGTTCGCCGTGCGCGCCCAGGAGCCGCTCGCCGTCAAGGGCAGGCGGGCGCTCCTCCGCACGTACCTCGTCGACGGGATCCGCCCGCGCGCGTTCAGGTTGCCGAGCCGTGGGATCGAAGGCATCGAGACCTCGATGATCGGTCGACAGCACGAGCTCGAACGCATGCAGGCAGCGCTCTCGACGACGATCGAGACGTCGACGTCGACATCGGTGACGATCGTGGGCGACGCCGGCATCGGCAAGTCGCGCCTGCTCTACGAGTTCGAGGACTGGTTGCGCGTCCGCGATGGGGAGGTTCGGCTCTTCGTCGGTCGGGCCGACCACGGCCGACAAGGCGTTCCGTACTCGCTGATCCGCGACATGCTGCTCGCCCGATTCCAGATCGCCGAGGATGATCCGAGCGAGATCGCGCTGGCCAAGCTCACGATCGGTTTCCGCCAGCTCGCCGGGCAGGACACTGCGATCGACGCGCCGATCGTGAGTCGACTCATCGGCATCGATGTCCCCGGTGTCGTGGCCGGTTCTGGCGAGCACGTCGAAGCACGGGAGCTCGCCGATCGGGCCGCGGCCGCGATCGGCCGCTTGTTCGCTCGGGCCGCGACCGACATGCCGATCGTGGTGCTCATCGAGGACATCCACTGGGTGGACCGCGCCTCGCTCGATCTCCTCGTCCGGGTGCACCGGGACATCGCAGCGTGCCCGGTGCTGATCGTCACCCTCCGCCGTCCCGGCCAGGCAGACATGTTCAACCGTTGGGACTCCGCCAGCACATCGCAGGTTCAGATCGAGCTCGAACCGCTCTCGGAAGCCGAAACCGAGGCACTCGTCGACGAGGTCTGCCAGAACCTCGCCTCGATTCCGGCCGAGACGAGGCATCAGATCGCCGGCGTCGCCAGTGGCAACCCGTTCTTCGTGGAAGAGCTGGTGCGCATGATGATTGACGAAGGCGTGATCCTCGTGACCGCGGACGAGTGGTTGTGGCGATCGGATCGTGTGGGCTCGTTGACGATTCCACCGACGGTCACGGGCGTCATCCAGTCACGCCTGGACCGCTTGCCCGGCCCCGAGCTGTCGGTGCTGCAACGGGCAGCGGTTGTCGGTTCGGTGTTCTGGGATGCTGCTGTGCCCCGGGTTGTTTCGAGCGCCGGGACGGCTCCTCGCGACATCGCGTCGTCCCTCGACGCTCTCGTCGCGCGAGACCTGATCGAACGCGAGACCACATCGAGCTTCAGCGGCATCGTCGAGTATCGATTCAAGCACGCGATCCTCCACGAGGTCACGTACGAGACGGTGCTGCGGCACGACCGCCGACACCTGCACCGGGCAGTCGCCGACTGGATGGCTTCGCGCGGCGATGCAGCCGTGTCCGCGAGCGCGGTCGCACATCATTACGCGGTGGGCGGCGACGTCCTCGAGTCGGCACGGTGGTACGCGCGGGCAGCGAACCGGGCCCGCACCCGATTCGCCGTCGGCGAGGCCATCGACGCCGCGCGATCTGCACTCGAACCGGGGGTGCTCGACGCGTCGACGCGCATCTCCGTGCTCGACGACCTCAGCGAATCGTTGACGATCGCGGCGTTGTACGACGAGGCGATCGAGCGAGCCGAGGAGATGGCGGCTGTCTCCGAGTCCGTCGGCGACGAACGCAATGTCGCGCTGGCACTCATGCACCAATCACATCTCCGCATCCGTCAAGGACGAAACCGGGACGCGTTCGCGAACGCCGAGCAGGCTCACGACCTGATCGAACGAAGCGGAGCACACACCGAGGAGCTGATCGAGGCGAAGTCGGAGGTCGCATGGGTGCTCCTCCGACTCGGTCAGGCCCACGCAGCGGTCGAGCGAGGGGCGGAGGCGCTGGAACTCGTCAGCACCGCGACGAGCCTGCGATGTCTGCGCGGCGTCCACAGCATGCTCGGTGCCGCGCACCACACGTTGGGCGGGTACAGCGAGGCCGCAACCCACCTCACGGAAGCGCTCGAACTCGACCGACGGCGCGGCGATCGTCGGGGCGAGGCCGCCAACCTGGTCAACCTCGGCGAGGTGGCTCGCGTGCAGGGTGAATGGTCCCGCTCGGTCACCATGCTGACCGACGCGCTCACGATCGTCCGCGAGATCGGAGACCGCGATCAGGAGGCGCTGGTGTTGAGCAATCTTGGTGGCGCGCTCGTGGAGTCGGGTGACACCTCGGCCGGTGCGGCCCATCTCGAAGCCGCATTGCGGGCGGCCCGGGAGACCGGCGGCACCGAGCACTCGTCGGAGACGCATCGGTTCCTCGCCGAGGCCCATCTGGCGCAGGGGGACACCGCTCGGGCTCTGCGGCAGGCACAGAGCGCCATGGAGCTCGCCCGGGACGACGAGAACCCCGACCACGTCGGACACGCCTGGCGCGTGCTCGGGCTGGTGGCGGCCCGGGGCGGTCTGCCCATCAGGGTTCCGGGTGCCGGCGACGAACCCGTCGGTGCCGACGAGTGCCTGGAGCGCAGCGAGTCGGTATTCGCCGGAGCTGGCATGGACCGAGATCGGGCGATGGCGTTGATGGACCGCGCCACGGTCGCGGCCGGCGCCGGCGACGCGACCGCGGCGACGGCTCTGCTGGAGCAAGGCCGCGCCATCCTGACCGAACTCGGGCTCGCACACGTCATCGACCACAGCGAAGCGACCGCCGAACGATGACGTGCCCTCGGTCCGTTCGACCGAGGGCCACCGGCTCGGTGCCCCGATGTCCGACGCGTCCCGTCCGAACTCACTCGCCGGGCATCCCCTCCAGGGTCGCGAGGATGTCGAGATCGTCGGGGTCGTACTCGTCGTCGACCGTGGCGCCTCCGCGTGTCGTCACCTCGACGCGCTTCTTGTCGCCGATCAGGGCGGTCCACGTCACCGCGCCCACCTCACCAACGACGGGGAGATGGGCCAGTCTCTGGAACCGGGCGATGACCTCCTGGGTCGCCGGACCGTACTTGCCGTCCCGGTTGCCCATGGAGTCGCGCAGGAGTCCGCGTGCGATCAGCGTCGTCTGCAGAACCCGGACGTGCGGACCCTCCTCCCCCGGTTGCACGACGCGAAGAAGCGCGCTCCACGTCTGTGGACCGACGATGCCGTCGACGGTCAATCCTGCAGCGCGCTGAAAGGCCTCCACGACCTGCTGATCGGCGGGCTCGTAGGAGCCGTCCCGGCTCTCCGGCGTGTCCGGCAGCTGCTCGCGAGCGATGAGCGCCTCGATCATGATGTCCACCGCTGGCCCGGTGTCACCCGGGCGGGCACGCAACGCGGGCGTGAGCATCAGAGCGTCGGCACCGGCGGACGCGGCTCCGGAGGACGACGAGGAAGTCGAACTGCTCGATGCTCCGGCGCCGGTCGAGCGGTCCCACGGCGGTCGACCCCACGCCGCATCCTTCTCGTAGCTCGAGCGCCCCCTCGGCAGTTCGACCGGTTGCACGTGCCACGGCTCGTTGTTGACGTTGGCGAAGGTCTGCAGTTCGAAGTCGGCAGCGTGCGCGCCCACCCAGCCCATGTCGCCGGTGAGATCGGCGGCGAGTCCGATCTCGTGCATGGACGTCCCGGGAGGCACCGCTGCGGCCACGTTCGGGAGACGGCTCCATGTCTTGCCGTCATAGGTGTACTTGCCGTTCGGGTCGGGGACGTGCCGACTGAGGAACAGCTGGAGCTGCTGCGTCGGATCACGGAGACCCTGACCGAGGCCGACCTTGCCACCGGACGCCTCGATCAGACCCGAGACCCGCTCCTGCATCTTCGGGTGCATACCCCGGAACGTCCGCCAGGATCTGATCCGGTCGAGTGTGGCTCGTTTGGTCGGCGAGTAGGTCGGATAATCCGTCACGGCAAACCCCCCATGGTTGCTCGACGACACCGTATCGCAGCCCACCGAGGGCGTCGCGCCGGGTGCCGCCCCTTCCGACGCGAGGTATCGGCTTCTGGCGGGGTCGGCGCGCGGGACTGCTGTTGCCGGCGGCACGGCGGCCGATCAGGGCAGCTCGACGCTCCGGTGTTGCGAAGCGCCGCCACTTCTTCGCGATGTGTGCCGATCGGCACCGGCCGACGTCTTCAACGCTCCGGAGCTCGTCGTCGACGGCATGCAGGGTCGACGACCAGGGATGGAGGGAACGGCACTTCGAGCGCACCCACGACCTCCGCATCGAGGCGATCGACGCGGCTCAGGTCTGACCTCGACCTGAGCGTCATGGCCGGCCCTGCATCGCTGTTCGCCTGGCGAGCAACCACTGGACGGCGATGATCGTCTTCGCGTCGATCAGCTCACCGGCGTCCAACCTGGCGCGAAGATCGTCGACCGAGAGCTCGATGATCTCGATGTCCTCCTGCTCGCTGTCCAGCCCACCACCATCGCCGTCTCGATCCGACTCCCGGATCTCGGCGTAGAACAAGTGGAGTCGCTCGCTCGAACCACCCGGCGAGGGGTAGAACGTCGCGATCGGCTCGATGTGCGACGGGTCGTAGCCGATCTCCTCGATCAGCTCACGGCGAAGCGTCGCGATCGGGTCCTCCCCTTCCTCGACCATCCCCGCAGCCGTCTCGATCAGCCAACCTGGACCCTTGGCGTAGGTCGGGTACCGGAATTGGCGCGTCAGCAGGACGACATCGTCGTCGACCCGACGCACGATCGCCGACACGGCATCGCCTCGTTCGAGAGACAGGCGGCGCTGGCGGACGCCGCCCACCTCGACGATCGCCTCATCGACGCTCAGGAAGTCGTCGAGCAGGCGGTTGGTCGTCAGGACGCTCACATGTGGATCAGCGATGCCGGGAGCCTAACGGCGCTGTGTCAGCGTCGCCGGCAATCCGAGCGGTCAGTCGTCCTGCAGACGCTCGGCGATGTACCTCGCCGCGGCCTGCTGCGATTCGTCAGCGAGCAGCTCGCCCAGTTCGAGGTAGTGATCGATCACGCTCCGCCGCTGACTCGCGGACGAGCGGATCTTGAAGGTCGCCTTGAACCCGTCGACGATCTCGTCCCGCTGCGCCTCGGCGGCCAGCTGACCATCGAAGATGATGAGGCTCGCCCGGATGTCGATGCGCCTCGCCCGATCGAAATAGCTGCCCTCCGTGGGTTTCGGATCCAGCGCATCGAATTGCTTGCTCAGCTGGCTCCGGTAGCCCTGGAACTGCTGCCACCGATCCGCCGCGTCCTGCGCATCGAAACCGTCCTCGCCGGCCAGGAACGCCATCTGCAGGGTGAGGCAGCCGTGGTACACGTTGAGCTCGCCATTGGTCGGGTTCCTCGAGAGTTGGAGGGCCCGTTCGTACGCGTCCCTCGATGCCCGGCGGTGTTCGACCTGCTCGTCTGGTTCGGCGGCGATCGTGACCCACCGCTTGTGCAGACTGCCTTTGAGTGCCTGACGCTCGGCTGTCTCGTTGATCGCGAGCAGTTGGTCGATCCGTGTGGACGCGATCGTGCAGAGCTCGACGGGGTCTTCGTCGATCTTCGTTGACGCCTCGCGCTTGCGGTGGATCATCGCTGCCAGCCGGGACTCGTAGTTGGCGAGCTGTTCGAGGGCCCGTACCGAAACCTGGGCCTTCTCGGCGAGGACGGCCTCGCGATAGTGGACGACGGCAGCTTCGAACGCACCGGCGGCGGCGTAGGCGGCCGCGAAGGCCTCCCGCACCTGGGGCCCGTCGAACTCGGCGAGGTGCTGTTCCTCGATCTTGCCGAGCCACTCGGCGACCTCGTCGCAGTACTCGCGCCTGTCGGCGTCGCCGGCTTTCATCTCGAGCGTCTTCAGGTGCTTGACGAGGTGCGCCGGCGACAGCACGGTCAGCCGTTCGTCGCTGGAGCTCCTAGGCTTGCTGTAGAACTGGAAATCGGGATCGCCGTAACACTGGTAGGCACCCCAGGTGTTGTTCTTCCCGTCGCCGTAGGCCTCGATCCGGGCGTTTCCGACCGACTGACCGAACGCGCCCCCACCGGTCATCTGGGAGTAGAAGTGCTCGGCGAACACCAACGCCGCACGATCGTCGACCGCCCAACCCGCGGCGACGACTGCGCGTACCCCGATCCTCATCAACTGCAGCGACATGCTCGCCGCCAGGTCGGCGTAGCTGCTTCGCCGATGACCCTGGTCGTGGTCGGGAGCGTCGATGCGGCCGACGTGACAGCAGTTCAAGAACACGAGGTCGGGAGTGACGAGGCGATCCTCGACGTGCGCTGCGCTCAGGACCTCATCCGGCCCGATGACGACCCCGTTCGCGAACGGGTCGACAGAGGACTCGTCGTAGGTCCCGTGGCCGGCGATGTGCACGACGCTGTAGTGCTCATGGAAGAACGCGTTCCGGATCTCGGTCGCGATCTCTGCGCTCGCTTCGTGGGTGTCGTCGTAGATGCGCGTGGTCACCTCGTAGTTCGCGTTCTGCAGGATCTCGGCGACGCGCTCGGCCTCTTGGCGCGCGCCGGGAAGTCGCGGCCAATACCTCGGATCCCCCGGCGGGTCACCGATGACGAGCGCCTTGCGTGCAATCGGACGGAACGTCCGTCGCGTTCGTTCGGCTTCGAGCGGGATGAGCTGTCGCAGCACGCCCGCGCGCCGAGCGAGCGGTTGCAGCAGGTTGCCGTTGGTGTCCCGACCGGTCACGAGCTCCCACGGGATCCAGGCCGTCGATTCGTCCACGAGCAGGTGGAGGTTGTCGCGCTCGTCGAGCTCGAGTTTGGCGTCGTGTGGGAACAGCATCTCGTAGAGCGTCAGATTCGTGTCGACGGATGCCACGGGGTCATGGACGGCCGATCGCACGTGACGACGGATCTCGTCGGTCGGCACGTGGACCTCGAGTCGCTCGGCCTGCGAACTCCGTCCCAGCGACACCCAGGTCAACGTCTGGCTCGCCGGGCGACCGGCCGGGGCGGACGGGACAGCCTCCGACGAGGCTTCGGCCGGCGCATCGGACGCGCCTGGACGCGCTGGACGCGTCGACCGCCCGACCGGATCCGTCGCTCCCCCCGTCCAGGCGGAGTTGGAGGCGGAGCCACGGCGCACCCGACTCCTCATATCCCCCCGACCCGGGCCGGGCACCGGGTCGCACGTCGATCCGGGACTCGTCCTCGATCGGTACTTCCATCCCGGCGAACCGGTTGGCCTTCTTCAGCTGAACGATGGCCAGTGCGGCCTCTTCCGCCTTCCCCTCGTAGAGCTCGATGAACTCCAGATCATCGATCACCGCGCCGAAGCGCGCCAGACGAGCGGCTGCGCGCGCCACGCCCTGGACGGTGGCGAAGACCGAGCTCTGCACCGAGAGGCCGTAGCGCCCAGGCGTCCCGATGAGAACCGACGAGACACCGAGTGTCTGCATGCCGGCGGTGCCGCTCTGCTGAGCGATGGCGTACTCGATGACCCCTCGCTCGATCGCCCGAGTGAGCTGGGTCGACGACAGCTGCCCGAACTGCCCCAGTCCCACCACGATCGCACCACGCGGGTAGGTCGAATCGTCGGGCGCCGGCACGTAACGGGCCGTTCCGGCCTCCTCGGGGAACAGATCGAACTCCTGGAGCCGGCTCAGGGCGCGGCCGAGGCGATGGTTCAGGAAGGAGATCGCTCCCTCCATCGGGATCCCCTTGTACCGGCCGGCGGCGACGGGGTACTTGGCCTGCTCCATGCTGCAGTGCACGACCCGCACGCGCAATCCGGTCGCCACCGCCGCTGCAGCGCCGCCACCCTCGTGCACGGCGGGGTCGGGGCTCGGCACTCCTGCCGGCTCGCCGCCGAATCCTCGCCGCTTCGACGTGACCGTCGTCGTGGCATCGTCGGCTGCCGCGCCCTGGTCGTGCTCGAACTTGGCCATCGATTACCTCGCCCCCGGTGCAGACGTTGCCGCTCGTCGTCATCTCTTCGTACTGCACCGGCTCACTCCTGTCCAGCAACACCTGTCACTTCGAGGACGCGAACGGCTCCGAGCGATCCGATCGACGACGGTCGAGTTCGGACATCGCGACGGAGTTCGGCAGGGTGCGCCGGTCGAGCGTGACCAGACGAGCCCGGCGCGCCGCGTCGTGGCTGTCGCCTACCATGCGAGATGACCCGCCGAATCAGCCGGCGGTGAATCGAGCCCCGAACATCGCACAACCACGATCCCCCCACATCCGGATTTCGACACGAGAGTTCGACAAGAGAAGAGGACAGGGACGATGCCCAACGATGACGTTCTGAGTTCGGATGCGATCGGCACCGGGCTCGCCGGCTTGATCAGCCCGTGTGGCGATCACCGACGCCCGGCCACACCGCCTCCACCGCCGACGGGCGACCCGATCGCCGTGACGATGTCGGGGGGCGGGTTCCGGGCGACGCTGCCGGCCCTCGGCGTGATCCGACTGCTGGCGGACGCAGGGCTCCTCGAGCGGCTGCGGTACGTGTCATCCGTATCGGGTGGCTCGGTCGCCAACGCGGTCCTCGCGAAGGCGTGGCCCGAGATTCGTGCCGGCGGCTACACCGCGGAAGCTGTCGACCGGCTGGTGATCGAACCCGTGATCAAGAAGATCAGCTCGGGGTCGCTCAAGCGCAAGCTGATCACGAACGTTTGGAAGACGATTGGTTCGAAGAACCGCACCGGGCTGCTCGCGGATGCGTTCGACGACTGGTGGTTGCACGGGGTCGAGCTCGAGCACCTCGACCCCGAGGTGCGGTGGATCATCAACGCCGGCAACGTCACCACCGGTGTCCGGTTCGGTTTCGAGCGCGACGTCGTGGGCGACTACGTGCTCGGCCTGGTCAGCACAGCCGACACCGGACTACGGGTGGCGACCGCTGCGTCGGCGTCGGCAGCAGTCCCCGGGGCGTTCGCCCAGGTCAAGCCGAAGGGCTTGTCGTTCCCGTGTGGCGACCGTGGCGAGGCCTGCCTGCTCGACGGCGGCATCTACGACAACACCGGTCTCGAAGCGCTCGACAGCCCCCGGTACGACGGCGTCTTCACGATGACGCTCGACGCCGGTGGCACGTTCACGGTCGGCAAGGTCGGCGGTTTGCCCATCGTGGGCGATCTCATGCGGGCCAACTCGATGCTCTACCGCCAGAGCACCGCGGTGCGCACCCGCTGGATGGTCGATCGATTCATGTCGGGAAGCCGAAACGGCACACTGTTCAAGCTCGCAACCGACGTCGACCGGACGGGCGGGGACATCGATCGCTTCATCGCCGCCTACGTCGAACACCGGACGTGGGAGGGCAAGGATCTCGCATTCGTTCCCACGGTGTTCGACCAACTCGACAGCGAGCTGTGTCGCCTCCTCGTGTACCGCGGATGGTGGCTCGCGGGAGCTCACCTCGCCCGGTGGCAGTCGGCCACATACCCACTCCCTGCGATGACCCCTCCGCCCATCTCGTAGGGGGGAGCGTCATACCCTTCCCGTCCAGCGTGAAGCGCCGTGCCGGTCTCGTCCTTCTCTGCTGGGATCCGGCGCCCGCGGGACGCGGGCCGCGACGTGCAGAGCATCCGTTCGTCACCGGGCTTCGCCGAGCCCAGGTGGTGCCCCACCCGCGTGGGCACTGGCCGAACGCCCCGCGAACACGATGGGCGCCGACGAGCAGGCGTCTCCTCGGACGCAGGTGCTCGACCTCGACCTCTGGCTGACCGCCGACGACGTCCTCGTGAACGGTCGGTCGTCAGCTCACGACCGCACGCAAGCGTGGGCTATCGCTCGTCGCATGGGCGGTGAACGACGAGGCGCCGCTCCGAGATCTCATCGAACGTGGCGTCGACGCCGTCCTGTCGACCGACCCGAGCTGTTCGACGACGCCGAATGAGAACGCCCCTCGGGCCCCTTTTCCGTTCGAGACGGAGAGCCCTAGCGACGAGTTCGCACGATCGTCTCGGTCGCCGTCCAACGGTCAGCCGGGGGGGCTGCTGCGCCACCACTCGAGAAGCCACGCGTCTGTCGGCCCACGGAATCCCAGCCCCGCGCTTCCACCATGTGCTCGAGGTCGGCAGCGAGTGCGGTGGTTCCGATGGCCACCAGGCGGTCGATGCACTGGTCGGAGTCCGGCGGCGTCAACACGGCCGAGAACGGCATGCCAACTCGAGCATCAGGCGGCCAGAAGATCTCGTCGTGCCCGACGTCGATCGTCATCCGCTTGCCCACGATGCCCACCGCTCCCGTCGCGTCCGAGAGGAGCAAGGTGACCTGGAGCTGTTCGTTCGACGTGTTGCGGACGCGGATGCAGAATCGATCGCCTGCGGTGAGGTGGTACGTGGAGTCGGGCTGGGTCTCCACCTCGGGGAGCTGGTGCGCGTCATCGGGCGCCACCGTTCCGCTCGGCGGACACGACAGCAGGCGGACCTGCAACGCCCCGGGCAGATCGGCGCAGCGGCCTGCCATTCGCATCGGTGCGGCGTACCGCACGTAGTGCTCCAGGACGCCCCGGCACCGCGCCTCGACCTCGTCTGGCTGCATCGTGTAGAGGACCGGGTCGTCGGGTCGGACACCGTGTACGTCGTCGACGAGGTCCCACTGCCCATCGGGCCGCTGCTCCAGTCGGACGAGCGCCTTGTCCGCCGATGTCACCCGGAGCAGCGTCGACTCCTCGAGCGTCTCGATCACGGCTGCGTCGTGTGGCACGACGGCGCACGAGAGCCGCTCCGACTCGCCGGGTTTCGTCAATCGAGCACGAGCACCGGGCGGGAGTTCGAACGGTTCGCCGTCCGGAGCCGACTCCGCCTCCGACTCCGTCGCAGACGACACGCGGAGCACGACGTCGCTGAATCGCGCGGCGATGTCGTCGGGAGTTCCGAGCGACGGGAACCTGGCCGGACCCTCGTCGTACACGGCGAGCTCGGCCCCGACGGTGACGCCGGCCACGGTGCCGGCATCGATCCGGTACACGTCGCCGCGGCGTTCGATCCCGAGTCCGACGTCGCCGTCGGCCGGCGGGCCGGCGAGCCACGAGCGTGCGAGCCCGCCCGACATCCAGAGGTGTTGCGCCGGATTCGAGGCCTCGATGGTCGCTCGGAGCCTGTTCCACAGGCGACCCCACTGGACCGACGTGAGCTCGTCGTCGGGGACGTCGGAGAGGACCGTGATCAGCGAGTACGTGAGCAGCCCGTGTTGGACACCGTCGAGCGGCTTCTCCTGCACCTGCTCGTGGCTGAGGCACCCCGCGACGACCTGGCAGTCGGACACGTTGCCCGCCATGCCGTCGGCGGCGCCGCGGGTCTGCGCCCGGTCTCCAGCCTGCTGCGGAGGGAGCGTGAACGCACCTTCCGGCCCGAGGGCGCCGCTGAGGTCGATGTAGCGAGTTCGGGTCTCGGCATCCTTGATGCTGCGGGTCGCACCCGCGGACTGACAGCAGTCCAAGATGAGCGATACGGAGCTCGTTCGTTTCGTGATGTCGGCGAGGAGCGAGTTCAGCTCGAAGTCGAAGAGGACCTTCAATCCCGCAAGCGTCGCGTCGACGGGGACGAGCGCCTCACGCTGAACGCGGTGCGTGTCAGCGACGACCGGGATCCGCGTCCCGTGTCCGGCGTAATAGATGAACACGCGATCGCCCTCCCGAACGCGATCCGAGCCCAACGCCATGAAGGCCTTCCGGACGTTCTCCAGGGTGGCCGGAGCTTCGGGAACACTCGTCTCGTGAGCGATGGCGTCGTGTGGCGACGCGAGGCGAGTGATCTGTGAAGCGGGAACGCCCGCGCGCTCGACGAGGATGCGTTGGATCGCGTCGATGTCGTTGACGCACCCGGTCAGCGGGGCGTTCGGGTAGGCGTCGATTCCGATCAGAAGCGCGTGGTACCGGCTGGCTGGGGTCGTCTCATCGGTCACGGTCTGGCCTTTCTGATTCGTCAGGGGCGATTGCGTCGACCGACGGTGCGGCGAGTGGGACGGACGACCCGATCCGAACGCGGGTCCGACGAGCAGCACCTCACCCGACGAACACGGTTACGGAGAGCGGGCAGACGATCCCCCCGATGGTGTCTGCCGATGCTTGACGGAGGGTAGCGATGGTCACCGACCGCCGCAAGACCTCGCCGGCGTCGCAACACGCGACCGGACTGATCACGCTGCGGCGTCTGCATCGCGGGGGCGCGATTCGCCACGTGTCCCGGAGCGCAGCCCGATGATCGCTGCGACGACACCGATCAGAGCGATGCCGACGATCATCGACCACCACGACGTCCACCATCCGGGGTCCTGTGCGGCGGGCTCCGGGACCGGGGTCAACGGGGCGAACGTCACCGGGGGCAAGGTCGCGACCGTCGCGCGGTCAGTTTCCGGCGAGGAGACCGACGGTTCCGCGACCACCGGAGGCGGTACGAAGGGCCGCCCGGAGACCGACGACGCGCCTGTCGCCGATCCGTCGTTGGCGACCGTGAACCGGGCGACGGCGAAGGTTGCGGCGCCATCGGCATCGACCACGATCGCTTCGATGAGATGCTCTCCGTCCGGGATCGCCGCAGTGCTCCATCCCGTCGCTTCCTGTCGACTCCCACCAACGAGATCGAAGGGCGCGCCACCGTCGTTGCGCTCGCGAGCACCGTCGAGGAAGAACCGGACCTTCCCCACGTTCTCGGTGTTGCCAGCCAGTTCGACGTAGACGTCGCCGGACAGGACTGCCCCATCGAGCACCGTCGGGTCCGCCCGGTCGGCCGACGCCGACACGACGAGCGTGGCGGCCGAGTTGCTCCCGCGGACCTTGACTGCGACCGGCAGGACGGCGATTCGTCCATCGGTCGACACCGCCCGGATCTCGGCGGCGTGCCGCCCCGTCGCGAGCCCGCCACCCTCGACGGTCAATTGCGCTCGGCCGACGGCATCCACCGCGCTCGTCGTGATCCAGTCGACCGACGACGTGAGGGTGGCGGGTCCGCCCCCGAGCTCCACGTCGAACACCGCGTCGGAAGCACCCGCGTCGATGTCGAGCAGCGGAGGTTGGGTGAGGAACGCGAGCTCCGGCGGACACGTCTCGGCGTATCGGACCGCATCGACGACCACGGGTGGTTCACCGTTCCCGGTGACACCGTACGTCACGACCTCGAGATCGTCGCCGTCGCCGACTCGGAGCACGGTGTAGTGGTGGAGACCACCCTCTCGTACTGCGATCGTGGCGTTGGGCGGCGTCTCGTCGTAGTCCGAGAACGACCAGTTGACGTTGCTCAGCTTGCCCCCCGGACTCGACTTGACCCACGTGATCCCGTCAGCAGGGGTGTAGCAGTGCCGACTGGTCGACGTCGGTTCGCCGGCGGAGAGCGGATAGGTCCGCTCGTAGGACTGGTCGTGGGCGGTCAGCACCACCTGGACGCCGTGGGCTTCGAAGAGTGCCGACAGCTGACGGGCGAGCGAGGGCGAAGGCGGATGGACCGTACCGTCGCCGTACACGTTCCGATGGAGGTACGGCACGATCGCGCGAGCGCCCGACGCGGCCTCGAGATCAGCGGTCAGCCAGGCCTCGGTCGCGTCGTCGACGACGCTCTCGTACGCCATCAACGCGATGAAGTGCACGCCCGCGACGTTGAACGAGTACGAGGTCCGTCCTGCGGCCCCGTCGGGCGTCGAGAAGCGCTCGATCCAATGGTCGACGTCCTCGCCGAGCAGCACTTCGTGGTTGCCATAGGTGGGCATGAACGCGCTCTCGGCGATGATCGGCTCCATCTGCTCCAGCCACGAGTCGATAGCGCCACCGAGATCGGGGAAGCGGTCCTCGCTGTTGTAGTACGCGTAGTCGCCACCGCCCAACACGAGCACGGGAGCCTCCGCTGCGATCTCGTCGATCACCTGGCGGGTACCCGTGGTCAGCCCGTCGGTGCGCCCGGCGATTCCCGTATCGGCGACGAACGCCACCTCGAACGCTCCATCGATGGGAGCAGTTCGGAACGACCGCGTGGGGGTCCACGTATCCCCGATGTCGGTGAGTTGGTATTCGTACGGGGTGTCGGGCGTGAGGTCCACCACGACCACCTGGAGGTCGTCGCCATCACGGGTCGCAATCGATGCGGCGGGCACCTCCGACCACGCCGATGATCCCGTCTGCCGGTAGCGCACGGCACCCTCGGCCGGGCCCGTCCATCGGATCGTGATGCTGGTCGCGGGGTCGCTGGTGTAGGACAACCGAACCTGCGCCGGCTCGGAGTCCTCGGGCACGACCGCCGTGGCCGGACGATCGGAGGCGATCGCCCATACGAGCAGTGCGCAACCTGCAGCGAGCGCCCGAGCGGCGCTGAGGCGAGCGATCACGGCTCCACCGCCGCGCCGACCGCCGTGGCTGCCGCGCTCGATCGACGGTCACCAACATGGATCAGCCGCACGTCGGCGACTGTACTTCCCGCCGGGCGGCACCCGCCCGTCACCCACCTGGGGAGATCGCGACCACCTCGCCCCGGGGCACGACGTCTGGTGGACTGGCGACGGGTGAGCGTGTGCGATTCCTCCCGCGGCCACCCGAACGAGCACTCCGCCCGCCCCTACGTCGCCCGGAATCCTGCGGTATCCTCGGGTTCCTCAGGCATCGACGAAGTGTGGGGGCTGGGACATGGCGGATTTCTCAACATCGGCGGGAAGCGGGCGTCGTCGCGTACTCGTGCTCGGACTCGACGCAGCCGACGCACATCTGCTGCTGGCCGGCACCGAAGACGGCACCCTTCCGAACCTCGCCCGTTTGCGGTCGGAGGGCGCTTGGGGCGTCGTCACATCCCCGGCGGGATTCGGCAGCGGGGCGGTGTGGCCGTCGGTCGCAACCGGCGTGTCACCCGCCAAGCACGCCCGCTACTACTACCGCCAGGTCGGGCCCGGCTCGTACGAGGCGCACCGATTCGAAGCCGACGAGTTCCGTGCCGCGCCGGTGTGGGAGAGCATCAGCGATTCGGGCCGCCGGATCGCCGTGTTCGACGTTCCGAAGGTTGGTCTGTCGGACGGCATCAACGGGCGCATCGCGGTCGACTGGATGTCTCATGGGCCGGTGTACACCGGTCTGCGCACCTGGCCGGACTCCTACGCCGCTCAGCTCACCTCGACGTACGGTGCCGATCCGTTGCCGAAGTGCGACATGCCGGGCGGACGCGACGAAGAGCAGATGAGGGATTTCCTCGCCGTCCTCGACAGCCGCATCATCCAACGCGAGCGGTGCACCCGCGACGAGTGGGCCGATGACGATCTCGATCTGCTGGTCACGGTCTTCGCGGAACCCCACTGCGTCGGCCACCAGGCATGGCACGTGCGCGACCCAGAACATCCCCAGTTCGACCGGAGCGCCAACACCGCGCTCGGTGACCCGGTGGTGAGCGTCTACGCCTCGATCGACGCCTCGATCGGTCGGCTCGTCGACGACGTCGACGACGACACGGTCGTGATCGTGTTCTCGGGCACCGGGATGGGCCCCAACTACACCGGCAACTACATCCTCGACGAGGTGCTGCGCCGCCTCGAGGGGACCACGATCACGAAGCGGCTGTCGCTGACCAACCGGGCCAAGCTGATCGCGAAGCGGCTCCTCCCCCGGGAGCTCCGTCGGCGGGGTCGCCCTCTCAAGCGCAAGGTCGAGGAGAGCGCCGCCGTGAACGATCGTGCACGACGCCGGTCGTTCGTCGTGCCGCACAACGACATCGCCGGTGCGATCCGGCTGAACGTCGTGGGACGGGAACCCGAGGGTCTACTCCGCCCCGATCAGATCGACGCCTACGTCGACGAGCTCAGCGAGCAGCTGCTCGCCCTCCGCAATGCCGATACCGGCGAACCCGCGGTCGACCGTGTGGTCCGCACCGACGAGGAGGAAACCGGCGAGTGGATCGACCACATGCCGGATGTGTTCGTGATCTGGAACCGGACATCGCCCATCGACCGTGTGACGTCCGACGCGGTCGGCATCGTCGAGTACGTGCACCGCGGGAACCGCACGGGCGACCACAATCCCGAGTCGTGCTTCTTCGCGGTCGGTCCGGGCGTCGTGCCCGGCGAAGTTCAGGGGTCGTCGATCTACGACCTGATGCCGACCGTGGCGGCGATCCTCGGCGTCGACGTGGCCGAGACCGACGGACGCGTCATCGCCCAGTTGACATCGCTCGACGCTCCCACCCGTGCCTGACCCGAACCGGGTGGCGCTCGTGCGCAGCGGCGACCGCCCGCGCGTCAACGCGAGTCTGGCCGCCAAGCTGGCGGCCACCTTCCCGGAATACCAGGTGGACGACATCGACGTGCTCGACTCGGTCCGGTCCGATCGGCCCCGCATGGCCCTGGCGGCGGTCACCGGCATCGCCGAGCACGCAGGGTCGCTCGCCCTTCGACGGATCACCCCCAAGCGGGCAATGGTCGGATCCCGAGGTTTCGCAGCCGCCGCCTCGCGGTGCGTCCGCTCGACTGTGTCACCGGCGACCCACCGTTTCGTGTTCCAGAGTCAGAGTCTGTTCGATGCCAGCGTCGACGGCGTCCCACACTTCGTCTACACCGATCATGCCCATCTGGCGAACCTCGGCTACCCGGGCTTCGACCGATCCAGCCTCCGATCTGCGCGGTACCTGAGGACCGAAGCCGAGATGTACGCGTCGGCAGCGATGATCTTCACCCGGAGCGAGCATGTCCGCGACATGATCGTGCACGGCTACCGACGACCACCCGACCAGGTCGCCGTCGTGGGGGTCGGGCCGAACGCTGACACCTCGGTCATGGCCGATCACGAGGGTTGGTATGGCGGTCGCATCCTGTTCGTCGGGGTCGACTGGGAACGCAAGGGCGGGCCCGACCTCGTCGCCGCGTTCCGACGCCTGCGAGTGACCCATCCGACCGCGCGACTCGACATCGTCGGCTGCTCGCCGCAGGGGGTCACCGGCGACGGCATCGTGGTCCATGGTCGACGATCGCTCGACGAGGTCGGTTCGCTGATGGCGCAGTGCGACGTGTTCTGCCTGCCGACCGTGGCCGAGCCGTTCGGTGTGGCGTTCATCGAGGCGATGCACGCCGGCCTGCCGGTCGTCGGCACCGACCTCGGAGCGATTCCCGACTTCACCCGACCCGGCGAGACCGGAGCGCTCGTCCGTCCCCACGACGTCGACGCACTCCACGATGTGCTCACCGACCTGGTCGCCGACCCCGATCGCACACAGCGCCTGGGGGCCAACGCCCGCGCGGTAGCGCGATCGCGCTATGACTGGCCGGTGGTGATGTCGACGATCAGGAGCCACATCGAGGCCTGGTTCGACCGGACGCAGGCGCCTCCGCGATGAGTCGGCTCGACAGGGTCGCCGGTCGGGCCAGGCGTGAGCTCAAGCACGTACGCCAGCGCGTGGCGCCGACCGCACCCGCGGCCCATCCGCTGCTCCACATCGTCGGATGTCAACGATCCGGGACCACCATGCTCACCGAACTCCTCGACCGCGATGCCCGGGTGCGTGTCTTCGGCGAGCTGGGCAGCCTGTTCGACGAACGGCCGCGCCACCACCGGCTCCGCGACCTCGACGACGTGAAGCGACGACTCGGCCGGAGCGGTGCGGCCCTCAACGTGGTCAAACCCCTGGTCGAGAGCCAGCGCGTCCGCGAACTGCTCGCGCTCGACCCAGACGCGATCGCGATCTGGATGTTCCGGCACTACCGCGACGTCGCGGCGAGCAACCTCCGTCGATTCGGTGTCGACAACGGCGTCAACAACCTCCGGCCAATCGTCGACGACGTGCGTGACTGGCGCAACGAGGGGCTGACAGGGAGCACTCGTGACCTCGTTCGATCCCTGTTCCGCGAGGACATGCCTCCTCACGATGCCGCAGCGCTGTTCTGGTACTGCCGCAACACGCTCTGGGCCAACCAACGACTCGAGGGCGAAGCCCGGATCAGGACGCTCCAGTACGAACAGCTGGTCAGCGATCCGGACGCGACCATCCGGCCCCTGTATCGATGGGTGGGCCTCGACCCACCTGACCGCCGGACGACCGACTTCGTCCACGCCCGTTCGATCGGGAAGGGCCGCGATCAGATCGGCGGGAAAGTTCGTACTCTGTGCGACACCATGTGGGAAGACCTCGTCACCGTCGATCGCAGCCGCTCGCTCCTGGCGCTCCCGTGAGCGACACACCGATGCCGACCCGCCGGGTCGCCGTCATCCTCGTCAGCCTCCGGTACGACGGCGGAGCCGAAACGCTCCTTCGCACCTTGATCGACGAGCTCGCCGACGAGCCCTACGATCTCGAGGTCTTCACCCTGCGCAACGTCAGCCACGAGCGCGGGGAGCATTTCCGCACTCGCGGCATCGCCGTTCGCTCCTTCCCGGCCCGCCGGTTGGTCTCGATGCGCCGATTCCTCAGACTGCTGAGGTCGGTCCGCGCCGGTCGTTTCGACGTGATCCACACCAACCTCCCGCCGGCCAACATCCTCGGGATGTTCTGCGGGCTCCTGCTGCGCATCCCGGTCGTCGTCACCCTGCACAACACCGAGACGAAAGCCGACCGCCACTGGTACCAGGGTCGCCTCGAGACGTTCATGCTGCAGCACCTCGCCACACGCGTCATCGCCGTCGGCGACCGCACCGCCGACGCCCGTCGACGGCTGCTGAAGAACACCGACGTGCACGTCCTGCACAACGCGGTCGCACCGACGCCGCCGCTCGAACCCGACGAGCTGTGGCGGCTCCGCCACTCGATCATGACCAACTCCCGCAATCGGCTCGTGATCACGGTCGGCCGCCTCGCCAGCCAGAAGGCGCACGACGACCTGCTCCGCGCATTCGCGACCGTACGAAGCACCCATGACGACGTCGAGCTCGCGATCGTCGGGCGCGGCGCCCGGCTCGACGAGCTGACCCGACTGGTCGACGAGCTCGGTCTCGGCGGCGCAGCTCACCTCCTCGGCATGCGCCATGATGTTCGTCACCTGCTGCAAGCCTCCGACGTGTTCGTGCTCAGCTCGCACTGGGAAGGCCTGCCGGTTGCCCTGCTCGAGGCGATGGAGGCCGGCCTACCGGTCGTCTCGACACGCGTCGGTGACGTCGCCGAGGTGCTCGACGGTGGCGACGGACGCCTGGTCGAGCCGGGCGACGTCGCTGCACTCGCGTCGGCCATCACCGAGTCGCTCGCCTCGCTCGCCGAAACCGGCGGCGACGCCAACCGCCGTGTCGTCGAAGAGCGCTACTCGTCGCACGCGTGGGCCACGACGATGTCGCGACACTACGACGAGGCCATCGACCACCGACGATCGGCCTGATCCGCAGATCGCCACCGCAGGCCGGTCGTCGACGTCAAGGGACCACGGCAACGATGATCGGATCCGAGGCGACCTCGCGACCGTCACTGGTCGTCACGACGATCCGCATCTCCGCCGGCGAGTCGACCGCGTCGTCGAGCGCGACCGTCCACCGGCCACCACCGTCGTCGACCGCCGTTCCGTACGCCTCGCCGCCCATCTCGGCGCGCACCGAAGCAGATGCACCATCGACGGTTGCGACGACCGTCGCACCCGGTTCGAGGAGCAGCAGCGGGGCGCATGGCACGATGTGGCCCTCGCCGACCGGGACACACGTGCCGGCGGTTGCGAGCACGGCGTCGCGCATCGCCGGACTCGCCGGGACGAGTTGGTAGTCGTACGGCGGTCGCGCAACCTGGTCCGCATCCTGTTCGACCTCGATGGCGGTGACACCGTCGACGGTCTCGAGCAAGGTTCCCCTGATGCTGACGTAGCCGTCACCACGGAGCTGCGGGCCGGCCCATTCGGCACGAGGGCTCGACACGGTGCTGCCGTCGAAGGTGGTCTCGCCGGTCACGCGCGGTATCGCCACGTTGTTCTCGAGCAGATGTTGCGTGCCGTCGTCTCCGTCACCCGCCTTGGAGCCACCACCGTCGCCGTTGGGCTTGCCGTACCGCTCGAACACCGAGTTGTACTGGTGCACGAACGCATCCCGCGACAGCGGCGTGCGTTGATAGATGTCGCTCCAGACGTTGTGGCACAGCGTCACGTGGTAGATACCCCCTTCGCGACCGTCGCGCCCACTGTGGATCAGCATCGCCTTGTCGTGCCGTTCGAAGCGGTTTCCGCACGCCGTGACGTAGACGTCGTGCTTGCGATTCCAGATGAAGTCGACGAGACCGTCGGTGGCGTGAGAGAAGTGATTCGCGAACAACCCGATCACTTGGGTCTCGGAGGCGTCGAGGAACGTGAGCGCGTCGTCGTCCTCGGTTCGCGCGTGGTCGCGGTACGTCATGCCCGCCACGATGATGTTGGTACCCGAGAACCGGGTCGCCCGACCCGATACGACGACGTCGACGCCCGAGCCGTCGAGTGTGATGTCGTCGCCACCGACGATGACCGGCTCCGCGAGATCGATGGTCTGGCCAGCGAGGGAGGGGTCGAAGCGTACGTGCCGCTGGCCACCCGACAGGGCCTCGCGGTAGCTGCCAGGGCCGCTGTCGGCGGTCGAGGTCACGACGAACTCCGGCTGACCGAAGCCACCCGTGAGCCCCTGGGTCTGGGCGAATCCTGCCGGAGCGTCGGCGACGTCGAACCGAACCACGGGCATCGGCGCGAGCGTCGTCTCGGGCAGCGTGGTACCGGCCGGGACGCTGCTTCCCGCGGACTCGAGGCCCGGTTCGGCCTCGGCCGCAGGATCCGCGCCGCCCGATGCGCTCTCGGTCGATCCGTCGGCGCTCGACTCTGCCGAGAGCACGCTCACGGGCGTCTGGGCGCTGCCAACGGCATCGGAGCACGATGCCAGCGTCAACGCGGCCACCGCGACGACAGCGCACACCGGATCGGGTCGGCGGCGGCGGACCCTCATCAGGCGAGCTCCCGTTCGCGCCGAGATCCCTGTCCGCCGGGCCGCCGGGCAAGACGGCGATACTCGCCGATCAGGGAACGATCGAAGAGCCACACACTCCCTGAGTACACGAGTCCGCCAACGACCATCGTCACGATCATCGCAGCCAGCGACCCGAGAGGGTCAGCAGCCACTAGTGCGACCAAGCATGCAATGGTCATCACCGCGCCCGCTCGCAGCGCCGGGACGAAGGGCGAGACCGCGTCGACGACCGGCATGTCGACGATGCGTGCTGCGAGCACGAGCCGACAGATCGTGAGCACGACCGCCGAGATCAACTGCGCCACGGCGACGGCGACGATGCCATGGGGTGCCGCGACGAGCAGGAGTGGCACCGTGATCCCCAGCTTCACGACCGACAACTTGTTGAGAATGCCCGGTCTTCCCATCGCCTTGTAGACGTCACCGCACGTCTTGCTGAGACTCTGCACCAAGGTGTAGACGGCGAGCACCTGCATCACGGGGATCGCGTCGGTCCAGCGATCGCCGTAGAACACCCGCACGAACGGGTCGGCGATCAATGCGAGTCCGATCCCGAGCGGCACGATGACGAGCCCGGTCATGCCCAGCATTCGTTGGAGCCCGGAACGAAGCCTCACGGGGTCGGAGCGCACCCGGGCGAAGGCCGGGAACGCAACCTGGCCGGTGATGTCGACGACGCTCTCGATGAGCAGCTGCGGCATGCGGAACGCCATCGTGTAGAGGCCGAGACTCCGGGAGCCGAGCTGACGCCCGACGATCAGGTAGTCGATGTTCTTGTGCAGGCCGCCGAGCAGACCGACGAGGGTCATCTGTGACCCGAAGCCGAGCAGCTCGCGGCAGGTCCGCCGGTCGAAGCGGAGCGACGGCAGCCACGGATACACCAACCAGTACCCGATGGCTGCCACCAAGGTTCCGGCGAGCTGTCCCCACACGAGGCTCCAGACACCGTGGCCCGTCAAAGCCAGCGTGATCGAGACGGCACCCTTGGCCACCCCTTTGGAGAATTCGGGGATCACCCGGCGCGCGAATCTCAGGTCGCGCCGCAATCGTGCCTCGTGGATCGACCCGAGGCTCGTGAGCGGGAACGACAACGACAGCACCCGGATCACCGAGGTCGCGCGCGGTTCGGAGAAGAACGACGCGACTGCCGGCGCGACAGCGAATCCGACGAGACCGAGGGCCAGACCGAGCGCCATGTTGAGCCAGAAGGCGGTGTTCGCCGACTGTTCGGGATCACCGTCGCGTTGGATGACCGCAGCCGCGACGCCGAAGTCGTTGATGAAGTCGAGATAGCCGATGACCACCAGGCCAATGGCGAGCAGACCGAAGTCGGCCGGTTCGAGCAGCCGCGCCAGGATGACCGTCGTCACCAACACGACGAACTTGCTGAGCCCGAACGTGACACCGTTCCAGAGCACACCGGTCAGGCTGGCGCGCCCCAGGTCGTCGGGTTGTCGATTCACGCCTGCCGAATCCGATCGAGCCGCGTCTCCACCCGCGTCGCCCGCTGCACGACACGCCGCGGCAGCCAGACCACCGTGCCGCCCGCATCAACGGGCGCACGACGGGCCCGATAGAGCTCGGGTCGGCGGCAGTCTTCGAGTGGACGCCCGATGTACTCCTGCAACCGCTCGAACTCACGGTCGTCGCTCATCATGTCGTCGTACCGGAGCAGCACGAAGTCGCTGCTCGCATCGAGGTGATCGGCCAACATCTCGTTGTGGACGATCCAGCTGCGAGCAACCCGTACCAGCCGGATCGGCGACCGCCAGCGCGTGCGGTAGCGCATCAGCACCTCGTCCAAGGGGCGGTACACAGCGACCAGCCGGTGGTCAGGCAGTGCGCGTCGCCACCACGAGTAGGTGAGGCACGTCCGAGGGTCCTTGAACCCCCAGTCTTCGTGCTCGCGATCCAGGGCGTCCACCATCTCGACGATGGGATCGGACGGGGCCGCCGCCAACGCACGCCCCAGACGGCGACGGACCACCCAGGCGATCGAGTCGAGGTTGATCTGGTACCCGGCGCGGTCGAGTCCCGCGTTCCGGAGTCGGAAGCCCTTCAGCGTCGGCACCAGGACATCGTGGAGCAATCGGCGGTTGATGCGCTGCGCCTCATGGCGCTCGAACTTGTTCGACTGGTCGTAACCCAGCCCGTCGGGGACGTCGGCCATGTGGATCCCGCTCTTGTGGAGGGTCTCGGCGAGGAGCGTCGTGCCGCTCTTGTGCATCCCCAGCACGCAGACGATCACGCACCCACCTCTTCTCGAGCATCACGACGATCCGCCGACGCCTCGTCGGTGGCACCACTCGATGCAGAGTCCTCCGGGTCCCATGCGATCACACGCGCATGCGGACGTTCTGTGACCAGGCGAGTGTAGAGCGCGACCAGCTGGTCGGCCGTGGCGTGCAGGCCGAACGAATGCACGATGCGACGTCGCGCCGATCGTCGGACCGCCGAGCGGTGCGATCGGTTGCCGATGAGCTCGACGATCGCATCGATGAGACCATCGAGGTCGTCCGCGTCGACGACGGTGCCCTGGCTCGGCCGCCGGATGACGTCACGGACACCACCGACGTCCGTGACCGCGCACGGCAAGCCGGCCGACATCGCCTCCAGCAGCGAGTTCGAGAGACCCTCGGCGCTCGAGGCCGAGACGTAGATGTCTGCGTCCTCGAGGATCAGGGGGATGTTCCTCTGGCGTCCGAGCAGTTCGACGTCGTCGAACGTCCTGAGTCGCTCGGCCTCCGGTCCTTCTCCCACGATCAGGAGACGGGTTCCGGGCCATCGGTCGGTCACTCGATGCCAACGCTGTGCCAACTCGACCAAGCGTTTCTCCGGAGCGATGCGACCCGTTGCGACCACGGTGAGCGGCGCAGTCGGGCTCGCGGTGCGCGTGCGGTGATGTGGCGCTGCGAAGCGGCCGGTGTCGACGCCGTTCGGGATGTACACCCTCCGGTCGGGCTCGACGCCGAAGGCGGCGAGCTCCGCCTCGACCTCACTGCTGATCGCGACGATCGCGTCGGTGTGTCGAAGCAGTCGACGACGCCGGACGACGCCGAAGGGTTTGCATCCCAGCCGATGGAGATCGCCGAGCTCACCCGACCGAAGGATCTTGGTCACGACCGGGGTTCCGGTTCGCGCCCGGTGTCCGAGGGCGATCGACGACGGGGTGAGCGTGTCGTAGGCGTGAACCACGTGGGGATCGAACCGCTCCAGCACAGCTCGCGCCTGCACCACGAACTGGATCGATCTCAGCAACTTCGGTCCACGGACGCGCAGGCGGATCACCGGAATGCCGTCGATGATGTCGTCGCGGGGACGTCCCGGCATCGATCTCGTCACCACCAGGGGCTCGATGCCGCGCTCGACGAGGAGTGGGACGAGATTGGAGAGCTGTCGTTCGGCTCCTCCCACGGCCGGGACATAGGACTGGATCACCATCGCGACACGGAGACGGTCGGACCGTCCCGTGGCGGCAAGTGCAGCGGCGCGATCCGTGTCCGCCTGCCAGCGGTCGAGCAGGAACGCTGCGCCGACCGTCATGCCGAGGAGCGACCACATCAAGCGTGGATGGACGTCGTGCAGGAACAGCGAGGTCGCACCGAACCCCAGCAGGGCGAGACCCAACGGGACGCCCAGGTCGGCACGGACTCGCCGTAGGCGGGCCACGACGACGACGGCGAAGGTGGCGAATGCCGTCCAGACCGCCAGACCGAACAGACCCTGCTCGGCGGCGATCTCGAGCGGTAGTGAATGAGCGGAGCGGTCCTCGAAGCGGGCGTCGATACCGATGTCGCGCGAGTAATCGAGGTAGCGATCGTTGTAGGTGCCATACCCGACGCCGGCAACAGGGTGGTCGACGAACATGTCGATCGCCGCCAACATCTCACTCGCGCGCCCTCGTAGGCCGCTGTCAGCCGCCGCTGACGTGGGCGGGTTCACGAGCGTGGCCAAACGGCTGCCGATCCCGAACGGGCCGACGAGCAGGGCGGCCGCTGCGATCGCGAATACACCGAGTCGGCGGGCATCGACGCCGTCGAGGACGACGACGGCGACGCCGAGCAGGGCAAGCCCCACGATCCCGCCGCGCGATGCCGTCTGGCCGACGGCGAACACCATCGATGCGATGGCCGCCCACCAGAACCACCTGTAGTGCCGAGCGTGGGTGCGCCCGACCGTGAGCACCAGCCCGGTTGCGATCGCCACCAGCACGACGAGGTACTGAGCGTACGCGTTCGGATCGTCGAAGAACGGCCCTGCAGCGCGCAGGGAATCGCCTGATCCGCCGATGACCTCGCGGTTCCACGAACCGAAACCGAGGAGGTCCGACCCTCGCGTGCCGGTCACCGTCTGCAGGTTGGTGAGCGTGGCGAGGACCGCACCGCCCGTCGCGAAACCGTAGAGCGCGGCACGAAAGCTCTGCTCGCGACGGCACACCGTCGCGAAGGCGACAAGCACCAGCAGATGTTGGAGCAGGCGACTCACCGACGAAGACGACGACGATGCGTCGACCGCGATGAACGGCCCGATCGCGGCGGAGAGCACGATTGCCGCTACCGCACCGATGGCCGCCGCGGGCAACCAGGTGTGCGGCGGATCGATCCGACGCGCGCGGAGCAATCGCAGCGCACCCATGCCGATCGCGACCAACGCAAGAGGAAGGATGAACGCCGGAATGCCGTGGCGAGCGTTGATCACTGCCGATGCGTTGGTGCCCACGACGAGTCCGAGCACGAAGGCTGTTCGCCTCGGAGAGACGATGATCATCGTCGCCCCGACCACCATTGCGGTCGCTGCAACGAGCAGGATCGGCATCACAACTCGCCCGCGTCACCTCGCGCGACGCGCCAACGCCCACCGAACGCCGCCCACCAGACCACCAACGCCACGGCGACCGCCACGATCGCGCCGAGCACGGCGACCAGCAGCACGCTCGGGCGAGTCGATTGACCGGGAACGATCGCCGGCGTCAGGAGCTCGATCTCGTAGACCTCGTAGATCGTGGTGAAGCGGGCCTGCAGCTCGGCGCCGATCGCGTTGGCGAGCGAGGCGGCAATCTCCGGATCCGGTCCGGTCACGGTGATGTCGACGAGACTGCTGGTGAGCACCGGCACGCTGTCGACCTCGTAGTCACCGATGCTCCCGGGGGTGAGCCCGAGGTCGGCGACGGCGGCATCGCGCACCGAACTACTCGTCGCGACACCGGCCGCAGTGGCCGTGATGCCGCCCCGCTCGAGCGAACCGACCACGTCGATCACGTCCGCATCGTCGATGAGGGTGGCCGCCGGACCGACCGCCAGGACGACTCCGACCTCGTAGCGCTCGGGTTGCGACGATGCCCAGAGGGCAGCCACCCCACCTCCGAGCACGGCAGCCACGACCACCACCACCAGCATCCGCCGATCAGTCATCGAACCTCAGTTCCCTTCCTGTTCCAGCGCTCTCGAAGACGGCGCACATGCTCGCACCCGAGGCGTCGACGTCGAACTCCCGCTCGATCAGCTCGCGAGCGTATCGGGCCATGGTTCGACGCAGGGGAGCGTCGGCCAGGAGCGATTCGATGGCGTCGGCGAGCGCCGGTGGGTCTGCGGGCGGCACGAGCCGACCGGTCGTTCCGTCGATGACCAGCTCCGGGATCCCCGACACCGACGTCGAGACGACCGGCACACCGAGTGCCATCGCCTCCATCAGCGCCACCGGGATGCCATCGCGGCGCCCGTCAGCCAACTCGACGCTCGGCAACACGAACACCGTCGCGCGCCTGACGATGTCGAGTGCACGGTCGACGGGAAGCGCGCCGTGGAACCTCACGCCTGCGCCGGCGAGCTCCGACAACTCGGCTCGCAGCGGTCCGTCGCCGACGAGTTCGCACATCACCGGCACACCCCGACGATCGAGCTCGTCGAGCGCTGCGAGCAGATGACGGTGTCCCTTGAACTCACGCAGTCCGGCGACGCAGACCAGCAGCGGCGCTCCCCCGTCGGGTGGATCGTCGTCGGGGGGACGAGCCTGCAGCGCATCGACATCGACCCCACAGTGGATCACGGACGTCCGATCGGCGACGTCGGGGAACTGTTCGCGGATCATGGCGGCGTTGTGCTCCGAGATCGTCACGACGTGGTCGGCGGCGGCGAGCTTCGCGGCCAGCATCGTCTGATCGACGTGGAGGTCATGGGCGTGGAGGGTGACCGAGTACGGCACGTCGTTGACGAGCGCCATGAGATGAGCCAGCAGCGCCGAGTGGGTCCCCCAATGAGCATGCAGGTGGACGATGCCGGCCCGTGATGCCGACGCCGCCAACGACGGGGCACCCCACGCGATCACCACTGCCCGGGCGAGGAACTTCGGCGATCGAACGTTGCCGGCGATCGCCGTCCACCACAGACGCGCTGCGGCTCTCGGGCGACGGACCAGGAGCCGACCCTGCGCCAGGAGTGCTTCCCGGACCCCGAGGTCGGAGATCGCCGTGAGACCGTCGAGGTAGGGCTCGACGCCCGGTTGGCGGATCTCGCGCGGCTCTCGTCGGATCGCGAAGACGGTCACGTCCCAGTCACGGCGATCAACTGCCTGCATCTCGCGGAGGATGAACGTCTCCGTCGTCTTGGGGAATCGCGAGACCACGTACCCCACCCGTCGCGCCGCCGTCAACCCGCGCTCCGCGGCAAACGGGTGTGCGGGTATCGTCGCCTGGACACGGGAGTCCGCCGCCCTGGACACGACTCCCGACGACCACCAGCCGCACCGTCCTCGACACGGCCAGCACGACCACGCGTCCGAGCGCTGCGGCCACGACCGGAAGGACCCGAACGACGATGCCTCGCCCGCCGCACCGAGCCGGGTCGATCGCAGTGGGGGTGTCGGCCGGATTCGTCGGAATCGTGTACGCCGGTTTCCCGGCCGTGCTCGCGACTGCCTGCCGGTTCAGAGCCCGCCCGCTGCGGGCCGCCGGTGCCGCACCCGGATCCGTGTCGGTGATCATCGCCGCGCACGACGAAGCGCAGTCGATCGTCGCGAAGCTCGACGACGTCGCCGCGCAACGGATCGGGACCGAGGCCGGGTTGGAGGTCATCGTGGCATCCGACGGATCGACCGACGACACGGTCGCACTCGCCGAGGGCCACCCGAGCCGGCCGGTCGTGCTCGACCTGCCGCGAGGTGGCAAGGCGGCCGCCATGAATCGAGCCGTTCGCGTCGCCACCGGGGACGTCGTGATCTTCACCGACGCGAACAGCCGGCTGGGCCCCGACGCCTTCGATCGATTGCTCGCTCCGTTCGACGACCCCGACGTGGGAGGCGTGGCCGGGGACCAACGCTACGAGGAGCGACCCAGCGGGACCGCCTCGAGCGAGAGCAACTACTGGTCGTACGAACGCCGCCTCAAGCGTTGGGAGAGCTGCATCGGCAGCGTGGTGTCGTCGACGGGGACCTTGCACGCCGTTCGCCGCGAGCTGATCGACGAGATCCCCGGCGACGTCACCGACGACTTCTTCGTGTCGACGGGCGTCATCGCCCATGACCGGCGGCTGGTGTTCGCTCCGGACGCCGTCGCCTGGGAAGCCCCGAACGAGACCGCAGGTGCCGAGTACCGGCGTCGAGTGCGCATCATCACGCGCGGGCTCACCGGGGTTCGTCGACGTCGGGCCCTGCTCGATCCGCGGCACCACGGCACCTACGCCGTGGTGCTGTTCGTGCACAAGGTCGCCCGCCGCCTGGTCTTCGTCCCGATGGTGATCGCCGGCGCCGGGAGCTGGTCGGCGCGTCGGGACCACCCGGTGTGGCGGTTGGCCGTACTCGTTCAGTTGTTCTTCTATGGGCTGGCCCTCGTGGGCACGCTCGCGCCGCGGGCCACGATCGGCCGCTTCCGGATCGCCGCCCTTCCGGCCCACTTCTGCATGGCCAACGTCGCCGCCGCTCACGCGGTGGCGAACGTCGTGCGGTCGAAGCAGTACGTCACCTGGACTCCGGAACGAGCGTGACGCCCGTCGGCTTCGCGTGGCGGGGAGCGGACCTGCGTCGACGTGCCATGGAGAGCCACGTCGTGGTCGACCGTTCGGGGAGTTCCGGGCGAGTGTGCGTGCCGCTGACGGGTCACGCACCCTCGCGCCTCACCAGTGCCGGGATCGTCCGCGCGATGATCGCGAGGTCGAGGCCGACCGACCGCCGCCGGATGTACTGCTCGTCGAGGCGGATCCGCTCGTCGAAGTCGGTGGTGTTGCGACCTTCGAGCTGCCACAGCCCGGTCAGTCCTGGCTTCACCTCCAGGCGACGGGTGTGCCACAGCTTGTAGTGCCGATGCCCCGGCGAGAACGACGTCGGTCGCGGTCCCACGATCGACATGTCGCCCTTGAGCACGTTCCACAACTGAGGGAGTTCGTCGAGGCTGCTCGTCCGAAGGTGACGACCCACCCGGGTGATCCTCGGATCGTCCGGGATCTTGAAGTCGGGCGCCGGCAGCACGTTGAGATGCTGCAGTTTCGCCTTCAACATGTCGGCGTTGACGACCATCGTGCGGAACTTGAACATCCGAAAGGTCCGGCCGTGCTGCCCGGTGCGCGATTGCGCGAAGATGACCGGACCACGCGAATCGATGCGGATCGCGATCACGCACACGGCGAGGAGCGGGATCCAGATCGGTGCGGACAGCACGACGAACGCGATGTCGAGTGCGCGCTTGAACGAGTCGCCGCGGCGTCGATGGGTCATCGAGCGTTCCCGCGGATCGGCTGCCCCGAGCGCGCATCGAGCGGACCGCTGCCCTCGACCATCGAAGCATCCTCGGATGTCGTCTCGCCGGCGACGATCGAGGGCGCCACGGCGTCCGTTGCGGGTGCACGGACAGTCGAGGCGCCGATCGGGAGTGCCGGTGCCTGATCGAGCGCTTCGACGAGCGTCGTCAACGACAATCCGTTGTCCGGGAAGACCACCGTACGAGCCGCGACGATGGGGCCGGCCGGTAACCCCTTCACCAGCCGACGAAGCGCCCGGTCAGCGGCCTCCCCGTCGGATTCGGACCACAAGATGGTGAGTCCGCCGTCGACCGAAGTGAGCGCGTCACTCACCCGGATGTCGCTCAGCGCAGCCATCGCACGATCGTGGTCGACGTCTACCCCCGGCACCTCGACGCGGCTGAGCGCGAACGATCGCTCGTGGCGTCGAGCACGCTCGAGCTCGAGTTCGAGCAGTGTCCAGAAGCGAACGTGCTGCGCGTCGGCGGGATCGATCCGTGATCGATCGTCACGACGGCGGAACCGCCGCCACCACCTCGATCGAGCAACGCCTCGATCACTGTCGCTCGATGCCTCGTCGCTCCATGCCGCTGGGCCGGCCTGCCGACTGTTCTCGCTCATCCGTGGTAACCGCCTTGTGTGATCGTGCCGTCACGGACGACAACGGCCGCGACGCTGGTGACGGCCGCCCACCGCTGATCACGATGATAGAACGTCTGCGCACGATCGTGCGCGATGGAGCCGCCAACGAAACCTGTCGCGAGCGTTTCGATCCAGATGACCTCCGGGTTCGACGGTCCGCTCGGCTTCCGCCTGATTGGCGCCGAGCAGCTTCGTCACGATGACGGACTCGGTCAGGAAGAACACATCTGCAACCACGTAGAGCCATGCGAGGACGAGGCGGCTCCAGGTCGACGACGCGACGTCGCTGTCAGTGGCGGCGAAGGACGCGACGAGCACGACCGTACAGATGACGAACCCCGTGAAGACACGCCGGAACGACACGGTGTCGAGAGCGCCGAGCTCGAAGCCGACCTGCGATGCGGCGAGCGCGCCCAACGCGGTCACCCACGACGCAGGTGCACACCGGGACCACACGACGCGTTTCGGATGTCGTTGCGGCGACCAACGACCGGTAGCGTTCGCCGACGGTGAATCAGCGCACACGGACCGGTGGGGGTGTCGGGGCCTTGGCGTACGGCACCTTGGGCATCGTCTTCGGCGACATCGGAACGAGCCCGATCTACGCGTTTCGCGAATCGTTCGAGCACTCGGGACTCGCGGTCGACGCCCACAACGCGTACGGCGTGGCATCGGTCGTCTTCTGGTCGCTCGTCGTCGTCATCTCGCTGAAGTACCTCTTTCTCGTGATGCGAGCGGACAATCACGGGGAGGGCGGCATCCTCGCCCTCACCGCGCTCGTGATGCCGCCCGGCGGCCAGTCCCCCACCCGGATCGGCGCCGCCGTGATCACGCTGGGTGTGTTCGGCACCGCACTGCTGTACGGCGACGGGCTCATCACTCCGGCGATCTCGGTGCTCTCCGCAGTCGAGGGTTTCGAGGTCGCCACGTCTGCGTTCTCGGCCTGGGTGATTCCGGTGTCGATCACGATCCTGGTCGCGTTGTTCGCTGTCCAGGCTCGTGGCACCGCGGGGATCGCACGAGTCTTCAGCCCCATCATGGTCGTGTGGTTCACGGTGCTCGGCGCACTCGGCCTCCGTCAGATCCTGATCCACCCGGCCGTACTGCGGGCGATCTCACCGACCTACGGATTCGAGCTGTTCATCGACCACCCGTGGCGGGCGTTCCTGGCACTCGGCTCGATCTTCCTGGTCGTCACGGGCGGGGAGGCGCTATACGCGGACATGGGGCACTTCGGCCGCAAGGCGATCCAGATCTCGTGGTACTCACTCGTGCTACCCGGCCTACTGCTCAACTACTTCGGGCAGGCTGCGTTGCTCGCCGAGGGCCGCAGGGAAGTCGGCAGCCCGTTCTACGACATGGCGCCGAATTGGGGCATCACAGCGTTGGCGATCCTGTCGACGCTCGCGACCGTGATCGCATCGCAGGCTCTCATCTCGGGGGCGTTCTCACTCACCGTTCAAGCGGTGCAACTCGACTACTTCCCGCGGTTGGCGATCCGGCACACGTCGCCACAACACATCGGTCAGGTGTACGTACCGCTCGTCAACTGGTTGTTGATGGTGGGGTGCGTCGGCTTGGTGCTCGCGTTCCGCACGTCGAGCGCGCTGGCGTCGGCCTACGGCATCGCCGTGACCACCACGATGTTGATCACGACGCTGATCTTCTACCGGGTGGTCCGCGACCGGTGGGGGTGGTCGACTCGCCGTGCGCTCGTCGTCCTCGTCCCGTTCCTGCTGGTCGACGTCGCGTATCTCGCCGCCAATGTGCCGAAGATCCCGACGGGTGGCTGGTTCCCGCTGCTCGTGGGATTCGGACTCGTGGTCCAGATGACGACATGGAGGCGTGGCCGACAACTGGTCGCTGCCCGGATCCGTCGGGGCGAACGACCCATCAGCCACGTGACGAGAGAGGCCCTCGAGCAACACATCGCCCGCGTGCCGGGAACGGCCGTGTACCTGTTCAAGGACGCTGGTGCAGCACCACCGGCGTTGGTGTCGAACCTCCGCCACAACAAGGTGCTGCACGAGATGACGATGCTCGTGTCGGTCGAGGTCGCCGAGGCCCCGCGCGTGCCGGTCAGGAAGCGAGCGCGGTACACCCGGGTCGGTCCTGGCATCGTCCAGGTCCGTCTGCGGTTCGGTTTCATGGATCGACCGGACGTCCCTGCGGCGCTCGCCGGCATGACGATCCAAGGTTTCGAGTTCGACGAGGACAATGCCACCTACTTCATCGGCCGCGAGACCGTGACGACCGGCAAGGTCCCTGGGATGCACCCACTTCGAGAGGAGCTGTTCGTGCTCCTCAACCGAGGAGCGGCGAACGCATCACGGTTCTTCCTCCTCCCACCCGACCAGGTGCTCGAAGTCGGCACCCACGTCGAGATCTGACGATCCGTTCGCTCCGGCAACGGGTCGTTCGGCACTGGCGTCGAACGGCCGGGCGGCGGCGCGATTGGGGGTGGACAGCTCTCGAAAGGAACCTGGGATGAAGCCAGCACGCGTGGTCGCGCTGATCCTCGGATGTCTCCTGTTGTTGCCGAGCGTCGCTCTGCTGTTGGGTGGCGGCGCGCTGGGCCTGGGCTACGCCTTCGGGCGCGGCGACGACGGGTACTTCGAGATCGAGCTCGACCGACTCCAAACACCCACCTCCGCCATCCGATCCGAGCAGATCGACTTCCTCGCTGATCCCGGATCACCGAACTGGCTGGTCAATGCCATCGACGCCGACATCCGGATCATGGCCGCATCGGTCGACGAGGGAGCCAACCTGTTCGTCGGCGTCGGCCGCGAACGCGATGTCAACGCCTACCTCGCGACCGTGGCACACGATGAACTGATCGATCTGACAGACGGTCGCGCCCCGGAGTACCTGCGACACGACGGAACGTTGCCGGCAGCGCCGCCCACCGAGGAACCGTTCTGGGTGGCCTCGACGACCGGCGCCGAGCCTGTTCTCGATTGGGCGGCCGACAGCGGTCGCTGGGTGGTCGTCCTCATGAACGCCGACGGGTCCGTCGGTGTGACCGCCGACGTCGACGTCGGTGCGAAGTCGAGTGCCTTCCTGCCGGTCGCGATCTTCATGCTGGCTGCGGGCGCCCTGCTGGTCGGGCTGGCTGTCGTGCTCATCATCGTCGGGACCCGACGCGACCGCGACGGGACCCGCCCAGAGACGCTGTCGACCGCACCGTCTGCGGTGGCCGGCATGGGCGAGGCAGCACCGACCCAGGAGCATCCCGTCGCGGTCAACGCCCGACTCGATCCCGGGCTGTCACGATGGATGTGGCTGGTGAAGTGGTTCCTGGCGATCCCGCACTTCGTCGTGTTGGTGTTCCTGTGGGTCGGCTTCGTCGTCTCGACGTTCATCGCCGGTGTGGCGATCCTGTTCACCGGTCGCTATCCCCAGGACATCTGGGAGTACAACCTCGGAGTGCTGCGATGGACGTGGCGTGTCAGCTACTACGCCTCGAGCGGCGGCATCGGGACCGATCGGTACCCGCCGTTCAGCCTGCAGCGTGAGGCTGACTACCCCGCCGTACTCGACATCGCCTATCCCGAGCGGCTGTCGCGTGGGTTGGTGCTGGTCAAGTGGTGGCTGCTCGCCATCCCCCACTACGTCATCGTGGCGTTGCTGATCGGTGGAGGCGTGTCGTGGACCAGTGATAGCGGCAACTGGCGGTTCGAGCCCGTTGGCGGTGGTTTGCTCGGCCTTCTGGTCCTCATCACCGGCCTGATCCTGCTGGTGACCGGGCGATATCCGCGGTCGCTCTTCGACCTGATCGTCGGCTTCAACCGTTGGATCTTCCGGGTCGTCGCGTATGCAGCGCTGATGACCGACCGGTATCCGCCGTTCCGACTCGATCAGGGTGGCGTGGAGCCGGGAGGTCCGCTCCCACCGCCACCGGCGTCACCGGGACCTGCGACCGAGCGCGACGTGCACGAGTCGTCACGTTGACGGTCAGCGGCGGACGCGCGACGGCCGGCCGAGCGGGAGCGGCCGGCCGTCGCGCGGCGTACACGGTTTCGCAATGCCTCCATCAGTCCGTGCTCGGTCCTGCCGGATCGACCCCGGTGCCGAGTTCCTGAGCGCGCACGGAGCGGGCACCTTCGAACACTCCTCGTACGCTCGCGCTCCGCTGCCGCGTCTCGGGTCTCGCGTCTCCTGGCGTGGCGGGTGGTCAATCGTCAAAGGGCGAGCGGTCCGCCTGCGGCGCGACGAATCGGTGGAGCGGGCCAGGTCCGCTTCCCGGGCTCGAGCCCCATGGCGGCATAGGCCTCGAGGAGCCACGTTGCCTCGATGTCGCCGAAGGCAGACCCGACCAGGTCGACGTGGGCGCGCCGAAATGTGGCGCCGTGACCGTCGGTGACCCCGGCGAGGACGTGCGCGAGTTCGTGCAGCACCGTTGCGCGGGTGCACTGCGGCGCCGCGAGCCGGATCAGGGGCCGACCACTCCCCCACTGATACGTGGACGACGAGCCCGCATCGCTCCGGGCCGGCCGCACCTCGATCGGGCCGTGCGGCCACCACTCGGCCGATGTGACGACCGATGCCAGCGCCGAGAGGTCATCGAACGGGGCGAGCGACTCGTACGACGTCCCCTCGAACGCCGCGATCTCAGCCGCGTAGACGGCGGTTCGCCCGAGGTCGGCACCCATCATCCACTCCCGATCGCTCGGAGCGCACCGACCCGACGGCGACCGAGATCGGCGCGGCGCGCGGCGCGACGGCCGGCCTGCCAGCCAGTGGCCGTCGCAGCCTTGGGGCGACGGGCGGCGACCACGCGGCCGAATCGCTGCCGTGAGAACTCGTCGACCCGGCGGTCGCGAGCTCGCAACGCTGGGAGCGCAGCGCTCGCCGGGTGCAGATGTCGCTGCACCTCCTCCGTGGTCGCCTCGAACATCCGACGAATCTGATCGGCGTACCCGAACAGGAACGAACGTCGGAACTGCTGAGTGGCCGCGGCCGTGGCGCGGCGCTCGGAGGCCATCCGCGACGATGCCTGCGAGTGGAGCGAGTGATAGAGCACATCGACGGTCTCGAGATCGCTCCGGAAGCCGGCGAGGAATGCCACAGTGCCACGATCACGAACCTCGAACACCGTCCGGCAACCGTGTGCGTCGCCGATCACCTGCAGCAAGCCGAGCCGACCACGGACGTACGCGCCCCTCCCGAGTGAGAACTCGCGGACGGCGAGATCGTCGTTGGCCTCTGCCCGCAGCCGCTCGGGATCGATGCGGTGCTCGGCGATGAGCTCAGCGGCCTTCCGGGCGAACGCATCGGCCTCGTTGCGATTGGACGACCCCTCGGCCATCGCCAGCAGCTTGCGTACCTTGGACAGCATGGTCGGTTCGGCGGATTCGGGCGAGGAGGTCATGCGAGCACATCTTCGCAGAAGGGTGTCGCAACCGACGCGCATCGGGTGTCCCGGTTGCGCGGCGCACCATGGTCTAGCGTTGCGGCCATGCCGCTCACATCGGCGAAGGTGACGGTCGCACTGCTGGCGTGTTCGGTTCTCGTCTCGTGCGACGCCGCCGGTCGGGGCAACGTCCTGCCGCCGGGCATCACGACGACCACCGTAGTGACCGCCGTGTCGACCACTGCGGCGTCGCCGGGCGAGCAGGATTCGACAGCCGAGCCCGACCCGACAGCCGAGCCCGACCCGACAGTCGATCCCGGCGCGATTCCCAACACGACGATCGTCGATGTCGCTGGGCCGATCCCTCCTCGTACCGACTCCTCAGACGGGGTTGACGTCGAGACGCTCTACGAATCGGCGACACCGGCCGTCGCCGACGACGTCTCATGCGAGGTCGATTGGTCCGGACTGCGCTCCGCGACCGGAGAGGTGACGTTCACCCGCGGCGGTGACGTGTTCAGCTTCGACCCCGAGACCGGCGAGCTGCACTGCCTCGCCCACATCGATCGAGATCCACGTCGACTCGACTGGAACCCGGCCGGAGATCGCCTGCTCGTCGACGAGGATCTCGTCGTCGGCGCCGACGACCAGCGTCCGAG
This sequence comes from uncultured Acidimicrobiaceae bacterium, assembly GCA_963847775.1. GTDB lineage: Bacteria > Actinomycetota > Acidimicrobiia > Acidimicrobiales > Ilumatobacteraceae > Ilumatobacter. The sequence continues at coordinate 203,774 of CAWKAY010000010.1, forward strand.
CGGCTTCGCGCCCGGCACCGCGGGGATCTCGTGGTCGCAACCCTCGGGAACGGCATTGATCGCGCCGAGCGTCGACGGCGCCGCTCTCCGACACATCGACGTCACCGCCCCGTTCGATGAGACCGACGTCGGCGGGCTCGCAACCACATGGGCCGCGACGTATCACCCCTCGGGCCGGGCAATCGTGTCGGCAGGCATCGACGACGACGGGACGGCTGGGCTCTTCATCTCGGACAACAACGGCGACGGCATGACGAACCTGGTGTACCTCGAGGATCCGGCGACGACGATCACCGAGGTTGCGGTCGCGCACAACGGAAACTGGGTCACCTTCATCCACGACAACACCGGTGGCACGATCGACGAAGGCCTCGCCGCACACATCCATCGTCTGCAACTGCCGGACCTCGAACTGGACGACATCGCAACCCTGCCCGACGTCGTGCCGACTGGACTGGTCGCGAGTGAGCAGTCGGACGGCACGATCGCCTGGCAGCAGGGGTACTCGACGGTCAACGTGCAGACGTTGATCTGGGCCGGCGACGAGCCGGTGAGCCTCCGCTTCCCCGAAACGATCGCCGAACCGGTCGGGTTCTTCGGCGACGGCACCGCTGCGGCGGTCGTGGTGCCGGTGGGCACCTCGCCCGACGAGCGCGACCGAGCGGGACAGTTGTGGGTGTATCCGACCGACGGCGACCCGATCCTGATCGCCCGTGAGGTGTCGGCGGGCACGACTCGAACGGTCCACCATCCGGCCTGGAGCGATCCGCCGCTGCGCATCGACCGGGCCGCGGTCGCGGAATGAGTGACATCCTGACCCGTCGGTGAGGTCGCAGCAGCTGCGCTGCGACGAGCTGCGCCGTCCTCGGGAACTCCCAGTCGCTCGGACGACGGGATCGACGTGGTCCGGTTGGTCGATTCAGGTCGGCCCGGCGCATCGCTCGCTAGGCTTGCGCTACACGCGGATGTAGTTCAACGGCTAGAACCTCAGCCTTCCAAGCTGATGATGCGGGTTCGATTCCCGTCGTCCGCTCTCACGCGAATGCCCAGCGTACGGTGCATTTCTGAGCGTTGGAACTGGGCCGCCCACGATGGGCTCGTGCCTCAAACGTGCCTAGAAGATCGACAAGATGGCGACGATCCGATCGCGGCCTAACGGGGCGAGACGTCGTCGACCTGGGGTTTCGCGAGCGCCAGCTGCAATGCCGCTCAACGCTCGCGAACGAGAAGCTGAGGATGTTGGAGCGCTCATTGGCGCAGAATTGCTGCCAAGCCATTCGGGCCGTCGCCTCCAACGACTTGCCGATATGGGCGCACGCGGCTTGCGAATAGTGCCGGATAGCGCGTGGTCCAGCACGGCATCCATGGACGTCGATATGCGTGACCGACCTGGCTGTCCAGGTCGGTGGTCGAGCGTTCCAGTCCGAAGGTGTGCGCTCACCTCGAGGAGTCGGTGCACCACCGAACGCTGTGGCGGTTGGCTGAGGTCCGGACCGGATTTCCGTCGGAAGCGCTGCGTCTACTCGTCGTCGGGCGATGGTGCTCGTCCCGGTCGAAGCGCGGCGACCTCGGATACGTCGGGAGCGCTGGCGACTGCCGACTCGGCGGGTACAAGCGGCTCGAACGACTCGCCGGACGAGATCGGCCTGGAGAATATGCCCTGCAGGCCCCCAGTGATGACGTATGTGTCCGGCCAGACCTCCAGCCGGTATCGGAATGGTTGCAAGAACACGAGGAACTCGCGATCACCTCGCCAGACCTCCTCGTCGACGCGGTGCGGTGGGTCAACGCGGGGGTCCGGCCCATCTTCGAGAAACACCGACGCCAACGAGATGCGGTCGGGCAAGCCGCTTGCGCCAGAAACTCGCTGGACGATCGTCGCGTCGACGATCGCCGTGTCGATCAAACTGTCACCGTCGCCGGTTTCCGCAATCCGCGCGAGGCCATCGACCGTCACGACGACGACGCTGTTGGAGAAGTCCATCAGCTCCTGCGGTGTGGAGAAGACATCATCGTCCGCAGCCTGCGCGTTGAAGACACGATCATCAAGTACAACGGATGAATCACCCGACGCGATCATCGCTTCACGGTCGGCATCCGGGACGGAGACGATCGAGGACGGGTCGAACGTGACGGCCTCAGTGCCAGGCTCGTCGCCAGAGCCACAGCCCAAGACCGGGACCAGGGAGACACCGAGAACGAGAGCGAGAAGCTTCACTGACCGATTCACGTCCACCTCCAAAGGCTGGCCACACCTCTCGCAGACCACCCGTTCGCAACTTCGACGGATCGACAGAGTCCGAAGTTCCCGACATCCATGACGTCAAGCCCGAATGACGTCATGCCCGCAACACACGCATCAGCGCCGGCCGCAGGATCAGTTGCACCGTCGGGGATCGGCACTCTGCGGAGCGCTAACGACACCAGCGACCGATCCGTAACGCGTCGGTGGTGTCGTCAGCCGAGCTCTCGGATGCGAACACCGCGGATGGGGTCGAAGTGCTTGCGGTTGCGGGTGATCAGCCCGAGCCCGTGTTCGAGAGCGGTAGCTGCGATGAGCGCGTCGGGTAGCCGTGTCCCGAACTCTCGAACAATCCGTCCGGCCCGCTCGGCGACGGCGCGGTTGACGTCAAGCTCGCGGAACGGCGCGAGGAGCTGCACCGAGAGATCGGTTGCGGTGTTGCCGGCGAACAACTCGGCACGTGTGACCACCGAGTAGCTGAGACGGTGACGCTTCGCCCGCAGTTCGCGCGCGCCTCGGAGGTGGTCGACGAAGACGTCGGTGTCGATGAGGAGGTCAGCCACGTTGCCAGTCGTCGCGTGACGGGACCTGTGCTCCTGGTGCTGCACCGAAGGTGGCACTGAGCGCGAGCTCGGCCTCGGGTTCGTCGTCGAGGTAGTCGTCGACGGCGCGGCGCACGACCTCTGCCATGGTCAAGCCCTTGGCCTCGGCGATCCGATCGATGCGGCGGCGCTGGTCGTCCGTCAGGTAGATCTGCGTTCTCGTCGACGACATACATCAAGCATATACATCACGGTCTGCGACGCAACCCATATCGCTCAAGCATCCACCCGTGCCCAACCGCCCAGATCGGCACGACAGCCGAGCGTTCCTGGCAGTGAATCCGATCGACAATGCTCGTGCTCAAGAACCATCGCAAGGCAACTTGCGATACGACTGTCGGCAAGCTAACTTGTAGCCGTGGATGCGCCGCTGATCGCCACCAGCGCCCGCAAGCACGGCATCCGCGACAACGACATGCTCCACGCTTTCAACCATCCGATGTTTGTCGACGACCTCGATGACGGTTTCGTCATGTTTGTCGGCGCCGACACCGCCGGCAACCTCCTCGAGATCGGCGTGATCGACAGCGCCGACGGCCCGATCATCGTTCACGCCATGCCGGCCCGACCGAAGTACCTCAGGTGATTCCAATGCCTCGCACAGCCCAAGAAATCATCGACCACGCCGACGAACTCGCCGCCCGCTTCGAACAGGCCGAGCCCGAGGATCTTCGCGACGCCACCGCACTGCGAGCAGTCCGAGATGCATTCCTCGCCCGCGCCGAAGCAGAGCGAAGCCTCGGCGATGCCGTGATTCGCGCGCGACACGACGGACACTCATGGGCCGCGATCGGAGCGATGGTCGGCACCTCAGGCGAAGCAGCCAGGCAACGCTACGGCCAAGCAGTCAACGCCGAGTGACCCTCGGCCCGCCCATATCCGCACCGCTCAGCCGCCCGAAAGTGCGCTCATAGCGGCACTTCCGATCGGTGACGGCGCTCCTGGGACCAACTCATAATCACAGACCAGAACGCTCAGGTCCGCGTGGCAGTCCGGGCGATATGCATGCGCCGAGTGCTCGGTAACGCTCACGTCGCGGCTGGATGTCATCCGAGGGTGGCTGGAGCGACGGACAGGCCGGCCGCAGCGGCGCCGGCGTGAAGGCGCTTGTCCCAGACCGCGACCGGTGAGATCTGCCGTGCCGAGTGCGAGCGCTTGGCGAGATGCACGGCGTCGGCGCCGTGGTACTGATGAGCCGCTGCGAGCGAGCCGGCAGCCCGCTCGACGTCGGCTGACACTTCGACCGGACGCATCGATGCCCAGAACAGTTCCCAGTCAGAGCAAGCCGAAGACACTTCCGATTCGGTCAAGTCGTGGTTCCGGCCGGCCGGCTGCGAGCGCTGCGCACACTTCGGGATAGGCCAGTCGGCTCGACAGCGCCACATCACAAGCGTTCCAGAGCGTGGCGGCAATGTCGGAGCCGACCTCGTCGAGCACAAGCTTGACAAGAGCACTCGAGTCGAAATAGACGAGAGCCACGTTCAGCGGCGCTGCTCACTGACGATGTCAGCAACCGGTCGCTTCGGCGTCGGCCGATGCCGGTCACCCGCTATCGGCCGGGTCGATCGGGCAGGCCGACTGATCACGCCCTGCGCGGTCAAGCGGTCGATGACCGGAGTCGAGTCGAGAGCGACGATTCGTGCAACCGGGGTTCCTCGATCGGTGATGATGATGTCGTTTCCCTCGCGTGCCGCCTCGATCCACCGGCCGAGGTGGGCTCTGAGCTCGGTGACTGCAACGTCCATGACGTAAGTGTACATCCCAGTGACCCACGATTCGTACAGATGGCCACTGCACTTTCCCGCTTCCCTCGACGCACACCGCCGATGCAGTACCGGCGTTACGAGCGAGTGGAACGCTCGGTATCGCACGCTCGTAGTACCGGGTTTCTGGTCCGAGTGTTCAGGCGGTCTTGGTGTCGTGTTCGAGTTCGCGGTCGACAGCGCGTCGGACCTCATGGAATGCCCACCGATCTCCGG
>CAWKAY010000011.1:0-338214 GCA_963847775.1 uncultured Acidimicrobiaceae bacterium
CCGTCCACCAGTCCGTGAGCGGACTCGCTACGACCATTCCCGACTTCGAACCTACGCAGGTTCACCGGCGGGTCGGCTGCTCACCCGAAGGTGGGCCACGGATCGTCTTTCCGAACCGTCAGCGGTCTTTCCCGCCGTCAGCGGTCTTTCCCGCCGCCATCCCTCACTTCTGTTGCCGGGCTGTGATGGATTGGCCCCGTGCGGCATTGCTGCTCACGATGACTCTCCACTCATCTGAAATGATCAGGCGGCGAGAGCGAACTGCTCATCGGCAATTCTTTGTGGTGCCCCGTTTAGCGAGTCTGAGCAACTCGGGTCGCAAACCCGTCCAACAGTTCTGATGTCGAAACCAGTCAGCCCCGTGAAACGGTATGTCGGCCACGAGTCTACGGCCCCGAGCGACGATTCTCGCCGGCCAACCAAGCTCGGGAATGCGTGCGCGTGGGTGGATGCCCCGATGGTCGGCCACTCTCGAATACGTTCGCGCTGTCGGGACCTTCGGCTCTGGTGTGAGGATCGGGGGTCTGGTACCGTCGAATGATTGCGAGCACAATGAGTTCGGCGTTCTCGGGGGCGTGACGGGTCGGTGGTCGCGGAATGGAGGGGTGATGCGACGTCAGGCGCCGGACTTGTCGATCGAGCGGGCCCGCGAGCAGCGTCTCTCTCGGGATGGCCATGCTCCGGTTGGCTCGCTGGGCGTCACCATCCTCGTTCTGGGCTGGTCGTCCATTGTTCTCGCGCATCGCGCGGGCGGTGTGTTCGACGATCCAGCCTCCCATGGTGCGCTCGTGCTGACCGCCGTCGTGGTGGTCGTGTCGCTGATCGCGGTCGCCGCCGGGTGTGCGATTTCGATCTCAGCAGCGGAATCACCGACGCGACACGTGTTCCACAGCCGACCAGCGTTTTGGACGGCGGTGATCCTGCTGCTTGGCGGCGCAGCCATCGCAGTCGCGCTCATCGTCCGCGAACCGTTCGATCGCATCACCACGCACGGTCAGTTCACGGCGTACACCGTTGGCGACGTCGGCTGTGTCGTGGCATCGATCGCCTCGTTCGTCGGCGGTGGTGTCGCGGTGCTCTCGTGCTGGGACGCGCGTCTCGACGAACGCAACTGGCACCGTTCACGTCTCGGGTGATCGCTTCGGCGGGGGGGCGGCCGCGGCCGGCCGGGGTATCCCCGTCGATGATGCTCCGAATTCGCTCCGTAACCAGTCGGTCGTTCAGGTCGAATGAGCTGACGACGACACGGCGGAACGGTGGGCCGTCTGCTCCGTCGACGCGAACGCTCCGGTATCGACGGGTCGGTCGCGGGCGCCGTCGTCTCCGATCGGACATCTCGCCCCGCACGGCGTCGAACACGTTCGTCGTCGGAGCGCCGATGCGCTCGGCTGCGACAGCGCGATCGACCGGAGCCACGCCTCGTTCCCCGGGTCACCCAACAGGATGCAGAAGAGCGATCTGTTGGCTGATCGGCGATCGGACTACCAGGTGTTTCGCCGCGACGAACGTGTCGAAGAACGCTGTTCTTCCCTGCTGACGGCACGGGCGGGCTTTCGTCGCCGGTGGAGGTCTACTCACACATGGATCGTGGCGACCGCTGGTGACCGACGCGAAACAACCCGAATGGGCTCCCCTTTCGGGGAGCCCACCCGGGTTGTCGAAGTCGAGTGATCGACTCGAAGAGTTGACGTCAGACGGTGGTCGTCTCTGGCATGTCCTTCAACATCGCCTCGGGGATGGTGTCCGGCGCCTTGAACATCGACTTGCGGGTGTGCCACAGGAAGGCGACGCCCATCACCGTGCAGACCACGCCGAGGCCGGCGAGCAGGGCGGCGACGCCGAGGGCCAGCTGCAGGGTGCTGTGGGTAGCGGCGCCGACGCCGAGCTCGGCGACGAGTGCGTGTGCAGTGCCGCTCCAGGCGCCCTCACGGGCGGGGCCGTCGAGCAGGTCGGTGCGGTCGAATCCCGTCCAGTAGCGGCCGTCGACCGGGACCATGTAGGTGCCGGCTTCGAGCACTTGACCCTGGTACGCCTCGACGGAGCCGTTGTAGGTGCCGTCGGCAGCGAGTTGCTCCGACTCGATCGCCGCCGTGATGTCATCGGCGGTCAAGGTCACGGCCTGCTCACCGTGGAGCACGTGATAGACGATCGTGGCCATCTGGAACATGTACTCGCTGGCGCTGTTCACCAGGGGATCGTTGGGGTCGAGATCGCCCTCGACGACGGGGAAGTTCCAGTCGTCCACGAGCAGGGCCTTGATCGCTTCGGCACCTTCGACGGTACCGCGGTCGACCAGTTGGCCGTCTTCGTTGTAGTTCAGCTCGACGTTCTGCGCCGCACTGAAAGCCTGGAGTGAGTCATACCCGCCCTGGGTCTTGCTGTAGGCGACTCCCGCACCTACGAAGTAGCCAAGACCGACGACGATCATGAACACTCCGAGTAGTCCGAGTGGCTTCCTCAACATGACAACCTCTTTCTCTGTTGGTTCTTGTCGAGTTCGTGATTGCGATCACAAACTTCTGATCTCAAGTGTGTTCCTTGAACACGCAATCAGTCAGGGACCAATGTCCCAAATTGTCAGGACATCTGGATGGACATCGATGCGACGAGCCGGTCTACGGATGGAGGCGGGTGCGGGCCAGCCCGCTTCGGTCCCCGTCTGCGCGTCGGCGTAGCGTTGGTGCCATGTCCGAAGCGTTCATCGTCGAAGCGGTCCGCAGCCCCGTGGGGCGTCGAGGCGGCGGCCTCTCCCAGATCCATCCGGCCGATCTCGGCGGACACGCCATCCGAGCGCTGATGGAGCGCTCGGGCGTCGACCCCCACGCCATCGACGACGTCGTGTTCGGGTGCCTCGACACGATCGGTCCCCAGGCCGGCGACATCGCCCGCACCTGCGCCTTGGTGGGCGGGTTGCCGCAGCATGTGCCCGGTGTGACGGTTGATCGCCAGTGCGGGTCAGCGCAGCAGTCGGTGCACTTCGCGGCCCAGGCCGTGATGTCCGGATCGATGGACGTCGTCATCGCCGGCGGCGTGCAGAACATGTCCCAGGTGCCGATCCTCGCATCGGCCACGCTCGGCCAGGACGACGACTACAGCCCTTACACCAGCTCGCCCGGATGGAACACGATCTACGGCGCAGGTGAGGTGAGCCAGTTCGTCGGAGCCGAGATGATGGTCGACAAGTGGGACCTGACCCGTGACGACATGGAGGCGTTCGCGGTCGAGTCTCACGAGCGAGCATTGCGAGCGCAATCAGAAGGTCGTTTCGACAACGAGATCGTTCCCATCGACGGCCTCGAGCGCGACGAGGGCCCGCGGGAGCCCGACTGGGACAAGATCCGCTCGCTGAAGACGTTGACGCCCGACGGCAAGCTGACAGCCGCCATGGCCAGCCAGATCTCCGACGGTTCGGCTGCGATGCTCATCATGAGCGAGCGTGCGGTGGAAGTACATGGCGTCACGCCCCGGGCCCGGATCCACCACATGTCGGTGCTGGCCGACGACCCGATCATGATGCTGTCGGCACCGATCCCCGCGACCCAACGGGCGCTTGCGAAGACCGGCCTGACCGCGGCCGACATCGACCTCGTCGAGATCAACGAGGCGTTCGCCCCGGTGCCGTTGGCGTGGCTGCGCGAGACCGAGTTCGAACACGAGCAGATCAACGTCAACGGTGGTGCGATCGCGCTCGGCCACCCGCTCGGGGCGACCGGTGCTCGGCTGATGATCACTCTCCTCAACGAGCTCGAGCGGACCGGTGGTCGCTACGGCCTCCAAACGATGTGCGAGGGCGGCGGCCAGGCCAACGTCACCATCATCGAGCGCCTCTGATTGCGAGTTGTGCCAGGCACGACTCGCAATCGACACGATGGAGATCGGCTTCGGCGTTGGTCGCCACCCGCAGCTGCTGACGGTCGCGCTCGGCCGCTGAAACTCGAGGCCGCTCGCCACGCGCCACATCGGGCCCACAGGCCGCAGCCGTCGCCGATCACGTCGCAACGTCCTTGGAACATGCTGAGTTCGTGGGCGCAGGCAGGGCACTGGAACGGGTCGAGGTCGGGTCGATCGTGCATCACCGACAGTCTGATCGATGCCGCCCACCCTGGCGCCCAACCGTCACAGATGGGGTCAGACCCCAACTGAGACGGTGGGGCTAGCGTCGGTCGCCATGACCACGATCAGGCGTGCGCAACCGGACGATGTCGCTCGCGTTGCGCTCACGGCGAGTCGTGCGTTCGCCGACGATCCGGTACTGCGCTGGTTCCTCCCCGACGACGACGAGTACCAAGCGCTCAGCCGTCGGTTGATCGCGTTCATGTCGCGTCGTTGGCAGGCCACCGACAGCCAGTGGTGCACCGACGACGGAGTGGCGATGGCGGGTTGGGCCCCGCCGGGTCGACCGGAGGTCGAGGTCGACCCGCCCGACATCGACCATCCCCCGTGGCGGCTCGAGCGCTTCGGCGCGGTCGGCGCAGCGATGGCCGAGCACACTCCGCCCGGACCTCATTGGTACCTCAACATGCTTGCGACCCACCCCGACTGGCAGCGCCAGGGCCTCGGACAGGCCCTCATGAGTGTCGTCTTCGAGCTCGCCGACGACGAAAGCGTGCCGTGCTACCTCGAGACCGAGACCGCGGCGAACGTCGCGTACTACCGGCATCACGGCTTCGACGTCCGGAGCGAATGGGATCTCGCGACCGACGACTCGCAGGGCCCGCACATGTGGGGCATGGTGCGCCCGGCGCGATGATGTCGACGTGAACGATCGTCCGTGGCTGCAGATCGCCGGCACGGTGTTCAGCACCCGCGATGCTCGTGCGCTTGCCGGCTTCTACTCGCGGTTGTTGGGGTGGCCCGAGCGAGGTGACGAGGACGGATGGGTGGTCGTCCGTGCCGACGGGGCGTCGCACGGGCTCTCGTTCCACGAGGACGTCGAGTACGTTCCGCCGACTTGGCCGTCGCGCCCCGATGCGCAGCAGATGATGCTCCATCTCGACATCGGGACCGACGACATCGAGGCGGCGGTGGTGTGGGCACTCGACTGCGGTGCGACCGTCGCCGAGTTCCAGCCGCAGGATGGGGTGCGCGTCATGCTCGACCCCGACGGTCACCCGTTCTGCCTCTTCCATTCTCCGCACTCGTGATCCGGAGCCCTCGATCTCCTCGCGTCCGACGAGTTGGCTGCTCCAGTGTCCCATCGGGACACCTGGCACTGGCCGGGTGGCGCCGCTGCGACGAACGATGGAACCGATGGTCCGGTTGCGTGGTCCGGAGGAGGATGGGGTGGAGTTCGCCGTCCAACAGGTCGTCGCTGCGATCGGAATCGGTGGGCTGCTCGCGCTGAGTGTCGGTGGCGGGACTCGGCTGGACGACGACTTCCGACGGTTCTTCGGTCCGATTCCACCGGTCGTCGCGGTGGTCGTTGCGTTGCTCACGGGTCTCGCCTCGATGCGAATCCTGGATTCGAGAGGGTGGATCCGTTTCAATTTGGGTGACCTGACGGTGCGCCACGTCGCCATCGTGGTCATCGCTGCCGCAGCACTATCGGCTGTCGCGATCGTTGCCGACATCACGATCGGGTTCGACGAGGACGTCAACGTTCGCTGGCCCGGTTCGCTCGCCTTCTACGCGGTGATCGCCGTCGTGGCCGAGGTGGTGTTCCACCTCGTGCCGCTCGCGATGGGGTCACTGGTCGTGTCGACCCCGCAATTCGACGCCCCGGGTCGCTCGGTTGTGTCGGTGCTCGCGTTGGTCGCATTGATCGAGGCGGCCTTCCAGGTGGTCGCGAGCCGAGCCGGCGGCGACGCACTCGCGCTCACTGCGTTCGTCGCCGTGCATCTCATCGTGATCGGTCTCGCGCAAGTGGGGCTCTTCTGGTACGTCGGTCCGTGGGCGATGCTGCTGTTCCGCCCGGCGTACTACGCGTTCTGGCACGTCGGCTGGGGTTACCTGCGCCTCCGAGCGATCTTCTGAAACGGGCGACTGCACGAACGCACGACGTCGAGCGTCACCGCCGCGACCGTCACGGTCGGGGTCGGACCCCGACCGTGACGGTCGGCTGCTGTCATCCGGTCAGTCGTCGGCCCGGCCGCCAGCGGCCTCGATCTCGTCGAGAAACTCGACGGCGGCCTGCGCGACGGTCGTGTCGAGTTCGGCGTTGGCGACCCACCCGTCGATCTTCTCGAAGAGGGCGTCGATGCTGTTCGCACGTTTGTCGTCGTCCTTCGCGGCGACGATCTTTCGCATGTCGTCGCCGAGCTTCTTCGATTGCTTGCCGGCCACCCGACCCGACCGCAGCTGGGCGATGAACTCATCGACGTCATCGGTAGCCGGGAATCCCGGGATCAACTCTGGGGGCGCTGGTGCCGGGGGTGGAATCTCGAGATCCTGCATGGTGGCCTGAGGTGTGCTGGTGGGTGGTGACGACGGCTCGGTCGGTTCCTCTGCTGTCGAAACAGTCGACGACGTCGCCGGGTCCGCACCACTGTTCGGCGTCGCCGACGACGGGTCGCTGGAACGGTAGGCGGCGACACCAGCAGCGAGCGCTACCGCCACGGCGATCGCGACCAGCCACCGACGACCGGACCGGCCCACGCGCGATGCAGGAGGCGTTGGCGCAGCCGGCATCGCGGTCGTAGGGCCACCGGGCGTCGTGCCGCCGGCCAGCATCGCGGTCGTGGCGGACTCCACCGCCGGGGCCGTGGCGGCCGGTGTCTGGTCCGGTGGCAGGGCCTCTGTCGGTTCGATGAACGCCAGGCGTGTCGGATCGAGCAGCCCCGACAATGCAGCTGACATCGTGGCGGCTGACGAGAAACGGTGGTCGGCACGAGCGGCGAGTGCCGTGCCGATGCTGTCGCTCAAGCGATGCGAGAGATCCGGACGGGCCAGCCGTGGATCCGGGCCGAGGGACACGGACGGGGCAGACGGCTCGGCCGGCGGTGGGCGCTGTCCCGTCGCCATCTCATACAGCACGGCTCCGACCGCGTACAGGTCGGCCGCGGGTCCCCCGTCTTCTCCGCGCACTCGCTCCGGTGCCAGATAGGCCCTCGTCCCGATGACCATCCCCTCGACGGTGAGCGCCTCGGTGATCTCGTCGAATCGCTTCGCGATCCCGAAATCGGTGAGCTTCACGTCCCCGGCCGGGTCGATCAGGATGTTCGCCGGCTTCACGTCGCGATGGGCGAGACCAGACGTGTGGGCCGCCGCGAGACCATCGAGCAACTGCGTGGCGATGCGGACGATGTCGTGTTCCGACATCGGGGCCTCGTCGGCGATGACCTGAGCGAGCGAACAACCCTCGACGTACTCCATGACGATGAACAGGTCGTCGTCGTCGACACCTGCGTCATAGGTCGAAACGATGCGAGGATGGACGAACCGGGCAGACGATCGTGCCTCGCGCATGAAACGGTCGTGGCCTCTCGGATCGGCCGTCGTCGCCCTGGCCGCATCGAGGAGCTTCACCGCCACCTGACGGTCGAGCATGTGGTCGTGCGCGAGGTACACACGCGCAAAGGCGCCTTCGCCGATCAGCGCACCGATTTCGTAGCGGCCGAGCAGCAGTCGACGTGCGGGCATGCCGGCGACCGTACCCAGATCGCGCTGTCCTCGGGCGGCGCCTCCGCGAAACCGATCCGCTGCGCATCGCGCGTTTCGTTCGTCACTGGCACAGGTTGCGGCACTCGCCGACGCCGTCGATCGTGGTGACGACTGTCTGCCCGCGTCGGAGGAAGACCTTCGGATCGCGGGCGTGACCCACCCCAGCCGGTGTGCCCGTTGCGATCAGGTCACCGGGCACGAGTGTGATGAACGTCGAGATGTACCGGATCAGTTCGACGGGGTCGAAGCAGAGCTCGCGGGTGTTGGAACTCTGCATCGTCGTCCCGTCGACGACGCAGCGGATCGGGAAGTGAGCGGGCTCGCCGGGCTCGGTCGTGACGAGGTGAGGTCCGACCGGTGTCGTGCGCTCCCATGCCTTGCCCGGCATGAACTGGGTCGTGTGGTACTGGAAGTCGCGCACGCTGACGTCGTTGACGACCGTGTAACCGGCGATGGCAGCGGCCGCCTCGGCAGGGCCCACCCGGCGTACGGTGGCACCGATCACGACACCCAGCTCGGCTTCCCAGTCGACGTCGGTCGACTCGTCGTCGGCGGGCATCTCGATCGGATCGAGGGCACCGATGAGGGTTCGAGCGAACTTCGGGAACAGCGTCGGGTGGGACGGGGGCGTGCGGCCGGTCTCGGCGATGTGATCGAGGTAGTTGAGCCCGACGCAGATCACCTTCTCGGGGTGAGGGACCAGCGTCGCGTAGTCGAGGCCGGCTGCGTCGTGCCGGGGCCCGTCCGCGTTCGCGGCGGCGGTGCGCCAGGCGACGTCGCCGAGCAGTTCGCCGACGCAGCGGTGCCCGGTCTCGACCGCGTCGTCGTCCACGCGCACGCAGCGCATCCCGTCGGCCGTTCGAATGGTGGCGAGTCGCATGACAGGCATTCTGCCCTGCCGCCGCCCGGCGTTCGTGCATCTCGCACCTGCTCGCTGACGAACACCGGTGTTCGTCAGCCCGCTCGACCGACCAGGTTCGTGAACTCTCCGTGTTCGACGAGGTCGACGGGTGACCGGTGAGCGGTCAGAGCAGGCCGAGGAGTTCGGCCGCGTTGAGCTTCATGATCTTGGGGCGAACCTCGTCGCGGATGTCGATCTGCTCGAAGTCGCGGATCCAGCGATCCGGCGTGATCATCGGGTAGTCCGACCCGAACAGCACCTTGTCCTTGAGGATCGTGTTGGCGTACCGGACGAGGTTCGGTGGGAAGTACTTCGGCGACCATCCCGACAGGTCGATGTACACGTCCTGCTTGTGGGTGGCGACCGAGAGGGCCTCGTCCTGCCACGGGAACGAGGGGTGGGCGAGGATGATCTTCAGACCGGGGAAATCTGCCGCGACGTCGTCGACGAACATCGGGTTGGAGTACTTCAGCTTGATACCGCCACCACCGGGCAGGTTTGCGCCGATCCCGGTCTGGCCCGTGTGGAACAGTGCGATGCACCCGCGCTCCGCGATCGCCTCGAACACCGGGTAGAACGCAGTGTCGTTCGGGAAAAACGCCTGCGTGCTCGGATGGAACTTGAACCCTTTGACACCGAACTCGTCCACCAGTCGGTGCACGGTCTGCACCGCCGCGCGACCCATGTGCGGGTCGACGGAGCCGAACGCGATCAGCGCGTCCGCGTTGTCGAGGGCCGCCTGCGCGATCTCCTCGTTGGGGACCGGTGGCACCCCCATCGCCGTCGTGCAGTCGACCGTGAACACGACCGCCATCATGTTGCGCTCCCGGTAGTACTCGGCCATCGCCGAGGCGGGGGAGCGTTCGACGTTGGCGATCGAGAAGTACTCGTTCGCTGCTGCCTCCAACTCCGGGGAGAGGGCGCTGCATCCGGTTGTGCTCGACACCTCGGCGTGGGTGTGCACGTCGATGGCGACGATCGCATCGAGATCGGGAGCTGTCATGCGTCGAGCCTTCCAGAACCGACCCGCCGGCTCGTAGCCCGAGGTCGGCCAGCGGTGGCGAGCTCCGTGCTCCGCCGAGAGTCGTGCCCGCCCCCTGGCGCTGCGCCACGGGTCGTGTCGCGCCCGTCGCTCTCCACGGTGCGAGCCGCCGCCCGCACGATCGATGCGATCCACCGATGCGATCCACCGATGCGATCCGCCGCCGCCGACCGACACGCCGGCGGACCGGTGGGCCAGCCCGCCCGGGCGGGTCAGATCGCGAACCCTCCGAGCTTGGTCTCGAGGTACTCCGCGATGCCCTCATGGCTGCCTTCGCGGCCGATGCCGGAGTCCTGCATGCCGCCGAAGGGGGCGGACGCCGCGGTCGGATTGACGTCGTTGACCCCGATGATCCCGAACCGGAGCCCTTCGAACGCACGGATCGCGGTCGACAGGTTCTGGGTGTAGACGTACGCCGCCAGCCCGTACCGGGTGTCGTTGGCGAGCGCGATCACCTCGTCGACGTCGTCGTAGCGGATCACCGGAGCGACCGGGCCGAACGTCTCCTCGCGATAGATCTTCATGCCGTCGCGTACGCCCGACAGCAGGGTCGGTGCGTAGAAGTGACCGCGGTCGAACGGCGCCTCTGTCAAGCGCGTGCCGCCGACCAGGGGCTCGGCCCCCATCGCAACAGCGTCGTCGACCTGATCGGCGACCTTCGCGACGGCGGCGGCGTTCACCAGCGGACCCACACCGACACCCTCGTCGAGACCGTTGCCGGCACGTACCCTCGACACCCGATCGACGAGCGTCGACACGAAGGCGTCCTCGTGCTCGGCCGACACGTAGAGCCGGTTGGGGCTGATGCACGCCTGCCCGGCGTTGAGGAACTTCAGCGCGGCCGCGCCCTTCGCGGCCCGCACCGGGTCGGCGTCGGGGAACACGACGAACGGCGCATGCCCACCCAGTTCGACCGAGACGCGTTTCAGATTGCCGGCAGCCACCCCCGCGAGCCGACGGCCAACCGCGGTCGACCCGGTGAAGGTGAGCTTGCGCACCCGCTCGTCGGTCGTGAAGACCTCACCGATCGGTGTCGGGTCGAGCGCCGTCACCAGGTTCACGACCCCAGGTGGTGTCCCGACCTCGTCGAAGATCTCGAACACGGCCCGTGCGCACAACGGCGTCGCTTCCGCCGGCTTCAGGACGAGGGTGCACCCGGCGGCGAGCGCCGGTGCCATCTTGCGGGTGAGCATCGAGATCGGGTAGTTCCATGGCGTCACCATGGCTACGACACCAACGGGTTGGCGCAGCACCAGGAATCGCTGATCGGGGCGAGCCGACGGCAGCCATTCACCCGTCACCCTCGTCGCTTCTTCGGCATAGAAGCGCAGGAAGTCGGCAGCGTAGGTGACCTCTGCTCGACTCGCCTTCAGTGGTTTGCCCTGCTCGCGAGTCATGAGTCGGGCGAGTTCGTCGGCGCGCTCGGTCATTCGCTGCCACGCTCGGTACAGCAGGTCGGCCCGCGAACGTGCGGTGGTCGTCGACCACGACTCGAACGCGAGCGCGGCGGCCGCGACGGCATCGCGGGTGTCGTCGGCGTCGCCGTCGGGGACCGAGCCGATGATCTCGCCGGTGGCCGGGTCGGTTACCTCGAAGGTGCCGCCCGACCGAGCATCGTTCCACGACCCGTCGATGAACATGGCGGCGACGATAGGCGTCTGTCGTCGGTGGCGGCGCATGCGGACCCGACCTGGCAGGATCGTCCCCCGTGGAATGGTGGGAGGCAGTGCTCCTCGTCTCGGGTGGTGCGGCGGCGGGGCTGATCAACGCGGTCGCAGGGGGTGGGTCGATCCTCACCGTGCCATTGCTCGTGCTCGCCGGCGTGCCCGGCAACGATGCCAACGGCTCGAATCGGGTGGGCATCCTCACGTCGAACGCGGCTGCTGCGACTGCGTTCCGGAAGCTCGGCGTGCGCGGACTGTCGCAAGCGACCCCGATCCTCGTCCCGATCGTCGCCGGCTCGCTGATCGGCTCGTACGGCATCACGCGTCTCACGGACGACAACTTCGAGCGCGTCTTCGGGCTCGTGATGCTGCCCGTGATCTTCCTGTCGATCCGAAAGCCGAAGGTGACCCTCGACGCAGAAGCGTGGCCGACGTGGTTGACGACGATCGTGTTCCTCGGTGTCGGCCTCTACGGGGGAGCGGTGCAGGCCGGGGTGGGGCTGATCATGTTGGCAGCGCTGACCCGCGCCGGCTTCGACCTCGTCACCGCCAACAACGTCAAGGTCGTCGCCAACCTGACCCTCACGGCGGTGGCGTTGCCGGTCTTCATCGTCCAGGGCAACGTACGGTGGCTCCAGGCGATCATCCTCGCCGTCGGCCTCACCGCGGGCGCGTGGATCGGCGCACACGCCGCCGTGAAGGGTGGCGAGCGGTTCATTCGGGCCGTGATGGTGGTGGCGGCGCTGCTCCTGGCCGGCGAGCTGCTCGGTGTGTACGACTGGATCGCCGACCGCCTCTGAACGGGTGAGCGTGGCTCGCCCGTCCGGGCGTCACCGCACCAACGACATCGGATCGTGGGTCAGGAGCTCCGGTCCGGCCTCGGTCACCAGCACCTGCTGTTCGAGCTTGACGCCCTCGCCACCGTCGCGGCGACCGACGAACGATTCGATCGAGATGATGTTGCCGGCCTCGATCTCGCCGTCATACCCGGTCGCGTCCCATTGCTCTCGCGTGTAGATCGACGGGTACTCGTCGCACAGCCCGACACCGTGCGCCATCACCGTGTAGCCGTTGAAGTCGTCGACGTCCGAGTAGCGGAGGCGCTCGGTGATCTCGCGGTACGAGGCACCCGCCGTGACGAGCGGGATGTTCGACTCGATGCTGTCGCGCGCTCGACCGAACAGATCGGCCTGAGCCGCCGTCGGGGTACCGTCCCCGCACAGCCAGGTTCGGCTCATGTCGACGCACATGCCGAACGCGCCCACCAGATCGGTGTCGAACGCGACCAGCTCGCCGGATGCGATCGGCTTCGAGCTCGCCTCCTGGTACCACGGGTTGGTCCGTGCGCCGGATGAGAGGAGCCGGGTCTCGACCCACTCACCGAATCGTTCCCAGTTGCCGACGTGGAGTCGTGACCACAGATCGACCTCGGTCATGCCGGGTCGCAGCGCGGCGCGCATCTCGCCGACGATCGCGTCACACGACCAGCACGCCAACCGCATCGCGGCGATCTCGTCGGGTGACTTGACGACCCTGGCGTCCTCCATCAGGCGCTGACCCGACACCAGGTCGACCCCGTGCTGTTCGAGGGCACGGATCGCGTCGAGTCCCAACACGTCGATCGCCAGGCGCCGTCGACCCGATCGGCTGCTCCCGTCGATCAGATCGACGATCTCTGCGGCCCACGATCCGGCGATCTCGTCGATTCTGTCACCGACGTAGAACGGGTGCAGCGAGCGCGCCGGCCTGATCTCGTCGATCACCTCGGAGTGCAGCGACAGGAACTCGCCGTTCGAGTACTCGAACATCACGAGTGGGCCGTCGGTCGCGATGAAGACGAACCGCACCGCGTTGTGCATCGTCCACAGCGACATATTCGTCGAGTCGGTCGTGTACCGGATGTTCAACGGGTCGTACAGCAGCGCGGCGTCGCAGTCGTGACGTTCCAGCTCCCTGCGGACGCGGGCCGCCCGGTAGCGGCGCATCGCGGCAAGGTCGGGCAGCGTGAGACCGGCCGCAGCCCACTCGTCGAGCGTCGTCGCAGAGGGCCCCACCACGTGCTGGTTGCGTCCGGTGTGTTCGATCAGCCACGCAGGCGGTCTGCCGGACCTGATGCGGGCGACGTGGCGGCTCACCTGCGGGATTCTGCCAGGTGCCGGGTCGGCGTCGATCGCCGACCTCGCTCCTGGCCGCCCGCCAGCGGCCCCGTCATTGGTCAGGCGCGCTTGCGGTAGCGGCCCATCTCGCGTTCGGCGTCGCGCTTGGCGTCGCGTTCGGCGATGGCCTGGCGCTTGTCCTCCTTGGAACGGCCCTTGCCGACACCCAGCTCGACCTTGACCTTGCCGTCGCGGAAGTACAGGCTGAGCGGCACGATGGACACTCGCTCCTGGTCGACCCGTGCTTTGAGTCGAGTGATCTCGTCGCGGTGCAGCAGCAGCTTTCGGGATCGGTCGGGATCGTGAGCACCGAAGCCGATCGCGAACGTGTACGGCGCCACGTGCACACCGTCGAGCCATGCCTCGCCGTCGCGGATCCGGGCGTAGCCATCGGTGATCTGTACCTGGGCTTCGCGCATGCTCTTGACCTCGCTGCCCAACAAGACGATCCCGGCCTCGACCGTGTCGGTAATCGAGTAGTTCCGGCGCGCGGCACGATTGCTCGCGATGAGCGTCGTCCCCTCCGGTGCGCCCTTGGACTTCTTCGACTTCGCCATCGGAGCGTCGAGGCTACCGATCCGTCCCGTCGTCGCGCCGGGTGTCGGGTCTGCGCCTGGCGAGCGCGACCTCAGAAATGCACGAAACGGAAGACGGGTTCCCCTTCCGTCGCCCGCCCCATCATGTCGGCGGACCCAAGATCGAAGGAGCTGAGCAGATGACCGTTTCGACCGAACGGGCCGACGTGATCGTGATCGGGTTGGGTCCGGCCGGGGAATCCGTGGCGGGCCAACTGGCAGAGGCCGGCCTCGACGTGGTCGGTATCGATCGCCTGCTCGTGGGCGGCGAGTGCCCGTACTGGGGATGCGTACCGTCGAAGATGATGATTCGCGCCGCGCACCTGCTCGCCGAGGCGCGACGCATCCCCGGCATGGCCGGATCGGTGGCGGTGGTGCCCGACTGGACGCCGGTCGCGGCGCGCATCCGCGACGAGGCCACCGATGACTGGGACGACACCGTGGCGGTGGAGCGGTTCGAGGGCAAGGGTGGTCGCTTCGTGCGCGGCGACGCGCGGATCGTCTCCCCCGGAACCGTCGCCGTCGGAGACCGCACGTTCGGCGCGGACCGACTGGTGATCGCCACCGGCACCCACGCCTCGGTCCCGCCGATCAGCGGGCTCGCCGACACGCCGTTCTGGACCAACCACGAGGCGATCGAGGCCACGCGGCTCCCAGCGTCGATCACCGTGCTCGGCGGCGGCGCGATCGGCCTCGAGTTGGCTCAGGTCTACGCACGATTCGGCGTCGACGTGACGGTGGTCGAGGCGCAGGATCGGCTGCTGCCGTTGGAGGAGCCCGAGGCCGGCACGGTGCTCGCTCGGGTCTTCGACGACGAGGGCATCCGGGTCGCGGTTGGTACGGCCGCGCGGTCGGTCGGCCACGACGGTGGTCGGTTCTCGATCGAGCTCTCCGACGGTTCCACCATCGAGTCCGAGCGGCTCCTCGTGGCGACGGGCCGGGCAGCCGATCTGCGTGGGCTCGGGGTGGATGCGATCGGGCTCGACGAGACCGCTCGCTCGCTCGACGTCGACGAGCACCTCAGAGCGACCGACGGTGTCTGGGCCGTCGGCGACATCACCGGTGAGGGGGCCTTCACCCACGTCGGCATGTACCAGGCATCGATCGCAGTGGCCGACATCCTCGGACGCCCCCACGAGCCGGCCTCGTACGCGGCGCTGCCGCGTGTCACCTTCACGGACCCGGAGGTCGGTGCGGCCGGTCGCACCGAGGAGCAGGCCCGCGCCGCCGGAACCGACGTTCGGACATCGATCGTGCCGGTACCGCAGACCGCACGCGGGTGGTTGCACAAGGCCGGCAACGAGGGGTTCATCAAGCTCGTCGCCGATGCCGCGTCACGCCGGCTGATCGGCGCGACGGCGGTCGGACCCAACGGGGGCGAGGTGCTCGGTCTGCTGACCCTGGCCATCCACGCCGAGGTGCCGATCGAGCAGCTCCGAACGATGATCTGGGCGTACCCGACGTTCCACCGCGGCGTCGAGGACGCCGTGGCCGCGCTCGATCTCGACTGAACGGACCTCGTCGGCCGTTCGGGTCGGCCCGTGACGCGACGGTAGGGTGCGACGGTGCTCCGACTCGACCGTGCGGTGTTCGATGCCATCTGTGACCTGGCATTTCACGAGTACCCGCTCGAGATGTGCGGCCTGATCGCGGGCGAGCCGGCGAGCGATCACGCCGCGGCCTTCTACCCCTGCCGGAACACCGCCGAATCGGCCAAGGTCTACACGATCGACCCGAAGGACCACCTCCATGCCGAGCTCGCCGCCGACGACCGCGACTGGGAGATCAACGGTGTGGTCCACAGCCACACCCACTCCGAGCCGTACCCGAGTCCGACCGACGTTGCGCAGGCGCCGGATCCTGCGTGGCACTACGTGATCGTGAGCCTCAAGCGTGATGCCCCTGAGCTCCGCAGCTACCGGATCATCGATGGCGAGATCGTCGAGGAATCGGTTCGGCTCGACGTCGACGGCACCGTGCCCACCTCCTGATTCGATACGCCGGCGCGACGCCGAGTCACGTCTCGAGGTGAACGCCCGGCGTGGCCGCCCTGGCTGTGCGCTTGGAGAAGTAGTGGATCCGCTTCAGGTTGGCGATGATGTCGATCTCGAACCGGTACGTGGCGACTCGATCCGGAGCATCGGCCACGAGCCGCTGCGCCTGGTGCACGGCCGCTGACCGCTCGAGGCTGGCGATCTCGTTCTTGAGGTGCTCCACCCGGTGGGCGGCGTCGATGTCGCGTTCGGTGACGGCGCGCATCGCGCACTCGAGGCCCTCGGCGACGGCGGCGTGGAGCGCCTCGAGCACCTCTCGGGTCTCGGCGCTGACGACCAGGCCCTGTTCGACCCGCGCCAAACCGAGGCCGACCAGGTTCGTCTCGATGATGTCGGCCGCTGCCTCGAGGTTGTTGGCGGCATCCATCAGGTTGATCAGTTCGGTGGTGTTGGTTCGCGAGATCTTCTGGGTGCTGATCTCGCCGAGGTAGTCGATGATCTGCTCGTGCAGGGCGTCGACCTCGTCGTCGAGCTCCTGGATCTCCAGCAGCTCCCATCTCGTCCCGTCGATGACCGCTGGGAGCACGGCGTCGAGCATGTTCCGCGTGCGCCGCGCCATCCGGTCGATCTCGAGTCGGGCGTGGGCCAACGCCAGCTCGGGGGTGGCGAACAAGCCGTGATCGAGGTATCTCGCCCGGACGACGACCCCTTCGTCGGGTCGATCGGGCACGAGCCTCGTCACGAGGCGCGCGAGCTGGGGTACGAAGCCGATGAACAGGAACGCGTTGATGACGTTGAACGTGGTGTGGGCGTTCGCGATCTGGCGTTCGATCGGGCCGCCGATGTCCTCGACGAGGCCGGTGAGCACGCCGATGAAGGGGATCCAGATCAGAACGCCCAGCACGTTGAACACGACGTGGCCCATCGCCGCCCGCTTGGCATCGCGGGTCTTGCCCATCGCTGCGAGGATCGCAGTGACGGCGGTGCCGATGTTGGCGCCGAGGATGAGCGCGACACCGGTCTCGATGCTGATCAGGCCCTGTTGCGCGAGCACGATGACGATGCCGGTCGTGGCGGATGACGACTGCACCAGAGCGGTGAAGAACCCTGCGACGGCGATGCCCAGGAACGGGTTCTCCAACTGGGTCATCACGTCGACGAACGTCTCGGACGTGCGCAGCGGCGCCATCGCGTCGCCCATCATGCTCATCCCGAAGAACACCAGCCCGAGGCCCATGATCGCGGTCCCCCGTGCCTGGCGGTCCTGTCGCTTGGAGAGGAACGTGATCGCGAAGCCGAGTGCGACGGCCAGCAGGGCGTAGCTCGTCACTTTGAACGCGACGATCTGCGCAGTGATGGTGGTGCCGACGTTGGCGCCGATGATCACGCCGAGCGCCTGGACGAGCGACATCAGGCCGGAGGACACGAAGCCGACGACGAGCACGGTCGTCACCGAGGACGACTGGATCACGGCCGTGATACCGGCGCCGGTGAGCATGCCCGCGAACCGGTTCGTCGTCAGCCTGGCGAGCACGTCGCGCATGCGGGATCCGGCGATGAGGCGGAGCGCCTCGGTCATGCGATCCATGCCGAGCAGGAAGATCGCCAGCCCCCCGAACAGCTCGACGAGGAGCAGGAACACGTCGATGTCGACGGTTCCGTCCGCCGGAGTAGCGGTCAACACCGGCGTGGCCTGGGCGCTCGCATCGGCGCAGATCCTGTCGCGATCGTCGGCGCCTGTCAACGGACGTGCCACCTCCCGCGGGTTGGATCAGGCGCCGACGTGACAGCCGCGGCGGGACGGGCATACAATCACGACTAGATACATCGGATTCATCGGAATATCACCGGGACCGAGCAGGTTGACCAGCACGATGAGCATCGCGGACACTCAGACCCGACCCGAACGAACCATCCCCGGCATCAGCGCGGTCCACGCCAACGTGCTCGATCTCGTGGGCAACACACCCATCGTCGACGTCTCGAACCTGTCGCCCAATCCTGACGTCCGCATCCTCGCCAAGCTCGAGATGCAGAATCCGTGGGGATCAGTCAAGGACCGCATCGCGAAGGCCATGATCGAGGCCGCGGAGAAGGACGGCAGGCTGCTGCCGGGCCAGACGATCATCGAACCGTCGTCGGGCAACACGGGCATCGCGTTGGCTGCGATCGCTCGCCTCAAGGGCTATCCGATCAAGATCCTGCTGCCCGAGAGCGTCTCGATCGAACGACGCCAGATGCTCGAGATCATGGGGGCCGAGATCATCCTCACCCCGGGAGCCGAGGGTTCCAACGGTGCGGTTCGGCGCGCCCAACAGCTCGCCGACGAGCACCCCGAATGGTGCTTCATCTACCAATACGCCAACGACGCGAACCCGCGCGCCCACTACGAGGGCACGGGTCCGGAGATCTGGCGTGACGTGCCCGAGATCACCCACTTCGTCGCCGGACTCGGAACCAGCGGCACGTTGATGGGAACCGGCCGATACCTGAAGGAACAGAACCCCGACGTCCAGATCATCGCCGTCGAGCCCCCGCTGGGCGAACGCGTCGAAGGGCTTCGCAACATGGACGAGGGATACATCCCGCCCGTGTTCGAGAACTGGAACGGATTCGAATTGCTCGATCGAAAGCGTGTCGTCCGGCCCCGTGAGTCGATCGAGTGGACGCGGCGCCTCGTGAACGAATGCGGCATCTTCGCCGGGCTGTCGACCGGAGCGGCGCTCGCCGGTGCCGCGAAGGTGGCGGCGTCGATGCCGCCCGACGCCGGTCCGGCGACCATCGTCTTCATCGTCTGCGACGGTGGATGGAAGTACCTCTCGACCGGCGCCTACACTGCCGATCTCGACGAAGCCGAAGCAAACGCCGAGGCGATCATCTACTTCTGATCGATCGCTCGATCGGTCGGCTGCCGCCCGCGCCACGTCCTGACGCGGTGGGCAAGAGTCGAAGGGCATCTACCCGACGGACCAAGGGCACTCGCGCTCCGGGCCGGCCGCGGCTAGTTTCCAGCTCGACATGCCTACGCTTCCGCCGGCGCTCGCACGCTTCTTCCCGCTCAACCGACCCGCACGAGCGGCGTTGGTCGTGCTTCTCATCTATGTCTTCTTGATCGGCGTCTCCTCGCTCGAGGGCGGCATCAAGGTCATGGGCGCCGACACCCAGGAGAAGCTCTTCGCCAACGTCGACCATCCGCTCGCCGGGCTGTTCGTCGGCATCCTCGGCACGGTGCTCGTCCAATCGTCGTCGGCGAGCACGTCCGTGATCGTCGGGCTCGTGGCCTCGGGTGCGCTCGGCGTCGAGGCTGCGGTGCCGATGGTGATGGGTGCCAACATCGGCACCACGGTCACCAACACCTTGGTCTCGCTGGGCCACGTCCGACAGTCCAACGAATTCCGTCGAGCCCTTGCAGCGGCGACCGTGCACGACTTCTTCAACGTCATGGCGGTCATCATCCTGCTGCCACTCGAGCTCGCGACCGGCGTGCTGTCGTCGACGGCCGAGTGGATCAGCGAGAAGCTGGTCGGTTCGGGGGGCGCCGACTGGGAGAGCCCGATCAAGAAGTGGGTGAAAGAGCCGGTCGGCTGGATCCAGGACGGCATCGGGAACTTCGTCGACAACCCCAACGTGTTGGGCACGCTGATGGTGTTGACGGGCCTGGTCATCGTGCTGGGCGCGCTCATCTTGATCACGAAGAACATGAAGACGCTCATCGCCGAGCGTGTCGAGCGATCGATGAACGCAATCCTCGGCCGTGGCGGCGGCGTGGTCGCGATGATCGTCGGACTACTCATCACCGTCGCCGTCCAGAGCTCGAGCATCACGACCTCGATCCTCATCCCGATGTCGGCAGCTGGGGTGATCCAGCTCAAGAACGCCTACCCGGTCACGCTCGGCGCGAACGTCGGGACCACGATCACCGCACTCCTCGCCGCGCTCGCGACAAGCGTGCCTGCGGCGCTCACGATCGCGCTCGTCCACACCGTCTTCAACGTCTTCGGCATCCTGATCCTCTACGTGATCCCGTTCATGCGCCCGCTGCCCATCCTCTCCGCCGAGAAGCTGGCTTCGATCGCGGTCGAGCGTCGCATGATCGCCGTCGTCTACGTGGTCGGTATGTTCATCGTCATCCCGCTGATCGGTGTGGCAGTCTTCCGCTGAGGTCTCAGGAGGTCTCTCATGGTCATGTCTTTCTTCCGCAAGGGTGAGTCCGGGCTCGAGCACATCGCCCACCAGACGACCTCGATGCTCGGCGACGCTCGTCACTCGTTCGATCTCGCATCGACCGCCGTTCTGAGCGGAACCGACCCGAGTGCTGTCGGCGCCGACATCGAGGCGACGGACGAGCGGATCAACCACGCCGAGCAGCAGCTTCGTTCCGAGCTCGTGGTCCACGTCTCGGTACGAGGGGGTGGCGACATCGGCTTGGTCCTCGGGTACACGCTGCTGCTCAAGAAGATCGAACGGATCGGCGACCAGGCGAAGAACATCTTCGACCTCGCGGCCGACGGGGTTTCGCTGGCAGGCTCACCCGACATCGACGAGTTCGTTGCGCGCCGGCAGGAGATCTCGCGCATGTACGTCGATGCAGCCGACCTGCTCGCATCGCAGGACTCCGTCGCGGCCAAGGAATTCCTGGGGCGCTCGATGGCGCTCAACGAGATCTGCGGTGCCAAGGTGCGCGAGTACATGCAGTCCGACGAGCCGGGCCACTGGGCCGTCCCCCGCGCCATGCTGTACCGGTACTGGAAGCGGATCGTCGCCAACCTAGCCGGGATCGTCACCGCGGCCATCGAACCGCTCCAGAACATCGACTACCTCGACGACGGCAAGACCGACATCGACGACGACTGACCGTCACGTTCGGGGTCTGACCCCGAACGTGACGCGTGGTCGGCCGATCCGCATGGTCGTCACGGCCGCTTCAGCGAAATCGGCTGTGCGCCGAGGAATCGACTGGTGTACGACGTGATGTTGCCGATGTAGTTGGCGCGCTCGTAGGCGGCCGGGTCGGCCACTGCGTCGCGACTCACGGCCCCGCGCATCTCGTCGATCGTGCGATAGCCGTGTTCGTCCATCCAGTCACGCAGCTCGCCCTCCATCGTGGCCAAGTAGCCCGGCCCGTTGAACAGCAGTGCCGACGTCGACATCGCGACGTCGGCGCCGGCGAGGATCAACTTGGCGGCGTCGCGCCCGCTGTGGACGCCGGTCGAACCAGCGATCGAGATCGTCAGGAACTCGCGGCCGATCCCGATCCAGCGCAGTGGCAGACGGAGCTCGGCCGAACTGCTGAGCGAGATCTTCGGTGCGACGTCGAGTGTCTCCATGTCGAGATCGGGCGCGTAGAAGCGGTTGAACATGACGACCCCGGCCGCGCCGGCGTCCTGCAGACCGAACAGGAACGAGGCGAGCGACGAGTAGAACGGCGAGATCTTCACCGCCACGGGAAGCCGGACCTCCTCGGCGAGGAGTGCCACGAGCTCGAGCTGCTCGGCCTCGAGCGAGGCACCGCTGATCGTCGGGTCGGCGGCGACCGTGTAGAGATTGAGCTCGATCGCATCCGCGCCGGCGTCCTCCAGCAGTTTGGCGTACCGCAACCATCCGCCGACGTTGGTCCCGTTCAGGCTCGCGATCACCGGGACGTCGACCCGGTACTTGGCTGCCTCGACGAGCGCCAGGTAGGCGTCGGTGCCGGTGTTGTAGCCGTCGACCTCCGGGAAGAACGAGGCCGCCTCACCGAAACTGTCGTGATGCAGCGAGAACAGTCGGTCGATCTCGCTCGTCTCGTGCTCGATCTGCTCTTCGAACAGAGAAGGCAGCACGATCGCGCCGGCTCCTGCGTCCTGGAGCTCCGACATCTTGTCGAGGTCACCTGTGTACGGCCCGGCCGACGCGACGAGTGGCGACCGGAGCCGGAGTCCGAGGTAGTCGGTGTGCAGGTCAGTCATGCGGGGCCACCTCCACTGGTGTGCCATCGGGTCCGTTCGGCTCGTCGATGCGTTCGGTCTCGACGACCTCGTCGGGGTCGTTGATGAAGGGCACGCTGCGTTCGACGCCGACCAGCTGCTGGTAGAACCGCCACCGCTCGTCGATCGCCGCCTGGGCGAGATCGAGGAGCTGATCGGAGCGGGCAGGGTCGGAACGGGCGAGCATCGCGTATCGAGCCTCCTTCAGCGCGAACTCACGCAGCGGAATCGTCGGCGCCGACGAGTCGAGCTGGAACGGGTGCTCGTGCTCGTCGACCGACGGCTTGAACCGGTACAGGGGCCAGTACCCCGACTTCACGGCGTCCTTCTGATGTGACATCGAGGTCGTCATGTCGATCCCGTGCGCGATGCACGTCGAGTAGGCGATGATCAGCGACGGGCCGTCCCATTCGTCCGCCTCGCGCAGCGCCTTCACGGTCTGGATCTCGCTCCCGCCGAGCGCGACCTGGGCGACGTACACGTTGCCGTAGCTGCGGGCGATCGCGCCGAGGTCCTTCTTGCCGGTCTCCTTGCCGGCCGTGGCGAACTTCGCCACCGCGCCGAGCGGTGTCGCCTTGGACGCCTGGCCACCCGTGTTCGAGTAGACCTCCGTGTCGAGCACCAGCAGGTTCACGTTGCGGCCGCTGCCGAGCACGTGGTCGACACCGCCGTACCCGATGTCGTAGGCCCAGCCGTCACCACCGACGATCCAGGTGCTGGTTCGCACGAGCTCGTCAGCGATCGTCTCGAGGCGTCGCGCACGCGGGTC
The DNA here is from genome assembly GCA_963847775.1 of uncultured Acidimicrobiaceae bacterium. Classification (GTDB taxonomy): domain Bacteria; phylum Actinomycetota; class Acidimicrobiia; order Acidimicrobiales; family Ilumatobacteraceae; genus Ilumatobacter. The sequence continues at coordinate 22,667 of CAWKAY010000011.1, forward strand.
GTCGATACCGCCCAACCGCTCGCGGAGCGCCACCACCCGTTCGCGTTGGGCGATCACGTCGGCTTCGGTGGGTTGGGCGTTCGCGAGCAGCGCCGCGCTCAGGTCGGCACCGATCGACCCGGCGAGCTCGTCGACGAGACGCGACGCATCGCGCTGGTGGTGTTCGATGCCGATCCGGATCCCGAGCCCGAACTCGGCGTTGTCCTCGAACAGCGAGTTCGACCACGCCGGACCGAGCCCGGCGGCGGTGGTCGCCCACGGGGTCGTCGGCAGGTTGCCGCCGTAGATCGACGAGCAGCCGGTGGCGTTGGCGACGACCAGCCGGTCGCCGAAGAGCTGGGTGAGCAACTTCAGGTACGGCGTCTCGCCGCAGCCTGAGCACGCTCCGGAGAACTCGAAGAGCGGCTCGAGCAACTGGGTGTTCTTGACGGTGTCGTGATGAACGGCGGTTCGATCGAGCTCGGGGATCGACAAGAAGAAGTCCCATCGTTCGCGTTCTCGGTCACGATGCTCGTCGGCATTGCGCATGTTGATCGACTTGCGCTTGACCTCCGACTTGTCCTTGGCGGGGCAGACGTCGACGCAGATGCCGCAGCCGGTGCAGTCGTCAGGCGCGACCTGCACCGTGAGCTGGTGGCCGTCGAGCTCTCGCGAGCGGAACGACTTCGTGAGGAAGCCGTCGGGCGCATCTGCGATGGCATCGGGTTCGTAGACCTTCATACGGATCGCCGCGTGGGGGCACACGATCGCGCACTTCCCGCAGTCGATGCAGATGTCGGGCTCCCAGACGGGGATCTCGGCCGCGAGCTTTCGGCGCTCGAACCGTGTCGTTCCCATCGGGAAGGTGCCGTCGACCGGAAGCGCCGACACCGGAAGCAGATCACCGCGGCCCGCCACCATCGTGGCGGTGACCCGCTGCACGAAGTCGGCGTGTTCCCCGGTCGCCTCCGCGAAGGCGGCCATCTCGTGCACCGGATCGGCTGCTGCGACGACGGCCTCGACGGGCACGACGACCTGCTCGAGCGCGGTCAGCGCGGTGTCGACGGCCGCGCGGTTGCGATCGACCACGAGCCGGCCCCGGCGCCCGTAGGCCTCCTCGATCGAGAGTTTGATCGCGACCACCGCCTGCTCCTGCGGCATGACCTCCGCCAGCGCGAAGAAGCACGGCTGCATGATCGTGTTGATCCGTCCGGGCATGCCGATGCTGCGAGCGATCCGGGCGGCGTCGATCGTGTAGACGCTGAGACTCAGCTCCACGATCCGGGAGCGGATCGCCGCGGGCAGATGTCCCCACACGTGTTCGGCCGGATACGGCGCGTTGAGGAGGAACGTGCCACCCGGCCGGATCCGCTCGAGCACATCGAACCGGTCGAGCAACCCGAACTGATGGCACGCGACGAGGTCGGCCTTCTCGACCAGGTACGTCGACGTGATCGGCTGGTCCCCGTACCGAAGGTGTGACACGGTCATCGAGCCCGACTTCTTGGAGTCGTACACGAAGTAGCCCTGGGCGAAGAGACCCGGTTGCTCGCCGATGATCTTGACCGACGACTTGTTCGCTCCGACCGTGCCGTCGCTGCCGAGCGCGTAGAAGATCGCGGCGCGGTGGGAGGACTCGATCTGGAAGTCCTCGTCGATGGCCAGGCTCAGATCGGTGACGTCGTCGACGATGCCGACGGTGAACCGTCGCTTCGGTGCGGTCCGTGCCGTCTCGTCGAACACGGCCTTCACCATCGCCGGGGTGAACTCCTTGGATCCGAGGCCGTAGCGGCCGCCGATGACGTCGATGTCGCGGCGACCGGCGTCGGCGAGCACCGTGACGACGTCCTGCAGGAGTGGCTCGCCGACCGAGCCCGGCTCCTTGGTGCGGTCGAGCACGGCGATCGAGCGGACGCTGTCGGGGAGTGCATCGAGGAATGCTTCGGTCGGGAAGGGGCGGAAGAGCCGGACGGTCAACAGGCCGACGGAGTGACCGGCAGCAGTGAGTTGGGCGACCGTCTCGGAGGCTGCACCCGCACCCGATCCCATCATGACGATCACCCGGTCGGCGTCGGGTGCGCCGACGTAGTCGACGACGCGGTAGCAGCGACCGGTCAACGTGGCCAGTTCGTCGAAGACCTCGGCGACGACACCGGGGACGGCGTCGTGGTAGCGATTCGCCGCTTCGCGTCCCTGGAAGAACACGTCGGGGTTCTGTGCCGTGCCCCGCACCACCGGGGCCGTAGGCCGAAGACGTCGCAGGCGGTGCGCGGCGACATCGTCGTCGCGCACGAGCGACTGCAGTTGATCATCGTCGAGCAGATCGACCCGGTTGATCTCGTGCGACGTGCGGAAGCCGTCGAAGAAGTGCAGGAACGGCACCCGGGTACGCAGCGTGGCGGCGTGGGCGACCGCAGCGAAGTCGTGTGCCTCCTGGACCGAACTCGCGGCGAGCATCGCGAATCCGGTCGTCCTGGCCGCCATCACGTCGCTGTGGTCGCCGAAGATCGACAGCGCATGGGTCGCCACGGCGCGCGCGGCGACGTGGATCACCGCCGGGGTCAGCTCACCGGCGATCTTGAACATGTTCGGCAGCATCAACAACAGTCCCTGCGACGCGGTGAACGTCGTCGTGAGCGCACCCGCCTGGAGCGAGCCGTGCAGGGCACCGGCCGCGCCCGCCTCAGACTGCATCTCGACGACGTCGGGCACCGAACCCCACAGGTTCGGGCGACCGGCCGCCGCCCAGGCGTCGGCGTGCTCGCCCATGGGCGATGCGGGAGTGATGGGATAGATCGTGACGGCGTCCGAGAGCGAGTACGCGACCCGCGCCGCGGCTTCGTTGCCGTCGATCGAGACGGAGATCATGGGCCCATCCTGTACCGCGATCGGCTCGCAGCGGCACGGTACAAGGTCCCGAGTCCTCGGGTCGGGTGCGGGAACTCGGAGACGGATCGACGCGTACACTCTCGATCGGTGACCGACGAACCAGATTCCTCCCGTGGTTCGGCTCCCGAACCGGCGATGCCGCCCTCCGAACCGATCGCTGCAGCGCCCACGCTTCCCGACGGGCCGCCCAGCGGCGCCATGCCACCCGCGCCACCGCCCCCAGGGGCGGTCGCCATCGGGGCCACGCCGGCGGGCGCCGAGGCCCCATGGCACGAGAACCGGGCTGCGCTCGCGACCGTGATCTTCGTCGGGATGGCACTGCTGTTCCTCTTGATCGCGTGGCTCGTGTGGTGGTCGGGCGACGACGATCCGGATGCGATCGTCGGCGACACGTCGACGACCACCGAGGTGCCGCTCCCGACGGCGTCGATCGTCGACGTGGAACCGCTCCCGACCGTGAGCCCCGACGACTCGACCACGACGACCACGACCACCACCACGACGACCACGACCACGACGGTTCCGACCACGACCACGGTGGCCTCCTCGACGGTCCCGCCGACCACCACATCGGCGACGACGACGTCGATCCCCATCGTGAGCGTGCCGCCGTCGCCCGATGCGACGCTGCTCGACATCATCGAGGTCAGTCCCGATCTGTCGCGGCTCGCGCAGCTCATCGCCGACGCGGACCTCGCCGATGTCTTCGGGGGCGACGACCCGTTGACCGTGTTCGCCCCCAGCGATCAGGCCGTCGAGGTGTTCGAGGCGTCACCCGGCGCTTCCGACGTGCTGAGCGACCCGGTTCGGCTGCGCGAGTTCCTCCTCGATCACGTCGTCGCCGGTCGGCTCGACGCCGCCCAGGTGCTCGCGGCCGAGACCCTGACGACCGTCAGCGGCCGTGTCCTCACGATCGATTCGAGCACCGTCACGATCGACGGCGCGACGATCGTCGTCATCGATGTCGGTGGAGCGAACGGCGTCCTCCACGTGATCGACCGCGTCATCCCGCCCGGCTGAGGACCCGAGACGGTCGCGCGTCGACCGACGTCTGGTTCACTCGAGTCGGCGGACCGCGTGCTCGGGTCGGTCGGGTTCCTCCAACCGGATCGTCGCATCGACCACGTTGCAGCCGTCGTCGCCGACGATGACCGGGTTGAGGTCGAGCTCGCGGAGCTCGGGGTGATCCGAGGCGAGTTGGGCGATCCTGGTCAGGGTCTCGGTCAAATGCTCGACGCCCTCGTCGTCGAGCAGGGCGGCAGCGCGAGTGCCCGTGACCAGGGACCTCGCCACCGACGGTGAGATCGGCGCAAGTCGGCTCGATTCGTCACCGATCGCCTCGGCTTGCACGCCACCGAGCCCAGCGGTGATCACCGGGCCGATCCGATCGTCGACGGTGACGTGGATCCGTACATCGACGCCCGGCGAGACCATGCGCTGAACGAGCACGTCCGAGGCATCGTCGCCGAGATGGGTCCGCATGACCTCGACCGCCTCGGCGACGTCGTCGGCCTCGGTGAGATCGAGCGCAATGCCGGCCTCGACCGAACGGCCGACGTGGCGATGCAGCGCCTTGACCGCAACCGGGTACCCGATCTCGTCGGCGATGCGCACGGCGTCGCCGACGGGCACCAGCCGCGAGTCGGGCATGTCGACGCCGTACGTCCCGAGCAACTCGCGAATCGACTCATGCGGCATCGTGCCGCTGCCGAGGTGAACGGCGATCAACGCTCCCGCGGCGGCCGCGTCGATCCGCCGAGGCGGCACGGGTTCGTCGTGGATCTCCTCGTCGCGCCACCGTGAGTAGGCCGCCACGCGACCGAGCGCCGCCGCGGCCTGCTCCGGGAACGCGAAGCTCGGGATGCGCGAACCGGGACGCAACGGCCCGTCGCCCGCGCCGAGCATGACAGCGACCACCGGTTTGTCGGCGTGCTCCGTCGCAGCCTCGATCGCCTCGATCGGTTGACCGACCGCGCCGGCGACTGGCGGAGCGTGGACCACCATCACGGCGTCGATCCCGGCATCCCCGAACGCAGTGCGCACGGCTCGCTCGTAGGCGCCGTCGTCGCTGTGCCAATCGAGCCGGACCGGAGCGTCCACGACGTCGAGGCCGGCCTCCGTGAGCGTGGCCCGGGCGAGGACCTCCGGGCTACGAGCGTTGCTCAGCACGGCGACTCGGTTTCCGTTCATCAGCGGTTGGGTGGCGAACACGCGCGCCGTGTCGAGCAGCGCCGTCACGGTCGGTACCTCGATCACCCCGGTCTGGCGGTACAGCGCCGCGTTGCCGGCGCCGAGGAGCGCGGCTCCGGTCCGGACCGCGACGATCGGTTTCGTGGACGAGACGCGCCGCGCGATCCGTGCGAACTTGCGAGGGTTGCCGAGCGACTCGGTGTAGAGCGCGATCACCGAGGTCGCCTCGTCGTCCTCCCAGAACTGCAGGAGGTCGTTGGCCGACACGTCGCCCTTGTCGCCCAGCGAGATGAACCAGGACAGGCCGAGCCGGAGCTCGTCGGCCAGCCGGAGCACCGACCCGCCGAGCGTTCCGGACTGCAGCGAGATCGCGACGTGGCCGGCCGGCAACGCGACGTTCACGAGCGCTGCCTGGAGCGCGACCTCCGGCCGCGGCGACGCGATGCCCATGCTGGCCGGGCCGATGATCCGCAGGCCGTTGCGGCGAGCGTGCGAGACGAGCTGCTCGAGGTCGATCTCTGCCCGTTCCACCACTGACACGACGACGGCGCCGCGAACCCGCTTGGCGATGCAGTCGTCGATGACCGCAGGCAGTGCCGACGCCGGAACGGCGATGACGGCGAGCCCGACCTCGTCGGTGATCTCGAGGATCGACGGATGGCTGAACGTCCCGTCGACTCGGTCCCGGTTCGGGTTCACCGCGTACACCGGGCAACGGGCGTCGAGCGTGGCATTGACCCACAGAGCGTGTCCGATCGATCCCGGTTCGTCGGACGCGCCGACGATCGCGATCGATGTCGGCTGTAGGAGCCGGGCCACGGCGCGCGAGTCAGCACGCTGTTCCCGGCGCTCGACGGAGTCGATGAACTCGCTCGTCTCGGCGAGCGGGAAGTCGACGTCGATGACCCCCGACTCGAAGCGCCGGTGCACGGGCCAACCCGCCTTCGAGAACACGGCGAGCATGCTCCGGTTGTCGCCGAGGGTCTGGGCCGTGAACCGGGAGATCCCGTTGTGGATCGCGACGGCGGCCAGGTGTTCGAGGAGGAGCGTGGCGATGCCCTTGCCGTGATGGTCGTCATCGACCATGAACGCCACCTCGGCGTCGTCGCGGTTCTTCCAACGCTCGTAGCTGCCCCAGGCCACGAACTCGCCGTGCTCTTCGACCACGAACGCCACCCGATCGACGAAGTCGACGGTGGTGAACCGCTCGAGCTCGGAGTCGGACAGCTCTGGTTTCGGCGAGAAGAACCGCCGGTACCGGCTCTCGGGTGACTGCGCCGCGTGGAACGCAGCGAGCGCCGAGGCGTCCGCGGGCGCGATCGGACGGATCACAGCGCTGCTGCCGTCGCCGAGGACGATCGTGGACGTCCACCGGTCGATCTGCTCGCCCGCTGGTTCGGCCATGGACGCGAGCTTGCCATGCGTACGCGCCCTTGCATACGACGTGCCCCGTGACGCATGTCGCATCCCCGGATCGCCGTCCCCACGGCCGGCGAGTGACGGGCCGTAGCCTGTCGGCGATGCATCGACCGATCGGAATGTTCGACTCTGGATTCGGCGGGCTCACGGTCGCTCGCGCCCTGATGGATCTGCTCCCCGCCGAGGACGTCGTGTACATCGGGGATACCGGACGCTACCCGTACGGGTCGAAGCCGCTCGGACAGGTGCGGCAATACGCCGGCGAGCTGGCCCGATCCCTCGTCCGCGACTTCGATGTCAAGGCGATCGTCGTGGCGTGCAACACGGCGACCGCGGCCGGACTCGACGAGATCCGGGATCACCTCCCGGTTCCGGTCATCGACGTGATCGAGCCGGGCGCACGTTCGCTCGTACGCGCCACTGCATCCGGTCGCGTCGGGGTCATCGGCACGGTCGGGACGATGTCGTCGGGCGCGTACGTCGAGGCCGTCGCCCGGACCGGCGCCCCGGTCACGCTGGTGTCGGCGGCGTGCCCGGGTTTCGTCGAGTTCGTCGAACGCGGCCAGACCATCGGCGACGAGGTCACGGTGCTCGCGGAGCGCCTGCTCGCCCCGATCCGCGACGTCGGGATCGACGCCCTCCTGCTCGGGTGCACGCACTATCCGTTCCTGGCCCGCACGATCAGCGACGTCATGGGGTCGGGCGTCACGCTCGTGAGCTCCGCCGACGAGACGGCCTTCGCCGCCCGCGATCGCCTGGCCGACCTCGGATTGTTGCGCGACGACCCCGTCATCGGGAAGCATCGGTTCTTGTCGAGCGGCGACATCGACATGTTCCGAGAGCTCGGTGGGCGGCTCCTGGGGCCCGAGCTGGCCCACACCGAGCGCTGGCCGTACCGGACGATCGAGCCCTGACGGCACCACCGGCACCCAGAGACGCCACCGCCTTGTCGACCACGACCTGTCCACCACCGCCAACTCATCGAACAACACGGAGAACCCATGCCACGCCCCGACGGACGAGCAGTCGACGAACTGCGACCGATCAGCTTCGAACGCGACTTCACCGAGATGGCCGACGGGTCGTGTCTCGTCACCTTCGGCAAGACTCGTGTGCTCTGCACGGCATCGGTCGACGAGGACGTGCCCCGATGGATGCGCGGCAACGGCACCGGGTGGGTCACCGCCGAGTACTCGATGCTGCCCGGTTCGTCACCCGAACGGGTCGGACGCGAGGCGGCGAAGGGGAAGCAGAGCGGCCGAACGGTCGAGATCCAGCGCCTGATCGGTCGATCGTTGCGGGCTGCCTGCGACATGGCCGCGCTCGGTGAGCGCCAGATCGTCGTCGACTGCGACGTGTTGCAGGCCGATGGCGGAACGCGTACGGCGAGCATCTGCGGCGGCTTCGTCGCGCTCCACGACGCGCTGACCCGCGTGATCCAGCGTGGCGGTCTCGAGCTGCACCCGCTCCATTCGTTCTGTTCGGCCATCAGCGTGGGCATCGTCGACGGCACCCCGGTGCTCGACCTGCCCTACGTCGAGGACAGCCGGGCGGAGGTCGACATGAACGTCGTGATGCTCACGCCGTCCGGTGGCGGTGAGGCGCGCTTCGTCGAGGTGCAGGGCACCGCCGAGGGCATGGCATTCACGCGCGGCGAGCTCGATTCGTTGCTGGCCCTCGCCGAGTCGGGCCTGTCGCAGATCACGACGTTGCAGCGCGAGCTGCTCGACTCGTCGCCGTCGCCACGATGAGCTCACTCCCGACCCTCGTCTGCGCCTCGGCCAACCCCGACAAGGTCGCTGAGATCCGTGCGATCCTGGGCGACGTGGTCGACCTCGTGCCACGCCCGGCCCACGTACCCGACGTGATCGAGGACGCCGAGACGCTGGAGGGCAACGCACGTCTGAAGGCCCCGCGATCTGCGAAGCGACGGGCCTGCCCGCCGTTGCCGACGACACCGGCCTCGAAGTGCTCGCCCTCGACGGCGCTCCGGGCGTGCATTCGGCACGCTGGGCGGGCGAGCAGTGCAGTTACGCCGACAATCGTCGCAAGCTCCTGTCCGAGCTCGATGGGCGACCGGATCGCCGGGCCCGCTTCCGGACCTGCGCACTCATCCGATGGCCGGATGGGCGTGAGCTCACGGTCGACGGTGTGTGTCCGGGCACGATCACCCGCGAGGAACGAGGGGGCGGCGGCTTCGGATACGACGCCGTGTTCGTGCCCGACGAGGGCGACGGCCGCACGTTCGCCGAGATGACCGAGGACGAGAAGCACGCCATCTCGCATCGAGGTCGCGCCGTTCGAGGCCTCATCGATCTGTTGGTCGCTGCGCAGCGGACCGCCGACTGAACCCTCCTGCATCGAACGTGTGAGACCGGTCCGACGACGGTGTGCCGGGTCGGCTCACCAGCCGCGGAGGTCGATCGGCCAGCGGTCGACGACGGCGTCGTCGCGCACCAGCCAGGCCGTGTCGTGCATGGCCATCGTGGGATCGACGTGGGCGGGAATGACGGTGACCCGGTCACCCACCACCGTGACGGATTGCGACTGGAAGGTCAGGTGCTCGTCGGAGCAGAACCACACCGTGCCACCGTCGACGTCGGGGTTGCCGTGGTCCATCCCGAGGGCCTTCAAACCGACGTCTGCGACCGCCCACTCGGCGCCGACCGAGATCACCGTGCCGATGACGAACAACGCCTGAGCGAAGGGAAGGTCCTGCTGCCCGTAGCTCGTGTCCATGAGGGCGTAGCTGCCGGCCTGCACCTCGGTGACGCAGGTGTCGTCGTGCAGATCGAAGGTACCGGTGCCTCCCGCCGAGACGATGTCGCCGCCCACGTCGTCGTGCGCCCGGCGAAGCAGCTCCATCGACCGGGCGACCGCCTGCCGCCGCTCGTCGCGCTCGGCCACCATCATGAGGTGGCCCTCGTAGCCCATCACACCGCGGACATCGATCCCGGCCGACCGCGCTCGGTCGGCGAGCGCTCCGGCATCGTCCGGAGCGACTCCACAGCGAGGGAGACCGACGTTCACGTCGATCAGGCAATGCCGGATCCCGGCCGAGGCCGCCGCCCGTACCGTCGCATCGGAGTCGACGGCGACCGTCACCGGGACGTCGAGTTCGGCCATCGCGCGCAATCGCGTCGCGTCGACCGTCTCGTTGGCGAGGAGCAGGTCGTCGCCGATTCCGGCGTTCGCCATCCCGACGATCTCGCGAGGTGTGGCGCAGGTGAAGCCGTGGTGTCCGACCCCTTGTTGAGCGGCGGCCAGTGCGGTGCACTTGTGGGCCTTGACGTGGGGCCGGAGCCGCCGTCCCGGGTGCGTCTGCGCCATCGTGGCGATGTTGCGGTCGAAACGGTCGGCGTCGATGCACAGCGCCGGCGTGGGGAGATCTCGGACGAGCACGAGCGACAGCGTCGCGCACGGGCCGGGTCAGAACACGCGCTGGAGGTCGAGACGGTTCGACGTGACGGTCTCCCAGTCGGCCATCCAGTTGCGGAGGTGGGGGTACAGCATCGGTGGCGCGATGCCGAAACCCTGGGCGACGTCACAACCGAGCGTTGCGAGCTCGTTCCAGATCGCGACGCTCTCGACCCCTTCGGCCACGACGTCGAGGCGGAGCTCGTGCGCCAATCTGATCAGCGACGACACGATCACCCGGTCGCGGTCACGGATGAGCAGGCCTTGGACGAAGTCGCGATCGACCTTGACCCGGTCGACGTCGAGCAACCGCAGCGTCTGGTACGACGAGTAGCCGACGCCGAAGTCGTCGATGGCGATCCGGATGCCCGCCTCCCGCAGCTTTGCGATCGTGTGCGTGGTTCGCTCCGCCTCCGACACGATGGCGCGTTCGGTGATCTCGACCTCGAGTCGATCGGGTGGGAAGTCGGATGCGGCCAGCACCTCGAACAACCGGTTCGCGAACCGAGGATCGTGGAGGCTGCGCGCTGACACATTGACGGCGAGGTTGACGTCGGCCATGCGTTCGCCGACCAGGAGTTGGGTCGCCATCGCGAGGACCCGCTCGGTGAGCGGGCCGATGAGATCGGTCTGCTCGGCCAGTCCGATGAAGTCGGCGGGCGGGATCGGTCCGTACTCGGGATGCCTCCAGCGAATCAGTGCCTCGACCGTCTCGACCACACCGTCCGACATACGGAGTTGGGGTTGGAACTCGATGTGGAGCTCGTGTCTCTGGAGAGCGCTGCTCAGATCACCCATGAGGTTGAGCCGACCGTGATGCGGCACCTGCAGGCAGTTCTCGTACCGCTCGACGACACCGCCTCGACCCTTTGCTCGGTACATCGCAACGTCGGCCGCCCGCAGCAGCTCGTCGGGTGTGCGGCCGTCGGTCGGTGCCTCGGCGACCCCGACGCTCACGCTCACGCTGATCGGGAACCCGTCGAGGTCGAGCGGCCTGGTGAGGCCGGCGTGCAGCGCTTCGATCGTGCGGTCGGTGTCGTCGGTCCGCGACCGTTCGACGAGGAGCACCGCGAATTCGTCGCCGCCCAGACGGCAGGCGATGGAACCGGGAGGCAGTGACGAGTGGAGCTGGTCGGCGAACGCGATGAGGAGCGCGTCGCCGAGCTGGTGGCCGAGCTGGTCGTTGATCTCCTTGAAGCCATCGAGGTCCATCACCACCATGATCGCCCGATCGGATCGGCCGGGGTCGACCAACGCCTCCGCGACGTGCTCGTGGAAGGCACGCCGGTTGTACAGCCCGGTCAGGGGATCATGGTGAGCCTCGTGGGACTGTTCGAGGGCGTGGCGGGTCGATCGGTGCACGAGCACGGTCGTGATGCCGAGCAGCGGCGCGAGCCCGAGGCTGAAATCGATGCCGATCACCCAGATCGGCGCCAGCGAGAGCAGTGCGCCTTCAGCGGTGACGCGCAGTCCGAACCCACGCTGGATGAGCCCGACGAAGGAGATCCGTCGCTTGATCGAGATCGCGAGCGCGGCCAGCAGGGCGTTCAGGCAGAGGACGGTCCCACCGGCCACGACGATGGCCGCGGCCCACTTCAAGGGCATCGTGTCGGCCCGCGTGATGGCGCCGCGGACTCGGAAGGCGAGCAGCACGAGCGCTGCAGCGGAGAGCGAGATCGCGACGCTGGCGACGCGCATGACGATCGAGACCACGGACCGCACCTCGCGGATCGAGTGCAGCGTGGCCCCGACGAGCGCGACCCCGACGGCCGCCGACGGTGAACCCAGCAGCATGAGGCCGAACGCGAACATCCAGAGTGGGGTGACGGTGCCACTCGGTCCGAACGAGATCCACGTCGAGGGCGCGCGCTCGCACGCGATCAACAGCACCGAGATCACCGTGAACACGGTCCAGTCGACCTTGCCGATGCCCACGTGCAGCTCGGTCCACAGCAGGACCCACGCCAGTGTCACGGCCAGCGCCGCGACCGTCGACGCGGTGATCGCGCTGCGCACCGAGCGGGGGGTGTGCTCGAACGAGATCATGCCGGTGTCGACTCACGGACCGGGAGCCGGAGCGAGGGTGTGGTGGGGGTCGTATCGTGCGGGGTGCGCCGACGTAGCCCAATTGGCAGAGGCACGAGGTTTAGGTCCTCGCAAGTGAGAGTTCGAGTCTCTCCGTCGGCACGAGCGGTAACGCCGGTCGGTCGCCGCGAACCGTCGGGCCGAGTCGGGCTGGGCGGAGGTCTTGATCGACACGACACCACGCGCCGTCAGACGCCGACCGGAGCGTTCTTGAGCGGAACGCCGACCTCGAGCCGTTCGGCGGGCGGCGTGCGGCACCATCGATGGGCCAGGTAGGTGCCGCCCACGATGATCAGCACGTCGCCGATGCTGAACACGTTGGCCAACGGCCATCCGGCGGGGATGTAGAAGATGTCGCCGAACAGGGCGAGCTTCGGGTCCGACAGCGCGGACGAGTTCTCGAACACCTCGGGCGGGATCTCGCGAAGTCCGGCCTTGCTCCAGGCCGTCATGTTGGCCGGCATCGTCCCGCCGTTGGCGGAGATGGCCAGAAGGTTCATTCCGGTGCCGGCCGCGATCAGGATCGCGCCGTGGATCCGTCTGTTGAAGAGGATGAACAGCACGGTCAGCCCGTAGGTCAGGAAGTGGATTGTGTTCGACCACCAGAGCGGGATGCGCGGTGCGAGGTACTCGAACAGGACGAGTTGGATCCCGAGCGCGAGCCAGACGAGCCAGAAGTGGTGGAGACGGAGCTCGGCGAGGCGTCGGATACGGGGCCATGACCAGAGTGCCGACGACACACCCGCCGCTGTGAGGACGACCACGATCACGAGGCGAGCACCCGTGCCTTCGATTCGGTGACGACCGCATGCCGGGCACGGTCGGGGACCCAGTGGGCGCCCACCCAACGCCGGAGATCGGAGAGCGCCATGGGGCGGGCGATCGCGAATCCCTGCGCCACATCGCAGCCGAGCAGGCACAGACGGTCCCAGACGTCAGTCGTCTCGACACCTTCGGCGACGACGCCGAGGCCGAGCCCGTGAGCGAGCTCGATCACCTTGGTGACGATGAGGTCGTCGGTGTCGCTCGTCGTGAGCTGACTCGTGAATTGGCGGTCGATCTTGAGTCGGTCGGCGTGGAGCTCACGCAGGATCCGGAACGAGGAGTAGCCGGTTCCGAAGTCGTCGATGGCGATCGTGATGCCCGCCTCGCGCAGCTGCTCGAGGGTGAGGACCGTTCGTTCCGAGCCGGTCACGATCGCACGCTCGGTGATCTCGATCTCGAGTCGATGCGACGGGAACCCGACCTCGTCCACGATGTCGAGGATCCGGCCCGCGAACTGGCGGTCGAGCAAGCTGCGGGGCGCCACGTTGAGCGACAGATCGGGCATCTGATCGCCGAGCGTGAGGACGTCTCGCATCGCGGTTCGGAACATCGCCTCGGTGATCGGGCCGATCAGATCGGTCTGCTCGGCGACACCGATGAACTCTCCCGGCGGAATCGGCCCGTGAACGGGGTGGGTCCATCGCATCAGCGCCTCGACGCTGTCCACCTCCCCGGTGATCAAGTTGATCTGGGGTTGGTAGTGGGCCCGGATCTGTTGGTTGCTGATCGCATCCGACAAGTCGTGCAGCAGCCCGATCCGGCCGTGGTCACTCGATTCGCGGACGTCGCCGCCGATCTCGACGCCGGTCTCGTATCGCTTGGCGCGGTACATCGCGATGTCGGCTGCCGCGATGAGCACCTCACCCATCTCGCCGTGTTCCGGCGCGATCGCAACGCCGACGCTGACCGCGACGGTGAGCGGGAAGCCATCGATGTCGTGTTGTCGGCTGAGACGCGTGTGAAGCTGATTCACGCTGACACGGATCGCCTCGTGATCGTCGGTCTCGGTGAACGTGACGCCGAATTCGTCGCCACCGAGGCGGGCCGCGCTCGCACCGGCGGGGAGCACGCGTTCGAGTCGTTCGGCGAAGCTGACGAGAAGACGGTCGCCGATCTGGTGCCCGAGACGGTCGTTGATCTCCTTGAAGCGATCGAGGTCCATGACCAGCACCACGAGTCGATCGTCGGGTGCGAGGCCTTCGAGCGCCTGGGTGATGTGGAGGTCGAACGCCCGCCGGTTGAGCAGCTTCGTGAGCGGATCGTGGGTGGCCTCGTGTTCGCGTCGGAGCGCGTTCCGGGCCGAGTGGTAGACGAGAAAGGAGGTGATGCCGAGCAGTGGGAGCATCACGATGCTGTACTCGATCGCGATCACGAACACGGGCGCGAGCGCGAGCAGGGCCCCGTCCGCGGTCATGCTCAGCGCGAAGCCGGCGCGGATCGTCCGGATGAAGCCGACGCCCTGGTGGAGTCCGATGACGATGGCGGTCAGCAGCCCGTTGAGGATGAACACCGACATCCCGCCGAGCACGATGCCGAGCCCGCCCGAGATCGGGATGTGGCCGTCGCTGGTGATGCCGCCGTGTACGCCGAAGCTATGCAGGATCACCCCGCCGGCCGACAGCGCGGCGGCGATCTGGGCTGCGTTGAAGACGATCTTGAGCGCACCCTTGCGGTGCTTGAGGTCGACGTAGCAGTTCGTGAGGACCATGACGCCGACGGCACCGGCCGGGCTGCCGAGCAGCAGCAATGCATACGCGAACGCCCAACCCGGCGTGACTTCGCCGCCGTCGCCGAAGCGCATCCACATGCTCGGCCGGGTCTCGCCGAGGAAGAGCAGGATCGAGAACAGGCCGAAGGCGAGCCAGTTGACGTCGTCGTAGCCGTGGCGAAGATCGAGTTGGAGCAGATGGGCGAACAGTGCGACGGCCGCGACCGCGACGACGCCGATGTACGCGACGACGTATTTGTGCTGGCGGTTGCTCTCCTTGGTCATCGACATCCCCTTGGCGCGAAGCCGGGTTCACCACTGCGGTGAACCCGGCGCCACGTCATGTCACCACCACTTGAATGGAGCGCCGACGACTGCGATGAGTGCGACGACGGTTCCCGCCGAAGCGGCCGCCTTCGCGATCGGAGCAGCAGCGCGCCACTTGATGACTTTGTGAGTGTTGCTCACTTTGGCCTCCTTCCCGCCAGGGGGAGGTTGTGGTCGTGGGACCCACAGGGGCCCCGGTGGAACGGTGTCCCACCGGCCGTTATATCGGAGCCGGCCATCCTGACCTTGAGGATTTTGTGACGTCGTGACTGCGTGGGGTGCCTGTCGCGCCCGCCGATGGAGGCGATCGAGTCGCCGGTTCAGTCGACCGGCAACCAGGCCAGGACGAGTTGGGTGACGGCGATGTCGGAGCGCTCGAGCGAGACCTGCATCGTCGTGGTGGCCTTCGCGGCGTCCATCCAGCGTGCGTCGATCTCGGTGACCTCCTCGGCGAGCTCGAGCTCGAGCGCTTCGAGGTTGTCCTGGAGGCGGGTGACCTTGTTCTCCGCGGCGTCGAGTCGTTCGCCGGCGGCCTTGGTGCCGCCTCGCCGCCGGGCAGCGGTTCCCAGCGATCCGAGGAGCCCTCCACGGGACTTGCCGCCGAGCAGGCCTCCGAGGATCGATCCTGCGGTCGACAGCAACTCGGAGTTCCGTTGGCCGCTCGCTTGCTCCTCGAGCACGTCGACGCGATCGGACGCGGCGTCGATCTGGTCCCGCAGCCGCGTCGCCTTTGCCTCGTACTTGTCGCGCAGCTTCGCGATCTCGGCGTCGGCCAGTTCGTCGGCGGCCCGCGCGCACCGGACGTCGAAATCCTCGTTCGACTCGCCGGGTCGGCCGTAGAGCTCGAGCGCCTCGTTGACGGGGATGTCGACCGTGAGAGTGCGGGCGAGATGATCCTTGAGGTCGCGCTCCACGGCGGAGAAGAACGACTTGTTGCTGAGCGTTGCGTCGGCCATGCGGTAGATCGCGGTGTCGGGGGCTTCGGTGCGCAGATCCCGGTCGTCGTAGTCCACGGCGACCGTCCGGCTCACGTCGACGGTTTGGCCGAGCGGGGCGATCACGCACTCGTACTCCTCGTCATGGACCAGATCGGCCTTGGTCTCGTCGTAGCGGAGATGCACCCGTGCGACGATCGATGCCTCGAACCGGTTCCCGCGGGCGTCGCCTCCGACATCGCCGAGCCAGGGGGCGGCCACGTCGATCCATCGCACCGGAGTACCGTCGGCGATCTCGGGCATCACGGTGGTCTCGTCGTCGTCGAGCTCACCTGCCGCGGAGGTCGGTGCGGCGGGGGTTGCGTCTGCGGCGGCGTCGGCCGCGTGCTGTTGCTGCTCGACCTCGGCCCGCTCGCGAGCCATCAGCTCGCTGATCTGGTCGCGCGTCATCGGACCGCGCAGGTAACTCATCGCCCACCGGGTCGTGAAGACGGAGGTGGCGTCCTTGCCGGGCACTCGAAGCACGAACTCACGCTTGCCGAGCCCCGAGATCGTGTCGTCGACGGCATCGATGTCGACGCCCCCCGCGGCCGAGGTGAGTCCCTCGAGCAGCCGTGCCTTGTCGCGCTCGGTCGAGAGACGGCCGATCATCCAGGTACCGGCGTTGGAGAGCGCTTTGTAGTCGATGTCGACGGGGTTCTGGGTGCTCAACACGACACCGACGCCGAACGCCCTGGCCTGCTTCATGAGGGTCATGATCGGCTTCTTGGTGGGCGGGTTCGCCGTCGGTGGCAGGTAGCCCGCGACCTCGTCCATGTAGAGCATCGCCCGCAGATCGGTCGTGCCCGACTGGCGACGCATCCAGGTCACGAGCTTCGAGAGCAGCAGCGATGTGACGAACTGCCGCTCATCGTCGGAGAGGTGCGCAGTGGTGACGATCGCGCATCGCGGCGCACCGTCGGACCGGTACAGCATCGACTGGATGTCGAGTGCCGGACCGTCCGCCCAAGCGGTGAACGACGGCGACGCGAGCAGGCCGTTGAGCTTCATGGCGAGATCCATGCGATCGTCGGGCGGGAAGAACTGGTCGAGCTCGAACACGCCCAGCTTCCGGATCGGCGGATTGCCGACGAGTCCCACCAACGTCGGAAGGTCGAGTGCTCGCCCCGCCCGCCACGAGTGGTCGATCAGGTTGGAGAGCAGGATGTGCTCGCGGCTCGAGAGCGGGTCGGCGGCGATCCCGACGAGTCCGAGCAGTCCGGAGACGTAGCCCTCGATCTCGTCACCGACGATCTCGGCGTCGCTCAGGTCGTCGGGCACCTGGAGCGAACCGACGATGTTGACCGGTACACCCGCCTGTGATCCCGGGGTGTAGATGGTGAAGTCGACCGTGGCGCGGAGGCCGGCGATGTTCTGGGCCGTGAAACCCCATCCGAGCAGTCCCTTGGTCCACAACTCGGCTTGCTGCTGGGCGAACTCGTCGGGGGTCGCTCCTGCCGCCTTCGCTTGGGCGTCGTCGATCCAGGGGCGGAAATCGGCGGGCTGCAGGCCGGGGAACGTCAGGCAGAGGTTCGTGAGGTCGCCCTTCGGGTCGATCAGCAGGGTCGGGAGCCCGGCGCTGAGGACCTCCTCGATGAGCACGACCCCGAGACCGGTCTTGCCGGACCCGGTCATGCCGACGATCAGGCCGTGCGTCGTGAACGTGTCGATGTCGATGCGGATCTCGTCACCCGTGCGGTCGTGCGTGGCCGGGTCGACGGTGCCGCCCAGGAAGAGTTCGCCCATGAGGGGCGAGGGTAGTTGCCACGTCGAGCGCCCGTGAATGCCCCGAGAGGCCTGCGGCGTCCACCAGTGGTCGTGGGTGCCCGGAGCGGGCAGCAGCGGTGACGTATCGTCACTTGGATCGTCAGATGGATGGGGGGAGTCGTGCGCATGCGCGGCGCGCTGTTGGCGTCGCCGGTGTTCGCTGGATCGATCGCGCTGCTGCTCCTCAACGACCACGTTCTGAAGGCCGCGTGGCCCGGGTTCGTCACCGGCAAGGTGAGCGACGTCGCGGGCGTCGCGATGGTGGCGATCGGCCTCGCCGCCCTGCTGCGACGACCCGGCATCGCGTTCGGCGTCACCGCGGTCGCGTTCACGCTCCTCAAGACCGTGCCGGTCGCCGCTGTCTGGGCGTCGCCGGTGCTCGGCGGTGTGACCCGCACCGACCCGACCGACCTGATCGCGCTGCTGGTGCTCGTCCCGCTCCGGCCCTGGGCATCGCGAGCCGGGTCCGACACGACCCGCGACGTCGGGCGCGGCGCGTGGGTGCTGCCGATCCAAATCGCGGCCGTGAGCTGTGCGGTCGTCGCGACCACGGCGACCAGTTGCGAGGATCAAGGAGTCGACGCGATGTGGGTCACCTCCGACGGACTCGTCGTCGCCGGCGGTTTCGTGTCGGCCGACGGTGGTGCGACGTGGGAGGAGCGACGCGTCGACGCCGATCGTTCGCAAGTCGCCGGGGCGTGCCTCGAGATCTGGGGTTGCGTCGAACGTGGTGACTCGACCATCGACCGAGTCGTCGACGGGCAGCGGATCGCACTCCTCGAGCTGACCGATTCGGATCGGGAGCACCTCGAATCGCTCGATCAGCCCTCGTGCTTCGCCGGGCTGCCCGGAAGCCCGGTCGTCGTCCGCGTCGACGACATGGTGCACGTCGTCGTGCCGATGGGCTGGCTCGGTGCGTTGCACTCGACCGGCGGTAGCGACTGGGAGTGGGCGGCGATCGGGCGTTGGGGAATCCAGGAACAGGACGCCGCCGATCGGCCGCTCGGTCATGCGGTGCGGACCCCGATACCGAACCTCGGTTGGGGGTGGCGGATGCCGCGGCCCCTGATCAACGCGATCGTCGTCGCCGCACCACTCCTCGTGTTCGCGTCGATTCCTCTGCTTCGCCGACTTGCTCGGAGGTTGAATCGTGATCCGACCGGCGTGACGGTCGCGATCGTGCTGTTCGGCGTGCTCGTGCTCGCAGGCGCCGCGCTCGTGGGCATCGGCGCCTTGTTGGACGGTCCCGAGTCGACCATCACACCGCCAGCGGTGGTCCTCGGCGCGGCAGCGATCGGAGGTCTCGCGCTCGCCGCCGTTGTGCTGCGCCTCGTCGGCCGGCGACGGCCGCGTCCGTTGCCTCCGCCGCCGCCGTGGCAGCGTCCCGGTTAGCGTTCGGGCATGGCGTTCACGGGGATTCCTCACGAGGCGATCGAGTTCTACGAGCGGCTCGAGGCCGACAACTCGAAGGCGTTCTGGGAGGCGAACAAGCACACGTTCACAGCCGCGGTTCGTGGGCCGGTCGAGGATCTCTGCGAGGAGTTGGCGGAGTTCGGACCCTTCCACCTCTTCCGTCCCCACAACGACCTGCGCTTCTCGAAGAACAAGCCGCCCTACAAGACGCATCAGGGCGCCTACGGGGAATCGGAGGGTGGGGCCGGGCACTACTTCCACCTCTCGGCGCAGGGGCTGATGTGTGGCACGGGCTACTACGCAATGGCCAAGGACCAGCTCCAGAGGTTCCGCGACGCCGTCGTGGCCGACAGCACGGGGGACGAGATCGCCGACATCGTCGACGGCCTGGCGCGCCGGAAGTACTCGATCGGTGCGATCGACGAGCTGAAGACCGCGCCGAGAGGCTTCGACAAGGAGCATCCGCGCATCGAGCTGATCCGACGCAAGGGTCTGATGATGTCGAAGGAGTTCGGCGCCCCGAAGTGGCTCCACACCAAACAGGCGGCGACGAAGATCCGCAGCGTCTGGGAGGCCGCGGCCGACATGAACGCCTGGCTCGACGCCCACGTCGGCTCGAGCACGATCGAACCCGACGGCATGTTCGGCTGACCTCTCCGGTTTGACAGACTGTCAACCGTGACGGTCACCGACATCCATCGCTCAGCGCTCGAGAACCAGTTCGGGCTGGCCGACCGCATCGTCGACGCTACGGCGCTCGCCAACTCCGTCGATCGCTTCCGGGAGCGTGGCATCACGCTGCCGACGTTCGCCGAGCTCGCCACGCCCTCGACATTCGACCATCGAACCCGCATCGGCGATGCCGACCATCACGGTCCCGACGCCCGCAACCTGTGGCGGGTTCACTGGTACAACGACCTCGCCGGGAACCGTGTCGACGTGCCCGAGCACGTCGTGCTCGGCTCCGAGCTGACCGGCGTCGAGAGCCCGATCATCGTCGTGTTCGGCGACCGGTTCCCCATGATCACAGCCCACAAGGTGCTCGCCGCGTACGCATGCCTGGCGCCACGCGTCGTCACCGGCCAGTTCGACCCGACCCGGCACCGGGCGATCTGGCCCTCCACCGGCAACTACGCCCGCGGTGGAATCGCGATCAGCCGGATCATGGCGAGCCGCGGGGTGGCCATCCTGCCCGAAGGCATGAGCCAGGAGCGGTTCGACTGGTTGAACCGCTGGTGCGAGAACCCCGACGAGGACGTCATCCGCACCTACGGCACCGAGTCGAACGTCAAGGAGATCTACGACGCCTGCAACGAGCTCGCCCGGGATCCCGGCAACTTCGTGCTCAACCAGTTCAGTGAATTCGGCAACCACCTCGGTCACTACACCGTGACCGGTCGTGCGCTCGGGCACGTGTTCGAGCACGTCCGTGATGATTCGGGCCGCGATCTGCGGCTGGCGGCGTTCGCTTCCGCGACGGGTTCTGCGGGCACGATCGCCGCCGGCGACCGGCTGAAAGACGAGTACGGCGCCCGGATCGTCGCCGTCGAGGCGCTCGAGTGCCCGACGATGCTGGAGAACGGCTACGGCGAGCACAACATCCAGGGCATCGGCGACAAGCACATCCCGCTCATCCACAACGTCATGAACACCGACGTCGTGTGTGCGATCAGCGACGTCGCCACCGACGAGCTCGACGTGCTCTTCAACACCGATGCGGGCCGGGAGTACCTCTCGCGCTCCAAGGGTCTGTCCGACGAGTTGCTCGGCGACCTCCCGCACTTCGGTTTCTCGTCGATCTGCAACACGCTGGCGTCGATCAAGACCGCGAAGTTGCTCGATCTCGGTCCCGACGACGCGATCGTCACGGTGGCAACCGACGGTGGCGCGATGTACCCGAGCTCACGCTCGGAGTTCCTGCAACGCCGCTACCGGGGCGAGTACAGCCACACCGATGCTGCGGAGGCGTTCGGTCAGCATCTCGGCCACGTCACCACCGAGCACATGATCGACATGACCGAAGCCGACCGTCGACGCGTCTTCCAGCTCGGCTACTACACCTGGGTCGAGCAGCAGGGCACCCCGTTCGACCTCTTCGAGCAACGTCGCTCGCAGGACTTCTGGCGCGGGCTGCGACGCTACGTCGACGTGTGGGACGACATGATCGCCGACTTCAACGCCCGCGTCGCGACCGGCTGAGTTCTCGCAGCGAGATGTGCGATCCCGGCCCTGCGGCGGCGGGGTCTTCCGGCGTCATCCTCGGCCGCGTCGGAGGTGTTCGCGCTCGCCCCAGAGTAGTTTCAGCGACATGACAACCGCCTTCCTCAGTTATGCGACGAGGGATCACCACTTCGCAGAGCTGGCCCGAACGACGCTCGGCGATCACGGTATCGAGCTGTGGCACGACCGTCAGAGCATCCGCGCGGGCGAGGAGTGGCGACGAGAGATCGATCAGGGCCTCGCCGACGGTGACGTCATCTTGGTGGTCCTCAGTCAGAGCTCCGCGACGTCACCTTTCGTCACGTACGAATGGAGCTACGGGTTGGGGAAGGGCAAGCCGATCATCCCGCTGAAGATCGAGGAGTGCGAGGTGCACCCCCGGTTGCAGGTCGTGCAGCACCTGGACTTCTCGATCCCGGGGAGCTATCCGTGGGGTGTGTTGGTCGAGAGCATCAACGAGATCGAGGTGGACGAGAGCACCGTCGTTCCGGATGTCGAAGGTGCCGACGACGACATCCAGGCGATTCTGACGTATCTCAACCAGCGTGGATATCAACGCATGAGCTACGAGCGAATTCGTGAGCGCGTCAACGAACGCCTCACCGACGAGATCCTCGACGAGATGGTCGAGCGCAATGGAGCGGTCTTCCGGCACGCGACGATCAAGGGGGCCAAGCGAGGTCTGGTTAAGGTGTTGCCCTGATGGCGCGCTGCGCTCACCGCGCCGCGCCATCACGTTGACGCGGGAGCACCGAGTGTGACTCAGCGTCTGCATCGCTGAGCGTCCCGCTCCGTCGGACGGATTGCTCCGGAGCCGTCCGACAGGCTCGTCGGGCGCCGTGGTTGTTCGGCGCGGTGAGGGCAGGCTCGTCGGGCGCCGTGGTTGTTCGGCGCGGTGAGGGCAGGCACGTCGAAGTAGACTGGGCGACCATGCCATCCACCGGCCAGGGTGCGACGACTTCGTGATCGCAGGGACCCGGTGTGCCGTGTGCGGGGCATCGGTCGACATCGCAACACCATTCGCGTGGCGCTGCCCGCAGGCGACAGCCGACGACCCGTATCACGTGCTTCACATCGTCGAGTACGGGCCGCTCGCCGATCCGCTCGCCGACGAGAACCCGTTCGTCCGCTACGGGCCGCGTCTCGCCTGGTGGGCGTTCGCCCGTGCCCACGGGATGACCGACGCAGCCTGCGCTGCGCTGAGCCACGAGGTCGCCGACGGGTTCGCCCGGACGCCGTTCGAGCGCTCAGCGGCGCTGTCGGGTGAGCTCGGTGTCGACCTCTGGGTCAAGGACGAGACGAACAACATCGCGGGCTCCCACAAGGCCCGCCACCTGGTCGGCATCCTGCTCCACCTGCGCGCCGCCGAGGTGCTCGGGCTGCTGACCGACCGGCCGCCGCTCGCGATCGCCTCGTGCGGGAACGCGGCGCTCGCGGCGGCGACCCTCGCCGACCGGGCCCACTGGCCGATCGACGTCTACGTGCCGGACTGGATGGATGCTGCGTTCGGCGAGCGGCTCGACGCGCTCGGGGCGCGGATCCACGCTTGCGAACGCCACGTCGATGACCCACCTGGCGACCCCGCGATGTTGCGGTTCCGTGAGGCCCGCGACGCGGGTGCGATCCCGTTCACCGTGCAAGGGCCCGAGAACGCCATGTGCCTCGACGGCGGGCGGACGATCGGCTGGGAGATCGCCGATCAGGCCGCGGACGCAGGGATCGGACTCGATCGGATCGTGATCCAGGTCGGCGGCGGTGCGTTCGCCGCCTGCGTCGGCGCTGGGCTCGGACCCGATGTGCGGCTCGACACCGTGCAGGCCGAGGGTTGTGCCCCGCTCGCCGATGCGTGGGAACGGATCATCTCGGTCGATCACCCCGAGCGGTATTGGCCACATGTGATGCGAGCGTGGCCGAATCCGCAGTCGGTTGCCGACGGCATCCTCGACGACGAGACGTACGACTGGATCGCCGACACGGCCGTGATGGTCGAGAGCGGCGGCCGACCGATCGTCGCCGCCGAACCCGACATCGTGCGCGCCCACCAACTGGCGACCGACGCCGGCTACTCCGTCAGCCCCACCGGATCGGCCGGTCTGGCCGGCGTCCTCGCGATCCGTGACGAACTCCGGGCCGACGACCGCGTCGCCGTCGTGATGTCCGGCGTGGCACGCTGACGGGTCCATGGACGCCTCGGAGACCTCCATCGACGGCGGAACGGTGGTCGGGTTCGCCGTGGCCACGATCGATGCATGGCTGCCCACCGTCACCGACGTCACGCCACCGATCGTCTGGGAGCGGCTGCCCGGCGGGCACTCCAACCTCACCTACTTGCTCACTGACGCGTCGGGGCGCGAGCTCGTCATTCGCCGCCCACCACAAGGTGAGCTGCTGCCCAAGGCCCACGACATGTGGCGCGAGTACCGGATCATCGACGGCCTCTGGCCCACGGCCGTCCCCGTCGCCGAACCGATCGCGTACAGCGACGAGCGCGACCTCTGCGATGTCCACTTCTACGTCATGGGCAAGGTCGACGGTGAGGCGCTCTACACCGGAGAGTTCGTCTCGAACTGGCTCGACGAGCCGGCGCGCCGGCGCGCCGGGGAATCGTTCGTCGACGTCCTGGCATCGTTGCACTCGATCGAACCCGACGACGTCGGTCTCGGCGAGCTCGGTCGCCGAGATGGGTACGTCGCCCGTCAGCTGAGGACGTGGTACGGCTCGTGGAACGCGTCGATCGAGTACGCGGAGCACGACGAGGATCGCGTCCACGAGTTGCACGCGATGCTTCAGGATCGCCTCCCCGAGCAGGGACCGGCTCGGATCGTGCACGGCGACTACGGACCGCACAACAGCCTCTTCGCTCGGACCGGCGATGTGCAGGGCGTGCTCGACTGGGAGATCGCCACCCTCGGTGATTCGCTCGCCGATTTCGCCTACTCGATCAATGCCTGGGTCGAACCGGGCGACGCCGGTCTGTACAGCGCCGACCCACCGACCGCGCTCCCCGGTTTCCCGAGCCGAGCGGAGATGATCGACCGGTACGCGAACGCCACCGGCGCCGACCTCTCGCAGCTCGCCTACTATCGCACCTTCAACTCGTTCAAGACCGCGTGCATCCTGCATGGCGTCTACGCGAGGTATCGGGCGGGGCAGAAGAGCACCGAGGGAGTCGACCTCGACATGTTGTTCGCCCGGATCGGCCACTCGCTCGACGCGGCCGAATCGATGTCGGCCGAGTTGAGCTGAACGGATCATGGTGCTCCGTCATCTCGAGCCCACGACGTCGGCCGGCGAACCACACGAGATCCTCGAGCGCGACGGAGCACTCGTCGTCGACGGTCTCGCCGATCCCGAACTGATCGACCGGATCACTGACGAGATGGCCCCTCACATCGACGCGACGCCAACCGGCGGCGACGACTTCGCCGGGCGCACCACGAAGCGGACCGGTGCTCTCGTCGCTCGGTCGCCCGCCAGCCACAAACCCATCCGCGACCCGTGCCCCGCGATGTGGCGAGCACCCTCGACGACGACTTCCTCCGGTTGATCGGCTACCGGATCGGCGCCGGCATTGCGAGTTGTGCCAGGCACAACTCGCAATGCGGCCCGGTGCGGGCCGGACGGCCCGGTAGCCTTGCGGCCATGACCGACCAGATGCCGATGGCACTCGAAGGGGGCTTCGATCCCCGCAGTGACGTGTTCAACCGCCTGCTCAAGAATCGGGTCGTGATGCTCGGGTCCGACGTCAACGACGACATCGCCAATCAGGTCTGTGCCCAGCTGCTCTACCTCGAGGGCGAAGACCCGAACGCGGACATCTGGCTGTACATCAACAGCCCGGGCGGATCGGTCACCGCCGGCATGGCGATCTACGACACGATGCAGTTCGTCGGCTGCGACGTCGCCACCGTGTGCCTCGGCCTGGCAGCGTCGATGGGGCAGTTCCTGCTGACCTCCGGCGCCGCCGGCAAGCGGTACACACTCCCCAATGCTCGAATCATGATGCACCAGCCTCTCGCCGGTCTGCGCGGCCAGGCGACCGACATCGCGATCCAGGCCGAGCAGCTGCGGTACATCAAGCGCCGGATGGCCGAGATGATCGCCGAGCACTCGGGCCAGCCGCTCGAGAAGATCCAGGAGGACTCCGAGCGCGATCGCTGGTTCACCGCCGAGCAGGCCAAGGAGTACGGCCTCGTCGATTCCGTGATCCTGCGCCGCGGCGAGATCAGCTGAGGCTCACCCGCCGTCGGCGGCGGGCTCCGTCACCGGCACGCTCACGGTGGTCGGGACGCGCGCCGGCACCTGCTCCTGCGGGGCGATCGTCGTGATGGGGATGTCGAGTCCACAGTTGTCGAGGAGCCAATCCTTGACCTTGAACGCCGACGGTTCGGTCGCATACGCCGTCTTGGCGACGAGCTGCTCCGACTCGGCGTCCCCCGGCACGATGGTGGCAGCGGTCTCGAGGTTGACGACGAGGTCGTTCCACTCCTCGGCGATCGCGATCGGCGCAAGCGCGCCCATCAGCCGGTAGAAGTCGAGCGTCGCCTCGAGCTCGGTCTCGCTGCCGAGCGGCGGCGCGACGATGAGGTCCCGTCGTTCGATGGCCTCGCCGCAGAACCGCTCGGCGTCGCTCGCGACGTCGTCGCCGCCCCCACAGCCGGCGAGCAGGCCACATGCCCCGAACAGACCGACCGTGATCGCGGCAAGTGGGATCGTGTGGCGCGGCACCGGACGAGTGTGCCACGCCGCCCCGTCCATTTCTCGGCAACGACGTCACATCCGCCCCGCCAACCACGCGCGTGCGATCGTGCCTTGCGAGCGCTGGAACGCTCGCACGGTGGGGAGACCGAGTGGGGCTGGGTGCAGTGACTGGCGCGTGAAGTATCCGGCGATCCCCGCGAGCAGTGCGGTCGCCGCATCCGGGTCCGCCCGCCGGCCGATCGGATGTGCGGCGAAGACATCGCTCGGCGTGGGTCCGCCGTCGAGGTGCAGCGCAGGCAGCATCGTCACGAGATCGATCCACCCGGCGCCGATCGACGCTTCGGGCCAGTCGACGACGACGTCGTGAGCCGGACCCTCGCCGCTGAAGAGCACGTTGTCCGAGCGCGTGTCGACGTGGAGGAGGTGGTTGCCGTGGCTCGCTGCGGGCGCCTGATCGTCGAGGTCCACGAGGCGGTCGAGGTGGGACCTGCTCCACTCGTCGAGCGCGTCCCGGACCTCGGGCGGATCGTCGTGGAGCCGCTTCCAGTGTCCGAACAGGCCGGCGTTCCGGTCGGCGAACCGTTCGACGCCGGGTGGGCGGAGCCCGTCGCCCGCCCGTGCCATCCGCTCGACCAGGCCGAGCAGACGGTCGACGTCGGGTCGACCGAGCGGCGGCATCGGCATCCGCCCGTCGACCCACTCGATGACGAGCGCCACCCAGTCGCCGTCATCCGCGACGCCGATCAGCGTGGGTGAGGGATGGTCATCCGGGAGCGCAGCCAGCACGGTCGCCTCGCGTCGGTGAATGCCGGGTGTGTCGGGGTTCAGCTCGGATCCTGCGGCCTTGACGAACACGGTTCGACCATCGACGAGATCGCACCGAGCCGCGGGACCGGGGGAGAAGCCACCGTCGAGGTTGACGGCCCGCACGACGCGCGAACCGGCGATCTCGTCGATGCGGTCGCGCACGTGGACCGGGATGACGTCCCAGTCGGCGCGCACTCCTCGTCGTCCCACCGCCCCACCTCAGCACGCCACGCCGCTGCGGACGGGGCGCGTTCTCGACCCGGCCCGATTGTCACACCGACTCGCTAGCGTGGGGATCACCGTCGAGGGGCGCAGCCTTCCTCCCAACTGAGCTGGCACCGCGGTGCCTGGTTGTGGAGGTCGAAATGATCGCGTCAATCGATGCGGCGACGATTCTGGGAGCACGCGGGCATCGCGTCTCGGTCGAGGTGCACGTCAGCGGCAACGGTCTGCCGGGGTTCACGATGTTGGGACTACCCGACGAGTCGTGTCGCGAGGCACACGATCGGGTGCGGGCCGCGATCACGTCGTCGGGGTTCAGGTTCCCGGAGAAGAAGGTGGTCGTCAATCTGGCACCGCCGCAGTTCCGCAAGAGCGGTTCCGGTCTCGATCTCGCGATCGCGATCGGGGTGCTCGTCGCGATCGAGACGATCCCCGCAGACGCGACCCGAGGGTTGGCGTTCGTGGGCGAGTTGGGCCTCGACGGATCGGTGCGGTCGGTACCCGGCGTCGCGCCGATGGTCGGCGTGCGTCGCGACCAGGACTGGGTCGTGCCGGCCGGGTGCCTGGCCGAGGCACGCGTCGCCGGCCACGGGCTCGTGCGGCCGGTCGATTCGCTGCGGGCTGTGATCGAAGCCCTGACCGGCGTCTCGCGATGGCCGGATCCCGATCTCGCCGAGCCCGAGTTCGTCGAACCCGAGCTCGCCGACCTGGCCGACGTCAAGGGGCAACCGCTCGCACGGCTGGCGCTCGAGGTCGCGGCTGCCGGTGGTCATCACCTGCTGTTCGTCGGGCCGCCGGGTGCCGGCAAGACGATGCTCGCACGACGGATGTCGGGTTTGCTGCCCGACCTCGACAGTGAGACCGCCCTCCAGGTCACGATGGTGCACTCGGCGGCGGGCACCACGCTGCCGCCGGGCGGGCTCATCACACGGCCACCGTTCCGGGCCCCTCACCACTCGAGTTCGTTGGGGTCGCTGGTCGGTGGTGGCGGGCACCAGCACCGTCCGGGCGAGATCTCGCTCTCCCACGGCGGTGTGCTGTTTCTCGACGAGATGGGTCAGTTCGCTCCCAACGCCCTCGATGGCCTACGAGAGGCGCTCGAGACGGGCCAGATCATGGTCGGTCGGGTCGAGCAGCTACGGGTGCCCATGCCGGCCCGCTTCCAGCTGGTCGGTGCCACGAACCCGTGTCCGTGCGGTGGCGGGGCGCCGGGCGCGTGCGAGTGCGACGCTCGTGCCAGGACCCGCTACACCGGTCGGCTGTCCGGCCCGCTGCTCGACCGGTTCGATCTGCGGGTGGCCGTGCAGCGGCCCGATGTCGGCGACATCCTCGACGGGACTCCTGGCGAATCCACGGCCGATGTCGCGGCTCGTGTCGCGCTCGCACGCCGGGTGGCGATCGGTCGCGCGGGTCGTCTGAACGCGGCGCTCGACGATCACATGCTCGACGAGCTCGCCCCGCTCGACGACTCGGCCGCCCTGCTGCTGCGGGGTCAGCTCGAGGTCGGCAAGCTCACGGCGCGCGGCTACCACCGGGTGCGTCGTGTCGCCCGTACACTCGCCGATCTCGCCGGTGCCCCTGACGGCCCGATCTCGGACGACATCGTCGTCGGCGCCCTGAGCATGCGGGCACGTGTCGGGCTGAGCGCAGTGGAGCAGGCGGCGTGAGTGGCACCGACGCCACCCCCGGCTCGTCGCTGCGGCCCTCCGACGTCCAGTCCTCGGCCCGCGTCCGCGATGAGGCGTCGATCGGCGCTGCTGCCGTGCTCTCCACCCTGCCCGGTGTAAGCCCGCGGCGTCTCCGGCATCTCCTGCGTCATCACGACCCGATCGATGCGCTCGAGCGGCTTGCCGGCGGGCGGCCAATGCACGACATGGTCGAGCGGGCGATCCCGGCTGCAGACAAGGCCAACATCCGCGCTGCAGCTGCGGCCGCCGACACGCCCGAGGTCTGGCTCGAGCGGTGTCGACGAGCCGGGGTGCGCGGCGTCCTGCTCGACGACGCCGACTATCCATCCCAACTCGTGGCCGATCCGGAGGCACCGGCGGCGCTGTTCGTCCGGGGCGATCTCGACTCGCTCCTGGCTCGTCGCGTCGGCGTGATCGGAACACGCAACGCGACCGCCTCGGGCCTGGCCACGGCGACCGATCTCGGCGAGGCGCTGGCGGCAGCGGCAGTGGTCGTCGTGTCTGGTCTGGCTCTCGGGATCGACGGTGCCGCGCACCGAGGCGTGCGACGCTCTGGTGGGCCCGGTCGACCCGTCGCAGTCGTGGGCAATGGTCTCGACGTTCCGTACCCGAAGCGCCACGCCGAGCTCTGGAGCTGGGTGGCCGAGGCGGGTCTGCTGATGTCCGAATGGCCACCAGGGGTGGCGCCGGACGCGTGGCGGTTCCCGCAACGCAACCGGATCCTGGCAGCTCTCTCCGAGGTGCTCGTGGTCGTCGAGAGTCGTGAGCGAGGTGGCAGCCTGATCACGGCCCGGGCTGCCGCGGACCGTGCGGTCGAGGTCATGGCGGTTCCGGGTTCGCCGCGCAGCCGTGCCTCCCGTGGCACGAACCAGCTGCTCGTCGACGGTGCTGCGCCGGTGACATCGGTCGATGACGTGCTCGCGATGCTCGGGCTCGATCACCGACGGCAGGGGTCGTTGCCGTTCGATCCCCGCCCGCTGCCCAACTCGACCCAGACCCGCGTGCTCGACGTCTGCCGACTCGGGCCGTGCACCATTGACGCCATCGCGATGGCGACCGGCCTGCTGGTGACGGAGGCCGCACTCGCCGCTGCACGCCTCGAGCACGCCGGATGGCTCGTCGAGGCCGGCGGGTGGTTCGAGCTCGCAGATTCGCGCCTGCGGGCATCCCAGGAGGACATACGATGAGCGAATACCGTTGGGGCGATGGCGGCAGTACCGGATCCGTGGCGATTGGGCGCCTTCGTGCGCGCCCACACGTCGCTGTCCGAGCGGACCCTCGCGGCCTACGAGGCCGACGTGCGCTTGTTCGCCGACTGGGTCGCACGGTCCCACGTCGACGCGCCGGGTGGGGTGACCCGCACCCTCGTTCGCCGATACGTGGCTTCGTTGTCGACCCGGGAGTTCGCCCGTCGGAGCATCGCACGCAAGGCGGCAGCGCTTCGCCGCTACTACAAGTGGGCGATCGCGGAGGGGATGACGACAGTCGACCCGACGATCGGACTCCACGTCAACGGCGGGTCGGGCCGGCTCCCACGGGTCCTCGACCGGCGCGAGCTCGAACGCCTGCTCGACGGTCCGTCATCAGACGACGAACCGCAATGGCGACGTCGGCGCGACGACGCGGTGCTCGAGATCCTGTATGGGTCGGGTGTCCGGGTGTCGGAGCTGTGCACGGTGCACGTCGATCAGCTCCGGCTCGCGGAGCGCGCCCTCGTCGTCTGGGGAAAGGGCAGCAAAGAGCGCCGGGTACCGCTCAGCGGTCCGGCGGCGGCTGCCGTCGAGTCCTGGTTGGCGATCCGTCCCGACGTGGTGCCCCCCGACGCCGGTTCGGTGTTGTTCGCGAACGAGCGCGGCAAGCCGCTCACACCACGCGACGTCCGCCGGATCCTCGACCGTCGGTCACCGACCCCGACCCACCCGCATGCCCTCCGGCACACGTTCGCAACCCACCTGCTCGACGGTGGCGCAGATCTCCGTTCGGTGCAGGAGCTGCTCGGTCACTCCGACGTGGCGACCACGCAGCGTTACACTCACGTGAGCAGAGAGCGGTTGCGATCTGCGTATCGGAAGAGCCACCCACGAGCATGAGCATCGTCCCCGAAGATCCAGACCTCGCGATGCACTGGACGCGGTGGTTGCATCGCAAGAACGCTGCGTCGCGCGATCACCTGATCGTCCATTACTCGCCGTTGGTGAAGTTCGTCGCGGGTCGTATCGGAGCTGGGCTGCCGAACAGCGTCGATCCCGGTGATCTCGTGAGCTCCGGCGTGTTCGGCCTGATCGATGCGATCGATCGGTTCGACCCTGAGCGTGGTGTCAAGTTCGAGACCTTCGCGGCGCCCCGCATCCGCGGTGCGATCTACGACGGTCTGCGACAGCTCGACTGGGTGCCGCGTTCGGTCCGCAGCCGCGCACGAGAGGTCGAACGCGCCTTCTCCCAGCTCGAGCACGAACTCGGTCGCGGTCCCACCGACGAAGAACTCGCGAAGCAGCTCCGGATCAGCGAGGACGAGCTCACGCGCTGGCTCGCTGCGATCGCGGCGACCACGATCGGCCCACTCGATCGTGCGGTTGCCGCCGGGTACGAGCCCGAGTCGGTCGACTCCTCGGGGATGGAACACCCGGTGGCCGCGATCGAGGATCGCGAACTCCGCGCCATCATGCGCACCGAGATCCTCAAGCTTCCCGAGCGTGAGCGGCTCGTGTTGTCGCTGTACTACGACGAGGGTCTCACACTCGCCGAGATCGGCGACGTGCTCGGGGTGACCGAGAGCAGGGTGTCGCAGATCCACACCAAATCGGTTCTGCACCTGCGGTCACGCATGTCGGCCGCCGGCGTCGTCTGACCCGTCTCGAACCATCGGGTTCCTCTCGCAGCGCGTGCTGCTCGGTCCGAGTGTTCCCACGCCCGAACGAGAGGGAGTGCCATGACGCACTCACACCTGTCCCGACGAGTCGCCCTCGCAGTCATCGTGGTGCTCGTCGTCCCGACGGAATCGGCGCTCGGTCGACCCTGCTGGTCCCCGCCCACCGAGGCGCCGGTCACCGACCCGTTCCGAGATCCGGAGTGTCGCTGGTGCCCGGGCAACCGCGGGATCGAGTACGGCGCAGCTCCAGGCGATCCCGTCC
This sequence comes from uncultured Acidimicrobiaceae bacterium, assembly GCA_963847775.1. Taxonomy (GTDB): domain Bacteria; phylum Actinomycetota; class Acidimicrobiia; order Acidimicrobiales; family Ilumatobacteraceae; genus Ilumatobacter. Next base: position 54,429 of record CAWKAY010000011.1, read on the forward strand.
GAGCTGTGGCGACCGGCCGAGTCACCTTCGCTGGGTCCGTAGCTGGAACTCGCTACGTCGTCGTCAGCCATGGCGACGGTCTTCGTGTCACGTACGGCAACCTCGCGAGCGGCCGGTTCCGCACCGGTGATCGTGTGGGTCGAGGCTCGATCGTTGGTGTGGCGGCGGGTCGGTTGCACTTCGGCGTGCGTGACGACGACGGCTACGTCGACCCGACGCCGTTGCTCGGTCGTCTCGTCTACCGTCCGCGCCTGATCCCGCACGACGGCTCCGCCGCCAACCCTGCGTCCCCACCCACCCTTCGCTGCGACTCCGTCACCCGTGTCGGTCGGGGTCAGACCCGATCTGAGACGGGTCTCATCCGGGTGCGACGGCGATAGCATCGAACTCCGGTCCGTCAACCGGCGGTCCACACGACCAATGTTCAGCCGCTCGCCCCACAGAGCGGTCGCTTCGGCGCCAGGGGCGAGTGCGTCAACCGCACAGAGGAGATTCTCATGGCCGTCATCAGCATGCGTCAGATGCTGGAAGCCGGTGTCCACTTCGGGCACCAGACCCGTCGCTGGAACCCGAAGATGCGGCGTTTCATCTTCGGTGAGCGCAACGGCATCTACATCATCGATCTCGAGCAGACGCTCACCCGTGTCGAGACGGCCTACGGGTTCGTGCGAGATCTGGTCGCCAATGGTGGCGAGGTACTGTTCGTGGGCACCAAGAAGCAGGCCCAGGATCCGGTCCAGAGCTATGCCCAGAAGGTCGGCATGCCGTACGTCAACGAGCGCTGGCTCGGTGGCATGCTGACGAACTTCGAGACGATCTCAAAGCGCGTCGCCAAGATGCTCGATTACGAACGCATGAAGTCGTCGGGCGAGTTCGATGCAATGATCAAGAAGGAGGCGCTCCTCCTCGATCGTGAGCTCACCAAGCTGCAGCGCAACCTCGGCGGTCTGCGCGACATGAAGCGGCTGCCCGACTGCGTGTTCGTCATCGACACCAAGAAGGAGCACATCGCGGTGACCGAGGCGAACAAGCTCGGTATCCCCGTGGTCGCCGTCGTCGACACCAACGTCGATCCCGACGTGATCCAGTTCCCGATCCCTGGTAACGACGATGCCATTCGCGCCAACAGCCTCCTGGTGCAGGTCATTGCCGAGGCGGTCGAGGAGGGTCGCTACATCGCGTCGCGTCGCCCCAAGGCCGCCGCTGCGGAAGGCCCCGTCGAGGCCAAGCCCGAGCGCAGCGCCGAAGAGGAGGCAGCCTTCGCCCAGGCGCAAGCCGAGGCTCGCGCCGCCGCAGCCCACGCTCAGGCCGAGCGTGAGGCGCGTCTTGCCACGAGCAAGACCAAGCCGACGCCGGTCGAAGAGCCGGCAGTCGAAGAGGCTGTAGTCGAGGAGCCGGCAGTCGAGGAGGCTGTAGTCGAGGAGCCGGCAGTCGAGGAGGCTGCGGTCGAGGAGGCTGCAGTCGAGGAGCCGGCAGTCGAGGAGCCGGCAGTCGAGGAGCCGGCAGTCGACGAGGCGCCCGGTCAGCCGGACGTCTCCGCCTCGGAGGCGGTCCCCGAGAGCTCCGACGGCGCAACCGCTGTCTCCGATCCGGTCGCCGCAGGCGCCGAGGGTGATCCGACGCCTGAGCCTCCCTACGGCGAGGGCTCGCACGCAGCGCTCGCCGACGGAGCCCAGCCCGACGGATTCGCCATCAAGGGCAACGCGGACTCGATGCTGTACCACACACCTGACAGCCCGTTCTACGGCCGCACCACGGCCGAGGTCTGGTTCGCCAGCGAGACGGCTGCGGAGGCGGCCGGCTTCTCCAAGCCGGCCAGCCAGCAGGCCGACTGAGCACACACGACCCACGCCGACACCACGAAGGAACACACCCAGATGTCATTCACCGCCCTAGATGTCAAGGCCCTGCGCGAGAGCACCGGCGCCGGCATGATGGACTGCAAGAAGGCGCTCGAGGAGACCAGTGGCGATCTCGACGCCGCGAAGCAGCTCCTCCGCGAAAAGGGCCTTGCGGCGAGCGCCAAACGAGACGACCGAGAGAACAACCAGGGTGTCGTGGCGTTGAGAGTCGACGGCGACGTGGGCGCCATGGTCCTGCTCAAGAGCGAGACCGACTTCGTTGCAGGCTCCGACCACTTCAAGGATGAAGCCGCAGAGCTGGCCGAGCTCATCGCCGCCAAGGGTGCCGCCGCGGTCGCCGAGCGGAGCGCCGATCTCGAGGAGCTCAAGATCACGCTCAAGGAGAAGATCGAGCTCGGTGACGTCGTGCACATGGCGGCCGCCGACGGCAACGTGATCGGCCACTACGAGCACATCCAGGGTGGTCGCGGTGTCAACGGCGTGCTGGTCGAGATCGCCGGAGGCGACGCCGAGCTGGCCCACGACGTGGCTGTGCACATCGCTTTCGCTCGCCCCAAGTACCTGACACGCGACGAGGTGCCCGCCGATGTGGTCGAGGCCGAACGCGCGACGCTCGAGACGATCACGCTCAACGAGGGCAAGCCCGAACAGGCCGTCCCGAAGATCGTCGAGGGTCGTCTCAACGGATTCTTCAAGGACGTGTGCCTGCTCGAGCAGCCGTACGCGAAGGACGACAAGCAGACGATCGCGCAGTTCATCGGATCGGCCGAGATCGTCCGGTTCGCCCAAGTCGAAATTGGCTGACCGTCGTCGGTGATCTGGCAGACTGCCGGATCGTGAGCGACGACGTGTCTTCCCAGCCCGAACCACGCTGGAAACGCATCGTCTTCAAACCATCGGGTGAGGCGCTCGCCGGTGCGTCCGGCCGTGGCCTCGATGGTCCGACACTCGATCAGACCGCAGCCGAGATCATCGATCTCCGCCAGAACCTCGGCGTCGACGTCGCCGTCGTCGTCGGCGGTGGCAACTTCTGGCGCGGCCGGACCGGTGCGATGGAGGGCATGGACGCCACCCAGAGCGATCACATCGGCATGCTGGGCACGGTCATGAACGCGCTGGCGCTCCAGGATGCGCTCGAGCGCCAGGGGCAGCCGACCCGCGTCCAGTCGGCGATCGAGATGCCCCGGATCGCCGAGCCCTACATCCGCCGTCGTGCGATGCGTCATCTCGAGAAGGGTCGCGTCGTGATCTTCGCAGCGGGCACGGGAAACCCGTTCTTCACGACCGACACGGCGGCCGCGCTGCGAGCAGCCGAGATCGAGGCGGATGCGCTGCTCAAGGGCACCCACTCGGGCGTCGACGGGGTCTACGACGCGGATCCTCGCACGAACGCCGACGCCAAGAAGTACGACACGGTCGAGTACATGGAGGTCATGACGAAGGACCTCAAGGTGATGGACGCCACGGCGATCGCGTTCTGCCGCGACAACGGCATCCCGATCGTCGTCTTCGACATGTCGGCCGAGGGAGCCCTTCGTTCGATCCTGACCGGGGGCAGGGTCGGCACCATCGTCCAGTAGAGGAGCCGGTCCGAACCCGAACGGGGTCCCAGGTGCGCAGTGGCGACGCCGAACGATGTCCGGCGCCGGCAGGACCGTCGCCGTCGACCAGGAGGCTGGCGATTCGTCGGGGGATCGACCTCGGTGCTCCCGGACAGATCGCGGGCGCACCCGTGCAGTGAGAGGCGCCGTCGGCTGCCCGTCGGCCGCGTCCCGAGCGGCGTATCTCCCGCCGCAGGTCAAACCCTGGTTACGCTGGGCACGTGACCGAAGAAACCCTGCTCGATGCGATGGAGAAGATGGACAAGGCCGTCGAGCACGTCCAGACGCAGTTCTCCACTGTCCGCACCGGCCGTGCGGCGCCGGCGCTGGTCGAGCGTCTCACCGTCGAGTATTACGGCGCCCCGGTTCCGCTCCAACAGCTCGCCAGCATCCAGGTGCCCGAAGCGCGCATGCTGCTCATCAAGCCGCATGACCGTGGGGCGCTCGGAGCGGTCGAGAAGGCCATCCGCGACAGCGATCTCGGTGTCTCGCCCAACAACGACGGCGTCGTGATCCGCCTCAACTTCCCCCCGCTGACCGAGGAACGTCGCCGCGACTACGTCAAGGTCGTCAAGAACATGGCCGAGGACGGCCGCATCGCCGTGCGCAACATCAGGCGTGATGCGCGCAAGCACATGGAGGCGTCCGAGAAGGAAGGCGAGATCTCCGCCGACGACCTCGAACGGGCCGAGAAGGAACTCGAGAAGATCACTCACGATCACGTCGAACGGATCGATCACGCATTGGGGCGTAAGGAAGCGGAGCTGCTCGAGATCTGATCGAGCGACACGACGTGGGGATTCGGGGAAAGGGACGACACCGATGAGCGACGAGAATTGGCGCGATCGCCGAGACGACGACTTCAGCGAGTTCGGGTCGTTGTTCGACGATGCCGAGCCGACCGAGAACCTGCCCGAGGTCGATCGTCGCGAAGGTGCGTCCGACGCCGAGGCCGACGAGTCACTGAGCTTCGGAGAGAGTGACGCGGGCGCGCTCCCGCACTGGACCGAGCCACCGACCGGTGAGGTGCCACGTTTCGACACAGAGCCATCTCCGTCGACACCCGACACCGAGCACGAGGATCTTGACGTCTGGTCGTCGTTCTCCTCGGAGGCGCCGGTGTGGAAGGACGACGAGCCGGTCGAGCCCGAGCCGGCAGAGCCGCCGGGGCGCCGAACCGGTCAACAGCGACGAGTGAGCGACCGGGTCGACACGGTCTCGGGCCAGCATCGCCGCGTGACCGGGGAGTCCGGCGCAGTCGCTCGCGAACCGAGCCGTATCACGATCGGGACCGATCCGTCGGGGATGCCGCGTCGCCAGCCGCAGCAGTCCGGACGTCGGCGTGGGGCGCCACCGCGACCTGCCGGGCGCCCCAGCGCCGGCCCTCCGCTGTCGTCCGGACGCGACATGCCGGCAGCGGTCGCCGTCGGTCTGGTGATCGCAGCAGCGTTCGTCGCCGCCATGATGTACCGTCCGGTGGCGGCTGCCGCGCTCGTCGTCGTGGTGCTCGGACTCGCAGCAGTCGAGTTCTATGACAAGGTGGCCGAGAAGGGGTACCGCCCGGCCGTGGTCCCGGGCATCGTCACCTGCGTCGCCGGCCCGCTGGCTGCGTACTGGCTGGGAGTCGGCACCTTGCCGCTCGTCGTCTCGTTCGGTTTCATGGCGACTGCGGCGAGCTTCATCGGAGCCCGGAGCGTGGAGGCCGGACCCATGCCGAACGTCTCGATCACGACGCTGGGCATCATCTGGATCGGTGTGCTCGGTTCGTTCGCGATGCTGATCCTGCGGTTCTCGACCCAGGTGGTGAGCCAAGTGCCCGAGGCGCAGGCCATCGCCGAGCGTCGCGGGACCGACACGCTCTTCCTGCTGGCCGTGGGCGTGGTCGCCAACGATGTGGGCGCACTGTTCATCGGCTCGGCGATCGGCAATACGCCGCTGCGCCGCTGGATCAGTCCCAACAAGACGGTCGAGGGCCTGATCGGCGGTGCCCTCTTCACGATCTGTGCGCTGATGTTCGTCGGTCTCACCGATCGCAGCACGACCTGGACCTCGAACTGGGACCTCCTCGCTCTGGCGGTCGTGGTCGCCGTGATGGCCCCGATCGGAGACCTGGTCGAGAGCATGTTCAAGCGCAACCTCGATGTGAAGGACTTCGGCTCGATCGTGAAGGGGCACGGGGGGGTGCTCGATCGGTTCGACGGGTTCTTGTTCGTGCTGCCGGCGGTGTACTACCTCACGCTCGTCCTCGAGCCCTGGGCCAACTACAGCCCCTGAACCGACCGGCCGCCCGATGAGACTCGTCCGATGAGCGCGGTCCGAGTCGCGATCGCCGGGTCGACCGGATCGATCGGCACCCAGACGCTCGACGTCATCCGTGCCGAGGGACCCGACCGATACGAGGTCGTCGGCCTCGGGGTCGGTGCCTCGGCCGATGCGGTCGTGGCGCAGGCGCGAGAGTTCCGACCGCGCACCGTGGCTGTCGCGGACGAGTCGGTTCGACGAGAGGTGGCAGCGGCGCTGCCCGGCGTCGACGTGGTCGCCGACCTGGCCGACCTGGTCGCCGACGCCGACGTCGTGGTGAACGGCGTGGTCGGGTTCGCCGGTTTGCCCGTGACGATCGAAACGCTGCGTGCCGGCAAGCGGCTCGCACTCGCGAACAAGGAGAGCCTGATCGCCGCCGGTCCGGTCGTCCAACCGCTTCGTGCGACCCCGGGAGCCGAGTTGGTCCCGGTCGACAGCGAGCACTGTGCCGTCCACCAGTGCCTGCGGTCGTCGATCGGGTTTTCCGCCGCCAGCCATCGGGAGGTCGAGCGAATCGTGTTGACGGCGAGCGGCGGGCCGTTCCGCGGTCGGGCCGCCGACGACCTCGCGCACGTCACCCGCGACGAGGCCCTGACGCATCCAACGTGGTCGATGGGCCCGAAGATCACGATCGACTCCAGCACGCTGATGAACAAGGGCCTCGAAGTGATCGAGGCGCACGAGCTGTTCGGTGTGTCGTACGACTCGATCGATGTGGTCGTTCATCCGCAATCGATCGTGCACTCGATGGTCGAGTTCACCGACGGGTCGACGATCGCCCAGCTGTCGATGCCCGACATGCGACTCCCGATCGGGTACGCACTCGGCTATCCCGACCGGATCAGGACGCCGTTCGGTCGCATCGACTGGTCCACACTGTCGAAACTCGAGTTCGAGCCACCTGATCTCGTCACGTTCCGCTGCCTCGGTCTCGCCTACCAGGCCGGCCGTACGGGCGGATCGGCACCCGCCTGGCTCAGCGCCGCCAATGAGGTCGCGGTCGATGCATTCCTCGTCGGGCTCATCAATTGGAATCAGATCGCCGATGTTGGTGTTGCTGTGCTCGACGAGTATGACGGCGCCGTACCCGGTACCGTCCACGACGTGATCGCCGCTGACGCCACGGCACGGCGCCTGGCGGAGGCGATCATCCGGCAACACACGACATGACGACGACATGACGACACACCAGGATCTCCCCCCACCCCCGGTCCCCGACGAAGCTCGGCGACCGCGTACCGGTCGTCTCACGAGCGAGGTGATGGCCGGCGGGTCCGTCGTCGAGAAGACCGACGACGAGCTCGTCGGTGGTGTTCGCGGCGCGCTCGGTGTCGCATCGATCGTGGCCCTGATCGCACTCCTCGGGCTCTTCAGCGTCTGGTGGCTCGTGTTCGTCGTCGGTGTCCTCGTCGCGATCTTCCTCCACGAGCTCGGCCACTTCGCGACCGCTCGCTGGACGGGCATGAAGGCGACGCAGTTCTTCATCGGGTTCGGTCCACGGGTCTGGAGCTTCCGGCGCGGCGAGACCGAGTACGGCGTCCGGGCGTTGCCGTTGGGCGCGTTCGTGCGGATCATCGGCATGAACAACATGGACGACGTCGAGCCGGAGGACGAGGACCGCACTTATCGCTCGAAGAGCTTCCCGAAGCGGCTGCTCGTGATCTCGGCCGGATCGCTCATGCACATGCTGATCGCGATCGTCCTGCTGTTCACGGTGTACGTCGCGGACGGCGAGGTGGTTCGCCGAGACGGCGCCGAGATCGCGAGCGTCGAGCTGACGGGGCCCGCCTACATCGCCGGGCTCCAGGAAGGCGACATCGTCGTCTCGATCGACGGTCAACCGGTCGTCGGTTCGTCCGACCTCGGGCGCCTCGTCCAGACCAACCAACCGGGCGACATGCTCTCGTTCGAGGTGTTGCGCGACGGGTCGACCGTGACCGTCCCCGTCGGACTCGGAGCGAACACCGACGAGGAGTCGCCACTGTTCGGCAAGCCCTACATCGGTGTGTCGAGCGGGTCGTATTTCGACACGGTCGAGCACACCGTGCCGGCTGCGGCCGTCAACGCGGTCACCGACATCTTCCCGACCTCGTGGGAGATGACGAAGGGTGCCGTGAAGGTCCTCAACCCGGTCAACATCCTGACCCACCTGAATGGCACGAACGACGATCTGGAGACGCGGCCGACGACGTTGGTCGGCGTCACCGGCTTGTCCGACGATGTCGGTGAGTCCGAAGGGATCGTCGGCATCCTCTTCCTGCTTGCGGTGCTCAACGTGTTCGTCGGTGTCTTCAACATGTTCCCGTTGCTCCCGCTCGACGGCGGTCACGCGCTCATCGCGATCTACGAGCGGCTCCGCGAGCGGGGCGGGCAGCGTTACTACGCCGACGTTGCGAAGATGATGCCGTTTGCGATGGCGGTGATGACCGTGCTGCTGTTCCTCTTCATGTCGGGGCTCTACCTCGACATCACCGACCCCGTCGGCTGAGCCGGGCCCGTCGCACCGCTCGCGGCGTTGCGACGGGACGCTCGCTGTGCGAAGACCGCTCGGGCTGAGCGCGCCTTGCGAGCGGTGCGAAGGACTCTGGCTCGGTGTCGCTGGTCGCGATCTGGGGACGGCTCGTGCTCATCGCGTCGGGCGTGCGGTGACCGTCCCGTCCCAATCGGCAATCGGCGCGCAGTGCCACGCCCAACCGCTCAGGCGCGGGCGACCATCGAAGGCGAGTCGACCGTTCGCCCACCGCAACTGGCTCCAGGCGTCGGTCACGTGGGTGACCCACGGGAACAATCGCAGCAGCACCGACTCGGCGAGGTCGGGTGACGGGTCGAAGACGACGCCGAGACCACGAGCTGCGTCGTCGGTGTGGATGAGCATCTCGTCGCATGCCATCGCTGCGAAGCCCGACGGATCTGCGCGTCCCATCGGGTGGAAGCCCCGTGCCGACGCCGGCGCTGCTTCGATCACCGCAGCGACGATGTCGGCGTAGGTACGCATCGTCTCCACGACCTCCGAGGGCTCGCCATCGGCCCTGACCCGTTGCTCGGCGGGCCCCAAGTCCGCGCCCCCAGCGGCCAGATCGATGGCGTACCACAGGCAACCCTCGGCGGCATGAGCGACGACCTCGACGACGGACATGTCGAGGTCCGGCACCTGCGCAGTCCAGTCGACATCGAGCTGGCCGTCGAGTTGGCCGCGGAGGAACGTGGTGCACGCGTTCGCCGTTCGCCGAACGTGCGCAGCGTCGACCATGGGTGAATCATATGCAGCCTGACAGCGGAGCCAGGGAGGTCGGAGAACCCGGCGCACCCGGTGTCCTTCCCCGTCGATCTGCTCCGCGAATCGTCGGAGACCGCTGTAGCGTCGGTGCGGCATGGACGTCACCGAGTGGAAGACCGAGCGACGCCCGACGCGGCAGATCAGCGTCGGTGGCGTCCTCGTGGGCGGCGGTGCGCCCGTGACGATCCAGTCGATGACGATCACCAAGACCGCCGACGTCGAGGGCACGCTCCAGCAGATCTACGCTCTCGCCGCCGCCGGATGCGACATCGTCCGGTGCACGTGCAACGAGGCGGAGGCGGCAGAAGGGCTGGCGCAGATCGTGCCCCGTTCCCCCGTGCCGATCATCGCCGACATCCACCATCAGTACAAGATGGCGCTCGCGGCGATGGAAGCCGGAGTGCACGGCCTGCGGCTCAACCCGGGCAACATCCGCAGACCCGACCACATCAAGGCCGTCGCGAGCGAAGCCCGCGACCGTGGTCTTCCGATCCGAGTCGGCGTCAATGCCGGCTCGCTCGACCCATCGCTCTACGAGCGGTACGGCGGTGCCACGCCCGAGGCGATGGTCGAATCGGCGTTGCAGGAGATCGCGTACTTCCACGAGGTCGACTTCGACCAGATCAAGATCTCGGTCAAGGCATCGAGTGTTCCGTTGATGGTCGAGGCGTACCGGCAGCTCGCCGACGTCACCGATCATCCCCTCCACCTCGGCGTCACCGAGGCGGGCCCGCCGCCGGCGGGTCTGGTCAAGGCCACGGCCGGCATCGCGACGCTCCTCATGGAGGGCATCGGCGACACCATCCGCTACTCGCTCACCGCGGATCCTGTCGAGGAGGCGCGGGCGGGGCGTCAGCTGCTCGAAGCACTCGGTCTCCGTGAGCGCAAGAACGTCGACCTGATCGCCTGCCCGTCATGTGGCCGCGCCGAGGTCGACGTGATCGACGTCGCCAATCGAGCGATGGAGGCCTTCGGAGAGCGCAAGCTGCCGCTCCAGGTCGCCGTGATGGGGTGTGTGGTCAACGGTCCGGGCGAGGCGCGCGAGGCCGATCTCGGCATCGCGGCCGGCAACAAGCGCGGCCACTTGTTCGTGAAGGGCCGCAACATCGCCGTCGTCCCCGAGGACGAGATGGTCGACGCCCTGGTCGAGTGGGCCGAGTTCATCAACGAACACGGCATCGACGCTGCCATCGAGAAGGCCGACACGGCTCGCGCGGAGCGTGAGGCAGCCAAGGATCGGTCCGCACTCCTCGAATCACAAGGCGATGACGCGAACCGCGCCATGGACAAGATCGTCGAGATCCGCAAGACCATCTCCGGCTGAGTGGTGCTTGGTGTCAGACACGATGCGCCGTTGCTGATTCGTCCCGGCCGATCCGGTGATGTGAAGATCGTCGCATGGAGCCTCGAGAGATCATGCGTGCGACCGAAGCCCTCGGCAGCATCGGCGCAGCCTTCTACTTCCACCCCGACACCGTGGAGCGCGGGAAAGAGGCCGGACTCGACGGGTTCCGCTTCTACATCCTCGGTCGCGGCGGCGTGCTCGGAGATGTCGAACCTGCCGTGGTGCACGCAGCGTTCGGCTACTTCCACACCGGGCTGATCGACAAGATGTGGAACTCCGGCAAGGAGCGGGTCGCACCACGGGAGGCCGCACGTCTGTACCAGGAGTGCGCGCACGACCTCGGCCGATCGAAGTTCGCCGACATCACCGGTCTCGACGACTTCGTCGACGCCGCGACCGCCGTCGTCGACGCTGTCGAGGGCGCATCGCTTCCCCTGTTCGCCGGGGTACGCGCCGAACCGGTGCCCGACGACGTCCCAGCGGCAGCGATGCACCAGTCGATGGTGCTGCGCGAGATGCGCGGCAGCGTTCATCTCCTCGCACTCACGGCGTGCGCGGTGCCGACACCCGTGGCGCATGCGATCAAGCGGCCGGGCGACGTCGCGTTGTTCGGCTATGACGAACCACCCGAGGTGACCGACGACGATCGGGCGAACTGGCATCGCGCCGAGGAGCTGACCGACGTTCTCCTGGCCCCGGCGTACGAGACGCTGTCGGAGTCACAGGCGCATGCCCTCGTCAACGGTACGGCGGCGATGATCCACGCCCTCGATCTCTGATCGACGACGACGGTCAGGCGTCGACGGTTTTCACGACGAAGGTCTCGGCCGCGGCGACCAGACGATCGCCGGGAGCGAGGTAGACCGCGTCGCCAGTGGTGCTGACCGACACCTCGTGGCCGGTTGAGTCGTGCGTGTCGCCGGCGTCGAGTCGCACCAGCGCGATACCGGCTGCGGGTAGTTCGTAGCGACGACTGGCGGGCAGTGCGGGTTCGTCGAGCGGTGTGGGGTCCACGACGCGCAACAGTTCGTCGACATCGACCGGCTTGATGGTGAGCCCGCCACGGACGACGTTGTCGCTGGCGCCCATCAGCTCCACACCGGCGCCGCCCAGGTATGCGTGCAGGTTGCCGGCGTCGAGTCGGAGTGCTTCCCCCGGCTCGAGCACGACATGGTTGAGGAGGATGGTCACGGCGACCGATACCTCGCCGGGGTACCGGCTCTCGAGGCGCCGGATCGAATCGGCCTCGGGCCGGGTGCTGGCCGCGCACGCCTCGACGATCGGACGCGGATCGATCTCGCCGCGATAGAGGCCGGCCAGCACCGCGGCCGGGCCGTCGATCGTGAGCAGCCGGGCGACGTGTCCTCCGGCGAGGCCGAGATCGTCGAGCAGCGCGAGCGTCGCATCGATCGGCCGGATGCCGCACAGGGCTTCGAACCGGGTCAGCGCGCAGAGCAACTCGGGTTTGGGTCGATCATCGTGATACACGCCGCGGGCGAAGCCGTCGAGGGCCTGGACCGCGTTGGGATGGGTCTGGAGCGACAGGGGCTCGGCAGCAGCGAGGATCTTCAGGAGGTAGGGGAGATCCCCGGTCAGCTCCGACAGCAGGCGGCCGTCGGCGAGGTGGGCCGGCCCGTTCGGGTGCGTTCCGAGCCACAACTCGGCCCACGGTCGACCGTCGGGTGCGACCCCGAGCAGGCGAGGGATGTAGTCCGGGTCTCCCCATGCGTAGTGCTGGACGGTGCCGCGGATGCTGAACACGGAGACGACGGTAGCGGGGTCGGATCCGCTGCCGACGAGATCGTGGCGTGCCCGGGTCGGCCGGCGCCCGTCGTGTCGGCCTTGCGGCGAGCCTGATCAGGCGATGCCGAGCTCCGCCGCCCGAGCGAGCACCGTGTCCCGCTCGGCCCTGATGGTGGTCGAGTCACCGTGGCCGGTGTGGACCACCGTCTCGGGGGGAAGGGCGAGCAGGGTCGAGATGATCGATCGCAGGATCGTGGGCTCGTCGCTGTGAGTGCGACCGGTCGCGCCGGGACCTCCGCAGAAGAGCGTGTCACCCGAGAACACCACGCCCGACGTGATGTCGTGGAAGCAGCAGCACCCGGGCGAGTGGCCGGGGGTGTGGAGGATTCCCAGCTCGTGACCGGCAACGGTGATCGCCTCCCCGGGTGTGAGCGTGCCGTCAGGTGAGTCGCCCGGCCAGACGACGTCCCACAGCATGCGGTCCTCGCCGTGGAGCAGGATCGGGGCATCGACAGCGTCGCGCAACGGCACAGCGGCATTGATGTGGTCGTTGTGGCCATGGGTGAGCACGATCGCCTTCACCGAGCGTCCGTCGATGGCGTCGACGATCGGCTGGTGGTCGTGGGCGGCATCGAACACCACGACCTCTCGGTCGTCGCCCACGATCCAGATGTTGTTGGTGACCTCCCACTCGCCGCCGTCGAGGGCGAAGATGCCGTCGGTCGTGACGAGCTCGACCGTCATGACGTCGCACCCATCACATCACGACGACGCTACGGAGGACCTCGCCGCGCTCCATCTTGTGGAAGGCCTCCTCGACGTCGTCGATCGAGATCGTCTCCGACACGAACCGATCGAGGTCGAGTCGACCCTGCCGGTACAGGTCGATGAGCATCGGGAAGTCGCGGCTCGGCAGGCAGTCGCCGTACCACGACGACTTGAGCGATCCGCCGCGGCCAAACACCTCGATGAACGGCAGTTCGAGCGTCATCGTCGGGTTGGGTACGCCGACCAACACGACCGTGCCCGCGAGGTCCCGAGCCGCGAACGCCTGCTTGTAGACCTCGGGGTGGCCGACGGCCTCGATGCAGACGTCGGCGCCGTTGCCGCCGGTGACCGACTGGATGTACTCGACCGCGTCGGCCTCGTTCGCGTTGCACGTGTGGGTGGCGCCGAACTGCTTGGCCCACTCGAGCTTCTGATCGTCGATGTCGACGGCCACGATCGTGGAGGCGCCCGCGAGGTAGGCCCCGGCGATGGCAGCGTCACCGACGCCGCCGCACCCGAACACGGCCACCGAGTCGCCACGGCCGACGTTGCCGGTGTTCATGGCGGCTCCGAGGCCGGCCATCACGCCGCAGCCGAGCAGACCCGCTGCGGTCGCCGGGGCCTCCGGGTCGACGGGGGTGCACTGACCGGAGTGGACCAGCGTCTTCTCGACGAAGGCGCCGATGCCGAGCGCCGGCGACAGCTCGGTGCCGTCGGTGAGGGTCATCTTCCGAGCGGCGTTGAAGGTGCTGAAGCAGTACCACGGCTTGCCCTTCAGGCATGACCGGCAGTTACCGCAGACGGCCCGCCAGTTGAGGATCACGTAGTCGCCGGGGGCGACGTTGGTGACACCCTCACCGACCGACTCGACGACGCCTGCGGCCTCGTGGCCGAGCAGGAACGGGAACTCGTCGTTGATACCCCCTTCGCGGTAGTGCAGGTCGGTGTGGCAGACCCCACACGCCTGGATCGACACGATCGCCTCCCCCGGACCGGGGTCGGGTATCACGATGGTCTCGATGGTGACGGGCTCGCCCTTCGCCCGGGCGACCACTCCTCGTACGTGCTGTGGCATGGATGCGAAGGTACTGCATGCAGCCGTCGGTGTTCGGTTCGTCGCGACTCGTCGACCAACGGCCGTTCGACGTTGGTGCCGGCGGAGAGCATGATCGCATCTACGCAGGTGCCGACTTCCTCGCGACGTGTGCGTGTCTCGCACGCCCATCAGATGGCGCTCCGACCGTGGGCCGCCGCAACGGGAGGGCGTGGTCGGAGGCGACCGATGCACCAGGATCGCCGAGTCGGCCTTGCGGCGTTGCGCACGGACACGCCGGGATGCCGGCGGCGACCGATGCACCAGGATCGCCGAGTCGGCCTTGCGGCGTTGCGCACGGACACGCCGGGATGCCGGCGGCGAGATCGGACTGATCGCCGGGTTCCGAGAGGAGGTCGACTCGCCGCGCGACCGCCTCAGAACAGGCGCAGATCGTCGGGCGCCAGACCCCTGAGATCGTCGTAGTCGACCTCGACCCACGTGAAGCCCCGCGATTCGGCGAGCACCTTGGCCTGCGGCTTGATCGACTGGGCGACGAACACGCCGCGGATGTCGCCGAGGGAGGAGTCGAGCGCGAGGCGCTCGACGTAGCGAGCGAGCTGCTCCACTCCATCGATCTCGCCGCGGCGCTTGACCTCGACAGCGACGGTGACGCCGCCCGTGTCCCTGCAGACGAGGTCGATCGGTCCGATCGCCGTCGGGTACTCCCGCCGGACGAGGGTCAGGCCGTCCTCGATCGCGTGCGGCGACGCCGCGAGCAGCTCCTGCAGGTGCGACTCGACGCCGTCCTTCTGGAGACCGGGGTCGTCGCCGAGCTCGTGGGCGGAGTCCGAGATCACCTCGTGCAGCGTGATCGTGAGGGTCTCCTGCTTCGGGTTGGTGACGATCCATTGCGCCGGATCGGCGTCGGTGATCTCGATCAGCTTGTTCGGCGCGTTCATCCAGTTGAGCGGCTTGTAGGCGCCGCCGTCCGCGTGGATCGCCACGCATCCGTCGGCCTTCACCATGATCAATCGATTGGCCTCGGGGAGGTGGGCGGCCAGCCTCCCGGCGTAATCGACGGAGCAACGGGCGATGACGAGACGCACCCGGCGACCCTACCGACACGTCGCGAGTTGTGTCAGGTACAACTCGCGACGTGCGACTCAGCGGGCGGCGTGACGCATGCGTTTCTGGATCAGCTGGCGGCGCTCCTGCAGCTCCCGGTAGGTGAGGCTGTCGGTGTCCGCGTCGAGTCCGAAGCCGGCCTTCACACCGTCGAAGTCGAATGCCACGTTTGCCGCATCGATGCCGAGCTCTCTGCTGATCCGCTCCCCGTGGCGCTGGGCGAACATCATCGAGATCGTCGCGACCTCGGCGAGGACGTCGAGGTCGGGTGCGAGGCGGGCGATCGCGCCGTCGAGGAACACCATGTTCTTCACGTACAGCATCAGCTCCTTGGGGAGCCGAGCGCCATAGCCGAGCAGGGCCTTGACGACGCGCTGCACCTCTTTGACCATCTCGTCCCCGGTGAGCGTCGTCGGATCGATCGGTGGGCGATCGAGCCCGAGATCCTTGATCACCGCCTGGAGATCGGTGTCGCGGGGCAGTGCGCCGAGATCGCGTAGAGCGGCCATCTGCGCGGTGACGTCGTTCGTGGTCGCTCCCAACATCAGGCGGAGGAAGGCGAGCCGACGTTCCTGGCTGAGGCGAGCCACGATGCCGAAGTCGAGCAGCGCCGTTCGGCCGTCGGACAGGACGAACAAGTTGCCGCCGTGGAGGTCGCCGTGGAAGATCCCGTGGATCATGGCGCCCTCCATGAAAGCGACCATGCCGGTGCGGATCACGGCCTCGGTGTCGATGCCGGCGCCGTGCATGCCTGCCACGTCGTCGAAGTTGAACCCCGAGAGTCGTTCCATCACGAGCACCTTCTCGGTCACCAGCGTCGGGTGCGGGCGGGGGACGACGTAGCCGTCCTGACCGAGCTCGTGGATGACCCCCGCGACGTCGAGCATGTTGGCCGCCTCGAGTCGGAAATCGAGTTCCTCGACGATCGTCTCGGCGAACAACTCGACGAGTGCCGGTGGATTGGCGAGCGCCGCGACCGGGATCCGTCCGACGAGATGAGGCGCGATCCAGGCCATCGCGCGCAGATCCTTGCGGACCAGCTTGGAGACCGACGGGCGCTGCACCTTGACGACCACGTCCTCGCCGGTTCGGAGCCGGGCTGCGTGCACCTGGGCGATCGAGGCCGCAGCGAGCGGCTCGCGGTCGATGGACGCGAAGACGTCACCGATGCGGCACCCCAGATCGCTCTCGATGGTGAGCTGGACCGTCTCGAACGGCTCGGCCGGTACCTGGTCGCGGAGCTTCTTGAACTCACCGACCAGCTCGGCCGGGAACAGGCCCTCGCCCGACGAGATGATCTGGCCGAGCTTGATGTAGCTCGGGCCGAGCACCGCGGCAGCGTCGCGCAGTCGGTGCGACAGGTCTGCCCTGGACACCTCCGGTCCGTCGTAGCGATCGCGGCGCTTTCGCCAGAACCAGGGGATGATCGCCGAAGCGAGCCGGACGACGACCGTTCCCACGCGCGCACCCGGCGGGAGTCGGCCCGGGGTGGTGAGGGAGGGCACCTCGTCGCGTGCGTCTCGACGCAGCCGGTCGACGAGCGACAGCCACCGGATGTGGTCGCGATCGAGCACCCAGGGTGCCGCCTCCGAAAAGGCGCCCCACTCGCGGTCGGGGTGGACGACGTCGGACATCTCCCCATCATGCCGGGGTGGGGACCGTTCGTCTCGTCGAGCAGCGTCGACTACCGTGACGCCGGTCACGCGCCCGTTGGGGCGAGAACCGACTGGGGGGTCGATGTTCACCGTCACCGACACGGAGCTGTCCGAACGCTTCCCGATCTACACCCGGGCCAACGTGGGGGAGGTGTTCCCCGATCCGGTCACCCCGGCCACGAGGAGCCCGCTCCTGTGGGAATCCGAACTGGGCTGGCGCGACGCCTACGTCCGGATGGGAGCGTTCGAGCCCGATGAGTTCCCCGCCGAGGAGTTCTGCATCCTGGGCGTGGCGGGAGGCTACTGCTACCTGAACGCGTCGGTGATGCGGCTGTTCGGCGAACGTGCACCGGGTCTGTCGTGGAAGATGATCGACGACCAGTTCTTCGGTGCTCAGCCCGGGATTCCCCACTACGAGGAGCGGCCGGGTGACGTCCGACCGGATCTGTCCGAGCGCCTCCAGGAGACGTTCGGATGGGTGTTCGCTCAGACGAGCCTCACCGACCTCGACGTCTTGACCGAGCACCGGCGACGCACGATCGAGCTACGGTCGAGGCGACCGGACTTCGCGGTCATGTCCGATCAGGAGATCTGGGAGTACGCCCACGACCTGTTCCCGATCCATCGCGAGCTGTTCGGTGAGCACTTGTTCGTGTCGACGCTCTCGACCGTGCCGGTCGGCGTGATCCAGGGTGTCGCGGAGGCCGTTGGGCGTCCCGACCTGATCCTGCCGCTGATGGCAGGATTCGGCCACGTCGATTCGGCCGAACCGAGCTATGCGATGTGGGCGCTGTCGCGTCTCGAACCGACCGGCGAGCAGTTCCGGGAAGGATTCGATGAGTTCCTCGTCGAGTTCGGGAGTCGGGGACCGAACGAGTGGGAAGCCCGCTCGCCGACGTGGGAGACCGACCCGAACCTGGCCCTTGCCGCGATCGACCGGATGCGCAACGCACCGGACGCCGCCGACCCGACGCGACACCACGCGCAGCGCCGGGTCGAGCGCGAGCAGGCGGCGACGACACTGTTGTCGATGGTCGATGGCGATCCCGAGACCCACGACCAGCTCGCGGCCGCGATCGCGTGCTCCAGGGCGTGGCTGCCGGCGCGGGAACGCACCAAGACGAACAACATCAGGTTGGTGCACGAGATCCGAATGCCGCTGCGGGAGCTCGGCCGACGAATGGTCGAGCGCGACGTGTTCGACGATGTCGAGGATTTCGGCTTCGTGCTCGTCGACGAGGGTGACGAGCTGCTGGGGCCGGCTGCGGAGCGCCTCACGGCCCGCGTTCGAGACCGGCGTTCGGTGTACTCCGACCTCAGCTCGAAGGTCCCGCCGTTCGTGTTCGTCGGGCGGACGACCGATCCGGCCGGGTGGTCGTTGCGTGCCGACAACGACGCCGAACGCCTCGTCGGTGGTCAGTCGATCCAGGGTTTCCCGGGCTGCCCCGGCGTGGCCGAGGGCCGGGCCAGGGTGATCTGCGACTCCCACGATCCGACCGCACTCGAGCCGGGCGATGTGCTGGTCGCGCCGATCACCGACCCGTCGTGGACGCCGCTGTTCGTGCCGGCATCGGGTGTGGTCGTCGATGTCGGGGCGGCATTGAGTCACGCCATCATCGTCAGCCGCGAGCTCGGTATCCCGTGCGTCGTGTCCGCGACCGACGCCACGAGGCGGATCCCCGACGGCGCGTTGGTGCGCGTCGACGGCAGTACGGGCATGGTGACCGTGCTCGAGACGTGAGGGTGATGCGTCGGCGTCAGCCGGCGCCGTGGGCGTGGTCGCAGAGCACCGACTCGCCGTCGGGGACCTGACCGCCCCCGATGCCGTCGAGGGCGGCGAACGGACCGCATTCGTGGGGACGGATCCACACGTGGATCATCGGTGACATCGTTCCGTCGACGAGCGGCGGGGAGCACCGGGTCCCGATCGGCTTCAGACCGGCGACCTGCGGGGCGACCGGGTCGTCGGTGAAGCACAGGTCGCCATGGACGTGCCACTGCATGAGGGCGCCGCCCCAGTCGGGCACGTCGTCGAGTGGGGTGCCTCCGGGCATCATGAACATCGCCGACACCAGCCGCTTGCTGCCATCTGGCTGTGGCTCGAACACGAGGCTCTCGGGGTAGTCGGGGTCGAGCCAGACGTCGTCGTCGATCCAGTCCCACTGGATGTAGTGCTCGTGACCGGTGCCCGCGTCTCCGATCGAGTGGAAGCCGGCCGCCTCGGCGTCCGCGGGATCGGCCCACTGCGGCAGATCACGGACCGTTGCAGCAACCAGGTTCTCGGCGAACGCCTGCTGCTGGAGCGTGACCCCCGGGACGCCACCGAGATCGATGGGGAGAGCGGGGTCGTACGGGGTTGCCGTGGAGCCGGCGGCAGCGTGGTCGTCGCCGTGGCCGTCGCCGTGGCCGTCGCCGTGATCGCATTGATCCATGCGAGCACCGTCGCTGACGCTCGCCTGGCCGGCGCCGTGGCCTTCGAGGGCGGCGAACGGGCCGCACTGGTGGGGCGCGATCCAGACGTGCACCATCGGATTCTCGCCACCGGCGTTGACGGTTCCGGTCGGACACGTGCCGCCGAAGTTCTCGAGCACACCCTTCACGACCGGCAGGCCGTTGTCGTCGAGGCCCCAGCACAGGTTGTCGTGCACGTGCCACTGCATCAGCGGTCCGGCGAATTCGGTCAACGCCGGATCGTCGATCGGCGTCTGCTTCGCGATGAACATCGCCGACACGAGGGTCCGGTCGTCGCCGTCGACGGCGTAGACCAGGGACTCGGGGGCGGTCGGGTCGAGGAACTTGTCGTCGTTGATGAGATCGGTGTTGATGTAGTGCTCGAACCCGGTGCTCGAGTCGCCGATCGATCGGTACCCGAGCGCGCCGACCGAGTCGACCTCGGCGAAGGCCGGGAGGTCGCGGAGCGTGTCGGAGACGAGCTGCTCGGCTCGCGCCTGCTGGTCGGCGCTGACGCCATCGACGCCGGAGAAGTCGATCGGACCGGTGGGATCCCACGCCCGCGGCCACGTCGGTGCGGTGAGGACGATCGGCTCGTCGTGATCGTCGTGGAGAGCGGCGTCGCCGGCGGTCCCGGCGTGGTCATCGTCGTGATCGGTGTGGTCGTCGTCGACGTTCGCCGCCTGGGCCTGAGCGGCGTCGCCGGCGGTCTCGGCGGCAGGCTCGTCGTGATCGGCGTCGTGATCGGCGTCGTGATCGGTGTGGTCGTCGTCGTGGTCGCCGGTGGCGACGGTGCCGTCCGCGTGGTCGTCGTGCCCACCGTGATCGTGTGTCGTGGCGTCGACCAGGCCCGGAACGACGAGGACGCCGGCGAGGATCGCAGCGCTCGTGACGGCCCGACCCGGCACCGCCGGTGACCGACCGAGGGCGCACGCGGCCGACCCTGCCACCGCGACGAGGGCGAGGATCGCTGCCGCGGTGTCGGCGATCTGGGGGCGTTCGGCGACCTCGAGGCCGCCGACCCATGCGATACCCGTGAGGCGGGTGATCAGCCAACCGCCGACGGCGACCCCGTTGACGAGCGCGAGCGCACCACACGCGAGGCGATCCGACCGGACGAAACCGACGATTGCAGCCGCCGCCTGCGCCACGGCGAGCGCGATGAACAGCCGAGCGAGCCCGACGTGATCGGCGTGGATGCCGGATGCCGCAGCGTGGAGCACGGCGGCCCCGGCCGATGCGATTGCGGCGACCGCGAGCTGACTGTTGACAGGGCCCCGCTGTTCCGGCATGCGAGGAGTCTAGGACTCGGGTCCGGCCAACCGGGGTCGGAGTCCTGGTGGCTTCGGGTCCGGGAACCTCGGTGGACGGCGCTCACGGAGCGCAGCGACGCCCTCGCGGTACTCCTCGGTCGCCATCGACTCGTCGAGCAGCCGTTTCGATTCGGTGACCGACCGCGCGGCCGAGCGTGTGTGGAGATCATGGTAGAGCTGGGTCTTCGTCACCGTGACCGCGTTCGGCCCGACCGTCGTCGCCAACGCGCCCGCGTAATCGAGCGCTGCCGCAAGGGCAGCATCGCCGTCGGGAAGGACCTCGTTCCAGAGGCCCCATGATTCGGTGTCGGCGACCGTCACGACCCTCCCCGACAGAAGCAGGTCTGCCGCCCGGGTCAGGCCGATGATGCGAGGGAGCACCCAACTCATGCCGTACTCGGCGGGCAGACCCAGCTTGGCGGCCGCGGTCGTGAGCTTCGCCGGTGCCGCTCCGAACCGCAGATCGGCGAAGAGTGCGAGGGCGAGCCCGACGCCGGCTGCGGCTCCGTTCACGGCGGCGATGATCGGGGTCCGGTAGCCGTACATCCACACGAAGTCCTCGTCGAAGTCCGGTCGGGCGTTGATGCCCGGCGACGGAAGTTCGGGAGGGACACCGGGGTCGTACCCTCCCCGATCGGCATGCTGGGCAAGGGCGTCGCTGTCGCCGCCGACCGAGAACGCCGGCGGCGTGCCGGTGACGACGACGGCTCGGACGGCAGGGTCGGACTCGAGCTCGGCCATGATCCAACGAAACTCGGTGTGCATCCGCCCGGTCCAGGCGTTGTGACGGTGCGGTCGGTGCAGCCAGAGGGTTGCGACGTGGCCGTTGATCTCGTACCGGGTCGCCTTCAGTTCCAAGCCGGCCTCCGGTTCGCGGATGGTTCGGTCGGGTGGGTGTTCGGCCGTGCCGAGACCGGTGTCACGGTCGCCGATCGTCGCCCCACAGCGCCTCGAGGATCGGATCGGCCAGCTCCTGGCGGCAGATCAACACGTCGGGGAGCCAGGGATCACGCTCGTTGTACACGATCGGGGTGCCGTCGATGCGACTCACGTGGAGGCCGGCCGCAAGCGCGACCGCGGCGGGTGCGGCGGAGTCCCATTGGTACATGCCGCCGTCATGAACGTAGATATCGGCCTCGCCGAGGACGACCGCCATCGCCTTCGCCCCGGCGGAGCCGAGTCGAACGGCGTCGCATCCGAGGTGGTTGGCCACGATGACAGCGGCATACGGCGCCCGCGATCGTGAGGTGATGATGCGTGGCCGATCGCGGGTCAGGTGGGGGAGCACCGGTGCCGGATCGGTGCTCAGCAGCAGGTCGACCGCAGGGAGACTCACGGCGCCGGCCACGAAGTGATCTCGGTCCCACAGCGCGATGTGCACAGCCCAGTCGTGGCGCCCGGGCTCGCCGTACTCCCGGGTGCCGTCGAGCGGATCGATGATCCAGACCCGGTCGGCGTCGAACCGGCGTGGATCCTCGGCCGCTTCCTCGTCGAGCACGGCGTCCCCGGGTCGGTGACATCGGAGTTCGGCGGCGATGTACTCGTGGCTGACCGCATCGCCGTGATCCATGACATCCCAAGCGTGGGTGCCGTCGCGCCAGAGCTGCTCACGCAGCTCGACCAGCCGCTTGCCGGCTTCGACCGCGAGCCGGTTGGCGAGCGCGGTGTCGGACTCGCTCACGGGGGCGCTGGACGGGGGCGTGGGCCCTGATGGGTTCGGGTCGGTCACGGGCGACCAGTATGACCTGCCCCGACCCACGCGCGCCGCCGTGGGTGGGTCGCACCCAGGCGAGATGTGGCCCCGCCGTCGTCCCAACCCGGTGGACATCGTCCTCGCAGTGTGCGAACATGTGTTCGATGTCCCGCATTCGTTCCGGTCCGGGGGCGACGATCCTGCACGCCGATCTCGATTCGTTCTATGCGTCGGTCGAGCAGCGTGACCAACCGCACCTGCGGGGCCGACCGATCATCGTGGGCGGTGGCATCGTGCTCGCCGCCAGCTACGAAGCGAAGCGTCGTGGTGTGTACACGCCCATGCCCGAGTTCAAGGCGCGCCGTCTGTGCCCCGACGTGATCGTTGTCCCGCCACGCTTCGAGGCCTACACCGCGGCGAGCGCCGCCGTCTTCGACGTGTTCGACGATGTGACACCTATCGTCGAGGGGCTCTCGATCGACGAGGCGTTCCTCGACGTGAGCGGGCTGCGCCGGATTGCCGGGAGCCCGGCCGAGATCGCCGCCCGTCTGCGATCCGACGTGCTCGAACGGGTCGGGCTGCCGATCACCGTGGGTGTGGCGCGTACGAAGTTCCTGGCCAAGGTGGCGAGCGGGGTGGCCAAGCCCGACGGCCTGCTCGTCGTCGAGCCCGATCGCGAGATCGAGTTCCTGCATCCGCTCCCGGTCGGTCGCCTCTGGGGTGTCGGCCCCGTGACCGAACGCAAGCTCCACGATCGTGGCATTCGCACGGTCGGCGAGGTCGCCCATCTCGGGGAGGGGCACCTGACGGCCATGCTGGGCGTCGCTTCGGGCCGCCACCTCTCTGCTCTCGCGCACAACCGCGATCCCCGACCGGTCGAGACCGGTAGACGTCGCGGATCGATCGGATCGCAGCAAGCGCTCGGCCGTGGTCACAAGTCGCCGGAGACGGTGGAGGCGCTGCTGCTGGGCATCGTCGATCGCGTCACCCGACGCATGCGCACGGCCGGTCGCGTCGGACGCACCGTGACCGTTCGGATGCGCTACGACGATTTCACGCGCGCCACACGGGCGCGGTCGCTACCGCACGCAACGGCGTCCACCGAACCGATCCGTGACGTTGCGCTCGCCGTGCTCCGAGAAGCCGCCGACACCATCGATCGCTGCGGACTGACCTTGATCGGTCTGTCGGTCGGCAACCTGCACAGCGTGGCCGACGGGGCCGAGCAACTTCTGCTCCCGTTCGGCCGCAAGGACCCGACCGGGTTGGACGCGGCGATCGACGAGCTCCGTGAGCGCTTCGGCCACAGGGCGTTGACCCGCGCCTCGCTGCTCGGTCGCCGCCCCGGGTTCGAGGTCCCCAAGCTGCCCGATTGAGCACGGAGGCCAATCGAGGAGAGCCGGTGACGACCGGTGACCGACCCCGACGACGAAGCCGTCGGAGACCGCTCCCGAAACGGGCCGCATGCGTCATCACTCGGCTGAGCGGTCGTCGGAACCGGGGCGCACCGGTTGAGGGACGACGACCACGGGAATGTGGGTGAACTCGAGCAGGTGCTCGGTCTGGCTTCCCACGTACGGTCGGCCCGTCGGGCGTTTGTCCGATCGTCCCATCACGACCAGGTCGGCGTCCCATTCGACGCACGCTCGGAGGATCATCTCGAACGGGTGCGTGCCGTCGCCGATCGCGCTGGTCGTCGCCGTGATCCCGGCCGCGGCGGCGATGGAAGCCACGTGTCGGAGGATGACGTCGGGCGTGCGGTCGACCTCCGAGACGGCGACGAATCCCAACTCGGCACCGAGGGTTCGAGCGAGTTCCACTGCGAACTCCGCCGCTGCGAGTGCGGGAGCGGAATCATCGACGGCGACGAGGATGCGGCGGATCATCTCGGACGCGCTTCCTGCTGCTTGGCGATCCTCACCCGGAGGCCCTCGTCGTGGTCGAGCTCGTCGAGGTGGAGGTCCAGTTCGCGCCGTGCCCGCTCGAGAGCCGGTTCGAGACGGTCTTCGATGGCGCGCCGTCGGCGACGCGTCGTGGCCAGCTCTCGGTCGAGTCGTCGCATCGCGGCGCGGGCTGCCGCATGCTCGGCGGCCGCGACGAGGGCTGTGCGGTAGGCGTCGGCCGCTGGGCAGAGGGCGGCGGTCGAGATGAGCTCGTGCGGGGTGCCGGGTTCGCACTCGACGCTGCCGGGGTACGAGATCCCCATCGATCGCTGCCAATGGGGTCTGATCGTGGCTGCTTCCGGGGGTCCGCGCCGGACGAGCACGGAGAGCTCGTCGCTGGCACCGAGCATCCGCGCTCGGAGCAGGGTCTTCGCGGCCGTGGCGCACGCAGCTGTCCACGCGTCGCCGGAACGGGCGTCGTGTCCTTCGAGGCGGACGCGTTCGTGTTCGAGCGCCTCCTCCTTGCTCCGGAGCAGGTCCGCAGCGTGCCGGGCGAGCGCGATCCTGGCGCCCAGACGGATCCGACCTGCTCGCGTGCGCGAGGCGGTCGAGCCGCTCACGGTCCGAGCTCCGGTGTTCGGGTTCCCGTCGTGGCCGTGTGGTCGCGGATCTGCTCCGGTGAGACCATCGTGAGCTCGCGGTCGGGGAGGGCACGCGCGATCTGCCAGGCGAGGTCGAGGGTCGCGTCGAGGTCTCGCGCTTCGTCGGGTGCCTGCGCGATGAAGTCGGTCTCGAAGCGGTCGGCGAACTCGCGGTACCGCTGCTCGATGGCCGAGAGCGCGTCGACGCCGATCAGGGACGCGAGTTCGTCGGCCTGCCGGGCTCGTGCGAGCAGCGCCAGGACCTGTGCGGCGATCGCGAGATGGTCGTCCCTCGTGCGCCCGGGCCCCGCGCCGCGCCGCATCAGGCGCGACAGCGACGAGAGCGCGTCGATCGGCGGGAAGACGTTCCGGGCCTGCAGATCGGTCGACAGCACGATCTGTCCCTCCGTGATGTACCCGGTCAGGTCAGGCACGGGGTGTGTGATGTCGCCCGCGGGCATGGTGAGCACCGGCAACTCGGTGATCGAACCAGGGCGACCTCTGACTCGGCCGCATCGCTCGTAGATGCTGGCGAGATCGCTGAAGAGATACCCGGGGTACCCACGTCGACTGGGGACCTCCCCACGAGCTGCCGCGAGCTGGCGGACGGCATCGCAGTAGCTGGTCATGTCGGTGAGGATCACGAGCACGTGCTGGTGACGCTCGAATGCGAGGTGCTCGGCCACCGTCAGCGCGATCCGAGGGGTCAGGATCCGCTCCATCGTCGGATCGTCGGCGGTGTTGATGAACAGCGCCGCCTCGCCGTCTCGCACGCGTGCGTCGAGCCCGTCTCGGACGAGGTCGGCGTCGGCGTTCGTGATCCCGATCCCGGCGAAGATCACCCGGAAGTCGGCTCCCTCCACCGTCGCCTGGGCGGCGATCTGGATGGCGAGCTCGAGATGGGGCAGGCCGCCGATCGAGAAGATGGGCAGCTTCTGGCCCCGGACCAGCGTGTTGAGTCCGTCGATCGCCGAGATCCCCGTGAACACGGGATCGCGCGGGACGTCTCGCCGGGCCGGGTTGATGGTGCTGCCGGACACCGGCAATCGTCGGGATCCGAGCACTGGCGGGCCACCGTCGATCGGAGCACCGCGGCCGTTGCTGATTCGCCCGAGCCATCGATCGCTGACAGGGATGTGGAGGGGACTGCCGGTGAACGCAACCGACTCGTGGCGGATCCCGATCCCGGCGGTGCCTTCGAACACTTCGACGATCGCCAGGTCGCGATCGACCTCCACGACAACGCCGTGGCGCGATGACCCGTCTGCCATACGGACCTCGACGTGCTCGTCCCACCCGACGTCGGCCGCCCCCGTGACGAACAGCAGCGGTCCGTCGATCCGTTCAATGCCTGCGACCTCGACGGGTGATCGGAACGAGTCCCACGGCGTGCCGGCGGTGGTCCTCATCGGAGGCACTCCTCGAGTGCGGCCAACACGCCTGCGGCGATCCTCGCGACGCCGTCGGCGTCGTCCGCTCGGACGGTGTCCTTGGCTCGGACGAGTGGTCCGAGATCGACCGCCTCGATGACGCTTGCGGGCACACCGTCGCGTCCCAACCTGCGAGTGGTGTCGTGGACGTCGAGCACGGCCTGCACCAGCGCGGTCTGCTTCGACCGCGAGCACGTCGCATCGTGCATGCTCATCGCGCTCTGCTGGAGCACGGCGTTCCGGGCCAGTCCGGCGCTGAGCAGAGTGAGCCGCTCGTCGGTCGGCAGCGCGTTGAGACCGACGAGGTCAGCGATGCCCTGGAGGCGGTCGGCCTCGCTCAGCAGCGCTTGCAGCCGCGCTCGGCGAACCGCCCACTCGGGGTCGCCGTTCGCCGCGTACCAGCGGGCGATCGCATCGTGGTCGCGCGAGGACGAACGCTGCCAGCTGACCGCCGGATAGTGCCGGGCGTACGCGAGGTCACGATCGAGCGCCCAGACGGCCTGGACGAAGCGTTGGGTGTGGGCGGCCACCGGCTCGGTCGCATCGCCTCCGGGCGGCGACACCGAGGTGACGATGGTGACCGCACCGCTTCGCCCGCCCGTGGTCGTGACGCTGCCGGCCCGTTGGTAGAACGCGGCGAGGGCACTGGGGAGGTCGGCCGGGTACCCCTGCTCGGCGGGGATCGCACCGGTCCGGCTCGCGAGCTCGCGCTGTGCCTCCGCCCATCTCGATGTGGAATCGGCGATGATCACAACGTGACCACCCATGTCGCGGTAGAACTCGGCGATCGTGGCAGCGGTGTAGATGCTCGCCTCACGTGCCATGACCGGCATGTTCGAGGTGTTGGCCAGGATGATCGTGCGTTCGGACAGCGAGCCACCGTTTCGCGGATCGGCGAGCTCGCCGAGCTCGCCGATCAGGTCGGCGAGCTCGTTGCCCCGCTCGCCGCAACCGACGTAGACGATCACGTCGGCATCCGACCATTTCGCGACCTGCTCGAGCAACATCGTCTTGCCCTCGCCGAAACCGCCGATCACGGTGGCACTGCTGCCCTTGGCGATCGGTGCGAGCACATCGAGCACGCGTTGGCCGGTGACGAACGGTTCTCGGTCGCCGTGGCGTTCGGTGATCGGGCGAGGAAGCCGGATCGGCCAGTCGCTGGCGAGACGTACAGGCGCACCCCCCACCGTGGCGACTGCGTCGGACGATCGGTAGGTGCCGGCCGGGACGACATGGTCGACGCGTCCGCCGCGACCGGGTGGTACGAGCACCAGGTGATCGAAGCTCGCTGTGCCGCGCGTCGCGCCGACGACGTCGCCGGCAGCGAGCACGGTTCCGGCGGTCGCGCGGGGTTCGAATTGGTGCTCGCCGGTGGATGGTCGACGGAGACCACCCGCGGCCACGAAGTCGTCGGCGTCGGCGAGCGGGCGAAGCAGGCCGTCGTAGATCCCGCCGAGTAGCCCCGGGCCGAGCTCCACGGTCAGGGGGTGACCTGTCGCCCGGGCCGGTTGTCCGACCGTGAGTCCGCCGGTGTATTCGTACACCTGGGCGACGATCCGCTCGCGGTCGATCGCGATGACCTCTGCCGGGAGACGGTCCTCGCCGACCTCGACGTACTCGAAGCGGACGGCCTGTTCGAGTCCTGACAGGTGCACGACAGGTCCGTTGATCCGTTCGACACGTCCCGGCCCCGCAGTCACGTCCACAGTCGTGTCACCTCGTCGGCGATCGTGGCGAGCGCGCGGTCGGCGAGCACAGCGAGTCGAAAGTCGACCCGCCGGTTTCCGTTCGTCGCGACGACCCCTCCTCCCGCGGGATCGCGGTCGACGAGCGCGCCGGGGCCGAGTTGCGCAACTGCCAATTCGACCAACCGATCGAGCAGCACGTCGTAGCGTGCATCGTCCGGCAGTTGACTTGCGGCCGCCCGCGTCGCGACGACCAGCTGTCGTCGCAGGCCCTCCTGCGCCCGCAGCACCTCCGTCGCAGCGCCGCGTCGGGCTCGGGCGAGCTGACGCGTGGTGTGCGCCCGACCGGTGGCGCGGGCGAGGAGCCGGGCCCGCTCGATCGACGCTCGGACCTCGCGCTCGGCTCGTTCCACGATCTCGTCGCCCTCGCGGCGTGCCGTGGCGATGATCTGCTCGGCATCGGTCGATGCGTCGGCGAGCAACGCCTGTCGCACCGGCGAGAGCTCTCGTCCGATCGTCGACCCGAGATCCTCGCCGTGCCCGTCGACGAGCGTCGGTCGCGCAGCCTGGACGGTCATGGCATCACCGCGGTCAACACGTCCGGCCGCTCGTCGAGGAGGAACTCCAGACGATCGGCGGCGCAGGAGGTCAGGATGACGAGGCCGACGTTCTCATCGAGTTCGCGCCACGCACGCGTCAGTTCGTCGTCGGTCGTCGCAATCGCGACGTCGACCCCGGCCAGAGCGAAACCCTCGATCTCGTGCGTGGCTCCGATGGCGACGATCGTGTTCATATCTTGCCCAGGATCAACACCGCGACGATGAGTCCGTAGATCGCGACACCCTCAGCCAGTCCGACGACCACCATCGCTCGACCAAACAGGTCGGGTTGCTCACTGACCGTCGCGAGCGCTGCGGAACCCGCGTACGCGATGGCGATGCCCGCGCCGATCGCAGATGCCGCGACGGCGATCGCCGCGCCGAGAAACGCCGCCCCGGTGTCGACGGCTGGAGTCGTCGAGGGGGCCGGCTGAGCGGGGGATGGCTGGCCGGGAACGGGCTGCGTGAGAGCCGGCTGGCCCGTGACGTCGGTGATCACGTCCGCTCGCGAGGGTCCGGCGCTGGCGAACGCAACGGCGAGCACCACGAGCGCGATCGCGAAGGCGCCCGTCAACGATCCGACCATGAGCCACAGGGCGCCGCGTGGATGGCGGCCCCGGAGGAAGGGCACTGCCGCGCCGATCAGTGCGACGAGGGCGAGGGCGATGAGCCAGGTCTTCATGTGTGCTCCAATCGTCGTGCTGCGACGTGCCAGGGGTCGAACGGTCGGCCGGACGACACGAACAGGCGCGAGAACAACTCGTAGTACTCCAACCGGAGCGCCTGGATCGCGCCGACCAGCGCTCCGAGCGCGAAGGCTGCAAAGTTGCCGATCGTGAAGAGCGCGATTGCACCGCCTGCGGTGAGCGGGCCCGGTCGATGCCACAGGTTGACGCTGCCGTCCCAGACGACCTCGGTGATCACGGCGTGCGTCAGCCCGAACGCCGCCAGGCGGGTGAACGACACGATGTTCGAGCCGAGTCGGAGCACCGTGTCGAACAGTTCGACCAACGCCTGACCCAGACCGGCGGCGTGGGAGCCGGCGCGCACGAACAACCCGAGAAACGCCAGCGATGCACCCGCGCTCACCATGGCCAGACCCGACGTCGACCATGGCGCCGACCCGGAGGTGAGGCCCACGAGCGTCCCAGCGATGCCCACGAGCATCAGCGAGCCTGCGATCCCCGATGGGTCGTAGACAGCGACAGCGGCGCCTCCCTCCCGCCATCGGTTCGCCGTCGACATGGCGAAGGTCGCAGCCAACAGGACGCCACCGACGACCAATCCGGCGATCAGCAGCCTCTCGGGTTCCTCGAGTGGGCGGAGCCAGAGGGCGGGCACCAGGCCCGTGGGCCCGAAGGCCGCGCCGTAGAGGAAACCGAAGCACGTCGACGCCACCCCGGCTGCGATCAGGAACGGCGCTGCAGCCCGTGCTCGACCGGCCGCCGGGCCGCGCCACGCGAGCGCCACGGCTCCCGTCGCGACGATCGCCAGGCCGTGCCCGACGTCTCCGAACATCATTCCGAACATCACGACGTATGCGAGCGCAGCGAACATCGTCGGATCGATGTCTCGGTAGGGCACGGTGGCGTAGGTGGAGACGAGCGGTCGGAAGGCGGTACCGATCCGACCGCCCGACGACGACGTCGGCGGCACCAGTCCTCGTCGACCGGGAAGGGTGACCAGCGCGCCGCCGACCGGTGCGATGGCCGAGCGGACGGTGTCGACGTCCTCGGCGCGCATCCAGCCGGGCAGCGCTCGGCACGGCCCGGCATCGAGCGCTGCTGCAGCGTGGCGTTCGAGCGAGGCCTCGCCCAGGAGCAGATCGATCGCTCCCGAGGCGGCGAGTGCGTCGGCGTCGACAGGCTCGAGCGAGAGACGGGGTTCGACCGCATCTGCTCCGGGTGTCGCCCTCGCGAGTGCTTCGATCGGGCCGGCCACCTCGTCGATGGGCGGATCGAGTTCGAACGCTCCCGTGTCGGCCAACTCGACGAGGACGCGTCGGAGTCGCCGCACCGGTGCGACGACGGCGATGCGGCTCATCGGAGCCGGCAACAGGTCAGGACGCGAGCGCATCGAACACCCCCAGTGCGACGGGGCCTCGCCCGGCGGCCTCGATGGCCGAGGTCACGCGCCACAGGTCGACGACGAGCAGGGCGAGGACGGCCGCCACGGTCGTCCGCCCGGGTCGGCCCGACATCGCGATCGGGCGTGCATCCGTGGCGATCCGGTGGATCAGGGCGGCCTCGCTCCGCCACAGATCCGACGGTTCGTCGATGCCTGCGAGCACCCAGCTCGCTTCATCGGGCAGACGATCGGCGAGATCGGAGATCGTGGTCGCGGCCCGCCACCGTCTACCGATCAGACGGTCCAACTCGACACCGGCGACCGATGTGACTCCACGTCGGAACCCGAAGCGCTCTCGTGCCACGAGCAGTGCCGACGCACCCTGGGCCCAATCCCGCCCGATCGGTTCGACGCGTGCGACGCGACGGGCCCATGCGATTCGGAGTCCGATGGCGATGGATGCGCGGTCGCCGGCACCGGGGTCGCTCCAGATCGATCGCCTGAGCACGTCTCGAACCTCCTCGGCGGACGTCGTCCGGGCGACGCGGGGCCAGACCGTGGCCAGCGATCCGAGCCGAGCGGCTCCGGTCGGCGGGGAACCTTCGAGGTGAGCGAGGTGGTGCTCGATGTTCGCGATCTCGATCGGCGCGGTCGCGAGCCGGACCAGTCCGGTTCCATCGGGTGGACACCATCCGGCGAGTACTCGGAGTTGCCACGCCGTTGCGTTCGCCGTGGCGAGTCTGGCCGTCGCTCGGTCGGCATCGGTGACGAGCCCCCGGCCGGCTGGCGTTCCGGCCAGGAGGTGTCGGGCATCCTCCCAGGTCGCGGCCGATGCCAACTCCTTCGCCCCGTCGGTCCCGGTCGTGCGAGCCAGGAGTGCTCGGGCTCGCACGGAGGCAGCGACCCATGCGGCGCTCATCCCGACCGCTCCGGTTCCGGCGCGAACGCGCTCCAGATGGATTCCAGCGCGGCGGCCACGAGGCTCGGCACCATCGTCTCGGCGCGGCTCGTGAGCTCATCGAGCCGGTGGGCCGTTCGGTCGGCGATGGCGATCAGCTCGTCATCGGTTCGGGTTTGCTCGGCCTGCGTGATGGACGCGGTCACGACCGCGATCTGGTCGGGAACATCGGCACGCGCACGACGTGCCCGTTCCTGTGCCCCTTGACGGATCTCATCCGCGGTCGACTCTGCGGCGACGATGATGTCGTGCGCTTCGGCCCGATAGCGCTCGACCTCCCGGGCGATCGCGTCGATCTCCTCGACCGCCGCCAGTCCACGACGCTCGCCGCCCATCGCCGCGCCGGGGGTCCCGGCAGGGCGAATCCGCTCCAGGAGCTCGCTGAGACGAAGCACCACGCCTCACACCTCGCGTGGCGGCACGATCACGAGTGGCAACGCCGTCCGATGCAGGACCTTCAACGCCACGCCGCCGAAACGCAATGCCGTGAATCCACCGGCTCCTCGGGCGCCGACCACGATGAGGTCGGCGCTCCTCGCCGATGCGACCCCGAGCAATGCGTCTGCCGGCCTGAGGTGCTCACTGATCACGCAGACGACCGGGATTCCGGCATCCGTGAGCGGAGCGACCCACGTGTCGAGTTCTCTCTCGGTGTGCCGTCGCCAGTTCGTGTCGTCCCAGCTCGGTGTCCACTCGAGCGGCGGTTCGGCGACCGCCACGGCGACGACATCGGCACCCATCGCACCGGCGACGTCGGCACACCAGGACACGGCAGCGCCGGACCCTGTCGATCCGTCGACGCCGACCAGGATTCGACGCGTCGCGCCATGGGCGTCGGACGGCACGACTGCGACCGGCAGTCGGGTGTGGTGGACGGCATGCTCGACAACGCTGCCGAGATGGAGGAATCCGGGCCCTCCACCGTGACCCGAGCGCCCGAGCACCAGGAGATCGACCGGATCGTGCGACATGCTCTCGAGCAGCGCGGGTCGGGGGTCACCCTCGACGACCACTGTGCTGACGGCGGCGCCGAGATCGAGGGCCGGCCGAATCCATTCGTCGGCGAGGATCGCTGCTCGTTCCGCGAGCATCCGCTCGTGCTCGCTGGGTGGTACCTCGGCATACGGGTGGCGGTGCGCATGCACCGCCGTGAGGTCGGCACCCGTCGCGATGGCGAGTCTCGCAGCCCACGTCAGAGCGGCCGTCGCCGCCTTCGAACCGTCGAGTCCGACGACGATCTGTTCCATCGTGGATCTCCTCCGCGTCAGGGTCCCCTCTCTGGGTCCATCTCCACGATGCGCTCCGTCCGATCGGCCCGCTAGAGCCGATTGCCCTACTCCGGGGGCGCTGTGGTGCGACTCGCGGTACTGTTCCGACGGTGTCGGTACCAGTCGTCGTCGCCGTCAACCGGCGCCCGCGCCCCTTGCTGTCGCAGCGAGCCGAGCAGCAGCTCGGCCCGCGCCACCGCGAGATCCTCGATCAACTCGAAGCGCTGTTCCTGCGCGATGGGTTCTCCGGCTACAGCGTGCGCGAGCTCGCTGCCCACGTCGGTTGCTCGCGCCGCACGCTCTACGAGTTGGCGCCGTCGAAGGACGAGCTCGTCCTGCTGGTCTTCGATCGTTTCCTCCACCGTGTCGGGCGGGCAGCGATCGAATCGATCGACCCGGCGCGCACTTTCGCCGAACAGATCCGCTCGTACTTCCTCGGCGGAATCGAGCTGCAGCGGATCACCCAGGTGTTCGGCGACGACCTCGCCGATCTCCCTGCCGCACGGCGGCTCTTCGATCGCCACTACGGCTACGTGATGGCGGTGACCGAGCAACTCGTGCAGAGCGGAGTCGAGTCGGGCGAGTTCCGACCCGTGACGCCGGCCGTGGTCGCCGGGCTCCTTGCGGGCGGTAGCCAATTCTTCAACCAGCCCGACGTGCAGACCGACACCGGCGTCGATCTCGAACCGGCGGTGGAGGAGGTGCTCCACCTGGTGATCGCCGCGATCCGTGCCTGATTCGGATCATCGTCACCCGTTCATCTGATCGTTGAGCCGTTCGACCGACTCGATGAACTCCTCGATCATCTCGTACACCACGCGTGAGGCCGGTTTCGACTCGTTCATGGTGCCGACGATCTGGCCGACGTAGTAGTTCGCGAGACGATGTGCCCCGGTCCCGTGGTGGTGGGCCGCACGATCGATGCGCCGGATCGCCTCGTCGACGAGGATCGGCTGGAGCGGCATCCCGAGCGGTTCGGGAGTGTCGGCGCGCTCCCACTCCTCGGTCCACGCCGTGGTGAGCTGGCGAGCGTGCTTGCCGGTTCGAGATCGGGAGCGGATCGTGTCCTTCGACGTTGCCGCGAGGAACTTCTCCTTCACCGCCGGATGGGTCTCCGCTTCGTCGGTGGTGAGCCACACCGAACCGCACCACACGCCCTGGGCCCCGAGTGCCATGGCAGCCGCCATCTGACGCCCGCGTCCTATTCCGCCCGCCCCGAGTACCGGCGTGTCGCCGACGGCGTCGACGATCTCTGGAATGAGCACCATCGTGCCGATCTCGCCGGTGTGGCCACCGGCCTCCGAACCCTGGGCGATGATGACGTCGACCCCGGCGTTGACGTGTCGCTCTGCGTGCTGGGCTGCCCCCGCCAGCGCGCCCACCTTTCTGCCCTCCTCGCGAACCCGTTCGATCATGTGGGCCGGCGGGGGACCGAGCGCGTTGACGAGCAGTGAAGGTCGGCGCGACAGCGCGATCTCGATCTGGGCGTCGGCGCGGTTGGCGGAGAACGGAGCAGCGTCCGACGACCCGACGAGCCCACCACGGCCGGCGTCGTCGGGCAGTTCGGGGACCTCGTACCGAGTGAGGATGTCGTCGACGAACTGGCGGTGCTCCTCGGGGATCATGGCGACCAGGTCGGACAACTTCATGCCCCCCTCGTCGGAGCCGGCGTACTTGGCCGGGACGATGAGGTCGACGCCGTACGGGCGGTCACCGATCTCGTCCTCGATCCAGTCGAGGTCGATCTCGAGCTGGCTGTCGCTGTGCCCCGCAGCGCCGAGCACCCCGAGGCCGCCCGCCCTCGAGACCGCTGCAACGACGTCGCGGCAGTGGGTGAAGGCCAGGATCGGCACGTCGATGCCGAACATCTCGGTGATGGCAGTCTTCATCGGGCTTCCCTCTCGTGGTCCGGTCGATCGGCTCGCGGTCGTCGATCGTCGCGACGACGACGGTACTCGTCCGCGCTGATCGGTACCGGACCCGAGCTTCCGGTGCATCGTGCCCTATCGTCGCCCGGGTGCAGCGACCACTCGCGGGCGTACGGGTCATCGACATGACGTCGGTGGTGATGGGACCGCTCGCCACCCAGCTGCTCGCCGATCAGGGCGCCGACGTGATCGTCGTCGAGGATCGGCGCGGCGACACCAACCGTTCGATGGGCCCTGGCCCGCACCCCGATCTCTCGGGTGTGTCGCTGAACCTGATGCGCAACAAGCGAAGCATCGGGCTCGATGTCAAGGTCGAGAGCGGGTACGAGGCCTTGTCGCGTCTGATCGCGAGCGTGGACGTGTTCGTGACCAACCTCCGCCCGGGGTCGCGCCGCCGAGCTCGTCTCACATACGCCGATCTCCGCCCGTTCCGGGATGACCTGATCTACTGCGCCGCCGCTGGCTATCCGGTCGACTCGGCGCTCGCCGATGTCCCGGCCTACGACGATGTCATCCAAGCGGCGAGCGGCGTCGCCGATCTGTCCCGACGCGTGGGTCTGCCCCCCGTGTTGATGCCGACCCTCGTGGCGGACAAGGCGGCCGGTCTCGTGATCGCCAACACCATCTCCACGGCCCTCTTCCAGCGGGCCCGCACCGGCGAGGGCGCCGATATCACGATCGCGATGACCGAGGTGATGCGTGCCTTCGTGCTCGTCGAGCACGGGGCGGCTGCGGTGCCCGAACCGCCGCTCGGCGGCGCCGGCTATCCGCGCATCCTCAACCCCGAACGGCGTCCACAGCAGACGGCCGACGGGCTGATCAACGTGCTTCCGTACGAACGCCACCACTACGAGGCACTGTTCCGCCTCGGTGGCCGCGACGACCTGCTGGACGATGCGCGCATCGCGACCCGCGCGGCGCGGTTGGCGAGCGGGGCATCGCTGTATCGGGACGTCGCCGCGATCATGGTGCAGCGCACCACCGACGAGTGGATGCCGCTGATGAGGGAGGTCGGTATCCCGGCCACGGTCGTCGCCACCATCGACGACCTGCTGGTGGATCTGCCCGTGACCGATCACCCCGATGCAGGGCGCTACCGGGTCACGCCGCCACTGACGGGCCAGGTCGCCGACGCCGACGTCGTCCGCCGACCGGCACCACTCCACGGTCAGCACAACCGGGACGTGCTCGGCGAGCTGGGCTACACGGTCGACGAGATCGACCGGCTCGAACACGACGCCGTCCTCTACCGCAGCACCCATGGCTGAGCCGATGCCTGGCGCTACCGTCGACGACGTGAGCGAGCAGCAGATCGGGCGACCACGCGCCGTCGTCACCAACCTTCCGGCGTACCGGCCCGGCAAAGGCGCCCGGCAAGCCGAGGAGGAGCACGGGATCACCGACGCGATCAAGCTCGCCTCGAACGAGAACCCGGAGGCGCCGCTCGCAGGGATCGTCACCGCGGTCGAACGGGCCGCCCGGGCCGCCAACCGGTACGCCGACCATCGGGCGACCGCCGTCCGCGTTCGCGTTGGCGGAGCGACTGGAGGTCGGCGTCGACCGGGTCACGGTCGGCAACGGGACCGTCGGACTGCTCCAGCAACTCTTCTTGAGCTACGTCGACCCGGGTGACGAAGTGGTGTATCCCTGGCGATCGTTCGAGTCGTATCCGATCTTCACGCAGTTGATGAACGGGGTTGCGGTCACGGTCGGATTGCGAGCCGATCTGGGCTTCGACATCGACGCCCTCATCGGTGCGGTCACCGACCGAACCACGCTGATCTTCCTCGCGACGCCCAACAACCCGACCGGAGTCGCCTGCACGACGGCCGAGATCCGCACCGTGCTCGAGAACGTTCCGTCGAGCGTGATCGTGTGCGTCGACGAGGCGTATCGCGAGTTCCTCGATCCGGCGTTCGGCGATCCGGTCACCGAGTTGGTCCCCGACTTCGAGAACGTGATCGTGACTCGGACGTTCTCCAAGGCGCACGGCCTCGCAGGGCTGCGGATCGGTTACGGGGTCGGACACCCGGACGTGATCGCGACCGTCGACAAGACGCTCCTCCCGTTCGCCGTCAACGCGCTGGCGCAGGCTGCCGCTCTTGCTGCCCTCGACCACGATGCGGAGATCCGCCACCGTGTCGAACTGATCCTCGCCGAGCGGACCCGGGTCGAGGCTGCGCTCGCCGCCGCGGGTTGGACGTTCCCCGATCACCAGGGGAACTTCGTCTGGCTGGCGACGGGCGAACGCACCGACGAGATTGCGTTCGGACTCGAGCGAACCGGCGTCGTGGTCCGCCCGTTCAGCGGCGAGGGCATCCGCGTGACGATCGGCTCACCGGAGGAGAACGACCGGTTCGTGTCGATGCTGACGGTGGTGGCGACGCCGTGAAGCGCCATCTTTTCCCCGGTGATCCCCGTTCGGTCGGCTCGGATCCGGACTATCGGTTCACCCTCGCCAACGAGCGCACCTTCCTCTCCTGGATCCGGACGGCACTGGCGCTCGCCGCGGGTGGTCTCGGCGCGGTGACGATCCTCGACGACTTCACGGGCGAGGAGGTGTTGGGCATCGGGTTGCTCTCCCTCAGCTTCGTCACCGCCGCCACCGCATACCGACGGTGGGCGCTCAACGAGCGCGCGATGCGGCTCGACGAGCCGCTGCCGCCGTCGCGCCTCCCGATGCTCATGGCGATCGGCGTCGCCGTCGTCGCGATCGTCGCGGCGGTGCTCTTCGTGATCGACGCGTCGTGATGGCACGGCAAGCGCGCAAGAAGCCGATCGAGCGTCAGCGGCCGGACAGCGTCTTCGATGCCGGACTCCAGCACGAACGGACCGCCCTGGCCTGGGAGCGGACGTCGATCGCGTCGATGGTCGCCGGCGTTCTCATGGCGCGCTACGCAGCACAATCGCTGCACTTCGTCTTCGCGTTCGTGGGCCTCGCTCAGGTGGTGGTCGGCGGGGTGGTGCTGGTCTGGACCGGGCGGCACTACGACGACCTGCACGGCCCGTTGCGTGCGGGCGACAGTCCGGTCCACCCGACCGCGGCGTCGATCGTGGGTGTCGGCACCGTGGTGTTCACCGGTGCCGGCCTCGCGCTCGCCGCCGTGATCGCGCTCGGTCCGTGACGCGAGCGATCGAGCGCGGCTTCGTCGTGCCGTACCCTGTCCGGCCATGACACCGCGGGCGACGATCACCGGTTGGGGGAAGTGCGCGCCGCCCGTGCGGCTCACCAACGCCGATCTCGAGCAGCTGGTCGACACCGACGATGCCTGGATCGTCGAGCGCACGGGAATACGGTCGCGCGGGATCAATCATCTGCAGGTGACCGACATGGCTGAGGTCGCGGCCCGGCATGCGCTCGCGGCCGCCGGCCTCGCCGCAGCCGACATCGACCTGCTCGTGATGGCGACGGTCACCCCGGAGATCACGTGCCCGAGCAACGCGTGTCATCTGCAGGCGCGACTCGGTGCCCTGAACGCGGCGGCGTTCGACCTCAATGCGGCATGCTCCGGCTTCGTCTACGCCGCGATCGCGGCCTCGTCGATGATCGCAGCCGGCGTCAAGCGGAGGGCGTTGGTCATCGGTGCGGAGCAACTGCACTGGGTGATGGACTACTGGGACCGCAACACGTGCGTGCTGTTCGGCGATGGTGCGGGTGCCGCCGTGTTCGAGGTCTCGACCGATGGTCACGGGATGCTGGGCGCCGATCTGGGCGCCGACGGGCCTGCGGGTTCGACCATGGTGTTCGAGTCGCTCGGAACCCGACGACCGCTGCTCGAGCCGCGGGCCCCGATCACGTCGCGCCTGCACTTCGAGGGCCAGGCGGTCTTCAAGACCGCGGTGCGAGGCATCGTCGGATCGGTCGAACGAGCACTCCACGACGCCGGAGTGACGGCCGAGCAGGTCGCTCTGGTCGTTCCACACCAGGCCAACGAGCGCATCATCATGGCGGCGACCCACCGATTGGGCATTCCGCCGGAACGGGTGATGCTGAACATCGCCGACCACGGCAACACGTCAGCCGCGTCGGTGCCGATGGCGTTGAGCGATGCGGTCACGTCCGGACGGATCGCGCCGGGTGATCTCGTCGTGCTCACTGCCTTCGGTGGCGGTGTCACGTGGGCGAGCGCCGTGTACCGGTGGGGGGAGCGCACCGAGGCGATGGGAGTGTCCGAGGCCGCGCTCGGCGCCCACCGACGCGACCGTCTTCGACCTGATCGCCCCGAACCGTGACTTCTTCGCTCCGCTCCACCGCGACCCCGCCTGAGCGACCGCGCTCACCGTCTCCGGGAATTTCGTCGATCGCGTCATCGCCGGGTGGTCGGCGGCGTCGAAGGGGTGTCACACCCGACGACGAAAGGTCCCCCATGCGACGACTCACCGTTCTGCCCGCCGCCCTCGCGTTCGCCGCGATCCTGCCGGTCGGCTTCGCCACCGCGAGCACGGATGCCGGCCCCGACGACCGAGCCACTGCGGTCGATCGAGTTCACGAGATCGAGGTGCTCCGGCTCCGATGTGCCGTCCGTGGCACCGAACCGGCATCCGATGCGACGCGCTCGGGTTCGGTGGCCGTCGGCTGCGAGTGGTCGGCTCCGACATCGCCACGCGCAGCCGGGGTCCGGCTCGTCCGACTCGACCCCGACGTCGACGATCACCGACGGGTCGTGTTCCGCACCGGTGACCTCGACGTCACGGGTTTCACGGACACCCGCGTTCGGCGCGGCCACCGCTACGCCTATGCCGTCCAGGCCGTGACGGCGCGCGGTCGTGTCGTGGGCCAGAGTGAGGTGGTCTGGGTCCGCATCCCCGGCGTGACCGACATCGAGGCCCTACGCCTCGCTTGCGCACTCGGCCCGGCAGGTGAGGCGATCGGCTGCGAGTGGAGCCTGCCGACCGTTCGAGAGGCTGCGGTGATCACGCTGTGGCGATCGGTCGACGGTGGGCCACGCGAAGCGGTCGAACGATTCCGGCCCGACGGTCCGAACACCTACCGTGACCCGGTGCCGGTCGGTGCGTCACGGGTGATCTATGCCGTCATCGCCACGTCGGCGAGCGATCACATCGTTGCGCGCAGCCGGCCAGAGACCGTTCGCCTGCCCGACCGGGCGCGCTCCCGAACCGAGGTGGCGGCGTCCTGACCCCACCCGAGCGCGCCGCGAGCGTTTCGTCAGTCGACCGACTCGACGACGCGACACTCGTGCGGCGCGCCCGTGACGAACCCGAGCTGTTCACGGTCCTGTTCCGTCGTCATGTCGACCACGTCCATCGCTTCGTCCGACGCCGGACCAGCGACGACGCGCTCGCCGACGATCTCACGGCGATCACGTTCGAACGTTGTTGGCGTGAGCTCGATCGTTTCGAACCGCGCCGATCGACCGCACGGCCCTGGCTCATCCGCATCGCGGCCAACGAGCTCGCCAGCCATTATCGGTCCGAGGGCCGCCGGCGACGGCGCGAGGAACTGGTCGCCGTACGCGAATCGCCACGTTCTGTGTCGTTCGAACCTCACCTCGACGACGAGTCGCTCGTCGCGAGCATGGCGGCGCTCGACGAGCGACACCAGGTCGTGCTGTCGCTGCGATACCTGGCCGACCTCACGACGGAGGAGGCGGCGGAAGCGATGAACGTGGGACGCGGCCACTTCGCCGTCATGCAGTACCGGGCGTTGTCCGCACTTCGCCGACAGCTCGAACGATCCCCAGGAGGACGTGCGTCGTGAACGAGCGCTCGGACATCACCATCCGGCTGGAGGCCCTCGGTCGGAGCCAGCCCGCCCCGCTCACCGGGTCGCGCCGCGTCGCCATCGAACAACGAGTGCTCGCATCGACCGATCGTTCGGCCGAGCCGGCGGTCGCGGCGACCTCGACGCGACGACCGCTCGCGTCACTGGTGCTGCCGGCCGCGGCCGCGCTCGTCGTCATCGTGGTCCTCGCGGTCACGCTGCGCGCCGGCGACGGATCGATCACGGTCGGCGCCGCCTCGCTCGCCGTCGCCGAGCTCGCAGACGGGGAGACCGATGCGATCGCCGCCGGCGACGAGCTCGCCGATGGCTCGATCGTCGTGATCGGACGGGGAGGCTCACTGGTCGTCGGCGATCTCAGGTTCGGTCCCGGCCGCTATTCGGTGGGTGGCGGAGGCTTGATCCCCATCCTTGCAGCCGGCGACTCCACCACGACCACCGGTGCACCGGAAGCCGTCGTCCGCTCGGGAGCCGGATCGACGACGACGTCACCCGTCCGGACGGATGGTACGGCCTCGGGTCGAATCGCGCCGGCCGACGAGGATCGGGCGACCACCACCGACGCTGCGCGCTCGCGTCCGTGGACCGATGTCGTGCCCCCGCCGACGCGGACGACCACGACGACCACCAGAACGACCACCAGGACGACCACGATCGACACGACGACCACCTCGACGAGCAGGCCCACGACGACCACCTCGACGAGCAGGCCCACGACGACCAGCTCGACGACCACCTCGACGAAGAGCACCACGACACCCTCGCGGGACCGGCCGTCGGACCGGGCGACCACGACCCTCGCCCGGTCCGACGGCTCCGGTCGGTCGGGCGGAATAGGGGAGTGATCCGTTCGGGTTCAACCGGCATGCGATGCTGGGGTGATGCGAGACGAGACCGAGCCCGCAGAGGTGGGTGATGCGGTCTCTGGGCATCGGAGACCCGGTCCATGAGCGATGTCGGGGGCGCAGACGCGGCGTTCGAACGCTTCGTCCTGCCCGAGGTCGAGGTACT
The DNA here is from genome assembly GCA_963847775.1 of uncultured Acidimicrobiaceae bacterium. GTDB lineage: Bacteria > Actinomycetota > Acidimicrobiia > Acidimicrobiales > Ilumatobacteraceae > Ilumatobacter. The sequence goes on from CAWKAY010000011.1 coordinate 95,809, forward strand.
GCTGCGGGTCGCCCGGTCGCTGACACGCAACCGCGCCGATGCCGAGGACCTCGTCCAGGACACCCTCGTTCGTGCGTACAAGGCGATCGATCGCTTCGACGGACGACACCCGCGGGCATGGCTGTTGACGATCCTGCGCAACACCCACATCAACCGCAACCGTCGACGCCGACCGGAGCTCCTGCGCGACCCCGACGCACAACTCGAGCGACTCACACAGTCACCGTCCGACGACGATCGAACCCGACCCGATCGTGTCGTCGAGCTCCAGTTCGACGCCGAAGTGGAGGCGGCGGTTGCGTCGCTGGGCCAGATCTTCGGCGAGGTCATCGAGCTGGTCGACATCGATGGTCTGAGCTACGCGGAGGCAGCCGAGGTGCTCCACGTGCCGGTCGGGACGGTGATGAGTCGGCTCCATCGCGGGCGCAAGAAGATCCGCGAGCACCTGCGGCGCGCCGGGGTCGCCCCGACCCACGCCGATCTCGAGGTCGGAGGGGGTCGATGACGATCGTGCCCACACACGGCAACCCACGCCGGTCCGCGACGCCCGATCGGTCGGTCGCGATCGAGCGTGTCGTGAACGACGCGGCCATCTTCGAGGAAGCCGTGAACGAGGGAGGGTTCCGTCCATGATGCGCATGATGGTCCGACGGTTCACCGGAGGCCGATGGCCCGAGTTGCGATCCGGCGAGAAGCTGTCGTGTCCGGAGGTCGGGCGGCTGCTGCAGCGGTACCTCGACGGCGAGCTCGTCACAGCGGCCGCGGTCGACGCCTTGGCGGCCCATCTCGACGAGTGCCGGCGCTGCGGTCTCGAGGCCGAGACCTACCGGCACATCAAGGCCGCCCTTGCCGGCCGGCGTCGGGCGGTGCCGTCGGAGTCGGTCGATCGTCTGCGGCGCTTCGGGGAGCAGCTGGCCGACGGGGGTTGAGCCCCGGGCACTCCAACCGCTGTTCGGGTGCCCGATGACGCCGAGTCAGCCGGCGCCCGGTCAGCCGAAGCGGACTGCGATCTCGGCCAGGATCGAACCCTCCTCGGGTGAGAGATCCTCGTCGATGCCGGCGACCTCACGTGCCGCCGAGAACAGTGCCCGACGCAGCACGCGGCTGCTGATCCGAGCGTCGATGTCGTCGATCAGCTCGACCACCTGATCCTTGGTGATCGCGTCCTGGGCTCGCACGATCGCAGGGCCGAGGTACTTGTCGAACGTGAAGTCGCCGTCGCGCCAGTCATCGGAGATGTCCTTGATCGCATCCAGCTCGTGCTGCTCGAGGTTGCGGTCCGCGGCCATGACCAGGGCGAGCAACTCGAGTGCAGCCGTGTGCTCGAGGTTGGCCGTCGCATGGACGGCGACTCCCTGGTAGAGCTCCAACAGACGGTCGTTCATCATCGCGAACCCTAGTGGCCCGACCCGGGGGTGTCGGTCGTCAGGCAGGCGTCGCCATCGGGAGGCTGCGCCGAAGGAACTCGAGCTGGTGCACGAGGAGGTGCTCTGCGACGACCTCCTGCGGCGTCATATGGGTGACCCCGACGAGGGGGAGGACCTCGTGCGGCCTTCCTGCTGCCAGCAGCGCTGACGACAGGCGAAGCGTGTGGGCGGCCACGACGTTGTCGTCGGCGAGCCCGTGGATCAACAGCAACGGTCGGGTGAGCGACGGAGCCAAGGGCAACAGCGAGGACGCGTCGTAGACCTCCGGCGACCTGTTCGGATCGCCGAGGTAGCGCTCGGTGTAGTGGGTGTCGTAGAGACGCCACTCGGTGACCGGCGCTCCGGCGATCGCAACGTGGAAGACCTCTGGCCGACGCAGCACCGCGAGCGCCGCGAGGTAACCACCGAAGCTCCACCCCCGGATCGCAACGCGACCGAGATCGAGCTCCGGATGGCGCTCGGCGGCGGCGTGCAGTGCGACGACCTGGTCGTCGAGAACCCCCGATGCGAGGTCACCGGCGATCGACCGCTCGTATGCGCTGCCGCGCCCGGGCGTGCCGCGACCGTCGGCCACGACCACTGCGAATCCCTGGTCGGCGAACCACTGCGCCGTGCAGAATGCGTGATGCGATCGCACGACACGCTGCGCGTGTGGACCGCCGTACGGATCGAGGAGGACCGGTAGCGGACTGCCGTCGTGGCCGTCGGGGAGGAGGACCGCGGTCGCCGGGGTGGTGCGCGTGTGGATCGTCAGCGCGACGTTGGGTCGCACGAGCGGGCGTTCCGCGTGGCTGGTCAGGACGTGGCCCGACGGCAGGTGCCACCGCGCGTCGGGCTCGTCGAGCGTGGCGGTGCGCACGATCACGGTGTCGCCTCCTGCCACACCTGCGTGGGTGCCCGGCTCCGTCGTCAGCACCTCGAACCCTCCGCTCGACCACCGATAGAGGTGTTGGACCGTCGCATCGTCGATCGGGTTCCCGGTCACGAGCACGCGGTCGGGAGATGCCGCGACGATCGATCGCACCTGGACGTCAGGCGGTGAGACGACGTCGAGTCCGGCCGGTCCGCCGACGACGACGAGCCGGCGCACACCGCCTCGGTCGGCACATGTGACGGCGATGCCGTCACCGATGAGCCGGCCGGCTCCGGGGACGAGCTCGATCCAGGCCTCGTCGTGATCGGACCAGATCGTCGTCGCCGCACCGTCGTCTGGGTCGACGACTGCGATCTGCAGGTCGCGTTGATCGCGCGATTGCACGGTGATCGCGAGGCCGTGCTCGTTCCAGTCCACCTTGGCCAAGTACGGGAATGCGATCCGATCCCATCCGACCTCGACTGGTTCGCCGCCCTCGACCGGACACACGTACAAGGTCACGTCGGGGTTGGCGGTGCCGGCGGCGGGGTAGCGGATCGGCCTCGGCGGCCGACCGGGCTCCGCCGCATCGGCGATGTGCCACGTCTGAACCGGGCCGTCGTCGACACGGCACACCGCAAGCTTCGTGCCGTCCGGGCTCCACCAGAAACCCCGGTACCGGTTCATCTCCTCGGCGGCGATGAAGTCGGCACTGCCCCAACCGATCTCGACCGACGGCGGTTGCTCGGCGACGACGGGATGAGCGACACCGGACAGATCGGTCGCCCACACCTCGCTGCCGCGGACGAACGCGATCCGATCGCCGGTCGGTGCAGGACGCGGATCGAACACCGGACCGGCGACCGGAACGTGCCACGCCCGCCGCGCCCCGGTCTCACAGGCGAACAGATGGCCGCCGAGCGCGAACGCGCACAGGCCGACCGAATCGTCGGTCGCGTAGGCCGTGATCCCGCCCGCTCCCTCTCGCATCCGCTCGCGGCGGGCACGCTCCTCGTCGGGGAGGTCGGTGTCGTCGGCGGTGAGCTGTGTCAGCAGCTCGACCGGGTCGGCGAGCAGCGCCTCGTCTCCCGTCGAGACGTCGGCGACCCACAGTCGGTTGACGGGATCGTCGCCGGCGCCGCTGCGGGCGAATACGACTCGATCACCGTCCGGGCTGACGGTCAGATCACGCGGTTCGCCCAGCGTGAGGCGTTGGGTCCGCGCGTACTGACGGGGGAAGGAATCGCTCACGTCGGCGAGGCTAGGCCTTCCTGTCGGGGATTCGGGCCGCCACCGGCCGCCGTCAGTGCGTCCATCACCAGCTGCCAGGCTGCGTCGGCGTCGACCTGCTCCAACACGTGGGCGTTGGGTGCCTCGCGATCGGAGATGTCGCGTCGATCGATGACGGTCATCCCGGTGGTGTGCTCACCGCGCGTCTCGATGTCGACGTGCCGGTCGGTGCCGTCGAACAGGTGCGGGTGCGTCACTGCCAAGACCGCGAGCGGGTCGTGCAGGGCGGCGCCGGCGATGTGGTCGTGACGATCGATGTAGTTCTGCGCGAAGAACGCGAACAAGTCTGCGATGAGTGCGGCGAACGGCGTCCCGATCGCCGCGACCTCGCCGATGCGAGGCTTCGTCACGAGGAGTTGGTGTGTCACGTCGAGTCCCGCCATCGTGATGTGCGCACCGCATCCGAACACGATCGCCGCCGCCTCCGGGTCGGCCCAGATGTTGAACTCGGCCATCGGGCGCCGGTTGCCGAACGTGCCACCTCCCATCAGCGAGATGCCGGCGACCTGTGTGGCGATGTCGGGGGCTGCTCGGAGCGCCAGCGCGATGTTGGTGAGCGGTCCGGTCGGCACGAGCCAGAGACCGGGCTGCGATCGGCACATCTCGATGACGAACGCGACGGCATCATGGGAGTCGAGCCTCCTGGACGGTTCGGGGAGCTCGGCGCCGTCGAGGCCGCTCTCGCCGTGCACGAAGCCGGCGAATTTCGGCTCGGCGACGAGTGGCCGTGCCGCGCCGGCATGCACGGGCACGTCGAGTGCGAGGAGGTCGGCGACGACGAGCGCGTTGTGGCTCGTACGATCGAGGGGAGCGTTCCCGGCGACGGTGGTGATGCCGACGAGATCGCTGACGTGAGCAGCGACCACGATGGCCACCACGTCGTCGTGGCCGGGATCGCAGTCGAGCAGAATCCGCTGTCGATCGTACGGTCGTTGGGTCATGCCGGTCAGCATCGCACGCCGCGTGCGACCATGTGATGGTGCAGCGCCTCGCCCCTCTCATCATCTCGTTGGCGGTGCTCGTCGCGTGTTCCGGTGACGACGACGCCGCAGACGTGGTCGACGCGACCGTCCCTGCGGACACCGGCACGGAGACGCCGATCGAGTCCTCGGCAGCGAGCTCGACGGCGGCGGCAGTCACCGAAACCGTCATCCAGACCGAGCCGACGACGCCGGCAGGCGATCCCCCGGACACGAGCACGACCGTGATCGTCGACGTGCCCGAGACCGGCGTTCCCGGGCTCGACAGCGACGATCAATTCTGCGCGGCGTGGAGTCGGTTCGGCGGCACGTGGCAGGTGCTGCTCGTCGGCTCGACGTTCCTCGAGGATCCCCAACTCGTCGCCGGGTGGGAGGTCGCGGCCGCACCCGTCGTCGAGACAGCGTTCGACGCGTTGATGGCCGCGCTGCCCGACGAGCTCGCGGCCGAGCGATCCCTGCTGGAGGAGGACTACTTCGGGGTGCTGAACCGCCGCGCCGAGGAGGCGCTCGCATCGCTCGACGCCGCCGGATCGGACGACGCCGCGGTCGCCGCGCTCTCACGAGCGTGGATCGAGGCGTTGGCGACCCGCGATCCGTCGACACCGGACCTCGAATTCGATGTCCCCGAGACGCTCGCTGGGCTGCTCGACAAGGCGGCGGACGACTTCCTCACCAAGCGCGTCGCGTTCCACCTCGACCCCAGCATGGTCGTGTCCGTCGACACTCCGCTCGCCGACGCCTACATCGAGACGTGCCCCGACCAAGGGACGCTCACCGGCGGCGAGATCGCCGGTGACGGCTGATCCGCCGATTGGTCGACGTTCGGGCTCGGGCTGACGTTTCGTCAATGGGGACCAGGCGGTGGTTCGGCCGCTCCTACACTCGGGGCTCGTGGTACGTATCGCATTCGGTTCCGATCACGCCGGCTTCGAGCTCAAGCAACACCTGATCGGGCGACTGTCGGAGGCCGGTCACCAGATCATCGACCACGGCACCGACTCCACCGACCAGGTCGACTATCCGGGCTTCTGCGCCGCGGCGGCCCGCTCGGTCCGCGGCGGTCATGCCGACGTCGGCATCGTGATCGGCGGTAGCGGCCAGGGCGAGCAGCTCGCCGCGAACAAGGTGCGCGGCGCGCGGGCAGCGCTCTGCAACTGCCTGTACACCGCACGTATGGCTCGCGAGCACAACGACGCCAACGTGCTGTCGATCGGCGCACGTGTCGTCGGCCTCGGACTCGCGGAAGAGATCGTGGATCTCTTCCTCACCACTCCCTTCGAAGGCGGCCGTCACGCCCGCCGCGTCAGCCAGATCACCGAACTCGAGGAGCAGTTCTGCTCCCCCACAGGAGACTGATCCATGCCTTTCTACTCCGATGCCCATCCCGACACCGAGGTCGAGGCGCTCATCGCCCGCGAGATCGAGCGGCAGACGACGGGACTGCAGCTGATCGCGAGCGAGAACTTCACCTCCCCGGCAGTGATGCGGGCGACCGGGTCGGTGCTCACGAACAAGTACGCCGAGGGCTATCCGGGCAAGCGGTACTACGGCGGCAACGCTGTGGTCGACGACATCGAGTCGCTCGCGATCGAGCGAGTCAAGGCACTGTTCGGCGCCGAGCACGCGAACGTCCAGCCCCACTCGGGAGCGAATGCGAACATGTGCGCCTACCAGGCGCTGCTGGACCCTGGTGACACGGTCCTCGGGCTCAGCCTCGATCATGGCGGGCACCTCACCCACGGGTCACCGGTCAACGCGAGCGGATTGCTCTACCACTTCGTGTCTTACGGCGTCGGTGGCGAGGAGCGGATCGACATGGACGAGGTGCGGGCACTGGCAGTCGAGCACCGACCCAAGATGATCGTGGCCGGCACCACCAGCTACCCCCGTCGGCTCGACCCCGAGCCGTTCAAGGCCGTCGCCGACGAGGTCGGCGCCCTCCTGCTGTTCGACATCGCCCACCTCGCCGGCCTGGTCGCCGGTGGTGCCCACCCCAACCCCGTGCCGTTCGCCGACGTGGTGACGTTCACCACCCACAAGACGTTGCGTGGGCCTCGCGGTGGCTGCATCCTCTCGACCGAGAAGCACGCGAAAGCGATCGACAAGGCCGTGTTCCCCGGGTGGCAGGGTGGGCCACTCGAGCATGCCATCGCCGGCAAGGCGATCGCGTTCTACGAGGCATCGCAGCCGAGCTTCGGCGAGTACGCCCACCAGGTCGTTGCCAATGCATCCGCGCTGGCCGAGGCGCTCGCCGGGGAAGGGTTCCGTCTCGTCTCGGGTGGCACCGACAATCACTTGATGGTGGTCGATCTTCGCCCGTTCGACGAGGAGCTGACCGGCAAGGTCGCGGCAGGCGACACTCGACGAGGCCGGAATCACCCTCAACAAGAACACCATCCCTGACGACCCGCGCAGCCCGTTCGTCACGAGCGGGGTGCGGATCGGAACACCGTCGGTCACCACCCAGGGCATGACGGAGGCCGAGATGCCGGTGATCGCGTCGTCGATCGCACGTGCGCTGCGCGGTCGCGAGGAACCCGAGACGCTGGCGCTCCTCCGCAAGGAGGTCGCCGACTTGTGCAGTCGGTTCCCCGCCTACCCGCACGGGGTGTGACCGACCCGTCACGGTCGGGGTCAGACCCCGACCGTGACGCCAACCGGACAGACCCCAACCGAAACGCCGTAACCTGACCCGTCGTGGCACCGGGCTTGAACGACTACCTGCTGATCGGCGGTGTCGCTGCGGTGGTCACGTTCTCGGCCACACCCGTCGTGACGTCGATCGCCCGTGCCCGAGGCTGGGTGGTCGAGCCCAACGAGCGCTCGGTGCACACATCCCCGATCCCCCATGTCGGTGGGATGGCGATGCTCGCGGGGCTGTTCACGGCAATGCTCGTGGCGCTCCTGATCGGTCGCTTCGACTCGATCTTCGACGACAACTCCGAGCCACTCGGGATCGCGATCGCGGCGTTGATCGTCTTCGCAACGGGACTCCTCGACGATCTGCGGGACATGGCGCCGCCGGGCAAGGTGACCGGGGTCGTGTTGGCCGGGATCGTGCTGGTCTGGTTCGGCGCCACGATGTTCTACTTCCGGGTGCCGTTCTTCGACGTCTTCATCCTCTCGAGCGACTGGACACCCCTCGTCACGGTGCTGTGGTTGCTCGTCATGACCCAGGCGATCAATCTGATCGACGGACTCGACGGGCTCGCGGCAGGGATCGTCGGCATCGCGGCGTTCGCGTTCTTCCTCTACGCCAACAAGCTCAGCGAGCTCGGGCTGTTGTCGGAGCGCAATCCCGGTCCGCTGATCGCGGTGATCACCGCCGGGATGTGCCTCGGGTTCCTGCCCTACAATTTCAACCCTGCACGCATCTTCATGGGCGACAGTGGCGCGTTCCTGCTCGGTTTGCTGCTCGCCGCCTCGACCAGCCTCGTCGGCGGTCGAGCCGACCCGAACACCCAGGACTTCGTCGGGCAGACGTTCTTCTTCTTCGCCCCGCTCGCCATCCCGCTGCTCGTCCTCGCGGTGCCGATCCTCGACACCGTGTTCGCGATCGTTCGACGCGCTTCGAAGCGCCAGGCGCTCGACGTCGCCGACAAGGGCCATCTGCATCATCGCCTGATGAACCTCGGTCATGGCCACCGCCGCAGCGTCCTGATCTTGTGGACCTGGACGGCGTTGATGTCGGGGTTCGTGCTCTATCCGGTGCTCACCGACGACAATCCGACCTACCTGCCGTTCGGGATCGGAGCGCTCGCGATCGTGTTGTTCACCGTGTTGCATCCGAGCGTGCGTCGCAAACGCGCCGAGGACGTCGAGGCAGCGCTCGAGCGGCCGGCGTCCGAGCAGCTCGACCCCTCGCGGCCCGAACGTCGAGAGGCAGAGCGGCTGGGCGAGCGCAGATCCGCCGATCCGAACGCGGCCGGACACGGTCGCCACGCCCGCGGGCTGATGCACATCCGCGACCGACCCCCGGAGGTCTCCTCGGCGTCGGATTTGCTCTCCGACGGGTCGCCGGAGTAGCTTGTGCCTGCGTTCACAAACCCGCTTTCGTGCGATGTGCGAATCTGTGGACCCGCCAGTCGCCCATGAAACTCCTGATCCGCAACCTCCGCCACGGCCGCGCGCTCGAATCTCCGCGCCGGTCCGAAGCCGCCAGTCGATCGACCGGTGACGACACGCTCGGTCGCGGCATGGACGTCGCGCTCACCGTCCTCGTGTTCCTGGGTGTCGGCTGGATGCTCGACCGCTGGCTCGGCGTGTTCCCGTTGTTCACGATCGGCCTGGTCGTGTTCGCATCGATCGGAACGTTCATCCGTCTGAAGTACGTCTACGACGCGACGATGCAGCGCCTCGAGGCCGAGCGGGCAGCCCGGCGCCGACCCCTCCCGCCCGGCCGGCTGGAGGACGTCGCGTGAGCGCCGAGGGCAAGTCTGCACTCGTGACGCAGCTCGACGGAGAGCCCGTCGAGATCAAGGTGACCGCCGACATGGTCAAGCGCGGGCTCCTGGTCGCTCCCGTGATCATCGGCGTCAGCGCGATCATCTGGGGGAGTCCTGGGGCGTGGTCGGCAGCCTTCGCGATCGGTCTCGTCCTCGTCAACTTCTCGCTCTCCGCGTGGCTGATCGCCACGACGGCCAAGATCTCGCTCGGGATGATGATGGGAGCCACGCTGTTCGGCTACCTGGTCCGGCTCGGCCTCATCATGCTGGCCGTACTTCTCGTCAAGGACGCCGGTTGGATTTCGCTTCCGGCACTCGGAGCGACCATCATCGTGACGCACCTCGGGCTCCTACTCTGGGAACTCAAGTACGTCGCCATCACGCTGGCTCATCCCGGACTCAAACCTGCCCGCCCGTAACCACCCAACTCACCCCGATCATCTCGAACGACCTGAACGGACCAACAACGTGCTCGCACTCGAATTCCCGCCGATCAACGAGATCCTCCGTTGGAGGGATCTCTTCCCGACGTTCAACAAGGTGGCCTTCATCGGCGTCGCCGCGGCACTGATCGCGATCGTCATCTTCCTGCTGGCGTCGAACCAGGACGGTCTGAAGGCGCCGCGGGGCGTGCGGAACCTCGCCGAGTCGATCGTCGAGTTCATCGAGGGCCAGATCATCATGCCAACGATGGGTCGCGACGGTCTCGGGTGGACCCCGTTCCTGCTCAGCCTGTTCACATTCATCTATCTCGTCAACGTGCCCGGCATCATCCCGGTCATCTACATGCCGGCCACGGCGCGCATCGCGATCCCGTTGTTCCTGTCGCTCCTGGTCTGGGTGATCTTCATCGGCGTCGGGTTCAAGCACCAGGGATTCGGGTACCTCAAGAACTCCCTGTTCCCGCCGGGTGTCCCCGGGCCGCTGTACATCCTGGTGGCGCCGATCGAGTTCATCTCGACCTTCCTCGTCCGGCCCTTCTCGCTCACCGTCCGACTCTTCGCCAACATGCTCGCCGGCCACATCCTGCTCGTCACCTTCGCCCTGCTCACCGAGGAGCTGGTGCAGGGCGACTCGTGGGTGCTCAAGCCCGTCGGCATCCTCCCCTTCTTCATGTTGATGTTCATCACCGCCTTCGAGGTCCTCGTGGGGTTCCTCCAGGCGTACATCTTCACGATCCTCGCCGCCGTCTACATCGGTGGCGCCGCCCACCCCGAGCACTGACCGTTCCCAACCCTCTCCCATCCAGACAGCAACAGGAGATCATCCCAACATGGAAGCATTTGCGATCCTCGCCCAGGCACTGACCGGTGACGAGGCCAAGGCCGCTGCGGCTGCCGGCTCGGCCGGCTTCGCGTACGGCCTCGCCGCCATCGGCCCTGGCATCGGCATCGGCTACCTCGTCGGCAAGTCCGTCGAGGCGATGGCCCGCCAGCCCGAGGCAGCCGGCATGGTGCGCACCACGATGTTCCTGGGCATCGCCTTCACCGAGGCACTCGCCCTGATCGGCTTCGTGGTGTTCATCCTCATCGGTCTCTGATCGAGGCCGAGCACATCCCTATCCCACTGGTCCACTACTCCCACAAGGAGATGACGTGCTGACAGCCGTCGTGAGCAGGGGCTCCCAGATCGACGTCCAGCTGTTCGTCACCGCCGAAGACGGTGAGGATCACAGCGAGGTCGACTGCGAGTTTCCCCTCGAAGAAGGAGTCGAGAGCGAGTACCCCTGTGACGAGGGGCCGAGCCCGATCGCGCCCGAGGCCAAGGAGCTCGCATGGGGTGCCGGCGCGTTCATCGTGCTGGCGGTCGCGATGCGCTTCTTCCTGTATCCACGCCTCCGCAAGGGGATGGACGCGCGGTACGCGCTCATCCGCGACGGTCACGAGCAGGCCGACACCGCTCGCGCCTCCGCCAGGGCCGAGGTCGCCGAGTACGAGTCGGCGCTCGCGACGGTCAAGTCGGAAGCGAACGAGCGGGTCGAAGCCGCCCGTCACACGCTCGAGGCCGAGCGCACCGCCCGGCTGGCCGAGGTGAACGCGACGATCGCGGCGAAGCGCGACGCGGCCGCGGCCGAGGCTGCGGCGGCACGCGATGCGGTCAGTGCCGACATCGTCTCCGCCGTCGTCGACGTCACGAGCCGGACCATCGAGCTCGCCACCGGTCGGACTCCCGATCCGGCGGTCGTCCGAGGCGCAGTCGACGAAACGATGAGTGCGGGAGTGTCGTCATGAGCATCCTTGCCAGCATCATCGGCGCCGAAGACGTCGATCCCGCACGGTCCGTCCACTGGCTGTGGCCGGAGCAGGCCGAGCTGATCTACGGCTCGATCTCCTCGTTGCTGATCTTCGGCCTCCTGTGGAAGTTCGCCGGGCCGGCGATCAAGCAGGCGATGGCGGATCGCACCACCCGGATCCAGTCCGAGCTCGATGCGTCGGCCGCGGCGAAGACCGAGGCCGAGGCCGAGGCCGCCGGCATACGGCAAGCGGCCGGCGATATCGACGCCGAGCGCCAGCGCCTCTTCGCCGACGCGGACGCGCAGGCCGAGGCCCTGCTCGCCGACGGCCGAGCCCGGCTCGACCAAGAGGTCGCCGACCTCGAAGCCCGAGCCGACGCCGACATCGCAGCCGCCGGTGGTCGCGCGAACGACGAGCTCCGTGCGGAGATCTCGAGCATGGCGAACGCGGCAACCGAACGGGTCCTCGCCGCCGGCACGGTCGATGCGACCGCCCAGCAGGACCTCATCGAGAGCTTCATCCAGAAGGTGGGACAGTCATGAGCGAGCGAAGCGAGCGCATCATCGACGCGGTGAGTGCAGCTCATCGCACCACCGGTCGTCATCGCCACGCGCCCGAATCCCGAGTTCAGGAGGTGCCTCGATGAGCGACGCACGGATCGACGGATACGCACGAGCGCTGTTCGAGATCGCGCGGGCAGAGGGCACGATCGACGAGGTCGAGGACGAGCTGTTCCGGTTCGCCCGGTCGTACGAGGCGAGCGACGCCCTCCGCGAGGCCCTGACCGATGAGATGGTGCCGGCCGCCAAGCGGCAGGCGATCGTCGAAGATCTGCTCGGTGGCAAGGCCACCAGCACGACGACCCAACTCGTCTCGATGGTCGTCGGTTCCGGTCGCGGTCGCGATCTGCCCGCCATCATCGACAAGCTGGTGGCCCGGGCGTCGAACTCGAAGAACCTCGAGCTGGCCGAGGTCCGCAGCGCCGTGCCGCTGACCGACGACCAGCAGCATCGTTTGAAGGCCGCGCTCGCCAATGCGACCGGCAAGCAGGTCAACCTGAAGGTGATCGTCGATCCGTCCATCCTGGGCGGGATCGTGGCCACCGTGGGCGACACCGTCATCGACGGGAGCGTCCGGACCCGCGTCGACCAGTTGAAGAGCCGTCTGTAAGGCCTGGAAAGTAGAGCAACCCGACATGGCAGAACTCACCATCTCCGCCGCCGACATCGCAACGGCGCTCAACAACAACCTCGAGGGCTACGACGCGTCGCTCGAGGCTCGCACGGTCGGCCGTGTGGCCGAGGTCGGCGACGGCATCGCCCGGGTGTCGGGCCTGCCCGACGCCGCCGTCAACGAGCTGCTCGAGTTCGAGGACGGTTCGGTCGGCCTCGCCCTCAACCTCGACGAGGACTCGATCGGTGCCGTCGTGCTGGGCAACGCCGACGCGATCGAGGAGGGCGGCACGGTCAAGGCGACCGGCCGGATCCTCTCGGTGCCCGTCGGCGACGGCGTGCTCGGGCGGGTCGTCAACGCACTCGGTCAGCCGGTCGACGGCAAGGGTGATCTGGTCGGCACCCAGTACCGTCGCATGGAGATCCAGGCGCCTGGCATCCTCGGACGCAAGCCGGTGCACGAACCGCTCCAGACGGGCATCAAGTCGATCGACGCGATGACGCCGATCGGGCGCGGCCAACGAGAGCTGATCATCGGTGACCGCAAGACCGGCAAGACCACCGTCGCCGTCGACACGATCCTGAACCAGAAGGGTCAGGGCGTGAAGTGCATCTACGTGGCGATCGGTCAGAAGGGCTCCACCGTCGCCCAGACCGTCGAGACCATGCGTCAGGCCGGCGCGATGGACTACACCGTCGTCGTGACGGCGCCCGCCGCCGACTCGGCCCCGTTCAAGTACCTCGCCCCGTACGCAGGGTGCGCGATGGGGCAGCACTGGATGGAGAACGGTGAGCATGCCCTCGTCGTGTACGACGACCTGTCGAAACAGGCCGAGGCGTACCGCCAGCTCTCGCTGCTCCTGCGCCGCCCGCCGGGCCGCGAGGCGTACCCCGGCGACGTGTTCTACCTCCACAGCCGCCTGCTCGAGCGGGCGGCCAAGCTCTCCGACGAGAACGGCGCCGGTTCGCTCACGGCACTCCCGATCATCGAGACCAAGGCCGGTGACGTATCGGCGTACATCCCGACCAACGTCATCTCGATCACCGATGGTCAGGTGTTCCTCCAGGACAACCTCTTCAAGTCTGGTGTTCGGCCCGCCGTCGACGTGGGCATCTCCGTGTCCCGGGTCGGCAGCGCGGCCCAGACCAAGTCGATGAAGGCCGTCGCCGGCACCCTCAAGCTCGACCTGGCCCAGTTCCGCGAGCTCGAGGCGTTCGCCACCTTCGGCTCCGAGCTCGACGCCGTCTCCAAGGCCCAGCTCGAGCGCGGCTACCGGCTGGTCGAGCTGCTCAAGCAGCCGCTCAATTCGCCGATGCCCGTCGATGAGCAGGTCGTGTCGATCTTCGCCGGGACGAAGGGGTACCTCGACGACGTTCCCACCGGCGATGTCGTCCGCTTCGAGCGCGAGCTGCTCGAGTTCATGCGCAGTCGCCACAGCGGGATGCTCGCCGATCTCCGTACTGGTGGGGTCCCTGACGAGCTCGCTGACGCCGTGCAGGCCTTCAAGGCCCAGTTCAACGCTGCCGCCGAGGGCGCTCGTGCCGTCGATCCGGCGAGCGTCGACGCCGACGAGATGGGCGACGCCGAGAGCAACAAGACCCTCGCAACGGAATGATGATTCGGCCTCACTCGCTCGCTCCGGCTGGTCTCGTCGTCCGGTCCGTCGCCCCGGCGCTCCTCGACGCTCGCTCGCGCTCGGAGGGCAGCGGCGACGACGTGCAGTCCGATCGAGGAGGACCGAAGGGCCGACGAGGAGGACATCGATAATGGCTGGAGGACAGGAGCGGATCCTGCGTGGCCGCATCCGATCGATGCAGGCCACGAAGAAGATCACGCGTGCGATGGAGCTCATCGCGGGGTCGCGCATCGTCAAGGCCCAGCAACGGGTGCACGCGGCGGTCCCGTACTCCGAGCAGATCACCGAGGTGGTCAAGGATCTCGCCGCCGCTGGTGCCAACAGCGATTCGCCGCTGCTCGCAGGCCGGGACGAGATCAAGAACACGTGCTACGTGGTGATCACCGCCGACCGCGGACTCTGCGGCGGCTACAACGCCGGTGTCCAGCGCGCCGCCGAGGGCGAGGTCAAGGCCGACGTCCTCGCCGGACGCGGCTACGAGATCATTCCGGTCGGTCGCAAGGCCGAGAGCTACTTCAAGTTCCGCGGGTACGGCCTCGGCAGGAGTTTCGCCGGGTTCAGCGACAAGCCGAGCTACGACGACGCCAAGGCGATCGGCCAACACGTCGTCGCGCTGTATGCCAGCGGCCACGTCGACAAGGTCGAGCTCGTCTACACCCGCTTCATCACGCCCGGCAGCCAGGAGGTCGTCCTGCGTCCACTGGTTCCGCTGTCGACCGAGACCGTCGCCGGTGGTGACGGCAAGGCCGGCTCGACCGACGGCACGGGGTCCGACTACGAATTCGAGCCGGATCCAACGACCATCCTCGACACGCTCCTGCCCCGCTACGTCGAGGCCCGCGTGTACGCGGCGCTGCTCAACGCCGCCGCCTCCGAGCACGCGTTCCGTCAGCGGGCCATGAAGTCCGCGACCGACAACGCGGAGGAGCTCATCAAGAACCTCAGCATCGTGATGAACCGGGCCCGCCAAGCGTCGATCACCACCGAGATCATGGAGATCGTCGGCGGCGCCGAAGCGCTCGGCTCCGACTCGAAGAAGACCGTCAGCTACGTCGAGCTCGATCTCGACGCGGTGTTCGGCGGTTCCGGAGCCGGTACTCCCGCTCCGGCGACGACCCCGACCGGCGATGTCCAGGGCGCTGCCTCGTCTGCCGTCGCCGAAGCGAGCTCGGCGACGGTCGCCGCAACGTCGACGACGACGATCGAGCCCGACGCCGTCGATGAGCTCGACGGTGCGATCGACGGAATCGGACCGGTGATCGAGCGCAAGCTGCACGAGATGGGCGTCACCACCTTCCGCCAGATCGCCGGCTGGACCGCCGACGACATCGAACGGATCGGTACCCAGCTCAACTTCAAGGGCCGGATCGAACGCGAAGACTGGATCGGGCAGGCCAAGGCCGCCCACCTCGCCAAGTACGGCGAGCAACTCTGAGCATCAGCATGCGAATGCAGCACCACCACCACGACCACCACCACCAGATCGAGCACACCGCAACGGTTGAGGAGAATTCACAGCCATGACCATGACCGACACAGCAACGGGGAACGACCTCAAGCACGGCCGAGTCGTCGGCATCGCCGGCCCGGTGATCGACGTCGAGTTCCCGCCGAGCTCGCTGCCCGCGCTCAACACGGCGATCGAGTTCACCGTCGAGATCGAGGGTGCGGCCCAGACCGTGATGGCCGAGGTCGCCCAGCAGCTCGGCCACGGGCGTGTTCGGGCGGTGTGCATGAAGCCGACCGACGGGCTCAAGCGCGGCACCACCGTCCGCAACCTCGGCCACGGCATCCAGGTGCCGGTCGGCGAGAAGGTGCTCGGCCATGTCTGGAACGTCTGGGGTGAAGCCCTCGACGAGAACCCCGAGGGCTTCGACGAGATGGAGCGCTGGGACATCCACCGCCCCGCACCCACGTTCGATGCGCTCGAGCCGTCGGCCCGCCTGTTCCCGACCGGCATCAAGGTGATCGACCTGCTCACCCCGTACGTGGCGGGCGGCAAGATCGGTCTGTTCGGTGGCGCCGGCGTCGGCAAGACGGTGCTCATCACCGAGATGATCAACCGTGTCGCGTCCCAGCACGGCGGCGTGTCGGTGTTCGCCGGCGTGGGTGAGCGCACCCGTGAGGGCACCGACCTCCGACTCGAGATGATGGAGTCGGGCGTGTTCGAGAAGGCGGCGCTCGTGTTCGGTCAGATGGACGAGCCGCCGGGCGTGCGCCTCCGGGTCGCGTTGTCGGCGCTCACCATGGCCGAGTACTTCCGCGACGTCCAGAACCAGGACGTGCTGTTGTTCGTCGACAACATCTTCCGGTTCGTGCAGGCAGGTTCCGAGGTGTCGACCCTGCTCGGTCGCATGCCGTCTGCCGTCGGCTACCAGCCGACCCTGGCCGACGAGATGGGTCAGCTCCAGGAGCGGATCACGTCGACCCGGGGCCGCTCGATCACCTCGTTGCAGGCCGTGTACGTGCCCGCCGACGATTACACCGACCCGGCGCCGTTCACGACGTTCACCCACCTCGATGCCACGACCGAGCTGTCCCGCCAGGTCGCGGCGCTCGGCATCTACCCGGCGGTGGATCCGCTGGCCTCGACCTCGACGATCCTGTCGCCCGAGGTCGTCGGCGAGCATCACTACAACGTCGCCCGTGGCGTCCAGGAGAACCTGCAGCGCTACAAGGAGCTCCAGGACATCATCGCCATCCTCGGCCTCGACGAACTGTCCGACGAGGACCGTCTCACCGTCAACCGGGCCCGCAAGATCCAACGCTTCCTGTCGCAGCCGTTCTTCGTCGCCAAGGTCTTCACCGGCCTCGACGGCGAGTTCGTACCGGTCGAGGAGACCGTGCAGAGCTTCGAGGCGATCCTCCAGGGTGAGCTCGACGACGTGCCCGAGCAGGCGTTCTTGAACGTCGGCGGCATCGAGCAGGTCCTCGCCAAGGCCAAGGCACTGCAGGAGAGCTAGCTGATGGTCGGGACTGGCGTCTGCTCCGATTCTGCTGCTCCCTCCGTCCGACTCGTCGCTGGCGCCACCCTCGTCGGCTCGCAAGGAGAACGAAATGTCTGAACCGATGAAGGTCGAAGTCGTGTCGCCCGAGCAGATCCTCTACTCCGGCGAGGCCACGATGGTCATCACGCGGACGATCGGCGGCGGAGAGATCGCGTTCCAGCCCGGCCACGCGGCGTTCCTCGGCGCGCTGCAGGAGTGCCATACCCGCGTCTACCTCGTGAGCGGCGACATCGAGGACATCGCCATCCACGGTGGTTTCGTCGAGGTGAGCAACAACAAGGTGTCGATCCTGTCCGATGCTGCCGAGCTCGGAACGAACATCGATGTGGAGCGCGCCCGAGCTGCCAAGGAGCGAGCGGAGGAACGGCTCCGCCACGAGCACGACGCCGAAGCCGTGAGCGCGCTCGGCCGGGCCCATGCCCGCCTCAATGCCGCCGGCATCACCGTCTGACCATCCGCCGGACCGAGTCGGCGTTGTCACCGCCCAGTTCGAAGACCCAGACGGTTGGCCATCCGCCTGCCGGCGGATCGCACGGCAGGCCGTGGTCGGGATCGGAGGGGGCGCCACTGCTTCGTTCGCGGTCGGCGTCGGTCGGTGTGCGAACGTCGTGGGGCGTGAACTCGTTGGTCGCCGGGTCGTACCGACCCGTCACGTGGGCATCGATCCATGATGTCCCCGACGCCGACTCCTCTCCATCGATCGGTGATCGGCGAGTGCGACGAGTTGCTCGCGATGTCCGAGTACCCGTCGGTGCGCACCCAGTAGGTTCTTGACCATGCTCCATCTCGCCCGACCCGTTCGTCGGCTCGACCACGTCGCCGTCGACTCGCGTCCCTCGGGACCTGCGCGGACAGCTCTGGCGTGAGCGCGTATCCGTTCACCAGCGCGCTCGTCACCGGCGCATCATCCGGGATCGGCGAGGTGATGGCGCGGCGGCTGGCAGCGGCCGGGGTGCACACCGTCGTCGTCGCCCGGCGGGTCGATCGCCTCCAGGCGATCGCGGATGAGTTCGACGGCGTCGAGGTCCTCGCTGCCGATCTCCTCACCCGCTCCGGGCAGCAGATCGTCGTCGAGCGGATCCAGGACCAGTCAGCGCCGGTCGAACTCGTCGTGAACAACGCCGGTTTCGGCAGCAACGGCGCGTTCCACGAGCTCGACCCCGATCGGCTGGCCGACGAGGTCGAACTGAACGTGGCAGCCCTCACGCGACTCAGCCACGCCGCACTGACCGTGATGGTGCCGCGCTGTCGTGGGTGGCTGCTCAACGTGTCGAGTGTGGCGAGCTTCCAGCCGGCGCCGCAGCTCGCCGTCTATGCCGCGACCAAGGCCTACGTGACGAGCCTCACCGAGAGTCTGCACGAGGAGGCGCGAGGTACGGGAGTGCACGTGACCGCGCTGTGCCCCGGGCTCACCAGGACGGAGTTCCAGCGTGTGAGCAACACCGAGCAGTACGCCGACGACTTCCCCGGGTTCGTCTGGACCAGCCCCGACCAGGTGGTGCACACCGGTTTGGCCGACGTGGTGGCGAATCGGGCCCTCTCGGTGCCGGGCATCCAGTACCGGGCGATGACGGCCGCCGCGAACGTGACGCCGCGCTGGATCAAGCGCCGATTGTCGTCACTCGTGCAGCGCGCCTGACGTCACTCGGTGGCCTCGGGCTGCATCAGTGAGAACGCCGCGCCCTGCGGATCGTGCACGACGGCCATCTGGCCGACGCCCGGGACCGCGAACGGCTCTTGTCCGATCACTCCGCCGTGCTCGGTCACGGCGGTCACGGCGGCCCCGATGTCGGCGGTGGCGAAGTAGACCATCCAGTGATCGGGCACCATGTCGGGGATGGCGGGCGGCATGGCCATGATGCCCGCCCAGCCGCCGTTCTCGCCACCCTGCACGACGTGGTACGTGCCCATGGGGCCCATGTCCTGGCCGACGATCGTCCACCCGAACACCTTCGGATAGAAGGCGATTGCCGCGTCGACGTCGCGCGTCATCAACTCGTTCCAGCTCAGTGTGTTCGGCTCGTTGCAGACATCGGCACCGATGTGCACGCCGGCCTGCCAGAGCGAGATCGCCGCCCCGGCCGGATCGGCGATGATCGCCATGTGGCCGGCATCCATGACCTGCATCGGAGGCATCATGACCGAGCCACCGGCGCTCTCGACCTCGGCGAGGGTCGCGCCCAGATCATCGACCGAGACGTAGCTGTTCCAGAACGCAGGCATGCGCTCCATCCCCGGCTGCTGGCCGCCCATGCCGGCGACGTTCTTGCCGTCGAGGGTGCACATCACGTAGATGCGGGTGCCCTCGTCGTCGAGCTGATCCTCGGTATCCCAGCCGAACACACCCGAGTAGAACGCCTTCGCGCCGTCGACGTCGGGTGTCATCAGATCGATCCAGCACGGGCACCCGTGCTCGTAGGACGTGAACGCGGGCATGACGGCCTCCCTCTGCAGGCACCGGCCCTCCCGGCCCTGGCTCCACGAGACTGCCGCGGCGGACCAGCGGTGTCAACGGTCAGGTCCGATCTCGTCGGGGTCGGCGGTGTCGTTCTCGCAGCTGCGCCGGACGGATCGCCCACAACCGATCGTTGCTCCGACTCGCCTCGGCACCCGACCTCGGCATCGCATCGCCCCGACGGTCACCGACCCCGGAAGCACGGGACCGGGATCGGTCTCACGCGAGCGTCAGCGACGATTCGGGCATCATCGCGGTGTGCCGCCGGCTCCGCGATCGGCGTCGTCGGCGGCACCGTACGATGACCTCATGTCATCCCCGGTGGTCCTGACCGACATCGTCGGCGCGATCGGCATCGTCACGCTGCATCGACCCGACAAACGAAACGCCCTCGATCGTGAGCTCCGCCAGGCGATCCCGGCCACCCTGCGGTCCCTCGACGACGACCCCGACGTCGCGGCGATCATCCTCACCGGCACCGATCCGGCCTTCTGTGCGGGTCTCGACCTCGACGAGCTCGGTCAGGACGGCTTGTCAGCCGACTCCGACGCCACCCCACTGCCCGTCGCGACCCTCACCAAGCCCCTGATCGGTGCAGTGAACGGCCCGGCGGTCACGGGAGGATTGGAGCTCGCGCTCGGGTGCGACTTCCTGATCGCCAGCGATCGTGCCCGGTTCGCCGATACGCACGCACGGGTCGGCGTGATGCCCGGGTGGGGGTTGACCGTGCTGTTGCCGCAGGCCATCGGTGTGCGACGCGCGGCGACAGATGAGCTTCACCGGCAACTACATCGACGCTGCCACCGCGCTCGGCGTGGGGCCTCGTCAATCAGGTCGTGCGGCACGAGACCCTCCTCGATGTCGCGTGGGCGTTGGCGAACGACATGGAGGGTGTCTCACCCGCGAACCTCGCGGCCATCAAGGCCGCCTATCGCGCCGCAGCCGCGCCGGTCGACGATCCGGCGTTGGCAGCCGAGGCGCGGTTCTCGCGCGAGTGGAGCCGATCGTCGTTCGATGCGGCGGCGCTGGCGGTCGACCGTGAGAAGATCCAGGCGCGCGGGCGCCAACAGACACGTTGAGCGATTCGTCTCGCATCGGCGTCGTCGAGGGCGACATCACGACGCTGGATGTCGCCGCGATCGTGAACGCCGCCAACTCGTCCCTGCTCGGCGGTGGTGGCGTCGACGGGGCGATCCACCGGGCGGCCGGGCCATCGCTGCTCGACGAGTGTCGGTCCCTCGGTGGGTGCGCGACCGGTGACGCCACGTCGACGAACGGCTACCGACTTCGCGCGCGCTGGGTGATCCACACCGTGGGGCCCGTCTGGCGAGGCGGTGACACCGGCGAGTCCGATCTGCTCGCGAGCTGCTACCGCCGCTGTCTGGAGGAGGCCGAACGCATCGGTGCCGACTCGATCGCGTTCCCCGGGATCAGTACCGGCATCTACGGCTACCCGATCGACGCCGCGGCATCGATCGCTGTGAGGGAGGTGCTGGCCTGGTTGGACAAACACGATGTCCCGGCACGAGTGCTGTTCTGCACGTTCGGTGCCGACTCGACCCGCGCCGTCGAAGCGGCGTTGGCCGATCAGAGGTAGTCGATCAGGTGTCGCTGATCAGGTGGCGTCGAGGCAGCGTCGATCAGGTGGCGTCGAGTCAGGTGTAGTCGATCGCGCTGAACTCCTGCAGCTTGCGGACCCGGTGCCGAGCGTCGATGAACCGTACGGTGCCGCTGCGCGACCTCATGACGAGGCTCTGGGTCCGTGCCCCGCGTGAGTCGAACCGCACGCCGCGCAACAGCTGACCGTCGGTGAGGCCGGTCGCGGCGAAGAAGCAGTTGTCCCCCTGGATGAGGTCGTCCTGGGTGAGGACCCGATCGAGGTCGTAGCCGGCGCCGAGCACCGCCTCGCGCTCCTCGTCCGATTGGGGGCTGAGCCGCGCCTGCATCTCGCCGCCCATGCTCTTCATCGCAGCAGCGGAGATCACTCCTTCGGGTGTGCCGCCGATCCCGAACAAGACGTCGACGCCGGCTTCCGGCCACGCGCTCGCGATCGAGCCGTACACGTCGCCGTCGCGAATCAGCCGGATCCGTGCGCCGCTCGCGCGGACCTCCTCGATCAGCTCTGCGTGTCGAGGGCGATCGAGGATGACGGCCGTGAGATCGCGCACGCTCTCCTGCTTCGACTTCGCGATCCAGCGCAGGTTCTGGGTCGCGGACGCCGTGATGTCGATCGCGCCGACCGATTCGGGCCCGACCGCGATCTTCTCCATGTAGAACGACGGACCGGGATCGAACATCGATCCTCGCTCACCCACGGCGATCACGGCCAGGGCGTTGTTGACGCCGTATGCCGTCAGGGTCGTCCCGTCGATCGGATCGACCGCCACGTCGACGTGCGGGTCGCTGCCATCGCCGACCTCCTCGCCGTTGAACAGCATCGGGGCTTCGTCCTTCTCACCCTCACCGATCACGACGACGCCGGCCATCTGGACGCTGGCGAGGCTGAGCCGCATCGCGTCGACGGCCGCAGCATCGGCGCCCTCCTTGTTGCCGCGCCCGACCCAGCGGGCTGCGGCGAGCGCAGCCGATTCGGTCACCCGCACGAGCTCCATCGCGAGGTTGCGGTCGGGACGCTGGGCGGCCGGACTGGGCATGGGGCCACCGTAGTGGGCCCGGCCGACGGCGATCGCATCCCGACGCCCGATCCTCCGACGGCTCGTGCGGCGAGGTCGCTCAGCTCCTCGTCGTTCGGGTCGCGTCCCCCGTTCCCGTCGGTGGCGGCGAGGCATCCCAGCCGGGCGCCCGCGTCCCGTACCCTGACGGCATGTCCACCGGTCACGCCGTCTACGAACCCGCCGGGCTGTCGTCGGCCGAGGTCGCATTCGCCCAGAGCTGCACCTCATTCGATCTGGACGCGGTTCGATCGCTCCGCGACGCCGAGTACGCCCGCCTCGATCTCGACGATCAGGTCTACCTCGACTACACGGGGGGCGGGTTGCACGCCGCCAGCCAGATCGACGCCCACGCCGAACTGCTCCGGACGAGGGTGCTCGGCAACCCCCACTCGAACAACCCGACGTCACTCGGGACGACCGAGCTGGTGGAGAGTGCGCGGCAGTACGTGTGCGACTTCTTCGGTGTGTCGCACGACGAGTACTTGTGCGTGTTCACGCCGAACGCGAGCGGTGCGCTGCGGCTCGTGGGTGAGTCGTACCGGTTCGAGCCGGGTGGAAGGTTCGCGCTCACCTACGACAACCACAACTCCGTCAACGGCATCCGCGAGTTCGCCCGCGCCAAGGGCGCGGTGGTCGACTACGTGCCGGTGGTGCGACCCGAGCTCCGGCTCGACCGGGATGCGATGGCAGCGTCGTTGGCGGCCGCACGTGGCGATGTGGCCAACCTGCTGGCGTTTCCGGCTCAATCGAACTTCTCCGGGGTGCAGCACCCGCTCGATCTGGTCGACGAGGCGCACGATGCCGGGTGGGACGTCCTGCTCGACGCAGCCGCCTTCGCGCCGACCAACCACCTCGACGTCGGCCGGATCCGCCCGGACTTCGTGGCGCTGTCGTTCTACAAGATCATCGGTTTCCCCACCGGACTCGGTTGCCTGCTCGCCCGCCGGGACAAGCTCGACCGGTTGCAGCGTCCGTGGTTCGCCGGTGGAACCATCACGATCGCATCGGTGCAGGGGGCCGGGCACTACCTCCACTCCGACGAGGCGGGGTTCGAGGACGGCACCGTCGACTACCTGAACATCCCCGCCGTGGAGACCGGCCTGCGTCACATCGCCAAGATCGGGCTCGACACGGTCCACGCCAGGGTCACGTGCCTGACGGGTTGGCTGCTCGATGCGCTGACTGCGCTCCGACATTCGAACGGTCGACCCCTCATCGAGATCTTCGGACCCTGCAACACGAGTGAACGGGGCGGCACCATCACCTTCGTCATGCACGACACCGAGGGCAGGGCTGTCGACGATCGGCGCGTGGAAGAGCTCGCCAACCGCGTCAACATCTCGCTGCGGACCGGCTGCTTCTGCAATCCGGGCGCCGGCGAGATCGCTCACGGGCTCACTCCCGGCGACATGCGTGGCTTCTTCGGTCGTGATCGTCCGGTCTCGTTCACCCAACTGCGCGACGAGATGCTCGCCGCCCACGATCGACTCGTGGCGGCGATCCGGATCTCGGTCGGCGTGGCGACCAACTTCACCGACGTGTATCGCTTCGTGTGCTTCGCGCAGGGCTTCCTCGACCGGACGGTCGCGGACATCGGCCGGGTCGAGTTCGTGTCCGACAACTGTCGAATCGTCCGCGACTCCGCGTGAGGACTCCGGCGCGAGACATCCCGTGGCACCTGCCACGGGATGTCTCGCTCATGCCGAGTCACTGATCGGCTACCGATCCGGCCCGGCTCGCTGACGCCGACGTTCTCGCCGGTACTCGCGCCGGAGACGGCTGTCGCCCGCGGCCCGCCGCAACGCCTCGTGGCGTTCGGCGATGTACTGACGCTGATAGTGGGGATCCGCGATGGGATACATGGTGATTGCCTTTCTGTCTGTGTCTGTCTGGAGGCCGGCCGATGGGCTCGACCGGGAACGGTTCGATCGCCGAAGATCGTCGATGTGAGTCAGCCTCGGCCTTCTCGCGTGAGGGAGGGCGCAGGGCGCCGCCGCACTCAGTGCTTCAGTGCGTCGTCAGTGTCCGCACGTGGTAGCGCGGTCGGCGTCGATACCCGACGCTGCACCGGCCGACACCCGGAGACCGTTGAACCGAGACGGCGTTCCGTCGCCGGCCGCGAGTGCGGGTCGTGGGCTCGTGGTGTCCTGCATCATCGGTTCCTCCTCTCCTCGGTGTCGTGAGTCATCACGATGCCTCGTCGTCGCCTGCCGATGCAAGCAGGTTTCGCGCCGGCACGCCGACCTACCCTGCCCTGGATGGAGATCACCGTGGAGATGTGTCTCGCCGGACGTGATCTCACCGAACCGCGCCCGTCGCCCGACGGCCGGGCGGTGGCTTTCGTGGCGAGGTGGGGGAGCAGTTGCGCCATCGTCTCGTCGCCGATCGACGGCGGTCCCGAGCGGATCGTCACGACCGAGCCGCCGCCGTCACCCGGGCGCGGACTCGGCGGTGGCTGCTTCGCATGGGTGCCCGACGCCACCGCCCTCGTCTACGCAGCCGCCGACGGAGCGCTCTGGCTCCAGCCGGTCCCCGGGGGCCCGGCACGCCGGATCTCCGATGTCGATGACGGTCGTCGTGTCGAGGCCCCGGCGATCTCGTCCGACGGGCACGCGCGTCGCCGGTGTCGTCGATCAGGCCGAGGTGTGGGAGTGGTCGCTCGATTCCGACCGTGCTCCACGGCGGCTCGACGACGGTTCGGCCGACTTCGTGTTCGATCCGAGTCCGATGCCCTCCCAGTTCTCCGTGGGCTGGATCTGGCAGGCCTGGAACGTGCCACACATGCCGTGGGATCGTTCACGTGCTCAGTTCGTGACCGTTCACGAGGGCGACGACGAACACGGTGAGCACGTGCCCGCGGCGACCATCCAGCAACTCCGACACCATCCGGACGGTCGTGGCCTGAGCGTCCGCGACGACACGGGTTGGCGCAATGTCTGGCTGGGCGACGAGCCCCTCGTCGACGAACCGTTCGAGCACGCCGGACCGACCTGGGGTCAGGGTCAACGCTCCTACGCCGTCTCGCCCGGCGGTGAACGCGTCGCGTTCACCCGGAACGAGCGGGGATTCGGGCGCCTGTGTGTCGTCGACGTGGCGAGCCGCTCGGTCGACGAGATCGCCCGTGGTGTACACGGCCAGCTCGGGTGGTCGGGTGATCGTCTGGTCGCGGTGCGCACGGGCGCCAGGACGCCGACCCAGATCGTCAGCTACGACACTGCGACGTGGGAACGCACCGTCCTCGCCGTCGGTCCGGTCGCGGGTTGGGACGGCGCGGACCTTCCGGAACCGGAGTTGGTCGAGGTCGAGCACGGAGGCGTGGTCCTGCACGCCCGGCGATACATCGCTGGTGGCGATCGGACCCTGTGCTGGGTGCACGGTGGCCCGACCGACCAGTGGCAGGTCGAGTTCATGCCCCGCGTTGCGTACTGGTGGTCACAGGGCTGGGACGTGCTCGTGCCCGACCCGCGCGGCTCGACGGGGCACGGGCGGGCATACCAGCAAGCGCTGCAGGGGGAGTGGGGACGCATCGACGTCGGTGACACCGCGGCGTTGCTCCGCTCGTCCCACGATCGCGGATGGAGCTCGCCGGAACGCACCGCGATCATCGGCAGTTCGTCCGGTGGGCTGACCGCCCTCGGTGTACTCGGACGCCACGACGGTGTCGCTGCGGCCGGCGTGGTGCTGTACCCGGTCGCCGACCTCTCCGTCCTGGCCGACGAGAGCCACCGCTTCGAAGCCCACTACACGCTGGGTCTCGTCGGGCCCGCCGACGATGTCGACCGCTACCGCGAGCGCTCGCCGGTCTCGTACGCGGCTCGCATCGGCGTTCCGGTGCTCGTGATGCACGGCGACACTGACCCGGTGGTTCCACTCTCGTCGACGCTCGAGCTCGTCGACCGGATGCGGGCGGCCGGCGGCGATGTCGAGCTCGTCGTCATGGAAGGCGAAGGCCACGGGTTCCGCGAACCGGCCAACAAGCGCGCCGACTACGAGCTGACCGGCGCCTTCCTCCGCCGCGTCATCGGTGGGCGCGACGGATAGCGTCATCGCTCATGCCCTTCGTGAACAAGTCCGGCGGCGATGGCGAGGAGGAGTCGACCGATGTCGCAGCCGGCGCCCCACCGGCGTTCGACTTCGATTTCGACCCCAACGATCCCGATCAGACGAAGGTCCACTACAACCTCATCGGATGGAGCTTCGACCAGCGAGCGGAGCTCTCCGAAACCCTGGCCGAGCGGGGTGTGCCACACGTCTGGGAGGGTGAGGAGC
The DNA here is from genome assembly GCA_963847775.1 of uncultured Acidimicrobiaceae bacterium. Classification (GTDB taxonomy): domain Bacteria; phylum Actinomycetota; class Acidimicrobiia; order Acidimicrobiales; family Ilumatobacteraceae; genus Ilumatobacter. Next base: position 122,254 of record CAWKAY010000011.1, read on the forward strand.
TCGTGGTTCCCGAGGAGATCGAGGGCCCGGTCGACGCGTTGTTCGACGAGCTCGAGGCCGAGATCGGGCCCTTCCCCATCCCGCTGCTCGACGGAGACGCATCGACCGAGTTCGGGCTCGACGAGTGGCCCGTCGCCGATCTCGAGACCCTCAAGGAGTCGCTGGTCGAGGCCGAGATCCCGCACACCTGGGAGGGTCGCACCCTGCTCGTCGCCCAAGACGCCGAACATGTCGTCGACGATCTGCTGGACGCGATCGAGGCCGGCGAGGTCGCCTCGCTCGACGAGGAGGGCGAAGCGCCCGACGGCGCGCTCCACGACCTCTACGTCGCCGCTGACCGTCTCGCGCGCGACGCCACACATGTCCAGGGTCGTTCGACCGTGCTCCAGCTCGTGCCGAACCTGTCACCCGCTGTGCCGCCCTTCGGCCTCGCCGTCCGGTCCTGGAGCTCGATCGTCGATCGTGCGCAGGCCCTGCTCGCTCGATTCGAGCAAGGTGCCGATCCCGAGCAGCTCAGCGCGGCAGCGGACGAGCTGCGATCGGTGTGTCGCCCTTGGGTGTGACACCACGCCCCTGTCGACGACAGGGCGCCCTCGGGGGAGCGTGGACCGGTACCGCCACGAGGCTCTGGTCGCCTGCGGACTCCGAGCAGCGCTGACCGAGCCGGTGCGGGCGCCGGTACTCTCACCGAGATGCTGCTGGCCGAGCTCGAGGTCTTCCACACGCGGCCTGCCGTGCCGACGCGCCGTATCGCGCTCGGCCATCTCGTGCTCCCGGTCGACCCGGCTCCAGGTTTCGGTGGGCTCCTGCTCGGCGCCGTGGTGGCGAACCACATCGGTGGGGTCGAGGCGGATCTCCAGGGCGGCGTTGCGCGTCTCATACAGGAGGTCGAGCGCGGTGATCGCATCGTGCAGCCTCGGCTCAGACACCGCTTCCAGGTCGACCGACACGGTCTCTCCCACAGCCGACACCAGCTGATCGGGCAGGACGACGACATCGAGTTCGACTTCGCGACCCGGGGGAGCGACCTGGCCCAGGTGTTGGGGGCCATCTACGCCGTGGAGCGACTCGAACAGACGAGCCGTCAGATCATCGCACCCGTCCTGCGGAAGGCCCTGCGATGGCGCGGGCCGATCGGTCCCGCGCTGATCGCCCACTTGGCCGGCGCGCAGTCGACGGCGCTGTCGGCGCTGGCCGATCCGAAGGCATGGGCGCTCGAGGTGCTCGGATTCCCCGCCGGGGTCGAGCGACCGTCCAAGCGGGAGGTCTCCAGGCAATACCGTCAGCGGATGCGCGACGTGCACCCCGATCACGGTGGTGCGGCCACCGACGCCAGCAAGGCGATTCTCGATCTGAACGAGGCGCGCCGGATCCTCATCGGTGCGGTCGCCTGATGACGGTCCTGCTCTACCCGGGCGCCGGATCCGACTCGTCGCACCTGTCGCTCGTCGCGATCGAACGGGCCATCGCCCCGCACGCGTGCGTGCGATCGGACTTCCCGTACCGCCGGGAGGGACGGAAGGCCCCGGACCGGGCTCCCAAGCTGCTGGCGTCGATCCGTGCGGATCTCGACCGACTCCCCGACGACGAGCCGTTGGTGATGGGCGGCCGCTCGATGGGTGGTCGCATGTGCTCGATGATCGCGGCCGGCGCCGACGGCATCCCATCGCCGGCAAACCTCCGTGGGCTCGTGCTCGTCTCGTACCCGTTGCACCCACCCGGGAAGCCCGATCGCCTCCGAGTCGAGCACCTTCCCGACATCCGCGTGCCCACACTCTTCATCTCGGGCACGAAGGACACGTTCGGGACCCCCGACGAGATCCGGCGGTGGACAGCGACGATGCCGAGCAAGGCCGCCGTCACCCATCTGTTCGTCGAGGGTCGGGGTCATGACCTGAAGGGCTCCGATCAGACCATCGCTGGTGCGGTCACGGACTTCCTCGATCGCTTGCGGGTGCGATAGCCGGGTCCTCGGGGTTCAGGTCCTCGAGCTCCTTGTGCGCTGTCTCGGGGAATCTCGTCAGCACCATGAACACCACGACCAACTGTCCGAGCGCGACGAGGCCGATCACCTGTCCGTACGACTGTCCACGATCGAGCAGTTGACCGACGAGCAGCAGGCCACCGATCCCCCCGATCAGTGCCGAGGCGGTCAGCATCCCGGCCGCGCGCCCACGGTTCCCGGTGGGGAACAGCTCGGCCCGGTAGACCGCGAGTGCGGGGTAGGCGATCCCGCCGACGAAGCCACCGCCGAACGCCGAGAACCACATCGGTGCTCCTCCGACCAGGAACGAGCCGAGCACGAGCATGGTGGCCACCGGAATGGCCACGGCGATCAGTCCGCGGCGACCCTTCACATCGGCGACCCGGCCCCCGACGATCAGGCCGATCGCCGCCGGTGTGGCGGTCGTCAGGGTGAACAGCGAGATCATCCCGGCGTCGAACCCGCGCACCTCACGGAGATACCGGTTCTGGAAGAAGCTGGCCGGGGCGACGAAGAAGTTGGCGCACACGGCGACCGTCGCGAGGATCGCGAATCGCCGGCGGTCGAGTGGGGGAGCGACGACGTGGGGACGTTCGAATCGTTCGGTCTCGGGAAGACGCCGAGCGATGTCGACCGCGACGACGAGCCAGATCAGCGTGACGAGGTAGACGAGACGCCAGCCGCTCTCGCCGAGATCGGCCAGGGGGAGCGCCATCACGGCGATCCCGGCGCCGAGCCCGCTCGCCATCGCCATGATGCTGACTGCGTAGGCACGGCTGTTGCGTGGCATCTCCTCGGCGACGACCACCGCGATCAGGAAGTCGAGCGCGAGGCCGAGCGGCCGCCCGACCGCCTGGGTCGCGACCAGGATCTCGAAGTTGGGCGCGAGCGCACCGAGCGAGCAGGTGATCGGTGCGGCCCAGGCGACGATCCGCATCACCCGCTGGCGGCCGATCCGATCCGCGAGCGCCGCCAAGGGCAGCGCCACGATGATCCCGGCGCGGACGATCGCACCGGCGAAGCCGAATCCTCGGTCGCCGACACCGAAGTCGTCCGCCGCGAACTGGGCGGTCTGGGTGAACAAGGTGTTCGTGAACGCCGACGACATCGATGCCGCCGCGAGCACGCCGAGCACGAGCGCCTGCCGGGCGTTGATCTGGTCAGGGGGCGCCCACCAGGGGGTGGTGTGAGGACGGTGATGGACGGGGTCGTAGCCGCGGCGTGCCAACACGGCCCGGACGGGGAGTGCGAACAGCCAGCCGAACCACGGGATGACGAGGCGGTACGTGGTTCGTTCCGTCAGTTGCCCATCGTCGGTGCTGAGCACCCGCTCATAGTGATGGAACGGACCGCCCAGCTGGCGAAAGGTGTCGGCGTCGACACGTTCCTCGGCGACCAGGTCGTCGCGCGGATGATCGATGTGCTCGCGCACGGCCGGCTCGTCGGGCCAGACGCGAATGACCGTCCGACCTGCTCCGAGCACGTCGCAGAGCCTACGAGTCGACGGCTCGCAGCGACACCTCGCGCCACGGCCGGCGCCGTCCGACGGACTCGCCGACCTGCGGCGGCATACTGGCATGGTGACGTCCGATTCCGCCTCGGCGGCCGAGTCCTGCATCACCGTGCGCAACGCCGGCAGACTGCACGGCGAGGTGTTGGTACCGGGTGCGAAGAACTCCGTGCTGAAGCTGATGGCTGCCAGCCTGCTCGCCGACGGTGCGTACGAGATCACCAACGTGCCCGGCATCGTCGACGTCGGGATCATGGCCGATCTGCTGAATGCGCTCGGTCTTCGGGTGATCCTGCACGACCCCGGCATCGTCGTGATCGAGAACGAGGGGGATTTGACGCCAGTCGCCCCGTGGGAGCTCGCCGAGCGCATCCGTGCCTCGATCAACGTGCTCGGCCCGCTGCTCACGCGTTGCGGTTACGTCCGGCTGGCGATGCCCGGCGGCGACGATTTCGGCTCCCGCCCGATCGACATGCACGTCGCCGGTCTCGAGCGGATGGGGGCCAGGTTCCGCTTCGGCGACGGTTTCGTCGAAGCCTCGGCGGATCGGCTGCACGGTGCCGACATCAGCTTCGAGTTCCCGAGCGTGGGGGCCACCGAGAACCTGCTCACGGCCGCGGTGCTCGCCGATGGTGTCACGACGATCGACAATGCGGCGCGTGAGCCGGAGATCATCGACCTCTGCGCGTTCCTGACCTCGATGGGGGCCCAGATCGAGGGTGTCGGCACGTCGACGTTGCGGGTGACCGGGGTCGCACGCGGTGGGCTGTCGGCGTGCGATCACGAGACGGTGCCCGACCGGATCCAGGCGGCGACGTACATCGCCGCCTGCGCCGTCGCCGGCGGTGAGCTCGACCTGCTCAACGCCAAACCCGAGCACATGCAGATGGTCCTCACCCGCTTCATCGACATGGGTCTGGAGTTCGGCACGCTCCCGTACGGATTGCAGGTCCGGGCGCCGGCGCGCATGCGTTCGACCGATGTCGCCACCCTGCCGTACCCCGGTATCGCCACCGACTACAAACCCCTGATCATCACGATGCTGTCGGTCGCCGACGGCGTCGGGATCGTGACCGAGAACCTGTACCCCGGTCGCTTCCGCTACGTCGAGGAGCTGCAACGGCTCGGCGCCGACATCCGGACCGACGGTCACCACGCCGTGGTGCGCGGCGTCCCGCGGCTCACGGGTGCGGCGGTGACGTCCCACGACATCCGCGCCGGCGCAGCGATGGTCGTCGCGGGCCTCGCCGCGGAGGGGACGACCACGATCACGGGTGTTCACCACATCGACCGCGGTTATGACGATCTGGTGGGCCGCCTGCGTGCCGTCGGTGCCGACATCGAACGCTTCGGCTGATCCCTCACGTCGGTGATTCGGGCGGCGCGCCGCCGCATCGGCCCGTCTCCGATTGCTGATCGGTGCCCGCTGCGCCCTGCTGGTGGGCTCGGTCGACGCGGCGTTTGGCGATCGCCAGCACGCCGACGATGATCACGATCGGAGCACCCACGAGCAGGACCTCGTCCCAGCCGCCCTGGTGCGCGACGACGGCACCGAGGATCGCGATGTGGGCCATGGGTCGGCAGCGTAGGGGATTCACTGATTGAATGGACGGTGTCATGCGTGCCCAAGTCGAAGCCTGCATCGAAGTGATCCGACCGGCCCTCCAGGCCGACAACGGCGACATCGAGCTCGTCGACGTCGACGAGTCGACCGGTGTCGTCTCCGTCCGTCTGGTGGGTGCCTGCGGCACGTGTCCAGTGTCGACGCAGACCCTCAAGGGTGGCATCGAGCGGATCATGCGCGATCGTGTCGACGGGGTGACCGAGGTCGTGAACGTCGCCGAGGCCGAAGCGGCCATCGACGCCGCCGTCTGAGCACTGACGATGGCGCGTTCGAACGATCCGCATGAGCTGTTCGCGGCTGCCCAGGCCGGCGATCGCGGCTCGATCGCCCGCCTGCTCTCGATGATCGAGCGCGGCGGCGAGGCGGGACGCACCGTGGGGCGACTCGCCTACCCGAACAGTGGTCAGGCGTACACCGTCGGGATGACCGGTGCGCCGGGAGCCGGCAAGAGCACGCTGACCAGTGCGACGATCGGTCACCTGCGATCACTCGGTCACGAGATCGCCGTGCTGGCCATCGATCCGTCGTCGCCGTTCACCGGTGGAGCGATCCTCGGCGATCGGGTCCGGATGCAGGATCACGCGACCGATCCCGGTGTGTTCATCCGGTCGATGGCGACTCGCGGTCATCTCGGGGGCCTGGCGCTCGCCACACCGGAGGCGGTCCGCCTGCTCGACGCGATCGGACGGCACTGGATCCTCGTCGAGACGGTTGGGGTCGGTCAGGTCGAGGTCGAGGTCGCCGGGAAGGCCGACACCACCGTGGTGGTCGTGAACCCCGGCTGGGGCGACAGCGTCCAGGCCAACAAGGCGGGCCTGATGGAGATCGCCGACGTGTTCGTGATCAACAAGGCCGACCGCAAGGGTGTCGATGAGACCCGCCGCGACCTGGAGCAGATGCTCGACCTGTCGGAGCTCCCCCACGATGCGTGGCGGCCTCCGATCGTGCCCACGATCGCGTCGACCGGCGACGGTGTGGTCGCGCTGTGGGACGCCGTGCTGGCGCACCGGGCACACGCGCTCGACAGCGGTGAGCTCGCACGGCGACGTTCGTTCCGATCGAGCGAGGAGCTGCGCGAGATCGTGACCAACCGGCTGCGCGAGCGGGCGCGCTACCTCTGCACGGGCGTGCGATGGGACGAGCTCACCGACGCCGTCGTGCATCACCGCACCGACCCCTGGACCGCCGCCGACGAGATGCTCGCCGCCGTCGACGCCTGACCCAACCCCCGAACTGTCTGCGTGTAGCCGTCTGTGAGCGGTTGTGGCGCAGACAGGTCGCTGCACGTTTCCCCCGCAGCGATCCACGGACCCCCAGTCGACGCATGGAACGAGCGTTTCAACAGATGGCCTGCCACGACGGTGTGCTCGCCTGCGATGCCGCCCGGTCGCTCGGGCTCGACTGGGAGCGAGAGGAACGCCTCGTCCGAACCGGCATCCTCGAGCGCCCTGCGCCGGGTGTCCTTCGGGCGATGACCTCGCCGCGCACCTGGCTCCAACGGGTTCGGATCGCAGCACTCGCGCCCGGCGACGGGGTCATCTCACACGGCGCGGCGGCTCGCCTCCACGGATTCGACGGATTCGACCGGTACGACGAGGTCGACGTGCTGTGCCGGAAGGGATGGTGGCCCAACTGTCCGCCCGACACCATCACCCACTTCACCCGTGGCCTGGCCGACCGTTGGCAGGACGTCGAGTTGGTCGATGGCATCCGAGCCCTCACGGCCGCGGCGACGCTGACCTTGCTGGCGCCGACGGCCGGTCTGGCGGCGACGGCTCGGGCGCTCGACTCGGCGTTGCGGAACGGTCATACGATCGACGATCTCAGATCGGCCGCAACGCAGTGGTGCAAGCGCGGTCGCGCCGGACCGCGGACGTTGTTGATGCTGCTCGACGAGCGCGACGGCAAGTCCCTGCCCGCAAGCTGGTTCCAGCGACTCGCCAAGCGGGTCCTCGAGCGGCACGGTCTCCGCCTGCTCGACGAGTACGAGGTGCGATCCGAGTCCGGTGCGCTGCTCGCTCGGCTCGATCTCGCCGAGCCGGACCTGCGGATCGGGATCGAGTGCCAGAGCTGGCGATGGCACGCCACGCCCGAGGCGCAGCATCGCGACGCCCGCCGCAGGGGCATGCTCCGCCAAATGGGGTGGGAGGTCGTCGACGTCTGGTGGCGCGACCTCCGTCAACCTGATCGCGTCCTCGGCGAACTCGACGACCTCATCCGACGCCGATCCTCCGAACTGTCTGCGTAGAACCGTGGATCATCCGGTTCCACGCAGACAGAACCGGTGCTGGTGCAGCATCGGTCGGTGTTCTGTCTGCGTGGAACCGTTCACCTCCCGGTTGCACGCAGACAGAACGGAGGGATCAAGATGGTCGGATGAGCGAAGCCGTGGTGTTGCTGGAGCGTCGTGACGACGGGGTCGCCGTCGTCACGTTGAACAATGGGAAGGTGAACGCGTTGTCGGGGGCGGTGGTCGCGGGTCTTCACGAGGTCGCCGACGATCTCACCGCGAACCCCCCGGGCGCTGTCGTCGTGACCGGTGGCGACCGGATCTTCGCTGCCGGCGCCGACATCTCCGAGTTCGGAGGGCCCGAGGAGGCCCGCGACATCACCGACCGCATCCACGCCGCCCTCGACGCGTTGGCGGCGATCCCACGGTTCGTCATCGCGGCCGTGTCGGGGTACGCGCTGGGCGGTGGGTGCGAGCTGTCGTTGGCGTGTGACTACCGCATCGCCGGCGATCGGGCCGTGTTCGGCCAGCCCGAGATCCTGCTCGGCACGATTCCCGGCGGTGGGGGCACGCAGCGGCTCGCGCGGCTGGTCGGCCCGAGTCGGGCGAAGGAGATCTCGATCACCGGCCGACAGGTCCCGGCGGAGGAGGCGTTTCGGATCGGTCTCGCCGACGAGCTGGTTCCCGGTGACGAGCTCCACGGTCGAGCGCTGGGGCTCGCCGCGGACTGCGCCCGGGGCGCCGTGCTCTCGCAGGCGTTCGCCAAGCAGGCGATCGATCGCGGCCTGTCCACCTCGCTCGCCGACGGGCTGTGCATCGAGCGTGACCTGTTCGTCGAGTCGTTCCGAACCAACGACAGCCAGGTCGGTGTGAAGAGCTTCCTCGAGCACGGACCCGGCAAGGCCGAGTTCACCGGCACCTGAGCGGTGCGGCATGAGACGCCGACTCACGGTCCGGTGAGCGCCTCCTCGTAGACGGCGAGCGTACGGGCGGCGATGGCATCCCAGGAGTAGCTGGCCTCCAGCAGGAGCTGACCGCTGCGGACGAGCTCGTCGGCCAGCGGCTGATCGGTGAGGACCCGTTCGATGCAATCGGCCAGCTCGTCGGCGTTGCCCGGCTCGAAGAGCAGCGCCGAACCGGTTCCGCCGACCAGCTCGGCGAGACCACCCGTGTCGGCGACGATCAGTGGCGCTCCGCCGGCGAGCGCTTCCAGCGCGACCACGCCGAACGGCTCGTACAGCGAGGGGATGACGACACATCCGGCGCGGTGGATCGCCGCACGCAGCTCGTTGTCGGAGACGAAACCTGGAACCTCGATGAGGTCGCCGCCGCCGGCGATGTCGATCTGGGATTGCAGCTCCGGCAGGTAGCTCCCGCGCCCCGCGATCATGCACTCGAGCCCGGCGACCCGGTAGCGGAGGGCGCCGACCGCCCGCGCGAGGACCTGGAAGCCCTTCTCGTAGTTGACGCGGCCCCAGGCGAGCACCAGCCCGGTCCGGGCGCGCGTGATGTCCTCGTCCGGTCCGGCAGTGGCCCACCAGGCCGGGTCGATCCCGCTCGGAATCCGCTTCACGTGATCCGGGTCCATCTCGAACCCGCCGACGATCTCTCGCACCATGAGCTTGGTAGCGGCGATGACGCGCCGAGACCGATACGCGAGCCACCACTCGACGCTGTTGATGTCAGTCGGGCCGCCCGGTGCGAGGTGGCCGCCGTGGCGGCCGCGTTCGGTGCCGTGGAACGTCGTCACGATCGGTACGCCGTACAGGCCGGCGATGACATCGGCGGCCCACGAGACTCCCCAGTCGTGGGCGTGCACGACGTCGGGTCGCCATCCCTCGAGCACCGTGGTCGCCGCCACGAACGCATGGTTGGCCGATGCGGTCGCCGCCACGACGTCGTCGGGGATCCACGGCAGGTCGACGTCGGCGCGCAGCACCCGGACATCGCCGAGCACCGCGTCGCGTTCGGTGCCGGCGAGCCGGCGCGTGATGAGCACGACATCGTGTCCGGCGCGCTGCATCGCATGGGCGAGTCCGTCGACGTGCGCGGCCATGCCACCGGCTGCGCTCGGCGGATACTCCCACGACAACATCAGGACGTGCACGGGGGCACGATAGGGGATCGGACCCCAGGTCCTCCGTACAGTCGCCGCCGTGACGTCGCTCCGCGCCGCCCTGGACCCCGATCTCCGACCGGTCGTGTCGGCGAGCGTCACGCTCGGCGCCGTCGTCGGGGTCTTCGGCGTCGTGTTCGGTGTCGGTGCGGTGTCGGCGGGCGGATCGGTGCTCCAGGCCTGCGTCATGTCGCTCCTGGTGTTCACCGGTGCGTCCCAGTTCAGCGCGGTGAGCGTCATCGACGGCGGGGGCACCACGGCATCGGCGCTGAGCGGCGCCATGTTGCTCGCGGCCCGCAACGGTGTCTACGGCCTCACGATGGCACGCGATCTCCGTGGTCCGCTGGTGCAGCGACTGATCGCCGCACAGCTGACGATCGACGAGTCGACCGCGATGTCGACGGCCCAGCGAACTCCCCGCGAACGGGTGGCGGCCTTCTGGATCACCGGGCTCTCCGTGTACGTGTTCTGGAACCTCGGCACGCTGGCGGGGGCACTCGCCGGTTCGACCATCGACCCGGAGACCTATGGGCTCGATGCCGCGTTCCCGGCCGGGTTCGTCGCGATGGTGGCCCCACAGTTCAGGACCCCGCCCGGTCGCACCGCCGGCGTGCTCGGGGGCGTCGTGTGTCTCGTGACCATCCCGTGGGTGCCGGTGGGAATGTCGATCCTGTGTGCCTCGCTGGCAGTTCTCGTCGGGATTCGACGGCCGTGACCGATCTGTCGTGGTTCCTGGTGCTCTCGCTCGGTGTGGGAGCGTTCGCGTGCAAGGTGATCGGCCTCGTGGTGATCGGGTCCCGCTCGCTGCCTCCCGCCGTCGACCGGTGCCTGGCGCTGATTCCTGCCGCGCTGATCACCGCCCTGGTCGTGAAGGACGCGCTGTCGATCGGGCAGGACCTCGTGCTCGACGCCCGCGCAGTCGGTGTCGGTTGCGCTGTGTTCGTGGCGTGGCGTCGGGCTCCCCTCACCGTCGTGATCGTGGTCGGTACCGTCGTCACGGCCCTGGTGCGTGCCCTCGGGTGACCGCGCCGCGGTTCGGTGCTCGCAGGATCAACGTCGCTCGACGAGGTCCTTGAGGCGTCTCAGGTTGCGTTTCCAGATCTGCTTCATCACCAGTGGCCCACCGATGGCTTCGCCGAGCCGTCCGCCGAGATACCACGGGAACCGCAGCTCCTCGGTCCAGGTGAATCGGGTGCGACGGTCGAGATCGATCGGTACCAGCACGAAGGCGCCGCTCCCGGTCACGATCCCGGTGTGACGGACGCCCATGCGCCGCGCGGGCTCCCACTCCGTGATCTCCATGACGTCGGTGAGGGTGATCGGACCGACCTTGGTGTCACATTCGAAGGTCGTGCCGATGCCCCGCCGACGCTCGGACGTGAATCGGATGGTCTCGGCATCGGCCATCCAGTCGACGTGCCGTTCGATCGGTTCGACGATGTCCCACACCTCGGCGGGCGTGGCGTCGATCTCGACCTGAACCTGAATGCGTCCCATCGACGCAGGATCTCATGTTCCGGCGAGGGACGCCGCACCGCGCAGCGTTTCGGCCGCATGTTCGGGCGGGACGATGTTGATGAGCACGCCGGTGCCCCGCTCGAACCCTGCCTGGGTGACGAGGTTGGGCCAGATGTGGATGTGCCAGTGGTATTCACCGGTGTGGGCGTGGGGAGCAGTGTGGAAGCCGACGTTGTAGGCGACGTCGCCGATCGCACGATTCAGGAACGCAGTGGCGTCGCGGAGCGCACGCCCCACCGCCTCGAGCGACGGCTCGTCGGCGTCCTGCAGGTGTTGGTCGTGGCGCCGGGGCACGATCAGCAACTCGTACGGTGAACCGCTCCAGTAGGGGCAGATCACAGCGACGTCGTCGTTGGCGAAGACGATTCGCTCTCCGGTGGTCAGCTCGGCTTCGACGGTCGTGCAGAGCAGACAGCCTCCGGCGAAGCGTGCGAACGCCCGCTCCTCGTCGAGGACCTCACCCGGTACGAACGGGAGGCCGAGGAGCTGCCCGTGGGGATGGGCCAACGATGCGCCTGCCTCGCGGCCGTGGTTGACGATGGCCTGGGTGTAGCGGATGTACGGAATGGTCGCATGGTCCTCGAAGCGGCGCTTGAGGGCCAACATGAACTGACCCGCGGTCGCGTCGTCGAGCCCATCGAGGGAGAGGTCGTGCTCGGGGGAGTAGACGAAGACCTCGTGGATGCCCGTCCCCTCGGCCATCACGTGGACGGGACCCTCGTGGTGGACGGCGAACCCCTCGTCGCCCTGGAACGCCGGATACAAGTTGGGGATGACGCGGATGGTCCAGGCGCCGTCGGCGCCGACCTGCTCGAGCGCCGGCGGGGTCGACTCCTCGTTGCCGGGGCAGAACGGGCAGGGACGGCCGGACTCGAGGGCCCGGAGGTCGGTGCGCGGCGCGAAATCGTTGGGACGTTGGGCTCGTTCGGCGACGATCGTGACCCACCGCCCGGTGAGCTGATTCAACCGCATCTGACTCATTGCCTGTCAGCCTAGAGCGGTCGCGGCACGGTTGTCGTCGATCTGCCTGAAAGCGCTTACAGGCGGCACTCGATCACCTTTTCCGATAGACGCTGATGTGCCGCGCCGAATCTGGACCGAACGGTCGCCGTCCGAACGACGCCCAACGGTGCTCCAGTTCGAATCCGGCACCGATCGCGAGCCGATCGAGCCCGGCCGGGGTCTCGTACCGGATCGACCACGGGCGGAGTCGGACGCCGCCGGACTCGCTCAGCTCGACGAATTGTCCCTCGGCCGTCTGCGTCGCGGCATCATGGACCGTGACCGACAGCACCACCCGGTCGGCGGTGAGCGTGCGGACCGACACGTGATCGCCGTCGCGCGGTGGATCGTCGGGCACGAACGCCTCGATCACGAAGCGTCCGGTCGGCGCAAGGCGTTCCGCCACGGCCCGGAAGCACGCGACCTGCGCGCCGTCGGCGGTCAGGTTGAAGATCGTGTTGTAGGCGACGAACGCCAGCGAGAAGGGGCCGTCGGGCAGATCGTCCACCATGTCACCGCAGACGACGTCGACGAGACCGTCCGGATCGCGATCGGTGAGGCGATCGAGCATCGCCGGGCTGGTGTCGACGCCGCTCACCCGGATCCCGTGGGTTCGTCCGGCCTCAGCGAGCGGCACCGCCAATCGTCCGGTCCCGACCCCGAGCTCGAGGATCGGCCCCGGTCCGGCGAGCTCGAGAAGATCGGCGACGGTGGCCTCGACATCGGAGATGCCTCGATACCAGTCGTCGTACACATCGGCGAACGCTGCGCCGTAGGTCGTTGCGTCGTAGCCCTCCATGGCGCACGAACCGTAGCGCTCGGGAGCGGCTTCGATCAGCGCCGCCGCCGGAACTCGACGGCGCATGTGGGCAGGCTCGCGAGCACGGGCGACCTGTCCGGTCGAGGTCTCAGTAGCGTGGAGCCGTGGCGTTGACCTACCTCGATCATGCGGCGACGACGCCGATGCGACCCGCAGCGGTCGACGCGATGATGCCGTTCCTGTCCGAGCGCTTCGCGAATCCGAGCGGATCCCACCGATTCGCCCGCGACGCCCGAAAGGCGGTCGACGAGGCTCGGGACCAGATCGCGGCGCTCCTCGCGGTCGCCCCGGGGGAGGTCGTCTTCACCGGGTGTGGCACCGAGTCCGACAATACGTCGATCGCCGGCGCGGGCGGTCTCGCCGTGTGCTCGGCCGGCGAACACCACGCGGTCCTCCACCCGGTGGTGGCGCGCGCGGGCCGCATCGTCGGATGCGACGCCACCGGGCACGTCGACCTGGATCAGCTCGAGGCCGCGCTCGGCCCCGAGGTCGCGATCGTGAGCGTGATGGCGGTCAACAACGAGGTCGGCACGATCACCGACCTGGCGGCCGTGTCCGACATCGTGCGCCGCGTCGCGCCCGAGGCTCTGCTGCACACCGATGCCGTGCAGGCCGCCACCTGGCTCGATCTCCGAACGATCTCCCCACTGGTCGATCTGATGTCGTTCAGCGCGCACAAGTTCGGCGGCCCGAAGGGCGTCGGGATCCTGACGATCCGCGAGGGATCGTCGGTGGCGCCGCTCATCATCGGCGGTGGGCAAGAGCGCGAGCGCCGAAGCGGCACCCACAACGTCGCCGGCATCGCGGCGTTGGCCGCAGCCCTCGCCGAGACCGACACGGAGCGTCCGCACGAGGTCGGGCGTCTGACCGGGTTGCGCGACCGACTCGTGGACGGCCTGTTCGCCTCGATCGACGACGTCGTCGAGACAGTGCCGCGCGAGCACAAGGTCGGGGGTTCCGCCCACGTCTGCCTGGGCGGTATCGAAAGCGAGTCGCTGCTGTTCCTGCTCGACGAGGCCGGGGTGTGCGCGAGCGCGGCGTCGGCGTGCGCCAGCGGAGCGATGGAGCCGTCACACGTGCTTGCGGCGATGGGTCTCGACCGATCGCTCGCAGGCGGTGCCCTCCGGATGAGTCTCGGACACACCACCACCGTCGCCGACGTCGACCGGGCGGTCGACGTCGTTGCGGACGCCGTGGCCCGTCTCCGACGCGGGAGGGCGAGCGCGTGAGGGTCCTGCTCGCCATGAGCGGCGGTGTCGACTCATCGGTCGCCGGCGCGCTCCTGCAGCGCGACGGCCACGACGTGGTGGGCGTCACCATGAAGCTCTGGGGTGGCGACAGCGACACCGGTTGCTGCAGCGTCAGTGACGTCGACGACGCCCGCCGGGTCGCCCAGCAGATCGACATCGACCATCTCGTCTTCAACTTCAGTGACGATTTCGACTCACACGTCGTGGAGCCGTACGTCCGCGACCATGCGCTCGGGGTCACCCCGAACCCCTGCATCGAGTGCAATCGTCATCTGAAGTTCGACCGGTTGCTCCACCGGGCAGACCAGCTCGGCTTCGACGCCGTCGCCACCGGCCACCACGCCCGGGTCGGTCGGAGCGCCAACGGGGGGTTCACCCTCGAGCGGGGCGTCGATCCGGCGAAGGATCAGAGCTATGTGGTGCACATGCTCGATCAGGATTCCCTCGCTCGCGTCCTCTTCCCGGTCGGTCACATCGACAAGAACGAGGTGCGGCGGCTCGCCTCCGAGCTCGGGTTGCGCACGGCCGGCAAGCCAGACAGCCAGGACGTGTGCTTCATCACCTCGACCGGCGGTCGGGAGGTGTTTCTCGGCGACCGGATCACGTTCCGGTCCGGCACGGTCGTGGACACCGCCGGCGACAAGGTCGGTCACGTCGATGCCGTCGAGATGGTGACCATCGGTCAACGCCGCGGGCTCGGTCTTCCCGGTGGTGGGCCGAAGCGATACGTGGTCGACGTCGACGTCCCGGCGCGCCTCGTGACCGTCGGTGACGATGTCGAACTCAACGACGGCGTCGTGCGATCGACGGCGCCGGTCTGGACCGACCGGCCGGTCTCCGGCGAGGTGCTCGTCCAGTGCAGCGCGCACGGCCCGGCCCAACGGGCTCGGATCCGCCCCGATCGGGGCGACGTGTTGGTCGAGTGGGCGCGGCCCCAACGTCGGGTGGCGCCCGGCCAGAGCGTGGTGTTCTACGACCTCGGCGACCGTCGAGTGCTGGGCGGCGCGACTGCCACCCGCTGAGCGGTCCCGCTCCGGTGGGCCGACGGTGATCAGCCGACCGCGAGCCGACGTGCTCCGGCGGCGAGCAGCGCCCGACCCGGGCGGGTCGGGCTGACCAGACACGACGTGAGGTGGATCGCCCGTCCTCGGGGCTGCGATGGTGTCGCCGCGAAGATGGCGGTGACCGGTTCGAGGGTCGAGATCTCGACCGCATGACCCGTCGCCGGGCCGGTGAGGTCGGCGGCGTCGGTGTCGGCGGGTGCGAGACGTACCCGGGCGATCTCCTGCCGGCGCAGCATGAGGGTC
Source organism: uncultured Acidimicrobiaceae bacterium (assembly GCA_963847775.1). Taxonomy (GTDB): domain Bacteria; phylum Actinomycetota; class Acidimicrobiia; order Acidimicrobiales; family Ilumatobacteraceae; genus Ilumatobacter. The sequence continues at coordinate 137,615 of CAWKAY010000011.1, forward strand.
TCGGCCAGCACGAGGTGATCGTGCACGACCAGCCCGACGGGGACGACGACGAACCAGCGACGAGCGAGTCGGTGCCAGCGCGGCCACCCCCACGCCGCTCCGACGACGACCAGCGCGGTGACCGGCACTCCGACGACCCACGATCGCGAAGCCAGCAGCAGCGGCCCGGCGACCACACACGTCGCCCACAGCAGCCACGTCAGCGATGCCATCGCGGCGTACGCGGCGGGTGGGCGGAGCAGGTAGCGGTCCTCGTCGCCGTACGCCGACGCCTGAACGAACACTCGGCCCAGCTCCCCGGAGTACGCGACCACGGCCGCGACCGTGGCCGAGCCGACGAAGATCGCTCCGTCGACGGCGTCGGCGCCGGCCGACCACGCCACGATGGCTGCCGGGATCGCGAGTGGGACGATCACCCTGGTCGCCGTGAGACTCGTCACCGCGAGGATTGCCATCGCCGCCACGCCTGCGATCCAGATCGACCCGCCGACGTACCGGGCGACGGCCCGGACGGCTTCGCTTCGGTCGGCGGTGGCACCATCGATCGCCTCGCCCCCGGCGGCGAGGACCCCGATCCAGGCGACGCGGAGGATCCACGGCACGAGACGTTCGATCGTGACGGTCCTCGGCACCCGGACAGTCTGGCCCGCCGCTGGGCGTGTCGTGCCGACCGATGGTGCGTCGCCGTCCGCGCCGACCCGATCCGCGAAGAATCGTCGTTGCGACAGCCGAGGTGTCACGATGGACGGATCGTGAAACGAGACGCGAACTCGGGGGCGGATCCGGGTGCGACCGCCGGGCAGTCGTCGCTCCTGCGTGCGCTCGATGTCGTCGAGCCAGGGTCGACGACCGGGATCGGCAGCCTTCCGCACCGCAACGCCCGTCAGGCGGCCGAGTTCTCGCTCTCCGCCTACGATCTCCCGGCGATCCCGAGCCTGCCCCGGCGCTCACCGGCCGAGTCGTCGATCGCGCAGGCGATGGTCGGGGTCAGCGGGGTCACGCTCGGCCCGTACGGTACGGTCGCCGTCGACGTCGATCGGCTCGACCCGACCGCCGCTGTCGACACCGATCTCCGGCGCGACCAGTTCGTCGGGTTCCGGACCTTTCTGGAGATCGCCGCCGATCGGCACGCGACCGGTCCGGTGAAGTGGCAGTTCGTCGGTCCGATCAGTGTCGGGATGGCTCTGCTGCGCGCCGGCGCGGACCCTGCCGTCGCGTTTCCCGTCGCGCTGGGCGCCGTGAGCGGCCACTTGCGATCGTTGGCGGCAGCGGTGTCGGCTGCGCTGCCGGAGTCGGCGCAGATCGTCGTGCTCGACGAACCCCTCGCCGGTCACATGATGACGCGCGATTTCCCGATCGCGCCCGATGAGGCGATCGACCTGCTCTCGGGCGCGATGGCCGAGGTGGAGCCCCTCGCCACCGTCGGTGTGCATTCGTGCGGTGACGCCGACATCGCCACCATGCTGGAGTCGGGACCGGAGGTGCTGTCGCTCCCGGCGAGTAGCGCCTTGGTCCCGCTCGCCGGCTACCTCGATCGGTTCCTGCGCAACGGCGGCTGGATCGCCTGGGGCGCCATCGCAACGGGCGGGCCCATCGGTGTCACCTCCAATCGTGCCTGGCACCAGCTCTCGGCCCTCTGGTGCGAGCTGGTGCAGCGCGGCTGCGACCCGACCATGCTGCGCGATCAGTGCCTCCTGACGCCCGAATGCGGCCTCGGGATGCACACCGCCGACGTGGCCGAACGGGTCTGTCACTCGCTCCGCGATGTCGCACGTTCGGTTCGCAGCGAGGCCGCAGCTGCGAAGTTCGTACTCGGCGCCTGAGGAACGGCGCCGATCGGCGCCCAGCGACCGACGGAGACGAAGACACGAGCGGAGGGAACGAGGGCGGAGCGATGCCCCGCTCGAGTCCTGAACCACCGATCGGCCGAATCTGCGGCCGGACGGCCGCGCCGGAGCCCGGACCTACACTCGGCGGCGATGCCAGAGACACGTGACGTCGCTGACGCCCAGGACCGGATCGACGAGTTGCGGGCCCAGGTCGCCCATCACAACCGGCTGTACCACGAGCTCGACCGGCCCGAGATCCCCGACGGCGATTACGACGCGTTGGTCCGCGAGCTGCGCCACCTGGAGGTCGACTTCCCCGATCTCGCCGATCCGGCATCGCCGGCGCAGGCCGTCGGCGGTGGGGTCAGTGCGACCTTCGCACCCGTGACGCACGCGGTGCCGATGACGAGTCTCGACAACGCGATGGACAGCGACGAGTTGCGTTCGTGGGCCGACCGCGTCGTACGCGGACTCGACGGCATCGTGCCGACGTTCGTGGCCGAGTTGAAGTTCGATGGTCTCGCGATGAGCCTGCGGTACGAGCACGGTGCGCTCGTCCAGGCGGCAACCCGTGGCGACGGTCGCGTCGGCGAGGACGTGACCGCGAACGTGCGCACGATCGCAGACGTGCCCGAGCGGTTGTCGGGTGACCACGTGCCCGGCGTCGTCGAGGTGAGGGGCGAGGTCTACATGTCGACGGCGGTGTTCGAGTCGCTCAACGCCGAGTACGAGGCGAAGGGGGACCGGCCCCTCGTGAACCCGCGCAACGCAGCCGCTGGAAGCCTCCGCCAGAAGGATCCGGCGATGACGGCCAAGCGCCGGTTGTCGTTCTGGGCATACCAGTTGGGTGAGGTGGTGGGAGGCCCCGACTTCGCCTCCCACCATCACACGTTGGATTTCATGCGGCGTCTCGGCCTACCGGTGAATCCCGAGCTGCGTTCGATCGAGACGATCGACGAGGTCGCCGAGTACTGCCTCTACCGCCAGGAGCACCGCCACGACCTCGGCTACGAGATCGACGGCGTCGTCATCAAGGTCGACGATCTCGCGCAACGCGAGCAGCTCGGATTCACGTCGAGGGCGCCGCGCTGGGCAATCGCCTACAAGTTCCCACCCGAGGAACGGACGACGTTGCTGCGCGACATCCAGGTCTCCGTCGGCCGAACCGGTCGGACGACACCGTTCGCCGTGCTCGAGCCGGTGTTCGTCGGCGGGTCGACCGTGTCGATGGCGACGCTGCACAACCAGGACCAGGTCGCGATCAAGGACGTCCGTCCGGGCGACACCGTGATCGTGCGCAAGGCCGGCGACGTCATTCCCGAGGTCGTCGGCCCTGTGATGTCGATGCGTCCTCGAGGCACGGAGCAGTGGGTGTTCCCGGCGATCTGTCCGTGCGACCTGCAGAGCACGCTCGTGCGTCTCGACGGCGAGGCCGACACCCGGTGCGTCGAGCCGGCCTGCCCGTTCCAGCGCGACCAGAAGATCATCTACTGGGCATCGCGCGGGGCGATGGACATCGAGGGGCTCGGCGAGCGAACGGTCATGCAGCTCACCGACGCCGGCCTGGTGCGTGACGCTGCGGACATCTACTCCTTGAGCGTCGGTGATGTCGAGGCGCTCGACGGGTTCGCCCGCGTGAGCGCCGAGAAGCTCGTCCGCGCGATCGAGGAGTCGAGGGATCGCCCGCTTCCGAAGGTGCTGACGGCGCTCGGCATCAAGCACCTCGGGCCGGCCGCATCTCAGGCGCTCGCGGCCGAGTTCGGAACGCTCAGGCGAGTGATGGGAGCGTCGGACGAGGAACGATCCGGGGTCGACGGGGTCGGCGAGGTGATCTCGGCCGCGATCACCCGCTGGTACGAGCAACCGAGCAACCAGGACTTCATCGCTCGGTTGGAGGCGGCCGGGGTGAATTTCGGGAGCGAGGAGGAGGCGGCCGCTCGCGAGGCCGCGCGTGCGGCGATCGAGCAGACGCTCGGCGGCAAGTCGGTGGTGGTGACCGGCGCCGTGCCCGGATACAACCGCGAGGAGGCCGAGGAAGCGATCACGTCCCGCGGGGGCAAGAGCCCGGGCAGCGTGTCGAAGTCGACGTTTGCGCTCGTCGTGGGTGACGGGGCAGGGGCGAGCAAGCTGACCAAGGCGGAGGCCAACGGGATCCCGATCGTCCCCGCCGAACGTTTCGAGGAGCTGCTCGCGACCGGCGAGATCCCGGGCGCGGCAGGTTGATCGCCCGGTGAAGACGATCGGCCTGCTCGGCGGGATGAGCTGGGAGAGCTCGATCGAGTACGAACGAATGATCAACGAGGGCGTGCGGGCGCGGCTCGGTGGCGTCCATTCGGCCGACCTCGTCGTCCGGAGCTATGACTTCGCCCGGATCGAGGCGCTCCAGGCAGACGGTCGGTGGGACCTCGCTGGCGACATCCTCGCGGGCGACGCCGTGAAGCTCCAGCAGGCGGGGGCCGAGATCATCGTGTTGTGCACCAACACGATGCATCTGGTCGCAGATCGGATCGAACGAGCGATCGACGTCGAGTTCCTCCATCTCGCCGACGCGACCGCCGCTGCAGTGGTCGCAGCAGGCGTCGAGCGCGTCGCATTGCTCGGTACGCGCTACACGATGGAACGCGACTTCTACCGAACGCGGCTCGAACGTCACGGGCTGACGGTCGTCGTGCCCGACGAACCGGATCGCACGACCGTCCACGACGTCATCTACGACGAGCTCGTGCGGGGCCTCGTGAGCGCCGGGTCGAAGCGACGGTACCTCGACGTGATCGATCGCCTCGTCGCCAGGGGCGCGATGGGCGTCATCGCCGGCTGCACCGAGATCGAGCTCCTCGTCGCCGCGGACGACGTCGCCGTGCCCTACTTCCCGACGACGCGGCTGCACGCCGAGGCCGCGGTGGTCGCTGCGCTCGGCTGATCGTGGACGGCGTCACTCCCGGACGACGGTTGCGTCGACCTCGACCAGTTGGCCCGGATGGCCGGGCAGTGCGACGCCGAGCAGGGGTCGCCGGCGGGACCTCGCCGTCGGACGCCGCGGTCACCGCAGGCCACGCGGCGCTCACTGCGCCACGCGTGACGACCACGTAGCCGGTCGACTGGTCGATGTCGGCCCGGCCGAACCCGTGGAGATCGACGATCGTGAACAGGTTGTCCGACGACGCGACGCCAGTGCCGCGACGTCACCGGGAGCGACGAGGGTGTTCTCGGTGTCGTGGGGCACCTGACCGGCGACGAAGAGTCGATCTCCGACGACGTCTGCGTCGCGATACCCGGTTGTCGCCGCCGGCCCGACGGCGATCTCGTCGTCGTTCACCGGTCGAGTCTCGGCGATCCGACCGCTCGGGACGCTGCAGCCCGTGAGGTCCAGCCGCAGACGTCAGACCACGCTGAAGGTCCACGTGAACGTGCGGGCGCGCTGACGGCCTTCGTCGAGTCGCCAGTAGACCACCTGGACGCGGTGCTCGCCGTCGACGAATTCCTCGATCGGAGCGTCGTCGCTCGGCGTGAAGGTCAGCGTGGCGTTGCCGGGTTCGTAGATCGTGACCGGTGGGAGATCGACCTGCTGACCGGGTTCGACCTGCAGGCTCCCGATCTCGTCGACGTTGCGGGTCTCGATCTCGATGCCGTCGATGATCAGCACGCCCGTGTGGTCGGCGGCGAGGTCGACCACGACGTTGCTCTGGCTGAGCACCTGCACGGCCTCGGGGACGGGAACCACGCTCTCGATCAGGGGTGGGAGGTTGGCACGCTCGTCGCCCGTCACCCCGCTCAGGACCCCGTTGAGGACGAGCAGGAAGCCGGCGGCCACGATGGCGCTCACGGCGACGACCGACCGGTCGAGTCGACGCCACCAGGGGAGCGACGCCAGATCCGGCGCTGCCTGGGCCGATTCGTCGATCGCCGGATCGGCGGGAACGGGATCGCCGGGATTCTCATCGGCCAGGGCTCGTCCGTGTTGCGCCCCGGTGCTCGGCTGCTCGGTCACGTCCACCATCATGCCGGGCAACTCGACCGAACGCCCACCGGACCGCTCCGGCGGCGACGCTCGAACCGTCGTCACGGCGAGCTCCTGCGCCTCCCGAAGAACCCCAGTGGGCGTCGCCCCACCGGTGGGGGCAAGCGGTAGCGTTCGGGCATCGTGAGCACCAGCGCGTCACCCCCGACCGGGTCCGTCGATCCGTCTCAGCTGGTCGGCAATTCGTTCGCCGACCGCTTTCGCGTGCTGCGTCTGGTGTCCGACGGTGCCAACACCGCCATCTACGACGCCAGCGACGAGCAGACCGGTCGCACCGTCACCCTCAAGCTGATCCGCCCCCGTCTGGCGGCGTCGCCGTCGTTCCGGACCCGTTTCGACGAGACGATGCGCTCCGTGGCAGCGCTCAGCCATCCGAACATCGCGGCGGTGTTCGACTGGGGGATCGCTCGCGTCGGTGACACCTCCACGGCCTATGTCGTGATCGAGCAGCTCACGGGCGGCAGTCTCCGCGACATGTTCGATCGCGGTCGGCAACTCTCGCCGTCGCAAGCGCTCGCCGTCGGACTCGATGCGTGCCGGGGGCTCGACCACGCCCATCGGCGCGGGTTCGTGCACAGCGAACTCACCCCATCCAAGCTCGTCTTCGGTGACGACCGTCGGCTCCGGATCGTCGACTTCGGCCTGGCCGGACTGCTCGGGGCATCGGTCTGGGAGCAGCCCGACGCCGTGCCGAACCACACCGCCTGGTACGCGTCGCCCGAACAGGCGCTGTCGCTGCCGATCGACGGCAAGACCGACGTCTACGCACTGTGCCTGAGCCTGCACGAGGCGGTGACCGGGACCCTGCCGTTCCGCAACGACTCGACGGTGGCGTCGCTGTCGGGCCGCGTCGGCAAGCTGATGCCCGTCTCCGCCGATCTCGGCCCGCTGGCCTCGGTCTTCGAGCGGGCCGGCCGACCCGAGCGCGACGAGCGGGCGTCGGCCGCCGAGTTCGGTCAGGGGCTGGTGCAGGCGGCCTCGAAGCTGTCCCGGCCGGAGCCCTTGCCGTTGCTGTCGACCGGGTTGTTCGAGACCCCGGCCGAGCAGTTGCGTTCGCCGCACGACCCGACCGGCGGCGTGACTCGACCCCCAGGACGAGGCGCGGTCGGCGCAGCCCCGATCGTCGTGGTTCCCGTCGACGAGCCCGACGTGTCATCGGCGTCCGCCTCCTCAGGTGCCGACGAGGTGTCCGAGACAGCCGAGACAGCCGAGACAGCCGAGGCAACCGAGGCGTCGTCGGCCGGCCCCGGCGAGGGGGCGCACGAGCACGTTCCCGAGACGCCATCGATCGTCGACGCCGAGCCCGTGATTCCCCACGCCGAACCCGACGATGATCTCGTCATCTTGCCGCTCGACAGTGGGATGAACGCCGGTGCCCGGCATGGGCCCGAACCGCACGAGATGGAGCCGACCGGTGCGGACCCGATGCCTGCGGCGCCACCGGTCGCCGCTCCGACCCAGGTGCTCGCTGCGACGGTCGAGTCGGCCCCACGGCGACGTCGAGGCTTTCCCTGGAAGATCCTCCTCGGGTTCCTCGTCATCGCCGCGCTCGGCGTGCTCGGTGTGCTCGCCACCCAGCTGTTCGAGACCCCGGTCTACCGCGTTCCCGACCTGGTCGAGATGCCCGAGGCCGAGGCCCGCAACATGATCGCCGCCAACGGCTGGGAGGTCACCGTCGAGACCGAGCGCAGCGACGTGGTCCCGATCGTGGGCCAGGTCGTGCGCACCGCGCCGCGGGCGGGTGTCGATCTCGCCGAGGGCGAGCCGTTCCTGATCGTCGTCAGTGGCGGGCCGACGCTGCGCGAGCTGCCCGACTCGACCGGCCGCCCGCTGAGCGAGGCCCAGACGCGCCTCAACGAACGCGGCCTGGACGTCTCGATCGTGGAGCGGTTCGACGAGGTCGTGCCGGCGGGACCGTCATCTCCTGGTCGGTTCCCGGGGACCCGACCCTGGTCGCCGGCGCGATGGTCGAACCGATGACACCCGTCGAGTTGACCGTGTCGACCGGTCCCGCGCCACGCACCATGCCGACCCTGGTCGGTAGGCCCGCAGGCGAGGTGCGCACCGAGATCGATGGGCTCGATCTGGTGTACGTCGAGGCCGGGCAGGAGTTCAGCGACGACGTCGCGCTCGGCGTCGTGATCAGCCAGAGCGTCGAGCCCGGCACCGAGGTCGAGCGCGGAACCGAGGTGTCGGTCGTGGTGTCGCTGGGGCCGGATCTGGTGAGCTTCCCCGATATCAGCGGCGCGCCGAACTTCGACGGCGCGGCCGAGATCCTGGTCGCTGCCGGCTTCGAGGTGGAGTTGGTGTTCGGTGACGCCCAGGGCCAGATCCAGAGCTACACCATCGACGGCTCCGTGCCGCTCCCCGGTGAGACGTTCCGGCGCGGCACGCTCGTCCGGTTCCGGGCCTTCGACCCCGAGTGATCGGCGTCGAGCGCGCCGGAACGGGAGGTCGACGCCGCCGACTCTGGATCACTACGGTGCCGTGGACGACCGGCCCACCCGGTCACCGGAGGAGAGGAACGAATGGTCGAATTCGAGGGTCGTGTGGCGATCGTCACGGGCGCCGGACGTGGGCTCGGGCGTGAACACGCACTCCTGCTCGCCGCCAACGGAGCCCACGTCGTCGTCAACGACCGTGGGGTCGCCACCGATGGTTCGGGGGGCGGCCGCGAACCGGCCGAGCGTGTGGTCAGCGAGATCGAGTCGGCCGGCGGATCTGCGGTGATGAACTGCGACGATGTCGCGTCGTGGGACGGTGCCCGGGCGCTCGTGGCAGCCGCGCTGGACGCGTTCGGCGATCTCGACGTGCTCGTGAACAACGCCGGGATCCTGCGCGACAGCACCATCGTCAACATGACCGAGGACGACTTCGACGAGGTTCAGCGAGTGCACGTCAAGGGCCACTTCGCGCCGACGAAGTGGGCGGCGACGTACTGGCGGGAGCAGCACAAGGCGGGCGTCACCCGACGCCGCAACATCGTGCACACCAGCTCGACGTCCGGCATCTACGCGAACCCCGGCCAGGCGAACTACGGCCCCGCCAAGTCGAGCATCGTGACGTTCTCTCAGATCGCCGCCAAGGAGTTGGCGCGTTACGGCATCGTGTCGAATTGCGTCGTTCCCGGAGCGCGGACCCGGCTGACGCTCTCGTCGCCGGGCTTGCCCGAGATCATGGAGGCACCGGCCGAGGGCTTCGACCAGTGGGATCCCGCCAACGTCTCGCCGATCGTGGCCTATCTGGCGAGTGCCTCGTGTCGGCTCAACGGCGAGACCTTCTACGTGCAGGGGGGCACCGTCCGGAGGCTCGAACCCTGGACGCTCGTCGGCGACTCGATCGAACGGCGGACCCGATGGGCGCTCGGCGACCTCCATCGCGCGATGCAGGCCTTCGGACCCGGCACCCGCCCCTCCCTCTGACCTACCGTCACGTTCGGGGTCAGACCCCGAACGTGACGCGTCGTGGTCACGTGTGCGGGATGTCGCCGGCGGAGTCGTCGTCGTCCATGACGAGATCCCAACGGTCGAGGCAGTCTTCGCAGCGGTAGGCGACGATGTCGCCCGACAACCAGACGCCGTCCTCGCGCGGCGCCGTCAAGAGGAATGCCCGCCCGCCGCAGTCGATGCAGGTGATCTGGCGATCGGGTTGGAGCACGGGGCCAGTATGCCCGGTGGGGCCCGTAGCCTGGACCGGTGCGAGTCGTTGCTGGTGATCTGCGTGGTCGACGCATCCATGCGCCCGCCGGTCTGGGTACGCGCCCCACCACCGACAAGGTGCGCGAGGCCGTCTTCAACGCGCTCGGCAGCCTCGATCTGATTCGTGACGCAACCGTTGCCGATCTGTACGCCGGCAGTGGCGCGATGGGGATCGAAGCGCTGTCGCGTGGCGCGGCCCACTGCACCTTCGTCGAGCGCGATCGCACCGCATTGCCGCACGCTGCGCGGCAACCTCGCCGATCTCGGGCTGGAGGACCGTTCCACCGTCGTGACCGGGAATGCCTTGGTCATGGCACGAAACCTGGTGGTCGACCTGGTGCTCGCGGATCCGCCGTACGAATTCGAGGAATGGGGCGAGCTGCTCGCGGCGGCCGCAGCGCCCTTCGTGGTCGCGGAGGCCGGGGCCGACCTCGGCCGGCTCGACCGACCGGCCCAGTGGGAGATCGTTCGGTCACGTCGATACGGCCGGACGTGGGTGACGTTCTTCGAGCGCACCGAGCCGGGCATCAACGGCGACGACGAGTGACGGTACTACCGTGGTGACACCCATGACGACGGTGCTGATCCCCGGCAGTTTCGACCCGCTGCACCTCGGCCACGTCGACGTCGTCGACCAGGCCGCGGAGCTCTTCGGCACGGTCGTGGTGGGCGTCCTCGTCAATTTCGAGAAGCCGTCGGGCATGTTCGCGCCCGACGAGCGGGTCGAGTTGGCGGAGGCCAGCCTGGCGGGCAGGTCCGGTGTCCGGGTGCAGGCGTTCGGCGGACTCGCCGTGCAGGCCGCGGCCGACGTCGGCGCCGACTTCATCGTGAAGGGGCTCCGCACACCGAACGACTTCGACATCGAGCAGCAGATGGCACACATGAACCATTCCGTCACCGGCATCCGCACCGTGTTCGTGCCGTGCCGATCCGACTTCGGGTTCGTGTCGAGCCGGTTCATTCGCGAGATCGCCGCGCACGGCGAATCGGTCGACCATCTCGTCGCCGCCCCCGTTGCCGCCGCCCTCGCCGATAGATTCGCCGGTCCCTCCGATCAGTGAGGCAGTGAAGGAACGATGAGCTACGACGATCGATACGACGACCGTGAACAGGGCGGCAACGCCGATGGCGAGGTCGTCTATGACGAGTACGACCAGATCGACGACGAGTACCCGGACCCCCATCAGGGCACCGGGTACGTCGGCGATGCTGAGACGTGGCTGCGGCGAGCGATCGACATCGTGGCGAACGCGCCGACGATGCCGCTGTCGTCGTCGCCGCGCATCGATCGCGACGAGGTCGTCGAGTTGCTCGACCGTGCACTCGCCAGCATGCCCGACGAGTTGCGACAGGCGCGCTGGATGCTCAAGGAGCGTCAGGAGTTCGTCAACAAGACCCGCCGCGAGGCCAACGAGATGCTCGAGGCGGCGCGCGTGCAGGCCGAGCGCATGGTCCAGCGAACCGAGGTCGTTCGGGCAGCCGAGGCGCGCGCTCGCCAGGTCGTCGACACCGCCGAGAGCGACTCACGCCGATTGAAGCTGGAGACCGAGGACTTCCTCGATCAGCGGCTCGCCAGCTTCGAGATCCTGCTCGACAAGCTCAGCAAGACCGTCGCCACCGGGCGACAGAAGTTGTCGATCGGCAATGCCGGCGAGCATCTTCCGACCACTGCGGTCGAGGACGAGGACGACCCCACCAAGGGGTTCTTCGACCAGGATCGCTGACGGCGAGTGGCGGCCAACCCGCTCTACGAGTTGCGGATCAACGCCCGCGAGCTGCTCCGGCAGCCCGGCAGCACCCGCACCATCAGCACCTCGTTGCCCGCGTCGACCTTCGGGATCGACGACGAGCGCATCACGGGTGACGTCGGCATCGAGCTGACGGGCGTCTCCAACATCGACGGCATCGTCGTCGTGGGCACCGTCTCGATCCCCTGGCGGGCGCCGTGTCGTCGCTGCCTCGCTCCCGTGTCCGGTATCGCCCCGGTCGAGGTCGACGAGGTGTACCAGGACGAAGTCAGCGATGGCGACGCCTTCCAGATCGAGGGCGACCAGATCGATCTGGCGCCAGCGGTGCGCGAATACGTGTTGTTGGAGGTCCCGGATGGGCCACTCTGTCGGGACGCGTGTGCCGGGATCTGCCCGGTCTGCGGCATTGATCGGAACGAAGGCGGATGCGACTGCGACACCACGATTCGTGACGAGCGATGGGCTGTGCTCGACGAGCTGCGACTCGACGACGAATGATCGTCTCCGTCGGGGGCCGCGGTGCCGCGTCTGTCGTGAACCCGTTCGCACGGTGGCGGCCCGCGACGAGAGCACGGGTGGGCTCCGTCGCCGTCGGTCTCCTGATCGTCGGTTCCGTCACCGGCTGTTCACGCGACGACGGGATGACGGCGACCCCGGTGGAGCGCCCGGGTTCGGTCGAGTCGATCGTCGCCGCCACCGCGACGCCCCCTGGGGTGCAGGTCGATCTGGTGGTTGGCACCGACGATCTCGTGGTGCTGCGATCGACCGCGGTCATCGACACCGACACCGGATCGGCCCACCGCACGGCCCAAGGCGCGGTCGGGAGCGAGTTCGACAGCGCGGCCCCACCGCCGCTCACCGACTTCGGTGAGACATGGTTCGTCGAGGGCGAGGTGTACGAGCGCGCGCCCGGCGACAACGGCGCCCGCGCGGTCGGCGGTGATCTGGCGGACTTCCTCTTCGTCGACGGCCGCGACGAGCCGGTCGATCGGCTCGACGTCGCGATCGAGCAGTTGCTCGAGGGCTGGCCGGCAACCACCGTGTCGGATGCCGAACTGGTGGACGGCGTGTCCGCCCACCACCTGCGATTCGAACGTCCCGGCGGCGACGTGGTCGACGTATGGGTCGATGATCGCTCCCGGATCGTGCGTGCGGTCCGGATCTCGGAGCGCGCCGCTCCGCTCGAGCTCCGACTCACGCTCTCGTACCTGGAGCGATCGCCGGTGATCCCGGACCTGCCGGTGGCCGACGCGGGCTGAGACACTCTCGGGGAGCCACTCTCGGGGGGCCACTCTCGGGGAGCCACGTTCGTTCTCGTCGATCGGCCCGATAGCCTGGCGCAGCCTGTTCGTGCGAGGTACGAGCACATCACATCTGATCGCCAGATCTCGATCGCTGGAGACCCAACGTGGCCGTTCCGAAGAAGAAGAAGTCGAAGTCGAAGAGCCGGAGCACCCGGGCCGCGGCATGGAAGCTGGAGGCGCCGGCCCGCAGCACGTGTCCCCGTTGCGGCAACGCGAAGACCCCCCACGTCGTGTGCCCGTCCTGCGGCTGGTACAAGAACCGCGTCGTCATCGACGTCGGCTGACCGGAAGCTCTCGACGGCGATGTTGCCCATTGCGGTCGACGCAATGGGCGGCGACCACGCACCCGGCGCGATCGTCGCCGGCGCGAAGGCCGCCGCTGCCGCGGGCACACCGGTCGTGCTCGTCGGACCTGCCGATCTCGGCGGTCGCCTCGACATCGGCGACCTGCCCCTGATCGTTGCGGGCGAGGTGATCGAGATGGACGAGGACGGCGGCAAGGCCATTCGTCGCAAGAAGGACTCGACCCTCGTACGCGCCGCCGAGGCGGTGCGCGACGGCCGGGCCTCGGCAATGATCTCGGCCGGGAACACCGGCGCCACCATGGCGTCGGCATTGCTCCGGATCGGTCGCATCAAGGGTGTCAACCGGCCGGCCATCGCCACGATCATCCCGGTGCCCGGTGGGCGTCCGACGGTGTTGCTCGACGCCGGCGCCAACGCCGAGGTGCAGCCGGAGTGGTTGGTCCAGTTCGCCCTGATGGGTTCGGTCTTCTCCCGCCACCGGTTCGGCCTCGATTCGCCGACCGTCGGCCTGCTCTCGATCGGCGAGGAGCCCGGCAAGGGCGACGCGCTTCGCAAGGACACGTACCCACTGCTGGTCGAGGTGGCTGCCGGTGGTGGGCTGAACTTCATCGGCAACGTCGAAGGTCGTGATGTCATGACCGACATCGCCGACGTGGTCGTTGCCGACGGCTTCGTCGGCAACGTCGTGCTCAAGACGCTCGAGGGCGCCATGAAGGCCGTCGTGCGAGCGCTGCTCGAGGCGTTCGCTGCCGAGCAGCACTACAAACCGCATGCCGACGCGTTGATGCCGGCGATGCTCCCGCTCTACGAGACCCTCGACCCCGAGACGTACGGCGGCGCGATGCTCCTGGGCGTCGATGGCGTGTGCATCATCTCGCACGGATCGTCGAGCGAGCGCGCGATCGTGAACGCGATCGACGTCGCCCGTGAGATGGTCGAAGCCGACGTGGTCGGCGAGATCACGGCGGCCATCCGTCCTCCCGGCGACGACTGATCCCAGGTGACGGTGCCCGATCCCCGCCCGGCGAGGGAGCGATTCCGGCCGATCGTGGTGTCGGCGGCCTCCGCGACGGCGCTGGTGGTCGGCTTCGGTCTCCTCCTCCTCAGCGTCACCCTCGGTCGATGCGACGCGTTCGGCGGCCATTGTCCGGCAGATCGCCAATCGCTGCTCGACGACGACGTGTTCGGCATGGCGACCGCCGGTGCCGCCCTGGTGATGATGCCGTTCGTTCTGCGACGGCGCCCACGCAGTCGGCGGATCGTCGGTGTCTGGCTGGCCTGCCTCGCGGCCGCCCTGGCGGTCGGTCTGCTCGCGAGCTCCGTCGGCCGCGGAGCATCGTGAGCTCGTCTGCCGGGCGCCACCGCACGACGGAATCGCATGGTCGTCGCCGATCTCCCCGGGGACGGGCCGGTGGCGTCGTGGACGCCGGCGAGGGCGACCGCGTTCGCTGTGCGCTTCCGCGTGGAGTGACGCACGGTCACGGTGTCGCCCGCCGTGTGAACCACAACCCGAGTCCGGCGCCCACGGCCCCTCCGGTGCTCGACAACAACAGATCACCGATCGTGTCGCCGTAGGTGAGGCCGAGTCCGGCGGTGCCGAGCTCCTGAACCAACCACTCGGTCGCCTCCCACCAGATGATCGCCACGCCACCGATGCCGTACGCCATCGTGAAGACCGCGAGCGGCGGCGACGAGGTGCGTCGCAGCGCCAGGGTGATCCCGGCGACGAGCAGGACCCAGTTCACGAAGTGGAGCACGTCGTCGGTTGCGTCGAACGTGTCGTAGAAGTTCAGTGCGTTGCCCAGCGTGTCGACCAGGAACGGGGCGACGATCAGAGCGTCGACCAGGTACGGGTAGGGGGGTGGTCGGCCGCGCACGCGCCACACGACGGGCACGACGCCCAACGGGAGCAGGTAGAACGGCGCCCGAAACGCCATGCCCTTGCCGTCGAACTGGGGAAGGTCGGGGAAGGCCACGCTGAACGTGATCGCGACGACCAGCGCGATGCGGACGATCCACAGCCCGACCCGTTGTCGGTGCAGCGGCATCGCGGCAACGTACCCGCGCGGGTCAGAGATCGCGGAGGTAGCGCACCAGGTCGGTGGTCGTGACGATCCCCGCCATGGCACCGGACGCATCGACGACCACGACCGAGTGGAGCTTGCCGCCCGCGAGCACCTCCGCGGCGTCATGCACCGTTGCGCTGTCGGGCAGCGTCACCAGATCGGCACTCATCGCATCGTCGATGTTGAACTGGTGGTCGAGCATGTTCGTCAACATGCGGTCGCTCACCCCCTCGACGTCGTACACGAGCTTCAGGACGTCGGTCGCCGAGATCATGCCGACCGGACGATCACCGTCGAGAACGGGCATGTGGTGGAACCCGGCGTCCTGCAGGGCGTGGTAGACGTCCGAGAGCGGCTGATCGCGATCGATGGAGACCACGTCGGTGGTCATGACGGTCTTGATCGACTGATCACGCATGTGCTGATTCTGATCGCAATGGGGGCCTCGTGCCAAACGTCGCAGCGGGTAGCATCTCGGCGTGCCTGCAGAGACTCACGTGAACCAGGGCCCGATCGAGCGCGACGAGATCTTCGAGATCGTCCGCGATCGTCTGGCCGACATCCTCGAGATCGACCCGGCGACGATCAGCGAAGGGCAGTCGTTCGCCGACGATCTCGAAGCCGACTCGCTCGCACTGATCGAGCTCGTCGAGTCGCTCGAGGAGGAGCTGTCCGATCGCACGGTCGGATTCCGCATCGAGGACGAGGACCTCGAGGATCTCAAGACGGTGCGAGACGCGGTCGATTACGTCCACGAGCGCACGGGTCGCTGACCGCGTGGGGCTCGGCGCGCTCCAACAGCGCCTGGCGTACACGTTCGAGGATCCCGAACTGCTGTCGCGTGCGGTGTGCCATCGATCCTGGGTCGCCGAGTCCCCCGACGACATCCGGAGCAACGAGCGTCTCGAGTTCCTCGGCGATGCGGTGTTGGGGTGGGTCATCGCAGACCTCGTGTTCCACCGATTCGCCGATCTCGCCGAGGGCGCCCTCACGGATCTGCGCAAGAGCGTCGTGAACGCGCACGCCCTGGCCGAGGTGGCCGCCGAACTGCACATGGGCGAGTCACTGAAGCTCGGCCGAGGCGAGGACGCTGCGGGCGGCCGTGAGAAGGTGTCGATCCTGTCCGACGCGATGGAGGCGGTGTTGGGCGCCGTGTACCTCGACGGCGGCTACGGCCCGGTGTTCGAGTTGATCGACCGGCTGTTCATGCCACGGCTCGAGAACGCCGTGGGGACGCTCGATCGGCTCGACTACAAGTCGGCGTTGCAGGAGGTGCTCGCGCAGCAGGGCCGTCCGTCGCCCGACTACAAGGTGCGATCGACCGGACCCGATCACGACAAGACCTTCTTCGCGAAGGTTCTCGTCGCGAAGGAGCTGCTCGGCGAGGGCGAGGGACGCTCGAAGAAGGCGGCCGAACAGGCTGCCGCAAGCGTCGCGTTCGACACCCTCACCAGCGGCTGAGCGCAACGTGCCGGAGCTGCCCGAGGTCGAGACGGTTCGCCGTGGGCTCGACCGGTTCGCCGTCGGCCGGCGGGTCGTTTCGGTCGAGGTCGGCCGCGAGCGCACGGTACGGCGCACCTCGCGCGAGGCTGTGGTCCACGGCCTGACCGATGCAACGATCCTCGCCGCGAATCGTCGCGGCAAGTACCTCCTCCTGCCGCTCGACACCGGTGACGAGGTCATGATCCACCTCCGCATGAGCGGTCAGGTGCTCGTCGCCGAGGGCGGAGCTCCTCGGCCGCGCCACACCCACGTCGTGTTACAGCTCGACGACGGCAACGAGCTCTGGTTCGTGGATCCGCGAACGTTCGGTGAGGTCGTCGTGTTCGATCCGGCGAACGTCGACGTCGAGCTGCCCGACCTCGCGCGGCTCGGTATCGATCCGGTGGCCGACGATCTCACGGTCAGGAAGCTCCGACGGATCCTTCGTACCCGGCACCGTCAGTTGAAGCCGATGCTCCTCGACCAGCACGTCATCGCAGGGATCGGCAACATCTACGCGGACGAGATCCTCCACGAGGCGCGCCTGCGGCCGGACCGGATGTCGGACGAGCTGTCGACGACGTCCGAGCGGCGTCTGCAGTCGGCGATCCGCAGGATCCTCCACGAGGCCATTGCCGCCGGCGGTTCGAGCCTGAGTGATGCCCAGTACGTCGATCTCCTCGGCGAGGGTGGCTCGTACCAGGACGCGCACCAGGTCTACGGCCGCGGCGGGGAGCGATGTCGGACGTGTGGCATCGGCTGGATTCGGCGCACGGTGTCAGCCCAACGGTCCACCCACTACTGCCCCCGGTGCCAGCGGTGATGACGCGCTCGGCGATGATGACGTCTCGGGCCCACGAGCGATGTCTGCCCCGGCCTGCGACCGCCTCACACGCCACGCAATGTCGCGAGCGACGCCGCGCCCAGTAGTTTCTGAGCCACCGTGTTCCTGAAGAGTCTCACCCTCAAAGGCTTCAAGTCCTTCGCGGACTCGACCGTGATGGCCCTCGAACCGGGCGTCACCGTGGTCGTCGGCCCGAACGGCTCGGGCAAGTCGAACGTTGTCGACGCGATCGCCTGGGTCCTCGGAGCCCAGGCTCCGAAGTCGGTCCGGTCGCAGAAGATGGACGATGTCATCTTCGCTGGTACGGAGATGCGACCGGCCCTCGGCCGCGCCGAGGTCAGCCTCACGCTCGACAACTCCTCGGGCCTGCTGCCGGTGGAGTTCAACGAGGTCACACTCACCCGCATCCTGTTCCGAAACGGCGACAGCGAGTACGCCATCAACGGCATCGGCTGCCGGCTGCTCGACATCCAGGAGCTGTTGTCGGACGCCGGCGTCGGCCGTCAGCAGCACGTGATCGTCAGCCAGGGCCAGATCGACGCCGTACTCAACGCTCGCCCCGAGGAGCGCCGAGGGATCATCGAGGAGGCCGCCGGCGTCCTCAAGTACCGCAAGCGCAAGGAGAAGGCCGAGCGCCGTCTCGACGCGACCGAGGCGAACCTGCTCCGGCTCCAGGATCTCCTGCGCGAGGTCCGCCGCCAACTCCGCCCGCTCGAGCGGCAGGCGGAGGCAGCGCAACGCCACGAAGCACTCGTCGCCGAACTGAACACGCTGAGGGTGTTCGTGGCGGGCCGCGAGATCGCCGGCCTGCGCGTCAAGCTCGAAGCGATCGCTGTCGGCCGTGTCGATACCGTGCGGACCGAGGGCGAGTTGAAGACGAGATTGGCGAAGCTCGACACCGAGATCATGTCGCTCGAGGCCCAGCTCTCGGCGCGCGGTGAGAGCGATGTCAGCGATCGCCTCATGCAGGTCGAACAGCTGCGGGAACGCGCCCGTGGGCTTGCCGGCATCCTCGCCGAGCGGAGGCGGTCGCTCGAACGCGATCACGGTCAGCTGCTCGATGCCGGTGTCGTCGCCAACCTGGAGGCCGATGCCGCCCGGTTCCGGGCCGAGCTCGACGAGGTGACGGCGGCCCTCGACGGGGTCGCGCCCGACTCCGAGGCACTGGCGGGCGACGAGGAGGCGTTCCGGACCGAGCGGGCCCAGATCAGCGAGGCGATCTCGGCCGATGATGGTGGGGCCCGGGCGGCGAGCGCCGCCGCCGAGGTGCGCGGTGAGCTCCGGTCGATCCGCAATGGCGTCGAGCGCAGCGAGAGCGAGCTCCGCCGCGCGACCACACGCGGCGACGAGCTGCGCGCCACGCTGTCGCAGCTCGCGGCAGAGGCCGAGCGTCTGCGCGACGACTGTGCCCACGCCGAGTCGATCGAGGCCCCGCTCGTCGAGCAGATCGAGGCGGCCGAACGACGTCGAGTGGACGCCGACGCTGCACTCGAGCGCTGCACGGCCGAGCGCCAGACCGCAGCCGAGTCGGCGTCGCGGTGGAACGCACGGGTCGAAGCGCTGCAGCTCGCTCTCGACGCCGCCCACGCCCGCGCCGGCGCCGAGCGGCTCGCCGAGGTCGACGGTGTGCTCGGCACGCTCCTCGACCTGGTCGAGATCGATTCCGGCTGGCAAGAGGCCGTCGAGGCCGCGCTCGGAGAAGCGTTGACCGCGGTCGTCGTCGACGGCCCGGAGTCCGCGCAGCGTGCGCTCGCTGCCCTACGGGAGTCCGAAACGAGCGGTGCGGTGCTGGCGACGGGGGTCGGGGCCAATCACGTCCGCGTGCCGCCTGTCGGTGAAGCGGTGCGACCGCACGTCCGTTCCGGGCGCCCCGGCATGTCGGGGCTGCTCGATGCCCTCGTCGGCACGGCGGTCCGGGTCGATTCGCTCGACGGCGCGATCGAGGCAGCGTTGGCCAACCCGGCAGCGGTGATCGTGACTCCGGGCGGCGATCGCTTCGCTCCCACTGGCTGGCGGATCGGCGCGGCGGCGGGCGGCGCCACGGCGGCCGCGCTCATCGATGCCCAGCACCGTGCGACCGACGCTGCGGCGCGTCTCGCGGCGGCCGAGGTGGCACTTGCCGAGGCGCGCGAGGGCCACGTGCACGCCCGCCACCATGAAGCCGGACTCATACGTCAACTCGATCAGAACGACGGCCGGTTCACCGCCGCGTCCGAGGGCCTTGCCCGGGCTTTGGGGCAACGTCGCGAGTTCAAAGCCGAGCTCGAGGGGCTCGATCGTTCGGTTGCGGAGCTCACGGCGCACATCGAGCGCGAGCGTGAGCGAGTGGCCGAGCTCGAGGCGGCGCTGCCGTCGCTCGATGCCGACGAGCACGCCGAAGCCGAAGCCGCACGAGCGAGGGGCGAAGCTCGTGCCGAGCTGGAGGCGCGTGCCGCCGTGCTCGCGTCGCGCCGTCGCGAGCTCGAGGTCCGCAACGCTGGTCTGCGCGAGCGGCAGCAGTTCCTCGAGTCGCGCATCGCTGAGACCGAACGCCGTCTCGAGGCCGATCAGGAGGCGCGTGCGCTCGCCGCCGAACGTCGGGTCATCATCGAGCGATCGATCGTCGCCATCGACCGACTCGCGGCGCTGGTCGAGGCCCACCGTGGCGTGGTCGAGGTCGAGCACGACGACCTGGCGGAGCGTCGCCGTCGTCAGAGTGAGGAGGTTCGGGGGCTCACCTCGGCGCTCGACGAGGCCCGCAAGAGCCGGATCGAGTCGGAGCAACACCTCGAGGAGACCCGTCAGCGGTCGCACAGGTCCGAGATCGAGGAGGCCGAAGCGAAGCTCCGCCTCGAGACGTCGATCGAGACGTTGCGTCGCGAGCTCGACATCGAACCGGAGGTCGCCGAGTCGGCCGAGGTGCCCGATCTTCCCGATGGCGCTACCGCCCCCGGTCGGGTGCGCGAGCTCGACCGCGAGCTGCGTCTGCTCGGACCCATCAACCCGCTGGCGCTCGAGGAGTTCAACGAACTGCAGCAACGGCACCAGTTCCTGGAGGCGCAGCTCGACGACGTCCGGTCGACGCGTCGAGACCTGAGCCGCGTGATCAAGGCGGTCGACCAGGAGATCCAGAACGTCTTTGCGCGGTGCGTTCGCCGATGTCGGCACCAACTTCACCCAGCTCTTCGCCACGCTCTTTCCCGGGGGTGTCGGGCGCCTCAAGCTCACCCAGCCCGACGACCTCCTGAACACCGGGATCGAGGTCGAGGCCAAGCCCAGCGGCAAGAACGTCAAGAAGTTGTCGCTGCTCTCGGGTGGCGAGCGCAGCCTGACAGCGCTCGCATTCCTGTTCGCGGTCTTCCGCAGCCGGCCCTCGCCGTTCTACGTGATGGACGAGGTCGAGGCTGCGCTCGACGACGTCAACCTGCACCGTTTCCTCGGTCTCGTGCACGAGTTCCGCAAGGACGCCCAGCTCGTGATCGTGTCGCACCAGAAACGCACGATGGAGGCCGGCGACAGCCTGCTCGGGGTGTCGATGCGGCCGGGCGGTTCGTCGAAGGTGGTCACCGAGAAGGCCAGCACGGCCACCGCCCGCTGACGGCCCCGGCACGTCGGGTCACCCGATGCAGATCGGCGACCACCCGCGGTCCTGGAGGGTGGCCGCGGCGCCCGTCGGGCGTGGGAGCTGTCGTCGTGAGAGCTTCGGTCAGGTGCACGACCCGCCTCGGTGAACCCGGTCGCCCCGATAGCGTCGGGTGGCGATATGGAGTGGTACTGGATATTCCTGATCCTGGCCGTCGTCGTGCTGCTGTTCGGCGTCGGAGTCGTCCTCGTCAACCGTCGTCGAACTGGTGGTCCACAGGCCCCGACCCGACCGGTTCCCCGCCCGACTGCTCCGCCCCCCCGGACCGACACCGCCGTCGGCGAGCCCGGCGACACGATGGTGGCGGAGCCGGAGGTCGTCGAGCCGGAAGCGCCCGCACCGGTCGAGCCGGTGTCGCTCCGCGACCGGATCGCCAAGGCGCGCGCGGCGTTCACGGGTGCCTTCGCCGGCGTGCTCGGCCGAGGTGCGATCACGGACGAGACGTGGGACGATCTGGAGGAGGCCCTGCTGCGCGCCGACGTCGGACTCGGCGTGACCGAAGCGCTCCTCGATGATCTCAAGAGCCGGGTCCAGTCCAGGGACATCACCCAACCGGTCGAGCTGCTCGATGCGCTGCAGGCCGACATGGTCGCCCGGCTCGAGGGCTCCGATCGCACGCTCCACTTCGAGAGCTCGCTCGAGCCGGGGAACCCCAACGTGTGGATGTTCGTGGGCGTCAACGGGGTCGGCAAGACGACGACGATCGGCAAGGTCGCCCGCCAACAGGTCGACGACGGGCGTAGCGTGCTGTTGGCCGCCGGTGACACCTTCCGCGCCGCCGCGGCCGAGCAACTCGGCACCTGGGCCGAGCGGTCGAACGCGGAATTCGTCCGGGGCGCCGAGGGTGGTGATCCGTCGTCGGTCATCTTCGACGGGGTCGAGCGGGCGGCGAGCAAGCAGCTCGATCTCGTGCTCGCCGACACCGCCGGCCGGCTCCACACCAAGACGAATCTGATGGAGGAGTTGAAGAAGGTTCGCCGCGTCGCCGAGAAGGGCGCGGGGACGGTGACCGAGACGCTGCTCGTCATCGACGCGACGACCGGACAGAACGGGCTCGCGCAGGCACGCGAGTTCAACGAGGCGACCGACGTCACCGGCGTCGTCCTCACCAAGCTCGACGGTTCGGCCAAAGGCGGCATCGTGTTCGCGATCGAGACCGAGTTGGGTATTCCGGTCAAGCTGGTCGGTGTCGGCGAGCAGGTCGGCGACCTCATCCCGTTCGATCCGCAGGAGTTCGTCTCGGCGCTCTTCGACCGCGGTGCCTGAGCGATCGGTGATCTGCGCCACCCGGGAACCGCAGCGGGTCGAGCGACGTCGAATCGGCATGAAGCGTCACTCCAGCCACATCATCCCCGCGGTCGTCGCTGCCGCTCTCGTGCTCGCTGCCTGCGGCGGCGACGAGGCCGCGTCCGACGGCGACCCGATCGCAACGACCGGCGAACGACCCGCCGAGTCCGGCCTGCGCTCCCCAACTCCCATCGAGATCACTGGCGCTGGAGGGACGGGCGAGCGGAATGTCGCCGATTCCGCCGCCGCCGAGGGCGCTGCGACCGACATGATGATCGCTCCGGTGCCCTGGATCGTCGACTACGTCGTGGGTGACGGCATGCCGGCACTCCCCACCGCGGATACCGGGTACGTCTACGACGCAGCCACCACGGTTTCCGTCGACCAGGTCGCCCAACTCGCGGCTGCGCTCGGTGTCACCGGTGAGCCGATCCGCACGGACGACGGCTTCAACGTGGTGTGGCGGGTCGGTCCGGAGGACGGCACGGCGCCGGCCATCTGGGTGTACGACGACGCCCAGCTGTCGTGGAACTACAACGCCGCCTGGTCCGACGTCGAGGCGCGGACCGACTGCGTGGTCGCGTTCGACAGCGATGGCAACGAGATCGGTGAGTGCCCCGAACCCGAGCCGCCCGCTGGTGTCCCGAGTGGCGACGAGGCCGAGCGGCGTGCTCGCGAACTCTTGTCGGCGATCGGCGTCGACCCGTCGTCGCTCGCGTTCGAGACGTTCGCCGACGAGTGGTTCGCCAGCGTGACCGCGACCGATGCGAGCGATCCCAGGTCCGGCTTCCGTGCGTGGAACATCGGGTTCGGAGCGCAGGGTGTGATGCAGTACGCAGGCGGATCCCTGGCCACGCCGGAAGCCGTCGGGCCGTACCCGCTGGTCGACCTCGAGACGGCCGTCGCCCGATTGAGCGACGGATCCGGATGGTACGGCGGGTATGGCGGCCCGGCTGTCGACACTGCGATCGCGATCGACGAGCCGGTCGCGGTCGACATCCCCGAGGGCGATGTCGCCGGCGGCGATGGTGAGGTCGTCGGGGCCGAATCGCTCCCGGCCGAGTCGCTCCCGGTCGAGGAGCCGATGCCGGTCGAGGATCCCGAACCGGTGGTCGTGACCCTCGTGGATGTCCAGCCCGACCTGTGGTGGGCGTGGGACGTCGACGGATCGGTCTGGTTGCTTCCCGCCTACCGCTTCATCGACAGCGACGGCGGGTCGACGACCGTGCCGGCCGTGACGGACGAGTTCATGATTCAGGTCGAACCGCCGGTGGTCATCGACGAGCCGTTGCCCGCACCGGAGCCCATGCCGGTCGAGACGCTGCCGGCCGTGGTCCCCGACACGGTCGTCGTCGATCCGGCCGAGCCCGGCGAGGGGGAGGTCGGTGGTCCCGAGTCCCCGGTCGTACCGGGTGAGCTCGAAGCGTCGGTGGGGTCCTCGCTCGCCGACTTCACCTCGGCCGCCGAGGCGCTCGGGTATTCGGTCCGGGTGGTGATGCAGGACGGTGAACCGCTCGCGATCACCCTCGACCTCGTCGGCAGCCGGATCAACGTCGTGGTCGAAGGCGTCGACGTCGTGGCCATCGACGGGATCGGTTGACGCAGACGCTCGGTACGCCGTCTGGTTGACGACCGAATTGCGAGTTGTGCCAGGCACAACTCGCAATCGAGGGTGCCGGTAGCGTGGTCGACCTGATGTTCGACAATCTCTCCACCCGTCTCGATGGCATCGTCAAGCGGCTACGCGGCAAGGGACGTCTCACCGAGGCCGACGTCGACGAGGTCATGAAGGAGATCCGCTCGGCGCTCCTCGAGGCCGACGTGAACGTCACCGTCGTGCGCTCGGTCTGCAACCGGATCCGCGAACACGCGATCGGTGCCACTCGCTCCCAGGCGCTCGACCCCGGCCAGCAGGTCGTCAAGGCCGTCAACGACGAGCTCACCCGGATCCTCGGCGGTGAGACCCTGGCCATCAAGTACGCCTCCAAGCCCCCGACCGTCATCTTGATGGCCGGTCTCCAGGGCTCCGGCAAGACCACGGCCACCGGCAAGCTCGCCCAGTGGTTCAAGTCGCAGGGTCGCCAGCCCCTCCTCGTCGGCGCAGACCTCCAGCGACCGGCCGCCGTCGAGCAGCTCCGCACCCTCGGCCGACAGGTCGACGTGCCCGTGTTCTCCGACCCGGAGGACCCGATCCTGACCGCCTTCGCGGGGGTCGAGGAGGCCAAGCGTCTCGGTCGTGACGTCGTGATCGTCGACACGGCCGGACGGCTCTCGATCGACGCCGAGATGATGGAGCAGGTCCGCCTGATCTCGGGCGCCGTGTCGCCCGACTACACCTTCCTCGTCATCGACGCGATGACCGGCCAGGACGCGGTCCAGACGGCGGAGGCGTTCCACGAGACGCTCGAGATCGACGGCGTCATCCTCTCCAAGCTCGATGGTGACGCTCGCGGTGGCGCGGCGCTCTCGGTCAAGGAGGTCATCGGACGCCCGATCGCCTTCGCGTCGACCGGCGAGAAGCTCGACGCGTTCGAGCAGTTCCATCCCGACCGCATGGCGGGACGGATCCTCGGCATGGGCGACATGCTCACCCTCATCGAGCAAGCCGAGCAGGCGTTCGAGGCCGATCAGGCCGAGCAGGCCGCGGCGCGCATGTTGGAGGGCGAGTTCACCCTCGACGACTTTCTCGAGCAGATGCAGGCCCTCAAGAAGATGGGCCCGCTCTCCGGCATCCTCGGGATGATGCCCGGCATGCCCAAGGAGTTGAAGAACGCACAGATCGACGACGACGCGCTCAAGCCGATCGAGGCGATGATCCACTCGATGACCCGCGAGGAGCGCGTGCGCCCTCAGATCATCAACGGCAGCCGACGCGCCCGCATCGCCCGCGGCTCGGGTTGTGAGCCGGGCGAGGTGAGCCGGCTCGTGAAGCAGTTCTCCGACATGCAGAAGATGATGAAGAAGATGGGCATGGGCGGCGGCAAGAAGGGCAAGAAGCGCGGAGGTTTCCCCGGCATGGGCGGCGGGATGCCCGACATGAGCGAGCTCGAGGGCCTGCTGGGGAACCAGGGCAGTGGGCTGCCCGGGATGCCGCCCCGCTGACCGCACGACTCGCTGCCGGATCGTTCCTGCTCACCACTCGGCGCCGAGCGCGCGGCCGGTCTCACCACCCCGCAACTCGAACGTCGCTAACAGCGCATCGAGCTCGACGAGCAGGATCTCGACGTGATCGGGTCCGAAGATCAGGGGTGGTCGGAGCTTCAGCACGTTCGAATGGCGCCCGGTCACGCCGGCGAGGATCCCCCGGTGGCGCAAGTCGGTCGCGATCCGTTTTGCGTCGTCGTACGCGATCGGTTCACGCGTCTGCTCGTCGGCGACGAGATCGAGGCCCCAGAACAGCCCGCAGCCCTGCACGTTCCCGATGATCGGGTGACGATCGGCGAGGTCACGGAGCCCGTCGCCGAGGATGGCCCCCGTGACCGTCGCGTTGACGAGCAGCTCTTCGTCCTCGATCACGTCGAGCACAGCGAGCGCCACCGCTGCCGACACGGGGTTGCCCCCGAAGGTGTTGAAGTAGTTGCGGGTCCGGGCGAACTCGGCGGCGATCGCCGGCGTCGTCACGACCGCGGCGACCGGGTGTCCGGCGCCCATCGGCTTGCCGATGGTGACGATGTCGGGGACGACGTCGTAGCGCGTGTGGCCCCAGAACTGATCACCGAGCCGGCAGTAGCCGGCCTGGACCTCGTCGGCGATGAGGAGCCCTCGGCGTCGACGAACGAGTGCGGCCGCTCCGGCGACGTACCCGTGAGGGGCCACGAGGACGCCGTTCGAGTCCCAGCTCGTGTCGACGAGCATCGCTGCGGGCCCGTGGCCACGATGTGAGAGCGCTTCGAGCGCCTCGTCGACGAGGCGGACGTAGCGGGCGCCGAGCTCCGGTTCCGGATCGCGGTAGGGACCTCGGTAGGTGTTCGGCGGCTCGACGACGGCGAGCCACTCCGGGCGGTCGTTGGCGGGGTAGGAGTCCGTCGAGAGTTGTCCGACCAGGTGGGAGTTGCCGTGGTACGAGCGCTCGGTCACGACGACACCGTGCAGGCCGGTGACAGAGCGGGCGATCTGCACGGCGAGGTCGTTGGCCTCGGTGCCCGTGCAGACGAAGAAGCAGGTCGAGAGATCGCCGGGCAGCATCGCTCCCAGACGTTCCGCGAGGCTGACGACGTGCTCGTGGAGATACCGGGTGTGGGTGTTGAGGAGCGAGGCCTGGCGGCACAGCGCGTCGACCACGCGAGGGTGGGCGTGGCCGACCGACGGGACGTTGTTGTAGCAGTCGAGGAACCGGCGGCCGTTGGCGTCGAACACCCACACGCCTTCCCCGCGCACGAGGTGGATCGGTTCGTCGTAGAACAGCTGGTAGCTCGGAGCGAGCGCGGCGTCGCGGCGGCGGATCAGCTCGGTGTCGTTCACAGGCACTCCCGGATTCGTTCGGTGACGGCGTGGCGGTCGATCGACAGCCAGCGATGGAGGTCGGCATGGAGGCCGGGCAGTTCGGCCGCGACGGCGTCGGCGATGTGGGGCGCGTTGGTCATCTGGTACTCCACCAACAGGGTGCTGAGGGTGAGGCGGGCGAGCACCAGGTCGGGGATGGCGTCGATCTCGGCATCCGACAGCTTCCGGTGACGGTTGAACCCAACGGTCAGCGCGGCCAGCGCCCCCACGGGGTCGTCCTGGTGCGGAACGAGGTTTGCACCCGAGACCCCGATGTCGGCTGCGGTGACGGTCCGGACCAGATCGCCGAAGTCGATCACGCCAGTGACCACCTCCGACGTTTCGTCGGCCCGGAGCAGGTTCCCTGCGTGGCCGTCGTTGTGGATGATCTGGCGGGGGAGTGTGGCCATCGCCGCCATGGCCTCATGGAGTCGATCGCGGCCGAGAGCGGCGATCCCACGGCTCCGCTCGCCGAGACCTGTCCAGAGCGCGTCGTCGACGACCAGCCCGTTGGCGATGTCCCAGGGCATGAAGTCGTCGGCGGCGGGGTCGTCGAAGTCGGCCAGGGCGGCGGCGATGCGACCGAGCAGCGAACCGATCGCGCGCAGGCTGGCGTCCGAGAGCGTCTGGTCGTCGCGAAAGGTCACGCCGGGGAGGAACGACACGAGCCGGACCGCGTGCACGTCGTTGCCGAGCCCGACTCGAGGCACCAACACACCGTCGACGCTCCGGTGCATGCGGGCGATCGGGAGATCGGGCGCGACCCGCTCCAGATGCACGAGCGCATCGGCGTGGAATTCGATGGTGGCGGCCGATTCGGCGGCGCTCGCGATCTTCAACACGAATCGACGCCCGTCGGCGCAGGTGATCAGCGTGTTGTGCGAACGTTCGCCGCGGAGGCGCCGCAGCATTCCGTCGATGCCGTAGACCTCACGTGCGACGCGGCGAACCGTGTCGTCCGATGGGTCTGGTGGGTCGAACCGGAACAGATCCATGTCGGCGCCAGGTGTAGCACGCCGCAGATCTGGGTGGAGCGTTCGAAAAGGCGATCGACGCCGCTAACCTTTCGTGGTTCTCAAATTGCATCCAGGAGTCACGTCACATGGCAGTCAAGCTGCGCCTCACTCGAGTCGGCAAGAAGAAGCAGCCCCAGTACCGCATCGTCGCCGCTGACGCGCGTTCGCCGCGCGACGGCCGCTTCATCGAGATCCTGGGTCACTACGACCCACGCCAGGATCCGTCCGCGCTCACGGTCGACAACGACAAGGCCGTCAAGTGGCTGAGCCAGGGCGCGCAGCCGACCGAGCGGGTCGCGAAGCTGCTGCACGTGTCCGGCGCCATGGATCAGTTCAAGGCGAGCAAGTGAGCGACGCATCGGCGCCGACAGCGGTCGCCGTCCTCACCCACATCGTCAAGTCGATCGTCGACGATCCCGACTCCGTCACCGTCGACGAAGTCACCGGTGAGGGCAAGCATCGCCTCGACGTCCGCGTCGGCGACGGCGACCTCGGCCGGGTGATCGGCCGCCGCGGGCGCACCGCGGCAAGCATCCGTACCGTCACTCGCGCCGCAGCCGCGAAGGATGGCGTCGACATCGACATCGAATTCGTCGACTGACGCTCCGGCCAGCTCGGCCGATCGTTACGTTCCGCCCCACCGTCCGTTGCCCACACGCGACTCGGCTCGTTGCGCCGCTGCGCTCGACGAACCCGACTCGAGGCGTCCGGGCAGGAGGGCCTCATGTTCGCACCGGTGGGGCGATGGCGTACGAACCCCAGGATGTGCGCGAGGTGGGTACGTTGACGCCTATGGGTGTTCCCGAAGGGTTGTTGGAGGTCGGGCGGATCGGGCGGCCGCACGGGGTGCGTGGCGACGTCTTCCTCGACCTCACGACCGATCGCACCGAGCGCGCGGCGGTCGGCAGCAGGCTGTGGGCGCGCGACCGGTGGGTCACGATTTCTCGTTCGAGCCCGTCGAACAAGCGTTGGCGTGTGCATCTCGACGGCGTCGACGACCGTGCGGCCGCCGAGGCGCTGACAGGTGTCGCGGTGTTCGCTGAGGCGCTCGACGATCCCGATGCGTTGTGGGTCCATCACCTGATCGGTGCGAGCGTCGTGGAGGTCAACGGGATCGACCGGGGGCGCTGCGTCGCGGTCGTCGCGAATCCCGCCTCCGATCTGCTCGAGCTCGACTCGGGCGCGCTCGTGCCCGTGGTGTTCGTGACCTCCGTCGACATGTCCGGCGGGGTGCCGATCGCCACGATCGATCCCCCCGACGGTCTGTTCGATCTGGCTCAGTGAGACCGACCCGATGCGGATCGACGTGTTCACCCTCTTCCCCGGCCTGGTCGACGGTTTCTGCTCCGACAGCCTCCTCGGCAAGGCACGCAGCGCAGGTCTCGTCGACCTTCGTGTCCACGACCCGCGTGAGCACACGTCCGACGTGCACCGCACCGTCGACGACGCCCCCTTCGGCGGTGGAGCCGGAATGCTCATGAGGGCCCAGCCGCTGTTCGACTCGGTCGAGGCAGCAGAACCGCCACGGCCCCTGTTCCTGCTCGGCCCGGGCGGGCGGCGCTTCGACCAGGCGTTGGCGCGCGACCTCGCTGCGACCGACGGCTTCAGTCTCTTGTGCGGCCGGTACGAGGGCGTCGACCATCGTGTGCGCGAGCATCTCGTCGACGAGGAGTTGAGCGTCGGCGACGTCGTCCTGAACGGCGGCGAGGTCGCCGCCTGCCTCGTCATCGAGGCAGTGACGCGCCTGCTGCCGGGGGCGATGGGCAACGCCGAGAGCCCGGTCTCCGAGAGCTTCGGCGACACCGGACTCCTCGAGGAGCCTCACTACACGCGTCCGGCAGATTTCCGTGGCTGGCCGGTGCCCGAGGTGTTGCGCAGCGGCGATCACGGTCGAATCGCTCGCTGGCGTCTCGCCCAGGCACTGCACCGGACGATCACCGCCCGTCCGGATCTGATCGAGGCCCGTGGTGGAATCACAGATGATGAGCGCGCGCTGTTGGAAGAGTTCCCACCCGTCCCGTATCCTTGACCGGCCCCTGTTCTTGAAAGAGATCTCATGAAGACGACCGACCTCATCGACAACGACTCGCTGCGCGACGACATCCCCGAGTTCTTCCCGGGTGATGAGCTGAAGGTTCACGTCCGTGTCGTCGAAGGTGGCAAGGAGCGCGTTCAGGTGTTCCAGG
The DNA here is from genome assembly GCA_963847775.1 of uncultured Acidimicrobiaceae bacterium. Classification (GTDB taxonomy): domain Bacteria; phylum Actinomycetota; class Acidimicrobiia; order Acidimicrobiales; family Ilumatobacteraceae; genus Ilumatobacter. The sequence goes on from CAWKAY010000011.1 coordinate 167,502, forward strand.
GCAACGTCATCAAGCGCCAGGGCAGCGGGCTGCACGAGACCTACACGGTTCGCAAGCTCAGCTACGGCGTCGGTGTCGAGCGCACCTTCCCGATCCACGCACCCACGGTGCAGAGGATCGAGGTCGTCAAACGGGGCGACGTGCGTCGCGCCAAGCTGTACTACCTCCGGGACCGCATCGGCAAGGCCGCCAAGGTTCGCGAGAAGCGCGAATTCTGAGCTGACCGCTCACCATCGGGCCCGAAGGCCCCGTCGTTCATCGAACACGGGAGTACTGGGCCCATGGATCTGTCGAATCGATCGCTCGGTCGGTGGGGTGAGGACCGCGCCGTCCGCCATCTCCGTCGCCTCGGCTACCGCGTCGTCGACCGCAACTGGCGTGCTCCCGAGCGCGAGCTGCCCGGCGAGCTCGACATCGTCGCCGCCGACGGCGATGTCGTCGTCGTGTGCGAGGTCAAGACCCGCCGTCGCGGTAGCCCAGGTGGCGCTGTCGGCGCCGTCGGGGCGACCAAGCAACAACGGATCCGTGCACTCGCAGCGAGCTGGTTGCGTCATCGCCCCGGGGAAGGCGACGGTGGGGTTCGGTTCGACGTCATCGCGATCGACGGGGTGCATCTACGCCACTGGGTCTCGGCGTTCTGAATGCCGGCGTGGCCGGCCGATCAGGACAGGAAGCCCCACACGACCAGCCCCGCAGCCGCGAGCATGGCGGCAGCGACCATCACGTAGTCGAACGGTCGGGCCTTGAATCTGCGGTTCGGGTTGTAGCCCATGGCGCCCCAGTATCGCCCGGCGCCGCTGGTACTGTCGGGTTCATGTGGCGCGCCCCGGTCACCGGCCTGCTGGTCGCGCTGTCGAGCCTGGCTGCCACCTCCCCATCGGCACTCGCCGCGCCGCCGGACGACACGGGTGTGCCCGAGGGTGACACCGGCACCGTCACCGGCGGTGACGTGGGAAGCGACACGACGCCCGTGACGCTGCCGCTGGTTCCCGTACCCATCGGGTGTGAGGCGCCCACGTTGCCCCACATCGTCTTCACCGGCACCGTCGACGATCGCGACTACCGTACGATCCGGTTCGAAATCGAGCAGATCCGTTCGGGTGGCGGGGCGCCGTTCTCGTCGGGCAACCTCATCGATGTCCGGTACGGCCTCGACGCCCAGTACCTCGACGACGACGAGGAGTACCTGGTCTCGGCCGTCGTCGACCCCGATCTCGGGTTGCTCGTGTCACGTGTGACGGAACCGGTGGAGAACTTCGGCGGTGACGAGGTGATCGGCGTCTCGGAGACCGACGTCAACTGCCCGGCCTACGAAGACCCGATGCGGACACTGCACACCGACGGAACCGCGATCGACGCGAGCGTGCTCGGATCGTTCCTCGACGCCAAGGTCCGTATCGCCGGCGCCTTCGTGCTCCCGTTCGCCGTCGCGCTCGGGGTGATCTTCGTGCTGGCGTCGTTTCGGCTGAGCGTCAGCGGGGTGTACCGCAACGTGGTCAGTCCGCGGCGGCGGTGAGCCGGCGGGCCTCTGCGATCGCCTCGGCCCATTCGGTGAGGTGGATCTCCTCGGCGGCACCGTCGGGTCGACACCGGACGAGCACGCCCCCGGCGACGGGCCGGCCGAGGATCTGTTCGAGCGCCACGCCGTAGGCAGCGAGCTGGCGGCGGTAGCGGCCGATGCGAAGCCGGCGCTCGCCGTCGTCGGGCCACTGGTCGGTCTTGTAGTCGACGATGACGCCGCCCTCGGCCGACTCGACGAACAGATCGATGTAGCCCTCGAGGACGCGACCCCCGACCTCGGCGGCGACGTACAACTCGCGGTGGTGCGGCAGATCGAGTGCTGCCCGTACGATCGGTGCCTCGAGCGCCGATCGTGCCAGTGCGGCCACTGTGTCGTCCATCCCGAGGACGCCCTCGGCCGCGCACTGCGCGGCAGCGTGATCATCGATATCGGCTCCGGTGCGGAGGTCGGCGAACTGGAGCACCGCGTGAACGGCACGGCCGACGGCCGTGCCGTAACGACCCCGTTGCCACGGCGGGAGATCGAGGTCGACGGCCTCCTTGTCGAGCCCAGGGTCGACGATGGTGCGCATGCCCTCCCAGGACGAGGCCGCTGCCGCCAACTGTGTCGCGCTGATCGTTCGGACGAGTCGCGCCCGGCGGAAGGTGTCGGACCGTTCGGCGCGCCAGGCCTCGGCGTCGGCCCATGCCAGCGCGGTCGGGTCGGACCGCTCGACGGTGAAGAGGCCCGGGTCGGCTTGGAGCGGTCTGGCGCCAGCGGCCGGGTCGGCAGCTCCGGCGGCGTGGAGGAGGCTGGCGTTGGTCGCATTCGGCGCGACCGCCGTCTCCCCCGGGAGGCGGTGCAATGACACGACGAGGTGATCGACGGCACGGGTGCAGGCGACGTAGAGCAGCCGGCGGCGTTCGGCATCGCTCATCTGCTCGTCGAGAGGTAGGAAGTCGTCGTAGATCTCATCGCCGTGCTTGTTGGAGATCGTCCAGCTGTTGCGATGCCAGACCACCGAGTTGGCATAGGTCGGTGACGGACGGGTGGTGAGGCCCGACAGCACCGTGATCGGGAACTCGAGCCCTTTGGCAGCGTGAACGGTCATGATTCGAACCGCGTCGTCGTCGTGCTCCGGCAGGATCGTGTCGGCGTTGCGGCTCTCGCTCGCAAGGAGTCGGACCCACGCGAGATAGCGGCGCAGACCGTGCCCACCGGCATCGCTCCACGCTCGGGCCTGGTCGATGACGTAGCGCACGCGTCGCCAGACGTCGCGGGCGTCGGGTTGGTCGAGCGCAACGTCGAGCAGGCGCCGCTCATCGACGAGCGCGGACAGGAGATCGGCAGGGGTGAGCCACGTGCTCCGATCGGCCAGGGTGCGCAGGTGGGCGATCGACTGATCGACCGGGTGGTCGCGGAGCGCCTCGGGTGGCTCGGCCCAGATCGACCAGCCGCCGTCGGCCACCCGCCACTCGTGGAGCTCGACGTCGCTGCATCCGTAGAGCGGGGTGCGCAGTGCCGCCACCAGGGCGAGTTGGTCGGTCGGGTCGTCGGCCGCCCTGAGGGCGATCATGAGGTGGCGGATCTCGACCGTGGTGTAGACGACCGAACTGTTCTCGGCGCGGTACGGGAGATCGTGCTCCCGGAGCGCCGACTCGAGCGCCGGGAGCGAGGTGCGGGCGGGTAGCAGGATCGTGATGTCGCCCGGCCGGCATGGCCGGAGCTCGTCGCCGTCGGTCACGAGCCACCGCTGGTGGAGCGCGGTGGCCACGGCGTCGGCCGCGTCGGCCGCCTCGCGCCAGCGCAACTCCTCGGCTCGCTTGCCCGAGGTGAGGTCGGCGTGTTCGCCGACCCCGATCACGGTGACCGAGCCGTGGTCGATCAGGTGTGGTCGGCAGGCGTCGAGTGGCTGATAGGCGGGCTGTACGTCCGTTCGGTGCTCGATCACCGGCGTGAAGACGTGGTTGACCCAGTCGAGTACGGGGCGGGACGAGCGGAAGTTCGCCGTGAGCACCTCGGTGTCGGCGCCGACCTGTTCGCCGGCACGCATGTACTGGGCGATGTCGGCGCGCCGGAAGCGGTAGATCGACTGCTTCGGGTCGCCGACGATGAACAACCGCCCTGACAGCGGCCGCAGCTGGGTCCAGTCGGTCGTCTGCTCTGGCGCGTCGGGTGCCGCCGTGAGCCGGACGGCGATCTCGAGTTGGATCGGATCGGTGTCCTGGAACTCGTCGAGGAGGATCCGCTCGTAGCGGCGGTGCAGTTCGGCCCGGACGTCGGCGTGCTCCGTGACCAGCCGTCGGGCGAGGACGAGCAGGTCGTGGAACTCGACGGTGCCGTCGGCAGCCCGGGCGCGAGCGGCCTCGAGCACCCAGCGCCCGATGATCGCGCCCAGGACCCGCACCCGCCGGGAGCGGATCGCCTGGAGCAGCTCCAGCGCCCGATCGGCCAGCTCGATCTGGCGCTCGCGGAGTGCGTCGAGCCCGGCAGGATCGAACCCGGCCCGCTTCCACGCGCTCTTCGATCCCGTTCGCTTCACCGCACGGCACCGTCGTTCGAGCTCGACCAGCTGCTCGATCTGGTTTCCGAGCGAGTGGTCGGCCCGCAGTCGCGCTGCGAGATCGGTGATCTCGGCCAACCGTGCTGCCTGCGAGTCGTCGGGGGGACATGGCGTGGCACAGATCAGGTCGGTGGCAGCGAGCAACGGCTCGACGTCGAGGTGCCACGGTGGAGGATCGGAACGGTCGACGCGATCGACGACGAGATCCCAGTTGTCGTGGAAGCCGATCGCCACGCGACGACCCCCGCGGTGGATCAGGAACTTGTCGAGCGAGCACAACTCGATCAGCTCGCTGCCGCCGTCGATCACACCGCCGGGCGGGTCGGGGTCGTCGAGCACCTGATCGAGCAACTGCTCCCAGCGCTCCTCGAACGCGAGATGACTCTGGAGCTCGTCGAGCACACCGAACCCGGGTGGCAGGCCTGCCTGCACGGGATGGTCGTTGAGGATCCGGCGTGCGAACGCGTGAAGGGTGCCGATCGGCGCGTGGTCGAGCCCGTCGAGCGCGAGGTGGTACCGGTCGGCGAGGTCGAGTCGGTCGGCGTCGAGCGCGTCACGCTCGGCATCGTCGAGCGTGCCTCGTACCCGGTGGCGCAGCTCGGCCGCCGCCTTCTCGGTGAAGGTGATGGCGGCGATCGCGCCGATGTGCACGCCGCTGCCGACGAGACCGACGATGCGTCCGACCAGGCTGCTCGTCTTGCCCGCGCCCGCCCCGGCCTCGACGAACAGGTTGGCATCGAGATCGGCGCGGATCCGGTCTCTGGCCGCCTGGTCGGGTGGAGGGCCGCTCATGACGGGCCTCCTGACGACCGGGGCCCGTCGACCTGGTGTTCGTCGTCGTGCTGTTCGTCGTCGTGTTGTTCGTCGAGCGGGAACCATGTGGCGAGTCGTGGGTCGTGGCGCTTGACGTCCCACTCGGCGAATCGTTCGTGCACGCCCAGCTCGTCGGGTTGGCAGTATCGACAGGAGATGTAGTGCTCGTACTGCGGTGGGTCGGTGACGGCCGGGAACAGCCCGGATTCGATGCCGCTGACGACATGGGCGACATCGACCGCAACCCGTTCCCACACCTCACGGTCGAACTCATAGCCGAGTCGTCGGTACTCGCCCTTCGCGAAGAAGTCGTACTCGGCGAGCACCCCGATCGGGGTTTCGAGCGGATCCCCGGCACCGGTCACGGCGAGGGCTGCCGCGGCGTAGGTCGGCAGCTGGAACCGCGTGCACGCCTCGGTGGGGTCGGAGGCCGCGATGTGCCGGTAGGTTCGATCGCTGCCGGTCTTGTGATCCATGACGACGAGGTCACCGTCGGTTCGACGGTCGATCCGGTCGACGGAGCCGCGGACGGCCAGCCGTCGCCCATCGGCGACCGGCAGCGTGACGTCGCCGTCGTGGCCGAACCTGAGCTCGGAGCTGACGATGTGGGCGCCGCGGTCGGCTGCCTCGGCGCCGTCGCGGGCGAACCACTCGACGAGGTCGGCGCGCACTGCTGCCCGATCGAGGTGCCAGTGCGCGGCACGGCCCGTCCGCCCCGTGCGCTCGAACTCGTCGGCGACCTCGTCGTAGATGGTGAGCAGCCGACGGGTGTGACCGGGCGTCCAGCCGGAGGTGCCGGGTTGTTCGAGGTCGCCGGCGAGCACCAGGTGGTTGAAGCGGTCGAGGGTGGTGTGGACGACGTTGCCGCGCTCGATGGGTGACAGGGCGAGGTCGTCGGTCGCGTCGTCGATCGGCCGCACGCCGAGGAGGTACTGCACGAAGTACGCGTGCGGGCAAGCCGGCCAGGCTTCGAGCTGGGAGGGTGACACCGGCCGGTCGAAGTGGGCGATGTCGACCGCGCTGAGGTCGCCGTCGTAGACCGTCAGCTCCGGCGCCCGGCGCGCCGCTCGCATGCGGAGCGCGCGGGCTGCGGTCGGATCGTGCTCGCACGCGGCTGCCAACGTGGTCGGGTCGGCAGCGACGAGCGCCGTGAGGCGCCGCAGACGGTGTTCGGTGTCGGCTGCGGGGAACTCGGTGTGGATCAGCCCGGCGTGGTGGCTGCTCACCGCACGGAGCCGTGCCTCCGGGGCGTGAGCGGCGATCCACCGCGACGGCAGCCGTTCGGTGGTCGCCCTGAGGTCGCCCCGGGGAACACCGATCTCGAGCCGCGGCGCGGTCTGGAGGTGGGTCAGGAAGCTGCGATGCGCACGTCGGGTCCGGGCGTCCGACGTGGCGAGCTCGGCGGCACGTCGATCGTGATCGCTGACCAGCGGATCGATCACCGGGGCCGGCGGCAACAGCCCGTCGGCTGCCCCGAGCACGATGACCAGGTCGGCGTCGAGCCCCATCGTGCTGGCGAGCGAGCCGATCGTCACACCGTGGCCCAGCCGACCCAGACGGCCGGGAGCGACCTCGAACTCGGCGGCGAACACGGCGCGGAACTCGTCGCGGCGTACGGCGGGGCTGACCGCGTCGAGGTGGCGCAGCCGGTCGAGCACCCGACTGGTGTGGTCTGCGGCCAGTCGCTCGGCTTCGTCGAGCCGACCGAGGATCCGCTCGCCCAGCCGCCACTCGATCTGGTGCTCGCACCAGCCGGCCCACTCGCTCCAGGTGCGCGTGGCCGCCGGATGGCCCAGGTCGCGCTGGAGCCGGTGCACGAACTCGGCAAGGCGGTCGGCCTCGTCGGCGCGTGCCGACGTCGCCGACGCCGAGCCGTCGGCGGCCTCGACCGCGGCCGCACGAGCGCGCGCTGCGGCGGCGTAGTGGGCGAGTCGGGGTTGCCAGTGTTCGGCTCGGACGACGCCGGCCTCGCGCGCGACGCGTTCCCATCGGCCGGTCGGGACGACGCCACCTCGATCGTCGCGGACCGAGATGTCGGCGAGGAGATCGAACAGGTCGTGGCGACGCAGCCCTCGCCGGTCGACCTGGAGGAGGTCGAGCAGGAATCGCGGGACGAGGCGTTCGGTGACCAGGGTTCCCGGGCGACCGTTCCACGGGATGCCGGCCGCGTCGAGGTGGTGTTCGACGAGTCGGGCGTAGGGTCGATCCGCCGGCCACACCACGACCGTCCGTGCGAACGCGACGCCGTTGCGCGCATGGTCGACGATCGAGCGGACGGCGTGGCGCACCTCGTCGTCGGCGTCGGTGGTCGACACGACCACCGGTGGTTCGATGCGCGACTTCGCTGGGGAGGGTGGAGTCGGGTCGGCGACGGCATCGAGTCGCACGACGAGATCGAGCATCTCGGCGTCGACGGGCTCGTGGCCTGTGGTGGCGAGGATCAGGCGGACCTCGCCGTGCGCGCCGAGCGAACGGAGGAGATCGGCCTCGAGGCCACGTGCGACGTGCGGCAGGAACACCACGACCCGGTCGAGCCCGGCGATCGTCGAGCCCGAACCGAGCAGCGAGCACGCCCGTTCGAGGAGATCGCCTTCGTCGTACCAGTCGGCGCCGAGGCGGTCGGCGGTCAGCGACGAGACCCGGGCGGCATCTCGACCCCGCCGTGAGGCCGTGGCCAGCGACTGGAGCGCGGCCGGACCGGCGATGCGGAGCTCGCGGTGGAGATCGCGCAGGGCTGTCACCGTCGACGGGTGGTCGGCAACGTCCGCGAACGGCCCGGGAGCATCGGCGAGCACGGCCCGAACGGCCAGATCGACGAGCGGGGTCGACACCGGGCGTCGCCCGTCGGCGACCAGGGACGATCCGGCGATCAGCTCGGCGAGCCGAGAGAGGGTGACCATGTCGACCGAGGCGACACCACCGTTCGCGCCGAGCCAACGACGCGCCATCACGCCGGCCGCGTTGGTGGGCACCAACACCACGAGCGGGGCGAGCGGGTCGTCGCCCTTCGCCTCGCGTACGGCGTCGCCGAGCGCCGAGAGCGCGTCGGCGGGCCTGACATGGGTGGCTCGAATCGTCACGCAGTGGACCCTACGGACGGGGTGTGGCACCCTCGGCGAGGACACGCAGTTGCGCGACGGCGTGCTCGAGCCCGTCAGGGTCGCGGTACAGCGCACTCCCGGCGATCAGCACGTTGGCACCGGCCCGCGCCGCACCTTCGATCGTTGCCGGGCCGATGCCGCCGTCGACTTCGAGATCGATCTCGTCGGCCAACCCCGCTTCGTCGATCATTCGGCGGATCTGGGCGATCTTGGGCTCCATCGTCGGGATGTAGGCCTGCCCGCCGAACCCGGGGTTGACGGTCATCACCAGCACCAGGTCGACCAGATCGAGCACGTGCTCGATCGCAGACGCCGGTGTCGCCGGATTCAGCGCCACGGCGCCGCGGGCGCCCATCGAGTTGATGTTGGCGAGTGTCCGATGGAGATGGGTGCACGCTTCGGCGTGGACGATCACCCGCGAGCATCCGGCATCGACGTAGTGCTGGGCCATGACGTCGGGCGTGTACACCATGAGGTGGGCCTCGAACGGCACGGTGCAGTGCGGGCGGGCGGACTTGATGACGTCGGGCCCGAACGTGAGGTTGGGGACGAACTGGCCGTCCATGACGTCCCACTGGATGAGGTCGACGCCCGCCGCCTCGAGCGCTGCGACCTCCTCGCCGAGGCGGGAGAAGTCGGCCGGCAGGACAGACGGTGCGATCTGGATCGGTCGGGCCACGGGGTCAGAACCTACTCAGTGTTGCAGCCGTACGGCCTCGGGGAGGCCGCGGGTCGTCACCGTGCCTGGTCACCGTCGTGCGCGCCTCGGTTGTCCCACTCCTCGTCGGCGTCGTCCCAGGCCTCGTTGCGGGACTCGACGGTCGATCGCCAATTCTCTGCCTCCCCTTTGGTCGGGTACGGACCGAGCATGTGGTCGCCTGGTCCGCGCTCCTCGGCCGGAACGGCCATCGCCCGCTTCAGATCCCAGTACCACTCGGTCGCGTCGGTCATGGTCGCCAGGATCGCGCGGATTCGGCGGCGAGTGGAATGCAGGCTCATGAATGAATGTTCGTTGAGACCATGAGTTGGAACACGTCCGACATCCCCGATCTCAGCGGACGGATCGCCGTCGTCACCGGTGCCAACGGTGGCCTCGGGCTCGAGACCGCTCGGGCATTGGCGGGCGCCGGAGCGACCGTGGTCATGGCGGCCCGCAACCAGGGCAAGGCACGCGACGCTCACGACCGGATCATGGCGGATCAACCCGACGCCACCCTGGAACCGGCGGAGCTCGATCTCGGCGCGCTCGCATCGGTCCGGCAGGTCGCGGTCACCCTCCTCGAGCGCCACGACACGATCGACATCCTCGTCAACAACGCGGGCGTGATGGGGATCCCGGAGCGTCGGACCGCCGACGGGTTCGAGATGCAGTTCGGCACCAACCACCTGGGTCACTGGGCGTTGACGACCCTCCTGCTGCCGGGACTGCTGCGGGCCGACGCGGCTCGCGTCGTGACGGTCACGAGCACTGCGCACCACATCGGCCGGGCCCTCGACCCCGACAACCCGCACCTCGACGGCCGCTACGACCCGTGGCGCGCCTACGGACAGTCGAAGCTGGCCAACTTCCACTTCGGTATCGGCCTGCAGCGGCAGTTCGATGCTGCGGGCGTGCCCGCCGCGAGCCTGATCGCCCACCCTGGTCTGTCGAACACGGATCTGCAGACCCACAGCGTCACCGAGACCGACGGCGGCACGTCGCAGAAGTTCTTCGAGTTCCTGGCGAGGACGACGGGCATGTCGGCCGCGCGTGGTGCGCTGTCCCAGCTGCGGGCCGCGACCGACCCGGGGGCCAAGGGCGGCGAGTTCTACGGGCCGTTATTCGTCAACAGCGGCCCGCCCGTCCGCAAGCCGATCCTGCGCACGATCGGTCTCGACGGAGCGATCGACACGTTGTGGACCATCAGCGAACGCGAGACCGGCATCGGCCTCGACGTCACGGGAGCGGCGCGGGCGCTCGCCGGGTGACCGCCCGTCCGGCGGCGACCCGTCGAGCGGTTCGAACGCTCGTCGCGCGCCACGGTGTCCATGGCGCATCGATGGGCGACGTGGCACGCGAGGCCGGCGTGGCGACCGAAACGGCCTCCGTCCACTACCCGTCGAAGGACGAGTGGTGTTCGCCGCCTACCTCGAGGTCAAGCGCGGCGTGGCGCGAACCGGCACCCCTGACCGTCTCGGTTGGGGTCAGACCCCGAACGAGACGGCCGGGTAGGGTGCCGGCGATGACGGAGCCCGAACCGACCCGGCCGATCCACGCCGAGCGGTTCGTCGCCGGCGGTGAAGCCCTCGCCCACGACGCCGACGGGCGGGTCGTGTTCCTCCGTGGCGGCGTGCCCGGCGACGCCGTGAGGGTCGAGACGATCGAGGACAAGGGCGACTGGTCGCGGGCCCTCGTCACCGAGGTGATCGAACCGTCGCCCGACCGCGTCGACCCCCCATGCGTGCGGCGCCTTGCCGGATGCGGCGGCTGCGATTGGCAGCACGTCGCCGTGCCGGCTCAGCTCCCCGCCAAGATCGAGATCGTGCGCGACGCCCTGCGCCGCACGGCCCGATTGCCCGATGCCGTCCTCTCGGCCGGTGCGGCCGTCCCGGATCGCGGCTACCGGACGACGCTGCGGGTCGTGGGCGATGCAGACGGTCGTGCTGCGTTCCGGATGGACCGTTCCCACGACACCGTGCTCGCTGCCGATTGCCTGGTCGCTCATCCGGCGCTCCTCAGGCTGCTCGACAGCGTGCGGCTCACCCCCGAACTGGAAGTGACCCTGCGTGCTTCGAACGCAACCGGGGAGATCACCGGGCGGTGGGATCGTCGCCGTGGCGACGTCGTCGGTCTCCCCGACACCGTCGCGACCGGCCCGGACGCCGCTCTGCACGAGCAGGTTGCCGGGCACCGGTTCCGGGTGTCGTCGGCATCGTTCTTCCAGTCCGGACCCGCTGCAGCCGAACTGCTCGTCGATAGCGTTCGACGGGCCGCCCCGGAGCTCGCCACGGCAGCGACGGTGCTCGATGCGTATGCCGGTGTCGGCTTGTTCGCGGTGGCCGCGACCGAGCCGGGGGCGCGGGTGATCACCGTGGAGACGTCGAAATCAGCCGTCGCCGATTGCCGCGTCAATCTCAGCGGGCGATCGGCGAGGATCGAGCAGGGTCAGGTCGGTCGTTGGCGGCCGGACCGGAGCGTCACCATCGACGTCGCGATCGCCGACCCGGCCCGCTCGGGGCTCGGCCGATCGGGTGCGGCGACGATCGACGCGACGGCCGCGCCGGTCGTCGTGCTGGTGAGCTGCGATCCGGTCGCGCTCGCCCGGGACGCCGGCCTGCTCGCCCGTCAGGGCTACCGACACGACGGCACCGAGGTGCTCGACCTGTTCCCGCACACCCATCACGTGGAGTGCGTCACCCGGTTCGTCGCCGGCTGACGCTGGCAGACTGGAGCGGTGATCGAACCCGACATCTCCGGCGAGGTGGAAGCCGCGCTCACCGCTGGGCGACCCGTCGTCGCGCTCGAGTCGACGATCTTCTCTCACCTCGGCCTGCCCTCGCCGTCGAACACGGTGGCGCTCGATCGGTGCCTGCGAGCGGTGCGTGACGCCGGCGCCGTGCCCGCCGTCACGGCCGTCCTCGATGGGATCGCACGGGTGGGTCTGCGGCCGTCCGAGCACTCACGAATCCTGGGGCCGGCGCGCAAGGTCGCCGAGCGAGACCTGCCGATCGCGATCGCGCAGCGATGGGGGTTCGGCGCGACGACGGTGTCGGCCTCGCTGGCGCTCGCAGCAGCCGCAGGTGTTCAGGTCTTCGCCACCGGCGGGATCGGGGGCGTGCACCGGGGCGCCGAGCTCACCGGCGATGTCAGCGCCGATCTCGACGCGATGGCCCATCATGCCGTCGTCACCGTGTGCGCCGGCGCCAAGGCGTTCCTCGATCTGCCCCGAACACTCGAATACCTGGAGACGGTCGGGGTGCCGGTGCTGGGCTGGCGGCACGACGACTTCCCGGCCTTCTACACCCGGTCTTCGGGACTCCCGGTTCCGCATCGTGTCGAGACGCCCGAGGAGGTCGCAGCGGTCCTCGCCAATCGCACCAGGCAGCGCAGCGGGGTCCTGGTCGCCGTCCCGATCCCGGAAGCCGACGAGCTCGATCGGACGGAGCTCGACGAGGTGCTCGCGGCGGCGCTCGCCGACTGTGAGGCGGCAGGTGTCAGCGGCGCTGCGGTGACACCGTTCGTGCTCGGCCGGATCGGTGCGGCAACCGACGGCCGCAGTGTGCCGGCCAACCTCGCGCTCGCCGAGCACAACGCTCGTGTCGCTGCCGAGATCGCCGTGGCCGTGGCCGGCTGACGCTCCGAGCGCGACGGACGTCTCGAACCGGTCGACCGAGGAGCTGTGCCGATCGCCGCCGAGCGACGGACGGACGCGGAGGACCGAGCGGCATGAAACGGAGCGAACGACCGAACGTTCGAGTCCGAACGTTCGAGCCCTCAGAGCTTCCGGTGGGTGCGTTCGACGCGGTCGAGGAACGCCTTGCGCTTCGTCTCGCTCGACGCGTCGACCCCGTAGAGGGCACACCATGTGGTGCGGGTCCGGCGCGAGCACATCGCCCGGATCGATCGGGTGACGGTGCGCTTGCCGGCCTCTCCCTCGAGGGCGTTCGTGAACTTCGGCGAGCCGTGCGAGGTCACCACCACGATCCGGCGGATGTTGCGCAGGAGCGGGCGGAGCACGTTCGCTCCCTCCGGGAGCTCCCATGCCACACCCGCCACCCACACCCGGTCGATCCACCCCTTGAGCATCGCCGGCTGCCCGCTCCACCACGTCGGGTACACCAGCACGAGCGCCTCCGCCCACACGAGGTCGTCGGCGTGGCGCTGCAGCTCCGGAGCGATGCCGGGCTCGGGGTGCATCCGTCGTTCCTCGCAACCCATCGTCGGGTCGAACCCCTCGGCGTAGAGATCGGTCGTTCGCACCTCGTGACCGCCGGCGTCCAGCCCCGCCAATGCACGATCGAGGGCGGCGGCGATCAGCGACGCCGGGTTCGGATGGCAGTAGATGACCAGGACGCGCATCAGCGGGTCGACCTCACCGCGACCCCATCAGATCGTCGCGAGTCGGTGTTCGACGTCGGCCAGGAATCGACTGCGATCGGTGTCGGTGGTCGTGTCCATCGCGTACAGCGCCAGCCACGTCGTGCGAGCACGCACACCGCACGACATCCGTAGCGCACGCGTGAGGATCCGCCGGCCGTTGTCGTTGACCAGCCTGACGTACCGAGCCGGTGAGCCGTAGGTGCTGATCCCGACGATGCGTCGCACCTGCCGCAACCCTGGCCGGACCCTGGCCGTCTGCTCGTCGAAGCGGAAACCGACGCCGGGCACCATCACGCGCTCGAGCCAACCCTTGAGGATCGCCGGCAGGCCACTCCACCACGTCGGATACACGAACACGAGCAGCTCGGCTCGTCGCAGCCGCTCCGCGTGAGCGCGGACCTGATCGTCGAGGATCGGGTCGTCGGTGTCGTACGCCAGGCGTTCCTCACGTGACATCGCGGCTCGGAACCCGACCGCGTACAGGTCGATCACGTCCACCTCGTGCCCACCCCTCTCCAGCCCGGTGATCGCCGACCGGGCGACGGCGTGGGTGAAGCCCTCGTGGCACGGGTGGGCGACGAGGACGAGCGCGCGCACTCAGACCCCCGTCGCCAGGCGTGACCGGAGACGGGCTCGCACATCGGGCCACTCGTCGTCGAGAATCGAGTACATGGCAGAGTTCCGCGCGACGGGACCGTCGGTGTCGGCTCGCAATCGGTGATTCCGGAGCACACCCTCGAACGCCGCTCCGATGCGGACGATCGCATCCCGGCTGCGCTCGTTGCGCTCGTCGGTGCAGATCGCGACGCGCCAGACGTCCAGTTGCTCGAACGCGTGCGTCAGGAGCAGCAGCTTCGCCTCGGTGTTCACCGCGGTTCGCTGGACGCCGGCCGACAGCCAGGTGCCCCCGATCTCGACCTCGTCGGGTTCGTGACGACCACGCCACCAACGCGGCTCCATGAACCGGGTGCATCCCACGAGCTCGCCCGTGTCGGTCCGCCGCTGCGCGAACGGCAGCGCGAGGCCGCGTTCCCGGTCGGCGACCAGACCGGCGATGTACGCCCGGGTCGCATCCTCCCCGTCGGGCACCCAGGTGAGGTCATAGGTGCTGCGATCGACCGATGCGGCGGCGATGAGGCCGTCGAGGTGGTCGAGCGACAGCGGTTCGAGGATGACGTACCGCCCGCTCAGCGTGACGGATGTCAGCGGTTCGGGCACGCTCTGACGCTAGCCGCCTGCCACAATCGACCGATGCGCGCGATTCTCTGCCGGGAGTACGGCCCCATCGACCGCCTGGTGCTCGACGACGTCCCGGCGCCGACGCTGCGCCCCGGCACGGTGCGGCTCGATGTCCTGGCGGCCGGGGTCAACTATGTCGACAACCTGATCATCGGCGGGCGCTACCAGGTGAAGACCCCGACACCGTTCGTGCCGGGATGGGAGTTCGTCGGCCGGATCACCGAGATCGCCGCCGACGTCGCCCGCGACGCACCCCACCTCACGGTCGGGACGCGGGTGCTGGTCGCATCGGGCGAAGGTGGGTATGCCGAACAAACCGTGGTGCCGGCGCACGCAACCATCCCGGTGCCGGATGCGATCTCCGACGGCATCGCGGCGACGTTCGTGCAGAGCTACCTGACGGCGGTGTTCGCGCTCCGGCATCGGGCGCGGGCCGAGCGCGGCCAGTCGATGCTCGTCATCGGGGCAGGCAGCGGTGTCGGTCTCGCTGCCGTCGATGTCGGCGCCGCGATGGGGGTGCGTGTGTTCGCGGCCGCCTCGACGGAGGACAAGCGGCAATTGGCGCTCCTCAAGGGGGCCGAAGCAGCGTTCGACGTGCGCAACGACGACATCAAGACGGCCGTGCGCGATCTCGTGGCGACCGAAGGCAAGACCGGGGTCGATCTGGTGTACGACCCCGTCGGCGGCGACGCCGCCGAGACGTGGTTGCGGTCGCTGGGCGACGGCGGCCAGTACCTCGTGATCGGCTTCGTCGGCGGGATCCCCTCGTTGCCGCTCAACCACGTGCTCCTGCGCAACCGACAGATCACCGGTGTCGAGTGGGGTTCTTGGGCGGGCAGGCATCGCACGGACAACGAGGCCCTCCTGCGCGATGTCATGGGCATGATCGCCGAGGGACGCCTGCACCCGGTCGAGCCGACCGTGTACCCGCTCGAACGCACCGTCGACGCCCTCCGCGATCTCGCCGAGCGGCGGGCGAGTGGCAAGTTGGTGGTGGTCCCGTGACCCGCCTCGAGCCGGCGGAGGACACGGTCGACGACGCAAACGACGACGCGACCGGGGTTGCGAACGTCGACGCGGACGGGGTTGCGAACGTCGACGCGGACGGGGTTGCGAACGTCGACGCACGGGGCGACGGGATCGTCGACCCGTTCGGCCTCCGAACGCTCGACCTCGGCGTGCTGCGGGCCAAGGGCGGCGCGAAGTGGCAGTACCGCCCCGCTGCGTTCTCGGCGTGGGTCGCCGACATGGACTTCCCGGTTGCACCGGCCATCAGCGATGCCCTCCGTGGCGTCGTCGACCGCAACGAGCTCGGCTATCCGAACTGGGGCGGACCGTACGCGCTGTCACCGGCAGCGAAGCTGTTCGGCCCACGAATGGCCGAGCGGTACGGCTGGGACGTGCGACCCGACCGGGTGCACGACCTGATCGACGTGATCCAGGGCGTGCGGGCAACGGTGCACCACCTGTCGGTGCCCGGCGACGGCGTCGTGCTCCACCTGCCGGCCTACCACCCGTTCCTGCACACGATCGACGGGATGGACCGTCGGCTCGTGCCGGTCACGATGGTCGACGGTTCGTTCGACTACGACGCGCTCGAGGCAGAACTCGCAGCGAGCGGCGCCACGGTGTGGATCCTCTGCCATCCCCACAACCCGCTGGGCCACGTGTTCGGCCCGCCCGAGCTGGAGCGGATCGCAGCGATCGCCGAACGATTCGACCTGGTCGTGATCTCCGACGAGATCCACGCCGATCTCACGATGCCCGGCCACCGCCACATCCCGTTCGAGTCGCTCGGTGCGGAGGTGTCGGCGCGAACCGTGACCGTGACGTCTGCATCGAAGGCGTTCAACCTGGCGGGGCTCCGGTGGGCGGTGCTCCACGCTGGTTCCGATGCCGCTCACGATGCGCTGCGAGCCCTGCCGGGCCACTACCTCGGGGCGCCGAACCTGATGGCCGTGACAGCCACCGTCGCGGCCTGGACCGACGGCGAACCGTGGCTCGACGCCGTCGTCGAGGTCATCGACGAGAACCGAACGACCCTCGTCGAGCTCCTCGACCGTCATCTCCCGCGGACGCGCTACACCCCGCCCGCGGCGACGTATCTCGCCTGGATCGACTGCCGAGATCTCGGCCTCGGCGACGATCCGGCCGATCTGTTCCGTCAACGGGGAGTCGAGCTGAGTCCCGGGCCACAGTTCGGGCCGCAGGGGCGGGGCCACGTTCGTCTCAACCTGGCCACCAGCCCTGCGGTGCTCGAGGCGACCGTGAGGTCGATGGCCGGTTGAGCCGCAGTGTCCCTGGCGTCCGTCGGTCCACTCGGCGGCGCCGCCACCGTCGGGTCGCCGTCTGCCTCGTCCTGCACCTCCTGGACGCCGTCCGTTCGGGGATCGTCATGTCGACGGTCGAGGCCCGTTCTCAGGGGAGCGTTCTGAGGCCCATCGGACCGAGCAGCGTCGCGCCGATCCCGAGCAGACGAGCGAACGCTCGCGTCGAGCGAGCACCGCGACGATCACCGAGGATCACCACCAGCACCGGATCAGCGCCGTCCAAGCGGAGTGGGGAGCATGCTGTCTCGGATCGGTGTGTCGTCGGCGGCCGCGACCAGCCGACGACGTCGGTCAGCCATCGAGGACGGCGGTGTCGGGACGGAACGTCGACCACGCGAACCAGAACGTGTCGACGTGACCGATCGGCTCGAGCTCGTTGCCGTCGAGCGGCCCGTCGACCGCCTCGCCGAGGATGTTCCACGTCGAGCCGGTCTGGTCGTCGACGAAGGATCCGTCGGCGGAGGCCGTGAAGGTGAGCTCGGTGTCGTCGGCGACCGGCACGAACACCCCTGTCGAACCCACGTCGCCACCGGCGGCGATGGTCGCCGAGTCGAGGGCCGACGCGGTGCCCGGTGTCCACCACACCACGAGCGGCGTCCCGCCGACGGTGCCCGTGACGGAGCGCCGCTCCTCGAGCACGACGAGCGGGACCCCGACGGCTTCTCCGTCCTGCTCGATGCCGACGATGCGGGTCATGGCGGTGAATCTGCCGTCGACGTCGCCTTCGAAGAGGAATGGCACACCATCGACGGCGTCGTAGCCCGGGTAGGGGTTTCGGCCGTAGTCGCGTTCGAACCCCGTGTCGCGGCTGAGCACCAGACCGTCGGGGTGTGCATCGCGCCACACGCTCCATGCGACGGTCGCGAGCGGGAAGTCGTCGAGCCGCACGCCGGTGAGCTCGCCGATGATGCCCTCGCCGGTGAAGTGGCTCCACAGCGTCTCGGTCTGACGGTCGTACATCACGAGGGCCGAGTTCCACAGCAGCCCGGAGGTGCCAAAGTCGAGCACCCGGTCATCGAGGCGGCGGTCGTAGGCGACCGCCGAGTTGCAGAGTGGGCAATAGGTGACCGAGACGGGCACCCCGCCGACCGTGTCGTTGACGATCTCGTGCCACGTCATGATCTGCACCGGGTACGCCCGCGCCTCGCCCTCGATCTCCAAGGCGAGCACGGGCTCGTTGCCGGCGAGGAAGTCGACGGCATCCGGCCGCAGGAAGCGGGGCTCGTCGATCGGGGGGATGCCGTCGGGCGGTGGACCACCGCTGCGGATCTCGTCGAACGCGACCAGCGCGTCGGGAAGACCGGCGAGGTTGACCTGGTTCTGCCACGCCTGGATCCCGCTGGCGGTCACCGCTCGCGGTGACGATTCGATCTGGTCGACCTCGAACGGGTCGCTCGACGTTCGCGTGTCGGGTCCTGTGTCCGACTCGTCGTCGCCGGGTTCACCGGTCGCCTCGCTCGCCGGGGCGGGTTCGGTCGCCGGGGCGGGTTCGGTTGCGGTGTCGGAGCCACATGCGGCCAGCAACAGCGCGGCGCCGACAGCGCCGGCCGTCGTTCGGCGGGAGGGGGTGGGCACGGCCATGGATCGGGAACCCGAGGACGTCGCCGGCTTGTTCCGCGGATGTTTCGTGCATCGACCGTGTCGGAATGGCGGTGTCGCCGTACCGTGTTCACCCGTTGTGCTGAACGGACCCTTCGCCCTCGCACTCGCGGCCGGCATGGCTGCGACGGTCAACCCCTGCGGGTTCGCGTTGCTGCCCGCCTACCTGTCGGCCTTCGTCGGTCTCGACGAGGGCGCCAGCAATCGCAGCGCCGTCACGCGGGCCATCAGCGTGTCAGCGGTGATGACCGCCGGATTCGTCACCGTGTTCGGACTGTTCGGTGCCGTGATCACCAAGGTCATCGGTGGCATCGAGGAGCAACTGCCGTGGGCGACGATCGTGATCGGCATCGCGCTGATCGGACTCGGCGTCTACATGCTCACCGGGCGACAGTTGATCGTCAACATCCCCAAGCTGCAGAAGGGCGGGGCCGACGGCACCCTCGTGTCGATGTACCTGTTCGGGGTCTCGTATGCCGTCGCGTCGTTGTCGTGCACGATCGGCCCGTTCCTCGCCGTCACCTCGACGACGTTCCGGAACGAGAGCTACCTGTCCGGTGTCGCCGTCTTCGTCGTGTACGGGCTCGGCATGGGCATCGTGGTCGGGGTGCTCACCCTCGCGGTCGCGCTGACCAAGGACGGCCTCGTTGCGAAGTTCCGTTCGCTGTTGCCCAAGATGAACCGGATCGCGGGTGTGTTGCTCGTTGTCGCCGGCGCCTACGTCGCCTACTACGGGTGGTACGAGGTCCGGTTGTTCAACGGCGGCGATCCCGAGGATCCGGTGGTCGACGCCGCGATCGAGATCCAATCGTGGTTGCAGGGCTTCGTGCCGAGCACCGACAACGCACCCTGGTACGCGGTCGGGGCCGGATCGATCATCGGGGGTGCGTTCCTGTGGAACGTCCGTCGCCGTCAGGCGGCCGCTGTCGACGAGACGAGCGATGTCGATGGGTCGCCCCGTGACCACGTCGACGACGGGTTGCAGGCCGCCCGCAGCGCCGGCGCCGACGAGATCGCTGCCGAATCGTGATACAACGGCCCGCATGACGGGCACCGGTGCCGGCCCAGACGATGATGACGGCTGGCTGGTCGCCGGCAGTACCGACTCTCGCGAGGTCGCTGCGTACTACGACGAATGGGCCGGGCGCTACGACCGCGATCTGAACGAGTGGTCGTACCGGGCTCCGGCGGTCGTGGCCGATCTCGTGATGGAGCACTGCTCCGACGCCACGTCGATCCTCGACGCCGGGTGCGGTACCGGCCTCTGCGGCGGGGCGCTGCGCGCAGCGGGATACACGGGCGATCTGCACGGGATCGATGTCTCGGAGGAGTCATTGGCACTCGCCCGTCGGTCGGGCGCCTACACGACTGTGTCGTCGGCCAACCTGCAGGAACCGCTCGCGTACGACGACGGCATCTTCGACGCGGTGACCTGCGTCGGCGTGATGACCTACGTCCCCGATGTCGACGCCTGCTGGCGCGGCTTCTGCCGCGTCGTTCGGCCGGGCGGTGTGATCGCTGCGACCCAGCGCAGCGATCTCTGGGAGCCGAGGGACACGCAGGGAGCCCTCGACAGGATCGCCGCGGACGCACTGTGGACGCCGATCTGGGTGAGCGACACGCAGCTCTACCTACCCGGCAACGACGAGTTCGCCGACCAGGTGGGTGTGCGATATGTCGTGGCCCGCGTCCGCTGACCGACGCGAGCTGCACGATCGGCCGGTGGGGCAGGACGGCCCTGGCGCAATCTCCGGGTCGGGTTCAAGATGGGATCATGAGGTCGTCGCGCACCCCATGGTTCGTCATGCGCCAACTCGTGATCGTGGCCGGCGCGATCGTGATCTACTTCGGCGTACGCGGACTCACCGAGGGTGACGTCATGACCGCGGAACGCAATGCCGAGCGCGTCCTCGAGCTCGAACGATCGTTCGGGATCGCGATCGAGACGAGCGTTCAGGCGGGTGTCCTCGCCACCGCCGGGCTGGTCACCCTCGCCAACTGGATCTACATCTGGCTGCACTGGCCGGTCCTGATCGGCACGTTGATCTGGCTGATCCGCGTCGATCGCAGCGAGTACCTCGAACTCCGCAACGCGATGATCATCTCGGGACTGATCGGCATGCTCATCTTCGCCGTCTTCCCGGTCGCGCCACCCCGGCTGATGGGGCTCGAGTACGTCGACACCGTGACCGAACGCTCACACTCGTACCGGGTGCTCCAACCGCCGTCGTTCACCAACGCCTACGCCGCCGTGCCGAGTCTGCACTTCGGTTGGAACCTGCTCGTCGGACTCACCTGGATCCGAGTCGGCAAGACGCTGCCGTGGAAGATCGCCGGCGTCGCGATGCCGCTCGCGATGGGCTGGGCCGTCGTGGCGACCGCGAACCACTGGGTGTTCGACGTGTTGACCGGTGGCACGATCGCGTTGGTCGGGGTCACGATCGAGCGGCACCGGTGGGTGCGCTGGGCGACCGTCGCTGCCGATCCGGACCGGTCGACCGAAGCCGCTGATGGAGCTCACGGCAATGCCACGACCGTTGCCCGAACTCGTGCCTCCGACACCGCCTCCGGGCGCGGCAGCGGCCCGCGATCACCGACCACCCCTGGTGGTGTCGAACGCAGGCCGCGACCAGACGTCAGCTGCGGGCCACCGGAATCCGCTTCGCCGCGACCCCCTCGACGTCGATCGGGATCCGAACCTCCAAGATGCCGTCGTGGTACGTAGCGGTCACGTCCGCCTCCGTTGCGCCGGTGGGCAGCCGGATCGTACGCTCGAACGAGCCGTAGTGGAACTCTGAGCGGTATCCCTTCTTGTCCTCTGTCGTCGACTCCGACCGGCGCTCGGCGCGCACGTGGAGCCGATGGTCGGCGACGGTGATCTCGACATCCTCGTCCGGGTCGATACCGGGCATCTCGGCGCGAACGACCAGATGGCCGTCGTCTTCGTACTCCTCGACCTTGAGCGTCGCATCCTCCATGAACGGCCGCGTCAAACGCATCGGCCACTCGAGATCGTCCGGGAACATCTTCATCAATGCCATGGCTGCCTCCTCGTCGTGGCGGTCTGCCACAATTCGATCGCAGCACGGCCGCCCGATGTCATCCAGTGCCGAACGGCATGCCCCGACGTGAGCGACGACGGCGTACGAACGGTGACGCCGGACCAGGGACGATCCGCGCGGTTTCGGTAGCGTGATCATGGAGGTGGTCGCGTGGTCGAGTCGCCGGAGTTCGCCCGGGTGGTGCAGTGGTCGGAGGTCATCGACGGCGCCGCCGACGCGATCGTGATCGTCGGCCCCGATCGCCGCATCCGCTACGCCAACCAGGCCGTTGCGAACGTCCTCGGCCACGACGCCACCGCACTCGTCGGTGAGCGATACGACGTGCTCGTCCCGGAAGCGGACCGTGAGGTTCACGAGGACCACCACCGCCGCTACGTCGAGGCACCGACGGCGCGACGGATGGGAACCAGGGTGCCGTTGCGTGCGAGACGGGCCGACGGTACCGACGTCGACGTCGACATCGCCCTCGTTCCGCTCGGCGGCGACGAGCCCATGGTTGCGGCATTCATCCGCGACATCTCGCACGTCACCGCTCTGGTCGATCGGATCTCGGCGACCAGCACGATGTTCCGCAGCGCGCTCGCTGGTGCGGACCGAGCCGAACTCGAGCGGATCGCGGTGTCGCTCGCACGACGTGTGATCGGTGCCGAGACCTGCTGGCTCGGCCGGGCCAACAACGGCGGGATACGGATCGACATCGTCGCGGGCGGCGATTCGGCGGTGTGGTCCGAACGTCGGATCCTCCTCGATTCGACACCCACCTCCGAACCCGCCATCCTCTCCGCCGACGCCGTCGCGGAGGCAACGGGGTCGGTGCTGATGATCGGCGTCGGAACCGACATCGGGGCTGCGGTGCTGGGAGCTCACCGGCCGAGCGAGGTGATGGCCGTCGAGCACACCTTCGGCCGCAACGACCTCGAGGCAGCGCAGTCGTTCGCCGAGACGTGTTCGATCGTGTTCGAGCTGGTCGAGCTGCGCGAGCGGATGGCCGAACTGGCCACGATCGCCGATCACGACCGCATCGCGCGCGATCTGCACGACTCCGCCATCCAGCGCCTCTTCGTCGCGACCATGCGGCTCGAGTCGGTGCTGCCCGCGGCGAGTGCACCGGCGGGCGAGCGGATCGCCGAAACGGTCGAGGAGCTCGACGGCGTCATGCGCGACATCCGAGCGGCGATCTTCGATCTCCGCCGGCCGGCCTTCGACCAGCGCGGGCTCCGAGCGGTCGTCGCCGAGGAGGTCGATCGGTTCGTCGACACGCTTGGCTTCGCGCCGAGCCTCCGCTTCGAGGGCCCGGTCGACGAAGCGATTCCCGAAGCGGTCGGCGCAGCGGTGCCGCTGGTCGTACGAGAGGCGCTGTCGAACGTCGCCCGCCACGCCAGGGCGCGGCGTGCGCGGGTGACCGTGGAGATCGACGGTGACGATGCGGTCGTGACCGTCTCCGACGACGGTACCGGGCTCCCGTCGATGCTGCCGTCGGGCGGTGGCATCGACAACCTGGTTGCGCGGGCGCGATCGTTCGGCGGCGACTGCCGGGTCAGCGACGGCGAGCTCGGCGGTGTGACCGTACGATGGCACGTTCCCCGGTCGCCCCCCCGCCGACCACCCGCGCGCCCGACTTCCCGTTGAAGCTCTCCGGGCGCCCGAGCGATCAGTATCGGATCGCCGGTGTATCGGCGACCGGCTCGATGAATGCCCGCCGACGCTCGTCGATGCGGGCGGCGAGCGCCGCAGCCTCGGATCGGCGCGACATTCCCAGCTTCATGAGGATGCTCGACACGTAGTTCTTGACGGTCTTGTCCGACACGAACAGCTGCGCGCCGATCTCGCGGTTGGTGAGACCGTCGGCAAGCAGGTCCAGCACCCGATGCTCCTGGTTGGTGAGTGCCGTCAGCCGCTCGTCGACAGCGCCGCGCATCGCCCGCTCGAGCATGTGGTGGGCGGCCGCTCGATCGGTGCAGGTTTCGCCACGAGCCGCGCGCCGGATGCACTCGACGAGTTGCTCGCCGGTCGCGTGCTTCAGGGCGTACCCCATCGCTCCGCCGAGGATCGCGCTGAACACCGCCTCGGTCTCGTCGAACGAGGTCACCATCACGGATCGAACCGTCGGACAACGCTCGACGAGCTGGCGGCACAACTCGATTCCGGTCTCGTCGGGCAGGTTGATGTCGAGGAGCGCCACGTCGGGTCGTGCCGACGTGATGCGGGCAAGTGCGGATGCGGCGGTGTCGGCCTCGCCGATGACCTCGATGTCGTCGTACCGGCTCAATGCGGCGCGCAAGCCGTCGCGAACGATCGGATGATCGTCGACCAGGAACACCGTGATCGTGTCGTTCATGGTGCCCTCCTGCGAGGTGCTTCTCCACACCAACGTTAGGTGGGGCAGATGGTGACGACCAGAGTCGATGGACCCGGCACCGTGACGAATGGCACTGGATTCGGGGCGAACGGCGTCGTTCAGTAGGTGGTGCGGATCGAGCGAGGAGGGGTGCCGTGAGAGCAAGTGTTGGTGATCGGATCACCGTTCGTGGGCACCGGGTCGGTGAACCCGAGCGGGACGGTGAGATCCTCGAGGTACGAGGAGTGGATGGTGGGCCGCCGTACGTGGTGCGGTGGGACACCGATGGGCACGAGTCGCTGTTCTTCCCGGGCAGCGACGCGTTTCTCAAGCACTACGAGCACGCGGAGTGAGGTGAACGATGCAGACGCAGCAACGGCTCCATCGTTCGGGGATCGGCGTCGCGCCGGGTCGCCCGATGGTCGAGGTGGCACAGATCATGGAGCGGTCGGGGATCGGTTTCGTGGCGGTGCTCGATCGTGACGAGTTGGTCGGGGTCGTCACCGATCGCGATCTCGTACGACGTGGCGTCGCCATGGGCTTGCCCCTCGATGCCCGCATCGACGGGGTGATGTCGTCGCCGGTGCTCACGATCGACGCCGACACCGACCTCCACGAGGCCTTCGCGACGTTCCGCCGACATTCCGTTCGGCGGCTGGCGGTGGTCGACCGCGGTCGCTTCGTCGGTGTCTTGAGCCTCGATGACCTCCTGGTCGACATGGCGTCCGATCTCGTCGATCTGACGTCCCCACTGGCGGCGGAGATGCGAGCGCCGCACCGCGACAGCGCAGTGCCGGCGATGCGGTGAGGTCGCCATGACGAACCCACGTCGACGTCGGATTCGCCGCCGGGCCCGCGATCCCGTGCACGCCCCGGGCAAGCGGCGGCGCGGTCCTGCCCCCGTGGTCGAAGCGCCGTCGGCGGCCAGCCCCGAGCAACCCCGCCAGCAGCCGTGGGTACCGACCAGCGGCCTGGTCGGACGCAAGCGCCGCTCGGCACGACGAGGCTGACGGACGCGATCGGTCGTCGATGTTCACCGATCGCGTCGACGCCGGCAGGCGACTCGCGGCCCGCCTCGGTCATCTGGCGGGCGCGGACGTCGTCGTGCTCGGGCTCCCGCGGGGCGGCATCCCGGTTGCGGCCGAGGTGGCACGAGCGCTCGGTGCCCCGCTCGACGTCATCATGGTGCGCAAGCTCGGTGTGCCGTACCATCGCGAGCTCGCGATGGGGGCGGTCGGCGAGGACGGCGCCCGGGTCCTGAGTCGTGAGGTGATGCAGTTCGCCGACGTCGGCGCCGACGAGCTCGAAGTGGTGGAGCGCGAGGCCCGAATCGAGCTCGAGCGGCGCACGCGCCGCTATCGGACGGGACGTCCCCGGATCGAGCTCGACGGACGCGTTGCCGTGGTTGTCGACGATGGGATCGCCACCGGGTCGACGGCGACGGTCGCCTGCCGGATCGCTCGTGAGCAGGGTGCGACTCGGGTTGTGTTGGCGGTGCCCGTCGCCCCATCGGACTGGCTCGACCGAATGAGCGGTGTTGCCGACGAGTACGTCGCCGTCGAGACCCCGGTGTCGTTCGGTGCCGTCGGTGCGTTCTACCGCGAGTTCTCCCAGGTCTCCGACGACGAGGTGGTGGCAATCCTCGCCGAAGCAGCACCCGACGAGACCGACCGGATGCGTCCGCCCGGCTGAGTGGATCCCGGCGCGATCGGCCCGGCTGTCCAACCCGGCTATTCCGTTGTGGTCCTGCGCAAAGGGGGTTGTCTCGCCGGGTGGGCTCGGTCTTCGCCAGTTGCGTAGCATCAGCGCAGCAACATTGGACGTTTTGGCTGGTCGCCACCAAAGACGAGAACCGATAGACCCCAGCTAGCTCCAATACCGTTCAGTTAGGGTCACGTGGGTGTAGTTTGGGTGGATGCCTCGTGCTGGTTGGGTGAAGCCGGAGTCGCCTCGGCGGTTGTCGGATCTGGTGTCGGTGGGGTTGATGACTCGGGTGTTCCCGCCCGGCGTTGTTGATGAGGTGATCGCCGAGGCGGGCCGCACTGAGCAGCGGCATCGGTCGTTGCCGGCTCGGACGATGGCGTATTTCGCGGTCGGGATGGCGTTGCATTCTGAAGGTTCCTATGAGGACGTGATGGGGTTGATGACCGATGGTCTGGCGTGGTCGGATCCTGGTGTGGAGCCGGTCCGGTTGCCGTCGAAGTCGGCGATCTTCCAGGCTCGCGAGCGGTTGGGGTCGGCGCCGGTGCGGGCGTTGTTCGAGCGGGTCGCCCGGCCGTTGGCGAGTGACGGACTCGACCGAGTCGTTCCTGGTCGGGCGTCGGATGGTGGCGATCGACGGGACGATGCTCGATGTCGCTGACACCGTCGCTAATGACGAGTTCTTCGGGCGGCCGGGCACGGCCAAGGGGGAACGTTCCGCGTTTCCGCAGGTCCGGTTGGTGGCGTTGGCCGAGTGTGGCACGCATGCGATCTTCGAAGCTGAACTGGGCACCCACGCCGAGTCCGAGATGGCGTTGTCGAAGATCCTCGTCGACCGGCTCGAGGAGGGCATGTTGCTGCTTGCTGATCGCGGCTACTGCAGTTTCGACCTGTGGCAGCAGGCATCGGCGACCGGTGCCGATCTGTTGTGGCGGGCCAAGAACAACACCAAGCCCCGTCGCATCGAGACCCTGGCCGACGGTTCCTGGCTGGCTGAGCTTCGCCGCAACAACGCCAAGTTGGACACCGAACACGTCGTGGTACGCGTCGTCGACTACGACATCGACGACGGCCGCAACGTCGAGGCCGGACCGTTCCGGCTGTTCACCACATTGGTCGACCCGACCGAGGTGTCCGCCACCGAACTCGCCGCCGCGTACGCGCAACGATGGGAGATCGAGTCCGCGTTCGACGAGTTGAAGACCCACCAGCGCGGTGCTCGAACCGTGCTGCGGTCCAAGTCGCCCGAACTCGTCCACCAAGAGATCTGGGGCCACCTGTGCTGCCACTACGCGATCCGCACCCTCATGTTCGCCGCCGCCCACGAAGCCGACGTCGACCCGGACCGGGTCTCGTTCGTCGCCGCGGATCAGTCGCCGCTCGCTGTCATCAGCGCGCGGTCTTCCCCCCTCCGGGCTCAACTGACCACAGCTGGGCCTACGCCCTCATCCTGCTGGGCCGACGCCTCAACCCCGCACGCCGCAACCGGTCGAACCCACGGCTGATCAAACGCAAGATGCCCCGATGGCACGTCGAACGAGCACGGCACGCCCACTGGCCACAACCAACCGGACCATCCACCACCACCATCCGAGCACCTAACTGAACGGTATTTCAGCTAGACGCTGGAGTTCTGGAGTAGTCCGTCCCCTGGGATTCGAACCCAGAACCAATGGATTAAGAGTCCACTGCTCTGCCGTTGAGCTAGAGACGGTCGATGCCCGGGCAGTGTAGGGGTCTCACATTCCGCCCCCAACTGCCCGGCCACTCGAAGGGTGAGCGAGGGGACTTGAACCCCCGACCTCCAGGATCACAACCTGGCGCTACCACCAGCTGAGCTACGCCCACCATGCGTGGACACGGTCCACTATGTGCGCCGACATTCTGCCATCTCCGATGCCGATCGCCACCCGCACTTCCGTTTGTGTCACCGAACAGGTCGTCGACGACCAATGCGGTGACACAAACGGGGGTTTGCGAGACTCGAACCCGTGACCGACACCGCGACCACACCCCTCCAGCAGGTCGACGACGCCATCGACGCGCTGCTGGCCGCTCACGACGCTGCCACCACTCCCGACGTCGAGTTCCGCGGCGCGCGCTACGACGCCGGGCTCGCCTGGGTGCACTTCCCGGCCGGCTACGGCGGCATGGGTCTTCGTCCCGAGTACAACCGGCACATCGAGCAGCGGCTGCGCGAGGCCGGCGCAGCGGCGACCGATCCGACGTCGTTCTTCATGCAGCTCGCGGGCCCGACGATCGTCACCCACGGCGACGACGAGCAGAAGCGGCGTTTCCTCCGACCGATGTTCACCGGCGAGGAGAAGTGGTGCCAGCTGTTCTCCGAGCCGGGCGCCGGCTCCGACTTCGCAGGCCTCGCCACCAAGGCGATCCGCGATGGCGACGAGTGGATCGTCAACGGACAGAAGGTCTGGAACACGCTCGCCCACCTCGCCGATTGGGGCATGCTCGTCACCCGCTCCAACCCCGACCTTCCCAAGCACAAGGGCATGACCTACTTCGCACTCGACATGCACGCAGCCGGCGTCGAGGTGCGGCCGCTCCGCCAGATCACCGGCGAGGCCGAGTTCAACGAGGTCTACATGACCGATGTACGGGTGCCCGACGCCAACCGGATCGGCGCCGAGGGGGAGGGGTGGCGGGCTTCGCTGACCACCCTCATGAACGAGCGTTCCGCGATCGGCGGCGGCGGAGCGAGCGGTGGCAAGCCGCGCCGTGGCGGTGCGGCCAACGACGCGGTCGCGGCGTGGGAGCACATCGACGAATCGGAGCGCACCGGCGTCCGCAAGGACGAGTTGATGAAGCTCTGGGTCCGTGGCGAGGTCGGCCGGTTGACCAACCTGCGCGCCGCCGAGGCTGCCAAGGCCGGGAACCCGGGCCCAGAGATGTCGGTGGCGAAGCTCGAGTTCGCCGAGTTCAACAAGCGGCTCTACGACTTCTGCATCGACCTGATGGGCATGGACGGCCAGATCGGCTACGACTACACATTCCGCCGCCCGACCGAGCTCGATGCCACCGGTGCCGCGAAGGGACTCCAGTACGCGTTCTTGCGGGTGCGGGCCAACTCGATCGAGGGCGGCACGTCCGAGATCCTGCGCAACATCCTCGGCGAGCAAGTGCTCGGTCTCCCCGGAGAGCCACGGGTCGACAAGGAGCCCCCCTGGAGCCAGGTTCCCAGGAGCTGAGCGCGAGTCGGCTCGAGGGTCCGACCGACGGCCACACGGTCGTCACCCGTCTCGCTCATGTGTCGATGTCGTTGGTGGCATGTGGGTCGGGTGACCCATGTCTTGTATCACGCTGTTCCACGGTCTGAACTGTGGCCATCGGCATGGGGCGCCGGTTCGGGGTTCGGTCACGGACTCCACGGCGGACTCGACGAAGGGGCGGATGGCGACTGTCGGGTCGACCACCGGAGAACAGGGGAGTGACATGAGACGGACGACTGTCATGTGCGTGCTGGCGGCCGGGGCCGTGTTCGGCACGAGCCTGGCGCAAGCGGCGGTGGCCGGCAACGGCCACGATCATCACCGGGACCACGAACGCGGCCACCGTCGCGGCCATCACCACCGCGATCCGGTGTTCGCCGATGGTGGTGTCTTGGCGGGCTCGACGAACGGCATCTCGTTCGCGCCGGACGGCACCCTCTACGTGGCGAACGTGTTCGGATCGACGATCACGCAGATCGATCCGGAAAGCGGTGAGGTCCCGAGCCGACTGGCGGCGGCGGACCAGGTGTACTTCCCCGACGACGTGATCGTTGCTCCCGACGGAACGATCTACTGGACGGAGATCGCGCTGGGCAACGTCTTCAAGAAGCCCGTCGGCGAACCTGCATTTCCGTTGTTGCCCGGCTTGTTCGTGACGCCGGGTCTCAACAGCGCCAACCCGCTGACACTGTCCGATGAAGCCGAGCCTCGGCTGTTCGCTGCCGGCTGCTACGGCGGCCCCGACAACTCCTTCGTCGAGATCGACCCCGACCTCGACGGCGACCGCATGAGCGACGGCATCACGACGGTGATCTTCGGCCCCGTCGCGGACTGCGCCTCCAACGGGATGTCCTGGTACGACGGCTACCTCTACTCACCGCAGCCGTTCCAGAGCCAGATCTGGCGCATCGATCCCGATGTCCCGGGTGGAGATCCAACACCGGTGACCACCGGATGGTCGGTGCCGATCGGCACGGCGTTCGACGCCCACGGCAACCTCTATTCGCTCCAGCAGGGCGACGCCGGTCAGGGCGTCAGCCAGGTGGTGCGGATCGACAAGCAGGAACTGGACGACCTCGACGACACGGACACGGAGAACAACCGTACGGTGCTCGCCGAGATCCCCGTCGGTTGGGCCGACAACATCGCGGTCGACGACGAGGGCCGGATCTTCATCTCGAGCTCGACCGACTCGACGATCGCCGAGGTGCTCGGCAACGGCGAGCTCCGCATCGTGGTGCCCGGGCAGTTCCAGATGACCCTCGGCGTGAGCGTGATCGGTGACACCGTCTACACCACGCATTCGAGTGGGATCGTCTCCTATGACCGCAGGTCCGGCGAACTGATCGATCACTATCGGGCGCCGTTCGGTATCGGTGGCTTCCCGTTCGCGCTCAGCTCGATCGCGTGGGGCGACAACCTCGTGCTGATGTCCGCGTTCAACGGCGACATCGTGCTGTGGGACCCGGTGGCGAACGAGCCGCTCGCGAGCGGTCTGCTTCCCGGCCCGATCGACGCGCAGCCGTTCGAGGGTGACCTGATCGTCACCACCGCGACTGACCAGGCCACGCTCGCGGGCGGCGTCATCTATCGGGTCGACACGTCGTTCAACGTGCTCGAGGAGGTTGCGACCGTGCTGAACTCGACCGGCCTGGCGGCGAAGGGCGGGGACGTCTGGGTTGCCGACCACATGAACGGCACGATCCTCCAGATCATCGACGACGGTGTGACGCTCGACGAACCGGTCGTGGCGTTCGACGGCCTCGCCGGGCCCGAGGGTCTCGACGTCCGCCGCAACCAGATGTACGCCGTCGAGGGCGGATCGCAGGCGCTGACCAGCATCCGTCTGCGGTCGGGGAAGCGCAGGACGATCGCCACCGAGCTCGGTCTGCAGGGACCGTTCCTCTTCCCGTACGGATACCTGAACAACGTGACGGTCTCCGACACCAACGAGATCTTCCTCAACGCCGACCGCAGGAACGTGATCTACGAGTTCTGATCACGGGGAGTCCGGCACGGACGCACCCCCGGCCGCGCCGGCCGGGGGTGCGTCGCGTCACGGGAGCCGGGTCTTCCTGCTGCGATCACCCAGCAGCGACCGCCAGGAGTTCGGCCCGCCACGTCTCGACGTCGCGCCCGCCGGCTCGGCCTCGCCTAACGTTGCCGGATGGCCATTCGCATCGTCGCCGACGTCCTCATCCCCGGCCGGGGCGAACCGGTCGAGCACGGCACGGTCGTGCTCGACCGCGGGCAGATCGTCTTCGCCGGTCCGACGGACGGCGCGCCGGCGAGCTCGTCCGACGACGACGTCCACGAGGTGCCGGTCGTGCTGCCGGGCCTCTGGGACTGCCACACCCACTTCATGGGGTTGCCCCGGCCCGACATCGAGTTGATCGCGACCACCGACGTCGTCACCGCGACCGCCCGAGCGGTCGACGACGCGGCGGCGATGCTCGCCGGCGGGGTCACGAGCGTGCGCGACGTGGGCGGGCTCGGCCTCCGCATGGCGCCCGCCGTCGAGGAGGGACGGATGGCCGGCCCGCGCATCTACGGCGCCGGGCGGATCCTGTCGACCACCGGGGGTCACGGTGACATCCACGGCCTGCCACTCGATTTCGTGCACGAGCTGTCGTGCAACTCCGGGTTCAGCATTCTCTGCGACGGCGTGCCCGAGGTGCTCAAGGCGGTCCGCACCAATCTGCGGGCCAACGCCACGTTGATCAAGATCTGTGCGTCGGGCGGGGTCATGTCCGAGATCGACCATCCGATCCACCAGCAGTTCTCCGACGAGGAACAGGCGGCGATCGTCGCCGAAGCCGCACGGGCCGAGCGGATCGTCGCCGCCCACTGCCACGGCAAGCCGGGCATCATGGCCGCACTGCGGGCCGGTTGCCATACGATCGAGCACGGCAGCTTCCTCGACGAGGAGGCCGCCGACCTGATGGTCGAGCAGGGAGCGATGTTCGTGCCGACCCGCTACGTCATCGACGAGCTGCTCGGCCAGGCCGACGCGCTGCCCCGCTACGCCTACGAGAAGGGTCAGATGGTCGCCGGCGCCCACGAGCAGGCGATGAAGATCGCCGTGGCGAAGGGAGTGCGCATCGCCGCCGGCTGCGACATCTTCGTGTCGGGCCAGATGTACGGCTCGAGCAGCAAGGAGATCGTCCACCTGATCAACGCCGGGATGACCGACCTCGAAGCGATCGAGGCCGCCACCGCCACCGGTCCCGAGACCCTCGGGCCGCAGGCGCCGCACTCCGGGCAGCTGGTCGTCGGCTATGACGCCGACGTGATCGCGCTCGACGCCAACCCGCTCGACGATCGCTCGGTGTGGGGCGTGCCCGACCGGGTGACCCACGTCTGGCAGCGTGGCCGCCGGGTGAAGTGAACCGGGTCCGTCAGCCTTCCGGAGCGCCCCAGCGGTCCTGGAGCGTGGCGAACACGCCCTGATCCCACGAGAACTCCACCATGTTGCCGTCCGGGTCGCGCACCATGCAGATGTAGCCGATCGGCGGCGGCATCATCGTGGCCGGCATCGCGAGGCACCCGTCGGCCTCCGCACGGCGAGCGATGTCGTCGACCGCATCGCGCGAGGGGAGCTCGATCCCCAGGTGGGCGAAGGGCGCGAGCACCTCCTTGGGAGCATCGGCGAACGGGTCGCACCCCTCGAGGAACTGCGCCACCACGAGGATGAACGGGTTGTTGGTGGCGCCGGGCATGCCGAGCCACGCCCCGAAGCCCATGTCGTCCTGGCGCCGGTCGATCAGCTCGAGCGGGGTCATCGCGGTATACCACTCGATCGTCGCGTCGATGTCGTCGACCCGCAGTGCCACGTGGGTCCACCTGGCCTCGCTGGGATGGATGTCGTACGTGGCGTCCTGCATCGTTGCCCTCCTGCGTGCCCTGGCGCCGACCGCGTCGGCGTGGCGACGCAGACTACCGTACGGTCCGATGGTCTGACCAGCTGGTCGTCGTGCCTGGTACGCTCCTGGACCATTGGTCCGACCGTCGGCCCAGCCATTGCCCGACCGTTCGTTCGACGTCAGGAGCCGCGCAGTGTCCGAGCAAGTCGCATTCGACCCGGTCTCGCGCCGGACGGTCAGCGCCCAGATCCGCGAGCAGCTCCTGTTGCGGATCACGACCGGGGAACTGGCGCCCGGGGCGCGGATCCCCTCCGAACGGGAGCTCAGCGACCAGTTTCGCGTGGCGCGCACCTCGGTGCGCGAGGCGATCCAGGGTCTGCTCTCGCTGGGTGTGATCGAGCGGCGTGGCAACCGGACGTGCGTCGCCGAGCACCTGCCGGAGGTCTCCGTCGCCGCCGACGAGCGGAAGTCGCTGGTGCGCGAGTTGTTCGAGACGCGTCGGGTGCTGGAGGTGCCGATCTTCGCGCTCGCCGCCGAGCGCGCCGACGCGACCGGGCGGTCCGCGGTGGCCGCGATCCTCGGCCGGTTCGGTTCGGAGCTCGAGATCGCGTCGTTCCGCCAACTCGACCGGGAGTTCCACACCACGATCGCGTCCCTGTGCGGGAATCCACTGCTCATCGAGCTGTACGGCAAGGTGCTCGATCGACTCTTCCGCTCGCGCGAGTTCGAGACGCTGTTGTTCGACGAGCAGAACCGCTCCGGCGTCCAGCGACTGGTGGCGGATGCCTCCGAGGGCCACCGTGCGATCGGCGCGGCGTTCGCGGCGAGCGACCCGGTGGCGATGGCGGCGGCGGCGACCGCCCACCTCGCCACCGTCGAGCACCTCATGATCGACGACCTTCGCTGATCCGCCGCCCGGTCGCCGCTGGCCACGCGCGGCACCGGTGGGCTACGCTGTCCTTGGTCAGTTGGTCAGACCAAGGGGGGAGGGGGTGGAGATGACATCGTTCGCCGCCAGCGCAGCGCTCCGGGCGGCCTGGCATCCGGTTGCCGAGAGCGACGACGTCGCGTCGGCACCCGTCCCCGTGCGCGTGCTCGGGACCGACGTCGTGCTGTGGCGCGGACCCGACGGAGCGGTCGTCGCGGCCCCCGATCGGTGCCCGCACCGCGAGGCGCCGCTCTCGATCGGATCGGTCGCCGACGGCGTTCTGACATGCGCGTACCACGGCTGGTCGTTCGGGGGAGCGGGCCGATGCGTCGCCGTGCCCTCGATGGGTGTCGATGTCACCGTGCCGCCGACCGCTCACCTGCCGTGTCTCCGGGTCGACGAGCGCTACGGACTGGTGTGGCTCTGCCTCGGCGAGCCCGAGGGTTCGGTTCCGATCATCGCCCACGACGACGACCCGGGGTTTCGTCGCATCAACAGCGGGATGCAGCACTGGCGTGTCGCGGCGACCCGGATGGTCGACAACTTCCTCGACATCAGCCACTTCCCGTGGGTCCATCGGGGCACCTTCGGCGCCGGCCAGGATCCGATCGTGCCCCGGTTCGAGCTCGGCGAGCTCGACGACGACTGGTACGGCTATGCCTACGAGGTGGACGCCAACAACCCCGACGAGGCGGTCGCGACCACGGGCACGACCGACACCGTCGTGCACCGTCACATGAGCACGGGATTCCACCTGCCGCTCAGCGTGCGCAGCACCATCCGCTACGAGGACGGCCTCGAACACATCCTGCTGCTGTGCAGTACCCCCGTCGACGACGTGCACTCGCTGTTCACGTTCGTCGTCTGGCGCAACGACGACCACACGACCGACCCCCAGGAGGTGATCTCGTTCGATCGTGCGATCGGGCTCGAGGACCAGCGGATGCTCGAGCAGGTGAGCGGGACGCTGCCGTTGGGCCGGACGGGCCTCGTGAACGTGCAAGCCGACCGGGCGTCGGTCGAGTGGCGACGCCGATTCGCCGCGCTCGTGGAGTGCGACGAGCGATGACCGTGCCGGGGCGGCGACCCGGACCGGCCTGCTATGGTCAGACCATCAGACCGACATGCGAGGTTCCGACATGACGATCCGGAGGATGAACCACGCCGTGCTCTACGTGCGCGACGCCCAGCGCCACCGCCGGTTCTACGAGGACGTGCTCGGCTTCCGCACCGTGATCGACGGCCCGGGCCCGTTCGTGTTCATGCGGGCGCCCGCGTCGTCGAACCACCACGACATCGCGTTCTTCACGGTCGGCGATGCAGTCGGGTCGTCCGAAGCCGGGCGAACCTCGGTCGGGATGTACCACCTCGCGTGGGAGGTCGCAACGCTCGCCGAGCTCGCCTCGATGCGGACACGCCTCGATGCGGCCGGAGCGCTCATCGGTGCCTCCGACCACCACGCCAACAAGAGCCTCTACTGCCGCGACCCCGACGGTCTGGAATTCGAGGTGATGTGGCTCACCCCGCCCGAGCACTGGGGTGAGGAGGAGTCCGAGGCGATCATCCGCCCCCTCGACATCGACGCCGACATCGACCGCTACGGCGCGACGACCAGTGTCCACGATCTCACGCCGCGCGACGCGGAGGCCGACGCGTGAACCTCTCCGACCAGTACTGCCACTTCTTCGACGACGCCGAGTTCCGCGACACCGACCGCCCGGGGTTCCGGCGTCGCATCATCACCGGCGATCGACTCCAGCTCTGCTTCTGGCGCATCGAGGGCGGAGCATCGGGGTCGTTCCTCCACAAGCACGATGACCACGAGCAGCTCGGCATCGTGGTGCGGGGTGCGCTCGACTTCCGGATCGGCGACGACGGCGACACCGATGATCGCGTCCTGCTGCACGAGAACCAGGTGTACCTCGCGTCGGCCGGGGTGTGGCACGGCGACAGCGTCTTCGTCGGCGACGACGAGTACGGCGAGTGCTGGATCCTCGACGTCTTCTCCCCGCCCCGCGACGACCTGAGGGACGGCTGATGGCGACCCGGACCGATTGGCGGCTCGCGGTCGACATCGGCGGTACCTTCACCGACGTCGTGCTCCTCGACGGGGCGTCGGGGCGAGTCGTCGTCGACAAGACGCTCACGACCCCGAGCGCCCCGCTCGACGGCGTACGCACCGGTGTCACCCAGTTGCTCGCCAAGGCCGGTGTGACGCCGAGCGAGATCACCGCGCCGATCGTGCACGCGACGACCCTGATCACGAACGCGTTGATCGAGGGCAAGACCGGGCGGGCCGGGCTCGTCACGACCAAGGGCTTCGGCGACACGCTGCTGATCCGAGACGAGCACCGCTACGACATGTACGACCTGCAGATCGAGTTCCCGGCACCACCGATCCCGCGCGATCTCACCTTCGAGATCGACGAACGCACCGGGGCCGAAGGCGTGGTGCTCACCGATCCGACCGACGCCGATCTCGACGTGCTGACCGAGCAGCTGCGCGCTGCCGATGTCGAATCGGTGGCGATCTGCCTGCTCAACTCGTACGTCAATTCGGCCAACGAGCACAAGGTGGCTGCCCATCTGCGCACCGAGCTCGCTGTGCCGGTGTGCATCTCGGCCGACATCTCGCCGCAGATACGCGAGTATCCGCGCATGATCACCACGGCCTGCAACGCCGCCACGATGCCGGTGATCGGGCCGTACCTCGACGAGCTCCAGAAGTGGCTCTCGGCGGAGGGGTTCGGTGGATCGGTGCTGATGATGCTCTCCAACGGCGGGGTCGTCTCGGCCGACGACGCCGCCCGCGGCCCGATCCGGCTCGTCGAGTCCGGTCCGGCGGCCGGTGCGCTCGCCGGGAGTTGGTTCGCGAAGCGGCTCGATGTCGACCGCCTGCTCTGCTTCGACATGGGTGGCACCACCGCCAAGGCCTGTCTGATCGAGCACGGCGAACCCGAGCTCACCAACACCTTCGAGGTCGCTCGGGCGTACCGGTTCAAGAAGGGCTCCGGCTTCCCGGTGTCGGTGCCGTCGGTCGACCTCGTCGAGATCGGGGCCGGCGGTGGCAGCCTCGCCCGCGTCGATCAGTTCGGTCTGCTCAAGGTCGGGCCGGATTCGGCCGGCGCCGACCCCGGCCCGGCGAGCTACGGCCGGGGTGGCACGATCCCGGCGGTCACCGACGCCGACGTCGTGCTCGGTCTGCTCGACCCGGACGCCTTCCTCGGCGGCGACATGCCCCTCGATGCGTCGCTCGCGGTGGCGGCAGCCCAGACCGTCGCCGACGGCCTCGGGCTCGAGATGATCGACACAGCCGCCGGCGTGCACGAAGTCGTCAACCAGAACATGGCGGCGGCGGCGAGCATGCACGGCGTCGAGATGGGAGTCGACCTGCGCGGCATCCCGCTGATCGCGTTCGGAGGTGCCGGCCCGGTGCACGCCTGTGGTGTCGCCGAGCTGCTCGAGTCCGATCGCGTCATCTTCCCGGTCAACGCGAGCGTGCTCTCGGCGTTCGGCACCCTCGTGTCGCCGGTGCGCATCGACCTGGCTCGTTCGATGCCGCGCCTCATCGATGCAGTCGACCCCGCGGAGCGCGATGGCCTGCTCGACGAGCTCCGTGCGGAGGGTCGTCGAGTGCTGCTCGCGGCCGGTGTGCCCGACGATGCGATCGTGTTCCGCTACGGCGTCGACGCCCGGTACGCGGGTCAGGGGAACGAGATCACGATCTGGGTCGGCGAGGGTGCGGCCTGGCCGGTCACCTCCGACGAGGTGACCGCAGCCTTCGAGTCCGAGTACGAGCACATCTACGGCATGGCGATCCCCGACGTGGCGGTCGAGGCGATCACCTGGCGGTTGTCGGCGTCGGCGACGACCTCGGTCGTCGAGCCCCACGATGCCCTGCGAGCAGCCGTCGGTGAGCCCGAACCGAAGGGTACGCGGCCGATGGTGTTCGGTCGCGGCGCCGATCCGGTCGACGCCCCGGTCTACGACCGCGCCGCGCTCGGCGCAGGGGCGACCTTCGCCGGCCCGGCGGTGGTCGAGGAACGCGAGACGACATCCGTCATCCGGCCCGGGTGGCGGGTCGAGGTCATGCCAGACGGCAGCCTGGTGGCAACGAGGGAGATCCCATGACCATCGCCGAACCGAAGCCAGCCGGGTTCGACCCGATCGAGCTCGAGATCTTGTGGCAGTCGCTGATCTCGACCGTCAACGAGCAGGCACGAGCGCTCCAACGGTCGGCGTTCTCACCGATCGTGCGCGAGGCGGGCGATCTCGCCAATGCGGTGTTCGACCGACGCGGTCGCATGGTCGCCCAGGCGGTCACCGGCACGCCGGGTCACATCAACAGCCTCGCGATCGGCGCCTCCAACATGCTCGACGAGTACCCGATCGACTCGCTCGAACCGGGCGACATCCTCATCACCAACGACCCCTACAAGACCGCCGGCCAGCTGCTCGACGTCACCGTGCTCGTGCCGGCCTGGCGCAACGGCCGCATCATCGCCCTGTTCGGCTCGACGATCCACCACACCGACGTCGGAGGGTACGGCATCGGGGCGGGCGGGCGCGATGTCTTCGAGGAAGGCCTGTGGATCCCGATCTGCAAGTTGATGAAGCGGGGCGAACGCAACCACGACGTCTGGAAGTTCATCCTCTCCAACGTCCGCCAACCCGATCACATGGCGGGCGACCTCCACGCCCAGATGGCTTCGGGTGAGGTCGGCGCACAACGGCTCGCCACGCTGTGCGACACCCACGACCTCGACGACATCGAGGCGCTCGCCGACGAGATCATCGACCGCTCCGAAGCTGCCACGCGCCAGAGCATCCGCGAGCTCCCGCCGGGCACGTACGACTCGAGTGCCGTGCTCGATCTCGCCGACGGGAGCAGGATCGACATCAGGTGCGCGCTCCGGGTCGACGCCGAGGCCGGGGAGATCACGGTCGATTACGAGGGCAGCTCCGAGGCGTCGCCGTGGGGCATCAACGTGGTGATGAACTACACCCACGCCTACACGACCTTCACGGTGCGCTCGGTGCTCAATCCGGAGATCCCCAACAACCACGGCAGCCTCGGCCCGATCAAGGTCAAGGCGCCGGAAGGGTCGATCGTCAACGCGGTCGCGCCGCAGCCCGGCACGGCCCGCCACGTGGTGGGCATGTTCCTCCCCAACGCCCTGCTCAAGGCGCTCGCTCAGGTCCGGCCCGAGGCGGCGATGGCCGAAGGGGCCGGGGCGGTCTGGACGATGCAGGTCAACGGCAACCACCCCGACGGCCGCCCGTTCATCACGGCCATGTTCACCTATGCCGGCGGGGTGGGGGCGAGGGCGACCAAGCCCGGGCTCAGCGCCTGCTCGTACCCCACCGGGGTGTCGGCCGTTCCGATCGAGGTCGTCGAGGCCTCAGCCCCGATCCGGTTCCGTGAGAAGTCGTTGCGGCCGGGCTCGGGTGGGCGCGGAGCCCAGTCTGGTGGCCTCGGCCAGACGATCGAGTTCAGCGTCGACACGACGAGGCCCTGGCAACTCAACGCGGTGACCAGCCGCCTGGCCGATCCGCCGCTCGGTCTGTTCGGCGGCGAAGCCGGCGCAGCAGGCAGCTTCAGGGTCAACGGTCAACCGGTCGAGACCCAGGCGCGCATCAGCCTGACCGGCGACGACGTCGTGCGACTGGAGCTGCCCGGTGGCGGTGGCTACGGAGCACCGGAGTGACATGAGCTCGTGGCCCGATGCCGTGTCGTTCGCCCAGACCTGGGCCGACGCCGTCGCCACGCGCCGCGACCACAGCTTCCTCGTGTTCGAGGCGCCCGACGGCGCCGTGACCGAGTGGACGTACGGCGAGTTCGACTCGATCGTGGCCCGCACGGCCACCGAGCTCGCCAGCCACGACGTCGGTTCCGGCTCGGCCGTCCACCTGGCGCTCGCGAACTGCCCGACGTTCGTGGCCGTCTGGCTCGCCGCCAACCGGCTGGGCGCGTGGATCGTGCCATCCGACCCGATGGGACGCAGCCCCGAGCTCGCCGATCACATCGACCGCACCCGCCCATCGGTCGGGTTCTGCGCCCGTGATCGGGCCGCCGACTACGAACGGGTCGCGGGTGACATGCCCCTGTTCCGGATCGACGAGCACGACGCACGATTCGCGTGGTTGCCGGCCGAGGAGCTCACCGACTGGCCGACACCGGCGCTCACCGATCGAGCGGCGGTCATGTTCACGAGTGGAACGACCGGGCGGCCGAAAGGCGTCGAGATCACCCAGGCCAACTACGCCTTCGCAGGCACGACGATGGCGGAAGCGGCGGCGATGACCGCCGACGATCGACAGCTCGTCGTGTTGCCGTTGTTCCACGCCAACGCCCAGTACTACTCGTTCGCGTCGGCGATCTGGGTCGGTGCCTCGGTCGCGTTGATGCATGCGTTCTCGGCGAGCGGCTTCCTCGGCCAGGCCGCACGCCACCAGGCGACCTGCGCGAGCCTCTTTGCAGCACCGATGCGGATGATCCTCGCCCGGGGCGAGCCGGTCGACGGTGTGCACCTCCGGCACTGTTGGTTCGCGCAGAACGTCACCGCCGAGCAGTACGAGACCCTCGCCGGGTGGTTCGGATGCCGCCCGCGCCAGCTCTACGGCATGACCGAGACGGTCCCGGCCGTGCTCACCGACACACCAGCCGACCCGAGGTGCGACTCGATGGGGTTCGTCACCGGCGGTTGCGAGGTCGAGCTCCACCACGCCGACGACACGTCCGCACGGCCTGGCTCGATCGGTGAGATCGTCGTGCGAGGTGAACGCGGGATCACGCTCTTCGCCGGCTACCTCGACGATCCCGACGTGACCTCGGCCAGCTTCCGCGACGGCTGGTTCCTGACCGGCGACCGGGCGCGGCGCGACGTCGAGGGTCGCTGGTTCTTCGACGGTCGCCGATCCGACGTCCTCAAGGTCTCGGGCGAGAACGTCTCGACCGTCGAGGTCGAGGCCGTGGTCACGGCCCATCCCGGTGTGCTCGAGGCTTCGGTGGTCGGCGCCCCCGACCCGATTCGCGACGAGGTTCCGGTGGCCTTCGTCGTGGCGGCAGACCCTGCCCACCCGCCGACCGTCGACGAGCTCGTGGCGTGGTGCAGCGATCGGATGAGCAAGGCCAAGGTGCCACGCGACTTCACGATCCTCGACGAACTGCCACGCACCAGCGTGGGCAAGATCCGCAAGTTCCTGCTGAAGGAGACGGTGCGATGAGCGCGACCCACCTCTCGTCCGAGCTGCTCGACTCGCTCGACGCGTCGATCGGTGACGTGTCGGCCGCGGCGACGTTGCCGCCGGCGTTGTACACCTCCGACGACGTGCTCGCTTTCGAGAAGGAGGCGATCTACGCCAAGGAGTGGTTGTGCGTGGGTCGGTCCGAACGGATCCCCGATCCGGGTGACTGGTTCACCGTGACGATCGTCGACGAGCCCCTCATCGTGGTGCGCGACAAGGAGGGCCAGGTCGGATGCCTCTCGGCGGTGTGCCAACACCGGGCGATGCAGGTCTGTGACGGGTCCGGCAACGACACGACGTTCAAGTGCCCGTACCACCACTGGAACTACGGCCTCGACGGCCGCCTGCTCGGCGCCCCGGCGATGGAGCGCACCGACGACTTCGACAAGTCCGATTGGGGCCTCCCGCGTCTGCAGGTCGAGGAGTGGATGGGGTTCGTCTTCGTCAGCTTCGACCCCGACGCCGAACCGCTGGCACCCACGCTCGAGCGCTACGCGCCGTACCTCGCGAACTACCACCTCGGCGACGCGGTGTGTCCCGGCACGTTCACTCTCCACGACATGCCGTGGAACTGGAAGGTGATGTTCGAGAACTTCAACGACGGTTACCACGCCAACCGCCTCCATCAGTACGTCCAGGACTTCTGCCCGTCGAACCTGTCGGCATTCCCCGAACCGTGGGACGACGCCTCGAACGTGATCTTCCGCACCTCGGGTTACACCCACATCGACGGTGGTTTCAACGCCACCCATCGGGTGATCATGCCGGTGTTCCCCGACCTCACCGACGAGGAGCGCACCCGTTCGACCTTCGCGCTGATCCCGCCGACGCTGTGCTTCGGGACCGCGCCCGACCAGTGCTTCTTCTTCCTCGTCCGCCCCACCGGCGCCCAGACGATCGATGTCGAGATCGGCTACCTCTTCCACCCCTCCGCACTCGACGACCCCCTCTTCGCAGAGAAGGTCGCACTCTCCGACGCCGGTGTGCAGGTGTTTGTGCGACAAGATCAGGACGCCACCACCAAGGTGCAGCGCGGACTGCAATTCGTGGTACGCGCCCCGTGGCCGGTACTCGTGGCAGGAGGAGAGCCACGTCCAGTTCAACCGCTGGCTCGTCCGGCGATATCGCTCGGCGCCGTCGGGCTGACCAACGATCGTCGCCGCAGCTGAGCGGCGCGTCGGCCTTCTCGTCGAGGACGGCCGTCATCAACATCAGCACCGAAGGGGAGATTGGACCATGGCCAGGAAATCGAGAGCACTGCTCGCCCTGTTCGTCCCGCTCGCGCTCGTCGCCGCGGCCTGCGGTGGTGACGACGACGACACCGCCGACACGACCGAGGCGGTCGACGAGACCGAGCCGACCGACGCGCCCGAGCCGACCGATGCACCGGCACCGACCGACGCGCCCGAGCCGACCGACGCGCCCGAGCCGACCGATGCACCGGCACCGACCGACCCGCCGGCGGATGGTTCCGGCGACGTCGTCGCCGATTTCGACGCCAACGGCGACGGCGAGGTCCGAATCGGCATCGCGGCAGCCGGGCCACGTGACGATGGCGCCTACTACCAGGCCGTCGTCGACGCAGCCGAGCAGTTCTCGGCCGACAACGGATTCGGCGAGGTGATCGTCGTCGACAACATCCAATCCGCCGATGCGGCGACCGAACTCGACAACCTGGCCCAACAGCCGGTCGACATCCTGATCGTCGGTGCCAGCGAGATCGCCGAGCCGATGCCCGATCTGGCCGAGAAGTACTCGAACATCTTCTGGTACTGCAACTGTGGTGCCGGGTTCCCGGAGAGCGAGTTCTACCTCCAGAGCCAGGACAACGGCGCGGCGATCGCCTACACGGCGGGCGCGGCGACCGGCATCTTGCTGCGGGACACCGGTGGCGACGCGATCACGATGATCGGCTGCTGCGACCTCGGCTTCGAGAAGCAGCACTACCTGGCGTTCGAGTTGGGCCTCACGTCGATCGACGAGAACCTCCAGTTCACGTACATCCAATCGGGCGACTTCCCGTTCGACTTCGACAACGTCCAGAACGCGACCGCGGCGTACGAGAACGCGGTCGCGGAGGGGTCCGATGCGATCTACCCGTATCTCGGTGGAGCACACGAGCCGGTCGTCGGCCTCGCCAACGCAGGCGGCCAGATCGTCCTGTCTGCCGGAGCGTCCGATGTGTGTGAGCGCGAAGGCGACCTCAGTTGGGACATCGCCGTGCGTTTCGACGGTGGCGACTACGTGCGCGAGATCTTCCCGCTGATCATCAGCGGCACGGCCGTGGAGGGGGACATCTTCACCTTCTCGCCGGGTGGCGACCCGTCGATCAACGGTGCGCTCATCTGCGATGCCACTCCCGAGCAGGAAGCCGAGCTGGCCGCCGTCTACGAGCAGGTCGCCAGCGGTGCGCTCGACGGAGAGTTCGGACGGATCGCCGGCGAGGCGTTCGGCTGATTTGGCGTCGATGGACACCGAGGATGGTGTGGGGGCTGAGCCGACCGGCTCAGCCCCCGCCGTCCAACTGACAGGAATCTCCAAGCGGTACGGATCGGTCGTTGCCTGCGACGGGGTCGATCTGAAGCTCCAACGCGGTCGGATCC
The DNA here is from genome assembly GCA_963847775.1 of uncultured Acidimicrobiaceae bacterium. Classification (GTDB taxonomy): domain Bacteria; phylum Actinomycetota; class Acidimicrobiia; order Acidimicrobiales; family Ilumatobacteraceae; genus Ilumatobacter. The sequence goes on from CAWKAY010000011.1 coordinate 210,698, forward strand.
ACGGAATCCTCGGAGAGAACGGTGCCGGCAAATCGACGTTGATGAAGGTCCTGATCGGTCTCACGGCTCCCGATGGCGGCTCGATCCACATCGACGGTGAGCTGTGCCACATCACCGACCCGCTCGAAGCAGCTCGTCGTGGTGTCGGTATGGTGCATCAGCACTTCAGCCTCGTCGATCCGCTCACCGTCTGGGAGAACGTCGCTCTCGGTGATGTCGGCCGCCTCGATCCAGATGCCGTCCGACGCAGGGTCGGCGAACTCAGCGAGCACTATGGGTTGGCGATCGACCCCGATGCGATCGTGGGCACGCTGCCGGCCGGGATGCGCCAGCGTGTCGAGATCATCAAATGCCTTCGGCGTGATCCGACGATCCTGATCTTCGACGAGCCGACATCGGTACTCACCCCCGAGGAGTCGCAACAGCTGTTCTCGTCGCTACGCGAGGTGATCGCCAACGAGGGACGAGCGGTCGCTCTGGTCAGCCACAAGCTCGACGAGATCCTGCAGGCCACCGACGAGGTCACCGTCATGCGACGCGGGGTCGTGGTCGAGCGGATGGCGATCGCCGACGCCGACGCACCGATACTGGCGACCGCGATGGTCGGGCGCGAGGTCTCGCTTCGATCCGAGCGGGTCGCGCTGGGCGTCGTCGACACCGCGCTGGCCGGTTCCGAGGTCCCCGACACCGATGTCGACCACGCGCCGATGGTGCTCCGACTCGACGGGGTCACCGTGACGGCCTCCGATGGGCGTCGGTTGTTGGACGACCTCAGTCTGACGCTGCGCGCCGGGGAGGTGCTCGGTGTCGCGGGTGTCGAGGGCAACGGGCAACGGGCCCTGGCCGACCTGCTGTCCAGCTTGATCGCGGCTGATGCCGGATCGGTCTGGGTCGGGGACCGGCGAATCGAGACCGGCGTCGCCGGCGCCATGGCTGATGCTGGCGTCGGCGTGATCCCCGAAGACCGCCACGACTCCGGGGTCGTCCTGACCATGACCGTCGCCGAGAATCTGTTCCTGGTGGACCTGGATCGGGTCTCGGCGAACGGTTTCGTACAGCGCGGCCAGCTGCGTCAGAAGGCGACGGCGTTGATCGAGGAGTTCGGTGTCCAGTGCGTCGGTCCAGAGGCTCCGATGTGGACGCTCAGTGGCGGGAATCAACAGCGGGTCGTGCTCGCTCGCGAGCTGTCCCACGATCCGGTCGTTCTCGTGGCCGCGCAACCGACTCACGGCCTCGACGTCGGAGCGATCGAGTTCATGACCGACCGCCTGCGGCAGGCGGCCGAGTCCGGACCCGGGGTGTTGCTGATCTCGAGCGAACTCGAAGAGATCCTCGACCTCTCCCATCGAATCGTCGTGCTCTACGAGGGACGAATCATCGGTGAGATGTCCCGCGGCGACGTCGATCTTCAACGTCTCGGGCGCCTGATGGGCGGGCAGCAGGTGTGAACGATCCGGCACCACCGCCCGATCCGGCGTCCCACGGCGGCACGTTCAACCCGAGTCGCTTCTTCAATGTCCAGAAGCATGGCATCGAGGTCGGTGAGGTGGTCGCTCTGTACGCCGCGACGATCTTCCTTGCGCTCTTCCTGTCGGCGTTTCTCGTCGAGGTGACGGGAGGGTCGTGGCCCGAGGTCTTCAACGCCTTGCTCGACGGCAGTCTCAGAAAGCCCGGCCGGATCGGAACGACGCTCGGCATCGCGGTGCCGCTGCTGCTGGTCGCGCTCGGCACGATCATCAGCAACTCTGCCGGGCTGGTGAACATCGGTCAGGAAGGACAGGTCTACATCGGAGCTGCGACGGCGACGTATGTCGGAGTCGAGATGGCCGGAGCAGGACCGATCGTGATCCTGTGCCTGCTCGGGGCCGGTATCGCAGGCGGGGCATTGTGGGCCGGCGTCGCGGCTGTCCTTCGCTATTGGCGGAGCGTTCCCGAAGTTCTCACCACCCTGCTGATGGTCACGATCGCCGCCCAGGTGGTCGGGTACGGGCTCAAGAAGCAATCGCTCCTGCTGGCGCCGGCCGAGGGCCGCGCCAACCGCCAACAGAACAGTGAGCAGTTGGCAGATGATCGGCGAATCCCGCGGATCACCTGGTTCGGCAACGAGTTCCCGATCTCGGTCTTCCTGGCCCTGCTGCTCGCGGCGGCGGTCGCCCTGCTGCTCGCCCGAACCGTGTTCGGATTCAGACTGAGGATGCTCGGGGCAAACCCTCGCACGGCGCAGCGTGCGGGCACGAGTGCTGCCCGCTACGGCGGTGGCGCGTTGCTGCTCTCCGGCGGGTTTGCGGGCCTTGCAGGCGCCGCGATGCTGGCCGGAGGCGACTTCGGCAACTACACGCTGGTACCGGGATTCCCCGCCAGCATCGGCTGGACCGGCCTGCTCGTGGCATTGGTTGCGCGCCAGCGGGCCCTGGTGGCGATCTTCACGGCCCTGGTCTTCGCCGGCCTCCGTTCGGGTTCAGGGTTCCTCGCCGCGACCGGAGTCGAACGTCGCATCACCAACGTCGTCGAGGGCCTGCTCGTTCTCGCCCTACTCATCCCACCGGCGCTGTTGTTCATTCGAGATCGTCGCCGGACCCTGGCGATCGCACGGAGTAGGGCGTGACATGGGCGGATTCATGAGCGCAGTCTTCGATGTCCTCAGCTCGGAAGCGGCGTACATCAACGCGTTCACGTTCGCGGTGTTCCTGGCGTTCGGAGCCACGGGCGAATGGGTTGCCGAGCGATCGGGAACGCTCAACATCTCCGTCGAAGGGATGCTGCTCGGCCGGAGCCTTCACCGCCGCGCTCGCACACGACGTCGTCGGCAGCGAGACGGTGGCGGTCGGCGCGGCTGCGGCGGCCGGCGTCCTGGTGGCAGCCGTGCAGGCCCAGATGAGCCACCGCCTCACTGCGAACCAGTTCGTCGTCGGGCTGACCCTCAACATCTTGGTGCTCGGTTTGACCAGCTTCCTCGACTCGGAGATCGGACCTGCCGCTCACCGGGCCAATTCCGAACGGATCCCCGTCTTGGCCGACATCCCCTTGATCGGCGAGGCGCTGTTCGATCGGTCGTGGATCTACTACCTCATCGTGCCGGTGATCGTCATGTGTTGGTGGCTCGTGTACCGCACCCGGTGGGGTCTCGAGGTGCGCGCCAGCGGAGAGGACCCACAGGCCGCGGATGTGTCCGGCATCGACGTCAACCGGCGACGACGGCAGTCGATCTACGTCGTCGGTCTGACATCGGGGATCGGTGGTGCCTACTTGATGCTCGCAGCGGTCGGGCAGTTCGAGGACTCGCTCGTGGGCGGCCGCGGGTTCATCGCGTTGGCTGCGGTGATCTTCGGTGGATGGACACTTCGCGGCACGTTGGCGGGCTGCCTGTTGTTCGGCGTGGTGTTGTCGTTCCGGCTCTCGCTTCCTGCTCTCGGGCACGAGGTCAGTGGCGATCTCCTGGCATCGCTGCCGTTCGTCGTCACGATCGTGGCGATGACGTTGTTCGCCAGTCGAGTGCGAGCCCCTGGGGCCCTCGCACGGCCGTTCATACGAGGTTTGAAGTGACCACGTTCGGTATTCGACCCGTGGGTGGCTCGATCGGAGCCGAGGTCGACGGCGTGGATCTCGCCGATCTCACCGACCAGGCGTGGCAGCAGATCCACGCGCTGTGGCTCGAACATCTCGTGTTCTTCTTTCGTGATCAGACATCTCACTCCCGATGACCACCTGACGCTCGCCCGCCGCTTCGGTGAGCCGGAGGTCCACCCGTACCTCCCCAAACTCGACGACGAGCATCCCGAGATCGTCGTGCTCGACAGCGACACCGGCGTGCGCGCCGACTTCTGGCACACCGACGTGGCATTCTCACCGACGCCGCCGATGGCGTCGATCCTGCAACTCGTCGCATGTCCCGACTTCGGCGGGGACACCATGTGGTCCAACCAGTATCTGGCGTACGAGCGACTGTCCGAACCGCTGCGGGTCCTGCTCGACGGGTTGACCGCCGTGCACGATGCATCGTCGCACGGCGACTCGGCGACTTCGGCGACCCATCCGGCTGTCCGGATCCATCCCGAGACCGGCCGCAAGGCACTGTTCGTCAACGGGACGTCGACGACCCATTTCGTCGGAGTTGCAGCGCGTCGAGAGTGACGCGCTGTTGCCGATGCTGCTGCGCCTCTGCGAGCGGCCGGAGCTGACCTGCCGCTTCAGGTGGCGGCGCGGCGATGTCGCGATCTGGGACAACCGCTGCACACAGCACTACGCGGTCGACGACTATGCGGGCACGCGAGTCGGACGGCGGGTGACGGTCGTGGGCGATCGTCCCTACGGGCCCACCTCCGGCGAAGCGTCGTGAGGCACGTCCCGATCAGCCGATCCACGCCCGGCGGAGGTCGCTGGGTCTGACGCCGGAAGGGTTTCCGGACCGCCCCAGGCCACCGGACGGCGCCTGTCAACCGAGGACCTGTTCCACCGAGAATTCGATGTTGTTGCCGTCGGGGTCGGTGACGATGCAGATGTAGCCGACGACCTCGTTGCGGTACATGGGTCCCAGCAGCAGGTTGCCCTCGTCACGTGCACGGTCGGCGATTTCGTCGATTTCGTCGCGGCTGTTGCAGCGAGATGCCGAGGTGGCTGATCGAGGTGAGGAAGCCGTACTCCTCCTTGATGTCGCCGGTGATCGCTTTCGGCAGCTTGCCTTCGATGAGCACGATCACGAATCGAGCGACCTCCGAGTCGTCGGTGTCACGCTCGTTGGCCAGCCACGCGGTGCGCAGATCGGTCTCCGGGTCGTGGCGCTCGTGGATGTTGACCAGGTCGGTGAAGCGCTCGTAGAAAGCCAGCGTCGCAGCCAGGTCGCGCACCGGCAGGGCGATGTGCGTCAGGAGCGATTGCGGCGGCTGTGGCCATCCCGCATAGAGTCTCGACGTGGTCTGACCATCAGTCCACATGTCGGGTCCTCGCCAGACCGTGGGTCCGCGAGTCCAGCATTGGGGGACACCATTCGAATCAAGGACGTCACCGCTGTCCCGGTGAGCTTCGGCACCGATCGCGAGCGGATGTCCTTCTTGTTCGTGCGCGTCGAGTCGGACAACGGCCATGTGGGTTACGGCGAGGCGTGCGACAGCTACGGGTGCTCATATGCGTCGGTGCTCGCGACGGTGATCGACGACGTGCTGAAACCACTCGTCGTCGGCGAGCAACTGCACACCGTCGCTCCACTCGCCGAGCGGATGCGGTTGTTCACGCGACGTCGGCTCGGTGACCAGTGGGTCGGCCCCCAGGCCCGGAGCGCGGTCGAGATCGCGCTCTGGGACTTGCTCGGCCACGAGCGTGAGCGGTCGGTCAGCTCCATGCTCGGCCGGGTTCGCAACGCCGTCGAGGTGTACGCCTCGAGTTCATTTCTCGAGGAAGGCTCGGCGTCGTTTCACGCCGATCTGCTGGCCCCGCTCCTCGACGCCGGTGTCCGGATGGTCAAGGTTCGCACCGGCCCGGAGTGGCGTCGGGATGTCGTCGTGCTCAGGGAACTCAAGGGCCTGATCGGCGACGACATCGAGTTGATGGTCGACGGAAGCGAGACCTACACGCTGCCGACCGCGCTCGAGTTGGCTGCGGCCCTCGCCGACCTCGATGTGCGGTGGTTCGAGGAGCCTCTGCCGCAGAGTGAACGCGCCGGTATCGAGGCACTCGCCCGCCGTTCTCCAGTCGCGATCGCGTATGGCGAGCACCTGTTCGGGCGTGAGGATGCGATCGATGCGATGCGCCGAAATCAGCTCCACGTCCTGCAACCGGATGCCTCGACGGCAGGCGGCATCTCCGAAGCCCGCGAGATGGCGGTCAGCGCCTCGGCCTTCGGCGTCCGTGTCGTCCCGCACGTGTGCGCCGGACCGATCTCGCTCGTGGCCAATCTGCACCTGGCGGCCACCGTCCCGGCGATTCGGGCGATCGAGTACCCACCGTCGTTGCTTCCCGTGTGGGAGGCGTTCGGCGTCGGCCTCGATGTCGGGGTCGGCGCGATCTCGGATGGTTGCCTCACCGTGCCGGACGAGCCGGGTCTGGGGATCTCGTTGAACGAGGCCGCTGCCGCCGGCAACCCCTACACGCCGCCGGGCGCACGAGCCGCTGGAACGACCGGCGGCCTCCCGGACCGATTCGTCGGCGATCGATAGACCGAGCCAACCTTGAGGAGGTTGTCATCATGAGCACCACAGGAACCAACACGGAGTACTCCGGTGAGATCGGCAGCAGCATGGCCGAGTTCAGTGCCGACTACATGACCTACATCGAAGGTCATCTCGAAGAGGACCTCACCCATGTGCCCGATCGCATCCTCTCGATGTTGAGGGCGCTCGACGGCTATGTGCAGGGGTTCGCGATCAGCCAGCTCCAGCACTCGCTGCAGACCGCCACGATGGCCGAGCGCGCCGGGGCCGATCCCGACATCGTCGTCGCTGCACTCTGCCACGACATCGGCAAGTACATCAGCAACGCCAATCACCCCGCCGTCGCTGCCGAGATCATCCGGCCGTGGGTCAGCGAGAAGGCCTACTGGATCGTGAAACACCACCAGGACTTCCAGGGACGCCACTACTACGCCCGGATCGGGCTCGACCCCGAGATGCGCCGCAGGCACCTCGGCCACGAGTTCTACGAAGCGGCGGAGCAGTTCGTCGACGAGTGGGACCAGGCCGCGTTCGACGGCGACTATGACACGTTGCCACTCGAGCACTTCGAACCGCTCGTCCGCGACGTCTTCTCCAAGCCGCCGCGGCGCGGCTGAGGCAACGAGACCGTCGACGTGTTGGTCATTCGCGGCGGCGATGTCGTCACGATGAACCCCGACCGAGAGGTGTTGGTCGGCGGTTCGGTGGTCGTCGATGGCGACGTGATCATCGCCGTCGGATCGACGTCGGCGCTCAGCGCTGCCCACCCTGAGGCCGACGTGGTCGAGGCCACCGGGTGTGTGGTCACCCCTGGGTTGATCAATGCTCATCAACACCTCACGGGTGGTCCGCTGCTGCGGAGCTGCATCCCTGATCTGCTTCCCCCTGGGGCGTCGATCTTCGAGTGGAGCGTGCCGGTCCACAGCGCCCACACACCCGACGACGACGAGGTGTCCGCCACCGTGGCAGCGGTCGAATGCGTGCGCAACGGCATCACGACGGTGGTCGAGGCAGGAACGGTGGCCCACGTCGATCGCGTCGCACATGGGCTCAGCCAGGTCGGGATCCGGGCAACGGTGGGGGTGTGGGGCTGGGACATCGAGGAGGGGCCGTTCACGGGTACCGCGGCCGAGGTGCTCGATCGGCAACGCGAGGTCGTCGGGCGCTATCCGAGCGGTGGGCTGATCGAGGGGTGGGTCACGTTGGTCGGACACAACCTCGCTTCCGACGACTTGTTGGCAGGCGCATCCGAGCTGGCTCGCGAGTTCGGTACCGGCCTGACGATGCACATGTCGCCGACCTCCTCGGACCCCGAGCAGTACCTCGAGCGAACCGGTCGGCGCCCACTCGTGCACCTGGCTGATCTCGGGGTTCTCGGCTCGCACCTGCTGATTGCCCACGGGGTCTGGCTCGACGATGACGAGATCGACCTCGTGCTCGAGACCGACACGGCGATCGCGTACTGTCCCTGGGCCTATCTCCGGCTCGGCCAGGGTGTCTGTCGCCACGGGCGTCACGCTGAGATCGTCGAGCGCGGCGGGCGCATTGCGCTCGGCTGTGACGCTCCGAACGCCGGCGACATGACCGACATCCTGCGAACCGCCGCTCTCGCGGCGGGGATCGGACACGACACGCGCGTCGATCCGACCAGGTTCGGTGCCCATGACGCCTTTGAGCTGGCGACGATCAAGGGAGCGCAAGCGATCGGCATGGGCGAGCGGATCGGATCGTTGGAGGTCGGCAAACAGGCCGACATCGTCGTTCACACCACCTCCGAATGGGGTCGGACGCCCAGGGGCGATGTCGGCCTGGAGTTGGTGTGGGGTACCGACGGGCGTTCCGTTCGCGACGTCGTCATCGCCGGCAGAGTCGTGTTGCGGAATCGCGTGTGCACCACGATCGATACCGATGCTCTGACCGAACGGGCTCGACGCCATCACACATCGCTGCTCGAACGAGCTGGCCTGACCGTGCCACGACGTTGGCCGCACAGAGACGGAACGTGAACACATGAGCCGCCACCAGGAGTTGTGCCCACTCGGTCGCACCGGAATCCATGTCAGCCGATACGGACTGGGGACGATGGTGCTCGGGGCCTGGGGCAACACCGACCGCCTCGCGTGCCGACGGATCATCAACAAGGCGCTCGACGGCGGTATCAACGTGATCGACACCGCAGACATGTATGCCGACGGCGAGAACGAGGAGATCGTCGGCGAGGCGATCGGCCAGCGCCGCGACGACGTCGTGTTGTGCACCAAATTCCACTACCCGGTCGGCGATCACGACGACCCGAACCGACGCGGCAACTCGCGTCGTTGGATCAGACAGGCAGTCGACGACAGCCTGCGGCGACTCGGTACCGATCGGATCGACGTGTACCAGGTCCATCGGCCAGACCCGACCACGGATCTGGCGGAGACGGTCGCCGCTCTCGACGACCTGATCACCGCCGGGAAGATCCTCGCATGGGGCACCTCGACGTTCCCGGCCGAGGAGATCGTGCTCGCCCATTGGGCAGCCGAGCGGCGGGGACACGCTGGCCCCTCCACCGAGCAACCGCCCTATTCGATGTTGTCGCGCGGCATCGAACGCGACGTGCTGCCGACGACCGAACGGTTCGGGATGGGCGTGCTGGTGTGGAGCCCGTTGTCCGGCGGCTGGCTGACGGGCAAGTACGCGCGAACGTCTCCGCCGCCACGCACCAGTCGGGCGTTCACCGACCCCGACCACTTCGACGGCGGCAACGAGTCGAAGTTCGACGCCGTCGAACGGTTGTCGGAGGTCGCCGGCGAGGCAGGGATCAGCCTGACCCACATGGCGATGGCATGGTGCGTCGAGCACCCGGCCGTCACCACGGCGCTGATCGGGCCAAAGACGGAAGAACAACTCGACGACCTGATGGGGGCTGCAGGTCTGCGACTCGACATCGACACGCTCGATGCGATCGACGCAGTGGTCGCCCCCGGTGTCGACATCAATCCCGATGATGCCGGATGGAGCCCGCCCGGCCTGAGCGTTGAACGACGGAGGCGAACACGATGAAGGCGATGTTGTACCGAGAATGCGGCGGCACCGACGTACTCAGCTACGAGGACGTGCCCGATCCAGAACCGGGGCCTGTCGATGTCGTCATCGACGTGGCTGCCGCCGCTCTCAACCGGCTCGACGTCGTGCAGCGCAACGGCTGGTTCAACCTGCCGGGTTTCACGCTGCCTCACATCGCCGGCATGGATGTGGCGGGGGTGGTGTCGGCGATCGGAAACGAGGTCGATGGCATCTCGATCGGCGACCGCGTCGTCGTCGATCCGTCGCTGGCCGGTGTCGACGACCGTTCGAAGCTCGGCGGAATGGGCGACCTGTATGGCGAACTCGGCATCATCGGCGCGACCGTCGACGGCGGGTACGCCGAGAAGTGCCTGGTGCCGGCATCGCACGCGTACCCGGTGCCCGACGACATCTCGCTCGAGCAGGCCGCCCCGTTCGCCACGTGTTACGTCACCGCCGCCCACGCCTTGTTCGACGTCGGTCACCTGGAGGCCGGTGAGACGATCATGATCCACGCCGCCGGCGCTGGGTTGTCGACTGCCGCGATCCAGCTGGCCAAGCACGCCGGCGCGACGGTGCTGGCCACCGCCGGTACCGATGCCAAGTGCGAGCGAGCGCTCGCACTCGGAGCCGACTACGTCGTGAACAACCGCACCGAGGACATCACCGCGTGGGGCCGCGAGGTGACCGGCGGGGACGGCGTCGACATGGTGCTCGATCACGTCGGCACGGCGCTGTTCGGTCCGTCGCTGTTCGCGCTCGGACTGCACGGGCGTTTGGTGAACTGTGGCAACGCCTCGGGTGACGAAGCCACGATTCCGTCGCTCGGCTACCTGTTCCATTCGGGGATTGCGATCCTCGGTTCCGATCCGTATCGCCCGGAGGAGTTCGGCCCGGCGTGGGAGGACTTCTGCGCGGGGCACTACGACGTCGTGATCGACTCGGTGTTCCCCCTCGAGCAAGCCGCTGCGGCACAAGACAAGATGGTCACCAACAACTTCTTCGGCAAGATCCTGCTTCAGCCGTGATGATGGTGGCCACTGGCATCGGCTCCGCTTCAACCGCTGGCTGCGTTCGCCTCGTCGCCGGCGCTTTCCTCGGCGTCTTCGCCGGGCGAAGTGAGACGCGGAGGAGGTGAAGTGTTCGAGCCACGCGACGCTCCCTATCCGGAGCTCAAGAAGACCCACACGATGGCCCGTGTCGGGCGCCCCTACACCGACCACAAGCCGCCGGCGGCCGCACCGGTCTGGGCCGCGATCGAAGGGCTCGCCCGGTACCACGTGCTGGTGGCCGCACTCGAACTCGACGTGTTCGACACCGTGCAACGAATCGGGCCGGCCAGGGTCGAGGACATCAACACCGAGATCGGTGCGTCGTTCGAACACCTGCGCACGTTGCTCGACTCGGTCGTCGTGCTCGGACTGCTCGACCAGGTCAACGGCGTGTACGAGCTGAACGACGCCGCCAGGCGATACCTGGTCAGCGACGGGCCTGCCTCGATGGCGGCTCTGGTGCCCCTCGCCCCCGGACCACACGAGAACTGGAGTGGCCTGGCCGACACGGTGCGCAACGGGCGCCCCGCCTCACCGATCGAGGACGACCCGGCAACGTTCTACGTACCGCTCGTCGAGGGCACGTTCACCACGATGTACCGGTGTGCGCAGCGGGCCGACATGAAGCTTCGGTACTCGGCATTCGATGCCCCACGGGTGCTCGATCTGGGCGCCGGCGGCGCTCCCTGGGCGATCGCGATCCTGCACGGCAATCCGTCCGCGGTCGCCGTCGTGAACGATCTCGACGGCGTGATCGACGTGGCTCGCCGCAAGGTGGCCGAGCACGCCGTCGCCGAGCGGGTGACGTTCCTCCCCGGCGACTTCCACACGGTCGAGATCGAACGCGCTGCGTTCGACATCGTCGTGCTCGGCCACGTGTGTCGGACCGAAGGGGCGGGCGGCTCGCAGCGGCTGATCGAGCGGGCGTTCGGGGCGTTGCGGCCCGGGGGCACGCTGATCCTCGCCGACTACTTCTGCGACATCGATCGCAAGCTCAACCCGCACGCCGTGTTGATGGGCGCCACGATGATGGCGAGCACGGTCAACGGCAACGGGTTCACGGGCGAGCAGTTCTCCGAGTGGATTCGTGCGGCCGGATTCGAGGCACTTCGGCTCATCGAGCCGATCGGCTTCCAGCAGCAGTTCGTCGCCACCAAACCGAGACATGCCGACACGAACACCGACACGAACACCGACACGAACACCGACACGAACACCGACACCAACACCGACACCAACACCGACACGAACACCGACACGAACACCGACCTGGGGGAGTGATGCCACAACACGTCGACACGATCGTCCGCGGCTGGCAGGTCGTCACGATGAACGAGACCCGCGACATCATTCGCCACGGCGCCATCGCTGTCCGCGACGGCCGGATCGTGGCGGTCGACAAAGCGGACCGCATCGAGGCCGAGTACACCCCAGGTCGCGTCATCGGCGGTGACCGCTTCGTGGTCACGCCCGGCCTCGTCAACAGCCACATCCACATCACCGGCGAACCGTTGACCAGGGGATACGTGCCTGACGACACCCCGTTCGTCGAGAACGTCTTCATGTGGTTGTGCCCGCTCTACTCGGTGTACACGGCCGAGGAAGAACGTCTCTCGGCTCAGCTCGCAGCCGTCGAGATGCTCAAGTCGGGCACCACGTCGTTCCTCGAGGCGGGCACGATCAGGTTCCTCGACGATGTCGTCGACGGGCTCGACGAGGTGGGAATCCGCGGACGGGTGGGGCGCTGGGTGTGGGATCTCCCGCCCGAGCCGTCGGTGTACCGGCAGCGAACCGATGAGGCCATCACCCACCTCCAGCGACAACTCGCCGCGTACCCGGCCGGACCCGACGATCGTGTCGGTGCCTGGTCGATCCTCGTCGGCCACACGACGTGCTCCGATCCGCTGTGGCGGGCGGCGCGCGAGCTGGCCACCGACCACGGCACCGGTCTCAGCTTCCACATGTCACCGGCAGCGCTCGATCCCGACGGTTTCATCGCCGAGTTCGGCCAACGGCCGATGGTGCACCTCGCCGAACTCGACGTGCTCGGTCCCGACGTCGTGATGACGCACTGCGTGCAGGTCGACGATCGTGAAGTGGCGATCATCGCCGAGACCGGTGCGCAGGTGGCGCACTGCCCGACGACGGCGCTGAAGGTCAGCTACGGGGTGACCCAGATCGGCAAAATGCCCGAGATGGCGATGGCCGGGATCAACGTGGCGATCGGCACCGACGGCAACAATGCCTCGAACTACTCCGACCTGATGCGTGCCGCATATCTCGTCGCTGGGCTGTTCAAGGACGCCCGTCAGGACCCGCAGATGTTCCCGGCCGAGACGGCGTTCGAGATGGCGACGCTCGGTGGGGCCCAGGCGCTCGGTCTGTCGGACCATGTCGGATCGCTCGAGGTCGGCAAGCACGCCGACGTCGTGCTGCACGACACCGACCGCCCCGAATGGCGTCCGCTGCTCAATGTGATGAACCAGCTCATCTGGTCGGCCGACGGTCGCGGCGTACACACCGTGCTGGTCGGTGGGAAGGTGGTCGTCGAGGACGGCCGGATGACCACGGTCGAGGAAGGCGAGCTCTACGCCAAAGCACAGGTGGCCGGTGAGGCGATCACGACGCGTTCGGGTCTCCCCGACAAGGCGAAGTACCCGATCCGCTGACGCCGGCCGACTGGTTCCGCCGAAGGCAAGGGATGCGACTCGGCGTCGTTTCCTTGACACCGTCACCCGGTGGGGGGAAGCTCGATGGTCGCTTCTGTCGAGGATCGCTCGCCAGCAGCGATCCGACTTGGGGGTGTCATGAACGACGAAGCGGCGATCAGAGAACTACTGCAGGTCCGGTATCCGGCACACTTGAACGCAGCTGACATCGACGGGTACGTCGGGCTGTACGACGATGACGTGGTCTGGGGCGTACCGAACCTTCCGGACGCGACATCCCGTCAGCAGATAGCAGCCCTGCTCGGCAAGCTCTTGAGCAAGGTCTCCCAGACCGTGGACGTCATCGTGGACGATGTCGTGATCGATGGTGATCACGCAATCGCGATGGCCACGGCGTCCGGCACCGCTGCGCGCAAGCCCGATGGTGATCCTCAACCCCTCGCGCTGCGCGTCATGTGGGGCCTACGACGGTTCGACTCGGAGTGGAGGATCATCCGCCAAGTCGGCACACCGAAGCCCACGTCGTAGGGCGCTCGCGTTCAGAGCGGCTGCAGGCAGGACGGCTGCTGGCGAGGGCCGGCCGCCGCCGCCTCGGCAGTGACGGCATCGGCTCGACGCGCGACGATGCGGCCGACTGAGGTGGACGAAGGGGGAGCGGTGTCGGAGACCGGATTCGTTGACGTCGACGGAGGGCGACTCTTCTACCTTCGCGACGGCACCGGTCCGGCCGTCGTCTTCGCCCATGGAGCGCCGACTTTGGACCATCGGATGTGGGCGGATCAGGCGATTGCCTTGTCCGACGATTGCACCGTCGTTCGCTACGACCTGCGCGGCTACGGACGGTCTTCGTTGCCCGAGGGTTCGTACCGGCACAGTGACGACCTCGCCCGTCTTGCCGAGACGCTCGGACTCAACCCGTGTGTCGTCGTCGGAATGTCGTTCGGTGCCGCCGTCGCTCTCGACGCCGCGCTCGCGGTCCCGCGAGTCGTGTCCGGACTGATCCTCGCCCCTCTCGCCCCACTACCGGGGTGGAGTTGGGTCGAAGGGTTCCCGCTGGCGTCGGCATTGAGGCTCGCCGGTTCGGCTCCGACCGATGCGGTGGTCGACGCCATTCTCGCTCTGCCCATGAACGACAACGCCCGGCGTCTGCCTCGTTCGGGACAGGCACTGCACGACATGGCGCACTCGTACTCCGGATGGCATTTCACCCACCGCGACCCTGCCACGTGGGTCGTCCCCGACGCTGTCGACCGGCTTCGCGACGTCGCCGTCCCCACACTCGTGATCACCGGTGACCAGGACGTGCTCGACGTCCGGTTGATCGCGAACAAGGTGGTGGCCGATGTGGGGGATGCGACCCACCTCGTGTTGGAGGGCGTCGGGCACAACCCGAACCTGGAGAATCCCGAAGCGTTCAACCGTGCCTGCCTAGCGTTCCTCGGGAGGCTCCGGTGAGTGGTGCAACCTCCCGCCCCGGCTGAGTCCCGATCCCCTGACGCTCACCCGAAGACGTTGACCGCTGCTCTCGTCGACACCCGCGCGTTCGACGGCGGCGCGGCGATCGAGACCGACAGCGACCACGAGAACCCGGACTTGTCCCCCCCCTGTGGGGACGTTGGCGAGCCGTGAGAATTGCGAGGCGTATCTCGCCTGACGGATCGAGACCGGTTCGCCCCGCTGTTGATACGTCGAGTCAAGCCATGTCCGGAGCACAGAGCCGTCCCGGCGCCCCGAGCCGCGCGTGACGGAGCGTCAGGACGCGAGACCGGTCACGCCGCCGGCTTCGATGAGCGTCGCCTCCGCACCCACTCCGGCCACGAAGGAATCCGGAAGATCGTCCGTTTGGAGCGGACCGAGCCGCCCGCCGCGTCGCAGTCGACCGGTTCACTTCCGAAGCGCGGTCGCGTACTGTGGGCGGCGGTGATCCGGACTCGCATGACCGAGTTGTTCGCCATCGACACTCCGGTGATGTCGGCGCCGGTGGCGTTGCACAGCGGCGGCGCGCTCGCGGGTGCGGTCACCGCCTCCGGTGGCCTCGGGTCGTTCGGCGGGATCCACCCGGCGAAGGGGCCGGACTGGTTGCGAGGTGAGTTCGAGACCGCCCGGCACCTCACCGACGGCCCGATCGGAGTCGGCTTCATCACGTCGTTCCTGGAGTTCACCGAGCCGCTCTTCGACGCTGCACTCGACGAGCACCCGGCCGTGGTCGCCTTCTCGTTCGGCGACCCCGGATCGTGGGTGGAACGGGCCCGGTCGAGCGGTGCCACGACGGTGTGTCAGGTGCAGAACTTCGACGATGCACAACGCGTGGTCGCGGCCGGCACCGACATCCTCGTCGCCCAGGGCAGCGAAGCCGGAGGCCACACCGGCACCATGAGACTGCTGCCGCTCCTGGCCGGTCTCGTGGCCCGTTATCCCGACATCCCGGTACTCGCCGCCGGCGGGATCTCCGACGGCGCCAGCTTGGCCGCGGTGCTCCTGGCCGGCGCGGACGGAGCGTGGGTCGGCACCGCGTTCCTCCCCACACCCGAAGCGGTCGAGGTGTACGACGTGCACATGCGGCTGATCGTCGACAGCGACGGAACCGACACGGTGTTCACCCGGGCGTACGACATCGTGTCCGGCCTCCCATGGCCGCCGGGGATCGGCGAGCGGGTACGGCGCAACACGTTCACCGACGAGTGGAGCGAGCGCGAAGCCGAACTGCGGTCGCGCAGGGGCGAGTTCGCCGCCGACCCCACCGAGAACCCGTTCGAGAAGCCACCCGATCCCGACACCGACTCCGTGCTCTTCGGCCAGGGAGCGGGAAGCGTCACCGCGGTCCGACCGGCCGCCGACGTGCTCCGCTCGATCTGCGACGAGGCCGAGCGGGTGCTCGCCACCCGACCTGGCCGCCTGGTCGGCACCGAGTGACGCCGATCGACGCTCGACGCGACGGGTCGAATCCGCCGCCGACTACTCGATCGTCCAGCCGTCGGGGAGCGCGGCATCACCGACGAGCTCGTGGGTGTCGGGGTCCTGCTCGATGCCTTCGAGGTGTTCCCACAGCATGAGCTGGTTTCCCCACGGGTCGAGGAAGCTCGCGTTGGCGCCGCCGAACTCGGTCCAGAAGTGGTGGCGCCACAGCTCGGTCCCGCCGTTGGCGACGGCGCGGTTCATGATCGCGTCCATCTCGTCGTCGTCGGAGACGAGGATCCAGGCGCGGGTCGTGCGGCCGCCGTCGTGCATCTGGCGCGTGCCGCGCTCCGACGCCGGGCGGGGGTCGGGGCGTGGATCGCCGGCGTAGGAGATGCCCATGTGGAGGTTGCCGGTCGGGCCCTGGGTGCCGTCGTCGAGCTTGAAGTTCTGACCAGGCACGATTCGGTGGAAGACCCCGGGGATCCGCTCCTCCACCTCCCACCCGAACACCTCGGAGTAGAAGGCGTTGGCAGCGTCGACATCGTCCACAGGGAAGTCGACGAAGACCAGGATGTTCGGGTACGTCATGGCGACGCACCGTACCAGATGGTCTGCTGGTCTGACCATCGACTCTGACCATCGACGGCGTGGTGAGTCGTCTCGCCGCGGAAGTGTCGCGCGTCGCGTAGCCTGACCGGTTCAACCTCACAGAAAGCACCGATACCCGTGTCGAGTCACCACGAGCTCGTAGCGAAGGCGAAGCACATCACGGTCAGGGAGATGGCCGTCTATTCCGAGCGCACGAAGCACTCCCAGATCGCGACCGAGCGCGCTCGCCGGGTCATGCCCGCCGGCGTGCCCTCCAGCTTCCAGGCGTACGACCCATGGCCCGTCGTGGTCAAGCACGCCTCGGGCTACACGATGGTCGACGTCGACGACAACGAGTACTACGACTACGACATGGGCTTCGGCGCTCTGTTTGCCGGTCACATGAATCCCGCTGTGCGGCGGGCCGTGGCGGCCCAGCTCGACGACGGCACGCTGTACGTCACCCCGTGCGAGCTCAACGCCGACGTCGGCGAGTTGCTCGCCGAGCGGTACGGCTTCCCGATGTGGCGCCCGACCAACTCGGGTACCGAGGCGACGATGGACGCCATCCGACTCGCTCGCGGCGCCACGGGACGCGAGAAGCTCGTCAAGGTCGAAGGTGGGTACCACGGTCACCACGACGAGGTCATGATCTCGAACAAGCCCTCGCTCGATGCCGCCGGACCGGCCGATGCTCCGCACTCGGTTCCGCAATCGGCCGGCATCACCCAGGGCACGATCGACGACGTCATCGTGATCCCGTTCAACGACGCCGAAGCACTCGACCGGGCGCTCGCGACCGGCAACGTCGCCTGCTTCATCGTCGAGCCGGTGATGGAGAACATCGGCATCTGCCTCCCCGACGACGGGTACCTCCAGGCATGTCGCGAGATCTGCGACAAGCACGGCACGCTCCTCATCTTCGACGAGGTCAAGACCGGGATCACGGCTGGGTACGGCGGCGCGACCAACCAGCTCGGCGTCCGTCCCGACCTGATCGCGCTCGCGAAGTCGATCGGCGGCGGGTTCCCCGTCGGCGCATTCGGTGGCAAGGCCGAGTACATGGACCTCATCACCGACGGCACCGTGCTCCACCTGGGCACCTACAACGGCAATCCGCTGGTGATGGCGGCCGTCAAGGCCACCCTCACCGAGGCGTGCACCCGTCCGATCGTCGAGGAGACGATCGCCCGCAACCATCGGCTCGTCGAGGCGTGCCAGGCGATCATCGACCGGTCGGGCATTCCCGCCCACACCGTCGAGTTCGGGGCCAAGGGCTGCATCACGTGGCTGGATCGTCGGGTGCGCAACTACCGCGATTACAAGGCATCCGACTTCGACCTCGCCTTCGCCCAGTGGATCCACGGCATCAACCGCGGCGTGCTCCTGCCCCCCGGCCTCGACGAGCAATGGCTGATCTCGGTCATGCACCACGACGACGCCGCGATGAAGTACGCCCACGTCTTCGAGGAGTTCGTCGACGAGCTGGTGGGCTGACGGTTCGAGTGCAGCGTCGCGATCGGTCCGCCGCGAGGATGACGCAGCATCGACCGAACGGCCGACGGCACCCGGAGCCCACGCCGCCATGATCGATCCCGTGCCCGTCATCGCCGCCCTCGGCCTCACGATGCAGTTCGGGCCGCAACGCGCCCTCGACGCGCTCGATGTCGAGGTCCATCGCGGCGTGACCGGCCTGGTGGGTGCCAACGGTGCCGGCAAGACGACGTTCATGAGCATCGTGCTCGGGCTACGTCCGCCGACGAGTGGCACGGTCGAGGTGCTCGGCCTCGACCCGGCGCACAGCGGCCCCGAGATCCGGGCGCGTGTCGGCTACGGGCCCGAGCGCAACGTGTTCCCCGACGAGATGCCCGCGTCCGACTTCGTCAAGCACCTCGCGGAGGTGCGAGGGATGCCCAAGGCCGAGGCCCGCGGCCGGGCCAGCGATGCGCTCTGGCTGGTCGGGCTCGGTGAGGAACGATTCCGTGCCCTCGGCACGATGTCGACCGGGCAACGTCAGCGAGTCAAGCTCGCCCAGGCGATCGCGGCCGACCCCTCGCTGATCCTGCTCGACGAGCCCACCGACGGTCTCGACCCGGTCCAGCGCGACGAGATGCTCGCGCTCATCCGCCAGATCAGCTCCGAGTACGAGATCGACGTCTTGTTGTCGTCGCACCTGCTCGAAGAGGTCGAGCGGATCTGCGATCACGTCGTCGCGCTCAACGCCGGCCGCCTGATCGCGCAGGGTCGTCTGGTCGACCTCGTGGGCAACGACGAGGGTGTGATCGTCGAGATCGTCGCCACCGACGACCGCCCGGGAGCGTTCGACACGGTGCTCGCCGATCTGGTCGCACGCGGACTGGCGGCCCGAGCCATCGGTGCCCCAGGCCGCATGGAGGTGATCGGCAGCGACGTCGACCTCGTCGCCGATCACGTCCGCGACGCGGTCGCCGACGCCGACGCTCGCATCGGGCGAATCGTCCGCCGTCGCCGACGTCTCGAGGACCTCTTCGCCGGAACGCCGACGTGAACGACGCACGCATCCTCGACCGCGGCTACCGCAAGTTCGACGGGGATCGTTCCGGCGTTCCCGGGGCGATGCGGTCGGTCACCTGGCACACGACCCGCTCGATCCTCGGGCTCGGCCGCAAGGCCCGCCACAAGATCTTCCCGATCATCGTGCTGGTGATCGCGTTCCTCCCGGCGATCGCCTTCCTGGGTCTCAGCATCCTCCTCGGCGACTTCGGTGAGGGCGAGATCCGCCCGGAGTACTGGGAGCTGTTCGGCCTGTCGGTGATGCCGTCGTTGCTGTTCGCGGCGATGGTCGCGCCGGAGGCGATCGTGCGGGACCGCCGCGACGGCATGTTCGCGCTCTACCTGTCGACGCCGCTGCGGCGACCGACCTATCTCGGGGCCAAGGTCGCGGCGGTCCTCGGGTGCCTGTCGATCATCACGATCGGGCCGTCGCTGCTGCTCCTGCTCGGCTACACGATGCAGAACCAGGGTCCCGACGGCTTCGGATCGTGGCTCGGGGTCGCCGGACGGATCGTGCTCTCGGGCCTCGTGATAGCGTCGCTGTACACCGCCATCAGCCTCGCGGCCTCGAGCCTCACCGATCGCCGGGCGTTCGCCAGCGTGGCCGCGATCATGGTGCTGGTCGGCGGCACGATCGCCGGTGGTGCGCTCGTCGACGGCGCCGACATGACGCAGCGGCTCTGGCTGGTGTCGCCCGTGAACACGGCGCTCGAGGCTGCCCCGCGGTTCTTCGGCGATCGTTCGGCCGAGCTGTCCGACGTCTCGACGGGTCTCGTCGTGCTGGCGATCGTGGCATGGACCGCGGTCGGTTCGGCCGTCGTGGCGTGGCGCTATCGGAAGTTGGCGGCGATCTGATGACCGCGTGGGCTCCGCCTGTGGTCGCGCCGATGCCGATGGTCGAGGTCGCGGGCGTCACGAAGTCCTTCGGCGACGTCGTGGCCGTCTCCGACGTCACCTTCGACGTGGGTCCCGGCGTCACGGCGCTGCTCGGGCCGAACGGCGCCGGCAAGTCGACCCTCTTCCGGGTGATGTGCGGCCTGACCGCCCCGACCCAGGGCACCGTGCGGGTGCTCGGGCAGGATGCCCGGACCGAGCGTGAGGTGCGCGGACGGATCGGTCTCGCACCCCAGCAGGACGCCCTGTTCGACCGCCTCACCGCCGCCCGGTTCGTCGGAATCGCGGCCGAGACGCACGGCATCGTCGATCACGACGGCGCGATGCGACGCGTGCTCGACTACGTCGATCTCGATCCGAACGAACCGAAACCGGTCGGGGCCTACTCCAAGGGCATGCGACAGCGCGTGAAGCTAGCGGCTGCGCTCGTCAACGATCCCGACGTGTTGATCCTCGACGAGCCGCTCACCGGTCTCGACCCGGTCCAGCGCAATCGGATGATCGATCTCTTCCACGATCTCGGGGACTCCGGCAAGTGCCTGCTCGTGTCGAGCCACGTCCTCGACGAGGTCGCCCGGCTCGGCTCGAACGTGCTCGTGATCGCGCAGGGACGTCTCGCGGCCACGGGTGACTACCGGGCGCTGCGCAACCTGATGGACGACCGACCCCACCGGATCCGCGTGGCGACCGACGAACCTCGCCGCCTGGCTGCCCGGCTCGTCGACCACGGTCTCGTCGACGGTGTCGCCGTGGGTCCCGACAGCGTGGTGGTCGACACCACCGACGTCGACGCCTTCGGGCGCGGCATCGCCGGGGTCTCGCGCGAGCTCGGCGTGCGGCTGCTCGAGGTCGAGCCGACCGACGATGATCTCGAGTCGGTGTTCCGCTACCTGGTGGAACGGCGATGACCGGTCGCACCGTGGCCCCGATGAGAGCGATCCGGCTCACCTACGGGCTCCTGCTCCGCCAGCTGGTGACGCGTGGTCGCGTGGTCGCCCTGCTCGCCGTGGGTGCTGCCGTGGCCGCGATCTGTGCTGCGGTCGGGGCGTCCGACGACGGCGACCGCCTCGAGAATGCCGTCCAGGTGATCGCCGGGCTCGGGTTCACCGCCGTCGTACCGATCGTGGCGCTCGTCTTCGCCGCAGCGGCGCTGGGCGACGCACGCGAGGACGGCACCCTCGTGTACCTGTGGCTGCGGCCGATGGACCGGTGGCCCGTCGTCGTTGGCGCCTGGGCCGCGGCGGTCACGGTGAGCCTGCCGCTGACGATCGTTCCGCTGTGCGTTGCAGCGGTCCTGGCGAACGGCGGGGGAGCGCTGGTCGGAGCAACCGCGCTGGCCGCGTTCGTCGGCGTGCTCGGCTACTCGGCGCTGTTCGTCCTGTTCGGACTGCTCGTCAAGAACGCGATCGTGTGGGGGCTCGCGTACATCCTCGTGTGGGAGGGCATCATCGCGGCGTTCGGGAACCTCCCGGCGCGCCTCGCACTGCGCGGCTACACCCGGTCGATCCTCACGGGGTGGACCGACGTCGACCTCGACCTCGGCGATCTGTCGGTCACGGCGGGCGTCGCCGTGCCCCTGGTCGTGGTCGTGGTCGCCCTGGCAATCGCTGCTCGTCGACTCCGACAGATGGACGTCGCCTGACCCACCCGTCACAGTTGGGGTCAGACCCCGAACGTGACGGTCGGGGCGGGTGCCGTCGCTCGTGGCTCAGCCCCAGCCCGGGTTGTCGCCGCCGCGATAGCGGGCGACGGAAAGCGGTGTCGACCACTGGCGTCGCTTGCCGCCCGACAAGGAGGCGACGATCAGGACCCCGCCCGCGAGGAAGAAGATCGCCGCCATCCCGACGACGACGGGCAGGGTGCGCGACGCGAGCCGCGGGACCGCATGGGTCCAGGTCCGGTTGTCGATGGCGGTCAGCAGGTGGACGGGGAGGAGGTAGCCGAACAGCAGCATCGAGACCGCGAGGGCGAGACCGAACTCACCGAGGCCGCGCAGGATGTCTCGCCGCTCGGGCCGAGCCGCGATCCCGAGCAGCAGCATCAGGACGCCGAGGATGCCGGTGATCGGCATGATCCACCCGAGCACCGTGCGCATGGTGCTCAGGGTGCCGATCGGGTCGATGGGCACCGTGACGGGCGCCGCCCCGGCGACACGTTCGTCGCGAACGATCTGCACCATCTGGATCCCGGTGATCTGGATCGGCTCGTCGTCGCGGTTGCCGATGATCCGCTCGTGGATCTCCTCGATGATCGGGCCCATCATCGCCGCACCGGCACGCGTGCTGAGGATCTCCTCCTCGACGAAGGTGCCCAGATCGGGGACGGAACGACCGACAAGCGCCGCCGCTGCCGGGGTCACGACGCTGTTGATCTCGAGCCGGATGTCGGGCTCCTCGAGGATCGCGGCGGCGGTCCCGCGGGTGTCGTCGGGTGTGAAGACGATGCGCTGCATCCACCACGAGCCCGCGCTCACGCTGATCGCGATCGCCGCAACCAGGAACAACATGCCCGCGAGACTCCGTTCCATCGGGAGAGAGTCTGGCAGGGGCGAGGGGTATCCTGCGAGTGTGAGCCAATCGTCCGGACAACCGACGGTGCAGCCGATCACGGATTTCCCGTCCCGACCACGCCTGCTGGCCCGGGGGATCACCCGTCGATGTGCCTGGTGCGGGGATCGACCGGCCTACTTCACGGGGTGGTTCACGCGCCAGGAGCGGTGCCGGAGCTGTGGCCACGCATACCGTCGCGGCGATGTGGCGTTCGAGCTCGGGGCGACGACCGCGAACATCATCCTCACCTTTCTCGGTGTGCTGATCACGGTCCTGATCCTGGTCGTGCTGACCGCACCTGACGTCCCGGTGATCGGTGTGACGGTGGCGGCGGGTGCGGTGGCGCTGTTCGGCCCGGCGCTGTTCTATCCGGTGTCGTTCACCCTGTGGCAGGCGATCGATCTCTGGATGCGCCGACCCACGGCGGCCGAGCTCGCCGGTGAGGGCGACGCCACGCTCTGACACCCAGATCCGACGCGTGCCGTCGTGCGACGCAGCACCGGCCAGGCCGCCCGGAATCGAACGGTTGTTCCCGAAAGCCTTGCCGAACGGTTGTTCGACAACTACATTGGTGTCATTCCCGGAGCCGGCTCCGGTCAGCAACCGAGTCAACCTCCGCCGGATCACTGTCACACCCCCTCCGTACGGTGTGCTCGTACGGAACATCACGTCCACGACGGGCGGTCGGGCGACTCGCCCCAACATCAAGCAGGAACCAGGGAGACGAAATCACATGAGCAACGACCGCGAGAAGTCGCTCGACATGGCGCTGGCACAGATCGACAAGCAGTTCGGCACGGGCTCGATCATGCGCATGGGTGACAAGACCACGATGGCCATCGAGGCCGTCTCCACCGGCGCATTGTCGCTCGATCTGGCGCTCGGTATCGGGGGACTGCCGCGTGGCCGCGTCACCGAGATCTACGGGCCCGAGTCGTCGGGCAAGTCGACCCTCGCCATGCACGTCGTGGCCGAGGCCCAGCGCAATGGGGGCGTGTGCGCGTACATCGACGCCGAGCACGCGATGGATCCGATCTACGCAAAGGCGATCGGGGTCGACATCGACCAGCTGCTCATCTCGCAACCCGACACCGGTGAGCAGGCGCTCGAGATCTGCGACATGCTGGTGCGCTCCGGTGCGATCGACGTCGTGGTCATCGACTCGGTCGCGGCCCTCACCCCGCGCGCCGAGATCGAGGGCGACATGGGAGACACCCACGTCGGCCTGCAGGCCCGCCTCATGAGCCAGGCGCTGCGCAAGCTCACCGGCAACCTCAACAAGACGAAGACGATCGCGATCTTCATCAACCAGTTGCGCGAGAAGATCGGCGTGATGTTCGGTTCGCCCGAGACGACTCCGGGCGGTCGTGCGCTGAAGTTCTACTCGTCGGTCCGCCTCGACATCCGTCGGATCGAGTCGCTGAAGGACGGCGCCGAGGTGGTCGGCAACCGCACCCGGGTGAAGGTCGTCAAGAACAAGGTGTCGCCGCCGTTCCGGCAGGCCGAATTCGACATCATGTACGGCAAGGGCATCAGCCGCGAGGGCGGTCTCCTCGACATCGCCGTCGACCTCGGGATCGTCACCAAATCGGGTGCATGGTTCACGTACGAGGGTGAGCAGCTCGGTCAGGGTCGCGAGAACGCCAAGACCTTCCTCGCCGAGAACCCCGAGGTGATGATGGAGGTCAGCGACAAGGTGATGATCGCCGCCGGCCTCAAGGCCGACCCGAACGCCCCGGTCGAGGACGAGCTCGTCGAGGCCTTCACCGAAGCCGACGACGAGCCGATCAGCCTCGACTGATCCGAGATCGGCGTGTCGGTGCCACAACGTCTCAGCATGGTCACCCTCGGCGTCGCCGACGTGGCCCGGTCGACGGCGTTCTACGAGTCGCTCGGTTGGCACCGATCGCCGGCGTCGGACGACACGATCACGTTCTTCGCGATGCAGGGGAGCGTGCTGGGTCTGTACGCGCGCGGTGCACTCGCCGACGATGCTCGGGTCGGCGCGGAGGGCAATGGATTCCGTGGCGTCACGCTCGCGCTGAACTGCGCCGATCGCGAGGAGGTCGACGCAGTCTTCGCGGACTGGCTCGCTGCCGGGGCGACGTCGGTGAAGGTCCCCGAGCCGGCCGTCTGGGGCGGCTACTCCGGGTACGTCGCCGATCCCGACGGCCATCTCTGGGAGCTGGCCCACAACCCGTTCTCACCCAACGACGACGCCGGACGCATGCAGATCGCGGAGTAGCGGGGCGCCGGTCGCGAGCCCACCGCATCAGGTGGGCCGGGCCCCGAACTCCGCTCGGTCGATCGGCTCGTCCCACATCGTGAGGTGGAGCCCCTCACCGTCGTACGGGTGGGCGCGCGCCACGTCCTCGTTCAATTCGACGCCGAGACCGGGTGCCGACGGCGGAACGACGAAACCCTGCTCCCACTCGATCGGTGTCCGCAGCAGATCCGCATGGAAGCCGCCACCGTTGCGGATCATCTCCAGGATCAGGAAGTTCGGCGAGCACGTCGCGAGCTGGATGTTGGCGGCCAGGCCGATGGGTCCGTTGTAGCAGTGGGGTGCGATCTGGGCCCCGAACGCCTCACCCAACGCCGCGATCTTCTTGCCCTCGAGCAGACCACCGGCACGTGCGAGGTTGAGTTGGAGGATCGAGGCCGCCTTGGCCTCGAGGACGCGTGCGAACTCGTACTTCGTCGTCAGGCGCTCACCGGCGGCGATCGGAATCGTCGTCTGGTTCGCCACCTTGGCCATCTCTGCCACGTTGTCGGGCGGCACCGGCTCCTCGAACCACAGCGGGTCGTGGCGCTCGAGCCGTCGTGCCAACCGCAACGCGCCCGACGAGGTGAACTGCCCATGGGTGCCGAACAGCAAGTCGGCTCGGTCGCCGACCGCGTCGCGGATCGCAGCGGCGAACCGCTCGGACCGGTCGAGCCATTCGAGGGGCGGCTGGTGCCCGCCCATCACGGTGTACGGGCCTGCCGGGTCGAACTTGACGGCCGTGAAGCCCCGCTCGACCTCCTCGACGGCGCGAGCGGCCGCCGCGTCGGGATCGAGGTAGACGTCGCCGGTGTCACCGGGCAGGCGATACAGGTACGTGTACGAGCGCAGCGCGTCGTGCACTCGACCACCCAGGAGCTCGTACACGGGCTTGCCGGCCGCCTTGCCCACGATGTCCCAGCACGCCATCTCCAGAGCGCTCACGGGCCCCATGAGGGTCGTCTCGGGGCGTTGCGTGAAGCCGCGGCTGTACGCACGTCGCCAGAACCGTTCGATGTGGTGCGGATCCTCGCCGATCAGGTACTGGTCGGCCAGGTCGTCGATGGCGGCGGCGACCACCGTCGGGCGGAACGTCGCGCCGTACGCCTCGCCGTAGCCGACGATCCCATCGGCGGTGGTGAGCTTGACGAAGACGAAGTACGCTCCACCGAACGACGGCGGCGGATTGCCGACCACGAAGGTCTCGACCGTCTCGATCCTCATTGCCGTTCACTCACGACGATGTCCCATCGATCGAGTCTCACACGCAGGTCAGTCGTCACCGAAGACGATCACGTTGCGGAGCGCGGCCCCGGAGCGGACGCCGTCCATCGCGTCGTTGATGTCGTCGAGCCGGAACGTGCGGCTCACCAGGCCGTCGAGCTCGAGCTCGCCGTCTTGGTAGCGGCCGACCAGCGTCGGGATGTCACGTGCGATCACCGACGTCCCCATCTTGGAGCCGAGGATGCGTTGGTTGCGTCCGGCGAGCGTGCCGGGATCGAACGAGCCGGCGACGCCCGTCGCCGGCATCCCGACGATCACGATCGCCCCCATCGTGCCGACGAGTGCGTCCGCACTGGCGAGCGCTGCCGGCGCACCGGTCGCGACGAACACGTAATCGGCCATCAAGCCGTCGGTGAGCTCGAGGATGAGGGCAGTCAGGTCCCCCTCCCGAGGATCCACGGCGTGCGAGGCGCCGAGGTGGATCGCCAGATCGAGCTTCGATGGTTGGAGGTCGACCGCCACGATCGTCGACGCCTTCGCGATCGCTGCGCCCTGGACGACGTTGAGTCCGACCCCGCCGCAACCGAGCACCACGACCGAGCTGCCGGCCTCGACACGGGCGGTGTTGAGGACCGCTCCGACCCCGGTGATGACCCCGCAGGCGAGCAGGGATGCCGAGGTCAGGGGGATGTCGTCGTCGATCGGGACGATCTGGGACGCGTGCACCACCACCTGCTCGGCGAACGCCGCGGTTCGCATGCCATGGCCGACCTGCTCGCCGTTGGCATCGGTCAGTGGCGTCCGGTCGTCGAGCGGGAACATCGTTCGGCATGCCACTTCCGCGCCGCGTTGGCAACGGTGGCACTCCCCGCACGAGCGGATGAGGGTCACGACCACCCGCTGCCCCGGTTCGAACCCGACACCCTCGCCCACCTCGACGATCGTGCCCGCCGCCTCGTGTCCCCAGACCATCGGCAGGTCCCCGCCCCACTCACCGTCGGCGTAGGACAGGTCGCTGTGGCAGATCGCGACTGCGCCGAGCCGGATGCGTACCTCACCGGGCCCCGGGTCGGCCAGCTCCAACTCCTCGATCGCCAGCGGCGCATCGAACGACCGGCACACGGCGGCCCGAACGGTGGTGGGCATCAGAGACCCGGCTTCCAGATCATCAACACCAGACCGATGACGAGCCCGAGGTGGGTGATGCCGGTGCCGGCCATCAGCTTCGACGTCGCCGACTCCGACGTGTCGGTGATCGACGGACGGATGAGGAACCAGCTCACGGCGATCAGGATCACCCAGTTGACGATCGACAGCGCCAGCCACGTCTGGGACATGGAGTACAGCGGGTCATCGGCACCGTCGGGCGTCGACAAGCCGGCCAGGCCCATGCCGAACACCCACAGGAGCACGAGCGCTGGGAAGGTCAGGCGCATGTGCATCGCCGCGATCGTCCGCGTCTCGCCGGCCTTGCGGAGGCCGGGGTAGAGGAACAACGGCCCGAACGCGACAGTCGCGGTCAGGATGTGGACCAGTGCGAGTGTCTTGTAGCCGAAGCCGAGATCGAGGATGGCGAGCATTCGCCGAACGCTAGCGGCCGCCCCGGGTTTCGATGTTCGGTCAGAGTTGTTCGAGAGCCTCCAACAGCGCGTTCTCGACGACCTCGGTGAGCGCCGGATGGATCCAGTACGGCTCGTTGGCCAGCTGAGCTGCCGTCTGCCCGAACTGCATCGCCTGGACCAGGGGCTGGATCAGCGTCGCTGCCTGCGGGCCGATGATGTGAGCGCCGATGACCCGGCCGTCGTTGGCGTCCACGAGCACCTTGGCGAACGACGTGTCGTCGACGAGCGCCCACCCGTACGCCGTACCGCCGTAGTCGCGGCGTCCGACGACGTAGTCGCGGCCGTCGTGGTGTGCCTGTTCCTCGGTGAGGCCGACCGACGCGACCTGGGGATTGCTGAACACGGCTGCCGGCACCGCCCGGTAATCGACCGAACGCAACTCACCGGGGTGGCCGATGTTCCAGAACGCGACCGACGCCTCGTGGTTGGCGACATGCTTGAGCTGGAAGTCGTTGGCGATGTCGCCGATCGCCCAGACCCCGTCGACGGCCGTGCGCATGTGTTCGTCGACGACGATCGTGCCGTGATGGTGACATGTCAGCCCACCGAGCTCGGCGTCGAGCAGGTCGCTGTTGGGTTCGCGTCCGGTGGCGACCAGGAGCTCGTCGACCTCGACCACCTCACCGGCACAGTGGATCGCGATCCGGTCGCCGCGCCGCTCGATCTTGGACGGCAGGTGCTGGAGGTGGACATCGACGCGTGCGGAGAACACGTCGGTGAACCGTTGGGCGACCTCGCGGTCCTGGGTGCGCAGCAGCACCTCGGAACGGTTGAACAGCGAGACCTCGGAGCCGAGTGCCGAGAAGACATGACCCATCTCGACCGCGATGTAGCCGCCACCGATGATGCCGAGTCGTTCCGGGAGTGCATCGAGCCGCATGATCGAGTCGGACGTGTGGAAGCCGGTCTCGACGAGGCCGGGGATCGGCGGGACGACGGGACGGGATCCGGCGGCTACCAGGATGTGGTCGGCCGTGATTCGGCGGCCCTCGACATCGAGGACCTTCTCGGTGACGAAACGAGCGGTGCCCTCGATGAGGGTGATGTTCGGCGACCCGGATTCGCGGTAGTGGCGGCCACCCTCCGCGATCGGGTCGATGCGGCCGAACACCCGGTCGCGAATCGCAGGCCAGTCGGCGCCGTGGAACCGGACGTCGACGCCGAGTCGGGCGCTGTGGCGGGCCTCGACGGCGACGTCGGCGGGAAGGACGAACATCTTGGACGGGATGCAGCCGACGTTCAGGCACGTGCCGCCGAAGGTGCCGCGCTCGATGATGGCGATCGAGCGGTCCGACAGGAACTCGGGGATCGAGTTCCCCGATCCGCTCCCCACGATGATGAGGTCGAACCGCTCGGCGGCGTCACGTTCTGCAGGCACGGCAAGTGAGAACACCGTCGAGTGGCGTTTGCTTCCCCGTCCCGTTCGGCGTCCACCTCCGAGCGGGACGGGGAAGCGTGAACGTGTCCACGTCCTCGCGTCGGCGATCGCGCCCCGACCAACCGCGTTGCTCCTGCATCCGGTCGCCGCACCGGTGGGCCGGGATGCCGGATGGGCCCGGCGTCGATGGCCATTAGCCTTTCCCCCATGACGGCCGGCACGCCACGGCGCTACGTGGTGCGCACCTACGGGTGCCAGATGAACGAGCACGACTCGGAACGGATCGCCGGCCTGCTGGAGGCCGGCGGCATGGTCCGCGCCGACTCCGAGGACGACGCCGACGTCGTGGTCCTCAACACGTGCTGCATCCGCGAGAACGCCGACAACAAGCTGTACGGCAACCTCGGCCACCTCAAGCCCTGGAAGGACGCTCGCGAGGGTCGTCAGATCGTGGTGTCGGGGTGTCTCGCCCAGAAGGATCGTGACCTGGTCGCCCGCAAGGCCAGGCACGTCGACGTCGTGATGGGTACCCACAACGTGCACCGGGCTGCCGAACTGCTCGACGAGGCGGCCGGCGCCGGACGCCCGATCGTCGAGATCCTGGAGGCGGCCGTCATCGACGACCACGCGATGTTCCCGTCGGCTCTGCCGGCGCGTCGCGAGACGAGCTACAACGCCTGGGTGACGATCCAGATCGGGTGTGACAACAACTGTGCGTTCTGCATCGTGCCTGCCGTCCGAGGCGTCGAGATCAGCCGCCCCTACGCCGACGTCGTCACCGAGGTCGAGCGGTTGGCCCACGACGGCGTCACCGAAGTCACCCTGCTCGGCCAGAACGTCAACTCGTACGGCCGCGACATCCAGCTCGCGGCCAGGCAGTCCGGCGACGAGACGGCGCGGCTGCATCCGCTGTTCGGTGATCTCCTGCGCGACGTCGGCGCGGTCGAGGGCATCCGACGGGTCCGGTACACCAGCCCGCATCCCAAGGACATGCGGCCCGACACCTTCGCCGCGATGGCCGAGACGCCGTCGGTGTGCGAGCACCTTCACTATCCGCTGCAATCGGGGAGCGATCGCGTACTCGCCGTCATGCACCGTGGGTACACCGCGACGCGTTACCTCGATCGTCTTGCCGAGGCCCGGGTCGCGGTGCCCGATCTCGCCGTCTCGACCGACATCATCGTCGGTTTCCCGGGCGAGACCGACGACGACTTCGAGCGGACGCTCGACGTCGCCGCGGCCGCCGAGTACGACTACGCCTACATGTTCATCTTCTCTCCGAGGCCCGGTACGGAGGCCGCCGGCATGGTGAACGACTTCGTCGATCCGGCCGTTGCCCGCGAACGGTTCGCTCGGCTCCAGGTCGTCATCGAACGCTCCGCGCTGGCCAAGCACGAGGGTCGGGTCGGTCGCGTCGAGGAGGTCCTCGTCGAGGGCCCCTCCAAGAAGAACCCCGACGTCATCTCAGGACGGACCAGGCAGAACAAGCTGATCCACTTCGCACCACCCCATCCCGTCCGGACGGGAAGCTACGCCACGGTCGAGGTCACGCGGGCGGCGCCCCACCACCTCGAAGGCCGGTTCGTCGGGCTCGTCGCCGAGCCGACCCACAAGCTGCGCATCCCTGTCGCCGCGCTGTGATCCGACCGTGACGTCGACCCCGCGCCGTGTCGCCGTCGTCGGGCCGACGGCGTCGGGCAAGTCGGCGGTCGCGCTGGCGGCCGCTGTCGAGCACGGTTCCGCCGAGCTGGTGTCCGTCGACTCGATGCAGGTGTACCGGGGCATGGACATCGGTACGGCCAAGCCGACCGCCGGCGATCGTGCAAGCGTCGTTCATCATCTGATCGACCTGGTCGAGCCCGACGTAGAGTTCGCGGTCGCTGACTTCCAGCGCACGTACCGGACGATCATCGCCGACCTCGCGGCGCGGGATCGCCGGGCGATCCTCGTCGGTGGCACCGGGTTGTACCACCGGGCGGTGATCGACGACCTCGACCTGCCGGGGGAGTGGCCCATGATCCGCTGTCGGCTCGAGGCCGAGGCGGTCGATGCCGGGCCGGAACCGCTCCACGCCCGACTCGCAACCGTCGACCCGGCGGCGGCAGCCAGGATGGAGCCGACGAACACACGTCGGGTCGTCCGTGCGCTCGAGGTCTGCGAGGGCAGCGGGCGAGCGTTCAGCTCGTTCGGTCCGGGGCTCGACGCCTACCCGCCGAGCGACGTCGTCCAGATCGGGGTGCGCTGGGACCGCAGTCTGCTCGCGCGCCGGATCGAGTCGCGTGTCCACCAGATGATGGCCGACGGTCTCCTTGACGAGGTTCGAATGCTCGCCGAGCGCGGTGTCTCGCGAACCGCAGCACAGGCGCTGGGCTACAAGGAACTGTTCGCACATGTCGAGGGACGGGTCGGTCTCGACGAGGCGACCGAGCAGATCATCGTTCGCACTCGTCAGTTCGCGGTGCGTCAACTCCGATGGTTCGGGCGCGACCCGCGCGTACGCTGGGTCGAGATCGAGCACGACCCGGTCGCCGAAGTGGCACCGCTCGTGGTCGAGGCACTCCGCTCATGACCAGTCTGACGCTCACCAAGCACCACGGCCTCGGGAACGACTTCCTGGTCGTCTTCCACCCCGATGTTCCCGTCGGCGCGCTTCCGGCGGTCGCACGGCGGTTGTGTGACCGGCATCGCGGCATCGGAGCCGATGGGCTGCTCGTCGCGGAGTCCCCGCCACCGGATGCCGACCGAACGACGCACTACGGCGCGACCATGGCGCTGTTCAACGCCGATGGCAGCCGCGCCGAGATGAGTGGGAACGGCATCCGCTGCTTCGTGCAGGCCCTGTCGATGCGGCACGACGGAGATCTTCGTGCGGTTTCGATCTACACCGATGCCGGCAGGCGAGAGGTCGCCGTCGAGTCGACCGACGATCCATCCACCCTGCTCGCCAGCGTCGACATGGGGACGGTCGACCCGATCGGGGAGCCGGTCGGTTGGGTCGATCTCGGTTGTCACCCCGATCGTCCCGTCGCCCATCTCAGCCTCGGCAACCCGCACAGCGTGGTGGGCGTCGACGAGGTCGCCGCGGTCGATCTCGCCATGCTCGGCAGCAAGGTCCCGGGCGTCAACCTCGAGATCGTCGAACCCGGTCAGCGTCAGGACGAGGTCCGGATGCGCGTCCACGAGCGCGGCGTCGGCATCACCGAGGCGTGTGGCACCGGGGCGTGCGCCACCGCCGTCGCAGCGTCGTCGTGGGGCCTCGCCACACCGGTCGACGGGAAACTCGTCGTGCACATGGACGGCGGAAGTGCCACAGTGACGCTCGACGCACCGTCACCCGGGCGGGTCACCTTGACCGGACCGGCCACCTACATCGGCACCATCGAGATCGAAGTCTGAGTGAACACCCCGTACCAGGAAGCCCTCGGGTCGACACTGATCGACCGAACCGTTCGGGAGAGGATCGTGCTCGTCGCCGTGGCGCTGCCCGGACAGACCGAAGAGCAGGTCGACGCGAGCCTCGACGAGCTCGAGCTCCTCGTCGACACCGCCGGCGCCGATGTGGTGGCCCGCGTGGTGCAGCGTCGCGACGCACCCGACCACACGTGGTACATCGGCAAGGGCAAGGTCGACGAGCTCAAAGGGGTCTGTCTCGCCGTCGATGCCGACACGGTCGTGTTCGACAACGAGCTCGCGCCCGCTCAGCAGTTCAACCTGGAGAAGGCGCTCGGGCGAACGGCGATCGATCGCACCGCCGTGATCCTCGACATCTTCGGACAGAACGCCCACACCCTCGAGGGCAAGGCACAGGTCGAGCTGGCGCTGCTTCGGTACCGCCTGCCGCGAATCCGTCGCGGCAAGGGTGCCAACCTGTCGCAGCAGCGTGGCGGTGTCGGCGCCAGGTTCGGCGGCGGTGAGACCAAGATGGAGGTCGATCGGCGTCGGATCATGCGTCGCATCACGAAGTTGGAGGCCGATCTGCAATCGCTCGCCGCGACCCGTGACCTGCAACGCAAGAGCCGTCGCCGCAGTGGGCTCGCCGCCGTCGCGATCGTCGGGTACACCAACGCCGGCAAGTCGACCCTGCTGAACCGGCTCACCGATGCCGGCGTGCTGACGGAGGATCGCCTGTTCGCCACCCTCGACCCGACGACCCGACGGCTCGCACTCCCGGGCGGCGAGCCGGTGCTCGTGAGCGACACGGTCGGGTTCGTCCGCAGCCTTCCGCACGGTCTCGTGGAGGCCTTCAAGGGCACCCTCGAGGTGGCCGCGCTGGCGGACTACCTCGTCCACGTCGTCGACGCGAGCGCCGCCGACCCGAAGATGCAGATCGCCGCGGTGCGCGAGGTGCTCGCCGAGATCGACGCGGCCGCGGTGCCGGAGCTGCTCGTGTTCAACAAGTCGGACCTCGCCCCGGGCGAGGCGAAGGAGCTCGTCGGCGAGCATGGCGGTTCCGTGGCGGTCAGTGCCGCGACCGGTGAGGGGATCGAGCTGTTCCTGCGCACCCTCGCCGATCGGCTGCGGGCACTGACGACGGTCGTGGAGCTGGCGATCCCCTACGAGCGTGGCGATGTGCTCGCCGCCGTGCACCGCGAAGGCGAGGTGGTCTCCACCACCGAGGCGTCCGACGGATTCCGGGTCCGGGCCCGGCTGTCGGATGCGTCCGCCGGCCGCCTGGGCGAGTTCGTCGTAGCATCCGAGTCCGCATGACTCAACCGACCGTCGGGTTCGTCCCACCGCCGTATCCTTACGAGCGCATCGATCGTTACAAGCCGCTCGCCGACTCCTTCGACGGTGGCCTCGTCGACTTCTCGATCGGCACGCCGTTCGATCCGCCGCCGCCGGCGGTGATCGCTGCGCTCGGGTCGTCCGGTGCCGAGCGTGGATATCCGCCCAGCATCGGCACGCACGACCTCCGAGCGGCGGTGCAACGATGGGTCGGTCGCCGATTCGACATCGATGTCCCGGTCGAGCAGATCGCAGCCTGCATCGGCACCAAGGAGTTCGTGGGCACACTGCCGCAGTGGCTCCGGCTCCGTCGACCCGACCTCGACACCGTGCTCTATCCGGCCATCTCCTACCCGACGTACGAGATGGGTGCCACGCTCGCCGGATGCAGAGCCGTGCCGGTTCCGATGTCGCCGACGGGTGGGCTGCAGCTCGACGCGATCGATCCGTCGGACGCATCACGCGCCCTCGCCCTCTGGGTCAACAGCCCTGCCAACCCGAGTGGGGTGCTCGACGACCTGGGGACGGCTGCGGCGTGGGGGCGCCGGTACGGAGTGCCGGTGTTCTCCGACGAGTGCTACGTCGAGTTCACGTGGACCGGTCCGGGCCGCACGATCCTCGAGCACGGCGCCGACGGCGTGGTCGCCGTGCATTCGCTGTCGAAGCGATCGAACCTCGCCGGTGCTCGGGTGGGTTTCTACGCCGGCGACGCCGAGATCGTCGAGTATCTGCGGGAGGTTCGCAAGCATGTCGGGATGATGGTGCCCGGGCCGGCCCAGGCAGCCGGTGTGGTCGCCCTCGACGACGACGAGCACGTCGTCGTCCAGCGCGACCGGTATCGGACGCGCCTGGAGCGGACGGCGGCCGTGTTGCGCCGATGGTCGGGGCTCGACATCCCCCTCCCCGAGGGCGGCTTCTACCTCTGGTTCCACGCCGGCGACGCCTGGGCGTTCACCGAGCGGCTCGTCGCAGAAGGTGGCGCCCTGGTCAGCCCGGGCGACTTCTACGGCGAGGCGGGTGCAGAGTACGTGCGCGTCGCCGTGGTACAACCTGACGAGCGGATCGATCTCGTTGCACGGCGCCTCGGCGTCAGCTGAGTCGGTCGT
This sequence comes from uncultured Acidimicrobiaceae bacterium, assembly GCA_963847775.1. GTDB lineage: Bacteria > Actinomycetota > Acidimicrobiia > Acidimicrobiales > Ilumatobacteraceae > Ilumatobacter. The sequence continues at coordinate 245,389 of CAWKAY010000011.1, forward strand.
CACACGGATCGGACAGCGAGGAACATGGGAATCAAGTCGAAAGGACGCGGGACCGCAGCGGCGTTCGGGTTGCTGCTCCTCTTCGCCGGTCTGATCGGCGGAGCATTGCTCTTCGTCGTCTCCGAGCGACGCCCCGGACAGGCGATCGACGAGTTCGCTCGGGCCCCGATCGGTTGCACCACGACGCTGGAGTTCACCGAGACCGGAACGTTCTTCGTGTTCGAGGAGATGGGCGGCGTCGTCGAGCCGCCCGGGGGTGGCTGCGTCCCGTCGGTCGACCCGGTCACCGGTTTCGGGTTCGAGCTCGCGGGTGGCGGGGGCTCCGTCGTGCCACGACGTGACGACTCGATCCTGTACGAGGAGTCCGACCGCAGTGGCCGCTCGGTGGCCCGGTTCGTGATCGATGTACCCGGTGAGTACGAGATCGAGGTGCGCGGTGATGACCCGGCGGTCGTGGCTGCGATCGGGCGCGACCCCGACGACGGCGTCGGCGCTCTTCGACGGGGCGCCGTGGTCGTCGCCATCGCGGGCATCGTGCTCGGATTGCTGCTCCTGGTCCTGGCCGGGCGACGCTCGAAACGCGCTGCGACGTACGTGACACCGAGCCGGCCGGGCTCGGACGAAGCCCAGGGCCAGCCGGCGTGGCCTCCCTTACCGCCCACGTTGGGTCAGTTGCCGGTGAATCCCCATGCGCCGCCGTCGCCGGTGGCCCCCGTCGAGGTGGCTCCGCTACCGGAGCGTCGCAGGCCAGATTCGACGGTGAACACCTGGGCGCCTCCGTCAGCGGACCAGGCCGCGTCCGATGCCCCACCAGTACCGGAGCGCTCGACACCCCCGACCCCTCCGGCGCTCACACCGACCCTGCCGGACGTTCCGGCTCGCCCGCCGGGCGGGTCGGACGACGAGCGACCGGATCACTGAGACGGGTCGTTCGTCGGACCGGTCGTCACGCGGGCGAAGTCAGAGCCGGCGCATCACGGTGACGACGCGGCCGTAGATGGTCACCTCGTCGGCGGCGAACTCCATCGGTTCCATCGAGTCGTTCGCGGGTATCAGGGTGACTCGGCCGCCGTCGCTCCGGTAGGTCTTGACCGTGGCTTCGTCACCGGGGATGCCTGCCACGATGATCTCACCGCTCTTCGCGGTCGGTTGCTGGACTGCGATGACGAAGTCACCGTCGAGGATCCCGACACCGACCATCGAGTCGCCTCGGACTCGGAGCATGAAGAGCTCGCCCTCGCCGGTGAAGTCGCTGGGCACCGGGAACAGCTCCTCGACGTTCTCCTGGGCGAGCACGTCGGTGCCGGCGGCGACGTCGCCGACCAGGGGCACGTGGCGAACCGGCCGCCGCTCCATCACGACGCCCGAGTTGGGATCCCAGCGGACCTCGATCGCCCGTGGCTTGGTCGGGTCGCGTCGGAGGTACCCGAGCCGGGTGAGGGTGTTCAGATGACTGTGGACGGTCGACGGTGACGTCAGGCCGACGGCCTCGCCGATCTCGCGCACCGACGGGGGATAGCCGCGGTCACGCATCTCGGATTCGATGAAGTCGAGGATCGATCGTTGACGGCTGCTGATCTGCTTGTCGGCCATGTGGTCATCGTACGGGCGTTCGGTCCGCGAGTCAAACATCTGTTCGTCAGACGCGTGTTCGGGGACAAATGTTCGATCTGTGGGTTGACAGTCGAACGCTCGTTCGGGTACAACTGTTCGTCCGTACAGTTGTTCGATCATGACCGACCACGATCATGACCAGTTGGGAGTCCGTCGACATGGCCGCCACGATCTCGATCTCACCATCCAGCGCTTCACCGCGACGCCCGGCTCCCGCGGCGAACGGAGACGGCCGGGTCCGTCGCGCTGCGCCGGTGGTTTCCGAGGTGGCATACCGACGTCGGCGGGCGGCGGTGGGTGCTGTGCTGGCCGCCGTCGTGGCGGTCGGTGCGGTGGTCGCGCACGACGTGCTGGCCGGCTCGGGTGGCGTTCCTGCCTCCGCCGCCGCGAGCCAGCCGGCACTCGTGCGCACGACCGTGACAGCCCGCCCTGGCGACACCTTGTGGTCGATCGCCCGAGTCCACCACGGTCCGATCTCGCTGACCCGGTACGTCGACAAGCTCGTCGATCTCAACGGTGGTGCCTCGATCCAGGCCGGTCAGGCGGTCATCCTGCCCTGAGCGGTCGGAGCGAATGCGTCGTCAGTATCCTGGGCGGGGTGTTCTGTCCGATCTGTCACGCCGACGACACCAAGGTGGTCGACTCCCGGCTTGCCGAGGAAGGCACGTCCGTCAGGCGTCGGCGGCAGTGCCTGACGTGCTCGTACCGCTTCACCACCTACGAGCGCGTCGAGGAGGTGCGGCTCGTCGTGGTCAAGTCCGATGGGAGCCACGAGCCGTTCGATCGCGACAAGATCGTGTTCGGCGTTCGGTCGGCGACGAAGGGGCGTTCGGTGACCGACCGTGACATCGACGTGCTGTCCACTGCGGTCGAGGACGAGATCCGATTGTTGGGGGGTGAGGTCACCACCAGTCGGATCGGCCTGGCCGTGCTCGACCGTCTGCGGGTGCTGGACGAGGTCGCGTACCTCCGCTTCGCGTCGGTCTACAAGAACTTCGATGCCGCGGCCGACTTCCAGAGCGAGCTCGAGCTGCTGAGCAAGCTCGGATCCGCACCGGCGTCTCAATCGGGGTCCGACCCCGATTGAGACGGTCGGTCGCGGAGCCAGCGGCCGAACAGGAAACCGTCGTCGTCGGCGAGCAGCTGCACGAGCCGGTACGGTCGGACGATCTCGCTGGCCCCGTCGGTCAGGCGGGGCCCGTCACCGCCGACGAGCCTCGGTGAGACCGTGATGTCGAGCTCGTCGAAGAGGTCGGCGTCGAGCAGGGAACCGTTCAGGCCCGGTCCGCCCTCGGCCTGCACGTACGACACCTCGGGCATGATCTCGTGGAGCCGGTGCATCGCTCCGACCAGATCGACCTCGTCGTCGCCGGCGCGCAGCACCTCGATGCGGTCGTCGTCGATCGGTGCCGAGGCAGGTGCGATCACGAACCCGGCGCCGCTCGTGAACAACTCGGTTTCGAAGTCGAGCGAACCGGAGTTGCTCACGACCCCGATGCGTTGCCCGGTCTTCTTAGGTGCGCCGTATCCCTCGCCGCGGACCGTGCCTGCGCCGACGATGATCATGTCGGCGATCGACCGCAGTGTGCGCAGCACGTCCACGTCATTGGCGTTCCCCAGCGCAGCGGACGCCCCGTCGACCGCGACCGATCCGTCGAGGCTGGTCACCATGCAGAGACCGATCCAGGGCCGATCGTCGCGGGGTTGGCGCGAGGCGACATACGCCTCCGCCATCGTGATCTCAGTGGTCGGATCGGGCAGAAGACGACGGAGCGTGGGCGACATGACGCTCGATCTTGCCAGCTGTGGGTAACCGGCGCTCTGTCCACACCCGATCCCACAGGAAAACCTCCGCAATTCACACGTTTGTCCCCTTCCGATCCACAAGTGGAGACCTCTATGGTTGCTACTCGTGCCGGAGTCGGCGCGACACACGGACGACCACGTGGAAGGAATCGGGAGTTGGCCGCGTTGGGGGCGAGCCGGTGACGTCACCACTTGGAGCTGTGGGGCTCTGAACCTGTGTGTCGCGCTGCCCGCCGGCGGTGCGGATCTCGATCCGTCGGCTCCGCATCGCGGCTGGTCAGGGGATTGTTTGGTGGGAGACCTGACGAAACGTTGACATAGTCGTAGTTACAGTGATGTAATACGACGCCTCGCTTCGTGCCACACAACCTGTTGTGGTCCGGCTGCGGGGACCGGGGGAAACCCAACCACATCTTGTGTCGCCGCCCTCCTCGATACGATGGAGGATGAGCGGCCGGCAGACCGCTCTCTGGAAGGAACACTCATGTCTCTGGCGCCCGAACGACTGACCGCCACTGGTCGCAACGCCGCTCCCGATGCCGCTGGCGGCAGGATCGGTCTGCGTCGATTGTTCACCTCGCCCGGGGTCGACCCGTACGACGAGGTGGTCTGGGAGCGTCGCGATGCCCGGATCACGAACTGGAAGGACGGCTCGGTCGCATTCGAGCAGCTGGGTGTCGAGTTCCCCACGACCTGGTCGGTGAACGCCACCAACATCGTTGCCCAGAAGTACTTCCGTGGCACCCCGGGCACGCCCGAGCGCGAGTCCTCGCTCAAGCAGGTCATCGACCGCGTCGTGAACACGATCACCCAATGGGGCCGAGAGGGTGGCTACTTCGCCGACGAGGCCGAGGAACAGGGGTTCAGCGACGAGCTGAAGTACATCCTGGCCACCCAACGTGCAGCGTTCAACAGCCCCGTGTGGTTCAACATCGGAGTTGCCGGCGTTCCCCAGCAGGCGAGCGCATGCTTCATCTTGTCGGTCGACGACAAGATGAGCTCGATCCTCAACTGGTACCGCGAGGAGGGAGTGATCTTCAAGGGTGGCTCGGGGTCAGGCGTGAACCTGTCCAGGATCCGTTCCAGTGTCGAGCTGCTCGAGGGCGGGGGGACCGCCTCGGGCCCGGTGAGCTTCATGCGCGGCGCCGATGCGTCGGCCGGCACGATCAAGTCGGGTGGCAAGACCCGACGGGCCGCCAAGATGGTGATCCTCAACGTCGATCATCCCGATGTCGAGGAATTCATCTGGTGCAAGGTCAAAGAGGAGCGCAAGGCTCGGGTGTTGCGCGACGCCGGCTTCGACATGGATCTCGACGGCGCCGACTCGTACTCGATCCAGTACCAGAACGCCAACAACTCCGTCCGTGTCACCGACGAGTTCATGCAGGCGGTCGTCGAGGACGCCGAGTGGGGCCTCACGGCCGTCACGACCGGCGAGGTCGTCAAGACGATCCGAGCCCGCGATCTGTGGCGTCAGATCGCTCAGGCCTCCTGGGAGTGCGCAGACCCGGGTCTCCAGTTCGACACCACGATCAACCGGTGGCACACCGCGCACACGACGGGCCGCATCAACGGCTCCAACCCGTGCTCGGAGTACATGCACCTCGACAACTCGGCGTGCAACCTCGCGTCGATCAACCTGCTCAAGTACCTCGATCCCGATGCCGACGGCGGCGAGGGCACGTTCGACGTGGACGCATACATGCACACCGTCGAGATGATCTTCACCGCCCAGGAGATCCTGGTCGGTCGGGCCGACTATCCGACCGAGCCGATCGGCGAGACGAGCCGCACGTTCCGTCAGCTCGGCATCGGCTACGCCAACCTCGGCGCACTGCTCATGGCGCTGGGGTACGCCTACGACTCGCCCCAGGGCCGGGCCTGGGCCGCAGCCCTGACGTCGTTGATGACCGGGCACGCCTACGCCACGAGCGCCAGGACCGCAGCTCGCCTCGGCCCGTTCGACGGCTTCGCCGAGAACGAGGAGCACATGCTGCGGGTGCTCGCGATGCATCGTGACGCCAGCTACCGCATCGACGACGACGAGGTCGTGCCGGCCGACCTGCTCACGGCGGGTCAACTCGCCTGGGAGGCGGCGGTGCGTGACGGCAACGAGCACGGCGTGCGCAACAGCCAGGCATCGGTCCTCGCCCCGACCGGCACGATCGGGCTGATGATGGATTGCGACACGACCGGCATCGAGCCCGACCTCGGCCTCGTCAAGATGAAGAAGCTGGTCGGCGGCGGCACGATGTCGATCGTCAACCAGACGATCCCGCGGGCGCTTCGGCGTCTCGGTTACGACGCCCAGCAGGTCGACGACATCATCGCCTACATCGACGACAACAAGTCGATCCTCGGCGCGCCACACCTCGCGGCCGACCACGTGCCGGTCTTCGCCTGCTCGATGGGCGACAACACGATCCACTACGAGGGTCACGTCCGCATGATGGGCGCCGTCCAGCCGTTCTTGTCGGGGGCGATCTCCAAGACGGTCAACATGCCCGAGGACGCCTCGGTCGAAGACGTCGAGGCCCTCCACCAGCTCAGCTGGGAGCTCGGCCTCAAGGCCGTCGCGATCTACCGCGACAACTGCAAGGTGGCTCAGCCGCTCTCGACCGCCAAGAAGGACGACACCACCGGTGGCGCCGATACCGGTGGCGTCGACGCGGCCGCCCAGGTCGTGGAGAAGATCGTCGAGAAGGTCGTCCACAAGCCGATCCGCCAGAAGCTGCCACGGTCGCGCTCGGCCAAGACGTTCGAGTTCCGAGTCGCCGACTGCAAGGGCTTCGCCACGATCGGCGAGTACGAGAACGGTCAGCCCGGTGAGATCTTCCTGACCGTTTCGAAGCAGGGTTCGACGCTCGCCGGCATCATGGACGCGTTTGCGAAGTCGATCAGCTACGGACTCCAGTACGGCGTGCCGCTGCGGGCCTACGTGGAGGCGTTCGTGAACATGAAGTTCGAACCGGCCGGCATGACCGACGACCCCGACGTCCGTTTCGCCGGTTCGATCATGGACTACCTCTTCCGGCGTCTGGCGCTCGAGTACATGGGCTACGACGAGCGTGCCGAGCTGGGCATCTTCACGATCGACGAGCGAATCCAGCCGACGCTGCCGGGCGTGGAGGAACAACTGATCGAAACGAATCAGGGGTCCGAGATGAGCGCCGATCCGAAGAGCGTCCCGTCGGCCGATGAGCTGGCGGCTGCGCTCGAGACCGGCACGCTCGCCCCGACGGTCGAGGACAACACCCCGGCCCACGGGGTGATCCAGCAGGGCATCGCCGGCGCTGCGGCTGCTCAGCGGCCGATCGACGCCCCGATGTGCATGCAGTGCGGCGTCCACATGGTCCGCGCCGGCAGCTGCCATGCGTGCCCGAGCTGCGGGAGTACCAGCGGCTGCAGCTGATTCGACCGGCCCGACGCGTCACCCGTGGTCGATCCCGGGTGACGCGTCGTCGCCGTGTTCGCCTCCAGGCTGCCGTAGCCGGCGCGTCGGACCAGAGTGAGTGCGCCCGGTCGTTGTCGGGTGGTGCCCATGGTCGGTGTCGGCGTGCGGGGTCAGTGTCCGGTCTGAGGTCGCGCTCGCTCGTCCGGGCGTTGCCGGGTCGGACCAGAGTGAGTGCGCCCGGTCGTTGTGGGGTGACGCCCGTGGTCGGTGTCGGCGTGCGGGGTCAGTGTCCGGTCTGAGTTCGCGCTCGCTCGTCCGGGCGTTGCCGGGTCGGACCAGAGTGAGTGCGCCCGGTCGTTGTGGGGTGACGCCCGTGGTCGGTGTCGGCGTGCGGGGTCAGTGTCCGGTGTGAGGTCGCGCTCGCTCGTCCGGGCGTTGCCGGGTCGGACCAGAGTGAGTGCGCCCGGTCGTTGTGGGGTGACGCCCGTGGTCGGTGTCGGCGTGCGGGGTCAGTGTCCGGTCTGAGGTCGCGCTCGCTCGTCCGGGCGTTGCCGGGTCGGCGCGGCGTGCGCCCCGTCGTCACCGGGTGGACGCACCCGCAGGGACCGATCCTCTCGGCAGGGAACTCGCCCATCCCGACCCGCTCGCACGAGCAGGTCGGGATGGGCGTCGACCCGAGCGGTCGCTGATCAGAGCTCGGTCGGACGGCGGCGTGTCGCCAGCAGGATCGAGCCGCCGGCGGCAGCGAGCATCAAGCCGGTCCAGAAGGTTGTGTCGGCGTTGGTGCCCGTGTCGGGCAAGCGCGGCGCCACCGTCGTGGTCCCACTCGACGAATCGTTCAACGTCGTGGTGGTCGCGCTCGACGAATCGCTCTCGCAGTTGGGATCGTCGGCGGGCAGCTGCGGGTTGGACTCGCAGACCTCGGGCGGCGCCACCGTCGTGGTCGGGTTGCAGGCGGGGTCGTCAGGTGGGAGTTGCGGGTTGGTCTCACACACCGGTGGCGTCGTCGTCGTGGTCGTCGTCGTGGTGGTGGTGGGGGTGACGGGAGGATTGGTCGGAGGGATTGTCGGAGGGTTGCAGGCGGGGTCGTCGGGAGGGAGCTGCGGGTTGGTCTCACACACCGGTGGCGCGGTCGTCGTGGTGGTGGTCGTTGGCGTCGTGGTGGTCCCGCCCTCGCACACCGGGGGTCGCTGGACCTCACCCGAACGGGTGGACTTCTTGTCGAAGGCGCCGCCGATGTAGTACACGGCTCGCACCGTCTCGACCGCAACGGCCAGCGAGGCCGGGTACGTCGCCTGACGCGAGAAGGTCTCGTTGTATGCCCGTTGACCCGCCGGATAGCTGTTGGCGGGGAACTCGATCTCCCAGGTCAGGTCAGGTCGGGTGGAATCCGACTGGACGACCCACGTCACCACCCATGGCGACGACTCCGACGGACGGCACTCGGTCGATCCGGTCACGATCGGATCGTGCGCAGATGCCGTCGATGGAAGCATCATCGTGCCCCCGATGATGCCCAGCAGCGCAGCCAGCGCCGTCAGCAATCGCTTGGTCGTCATGTCGGACCCATTCCTTTCAGCCACGCAGGGTGGCGCCGCCAATACCAGGTTGTGAACAGACGCCAGCGTTCTCGCTGACCCCCAGGGGTACCGCTGACACTAGCCGAGCACGATGACGCCGAGTCAAGCATTCGTCTGGATGCGGCAACCGTTCGGCGCCGTGAGCGGTCGAACGTCTACAACGGGCAGGTATTCGCCCACTCTGCGTGAGCTAGTCGGGGTGATGGTGCCCAGGCCTCACGACCCCCGCCTCGTACGCCGTCACCACCGCCTGCACGCGGTCACGGACGCCCAGCTTCATCAAGACTCGGCTGACATGGGTCTTGATGGTCGTCTCGCCGAGGAAGAGCCGCTCGGCGATCTCCTGGTTCGAACAGCCGCGAGCCATGAGGCGGAGTACCTCGGTCTCGCGTTCGGTGAGCTCCTGCAGCCCGGGCACCACTGCGTAGTCGCCCGAGCCGGCCACGAACTCCTCGATCAGCCGACGTGTGACCGACGGGGCGAGGAGTGCGTCGCCGGCGGCCAACACGCGAACAGCAGCGATCAGGTCGTCGGGAGGCGTGTCTTTCAGCAGGAAGCCGCTGGCCCCGGCGCGGATCGCCTCGTAGACGTGGTCGTCGAGGTCGAAGGTGGTCAGGATGAGGATCTGGGTTCGGTTGCTCGGATCGTTGCAGATCACCCTCGTCGCCTCGATGCCGTCGACGTCCGGCATCCGGATGTCCATCAAGACGACGTCGGGGCGGTGACCCCTGCACATCTCGATCGCCTCGCGGCCGGTCGACGCCTGGCAGATGACGTCGATGTCGGGCTCCGACTCGAGGATCATCGCGAACCCGGTCCGGACCAGGGCCTGATCGTCGACGACGCCGACGCGGAGCATCAGCCCGCCCGCCGTACGGCATCGAACGGAAGCGTGGCGGCCACGCGGAAACCTCCACCGGGGCGCGGGCCGGCATGGAACTCGCCGCCGTACAGTTCGACGCGTTCGCGCATGCCGATCAGTCCGTGCCCGGTCGTGCGGGCCAGGTGACCGAAGGTGGCCCCCTCGCCGTCGTCGGTCACCTCGATCCGGATGCGGTCGGCCAGGTACGTGACCCTGACGGCGGCGTGAGCCGGCCGGCCTGCGTGCCGGATCACGTTGGTGAGGGCCTCCTGCACGATCCGGTAACCGGTCATCTCGAGCCCGGCGGTGGGACTCGGATGCGACCCCTCGATCAGGACCTCGGTCGGAATGCCGGCGTCGACGCAGTGCTTCACGACACCGTCCAGATCGCGGATCGTCGGTTGCGGAGCCAGATCGGAGGGCGCGTCCGGGTCGCGCAGCACCCCGAGCAGTCGACGCATCTCGGTGAGGGCCTGACGGCCCGTCGCCTGAATGTGGTCGAGTGCCTGCCCCGCCTGATCGGGCCGGGTCGTCACGATGCGGCGGGCTGCGCCGGCCTGGATGACCATGACGCTCATCCCGTGCGCGACGACGTCGTGCAGATCGCGAGCGATCCGAGCTCGCTCGTCGCGCACGGCTTCGCGGGCCAGCAGCTCACGTTCGGCCTCGGCGCGCTCCGCCCGTTGCTCGAGCGCCCGGATGCGCTGCCGGCGCTCGAAGACGACCTCGCCGGCAACGGCTGCGGTCAGATGGATGGCGGCGATGCCGAACACGGCCGCAGCCGGCAGATCGTCGCCCGGAGAGAGCACCCCGGCCGTCGCGATCGCCGTGAGCAGGACGACCACCGTGCCGACGATCTCCCAGACGCGTCGGCGGTCCTGACCCCCGTGTGCCGCAGCCGCATACACGGCGAGCGGGCTGAAGACATCGAGGTTGGTCGGGTAGTCGGCGACCCAGAAGGCGACCGTCGCAGCGATCACGGCGAAGAAGCTGCGGAACGGAGCGGTCCGCCGGAACGCGAACGCGACCGACTGGGTGGTGATGAGAGCCAGACCGATGATGTCCTGCTCGGTCTGGGACCCCGTGACGTCCGCGGTGACGTACCCCAGCGCCGTCGCCGTGCCCACGAGCGCAGCGAACACGGCGTCGGTGGCCCGCTGGTGCGCGCTGCCCCATCGAGTCAGCCGCTGGAGCGTTGCCGAACCGGATCCCATCGATCGTCACGGTACCGATCCTCGCCCCGGGGCGCCTCGACCGGGGGAACGATCGGCCCTCGTCCTGGAGGACGATCGGGCGAGCGCATCGGTCTGCGACACGGGCGGCCGGACAGTTGGCGACGGGGCATCACAGCTGCGACGCTGACGGCATGGGTCTTCGTGCAGCCAACATCGATCGCCTGGACGACGGCGTGTTCGACGTACTCGTGGTGGGCGCTGGGATCAACGGAGCGGTGTCGGCCGCAGCGCTCGCAGGGCGCGGCGCGTCGGTCGCCCTGGTCGACCGGGGCGACTTCGGCCATTTCACCAGTCAGGAGTCCTCGAACCTCGTCTGGGGAGGCTTCAAGTACCTCGAGAACTACGAGCTGCCGCTCGTTTTCGGTCTGTGTCGCTCGCGCAACCGACTGATGAAGGCGTACCCCGACAACATCAAGGAGATCGGCTTCCTGGCCACGCTCGATCGGTCGGCGCCGTATCGGCCATGGTTCGCGGCGCTCGGAGCGTTCGGGTACTGGATCATCGGCCAGTTCGGCACCAAGCCCCCGAAGCTGTTCGGCGCGGAACGCATCAAGCGCGAGGAGCCTGCGGTCGACACCACGACCGCGCGAGGTGGGATCCAATACCAGGACGCCTATCTGATCGACAACGACTCCCGGTTCGTGTTCTCGTTCGTGCGGTCAGCCATCGAAGCGGGCGCCGCGGTCGCCAACTACGTCGAGCTCGTGTCGGCCGAGCGCCGCGACGACCGGTGGGTGGCGCGTCTGCGCGACGTTGACACCGGCCGCGACATCACCCTGGCGGCGCGCACGATCGTCAATGCGGCTGGACCGTTCGTCGATGAGATCAACGGCTCGTGGGGACTCCAGACCAGACATCGCATCGTGTATTCGAAAGGCATCCACCTCGTGGTGCCGAGGCTCACGACGACTCGCCACGATCGGGTCCTCGCCTTCTTCGACGACACCCAGCGGTTGTTCTACGTGATTCCGATGGGCCGACGGTCGGTGATCGGAACCACCGATACCCGCGTCGACACCGCGTTCACGACGGTCGACGACGACGACCGGACGTTCCTCCTCGAGCAGATCAACGCTCGACTCGACCTGGCCCGACCGCTCACCATCGACGACATCATCGCCGAGCGGACGGGCGTCCGCCCGCTGGTCGTCGAACGAGGGGCTGGTGACCAACTCGACGTCGACTGGCAATCCCTCAGTCGCAAGCACGAGATCGAGCGCGACGACGAGCGCAGGGTGGTGACGATCTTCGGTGGCAAGCTCACGGATTGCCTCAACGTCGGCGAGGAGGTCGCCGAAGAGATCGAGCAGCTCGGCATCCCGCTCGAGGACGACCTGAAGAACTGGTATGGCGAGCCCGCCAAGGCGACACGCGCCGAGTTCTACCGGCAGGCCAAGCTGATGCGGCTCGACAGCCTGCGTACCAAGCCCGATACGGAGCCGCTGACCGACCGACTGTGGCGTCGTTACGGTCGCCGCGCGTTCGATCTGCTCGAGGCGATCAGGGCCGACCCGAGGATGGGCGAGGACATCATGGGATCGGCCGATTACCTACGCGCCGAGCTCGTCAACGCGGCCGAACACGAGATGATCGTCAAGCTCGACGATTTCATGCGTCGCAGATCGAAGATCGATCTCGTCGTGCACGACGACGAGATCCGCAACGCTCCCGGTCTCGCCGAGGCCGCCGAGATCCTCTTCGGGGACGAAGCACCGCGCCGGCTGGCCGAGTACTTCGCCGAGAAGCCCCGGATCGGCTGACGTTCGGCGTTGCGTCGCGGGCCCCGGATCAGCGGTCGCGGCTGTCGTGGACCCGGGTCGGTTCGATGGGGAGCACGCCGATGCCCTGGTCGTCGACGAGCTCGGCCTGGAGGTCGACCACGATGTGGGTCGCGGTGCGGTTGAACAGGCACATCTCGCCGTCGTCGAGGTCGACGAGCGCGAGGTTGGTCACGGTCTGTCCGGAGGCATGGTTGAGGCTCGCGGTTCCGGGCCGTTCGCGACCCTCGAGGTACGAGCATGGTCCGGCCCAGACGTATCCGGGCCCGTTCGAGCCGGTCGCCGTGATCGCAACGGCGACCGCTGGCGCCGACGTGTCGATCGCGAGCCGGATCACCGCCCCGGCATTCGGGCGGTCGTCGCACCAGGCGTCGGTGCACTCCCTCGTGTCGAGGAGGCGTCCGGACACGCCAAGGTTCCAGCCGAGCCCGACCGTCGGATCGAGCCGCCCGAGCTCGTCGACGATGACGTGCGCGGTCCGCAGTGCGAACACGCACGCTCCGAGCTCGCCACCGTCGAGGATGGCGACGTTGCTCCGTGTGCCGTCGCCGGCGTAGTTGAGGTTGGCGAACGCTCGATCGGTGCCCAGCGATCCGCACGGACCGGCCTGGAGGTAGCCGCGGCCGGCACTGTTCGTCACGGCGAGGTTGGCGATGCGCGGCGCCGAGTCGGAGGTGCGGACCGCATGTTCGCTGCGGTCGCCGACCGGGCCGTCCTGGCACTCCTGCTGCGGGTTGCATGCGCCACCGTTGCGGGTGTCGGTGAGGCGTGTCGGCGCCGACGGATCGAACCAGAGCCGCTCGCCGGACTCTGCGAGGAACGCGATCACGTCGATGATGCGGTGGGTGCCGGTGTTCGAGTAGACGCAGAAGCGGCCCGACTCGTCGAGCGGGACGACGGCCATCGTCGCGATCGTCTGTCCGGCCGCGAACGTCAGCGCCGCCGTGGACCGTGGACCGCTCCGAGGCGCGCAGTCCTCGAGGCTCACGTGCCCACGCGACTCCGCCTCGGTGACGGCGAGGTTCACCATCACGGCCGCTGTACCCGCGGGAGCGTCGACCTGCACCGGAATCCGCCACCCGGCCTCGGGACGACCGCTCCGGGTGCACCGCTCTGCGTCGAGGCCGTCGTCGCCGACGACGTCGAAGCAGATGCGTGTCGGATCGTTGCCGAGGTTGAATTCGGCGATCGCGCGGGCTTGGTCAGGGGTGCCCCGGAACTCGAAGTGGGGTGGGTCGCGGTACACCGACGTGCGCTGGGTGGTCGTACTCTGACAACCGCTGTTCCACCCGTACCCGCCCCAGTACAAGCCCCATCGCTCGGCGGTCTGGATCACCCAGCGGGGAAGATCGGTCGCCATCGGCGTCATGCACGCCGTCTGTTCGCCGATCGAGACGTACCGACGGATCGGGTTGGTGTGGGAGTTCATGTCGATCGCAAGGCCCCACGCGTGGTTGGAGAGGTCGTCCGGGTCACCCGACGGGCAGTTCCACCCTCCGTTGCCGCTGGTGCAGCGGAACGAGTAGCCGCTCGCGTGGGCCACGCGGTAGCCGTTGGCCGTGATCTCGTCGAGGAAACCCTCGAAGAGCGCCTGCGCGGCGACGTGCGTCTCGAGGGTTCCCGGCGCCAGGCCACCGATCTCGATGTCGTTGGCGGCGATGTACTCCGCCTCGAACTCGGCCAACGCGGGCGAGCCGCGGTACGTGTGGCCGTTCCAGGTCCACCCCTCGCCGACCCCTGGAGCCGGCGGGACGCCCCATCCGATGTCAGCCGGATCACCGTAGAACGCGACCATGCAGTCCCCGACGTCGCCCGACTCGGCCTGCGCGACGCTGCAACGAGGTGGGGTCACCGGGAGCCGCCATGGGGTGTCGTCGAGCGCTTCGGCTGTGGGAGCGCCACCGACGGCCAGCACGACGGTCGTCGTGACGAGTGAGGTGGCCATCAGCAGGGTCCGGATCATGTGGGTCGAGCTCCTCGGGTCTGCTCCCGGCAGACACCGTCACGAAATCGTAACATTGACTTCTCCGGTAGTCACTTCGGCGCCAGCGCGCGCGTTCTTGAGCCATCGTCGCGTCAAGCCTCGGAGCACAGCGTCAAGATCGTCGGCGCGCGACCCGGGCGCGTACGGTGCCGAGCTGTGGGTACCCCTCGCCGCGCGTTGGCTCTGGCACTGTACGCCGTCGCCTTCGGCACCAATGTCGCGACCCCGCTGTTCCTCGTCTACGAGCAGGATCTCGCGCTGTCGCGTTGGACGATCACCGCGCTGTTCGCGATCTACCCGATCGGATTGGCGCCCGCGCTCGCGTACGCAGGACCAGCATCCGACGTACTCGGTCGTCGGGTGGTGACGGTGCCTGGCCTCGTGCTCTCGGGTGTTGCGTCGCTCGTGATGATGCTCGGCGACGACGCGCTCTGGATGCTGTTCGTGGGTCGCCTCTTGTTGGGCGCCGTCTCCGGCCTCGTGCTCGTGGTGGCGAGCGCCTGGATGCAGGAGTTGGGTGGGGTCGACTCGATGTGGACCGCCCGCCTCCTGGGCGTGGTGATGTACGGCGGCTTCGGCATGGGTCCGTTCGTGGGCGGGGTGCTCGGCCAGTGGTCCGATCGGCCACTCGTCTGGCCCTATGTGGTCCACCTCGTGCTCGTGGCGGCCGGTCTGGTCGTGATCGCCCTCGTGCCGGAGACCGTCGAGCGGAGCCGGCGGCCTATCCGACCCAACCTCGGGATCCCGCACGGGGCAGCCTCCGAGTTCTGGCGGGTGGTCGTCCCCACGGCGCTCGGCGTGTTCGCGTTCCCATCGCTGGCGTTCGGCCTCTTCCCGGTCCTGTTGCGACCGGCGATGTCCGGTGTGGCCGTCTTCGTGACCGGTCTGGTCTTCGTGCTCTCGATGGGTCTGATCGTCCCCGCCCAGGCGTGGGTCGGCCGCGTCGGCCCGTACCGGGCTGCGCCGGTCGGTCTGATGTTGGGGACGGCCGGGACGGCGCTGGGATTGGTCTCGTTCGCGACCGGATGGTGGGGGGTGCTGTTCCCGGCCTCGATCACGATGGGTACGGCCTCGGGTCTCTGCATGACCTCCGGACTCCATTTCGTCGACGTGCTCGCCGATCCGAAGCAGCGGGGGGCGCTGACCGGCGCCTTCTACGCGGCCGCTTATGCCGGCATGACCGCTCCGCTGGTGGCCTCGACCCTCGCCCATGCGATCGGCTACGAGGCGGTCCTCGCCGTGATCACGGCAGCCGGGGTCGGGCTCGCCGTCTGGCTGATCGCAGCCACCCGCTCGCTGCGAGCTACCACGTCGGTCTGACGTGCCCCGATGTCGCCGGTCGAGGGCTCGTCCGGTCGCTCGCGCACCCCGTCGGTAGGGTCGACCCCGTGATCACCTGTGTCTACTGCGGTGGGAAGCACGCTCGGCCCGCCGACGTCAAGCAGTGCTGGGCCGATCATCAGGCCGAGCACCAGCCTCCACCACCAGCAGGTCACCGACCGCTCGGCCCCGAGGCGCCGTCGACTCGAACCCCGGTGCGGCGACCGAACGCCGATCGCGGTTCGAGGAACCAGACCGTCGAGCCCGTGACGGTGGTGGCGCGACGCGGTCCGGCGTCGCTCGGCCGCAACGTCGTGGTGCGAGCAGGTGGCACCCCGCCGCCGGGCTGGGAGGACGCCGGCCGATCGACCATCGACGCCGACACAGTCTCGAACCCCGCTGCCGCGCTCGAGGTGCTGCGGGCGGCAGCACACGCAGCGACGGGGCTCGTCATCGAGCTCGCGGTCGACCTCGACGACCCGCCCCGATCTGCCGACGCACGGCTGCCCCACGAGGTCGGGGTCGGCCACTCGTTCGAGCTCGACGAGCTCCACCACCTCATCTGGTCGAACGCCGTCGACGCTCGCGACGCACGTGCGCCGCGCTGGGGGCTCGTCGATCGTGCAATCGCAGCCGGGGCCGCCCTCATCGATCCGGACCCCGACCAACCCGGCGACCTCGCGACCCCGGATGGCCGTCGAGTGTGGCTGGCGGGCGGTCCGCTCCGCCACCATGACGAGATCGACGGTGCGGCAGTCGTGCACGCGCTCCAGATCGAGCATGGACGGTTCGCGGTCGCAGCTCCCAACTCGACGTCGGCCGACCTGGCGCCCGATCAGGTCGCTGCGGTGACCCACGACGGTGGTTCCGCCCGCATCATCGCCCCGGCCGGCTCCGGCAAGACTCGAGTGCTGACCGAGCGCGCCCGCCACCTCATCGACGTCTGGAACCTGCCACCCGAGGCCGTCAGCCTCGTCGCGTTCAACAAGCGCGCCCAGGAGGAGATGCGTGAACGGATCGCCGACCTCCCCCGCCTCCAGGTGCGTACCCTCAACGCGATCGCGCTCGCCGTCGTCAACGGCAGCCCGCCCTTCGCGCCGCAGCAGCGTTCGTGGCGCACCATCGACGAACCCGATGTGCGGCGGATCCTGCAGCGGTTCGTCACCGTCCCTCGACGCCGCAACACCGACCCGCTGGCGCCGTGGATCGATGCGCTCAGCCTCGTCCGTCTCGGCCTCCTCGACCCGATCGAGGTCGAGAGCCGCTACGGGGGCGACGTCGACGGGCTGACCGATGTCTACCCCCGCTACCTCGACGCGCTCGAGCGCGACGGGCTCGTCGACTTCGACGGGCAGATCCAGCGGGCGATCACGGTGCTCCTCGCCCAACCCGAGGCGCGCCGGGTGGCTCAGCACGTGAGCCGGGTGTTGCTGGTGGACGAGTTCCAGGATCTCACGCCTGCCCATCTCCTCCTCGTCCGACTGCTGGCCGGCGCCGGAGGCGCCGTGTTCGGGGTCGGCGACGACGACCAGACCATCTACGGCTACAACGGCGCCGATCCCTCCTGGCTCATCGACTTCACGCAGTGGTTCCCCGGTGCCGGTGACCATCCGCTCGAGGTGAACTACCGGTGCCCCGCGGGCATCGTCGAGATCGCCGATCGACTCGTGCGTCACAACCGGAGACGCGTCGCCAAGACGATCCGCGCCGCGTCGAGCGATCCCGGTGGGTGGTCGGCGAGCTCGTCCGACGACCCGGTCTCGGACAGCGTCGCGGCCGTTCGCTCGGCGCTCGATTCGGGTGTGCCGCCGAGTGAGGTCGCCGTCCTGACGCGCGTCAACGCGACGATCGCGCCCGTCCAGGTCGCGTTGTCCTCCGGAGGCATCCCGGTTGCCACCGGCGTCG
Source organism: uncultured Acidimicrobiaceae bacterium (assembly GCA_963847775.1). Taxonomy (GTDB): domain Bacteria; phylum Actinomycetota; class Acidimicrobiia; order Acidimicrobiales; family Ilumatobacteraceae; genus Ilumatobacter. The sequence goes on from CAWKAY010000011.1 coordinate 262,867, forward strand.
GCACGGAGTTCACCGAACGCACCGCCGTCCGTGCCGCGCTCGCCTGGCTCCGTCTCGCTCGCGGCTCGGGGCTCGATCCCGACGATCTGCGCGAGGCGCTCCGGCGTCCATCGCGCCCGCTCCACCCGCGCATCGGTGACTGGGTGCAGGAGCAGGGCGACGTCGCGGCGCTCCTCCGACTGGCCGACCGCTTGACCAGCGAGCGCGATGCGACTCGCGTCCAGGAGTTCGCCGGCGACATCGCCCGCCTGCAGGCGATGGTGTCGTCGGGGGTGACGGTCTCGAAGCTGCTGGATGCGCTCGTCGACGACATCGGCCTCGGAGGCGCGGTCGCGACCCTCGACCTCAGCCGCCGCGGCATGAACCGCTCGGCGCAGGGCGACGATCTGTTGTCGCTGCGACAGCTCGCGCGCCTCCACGATGCCGCCCGTCCGCCGGTGCCGTTCGAGCGATGGCTGCGAGATCATCTCACGGTGCCTCGCGACCCGGCCGGTGTCGTGCTGGCGACGGTGCACCGCGTGAAGGGCCAGGAGTGGCCCCACGTCGTGGTCCACCTCGCCGACGTCGACCAGTACCCCCATCGGCTCGCCGACGACCCCGAGGAGGAACGGCGTCTCTTCCACGTCGCCATCACCCGGGCCAGCGTGCAGGCGACCGTCGTCAGCGGCGCGGCCCCGAGCCCGTTCGTCGCGGAGCTCACGACCGAACCGCCCGAGCACCTTCCGGAGCCGCCGACGTCACCACCGGGTCGAACCGCTGCGACCGCGCGCACGACCGCGCTCACGACCAGGGGGTCGTCGGGGCGCGCGACGGATGCGCCGGAGCACCCGCTGCTCGACCGGAGCCTGGTGATGGCGGTTCCCGGCCTGGCACTGGTCGATCAGGGACAGGAGTGGATCATCACCTCGCTCGAACCGGAGGCCGCGGTCGGTGAGCGGCAGGGCGCGACCCGACGGTTCCCCCTGGGGGCACAGGTCGAGACCGCAGGACGACAACGGGGTCGACTCGGTCCGCGACCCGGCGATGTCGACGAGGCGAGCGCCCTGGTCTTCGATCTCCTCCGTTCGTTCCGCGACCGGGCCCGCGACGGCAAACCTGCATACACCGTGTTCGACGACAAGACGCTCGCGGCCATCGCTGCGGCGCTGCCGGGCGACCTCGACGCGCTCGCCCGGGTGAAGGGCGTCGGTCCGGCCAAGCTCGAGCAGTACGGCGACGATGTCCTGTCGCTGGTCGCCGACGCCGTCGATACATGATCGCCCGGCTCCCCGTCGTCCGGCGAGTGCGTCCCGGCCGCGGCCGGGTGGATCGCTTCGGGCGCGATCGTGGTGAAGCCGGACGATCCGACGGCATGTCGATGCCTTCTCCCGCTACGGTGACGCGATGCGAGACGATGTCCTGACGGCGGAGCGGCCGACCTGGCGTGGTTTGATGCATTCCGGGGCTTTCCTCGCTGCGATTCCGGCCGGCGTCCTGCTCATCCTGTTCGCCGATGGTGCTGCCCAACGGACTGCGGCCTCGATCTACACCGCCACGCTCCTCCTGGTCTTCGGCACGTCGGCCGGCTATCACCGGCTGGCCCAGTCCTACCGAGCGCGACGCATCATGCGACGTCTCGACCATTCGATGATCTACCTCCTGATCGCCGGCACCTACGTCCCGATCTGCCTCGTGGCGCTCCCGCTCGAATGGGGGGTCCCGTTGCTCGCTGTCGTCGGTGTGTTCGCACTGGTTGGCATCGTGATCAAGTTGGCCCACATCCGACGACTGGAGTGGCTCGGGTACGCCCTGTATCCCATCATGGGATGGGCTGCGGTCGCCGTGACTCCGGCGCTCCAGTCGCACCTCACCGCACCACAGCTCGCGCTGATCGTGGCAGGTGGCGTCGCCTACACCATCGGATTTCCGGTGCTGCTGCTCCGCCGACCCGACCCGTGGCCCCAGGTCTTCGGGTATCACGAGGTCTGGCACGGGTTCACGGTGGTCGCGGCCGTCCTGCACTTCGGTGCCGTCGCGCTCGTCGTCGCCTGACCGGCAGGATGGCCGAGGGCCTGTTCGACCGCTACATCGCCGTCGACTGGAGTGCGTCGAGCAGACCCTCGACCGGTGCCGACTCGATCTGGATCGCCGAGGTCGACGCCGTCGAACCGGATCCTGGCCTCACGAATCCACCGACTCGCCGTGCCGCCGAGCGCCTGCTCGGCAGTTCGATCGGCCGCCTCGGTCCCGAACGTCTCCTCCTGGCCATCGACGTCGGACTCGGCTATCCGGCGGGCACCGCGGAGGCGCTCGGCGCGCCCGGCGATCCTTGGTTGGCGACGTGGAAGTGGATCGCTCGCCGGTTGCACGACGACGACCGAAATCGCAACGATCGTTTCGATCTGGCGGCCGAGGCGAACGAGCGCATCGGTCTCGGCGAGGGGCCGTTCTGGGGCGCCCCAGACGGCTCCCGGGTCCCCGGTCTGCGGAGGACGAAGCCGTCCGAACCACCGTTGCCGGAGTTCCGAACGACCGAGCGCATGCTGCGGGACCAGGGCTGGTATCCGAAGTCGGTCTGGCAGTTGCTGGGGGCCGGCAGTGTCGGGGGTCAGACGTTGACGGCGATTCCCGTTCTGCTCCGCCTGCTGGAGGAGTTCCGTGGTCGTGTGGACGTGTGGCCGCTCACGACCGGGCTGCGCGCGCCGACGATCGCCCCGGGTGGGGCGGTCGTCGCCGAGATCTGGCCGTCCCGGTTCGTCGACGAGACGCCGCTCGGCGTCGTCAGAGACGCGCACCAGGTCCGCACCGTGGCCCTTGCACTCCGGACGGCGGATCGCACCGGTGCGTTGGCCGACTGGTTCGCTCCCGACGTGCCGACCGCGGAGCGGCTCGGCATCGGGTCGGAGGAGGGCTGGGTGCTCGGCCCGCCGTTCTGACCGGTCGTCCACGCCCCACGATCCGACCCGTGTCACACTGACATGATGTCCGAGACCTTCGACGCCAGAGAGTTCGAACGGGCCGCCGTCGATGCGGTGGCAGCGGCCGTGCCCGCTGCCGATCTCGACGCTCTCCGGGCGAGCTTCGACCTGATCCGTGCCTCGACGCGACTCGTGCAACGGCTCGAGGCCGATGTGCACCGTGAGGCCGGGTGGAGCATGGGCGGATTCCGGGTCATGTTCTGCGTCTGGGTGGGCGGAGAGTTGGAGCCTCGCCACATCGCTCGTCTCTCGGGTCTGTCGCGTGCCGCCGTGTCGAGTCTGCTCAACACCCTCGAGCGCGATGGACTGGTCGAGCGCAGTCGAGAGTCCGACGATCGTCGACTGGTGACCGTCCGCTTGACGGCGGATGGGCGGCGACGGTTGATCGCGGCCTATGAACGCCAGAACCAGGTCGAGCAGGCGTTCTTCGACGTCCTGACCACCGGTGATCGCCGACGATTGGCGGTTCACCTCGCCGAACTGCTCGACGAGGGCGGCCCGGCCGACGAACCAGAATGATCGTCTCCCATGAGATGATTCCAGTCTTGACGATCAGATTGTGAATGAGTATGGTGTCACGGACGGCCCGTCGTCCGACAGGCCGTCCCGATTCGACAGGGGGTCGTACCGAATGGCACCGAGGACGCAACTGGCACGCGAGATGGAGTTCCCGCCCGCCACCGACCAACCGAACGTCTTCCCGCTCAGTTGGCAACAGGGCACGGCGAAGATGGAGGAGATCTGGGCCGCGAGCCGCCGCGAGGTCTGGGATCCCGCTCAGTTGTCGTGGGACACGTTCGATGTCGACTCCTACACGTGGGAGGAACGCGAGGCCATCGCCTACTGGTGGACCCTGCTCTCGGTCTTCGACGCATCCGCGCCGCCGGTGTTCGCCAGTGCCCTGATCAAGACCTACGAAGTGCACGAGGAGGACGCCGTTCGCCGTTGCTTCTTCTCCGTCACCCAGGACGAACAGAACCACGAGCAGATGTGCGGGATGGCGATCACGAGGCTGCTCGGATCGGCCGATCCGTTGACACACGAACCCAAGACCGAGCTCGGCGAACTCGCACAACGCAACGCGAAGTGGCTCTACTTCAACGGTGGTCGGTACTGGGAAGGGTTCAAGCAGGCCGTCCCGAAGTACCCGCTCGCCGTGTTGTTCTCGTCGTTCCTGATGGGTGAGATCGCGGCCGCGACGATCTTCCATCAGATGGCCGAGGGCGCACGCGAGCCGGTCTTCCAGGAGGCGTTCACGAACATCGGCCGCGACGAGGGGCGCCACATGGCCATCTGCATGAGCCTGATGGAACGCGACTACCCCAAGCTCGATCTCTCGGACCGATCGTTGATCACCAAGCAGATCCGCGCCGGCTACCTGTTCCTGTCGGCCGTGCTGTACGAACCGCCGGAAGACTTCTGGGATCTCCCGGGCGACTTCATCGACGTGCAGCGACGGTGTGAGGCCGTGGCCCGCGACGCCGGGTTCGACATCCCGGACGTCGACGCGAAGCGGGAGAACTGGCGCCAGGCCATCCTCAACCTGAAGGGTGTGCTCGATCAGTACGACATCCCGTTCCCGGCGATCCCCGAGGTGGGCATCACCGGCGAGGAGGTCAACGACGTCGACCTCGACGACATCATCCCGGTCTTCTGATGCTCCTGGTCGTCGCCGGCGCCGCTCGCGTCGGCATCGAGCCGAGTGAGCGTCGATCCCGCACATCGGAGGTCGAACGATGACGGCGGCGACCGTGAGGCTCGCGCCGTCGGGTCGCGATGTGCGGTGCGAGCCCGGTGACACCGTGCTGGGAGCCCTCGAACGGGCCGGGTACGCGTTGCCCAACAACTGTCGTGCCGGCGCCTGCGGCGAGTGCAAGACCAAGGTGCTCGACGGTGAGGTCGACCAGGGCATCGTCCTCGACATGGCACTCTCGGCCGCCGAGCGGACCGCCGGTTACCGGCTGATGTGCATGGCCAAGCCGATCAGCGCGATCGTCGAGATCGAGTTCGGGACGGACGACGCCAAACCCAAGCTGTTCCCGCCCCGCGACCGTGTGCTCTGCGTCGTCACCGAAAAGGTGCCGCGGACGCCGACGATCGTCGAGCTCCGGCTGCGCCCGGTCGGCGACCCGATCAGGTACTGGCCGGGCCAGTACCTGATGGTCGGCGACGAACGGGCGGGGGCGCCGCCGAGGCCGTACTCGATCGCGAACGCGCCCCGCACCGACGGCGAGATCGTGCTGCTCGTGGCCCACGTGACCGACGGTGCCACGAGTGGTTGGATCCACGAGAAGCTCGCCGTCGGCGATCGTGTCACGGTCGCCGGACCGTACGGCACGTTCATCGGCGACCCCGGCACCGACACACCGGTGCTGTGCCTGGCCGCCGGGTCGGGTCTGGCGCCGATCCTGGCGCTGACCGACGCTGCGTTGCGACGTGGGTTCCAGCATCCGGTGACGCTGCTGTACTCGGCGCGGACACACGATGACGTCTTCGACGAGGGGCTCATGGCGTGGTGGACGGCCAAGCATCGTCGGTTCGACTTCCGTGTCACGTACACCGGGGACGACCCACCCGAGGCAGCGACGTTCACCGGCCGGATCCCCGACATGCTCGGGAGTCTGAGGCAGGACCTGAGCGGCCACAGCATCTACATCGCCGGGAGCCCCGACTTCGTCGATGCGTGCGCCGCTGCGGCCCGAGCACTAGGAGCCACCGAGCAGCACATCTTCGTCGAGCGATACCACCCGCAGTCGGCCGCGGTGGTCCCCGAACCTGACCGCCTCACATCGGATCCGCCGAACGCGTGAACTTCTTGCGGGAATATCCCGCAAGAAGTTCACGCGTTGCGAGGGGGTGATGGGCGCCGGCCGGGCACCCTGTCGGCCGTGCGCTCGGTCAGTCGACCGTCCAGGTGCCGTTGCTGCGCAGCAACGCCTCGAGGTCGCCCGGACCCTTCGACTCGAACGCTTCGGCCAGTTGTGAGCTGACGGCTGACGTGTACTCGGCGCGCTCCACCTCGCGGAAGATGCCGAAGGGCGTGGGCGAGTGGTCGTCGATGTTGATCCGGGCCAGTGCGAATGCCAGAGACGGGTACGGGTTGTGGATGTCGTGCACCAGGATGTTGTCGAGTCCGACGTCGGCGACCTCGACGAGATGGAGGAAGCCGTCCTTGCCGACGGCGACACCGCGCTGCTGATCCGCGCCGAACACGATCGGCTGCCCGTGCACGAGGTTGATCATCATGTCGTCGCGCACGGAGCGCTTGGTGATGTCGTTGAACTGACCGTCGTTGAAGACGTTGCAGTTCTGGTAGATCTCGACGAACGACGAGCCGGTGTGGTCGTGGGCGGCCTTGAAGATCTCCATCATGTGCTTGCGATCGAGATCGTGGGTGCGGGCGACGAAGCTGGCCTCAGCCCCGAGCGCGACCGACAGCGGATTGAACGGGGGATCGATCGAACCGAAGGGGGTCGACTTGGTGACCTTGCCGACCTCGGACGTCGGTGAGAACTGGCCCTTGGTCAGACCGTAGATCCGGTTGTTGAAGAGCAGGATCTTCAGATTGACGTTTCGCCGCAGGGCATGGATCAGATGGTTGCCGCCGATCGAGAGGCCGTCGCCGTCACCGGTGATGACCCACACGTCGAGATCGGGACGGGCGACGGCGAGCCCGGTGGCGATCGCCGGGGCACGTCCGTGGATCGAGTGCATGCCGTAGGTGTTCATGTAGTACGGGAACCGGCTCGAGCACCCGATGCCGGAGATGAACACCGTCTTCTCGGGGGCGATCCCGAGATCGGGCATCAGCTGCTGGACAGCCTGCAGGATTCCGTAGTCGCCGCAGCCGGGGCACCAGCGAACCTCCTGATCGCTGGACCAGTCCTTCTTGCTGGTGAGGGTGACGGTGGTGTCACTCATGAGTTGCGAGCCTCCTCGATGGCGTCTTCGATCTCCTTGGTGCGGAACGGCAGGCCGGCCACCTTGCTGATCGACACCGCGTCGATGAGGTACTTGCCGCGAACGACGTGGCAGAGCTGACCCTTGTTGAGCTCGGGCACCAGCACCTTGTCGAAGCGCCGCAACTTCTCGCCCAGATCGTTCGGGAGCGGGTTCAGGTGTTCGAGGTGGATCCAAGCGACCTTGTTGCCGGCTCGGCGTTGGCGCTGGACCGCGGCGTGGATCGCTGCCCACGTGGAACCCCAACCGAGCATGCAGATCTCTGCGTCCTCGTCGCCCACGATCTCGGTCTCCGGGTAGTCGTCAGCGATGCGAGCGATCTTGGCGGCACGGAGGTCGCCCATCAGCTGGTGGTTCTCCGGCGTGTAGTTGACGTTACCCGTCTTGTCGGCCTTCTCGAGCCCGCCGACTCGGTGCATGAGGCCCGGCGTGCCCGGAATGGCCCACGGCCGGGCGAGGGTGTCATCGTCGCGGAGGTATGGCAGGTAGGTCGGGTTGCCCTCGTCGTCGGTGCCGTTCGGTTCGGTCTGGAAGGGCACCGAGATGTCGGGCAGCGACGTGACGTCGGGCAGCTTCCACGGCTCGGAGCCGTTGGCCAGGTACCCGTCGGAGAGCAGGATCACCGGTGTGCGGTACTTGAGTGCGATGCGCGCCGCCTCGATCGCGGCGTGGAAGCACTGGGCCGGGCTGTAGCTGGCGACCACCGGCAGCGGTGCCTCGCCGTGCCGACCGTAGAGCGCGAGGTTGAGGTCGGCCGCCTCGGTCTTGGTGGGCAGACCGGTCGAGGGGCCGCCGCGCTGGATGTCGATGATGAGCAGCGGGAGCTCGATCGAGATGGCGAGCGAGATCGTCTCGCTCTTGAGGGCGACGCCGGGACCCGACGTGGTCGTGACACCGAGGTGGCCGGCGAAGGCGGCGCCGAGCGCCATGCCCACTGCCGCGATCTCGTCCTCGGCCTGCACCGTACGAATCCCGAAGTGCTTGTGGCGTGACAGCTCGTGGAGGATGTCGCTCGCCGGCGTGATCGGGTACGAGCCGAGTGTGATCGGCAGCTTCGCGAGCTGGCCTGCGGCGACGAGGCCCCAGGCGAGGGCGGTGTTGCCGGTGATGCTCGTGTACTCACCGGCCGGGAGCTGGCGCGGGCTTCACCTCGTAGCGGTGCCCGACCTGTTCGGTCGTCTCGCCGAAGTGGAAACCCGCCTTGAACGCCGCGGAGTTGGCGCCGGCCACCTGATCGTTCTTGCCGAACTTCTGCTGGATCCACTCGAGCGTCGGCTGGATCGGCCGCGTGTACATGAACGAGACCAGCCCCAGCGCGAAGAAATTCTTCGAGCGCTCGGCGTCGCGTGGCTTCACTCCGAGCGGTTCGCACGCGTCCTTCGTCAACGACGTCATCGGGACCTTGATGACGCGATAGCCGTTGACGGTGCCGTCGTCGAGCGGGTTGACGTCGTACTCGGCCTTCTCGAGGTTGCGCTCGTCGAACGCGTCCTCGTTGACGATGAGCGTTCCGCCGGTCTCGAGCCGATGCAGATCGGCCTTGAGCGCGGCTGGGTTCATGGCGACGAGCACGTTGGGTTCGTCGCCGGGCGTGGTGATGTCGTGGTCGGAGATGTGGACCTGGAAGCTCGACACCCCGTTGACCGTGCCCGCCGGAGCGCGGATCTCGGCCGGGAAGTCGGGGAGCGTCGAGAGGTCGTTCCCGAACGATGCACTCACCGAAGTGAAACGGTCACCCGTGAGCTGCATGCCGTCGCCGGAGTCGCCGGCGAATCGAACCACGAGTCGGTCCAGGACCGCCGAATCGGCGGAGTTCTCGGACCGGTCGATCGTGTCCGTCATGTCTGTGTCCCCCTTGCCCGGCGCCCTGTGCCGGGTGGATCGCTGCTGATGTTCACCCTACCCATCGGTTGGTGTTCGCGGCAGATCAAGTGCGACTCGCGCGACGGCGATGTGGTCGTCGCGGGGCTCACGCAGCGCGGTCGCCTGCCACATCGCGACTCCGCTCGCCCTCCGACCGTCGCCGAGCGCGTCCGGCTCAGCTCCTTGGGCGTGACTGCCCGAGCCCTGCCGCGGGCCGGCGCGGTCGACCCCGACAACGCGGCGTTCACCGCTTCGCCTCCGACCAGCGCCGGATCACACTCACATCGGCGACGAAGCGGACGTCGCCACTCGGCGACCATCGGTAGGCAGCTTCGTCGAGGGCGTCGGTGAGGACCGCAGCCGCTCGATCGGCGTGACGCGACGGGGCGTGGACGAGCAGTTCGTCGTGGAGGCACAGCACCACCCGTGCCTCGAGTTCTGCGCAGCGGGCGCGCACGATGATGGCCCACACCTTGAAGAACTCGGCGGCGGCACCCTGGATCACGGCGTTGCGCGCGAAGCGACCGCGGGCTGCGGCGACGCGTCGAGCACGGTCGATGTCGCCGTCGACCGAGTCGTCGATCCACATCCGGATGCGACGCCCGCCCACGGTCATGACGTCTTCGCCGGCGCGTCCGGTCTCCGCAGCCCGCTCGAGGAATGCCATGGCCGTCGGGAACTCGCGTTCCAGACCCCGCAGCGCGTGGGCGGATTCGCCGGTCGTGGCGCCGTACATCGCGCCGAGCACGGCGACCTTCGCGACGTCGCGATCGACCCCGAGCTGACGCGCCACGGGTTGGTACATGTCGGCCTCGGCGGTCGCTGCGATCAGACCGGCGTCGCCCGACACGGCGGCCAACACCCTCGGTTCGATCTGGCCGAGGTCAGCTCGCACGAAGAGGTGCTCGGCCTCGGCCGCGACCGCCGGCCGCATCTCCGCCGGCAGGTTGTGCAGCCCTGCGGACGCCGTCATGCGTCCTGCTGCACCGTCGGAACTTGCCCACTCGCCTCGCAGGCGACCGTCGGCGACGTGCTCGTCGAGCCAGCGGTAGCCATAGGTCGTGGCGATCCGTTCCGCCTTGCGCCAGATGAGCAGTGCGTCGACCACCGGATGGGCGCCGCGGTACCGCTCGAGTCGCCAGGCTCGCGTGTCGGGGACGTCGACGGCGACGCGCCGCAGCATCGCCTTGACGTCGGAAGGGTTGCGCAGATCGGCCATCGGCCCCGGTGGGAGGTGAGCGAGGACCGCGTCGTCCCGGTCGCGCTGGATCCGTCGTGCGGTCGCGTCGTCGTCGGGCCGCGCGCCGACAGCTTCGGCGATGATCCGCCCGGCTTCGCGCTCGTCGATCGGGAGGCCGTGGACCGAGAGCTCGGCGCACATGAACTCGGCGGCAGATTCCGAGTGCGCGCTCGACGTCGCGCGGATCGGGTCGGGTCGTTCGTCGAGCAGCGCCGACTGGAGCCGCCTGCCCACGATCGCGAGTTCGGCCCAGCGTGCCATCCGCGACGGGGTGTCGCCCCAGGCGCCAGCGACCCATTCCGGACGAAGGTGACCGTCGGGGCGTACGGGCTGTTCTGGGTCATCGCCCTCGGCCCCGTGGTTGCCGAGCAGGTCGAGCTGACCCATCGTCGGCAACGAATCGTGTGGAAGCCCGTGCAGCCACGCCCACACGAGGGCGACCGACGTGCGCCAACCACCGTGCAGGAAACGGTGCACCGTGAGCACGTCCCAGCACCGAGCGATGCTGATGCCGTGTCGTGCGATGGGATCGACGGTGGAGCGATCCCACCACACCCAACGGGGCCCGATCTCGGCCTCGATGAACCTGACGAGCTCGAGAACGTCGGTGGTTGCGGTCTCGTCGACGCCGATCGAGATCGATCCGTCGGCGTGCGCGAGGCCGATTCCGACGTCGGGTCGCATCGCCACTGCCAGCGCGTCTCCCGCTCCGACGGGGTGGTCGCGCAACCACGAGAGCACTCGGTCGTGGGTGTCGGTGCCCATGCACGGCGAGTCTCGCACGCCACCGGGGCGGCCGACGGTGCAGACTGGCGATGTGTTGTTCGAGGATCTCGCGCTCACATCTCAGGCGGTCGCCACGACGTCCCGGCGCAACGACAAGGTCGCTGCCCTGGCCGAGGTGTTCGGCCGCGTATCGCCCGACGAGATCGAGGTGACGGTCGCCTTCGTGACCGGCACCACGAGGCGTGGCCGGATCGGTGTCGGTTGGGCGACGATCCGGGACGTCGATCCGGTGCCGGCAGCATCGGCGACGCTCCTCGTCGCCGATGTCGACCGGGCATTCGACGAGCTCGCGCACATCACCGGGAACGGATCGGTCGCCCGCCGACGGGACCGCCTACACGATCTGCTGGCACGAGCGACTCGCCCGGAGCAGCGGCTCATCCGGTCGATCCTCGCCGGCGATCTCCGCCAGGGAGCGCTCGACGGTGTGGTTGCGGCAGCGGTGGCCAAGGCCGCAGGCGTCAGGGTCGGCGATGTCAGACGGGCGGCCATGTTCGCCGGATCGCTGCCGATCGCGGCGCGAGTCGCACTCACGGAGCGGGCACCGGGGCTGGCGCGGATCGAGCTCACACCGGCGTGCCCCATCCAGCCGATGCTCGCGTCGGCGGCCACCGACGTCGTCCACGCGCTCGCCGAGACGGGTCCGGCATCGGTTGAGTGGAAGCTCGACGGTGCCCGCATCCAGGCCCACCGCGCGGGCGACGACGTACGCCTCTACACGCGCAACCTGAACGACGTGACCGATCGGCTCTCGGGCATCGTCGATGTCGTCCGTTCGCTCCCGGGCAGCGACCTGATCCTCGACGGCGAGGCGCTCGGTGTCGACGAGGAGGGCACGCCGCGTCGTTTCCAGGACACGATGGGGGACTTCGGCGCCGATGCCGCCGCGGTCGGGGCCGGCCGGGGAGAGGGCCTGAGGGCGTTCTTCTTCGATGTGCTGCTCGCCGGCGAACCGGTCGTGGATCGACCCTTGTCGGAGCGACGGGAGTTGCTCGCCGCGACGGTTCCCGCCGCCAGTCGTCTGCCGTCGATCGTGACGAGCGACGCGGCCCAGGCTCAGGGCTTCCTCGATCGTGCGATCGAGGCCGGGCACGAAGGTGTGATGATCAAGGATCTGTCAGCGCCCTACGCGGCGGGGCGGCGGGGCGGCGCCTGGCGGAAGGTCAAGCCGGTCCACACGCTCGACCTGGCGGTGCTCGCGGTCGAGTGGGGGCATGGTCGCCGACGCGGCTGGTTGTCGAACCTCCACCTCGGGGCTCGTGACGGGGACGGTTCGTTCGTGATGGTGGGCAAGACGTTCAAGGGACTCACCGACGACCTGCTCCGATGGCAGACCGTGCGGTTCCAGGAGCTGGCGATCGGGTCCGACCCGACGGAGACTCACGTGGTGCACGTTCGACCGGAGCAGGTCGTCGAGATCGCTGTCGACGGCGTTCAGGTGTCAACTCGTTATCCGGGTGGTGTGGCACTGAGATTCGCGCGTGTGCGTCGATACCGCCACGACAAGAGCCCGGCCGAGGCCGACACCATCGACGATGTGCGCAGGTTGCTCCGGTGACGGGGCGGGTGGAGGACGGTGTGGACCGATGATGAGGCCGCCCGGTGTGCGCCACGTCGCGCCCAATACGTTTTCCGGCGAAAGTCCTGATCGATAGTGTCCACGGGGATGGGCGAGCGCGATGAGCAACGATGATGCTCCGCGGCTGCCGGCGCGTCCTCCGGTCCTGTCCGAGGACGGGCAGCTCGAATTCTCGCTGACCGACGGTCCGACGCCCGGGCTCCGGGTCCCGGAAGTCGATTGGGAGCCGTACGAAACACCCACGTTGCGGTCCACGACATGGGCGCGTCGCCTCGTCGTCGGAACGAGGGTGCTCGCGGCGCTCTGGGCGACAGCGGTCGTCGTTGCCGGGATCGTGGTCCGGTCGAGCGCCGCGAGCGGACTCGATGACGGTGATGCGGTCACGGTCGTCGGCTGGATCGGCCTTGCCGTCATCGCGTTGCTGCTCGGCGGAGGGTGGGTCTGGTCGGATCGGGTGACGCAGAACCTGCATCTCCTCGATGGTCGCCTGCCCGGCCGGCTGCGCTGTGCCTCCGCCTGGCTCGTTCCCGCCGCGTGGTCGGGACTGCTGGCGGTGACGATCCTCCAGCTCGACCCCGCCGAGTTGTTCGATTACCGCTTCATCCTCGCCGGGCCGATCGTCGCGGCGGCGTTCTGGCGGCCGTACTCGCTGGTACGGCGGATCCTCGCGACGCTCAGCCGTCTCCGATCCGACGCCCTGATCGGTGTCGCGTACGTCCTGGACCTCGCCGGCTTCGGATTGCTGTGGTGGCAGTTGTGGACCTGGCCGCGGTTCCTCACGGGGAAGAACCTGGGAACGGTCGACGCGCTGATCGGCACCGCTGCGGCCGGTGCGATCGCGTTCGGAGGCAACATCGCGATCTGGGCGCTCCTGTTGCGCGACGTCGATCGTGCCGAGGCCCATCGTGGCATGGCCCTCCGGACGCGCCACGATCACCGGCAACTACGCCTCCGAGGCATCGACCCCATGGATCCCGAGGTCCGTTGGGCGCTGCTGCGCATTCGTCAGGAGGAAGCCGAACTGGAGGCGCGAGCCGCGGCCGAGGCTGCGGCCGCTGCGAGCGGTGCGACGACCGACGTGACCTCGACCACGGATCTGGCCGAGGCCTTGGACGCTGCGTTGGCTGACGTGGGAGCTGGGTCGGACGTGTCGGACGTGTCGGACGTGTCGGACCTGGTCGGCGACCCGGCTCTGGGCGTTCGTCCGATCGCGGAGTCCGCCGTCGACGATCTCGCGCGCGTGGGGGAACCCGAAGCGGTCGAGGAAGTCGGGAGCGACATCGAGCTCGACGGTGTCGACGAGTTCGATGAGCGCCAGGTCCCGACGGGGGTCGCCGGCGAAGCCGTCGACGGAGACGGCGTCTTGGGCGACGATGAGGGCGACGACGGGGATCGGCCCGATGAGTCCGAGCCACAGCCCGGTGAGATCGCCGCTCAGCTGTCGGCCCGCGTTCGAGCGGCACGCCGCGCTGCTCGACCGATCGTCGAGCCGGAAGCGCCCGATGCCGAGGTCGAGGTGGCCCCGCAGGTCGAGGTCGGGGTGGCCGCCGACGTCGCGGTGGCCCCGGAAGTGGAGGTGGCCCCGGAGGTCGAGGTGGCCCCGGAGGTCGAGGTGGCCCCGGAGGTCGAGGTGGCCCCGGAGGTCGAGGTGGCCCCGGAGGTCGAGGTGGCCCCGGAGGTCGAGGTGGCCCCGGAGGTCGAGGTCGAGGTGGCCGGCGAGGTCGTGTCCGGGAGTGAGGCGTCACCGGATCTTGCCGCACGCGTCGCGTCTCGGTTCGATGTGCCGGACGGTGAGTCGGACGACGATGCCGGCGCTCGGCATCGGCTCGCAGCACGCCTGGATGACCCCGAGGACGTGGTGGTGGCACGCGACGACGCTGGTGGTCCGCCCCGTCTCGCAGCGCGACTCGATGCGCCTGGTGGGGGTTCGGCAGACGACGCCGATCCGCGGCGTCGTCTGGCAGCGCGCCTCGATGCGCTGGGCGACGGGACGGATTCGGCCCGCGATGATGACACCTTCCCACGGCTCGCAGCTCGTCTCGACGATCCGGTGAGCACCGCAGACCATGGCTCCGGCGAGCCGTCCGACCCGACACGTCGACTCGATCGGCTCGCCGGACGACTCGGCGAATCACCCGAGGCCGCTGCCCCACCGCGCTCGCTGATCAGCCGACTCGAGGAGTACGGCATCGAAGCGCGAACGACCGAGGGCGGCGAGCTGGCGCCGATCATCGAGTCGGAGGTCGAGACCGAGCGGTGGATCCCGCCCCGTCTGTACCTGCTGGAAGCGATCCGGTACCTGTTCCTGCTGTCGCTCGTTGCGACTGCCGTCGCGTCTGCCTGGATGGTCACCCGCACGGTCGGCGCCGGAGATCGACTCGTCGACGGCGCCATCGAGGCGGCCGACATCGTCGACATCGACCTGGCACGTCGATCGACGATCGCCGCGATGGGCGTCATGCTGGCTCTCGTACCGCTGTGGTGCTCCGCCGTCGCAGCCCACGCCCGACGCGCCGGAGCGACCTCGACGCCCGAATGGCGGTGCTACGGGCTGTTCGGACTGGCGACAGCGGCGAACGTGGTGGCGCTGGTCATCGACGGGTCGGATCGAACCCTGACGAGCTTCCTGCTCCTGGTGGTCTCACTCGCGGCGGCGCTCGTCGCCGTCAACAGTGTGGTCCCCGTCGTACGGTGGCTCGACCGGCGCACGGTCTCGTTGTCGATCTGGGCGGGCGGACTCCCGTTCCTGCTCGTCACGTCCTGGGTCGGAAGACTGCAGCGTCCGGTCGAGGCCGGCGACGCGCTCGAGACCCTCACGTTCTTCGGCGCGCTGCAGACCATCATCGTCGGTGTCATCGTGGTGGTCGCTGCAGCGGGTACGGCCGACGTGGAGGAGGCCGTCCGGCTGGCGCCCGGTCTGGCCACTCCGCCGAAGCCATCGCCATCGTCCCGGTAGGGTCGCTCACCGACATGGCCACGTTGCGGTTCAGTTTCGGCACGATGGGATCGGGCAAGAGCACGCTCGCGCTACAGATCCACCACAATCTGTCGACGCGCCACCTGTACGGGCTGCTGCTGACCCGGCTCGATCGGGAGGGCATGCAGGTCACCAGTCGGCTGGGAGTCGCGGCACCGGCGATCCAGGTGCATCCCGATCTCGACCTCCATGCGCTCGCCATCCAGCACTGGCCGCTGCACTACATCGTGTGCGACGAGGTCCAGTTCTACACCGTCGAGCAGTGCGACCAGCTCGCCAAGGTCGTCGACGACATGGAGGTCGACGTCTACGCGTTCGGGCTCATCACCGACTTCCGCGGCCAGTTGTTCGATGGCACCAAGCGCATGCTCGAGATCGCCGACGAGCGGGTCGCGCTCCAGGTCGAGGCGCGGTGCTGGTGCGGGTCACACGCCACCCACAACGCTCGGGTGGTCAACGACATGGTCGTGTACGAGGGTGAGACGGTCGTGGTCGGCGACACCGCCGAACCGGGCGCACAGAAGATGTTCGGTGACACGGTGCGATACGAGCTGCTGTGCCGGCGCCACTACAACCTGGGCGAGCTCGGACACTGATCGACCTCGAACGGGCGCCGTCGGGTTCCGGGTGCCGCGGGAGCGGTCAGGTCGAGTGCTCGGCCTCGAGGCACACCCGGATCATGGCGATCGACATCAAGATGCCGCCCAGACGAAGCAACAGCGCTGCGAGGTCGGCGACGCTGTCGGGATTGCGGAAGAAGATCCCGATGATGCCGAGGACTGCGATCGCGATGACGACCGCGCTGAGACCGGCGACGACCCGGATCAGTTGGGCGAGCCGGAGCACCGAATGGTCGACGACACCCCTGACCAGCACCGCGCCGACCGACGCCGCTGCGGCGGCCGGCACCAGCACCATCAGGTTCTGCGGGAGCGCCAGGAACGACATCTGCTCGACCCGCTGCCACCACAGACCGTCTTCGAAACTCGGCTCATCGATCGCGAATGCCCGGCGGACCTGCCACGTCACGAAGCCGAGGTACGCGAGAACGAACATCCATCCGGCGCTGGTGAGCGCACGGGCCCAACGGGCTCGCTCCCGATCGTCCACGAAAGGCTGTCTACCGGCCGGTCAGCTGCGGGTCACCACGCGCACGGCAGCCGCTTGATGCCGTTGATGAAGTTGCTCTGGAGGTAGTCGGGCTCGGCGGTGGAACGGAGGTCGGGGAGGCGTCGCCGGATCTCGTCGAAGGCGACCGTGATCTCGCGACGGGCGAGGTTGGCGCCGAGGCAGAAGTGCGGTCCACCGGCCCCGAAGCCGACCTGCTGCGGGTTGAGCGGCCGGGTGACGTCGAACTGGTCCGGACGCTCGTAGACACGTTCGTCGCGGTTGGCCGACTCGTAGAACATCACGATCTTGTCGCCGTCGTGCAACTGCTGCCCGGCGAGCTCGGTGTCGGCGGTCACGGTGCGACGGAAGTGGATCACCGGCGTCGCCCAGCGCACGATCTCCTCCACGGCGGTGCGCGTGTGAGTGTCGTAGTCTGAGAACCACAGCGCGCGCTGGTCGGGGAAGTCGGTCAGCGCCTTCAGCCCGTGGCTGATCGCGTTGCGGGTCGTCTCGTTGCCGGCGACGACGAGCAGGATGAAGAACGACCCGAACTCCTGCGCGCTGAACCGGTCGCCGTCGAGCTCGGCCTGCATCAACGCCGACGTGATGTCCTCGGTGGGGTTCGCACGCCTGTCCTCGCCGAGCGCCTGCGCGTAGGCGAAGATCTCGAGCGCCACCTGGACGCAGCGTCGTCGTAGGTGCCGCCGAACTCCGGGTCGCCGACTCCGAGGATCACGTTCGTCCAGTCGAAGATCTGCTTCCGGTCGCTCGTCGGGATGCCCATCATCGAGCAGATGATCTCGAGCGGGAACGGTCCGGCGAACGACTCGACGAAGTCGGCGGTGCGATCGGGATGCTCGGTGATCATGCGGTCGACGAGTTCGGCGGCGACCTGCTCGACCTGCTCCTCGACGGCCGAGATGTGCTTGGGGGTGAATGCCTTTCGACACGATCGAGCGGAGTCGGAAGTGCTTGGGGTCGTCCATCGAGATCATCGACCCGAAGAACTCGCTGAGCTCCTGGTTGAGGTCGCCGATGTTGACACCGCCGCGCCCGGAACAGAAGAACTGCGGATTGCGGCTCGCGTGCCACACGTCGTCCTGGCGGGTGACCGCGTAGAACCCCGGACCTGGTTGTAGTGGCGAGTTCTCGAACGTCCGCTCCGGATAGAAGGGAAGACCGGGCGTGTCGCGCAGCTGGCGGAAACCCGCGGCACGACCGTCACGATCACCGGTCCAGAACTCCCAGCTCGAGATGTCGGGCAGGCCGGCGGGTGCCTCCACGCCGGGTGTCTTCGTCATCGGGGCGTCGGACATGCGGCGAGCGTACGACGCATCTAGCCTGGGGTACGTGATCGAGCCCGAAGACATCGAACGTGCCCTCGTCGTCATGGCCCATCCCGACGACGTCGACTTCGGGGCCGCCGGAACGGTCGCGAACCTCACCGACGCCGGTGTCCATGTGACGTACTGCCTGGTCACCGATGGTGAGGCCGGCGGATACGACCAGACGATCTCGCGGACGCAGATGGCAGCGATCCGACGCGAGGAACAGACCAAGGCGGCGGCGGAGGTCGGCGTGACCGATCTCGTCTTCCTCGGCCATCGTGACGGTGGCGTCGAGTTCGGGATGGAGCTCCGCCACGAGCTGTCGCGGGTGATTCGTCAGGTCCGGCCGCAGGTGGTGATCACCCAGTCGCCCCAGATCAACCTGGGGAGCGTCTACGGGAGCCACGCCGATCACGTCGCCACCGGGCAAGGGGCGTGGGCCGCCGTGTATCCGGACGCCCGCAACCCGTTCGCCTTCCCGGAACTGCTCACCTCGGGGCTCGAGCCGTGGTCGGTCGACGAGATCTGGATCATGCTCGCCGACGCCGACCGACACCGTCGACATCACCGACCAGATCGATCGCAAGCTGAGTGCCCTGCGGTGCCATGTGAGCCAGCATCGCGACCCCGATGGCATGGAGGAACGGGTTCGTGAGTGGTTCCTCCAACTCGCCCGTGACGGCGACCTGCCGGAGGGTCGCAGCGCCGAGCGGTTCCGCGTCGTCGACGCCCGCTGAGCCTGATCACGGTCCCCTCACACGGTGAGGACGACTTGCCGAGCGACCGCGAGGTGTGTCACCGTCCAACCTCCGAGTCGGACGAGTCCGCCTGCCGGGGCCAACCGACCCCAGGGCGAGGACCCCATCGCCACGGCAGCGGACTGCCGCATCGTCGATCGCACGGGGCGATCGTTGACGCGTCGGCCGGTCGACTCAGGACGCAGCGATGGCGTCCAGCACGTGGTCGAGGGCCTGGAGGGAGTGGCCGCTCGTGAACCTGTCGACGTGGGGGAGGGCTGCGGCCATGCCCCCGGCGAGCGGTTGATAGCGGTCGCTCTTGGATCTCGGGTTGACCCAGACGATGCGGTGCGCGAGCCGGCCGAGCCTGGCCATCTGCTCGCCGAGGAGCGCTGGGTCGTCGCTCTCCCACCCGTCCGACACGATCACCACCACGGCACCGCGAGCCACACCGCGCCGGCCCCAACCGTCGTTGAACTCGCGGAGCGCTTCGCCGATCCGGGTCCCGCCCGACCAGTCCTCGATATCGCCGACCGCGATCCGGAGAGCATATTCGGGATCGCTCGAGCGGAGCACGCGTGTCAGGCGGGTGAGGCGTGTGGCGAAGACGAACGTCTCGGCACGCAGCGCTCTCACGGCACCGTGGAGCAGGTACAGGTACGCTCGCGAGTACGACTCCATCGACCCGGACACGTCGGCGATCAGGACCACGCGTCGGCGACGTTCGGTCGGGCGGCGGCGCACCAACTCGAGTGGATGTCCGCCGGTTCGGCGCGCACGACGCATCGTGGCGCGCCGATCGAGCGAATCGCCGGCGCGGTGGCGTCGGCGGCGGCGGCTGGGGCGCTGCGGGGCGGTCACTTCGAGTCGTGCGACCAGTCGGCGGAGCGCGATCAGCTCCTCGATCGTGCAGTCGGCGAAGTCGCGCCGGCGGAGCAGTTCCTCGGCGCTCGCCGGCGCTCCGGTTGGAGCGTCGGTGAGCTCGTCGTCGTCAGTGTCCTCCTGGTCGGCCGAGTGGTTCGTCTCGGCGACGGGTGACGGCCGCGGTTCGCCGCCGGTCTCGCTGGTGCCCGTCTCGGTTCGGTCGTGGCGGGTGTCGCCCCGATCGAAGGAGTCGAGGTTCGGTTGGTTCGGGTCGCCGCGTGAGTCGGCTACGTCCGCGATGCCCAAGAAGACGTCGGCGAAGACACGGTCGTAGGTGATGATCTCGGCCGGTGTGCCCGCCAGCGTGACGCGCCCGAGCCAATACAGCTCGTCGGTCGTGGCGGGGCGTGCGAGCCGCAGACTGGCAGCGAAGCGTCCCGCCCGATCGGGCCCGACCTCGACACCCATGGCGTGCAGGGAGGAGGCGAGGCGGGCCGAGACATCGGCGAGATCGACGGCGAGATCGACGGCGTCAGGCATCGCTGCCGACGAGCCACGACAGCGACCGACCGGTGACCAGGTCGGCGTCCTCGCGGTACTTGAGCACCGTGCCGATCGTGATCGCGGCGGCGTCCGCGTCGAGCACCGGCAGCCCGAGGAGTCGCAACGCGTCGACCCAGCTGATCGCCTCGGCGATGCCGGGAGCCTTCTGGACGTCGAGCGTACGAATCCGTGCCACGGCCTCGGCGACGTGCTCGGCCAGTGACTGCTGCGCCTCGGGCACTCGCGTGCGGATGATCTCGGTCGCCCGAGCGGTCGTCGGGTAGTCGATCCAGTGGTACAGGCAGCGACGCTTCAACGCGTCGTGCAGGTCGCGCGTGCGGTTCGACGTGAGGATCGCGACCGGCGGGTGCACGGCGACCTGGGTGCCGAGCTCGGGGATCGTCACCGACGACTCGGCCAACACCTCGAGCAGGAACGCCTCGAACTCGTCGTCGGCGCGGTCGACCTCGTCGACGAGCAGGACAGCGGGCCGCGGGCCGCTGTGGCGGAGGGCGGCGAGGATCGGCCGCTCGACGAGGAAGTCCTCCGTGAACATGTCGGCATCGCCGAGGTGATCGCCGCGGGCCTCGGCGAGGCGGATGGCGAGGAGTTGCTTGGTGTAGTTCCACTCGTAGAGGGCTTCGCCCGCATCGATGCCCTCGTAGCACTGGAGTCGGATGAGCGGCGTGTCGAGTGCGATCGCCAATGCCTTTGCGGCTTCGGTCTTGCCGACACCGGCCTCGCCCTCGAGCAGGATCGGTTGGGGCAACCGAGCGGCGCAGAACAGCGCCGTCGCGAGCCCGCGGTCGGCGAGGTATCCGACATCTGCGAGGGCCTGTTCCAGCGACTCGACGTCGGGGATCAGCTCGTCGAGGGGGTTCACGCCGGGTCGGTCGTGTCGTAGCCGTCGGGGTTGGCGGCGAACGCGCGCAGGCAGCCGCTCCCGCAGAACCAGAATCGTTCGCCCTCGTGATCGAGGTGGAGGGAGTCGTCGACCATCGCGACCGACATGCCGCACACCGGGTCGATGGCAGACGCGACGGCGGATGCGGTTGCGGAGGCCTCGCTGACCGGTCGACCCGACGGACGCGGCCGGAGCGACACGATCTCGCTCATGATCGACAACGCGATCTCGTCGGGTGTGCGGGCGCCGATGTCGAGCCCGGCGGGGGAGTGGATGCGTGCTGTCTTCGATGAGCACACGTCGAGTGAGCCGATCACGGCTTCACCACGTTTGCGGCTGGCCACCAGCCCCACGTACGGCACCTGGGCATCGAGCGCCATCGCGAGCGTCGTCTCCTCATCTCGGCCATGGCTGGCCACCACGACGGCTGCGACACCGTCCATCCCGGCGACGTCGAGCCGAGCGGGCGTCTCGATGTTCCATCCGACCTGCGTCGCGATGCCGCGCAACGCCTCGGCGACGGGCGCCGTTCCCACGACGATCATCGACGGAGCGGGCAGGACGGGCTCCATGAAGATCTCGAGCGTGCCTCCGGACAGGCAGGGATTGTGCACGACGAGCTTGCCGGGCTGATCGTCCTCGGGTTCGGGGGTGATGCGGAGCAGCAGTGAGTCGCCGCTGTCGAGCAGGGCGAGCCCTTGGGCACGCACCGTCGACTCGGCGCAGTTGCCGCCGACGAACCCCTCGATCGTGCCGTCGGGGAGGATCAGCGCCTCGGCACCCGGTTTGGCGCTCGTTGGTGCGTCCGCGAGCACGACCCGGGCGTGCACGAACGGCACGCGGGAGTCGCGCAGGTCACGGGCACGCTGGTCGAGCATCACGGCACCATCTTGCCGCGTCAGTCCTCGAACGCGAGGTCGGTGCGCAACGACTTGCCCTGCATCGTCATCCACACCTGGGCCGGGGTGAGGGGCATGTCTGCGTGGCGGACGTTGTAGGGCTTGAGGGCGTCGACGACGGCGTTGACGACTGCGGCCGGGGACCCGACCGTGGCCGACTCGCCGACTCCCTTCACGCCCAGAGGATGGTGTGGTGACGGGGTCACGGTCTCGCCGAGCTCGAAGCTGGGCACCTCCATCGGCGTCGGCAGCAGGTAGTCCATGTACGAACCGCCGAGGTTGGTGCCGTCCTTGTCGAACGCGATCACCTCCATGAGCGCCATGCCGATGCCGTCGACCAGGCCGCCGTGCACCTGCCCTTCGACGATCATCGGGTTGATGCGCGGCCCGCAGTCGTCGACCGCGATGAAGCGACGCACGCTCACATGGCCGGTGCCCGGGTCGATGTCGACGACGCAGATGTACGCGCCGAACGGGTAGGTGAGGTTCGGCGGGTTGTAGACCGCCTGCGCGTCGAGATGACCTTCGACACCTTCGGGCAGCTCGAGACTGGAGTGGGCGAGCAGCGCCAGCTCCTGGATCGTCTTGCCGTTGTCGGGATCGCCCTTCACCTGCCAGCGACCGAGTTCCCACTCGAGATCGTCGACGGAGCACTCGAGGGCGGTCGCTGCGACGATCTTGGCCTTCTCACGCACCCGCTGGGCGACGACCGCCGCCGCCGCACCCGACACCGGGGTCGAGCGCGACCCGTAGGTGCCGAGGCCGAACGGGGTGTTGTCGGTGTCGCCGTTGATGACCTGGACGTCCTCGGGCGGGATGCCGAGCTCGTGCGAGACGATCTGGGCGAACGTCGTCTCGTGGCCTTGGCCCTGCGATTGCACGGACAGGCGGATCTGTGCCTTGCCGGTGGGGTGGACGCGGAGTTCACAGCCGTCGGCCATCCCGAGTCCGAGGATGTCCATGTGCTTGCGGGGGCCGGCGCCGACGCCCTCGGTGAAGAACGAGATGCCGATCCCCATCAACTCGCCCCGCTCGCGCTTGTCGGCCTGCTCTCGTCGAAGCTCTTCGTATCCCGCCATGTCGAGGGCGAGCTGAAGTGCCTTCGGGTAGTCACCCGAGTCGTACTCCCAGCCGGTCGGGGTGGTGTAGGGGAACTGTTCCGGTCGGAGCAGGTTCTTCATGCGGAGCTCGGCTGGGTCCATGCCCAGCTCGTCCGCCAGGCAGTCGATGATCCGTTCGACGAGGTACACCGCCTCGGTGATCCGGAACGAGCAGGCGTAGGCGACACCTCCCGGGGCCTTGTTCGTGTACACGCCGTGGACGCTGCAGTGGGCTGCGCCGTAGTCGTAGGAGCCGGTGAAGATGTGGAAGAAGCCGGCCGGGTACTTGGTCGGCTGCGCGGTCGCGTTGAACGCACCGTGATCGGCGAGCACGTCGACCTTGAGGCCGAGGATCGTGCCGTCGGACGTCGCCGCGATCTCGCCTTTCATGTGGTAGTCGCGGGCGAACCCGGTCGACATCAGGTTCTCGGAGCGGTCTTCGACCCACTTGACCGGCCGCTTCGTGACGATCGAGCCGACGATCGAGCACACGTAGCCGGGGTAGATCGGCACCTTGTTCCCGAAGCCGCCGCCGATGTCGGGGCAGATCACCTGGATCTGGTGCTCGGGCAGCCCGGCGACCATTGCGTACACGGTGCGGTGGGCGTGTGGGGCCTGGGTGTTGGAGTAGAGCGTGAGCTTGCCCGACAGCGGGTCCATGTCGGCGACCGTGCCGCAGGTCTCCATGGGTGCTGGATGCGAACGCGGGTAGAGCATCTCCTGCTTGACGACGATGTCGGCGCCCGCGAACGCGGCATCGGTGGCGGCGGCGTCCCCGGCTTCCCAGTCGAAGATGTGGTTGTTCGCCTGGCCGTCCTTGTCATCGCGGATCACCGGCGCGCCGTCGTCGAGGGCGCGCTTCGCGTCCATCACCGGATCGAGCACCTCGTAGTCGACGTCGATCAGTTCGAGCGCGTCGCGAGCGGCGTAGCGATCGTCGGCGATGACGAACGCCACCTCCTGGCCGTGGAATCGCACCTTGTCGGTGGCGAGCACCGCCTGGGTGTCGTACGACATGGTGGGCATCCAGGCCAGCCCCAACGTGTCGAGGACCGCGCCGGTGATGACGGCGTGCACCTTCGGGTGCGCCTCGGCGGCCGAGGTGTCGATCGACAGGATCTTGGCGTGGGCGTAGGGGCTGCGAAGAATCGCTCCGTGCAGCATCCCGGGCAGGTTGACGTCGTCGACGTAGCGGCCCTTGCCGCGGACGAACCGCACGTCTTCTTTGCGGAGCATCCGGCCGAACCCGATCGGGTTGCCGGCCTCGCTGGTGGGAACGTCGGCCGTGTCGGTCATGACGTCGCTCCTTCCGGCTGGGCGTTGAGTTTGTCGGCGGCGTATTGAACGGCCTTCACGATGTTGTGGTAGCCGGTGCAGCGGCACAGCTGGCCGGACAGCCCGTCGCGGATCTCGTGCTCGGTCGGGTTCGGGTTGTGTTCGAGCAGCGACTTGGCGGCGATCATCATGCCCGGGGTGCAGAAGCCGCACTGGAGGCCGTGGCACTCCATGAAACCTTCCTGGATGGGGTGCAGACCGTCGGCGCCCTCCAGCCCCTCGACGGTCGTGATCTCGGAGCCGTCGGCCATCGCAGCGAGCATCGTGCAGCTCTTCACCGGCTGCCCGTCGACGCTCACGACGCAGACGCCGCAGTTCGAGGTGTCGCAACCCCAGTGGGTGCCGGTGAGGCCGAGCTTCTCGCGGATGAAGTGCACCAGCAGCATGCGGGCCTCGCACTCCTCGGTGCGCGGATCGCCGTTGACCGTGACGCTGACGCTGACGGTGGTGTGGGAATCGTGTGACATCTCAGTTGCCTCCGTCGTTCGTGGTGGTCGCTCGGGCGATGGCTCGCCGGAGTGCTCGAGCGGTGAGCTCACCGGCGAGGTGCCGCTTGTACTCGGCGGGTCCGCGTTGGTCGGTGGAAGGCTGGCACTCGTTCTTGGCGGCGTCGGCAGCCGCCAGGATCGTCTCCTCGGTTGCCTGCTGGCCTCGGAGCGCCGCCTCGGCCGCCGGTGAAACGAAGTGCTCGGCACCGACGGCCGCGAGGCCGATGCCGGCATCGGTGATCGTGTTGCCGTCCATCCACACGACCGCTGCGGCAGAGGCGATGGCCCAGTCGCCCACTCGTCGCTCGACCTTCTCGTAGGCGCTGCCGCAGCCGTTCCGGATCGGGACCCGGATCTCGGTGAGTATCTCGGCGTCGCCGACCACCGTCTCGTACGGACCGACGTGGAGCTCCCTGACCGGCACGGTGCGCGCCCCACCGGAGCCGCGGATCGTGGCCGTCGCGTGGAGCGCCGACAGGGCGGCCGAGAGGTCTTCGGCCGGATCGGCCTGGCAGAGCGACCCGCCGATCGTGCCGCGATTGCGGACGATCGGGTCGGCGATCACCCGCTCGGCGTCCTGGAGGATCGGGAAGTGCTCGGCGACCAGCGCCGAGTCGAGCAGGTCGTTGTGGCGCGCCATCGCTCCGATGACCAGGCTGTCGCCCTCGATCGAGATCGAACCGAGCTCGGCGGCGAGCGGATTGATGTCGATGAGGTGTTCGGGCTGCGCCAGCCGGATCTTCATCATCGGCAGCAGGCTGTGACCACCTGCCACGAGTCGTGCGTCGGGACCCAGTTGCTCCAGCAACTGGATCGCGTGATCGACGCTGGTTGCCCGTTCGTATCCGAACGGTGCCGGTGTCTGCATGAGCGTCCCCTCTCGGCTCGCGCTGTATCCCCATGTGGGCCCTTGTCAGGGTCGTTCGGCGTCAGTCGGTACCGAGGCGCCGAACGACGGTGAGTCTTGACGTCGTCGTGGTCGCCGTCAACTCGGACGGCAACAAACCCGTTCCCGTTCGTGGGACGGGCGGCGGTGTGCGGTCGATCAGATCGGGTCGAGCGACCGATCGAACGAGGCGCTGGTGAGGCGCTCGACGCCGCGTTCGCCGATGAGGTACTCGTCCTCGAGTTTGACGCCCTCGCCGAGCTGGGGGTCGCCGAGGTAGCTCTCGACGCACACGACCATGCCCGGCTCGAAGCGGCCCTGCAGCGGGTAGCGAGCGGTCGGGTCGGCCGGGGGAACGTTCGGATACTCGCCGGTCAGACCGAGCCCGTGGGCGAGGCAGTAGTAGCGGTAGCCGCGCAGTCGATCGGGGATCACCCACGCGGCCCGCGCGAAGTCCTCGAATGAGCGGCCGGCCGCGAGCTCGGCTGCGTTGTGGTCGAGTTGCTCGCGCGCCATCGCATGGAGTGCTCGCTGGCTCGGCGATGCCCTCGTCTCGCCGACGAGGTACGTCCGGGACAGGTCGACGGCGTAGCCGCCGTAACCGATGGCGTCGGTATCGATGCAGAACAGGTCGCCGGGCCGCAACACGCATGTTCCCGCTTCCCGGAAGTAGGGAAACGTTCGCTGGCCGGTCTGTGCGAGCCGGGTGGAGATGTACTCACCCTCGTTGGCGATGAGATGACGGTGGAACTCTGCCCACACTTCGACCTCGGTCCGGCCGGGCTCGATCGACGCCACCATCTCGGCCAGGCCGGCCTCGACGCGTGCGACCGCGGAGCGCATCATGGCGAGCTCGTCGTCGAGCTTGATCCGTCGGGCTGCGAGCATGATGTCGGTGGCCGGTCGGAGCGTGGCCCCTGCGGCTCGGAGCGCATCGGTGACGGGGAGCTCGAACCGCTCGACCGCGAGCCGAGTGTCGCCGCCGGTCGATGCGCGACACAGGGCCACGACCTCGCGGGCGAACGCTGCTGCGGCGGCGGCGGCGCTGTCGCCCGACTGGGCGGTCAGTCCCGGGGCGATGCGGACCTCGTCGATGGTCTCGAGCCCGTCGACGAGGTGCTCGCAGCCGGCGAACTCGTACATGACCGTCGGGCCTTCGGCCATGACCAACACGAAACGGGACGCACCCATCATGGAGAAGACCGTCATGTTGCGCGCACCGACGGCGTAGTCGATGTTGATCGGATCGGCCGTCATGACGGCGGGGACGTCATGGTCGATCATCACCGAACGCAGACGCTCGAGGCGAGCGAGCTTCAGGGAACGGTCCATCGCCGCAGACCCTACGTCGGGGTCGCGGCGCGGTGCAGCCTCCACTTGTGACGTACTACCCACCGGTAACTACGCTCGCCCCATGACCGAAGCAGTGATCGTTGCCACAGCCCGGAGCCCGATCGGGCGCGCCGTGAAGGGGTCGCTCGTCGACCTCCGGCCCGACGACATGTCGGCCCAGATCGTCAAGGCGCTGATGGCGAAGGTCCCCGAGGTCTCGGCCGACGACATCGAAGATCTGATCATGGGGTGCGGCCAGCCGGCCGGTGAGGCCGGTTTCAACATCGGCCGCGCCGTCGCCGTGCTGTCGGGCCTCGACAACGTGCCCGGTGTGACGGTCAACCGGTACTGCTCGTCGAGCCTGCAGACGATCCGCATGGCCGCGCACGCGATCAAGGCCGGCGAGGGCGATTGCTTCATCTCCGCCGGCGTCGAAGCGGTCAGCCGCTACGGCAACGGCGCCTCCGACACTGCGCCGAACCCGACGTTCAAGGATGCCGGGGCCCGCACCGCCGAGCGGTCCCAGGGTGGAGCCCCCACCTGGACCCCACCCGAGGGCCTGCCCGACCTCTACATCGCGATGGGCCAGACCGCCGAGAACGTGGTGCAGGCCGAAGGCGTCACCCGCCAGGAGATGGACGAGTGGGGCGCCCGCAGCCAGCAGCGGGCGGTCGCGAACGTCGAGAACGGGTTCTGGGAGCAGGAGATCATCCCGCTCACCCTCCCCGACGGCACGGTGGTGTCGAGGGACGACGGCCCGCGTGCGGGCACCACGGTCGAGAAGCTTGCCGAGCTCAAGCCCGTCTTCCGTCCCGACGGCACCGTCACGGCCGGGAACGCGTGCCCCCTCAACGACGGCGCGGCCGCCGTCATGGTCATGAGCGACACGAAGGCCAAGGCGCTCGGTCTCACGCCCCTCGCTCGGATCGTGTCGTCGGGGGTCTCCGGCCTCAATCCAGAGATCATGGGCCTCGGGCCGATCGAGGCGAGCCGCCAGGCGATGAAGCGTGCCGGCATGACGATGGAAGACATCGACATCGTCGAGATCAACGAGGCGTTCGCTGCCCAGGTTCTGCCATCGGCCAAGCACCTCGGCATCGATCTCGACAAGCTCAACCCCAACGGCGGCTCGATCGCCCTCGGTCATCCCTTCGGGATGACCGGCGCGCGCATCATGACGACGCTCATCCATGGTCTCCAGGACGCCGACAAGGAGTTCGGCCTCGAGACCATGTGCGTCGGCGGTGGCCAGGGCATGGCCATGATCGTCCAACGCCTCGGCTGAGCCGAGGCTTGGCCCTGGTTTCGTTGCGCTTCGCCACTCGTTGCCCCGCAGGCAATTCGGGCTCGTCACGCGTTGCCAGGTCGCGATCCGATCTCAGCTGAGGATTCTCACGTTCTCGTCGGTGCGTGGTCCGTCGGCGGGTGCGACGAATGGCACTGGATGGCGTCGGAGCGTCCGCGCACGATGGGGTTGTCCGCAATGGAGGAGGTTCATCATGCGCGCCGTCGTGATCTACGAATCGATGTTCGGGAACACCCACGAGGTGGCCGAGCGGATCGGTGACGGTCTGAGAACGTCGTTCGAGGTGACCGTACTCCCGGTCAGCGAGGCGATCGGCACGATCCTCTCCGACGTCGATCTGCTCGTCGTCGGCGGGCCGACCCACGCACACGGCATGTCGAGCTCGATGTCGCGGCGCTCGGCGAGCGATCAGGCAGCGGCGGACGAACACCTCGATCTCGAACCCGACGCCGAAGGACCCGGTCTCCGGGACTGGTTCGATGCGCTGCCGAAGACCGAACGGCATGCCGGCGCCGCGTTCGACACCAGGGTGGACGGCCCTCCGATGCTCACCGGGCGTGCCTCCAAGGGCATCGCGAAGCGTCTGACCAGGCACGGTCTCCGACTGGTCGACGAACCCGAGAGCTTCCTCGTCGACAAGCAGAACCACCTGCTCGAGGGCGAGGCCTATCGCGCCGCAGCATGGGGTGAGCGGCTCGCCACGGCGTTCAGCACCGCTGGCTGAGGGTCAGGCCTCCCAGCGTCGCGGGAGGTCGGCGCGTACGCAGACGACGTCGTTCTGACCTTCGCAGATCGCTCGCAGCACGTATTGACGGCCGCCGGAGTGGAGTTCGGCCAGGGCGAATCCGTCGCTCACGGTGTCGCGCACGCCCGTCCCCAGGTACTCGACCGACCGGATCTCGAGCCCTGCCTGGTCGGCTTCGGCCGACCACAGGTTGACGAGCCCTTGTCGCAGCGATGGATCGTCGAGCAGGTCGGTGCCGTGGAGATGGAGCTCGACGTTGGTGATGCTCACCGGTGCCAGCTGCTCGGGGTCGATGACGGTGTCGCCCTTGAGCTCGCCATCGAGCATCACGGCGACCCGGTTGCCGTCACCGTTGGAGCCCCCGACGAATCCGTACCGTACGAGCGGGAGCCCATCGTCACCGATGCTCTCCCATCGCACCCGATCGCCGGGCTGGAACATCAGCCGGTGCCTCCGGGATCGGCTTGCGCGGCGGCGAGCGCGGCATCGGAGAACTGCGGCCAGAGGCGGAGTGCATCGTCGCGCCACTCGTCGAACGGTCGATCGGTGAGCGCCACGACCCCGATGTCGGCCACCGGATCGACCCACATCATGGTGCCGGCGCCACCGAAGTGACCGAAGGTCGCAACGGAGTTGGCGCGCCCGGTCCAGTGCGGTGACTTCTCGCCACGAATCTCCATCCCCAGGCCCCAGGGGCACGGATCGAATCGGCCCACGTCGGGAACGATACCTGCGAGCGCAGGGAACTGGGGCGAGATGACATCGTGATAGGTCTCAGCTGCCAGGAGGACGGGTGCCCGCATCTCGTCGACGAAGCGCACGACGTCGTCGAGCGTGCCCCAGATGGCATGGGCGGGCGAGCCGCGCAGCTCGGTGGAGCTCATGTGGAGCGGAGTGAGCACCGCTTCGTCGAGGTATGACTCGAAGGACATGCCGGCGGCGGTCGCGAGTTCGTCGGCGGCGCGTTCGATGCCCGTGTTGGAGTACATCCGTCGCCGCTCGACGGGAGCGACCGGGTGGTCGCCGTCGAACCCGTACCCCGCGGCGTGGCTGAGCAGATGCCGTATCGTCGCACCCTCGGCGGCTGGCGTCACGTGGCGGAGCGGGCTGTCGAGATCGACGATCCCCTCCTCGACACCGATCATCACTGCCCACGCCGTCATCGGTTTGCTCAGCGACGCGAGCCGGAAGATCCGTTCGGTTTCGCCGACGGTTCTGCTCCCGCGAGCCGTGACGATCGCAGCAGCCACGTGATCGACCGGCCACTCGGCGACCAGGTGGAGCGCCGACATCGTGACCTCAGGTGGTCGCGGAACGGATGAGCTCGGCGGTCCGGAAGGCGAGATCGAGCGACTGGCGGCCGTTGAGCCGCGGATCGCAGACCGTCTCGTAGCGATGGTCGAGATCGGAGTCGATCAGCTTGTCGGCGCCGCCGATGCACTCGGTGACGTTCTCGCCGGTGAGCTCGACGTGGATTCCGCCCGGCCAGGTCTCCTCGGCGCGATGGGCTCGCACGAATCCTTCGATCTCGCCGACGATCGACTCGAAGTCGCGCGTCTTGCGGCCGTTGGCACTGGTGTAGGTGTTGCCGTGCATCGGGTCGCACGCCCACACGACGGGGTGGCCGGCGTCCTTGACGGCGCGCAGCAGCGGTCGCAGACCGTCCTCGATCGTGTCGGCGCCCATCCGCGAGATCAGGGTGAGGCGTCCCGGGAGGCGGGCCGGGTTGATCAGCTCACAGAGCGAGATCAACTCCTTGCCCGTCATCGACGGGCCCACCTTGCAGCCGATCGGGTTTCCGACGCCGCGCAGGAACTCGATGTGGGCGCCGTCGAGCTCGCGTGTGCGTTCGCCGATCCAGAGCATGTGCGCCGAGCAGTCGTACCAGGTGCCGGTGGTGGAGTCCTTGCGGGTGAGCGCTTCCTCGTAGGAGAGGAGCAGAGCCTCGTGACTGGTCCAGACGTCGACCTCGCGAAGGTTCGCGTTGGACTCGGTGTCCATCCCGGTGGCCCGCATGAACCGCAATGCCCGGTCGATCTCGCTGGCGAGCTGCTCGTACCGTTGGCCGGCCGGGCTGGACGCCACGAACTCCTGGTTCCATGCGTGGACGCGATCGAGTGCGGCGAACCCGCCCTTGGTGAACGCCCGCACGAGGTTGAGTGTCGATGCCGACTGGTGATACGCCTGTACGAGACGCTCGGGTGACGGCACGCGCGCTGCGGCAGTCGGTCCCTCGGCGTTGACGATGTGACCGCGGAACGAGGGGATCTCGTCGTCGCCGATCAGTTCGGTGTCGGCCGACCGTGGCTTCGCGAACTGGCCGGCGATCCGGCCGACCTTCACGACCGGGACACCCATCGAGTAGGTCAGCACGATCGCCATCTGGAGGATGACGCGCAACTTCTCGCGGATGTTGTCGGCGGAGAAGTCCTCGAAGCTCTCGGCGCAGTCTCCCGCCTGCAGCAAGAACGCGTTGCCAGCCGCGACCTGGGCGAGCCCGTACTGCAGTCGGCGCGCTTCACCGGCGAACACGAGCGGGGGGTAGGACGCGATCTGCTTGAGCGCCCGGTCGAGGTCGGCCGGGTCGGGCCAGGCTGGCTGCTGCTTGATGGGGCACGCCCGCCACGAGTCGGGAGACCAGTCCTTCGCCATGACGATTGAGCCTATCGGTGCCGAAAAGCCGAGCACGGGCCGGGATTGCCCGGCCGGTGCCCAGTCACTTGCGAGTTGTGCCAGGCACAACTCGCAATATCAGACGGCGAGAATGCGTTCGGCGTCGTCGCGGAGGCCCGCGACCGCACGACTCACGAGTCGGCGGGCGGCCTCAGCGGTGACACCGAGGCTCTCGCCGACCTCACGGAAGCTCTTGCGCTCGCCGTCGAGCAGGCCGAAGCGGGCTTCGACGGCGTAACGGGCGCGGGCGTCCAGGGTACCGAGCAGCTCGTCGAGCAGATCGCTGTCGACGAGCGTCATGACGTGATCCTCGGGCGTGCCGTCTCCGTTGGCCATCAGATCGCCGAGCGTGGCGTCGCCATCGTCGCCGACCGTCTTGTCGAGCGATACCGGGGTGGTGAGGCGGTGCAGCTCGGCGTTGGTCTGATCGAGCGTCTCGCCGTCGCCCGAGGCCTGACGCAGCGCGGCGCGGAGGCTGGCGGAGCGATCGCCGGGGATCCGGATCAGGCTGGCCTTCTGGTCGAGCGCACGACCGATGGCCTGACGGATCCAGAAGGTGGCATAGGTCGAGAACTTGAATCCACGACGCCAGTCGAACTTGTCGACCGCGTGCTCGAGGCCGAGGTTGCCTTCCTGGATGAGATCGAGGAGGTCCATGCCCTGGGGCAGTGGGTAGCGGCGGGCGATCGAGACGACGAGACGCAGGTTGGCGCGGATGAAGCGATCCTTCGCCTCGGCGGCTGCGGCGACCTTTCCCTTGAGATCGGCGCTGCGCTTGCCGTTCTCGAGGAGTTCGGCCGCTTCGCGGCCGGCTTCGATGATGCGCGACAGCTCGCGCTCATCCTCGGCGGTGAGGAGCGGGACCTTTCCGATGTCGTTCAGGTACAGACCAATGGAATCATTCATGGTGTTTGGTATCAACCGTTTCGTGGTGGGTTCGTTCCGGCGACCGTCTGCTCTGGGCACAGGGGCCGGGTGGCGGGGGGATTTCTGGGGGATAGAATTTCGGCGATCTCGCCCGGACACGTGGTAAAACGCCTCGTCCGAACAATATGTTCCCCGGTTCGTTGGGAATTCGGAGGATTTCCGGTAGCCGAGGTTTGACCGGCTTTCCACTGTAACAAAGGTGTCAAGTACTTGTCCGGTCGGGCGCCGCGGACTTGCAGCGCAGCGGCCCTAGACTGGCCAGCCGTGCCCGCCGACGCGACAAAACCCCAGCGTATCGGGGTCTTCGGTGGGACGTTCGATCCTCCGCACGTGGGTCACCTCGTGACGGCGGTGAACGTTCGCCACGAATTGGCGCTCGATCGGCTGATCTTGATGGTCGCCAACGTGCCGTGGCAGAAGGCCGGCACCCGGTCGATCACACCGGCGATCGATCGCCTGGCGATGGTTGCGGCCGCCGTCGCCGACGTGTCGGGTCTGGAGGCGGGCGACCACGAGATCCGCGCCGGTGGACACTCCTACACCGCCGACACGCTCGCCGCGCTCGGCGAGGAGAATCCCCGTGCCGAGCTGTTCACGGTGGTGGGCGATGACGCCGCCGCACGGATCCACACGTGGGAACGGGCCGCAGAGGTCGTCGAGCGATCCCGATTGGTGGTCGTCGACCGGCCCGGCACCCCGGTCGAGCTCGATCCAGATCTCGATTGGATCCGCGTCGAGGTCCCACGGCTCGAGGTGTCGAGCACCGATCTGCGGGCGCGGTGGGCGGACGGGCGTCCGCTGGACTATCTGGTGACCGACGACGTACTCGACGTGATCCGGGATCGTGCGCTCTACGGGCAGGGTGAGTCGTGACGGCGATCGGGCGTCGGCGTCGGCGCAGCATGGTGCTGTCGCTCGTCGCCGCCGTCGTCGCGCTCGCGGCGACGGTGGTGCTCGGCGTCGCAGGGGTCAAGACGCTGGCCGACTCGACCGTCGGCCGGCGTGCTGACGGTCAGCGGGCCTCGATCGTCAGCCAGCGCCTGCCCCGCACCCCGACGGCGCTGGTGGGAACTGTCGACGAGACGGGTCGGCTCACGTCGACCGTCGTGATGGCGCTCGAACCCGACGGAACCGGCGGCACCATCGTCGCCGTCGCGGCTTCGGCGGACGCCGGCTCGGGTACCGCAGACCAGCTGGAGCCACTCGACCGGTTGCTCGCGGTCGCCGGACCGGCGGAGTACCTCGAAGGGTCCGAGCGTCTCACCGGACTCTCGTTCGATGTCGTCGAGGTCGTCGACCAGACCCGCTTCGCTCAGCTGATCTCCGAGCTCGGCGATCTGTCGGCCACCTTCCCGGTGGACCTCACGGACGCCTCGTCGGAGGAGACGTGGGCCGCGGGCGAGGTCATGCTCACGTCCCAAGGGGCGGCTCGCGCCATCACCGCCTCGGATCCCTCGATCGCCGACTGGTATCTCGAACCAGGGCGGTCTGCGGTCTGGTCGGCGATCGCGAAGCGAGTCGGCGCCGGGATCGGATCGGCGGAACGGGTCGACTCCGACGAGGATCTCGTCACACCCACGTCGCTCGATCAGTTCATCGAGCGACTGTTCGCCGGACCGGTCTCGTTCCGTGCGCTCGGGTTCGTCCCGATCGACGACGATCGTGTCGAGGAGCAGCTCTCGGCAGAGCTCAGTGCGGCGTTCGAATCGCCGGCGGCCATCGGGGTCGTCGCCCACGACCGAGCCGAACTGCTCATGGTGTTTGGTGCCGTCGCTCCGGCTCGGCTCGGCGCCCCGCTGGAGGCGCCGAGCTTCCGGGTGGTGAGTGGGTTCGACGACGACGACCTGGCAGGCACCGGCCTGAACCGGGCCGATGTGCTGAAGCAGTCCATCGACCGGTTGCTGTTCGTCAAGGTCAACGTCGTCTCCGTCGCCGACCTCCCTGATGTCGATGTGCCCGAGCAGACCCAGATCGTGGTCACCGATCCGGACGTCGTCGATGGCGTGGTGGAGACATACGGCGATCTGTTCGGTGGTGTCGAGGTCGGTCTCGCCGAAGTGGCGGTCGAGGGTGTCGACATCGAGGTGACGCTCGGTCGATCGTTCCTCGACGAACTCCGTGGTGATTCCGGCGCGGACGTGGCAGGCTCTGGGGAGTGAGTTGTACCGCAGTGGGAAGGTGTCGATGAGGCGTCGGTTGTCGAGGCGTTCGTGGAGGGGTGCATGGTGACGACTCGATGATCGACGAAGAGGCACGCGAACTCGCCTGCACCGCCGCCCGGATTGCCGATGCCGAGCACGCCACCGACGTGCTCGTGCTGGGCGTGGGTGACGTCTTGGGCGTGACGGAGTACTTCGTGGTCGCCAGCGCGACCAACCGTCGGTTGGTGAAGGCGGTGGTCGAAGAAGTCGAGGCGCAGGTGCGTGAGATGACGGGGCGTTCGCCGCTCCGGACCGAAGGTGTGCGTGAGCAGCAATGGGTGCTGGTCGACTACGGGGACGTGGTGTTGCACGTCTTCCACGCGGACATTCGCGAGTTCTACGAGATCGAGCGTCTGTACACCGATGTGCCCAAGGTGGACTGGGTGGAAGCCGGCCCCGCCGAAGCGACCGGCTGAATCCCCAGGGCGGATGCTCGGGCGCTCGGACTGTTGTGAATCCTTGACGCCCGTCGGTATCGTTGCGGTGCTTGGGGCTATAGCTCAGTTGGTAGAGCGCTTCCATGGCATGGAAGAGGTCAAGGGTTCGATTCTCCTTAGCTCCACCCCGAAACTCCCAGGTCAGATCGCCTGGGGTTTCTTCGCTTCGGGTAGCGGGCTGAACCCGGGGACCTTAACGGGGACCTCCAGAGGCCGTGCTGGATGAGTCACGCCGTCCCGCCCGGCTCAGCGCGTCATCCTCTCTTCGCGGCGCCGGGATGTGTCGGCCGGAACTCCCAGGATGCACGCGGAGAGGCGTTGGTCGATCGAGGCGCGGCTTGGAGCCCCGTGAGTGTTCGTTCGACGTCGCGACGCAACGGGCTCGTTGGCGCGTAAATCGCCTGGTAGATCGATTCGTGGCAGGCCGCATGTCGTCCCTGTCAGGATACTCGGCGACCAGCCAGGCCGCGATCTGCTCCGGGCTCCAACGCTTGTCGAGCCGCTCCTGCACGACCCGGCACAGTTCCTCGTTGCTGTCAGCGCGACGCTGCTTGGGTCGCGCCCGGCGAGCCAACGCCTGGTGATGTGCGGCGAACGGGCGGTACTCGCCCGACACCGCGTCGCTGTTGCGGGCGACCTCTCGCGACACCGTGGTCGGATGCCGGCCCAGCTCGACCGCAATCTTTCGATGAGTTCGACCAGCACGCAACCCGTCAGCGATTGCGATGCGCTCGACATCGGACAAGAACCGCCCTGAGCCATCAGGTTCGGATACGGCGATCGGCGGGTGCAACTGCCCGGCCTCGGTGGTCACGGTGCGCCCAAACCGCCACCGGTTTCCGGTCTTGCGGTTGATGCCCGCGATGCGGCACGCAGCGCTGTTGGTGTGTCCTGCTTCATCAACCGAAAGTACAGATCACGCTTGGTCGTCAACGGCGATGGTCCTGGCGTCCACCGACGCCTCGAATCCTCTGGCATGGTCGCAGCCTCCCATTGCTCATGCGCTGCGACGACCCCCTGAATCCGCCGTGGATGCCAGCACCATTCGGCGGTACTTGGCCGAGGCTGGCGTGCCGATCCGACCGAGACAGGGATGGCCACCGGCCTCGGCTGTGCGCACCTGTAATTCGATCCCGTCTCTACGCTGTCAGGAGCAGGTCGGACACATGCGTGGACATTCGATCAATCGCCCCCGTCTCTACCGAGATCCGTCGGAGGTTGCGGTAGAACTGACGGCGCATCTCTTCGGGTTGAGTTCCGTGGATCTCGGCGAGCAGCGTTTCCAGGGCTTCTGTGTCGCCCGGTCTGACCCCTGTCCGCTTGCGGGCGACTGGATAGTCCGTCTCAGGCAGGATGCGATCTCGCGGAAGCTCCTGGAGCATCTCGCGCCTCATTGCCGTGTTCACCGAGAAGTAGCAGCCGAGTGACAGCAGCTCATCCGCTTCAGCTTGGCTCCCCGTGAACCAATGCATAATCAGGCCTGGCCGACGGCGCTCTCTCAGGATCTGCAACATCTCAGAGGTGCAGCCGGCACTATGCAGAGAGACGAGTACCGGCTCGTCCTGGACGCGATCGAGAATTCCGCCGAGCACATCCTGCTGGAGCGGGACGTTCCCGCTGCGGCGGTCCAGTCCGACCTCGCCGACGATCGCGAAACGCTTGGTGCGGCGGGCGAACTGATCGAGATCGATGGAACCGCTGCGTGCAACGAACGACGGATGCGCTCCGCAGCTCCAGAGGAGGCTCTTGTCGCATCGCTTCGTCGCCTCAATGGCTTCCTCCGGGTCACGCGTCATCGCGAACACGATGGCCTGTCCCAGTCGGGTGAGCTGGCGGTCGGTGACGCTGGGCGACACGTGCGCGTGACAGTCGAGAGGTGGCAGCTCCACTAGGTCACCTCCGGCAGGAGTGCAGCGAGTTCATCCAGGCCCCGCCGACAGAGATCGGCTGCTGCCGTGAGGTCGTAGTCCTCAGGGTATGGGCCGTTCTCAAGCAGCACGAACTCATCAATTTCAGTGTCGAGGCGGGTCATTAAGGCACGAACGTCGAGATCTCGGCGGGATCGCAACTGGTCGAGTGAAGTCCCAGTCAGCGTCGTGGCGAGGTACGGCGTCTTGTCCTCGATGCCGGCCGCACGGATTGATGCTCGGCGAGTCAGACATGCGACACACAGTCCACAGTTGCGGTTCGGGTTGCCACCCTTGTACGTCCGACCGTCGAGCTTCGCGCACGACAGCGTGGTGGCTACGCCGTCGATGAACGTCGTGGACGCCGCGGCGGCGGCCGAGACAAGCTCGCCCTTGGTCTGCCATTCGTAAGGGTTCACGAGCTGGGCATCGATCCCGGCGTCGTCAAGCAAGGTCTGCACCAGGTGCATCGTCCAAGGATGGGTTGATCGGGTGGAGAGCACCCCACCCCGGTCGTTGCCGAGCGAGAGATTCAGACCGGTGAAGCCGTTCTCCGGTACTTCGACGCGATCGAGTCCTCGGGCGTCTGCCAGCGCGACAGCTAGGGCGTAGAAGAGAATCGCGCGTGTTCGCGTGGTGTTCTCCCTTTTGCCGTCGGCTTCACGCAGCGCGATGCGGATGCGCTCGCCGTCGACACCATTCGTAGTCAGCCATTCCCAGGAACTGTTCTGGGCGCCACTAACTGTGGGGTTATCGGTGTGCGAGATGAACAACCCGCCAGCCGAGGGGAGGACGGCGGCACTGAAGGAGTCGAGACCACCGCTGAGGAGCGCGACCGCACTGCTTTTTGTCGGTACAAGTTCGATCTGCTCCTCAGAGTCGGCGGGCGGAGCCGCATCCGCCGACGCAGTCAGCTCCCACACGTCGCCCGAGACCCACCTGAACAGCCGCTCCACCTGCGGAATCAGCGGTGACCACGTCCCGGGGTCTGCCAGATGTACGTGGAGCCGCATCGTTCGGGAGAAGCCTGCCCCACGTGGGGCCAGGCGATCGGCGACGTAGGCGGCTGCGGCCAGGCGTACCAAGTCGATGACGCGATCGCTCACTTCGCCCAGCTGCGAAAGTCTGGAGTCCACGGACGATGCAATGTCCGAGTCGGCGGACCTGGGCGCACCCCACCTGACTTGTCGATAGTCAGGGTGTACCGGCGGCGACTCGGTTGGGCGAACCTCAAGATTCACGGCGCGCCTCCGCTGCCTGCCCGCAGCAGCTTGATCACTTCCTTGGTCAGATTCGCGGCCCTCGATCGCAGCTCGCTGGGCTGGATCACTCCGCCGTCTGGACTGGGCAGGGTCTGGACGCGCTTCTCCAAATACCGTCGGATCGTGCGCTCCTTCTGCGCCACGTCGGCGGGAGCGAGCGCACCGTCATTTACCTGCTTCTGCAGCTCGACGAGCGACAGCTCAAACACGTAGCTCACAACGAACGATCGGAGGGCCGTCGCCTCATCTGGGGGATCATTCGTTGCCAGCACGTCTTTCAGCGCCTCCAGGGAGGCCTTGCGAAGTGCGAGCTCGTCCGGGTGGGAACCTTCGCCGAGGACTGCGTCGAGGATCTCAGCGCACTGACGAGTTGGGCTTAGGCCGCGCAGGCGTGCGAGGTCGAGCCCCAACTCCTGGAGGTACGCAGCGTTGCCGCTGCGAACTGCATACGCCGCGCCGAGGGCGGCGCCGCCCCGGGCGGCGCCTCTCGCCACCTGACGGCGTGAACCTGTGCCCTGTCGGCCTCCTCCGGTGCGAACCTGACCACCGACGCCTCCTCCTCCGCCCGATCCTCCGCCGGACCTGCTCAGCCATGGCATCAGCACGGGCAAGGAGATCTTCGCCTCGTCCGTGGTCGGCTCGTGGAGGGTGGGATCGTCCGAGTCGAGCCCGTCAGCGATCTTCTCCCACAGGTCTTCCAGCAGCTTGTCGCTCGGCTCCGCGCCGTCGTTCTGACCCCCACCGCCATCGCCAGACGGAAGATCAAGCACCTGCTGGCGAGCGTCCTTCCATGCCTTCTTGGTGCTGCCGCCGTATGAACCAGACGTACCCATCAGGCACTGTCTCCGTCGAGCACGTTCTTTGCTGCCTGGCGTACGTCGGCCTTGATCGAAGCATCGTCGGCTAGCTGCCGCGCAGCCGCCAGCAATGGAGCGACGCTCGAACTGGCCAACTCGACTGCGTTACCGACGTCGATCTGTGTCCAGCAGCTCTCCTTTAGCGCGGCTGCAATTTCCTGTGCGAGATGTGGAGCCTTACTGGCGATGTCGATCAACGAGCCGATTGTCTTGCTCGCATCGTCCTGACGGCGGGCCTGCGCGAACAGCGCATCGACCGCCGTGCGTTGATCCTCCTCCGACCGCTCCACGAGCTTGTCGACAGCTGACCGACGCATCGTCTCCGAGTCACCGGTGAGGTCGGCTATCAACGCAGCGAGCTCAGCGTCCAGCGGGATGCCGCTCTGCCGAGCGATGGCCAGTGAGGCGGCGAGCGTGAGGTACGGGCCGATCTTCTCCGACGCGAGGTCAGGTTCAGCGGCTGCCCACTCCTTGCTTTCCTCTGAGATGCCGTCCGGCCTGATCTGGGAATCGTCGGAGGCCCACTTCTGCCACGCCTCCAGAAGCGCCTTGCGCTCGAGCTCCGGCGTGGAGACGAGCTTCTCGAAATCAATGCGGTAGCGATCCTCTAGGAGGAGCAGCTTTGCGAGCACGTCGGCGCGAACATCGACGCCTCTCGCCTTCGCTATTCGATTTCTAACCTGGAAGGCATTGAGGAAGCGCTTGATCTCGCGCGGATTCACGACCTTGTCGCTTCGGAGCCCATGCACGAGCTGACTGGCCAGCCGAAGAGTGTCGTCGTCAGGTCTCGCACGGAGTCCGTCCATCTCTGACAAGAGCGGCACCTTGTTGGCCCGGCGACGCTCGATTGCGTGCACCAGTAGGGCATCGAAGCCATCGGCATCGAGACCGGAGCGAGAGAGGAGCAGACCGAGATACGCCTCCGCTTCATGCACAGGAAGGAAGGGCAGCGAGACCGGCAGCTGGACGATCTTGTCCAAGTACCGCTGAGCAAACCGGCTGGACTCTGGCGAACCGCCGAGCTTCATCGCGATTGCATCGCGAACCATGTCCTGATCGGCGGCGATGACGAACGCCATGCCCCGAACCGAGAGGAAGAGCTTGATCGCCTCCAAGGTCGCTACGGTGGCGGGTGGCATGCAGCGGTCGAGATCGTCAACGAGTACCACGACGCGTTTGGTGTTCGGCAGAGAGTCGATCAGCTTGCCGAACTCCGACTTGAAGCCGGCCATGGTCTCGGCTGAGTCGCGTGGCTTCGGCCTCAGAGCCTCGGCAAGTCCCTCGAAGTCGAGTGACTGAGTGAGAACCCCCTTTGATACGACCTTGCCGACTCGCGACCAGCTGATCCGGCCGAGCAGGTCGCCGATCTTCTTCTTCAGGCCGGCGTCCTCGTCGAACGTTTCCCGCAGGCCGTCGAGGACTTCGGCGATCAGCGTGCCTTTGACGTCGTCGTGGTCGTCGTACTCCCATGGGTTCGTACCGATGACCAGCACGTCTTCGACCTGACCGAGTTCGGACCGGATGAGGTTG
This sequence comes from uncultured Acidimicrobiaceae bacterium, assembly GCA_963847775.1. Classification (GTDB taxonomy): domain Bacteria; phylum Actinomycetota; class Acidimicrobiia; order Acidimicrobiales; family Ilumatobacteraceae; genus Ilumatobacter. Next base: position 303,600 of record CAWKAY010000011.1, read on the forward strand.
AGAACGGTGGACTTGCCGCCGCCCCACTTTGCATGCACTCCGATCGTCAGTGGATCGAGATCCTCCGAGACAATGGCATCAACAATCGGGGCGACGACGGCGTCGAATCCGAGAAAGTCGACTTCGGACGGGTTGTCATCCCACAGGCGAGTTTGGGTCGTGTTGTCGCTCATGACGCTGCCTCCGGTGACATCACTAGGTCGCCGCGGAAGGCTTTGGCGAGGACGGCCTGGGAGCTGCGGTCGACTCGATGCGCGGCTGTCTCGACGCGGGCTGCCAACGTTCGTGACAAGGACAGCATCCCGTCGGTTCGCTCGACGATCACGCGTTGCTCCGCCGGACTGGGCACAGCGATGGCCAACTCGACCTGCTTGGTGACTGGCACTTGATTCCTGGTTGTCTGACTCATCACAGCGGAAAGCTGCTCCTGGAAGAAGGGCGAGCGCATGAACAACAGCAGGTACTCGGGAACGAGAACGCGTTCATCGACGCGGTAGTACGTAGTCGATGTGCTCAGCACGACATGCGGTGCGTCCTTGGGCAGGATGGCGACCCGTCCGACAGTTGCGTTGTGCGTCAGAACGACGTCGCGTGGCTGGCCAAACCCGATACGAAGGCGGGCTGCCACGTCGGGCCGAAGCTTCGGAGCCGTCTCAATCTCGACTCGGTCCCAGACACTCTCTGCGCTGATGAATGGGACACCTTGGTCTCCGAAGTCGGTCTTGCGGGGATACAACTCTCCGTGATTTCCATCCTGCACATCGAGGATTGCGCGCAACTCAACGAGCTCCCGAACGCGCAGATGCGCCCAGGTTGATGGAAAGCGGTCGGACTGATCGGGAATCGCCAGACCGAATGCTGGCTTCGTCCGACGCTTGTTGATGGGTCTATCTGATGACTCAGCATGCGACGTTAGGAGTTGCTGGACGGGTGACTGGTCGTCGTCTCGGATGTCCGCCGTGAGCCGACCCGAGCACGCAGCAGCAAGTACCGCCTGGCGGAAACGCTGGATTGCCCGGCTAGCGGCTGTAAGCCGGGCTTGCCGCGTGCTCCTGCTTCCTTCTTGCGGCAGAGAGCGTCGCCAGCAGAGCGTCAGCGACTTGTCGAGGCGGGACGACTACAGGCAGTGACCGCAACGCGTCCTGTGACAGGTGAAGAATCGTGTTGCCACGAGCTCGCGATGCGACCTCACCGTTAGCGACGAGCAGACGCAAGTTCTCAAGCAACCACTCGGTGCTGACGGCATCGTCTTTCGGCCGAACGCGATGCAGGGCATTCTGGAAATAGCACGGGTCCACCTGGCCACGCCAGATTGCACTGCGACCGACGATCCCTCCCTCGCACACAAGCAGGTCGCCATCGCTGAGCTGATACCTGACGGCATCGGCCGTGTTGAAGTGCATCGACGCGACGTCGTCCACTCCGACCTCGTCCCACTGGACGTTCGCATTCCGCAAGTAAGGAAGCTGCGGGCTGAGACCACGTTCCTTCGGGTTGATTGCCTTCCCGAGTTGAGTGGTGGCGACTTCACCGAGCGGCTTGTTGTTCCAGCCTTCGGGCAATTCGTGGTCGTCGCTCATGACTCGCCCCCGTTGCCGTTGCCTTCGAGCAGCTTCTGGATGTCGGCGAGATCGTCTAGGGCGAGCTGGAGTTCCTCCATTGCCTCGGTGATCAGTTCCTCCGGCTCGGGCAGGTCGTCGGGGTCGTCGAGTTCTTCGTCGCGGATCCACTTGAAGGCGTCGAGCTTGTAGTGCTTCGCCTTGACCTCGTCGAGGCTGAAGCTGCGCCAGCGGCCCTCTGAAGAGTCTGACTCGTCACGCTTGCTGCGGCCGTTGGGGTCGTCGCCGTAGCACCTTCTCGAACTCGGCGAAGTGCTTGGCGGTGAGCGGGCGGTCTCTTCTTGGTGATCCGGGACGTTGGAGCGGGCGTCGTAGATCCAGGTGCGCTCGGTCGGACGGCCTTTGGTGAAGAAGATGACGTTGGTCTTGGTGCCGTCGGTGTACGGGGTGAAGGTGCCGCGCGGGCAGCGCAGGACGGTGTGGAGGTCGCAGTCCTCGATGAGGATCTCGAAGACCTCGCCGGCCTGGTCGGCGAACAGGCAGTTGTCGGGCACGACGACGGCCGCGCGGCCGCCCGGTCTTGAGGGTGGTGAGGACGTGCTGGAGGAAGTTGAGCTGCTTGTTGCTGGTCTGGATCGTGAAGTCGTCGCGGTCCGGCGCCTGGTTCGCGCCCTTGGTGCCGAACGGCGGGTTGGTGAGGATCACGTCGAATCGCTGGCTGCCAGGCGCCTCGTAGATCGAGTCGCCCAAGGTGATCTGCGGCTCGACCGTGGAGGTAGAGGTTCATCAGCGCCAGGCGACGCGGGCGGGGCACGAGTTCGTGGCCGAAGTAGGTGCTCGTGCGGATGCGCTTGGCCGTGTCGCGGTCGAGCGCGCCGCCCTTGGTCTGGTCCATGAGCCACTCGTAGGCGGCGACGAGGAAGCCGCCGGTGCCCACAGGCCGGGTCGCAGATCGTGAAGTCGCTGCTCACTCGGGGGTCGGGCTTCATGCAGCGGACGATGGCCTGGATGAGGACGCGCGGAGTGAAGTACTGGCCCGCGCCCTTCTTGCCTTCGCTGGCGGCCTTCTCCAGCAGGCCCTCGAAGGCCGCGCCTTGACGTCGACGTCGATGCGCGGTCCACTCGGTCTCGTCGATGAGGCCGATGAGCTTCTTGAGGTTGACCGGGTTGTTGAAGCGGGACTGGGCGCCGGCGAAGATGTCGCCGAGGATGCCCGGCTCCTTGCCGAGCATGCGGAGGCTTCGACGTAGTCGTCGAGCAGGTCGGTGCCGGACTGCTTGCGCAGGTATGGCCAGTCGGTGTGTCTCGGGCAGCTCGATGCCGCGTTCGTCGGCCATCTTGAGGAAGAGCAGGTAGGTGAGCTGCTCGATGTAGTCGCCGTAGTCGATGCCGTCGTGGCGCAGGGTGTGGCAGAAGCCCCAGAGTTTGTGGACGACGTCGGGCTCATGCGGCTACCAGCTCTCGGTTCAGATCGTTGATCAGGTCGTCGAGCTGGCCGTCGAAGACTCGGTTCGCGCGGCCCCAGCCTCCTCGATCGAACGAGCACGGGGATGACGTCGAAGTCGTCGCGCTCGATGGTCAGGTTCTCGACGAGGTGCTGGCGGATGCAGTCGAGCCACTTGCTGCTGTTCGTCGGTGAACGTCTCGGCCAGCCGTCACCCGGTCGACGGCGGCGTCGACACGCTCCTCGGCGGTGAGCAGCGGTGACTCCTCGATCGCGGCGTGCTTGACCATCGAGATGATGTCGACGAGGGCCTTGTGGTGCGTGGCCTGGAAGGCGCGCTGCAGGTTCTCGACGGTGAAGCGCTCGGGCGCTTGGGTCAGCGCTGCTCGCGCAGTTGCTCGAGCGCGTCGGCGCTCCAGTCGCTCGGACGGTCGAGCAGAATCTGGATGGCCTCGATCTCGCGCGGTGCTCCTCGACGAAGCTGACGAACAGCTGGAGGTAGTCGTCGGGCTTGTACTCCTTGCCCGATCCCCGCCTGATGCAGCCATTCGGACTCGACCGTGTCGTCGACGCCGCTACGCGACAACGAAGTGCGTGCGGGCTCGCGGGTAGTCGACAGCAGAGCTTGGAAAGTCGGCGTCGCGGAGGAGTTTCATGGTGCCGGCGAAGTCGTCGCGCAGGCTCGGCGGCAGGTCCTCGGCGAAGCGGCCGACGTCGCCGTCGGGCACGAAGCGGGCGAACAGTTCGCGGGCCTCGCCGCTCATCTCCTTGTCGATCCGCTGGAGGCGCTTGACGAGGCAGCGGATGTTGTAGTCGCGGTCGCGGTTCTCCCAGATGTCCTCGATGATCTGTTCGAGCGTCTTGCCGTCGCCCTCGGGCGGCTCGACGGTGATGCCGGTGGTCGTTGCGGAAGTACTCGAGCAGCGTGCCGTCGAAGCAGTCGAAGACGGTGAAGTGCGTCTTGTCCGGGCACAGATCTGGCGCCCTGCGGGTGCCGCGGCCGAGCATCTGCTCGAACAGGATGCGGCGACTTGACCGGACGCAGGAAGACGATGAACTCCAGGTCGGGGATGTCGACGCCGGTGGACAGCAGGTCGACGGTGACAACGATCTCCGGGTTCGGGCGGTTGCGGAACTCGCGGATCCGCTGCAGGGGTCGGTCGACTCGGCCGGTGATCTTCGCGACGAAGGCGTCGCCGCGGCCGAAGACGTCGCGGCCGAGCTCGACGAGCTGGTCGGCGTGGGAGGTGTGCGGCAGGTCGTTGGCGGCGAAGATGAGGGTCTTGGGGAACCGGCCGGTCTCCGCCTCGTGCTCGTCGGCGTAGCGCTTCGAGCTCCTCGAGGATCTTGCGGTTGGAGTCGGGAGCGGTGATCGCCCGCTCGACCTCGGCGGCGTCGAACTCGCGCTCGTCCTCGAGCAGGTCGAGCTGCTCGGCGCCGGTGTCGGGGTCGACCTGGTCGACCTGCTCGCCTTCGCGGAGGAAGACGCCGTTCATGCGGACGTCGCGACTTGACCTTCACCACGTCGTAGTCGACGAGGTAGCCCTCGCGGACGGCCCGCTCGTAGTCGTAGCGGTAGACGAGGTTCTCGAAGTAGGCCATCGTGTGGGCGGCCGGCGTGGCGGTGAGGCCGATCTTGATGGCGTCGAAGTGGTCGAGCGTGTTGCGCCAGACCGAGAGCTCCTTGGCTGTGTAGCCGCGGTGGCATTCGTCGGCGACGATCAGGTCGAAGGCGTGGATCGGGATGTCGAGCTTGCCGGCGTCGTCGTCGCTGTCGCCCTCGCCGAAGCCGATGCCAGCCTCGCGGCCGAACAGATTGATGCTCATCCGCTGGATCGTGCAGACGTAGACGAAGGCGTGGCCCGGCTTCGGGTGCGGTCAGATAGCGAGTTCGGCAGCACCTTGGGATCGAACTTCTCGTCCTCGCCGAAGTCGGTCTGCTGGAACCGTTGTGATAGACCTCGTAGATCTTGTCGAACTTGAGGCCCGGCTCGGCCTCGAAGGTGGCGAACGCCCGCACCGCCTGGGCGGCAAGGGCGCGGCGGTCGACGAGGAACAGGACGCGGCGAGCCAGGCCGGACTTCATCAGGCGGTAGATCTGGTTGACCGTCGTGAAGCGTCTTGCCGGTGCCGGTCGCCATGGCCACGAGCATCTGGCGCTTGCGCTCGGCGATGGCTTGCTCGATCGCGGTGTTGGCCTCGACTTGATAGGGACGAAGTCCAGGGTTCAGAGGAACGGTGCGGAGCCTGTCGAACTCGGCGTCGAAGTCGCGCTCCAGCATCTCGCGTAGCGCACCGGAGGTGTGGAAGGTTGCGACCTTGCGGGAGCGGTTGTCGGGGCTACGGACGTCGTGGAACCAGATCTCCTCGCCGTTGGTGGAGTACAGGAACGGCACACCGAACTCGCCCTGCCAGGGCTTGAGGCTCGGGATTGCCCGGGCATAGCGCTCCGACTGAGGCAGGATGCCCTGAGCTCCGACGGTCAGCTTCTTGGCTTCAACGACTCCGAGAAGGTCGGAGTTGTCGGCCAGCACGTAGTCGGCAGGTCCGAGGGAGGTCTCATATTCCTCGATCGCGGATGCAGCGGCAGCCAGATCCGACATGTCCAGGCGCACGACGTTCCAGCCCGCGGCTTTCAACTTCGCGTCAATACGTTGCTTTCGAGTGACTCTCTCCGATTCCATTACTACTCAATATTCCACGACATTTATATATAATGACCTAGCGGTCGTGGACCCGTGGAAACCCGCCGCAACGCGTGCAGCGGTTCTCGGCCCACGGCTCACGACGGCAAAACCCCTGCAGTTCATTGCCCCAGCGTAGGCGCAGGGTGTGACGCAGCTCGGCTCTTGAGCCCTCGGACCGGCGCCGAGCGCTGGCGTCTACACGACTGGGGGCCTAGCGGAGGTGGCTTCGAAGGTTCTCAGCGTCTCCGGCTGAGGTAGTGAGATCGGTTGCGACGGAGGGTGGGTGCGGCCAGCAGGCCGGTCATCATCAAGACTGATGCCATCGCGGCGTAGAGCCCTTGACTGAGAAGGACGGTCTGATTTGGCCCCACTTTGGGGGTGTCGCGACGGGGCCAGATCAAGCCGTCGAACTCACCGCAGGTCCAGTTTCCACTCTTCGCCGCATACGCAGCGCCATCGCCCACTCAGGTTGGCGGTGTCAACCAGTCTGAACGTCGGGTCTCGACGACCAGGATGACCGGAGTTCAGCCCGCATCCGGGGCCGGCACGCGGCGGTCGTGCTCGGCATACCGGTAGGGGAACTCGGCGACCTCGTGGGCGAGCAGGCGGCACGATCGGCCGATCCGAATGGGCGTGAGCTCGCCGGCGTTGATCAGCTGGTACATCTTCGCCCGGCTGAGCGCGAGCCGCTGGCCGGCGTCCTCGATGGTGATCAACACCTCGGTGGTGGATGCGTCGGCCACGGCGTTCACCTTCTCTCCAGTCTCTTGTCGGTCGCCCCGACTCGTACGCTCGGTGTCGGGTAACGACCCTCGGTGGCCGAGTCTGTTACTTCGAGTGTCTCGGAGGTCGCGAGCGCCGATCATTTGCGAACAGGTGTTCGATCGCGCGATGCTCGACTCGTGCTCCAGGTGCACGAGATTGAGTCCCTTCGTAGATCGCACGCGATGGCCCCGTTGCCGCCGGGGCAGGTTGCGGAGTTGCTCGCGACGTGCGACGAGTTGGCCCGGCGGCAGGCGGCGATCGCTCGCATCCTGTCTGATCTTCCGGAGTCGTTCGCAGCGGTGCGTGGTGCGCTCAACCAGCTAAACGAGCTCGTCCGGTGACCGTCAGCCCGGCGGGGCTACTCGCCGTCCGGCCGGAGCGGATGGCTCCTTGAGGCGGCGAAGGATGGTCGATTGGGCGACGCCGTGGCGCTTGGCGATCTCGGCGATCGTGAGTCCGGCGGCTCGCTCGTGGTGGATGGCGTCGTTGTCGAGGCGGCGTCGGCCGTGGCGTCCGGCGAGCTCGACGCCGGCACCGTGGAGCCAGCGATGCGCGGTCTGCGGAGTCACCTCGAGCTCCGCCGCGACGCCCGCGACCGAACCGGCGCGTCGGTAGAGCGCTGCTAGTTGAGCGTCGGTCGGCCGTGGCTTCGCTCGGGTCGGTGCCTTGAGGCCGTGGCGGGCGATCCAGTTCGTCGCAGTCGGCCGGGACACGTCGGCTGCCGCCGCAAGGTCGACGACGGTCAATCCTGCGGCGAGTTGCGCTGCGACCCAGTCCCGATCGCGGATGTCACCTGACCCCATGATCGGCAGTGTAGGAGCGAGGCGTGCGCGGTCGGAGCGTCTTGAGGTGTCCGTCCGTCGGTGTCGTCGTGCCGATTCCACGATGGCTGACGGTAGTCTATCTATATTGACATAGCAATATAGATAGACTATGCTCAAGACATGGAGATCGACGTCGTCACGTGGCCCGCTGATCGAAGCGTGATGGTCGTGCGAGGGTGGGATGGCCCGGGCGCTCCGATCGACCGCGCTGTCGGCCCGATCGTCGATACCGATTCTGCGATGTTCCGGCTCGCCCTGGCGCCCGTGCTCGGGCCGACCGCCACGTTGCTCGCCCAGATGCTGGCGACCGCAGCCCGGGCCGGCGAGCGCGAGTGGCACGCTGCCGACCTGTCCGGGGCGCTCGGTGTCGAGACGTGGCGCCTGCGTCGTACCGTCGAGCGCCTCGCTCGCTTCGGTTGGGCCGTCCGGCTCGACGACTCGACGATCGGGATCCGGGTCCGCGGGTCGGTGACGGCCCGGCAGATCGATCGGCTGCCACCGTTCCTGCAGCACGTCTACCTCGACGAGCTCACCCCGAGCGCCGGATCGAGCACGTCGTGATGTACGCCGGTGACGAACCGACTTCGAGGAACGACTCAGGGCCCGTCTCCGCAAGCGCTGACTGCTGGCTCGACTGCGTCGCCGACCTCGACGCCGACGAACATTGACGAGGACATCGAAGCCCGTCGCTCGACCCGACCGGTTCGGCGCGTCTCGAGTCGAAGCCTCGACGAGGGTCACGTCGTCGGCGAGGACATCGAGTCGCACCGGCGCCACCTGCACCGAGGCTGGCGCTCCGGTGACGGATCTCGTGCGAGCACGATGGCGCCCGCGTCGACTCAGTGGACTCTTGACGCGAATGCCGGCTCAGGATCCGGGGATCGCAGCTGCGGCGAGTCATGGCCACTCGAGAGCCACACGAGTCCGTGCGATCCAACGGGTGTGAGCGGCGCAGTTGCACCGTCGGGCAGAACGAACGCGTTCCCCGGCGTAACAGACACGGGCTCGGCGCGGTCGTTGCCGGGTGCGATGTTGTCGATCTGGAAGCTGCGTGTCGGGGCCGAGTCCTACTACCTCGAGCAGGTCGCTCGCGGGCTGGACGACTACTACACCGGGGCCGGCGAGTCGGCGGGGGAGTGGCTCGGCATCGGCAGCGCGACGCTCGGGCTCGCCGACGCAGTGACCGCGGACGATCTCCACGCTGTCCTGGCCGGGCTCGCTCCTGGCACCGGGTTGTCGCCAAACGGAGACCAGCTCCGCACGTGGAAGGGGCGGGTGCCCGGGTTCGACCTGACGTTCTCGGCGCCGAAGTCGGTGTCGGTGCTGTACGCGCTGGGGGATCCGATCGTGCGCGCCGACGTGGTCGACGCCCACCAGACCGCGGTCGCCGACGCGCTCGGGTGGTTGGAGCGCGAGGCGTGCTTCGTGCGTCGCGGGTCGAACAACCGGATGGTCACCGGATCGGGGTCGGGGTGTCGGCGGATGCGAGCCGCAGGGTTCGTGGCCGCCGCGTTCCGGCATCGGGTGTCACGGGCGGGTGACCCGCAGCTGCACTCGCACGTGCTCGTTGCGAACATCGCCCGTGGCCCCGACGGACGTTGGACGGCGCTGGATGGTCAGGCGTTGTACCGGTCGGCGAGGGCCGCTGGCGCGCTGTACCAGACGGTGCTGCGGGACGAGCTGTCACGGCGACTTGGCGTCGAGTGGCGACCGGTCCGCAACGACATGGCGGACATCGCCGGCGTCCCGGACCGAGTGCTGGAGCTGTTCTCGAAGCGACGCCACGAGATCGAGGACGAGCTCGAACGCCAGGGCGCGAGCGGGCTGGAAGCCGGCAACGCCGCAGCTCTGGCCACCCGGGCTGCCAAGACCGTGGTCGACACGGCGACGCTGGATGAGCGGTGGCGGGACGAGGCCGCCACGGTCGGCTACCGCCCCGCCGACATCGACGCCCTCCTCGCCGCAGGCCGCCCCGATCGGGCGTCGGTGCTCGATCCGGACCAGGGCGTGCTGGTCGCGTTGCCGGATCCGGGGACGGGGGAGCTGGCCGAGGTTCGGGTGTCGATCGACGTGTTCGCGTCACGGATCGCCAATCATCTTCTCGACCGAGATGGGGTGGTGACTCGGCATCAGGTGCAGTCCGAAGTCGCTGCCCAGCTGCGTGGCGGGGGATCGGTGCGGGTGATCGAGCAACTCACCAACGCCGTCCTCGCCCGCCCCGATCTGGTCCCTGTCCCAACCACGGTCGACGCCGGCGAGGCGGGGTTCGAGCAGCAGTACACGACCCGCCGTCTGCTGGCGATCGAACGCGACCTCATCACCTTGCTCACGCCGCATCCGACCTCCCCGATCCGGCTCGACCCCGCTGCGGTGGAGCAGTGGCTCGCCTCCCACGCCACCGACCTGGGCGCTGACCAGGCGGATCTCGTGCGCCGGGTCACCACCCAAGGCCTCGCGGTGGAGGTCGTGGTCGGACGGGCTGGGACCGGGAAGACCTACGCCATGAACGCCGTCCGTCGCCTGCTCGCCGACCCGACTCTGGGCGGCTTCCAGGTGGTCGGCGCAGCACCCACGGGCAAGGCGGCTCGCGAGCTGGCAGAGGGCGCCGGTGTCGAGGCGTTCACCATCGAACGCTTCCTCATCAACGCCGCCGGGAAGCTCGACGAGCGCAGCGTCGTGATCGTCGACGAGGCCGGGATGGTCGGCACCGTCAAGCTCCACACCCTCCTCGCCACCTGCCGCCAGCGCGGGGCGAAGGTGATCCTGGTCGGCGACCATCACCAGCTCCCTGAGATCACCGCCGGCGGCGGGTTCGCCGAAGCCGTCACCGCCGCCGGCACCGAACGTCTGCGAACTGACGATCAACCGCCGCCAGACCGAGACCTGGGAACACGCCGCCCTCGACCAACTTCGCCACGGCGACGTCCGCACAGCGTGGGACGCTTACATGGCCCACGACCGGGTCGTGATCATCGACCACCCCGACGGCCTGCACGCCCGCGCGATCGACGACTGGTGGGACAGCCACAACTGCCGGTGAACGGGCGCTGCTGCTGGCCGGCACCCGCCAGCTCGCCACGACCCTGAACCGCCTCGCCCGCCACCGCGCCCAGACCGCCGGCCACCTCACCGGTCCCGAGCTACACGGTGCGGCGGGGTCGTGCTCCAGGTCGGCGACCGGGTCCTGCTGACCCGCAACGCACCCGGCCAACACGACCTCGACACCGGCCAGACGTGCCGGGTCGACAACGGCATGCTCGCCACCATCACCGCGATCGGCGCCCGACGGCGCCGTCGACATCCGGCTCGACAACCACCGCCGCATCCGCCTCACGGCCGACTACGTCGCAGCCGGGCACGTCACCTACGGGTACGCGATGACGGTCCACAAGGCCCAGGGCGTCACCTGCGACCGAGTCCACGTCGTCGGCCCCCACGGCATGTACCGCGAGGCCTACTACGTGGCGATGTCACGAGCCCGCCACGGCGCCACCCTCTACGCCACCACCGCCCAGGCCGCCGTCGAACGAGCCCACACCGACGGCACCATCCCGCTCCCGTCCGAGCGGGTCGACCAGCCCGACGAACAGATCCTCGACACCCTGCAGCGCAGCGAAGCCAAGACCCTCGCCCTCCGCCAGCACCACCGCCTCGACGACATCGCCGACCTCGCCACCACCACACCACTCGCCGACCTCGAATCCCGCCTCCGCCACATCCGCGACATCGTCACCACCATCGAGCGCTCCGGCATCAGAGCGGCCCGACGCGCTCGAACGCCAGCTGCGCGCCGCCGAGCACGCCCGCACCCGCCTCCACATCGGCGGCCGCGTCCGAGCCCTCGACGGATGGGACAACGTCGGCGCTCGTCACCGCCATCTCCGACCACACCGCCCAGGCCACCATCCGCTTCACGTCACCCACCGGAACAGTCGCCGTGAAGCAGCTCGACTGGAGCGAAATCCTCCCCATCGACAACCCCGAACCCTCCCCACTCACCGACACTGCCGCCGAAACCCTCGCCCAGCTCCGCGCCGCCCACACCGCCGTCGCCAACACGTGGGCCGCCGCGCTCGCCACCCACGGGATCAGCGTCGATGACGAACACCTCGACCCGCGCCGCGATCCGCCTGCGCATCGAGCGAGCCTTCCGCGAGCTCGCCGGCCACAACCCCGACTGGCTGACCACCTGGTACGGGCGAGCGCCCCGACGATCCCGTCGGCGCCCAGGTCTACGACGACGAGGTCCGCCAGCTCGCCACCTGGCGCGACCGACACCAACTCCCCGAAACCGTCCCCGGCTACGGCCCCGAACCCGACAGCCCCGAACTCGCCGCCGAGTGGCGCCAGCGCATGGACCGCGCCCTCGAAACCCGCCTCTGGCTCCACGACCACCGGCCGACGGAGCCGGTCGTGCTCCCCGAACTCGACCCCGCCACCGTCGTCGACCGCCTCGACGAGCTCGAGCAGCTCTTCGCCACCGCACCAGCGGACCAGAGCCGCTTCATCGACGAGCTGCTCCACTCGGACCTGGAGCCGGCTGCTGTCATCGACGGCCTCCGCAGCGCCTACACCACCCAACAAGCCCGCCGCGACTGGATCATCGAGAACTGGCCCCACATCATCGAACACCGCCAACTCACCGCCCTGCGCGATGAGCACGACCCCCTCGCCTGGTGGCCACAGCCCCTCGACCCCGACGTCGAGGCGCTGCTGGCCGAGGTGGCTGCCCTCAGCGTCGACACCCCCGAACCCCGAACCCTCGCCGAGATCGACGCCGAACTCGACCAATGCGACCCCGACCGCATCCGCCAACGACTCGCCACCGAGATCGAGACCCTCGAACGGGAACTCAACGCTGTCCACGACGACCGAACCCTCGACCCCGGTCTACGTCAGACCCACGCTGACCGGCTCGAACAACGAGTCCGCGAACTCGAGCGCCGGTACGGCGACCTGGCCCTCGACGCCACTCACGCCCGCTGGGGCGCGCCCACGGACCCCCACGTCGCCGAACTCCACGAGGCGCGCGGCGCGGCGCATCAACCACCTCGCGCACACGGCGATCAGTGCCGGGGCGTCCTGGGTCACCGAGGTCGCCCGTCGCTGGCACCGGACATGGCCCGACACGCACTGCTGAGGAGCTGCTACGAGCAACTTCAGGATGTCGCGGAGGGACCGAGGTCGCTGTGCAATCATCCGATGTTCACTTCGGGGTCGAACTCTCAATCGGTGCCGGCCAGGAGACGATCTGGTGTGGTCGCAATGCCGAAGTTGACCTCGAACACCCCATCTGTCAGCTCGAAGCTGGATAGGCCCAGTCGGAGTACTCATTGAAACGGAAGGTGCACGTCCGGGTGTGGGCAGCACCACTCGTGGTACCCGGGTCAGCCACGGCCATGCGCCGTAGTCACCAGCAACCTCGTCTGGCGGCGGGTATCGGATCGGGCAAGTCACCCTCCCGACGCGAGCATCGAGTACCGCGAACTGCTCACTACGAGCAAGCGGCGGTAGAGCTGCATGAGTACGAGCAGCACCGTCGTGGCCAGCACTCCTCCGACTATCAGGAAGACGTGAATAAGCCTTTCCTGTTCGATGTTGTCGATCGAGGAGAGAACAGTGATCGAGATGAGGAGCGCGCCAATCGACGCGCCAGCGAACGCCACCCCACCTGCCAATTGGTGGTAGCGATTGCGTGGACCTACAAGCTGCCCTTTCTCGCGCGATCTGGTGTGCTGCATCCGGCCACTCGATGGTCGGGAACTGCAGTTTCAGGAGTTCGATCTCCGTCTGTAGCAGTTCGTGCGCATAGGTCTCGCCTGCCCAGGAGAGGGTCATGACGAGGAGAACACCCGGCACGCCGACCGCATAGACGAGAGCGAATTCGGCCGCACCCGCCGGCGTCACGTCGAGAAGCGAGACGGCGGCGACGAGGCCCGCGGCGACAAGCGCGGCATCACGCACGACCTGAAATGGTCGCGCTCTGCTGGCCTCCACGCGAGCCCAGAGAGCCTCGTACCTCGCGACGACTACCTGACGCTGAAACTCCTCGGGCGCGTCCGTTCGGTTTGCCGCCTCGATCGTCGGGAGACATGTGTCCATGTCGCACTCGTTCGGCGCCAGCAACCGAGCGAGCTTCGTCCTCCACGCCATGCACACAGTCTGGCGGGGTTGGGCACTTGAAAGGGTGTCTGCCGCAATCCCGCGTGCAGTGACGCCCAGCAGGCGACCCGGGGCAGGGACTGGTCGCGTGGAGGCGCTCTCGTGCCTCAGCTTGATCGCGCCCACATCGGTTGTCGGACTTCTCCTGTCCGACGGCGTCGTCAGGCATCGCCCTCACGTTGGCGGACCCCGTTGCGTCTCCGCCGGGCGAGGTCGCCCAGCATCAGTCGCGCAAGGAGCGCTTCGGCGAGCTCGGCGCAGATTGTCTTGACCGGGCGGTCGGCCGACGCGGTCACGATCGCACCTCCGGACCGGTGATCGAGGGGACCGGGATACCCTCGGCGAGGAGGTCCCAGCGTCGGATGATGTCGAGCGCGGCGTCGCCGGTCGACAACTCGGTGGGTGGGCTCGTTTCTGTTCCTGTGCCGGCGGCCAGATCGGCACCTGCTGCGCGTCCGCTGGAGTTGTGGTTCCCGACGGCGAGGTGGGCGAGCTGGTCGTCGTTGGCGCCTCCGTTGGCTGCGGCGAGGAGGGCGTCACGGGTGGATAGGCCGAGTCCGTTGGCGAGGTCGGCGAGCTGTTGTCCGTCGGCGCCGGCGGCGATGCGGGTGGCGAAGATGCGGGCGGGGTCGAGACCCACCTCGGGCTCGCTCGACACTGCCCGCCCAACGGACGGGTGGCGTTGCTGGGAGGCGAGCGCTTCGACGTGGTGGTCGGGGAACGCGGCGGCGATCTCGTCCGGGTCGAAGAGTGGTTGCGGGCCGTCGTCGCTCTCGATCGTCGCGGAGCGCATGGCCCGCCAGACCGACTCGGAGGAGATGTCGTAGGCATCGGCGATGCGGGCGATGTCGGCCGCGGTGGCGCCTGCGTCGGCACAGAGGTGGACGAGGGTGTCGATGTGGTCGTCGGGTTCGAACAGGGCCTCGATCAGCCGTGCCCGATCGTCGGGCGCGAGCCGCCCGAGGAGGTTCGCTGCGCCTGGCGGTGCGCTGAAGCCGGCTGGGGTGTCGACGTGTCGCAGGTCGGCGTCGCTGGGTGAGGGTGGTGCCGGCCGCCTCGGTTCGTGGGTGACGCAGGTTCACGACTTCGCCGCCGTGCGAAACCAGCTCGGGTTCGAGGCTGACGTCGAGGCTTCGTTCGAGGTCCGTCACCATTCCGTGGGCGGTGTCGATGACGCGCTCGGCGGTCTGGAGGATCAGCTCTCCGTCGCCGCCGGACCATCCCGCGACGTAGGGGATGCTGTAGCCGGTGGTGTCGAGTTCGATCGTCTGGGCGACGAGGTAGGCGACGGATTCGGCCTCGACCTCCCGTGCGTCCTGTGGTGTGTCGGTGCGGTGTTCGTGGTCGAGGTGGATGTGGGCCCACTCGTGGAGGAGGGTCTTGATCCGCTGGGGTGGCTCGAGCTCGATGCCGATGTCGACGGCTCGGTCGAGGTAGCGGGTGCGACCGTTCCACTTGTCGAGCGGTGAGCGCTCGACGAGTTCGACGGTGTAGCCGGCGTCGTCGAGGATGCGGGTGATCGCGGCCCAGATGTGTTGGTGGCGGTTCTCGCCGGTGAGCAGCTCCGGCAGCGGCGGCCGGGCGATCGCCGGCGGCTTGAGGAGTTGGCCCTCGTGGAAGACCTTGACCACCCGGAAGCCGTACAGCGTCTTGCTGGCCGATTCGTCGCCGGTGTCGGGGTCGATGTTGCGGACGGTGCCGACGAGCGGGGCGAGGATGGAGAGGCCCTTCTCGCCCTTGGCGACCTGGCAGGGGTTGCCGTCGATGTCGTCGATGCGCTGCCACGTCCGGTAGCCGGCGACGTGGCCGCGGGCGCCCTGCATGGCGAGCAGGAGTTGGTTGGTGGGGGAGTAGCGGTGGAACCGCCGGGCGTCGGCGAGCGCGGCCAGCCACTGCTCGCCGGTCGTGAGTTCGGTGAACTGCTCGACGAGCTGCCGGTGAAGGTCCTCGAGTTCGGGGCGATGGTCGCGAGTCATGCCGCCACCGCCTCACGCTCGGGCTCGTTGGGCTCGCTCGCGACGGTCGGAGCCGGGGGCCGAGTTGCGGGGGCGGTCGGCGTGTACGGCTCCCACGGCCCGCGATGGGTCGGCTCGATGGGGTGCGGGGTGCCGGTTGGCACCATCGCCGCGAGTCGGGGGATCTTCCACCACTGCCGGCCGGAGATCTGGGCGGGCGGGGTGTTGGAGTGGATCATCAGCGCTGACCCGAACTCGGGCAGGCGGGCGAGGAAGTACGGCACGAGTGACTCGCGCGACACCTGCCCGGAAATCGACCGGCGGCCGCTCCCGCCGGTGAGGTCACGTGACCAGGACTGCCGTTCGACTTCCTCGTCGCCGACGATCTTGGACTGGTACGACAAGGTCGAGTCGTCTGAGGCGCCCGGGAAGAACAGCTTGGTGGGGTGGTTGGTGAGCAGCACGTCGGCTCGCCGTCCGTAGGCCTCGTGGATCTGGGCGATCGACTGCCAGATCGTGACGAGCTGCAGGCCGAGCCCGCGGCACGTGGTCGACACCTCGGGGAGCCAGTCGAGGGGGATGTTGCCGGCCTCGTCGATCAGCATCAGCAACGGGGCCGGCAGCCGGCGCCCCGCTGCGTCCCACTGGTAGACCTGCGCCTTCAGGTCCGACAGCAATCCAGCGAGCACGGGTGCCAACCGCTCGAAGTCGTCCTGCGACACGAGCAGGTACAGGGTGTTGGCGTTCGACCCCTCGGGGCCGGTGTCCATCAGCCAGTCGAGATCGACCCAGCAACCCTCCCCGAAACCCTCCCCAGCGGCCGCATCGGCCTCGGGCTCGGCTGCATCGTTGGCGCCGGCTTGTTGTCCGGTGTCGGGGGATCGGTGGCGGCGGCGACGGCCGGGTCGAGCCACGGGTCGCACACCGTCTGCGCGGTGGCGTACACCGAGGCGCGCAGCTTGTCGTCGGGCTTGTCCCAGATCGACGACAGGTGCAGTGTCGCCGCCTTGGCCGCCTCCGCCACGGCAGGGTCCTCGTGCTTGCTGAGCCTGCTCACCAGCGACGCCGGCTCGCAGTGATGCCGCGGGCGGGGCATGTCCATGTTGAACACCCACTCGGCGACCTTGCGCATCGAGCGCGCCTCCGACAGCGCGGCCGCACCGAGCAGCCCGCTGAACAGCAGCTTGCCCTGCGTCTCCCAGAACCCGGTGCCGCCCTCGACCCCCGCCTTCGGGGTCCACGCTGCGAGCGCGGCGCCGGCCTTCTTCGCCCCGGTCGGCGTGTGAGCGTTGCGCAGCGGCGACCAGCGGGCGAGCTCCTCGGGCCCGACCTGGATGCGGGCGTTGGGGTTCTCCTGCAGGAACCCGCCAGGGTCGAACACCCGCACCTTGCCGAGCTCGCGGCGCCGCTCGATGGTGGTGTCCATCAGGTCGCGCTTGACCGACAGCAGGATCGCCGGGCCGACCCAGTCCAGCACCCCGGGGATCGCGAACTCCGACGTCTTGCCGCACCCGGTCGGGCCGATCACCGCGATCGAGGTCGCGTCACCGTCACGGCGTCGGCGCACCTCGCCCGACACGCGCGCCCGCAGCCAGCGCCACCCCTTCGACGGTGCCGGCGCCCAGCGGCGCGACTCGGTCGCCACCAGCCACCGACCCCATCGGCCGATCACGAACCGGCCCGGCACTGGCTCCGGGATCAGCAGCGGCCGCAACTCCCGGCGCGTCGCAAACCGAGCCCGCACGTCGACCCCAAGCCGATGCCGGGCCGGCCGCAGTCGCACGCCAGGCCACCCTCGCCGCGACCGCCACCCCGACGACGAGAACGGCGACCACGACGACGCACGGCCAGAACACCCACGGACCCGGCACCACGCCAGCGGGAAGGTCGGCGAACGCGGCGGACGGGTCGGACGGGCGATCGGCGAGGGCCACTGCGGCTCGAAGGCCGTCCGACCATCGCAGACCGGCCGGAGATCCGCCGGTGACAGTGATCGCCAGCATCGCCCCCAGCCACAGCACGGTGGACACCGCTGCGGCGGCCAGCCCGAGGACCAGCAGCAGCACCTCGCACGGCGACCACGACCCAGCGGGTGACCTCGCTTCACTCATCCGGATCGCCCCCTCGCGGCGCGTCGAGGTACGTGATCTCGCGGGCACGGACCTTGGTCTTCGAGCGCTTCTCGCCCGAGCGGTCATGCCACTCGTCGCACGCCAATGAACCCGACACACCAACCCGGCGACCCTTGGCCAGATGGGCAGCTGCCTTGCCCGCCGGTGGACCCCAGGTCTCGATGTCGATGAACAGCCGCGGCCGGGCGTCCACGGCCAAGCCGGAACTCGACGACCACCCCCGCCGAGGTCTCCTTGCGAACCGGATCGTTCGTGAGCCGGCCCGTGAGCGCCACCACGTTCACGCCGCCACCGCCTCGCTCGGACCCGCCGCGGCGCGGATCCGCTGACACGCCCGCGTCACCATCGTGCGGTGCCGCCCGATACCTGGCACACCGAACGCCCGGATGTTCACCACTATCGCCCACTGCTCGGCGGTCACCCCGCACGAACGCGCCACGGCGGCGACCCGGGCCACCTCGACGCGCTTCGATCGCCTGCTCGTCCGGATCGGAACCCCAGCCTTCAGCGGCGATCGGCCGATCGAGGTCGAGTGTCTCGACGGCACTCGGACCATGGTTGGTCAGTCGAATCAGGCGAGGCCGGAGCCGGCCGTACAGCACACCCATCAGCGGTCGCCGACGCGCCACGTACGAGTCGAGGTCCGCCTCGGAGAAGTCGCTCAACGTGAGAGCCAGGACCGACCACGCCGTGCCGACCAGCTCCTCGCGGCAACGCATGTGCGGTGGGAGTGCCCGGTAGAGCAAGCCGCTCGAGCCGTGGAGGAGGATCGTGGTCGCCTCCGTGTCGCCCGCGAGGTGCAGACGTGCGAGGGCTGCGAACACTGGGTTCTGCTCACGGATCACTGGACTCGTCAACCGGTCCGCCAGCACCTCAACGTCGCCGCCGAGGAGCTCAGGGAGGTGGGACCATCGTTCGCGCCTCTCCCGGGCGCAGCGCGGGCGCTGCATCACCTGAAGCTGGGAGCGAAGCGAGGTCTCGAACGGAGGAGTACGCATGATGGCGACCGGGCCTTTCGTGAAGCAGATGGGCTGAACGGCCACCACTCAACGAATGAACGCGCCTCGAATCCCTCCTACCGAAACTGTCGCCGATGCCGCTCGAACGCCACGTTCGGCAGGAGGGACGAAGTGGGAGCGTTCTGGTCGCGCCGCGTCGGCTCGGGGCCGCGACGCGCGAGGGACGGTCGAATCGGTCCACGGGTTACGGCGTCCGCGTTATGCATGGCTGACGTAAGTGGCTGGCGATCGTCTTTGCCGATTTCACAGCCGGTTGGAGTCGCCGTCAGATCTGGCGCGCCGCTGCGGGACGCATCACGCCGCTCCGGGCCGATCGCTCCGGTCCGGTCCGACGGATGCCGAGCGATCAAGCCGACTGTTGCCGTTTCTCGACCCGGATGATGACCGAGGAACCCCCGTCGACCGTCGCCGGCAGACGAGAGAACCGCTCGCGCGACTTGAGTGTGTACGAGCCGGGGGTCTCAAGACGAGCCATTGATTGATGCTGGCGTTATTGCTACGGTACGTGCCTGCAGGACGATCGGCGCTGCAGCACATCGGTTGAGAGGCGTCACGATGGAGCAGCGGTCGAAGTCCATCCTTGCTGAGCGCGTTCCTTGCGTTATGGCGCTAGTGGCGTCTCTGCGGCGTTCCGCGCGCTGTCGGGATCGCGGCACGCTTCCGGCTCGGTGGCGCGTTGGGAGGGAAAGCCTGAACGCCGCAACCCGCGGGGTCATCGTCGTTGCGGCCCTTGCGACCAGTTTGGTGATACCTCGGACCGAGCGTGTGGAGGCGGCGCCCCCAGACGCAACGGGACGAATCGCGTACTTGATGGACGACGGTGTTGGCGGCCCCTCGGAGCTATGGATCGCCGATTCGGATGGCGCGAACGCCCAACGCGTTCTCGGCCGCGTTTACCGCGGGGCAAATCCTGAGTGGAGCCCACAGGGTGGCGATCTCGCAGTCGAGACCCCGTTCGGCGATGGACAAGGACACAATTCGGAGTATGGACTGCAGATCCTCGATCCCGACACCGGATCGGGAACCTTCGTCACGGAACCTCCAAAAGCGTTCACCCGCGAACTGCCTTGCGGGCCTGGTTTCCCACCCGATTGCGTCATTGCGGAGACCGACCATGACGAGACCGTCGACCGTCTGATCGATTGGGCCCCGGACGGAGCGGGGTTTCTCGTTCGGCGGGGGTACAAGCCCGCCTTTCAGGATCAGTTCGCTTCGGGGCGAACGTACGGCTGGTTTCGGATCACTGGGGCCAACGGCGTGCTCACCGATGCCGGACGACCGGTGGCCTTTCCAGGGACCGACAACTGGGCTCCGGGCGAGGGCTGCACCGATGAGGCGATCGAGTCCTCGGCTCCCGAGACCGTAGATGTGCGATTCATCCCTGATCCTTCTCGCGATCGCTTCGCGATCCGCACCTCTCGTGCGTGCATTCCCGCTGGCACCGACCCGACCGGTACCAGTCAGGACTACTACGACGGGGTCGAGCGAACAGTTTCGTTCCCAGTCAGTGGCGGTGGCGGTCAGCTGAGCGATTTCAGCCCAGATGGGAAGCTTCTCGTTGGTGGGCCGGGTGGTTTGTGGGAGACGACCGTTGCCGGGACCCCAACGACGCCAGTCACGGGACTGCCCGCGAACTCTCCCAACCCGATGTTCATCGGGTGGCTTCCGGATCCTGGGTGCTACGCGGATGTCCTCATCCAAAGCCAGGCGTCGTGGTCGTCGGACAAGACGTTTCTCGTCTTCGCTGGGGAGGCGGTTTTCTCAGTTGCCACTTTCTGGCCCGAGCCCTACCGATCGCAGGCCTGTCCTGAAGACGCAGACCTGTTCGGCCCGCGCAACCCACGCAGCACCGGCGTGTACAAGGTGGACCCTGCTGAGCGGCTCCCACGACTCCTGATCCCCCTCGGCACAGCGCCCGACGTCGAATGCACCGCAGGCTCGTGCCTCACAATGCTTCGGACCATCACGGAGGTCACGAACTTCCCCGAGAACGGCACCGTCCCCGTTTTCTCATACAGCGGGGCGGTCGACGGCTCGACACAACCCCGCGACTCGTTCGGCCTGGGCGGGGAGGTGCAAGCCCGGGTGTCGCCCGGCGTCAACACCGTGACCGCGACCGCAGCGACGGGTTACACGCTCACTTCGATCAACTGCAACGCACCGGCTTCCACATCGATCGCAGGCGGGACTGCCACCGTCACGGTCGAACCAGACACCACCGCCACCTGCACGTTCCTGTACGACGGAGGCGGCATCACCATCGACGACCGCGACGGCGACGGCATCCTCAACGACGTCGACGCCTGCCCCGACGCAGCGGGTCCCGCCTCGACTGGCGGATGCCCGGACCGTGACGGAGACAACGTGCCCGACAACACCGACGCCTGCCCCGATACTCCGGGCAGCGTCTTCTACGACGGTTGCCCTGCCCCTCGCGTTGACTCCGACCATGACGGGTTCAGTGACACCATCGAAGGTCTGTATGGCTCCCTTGCATTCGACCCGACAAGTGTACCAATCGATCCATTCGGCCAGATCGTGGATCCGCTAGCGACACTTTCGCAACAGGAGTTCGACGACCAGCTGGACTGCGACCACGCCGTGGCGGGCCGGACGGCCTGTTCGTTCCAGCCAGGCGACATCATCCTATGGAAGTCGGTCGACCTAAAAGGGGGCTTTGAATCGTTCTTCGGCGGAACGTACTTCACCCACTCGCTACTCGTCGTCGGTCGATTCGTGAACACCAAGAATGCCAAGGTGACGCTCAATGTTGCCGACGTCACCCCGTTACGGACCACCGAGTTCAAAATCCAAGACATCAGCACGACGGATGCAACCGATTCGAACGCCGACTTTTTCGCGCTCGGTGTCTATCGCCCTTCCAGATCGCGCTCGGCGCGAGAGGATGCTGCCCAGAAGTTGGTTGACCTCGCGGTCGCTAACGGCCTGACGCTGGGGTCCAGCGGAAACGCGCCGGGGGTTTCGTATGGCGGGCCGAGCGGACTTCCCGATCCGGGTGCGTGGGGTCCAACCGGTTTCTATTGCTCCTCGCTCGTTGGCTGGGCCTATGGCATCGGATTCGCCGACTACCTGGCCTCACGGTCTCCACTGATGGGAGCGATCACGGGCATCCGCAACGCGTACTTCACGCCCGACGACGTCATCGAAGTCATCGACTCGACCTTGGTGACCGGGTATGGCACCGACGCCTCGATCATCGGGATCTTCAGCCCGGCCCACGTCTTGCTCACCAATCCGCAAGGCCGCAGTACAGGGTTGGGGCCCGACGGCACCCTCTATGACGAACTCCCCGGAGGGCAATGGCGGGACGAGATGGTCAATGAGAGCGTGTCCGCCACTGGGTTTGCAGACGACTGGACCGTGACTCTCTCCGGCTTTGATCACGGCTCCTACGTTCTGCAGGCATCAACGATCCAAGGCGGGGCCGTGACCCGACACGAGATCGTCGGGTACACCCGGCCAGGCCTCGTCGAGACCCTCAGGTTTGGCGACATCGAATCCCTGGTCGGACGGCCCGCCGCGGTCGACGACACCTACATCGTCGACGAACAGACCTCGACCGCACTCGATGTCAGCGCCAACGACCTCGACCCCGACAACAACATCAATCCAACCGCACTCACCATCACATCACCACCAACTGACGGCACCGCTGAGGTTGTCAACGGCACCATCATCTACAACTCACCCAACGTCGCCGAAACAACCACCGACGAGTTCACCTACCGAACCTGCGATGACGATGGCCATTGCAGCGACGCAATCGTCACCATCACCATCAAACCGGTTAACACAGCCCCCAACATCAACGTCGGCGACGACCCCGTGGTGATCGAGGCGAACGCTGGTGGCGGCTGGACCGGCGCGCTCGAGACGGTCGCAGGAACGACAGCTACCGACCCCGATGACGATCCCGTCACCTTGTCGCACGACGCGCCCGGGCTGTTGCCACTCGGTGACACCGCAGTGACCTGGACCGCGGACGACGGAACCGACACGACCACAGCCACCCAAACGGTCCGCGTTGTCGACACCACCGCACCCACACTCGACCAGCCACCCAACATCGCCACCCACACCGCAGACCCGCACGGCACCGCAGTCAGCTACTCACCGCCGGGCGCTACCGACGTCGCCGATCCAGCTCCGACCGTCACGTGCTCGCCAGGCTCCGGGTCGATGTTTGCACCCGGAGCTACCGAGGTGACCTGCACGGCCCGGGACGCGTCCGGCGGCGAGACATCGGTCCAATTCACCGTCACCGTCACCGTCGACCCCCCACCCGACGACGGCTGCACCATCATGGGTACCGACGGAAACGACCTGCTGATCGGCACAGCTGGGCCAGATGTGATCTGCGGGTACGGCGGCAACGACCTCATCTTCGGGCTCGGCGGCGACGACACCATCTACGCAGGAGACGGTCGCGACGTGGTCTTCGCCGGCGATGGCGACGACACCGTCGAAGGCGGCGCCGGAAACGACATCCTGTTCGGAGGACGCGGCAACGACACTCTCATCGGTGGCCCAGGTTCCGACCTGCTCATCGGAGGGCCAGGCCGCAACCGACTCACTCAATAGGAAACGCGCGAATAGACATAGTGAATCTCCAGTAGTAGGGACGGAGTCGACCAACGATGTTGGTGCACGCTGTGTCTCCAGAACATTTAACGGCTCGACTAGATCGTGGCACAAACCGCTCGGCTTGGTGACCCACGACGGTCCTGCCACTGAGCCCACACCAGCGGCCCTGCAGACCGCAAGACCACCCACGAATCATGCGGAATCGGCGCACGCGGCAGGCCTGAGCCCTCCCGAACGCTCGGTGGCGTTGCTCGTCAGCCGGCGAGCGACGCGAAGGGCCTCCCCGATCGGACGCATTGCGATCGCCAGCCACTCGTGATCGCGAGCAGGAACGCTCCACCAACCACGCCCACATATCATGCGAACTGCAGTGCCCCAGGCTTGTCCCCGATGTAAATGCCGGTCCGGGGCACTCGTATCAGAGCCCTCGGCGCGGGCGCGCCGGTCGCCGACCTGCGGTTCGAAGCAGTTCTGGCTGCTGTCACCAGCGGGCCCGAAGAAGCGTGGCGGTGGCGTCAGGGGTGGAGTCCCAGTCCCTGGGTGAACCCTGCGGCCTCCGTCGATCCGGTCTGCGGGGACTCCGGGATGAGCTCATCGCGGAATGACTGGTCGACCAGAGCCCACGCGCCAAGGTCGGTTCCAGGGATCGGCGGGAACTCCGCATGCGCAGGTACGCCCCTGTCGTGGAGCAGCTCGGCGAAGTGGTTTGCGCCGCTGCGACCGGCCTGGTCGTTGTCGAACACGATGACCACGGCCCGTGAGCGGAGGGAGGGCCAGTCCTGAATCGAGGTCGCGAGTCTGGTTGCGATCGAGGCATTCGGGATTGATGCGCCGAGGATGCCGACTGAGGGGAAGCCGGCTTGCGCGGCCATGAGGCTGTCTGGGATGCCTTCGCACAGGAGAAGCGGGCGATCTGGCCGAGCTGCCTCCACGAGACGAGCCCACGACATTCGAGGGTTGGCGGCGTACCGGCTGTGCGGGTTGTCGTACTTGGAGAGGCGCTTCTCGGCCTCCAGGTAACGGGTCTGGAAGTAGATCGGTTCGCCGTTGATATCGAGGGCGGGGTAGACGACGCCGGGGAAGCCGGGTGGGAAGCCCTTGGGGCGGGGGAGGTGTCGCCGGCCGGGGTCGGCGCCGACGAGGTTGGCTCGCAGGATCGGTTCGTCGAAGCCGCGGTCGAACAGGAACTGGCGGTGCGGGGCGCCGGCTGGGGTCCACAGGAGCTTGGCGGCGTGGTGGATGTACTCGAGGACTGCCGGGTCGGGCGGTTCGTCGAGGCTCCGGCGCCTGGGCGGTTCGTGCTTGATCGGAGCGATGCCGGCGTGGTGTTCGGCGAGGTAGCGCATGGCGTCGCCGGCGGGCATGCGGCGGGCGACCATGATTGCGTCGATGGCGGTGCCGCCGTGGCCGCCGGACCAGCACTTCCAACGTTGGGTGCCGCTGGGGTCTACAGAGACGGTGACGGATGGGTGGTTGTCGGGGTGGTCGATCGCGGGGCAGCGCCA
Source organism: uncultured Acidimicrobiaceae bacterium (assembly GCA_963847775.1). Taxonomy (GTDB): domain Bacteria; phylum Actinomycetota; class Acidimicrobiia; order Acidimicrobiales; family Ilumatobacteraceae; genus Ilumatobacter. Next base: position 328,257 of record CAWKAY010000011.1, read on the forward strand.
TCTGGCGCCTGACCCATCGCGAGTCGGCGTGCCGGACAGTGCGGTCAGGAGCTCGACGAGGTCGACCCGCGCGAGCAGCTCGTCGCGTTCGATTCGCTGGGCATCGTCGGCCACGGCAAACCTCTCACTCTGTCCCTACTGCCTCGGGTTCGATCTGGCCTGGAGTTCGCTGGTGAGGGGTTGTTCCAGGTAGATCGAACCGAGCGGCGCAGCCGGTTGATTCTGACGGATGGTCATTCTGGCTGAAGGTCTGTCGATAGGGTGCTATGTTGCTCGCCGTGAGTGAACCGAGGATGCTGTGACGTTGGCGGTGGTGCGCAACATCGGGTCGTCGGTGTTGCGCGGCGACGGTGACGTCGAAGGCTTCCAGCAGGAGATCGTCGATCAGTTCGCGTTGGCAATGGCGAGCAGTGGCGTCGGCGACAGCTATGTGGCGGCGAATCGGCGGGTGCTGTTCGAGTTCATCGAGTTCATCGGGCGACCGTTGTGGTCGGCGACGTGCGCGGACGCCGACCGCTTCTTGAGCCACCAGCGTTCGGTCGGTCGAGCAGCGAGCACCCGGTCGCAGAAGGCGGCGATGATCGCCCAGTTCTACGAGTTCGTGATCGCCCGCTATCAGGGCGACATCCACGAGCTGACGGGCTGGGTCGTCGAGCAGCCGATCGATGAGTTCAACCGGCCCGCCAGCGTGGCGGTGTCGCGGGTGCGGGTGCCGCCGTCGGACGCCGAGATCGAGGAGTTGTTCTCCCGGTGGCGTGCCGCGCTGCCCGAGGCCCGCAAGTATCTGCCCGCCGCTCGGGACTATGTGGCGGCGTCGTTGTGGCGCCGGTTGGGGTTGCGGATCAACGAGACGGTGATGCTCGACATCCGCGACTGGCGACCCGATCTGGGCGGGTGCGGCAAGCTGCACGTCCGGTTCGGCAAGGGCTCCGGCGGGCGTGGTCCGAAGCAGCGGTTGATCCCGGCGATCAACGGCGCCGACGCGTTGTTGGATTGGTGGCTCGGCGATGTCCGCCACCAGTTCGGTCCCGATGGTCCGAATCCGGACGCCCCGATGCTGCCCAGCGAGCGACTCGCCGCCGACGGCGAACGCTGTCTGCGGATCGGTGCCGAAGCCTTGCGGCAGGGTCTCACCCGCCGCACCGCGGAGTGGTTGCCGGCGTGGTCGGGTCGTCTCACCCCGCACGTGCTGCGCCACTACTGCGCGTCGTCGTTCTACGCCGCGGGGATGGACCTCAAAGCCTTGCAGGAGTTGTTGGGTCACGAGTGGTTGTCGACCACGACCCGTTACGTGCACGTCCGATCCGACTACGTCGAGAAGGCCTGGGCCGACGCCAACCGGCGTCTCGAGACACGATTCGAAGGAGCATGACCCGATGCAATGGCACCTGAGGATGCGCGCCGCCGAGCGTGGCATCTGGAAATCGACCGAGCTGCGCCGCAAGCTCGCCGAGGCCGGCCTGGAGATCTCAGCGGGGAAGATGTCGGGTTGGTGGACCGGCACCCCGAACACCATCAAGCTCGACGACCTCGACGTCATCTGCACGGTGCTCGCCTGCGAGCCGTCGGATCTGCTGACACCAGAACCCGACGAGGTCGCCCGCCGCCGTCCGGACTCGAAGTCGACCACTGCTGACGGGACGGCATCGCCGACGGTGACCCCGAGGTTCAACAACCCGAGATCCTCACCGCCGGTGTGACCGTCACGAAGCCGCCGGCGTTCTGCCCCAGCTGCCAGGACGCCCGGGTCGCGTGGAGTGATCCACGCGTCGACTACTGCTACACGTGTCTGCCGGGCGGACCATTCGAGCCGCCACCATGCTCGGGCTGCGGAACCGGCCACTACTTCAGCGACGGACTGTGCGACGCCTGCCACCCACGCGGCCCGGTGCACGTCGAGTCCTGTCTCGGCTGCCACGCGTGGGGTGTCACCCACCACTACCGGTCCCGGTGTTGGACGTGTCGCTGGTGGAAGACCCACTACCGCGAAGGCACCTGCACGACGTGCCGGACCCGGTCCTTCATCAGCGAGAGCCGCGTCTGTCGGCTCTGCTGGGAAACCGCCCGCACCCGTGTGCAGCCCGGCCACCCCGTTGACGTGGTCGGCGCCAACCGCCACGGCCAACAACTGTTCTTCGCGAACATGCAGTCGTCTCGCCAGCACCCGCACCGACACGTCGCCTACCCGACGATCGTTCGCACACCGCGGCTGTCCAAGGTGCCCGTCGGGCAACGCTTCGCACCCGTCGACTGGAACCAACTCGTCTTGTTCGACCTCCCGGTCGATCCCGACGTGCTCAAGACACGCGCAGCAGCCAGCAACGACCATCCACTCGTTCGGTTCTGCGACGACGCGATCCGCAACCACGCCACCGTTCACGGCTGGACCCGCAAGCTCACCAACGATGTCCGGCGCACGATCCGACTCGTCGCTGCCGACCAGCACACCCCGGCGCGCGTTGATCAACGCCAGCGACGTGACCCGACTGCCCCAGTCCCACGCCAACGTGAGCGCCACCTCCGCAATCGAGGTCCTCGCGTCGATCGGTCTGCTCAACGACGACCGCCTCACCCCTGAGCGGCGCTACTTCAACGACCGCATGTCGCACCTGCCCACCCAGATGCGCAACGAAGTCGACGTCTGGTTCGACGTGATGATCCACGGCAGCACCACGAGCCCACGCCGCCGACCCCGCGACCCCGCCACCGCACGACTCCACATCCGAGCCCTTGCGCCGGTCCTGCGGATCTGGGCCAGCCAAGGCCACGACAGCCTCACCAGCATCGAACCCCGCCACATCCTCGACGTGCTCCCCCCGACCGGCACGCGACGCCACACCATCGAACAAGGACTCCGGTCGCTGTTCAAGATCCTCAAGAGCCGACGCCTCGTGTTCATCAACCCACTCGCCGGGCTCCCCTCCGCCCAACCCAACACCACCATCCCGCTGCCGATCGACACCACCACCGTCCGCCAGGCACTCGACTCGACACGACCAGCCACCGCGCTGTGCGCCGCGCTCGTCGTGTTCCACGGCCTCACTGTCGACGAGCTCCGCAGCCTGAAACTGACCGACATCGTCGACGGTCAACTCCACCTCAACGGTCGCGTCATCCCACTCGTCGGACCCGTCCTCCCACGCCTCGCCGCATGGCTCGACGACCGCACCACCAGATGGCCCGACACGATCAACCCACACCTGCTCATCAGCCTGAAGACCGGACCCCGCCTCACCCGCGTCAGCCGCAGCTACCCCCAAGGCCCCACCGGCATCGCCCTGCAAGCACTCCGAGAGGACCGCATCCTCGACGAAGTCCGAGCCACCGGCGGCGACGTCCGCCACAGGCCGATCACCTCGTGCACCCGACGGCCGTGCCAGCGACCGACCGCCACCCACACCGCCACCGTGATCGGCGGCAGCACCATCAGCCACGGCAGCCATCCCACGAGGCCGAGCCACATCGCGCCGAGTACCACGGCGCCCGCTGCCACCAGCCCCGGCGGCAACGCGCCGAACAGCCCGGTCCGCCGACGCCGCGGGAACCGGTATCGCCGTCGTTCCTCCTCACGTTCTGCCATCCCATCGCTCCCTTCCTGCGACTACCCGTCGTGGTCCGTCGTTGCCGCCGCGCCACCCGCGTGCGCGGCGGTCTGCTGAGCGCTGCTCCTGGCCGCGCCGGCGGCCGCCTGACCGGCGGCAACGGTCGCAGCGACCACGGGCGCGGCCGGTCCGGCTGCGGCGCTGCCGGCGACCGCGCCTCCCGCCGTTCCGGATCCGGTCGCAGCCGCGGCGCTGGACTGGCGTGCCGCCCCTCCTGCCAGCCGGTTGCGCATCATCGACCCGTAGTAGGAGAACTGCATCGTCTGCGACGTCGCCCGCAATGGACCCGACGCCACGCCTTGGGCGACCAGTGCCCCGGCCGCCAGTGGCAGCAGCTTCCACACGAGGAACGGCATGAACGACGCCAGCCCGATCGTCACCAAGCCGATGAACAGCACGCTCAACGTCGAAGCGATCCCGTCCGACGACACCTGCTGCTGGCTCGCTGTCGAGTCCACCGCCGGTGCCGCCACCACCGCTGACGAGAACCCCGTCTGGAACGCAGTGGGCTGCGTCGACCCCGTGGAACCGTCGGGTCCCGGGGCCAGCTCGGTCACCACGGGCGGCGACGCGACGTCGGGGCTCGCCTCGCTGCCGCCGAGAGCGGAGAGCCCGATGGTGAGCGCGATCGTGATCAACGGCTTGGAGATGATGAGTGCCACGAGCATCTGACCGGTGGTCTTGGTCGCGTCGCGCATCGCCGGCAGCAGCGACGCCGGCAGGACGAACGCGATCGCGAAGACCACCACGATCGGGATCAGGGCACCACGGACCAGCAGCACGATCCACAGCAGGAACATTGACAGGAGCGTCAGGATCCCGACCAGCGGACCCAGGATCCCCATCGGGCCGAGCCCCGACATCATCGCCGCCGCCATGCGATCGAGCGCTGCGACGGTGTCCTCGCGAGTGCGCTCCCACACCCAGTCCGAGGTCTGGTCCGCCCATCGGATCAGCACATCGGCAACCGCCACCGTGGCGCCCATCGCCAATACCGCGACCGGCAGATCGTGGCCGACGAGCCGCAGCAACGCGCCCGGCGACCCGGTGGCCACGCCACGGATGACTGCGGCCGTGAACGCCAATGCGAGGACTGCACCACCGATCGCGAACGCGTTCCCCACGGGCGAGCTCGCTCCGGCCGAGAACCATGACGCTGTGAGGTCTGGCTCCGCGGTCGCATCGAGGAACTGCCAGATCGCGGTGATCATCGACACCACACCCCGCACGACCCAGTCGAGGATCCCATCGGTCACCGTCGACCACGCCCAACCCGCGGCAGCGCTGAAAGCGCCACCCAGGAAGTCGAGAAGACCCGGCAAGCCGAACATCGTCAGTCGACCCCCGCCCTCGTTGCCGGCGTCCAGCTGGTCACGCGTGCGAACTCCGACACGTCCGACGGCAGCAAGCCCGGGGCCAACGTCGGTGTCGGTCCCTCGCGTTCGACGCTCGAGACCAGTCGCCAGTCGCCACGCTCCCACGCCATCTCGATCACGTGGGTGCGGTACACGGCATCGACAGCGCCTGACCGCTCCGGATTGCCGACCATCAACACCGACCACACCTCGACCTGCATGGCGTTCGGCCGGCCTACGTACTGGTGAGCGACGACACGCAACGGCGCCTCGATCCACACCAACCGCGACGGGTCACCACCCAACGTCTCGGCCAGTGGGATCGGTTCGACTCGAACTGCACCGTCAACCGGTCCGCCTCAGCCGCGGCCGCGATCTCCCTCACGGTCTCGGGCAAGCCCGACCGGTCCCATGTCGATCCACTCGGCCGTCGCCGCTATCCACCCGACTGCCGCGGCGCGGGCACCCTCGACCGTGTGCGGGTAGCCCGTCAAGCACGCTGCGCACCTCTCGCGACGGCACCGCCACCTCCCGGCCTGCTGGACGGTCGAGCCGTCGGTCGTTCGATCGCCTGGCGAATCGACTTCTACCGATGGCGCTGCGGCGACGGCGTCGAGACGGCGATCCGAGTCGTGACCCGTGACGAGCTGAAAGCCACCGACGGCGAACACGACGACGGCAACGGCCACACCGACGAGCAGAGCGATTCGACGCGCTCCCGGCGTTCCGGACCGGATCGTGTTCCTCGGTCGTTCAGCCGGCCGAACCGGTCGAGAAGAACGTCGACACGATCGTCGGCGCCAGCCCGATGATCAGTGCACCGATGCAGCCGGCGGCCACCCACGTCTTGCCCTCGACACCACGGCCGGAGTTGGTGCCCATCCCACGCCACGTCGCGGCGCCGTAGATGATCGCCCCGCCGCACGCTGCGAGGCCGAGCCAGAACCCCCACGACAGCAACTGCCGCACGAGCGCAGCACCGGGCATCCCGGTCGACGATGGTGACACACCGTCGAGTGGCTGCTCCTGCGCCAACGCGGTTCCCGATGACATGACCAGCGCGACGACCGCGCCGGCGACTGCTCGAGCTCACCACCTGGACGAACCGAGAACACGAGCCGGTCGTCACGGTTCCTCATCGAAGGCTCCCTTCGGACTGCGGGCCCACGTGACCCATCAGCCCGGAACGACCCTCAGCCGAGTCGGATCTGTTACACGTCGTCGGTGGTCGTCGCCGATCGATCGATTGCACCCTGTAACGGACCCGGTGCTCACGGGGTCGTTGCGACGGTGTGAAGGCCGTGATCGCCGCAACCGTGGGCATCCCGCTCGCCGCAGTCGGAATCCTGGTCGGCGTCGTCGATCGTGTTCGCCAACGGCGGCGAGGCGACCGCCCCGTACGCCTGCGGTGACACGGCGAGTCATCCTCGCCACGATCCGCCATCTCGAATCCGGCGACGACTACCAAGCGCAGGCAACCGGCGCTACCGCATCCGGCGCCTACCAGTACATCGACGCGACGTGGCGCTACTGGGCCGACCGGGTCGGCGTCGACACGGCGCAGTACCCGCAGGCGTGGATGGCCCCAGCCACTTACTCCAGGACCAAGTCGCCGCCGCCAACGTCGCCGAGATCCTCGCCACCCACGACAACAACGTCGACGTCGTCCCCGTCATCTGGTACTACCCAGCCGCCCTCGCCGATCCCGCGCTCATGGACCGTGTCCCGTACCCCTCAGCCGGCAACACCCTCACTGTCCGCGAGTACCAGACCCGTTGGCTCCAGCGAATACCAATCCCGAGTTCGCGGCGACGCCATCGTCGAGTGCACTGGTGTCGTCGCCGGGACGTGGGCCTTCCCCCTGCCGGTCGGCGCCGTCCCCGCCAGCGCGCTCGATGACCCCCACCACGACTACCCAGCCATCGACCTGCTCGTCCCCGAAGGCACGCCCGTCTTCGCCATCACCGGCGGCACGGTCGCCACCGTCCAGACGTTCGCCGGCAACTGGTGGACCGACGGCTGCAACACCAGCGCACGCGCCAGTCGGCTGCAGCCACTTGCGGCACCGGCCTCACCATCCAGACCCCGAGACGGCCTCCGCCACACCTACTGCCACGCCAGCCGCCTCTACGTCACCCGAGGCGACCAGATCGCCCCCGGCCAACACGTCGCCGACTCCGGCAACACCGGCCGCTCCGGCGCCCCCCACCTCCACCTCGAACTCCGCCTCAACGGCATCCAGCTCTGCCCCCAGCGCTGCTGCAAGCCGATCTTGGCTGGCGTCGCGCCCCGCCGTTGGCCGAGCTGCCGACCACCGGCTGTTACTTCTGACGATGGATCGATGTGCTTCGCCCACGACCAGGCAGATCCGCGACGCGGTCGCCACGCTCCAGCGAGCGCTCGCCTGCGGCGAGTTCGACCGAGACGCCGTGGCCAGATGCCACGAGGTCCTCTGCGAGGCCGCGAAGACGGTTGGGCCACCGGTGGTCTGACTGGCTCCGCCAGTACGTGTCGGCCTTCGGTGACCACTCGCCGACGACCCTCCGCGATGCGGTCGACACTCTCGCGATCGAGTTCAAGCTCCCACAGCAACCGAGCCACGAGCCCGCGTGCCAGCAAGGCACCCTCTTCTGAGCGAGTAGCATACCCACGTCTGGTGCGTGCGGGCTTGGATGGGACTCCAGTCGTAGCCGCAACTCGCCACGCCCGGCCACGACCCGCGCGTTCGTGAGTGCCGGTCGCGAGTGGTCTTGCCCGACGGCCGGGGCGGTTGATATGCGGTAGCCGGCGAGGGCGTGTGCTTCTGGGCGGGATGGATCCAGACTCGAGCGGTCGCCCTTGAGACTGTTGGCGGTTCCGGGCCGCGCCCTCTGCGGCTTCGATGTTCGAGGATCCCGTGTCGCTTGTCAGTCGGGTCGTCGATCGAGAACAACGACGGCGGTCTCGGTTGGGCGGCGAGCAGCGAAGCCATCGAGCCCCTTGTCCAGTTGTCGCCAACGTTCCCACAACCGGTCACGTTCCTCGCCAACAGCGCGGCGACCGACAACGGAGATGGCCGCTCCACCGGCGGCCGCGAGTGTGGCCTCGGGATGTGCCTGAAGATTGAGCCACCAGGCAGGTTCTGCTGCACCCCACCCGTTCATCGCCATCGTCACGACGCCATCTCCGTCCTCGAAGTAGCCGATCATCACCCCGCGTTGAACGCCACTGCGGCGCCCGGTCGTGGTGAGGAAGGCGAGCCCGTAGCGATCAGATCGCGGAACACGAAGCCCGAACCGGCCCCCGCTCCACCGGTACAGCGCCTTGTGGATCTTCCATGCAGCCCGAATGAACCAGCGGGGCGGAAGGAACCCGCTGACCGGCGTGTCTGGATTGCTGGCCATAAGTTCATGCTACGGAACGTGCAGCAAGCATCTCTCGGCCATCCGGTCGCTTGTCATCGACCGCAAGACCGACCCGCCTCGAGCCAGACGCGATCAACGAGATCCGACACCGATCACCTCGCCAGCGGTCACGCCCACCCGTGGTCCCGAGCGCTCGATCGTGCGCCGAGGTGCCGAACTCGGACGGCTGTGAGCTACTCACCGCGGCGGGATTATGCGCCGTCGGATCAGTAGTCGGACCTCCAACATATCGCCGGCAGTGCAGCAGGGGTCGGGGCGTACCACCTCGCGATTACCGGGTGCCTCGAGAGGCGGGATGACCCTCGGGCGAGTCCCTCTGCGTCCACCATGCCGTCGTCGATCTGACAACGGGCCTCTTCATAGTTGGTCTCCCATGACCCCAGCTCGCGACCGAGCAGAGGCCGACCGAAACAGGAGTATGTTTGTCGATCTAGGGAGAGCGGAGGAGGATGATGGAGCAGTCTTCACGAGGTGCCCCGTCGGGAATCGGCAATACCCCGCTGGTCGAGCTCGTCCGAGTGGTTCCTCCGGGTTCCGCTCGGATCTTCGTCAAGCTCGAGTTTGCCAACCCGACGGGGAGCATGAAGGACCGAATGGCCCGCTCCGCCATCGAGGCGGCAATCAACGACGGTCGGCTGCGACGGGGCGACACCGTCGTGGAGTACACGGCCGGCACGACGGGGATCTCGCTGGCGTTCGTGTGTGCGGCCTTGGGATACCGGCTCCACATCGTGTTCTCCGATGCCTTCAGCGTCGAGAAGCGGTTGACGATGAGGGCGTTCGGTGCGGTCGTTGAAGAGGTCCCCAGCGATGCCCGCCAGATCAACGAGGCGCTCATCAAGGCAATGATCGCACGCGCCGGCGAGATCGCAGCCGAACCGGGTCATTGGTGGTGCGACCAGTTGAACAACCACGACGCCGTCGTGGGCTACGAACCGATGGGACACGAGATCTGGGCACAGACAGGTGGCGATGTCGACGCGTTCGTGCACTCCGTCAGCACGGCTCATTCGATCCACGGCACTGCGCGGGCTTTGCGTTCCCATGGAGCCCCGATCCACGTGACCGCCGTCGAGCCGGCTGAGTCCGCCGTCCTCTCCGGAGGGGTTTCCGGGTCTCACCGGATCGAGGGCATCGGGATCGGGTTCGTCCCACCACTGTGGGAACCCGAGCAGGTCGACGAAATCCAGACGGTCAGCACCGAGGACGCAATGGCAATGGCTCGTCGCCTCGCTCGCGAGGAGGGCTTGTTCGCTGGAACGTCCTCGGGTGCCAACGTCGTCGCCGCTCTCAGCGTCGCCGAACGGCTCGGCCCCGATGCCACCGTCGTCACCATCCTCTGCGATTCCGGGCTGCGCTACCTCTCGAGCGATCTGTACCGAGACACCTGAGCAGTAACTCCGATCCAGCGGCGACTCACCACACTCGGCAACCTCATCCTTTCTCAAGACGACCCTTCCTCCGGCGGCCTTGAGCACAAGATTGTTATGAGCGTCCCTTCCGCGCCGACCAGCCAGAACAGTTCGCCGGTACTGCATCACAGCGCGGAGCATTCTTGGTCGCGATTCTGGAGCGGGTCGACGCACTGGTCGACCGA
>CAWKAY010000012.1:0-76108 GCA_963847775.1 uncultured Acidimicrobiaceae bacterium
CGAGCATGTCGAAGCGTCGCGAGCACTGCTCGGCCGGTCTTGCGGTGGAGTGTCCGGAATGTGTCGTCGGGATGGATCGACACATCGACGGGGAAGACCTCCATCAGCGGGCCGATCAGACGGCGGGTCTCGGCAGCGGTTCGATTGTGAACCGGCAGGCCGAGCGCCATCTCGTCGGCACCCGTCAGCCGATGGAGGTAGACGGCGGCGACCGTCATCAGCAGGATCGTCCAACCGAGGTCGTCGGAGAGCGAGCCCAGATCGTCTCCCAGCCGCGTCTCGACGGCGCTGCGAAGATCGGGTCCGAGCTCGACCCGCTCGCGAAAGCTCGCCGGTGTGGCTTGCAGCACCGGGCGGTAGAGCTGACCGGCCCGGGCGGCATGGGCTCGGTCGCGCCAGTGTCGCTCGGCTCGCCGGTCGCGTTCGTCGGGCTCGCTGGATCGCCACCAGTCGTAGTAATCGCTCGCCTCCACCTCCAGGTCGGCGTAGGCCGCGGCGGTCAGATCGAACACGAGCATCGAGGAGGTCGCGTCGGTGATCGAATGATGCAGTGCCAGGTACCACGAGGCGGTTCCGTCCTCGTGGCGCGCGATCACGCTGTCGTACCCGCGCCGCGCGACATCGATCGGGATGGCGGCACGCGCGGTGGCCCAAGCGTGGACCTCGGCCCGCGGCACATCGACGACCTCGGGCGGAGCCGGCTCGGCATCGAGGCGCACGAGTGCCGAGCCCTCGACATCGGTGAACCGTGACCGCAGCACGTCGTTCGACGCGACGACGGCGTCGAACGCCCGGCCGAGCCGGTCGGTGTCGACGGGGCCGGCGAGGTGACTGAGCAGCGCCATGTTCTGGAGCGGCGCCGTCGGGTGCCGCCGTTGCGAGGCGAGCAGGCCGCGTTGCATCGGCGTCGGTTGGAAACCGACGCGCAGCTCGACCGGCACGGTGGCATCGGTCATCAGCGGACTGCCTCGTACGGGTCATGAGGATCGCGCGGGATCGGGAGCAGATCGACGACGATGCCGAGTTGGAGCCGCTCGGCGTGTTCGAGCACGAGCTCGGCCGCGACGAGATCCTCGAGCGCCCAACCCGTCGAATCGAAGACGGTCAGGGCAGCTCGCTCGCGTTCCCATCTCGGCCGTTCCTGCACGAGTCGGATCAGATCGGGGCCCAGATCGGCTTCCCGGAGCACCTGCGATTCGCCTTCGAGCAGGCACTGCGAGGCGACGTCGGGGCACACCAACGCGCGTCGCACGAGCGACTCCGGCAGCTCCCGCTTTCCGCAGAAGTCGGCGCCGACTGCGTTGACGTGGAGCCAGGGTCGCATGGCCGTGTCCGGGATGACCGGTCCGGCATCGACGTCGACCGACGTCGCCGTGCAGATGACGTCGCTCGTGGCGACGAGCCTCGAGATGTCGTCGGCGTCGACCGGCTCGACGACCAGACCGTCGATGGGGATACGACGGGCCAGGGTCGCGGTGACGTCGGGATTGGAGTCGTACGCGAGCACTCGCTCGATCCGACGTACCCGCGAGACGGCGTGTGCCTGAGCGACGGCCTGGGCGCCAGAGCCGACGAGTCCGAGCGTGATCGGCTCGGTGGTGGCGAGCACATCGGTCGCGATCGCCGATGCAGCACCCGTCCGGAGCGCGGTCAGGAACGTCGCCTCGCAGAGCGCGACCAAGCGGCCGTCGATCGTGTCGAACAGCGAAGTCGTCGCGAGGATCGTGGGAACGCCACGTTCGATCGGATTCGTCGGGTGATAGCCGACGGTCTTGATCGAGACGCGGCGACCGAGATCCATCGCCGGCATCCACTCGACGAGACCGATGTCGGGCTTGCCGTAACTGAACCCGGAGCGATCGACGGTGGACACCTGCTCGTGATCATGGTGCTGGAACGAGTCGACGAGTCGGGCGATCAGGTCGTCGAGGAGTTGATCGAGCCCGACTGCCGCGACGATCGCCGACAGATCGCGCGCCGTGATGAGACGAGTGGTGCTCACCACACGTCTCCGACCGATCCGAACACCACCGACACGGTCATCCGTCCTGCAGACGGCCGGCGAACGCCACCATGCGGTCGACCGTCTGGAAATTGGCCCGCACGATGTCGATCGGATCGATCTCGGTCCCGATTCGCTCCTCCATCCACGCGACGACCTCGACGATGCCGAGCGAATCCACGAGGCCGGTGACGAGCAGGTCGGTATCGCCTTCGACCGGGATCGACGGATTCAGCGAGATCTCGTCGTTGATGATCTGCAACAGGTCGTCACGAATGTCCACGATCCTCCTTCGGTTCGGTCATGCCAGAGCTTGATCTGCGAGATCGCTGCGTACGGTCATCCGGTCGATCTTGCCGCTCGCGGTCGACGGGAAACCAGACCGGACCTCGATCCGCTGGGGCACGGCCACAGCCGGAAGGCGCTCGCTGCACCACCGCCGAACCGCACCTTCGTCGAAGGCATCGGCGTCGAGCGCGACCACCGCCGCGGCGATCGACGTCGCGTCACCCGACGGACCCACGGTGCACGCCACCGCGTGGGCGACCCCTGGCGCATCGGTCAGGACCGCTTCGATCGCCTCGAGCTCGAGACGCACGCCTCGAACCTTGACCTGGTGGTCTCGGCGACCTCGGAACCACAGAATCCCGGCGGCGTCGCGTTCGACGACGTCGCCAGTCGCGTACCAGGGTGGCCCATCGTCACGCGGCGTGAGTCGCTCGGCGGTCAGAACGGGGCGTCGCCAGTACTCGCGCATCGCCGTCGTTGCCGACACGAGGAGTTCACCCGCGACGCCGTCGGGAACGTCGTCGCCCGAATCGTCGACGATCCGGATCTCTGCCGCCGTCCACGGTCGACCGATGGGCGGCGCCAGGCCCTCGGTGAGCGGCTCCCGAACGAGGTGATTGCAGCAACCGTTGACCTCGGCCGGCCCGTAGACGTTCCAGAACTCCGCGTGCGGGATCGCACCCATCAGCTCACGGAGCGCCTCCGTCGGATACGGCTCGCCCCCGTACATCACCAATCGGAGCCGGCGGAGGTCTCGCCGATCGAGGGCTCCACGTTCACAGAGTTGCCGGAGGAAGTAGGGCACCGTGTACCAGATCGAGACCCGTTCCTGCTCACAACGTTCCGTGAACTCGGCGAGAAAGAGGCGCATCAGCGCATCGCCCATCACGACGACACACGCACCGACGAGGGGAGCCGCGTAGAGCTCCATCGTGGCCATGTCGAAGTGGAGCGGGCACATCCCGGCGACACGATCGTCGTGTCGGAGCCGGTAGGTCTCGACCGCCATGTCGGCCCAGTTCCGACCGCTGCGATGCGTGTGGACGATGCCCTTCGGACGACCGGTGCTCCCGGACGTGTAGATCAGGTATGCGACATCGTCGGGATGCACCGTCGGCAGCTCACCCTGGTACTGCTCGGTGATCGCGGCGTCCCAGGGGACGACGCGATCGTCGGCCGACTGCCCCGTGGCGACCACGCAGCGCAGATCATCGACCACGCTCCACGGGTCGATCGGCGCGATCGTGGCGATGTCGCCGATGACGGCAGACACGTCGGCGTCGGCGATGATGTCGCGTGCGACCGACGGCGGCGCCGACGGGTCGATGGGGACGACGGCGGCCCCGGCACGCAGGATCGCGTGGACCGCCTCGAGCGATTCGTTGCCCTTCGGGCGAGCAACCGCCACGCGATCGCCGCGAACCACGCCATGTTCGATGAGACGACCGGCGAGGCGCCTGGTGCGCCGTTCCACATCGGCCCACGTCAGTCGCTCCACCTCGCCGACGAGCGCTGGATGGTGGGGCCACCGGGTCGCCGCGATCGAGACGAGCGAGGCCAGATCGGGGGTGCCCATCACACCGGCATTCGCATCCGCCGCCTTGCCACGCCGCGGACCCTAGAGCACCTCCGGGCACTCGTCCATACCTGTGGACGAGTACCCGACAGCCGGGCGACGCACCAGTTGCCGAACCACCGTGTTGTCGGCGAGACTGGTGGGCCACGACGGGAGGCGGGAAGGTGGGCTCGTTCGATCACCACAACACGGTCGAGGCAATGCTCGACCTCGAGCATCCGCGCAAGGTGGCCGCTGCGGCCTGGGCGCGCGACACGCTGACCGACGACGTCGACGGGTTCGACCGCGATCGCTGGCGACGTGCGGCAGCGTTCGGTGTCCAGGCCCTCACGATTCCCGCCGAATACGGAGGGGTGGAGGCATCGGGCGTCGAGGCGATGCTCACCTTCGAAGGCCTGGGGCTCGGTTGCGACGACAACGGCTCGGTGTTCGCGCTCGCGTCGCAGGTGTTTCCCAGCCAGATGTCGATCGCGCGCTTCGGTTCCGACACACAGCGCGAGCGTTGGCTACCCGGCCTGTGCGATGGGTCGGTCGTGTCGTCCTTCGCGATGTCAGAGCCGGCTGCGGGCTCCGACACCGGGGCGATCGGAACGACCGCGACTCTGCTGGACGACGGTTCGTACCGACTGGACGGGGAGAAGGCGTGGGTGACGCTCGGACCCGTCTGCGATGTCGTCATCGTGTTCGCGACGACGGAGCCGGGTTCTGGGTGGTGGGGTCTCACCCCGTTTCTCGTCGACGCCGACGCCGACGGGGTCGTCTTCGGTGAGGTCGAATCCAAGATGGGGATGCGCAGTTGCCCGTTCGGTCGCATGCGGCTCGACGGGTGCGTCGTGCACGCCGATCAGATTCTCGGCGGTGTCGGAGCAGGTGGATCGGTCTTCAACGCCGCCGTCGAGGCCGAACGGGCCTTTCTGTACGCTGCACAGCTCGGTTCGATGGAGCGGGTGCTCGAGCGCACGATCCATCGGGCCCGCAGCCGGGAGCAGTTCGGACAGCCGATCGGCGGCTTCCAGGCGATCTCCCATCGAATCGTCGAGATGAAGCTCCGGCACGAGTCCTCCCGCCTGCTGCTGTATGCCGCGGCCGCCAAGCACGATCGCGGCGAGCCGGTTGCGATGGCCACGGCGCTCGCCAAGTTGCAGACGTCGGAGATGGCGGTGCAGTCTGCGCTCGATGCGATGCGGATCCACGGCGCAGAGGGCTACACCGATGCGTGCGGCATCGAGATCGAGCTCCGCGACGCCATCGGAGGCCTGGCCTACTCCGGCACGTCCGAGATCCAGCGGAACATCGTCGCCCGCCTGATGAAGATCGATCGACCACTTCGTCGCGGGCCGGAGATCACCACGTGACGACCACCACATGAGGAGTGAGGAACGCACATGAGTCGGAACAGCACGCACCGTGCCACGAGAGCGGCGCTCGCGGCCGCGGTTGCCATCCTCGCGTTGCTGGTCGCTCCCGGCACCTCGAGCGCCCACGCCGGCAACGAGTCCTATGTCTACCTCGATGTCGCCGACGACGATCTCCGCGGGCAGGTCGAGATGCCGTACGGCGACATTCGCACGGCCTTCGGGCTCGAGCTCGACGGATCCGATGCGGAGAACCAGATCGAGCTTGCCGATCATCTCGACACACTCCAGGCCTACGCGGTCGAGCATCTCTCGATCGGCGACGCTTCCGGCCCCTGGACACTTGTGTTCGACGGTGTGCTCACCCTCGCGGACGCCTACGACGTCGAGGGAGGCGAGTACGCGATCTTCCCCTTCGTCGTCGATCTCGGCGGCATCGACGTCCCCCAGGTGCTCACGGTCTCCTTCGACCCGTTCTTCGACGAGATCGAAGGCAGGAACGCCCTCCTGCTGATCGCCAACGACTGGAAACGGGGCGTGTTCGACAACGAAGCCGAAGCGCTGGTGCAGTTCGATGCCGGTGCCCGGACGCAGGTGGTCGACCTGGGGTCCACCAGTCAGTGGAAGAACTTCTCGGAGAGCATGAACCTCGGCCTCGACCACATCAAGACCGGCCCCGATCACATCTTCTTCGTGCTGGTGCTCTTGCTGCCATCGGTGCTGGTGTACACGACCGTCCGGTGGCTGCCGACCGCGACCTTCGCTTCGTCGCTCTGGCGTGTCCTCAAGATCGTCTCGATGTTCACCGTGGCCCACTCGATCACGTTCACCCTCGCGGGCCTCGACATCCTCCCACTGCCACCCTCGCGCCTGGTCGAGTCGATCATCGCCGCGTCGATCGCCGCTGCGGCGCTCCACAACCTCTGGCCGATCGGTGCCAACAAGGAGTGGATGATCGCGTTCGCATTCGGCCTGTTCCACGGCATGGGTTTCGCATCGCTCGTCTCCGACCTCGAGGTGAGCAAGTCGACCCAGCTCATCTCCCTGCTCGGTCGTAACGTCGGCATCGAGATCGGCCAGGCGTTCATCGTGCTCGTCGTGTTCCCGGGCCTCTTCCTGCTGCGCCGAACCATCTACTACCGCCCGTTCTTCCTGGCCAGCTCGTTGGCGCTGGCCTTCGTCAGCCTCGGGTGGATGCTGGAGCGGGTCCTCGACATCGAGGTCGGCACGACGGATGTGATCGACAGGGTCATGAGGTTCCCGCGGGTGATGATCCTCGTCGTCGTCTTCGACCTCGCGTGCGCGTCGATCTACTGGTGGGAACGATCACGGGCTCGTCTGCTGGCCGTCCATGGCGACGACGGACCCGTCGCGCCGGGCGAAGACGCGGAGGCACCGGAACAGGTGCCCGCCTCGCTCGGCTGATCGCGTCGCTCGGCTGATCGCCTCGCCGCAGCGGCGGCGCGCAGTGTTGCTGCTGCCGACACGGCTGGGACCATGCGGCCACCCGAATCGTTGGGAGTCGGCGCGTGCCCACGCCCCGCGCGGCGACATGCGGTGCTCCCACGAGCGGGTGCCGCGCCAACGCCGCCCGTCGGACAGCGTCCGCGGAACCGAGAGCCCCGGCGCGAGCCGATGCGTTCGGGAGCCGGATGGGAGCTGGATCGACGGCGATCGACCCGGCCCCGAATCCGTCGCCTCGATCGTGTGGCAGGATGACCCCCGCGGGGTGAGGCGGTGATGAGGGAGGTTCCCGAATGGCTGGTCGGGCCAGTGCGGACTGGTGGCGACGTACACGCAGCCATCTGCTCGAATGGACACTGACCGGTTGGCCGATCGCAATCATCGTCGGGGTCTATGTCGTCATCGACCGCGCCATCCGGACGGTCGCGGATCTCGGCGCCGGGTACCGGAAGCCCGTGTTGCTGGTTGAACTGATCGTCCAGAATACGGCGATCGCGATCCTGGCCGGTGGGGTGACCGCGGCGGTCGTCTGGCGCTTGCGGTCGCTCGGACCGGTGTGGCCCTCGTTCGAGCGGGGATGGTCGCTGCGCTGCCCGGTCGGCGTCGTCATCATCGTCCTGACCTGGGCGTACGCCTTCTACGAGTACAACCTGTGGGCCGATCATCTGCACGCGTTCGACCGACTGGCCCTGATCGCGCTCGCCGGGCTGGCTCTCTGGCGTCCCGTGTTCCTCGCTCCGTGGACGGTCGTCGTGGCGATGCTCGCCTTCCAGTTCAGACAGCCGATCGGCGGCGACCAGCTCGCGGAGACCTACCAACTGGTCCGCGTCGCCGAGCTCTTCATCGCCGTCCTCGTCGTGCGACTGGTCACGGCGCGCTGGTATCGATCGGAGTTCGTCCTGCTCGCCGTCGCTCTCGTCGCCAGTGGATACTGGGTGTCTGGCCTTGGCAAGCTCCGCCTCGGCTGGCTCGCGGTCGGACCACACCTCGACTCACTGTTCTTCGCGACCTACGCCAACGGCTGGCTGGGCTTCTTGTCGCCGAGCGATGCCTCGGCGTGGGGCCGCGCACTCGGCCCGCTGCTGTGGCCGCTGCTGATCGTGGGTGCGGTCGTCGAGCTCGGCGCAGTTGCGATCCTGTGGGGGCGTTGGACTCTTCGCATCTGGCTCGTCGCGTTCGTGGCGTTCCACCTCGGCGTGTTCACGCTGACGGGCATCTTCTTCTGGAAGTGGATGGTGTTCGAGGTCACGCTGCTCGCATTCCTCGGCCGCGATCGGCTGATCGATCACCTGAGGATCTTCGACACGCGTCATGCGGCCATCGCGACCGTGTTGATCGTGGGCGGTCCGATGTGGTCTCGCCCCATCGATCTCTCGTGGCTCGATTCGCCGGTCAGCTACGTGTATCGGTTCGAGGCAACACACTCCGACGGGACCCGCGACGAGCTGCCGCCAGCGTTCTTCCGGCCGAACGACTCTCTCTTCACATTGTCGCCGTTCGGCTATCTCTCACCGGAGCCCCGGTTTCCCGTCGTCTGGGGCGCCCTGCGTGAACGTGACCTCCTCGAGGAGTTGTACGCAGCCGACAGTTCGTCGGAGATCTTCGCCATCGAGGCGGAACACGGCAGCGTCGAGTTCGACGCCGATCGTGCTGCCGCCCTCGATGAGTACCTGGTCGAATTCGTCGGTGCCTGGAATCGACGTCGCTCGCACGTGAGCGTCTTCAGCCTGCTCAGAGCGCCGCCGCAGCTGTGGACCTCTGGCAGGCAGGTGGGCTCCGGCGATATCGAAGCGATCACGGTGTGGCAGGTGACGACGTACTGGGACGGCGACGAGTACGACGAGATCCAGTCGGTAGTGGTGCGGGAGGTCGAGATCGTCTCCGACCCGTCGGGCGCCGCGAAGTGACACGGGCCGGCAGGCTCATCGATCCGGGCCGCCTCACCGTGTGCGTTCGATCCCGACGGCGACGAGACCACCCGCTGTCGATCTTCAGCGACTCGCTCGGCACGCTTCTGACATCGGGATTCGGGGAATGTCTCTCGGGGTCGGGGGCGGCATGATGGGACGTGTGATCGAATCGTCGACCGACGGTGCCCCGGCTCGCCCCACCGGGCCGACCGACGAATGGGCGGCCGATGGTGCGGCGATCTGCGAGGTGTACCTCGCCAACCTCGAGGAGTTGCGGCCGGATCACGACGGCCTCCTGTCATCGATCGAACGGGCTCGATGCGCAGAGTTCCGTCAGACGGACGACCGTCGCCGGTACACGCTCGCGACAGCACTCTTGCGCATCGCCGTCGGGCACACGTGCGGCGACTCGCCCGGGACGGTCCAGCTCGATCGGACGTGCTCGACGTGCGGTCGAGCGCACGGTCCCCCCCGCCTCGTGGGAACGAGATTTCACGCGTCGATCTCTCATGCCGACGACCTCGTCGCTGTGGCGGTGACCGCTGCCGGGCGCGTCGGCGTGGATGTCGAGCGGATCCGCCCCGGCGTCGAAGAAGAACTCGCATCGGTCGCCTGTGCGGTCGAGGAACTCGAGCATGTGCGGTCTGCGGACGACTTCTTCGTGTACTGGACACGGAAGGAAGCCGTGGTCAAGGCCACAGGTGAGGGTGTTCGGCGCCCGCTCGCCGACGTCGTCGTGTCACCGCCCGACGAGCTGCCCAATCTCGTCGCGCTCGGCGGATCCCGATCGACGCCGTGTCGTATGGCCGATCTCGACGTCGGCGGCGGCTACAAGGGGGCGGTGGCCGTGTTGACCGACGAGTCGGTGGACGTCGTCGTGCGCCCGGCTGCGTCGATCCTGAGCGCTCCCTGAGACTCGAGGGTGTGGCTGGTCACTGCTGCAGTGTTGCCACCGCACTCGATTGGATCACGCAGGCCCGCGAACGTTGCCTCCGCGAGACCGACACGTACACGGCGATGCACGCAGCGATCCTTGCCGACGACGCCACGACCAACATCGCGCTGGGCAGATCACGCGTGCCGATGCCACCGCGCGAGCGCTCGTCTCGCTGTCCGCCGCGGACACATGGACGCGTATCTCGGCCATGCCGTGGGTCTCTTGGCAGTGCTCGCTGCGTAGCCCACCGCACGTCATCCTCGAGTTGGCGTGCCTCGACGACCACGTCGGCTGACCTGCGATCCACCATGAGGTCGATGCCCAGAATCGACCGAGTTGAGCCGGCGCAGTTGACCTCGAAGGTCCCGGTGATGGGCTGCCCTCTCGGACCGCCACCCGAGTGGGCATAGGTCTCGTTGCGTTCGACGAACGTGGTGGGGGCACGCTCGACCACGCCGCGCCGGTGGTCGTCGCGGTGTCCGTTGGCGTTGGCGGTGTTGCCGCTGCCCGCTCAGCCGTTGAGGCGTTCCACGGCGGCGGCGATTGCCGGAAGCGCCGATTCGAGTTCCTGGACCAGCCGGCTGTCGAACTCCAGGAACTCACCGAGTGCAAGCGCCTGCTCGAGGCCCCATGCGTGGGCGGCAGTCTCGTCCTTGACGTCCGCGACGGTGAACCCACCCGAGCCGTCGGTGTATGCGTACCAGCACAACCGCTCGAACTCCGGGTGTTCGTTCGCCTCGCTCTCGAGCTTTCCCCAGATCGCCATCATTCGGTTCGTCTGCTCGGGTGACAGCTGTCGCATCTTCCACGTCGTGCACACCAACATCGTGGTGCCCCCTTTCCATCTCGGCTCGACCACGAAGCCGAACCAACGATCATCGTACGTCGTTGCTCCAAGCCGGTTGACCGAGACCACTCGGTGCAGACCACGCCGCAACGCTGTCCTCGATCGTGCCGTCGAACCGGCAACGTCGGATGGCACCCTGGGAGCGGCATCGAGTGCTGACCTGCGGCATCCTCCCAGGGCGAATGTCGACGCTCGAAGACTGCCCGGTGTTGCCGGGGGTGGATTCGGATGCTGCGAGCGGCACGACGCTCGCTACGTCGGGACGGCCGATCGCGCGCGGGGCCGACCACTCGGACCACGGAGCGGGATCGCTCGTTGCCGTGGATGCCGAACCCACAGCGTGTCTCGCTACTGTCGAGGCGGCTAGTCCTCGATGAGGTCCAGCCCTTGCTCGCGGAGTCGCGCAATGTTGTCCAGCATTGCATTCAGCACCTCGGGGGCGTGGCCTTCCCAGGTCTGCACCTCGCCGACCACCTGCAACGGATGGCGAGTCCGGTAGGACTGTGTGATGTTGCCGGGGAATTTCTTGTTCGTCACGTTGGGGTCGTCCTCGAAGGGACCCGTGGGCTCGACGACGTAGATGCGCCCACGCTCGCCGTGTCCTTCGAGCGCAGTGGCCAACTCCGCTCCCCAGACGGCCGTCTCCACCAGCGCAGAGAAGTAGACGTTGTTGGAGGTGCGGCCCTCCTGGAAGTTGGAGTCGTGGCCCGGTACGAGCTGATCGCCGACCTCAAGTGTGAACTTCGTCCCGTGGTAGAAAG
Organism: uncultured Acidimicrobiaceae bacterium; assembly: GCA_963847775.1. Lineage (GTDB taxonomy): Bacteria > Actinomycetota > Acidimicrobiia > Acidimicrobiales > Ilumatobacteraceae > Ilumatobacter. The sequence continues at coordinate 11,141 of CAWKAY010000012.1, forward strand.
GCCCCACGATGTGGTCGCATCGGTCGACTGTCACCGGTACGAATGCGACGTCGTTCGCACCCGCGGTCATTCTCTCCTCGGCGTGCTCCTGGCCCGTCACCACTCCTCCGATCTCTTGGCCCGAGCGAATGTGACCACGCTGCAGGCGCTGGTTCGCTCACCGGGTCTCGAGTGCACGAACTGATCGCCGCACCCGGATCCCAAACGTCGGCACGTGCAGGTTCGAGCCGGTCTCGATCGGTTGACAGCTCCGTCGTCGCCCGCGGCGTCCACGGGCACATTCTCGTGCACCTCGCTGCTCGCAGGCATCTGATTGGAGAGCACCGGTGATAGCGCCGGTTTCCGAAGTCGAATCCCGGACCGGATGTGCACACGCCGAGCGAGAAGGTCGTGTCCCGAAGCCGTCGACGACGCATCGAAGTCGACCGGTATCCGCCGTGCCACCTGGGTGCCATCGATCACGTGGGTCAGCAGTTGGCGAGAGCGTCGAGCGCATCACAGATCTGCTGCCGCCCGCCGACGCCGAGTTGGCCGAGCCGGTTCGTGAGCACTGACTTGGGAACCGCTGCGAGGTTGTCGAACGCGGCCACACTGTCGCGATCGATACCCACGTCAGGTCCGACGCGAATGCAGGTTGGGATGTCTCGCAACGTGCTCGTCACCGGTGCAACGACGACGTTGTTGAGAACGGGGATGACTTCGTCGCGAGAGACGATGAGCACCGGGCGGCGCTTCTGATTCGGTGTTTCCATCAGCCAGATCTCGGCCTGGGCTACCACGGCTCGGCCTCGGTCATCGCATTGGCGCTCGCCATGGCGAGCTCGTCGTCCTCAGGTGTTTGGGGCTGCTCACGGTAGGACGCTGCGATGGAGGCGCCGACCTGTGCCCGGCGGACCGATTCGGCGAGGTGGTGGACGCCTCGTCGTATGACGGCCGAGCGGCTCGCCGCGATGCCGCTGTCGACGAGTTCGTCGATCAGCGCCAGTTCGTCGTCGGTGAACCGTGTCGGTACAGGTGTCGTCATACCAGTTAGTATACGTACTGTAGAACGAGCTGGCGAGGGTCGGAGTGGGGCACCTTGTGGGCGGCGGGCGCTCCGGCGAGAAGTACGTGCTCAGACGGAGATCCCCGAATGGACGTCTGCTGGCCGGCCAGGCTCTCGTGTGTATGCTGATCTGCATGCACAGTACGAGCGTTCGCATCGATGTGTCCACACACGACGAGCTCAAGCGGCTCGCTGCCGAGTTCAACACGACGGTCGGCAACACTGTTGCGCTCGCCGTCCGGGCATTGCGCCAGGACCGCATCGGTAGCGATCTCCAGAGTCCTCTACGAGACGACGAGACAGCGTGGCTCGATGCCGACCTCGGGTGACGTCGTCGACCTCGACCTTGGTGTTCCCGAAGGCAGAGAGGCAGGTTTCGTTCACCCAGCGGTCGTCGTCACAGCGCAGCGGATCCTCGACGCTGGTCCCTCGGTGGTTCATGTCGTGCCCCTGACCACCACCCTGCGTCAATTCCATTCCGAGGTGGTCATCGAGCCCGACGGCGACAATGGTCTGTCGGAAGCGTCGGCAGCGCAATGTCAGCATCTGAGCGCTGTGTCGACGCGTCGGATCGTCGCGACGAGAGGCAGCATCGGAGCCGTCACCCTCCTGCAGCTGAGGGAAACGATCGGTGTCATCCTCGATCTCCCGTGACGGTTCGTGTTCGTGTGGGGGTGGTCGTTGCATACGCCAGCTGATGGACGCGAGGGTGGCGATGGCATTGCCGGTCGGTCCGGAACCGGGTGCGGTCGGCTCGCCAACAGCGCACCGTGCGCCACCACTTCATGCGGCCGATCGCGTACGGCCATCGGGATCGGGGACAGGTCCCGGTTGACGAGCCGGTCGTTGTCGTCGAGCAACCGGACGATCTCGTCACGATCGTTCCGCACCGACTTCTCATCGATCCCGAAGATCGCCGCGGTCGCTCGCAGCGAGATCCCTGGCGCAGATGCATGAGAGCGACGAGCAGCCGGAACCAGGACGGGTTCGGCTTGTCGCCACCACCCAGCGCTCGTTTGCGGCCCGGACGTTCACCACGAGCCAGTGAAAGCGTGTATTCGCCCTTGCGAAGTGTGGACGCCGGGGGAAGGATGGAGCCACCGCACGAGAGACTCTTGGCTCGAAAGATGAACGACCAATTCCGCCCCGTGGACCTCGCAGCACTCGGCGATCTGCTGATCAACATTGGCTCGCCCCACCAGTTCATGGTCCAGGACTTGAGACTCGACGGGAATCCGGTGGATCGGGTACATCACTACTCCGACTTGGCAGCGCTTGCCGGGATCGTGACAACCGACGACATGTGGCTGACGAATTCGACGTACTCGAACGACACCGACGAACTCGTGCACGGCTTCGAAGCCGCCGAGCGCGTCCTGCGCAAGGATGCATCCGACGCCGACAAACAGGATCGCAAGTTCCTGAACGCCGTCAGGAGGGGCCTCGATGCGCAACGGGGGCGAGGCGTCTTCGTCGCGTGCTTCTGCATGGCAGGAGACCTCCTGAGTCAATGGCGTGAGTACGGCGCTCGGGGAACCGGGGTGTCGATCGAGTTCGATGTGTGGGGCTTTCAGCAGATCTCGGGGCCGGACGCGCCGCAGGACCTACCGACGGACGTCGGGCTGATGTACCTGTGGCGCGTGTTCTACGACCCGGACAAGCAAGAGGAGATCGTCCGCGGGTGTCTTCACTACCTGATCGGACTGGACCTGAAATTCCAGGAGAAGGTCGACAGAGCGGTCGACGCTCTCAGGTTCTTTGCTCCCACGTTCAAGGACCAGAGGTTCAGTGAAGAAGCGGAGGCCCGCCTGGTCTTCTCGCCGAACCCACAGTGTCCGGTCAAACCCCGTTATCGCGTCGCTCGCGGCATGTTGGTCCCGTACTACAGCCTGCAGCAGATCGCACGTGCCGCGACTCGGATCCGCCACGGCCTACCGGCCTTGCCCGGTCCGGGGGAGCCGGAGGAACCGTGGAGGTTGCCGATCGCCGCCCTTCAGATCGGACCGGGACCCAACCGAGAACTCAACGCCCAGTCTGCGCGTTCGCTGCTGCGCGAACACGGCTACACCTCTGCGACGGTGACCGTCTCGACGACGCCCTACCGGGCATGACGACCCCGGTCGCGGTCGAGCAGTGACCGCAGGTGCCGCGTTGATCGGGAACAGCGGCATCGAGGGGGTCATTCGTACCGTCGACATGAGTGCGCTCGACCGGGCTGCATCCAGGACGGGCCGGGCTGCGCAGGGGAGGACGGATGGGTTCGCGTGTGCCGGGGAGGACCGACTGTGGTGTCAGTGACCGATCATGGCGGTGCCAACGATTGCGGGGGACGGGAATTCCACGGATCCGTCGGCGGACACGAACCGTGCGAGCTCGCGTTCGGCGCGGGCGACAAGGGTCGCCTCGTGTGCGTCGTCGACCAGGTCGGCGAGCGTCCAGCCCCGCACGTCGGTGTGCACCCAGGTGGCGATTGAGTCGAAGCGGGCTGTGCCGGCGATTTGATCCACGCGGGCGTCGGCTCCGACTGGGGTCAGGAGGCTTTCGACGTCTTGTGTGTCGCCGAGCTTGAACGGGGCCCGGAGGGCGTCGGCGACCGTCTCGCCGAGTTCATCGGCAATCAGGTCGATCATCGCTTCGTAGCCGGGCGTGCGGTCGAGGCCCGACCAGGTGACGATCGTGACGGTGCCGCCGGTGGCGGTCACTCGTGCCATCTCCCGGAGGGCTACCCGTCGATCGGTGAAGAACATGGCCGCGAACTCGCTGATGGTGTGGTCGAAGGAGCGGTCCTCGAATGGGAGGGACTCGGCGACTCCTGAGCGCCAGTCGATCGCGGGCTCATTCCGGCGGGCGACGGCGAGCATGCCGTCGTTGGGATCGACGGCGGCAACTGCACCGTTTGGGCCTGTGCGCCGGTGGGCCGCTCGGGCCAGGACCCCTGTCCCGCACCCCACGTCGAGGACCCGGGAATCGGTGGCGACGCCAGCATGATCGAGGACGTGCTCGGGGAACTGGCCGAACAGGGCGGGGACGAAGACGGCATCGTAGATCTCTGCCCCGGTGGTGTTCACCTGCCCCCGTTCGGCGTCGGTCACGGCCTGGGCAGGGTTCTCTGTCATGGCGCCATCGTCAGACCGGTTCTCCATCCCGTCTAGTACTGTTTTCGAACTCAACAGGCTCGATCGCGCGCGAGAATGGGGACATGGGCGTCTACCGCCAGTACTGCCCGATCGCGCGGGCGTCGGAGATCATGGCCGAACGTTGGACGCCCTTGCTGGTGCGGAACCTCATGCTCGGAGCCCACTCGTTCACCGATATCGCCCGAGGTGTCCCGGCCATGTCGCGTTCGATGCTGACCAAGCGCCTGCGGGAACTCGAACACGCCGGCGTGATCCGTTCGCAGCCCAAAGAGCACGGGAGCGGATCGACCTACTGGCTCACCGAGGCCGGCGCCGATCTGGCGGCCGTGATCCAATCCTTGGGCGAGTGGGGGGAGCGTTGGGTCGAGGTGACGACGGTGCACGCCGACCCCGGCTTTGCCCTGTGGGCCTGGTGTCAGGCCCAGCTCGACAGGTCGAAGCTCCCGAGCACACGAGTCGTCGTGGCCTTCACCTTCCCCGACGAATCACCCGGCAACCGCTACTACTGGCTCCTCGTCGAGCACGGTGACGCCGAGGTCTGCTTCGCCGACCCCGGTGATGATCCCGACGTTCACGTCAGGGCCGAGTCGCTGGCCTTCGTGGAGTGGCACCGCGGCGCGCTCTCCTGGTCCGCAGCGCAGCGCCAGGGTCGAATCACCGCCATCGGTCCCCGACACCTGGTTCGAGCGTTGGGGGTGTGGAACCTCCACGCCCCGGTCGCCCCCCGCCTGTGAAGTTCCGCGAGCTCATCGAGGCCGGCGCCGAGTTGTTCCGATCGCCCTCGACCCGGCTATCGCTGGAACATCCGCCGCAAGCCTCGCTTCGAACGTCTCACCACCAGCTCGAGGTCGTGTCGATGACGGTCGTCCAACAGCGCTGGGACGGTCAGCCGGATCGGTGACACCAACGATCCGAGTGACAGACCCGTTCGAGGACGATGAGCGCGGTCAGTCGATGATCAGCTCGATGTCATCGACTCCGACCCGGTCGGGATCGATCGGGTTGCCCTCTGTGTCGACCGCCACGATCTTGATCGTGAACTGGTCGACACCGTCGTTGTCGTCATGTTCCCCGTGCCCGCAGTGGTGACGTAGTTGATCCGTGAGGTTCAGTTCGAGATCGAAGCGTGAGCTCGTCGACGCGATCACGCCGTGACGGCGGTCAGCGTGACCGTGCTCAGCGTGTTCATCGTGTTTGCCGTGGCCGTCCATCGCCATCTCGCCCATCCCGAACGTGGCGATCGACCCGGCGAAGGTGTCGGCATCGACCGGTGTGTGGTGGGATGCCTCGGCGTCGTTGATGAAGACCCGGAACTCGATCGACTCGGCGGCCATCCGATTGGAACGCAGCACCAGGCGGGCGTTGCGCATCCGACGAGTCATCGGCGGGTCGAACTTGACCACGACGACTTCCCAGATGAGGAACGGCGGCAACCAGAAGCACCAGTTCCTGTACCGATACCCGAGGTCGTCGGTCGAATCGACGTCGGCCCCCTTCAGCCACGAGGTCGTATAGGGCTTGTTGAACGGATCGAGGTCGTACGTCGCCTCGTCGGCCGGCATCGCGACGGCCGGATGGCTCTGCTGCCAGTTCCACCAGAGCCGGTCGACGTTGCAGTGGTGGAGGAAGAAGATCGGATCGAAGCCGGCCCGGGGGACCGTGCCCATGTGGCCACCGGTCAACCCGTGCACGCTGCCGTGCGGCCCGTTCAACGCGTCCTGGAAGGAGTCGTACGTGGCGCTGCCGAGTGCCGCTTGCGCACTCATCGCCGGTCCGGCGAACGACGTCGTCGCGATGTCGGCGCGGCGGTTGGTGACCCCGCCGCCGGCGGCAGTCGCGATCGGCCCGGAGAACAACGGGTTCGGCACGGTGTCGCCGACACGATTGACGTACGTGGGCGAGGCACATGCGGCTGGTAGTCCGGTCGTCGGTCCACTCGACCAGTCCCAGAACGGGAGCATCACGTCGGAGTTCACACACTGCAGCGCCTTCTCGAACGCCCTCATGTACGCCCGGTGCCAGGTGAGGAACCCCGGCGCGCCGTGGTCGCACCACGACGGGCTCGGGAGACCATGGAGCCCACCGAGCGTCGCGAAGCTCTCGGGCGCGGCCTCGGGCATGTCGTACAGGGTCTGGTATGACTCTCGCAGGTCATGCAGTTGATCGGCGGACAGACAGTTGATGTTGCGGCGGTATCGGATCGCCATGACGCACCTCCAGATGGTCGACACGAACAGAGAGCGCCGACATCGCGCCGAGATACGGTGAGCCGGTCAGCGTCTGCGTGCGATCGCGTCGGCGATGACCGCTGCGACTCGGTTGCACCGCCTTGGAGGCATGTACCAGTCGTCCTCTCAGGAGCGGAACGACGAAGCGTCGGTGCACGCCCGTCGTCGATGGCTCGGTACGTGGTGGGCTGTCTCAGGAGCCGGGGCCGTTCGTACGGTCGGCCATGGAAGAAGCACTGATTGGATACGCCCGATGCTCAACCGACGAACACGACCTCACCGCTCAACGCCAGGCGCTCCTCGCGCTCGGCGTTGCCCCTGACCGCATCTGCATCGATCACGGCATGAGCGGCACGAAACGCGAACGGCCTGGGCTCGACCAAGCCCTCGCCGCGGTTCGAACAGGCGACACATTCGTCGTCCCCAAGCTGGATCGACTGGAACGATCGGTGCCCGATGCTCGCAACATCGGCGACACGCTCGCCCGCCGAGGCGTAACGCTGTCGCTCGGGGGCCGTGAGGGGGACCCGGATGATCACCGATCTCGGCGAGCTGTTCTCGGTGTCACGCCCGACCGTGTACCGCACGATCAACCGCGCAGCCGCCGTGCCCACCTGATCAAACGCACAGACTCACCGCGCCCAACCCTCCGTCCATTCGACGATGCACATGTGAGACCCCTCCCACCGGCAGTGAGGAGTGCGCTCGGCCGTGATTCCGTGTCGACGTACGACACGCACGCTCCTTGGTCGCCGAAGGTCGTGCTTGCGGAGCGGGTCGGCGACTCCCGTCCGCCGTCTGGGCAGCCGTCAGCGGTTACAGGAGCGGCCCGTGCCGGTCTCGAACTGTTCGAATATCGCGGCGGCCCTGTCGAACGGGACGAAGACCGAGCCGTCCTGCAACTCGCTGAAGTCGATCGCGTCAGTATCACGTAGGTCGGCGATCGGGGTGTGACCTCCGGCGATGCCGAGGGTGCCGAGAATGCTCGGCGACACGATCGCGCCGGTGTTGGCGAGTTCGCCGACGATCAGCTCGATCGTGCCGTCGTCGTCGATCGCGATCTGCAGGGTGTTCGGCGCGTTGGTACCTGCGGCCGGCACGTCCTGGTAGGTGACGACGACCCGTCGCTCGGCCGCGTCGCGGTAGCCGAGGATCTGACCGCCGCTCGAGGCATCGAGGTTCTTCATCAGGGCGCCGATCGTGAACTGGGCGCTCAGCAGCATGCGACCCTTGATGTACCAGGGCGAGCCGTTGTCGTCGATGCCGTTGATGTCGGCCGTGGTGCGCGTCGAGATCATGCCGTTCTCGTTGACGATCAGCAGATCGACCGGTTCGTCCATCCCGGGCACCGGGAACGAGAACCCGTCGTACGACAGCTCGGCGACGCCGTCGGTCCCGATGGGCAGCACGTCGGAACCCGGGTCGTACAGCGCGTTGCCGGCGGTGACGCCGACGTCGTAGCCCGCGTCACCGACGGGGGCAAATGTGATCTTGTCGCCCGGCTGCAGGTCGATCGGGTTCGCCTTCACCTTGTGACAGTCCTTCACGAACTCGACCATCGAGTTGCCGTCTCGATGAGGAGCTGAAGGGTTCAGATAGCGCGAGTACGAGTTGTCGTTCTCCAACGTCTTGCTGAAGAACGCCACGGCGTATTCCGTCGTCAACCGGGAGATCTCGGCGACGGACGCCCCGGGCTTGAGCGGCATCGACGGCTGCAACTCGTCGACCACGTCGACGATCGACGGATCACCGAACATCACTGCGGTCAACTGCTCATCGCTGATGTCGTCGAACACCGATGGGTTGCAGTAGTCGTACACGCCCGACTGGCGGGCGCCCGTGTAGATGAAATAGAAGGTGGCGTCGAAGATGTAGTTGGCGGCGTCCGACGGGTCGAGCAGTTGTGGCGCGAAGAACACGGTCGGGAACGCGGCAGGGTTCACGAGTTCCATGGACTGCTGGAAGTCCTGGCACCAACTCGACTGATAGCCGCCGACGTGGTGATTGAAGTCCGCGATGTCGACCATGTACTTCGTCGTTGCACCGGTGAACTCGTTGAACGAGTCGTACGCGATGCCGGTGTCGTTGCCAAGGAACATCAACGCCGCGTCTGCATTGGCGTAGTCGTCCTCGTCCAGGAGCAGGCCCCAGTTCGACCCGCCGTTCATCAATGCGGCCTTCACGCGTTCGTCGGCGGCGTGCCCGGCCGAACCAATGCCGGTCACCGTTGCGAGACTCGTCTGCCCACCGAGGGAGAAACCGAGCACGCCGATCTCGTCCGCGTCGATACGGTCCGAGAAGCCGATGCCCGAACTCGCGTCGACGGTACCGTCCAACGCCGAATCGATCACGAAGCTGACGTCCTTGGTGCGCTGGAGGATCGTGCCTGCCGCGCCGATGCCCGGATTCGGACCGATGTCCAGACCGAGCCGCCTGCCGAGCCAGTCGGCCTGGTACCAGGCGTCGTTGTTGCCGGTGTGCTCGACCGACATGACGACGAAGCCGTGGCTCGCCAGCGCCTCCATCGTGTCCGGCATGTTCTTGCTCGAGGTGACCAGGTTGCCGTGCGATCCGACCAGCAGCGGGAAGTCGCCATCGGCGAGCGGGGCGCCCTCCAACACGGGGTTCAACGAGGTGTGGCCGGGGGCCGGCAGCGGGGCGAGATCGGGCAGCCCGGGCCAGACCGCTCCGCCGGGATTGTCGTTGTAGAGCGGGTTGTTCCATGTGTACCGCACGTGCTCGTCCGTCGAGACCTCCGTCGGATACCAGATGTCCATGTGCAAGTAGCGGCCAGGAGTGATCGCCGGCATCGTTCCGTCGAGGTTGCGCGCAGGATCGGTCACCTGCACTGTCGTGTGCCCGATCGAATACTCGCCCAGCGCACCGGGCGCGGGCGAGCGGCCCTTGCCCTTCCCCTCGTTGGCGAGCGCCGAATCACCCCCACCAGCGGCGACCGACACCCCCACCAGCAGTGTCAAGGCGACACCGAAGACGGCGCTCGTACGGGCTCGGCGATACTGCACGATGGACCTCCAAGATTGGCATCCACGGGTGCGGCCACCCGCGACGAGTCATGTCGGCGACCGTAGCCCGTCGCGCCGAGACGACTCGGACCGAGCGCCGGGCACGGCCGATCGGGGCCGGCAGAGCACGACATCGTTCCGATCTGCACCGCCAGCTTGCGCTCCACCGAAGCGATGTCGCTTCGGCGAACGTATTGCACATGGCCGAAGCTGGATCGAGCCGATCGGGGTCGGCACGCACTCGTGCGCCTCGATACCCCACGAAGCTTCCGCGGCCGCATCCGTCGCGACTGTCCCTCATCACCGGGTCGAGGACACCCTGTCCAATTCACGATCGTCAATCGGACGCCTCGAGGTCTGACCGTCTGACGCATGTTCGGTCTGCCCGGGCCGCGTTTGCCAGCGACGATGGGGTGGGCGCGTCGCATTCCCGAGACGAGTCTGCGGCCGACATGGGATACTGGCCCGATGTCGATCCTCGGAACGGCTCGATCGATCGGTGAGGCACTGGGGTGGTGGAAACCGCGGGCGGTGCCGATCGGCTGCACGATCGGCAAGGTGGCGTTCCGCGAAACGAAGCGCTCGGCCCAACTGGCGAACATCAACCGATCGAGCGAGCCACTCACGCCACAGACCCAGGCGATGTTGCGCCAGCTGTTTCCCAAGCTCGACGTCAGCCAGATCCGTGTGCGCCGGGGTTGCCGGCTGCCCGCCAACCGGTTCGACGAGCGCGGCTCGACCTACGCGATGACGTTCGGCCACTCGATCTACTGGCGCGACGAGGTGCTCGACGAGAACAACCCGGTTGATCTCGTCAAGTTGATCCACGAGGTCATGCACGTCGAGCAGACCCGTCGGCTCGGCGGGGAGGCCAAGTTCGCGTGTGCGTACGGCGAGGGATACCTCCAGGGCGGAGGCGACGTCCCGGCGCGGATCAAGGACCCGACGGCCTACCACCGCAACCCGCTCGAGGCCGAGGCGTACACCTTCGATTCGCAGTTCCGCGACGAAGACGGCAACGTCGTTCCCGAACTCCTGCCCTGACCGCGAGCCATGCCAATCGAGCATCCCCACGACTATGCGCACGAGTCCATCGAGCTGAGCTCGCCGTCGCGTCACGGTCGGTCGGTGTTCGTCGCGCCGCCCACCTGCGCGTCGGTCTCAATCAAATGCTTCACGCCACGAGTGGCGTGGGGCGAATCCGACGAGTCGCTTGGCCTTGTCGTTGGCGTAGAAGGTCGCGTATCGATCCATGTGGCGTTGGCGCGGTACGCCGGCGTAGAACCGCTCGTACACCTCGTCGCTCGTGATTCCGACCGACGTGTCGTCGTTTGAGACATTGAAGACCTCGTAACCGAGGCCGTCGGTTCGGAGGCAGCAGTCGACCATGTGGCCAAGGTCCTGAGCGTCGATGTAGGCGAAGATGTTTCGGCGCCGGAGGCTGGGGTCGGCGACGAACGCGGTGAACTTGGACTCGTATTCGTGCGGTTCGATCACGTTGTTGATACGCAGTCCGTAGATGTCGATACCGGTTCGTGCCTGGAACGACCGCGCCGTCGCCTCGTTGACGACCTTCGACATCGCGTAGCTGTCATGCGGGACCGTTGGGTGCTCCTCGTCGACCGGCACGTACTCGGGCCTGACCTCGCCGTCCGCGAAACAGATCCCGTACGTCGTCTCGGAGCTCGCGAAGATCACCTTGCGAATCCCCAGCTTCACCGCGGCGTCGATGACGTTGTACGTGCTGAGTGTGTTGATCCGAAACGTCTCGTTGTCAGGTCGGACGAGGATCGCCGGAATCGCGGCGAAGTGGACGACGGCGTCATAGCTCGGAACACCGGTGCCGGGTTCAAGCTCATCGAATCCGGCGTACGCCGACATGGCGTTGAAGACCTGCCCGGCGTCGGTCAGATCGATTCGGAGGTCGGCGACGCCTGGGTGGCCGAGCGGCACGAGGTCCCCATTCACCACCCGATGCCCTTGTCCGACCAGATGCGGGATTGCGTGCCTGCCCGCCTTGCCACTGCCACCGGTGAAGAAGACTCGCATAGCCCGATGGTACGGCCCAGGTCACACTCGCGCCGGCTTCCGGTGTGGCGACCTGGCGTGCTGACCGGAGCCTGCATGTTGACACGTGCTTCACGATGACAGCGCTGACGACCTGGCGGTCGGGTCGCATCCACACGAGATCGGTCTTCATCGAGTGCGAACCCACGAGGATCTGGTCTCCTGGACGACTCACCTGATGCCGACGAAGTCATGGCACCGCTACACCAACTGGCCCGAGGTGCTCGAAACTCGTCGTCTTGTGGATGCGACACAAGGCGATCTCCTCGCGGGCGGGGGCGGCGGCATCGAACCGCGAACCCTGGAGGGGTTCGATGAGTGCGAGCTTGCCGAGGCAACTCACTCGAGCAGAGATGAGCGCCAAATCGCCGACTGAGACGCTGACGGTGGTGGAGCCGTCGGCATTGCGGGTCGTGTCGACGTCACCGGAGCCAGGCCGACCAGTGGTCGGTGGGATGCTGTCGATGCGGATCGCGTCGGTCGTGGGAGCTGCACTCACGAGAGCGCTCCGATGCGTTGACGAGCGGTGGGCAGTGTCGCTCCGTGCGTTGCGGGTCGGCGAAGGCTCCACTCGGCAACGGCCAGATTGATCACCCAGCCCGCACTCTTGGCGAGATCGACGGCGAGCACGCTGGTGCCGAAGATCGCGCCGCCGATGCCTTCGGCGAACGCCTGGGTGCCGGCGGCGAGGCCGATCGCATACGCCCGGACCATCCACGCCCGATGGGCGGCGTTGTCGCCGTGACGCACGGCGGTCACGCCGAGCACGAGGCAGGCGGCCATCGCGGAACCGAAGGCCAGGCGGAGCACGAAGAGCACGTCCCCGGTGCCGGGCTGCGGCTCGTAGAACAGCGTCAACGAGAGTGCCGAGATCGCAACGAGCAGACCGGCCGCAACCGCTACCCGTCCGGCATACCGGTGCCAGGTCGGGTGGCTGCGGCGCACTCGCGGGACGAACTGCGCGATCCCGAGGAGGGCGTACGTGGACGCAGCGACGATGTGGACGACGAGCGGGAGTTGGAAGGCGTCGAACCGGTGGTTGGCGGGGATGACGACCGGGCCGCCGGCGAGCTGAATCAGCCGCAGAACTCCGGCCGTCAGCGGGATTGCGCTGAGCGCCACCAGCGCCATCGGCGCCGGCCAGCACCTCCTGCGGATGCTCATCGCGCCGCCAACTCCGCGTCCCGCGACGTGGGCGGCGGGACGGTTGTCGGAGATGGTCTCCGGACTCATTCGGAGTCCCGCCGGTAGAGCAGGAGGTTTCCGATGCCGAGGCTGACCAAGGTGTAGCCGGCGAAGATGAGGGCGTACTCGGGGCGATCGAGCAGGTGCGAAATGGTCACCGGCGGCTCGAAGTTCGGTCCGGCGTCGAGGAGCCGGTATCCGGCGCTGAACGGCAGGAAGTGGCGCCCCCCTTCTGGAATGGCCGGTGCGAACAGGCTCTCGAGGACGAACGACCACATCAGGAGACCGGTGATCGCGCCGGCGGTGTGGTGGGCGATCATGCCCACTCCGAGACCGATCAGGGAGGCCAGGGCGATGTACAGCAGTGCCCACAGCGGCCGCGAGGTGAGGGCGGACCCGCTGCCGAGCGCGGCACCTCCGAGTGCAGCACCGCCGAATCCGGCAATCATTCCGGTGACGCCCAGCGTCAGCCCGACGCTGGTCGCCGTGACCGTCTTGGCCGCCGCCATCACCCAGCGGGTCGGCCGCGCGGTGAGTGTGACGGCCAACGTGCCGTGCTGGGCTTCGCCGGTGAACATGAGGATCCCGACGACGGCGGCCAACCTGGTCGCGTCGGCGTCGTTCCAATCCGTCGACACCGTCGTGCTGCAGCAGGCCACCGAACCAGCGATGCAAGGACGGGTCATGGCACTGCGACAGATGGCCTGGTTCGGCAGCACCCCGATCGGAGCACTCCTCATGGGATGGATCGTCCAGATCTCATCCCCACGAGTCCCGTTCGCCCTGGGCGGACTCTCGGCACTCGGGTGCGCGGCGGCGGTACTGCTCCTGCGCCACGCCGACCAACCCATCGAAGACAGCACTGTCACTTCTGTTGGGCACCTTGCTGCTGCTTCAGTCGCGGTGCCATCGGCGGCACGATGACCGTGGACCTGTTGAGTCCCGATGCGGCCGATGCCACCCACATTCGGGGGACTACCGCTCCTGCGGGGCGGCGAGCGTGGCTACCCGTCTCCGAAGCGGTGTGCCGGGTGGGTTGCGCGTGCCCGCAGCAGCGTCGGGGTGCTGGACACAGACTTCGGCTTCGAGGCCGTCGGGGTCGGTGGAGAACAGGCTGAGGACGGGTCCGAAGTCGGTGACGAATCCGTCGGACGCGCCAACCTCGATGAGCCGTTGCCGGATCTCGGTGAATGCGTCAAACGACGCGGCGCGTACGCCGAGGTGGTCAAGTCTGCCGCGGCCGAACATCGGGCTCTGGCGGGGTGGCTTGGTCGTTGCCATCGATCTCGAACACGTTGAGTTCGGCGTTCGGGCCGATTGCCAGGAACGTGAGTCGGACCGCTCCGTCGACCGTCGTGTGCTCGACGGTCGCGCCGAACACGCTCTCGTAGAAGTCGACCAGTCGCTCAGCGTCGGAGGTGAGCACGGCGACGTGGTGGACGCCGTCGAGCAGCAGCGGTGGGGTTTCGTGCACGTTGGTCATGGTGTCACCTCGCCTCTTGGCGGTGGAGCACGACGATGCCGGCGATGAGTGCGAAGCAGGTGTAGGCGTCGAGTAGCAGCGGTGGGGTTTCGTGCACGTTGGTCATGGTGTCACCTCGCCTCTTGGCGGTGGAGCACGACGATGCCGGCGATGAGTGCGAAGCAGGTGTAGGCGCCGAGCAGCAGCACGTCTTGTGTGGGGCTGAGGGTGACGGTGGCGAGTGCGGGGTCGGGGGATTCCATTTCGATGCCGACCATGTCGTTACCGGCGACGAAGGGCAGCAGGCGTTCGATTCGTGCGGGTGCGAGGGCGACGACGAGGTTCTCGACGACGAGCCACCAGATGAGCAACCCGGAGATCGCGGCGGCACTGTGGCGAGCGATCATGCCGGCGCCGAGCCCGAGCGCAGATGCGAGCGCGACGAACACGGTCGCCCACAGCGTCCGGTCGATGATCGCGGAGCTGTCGCCGAGGTCGGCACCGGAGAGCACTCCGCCGAGCAGGCCGGCGAGTTGACCGACGGCGGCGATCGTGGCGCCGAGCGCGAGTGCGAGGGTGGTCTTCGCGGCCGCGAGGGTGGTGCGGGATGGTCGTGCGATCAGGGTGGGTTCCAGCGTGCCGTGTTGGACGTCGCTGGTGAACAGCAGGATTCCGGCGACGGCGGCGAAGACACAGCTGAAGACGACGGGGAACGCGAGCCCTTCGGCGATGTTCGGCGCGAGTCTGGGGCTGCGGCGGTGAGTCCGGCGACGACCAGTGCGCCGACGGCGGCGGTCAAGGCGAGCAGTGCAGCACTCGATCGCACGGTGCGCAACTTGATCCATTCGTTGGAGATGCCCGAACGGAGCGGCCATGGGGTGCTCGTTGTCGAGCGGGATGGCGTTGTGAGCGTGTCAGTGCCCGGGATCGTGGGGGCGATGTCGATACTCATGGGGCTTGGGTCCTTCGATGTCTCTCGGGGCGTGGGCGGTGTCGGTTCAGGCGGATGCGAATTCGGCGCTGGTGTTGGTGAGGCCGAGGAGGATGTCCTCGAGGGACGTGGTCGTCTCGGTGAGTTCCTCGGGGAGGATCCGGTGATCGAACGCGAGACGGGCCACCTGGTGTCGGCTGGTTCCGTGGATGTGGAGTTTGTGGTCGTCGATATCGGCCGTGATGTCGTTGGCGGCGAGCACGCCGATCAGGTCTGCGGGTTGATGTGGCCGCGGCCACGCTCGTCCACCGAGTGATCGCCGCACGGCGAGGCCGGCTGAAGGTCTCGCTTCTCCGCCGACCCCTCACGCCATCGAACCGAGCGGCGACGGTGCAGCTTGCAGTTCGAGCGATCCTCGTCGTCCTCGCTGCCGACATCGCGCTGCTCGACATCGAGGCTGGTGGCCTGCCGAGCCCGAGATTGCAGTGGCTGCTCGTCGCGGCGCCATTGCCCGTGTTCGTCGGTTTGCAGATGATCCCGACGACCGTGGTCTCGAGATCGCTCAACACGGTCGCTGTCGTGAGCGCGGCCTTTCTCGCGTTCCAACTGGTGCAGGTGCACGTCAACTCCGACGCCGATGACGCGGTGACGATCGAAGCGCCGTTCGAAGGCGAGTGGCATGTGCCGTCGGCTGGTCGGAGCTCCCTCGTCAGCCATCATTGGACCCCGCTCGCTGATCAGCGCTACGCCGTCGACTTCCTCGTCGAACGCGACGGTCGTACCTACGACGGTGACCGCAACGACCTGTCCTCGTACTACTGCTGGGACCAGCCGCTGCTGGCGCCCGTCGACGGCATCGTCGTGGCTGCCGAGGATGGCAACCCGGACGTCCCGATCGGGGAGACCGACGGGGAGCACATCGGCGGCAACGTGGTCGTCATCGAGTTCGGCTCCGAGCGCTACGTCCAAGTCGCGCATCTCCGCTCCGGGGCAGTCGAAGTCGACGTCGGCCAACAGGTCCGAGCAGGTGACATCATCGGCCGCTGCGGCAACTCCGGGCACAGCCTCGAACCGCACCTGCACCTCCAGGTCCAGGACACCCCGGCCTCGAACAACTACCACCATCGAGGCGACGGCGACTCGATCCCCTTCCGGTTCAGCGACGTCACCCACCTCCGGGACGGCGCCGAGACCACCGTTCAGACCAGCCTCTTGCGCCGCAACGACCGTGGTCGCACCGGGCCATGACCCCGGCGGCTCGTCGCTCGGTCGTCGAGGGCGCCGTCGCCACGAGTGCCCTCGGGCGATCGCAGCCGTGCCTCGGTCAGAGTAACCCGTGGCCGCGGGCTGCTCGCACGGCGGCCTTGCGGCCGCCGGCGCCGAGTTTGCGGTAGATCGCCTTGCAGTGCGTCTTGACCGTGTTGAGCGACACGTACAGCTCGCTCGCGATCTCCCGCTGCGACAGTTGCGACGGCAGGTAGCGCAGCACGGCGAGCTCGCGGTCTGTGAGTCCTTCGACGAGCCCGGGCGGCGTGGCGGATCGCTGAGCGAGCCCGTGCCGGGCCTCGATGCGTGCCAGCGCCGGGCCCACGATGCCGGCGTCGGCGCACCGGTCGACGGCTTCCCTCGCTTCGCGGAGGAGCTCGAGCCCGACGGGATCGTCGTTCTCGCACGCGGTGTCGCCGGCGAGCGCGAGTACGTACCCGAACATGAGTGGCTCCGGTGCACGTCTGGCGAGCGCGATGGCATGTGCGGCGGAGGTGGTCCTTCGCTCCGAATCCGGTGTGGTTCGGGCGAGGACGGCGTGGGAGATCGACAGCTGTGGAGCCTCGGCGACGCCGTGGCCGCGCGCATGTTCGAGGCTTGCCGCCGCGTGTTGGGCTGCCGCCGTGCGATTGTCCGACTCCATGTCGATGACGGCTGCGAGGCCTGGGGCGAGCGACGCCGCATAGTCCGACGGTTCGGAAGCACCGAGCTCGCGAGCGATCGCGATGTGCCGGCGCGCCTCGTCGAACAGCCCTGCCCAGGTGCGAGCAGCAGCCAGACCGACGGCTTGTGTCGACTCGGTCGGTTCGGCCATGCGGTCTGCGATTGACGTTGCCGCGCCGAGATCGCCTTCGGCGAGGTGGACCATGATCCCGAGTGCGGCGGTGAGGTTCGCGTCGGTCCCGTCGTCGAGCTGCGCTGCGACGTCGTAGTAGTGCCGGGCACCGGCGAAGCGACCCGTGGTGAAGTTGATCCAGCCACGCACGAGCGCACTGCGCGAGTGGCGTTCCGGCAGGTCGCCCAGCCGATCGAGCAATCGGAGCACGGTGAAGATCTGCCCGCCGTTCAGGAGGGCGGTTGCGTGTACGGCGATGAGGTCGCCGGCGGTGACGAGGTCGTCACCGGAGATGTAGTGCTCGATCGCGGTGTACATCTCGCCGCGCTCGCGATGCCATGCGGCGGCGGCGAGATGCAGATCGGACAGGCGGTCAGGGATCTTGCGCTGGGCCTCCAACCGAAGGAGGTCGCGCAGCAAATGGTGGTAGCGGAACGCGGTGCCGGTCTGGTCGAGACCGACGACGAGCTGATTCGACGCAGCGGTGCGTTGCAGCCACGCAGTGCCGTCGGTGGACCCGGTGACGGCGTCGACCAGGGGTCCGGTGAGGCGATCGAGGATCGATGTCTCGATCAGCCGCTGTCGGTCGTCGGGACGGATCGACTCGAGCAGTTCGTCGGTGAGGTAGTCGACGACGAGCTGGTTGTCGCCACCGAAGCCGGCGATGAAGTCGGATGCGTCGTCGAGTCCGGTGAGCGAGAGCCCGGCCAGCACGAGACCGGCCGCCCACCCCTCCGTCCGCTCGCACAGCTCACGGATCATCTGTCGATCGAGGAGGAGGGTGGCGAGCAGGTCCGAGGCCTCCTCGGGGTCGAAGCGCAGGTCGGCGGCGCGGATCTCGGTGAGCTGACCACGCACGCGCAGTCGGCCGAGGCGGAACGATGGGTCGGTGCGCGTTGCGATGACGATCCGGACGTGTTCGGGGCAGAGCTCGACGAGCCGCTCGACGCCGGCGTGGACATCGTGGTTGTCGATCAGGTGATAGTCGTCGATGACGACGACGAGCGGGCTCGGGACTGCTGCGAGTGCATTGACCAGCACCGGGACGACAGCGTCCGGAGCTCCGCCCGACGACACGATCGTGCTCGCGACTGCGTCGCTCGGGTCGGGCCGCGTGCGATCGATCGCCGCCACGAGATATGACCAGAACCGCACGGGGTCCGCGTCGCTGCCCTCCACCTGAAGCCACGCAAGATCGACATCGCGGCCGCCGAGACTCCCGGCCAGCAGCGTCGACTTGCCCGATCCAGCAGGTGCGCTCACGAGGACGAGACGGTGCCGCTCGGCGATCGCCAGATCGAGAAGCCCATCCAGCCGGGTGCGACGGACGAGCTGTCGGGGCACCGTCGGCGGGTGCAGCTTGGTGGCGACCAACTCGCCTACATCGTCTCCCATCACATCCGACTCTAGGACGCCGCACGATCACGGCCTCCGCTGTCGCTGCCGGTCCTTCCGTTCACCCGGGTGAGATCGCCGGGTGAGGGATGCCTGATCACCCCACTCGACGTCACCGTGGCGTCATGACCGAACGAACGGGCCCGACCCGCTACGAGATCGAGATCGGTGGCCATGCCTCCGACCGCGTGCTCCGTCCGGTCATCGACGAGTTCGACGTCGAGCTGACCGAGGCAGGCACGACCCGCCTCGTCGGAGCGATCCGAGACTCGTCACACCTCAACGGGCTGCTCGCCCACTTCACCTCGCTCAACGTCGAGGTGACGGCGCTGTGTCGACTCGACCAGACCACGGGCGCCACGTCCCGAACCAATTCCACCGAACCCGAAAGGAACCGGCCATGACCGTCCACGCCCCAACAACCGTCGCGCATCACGCGATGAAGCCCACCGAGGGCCGCCTCGGACGCATCGGCGGCGCCGCCGCGCTGCTCGCTGCGGGCACCTTCGGCTACGGCATCGTGATGTTCGCGACGTCGCTCGCCGACTACACCGATCCCGACGCCACCGCCGCCGAGTCGGTCGACTTCCTCGTCGACCACCAGGGCCAACTCCTCGCCTGGTATCTGGGCATCTTCATCGTCTTCGGCGCCGCACTCGTCCCATTGGCGCTCGCACTGCGGCAGCGACTCGTCGGCCGCGCGCCGATCCTCGTCAACACAGCGACGGTCTTCGCCGCGATCTGGGCCGCGCTCATGTATGCGACTGGCATGATCTCCAACATCGGGATCGA
The DNA here is from genome assembly GCA_963847775.1 of uncultured Acidimicrobiaceae bacterium. Taxonomy (GTDB): domain Bacteria; phylum Actinomycetota; class Acidimicrobiia; order Acidimicrobiales; family Ilumatobacteraceae; genus Ilumatobacter. The sequence continues at coordinate 30,507 of CAWKAY010000012.1, forward strand.
AGCCGTCGCCGACCTCGCCGAGACCGAGCCTGACCGAGCGGTCTCCGTCTGGTCCGCGATCGACACCGTCACCAACGGACTCGGCGGCGGCAACGAACTCGTCGGCAGCATCTGGATCGGCCTCGTCTCCCTCGCCGGCTTCGCCACCGGTCGGCTCCCACGCTGGCTCAACGTCACGGGCGTCGTCACGGCGATCGCCGGACTCGTCACGGTCGTCCCTCAGTTCGAAGCCGTGGAGATGGTCTTCGGCCTCGGATCGATCGTCTGGTTCATCGGCGCTGGCATCGCCCTGCTCCGCCGCGACGACCGGGCCGGAGTACCGTCGTGAACGCGGCTGCCACCCAGCGACTGACGACCCGGTCGGCAGGTGCCGCCGGCGCGGCAGCCCTCGGCGTCGTAGCGATCTGCACCTCGTTCGCCGGACTCCAGATCGCCCTCGCTGCGGGTGCCCCGCTCGGCGAGCACGTCTGGGGCGGGTTCGCAACCACGAGTGCTGCCCGACGGCATGCGCGTCGTCTCAGGAGGCGCTGCGGTGGTCCTGGTCGGCATGGCAACCGTCGTGGCCCGACGAGCTGGACTGATCCGGCGCCCCGCCCGCTGGCTCACCGCGGCCACGTGGACGATCGCCGGCTACTTCGCCCTCAACACCGTCGGCAACCTCGCGTCGACCAGCGGCGTCGAACGGTACGTGTTCGGACCGGCGACCGCCGTCGCCACCCTGCTCACGGCCGTCGTGGTCCGAAGCTCGGGCCGGCTGATGGGTCGCCGAGCGGTCGTGGTGTCGGCATGATCGGCCTGTCGGTGATCCTGATCGGGGCTGTCGTCGAATTGGATTCAGCCAGGCTGGACCGCCGTCGCCGGAGCGAAGATGCTCGTCGAGGCGAATGTGAGGATGGTGCTGACGGTCAGAACGCCCCTGATGGTCCAAGTGGCGGGGTCCCGCCAGCGAGCCAGGTGACCCATGAGGTCGGCTCGGTGGAGAAGCGATTCGCAATCCCGATCGACTCCGGTCCCGACCGTGTCGTCGGGGACACGAGGCGGCCGACGGGACTCGGAAGTGAGCCACGCGGTCCGTTGGGTCCCTCATTGCCAGCGGAAGAGCCGGACGGCGAGCGCGCCGGCGACTGCCACGTACACCAACATGACCAGCAGGCTGGAGACGTGGGGGGCATTGCCGGTCCAGCTGTCCGACAGCGCCTCGACTGCGGCGCCGGCCGGGGTGTAGCCGCTGATCGTCCGGATCCCATCGGGCATCACATCGAGAGGGACGTACACGCCGGCGAAGAACAGCAGCGGGAAGTACAGGAGCATCCCGATGCCCTGGCCGCTGCTCGCCGTCGGCGCCATCGATCCGATCAACAACCCGACAGCGAGCAGCGAGCAGGCGCCCAAGACGAACGAGAGGATGAACCACCCCGGACTCCCGGGAAAAGGGATCGGGAACGCGAGTGTCCCGACCAGCACGGCGGCGATCGTGGCCAGCGTGACTACTGCGAGCTGGACGGCGAGGTGCGCGGCAACGAGCGTTCGGGGATGAGCCGGTGTCGTCGACAGCCGACGGAGGATCCCTCGCTCGCGGTCTCCTCCGAGCGCGACGGGAAGGAGGAAGACGGCCATGGTCGCCAAACCCAGCACGATCGTCGTCGGCGCGTAGACCTCGACGAGACTCCGGCCGTCGAATGTCGGTTCCGGATCGGTCGCCCTCGGATACGCGATGCCGATGACCACCAGCAGGACCGCCGGGAAAACCAGTCCGAAGAACACTGCAAGCGGCTCTCGGAGAAAGACCTTGGCCTGGGTCTTGGTCAGTGCGGAGACTGCCGACATCACGCATCGTCCTCGTGGCCTATCGCCAGATGGCGGCCGGTGATGGCGACGAACGCGTCGTCGAGCGTGACCGGATCGACCTGGAATCGATCCGGGACGATCCCACGGTCGGTCAACGACGATACGACGGCGAACTGCAGTCGGCGGTTGCCGGTGACCACGATCTCACCGTTGGAGCGGCCGATGCCGGTGACCTCGGGGAGGCGCTTCAGCCAGTCGTCGTCGATCGGCTCGGAGGTCGTGAACCGGATGCGCTGCTCGAGTCCGACGCTGTCGATCAGGCCCTTGGGCGTGTCGATGGCGACGAGCCGTCCCTGGTCGATCAAGGCCAGCCGATCAGCGAGTCGTTCCGCTTCCTCCATGAAGTGGGTGACCAGCACCACGGTGACGCCGCTGTCGCGTAGCTCCTCGACGAGTCCCCAGGTCTCTCGCCGGGCTTGCGGGTCGAGGCCGGTGGTCAGTTCGTCGAGGATCACCGCACGGGGCCGCCCGACGAGAGCGACGGCGATCGACAGGCGTTGCTGCTGACCTCCGGAGAGCTGTGAATAGCGCGTGCCGGCCTTGTTGCTGAGACCGAGCCGTTCGAGCAGGTCCGAGACGTCGACCGGATCCGGGTACAGGGCGGCAAAGGTCTCCACGACCTCGCGCACCTTCACGCGATCCTGGAATCTGCTCTGCTGGAGCTGGACTCCGAGGATCTTGCGCACCTGCATGCTGTCGTAGAGCGGGTCGTAGCCGAACACCTCGATGCGGCCTGAGTCGGGGGTCCGCAATCCTGCGATCGACTCGACGGTCGTGGTCTTGCCGGCGCCGTTCGGCCCGAGGATGGCGAAGATCTCGCCCTCCTCCACCGAGAAGGAGATGTCGTCGACGACGACGGTGTCGCCGTAGCTCTTGGTGAGCTCATCGACTTCGATCACTGCCATCGACGCGTCGTTCGCTGAATCGGGTGATCGATCGACCGCACCGTGGTCGATTTGCCGGCACCGTTGGGACCGACGAAGCCGGTCACCCGACTCGAGGCGGCCTCGAACATCGCATCGTCGATCGCGGTCCTGGCGCCATACCGCTTGGTCAAGGCCGAGATCCGGGTCATGAGTCGGCTCGGTTCGGATCGGTGGTGGCTGCGTCGTCGCTCCGCACGACGATCACGGACTTGCCGCGGGTTGCGCCGGTTTCCAGCTGGTCGATCGCCTGAGCAGCATCTTCGAGGGCGAAACGTCGTCCGATCGCGGGCACGACGTCGCCGGACTCGATGAACTCGGCGAGGCGTTCGATGAACGAGTGGCCCTCGGTGCTGATGAACGTGGTGAGCCGCTGCTTGACGAACGGTGACAGCATCAACGCCCGGACCTGACGGCCAACGCCGCCGGTGAAGCGGTTGCCGTCCTCGCCGCCGACGATCACGAGTGTTCCGCGCTCGGTCAGCGCGCGTCGGAGACGGCGGACGGGGGTGCGGCCACCGGTGTCGATGATCAGGTCGTAGCTGGCGATGCCGTCGGTGGCGTCGTCGCGGGTGTAGTCGATGACGTGGTCGGCTCCGAGCGAGCGGACGAGGTCGATTTTGGTGGTGCTGGCGACGCCGGTGACTTCGGCACCGAGTGCCTTGGCGAGTTGCACGGCGAAGCTGCCGACGCCCCCCGACGCGCCGAGTACCAGCACGCGTTGGCCGGCCTCGAGTTTGCCGACGTCGGTGAGGGCCTGCAGGGCGGTGATGCCCGAGATGGTGGCTGCAGCGGCCTGTTCGAAGGTGGCGGTGCTCGGTTTGCGGGCGAGCTTGTCCTGCTTCGCAGCCGCGTAGTCGGCGTACGAGCCGCTGGCGATGCCGAACACCTCGTCGCCGGGGGAGAAGCGGGTGACGTCGGCGCCGACGGCGACGACGCGGCCCGCCACGTCGAGACCTTGGATCGGCTGCTTCGGCTTCGTCAGCCCGTATCCGGCGATCCGGATCACGTACGGGTTGCCGGTCATCAGGTGCCACACACCGCGGTCGACGCCGGCGGCGTGGACCTCGATCAACACCTCGTCGGCGGCGATGGTCGGCAGGTCGACGTTCTCGAGTGCGAGGTCGTCGGCCGCACCGTACGCGTGCTGGACGATCGCTCGCATGTTCGCTGGAAGGGCATCGGTTGGCGAGGTCGAGCCGCTGTGATCGGTTGCACCTGTCGCCGCATCGGTCATCTTCATCATGTGTCTTTCCTTTTCGTGACGTCGCACTATTAGTACTTAGTACGATAACATTGACGAACCTTAGCCATACTTAGTACGGTTGTCAACCAGGAAGCGGAGGACCACATGGCGCAGACGGTGGAGAACACCGAGATCGAAAGGCCCGAAGCCGCGGCCAGGGCCCGGTCGACGCTGAGTCCGCAGCGGGTGATCACGGCCGCGGTCGCGCTGGCGGATGTGATCGGCGTCGATGCGTTGACGATCCGCAAACTGGCCGTCGAGCTCGACGTGAAACCGATGACGATCTACCACCACGTCTCCAACAAGGAGGCGATCATCGACGGCATGGTCGATCACGTCTTCAGTGAGATCGACCTCCCGCCCGCCGGCACCGATTGGAAGCAGGCGATCCGGCAGCGGGCCGCATCGGCCAGGGTGGTGCTCGCCCGACACCCGTGGGCGGCCCCGCTGATGGAATCGCGGACCACCCCCGGACCGGCGACGCTGCGGCACCACGACGCGGTGCTCGGGTGCCTGCGCGACGGTGGGTTCTCGATCGAGATGACCGCCCACGCCTACGCCCTGATCGACGCCTTCATCTACGGCTTCGCACTCCAGGAAGCAAGCCTCCCGGCCACCGGCGGCGACGACATGACCGAACTCGCGCAGTCGGTGACCGAGGCGATGCCGGCCGGCGAGTATCCGCACCTCATCGAGTTCACCACCGAACACGTGCTCCAGCCGGGCTACGACTTCGCCACCGAGTTCGACTTCGGCCTCGACCTCATCCTCGACGGACTCGAGGCGGCCGCAGACGGACCAGGGTGAGCATCCGGCAGGTGTCACGACAAGAGCTCGAGTTCCCGTGCTCGTGCGATGGCAGCGGTCCGGTTTCCGACGCCGAGCTTGTCGAGGATGTGGGTGACGTGCTTCTTGACGGTGTTGAGCGACACGTACAGTTCCGCCGCGATCATTCGGTTCTGCTTGCCGGTGGCGACGTATCGCAGGACCTCGAGTTCGCGTTCGGTGAGTGGAACGACGAGCGGCTGTCGGATGGCGTCGGTGGCGGTGTGTGCGGCCGCTTGGTCGAAGGCGCGGATGAGGTTCGCTCCGTGTTCGAGCAGGTCGGTGTGCTCGTCGTCGGTCGGCATGGTTGCGATCAGTTCGCCGAGCAGTGTGGCCATGGGCTCGCCTTCGTCGACGAACACGCGGACGTAGCCGTGCGGTGCGGCAAGCGTGACCGCGTTCGCCAAGGCGGAGCACGCCCCGCCCGGTCGCTGTCGGCCAAGGCGAGCGCACGGAGCATTTCGATCTCGATCAGGGTTCCGATTCGTCGGTCGTCGATCGCGGCGTCGCCGAGGCGACCGAGGAGTGGGATCGCCTCGAGTGCTCGGTCCCGTGCGATGAGGAGTCGTGCGAGCAGCAGGTAGGCGGGTTCGGCTGGGTGGTGGGGGTCGTCTTCGGCGCCGATGTTGCGAAGGTCCACCCATTGCTCGGCGGGGAGGTCGTCGCCGTGGGCGAGCAGGAGGCGTCCCCGCTGTGCCGGGACTGGGTTGAGGAGATCGACGACGTCGTGGTCCGGGCCGACCTCGACGGCCTCGTCGATCGCCGCCCGTGCGCCTTCGAGATCGCTGTCAGCGTGACGGATCCATGCGAGGGTCGCATGACCCGTGGCGAGCGCCTGGGTGTACACGAACTGTCGGCAGCTCGCGATGCCTCGCTCGACGTGGTGTCGTGCCGATTCGAGCTCGCCTCGTTGGTAGGCGACTTCAGCAAGTCCGACGTGGGCAACGCCGGAGGTCGGTGAGTCGGGTGCAGTGTCGTCTGCATCGGTCGACAGCACCTGCCGGTAGGTCCCGAGCGCTGCTCCGCTGCTCCAGCCAGTTCAAGATCGTTTGCGTTGTTTCGTCCGGCAGTTCTTGCTGGATCCAGTGACCGCAATCGAGGCTGACTTCTTCCACGTTGGGCACGAACTCCGAGAGTCGTTCGGACTTCGGGATCACGTCTTGCTCGCCGCGGATCATGAGTGCCGGGGTGTGGACGATCGGGTCCACATCTGCCAACAGGTGCCAGTTGCGGTCCATGTTCCTGTACCAGTTGATGCTGCCGGTGAACCCTGATGTTTCGAATGCGGAGACGAACACGGCCAGTTCGCTCTCGCTCATGATGGGCTCTCCCAGCGGCGAGTCGGCTTGTGCGATGTTGATCATCATCATGCCCGGCTCCGGAGCGACGAGCGGCTGGTTCTTCCGGTACATGTTGCGGAGGAACTGGACGGTGTTGTCATCCAGAACGGCGTCCGCAACGCCTGGCTGCCGGTTGAAGTGGACGAAGTAGAAGTCGCCACCGAAGACCTGTTCCATCATCTCGATCCAGGGCTGTTCTCCGCGCTCCTGGTAGGGCAGCGCCAGGTTGACCACTGCGTCGACCCGGTCAGGGTGCAGGAGCGCCATGCCCCAGACGACGTTCGCTCCCCAGTCGTGACCGACGAATGTGGCGTTCTCGTAGCCGAAGTGGTCGAGCAGCGCGACGAGGTCACCCGTCAGGTGTGCGATGTCGTAGTCGGTGACGTCGACCGGCCGGGACGAGTTGCCATAGCCCCGCTGGTTGGGGACGATGACGTGATAGCCCGCTGCGGCAAGAGCGGGCATCTGGTGACGCCACGAGAAGGCATGCTCCGGCCAGCCGTGACACATCACGATGGGCGTGGTGTTCTCGCGGCCGGCTTCGAAGACCTCGAGTTCCACTCCATTGACCAGGATGATCGTGGGCTCGGGAAAGTCGGTTGGGTTGAACATGTCGTTCTCTTTTCTGGGCGACGGTTGTTGGTATGCGGAACCACCGTACGAACCATTGCGGACAGCATCGGTCCGCAACGCGTGGCAATCTGAGGCGGTGAGGAACGATCCGACCGGCCGGGCGCTGCACCTGCTGTCGCTGCTGCAGACGCACCGGTTGTGGCGGGCCGCGGACCTTGCCGAACGCCTCGACGTCACGGAACGCACGGTGCGTCGCGACGTGGACAGGCTCCGCACCCTCGGTTACCCCGTCGACGCAACAACGGGAGCCGACGGGGGTTACCGACTTGCCGTCGGCGTGCATCTGCCACCGCTCGTCCTCGATGACGACGAAGCCGTCGCGGTCGCTCTCGGGTTGCGCTCTGCCGCCGGTGCCGCCATCGGAGGCATCGAAGACACCTCGCTGCGCGCCTTGGCGAAGATCGAACAACTCCTTCCCGACCGGTTGAAGCGGCGAGTCTCAGCGCTGCACTCCAGCGTGGTCGAACTGCGCTGGTCCGGCCCCGACGATGACGTCGACCCCGACGCACTCAGCGTCCTCGCCGTGGCGTGCCGCGACCGCGAGGAAGTCCGCTTCGACTACCGACGGCGCGACGGCGAACGCAGCGAGCGCCTCGTCGAACCGCACCAACTCGTCACCGCCGAACGTCGCTGGTATCTCGTCGCGTTCGACCTTCGCCGCAGCGATTGGCGGACCTTCCGAGTCGACCGGCTGAGCGCCACCACATTGGCGGGCGGCCGCTTCGCCGCCCGCGAGATCCCGGGCGGCGATGCCGGAGCCTTCCTCACCGCATCGATTGCGTCGATACCCCGCAACGTCGAAGCGGTGGTCACCGTCGACGCTCCCTATGCCCGAATCGAACCGGTGCTGTCGTGGGTCGACCACCACGTCGTCGAAACCGCAGCAGACTCGTGCGTCATCCGCATCAACGGAGAAGAGGTCGACCATCTCACCCTGACGATCGCCCGCGTCGCGCTCAACGCGCCCGTTGCCGCAATCGAGCCGAACCTTGTGGCCGACGCTGTGGCGCTGCTCACCCAGCGTCTCCAGCGCCGACCACCGCCAACCAACCTCCGCCGCTGACGCGAAACCATTCGGCGGCTGTGCTTTGCGGGGTCGGCTGCATCGGTCCACTTCAGGTGGATCGAGGTTCAACGGTCGGCGATCGCCAGGCGTTCGGCCGACGTCGTCGCACCTTCGATCCCTCGTCCGGGGGTCATGTTTAGGCGTCGGTGATGCCGGCGCGGATTGCAGCGACCACCTCGTCGGGGACTTCGCTCATACCGTGCGCGGTCGCAGCGTGCTGCGCCGCGGCGGTCAACACTTCGTCCTCGGTGGCACCGGTGACGACTCCGTCGCAACCGGGCACGACTTGGCCACAGGCGAACTTCTTCATGATTTGCTCCTCGCTGTCTCACACCCGCGGCGCGGGTGACTGAATCGCGGGAGGTCAGGCTGGACGGGCCATCGAGCGTGCGTCGTCGTCGCTGAGGTCCATGTCATGGACCGCCTTGGCGTGTGCTTGCGCCTCGGCGATCACGGCGTCCTCGTCGGCGCCTCGCAGTACCGTCCCGCACGGGCATTCGATGTTTTGTCCGCTCATTGCTGCCCTCCCGCGTGACATCATGACAACTGCGCCTTGGCAGATCGTTGGAGGAATCTTGGCACGTCTGTACCTCACCGGTGGACTACGCCTCGACGGCCCCTCCGGACACTTCATCGACACCGACTTACCCGGCAATCAAGGTCGCATCGCGTTCGCCGCCCTCGCCTCCGAACGCCGACCCCTCTCCCACGGCCAACTGGCCGACATCGTCTGGGACGAAAGGTTGCCGTTGCAGTGGAAGAGCGCATTGGCAATAGTGATCTCGAAGATCCGCTCGCTCATCACCACGACCGGCCTCGACGGCCCAAGGGTGCTCAACTCCTCCGGCGGCACCTACCAACTCCTACTGCCGGCGGACACCTGGGTCGACCTCGAGGACGCTCTGCGACGACTCGACCGCGCCGAGGGCGCAATCCGCCACAACGACCACGCCAACGCTGCGCGTGACGCCACTGTCGCCTCGAGCATCCTGCGCCGCCCGTTCCTCACCGGTATCGACAACCGCTGGTCCGACCGGGTGCGCAATCGTCTTGCCGACGCCCTCTACCGCTGCTCGATCACGCTCGCCACCGCCTGGAACCATCTCGGCGACTACCAACTTGCAGCCGCCGCCGCCCAAACCGCCATCGAACTCGACCCTCTCCGCGAGGTCGCCCACCGTCTCCTCATCGAAGCCGAACGCGCTTGCGGCGACCACAGCGCCGCCCTGCGCGCCTACACCCGCTGCCTCGACACCCTTGCCACCGAACTCGACGCCTCACCCTCTCCCGAGACCCTCCGGCTCGTCAACGACATTCGCGGCAACGACAACAACCCGACCCGCTGACCCGAACACCACCGACACGTGTCCCTCGTTGACGCTGATCGATCGCGTGTTCCGATAGCCGGTACCTGTCGACACATCGAATATGCGCCGAAATTCTCGTGGAGCTGGGGGGAATCGAACCCACGAGGGTGTTGCGCGTCGTGCCTGGTCAGAGCGTTGAGGCCCTGGTCAGGAGCGGTTTTCGAGTGACCGTTGTTGACCGGGAGTGACCGTCGTTGACCAATGTGACACGCCCCTTTTCCCGCCCTCAGGCGGGTCGGATACTCGGGGCCCGAGCGTTCGCCACACATTGTCTCCCAGGTCGTGGTGTCCTCGCTGTGAGTGATCGAACGGCATGGCGCCAATCGTGACTTCTCGACGTCATGGATGACTACCCGGGTCACCACCCGACTGCCGCCTGGACGCAATCTATCCGGTCTCTGTTGCGTCGATGTCCCGGGCGACGAGGGACGTGTGCATCGCGATGGCAGCCATCGAGCCATCGGCTGCGGCGAGCACCACTTGGTGCGGTGCGGGTGGCGGCCGGCGAAGGTCGCCGGCTGCCCACACGAGTGCATGGCTCGTCTTGCCGGTCTCGTCGGTGATGACGTAGCCGGCGGCGTCGAGAGCACATCCGGCCTGTCGGGCGAACGAACTGCGTGGGATGAGTGGTGCTTTCACGAACGCAGCCGTGGCGTGGAGGGTTCGCCCGTCGCGAAGTCCGACGTGGTCGAGGGTGGTCCCGCTGCCCGTGAGCGCGTCGACGTCATCGGCGTCGACGATCGTGACGTCAGGGGTCCAGGAGCGGAGCATGGTTGCGAGGTGCTCGGCGCCCGGCCCGGCGTCGATGACGACGACGGGTTGGTCGCGTTGCTCCCAGCCGTCGCAGAAGGGACAGTTGAACACCGACTTGCCCCATCGCGGCTCGAGTCCGTCGATCCGAGGCAGGTCGTCCTGGACGCCGGTGGCGAGCAGCATGGCCGATGCGGTGACCGCGGTTTCGTTGTCGAGTTCGACCCGGACGATCCCGCCGGTCGCATCGACGCTGGTCACCGTCGATCCGACGACCGCGACGCCGTACGAGCTCAGTTCGCGCATAGCGTCGGCTCGGAACTGGTTGGGTGAGGTGGCGTCGCGGGTGGGGAATCCGTGGAATTCGTCGACGGTCGCGTTGCGGTAGGTCTGGTCGTCGATGAGGGTGACCCGGTGCCGGGCTCGTGCGAGCACGAGCCCGGCGGTGAGACCGGCGGCACCGCCGCCGATCACGACGATGTCGGTGTTCATGATGCCGACCGGTGCGTTGTCGATCGGTGCGTTGCAGCGACGGGCCGGTGCGCCGTGGCATGGCCGTGGTGACTGGGCCGAGCGGAGAGGTCCACGCTCGGGGCCGTGTGGCGGGGTAGTTGGGTGAGGGCGACGATCGCGGCGCACACCGCGAGCCCGGCCGCGATCCACAGCGAGTGGCTCATCGAGTCCACGAAGGCGGTTCGGGCTGCCGTGGCGATCTGGTCGCCCTGTGCACCGAGGTGCCGACTGGTCTCGATCGCCGCACCGACGTTGTCGGCGATCATCGAGCGCTCGACGTCGGCGAGGTTGGAGAATCCGTCGAGTTCGCTGCGCATCGACGTTGTGTAGCCGGTGGCGGCGATGCTGCCGACGACGGCGACTCCGAGGGCGCCTCCGAACTCGCGAACGGTGTCGTTGACCGCAGAGCCGACCCCGGCGCGGGCCGGCGGGAGGGTGGCCATGATCATCTCGGTCGCGGCGGGCATGGCGATGCCCGCACCGAGGCCGAACAGGAGCAGGCCGACACCGGTCGGAGCGTACGATCCTCCGTCGGCGAACGCGGCCTGTACGGCGACACCGCCGGCGGCGATCAATGTGCCGGCGGCGACGGTGACTCGGCCGCCGTGCATGGCGACGAGGTGGGCTCCTGTCCCGGTGCCGAGCAGCATCCCCACCGCGGCGGGGACGAGAGCGAACCCGGCCGCGAGCGGTGTGTAGTCGAGGATGAACTGGAGGTACTGCGCCTGCAGGAAGACGGTGCCGGCCATCGCGAAGAACAGCAGGGTGAGCGTGATGCTGCCGGCGGAGAAGCTGCGGTTCCGGAACAGGGAGATGTCGAGCATCGGATCGTCGCGGCGGATCTCCCACGCGATGAACAGGATCGCGATGCCGGTGCCGACCGCGAGGTTGACCAGCGACGCCGTCGAGGACCAGCCGCGCTCGGGTGCCTGGATGACGGCGTAGACCAGCGAGCTGATCGCCGCGATCGACAGGACCGCTCCGATCGGATCGAGCCGAGTGGCGTGTGGGTCGCGGGAGTCGGGAACGATGTGTACTGCTCCGACGACGGCGACGACGAGCAGCGGCACATTGATCCAGAACACCGACGACCACGAGAAGCTGCGCATCAGTGCGCCACCGATGATCGGGCCGACGGCGATGCCGACGCCGCTGGCTGCGGTCCATGCGGCGATTGCCTTGACGCGTTCGCGTGGGTCGCCGAACACGTTGACGAGGATCGACAGCGTGGTCGGCATGATCAGGGCGCCGCCGGCGCCCATCACGCAACGGCCGGCGACGAGCACATCCGTCGACGCAGCGGTCGCGGCGACCACGGAACCGGTGAGGAACGCAACGAGACCGGCCAGCAGTGCGTGTCGGCGTCCGAAGCGGTCGCCCATGCTGCCGGCTGCGAGGAGCAGCCCAGCGAACACGACGGTGTACGACGCGACGACCCATTGCAGCTGCGCCGAGCTGGCTCCGAGGTCACCGACGAGTCGGGGCATGGCGACGTTGATGATCGTGTGATCGATCGACGTGACGAGCAGGGCGAGCACGAGCACGCCGAGGATGCGCCAGCGCTGAGGATGACTGGCGTGTGATGGGCCGAGGGACTGGGTGGCTGGACGACCGTGCATGATGACTCCTTGGGTTGGTATGGGTGGTGATGGTGTGGGTGGTTGAGGCGTGGTGGGCGCCGGGGTCAGGGGAGCAGGCGGAGGATCTCGTCGACGACGACGTCGGGGTGATCGAGTTGGATGTCGTGGCTCGTGTCGTCGACGGGCACCAGGCGAGAGCCGGTCGAGAGTTGGCTCCAGTGCTGCTGGCCCTGGTTCCAGACGTCGGTGAGGCGCGCCACCTCGTCGGTTGCGAGCCCGGTGGGGAGTTGGCGCTCGACGGCGGTGACGACCGCCATCGGCAGCGAGCCGAGCGAGGTGATGGTGGCGGCGTCGGTGAATGCGGCACCGACGTCGAGGTGCTCGGCGTTGCCCGTGGGCTCGGACCATCCGGCGCACAGATCGCGAAGCATCGTGGCGGCTGCTGAACCGTCGTCGGGGACGGCGCACAGCGCGTCCGGCCACGTGACCGGGCTGGCGTCGACGAGCACGAGTCCCGTGACCTGGTCGGGGAACGCCGAGGCGAACGCGACCGCTTCGGCGCCGCCGAATGAGTGCCCGACGACGACAAAAGGACCCGGTTCTCCGATCGTGGCGAGTAGGTCGCGGAGGTCGTGGGCCTGGGTGGTGAAGGTCGCGATCGCGGACGCGGGTTCGCTGGTTCCGGTGCCGGGTCGGTCGTAGGTGCACACCCGTGTCTGTGCGGCGATCGTCGGTTCGACGGCCGCCCAGGTGACGGATCCCATCTCGAACCCCGAGATCAGTACGACGGTTGAGGCGCCGCTCCCGGTGCAGCGCACATGAACCCGGGCGTCCGCGACGCCGACGAGTTCGTCGAGAGTCGCGGTCGGGCGCTCGTCGGCGGAGGTGGATGCCTCAGGAGCTGGCGGTGCAGTCGTGGTGGGCTGCGTGGTCGGGCTGGTCGAGGTCGGGCTGGTCGAGGTCGGTGAATGGCTCGGCTGTGTCAGCGGGAGTGCCGTGGTCGGTGCGGACGACGAGCGGTCCGCTGCTGTGCTCCCGTCACCGCCACACGCGGTGGCGGAGAGGAGCGCCGCACCGATGACGGCGAGGCCGAGGAGACGGTGGATGCGATGACTGACGGCTATGACGGCGGTGCTCATGGGGCCAACGTCGTCCTAAGGCGGCGCGGTCCGCATCGGCCACCCCCACTCAGATCCCGAAGGTGCCGAGGCGGAGCTGCGCCATGGATGGTCGGAGTGCGTGATACTTGGCGGCGTGGTGTCGGACCGGTCGTCCACCGAGGACTTCGTCGGCCGGAGCGCGGAGTTGGCCACGTTCGAGCAGGCGATCGGGGATGCACGACACGGGCTGCCATCGGTCCTCTTGGTGGGAGGCAACGCGGGGATCGGCAAGTCCACGATCGTGCGCGAGGCTGTAGCGCGAGCGGGTGTCGCCCTCTACCTCGGGCGGTCCACGCACATCGGAGGCGACACGATTCCACTGGCTCCGGTCGCGGATCTGGTCCGCCAACTCCGTCGATCGCGACCGGATCTGCTCGACGAGTCGCCGGCGCTGGCGCCGCTGCGGCTCTGGTTCACTCCCCGGCCGCTCGCCGCCGCGACGTCAACGTCCGACCAGGGCGGACTGTTCGTCGCCGTCCTCGACCTGATCGGACATCTGGCAACCGACGACGCCGTGCTCGTCGGATTCGAGGACCTCCACTGGGCCGACAGCGCGACGTGGGACCTCCTGGACTACCTCGCCCGCAACCTGATCGACGAACGGGCCGTGTTGGTCGGCACCTACCGTGCCGACGAGGTCGGACTGCGTTCGTCGCAACGCGGCCGACTCGCCGAGCTGAGACGACTCCCTGCGACAGGACACATCCACCTGGTGGGACTGGACCGCGACGACATCGCGGCTCGTGTCAGCGCGCTGATCGGTGAACCTGCACCTGCTGTGCTGGTCGACCAGATCGCGAGCCGGGGGCAGGGCAATCCGTTCTTCACCAATGAGCTCGTCGTCGCGCACCTCGCCGGCGAGACGATCCCGATCGTGCTCTCCGACCTCATCTCGACCGAGATCGCCGCGCTCGACGAGACCGCACGACACGTGTTGGGGGTGGTCGCTGCGCTCGGCCGGGATACTGGGCACGAACTTCTCGCCGACACGGTCGAGCTGAGCGACTCAGAGCTGGAAGCCGCGTTGAGGACGGCGATCGACGCACGACTGCTCGAGGTCGACCACGACGCGTATCGTTTCCGGCACCCGCTCATCGGCGAGGTCGTGTACGCCGACCTGCTCCCACCCCAGCGGCAGCGTCTGCACCGCAGGCTCGCCGAGGTGTTGGGCCGCCAAACCGCCGAGGTGCTGCGGCGACCGGACCGGGCAGGTGAGCTCGCCTTCCACCTCGACCGTTCAGGGGACGTCGACGCCGCCTTCGCTGCGCTGCTCGCAGCGGTGGACGCCGCCGAAACGGTCGCACCTGGCGCCGCGTTCGCCCACGTCACGCGAGCCCTCGAACTGTGGGACGCCGTGGGCGAGCCTCCTGCGACGGCCAGCCGCCCGGAACGGCTCTGGCAGGCCGCAGAGCTCGCCACGTCCACGGTCGGCAACCTGCGAGCGATCGAGCTGGGCCGAGCTGCGTTCGAGCTCGGGCCGCCGGCGCTCGGCGCGGCGTGGGGCCACGAGCGGCTCGGCCGATACCTGTGGGCCAGCGGACAACTGGACCAGAGCCGGTCCGAATTCGCGCAAGCGGCCGAGCTGTTGACCGACGACGAGGATCCAGCTGCAGCTCTGGTCTGGGCCGGCCTCGGCCAGGCCGAGCTCATGTCGGGCAACTACACGACAGCCGAACACTGGTGCGAGAAAGTGCTCGACGTCGTTCCCGGCCCCGACGAGCACCCGGTCGCGTGGGGAATGGCCCGCCGCGTCCTCGGCATCGTCCGCAGCAACCAGGGCGACCCCGATGAAGCAGTCCGGCTCTGTCGAGAATCAGTCGCCGCCGCCAACGGTGCGCAGGCGCGTGCGTTCGCCAACGTCTACCTGTGCGTTGCGTTGATCGACGCCGGCGACAGTCAGGCGGCGGTCAACGGGGCGCTCGACGCGATCGCAGAAGCGCAGCTGACCGGCCTCCACGGATTCGACTGCTACTTCGACTCGCTCGCCGCAGAAGCACTCACCCGACTCGGCCGATGGCCCGACGCGGAAACGGTCCTCGCTCGCCAACCTGTCGCCGGTACCTTCCCCGCTGGACTCGTCCGGTTCGCCAGGGCCCGAGCACTGCTCGCCGCCCGCCTGGGCCGGACCGAGGAAGCGCTCGAACACCTCGCCATGGCCCATTCCCAGCCCGTCGACGGATGGCACCAGACCGTTGTCGATGCCACCGCGGCCGATGTTCACCTCGCGCTTGGAGACTGGGACGAGGCCGCCGAGGCGGCAGATCGAGGCTGGGCCACGACGGCGACCTCGTCGCCGCTGTGGGCGGCCAGATTCGCGATGCTCAGCGTCGCCGCAGGGGTCGAACGGGCGTTGGACGCCCGTGCTCGCAGCGAGCGAGCGAATCTCGCCGAGACGATCGCCTCCTTCGAGCAGCGGATCGCTGGGGCCCGATCCTTCGCCGAGACCAGCTCGCACGGCGCCCAACGTGATACCGAAGCCAGCCTCGCCCAAGCCGCAGCGTGCCTGAGTCGTTTCGATGCATCGGATGCCGAGTTGTGGGCCGAGGCTGCCACACGCTGGGCCGATCTCGGCGACCAGTGGGCGACCGCGACCGCACTCCTGCGCGAGGCCGAAGCAGCTGCTCTCGCCGGTGCGGCAGACCGTGCAGCTTCGTCGCTCCGACGCGCGCACGCCATCGCGTTCGAGCTCGGCGCTGCGCCGTTGCTCGCAGAGCTCGAGGCACTCTCACGGCGAACCCGGATCAGCATCGACGCCCCGACACGGGTCACGCTCGACGAGGGCTCGGTCGAACGTCTCGGACTGACCACGCGGGAAGCAGAAGTCCTGTCGCTGGTCGCTGCCGGTCGCACCAACCGTCAGATCGGCGACGAGCTCTTCGTGTCCGCCAAGACCGCGAGCGTGCACGTGTCGAACATCCTGCGCAAGCTTGGCGTGAACACCCGGGTCGACGCTGCCGCCGTCGCGCAACGCCTCGGCATCGACTGAGCAATACCCGGTCCCGACGGTGGGCTCCGAGAATCTGAGGCTCTTTGCCCGATGTGATCGGACTGGACTTAGGTCGACGATGGGCCCATGGCCTCGCCGATCGACCGCCCGCTCTCTTCCCGGAGGAGCACCGCCATCGCGGTCGAGACAACCGTCCAGGGACGCACCCTGCGCGGCGCCGTCCCGGATGCGGTATCGGGCCGATTGCTCGGCATCCACGGCGACGTCGTCCACGTCGTCCAACTCCATCAAGGTGGGGAGCTGTCGTACCGGACCCACTCGGTCCAGCCCCACACTCGGACCACCGATGTCATGGTGTTCGGTGGCGCGATCCTGGCGTTCGGCCCGGGATCCCTCGCACATCAGCTCAGTTCCAACCTCGACACCCTGACCCCCGTCGATCTCGCCGGTCAGTCACGCCGACTCTCCTCGTGTCCGAAGCCCGACGAGGGCACCGGCGACCTGCACGTTCTCGCCGCCGGGTCCGAGGGCTCCCAGGCACACGTCGTGGTGTCCTGCGGTGCACTCACACGACGCAACCGATCGATCATCGACCCACCGAACCCGGTCGACGATCTGGCGATCGCCGGGGACCACGTCCTCTTCGCAACTCGCGGCTTCATCGGGATCGGCTCTCGCGACCTCGAGTCCCGTGTGCAGTGGATCCCGACCGGCGTCGACGCCCCTGCATTCGTCCGCGCCGACTCCGCCGACGACACCGTCGTCGTCTACGCCGTCACGCCGTTGCTCGAGCGATGGACACTCCACCTCACATCGTCGAAGGTGCACCGCGAGGTGCTCGATCCGGCACCCCAACGGTTCGCGCGGACCACCGACATCGGCGAGAAGGTGCGGCACCTCCTCTGGACGATCGGCGATCGAACCGCTGACACCTACGACCTCGTCGCCGGGCGTCGCGTTCATCGCAACTTCGGCCAGCGCCAGCCAGGCGACCTCGCCTTCGTTGCAGATCCGGGCGCTGCCGGCGGCGGTTGGCTCGTCGGATTCGTTGACCACGAATCCGGCCTCACCGCCGACCTGGTCATCCTCGATGCCGACGACATCTCCCACCCGGCCGTCGCCGTCGTCCACATCCCCCGACCCATCCCCGTCGACGTCCACACCACATGGATCCCCGAGACCAATCAACAGCCACAGCAAGGAGACAGACCATGAACACCACCTACGAAGACGTGACCACGAACCACGACTCGACAACCGTCGAACCAGTAACGCCGGCCACGCAACCCGAGCGCGATCCCATCTGGCGGATCGTCGGTGGGTCGGTCGCAGCTGGCCTGGTCGGCGCCCTCGTCCTCACGCTCGGCGTGTTCGGGGGAGCCACCGAGCCGGTCATCTCCGGCACGGCGCTGCTCGCCTTCGCCGGCGGGTGGGCACTGCTCGCACTGCTCTCGACCCGGTTCAGCACCCAGCCCCAGACGTGGGCCCGCGTGCCCGCCGTCGCCATGGCTGCCGCCGCTGTCGTACTGGTGATTGCACGTCCCGACGATCGGACGCTCAACACGGCCGGTTGGGTCTGGCCGGCCGGCGCGGTCGCGCTCGCTGTCTGGATGTTCGTGCAGCTTCGTCGCAATCTCCACAGCCGAGCCCGATGGCTGCTATACCCCGTCATCGTCGCGATTGCGTTCGGCTCCGCCGGCGCAACGTATGAGACGGTCATCCGAGCGCAGGCCCAGCGTGACTACCCGGCGCCTGGAGCGCTCCATGACGTCGGCGGACATCGACTCCACATCGACTGCGTCGGAACCGGCAGCCCGACCGTCGTGCTCCAGAACGGACTCGGCGGAATGTCAGTCCTCTGGAGCCGCGTCACCGACGAAGTGAGTCGCACATCGCGCGTCTGCAGCTACGACCGCGCCGGCCAGGGCTGGAGCGACGACGTCGACGCAACCCCGGACGGCGTCGCCATCGCCGACGACCTGCACACCCTGCTCGACCGCGCCGGCGAAACCGGACCGTACGTGCTCGTCGGCCACTCCGCCGGCGGCCCGTACGACATGATCTACGCGGACCGGTACCCCGACGACGTGGCCGGCATGGTCCTGCTCGACTCGATGAGCCCCGACTCGTTCACCGACCTGCCCGGCTTCGCGACGGAGCAGTCGATGATGCGCCGCGGACTCGGCGTGCTCCCCAGCCTCACCCGCCTCGGTGCCGGTCGGGTCCTGCCCACGTCCGCATGGTCGAGCCTCCCCGACCCCGCCGCCTCGCGGGTGCAAGCCTTCTACGCCAGCCCGCGAGGGATGCGCAACATGCAAGACGAGCAGTCCACGTTCCCTGAGGTGTTCGCACAGGCAAGATCCCTGACATCGCTCGACGCCAAGCCGCTCGTCGTGGTGACCGCGACCGAGTCGATCGACAAGCACGAGGAATGGGTCGCCCTCCAGGAACGCCTCGCAGCCCTGTCGACCGACAGCCAGCACCGCATCGTCGACGCGACGCACGCCGGCCTCGTCGACGACGCTGCGAGTTCGACGTCCTCGGTGCAAGCCATCGCCGACGTCGTCCAATCCATCCGGACCGGGCAACACCTCGCCTCCCGATGAACGGCCTCACCAACCACACCCGCAACTCGAAAGGAACCACCATGAACACCACCACGCACTCGCAAACCAACATCACCTCCGCATCACCGGTCGCCACGGTCCCGACCATGCGGGCGATCGTGCAAGACCGCTACGGCTCCACCGACACATGGGAACTGCGCGACATCGAACGCCCCGACATCAAACCCAACGAAGTGCTCCTCCAGGTGCACGCAGCAGGACTCGACCGCGGCACCTGGCACGAGATGACTGGTCGCCCGTACCTGATGCGCATCATGGGCTTCGGCCTCCGGTCACCGAAGAACCGAGTGCCCGGACGAGCCGTCGCCGGAACCGTCAAGGCCGTCGGAGCGAAGGTCACTCGGTTCACGGTCGGCGACACAGTGTTCGGTGTGGCCCGAGGAGGCTTCGCCCAATACGCCGTCGCACGCGACGACAAGCTCGCTCACACACCGACAACCCTCAC
Source organism: uncultured Acidimicrobiaceae bacterium (assembly GCA_963847775.1). GTDB lineage: Bacteria > Actinomycetota > Acidimicrobiia > Acidimicrobiales > Ilumatobacteraceae > Ilumatobacter. The sequence continues at coordinate 49,777 of CAWKAY010000012.1, forward strand.
GTTCGAGCAAGCCGCCACCGTTCCCATCTCGGCGACCACCGCCCTACAAGCGCTGCGTCAGGGTCGGATCGCTGCTGGGCAACGGGTGCTGATCATCGGCGCCTCCGGAGGCGTCGGCACCTACGCCGTCCAGCTCGCCAAAGCCTTCGGCGCAGAGGTCACCGGCGTCTGTAGCGCGAGCAAGGCCGACCTCGTCCGGTCACTCGGCGCCGACCACGTGATCGACTACGCCGCCAACGACCCCGCCGACGGATCCCGTCACTACGACCTGATCGTCGACATCGCCGGGAACACCCCGCTCCGATGGCTCCGACGAGCCCTCAAATCGACCGGCAGCCTCGTCATCGTCGGCGGAGAGAGCAAGGGCAGCCTCACAGGCGGCTTCGGACGAAGCCTCCGTGCACCTCTGGTGTCGCTCTTCGTGCGGCCACGGCTGACGATGCTCGTGTCCAAGGAACACCACGCTCATCTCGTCCCGTTGACCGAGCTCATCGACACCGGACAGCTCACGCCCAGCATCGATGCGACCTACACGCTGGACCACGCCGGCGATGCCATGCGTCAGCTCGAAGCCGGCACGGTCCGCGGCAAGATCGCGATCGTCGTGACGTCAGCCTCGTCCTCGACTGGTTCATGACGGACTCGTGGCTGCCGAGGCTTCGCGCCATCCGCCCTCTTGACGCCCTCGCCGCGTGTCGAGCCCTCTGACCTGGTCCTCTATCGCCGCAAGTCGGATGCTGGGGGGAACACTGTTGCCAGATTCCCCCATCCATCCCCATCACGTTTGCCCTGGTCAGGGAGTTGATCTCGCCGGAAGTGTCACCGTCGATAGCCAAACTCAACCGGACGCGCGATACTGACCTCGCGCCCGCTCACGGCATCGTCGCAATCACCTGACGCCACCAGGAATCACAACACGATTCCCACCACATCGCGGGGGCACGACCGACGCCGTAGATGGCGCGGTTGACGCTTCGTGTCCCCAGACGCGTCCCGGGGTCGATCGGTGTTCGAACCTCAACAGCATTGGTGCCAAGCAGGCGTGGATCTCACGCCTGGCAGGTGAACAGCCGGCAGGTTGCGTGTCACGTTGCCGACGGGCATCGTCAACTCACTGTGACCTCGCCACCCACGACGGTGCCACCGCTGACCGTTGACGCAATCGACAGACGACCGCCGACCGAACCGAGACGGTCCCTGATGTTGTCGAGCCCGACACCGTCCCCGTTGGAGGGTGCGAACCCCACACCGTCATCGATGATTTCGAAGCTGACAGCCGTCGCGGAGCGCCTCAACCTGATGACGATGTGCGACGCCTGAGCGTGTTTGGCCACGTTCTGGAGGGCCTCGAGCATGCTGAAGTACATCGCCGATTCCACGTCGGGTCGCAGACGACCGACATCGCCGAGGTCGACTCGAACGGGTATCGGACTGCGATCCGCCGCGGCTTGAACCGCTGGGACCAGCCCGTGCCGTGACAACACGGTCGGGTAGACGCCGTGGGCCAGGCGCCGCAGTTCGTCGTGGGTGAGACCCAGCTCGTGACGGATCTCCAGCAACGCCCGGTCGGTCGCGTGGGCATCGGTGTGGAGCTGGTTTCGCGCAGCCTGGAGCCGAAGGTTGATCGCCACCAACCGTGATTGCACACCGTCGTGGAGGTCGCGTTCGATCCGGCGCCGCTCACGATCGGTCGCTGCGACGACACGGGCTCGTGAACGCATGAGCTCGTCGGCATGCTCGGCCAGCTCCACCTGGGCAGCCATCGCCTCGGTGAGGGCACCGTCGAGTCGCGATGGTTCCTCGGTTTCATTCGGCGGACCGATCCAGTACGGCTTCGAACCGATCTGTGAGTCGTCGATGTCAGGATTCGCCCGGTTCAAGGGCGTGACCGGTGAGTCCGACGATCCGGCCCAGTTTCAGTGCGTCTCGAACCCGGCCGGCGATGGGACCACGGAGCACTTCTTCACTGTGGAGATCGCCGAGGACTCCGTCGAGCCGGGAGCGATCATCACGCCCAATGCACCCGACGCCTGGATGCTGGTGTCGGGGTACGTCGATCTCGCCTCGGGCGAGGTCGCAGTCCAACAGGCTGCGTGGCGGGACGCCGTTCCCGATCCGATTCGTCAGCGCTATGTCGACAACGTGGTCGGTGTGCTGTCGGGCGCATCCCCGATGCCATACGCCCTGAGTATCCGCACGGAAGACGGTGGAATCGTCAGCCAGGTTCCACTCGACCTCGACGGTGCCGGGCATGGGGATGGGGGGCGAGCGGGGCGAACTGGTGTCGTTCTTCCAAGCGGTTCCCGCTGCCGCCGGCTGCCACGCATGCTGGGTCGACATCATGAGCATCGATGGCCCCCTTACTCATCGGGCAATCAGTCCTCGGCCGCCTGCGGTCGAGTCGGTCTCGGCGACCGATGTGGGGGATGCGACCTTGATCGAGTGGGTGGCTGCCGATCCGGACGGTGAGCCGTTGACGTTTGACGTGCTCTGGTCGATCGATGGTGAGGAGTGGTTGCATGCGTCGACCGGCATCGCTGACACCTCTGTGACGGTGCCGGCTCCCGTTGGGTTGCGCACGTCGGGGACCGCGTCGGGGTTGGGACGCTGTGGTGGCGGTGCTGCTTGTCGACAGTCGATGGCGGTGAGTGGGACGCTGTGGTGGCGATCCAGAGCGCGAGCGGCCGGGCCCGTTGATCGGTGACGAAGATGACGGCGGCCGATACCGCCGACAGTGCGAGCCACGCAAAGGGCAGGACACTGCGAAGCGTTGAACGATCTGCGGGTTCCGGAGTCATGGTCGTCTCCATCGGTGCGGACGACGATGACGGACTTGCCGCGTGTGGTGCCTGCTTCCATTCTGGCTTGACACCTTGCAATGCTAAACCTAGTATTGCGAGGTATGAAGAGTCAGCAGTTGAAGGGCCATCTCGATCTGTTGCTGCTCGCAGTGCTGGCAGAGGGCGACAACCACGGGTATGCCGTGATCGAAGGGCTGCGCGCACGCAGCGGGGATGTGTTCGATTTGCCCGACGGAACGGTCTACCCGGCGCTGCACCGCTTGGAGGAGAGCGGCCATCTGCGAAGCGACTGGTCGACCGTCGAGGGTCGTCGACGACGCATCTACCAGTTGACACCCAAAGGGCGCGACGCGCTGACTGATCAGCGACGAAATTGGGAGACGTTCTCGAACGCCGTCAGCCGTGTGGTGGGGGGTGCGCCATGGCCGACTACGGCCTGATCGACGTCTACCTCGACGAGTTGGCGGCGGCGATGCGTTGGCATCACGACGCCGACGACATTGTCGCTGAAGCCGAGGATCACTTGTGTTGCGCCGTTGAGCGACGCATCCGCGAGGGTGCCGATCCCGAAGCGGCCCAGCGTGAGATTCTCGCGGAGTTCGGTGACCCGATGGTGGTCGCCCGGTCGTTCGCGACGACGCGGAGCGGTCGACTCGCTCTGCCCACGCGAGCGACACGGGATGCCGGCGTGCTCGCCTTCGCCAGTGCCGGCCTGTGGGTCGCGTTCCCGGCCGTCTGGCATCTTGGTGGCTGGCTCTACGATCGCCTCGACAGCGGAACAACCGCCGCCGACGAGGTCGGGAGCAGCACCCAACTGCTCGTGATCGCCGTCATGGAGTTCACACTGCTCGGTGCCGCGGGGACACTGCTGGCGACGTTGCTGTCCTTGCATGGCCGTCATGGCGGGTTCGGCCTCCCGGGCACGGTCGGGATCGCGGTGACCGGACTCGGTGCTGCGGCGAGTCTGTTCGGCTGGTTCTTCATCGCCTGGGGCAGCCTGCTGATCGCTGGCACCATGCTCGTTGCGATCGATCTGTGGCGCCGAGGGATCGCACCGAGACGTGTCGTCGTGGCGACCGGCACAGGGCTCGCGATCGGAGGTGTCGCGTGGGCGGCCCTGCGCGCCAGTCAGGTCGGTGGCCGCGACCAGCACGGCGACTATTTCGTCGCCAACGCCGCAGGGCTCACGATCGGCTCTCTCATTCTGGCCTGCGGGCTCATCGGGATCGGCCGCTGGCTGCGCAACGAGGAACCCGTCGAGCTCCCCGACCCCACCCATCCGGCCCTCGCCTAGAAGTCACCGACGTGCGCACCCGTCTGCACCTGTCGGTTGTCGGCGTTTGTGCGGCAGCGTCGCTCGTAGGGGCATGCGGCACGACGACGTCCACCGCTGCCGAGCAGTCGACCGACACCCAGCCAGCGAGCCCAACGTCGGAGACTTCGGGCGCCGACTCCCAACCGACGTCGTTACAGAACGACGCCGTGGCCACGGGCGCCGACTCCCAACCGACGTCGTTACAGAACGACGCCGTGGCCACGAACGCCGACACCGAACTTGTCTACGGCGAACGGGAGGTTCGGTTCGCGCAACCGGTTGACGGGTTCGAACTCGCCGGAACGCTCACGATCCCTGCGGGATCCGGCCCGTTCCCGGGCGTCGTGCTGATCTCGGGTTCTGGCACCCAGGATCGAAACGAAACAATCGGCTCCCACCAACCGTTCCGTGATCTCGCCGATGGCCTCGCCCGACGCGGGATCGTCGTTCTTCGTTTCGATGACCGCGGTGCCGGCGACTCCGGGGGCGAACCCGTCGAGCTGTCCGATGCAACCACACTCGACAACGCCCAAGACGCACTCGCGGCCGTCGAGTTCCTCGCCGATCAACCTGAGGTCGCCCCGGGTCGACTTGGGGTGATCGGACACAGCGAGGGTGGCTGGATCGGCCCGATCGTCGCCAACCGGTCCGACAAGGTGGCCTTCGCGGTGCTCCTCGCCGGCAGCGGCGCCCCGGGAGCCGACGTGCTCGAGCGTCAAGTCGCCGACATTGCCCGCGACCAAGGCGCCACTCCCGAGATCGTCGATTGGCAGGTCGCCTTCGTTCGAGAACTCATCGAGGTCTCCCGCACCGAGCAAGACCCGGCGGCCGCCGAAGCCGCGATGCGCCAGATCCTCGACGCTGCCGCCGCCACTGCGCCACCAGGCGCGCTGCCCGCCGACCCGACCGCAGCGATCGACGAGATCATCGCCAACTACAACCGGCCGTGGATGAGGTTCTTCATCGCCTACGACCCCGCACCAGATCTACGGGCGCTCCAGATCCCGGTCCTCGCGATCTTCGCCGAACTCGACCTACAGGCCTCCGCCGAGCTCAACGCCCCCGCCACGCAAGCCGCTCTCCAGGGCAACCCCGACGCCACCGTCATCGTCGTCGACGGGCTCGACCACCTCTTCCAACCCACGTCGGGCCCACCCGACCAACCGTTCGATGCCGACACGATCACACTGATTGCCGACTGGATCCGATGACCGCCTCCTCACGCAACCACCGTCGCCCGGGACTATCCGCTGGCCGTCAACATCGAGTACCCGGCGTCCCGGAATCGGTGGAGCGTGTTGGCTCGGTTGCCGCTGGGGCTCCCGGTCGTGTTCTTCTCGTTGCTGTTGAACATCGGGGCGACGCTGGCGATCTGGGGGGCGATCCTTGCGTCGGGTCGGATCCCGTCCTGGCTGTTCGCGTTTCAGGTGAACGTGGGCCGCTGGCACACCCGCAGCACCGCCTACTTGTTGCTGCTCACCGATGACTATCCCGTCTTCGCAGGCGAGTACCCGGTCACCTACGAGCTGCGTGAACCGGCAACGTTGGCACGCTGGAAGCTGGTTGTGTGGAAGTTCACCACCGCCATCCCGCACTTCGTGGCGCTGTTCGTGCTCACCTTGGGGTTGGTGCCGGTGACTGTCGCCGCGTGGCTCACGTTGTTGATCGCCGGTCGACACCCACCTGTCCTTCACCACTACACCTCGGGGGTGGTGTGCTGGTACGCCAGGTTGGGCGCCTATCTGCAATCGCTGACCGATGAGTTCCCGGCATTCTCGTTGCGCACCACCGCCGGTACATCGAGTCGCCGCGTGTATCGGGTCTCAGCGATCATCGGGCTCATCCCTGCGAGCGCCGTCGTCGGGTTCTTGGTGTTCGTCGTCGGCTTCACCGGCACCCACGTGACCAACGACGTCTCGTACGTCGAGCTCCGGAATGGCGAGACGACATCGGCTGCCACCGTTGAGTCCGGAGTCGATGCGACTGGAGATGGTCCGCGACCCAGCCGACCCACAACTCGGGCTGTTCCGACCCGCAACGGATGCGCGATACGTGGCCTTCGCCATCTCGATCCGGAACTGGCGGGGCGCGGGAGAAACCGTGCCCATCACTGCATCAGCATTCCGGCTCGAAGATGCAGACGGACATCTCCATGCGCCGGTGCTCGTCGGCGTCGACGGGGTGCCCGGACCCGGATCGATCGGTTCGGGTCGAACCGGCGACGGACTGGTCGTGTTCGAGGTCCCGGGCGAACAGCCACCTCACCGGCTCATCTGGGACGTCCTGGACTACATCGCCGTTCCCCGCCGCGGTGAGACCATCGAATGGATCTTTTCGTAGGACGAATAGGGTCGTGGCGTGAGCGTGCAAGGGGTTGTCACGGATCGCGGCCAGATCGCGCGTTTGCGTCGGTTGGCGGTCAAGGCGATGACCGCCTACGACATCGCCGACCCGCGCTTGGAGCTGGTCGCGCATGGCGAGAACACGACCTTCCGGGTGTACTCGGCTGTTGACGGCCGTGAGGTGGGGTCTGTGCCAGGCGAGGTGGGCGGGCAGTATCTGCTCCGCATGCATCGGCCGGCCCGACACGGACGTGACGTCGACTCCAAAGCTGCGATCACCTCGGAACTGGAGTGGCTGTGTGCATTGCGAGCTCAGACGACTCTTGGCGTGCCGGATCCGGTCCGAACGATCTGGGGTGACTCAACGACGATGGAGTCCGTCGACGGTGTCGACGGGCCACGCGTCTGCTCGCTGCTGCGGTGGATGAAGGGTCGCAACCTCAGCCGTTCGGCGCGGCCCGTTCACCTCAACCGCCTCGGCGGTGTGCTTGCCGAGCTGCACAACCACGCCGACCGATGGCGGGTCCCCGACGAATTCGTGCGTATCCGATGGGACCACGAGACCTTTTTCGGCAACAGGCTTGTCTATGGCAGTGTCGACGCGGCGGATGCGTGGAAGCTGTTGCCCCTTGGCCTCCGGCCTGTCTTCGAGCGCGTCGCGGCCGAGGTGGGCGCTGTCATGCAGCAGCTCGGCGAGGGTCCCGACGTTTTCGGCCTCATCCATGCCGATGCTCACCTCGACAACGTGTTGTTCGAGCGGCAACACGCCCGTTTGATCGATTTCGACGATTGTGGTTTCGGTTATCGGGTGTATGACGCAGCGGTCGCCTTATGGGAGCTTCGCCACCGAGACGACTTCCCGGCGTTCAAGGAAGCGTTCGTCCACGGATACACCGGACACCGCGCGATGTCCAGCGATCAACTGGAGCATCTCGATATCTTCATTGCCGCTCGCGAGGTCGCGTTCGGGCTCTGGTTCGCCGGAATGGCCGAGACCCGCCCGTCATTCAATGACAAACTCTCGTCCGAGTTCGAGTACATCGAACGCAGCCTGAGGGCCCTCCTTCCCGATCGACGAACTGCTTGAGGCAATCCGAATCGCGGAGTGATCCGAGTGAGAAGTTCACGGTGACGATCCGATCGCGGCCCCACGGCGGTACCACAGGATTGCGACGGGAGACGGCTCACCTGTGACGTTCAGCGATTGCAGCTCGACAGCGGCGCCGCAGTCAATCGGCGAGGAACGTCTTCGTGTGCGTCATGCAGGTCTTCGGGTCGTCGATCCATGGGGCGTGCTCGGCGCCCGACACGATCTCCAGTTCGGCGTTCGGCAGCCTCGGAGCAAAGGCGCGAGCCACCGCCGCTCCGCCGTTGGGGTCGTCCTCGCCCCAGAGAAACAGCACGGGCATGGTCAGCTTTGACAGCAGTCCGTCGGTGAGCAGGAGATCTTTGTTGAGGCCCTTGATCGGGGTGACGACTTTGGGCAATGACCGGACGTCGTTGGCCAGGGTGTCGGTGTGTCGCAGCAGGGTGTAGGCCCAATCGATCATGTCGTCGTCAAAGGCGCCGGTGTCGATCGCACGGCCGAGGCCGAACTGGCGGAATGCGGCCGCGACCATCCGGCGGCTCATCGGCAGACGCGACATCACTGACTGCATTCCGGGGAGTGCTGCCATCCGGGCCGAGAATGGAACCGACTCGGTCGGTGCACCCATCAGCCAGCTGTACTCGATCAGCTTCTCCACCCGTTCGGGGGCGGCCGCCGCGCCCCGGAAGGCGAACAAGCCACCGTACGAGGTCGCCGCGACGACCGCGCGTTCGAGCTCGAGGGCGTCGAGAAGATCCGGGAGCAGTCGATCGGCGTACGCCTCGAAGCTGGCCAGGTCGCGCAGCGGCCCGCCGGCGACCGGGTCGGAGAGCCCACACCCCGGCCGGTCGACGAGAATGCACCGGGTGCCGTCGAGCCTCGCGGCCAACTGGCACCAGCTGGTTCCCGCGACGGATACCCCGTGGATGAACACCACCGGGGCTCCATTCCCAACCTCCTGGACGCGGACCTCGCCTCCCGACTGCAAGGTCACCCGACGGTCAACGGGCGTGACGCCGAGCTTGTCCCACAGGCGCCGTTCGGCCGCGAGGTAGCGGTCAAGGTTCTTCATTACCCCGAGTTCTAGCCCAGCCGAAGGAAGACGAAGGCGTAGTTGAGGTGTCGAGACCAGCCCATTGAGCTCGCCGGCCACACTGACGTGCCGATCGCCTGCGACACCGATCTCGCCCGCTACTGAGGTTCGTCGTTCGCCTACGTGTTCCGTGGAGACCGCCCGCCAGGAGCGGCCAGGGCACTCGATCTGACGCACCGGCAACCACGGCGGCGGCACCAACGGTGCCACCGCATCGCGGCCCTGATGCCGGTGCTCGATATTCACGACGCTGCGATGGCCCGTCGCCCGTCCGCGATCGAAGGTGCTGTCCTCACCGCTTGCGGTGATCCGACGCAAGCGCAGGGTTGGCGTCTTCGATCCGTGTCGCCGTCCGCCCTTTTCCCGCCCTCGCACTGCTGGGTCCGGCCGTCACCCTCGCTGAGCAGGAGCGATCTGGGTGCCGGCTCAATCCTTGGGGGTTGGACACCCCGGTCCGTCACTTCCGCAAATTCCCTGGTCAGCGACCTGCCCGAAATCTCCTGGGGGTTCCAGCCGCCCTACCAGTTGGTGTAAAAGCCCTGGTAGATTCCCCTTTTTTGGGCGCAGTGGAGCCGTGTGGCAACCACGACTCTGAGCCGTCGACGTGTGCATGCCGCCATTTCGTCGCCAGGTGGGTCACGGATCACCACCCGACCGACTACCCGGACTGCTACCCGGCCAAGTACTCGGGCATTGCGACGGGGCGATCACAGGATCGCTCTCGCTTGAACGGCAGATGTTGGCGCCGATCGGTGAACGGCTCAACCGCTACGCCGCAGTGGCACCTTGTCAAGACACCGCGACGCTGACGTTGTTGAGTGCCCTCACCGGTGACGTCACGGACGGGGGAATGCCTGCTGTTGCGCGACGCCATCCGTCCGATTTCCGTCCTCGGGTAGTTGGGACGCCGTGGCGGTCGAGGGTTGGGTCGTCGAAGTGCCTGGTCACAGGTGCGATCTCGCTCTGTTCGTCGTGGTGGGTCTTGAGATGGACGGGGGTGATGCGCCCCCATCCTCCCGTGCACAGACTCCCTGCTCACAGACGCTCGTTGCATCTGCAACGCTTGGGGGAACCGGCCGTCCTCCCGCATAACACCTGGTCAGAGCGCAATTGTGGAGCTGGGGGGAATCGAACTGCCGCCTGCGCGATGTCGTCGCTCCTGGCCAGCGGGCATCTGGCCTGCTCAGTGCCGGTTTTCGAGTGACCGGGAGTGACCGCCAGTGTCCGTGAGAATCGCACATTCCGCGTCCTACCGCGTCCTACCGCGTCCTGCGGAGGCGCTCATGCCGACCTGCGGTCGGTCACTCACCGTGGTGAACGCCGACCGTGGCAGGGTTCGCGAGACTGGTGTCGTGCTCATCGTTCGCGGGACGAAGAAGGTGCTCGATCGGATCGGCGGGGTCACCGCGTCCGACTCGGATCGCTCGACGACGCGTCTCGGAGACTGGTACGTGAACGTGTTGTTCTGGAAGCCGCAGGTCGCCTTGTTCGTCGACGAGGTGACGCTGCTTCCGGTGATGATGCCCTTCGCGCCAGCGAGCACACTCCTTGCTCGGTTCCCAGCGACCCTGCACACCCACCTCCAGGCGCACGGGGTGGGCTGCGACTTCGTCGAGGTGGAGCTCGCCGAGATGAATGAGGTCCGCACGGCCAAGACCGTGAGTCGAAGCGTCCGCGGTGTGATGAACGAGTTCAAGTTCCTCGCCGAGGTCGAGACCCAGTTCCTCGACGAGCACGATCTGTTGTCGCTGTCGCTGCGATTGGCCGAAACGCCGTGTGGCCCGCTCTACAGACGCCACATCAGCCCCGACCGCGAGCTTGCTGCCATCGTCGGCTCTCACCAGTGAGATTGCCGTCCTTGTTCAGACTTTCCCAGAAACTCTGAACAAGGAATGGTAGTCTTCCGTCATGGAACAACCGCCTCGACCGGGCGACTCATGGGGCGAGGGGGATCACGATCCTGCGACGTCGACAGGCTGGCCGGCGGTCGAGTACGAGGAGCATGCGTGGGTCAGCACGCTCGACATACCCCGCCGATGGCAGTCGACCTTCTCGGGTCCGTACCGGGCAGCGGTCGTCCCCAAGATCTGTCGACTGGATCCCGTCCTGCCGGCAGCGACCGCGGCGCTTGCCGACGAGGCCACCGCCGAGCTCGCTCGCTTCGATGCCGAGATGGGGTCCGAGATCGCCCCGTTCGGGGCGATCCTGCTGCGTTCGGAAGCCGCCGCGTCGTCGCGCATCGAGAACCTGACAGCGTCCGCGAAGGCGGTCGCACTGGCAGAGCTCGGGGATACCTCGCGGCGCAACGCCACCGAGATCGTCGCCAACACGGCAGCGATGACCGCAGCGATCGCGCTCGCCGATCGGCTTGACGCGCCAGCGATCCTCGCCATGCACGCCGCGCTGCTCGAACACCACGATCCGAAGATCGCCGGCAGCTGGCGCAGCGCGCAGGTCTGGATCGGCTCGAGCAGCTACGGGCCCCACACCGCAAGCTTCGTCCCGCCTCACCACACGCAGATCGCGCCGGCGATCGACGACCTCGTCTGCTTCATGCACCGTGATGACCTGCCGGTGCTGTTGCAGGCTGCGATCGCTCACGCTCAGTTCGAGACGATCCATCCGTTTCCCGATGGCAACGGTCGAACGGGGCGGGCGATCGTGCACTGCTTGCTGCGAGGAAAGCGACTCACCCGTCAGGTGACCGTGCCGGTCTCCGCCGGACTGCTCACCGACACCGACCGGTACTTCGACGCGCTCACGGCGTACCGGGCAGGTGACGCTGAGCCGATCGTCGAACGTTTCGCAGAAGCAAGCTTCGACAGCGTCGTCAACGGGCGCCAGCTCGTCAGCGATCTCCGCGCGATCCGTGCTGCGTGGAGCGAGGCGATCACGAGTCGACGCCAGGCGACCGTCTGGCGAGCGCTCGACGTCGTCTTCCAACACCCGGTGCTCGACAACGCGCTCGTCCAGGGCGAGCTTGACGTTTCGGCGATGGGAGCCGACGCGGCGATCACCGAGCTCGTCGAGATCGGCGCGTTGCAGGAGATCACCGGTGGCCGACGCAACCGACGGTACGCAGCGACCCACGTACTCGCGGCGCTTGACGCCTTCGCGGAACGTGCCGGACGTCGGTCCTCTTGAGTCGGTGCGACCGCGGTCCGGGTCAGGATGCGGTGGCCCGTCCGAACCGGAGGGGCGAGCGGGGTCGACTGCAAGATTCGTTGGCGAAAGTCGCCCCGGGCATCGTCACGCTGCAAGAAATCCTGGCGAAAGTCGGTCTCGGCAACTCCTCGGAGTTGCCAACCCTTGCACGTCGACCGCGCGCCCAACAGCGCGACCTTCGCTACTTCGAGCGCGTGATCGCCACCGTCGACGGGTCCGGCCGGCCTGGCTGACGGGTTCGTTCGGCGAGGGCGTCGAGGTCGTTGGTGAGCTTCTCTTGTTTGTCTTTGGAAGAGGTGGCCGTAGACGTTCATGGTGACGCCGATCTCGCTGTGGCCCATCCGTTCGCTGATCGCTTTCGGGTGGGCGTCGAGGTCGATCAGCAGCGAGGCGTGGGTGTGTCCTCCGGTCTCGGCGCTCGGCTTCATCGAGAAGTGAATCCCCTGCCTCGATCCGACATGTCGACGCAGCGAGAGGCGTCGATTGTTGCGCCGTCGCTCGACGTGAGTGTCAGTCGGTTGCCGGTATCGTCGAGCTCGAACCTGCTGGCGCCGTCATCGGCTGCGATCCGGTGCAGGACCTCGAGGAACGCTCGTTCTTGTTGATCGGTGGCTGGGTCGCATGCCATCAACGTCGTGGCGACCGCGGAGTTGAGCGACAGCCCGGAAGCGGTGGCGGTGTACCTCGTCGAGTACGAGTTACAGCTCGCGTTCCCGACGAGTGCTCCGTCAGCTCCGAACGTCATGGTCGCGGCCGAATCGGCGATGACCGGGGTGGCGTTGATGGTTGTGACGTACCAATCGCCGATGATGGGCGACGCGTTGGCCGCGTCCGGTTGGTCGTCGGTTGCCCGGACGAGCATGAGTGAGCCGACCTCGATGTCGGCTTGGTGGAGGTCGACGGGGTGCGCCGTGTGGGTGGTCCATTCGAGATGGTCGCCGCCGCGTCGCTCCGTGAGGGACTCGATGAGATGTTCACCGTCGCCCGGCTTGGCATCGGTGGACGGCTCCGCCAGTCGTTGACGAACAACGCTGTGGCTGTTCTCGATCCTCGTGTCGATCGTCTACACGTGCACCGTCCCATTCGCCGCCGTTGCCATGGCCCTGCTGTACCGAGATGCAGTCGCGGAGCAGGACGAATCCGAACACGCTGAATCGGTCGCCGTCGGATGACGCCGGGTGAGGACCTGCTGACGGGCACTGCCCCCGCGGACGACGACCAGGCTCCGTCCCGGTGGTTCGGCGCGGCCCGAGTTGCGCCTCGCAGGGCCCACGGAGAGTGGTCGCCGCGCCAGCATTACGGAATGATGAACGCCGTGCGCCGCGTCCTCCTCGCGTCCTCGGGACCCTGGACGACGAAGACGCACGTGCCCTGAGCAGGGCATATGCACCAGAATACTCATGGAGCTGGGGGGAATCGAACCCCCGACGGAATTCGCGCAGCGTACCTGTTCAGAGCGTTACGCCCCAGGTCAGGCGGTGTTTTCGAGTGACCGTTGTTGACCGTTAGTGACCGTTGTTGACCTGTGTGACACGCCCTTTTCCCGCCCCGTCCGCCCTTTTCCGCCCTCCGGGGACCCGTTGGCGCGGGTCTCCGGTCGTTGCACTTCGTGTTCGATACCTCCCCGGCGGTGAGCTGGGTGGCTCGATGGATCGCGTGCCATGTGGAGATTCGTGACTCAGAGATGTCACGTATGACCACCCGATGATCGCGACACCTTCGTCGCGCGCTACATCTTGTTGCGCAGCGCTTGGAGCAGGTCGTTGAAGCTGTTCTGGAATGCTCGGACTCCGTCAGCTTCGAGCTGACGAGACACGTCGGCGATGTCGATGTCGGCCTGTTCGAGTTCGTGGAACACCTGACGCGCTCCGTCGAGGTTGCGGCCGAGTGTGGGGGACACGATGCCCGACTCCTCGAACGCGTCGAGCGTTGCGGGTGGCATCGTGTTGACGGTGTCGGGTCCGATCAGTCGATCGGTGTAGTACGTCTCGGGGAGGTCGGGGTTCTTCGGCGAGGTCGAGGCCCACAGTGGTCGTTGAGGTCGCGCACCACAGGCGCGCAGTGCCTCGAATCGGTCGCTGGAGAACCGCTCCCGGTAGAGCTGCCACGCAAGTTGGGCGTTCGCGATGGCAGCCTTGCCGTAGAGCTCCGGTGCGTCGGGGTGGTTGCTGTCGGCCAGGCGCTTGTCGACTTCGGCATCAACTCGCGGCCCTTGAACTTGACGACTTCACCGTCGAGCCGGATTTCGCCTTCGTCGGGGGAGTAGGCGCCGGCGAGGCATTTGATCAGCGACGATTTTCCGGCGCCGTTGTCACCGATCACCGCCAGGATCTCGCCGGGGTAGAGCTCGAAATCTGCACCGGCGATCGCCGTGACTCACGGCGACGGACCCTCGGCGGTGTCGGCGGTGGATCGGTCAGTGGCGATCCCGATCGTGAAGAGTGGGTCAACGTCGCCCACAGTTCGGCCGGCAGAGGACCTGTGACGATGTTGCATTGCGATCACGAGCAACAGAGCGATTGCTGCCACACCGATGGCGACTCCCAGCCAGAGGGCCCCAAGTAGCGGGAGGACTGCGATGTCGATCGGTCCCCATTTGGGACGCGCGAATGGTACCGGCCCGTTCCGCGTGGGCCCAGAGCTGGAGCGTCTGGCGTCGAATTGACCTTCAGCCCTGTTGGCGGGGGCATCGGCGGGGCGAGAATTGTGGCGCGGTCGCGCGTCCGAACTCGGGGGTTCTGATGATGGTTCGATCCGATGTGACGACATCGCAGCGGTCGCCTGGCGACGTCGACAGTGTGATCGCATTGCGTTCCGTGGAGCGGATCTATCGGTCGGGTCAGGTCGAGTACCAGGCGCTGCGTGGGGTCGACCTGGATGTGTTCGAGGGCGAGATGGTGGCGATCGTCGGGCCGAGCGGTAGTGGCAAGTCGACGTTGTTGAACATCATGACCGGGATCGATCGAGCCACGGCGGGCTCGGTGACGGTCGGTGGCCGGCGCCTCGACGAGATGAGTGAGGACGAGTTGGCGGTGTGGCGGGGCAAGCACGTCGGCATCGTGTTCCAGTTCTTCCAACTGATTCCCACATTGACCGCGCTCGAGAACACGATGTTGCCGATGGATTTCGCACGCCGGGGAAGTGTCGGCGAGCGGGCGATCACGGCTCGTGCCAGGCTCGAGCTCGTCGGTCTCGGTGACCGCGTCGACAACTTCCCTGGCGAGCTCTCGGGAGGTGAGCAACAGCGGGTCGCAATCGCCCGGGCGCTTGCGTGCGATCCGATCCTGCTCGTCGCCGACGAGCCGACCGGCAATCTCGACACCGAGACCGCGTCGGCGATGCTCGACGTGCTCGATGCGGTCAATTACAGCGGCACGACCGTGGTGTACGTGACGCACGATCCGACCCTGAGTGCACATGCTCGTCGGGTCGTGACACTGCGCGACGGCCTGATCGTGGACGAGGGGCGATGAGGTCGGCACTGACCCGCTACTCGTGGCGCCAGCTGACGCGCCATCGCGCCAGAACCGGCTTCACGGTGGCAACACTTGCCGCGTCGGTGCTCGGTGTCTGGCTGTTCGCAGTGCCTCGGGACTTCGACACGGCGATGAACGAGCAGGTCGACGCCGATCTGATCCACGACGCGATCCTGCGGCCCGACGGCGTGGTGATCGACGACGCCGACCTCGCCGCACTTCGAGACGTCCCCAACGTCGCCCGCCTCGATGTTCGCACGACCTACGTGACCGAGATGCGAATGGGAGACCGGACGGGGGACGTCTGGTTGGTGGGCGTCCGGGACTTCGACGACCAGCAGGTCAACGTCATCGATGTCGATGCCGGTCGCGCCCCTGAGTTCGACGGATCGCTCCTCGAGGCGCTCACCGATCCGGTCAACGAGCTGAGCGGCGTTGGCGCTCCCCGGCTTGGCGAGTCCGTGATGGTCCGCGATTCCCGCTCCGAACTGGTCCCGCTGTCGATCACGGGTGAGGGCACCTCGATCTACTTCAGTCACAACGCCTCGGAATGGATCCCGGTGTTGTATGTCCCGGTCGAGGTGATCTGGGAGCTCGCGCCGTGGGACGATCTCTTCACAGAAGTCGACGTCGTCGTCGCCGACCGCGACGATGCGTCGTTGTCCGCAACCGCAGAAGCGCTCGGCGACCAACTCGCCGAGTTGAAACCGTCGGTGAGTTACAACCAGCTGCTCGAGGTACGTCCCGCCGGCGAGTGGCCCGGAGAGGACGACTTCGACAACTTCTTGATCCTGTTCTGGGTGATCGCCGGTTTGTCGGTCGTGTCGGCGCTCGTGCTCGTCGCATCGACGATGACGACACTCGTACGTGAGCAGACACGGGAAATCGGCATCATGAAGAGCGTCGGCGGCCGCCGGCGACGGATCGTCGCCACCTACCTGATGACCAGTGCAGGCCTGGGCCTCACCGGCACGGTGCTCGGCAGCGCGATCGGGCTGCCGATGGCCAATCTGCTGAACAACTACTTCGGCCGGTTCCAAGGTGTGCATCCGGGTTGGCGCGTGAGCTGGTTCGCGATCGGGTTGAGCGTCGCGGTCGGCATCGGCGCCACATTGCTCGCCTCGCTTCCGGCGCTGATGCGCGGCACCCGCGTGACCGTCCGTGAGGCACTCGGCCAACCCGGCTCCGAAGCGTCCTTCGGCGGGTCGGTCGTCGATCGGCTCGTGTCGCGTGCGCACCGGATGCCCAGAACGATGCAGCTCGGGTTGCGGGCTGCGGCGCGACGAAAGACGCGCAGCATCGCCACCCAGCTGCAGGTCGCGCTCGCCGTGGGGCTCATGCTCGGCTTCACCTCATTGGCGATCACGGTCATCGAGGTCGGCGAGCAGAGTCGATTGGCAGAGGGCGGTGATATCGAGCTCTACAGCTTCGGCGACGGGAGAGCCCTCAACCACGCCGCAGCAGATCTGGTGGCCGGCATCGACGGCGTCGATCGGGTGCAGCCGATCGTGGGGACTGACGTCCTCGTCGGCGACACCGACACGTTCGCCTGGGGCCTCCCGCCGGATCCCGTGTTCGACTACGAGCTCAGTGACGGACGATGGTTCACGGCGCAGGAGAACGAACGCGAAGCGCTCGTCGCGGTGGTCGGCCCGGCACTCGTCACGTTGCACGGCCTCGAGGTCGGTGACATCGTGCGCGTCGAAACGCTCGCCGGGCCGGCCGATCTGGAGATCGTCGGTGTCGACAGCACGCTGGTCGGCGACGGATTGGCCCTGTTCATCCCGATCGACACGGTGCTGTCGCTGAGCGGGCGCACCGAGCCGACCTGGTTCTGGATCACCACGACCTCACGTGACACCGGCGACATCGACCGAGTCGCGACCGGCATCCGTGACGCGCTCGACGAACGCGGCTACGGCTACCGGGCCGATGCCCGGTATCTGGAGCGTGGCGCAGACAGGAGCGAAGACCGCCTCATCATCACGATCATCTTCGCGCTCGGCATCCCGGTCGTGGCGATGGGCATGATCGGTCTCGTGTCGGCGATGACGACGAACATCCTGGAACGGACCCGTGAGATCGGCATCCTGCGCAGCATCGGCGCCCGCGCCCGCGACATCCGCCGCGTCTTCCTCGCCGAAGCCGTTGCGCTCGTGGTGCTCGGCTGGCTGACGGGCATCGCGGTCGGCTACGTCGTCGGCCAGATCATCCTCCGCGCACTCAACGAATCGTTCAACGTCACATTCCCGCATCGCTACCCGCTGTGGCCGCTTGCAGCATCTCTGGTCGTCACGCTCCTCGTCGCATACGTCGTACTGCGGCGTCCGCTCCGTCGAGCTGGCCGGCTCGCACCCAGCGCTGCGCTTCGCTACGAGTAGAGAGGGGCCCTCGTGCCCACCACCTCGACCCAATCCGAACGGTTGCACAGCCGATGCCGTGTGATCCACCGACCGTGGTTCGTCGCGGCACTGACCTCCTCAGCACTGCTGATCGCAGGATGCGGGGGAAGCGACAGTTCAACGCCGAGCGTCAGTGTCACGTCGACGACAACCAGCGAAAGAACGACAGAGGCGACGTGGACCGAGGAGGACCTGACGTTCCAAGTCGGAACAAACCAGCTGCACGGAATCCTGACGAGGCCAGTGACAGGCTCACCGCATTCGGCCGTCGTCATGCCCTTCAACTCACCCGGGCCCGCCGGAGAACCACCGACGGGCGTCTCCAGCCCCTACCAGACCGAACTGGCGCATGCACTCGCAGAGATCGGCTACGCCGCCTTTCGCTACGACCCGCCCGGCATCGGCGAGTCGACCGGTGACAACACCTTCCAGAGTCTTCAAGCCAGGGCCGACGAGACGATCGCCGCACTGCAGCGCGTGCAGGAGCACCCGATGATCAACGCCGACCACGTCGGGCTATGGGGCATCAGCCAAGAAGCCTGGGTGATCTCGATCGCCGCCGCCGACCACCCCGCCGACGTGGCGTTCATCATCCCGGTCTCCGGCGCCGGCATCTCGGTTGCCGAACAACAAGTCTGGGGAGTCGAGGCCCAGAGCCGCGCTGCCGGACTCGAACCGGACGACGTCGAGCGCGCCACCCTGATCATACGTCTGCTCGTCGATTGGCAACTCACCAACCCCATCTACCAAGACATCAACCAACAGGCCGTCGCCGACCTCGAGAACGGGCCCTGGAACGACCTGTTCGCGCTCGTCTATCCGCCCGACCCGATCAGGCCCTCAGACGGACTGACCGGAGTGATCGAAATCCTCACGTCGATCCAGCACGAACCGTGGGCTGCCGCACTCCACATCGACACCATCTACCTCCCCACCTTGAAGAGCATCCCGCCCGACCAGATCGAGACGGTACAGATCGCGGCGGAACAAACCCTTCTGCTCGATCCCGGCAACCACCTCATGAAAGTCACGAGCCCGGTGCTCGCGTTTTTCGGCGAGAACGACATCGTCCAACCCACCGATCGCAGCGCCGAACTCTTCACGGACTACCTCGACAACGCAGGCAACGACGACGTCACGATCGTGATCCTTCCCGATATCGGCCACGACATCATCCTGTCGACGCCCGGCTACTGGGACCAGATGGTCCAATGGCTCGACAACCGCTTCTGACTGGCCGACCCGACAGCCGACGGACCGCCCGCCCGATAACAGCGAGCGATAACCCAGCAACCGGGCCGCTACGACCCACCCGAGAACGGCCCGACTGTGGCGTCACGAAATCGCGTCACCGACCCGGCGATCGGGGATGCCTCCGAACTCGCCACCGGGTAGGCGATATGAGGCACTCCCACGCGCTTCGCTCGACGCTCGCTACCACCGTGGCAGGATTGGCCGATGCCAAGAGGATCAGAGTTCCCCGGACCCGTCGAAGCGCTCGAGCGCTATCGGGCCGTGGTCGACGCGTCCGGCAACGGCGAGGTCAAGGGTGCCAAGAACCCCTACACCTCATGCAATGGTCACATGTTCAGCTTCCTCGATGGCGACGGCGTGATGGCGCTGCACCTCTCCGAGGAGTTGGAGGCCGAGTTCCGATCGCAGTACGAGAGCGGCCCAGTCGTCCAGTACGGCCGCACCATGCGAGGCTACTCTTCGGTGCCGGCCACGCTGCTTGGCGACACCGAGGCTCTGCGGGAATGGTATGACCGGGCGTGGGAGTGGATCGGCACCTTGAAACCCAAGCCGACGAAGAAGGCGGCGGCCAAGCCGCGAAAGTAGAGCTGGCGGTGCATTGAGGACATTCTGCGCATTGCCGGCCGTCCCCAGAACGAGCGCCATCCCGTGCTCGCGAAGCGTCATCCATGTGTTGTTGCAGGGCACCCGATAACCGTCGCACGGAATTACGGAGCCCCCGACGACGATCGCGCCGCAATCAGGCCCTTATGCCGTGCTCGATACTCGCGACGGCGCAAGGGCCCATTGACACCGTCACCCCTGTCCGCCATCGCCGGTGCCGTCCCAGCCGCTTGGGGGTGATCCGAGGCAGGCGCAAAGCCCGCGTCTTCGATCCGTGTTGCCGCCCGCCCCTTTCCCGCCCTCGCGCTGCCGGCTCTGGCGGTCACCCTCGCTCAGCAGGAGCGACCTGGATGCCCACTCGATCCTTCGGGATCGGACACCCCCGTCCATCCCGGTCACAAAACACCTGGTCAGCGGCGTTTCGGAAGTCGACTGGGGTTCCGGCCGCCCTACCACTTGGTGTAAAAGGCCTGGTAGATGCAATACCGTTCAGTTAGGACTACGTGAGTGTAGTTTGGGTGGATGCCTCGTGCTGGTTGGGTGAAGCCGGAGTCGCCTCGGCGGTTGTCGGATCTGGTGTCGGTGGGGTTGTTGACGAGGGTGTTCCCGCCCGGGGTGGTCGATGAGGTGATCGCCGAGGCGGGCCGCACTGAGCAGCGGCATCGGTCGTTGCCGGCTCGGACGATGGCGTATCTCGCGATCGGGATGGCGTGTCCCTGCAGGGTGCGCGAGGTCTGGGCGAGCGAGTGGACGTTGCGGCGGTGCTCTTCGAGGTCCTCGAGCGGCTGCGCTGCATCGTCGATCGCCGCCTCGGAGAGCTGGGGGAGCGCGTCACGGAGGTAGGCGGGCAGTTCAGCATCGATGCGGTCGCCCACGCGGGGGTTCCGCACGATGTGCAGAAGTCGAATGTGTTGGTCGAGATCGCGTCCTCCGAACAACGCATCTCGCACCGCCTGCCGGTAGGCGCTCCGCTGATCGTGTGAGAACACAGCGTGCGGACCGAGCTCGGAGCGCAGGACGTCGACACTCAGGGGAACTCGACCCTCCATCAATGCAAGGTCGACACCAGGGCGGCGGTCGGTCACGAACCACCACGTCGAGACGCGGTCGGTGCTTCGATTCGCCTTGATGCCGCATCCGCACACCAGGTACTGCGGCTCATCCGTTATCTCGTCGGTGCGGGCGAACTCGATCCACAAGTAGCCAACGGGCTGCTGCTCGTCGCGGCCAGACAGCATCCACGAGCGGAGCACGGCTGCCTGCTCCCCGGCGGCATCGATTCGGCGCGTATCGGCGTCGATCAGGAACGGCAGCAACATGTTCATCGCCGTGGACTTGCCCGAGCCGTTGACGCCGCGCAGAAGGAGACGCCCGCCACCGAAGTGCAGCGTCTCGTCGCCGTATTGGTACACGTTGAGAATGCCGGCACGATTCAGCCGCCAGCGTGACGTCACCCCATGCACTGTAGGAGACGGGTGTCGCAATCGATCGGAGCCACCGGTGCGCTACACCACCCGATCCCGGGTCACGTCCGGCGACGGAGGCTTGGCGAGGCCAGGGTCAACCCTCCGGCGAAGCTGCGGCCGCTTCGATCAAGCGGTTCGTGAAATCGATCGCGTCGTCGAGTGAGGGGAGCACGGTTTCGTTCTCAAGGTCCGCGAGCGCCGCAGCGTAGAGGTCGGCCCAGCCGTCGTGCGGGACGACGACGGGTGGCCATTCGTGCCGCCGCCGGTAGGCGAAGAGGCGCTGGCCGATCCGCCCGATCTCCGCGTGGTCGATGTCCTCGATGGCAGCGAGGATCTGAATGTCGATGAGGTCGTGGGCTCGTCCACCCGCCGCCTCCCCGGTGCAGGCGTGGAGCTTCTGCGCGATCTGATGCTCGGCGCTGATCACTCGCACCGTTGCCGGTTGAGGCAACCCGATTTCGTCGAAGATCGCGGTGATGTCTGTACCGAGTCGTTCGACCGCTACGTCCGTGCTGTCGATCTCGGCGTGCACCAACTCCAACATGACGGAGCGATAGGGCTGGCCGAGGTACCTCAGCTTGACGCTGAAGCGGTCCATTACGTAGTCGACAGGGACGTCGTCGGGGCGCTTCGACCTCTCGGCCTTCAGTACGCCGGTGAATCCTGCCCACCCGATCTCGAGCTGGTCGCTGTAGGCATCGACGAAGGCGTCGAGTTCCATGCCGGTCGCACGGGCGAAGTCGAGGTCGGTGGTGAGCCTCGCCTCGGCCTCGCTCACGCGATGCCTGATGGCGCCCCCACCCTTGGCGGCACCAGCAGGGACCAGCTGCAGAGCGATGGTTGACGCAACGGTGTACTGCATGCGCCCTGGTACAACCGCCCGGCGGGCTGCCGCCTCTTCGACAGCCCGCCGGAGCGCCTTGACGTTGAGTGGTGCGCTCACGCCGCAGCCTCGATCTCCGCAAGCAGGGCGGTCGCATCGCGCCGTCGGACCAGCCCCTCGTCGGCGGCACGCTCGACCGCATCTGTGAGCCGCTCGGGCATCACGGCTCCGATGGAATCACGGATTGCAGCTGTGACCGTTAGTGAAGGGATGCCGTCGTACTCGGTGAGGTCCGCTGGGTCGGTCCGGGTGTGCACGAGTTGAATGTGGGACGGGAGGTCCTTCCGCACGCGGCGCGGCGTGCCGACCTTGATTCGACGTGGGTTGACGAGCGCTAGGTCGTGGAAGGCGAGCACGCTGTCGCCGACAAGGTGCGCGTCCTCTCCGACTCGCAGAACCGCCTCGGCGTATGGGGCGCGGTCACCGCCGTCGATTCCGTCGACGCGATAAAGCCCTCGGGCGATGTTGGACATGCCTCCGCGAGCGGCGAGCTTCCGTACCTCGACTGATGGCACCCCGACGGCCCTGGCCATCTCTGTCGTGACGAGGCCGTGGTGCTCGGCGGCGAGGGCGTAGAGCGCAGATCGGTAGCCGGAGCTCTCGATCGCTTCGAGCACGCCGGCGTGCAGGGTGATCTCTCGCGCCGCCTCGGCGATGGCCTCCCGAAGGCCTGACGTGCGTGCGAGCTCCTCAAGTAGCGGCGCCATCGTCGCTGCGAGTATCGGAGCAAGCGTCTCGCCCAACTGCGCCCGCATGCGTTCCAGCTCCGGACCGATGGCCTTCTCTGCGAGCGCGGCAAGTGCAGCCTGGGTCGCGGGGGAGACCGTTAGGACGTGGACGTCGTTGGGCATTGGCAACAGCGTACCGCAAACGGTACGGATCTGCCAACGGCAAAACCGTACCGATAGTAGTACCGAGATGCCGAAACGGAGGTGGAACGTGATAGGCCCCGAGGCCTCAGTAGGCGATGACGCGCACAACATTGCGTCGTTCGCAATTTCAAGCGCGTGATCGCCACCGTCGACGGGTCCGGCCAGCCCGGCTGACTGGGTCGACCACGTCGATCGAGACTGCCTTGGTCATCGCGTGGCGTGGTATGTCCGCAACTACACGCCTGTGCGGCACCTGCGGCTACCCCGCACCGGCCTACGCGAGATCGAGTGACAGTTGGCCTTCCTTATCGGGCGGAGTCAGCGCCCGATAGCGCGCAGCGTTGCTTTGGGGCCGGCCAATCATCTCGACCAGGCCCTCTTCTCGCATCACGAGCAACCAGCGGCGCACCGTCGGCGCCTTGAGGCCCGTCAGTTCAACGATCTCGGCGCGTGATCGGACCTCACCCCCAAGCGCCCTCAGGATCTCCGGCCGACGGTCAGCGGGTGTCGGTCGTTTCGGTCGCGTTGCCGAAGGCATCGCCTGCGAGGCGAGGGTGTAGGACGCCCAGCGTCGGTCGATCTTGTTGAGCGGCGGTCGCCGCGACGAGATGCTCGTGGACTTCTGCAGAGCAGACGTTCCCGGCGGTGAGACGCTCGATGAGCTCGCGGCGGTCGGCAGGTGCGGTGCTCATCAGTGCCTGGAGCTCGGCGCGTCGATCGGGAATCTCGGTTGCCGACAGGCACGCGCGCGTGGCTCTTGGTTCGTGCCGGCGGTCGGTCAGCCAGATCCGATCTCGCAGCGTCCGCAGCATCAGCTCCTGCCACCCCTCGGCCGCTTGCGGGTGGAGTGGCTGTGGCCCGAGTCCCGGTGTTGCGCCGTCGATCTCGTGGACGGCCCGGTGGCGTGCGATCCGAGCGACAGAGTCGTCCCACACGGCGGCTCCCGGGCCGTCGGTCGGCCGATTGCCGAGCCAGTTCGTGAGCCACTCCGGAGCGTCAGCCCGCAATCGGTGAGCCGCACGCTCGCACGCGACGTTCGCCGCACGCTGGAAGCGATCGGCGTCGCCAGGCTCGACACCGCGGGAAGCGAGCGCCGCTGCCCATTCCCGTGAAGCCCGCTCGACGTCGTCGGTGATCCGCCGGAGTGTCTCCACGGCGTCCTCGGTGACTGCGATGGGCTCGGGCTGATCGATGACCACGAGCTCATCCCATGCCATCGTGCGAGTCGCCGAGCGACCCTGATCGTTGACGAACAGGACGTCGCAGGTGCCGTCGCTGTCGTCGAGCGCAATGACGTGACCGACATTGTCTCGATCCAGGGCCCGCACGCGGCGGCCGACCTCAGCGTGCTCCCGGAACATGACTGCCCGCTCGAGGTCGCCGCGCAGGTTCGCCGGATCGGTGTGACCGTCGTGCTCGGCGACCCGCTCGGCGTGGCGCGCCTGTCGTGCTCGGGCGAGCAGCGTGGCGACCGGGACCTCGGTGGCAAGGTCACCGATGCGTG
Source organism: uncultured Acidimicrobiaceae bacterium (assembly GCA_963847775.1). Classification (GTDB taxonomy): domain Bacteria; phylum Actinomycetota; class Acidimicrobiia; order Acidimicrobiales; family Ilumatobacteraceae; genus Ilumatobacter. Next base: position 74,040 of record CAWKAY010000012.1, read on the forward strand.
CCACCTCGGCGTCCCGTGACAAGGCGAGCTGTTTGGCGCCGGAGACGTGGATGCGTTCGACCAGCTCGTGCTCGGCGTCGGGGACCCGTTCGCCGGGGAGTGGGATGCCGCTGACGTGCCGTTCCGCGATGGCGGTCGCCTCGGCGGTGGTGGCGTAGATCCAGGCGGACAGCCGCGCCCGTGACATGGCGACGTAGACGGCTTCTCGGTACAGGCCGTTCGGGCCGACGACGAGGACGTGATCGCAGGTGGCGCCCTGTGCTGTGTGGACCGTGGATGAGTAGCCGTAGTCGAGCCACCCCGCAGCGAGGTAGCCGTGGTCGAGCACGACCTCCTCACCGCTCGTCAACGTGATGTACGCGCCGGCATTGTCGATGTGGGTGAGGTGGCCGCGCATCCCGTTGTCGACGGCGAATTCGGTTCCGTTGACGAGGTGTTGGCCTCGGTGGTTGCGTCGCAGGATGACGTGCTCGCCGGGTGCATACGAGCGCCCGCCGATCGTGACGGCTCGTTCCAGGTCGAGCTCGCCAGCGTCGGCAAGGACTTGCCGGGCGAGGAGGTTGAGCTGGAGGGCTTCGGCGCGGGTGCCGGCGAGCATCAGCGTTACGCCGTCGCTGCGCAGGCGGTTCCAGTCGGCAACCGCTCGCTGCCGGAGTGCGAGACGGTCGTCGTCGAGCACGACCCGACCGTGCGCCCGGTACGTGGAGAAGGCTGCGACGACGTCGCCGTGGCGCAGCTGATCGAGCGCTGCCTGTTCCCACGCGGCGAGTTGGCGGCGGTTGACGGTGAGCTCCACGACCCGGTCGCAGAGCACGTCGAGCGCAGCCCGGAAGCCTCCGCCGGCAGCGACTTCGGGGAGTTTGGTGGTGATCGCCAACGAGGATCAGCTTGGCGCCGACCCGTGTCACCTGATCCACGACACGGGCGAGATCGCGGACCGCGGCCATGCCGGCCTCGTCGACCACCACCACCGTGGCAGCGTTGATGTCGCGGTGCTCGACCAGGTGGCGAGCCAGCGTGGCTGATCCGGTCCCGGCGCCGGCTTCGAGCTCGCGGGCGGCCCGTGCCGACGGCGCCAGGCCGACGACGGTGAACCCGGCGTCCTCATACAACCTTCGGACGACGCCGAGGGTGTGGGTCTTGCCCGTGCCGGCCCGACCGACGAGGACCGAGATCCGATCACCGGACGAGGTCAGCGACCTCACCGACGCTGCCTGATCCTCGCCCAGCGTGGACGCATCGACGGCGGCCTCGACACGACCGTGTTCCAGCACGCCGACGCCGGCGTCAACGCCGCGGACGAGCTGCTCGACGAGCCGTTCCTCGAGTGCGAGCAGTGACTGCGACGTGTAGATCCGCACACGGTCGTCGGTGATCACCCGACAATCAGGACTTGACGAACGTCGGAGACGTGAAGATGAACTGCAGCTCGTCGACCTGTTCGAGCTCCGTTCGCAGCGCCTCGAACGCGAAGATCGAGAACGTCGACGCCGCGATGCGCAGCTTCGAGTCCTTGCCCAACTCCGACTTGAGATCGTCGCCGAGCAGCTCGTTGACGTTGTCGATGATGCTCACTCACGCACCTCCGGCCGCCGGCTTACGGCCGACGGCAGACAGTCCGAGTGAGCTCGCTCGAACCGCGAGCACTCCCACTAGCGCCGGCGCAACGAGGCCCCACCCGCCGAGCGGGCGCCGGTCGTCTGAGCGTTGAGAAGGGAGGAGGAGAGGCTCGATCATCGGACTTGTCCGTCGGGCCATGCCCCGACCTGACTCGGCCCGCGTCGCCCCGACACCGCAATCGTAGGTTGAACTCGAACGGCACCCGGGACTCATCCGTATCCGTATCGGCCGTTCGACGCCCCATCTCGACCACCGCGACGTGCCGATCAACGACGGAAGGCGGAGGCTGTGGCCACCACGGAGCGTGGCTGAGGGCCCAACGTTACGGAACCGTGAACGCCGTGCGCCGCGTCCTCCTCGCGTCCTACGGCCCAGACATCAACGAGGCGCATACGCCTTGAGCTGGGCATACGCGCCTCGAAATGCGTGGAGCTGGGGGGAATCGAACC
>CAWKAY010000013.1:0-29638 GCA_963847775.1 uncultured Acidimicrobiaceae bacterium
CTCGTCGCTTCGCTCCTCGCTGGGCGCTGTGCGCCGCTGTTCTCGTCTTGCCAGGCGGCCGTTCAGGCGCCACGGAGGGCTTGGGTACTGGGGCGGAGCCGTCCGCAGCGGTCCAGTTGCTTCGCTCCTCGTGGGCGCTGTGCGCCGCCGTTCTGCTCCCTCCGGCGGCCGTTCAGGCGCCCCGGAGGCTCGGGTCGGGGGGTGAGAGTGGCGGAGCGCGAGATCGACATCGTGGTCCACCGCGGCGAAGGTCTCGCAACGAGGGAGATCGCCGCCGAGATCGAACTCTCCCCACACACCGTGCGCGATCACGTGAAGGCGATCTTCGCCAAGACCGGATTCGGCACCCGAGGCGAGCTCGTCGCTCCAGCGTCGAGGTGGATTGCTGCGGTGGTGATCCGTCGGGCCAATCGGGAGCGACGTGATCCGGGGCGTGTTGAGCACCGACACGGGGTTCGCCGTCGACGATCACCATGTGCCAGCCGTCGTCGCGATCGACCTCACCGCCCAACACCTCCAGCCCAGAACGTGCTCTCGGCCCCGAGTTCAGTGGCGTCGAACGCAACGACCTGATAGCGGACGCTCGTGGTGCGAACCCAGCGCCCGGGCTCGATGGCCGGAACGCCGACACGACTCGCACCGGTCCGTGTCCACGCAACGCCCGCGGTCGCTCACGTTCGCCACCACGGGTCGTGGCGTGAACCGCTTCGAGATCGGCATCGGCGAGCGCAGCTCTTTCCTCACGATCGTGCCGATCGTCCTTGACCTCTCTATCGGATTACGATATATTGAACACCGATATATTTGCTGCGTTGAGGGGACCGGGAGGAGAACATGGTCGAGGTTCGACGGCATCCCGACGAGGTGGTGCCGCTCCCGGCGTCGCAGCTCCACATCCTGCTGGCGGTCGCCGACGGCGAGAAGCACGGGTACGCGATCATGCGCGAGGTCGGTCGGATGACCGACGGCGAGGTCGCCATGGGGCCGGGCACGCTGTACGGGACGATCAAGCGCATGCTCGCCACCGGACTGCTCGAGGAGACCGACGAGCGGCCGGACCCCGAGCTCGACGACGAGCGCCGCCGGTACTACCGAGCCACTGGGTACGGCATCAGCGTCCTGGACGTCGAGACCGAGCGACTCCAGCGACTCGTGCGCACCGCACGCGCGAAACGGCAGCGGCATCGCTCGGCCGTGATCGGAGACGCGTGATGAGTCCCCACGAGCGGGTCTATCGAACGCTCCTCCTCGCCTACCCGAAACGACATCGCGAGGAGTATGGGGAGCCGATGGTGCAGATGATGCGCGACCGACTCCGCAGTGAGGGCGGTGGAGCTCGATCGATGGTGCTGTGGTTAGGGCTGTTGGTGGATCTCGGCAAGACGGCATTCATGGAACGAACGGAGATCGCAATGGATTCGCTCAAGGCTGGATGGTGGCGGTTCGGCGCCGGCGCGATCGCGATCGTCTTGGCGGTCGTCGGGTTCGACGGGCTCTTCGCACCGGCATCCGGTCCCTGGTACCAATGGTTCCTCGGTCGAAGTGCCCTTGCCGTTGCTCCGCTCGTCATCCTCGCCGGAATGATCGTGCGGGTACGGCAGCCCCGCAACGGCAGCATTCTGATCGCGCTCGGGGTCCTGCCCGGAGCGGCTGCGATCGTGCTGTTCTGGTGGCCGCCGTTCCTGCTGTTCGGCCTGTTCTCGATGACCGTGCTCTGCTTCGCGATCGACGACGCCGACCGCCATCACCGAGCAGCGAAGACCTGGCCGCGCACCGGTATCCGCACCTGACCGCCGGCGATCGCCCACCGGACGACGCCTGGTGACGACCCGCCGCGGCGCTGCGTGGTGGTATCGAACCCCGTTTCGGTTCCTGCCGTCGTCACGTCCGCGGGCCTCGGTCGGCGATCGCCACGGCATCCCGGGCGGCCGTTCACGGCGCCATCGGGCCTGTACCATGGAAATCAACGCTTGTAGAGTTCATGGTCGAATCGACGTCCGTGGAGGTCGACCGGTGCCGTCGCGAGGAGTTCTGAAATGCGTGCGATGATTCTCAAGGAGTTCCGGCAGATGCGGCGCGATCGCCGGACCCTCGCCTTGATGATCGGTCTGCCGCTCATGATGCTGATCGTCTTCGGCTACGCCGCGCGATTCGACATCACCGAGATCGACACCGCAGTGGTCGGTCCGGGAGCCGACCAGCTGGCCGTGGAGCTCGATGACGTGTTCAACGTCATCGACCTCGACGAGGCCGCCGACAGCGACCGTGCGACCGAGCTCCTCCGAGACTCCGAGGTGGGCGTTGCGTTCGTGGCGGGCGACACACCGGTCCAGATGCTGATCGACGGTTCGGAGTTGTTCGTCGCCCAGTCGGCGTTGCGGCGCGTGCCCGCCGGCGCGCAGCCCGACGTGCTGTTCAATCCCGACCTCGATACGGCGACGGTGATGGTGCCGGCGCTGATCGGGTTGGTGCTGTTGTTCGTGGGCACGGTGATCACGAGCCTGGGTGTGGTCCGAGAGCGGGAGCAGGGCACCCTCGAGCAGTTGGCCGTGATGCCGCTGCGGCCGATCGACGTGACGGTGGGCAAGATAGCCCCCTACTTCCTCGTGGCGCTCGTCGACATGGTCGTTGTCACCCTCGCTGGGCTGTGGCTCTTCGATGTCCCGTTCGAAGGCTCCCTCCTCATGTTCGCCCTCTTCGGGTTGACGTTCATCTTCGTCGTACTCGGTCTCGGGGTAGCGATCTCGACGTTGTCGCAGTCGCAGGGTGAGGCGATCCAGTTGGCGATCATGATGCTGCTGCCCCAGATCATGTTGTCCGGGATGATCTTCCCACTCGAATCGATGGCTGGCGGGGTCCGTTGGATCGGGTACCTGCTTCCCCTCACCTGGTTCGTCGTCGGTGCGAGGGGATTGTTCCTGAAGGGCACGGAACCCTCGGCGCTGTTGGCGCCGCTGGGGATCCTCGTCGTGATGGCGGTGGTCGTCTTCGGCGTCGCCGTCGTCCGTTTCCGCCGAGATCTCGCTCCGCGGCGATCCGACGATCCGAACCCGACTCGAGCCGCGAACGCACCGGTCGTTTCATGACGTGGGAGGTTCGCGATCTCACCGTCGCCTTCGGTGCGACCACTGCGCTCGACGCGGTCGATCTGGTGATCGAGGAGGGTGTCATCCACTCGGTGATCGGCGGCGACGGAGCCGGGAAGTCGACCCTGCTCAGGGTGCTCGCCGGGCTCGACGTCGGCCAGACCGGCACGGTCCGTCTGCCGGCACCGGCCCGGATCGGCTTCGTGCCCTCCGCCGGTGGCATCTTCGGCGACCTCACGGTGCTGGAGAACCTCGAGTTCGTCGCCGACGCCTACCGGCTGCGGGGCTGGCGGCCACGCGCTGACATGTTGCTCGACCGGATGGCCCTCGACACGTTGGTCGACCGCATCGCCGGCCGGATGTCCGGCGGCCAGCGCCGAAAGCTGGCCGGCATCATGGCGTTGCTGTCCCAGCCCGACCTCGTGGTCCTCGACGAGTTGACGACAGGAATCGATCCGGTCAGCCGGATGGAGCTCTGGCGCTTGATCGCCGGTGCCGCCACCGGTGGCGCGGCGGTCGTCGCGTCGACGTCGTACCTCGACGAAGCCGAACGGGCCGGGTCGGTCCTGCTGCTGCACCGCGGTCACATGCTCGCGAGCGGGGACCCGAGATCGATCACGGCGGCCGTCCCGGGCTCGATCACCGACTGCGCGACGCCGAGTGATCGGCGCCTGGCCTGGCGCCGGGGCCGCGCCTGGCGGCAGTGGGACCCAGAACGCACCGACGGCGGCGATCGCGTCACGCTCGAGGACGCGGCGATCGTCTTCGAACTCACCCGGAATCGGCAACGCCGATGAACCCGGTCGACGCAACCGACGTGACGCGCACGTTCGGCGCGCTCACTGCGGTCGATGGAGTGTCGATCTCGGTGCGGTCCGGCGAAGTGGTCGGACTGCTCGGTGCCAACGGAGCGGGCAAGACCACCCTCATCAAGATGATCCTCGGGCTCCTTCGACCGACCGCCGGTCGGATCCTGCTGTTCGGCCGCCCCCAGGCCCGGGAGCTTCGTGCCCGCATCGGTTACGTACCCCAGGATCTCGGGTTGTACGCCGACCTCACCGCAGCCGAGAACCTCCGATTTCGCGCCGATGTCTTCGGGGTCGATACCGCAGAGCTGCACGACATCGACGACGGCCTCGTTCGGGCCATGTCGCTCGGCATGCAGCGGCGCGCCGCCTTCGCGGCGGCGACACAGCATCACCCCGACCTGTTCGTCCTCGACGAGCCCACGTCGGGGGTGTCCCCGCTCGCCCGCAGCGATCTGTGGGATCTCATCCGCGATCGAGCCGAGGTGGGCGCCGCCGTGCTCGTGTCGACGCACTACATGGACGAGGCCGAACAGGCCGACCGTCTGGTCGTCATGGCCGACGGACTCGTCGTCGCCGAAGGATCGGTCACCGACGTGATCGGTGGGCGACAGACTGTCGAGGTCGTCACGGACCACTGGTCGGAGGCGTTCACGACACTCGACCGCGGCGGGCGTCGCGTGACGCTGGCCGGCCGAAACGTGCGCGTCCTCTCCGAGACGATCGAGGCCGTGTCGACCGATCTGGAACGCGCCGGGGTCGTCGCCGCGGTCGATCTCGTGCCGGCAACCCTCGACGAGACGTTGGTCGAGCTGGGTCCGTGAGCTTCCGAGCGGACGCTCCCAGGCCCATCGGCCGCCGCCCCGGCGATCCCGGCCGGACCAGACGGGCGATTCTCGGCGCAGCGCGGGAGCACTTCGGATCGCTGGGCTTCGACCGAGCAACCATCCGGGGTATCGCCGCCACCGCCGACGTGGATCCAGGCCTCGTCATCCACCACTTCACGAGCAAGCGGCAGCTGTTCGTCGCTGCGCACGAGCTGCCGATCGACCCGTCGGAGATCTTCGCGTCGGTCGCCCGCCTGCCGGTCTCAGAGCGCGGCGAAGCCCTCGCCCGCGCGTATCTCGATGTCTTCACCCGACCGGGTTCGACAGCGCTGTCGATGCTTCGGGCGGCAGCCACGAACGACGACGCCGCGAGGATGATGCGCGAGTTCATCACCCGAGGGCTCATCGACCACGCCGCGCACCTCGCCGAAGGCCGGGATCCCGAGGTGCGGGTCGCCCTGATCGGCAGTCACCTCGTCGGGTTGCTCTTTGCCAGGGATCTCCTGGGCATCGAACTGCTCGCCCGGGTCGACATCGACGCGCTGGTCGCGATCGTCGCCCCGGCGATCCAGCAGTACATCGACGCCTGAAGGCGGGCAATCCGACGACTGCCGACCGGGCGGCGATCCGTGGAGCGCTCACGGCCCAGGGCCCCGCCGACTCGTCCGATCAGAGGAGGAGCGCCTCGAGATCGACATCGGCCGAGGCGAGCACGAACGCGAGCGGCGACTGTGTGGCGACGCCGGTCAGCATCGCCTCGAGACGGACATCGAAATCCTCGGTGTAGATGCACGGGTCCGGGAGGCCGATCAGGCTGAGGTCGGCGGAACCGGCATGGTCGGTGATCACGTCGCCGATCGCGCGTGTATCGACGATGACGTCGACGTCGGCGGTGAGCCGCGCCTCGATCAACAGCGAGCGCAGGTTGTCGGTCACGTCGCTGCGGGCGTCGTCGTTCGCCACCACCATTCGCACGGTGAGGGTCGCCCTGCGCCAACGCCGCGACGACCTGAGGGTGTTCGCGAGCGTGATCATCAGCGCGCCGTTGTCGCGCATGCCCCTCAGCCACACGTCGATACGGCGACGGTCGCCGAAGGTCGCATCGTCGGCGGCCCGTACGACGACGACGTTGCGGCCCGCGGCGTGCAGGCGCGCGATCATCGAGGCGTACTCGGCGGGGTCGGACGTCGTCTCACCGTCGCCCAACAGCACCGTGTTCGGCACCAGTCCTCCCAATCCGTACGCCTCGACCAGCACGGAGGCACCGACGTACGGCGTGGGGGCCGACACGACGCGCACCAGTGCGTCCACCTTGCGCTCGGCGAGATGCGAACGAACCGTCTCGGCGAGATGCCGCTTGCGCTCGGCCGTCGTCGGATCCGGGATGATGGTGGCGATCGACAACAGTCCTCGGTTGTGGGTCAACGAGTCCGCGAGGTCGATGAGATACCACCGCTTGGTCGGGCTGCCGGCCAGGACGAGGATGTTGGGTCTCCAGCTCTTGGCGTGGATCGACGGGCGGATGTGGTTGGCCGACCATCGAACGAGCGTCAACCAGATCCCTTGTCGAATGTCTCCCCAGCGGGCCTGGCCGCGGCGGCGGTTGAGCAACCCCCAGATCAGAACGACGAACGCGAAGGCGATCAGCGTGGCGACGGGGTTGATCAGGAACATCACCCCGACACATCCGAGTGCGCCGAGGAACGACAGCGTCCAGTGCACGCGGAACGTCGGGCGGAACGACGGGTTCCCGAGGAATCGCTCACCCGCGGAGACGAAGTTCACCACTGCGTACGACGCGAGGAAGAACATCGTGAGGATCGGTGCGACCGCGTTGAGATCGCCGATCGCGACCGTCCCCAGCACGAGCGCCAACGACACATAGGTCCCGATCCGCGGCTCGTCGGCCTGACCCGACCCACGGCCGAGGACCCGAAGTGGGCGCGGGAGGATGTCGTCGCGGGCGAGCGCCTGCAGAATGCGCGGGGCGCCGAGGATACTGCCGAGCGCGCTCGACAACGTCGCCCCCCACACGCCGATGAGGATGGCCGGGCCCCAGAGCGAGAGCTGTCGCATGATCAAGGGGTCGTCGATCAGGGCCGACGGGGCGGCCCGCCGGTCGAGGACGACCGGAATGACCATGTACAGCACGTAACTGACGGCGATCGCCGCCAGCGTGCCGCGCGGGATCGACTTGCGCGGCTCAGCCAGATCGCCGCTCATGTTGACGCCCGCCATGATGCCGGTGACGGCCGGGAAGAAGACCGCGAACACCTCCCAGAACGACACGGTGTCGAACCCTCCGACCGGCGGTTTCACCGGCGGGGCGTTGTCGGTACCCAGGAAGAACGACAGCAGCGACAGCGCGATCGCAGCCATGATCACGTACTGCACCCTGATCGCCGCACGCGCGGAGATCAGGGCGAAACCGGTCACCGCGACAGTGGTGCCCAACGCGAGCGGTCTGATCGGGATGTCAGGCGCGACGGCGTTGACGCTCTCGGCGAATCCGAGCGTGTACAACGCGACGGAGAGTGCCTGTGCGAGATAGAGCGGGATCCCGATCGCCCCACCGATCTCGGGGCCCAGCGACCGACTGACCATGTAGTAGGCACCACCGGCGCGGATCTCCTGATCGGTGGCGATCTGCGCGATCGACAACCCCGTGAGCAGGGTGATCGCCGTGGCGATCGTGACGATGATCATCGTGTTCCGGAGGCCGGCGTTGCCGACGACCCACCCGAACCGCAGGTACATGATGACGCCGAGGATCGTGAGGATCGACGGCGTGAACACGCCGCCGAACGTGCCGAGCCCGCGTCGCTTCACCACGGCTGCATTGGCGCCGGTGGTCATGCCGAGCCCCGCCTGCACGAACCGGCGCTGACCCATCGTCGATTCATGCTGTGGCCCGTCACCTCGACATCATCTCGATATCCCCCGACGTCTCCCGACATCCCCTGGCGACGGCAGCCTGCGCTGTCACTCGCGCTGCAGCTTAAGGGAGACGACCGGCCGGGATGTGCAAGCGGCCGCCGGGGCGACGATCCGACGTCGGAGGCGCCGATCAGGACGAACCGCCGGGCACGGTGACGACGACGCGGGTGCCTCCTGCCGAACCGGCCTCGAGGCGGAAGTCCCATCCCTGCGCGGCGGCTCGTTCCTGCATCAGGCCGATTCCGTACCCGCGTTGTGGCGATTGTCGTTTCGGGAGGCCGACGCCGTCGTCGACCACCGAGAGGATCAGATCGCCGGCGCGTGCAGCCAACGAGATCTCGACGCGCGTCGCGTGCGCGTGGAGCGCGACGTTGCTCACCGCCTCACGGCCGATCAGGAAGAGCGTCGCGCCGACATCCGGTGTCGCCCGGATCGTGGAATCGTCCTGCAGCACGATGTCGACGTCGTGCAGCAGCTGGTTGGCGAGCAGACCGAGCGCGGCGACGACGTCACCCTCGGCTGCGTCGGGAGGCATCAGCTCGCCGAGCTTGTCCCGGAGCTCGTCCATCGCCTGGCTGGTCAGGACTCGTGCCTTGTCGAGGCTGTCGGCGGCATCGTCGGATCCGGTCTTGGCGATCTCGAGCAGGAGGATGGCGGCGGCGAGCAGTTGCACGGGGCTGTCGTGCAACGCCCGCGCGAGGCGTTCGCGTTCGGCCCACCGGGCGTCGTCGACGGCGTCACGCCGCAGCCTGAGCTCGCGGAGCGCTTGTCGTTCGATCGTGACATTGCGGAACAGGTCGAGGTCGCGGGCATCGTCGACCGGAACCGTGCGGCGTTCGAACACCATGTTGTCGTCGGCAGCCACGGTGACGGATTCGACCCGCCGCTCGGGGCGTCCGGTCTGGATCGTCGGGGAACCGATGATCGACGCCGGGTCGAGCACGGCGGCGGCCCGCTCGCTGCCGAACGGGACCCACGAGCTCTCGAGTCGACCGTCGTCGTTCGATCTGATGAACAAGATGTCGGGGAGTGCCGCGAGCACGGCGGCGAGTCGACGGTTGTCGTTCCAGGCCCGTACGGCGTGAGCGCCGCCGATGATGACGCAGGTTGCGACGCTGAGGGTGAACAGCTGTGCCTGCAGCGCCGGATCGTCGCTGAACTCCACGAACGGGCCGTGGCCCCGGGCGGTGACCGCCCAGATCGAGCTGACCGTCACGGTCGCCACCGGTGCCGCCACGACGGGCCCGAACCGAATCGCGATCCAGAGCACGAGCGGGATCACCAGATAGAGGAGCGGGGAGTCGACAACGACGGCAGCGACCGCCAACGCCGCGATCAGCGAGAAGGTGAGTGCCATCTCCACGTTGGCACGGTTGCTGCGAGTCATGACCACGGTGCCCCTGAACAGCACGAGCGGCACGAGCAACAGCTCGCCCACCGAGTTCCCCAGCGTCCACCGCCACCAGGCCTCCGGCGGATCGCCGATGACCGTGGACCCTTCGCCAAGGAGGGCGAACAGCGCACCGGCGGCCGCAGCGCCGACGAGGATCGCGACGACCAACCATCCGTCGCGCGTGGTGCGGATCCGGAGGCCGGCGCCGAGCGCGAGCGGTAGCGCGAGCACGATCAGGGCCGACTCCGCAGTGTTGCCGACGACGGGGCCCAGCAACTCGGGCCACTCGTCGTCGAAGATCACGGGCCCGGTCACCAGTCCACCGATGGCTCCGCCGCCGATCACCCACCACCGAAGACGGGGGCCCACCTCGAGTGCGATCGTCGTCACGGCGCCGGTCGCGAGCCAGAGCAGGCTCGGCTTGACGTTGGCCCACTCCAACGAGACCGACGCCATCAGAAAAAACAACACACCGCCAGCCGCCGCGGCTCCCAACCTCGAGGCCATCGGGGCATCTTTGCAGATCGGTGGTCTGGTCGGTCCAGGCCGGCGGCTCAGAGCGCTGCGCGTCCGATGCCGTCCCCGGCGCGGTGGTCGGCGATCCAGAGGTCGACGGCCTCCCACTGGTCGAACAGCCAACTGCTGATCTCGGAGGGGTCGACCGGAACCTCGTCGGGAGGGATCGACCAGTAGGTGCCCGTGACGGTGCGCCTCAGAGGAATCTTGCGCCAGATCTCGCGGAGCGAGAACAAGTCCTCGAGGCCGACATGGGCGACGAAGGCGACCGACACATCGTTCCGCGCCCGAAGTGCAGCGATCGCACCGGCGGATCGTGGTGGGAGGACGTTGGTCATTGCAGCTGCACGAGCAGCGCGATCGTGCTGACCGCGGGCTTCGAGCCGCTCGATCGCGGTGCTCCACCGACCCGGTGTCCAGTTGCCGCCCTCGGGGAAGATGATCAAGACGCTGTCACCGTCCATCGACGCGCACATCTCGGTGATCGATGCGAGGTGCGACGCTGCGTCCGCCGGGTTCTGCTCACAGAAGTAGTAGGGCATCCGTCGCAGCATGTGATCGATGAACGGGTCCCACAGGAGCTTGGTGGTGCCGAGCATTCGGAGCTGTCGGTGATAGTCACGGATCACCAGCCGCGCGAGGAGGAAGGCATCGCCTGGGCCCGCATGGCGAGCGAACGTGACGACCGGGCCATCGATTCGCTCGTTGACGGGCATGACGAACTCGAATCCGAGGTAGAAGCGCAGCGCGCGGGTCATCAACTCCAACCACCACCCGAACGCCCGGTTGTGCGCACGTCGGAACGGCGCCGACTTGAGTCTGAGTCCGAAACCGGAACCGACCCAGAGCCCGAACGACATGATCAGACCGACGAACTCGGTGACGCAGAGCGCGATGCCGAGACCTCCGAGTCGCGAGAAGCGCCAACTCTTTCGATCGATCAGGTCGATCAGCAGGAGCACGAGGTGGAGCAACGGTGACAGGAGCGTGACGATGCCGCTCGCGACGAACACCACCGGGGTCACGACCGCAAGGCGGAACCACGGCGGCGGCACGTTCGTCAGGAGTTTCACGGCGTCTCCGTTCGGTCGTGGAGTCGACGTGCGTCACTGTAGGCGCAGCGACGATCCCCGAAGCCGGAGTGCGCGCCAATAGGGTGATGGCGTGGCAGACCGAGCGAGTCCTGGCCGGCGCGCCGTTGGCGTTCGAGGAGACGGCGAGACCGACGCTCACGACGATCGCCGGGCACCTGGCGATCGTGCCGCCGGGTCGATTGCGTTCGTGCTCGGTGGGGGTGGGCTGCGTGGGGCGGCCGAAGCAGGCATGGCGAAAGCGCTGGCCGAGACCGACATTCGGCCCGACATGGTGTTCGGGACGTCGATCGGGGCCGTCAATGGTGCCGTGCTCTCGTCGGGTGAGTTCACGGAGATGGCGGGCCTGCTCGAGCAAGCATGGCGTGGGCTCGCATCCACGGGCGTCCTGCGGGAGCGCATCACCGGCCGGGTCGCCAACATGGTGCGACACCGGACCCACCTGCACAGCAACGAGGGCCTGCGTGACGTCCTGCTCGAGTGGCTGCCGTACCGTGCGTTCGACGAGCTGGCGATCCCGTTCGAGTGCTCGGCCGCCTGCATCGAGACGTCGTCGGAGGCGTGGTTCGATTCGGGCCCCCTCATCGAGGCGGTCCTCGCCTCGTGTGCGGTGCCGACACTGCTCCCACCGGTGGAGGTCGACGGTCTGCACTACATCGACGGTGGTGTGGTGAACTCGATTCCCGTCTCACGTGCGATCGAGCGTGGAGCGACCACGATCTACGTCCTGCACGTCGGCAACATCGACACGCCGTTGAAGGTGCCCCGACAACCATGGGACATCGCGTTCGTCTCCTTCGAGATCTCTCGTCGCCACCGGTTCCACCGCGATCTGGCGACGCTGCCGCACGACGTCACGGTGCACGTCTTGCCGACCGGCAGCAACCCGAAGGCGAAGTACAACGACATCGCCAAGTTGCGGTACAACACCCGGGACTCGATCTCGGCGCGCCTCGATGCCGCCTACCGGGCTTCTGCGGAGTACTTGTCGGGCTGATCTCCGAGCACCGGCCGCGACATCAGCGTGGTCGGCCCCGGAGCCGATCGATCCGGCGGCGATCGCGCTTCGTCGGTCGACCGGCGCCGCGATCCCTGACCGCGAACAGCGGACGGACGTCGTCGCGTTCGGGCGGTGGAGGGCTGTGGTCGACGAAGCACTCGGCGGCCACCGCGGCACCGACCCGCTTCACGATCACTCGCGTCACCTCGACCACCCGATCACGGCGATGGACGTGGGCTTCCACCCGGTCGCCGACGGTGACGGGCGACGACGGCTTGGCCGACTTGCCGTTGACCTTCACGTGGCCACCTCGACACGCCGCCGCCGCGTCCGAGCGCGTCTTGGTGATCCGGACGGCATGCAGCCATTGATCGATGCGTGCGGTGTCGATGCGACGATTCTGGCACCCGGTGCGCCTCGGTGCCGGCGCCGACGGTGCACCAGACTGGCTGCATGCGCATGCGACTTCGACAGATCGTGATCGTGACGGCCGATCTCGATGCGGTCGAACGCCGCATCGTCGACGAGCTCGGTGTCGATCTGTGCTACCGGGACCCTGGTGTCGCTGCGTTCGGGCTGCAGAATGCGTTGTTCCCCATCGGTGATCAGCTGCTCGAGGTGGTGTCGCCCACCGAGCCGGGCACGACGGCCGGACGCCTGCTCGACAAGCGCGGCGGTGATTGTGGCTACATGGTGATGCTCGAGGTCGACGACCTCGGTGAGCTCCGCCGCCGCTTCGACGAGGTCGGCGCCCGGATCGTGTACGAGGCGCGAGCCGACGGCATCGTGGGGCTCCACCTGCACCCCGCCGACGTCGGCGGCGCAATCTTGTCCGTCGATCAACCCGACAGGTGGGGCGAGTGGCCGTGGGCAGGGCCAGTCTGGCGCGACCACGTGCGGACCGACGTCGTCAGCGGCGTGCTCGCCGTCGAGATCGAGGCGAACGACCCAGCGGCGATGGCCTCCCGTTGGGCTGAGGTGCTCGGGCTCGGGGTGGCCACCACGAACGCGGTCCGGCTCGACGACGCCGAGATCAGGTTCGTCCCGGCCGGTGAACGGGGCGAAGGGGTCGCTGCCTTCGATCTGCGGGCGGCTGCTCCCGGTCAGCAACGGGAGACGTCGATCTCAGGCTGTCGCTTCCGCCTCCTGGCCGGCTCCTGAGCAACGCTCGAGCGCTCGGGCGTCACGAGCCGCGGAAGCCCACGGCTCGCTTCTCGACGAACGCGGAAGCGGCCTCACGATGGTCGTCTGTCGACATCGCCCGGATCATGTTGCCGGCCTCCGCGTCGAGTGCGGTCGCCAGATCGCAGGACTCGGCGCGGTTCAGGTTCTCCTTCATGAGGCGTAATGCGATCGGCGCACGCGAGGCAAGGTCTCGGCACCAATCGAGCGCCGCCGCGTCGAAGCCGTCATCTGCCATGACCTGGTTGACGAGTCCGAGGTCTCGCGCCTCTGCCGCGCTCAGGCGCGGTGAGGTGAAGTAGAGCTCCTTCGCCTTCGACGAGCCCACGAGCTGGGTCAGAAACCACGAGCCGCCGAAGTCGCCTGAGGCGCCCACGTTGGCGAATGCGGTCACGAGGATCGCTCGCTCGGCCGCGATTCGGATGTCGGCGGCGAGAGCGATCGACAGCCCTGCTCCTGCGGCAGGCCCGGGGAGTGCCGCGACGACCGGTTTGGGATGTTCATGGATGGCGAGCGAGACGGCCCGCTGACGCTGGCGGAGCCACGCGACCCGATCCTCGAGTGAGTTCGGGCGACCTGCTCGGCTGCCGCCCGCCCGATTGGCTTCGTTCATCCCCTTCACGTCACCGCCGGCGCAGAACGCACCGCCGGCGCCGGTGATCACGACGACGCGGACCTCGGTGTCGGCGGCCATCGCCGGGAGCGCGATCGCGAATCCGTCGTAGACGCCGTCGGAGAGCGCGTTGCGTCGCTCGGGCCGGTTGAACGTGATGACGCCGAGGTGCCCGTCGACGTGTGCGAGCAGATGGTCGGTACCGGTGTCGATCGTGCGGTTCATGCCGTCGAGCTTGCCACCGTGGCGCAGCTGCGCTCGGGTCGGCGCTCCCGGCCCGCGGCCCGGTCGCCACGCGTGCGGTACGCTCGTCCATTCCCGTCTCCGCGGGATCGGAATCGCATGGGGGCGCGTGATGGCCGAACTGGAACTGCTCGACCGCGGGTACGCCGCCGTCATGCAACGTGTCGTGACGACTGGTCGGGCGCAGCACTTCACCGAGCTCGCCGTCGAGCTCGATGTCGATCTCGTCGCGGCGCGGGAGCTGGTTCACGAGCTGGTGGCGCTGACCCCCGGCTGGGTGCATCCCGGCACCGATCACATCGCCTCGTTCCCGCCGTTCAACATGCAACCGACGCAGTACCGCGTGTCGATCGACGGTGAGCAACGTTGGTTCGCTCAGTGCGGTTTCGAGGCGCTCGCCGTTCGTTGGCTCGTGCCCGGCCGACAGGTCCGGATCGACGCGCCGTGCCTGTGCTGCGGGGAGCCGCTCCTCGTCGAGATGCTCGACGAGGAGATCACCGCGCTCGATCCGGTCGAGACGGTCGGATACACGAGCGCCGAGATCGGCGGCGATGCGTCGACCAGACCGTTTCGTTGAGCGAACATGAACCTCTTCCGGTCGGAAGAGCATGCTCGCAGATGGGACGGCTTCGTGGTCGCGATGGAGTCGAGTCTGATGCCCGTCGCCGAGTGGGCCGACGTCTTCGCGAGCCCGTTCTTCAAACAACGAGGTCGGAGCGACTACATCTCGTGGACTCGTTCGGAGCCCGGCGCCGCCGCCTTCGGTTCACTTCGCGCCCGGCTGCCACGCGCAGCCGGTTGACACGGGTGCGCTCCGGCCGACGGCGAGCACCTGCCCGTCCGGTCGTAGCATGGCGATATGCCGCTGACGCTGAAGCCGGGGTACGAGATCGGCGAGATGGTCGCCGAAGACCCGATCGTGTGGGTCATCGACGACTTCGTGTCCCCCGAAGAGCGCGAGCACATCATGCGCGTCGCCGAGAAGGACATGAGCGCGGCGAAGGTCAGCCGACTCGGTCAGAACGCCCCGAGCGCCAAGCGCACCGGCAGCGTCGCCTGGGTGAAGCACGACCAGACCCCGATCGTGCGGGGTCTGGTCCGACGCGTCAGCGACTTGGTCGGCGTCCCGGTCAACCACGCCGAGTCGCTGCAGGTCGTGCACTACGCCGAGACCCAGGAGTACCAGCCGCATTACGACGCATGGGACATCTTCAGCGAGAAGGGTCTGGAGAAGACCGCATCGGGTGGGAACCGGGCAGTGACCGCCCTCATGTACCTGAACGAGGTGGCCGGGGGCGGCGGGACCGGCTTCCCGAAGCTCGACGTCGAGGTCGAGGCGCGGCCCGGTCGATTGTGCATCTTCCACGATCTGTATCCCGACCGCAGCGAGCGTCACATCGACTCGCTGCACGGGGGCATGCCGGTGACCCAGGGCGAGAAGTGGGCCTGCAACCTGTGGTTCCGCGAACGCCCGTACCAGAAGGGTCCGGCGCGCACGTCGGCGCGCACCGGCGGCTCCCCAGCCGGGAATCGAGCCCAGCGTCGCAAGGCGCAGAAGTCGAAACGACGCCGCTGACCCCACCGTCATCGCGGCGTCCGCACAGTTGGGGTCTGACCCCGAACGTGACGGCGCCGGCCGGGCGGGCGCGTGAAGCCGGGCGGGTTCGGTCGTCAGGCGGTTTCGGTGGTGTGAACGCCGACCACCTCGTCGACCAGGTCGTCGTACGCGGCGGCCGCCCAGGCCGCTGACCCGATCACCCCGAAGAACCCGGCCAGCATCGCGGCACGGTCGCGGGAACCCCGCGCCGAGAGCAGCGAGGCGGCGCTGCCGACCCCGCACAGGACGGCGGCGACGAGGTTGAGGCAGCGCCGATCGAACCTCACGACGCACCTGCTTCCTGCTCGGTCTGTTCGACGTGGGCGCGCAGGTGTGTGCCGGCCTCGTTGACCCATCCCTTCGAGGCGGCGTAGGCGACCATTCCGTCGAACCGACTCGTGAAGTCCGCGTGGTCGTTGCCGTCGACGAGTGCGGCGCCGGCGGCTCGCGTGGCGGGGATGTCGAGCCAGACGTGCCCGCCATCGTCGGCGGGTGCGCACAGATCGCTGAACCGCATGTCGGCGAGGGCGCCGCGGCACTCCGCGTGAAGTCGGTCGAGTCGCATGGCGTCGGTGACCGTCGGCGGTGCGTCGGGCGAGAGCAGGACGATCATCCGATCATCTTCGGCGACACGTCGTGGTGCGCACAACTCCTGGCGCGGTTGTCCGGGCGCAGGTGTCACTCGAATGCGAGTGCGCCGTCGTCGAGGTCCCAGGCAGGCAGCAGTTCTCGCTCGCGCACATAGTCCTGGCCATGGCGCCACGGGTCGTGATCGCCCTGCTTGGGGAGGAGGTGGAGGCCCCGTCGCATGTATCCAGGGTCGAAGTTCTCGGGGTCGACCCACGGCAGCAGCGGCATCGCCTCCTCGCCGGGCCGCAACCGCGGGACGACGACATCCACACCCTTGTCGCTCATGTGGTTGAGGAGCCGGCAGACGAACTCGGCGATCAGGTCGGCGCGCAGGGTCCAGCTGGCGCGGAAGTAGCCGAACACCCATGCCATGTTGGGGATGCCGGTGAACATCGTCCCGTGGTAGGCGATGGTGTCGTGGAAGGCGAGCGGTTCGTCGTCGATCGTGAACGCGATGTCCCCGAGCACGGTGAGGTTGAAGCCGGTCGCCGTGATGATGATGTCGGCGTCGAGCCGGTCACCCGACGCCAGCGCGAGTCCGGTCTCGGTGAACGACTCGATCTGATCGGTCACTACCGACGCCTTGCCAGTGTTGATCGCCGCGAACAGGTCGCCGTCCGGGACGAACGCGATGCGTTCGCGCCAGGGCAGGTAGCGGGGCATGAAGTGGGGGTCGATGACGTCCTGATGCTCGTCGTCGAGGTGGGCGCGGACTCCCTCCAGCAACTGATCGCGTGCCGCCTCGGGGTCGCGGAAGCACAGCTCGGTGAACTGGTTCGACTCGAAGATCATCCGCCGCCGCACGATCTCGTGGATCCACTCCTCGGGGATGTCGACCTCGCGCAACGCCTCGGCGATCTCGTTGACGTTCCGGCCCGGTCGGAAGAACGTCGGCGAACGTTGGAGCATCGTGATGTGACCGACGTCCGGCGCCATCGCCGGGATGATCGTTGCGGCCGTCGCCCCTGACCCGATCACGATCACCCGCTTGCCGTGGTAGTCGAGATCGTCGGGCCACTCCTGGGGATGCACGATGGGGCCCTCGAACCGCTCCATGCCCGGCCATGTCGGCTGGTAGCCCTTCGAGTGACGGTAGTAGCCCTGGCACATGTACAGGAAGGACGCCGTGAACTCGAACGGTTCGGCGGTGTCGGTGCGGGTGCCTGCGATCGTCCAGCGGCGTTCGTCGCTGCTCCACGTCGCAGACTCGATCGAGTGGTGATAGCGGATGTGCCGATCGAGGTCGTTCTCGTCGATCACCTCACCGAGGTAGGCGAGGATCTCCGGTGCGGTGGCGATCGGTTTGCCCACCCACGGCTTGAACCCGTAACCGAAGGTGTGAAGATCGCTGTCGGAACGTATTCCGGGGTAGGTGTGAGTCCGCCAGGTGCCGCCGAACGATTCCTGGTTCTCCACGACCACGAACGATCGGTCCGGGCACCGTTGGGTCAGGTGGTAGGCGGCACCGATCCCGGAGATCCCCGCCCCGACGACCAGCACGTCTACGTGTTCGCTCATCTGCTGAGCTTCGCGTGTCGGTCCGGCTCGCCCACGAGTCGGCGCGTCGAAGCGCGTGGCCGCCCACCCACGTGCTACAACCGACGATCGTGCCGGATCGTGTGCTTCGTCCTCGATCGGGGCGCAGCGCCAAGGCGTTGCTGCTCACGATGCTTGGTGAGTTCGTGTTGCCACGTGCCGGAGCGGTGTGGACGTCGACGGTCGTCGACGGACTCGCCCGTCTCGACATCACCGAGCGCAACGCCCGCCAGGCGGTCTCCCGACTGAGCGATCAGGGACTGATCGAGAGCCGTCGCCTCGGCCGGTCGGCGCGGTGGACGTTGACGGCCGAGGGTCGGCGACTGCTCGAGGACGGCACGGATCGCATCTCCCGGTTCGCCACCGGACCACTGCACTGGTCGCACCGGTGGCTCGTCGTGCTCGCGTCGGTGCCCGAGGACGAGCGGGCCAAACGGCATCAGCTGCGGAGTCGTCTGGGGTTCGCCGGATTCGGCTTCCTCGGGCAGGGAATCGCTGTCTCCCCCCACATCGATCGGGAGCCTGCCGCCAACGCCGTGCTCCTCGAGCTCGATCTCCACGAGACCGCCATCGTGTTCGTCGCCGAGACGGGCTCGCTCGTGCCCGACGCCGACATCATCCGGCGGGCGTGGGACCTCGACGATCTCGCCCAGCGATACCGCGACTTCGCCGGTGCAGCCGAACGGACAGACCCGACGACCGATGGCGATCACTTCGCGGCCGTCGTCGAGCTCGTCCACGAGTGGCGCCGTTTCCCGTTCGACGATCCGGAGATCCCCGACGAGCTGCTGCCCGGTGACTGGCCGGGCAAGCCCGCCAAGCAGCTCTTCGACCAGCGCCGAGCTGGATGGGCGCCCGCTGCGAACGCCTGGTTCGACGCCGCCGAGCTGGCGGGCGGCTGACACGATGGAGGCCTGACGCCAGAGGGCGTTTCATTCCACATCGTCTTGACGAATATCAACTTGCTTGTAGAATCAATCCGATCCGTCCAGGGGAGTGTCATGACAACATCCACCGGCGACGCCGAGCAGCGCATCGAATTCGGCGTCGATCCATCCGACTACCGGCATTGGACCGTCGCCGTCGACGGCGATGTGGCCACCGTGACGATGTCCGTCACCCCCGAGGCCGGGCTCCGCGGCGACTACGAGCTCAAGATGAATTCCTACGACCTCGGCGTCGACATCGAGCTGCACGACATCGTCCAGCGCCTGCGTTTCGAACATCCCGGGGTCAAGGTGGTGGTCCTCACGGGTGGGCTCGACAAGATCTTCTGCGCCGGGGCGAACATCCAGATGCTCGCCGGCTCGTCGCACGGGCACAAGGTGAACTTCTGCAAGTTCACCAACGAGACGCGCAACTCGATCGAGGACGCCACCGAACACTCCGGCCAGGTCTGGATCGCCGCGGTCAACGGCACCGCGGCCGGTGGTGGCTACGAGGTCGCGCTGGCGTGCGACGAGATCCTCCTGATCGACGATCGTGCGTCCGCGGTCTCACTCCCCGAGATACCCCTGCTCGCCGTCCTGCCCGGCACCGGCGGCCTGACGAGGGTCGTCGACAAGCGTCACGTCCGGCGCGACCTCGCCGACGTGTTCGCGACGCGGACCGAAGGCGTCAAGGGCAAGCAGGCTGTCGAATGGGGATTGGTGGACGCGATCGCACCCAAGAGCGAGTTCGACCAGCTCGTGGCCGACCGAGCCGCCGTCCGTGCAGCGGCTTCGGATCGTCCCGACGGCTGCGATGGCGTCGCGCTCCCGATCCTCGGTTCGACGACCACGATCGACGCCGACCGGTTGACCGGGCGTCACGTGGAGGTCGAGATCGAACGTGAGCTCCGGACGGCGACGATCACCGTGCGAGCGCCGTCCGGCCCGGAACCCGGGACCGCCCTGCAGTTGGTCGAGGCGGGGGCCGACAGCTGGCTGCTCCTGACTGCGCTCGAGCTCGACCACGCGATGTTGCACCTCCGACTGAACGAGACCGAGATCGGTACCTGGGTGTTGCGAACCTCCGGTTCCGGCGACGCGATCGAGGCCGCCGAGGCGGTGATCGAGCGCGAGCCCGAGCATTGGCTGGTGCGTGAGGTGCATCTGTTCTGGACCCGCACGCTGAAGCGGCTCGACCTCTCTTCGCGCTCGCTGATCGCTCTGATCGACGAGGACAGCTGCTTCTTCGGAACGCTGGCGGAGCTGGCGTTCGCCGCCGATCGCACGATCATGCTCGACGGTGGGCGTGAGGGCTCCGACCGACCACCCCCCAGCCTGGTGCTCACCGACGCCAATTTCGGCTGGTTTCCGATGTCGAACGGGTTGTCGCGACTCGCCACCCGCTTCTGGGGTCGCAGCGACGCGTACGACGCGGTGCGCGAGCTGATCGGCAAGGATCTCGAGGGCTCCGACGCGGCGCGTGCCGAGTTGGTGACCTTCGCGATGGACGACATCGACTGGGACGACGAGGTTCCGGTCATGCTCGCGGAACGTGCGAGCTTCTCGCCCGACGCCCTGACGGCGATGGAGGCGAATTACCGCTTCGTCGGACCCGAAACGATGGAGACGAAGATCTTCTCGCGCCTCACGGCCTGGCAGAACTGGGTGTTCCAGCGCCCGAACGCCGTCGGTCCGCATGGTGCTCTCCGCCGGTTCGGGACCGGCTCCCGGCCCGACTACGACATGAATCGAGTGTGACATGAGTGCCGCCTTCACACCGGTCGACATCGACGCCAAGATCCCGAACAACGTCGGACTCGCCGACGACCGCCGCCTCCAGCGGGCACTGGAGAGCTGGCAGCCCCGGTTCCTGCAGTGGTGGCGCGATCTCGGCCCGGTTGCGTTCAAGGAGAACCCGGTCTACCTGCGAACCGCGGTGTCGGTTGGTCGCGAGGGCTGGGCGAACTTCGACCACGTGTCGATGCCAGACTACCGCTGGGGCGTCTTCCTCTCCGAGCCCGAACCCGATCGCACGATTGCCTTCGGCGACCATCAGGGCGACGAAGCCTGGCAGGAGGTGCCTGGCGAGTACCGCGCCGATCTGCGCCGCCTCGTCGTCGTCCAGGGCGACACCGAGCCGGCGTCGGTCGAGCAGCAGCGACACCTCTGCCTGACGGCGCCCTCGCTCTACGACATGCGCAACCTGTTCCAGGTCAACGTCGAAGAAGGCCGACACTTGTGGGCGATGGTCTACCTGTTGCACCGCTACTTCGGCCGAGACGGTCGCGACGAAGCGGACGAGATGCTCGAGCGGAACTCGGGCGATCTCGACAATCCGCGCATCCTCGGTGCCTTCAACGAGGAGACACCCGACTGGCTGTCGTTCTACATGTTCACCTACTTCACCGACCGCGACGGCAAGTACCAGCTGGCCTCGCTGCGCGAGTCGGGCTTCGACCCGCTCTCGCGCACCTGCGACTTCATGTTGAAGGAGGAGGCACACCACATGTTCGTCGGCGCCACCGGTGTCGGGCGCGTGGTCGAACGTACGGTCGAGCTGATGAAGGAGCACGACACCGACGACGTCACACCGTTCGGTGGCATCAACGTCGACGTGCTCCAGAAGTACATCAACTTCCACTTCAGCGTCTCACTCGATCTGTTCGGAGCCGAAACGTCCACGAACGCCGCGAACTACTACGCGGCCGGGCTCAAGGGTCGCTTCAAGGAGGAGTCCCGCGACGACGATCACCGGCTCCACGACCTCACGCGAATGGTTCCCGACGTCGATGGCGGCCGGATCACCGAGCGCGAGGCGCCGATGCTGAACGCCCTCAACGAGACCCTTCGCGAGGACTACCGCGAGGACTGCCTGGGTGGGCTGCGCCGGTGGAACCGGACTCTCGACGACGTCGGTCGCGAGCTGACGTTGCCGCACATCGGTTTCAACCGCGTCTGTCGGTACGTTCGGCAACCACCATGTCAGCCCGGATGGTCGCCTGGTCGACGAAGCCGAGTGGGAGGCCAACGTCGGTCACTGGCTGCCGACCGCCGACGACCGTGCCCATGTGGAGTCGCTGATGGTCAGCATCACGGAGCCGGGCAAGATGGCCGGATGGGTTGCGCCGCCGTCGACGGGCATCCATCAGCAATCCGTCGACTACGAGTACGTCAAGCTCTGACCGTTCGCCGGTCGTCGACCGAGCCGTCGTCGACTCACCCGAAGAACGTCTGGGCGACTTCGTACAACGCCTGGTCGACACCGCGGATCTCGGCACAGCCCTCGGCGAGTGGGACGGCGACGATGTCCGCGCCGCGCATGGCGACCATGATGCCGTGCTGGCCGTCGCCGGACAGATCGGCGGCCTTGGCGCCGAGCCGTGTGGCCAGCACCCGGTCGAACGCGCTCGGTGTACCACCCCGCTGGAGGTGACCGAGCACCGTCACCCGCGTCTCGTAACCGGTGAGCTGCTCGATGACGGGCGCGAGCTGATACGCCACGCCGCCCAGCCGATCGAACCCGAAGGCATCCTTCTGGAGCTCGACCTTCTGGGGCGGCTCGACGCCCTCGGCGATCACGACGACGCTGTAGTTCTTGCCTCGACGATGACGGCGCCGAATCAAGGCCGCGACCTCGTCGATGTCGTAGGGAACCTCCGGGATCAGGATTGCCTGCGCACCCCCTGCGAGGCCGCCGTACGTCGCGATCCATCCCTTCGTGCGACCCATGACCTCCACCAGGATCACCCGGTTGTGGGCCTCGGCAGTCGTCGTGAGACGGTCGATGGCGTCGGTGACGATCTGCACGGCAGTGTCGAAACCGAACGTGAAGTCGGTGCCGTTGATGTCGTTGTCGATCGTCTTCGGCACCCCGATCACACGGGCGCCGTCCTGCTCGAGCCGGAGCGCCGTTCGGAGCGTGCCGTCACCACCGATGACCACCAGGGTGTCGATGTCGTTGCGCTTGAGCGTCTTGGCAACGCTGCCATAGCCGTCACCGTGCACGTACGGGTCCTTGCGCGACGTGCCGAGGACGGTGCCACCCTTGGCGAGGATGTCGTCGACGTCGCGAGGGTCGAGCAGGTGGACGTCGCCCTCCATCAAGCCCTCCCAGCCGTTCATGATCCCGACGACCTCCGAGTCGTGGTGCTCGTGGGCACGAACGACGAGGCCGCGGATCACGGCGTTGAGGCCGGGGCAGTCGCCCCCGGCGGTGAGGACTCCGATCACGCTCACATGGACTCCTCAGATGTCGCGGGGTCGGACTGGTCGTGCGGTGGGGCGTGTGCGGGGGGATCCGATGGGTGGTGCACGTGTCGCAACGGTACTCAGTAGAGGAACATCGGCTTGCCACCGACGTGGCGGATGCAGGGGCGGTACGCATCGGAGTCGTACATCTCACCGACGTCGACCCGCTTCACGCCCTCACCGATCAACGAGATCGGGACGTTGGTGTAGGTGCCGCCTCTGAGGGCGACCATCCGACCCGACTGCCCTTCGATGGCGAGGTCGGTCGCCATCACCGCGTAGTTGTTGGCGACCATCAGATCGAGCGAATCGGGGCTGCCCGACCGCATGAGGTACCCGATGGTCTGGTTGATGATGTTGATGCCCGTGACCTCCTTCAGCATCGCACCGACCTGCTCACCGATGCCTCCGAGCTTGCGATGGCCGTACGCGTCGGCCTCGCCGCGGAGCGACAGCGCACCGCCCTCGATGACGGCCCCCTCGGAGACGGTGACCATCGCGTAGTTGCTCGGGTTCGAGGCCCGGTCGGCGACCAGGAAGCCGGCGAGTCGGTCGATGTCGACGGGCACCTCGGAGATGACGGCGCGATCGACCGCGGCGAGGTAGGCGGTGATCAGCGAGGTCTCACCGCTGTATCGCCCGAACAACTCGACGACCGCGATCCGTTCGTGAGATCCGGTACTCGTCCGCAGGTTGCTGATGAACTGCACGCCGCGGGTGACGGCAGTCGAGAAGCCGATGCAGTAGTCGGTGCCGTGTACATCGTTGTCCATCGTCTTCGGGATCGCGATCACGGGGACGCCCTCGGTGTGGAGGCGTAGTCCGTACGACAGCGTGTCGTCGCCGCCGATCGGGATCAGGACGTCGATCCCGAGTGCGTCGATCACCTCCAGCGTGTGGATGTGAAATCGTACGGCGCTTCGGTGTTCGGCGGCGTCAGGAAGTCGGGAACGTCAGCGGCCTTCACCTTGCCCGGGTGGGTCCTCGAGCTGTGGAGGACGGTGCCGCCCGAACGGTCGATCGTGCGCACCCAGGCCGGGTCCATCGGCTGGGAGAACTCGGCCAGCGATGCCGGATTGCGGGGGTCGACGTACAACAGGCCGGCCCAACCGCGCTTCAGACCGAGCACTTCGTGGCCCTGCTCGGCCGCCCGGTTGACGACGGCCTTGATCGCCGCATTGAGGCCCGGGACGTCACCGCCGCCGGTCAAGATTCCAATCCGCATGGTCGATGCTCCTCAGGCGATCGTGACGTCGTTGCACAGGTAGACGTCCTGGATCGCGTTCAGGATCGCGACGCCGTCGTCCATGGGCTTCTGGAACGCCTTGCGGCCACTGATCAATCCTGTTCCACCTGCTCGCTTGTTGATGACCGCCGTTGCAGTGGCGTCCTGGAGGTCGTGGCTCCCGGACGCGCCGCCGGAGTTGATGAGGCCCATGCGCCCCATGTAGTTGTTGGCGACCTGATAGCGCGTCAGATCGATCGGATGGTCGGTCGTCAGCTCGCTGTAGACCTTGTCGTGGGTCTTGCCCGCCTTGATCGCCGGGTAGCCGCCGTTGTTCTCCGGCAGCTTCTGCTTGATGATGTCGGCCTCGAGCGTCACGCCGAGGTGATTGGCCTGGCCCGTGAGGTCGGCCGAGGCGTGGTAGTCGACGCCGTCGACCTTGAAGGCCGAGTTGCGCAGATAACACCAGAGCACGGTGAACATGCCGAGCTCGTGGGCCTGCTGGAATGCCGCCGACACCTCTTGGAGCTGACGGTTGGATTCGTCCGAGCCCCAGTAGATCGTGGCCCCGACGCCGACGCAGCCCATCTCGAAGGCCTGCTCCATCGAGGCGAACATCGTCTGGTCGTAGGTGTTCGGGGTGGTCAGGAGCTCGTTGTGGTTGAACTTGAGGATGAACGGGATCTTGTGGGCGTACGACCGGGCCACCGACCCGAGCACGCCGAGCGTGGATGCCACCGCGTTGCACCCGCCGTTGATGGCGAGCTCGCAGATGTTCGCCGGGTCGAAGTAGATCGGGTTCGGGGCGAAGCTCGCGCCGGCGGCGTGCTCGATGCCTTGGTCGACCGGAAGGATCGAGACGTAACCGGTGCCGGCGAGGCGCCCGTGGTCGTAGAGCGATTGAAGGTTGCGCAGCACGGTCGTGCTTCGATCGGTCTTCGACGTGACGCGATCGATGAAATCCGGGCCCGGCAGATGGAGCTGATCCCGGGGGATGGTTCCGCACGAGTGATCGAGCAGGAACTCGGCCTGGTCGGCGAGCACGGCCTGGATGTCTGCGTACGAACTCATGAGGTCTCTCCTGGAGTCGGGGTAGGACGGGGCGCCGTTCGGAAGCCGGTTGCCGGTGTCGCGAGGCGCCTCACCGGCTGATCGTACTGCAACCGCTCCGAGCGTCGGTACGGCCGGAAGTCCCGCGTGAGCAGGGACGGCATCCCGGTCCCGACGACCCGGGCGGATTGACGCGGTGACTGCGCCGAGGCGACGATCGGCTCAGCCCTCCGCCGGGACGATTCGACCGCCGCGCTCGATCCGGACGTGCTCGGCAGCGAGCAACGCCACGAAGACGACGTCGACGACGAGGAGCAGGGTGAGCGCGGACACCTCTCCACCGACGACTGCGACCGTCGCGCCGAGCAGAGCGACGGCGATGAGGCGCTCACGGGGCACGACGCGGAAGGAACGGTAGATCGCAGTCACCACGCCGAGGTTCAACAGTGCGATACCGGCGAAGAACATCCACCGGAACTCGATCGGGAGGACGTCGTCGGGGTGCAGCGCGATCTCCTCGAGCGTGGCAGCGCAGACGATGACGCCGCCGACGATCGGGATGTGGCCGAGGCTGTACACGTCGCGGGCGAAGGCCCCGCTGTGCACGCCGTCGTCGGCGATCGCCTCGTGGCGGTGTTCGATGGCCGGGCTGAACCGGTCGAAGTACGACCACCACAGCAGCGTCGCGAAGGCGCCGGCAGCGCTGATCGCCGTGAGCGTTCCGCCCGGGAGCCCGTCGCCGCTCTCGAGCGCCTCGACCACCGGAAGGGCGAGAGCGACGATCACCTCGCCGAGCGCGACGATCACGATGAGACCGTGCCGTTCGGCGAAGTGCCCCGGCCGGACCAACCATTGCCGGCTGCCGGCCCGGAGCATGCCGAGGACGACGATGACTGCGAGCGCCGCAACCCAGAAGGCGATCCGAAATTCCCGGTCGAGGAGGACGCCGACGAGCATGAGGACGACCGCGGCCAGGTTCGGCGCGGAGTACGCCGCGATCGATCGGCGGATCGGCGAGGCGGAGGGAAGCCCGAAGTACATGGTGGCCAGCCCGAGCACGAGGATCGTCGCCAGCGAGGCGGCGAAGACGGTGCCGCCGTCGCCGAACGCCGTCGTCACCGAAGCGGCCATCGGCACGCTCACGACGGTGCCGATGAGGAGCAGCACGCGCACCGGTCGTTGATTGCCCGGCACTGCGTTGGCCGACCAGGTGAACTGCGTCCACGGCAGCCAGATCATGAGGAACAGGAGCACGAACTCTCCGACGCCGGTCCAGTCGGGGTGATGGACGAGGTGATACACCAACCGGGAGAACGCGAAGACGAAGGCCAGATCGAAGAACAATTCGACCGGGTCGGCCGTGAAGTCCTCTTCGGCATCAGGGACGACGACGCCACGCATGCCGCTCGACGGTACCGTGAGCACGTGCACGTGGTGGCGTTCGAGGTCGACATCCGCATCCCGCAGTCGCACTCGTTGAAGGATCGTCGCCAGGTCGTCCGGTCGCTCCTCGACGGAGCGCAGCGGCGGTTCGGCGTCTCGGTCGCTGAGGTCGGCGGACAGGCCACGTGGCAGCGGGCCACGCTCGGGTTCGCCGTCGTGGCGTCCGAGGCGCACGTGGCCGAGGCGGTGGTGGATTCCATCGATCGATTCCTCTGGGAACGCCCGGAGATCGAGGTCGTCGACGCCGTCGTTCGCTGGCTCGACGACAGCCACTGACCGGGTCGGGTCGCTGTCTGCCGGTCGTTACGAATCGCCACGTGTGAGCATTCGGGCCGTGGTGTCGGTAACGTTCGGGATGGTCGGCTGCCGCGGTGGTGGCCGGCGAATACAGAAAGCAGTACAGCAATGGCCATCGGCACAGTGAAGTTCTTCAACGATCAGAAGGGCTTCGGTTTCATCAGCCGCGACGACGGTGACGACGTCTTCGTGCACTTCAGCAACATCGAAGGCACCGGGCGACGCACCCTCCTCGATGGTCAGAAGGTCGAGTTCGAGATCGCAGCTGGGCGCAAGGGCCCGGAGGCGACGAACGTCAAGGTCGTCTGACCAGACCGTCTGATCAAACGAGCGTGTTCTAACGCTCGTACGGCGTGACGTCGGTGGCGAACTGCTCCCGGAACAACGCCAACACCTCACCAGGTTCGGCGTGGCGGCCGGTCTCGTGCTTCGAGTACAGAGTCCGGCCGTCCACGACGACGTCGAACACACCTCTCGCACCGGTCACCATCGTGAGTTCCGCGATGACGTGCTGGTACTCGTGCAGGAGATCTCGTGCAGCGCTCACGGCGCGCTCCGAATAGTCTCAAGGAACGCAGTACGCAATGCTGATCGAGTGCTTCGCCACCCGGTGGAGGGTAGCCGCCGCGAGTTGCGTCAGGACATGACCCGCGACGTCACTCGCACGGTCAGCCGCTGTTGCGGAGGCCCGTGGCGATCGTGTTGAGGGTGAGCTGGATCCCGCGCTCGATCAGTTCGTCGTGCTCGCCCGCCCGGTAACGACGGAGCAACTCCACCTGCATCACGTGGAGTGGGTCGAGGTACGGGAACCGATTCCGGATGCTCCGAGAGAGCGCGGGATTGTCGACCAACGGATCATCCGAACCGGTCAGCTCGGCATGCCACCGTCGCGTCAGACGGTGCTCCTCGTCGATGATGCCGAAGACGCGATCGCGAAGATCGACATCGGTCACGAGCGTGTCGGCGTAGCGTCGCCCGACCGTCAGGTCGGTCTTGGCGAGCACCATGCCCATGTTGTTGAGCATGGCGCGGAAGAAGGGCCAGCGCGGCGTGCATCGAACCGAGCTCCGCACGTCGGGCATCGTCGACCGCGAACGTCTCGAACGCCGTACCGGCACCGAACCACCCCGGGATGTTCAGCCGGCACTGGCTCCACCCGAACACCCACGGGATCGCCCGCAGGTCCTCGATGCGGTCAGAGTTCTTCCGTGACGACGGGCGGCTCCCGACGTTGAGCTTGGCGATCTCACTGATCGGTGTGATCGCCCTGAAGAAGTCGACGAACCGACCCGGCCGGTCGAACGCCGTGCCGTCGACCAGGCCGCGATATCGCTGGAGGGCGAGCGCGGCCAGGGAGTCCATCGCGACGGCGAATCGGTCGATGTCGTCACCGGGGTGCTCGGAGTCCAGGCAGCTCGCCTCGAGCGTCGCCGACAGCAGCGTCTCGAGGTTGCGTCGCGCCGAAGCAGGCTGTGCGTACTTGGCCGCGACCATCTCGCCCTGCTCGGTGATCCGGAGCGCACCGTGGACCGAGCCCGGCGGCTGCGACAGGATCGCCTGGTACGCAGGCCCGCCACCGCGGCCGACGGTCCCGCCGCGACCGTGGAACAGCCTGATTCGCACACCGGCGCGGTCGGCTGCAGCGACGAGCGCACGTTGGGCCCGATACAGCTCCCATTGCGACGCCACGTACCCACCGTCCTTGTTCGAGTCGGAGTACCCGATCATCACTTCCTGCCAGCCGCCGCGGCTCGAGACGAGCTGGCCGTACCGCTCGTGTTCGAGCAGCGCCGTGAGCGTTGTATCGGCCCGTCGGAGGTCGGCGACGGTCTCGAACAGCGGCACGATGTCGAGCTCGGAGATGATCGACGCGGCGTCGGGATCGATCCGCACGAGACCGACCTCTTTGAGCAGGACGGCGACCTCGAGCACGTCGCTGACCGACTCCGCCATGGAGATGATGTAGTGCGGGATGGTGCGGCTCCCGAACCGGCGATGCGCCGACGCCGCCTCCGCGATGACGTCGAGCTCACCACGGGTGAGCTCGGAGTAGCTCGCGTGCGGTGTCGCGAGCTGACGCTGGCTGCGGAGCTCTGTGGTGAGCAGATCGACGCGCGACGGTTCGTCGAGCAGGAGGTAGTCCGGGGTGACGCCACCGACGCGGAACAGCTCGGCCACGACTTCTTCATGGACCGCTGAGTTCTGTCGCATGTCGAGGCCGCAGAGGTGTGTGCCGAAGGTCTCGACACCGCGGCGGACCGGATCGACGCGTGCGTCTGCGAGGGCCGCGGCACCGTGCGACCGCAAGGACGCGATCACGATCTCGAGGTCGGCGGTCAGCCCGTCGCCCGACTCGTACGGCGCCAGCTCGGCATGGGGGAGCGGGCCGGGCACCTCGTCGAGCACCGCGGCGGCCATCGACCAGCAACGAGCGTGCATCCCGCGCAACGCTCGCCGGTACGGCTCGTCGGCACGGAAGGGCGAATCGTCGGCCGAGGCGTCGGCGAGCGCGAGCAGATCGTCGGTCGGTGTGATCAGGCGAGCCGACATCGACAGCTCGCGTGACAGGTCGAACAAGGCGAGGAGGTGATGGCGGTACGCCTCGGTGGCCTGCATCTCGACCGCCAGTCGGAGCACGGACGCCGTCACGAACGGATTGCCGTCGCGATCGCCGCCGATCCAGGACCCCATCGAGATCGCCCGCGGGTTGTGGACGTGGCGACCGAGCCGATCGGACACCAGCGCTTCGAGGTCGCGTTGCCGAGCGCGGGAACCGTTTCGAAGATGCTGGATCGGTAGTACCGCAACGCCTCGTTGATCTCGTCGCGCACGCGCAGCTTCGACAACCGCACTTCGGCGGTCTGCCACAAGGTGAGGACCTCGAGCCGGAGTTGCTCATCGAGCTCTGCCTGCTCGGTGGGGCTCCCCGCTGCGCGACTCCGCCGGTCGAGCAGGCCCGCAACGGCATCGACGTGGTCGAGCACAGTCT
>CAWKAY010000014.1:0-227847 GCA_963847775.1 uncultured Acidimicrobiaceae bacterium
GATGATCACGCTCGCGAACACCCTCAGGTCGTCGCGGCGTTGGCGCAGGGCGACCCTCACCGTGCGAATGGTGGTGGCGAACGACGACGCCCGCAGCGACGTGACCGACAACCTGCGCTCGCTGTTGATCGAGGCGCGGCTCACCGCCGACGTCGACGTCATCGTCGATACACGCGCGATCGGCGACGTGATCACCGACCATGCCGGTTCCGCCGACCTCAGCCTGATCGGCCTCCCGGACCCGTGCATCTACACCGAGGATTTCGATGTCCGTCTCGAGGCGATGCTGACCGGCGTCGCCACACAGTCGCCGCTCACGTTCGTGCTCGCCTCGGCCGATGTCGATCTCGAGGCGCTCCTCCTCTGATCGGACGAGTCGGCGGGGCGCCTGGGCCGTGAGCGCTCCACGGATCGCCGCCCGGTCGGCAGTCGTCGGATTGCCCGCCTTCAGGCGTCGATGTACTGCTGGATCGCCGGGGCGACGATCGCGACCGCGTCGATGTCGACCCGGGCGAGCAGTTCGATGCCCAGGAGATCCCTGGCAAAGAGCAACCCGACGAGGTGACTGCCGATCAGGGCGACCCGCACCTCGGGATCCCGGCCTTCGGCAAGGTGCGCGGCGTGGTCGATGAGCCCTCGGGTGATGAACTCGCGCATCATCCTCGCGGCGTCGTCGTTCGTGGCTGCCGCCCGAAGCATCGACAGCGCTGTCGAACCCGGTCGGGTGAAGACGTCGAGATACGCGCGGGCGAGGGCTTCGCCGCGCTCGAGACCGGCAGGCGGGCGACCGACGCGAAGTCCGACGGGTCGATCGGCAGCTCGTGCGCAGCGACGAACAGCTGCCGCTTGCTCGTGAAGTGGTGGATGACGAGGCCTGGATCGACGTCGGCGGTGGCGGCGATACCCCGGATGGTTGCTCGGTCGAAGCCCAGCGATCCGAAGTGCTCCCGCGGCTGCGCCGAGAATCGCCCGTCTGGTCCGGCCGGGATCGCTGGGGCGGCGGCCGATGGGCCTGGGAGCGTCCGCTCGGAAGCTCACGGACCCAGCTCGACCAACGTCTCGTCGAGGGTTGCCGGCACGAGATCGACCGCGGCGACGACCCGGGCGTGTTCCAGATCGGTCGACACGGCCTCGATCGTCTCGGAGAGGACGCGCACGTTTCGGCCGGCCAGCGTCACGCGACGCCCGCCGCGGTCGAGTGTCGTGAACGCCTCCGACCAGTGGTCCGTGACGACCTCGACAGTCTGTCGCCCACCGATCACGTCGGTGACCGATCCTTCGGCGACGACGAGTCCGTCGGCCATGACGACCAGACGGTCGGCCTGTTCGGCCTCGTCCATGTAGTGCGTCGACACGAGCACGGCGGCGCCCACCTCGGCTCGATCGCGGATGAGATCCCACAGATCGCTGCGGGCGAGCGGGGACACCCCCGACGTGGGCTCGTCGAGGACGAACAGGTCGGGGTGATGCTGTTCGCTGCCGCGAAGGCGGCGCGCCGCTGCATGCCGAGCGACATGGCCCGAACGAGGCCGTCGTCGATGTCGTGCAGCTCTGCGGTATCGACCCCGAAGACATCGGCGCAAATCGGAGGTTCTCGGCTGCGGTGAGGTCGGCGTACAACCCGAGATCCTGGGTACGTAACCGATGCGGGCACGAAGCTCCCGGGCCTGGGGGCGGCCGAACAGCAGGATCCGACCGGCGGTCGGTCGAAGGAGCCCGAGGATCATCTTGATGAGGGTGGTCTTGCCCGCTCCGTTGGCACCGAGCAGTCCGACCACTTCGCCGGACCGCACCGAGATCGACACTCCATCGACCGCAGTGAGCGCGCCGAACGTGCGCGTCACGTCGGTTGCGTCGACCGGGTTCATCGGCGTTGCCGATTCCGGGTGAGTTCGAAGACGATCGCCGCGTCCTTCGAGCGTGACGCGATCGCCGCCGTCGGTGCGTTCTGGGTCCCACTGCCGCCAGGCGCGGCTCGGCGCCAGGCCAGGCGCCGATCACTCGGCGTCGCGCAGTCGGTGATCGAGCCCGGGACGGCCGCCGTGATCGATCTCGGGTCCCCGCTCGCGAGCATGTGACCGTGGTGCAGCAGCAGGACCGACCCGGCCCGTTCGGCTTCGTCGAGGTACGACGTCGACGCGACGACCGCCGCGCCACCGGTGGCGGCACCGGCGATCAAGCGCCAGAGCTCCATCCGGCTGACCGGATCGATTCCTGTCGTCAACTCGTCGAGGACCACGAGGTCGGGCTGGGACAGCAACGCCATGATGCCGGCCAGCTTTCGGCGCTGGCCGCCGGACATCCGGCCGGCGATGCGGTCGACCAACGTGTCGAGGGCCATCCGGTCGAGCAACATGTCAGCGCGTGGCCGCCAGCCCCGCAGCCGGTAGGCGTCGGCGACGAACTCGAGGTTCTCCAGCACCGTGAGGTCGCCGAAGATGCCACCGGCGGAGGGCACGAAGCCGATCCGGGCCGGTGCCGGCAGACGGACCGTGCCGGTCTGGCCGACGTCGAGCCCGGCGAGCACCCTGAGCAGGGTCGACTTCCCGGCTCCGTCGCCGCCGATCACCGAGTGGATGACACCCTCCTCGATCACCAGATCGACCGCGTCGAGCGCAGTGGTCGCACCGAAGGCGACGGTGAGATCGCGAACCTCCCACGTCATGAAACGACCGGTGCGTTCGCGGCTCGAGTCGGGTTCGGATCGTCGGATCGCCGCGGAGCGAGATCTCGGCGGAAACGGACGACGGCGACGCCGAAGACGACCACCGCCATCACGACGAGGATCCCCAGCGGCGCCAACAGCGCCGAGGGTTCCGTGCCCTTCAGGAACAATCCCCTCGCACCGACGACGAACCAGGTGAGGGGAAGCAGGTACCCGATCCAACGGACCCCGCCAGCCATCGATTCGAGTGGGAAGATCATCCCGGACAACATGATCTGGGGCAGCAGCATCATGATCGCCAACTGGATCGCCTCACCCTGCGACTGCGACAACGTCGAGATCGCTACCCCGAGACCGAGTACGACGAAGATGAACGTCAACCCGAAGAGGGCGAACATGAGGAGGGAGCCTTCGAACGGGACATCGAAGAGCCACAGCCCAGCGAGGGTGACAACGACCATGTCGACGAGCGCCACGAGGAAGTAGGGGGCTATCTTGCCCACCGTCACGTCGATCGGCCGCAGCGGCATCACGGCCAACTGCTCGAGGGTGCCCTGCTCCCGCTCTCGGACCACACCCAGGCTCGTGATCACCGTGCCCACGAACAACAGCACCAACCCGATCAGCGCCGGCACCATCACCGTCGCCGTATCGAGGTCGGGATTGAACAGCACGTCGGGCTGCGCTGCGGCGGGCACGCGCCGCAACGCCGACTGGGCGACGAACAACTCCGAACCGTCGATCAGCATCTGGACCGGTGTGTCGCCCGCCACGAACGCAACGCCCACCTCGGAGTCTCGGAGGAGCTCGGTCGCACGGTCGCTGTCGGCGGCCTCGTCGAGGTCGATGACGTTGAACACGTCATCGAGCTCCACGGCCAGCTGGTCGGCTCCCGGACCGACCACTGCGGTGTCGATCTCGGTGATGTCGAATCGCGCGGCGTAGCCGAAGACGATCAGCATCATGAGCGGCAGACCGATCATCAAGGCGAGGGTCCGGCGATCGCGCCGCATCTGCCGGAACTCCTTGAGAATCATCGCACGCATTTCAGAACTCCTCGCGACGGCACCGGTCGACCTCCACGGACGTCGATTCGACCATGAACTCTACAAGCGTTGATTTCCATGGTACAGGCCCGATGGCGCCGTGAACGGCCGCCCGGGATGCCGTGGCGATCGCCGACCGAGGCCCGCGGACGTGACGACGGCAGGAACCGAAACGGGGTTCGATACCACCACGCAGCGCCGCGGCGGGTCGTCACCAGGCGTCGTCCGGTGGGCGATCGCCGGCGGTCAGGTGCGGATGCCGGTGCGCGGCCAGGTCTTCGCTGCTCGGTGATGGCGGTCGGCGTCGTCGATCGCGAAGCAGAGCACGGTCATCGAGAACAGGCCGAACAGCAGGAACGGCGGCCACCAGAACAGCACGATCGCAGCCGCTCCGGGCAGGACCCCGAGCCGCGATCAGAATGCTGCCGTTGCGGGGCTGCCGTACCCGCACGATCATTCCGGCGAGGATGACGAGCGGAGCAACGGCAAGGGCACTTCGACCGAGGAACCATTGGTACCAGGGACCGGATGCCGGTGCGAAGAGCCCGTCGAACCCGACGACCGCCAAGACGATCGCGATCGCGCCGGCGCCGAACCGCCACCATCCAGCCTTGAGCGAATCCATTGCGATCTCCGTTCGTTCCATGAATGCCGTCTTGCCGAGATCCACCAACAGCCCTAACCACAGCACCATCGATCGAGCTCCACCGCCCTCACTGCGGAGTCGGTCGCGGATCATCTGCACCATCGGCTCCCCATACTCCTCGCGATGTCGTTTCGGGTAGGCGAGGAGGAGCGTTCGATAGACCCGCTCGTGGGGACTCATCACGCGTCTCCGATCACGGCCGAGCGATGCCGCTGCCGTTTCCGCGTGCGGTGCGCACGAGTCGCTGGAGTCGCTCGGTCTCGACGTCCAGGACGCTGATGCCGTACCCAGTGGCTCGGTAGTACCGGCGGCGCTCGTCGTCGAGCTCGGGGTCCGGCCGCTCGTCGGTCTCCTCGAGCAGTCCGGTGGCGAGCATGCGCTTGATCGTCCCGTACAGCGTGCCCGGCCCCATGGCGACCTCGCCGTCGGTCATCCGACCGACCTCGCGCATGATCGCGTACCCGTGCTTCTCGCCGTCGGCGACCGCCAGCAGGATGTGGAGCTGCGACGCCGGGAGCGGCACCACCTCGTCGGGATGCCGTCGAACCTCGACCATGTTCTCCTCCCGGTCCCCTCAACGCAGCAAATATATCGGTGTTCAATATATCGTAATCCGATAGAGAGGTCAAGGACGATCGGCACGATCGTGAGGAAAGAGCTGCGCTCGCCGATGCCGATCTCGAAGCGGTTCACGCCACGACCCGTGGTGGCGAACGTGAGCGACCGCGGGCGTTGCGTGGACACGGACCGGTGCGAGTCGTGTCGGCGTTCCGGCCATCGAGCCCGGGCGCTGGGTTCGCACCACGAGCGTCCGCTATCAGGTCGTTGCGTTCGACGCCACTGAACTCGGGGCCGAGAGCACGTTCTGGGCTGGAGGTGTTGGGCGGTGAGGTCGATCGCGACGACGGCTGGCACATGGTGATCGTCGACGGCGAACCCCGTGTCGGTGCTCAACACGCCCCGGATCACGTCGCTCCCGATTGGCCCGACGGATCACCACCGCAGCAATCCACCTCGACGCTGGAGCGACGAGCTCGCCTCGGGTGCCGAATCCGGTCTTGGCGAAGATCGCCTTCACGTGATCGCGCACGGTGTGTGGGGAGAGTTCGATCTCGGCGGCGATCTCCCTCGTTGCGAGACCTTGCGCGGGTGGACCACGATGTCGATCTCGCGCTCCGCCAGCTCTCACCCCCCGACCCGAGCCTCCGGGGCGCCTGAACGGCCGCCGGAGGGAGCAGAACGGCGGCGCACAGCGCCCACGAGGAGCGAAGCGACGAGTGGACCGCTGCGGACAGCTTCACCCCAGGACCCGAGCCTCCGTGGCGCCTGAACGGCCACCTGAGGGAGCAGAACGGCGGCGCACAGCGCCCACGAGGAGCGAAGCGACGAGTGGGCGCAGAGGGACTCGAACCCCCGACATCTGCCTTGTAAGGGCAGCGCTCTAGCCAACTGAGCTATGCGCCCGACGGCGGAGGAGCCTACCCGGGGGCTCACCTGGCTCGTCGGCCCCTGGACGCGAGACTGCCCGCTCCGTGGTTGGAACGGGCAGTACCGTCGTCGAGCCCCGTCCGCCCGAGGATTGACGTCTCCAACAGCATCGCGCTATCGCGGGTGTCTGCACAACCCCTTCCTCTGGATTCGCGCCGTCCCGCCATTCACATTCGCACGATTGTGTGCCATCGTGGTCGGTGCGCAGCCCTACCGCCAGGGCTGCGCACGGCTACCTCGGCGGGAGGTGGCCCGCCAGTCGCCAGCATGGAAGGTTCCCGCCGGAAGTGTTCGGCGACTGGCACCAGATCGGTCGAGTTGCCATCGACCGTCTCATGCGCGCCGACGCGTGGGTGGCAGGTAGGGCGCGTGTGCGCCACGATGGACCCGATGGATCTCGACCTGGCTCTGCTCCGTGACGCCGCGAACGCAGCGATCGAGTATGCGGCGACGATCGACACTCGATCGGCCGCACCCAGTCGCGCCGCTCTCGCCCGCCTCGCGCAACTCGACGAGGTACTGCCGGAGACCGGTGGCGACGAGACCACCACCCTGGCGCTGCTCGCCGACATCGGTGGCCCGGCGACGATGGGGTCCGCCGGCCCTCATTACTTCGGGTTCGTCAACGGTGCCACGTTTCCGGTCGCACTCGGCGCGTCATTCCTCGTGGCGGCGTGGGACCAGAACGCCGCCCTCCCGGTCATGTCGCCGATCGCCGCTGCGATCCACGACGTCGCCCGATCGTGGCTGATCGAACTGCTCGGTCTGTCGTCCGAGTCCGACGTCGCGTTCGTGACCGGCGCGACCGTCGCCAACGCGAGTTGTCTGGCCACAGCCCGTGACACGTTGCTGATCGAGCGCGGGTGGGATGTCCAGAGCGACGGCTTGTTCGGTGCGCCGCCGATCCAGGTCGTGATCGGCGACCGCGCACACAGCACCCTTCGGAAGTCACTCGGTCTCGTCGGACTCGGACGCGACCGTGCCGTCGAGGTGCCGTCCGACGACCAGGGTCGGCTCCGCGCCGACATGCTGCCCGATCTCGATCCCTCCGACGGCCCGATCCTCGTCTGCGTCCAGGCGGGAGAGGTGAACACCGGCGCCTTCGACCCGTTCGACGAGATCGCCGACTGGGCCGCACGGCGCGACGCCTGGCTGCACACCGACGGCGCATTCGGCCTGTGGGCGCTCGCCGACCCGACACGCACCCACCTCGTCGCCGGGCTCACGCGGGCGGATTCGCTCGCAACGGACGGCCACAAGTGGCTGAACGTCACATACGACTGCGGGCTCGCGTTCGTTCAGCGACCTGGTGCTCTTCGGCGAACGTTCGCGGCCGTGGCCGGATACCTCCCGCCCGAGGACGCCTTCGAGGCGATGCATCACACGCCGCAATCGTCCCAACGCGCCCGTCAGATCGAGGTGTGGGCGGTGCTGAGAACGCTGGGACGGGCGGGAGTCGCTGCCCTGGTCCAGCAGGCATCGGCGTGCGCGGCGCTGATCGCCGAGCAGCTCAGAGGCCACGGCTTCCAGATCCTCAACGACGTCGTGCTCAACCAGGTGCTGGTGCGCTACCGGGACCCGCCCACGACCGAGGCCCTCATCACCGAGATCCAGCGCGACGGCCGGATCTGGTGCGGTCCGACACTCTGGATGGGTGCCACGGCGATGCGGATCAGCGTGTCGTCGTGGAAGACGACGCTCGATGATGCTGCTGCAGCCGCCGACGTGATCGCTGCGTGTCCGCGCCGCGTCGAATGAGGCTCATCCCAAGATGCGACCATCAGTGATCCTGACCACGCGGTCGACGCCGTCGAGGACGCGATCGTCGTGGGTGGCGACGATCACCGATCCTCCCGATGCCGCCACCTGGGCGAGGAGGCTCATCACCCGGTCAGCGTTCGGCTCGTCCTGGTGGGCCGTCGGTTCATCGGCAATCAGCAATGCCGGCGCGGGCTGGACCGCACGCGCCACGGCCACGCGCTGCTGCTCCCCCATCGACAACTCGTCCGGCAGGCGATCGGTGAGCGCAGCCAATCCCAGGATCGCGAACAGATCGCCGATCTCACACGCCGGCCTGTCGCCCAACCGGGCCGCTAGCTCGACGTTCTGCCGAGCGGTCAACTCGGGGAGCAGGCCGAGCTCTTGCGGCACGACCGCCAGACGTGACCAGCCGACGGACGACCCGAGATCGCACACGACCGACCCCTCATCGGGACGCTCCCAACCGAGGATCAGGTGCAGCAGCGTCGTCTTGCCGGAGCCCGAGGGACCGGCAACACCGACGATCTCGCCGACATCGATCGTCAGCGTGGCGTCGTCGACGGCGGTGATGGTCTCGGCCCGGGAGACGAATCTCCGCGTGACACGTTCGAGTCGAACGATGCTCACGGCTGCTCCAGCACGATGTCGTCGTCATCGTCGCCCCACCTCAAGCGAACGCGGCGATCGGGGAATCGGGCCCGCAACTCCGGAGGAAGCTGCAGCCGTCCCGACCGATCGATGACCGAGAGCTCCGACCCGCCGGCCGTCACGGTGGCGACGGCACCATCGCGCAGCGCAATCACCTGGTCGACATGATCGAGCACCCGGCGATCATGAGT
This sequence comes from uncultured Acidimicrobiaceae bacterium, assembly GCA_963847775.1. GTDB lineage: Bacteria > Actinomycetota > Acidimicrobiia > Acidimicrobiales > Ilumatobacteraceae > Ilumatobacter. Next base: position 8,446 of record CAWKAY010000014.1, read on the forward strand.
CGCAAGGATCACCGTGACACCGTGATGAGCGAGCCGGTCGACTGCGTCCATCACCGACCTGGCACTGGCCGTGTCGAGCTGCGACGTGGGTTCGTCGGCGATGACCAGCCGGTGCCCGGCGACCGCAGCGCGCGCGAAAGCGAGCCGCTGGCGCTCGCCCCCGGACATCGTGTGAGGGGTGTGGTCACGACGATGCGCAAGGCCGAGTTCGTTCATCCACCGATCGATCACAGCCGCACCATCGGGCCCGCGGGGAGCGAGACGCCGGAGCTGCATCCCAGCCGTGAGATGCCCGAACAGATTGTCGCTCGGCCGCTGATACACGTGTGTCAGCACCGTCGCTCGGCGGCGCGCTCGCGCCCGCTCGCTCAGCGACCAGATGTCGACACCGTCGATCAGGACGACGCCGGCGGTTGGTCGATCGAGACCGGCCAGCATCCGGAGCAGCGACGACTTGCCCGAACCCGAGGGACCGACCACGGCGGCCGTCACACCCGCGAGAACCTCGATGTCGGCACCGCGGACGGCCTGCACGCGCCCGGTCGGGGTGTCGTAGAACTTCACGAGGTCGTCACAGCGCAGGATCGGATCATCCGACATCGCGGAGCACCTCCCCCGCCGACCGGCGACCTCCCGACCACTCGATCCAGAACACGACGAGACCCACGAACAGCATGGATGCGCCGGCGAGCGCGAACAGAAGCAGCCAATCGATCGACACTGCAACGTCCGGCGGCAACGCTGGATCGGGATCGAAGCGCGACGACAGTCGTCGCACGACCAAGGGCACGGCGGCGAAGGCCGCCGCGATCGCGACCGACAGCACCACGACGAACTCGATCACCGTCACGATCGCGACGTGCACGCGTGACAAACCCATCGAGGTCGTCATGACGGTGGCGAGCGCGCGTGTCCGCTGCCGGCCGGACAGATACAGACCGAGCGCCACCAGCGCCGCGAGCGCCGCAGCGACGCCCAGAACGCCGAGGTAGCCGAAGGCGCTCCGAGCGGCGAGCACACCGGGGGCACGGCTGCGCGCCGCTCGCGAGTTCACATCGCGATGAGCGATCCCGGCGGCGTCCATCGCAGTGACGAGCTCGAGTGCCGGCGCCTGTGAGACCAGCCGACGCCGGAACTGCTGGGTCGGGACACGGAACCCGTCGGACGTCGCTTCCTGCACGGTCTCGTACCCCGCTTCCTCCAGCGCCATGCGGTCGACTGCGTCAGCGGAGACGAGCAGTGTCGACGCACTGGCGCCCGCACCGGGTAACGATGCAACGCGTGCGACGATCTCGTAGCCGTAGGTACGGGTCAGGCCGAACGCGCCGACCGCCGGCGCCGGCTCACCCTCGACGGCCACTGCAGGCAGTGCGCCGTCGAGACTCCGGTCGAGGAGTCGGAGAACCTCGTCCGGGTTCGACCCGAACGACGATGGCCAGGTCACTGCGTCGACCCAAGTCGTGGTGTCGACGGCGATGACGCGGGCACGACCGCGACCGGGCGTGAGCAAGGTATCGAAGGTACGCACGAGCGTGGTGTTCGGCGGGAGGTCGACATCGTTCGACAGGTCGTCGAGCAGGGTGAGGGTGCTCTCGCCCCCGAGCTCGGTCGCGAGCTTCACGTCGACCGTTCGATCGAGCGTGGAGGTCAGCGCCACCGCGAAGACGAGGAGACCGACTCCGAGGCCGACCGAGCCGGCCACGACTCGGAGCCTGGTTGCGCCCGTTGCCAGGCGTCGCAGCGCCAAGAACCCCGCCACCGGGAGTCGTCCGGAGACTGAACCGGTGAGTCGCAACCCGACACCGGCCGCGGCGAGCGCCACCGTCACGACGAGCAGGACGGCCAACACCGGCAGGGCAACGACCGCGACGTCGACGTCGGCGCTCGTCGCAGTGCGCCCGATCTGCACCCAGGTGAACAGTGTCCCGAGTGTCAGCATCGACACGAGGGCAGCACTCACAGCCTTCGCCACGCCGGCGATCGGCCGGCGCAGCGTTCGCGCCCCTGCAATTCCGGCAGCGACCGCCGCGAGCAGCCAGGACGCTACCGCGATCGCTGCGACCACCCGCCAGGGCACCGAACCGATGTCGATCCGCACCGCCGGACCGAGCCACCGCAGGCCGACGATCGCCCCAACGACGCCCAACGCGGCACCGACGACCACGGGCGCGAGCAACTGCACGGCGACACGCCCAGCCATAGTCGCCCACTGCTCGCCCTCGCCAGCCAGCAAGCGGAACTCCGTCCGACGCCGCTCGACGAAGAACACTCCAACGGCCAGCATCCCGGCGAGTCCGATGCTGGTCCCGACCGCTCGCGCCGACTCCAGCGGACCGGCCAGCCGTCGCGTCGCTCGGACGACCTCACCGGTGACGTCGTCGAGGTCGGTGTCGAGCCGAGGTCGCCCACCGGCCGAGGTCGCGATGCGCGACATCGCCGAGCCCACCTGCCCGGCGCTGACGAGCTCGAGCTCGAGTTGCGCCATCTGGTTCCGCAGGCGACGGAGCTCGTCGAACGTGCCAGGGATCGCGACGAGCGGCGCCCGCCATCGGATGACGCCCGTCAGCCCGCTCTCGGTCAGCGTCCGCTCGTCGATGATCACGAGCTCGCTGCTCGGGCCGTTGAACGCCCCGATGAAACGCGGCACCACCTCGGGAGGCACCGTCTGCCAATACGGATCGAGCGCGGCGTTCGGATCGCGCGACCAGAGCGGTTCGTACAGACCGACGATGCGGAACACGGAGCTGGTTCCACCGCCTTGCACGATGTCGTTCCACTGCTCGTCAGCGATGGCGCCGGCCTCGAACGCCAAGCCATCGCCGAGCCCCAGTCCGTGACGCTCGGCGAACCACGTCGTGATCCACACACCGCCGCTCGTGCTGGCAGCCTGGGCGACGACGTCGATGGCGTCGAGTGCACCCTCGCGAGCGAAGAGCCGCCCAGTCGGACCCACTTGTCGAACGGGCGGCCCGATGGTCACGAGCCCCGGCAGGGTGTACAGGCTTCGATCGGGCTCGGCGAGCGGTGCGATCCGGTCGACCTCGACACGCAGCTCGCGGTCGGCGACCTCGACGCCCTCGGTATCGAATGTGGTCTCTTGGATGATGTCAAGACCGTTGCGATCGAGCGGCTCGAACTCGACCGTGCGAGCCGTGATGTCGTCCTCCGCCGCCGCTCGCCAGACGCTGGCCGATGCCACGAGGAAGACCGGAACCGCTGCGGCCGAGACGAGAGTCAGCGCCAGCGTGGATTCTGCCCACGGAACAGCCAGCCAGCGGACCCACGCTTTCGATCCCGTTGATCGCCGCACGGCGCCACCCTACGAGCCGCGCAGGCGCCGAGGCGGCCGGTCGATCACGGATCCGCGATCATGAGTCCATGGGTTCGGCCGTACGCGCGGAGACACACGGGCACGTCAGGCGACTCACGCTCTGTCGACCCGAGCGCTACAACACGATCACGCCGGCGTTGCGCGACGAGCTCGGCACTGCGATCGACGCGGCGGCACACGACTCCGAGGTCAGGGTGATACTGCTCGACGCCGACGGTCCGGCGTTCTGCGCGGGCTACGACCTCGATTGGTCGACCGATGCCCAGGCCGATGAGGAGGCCCGCGACCAGCGCGTCTGGGACTCCGTTCGCGATCAGCACATGATCGGCTCGTTCGCAGCCACGTGGGCGCAGCTGCACGACTCGTCGAAGCCGACGATCGCAGCGGTGCAGGGATGGTGCATCGCAGGCGGCACGAACATCGTGTTCAACGCCCACCTCATCATCGCCGCCGAGTCGGCCCGGTTCGGGTACCCGCCGTCGCGCGTCTGGGGCGTTCCCGAGGCGCCGTGGACCTGGGTCGCCCGGCTCGGGCTCCAGAACGCCCGCCGGTACATGCTGACCGGTGACGAGTTCTCGGCCCGCGAGGCGCTCGACATGGGTGTCGTGCTCGAGGTGGTCCCCGACGACGACCTCCAGGAGCGTGCGATGGCGCTCGCTCAGCGGATCGCCCGAGTGCCTGCCGGCCAGCTCGAGATGATCACCTGGTCGCTGAACGCCGTCGCGGACGAGATGTACGACCCGCGGGCATCCCGGCGTCTCGGCACGTTCTTCGATGGTGTCGCACGCCACACCCAGGAAGGGCTCGACTTCGTCACGCGTTCCACCGAGGTCGGATTCCGCGAGGCCGTTCGCGAGCGCGATCGTCCCTTCGGCGACTACGGCGAACGATCGTCATGACCGGTCGACTCGACGACACGGTGTGCGTGATCGTCGGCGCGGGCCAGCAGCCCGGCACCACGATCGGCAACGGTCGGGCGACCGCCATCCGCTTCGCGGAGGAGGGGGCTCGGCTGCTGCTCGTCGACCGCGACCGAGACGCCCTGGCCCAGACCGGTCACGACGTCCACGAGGCGGGCGCCGTCGCCGAACGTCTGGAGCTCGACATCACCGACGACGATGCGCCGGCCGCGATCGTCGCCGCTGCGATGGACGCGTACGCACGATTGGACGTGCTCCACAACAACGTCGGCATCGGCGCCGGCGACGCACCCCCTCACCGGCTCGCCGACGACGTGTTCGACCGGATCATGGACGTCAACCTTCGATCGCTGTGGCGCACGTGTCGCGCCGCACTCCCCACCATGCGGGAACAGGGGTCGGGCGTGATCACCAACATCTCGTCGATCGCGTCGATCGCCGCCAACCACATCGCCGCCCACCGCATGTCGAAGGCAGGCGTGGATGCGCTCACGAAGAACCTCGCCGTGACGAACGCGAAGCACGGCATCCGCGTCAACGCCATCCTTCCGGGCTTGATCGACACACCGCTCGGCGTCGACTCGGTCGCCGCTGCCCTCGGTGTGCCCCGGACCGAGGTCGCTGACCGGAGGGCGTCGCAGGTGCCACTCGGACATCAAGGCACGGCATGGGACGTTGCCAACGCTGCGGTGTTCCTGGCGAGCGACGAAGCCGCGTTCATCACCGGTGTCTGCCTCCCGGTCGACGGCGGGCAGTCGGCCCGGGTCGGCTGAACGACTGGGTATCGATCGGATCTTTCGGTCGCCATGCGCGGACCGACACCGCTCGCTACCGGCAGAACTCCACCGACTCGGCGATCCATCCACGCACCTCGTCGTCGACGTCGGCCGGCTGTGCGAGCACGATCACGTTTGCGACACCACCGCTGGATCGCATCCGGCGCACCACTCGATCGGACGGAAGCTCCCGTGGGAGGAACACCGACAATCCGATGCCGACCAGGCGCGGCCGCAGCTCGACGAACGTCCGTCGGGCGCGGAACAGAACGCCAACGCCCACCGCCTCGATCTCGATCTCACCGACGTCGTCGAGTTCGTCGACCACTGTGGCCACGGCGTCGAAGATCGCCCGATCACCGATCGGGCGGGAATCGAAAGAGCGGTCGATGGTCGTCGCCGGCTCGCAGACGTGGGTCCGATTGCGAGCGCCGAACCGGCGGTCGCACCGCGGACACGTTCGGTGGGTCACCGTCCCCGACGCTCCCGCAGCACCGAGCCGAGCAGCTCCGGCGTCGCCGCCACCACCGGAGATCGACGCACGCGATGATCCAGTACGCAGAGCTCCCGGTCGAAGACCTCGGCCGCGGCTCCGCCCGCCTCTTCGAGGATCAGCACCGAGGCGAGGTAGTCCCAGATGCCGTGGCCACCGTCGATCATGTCGCACCACGCGTCCGTCGTGCCGCAGGCGACGTTGCAGATGTCGGGGGCCGAGGCACCCAGCGCCCGGAACTGGGCCCAACCGTAATCATGGGACGGCAGGCCCGACACGCCCACGATCGATGCCGCGAGCTCGGTCGCACCCGACGGCCGACACCGCTCGCCGTTCCGCTCCGCGCCACCGCCCCGGATCGCGGTGAACGTGTCGCGGGTCGCGTGGTTGACCACCACACCGACGGCCGGTCCGTCCTCGTCGACCAGGCACAGCGCCGACGCGAACCACGGCACCCCACGTGAGGCGTTCGTCGAACCGTCGAGCGGATCGACCACCACGATCGCTGCCGAATCGGAACCGGCGGGAGCCGTCGTGACCCCGCTCTCCTCCGACAGCACGCGGTAGCCGGCGCCGTACAGCAGATCGAGACAGACCCGGTCGGCGTCGAGATCGACCGCATACTGGCCATCCCGAACGCCTGACACACCCCAGTCGGTCGTCGCATCCAGCACCGTTCGCACGGCGGCGGCCGCCGCCAGCAGGGTCTCGACGGCCATCGACAGCTTGGGATCGATCACGCCCGCTGACGGTAGTGTCCTGAGCGTGGCAGTCATCGACGTAGCCGGGTTCGTCGCCGACCTGAAGAGCCAGGCAATCGACTACGGCTTCCACGTGCACGACGAACGACACTTCGTCGAGACGTACTCACTGCGCCAACTCTGGGAGGTCGACCTTCATCCGGAGGAGGCGTGCGCAGGTCCGATCGACCTGCACCTGTCACTCGACGTCGATCCACGGGCCCTGCTCGGGTTCGAGGACGAGGTCATGAAGATGGAGGACATCGACGATGATCCGCCGCGCGGGTTCACGTTCCCCCTCCTCTTCACGTGGACGCTCCCGCCGCTCACCGATCCACCCGACCTGCTGGTGCTCGCGACCGACATCGCCGGTGTCGGTGGGCTCGAGCTGCCCGTCGAGGTGTCGGCCATCGACTCGTTCCCCAGTGTGACCGACGAGGCCGAACGCAGCCTGTCGATCGTCGCCCGCATCGCCGTCGACCTCGCCGACGTCTACATGAACAACGACGGATCCGTGATCATGGCCCTCGAACGATGCAAACATGTCAGCCTGTACCTGCTCGAGCGAGCCGGTGCCTGGCTCGGTGACGAATTCTGAACGGTCCGACGAACCGAATCGAACAACGGGAGCACGCCATGGAACTCGAACCACGCGACGGCCTCACCGTCGCCGAGCTGATCGACATGCTCAGCCACCATCCCGGAGACAGCATCGTCGAACTCTCGATCATCGCCCCGATCCGCGACGGCGACGACGACATCACCGTCGACCGCTACAACATCGACGGCGTGATGCCGTGGCGCGATGACGACAGCGACGAGGTCGTATGGCTCATCGGCGGAGAGGACGCCGACGTCGATCTGTTCATCGACGCCATCGAGCAACCCACCGACTGAAGACGTTTCGCGACGCTCACTGGTGGGGACCGTCCGGCATGACTCCCGAACCGGTCGTTCCTCCGCCGCAGCCGACGCCGATTCCGCGACCGCCCGATCCGGCGCCCCCAGCCGGAGCGACCCTCCCCGGGCCCCACCCCCGATCCGAGCCCTTCACCGCGCCCGACCCCGCAGCCGACGCCGACGCCACCGTTGCCGGCCTGATGTGACGAACGGGAGCGAACGACCGGACCGGTAGGGTCCGACACGTGTTCGACCCGCCATCGCTCCCGGCTGCCGGCTGGTACCGCGACCCCGACGTCCCGGGCGCAGAACGTTGGTGGAACGGCCGAGCATGGGAGCCCGATTGGCGATCGACCGTCGTCCCCGCAGAACCCGGTGGCCTCCCCGACGTCAGCGGGTGGATCGGTCGTGCCGTACGACGGTCGATCTTGCGTTGGCGGGCCGTCCTCGTCGTCGCGTTGCTCACCGGGGCGCCCGCCAGCGTGCTCGTCGCCCTGGCCACGCGTCTCCTGGTCGACGGCGTCGTCATCACCGACGACGACGTGATCGGCTGGTCGAACGATCGCCTCCCGCTCGCGATCGTTCTGTCGCTCATCGGTTTGGTGCTGAGTGCCGTCGGCGCTCTCGCCACGGCGACGATGATGCTCCGAACGGTCGACGAGACGGCTGCGCCCGACGACACCGCCCCGACGATGGTTGCCGACGATGTCGATCGAGCGATGCGCTCGATCGGCGTCGGCCTCCGCCTCCTGCCGCGCACGATCGGATGGAGCCTGATGCTCGCGATCGCGGTTCTCGGCGCCGCTGCCGCGATCGTCGCGGTCTTCGTGGTCGTGTGGCCGCTCGGTGTGCTCCTGCTGCTCCTCGTGTTCCCTCTCGCCGTCTGGGCGGCAATCCGTCTCGCGTTCGTCCTCCAGGCGCTCGTCGACCGGCCCGGGAGTCCGTTCGGGCGTTCGGCCGTGGTCTCGCGAGCGCGATGGTGGGCGGTGTTCGGCCGCCTCCTCCTGATCGGCATCATCGCATGGGGTATTTCGATGGTCGTCAACGTCAGCACCATGCTCGTCGTCGGTGGCGGTGCGTTCGGATCGACCACGATCGAGTTCGACGAGAACGGACGGCTCACCGACAACGTGGTGCTCGCCGAGCTGGTGCCCGTGTCGACGGCATCGATCGTGGTCGGAGTGATCGGCGCCGTGATTCTCACCGTGTGCGTGTCGAGCCTCTCGGGAGCGGCGATGGGCGAGCTCTACCGGACCCGCAACCCGCCGGAGTGATCGCCGTCACGGTCACCAACGCCAGCGACTGCGAAGCGCACGCACCGCGAACGACAGCACGATCAGGACCGCGACGACATAGACCGCGACGATCACGGTCGCCTCGAGCGAGGGCCAGTCGAGGGCGTAGAACGCCAGCCCGACCGGTGTCGCCACGACCGCGACGGCGAGCGCCGTCATGCCACTCAGGACGACTGCATCGAACCGGTCGAGGGGCCGCATCAGCAACTGCAGCACCCACAGGGCCAGAACGAGCAACGTCAGCGTCGACGCGGTCCTCGCCTCCTCGAGCGTTGCATCGATGAATGGCGACCGAACGAGCCAGTAGGCGGTCAGCGTCACCACCGCGGTCACCACGCCGGCGGGGATCGCGAACCGCATGACCCGAACGAGGTAGCCGGACCGGTACGGTCGATCGGTCGCTCGGAAGCTGAGCGCGAACGCCGGGATGCCGATCGTGAGCTCCGACACGAGGCTCATGTGCCGCGGCAGGAACGGGAACGCAGCGCCCCAGACACCGATCACGAACGCGAAGATCGTGGCGTAGACGGTCTTGGTCACGAACAGTGCCGAGACCCGCTCCATGTTCGTGATCACCCTCCTTCCCTCGGCGACCACGGCGGGGAGACGATCGAACCGTCCGTCGAGGAGGACCATCTGGCTCACGGCCTTCGTCGCCGCGGTCGCGGTATCCATCCCGATCCCGATGTCAGCCTTCTTGAGCGCGGGGATGTCGTTGACGCCATCGCCGGTCATCGCGACGGTGTGGCCGAGCCGCTGGAGGGCCTCGACCAACTCGCGCTTCTGGTGCGGGAGGACACGACCGAAGACCGTCGTCCCGGCGACCATGTCGTCGGCTCCGACTGCGCCGAGGTCGACGTCACGCATGTCGACGAACCGATCGGCACCCGCGACGCCGAGCTGGTGGGCGACGGCAGAGACGGTGACGGGGTTGTCGCCCGAGATGATCTTGACGTCGACGTGTTGGTCGGCGAAGTATCGCATCGTCGTCGCCGCGTCCGGGCGAAGCTCCTCGGCCAGCACGATCAGTGCGACGGGGACGGCCCGCTCGGGGATGATCTCGGGCTGGAGCCCGGCCGATGCCCGCGAGAGGAGCAGCACCCGCCTGGCGTCCTCGGCGAGATCGCCCAACCGCTCCCCGACCGCGGCCGCTGCGGTCGAGGCACTCGCGGCGAGCAGGATCTCGGGCGCCCCGATCAGCCAGGTGCCGCCCGGTTCGAAGGTTGCCCCGCTCCACTTCCGAGCCGACGTGAACGGCGATCGTGAGACGACACGCCAATCCGGTGGTCGTGTTGAACCGGCGGCCGCCGCGAGCGTGCGCGACGGTGTGGGCTCGGCTGCCGCGAGCGCCGCGATCACGGTCGTGACCTCGGATTCCCCGACCGAGGCGTCGATCAACTCGATCCGGTCGAGCGTCATGGCGCCGGTCGTCAAGGTGCCGGTCTTGTCGACGCAGAGCACATCGACGCGTGCGAGCCCCTCGACCGCATGGAGCTCCTGCATGACCACGTGGTTGCGGGCGAGCCGGATCACACCGACCGCCAACGCCATGCTGACCAGCAGCACGAGCCCCTGCGGCACCAGGCCGACCACGCCTGCGACGGCGGCCACGAGCGCGTCGTCGAGGTCGTCGTCGGCGCGGATCTGACTCCACAACAACAACCCGGCGAGGGGCGCGATGATCCACCCGACGACGCGGAGGATGCGGTCGACGCCGCGGCGCAGCTCCGACTCGGCGAGGACGAACACCTTCGCCTGGGCGACCAGTGCATGGATCCACGTCGCCGAGCCGACAGCCGTTGCCCGGACGACGGCACCACCACCGACCACCACGCTGCCCGACCGGACCACGTCACCGATCTTCTTGGCGATCGGATCCGACTCGCCGGTGAGCGCCGACTCGTCGACCTCGACGCCCGAACCCGCCTCGACCGTCCCGTCCACCGGTATCTGGTCGCCGACGACCAGTTGGACGACGTCACCGAGCACCAGTCGGTCGGGTCGGATCGGCGCCGCCTTCCCATCGCGCACGACCGTCACCGTCGGTGTGATCAAGACGCGCAGTCGGTCGAGCGTGCGCTTCGCACGGACTTCCTGAACGACGCCGATGATCGTGTTCGCGACCATGACGAACGCGAATATCGCATCGATCGTGTGGCCGACGGTGAGCACGACGGCTGCCAGCACCGAGATGATCGCGTTGAACCGGGTGAAGACGTTGACGCGGACGATTCCCCAGTAGGTTCGTGAGGCACGGTCGGGTTGGACGTTGACGTTGCCGAGCCGACGTTGCGCCTCGACCTCGGCTGACGTGAGCCCGACCGGGGCGCCAACGCCTGGCGCGGGCGACATCGCCGTGCTCATCGGACGCCCGATCGGGTCACGACTCCTCACCGGCGGGGATCACGGCGATCGGGCATGGCGCGTCGACGATGGCGTGCCGCAGGAAGGGCGCGATCGTGTGCCGCCGCACGAACGCCGGTTCGCCGCGGCCGATCACCAGCAGGCTCGCAGTCCGGCCGGCCTCCACCAGGACCTGACCGGTGCGACCACGCGACACCGTGACCGACATCGACACGTCGTCAGCACCCGATTCCTCACGAACCTCCTCGGCCAGTTCCGTGAGATCGTTCTCGATCCACTCCGAGAGCACCGACGGATCGATGTGGTAGGCGATCACGTCGAGCAGCCCGTCGGGGCGGAAGACCGAACGGGGACCGAGGGCGTGCACCAGGCTCAAACCGACCGTCCCGACGTCAGTGTGTCCGAGGGCCCAGCGAATCGCCGCCCGCGTGCCCCGCGCCACACCGACACCGACCACCACGGGGTGGCTCCGCGCGTCGTCCGCCCTCCACGAATCCGGCACCATGATCACGGGTCGTTCGGCATGATGCAGCAGGTCGCCGGTGACTGCGCCGACCAGTCCAGGGCCGACGTGTGCGCGGGCATGGTGCCCGACCACGATGGCATCGGCCCCGACCTCGTCGGCGACCGCCATCAACGTGTCGGCGATCGCTCCCTCGCTCACCCTGGGACGAACATCGAGCCCGCTTTCCCGAGCAGGGGCCAACCAGCAGTCGGCGAGATCGGCCTCGCGCCGGTGACGATCACGGACACTGTCAGACAGCACGGCGTCGCGGGCCAACTCCTCGACGGGGCGGATCACGTGGACTGCATGCAGTCGCGTTCGCTCCGGCAGCACGGCGACGGCAAAGCAGAGCGCCGCCGACGATTCCGTCGAGCCGTCCAGTCCGACGACCACATCCTGCACGAGCGTCATCTCCATGGCTCACCTCTCGGCTCCACGGTACGAACCGCCGGTCGTCGACGCCAGAGTCGTTGGTCCGGCGCCACCGACACGACCCGCCGGCGCCGGTGCGGCGACACCGAGATCGCTCATGACCTTCGCCCCTGGCCCGTCGAGCAGAGCGTCCGTACGGTGCGAGATGGAGGCGCTGTCTCCGCAACCGGTGACGTCGCCCCACGGACGAAAGGAGCTCCGATGAGTGCGACGACCGCAACGGTGCACGCCCCGGTCATCCGCTCGTTGGAGTCGCTCCGTGGCGACGACGTGACGATCGCCGGCCGCGACGGCACCGACCCCGGCGAGCCGACCGGCGACGGCGTCGGAACGCACGGCGGATGCACCGAGGAGGCATGATGGTCACGACGTTCGCAACCGATTTCAACGAGGCGCGCGACCGACTGGCCGGGCTACCGGACGGCGGTGGGGTCAACATCGCCCACGAAGCGGTCGACCGGCACGTCGCCGAAGGGTTCGGTGGCGACATCGCGATGCGCTTCCTCGGCAAACACGACGGTCCGGAGGCCGCCGGCGACGAATTCACCTATCACCGCCTGGCGATCGAGACGTCGCGATTCGCGCACGCGCTGCGAGGGCTCGGCGTGTGGCCGGGCGAGACGGTCTTCCTGCTCGCAGGACGCGTTCCGAGGCTCTACGTCGCCGCCCTCGGCGCGCTCAAGGGGCAGCACGTCGTGTGCCCGCTCTTCTCCGCATTCGGACCTGAGCCGATCAAGCAACGCATGACGATCGGGAACGCAGCGGTGCTCGTGACGACGTCGTCATTGTTCCGACGCAAGATCGCCCCGATGCGCGACGAACTGCCGGCGCGGCACATCATCCTGCTCGACCTCGACGACGCCGCCGACGCCCCGGAAGGCACCCTTGCCTGGGGCTCGCTCGTCGATCGTGCGATCGGTCGGTTCCAGATCACCGAGACCCCACGCGAGACGCCTGCGCTCCTGCACTTCACCTCGGGCACCACGGGAACCCCCAAGGGGGCGCTGCACGTCCACGACGCGGTCGCGATGCACCGCGCCACTTGCGAGGCCGTCTTCGGGCTCCGACGCGGCGACGTCTACTGGTGCACCGCCGACCCAGGGTGGGTCACGGGTACCAGCTACGGCATCATCGGTCCGCTCACGGTCGGCGCGACGATGGTGGTCGACGAGGCCGAGTTCGATGCCGAGCGGTGGTATCGAATCCTCGAGGCGCAACGCGTCGACGTCTGGTACACGGCGCCCACGGCCATCCGGATGCTGATGCATGCTGGTCCCGAGGTCGCGCACGGCATCGACCTCACACGGGTGCAGCGGGCGTTCAGCGTCGGTGAGCCGCTGAGCGCGGAGGCGGTGCGATGGGGTGTCGACCGACTGGGGATCACCTTCCGTGACACCTGGTGGCAGACCGAGACCGGAGCGATGATGATCGCCAACCCTGCCGGTGCCGACGTCCGCCCGGGGTCGATGGGACGGCCCGTGTGTGGGCTCCGGACCGCTCTGCTGCGCGCCGACGACGCAGGCGAGATCGTCCTCGACACCGACGGCCACGTCATCGAGGTCACCGATCCCGACGAGATCGGGGCGATCGCGATCCGAACCGGGTGGCCCTCGATGTTCCGCACGTACCTCGACAACGAGGAGCGCTACCGGAAGGCGTTCGCCGACGGTTGGTACCTCGCCGGCGACCTCGCCCGACGCGACGCCGATGGCTTCTACTGGTTCGTCGGCCGCGCTGACGACGTGATCAAGACCGCCGGTCACCTCATCGGACCGTTCGAGGTCGAGAGCGTGCTCAACGAGCACCCCGACGTCACCGGATCCGGCGTGTACGGCGTCCCCGACCCCGTCGCCGGGCAGTTGATCCACGCCCGAGTCGTCCTGCGCCGTGGGGTCGACACGAGTGCCGACGTCATGACGAGCATCATGGCGCACGCTCGCCGCCGACTCGGTGCAGCGGTCGCACCACGCGAGATCGTTGCCGTCGAGGAGCTCCCGGTCACGCGGAGCGGCAAGGTCATGCGGCGGGTGCTTCGTGCCCGCGAGCTCGGTCTGCCGGAAGGTGATCTCTCGACCCTGGAGCAATCGACCACGACGAACCCCGATCTGCACGACGGAGGGAACGAACCATGAGACGGCTCGACAGCGAGACTCGCCGCGACCTCCTGCGCGACATGATCCTCGTGCGGCGTTTCGAGGAGCGGTGCGCCCAGCTGTATCAGCAGACGAAGATCCGCGGGTTCCTGCATCTGTACGTCGGCGAGGAAGCCGTCGCCACCGGTGTGTCCCGCCTCCTCCAGCCCGACGACGCCGTGGTCGCGACGTATCGCGAGCACGGCCACGCATTGATGAAGGGTGTCTCACCCGAGTCGATCATGGCCGAGATGTTCGGACGCGTCGACGGCTGCTCCGGTGGCCGTGGCGGCTCGATGCACTTGTTCGACGCCGAGCACCGGTTCTACGGCGGGAACGCGATCGTCGCCGGCGGCCTGCCGGTCGCCGTCGGTCTGGCGTTGGCCGACAAGATGACCGGGCGCGAACGTGTCACGGCGTGCTTCTTCGGTGAGGGGGCGATGGCCGAGGGCGAGTTCCACGAGAGCATGAACCTCGCAGCGCTCTGGGACCTCCCGGTGCTCTTCTGCTGCGAGAACAACCGCTACGCGATGGGTACAGCGCTGTCACGGTCTGAGGCTCAGACCGATCTCGCCCTGAGAGCATCCGGGTACGGCATGCCGTCATGGCCGACCGATGGCATGGACGTCGAAGCGGTCGTCGGCACAACCCAGCGAGCGCTCTCGTGCGTGCAGGGCGGCTACGGCCCGGCGTTCGTCGAATACCGCACCTACAGATTCAGGGCCCACTCGATGTACGACCCGGAGCTCTACCGGGACAAGGCGGAGGTCGCCGAGTGGAAGGGACGCGATCCGATCAAGCTCCTCGTCGAGCGGATGGTCGCTGCCGGTGAGATCGATCCGACCGAGCTCGAGTCGATCGAACACGACGTGGACATGGTGATCGAACGAGCTGTCGAGTTCGCCGACGCATCACCGTACGAGGACGTCTCGACGCTCCTGCGCCACGTCTACGCACCGAGCATGGAGGTCGCATCATGACCACGACGACTCGCGACGAAACGACGGGCACGACGAACTCGACGAGCATCTCGACGACGGAGATGACCGGTCGCGAGGCGATGCGAGCGGCGATGCGCGACGCGATGCTCGCCGACGAGCGCGTGTTCCTGATGGGCGAGGACGTCGGACGCTACGGCGGGTGCTTTGCCGTGTCGGCGGGCCTGCTCGAGGAATTCGGTCCCGATCGCGTCCGTGACACCCCCTTGTCGGAGTCCGCCTTCGTCGGAACCGGCATCGGTGCTGCGATCGGCGGCATGCGTCCGATCGTCGAGATCATGACCGTGAACTTCAGCCTGCTCGCCCTCGACCAGATCATGAACAACGCTGCGACGCTCCGGCACATGTCGGGTGGGCAGTTCGGCGTCCCGATCGTCATCCGGATGACGACCGGCGGCGGCCGACAGCTCGCTGCTCAGCACAGCCACAGCCTCGACGGGTGGTACGCCCACATCCCCGGGATCAAGATCGTCGCTCCCGGAACCATCGACGACTTCCGGTGGATGTTGGCGCCGGCGCTGGCCGACCCCGACCCCGTGATCGTGTTCGAACACGGCGGGCTCTACGGAGCGACCGGCGACGTCGCCGACGTCGACCCGCAGATCCCGCTCGACCGGGCGATCGTGCGTCGACCCGGCAGCGATCTCAGCCTGATCACGTTCGGCGGAACCCTGCCGACCTGCCTCGATGCTGCTGAGGAGCTCGCGACCCGCGGGGTCGAGGCCGAGGTCCTCGATCTCCGGTCGCTGCGCCCCCTCGACGATGCGACGATCCTCGAGTCGGTTGCCCGGACCCATCGGGCCGTCGTCGTCGACGAGGGGTGGCGATCGGTCGGCCTGTCCGGCGAGATCGCGACACGCATCGTGGAGCAGGCGTTCTACGAGCTCGACGCACCGGTGGGTCGGGTGTGCACCGCCGAGGTCCCCTTGCCGTACCCGCAGCACCTCGAGCAGGCTGCGCTGCCGAGCGTCGACCGGATCGTCGTCGCGGCCGAGATGGCGATGCGCGGCAGCGCGCTCGCGCCGGACGGTGCGACGTGACCACCGGGACCGGCACGATCACGACGTTCGCGATGCCCTCGTTGGGCGCCGACATGACGGAGGGCCGCATCACCGAGTGGCTCGTCCAACCGGGCGATCAGGTGGAGCGGGGGCAGATCGTCGTCGTCGTCGAGACCGACAAGTCCGACATCGAGGTCGAGGTCTTCGAGTCCGCCACTGTGACCGAGTTGCTGGTCGCAGAGGGCGAGGTCATCCCGGTCGGCGCACCGATCGCCCGCTTCGAGGTCGACGCGAGCCGACCGACCGTCGCGACGGTGCCGACGCCGCCACCGTCCCGTCCGACCCACCACCCGCCGACCGACCACCCGCCGACCGGCCGGCCAGGAATCGAACGCCCGCAGATGACGTCACCGGTGATCCGTCACCTTGCCGACGAGCTGCACGTCGATCCCCGACGGTTGCAGGGAACCGGCCCGGGTGGGCGGGTTCATCGCGACGACGTCGAGGCTGCTGCTCGCATGACCGGACACCAGCGAGTCACGCCACGCGCCCGGCGACTCCTCGCCGAGCGCGGACTCGACGTGTCGTCGATCGGCGATCAAGCGTTCGTCACCGGCGACGACGTCATGGCGCACACGGCTTCGACGGACTCGGCGGTGACGCCCCCATCCCAGCGTGCCGACCGGACCGACACGATGCGCCGCCACATCGCGGATCTCATGTCGCGCTCGTGGAACGAGATCCCGCACTACCACGTCGCCAAGCGGCTCGATCTCGGAGCTGCCACCGACCGCCTCAGCGCTGCCAATGACGCCCGGCCGGTGAGCGACCGGATCGTGATCGGAGCGGTGCTGCTGAGCGCAGCCGCCCGCGCTGCCCGGGCCGTGCCCGCCAGCAACGGCTGGTGGCGCAACGGCATGTTCGAGGCCGCGGCCGACGTCGACATCGGAATCGTCCTCTCGCTCCGAACCGGGGGGATCATCGTGCCGACCATCCAGCGCGCCGACGAGCTCACTGCGTCCGAGTTGATGGCTCGGCTCGACGAGCTGGTCCGTCGCGCCCGTCAGGGGCGGCTGCGGGCGTCCGATCTCGAACCGGCGAGCATCACGGTGACCAACCTCGGCGACCGGGGCGCCGATGCCGTCAACGGGGTCATCCACCCGCCCCAGGTCGCCATCGTCGGGTTCGGTGCGGTCCACGATGAGATCTGGGCGATCGACGGTGCACCGGTCGTCCGAACCACGGTCCACGCATCGCTCGCCGGCGACCACCGCGCGATCGATGGGCTGACCGGTTCCCGATTCCTCACCCGACTGCAGGCCCTGCTCGACGGGCCGATCCTGGAGGACCTCCGATGAACGCCAGACAGACCATTCTCGACGCGATCGCACGGATCGCGCCCGACGTCGACACGACGGCGCTGCCCCACGACGTCGACTTCCGCGACGAGGCCGAGCTCGACTCGATGGACTTCCTGGGTGTGCTCACGGCCATCCAGGAGCAGACCGGCGTCGAGGTTCCCGAGATCGACTACGCCCAGATCATCACCGTCGACCAGTTCACCGAGTACCTGACAGCGCGCCTGCAGAGCACCTGACCGACGACCCGAGCACTCGAGCAGGGACGTCGCCGTGGTCCCGCCGTTCCGCTCGTGTCCACTGTTCCTGACCGGCGTACACCGCCCTCGGCGCCGATCCTCACGCCGACTCGGCGGTCGCGGCGCGAGCGGTGGTCGTACCTGTGTCATGCGCAGCTGAACCAGGCGAGACCGGTTCGGTCTCGAGGAAGATGCACTCGCCCGGGCATGCCTCGGCGGCGTCGATCGTGGCGGTCTCGAACCGTCGTGGCACGAGCACCATGCTCGTCCGGCCACCCGGATCGTGTTCGACGACGCCGGTCACCACGTCGCGCACGTAGGAGATGCCGTCTTCGAGAAGCACGAAGACCTCGGCGCAATGATCGGTGCACAACCCGTCCCCGGTGCACAGATCCTGATCGATCCAGACGTGCATGGCCACTCCATCAGACGCCAGCGTGCGTCAGGTGTCAAGAGATCGCAGGGGAAGCGGAACGATACGAGGGCAACCCACCTCGGTCAGTAGTGCTGGGTGACGAAGGTCTGGTCCTGCAGCGGTGGGCGGATGTAGGGCTCCTCGATCCGTTCGGGGAGCTCGACGGGATCGGGGACCAGATCTTCGTACGGGATGCTCGACAAGATGTGGCGCATGCAGTTGAGGCGCGCTCGCCGTTTGTCATCCGACGGGACGACGAACCACGGGGCTTGTTTGATGTCGGTGTACTGGAAGGTCGTGTCCTTCGCCATCGAGTAGCGCACGTATCGGCGGTGCTCCTCGAGATCCATTTCGGAGAGCTTCCATCGCTTGACGGGCTCCCGGTTGCGTGCCTCGAACCGCCGCTCCTGCTCTTCGTAGCTCACCGAGAACCAGTACTTGAGGAGGATGATGCCGGAGCGAACCAGCATCCGCTCGAATTCCGGGCACGTGCGGAGGAACTCCTGATGCTGTTCAGGCGTGCAGAAGCCCATGACCCACTCGACGTTCGATCGGTTGTACCAGCTCCGGTCGAACAGCACGATCTCGCCACCGGACGGCAGCAGCGGGACGTACCGTTGGAAATACCATTGCGTCTGTTCGCGCTCGGTCGGCTTCTGGACCGCTTCGGTGCGCACGATGCGCGGGCTGGTGCGTTCGCTGATGCGCTTGATCACCCCGCCCTTGCCCGCCGACCCACGCCCCTCGAAGATGATCAACACTCGCAAACCGCCACGATGCACCCAATACTGGAGTTTGACCAACTCCTCCTGCAGGCGGGCCAGTTCGCTCTCGTAGTACTTCTTCTTGAGCCGGCCGTCGGCCGTGTAGTGGTCAGGGCCGGCCGGAGTGTCGGGGCCGACGAGCTTGGTATCGGACCATTCGTGTGCTGCCGCCATCAGATGAGTCTGCCACAGCGCCGCAGGCATCGACCACGGACCAAGGACCCTGGTTGGCCGAGCCGGGCTCCAATCCCAAATCCATGTACCGCCTGCGCGAGCGCGTCTCGGCTGCGATCGCCGAATGGCACGAACGCGGTGCGCCGTACGAGATCGCCAAGTGGTTGACGGCACCTACGCGTCGACTCCTGGTTCGATCGCGGATCGAGGGTGACCGGAATCTGCCCGAAGACGGCCCGATGATCGTCGCCTCGAATCACCTCTCGTTCTTCGATTCGGTCGTGTTGACGTTCAGCCTCCCGAGACAGGTTCGCATGCTGGGCAAGGTCGAGTACGCCGATCGTCGACTGACGCGGTGGCTGTTTGTCTGCGGTGCCGGCATGATCCCGGTGCGCCGCGAGAATCCGGGCGATTCGTCTCACGAACAGGCGGCGCGGTTCTCGCCGACGGACATGCCGTCGGGGTGTTCCCGGAGGGCACCAGATCGCGCGACGGATCGCTCCACCGCTGTCACTCCGGCGCGGCACATCTGGCGTTGCTCACCGGAGCGCCGATCGTGCACGTCGGGCTGGAGGGCACCGACGAGCCGATGCCGACGGGCGCACGTATCGTGCGACCCTTCCGAACGGCGACGATCCGGATCGGCGAACCCATCGACACCCGCTCGCTCGGCTCCACCCGAAGCACGAACCGAGCGCGCCGCGAGTTCACCGACGAGCTCGTGCGGCGTCTTCGAGCGCTGAGTCACCAGCCGTACGTCGGCGAGTTCGCGCCCCTCCCAGCCCGGGCCACCCGAAACCGGTCCGACGCGCATTGAGGCCCGCCCACCGACGTTTCACCTGGGCGTGCCCGTCGTGAGAGTTCGCGAATACTGTTGGGTCCGGCGCGGGAGGCCGCGCTGTCGTCGATCGCCAGGAGGCGCAGCATGACCGAGATCATCGAGACGCCGTTACCGGGTGTGGGGGTTCGCCACGATTTCGTCTGCGACAGCGACCGACGAGTCGGGGTGGTGTCGCATCACTCGGGTCGACGCGATCTGATCGTGTACGACCGTGACGATCCGGATCGGGTCGCCGAGACCGTGTCGATGTCGACCGATGAGGCACGTTCGTTGGGAGCGCTGATGGGTGGACCGAACATCGTCGAGCGCTTCGACGACCTGCGCCAACAGATCGTCGGGCTCGAGATCGCCTGGTTGCCGATCTCGCCGAAGAGCCGACTGGCCGGGCGCCCGTTGGGCGAGAGCCAGATGCGGACGCGAACCGGGGTCTCGATCGTCGCACTGTTGCGCGGTGAGACCGCCATACCGGCGCCCGGGCCCGATGACGTCATGCTCGCCGACGACGTCGCGGTGGTCGTGGGCACCGATGACGGGATCGACGAGGCAGCCCGAATTCTGAGCGCACAATCGTCTTGATGGTCGCCGCCTCGTCAGGGATGGCCGGGCTCTTCCTCGAACTCGGATGCATCCTGCTCGGCGTCGCCCTCCTGGGCCGGCTGGCGACGCGATGGGGGCTGCCGTCGGTGCCGCTGTACCTGGTTGCCGGGATTCTCATCGGTGACGGAGGTGTGGTGCCGATCGTGCCGGCGCGGGACTTCATCCAGACGGGCGCAGAGATCGGGGTGATCCTCCTGCTGCTCCTGCTCGGCCTCGAGTACTCGGGCGAGGAGTTGGTGGGTGCGTTGCGCACGGGAGTGCCCGCCGGTGCGGTCGACCTGGTCTTGAACTTCACGCCCGGTCTGCTCGCAGGCGTGCTCCTCGGGTGGGACGTCCGGGCGGCGCTGTTGCTCGGCGGGATCACCTACATCTCGTCATCGGGCATCATCGCCCAGTTGCTGAGCGATCTCGGCAATCTCGGCAACCGGGAGACGCCGGTGGTACTGGCGATCCTGGTGACCGAAGATCTGATGATGGCGCTCTACCTGCCGCTGATGGCGGGCTTGTTGATCGGTGGGAGCGCGCTGACGATCGGTCTGGAGATCGGTGTCGCGATGGTTGTCGTCGCTGCTGCGCTCGGTGCGGCGGTGTTCCTCGGACATCGGCTGAGCCGACTCGTGTTCAGCCGATCCGACGAGCATCTGTTGTTGACGCTGCTCGGCCTGGCGCTCGTCGTCGCCGGGCTGGCCGAGCAGGTCCAGGCATCCGCGGCCGTCGGTGCGTTCCTGGTCGGGATCGCGTTGAGCGGTCCGGCCGAACACGCCGCCCGACAACTGCTGACGCCATTGAAGGATGTGTTCGCGGCGCTGTTCTTCGTGTTCTTCGGCCTCCAGGTCGACCCCGGAACCCTGCCCCCCATGCTCGCCGCGGCCGGCGTCTTGGCAGTCGTCACCGCCGCGACGAAGGTCATCACCGGCTGGTGGAGCGCGGCCCGCGCCGGCATCTCCCCTCCGGGTCGGCTGCGAGCGGGGTTCACGTTGATCGCACGCGGCGAATTCTCGATCGTGATCGCCGGGATCGCCGTCGCAGAAGGTGTCGAGTCCGACATCGGTCCGCTCGCGGCTGCGTACGTGTTGATGCTCGCGATCGGTGGTCCCCTCGCGGCAAAGGCCGCTGATCCCCTGTCGCGGCGCCTCACGTCACGCAAGAAACGACGGGTTCAGGTGACCTCGCCGGTGAGGCGCGCCGACACATAGGCGCCGATCACACTGATCGCGAGCGCGGCGGCGACGAACCCGTGCGCCGCTGCGTCCAGGGTCTGGAGGCCGAGCACCGTGCGGAGACCGGGCACGGTGACCGTCGCGAGTTGAACGGCGATGCTCAGGCCCACGATCCAGTTCAGCACCCGGTTGGTCACCGGTCGTGCGGTGATCAGGCGCGCGGGATACACGAACGCGAGTTGGGCGAGCGATTCGTAGAGGAACACTGCGGTGCGGGTCTCGGTGCCCGAGTAGTCCAATCGAGGCAGTACGAAGAACAGCACGAGGCCGAGGGCGGCCTTGAGCACCCCGGTGATCAGGATGAACCGGATGCCCGGCCGGGTCAGCAGCGGTGCCGACGGTGGGCGGGGTCGACGTCGCATCACACCGGGGTTGCGATCGAGGCCGAGGGCGAGCGCTGGGGGTCCGTCGGCGATGACGTTGATCCACAGCAGCTGCGCGGCCGTCAGCGGTACGAGGAGGTCGCCGACGTCGTCGCGCAGGTCCGAGATCGCCGCGCCGACCACGCCGACGGCGATCAGGATCACGAGCGCGACGTTCGTGGAGAACAGGAAGCGGAGGAACTTCCGGATGTTGTCGTAGATGCCGCGCCCTTCCTCGACGGCGGCAGCGATGGTGGCGAAGTTGTCGTCGAGCAGGACGAGATCGGCCACCTCCCGGCTGACGTCGCTGCCTCGTTGCCCCATCGCGACACCGACGTCGGACCGCTTGAGCGCCGGTGCATCGTTCACTCCGTCGCCGGTCATGGCCACGATCTCGCCGCGTCGCTTGAGCGCCTCGACGAGCGCCAGCTTGTGATCGGGGCTGACACGGGCGAAGACGGAGACATCGGCGACAACGTCGAGCAGCTCGTCGGCGGTGAGACGGTCGAGGTCGTCACCCGTCAGCGCGCGGGTTGCCGGGATGCCCAACTGACGCGCGATCGCGAGTGCGGTCGCCGGGTGGTCGCCCGTGATCATCAGCACCCGGATGCCGGCCGAGTGCGCAGCGGCGATCGCTGCGGGTACTTCGGCGCGCGGTGGGTCCCACATGAGCACGGTGCCGAGCCAGTCGACGTGGTCCTCGTCGTCGTCGGGCGACCAGGCCAGACCGAGCACCCGGTAGCCCTCGGCCGACGCTGCCTCGATGCGCGTGTGCCAGTCGGCGCGCTGTGTCTCGTCCAGTGTGCTGCGCTCGAGCAACACCTCTGGGGCACCTTTCAGGTACGCGACCGGGTGTCCCTCCTCGATCACCGTCACCCGCATGAACCGCCAGGCAGAGTCGAACGGACGGACCGATTGCCGTGTCGTCGCAGATCGAGTCGCGATCGGGTCGACGCCCTGAGCGGTGGCGTGGGCGTACAGCGCCACCTCGAGCGGATCGCCGGTGCCACCGTCTGGTTCGGCGTCAGCGGCGAGCACCATGGCGCGAAGGGCACGATCGACGTCGACAGCATCCAGCCGGTCGACGGTCATCGTGTTCTCGGTGAGGGTTCCGGTCTTGTCGGTGGCGATCACGGTGACCGAACCGAGCGCCTCGACGGCGGAGAGGCGGCGGACCACCGCCTGGCGTCTGCTCATCCGCTCCGTTCCCAGTGCCAACGTCAGGGTGAGTACGGCGGGGAGGCCCTCCGGGACCGCAGCGACAGCGACGGCGACGGCGAACAGCAGGGCTTCGTCGAACCGGTCGACACCTTCGATACCGACGCCGGCGATCGTGAGCACGACGGCGAGCAGCGCGATCCACCGAGCGATGCGGTGCCCGAACTGCTCCATCCGTCGTTCCAGCGGCGTGCGGTCGGCCTCGACGCTGCCGAGCATCGTCGCGATCCGGCCCATCGCAGACGCCGGTCCGGTGCATGTCACCTCGATCCACCCCGTGCCGCGCACGGCGAGCGTCCCGGAGAAGACGTCCTCGCCCGCTCCGCGCTCGACCGGTACGGACTCACCGGTCAGGATGGACTCGTCGAGCTGCAGGGCCTGCTCGCTGGCCAACACACCGTCGGCGGGGATCCGGTCACCGGCTTCGACCCGCAGGCGATCACCGGGGACGACGAGCGTCGCGTCGAGCTCCGTGAGCTGTCCGTCGCGCATCACCCGCACACGCGGGGCCGCCATCGCGCGCAGCCGGCCGAGTGCGTCCTCGGCGCGGTACTCCTGCCACACGCCCATCACGGTGTTGAACACCAGGATGGTGGCGATCGCGATCGACTCGAAGGGCCAGGCGTGCGCACCCTCGAGCACCCACACGGCGACATCGAACGCGAGCGCGAACAACAGGATGTAGATGATCGAGCTGCGCAGTTGGCGGGCGACGCGGACCCACCACGGCCGCGGTGGCGCCTCGGGGAGCGCGTTCGGTCCGGTGGCGGCAAGGCGGCGGGTCGCCTCGAGCGCGGTGAGGCCGATCGTCGGCGGGCGGTCGACTGGTCGGGACAAGTCGGTGATCCGATCCGTGAACCGGACGGCTGCGGATCGAGTCCGTCGGGGACACCCTCGCCCCGCGGAGGTGTCGAGATGATCGTACGAAGGACCCTCGCCGACCCGGCAGAGGATTCGGTCCCTATCGGACCCATCGACGACGGCGCTACGTTTCAATTGACGTGGTCGATCGTGCTTCGGCAGCAGGCCGGCACCGGGCACGTCAAGCGCCTCCCCGGCGCTCGTTGATCGGTGCGGGTCATGCGTCGCTTCACCAAGATCTTGTTCAGCCCACTCGGCGCCAAGGACAACCCGGCGGCCATCCGCCGTGTCACCGAGCTGGCGCGACGAAACGACGCCCAGCTCACCCTCCTCGGGGCCGTGCCGGAGCCCTCTCGCCGACACCGTCTCCTCCACCGCGCCGAGATCGACGCCGCGGTCGAGAGCATCAACCGCCACGAGATGGTGGGACGGCTCGAACGCTGGCGCGACGCTGCCAACGGCGTCCCCACCCGGATCGACGTACAAGCCGGGAACCCAGCGCTGGTCATCCTCGGCCAGGTGCTCGCCGAGGGCGACGACCTCGTGGTCGTGACCAGTGACGAGGACCGCGAGGATCACGCAACCATCAAACGGCTGCTGCGGAAGTGCCCATGCCCCGTGTGGGTGATCAGGCCCACCCGCGCCCGCACCCAGCGGGTGCTCGTGGCCGTCGACCTCGAACCCGACGAGGCGAAGCTCAACCACACTCTGCTCGAGCTCGCCGCGAGTATGGTCGAGCTCGGCGGTGGCGAGTTGCACCTGTTGCATGCCTGGGAGCTCTACGGCGAGTCCACGATGCGGAGCTCGTCGTTCGCGTCGATCCCTGCCGATCGCATCGACACGCTCGTGGAGGCCGAGCGCGACGATCGTTCGCAGGCGGTCCGTGAACTGGTCGCATCGTCCAAGGTGGCCGACGCCCCCTGGAAGGTCCACGTCGTCAAAGGCCGCCCGTGGCACGTCGTCCCCGAGTACGTCGACGCTCACCGCATCAACCTGCTCGTCATGGGCACGGTGGCCCGCACCGGACTCCCAGGGCTCATCATGGGCAACACCGCCGAGCAGGTGCTCGACGCGGTGGACTGTTCGGTCATCGCGATCAAGCCGTCCGACTTCGTGTCCCCGCTCGCTCGTCGCTGACGCCAGGCGTGGCCCGGCCGGATTCGGGAGCACCTGGAACGATGGTTCGGAGTTCGTGGCGTTGGTCCCTGGTGCCCGGTCGCCGCTGGAGAGATGATCGACTCAGCACGGCGTCACCGTGCTCCGGAATCGCCCGGTCGCGCGTCGAACGAATCGCAGGGTCGTCATGGGTGTCCGCATCCCGCTGGCCGTCCGACCGGTGATCGGCAGGTGACGACGTGCTCGAATTCGTCGGCACAGCCAAGCGCTTCGGTTCGGTGACAGCGCTCGACCGGTGTACGTTCACGGCCCGTCCCGGGAGGCTGACCGGGTTCCTGGGGCCGAACGGGGCCGGGAAGACGACGGCGATGCGGACGGTCTTCGGGCTGGTGGAGCTGGACGATGGCGAGGTCCGGTGGCGTGGAGCCCCGATCGGGGACGTGGAGCGGACAGGTTTCGGCTACATGCCCGAGGAGCGTGGCCTGTATCCACGCATGAGGGTGCGTGACCAGCTGGTCTACCTCGGCCGGCTCTGCGGACGGACTCGCAGGGACGTGGGTCGCAGCGTGGACGTCTGGCTCGAGCGTCTCGGCCTCGCCGAGCGGGCAGGCGACCGCCTCGATGCGCTGTCGCACGGGAATCAGCAACGCGTGCAGTTGATCGCCGCGCTGGTCAACGAACCCGAGCTCCTCGTGCTCGATGAGCCGTTCTCCGGACTCGATCCGCTCGCGATCTCGAACTTGGGCCAGCTGCTCGCAGAGATCGGGGCGGCAGGAGCGACGGTGTTGTTCTCCAGCCATCAACTCGACCTCGTCGAGGACCTGTGCGAAGACGTCGTGATCATCGACGGTGGCAGCGTCGTCGTGGCGGGCGACCTGGCCGAACTGCGCGCGGGCGTGCCGCAACGGTTCGTGGACATCCGCTACCGCGGTGCCCCACCGGTCTGGTCGGGCCTGAGCTCGGTGGTGGTCGTCGAGTCGAGAGACGGCCACATCCGCCTGCGCATCGACCGCGACATCGACCTCGCGACGGTGGTGGCCGCCGCATCGCACACCACCGAGATCATCTCGTTCGCGTACGAGCCCCCGACGTTGCCGGAGCTGTTCCGTCAGGCGGTGGCAGCATGAGCGGCCTCGGCCAGATGTGGCTCGTGGCGGACCGGGAGATGCGCGAGCGGAGCCGCTCGCGTGCGTTCCGGGCGTCGTTCCTCGTGATGATCGTCGTCACGGTCGGCCTGATCGTCGTTCCTGGCCTGCTCGACGACAGCGCGGGCACCCACGACATCGGTCTGACCGGTTCCACCCCGGTCGGACTGTCCGACGCGATCACCGAACAGAGCGGCATCCATGGTGCCGAGGTGCGCCTGCACCACTTCGACAGCGTCGCCGCGGGCCAGGACGCAGTCCGCGAGGGCGACGTCGACGTGCTGGTGGTCGACGCCGAGCGGCTCGAGTGGCGACGCCGAGCCGACGAGCAACTGGCCGGTGTCGTCACGAGCGCGATCCAGGTGGAAGCGATACGCGAAGGGGCAGCATCCGCCGGCATCGACACCGAGGATCTGCTCGCGCTGGTTGCGCCCGTCCCGATCGAGAACGTCGAGCTCGGCTCCGTGGCGGGCCGCAGTCCCGACGACGAGATGGCTGCCATGATCATGACCGTCGTGCTGTTCATCGCGATCTCGACGTACGGCAATCTCGTGTTGACCGGGGTCGTGGAGGAGAAGGCCAGCCGCGTCGTCGAGGTGCTCCTCGCTCGCATGCCGGCGCGCAATCTGTTGGCCGGCAAGGTGCTCGGGATCGGACTGCTCGGACTCGCACAGATCGCCGTGACCGCACTGGCAGCGCTCGCAGCACTGACGATGGTCGACTCCGTCGACATCCCAGCGGCTCGCGCCGCCGTGCTGGTGTGGGTGGTCGTGTGGTTCGTGCTCGGTTACGCCCTCTACGCCACCGTGTACGGAGCGCTCGGCTCGCTCGCGTCTCGCACCGAAGACGCCCAGGCCGTCGCCGGGCCCGTCGTCGCCGTGCTGCTCGCCGGCTACTTCGCCTCCTTCGCCGCGACGGGCAGGCCCGACAGCGGCATCGCCAAGCTCGCCTCGTACTTCCCGCCGACCGCGCCGCTGACGATGCCCAGTCGCATCGCCATGGGAGCGACCGCGTGGTGGGAGCCGATCGTCGCCGTCGCCCTCACCCTCGCAGCCACCGTCGGCCTCGTCGCGTTCGGCGCACGCGTCTACGCCGGCGCCGTACTGTCCACCGGGCCAACGCTCAAGCTGCGCGAGGCATGGCGCGCCAGGACTGGGGCGCACGCCGAGGCTGCGGCCGTGGGCCGGGCAGCTGCCGACGTCGAGCGCACCCCGGTTCCACCGCGTCCGGCAACCTGACATCGCCCGCTGTCGCGCCCGAGCCCTCGTGTGATCGAGGATCACCGAACCCCGTCGAACTCGAACGCAGGCGCGGCGTAGGTTGAGCCCATGTCTGCGCCGAGGACGAAGATCTGGGTTGCCGACACCGAACCCAACGAGCGGTTCACGATGTACACCAGGGGCAACGTCGGGGAGGTCTTCCCCCGCGTGATGACCGCGCTGACGGGCACCCTGATCGGTGAAGCGGTCCGTCAGGGACAGGTCGACCTGTTCCTCGAGATGGGCGGACTGCGCCCCCACGAGGCTGACGGACCGTCGCTCGGCACCGGTGTCTTCGGGGGCTACCTCTACATGAGCGGATCGCTGATGCGGATGTTGGGTGCACGCATGCCGGGTCTGTCGTCCGACGAGGCCGACGAGCAGATGATGGGCGATGTCCCGAACCTCCCTCCGTACGAGCCCGTCAAGGGTGACCGCAACCTCATCGCGACACTGGCCCTCGCTCGCTTCGGCTTCGGCCTCATGCGGAACCCGGATCTGCGACCACTCGACGATGCCCGCGCCGACGCACTCCACTGGCTGTCGACGATGCCCGAGCTGCAGACCGCGGGTGACGACGAACTGCTGACGTGGCTCGACACGTACCCGCCGCGACAGGCTGCCAGCATGCATCGCCTGCTGAGGTCGAGCATGCTCGCCGGAGTGCCACGGGGCCTCCTCGACCAGGCCCTCGAGCGAGCGAAGGCGCCGAGCGGTCTCGCCAACCGGATCGTGAGCGGCACCGGTGACGTCGACTCGGCGCAACTCGCTCAGCGGCTCTGGGCTCTGGGGCGTCTGGTCGCCGATGATGCCGAGCTGTCGGCCGTGTTCGATCGCCGGCTCGAACACATCGAGGAACGAACGCGGGACACCGTCTTCTCCGTCGCGCTCGATACGTTCCTGTCCGATTTCGGCCACCGGGGCAACGACGAGTACGAGCTGGCCACCCCGGCCTGGGTCATGGATCGGGCCCCGGTGTACGCAGCGATCGATCGCCTCCGGCACTCCCCCGCCGA
The DNA here is from genome assembly GCA_963847775.1 of uncultured Acidimicrobiaceae bacterium. Taxonomy (GTDB): domain Bacteria; phylum Actinomycetota; class Acidimicrobiia; order Acidimicrobiales; family Ilumatobacteraceae; genus Ilumatobacter. The sequence goes on from CAWKAY010000014.1 coordinate 36,918, forward strand.
ACGCGACCCGGCGACCGCGACGGAGCGGCTCTCCCGCGATGCCGGAGCGGCCCTGACCGAAGCATTGAACCACGTGCCGCGGCACATGCGCTTCATGGTCAGGCGCGCAGCACTCGTAGCGAGACAGGGGTCGATTGCCCGCGAACGCGCCAAGGACATCCTCGTCCTGGAAAACCTGGGCGCCCGACGGGTGCTGCACGAGTTGGCGCGCCGGGCGGCCGAGCGTGGCGGCCCGGCCGACGCGCGGCTTGCCTTCTGCGTGACCTACGACGAGCTGGCCGACTTCGTGGCTCGCCCGACGGACTTCAGCGATCTCATCACCGAACGCGTTCGGCTCCAACGCTTCCTCGACGGCCGCGTCCCACCGCCTTGGTTCGACGGGCGCATCCCCGACCCGCACACGTGGCAGCTCCGCGCCGATGTCCACACCATCCCTCCGCTGTCCGGGACCCATGCTCGCGGTATCGGCGTGAGCGGCGGCGCGGCCTCGGGACCCGCCCGAGTCGTCGTCGACCCGGCCGACCCGCGCGGCCTCGACCCGGGCGAGGTCCTCGTCTGCGCGATCACCGACCCGTCATGGACGCCGTTGTTTCTGAGTGCGGCCGCGGTCGTCTGCGACACGGGCGCCATCCAGAGCCACGCCGCCATCGTCGCGCGCGAGCTCGGCATCCCGGCCGTCCTCAGCGTGCCGGGCATCACCGGGATCGCCGACGGAACGATGCTCCACGTCGACGGCGACGCCGGGACGGTCCGCATCGGGTGATCCTCGGCCTCAGGGCCGTGCGACGTCACCGCGGTCGCGTCGGGGTGTCCGCGATCGGGGGCACGGCGTTACGAATCGAAGGCGACGCGGGGATCTCCGACCTCGACGGCGTCGGCACCGTCCGCAACGTCGCGAGCAGGCTCGAGGTGTACCTGGATGCCGCCACCGACCGGCTGATCGGCACGACGAGCGGGTGCGTGACAGTGAGCGGTCCGGTCTGTCACGTTGCGATCGTCACCGTCCGCAAGGTCGCGAGTTCGCAGCGAGACGTCGTGCGTCGAGGTCGTCGAGGTCGGTGGAGCCCGCGGCAACGTTCGCGTTCCATCGTCACCAACTACGCTCGGTCCATCACCGTCGACGACTATCTCGATGCTGCGCCCGAGCCACAACGCAGCACGCTCCGCCAACTCCGGGCGATGCTCGCCTCGATCGTTCCCGATGCCGAAGAGGCGATGTCGTACGGGGTCCCGGCGTTCAAGGTCGCCGGCAAGGCAGTTGCAGGTTATGCCCACGCCAAACGGCATTGCAGCTACTTCCCGCACTCTGGCTCGGTCATCGCCGAGGTCGAGCCGGAACTCCTCGAGGGGTACGACTGGGGAAAGGGCACGTTGCGGTTCCCGGTGGATGAGGTTCCGAAGGAAGTGCTCGTTCGCCGCCTGGTCGAGATCCGCCTCGGAATGCTCGGGGCAGAACCGTTGTCCTGATCGCCGACCGGCCGGCCCGATGGTTCGGTGCGTCTCACCCGCTCGAGAACGTTCGCATGAGCGGTCGTCGCCACGGGCGGCAAGGTTGCCCGCAACGACCGCCCCGACGCACTCATCGCCGCCGCCACCCTCGAGCAGGGCCTCTCCATCCTGACCCGCAACCGCGAGCACTTCGAACCGATCCGCGGAGTCCGGCTCCGAGCCCTCGACCGACCGACGAGGATCCCAAGCTCGGATGTCACGGTCGGCGCCTCAGCCTGCGGGGGCGACAGGAAGTCGCCCCTACTCGAGGTCGGTGACGCGGATCGGAGCCAGGGACTCGACGGCGAACGCGTCGGCGACGCGAGGGAGCTCGTCGTCGGCGAGGCGCTCGACGCCGGGAGCCACGAGGTCCGTGTCCTCGTGGCGGGCGCCGGTTTCGGCGTACTCAATGCGGTCGGCGGCGCGGGTGACGGAGAGATCCGCGCGGCGCGGCAACGGCCGGGCCCGGACAGAGCGGGAGCGGCCGTCGCCGCACGCAATCGACAGGTGATCGCGGCGTCAGGGAGCGGCGACAACGACCTGCGCGCTCTGCGCGCTGTACGCGACCGGGAGCAACGGTGTGAGGGTGACCTGGACCGCGATCTCGTCGAGCCCGTTCGGATCCTCGTCGAGGTCCGCCCACGGAATCGTTGCAGTCTTGGTCCTGCTCGTGGAGATGCTGCCGTTGGCGCTCACCCCGCCGAGAAGGACCGGTCCGATGTAGAGGACGTCGGTCGTGGCAGGGTCGACGCCGACCAGCTTCCACACCTCGCTGTAGCGCATGTTCGTCAGAACGTCGAAATCGCTCCAGTTGATCGTGTACGTCGCCTCGATCTCGGCGTTCGCGACGTCTTTCGTGATCGACAGTTGGAGGTTGTCGATCATGGGCTTCTTGATGACGGCCATGGTCGCCGTTCCTTTCGGTTGGTGATGCCGCGGCCGGAACCGCCACATCGGTGTGATGTGGCGTCAAGACCCGGTGAGCCGGTGCCGGATACATGAAATCGACCAGGTCGAGCCGCCACATTCCGACGGTGGTCCGTCCCAGCGATAATGGGGCTGCTCCGCCGCGAGGAACGCTCTACGCTCGTGTCGTGGACACGATGGCCGATGAGGCCGTGCTGGCCGATCTGGCCACCAGGATCGAACATGACCCAGCCGAGGTCGCTCGAAGAGCCCGCGAGGCGGCCCACGCCTTTCGTGCCGACGAGGACTGGACGAATCTCTGTCGTGCGCAGACCGTCCTGGGTCGGGCGTGGCGGATCCTCGGCGAGGTCGATCTCGCGCAACACGCGTTGACCGAGGCGGTGTCCGTCGCCGTCCGGTTCGACGACGACGAACTCGCGGCAGACGCCCACCTCGCCCTCGCCGGCGTGCTGTCGCTCGGCGCCGCAGCGACCGACGCCTTCGTGCATCTCGACGAGGTCGAGCGTCTCGGATCCGCAGCGATGCGTGAGCGAGGATGGCTGCAACGAGCCGTGGTGTGCCTCCGGTCGGGCCGGACATCGGAAGCCCTCGAACTGTTCAACGCCGCGGCTCCGCGGCTCCGCCGCGAGCAGGCGACCATCGATCTGGCGCGCGTGCTGGCGAATCGGGGAGGCATCCTGCTCCGCCGCGGTGACGTGGTGGACGCCATCGGGGACTTCCGGGAAGCCGAGGAGCTGTTCGGCGTGCTCGGCCAACGGTTCGCCGCGTTGCAGGTGCACCACAATCTCGCCTGTGCCGTCGCGGCCCGAGGTGATCTGCCGGCAGCACTCCGGATGTTCGACGAAACCACGGCAGGGTTCGCCGAACTGGGTCACGACGACTCGGTCCCGCTGCTGTCTCGAGCCGAAGCGCTCCTCGCGAACGGACTCAGCTCGGACGCATTCGGCGTCGCACAGGAGGCAGTTGAGCGGCTCGAGTCGGAAGGGAACCACTCGGCCGCTGCCGAAGCCTTGATCGCGCTCGCGGAGGCGGCGCGCCAGGAAGGCGACGCGACGGTCGCACTCGCCGCTGCGCGCCGCGCCGAGCACTGGTTCGAGTCGGCGGGATCGGAGGGTTGGCGACGTGCTGCTCTGATGTTGATCTCGAGGATCAGGCTCGATGCGGGTCGTTTCGACCGTTCACTGATCGGCGACCTCGAGACGCTCGCGGCGGCAGCCGCCGAGAACGGGGACGCACGAGGTGAGGTGACTGCGTGGGCGATGGCGGCCAACGCGCACGCCGCGACGGGTGACGTCCGCGCTGCGACCTCGTGCGCGTCGTCGGCTGGTGCGGCGGCGCGACGCTCTCGGCTCCTCCAGACTCGTCTCGCCGCTCTTCACGCCCGTGCTGCGGTGTGTCTCGCCGCCGACGATCGTGTCGGCGCCCGACGCTGCCTCCGGCGAGCGCTCGATCTGCTCGGGACCGCTGTGGTTCCCGGGGTCGGTCTGTCCGGCGGCGATGTAGGCGTGAACGCCCACGACATCGCACAGCTCACTGCTCGCATGGCGGCATCCGAGCGGCGTCCCGTCAGCGCGCTCACCTGGATGGAACGGGCACGTCGGGCGGTACCGGCCGCGCATCCCGTGCTGCCGCCCGAATCGGACGATGTGGCTGAGCTGCTGGCCCGCATGCGGGTCGCATCCTCCGATCTCCGACGCGCCGAGGTCGAGGATCGTCCCACCGCCGAACTCCGACACCAGCTGCGTTCGCTCGAAGGCGAGGTCCGGAGAAACGCGCTGACCATGTCTCCGAACGGCAGCGGAGGGCATGCTGGCGTTCGTCGGCGCGCCGCCGGTGACGCGCCCGATGTTCGTGACCTTCCTGCCCTTCTCGGCGGGCGCGAGATGGTCTCGATGAGCGTCGCCGGGAATCGACTGATGGCGGTCGTCGTCGGTCGCTACGGCTTTCGGCTGTGCGAGCTCGGGACCATGCATGACGTGGTTGCTCGCGCATCACGCGCCCGCGCCGCACTCAATGGACTCGCGCGCACCGGTCTGTCGCACGTCGTCGCCGAATCCCATCGCACTGCGCTACGTGCCTCCTCAGATGCGCTGGACACCGACCTGATCGAGCCGCTCGCACTCCGATCCGACGAGGTCGTCCTCGTCGTACCGCCGATCCTGCACTCGATCCCGTGGGCGGCGCTGCCGACGCTTCGAGGACGTGCGTTCAATCTGGCACCCTCGGCGTCGTGGTGGATGGTCGCCGAGCGCTCGACGCCGGCGGTGATCGACCGGATCCTGGTGGTCGCCGGGCCGAGACTGAGTGAAGCGGCGGCGGAAGCGACCCAGGTCGCGCAATGCCACGACGCCGCGGTCGTGCTCCGCGGAGCATCAGCGTCCGTCGATCGTGTGTGTCAGGCGATCGGCGACGCCGACCTCGTCCACGTCGTTGCTCACGGGCGATTCCGACACGACAATCCACTGTGGTCGACGATCGAACTCGCCGACGGAATGCTCACCGTGTACGAGCTCGATCGGATCGGGTCGGTGCCGTCGACGATCATCCTCGCGACGTGTGACTCCGGACTCCATGCGACCTCGGGGCCCGCTGACGGCGCAGCCGGTCTCCATGGTCTGGCGGCGACGCTCGTGTCGATGGGAGCCCGTACGGTCGTTGCATCCATCGGTGCGCTTCCGGACAACGCCGAGACCCGCAGGGCGATGGTGGCGTTGCACCGAGGGATGGTCTCCGGAGCGACGGCCTCCCAGGCGCTTGCCGAGCTGCGCTGCCGCGAGGCCGAGAACTCACACGACGTGGGCGTGGCGTCGGCCGGACTCGTCACACTGGGCGTCGGGTGAGCGATGGCTGCGAACGTCGAGCGTGCCGCCGGACCGTCCGACGTCGAGTTGATCGATCAGATCCGAGCGAACGGACCGGAGCGTGCATCGGCCTGGAACGAGTTGCTCGAGCGGTACACGCCCAAGTTGTTCGGCGTGGCTCGTTCCTTTGCGGTCGACACGGCGACGGCGGAGGACCTCGTCCAAACGGCATGGTTGCGGTTCCTGGAACGATCGGATCAATTGCGCGACGCGTCAGCGGTTGGACCGTGGCTGTGCATGATCGTGCGCAACGAGGCACGGCGGCTGGTGACCCGCCGACGGACGATTCCGGTGGCCGATGGATGGGAGCGCCGAGCGGCAGACCTCGCCTCGCCGGCGGCCGGCCTCGTCGCCGACGAGCAAGCGTCTGCGATTCGCAGTGCCTTCACCCGGCTCGGCGACGATTGCCGGCACCTCCTGCGGTTGATGCTCGTCGATCCCCCGCTGTCCTACGACGAGATCGCGACCACCCTCGATCGACCGCGCGGATCATTGGGACCCAGCAGGCGTCGGTGCCTCGATCGGCTGCGCCAGCTGCTGCCGCCAGGCATGGAGATCGAGCCATGACCGAGGCCCATATGTCTCCGTTCCACCGATCACCATTCCGTATATCTGCATGTCATGTATCTCCGCTCGACCGGCTGGGTCTGGTTGGTTGTCCCGGAGCACCAGTCGAGGAAGGGGCAGAAGGACCGTGAACAGTGCAGACGACGACATGTCGCCGTTGGACCGCGCAACGATGCGGGCGCTGGCGGACGCCATCGGCGAACCTGGCGACACCCGAGATCTCGTCGAACGATCGCAGGGGCTCCTCTCGTGGATCGACGTCGATGCGGAGTTGGCTGCCCTGCTCGACACGTCAGCCGACGAGCTGGCAGGGACACGAGGCAGCGGCTCGTCAACAGTCCTCGAGTTCACGATCGCCGATCGGAGTTGTGTCATCGAGGTCACGACGTCCGACGACGAGCTCCGAGGCCACGTGCTCGGCGCACGATCGGATGAAATCTTCGTCCGTGCGCCGGACGGCACCGCGCAATCGTCTCCGGTCGACGACCAGGGATTCTTCACGTTCTCCAATCCACCACACGGCACGATCCGCCTGGAGTGCGCGCTCGTCGACGATCGGCGAGTCCACTCGGACTGGTTCGTGTTCTGACCGTTGCCTACACCATTCGTCGGAGATGTCATCATGAACTCGAACACTGCACAATCAGACCCGTCCTGCATCCACTCCCGTCCGCACCGCGCCCGTCACCGGCGATTCGGTCGACGGGCAGGCCCCGCCACCGTCGCGATCGCAGCACTTGTGGTCGGCGGCAGCGTCGGCGCCGGCACCGACACGGAGGTGGACGTCATGGCGTGGCTCGCCGACGTGAGCCCGGCGATCACTGTCGATCAGTCGAACGAGTGCATCGTGGGCGCCACCGATCCGGTCGCCTATCGCAACGACCGGATCGTGCTCCGATCGTCGGCGTCGAACGCGAACGCGACGATGCTCGTCAACGCCCGCCTCAACGCGATGTACGGCACGATGGGCACGCCCTACGTCGACGCCGTCGAGCGGATCACGTTCCCCAACACTCCGCCTGCCAACGCTTCGGTGACACCGGTGCTGTCGGTGTCGCTGAAAGCCCGCCCGGGCGGCACTGCGCACCAGATCGTCAGGATGGCGCGCCTGATTCGTGAGCAAGATGGCGTTCCTGCGTCGCCCGACTACGCGTTGACACCATCGGGCCCGTACAACTTCTTCTGGCCCAACGGCTATCCGCAGAAGATCGCGGCATTGACACCACCCCGGACGAACCTCACCAATGCCGGCCAACCGGTCGGGAGCGGCGTCAAGGTCGAGGTGTTGGACACCGGGCTGGCACCACTTGCGGCGGGCGAACTCCCCACCACCTACACGCTCACGAACGCCGACCAGGAGAAGATCGACATCGTCGCCAACGGTTCGCACATGATCGACTATCCACACGGCGGTCACGGCAAGGCGATCGCGGGGATCATCTCGACGATCGCGCCGGGTGCGTCGATCGAGGAGGTCCGGATCTCCGATCGTGACGGACTCGCCACCGACGTCTCTGCCGCCAGGGGGACCGCCAAGTCGCTGCGCACCCAGGCGCGCCAGGACTACCCGGACCTCCTGGTGAACTCGTTCGGGTCGGCCGTGTGTGACCTCGAACTCGGAGTCCCCGGCCCGGCACTCGAACCGATCGGCCTCGAGGCCGTGGCGGAGGTCGTGGACAGGTTCGATCCGTACCAGCCCGACGGCATGTTGATCGTCGCCTCGGCGGGAAACATGGCGACCACGCGGCCGCACTATCCGGCGGCGTTCGACACGGTGCTCGGCGTCGGTGCCCTCGACGGCAACGTCGACAGCGACCAGAGCCCGTGGACGGCTCCGGCTCGCACTGCGCCGGTGTCGGCCTTCTCGAACCGCGGCCCGTGGGTCGACGCCTGGGCGCCCGGTGAGGATCTTCCGACCAACCACGTGAGCGGCGTTCGTTTCGAGTACGGCGGCGACATCATGGCGGGCAAGGCGTCGGTCGATGGCACGTCCTTCTCGGCTCCCCTCGTGGTTGCGCTGATCGCGGAACAGATCTCGGTGTCGGGCGACGACGCCCGGTCGTCGTGGAGCGACATCGCGGCACAGGGTGCCCCGCCGCTCCCTCCATGTGGCTCGTCACAGGTCGAGGCCGGCGTGGCGGTGGCGCTCTCGTCGCTCACCGATCGTGCCGACGGGCCACCGACCGGTCCGCCCACCAGCTGCTGACGAGCGCAGCCGGCGGCGGACTCCTCGGCTCGGGCAGCGCCGTCGCTCGCGTCGAGAACGATGTATCCAGCCCTCTGGTACCGGGTCGTGACGTGCATGAGGTTCATCCCACACGTCATCGCCGCTCGTCTCATGATGGACATGGTCGGCAGTCCCAAGGACCGGCGGGGTTCCACACAGCCGTCGGGTACGCCGGCCGGTCAGGCCAAGGTGAGCCGTGGACGGCGTCGCCGTCTGCGGTTGCGCCGAGCCGTGCCGCCCCTGGATCGGTCTCGAGTTGCGATCCCGAAGTCGTGACGCTGGCAGGCACATCGCGTGACCGCGCTCAGGGCGCGATCGTTTGACACGGTAGGTGTCGTTCGGGAGCCGGCCACGAACGGTGAGAGCGCCATCCGCCGTTGATCACCGTGGCGGTGGGGACATCGACCGCGTCGGACGTGACGCGTCGACCTGGTACCCATCCTGGTCGGGACGTCCCCCTCTTCGGTGACCAGATCGCCGGCCCCGAACCTTGGAGGTGGGTGGGCAGGTCATGTTCGCCGGCGAGTTCACCCCCGTCGAGCCCCGACCACCTTCTCTTAACGGCGGCGTTCGCGTTCAGCCCGGCGTCATCTCCTCGGGCCGCTGCCACGGCCAGCGGCCTTGCAGTTCGACCATCAGGGACCAGGCGAGGAATGTCCTCACGACCACGAGCAGACCGAGCGCAGCCACATTCTCGAGAGTCGGCTCCAGCGTGACGGTGCGTATGACATCGGCGGCGATGAGCAGATCGAGACCAAGCAGGAGACCTCGACCGACGGCCTGTTTGGTTGCCTCGACCGACTCGCGAAGGCCCTGGGAGCGGATCGCGCGAATCCCGACCATGAACGCAGCCAGCACGGCGACGGTGATGACTGCGATCGCGATGATCTCGATCCACTCGGAGATGTGTTCCGCGATCTGCCAGTCGCCGATCGTGAGACGGTGCTGATCAGAATCCATCGTTCACTCTCGCATTCGCCGGGGCGCTTGTTCCAAGCGATGCGCCCAAGCACCCGGCCGAGGTCTGAGCGCAGACGTAATTGCAGAACAGCGCCGGGGCGACGCCGAGACGGTTCGAGCGTGACGCCGGCACACCGTCGCCGATGGCGACGATCAGCCGCCTTCGGAGCTCGGCGGCGCCTCGGCTGGGGCCTCGGTCGGAGCCGGTGTAGCCGGCGGCTGTTCGTCATTGGAGTCGTTACCGTTGGCCGTGGCGACGATCACCACGACCACGACGACCGCCACGACGAGCGCCACGATCGACACGACGATGCCGCCCGCCGACAGGCCGGAGCTGCCCGAGCTGTTGACAGTGACCGAAGGTACCGGCGGCGGTGTCGCCGGGGGTGCCGCGGGCCGCAGCTCGCTACCCGGAATCGGCGGCAACGCAGCGCGCTGCTCGTCGATCGGAACAACGATCGTCTGGCCGGCTCGGCTGACCGAGTCGGTCCATCTCGTGCCATCCCAATAGCGACCGTCGGCCGGTGATATGGGGTCCTGGTACCAGCCGGCTGCATCGAGACCGAGCGCGGTGACGGTGCCGATCCGGTCCGGGTGATCCACCAGCTGCTCGCCGACCGCCACGACTGCGTCCATCACGGTGTGCCATCCGCAACCCAACTCCCGAGCAACATCGGACACCGCTCGTCCGTTGCGACCAACCTGCATCGTTGCCCATCGCGCCGCCCGAGTGGTCAACGCGCACCGGGCTGTGCCGATCTCGACGTCGTCATCGCACCAGCAGCGGCCGCAGCCGATGCAGCGCCAGCGCTGCTTGCACCACACCAGACGCGTCGGTCGACCGAACACCGGCAGATCAACAAGCACGACCTCGCGAACACCGTGTCGATGCACCCGACCGCCACACGAACACGACGGCCGCTCGCGCTCAGCCGCGATCACGATTCGCAGCCACGACGGCCACTCATCAACACCCACCACGGCGACGTCGGGCAGGCCAACCAGCAACGCGAACATGCGCGTAGGATCCATCTCCAACAGGGGCTCTTCGAATCGAAGCGACGTAGAACACCGCCACATTCGCAGAGCCCCTGTGCCACGCCCGGGATCACCCCCGCCCAATCACCCAACCCTCAGACGCGGAGAGCCGCGATATCGAGTGGCGGTCCCGCTTTGGATGGACCAAGTCGTGACGAATTCGGTCAGTCGATCGATCCGCGCTCGACGATCCATTGCGCTGGTTGCCCGGTCACGGTCGCGATGTGGTCGAAGTCCGCGTCGTAGTGCACGACCGTGAGCGACAGGGCCTCGGCGACTGCAGCGATGAGGAGATCCGGCACCTTGCGGCCCTTCAGTCCACGGGCGGCCAGTTCGCGTTGGACCTGTCGTGCCCGGTCGAAGTGATGCTCTTCGACATCGATTCGGCGGAACGCTCCCAGTGCTTCGATGAGACGGTCCCACTCGTCCGCATTGCGCGCCGAGTAGCCGATCTCGAGGTCAATCATGGTGGTCCGTGCCAAGCCTGAGCTGTCGAGTTCCTTGATTCGCCGGACGATCAGCGGAGCGCTCAGTCTGGTGAGGACACTCGTGTCGAGCAGGAACATCAGCGCCACGCAGCGGAGCGGTCGTCCAGGTCCGCGTCGGCGAGAACCGACAGTGCGCTTGCGAGTTGGGTGCTGCGCTGATCGGCGGCGCTACGCAGAGCCTGGTTGACGGTGTCCTTGATCGTGCGGGTTCCGAGTCGGGCGCGGGCGGCATCGAGTGCATCGTCATCAACGTCGATCAGTCGCTTGGTCATGCCAACAGTATATACAGATCACTGTCAAAGATATACAAGTGGGCGAGCGGGATTACCGAGCACCGCGGTAGGGCCGCACTGCAGCGCGGGCTGTACGACAGAGTCCGTGATTCTGGGTGCGTCAAGCGTGCGGGTTCGTTAGGTTCCGGCGAGTCCAAGGAACACGACGAGTGCTCGCGACAGTCTGATCATGTCGTCGTCGCTCAGTTGGCCGATCCGTTCGCCGAGTTTGGCTCGCGGGATGGTGGTGATCTTGTCGATCATCAGCCGGCTCGGCTCTCGGATGCCGGTCACTTCGTCGGCCTCGATGAGCAGTCGGATCAGCGGTGCATCGGTGGGATCGGTCGTGAACGCGCAGACGGTCACCGAGGCGGTGGCGTCGAAGCGGTCGTCTTGGACAACGACGACGGGTCGAGGCTTGCCGACGTACCCGCTGCCCGCCGAAGCGATCCAGATTTCTCCTCGGTTCACTCGTCGTCGGCCAGCGCGTCGATGTATGCCTGGTCGTCGGTTGCGTGTCGGCTCGACGCGACGGCGAGCGACTGTTGGTGCGCCTGTTCGGTGAACTGTGGGGATCTGACGTCGGGGACCCAGATCTGGATGGGTCGTAGCCCCTGTTCCCTCAGTCGTTGGCGATGTGCGCGGACCCGAATGGCGGTGGGTGACGAAGACTGTCGACGAGCCATGAGCCCGATGTTACATGTAACGTCAGGAAATGTCATCTCGCAGTGCGCTTCCACTACGATTTCGTTGCACCGAATCAGGGCCGAAGTCACACGTGAGCGGCTCGCACGACGCAGTGATTCTGAGTGTCGAAGTGTGGTAGCTGTGATGGCCGTAACGCTCAGGAGGCGAAGCGAGTCGACGTGATCGCCGAGCGCTCGTAATTTCGGGTCGTCAATGTCGGCATGTGGGCAGCCTGCCTGTCCGGGAATGGCAACCTTCTCGACATCGAAGTTTCCGGGCCAGCTCCAACGGCGCTGCTCACCGGGTCTCAGCGTTGGCCGAGAATCCTCTTGGCGTGTTCGCCGAACTGACGCATCGGGCCGACCGGTCCGACCTCGATGAAGACGAGGTCTTCGTCGACGATGGCGCTGTGTCCTGCCGGCCAGTGGTAGACCTCGCCGGCGTGGGCGGTCTCCTCGGTGCCATCGGCGTGTTGGATTCGCAGCGATCCTTCCAAGACGATCCCCCAGTGGGGGCTGGGGCAGCGGTCGCCGGGTAGTCCGACCAGCACGGGGGCCATGTCCGTGCCTGCCGGGATGCGCGCATGCCTGATCGCCATGTCGCCGTGTTCGACGTACCGGGTTTGCAGGTCGCCCTGATCGAGCTCGACCGGGAGATCGTCAACGTGTGTGCCCATGGTGTTGCTCCTTGTTGTTGTCGGTTCCGGCGCGGTGCGCCGACCACTTCCGCCGGGCACGGCCGGCCGCTGCCCGCCAGTGGTCGTCGTCTCCTGCGCCGGCTTCGCCTGCATCGGCGACCGCTTGTGATTCGTCGTGGCTGAGGACGCTGACGAGACAGAACTCATTGCCGAACGGGTCCTGCATCACCGCCCAGTCGATGAGCGGTGCCTCCCCGGGGTAGGAGTGTGGTCGCGGGTAGATCGTCGGCGGCTGTTTGAGGTTGCCGCCGATGTCGATGATCTGCTCGATGGCGGTGTCGACGTCGTCCACCCAGATGTCGACGTGGCTCCGGTTGGTCTCGGTTCCCTTCGGTTCGTCGACCTTCCACAGGATCACCTCGTGGCGCCATGGATCGGCCTGACCGAGGTAGGCGGATCGGCCCGGGAACACCGTGGAAATCGGGTCGATTCCGGTCACCTCCGACCAGAAGCGTTGCCCGACCTCGAGATCGGTCACGTGAAAGACGTGGCATCTCAGTTTTCCGACCCCCACCGCTTCCTCCCAGCGCTTCGTCTTTCAGCAACAATACACCACAACTACTCACATTGCGAGTAGATTTCTCGTATGGCGACACCGTCACCGCACACTTTCGGACTGCTGGGAATGCTCGCAGTCCGATCCTGGACCAGCTACGAGCTGACCCAACAGGTCCGGCGCAGCCTGCGGTTCATGTGGCAGACATCCGAGGGCCACCTGTACCGAGAACAGGCTCGCCTCGTCACCCTCGGTTGGGCCGCCGTCGAGACCGAACCGGCAGGCCGCCGGACGCGCAAGCGGTACACGATCACCGACGAGGGCCGAAGGGCGCTGGCGGAGTGGCTGTCCACAGAACCGCAGGAACCGAGCTTCCAGATCGAGGGCATCGTCCGCACCTTCTTCGGCGACCAGGGCTCCCCCGCCCAACTCATCTCGTCGATGCAGGCCACGGCCCGACACGCGCGGGCAATGCGCGATGAGCTGGTCGGCTTCGTCGAGGAGTACCTCGACACGGGCGGACCAATGTCGATGATCGAGCAAGGGCGCAGCGAACCCGGACAAGAGCGCGAGGAATTCCACGGTCGACCGATGTACCCAGAGCGGCTACACGTCGTCGCTGTCTCGATCGACGTGATCACCCAGCTGCTCGAGACCGTCGACCGCTTCTTCGCTGCTGCCGCCGACGAGATGTCGGACTGGAGCGAAACGACCGACCCCGCCTTGGCGACTCACACGCGCCATCGGCTGGAGAACATCCTCGGCCGCAACCGTCCGAAGCACGATCACCCGCCCGGACACGTCAGCCCTCACCAGCCCGGCGCGACGTCGTCAGGACAGCGCGACCGCTCACTCTCCGACCAGACGCCACCGGTCGGAAAGCTCTGGAAACCAGTCCTCAACGTGACCGACCTCGACGAGGGCGAGCGATTCTGGTCCGCAGTCTGCGGCCTGGTCCCAGCGGGTCGACACGGTCAGTTTGCGGTCCTCGATCCACCCGATGGTGACGAGCGAGAACCATGGATGCTCCTGCAACGAGTCCCGTCACTCGACGACTGCGGCGACGGTGGGGCGCACATCGATCTTCGGGTTGCCGATGTCGCTGCCGCCGTGGCCCAGGTCGAAGCCCTCGGCGGATCGGTGCAACGACCGCCCGAGTTCTATCGACCCGATGGCGTCGACCTGCTTGAGTGGGCCGTCGTCCGCGACTCATTCGGGAACCCCTTCTGCCTCGTGAGGTGGCCGCTCGACTGAAGCGGACCCCGAGGGACGCGGGCGGCCGCAACCGTCCGAAGCAATGATCCCGACCTCGACGAGGTACCCCCGTAACGTTCAACGATATTGGTCGCAGGTCGGTCGATCCGGCTCGCTGAGAAAGCAGGTCGGCCATCCGGTCTCGTCGAGGTTCCGTCCCGCGAGACCCCACGAAACAAGCGAGCTCAGCGACGGAACCGAAAAGCCTGCGGATCTCTGACCGGGAATCGGGGAGCGTGATTACGTGGCACCGCACCCGGGCCGCGATGCATCGCGCGTGCCCGTCGCGTCAGAGTGAATACGTGCGCAGATATGGCACACGTCGAGGTGCGTCGAACGGGCCCAAGCTGTAAGCCAAGCCGGTCAGAATGGGGCGTGCTTCAGATCAGCGTCCGATGCCTTTGTCGCCCCTATGCGGCGTTCGTGCACGGTGAGATCTGGTACTGGGTGCATTCCGCTTGCGTCCATGGTCGGGTCGGTCGTCGGCGGGCCTCGGTAGCGAGGTCGTCGACGTCGAGCAGGTAGACGATCACCGTGCCGTTCGTGCCGACGGCGGCGAGTCGTCGCCCATCGGGGCTGAAAGCAATATCAGTGGCGCCGGGGCTGTTCAGGATGAGCGGTGGAACCGACTCGGTTTCGAGGTCCCAGACGCGAATTGCACCGACTCCGTCGACCGATGCAAAGTGCGAGTCCACCGGCGAGAAAGCGATGTCCCAAACGGTGCCCTCGTGCCCGGGCAGCACTTTGAGCGGCGTCAGTGCTCCGTCGGTTCGCCGCAGACGTACTTGGGTCTGATTGTCGGTGGTTTCGGCGACGGCGAGGATCTTCGCGTCGCGGTTGAATGCGGCGGCCGTGACCGCGTCCGGACGATTGAGCGTGTCTTCAACGGTGGCCACCCCGATGTTCTGCCCGGTTTCCAGCGATACGATCGCGAGAGGGTCCGGTACGAACACGAGCCGACCGTCGGGCGAGGCCGCGGCCACAAGTGCCCACTCCCTACTGACGACGGTTGCGGAGCCATCGAGCGGCTTGACCTCGACGCCGAAGTCTCCGGAGAGCAGCAACTCGTCGCCGTCCGCTAGGAACTCGACGTCGGTGATGGGTCCGTCGCGTTCGAGTAGCGCGACCTGCCCCTCGGATTCGACCGACCAGACGGCGATCGCGTCAGGCGAGCCGATCGCGAGCTTGCTGCCGTCCGAGCTGAACGACACGGAGCTGATCTCCGTCCCCGGGGCGTCGAAGTGTCCGCGGGCCGTCTTGGCGTCGAGGTCCCAGAGCGTGACGCCGCCACGCTCGTCGCTGGCGGCGAGCAACGCGCCGTCGGGCGAGAATGCCACGCCTCCGGGCGCCACGAAGTCTTCGTCGAATGTCGACGAGATCATGCCCTGCGGTCCGGGGAAACCAGCGAACTCGTGGCCGCCGTGCGGCGTGATGTCCGAGACGAGGACCGATGTGTCGAAGGAACTGGATGTGAGTAGACGCTCACCGTCGGGGCTGATGTCGAGGCCATCGGCCCGGCCGTGGTTGATCGTCACGTCGAGTTGTTTGAGCGTGGCGAGATCCCAGAGTTGCACGTCGAAGCCCGACGTGACCACGAATGTGCCGGTGGCATCGACCTCGATGTCGCGGAGCGGTCGGTCGTGGCCGACGTAGGTGCGAAGGATCGCACCGGTCGAGACGTCGTAGACGTTGGCCGTCGTGTCCTCGCTGGTCGTGATGAGCGTGGAGCCGTCAGGCGTGAACGCCACGTCGGTGACGCGCGCGGAGTGACCGGTGTACGTGCGGGCCAACCGACCGGTCGACAGGTCCCAGGTGCGGACTCCATCGGAGGTGTCCGCATCGGTGCGGTAGGTCACGGCGAGGATCGTGTCTTCGGGGTTGAACTCGAGGTTCAGCGGGTCGAGCGTGCCGGGCGGAGCTGGGAATGACCAGAGCTTGTCGCCGGTCTCCGCGCTCCAGACGCTGGCGGTCGGTGAGCGGGGCTCATCCGCGTCGAACCACAGGGTCGCAGCGACCATCGATCCGTCGTTGCTGAACGCCGGCACTGCAGGGCCTCCGCCGCCAGCCTCGATGACCCGAACCTCCTCGCCGGTACTGGCATCCCAGAGTCGAATTGTCCCATCCCAACTGGTGGTGGCGATCAGTCGTCCGTCCGGGCTGACTTCGCCATCGTTGATCGGGCCCTCATGCCCGACGAGCAGGAAGCGTTGCTCAAGAGGGTCGAGTCGCCAGACGGCTGCGGTGAGTTGGTCGTTGCCGCTCGTGAGGAACGACTCGCCGTCCGGGTAGAACGACGCGACTCCGTTCGGGGCGGCGCGGACGCGGGCGACGGTTCGGTCGGCGAGGACGGCGTCGTGGAGGGCCTGTTCGGCTTCTAGCAGCACGAAGTCGCCGCTTGACTCTACGGCCTCTAGTGCGAGCAGGACTGCGAGTTCCGGGTCCTGGTCGAGGTTTGCTGCCGACGCGGCCGCGAGTTCCCGGATCCGTGCGTGCGCTTCCTGGGTGCGCGAGGTGTTCCGCTGATCGACGGCGACAAGACCGGCGACGACGGCAGCTACGAGCAAGATCGCCACGAGGACGAGCTGGGTACGAAGACGCCGGTTGGAGCGATGCTCACGGTCTGCGTGATCTCGCTCGGCTGCCTCTTCGCGGCGACGTTGCTCGGCTCCCGCGTCGAGGAATTCATTTTCGTCGTCGCTCATTGCCGAATCGGCCTCGTCGGCCCATGCGATCGCATCGTCGAGACGGAGCCCGCGGTAGAGGTCACTGCCGTCTCGACCTCGTTCGAGCCATGTTGCGGTCGCTTCGGCGAGATGGGTCTGAACCCGCAGTCCGTCGCCGGCCTCGTCGACCCACGATCTGAGCCGTGGCCATTGGGTGATGAGCGCTTCGTGCGCGACCTCGACCGTCGGTGCGCGTGTCGATTCGTCCCGGTCGAACGTCAGCAGCCGTGCGGCGCCGAAGCGGTCGAGCACCACGTCGATCTGTGCCGGATCGCTCGCAGCCGCCACCAACTCCGACCGCAGTGCGCGGCGTCGCGTCGCGGTGCCGTTGGTGTCGACGGTGAGCAGTCGAAGGAACATCCGATGGACGACGGAACGGTCCTCGTCGTCGAGCTGCTCGAACAGTGCGTCGGCCCGGCGCGCGATCGCGGCGTTCACGCCCCCGAGATCTCGGTACGACGCGAGTGTCAGCGTGCGACCGGCGCGCTGCTTGAACAGCTCGGTGAGGGTGAACTGGAGGAGCGGGAGTGCCGCCGGCTGGTCGACGACGTCCGCCACCAGCTCGCTGGCGAGCGCTGCTTCGACATCGACGCCGACCGTTGCCGCCGGTCCGCGGACGGCCTCGTCGAGCTCTGCTGCAGAGAGCGCTGCCACTGCGATCGCGCCCTCGTTGAGCAGCGTCCCGAGATCGTGGTAGCGGAGTGGGCGGTCGAAGAAGTCGGCACGCAACGTCGTCACGACGCGCACGTCGATGTCGGATCGCGCTACGGCGCGCACCAGGGCGGCGGCGAAGCGGCGGCGCACGGGCTCGTGCGTCACTGTCGTGAAGAGCTCCTCGAGCTGGTCGACGACGAGTAGCACGGTCCCCCGTGGCGGCACGACCGCGTCGAGCAGCCGATCGACGACGGCCTCAGATTCGAGCTCGCCCGGGTGGGGCACCGGACCGGTTGCGATCGATCGCAACGCCGCGTACAACGCCAGATCGGGGTCGGTGCCCGGTGTCAGTGTGGTGACGAACCATTGGTCGGAGCCGGTGACCGCGCCTGCTCGGAGCTGTGGCAGCAGCCCGGCACGCACGATGCTCGACTTACCGCTCCCCGATGCGCCGACCAACGCCACGAACCTGCTCGCTTGGCCATTGCGACCGAGGCGTTCGAGCAGTTCCGCGATGACGCGGTCCCGTCCGAAGAACGTCTCGGTGTCGGACTCGTCGAACGGACGCAACCCCACGTACGGGTTCTCGATCTCGACTGTCTTCGCCGACCTCGACGGTTCGTGTCCCAGTGCGGTCAGGAGGTCGTCGACGAAACTGGTGACGTCCGCGTATCGCTCGTGGGGCGACCAGGCCGTCGCCCGGTCAAGGACGGCGTCGACTGCAACCGGGACGCTCGGCCGCCTCAGGTGCACCGAGCCCACCCGTTCGTGGGGTGAGGACACGGCTCGTTGGCCGAATGGCAGCACCCCGGTCAGCGACTGGGTGGTCAATACGGCGAGTGCGTATTGATCGGTCGCCTCGCTCGCTGCCTCGCCTGCGAGCTGCTCGGGCGACTCGTATCCCGACGACCAAACTGTAAGCCGATCGCATTGGCGGCCGTAGGTAGCGACGCCGAAGTCCGCAAGGTACACGTTCGACTCAGCGTCGACGAGGATGTTGGTCGGTTTGACGTCACCGTGGACCACCGACGCTCGATGTGCTGCGCCGAGCGCCGATCCGAGCTGATTCGCCATCACCGCGACGTCGTCGACGCTCATCGGCCCTTCGGCGAGCCGGGCGGACAGATCGCCGTCGAGCAGGCGCATCACGAGGTACGCCCCGCCGGGTTCGCGCCAGAAGTCGTAGATCGGCACGATGTACGGGTGCTCGAGACGCGAGACGGTGCACGCTTCCGCGTCGAACCGCCGGACGAACGACGGATCATCGGCAAGCTCTGATCGAATCGTCTTGACCGCTACTTCGCGCCCGACACCTGGCTGTATTCCACGGAACACCACGCCGTGCACCCCGCTCCCCAGCGTTGCGCCGAGCCGATAACCACGTAGCGATCGACCGGCGGGTGACGCCAACTGCAACGCGGGATCCTGCACGGCGACTTGACGGTCCAACGCCACCAGATCCCCCGAGGGCTGCAACGCCACATCGATGAGCGTCGACCGATACTCCTGGAAAACGCGCAGTGACTCGGCCTGTCGTCCGGAACGGTACAAAGCCAGCATCAGCTGCCGCCGGGGCCGCTCGCGAAGCGGTTCATTGGCGATCAGCCGACGCAGCCTGGGTACGACCTCGTCGTCTTGGCCACACGCCAGCAGTGCTTCGACAAGCGCCTCTTCGGTGTTGACCCGTTCCTCGTCGAGCCGCGCCGCGTCGGCCTGTGCCCACTCCTCTGCGGCGAACTCCTCGTACGCGTCGCCACGCCACAACTCGAGCGCCTTCTGGAGCTCCGTCGCCGCGCCGACCGCATCCCGATCGTCCAACAGTTGACGTCCCGATTCGACCGCTGCCAAGAACCGATGGGCGTCGATGTGCGACTCGTCCAATCGGAGCACATACCCCGGCGACTCGGTCAGGATCACTTCGGAGCCGGCGAGTTCCGGGGTGCTCAGCGCTCGCCGCAACCGGGCGATATAGCTGCGGATCGTCGTCGACGCGTGCTCCGACGGTTCACTCTCGAACACGATCTCGGCCAGGCGATCCGTTGACAACACGTGGCCGACGTTTGCCACCAACGCGGTCAGCAGACGGCGCTGACGCAGGCCGGCGAGCACCACCGGGCGCGTGCCGTTCGACACGACCAGCGGACCCAACACCCCAATGTCCATCCCGGCTCCTTCTGCACCCACTCCAACGCTAGTTGCCGAGCGAAAACCCGACTCCGAGCTATTGCACCAACAACCCGTGGCATCTGCGTGGCGCGCGAAACCCCAGCTCAACAACGCCGAAGTTTGGCGTCGACGGCAACGACCAGATGCCGCCTGCATCGGACGCCGACGTCCGCCACCGCGACGCCACCTCCCGGAGCGCTGGCTGCCCGCCGCCCGGCGCCCGCTCTGCAGTGGCGTCAGCGTGGCGGGCGAACGGCCAGCTCACGAGCGCCACCAATGTGTTGCGACCCCCGCGGAGCCACGGCGCGTCGGAGATCTGGTCCCGCGCGCCACGAGCGCGCCACCGCCCCTCGAGACCGTGTGAACGGGCTAACAACCGTGAGCCCACCACCCACACAGGAGACAGACATGAGCACCTCACACAGCCCGAACACCGAGCAGATCCAGTCCGGGAACAACGAACCCACGCCGACGTGGAGGCAACCGGCGAGGCTGCTGCGCAACGCGATCGTCGGCCACGGATGGACCACGTTCGTCACCGCCGCCGCGATCGCCGTCGCCGGACTCACGCTGCAGGTCACCACCACGAGCACTGGCGTCCACGCTCGGCCGGCGGCACCCGCCGACGACAACCTAGAGCTCGACCAACCCGACGAGGTCACCGCCCAGGAAGTCCACTATGTGGCGTGCATGCTCGACGCCGCCGGCACACCGGACTCACTCGAACACTGGGTCGACCCCTGCCGAGCCCGAGCCGCCGACGCCGTCGTCGCCGACGCGTACTACGTGGCGTGCATGCTCGACGCCGCCGGCACACCGGACTCACTCGAACACTGGGTCGACCCCTGCCGAGCCCGAGCCGCCGACGCCGTCGTCGCCGACGCCCACTTCGTCGCCTGCATGCTCAACGCTCCAGCGACCCCAGACGCGCTCGAGCACTGGGTCGACACGTGCAACGACCGGTCAAGGGCCGGCGACTCCACGCCAAGTCAGTGAGCAACCGTCCGAAGCCGATGGCGACAACCGCCACCCGAGCGCCTGAGAATGGCACTCGGGTGGCTCGCGCCGACCGAGACAACGCCGGCGCCAAGGATCGCCTCGTCGAACCAGCGCGATAATCGCTGGCCAGAGCGACGATGTCCGCGCCGCAGTGCGCAGTCGGTCAGGCCGGGCTCGTTGGGGTGTCGCACGTAACGCGATCACCGACAGTCGCCGGTTCGGCATTGGCCACCGGGATTATGCAGTGTCACGCTTGGGCCGCGATGCGGCGCCTCGAGTTCGACAGCAGGCTGCGTCTGAGCGTGCGGCTGGGTGGGAGGACGACCGAGGTGTCCCCGACTCGAAACGCCGGCGCTCGGCGGCTCAGTGCGTGTCGTAGGGAGCGAGAATCCTCCGGTATGCGGCGACGTACTTGTCGATCATCGTGGCGATGTCGAAACGGGTCACCGTGACGGCGCGGATTGCAGCACGATCGAGTTCTCCGGCGCGGTCCACGGCCTCGACGGCCTCGTCGGGACCGGTCACGAGGTAGCCCGTGACGCGATCTTCGATGAGTTCGGTCATGGAGCCTCTGGTATTGGCGATGACGGGGGTTCCGCAGGCCATGGCTTCGACGACGCTGTAGCCGAATGGTTCGTCGAAGTCGATCAGGTGGAGGAGTGCGTGGGCACCCCCGAGCACGTCGGTGCGTTCGGACGCGGGGACCGGACCGAGGTAGCGCACGTGTTCGCCGTCGAGATGCGGTTCGACCTCGTCGCGGAAGTACCGCTCGTCCTGGATGATGCCGGCGATGTCGAGCCGGCGTCCCGTGCGGCGGGCGACGTCGATCGCGTGGGCGGTGCCCTTATCGGCGTGGATGCGTCCGAAGTACAGGAGGTGATCTCCGGGTGTCGGGTCGACGGCGAAGGCGGCCGTGTCGATGCCGTGATGGATGGTTGCCGTGTAGTGCAGGCGGGGGTGCCGGTCGGCGTCGCTGATCGCAACGTAGTGCGTGGTGGCGTCATAGCGCTCGTAGACAGGGAGGATGTCGGGCGACGAGAACCCGTGAATCGTCGTGATCAGGGGTGTCCGGACGAGGCTGCTGTAGGTGAGGGGGAGGAAATCGAAGCTGTTGTGGATGATGTCGAAGTCGTCGGCCCGCTCGAAGGCGGCCGCGATGTGAAGGCATTCGGCGACCTTCGGGTCGATCGTGGCGTCATCGGACCAGCCGCCGGGAGCGGTGGCGTGCAGGGTGGCGGTGGTGACCGAGTCCGCGGTGGCGAACAGGGTGACGTCGTGACCGGCTGCGACGAGTCCCTCGGTGAGCAATGACGCGAACTGCTCCCAAGGCCCGTAGTGGCGCGGAGGGGTCCGCCAGGCGATCGGGGCGAGCACCGCGACCCGGAGAGGTGCGCCGCGGCCGGCACCGTGATGGCAAGCGGGAATATATGCAGGGTACCGACACCGGATCGGGAAGCGGGGCAGTACAGTGACGCCACGTCTCTTGGACGAGTGCACCCGCTTGGGCTGGACGGCCATCTCGGTGCTGTCGCCCTTCGCAGGCCCGTCGCCTCGACCGAGCCGAACAAGGAGCTCTGTCGTGCACACCGCCGTCTCGGTCCCGCCCACCAACCTGGGTGAGGACCACGTTCGATCCTTCGGGATCTTGTCGACCTTCCCCCCGACGTCGTGCGGGATCGCCACGTTCTCGGCCGCTCTCGCCGCCGGTTTGATCGCGGATGGCGGATCCGTCGACGTGATTCGCTGTGGACCGCCTCCCGACGTGGAGGACGTGCTGGTGGTCGCGTCGCTCGACGACGAGGCGCAGCCCGGCGAGTCGGCTGCGATCGCCGCGCTCAACAAGAACGAGCTCGTCATCGTGCAACACGAGTACGGCCTGTACGACGGACCCGACGGCGAGTCGCTGGTCGAGCTGCTCGAGGCCATCGACGCGCCGATCATGGTGGTGGCCCACACCGTCTTGAGCGAACCGACCCCGAACCAACGGCGGGTGCTGGAACGAGTGTGCGCGACCGCCGACGCCGTCGTGGTCATGACCGAGACGGCCGAGGCGCGGCTGTTCGCCGGCTTCGACGTCGATCACACGAAGGTCTCGGTGATCCCACACGGCGCCGCGACCCCCTCCGCGGCTCCCACGTCTGCCGCGCGAGAGGTCGGAGGTACACCCAGAGTGTTGACGTGGGGCCTCTTGGGACCCGGCAAAGGGATCGAATGGGCGATCGACGCCCTGGCCGAACTCGACGATCTCGACCCACGCCCGGAGTACGTGGTGGCGGGCGCGACACACCCGAAGGTGCGCGAGCGGCACGGCGAGGCCTATCGCGAGATGCTCGTCGAGCGAGCCGCCGAATCGACGGCTTCGGCCGATGTCTCGTTCGACGAGACCTACCGGGATCTGGCGTCGTTGACCGAGCTCATCCAGTCCGCCGACCTGGTGGTCCTGCCGTACGACTCCCAGGAGCAGGTCACGTCCGGGGTGTTGGTCGATGCGGTAGCAGCAGGGCGACCGGTCGTGTCGACCGCGTTCCCCCACGCGATCGAGCTGCTGGCAAGCGGCGCGGGGATCGTGGTGCCGCAGCGTGACCCGGTCGCGCTCGGCCGCGCGATCCGGTCGGTGCTGGCCGATCCCGACCTGGCTGCGTCGATGGCGGCCGAGGCGCGTCGCCTGGCGCCCGAGTTGGCATGGTCGGCGGTCGCGCGCCGGTACGCGCGACTCGCGGATCGGGTCGTCGCGTCACGGCAGTCGGTGCTGTCGTGACGTTGGCAGCGTTCGGCCACGTCGTCTCGATGAGCGACCGGTTCGGGATGTTCGAGCACGCCGACCACGTCGAACCTCGTCGCGAGCACGGATACTGCACCGACGACATGGCCCGCCTACTGATCGTCGCGGTCCGCGAACCCGATCGCAGTCAGGTCGTGCGCGAACTGAGCCGCACTGCTGTGCGTTTCCTGGCGTCGTCGCAGAGCACCACGGGCCGAACCCGGAATCGGCGCTCCGAGAACGGCCGCTGGCACGGCCGTCACGGTGTCGAGGATTGTTGGGGTCGCAGCGTGTGGGCATTCGGTACCGCGGCGCGGCGAGCGCCGGAGGCGTGGATGCGTGCCAGCGCCATGTCGTACTTCAATCACGGGGTCGGGCAGCGTTCACCGCACCGTCGGGCGATGGCATTCGCCGCACTCGGCGCCGCCGAGGTCGCACTGCACGATCCGCGCCACTTCCGCGCCCGCAGCCTGCTGGCCGACGCGATCAGCGCGATCGGGCCGTTGTCGACCGAGACGGACTGGCCGTGGCCGGAGGCTCGCTTGTCGTATGCCAACGCGGCGCTACCCGAGGCGCTGATCGCTGCCGGCCACGCACTCGGACGCCCGGAGGTGACCGGCGACGGTCTGACGCTGTTGCGCTGGTTGCTCGACCGAGAAACGCCCCAGGGCCATCTCTCGCCGACCCCGGTCGATGGTGCAGGCCCCGGCGACGGCTCGCCCCGTTTCGACCAGCAGCCCATCGAGGTCGCAGCACTGGCCGATGCCTGCGCCCGCGCCCAGGCGGTCACCGGCGATGACGCCTGGCGACGAGGGGTCGACGTCGCGATCCGCTGGTTCGCGGGCGAGAACGACTGCGGGGCGGTCATGTGGGACCCGGAGACCAACGGCGGCTACGACGGCTTGACGTCGACGGGACCCAACCTGAACCAGGGCGCCGAATCGACGCTCGCGCTGATCTCGACACTGCAGCACGCACGGCGTGCCGACGACGATGAACCGCGAGTCGCTGCGCTCAGCGGGCCGAACTGGTCAGTCGGCTGAGCAGATCGTCGAGCCGGATCGTGGCGATGCGCGCTCCGACGTCCGCGTAGCCGTAGGGCAACACGAGGTGTTCGCCGTGGATCATGCTGCCGCACGAGTACACAACGTTCGGCACGTAGCCCTCCCGCTCGTCGTGTTGTGGGCTGAGCAACGGCTCTTCGAGGTGCCCGATCACCCGACTCGGGTCGTCGAGGTCGAGCAGTAGCGCGCCGAGCGCGTACTGGCGGAACGGACCGACCCCGTGGGTGATCACGAGCCACCCGGCGTCGGTCTCCACCGGCGATCCACAGTTGCCGAGTTGCATCAACTCCCACGGTCGCTCCGGCTGCTGGATCACGGTCGCGTCCCGCCACACCCGGATGTCGGTCGAGGTCATCACGAAGTTGTTCACGTTGTCGTGCCGGCCCAACGCCACGTAGTTGCCGCCGATCCGGCGCGGGAAGATCGCCATGCCCTTGTTGTGCGCGGCACGGCCGGTGATCGTCGCGACACGGAACTCCGTGAAGTCACTGGTCTCGAGCAACTGCGGCAGGATCTGGTGACCATCAAACGCCGTGTAGGTCGCGAAGTAGGTGACCGCGCCGTCGTCGCCCACGAATCGGACGAAACGAGCATCTTCCATCCCGCGACTCTCGGTCGGGCCGCCCGGGAACAGGACCCGTTCAGAGATGTCGATCGACGACGGGAACGACGTGCGGTAGTTCGACGAGGCCAACCAGTGGAGCACCCTCGTGGTCTCACCCGAGATCGATCGGTCGAGTCCGTCGTCTTCGAGTCCGTCGACGGCTGCTTCGAGCTCGGCCATCGTGAAGGGATCCTCGAGTCGGGCGAGGACACGTTCCTCGACTTCGTTCAACATCGCCAGGTCGTCGAGCTTCGTGGTGAAGAAGCCCTTGTCGTACGCATGCGGTATCCGGTCCCCGGTCACCGCGTACCTGCTGACCGGGTCGAGTTCGATCGAGGCATCCGCGCCGATGACCCCTGACCGGAACTCGATCGACGAGATGTGACCCTCACCGATCGCCCGCAGACTCATGACGAAGCGGACCTCGCCGGCGTCGAGGCCCGACTGGTCCGGTGCTGCCACGATCGAGGGATTGCCGAGCGCAGCCGCCTCGATCGAGTATTCGTGCGTGAAGTACGCGCCGATCAGACGCTGGCGATCAAGCGACAGTGGTGCACCGACCAGTTCGAGGTGGTCGAGCCGTGCCAGGACGATCGCATGGTTCCGGTCCAGAACGGCGTCGAGGTCGCGGTGCCGGCCGGCGAATGTCTGACGCGAGAGGGCCAGGGCGTCGGCGACCTCGCGCTCCGACAGCGCCATGACACGTTCGAGCACCACCTGCAGGCGTGACGACCCGTCGGGATAGATCTCCTCGCCTGGCAGGAACGGCTTGGTGATCACACGACGCGGATCGGGTACGAGGCGCACCGAATCACAACGTGTCATCCGGAGCGCATCCATCGGAACCCCCGGTTCACGGTGATCGTGCTCGCCATCACGCTGACGGCGACTGTTGACACCGTATCCGCGCGACCGTCGGCCGTGATGGTTCTCGGTCCGCAACCGGCTCCCGACGGGCGAGATCGGCGCTATGGTGGGGTTCTTGGGATGAGTCGCCTCGTCTGGGCAGGACGGCCAGTAGCGCTGTCGCTCGGTGCAGGCTCGACGCCTCGACCTGAGCCGAACGGTTCGAGGAGTCATCATGTCCGTCCACTCGCTTCCCATCAAGCGTCCTTCCAGCGATGGCGCCGGGACGCTGCCCGCATCCGCTGCACTGTTCAGCCGACCTCGCGAGGCGCGACGGTTCGTCTTGATCCGTCGCTCGTGGGTGCGCGCGATCGACGAGCCCGCAGCGCCGGATCTCGACAACTCACACCCGGTCGACCTGGGCGGCGACACCCGCCTGCGGCGTGCGGCGTGACGGCGGATCAGATCGAGTCGAGCGACGATGCGTCTCTTCCACTGCGACCGCTGCGGTCAGGTCGTGCCGTTCTCGGCGCACCAATGTCCCAGGTGCGATGCCTCGCTCGGCTATGTCACCGAGCACCGATCCATCCGAGTCCTGCAGCCGACCGCCGATGCGGCCGTGTTCGCGACCGACGATCGCGACCCCCTGCTGTGGCGTTGCCTCAACGCGGCATGGGGATGTAACTGGATGTTGCCAGCAGCATCAGACACGTCGTGGTGCCGATCATGCCAGATGACCCGCGGCCGCCCCGACGAAGCCCACCCGGACGCGGTCGACGCCTGGATGACCGCCGAAGCCGCCAAGCGACGACTGGTGCACCAACTCGACGAGCTCGCGCTCCCGATCGATATCCGCTCGACCACATCGCCCGACGGGCTCGCGTTCGATCTCGTCTACCTGCCGGGGGAGGGCGGCATCACCGGCCATCTCGACGGTGTCGTGACCTTGGATCTCGCCGAGACCGACGACCGTCACCGGGACGATCTGCGTCGTCGGCTGGGCGAACCCTTCCGCACCGTCGTCGGACATCTCCGTCACGAGATCGGTCATCACTATTGGGGACGACTCGTCGGGCAGTCTGACAATCTCAATCGGTTCCGCCGACTGTTCGGTGACGAACGCGAGGACTACCGCGAGGCGGTCGAGCGTCACTACTCGGCCGGGAACGGCGCCTGGGACCGCACTCAGTTCGTCACCGCGTACGCTGCGTCGCATCCGCTCGAGGATTGGGCCGAGACGTTCGCCCACTACCTCCACATCCTCGACGCCACCGACACGGCCATCGCCCACGAACTGATCCCGCCCGACAGCACCGGAGTCAGGATCGCCGACGCCGTCGCAGACCTCGACATCGACAACATCCTCGGCGCTTGGCGGCCGATCAACACCGCTGTCAACGCAATCGCCGAGACGCTCGGCGCGCCCGCCGTCTACCCCTTCGAGCCGGCAGGTGCCGTCGTCGACAAGCTCGACTTCGTCCATCGGCAGGTTGCCGCCCACGTTGATCGGCATCGATTCTATGCAAACCACTGACGCCGACCGATACGTGCTCGACGCCCCCCTCGGATCGCCGAGCCGACCGTCCTGGCGCGGCCGGCTCCATCTGATCGCCCTCTGGTCGGCGATCCCGCTCCTCGTCGGCCTCGCCATCGAGTCCGACGCCGCCCGCTCTCGCGCAGCGGTGATCGTATACGCCGTTGGCCTGTGCTCGATGCTCGGCGTCTCAACGACCTATCACCGGTGGGTGCACACAATCCGCGCCCGCGCTACCTGGCGACGGGCCGACCACGCCGCGATCTTCGCAGCGATCGCCGGCACCTTCAGCGCCCTCGCCCTGACCAGTCTCGACACCGGCCCGGCGATCACCATGCTGATACTCATCTGGACCGCCGCCGCGGTCGGGGCAGGTTTCAAGATCTTCAGCTTCCATCGCGCACACCGACTCGGCGCCGCGATCTACATCGCAATCGGATGGGCTGGACTCGCGCTCGTTCCCGCCGTGTGGGATCGCGGTGGCGCGCTGGCCGTCGGTCTGCTGGTCGCCGGCGGCGTCGTCTACACGGTCGGAGCAGTTGGGTTCGGACGTCGATGGCCGACCCTGCGGCCCGCGACCTTCTCGTACCACGAGGTCTGGCACGCCTTCACGATCCTCGCCGCCAGCCTCCACTTCGCCGCCATCTGGACCGTCGCCACGTGACCATCGACCCAGCCGCACCCGAACCAGACATCGAGGCGCTATGACCGACACCGCCAACACCACGAGCGCTGAACACACCCTTGAGGACGTGGCCCCAACTCGCCAGTGCGGCCGATGCAGACTCCGCTTCCCGATCCCCGCCGACACCCACCCGGCGGAACTCAGCGACTGGTGGGCCTGCCCGAACTGCGTCGAGACGCTCTTGCCCGGGCAACAGCGAACCCCGACAACGCACGTCGGACAGCACGGACGTCCAACATGATCCGCCGCCAATGGAACGCCCTCCGAGTCGGCCACCACGTACTCGTGCACGATGAAACCGACTCCGGCCTACCCCTCGTCCCAGGCCGCGTCACCATGGTCCAGGCCGCGTCGGGTTCCAACGACGTCGCTATCCGAATCCCGTCAACTCGCGGGCTATCCAGGGTGGTCCACCCACCTCGCCTCGCGGTTCATCTCGAAGACCTCGACCCCGAAGCGCGCTGTTGGCGCTGTGAAGCCCGTCACGACGAAGCGCTGCGCCCCCGACACAAGCCCCCGACAACCGGCGTCACCGAATAATCGACAACAGGAGAGGTACACGATGCCCGACAAGTCCCCACAACGCCCCGCCGGCAAGAAGCCCGGCAAGACACTCAAGGAGAAGCGCGAGGCCAAGCACGCCAAACAGCAGACGAAGCGAACAGTTCCCAGCTGAACCCGTCGCCTGGAAGCCACCGACGCGCCGCCCCGAGATCCGCGACCCGGCTTCTCGTCCGCCGGTCGACGAACACCAGACCCGCACTCCGGCAGGTGACATGTGGCCAACGATCGTGGCCCGGAGCCCCATCGGCGATGAACCTCGCAGCGGCCAGGTCCCGGCCATAGGGGATGCGTCCACGCGTGTCCGTGACCCGAATGTCACGGACGCCGACGGCCTGCGACTCGGCAGTCGTGGGGAGGATCCCCACGAACACCACCCTAGGGTCCACCCCGAACACGCCAACGTTGGCGTGTTCGAACGAAAGTGAATCAATGCAAGGCACCGTGAAATTCTTCAACAGCGAGAAGGGCTTCGGCTTCATCTCACGCGAGGGCGCGGAGGACGTGTTCGTCCACCACTCCAACATCGCAGGAGAGGGATACAAGTCTCTCGACGAAGGCCAAAGGGTCGAGTTCGACATCGGCCCAGGCCGCAAGGGCGACGAAGCCCAGAACGTGCGAGTCAGCTGATCGCCGTCGACTGAGGAGCGACGCCGACCAGTCTGGTCGGCGTCGCTCCGCGTCTTCAGGCGCCCCTGCTCAGTCCGTGGTCCCCTCTTCGAGCGGCGCGACCTGACGCTGCCCCTACAGAGCCCTGTCGAGCCGAGAAGACCGCGGCCGCGCCGAGCCGCCATCAGTCGCGCCGCAGGCGGAGCGAGTCGACCGAACTACTGCGGTTGCCTGGCCAGCCTGTCGCGTTCTGCTCGACCGTCCGGACACGAACGGAACCCACGACGCCGGCGCCCGGCCCCGACAGGCTCGCTCCGTCACGAGACCCCGAGCCCGACGAAGCATCGTCGCATAGGGCCTCCATACGTTCTTGACCGCCCCGATGTGCGGCTGGTGGGCACGCAGACAACGCATCGCCGGAGCCTGACCGAACCGCTCGGATCCCCACCTCGGATCGCCCGCACGACGTCGAACGATCTCTCGCAATCGCAATCCGAAACGCTCCATCGGCCACTCGGGACCGGCGCTATCGAGCGCATGTGCCGCCCTTTCTCCAGTCCTCCCAGCCTGAAGAGGGCGCTCGGGTTCGGCACCGAGCGGCGACAGCGCTCTGGGACCCCACTCGATAATCGCGGACCAACGCTCCCATCCGCGCCACAGATCCGGCGACACCCCGTGCTAAGGCCGCCCATATCTGCGTTTCCTCAGCCTCGAGCGGCCGCGCGGCTACCGCATTCCGATCGGGTGATCGGCTCGCCGGGGGTCGGTCCAGTACTCCGGTTTGCGATGCTGGTGGAACACAGCGAGCACGAACAGCTTCTCGTCGGTGACCTCGTAGCCGACGGCCCACGGGAAGCCTCCTACCGGCAACTTGCGGTTGACAACAGCGCCATCGGGCTCGATCACGACGGGCTTGCCGACGTTGGCCAGCGGCTGCCGCGTACCACGGTCGCCTCGACCGCGGCGAGGAACCGATCACCCAATCCCGCAGTCTCCTTCTCGTACCAGGCCTCTGCACGCACGACCTCAGCCGCGGCAAGGGGGTGGTATTCGATCTTGCGGGTCACCGCGAACGGCGGTTCTCAGCGACCTGGGCGAGCACCTCGCTCCAGGTCAACGTCGTGACTTCGCCGGAGGCGATCTGCGCCGAGCGGCGCAGATCTTCGTCGCCCCACGCCCGGTCGATCTCGTCGGGATCTTCCTCCGAGATGTCGTCGTCAAGACTGGCGAGCAGCTCCACCGCGAGCTCGGCGCGCTGCTCGGCAGGCAGCGCGCGGGCCTCGTCTCGCAGGCCGGAGGACGTCGCACTCATGGACATGACATTACTCCTCGTTTGACTCGTGTGGTGGGGCGAGCAGCGAAGCCACGGCATTCGCGAGAGCTCGATCGGTCTCACCGACGCGACCGCTGTCATGCTTCGCCGCGATCGAAGGATCATGGCCGGCGCGCATCGCGACCTGCGTCACGCTGTAGCCCATCTCCTGCCCGTAGGTCTCCATGAACTTGCGCAGGTCATGGAAGTTGAGGTGGTCCAGGCCGACCCGCTCGCGCATGCGGCCGAAGTACTGCGAGACCGTGTCGGGCTTCCACGGAACGGAACCGTCGACGGCATCGGTGAACACGTACGGGTCGTCGACCAGGTCGACGCGGACGAGCGCAGCTCGCGCGTCGACCTGGGCCAGCTGAGCCTCGAGGATCGCCACCGTCAGGTCGTCGAGCGCGAGCGCGCGCGTGCGTCGGTTCTTGGTGGGGATCTCCCGCAGAGGTTCGCCAGGCATCTTCACGACCGACGCCGACACTCGCATCACACCGCTCTCGAGATCGAGTTCACGCTTGCGCCGAAGCGCGCACAACTCGGCTCGGCGAAGCCCGGTGGTCGCCGCGACGAGGATCGCCCTCGCCATCTCCGGACGCTTCCCCAGCTCGGCCTCGTCGATCAGCGCCCGCACCTCGGCGGGGGTCGGAACGGTCGGCTCCGTGTTCGGGATCGACGGTGGGTCGGCCCACTGTGCCGGGTTGGAGTCTCGCCAGCCCCACCGGCACGCTTGCGTGAACATCGACGACAGGCACGCGTGCACCTGGTACACGCTCCGTGCCGCCAGTCCACGGCTCTGGTGGGCGCCATAGAGGTCAGTGAGCGTCTTGGTGGTCACCTTGGTGACCTCGACCTTGCCGAGCGTCGGCTGGATGTTGCGCTTGTAGACCAGCTCGTACCCGTGCACCGTGTTGGGCGACCGGCCCTTGCGGCGCAGCTCGATGATCCACTCGGCGAACAGATCGTCGAGCGTGGCTCGCGAACCTGTGTGTCGACCCTTGCCGACCTCCACGAGTAACGCCGCTCGCGCCTTCTTGGCGTCGCGCAGATTGCCCCGGAAGACCCGGCTGACCTGACGGCGCTTCCCCGTGAACGGGTCGCGGCCGGCCTCGACGATGAGCTCCCACACGCCCGGAGAACGCTCCCGCATTCCGGGGGCGGTACGCAGCTCAGCCATGAACCGATCCTACGCGATCGGCGCGACAATGTTGGATAAATGTTGGATCGAACTTCCCAAGCACGATCCAGCAAGTACCGTCTCGCTCATAACACCAGCTAGATTACGGTGGGGCGGGTGGGGATCGAACCCACGACCCGGGGATTATGAGACGGCGTCAGGGCCGATTCTGGGCAACACGAGACACGGAGCCCCAGCTCAGGCACTCTCGACACGCTCGGTGTGTCGAGGGTGGCCGGGTTTCGTCCCACCGTGTCCCACGGATCGGCAGTGATCAGCGCGCCGGTTCGCGGTGGTACTCGCGCAGCACCTTCGGGCCGATACCCGTAGCCGGCGACTGGTCGCCGTGCAGGACGTCGGGATCGAAATCGATGCCGACGGACCACGAGATCGTGCGAGCGACCGGATCGACGATCACCGTCGGGAACACGTCATCGTCATCGATGGCCGACAGCACACCCGGCAGCGCACCTTCGAAGTCGAGCTCACGAACGAGCCCATCCGCGAACACGACGCGAAGAACACGACCCCCCAGGTGTTCGACGTCGGTCACGCGTGCGGCATCCATCGAGTTCAGGCTACTGGAGCGGCTCGATGCTCGACAGCGCAGCCGGCTCCTGGGCCTGCTGCCAGTTCGCGACCAGACTCGTCGACGTGGAGTCGCCGCCACTCCTCGACGAGGGTGCCCGCAGTTCTCGGCAACCGACCCCGGACGACGTCGCCGTTGTCGATCCGGATCAGCGCCTCGTGCTCAGCGTAGATCGCATGGAAGTGCGGCGGGTTGTGATCCTGGAAGTACATGTAGATCACGATCCCGTAGAACTCGCTCAGGCGCGGCACCCGATCAGCCTACGAACGAGGCGCCGTGTGCTGAGGCGGGAGACGCGCCGAGACGCCGACATGGACCGCCGAGTGTCTCACCCGCGTTACGGCGCTGGCGATATGAGCGCCGCTGCCAGCGCAGCACCAGCGCGCGTTTGGCTCCTCTCTGTCAACCCTGGTGGGTTCGGGGTGGGCAGAGAGAGGGACGACTGTTGGGCCGTGAGGCCTGCCGCGTGATCAGCTCTCACCCGGTGCTGATGCTTCGGTGAGGCCACACCCCGAACCCGTGGTCGAGGTTAGACCGAGACGGGTCTGGGCTGCATTGGGCGGCCGTCGGCGCGTGGTGTGTCGGGTGACCGGTAGTGAGGCATGCCACCGCGCTTGGAGACCCATCGCGGCCAGGTGTCGTCTTGGTGTTGGTCGTCGGTGCGGTCGACTTGGAGCTGGCGCCACACGGCGTCGGAGATGCGCCGTTTCACGCAGCGCAGCGCTTCTTTCTTCGACTTCCCCTCGGCGATCTTGCGGAGGTAGTAGGCGCGACCGGGCGTGTCGTATCGGACCTGCACGATCGCTGCGATGTGCAGTGCATGGTTCATGGTCCGGTTGCCGGCACGGTTCAACCGATGTCGATGATGGTCACCTGATGATGCGGCGATTGGTGCGGTGCCGGTGTAGCTGGCGAAGTGGTCCCTCGATGGGAATCGTGACACGTCTCCGACCTCGCCGATGATGAGCGCGGCGTTGAGTGGGCCGACGCCGTAGATCCGTGTCAGGGTCGTTCCTGCGGCTTTGACCTCGGTGACGATGCGGCGGGTGTAGTCGTCGATCTTGCGGTCGATGCGCATCACGTCTTCGATGTGATCGATTTCGATCTCGAGACGCATCAGATTCGCCGGATCGTCGGGCTTCAGGTCCCTGAGCAGGCCAAACGCCGTCTCGGCGCTGATCGCCGTCGGTGCGCCGCCCGGGATCAACTCGCGCAGCAACCGATGCAGGCGACACATTGCCTGGGTGCGCAACCCGACGAGCTCCTTGCGACGATCCGACAACAACCTCATCGCCACCGTCGCGTCGTCGGGCAGCACGCGGCGCAGATGCGGCGAGTGGATCGCAGCCGCGGGCGATCGCCACCGCGTCGGCGTTGTCGGTCTTGGTGCCGTATCCGGTCGAATACACCCGGACCCGAGTTGCGAGCTTCGCCGGCACGTCGATGACGGACTCGCCGAACGCGACCAGGCGCTGCGCGATCGAGCGGCCGATCCCGTTCGCGCCCTCGACCGCCCACAGCCGATCCGGATGGTGAGCGACGGCTTCGAGCATCTCGACGAAGCCGTCATCGCTATGCGCGAATCGCCGCCTTGAGAGCATCGCTTCGTCTCGGGTCAAGACCGCGATCGTGTTCGACGACTTGTGCGGATCCATCCCGATGATCACCTGTTCGGTCATTGCTGTCGTTGCCTTTCTCGTGTGCCGGTGATGAGCAGACGAGGATGGGCAATGCCTCTTCGAGCGATCAGACCTCTCTTCAGCCACAGCCTCGTCCGAGACCTCGGTCGCAAGCCAAATAGTGAGCCACACCCCACCATTCCGGGGTGGGCAGCCGGTTAACGGGCGAACCATCCGAGACCCCGACCCGAAGACTGGCCTGGCCTCCGAATCGGGTCAATCATGACAAGAGGCCGGTTCCCGGACGGGTCCGGGGGCGTCGACGCACGTCAATATGCGTGCTCCTGAGCTGGCGTTTGGGGACACGACCGCGAGCCCGTGCCCGCGCGTTGCATTGGGCCTTCGTCGGGCGCACAGTTCGAAGTGAGGCGAGGATCGCGACGTCGATGGGTGCGGTCGCGATTGCCTCCGAGAAGGTGAGTGTCATGGGTGATCGATTGTCGCTCCTTGGCCGTGGACCAGGCGCTTCGACGTCAGCCCCGCGCACGAGGTCGTCACGACGGGCGCGAGAGCACTGGTGGGCCCTGATGGCGCTGGCTGTCGGCTGCTGGACCGTGGCGCTGGCCGGTGGAGCACTCGATCCTGACAAGGGCGGCGAACGCAGAGATCTATCGGTGCATGGACGGCTTCACGAACCGGGGAGGGCTGCTGTGGGGCCACGTCATCGCAGCGCTCGTGCTCACCTCCCCCGCTCCTGCCTATGCAGGCTGGCTGGTCGCCAAGCGGGAGGGCAGCGTCTGGTTGCGGTCGGCGGCCGTCACGGTCGCACTCGCCATCCCGATCGTGGTGATCGCGCTCGCTGTAAACGTTCTCCTGGACGCTGCCAGCGACCGGGAGGTGCTTCGACTGAGCGGGCTGCGTCGAGGAAGCCGAGCGCAGGTCTCCACGGGAGTCGCCCTCGACGAGGGTGGCTCCAGGCCACACGAAACGGTGGAGATCGCCCGTTGTGCCCATTGAAATCGTGCTTGCTGAGGCGCACAGTTGGAGGTGAGAAGAGCGTCACGACGTCGCTGGATGCGGTCGCGATCGCCTCTGAGGAGGTGGCTGTCATGCGTCGGGTGATGTTGCGACGAGGCGGCTTCTGGCGCCCTGACCGTTTGATGCGAGGGGTCGCGGGAGCCGTCGTTTGTGTTGGCTGCGTGCGGGACGTCGGATCGGCCGGCCTCGGATGTTTCGCCGTCGACGGCAGCGACGACCGTGGCCAGCGTGCCGTCGTCGTCCCTGGTGTCAACCGACGACACGTCTGGTGGGCCAGTCCTGCGCGAATGGGTTGCTGCCGGGCCTTGCGGCGCTCGATCGAACGACGGGTGAGGTGCAGTGGACGTACTGCTCGGCTCATCTGGCATGGCGTGAAGTCCGGGAGCGGCGGACGACATCGTCTATCTCGATGCGACGATGCCTGATCCGTCGGCGAGCGCTTCGGAGTATCGACAGCTGAGCGCGGTGATCGCGGTCAGACGCGACGAGCGGGGCGGAGTTGTGGCAGGTCCCGGTCGCTCACCACAGCTCGGCTCCCTTCGCCCCGGTCCCGGTGTTCGGCATCCCGGTGGGGCATGGAGCTGTCCGGCTGGGCCAAGCGCTGAGCTCAATCACATAGTCGGCTGTCCCTCGGTGGGAAGCCCTGCCGATACCGAGCTGCAGCTACCTGACCGCGTCCGCCAGGTCACGCCGCTTCCAGACTCGGGTGGGCGATGTCGAGGCATCGGACCTCGAGATCGCGCATCCCGTAGAAGACGAGCGTGAGGAGCTTGCGGGCCGCCGCGACACGGCCCTTGTTGACTCCGCGTCGCTGGCCGACACGGACGTACAGATCTTTGACCGGGGAGATCTGCGTGGTTGCGTGACACCGCCTCGACCGCCGCCCAGCGCACCAGCCGTGGGCCCTGCTTGGTGATCGCACCCCCGCTGCACCTTGGTGTCGGACTCGCGGTGGCGGGGTGTCATCCCTGCCCACGAAGACAGCTGACGGGCCGAGCCGAACCGGGAGATGTCGCCGATCTCGGCGCAGAAGATCCCAGCGAACACCGGGCCGATCCCGTGGATCTGGGTGATCGTCTCGTAGCCGGCGTGCCCCTCGAACACTTCGGCGATGCGGGCGTCGAGTCGCACGATCTCGGCGTCGTAGGTCTTGATCAGCCGGCGCAGCGACCGCAACCGGTCCTCGAACGCCGGCGCCATCTGGGTGTCATCGAGCCGGTCGCGGCCGCCGGGGCCCCACAGATGCTGCATCGGTGGCACCAGGCCCTCTTTGCCGATCACCGCATGGACCTGGGCCTTCAACCCGGCGCGCAGCTGGGACAGCTTGCGGCGATACCGCACCAGCTCGCGCTGCTCACGCACCTCGCCCGATGCGATCCACGCCTCGGGCAGTCGGCCCATCCGCAACAGATCCGCCAACAACCGGGCGTCGATCTGGTCGTTCTTCACGCGCCGGTTCTCGAACCCGGCGATCCCCAACGGGTGCGCCAGATGCACCCGGCCACCCGCCTCCGCGATCACATCGGCCGCCCAATACCACCCCCAGGTGGCCTCGAGCACCACCTCCGGATCCGGGCCGGCCCTCGTGATCGCGGCGGCCAACGTCGCCGGATCGTTGTCGATCTTCGTCGACCACAACTCCTCGCCGTCGTCGTCCAGGACCACGATCACCGACCTGCGCCGATGAAGATCAATTCCCACGTATCGTCCCACTCGGGGCCTCCTCGCTCTCGTGTTGTTCAGCAAGCCCGAGTGTTACTCGGACCCACGAAGCGAGGCGGCCCCGCTCTTCATCGCATCACGTACGGATCTCCGGATAGCGCCGCTCGACCCGCCCGTAATCGCGCCGAGAACGCTCCGATCACAGCGGGGATCCGAGGAAGTCGGGCGACGTCGTGGCAGGTCCGTCAGACCTCAGCTCATGCAGCGGTGCGTCTCGCGTACTTGCGTTGAGCAGCCTGCTTCGACACGCCGAGCATCGCTCCGATCTCGGACCAAGATCGGTGCGCCGCCCGGGCTGAGCGGACGGCTTCTTCACCGATCGTCAACACTTGTTGACGATTGATCTATGTACGGCGGCGCTCGTTTCTGGCTCGCTCTCGTTCAAGGCGACGACGTTGCGCGCGCGGTAGCGGCGGGCTCTTCGCGTTCGGCAGTTTGACGCGACGATGCTTCCGACACGCACGCACGTTGTAGTACCCGTAGTTCCTCCTGGAGCCGCAGCACCTGTGCCCAGAGTCGGCCCCGCTCCTCCTCGAGTTGGACGACGCGCTCGCGAAGCTGGCGGTTCTCCGCGAGTGCCGCTGGTGCGTCGGCAGGGTCGACGAGTCGGGCCGCTCGCTCGCGTTGACGAGCGCGATAGGCGCGCATTCGCTCGGCGTTGGATGACCACTTCCTCGGCCTACCTGGTCTCCGCTGCTCGCGCTCCATGCAATGACCTTCACGACATAACGTCACGGATCACTACCCGACCGCGCGTCGGGGTCACGGACCACGTCACGGATCACTACCCGAACGCGTCGGGCAGCCGTCCGTCCAACGTCCGTGACGAGGGTGCCCTCGGGGTACTCGATCGAGAACATGCCGACGAGCCGCCGCGACAGGTTTCAGTTGAACAGAAGCCTCACGCCGGAGTTGCGAGCCGGCGCTCACGGAGCGCCGCGAACTCGAGCCCTGCGCGGTCGTGTCGCTCTGTGAGCTCCGGGAGTCCCCGACGATCTCCTCGACCGTCATCCCCGACGCCATGGAGCCCAGACGTCGTAGACGGCGAGGCGCCTCCCGAGGAAGCACGGCTTGCCGCTGCGCACGCCAGGGCGGATGTCGATCAGCTCCGTCAGGTCCAGGCATGCAGCAATCGCCTCTATCCGGCCGCCCTCGACCACCCGCGGAACGGTACGACGCACCACTTGGTGCAGATGTCCAGAGCACTGAAGGGAGTAGACGCACGTGCGAAAAGGTCGGTTCGGTGAGCGATGGGCGCGGAGGAACCGACTGGCTACAGGTCGACGGCTTCGGCGATGGCGTGCGCTGCGACGCGTGGGCGGAGGGCGGACTCGGTGGCGACGTGGACGTCGCACTGCAGGAGCTCTTGCAGGTCCATGAGCAGCCCGCCGAGGTCCATCAAGCTGCGACCAGGCTCGAGGTCGACGAGGAAGTCGACGTCGCTTCGCATCTGTCGGCGTCGCCACGGGCGACCGAGCCGAAGACGCGCACGTGCGACGCTCCTCGGGCTCGGGCCACTGGCGAGGATCTCGTCGCGTCGTCCGCGTAGCTCGGCCAGCGACGGCGGTGCCATTCGCCGACAGAATATTCCGCACTGGGCGACCAAGTCGGGTAGTGATC
Organism: uncultured Acidimicrobiaceae bacterium; assembly: GCA_963847775.1. GTDB lineage: Bacteria > Actinomycetota > Acidimicrobiia > Acidimicrobiales > Ilumatobacteraceae > Ilumatobacter. The sequence continues at coordinate 75,166 of CAWKAY010000014.1, forward strand.
CGTGACGTGGGTGGTTCACGGTGGGCGACATGAAGTCATCCGAAGACGTCGTCGACCTCAGCGCTCGGGCTCGTCGGCTCACGCTCACGACCGAGGAGCTCGCCGAGCGGTGGGGCATCCATCCCGAGTCGCTCAAACGCGCGGTCGCAACGGATCGTCGCCGGTGCGACCGATCATCCCCAGGGTCAGGTCGGTGGGTGTTCTCGCTCGCCGCCGTCGAGACGGCCGAGCGCGAGACGCTGGCGAGCTGACCGTGGCGTGCTCAGCCGGCGAGGAGGCGGGCCATCACGTCGGCGGCTTCGCGGTCTTGCTCGGGGAGCCAGTGGCTGTACGTGTTCAGCGTGACGGCGGTGCTGGTGTGGCCGAGGCGCTTGCTCACCGTCGCGACGGGCACGCCGGCCGACAGGAGCTGGGTGGCGTGGTAGTGGCGCAGGTCGTGGAGACGGACCTTGCGCTTCGACAGGCGGCCGAACGCCATCGACAGGTAGTCCGGCCGCCACGGGGTCACACCTGCGTCGAACGAGAACACGTACACCGGCTCGGGCAGCTCGTGCTCGGCCGCCAGCTTCGCCTGGCGCCCGCGCAGCTCGTCGACAGCGCGGAGCGTGTCCGCATCGACGGCAATCGTCCGGTGGCCCTTCGAGCCGGTCTTGGTGCGGCGCTCGATGAGCACGCCGTCGGACTCGACGACCGAGCGGCGGATCGTCAACCGCTCCCCCACGAAGTCCGACCACGTCAGCGCCACGAGCTCGCCACGACGCGCACCAGTGGCCGCTGCAAGGCGCAGGCAGACGACCAGATCCTCGTTCACCTCCGCTGCCTCGACGATCAGCGCTCGCACCTGCTCCGGCGTCGGCGGCTCGATCTCGCGCGTCGTCACCTTCGGCTTGGTCGCCTGCAGGCACGGGTTCGCCGCCAGCCAGCCGTAGCGCACCGCCCGGTTGAACGATGCCGACAGCAGGCGGTGCACCTTCTGGCACTTGTGCTCGCTGGCGCCGCCGGCACGCAGCTCGGCGTACAGGCTGTCGAGCACCAGGGGCGTCACCGTCGTCACCGGTCGCTGCTTGAACGCATCCGGCATCGCGTCGTGGCCCTTGCGGTAGAAGTCGAGCGTCGCCGGCGACAGGCGCACGGCGCCGTCCGCGAGGTAGCCGGCGACGACCTCGCCGACCGAGTGCTGCTCGCGGATCGACGGCTGCGAGCCCATCTCGAGCTTCAGCTTGGCCTCCAGCATCCGGGCCTCGGCCTTGGTCGGCACGGCCTCGCTGGCCCGCTTCGCGCCGCCGTGTCGCACCACCGCCCGGTACTTGCCGGAGGGCAACTGCTCGATCGACACCGATCGAAAACGTCCCACGCGTCCCACGAGAAGTCAACGGCTGGATTGCGAGAAAATGCCATCTACCAGGTGGGGCGGGTGGGGATCGAACCCACGACCCGGGGATTATGAGTCCCTTGCTCTGACCACTGAGCTACCGCCCCGAAAACGAGCAACAGGGTCCCGCACGGGACCCTGTGATCATGGCTCCGGGAGCAGGGCTCGAACCTGCGACAAATGGATTAACAGTCCACTGCTCTGCCAACTGAGCTATCCCGGATCGGCGAGACGTGATGCTATCGGCTCCCGCTGCGCCATCCCACGCGTCCATCGACGCCTCACTCGGCCTCGAGGAACTCGCGGAGTCGTTGCGATCGCTGGGGGTGGCGCAGCTTCGCCAGCGTCTTCGCCTCGATCTGGCGGATACGTTCGCGCGTCACACCGAACGCTTTGCCCACCTCCTCCAGCGTCTTCGCCTGGCCGCCGTCGAGGCCGAAGCGCATGCGGACGATCTCCTGCTCGCGCTCCGACAACTCACCGAGGACCTGCTCGACCGCCTCGTGCAACATCGCCCGGGTCGCCGCGTCGGCCGGACCGTCGACGTTGGCGTCTTCGATGAAGTCACCCAGGTTCGACTCGTCCTCCTCACCGACCGGTGAATCGAGCGAGAGCGGATCGAGCGAGATGCGGAGCAGGTCGCGCACTCGGTCCGGTTCCATCTGGAGCTTGGCGGCCAGTTCGTCGACCGTCGGCTCACGCTCGAGCTCCTGGTGCATCTGCCGACGCATTCGCGGTCAGCCGGTTCATGTGCTCGACCATGTGGACAGGAATCCGGATCGTGCGCGCCTGATCGGCGATCGAGCGGGTGATCGCCTGTCGGATCCACCATGTGGCATACGTCGAGAACTTGAAGCCCTTCGTGTGGTCGAACTTGTCGACCGCCCGCATCAGCCCCAGGTTGCCTTCCTGGATGAGGTCGAGCAACTGCATGCCGCGACCGGAGTAGCGCTTGGCGATGCTCACCACGAGCCGAAGGTTCGCCTGCGTGAGCTCACTCTTGGCGCGCTCGCCTCGCTGCACCGCACGCAGGAGCATCCGTTCCTCGGTGGAGTCGCTCACGCCGGCGTCGATCTGCTCGGCCGCGTGATGGCCCTCCTCGATGAGCTGCGCCAGTCGTCGCTCGTCCTCGGTGGTGAGCAGATCGACCTGTCCGATCTCGCGGAGGTAGAGACGCACCGTGTCCGATGTACCGGCATCGACCCGTGCCGCCCGCTTCTGGCCGCGGCGACGGCGACGACGGGTCAGGAGGCGCTCGACGTCCTCGTCGTCGAGCACGACCTCGCGTTCGTCGCCGCGCGGCGGCGTGTCGTCGGGCTCATCGTCGTCGTCGACCGTGTCGTCGACGGTGATCCCGACCGACGTCAGCGTCTCGTGGACGGCCTGGAGCGCGTCGCCGGTGAGCTCCACGTGGCGAAGCACGTGCGCGATCTGCTCGGCGTGCAGTTGGCCGTCGGCGCGGCCGCGTGCGACCAAGTTGTCCCACTCCGATCGGTCGACACCCTCGAGGGGCGGCGCGACCGTCGGCACGTCGACCGGTTCAGCCCCCACCGTCACGTAGCTCCATACGTCCTTCCAGCCAACCTAGCAACCATCCGGCTGCCTCAAGGCCTTGTTCCTCGGCACTGAGGTCCTCCATCCGGACGCGGGCCTCGGCGTCGTCGCGGATTCGCTCGGGATCGGCGTCGGCGAAGCCCGAGGCGTCTGCAGACAACTCACGCCGCACCGCAGCCGCGATCAGGTTCCGCGCCTCGGCCTCGGGGTCGGCGGCGACGTCGACGACCGCTGCGCGCTCCAACACGTCGCGCGCTTCGGGGTCGGCGTGCTCGAGCGCCGCGATCGAGCGCTCCACCCGAAGCTGCGACCGCCAAGAACGCACGCCGGTAGACCTCGTCGCCGAACAAAGCCTCGACCAGCCATGGCGCGATCGCGTCCCAATTCTGGACGAGGAGCGCGATCGCGACGAACTCGGCGTTCTGGCGTCGCTCCGAGCGTTGCTTCGGTCGAGCGACATTGACGTGTGGTCGCCGTACGCCACGTTCGGCGACGGCGACGAGGTCGTGCACGGGGAGCCCGACCTGTGCCGCCACCTGGCCGGCATAGAGCTTGCGGATGTTGACGTTGGGATGCTCGTTGATCACGGCCAGCGCCGACTCGGCCAAGCGTGCGACCGCCTCCGGAGACTGCGGAGCCTTCCCGTCGACCACCCGACCCAGGCGAAAGCCGAGGAACGGCTTGGCGTCGTCGATCGCCTTGGCGAGACCGGCGGGGTCGTCCTGGGCGAGGTCTCCCGGATCCTTGCCGCCGGGAAACGCTGCGACGCTCACCTCGACCTGGTACTTCTCCTCCCACTCGTAGAACCGTTCGGCGGCGCCCTGACCGGCTGCGTCGGCGTCGAACGCGAGGACGACGTGACTCGCGTAGCGCTTCAGCAGTCGAACGTGTTCCTCCGTGAACGCAGTGCCACACGTCGCGACCGCTCTCGGCAGACCGGCTCGGTGGAACCCGATCACGTCGGTGTACCCCTCGCACACGATCACCTGGTTCGCGTTGACGATGTCACCCTTGGCCCAGTTGAGGCCGTAGAGCGTCTTGGACTTGGTGTAGATCGGCGTCTCGGAGCTGTTTTTGTACTTCGCCGGATCGCTCGACCCCGGCAGCACCCGCCCACCGATCGCCACCGCGTCACCGTTCTCGGTGAAGATCGGGAACAGCACCCGAGCGCGGAACGCGTCCTGCATCTTGTTGCGCCGGTTTCGGAAGGCGAGACCGTTGTCGTGGAGCAGCTTGGCGTCGATGCCCGATTCCCGCGACAGCGCATCCCAGTCGTCGGGGGCCCACCCGAGCTTGAACTGGCGGGCGATGTCACCGGCCAGCCCGCGCTGTCGGAGGTAGTCGCGCGCCTGGCGTGCGTCCGGGGCCGTCAGCAGACGATCGTGGTACCACTCGACTGCCTGGTTCATCGCGGCGACGAGCCGCTTGCGACGGGCACGATGCTCGGATTGCCCCGGCGACGTCTCGGTGAGCTGGATCCCGGCGCGGTTCGCGAGGTACTCGACCGAGCCGGGGAAGTCGGTGTGCTCGATCTCCTGCACGAACGTGAACACGTCACCGGACTTGTCGCAGCCGAAGCAGCGATAGCGCCCGGTCTCCTCGCGGACGTTGAACGACGGCGTCCGTTCGGCGTGGAACGGACACAGCCCCACCCAGTTCCGACCGGTTCGCTTGAGCTGGACGTGTTGACCGACGATGTCGACGATCGAGACGGTCGAGCGGATCCGCTCGATGTCGTCGTCGGCGATGGCCATGGGCCGAATCTAACGCCGCTGCGACGAGGTCGCCCCAGCGCCGATCCGGCACCGGGCGGCACGTGATCAGCGTTCCGACGGCGGTGGCGGAACTTCCTCGACCGCGTGCGGCTCGAAGGCTTCCACGGCCAGCGCGGACTCCTCGGAGGCCCGTTCGACCTTGAGCGAGAAACCGATCGAGGCCGTCAGCACGATCGCGATCACCACCAGCGAGAGCCAGGTGGGGATGTGGTACCAGGTGTGGATCAGCATCTTGACGCCGACGAAGGCGAGGATGATCGCCAATCCCTCCTGCAGGAACGCGAACCGGTTGTGCATGTCGGCGAGCAGGAAGTACAGGGCTCGCAAGCCGAGAATCGCGAACGCGTTCGACGCGAACACGATGAACTGCTCCCGGCTGACGGCGAGAACGGCCGGCACGGAATCGACGGCGAACACGACGTCGGTCGCCTCGACGAGCAGCAGCACGGAGAACAACGGCGTGGCCAGTCTCTTGCCGTTCTTCACGGTGAACAGCTTCTGGCCGTCCATCTCGTCGGTCGTCTTGACGAACCGGCTGACGAACGCCAGGAACTTGCTCTCGCTCGGGTCGACGTGGTCGTTATCGGTGAACACGAGCTTGCCGGCGGTGTAGATCAGGAACGCGCCGAACACGTAGAGCACCCAGTCGAACCGCTCGATGATCGCGACACCGGCGAAGATGAAGATCGCACGCATCACGAGGGCGCCGAAGATCCCCCAGAACAGCACGCGGTGCTGGTATTTCGACGGCACTCGGAAGTACCCCATGATGAGCGCCCAGACGAAGACGTTGTCGATGCTGAGGCTCTTCTCGATCAGGTAGCCGGAGACGTACTCGCCGGTGGCCACGCCCCCGAACCACCACCACACGACGAGCGAGAAGGCGAGACCACAACCGATCCAGACCGCCGACTCGATGGCGGCCTCCTTGGTCTGGACGTCATGCGCCTCCTTGTGCACGACGAGCAGATCGACGAGCAACAGCACGATGATCAACGCCAGCAGTGCACCCCAGTGCCACAGTTCGACGTCGAGGATCGCGAAGTTCTCGCGCGCGGTGCCTTCGGCGGCGAGCAGCGAGGTGATCATGGGCGATGTGGCGCAGGGCTCGTGGACATTGCCGCAACGCTACCCACGCCGACGACGAACGAACCCAGGTTCCCCCTCCCCGTTTCAGCCTCGTCCAAAGATGCTGGCGATGCCTTCACCCGGGCCGCTGCCGCTCCCCGACCCGAGCGTGGCCGAGATCCAGCCGAGCAACTCGTTCGGGTTGCGGGTCTGGCTCCAGACCCGTCCGGGGCCCTGGAAGTCGAACACCAGGCCTTCGCCACTCTTGAACGACTGCACCAGCCCTCCCGTCGCCTTGCGCAACGTCATCTGCACCGACTCCTCGTAGGCCACCATGTGGCCGGTGTCGATCGTGAAGTGCTGGCCGGCCTCGAGGTTCCACACCTCGAGTGCCCCGTAGCAGGCGAAAACGACCTGGCCCTGCCCTTCCACTCGAAGCACGAACCCGCCCTCGGATCCGAACATGTTCTTGAAGCCGCCCCACTTGGTGATCAGCTGGACCGTCGCCTCGTTGGCGATCCAGGAGCCTTTCGAGACGAACAATGCCTGCTCGGGACCGACGGTGTAGGAGGAGATGTCGCCCGGTAAGCGGGCTGCGACATCGACGAAACCGCCCTGCGCCGGTGCGGTGTACGTCGACACGAAGAAGCTCTCGCCACCCAGGGCGGCCCGCTTCAGCGACTTCATGACCCCGCCCTCCGCCTTCGAGGACAGTTCGACACCGGTCGACATCGCCATCATCGCACCACCCTCGGCCCTCACCTGCTCACCACCGGCGAGCTTCAGGCGCGCGACGCCGAACGACGGTGTGTGCCGAGTCGAGATCTCCATGATTCGAATCGTACTCCCCGTCGGGATCCGGTCCGGGCTGGCCTCAACTCCCGACCGTCACCGTTGGGGTCTGACCCCAACGGTGACGGTGGGGTCACTTCTGGGAGTCGCTGGTGCCGACGATCGCTTGCGCCGACGCGAGGCGAGCGATCGGCACCCGGAACGGCGAGCAACTCACGTAGTTCAGACCCGCCTGATAGAAGAGGTTGATCGACTCGGGATCGCCACCGTGCTCGCCGCAGACGCCGAGCTTGAGGTCGGGCTTGGTCGAGCGACCACGCTCGGCGCCCATACGGACGAGATCACCCACACCGGTCTGGTCGATCGAATCGAACGGGTTGCGCTTGAGCAGGCCCTGCTCGAGGTACGCCGGCATCATCCGGCTCTCGACGTCGTCGCGGCTGAAGCCGAAGGTGAGCTGGGTGAGGTCGTTGGTGCCGAAGCTGAAGAAGTCGGACACCTCTGCGATCTCGTCGGCGCGGATCGCTGCACGCGGCGTCTCGATCATCGTGCCGATCGTGATGTGGGGCTTGCGCTTCATGCCGACGAGGGCAGCGTCGATCTCCTCTTGGACCCAACTGCGCGCCAGGGCCATCTCTTCGCGGGTGACCGTGAGCGGGATCATGATCTCGACGACGGGCTTCTTGCCGGCGTCGCGCAGCTTCGCCGCAGCATCGAGCAACGCACGCACCTGCATGGCATAGAGACCAGGCTTGATGACGCCGAGGCGGACGCCCCGAGTTCCGATCATGGGGTTGTGCTCCGACCAGCTCTCCGCGGCCTCGAGCATCTTCTCTTCCTTCTTGGACAGCGAACCCTTCCTCGCGCGCTTGACCTTCAGCTCTTCGACCGACGGCAGGAACTCGTGCAGCGGCGGGTCGAGGAGACGAACCGTGACCGGCAAGCCGTCCATCGCAGCGAGGATCTCTTCGAAGTCGGCCTGCTGGGCAGCTCGCAACTTCTCGAGCGCCTTCTCCTCCTGCTTGGGCGTGTTGGCGAGGATCATCTCACGCACGATGGGCAGACGGTCGGGTGCGAGGAACATGTGCTCGGTGCGGCAGAGGCCGATGCCCTCCGCGCCGAGCGCCCTGGCGTTCGCGGCGTCCTCGCCCGTGTCGGCGTTGGCGCGGACTGCGAGCTTGCCCTTGCGGATCGCGTCGGCCCACTTGAGGAGGGTCTCGAACTCAGCCGGCGGCTTGGAGGCCGACATCTCGAGCTTGCCGACCACGACGTCGCCGGTCGTGCCGTCGATCGAGATCCAGTCGCCCTGCGAGACCACGGTGTCGCCCACGGCGAACTGCTTGTCGGTGATCTTCACGGCTTCGGCCCCCACGACCGCCGGGGTGCCCCAGCCGCGGGCGACGACCGCGGCGTGGCTCACGAGGCCGCCGCGAGCGGTGAGGATGCCCTTGGAGGCCATCATCCCGTGCACGTCGTCGGGGCTGGTCTCGTTGCGGACCAGGATGACGTCCTCGCCCTTCTTCCAGGCGGCCTCGGCGTCGTCGGCGGTGAAGTACACCTTGCCAACCGCTGCGCCCGGCGAGGCACCGAGGCCCGACGCCAGTGCCTTGCCCTTGTTCGTGAACTGTGGGTGCAGCACCGAGTCGAGGTGATCTTCGCTGATGCGCATCACGGCCTCTTCGCGGCTGATCTTCCACTTGCCGCCGCTGCCGTCCCTGGTGCCTTTCGTCATGTCGACGGCCATCTTCAGCGCTGCGCGGCCGGTGCGCTTGCCGATGCGCGTCTGGAGCATCCAGAGCTTGCCCTGCTCGATCGTGAACTCCGTATCGCACATGTCGGTGTAGTGCGCCTCGAGCCGGATGAAGATGTCGAGCAGCTCCTTGTGGATCTCCGGGAAGTGATGTGCCATCCGATCGAGATCCTCGGTCTTGCGGATGCCGGCAACGACGTCCTCGCCCTGGGCGTTCACGAGGAAGTCGCCGTAGGAACGGTTCTCGCCGGTCGCTGCGTTGCGGGTGAAGCCGACGCCCGTGCCCGAGCTGTCGTCGCGGTTGCCGAACACCATGGTCTGCACGTTGACTGCGGTGCCGAGCTCGTGGCTGATCTTCTCGCGCACCCGGTAGGCGATCGCGCGGGCGCCGTTCCAGCTCCTGAAGACCGCTTCGATGGCACCCCGGAGCTGATCGCGCGGCTTCTGCGGGAACGGCTGGCCCGTGGCCTTCTTGACCGCTGCCAGGTACTGCTTGCACAGCGCCTGCAAGGTCTCGACCGGCAGGTCGGCGTCGTTGGTGGTACCCGCCTTGGCCTTCGCGGCATCGAGCGGATGCTCGAAGACCTCGCCGTCGACGCCGAGCACGATGCGGCCGTACATGGCGATGAAGCGACGGTACGAGTCGTACGCGAACCGGGCATTGCTGGTCGCATGCGCAAGCCCCTCGACGCTGACGTCGTTGAGACCCAGGTTGAGGACCGTGTCCATCATGCCGGGCATCGAGAACTTGGCACCCGAGCGAACGCTGACCAGCAGCGGATCGAACGGGTCGCCGAGCTTGCGGCCCATCGCCTTCTCCAGCTTGAAGACGTGGTCGGCGATCTCCTCGTCGAGACGGTCGGGCCATCCGCCGTGCATGTAGTCGCGGCAGGCGTCGGTCGACACGGTGAAGCCCGGAGGAACCGGCAGCTTCAACACGGAGCTCATCTCGGCGAGGTTGGCACCCTTGCCACCCAACAGATCCTTGTAGGTCATGGGGGACTTGCGATGCTTGTGATCGAAGGAATAGACGTAAGGCACGGGGATCGAGTCTACGGATTTCTCCCCCGGTGCCCCCGTTACCGGCGCGTAACCAGCCGTACAATCCGACTGATGTTCCGCCTGTTCGGATTCGACGTCCACGTGCGGACCGGTTTCCTGCTCTTCCTCGGCCTGATCGTGTTCCTCTATCAGGACCGGTTCGGCATCTGGCTCGCGGCCGGCATCGCCGTGTTCACCCTGCTCCACGAGCTCGGACACGCTATCGCCGCCCGATCGGCCGGAGCCCACGCCGAGATCTCCCTCGACTTCCTCGCCGGCTACACATCGTTCCGGGCCGATCCGAACCGACCGATCGGCCGTGGTCGACGAGCGGTCATCTCGGCTGCCGGGCCGGCCACCCAGATCTCGGTGAGCTTGATCGTGCTCGCCGCGATGGGGGTCAACCCGCTCTCGCTCGACGACGTCCGGGCCGGATCCGACGCCGCGGCCGCGATCTGGTGGGCCGGGCCGGCGATCGGAGCGTTGAACCTCATCCCGGTGCTGCCCCTCGACGGCGGGCATCTGGCGATGACCGGACTCGAGACGTTCCTCGGCGAACGCGCGATGCGGGTCATGGTCGTCGCCAGCATTGCGATCACCGGGGCCGGCGCCGCGTTGATGGCGATCTCGGGCCGTGCCGGTTTCGCGATCTTCGTTGCGTTCCTCCTGATCAACCAGCTCCAACTGCTCCAGGCGACGTCGCGCAAGCCAGGACGCGTCGCTCCGATCCAGCGGTCGGTCGACGCAGAGGCTCAGGCATGGCGGTTGGGCCGCCCGGGCATGCTCGAACCCGGTCAGCGTCTCTCACCGTGGTTCGAGGCGCATCAGGCGCTCGCTGCCGGCGATCAGGGCGGGGCGATGGGTGTCGTCCTCGCCGATCTGCGCTCGACGAAGACGCCGCGCTGGGCGCCGCCGTGGGCGGCCGCACCGGCCCAACTGCGCGCCATCGTCGATGTGCTGCCGGCCGATCTGCCCGCACCCGGCAATGAGCACAGCGCCCGCGTGCTCGCCGAGGTGCTGCTCGCGACGGGTGAGCCCCAGCGAGCCGGAGAGCTGGCAGCCAACGCATTCACGACCAGTCGAAGTGCTCCCCTCGCAGCGATCGTGGCACGGGCGGCGGCATCGATGGGACAGCACGACAACGCGTTACGCTGGCTCGGCGCGGCCATCGACGCCAGCACGACGTCCGGAGACGGGATCCGTGGGTCGATGGCCCACACGATGGACCAGGCTCCGGAGTTCGGCGCACTGCGCGACGATCCGACGTTCCGTGCGCTCCGGCACCAGCTGGCCTGAACGACCGTCGCCGGAACTCAGAACTGCACCACCTCACCGACGTCGCTGCCGCGCTTCACCCAGCCGAGCGCGACGTTGCCGCTGACGCTCGTGAGCACGCCGACCTCGTCGTCGCCGTCTCGCACGGTGTCGCCCGGTGACGCGCCGTCGGCGACGGTCAGCCGCCGCAACGACTTGGGGGCTTCGGCCGCTCGGCTGTCCATGCGCTCGACGAGCTCCTGACCCGGATAGCAGCCCTTGGTGAAGTCGACCGCCAGGCGCGTCAGGCCCGTGCCGCCGGGGATTGTCTCCCCCGGCACGATCTCGGCGCCCATGCGTGGCCAACCGACGCCGATCCGTCGCGCCTCGGCGTCGACCGACGACCGACCGGTGGCCGGCTGCAGCGACGTGTCGGCCTTGACCCGGATCTTGAAGCGATCGACCCGCCGCAAGAGCGCCCCACCGAACCCGGCGTCGGTGTCGACCTCGAAGCGCTCGTCGCCGGCCCGCGTGATCCGCGCCAGCGACACGACCTTGCCGGTCGGTTCGAGCAGGAAGGTCCAGCGCTGCGCGCCGACCGCCATGTCGAGCAAACCCTGCGACACCTGCGAGTGCAGGTACGTCAACGCGTCGGGTCCTTCGACGACGACCACATCGCGTGGGCCGAGGAGGGAATCGAGATCGGCAGGAGGTTCCATCCCGACAGTCTGGCGTGACACACTCGACTGGCGATGTCTGAAATCGACGAACTCGTCCGACGCGCGGTCGACACGGTGACCCTGATCGCCGCGAAGGCGGCGAGGTTCGCCACCTGGGTCCTGCTCGGCACGATCGCCGTGTGCGTCGGTGGGTTCCTCCTGGGCACCGCCGCGCTGTCGGGCGGCATCGCGTCGGTCTGGATCGTGCTCGGCATGGTGTTCGGTTCGATCGCCATCGGCGCGGCGTTCGTCGCCCGCTGGCGAGTCGGATCCGTGCGACGGCACGTCCCCGAGCTCACCGCCGAAGTGCGAACCCTCATCGCAGAGGGCAAGGACACGACACGTACCGTCGTCGAGACGTTCGTCGTCGACACCGATCCGGACGGCCGCGGCGACAGCGTCGACACCGGCTCGGCGATCGTTCTGTCGCGTCAGATGTTCGGCTTCAAGAACATGGCCGGCTCGGGTCTCGAGAGCACGACCCGGCTCACCGCTGCGGTGACCGCCCTCACCAGCTTCCCCGCACTCGTGTTCGTCTCGATCCTGATCAGCCTCGTGTTCGCGTTCCTCGGGTTCATCTTCCTGATCGCGCTGGCACTGTGACGGAGCATTCGAGGACCGGATCGCCCGCCAACGATCAGATCGGCCGAGAGCGGCTCATCGCGTCGACCAGCACTTCGCGAATCTCCTGATATCGGTTGCCGCCGGAGTCGGATGCCTGATCCATCACCCAGACGGTGTTGCAGAGATAGCCGCGAGCGGGTCCCGGATCAGGCGGTGGTGCCCGCTGCACTCCGGGCGGCGGTCATGCGTCGCGCCGCCGGGATCGCGGCGAGCAGCGCCGCTGCCTTGTTGCGGCACTCGAGATCCTCGTCGTCGGGCGAGCTGTCGGCGACGATGCCGGCTCCAGCCTGCAAGCTCGCGATCACACCGTCGGGCCGGATGAACATGGTGCGGATCGCGATCGCCGTGTCGAGATTGCCCGACCAGTCGACGTAACCGACCACTCCTGCATACGGCCCGCGCTTGACCGGCTCGAGCTCGTCGATGATCTCCATCGCCCTCACCTTCGGAGCACCGCTCACCGTTCCTGCCGGCAGCGTCGCCCTCAACACGTCGATCGGACCGAGCTCGTCGCGGAGATCTCCCGACACCTGCGAGGTGAGGTGCATGACGTGGCTGTACCGTTCGAGCGTCATCAGCTCATCGGGGTGGACGGTGCCGTACTTCGCGACTCGTCCGACGTCGTTGCGAGCGAGATCGACGAGCATGACGTGCTCGGCACGCTCCTTGGGATGCTCGATCAGCTCGGCTGCGAGACGGCGATCGTGCTCGTCGGTGGCGCCGCGCTTGCGGGTACCGGCGATCGGCCGCGAGATCACTTTGCGGTCGAGGAGTTGCACCATCGGCTCGGGTGACGACCCCACGATCGTGATCTCGGGGTGCCGCAAGAAGTACATGTACGGGCTCGGGTTCACCTGACGCAGCACGCGGTACACGTCGAACGGATCGGCGCCGAGCTCGATGTCGTATCGCTGGGCGAGCACGACCTGGAAGATGTCGCCGTCGAGGATGTACTCCTTGGCGACCTCGACCGCCCGTTGGTACATGCCGTCCGGCATCGACGATCGCAGCTCGGGCAACGCATCGTGCTTCGTGGGTGGTTCCACCGGCACGTACGGCAACGGGTGAGCGAGGCGGTCGACGGCGGCGAGCGCGCGAACCGACGCAGCGTCGTACGCGTCGTCGAGACCTCGCTCCGACAGCCCGCGCGTCGGCACGCTCTCGATCATGTAGACACGTTGCCGCCAGTGGTCGAAGGCCGCCAGCGAGCCGATCACGCTCATCACCGAGTCGGGGAGACCGTGATCGTCGTGCGGCACGTCCGGAAGGTGTTCGACCTCGCGGATCACGTCGTAACCGAGGAAACCCATGATGCCGCCGTGCAGCGGGGGCAGGTCGGAGAACGCCGGGCTCGTGTACACCTCGAGCAGGGCCTCGATCGCTGCGAGCATCCCGCGGTCGGTCGGGATGGTCGCCGGGAGGTCGCCGGTGACCGCGAGCGTGCCGTTCCGCAACACCAGCGTGGCCGAGGGGTCGCGCCCGACGAACGAGAAGCGGCTCCACCGCTCGCCGTGCTCGACCGACTCGAGCAGGAAGCCGGGTTCGTTGCCGACGAGCTTCGCGAACGCCGCAACCGGCGTCTCGAGATCGCCGAGCACCTCCGTCCACACCGGAACGATGCTGTGCGAGGCGGCGAACGCCTTGAACTGCTCGCGGGAGGGCTGGATCTTCACGGGGGACACGCCGACGATCAGGACTCGGGCCCGAACGGCCGGAAGAAGCAGGTGCGTGCTCCGGTGTGACACGCCCCCGCGCCCTCCTGTTCGACGAGGAACAGCAAGGTGTCGCCATCGCAGTCGTAGTAGGCCTCACGCACGAACTGGCGGTTGCCGCTCGTGTCACCCTTGCGCCACAACTCCTGACGACTGCGCGACCAGTAGACCATGCGGCCCTCGTCGAAGGTCCGACGCAGCGATTCGGCGTTCATCCAGGCCATCATCAACACCTCTCGGGTGTCGATGTCCTGCGCGATCGCCGGCACGAGCCCGTCCGCGCCGAACGCCACGTGCTCGAGCTGCTCAGGCGTGACATCGAGACGAACTCCTGTCGGCATGCCCGCCAGCTTATGGTCCCCACCACCGTCACGTTCGGGGTCTGACCCCGAACGTGCGCGGCGGGGTCAGAGGTAGAGGCCGGTGCTGGCTTCGATGCGCTGGGCGGCCACCGCATGGAGGTCGCGCTCGCGCAGCATGATGTAGTCCTCGCCCTGTACCTCGACCTCGTAGCGATCGTCGGGGCTGAATAACACCTTGTCGCCCATCTCGGCGCTGCGGACGTTCGGTCCGAGGGCGACGACCTCGGCCCACACGAGCCGTTTGGCCATCTGCGCGGTCGCCGGGATCAGGATGCCGCCCGAGGACGTACGCTCGCCGTCCTCTTTGCTGATCTTCACCAGCAGGCGGTCGTTCAGCATCTCGATCGGGATCTTCTGTTCGTGGCCGGCCACGGGGCGAGGGTACCGTCACGCCGTGACGTCCGCGCAGCCGATCACCCTCGTGACGCGCGATGGACACTCCCTCGCCGCCGACGTCGCTTCCCCCTTCGGCCCGGTCTGCGGCGGCATCGTCCTGTGCCATCCGCATCCCGGGTTCGGTGGCAACCGGTTCAACCACGTCGTCGACGCGCTGTTCCGCTCGTTCCCCGCTGCCGGATTCCGCACCCTCCGCTTCGATTTCCGGGATGCGCACGACGGCGGTCGGGCCGAGCGACTCGACGTCGTCGCGGCCGTCGATGCCGTGTCAGCGGAACTCGGCGAGCTCCCGCTCGCCGTCGCCGGCTACTCCTTCGGGGCTGCAGTCGCCTTGGCCACCGAGGACGACCGGATCGGCAGGATCGTCGCGATTGCCCCACCGCTCACGATGATGCCGGTGGCCGCACCGGCGGTTCCCGTGCTGGTCCTGACCCCGGAGCACGACCAGTTCTGTCCGCCCGACGACGCTCGGGCGACGGCCGAGGAGTGGCCGACGGCCGAGTTCGAGGTGATCGGTTCGACCGATCACTCGATCACCGGTCGAACCGGTTGGGTCGCAGACCGAGCCGTGACGTGGCTCACGTCAGGAGCTCCGCCGGCCATGGGCCCGACGCTCGACTCGAGCGGATAGGTCGCTGTGCTCCTCTTCGTTCTGCTCGTGCCCTCCGTGGTCGATCGTCGCGAGTGCACTGTCGGGGCAGCTCCTTCGCGAACGCCGGCCCGGTCGACCAGCCTCCCCCGCTCGAGCCGGAGCACGTGATCGGCGCGGTCGAACGCGACCGCACGATGCGACACGGCGAGCACGGTCATCCCGGCCTCGGCCAGGTTCTCCCACAATCGGACCTCGGTCTCGACGTCGAGTGCGCTCGACAGATCGTCGAGCACGACGAGCTCAGGATCGTGCACGACAGCCCGCGCACCTGCGAGGCGTTGACGCTGCCCGCCGGACAATCGCAGCCCGCGCGGCCCGATCAGGGTGTCGGTGTGGGCGGGCAGCGCCGTCACGTCGTCGTCGAGCACCGCCAACCGCAGGGCCGCCGCGAGTTGCGCGTCGCCGACCTCGCCGAACGCGATGTTCTCCGCGATCGAGTCGGAGACCAGCTGCGGGACCTGCGGGAGGAACGACGCGTTCGGTGGGACGAAGAACGCCGCTCGGTCGTCGATCGGCCGACCGTTCCACCGGACCGCACCCGTCACGTCGGCCTGCCATGCCAGCCCCAGGATCGCCCTGAGCAGCGTGCTCTTGCCCGCGCCGACCTGTCCCGTGACGATGACGAATTCCCCGCGCCGGATCGACAGCGTCACCCCGGCGATGCCGGCGCCCGACGGGAACCGGGCGGTGAGGTCGACGACATCGAGTCGCTCGAGCGGAACGCGATCGGGGCGCCGTTCATCGGGGCGATCGCGTCGCTGCCCGATCTCGATCGGGAGCGAACGCGGCAACACCGTGTTCCGGACGTCCTGCTGACCGACGAGCATCGTCATCCGCTCGAAGGCGACGCCCGCCTGCTTGCGGCGAGCGAGCACGCGGCCGACCATCCGTGGGAGGAAGCTCAACCAGCCCAGATAGGCGGCGAACAACGCCAGGTCACCGACGTCGAACCGTCCCGAGGCGAGCGCGCCGGCTCCGACGAGCAGAACGAGCCCGAGACCGACGTCGGCGGCACCGCGGCTGAACGCCTGAACACTCTCCTCGAGCACCCGATCGCGCACCGCCGTGGTCCGGCGATGATCGACGAGCTCTCGAAGCCGGGCGAGCATCGACTCGTCGGCACGGTTGACCTTGACCGTCGTCGCAGCCGCCATGACGTCGCCGACCAGTCCGGAGACGGCGGCGGTCGCCTCGCGGTCGGCTGCCCGGTACTCCTTGATCCGCGAGTCGAGCAACTTCGTCGCGACCCCGACGGCCACCAGTGGAACGACGAGCACGAGGGCAGCCAAGAGATCGGTCGAACCGAGCACGAACGCGGCGACGAAGGTGAAGGCGAGTCCACCCGAAACGTCGATCAGACCATCGACGAAGTTGGCGACGTCCTCGGAGTCGTCGCGGAAGTGCGTGACCGCTGCACCTGCCGACCCAACCGGCTGGCCGGCTTCGGGTCCGCCGCTGGCGACCTGGGCGGCGAGCATGTTGGCGCGCAGGATCGTCTGCATGTGCACCCACGCCCGGGTCCACGTGATCGCCCCCCAGTGGATGGAGACCATCCGGACCGCCTCCAACACGACGATGACCGCCGCCCACCGGTAGACCGCACCGGTCACACCGGACGACAAGGCGTCGAAGGCACGACCGAGCGCCCACCCGATCGCCGCCGGCATGGTGAAGAACACGACGAACAAGGCCCATCCGAGCCAGAACGAGCGTGGTTCGTGCTGGCTGACCCGCCACGAGAGCTTCCAGACGTTCACGTCCCCACCTCCTCCAGCGTGTCGATGCCGGTGTCGAGGCCGTCCGATTCGAGAGCGAGGGCGAGCAAGCGACCGAAGCGGCTGTCGGCCGACCTCGCCAGCTCATCGCGGGGACCGTGTTCGACGATCCTTCCGCCGTCGAACACGATGATGTCGTCGACCTCGCGCAGCGTCGAGAGGCGATGCGCGATCACGAGCGCGGTGCGGCCGCGGACGAGTTGGCGGACGGCTGCCTCGAGCCGCTGCTCGGTCTCGGGATCGACGCGGGCGGTCGCTTCGTCGAGCACGACGATGTCGGGATTCCGGAGCCACACCCGCGCCATCGCGAGCAGTTGTGCCTCACCGGCCGAGAGTCCGGTCCCGCCCGATCCGAGGCCGCGATCGATGCCGCCGGCGACCAGCGCGTCGAGCCCGACCGCGAGCAGCGCCGCCTGCACCTGGGCGTTGCTCGGTTCGGGGTCGAACAGGGCGACGTTCTCCCTGATTGTGCCTGCGAACAGCTCGACCTCCTGTGGGACGAGCGCGACGCGACGACGGAGCTCGTCGAGGGGGACGTCACGGATCGGCACACCACCCAGCGAGACCGTTCCGGTGGTCGCCTCGACGAGGCGGAGCACGAGTCGCGAGAAGGTGGTCTTGCCGCTGCCGGTCCGCCCTACGATGCCCACCGACCGACCGGCGCCCAGCGCCAGCGAGACATCGCGCAGCACGGGCTGATCGTCGCCGTAGTCGAAACCGACGCCAGCGAGTGTCACGCCGAGTGGCCCGTCCGGCGGAGACGTGCGACCGTCGTCGACGATCGACGGCCGGATCGCGAGCAGGTCGATCACACGCACCATCGCGCCATTCGCCTTCTGCACCGTCTCGAGCTCGTGGACGACCTCCTCGAGTGGGCGCGAGATGAGCAGGACGTACTGGAACAACAGAAAGGCCGTCCCGAGCGTGATGACGCCGCGCTCGAGCAGGACGGCGCTCGTGGTCACGGCGATGACGACGCCACCGACGACCGACCCCTGCACCGCCCACCACATGACGAGGAACGCCTTCTCGCGCCGGACCGAGCTGTGCAGCGCACCAGCACTGTCCTCCACGAAGCGCCACATCGCATGACCGCCGGCGCCCGAGGAACGGAGGTCCTCGGCGGCGTTGAGGCGCTCCTCGATCCCGCCGTACAGGCGAGCGTACGAGCCCATCTCGTCGGCCGACTCGGCGATCGACCGATGCCGGGTGAGCAGCACGACCGCAAGGGCGACGGCGACGTAGACGATCATCCCGAGGCCGACGCGCCAGTCGATGACGGCGAGCACCACGATCATCCCGAGCACCAACGCGAGCGCACCCAGCGCCTTGGGGACGACCTGCCCCAGGAACTCCGAGACCGACGTCACGTCACCATCGACGCGTTGGATCAGCTCGCCGGGCGTGTGGCGGCGGTGGAACTCGTGGTCGAGACCCAGCACGTGTCGGGTCATGCGAACCCGCAGCTCATTGGTGGTTCGCCATGCGGTCACCGTCGCCATTCGGGCGACAAGCACCGCCACGACCTGTGCGACGACCGCGATCGTCAGGAACACCAGCGCGAGGTTCCGGAGCTCCTGCGCTCCCGAGCCGGCGGCGGCGCGATCGACGATCTGTCGCACGACCAATGGCGCGGCCAGCGCCAGCGCTGACGCCGAGGCCACTGTCGCCCCCAGCGCGACCCATCGCCCGGCATCGGGCCGGAGCAGCGCGAACAGGGCGCGCGATCGACGGGTCCGAGACGACATGGTTGTCATTCTCCCAGCCGGAACTCCCCGCCAACGACCGGGTTTCGACGAGTCGATAGGGTCGCGAACATTCCGACACCCGGTCGGGACATCGACATGAGGGGACCATCGCGATGAGCAAGCAACAGGTCGAACTACCAGGTCGTCTCGGCGATCCGGACCGCACGCTGGGTAACGACCCACGCACCGACCCTCGACTCGCCGCGGTGATGACGGCGGTCGGGCTCGATGGGCACGGCGAGCCTCCGCCCGTCGACGGGTCGTCGCCCTACGACGAGCAACTCGCGTTCTGCAACGAGGCCGAGCCCGGGTTCCAGGCATTGTTCGGCGCTCTCTACGCGGACCTCACCGACCTCCACGGTGTGGAACGCTCGACCGAGACCATCACCGGCGTCGACGGCAACGAGATCACCCTCTGCATCCACCGCCCCCTCGGGGTCGATGCGGCGGTCCCGGGCGTGCTGCACATCCATGGGGGCGGGATGGCGATCCTGACCGCGGCGGACCCGTCGTACCGACGTTGGCGCGATGAGCTCGCCGTCGCCGGCCTGGTGGCCGTCGGCGTGGAGTTCCGGAACGCGGCCGGTGTGCTCGGGCCGCATCCGTTCCCGGCCGGCCTGAACGACTGCTCGTCGGCGCTCGATTGGGTCCATGCCCATCGCGCCGATCTCGGCATCTCGACGCTCGTCGTCTCCGGCGAATCGGGCGGCGGTAACCTGACCCTCGCCACGGCCTTGAAGGCGAACCGCGAGGGCCGGATCGGTCAGATCGACGGCGTGTACGCCCAGTGCCCGTACATCTCGGGGCTGTATGCGAAGCAACCGGCCGAGCTCCCATCGATGACCGAGAACGACGAGTACTTCCTGGGCTGCGCGATGATGGGAGCGATGGCGGCGATCTACACGCCTGGGGGCGACCCGTCCGATCCCCTGGCGTGGCCCTACCACGCCACGGTCGACGACCTGCGGGGCCTGCCGCCTCACGTCATCTCGGTGAACCAGCTCGACCCGCTCCGCGACGAGGGTCTTGCATACTTCCGGAGGTTGCTCGACGCCGGCGTCAGCGCCGTGAGTCGGACCGTCAACGGCACGAGTCATGCCGGCGATCTCATCTTCCGGCAACAGCTCCCCGACGTCTACGACTCGTCGGTTCGCGACCTCGTCGGCTTCGCCCGGTCGTGTTGATGCTCCTGGACGAGCCGACCGTCGACATCGACGACTTCGAACGGGGCACCGGGTGGACGATTCGGCCCGAAGGAGCCTGCCGCGGCGATATCTGCGTGTCGCTGCCCGCCGAGTCGATCCACCACGGCACGGTCGACGTGGTCGCGGTCGCCGCAGCGATGGGGTTCTGGCAGGACCCCACCGACGACGATCCCGAAGCGTGGCCGTACGACGGTGACCGGCTCACCCACGTCCGCGAGATCGGCGCCGAGAACTACTACCCCGAGTGGAGACCGTCACCATGACCGTACTGCGCACCTTGCACGCCGGAGCGATCGTCGCCCGCTCGATGCTCACTCCACTCGAACGTCCCGACCGCCTCCCCCGCGCGCTCGCAGCCATGGCGCCGTGGGGCCAGTCGTTGGCCGGCCTCGTCGCTGGTGCCGCGGCCCGTTACCCCAACCGCGTCGCCGTCCACGACGACGCCGGCTCGATCAGTTATCGCGAGCTGTGGCGGCGATCGCAGGCGATCGCAGCCGGGCTCGCCGCCCGAGAGGTCGGACCCGGCGTCGGCGTCGGACTCCTCGCCCGCAACCATCGAGGGTTCGTCGAGTCGATCGCCGCAGTCGCCGCAACCGGTGCCGACATCGTGCTGCTCAACACCGGCTTCGCCGGCCCCCAACTCGCCGACGTCGTCGAGCACGAGAACGTCAGCGTGATCATCCACGACGACGAGTTCGCGTCGGCCGCCGACGGTTGCGGTGCCCGGCTCCTGGTCGACGAGGCAACGCTCGACCGACTGGCCGCGTCCGGCACCGTCGCACCGCGGAAGGATCAGGGATCCGTCGTCATCCTGACCTCCGGCACGACAGGCCGGCCCAAGGGTGCTGCGCGCACGAGCGACGCGTCCGGGGCCGAGGCGATCGCGGCCGTCCTCGACCGCATCCCGCTCCGGCTCGGCGACACCCAGGTCGTGGCTGCGCCGCTCTTCCACGCCTGGGGGCTCAGCCACCTGCTGCTGGGTCTCGCCCGGTGCACGACCAACGTCATGACCCGGCGGTTCGATCCCGAGACGACGCTCCGGACCACCGCCGCGCAACGGGCCGACGTCCTCGTGGTCGTGCCGGTGATGATCGCCCGAATCCTCGCGCTCCCGCCGGCCGTCCTCGATGCCCACCGAACCCCCGAGCTCCGGGTGATCGCATCCAGCGGCTCGGCGATCGGGGGCGGTTTGGTGACCGCGACGCTCGACCACTTCGGCCCGGTGTTGTACAACCTCTACGGATCGACCGAGGTCGCGGTCGCGACCATCGCGACACCCGACGATCTACGTGACGCGCCGACGACCGCCGGACGAGTCGCGCGTGGCGTCCATGTTGCGATCCTCGATCCCGACGGCGAACCCGTGCCCGACGGCGAGGTCGGACGGGTGTTCGTCGGCGGTTCGATGCGCTTCGACGGGTACACGAACGGCGGCGACAAGGAACGAGTGCGCGGGCTGCTGTCGTCGGGCGACATGGGCTACTTCGACGGCGGACTGCTCTTCGTGGAGGGCCGCGACGACGACATGATCGTGTCAGGCGGGGAGAACGTGTTCCCGAGCGAGGTCGAAGAGCTCCTGCGCGCCCACCCCCGGATCGCAGACGCTGCGGTCGTCGGCGTACCCGACGACGAATTCGGCCAGGCGCTCGCCGCCTTCGTCGTACCGGCCGCGAACGAGACGGTCACCGACCGTGAGGTGCGCGACCACGTGCGCGATCAGCTCGCCCGCCACAAGGTGCCACGGACGGTCACCTTCCTCGACGACCTCCCCCGCAACACCACCGGCAAGCTCCTGCGACGCAAGCTCACCGAGCAGACCTGATCGACGATCGGCAAGACCTCGGGCTCTGGCCGGGGTGGCCGATCTGTGGCGGACTGGCTGCATGACGACGATCGATGTCCAGCCGTCCGCACTCGGCCAACTCGCCTACCACGTCGCCTGTGCCGCCCACCTGGCCGCCGGAGAACGCTCCGACTCGTGCGTCCCGAATGCGGTCCTGGGATGGGCACTGCTCGAGACGATCGGCGGGGAGCAGCTCGACGCCGCGATCAACGGCTTCGACCTTCCCGACGAGATCGGCGACATCCGGTCTCCTGCTGCGGAGCCGATCCGCGACCGCGCCGAAGAGACACTCCAGTTGTGTGCCCATCTCACCAGCGAGGGCCGCCACGACGTCGGCCAGCTGTATCAGGACGCCGACGAACGGCTGAAGAGCCCGGTCTGCCGCCCAGCTCGACGCCGGCAACGAGTCACCGTGATGCTCAGGAGATGACGCGGACCATCTCGTCGGCGACATCGTCGGTGAGCAGCGGGACGACGTCGAGCGCGCCGAAGTTCTCGACGACCTGACTGGCGCGGCTCGCGCCCGTGATCACGCTCGCGACCATCGGGTGCTTCGTACACCACGCCAGCGCGAGCTGCGCCATCGAGCAGTCGAGGCGCCCCGCGATCGGACGGAGACGATCGATCTTCGCGATCGCTTCCTCGTCGGTCATCCGCTCCGCCAGCCAGCTGTAGCCCTCGAGCGCAGCACGTGAGTCCTCGGGAATGCCGTCGCTGTACTTGCCCGTGAGCAGCCCCGAGGCGAGTGGGCTCCAGATGGTGTTGCCGTACCCGGTCTCTGCGTACAACCGTGCGTATTCGCGTTCGACCTTGTCGCGTTCGAGGAGGTTGTATTGCGACTGCTCCGTCACGGGCGCGTGGAGGTGGTGCCGATCGGCGATGTCGATCGCATTGCGGATCTCGTCGGCGTTCCACTCGCTGGTGCCCCAGTACAGCGCCTTGCCCTGGGTGATCATGTCGCTCATCGCCCAGACCGTCTCCTCCATGGGGGTGTCCGGATCCGCGCGATGGCAGTACACGATGTCGACGAAGTCGAGCCCGAACCGCTCGAGGGAGGCATCGATACCCTGCATCAGGTACTTGCGGTTCAGCGTGTTGCGCATGTTCGGGTCCTGCCCGTGGATCCCCCAGAACAGCTTGGTGGTGACGACGAACGACCATCGGGGCCATCCGAGATCGCGCAGGACGCGACCCATGATCGCCTCGCTCCGCCCACCGGCGTAGGCCTCGGCGTTGTCGAAGAAGTTGCATCCCGCGTCATGTGCAGCTTGCATGCACTCGAGCGCCAGATCGTTGTCGAGTTGGTTGTCGAACGTGACCCAACTCCCGAAGCCGAGCACGCTCACCTTGATGCCGCTGTTGCCGAGTCGTCGGTATTCCATCTTGTCGTCGGGGATCGCCATGGCGGCGACCCTACCCACAAACGATCACAGCGAATCGATCGCGGCGCGAAGGCTCGCGATCTGTTCGCCCATCGTCGCGAGGACACCCCCACGGACCTTCGCGACGGTCTTGGCATATGCTCCCGGATCGAGGGTTTCGGCCAACTCCGTGGCAACCGCGATCGCACGCTCGAGCAGCTCGTCGGCCGCGACGACCTCGTCGAGGAACCCGACGTCGACAGCTTCGCGAGGCGACGTCAGCCTGGCGTTGGCGGTCGCGCGCTGGTAGTGGCGATTGCTCAACCGGGCCTCGGCGATCGTGAACGCCCAGTCGGGCGGCACCATCTTGATCGCAACCTCGTTGAGGCCGATCGTGGCGTCGATGTCGGCACCGATTCGAACATCGCAGCCGAGCAGCAACAGCGCGCCACCCGCGACCGCACTGCCGGTACAGGCGGCGACGACGGGCACCGACGCGCCGAAGATCTGGCGGACGAGGGCACCGCCCTGGGCCACGAGCTCGACGATCGCGCCGAAGTCGTCGCCGTACATCACACCGAGGTCGAACCCTCCCGAGAATCGTCTGTCGCGGCCATGCACGACGACGGCGCCGATCTCGGGATCCGCCTCGGCGCTCATGATCGCATCGGTCATCGACGTCATCAGATCGGCAGACAGCGCGTTGGCCTTGCCGTCGTCGATGTGGAGGATCAAGACGGGCCCGCGACGTTCGATCGTCAAGCTGTCGGCGCTCATGCGGGCGATGTTACCGCGAGGTAACCCGAGGTACAGTCGTCGGTCGTTCAGGCCGGCGGACGCACGGTCACTCCCGCCGCCGCCATCGCCGTCTTCGCTTCGGCGATGGTGTGTTCGCCGAAATGGAAGATCGACGCTGCGAGCACGGCGTCGGCCCCACCGCTGACGATCCCGTCGACGAGGTGGTCGAGGGTGCCCACTCCACCGCTGGCGATCACCGGCACGTTCACGGAGGCGCTGATCGCGGCCGTGAGCTCGAGATCGAATCCCTCACGGGTGCCGTCGCGATCCATCGAGGTGAGGAGGACCTCACCGGCACCGAGCTCGGCAGCACGCTGCGCCCACTCCACTGCGTCGGTCCCCGTCGGCGTCCGCCCCCCGTGCAGGTACGCCTCGAAGCCGAGTGCTGCGGTGTCGCCGCGTCGTTTGGCGTCGATCGCGCACACGACGCACTGCGAACCGAACTCGGCGGCGATCTCGGAGATCAACTCCGGGCGCTGGACCGCGGCGGTGTTCACGCTCACCTTGTCGGCACCCGCTCGTAGCATGCGACGGGCGTCCTCGAGCGATCGGATCCCTCCGCCCACCGTGAACGGGATGTAGACCTGCTCAGCAACCCGATAGACCATGTCGACGGTCGTCTCGCGGTCGTCGGACGATGCGGTGATGTCGAGGAAGACCAGCTCGTCGGCGCCTTCGGCGTCGTAGCGGGCCGCCAGCTCGACCGGGTCACCGGCATCACGGAGATCGACGAAGTTGGTGCCCTTCACGACCCTCCCACCGGTGACGTCGAGGCAGGGGATCACGCGCGCGACCTGCATCAGTCGACCTCCAGCGCGGCGAGCGCCTCGGCCACAGTGAAGCGGCCCTCGTAGATGGCCTTCCCCGTGATGATCCCACCGAGACCGGGGATGGACGCTAGCTCGACGATGTCGCCGATCGACGAGACACCGCCGCTCGCGATCACGGGCACGGTCGTCGAGGCAACCGCCGTAGCCAGACCATCGAGGTCGGGACCGACGAGCATCCCGTCACGACCGATGTCGGTGATCACGAACGCCGACGCGGTCGGGTACCGCGACAGCGCGTCGTCGAATCGCACGTCACTGGCCTCCGTCCAGCCGTGCACGGCCAGCTCACCGGCTCGATGGTCGAGCCCCACGGCGACAGCCATCAGTTCGGTCGCTGCTTCGACGAGGGCCGGGTCCTGCACAGCAGCCGACCCCATCACGACCCTGCTCACACCGGCCACTGCGAGCGCCTCGACGTCGTCGAGCGTGCGCACACCTCCACCGTTCTGCAGGTGCGCCCGTCCCCGCAGTGCGTCGGCGATCTCCTTGACGACGGGCCGGTTGACCGGATCACCCGTGCGCGCCGCATCGAGATCGACGACGTGGACCCACGGCGCGCCCGCATCGGCGAACGCCACCGCGACCGCTACCGGGTCCTCGCCGTATACGGTCTCGGCGTCGTAGTCGCCCTTCGTGAGCCGGACGACTCGCCCACCTCGCAGGTCGATCGCCGGATAGAGGTCGGTGATCGCGGTCATGCTGCACCCAGTCCGCTCCGGGCCGATGCGCAGACGGCAACGAAGTTCGACAGCAACCGAAGCCCGGTCGGCCCGGACTTCTCCGGGTGGAACTGGGTGGCGAACACGTTGTCGAGGCGAAAGGCCGCGTTGAGGGTTGCGCCGTACTCGCAGGTGGCGGCGACCACCCCGGGGTCCACGGGCACCCCGTGCAGCGAGTGCACGAAGTAGACCCAGGGGTCGTCGCCCAGATCGGCGAGCATCGGATCATCGGGTGTGGAGATCAGGAGTCGGTTCCACTGCATCTGGGGGCGCTTCACACCGGCGGGAATCCATCGGACCAGACCGGGGATCACACCGAGGCCCACCGCGGCGTCGTCCTCCTCGGACCTGTCGAACAGCATCTGCATCCCGACGCAGATCCCCAGGAACGGACGACCGGACTCCACCGCGTCGAGGGCTGGCGCCTCGAGCCGGGTCGAACGCAACGTGGACATGCAGGCGCCGAACGCACCAACCCCTGGGAGCACCACACCGTCTGCGTCGGCGACGAGGCCGGCGTCGGTCGTGAGCCGGGCATCGGCGCCCATGGTCTCGAGCGCCTTGCGCGCCGAATGGAGGTTCCCGATGCCGTAGTCGAGAACGGCGACGAGGGGACGGGATGCCGGCTCGGAGGCCGTCACAGCACACCCTTGGTCGATGGCACGCCGGCGCTCTCCACTCGCACCGCGTCGCGCAACGAGCGAGCCAGCCCTTTGAAGGTCGCTTCGATGATGTGGTGCACGTTGCGGCCACGCACCAGCTCGACGTGCAGCGTCATCGCTGCGGCCTGCGCGAACGACGAGACCGCGTGCTCGGCGAGCTGCGGATCGAATGCCGGATCACCGAGGGGGAGGACCTCGGGCATCGGCACGTTCCATTCGACATGGGCCCGACCCGACAGATCGAGAGCGACGTCGACGAGCGCTTCGTCGAGCGGGAAGCGGCCGCTCGCGAACCGCCTGATGCCCG
This sequence comes from uncultured Acidimicrobiaceae bacterium, assembly GCA_963847775.1. GTDB lineage: Bacteria > Actinomycetota > Acidimicrobiia > Acidimicrobiales > Ilumatobacteraceae > Ilumatobacter. The sequence continues at coordinate 101,485 of CAWKAY010000014.1, forward strand.
CCTTGTCGCCGAGCGCCTCGCGGAAGGCCTCACCGAGCGCGATCGCGACGTCCTCGACCGTGTGGTGGGTGTCGATGTGGAGATCGCCATCGGCCTTCACCATCAGGTCGAATCCGCCGTGCCGTCCCAGTTGGTCGAGCATGTGATCGTAGAACGGGATCCCCGTCGACACCGACGTCCGGCCCGAGCCGTCGAGGTCGATCGAGATCTCGATCGACGTTTCCTTCGTCGACCGGCTGCGGGTGGCGGTTCGGCTCATGTCAGGACCTCCGAGATGGCGTGCAGGAACGCATCGTTCTCGTCGGGCGTGCCGACGGTGACGCGAAGTCGGTCGGCGAGACGCGGCCAGCCCGAACAGTCACGCACGAGCACACCGCGATCGAGCAAGGCCTGCCAGAGCACACGCCCCGGCATCGAGGTCGGGCGGAACAGGATGAAGTTCGCGCCGCTCGGTGTGACGTCGATCGACAACGCCCGCATCGCGGTCGACAATCGCTCGCGCTCCGCGACGATGAACCGGACGCGCTCGTCCATCTCGTCGGTGTACCGCAGTGCCAGCCGACCGGCGATCTGCTTGGCAGCGTCGAGATGGTACGGCAGGACGACCTTGTCGAGCTCGCTGATGAACCACGTCGGCCCCACGACGTACCCGAGGCGGACCGCCGCCAGGCTCCAGGTCTTCGAGAACGTGCGGGTCACGGCGAGTGGCCGCGACTCGTCGAGCATCGACAGCGCCGACCAGTCCGCGAACTGGGCATACGCCTCGTCGGCCACGACCAGCCCCGACGTCTGATCGAGGAGCTCGGTGATGCGCGCGGCCGGCTCGACGAGCCCGGTCGGGTTGTTGGGCGACGTCAGGAAGGTCACGTGTGGGTCGGCCGACCCGACAACCCGTCGGATCTCCGACGAGCTCAGTGTGAAGTCGGCGTCGCGCTCGCCCTCCACGACCCGGGAACCGACGACACGAGCGATCTGGGCGTGCATCTGATAGGTCGGCTCGAACGTCGCGACCGTCCGGCCCGCGCCGGCGTACGTCAGCAGGATCGTCTGGAGGACCTCGTTCGAACCGTTGGCTGCGAACACCATGTCGGCCGACACGCCGTGCGAGGCGGCGATCGCCTCACGCAGCTCAGTTGCCTGACGATCGGGATAGCGGTGCCACTCGACCCGCGACAGCTCGGCCGCGAACGCATCGCGCCAGGCGGTCGGTGGCGGCAACGGTGACTCGTTGGTGTTCAACCGGATGCTCACGTCGACCTGCGGCGAGTGATAGCCCTCGAGGGAACGGAGATCGTCGCGGACCGGGATCACGCCGGGCAGGCTACCGACCGGTTCGTGACGACACGGAATAGGTTGGTCGGCGATGTCGCCACGCCCCGCCGGTCCCGACCCCTCGACTGCGTCCGCCGAGCTCCAGGTGATCGCCGACACGGTCGAGCGCCAACGCGACCGGGTGGCAGCGATCGCCGAACCCTTCCTCGGCACCGAACGGGAGGACATCGTCTCGAGCGTGCACGAGGCCGAGCGTCAGCTGCTGATCGCGACCAGAGCGATACATCGGGCGATCAAGACGCTCGAACGGTGACCGGTCTCCGTTCGGATGAGATCGGTCGAAAACGGGGACGACCCCCCGGCGAACCGAGGGGTCGTACAACCCTGAGCGGGCTGGGCGGCGGATCCCAACACTCGCTACAAACCAGGTGGCGGGAACCTGGATGCGAACATTCTCACAGCGTGACCGGCGACAGAGCAAGCATTACCGGACATTTGACGATTCTTGCGCCGTCGTGACACTTCCTTGACGCTGTGATGGACCCAGATTCGGGAGGCCATGACTCCAATGGGTCAGCCGACGTGGTCCAACGACGGCCCATCGGCATGGCCCACCGACGTGTCGCACACCGTGTGTCACATCGCTCCCGGAACGAGCAGGACCCCGAGCAAGTCGCGTCGTCGGCGAACCCGGCACCGATACCCTGCACCACGATGCGGCTCGTGGAGATCATCCGACGCCCGACCGAAGACGAGCGGAGCTCGCTCGTGACCTTCGTCGACGGCATCACCGCCGCGACCGGGGCCCGACCGTTGAGCGATCACCTCTGGCTCGATCTGAACGCCGGCGGAGCCGACGGCTTCATCGTCGTGCGCATCGTCGACGACACCGGGACGATCGCCGTGGCCCAGATCTCGGCAGCGAACGACTCGTCCTCGCTCGAAGTCGTGATCGGCCCCGACGTTTCCGATCCGGCGACTGTGCGCGACGATCTCGCCGAGACCATCGTCGACGCCTTCCGGCGCCGAGGTGGTGGTCACCTGACGTGGTGGGTCGACGACCCCGACGACCACGACCGGTCGATCGCTGCCCGGCTCGGTCTCGAACCGGTACGAGGACTCCACGAGATGCGACGGCCGCTCCCACTCGACCGGCACGCCACGGTCGATACTCGTGCGTTCGTTCCCGGCGTCGACGAGACTGCGTGGATCGAGGTCAACAACCGTGCGTTCGCGGAACACGGGGAGCAGGGGGGCTGGACCTGCGACACGCTCGCGCTGCGATTCGCCGAACCATGGTTCGATCCGGAGGGTTTTCGCCTCCACGAATGCGACGGACGCCTGGCCGCGTTCTGCTGGACCAAGCTCCACGACGAACATGACCCGCCCATCGGAGAGATCTACGTGATCGCCGTCGACCCTGATTTCGGCGGACAGGGTCTGGGCACGCAACTCACCCTCGCCGGTCTCGACTCGCTCGCCGCCCGCGGGGTCACGCTCGCCAACCTGTATGTCGACGCCGACAACGCGCCGGCGGTCACGATGTACGAGCGGCTCGGCTTCACCGTCCACCGATCGCGGCGAGCATTCGCCGGTTCGATCACCCCATGACCGCACCACCACCCAGATCGGCCAACCACCCACCGAGGTTCTGATGTCCACGACCGAACAGTCCACGACGACACAGTCCGGCAACGAGCTCCCGCGCTGGAGCGTCGCCGACGTCCACGAGTCGCTCGAGGCACGCTCGTTCACCGATGCGATGGAGCGACTCGGGGCCGAGGTCACCCGCCTCGTCGCGCTCTTCGACGAGCACGGCGTTCGACTCATCGATCCACGTCCAGTGACCGTCGACGACGGGCGGGCAGCAGACGAGATCATCCGTGGATACAACGCACTGTTGACCGACTTCGAGGAGATCGGTGCGGTCGTCTACGCGACCGTGACGACCGACTCCCGCGACGAGCGAGCGCAGTCGCTGTTGAGCCAGCTCGACGACCACGACGCACGGCTCACCCCCCTGCTCGCACGACTCGCCGATTGGGTCCACGCGCTCGGCGTCGACGAGCTCACCGCCGTCAGCAGCGAGGTCACCGGCCACGTCGGACCACTCATCCGGCTCGCCGAGCGAGCCGCGCACCAGATGAGCGAGGCGGAGGAGGGCCTCTACGCCGAATTATCGACGACCGGTTCCTCCGCGTGGGGTCGGCTCCAGCGCGACGTGACCTCCCAACTCGCGACCGAGGTCCACTTCCCCGACGGCACGACCGAGACCCTGCCCATGCCCGCGGTGCGCGGACTCGCCACCTCGACCGATCCGGGGGTGCGTCGGGCTGCCTTCGATGCCGAGCTCACTGCGTGGCCGACGATCGCCACCCCGGTCGCAGCGGCGATGAACTCGATCAAGGGCGAGGCGAACGCCGTCAACCGGCGGCGGCGCTGGCTGACTCCTCTCGACGCCTCCCTGTTCGGCAACAGCGTCAGCCACGAGACGTTCGAGGCGATGCAGCAGGCGGTCACCGATGCGCTACCCGACTTCCGGCGCTGGATGCGGGCGAAGGCGCGGTTGCACGGCCACGACGGAGGACTGCCGTGGTGGGACCTCGTCGCACCGCTCCCCCACGTGACCTCCTCGATCTCGTGGAACGAGGGGATCGACTGGGTTCGCACCGCGTTCTCGACCTACAGCAACGAGCTTGCGGGCCTCGTCGACCGGGCGATCGAGGAGCGGTGGATCGACGCGGAACCACGCGACGGCAAGACCGGCGGTGCGTTCTGCATGTCGTTCACCGGTGACCGCTCCCTCGTGCTCCTGAACTGGGCAGGCTCGGTCGACTCGGCACAGACGACGGCACACGAGCTCGGCCACGCATACCACAACGTGACACTGGCCGGGCGCACGGCTCTCCAACGGCGACTCCCGATGGCGCTCGCCGAGACGGCCAGCATCTTCTGCGAGACCCTCGCCGTGGAGGCGGGTTTGGCGCGCCTCGACGGCCCGGAACGACTCGCACTGCTCGACGTCGACCTGGCCGGCACCAACCAGGTCGTCGTCGACATCCGGTCACGGTTCCTGTTCGAGACCGCAGTGTTCGAGCGCCGTCGGCGAGGCGCTCTCGGCATCGGAGAGCTCAACGAGCTGATGCGCGACTCTCAGGCTGAGGCATATGGCGATGGCATCGATCCCGACACCCGCCATCCGTACATGTGGCTGCTCAAGCCGCACTACTACGGATCGCACTTCTACAACTGGCCCTACACGTACGGCCTGCTGTTCGGCCTCGGCCTGTACGCCCAGTACGAGGCCGATCCGGAGCGCTTTCGCGTCGGTTATGACGATCTGCTGTCGCGGGCGGGGATGGACACCGCCGAGCAGCTGGGCGCTGCGTTCGGTCTCGACGTCACCGACGTCGCGTTCTGGACGGCGAGCCTCGACGTATGCCGGGACCGCATCGACCAGTACGAGCGACTGGCCACCGAGATCTGACGCCGGACATGCGGACCCGGACTCGCTACGACGTCGACCGCGACCAGCTCGCCGAGCTGCTCGCCGGTACACCGCGCTACCGGGTCGACCAAGTCTGGAGCGGGCTCTACGACCAGTGCGCCGAGCCGGACGGGTGGACCGCTCTCCCCAAGACGATGCGCGCCGAGCTGGCCGAGCGGCTGCCCGCCGCCCTCAGCCCGGTCGCCGAATCGGTGAGCGATCGCGGCGACACGGTCAAGTTCCTGTGGGAGCTCGAGGGTGGGAGCCGGGTCGAGACCGTGCTGATGCTCTACGCAGATCGGGCCACCGTGTGCATCTCCAGTCAGGCCGGCTGCGCGATGGCCTGTGGGTTCTGCGCGACCGGCCAGGCGGGCTTCACACGCCACCTGACGACCGGCGAGATCGTCGAACAGGTCGCACGGGCGGTCCGACGCGCCCGCGAGTCTGATCGTCGCGTCTCGAACGTCGTCTTCATGGGCATGGGCGAACCGCTGGCCAACGAGCCCACCGTCTGGCAGGCGGTCGAGCGACTCCACGGCGACATCGGGTTGTCAGCGCGGCACATCACGATCTCGACGGTCGGCTTGATCCCCGGTATCCGCACGCTGGCCGACCGGCCGCTCCCCGTCAATCTCGCCGTGTCGTTGCACGCGGCCAACGACGAGCTGCGCGACGAGTTGGTGCCGATCAACCGCCGGTATCCGATCGACGACTTGCTCGACGCCTGCTCCACCTATCTCGCGGCGAAGAACCGACGCATCAGCTTCGAATGGGCGATGATCGACGGCGTCAACGACCGCGACACAGACGCCGCCGAGCTCGCGGCGCTGTGTCGCCGACTGCGCCCGCGTGCCCACGTCAACCTGATCCCGCTCAACCCGACGCCCGGGTATCCGACACGCGGGTCGTCGCTGAAGCGTGTGCACGAGTTCCGTGACCTGCTCGAGACGCTCGGCGCCAACGCGACCGTCCGACAGAACCGCGGCACCGACATCGACGCCGCGTGCGGGCAACTCGCTGCCGGGCAACCGGTGACGATCGGCGCGAAACGCACCGGGTCGACGGCGACCGGCAGCGGGCCCACCTGAGACCGCCGGTCAGGCGGTCAGTCCTCCAACCGGTCGAGATAGCGGGGGTTCGCCACCGTGAGTTTGTCCCGGACGCTCTCCCAGACGAGCGCCCGAACCTCCGCTGACCGGTCGTCGAGCTCGCCCGACCGGATCGCTGCGGCCAGCGCAGTGTCGTCGGCCACGCCGAGTCGCTCGAGTCGCGAGCGATGACGGATCTCCTGCTCGCCGCCGAGCTCGAGCTCGCGCTGCACGATGGCGAGCACGTTGGCAGCGACCCTCGCATGGAATCGGTCGACAGGTGCTCGACCCGACACCACGTCGCGATCCCACCACTCGCGGACGGCCTCGACGAGCTCGGCCGCAGTCGGGAGATCGTGAGGGGCCGCCATCACCAGCGCCCGTCCAGCGCGAGGAAGAGATCGTGCTCGTTCTCACAGACCCGGCGTCCGATCGCCGCCAGCTCGTGACTCCGGACCAGCCCGGAACGATGTGCGTCGGCCTGCGTCATGCAGATGATCCCCCAGCGCAGGATGCCGCACACCTCCCACCACCGCTCGACCTCGGGATCGACCTCCATCCCGGACTCGTCCGCGTACGCCGTGAACAGTTGCTCGCGTGTCCCGACGCCGGCGGCCGGGAGCGGTGCCCCGAACCGCCAGGCCGGCACGCACAGCCAGCCGAGGTCCTCCATCGGGTCTCCGATGTGGGCGAGCTCCCAGTCGATCACGGCGGCGAGCCCACCGTCGTCGACGATCACGTTGCCCAACCGGTAGTCACCGTGGACGACCGCCGAAGCGGATCGCACCGGGCGATGGTCGTCGAGCCATCGGAACACGAGCTCGAACGTCGGGTGCGGCTCGCCGATCTCGTCGAGGCGCTCGCGCGATGCCTGAAGCGGATCGACCGTCTCGATCCCCGGCACAGCGAGGGGATCGATGCGGTGCACGCGTGCGAGCGCGCGACCGAGCTGATCGGCGAGCACTGATCGCGCACGCCGGTACTCGGCGTCGCGCAGGATCTTGCGGGCGATCGTCTGGCCCGGCACGCGTCGAGTGATCAGCGTCGTGGCGCCATCGGGCTCACCGACGAACGCAACGACTTCGGGCACGGGTACGCCGGTGCCCGCCGCCGCCCGCAGGACGGCGGCCTCGACAGCCATGTCTCGATCCGCCCCGGCGCGTTGGCGCTGCACCACCATCGGCGTGCCGTCGACCTCGCAGCACCACGTCGCACGCGACGCTCCCCCCGTCAGGCGGGCGATGCCGGTGACCCGAACGTCGCCGAGCGCGAGGGAGACAGCTCCCCGAATCACCGCGTCGGGCCCACGGTCGGCGCCAGCGCTCACACCCACAGGATCGCGGGTCAGCAGCCGGAAGAACGGACCGAGGGGTAAGGATTGACGGGCACCCCACCGTTGGGTCGGATCTCGAAGTGCAGGTGCGGGACGCCGGTCGCGTTCCCGGTGTCGCCGATGTATCCGATGACCTGGCCCTGCTCGACCCGGCCCTCCAGACCCTCGTAGCCCACCAGATGGGCGTAGTAGTACCGGTTGCCGTTGTCGCCCTGGAGCGAGATCGTGATCCCACCGAGCCGGTTGCTACGGTGCGACGCGAAGCCGCCGATCACCGCCTGCAGCGGAGTGCCGCTCGGAGCCAACATGTCGACGCCCTGGTGACGGCGTCCACCGCTGCGCGGCGCTCCCCACGTGTCGCCGTACGCCGACGTACCCTGGACGGGGCACACGATGGTGCCGTCGAGATAGCCCGAACCTGCTGCCCGCGGGTTGGTGCCCGCGCCACCCCCGCCCGTTCGGCCCCCGGCCTCGCCGCCGCTCGCGCCTTGACTACCGGCCGTGTTCCCGTCGGAGGAGCCGGCCGTGATGGCAGCGGCTGCAGCTGCGTCGACAGCACCCGCTGCGACACGCGCCGACTCGGCCTGACGACGCTGGAGCTCGGCGAGCTGTCGGGCTTCTTCGCGCTGCTGGGCAGCGAGCGCTGCGGCCACGGCTTCGTCCTGGAGCCGCTGCGATTCGATCTCCCGCAGGCGCTCGACCTCGGCCTCGGCATCGACCTGGAGCTGGAGCAGCTCCTCTTGTTGACGGACGACACGGGCCTCGGTCGCCTCGACCTCCTTGCGCTTGTCACGAAGACGCTCCCGTGCCTCGTCGTAGTCGTCGAGCGTCGTCGCGCCGGACTCGGCGACGACCGTGGCGAGCACGTCGCCATGGAGTTGCTCGGTCGGTTGGCGGAGGTCGGTGAGGATCGGGATGCCCGACGCCCCGCTGGCGACGAACCGGTTGACCGCGACGAACTCGACCGCACGCTTCAGGTCGGCGACCTCCTCGGTGAGCGTTCGCAGCTCGAGGCGGAGTCGTTCCTCCTCGACCTCGAGCAGTTCCAGTGCCGACTCCGCGTCGAAGTAGTCCTCGGCCGCCTGGTTCGCACGCTCACGTGCGGCCGCGATCTCGCGTGCGGCGCGCTGGGCGGCATCGTCGTCGGTCTGGGCGAACGCGGGCGCGCCGACCCCAGCGAGCAACGCGGTGCAGAACGTCACCGCCACGAGACGTCGAATCGCCGCCGGCATACTGGGTGAAATCGTACCTTCCATTGCAGTTCGGTTACGGGCATTCTCGCGACGGCTCGATGCGGGTACACACGACGAACATGACCCACGCACCACTCGAGCTCGACGACATCGTGTTCGAGCGTGACGGCCGCCGCATCCTCGACGGTGTCAACCTCCGGGTCGATGTCAAGGAGCATTGGGTGGTTCTCGGTGCGAACGGAAGCGGCAAGACCACCCTGTTGCGCATCGCCGCCATGTACGAGCACCCGTCATCGGGCACGGTGCGGGTCCTCGACGCCGAACTCGGGCACACCGACGTCAGGCGGCTGCGCCAACGGGTCGGTTACGCGTCGGCAGCGCTGGCGGCCCAGTTCCGCCTCGCATTGACCGCCGGCGAGATCGTCATGACTGCGAAGCATGCCGCGCTCGAACCCTGGTGGCACCGGTACTCCGACGACGACGTCGCGCAGGCTCACCGCTGCCTCGAACGGATGGGCGTCGGGCGGCTCGGCGAGCGGACGCTCGGTACCCTGTCGTCGGGCGAGCAACAGCGGGTCTTCCTGGCCCGCACCCTGATGAACGAGCCCGGGGTCGTCCTCCTGGACGAACCGGCGGCGCGACTCGACCTCGGCGGACGGGAGCAACTCGTTGCGGCGCTCGGCGATCTGATCGAACAGCCGAGCGGCCCTCCTCTCGTGCTCGTCACGCACCACGTCGACGAGGTGCCGATCGGGATGACGCACGCGTTGCTGCTGCGCGACGGTGCGGCGGTCGCGCAGGGTCCGATCGACGAGGCACTCACCGCCGAGACACTCAGCGAGTGCTTCGGGCTCCCGCTCGCGTTGGAGCGCCGGCCCGACGGCCGGCTCAGCGCCTGGATCCGTCGCTGACGGCCCGGGCGAGCCCCACCCTTCCGCGCCGGATCTGCTCGTCGAGGATCTTCTCGAGCAGACCGCCCGTCCAGAGCCCACCGTCGTAGGCAAGGTGCATCGTCACGATCGTGGCACCGCCGCCCCTTGGGGCGAGCTCGGCTCGCAGGGCCCACCGGGCGTGCTCCCGGCCGTCGGTCTCGGCTCGTTCGAAGACGACCAGTCGATCGTCGACCGACTCCGTCCGCTCCATGCGGAGCTGCTTCGAACGCTCGAACGGGCCGACGCGTGCCCGGATCTCGACCCACCAGGCAGGGTTGTGCGCGGCCACGTCGGGCACGGCCGAGTGGACCAGTCCGAGCCACGAAGGATAGGCAGCGAGATCCACGACGTGCGGGTACACCAGCTCGGGCGGCGCCGGCACGGTGACCGACTCGGAGGTACGCACGATCAACCCCTGGGTCGACCGGTGCCTCGAAAGGCGCGAGCGAGCAACGGGCTGTCGACCTCGAGCAGCCCGCCGAGGTCGTCATCGGCGTCGAAGTCGGGTTGCCAGGGCACATCCGGCACGTCCGGATCGGCGACGATCGCGGCATCGTCCTGACCGAGCGGCCGGGGGATCCCACCCGTCCCGTCGATCTGGAGCTGCTCGGGACGTTCGGCGCGCCCGCGGCGATTCCGAGTACGCCCGGAGGAAGTCGCCCCGGCGAGCGGCTCGACCGGCCGCGGCCGGAACAGTCGTAGCGTCTCCTCACGACGATCGTCGAGGGTCCACCCGCGCGGGACCACCATGGCATCGGCGTGTCGTCGGCACAGCACGCTCGGGTCGTCAGGCCTCGCCTCGTGCAGCGGTGCGATCCAGAACAGCAGGTCTTCTGGGGTCATGCCATAGGCAGCCGCCCCGGGTTCGGAGCATCCGGGTCGCTCGCACAGTCGAACCACGTCCCGAATCTACCCGGCACCCACGGTGAGCAGGAGCATGGCCGGATTCTCGGGCTCGACCGGCGTGTGGATCCGGATCGGAGGATCAGTCGGGCGGCATGTACGGCTGGGTGTGCGCGGGCGGCGGCGTGTCGAGTGCTTGCCGCTCGACGACGTGGAAACGTCGCCCGGTGACCTCATCGGGCTCGATCCGCACGATGTCGGGCTTGGGCGCGGCGTGCCACGGGAACAACGGGAGATCCTCGGCGTCGAAGTACTCGAGCATGTGCTCGACCTGACGGGCCCGCCCTTTCACGACGACACTCCAGGCGTCCCCGGCCAAGGCGTCGTAGCCATCGATCTCGAAGGCCACTCCCTTGCCCAGTACGGCTGCAGCGAGCTTCGTGCCGGCGCCGGTTCGAAACACGATGCTCTCGCCGTCGACGACGTAGTTGATCGGGAAGATGTCGGGATGATCGGCGATCGACACCGCAAGACGTCCGACCTCTTCGTGACGGAGCAGGGTCCAACACTCGGTCACGGAGAGCTCCGCCATTCCCTCGGGGAGCCGGTGGCCAGAATTGGTGCGATCAGTGCTGCTCATACCCCATCTTTCGCGCGTTCGCCCACCGCGTTCAAGAGTCGAAGGTCCCCCGCGGCGACGGTCGGCGCAGGCGCCCGGGCCAGAAACCATCTGACTTCCGCCTCTCGTCCGCCCGGCGGTCTGCGCGAGTCGGTCGCACGGGTCCGATCGCGACCAGGGCGCCCTGTCGCCGGCGACAGTCCCCAGGACCATGGCGCGATGCTCGTCACCGATCCCGTCGACCACCCGGTTTGAACCCGCCGGGACCGGATCGTCACGGCAGCGGGGTGGCCGTTTCGGGTGATCACGATGTGGTCGTGCGAGTGGCGAAGCGTTCAGAATCTTGCGGCCGGACGTGCCGGTGGCGAGGTGGTCGGTATCGGCTCTCGTTGATGGTGTCCGGATCGACGTGGGTCCCCTTGACCGCGTCCCGTCGGGGTGACGACGAACGACGGATGGCCAGCGGATGTTGACCGCACGTTCCGTAACGTGGACGTATGGCCAGCAAATCAGACACGCCGGTCAGCGGGTTCCTTCCGCCCCGCTGGTTCATTCGGGCTGCATGGAAGATCCACAAGACGCTCTACCGGTGGAGCGGAGGCCGGTTCGGGCTTCGTGCTCCACGATCTGATCGCTACGGGCTCGCCTACCTCACCACGACCGGACGCCGCAGCGGCGTCGAACGCAGCGTGATGATCGGCTACTACGAGGACGGAGATGGCGTCGTCACGATGGCGATGAACGGGTGGGGCGCACCAGAACCTGCGTGGTGGCTGAACCTCCAGTCCCAGCCCGAGGCCACACTCACCGTGGCCGGCGGAACGACGATCCCCGTTGTCGGCCGCCGCGCACTCGGCGAGGAACGTGACCGGCTGTGGGAACGATGGCGACAACTCGATCATGGGCTCGATGGCTTCGCTGCTCGACGCCCGACCGAGACTGCCGTCGTGGTTCTGGATCGACGAGCCGACTAGCGACCATCACCCAGCCGGACCAGGAGACAACGCCACGCTGGATGCGCATGTCGACCGCCCCTGCGATTGACCACGTTCACTCGCGATCGGCACGGATGTGCACGCGGAGGCCCTCGACGCGCACGCTCGCTCGCTCCGACGAGCCGGTGTTGCTCCGACCGCTCGAGTCCAGCGAGCGTGCGTCGGTCAGACGTGGGCTCGAGCCGTCGGGGGTTGACTCTGACGCGGTGTCAACCCGTACCGTCGGCTGGTATGTACTCGATCGGTGACCTGTCGCAGCTCGGTGGCGTGACGCCGCGCATGCTCCGGCACTACCACGATCTCGGTGTACTGGTGCCTGCCGAGGTCGACGACGCGACTGGGTATCGCCGCGACCACGAGTCCCAGGCTGGCCGACCTCCTCCACGTGTTGGCGTTGAGGAGTCTCGGGTTCTCGCTCGCGGAGGTCAAGCGTGTCCTCGATGATGGGGTGGGCCCGTCCGAGCTGCGCGGGATGCTCATGTTGCGCCGCGCCGAGCTCGAGTCCGAACTCGACGAGGCCGCAACCCGGCTCGAACGCGTCGAAGCACACATCCAGCGATTGGAGAACCAGATGAACGATCAACCCACCCGCACCGTCACCGTCGCCACCAAGCCGCTGCCAGTGGTCCACCTCGCCGTAGCGTCGGACGTCAGCCCGAGCTTCGCGTCGGCCGACGTCGGCCCAGTGATCCAGCCGCTCTACCCACAGTTGTTCGAAGCGCTGGGCGCCGCTGGCGTGGACATCGCCGGACCCTCGATCGCCTACTACGACGACACCGCCGACGGCGGGATCGGCGTCCATGCCGGTTTCCCGATCGACGAGCCGGTCGTGGACGTCGCCGGTCTTGCGATCGTCGACCTGCCAAGCGTCGAGTTGGCAGCGACGGCGATCCATCATGGCGACATGGCAACCGTCGATGTCGACACGGTCGCGCCGATCTTCGAGTGGATGCGCGCCCTCGGCTTCCGTACGACCGGGTACTCGCGAGAGCACTACCTCGACTGCCCCGACGACATCGCCCGATGGCGCACCGAGATGCAGTTCCCGATCGAGCCGATTCCCGACACGTGAACTGCCGACGGGGGCGCAGCCTCGGTCGAGGGTCCGGGGTTGTGGCTCGTCCGAAGCGCCGCCGCCGAGTGAGAGTGATGCAGCAGGGTCAGCATCGCCGGGTCTGCCCCCGGAAGGTGTTGCGGGTCGCCGCGGTCACCGAACGGCCGCATCAGCAGTGAGGACCTCACGACATCGCCGACCGGGTGGCCGATCGAGGCGTCGAACCAGTCGATGGCGACGGGCCCGTCCGCGGTCATCAAGACGTTTCCCGGATGCAGGTCACCGTGCAGCAGCGCCGCACCCTTGGGGAGAGATCGGGCGAGGGCACAGGCTTCGGGTCCGCTCTTCAGCCGAGATCTGTTGCACGTCGGCCAGCTTCCGCTGCGTCCGGTCGACCAAACCGTCGAGCCCCGCTTGCGGACCCGCCGCGAGAATCCGCCGGTGGGTGTCGGCGAGCGTGCGTGCGTACTCGGGGATGCGTGCCGGAGTCGCGAGCATGTGCTCCCACATCGAGCGGCCTTCGATCCGCTCGAAGACGATCGCATTCCGGCCATCGATCCGCGTGACGTCGATGACGGCCGGCGCGCGAACGCCCAACGACTGCACGGCCGCGGTGTACTCGGCCTCGCGCGGGGCCCAATGATCGGGAACCTGGGGCCGTGGCACCTTGACGACCACTCCCGCACCGAACTCGTAGACGTCGGACGTGCGCCCAGCCGCAACGAGTGCCCCGAGCGGTGCCATCGGGAACACATTACGCCCGCGTCGGTCGGGACGAGCGCGAGATCCGACGCGGCGGTACGCCGACCGATCGTTCGTCGAGTGAGGTCCGCGAGGATCGGCGCCGGAGCAGCCGCCGTGACGTCACTCGACGCGCCCACAGTCCCCCGGGTACCGGCCGTCCACGTGACCCGTCGAATGCGGTGGGAGTCGGCGCCAGAACGAGGCACGTCGGTCCTCGGTCAGGGGATCGTCACGTTCCGTTACCCGCCCGACTCGGCGTGTCCGGTAGCCGGCCGACAGGGGTCAGGGGATGTCGCGCTGGCCTGACGCGGACCTGGAAACGAGAACGAGGCGCCTCTGGGCGCCTCGTAACTCTGCTACCAGGGTTTTCGTGGTGGGCGATATTGGACTCGAACCAACGACCCCTGCCGTGTGAAGGCAGTGCTCTAGCCATCTGAGCTAATCGCCCGTGCGGGGACCCGCAGGCTAGCAGGACGGGTTCCCGATCGCTCCGTCATCCGTCCGCGGCTCGGCCGGTCGTGGTGACCGTGCCGTACGGGATCGCGAGGCACAGGAACCGCCCGTCGAAACTGGTCCACGATTGCTCGGTGGGAGCGATCGGCACGACACCGAAACGGTCGATGGGGGGCCCGTCGATCGTGAGGCACCGCTCGTCGATCAACGCGAACAACTCGTCGTCGGGTGGGTAGTCGAGCCCGCCGTCGGGGTTGAGCTGCCCACCGCCGACCACTTCTGCTCCGTGGGGTCGGTCGCAGGGCACCACCTCGACCGTCTCGACGACGTCCACGCCGCCGGCCAGGCGATCGGACGCATCCGGCAGGTCGAAGCAATCACCGATCGCCAGATCGAGCAGCGCCGTGGTCGACGACGAGGTCGCGATCAGGATCAACCCGATCCCGGCAGCCGTAGCCAGCAGCACGCTGATCACCAGGAGTCCCGCCCAGCTGCGCATCACTCGCGAGCGATGCAGGCGGTTCCGAGGCCGAGGCGATCGCGATGGGCCGTGAGTCCCGATGGGCAGTCGGCACCGGTCGGCAGCAGCAGCTCGACCACCACGTCGTCGGCCGACCCGCACGCCACCTCGCGGGCATCCCCGTTGGGCTCGATCTCGACACACGAGCCGGCGCGAAGGATGCCATCGGGCGTCTCCTCCGACGGTGGATCGTTGAACGCCGCACCGACGATCACTGCGACCGAGCCCACGACGGCCGTGACGAGCATCAGTTTCCACGGCACGCGCGCAGGACCAGACGGAACGAGACGCGAGTCGCGCCTGACGGTCGGCGGCCGGTCGAACTCGTCGTCGCCGGTCGCGCTCGCAGGTTCGGTCACGACCGCGCCCGGACCGCGTTCGACGAGCGACCGGTCGTACAACGCGCGGCGACCCGGATCACCCAGAACCCGGTACGCCTCGTTGAGTGCCGACATCATGGCGGCATCGTCACCAGCCGCACCGGCCCGGTCGGGGTGATGGCGCCGCGCGCGGTCACGGTACGCAGCACGGATCGTGTGCGCCGTGGAATCGGGTGGGACCCCGAGCACGTCGTAGTGGGTGGCGATCGTCCCAGCGTACGCACCACCCGCCCGACACCGTCGACGGCTGCGACTTCGTTCCGGCCGACGTGGGTTCGACCCGCGGACGACGGCGGATCGGGCCCGAGTGGCAGCCGTGGCCGGAGGACACAGCAAAAGCGCATCCTCCGGCCACGTTGGCGTCACATGGTGTTCCCGCGGACGACGGGACCACAACCGTTGTCCACACCATGGTCGCTCGATGACCACTCTAGAACAGTGCGCTCGTCGGCGACCAGCGGGCGGCGGAGCTTTCGTCAACCTGCCGGCCACGCGGTATCGACGCACGTTCACCGATGCCCCGCCCTGCGACGGACCCGCGAGCCCGGCCCGGCTCGCGCAGGCCTCAGTAACCGGCGTCGAGATCGACGAGACCGATCAGACCGTGTCCGGCGGCGAAGCGGCGGACGTTCGCTTCGACGCGTCGGGCCAGCAACGGCTGCGCCATCGCAGCGGTTGCGCCGGTGTGCGGCGTGATGATGCAGTTCTCGAGACTCCACAGAGGGTGATTATCGGGTAGCGGCTCGGGATCGGTCACCTCGAGGCCGGCACCGCCGATCACCCCGTCGCGGAGCGCCGCGACCAGTTCGTCGGTCACGATGTGCGCGCCGCGGGCGACGTTGACGATCCAGGCGTGGGACTCCATCAGTTCGAGCTCGCTCTCCCCGATGAGCCCTTCGGTCACCTCGGTCAACGGCAGCGCGAGCACGACCAGATCGGCCCCGGGAAGAGCGTCGGCATAACGGTCGGCCTCGAGCACGACGTCGACGCCGTCCATGTGCTGCACGTTCGAGCGGACGACGGTGATGTGACAGTCGAACGGAACCAGCAGCCGGATGAGCGACTCGGCGATCCCGCCACCGCCCAGGATCGTGACCCGACCGTCCAGCAAGCTGTGACCGCGCGGGTCGCTCCAGGTGGTCGCCCGCGCGTACGTGCCGAGCCCGCGCAGCCCGGCCAGGGCGAGCGCGAGCGCGATCTCGGCCACCGGATCAGCGTAGACGCCCTTGCCGCATGTCCAGGTGAGGGCAGGGTCGAGGTGCGGCAGGAAGTTCTCGACTCCGGCGAACGGGAGCTGCACCCAGCTCGCCCGGGGTGCTCGATCGAGTGCGACGACGAGCCCGTCGACGTCGGAGGCATCGGCCCACACGATCGCGTCGGACTCGTCGAGCGTCGACAACTCACCGCCGCCGTCGTTGATGGCGTCGGCCAACCAGTCCGGGCCGGGTTCGGGCGCGAGCGCGATCTTGGGCACGTCAGGGCTGGACATGGTGGAGCGAATCTACCGCGGGATCACGGCCGGACCGATTCGCCGGTTCGCAGTCTCAGCTGTCGAGATTGGCCATCACGTGCTTGATTCGGGTGTAGTCATCGAGCGCATACGCACTGAGATCCTTGCCGTAGCCCGACTTCTTGTACCCGCCGTGGGGCATCTCGGCCACGAGGGGGATGTGGGTGTTGATCCACACGCAGCCGAAGTCGAGCCGTTTCGCCATCCGCATCGCGCGGCCGAAGTTGGTCGTCCAGACGCTCGACGCGAGGCCGTACTCGACGCCGTTGGCCCAGGCGATCGCCTCGTCCTCGTCGACGAACTGTTGGACCGTGATCACGGGGCCGAAGATCTCTCGTTGGATCATCTCGTCGGTCTGGTGCAGACCGGACACGACCGTCGGCTCCAAGAAATACCCGGCGTCACCGATCCGATTCCCGCCGGTGGTGATGCTCGCGTGATCGGGAGTGCGCTCGAGGAAACCTTGGACGTGAGCAAGTTGGTTCGCGTTGTTCACCGGGCCGAACAGGACGTCGGATGCGTCAGGGCCGCCGACACCAGTGCCCTTGGCCTGTTCGGTGAGGGCGTCGACGAAGTCGCGGTACACCTTCGGACCGGCGAGCACGCGGGTCGCCGCCGTGCAGTCCTGACCGGCGTTGAAGTAGCCGGCGATGGCGATGCCCTCCGCCGCGGCAGCGATGTCGGCATCGTCGAACACGACGACCGGCGCCTTGCCACCGAGCTCGAGATGGACCCGCTTCAGGCTCTTGGATGCGGCCTCGGCGACCTGGATGCCGGCTCGGACGGAGCCGGTGACCGACACCATCGCAGGGGTGTCGTGATCGACCATCGCACGACCGGTGTCGCGGTCTCCGCAGATGACGTTGAGCACACCCGGTGGGAGGAATTCGGCGGCGATCTCGGCCAGCAGGCCGGTCGTCGCGGGTGTGGTGTCGCTCGGCTTGAGCACGACCGTGTTGCCCGCCGCGATCGCCGGGGCGAACTTCCAGACCGCCATCATCATGGGATAGTTCCACGGTGCGACCTGAGCACACACGCCCACCGGCTCGCGGCGCACGAACGAGGTCATGTTCTCCATGTACTCCCCCGCAGCCTTGCCCTCGAGGTGGCGGGCGGCACCGGCGAAGAACCGGATCTGATCGGCCATCGGGCCGATCTCCTCCTCACGATGCACCTCGTACGGCTTGCCGGTGTTCTCGCATTCGAGGTGCATCAATTCGTCGCCGCGAGCCTCGATCGCGTCGGCGATCCGGATCAGGGCGAGTGAACGCTCCGAGGGGGTGCTGTCGCTCCACCCCTCGAACGCCGCCGCAGCGGCGACCATCGCGGCGTCGACGTCGGCCTCGGCCGACAGAGTCGCCTCGGCGTACTGCTCGCCGGTGGATGGGTCGATGACCGGAGTCGTGCGACCGTCCTGTGCGTCGGTCCATTCCCCGTTGACGAAGTTCTTGAAGGCCCTCATTCCGCAAGGTGTATCAGATCGGGGGCTGCCGTCACTGCAGCGCACGGCCCGGGCCGCCGGTGCGCCAACGCCAGTGCGAGGCATCTACTTGACCCCATCGTGTCGTTCGACTCTGATGGTCGCTGACGCGCCCGATGGTGGACGCGACGGGGTGTGGCCACTGGCGCGTCCCGCGACCGATGGGGGACGTGGATGAACGATGTGGTGGTCGGTGTGGACCAATCAGGGACAGCTCGCAAGGCAGCCGAGAGGGCGGCCGGTCTGGCGGAGGCGCTCGGCGTCAACCTGCACGTGGTGATGTGCGTCTCGAAGACAGATTCTGTCCAGCTGGGTTCTGGCACCGACCAGTTCGTGGTCGATTGGCGTGCCGACGCCGAGCAGGTGCTCGACAACCTCGTCCACGAACTGCCTCACGACTCGGTCACGATGCGGGTCGAGGTCGGTGACCCGGCGAAGACGCTGTGCGACGAGGCGGCGCGGCTGGACGCGCAGATGATCGTCGTCGGCAACCGCCGGGTGCAGGGGCTCAGCCGTGTGCTCGGCTCGATCGCGGGCGACGTGATCCGCCATGCGCCGTGCGACGTCCTCGTCGCGCACACCGTCGAATGAGCACGTCGCGAGGGTCTGAACCCGCGATCGACAACTGCGCCGATGACCTGGGCACGAGGGGCCCGGCGGCGCAGCGAAACGACAGCGACAAGGAGGGCACGAGCGGAATCAGACGGAGCGAAGCGGCCCCCCCATCCGGACTGCTCATGCTGGGGTGGTGGCGATCGTCGGGGGCTGCACGACGCTCGTCGGCCGCCTTTCAGGCTCGACTCGAACGTCGTCGGCATCGACGCCCACTGCCTCCGCTTCGACCGTGACCGTTGTCGTCGCGTCATCCTCGACCGATCGGCACCTCGCCCGTTCCGTCGCGACGAACCACCAGATGAGCACCGGCGCCACCAGTGCGAGCGGCAACCACACCGAGTCACCCAACCATCCGACGACCTTCAGCACGGTGACCGTCACGACCCAGACTCCCGCGATCCGCATCGCCCACCCGGTGGCGGGATCGATTCCCTCCCGGGCGAACAGACCGACGACCGCAAGCGCGAAGCCCGGGATCGACAAGATGACGAAGCTCGTGACGAGGAGGTCGGTGGGGTCGTCGACGCGGGCCGCCACCAGTGATCCGAGCGCCGCGCCGACGATCATCATGACCAGCGTGTTCGGCACCCCCCGGGGTGCCAGCCGGTACAACAGCGTCGAGTTCGGGAACCCGTCCTTGGCGATGCCGGCGAGCGAGGGGCCGACCGACAGCGCGACGACCAACCACAGCTGCCACCTCATGCCGATGTAGGGCACGATGACGAACACGAACATCGATGCCTTCGCGAGCGTCGAACCGATCTGCTGCTGCCAGCCGGGCTTGCCGTTCGGGACGAACGTCGCCACCGCCAAGCGCTCGGGATAGTGCCGAACCGCGGCGCGCTCGAGCCCATACCGCACGACCAGCACCACGAGCGCCGTCGAGCGCGAGGCGATCCGCATGGGAAGCGATCGGCATGTCGAGCCCGGACAGACCGGGCAGCGAACCGACGACCGACTGCACCGTCCAGGCGGCGAGCAGGGAACCCATCACGACATCGGCGATCGATTGCCACCGTGCAGTCCAATCGTTCGCCGGGGAGCGGCGAAAGGTGCGGACGGCCGACGCAATGAGCGACACCGCGAACCACAGGCTCGTCACGCCGAGGAGTGCACGCAACGAATCGGTCGAGGTGACACCTCCCTGGAGCACGACGGAGGTCCCGAAGACCAACGCGGCGATCGCTCCGGCGAAGGCGTCGAAGATCCCGAGGACGACGAGGGCGGTCATCAGCCCCAGGGAGGGAGCGACCGCGAGTCCACCGGTGTCGCGTGCGGCGAGCACACCGAGCATTGCACCGACCGTGGGCGCAAGGAGCGATGCCGAGCCGAGGATTGCCCGAAGCGTCGACCCGTCGCCGATCGTGCGCGCGGCGAGCGGCGAGAACGGGTGCAGTCGCCCGGCGACCGCGACGAGTGCACCGTCGAGTTGTCGTGTGCGGGGCCAGCGCCACGTTCGGGAACGGTCGCCCCACTCGCTGCCGGCGTCGATATCGCCGAGCTTCTTCGCCTTCCCGCTCGCGACCTTGCCCTTGCCGCGCGTGCGGGGCTCGCTGCTCGATCCGGAGCCCGGGCCAGACGCCGAGGTCATGCCGGCGGCGAGCATACTGCCCCCGGCCCCGACCATGCTGAGGAGCGCGAACGCCTCCACGGCGGCCCCGACCGTCCGCTCTGGCTCGTCGGTGGGTGAGTAGGTCGGCAGACCCGTCTGCTCGTCGATCACGCGGTCGGCACGATCGGCGTCGCGGGTGTCGGACGCAGGAGCGACGACACCCTGACCGGCGGCGCCGAGCGCTGCATCGCTGCTGTTCGCGGCCGAATCGGGGTCACCGATGCGGTCGATCAGACCGTCGGCGTCGATCGCGAAGTGCCAGGCGGCGCTGATGGGACCATCCAGCGTCTCGCCCGTCACGACCACGCGGTGTTCGCCGACCTGCACCTCGGCAGGCAACTGCACCTCGCTGTCGAACGCGCCAGCTCGCGTCGGCAGCGAGCGTCGTCAACCGGACTGGCGTGGAGTGCATCGACACGTCGATCGGCGAGCCCGGCACGAAGCCGCCGCCGACGATCCGCACGGAGGCCAACCGGGCCGCGTCGCCGGGCCCCGCCTCGAACTCGGCGTTGACCGCGACATCTCCGTCTCGGAAGTCGTCGTCGGTCGTGATCCGAGCGACATCCCCACCCGGAAGCACGATGCGCAATGTCGCCTCATCCAGATCGACGTCCTCGGCGAGTTGGAGTCGGAGCACCCCCTGGTCGTCGACTCGGGCCCGGAAGGTGCGACCACCGGTGGTGAGGGTGATCTCGGCGCCCGGTCCGGCATCGGCGACGACGAGGTCGATGGCACCGTCGACGCCGGTCGGGAGGCCGTTGCGAACGAGGTCGGCGATCGAGACGACGACGTCCCGCACGTCATCACCTTCCTCACTCGTCGGTCCTGTCGGTGCGGTCCGGGTGATCTGCTCTGACGTGACCGTCGTGGGTCGGGCGGCGTCCGCCGGGTTGGTGACGCTGGTGGTGGTCCCGGGATTTCCGGCGGTCCCGGTGGTCCCGGTGGAGCCCGCCGGAGGAACCGTCACCACCGCAGGCGACGCCTTCGGAACGACGATGGCCGGCTCGGGAACGACCGTGGTTCGTGACGGAGTGGACGGAACAGCGGTTGTCGTCGGGGCGGTCGGCTGCCTCGGGGTCCTGCTCGGAGCGACCGTCGTCCGAGTCGTCGGCGTCGTCGTGGTCGGCGTCGTGGTCGGCGTCGTGGTCGGCGTCGTCGTGGTCGTGGTCGTGGTCGTGGTCGTCGTCGCGGCCGGTGGTGCGGTCGCCGCGACCGTGACGGTCGCGGTCGGCGCCGGATTCCAGATGGTGTCACCGGCCTGATCGGCGTGGATCTCGCAGGTACCGGCCGAGTCGGCAACGAGCGCCGAACCTGCCAACGTGCACGGTCCGGTGACGGCGAGCGCGACCGGCAACCCGCTGGAGCTGGTCGCGACGATCGGGCTCGAGGCGCCGACCGCGATCGTTGCCGGTGCAGTGATCGCAATCGTCTGGTCGGCTGCGATCAGATCGACGATGTGCGAGGCGCTCGCCGGCAGCCAGTCGGCTCCGCCCGCCTGGGTGACGCCCACGGCGCATGTTCCGGTTCCGGTCGGCACGACCGTCGGCGTCCCACCGATGCACGGGCCGCTCGTTGTGACGTCCACGGGCAGTCCCGACGTCGACGACGCAGCGATCTCGAACGACCCCCGAGCCGACTCCCACACGCTCGGGGCGAAGATGTCGATCACTTGCGGCTGTGGCGGCAACAGAGGATCGGAGCCGAGCATGATCTCCTCGAAGTCGGACGACCCGTCCCCGTCGGTGTCCACGATCAGCGGATTCGTGGAGTGGAGGTTGATCTCGTCGTCGTCGGACAGGCCATCACCGTCGTCATCGTCGTCGCAGGCATCACCTGCGAGGTCGCCGTCGGTGTCGGTCTGATCAGCGTTGGCAATCGTGATGCAGTTGTCCGCGATGTCGGGCACGCCGTCACCGTCAGCGTCCTGCGGTGCACCTCCGAGGATCGCGACACCGAGCGAGTTGTAGGCCTGGGTGTCGACCGTTGCGCAGGACGAGAAGCCGCCCGCACCGTCACCCGTGCAGAACATGTTGAGGCCGTTGACGGCCACGGCGAGGTCGAGGGCGCCATCGCCGGTCAGCTCCCCGATCTCGACGTCGCGCGAGTTCCCGGTCAGCGCGGAGATGTCGGAGCAGGCAAACGAGCGAGCACCATCGCCGAGACAGGAGCGGGACGGGGCGTTGTACCGGGTGGACACCAGATCGAGGTTGCCGTCACCGTCGAGATCGGCCGTGGCGACCCCGGAGCTCGCACCGAGCGCGTCGTACACCGCACATGCGAACCCGCCGAACCCGTCCCCGAAGCAGACGTTGTCGTCCGTACCCCAGGCCACGAAGGCGAGATCGTCGTAGGAGTCGCCGTCGTAGTCGCCGACGGCGACGTCGTACACGGCCCCGGTGATGCCCGGGACGGGACTGCAGGTGAAGTTGGCCGCTCCGTCGTTGAGGCACAAGGTGGCGCCTCCTGGATCGGCCGCGATCGCCAGGTCGAGCGCCCCATCACCGTCGGCGTCGAGCGCACGAAGGCTGCGTCCGCCGTTGACCATCGTCCGAGTGGAACAGGAGAAGCCACCCGCTCCGTCACCGAGGCACACGTCGGCGTTGCTGTTCACCTCGACGAGGCCGACGATGTCTGGGTTCCCGTCGCCGTCGAGGTCGGCGACGACGACACCGTTGTGGCGAGCGAGCGGCGCATGCACCGAGCAGATCCACCCGCCGACGGCATCGTCTCGGCAGACGTTGATGCTGCCGTTCTCGTTGCCGATGACCACGTCATCGAGACCATCGTTGTCGACATCGGCGACGAACACCCCCGCCGTCCCGTCCGTTCGTCCGTCGACGAGCGGCAGGTTCGAGCACGTGATGTTCGCAGGGTTCGAATCCATCTCGCAGATGCGAGGACTGAGCGTGCCGTGCGCCCAGGCGGTGAAGACGACTCGCGGCGCGGGGAGCGGCGCGGCCTCGGAGCGTTCGCCCTCGCTGACGAGGGGACCGACGAGCGCAAGGACAATCGACAGCACGAAGAGGCAGGCCGCCCGGCGCCGATGGCGCTGCGCCGGTGTGACCAGGTGTTCCACGAGTCCCGTACGCACGAAGAGGCAGGCCGCCCGGCGCCGATGGCGCTCCGCCGGTGTGACCAGGTGTTCCACGAGTCCCGTACGCACGAAGGGCGTTATCGGCGCCATCGGCACGAAGCTGAAGCAGCACGATTTCACAAGCCTCAATCAGCCGGGGACGTTCAGCGTCGTCGCACGCATCGTCGACTGACCGCCACGTGCCTTCCCGGACGATCTGGATCAACGCCGCGGTGACGGCACCGATCGGGTCGGGGACGAGACCTGCTCGACGGTTGTCGCCGCCCGCAACGTGACGTCGGTCAGTCGGCGTCGAGCACGCTGCGGATCACATCGAGCCATCGTTCGAGGTGCGTGTCGCCGAGGTGCGTCTCGATCGCGCGTGCACGTGCCCCCTGCCCGAGACGTCGGCGGAGCTCCTCGTCGTCGAGTATCTCGCACACCGCGCGACCGAACCCAGCCAGATCGCACGGATCCCTGATCAGGCGGCCGGTCTCGCCGTCGACGACCTGGTCGACGATGCCACCGACGGCACTCGCCACCACCGGAGTCCCTTTCAACATCGCTTCCGCGACGGTCAGACCGAAGCCCTCGGCGAGACTCTTCTGGGTCACGATCGTGGCATGGCGCTGGAGCGCGTTGACGATCGCTGCGTTCTCCTCCAGATCGTGCATCGGCAGGCAGGCGAGCTGCACGCGGGAGCGCACGGCGTGAGGCAGCTGACGCCAAGCGTTCCAACAGTCCTGGAGGACCAGTCCACCCTCGGGGTCGTCGGCCACCGCTGAGACGACCGGACCCGCGAGCACGAGCTCGGCGGTACGGCCGGAATCGACGTGGTCGCGGAACGCGTGCATGACGCCGACCATGTCCTTCATCGTGTCCCAGCGCGAGACCTGCGCGATCATCGGCACGTCCGGAACGGGGGGCGGTCCGGTGCGCATGATGTCGCACATGCGCTCGACGCGCCCGGGCGACCCATCCGTTCGCCAGAAGTCCGTCGGGCCCGGCCGCCCGGCGATCAGCCCCACGTGGGTGAGGATCGCCTCGACGGTCTCCGGAGCGAGGTCCTGGTTCTTGGGAGCGAACGGATCGATCGATGGCCAGATCGTGGTGTAGTTGTCGAGCGACACCCAGTCGGGCGGGAACCGACGATCGGTGAAGACGTAGTGGTCGACGTAGGGCTCGAGGTACGGCCGCAGGAACTCCCACCCGGTGCGGCTGTGGTCGTTCGGCTGGTCGATGCCGACGTGGCAGCGCCAGACCACCTTGCACCCCAGCCGTCGAGCGTGCGCGGCGAGTCCGGCGGGCTGCGGGTCGTGCAGCACGACGATGTCACCCTCACGGGCGTGCGCCGACAGTGCGTCGCGCTCACGCGCCAGGTTCGTCTCGTAGACCTCGTGCTCGGCCGGGCCGAGCGGCCCACCGTCGCCCACCGTGCCGTAGAGGTGGTTGTGGAGTCGCTTCGTGACGACGAAGAACTCGGGGTCACCACCGATGACCAACCAGCGGGCGTCGATGCCGATCCCGCGCACGTAGCCGAGCAACACGTGCAACATCTCGGCCACGCCACCACCCGCAGCGGTCGAGTTGATGTTGATGACGCACCGGCCCTGCAGGCGATCACGTGCATCTGCGGCGGCGACCCGTGCGAACGCATCGGCTCGCTCCGGGTCGACGATCCTCGAGAAGAGCCGAGGATCTCGGGCATGGATGTCGACGTCTTCCATCCCACCATGTTGACCGACGGGCGACGGCGCGGCAGCGATCGACGAAGCCGCCGAGGCGCCGTTCGGGATCGTCGACACCATCTCGTCGGCGGCGCAGGAGGGTCTCGCCCACCCCGCCGTCACTCGACCGGCGACGACACCATCTCCCCGCGCGGCGCAGCCGATCGGCCCGTCGATCGTCGTGCGTCGTCTCCGCACGACAAATCGGTCGCGCCGGTCGAGTCGGGATGCGTAGGATCGTGATCGGGCTCGCGAGAGCTGTTGGGGACAAGGGGGTTCCGCCATGCCCATCGATGTGTTCATCTCATACCGAGGTGCGGACCGCGTCCTGGCCCGCAAGCTCGAGCAACGACTCCGCAGCCGATGGGGCAGCCGCGTCTTCCGAGACGAGACCAGTCTCATGGCCGGCCGATCGTGGTCCGAACAGCTGACCGAAGCGATGTCGTGCGCCAACGTCATGCTGGCCCTCATCGGTCAGGGTTGGCACGTCCGCGCCGACGGCGAGGACTGGGTCAAGACGGAGCTGCTCGGCGCGATCGAGGCTGGCCATCCCGTGCTCCCCGTGCTCGTCGGCGATCCCGACGAGTTGGCCGGCCGGCTCACCGAGCTCCCGGCGGCCTTCCAGCTCCAGGCCGTCAAGGTCAGCAGCGACCTCGCTGGTTTCGATCTGCACAAGATCGAACGGGCCCTGCGAAATCTCGGCGCGTTCGGCGATCGCGCGGCGGGAGGCCTTGGTCAGCAGCTCTCGGACATCGTCCCCCAGAAGGGCGCGGAGATCACCGACGCGCTGCTCGACGGGCGGTCGGTGGTCGTGTCCGGAGCCTCCGGGTCGGGCCGATCGGCCATGCTCCGGCGGTTGATCGAAGCCGCCATCGATGGCGGTGGCCTGGTCGCGACCTGCGGCGTCGACCTGGGCTCGCGGACC
The DNA here is from genome assembly GCA_963847775.1 of uncultured Acidimicrobiaceae bacterium. Classification (GTDB taxonomy): domain Bacteria; phylum Actinomycetota; class Acidimicrobiia; order Acidimicrobiales; family Ilumatobacteraceae; genus Ilumatobacter. The sequence goes on from CAWKAY010000014.1 coordinate 127,340, forward strand.
CGACGGACGCACGGCGTCGTCGCATCGTGGGTCGACGATCTCTGTACCGCGATCCAGGGACTGCCGCCCGAGGATCGTGCCGTCCACGGTCCGATGCTCGTCAACGCCGTGATCGACTACGGACCCGACCTCTTGGCCAGGGAGGTCCTCAGACCCGCCCGGCTGTTGCCACTCGGGGATGACGACAGCGACCAGAAGATCCTCGAAGCCGCGCGACGGCCGACCGATCGCTGGGCGCCGTTCCCACCGGAACGACTCGTCAGTCAGAGCGAGAGCGTGATCCGTCGATTCGCCGAGCAGAGTGAACACCCGGTCACCCTGCTCGTCGACAACCTGGAGTCGATCGACGGGAGCTCGCGGGGCCTGATCAAGCGCCTGCTCCGCTCGCGACCCGCACGCGTCAGCCTGGTGCTTGCGACGTCGGCGGTGCGCGACGGCGCTGACCCCGAGCCTGCCGAGCAGAGCGCCGCTCGTGCGCTGGCGGTCGACATCGACTCGTTCAGCGAGTTCGCCTCGATCTCGCTGCACGACGCCACGATCTGGGGCAGGCCGGGCGAGGTGATCGAACAGTGGCTCGAGCGACACCACGTGCGGCTCGGCGACGGCGTGAGCGCACGGTTCGTGAGCCCGAACCCCTACTACGCGCTCTCGGCGTTGTGGTACCTGGTGGACAACGGATACCTCGTCGAACCGAAGCCTGCGACGGGCACTGCCGATCGATCGATCTCGACGCCGGGCGGGAGCGAGGTCGTCACGTGGGTGCCGGCACGGCCCGACGAGGATCTCGTCGTTCCGAGCCGCGATCGACTGCTCGACCACATGGTGGAGGAATTCGTGCCGGTTCGGTTCCGCGAGATCATCGAGGCCGGCTCGCTGATCGGCAGGAGGTTCCCCTTCTCGGCGGCCTTCGCGGTCGCTCATCCCCCTGAGTCGATCGACGAGCAGCTCCCGAGCGTGCAGGCGATCGAACGTTGGCGTACGGCGGCCGACGAGATGTGGGCGGAGCTCGCGCACGTCGATCCCGACGGTTCGGTGATCGTGTGCCATCGAAGTGCGGACGGCGAGCGCATGATCAGCCTGGCGCAGTACGACCTCGTCGCTCACCTGACGAGCAGGTTGGACCGCGCGACGACGCACCGGCTGCACGAGCGGTTGGCGCAGTACTTCGCCGCACCGATCGCCGGGGATGTCGGCACGAGCCTCGACGATCGATACACCTACGCCAGGGCGGCAGCGACGCACTGGGCGAGTGCGCGCCGCCCACGCAAGGCTGCAGACGCAGAGCGCTTCGCCGCCGGGCTGGCCGAGCAGGCCCTTGCGTATCCCGAGGCTCGCAGGCACTACCAGCGGGCGATTCGGCTCTTCACGCAGCTCCTCGCACAGACCGGGCGCGCGGCGACGGTCGACCTGGTCGACCACGAGGACCTCTTGATCCTGGCCAGTTGTCTGTACCGCCTCGGTCAGATGACCCGACTGGCCAACGAACGGGGGTCGATCGACGAGGACACCATCGATCCAGCGAAGTACTTCCGGCAGGCGCTCAGGCGCCTCCAAGAGCTGTCGGTGAGCCTCCACGACAAACGGCTGGACGCGCCGACCTCACCCGACGGTGCGTCGGTGTCGCATCGCGACCTGCCCCAGCCGAACATCATCCGACACCACATCCGCCTCTGCGAGACCATGAGCGGATGGGTCAACCTCGAACTGGCCGAGTGGCACGACGTCCGCAAAGTCGGTGACTCACGCCAGCTCCTGTTCGAGGCGTTGCGCCACGCGGAAGCCGCTCGGGGTGAAGCGGATTCCCGCTGGCTGCTCGCCGCCGCGTCGTCGCGCCTCGCCCAGCAGCTCGTCGACGATGCGGGGAACGTCCGATTCGAGAGCCCCGTCCGATCGCACAACCTCGCCGTCGAGGCCTTGTTCCAGATCGAGCGGGTGATCGGTCTCGCAGCGGTCAGCCCCGACGAGGATCGCAACCTCGAAGAACCGCGCTCACGGGCGTGGATGGTCCTCGGGCAGCTCTTCCAAACGCTCGAGGTCGAGCCGGGGCTGGCCGAGTGGGCGTTCCGCAGGATGAACGAGCATCGCAACGACGTCAGCGACCTGGTCGACATGATGACCGACCGACGGCTCGGGCTGTTCCTCCTGTCCACGCACCGCGGCGGCCCCGACGGCGCGCGATCGGGCGCGAGGCTCGCGATCTGCTCGAACGGCACGCCCGCTGGGCGGTCGAGAGCGGGATCGCACGCGAGCACTCTGGCGCCTACCTGAGTTTGGCCCTCCTGGAGCTCGTCGAGCAGGCGCAGGAGATACCGCCACGACTGCACGCCGCTCGCGAGCTCGCCGATCGTGCACGGGAATGTGCGTCCGACGATCTGCAGGAGCAGAACGCCTACCTGCTCCGTGGTGTCCTGCACGCGATCGAACACGGCGACGAAGAAGGCGTCGCCTTCGACGACGAGGTGGTGCTGGATGCGTTCCGCCGCGCCGCGCTCGACGGACTGGCGCCGTCGGCCACCGATCGCGAGATCCTGTACGCCGGTTGGAGGATCTCGGTGGTGCGTCTGCTCCGCTGGTGCCCACACCTCAAGGACCGGATCGGCCTGAACGGTCAGCTCGACGAACCGCACGAGCATGACGAGTCGCGACCGTCCGCACGACGCAGGTTCTTGCGTGAGCTCGCCGCCGACCCTGAGCTCGCCGACGCCCTGACCCGCGCCGACTCGTACCTCGACGCGCTGTCCGACGGACCGCTGACGCCGAGCAACGACACCGCCCTGTGGCGCCTCCTCCGGTGCAGGGTGCCGACGGAGTGCTTCGAGCACGCCCTCCGGACGAGAACCGCGGCCGAGCGGCTGCTGGTATCCCACCGCGACCTGTGGGACGACGACCCGGCCGGGCTGGGGTTGCTGGCCCGCGACATCGAGTACGCCGTCGCCGTGCACGAGTGGTACCGGTCGACCGATCCCAGCCGCCTGCTGACGCTGGCCAGGGAATCGAACATGACGATCGACGGAGCCGAATGGGCGAGCCCCAAGCTCTTGAGCGGTCGACTCGCTCTCCAGGTCCTCGACGGCCAGTACGCGGCCGCAGCGGAGATCGGGCGAGAACGTTTCAGGCGGATTTCCTCGATGGTCACCAACTGGGCGGAGGGTTCCGACCACGTCGGTCCACTCGAGCAGATCTTCTACGTCGCGATCCAGATGGAGGAACCGACGGGGAGCACGCGCGACGGCGACTGGCGGGAGTTGGCCCACCTCCCGGGGCAGCTGTCGACGGCCTACCGGATGGCCGTCGACGAACGCACGGCACAGGTTCGCCAGGCCGGCCTGCCACTCATGCAGGACCTCCACCTCCTCGATGCCGACGCCGCCGGTGTCGGGTCCGACCAGGCGTTCGACGAGATGTCCGAGCCGGCGTTGGGCGAGATGCCCGATCGCGCCCACGCCCAGCGGTCGTTGCCACGATCGTCCGACGATCCTGCGACCCGGCGGGAACCGGCCCGACCGGTCACCACGTCGAGCTGATCGCGAGAGGCCCGGTCCGGCTCAGCCTGCGACGACGCGTAGCAGCAGCTTCGTCTCGGTGCGCGCCACCCCGGCGTCCGCTCGGAGCCATCGGACGAAGGCGTCGAGACCGTCTGCGCCCTCACACTCGACGATGATCGAGTAGTCGGCGGTGCCGGTCACATAGGCGGCGAACGTCACCTCGTCCCGCTGGGCGAGGCGCGAACTCGAATTCGTCGACCTGGTCGCCGGCCGCCAGGCTGACATCGACGACGGCGCGAACGGTGCGCCCGAGCGCCGCCGGATCGACCCGGACGGTGTACCCGTCGATCACCCCGTCACGTTCCAGTCGGCGGACACGATCGGCGGCCGAGGTCGGTGAGAGGTGCACGAGCTCGCCCAACTCCCGCCAGCTGATTCGGGCGTCGTCCTGCAGGACTCGAAGGATTCGGAGGTCAATCTGGTCCAGAGCGCTCGATTCCTGTGGCACCCGACGATCATTCCACAGATCTCCCTCACACGCTGGGTCGCCGGCCGCCGATGATGGCGACATGAGCGCATCCCACCCTGCCATCTCGACCGTCGGCGTACCCAAGGAGGTCAAGACGGCCGAGCACCGGGTCGCGATGACCCCCGACGGCGTCCGCGAGTTGGACCGCCACGGGGTCGACGTGTTCGTCGAAACCGGAGCGGGCGAAGGCGCCTCGATCTCCGACGACGACTATCGGGCTGCGGGTGCCGAGATCGTCCCGACCGCCGCCGACGCCTGGGCCCAGCAGATGGTGATCAAGGTCAAGGAACCCAAGGATGACGAGTTCGGGTTCCTGCGGCCCGACTTGACGCTCTTCACGTACCTCCACCTGGCCGCATACCCGGCCGTCGCCCACGCCCTCTTAGAGGCGAAGACGACGTCGCTCGCATATGAGACGGTGCAGACCGCCGACGGCGCTCTGCCCCTCCTTGCGCCGATGAGCGAGGTCGCCGGTCGCCTCGCCACCCAGACCGGCGCGTACTACCTCGAACGTCACAACGGCGGCCGCGGCGTGCTGATGGGTGGCGCGCCCGGCGTTCGGCCGGCCAAGGTCGTCGTGCTCGGGGCCGGCAACGTCGGGTGGAACTCGGCGTGGATCGCTGCCGGCATGGAGGCCGAGGTCATCCTGATCGACAAGAACCTCGACCGCCTGCGTTGGGTCGACCAGATCCACAAGGGCCGCATCATGACCCTCGCCTCCAACCGCGGCGCGATCGAGCGCTCCGTCGCCGAGGCAGACCTCGTGATCGGCGCCGTGCTCGTGGCGGGCGGGCGGGCACCGGTCGTCGTCGACGACGAGATGGTGCGGGGGATGAAGCCCCGTGCGGTCATCGTCGACGTCGCAGTCGACCAGGGCGGTTGCATCGAGACGATCCGCGAGACGACCCACGACGACCCGGTGTACGAGGTGCACGGTGTCGTTCACTACGCGGTGGGCAACATGCCCGGAGCGGTGCCGCACACGTCGACGTACGCGCTGACGAACGCCACGTTGCCGTACATCCTCGATGTCGCCGTCCACGGCCCAGCCGGCGCGGCACGCCACGACGCAGCGCTCGCACTCGGTGTGAACACCGTCGCCGGCAACGTCACCAACGGCCCGGTCGCCGAGTTCCTCCGCGTCGAAGCGGTCGAACCGATCACAGCGCTCGCGGCGCTGGGCGGCTGAGGATCGGGCTCGACCGGGTTCGGCGAGGGACCGAACCTGCGCCAGCGGCGTACCGCACCGATCGTAGCCACCCGACCGCTGGAGCCCCGACGATCCGGTAGCGTCGATCTCACCATGCGGACCTCCTTCGACGCTCTCCTCGCACTCGGCCGACCACTGCTCGCCGACGGCGCGACCGGTACCAACTTCTTCGGCATGGGCCTCGGGCCCGGTGAGCCACCCGAGCTGTGGAACGTCGACCAGCCCGATCGCGTGACTGCGCTGCACCAGGCGTTCGTCGAGGCCGGTGCCGACATCATCCTCACCAACACCTTCGGCTGCAACCGGTTCCGGCTTCGGCTGCACGGTGCCGAGGATCGCACGGCCGAGATCGCGCGCCGGGCAGCGGAGCTCGCGGGCGAGGTGGCCGCCGCAGCTGATCGACCGGTGTTGGTCGCCGGATCGGTCGGGCCGACGGGCGAGCTGATCGAACCGCTCGGCTCGATGTCCGAGTCCGATGCCGTCGAAGCATTCATCGAGCAGATCGACGGTCTCCGCGCCGGCGGCGCCGACGTCGCCTGGATCGAGACCAAGTCGGCGGCTCAGGAGATGCGGGCCGCCGCCCTCGCGGCGATCGATGTCGGCATGCCCTACGCCGTGACCGCATCGTTCGACACAGCCGGGCGAACGATGATGGGCCTCCGCCCGAGCGAGCTCGTCGACGTGTTCGCCGAACTGCCGGCCGCGCCGGTTGCGATCGGCGCCAACTGCGGTGTCGGCGCCGCCGACCTCCTCGTGGCGATCCAGCAGATGCAGCGCGGCGACATGGTGCTCATCGCCAAGAGCAACTGCGGTGTCCCCCAGTTCCGCGGCGCCGAGATCGAGTACTCCGGCGATCCGGTCCTGATGGGCCAGTACGCAACCCTCGCCGTGGATTCCGGCGCCCGGATCGTCGGCGGTTGTTGTGGGACGTCGCCGGAGCACTTGGCCGAGATGCGCCGCAAGCTCGACCTGTACGAGCGTCGTGACGCACCCTCGATCGATCAGATCGTCGCCACGGTCGGTCCGCTCACCAACACCCCCGCGACGCGGGCCGAGGACACCGGTGAACCACGGCGTCAGCGCACCGGACGCCGCCACCGCTGACCGTCCCGCGGGCCGCCGGTGCGCCGTCGACCTTCGACACCGGGCGAGCGCTCACCTAGGGTCGCGTCATGGCGACGCTGGCGACCGATCTCGAGATCCCCGACCTGACCTGGCTCGACGATCCGGCGGTCACCACCGAGCAGCACCGTGAGGCAGCGGGTGCAGCGGCGACGGAGTCCTGGATCGCGCGGAACACCTTCGGATTCACGATCCTGCGCTACGACGACGTCGTAGCGATGCTGCGCGACAAGCGCTGGCACAGCGCGTCCGGCAAGATCCTCGAGATCTCGGGCATCGACGATCCGGAGTGGTTGGCTCGACGCCGCACCTCGATCCTGTCGGCCGAGGGCGACGAGCACACCCGGCTCCGCCGACTCGTCGGACCGGCGTTCTCGCCCCGCCACGCCGATGCCCTGCGGCCCTACATGCGACGTGTCGTCAATGGGTTGCTCGACGCCGTCACCGAGCGCGGCGAGGCAGACATCGCTGTCGACTTCTGCGAGCCGTACCCGATTCCCATCATCTGCGAGTTGTTCGGCGCCCCGAAGGACGACTGGCAGCTGTTCTCCGGATGGGCAACCGACATCTTCCGCATCTTCAACGGCAACCTCCACGAGGACATGCCGACGATCATCCGCGCCCAGGACGAACTCGACGAGTACGTCGGCGGCCTGATCGAGGATCGTCGATCCTCGCCGTCCGACGATCTGATCTCCGCGTTGATCGCGGCCGAGGAGGAGGGCGACCGCCTCACACACGAGGAACTGGTCGTGATGTGCGAGGCCGTCCTGATGGCGGGCACCGACACGACCCGCAACCAACTCGGATGCTCGATCTCGCTGTTCGCCCGCCATCCCGACCAGTGGCGCCTGCTCGCCGAACGTCCCGAGCTGGCGCCGCGTGCGGTGGAGGAGACGATGCGATACCTCGGCGCGGTCCGTGGGACTGGGCGTCTGGCCAGCGACGACATCGAGTACCGCGGCATCCTGTTCCCGAAGGGATCCTTCATCGCGCCCTCCCTGGCCCAGGCCAACCACGATCCGGTGGTCTTCGACGACCCCGGCGCGTTCGACATCACTCGCGAACCCGCCGACAAGCCTCAGCTCACGTTCGGGTCGGGGATCCACTTCTGCCTCGGAGCGGCGCTCGCCCGTGCCGAGCAGCAAGAAGCCCTGACGATCATGTCCCGACGCCTCCCCGACCTCGAGATCGCGGGCGACATCGTGTGGAAGCCGGCGACGGTGGGCATCTTCGGCCCCGAACGTCTGCCCGTCCGCTTCACGCCCACACCCACCCTTCTGTCTGCGTAGAACCGGGATCATCCCGGTTCGACGCAGACAGAACCGGTCAGTCGTCGTGGCCCGGGCGGCGCCGTTGGCGCTTTACCTCACCGCGTCGGGACTTGGCCTCGAGCCGGCGACGTTTCGAACCTTGCGTCGGCCGGGTGGCCCGACGGGGTGGTTCGACGTGTAGCGCCGACTGCAGACGGGCCACGAGGCGCTCCTCGGCGAGTTGGCGGTTCCGGAGTTGGCTGCGCTCGTCGTCGACGACCACGCGGATCTCCGGCCCGAGTCGCTCCATCACCCGCCGACGCTGCCCCGTCCCGAACGCGGACGAATGCTCGATGTCGAGCCGGAGCTCGACGCGCGTCGCTGCCTTGTTGGCGTGCTGGCCACCGGGACCACCCGACGCGCTGAACGACTCGCGCAGCTCATGGCGCGGGATGCGCACCGACCGGGTGACGATCAGATCGTCGCTCATCGCGCCAGCCTGCCACGCTGGGCCGATGGCAGCACTCAAACTCGGATACTCGACCGGCTACTGGTCGTCGGGCCCGCCCGCCGGCGCGCTCGACGCGGTGAAAGAGGCCGACCGGCTCGGCTTCGATTCGTTCTGGACCGCGGAGGCCTACGGATCCGACTCGCTGACACCGCTCGCGTGGTGGGGCGCCCACACCGAGCGAATCAAGCTCGGCACATCGATCGTCCAGATCTCGGCGCGTACGCCTGCGGCGACGGCGATGTCGGCGATCACGATGGATCACCTCTCGGGTGGCAGGTTCATTCTGGGTCTGGGCGCCTCCGGCCCCCAAGTGGTCGAGGGTTGGTACGGCCAGCCGTACCCGCGCCCCTTGGAGCGCACGCGCGAGTACGTCCAGATCGTACGCGACATCGTCCGCCGTGACGGTCCGGTGGAGTTCCACGGGAACCACTACGACCTGCCGTACACGCGCGATGACGGGATGGGGATCGGCAAACCGCTCAAGGCAACCGTTCACCCGCTCCGCAACGAGATCCCGATCTACCTCGGCGCGGAAGGACCGAAGAACGTCTCGCTCGCGGCCGAGATCTGCGACGGCTGGCTCCCTCTGTTCTTCTCACCCAAGGACGACGACTGGTATCGCGAACGGTTGCGCATCGGGTTCGAGGCGGGCGGCGATCCCGGCAAGGCCGACCGGTTCGAGGTGGCATCGATGCTCACCATCATCCCCGGCGACGATGTGGAGCGGTGCGCCGACCTCATGCGCCCGATGGTGGCGTTGTACGCCGGCGGGATGGGAGCGAAGGGCGCCAACTTCCACTTCGACGTCTTCGCCCGCATGGGATGGGAGCACATCGCGCTCGAGGTCCAGGAGCTCTACCTCCAGGGCAAGAAGCAGGAGGCGGCGGCAGTCATCCCACTCGAGATGGTCGAGGACATCGCGCTGGTCGGGCCGATCGACAAGATCCGCGACGATCTCGCCCGCTGGAAGGAGACCTGCCTCACGACCGTGCTCCTCAACGGTCGAGCCGACCAATTGGAGATGCTCGCCGACCTCGTCAACGACTGACCGTCACCGTTGGGGTCAGACCCCAACTGTGCACGTGTGGTGGTCAGCGGTCCTGCCAGGTGCAGATGCAGGCCTCGTTGCCGTCGGCGTCGGCGAGCACCCACCACGCCCGAGCGTGACGGTCCGACATCATCGTTCCACCGGCAGCGAGCGCGGCGGCGATCCGCTCCTCGGCCACGTCGTGGGCGACCGACACGTCGAGGTGGAACCGGTTGCGTCCGGTGCGCGGCTCGTCCATCTGCTGGAACCACACCACCGGCCCGTGGCGTCGGGGGTCGACGAGGTGGCCATCGATGTCGCGGTAGCCGAGCACCGCCGCCCAGAACGGCCGGATGCGGTCGGCATCCGTCGTGTCGATCGCGATCTCGATCGACTGGGCGGCCACGGCGTCTGTCACGGCCCCCGCCCCCTCCGCGATCGCCGAGATCACACGAGCCAGTTCGACGTCGAGCGTCGTGAGCCCTCCGGTCGCGTGCGTCGTGAGCACGATCCGGACGAGACCGGGGTAGCGGAGGTCGATGTCGGGGTGGTGAACGGCCGCCTCGGCTGCGGCAGTGATCGCGAGGACGAGCTCAGCGGCCGCCGGAAACGAGCCAGCAGAGAAGTCGCCGCGGAGCGCACCCAGCACGTAGCGCCAGTCGTCGAGCCCGTCGAGGGCGGCAAATTCGCTGGCACTGACGGTGGTGTACTCCATGGCGACCAGTTGATCAGTCGCTACTGGTGTCGCGCCACCCACATCCGACACGCGTGCCAGCGAGGGTGTTCGGTGAACGACCACGCCCGGCACCACATGCACTCCTGCGAGGCACCCACCACCGACCGGCTGCTTCGGTCGAGTCGGTCGCGATGCACCTGGCGGTGGTGTTCTCCTGTGACATGGGACCGCCGATTCGCCATGCACCGCACCCACCGTGTGCAGATCCCACAGGTAGCTTGACCGGCGGGTCAAGCCCCTGCCTGACCACAGCGACATGACGAGCTCACCCACGATCGACACCACGCCGGCGCCACATCGGCACCACCACACGCCGGGCACCGCCCGTGCAGCCCTGTCGTATCCGGAGTTCCGAATCCTCTTCATCGGCACTGCGCTGTCGAACGTCGGGACGTGGATGCAGAACTTCACGCTCCCGGCCTACGTCGATGCCCGCACGGGCTCGGCCGGACTCGTCGGCCTGCTCGTCTTCGCCCAGCTCGGCCCACTGCTGCTGCTGTCCATCCCCGCCGGCATCCTCGCCGATCGGATCGACCGCACCCGCCTGGTCGTCGCGATGCAGTCCGTGATGATGACCATGTCGATCGTGCTCGCGTTCCTCGTCTTTCACGATGCTCCGCTGTGGGCGTTGTTCGTCGCGCAACTCACCATCGGTGTCGCCAACACCATCAACGCACCGGCGTTCAGCGCCAGCATCCCGATGCTCGTCGACCGCCGGGACCTCCCCGGCGCCGTGAGTCTCAACTCGGCGATGATCAACGGCAGCCGGATCGCCGGTCCGGCCGTCGCGGCGCTGCTCGCAGCACTGGGGTTCTCGATCGCACAGCTGTTCCTCGCCAACGCAGCGACCTACCTCTTCCTCATCGGGCCACTGCTGTTCATGGTGCGACTGCCGGTCGCAACCGGCGATCTGCCAGAACGAGGGTGGCGCAAACTGATGAGCGGGGTGAACGTGGTCCGCCGGCGTGGCGTCCTGATCCGCACGATCGTCACGATGTTCCTCTTCTCCCTGGTGTGCCTCCCGTACATCGGGTTGTTCCCGTCGGTCGCTCGTCTGAACTTCGGACTCGACACCGAGGGTGGCACCTACAAGCTGCTGTACATCGTCTGGGGCCTCGGGGCGTTCGGCGGCGCGCTCAGCGTCGGGACATGGCTGTCCCGACGCGACACCCGCCGGCTGATACCGCTCGGTCTGCTGTCGTTCGCCGTAGCGCTCGCGGCCTTCGCGGCGTTGTCGTCGGTCTGGCTCGCGCTGCCGGTCGCCGGCGCGCTCGGGTTCTGCTACTTCATGACCGCCACCGCGCTGGCATCGGTCATGCAACAGAACCTCGCCGATCACGAACGTGGCGCGTCGATGCCGCTGTGGTTCATGGCCTTCGGGGGCACGGTACCGCTCGGCAACCTCATGGCCGGACCGATCATGGACGCGGTCGGCGCGCGCTGGGTACTCGGCGTCGGGGCCGCATTCGCCGTGCTCCTGGCCTGGTGGTCGAACCTCGCTCGCCTCGATCGGGACGACTTCCTCCCCACCGACCTCGGCGGCGAGCCGTTCCGACCCGTCAACGCCAATCGCCTGTTCTGACTCCGGCCTCCGAACGCGTTCGACGGCGTTCGGTGTGGACCGATCAGTGCGACGGGCTCGTGTCGGCGTCCTCCGGCGCGAACTCGCCGTACGTGTGGAGGTACGGGAGACGGGAGTCGTCGGGGCGGGTCAACCAGACCGTCACCCGGCACTGAGGATCACCGACCGCGATCCGTTGCTCGAGATCGACCGCTGCAGCACCGCGATTGCGCCGGGCGATCCCGCCGAACACGCTCGACGTCATGCGACACAGCGACGGCGCCTGCATCACGGCGTCGCCGAACGGACAGCGGTGGTTCCCCAACACGATCCGATCCGGGTCGGCATCGATCACGAAGAAGTCGCCCCCGATCGCTGCCTTGAGCTGCACGAACAGCTCGGCGATCTCGCCGACCTCGAGGTCGTCGTCGAGACCCCGAGCAGATCGGAACGCCTCCTCCATGCGCCCACCCACATCGGTGCCGACCTGCGCCACCAGAGCCTCGGCGGGCGACGGCCCGTCGGTCAGCTCGACGGCCTGGGCGAGTTGCACGACCAGCGCCCGGAGGAACGATTCGCGCCCGTAGGTGCCGTCCGGGCCCATCTCGGTCGGGAAGGGCAACGAGGGAGTGCGGGACCGGGGCGGGTCGATGCTGACCGCCACCGGCCGAGCGACGGGAAGCGCAGCCGACACCGCGCTCCCGCCGGCACGTTTCGCTGACACCGACAGCGAGGCGGTGAGATGGGACGCGATCATCAGCCCTCGACCGCGCAGAGCCTCGGGATCGGGTTCGTCGATCTCGTCGAGCTCGAACCCACTCCCGAGATCGTGCACGGTGAGGACCGGTTGGCTGCCACCCCAGTCGAGCGACACCCAGATCGGGCCGTCACTGTTCTGCAGCGCGTTGGTCACCAACTCGGAAGCGACGACGACGGCACCGGCGACATCGGACTCGGGTGTCGAATGACGCTGGAGGAACGCCTGCAGCTCGCGTCGGATCGAGCTGACCTCTGCGGTGTCGTTGGGGACGAACCAGTCCATCGTGTCTCCTCTTGCACCAGAGACTAGTGACCCTCGAGTCGGTCGACGAGATGTCTCGTCAGGCCTCGAGGAGAGCAGCGGCGATGGACTCCAGCCCGCCGACGCGACTCGCCTTCACGAGCACCACGTCGCCGGCCCCCACCCGCCCGAGCGCAGCCACCGGGTCGTCGACGGGGGCGAAGCCGTACAGGTCGGTCCCGACCGCCACGATCTCGATGCCGCGCCCCGCCGCATCGTCGCGGACCCGCCGATGGCCGGCAGCGGGATCGTCGAGCTCGGCCATCGGCCCGAGCACCGCGATCCGACGCTCGGCCCGCATGCTGGCGACCGCATCGAGTGCGGCTCGCATCGAATCCGGATTGGCGTTGTACGCATCGTTGACGATGATCGCTCCACTGGGAGCACGAGTGACCTCCATGCGCATGCCCGAGACCGCTGCCGAGGCGAGGGCTTCCACCGCGGCGTCGATCCGGCCCTCGACCACGCCGGCAACCGCCAGCGCGGCTGCGGCGTTCGACGCCATGTGCCGCCCGCTGACCGCCAGCTGCACCTCACCACTCCCCCATGGCGTGACGGCGGTGAACCGCGGTCGAGCCAGCTCGTCCAGGACCGGCTGGCCGATCCGGACGTCACCGCGAGCGCCGAAGGTCACGACGCCGGCAGCGGTGTGCGACGCCATCGCCGCGACCCGGCGGTCGTCGGCGTTCAGGACGGCGACGCCCGATGCCGGCAGCGCTTCGACCAGCTCGCGCTTGGCCTTGGCAACCCCCTCGATCCCACCGACCCGCTCGGTGTGGGAGGCCGCGACCGCGGTCACGACCCCGATGGTGGGAACCGCCACGTCACACAGGCGTTTGATCTCGCCGAAGCCGCGCATGCCCATCTCGACGACCAACACCCCGGTGTCGTCCTCGGCGCCCAGAATGGTGACCGGCAGGCCTTGCTCGTTGTTGAAGCTGCGCTGGTTCGCCGTCACGTGTCGCGTCGCCGACAGAACGGCCGCGATCAGGTCCTTGGTGCTCGTCTTCCCCACGCTGCCCGTCACTCCGATCACGGGAACGTCCAGTCGGCGCCGGGCCCAGGTCGCCAGCGCCATCAGCGCAGCGGCGGTGTCGCCCACCACGATCGCCGTGCCGCCACACACTGACTCGCTCGTGAGGTACGCAGCGGCGCCACGAGCGAGCGCATCGTCGACGAAGTCGTGACCATTCCGCTCGGCGACGATCGGTACGAACAGCTGACCGGCAGCGAGCGAGCGCGAATCGAACGACGCTCCATCGACCTCGACGTCCGGGCCGACGAGCGCGCCCCCGTCGCCGCGGCCACCTGGGATGCCAGCAACTTCATGCCGCCGAACGGTACCGTCGCGTGCGTGGCGAGCGAGCGCATCCACCTGGTCGTGCTGTTCGGCGGCCAATCTGCCGAACACGACGTGAGCTGCAGCACCGCTGCGCACGTGCTCGCCGCCGCCGATCCCGACAAGTACCGGGTAGTTCCCGTCGGCATCTCCACCGACGGTGAATGGGCGCTCGCGACCGATGCGCAGACGGCGCTCGCTCACGGGCCGACTGCGCTCCCGGCACGACTCGACCCGACCGGCGAGCGTCTGTCACCGTCGGAGATGCTCGGCGAGGCGGTCGACCGGCCCGAGCGAACGGTGGTGCTTCCGCTCCTGCACGGTCCGATGGGCGAGGACGGCACCGTCCAGGGCCTGCTCGAGCTCGCCAATGTCGCCTACGTGGGTTCGGGCGTCCTCGGTTCGGCCGTCGCCATGGACAAGGCGATGGCGAAGCAGATCCTCACCGCCGCAGGCATCGCTCAGGCGCGGTTCCGGGCGTTCGCCGAGCACCATGTCACGCCCGGACTGGTGGCCGAACTCGCCGACGATCTCGGCCTACCGTGTTTCGTCAAACCGGCCAACATGGGTTCGTCGGTCGGCGTCACGAAAGCCAAGACGGTCGAGGCCATGCGCGACGCCATCGACTACGCACTCACCTACGACGAGTGGGTCGTGGTCGAGGAGGCGATCATCGGACGTGAGATCGAGATCGCCGTCATCGGCAACACCGACCCCTTCGTGTCGGTGCCGGGCGAGATCGTGCCCGGCGACGAGTTCTACAGCTACGACGACAAGTATGTGAACGACGCCAGCACCGCGCTGATCCCGGCACCGCTGACCGCCGAGCAGACCGCCGACATACGGTCGAAGGCGCTCGACGTCTACCGGGCCCTGCGGTGCGACGGCCTCGCCCGCTGCGACTTCTTCCTGGAGGAGCAGGGCGAGGGCCGAGGATTCCTGTGCAACGAGGTGAACACGATGCCGGGCTTCACGCCGATCTCCATGTTCCCGAAGATGCTGATCGCGAGCGGGATCACGTACAGCGAGATCATCGACCAGCTGGTCGAGCTCGCGCTCGATCGGCATGCCCGCCGCCGCCGCAACACGAAGCACTGACGGTCGTATCGGTAGCGTCGCGTCATGACCGAGGCGACGACGGCCGACACCCTCAACGAGGTGGGAGTGCTCAAGCGACGCGAGATCGAGGCTCGGATCGTGGCCCCGCTACTCGAACGCCTCGCTGGGCGGTTCGGCGACGACGTCTACGAAGTCGCACGCGACGTGATCGTCGATCTCGCGCGAGAGCAGGGAGCCTCCCTGGCCGTCGAGGTCGGCGACGACTCGCTGCCCGCGTTCGCTGCGGGACTCGGGGCCTGGTCCGCGGATGGCGCGCTCGTGTCCGAGGTGATCGAACTGTCCGACGACGTCTTCGCGTTCGACGTCACCCGGTGCCGGTACGCCGAGATGTATCGCGCCCTCGGGCTCGCCGACCTCGGTGCCACCATGTCGTGCAACCGCGACGGTTCGTTGATCGAGGGCTTCAATCCGAGCGTCGAGTTCACCCGGACCCAGACCATCATGGGCGGCGCCCGCCATTGCGATTTCCGTTTCGAACTGCGCGACACCCCGGTCACCATCCGCTGATCGAGCTCACCGCGCCGGCGCACAGGGCCAGGCAGACCGGTGCGAACCGCCCGCGGTCGAGCTGCCGGAAGCGAGTCGACGTGCTCCCGCACCACCAGGTCGGTTCGGCCCGCGAACCCGGCTGCGGCACGATTCGCGAGCCGACGGCCAGACGGTCCACGCCAACTCGCCGGACGGAGGTCGGCAGCGGCCAGACGTCGGCAACGAGGCGTGCCGCGGCTCCGAACACACCGGCGACAGCAAAGGACTCCGGCGGTCCCGGGCACGGTCCTGCCGCCGACCACCGCATCAGCGAGCTCATCGCGGGTCGAGTACGGAAACGACGAACCGAACCCCCACTCGACATGAACGACGGCCTCGCCGCGAGCGCAACCGTCATCGCGGTCGGAACGCGACGCATCCTCGGTGTTCCATCCCCGCACTCTTCGTCCGTCCAGAAGGCGCATGCTCATCGTCGATCGGTTGCAGGCCGCCACGCCGCTCGACCGATGCGGGTCAGATCGCTCGCATGGAGTTGTTGCGGGCGTTGTGTTCGACCTCGGCCAGTCCGAGCGCCTCGAGCACCGGTGGCACGTAGTTGGCGAAGCGACCACGAAGCCCCTTCTTCAGCCCGTACCACCCGCCGACCGGGTTGTCGGGCGAGCGACCCCACGCCTCGACCGTGTCGGGTTTCGCCTCCTTCTGTTCGTCGGCGTTGCCGAGCGTCATCCAGTCGCCGCGGTCTCGGAGCATCGTGTGCAGATCCTCGATGCATCGGAGGTGGTAACGGAGCTCGGTGGCGCCGACCTGCACCACGAGCGCGGGCGGGTCGGCCTCGCCGTCGCGGTATGCCTCGAATTCGGACTTCCCCGGCGGCGTGGTGAGCACCCACGGGTCGTCGGGCGTGCCGGTCCCCTCGATGTCGTCGGTCATGACGGTTCTCCTTCGCAGCTCGGATCGGGCCCGCAGACCCTGGGCGAATCGGTCGAACGATGGTTGCAGGTCGGGCATCGACCGGCCAATCAGCGGCAGTCGCTGCCCCCTGTAGTCCTCTGCCACCGTGAACGGACGACGGGCGCGGGTCCGATCGTACGAATCCGAACACCGTGACGACGCCGAGCGGCATCCCGCCGCGCCACACCATGCGCCGTTCGGGAACGAGGTCGACGACCCGGACTCGGAACGACGAGTCGACGCAACCTCGATGACGATCGCGAGACGGCCACCCGCCACGACGGTGCCGGTCGCCTCGATCGCTCCCGAGTTCCGTTCGGGAGAGCGCTCGACGTCGACCGGGATCGACCAGATCGCCGCCGGCGAAGCCTCGATCACCTCGTTGGAATCGTGGTGCATGGTGAACCTTTCCGTGTGAGGCATCGATGGGCGCGGGTCCGATCGTGAGAACTGATCGCCAGCCTGCACGTGCAAACATGCCATCTGTTGTCATGTATCTGCGAAGATGCGTCCTGTGCGTGCCGGACGCCTGGTCAACCTGCTCCTGCTGCTCGAGCGTCGCGGCCGGATGACGGCACCCGAGCTCGCCACCGAACTCGAGGTCTCGGTCCGTACGGTGTTGCGCGACATCGAGGCGTTGTCGGGAGCGGGCGTGCCCGTGTATTCGATCCGGGGTCCGCGGGGCGGCTTCGAACTCCTCGAGGGCTATCGCAGAGAGCTGTCGGGAACCGATCGATGGAGCCCGATCACGTCGACACCCGGTCGACCACGCCGGGCGACCGTTCGAATCTCACCCGAGGGCCGTCGCCTGGCGGCGGTGATGCGAGTGCTCCAGCCGCTGCGGGTGCATGCCCCGGCACCGCCGAACACCGAGGGTTGGCAGGTGGCGACGTTCCGCACCGCCGGCCTGGAGATGACGGCACGACAGGTGCTGTCGCTCGGCGCCGACGTGGAGGTCGTCGCTCCCGCGTCGCTCCGGGAGCGCGTCCGCGAGCTTGCGCGTCGAACCGTGGAGAGATACGAACGACAAGACGTCTGATGGATCACACCGGCGGATTCGTGAGACCGCCAACTCCGCATCACGACTCTCGGCGCCGCAGTCCTGATTCCCGGTCGTCAACCCGCGGCGTACACCGAGGCAGCGAGGTTTCTCGGCGCCGAAGGCGATGGCCACGGACCGATCGCGAATTCGTCCCACGTCACGCCCGCCCGGTTCACCCCACTGGCCGGCAACGAGGTCGCGTGCGTCGTCGGTCATCACGCTCACCCGGTCCTGCGCGCCCTGAGCCTCGGCGCGGGTCATGCGGGGCGTCAACTCGTCCGTCACATCAACCAGCACAAGCCGTCCGTCCGCCAGATCGACCGTCTCGACCGCCACTCGCTCCGACCGGGTCGGGACCGAGAACGGTTCAGCCGTCGGTTCCGTCAGATCGACGATCGAGCGGCGGCAGCGATCGCGACGACACGTCGGTCACCAATCGGTCGACGTCGGTCCCGAACAACGAGGCGTACCGATCCCCGGGGCCGTCGGAGACGATCGAGACGGCCAACCCGATGACCGGGAGGATGCGACGGTCACGGTCGCCGCACGTCGCCACCACACCGCTCGTCGCCTCATGCTGCTTCCGGCGCCAATGCCGCTCGCAGGAACGCTCGAAGCTCGTCGCGCAAGTGGCGGAGATCGACAGCGGTGGGGCGCCAGCCGGTGGCTCGCAGCGCTTCGGGTTCGGTCGCGATCCCGGTGACCGTGGCGTACGCGAGCGATGCGATCAGACCAGGGTCGGCCCGCCGCAATCGACCCTTGTCCATCTCGAGTTGCAGGTAGTCGACGCAGCGGTCGACGAGTGGCTGGACCCGCAGACGCAACCGGTCGGCGTGGGCGTCGGGCAGGCGGTTCACCTCCCTCACGAGGCCGAGTATCGCCGGACGGCGGACTGCCGGCCGGAAGACCGCCCGCACCACGGCGTCGATTCGATCGAGCGGATCATCGGCGGCGGATCGGACAGCCGCATCGATGATCACCACCAGCTCGGCGGCAGCGGCCTCGAGTACGACGTCGACCAGTTCGTCCTTGGAGGCGAACCAGTACAGCACGGTCTGCTTGCGAACGCCGACGTGCCGGGCGATCTCGTCGAGCGACACGGCATCGACGCCGCGCGATCCGAACAGATCGAGCGCCGCATCGAGGATGCGCTGTCGGGTGGAGGTCTCGTTCACGTCGGGTCCGTTGCCTGGCTCTCTACCATTTGGTAGACATGTCCATTGTGATCGCCGAATCCCTCGCGGGCAAGCGCATTGCCATCACCGGTTCGACCGGGTTCGTCGGCACCGCGCTCGTCGAACGCCTCCTCCGAGGGGTTCCGGATTGCGACCTGATCCTCCTGGTCCGCGACGGCCGCCGCACGCCCGCGGCCAAGCGGGTCGAGAAGGAGCTCCTCAAGAACGACGCCTTCGACCGGCTCCGGGAGCATCACGCGACCGCCGACGCGACCGAGAGCTTCGCCGACATGACCGCTCGGCGGATCACCACGATCGCCGGCGACGTCTCGACCGACGGACTCGGGCTGAACGACGACGATCGTCGGACGTTCTCGACGGCCGACGTCGTCATCCACTCCGCGGCCACGGTGTCGTTCGATTCTCCGCTCGACCGCGCTGTCGAGATCAACCTCCTCGGCCCGACCCGCATCGCGACGCTCTGCCGAGATCTCGGCATCACGCCGCATCTCGTCGCAGTCAGCACCTGCTACGTGGCCGGCAACCGCCGTGGCAACGCTCCCGAGGAGCTCGTCAGTGACGGACCCTTCGACATCGGGCTGAGTTGGCGGGCCGAGGTCGAGGCCGCCCGCCGCCTCAAGGGCGACACCGAGGCCCTCAGTCGACAGCCCGACCGGCTCGTCAGGTTCCGCAAGCAGGCGCGTGCGGAACTCGGCGCTGCCGGGGCTCCGGCGCTGGCATCGAAGACCGAGCAACTCCGCGAACGATGGGTGAAGGATCAGCTGGTCGACGCCGGGCGGGCGCGCGCCGCGAGCGTCGGCTGGCCCGATGCGTACACGTTCACCAAGGCGCTCGGCGAGCAGGCGCTGACCGATACCAAGGGCGACGTGCCGGTCTCGATCGTGCGGCCCTCGATCATCGAGTCGGCGTGGGCCGAACCTCGTCCGGGCTGGATCCGCGGGTTTCGGATGGCCGAGCCCGTGATCATCTCCTACGCCCGTGGCCTGCTCAAGCAGTTTCCCGGGGTGCCCGAAGGCACCGTCGACGTGATCCCGGTCGACATCGTCGTTGCGGCGCTGATCGCCGTCGCCGCCGCAGGCCCCGAGCGGGCGCCGGCGATCACACAGGTCGCGTCGGGCGGAGTCAACCCACTCAAGTACCGGGCACTGATCGACTACATCAGTGGATGGTTCACCGAGCACCCGCTCTACGACCCCGAGGGGCAGCCGATCCTGGTTCCGGAGTGGAAGTTCCCGGGTCGCGGCAAGGTCGAAGGCCAGCTCAACCGGGCGAACTCCATCCTGAGCCGCACCGAGAAGACATTGCAGGCACTCCCGCTCCGCGGCAAGCAGGCCGCGTTCACCGCCACCCTCGAGTCGCGCCGAGCCGAGGTCGAGACAGCCCTCCAGTACGTCGAGCTCTACGGCCTGTACACCGAGTGCGAGGCGATCTACCAGGTCGACAACCTCCTGGCGCTCTGGAACTCGCTCGACGACACGGATCGCGCCGCCTTCAACTTCGACCCTCGCGTCGTCGACTGGGAGCACTACGTCACCCGAATCCACCTGCCGTCGATCGTTCAGCACGCTCGCGTGAAGTCGACGCCGGGCAAGTCGCGCAGCACCGATCGGATGACGCGGCTGCGCAAGCAGGTGCTCGATCCGAAACGACACGTCGCAGCCTTCGATCTCGAGAACACCCTGATCGCGTCCAACGTCGTCGAAAGCTACTCGTACCTCGCGACGCGCCGGCTCAACGGGCCGGAGCGGATGCGTTACGTCCTGCGAACCCTCACCCAGGCGCCGGCGCTCCTGCGGATGGACAACCGTGACCGCACCGACTTCCTGCGCCACTTCTACCGTCGGTACGAGGACGCCCCGGTCGCCCAGATCGACGAGGACGCCAGGGCGATGATGCACGAGCTGATCATGACCAAGAGCTTCCCCGAGGGGCTTCGTCGGGTCCGTGAGCATCGGGCGTTGGGACATCGAACCGTTCTCATCACCGGCGCGCTCAACTTCAACGTCGCCGGCCTGAAGCCGCTGTTCGACGAGATCATCGCCGCCGAGATGAGCACCCGTCCCGACGGCACCTACTCGGGCGAGATGACGACCGTGCCGCCTACCGGGGAGGCCCGCGCCCAACTCCTGTCGGACTACTGCGACGCGGAGGGGCTCTCGCTCGACCAGTGCGTGGCGTACGCCGACTCGTCGAGCGACCTGCCGTTGTTCGAGGCGGTCGGCTTCCCGGTGGCGGTCAACCCCGAGACCCGGCTCGCAGCGATCGCCCGCAAGCGTGGCTGGCTCGTGGAGGACTGGTCGAAGGCCAAGGGCGCGCCACGTCCGCTGCTTCCGATCGGCGAGATGCTCGTCGAACGCGAACGACGGCGGAACTTCGCAGTCGGAGGCCGCCCATGACCGCCCCGTCAGCCCACCCCTCTCCCCGATCCGCACCCCAACCCTCTCCCCGATCCGCACCCCAACCCGCACCCCAACCCGCACCCCAATCCGCACCCCTATCCGCGCAAAGCCCACCGACGAACACCCGGTCGCGCACCAACCAGCTTTCCGCACATCCCGGCGCCGCGCTGCCATCGCGCACCGCACCCCAATCCGCGCAAAGCCCACCGACGAACACCCGGTCGCGCACCAACCAGCTTTCCGCACATCAGGCGACAGGCACCGGCATCGAAGGTCGGCGATGAAGGCGCTTCAGATCCGGCGCTCCACCGCGAGGTTCGGGATGGCTCGTATCGCGTCGGCCGTCGCACCGGCCACCGCAGCCAGGGTCGGGCCGCTCGACTACGGCTCGATCGACGATCCGGAGTGCCCCGGCGATGGGTGGCACCGGGTGCGCACCCGGCTCGCCGGTATCTGCGGATCCGACCTGTCACTGGTCGAAGGCCACGCATCGACGTACTTCGACGAGTACGTGAGCTTTCCGTTCGTTCCTGGCCACGAGGTCGTGGGCGAACTCGACGACGGCACGCGCGTGATCCTCGAGCCGGTCCTCGGTCATGAAGCACGGGGCTTCACTCCTCCGTTTGCCGGTGCGGCCCCCGGCGACGGCGACGACTACGCCCACCTCGTCACCGGTCGCCTGGAACCGGGTATCCAGACCGGATTCTGCTGCTCGACCGGGGGCGGCTGGGCCCCGTGGTTCTGGGCTCACGAGTCGCAGTTGCACCGGATCGACGACGACATGCCGGACGAACGAGCCGTGCTCGTCGAGCCGATCGCCGGCGGAATCCACGCCGCGCTGCTGACCTGGCCGACCATCGCCGTTTTCGACGACCCGATCGTCGCCGTGCTCGGGGCAGGCACGATGGGGCTCGCTGCGATCGCCGGTCTGCGCCGGTACGTGCCAGGGGTCCGAATCGTCGTCGGCGCGCGCTATCCCCACCAGATGGCGTTGGCGACGGCGATCGGCGCGGACATCGTCGTGCAGGCGGCCAAGCTCGATCGTGCCGTTCGTCGCGAAACGGGCTGCCACCTGATCGGCGGCGTGCTGAGCTCGGGCGCGCACGCGACGATCGATGCGGTCGGCACGAGCGCATCCATCACCGATGCGCTGCGGATCACCCGGCCCCGTGGACGAGTCGTCCTGCTCGGCATGCCCGCCGACGTACAGCTCGATCTGACCGGCTTGTGGCACCGCGAGACCGAACTGAAGGGTGCGTACACCTACGGCACCGAGACGCTGCCGGACGGCACAAGCGTCCGGACGTTCCAGCTCGCGATCGACAGCGCTGCGCACTATCGGGCTGAGCGGCTCCTGTCGGCCACCTATCGCCTCGACGACCACGTGGACGCGATCGCTCACGCCGCCGCCGCCGGCCGGCGCGGCGCCGTCAAGATCGCCTTTGATCTCAGAAACGAGGACTGATGCGTGCACTTCATCCGCATTGCGAGTTGTGCCTGGCACATCTCGCGATCGACCTGCCGGACGTCGTCTGATGCCGCGCCCCGGATTCGTGCTCGACGTCGACCGTTCGACACCACCCATCCTGTTCTGGCGGGGCGAAGGCTTCAGCCTGGAGAAGCTGCCCGCCGATCGTAGCCGTGTCATCTACCCGGCCGAGCCCATGGCCGGGCTCGACGACGTCGACGGCCACATTCGAAACGCATTGCTGAACCCGATCGACATGGAGCCACTGCCGGCACTCCTGCGGCCAGACATGACGCTCACGATCTGCTTCGACGATGCCAGCCTGTCGCTGCCCAAGATGCGTCGCCCCGACACCCGCCAGCGGATCATCGAAGCCGTCCTCGACCTGGCTGCGGAGTCCGGGGTCGACGACATCCATCTGATCGCGGCGCTCGGTCTGCATCGTCGGATGCACGACTACGAGCTCCGCCACGTGCTCGGCGACCGCATCTTCGACGCCTTCCACCCTCGTGGGATGCTCTACCAACACGATGCCGAGGACCACGACAACCTCACCGTGATCGGCGAGACCGAGCACGGCGAGGTACTCGAGATCAACAAGCGCGTCGCCGAGAGCGACCTGGTCGTGTACGCGAACGTGAACCAGGTCGCGATGGACGGCGGCTGGAAGTCGATCACGACGGGCGTCTCCTCGTACCGCAGCCTCAGCTTCCACCACAACCCCGTCACGCTCCAGAACACCCGCAGCCTCATGGACCGGCACAACTCCGACCTCCACAAGAGCGTGTGGCGGCTCGGCAAGGTGCTCCAGGACCACGGCCCGAAGATCTTCCAGGTCGAGACGACGATCAACAACGACGCGTTCCCATCACCGTTCGACTTCCTGTCGAAGCGGGAGTGGGAATGGACGGCGAAGGATCGGGCCCTCTACCTCGGGACGCAGAAGACGCTCAAGCGCACCCCGAACCGCCTGGCCCGCAAGATCTTCCACTCGATCGAGGCACCGTACGCGACCACCAGCGTGCAGGCCGGGTTCACACCGTCGGTGCACGAGCTCACCCTCCAGCACGTCCATGCCCAGCACCTGGTACCGGTCGAAGGCCAGACCGACATCCTCACCATGGGTATCCCCTTCATCAGCCCCTACAACCCCGAAGGCATCATGAACCCGATCCTCGTCATGTGCATGGGGCTCGGCTACATGTTCAACATGTACCGGGGCACGCCGCTCGTTCGAGAGGGCGGCGTGGTGATCATGACCCACCCGACCTACCGAGAGTTCAACCCGGTGCACCACCCGAGCTACATCGACTTCTTCGACGAGGTGCTCGCTGACTCGACCGATCCGGTCGTCATGGCGGACAAGTACGAGCGCAAGTATGCCGAGGACGAGTGGTACCGCCACCTGTACCGGACCGGCAACGCCTACCACGGCGTGCACCCGTTCTACGCCTGGTACTGGGGCGCACACGGACAGCAATGGGCGGGCCGGGTGATCATCGTCGGCGGCGACCCGTCGACGGTGCGTCGACTCGGCTTCACGCCCGCCAGCACGTTGGACGACGCGTTCGAGATCGCGAGCGACGTCGTCGGGCGATCCCCGACGATCTCCCACCTCCACCTGCCGAGCGTCGTCGTGGCCGACGTCCAGTGAGTCGATCATGAGCACCGGCCGATACCTCCGAGTCGCACAGCGCGCGGCCGGCGGCGCCGAGCAACTGGTGCGAGCTGCTGCCAAGCCACTGCGGGGCCACGGATTCCCGTACCGGGCCCCGACCGTGCCCACCGGCATCGAGGTGCCCGACGAGCCGTCACGGCTGGGCGCCAACTACGACACCGAATGGGCGCGTTCGCCCATCGCCCGTTTGGCCCGCGGCATCATCACGGAAGGACCGCTGCGCCTCGCGGTCAGGGGCCTCGCGAGCCCGGACGTCGTCGGCCTCGATCGGCTCGACGACATGGCCCGACTCGACGAACCACCACCCGTGATCTTCGCCCCCAACCACCACAGCCACGTCGATACCGCACTGATGATCCGGTCGATCCCGATGTCGTGGCGGCGTGAACTCGTCGTCGCCGCGGCCGCCGACTACTTCTTCGACACCCACTGGAAGGCGGTGCTCTCCGCGCTCTCGCTCAACGCGATCCCGATCGACCGGGAGGTCACGAGCCGAAAGTCGAGCGACATGTTCCGCGACCTCGTCGCCGATGGCCACAGCCTCCTGATCTACCCCGAGGGCGGCAGGAGTCCGGACGGCTGGGGCCAGGTGTTCAAGGGCGGTGCGGCGTACCTGTCGTCGCGTACGGGAGCGCCGGTCGTGCCGGTGTTCATCGATGGGACGGGAGCGATCTACGGCAAGGGCATGAAGCGGCCCAGGCCCGGTCGGACCAAGGTCGTGTTCGGTGCCCCACTCGTCCCGGGCGACGACGAGAACACCCGGCGCTACAACGCCCGCATCGAGGCGGCGGTCACCCGGCTCGGCGACGAGGCGCTCACCGACTACTGGGTCGCGACGCAGCGGGCAGCGGCGGGCACGAACCCCAGGTTGACAGGTCCCGAGTACAACGGCTGGCGACGCCAGTGGGAGCTCGACCAACACCGCAAGCTCGGTGCCGCCGGCCTCCGTCGGCGCCAACGACGCCGCTGGCCCGATCTCGGCTGAGGTTGATTCGTCTCGGTCGGGTCTCGGTTGGGGTCAGACCCCGAATGAGCCGAATGAGACGTCAGCAACTGCCACCGGGCGGGATGGTGAGTTGCGAACCGATCAGGAAGGTCTGATACACGGCGTTGTTGAGGTTCGCGTTCGCCAGTTCATCGACCGTGATGTCGTACTTGCTGGCCACCCGGGTCGGATTGTCACCCTCGACGATGGTGTGCTGACACCCCTGGCCGGCCGCCGTCTCCTCCTCGCCCGAGGTGTCGCTCTCGGTCGAGCCACCGGAGGATCCGCTGTCGCCAGAGGCGACCTCAGCACCGGAGGAACCGGCGACCGGTGAGTCGGGTGGGATCAGGATCTTGTCGCCCGGCAGGATCAGGTGGCTCGAGCCGTCGGACCACGCATTGTAATTGACGAGGACGTCGACGGTGATGTCGTACAACGAGGCGATCTTCGACAGCGAGTCGCCGCTGACCACTGTGTACGTCTGCTCGACCGGCGACACGTCGCCTGCCTGCAGGTCCGCGCCCGCGATCGTCGTCGTGGTCGTCGTGGTCGCCGGAGCGATCGTCACGTAGCTCGATCCCTGGATGGGGGTGATCGTGGCCCGCGCCCCGTCGGCCGATGTCGATCCGCATCCGGCCATCAGCAACAACGGCACGAGGCCGAATGCTGCTGCTGCGACGACGCGCGACGAGATCTGCATGAGGTCTAGCGTAGGGCGTTCCGTCAGCGGAGCGGTGGCACCCCCGATCACTTCGACGCCGAGCACTCGCCTCCGCTCCATCGCCTCGCTCCCCATCCGCCCGGTCACATGAGTGGACGGGCCGTCGGCTCGATCGGCGACGGCAGCTTCGTCTCCCCCATCAGGTAACGATCGACACCAGCGGCCGCAGATCGGCCCTCGGCGATCGCCCACACGATCAGGCTCTGCCCACGTCCCATGTCACCGGCAACGAAGACGCCGGGCACGTTCGTCATGTAGTCGTCGTTGCGTGCCACGTTGCCTCGCTGGTCGAGATCGACGCCGAGGACCTCGAGCCACGAACCCTGCTCCGGGCCGACGAAGCCGAGTGCGAGGAACACGTAGTCGGCGTCGATCACACGTTCGGTGCCCTCGACGTTCTGGAACCGCCCGTCGGTCATCTCCACGTCGTGAATCGCCAACGCACTCAGGTTGCCCGCAGCGTCCCCCACGAACCGCTCCGTGTTGACCGAGAAGATCCGCTCGCCACCCTCGTCGTGGGCAGACGTGACCTTGAACGTGAAGGCGTACTGCGGCCAGGGGTTCGTCTCAGCTCGCTCCTCGGGTGGGCGAGGCATGATCTCGAGCTGCGTCACCGATGCCGCGCCCTGACGATGCGCCGTTCCGAGGCAGTCGGCACCCGTGTCGCCGCCACCGATGATGACCACATGCTTGCCGCTGACGTCGATCGGCGAGCGTTCGATGTCGCCCATCTGGACGCGGTTCGCGAACGGCAGATACTCCATCGCCTGATGGATGTTGCGGAGCTCGCGCCCCTCCACCGGCAGGTCACGCCACTGGGTGGCCCCGCAGGCGAGCACGATCGCGTCGTACGACGCCTGGAGCACCGTGATGTCGACGTTGTCGCCGACCACTGCATTCGTGCGGAACTCGGTGCCCTCGGCCTCCATCTGAGCCAGGCGGCGATCGATGTGGCGCTTCTCCATCTTGAACTCGGGGATGCCGTAGCGGAGCAGGCCGCCGATGCGATCGGCCCGTTCGAGCACCACCACCTCGTGACCGGCACGCGTCAACTGCTGAGCCGCCGCAAGACCTGCTGGGCCGGAACCGATCACGGCGACACGCTTGCCGGTCTTCACCGACGGCACCTGCGGCATGACCCAACCCTCGTCGAAGGCCTTGTCGATGATCTCGACCTCGACCTGCTTGATGGTGACCGGCGGCTGGTTGATGCCGAGCACACACGCCGATTCACACGGCGCCGGACACAGGCGACCGGTGAACTCGGGGAAGTTGTTGGTCGCGTGCAGCCGGTCGATCGCGTCGCGCCAGTGATCGCGGTACACGAGGTCGTTCCAGTCCGGGATCAGGTTGCCGAGCGGGCATCCGTTGTTGCAGAACGGAATGCCGCAGTCCATGCAGCGTCCGGCCTGGGTCTGGAGCTTGTCGAGCGGGAAGTCCTCGTACACCTCCTTCCAGTCCTTGAGGCGAACCGGGACCGGCCGGTACTGCGGCAACTCCCGTTCCCACTTCAGGAATCCGGTCGTCTCACCCATCGATGATGTCCTCCCCCGTCACACACGGGGTCAGACCCCAACTGTGACGGTTGGTCGTCTGCGTGGTCATGCTCGCGCCGCTTCCATGATTCGGGCGACGGTCTCGTCGTCGTCGAGGCCTACCGCTTGGGATTCCTTCATCACGGTGAGCACGCGCTTGTAGTCGACGGGCATCACCTTGCGGAACTTGCTGACTTCGACGCTCCACGACGCCAACATCCGCTTGGCGATTGCCGATTCGGTGTAGGTCAGGTGCGACTCGATCGTGGATCGCAGGAACTCCCGATCGTCGTCGTCGAGTTGCTCGATCTCGACCATCTCGTAGTTCACGCGTCGATCGAAATCACCGCCTCGGTCGTAGACGTAGGCGATGCCCCCCGACATGCCCGCGCCAAAGTTGCGGCCCGTGGCGCCGAGCACGACGACCCGGCCGCCCGTCATGTACTCACAGCCGTGGTCGCCGACGCCCTCGACCACTGCGGTGACACCTGAGTTTCGGACGCAGAACCGTTCGCCGACGATGCCACGGAGGTAGATCTCCCCCGATGTCGCGCCGTAGGCGATGACGTTCCCCGCGATGACCTGGTCCTCGGCCACGAACGGCGACGACTCCGGCGGCCGAACGATGAGACGACCGCCCGACAACCCTTTGCCGAGATAGTCGTTCGCGTCGCCGTCGAGCCGCAGGGTGATCCCGGCTGGCATGAAGGCCCCGAAGCTCTGGCCTGCCGATCCGGTGAACCGTACGTCGATCGTGCCGTCCGGGAGCCCGGCCCCCTTCCAGACCTTGGTCACCTCGTGTCCGAGCAGGGTCCCCACCGTGCGGTTGACGTTGCGGATCGGCAACTCGATCCGAGTCGGGGTCGCATCGTGTATGGCCCGCTGTGCCAGCCGGATGAGCTCTTGATCGAGTGCGTCGTCGAGTCCGTGGTCCTGCTCGCCGGTACACAGGAAATCCTGGTCGTACGGGTTCGGCACCACCTTCAGGATCGGACTGATGTCGAGTCCGCGTGCCTTCCAATGGTCGACCGCCGGTTTCACGTCGAGCACCTCGACGTGGCCGATCATCTCCGCCATCGTGCGGAAACCCAGCTCGGCCATGTGCTCGCGGATCTCCTCGGCGATGTACTCGAAGAAGTTCACGACGAACTCCGGTTTGCCCGAGAACCGCTTGCGCAGCTCTGGATTCTGGGTGGCGACTCCGACCGGGCAGGTGTCGAGATGACAGACGCGCATCATCACGCACCCCGCCACCACGAGCGGTGCGGTCGCGAAGCCGTACTCCTCGGCACCGAGCAGCGCCGCGACGACGACGTCGCGGCCGGTCTTCAGCTGGCCGTCGGTCTGGACGACGATCCGGTCCCGGAGCCCGTTGAGGATCAGTGTCTGCTGGGTCTCGGCGAGGCCGAGCTCCCACGGACCACCGGCGTGCTTGAGCGAGGTCAACGGTGAGGCGCCGGTGCCACCGTCGTGGCCCGAGATGAGCACGACGTCGGCCTTCGCCTTCGAGACGCCGGCCGCCACGGTGCCGACCCCCATCTCGGCCACCAGCTTGACGTGGATCCGCGCATCGGGGTTGGCGTTCTTCAGATCGTGGATCAACTGCTTGAGATCCTCGATCGAGTAGATGTCGTGGTGCGGCGGCGGACTGATCAATCCGACACCCGGCGTGGAGTATCTGGTCTTCGCGATCCAGGGATACACCTTGCCGCCGGGCAACTGACCGCCCTCACCCGGCTTGGCCCCCTGGGCCATCTTGATCTGGATGTCGTCGGAGTTCGTCAGGTACTCCGACGTCACGCCGAAGCGTCCGGAGGCAACCTGCTTGATCGACGAGCGCCGGCTCGCGTCGTGGAGACGGTCGGTGTCCTCACCGCCTTCACCCGTGTTCGATTTGGCACCGATCCGGTTCATCGCGATCGCGAGCGTCTCGTGGGCCTCGGCCGAGATCGAGCCGTACGACATCGCCCCGGTCGAGAACCGCTTGACGATCTCGCCGACCGACTCCACCTCGTCGATCGGCACGGGCTCACGACCCTCGGCGAACTTGAACAGGCCGCGCAGGGTGGCGAGGTGCCGCGACTGGTCGTCGACTCGGCTCGTGTACTCCTTGAAGATGTCGTAGCGCTTGGCCCGTGTCGCGTGCTGGAGCTTGAAGACCGTCTCGGGATTGAAGAGGTGGTACTCGCCCTCGCGCCGCCACTGGTACTCGCCTCCCAGCTCGAGCTTGCGATGGGCTCGCTCCTCCGGGCGCTTCGGGTTCGCGACCGAGTGCCGCATCTGGATCGCGGTGGCGATCTCGTGGAGGCCGATCCCGCCGAGGCGGCTGACCGTGCCGGTGAAGTACTTGTCGACCAGCTCGTCGCCGAGTCCGATCGCCTCGAAGATCTGGGCGCCGGTGTAGGACGCCACCGTCGAGATGCCGATCTTCGACATCACCTTCAGCACACCCTTGCCGCACGCCTTGATGTAGTTCTTGACCGCGACGATCGGATCCATCCCGGCCATGCCGTGCAGACCCTCGGAGATGAGGTCCTCGATCGACTCGAACGCGAGGTATGGGTTGATCGCTCCCGCGCCGTACCCGACGAGCAGCGCCATGTGGTGCACCTCGCGG
This sequence comes from uncultured Acidimicrobiaceae bacterium, assembly GCA_963847775.1. Lineage (GTDB taxonomy): Bacteria > Actinomycetota > Acidimicrobiia > Acidimicrobiales > Ilumatobacteraceae > Ilumatobacter. The sequence continues at coordinate 157,373 of CAWKAY010000014.1, forward strand.
GCATCTCCGCACTCGACGACCAGGCCGACCATCGTGCGCTGCTTCGTGCGCACGAGGTGATGATGTACCGCCGACGTCAACAGCAGCGACGGGATGGGCGCGTCGATCGAGTCGGCGTTGCGATCGCTCAACACGATCACGCGTGACCCGCCCTCGATGGCCGACGACACCTCCTCGAAGATCGTGTCGAGGGCGACGCGGAGCGCCTCGCCGCCGTCCGCCACACGGTACAGACCCTTCACGACGTGGGCCTCGAGACCGGGGAACTGTCCGTCGTCGTTGGCGTGGATGATCTTCGCGAGCTCGTCGTTGTCGATGATCGGGAACGGCAGCGCCAGCTGGCGACAGCTCTCCGGGCCGGGGTCGAGCACGTTCGCCTCCGGTCCGATGCTGGACGCCACTGCCGTGACGACCTCCTCGCGGATGGCGTCGAGTGGAGGGTTCGTGACCTGGGCGAACAGCTGGGCGAAGTAGTCGAACAGGAGCCGCGGTCGTTCCGACAGCACCGCGAGTGGGGTGTCGGTACCCATCGAGCCGATCGGCTCCTTGGCATCGCGCGCCATCGGGGCGACGATGACCTTCAGTTCCTCGTGGGTGTACCCGAACATCTGCTGCCGGCGCAGCACGCTGTCGTGGCTGAAGACGATGTGCTCTCGCTCGGGCAGGTCCTCGAGCTCGACCATGCCCTGCTCGAGCCACTCGCCGTAGGGATGCTCTCCGGCCAGCTGTTTCTTGATCTCCTCGTCGTCGACGATCCGGCCCTCGCGGGTGTCGATGAGGAACATCTTGCCGGGTTGCAGACGCCCCTTGCTGACCACCTTCGAGGGGTCGACGTCCATGACACCGACCTCGGAGGCCATGATCACGAGATCGTCGTCGGTGACCCAGTAGCGGCTGGGCCGGAGGCCGTTGCGGTCGAGCACGGCGCCGATCACGGTGCCGTCGGTGAAGGTCACGCTGGCGGGACCGTCCCAGGGCTCCATGACGCTGGCATGGAAACGGTAGAAGGCCCGCCGGTCGGCGTCCATCTCGTGGTTGTTCTCCCATGCCTCTGGGATCATCATGAGGACGGCGTGATGCAGCGGACGCCCACCGAGGTGGAGCAACTCGAGTGCCTCGTCGAACCGCGCCGTGTCGGACGCACCGGGAGTGCAGATCGGAAACGCCTTGTCGAGGTGATCGAGGTGTGGGCTGGCGGCCATCGCCTCGCGGGCGCGCATCCAGTTCTGGTTGCCCTGCACGGTGTTGATCTCGCCGTTGTGCGCAACGTACCGATACGGGTGCGCGAGCGGCCACGACGGAAACGTGTTGGTCGAGAAGCGCGAGTGCACCAAGAGCAGCGCGCTCTCGATCCGGTCGTCGGTCAGATCGCTGAAGAACTCGCTCAGCTGGGGCGTCGTGAGCATGCCCTTGTAGACGATCGTGCGCGACGACAGCGACGAGAAGTACGACTCGAGATCACCCGTGAGCTCGTGCTCGGTGCGCTTGCGGGCCACGTACGTGCGACGGTCGAGCTCGAGCCCGGTCTCGCCACCCGGCGACGACACGAAGAGCTGACGGAAGACCGGCATCGCCGCGCGAGATGTCTTGCCGAGGCAGTCCGGGTCGACGGGCACATCGCGCCATCCGAGCACCGTCAGACCCTCCTCGGCCATGATCGACTCGATCTGTGCCTGGGCCTTCTCGCACGGGCCGGTGGCAGCAGGCAGGAAGACGACGCCGACCGCGTACGAGCCCTCGACAGGGAGCTCGAAGTCGACGGCAGCACGCAGCAGTCGGTCGGGGATCTGCAGCAGGATGCCGGCACCGTCTCCGGTGTCGGGTTCGGCGCCCGTCGCGCCGCGGTGTTCGAGGTTCGTGAGCGCGGTCAGTCCCGTTCGGACAAGCTCGTTGGAGCGGAGGCCGCGCATGTGCGCCACGAACGAGACGCCACAGGAGTCGTGTTCGAAACGCGGGTCGTACAGGCCCGTGGGCCCAGGGGTCGTCAGCATGTGCACTTCCACGAAAGTCGGGGGTTGGCTTGTGGGAGTCGGGACGACGCTGGCCCGAGGGACCCTCATCCTAGATCATGGCGTCGTGGAACCGACAAGCACGCGGTGACGACCTGATGGGAGACGGAGACGCCGAGTGCCCGTCGCGCCTGCGAGGAGGACGTCATGAGCGACCCGATGAGTGAGGGGGAGGTGCCGGGCTCGCAGCCGGGCGACCGCCCCGGGCCACCGTGGGCGCTGACCGCGTTCGTCGGGTTCGCAGCCCTGGTGCTGATCATCGGCTTCATCGTCTGGATCGGAGGACGCGACGACGAGGTGACCCCTGCGACCACGGCATCGTTGGTCACCGGCCCGACCCTGCCGGAGGCGTCGACCACCCTCGACTCCACCACGAGCACATCGACGACCACGTCGACATCGACATCGACGACGACCACGTCGACGTTGCCGCCGCCGACGACCGCCACGCCCACCACCGCACCGGCGCCCGAGTTCACCCTGCCGGAGCCCGGCGCAGCAACGTGGACCGTTCCCATCTTCCACGTCCCCGAGATCACCGAGATGACGCTCGCGCTGGCGACGTCGACGGGCGACGTGAGCGCGTACGACGGCGCCGTCGACCAACTCCGCTGCGTGGCGGTGGTCGGCCCGGGCGACGTCCACACCGGATGGTGCGGACCGAACGGCTCCGCCCTTCGATTCGTCGCCGACCGAGGCATCGCGCCCTTGCTCGTCGAGGTCGGCGCGGACGCCGGCGACGTGACGCTCGCCGCACAGGACCCGACGTGGTCGCTGCCGTCCAACGGGTGCGCCACGCCGATGTCGGTGGTACTCGCCGCGGTAGCTCCCGGTCCCTTCGCCGTGACCGACGTCATCTGCGCCGGCGACGAGGCGTTCGTGGGGGTCGCTCCGCTCCTGTTCGGCGAGCCGAGAGCCCCCGACGGTGGTGGGATCCTGGTCGGTGCCGGCGACGAGGGATGGGACGTGATCGGGGACTTCGGCACATCGATTGACTGCGGCGGATGGCCCGACGGCGTCGATCGGTGCGAGCGGTTCGGTGTCGAGTTCGATCTCTTCGAAGCGCTGCTGCCCGTCCCGCCCGCCGCGGCGATCGGCGAATCCGCGATCAACGTCGTGGACGTCGCTGACCGCACCGCCGACGTGGCCGCCTGGATCGGCAACGAGACCGACCCCGACCAGATCGAGTCGATCCTGCTCGAGCAGCTCGACGACCCGGACGCCGAGGTGCCCGCTTCCGTACGACGGGCCGACCAGCTGCAGTTCGGTCGGCTCGAGCTCCTGGTCGTCGAGATCCCACAGTTCGACGACGCGGTCCGCTACGAGACGTGGGCCGTCTGGATCGGCTCGCTCGAGGAGACGAGCGGCGTCACCGCGTTCAGATGGGCGACGTGCGCCCGCGGCGTGAGCGGCGACGGCCTCTGCGTCTGACGAGTCGGGCCGAGGGCCCCGCGAACCCCGTCGTCGGCACCGTGGGACGTGACGATTCTCCGGCAGCCGAAGCGAGCGAGTTCGTCGTTGTGCCCGCCGCAGAGAGCCGATGGGGACGATGTGGAGCAGAGGCACCGGGTCACGTCGCTTCCGCTGCCGTGGAGCCGCAGCGTGTCGCGTCCCTCAGCCGTCGTCCTTCGAATGACGCGCACGAGCGGCGACCGAGCGTCAGTCGACGAAGTTCGGGGTGCGACGCTCCATGTTCGACATGATCGCCTCGATCTGGTTCGGGCTTCCGATCTGGGCGCCGATCATCTGACGTTCCATCGCGAACTGCTCGGCCGCGCCCTCGGTGAACATGCGGTTGAACAGCGCCTTCGAAGCTCGGACCGCGCCCGGGCTCCGGGCGGCGATCTCGCGGGCGAGGGCCATGGCGTCGTCGTGGGGACTCTCGCTCAGCCGGGTGACGAGCCCGATGTCGTACGCCTCCCGGCCGTCGACCATGCGGGCGGTGTAGGTGAGCTCGCGTGCGATGTCGGAGCGAACCAGGCGACTGAGCAAGAAGGTGCCGGTCATGTCCGGCACGAGGCCCCAGTGGACTTCGCGGACGGACCACTTCGTGTCGGGGTGGGCGATGCGGATGTCAGCGCCGAGCGCGATCTGGAACCCGCCGCCGAGCGCATGACCGTGCACGGCGGCGATCACGGGGACCGGGAGCTCCTGCCACACCCAACAGATCTGCTGGCCGCGGTGGGTGATCCGTCCGTCGGGGAGATCACCCGGGTTACCGCGGGCCGGCGGCGGACCGTCGTCGGCCATCCCGGCGAACATCGAGAAGTCGAGGCCGGCGCAGAACGACTCGCCTTCGCCCGACACCACCACGACCCGGACGCCCTCGGCCGACTTGAGCTGCTCGCCAGCAGCCTCGATCGCCGCGAACTGCTCGCCGTCGAGTGCGTTGCGCTTGTCGGGCCGGTTGAACCGCACATCGGCGATGCCGTCCGCGATGGACACGATGACACGATCTGACATCGCGCGAGTGTCGCAGGTGGGCTCAGCACAGTCGCGCTCGGAGCGTGTAGCTATGCGGGAGCCGCTCCGGTCGATCGGTCAGTCGGAACTCGCCGTCGCCGAGATCGGTCATCTGGCCACCCAACGCGGGCCACGGCACCGAATCATGCTCCTCGAACACTGTGATCTCGAACCCGCATTTCCAGAGTGCGTTGAAGATCTCGGCCAATCCGTGGTTGAAGTGGACGATGTCGGGCGAGTCGAGTGCGATGTCGTGATCGACGTACGTGGTGTGCTCGGTGATCGGGACGCCGGCTGTCTCGACGTACGGGTACTCCAAGGCGACGAGTCCGTCGGGGCGGGGGTCGTCGATCGCCCACAGCACCGGATGGCCTTCCCGGATGAAGAGCTCCCCGCCCGGCCGGAGGAGGCCGGCAACGACCCCCGCCCAGCGTGCAACGTCGGGCAGCCAGCACAACGCTCCGATCCCGGTGAACACGAGATCGAAGCGTTCGGCGCCAAGCGCCTCGACGGCGTCGTACACGTCGGCCTCGACGAACTCCACGGCGGGCCCTGCGGTCGCCGACAGATCACGTGCGACCGCGAGTGCAGCCCCGCTGAAGTCGAGCCCCGTGATCAGGGCGCCGAGGCGGGCGAGCGACAGCGTGTCGGTACCGATGTGGCACTGGAGGTGCACCACGTCGAGCCCGTCGACGGACCCCAGCCGCGGGAGGTCGAACCGCACCACGCTCGAGAGGTGGCCTGGGTCGGCACGATATCGATCGAGGCCGTATTCGTCGCTCGCTGCGTGAAACGGAACCCGGGACTCCCAGTTGGCGTGGTTGATCGCTCGGTAGTCGTGGGAGGGCACGAGCACATCGTCACACAACGACCGGCACGACCCGGGTCCGCGCGGCCTGCCAGACTGCCGAACATGCGCCTGAACCTCTCCGCCGACGAAGTCCTCGCCACGACCCGATCGGTTCGCAAGCGGCTCGACTTCGACACACCGGTCGGCCGCGAGGTCATCATGGAATGCCTCGACCTCGCGCTGCAGGCACCGACGGGCTCGAACCGGCAGGGGTGGCACTGGGTCTTCGTCGAGGACCAGGCGAAGAAGGACGCGTTGGCCGGGATCTACCGGGCGAACTTCGAGCTGTACCGGCAGATGCCTCGACCGGAGTATGACGCCACCGACCCACGGGCGGACCGGATCGACAAGGTCGTCGATTCCGCGTCGTACCTGTCCGACAATTTCCAGCAGGTCCCACTGATGTTGATTCCGTGCCTCGAGGGCAAGCCGGCGCCCGGTGACGGGATGAGCGCCAGCTTCTGGGGTTCGCTGCTGCCCGCCGTCTGGAGCTTCATGCTCGCTCTCCGCGAGCGCGGCCTCGGATCGGCGTGGACCACGCTGCACCTCATCAACGGGGGCGAGCAGCGAGCAGCGGACGTGCTCGGCATACCCCATGACAGGTTCAGCCAGGCAGGTCTGTTCCCGATCGCCTACACCAAGGGCACCGACTTCAAGCTCGCCAGCCGTCTTCCGGCGAGCGAGGTCACGCACTGGGACGCCTGGTGATCGCGGGATGAGCAACGGATGAACAGCCCGTGAGCGCCACCTCACTCGACGCGAGCCAGTCCGGGTTCGCCTACCGATTCGACTGGGGCATCGACGGTCTCGAGGCCCTCGCTCCGGCCTGTGACGTGATCGTCGTCGTCGATGTCCTGCGCTTCACCACGGCCGTCAGCGCTGCGGTCGAGGCCGGCGCAGTCGTGTTCCCGTTCGGCCGGACGGACGACCACGCGACCGACCACGCTGCCACGCTCGGCGCACAGCTGGCCGGGAAGCGTGAGGGCGGAGGGGCATCGCTGTCGCCGACCGACCTGCTCACGCTCGACCCGGGATCTCGCATCCTGCTGCCTTCTGCGAACGGCTCGACGCTGGCCGTCGCGGCGACGGAATGCGGTGTCCCCTTCGTGTTGGCCGGGTCGCTCCGCAATGCGGGCGCAACGGCGTGTCGTGCGATGCTCCTCACCGATGAGGGCGGGGCGATCGGCGTGATCGCCGCCGGTGAGCGCTGGACGTCACCCGACGGCACCCTGCGACCCGCTGTCGAGGATCTGCTGGGGGCCGGCGCCGTCCTGCACGGGCTCGACCCCTCCGGTGCGAGCTCCGCTCCGGAGTGCTCGCCGGAGGCCCGTGCCGCGCGCGCAGCGTTCCTCGATGCTCGTCCGCGCTTGTTCGATCACCTGCTCGCGTCACCGTCGGGGCGAGAGCTCGCCCGGCTCGGCTGGCACGACGACATCGCCCACGCGGCCGCGCTCGACGCCACGCGGCTGGCGGCGCAACTCGACGACGGCGCGTTCGTGGGCGTCTGAGGCATTCCGCCAACCGTCCAGTTCTGGTTCGGCGGAGACCGCCCGGAGCTGCTCGCGATCGACGTCCCACTGCCACCCCGACCGCGTCGCTCGCCGCAACACCTCGAACCGTCGCATCGGGCGTGCAAACAAGAAGCCCTGCAGGCTGTCGACGCCGAGCTCACGCAATCTCAGCGCCTGCGCCGGAGTCTCCACGCCTTCAGCGACCGTCGACATGCGATAGGCGCGTGCGACTCCGATCACGGCAGCCACGACCGCATCACCGGTCGGCTCCCCGACCTGGCTGACCAGTCGACGATCGATCTTGAGGGTTCGGGCCGGAAGGCGATGCAGCGCACCGAGCGACGAATAACCGGTCCCGAAGTCGTCGACGGCAAGGCTGACCCCGACCTCGATCAGGCGTTCGAGCTGGCCGAGTGTCTGTTCGGTGTCGTCGATCATGTGCTGCTCGGTCATCTCGAGGCACAGCGACCCGACCGGGAGGCCATCGTCCCGGGCCGCCGCCAAGCACTCGAACAAGGCGTTGGATTGGAGCTGCACCGGCGAGACGTTCACCGAGACCTCGAACGGCCCGATGGCGGTGCGCAGCTCGGCGGCGATCGTGAGCGCGTGGTCGATCATCTGGCGACCGAGCTGATCGATCAGACCGAGCTCCTCCACCAGCGGGATGAGCTCGTGCGGGGTCACCGGCGATCCACCGCCGGGCCGCCAGCGGGCGAGTGCTTCGAGGCCGCACATTGCCCACGTCGAGGCGCTGACGACCGGCTGGAACCACGCCTCGATCTCGGAACGCTCGATCGCACGCGGCAGTCGCTGCTCGAGTGCCATGCGCCGCACGACCGTCTCGCGGGTCGTCGTGTCGAACAGCTGCCACCGCCCGCGCCCGGCGCGCTTGGCCTCGTACATCGCGGCATCGGCATCGCGGAGCACCTCCCCGGATGTCCGTTGGCCGTCGACCACCACGACACCGATGCTGGCCGAGAGGTGCCAGCGGCGACCACCGACCTGGACCGGAGCGTCGAACGCAGACATGCAGCGGTCGGCGAGGTGGTGGTGGGCGATGTCGCGACCGCGAGAGATCGCGACGAACTCGTCGCCGCCGAATCGGCCGACGATCGCGAGTCCTTCCGTCTGTTCGCACAGACGGCGTGCGGCATCGCGGATGACCTGATCGCCTGCCTCGTGTCCGAGGCCGTCGTTCACGACCTTCAGGCGATCGAGATCGATGAAGCAGACGACCTGTCCGCGCTCGGGCCGCTCGAGGATCGAGGTGAGCATGGTCTCCAGGAGCCGGCGATTGGGCGTGCCCGTGAGTGGGTCGATCTCGGCGTCGCGCACCAAGCGCTGCTGCATGTTGATTCGGTCGAACGCAACGGCTGCCTGTCGACTCACGAGCTGCAGGATCGTCCAGTCCTCATCGCGTGGATGTGCGGCGTGCGGGCCGTAGATCTCGACGCATCCGAGACATGGGGCGCCGCGGTCGTAGCGAATCGGTACCGACCAGATCGACATCGCTCGGGAACCGACGACGGCCGCGGCTGCCTGCCAGTGCGACTCCCGGACGTCGGACACGACGATCGTCTCCTGTTCCGAGAGCGCCATCGCTCCCGGCAAGTCCGGCGTCGTCCGGATGTGACGTGCCATGTGATCGGTGAAGTCGCTCGGGAGCGACGGCGCCGCAGTCGCCGCACCGCGCTCGAGATCGTCGAGGAAGTACGCTGCGGCCCGGAACCCGGGCAACGCGTGTTCGACGAACCTGAGGATCTCCTCGATCGCCACCTCCAGGGTGCCGCCGAGCGCGATCTGGCGAACGACCTCGGCCTGGGAGTCCAGCAGCTGCACCGACCGGCGCCGATCGGCTCGGTCGCCGATGTTGAGCAACACCAGGCAGGTCGTCGGATCGTCCAGCCGATTCTCCGCCACGACGTCGACCGCTGTGCGTTCGCCGTCGGATGTCACCAGTCGCACCTCGAGCGCCTGATGGTGACCGCGGCGTTCCATCACCCCGCCGAACGACTCGACCGCTTGATGTGCATCCTCGGTGTCGACGAACTCGAGGAACGAGCGACCGACGGCATCGGCGGCGGCGATTCCGAACCGTCCATCGAGCTCGCTGCTCACGTGACGGATGACGCCGTCTCGGTCGACGCCCACCACCCCGACGTATCCGGGCAGACGGCGGCGCTCGATCGCTGACCGGGCGCGTGCGTCGGGGCTCACGCGTCATCATCGGCAGCGCGTCGCGACGCCTTGAGGCGAGCTCGGACGCACTGTCTCATCGGCATCATCGGATCACGGCGTCGCAACCGTCGGGCGGGCCGACGGCCACTCGCACGGCGTGCATCGGATCGGCTACAACGTCGGGTATGAACATGCCGCCTCCACCTCCCCCGCCCGGTGCGATGGGCGGAGCGCCCGGCCACGGGCAGCTCTCGAACGTGCGCGAGCATCCCGACGGGACGACGGTCCTGGTGCTCGGGATCCTCGGTCTCGTCGCCTGCGGACTGCTCGCTCCGTTCGCATGGGTCAAGGGCAACGCCGCCATGCGCGAGATCGATGCCCAACCTCAGGTGAACTGGACCAACCGCGGCGCGGTCCAGGCCGGTCGCATCTGCGGGATCATCGGCAGTGTCCTGATCATGCTCGGCGTGCTGTTCCTGATCCTGTTCGTGCTCGCGGTCGTCCTCAGCAGCGCCTGACCCTCTACTCGACGAGCCGCAGGCCCGTTGGGGCGATCGACGGCTCGTCGTGGGGCAGATCGACGACGAACTCGGTCCGGTGCGCCGGGAAGAGGTGCTCGCTGACGAGCACCGGACGGCCCGTCACATCGGTCGTCACCCGCCGACACTTCAGGAGGGGGGCACCGACCGGGACCGCGAGCAGTGCGGCGTCGGCCGCCTCGGCCGAATCGGCACCGATGGTCTGGGTGGCCCCGCGGAGCTCGACGTCGAGCAGCTCGTAGAACGGGCGGCGCTCGACGTCGTCCATCGACAACGCCTGGCCGAGCTCGGCCGGGCACCACACGGTGACGATTGCGAACGGCTCGCCGTCCGCCAGGTTCACCCGCTTGACACGCAAGACCTTGCGCACGCCGAGCACCTCCCTGACGTGGGGCGGCGGCGCGTCGAACGCGAACTCCACGACGTGGCGGGCGGGATGTTTGCCGCTCCCGACCAGCTGTGCCTCGATGGTGCCGAGTCGCTCGAGATGCTGGCGGACCGGCTCGGTCGTGACGAACCACCCGAAACCCTGCCGGGCAGCGATCAGGCCGTCGTCGCGAACGAGCTCGAGCGCCCGACGGACCGTCACGCGGCTGGCGGTGAACTCAACCGAGAGCTCGGCTTCGCTCGGAAGCACGGAGCCCGGTGCGGCGTCCGTCGCCCGCCGCCGAAGCTCCTCGGCGATCTCCTGGTAGCGGATGCTCCTCATGCGCCGACCTCGATCAGCTCGTCGAACGGGTCGTCGACGTGGCAGCGCAGGACGCCGGGGATCTCGTCGTTCCAGATCGCATCGAGCCCGGGTGCGTCGACCAGCGCACGGAGACCGGCGACGAGCAGCGCCGGGTAGGCCGTGCGGGCCGGCACGAAGGCGACGTCGGCGCCCACGTGGACGACCACATCGCCGGCCTCGAACCAGGCGCCACCCCTCGCCGCCATCGCCGCCGGCTTGGGGACTTCCCTGAATCCGAGGCGTCCGACCCAGAACGTTCGGGCGACGTCCTCGGCGCCCATCGGGATCGCGAGTTGCACATGATCGATACCGCGCCGACGCGTGTCACCGTTCGATCCGATCGCACCGTCAGTCTTTGCCGCTCCCATCAGACTTGTATTATAGTTGTCTACATGACCGTGAGTGCCACCACCCCCATCGACCTCGTCGAGCGCGTCTACGCCACCCTTCCCTCCAATGTCCGGCTGGGGCGCGAACGGCTCGGCCGACCGCTCTCGCTCGCCGAGAAGATCCTCATCAATCACCTCACCGACCCCGAGGGCCAGGATCTCGAGCGCGGTGTCAGCTACAACGACTTCCACCCGGATCGGGTGGCGATGCAGGACGCCACCGCGCAGATGGCCCTCCTGCAGTTCATGACCGCCGGCCTGCCGGAGGTGGCCGTGCCATCGACGGTGCACTGCGACCACCTCATCCAGGCCAAGGTCGGCGCTCAGATCGACCTCGGCGTGGCGGTCGACACCAACCAGGAGGTCTACGACTTCCTGCGCAGCGTGTCGGCCAAGTACCAGATCGGCTTCTGGGGCCCCGGCTCGGGCATCATCCACCAGGTCGTGCTCGAGAACTACGCCTTCCCCGGCGGGATGATGATCGGCACCGACAGCCACACCCCCAATGCGGGTGGTCTGGGCATGGTCGCGATCGGTGTGGGCGGCGCCGATGCCGTCGACGTGATGACCGGCTTCCCCTGGAACGTGCGCTGGCCGAAGGTCATCGGCGTCAAGCTGATCGGCAGCCTCAGCGACTGGAGCTCACCGAAGGACGTCATCCTCGAGGTCGCCCGCCTCCTCACGGTCAAGGGCGGCACCGGAGCGATCGTCGAGTACCACGGGCCTGGCGCCGACACGATCTCGGCGACGGGCAAGGCCACCATCTGCAACATGGGCGCCGAGATCGGTGCGACGACGTCGCTGTTCGGCTACGACCACAACATGGCCCAGTACCTGACAGCAACCGGCCGCGAGGCGATCGCCGGCGCCGCCGACGCGATCGCCGACGACCTCCGCCCCGACGACGGTGCGCTCTACGACGAGCTGATCGAGATCGACCTCGACCAGCTGAAGCCGCTGATCAACGGGCCCCACTCCCCTGACCGAGCCCATCGGGTCGGCGCCGACGGCGTCGGCGCCGAAGCCCGCGCCAACGACTGGCCACTGGTGCCGTCAGCGGCCCTGATCGGCTCGTGCACGAATTCCTCCTACGAAGACATCACACGCGCCGCCTCGATCGCCCGGCAGGCTGCCGCCGCTGGTCTCTCGGCGAAGGTGCCGCTCCTCATCACGCCCGGCTCCGAGCAGACCCGGGCGACGATCGAGCGCGACGGCTTGCTCGCCGACCTGGAGGCGATTGGAGCGACCGTGCTCGCGAACGCCTGCGGACCGTGCATCGGTCAGTGGAGCCGGCCAGAGGCGATCACGGGCCGGACCAACACGATCGTCACATCGTTCAACCGGAACTTCCCGAAACGCAACGACGGATCCGCGAACACGTTGGCGTTCGTCACCTCACCCGACACCGTGATGGCGATCGCTCTCGGCGGGCGCCTCGACTTCGACCCGACGACCGACACGGTCGCAGCACCCGACGGCAGCGAGATCACGCTGTCGGCCCCGGTCGGCCAGGTCCTGCCCGATGCCGGGTACGACCCGGGCGAGGACACCTTCACCGCGCCACCCGCCGATCCGAGCGAGGTCGAGGTCATCGTCAGTCCGAGCAGCGAGCGGCTCCAGTTGCTCGAACCGTTCCCGGCCTGGAACGGTGAGGACTACACGAACCTGCCCGTGCTGGTGAAGGCCCAGGGCAAGTTCACCACCGATCACATCTCGATGGCCGGCCCGTGGCTGAAGTACCGCGGTCACCTCGAGAACATCTCGGGCAACCTGTACCTCGGCGCCGTCAACGCCTACACGAACGCGGACGGCTCCGGATACGAGGTCGGCTTCGGCAAGAACCACCTCACGGGCGAGACGGAGACGTTCCCCGACATCGCCAAGGCGTACCACGAGGCCGGCCAGCCATGGGTCGTCATCGGCGACGAGAACATGGGCGAGGGCTCCAGCCGCGAGCACGCCGCCATGGAACCCCGGTTCCGCCTGGGCCTCGTCGCGATCGCCCGCAGCTTCGCCCGCATCCACGAGACCAATCTCAAGAAGCAGGGGATGGTGCCGCTCACCTTTGCCGACCCGGAAACCTACGACCAGATCGGTGAGTACGACCGGATCAACGTGCTCGGTCTACCTCCGGTGCCCGGGCAGAACGTTCGGTGCCAGATCGTCAGGCCAGACGGCACCACGATCGACTTCGAGGCCGTGCACACCTTCAGCCCCGAGCAGGTCGAGTGGTTCCGGGCCGGGTCAGCCCTCAACATCGTGCGCCAGAAGGTCGCTGCGGGCTGACGCAGCGACTCGCCGGCAGCGAGCAGACCGACCGATCCTCCCGGCAACGGCGGCGCTGCAGCGGATCAGCATCGAGGGTCAGTCCCGGTAGTCGGAGAAGACATCCTCGGACGACTCGGTGAGGCGCCAGCCGACCCAGCCAGATCCGATCGCGACGATTGCCTGACCGACCAGCCGCAGGTCGCTCGACCACGCCCACATGACGAGGAAGGCCATCGTCGCACCGATCGTCGGATACCACCGCGGACCGAGATCGAGCCTGTTGATCGTCCAGAAGGCCGTGCCGATCACGATGGCGACGATGGCTGCGATCGCTGCCCCGACGACCCCGGCGAACACGGCGAACAGCGGGATCCACGAGATGCCGCGAGGCCCGTCGGGATCGAACGGGATCGCCACCGCGCCGAACCACAACATCGAGACGGCCCCGGTCACGCCCCCGGCAAAGAGGCCCAGGGCGAGGTGTGTCCACCACACCCGAGGCAACGAAGGGCGTCGCATCACGACGTGCACCACGTCTCTCGATCGGCACGACCGGGCACGGACTGGAGTGCGTTCGCCGGTCTCGTCAACCGCCCGGCGCAGCTATGTTCGAGTCGATGGAACTGCGGGATGCGATTCGCACGAACGGGGCAGTGCGGGAATTCACCGACGAACCGGTTCCCGACTCGGTGGTCCGGGCGATGCTCGACGACGCCCGATTCGCACCATCGGGCGGGAACCGCCAGCCGTGGCGGGTCGTCCTGGTCAAGGACACCGCGACCCGCCGCCTGCTCGGCGATCTGATGCAACCGATCTGGGACGAGTACTGGGCATCCCACCGATCGGGCGCTGTGCCCTTCAACTCCGTCGACTACGTCCCGCCCACCGAGATCGTGCACGTCCCGAACCCACTCATCGATCGCATCGAGACGATCCCGGTCGTTCTGGTCGTCGCCGCCGATCTGCGTCGCATCGTCGCGATGGACCGCGAGCTGGACCGAACCGCGATCGTGCCGGGAGCATCGATCTACCCGTTCTGCTCGAACCTGCTGTTGTCGGCACGCGATCGTGGCCTCGGCGGTGTCATGACCACCTTCCTCGCGATGGAGGAACGAACCGTCGGCGAGCTCCTCCACCTCCCGGAGCACCACGCCATCTCGGCGGTGCTGTTCGTCGGTCGCCCCACGCATCACCCCACGAAGCTCCGACGTGAACCGGTCACATCGTTCGCCACCGTCGACACCTTCGACGGCGAACCGATCGGCTGATCGCACCGACGCGGTCAGTTGCCGACAGTTTGGGACGTCGACGACACGTTGGCATGGGCCTCGAGCTGGGCGATGCCCCGGTCTGCCTGGAACCGCATCCGAGTCCAGGACCACCGGCGATCGCCGACCCAGGCGCGCACGACCCGCCACACGGCGACGGCCGCGAGGATGAGCAACGCTGCCGCAGCAGCATCGATCCACCAGTGGTTGGCGGTCGCGATGATCGCAAGGGTCATCAACGCCGGGTGGACGACGATCAGCCAACGCCACCGCGATCTGAGCACCGATACCACCGCCATCGCCTCGATCATCGCCCAGCCGAAGTGCAACGACGGCATGGCGGCGATCTGGTTGGCGGCCCCGTCGAGCGCGTTGCGGGGGTAGATGCTCGGACCGAACTCATGCATCGTGTCGACGAAACCCGGATACATCCGCGGGGGTGCGAGGGGATAGAGGAGGTGGATGACCAGCGCCGCGAACGTCACGAACGCCATCAGGTTGCGCACCGGTCGGTAGCGATCGTGGTGACGCAGGTACAACCACAACAGCAGGCCGATCGCCGCCGGGAAGTGGAACCAGATGTAGTAGTGGTTCAACATCTTGATGAGCGTCGGGTGGTCGAGCAGGAACCCCTGGAGGTTGTCCTCGAACGGCAGCCCGATCCAGCGCTCGAATCGCACGATGTCGCGAGCGTTGGCGAACGCAGTCCCGAGATCGGTGCGATTGACGGTCCGGATCGTGCGGTACGCCATGAGCAGGCTGCCGCAGATCGCGATCTCGACGAGCAGCTGGGCACCGTATCGGCTGCGCCACCAGGACGCGAGGGCACGGGTCGCGCCGTCGCCTCCTGTTCGCACCGCGGTACCCATGCCTGTCGCCTCCGGATTCCAGATTAGTCTCGTAACCTCATCGACACGGAGGGGTATTTCCCGAAATCCTCGGTTTCATGTCACAGACTGCGGAGAATCTCGTGAACAACATCGTTATATCCTCCAGGTCGTGACGCATCCGACCGGTCTGCGTGGCCGCTGAACGTCACACACTCGTCACGTTCGACTGCCGCGGCCGGGCGGGCCACAGCCTTCTCCCCATCCCATCCGTCGACGGGGCGATAACGACGTGTGCGATGCTCGCTGGCCAGGATCGCGACGACCCACCCACACCACCGTCACGTTCGGGGTCAGACCCCGAACGTGACGGTCAGTCGGTGCCGGGACGGCGTGAGGACTCTGCGTCGGGGTCGCCGCGGTAGCCGGGCGGGTACGTCGCTGCCAGCTCCTCGGGGGTGGGGTCACGCTTGGCCCGGGCCTCGGGCGGCAGGAGCTTGCCAATCGCCTTCATGATCCGCTTGGTGTCGGCGTCGAGGCTCTTGTGTTTCAACACCACTGGTTCACCGACCGTGGCGGTGACCGTCGGGGCGTCGGTGACGTTGAGTATCTTCGGCAGACGCGACGACCGCGGCCACACCTTCTCGGTGCCCCACAACCCGATCGGGATCACCGGTGCACCGGTCATCTGAGCGAGGCGGGCGGTCCCCCACCGGCCTTTCAGCTTCGGATCGAAGAACGCGGGACCTCGCGGGATGGTGCCCTCCGGCATGATGGCCACCATCTCACCGCCGAGCAAGGCGTCGGCGGCCTTCTGCAGGGGTTCGTCGGATCCGGTTCCGCGATCGACCCTGATCCCACCCATCGCCGTTGCCAGCGGCCCGACGATCGGCACGTCGAAGACCTCCTTCTTTCCGAGACTCCGGACCGTGCGGCCGGTCTTGGCGACGATCATCGAGATCACCATCGGATCGAAGTACGAGCGGTGGTTGGCGACGAGGATCGCCGGACCCTTGGCCGGGATGTTCTCGACCCCATGGATGTCGATGTCGGCGTATGGCACCATCGAAGGGCGAGCGAACGACAAGGCCACCTTCTGGAGTTCGAGCCCCGTACCGGGCACCTTCCTGACACCGGGCGAGACGGCAAGATCGAGCGTCGGCCAACGCCGCGCCGCCGCCATGAACACCATGCGCGGGTCAGGGTTGACGACGACCGGGAAGCCGACCGCCGCCAGCAATGGCGTGTCGTACACGCTGTCGGAGTACGCGTAGCTCTCGGAGAGATCGACGCCGTGCACGTCGGCCCACGACCGAACCGCAGCGAGCTTGCCGGCCGACCACACGAACGGCCCTGCCAACGTGCCGTCGTAGGTGTCGCCGTCGGACTCCACGCCGTATCGCGTCGCCACGACATCGTCGAGCCCGAGCCGGTCTGCAAACGGTTTGACGAGGTCGTACGGGGAGGTCGTCGCGAGCACGATCGGCCGCCCGGCTTCCCGGTGCATCACGAACACCGACTCGGCGAACGGCTGCACCATCGACACGAGCTGATCGGCCACGGTCTCGGCGGCACCGAGCACCGATGCCCGGGAGTGCCCCTTCGCGAAGCCGACCGCCTGGCGGGCCAACGCCATCGACGGCAACGTCTCGCCCACGGCGTTGAAGAGGCTGAACACGAACTTCTCGCCCGGGATGGTCCTCGACACGAGGCCAGCGGTCCGCATCGCCTCGGAGAACACCTCGCCGCTCGCCCCCCGCAACAAGGTGCGATCGAGGTCGAAGAACGCCGCGCCGGACCCCGACTCCGATGAGGACGATGCCGATGGTGGTGGCGGATCTGCGTTGGTTCCCACGATCGTCAGCCTAGGCCGTCACGCGAGGGTCGCCGGAAAACGGGAAACGCCCCGATGGGGGATCGGGGCGTCTCAACCTGGAGATCCCTTCGGTGGGGGGCCGATTCTGTGGGATCTCCTCCGAGCGGAACATGGGGGGTGTTCTCGCGTCGTTCTGTTTGTGAAAGTATGCACGTGGGCCTTCGCATCTGGCAAGTAGAACTCTTCGATAGCCCGTATCGGTTTTTGCGATAGGATCGGCCCATGGATGTGCGCCAGCTCGCCGCCATTGTGGCCGTTGCCGACCACGGCACGTTCTCGGCCGCAGCACGGGCGCTGTACACCGTGCAGTCGAACGTCTCGGGCCACGTCGCCAAGCTCGAGCGCGAGCTCGGGGTGATCCTGGTCGATCGCGCCAACGGAGTGCTCACCGACGAGGGCGAACGGGTCGTGGAGCGAGCGCGTCGCGTGCTGCACGAGATCGATGACATCGCGGCCGACATCGCCTCGCTCGACGACGACGTGTCCGGCGACGCCCGCATCGGTGTGATTGGCACGACGGCGCGCTGGCTGATGCCGAAGTTGCTGAGCGCAGTCGAACGTCAGCACCCGCGAGTTCACCCGATCGTGAGCGAGGGCAGCACGACGACGATCGTGCCGGGCGTCTTGTCGGGCCAACTCAACGCCGCCATCATCCATCTCCCCATCGACGATCCGGAGCTCGTCGTCGAGCCACTCTTCGCCGAGGACCTGCTGCTGCTCGTGCACAGCGATCATCCCCTGGCGACGCGCGACACGATGTCGTTGGTCGAGCTCGAAGACGTGCCGCTCCTGCTTCCGCCCAAGGGCGCCGCGCTGCGTCGGGTGCTCGACCGCGCTGCGGGCAGTGTCGACGTGACCTTGCGCGCCCAGGCCGAGATCGACGGCGTCAGGTTGCTTGCGTCGCTCGCTTTCGACGGGTACGGCGTCGCGATCGTCCCCGCGACCGCCGCGCCGAAGCGGCTGGGCGGAGAATTCAAGCGGATCAAGGTGCCCGAGCTCCCCCGCCGCGTCGTCGCGTGGGTGCGTCGGCGGCGTCCGGCACCGAGTGCCGCGACCAATGCCGTCTCGACGATCTTGGCCCAGGTCGTGGAGAGCCACGCCCACGAGCAGCCGGGCGTGCACCTCGGAACCGACGCGTTCCCGCTCCATCGAGCGCCCTGACTTCACCGCCGGGTCGGCGACGCCTCGCACGGCTGGTCCGACGGTCTAGTGTCCGCACCGATGTCCGTCGACGAACTCCAACTCGCCAGCGGCGTCCCCGGACCGATCTCGGCCCGCGTTCGACTGCTCGGGGACCGGCGCGTCTCGTGGCTCGAGTTCGATGCCGTCGATCCGGCAGCGCCGCTGACATCGCAGATGGCCATGACGATGGAGGTCGCCGCTCGGACCGCGCTGGAGGAACGCATCCCGCTCGTCTTCGTGATGAACTCGGCCGGAGCCGACATCGGCGAAGGGGTGGCGCCGCTGCACGGTTGGGGACGTGCTGCCCGGGCGATCACCCGGTGCTCCGGCGTCGTGCCGACATTCGCGATCCTCGACGGCCCCGCTGTCTCGGGCCCGGCGTTGATCCTCGGGCTGATGGATATCGTCATCGCGACGAACAACGGCTACGCGTTCGTGAACGGTCCGGTGATGGTCCGGCAGTTCACCGGGATCTCGATCACCAAGGCCGAGCTCGGGAGCCCGGCGAGCCTCGAGAAGAACGCCGGGCTCCCGGTCGCCGTCGTCGCCGACCGCGACGCCGCCGCCGAGTTCGTCGAGGACCTGCTCGCCTACCTCCCCGACGATGCCGACCGCGAGCCGCCGCGCTGGCCGGTGACGGACCCGCCGGAGCGTGAATGCCCCGAGGCCGGAGAACTGATCCCGGAGTCCTCGACCGGGAGCTACGACGTGCGCGAGGTCGCCGAGGCGATCCTCGACGCCGACTCGTTGTTGGAGGTGCGCGGTCGGTGGGCCGCCAACGTCGTCACGGCATTCGCGACCGTCGACGGTCGCCCCGTCGGCATCGTCGCCAACCAGCCGATGAACCTCGCCGGAACCCTCGACATCCCGGCCTCGCAGAAGGCCGCCCGGTTCGTGGCGTTCCTCGACGCTTTCAACCTGCCGATCATCACGCTCGTCGACACGCCGGGCTTCTACCCGGGCAAGGATCTCGAGTGGCGGGGGATGATCCGCCACGGCGCCCAGCTCGTCTACGCCTACGGTCAGGCCACCGTCCCTCGCATCTGCGTGATCCTCCGCAAGAGCTATGGCGGGGCGTTCATCGTGATGGACTCCAAGACGATGGGCAACGACGTGTGCCTCGCCTGGCCGTGGGCGGAGCTCGCCGTCATGGGCGCTGGGCAGGCAGCCGCGATCCTGCAGCGTCGCGCCACCGACGACGAGCGAGTGGCGTTCGAGGCCGACTACACCGAGCGGTTGCTCAACCCGTACGTGGCGGCCGAGCGGGGCTACGTCGATGCCGTCATCGACCCGGCCGACACCCGCCGAGAGATCGTCGCGGCCCTGCACATGCTGGAACACAAGCGCGAGCAGATGCCCGGGCGAAAGCACGGCAACACCCCGCTCTGAGGGTCCGACGCGACCCGGCGACCCGATGACGTCGATCGGGACCTTCCTAGACGCCGCAGCCGCCGGAGAGCACCGCTTCCAGGCCACCCTCCTCGAAGGACAAGACGGTAATCCCAGCCGACTCCCAGAACTCCGAACGCAACGCCACCTCCATCACCCCGTCGCCATTGAGATCGGCCACCGCTGCGATGCTCGCCCGCCCGGGCTGGGGGAAGTCGAACGACTCGGGAACGATGTGTTCGAACAGCACCTGATCCTGGATCGAGCCGTCGGGACGCGGAAGACGCGCGATGACGAGGGAGAAGTCGCCCGGCGCGCCGATGCCCGTCGTGTCGGAGCGACGTTCGAAGGCGAACAGCACCTCTTCGACGCCGTTGCCGTCGAGGTCGACCCGCAGTACCTGGACGACGTCACCTCGTCCCGGATCGACGCCGGGGACGTCACTCACCAGCGACTCACCGACGGACTGGTAGATGTCGGCGTCTCGTCCGACGGCAGCGACGGCGCGAGGCTGGATGTTCCAGTCCGCGTTCACCGCGACCGCTGTGTAGCCGAACCCGAGCGGAGAGGCGGGCAGGTCGGCGTCGGTGAGCAGGTACGGACCGACCCGGTCGTCGACGCAGATGTAGTCCGTCTCGGCGGACACTGCGACCCCGGCAAGCGGCCCACCGGGGAGGTCGACCGACGCGACCGATACCGACGGGGCCGTCGGCACCGGGACCGATGCACGGCCCTCCCCGACGCCAACGTTCACCCATCCGAAGCCGTCCCACCAGCCGATCGGGGTCCACGGCGCATCGAACGTGTCACCGATGTAGACGACAGCGACACCCGTGGTCGGTCGGCGCTGAACCGTCGTCGGCACGATCGTGGTTCGTGGCGTCGTCGCCGGCGAGGTCGAGGGTGCGGACGTCTCAGTACTCCCGGGAGGCATCGCCGTCACCGGGCTCGTGGTCGGCGGCGTGCTGGAGGAGGTGTCGGCCGACGCCAGGGTGGGCGGCGACCCGGTCGACGGAGTCGACTCACCTGCGGGGACCGTCGGCGGCGTCGACTCGGCGCGCGTCCCGATCGATTCGGAGCGCGAACAGGCAACCAGTGCACCGCAAATCGCTGCGACCGCGAGCAGCTTCCACCTCACGAACACACTCTGCCATTTCCCGGCCGGCCACCACCGGGATATCACTCGATCACCCCGACCGCTGTACGCCGACCGGTCGCGACACCTTCGTTGGAGCCTGCAACCGTCGGAGGGGTAGGTTTGCCCACCGGGGAGCAAGCCCCGTCCCACCCGAGCGTGACACGAAGGAAGCCAAACGTGCCCGACACCATCACCATCACCGACGACCGCACCGGCAAGACCGTGACGGTCCCGATCGAGGGCGGCGTGTTCCCGTCGAGCGCGATCCGTGAGTTGGATCCGTCACTCTTCGTGTACGACCCCGCGTACATGTCGACCGCCGCCTGCAAGTCGGAGATCACCTACCTCGACGGCAGCAACGGCATCCTGCGCTATCGCGGGTATCCGATCGAGCAGTTGGCCGAACACTCCACCTACCTCGAGGTCGCCTACCTGTTGCTCCACGGCGAGCTGCCGACCGCCGTTCAGCTCGACACGTGGAGGCACGACGTCACCCATCACACATTCATCCACGAGAACATGCGCAAGCGGTTCGTCGACGGCTTCCACTACGACGCCCATCCGATGGGGATGTTCGTCTCGGCCGTCGCCGCGCTCGGCACTTTCTACGACGGCGCCAAGAACATCCACGACGAGGGCAGCCGGCACAAGCAGATCCTCCGTCTCATCGCGAAGACGCCAACGATCGCCGCAATGGCATATCGATTCTCGGTGGGGTTGCCGTTCAACTACCCGAGCAACGAGTTGTCGTACCCGGCCAACTTCTTGAACATGATGTGGAAGGTGGGCAACGACTACGAGGTCGATCCGATCCTCGAGCACGCCATGGACGTGCTGTTCATCCTCCACGCCGATCACGAGCAGAACTGCGGCACCACCGCGATGCGCGTCGTCGGTTCGAGCCATGCCGACCCGTACTCCTCGGCCGCGGCCGCGGCCAGCGCGTTGTACGGCCCACTCCACGGCGGCGCCAACGAAGCGGTCGTCCGCATGCTCGGCGACATCGGTTCGGTCGACGACGTGCCAGCCTTCATCGATTCGGTGAAGAGCGGTGAGGGCCGGTTGATGGGTTTCGGTCACCGGGTCTACAAGAACTACGACCCGCGGGCGACGATCATCAAGAAAGCGGCGTACGACGTGTTCGAGGTGACCGGCAAGAACCCGTTGCTCGACATCGCCCTCGCGCTCGAGGAGGTCGCGCTCAGCGACTCGTACTTCGTCGACCGCAAGCTGTACCCGAACGTCGACTTCTACTCCGGTCTCATCTACCAGGCACTGGGCTTTCCGGTCGACATGTTCACGGTGCTGTTCGCGATTCCTCGCACCGCAGGCTGGCTCTCCCACTGGCAAGAGCTGCTCAACGACCCCGATCAGAAGATCTCCCGTCCGCGACAGTGGTACTCGGGCCCCGACGAGCGACAGTACGTAGCGCTCGCCGATCGGTGACACGCCGAGTCTCTCCCTGAGGCTGCGACGCGTGAGACGCCGCGGGCGATCGAGGCGTCGCACCGTCTGATCCTCGTGCGAACGGCTTTCAGAGGCGCGTGTCGACCAGCGCGATCGCAGCCGCGACCGATGCGGCCGCGCCGCGGAGCACCGCGTTGATCCGGTGCACGCCGACGGTGGGCCCCGCAGGCTCCTCGATCGATGCCGCGGGGGCAGAAACTGGTGGCGTCGTGATGGCGACCACCGGAACATCCGCGACCGGCGGCGACCCGACCGCCACCACCGGAACATCCGCAACCGGCGGCACCGGCGGCGACCCGACCGCCACCACCGGAACATCCGCAACCGGCGGCACCGGCGGCAACCCGACCGCCACCACCGGAACAACCGCAACCGGCGGCACCGGCGGCAACCCCACCGCCACCACCGGAACAACCGCAACCGGCGGCACCGGCGGCAACCCCACCGCCACCACCGGAACAACCGCGACGGGCGGCCCGACGATTTCGACGGGCTCGACCGTCGGATCGGTGGACGGCTCGAGCCCGTTGCCGTGGACGGTCGACCCTACGCACCCACACACCACCGCCGTGGTGAATGCGACCGCACGACACGTGCGGCGGGTTCGGGTCCGCCTCGACATGTTGAACAGCGTAAGAAATCCCATCGCCCGCGTCAGGGGCAAATTCAGAATTCTCGGGCATTTCGCTCAAGAAGGTGACAGCACGGCCACACAAACGTCACCAGTGAGGGTCAATTGACCACACAACGTGATCGTCCCGAATGCGGGCGCTCGTCCCGACGCCTCTACGATCAGCCGTGATGGATTTCGCGTGGACGCCCGAGCAGGACGAGTTGCGAGCACGGGCTCGCATCGTGGCCCGTGATGCGGTCGCCCGCTTCGGACGCCACAACGATTCGTGGATCAACGGTTTCTCGAAGGAGTTCGCCAAGGAGATGGCGGCGCTCGGCTGGATCGGACTCACGTGGCCGAAGGAGTTCGGTGGCCAGGGTCGACCACCGCTCGATCGGCTGATCATCGGCGAGGAGTTGATCGCTGCCGGCGCACCGATCGCCGCGATGTGGTTCGCCGATCGCCAGATGGGCCCCTCGCTGATCTCATACGGCCGCCCCGACCAGCAGCAGACGTTCCTACCCGGCATGCTCTCCGGTGACGACACGTGGTGCATCGGGATGTCCGAACCCGATGCGGGGAGCGATCTCGCCAGCCTCACGACGCAAGCGGTGCGCGACGGCGATGAGTTCGTCATCAACGGCCAGAAGATCTGGACCAGCTTCGGCGACGTCGCCGACTACTGCTACCTCATCTGCCGCACGACGACCGAGGGCCCCCCGCACCAGGGCATCAGCGAGGTCATCGTGCCGATGTCGACGCCCGGCGTCGTGGCGCGCCCGATCACGGACATGACGACGAATCGGCACTTCTGCGAGGTCTTCTTCACCGACGTGCGGGTGCCCGTCACCAACCTCGTGGGCATCGAGGGCAACGCCTTCAAACAGACGATGCGCCAGCTCGAGCACGAGCGCGGGGGCATCGACCGACTGGTCTCGAACCGAGCGCTGTTCGAACTCGCATGCGAGCGTGCCGACCGATCCGATCCGCGCGTCCGCCAGGAGATCGCAGCACTCGAGACCGGGTACCGGATCGGGCGGATCCTCGTCACCCGCGAGGTCCTCGGTCAAGCGCCGAAGGGCTTCTCTGCGGCGACCAAGTGCTTCTGCACCGAACACGAGTGGCGTGTTGCCGAGTTCGTGGCTCGGGTCTTCGGCGCCGAGGCAACGGTCTGGAACGACGTCGTGCACGGGCTGCTCTACGCGCCTGGGTACACGATCATGGGTGGGACGTCGAACATCATGCGCAACATCCTGGGCGAGCGCGTGCTCGGCCTCCCGCGCGAGCCCCGCTGAACTCCTCGGCGCGCATCGCTCAGCTCGCAAGCGTGATCATGACCACCGCGGCGACGGCGAGCACCATGCCGACGATCTGCGATCGCGCCGCTCGCTCGTGGTCGAGCAACGACGCCAGCACGATCGTCGTCGCCGGATAGAGCGACACGACCACGGAGACGATCGACAACAAACCCTCTCTCGTCGACGCGAGGTAGAAGCCGTTCGCGAGCCCGATCAGGCACCCGATCACCACGCTGGGTCCGACTGCTCCCCGCACGGCGAACTCGGTGCGAGCCCGCCGACGCCACATCCAATAGACGATCGCGAGCAGAGGTGTGCCGCCGGCACGGGCTGAGAGCAGCGGCCACAGGCCGCTGTCGTCACCGGTCCGTGAGAAGGCGATGAACAGGAGGCCGAACGCCGCCCCGACCGCCGCGGCCAGCAGGAACGTCGCCGTGTCCACCTCCTGGAGCGATACACCGACGACACCAGCGATCAGGGAGACCGCGACGACAGCGAGCACGATCCCGGTCGCCGCCCATGCCCCGGGTCGTTCGCCGAGGGCAACTCCGGTGATCGCCGGGACGACCGCGGCGACGATGCCCGTGATCGGGGCCACGACTGTCATGCTGCCCCGGGACAGCGCTGCGTACAGCCCCAACACGCCCAGGCTGCCAGCGACTCCGGCGGCGACGCCCCACCAGATCGCCGCCGTGGTCGGGCCGTCGGTTTCGAGGACCGGCACCATGACGGCGAACAGGACGAGCAGGGTGAGCTCGGCGAAGAGGGTGACGACGATCGGGGCGAACCGTCGGCTGACTCTCCCGCCGAGATAGTCGGACACGCCGTAGGTGACGGCGGACGCCAGTGCGAGCACGATGGGCACCGCGGCAGGTGTAGCACCATGCCGACGCGGATTCCGTCACCGGTTCCGTCACGCGACCGTCACGTCGACCGGGAACCCGGCCGTCGGTGGCGGGCGTCGAACGAACATGAAGCGCAGCAACGTGAACAAGTCGATGGCCGCCCTGGTGGCCGTGGGGGTGATCCTCGCCGGATGCAGTGGGAGTGACGATGACGCAGCCAGCGAGACTGCGGCGGAGGAACCGGCGTCGGACGAGGGATTGTTCGGGTCCGACGAACCGGGCGACACGCGTGGTCCGGCGTCGGACGACGAATCCGAATTCACCGACGAACCAGCCGAGGAACCCGACTCCGCCCAGGACGCATCCGGCGAGGACACTGCCCAGGATGGCGACGCCGCGGACTCCGACTCGATGTTCGTCGAACCGGCGGACGCAGGCGGTGAGGCAGCGGTGGCCGACGAGAGCACCTCGAACCGGTTCGATCGGGGCTCGGATGCAGAAGGCGGACTGTTCGGCGCGGACGAGCCCAGCTCTGATGATGCGGAGGCCCGGCTCGACGACAACACGTTCGAGGACTACGGCTACCGCGACTTCGTCGCCGCCGCGACCGACCCGCTGTCGACGTTCGCGCTCGACGTGGACACCGGCTCCTACACGATCGCTCGCCGCTGGGTCGACGAGGGACAGCTGCCGCCACGTGAGTCGGTCCGCCCCGAGGAGTACGTCAACGCGTTCCACTATGACTACGACGTGCCCCGCGACGGACTCGAGATCACCGTCGACGGCGGCCCGTCACCGTTCGACGACGACAACTACCTCGTTCGGATCGGTGTGCAGGGTGAGATCGTCGACGACCGCGATCGTGGGCCGGCTGCGCTCACGTTCGTCATCGACACCTCGGGTTCGATGGACCGCGACGATCGACTCGGACTCGTCAAGGAGTCGTTGTCGACCCTCGTCGACGAGCTCGACGACGACGACACGGTCGCCATCGTCACGTATGACGACAGCTCGGGCATCGTGCTCGAGCCGACCGCCGTGCGCGACCGCGACCGGATCCTCCACGCGATCGACGACCTGCGACCCGGCGGTTCGACCAACCTCGAAGCGGGACTGCGGGAGGGCTACCGACTCGCCGACGAGTCGTTCCAGCGCAACGGCATCAATCGCGTGGTGCTGGCCTCCGACGGCGTCGCAAACGTCGGCGTCACCGACCCCGAACAACTCGCACGGATGATTCGCGACGATGCCGACCGAGGCATCAACCTCGTCACCGTCGGCTTCGGAATGGGGAACTTCAACGACGTCACGATGGAGCAGCTCGCCGATCAGGGCGATGGCTTCTACGCCTACGTCGACACCGAGGACGAGGCCGAGCGGCTGTTCGACGACGAGCTCACCTCGACGCTGCTCACCATCGCCAAGGACGCGAAGATCCAGGTGGAGTTCGATCCCGACGTGGTCGAGGCCTACCGGTTGATCGGTTTCGAGAATCGCGGCGTGCTCGACAGCGAGTTCCGCAACGACGACGTCGATGCCGGGGAACTCGGCGCCGGTCACCAGGTGACAGCGGTCTACGAGATCGAACTGGAGCGTGGGGTCGACGTCGACGACCGCGACGACATCGGCGAGGTGTTCCTGCGCTGGGAGGACCCCGAGACCGGTGACGTGATCGAGATCGACGAGGACATCGACCTCCGCGACGTCGAGCCAGTTTGGCGTGACACGGCGGACGACTTCCAGCTTGCCATCCTGGTCGTCGTCTTCGCCGAGATCCTCCGTGAGAACCCGCACACCGGATTCGGGTTCGAGGCGCTCGACGACCTCCTCGAAGAGACCGAGCGGCTCGCCGACGACATGAAGGATCGCGACGTCGACGATCTCGTCGACCTGATCGGGTTGGCCGCCGAGTTGCGCTGACCGTCCGCCAGGACCCCGCTGAACAGGGGGAGGCAGCCCGGAGGTACCGTGCGGCATGGATCACGTTCGATTCGGCCGTACGGGCCTCCGGGTCTCTCGACTGTGCCTCGGCACCATGACCTTCGGATTCCAGTGTGACGACGACACGTCGGCAGCGATCATGGATGCGGCCTACGACGCGGGGATCACCTTCTTCGACACCGCCGACATCTACCCGCTCGGCGGACCGATCGACACGATCGGTCGCACCGAGGAACTGGTCGGGCAATGGATGCGGTCGGGCGGGCGCACCCGTGACGACATCGTGCTCGCCACGAAGTGCTTCGCCCGCACCGGGCCGCACACCTGGGATCAGGGCAACAACCGCAAGAACATCATGCGCGCCATCGATGCGTCGCTCCGGCGGTTGGGCACCGACTACGTCGATCTGTACCAGATCCACTTCTACGATCCGAACGTCCACATCGACGAGACGCTCCGAGCGATGGACGATCTGGTGCGCTCGGGCAAGGTCCGCTACATCGGGTGCTCCAACACGTTGGCGTACCAGCTCGCTCGAGCGATCGGCCGCAGTGAGTTGCACGGCATCAGTCGTTTCGAGAGCGTCCAGCCGCGCTACAACCTGCTGTTCCGGGAGAACGAGCGCGAGCTGCTCCCGCTGTGTGCAGAGGAAGAGATCGCGGTCATCCCCTACAACCCCTTGGCAGGGGGCATGCTCACGGGCAAGCACCGGCCGGGTTCGCCCACCGAGGGAACACGATTCACGCTGGGGCGGGCGCAGGACACCTACACCGAGCGGTACTGGCACGAGCGGATGTTCGCGACGGTCGAGGAGATCCGAGCGGTCGCCGAGGACGCTGGGGTCCCGATGACGACGATGGCGGTGCAGTGGACGCTCGCCAACCCGGTGATCACGTCGCCGATCGTCGGGGCGAGCCGTCCGGAACAACTGGCTGCGTCGGTCGCAGCCGCCGAGACGTCGCTCGATCCGGATGTGAAGGCGCGGCTCGACGACATCACCGCCGAGTACCGCCAGGGCGACCACGACCGCTGACGTCACCGTCGTCACGTTTGCACGTTCGGGGTCAGACCCCAACCGTGCGCAACCGTTCGTGCAACGGTGACGAGAGGGACGTGACCGACGTCATGGTGCAGGTCGGACGCTGATGGGTACCGTATCGATCCAGGAACTGAATCGATCAAGCAGCTTCGATCGATGATCCCACGAACGACCA
Organism: uncultured Acidimicrobiaceae bacterium; assembly: GCA_963847775.1. GTDB lineage: Bacteria > Actinomycetota > Acidimicrobiia > Acidimicrobiales > Ilumatobacteraceae > Ilumatobacter. The sequence continues at coordinate 185,368 of CAWKAY010000014.1, forward strand.
CAGGAGACACCATGCAACTCGTCATCACGAGCTACCTCGACCGCTCCCCCGCCCACGTGCGACGCCACTTGGGCGCACACATCGATCCGGCCATCCAGGCAGCCGCTGACCGCGTGCACGAACCGGCCCGGTCGGCGGCGACGTCGGTCGACGCCGACCGGGCCGTCGTCCACGGTGGACTCGACGTCCTCGACGGAGCAGCGATCGATTGGGACGGCGACGACGACCTCACGACCGTACGCGTCACCGTCCCGTGGACACCCGCAGCGTCCAGCACCGGCCGCCAGATCCTCGCCGCCAATCATTTCGCACAGGTCCTCAGCGCTGCGGTCCGCAACGCGGCCTGAGCGAGCGGTCGCCCTCCGTCGAACCGTGAGGCACGTCACGCTCCAGACGATCGCCGACGAATTGGGTGTCTCGCGTACGACGGTCTCCAACGCCTACAACCGACCCGACGAGCTCAGCCAGTCGCTGCGGGTGCGAATCCTCGCAACTGCGAATCGGCTCGGGTACCGAGGACCCAACGCAGCAGCGCGCATGCTGCGCACCGGCAGGATGGGAACGATCGGGCTCGTCTTCACCGACGATCTCCGTTTCGTCTTCTCCGATCCGGACACCACCGGCTTCATGCGCGGCGTGGCCGAGACGACAGCGTCGTCGGCAACGGGCCTGAGCCTGTTGCCGATCCCCAGCGACACCGATCCGGTCGACACGGCACTGGCGACTGCGCCCGTCGACGGTTACCTCGTGTTCTCGGTTGCCGCGGTGCACCCCGCCCTGGAACTCGTGCTCGGCGCCGGGGTGCCGGTCGTCGTGGTCGACGAGCCCGATCTCGGCGATGCGACGTCGTTCGTCGGGATCGACGATCGCGAGGGAGCGCGCATGGCCGCCGACCACCTGATCGTGCTCGGCCATCGACACATCGCGTGCCTCGTTCACCGCACGACCACCGAACCGGTCGCCGGTCACCTCGACGCAAGTGGCGTCACGGACGCGACCATCCGGGTCAGCCGGATCCGACTCGAGGCTTACAGCGAGCGCCTCGCCGAAGCCGGCCTCGCTCCGGTCGCGATGTGGGAGGCCGCTGGCACCGACCCCGACGCCGGCCATGCGGCCACGTGCGAGCTGTTGGCGGCTCATCCCGAGACGACCGCCCTCCTCTGCACCACTGATCAGATCGCGCTCGGAGCGATCCGGGCGGCGGCGACACTCGGGCTTGCGATACCCGACGATCTGAGCATCGTGGGGTTCGACGACATTCCCGCAGCGTCGACGAGCTCGCCCGCATTGACGACCATCCGCCAACCGATCGTCGACAAGGGCCGCGTCGCGGCCGAACTGCTCATCGAACAGATCGACTCCGGCATCCGCCGCCGAATCGAGCTCCCCATCGGCTTGATCGTGCGTGGCTCGACGGCCGCTGCGCAGCATCGCCCATGATCGGCGTGAACGGCCCCCGCACCGCGTGTCCCGGCATCGAGGGTGCGGCGTCGACGGAGTCGGCGTTGGAGCGGGTTTGGGTACGGCTGCTGGTGGACGCTCCGCAGCAGGGATTGGTCGCTCAGGCAGCGGCCGATGAGCGGCTTGCGCTGGTTGGTTCGGGATGATCGTCGGGTTGTCGTCGGTGCGGGGTGCGCCGGGGGTGTCTGCGTGGTCGGTGTTGATGGCCGCTGCGTGGCCGCCGGACAAGCAACTGCTTGAGCGGGTGGTCGTCGAGGCTGACGTGGACGGTGGTGTGGCGGGTGCTCGGTACGGGGTCGGCGTCGATCCGGGTGTGCTGGGGTTGGTGACGGGATTGCGTCATGGTGGCGATCCGACCGAGACCCTGTCGGCGGTAGCGCGGGGCCTTGCGTCGGGTGCGTGGTTGGTACCAGGGCCCGAGTCGCCGGAGATCGCGCGACGAGTGTGGTCGGCGGATCGGGCCGCTGCGGCAGTGGCCGAGGCGCTGGCGTTCGACCATCGGCGCGTGTGGTTGTGTGAGCTCGGTCGGGTTGATGCAAGGGGGACGATCTGCGCCCGACGGCGATGTCATCGGCGAAGTTCGACCAGTCATGGTTCAGGCCGTCGACCGTCGCTTGCGCATCGTCGATCCTTGTTCGACCGGCCTCTGCGTTGACCACGGCGTGGTGCGCAGACACGAATTTGTAGTGAAGGCTTTCCGACTCATCACGCCCGTCGTCTCCGTAGTCCAAGAACCGAACAGCCGTGCGGTCGCCAAGGTGTATCCGCAGACGCGCCCGGAAACTCCACTTCGAGGCGTTCCACCTCTGAACGAGAGCGAAGTACTCGTCGCGCACCGGAACGCCTTCATAGGCCTCCGGATCCTCGATTGACCAGAGCCATCTCTGGAGTGCGACGAAGCGCTCGCCCGCCGCAGAGATGAGATCGTCAAACAGCTCTTGGCCCTCCCTATACCTTTGCAGCGACAGATCACGTCGCACCGTCAGGTCGCCCCGCCGCGAGTTCATCCAGTAGCCAGCGAACACACCAAGAAGTCCGATCACGGGGGCAACGAGAACGGCTGCGAGCTCAGGCACACGACAATCATGCCTGATGGCGCGTCGCGCCTGGTTCGCTGTCTCAGGCGGACCATTCCGCAGTGCTTCGAGATCACGTCGGCCGGATCGAACGCCGTCCCGACGGCGCAAACGAGGCAGGCACGCGGCCGCATGGGAATGTCGACTGAGCAGGGCCTTTGGTGTGGGCGTACGAGGAATCGAACCTCGGACCTCCACCGTGTCATGGTGGCGCTCTAACCAACTGAGCCATACGCCCGTAGCGGGTGCGTACGCTACCAGGCGTGACCCCTGCCTCACACCCTCGAGACGACGGTGTCACGGACGTGGCGACCATCGACGTCGCGCCACTGCTGACGGGCGATCACGACGTGCTCGACGTCGCAGGACGGATCGACGCGGCCTGTCGGGAACTGGGCTTCTTCCGGATCACGGGCCACGGCATCGAGCCAGGTTTGCTCGCCAGGATGGACCGCGCCGCACGTGCGTTCTTCGCCCGACCCGACGAGGAGAAGGCGCGCGTGGCGATGCCCGTCGCCGGGTCGGCCTGGCGCGGGTGGTTCCCCGTGCGCGGCGAGGTCACCTCCAGCGTTCCGGATCGGAAGGAGGGCCTCTACGTCGGCGTCGAGCACCCGCCCGATCACCCACGTGTGCTCGACGGCACACCGCTGCACGGCGCCAACCTGTTCCCACCCGGCGACCTGGCCGCTGCAGTCACCGCGTGGCTGGGGGCGGTCGTGCCGCTCGCTGAGGCCCTGATGCGTGGCATCGCGCAGGGGCTCGGGCTCCCGCCGACCTGGTTCGAGCAGCACCTCACCGCCGACCCGACCGTGTTGTTCCGCATCTTCCACTATCCGGTGATGCCCGGCAACGCCGACGATCCCGAGTGGGGCGTGGGTGAGCACTCCGACTACGGGCTGCTCACCCTGCTCGCCCAGGACTCGAACGGTGGCCTCGAGGTGCGGACCCCGACCGGCGAGTGGATCGACGTGCCCGCCGACCCGGACGTCATCGTCTGCAACATCGGCGACATGCTCGACAAGTTGACCGAGGGCCGATATCGGTCGACGCCGCATCGGGTCCGCAACACGAGCGGCAACAACCGTCTCTCGTTCCCGCTCTTCTTCGATCCGTCGTGGGATGCCGTGGTCACCGCGCTCCCGCTCGATGGTTCACCGCCCACCGACGACGCCGATCGGCGTTGGGACGCGACCAGCGTGCGAGCGTGGAACGGCACCTACGGTGACTATCTCTCGTCCAAGGTCGCCAAGGTCTTCCCCGACCTCTTCGCCGACATCGCCTGATCGCGAGATGTGCCTGGCACATCTCGCGATCAGTGGAGGCGGGTGCTGATCTCGTTGGCCATCAGCCGGCCGGAACGGGTCAGGATCCATCGATCGCCTCGGCGCTCCACCCATCCCCGCAGGTCGTCGCCGTCGAGCGCGTCGAGCGGCACGCCTTCTCGCATGCGCAACAGCAGTTCGTGGCGTTCGAACCGGCGGGTCACGTCGTCGAGTTGCTCGCCTGCAGCCTCGGTCGGCTCCTCGGTCGCCACGAGGTCGATGTAGCGATCGGGTGTTCGCACGTTCCACCAGCGGCGACCGTCGGCGTGTGAGTGGGCCGCGCAGCCGAACCCTCGATAGTTCTGCTGGCGCCAGTACAGCAGGTTGTGACGACACTCGTGGTCGGGTCGCGACCAGTTGGAGATCTCGTAGTTCGCGAGCCCGTGGGCCGTGAGGCGGTCGTCGACGATCTCGTACTTGTCGGCCTGATCGTCGTCGTCAGGGTGACGGTCGGATTGCTGAGCGAGCGGCGTACCGGGTTCGACGGTGAGCCCGTACGCCGACACGTGTGGTGGTTCGAGCGCCACGATCGTTCGCACCGTGTGCTCCCAATCAGCGATCGATTCGCCGGACGCCCCGTAGATGACGTCGAGGTTGAACGAGGCCAGGCCCACCTCACGAATCGCCGCGACGGCACGTTCGACGTTGCGCTGGTCGTGTCGTCGACCGAGCGCTCCGAGCACATGGGTGGCCATCGACTGGACTCCGACGCTCACCCGGTTCACGCCGGCCTCTACGTAGTGGCACAAAAGGTCGGAGTCGACGTCGTCAGGGTTGCACTCCACCGTCACCTCGGCGGACTCCACGACCGGGATCGCGGCGATCACGGACCCCAACTCCTCACCGGGCACCATCGACGGGGTCCCGCCCCCGACGAAGATGCTCGTCGCCGGCGGCATCCCGTCGGCGACCGCCCGCCCGATGTCGAGGCGGAGTGCGTCGAGATAGGCGTCGGTGAGGTGGTGACGATCGGTCCAGGTCGCGAAGGCGCAGTAGTCGCACTTCGACGCGCAGAACGGAATGTGCACGTAGACCCCGAAGGGGGCGACCGGGTCGGCCATCGGTCCAGTGAACCAGCGTGCGCCGGCCGTTCGGTCAGCCGGCGCGGAACACCAGGTCGAGAGCCTCGAGTCGGAGAGCGACCTGATCGACCGGAATGTCGAGCATCGCCGCAATCGCCCGCTTGTCGTCGGCGCGGATCGTGAGAACGCGCCCGTTGAAGTCCTGACGCTGAACCTGGATCATTCGCATGAACCGGGTCAACATCTCGAACGGCGCTCCGGTGAGCTGGCTGAGCTTCAGGATGTCGATCGCGAGCTTCGGTCGCGGCCCGGTGCCGTCGTCGGCCACACCAGGATCGTTGGCGTTGCGGGGCAGCAACTGGTCGACGGGGACGCGATAGAACTGGGCGAGCCGGTCGAGACGCGGCAGCGAAAGCGCACGCTCGCCGCGCTCGTACGCGCCGAGCACGGATGCCTTGAACTCCTGCTCGGATTGCGCTTCGACGTCGTGCAACGACAAGCGCTTCTGCTTGCGGATCGCGCGCAGGCGCTCACCGACTTGGACGCTGTACCCAGCGTCATCCGTCTCTTCGGAAAAGTCCACCTCGACTCCTCAGCCCGCGAAATTGTGTGGTCCGTACCAACCTAGCACCTGCTGACATCGTACGGTGAGGAAACGACCACCAGGAGGACACTTCGGTCACTCTCCGTGGGAGATCAGGCGCGCAGCTGCTGTGATTGCGGCCGTTTCGACCCGGAGCACCGTCGGGGCGAGCGAGATTCGATCGCCGGCCGCCTCGAGCTCGTCGACCGACCAGCCGCCCTCGGGACCGATCGCGACGCCATGGTCCCGCGGTGCGAGCGCCCGCCCGCCCGGTTCGGCGATCAACGAATCGGTGATCACAACCGCGGCGTCGATCGGTCCGGCGATCTCGGGCAGCCAGACGCCACGCGACTGCTGCAATGCCTCGGCAGCGACCCGCCGGAGCTTGACCAGATGGCGAACGGCGCGGTCCGGCGACCATCGCACGATGGAGCGGTCGGCGTGCAGCAGCACGATCCGGTCCACACCGAGCTCGGTCAACTTCTGCACGATCCACTCCGGACGGTCCTGCTTCGGGACGGCGAAGGCCACGGTGACCGGCAACGAGCGACGGGGCAGGAACGCACGATCCGCTTCCGGCTCGATCGACCCTGCCGACGCTCGACACGGGCACCACGAACCGGCGCCGTCGGTCACCGTCACGATCTCTCCGTCGCGTAGTCGCAGGACCCGGAAGAGGTGATGCTCGGCGCCGTCGTCGAGCATCGGTGCGGTGACGTCATCGACGAGCACGTGGGCGGCCGACCGCCGGAGCGCCTCGGACGCCGACGGCGTCACGAGAACGCGGACTTGATTCTGGAGAACAGGCTGCTGCCGTGTTCGCCGACTGCCTCGCCACGACCGTCGGCGAACTGGCGGAGCAGCGCTGCCTCCGAGTCCGAGAGCTTGGTCGGCACTTCGACGGACACGATCGCGCGTAGATCACCGCGTCCGCGGGCTTGGAGTCGCGGCACGCCCCGGCCGCGCAGCACGAACTGGTGGCCGGGCTGGGTGCCGGGCGGGACGACGAGGTCCTCGTCACCGTCGAGGGTCTCGAGCGCGATCGTCGTGCCGAGCGCCGCCTGTGCGATCGAGATCGAGACATCGGTCACCAGGTCGTTGTCCTCGCGCCGGTATCGATCGTGTGGCCGCACACGCAGGTGCACGTAGAGGTCACCGGGAGCGCCGCCCCGCGGCCCGGCGGCACCGCGTCGGGTGAGGCGCAGTGTGGAGCCGTCCACGACGCCGGCGGGTACGTCCACGGTGTACGTCGTGTCGGACGTGACCCGCCCTTCGCCGCGACAGGCCGGGCACGGCGTCGTGATCACCTCGCCGAGCCCGCCGCAACGTGGGCACGGACTCGTCGAGACCATCTGGCCGAGCACGCTCTGGCGGACACGACGCACCTGACCCGAACCGCTGCAGTCGGAGCAGATCACCGGCTCGGTCCCTTCGCCGGCGCCGGAGCCACCGCAGTCGTCGCAGGTCGTGGGCAGCTTGATCTCGACGGGGATCTGGTCGCCGAACACCGATTGCTCGAACGTGATCGCGACCGCGACCTCCATGTCCTGACCGCGAGGCGGACCGCTCGGGCCGCGCCGCCCGCCGCCGAACGGGCTGCCGCTCCCACCACCGAAGAAAGCGTCGAAGATGTCGCCGAGCCCGCCGCCGCCGGCGCCGCCGAACAGGTCGTCGAAGTTGACCCCACCCGAGGCTCCCCCGACGCCGGCCTCGCCGAATTGGTTGTAGCGCGCACGCTGCTGATCATCGGAGAGCACCGCGTACGCCTTCGACAACTCCTTGAACCGTTCGGCGGCCTCGGGGTTGTCGGGGTTGGCGTCGGGATGGAACTCACGCGCCCGCTTCCGGTATGCCTTCTTGATCTCGTCCGCGCTCGCGGAGCGGGTCACACCGAGTAGATCGTAGTAGTCGGCTGCCATCAGCTCTCTCCGAGTCGACGGCCGAGTCGCTCACTGACGATGTCGACCGTGGCCAGTGCTTGGGGGTAGTTCATGCGCGTCGGACCGAGCACGCCGACCGAGCCGAGATGCTCCCCGTCGACCACGACGGGTGCCACGACGACCGAGCACGCCGACAGCGGCTCGACACCGTGCTCGACGCCGATCGCGACCGACATGCCGCGGTCGACGATGTCACGCACGAGCGAGACGACAACGAACTGTTGCTCGAGGGTGTGGAGGACCTGACGAACGACCTCGACCGCGTCGAACGCCTCCGCGACGGTCGAGGCGCCGCCGACGTACACGTGGTCGTCGCTCGACGTCGCCCGGATCGCGTCGACGGCGGCACCGCAGATCGCATCGATCGCCGCGTCGCCGGTCGACGGCAGCGCCGTGTTGGATCCGAGGGTGTCACCGACCAATGAGCTCGCCAGGTGCACGGTCCCGGCCGCCAGCACAGCGTCGGACAGATCCTCGTCGATCTCGATGACCTCGTTCTCGACCGTTCCGTTGCCGAACACGATCACCGCGGTCGCGGCGTTCGAGGAGAGGCGCACGATCTGTGCGCTGCGGATGACCGCTGCGTCGGCCTTGGGGCCGAGCACGACGGCCGCGTTGTGGGTCAGCTTGGTCAGCAGATCGGAGGTCTGGTGCAGCATCTCCTCGAGTCGCCCGTGGGCCGCCTCGAAGAAGTCGCCGACCTGACGTGTCGTGGCGGCGTCGGCACGGCCCGGCGCCGCGAGATGGTCCACGAAGAACCGGTACCCCTTGTCGGTCGGGATTCGGCCGGCCGAAGTGTGGGGCTGGACGAGGAAGCCCTCCTGTTCGAGCACGGCCATCTCGTTGCGGACCGTCGCCGACGACACCCCGACCCCGGACGCGGTCGCGATGTGGGACGACCCCACGGGCTGCGCCGTCGAGATGTACTCCTGCACGACTGCGCTCAGGATGGCGGTCTTGCGTTCGTCCAACATGTTGGCAATCGAGGATATCGAGTGCTAATGCCCAGCGCTGCCTTCGCGGCGCTCCCAGCTCGTCGCTCGGGAGCATCGACAGCATCTCCGATCGCCACGGCGCGGCCCGATCGCTGCGGCGGCCGCATCGACGATCGACCCGACGACCCGACCGATGTTGCGTTCGCCGGTGCACGTTGGAGTGATCTTCTCGCAAGCCGACAGTGGGGTCGATCCCGACGCCATCAGGGAGTGGGCGGCAACCGCCGACCGCGCCGGCCTCCATCATCTGCTCGCGTACGACCACGTCCTCGGGGCTCCGGTCGAGCGCGTCGGCGCCGACGCCTGCCCGCCGTTCCCCACCCAGCCCTACACCGACGCCAGCACGTTCCACGAGATCCTCGTGCTGTTCGCCCACCTTGCCGCCATCACCACCGACATCGAGTTCGCCACGCGCGTGCTCATCGCCCCGCAGCGCCCGACAGCGCTGATCGCCAAGCAGGTCGCCACGCTCGACCGCCTGGCCGCAGGGCACGTCAACCTCGCTGTCGGGGTCGGCTGGAACCACGCCGAGTACGAGGGTCTCGGCGTCGAGTTCACCGAACGCACACAACGCCGGTCCGAGCAGATCGAGGGTTGAGACTCCTGCTCACCCAGCCCCTCGTGACCTACCGCGGCACGTTCCACACCCTCGACCGGGTGGGAATCAACCCCTGCCCGATCGGCCGATCCCGATCTGGATGGGCACCCAGGCCTCCGACCCCGCCATGCGACGCGTCGTCGCTCACGCCGACGGCTGGATGCCCCTGATCTTGCCGGGGCATCGATCCCTTCGCAATCGTCGACCGAGCCCGACGATTGCGCGAACTGTGCGAAGAGGTCGGCCGGGACCCGGCCACACTCCCGATCTGGGGCCGGCACTACCTCGACGGGTCCGAATCGTGGCGTCGAGCGACGGAACAAGCAGTCGAGATCGGCTTCAGCCACTTCAGCGTCGGCTTCGATCGATTCTCCGACCCTGCGATGTCCCATCGCGGACACCTCGATTCGGTGATCGACGTCGTCGACGAGATCCGGGCGATCGTCGACTGACGAACCGATCGAGCGCGTCGTCCGGCGAACCTCCATACTGGGTGCGCTATGGCGACCAACGACGACGACCGCCCGACCGACTTCGTGCGCGAGATGGTCCGGCGCGACATCGACGAAGGAACGTTCGGCGGTCGGGTCCAGACCCGCTTCCCACCCGAACCGAACGGGTATCTCCACATCGGGCACGCCAAGGCGATCACCCTCGACTTCGAGCTCGCCGAGGAGTTCGGCGGCGTCTGCAGGTTGCGCTTCGACGACACCAATCCCGACACCGAGGAGACATCGTTCGTCGACGGCATCGTGGCCGATCTTCGATGGCTCGGGTACGACCCCGGCGAGCCGTTGTACGCGAGCGACTACTTCGAGCAACTGTACGAATGGGCCGAGTTGCTCATCGTCGACGGCAAGGCGTACGTCGACGACCAGGATGCCGACACCATTCGGGCCCAACGGGGCGGGTACGGCAAGCCGGGCATCGAGTCCCCGAACCGGTCGCGCCCACCCGACGAGAACCTGTCGTTGTTCCGCCGGATGCGAGCGGGCGAGTTCCCAGACGGCTCGCACGTGCTGCGGGCCACGATCGACATGCTGCACGAGAACATGCAGCTCCGTGACCCGGTGATGTACCGAATCCGGCGCGGGCACCACCACCGGACCCACGACGCCTGGGTGATCTACCCGACCTACGACTGGGCCCACGGACAGAGCGACGCGATCGAGGGAACCACCCATTCGCTGTGCACTCTCGAGTTCGACAGCCACCGACCCCTCTACGACTGGTTCCTGGAACAGCTCCCACTGCCGTTCGAGCAGCCGCGTCAGACCGAGTTCGCGCGCCTCGAACTGACCCACACGATCACGTCCAAGCGACGACTCGCCAGGTTGGTCGCAGACGGCATCGTCGACGGCTGGGACGACCCTCGCATGCCGACGCTGCGCGGCATGCGGCGACGCGGCTATCCGCCGGAGTCGATACGCGAGTTCTGTTCGTTCATCGGGGTCGCACGGACCAACAGCCGTCACCAGATCGAACTGTTCGAGTCGATCGTCCGCACCCGACTGAACGAGATCGCGCCACGCCGAATGGCGGTCTTACGGCCACTGCGCCTCCAGATCACCAACTGGCCGATCAACGCCGCCGGCGACCCGGTCGTGGAGTACTTCGAGATCGCGAACAACCCCGAGAACACAGCCGACGGGACGCGGCCCGTCGCGTTCAGCGGAGCGCTCTGGATCGAGCAGGACGACTTCATGGTCGATCCGCCGAAGAAGTTCTTCCGACTCGCACCCGGGCGCGAAGTGCGACTTCGCGGGGCATACCTCATCACGTGCACCGGCTACGAGACCGATGCGGACGGCAACGTGACGACCGTGCTCGCCACGTACGACCCCGAGACGAAGGGCGGCTCCGCACCGGACGGCCGCAAGGTGAAGTCGACGATGCACTGGGTGTCGGCCGACCACGCCGCGCCCGCCACGGTCGCGTTGTACGAGCGGTTGTTCGCGGCCGAGGTGCCCGGTGCCGCCACGGGCGAACCGCTCGACGACGTCGATCCCGAGTCGCGCGAGCTGCTGACCGATTGCCGTGTCGAGCCGGCGCTGCTCGACACGCCCGCTGGTGAGGTCGTCCAGTTCGAGCGCCTCGGCTACTTCGCCGTCGACCCCGTCGCGCCGGCGTTCTTCCATCGAACCGTGGGTCTGCGCGACGAGTGGGCGAACATCCGCAAGCGCGAGGGATGAGCGACGAAGCGGGTTCGGTCACTTCAACGAGCACGACCGTGACGCAGTGCGTAACGCCAGGATCGTTCTGTCGTCCATCCTGCACGCCTGCTCGTCCGGGTCGGACGCGCGCGACGGGACGACCGAGACCACCGATGCCTCAACCGAGACGACCGAACCCACGACCGACGCCGGAGACTCCTCCGATTCGACGTCGACCAGGGTTCCAGTCACCACCGACCAGTCGTCGACGACCGCGCCCCCACTCCTGAATCGTCCACCACGATCGGTCGAACGATCACCACGGTCGACGGACGGATCTCGTCGAACTCCGTCGTTCCGGTCGTGCCCGCTCCGGGCCCGACGGTCACGACGACGACGCCACCACCAGCGCGGCAGCCCGACGCCGCACCGGCGCGACGAGCCTTGGATGCAGCGGTCGCCGCACACGAGCCGGACGCGGGGTACGTCGAGTTGGACGACTGTCCCCTCGACTCGACCGAAGCCCATCTGACTGCGGTCTTCGGCGGCATCACCGGTCCGACGGTGAACGCGGCCGCCGCAGTTTTCACGGAGAGCGGCATCTTCGACATCGGCGGTGGTTTCGGGCCGATGGTGGCCTGCGACCGGCACGCAGACGAAGGGCCCGAGAGCGTCGGCCTGTTCGCGCTCGCTGCCCCGGCCGACCTGGTCGCGTACGCCGAGTACTTCGCGAACCCGGACGGAATCGACAGGGTCGGGGTCGTCGTCGATCCCACCAGGCCTCTCGGGGCGGGGATGTTCCACCAGATGTGCGGGTTCGACACCGTCGACCCGAAGTTCGACTTCCGTGAGGTCGAGTCGTCGACCGACGACGTCGTGGTCGGTGTGTACGTCTCCGGATCGGTTGCGAGACACGTCGATCGTGTCGTGCTGGAGACCGGCCTCGCCGCCGGGCTCCCGGAGATCATCGCCGACTTCGCAACCCGAGTTCGGACGAAGTGACGTCAGGGACGCGACGGCGAGGCGTTCGTCGCGATCGGCGGGAAGGACCACGGGCCGGGTACCGAAGTCGGTCAGCGGGCCAGGAGCAGACCGAGCTGGCGCGAACGGGCCACGAGCGCGCCGGTCGAGTCCCACAGCGCTCCGGTCTCGATCATGCGACCATCGACGAGATCGTCGCATTCGAACCGGGCCCGAACCCACCCGGGAGACGGGCGTCGGCGAACGTGGACGGTCAGCTCGATCGTCGGCACCCAACCGATCCGGCCGAATCGCGGGTACAGCGAGGGAGGGAACGCGTCGGCGAACAGCACGAGCGCCAGCGTCGACGGATCGGTCCCGTCCCTGAGACGGATCCAGCCTTCCATGACCGCATCTGCAGACTCACCGGGCGCCGCCCGATCGGGATGGATGCGCACCTCGAGACGCTCGAGGATCGGGAGTGCGACCCCCTGTTCGAGCTGCGAACGATCGAGGCACCGTTCCGGTGAAGGCATGACTGGAGCCGGCGCCGTGATCTCCGACCCGCTGGACGCCGGCCTCGACAGATCTCCGAACGCCGCGAGCACCGTGAGTCGCTGCTTGCCGTCGTACTCGAGGGCACCGCGAGCAACCGACGTCGTACGGCCATCCCGGACGACGTCGGTGACGATCCGGGCCGGAGCGCCCGGGAGGGACGGTTGGAGCGGTCGCAGGAAGTGGGTCGTGACCGAGAGGGGATCCGGGTGGTGCCCCGCTGCGGCCATCGCCCGCAGCACGGGCGACGAGCGCGTAGCCGCCGTTCGCGTTGTCGCCGATGTTCCAGTGCGGCGTGGGCCACGTGCACCACTCGTCGGCGGTGGTTGGCACGACCGCCGTCTCGTCGTCGAAGAACCCCATCGCCGCCATCGTCGCAGATCGACGGCCTCCCGGCGTTCGCTCGATCGCACCGGGCCCATCAGTCGGTTCGGGCTCCGCCGGTGGTACCGTGAACGTTCCCCTTGGGTGAGTCGCCTCGCTTGGGCAGGACGGCCGTGTCGTGCTGTCGCCCCGTGCAGGCTCGTCGCCTCCTCCGAGCACCAGGCCGAGGAGGTCACGTGTCCACCAACCCGAACCAGCAACGCACCGCCGGTCGTCTGTCGGTGTGGACACGTATCATGGCACGGGTCGCCATCAGCCCGTTCGCCCTGGTCAACCAACGAATCCACTCATGACAGGAGCCCGCATCGTGGCAGCCAAGCGATCGAAGAAGCAGCCCGACAACCCGTACCTGAACGCGGAGTCGCCCGACGACCTCGAGCCGGCGAACCGCGTCGCGTACGAGATCGTCGCCGAGCGGCGTGATCTGTTGCCTTCGGTCGAGCGGATCATGTCCGCGGAGCTCGACGCGGATGCCAGGGTGCGCGCGATGAACCTGTTTCGCGACTCGCTCGGCCAGCCCGGTGATCCCCACCGCGACCCACGCGTGTCAATCGCGAACGCAGGCTGAGCCGGTGCGACACGACCGGGAAGGAGACCGATGAGCCAAGCACGCTTCCAGAAGATGCAGCGCGAGAAGGCCAAGCGCGAGAAGGCGCAGGCCAAAGCGGAACGCAAGGCGGCCCGAGCCGAGGAGGCCGAACAGGGCGACGACGAGGTGACGCCCGAGGCTCCCGAAGAGGACGTCCTCGCAGCGCTCGCCAAGCTGCACACCCAGTTCGAGGACGACCAGATCGACTTCGAGACCTTCGAGGAGCGCAAGCAGGAGCTCATCGCCAAGCTCACCGTCTGACGCGGACACCCATCGATCGCAGCGTCGGTCCGGTCCCCGTCATGAGCGCCGTGTCCGCCGAACGTTCCCGGCGGTGCGTGAACCGACCGGGTTCGCGTCGCAGGCGCCGTCTCACCCGGACGCAGGGACGAAGACGTGACCGTCGTCGGTGCTGACGATCCGGCCCGAACCGGGCCCGCCGAAGTGAGTTCCGATGACGAGCAGATCGCCGTCGGCGTGTTGTTCGATGAACTCGCGTCGGGTCCGTTCGGCCTCGATCGAGTCGGTGTCGAAGCGCGAACACCACTCCGGGGACGAGATCTGCACCGGGTGGTGCATGAAGTCACCGGTGATCAGGGCCTCGGTGCCCCGGGAGGACAGCGCCACGCTGCAATGGCCTGGGGTATGACCGGGGGTCGGCACCAGCCGCACTCCGGGCGCGATCTCGGCGTCGACGTCGACGAGGTCGACGAGACCAGCGTCCGCAACCGGTGCGATCGAGTCACCGTGCTCGACACGACGACAGAACGGCTCCGCCGCCCAATGCGCGTACTCGGGTCCGGCGAACACGTAGCGGCTCTCCGGGAACGTGGGCACCCACTCGCCGTCGACGAGCATCGTGTTCCAGCCGACGTGATCGGTGTGGAGGTGGGTACAGACCACCGCATCGACACCGAGCCGGTCGAAGCCGGCGTCGGCGAAACGTTCGAGGAACGGGATCTGGAGCTGGTTCCACGCCGGCAGGTCGCGTTGCTTGTCGTTGCCGACGCACGTGTCGACGACGACCGTCCGTCCGCCCGATGAGATCACGAGAGCCTGGACGCGTGCGAGCAGCATGCCGTCGTCGTCGACGAAGGTGCCTCGCGCCCAACCATGACGGGCTTTCACCGTGTCGGGGTCGGCGTCCGCGAACAGGAACGGCCCCGGCGTGGCGCCCTCCGCCTCGACCACGCTGGTCACGGTGATGTCCCCGACGGTCCAGGTGCGCATCGGCCGAGCGTAGATCACGGGTGTTCCGCCGGATGCCTGGACGTCGGCGTCCACTAAGGTCGACACGATGTCGTCCGGACAACGGTTGACCGGGCTCGGGTGGCACGACTCGGTGCCGCCCAACGGCCATCGACCGCGGCCACAGCCGGTCCCCGGTGAGTCGAACAGCAACCCGCTTGGGCTCGACACACCATCCGGGGAGATCGAGCTCGAAACCACCCCGGAGCACCGCAACCTGGTCGCCGGCGACCCCGGATGCGTCGGCTGGTCGCGCCGATACGACGACCCGAGCGTGGTCGAGTTCCGTGAGTACCTCCGCCAGAACAACGGCATCCGCGGGATGGAGGTGCTCGATCCGAACGAGGTGGATCGTGCGGCTCAGCTGCTCCACCGTGATGGCTTCGCGGTGGTCAGGGACGTGCTCTCACCCGCCCACCTCGAACGACTGCGCGACGCCGCGACGGTCGTGATCGAGCAGCTGGTCCGGGCCGACCCTGACTGCTCGATCGGAGGTGGCGCCGGTGGTCTGCCGCACCGGTACTCGTTCGGGGGCAGCTCCGCCTCGCGGCACATGCTCCACCTCCGACCGTGGGTCGAGCTGATCGACATGCCGACGACGACGCCGATCCTGAGCGCGATCTTCGGGTCGAGCGACTACGTGGTCGGTGGTGGGGGTGGCGACATCGCAATGCCCGGGGCGATCGAGTACCAGGGCCTGCACTCCGACAACACCTGGTCCGAGTTGCACGATCCGGTCGGCGGAGCCACCATGCGCGACCTCCCGCCACCGATCATCACCGTCAACTTCCCGATCAGCGACCTCACGTGGGAGAACGGGCCGATCCGGCAGATCCCGGGCACCCAACGATCGCACGCTCCAATCCCGAGCCTGATCGACGAGCCGGCGTGGATGAAGCTGAGCACGGTGTGCCCGCTCCCGGCCGGCTCGGCCATCTTCCGCGACGTGCGTGCATGGCACGGCGGGACACCCAACCTCTCGCACGACGTGCGCGCCATGCCCAACATCGAGTACCTCGCGCCCTGGTTCCGCAGCAACATCATGCTCCGATCGATGCCCTACGATGAGTGGGCGCGGCTCTCCGACCGCGGCCGCCGGATCTCGCGCCTCGTCGCGTGCGGGCGCGACGAGGTCGTGGTCGGCGCCGGTTTCGTCCACCCGAGAGCAGCCGAGCGTGCGGCGTTCGTCGAGCGTCAGTTGGCGACATTGCCGGCCGATCGGGTGGTCACCCACCGAAGCGATCGCTGAACGCCACCGTGTCGAGCGGGCATGCAACCGGGCGGAACCGCTCCTGGGCGATGATGTCGGCATGGATCGGACACGAATCGCCACAGGAACACAGCTCCGGGCGCTCGCCACCGTCGGCCTGATCGGCCTGGGCGCCCTGCTCACCGCCTGCAGCGAGGAGAACCGTCCGTCCGATGCCGAGTGGCGAGTCGTCTGGGAAGAACGGCGCGCCGAGTTCCCCGACGCCGCGGCGATCCTCGAGGAGGGAGGCGAGCTCTGCGACGAACTCGTCGGACGCCTGCGTGGCGACCTGCCCGAGCTCGTGCCGACACCCGATGAGGCACTCGACGCCGCGGTCGAGGATTGGATCGCTCACGCGGAGACGATCGCGTTCGAGTGTCCCGACGATCCTTCGGAGCTCGCCGACCGTTTCGAGACGCTCGACCTCCTCTCGGCCGAGGTCGATGCGGGGCTCGCGGCCGATCGCACCGGCTGACGCCACCGCCCCGGTCACGCAGCCGCTCGCGTCAGCGGTCTGTCGGCTCGAGGGTCCGCCCTCCGCTCCCCCGTCGCCATTAGCGTTTCGTCAAGATCCACAGTCGATCGCGCACCACGACTCGCGATCGGCTATGGATGTTCGCGCAACCGGTGCGGCACACGCCCACAACACACGACGAACACATGACCGAACGACCGCAGCCGAGAAGGACAGAGTGATGAGCGACTTCGAGCCGAGCGACCCGGCACCAACCGAGCAGATGGCGGTGACCGGCGACCCACACGGTGAGCCGATGCCGAGCGACGCTGCCGCGGGCACCGCTGCGGCGCCCCCGGATCCCGCCGAGAAGGCCTGGTACCAGCAGCCTGTGACCTGGGTGGTCGGTGCGATCGTCCTCGCCGCGTT
This sequence comes from uncultured Acidimicrobiaceae bacterium, assembly GCA_963847775.1. Taxonomy (GTDB): domain Bacteria; phylum Actinomycetota; class Acidimicrobiia; order Acidimicrobiales; family Ilumatobacteraceae; genus Ilumatobacter. The sequence continues at coordinate 202,386 of CAWKAY010000014.1, forward strand.
GATCGGACTGCTGCTCTTCGTGCTCCTCCGCGACGACAACGGCCCGAGCACCGTCAACATCGTGACGATCGAACGGCTCGACGAGGTGGGCGACCCGGTCGAGACCGAGATGCTCGGTGCGGTGCGGGCGACGGTCAACCCGGAGTCGTTCCTGTGGTTGGCTCCCGTGAACGGGCGTGCGCCCGAGCCAGCGCTCGCGAGGGCAGACGGCTCGGGTGTCGTGACGTTCCGTTGGGCCCCGACCGACGATATCGAGGACCCGCTCGCCTGGCGGTCGACGCTGAGCATGACGGAGGAACTGCCGGCCGGTTCCCAACTCCAGGCAGACAGTTTCGACTGCACGCTCGAACGCCGGGACGAGCCCACGAGCCTCGTCGTCCTCGCGATCACGTTCGAGGCGCCCGACGATCCGGAGCAGTCGACGATCGCCGAGTACAGCTTCCCGAATTACGAGTTCGTCCCGGGCGACGTCGTGGCCTGTGAGGTTGCGAACGGTTCGCCGGACACCACGACGACCACCACCACCAGCACGACGACCACGACCACTACGACGACCAGCACGACCACGACCACCACGACGACCGTCCCGGAGACGACACTCCCCGACACGACCGTGCCTGCGACCACGTCGCCGACGGAGACCACCTCGCCCTCGGCGACAACGGTGCCGCCGGTGCCGACGAACAACGTCATGGACGTGATCGATGCGCGACCCGAGCTCACGACCTTGGCGAGCCTGATCGATCTCGCCCAGCTCCGCGACGCCCTCGGCGACGCCGACGCCACCATCACGCTGTTCGCACCTGACGACGATGCGTTCGCCGACCTGCTGGCCGCGCCCGATGCTCCTGACGTCACCGATCCGAACGTCGTCCGTGACCTGCTGCTCGCCCACACCAACCTCGAAGCGGTGCTGGCGGCCGCAGACGTGCTCGCGCTCCCCGAGGTGGATGTCGCGAACGGCGGTCCGCAAGCGGTCGATCCAGGTCCGCCCCCGACGATCGGTGGCGCCGGCGTCGTCGAGGCGGACGTGGTCGCCGACAATGGTGTCATCCACATCATCGACGCTGTGCTGGAGATCCAACCCGAGCAGTGACCGGTCGGGTTCCGGGGAGCGTCCCCCGGAACCGGATCGACGCTCCCGACAGCAGCTGGCAGCGCTCGACGATGACGCTCACGCGGGTTCCCATCGCCGAGAGCGCCGACCGCGATCCCGGACGATCGTGATCGATCTTCACTGCTGGTGCATGTGGCCGCCGTTCCAGCTGATGTACACGATCGCGCGGTCGTCGAGCACGACGAACACGACGCAGCAGCAGGACTCGACGGCGCTGGGCCCACGGATCCCACGTCACGGTGGTGTTGCGTGCCGGCGCGCCGAGGTCGGGCGGTCAATACGCTGTTGCGTTGCGGCTCGCGTGAACCTTCCTGGTTGACGATCCGCCGATGGCGCTGCGTTCGTTCTACGTCGTGGGCAAGATCCCGGCCGACCCCGCTGCAGCCGCCTTCCGGTGTGGGCCTTCGCCCCTACCGGTGTCGCCCAGGTCGAACGATGATGGAGGAGCATCCCGCGTACGACGTCGATCGGAGGGTGATCATGGTCACTGCACGACGTGTCGACGATCTTGCCCGATACGGCAAGCCACTCGACGATCTGCCGAAGGGGGTGATGGCCCGGCAGGCGAGGATTCTGGTCGGCGAGCTCCGGCGACGTTTCGGCTCGTGGGGTCTCGTACGGATGATCGTGCCCATCGCCCGAGCGCGTCGACGGATCGAGAGAACTCACCCGCAGACCGTCGCTGCACTGCGTCGTGATTGGGGTTCGGGAGCCGTCAACGAGGCGTTGTCGATGACGGCGCTGTTCGACGTGCTCGTGGCGAGCGAGGGACGAGAGGGCGCCTACGACGTCACGAAGGCGGTCCTCCAGGGGGTGGCGCCGACGAGCATGAAGGGGCTCTACCAGTCGGACGATCTCGCTCGCTGCGAGGGCGACCGGTTCGAGAACTTCAAGCGATTCCACCTGGCGCTGTTCGACAACAGCCAGCAGCTCTTCCCGAACACACACACCGACGAGGGTGACCTCTTCACCTCGACGGTCACCCAATGCGGGAACGTCGAGGTGTTCACGGCGCTCGGTGCGCCCGAACTCGGCAAACTGGGCTGCGATCATGACCTCGCCGGCTATCCGGCGATCGCTGATCGCCACGGCTTCGAGTTCCGCCGGCCCACCACGATCGCCAAGGGCGGCGACGTGTGCCGGTTCCGCTTCTATCGCGCTGGGATGGCGCCCAACACCGAGATCATCGACGGTGTCCCCGTCCGATGGACCGAGTCCATGAACCGCTGAGCGGCCCGTTCACCAGTCGGTCGGACGGTAGTCCTTGAGGAACTGGCCCCACACGTGGGTGCCGGTGTTGACGCCGCCGATGATCGGGTCGACGATGCGCGCCGCGCCGTCGACGATGTCGAGGGGAGGGTGGAAATCGTGCTCCTCACGTTTCTGATGGGCGATCGCCACAGGATCCTCGTCGCTGACCCAGCCCGTATCGACGCTGTTCATGTGAATGCCGGCGGCGTGGTAGTCGGTCGCCGACGTGCGGGTCATCATGTTGAGCGCCGCCTTCGCCATGTTGGTGTGGGGATGACGGGTGGTCTTGAACCGTCGGTAGAACTGCCCCTCGACCGCCGACACGTTCACGATGTGCTTGCTCCGCCCGGGTGTTCGCTCCATGAGTGGCCTGAGGCGCGCGTTGATGACGAACGGAGCGACGGCGTTGACCAGCTGAGTCTCCAGGAGCTCGACCGATGACACCTCGTGGAGCAGCAGGCGCCACGAGTTGCGATCGCGCAGGTCGACCTGCTGCATGTCCGGATCGAGCCGTCCGGCAGGGAAGAGCGAACCGGTGTCGACGGTGTCGTCGTGGAGGAGTGGGATCTGCGTCAGCTCGGCAGCCCTCGCGATCCCGACTGCGTCGGTTGGCGCGATCGACGAACCCGACGCGGCAGAGATCATGTCGTAGCCGCGTAGGCCCTCGTACTGCCCGACCAGACCGAGCACCGGGTGCGCGAGGTCATGAAGCGCAGCGGTCTCGGCCTCCATCATGTGCTCGTAGAAGCCCGGCGGACGCCGCACGGTCTGGCACGCGTTGTTGACGACGAAGTCGAGCTGGTCGCGTGTGTCGAGCAGATGACCGCAGAACGCCTCGACGCTGGGTGTGTGACGCAGATCGAGCCCGAAGATCTCCAGCCGGTCGCCCCACTCACCGAAGTCGGGCTCCGCTGCGTAGCGGGCCGCAGCGTCACGTGGGAACCGGGTCACCACGATCAGGCCCGCGCCGCAGCGCAGCAGCTTGATTCCGGCCTGATAGCCGATCTTCACCCTGCCGCCGGTCAGCAGCGCGACCGTGCCGGTGAGATCGGCGAGCTCGGTGCGCTTCGCGAAGTTGAATCGGCCGCACGACGGGCACATCTGGTCGTAGAAGTGGTGGACCTCTGTCGACCGCTGCTTGCACACGTAGCAGTGTTGGGGTTCGGTGGTCTCCCGGAAGGCTGGATCGTCGACGTCGACCTGCTCGAAGCCAGCGGGCGGCGACGGATTCGGAGTGGTGAAGACCGATCTCGAGCGGAGGGTCCGGATCCCGCGTTCGTCGAGCACGTGCTGGTCGCGCCGACGGGTCTCGGCGCGGCGTCTGGTAGCCCGGGCCTTGAGCTGGATCCGGCGCTCGGTGGGATCGGGGTTGAAGACGTCACCGGCTGCGTTGACCAGGTCGGCGCGCTGCTCTTGGGTGAGCACACCGAGGAGGTCGAGATCACCGGCGATCGTGCGCAGGAACTCCGTGGTCTCGAGGAGCCGACGGTGCAGCCCGCCCTGATCGTCGTCGGGCTGGCCATCGGTCACAGGTCGAATCTACCGACCGGGGAGGGTCGTTCTCACGAGCGCGGAACGTCAGAACCCCCGCAGCGACCGAACCGCTCGCCGATCGCGCCGTCGACGCTCATGCGTTCACCGAGCACGAGTGTGGGTACGCCATCGCCATCGGAACGCTGAAGCGCATCAGCCGATCAGCAGCGGCGGCGAGCTTGGTCGTCTCGATCCACCACATCGCGTTCCATCGTCGAATCGGACGGAGCGCGGCAGCGCCGCTGGCGGTCGGGTCTGCGCCACGGACGATCGCCTCGGCGGCCGCGAGACCGCCCACCGCTCCGCAGGGGATGCCGTCGGCGTAGTACGCCGGCACACCTGCCGAGCAGGACTCGCGCAACTCGAAGGTGTCGCGATGACGGACGGCTGCGGGCGCACGCCTGCCCTACCCCGGGACCGCACAGCGGCGAGCGTGTCGCCCGGGTCGACCGAGACCCGCAGCGGCGCCGACACCCAGCATCTCCTCGGTGACGATGCGCTCGTGTCGCTCCCCGATCGCGCCGCTCAACTCATGAGCGCGGACCGGTCGGGCGATGATTCCGTACCAGCTCGCCTCGGCTGTGGCTCCATCCTGGAACGGCGTGTAGTCGGGTTGTCGCTCGGCGATCGAGGCCGCCTGCCGTGTCGAGGCAGGGATCGTGCGGTCAAGGTCGATCGTGGCGATCAGGTCGCCGCGGCCGATGCCGACCGCGGCGGCCAGGAAGTCGGCTGCGTATGCCCGCAGTGACACGCCGCCGATGAGGCGACGGTTCTCCTCCGTGGGCGCCCCGCGAGCACGACCTTGCCGGCGAAGCGCGGTTCGCGAGCGGCGGAAATATCCATGGTGATACCGTTCCCGCCGGCGATCACGACGCTGTCGTACGCTGGCGGACTCCCGGTCGCCCAGCGGTCGAGTCTTGCCGTCGACCGCTTCGGTTCGAGCAGAATCGACCCGATTCCCGGTCGCCCTCGTCTCGGGCATGACCGACATCGTCCCTCCGTCACCCGACCTCGCAGTACGACACGCCGCCGTCGAGGGTCGCCAGCTCTCGATCGCCGGTAGGGGTAACCCCACCTCGCCGACGCCGGATGGCGGGAGTGACCTCCGTGAGGCCGCGAACGACGATGGAGGCATGACGAGCACCACGTACCACACCACTCGGCCGACCGTTGGCCCGACTCCGCCACGACGGAGGCGAACGGCCGGGCACGTCGTCACGATCGTGGTCGGGTGCCTGCTCCTGCTCCCAGGATGTGCGCTGCTCGCCGGTGGTGGCACCGTGGGTTTGGCGCAGGCCGTCGCCACCGATGACGACGGCTACTTCCGGTTCACGATCGATCGCGTCGAGAGCGATGGCGTCGCGGTCGCCACCACCGACGTCTGGTTCGACGACGTGGACGGCGACGCGCCGTGGGTGCTCGACTGGCTCGATCTCGATCTTCGTGTGCGGGTCGACGGAGCCGCTGAGACCGACGACGTGTTCGTCGGCGTCGCCCGCTCGGCCGACGTCGAGCGCTACCTCGCCGGGGCCTCGTACTCACGCATCGTGGAGCTCGACGAGCGGACTCCGACGTACCGCGAGGTCACGGGAACCGACACTGTCGCGCCACCGGTCGACGAGGACATCTGGGCGATCAGCGTCAGCGGCGTTGGTGAGCAGGAGCTGACCTGGAACGCACGAGGCGGCCGGTGGTCGATCGTCGTGATGAATCCTGACGGATCGCCGGTGGTCACGGCCGACGTCGAGGTCGGCGCCCGCTCGGGAGCGGTCACCACGGTCGCGATCACGCTGCTCGCGGTGGGCGGTCTGGTCACGATGGCGGCGATCGTCCTGATCATCGTCGGTGCCCGTGGCCGGAAGGCACCGGGCATCGGTGTGCCCGTCGCGTCCGGCGCGTCCCTGCCGCCGCCTGCACCGGAAAGCGCGGTTCGGCTCGACGAGGATCGTTCGACGTCCGTGAGCTGAGACGCGCCGTCTGCGAAGGGCGTCGGAACCTGTGGACATCGCGACGAGGCGAGCAACATCACGTACGCCGACACATGAGCGATTCGACCCGGTCGCCGGTCCTCTGCACGGGGTCGCCGGTCCACGAGCTGCCGGTTGAGGCAGAGCCGGTCGTCCTCATCTGCTCGGCGTCCACACGGTGACGGCGCCGAGCGAGCGGGCGACCCGGGATGGCTCGCCCAGCGGCCGCCACACGGCGTCCGGGTCTCGCGGATGATCTCGAACGGACCTTCCGTGTCGGCTGTCCGGCACAGCCGTGGGTGGAAGTCCTCTCGGGCCCGGCGGCGAGTCCGGAGAACTGTCCACCGCCGCCAGGATGTCGGCAGTTCGAGGGTTCCCTGACCGGCTGCCGCCCCGCCATCAGGAGCACTCCAGCATCGACCGGACTGCCCACAGCCCGATGTCGAACTGCACGGGGCGGCCGGTCAGGGACCGGTGGTCGGCGCACCGTTCGCGGCGACACGGATGACCGGTCGGCCGGCGATGTGACGATTGGATGCCTCGACGTCGGTGAGGCCGACGGCTCGGAGGTGGGCCCCCATCTGGTCGGCGTCGACCATCGTGAAGCCGTGGTGCTCGCTGTCGTGACCAGCTCCGAATCGCCGGTAGTCGGGATGCGACGGATCGGTGAACACCTCGTCGACGAGGAGGATTCGACCGTACGGCCGGAGCACGCGGGCGATCTCGGCCACGCCACGCTCGATGTCGACCCAGTGGTGCATGGTGTTCACCGCCCAGATCGCATCGATGCTCCGATCGATGGCGGGAATCCGCTCTGCGGCACCGTCGACGACTTCGAGGTTTGTGCGGCGACGGCTGACGATGCGCCGCACCGTCAGAACCCTGCGTATGAACGGCGTCGGCTCCACAGCAATCACGTGGGCTCCTGTCGCAGATGCCCGAATCATGCCCGCACCCATCCCTGCACCGATGTCGACCACCCGTTCGCCCGCTTTCGGATCGATCAGGTCGACGACAGCGTCGTTGATCGATGATCTCCACATCTGCGGGAGCCAGCGGAGGTAGCGCATTGCGCCCTTGATCCCCTGGTCGTTCTCGTGCCCGTGGTGCCGATGACCGTGGACGTGCCCGTGCGGGTGGTGGTCGGGCTGGTGTTGCTCAGCACCGGTGTGCCCGGTGTGCCCGGTGTGCTCGTCCGGCATTCGATCAGTGTCTCACTTTCGCCTTGGTGTCGCGTCCTCGGGTCGACGATCGAGGGCAAGGTCGCCGGCGCCCGGTCGGTCACCCAGGTGAGCGCACCGGTCGTCGAATCCGTCGGCGAGACACACCGGGTTTGGTCGACCCGTACCCGTCGACGTCGTGCTCGTCGATCGGGAGTGCGTCGAGTTCGCTGCGGAACAGGATGGTCGGGCCTGCGACGCCCGAGTCGAACGTGGCGATCACACCGGTTCCGCCGACCTCGATCTGATCCGGTCGGAGCGGAGCCAAGAACTCGACAACGCTTCTCGCGGTCTCGTGCTCGGCATGCGCCAGCTCCGGATGGGCATGGAGCCGACGCCGAAACTCGATGAGTGATTCCACGAACGCATCCTCTCAGAAGCCGCATTGATGCTCATGAGCGCGTCAAGACCAAGTGCGCGACGCCGTCGCGACGGTGCCACGCCGACGTGGGGCAGACTCTGAGCATGCCGACGTCTCCTCAGAACGGCTCGCACAACGGCAACGTCACGCTCGATGACGTCGCACGGCATGTGGGCGTATCTGCGCGCACCGTGTCCCGGGTCGTCAACGACGAGGGAGGCTGCACCGCTGAAACACGGGCCCGCATCCTCGCCGCGATCGAAGCGCTGGGATACCGACCGAACCTGATGGCGCGCGGGCTCATCCGTCGACGCAGCGACACGATCGGACTCATCGCCGCCGAGCTGCTCGATCCGTTCTTCCCCGAGATCGCAGAAGGAGTGGAGCGGGCAGCTCACCGCCTGCACCGCACGATGTTCCTCGCAAGCACCAACAACGATCGCGATCGCCAACGTTTCGCACTGGCGTCGCTGCAGGGCCACGGTGTCGACGGCGTGATCGTGTTCCCGGCCTCGACAGCCACGCGGACCTCATCGGATTCGCCGGAGACGGATTGCCGACCGTCGTCATGAACCAGGAGATCACTGCGCCGGCGGGCGGGAGACTCGCTCGGAGGACCTCGCAGCCGACTATCGCGTGCCTGCCGAGCAGCTCGAGGACGTGATCCGCTTCGAATCCCGACTGGCTGCCTGATCTCCTCCTCGATCGGAGCCTTGGAGGCATCAAGGTGCCCGGGCTACTGCGCGAGGCCGGGCTTCGCCAGGTCACCCTGTCGGAGCACTTCGGCATCCCGGTCGATGAGGCGGTCGCGGACGAGAAGTGGCTGGAGCTTGCGGGCACCAACGGTTGGCGGCGGTGTTGATGAAGGACGCTCGAATCCGATACGACGCGGCCGAGCTCGAGGCAGAGCATGAACGGTCAAGCGATGTCCGAGCGCTTCCTGGCTCGACTCGACGCCATCGCCGAAGCATGTTCGGAGACGGGGCCGTTCATCTACGCCGTCGACCACGGCCGTTTCCGAACACCGACCCTCACTCCCTACCCAAACACATACGCACCACAGGTGCTGCATGCGTTCGGAAACACGATTCGACGACTCGCGTACCCCTGTCCGGCAGCGCCGTCCGTTCCTGGCGTGGTCCGATCTTGACGCACCGTGCCGATCGGATCTGCGAGCGCGTCCGTGCCTCACTCGATGGCTCGACGGGCCTGTGACCCCCGCTTCACCCCAAGAGGGCGAGGTCCCGCCGGACGTAGCGCAGGTGCGCCCACTCCTCCTCCAGGATCACGCGCACGCAGTCACCGACCGTGGGATGCCAGTCCCCGCCACCCCACGGGTTGTCGCGCTCCTCGGCGAACAGCTCCGGCGTGGCAGTGGCCAGGAAGTCGGTCACCAGCTGCTGCCGCTCGGCTCGCACCGCGAGAATGTCCTCGAACGCCGGCGCGTCGGCCCGGAAGATCGACATGTCGAAGCCCATCTCGGCCGCACCAGTGAAGATCTGACCGATCTCGTGGAACGGCTGCTCCATCCCCATGATCCCGCCGCGCAGCCAGGCATCGGTCGCCAGCACGAGGTGACGCAGGGTCTGGGCCAGCGACCACTCGTCCGCGACGTGGGCGCCCACCAGTTCCGGGGGCGTGTTCGCCACCGTCGTCTCCCACGCCGCCTGCACCGCAACCCAACCGTCGCGTAGGCCCTCGGGCGTTTGCGCCTTCTGCAGCTCGCGGCCGGGGAACTGCCGGTTGAGCTCAGCGTCCACGAACGGCACCACGTCGACGCCGTTGACGATGAGGCTGCCGAACAACAGGTCATGGCCGTCGATATCGAGCCCGCCGACGTCGACGCTGCGCATCGTCACCCCGCTGACGTCGCACGATCTCAAGGTGGCACCCTTGAAGCTCGTCCCGACGAACGTCGCGCCCTCGAACTCCCGGCTATCGGAATAGGTCGTCATTTCTGCAGTCTGCCCGTTCGAACGGTGACAGCTCGTAGCGTTCGCGCCGCGGTCAGATTCCCTCCCGGGAAGCTCGCCGAGATCCGCGACGCCGCCGACGCCGCCGACCGATCCGTCTCATCGTGGATCCGACGCGCCGTCGAGCGCGAGTTCGAACACGACACCAAGACCGCCTGAGCATCTGTCACGACGGGCGTGCGGTACCGAGCGATCAGGTCGCTGGTGACGCCGGCGGTGCGGCGCGGGTCGGAGCATTCTGGTCAGGGATCATCGCTCGGGCGCCAGGCGGTGCTCGACCGATCGACACGTGCCTGATCGGACAGGATCGGGCCGGGTCGAGTGGCGGGATCATGAGCCGGGCCCGCGCGGTAGGACAGGCGCCCGACTTCGGCCGACTCCGTCGCGGAGCAGCCCGTGCCGATCACTCTGGCTGATCGCGATATCGAGCGCCTCCGCGACGAGAACACTCCGCCAGTGGCACCTTGCCCGAGCGGGCAGTACGTCCGAGCTCGTCGCACGATTCACGGGCGCCGTGTTCGAGACGCCGACCTGGAGGGCGAGCTCCGATCGAACGGCGTGTGCGAGCTCGAACTGGTCCTGCCGAGAGGGCGCCATCCACGGTGGTTGACGGACTGGTGCTTCTCGTAGCCTGCGAGTGTGAACGATTCAATCGTGACTGAACTGTTCAGGGCGTTGGGTGATCCGGTCCGTTGGGCAATGGTGACGGAACTGCGCGGCGGAACGCGATGTGCGTCCGAGTTGGGAGCCGCATCAGGGGTCACACCGAGCCTGTTGTCGCATCATCTCGGCGTCCCGCGTGACGCCGGCGTAACATCGCAGCGGCGGGGGAAGTGGACCGACGACCCACTGGTCGGTGGCGTCCTCGAGGTTCTTGCCGACGAGCTGAGCCGCGCCGTCATCGTCGAGGGTGATGAGGTGTTCGGGGCGGGATCGATGTGCGACGTCGACGAGCTGGTGGCCCGATGATGGGCGTCTTCGAGCGGTATCTGTCCATCTGGGTGGGTTCAGCCATCGTCATCGGGGTGGGGCTGGGACTGGTTGCACCGCGAGCGTTCGAGCAGGTCGCGGACATCGAGGTCGCCGGTGTGAACCTGCTCGTCGCTGTCCTGATCTGGCTGATGATCTACCCGATGATGCTGAAGGTCGAGCCGAGCTGTCTCGCCGATGTCGGCCGCAAACCGAAAGGTCTCGTGTTGACCTTGACCGTGAACTGGCTTATCAAGCCATTCACCATGGCCGCACTCGCAGTGCTGTTCTTCCGCTACATCTACGGCGACCTGGTCTCATCAGCCGACGCCGACGAGTACATCGCCGGGATGATCCTGCTGGGCGTCGCCCCCTGCACCGCAATGGTCTTCGTCTGGAGCCACCTCACCAACGGCAACCCGAACTACACCCTCGCCCAGGTCTCGATCAACGACTTGATCCTCGTGTTCGCGTTTGCACCGATCGCCGGTCTCTTGTTGGGGGTCACCGATCTGACCGTGCCGTGGGGCACCCTCGTCGCATCGGTCGCGATCTTCGTCGTCGTCCCGCTGGCTGCTGGAATGCTCACCAGAAGCTCGGTCCTGCGTCGTGGCGGGCCCGATGCCGTCGAACGATTCGCCGCCCGTTGGAAGCCGACCTCGGTGATTGGGCTGTTGCTCACCGTGGTGTTGCTGTTCGGCTTCCAGGCCGAGACGATCGTCGACGAACCGGTCCGGGTCGCGATGATCGCCGTGCCACTGCTTATCCAGAGCTACGGCATCTTCGCCATCAGCTACAGCGCCGCACGGGCACTCAAGCTCCCGTTCGACATCGCGGCCCCCGCGGCGATGATTGGCACGTCGAACTTCTTCGAACTCGCCGTCGCCGTCGCGATCAGCCTCTACGGGCTCGGCTCAGGGGCCGCGCTCGCCACCGTCGTCGGCGTGCTCATCGAGGTCCCCGTGATGCTGTCCCTCGTCGCGATCGCCAACCGAACCAGCAACTGGTTCGCCACCGCCACCCCGGCCGTCGACGAATCGACGTCCCCGGCGCTTGCACACAGAGGTGAATCATGAACTGCTACGACTGCGCAACCCACGACACCGCCCTCCCAGTGGTCGCCATCCGCCACGACTGCGGAGGTGGGCCGACCACGCTGTAGCGACCGTCCATCACCTCACCCGAATGGTCTCTCCTCGTCTCGGCGAACTGTGCGAGACCCCGGGCCTACGCTCAGACGAATCGGCGGCTTCCCGTGTGGCTGGTTCTACTTCGTGGTGGCCGATCAGGTCGACGTCGTCAGGCTCCTCGCGGAGGCCCGCGACCTCCGAGCAATCCTCGCTGATACTGAGCGGGAGTAGCGCCCGCCGACGTGCCTGATTGAGTCGGGGGTGCGTTGCGGCGGTTGTCGTAGCGTCGGTGGTGCCGGTCGGCTGGCTCTCTATGTGCCTGCCGCCTGCGGGCTGGCTTTCCCCCGTCAACGAGCCCTACATCAACACAACCCAGCAGCCTGACCGTCAACCGCCGAGGGGGTCGTTACGATCACGATCGGGATCGACCCCCACAAGGCGTCCCACACCGCGGTTGCGGTCGACGACTTCGAGACCGTCATCGACGAGATCCGCATCCGTTCCTGTCCGACCCAAGCAGTCCTTCCCCAGCAGTGGGCTGACGGCTTCCGCGACGACCGGATCTGGGCGGTCGAGTCCGCCCAGGGTCTCGGCTACCTGCTCTCCCAGCAACTGATCTCGGCCGGGGAGACGGTGATCGAAGTGCCGGCCGTGCGCGCCTCAAGCGTGCGCACGTTGAGCACGGGGCGTTCGCAGAAGAACGATCCCAACGATGCCCACTCGGTTGCCATCGCCGCGCTACGCGCGAACGATCTGGCCGAGGTGTTGCCCGACGATCACACCCGCATCTTGCGCCTGTTGGCCAAGCGTCATCGCGACATTGAGGCAGGGCGAAGAATCGTGAGTGCTGTCGGCTGCACTCGTTGTTGCTGGAGATGTTTCCCAGCGGCGCCGACTTCAAGATGTCATCGATGACCAGGGTCAACGCGATGCTGGACACGTTCACACCGGTTGACTCGATGGGTCGTCAGCGCCTCGAGATCGCGCATGACTTCGTCGACGGGATCGATGAGCTCACCGCCCGATTGAAGACCTCGAAGCGGCGCATCACGGCTGCGGTCAAGCGTCAGGGACGTCGCTCATCCAGATCTGCGGGCTCGGGCCGATCACCGCTGCAATCATCATCGGCAACACCGGCAACATCGACCGCTTCCCAACGAAGGCGCGGTTTGCGAGTTACAGCGGGACCGCCCCGATCGACGCATCGTCGGGCCCGAAGGTGCGGCACCGGTTGAACCCGCGCGGGAACCGGCAACTGAACTGGGCGATCCATGTCGTCGCGATCAGCCAGCGCCGCCACGACACCGTTGGCCGAGCGTTCTACGACCGCAAGATCGAAGAGGGCAAGACCCCCAAAGAAGCAATCCGAGCGTTGAAACGGCGGCTCTCCGATGTCATCTATCGGCACCTCGTCAACGACGCCCGACGCGTCCGCCGCTGACGGTTCAGGTGGGCCCGGGAGGACACCCAGGAACGACTCTGTCTCCAGCGTGATCGGCCTCGCATCCTGAACAGCCGGCTCTTCGGACAAGTCACTTCCCGGACCCGACAACGACCCTACGACCAGCCCTGCCCACCCGGCGAGGGGCCCGACCTCACGCGCCCCACCCCCGAAGACCCCCTCGACAACCAAAGAGGCTTCGTTCGCTCTGCCGTTCAGTTCGTGGTTCAGCGACGTTTCCGAGCGCTCGACCGTCAGGTCCACTGACTGGACCGAGCGGCCGAAGGGCCGGTTCTCCGCTCGTTGCTGCCTGCGCTCGGGGGTCGGCGTGTCGTTGACCTTGACCGGATCATCGTCACCCGCAACGGCCGGCCAGCCGCCGTGATGATCAGCCCCAACGACCTGGCCTCGTTGGAAGACACCCTCGAGCTGCTCTCGGATCCGGACGCGATGCGCGAGCTCGCCGACGCTAGGCGCGCCGCCGACGATGGCAACTACATCACCGACGACGAGCTGCGCACTCAGTTCCCCTCTCCGTGACCGACGCCGCCGATCCATACGAGCTGCGAGTCACGGGTCCCGTCCAACGACAGCTCGAACGACTACCCGAAGACACCGCAGCCGCGATCGTCGAGTTCATGCTGAGCGCGCTCATCGAGAACGCCCATCGCGTCGGCGGGCGCCTCCAACGCGAGCTCGCCGAGCTCCATTCAGCGCGGCGCGGCGCCTACCGGGTGATCTACGAGATCGACGAGGAACAACGGGCCGTGATCGTGCTCCGGGTAGACCACCGTTCCCGCGTGTACCGATCACGCTGAACATCGACCGCCGTGAGTGCTCGTGGCGTACTCGACGTATCGCTCGTCATGCCGGCTCCTGGACGGGTGCAGGGCCGTCACGGAGTCGCGAATCTCGCGCTCTGCACCGCGGCCGTCCGGCCAGTGTTGCGCAGTACGTTGCCGTCTAGTGTGACCAGGCCAAACGTACCGTTTCGTCCGTCCGGTGACGAGCCGTGTCGCTGCGTTTCTCGTCGATCCATTGGCAAATCCATTGGCAACGACCCCCAGGCGCGCTCGACCCGCCGTCAGCTCGGAAACGAGATCCGTTCGCGCAGCCACGTCGCGAGCCACGCTTCGTCGGCCTCGCGTGCTGCAACAGCGAGCATCGCTTCGACCGCCTCGTCCACATCGGGTCCACCAACGGACCACGTGCCGTCGTTGAGATCGACGAAGAGCACCAGGCACGCCCACGCGGCGCGCTTGTTGCCGTCGGGCAACGGGTGGTTCCACGAGATCCGACAAGCGAGCACGGCGGCCTTGTCGTAAAGGTCCGGGTAGAAGTCCTCGTCTCCGAAACCGGCCTGCGGCGCGTGGAGCGCCGAGTCGGCGAGATCCACACGGCTCGCCCTGATGAGCGTCGCTGCGTCGACCCCGGTGACTTGTTCGGCGAGATACCAGAACTCAGCAAGGCTGAGGTACCTGGTCACTTCGCGAGTCGATCGAGGATCTCCCGGTCCCGCTCGAGCAGCTGCTTGGCACGCGAGGTGAAGTCGTCGTCGTTGCGGACCCGTTCGATCTCGGCAGCCAGCGAATCGATGATGAGCTGGTTGAGGCTTCCGCCGCGCACCCGCGCCACCGCCTCCGCGTCATCAGCGAGCTGGTCGGGCAACCGAACCGTCGTCTGCTTGGTCATGACATCATGATATCACGATGCGTTTGCGGTTGACAGAACCCGAGAGCTGCTCCCGACGGTTCGTCGCCACGACGTGAGCGGGAGCAACCACGCTTCGACCGAGACGGTCAACCCGAGCTGACGTGAGGATTACGAGGTACCCAATCGACCGCTGCATCCGACCGACTTCGCCGGCAGTGCTGCGCTGGCGGAAGCGTTCCGCACCGCGATCACGAGCTGTCAGGAAGTCGTCAACGAGCACATGGTCAGCTACACGCAGATCAGGCAAACTCGAACTGATCGACGCGATCCCGGAGAGTGCTGCGGGAAGGATTCTTCGCAAAGAGTCCGAGTGGGCCGCTCGGAAGTTCTGAGGGAAGAACGTCTGGTCGACGAGCGGTCACTACTGAGCCCCCGGCCAGAACACCAGCCTGGGGCTCAGCGTGGTTCCGTTCCAGAGGTCGGGCACAATCCAATCGGTGTCGTCATCCGTCGCGATGACGGTTCCGGGACGTTCAGGGAATTCGAACCGGGCCCTTCGCCCGCCGGCCAGGGGGTGGCGTCGGCTTGCTGTCCGACGGTCACCGTCGCGTCAGGGCCTGGCACGTTCAGGGAATTCGAACCGGGCCCTTCGCCCGCCGGCCAGGGGGTGGCGGCGGCTTGCTGTCCGACGGGAAGGTCGGCGTTCGGTCCTTGCGACACGTCTGTCTCGACGGCATTCGGACCATCGGTCTGCGCGACGACGAACACGGCGAGCGCGGTGGCGACGACCGCGGCGCCCGATACACCGATGAGGACGAGCCGGCGATGGCTGCGCCGCTCGCGAGAGGGGGCCGGTACGCCAAGCCGGTGCCCGGCCCGGTTGCGCGCGGCCATCGGGACGGCGGGCGCCTCACGCGAGGTCGTAGTTGGAAGGTGGCGGGTTCGACTGGTGGTGTGCATCATGATGTCCGTGTGATGTGAAGCTCAGCGGTTCGATGGTTGTCGTGCCCACCCTGCGCAAGCGCAACGGCGGGACTCACTTCGAATGACGAGGCAGCGAGGAAGGTCGACGGTCCGTGGCTGGTGTCGGCGAAGTCGTGGCCCGCGTTTGTCGTTGGAGACGGCCCGAATCCGCGGCCGGTGGGTTGTGGTGGATGGGACATGAACGTTTCTCCTTCCGATGTCGTCTGGTCGATGCGAGAGCGGTGTGGCCAGTGTCCGAGAGGCCTGAGCCAACTGTGATGCAGCCGCACGCGGATCGCATTGGGCTGCGCTGGACCCGTGGTGGGGCCGGTACCGCAGATCCGTGGGCTGCTCGAATTCCGCTACCTCAGGCGGCGTGTAGTCGTTCTCGTCGTGCAATGCCGAGACCCCGAAAACGTCGACCCATCATCAGCGCGTCAGGCGCGAGACTGGAGACATGGGTCTCCGAGCGACGAGCCCGGTCACGGTCGGCCGCCACGGCGAGCACGCACAGCTTGACGCCGTCTTGGGGGCGATCGCCGGTGGGCAGTCGGTGGTGGTCTTGGTGACGGGCGAGGCGGGGGTGGGAAAGAGCCGCCTGGTCGAAGAGCTGACCTCCCGCGCGTCCGCCCGCGACGTGCGCGTGTTGACGGGCTGGTGTGTCGAGTTCGGCGAGGAGATTTGGCCATTGGCGCCGCTGCGCAACATCGTGGCCGCGCTAGTCGATCAGCTGGACGCCGAGACGTTGGAGCTCGTGATGGGTTCGGCGCGCCACGAGCTGGCCCGCTTGGTGCCCGAGCTCGGTTCCGACCAGCGGTCGGCGGAACCGCTGGCGAATGCCCGGTTGTGTGAACTCGTGGTTGGTGTGGTGAAGCGTGCCGCGCTCCGCGGTCCCCTGGTGTTGATCGTGGAGGACCTGCACTGGGCCGACTCTTCGACGCGGGCCCTCCTGGCTTTGCTGATGGGCGCCCGTGATCTCGGTCCGGTGCTCTTGTTGGGCACGTATCGTTCGGACGAGCTTCATCGTCGGCACCCGTTGCACGCGGTGTTGGCCGCGATCGAGCGTACGGCGCGACCAGAGCGGATCAGCTTGGCACGCCTCGACGCTCGTTCGACGGCCGAGCTGGTCGAGAAACTTTCGCCGGTGGTCGCGAACGAGGTCGAGGTCGACGCGATCTACCGCCGCAGCGACGGCAACCCGTTCTTCATCGAGGAGTTGGTCGCCGCGCGAGCTGCTGGCGTGGCGGGCCCGACCGAGACGTTGCGCGAGGTGATCCTGGCCCGCGCCGCCACCTTGGACGACACCGCCATGCAGTTCCTGCGGGTGGCTGCCGCCGCCGGATCGACCGTCCCCGAGGTGTTGGCGGGGGCGTGCGGGCTCGACGCCGGCGCGTTCAGCTTCGCGTTCGACGCCGCGTCGGCCGCCGCCCTGGTCGTCGCCGAAGGCGAAGAGATCCGTTTCCGCCACGAACTCGCGCGGGAGGTGTTCTATGACGAACTCCTCCCCGTCGACCGCGCCCGAGTTCATGCCGATCTCGCCCACGCCGTAGAGATGTTGCGCCCCGATCGTGCCGGCGAGATCGCCCGTCACTGGAGCGCTGCCCGCGACGGCGAGCGGGCCTTGGTCACCTCGATATCTGCGGGCCGTCAGGCGTTGCGTGCCGGTGCCGCTGCCGAGGCCGAAGGCCACTTCGACAGGGCGTTGGAATGGTGGGACGACGTCGCCGACGCCCAGTCGCTCGCCGGGGTGGACCGGGCCACGTTACTCGCAGATGGATCACTAGCCGCCAAGTACGCACGCCACATCGACCGCGCCATCGAGCTCAGCCAAGATGCGATCGCGGAGATGGCGGGGACGGACCCGATCCGGGAAGGCCGGCAATGGCTCCAGCTGCGCGACCTGTTCCGGATTACCCGGCACCTCGACGATCGCGCGCACGCCGTCGAATGCGCCCTCGCCCTCATCCCCGCATCTCCCCCGACGTCGGCTCGCGCCGAAGCACTGGCCAGCGCGGCCATGGTGTGTTGGACCTCGAACCGCCCCGACGAAGGGATCGCGTACGCTCGCCAGGCGGTCACCATCGCCGACGCGGTCGCCGACCGGGAGATTCAGGTCTACTCACGCGTCGCTCTCGTGGAGATGTTCATGCTCGCGGGCCGAGCGGGCGACGGCCTCCTCGCCGCCGAGGCGGCGGTCGCGCTGTGCGACCACGATGTCTCCCCCGAACGCACCCTCGTGGCCTACGAAGGTCTCCTGATCGCGCTCGTGGGCGAGCGACGAGAAGAGGTCGGAGGTATCGCCGAGCGCGGCGTGCTCCTCGCCCGAGACACCGGCCTCGGCGGCGTCTGGGGAGCCTGGTTGGCCGAGAAGTGGGTCCTCAGTCTTGTTTGGCTGGGACGATGGGACGAGGCCGAGCGGGTCGTCATCGAACAACTCGACGTGCTCGACCACCCGTCCGAGCCCGGCCAACTCGCATGCTCCTGGGGCGTGGCACTCTTGCGCCAGGGACGCCTCGACGAAGCACGCCCGGTGATCGACGAGGCCCGGGCCTTTCTCGCCTCGGGCTCACAGGACGAGATGAACGCCCTGCTGACGGCAGCCGTCGTCGAGCTCGATACCCACGACCGCCGCTACGACGAGGTCGTTGCGTTGGTCACCGAAGCCCTCGAGCGGAGTGATCGGTGCCTGACATACGGTCTGCCGGTACTGGTGGCTTTCGGTGCCGCCGCCCAGGCCGACCGAGCCGAGTTCGCACGCGCTCATCACGAATCCGAACTCGCCGCGATCGCCGATACCGAGACGACGGCGTGGATCGACCGACTCGAACACCGTGACCGTGCCCAATGGCGATGGGAACGGGATGGCGACCTCCACCTCGACCAGGCCAGAGCCGAACTGGCACGCCTCCAGGGTCGACCCGACCCCGATCGCTGGGCCCGCGTCGTGGTCGGTTGGGACACGTTGAAGAACCCATACTGCGAAGCGTATGCACGGTGGCGCCACGCCCAAGCGATCCTGTCCGGTACCCACGGCCGTACCGCCGCCGCGCGACGCTCCGCCGCAGTTGAGCTCAGCGCTGCCCGCGCGATCGCCGAGCGCCTCAGCGCCACACCCCTGCTCACCAACATCGATGGCATCGTCCGACGCGCCCGCCTCGCACCGGCCGCTGTGGGGCTGTTCCATGTCGCGACGTCGACCCCGTCACCGGTGCGCGCCGACTTCGGCCTCACGACACGGGAACAGGAGGTTCTGGAAATGGTCGCGAGCGGAGCATCGAACGGCGAGATCGCCAAAGCCCTCTACATCAACACCAAGACCGCCAGCGTCCACGTCTCCAACATCCTGCGCAAGCTCGGCGTCACCAACCGAATCGAAGCCGCTGCCATGGCCACCCGCGACCAACTGCCGCTCTAACCAAGCGACGAGTCACCCGGCGTGCGGCCGAAACCCAGCGACGGCTCTCGTTGATCTGGGCAATCGACGGAGACGGCTCGCTCCCACCGACGCCGCCAACTGGACCTGACGCTCTGAGTCACCTGGGAACCTTGCCACTCGATAACGCCGCCCGACAGCCCGATCCCGACCGCCGGAACACCCGCACGGTGCGGCCCAACTCGTGGCACCCGATAATCGCGCCGCCGTCCGGCGGTTCTAGTCGGCGCGAACGTGGATGGTCCCGTCTCCTCGGGAGGCTGGGTCAACCCAAGGAGGCCGCCATGGCCGACACCGAAACCATCACTGTCCAGACTGCTGAGGTCGTCCGATACGACGACCCAGTGATCATCACCGAACGCATCGCCGTTGCAGCGTTCATCGCCGGCTACACCGACCCCACTCGGCGCAGCTACGCGACCGATCTGCGGATCTTCGCCGGCTGGTGCCACGACCACGGCATCAACCTGTTGAACGTGAAGCGACCGCATCTCGAAACCTTCGCCCGCTGGATGGAACAAGAAGGCCGGATGGCGTCGACGATCGGACGCAGGTTGTCGACGTCGTCGTCGTTCTACAAGTACTGCCAGACCGAAGACATCCTCGACAAGAACCCCGCACTCAACGTCCGGCGTCCGAAGGTCCACGACGAATCACGCACTCTCGGCCTGGACCGCAACGAACTCGGCGCCCTCCTCGTCCAAGCCGACATCGGCGACCTCCGAGACGGCGCGTTGATGACGCTGCTCGCGTTGAACGGGTTGCGGATCTCCGAAGCGTTGAATGCGGACATCGACGACTTGTCGACTGAGCGCGGGCACCGGACGTTGGCGATCGTGCGCAGGGGCGGCAAGCACATCACAATCCCGATCGCACCCCGCACCGGACGAGCACTCGATCTGTACATCGGGGAACGCACGATGGGACCGATCTTCCTCGGCGTCGAAGGCGGACGCATGGACCGCTACTGCGCCGACCGGATGGTCAAGCGACTCGTCAAGCGGGCCGGGATCGACAAGCGCATCTCACCGCACAGCCTCCGGCACTCGTTCATCACCGCCGCACTCGACGCCGGCGTCCCAATTCGCGACGTCCAGGAAGCCGCCAGTCACGCTGACCCGAGAACCACAATGCGGTATGACCGGGCCCGACGCAGCCTCGATCGACATGCCACCTACATCGTGTCGACGTTCATCGCCGGAGCGACCCGTCCGGGTTGAACCGCTCGACGTCAACTACTCGACGTTTGTATCCGTTTGTAATACACTTCGAGCGGTGGGTGAGTCGTTCGATCTCGACCGGTTGGACGACACCGATCCGTTCGAGATCGACCGACAAGCCGCCCACCTGTTCAAACACGACCCCTACGGCATCGACGGCATCTACGAAATCTGGAACTCCGACCCGCTGTTCTACCCAGCCAAACCACCAGCGCACTGGCTGATGGTCTCAGACATCGCCGGCCAGGTGCTGATGGTGCCGCTCGCCCCGTCCGACGACAACGACCCGACCAAGTGCCGGCCGATCGGGTGTTACGTCGCCGCCAAGCACCTCGCTGACAGATACAAGGAGGACCGATGACCACCAAGAAGATGACCCGCCAGCAAGAACGCGACTTCTACGCCGACCCCGACAACCAGACACCCCAGGGGCCGGCACGTCGGCGGCGCTCGAAACTCTCCGAACCCGTTCCGGTGAGGTTTCCACCCGAGACGCTCGCCAAGATCCGCGACGCTGCCGACGCCGACGACCGATCCGTCTCATCGTGGATCCGACGCGCTGTCGACAACGAACTCGAACACGACACCAAGACCACCTGAGCACCCGACGCGTCGACCGCTATGAGCGGGTTCGACCGTCGTCGCATGGCGTGCTTGTCGAGCGGCCTCCGTCGTTCGAAAGGCGTACGACTTCGCCGGCGATGCTGTTCTGTGCGACACGGAGTGATTTGGTCCGCGATGATCGCTCGTTCGCGGCTGAGCGCTTTGGAAGCGTTCGGGTGGCGACGTGCCGTGTTCATCGTCGCGCACACCGATGGTCCGAATGCCGTCGACGCAGACGTGTCGCAAGGACCGAACACCGACCTTCCCGTCGGACAGCAAGCCGACGCCACCCCTTGGCCGGCGGGCGAAGGGCCCGGTTCGAATTCCCTATACGTGCCAGGCCCTGGCGCGACGGTGACCGTCGGACAGCAAGCCGACGCCACCCCTTGGCCGGCGGGCGAAGGGCCCGGTTCGAATTCCCTGAACGTCCCGGAACCGTGATCGCGACGGATGACGACACCGATTGGATTGTGCCCGACCTCTGGAACGGAACCACGCTGAGCAAACCATGTGGTAGGCGAGGACCTCGGCGGACCAGCGGTCGATCGTGCGAGCGAGTCGGGTCACCTCGGGCACGTCGGCATCCGCGCAGTGCTGGAAGAACACGATCAGCCGTCGGCGAGCATGGGCGACGTCGATCGCCGAGTACACCTCACGGAGGAGTTCTTTGGCCAAGATCGCGGCGCCGACTTCGCCGTCGGGATCTCCGGTCGCGAGCTGTTCGAACATCCAGGCGATGCGGTCGTCGGAGAGCCTTTCGTAGCCGGTGAGGAACACGCGGCGGGCTCGATACAGCGGGTCGCCCTTGCGGCCGCGATGCCCGAGCGTGGTCTGCTGGACGCGGCGACGGGTGTCGTCGATCGCGGTGTTGGCGAGCTTGACGGCGTGAAAGTGATCGACCACCAACGTCGCGTTGGGGAGCCCCTCGACGAGCGCCAGCCGATAGCCGGCGGCGGGATCCAACGTGGCCAGCGTGATCTGTTCGCACCAGTCGGTGTCGCGTTCGGTGAGCCACTGGTCGAGCACGTCGCGGGAGCGGCCCTCGACGACGTCCAACAGGCGGTGGCGGTCGAGGTCGACGATCTGGGTCGTGAAGATCGTGCGGTGCTCGCGGTTGGCGTTCAAGAACCGTTTCTCGTCGACCCCGATCCCGACCACCCCGTCCAGGCGGTGCGGGTCGTCGACGGCTGGGTCGGTGTAGTCGGCGACGGCCGTGTTGGCGGTGTGCCAACCGACGCCGAACTCGACTGCTGCAGCCGCGATCGAGACTCCTTCGGTGTTGACCATCTCCGCCAGCCGGGCCCGGGCTCTTTCGGTCAGCGACGCTCGCGCTGCGATCGCGCCGATCTGCCCGGACCATGTCCGCATCAGGCACAGGGCTTCGGGGCACAGCCAGCGGCGTCGTGCGAACACCAACACCGTCGGCGTCCCCGCGATCGCCAGATCCCGCACCACCATCCGCGAGCGGCCGTGACCGACCGCTCGCACACCACAGCCAGGACACCACGCCCGATCGGTCTCGGTCTCCACCGACAGCCACCACTCGCCATCGCGCTGCACCTCCGCGCGAACCACGAGCTCGGGCATGCCGTCGAGCGCGGTCGCATCATCGCTACCGTCATCCATGGACAAGGGCCTCACTTTCAGCAGACGTCAGACTTCTGCAGAATGGCGAGGCCCTTGACCGCGCTGGTGGACCCCTATCGAACGAGCCTCATCTCACACGCCCCCACGCTCAGTCGCGGAGAGCCGGAAAACGTTTTCGCTACCGCATGGGCGTCAAACGGGTCTGTCAGATCGTTGGTGTAACTGGTCTGGCTGGTCATTGGTTGTTGGGATCGTACGAGTGGCGCGAGGTGGCCGTCGTGCAGTCGCACGCCGAGTGAGTCGAAGCGGCGATGGGCAGCTACGCCCGTCGGCGCGCTCGTCGCGCCGCTTCGCGTTCAAGCCGGCGTCACTCCGCTCGTGAGCGCGGTCGGTCCCCCGCCGGGCCACCGGAATGCGCGTCGGATTCAACAGCTTCGCCTCCACCAGCTCGGACCTCGGCCTGCAGGCGGATGATCTGTGCCCAGAGCCGATCGCGCTCGTCCTCGAGCTGAGCGATACGCTTGCGCAACCGGCCGTTGTCGGTGAGCGCCCTCGGTCCGTCCTCAGGGTCGACGAGCCGCGCCGATCGCTCGCGCTGGCTGGCGCGGTAGGCCCGCATCCGCTCGGCGTCGGACGACCACTTCCTCGGCCTGCCTGGCTTCCGCGCCTGATCCACGCCACGATGCTGAAGCAGCAACGTCACGGATCACTACCCGCCCGACGTCCGGTGGTCACGGACCACGTCACGGATGACTACCCGACCGTGGAGGCACGGGCTCTTCCCAGTGGTGCCGGTCGACACTCAGGGAAGAACGAGGAGCGCCTCGTCGACATCAGCACCGAATCGGACGATCTCGCCGTGATTGTTCCGAAGCGCCTCGTAGATCTCGATCGTCGAGGCGTTGCCGAGCCGTACCCAGATCGCTTTCGGTGGTGGACCGTGCAAGAACGCCAGTTGGCGGAAGTCGGAGTCCTTCGACACGATCACGAAATCGTGCTCGCGGGCGTACGACCAGATCTCGGCGTCGGTGGCCGTGTCGAGCCCGACCTCCGTGACGTGCTTGCTCTCCGGGTACTCGACCGTGAACATGCCGACCAAGCGTCGCGACAGGTTCTGGTCGAACAGAAGCTTCACGCCGGGGTGGCGAGCCGGCGCTCACGCAGCGCCGCGAACTCGATCGCGGCACGGACGTGACGCTCGGTGAGCTCGGAGAAATCCGCGACGATCTCCTCGGCCGTCATGCCGGACGCCAGGTAGTCCAGGACGTCGTAGACGGCGATTCGCGTCCCAACGAAGCACGGCTTGCCGCTCCGGACTCCCGGTCGGGTCTCGATCAGCTCCGTCAGGTCCACGCACACAGGCTACTCGTGCCGAACCGCGGGCGTCCGCAACGACTCGCAGACGGTCCGGCGCACCGTTGGTGCAGATGTACAGAGCAGTGGGTCGAATAGACGCACGTTCGGAAACGAGGGGCAGAGGAATCCTGGGGCGAGCGCGTCACAAACTCGGCGATCGAGAGTCATGTGCATGCATGGGACGCGAACGCGACGACGCGGGGAGGTTCGGGGTCGAGCGCCTGACCGTGACGGTCACTCAGGCCGCGGTCATGCTCGGGATCTCGCGGACGTCGGCGTACGAGCGTGTGAGGCGTGGCGAGATCCCGACCGTGCGGCTCGGGCGGCGGCTGTTGGTTCCGAAGGCCCGGCTGCTGGCGATCCTGGACTGCGACTGGCCCGGCTCCTCGACGACCGAGGATGAGGCGGCGTGACCGGCACGCTCATCCGCCCGCTACTCGCCGCGCTCGGCGGGTGCGCTGAGACGGCCAAGGATCTCCGCCGCCGCCTGGTCGGCCTCGGGCACGAAGTGCGAGTAGACGTTCAGCGTCGTCGCCGCGTTGCGGTGTCCCAAGCGGCCGGCCACGGTCCGCACGTCGACGCCGGCGCTGAGCAGCCGCGTGGCGACGTAGTGGCGGAGGTCATGGAGACGCACGTCCTTGAGCCCGGCGTCGTCGCATGCCTTCCGAAACCGTCGGGAGGCCGAGTCCGGGTACCACGGCGTCGTGCCGGCGACGTCGCTTGCGAACACGAACGCATCGTCGACCAGCGCGGCGCCACACTGCTCGGCTCGCTCGGCCGCCACCGCTCGGTGGTCGGTCAGCGCTGCCGTCGTCGGCGCGTCGAGCGCGACTCGTCTCGTCTGGTGGTTCTTGGTGTCCTTCTCGACGAGCCGCCCGTCCGGGCCCTGCACGAGACCGCGACCGATCGTCACGACGCCCCGCTCGAGGTCGACGTCGGGCCAGCGGAGTGCAAGCATCTCGCTCCGACGCGCGCCCGTCATCGCCGAGAGGTGGACGAACACACCGAACTCCGGATCGCTCGCGTCGATCGCCTTCTGCAACTTGGTGAGCTGCGCGGGCGTTGGTGGTGCGATCTCCGGCAGTGGCACACGAGGCGGTGACGCCGCCGCCGCCGGGTTCACGCCGAGCCAGCCCCATTGCACACCTTGGGCGAGCGCTCGTCGCAGGATCCCGTGGATGCGCCGGATCGTGCCGGGCGCAAGCCGACCATTGCGGCCGCCGTCGACGAGCAGCGAGCGGTAGTAGCGGTCGAGCGACGCGGTCGTGAGCTTGCTGAGGCGCACGTCGCCGAGCGCGGGCCGCAGGTTGCGCTCGATGTACCCGACGACCTCCCGGGTCGTCTTCGGCGAGAAGTCCTCCCGGGCGAGCTCGAGCCACCGGTCGAGCAGCTCTCCCACCGTGGCCGTCGTCCTCGTTGCCAGGCCGCGCTCGGCCTCGACCTTCATCTCGTTGAGCAACCGCTGCGCCTCGCGCTTGCCGGCGCGGACCGTCTTCGTGGCATAGCGCTGCTTGCCGCTGACCGGGTCGGCACCCAGGTAGACCCTGAGCTCCCACGCCGACCCCCGTTGGCGCATCGATCCCTTCATGACCTTCCTCCATTGTGATTCATGGGCAAGCCATGGGCAACGCAGGCCGAGAACGGAGAGAGCCACCCCGGAGGGTGGCTCTGACCTGGTGTTTCAC
>CAWKAY010000015.1:0-173744 GCA_963847775.1 uncultured Acidimicrobiaceae bacterium
CGACGGTCCTCCTACACCCGCTCCGTAGGCTGATCAGCGTGGTCGGCCTGACGCGCACCGTTGACAACGACGAGTTCCGGTCCATGTTGCGTCCGTTCACGAGTGCCTTGTCCGACTATGCCGTCGCCATGTCGCGTCACCCTGACGGTCACGGTCACCTCCCGGCCGCAACGTCCACCGCAATGCGCGAACTCGCAGCCGAGCAGCGCTGGGGAACTCCCGAATGGAGCGAGCCGGCACGCAATGCCCACAACTACGGCATGATGCTCGCCTATGTGACTGCCGAGCACCTGGCCGCGATCGCCGCCATCATCGACGCCAGCCAGGTCGGACCACGGTTCGCGTATCTCCCATCCGTGCGGGCGATCATGGAGACCGCGCCGATCGCCCGCTGGCTCCTCGAGCCCTCCGTCGGAGTCGACACGAGAATCCGGCGGAGCATCGCCTACCGCCTCGAGTCAGCGAACCAGCAGGGTCGTCTGCGCGAGGTTCCCGACGCCGCCGACGCCAAGAAGCGAACCCGCGCCGCCTGCCACGCCTACGCCGCCCGGCACGGCTGGGCGGTCACCGGCACATCGACCGGAAAGCCCGTGATCGACGGCGAAGCGCTTCCCCATCCGGCCGACAGCTTCTCGCAGGTCGCGTTCGGCAACGACGGCGACGGGCTCGACCCAACCCTCTGGGGCGTCCTGTCGGCGACCAGTCACGGCACCTGGTATGCAGTCAGCGCTGGCCTGCTCGAGCGGATGCAGCGCACCGATCCTTTTGACCCGAACGGAGGCATGGCCCCGATCGTGGTCGAGTCTCAGCAGCTCTACCTCTACGGGCTGATGGCCTACTACGCCTGTGACGCGGTGACGACTGCCCGGGCAGACTTGATGGGCTGGCCCGACACCGACGAACTCGCCGACACCCGGCGACGGCTGAGCGACATCACCCGCAGCTTCGCCGACCAGCTCCGCGACGCCGGATTCGACGATCCACAATGATGCCTGGTTGACCGGACAGCACGAAGCCCGGCTCGAAACCGAATGCGAGCAAATCAGACAACGAGGCTTGCGTCGGTCAGTCGTCGGGCTCGGTGATTGATCGAAGGTGTTCGTTGAAGTCCTCGACGATCTGGTCCGTCTTGTAGTCCGCCCAGCGGTGGAGGCCTTCGTTAAACGTCGTTAAACGCGGCGGGGGCGAGTAGTAAGACAGCGAGCAGCACGGCACCTGCGCCGTTGCTCACCAGCTGAGTGATTCGAAGTCTCGGGGTAGAAGTTCAAGTTGGTCAAGGAGCCACAGAGCGACAAGCACCGCTCCAGCGGCTACGGAGAGTGTGATGGCGATCATGATCGATGCGATCCCCTGAGGGGTGAGGCCGAAGCCCCACCCCTCATCGGGTCACCTCACGCGTGCTGCGTGAGCTTCCACGTGACCGCCTGGTTGTTGTACGGGGGCATGGTGTTGCCCTTGGCGATCGGGGCCGTCGTTGACGGCGTGCCGACCACCTTCCAGACACCACTCTCAGGGCAGGTCTGGCCCGTTCGGGCGGTGGTTCCAATGGGGTGTTTGGTGCGCATGTTCACGCTGATGAACCTCCTTGGGTTCGTTTGTGTGCGGCACGCACCGAATCAGGAGGCCGACCAAACCCATCAGCGCTACATCAAGTAGCGTCTGACTTGCAAGCGGTCGTGAGCCAGTCTCTCGATCCAGCCATGCCCCGGTCCCGGCAAGGATCGGGGCATGTTGCGTGAGGAGGGAGTTGCTTGCCTCCTGGCCGTCAGATTATTCGATGGGTGTCACGGGATCGGGTGATCCACAACGACTTCATTTAGCACCACGCGCGCAGCACGCTGGATCATCGCGCGCCGTTGTGCTCGCATCGCGCGCAAGATGATTGCACTACGCTCGCGTAGTTACTACGATGTAGTTCATGGCCCACGAGAAGAAGCGCACCGCGACCGCAATCCGCTTTCCACAGCAGCTGCATGACGATCTCGTCAAGGCTGCGGACGAGCGCGGGCTGTCGGTGAACTTCCTCGTCACTGAGGCCGTAAAGGAGTTCCTGCCTCGGTTGACGCCCGTCGAGGAGTTCTCGCTGACACGTTCGGCATAGCCAAGAAATACGCATCCATCTCACTCCACGGGCTGGTGGCCACAGCCCTACGGCCTTGCCTCATGTGCACCGACGAACGCTGGTCAACGCTGGAAATCTCCCAGTGATCAAGTTCTAGCGCCCTCCCGCGCTCGCTGGCTATGGCGGCTTGACAATGAAGAACGCTCTCGACGTAGACCGACAGCCCGAGCAGCGATGTGCCGATACTTGGAACACGCTGTCGACCTCGGTGCGCCCGTGCGCAGCAGTGTCGTCGGGGGTCGTCACAGAGCGATGGCGACCGGCTGGAGGCGAGCCATGAGGTCGTGGGGCCCTCGCTGAGGGACCAACCGAGTTGGGTGCCATCTCCTGCTCCTCAACCACAGCGATACCCCGAGCTCGTCCCCGGTGACGAACATCCAGGCCAGCTTGTTCTTCGCGACCACGACCCCAGGCAGGCTCGTCGGCAACAGGCGCTACATGAGTGAAGTTCGAGGGGGTGACGGTGGCGTCTGGACCCTCGGACAGGCCGTGCGGACTACGGCTGTGCGGACAGATAACGGACAAATCCGCCAATCGCCCGTCCGAGACACGTCGAAGCCCCTGGCAGATCTGCGATCTACCAGGGGCTTTCTCGGTGGTCGAGCGGGGCGTCGATCCCCGGACCCCACGCTTTTCAGGCGTGTGCTCTGCCAACTGAGCTACTCGACCGTGTCGGGCACCGAGAACCGGTACCCGTTCTGCGCACAGGGCCGCCTCACGGCGGCCCTGTAGCGGTCCCGACGGGACTTGAACCCGCGACCTCCGGCTTGACAGGCCGGCGTGAACTCCAGACTTCACCACGGGACCTGGAGAATTATGTGTACGCACCCCCAACGGGATTCGAACCCGTGCCGCCACCTTGAAAGGGTGGTGTCCTAGGCCACTAGACGATGGGGGCCGGAGCCTCATCTCGTTGAGAGCGGACAGAAACCTAGCAGCACGCCCCCTCTGTTCCACCCACGAGCTCCTCACCCCGCTTCGTCGTGCCGTCGTCGGGCGACACGTGCGACCGAGGCGGACGGCTCCGTTAGCGTCGCCGCCGTGCAGCGGTGGATCCGACGAGCAGTGGGTGCCGGCGCCGCCGGGTACCTCCTCGGCACGTTCCCGACGGCCGA
This sequence comes from uncultured Acidimicrobiaceae bacterium, assembly GCA_963847775.1. GTDB lineage: Bacteria > Actinomycetota > Acidimicrobiia > Acidimicrobiales > Ilumatobacteraceae > Ilumatobacter. The sequence continues at coordinate 3,238 of CAWKAY010000015.1, forward strand.
CTTGGTCGCCTGGCGCGTCACACACGGCGCGCTCGACCTACGACGGACGGGCAGCGGGAACCCCGGAACCGCCAACGCCGCCAACCTGCTCGGTCCCCGGGTCGGGGCGACCGTGCTCGTCGGCGACATCGGCAAGGGTGCCGTGGCCAGCGCGGCCGGCGCCGCGATCGCCGGCCCGATCGGAGCCCACATCGGTGGCACGGCCGCCGTGATCGGCCACTGCTATCCCGTGTGGACGCGATTTCGTGGCGGCAAGGGGGTCGCGGCGAGCGTCGGCCAGTGCCTCGCCACCTTCCCGGCGTACTTCCCGATCGACGTCGCGGTCGCGGTCGTGACGGCCGCGGTACCTCGCTGGAAGCGGCGCGCGTTCTCGGTCATCGTCGTGTCGTCGGCGTGCTGGATTCTCGGCGGCATCGTCTGGTGGCGACGGGGCTGGCCGAACGCGTGGGGTCCGCGACCCAGCGTCGCGCTACCGATCGCGTCGGCTGCGAGCAGCGCCGTCATCATGCGGCGATTCCTCGACGCGCGCCGCGACGAGGAGCACGACGTGTCACGCTCTGGCTCGTGGCCAACGTCGAACCCGTGATCGGTCTCGTGACCGACTCCAGCAGTCAGATCACCGACGATCTGGTCGAGCGTTTCGAGGTCGAGGTCGTGCCCATGACCGTGACGATCGACGGGGTCGACCACCAGGAGGGTGAGACACTCGACGCCGACGGCTTCTACGAGCACTTCGGGGCCGGGCCGACGCCACAGGTCGGGACCAGCCAACCCTCACCCGGTCGCTTCGTCGAGGCGTACGGTCGGCTCGCCGACCGCGGCTGCACGACGATCATGTCGATCCACCTCGCCGCCGCCATGTCGGGCACCGTCGCGAGCGCCCACGTCGCCGCCGAGGCCGCTACCGTCCCGGTCCACGTGATCGACACCGGGAGTGCGAGCTACGGCGTCTCGATCTGCGTCTGGGCCGCCGGGGTCGCGATCTCCCGGGGCGGACAGCCGACCGACATCGAACGCCGGATCACCAACCTGGTGCCGCGCATCGGCACGGCGTTCATGGTCGGCGTGCCACACCTCACCGAACGCGGCGGACGAGCGGACGGCGTCGAGTTGGACGGCCACGGCATTCCCGTGCTTGCGATGAGCGGGGGCGAGCTCGAAGTGCTCGAGCGGGTCACGACCCTCGAGGACACCGTCGACGTGATGTCGACCTACGCGGCCGGGTGGGTCGGCCGCGTCGCCACCGACGTGACCGTGGCGATCGGCACCGCCGACGAACCGAGCCGGCCACTCACCGGTCGCCTCCAATCGGCGTTGGCCGAGGTGGCCGGCATCGACTCGATCGTGCACTACCGGATCGGCCCGAGCGTCGGCGCCCACACCGGGCCGGGCACGTTCGGACTCTTCGTGTTCCCCACCATCAGGTAGGGCGTCGGTGCACGCGCCGTCAGCGGGGCCGGTCCATTGCGAGCGGCTTGGCCATCAGGCTGACGAGCGCGCCGTAGCTGGTCTCCCGTCGGCCCACTTCCACGAACCCGAGCTCGGCGTGGAACGCGAGCGAGGTGTCGTTCCGCGGCCGCAGGTTCACCTCGAGGGTGAACTGGGTGGCGTGCGGGCATCGCTCGACCGCCAGGCGCTCGACCTCGTCGTAGAACGCCCGGCCCAGACCGCGACGCCGGAACGATGGTGCGATCGCGATCCGGTCGAGGTACACGAACTCGTCGTAGCGCTCGCCGAACCAGCGGTAGTTCCCCGAGTCGTAGTCGACACCCGGTTCGAGGACGAGACAGAACCCCGCGACCTCGTTCGTCTCGTCGTGGGCGACCAGCGCGATCGTCGACTGGTCGGCGATCCGGGCGAGCTCGTCGATCGTCTCGGATCCGACAGCGGGCACCGCAGCCTGGTTGATCGTGTGGATCGCGTCCAGGTCGTGGCGGTGGTACGAACGCAGTTGCACGCCGACGGACGCTACCGACATGAGCGCACGACGTCGTATCGCAGCCGTCCTCAACGCATCCACGTCGAGATCGTGCCCGCGGGCTCGAATCCGTGTCGGAGGAGGTTGCGCTCGGACGTTCCACCCGGCGCCGCCGTGCTCGTCGCCCAGTCGCAACCGGCGGCAGCAGCCGTGCGCAGGCGGTGGACGATCAGGGCCGACTGGACGCCGCGCCCTCGCTCGGCCGGCAGGGTGGACATGCCGCCGAGGGTGGCGATCCGGTCTCGAATCGTCAGGCTCGCTGTGGCGACCGGCCGCCGATCCGTCACGGATCGGACCACGACGAAATGCTCTCCGTCGACGACGGCCGCAGCACGTGCGAAGGCGTCACTCACCCGGCGCTGCTCTGGAGTGTCGTGCCCCCAACCCAGTGCCGACGCCTCCTGCCAGATCGCCAGTAGCTCACCATCGGCGCGTTCGACGACGAACCGGGGGTCGGGAGGAGGGAGGGCGGCGACGTCGCCGAGCTGACGTGCCAGCGCCGACGTTCGCCGCCCGACCTCGTACCCACGCGCCGCGAGGATGTCGAGGGTGACGGGGTGCGTGACGCGGTCGCCTCCACCGCCGGTGGAACGCCGACGATCCTGCAGCGTCGTTCCAGCCGTTCGAGCTGGTCGGGGTCGAGGGGGCGCTCGAGACCGGCGCGAACGAGAAGGTTCACGTACATCCCGCGTCCGCAGAGCACGGCCTGTCCGCCGCCCAGCGGGAACGTCTCGGTTCGCCAAGTCGGGTCCTGGTCGGCCAGCACCCGCGCGAAGGCGACCGCATCGTCGGCCCAGACGTCAAGGATCCTTCGGATCGGCGGGGTGCGCACGAGACGACACTACGAGCATGACGATCCTCTTGACTTCAACCGGAGTTGAAGTCGTATCGTCGCGCGCCGTGCACGGATCGACCGTTCCGAAAACCGCCGGGGCCCAGAACAGGGCAACCGGTAACGTCGACGCTCGCATGTCCGCGGACGGCCCCACCCCCCTGATCTCGGCGCGCGAGGTCGTCAAGCGGTTCGGTGACTTCGTCGCCGTCGACGGCATCGATGTCGAGGTGAGGCGCGGCGAGTCGTTCGGCTTCCTCGGTCCGAACGGTGCCGGCAAGTCGTCGACGATGCGGATGATCGGATGCGTGTCACCGGTGACGGAAGGGCACCTGACGATCTTCGGGCTCGACCCGGCAACTCACGGCAAGCAGATCCGCGGCCGGATGGGAGTCGTGCCGCAGACGGACCAGCTCGACGAGCAGCTGTCTGTGGAGGACAACTTGATCCTCTACGGCCGCTACTTCGACATCCCGCGAGCTGAGTGCAGGCGGCGAACCGCCGAGTTGCTCGAGTTCGTCCAGCTCACCGATCGCGCCACGAGCAAGATCGAGCCACTTTCCGGTGGCATGAAACGACGGGTCACGATCGCCCGCTCGCTCATCAACGAACCCGAGCTGCTCCTCCTCGACGAACCGACCACCGGTCTCGACCCCCAGGCCCGCCACGTGCTCTGGGACCGCCTCTACCGGCTCAAGCAGCGAGGTGTCACGCTGGTGCTCACGACCCACTACATGGACGAGGCCGAGCAGTTGTGCGACCGACTCGTCGTGATGGACCAGGGCCGGATCGTCGCCGAGGGTTCGCCGCGCGAGCTGATCGAGCGGTACTCGCCGCGTGAAGTGCTCGAGCTGCGGTATCCGGCGGGCACCAACGAGGCGTGCGCTCCCGACGTCGACGGAATCGGACATCGTCGCGAGGTGCTCCCGGACCGCGTCCTGATCTACGCCGACGACGGCGAATCGGCGCTCGCCGAGGTGCATGCCCGCGGGAGCCGACCCGAGTCGGCGCTCGTCCGCCGCAGCTCGCTCGAGGACGTCTTCCTCCGCCTCACCGGTCGCTCCCTCAACGATTGACGATGCGCCCGCCGACATCCCCCGATCCTGCCCGACCGGTTCCGGGTCCGACGCTGGACCGGAACCCGGTTCGTCGCAGGAGAGGTGCAGCGCGAGGAGGGTCGACATGAGCACGCCGGCCGCGATCCGCGCCTGGGAGAGCCACTTCACGTTGTACCGCACCATCTGGAAGTCGAACGTGCTCGGCGCGTTCGTCCAGCCGCTGCTCTACCTGCTCGGGATGGGTCTCGGTGTGGGTGCCCTGGTCGACCGCGGCGACGACGCCGACACACTGCTCGACGGCCTCACCTACTTCCAGTTCCTCGCACCCGGCCTCCTGGCGACGACCGCGATGATGATCGCCAGCAACGAGGCGATGTGGCCGGTCATGGGAGGCTTCAAGTGGATGCGGGGCTTCCATGCCCAGGCCGCGACCCCGCTGTCACCCGCCCAGATCGCCGACGGCGTCGCCCTCTGGCAGGTCACGAAGGCGCTCATCTCGGTCAGCGGCGTCGCAGCCGTGCTCGCACTGTTCGTCGAGACGCGTTCGTTCGGGCTCCTGCTCGCCGTCCCGTTCGGCGCACTCACCGGTGCCGCGTTCGCCACACCGCTCTCGGCGTGGTCGGCGACCCGGGAGTCGGACCACTCGTTCCCGACGATCAACCGGTTCGTCATGATGCCGCTGTTCTTGTTCGGCGGGGCGTTCTACCCGATCAGCCAGCTGCCGGACTGGATGGAGATGGTCGCCAAGGCGACGCCGCTCTGGCACGGCGTCGAGCTGAGCCGCAACGCGGTCCACGGCCGCCTCGAGCTCACGTCCACCGTCGTTCACCTGGCGTACCTCGCGGCGCTCGCACTGGGAGGGTGGTTGCTCACCCGCCGCTCGTTCGCACGGCGGTTGACGACGTGAGCCTGACGTCGGCGGTCGCCGCGCTCCCGCTGCGCATCGTTCCGGGCGAGGTCCTGCGCGCGCGGCGGCCGCAGCGCATGCTGGAACGCCAGTGGATCGTCAACCGCACCGGTGGTTGGACGATCCTGTTGACCGGCTTCTTCGAGCCACTGTTCTACCTGCTGTCGATCCGGATCGGGTTCGGCGCCCTGATCGGCGACGTCGACGACGGTGGCCGGCTGATCCCGTACGCAGAGTTCGTGGCGCCGGCGCTGATGGCGGCCTCCGCGATGAACGGCGCGCTGTACGAGTCGACGATGAACGTCTTCTTCCGGATGAAGTACGACAAGGTCTACGACGCAGCGCTCGCCACACCGCTGACGTCGGGCGACGTCGCGCTCGGTGAGATCTCGTACGCGACCATCAGGGGCGCGCTCTACTCGACGGCGTTTCTCATCACGATGTGGGCGCTCGGCATGACCGACTCGGCTTGGGCGCTCGGCATGCTGCCCGTCGCGATCGTGATCTCGTTCGCGTTCAGTGCCGTCGGGATGGCCGCCACCACCTACATGCGATCGTGGGCGGACTTCGAGTACGTCCCGTCGGTGATGCTCCCGATGTTCCTCTTCTCGGCGACGTTCTACCCGATCTCGAGTTACGGCGACTGGTCATGGGTGGTGCAGATCAGCCCGCTCTACCACGGCGTCGCAATGATTCGAGCGCTGAACCTCGGCGAGTGGTCGTGGGCGTTCGCGGGCCACCTCGGCGTGCTGGTCGGGATGGCGGTGGTGGGAGTGTCGGTCACGGCCCGCCGGATCGAACACCTGCTGTTGCAGTAGCGCCGCCGTGTGGTCGGAGCATCGATGCGCGATCGCCGACGGGTCGGATGCTTCGGCTGCCACATCACCGAAGCCGAGGCGGTGGAAGCCGAACCGCACATGGCGAATACCGCCGCTGCGGGAACCATGAGCCACGGTCGGTGGAGGGCATTCGGGGAACGTTCCGCGAACTCGGGCCCAGGGGGCGACGGTGTCGCGCGTCGGGCGTACGCTGGATCCATGCTGTTCCGGAAGAAGACCGAGATGATCGATCCCGCCGAGGCGCTGCCGGGCCGCTCCACGCCGATTCGGGTCGTCGACGAGCACGTCGTGCTCGGTACCCCCCTCGTACCGCCGTTCCCGGACGGGATCGAGACGATCTATGTCGCGATGGGGTGCTTCTGGGGTGCCGAACGCATCTTCTGGCAGCTCCCGGGCGTCTACACCACCGCGGTGGGGTATATGGGCGGCTGGACGGAGCACCCCACGTACGAGGAGACGTGTACCGCCCAGACCGGCCACACCGAGTCGGTGCTCGTTGCCTACGACCCCTCCATGATCACCGTCGACCAGCTGATGAAGGCGTTCTGGGAGAACCACGACCCCACGACGCCCAACCGTCAGGGCAACGACATCGGCACCCAGTACCGGTCAGCGGTCTATGCAACCACGCCGGCCCAGCTGGCGGCGGTCGAACGATCACGCGACCGCTATCAGAAGGCGCTGACCACCGCCGGGTACGGCGAGATCAGCACCCAGATCGCGGCTGCCGACGACGCCGGCGACGGCCGGTTCTACTACGCCGAGGACTACCACCAGGGCTATCTCCACAAGCATCCGGGCGGCTACTGCAACCACGGCTTCTGCCAGATCGGATACGAACTCGCCGCGCACGGCCAAGACGCTGCCCGCGCAACGCTGCCCGAGGCGTGACGACCGGGGTCCACTAGGATCACGGTCGCTCGTGGTCGTCCGACCACGTGGTCGACGGAGCACCCCGGTGCTGTGACGACAGACCACTCGACATTCAACCACGACACAGGAGGCCCAATCGATGGCCGGAATTCTCGACAAGATCAAGGGCATGTTCGGCGGCGCCAAGGACTCCGCCGGTGGTGCCACCGGCGGCGGCATGGACTCGTTGAAGGACACCGCCGGACAGGTGAAGGACACGGTCGACGACCTCGTCGACAAGGCCGGCGACAAGGTGCCCGATCAGGTGAAGGACACCTACGACAAGGTCTCCGACAAGGTCGAAGACATCATCCCGGGCGACAAGGACAACGACGGGCACTGATCCGACGGGCTCTGGGTCGACCCCGGAGCATCATCTCCAGACGCATCGCACGAGCCACCCGGCGACGGGTGGCTCGTGCGCGTCATCGGCATACTTGAACACATCTTGAGAGACGTCAGGTTCAAGTAAAGTCCCACGGAGGTCGATGCACCAATCGTGACGTACCGGGCGCACCGGGACACACGCGAGGCGGATCGATGACGAGGCGAAAAAGACAGGATTCCTCACGCGGCACGACTCGTGTCGAGCGGCGCACCGATCCGGGTTTCTCGCTCGTCGAGGTGGTGATCGCGATCGCGCTGATCGGCGTGGTCGTCCTCGGGATGCTCGAAGCAGTCCGTGTTTCGGTCGCTGCCTCCTCGCTCAACCGAGCCGCCGCCCAGGTCGAGACGGCCGTCGTCAACGCCGCCGACCGCGTCAACCGTGCACCGAAGCGCTGCGACTACACCGTCTACGCCCAGGCCGCCGTCCAGACCCAGGGATGGCCCGCCGGCAACGCGACCGTCGAGCACGAGTACTACCTGCCCGGCGCCAACGCCAGCACGGCGGGAACCTGGCAGACCGGCACCGCCGGCGCACCCGGCTGCCCCGGGCAGGCTCCGACCGACCTCCTCGTCCAACGAATCACGATCACGATCACGAATCCCGACGGAGACGTCCGTCGCAGCATCCAGGTGGTGAAATCCGATGTCTGACCACATCAACTTCAGCGAGTATCCGTCCCGCCGTCGCCGGGAGGACCGGGGCATGACCTTGCCCGAAGTGCTGATCGTCGTCGCCGTCATGGGTCTCATCGCGTCCGTGTTGTCGATGTCGATCGTCGTGACGCTGCGCCAGAGCGACAACACCGAGGGCCGCCTCAACGTCGCCCGCGCCGAGCAGAGCATCAGCATGTGGATGCCGGCGGACCTCGCATCTGCCGACGTCGTCGACACCAGCCCCGCGGCGACCCCGTGCGGTGCGACCACCTGCGGCGGTGTCGATCTCACCAAGGGTTCGAACGTCCTGATGCTGTCGTGGACCACCGAGGGTGCAGGCGGCTCGACGGTCCAGACCAACATCTCGTACCACTTCACCCTGCGCGACGGGGAGTACATCCTGCTGCGCATCGAGTGCGTCGGCGGCACCTGTGACAGCCGCACGGTGCTCAACGACCTGCCGGGGCCACCAGGAGGCGCCGCCTTCGTGTCGGGCGTCGCCAACGGGTCGGCCTGCAGCCGGGCGGTCGATCCGGTGCCGTGCACGCGTCCCGACTGGGTGATCATCGTGAGCGAGCCGCTCGCTCCGGACGCGATCGACGAGAACGACCTCGCCGACAACTCCGATGACGAGCGCAAGGACGCCAACCGGGTCATCGTGACCGTCAACGGCGGCGGCGACGTCGCCGGCGCCGGCGGCGGCATCAACCAGATCAGCATCACCGCCGGCGGCACCGTTCGCAGCGAGATCGCCGCCACCAGCGTGCAAGGGGCACCATCGTTCGTGGAGGCCCGGAGCCGCTGCGGTGGCCCGATGGCGCTCGTGATCGACGAGTCGAACTCGATCGGCGGCGCGATCACCAACGTCAAGTCGGGCGTCCGTGCGTTCGTCGAAGCGCTGGCGGGCACGCCGGTCAAGCTCCAACTGGTTCGCTTCGAGACCTACAGCGGTGTGCTCGGCACGACCGACTGGCACCGCTACTACGACATGACCAAGGAGGCCGACGTCAACGCGCTGCTGTCGTCGATCAACGGTCTCCAGGGCAGCTGGAGCACGTATCCGCGCGGTGGTACCAACTGGGAGGAAGCGCTGTTCCGCACCTTCTACCAGGCAGACGGTTCGACCGCCGCCACGATCCCCGAGACCGTCGTGTTCTTCACCGACGGTGTCCCGACCTTCGACCGGCTCGTGCAGCGCACTTCCCCGGGTGTGCTCCCGGCAGAGCCCGCCGATCCGGGCGATCAGTGGGCCGATTCGACCGGCAGCAGCTACTCCCAGGTGGCCTTCAACCGGGCGAACTTCATCGCCAACAAGTTCCGTCGGAGCGTCCGGCTGATCGGCGTCGGGGTGGGTTCTGGAATCCAGAACTCGTCGCAGTGGATCGTGGATCCGGGCGCCGGGTACTCGTGGCAGTGGGAGCGCTCGTACCGGCGATACCAGACCTCGGCGGCCGGATATCAGAGCAACCTCGACGTGGAGGAAGGTTCCGACACCGAGAGCCGTGCCGACTTCGAGTACTGGTACTACGGCTGGCGCAACGCCTCGCCGTCCGACTACTACGCCAACAACGTGAACCCGAGTGCGTCCGACGGGTGGCGGATCAACGGCACCCGGAGTTGGTACAACGTCAGCCAGAGCGAGTACGACGCCTACGCCAACCTCCTGCCCAACGACTGGAAGTACGACGACTGGGACGACACGTCGGCCGACGCCTACTGGGCCAACAACACGACCTCCGACCACACCGACGGGTGGCGGATCAACGGCACCCGGAGCTGGTACGACGTCAGCCAGGCGCTCTACGCGGCGCACAACGTCAACTCCGGTGAGAGCGACGGCTGGCGCACGGTCGGATCGACCGCGTGGGTCAGCAAGGCCCAGTACGACGCCAACAACACCACTCCCGACGGCTCCGACGGCTGGATCGACACTGGCAGCGACCAGTGGGTCAGCGCCTCACAGGGCACCGATTGGAAGATCTGGACCGGGAGCCGGCCGGGCGACTCGAACCAGTACCGCAGGACCAAGATCTACAACACCCCGCCCTACGACGGGTACGACTCGCCGATCACGGCCACGACGAACAACTCGGTGATCCTCGCCCGCCTCATCGCCGGCAACGACAACGGAACGCCGGCGATCCCGACCTCGGACGGGCTCTCCTACTCCAACATCGAGGTCGCCGACCTCTACCTCGAGCCCGACTGGAGCAAGTTCAGCAGGGCGATGGAGGCGGTGGCCCTCGGTGAGTGTGGCGGCACCCTGACGCTTCAGACGAAGATCGGCGGGACCACCCCGGCGCCCGATCCGTTCCGGTACCAGAACAGCGCCGTGGCGGACTCCTCCGGCACCCCGATCACCCTCGAGCCGACCGTCGTGACCACGAACCAGCAGTTCACGACCGGCACGTTCGACTTCGCGATCCCGAGCGGCACCTACGTGACCGTCGACATCCTGCCCCAGAACTTCTCCGAGCTCACGGCGTACACGCCCGGATCGTGGGCATGCAAGGCAGGTGTCAACACGCGATCGTTCACCCCGATCGACATCCCGGACTCGGGCGGATGGAAGGGCGTCCGCGTCCAGGTCGCCGCCAACGAAGCGGTGTCGTGCACCCTGTCGGTGAGTCAATGAGGCCGACGATGACGCGGTGTCCGAACAGCGCGAGAGCGAACCGCGTTCGACGCGATCGAGACGCCGGCACGATCCTGCCGATGGTGCTCGTGATGATCGTCATCGCATCGCTGTGGGTGATCCCCGTCCTGAGCTACTCGTCGTCGGTGTTCCAGGCGAATCGAGCCCTGAGCGACCAGACCCAACGTCTCGAGGCCGTCAAGTCGGGCCTGCGCGTCTCGCTGGCGGACCCCGTCAGCGTCTACGAGCGGTGCGGCAACGGTGGGCCGACGACCCCGGTGGGTCTCGCACCGACCACGGCGACCGGTATCACCGTGCTCACCAACTGCTACTACATCGACCACCAGGCCGCGCAGTCGGCCGAGGAGCTCCGGACCGGTCTCATCGCCACCCAGGTCGGCAAGAGCCCGCCGGTCGAGTTGAAAGGGAACGCGTTCACGCCCACCGACCCACTGTCGACCATCGAGTGGTTCAGCGACGCCACGCTGAACTCCGAGACCGACAAGATCTGGCTGCCCGACCTCCCGGTGCACGCCCTGAACCTGCGGTCGCCGGGCGGCTATCAGATGCCGACGGGCTACCCGACGTGCACGGTGTACTTCCCGGGCACGTACGCCGACCCGTTGCTCCTCGACGGACCCACCTTCTTCGCGTCCGGCATCTACTACTTCGAGAACGAGGTGAGCGTCGTCGGCGGGGCCGACATCGTCGTCGGCGGCGGTTCCGAGCTCGGCTGCGCCACCGACCAGGAGGCGGCGTTCTACGCCGTGAACGCGCCCAGCACCCACAACATCAACGGTCTGGGCGGCACCTGGGTGTTCGGTGACGAGGGTCGTCTGATCGTCACGAACGCCAACGGCAATCCGCTCGACATCGCGTTCAACCGGCGCTACGTCGCCGAGGGCGATACCGGAGCGGCGGCGTCCGCCGACGTGTCGATCATCAGCGTGAACGGCGAGCTCGACATCGACGGCGTGACCGGCATCGATCTGGTCGCCACCGACGTCATCGAGGTCCCGCTGTCGGCAGTGGGCGGCGAGACGCCCATCCCGGCGACGCAGCAGGACTACCTCCCGTCGGTGTTCACACCGAAGCCCTCCCGGCCGAGTCAGGTCGAGAACGTCACGGCCCAGCCGTTCAACGGCGCGGCGGTCGTGAGCTGGCCGGCACCGCTCGACGGCGGCACCCCGATCACCGGCTACACGGTGACCGCTGCGTCCGGGAACACGTGCACGACCGCCGGCTCGACCACCTGTGTGGTCACCGGTCTGTCGACCTCGTCACCGGTCACGTTCACCGTGGTCGCCACCAACGCGATCGGAAGTTCCGATCCGTCGACGCCGAGCCCCGCGATCACCCCGAGCACATCGCGCCCGTCGCTCGGTCCGCCGGCCCAGCCGACCGCCCCGACGGCCACCCCGTACAGCACCTCGGCTCGGGTCAGCTGGACCGCCCCGACGAACGGAGGCGCGCCGATCAGGACCTACACGGTCACTGCCACACCGGGCGGCGAGTCGTGCGTCCTCGACATGACGGTCGCCACCCCGCCCCCGCTCCACTGCGACGTCGGCAACCTCGATCCACTGGTGGTGACCGGCTACACGTTCACCGTCGTCGCGAGCAACGCCATCGCGAGCTCGCCCGCGTCCCCGCCCAGCGTGGTCCCGACCGTCGTCGTGACCGGTCTCGGCGATCCACCCCCGCCCCCGGTCGTCACGCCGCCTGAGTACGTGCCGACCGCCATCGTCGACATCGAACTGCCCGCGGCGGCCGCGGTGACCATGACGGTTCCCGGTTACACGTCGCTGCCGCAGGGCCGCCTCCACGTCGACAACCCGCACGGGCACGACGTCCGCATCGCCGGTGGCGTGCTGGCCGCCCAGTTCGACATCACCGATGCTCGGGCGACGGGTGCGCAGACCGTCGACATCGGGTTCATCGAGGCGATCGTGCAGCGCAAGTTCCGGATCGTCTCGTCCAACTCCCAGGGCGACGAGCAGTCGGTCGCCATCGTCCAGATCAACCAGAACGGTGCCTACGCCGTCAATTTCGTGGGAAGTTCAGTAATCGTCTAACCGTCGACGGGCCGTGCGCTCGCCGCTCGGATCCGCCCGCTGGGCGCGCGATCCGGGCGTGCTCTTGAGGGAGACTTGAGGGTAAGCTGGTTGACGCAATCTTTGCAGACGTGCAGCATGGTCTGTCCCACAGACGAACCACCAAGGCGGGCGGCGGCAAGCGGCAACATGAACAACCAGGACGGGACTTCCCCCGGCGATTGCGCCGCCGAGCGTCGACCGGATCGACATCGCGACGGCGGCTTCACCTTCGTCGAGGTCGTGGTCACGATCGTGCTCGTGGGCGTGGTCATCATCCCGATCCTCGCCACCGTGCGCAGCTCGATCAGCGCCGCCGCGGTCAGCCGAGCGGCCGCCGAGGTCGAAACCGTTTTGGTCAACGCTGTGGACGGTGTCAACAACGGGGATCCCCCCCAGATCGCGCTCTGCGACTTCACCGATGCGGCCCTGGCCGGCAAGACGGCCCAGGGTTGGGCCGATTCGACGATCGCGGTCACCCACCAGTACCTCCAGGCGGACGGAACATGGTCGACCGAGTTCGACCCGACCCTGGGATGTCCGGCGGCTGCGGTCAGCGCCCGTCCCGACGGCCCGGTGCTCCTGATCCGCATCACGGTCACCCACCCGACAGAGAGCGTGACACGACCCCTGGAGGTGGTGAAGGGTGAATTCTGAACGAGCGCCGACATCCGATCGCGGCATGACCTTGATCGAACTGGTCGTGACGATCACCGTGATCGGTGCGATCGCCACCGTGCTGGCGGCCGCCATCACCGTCACGTTCCGCCAACAGGGGACCACCGAGGGCAGCATCGAGGTCGCCCGCTGGGAGCAGGCGCTGGCCCTCTGGCTGCCGACCGATCTCGCCTCGGCCGATCCGGCCATGATCACCGGTGCCGACAGCACCGACGACGCCAGCAGTCCAGCACCCAGCCCGTGCGACATCCCCGTCGACTGCAGCTTCGGCTCCAACGCGCTGATGCTGACGTGGGACGACGGCTCGGGACCGACCACGGTCTCGTACCGCTACGGGCCCTCGAGCGACGGGAACGGCTTCGTCCTCACGCGCGTCGAGTGCCGGTCGGGTTCGTGCACGTCGCGGGTCGTGTTGCGCGATCTCGCTCCGCCGACCGATCCGAGCTGGGTGCCGGGCGACTCCGTACCCACGTCGGTGATCAGCGTCTCCGCGCCGAGCGCCGGGGGATCCAGCACCACGATCACCGTCAGTGTCAACGGCATTCCCGGTGTCGACGGCGCCGACCGCAGTAGCTCCGTCAGTGTGACCGCGGGTGGCGTGACCCGCGACACCCTCGATCCGCCGGTGTTCGAGGGTCCGAATTTCATCGATGCCCGCAGCGGGTGCGGCGGACCGGTCACGCTGATCGTCGACGAGTCCGGCTCGATCGGCGACCCCGTGCCCGTCCGACGGGGCGTGGAGAGCTTCGTGCGAGCGTTCGAGGGAACGCCGACGTTGTTGCAGGTCATCACGATGAACGCCTCGGCGGATGTGCTCGATGTGTCGGGCTCGACGGCGTGGAATCGCTTCTTCGACCTCTCCGAACCGAGCAACGTGTTCGAGTTGGTCGGTGACAGCACGCTGGGCAGCGGCGGATACCTCGACCAGATCGGCGCAGCCGGTGGCACCGACTGGGAAGAGGCCGTGCACCACGCGTTCTACAACGCCGGCGGTGTCCCGTACGCGGTCGCGGGCAACCCGGCGATCCCGGCCCCGGAGATGGTCGTCTTCTTCACCGACGGCTTGCCGACCAACGATGAGCACGTCGCCGGCAATCCCATCCCCTCGACCTTCGACTTCACGTCGACCGGTGTGACCGGACAGGACAACTACAGCCCGAGGGCCTGGTACCGGGCCAACGTGATCGCCGAAGCCTTCCGCAGCGACGCCCGCCTGATCGGCGTCGGGGTCGGGCCGGCGTTCGCCAGGAGCATCTTCGTCGATCGATCGGGCTGGCCCCGGATGTCGTATTCGATCCCGAACGCGGTGTTCCTCGGCGACCTCGTCGCCGGCATCGGATCGCCACCCGCCTACAACGGCTCGGTCCAACAGTTCAACACGGTCGACTACGACGTCGACGGCTCGTGGGACAACGTCAACGAGACGACGCACGTCCTCACGACGGGCAACTTCGGTCAGCTCGGCGGTGGGCTGGCGTCGATCGCGCTCGCCGAGTGCGGTGGAACCTTGACGGTGCAGACCCGCGAGGGCTCCGGCGACCCGGCCGACGCCGCCGTGACCTACACCGTCGGCTCGGAGCAGGCGACCACCACTCGGATCAACAAGGCCGTGACGTTCGACATCCCACTCGCCGGATCGCCGTCGACCATCGTCCAGCTCGTGCCGGAGCCGCTCGGCGGCACCGGCTACGTCGCGACCGGTTGGAGCTGCAGGTCGGGCGGCGCCGATCTCACGCTTGGTTCCGACTACTCGCTGATCACCGCGGCTCCCGCCGACGGCGTCAACGTGACGGTGACCGCGAACGCAGCGGTGGCGTGCACCATGTCGGTGGGTCCGGCGTGACCGATCGCAGATCGAACCCGCCGCGCCGCGACACGGTGACATGCGATCGCCCGGACGACGGCAGCGTGTTGATCCTCGTGCTCGTCCTCATCGTGGTGGCCGGTCTGATCGTGCTCCCGCTCATGCAGTACACGATGTCGGTGCTGCGGCTCAACCGGGCGGTGAGCGAGCGCACCCAGGACATCGAGGCGGCCAAGGGCGGGATCCGGGTCGCGATGAGCGACCCGCTCGACGTGTTTCACACGTGCGACGGCGGAGGCGTGCTCACGTCGACCAACGCCCGAGTCAACGACCACGTGGTCGACACCACCTGCGCCGAGCTCGATGAGATCGGCCCGCTCGAAGCGCTCGGCTTCGAGGTCCCGGTCGGTGCAGCTGCCGTCCAGGTGGGCGCCGAGGTCCGATCCACGTTCGTCGGGACGTCGGCCCAGAGCGATCCGATCACCCCCTACCCGGCGAGTGCCGACTGGTGGTCGTCGCTGCTCCCTGTACCGACGGGCCGACCGCCCGCCGTCCTCCCCGACGATGTCGTCGAGCAGTGGGACGCGAAGGACGGGTCGATCTGGCTACCGGAGTTGCCACGTTGGCCGTCGGCGACACGATCGGCGACACCGTTCGACATGCCGCCGGCGTTCAACTGCAAGGTGTTCTTCCCGGGCCAGTACACCGATCCGATCGACCTCACGACCGGCAACATCTACTTCGCCAGCGGGGTCTACTACTTCGACGACACGGTCACGATCGGCGGCAATGCGAACGTGATCGTCGGCTACGGCCTCGTCGACTTCGGGTCGAACGACTGCGCCGACGATCTGCAGGTCGCCGCCAACGTCATCAGCGGTCCGGCCACGTTCTCCATCAACGGCGGCGGAGCGACGTGGGTGTTCGGCGGCGACGGGCGACTGATCGTCGACGATGTGAGCGGTTCGCCGACGATTCGGTTCAATCAACGCTACGCGAACGAGGATCGAGGTGGACGGGTCTCGATCATGACCGTCAACGGTGACGCGTCCGGAACGGCCGCTCACGACGTGCCGTTCGTGAGCTCGGTCCCTCTGTCGCGGGTGTTGGACACGACCGATCCCGATCCGGCGAACGACGTGTCGGACGTGTCGGCGATCCTCGCCGGTACCTACGTCCCCTCGTCGACGACCTTCACCGACGCAGCTCGGCTGACGGCAGCGCCGTCGTCGTTCACCGCCGAGGCACGGCAGTACGACGACGGTGGCACTCCGACCGGGGCGCTGCTGCTGACGTGGGACCCGCTCACCGGGAACGCCGGTGGAGGCTCGCCGATCGAAGACTACGAGGTCACCGTCACACCTGCCGACGGGGCAGGGTGCGCCGCGGTCGACGACCTGGTCGTCACCCGGAGCGGTCCGATCTCGTGTCTGATCACCGGGCTCACCCTCGGAACCACGTACAACGTCAGCGTCGCGGGCGTCAACGCAGTCGGCGCCGGCGCGACCTCGTCCGCCAGCGACACGCCGACGTCCGCCAGCGCTGCCGTGACGGTTCCCGACGCGCCTTCGAACGTGACCGTCGAGGAGACCGCCGATCCCGACGAGGCCCGGATCACCTGGGATGCCCCTGCGTTCGATGGTGGCGCCGACATCAACCGGTATGAGGTCACCGCGGAGCGCATCTACGCCGGGCCGGGCCCCAACCTGCCACCGGTCGCCGCCAACCCGACCGTGACCACGTCGACCGGCACGGCGATCACCGTCAGCGTGCCTGCCTACGACCCCAACGGCGACCCGCTGACCCTGACCATCGACGCGGTGCCGCCCGGCTGGACGGCCACCGTCAGTGGGCTCGACGTCACGCTGACACCGGACGCCAGCATCACCAGCGACGCGCTGTACAGCTTCCCGTTCACGGTGACCGACACGGTCGGCGGCGGAACCGCGACCGGTGTCATCACGATGGACTTCCACGCCGGTGCCCAGCCGAACCTGCCGCCCGTGGCCGAGCCGATCAGCCTCGAGCTCCAGCTCGGTGTCCCGCTGTCGGGCCTCCTGCCCGCCTACGACCCGAACGGCGACTCGTTGCTGCTCGACATCGACGAGACGGGTTTCGACCCCGGTCAGTGGACGTTCGCGTTCAACACCGGGCTCGGCGGCACGGTCACGACGACCGCCGCTGACGGGACGTACACGACGACCTACACCGTGACCGACACGGTGGGTGGCGGAACCGCGACCGGCACCATCTCCCTCACGGTGTCACGGCCCTACGAGGTGAAGGGCACGTGCGAGGTCGTCGCGCCGGCATCGATCGCGACGACGCCGGCGTCGCCGATCCCCACATGGTACGAACTGCCGACGACGTGCGACATCGCCGGACTCGCCGCTCTGACGGGACCGAACGACCTCGGGTACCGGTTCCGCGTCGTGGCGACCAACCCGGTGGGTGACTCGGTTGCCGAGCTCTCGGCGGTGCGGCCACCCACGTCGCCGTTCATCGGAGGCGGAACCCCGACCGCCCCGGCACCGCTCGCCACGTTCCTCCCGTGGGTGCCCGAACCGATCATCGACATCCGTGCCGGCGGCATCGGAGCTGCCGTCGTTCATGTCGCCGGTTACGTGTCGGTGCCGATGGGTCAGATCAGGGTCACGAACCCCAGCGGCGACGACATCGAGCTGATCGGAGGAGTCCTCACCGGCACGTTCGACGTCAACGACGCACGCGGCGCCTCCGGAGACCCCGAGACCGTCCCGATCGGCTTTCGCAACGACATCGTCCTGCAGCGCAAGATCCGAATCACAGCGGCATCGGGCAACGCACGTGCGACGGCAGTCGTCCAGATCAACGAGGACGGCAACTACCGAATCAACACCTGGGTCGTCAACTGACCCCCGCACGTTCGGGGTCAGACCCCAAACGTGCGACCCTAGACGTGACGTTGCCACACCCATTCGGCATGGTGATCGCATGCCCCGACGTCCGAGAGTGCTGACAGAGACCGGCTGGTACCACGCGATGAACCGCGGCGTCGACCGCTGTGACGTGTTCTTCGACGACGCCGACCGCCGCGATTTCGGGATGGCGCTCGGCGCCGCGCACGAATGGACCAGTGTCGAGGTGCACGCCTACTGCCTGATGCCGAACCACTTCCACCTGATCCTGCGAGCTGTCTATGGCACCGATCTCTCGAGGTTCATGCATCATCTCGGCACCTCCTACACGCGCCGGCTCAACGATCGTCAACGACGCGACGGACCGATCTTCCGGGGTCGATTCCACTCGGTCCCGATCACCAGCGACGCCCAACTGATGGTGGCCCTGAGATACGTCCACCTCAATCCGGTCGCTCTCACCGGCGTCAACGACCTCGATCTCTACCGCTGGTCGAGCCATCGCACGTACCTCGGTCACCGCGCAGCTCCCGCGTGGCTGACGATCAGGACCCTCCGCGAATACTTCACCGATGTGGACGACTACCAGCGCTTCATCCACGCCGATGCAGCGGAACCGAGTTTCGATGCCGCAAGCGTGGCCCAACTCGTCGAGTTGGCGGTCGGTGAGACCGACCTCGACCCGCGGTCCCGACGGGCGCTCATCCGCACCGTCATGTTCGCCTTGATCGATCGTTTCCCCGACGCTCAGGCGGCGCTCACCGACGAGTTGGGGGCCTCATCGCCCGGCGCCCTCCGCATGGCACGGTTGCGCGCCCGGAAGCGGTTCGCCACCGATCGTCAGCTCCGAGCGCTCGTCGCCCGCATCGAGCCACTCCTCGTCACTCCACCACCGTCACGTTCGGGGTCTGACCCCGAACGTGACGGTCAGGGGGTGGTGAGGAGGTCGCCGGCCCGGAGCTGGGCGGCGTAGAGGCCGTCTCGGTCGACGAGCTCGTCGTGCGGACCGAGCTCGACGATCCGACCCCCGTCGAGCACGGCGATCCGGTCGGCCGACCGAACCGTCGACAGCCGGTGTGCGATCACGAGCGCTGTCCGCCCACTCAACGCAGCGTCGATGGATGCCTGCACCTGGGCCTCGTTGTCGTTGTCGAGATGGCTCGTCGCCTCGTCGAGGATCATGATCGCCGGGTTCTTGAGCAGGAGGCGCGCGATCGCCAACCGCTGCTTCTCCCCGCCGCTCAACCGATAGCCGCGCTCACCGACCACCGTGTCGTAGCCATCGGGCAGGGCAGAGATCGTGTCGTGGATGCGGGCGGCCCGACACGCCTCGACGATGCGATCGTCGGACGCGTCCGGATCCGCGTACCGCAGGTTGTCGGCGATCGACTCGTGGAACAGGTGAGGATCCTGAGACACCACACCGACCGAGCGACGCAGCGACGTGAGGGTGAGATCGCGCACATCGACACCATCGACCTGCACCGCGCCGGTGGTCACGTCATAGAGTCGAGGGATCAACGACGCCATGGTGCTCTTCCCTGCACCGGAGGCGCCGACCAGCGCGATCGTCTCGCCCGGCTCGACGACGAGCGACAGGCCGGTGAGCACGTCGCGGTCGGGGTCCGCGCCGGGGATCGCCTGCGTCTCCATCGACGCGATCGAGGACTCGCTCGCCGGTGGATAGCGGAAGGTGACGTCGCGGAACTCGACACGCCCCGTCGGCTCGACGAGATCGACCGCCCCAGGTCGATCGGTGATCGCCTCGTGTGCATCGAGCACCTCGAACACCCGCTCGAACGACACCATCGACGTCATCAGATCGACGCGGGCGTTGGTGAGCCCGGTGAGCGGCTGATAGATCCGCGTCACGAGAGCGGCCAGCGCAACGAGCGTGCCGACGCTGATGTCGCCACTCACCACGAGCTGGGCGCCGATCCCGTAGATCGCAGCCGTACCGACGGCGGCGACGAGACCGAGCGCAACGAAGAAGACCCGGCCGAGCATCGCCGCCCGAACTCCGGCGTCGCGCACGGCGTTGGCTCGCTGCCCGAACGTGTCGTTCTCGCGTTCGAGGGAACCGAACAACTTGACGAGCGCTGCGCCCGACACGTTGAATCGCTCCGTCATCTGGGTGTTCATCGCAGCGTTGTGCTGCATCTGGTCACGCGAGATCGTCTGCAACCGGCGCCCCACACGGCGAGCCGGCACGATGAACAGTGGCAACACGACGAGGGCCAGGAGCGTGAGACGCCACTCGAGGACCAGCATCGCCGCCAGCGTCGTCGCGAGCACGATCACGTTGCTGACCACACTGCCGAGCGTGCTCGTCACCGCGGTCTGGGCACCGACCACATCGTTGTTGAGCCGGCTCGTGATCGCACCCGTCGGCGTACGGGTGAAGAACGCGAGCGGGAGCCGCTGCACCTTGGCGAACAACGACCGGCGGAGATCGGCGATCAGCCCCTCGCCGACCCGGGCGCTGCACCAGCGCTGCACGATCTGGAGGACAGCGTCGGCGAGAGCGGCACCGACCGCGAGTGCGGCCAGCCACCAGATCGGCCCGCGGTCTCCGTCGAGCTGGGCGTTCGGGATCGCGACGTCGATGATCCGGCGAACCACCAGCGGCGGCACCAGGGCGAGGAGCGCGGCGACGACGATCGCGGCGAGGAACACCACGATCGTGGCTCGGTAGGGCCGGGCGAAGGTCCACACCCGCCTCCCCGTGTCACGGGCGAGCCGGACGTCTTTCACGGCATCGGCGTCCCTCGGCATCATGTGGTGTGGACCCATCCGCATGTCGAGCAGGCTACGGGCGCCACCAGATGGTTCCGTCTGCCCCGTACGCTGTCCACCATGTCCGGGCGGCTGCTTCCCCTCTTGGTCGCTGCCTCGCTCACCATCGCGGCGTGCTCGTCCGCCGCCGGTGGTGTCTCGGAGACCGCGAGCCGGCCGACCGACGACGACACAGTTGCCACGGGCGGCGACACCGGCGCCGACACCGGCGGCGACACGGACGGGAACGACAACTCCTCCGCCGACGAACCGGACGCGGGCGAACCACCGTCCGGCGGCACTCCTCCGTTCGAGCCCGCGCCGATCGAGTGGGACCAGTACAACGACGCCGTCGATGTCGGCGTCCTGGACGTCCCGGTCGACTACGCCGACCCGGACGGCCCACGGTTCGAGTTGTTCCTCGCCCGCTACAACGCACTCGAACCCGACGACCGCATCGGAACCCTGCTCGTGAATCCCGGTGGCCCAGGATTCGGCGGGTCGGACTTGGCGTTCTTCGCCGCTCAGATCTTCGATCGCGAGCTGCTCGACCGGTTCGACATCATCGGCTGGGATCCGCGCGGCACCGGTGAGAGCGATCCACCGATCGACTGCATCGACGACTACGACCCGTACTTCACGGCGATCGACTCCACTCCCGAGTCCGAGGCGGAACGCTCGGCACTGATCGAAACCTTCGAGGACTTCGCCAGGCAGTGTGTCGGCAAGAACCGCGACATCATCCAACACGTCGGCACCAACGACAGCGCCCGCGACATGGACGCGATCCGTCGCTCCCTCGGTGAGGACCAGATCTCCTACTTCGGGTTCAGCTACGGCAGCGAGCTCGGGGGAGCATGGGCGACGTTGTTCCCCGACACCGTGCGCGCCGCCGTGCTCGACGGCGCATCGGATCCCGACGCCGACTCGATCGAATCGAGCCGCCAGCAGCTTCTCGGGTTCTCCGACGCGCTCACGACATTCCTCGACCGCTGTGCCGGCGACGAGGACTGCGAGTTCCACAACGGTGGCGATCCCGGTTCGGCGTTCGATGCGCTCATGCAGGATCTCGACGCGAACCCGGTGCCCGGCGATGCCGGCCGGCCGAGCGTCAACCGCGACGTCGCGATCACCGCGGTCGTGCAGGCGATGTACTCCGAATCGTTCTGGCCGGCACTCGAGCGTTCACTCGCGGCGGCCCAGCGCGATGACGGGTCCGGGCTGCTGGCATTGCACGACTCGTACTTCCAACGAGCCGCCGACGGCTCCTACGGCAACGAGCTCGAAGCGTTCCAGACCATCTCCTGCGCCGACAATCCGGAACGGCCATCACTGGAGGAGATGGCCGAGGAGTCGGCCATGCTCACCGAAGTGGCGCCACGGCTCGCACCCGAGGGTTCGCTCGGCGTCGCCTGCACCTTCTTCCCCGATGCGCTCGACCCCCGTGTCACCATCACCGGTGCCGGGGCCGGTCCGATCGTGGTGATCGGTACGACCGGGGATCCGGCGACGCCGTTCGAGTCGACGGTTCGGATGTCGAACGTGCTCGAGGACGGTCGGCTCGTGATCGTCGAGGCCGACCAGCACACCGGCTACGGCGTCAACCGGTGCGTGATCGACGTCGTCAACGACTACCTGATCGATCTCGACGCTCCCGCCGACGAGACCGAGTGCCGCTGACGCGCAACGACCGCCGGGCGACCTCCGGAGTGGAGACGAGCGCGACGGTCGTTCGTGTGGCGGAGAGGGTGGGATTTGAACCCACGGACGCTTGCACGTCGCACGCTTTCGAGGCGTGTCCCTTCGGCCGCTCGGGCACCTCTCCGTCGAGCGAGGCTAGCGGCATTCGAGCCTGCTCACGACGCCACCACCCGCCGTCCCGACCGTTTCATGCGGGGTCTCGGTTCGGTTCGGACCCCGGACCGAAACGGGTGCGGAGCCAGAACACTGCTCAAGAACGTGTGAGGTGATGCCGATACGTTTGTCAGGAAATACACACTTCCCGTGCGGGGCCGCCCACGTCGCACCAGACGAGCGGACCCGAAGGAAGGAACATGTCGTACGACGCTGGCGCGCGCTCCGAGCACGTGTTCAAGCTCCTCGTCACCGGTCCATTCGCGGCCGGCAAGACGTCACTGATCCAGGCGGTCTCGCAGACTCCGGTTGTCGCGACCGATGTCGAGACGAGCGGCAGCGAGGCGGACGTCAAGGCTCACACCACGGTGGCGATGGACTTCGGCACCTACGGTCTCGACGACGGCGAGGTGCGCCTGCTCATGTTCGGCACGCCGGGTCAGCGCCGTTTCTGGTTCATGACCGACATCAT
Source organism: uncultured Acidimicrobiaceae bacterium (assembly GCA_963847775.1). Lineage (GTDB taxonomy): Bacteria > Actinomycetota > Acidimicrobiia > Acidimicrobiales > Ilumatobacteraceae > Ilumatobacter. The sequence continues at coordinate 26,013 of CAWKAY010000015.1, forward strand.
GAAGGGCGACGTCGACGCCGTGATCTACGTGATCGACGCGGACGCGGTCGACACCCACGCCGACGCAGGCGAGGCGATGCGAACCCTCCTGAAGGACCTCCGCGTGCCGCTCGTCGTGGCGGTCAACCGGTGTGACGATCACGATCGAGCCCTCCTCGTCGCCCGTCAGCTCGGCACGCTCGCTCGCGAAGCGGTCGTACCGTGCCAGCTGATCCACCACGAGTCCGGCCGAGAGGTCGTGATCGAGGCGCTGCTCTCCGTCCTCGACCGACTCGAGCGAGAGCGCGGCGAGGTCCGCGATCCGATCGAGCGGGTGCTCGCACTGGTGGGTGCTGCATGACCGGCCATCCTGCCGTCGACGCCCAGCTGTTCGGCCTGGCCGGTACGTTCCCCCGCCCGGGCTGGGTCGTGATCGATGCCGCACGCGACCACCGATTCACAGGGGAGCTCGCGTTCGAAACATCCCCGGAAGTCCGGGTGTACCTCGACCGCGGACGGATCTATCTTGCCGAACGTGTCCCGGATCCGTCACTCGGAGCGCGCCTCGTCGACGCGGGAGCCCTCAACGCCGCCCAACTCGAACACGGTGCGATGCGGCTCGGCGAGTCCGAGTATCTCGGCCGGCTCTTCGAGCGGGTCCCGTCCGTCGACCGGCACGCCGTGCTGATCACAGCGGAGATGATGACCGAGGAGTGCGTCGGTTGGCTCGCAGGTCAGCACGTTCGAACCGCGGCGGCGACGCCGTACCGGCATCACCCGTCCGGAGTCCACCGGTGGGATCGTCCGGCCGACTGCCATGATCTCGTCCCCGGTGATCCGCTACCGGCGCCGGCACCGGACGAGGAGCCGATCGAGATCTCGCCGCCCGAGCCCCTGTTTCCACCCGGGGGCCCGATCGAACCGTTCGACGACGACATGATTCGGTGGGATCTGCCATCGTTCCTCGATTCGGGCAACGTCGACGAACGCCCGGAACACCCCGAGCAGGTCGCAGGTATCCCGACACCGCCGCCCAGCGATGTCGACACCGGGCTCGGCATCCGGTCCGATTGGATCGAGCGCCTCACGACCGAGGGGCTCCCGGACCGCGACAGCGACCCGCTCGCACGCGCCACCGCGCTGCCGTCGATCGCGGTCGAACCGCCCGACCGCTTCGAGGTGATCTGGCCCTCGGGTGAGATCGACGACCAGTTCGGCGGCAGCGAGACCGCCTCACTCGACGGGCACCATCCGGATCTGGATCGCGCCGGACCCACGGCACGGCTGGCCAGCACCCAGAGCCGACGAGCCGGCGTCGACACGCTCGAACCGGAGACCGTGGCGCTGGTCGAACCCGACGACGGCACCGACGAGCGAAACGACGACGTGGTGCTCGCGGTCAGACGCGCTGTCACCTCGATCGAAACCGGTTGGCCTGTCGATCGCCAGCATGCCGAGAGCCCGGCACCGCCCGAAACCACACGTGCTCCCGGACTCATCCCCCCGGGCCGCGTGGCGGTGCGCGACGAGGTCGGCGAATGGTCCAGCCACACGCTCGGCACCAGTCGGACCGCGACGCGGTCGGTGTTCGACGAGGTGCCACCCGAACCCGACGATCACATCGACGACGCCGCCCAAACCGGAACACCCGACTCGGAATCGGAGCGCTCCGGTGCGTTGCGACGGCTGATCGGTAGCCTGCGCCGGCGCTGAGCGTCACCTCGCCGGCCTCGGCCACGGCAGGAACGTGTCAGGAGATCGGCCGCGTCCGACGGCGCGCGGCGAAGAAGTCCTTGAGCATCTGACCACACTCGTCGGCGAGAACACCCACGACCCTCGGCACCCGATGGTTGAGCACGCTGGTGTCGGTCAGGTCGAAACAGCTCCCAGCCGCTCCCGCCTTCGGATCGGCGGCACCGTAGACGAGTCGGCCGAGCCGACCGTTCACCATCGCCCCCGCGCACATCGCGCAGGGCTCGAGGGTGACGACGAGCGTGCAGTCGTCGAGGCGCCAATGCCCCACGACCGCGGCCGCATCGCGCAAGGCCAGGATCTCAGCGTGCGCGGTGGGGTCGCCCGTGCGTTCGCGCTCGTTGTGTCGTGCTGCCACGATGGTGTCACCGCGCAGCACGATCGCACCGACGGGGACATCGCCGTGCTCGACAGCAGCACGAGCCTCGTCGAGTGCGGCCCGCATCGCCGGCTCGTACGTCGCCGACGCATCGACGGTCCCACCGCGCGTCCGATCGCTCGACGTGTCGGATGCCATCGCGGAAGTCTTGCAGGTCCACCGCGAACCCAGGCACGACGCTCGACGCACTCCCACATCCACCCGACCACAGCTGCACAGATCCGCGCGAACCCAGGCACGACGCTCGACGCACTCCCACATCCACCCGACCACAGCCGTACAGATCCGCGCGAACCCAGGCACGACGCTCGACGCACTCCCACATCGACCCCACCACAGCCGTACAGATCCGCGCGAACCCAGGCACGACGCTCGACCCACCCCCACATCTACCATGCGAGCGCCAGCGAACCCGGCCACGAGCGCGACGAGCGGTGCGCAGCCCGATCACGAGCGGAGGGAGTGGGATTCGAACCCACGGAAGGTTGCCCTTCACACGCTTTCCAAGCGTGCCGATTCGGCCGCTCTCGCACCCCTCCAGGTGTTCTGACCGGCCAGGTTATCCCGGCGGTAACCTGGACCCCACTCGTCGGTTCCCGGCGGGTGAGGTGGTGGTCGGGTCCTGTGCAACGGGCGCCCGTGAACCAGGTCAGGCCAGGAATGGAGCAGCCTTCATCGGCATCGCTCGTGTGCCGCAGATCGCCTGGCCACCACCTCATCCGGCGGGAACCGTGCGCGTCGGGGGACGCGTTACGGTGCCGTCATGAAGGTGCATCTTGTCGACGGCACGTACGAGTTGTTCCGGCAGCACTTCGGGAGCGCCAATCGACGCGGCGAATCCGGAAGCGAGCCGGGTGAGTTCGACGCCACCATCGGCGTGCTGACCTCGACGCTCCAGCTCATCGAGGATGGAGCCACCCACATCGGCGTCGCGAGCGATCACGTCATCGAGTCGTTCCGCAACGAGCTGTGGGACGGGTACAAGACGAGCGAGGGCATGCTTCCTGAACTGCTCCACCAGATCCCGGTCATGGAGGAGGCGCTCGCCGCGATGGGGGTGACCACGTGGGCGATGGTCGAGTGGGAGGCCGACGACGCCCTCGGTGCCGCCGCCCACGTCGCCGAGCACGACGAGCGCGTGGAACAGGTGCTGATCGTCACCCCCGACAAGGACCTCGGCCAGTGCGTGGTCGGTCACCGGGTGGTGCAGTACGACCGGCGCAAGCGCGAGATCATCGACGAAACGGCCGTCCGCGAGAAGTTCGGCGTCGGCCCGGGCTCGATCCCCGACTACCTCGGCCTCGTCGGCGACACCGCTGACGGATTCCCCGGACTCCCTGGTTGGGGCGCCAAGTCGACCGCGCTCGTGCTGGCCCGGTACGGCCATCTCGAGCAGATCCCGCACGAGGCGAGCCTCTGGGACGTCGAGGGGCTCCGGGGCGCAGCCAAGCTCTCCAAGACGCTGCAGGAGCAGATGGAGCTCGCGGTCCTGTTCCGGATCATCGCCACCGTCGACCGCGACGTACCGGTCGGTGTGGTCGACGACTGGGAATGGCGAGGTCCGACCGATGCCTTCGCCGGAATCTGCGACCGTCTGGGCGTCCACGCTCTCGCGACCAGAGCCGCCGCGCTCGCCCCCCGAGGCCATCGGATCGACGCCGTGTCGGACACGGCGTCGACCTGATCACGCGAGGAGGTGCTCGCGGAGACGATCGAGGGTCGCTCGATCGATGCCGGCGGGTCCGGACAGGTAGGCATCGATGCCACCGAAGCTCGTGTCGAGCTCGTGCAGCGTCTCGGCCATCATCGAACGGGGTGCGCCCAGTGCCCCGGCGGCTGCTTCTTCGCCGATGCCGCGCTCCAGCATGTGCTGGAACGCTTGGTGGTCCTCGTCGACCAGGTGGAACTGCTCGGTGAGGGCGAAGTCGTCGATGACGGTGTCGCGGTCGACACCCAACGACTCGAGGAGAAGCGCGGCGATCAGTCCGGTTCGGTCCTTGCCAGCGGTGCAGTGGAACAGGGCCGGCGTCCGGGTCGGATCGGCGAAGCTCGAGAGGATCGTTCCGATCTCCGGGCCGGCGTGGGAGAGCAGCCCGATCATCATGTCGCGCATGAAGCGCACACCCTGATCGTGCTCGACTAGGGAGGCGAAGTCCGGGGTCGGTCTGTTCGCGAGGAGCCGGCCCATGATCGGCACGTGGAGCGATGGCACGCAGTCGGGTGCACGCTCACGCTCGTCGTCGGTGCGCAGGTCATAGACCGTCACGATGCCGAGCCCATAGAACGTCTCGAGATCGTCGGACGTCAACGCATCGAGGCGGTCGGCCCGGTAGACGTGGCCCCACCGCGTGATGCCGCCGAGAACCGACGGGTAGCCACCGAGATCGCGGACGTTGCGGGCGCCTTCGAGCTCGACGCGGCGGCGGGGGATGGTCGCATCGGTCACCGCACGAGTCTCTCGGGTGCAGGCTCGACCGCCAACCTCACCCGATCAACTCGCGCGAGCGCGATGAGGGGAAACACCCAGCCCGGCTCGACGGCCGGTGCGCTCGCAGACGTGGTGCCGGAACTCGCGGCGAGCCAGGGCACGCATCGGCGACGATCGCCGCGACCCACTGACCCTGCTCGAATACCACCACTGCTCGCATCGTCGCGGTCGTGTCGTCGAATCGTGCGACCGGGCTCGGCAGCGACCAGAGCACGGTCGGCAAGGATCGGTGGCCATGCGCATCGCCGCCCTCGTCGGCATCCCCACCGGCGCCGACCCCTGTTCGGCGATGAGCTCGATCCGGCGCTCCGCCGAGATCCCGGCGAGAAGCCGGACGACCGGGGTGGCGTTCCACGACCGGTCGGCCATCGGTCGCAAGCCATTGCGTACGAACAGCGTCGGGCGACCGACCGGGCTGGCATCGATGATCGCTCGCGCGCCTCGTCGACGGTGCACACCCGGACGGGATCGGACGCGGGTACTGACTGGACGGCTCGTCGTCGATGACCGGACGCGTGTCGGGCGACCGACCGGGCTGGCATCGATGATCGCTCGCGCGCCTCGTCGACGGTGCACACCCGGACGGGGTCGGACGCGGGTACTGACGGGACGGCTCGTCGTCGATGACCGGACGCGTGTCGAGCGCGACGGTGTCGGTGCGTTCACCGTTCCGGTGCAGCAGACACGCGCACTCTGGGGGGACGGTCAGCTGCGCACGTCGACGACACTGCGGCCCGTCGCCTCGCCGGCGAGGATGCCAGTGAGAACGCCGTCGAGCTGGTCGAGCGAGACGTCGTGGCCGATCTCGGCCAACCGGGACGGCTTGAGATCCGACCCGATGCGCACCCACGTGGCGCGCCGGCGATCCATCGCCATCTCGACCGAGTCGATGCCCAGCAGGTTCACACCACGCAGGATGAACGGCATGACGGTCGTGTTCAGCCCCGGGCCCCCGGTCAACCCACTCGCTGCCACAGAACCGCCATAGTGGATCCGCTTCAGCACGTTCGCCAAGGTGACACCGCCGACGCAGTCGACCGCTCCGGCCCACACGGTGGATTCCAGGGGCCGCCGGCCCTCCTCGGCGAGCTCGTTGCGGTCGATGATGGAGCTCGCGCCCAGCCCCGTCAGGAAGTCGGCGGCCGACGCCTTCCCCGTGCTGGCGACCACCTCGTAGCCGAGGTTCGAGAGCATGTCGACCGCAGTCGAACCGACCCCACCCGTTGCGCCGGTGACCAGCACCGGACCGGACTCGGGCCTGACGCCATGCTCCTGGAGGGCGATCACCGACAGCGCCGAGGTGAAACCGCCGGTGCCGACCACCATCGCATCCCGCGTCGACAACCCGTCGGGCAGCGCGATGAGCCATTCGGCAGGAACCCGCCGCGTAGTGCGCATAGCCACCATGGCGTGCCACGCCGATCGTGTACCCGTGAGCGATCACCTCGGTGCCGGCCGGCATCCCGGGAGCGTCCTCGACGAGGACACCGGCGAGGTCGACACCGGGCACGATCGGCGAGATCCGGGCGACCCGGCCGGTCGGGGTGGAGGCAAGTCCGTCCTTGTAGTTGACACTCGACCAATGCACCTCGACGAGGACACCGTCGTCGGGGAGCTCATCGACCGACATGGTGACGACCCCACGGTCGATCTGCTCACCCTCGGTGACGGCTCGGAACGCTCGGAACTCTCTCACGGTCATGTCCGGTGACCCTACGATCTCACCCTCGTACCGAACACATCGACCCCGCCACCGTTGGGGCTTCTGTCAGCCAGCGGCGCGCACCGAGCACGGGCTCAGCCGACAGAACGCACACCGCAAGAGCACCCCACCCACCCCGCGCGTTCTGTCAGCCAGCGGCGCGCACCGAGCACGGGCTCAGCCGACAGAACGCACACGGCAGGAGCACCCCACCCCACCACGCCGCGCGTTCTGTCAGCCAGCGGCGCGCAGCGACCGGAGAGGACCGGCACCTCCGACTGGTCAGCCGAGCGTCGGCGCGAAGAACCCGTCGGGGATGACCAGGTCGCTGGGCGACAGCTCCGCGATCGACGACTTGCCCAACCCGAGCAGGCTCGAGTCGATGCCCATCCGCAAGACGTCGAGCACGTTCTCGACCCCAGCCTGGCCGTTGGCAGCGAGCCCCCACAGGTACGCCCGACCGATCATCACGGCCTGCGCACCGAGGGCGAGCGCCTTGACGACGTCGCTCCCGCGGCGGATGCCACCGTCCATCACGATCTCGATCTGGTCGCCGACGGCGGCGACGATCTCGGGCAGCACCCGGATCGGCGCCGGCGTGCCATCGAGGTTGTTGCCGCCGTGGTTCGACACCGAGAGTGCCGTCGCACCCGAATCGACCGCCCGTCGAGCCTCATCGGCACGGACGATGCCCTTGACCATGAACGGTCCGCCCCAGTGCTCGCGCAGCCAGGCGACGTCGTCCCACGTGGGTGGCGGCGTGCCCATCCAGACGCCGTAAGCGTCGAAGAAGTGCGGGGCGGCTTCGCCACGAGGCGCGACGTTCGGCACGTCGAGACCAGGAATCTGACCGGTCCGCAGCCACTCGATCAGCCACGCCGGACGCATGATCGCCTCGGGGACGTGCTTGAGCAGGGTCAACGGCTTCATGTCCTGCGGAATCGACGGGCTTCCCCAGTCGCGGCTGTGCACGAATGACCAGTCGAGCGTGAGGATCAAGCCGCCCACCCCGGCTGCCTTGGCGCGCTCCAGGCGGGCGATCATCGAGTCGCGATCGCCGGCCCAGTAGATCTGGAAGAACGTCTGCGGGTTGGCCGCGACCACGTCCTCGAGCGGTTTGCTCGCGAACGAGCTGAGGCCCATCACGACACCGCGGGAAGCGGCCCCGCGGGCGACAGCCAGCTCCCCGTCGGGGTGGACGGCCTGCACTCCGGTCGGCGAGATGATCACCGGCATCGACATCGGCTGCCCCATGACCTCGGTCGCCATCTCGCGCGACGGCGACTGCCCGGCGGTGATCGGACGAAGACCGAGCTCGTCGAACGCCGCCGTGTTGTCAGCGAGGGTCAACCCCTTCTCGGTGCCGGCGACGAGCGCCCCGTACACCGATTTGGGAAGTTTGCGCTTGGCACGGCGCTGAGCGACCGCCACCGACTCGAACCAGACGTTTGCCACCGACTCAGCGTAGGGGCCCGGCCGGAACGATCGTTAGCTGCGCCCGCCTGGGGCTGCGTCGAGGCGACGCACGAGCGTGGCGGGCGCCGTGTTGCGGGAGCTGACCTCCAGCCAATCACCGAGGTCGTCGTACTCGACATCGGCCAACCGGATCAGCATCGCGCGGTACCCCGCGTCGAGACGGGGCTTCTCATCGACGTCACGGAACACGACGAGCGCACCGGTGTGGTGAACGTCGTCACGGTCGTGCACACGATCCGACCGCACGCGACAGAAGCTGGTGCGTCGAACGCGGAGCGACGGGGCGCCGGAGGCCGTGCCCACCGACACCTCGGGCCACTCGGCAGTGATCCGCTGCTCGGCGTCGAAGGTCGCGCCGGGCACGAACGCCGATCGTACGTTGCCACCCGTCACGAACGTCTACCGTTGCGCTCATGAGCGCGACCCCGCCGCCACCACCGCCACCTCCCCCGGGTGGAGGATCCCCGCCGCCGCCACCACCGCCGCCGGGCGGCGTTTCACAGCCGCAGCCCGCATTCGGCGCGCAGCCGGCGATGGCGCAGCGCGGGCAACAGCTCGGCAAACGTCGATCGACCGGCTTGGTGATCCTGCTCACCATCGTGACGTGCGGGGTCTGGGCGATCGTCTGGTCGTTCCAGAACGGCGACGAGCTGCAACGCTGGTCAGGCAAGGGCATCGGCGGCGTCGGCTACCTCTTGATCACGGTGTTCATCTCACCGGTGACGATGTTCCTCCTGGCCGGTGAGGTGGAGCAGCTCTACCGCGACGAGGGGCGCGAGCCACCGATCACGACCATCTGGGGTCTGTGGTTCCTGCTCCCACTGATCGGCAACCTGATCTGGTACATCCGTATCCAGGACGCGATCAACTCGTACTGGACGGCCCACGGCCAGACCAACGACCCCGGTCTCTGACGTGCGGGCGCACGGCATTGACGTGCCGTGCGGTTCAGGTTGCGGCGATGATCGAGTCGCCGCGTGACACGTCGTCGAGGTGGTGGACCGGATCGTGGAGGAAGTAGCGCGCGAACGAATCGACGGTGAACGACGAGCCGTCGCTGCGGTCGCCCGTGCGCGCCCACTGATCGTCCCGCACGGCGTCCCATCGATCGGCGATGGTCGCGGCAGCGTCGACCAGCTCGCGGCTGACGACCAGCGGGTCCTGGAGGTCGTACCGCCCCTCGACGGCCGCGACGTCCTGATCCCAGTTCTCGAACTGCGGGTTGTCGTGCTCGAGCATCAGACGCAACCGCTCGTCGAACAGCCGAAGGACATCGCGGACATGGCAGCCGTACTCGAGCGCGGACCACCGCTCGTCGGTCGGACGCATCTGGGCGGTGTCGCTCCGGAGGAGCAGGGGCCACGCAGCCGCGTTCGCACGCACCATCCGGCCCAACTGTGTCCTGTCGACAGCACGGGCGTCGAACCCGCACTCGGGGCACGCTTCGTCGAGCACCCACGTCCAGTTCTTCGTGTCGGGAATGATCGCCATGCCTGGAACCTACCGAGCGAACCGACCACGGGCAGACACCCGTGCAGTCGTCGACAGCGCAGCCCGACTCAGACCGGGATCACGCGCAGGAGATGGTGCCAACGACATTCACCGCACGCCTCGACGACGTACGCGGTGAGCTCACCGCGTGCGCGCGTGCCGAGCTGACGCATCTCCTTGGCCGTCGACACGCAGCGACCTTGCGGCGACAACCCGTGCCCGAACACGTAGGTGACGATTCGCAGCTTCGACTCCTCGCAGATCGGGCAGTCGGCGGTCGTCTCGGTGCCGACGTTGCGCGCAGCGCGAATCAGCTCCGGGTGGGCATCGCACACCTCGGTGCGGCTGATGCGACCGAGGCGCACCTGGTTGATGAGCATCCGCCGGGCCAGTCGATGATCGACGATGCCGCGACGGGATTCGCCACCACCGCGCAAGGCACCGACCGAGAAACCCATCTCTTCAGGGTAGCGATCCGCCAGACTGGTCGGCGTGACGACACCCATCCGGTTCGGACGAGACATCCCCGACGACGCCGAGCTACGCCTGTGCGGCGATCTGAGCGACGGCAAGCGAGCACTCGAGCTCGGCGTCAGCCGCAACCAGAACGCGATCGCATTCGCGCTCGCCGGCGCGAAGTCGATCGCCATCGATTCCGATGCAGGTGCGATCGATCGGCTGCGCGACACCGCTGCGAAACATGAGGTGCGTGTGGAGTGCCACGTGAGCGACCTCGCCGATCTGGGGTTCGCGACGAGCGGGTCGGTCGCGGCCGTCGTCGCCGACCACAGCCTGATCGACGTGGACGATCTCGGTCGGCTGCTCCGCCAGGTGCATCGGGTGCTCACGTCGAGCCACCCGTTCGTCATCTCGGTGCCGCATCCGTTCGCCGCCGTGCACACCACCGACGCGATGGGGTCGAAGGTGCATCCCTACGGCTCGGTCGGCCGCACGATCGGTGACTGGCACACGCACCTCGGCCGCGCCAACTTCCGCGTCGATCGCATCCTCGAGCTGGGCGTCAGCGACATCTCCCCGGTCCCGACCACCCTCATCCTGCGCGCCGTCAAAGAAGGCGACTGACCCACCGTCACGGTTGGGCCCCGCACAGTTGGGGTCTGACCCCAAGTGTGCGGACGGTGACGTCAGACGCTGGTTCGTTCACGTTCGATGAGGGCCGCCGGGCGGGGGCGGCCGAACAGGTAGCCCTGACCCCGGTCGCACTGCAGCTCGCGCAGGCGCGACAGCTGCAAGGGAGATTCGATGCCTTCGGCCACGACGCTCAAACCCAACGACTGGCCGAGCCGGACCACCGCTTCGACGATCGTGGTGTCCTCCGACTCGATCCCGAGACCCGCCACGAAGGAGCGATCGACCTTGATCGCCTCGACCGGGAAGCGTTTCAGGTACGTGAGCGACGAATAGCCCGTCCCGAAATCGTCGACGGAGAGGTGCAGACCGAGGCTCCGCAACTCGCGCAGCGCCACCGACGCGGCCTTGACATCCGCGAGCAGCGCAGTCTCGGTGATCTCCAACCAGAGCGAGTCGGCGTCGACCCCGGTCTCGGCGAGCGCCTGGCTGACCACGTCGTAGAAGTTCGGATCGATCAGTTGTCGGGTCCCGACGTTCACCGACAGCGAGCATTGGGCGAACTCGTGACCGGCGGCGCGCCACTGCGCGAGCTGGGCGAGCGAATCGCGCAGCATCCGTGCACCGAGCTCGACGAGCAACCCGGTCTCCTCCGACAGCGGAAGGAACTCGATCGGCGCCAGGAGCCCCCGGTCGGGATGCAACCAACGCGAGAGCACCTCGAATCCGAGAACCCGCCCGGACTCGAGATCGACGATCGGCTGGAAGTACGGGACGATCTCGCCGCGCTCGATGCCGCGTCGCAATTCGCCGGCCGTGCGCAGCGCTTGCACGCCGGTCTCGTGACCGCCGGCCTCGAACGCCTCCACGCAGTCGCGTCCGCGCGCTTTGGCGCGATACATCGCGGCGTCGGCGTCGCGCAGCAGATCATTGGGGGACATACCGGGTTCGTAGTTGGTCGAGTATCCGATCGAAGCCGTCACGAACAGTTCGTGCTCGCCGACCGTCACCGGCGGATGGACCCCCCGGCGCAACCTCTCGGCGACGTCGACCGGCTCACCGGCAAGGACGACGATGAACTCGTCGCCACCGAAGCGCGCCAACACATCGTCCTCGCGCAACGCCGAACGAAGTCGCTCGGACACGACCTGGATCAGCTCGTCACCGACCTCGTGGCCGAGGCTGTCGTTGATCACCTTGAACTGGTCGAGATCGACGAACAACACCGCGACCTCGTCGACGCCGGCCGTACCGAGACGGTCCTGGAGGATGTGCATCAAGTACGCGCGGTTCGGCAACCCGGTGAGCTCGTCGTGGCGGGCGGCATAGCGGAGTTGCTCGGCGGCGCGACGCTGTTCGGTGACGTCCTCGATGTGAGTGATGGCGAGCATCACGCCGTCGTCCTCGGTGGTCGAGACCCGGGTGCGGGCCCAGATGAAGTCACCGTCACGGCGGCGGTACCGCTGATCGATTCGGAACGAATCGACGATGCCGAGCTCGAGCCGCGCCCGGTGTGGTTGTGCGGCACGGACATCGTCGGGGTGGGTGAACTCACGAAGCGTGCAACCGACGAGCTCGTTGACCTCGCGCCGCAACATCTCGGCGAGCGACAGGTTGGCGTCGACGATCCGGCCGTCGTCGAGGCGCACCAACGCCATGCCGGTGGGGGCGGAATGGAACGCCTGCTGGAAGCGCCGACGAGCCTGATGCAGCGCTCGGCTCTGCTGCTCGCGCTCGGAAACGTCTCGAAAGCGGACGACGAGTCGACGTTCCTGGTCGAACACCGGACTGTGTCGGGGCAGATGGAACGACGCCTCCACGACCACGCGTCGGCGTACGCCGGCGTGGACCTCGAGCTGGACCGGCTCGAGCTCCTCACCGCCGAAGGCGCGAGCGATGGAGTCGCGCAGCTGTGCCTGTTCCTCGCCGTCAGCGTGATCGAGCAGGTCGCTCTCGACGAGCTCGCGCCTGGCGAGATCGAACAGGGCGAGCGCAGCGGCGTTGGTCGAGCGAACGATGTGGTCCTGGTCGACGAGCAGCACCGCTTCGGGAAGCTCGTCGAGCAACCGACGGACCTCGTGCTCGGCTGCCTCGACCGCCTCGAGCTGACGGGTCATCCGCATCGTCTGACGACGGTTGATCCAGATGCCGACCACGAGCGCGGCAACCGACACGATGCCGAAGGCGATCACGAGTCTGTCGGCACCGTTCACCGGGCAGAGACTAGGTGCGGACAGCTGCCCGACTGGGTGATACGCCCGCTATCACATCGTCAGAGGAGCAGATCTTGAGGAATCCTGAACGAACGCTCGCGAACGCGAACCGGTGGCGGGCGCGACACGGCCGGGGGGTCGCGCGCGTCGACGTTCGGTGCGGTCGGGCTGGCCGGCGGTCATCTCCACCGTCTCACGGCCACGGCTGCCGCCGTTCGGCACTGTCGCGACGAGCCCCGCCTCGCGAGCGTGTACCCCTCCCCGACGCGTACCCCACCCCGACGCGTACCCCACCCCGACGCGTACCCCACCCCGACGTGAGCCGGACGTGCATCGGGTTCGCCCGCACCGGACAGGAGACGATCATGAACGAGCCGTCTCGCGTCCGTGGCGGTCTGAGCACTCGCGCGGACGACTCACGTCGGGAGACGGCGACTGGACCTACGTCCCGACGGAGATCGAGTTCGTGAAGGAAGCCGGCCGGAACACGTTCCTGCGCGGCCCGACCGCGGACACGTCGTCCGGAGCTTCGAGGGCACCGGCCTCCAGGAGTTCACCCTGGTCTGCTCCGGACGGCAGGGATTCAACATCGGCGGGACTGTGTCCACCGGCACCGCGACCGACGCATCCGGCGCCCTGCACACGGGCACGATGACGCTGCGCAGCGTCGGCAAGCAGGACCCGAGCAGCGTGGTTCCCGACCCGGACGACGATGGTCCGTGGATCGGCACCCGGGTGATCCTGATCGGTACGGGCGAGCTCGAACGTGTCCACGGTCACCGCACGTCCACCGGACCGAGCCTCGACCTCGAGGGCCGGATCCACGCCGGCGGCTGATCCGATCACCACGATCATGCGGGAACCAGAGCCTCCTCCCACCGTGGTGGGAGGGTGCTCGCGCGCGGATCCCGCACCCGTGCGATCAGCCCCCCTGCCGCGACGACCACCACGCGTCGAGTCGTGCGCGGGCCTCCGCCTCGCCGACGAGGCCTTCATCGAGGCGGATGTCGAGCAGGAACTGGAGCGCCTCACCGACCTCGCGACCGGGTGGCAGACCGAGATGGTCCATCACCGCCTTGCCGTCGAGCTCGGGGCGCAACGCCGCGAGCTGCTCGGCCTCCGCGAGTGCATCGATGCGCTCCTCCAGATCGTCCATCCGCTTGGAGAGCTGCTTGGCCTTGCGTTCGTTCCGTGTCGTGCAGTCGCACCGAGTGAGCACGTTGAGCTCGTGGAGCAGGTCGCCGGCGTCGCGCACGTAGCGCCGCACCGCCGACTCGCTCCAACCCAACCGGTACGTGTGGAATCGCAGGTGGAGCGCCACGAGCGCGGTCACGGCGGCGACGTCACCGTTCGAGTAGCGCAACGCGGTCATGCGCTTCTTGGTCATGCGCGCCCCCACGGCGTCGTGATGGTGGAAGGTCGTGCCCTTGCCCTCCTGGTAACCACGCGTTCGTGGCTTGCCGATGTCGTGGAACAGTGCGGCCAGGCGCACGATCCGGAAGTCGAACTCCGGTCGCCCGTCGGGTTGCACGCCCGGCGAACGCACGTTCTCGACGACGGCGATCGTGTGGCTGAGGACGTCCTTGTGACGATGGATCGGGTCGTGCTCCAGCCGCATCGCCGCCAGCTCGGGCAGGAACTCATCGGCGAGGCCCGTCTCGTAGAGGAACCACAAGCCGGTCGACGGGTGGTCGACCGTGATCAACTTGTCGAACTCGTCGCGAATCCGCTCCGCCGACACGATCTCCAGTCGAGGCGCCATCTCCGAGACCGCAGCGACGAGTTGCTCGGTCGGCTTCAGGTCGTAGCCGGCGATGAACCGGGCCGCTCGCAGCATCCGGAGCGGATCGTCGCTGAAGCTGATCTCGGGACCCAGCGGTGTCCGCAGACGCTGCTGCACGAGGTCGGCGACGCCGCCGTGGGGGTCGACCAGGGTCGGCGTGTCACCGCCCGTCAGCTCCAACGCCATCGCGTTCACGGTGAAGTCACGGCGGCTGAGGTCGGTCGCGATGTCGTCGGCATAGGTCACGTGGGGCTTTCGGGAATCGTCCGTGTACGACTCCGCCCGGAACGTGGTGACCTCGAACGTGCGCTCGCCGAGCTTGGCTCCGATCGTGCCGAACCGCTCACCCTGGGTCCACAGCGCATCGGCCCAACCCGCCAGGCACGCCTTGATCTCGTCCGGGCGGGCATCGGTGGTCAGGTCGAGATCGAAGTCGTGTCGACCCGAGCCGACGAGCAGGTCTCGCACGGTGCCGCCCACGAGGTACAGACGGTGACCGGCATCGGCGAAGCGCGCCGTCAACGGCGCCAACTCGGCGAGCACGGGAGCGAATCGATCAGGGATCATGGCGGCACCAGGCTAGGAGCCAACCGCGCCGACGACGGCCACCGTTGCACATCGGATCGGCTCGACCGCATGTCACCCGTGTGACGCCCCGCGTTCGAGCCGCCACCCGACTACCGTCAGGCTTGTGAACGGATCGGCCGTGCGGACGGCGGGTGATGCGACGCGCGGCTGGCGCATGCGACAGTGGCCGAACGACGTCACCGTGGCACACCTGGTCTTTCTCGACCACATGGAGACGCCGACCACCGACGCCCTCAACGCGGCCGTCGAGCACGCCCGCCGCCGGGGAGCGCGCGCCATCCGCACCTCGGCGTTGTTCCCCCGCCCCGCCGAGCCGGTGCTGGCATCGGGCTTCGAACCGATCGACCGGCTCGCCCTCCTCCGGCTCGATCTCGACGACGAGATCATCGACGGCCTCCCCACTGCAGGACGCACCGGTCCACTCATGCCGTGGAACGCCTCATCGGCAGCGGGAGTCGATCAGGACGCGTTCGGCCCGATGTGGGGCAACGACGCCGCCAGCTTGCGCGACATACGGCGAGCGACACCACATCACCGTGCACGGCTCGTGCGCCGCGACCGACGGATCGCCGGGATGGCCATCAGCGGCGCCGCCGGTGGGAATGGCTACCTGCAGCGACTCGCCGTCGCAACCGATCATCGGCGCGAAGGGATTGCGACCACCCTCGCCGTCGATGCGTTGCGATGGATCTACCGACGCGACATCACCATCGCCATGGTCAACACGGGTGTGAAGAACACCGGGGCGCTCGCGCTCTACGACCGTCTGGGGTTCGAACGGCTCGATGACGAGCTCATCATCGCCGAACGCCAGCTCACCGGATGAGGCCGCTGCTCGCGCTCCTCGTCCTGGCCGTGTCGGTTGGGGCGATGACCGTGGCCATCGACGCCGAGCCCGTTGCGTCCCAGTTCGCCGAGCCGGGCCTGGCGGTCCGTGACCAGAACTTCGCCCTCACGGCGGGTGGCACCGTCCACCTCGAGCTCGTCGTCACGGCCGACGTGCCCGAGATCGCGCCGACGACCACGACCACCACCACGACCACCACCACGACCACGACCACCACCACGACCACCCTGCCGGGGGACGCCGCGGCGCCGGTCCCGACGGCCCCCGTCGCCGGCGAACCGGCCGGAGGCACCAGCACGGCGACGACGACCACGACCCTGCCGCCCGGACCGGACACGATCGTCCAGGTGCGCGCCCATCGGGCACTGACGACCCGGGCGTCCGTCGAGACCGCGCTCGACGGATCGAGCGGGCCGGTCATCGATCTCCTCGAGTACGACATCGACGATGTCGGCGTCTTCGACGAGGAGAACGACGAACGACTGATCGTGCTCGATGTCCCCATCTCCACGCGAGGCGCGAGCGTCGACGATCTCGACCTCACCGAGCCAGGCCTGTATCCGATCACGGTGCAGGTTCGCCGTGATCGTTCACTGATCGCATCGCACACGACGTTCGTCGAACTCGTCCGCACCGATCGCCTCGGCCGCGGACCCTTCGGGTTCGCAGTCGTCGCTGCGCTCGACGATCCCGGGCCGACCCCGACCGAACGTCAGCTCGACCGTGCTCGCGACCAGCTCGACCGCCTTGCCGCTCTGAGCGAGTCGGTGGCCGGTCCGCTCACCGCAGCGATTCCACCGAGTCTGGTCGAGACCATCCTGGCCGATGACCCGGGGCTGGCCGACCGACTCCGCGTCGGGCTGGGCGAGAACGACCTGGTTCTCACCCAGCCCGATCTACCGCTCGACCCGTCGGCGGCGGCCGCCGACGGCCTCGACGACGAGTTGGAGCGTTGGTGGACCGCGGGCGGGGAGATGCTCACGGATGCCTTCCCCGACGCCCAGCACGCACGCAGCGCCTGGCTCGCCGATCAGGCTCTCACCACCGAGGGCGCTGCCGCGTTGCGAGATCTGGGCGTCCCGCTCGTCGTCACCCCGTTCGACCGCTACACGGAGTATGCGGGCAGCCTGCTCGGGCTGACCGACACGTCGCTGCTCCTCGACGCCGCGCTCCCCGACGGATCGGCGATGAGACTGATGATCGTCGATCCGATCACCCAGCTCGTCGATCCCGACGCGGCCGATTCGGACGACCCGCTCGAGCGTGCAATCCACCTCATGGCGATCGCGAGCGCGATGAGGTATCAACTCGATCCTGACCTCCGTGCGATGGCACTCACGACGCCCGGGCTGGGAGTACCAGATCGGGCAGTTATCGCCGCGCTCGAACGGCTCGTGGTCGATCACCCTGACTACTCCTTCCGCTCGCTCGCCGACGTTCCTGCCCTCACGGGATCGTTCTTCATCGACGGTCAGGCGCTGACCGTCTCCCTCGACGATCGGGCGAACGTCAATCTCGGGGCCCGAGTCGGTCGCGTCAACGCCGCCCGCCTCCGCGTCGCTGACGTCACCTCGATGCTCCCGGCCGACGACCCACGCCCGGTCGGCTGGAACGAGGCACTCCGCACCTCCTTGTCGACCGGCATCACCGCAGTTGAGGCGGGCGAGATGGTCGACGGCGTCGAGGCCGAGCTGGAACGGATCCGGTCGTGGGTGCTCCAACCCGAGGCGTTCTCGTTCACGGTCAGCGGGAACGACAGTCCGATCCCGCTTCGTGTGGAGAACGTCGGTCCGATCCCGCTGAGCGTCGTCGTCCACGTCGAGGCCGAGAACCTGGTCGCGCCCGAGCGCGATCTCGAGGTCGTGCTGGAGCCGAACACGATCAGAGACGTGCCCATTCCCGTGACGGCACGATCCAACGGCGTGTTCCCGGTCTTCGTCGAGCTCCGCACACCGGCCGGCAACCAGCTCACCGAGCCCATCCGCCTGACCGCCAGGGCGAGCAGCCTGACCGGCCTCGGGCGCGTACTCACCGTCGGGGCGGTCTTGGTGCTCGGCTCGTGGTGGTTCAGCTACTTCCGTCGACGTCGCCGGGTCCGACGCGACCTCGAGGTCGGCGATGCCCAGTCCCGTCACCCGGCCGCGAACGACGCGACGCCCGAGACCGCCCCCGATCGCGACGGAACCGACATCGACCCCGACATCGACCCAGCGCGAGACCCCGACCGCCGCAGCGGCGCCGCAGTTCCCGTGGGCAGCGGCACCGGCTCGCTCGATCCGGATGACCGCACCGACGGTGACGGCACCATCGGGGTCGCCGAGGAACGTCCGCCTGACCCGGTCGACACCGAACCCCACTAGCATCGTTCGACCGTGAGCATCCGCATCGTCACCGACTCATCCTGCGACCTGCCCGCCGACGTCGTCGCCGAGCATCAGGTCCGCATCGTTCCCTTGTCGATCCGCTTCGGCGACGAGGAATTCATCGACCGAGAGGAACTCTCGACGAGCGAGTTCTGGGCGCGCTGCGCGCAGCAGGACACCTTGCCCGAGACCGCCGCTCCCGCACCCGGGCAGTTCGAGACCGTCTACCGGGAGCTCGCCGACGACGGCGCGACCGGCGTCGTGGTGGTCTCGCTCTCGGGTGCGTTGTCAGCCACGCTGCAGAGCGCGGAACTCGCGGCCCGCTCCCTCGGCGACCTGATCCCCGTCCGGGTCGTCGACAGCCGCAGCGTGAGCCTCGGCGTCGGCACCATCGTCCTCGCGTGCGCGCGCCTGGCTGCCGAGGGCGCCTCGATCGACGAGGTCGAGGCGCTCGCCCACGACCGCGCCGGACGGACCCGGGTGTTCGGCGCGCTCGACACCCTGGAGAACCTCAAGAAGGGCGGTCGAATCGGCAATGCGAAGGCGCTGCTCGCGACCGCGCTCGCCATCAAGCCGATCATCGAGGTGGTCGACGGCCAGGTCGAGCAGGGCGGCAAGCAGCGCACCCGCTCCAAAGCGCTCAAGTTCCTGGTGGAGAAGGTCACCGAGTACGAGGGTCGGATCAGCGACCTCGCTGTGCTCCACGCCGACTGCAGCGACGTCGATCAGTTCGTCGAGATGCTGCGACCTCATCACCACGGCGAGATCGTCGTGGGGGAGATCGGCCCGGTGATCGGCAGTCACGCCGGACGCGGCACGATCGGTGTCGCCTTCGACGTCACCGACTGACGCCCTCGCATCGGCCCGGCCATGGCCCGGGCGGCGCGGCGCCCCGGCGTTGTCGGCCCGCCCATCGCAACATTGACGGCTTCGCGTCGTGTGGTCCCACTAGCGTGGCGGGCGTCCATGGCATCCCCGGCCCCTCCCCCACCGCACGCGCCGACGGGTGAACTACTCGCGGGCCGATACCAGCTCGAGCGCCGGATCGGTCAGGGCGGGATGGCCGAGGTCTGGGTCGCGACCGACATCGACCTCGATCGCAAGGTCGCGGTCAAGTGGCTGAAGACCAACCTCGCCTCCGACCCGGTTGTCGCCGAACGATTCCGACGCGAGGCGGTCGCCGTCGCGCGCCTCAGCCACCCGAACATCGTCGCCGTTCACGACGTGGTCGTCCACGAGGGCCGACAAGCCGTCGTGATGCAGCTCGTCGACGGCAAGAGCTTGCGGCAACTGCTCGACTCGCAGAAGCGGCTCGGCCCCGAGCTCACCATCCACATCGGCGCCGCAATCGCGGGTGCGCTCGACGAGGCTCACCGCGCCGGCTTCGTCCACCGGGACGTGAAGCCCGGCAACATCCTGGTCACCTCCGACGGTCGCGTCCTCCTCACCGACTTCGGGATCGCCAAGGGACTCGACCCCGGCGACGAGGATCTGACCAGCGACAACGTGATGATGGGCACCGCGAAGTACCTCTCTCCCGAGCAGGTGCGAGGTCGCCGTCTCGACGGACGCGCCGACATCTACTCGCTGGGGCTGGTGCTGTACGAATGCCTCGCCGGGCGCGTCCCGTTCCTCGGGGAGACCGATGCCGACACGGCGCTGGCCCGCCTCCAGCGCGACCCCACCGATCTCGGGCACCTGCGGCCGACCCTGCCGATCGGGCTCGTCAACCTCATCCACAAGACACTCGCCCGCAACCCGGCACATCGTCCCCAGACCGGCTCCGACCTCCGCGCCGCGCTGCTCGGCGTCGACACCAGCCCGCCGGCCATCGACGGCACCCCGGCCGAGCCGCCGCCCCGCATCGCGAACCCGCCGACCCGAGCCCTCGGCGCGGGGCCCGGCGTTCCGGGCGACCCACACAACAGCGGAACCATCCCGATCACGCGCCACACGGCGCTCGCCGGAGCCGCGAACGACGACACACCGCCGATCAAGGAACCCATCCGGGGGATGCCCGCGCGCCAGGACGAGCAGCGGTGGACGCCGTCGATCGTGCTCGTGAGCGCGCTGCTGGTCGCGGCCCTGCTCGTCGCGGGCGCGCTCTTCGTCGTCGTCAACCGCGGCGACGACACCGACGACTTCACCGACGACACCGTCGTCCCCGAACGCCAGACCGCCGACACCGACTCGGCGTCCGACGACGGCGACGCGGACGCGGCTCAGCCGGCGGTTCCCATCGCTGACATCCGGATCACCACGGTGCAGGCCTGGGACCCCGACGGCGACAACGGCACCGAGAACGACGCCCAGGCCGGGCTCGCACTGGCCGACGGCAGCAGCAGCACCGCCTGGCCGACGGAGTGCTACCAGGACCGGTACCTCGGCGGCAAGCGTGGGGTCGGGCTCATCCTCGGACTGTCAGCCGCCTCACCCGGCACGCTTCGTCTCGAGGCGCTCAGCGCTCCCTACCAGGTCGACGTCTACACGGCGACCACCGAGGGCCCACCGGCGACGTTCGACGAGTGGACCCAGGCCGGCGTCACCCAGTTCGCCGACCAGCCGGGCAGCATCGAGGTCGGGGTCGACCTCGCCGCCACCCACCTGCTCGTGTGGTTGAAGGAGCTCGGCACGGACGAGGCCTGCAGCAGCGCCAATCCCTACCGGGGGCGGCTCGGCGAGATCTCCTACGGACCGTGACCACCACCGACCGGTCCGACGAACAACTCGTCGAGGCCGCCCGGCGGGGCGACGGGGCCGCCATGGATCAACTCCTGCGTCGACACTACGACCGGGTCCACGCCGTGTGTCGCCGGATCGCCGGAGCCAGCCGCGACGCCGACGACGCCGCGCAGGAGGCGATGATCCGAATCGTCCGCAACCTCGACAAGTTCGACGATCGGGCGGCGTTCGGTACGTGGGCGTACCGGATCGCCACCAACACTGCGCTCGACGAGCTCCGCAAACGCAAACGGCGCCCCCAGCTCCACGTCGTCGACGACGACGACGGTCGGAGCGAGCCGACCGACACGATGGCACACCGGACGGTCGACTCGATCGCTGACAGGATCACGATCGACCAGGCACTCGCCGAGCTGCCCGAAGAATTCAAGGCTCCGGTCGTGATGCGAGACGTCGGTGACCTCGACTACGCGGAGATCGCGGAGGCGCTCGGCATCCCGATCGGTACGGTCAAATCCCGCATCGCCCGGGGTCGTCGGCTGCTCGTCGAGAAACTCGGGAACCACCACGACCCCTCCGAGCGTCCTACCAGCAACCCCCCGAACGACCCATGAAACCCCAACGATGAACGAGCAGCAGTTCCTTCTTGCGAACGCGTACCTCGACGGTGAGCTCACCGACGAGGAACGACGGATCGCCGAGGCCGATCCGGTCGTGATGGCCGAGGTCGATGGGCTCGTCGCGCTCCAGAGCGAGCTCCGTGCCGTGGAGCCCCCGTCGGGCGCAGCCCGCGAGGCGGCGATCGCTGCCGCCATGACCGAGTTCGGCCGGATGTCCACGCCCACCGCGGCCACCGCGGCCACCGCGGCCGGAGCGACGACCCCCGTCGTGCCCTACCGCCCACGTCCCGCGTACGGCCGGTTCCTCGCCATCGCGGCAGCGGTCGTGGGCGTCGGCGTGCTCGGTGTCGTGATCGCCAACGTTCCCGGAGGCGACGACGACGCCGGCGGCGAAGAAACCAACGCGACCGAAGAACCTGGCGTCGCGAGCGACCGAGCCATCGTCGAGAGCGACGAACCGGCGATGGACGCCGCACCTGCTGCCGACGACATGGCCGCCGACCAGCCGGCCGAGGAACCCGCCGAGATGGCCGCCGAGGAACCCGCCGCCGAGGCGGCGATCGCCGCGGAGACCGACGTGGCCGCCGACCAGGGCGACGACGCCGGCGACGGCGAGGGCGGAGCTGCAGTGCCGGGCAACGCGCGCGATCTGCCGATCACCTCACCCGACGAACTCGGCGCATTCGGTGCCGACCTCATCGTGCGAGCCGACGAGGGCCGCCTCGGTGCCATTCCCAACTCCGCGTGCGAGGCGTCCGTGTTCGGCGTCGGGTTCCTCGAAGTCGACGGCGCCGTCAACGAGGTGCTCGTCGCAGTCGAATCCGAGCAGCAGCTCGTGACCGCCATCGATCCCGACACCTGCGACATCCTCGAAACGGCCCCACTCCCCCGCTGAACCGATCGGGCGTGCCGCTCGGCGGACGCCCATCGGGCGTGTCGTGCAACACCTGTCAGGGTTGACCCGGTCGTCACTCGTTGAAGCAGGTTCGGATCCGGCCGCTAGTGTCGGCGCCATGCCGGGGAATCCACTGAACGATCCGAACTGGGCGACCGATCTCACCGACCAGATCACGACCTTCGTCGGCAACGTGCGCGAGAAGACCACCAACAACGCCATCAAGGCCGTTCGCGGCGTCGTCTTCGGCCTGCTGGGCCTGTTCCTCGGCCTCGTGGCGATGGTCCTGCTGCTCATCATCGCCACCCGCGGGCTGCAGTCGTTCCTCGACATCTGGTTGGAGTGGGACAAGTCGGTGTACGTCAGCTACTTCCTGGTCGGGGGAATCCTCACCGTCGCCGGGTTGTTGCTGATGTCGAAGCGTCAGAGCACCGACGCCTGATCTCCACCACACCGTCCCTCCACCCCACCTGTCGTCGATACGGAGCGCCTCATGTCCGACGTCCGCAATGTCATCATCATCGGATCCGGCCCTGCCGGTCTCACCGCCGCCATCTATGCCGCCCGAGCCAACCTCGAACCGCTCGTCATCGAGGGCGAGCCGTCGTCGACCTCCGACCAACCCGGTGGGCAACTGATGCTCACCACCGAAGTCGAGAACTTCCCGGGGTTCCCCGACGGCATCATGGGCCCCGAGCTGATGATGAACTTCCGTGCTCAGGCCGGGCGCTTCGGCGCTGAGTTCCTGACCGCGAAGGTGACACGGGTCGACTTCTCCGAGCGCCCGTTCCGCGTCTGGGTCCGCGACGACGAGTACCGAGCGCAGTCGATCATCGTCTCGACCGGTGCCCGTTCTCTCATGCTCGGGCTCGAAGCCGAGTCGCGTCTGCTCGGACACGGCCTGTCGACGTGTGCCACGTGCGACGGTTTCTTCTTCCGGGGTCAGAACATCGCCGTCGTCGGCGGCGGGGACTCCGCCATCGAGGAGGCGACCTTCCTCACCAAGTTCGCCGAGAAGGTCACGATCATCCATCGCCGCGACGAGCTGCGGGCCTCCAAGATCATGCAGGACCGCGCCTTCGCCAATGCGAAGATCGACTTCCTCTGGAACCACACCGTCACCGAGATCCACGGCGCCGACCAGGTCGAGGGGTTGCAGGTCACGAGCACCGTCGACGGCTCCGTCAGCGATCTCGACGTCACCGGTGTGTTCGTCGCGATCGGCCATCGTCCGAACACCGACCTCTTCACGGGCATGCTCGACATGGAGGACAGCGGCTACCTCGTGACGCAACCGGGTTCGAGCTACACCAACGTCGATGGGGTGTTCGCGTGCGGTGACGTGCAGGACCACACCTACCGCCAGGCGATCACCGCAGCGGGGAGTGGTTGCATGGCGGCAATCGACGCCGAACGCTGGCTCGAGGCCCAGGAGGACGCCGAGCACGCCGGCGCCGCCGCGAACGCCTGAACTCACCAGAGCCCCGCGTCCGGCGGTGACCTCGGCGACTGACGTGGGTCCGCACGGGTGCCATCGAGCCAGCTCACCACGGTGGCCTTGTGCACGGCTGCCGAGCCAGACCAGGTCGGCGTCGGACAGCGAACCCTTCGTCCAGGCGAAGCTCGCCGCCGTCCCGATCTTCTGATCGACCAACCGACGGCTGAGATCGAGTTCATCGGCGGGAGGGAACGGCAACTCGTCGTGCAGGACGTACCGTTCGGTGTTCCAGCTGAGATGCACCTCGGATCGGAGTTCTCGCAACCCGGACGCCGTTCCCACCGGGACCCATCGCGACGAGATCGCCCAGCAACCACCAGCGATCCACACGCACGGCCAAAGCCGTCAGCGATCACCGCGTCCAGCGCGATCGAATTGCGGGGGACATCGGTCAGGACGGCGATCGCCATCGCCGCAGTGTCGCGACCGACGCCGGGCGAGACACTCGCCCGGTCAGCGCAGCAGCCGCCGGTCGACGCAGTTCGCCGGAGCACGAGCCCGAGCACGAGCCCGAGGATCGCCTCGGAATGATTGTCCCGACCGCCTGGTTACTCCTCGGTACACTCCCCTACGCTCGTCACCACGGCGTCTACGGCAAAGGACTGATTCGATGGCCAACGGCATCACCAACCTCACCAGCTCGACCTTCGACGAGACGGTCGCTGCATCGAGCGTCCCGGTGCTCGTCGATTTCTGGGCCGAGTGGTGTGGTCCGTGCAAGCAGATCGCTCCCGTGCTCGAGGAACTCGCCGGTGAGCTCGGCGACCAGATCACGATCACCAAGCTCAACGTCGACGAGAGCCCCGACATCGCCATGAGGTACAGCGTGATGAGCATCCCGACGCTGCTGGTCCTGCAGGACGGGGACGTCAAGAAGAAGATCGTCGGCGCCAAGGGCAAGGGTGCACTTCTCCAGGAGCTCGACGAAATTTCTCGCTACTTCCCACTGACACTCGGTCAGCGCGGCGAAGCGATCCGAGATCTCCAGCGCCGCCTCGGTGCCGCAGGATTCGCTCCTGTCGGGGCCGAGCCGGGTTGCTTCTGTGCTGCAACCGACCTCGCATTGCGGGAGTTCCAGCTGGTCAGGGGACTGCGGGTGACCGGATCGTGTGACGAGGAGACATGGCGTGCGATCGTCGAGGCGTCATGGGATCTGGGGGACCGCCTGCTCCTGCTCGTCGCTCCGAACCTCCGTGGCGACGACGTCAGCGATCTGCAGGCGTCGTTGGCCCGGCTCGGTTTCGACTCCGGACGTGTCGACGGGATCTTCGGTCCGGCGACCTCACGTGCGCTGGAGGACTTCCAACACAACTCCGGGCTGTACGTCGACGGGGTCTGCGGGCCCGACACCGTCCGCGCGATCCAGGTGCTCCTCCGCCAGACCGGCACGGGGCCGGGTGTCACCGTGGTCCGGGAGCTCGAGGCGCTCACTGCGTCGGCCCGCTCGCTGGCCGAGATGCGCCTCGTCGTCGGGCAGTTCGGTGGTCTGAGCGCTCTGTCCCGTCAGCTGGTGCAAGCACTCCGGCAACGAAGCGCGACGGTGATCGCCTCCGACGAGCCGGACGCTGCGGCTCAGGCTGCGGCGGCGAACCGATTCGCTGCGACCGCCTACCTCGGCTTCGAGACCCAGACCGGCGTCGAGCCGACGGTCTACTACTACGCAGTGCCCCAGTTCGAATCTGCGGGCGGTCGGTCGCTCGCTACGTTCATCGCCGAGCAGTGTCGGGTTCACCTCGAGGTCTTCACGCCCGCTGTCCAGGGGATGCGGCTTCCGGTGCTCCGTGAGACCCGCATGCCCGCGGTGCTGCTGACGATCGGTCCGGTCCCGGCGGTGTTGGATCGGGCTCCCCAGCTCGTCACGGCGGTCATCGACGCACTGGAACTCTGGACCCGTGATCCAGGGTTGTGAAGCACCGTTATCCCCAGGTTGATGCTGAACCACGGGAATATCGAGGGTTTATCCACAGAATTCTCCCCACCCTGTGACTGAAGGTCACGCGCGGGTTCAACGTTGAAGTGCGCATCGAGCCACCGCGGAAGGGCGAACCACGTCACGGAAATGTCCGGACTATTGGTCGGTCATCCGCCGATAGATCCGCTCCAGGTCGCCCAGATCGGCGAAGTCGATCGCAATCCGACCCTTCTTCGCGCCCATCTGCACCGACACCCGCGTGTCGAGGTGCTCGGCCAGCAACTCCTCCAGCTCGAGGAGCCCGGGTGGGCGAAGTCGTGTCGTTGCAGTGATACCTGCGCCGTCGTGACCGGCAGGCCGGTCGCCCGTCGCCTCGGGAGCGCTGTCGGGAACCGACCCAGCACCACCACGCTTCACCGCTTCCTCGACCGTTCGAACGGTCCACCCCTCCTCGGCTGCTTGCCGCGCCAGCGACTCCTGGAGTGCGCGGTCGGGCGTTGCCAACAGCGCCCGTGCGTGGCCGGCTGACAACCGTCCGTCGGCAAGCAGGTGTTGGATCGAAGGCGGCAATCCCAGCAGTCGGAGCGTGTTGGTCACCGCCGACCGGCTCTTGCCCACCCGGTCGGCGACCTCCTCGTGCGTCAGGTCGAAGTCCTCGACCAGCTGCTGGTACGCCGCTGCTTCCTCGAGCGCCGTCAGATCCTGTCGATGCAGGTTCTCGATCAGTGCTTGTTCCACCGACGCGAGATCGTCCGTGGTGCGAACCAGTGCCGGAATGGTCGCCAGGCCGGCGCGCCCGGCAGCACGCCACCGTCGCTCTCCGGCGATCAGCTCGAAGCCGGAGCCGTTCGGCCGGACGAGGATGGGCTGAAGCACTCCGATCTGTTGGATCGAGGCGGTCAACTCCGCCAACGACTCCTCGTCGAAGTGTACGCGTGGCTGATGCGGGTTCGGGGTGATGTCGCCGACCGGCAACTCCTGGAGCAACGCCGGTTCGCCCGAGTCGCCAGGAACTGCCTCGCCGGGGGGGATGAGCGAGCTCAGTCCCTTGCCGAGTCCACTACGTCGGGCCATGGTGTACCTCCTTGGCGACGTCCCGATAGGCGACGGCTCCCCGGGAACGCGGGTCGAAGGTGATGATCGGTTGACCGAACGAGGGTGCCTCCGACAGGCGCACCGACCGTGGCACGATCGCTCGCACGACCTTGTCTCCGAAGTGATCACGCACCTCTTGAACGACCTGGTCCGACAGTTTGGTGCGGGCGTCGTACATCACACACACGATCGTCGACACCTCGAGATCGGGATTCAGGTTGCGCTTGACGAGATCGACATTTCGCAGCAGCTGTCCGAGGCCTTCGAGTGCGTAGTACTCCGTCTGGATCGGCACCAACACCTCCGCGGCGGCGGCGAGACCGTTCACGGTCAACAAGCCGAGGGTCGGCGGGCAGTCGATCAGGACGTAGTCGTAGTCATCGATCACGGTCTTGATCGCGTTTCGCAGGCGGGTTTCGCGACTGAACGCCGGCACCAACTCGATCTCGGCGCCGGCCAGATCGAGGCTGGCGGGGGCCACGAACAGGTTGCGAACGTCGGTGGGTTCGATGCAGTTCTCGAGCGGGACATCGTGCATCAGGACGTGATACATCGAGGTCTCGAGCCCACGGTTCTCGATACCGAGACCGGTGGACGCATTGCCCTGCGGGTCGAGGTCGACGACGAGGGTGCGTAGGCCCATCTCGGCCAGACAGGCCCCGGTGTTGATCGTCGTGGTCGTCTTGCCGACACCACCTTTCTGGTTGGCGACGGCAATGACGCGGGGGAGTGGGCGCACGGGGGGGCGTGCGTCGGCGGCTGGGTCCATTGCGGCACAGTCTGGCGGGTGGCCGAGTCAATTGCCAGCACCCTCGACCAGTTCCTGAGACCGTGACGGATTCGATGGTGATTCCGACCCCTCCACACCGGTCGCAACCGGATGGAGACGCACGGATCTCGACCGGGCCGCAACGACACCGGCTGGGACTCGATGCACTGGGATCAGGGGAAATGCAATCGGAGCCGGCGCGAATGTTTCCCGTGAAACATCACGGGGCGACGTCGCACCACCGAGCCGAATTGTTTCTCGTGAAACATCGAGCCCTCCCGAACGCACAGGACCCGGCTGCGCTCATGGGCTCGACGTGAGCCACCTCGTCACGTGGCACTCCGGCAAAAGACGCGCACCGGCCCCGTCCGCTCCGACGTCAGCATCAGATCCTCGAGCAACGCAGTTGGCCAACGATCGCCCGTCGGCGGTTCGCTGATCACGATTCGTCCAGCCGGCGCGAGCAGCGACGCGGCCGACCGGATGGTGAACTCGGGCGGCCCGAATCCACGCGCCGTCACGACGTCGAACGGTGGCTCGACCTCGGTCCGCACGTCGCGAATCAGTGCGGCCACATCGTCGCAACGAACCTCGACGTGATCGAACCCGAGTCGTAACACCGCGAGCCGCAAGAAGTCGGTGCGCTTCTCCCGTCGATCAAGCAGGACGACCGTTGCGTCCCGGAAGCTGTCCGCCAGCACCAGGCCGGGGAGGCCGCCACCCGTGCCGAGATCGATGACTCGACTTCCGGGAGGCAGATCGCCGAGGGCCTGCACGAAGCTGTTCGAGTGCTCGATCGCCTCATCGATCGGACGATCCCCGAAAAAGCCGAAACGCTGCGCCGCGCGCAGCGTTTCGGTCAGCGACTCGTGCATCGGTCGACTCAGCTGGGCGTGATGATCACCCGGCGTGTCGGATCGTCGCCCTCGGACCGACTCGTGACGCCGTCGATCTCGATGATCGCGTCGTGCACGACCTTGCGATCGGCCGACGGCATCGGCTCGAGCGCTTTCGGCTCGCCCGACTCGATCACCTGGCTCGCGACCGCCGCAGCAAACTGCTCGAGCGCCGCTCGCCGCTTCTCGCGGTACCCGCCGACGTCGATGCGCAGACGCGTCTCATGGTCGCCGAGTCGGCGCTGCGACGCCACCCGCGCGAGATCCTGGACCGCGATCAAGGTGCGTCCACCCGGGCCGACCATGAGGCCGAGGTCGCGGCCGCTCACCTGCACCTCGAGATCGGTGCCGTCGATGTCGATCGTGGTCGTTGCCTCGGCGCCGAACGCGTCCGCCAGTCCCGACATGAACGCAATGGCGGCATCACCGACTTCCTCCGGCGTCACGGTCGACTCCTGCTGCTCGTCACTCATCGATGTGTTCTCCTTGTTGTGCTTCGACCGGTTCGATGACTGCCGCTCACGCGCCGGCCGCTCGCGTCGAGCAGGCTGCGCATCGTCGGCTGCGCCATCGGTGTCGGATTCGGAACCATTCGTCGACGACATCGAGGCCCTGTCGGCGGTGCCGCTCGACTGGCCGTCGCTGCGTCCACCGCGTTTGCGATCGTCGGGTCGTGCCTTCGCGCGGCCACGCGATCGACGATCCTGCTTGGGACGCACGGCAGCCGGCTTGACTCGGGCACGCACGCGCGCCTCGCCGCGCATCCGACCGAAGAGACCCGACTTGGGTTCTTCGAGGACCTCGAACTCCGCCTCGTCGGCAGCCACGCCGAGCTGATCGAGGGCTCGGTCCTTCGCCTCGTCGAGGCTCTTCGCGGTCGTTTCGACCCATTCCATGTGATCTCTCCTTCAGGTGCAATCGAACGAACGGCTACTTGCGCTTCCGCTTCTTGGCCGAGCTCGGGCGAGCTGCCGTTCGACTGGTCGGACGGCCGGAGGGCCGATGCTTGGACGACGGTGTCGGACGATTCTTCGGAGCCGTGGTCCGTTTGGACGGCGCAATCTTCGCCGGTTGCTCGTCGCCGGACGGCTTGGACTTCGAGGTGGATTTCGGGGCGGCCTTCTTCGACTGACCCAGATCGCGCCGGACCTGCGCCAACGGCCCGCCACCGCCGTCCTTCTTCGCCAACTCGCGAGCCTGCTCGCTGGCGGCCTGGGCCTGGCGACCCAGCGATTCGTCGTGTCCGTAGAAGCGCTTCGTGATGTAGAACTGCTGCAGGATGCGCAGGATCGACTGGACGATGTAGTAGACGACCAGACCGAGCAGGAAGAAGATCTGGAAGACCGCGAACGCAACCGGCAGGTACTGCATCAACTTCTGCTGGCTGGCCGACATCGTCGGGCTGACCGCAGCCCGTGCGGCGACCATGCGCTGCTGGAAGAAGTACAGCAGGCCGAGCATCGCGACGAGTCCTGCATAGACGAGACCGCGGGCGAAGTCCTGCCCCAGCATCTCCGCCGGTGACACCGACAGATCCAGGCCGAAGGCCGACATGTGGGTCTGCCGAACGAGGGATTGATACAACTCGGATGTCTGCGCGACGTAGCGGGGGACGAAACCGATGTCCGCGTTGGGGTCGGCCCCACCGGCGTTGAGCACCGCCCGCGCAACGAGCTCGTTGCCCCCGACGGGTTCATACGTCAGGCCGTGCAAGATCCGGAACATGATGATGAAGACCGGCATCTGAGCGACCAGCGGCAGGCACGAAGCCATCGGATTGACCTTGTGCTCCTGGTAGAGCTTCATCATCTCTTCGTTGAGCTTCTGCCGGTCGTCACGGTGTTCGGCTTGCAGCTTGCGCATCTCGGGCGCCAGCCGTTGCATCTCGAGCATGCCCTTGGTGCTCTTCAAGATGAGCGGTGTGACGAGCAGCATCACGATCACCGCGATCAGACCGATCGCGATCGCGTAGTTGCTGGTCAGGGCATATAACCACGCCAGCAACGCAGCGGGGACTTCGAACACACCGGCGAACATGGGATCAGGTTTCCTCGTAGTGGTGGGTGAGCCGCGCCGGCGAGCAGGTGTCGGTGCGGGGGAGGGGGACGGGGTCGAATCCGGACGGACCGAACGGTCGGCAGCGCAACAGTCGCCGCAGGGTCAACCAGCCACCGCGTGAAGCACCATGCATCGTGATCGCGTCGTGGCCGTACTCGGAGCAGGTCGGAAAGAAGCGACACGGCGACGGGCGCCCGTCGGCCCCTCGTTGGTACCACTCGATCGCCCGGATCATCAGGCGCTGGACTCCACCGAGTGGGAGGTCGCCCGGATCGCACCGACCAGATCGTTCAACCGAAGTCGGAGTTGATCGAACGTCAGTTCGATCAACTCCGGTTGGGCGCCGATCAACAGCAGCCCGGTCGGGAGCGGTTCCATGCGATCGATCTCGCGCAGCAGCGCGCGGAGCCGGCGGCGGATCCGATTGCGTTGAACCGCCGGTCCGAAGGCGCGGCCGATCGCGAACGCCACGAACGTCGCGGTCGAGTCGGGATCGGGACACCAGGTGCACCACAGCGCCGAACGACGGATCCGCGTGCCGTCACGTGCCAGGCGGTCGAAGCCGTGGCGCTCGCGGATCCGACCGATCAAGCCGAAAGACGGGCGCGGCCCTTGGCGCGTCGGTTCTTGAGCACTGCCCGGCCGGCACGAGTGCTCATACGAGCGCGAAACCCATGTTTCTTCGCACGGCGATGGGTGTTGGGCTGGAATGTACGCTTCACGTCGTCCTCCTCGATCACCTGGCTGGAGCGCACTGCCAGGTGGACACGATCTGATGCAACTCGGTGCGTGGACGAACCACGCAACTCGACCTGACAAGGCTACGGCGGCGAACCCACGCGCGGCAACCAGGGTTCGAAACCCGCAGCGGCGGCGCCGCTGCGCCATTTTCGGAGCCCCGACCGATCGTGCTAGGTTGCTGCGCCTGCACCACGCTGGCCCCGTTGTCCACACCTGTGGACAACCGTGTGGAATGCGTGGTCATGGTCGTTGCGGAGGTTCCGGGTGAGTGATCAACACGAGGTGTGGACAGCCGTTGCGCAACTGCTCCGTGCCCAGCTCACCGAGTCGGTCTGGTTCTCGACCTTCTCCGAGGTCGTGCCGCAGGTCGCCGACGACCACTCCAGCCTGGTGATCCAGGTCCCGAGCACGCTCGCTCGCGACCGGATCCTCACGCGCTATCAACCCTTGATCACCGACGCCATGGACGAGATCGGCGTCGGTGATCGGCACTTCGACGTCATCATCGGCGGTTCCGAGCACGTCGGCGTCGACACGCTCGAGATCCCCGTCGTCGACACCTCGACCGCCGCGACGGCGGCGCCCGCCGGCGCCCGCGAGCGTACGACGAGCGGCGATGATGCGCTCGACGAGGCGGGTCTGAACCCCCGCTACACGTTCGAGACCTTCGTGAAGGGAGCGTCCAACCAGTTTGCGTTGGCCGCGGCACTCCGCGTGGCCGAAACCCCGGCCCGCAGCTACAACCCACTGTTCATCTACGGTTCCGCCGGGCTCGGCAAGACCCACCTGCTCCACGCGATCGGGCACTACGTCCACAGCAACTACCAGCACCACGTCGTGCGCTACGTGTCGACCGAGACCTTCATGAACGAGTACGTCGACGCGATCCGGTCGAACTCGATGGCCGGTCTGCGTCGCAAGTACCGCGAGATCGACGTCCTGCTGATCGACGACGTCCAGTTCCTCGAGGGCAAGGAGGGCCTCCAGGAGGAGTTCTTCCACACGTTCAACTCCCTGCACGGGGCGAACAAGCAGATCGTCATCTCGTCGGACCGCATGCCGGACGCGATCCCGACCCTCGAGGAGCGACTCCGTGGGCGCTTCAAGTGGGGCCTGATCACAGACATCCAGCCCCCTGACCTCGAGACCCGGCTCGCGATCCTGCGCAACAAAGCCGAGCGCGAACGGGTGATGGTGCCGGCCGAGACGCTCGAGTTCATCGCGTCCAAGATCTCGACGAACATCCGCGAGCTCGAGGGGGCCTTGATCCGCGTGACCGCCTACGCCAGCCTCAGTGGTGCACCGATCACCACCGAGCTCGCCCAGCAACAGCTCGCCGATCTGCTCACCGACACCGAACCGAAGCCGCGCACCGACGCCGAGCTGCTCGACGAGATCGCGGCGATCCTCGGCTTCGAGGTCGAAGCCCTCAAGGGAAAGAGCCGGCAGCGACCGCTCGTCACCGCACGTCAGATCGCGATGTACGTCTTTCGAGAGAAGACCGACCTCAGCTACCCGAGCATCGCTCGACTGTTCGGCGGGCGAGATCACACCACCGTCATCCACGCCGTCGAGAAGATCGCCCGACAGATGGGCGAACGCAAGGCCATCTACGAACAGGTCACCGACGTCCTGCAGAAGCTCAAGCTCCAATGAACGCACCGAACACGGACCGTCGAAACAAGAGCCATCGAGCCTGCGACCGTCGGTCGGCCCGCAGAGCATCCCCGAAGGCGCCGTCGGGCACCGCGCGCGGGATGTGGACAACACACGGGACAACCATGGGTCGTTCGGTGGACAGCTCGGGTTCATCCACCGAACCACATCGACGTCATCCGCGCGCTGTGGATCCCCGTGGACAACCGCGCGCAGCCGCGCGCAGCCTCTACGCTGGGCGAACACCGGGTTGTCCCCAATCCACAACCCCTACTACTGCTCTTAACCTGATACATCACACACTGGGGAGAAGGGTCGCACTGTGAAGTTCCGCTGCGAGCGAGAGATCTTGGCCGACGCATTGGCCACCGCTGGGCGTGCCGCCACGAGTCGAACCGGCACCCTGCCGGTGCTGTCGGGCGTACGCCTCGACCTGCACGATGGGGAGTTGACGGTGACTGGCACCGACCTGGAGCTGACGATCCGATTGTCGGTCCCGGTGCACAGCGACGCCGACGGATCAGCGGTGGTCCCGGCACGACTGGTGGCCGACATCGTCAAGGCGCTCCCCGCCGGTGCGGTGGAAGTGAACCTGAGCGACGACGAGATGTCGATCAGTGCCGGGCGCTCGCAGTTCAGCGTGCGCCCGCTCTCGCTCGGGGACTATCCGGCTCAGGTCGAACCCACCGGTGATCCCGTCACGCTGACGAGTGAGCAGGTCAGCGACGCGCTGCGTCAGGTCGTGCGGGCGGCTTCGACCGACGATGCCCGGGCCGTGCTGACGGGCGTCCTCATCGCCAGCGAGGACGAGGGTCTCAAGATGGTCGCGACCGATTCCTACCGGCTGGCCGTCCGCGATCTCCCGCAGTCTTCGATGCTCGGCCACGGCCAGAAGGTGCTGGTGCCGGGTCGGGCGCTGGGCGAGCTGCAGCGGATCCTGTCCGGCGACGACGAGCTGACGGTGCGTCTCGGGGCCCGCGAAGCGGTGTTCGAGGTCGGTGGTACGCGGCTCACCACCCGGCTGATCGAGGGTGAGTACCCGAACTACCGCAACCTGCTGCCCTCGTCGTACCCGAACCTGTTGACGGTCGGACGTGATGCGTTGCTCGAGGCGCTCCGTCGGGTGAAGATCCTCGCCCAGGACTCGACCCCGGTACGTCTGACGCTCGGTGGCGACACCGTGCAGCTGACCGCGATCACCCAGGACGTGGGCAACGCCACCGAGGAGATCGACGCCAGCTACGACGGTGTCGAGATGACGGTGGCGTTCAACCCCGACTACCTGGCGTCGGGCATCGACGCGGTCGAGGGAGACGAGGTGACGCTCGCGACGATGGATCCGATGAAGCCGGCGGTGCTCCGCGGCGTGGGTCACGACGAATACCTCTACCTCCTCATGCCCGTCCGCGTCCCCTGAGCGGGTCCGGATCGCCCGATCGCGGCGTTGCGTCTCACCGCTCACTGCCCCTCGGGCAGTTCGGGTTCACCGCGCCGTGCAGTCGAACGATGCGATCCCCGCCTCAGCCACCGATCTCGCACACCGGCACCGCCGACGTCGGCGGTGGTCGGGCGGGGCTCGCGGCGTGCCGCCTGAACTGTCCGACGGTCTCGCACACCGGCACATGGGTGGTGCTGCTCATCTCGTCGACCGGTGCCGTTAGCGTGACGCGTTCATGATCGTCGAGCGGTTGGAGCTCTCGGACTTCCGGAACTACGAGGCGGCGACGTTCGATCTCACGGACGGCGTCACGGCGGTGCTCGGCCGAAACGGCCAGGGAAAGACGAACCTCGCCGAGGCGCTCGCCTACCTGGCGACCCTGTCCAGCTTCCGTGGTGCCCCGCCGGATGCCCTCGTGCGCGCCGGCGCCGACGCGGCGGTGATTCGTGCCACCGTGCGAGACGATGACCAGCGGGAAGTCCTGATCGAGGCCGAGATCGCACGCGTCGGACGCAATCGCGTCCAGGTGAACCGACAGAAGCTGGCCAAGGCGCGCGACCTGCTCGGCGCGATGCGCGTGAGCGTGTTCGCGCCCGACGACCTGATCATCCTGAAGGGCGGACCCACCGAGCGACGAAGATTCCTCGACGACACCCTCGTCGCGTTGAAGACGTCCTACGATGCCCTCCGCCTCGAGCTCGACCGGGTGCTCCGGCAACGCAACACCCTGCTCAAGCAGGCGAGCGGCACGCTCACCGACGAGGTCGCGGTGACCCTCGACGTGTGGGATGCACGGTTTGCCGAGCTCGGTGACCGTCTCGGATACGCGCGCGCGACCCTCGTGGCGCGATGTCAGCCGATGGTGACGGAGGCGTACGCCCAGCTCGCGGCGGAATCGGCAGCGGTGGAGCTGGTCTACGAGCCGCCGTGGCGCCGTACCGGCCTCGCGGTGGCACTGGCCGAGGCGCGCGGGCTCGATGTCCGGCGTGGCGTGTCGACCGTCGGACCGCATCGCGACGAGCTCGCGGTGGGGCTTGCCGGCCTGCCGGCCCGCACGCACGCGTCGCAAGGAGAGCAGCGCTCGGTGGCGCTCGCGCTCCGTCTGGCCGCGCACCGACTCGTCGCCGAGCGGACCGGCTCGACGCCGGTGCTCGTCCTCGATGACGTGTTGTCGGAGCTCGATCCGCAGCGCGCAGCAGCGTTGCTCGCCAACCTGCCGTCGGGTCAGGTCGTGATCACGTCCGCGTCGCCGTTGCCGGACGCAGCATCGCCCGAGCGGATCATCCGGATCGAGGCGGGTACGGTCGTTGGTGACGGAGCGTTCCGGACGTGACGTCGACCAGCATGATGAAGCACGACCGCGACCCCGTTTCGATCTCGACCTCACTCGACGGTGTGGTGCGCTCGCTGCGCGGCCCGAGTCGTCGAGCCGTGGGCGGATTGTTCGGACGGTGGCACGAAGCGGTCGGTGATCAGGTGGCCGAGCACGTGAAGCCGGTCAAGCTCGACGAAGGCGTCCTGGTCGTCGAGGTCGACGATCCGGCGTGGGCAACTCAGGTCAAGTTCCTGACGACGATGATCATCGATCGCTTGCGCGAGATCGCAGATGTCCACGTGGACCGGATCGACGTGCGTGTCGAGCGTCGGGGTGCCAGAGGTGCCCGCCTCGGCTAGAGCGGACCCGGTCCGAGGTCGGTGACGCGGGCGACGACTCCGAGTGTTGTCGTCGAGGTCGGGCGCGCGTCAGTCGGCGGGCTGCTCGGTCGAGGTGTTGCCGGCCTCGTTGACGGCGTTGCTCAGCCACCGGAAAAGCGGTGGTCCGACCAGCGCGGTCACCACGAGGACCCCGGCCGCGACCGCGATCTTGATCTTCTTGGCTTTCGCCTTCTTGGCGGCTCGGGCTTCCGCGGCGCGGCGCGAGGCCTCGGTTGGCTTCGACTTCGAGGGCATCAGGTGCGCCATCGGGTGTTCCGGTTGGGCGTCGGATTTTGTCGGCGTCTCACACGAGGTGGGCGCCGCGGTCGCCGGTGGCGGGAGCACGGCCTCGCCGATGCCGGCTGGTGAGAGGTTCAGCGGTGCCGGCGTTCCGGACGACGGCAGGACGGGCGTCGCCGGCGGGAGCAGTGGCGCGCCGGAAGCAGGCGCGAGCAGTGGCGCCCCGACCAGTGGGGTCGTCTGGGGTGTGGGCGCCGGGAACGGTCCCGTACCCAGTCGGGGCGCATCGCCGTCGGGCAGGAGCATCGGTGTCGCAGACGGATCGTTGACGGCGGTGTCGCTCATGTGAGCTGCATCGGTACGCACCGCGCGCTACTTGAACGTCGTTGGCATGATAGGGAACATGTCCATCGATCAAGAATCCGTCAAGGCACGTCTTCAGGCCGACCTGACCGCGGCGATGAAGGCGCGCGACGAGATCGCGACGTCGACGATCCGGATGGTTCGTGCGGCGATCATGAACGCCGAGGTCGCCGGTGACGAGGCGGTCGAGCTCACCGACGAGCAGGCGATCGCAGTGCTCCAGTCGGAGGCGAAGAAGCGGGTGGAGTCGGCCGAGGTGTACGAGCAGAACGGACGTGCCGAGTCAGCGGCGAAGGAGCGCGCCGAACTGGCGATCATCGACCGATACCTCCCGGCGGCGATGGGCGACGACGAGCTCCGGGCCATCGTCGATGCAGAGATCGCCCAGGTCGCCGCGCAGGGTGCCGACGGTGGTCGTGCGATGGGCATGGTGATCAAGGCGGTGCGTGAGCAGGCGGGCCCCACCGCAGACGGTGCTCGCATTGCTGCGCTGGTGAAGGCACGACTCGCCGACTGAGCGGACCGCGGCGGTTCGCCGACGCTGACATCGGCGACGCGACGCAGGAGCACGGCGGTGGCGGTGAACCGGTCGGCGCGGTGGCGGAGGCGAGCGCGTCGCACCAACTCGGCGTCGTCGAGGTGTTCGACGAGATCAACCGTGTCGTCGGGTAGGCGTGCTCTCCCAGACCCGACACCCCCTGCGACGGCTCGGCGTGTCGGTCGTTTCACGCCGCGTCGGCATCAGCCGGGTCGGGTCGGCGGGACGTGATCGGCCTCGGGCACCATCACGTCGACATCGCACGTCGACATCGCACGTCGACATCGCACGTCGACATCGCACGTCGACATCGCACGTCGACATCGCACGTCGACATCGCACGTCGACATCGCACGTCGACATGCGCACGTCGACATCGCACGTCGACATCGGCGGACGCTCGACGTCACGGGTCCTCCCAGCGGTGGCCGACCGACCGCTCGGGTGCCGGCAGCGTGAACATGCCACGATCCGGTCCGTGCCCGTGGTCCGACCGCAGCGGTGCATCGAGGGAATCCGCAGTGCTCGCGAACCCGCGCACCACGAGGATCGTGGTGGCCGCGGCAGCCAGCAGAGCGAGTTCGGTGATCGATACGATGCGGATCCCGACGACGTCGCGCCGGTAGAGCACCGTGTCGACCTGATGGAGCGAGATCACACGGACCCCGGCGAACGCGGCCAGCGCCGTGATCGTGATGACGCTCGGCAGGTACCGCCGCCGTCGTGGCGGGAATCGCCAGATGGCGAGCAGGACGCCGAGGAACCAGCCGATCGAGATGATGATGATGGCGATCGCTTGGATGTCGCGTCGTCGCTCGTACCAGCCGCTCGACCGGGCCTGCTCACGCCCGATCTCGGCGACGGCATCACCGAGCGACCCGACTCGTCCGACGCCCATGCTGATCAGCACGAGGGCGGTGAGGAGCCAGTAGGTCGGCCACCAATCGGTGTCGTGGCGTTCGGCGGCGCGCCGTTCGCGGACGTACCAGACTGCGGCCAAGGCCGCGACCATGAGGTACGCGACGACCCGGGTGCGACCGGAGTCGAGCATGGGAGTGACGGTAGCGAACATCCGACCATCGACATCGGCAGCCTCCTCCGGGTTCTTGACGAAACGCATCAGATCGTCATGCGACCTCGTAGGGACGGCTGCGGCCCGCCGCCCGGATCGGACGATCGTGCCGTCCGCGAACAGTGGGATGCCGGGTCCGTGGTGCGCCTGATCCGACTCACCTGACACGTTCGGCGCTTGGTTCGCCCCGAGATTCCGACGTCGAAGGCATCGCGACACGACCGTGGGACCGCTCTCATCCAGGCCGACCGCCCGTGCCGCAGGGCCCCACGGGCGAATTCTGGGCCATCGGGTACCGGAGCACCCATTTATCGTCGATGTGGAGGCATTTCAGGGCCGAATGGGCCCATCGCTGAGACAGCCCGCTGGTACAATGACATCCATGCGATTCGACATCCGATCGACCACATGATCGGGCGCCGGACGCCGCTCGGAGACGACACTCCGCCACGACCGAACTGAACGAGGTATCGCGTGTCCGCTGACACCACAGAAGCGAGTTCGAAGACCGCCGCAGCGCCGACGCCGAAGTCCGGCAACGCCGACTACGGAGCCAAGGACATCCAGGTCCTGGAGGGCCTCGATCCGGTTCGCAAGCGGCCCGGCATGTACATCGGCTCGACCGGTCTGCAAGGGCTCCATCACCTGATCTGGGAGGTCGTCGACAACTCCGTCGACGAGGCGATGGCCGGCTACTGCGACAAGATCACCATCACCCTGACGGCCGACGGCGGCTGTCGGGTCGACGACAACGGTCGTGGCATCCCGGTCGATCCCTACAAGACCGGCCAGCACAGGGGCAAGAGCGCCGCCGAGGTCGTGCTCACCGTGCTGCACGCAGGCGGCAAGTTCGGCGGCGAGGGCTACAAGGTGTCGGGCGGCCTCCACGGCGTCGGCGTCTCGGTCGTCAACGCCTTGTCCGAGCGACTGACGATCGAGGTCGACCGCGAGGGCAAGCACTGGTTCCAGGAGTACGCCAAGGGTGGCAAGCCGCAGGGCGCGATGAAGATCGTCGGCGACACGCCCAAGCGAGGGCGCGCCACGGGCACGAGCATCACGTTCTGGCCCGACCCGACGGTCTTCCAGGCGGAGGGCACCGAGTTCGTCGCTCGCACCGTGCTCGAGCGCCTGCAGACGATGGCCTTCCTCAACAAGGGCCTCGAGATCGTGTTCGTCGACGAGCGCCCCGAGAAGGAGCAGACCGTCACCTACCAGTACAAGGGTGGCCTGGTCGACTTCGTCAAACACATGAACGCCTCGAAGGATCCACTGTTCTCGAAGGTCTGCTCATACGAGGACGACGATGACGACGGCCAGCTGCTCGACATCGCGCTCCAGTGGAACACCGGGTACCACGAGGGCATCCACGGCTACGCCAACGGCATCTCGACGATCGAGGGCGGCATGCACGTCGAGGGTTTCCGCACCGCCCTCACGAGCATCGTCAACAAGTACGCACGCGAGAAGAACCTGCTCAAGGAGAAGGACCCGAACCTCACCGGCGAGGACATCCGCGAGGGATTGACGGCGATCATCTCGGTCAAGTTGCGCGAACCCCAGTTCGAAGGTCAGACCAAGGCCAAGCTCGGCAACGTCCCGATGCGGTCGTTCGTCCAGAAGGTCACCTACGAGCGGATGGGCGAGTGGCTGGCCGAGAACCCGACCGAGGCGAACAAGGTCGTGAAGAAGGGCCTCTCCGCCGCTCAGGCGCGTGTGGCAGCGAAGAACGCCCGGAACGCGATTCGCCGCAAGACGGCGCTGTCGGGGGCGGGCATGCCCGACAAGCTCAAGGACTGCACGTCGAAGAACGCCGACGAGTCCGAGATCTTCATCGTCGAGGGTGATTCCGCCGGTGGCACTGCACTCGACGCCCGCAACCCCCAGACCCAGGCGATCCTCCCGATCCGCGGCAAGATCCTCAACGTCGAGCGGGCCCGCATCGACAAGATGATGAAGAACAACGAGATCCAGGCCCTGATCACGGCGATCGGCGCCGGCGTCGGTGAGGAGTTCGAGGTCGACAAGGCCCGCTACCACAAGATCATCGCCCTCTGCGACGCCGATGTCGACGGCAGCCACATCCGGACCCTCTTGCTCACGTTCTTCTTCCGCCAGATCCGCGACATGGTCGAGGCCGGCTACGTGTACATCGCGCAACCGCCGCTGTAC
This sequence comes from uncultured Acidimicrobiaceae bacterium, assembly GCA_963847775.1. Classification (GTDB taxonomy): domain Bacteria; phylum Actinomycetota; class Acidimicrobiia; order Acidimicrobiales; family Ilumatobacteraceae; genus Ilumatobacter. The sequence goes on from CAWKAY010000015.1 coordinate 66,500, forward strand.
TCGACCGAGATCGGCAAGGAGAAGGTGTACCTGAAAGACGACATCGCCAAGGCGCGCTTCCTGGCGGAACGGCCGAACCACAAGAAGGAGTTCGCCCGCCTGAAGGGCCTCGGTGAGATGGACTGGGAAGAGCTCAAGTCCACCACGATGGACCCGGAGACCCGAACGTTGCTGCAGGTGACCGTCGAGGAGGCGGCCGAGGCCGACACGATCATGAGCGTGCTGATGGGTGACAACGTCGAGTCGCGTCGCGACTTCATCACCACCAACGCGCGCGACGTCCGGAACCTCGATTTCTGATGAACGCCCCGAACCAGGAACTGATGCATGTCTGACACCCCGATTCCCCCCTCCGACGTCGACGACGACGGGCCCGACGGGGACGACCCGATTCAGCCGATCGCGTTGCAGGAGGAGATGGAGAACTCCTTCCTCGACTATGCGATGTCGGTCATCATGTCGCGCGCCCTTCCCGACGTGCGCGACGGGCTGAAGCCGGTTCACCGCCGGATCATCTGGGACATGGAGCAGCAGGGATTCCGTCCCGACCGACCCTTCGTCAAGTGCGCCCGCGTCACCGGCGACACGATGGCCCGGTACCACCCCCACGGCGACTCGGCCATCTACGACGCGCTCGTCCGCATGGCCCAGCCGTTCTCGCTGCGCCACCCGCTGATCGCCTTCCACGGCAACTACGGCTCACCCGACTTCGGCCCGGCCGCGTCGCGCTACACCGAGTGTCGCCTGCACCCGTTGGCGATGCAGCTGCTCGCGGACATCGACGAGGACACCGTCGACATGATCCCGAACTACGACGGCACCACCGAGCAGCCGGCGGTGTTGCCGGCACGGTTCCCGAACCTCCTGGTGAACGGCAGCCAGGGCATCGCGGTCGGCATGGCCACCAACATCCCGCCCCACAACCTGGGCGAGGTCATCGACGCCACGATCCACCTCCTCGACGACCCCGACGGCACCACCGTCGACGACCTCATGGCGCACGTCAAGGGTCCCGACTTCCCGACAGGCGCGGCAGATCCTCGGGCGGGCGGGCATCATCGACGCCTACCGGACCGGTCGCGGCAGCGTGAAGACCCGCGCCAAGGCCACCATCGAGGAAGGCAAGAACGGCCGCTACGAGATCGTCGTCACCGAGCTGCCGTACCAGACGAGCTGCTCGTCGATCGCCGGGCGCATCGAGGAGCTCGTCACCAACGGCGACCTCGAGGGCATCGCCGACGTCAACGACGGCTCCGCGGGCGGCAAGACGAACCTGGTCATCACCCTCAAGCGCGACGCCAACGCCAACGTCGTGCTCAACAACCTCTACAAGATGACCCAGCTCCAGAGCAGCTTCTCGATCAACATGGTCGCCCTGGTCGACGGAGTGCCCCGCACGCTCAACCTGCTGACCGCGCTCCAGGGCTACGTCCGGCACCAGATCGAGGTCGTCACCCGGCGTTCGGAGTTCCGCCTCGCCAAGGCGCGCCGGCGCGAGCACATCCTCGAGGGGCGCATCAAGGCGCTCGACGTCATCGACGAGATCATCGCCCTCATCCGCGCGAGCGACGACGCCGCGACGGCCAAGGCCGGACTCATGTCCGATCCGTTCGAGTTCACCGAGGTGCAGGCGGTCGACATCCTCGACATGCAGCTGCGCCAGCTGACCCGGCTCTCGCGGATCGATCTCGAGACCGAGCTCGCCGACGTCCGCACCACCATCGGCGAGCTCGAGGCGATCCTCGGCGACGATGCCCTGCTCCGTCAGGTGATCAAGGACGAGATGACCGCCATCCGCGAGGAGTTCGCGACACCGCGCATCTGCGAGATCACCTACGACGACGGCGAGATGTCGATCGAGGACCTCGTCGACGACAAGGAACTGGTCATCGTCATGACCGAGGCCCAGTACGTCAAGTCGGTCCCAGCGTCGTCGTTCAAGTCACAGGGACGCGGTGGCCGGGGCGTGAGCGGCGGCAAACTCAAAGCCGACGACATCGTGCGTCACGTCATCTTCACCACCGCCCACGCACACCTGCTGTTCTTCTCCAATCGGGGCAAGGTGTACCGATTGCGGGCGCTCGACATCCCCGAGCGCGAGCGCACCGCCAAGGGCATGCCGATCGTCAACCTGTTGCCGTTGCAGGCCGGCGAGAACATCCAGGCGATCATCGACACCCGCGAGTTCGCCGGCGATCGCTACCTGTTCTTCGCCACCAAGCAGGGCACGGTCAAGAAGACCACCTTCGACGCCTACGACTCGAGCCGGCGCGACGGCATCATCGCCATCAACCTGCGCGATCGGGACGAGCTCGTCAAGGTGATCGAGACGACGGGCGACGACGACATCTTCATGGTGAGCAAGGGCGGCATGACGATCCGGTTCAGCGAGGACGACGTCCGAGCCATGGGTCGCACCGCCGGTGGTGTGCGGGGCATGAAGCTCAAGAGCACGGACGATGCCGTGGTGTCGTGCGACGTCGCCCGAAACGACACGGCGATCCTGCTCATGACCGACGGCGGGTACGGCAAGCGCACCCAGCTCGACAAGTTCAACCGTCAGGGACGTGGCGGTCAGGGCGTCCGCGGCATCAAGCTGACGGGCAAGAAGGGGTTCGTGACGGCAGCCTTCATGGTCGGCCTCGACGACGAGATCGTCGCGGTGTCGTCGGGCGGGGTCACGATCCGCATGGCGGTCCGGGAGATCTCGTCCCAGGGCCGCGACGCGACCGGGGTCCGCATCATGAACCTCGACGACGGCCAGACCGTCGCCTCCGTGGCACCGATCATCGCCGAGGACGACGCCGAGGACTGATCGCCGAGCACCACCGGTCGGTCGGCTCGCACCGACCCGCTTGCAGCCACCGCTGCCGAATCCACGGACTCGGAGGAGACGAAGGTGCACGCACGCGATCGAGGATCGATGTTGGTGCTGGTCCTGCTGGTCGGTCTGGCAGTCACCATGGCGGTGACGCTCGCGTTGGTGCCCGTGCTCGGCGATCTCCACGATCGCCAACGGGCCCGGTCGGCAGCCGACGCCGCAGCGCTGGCCGGGGTGACCGGCGGCACGACGGCGTCGGGCGATGTGGCCGGGGCGAACGGCGGCGAGTTGATCGAATGGAGCCTGGTCGACGGCGCCGTGACGGTGCGCGTGCGCGTCGGTGATCAGGTCGCCGCTGCACGGGCCACCGACCGACCCTGACCGGCTCCGCCTCGGGCGCGCCGCCGACCGCCGACGCCGGCTGCCTACACTCGGTGCGGTGAGCAGTACCGACGACGCCTCCGCGAGGCTCTCGAGCGCGCTCGAACAGATCTTCTCCCGCGGACGATCCTCGTCCGACGATCGGGACGCACCCTCGTCGCCGCCACCCCCGCCCCCACCTTCGGTGACGACGACCGACTGGAGCGTCGACGACGAGGCCGACGATGACGGCGACGATGACGGCGAGGTCGACGACGGCGGAGTGTATTCGGGCCCAACCGGAGGGGCTGTCGATCCCGGCACGGGGCCGACGGCAGGGGTCGCGCCCCGACCGACCGACACTCGGTACGACCTGCCGGCGATCGTGCCCGCGACCGCCGAGCCGGTGGTGGCGCCGGCTGCACCCGATCCAGGTCTGCCGACCTCGGTCGTTGCGCCGACCCTGCCGCCGACACATGCGTCGCGGGTGACGCCGGCCGAGCCGGTGGTCGCGGGGCCTCCCGCGCCCGTCGCTCCTGCTCGCCCGGCGACGACGTCGTGGGACGATCACCGGACGCCCGTCCCGGTCAACGCGCAGGGCGCCTCGCTCCGTGCGCCCGGACGGCGACCTCGGGTTCGGCGAGTCACCCGGGTCCTGCGGCACATCGACCCGTGGAGCACCTTCAAAGTGGGACTGCTGTTCAGTGCCGTGGCCTACGTCGTGTTCCTCACCGCCGGGGTGCTGCTGTGGCGAGTCGCGGACAGCACCGGCACCCTCGACAACGTCGAGCGGTGGTTCACGCAGTTCGGTTGGGAGACCTTCGAGCTGAAGGGTGAAGAGATCTTCCACAATGCGTGGATCCTCGGGCTGTTCGGCGTGGTCGCGCTCACGGGCGGTCTGGTCCTGCTGGCGACCCTGTTCAACCTGGTCAGCGACATCGTCGGCGGGGTTCGGATGACGGTGCTCGAAGAGGAGGTCGTCGAGCGCACGATCTCGTCCACGCGACGGTACGTGGTGCGCCGCCCACCACTCGGCGCCGCCCATGACGCGGCACCGGCCTGGGATGTCGACGGCGATGATGCCGATACGGCCGAGTCCCCCGGAGCACCGGCCTCGGTGGAGCCGCCGGGTGCCGACCTGTCTCCCGCCGTCGACTGGACGGTCGACGACGACGACGATGGCGACGATGGCGACGAGGTGCCGACCTCGCGACCGACGGTCGGTTGAGGATTTGGCCCTCGGGCCGATAGCCTCGCACCGCTGCCGGGGCTATAGCTCAGTCGGTTAGAGCGCCGCCCTGATAAGGCGGAGGTCACAAGTTCGATTCTTGTTAGCCCCACCACGAAGTACCTGGTAGACGATGTACGAGGAGCCGAGAGGCGCCTCGTTCCCGTTCGAGGTCCGCGCGAGAAACGGCGGGCTCGGTCGACCGGCAGAACCGTGACGTGGCCGCAGTCGTCAGCCCGCACCCGTCAGCCCGCAGGGTCAGGTCGCACCCGTCAGCCCGCAGGGTCAGCCCGCACCCGTCAGCCCGCAGGGTCAGGTCGCACCCGTCAGCCCGCACCGGTCAGGTCGCACCCGTCAGCCCGCACCCGTCAGCCCGCACCCGTCAGCCAGCAGGGTCAGGTCGCGGTCCGACAGCGCAGCGGACGACGACGACGAGCGCCGGTTCGAGTGCGGAGCCTCCGGTCATGCGTGCGCTCTGCGAGCGCTGCCGGGCGACACCCGGTCTCGGCACACATGGGGGGCCCGGCTACGGTCGGACCCATGGAGTCGACCCAGCGTCGCGGTGTCGACCGGGGGATGCGGACCTCTGATGGGAACAGCCCGCCGGAGGGGAGCAATGCGCTCCGCCGCGTCCCCCTTCGTCGATGGCTGGTGCGTGTTCTCACCGTGGGATTCCCTGTGCCGAGCTCGGAGATCAGTCGATCGCGCTCGCGGATCAGGGAGCGACACGACGAGCCGACCGCACTGCTCCCGACGAGTCATGCGGATCGCTTCGATCACTTCTACCGCAGCAACTACCCCTCCGTCGTCAGGCTCGCGTACTCGCTGTGCGGATCGCTGTCGGTCGCCGAGGAGCTCGCTCAGGAGGCGTTCGTATCCGCCCACCAGCGTTGGCGTCGCCTCGACTCCTACGAACGGCCCGACCTGTGGGTCCGACGCGCGGTGATCAACCGATCGATCTCGTACCGGCGACGCGAGGCGACCGAGCGCCGCGCCCTGGATCGAATCCGTGAGCGACCCGAGAACCAGCTCGAGCTCCGTTCCGAACCCGTCATCGCGGACGAGGAAGTGTGGCGGGCACTCCGCGAGTTGTCCCCTCGGCAGGCGGAGGTTCTAGCGCTGTTCTATGTGGAAGACCAGCCTCTGTCGGAGGTCGCAGCGATTCTCGAACTCGGCGAGGAGACCGTCAAGACCCACCTGAAGCGTGGGCGTTCGGCCCTGGCCGCCCGACTCGGAAGGGCCGCGAGGGGGCTCACGACGTGAACATCGATCAGCGTCTTCACCATGCCGCTCGCGAGTTGCGCGAGTTGAACATCGAACCGCCCCTCCTCGACCTCGGCGCCGTCCCGCTCGCTCGTGCCGCGCCGCACCGACGAATCCCCGCACTCGTGGCACCGATGCTCTTCGTGCTCGGCGGCCTCGTGATGGTGGCCGGCGAGCTCCGGCCCGACACCGCCCGTGTCGATGAGCCGGCGCCAGCGCCGACGACGGTGACGAAGCCGACACCCGATGCCGTCGATGCTTCCAGCATTCCGGTCAGAACCACGCCGACCGACGAGTTGCGCATGATCGCCGAGCTCGTCGCAGACATCGGTCCCGACCTCGCCCCGGACCAAGACCAGGCCGACTCGGCTGTCCCACCCCCGGTCGTACGGCCGGGTCCGATCGGCGCGATCTGAGAGCCTGCGACCCAGACCGAGGAGATCCTCCGCGGTCCGTGCTGGAAGCCGATCGAGCATCAGATCCCGTGCGACGCACGGGCGGAGCCCGTCACCAGCCACCTGCCGGGCGTCGTGTAGGAGCACACCCAGTGGCCCGGGCGACGACTCCGGACCGGGGGAGGAGGTCGACCCGGCCCGTGGTCGGACGTCGGCCTCGGTGCTCGTGATCGTCGAGTGACGCACCGGGTCCGCGTCGATCCTCGTTCCGGGTTCACCACGATCGTGATCGTGCACTGATCTCGGTCGTTGTCCCCCGGGCGGCACGCCCCTGGCGTGTTCCTGACGACACGACACAGGGGGAGACATGCAACGCACGATCGCGAACCGTCATCGTTGGGCCCGGCCAATCACCGCGCTCACCACGCTTGCACTCGTGGCCGCTGCGTGCGGCGGCGACGATGACGAGGGAGGGGGCGTGGCCGACGACGCGACACCCGTCACCGACGCTCCCGCCGGCGAAACGAGCGACGCCGACACCGAGACCGAGCCGACCGCCGACGCAAGCGAGGACGCCGGCAACGACGGCGACGGTGCCACCGACAGCGATGCCGGTGCGACCGGCGGCAGCGTCGTCTTCGCCGCCGAGCAGTGGCCCGAGTGCCTGAACCCGGTCACCTCGTGCGCCAACGCGTCCTGGCTCGTGTGGTCGGTGACCGCCCACATCCTGCCTCGCCTCATGGAACTCGATGTCGATGGCAACTACCAGGCCTCGCCGGTGCTCGTGGAGGCACCGAGCCTGGAGAACGGCCTCATCACCCAGAACCCGTTCACGGTCACCTACATGATCCGCGACGAGGCGGTCTGGAGCGACGGCACCCCGATCACCTCCGAGGATGTGCGTTTCACGTGGCGCTCGATCCTCGAGACGACCGGCACGCTGAGCACCGCTGGTGTCGATCTCATCACCGATGTCGACGCCTCCGATCCGAAGATCGCCGTCATCACCTTCGAGGAGAACTACGCGCCGTGGGCCGACATCTTCGGCGGCGGCACTGGATTCCTCCTCAAGTCGGACGAGTTCGGAGGCACCGATGTCGCCGACGAGATGCTCGACGCGATCAACTGGTCGGGTGGCCCGTGGTTGCTCCAGAGCTGGGGCGCCGAGGAGGCCGTGCTCGTCCGCAACGACGCCTACTGGGACGAGGAACGTGCGCCCCTGATCGATCAGGTGACGTTCGTACCGCGCGAAGACACCGACACCGAGATCATCTCCCTCCAGACCGGTGAGGTCGCAGCGATCTTCCCGCAGCCGTCACCCGGCGTGAACGAGCGGCTCAGTCAATCCGGTATCGACTTCACGATCGCCGGTGGGGTGGTGTTCGAAGGCCTGTGGCCGAACCAGCGATCGCCACAGTCGCCGATCCTCGCCGATCGAGCGGTGCGCGAAGCGCTCGCGTTCGCGATCGATCGCCAGGAGATCTTCGACACCGTGATGGCGCCGATCTTCCCAGACGGTGGTGTGTTGCAGTGCGCCGGCTGGGTGCCGACCGTCGGCGATTGGTGCGGCGAGGACTTCGCCGATGTCGTCCAGGACTTCGACCGCGCCGAGCAGATCCTCACCGACGCCGGTTGGGCTCGCACTGGCGATGGTGTCTGGGAGAAGGACGGCACACCACTGGTCATCGAATGGAACACCGTTGCCGGCAACCGTCGGCGTGAGGACGTCCAGGCGCTGGTTCAGGAGCAGGTCGCTGACTTCGGCATCCAGTTCGAGATCAACAACCTCGACGCCGGAGAGCTGTTCCAGAATCGGTTGCCGACCCTCGACTTCGGGATGGGTCTGTACGCCCAGGTCGCCAGCCCCGATCCGTCGGTGACAACCATCTACGACCGCAGCCAGATCCCGAGCGAGGCGAACGGGTTCTCCGGACAGAACAACATCGCATGGGACAGCGAACGAGTGACCGAGTTGTCGCTGCTCAGCGACCAGCAGCTCGACCCGGTCGAGCGGCTCGCGACGATCCGCGAGATCGGCGCCGAGGTGCGCGCCGACATGGCGTGGATCCCGCTCTACCAACTCCCGAACCTCACGGCCTGGAGGTCCGACCAGCTCGACGGACCGATCGGCGACTGGACGTCGAGCGCCTACGGCGGGTTCTCCAACATGTACGACTGGTTCCTCACCGGGTGATCGGGTTCGGGAAGACCATCGTCGTGGAGAGCGACGGTGGTCCTGGCGTTATGGATCGACAACGGCGGGAGCGGCTCGCGCGAGGCCTACGGTGATCTCGTACGCCGTCCGACGACTCCTGGTGTCGATTCCGATGCTCATCGTGCTCAGCGTCGTCTCGTTCGCCGCGACGCGGGCGGTGTCGAGTCCGGAGGCCGGCATTCGCAGCAACCCGCGAGTCTCGGTCGAGGACATCCAGCGTTACCGCGAGCAGCTCGGGCTCGACGATTCGGCGTCGGAGCAGTACCTCCGGTGGCTGGGCAACACAGTCAGCGGCGATCTCGGCACGTCGCTCGTGTCGAACCGCGATGTCTGGCCGCAACTGTCGAGCGCGCTGTGGAACACGGCGGTGCTCGGTGTGACTGCGCTGGTGTTCAGCTTCGTGATCGGCGTCGGCATCGGAGTGCTCTCCGCCGTCAAACGCGGATCGTTGTTCGACTACTCGGCCACGGGCGCTGCGTTCTTCGGGCTCTCGATGCCGAACTTCTGGTTCGCGATCATGTTGCAGCTGTTCTTCGGTGTGTACCTCGTCGACTGGTTGGGCCTCGACGGCCCGTTGTTCTTCACCGCCGGCACCAGGTCACCGGGTGTGACCGACTTCGATCTGCTCGATCGGATTCGGCATCTCGTGTTACCGGCGCTCGTACTGGCGGTCCAGCTGGTCGCCGTGTACAGCCGCTACATGCGGGCCTCGCTGCTGGAAGTCCTCCATGCCGACTACGTTCGCACGGCCCGTGCCAAGGGCGCGAGCGAACGTCGAGTCGTCGGGCGCCACGCCCTGCGCAACGCCATGATCCCGGTCACGACCCAGCTCGCCGGCGATGTCGGCGCGCTCTTCGGCGGTCTCGTGATCACCGAGACCGTGTTCCAGTGGCCCGGCATGGGACCCCTGTTCCTGACCGCCATGCAGAACGGCGACTACCAGGTCATCCTGCCGTGGCTGATGATCACGGCGTTTGCCGTGGTGTTCTTCAACCTCGTCGCGGATCTCGCGTACGGCGTGCTCGACCCGCGGATCCGTCATGGCTGAACCGACGACGGACCGCAGCGCCGACGCCCCCTGGATGCGCCGTCGAGCGATCGGTGCCGCACCACGCTCGCGTGCTGAGATCGAGGCCGAGGCTGCCGCCGAGCTCGACGGTTTCGACCAACCACCGGAGTCGCAATGGCGACTCGCCTCCGAACGATTCCGTCTCCACCGACTCGCGATGTTGGCCGGCGCGGTGCTCGCGCTGATGGTCGTGCTCTGTGCCGCAGCGCCGTTGATCGCGCCCTATCCGTACACCGAACAGGACCTCACGGCGACCTTCGCGAGCCCCGACGGCACGCACCTGCTCGGCACCGATTCGCTCGGCCGAGACCAGCTCTCCCGCCTGCTCTACGGCGGTCGGGTGTCATTGGCGGTCGGCTTCGGGGTCGCGTTGGTGGCTGGCGCGTTCGGTACGCTCGTCGGCACCGTGGCCGGCTATGCCGGCGGCTGGTTCGATGCAGTGCTGATGCGGTTCACCGACTTCGTGCTCGCCCTGCCTGCGCTCATCTTCCTCATCGTCGCGGCCCGGATCTTCGGCGACTCGATCCCGACCGTCGTGCTGCTCGTCTCGGCGATCACCTGGATGCCGCTGGCACGCATCGTGCGCGGTGTCACGCTGTCGATCAAGAACCAGGAGTTCATCATGGCGGCCAAGGCATCGGGCGCCGGTTCGCGGCGCGTGATCGTGCGTCACATCCTCCCGAACGTGATCGGCCCGGTGGTGGTCAACCTCACGCTCACGGTCGCTGCTGCGATCCTGCTCGAATCAGCCCTGTCGTTCCTGGGGCTCGGCATCCAGCCACCGACGCCCACCTGGGGCAACATGCTCGCCGGGTCGAAGGGTTACGTACAGACCGCACCGTGGCTCGTGTGGTTCCCGGGTTTGATGATCCTGCTGACCGTGCTGTGCGTCAACTTTCTGGGGGACGGCCTGCGCGACGCCCTCGACCCGACCGACACGCGATCCGCATGACTCCCCCACCACCAGGATGCGTACCTCCCTCCGGCGGACGCATCTCCCCGGTTCGGTACCTTCGGATTCCTCCTGTCGTCGAGGTGGCCCCCAGTCGGACCAAGGCGTGCTGTGCGATCTCCTCGGCTGCCCCACCCATCGGTGCGAACCAGTGTCCAGGACCATCAGCGGGTGCGGAGGGCGAACGGGAGGACCGGACCGGTACCGGCTCCCGTCAGCATCCAGGCGGCGATCGTGATCGTCCACCGGCTGTCGATCTCGTCGTCGATGAGCAGTACCGGTCCCCGGAGCAGATCGCCCGGCAGCGCCGAGGGGTCGATGGCGAAACGATCCCACACGTTCATGACCTGGTGGGCGGAGTTCGCCTGCTCCGACTGGAACGCATCGATCATCGTCGCCGGTGCGGATCGGGCAACGAGGGCGGGGTGGACCGGGAGCTTCCCGAGCCGCCCGATCGCGTCGGCGACCCCGTTCACCAATCCGGACCGACGCCGTGACGGCATCGGGCAGATCCAGGTGGGACGGGCGGACCAGTCCCATCGCTTGAGGATCGCCGCGATCGCCGTGACCATCTCCGTGGGCACGGTCACCTCCTGGCCGGCATCGCAGGATTCGATCAGCTGGTCGACGATCGGGTTCCAACCGCCGTCGCCGAGCCGGGCGAGCGCGCGACCGGTCGTCGCCTGCCGATCGGCCGCGATTCGACCTCGCGGCTGTGCGAGACCCGATGGCCACTGGCGCCGTGCCTCGACCTCGATGTCGCCGCCGCGGAGCAGGTCCTGGGCTGCTGCGACGGTGACGGGGTCGGGTCCGCGCCGCCATGACGAGTCGGTGCAGCGATCGCACCGGCCGCAATCGTCGGCGGTGGGGTCGTCGAGGGCTTCGCGGAGAAATCGCAGCCGGCACGACGACAGGTCGGCCCAGTGCAGCATCTGGTCGGCCTCGGCGCGTCGGAGCCGGCGCAACGCGGCGACGAGCTCGTGGTCGTATCGCCAGTGCTCGTCGGTTCGGACGTAGCCACCGCCGACGCGTTCGATCGCCCCGTCGACCTCGAGGATGCTGAGCAGGATCGAGAGGCGGCTGCGGCCGATGTTGACACCGGGCTCGAGCGCAGCGATCGACGTCGGTTCGGTCGGGTGGAGCAGGCGGATCACCGACCGGCAGATCTCCTCCGACGGCAACGACACCGATTCGAACCATCGCCACACGGCTGCGTCCTCGACGGGGCGGGGGAGCGCGATCACCTCCGCCCGGTCGATCGCACGGCCGGCACGACCGATCTGCTGGTAGTACGCGACCGGTGTCGGCGGCAGACCGAGATGAACGCAGAAGGCCAAGTCGCCCTTGTCGAAGCCCATCCCGAGCGCGGACGTGGCGACGAGCGCCTTGAGTTCGTTGTCGCGGAGCGCGGTTTCCATCGCCAGTCGGCGTTCTGGATCGACTGATCCGGTGTAGGCCTCGACCGAGTGTCCCCGTGAGCGGAGCCACGCCGCAGTCGTCATCGCCTGATCGACGGTCAGGCAGTAGACGATGCCCGACCCGGGGAGATCGTCGATCGACTCGTGGAGCCACGCCAGCCGATGTGCGTCGTCGGGGAGCTCGACCACCGAGAGTCGGAGCGATTCACGGTCGAGGGGGGTGCGCAGGACGAGGGTGTCGTCACCGAGCTGACCGGCGACGTCATCGGTGACGCGCTGGTTCGCCGTTGCGGTCGTCGCCAGGACCGGCGTCCACGCCGGCAGTTCCGCGAGCAGGCGGCGGAGTCGGCGGTAGTCGGGTCGGAAGTCGTGGCCCCAGTCGGAGATGCAGTGTGCTTCGTCGCACACGAGTGCGAATGCGCGGGACCGCATCGTGTCGAACACGCGGCGCCGGAAACCGGCGTTCGCAAGCCGCTCCGGAGCGATGAGGAGCAGGTCGATCTCGTCACGGTCGATGCATTCCTCGATCTCGGTCCATGCGTCGACGTTGGAGGAGTTGATGGTCACCGCTGCCAGCCCGAGCCGTTCGGCTGCGGCGACCTGATCGCGCATCAGGGCGAGGAGCGGCGACACCACGATGGTCGGGCCCCAACCGCGATCGCGCAGCATGCGAGTCGCCGAGAAGTACACCGCCGACTTGCCGAACCCGGTTCTGGCGACCAAGAGGGTCCGGCGTCGTTCGGCGACGACGGCCGTGACGGCGGCGATCTGGTCGGCGCGCGGCGTGGCGTCGGGCCCGGCGAGGGCGCGCACGTGCTGGGCGAGCTCGGACTCGACCTCATCGCTCGTGGGCCGAGCCGGTTCGGTCACGACGCCCATCATCTGGACCGTATCGTCTCGGTTGGGGTCTGACCCCGAATGAAACGGGCGTAGGGTGAGCGGATGGTGAAGCTGCTGCGTCGCGTGCTGGCGGCACTCGTCATGGCCGGGGTCGCGGCTGCGGGGATCAGGCTCAAGGGCAGCGGAGGCGTACCGCCGCAGCACGGTGGCTGGCGCCCCCTCGAGCTCCCGCCCGATCGACCGTGACGCGTGTGGCGCACGAGCCGACGGTGCACATCGTCGGCCGTGGGATCGTCGCACGACGGTTGCATCGAATGATCGCCGACCGTCAGGTCATCGTGCACGATCCCCATTGGGCCGATGTGGGTGGGGTGTCCGAGGGCGACGTGGTGGTACTGGCCCAGGGTGGTCCTCATGCCCACCAGGTGCCGGGGCTGCTCGCTCGAGCGTTGCACGTGATCACGGTCGGTGAAGGGCTCGACGACACCCGCGACCTGCTCGAGACCGACCTCGCGGCGGCGGCCGCCGGGGTCACGCTCGTCGTCGGCGCCGCCATGTCGCCAGGGTTGTCGGGTCTCCTCGCACGTCATCTTGCCGATCAGCTCGTCGTCGTCGACGAGATCCACGTGGCGATTCACGGCACGGCTGGTCCGGCGTGTGCCCGGGCACACCACCGATCGTTGAGCGGCCGCTCGCTGGGCTGGCACGACGGGTCGTGGGCCGAGTACGTCGGAGGCAGCGGACGGGAGCTGTGCTGGTTCCCCGAACCGATCGGGGCGAAGGACTGCTATCGGGCCGGGATCGCCTCGCCGTTGCTGCTGCTGCGAACCTTCCCGGACGCCGAGCGCATCAGCGTGCGTCGATCGGCTCGCCGCCGGGATCGCCTCACGGCCTGGCTCCCGATGCTCCGGCCGCCCCACCCCGAAGGCGGGACGGGCGGTTTGCGCGTCGAGGTGCGTGGCGCCGACGCGACCGGTGGGCGTCAGTGCCTGATCGCCGGTGTCGCCGAACTGGTCGGTACGTCCGCGGCAGCGACCGCGGCGGCGTTCGTCGCGGCCCTCATCGAACGCGAGCTGCCCACGGGCGTCGTGATCCCGAGCGACGCGGCCCTCGACACCATCCGGCTCCTGCATCGCGTGGAGTCGTTCGGAGTTCGCCTGCAGGAGTTCACCGGGGTTCCGCAACCGAGCTGACGCCGCCGGTGACCGCCCCATCGGGGTGGTCTGTTTCCGCAGGATCAGCGGCCTGGTGGTCGTCGAGCGCCACGTCGATCCGATCGATCCCGTCCATCCGGGCGGCGAGTCGCTCGATCGCCTTGGTCAGCTCCTCGAGTTGGTCGTGCAGCTCCTCGCCGGTGACGACGTCGGCGAGCGCGAGCCGCACGCCGGCGATCTCGCGGGCGAGGAACTCGGTGTCGGCCTGGGTGCGCTCGGCGACCTCGCGGTCCTGCTCGGCGGTGATCCGGTCGCGTCGTTCCTGCCTGGCCTGGGCGAGCAGGATCAGCGGAGCGGCGTACGAGGCCTGCAGCGACAGCACGAGGGTGAGCAGGACGAGGCCGCGGCCCCAAGGGTCGAACTGCCAGGAGTTCGGCGGCAAGATGTTGAGGCCGAGCCAGACGATGATCACGATCGTCTGCCAGACCAGGAAGCGGGCAGTTCCGAGGTATCGCGCGATCGATTCGCTGAACCTGCCGAACGCCTCGGCGTCGTAGGAGACGTCGAATCGGCTCCGACGACGCGGTTGGGTGAGCTCCTTGCGGCGCTTCACGGCCGGCCGGCCGCCTGCTCGGCCGGTGCCGTGACGGCTCCGTCCTGGCGGCGGTGGCGCAGCCGCCACCCGGCTCCCAGCATTCGGTCGACGACGTCGTCGACGCTGACCGCGCCGAGGAAATGCCCGGCGTCGTCGACGACGGCGACCGCCAGCATGTCATAGGAGGCGAACTCCTCGAAGACGGCCCGGTCGGTGGTGTCGGGGCCGACAGTCGCCACGTCGCGTGCGATGCAGTGGCGCAGTTCCATGCTCGGCGGTTCGCGCAAGAGACGCTGCATGTAGACGACGCCCAGGAACTTGCCGGTCGGCGGCTTGAACGGGGCCTGGGTGATGAACACCTGGCCGGCGATGCTCGGAGTCCAGTCGGGGTCGCGGATCTGGGCGAGCGCCTCCGCGACCGTGGCGGTCGGGCCGAGGATGATCAGTTCGGGCGTCATCATGCCGCCGGCCGTCGCCTCTTCGTACGACAACAGGCGCGTCAGGACCTCGGCCTCGTCCTCGTCCATGGCGGCGAGGATCGCCACGCGCTGCTGCTGGGGCATCTCACCCAGCAGGTCGGCGAGGTCGTCGTACTCCATCTCGTCGAGCACGCCGATCAACCGGTCGAGATCGAGTCCTTCGATGAGTCGGAGCTGCTCGGTCTCGGGCAGCTCCTCGAGCACGTCGGCGAGGCGTTCGTCGTCCATCGAGGCGGCCAGCTGGCGACGCTGGGCCAGCGGCATCGACCGCACGATGTTGGCGACGTCGGAGGGATGCATGTCGCGGAGGCGGGCGGCCTCGGCGGCCATCGCGGTGGTGTTGGCGAACAGCTGCGGCACTTCGTCCCAGTCGACGAGCCGGTAGCTGGGTCGACGCCGCAGCGTGCTCCGGCGAGCCAGCCGCACCTTCGCGACGGTCCACCAGCGGGTACGGCCGTCGCTGGCCTCGATCAACCCGATGTCGCTCACACGTTCGCCGTCGTCGAGGTGTTGGTCGATGATCTCGTGACCGATCAACGTCTCGCCGGGCCGGGGCTTGAACGGATTCAGATCGACGTCCCAGCTGCGCAAACGGACACCGTCGCTGTCGAGTTCGGCGATGCGTGCGGAGTTCACGAAGATGCGCCGCCGCTGGCTCGAGGCCACGAATCCGACCACTCGGGGTGGTTGACCGGCGCGACCCGGCACGGCGACGAGATCGTCGATCTTGCCGATCTCGGCGCCGCCCGCGTCGAGCAGCGGGAGACGCATCACTCGGAACGCGTAGATCACCTCCCCTGCCATGCAGCGCAGGTTACCCCTGGACGTGGCTCGGCCGAGGGTGGCTGCGCGCGCAGCTCGGCACCTGCACTGCCGTCAGATCGGCTGCGGGCGCTTCGACGAGGTGGGCGTCCCGGTCGCAGGGTCGGGGTCGGAGCGGGACGAACCGATCGTCGACGTGTTCGAAACGAGCGAACGCCCTCTCCTGGGTGGGCTCCGTCACGTTGCCGTCGTGATGAGGTCACCGGGCGAGGGCGATCAGGCACGTTCGATCTGAACGAGGGTGTCGCTGTAGGCGACGCCGCCACCCCACTCGGTGAGGGTGTCGTTGGTGAGGCTGTTGGCGACCTTGCCGTCGGGGTGATGGTCGCGCCACCACCCCCAGGGGATGGCTGCGAGCCCGGGACGGAGGCGTTCGGTGATCCTGACAGGGACCTCGACGCTCGCTCGATCGTTGAAGACGCGGGCGCAGTCGCCCTCGCCGATCCCGCGGGCCTCGGCATCCGATGCGTCGAGCTCGACGAACGGCCCGCCCTCGGCCGGGCCGTGCTTGGGGAGATGCGAGTAACCCGAGTTGAGGAAGCGGGTGTGGTGCTTGGGCGTCATCAGCTGGAGTGGGAAGCGGGCGGCGAGTGGACCGGAGGGACCCTCGCGTGGCGGCACGAAGGTCGGTAGGGCGGGTTGGCCCATCCGCTCGAGTCGGCGTGAGACGAACTCGACCTTGCCCGACTCGGTCGGGAAACCGCCGTCGGCCCACGGTGTCCCCGATTCGGGAAACGGCACCTTGATCCAGCCGTCTCGGCGGAGCGCTTCGAGGTCGACCGTCGGCAGCGAGTCGCGCAGCACGGTCAGATCGTCGTCGAAGAGCGACGGCTCGGTGAGACCCATCGCACCGGCGATCCGTCGGAAGCACTCGCTGTTGCTGACGGCTTCGCCGAGCGGCTCGATGGCGGCCTCGTTCCAGCCCATCCACAAGTGACCCCAGGCCGGCGACACGTCGTTGGCCTCGATGTGGGTCGTGGCGGGAAGCACGATGTCGGCGTACTTCGCGGTGTCGGTCAGGAACTGCTCGTGCACGACGGTGAACAGATCGGCGCGCGCCATACCGGTTCGTGCCCGCTCGGCGTTCGGCACGATGACCAGCGGGTTGGAGTTCCAGACGATCATCGCCCGAACCGGTGGGTGCTCGTCGAGCAGGATTTCGCCGAGCCGGCTCATGTTCAACGTGCGCACGGCACGACCGGCGAGCAGATCGGGTCGTGCCAGAGCGGCTTCGTCGACGAGTTGGTCCTGCCAGGAGCCGACACTGCGGAACAACCCGCCGCCACGGTCGCGCCACCCGCCGGTCAGGGCAGGCAGGCAGGCGATCGTGCGGAAGAACATCGCCCCGTTCTCGTGGTGCTCGGCGCCGATCAGGGTGCGGATCGCAGCCGGTCGAATCGTGGCGTAGTCATGGGCCAATGCCTCGATCACCTCGGGTTCGATGCCACACGCCGCAGCGGCGTGTTCGGGCGTCCACTCGGCGACCGCCCCCGCCAGCTCGTCGAACCCGAGCGTGTGGGCCTCGACCCACTCGCGATCGAGCAGATCGTCACGGATGATCACGTGCATCATCGCCAGCATCATGGCGATGTCGGTTCCCGGGAGTGGTTGGACGAACTGATCGGCCTCCGCCGCCGTGATCGTGCGGATGGGGTCGATGACGACGAGCTTGGCGCCCTCGCCGCGCGCCCGCTCGATGACGGGCCAGAGATGTCGGTTCGTGAGTCGGGTGTTGGTTGCCCACAGGATGATCAACCGCGAATGCTCGAGATCCATCGCATCGCCCCCGAGCGAGGAGCCGTTGGTCATCGCGACCCCTGCGCCGACGGTCGGACCACAGATGTTGCGGAGCAGTCGGGTGGCTCCGACGTGGTGGAAGAACCGCGACGAGATCCCCTGGGTGGCGAGGATGCTCTGATTGCCGGCGTCGCTGAACGGCATGACGGCCTCGCCGCCGTAGTCGTCGATGATGCGGTTGAGCCGCTCGCCGATCTCGTCGAGCGCGACGTCCCAGGAGATCTGCTCGAAGTGCCCACTGCCCTTCGGGCCGGTGCGACGGAGCGGATGCAGGATGCGGTCAGGTGAGTAGACGCGGTCGAGGAACCGGTTGACCTTCGGGCACAACTCGCCGTAGCTGTACGGGTGCTCGGGGTTGCCGCGCAACGTGACGGCGACGCGGTCGTGCGCATCGCCGTCCACCGTGACGGTCCAGCCGCACGAATCCGGGCAGTCGTGGTGGCAGGTCCCGTTGACGGTCGAACTCATGATCGACATCGTACGACGCCCGCGCGCTCCGCTCTGGCGGAAGTTCAGGGGACCGATCGCGCCGGGTTTCCACCCGATCGCAGCGGGTACACCCGAGTGGATACATCCGAACCATGAGAGGAGTCCACATGAGTGGAAAGATCGATCAGTGGAAGGGGCGCCTGAAGCAGGCCGCCGGTGATCTCACCGGTGACGACGAGCTCGAGTCCGAAGGCGAGCACGACGAGGCGGCGGGCAAGCTGAAGGACAAGGTCGACGACGTCAAGGACGGCGTGAACGACGCGATCGACGGCGTCAGGCGCACGATCGACGGCGACCGGTGACGCCGCCCCTGTGACATCTCGAGCCGTCGGGGTCCGCCCCGGCGGCTTGGTTGTCGCGCGCGAGGTGGAACGATGGATGCGATTGGGCGCACCAGGTGTGCCGGTCAGGGGTTCCGGGCGGGCCCACGGGCGATCGGTGCCGTCAATCGACGTTCAGGTACTCGTCGACACCGCTGATGGCGAAGAGGCGACGGACGGCTTCCGACGGATTCACGAGGCGAAGCACGCGCTTCGCGTCGTTGGCGCGCTGATGCGCGTCGATGAGCACTCGTAGCCCGCTGGAATCCACGAACTCGACGCCCGAGAGATCGAGCATGACCACCTGATGGTCGACACCGGCGAGCGCGCCGGCGAGGGTCGGCGCAGTGTGAGCATCGATCTCACCCGCCACGGAGAACCCACCGTCGATCGGCGTGATCCGGAGCAGATCGTCAGATCCGTTCATGCGGGCACTGTATCCGGTCCGGGGTGATCGACCCGCTGCGTGTGATGTCGGCGATGTGGCGAGATCGTGGGGATGGGATGATCCGTCGCGGCCGAGGGTGGCAACCATGGTCGGGAATCTAGGGCCGGACGCGAACGATCCGGCGCCGCGACGAGTGTCACGACGCCGGATCACCCGATCGGGCGACGCATTCAGGCGGCGCGGTGGATGTTGGTGGGCGACGCCGCCGTCTGAGTGTCGCGACTGCTCGAACGGCGCCGGCGGATCACCAGGGTGATCGCCGCCGCGGTCAGCACGAGCGCTGCGACCGTGATGAAGGACCGCGAACGAGTCCGCGGGGAATCGACTCCCGGGAGCTTCTGGGTGAGTCGAGAGGCCACGGAGCTCGCTCGGTCGACCAGCTCGGATGTGTCGAACGGACCGGCGTCGACGAGTGCGGGAATCGACGGCAGGTCGAGGTTGGGCAGTGTGATCTCGCTGAAGGTGGTGCTCATGGGGTCCTCTCTCAGATCCGGCGCCTGCCGAAGATGAACAGCAGGAGCGCGATGATGGCCAGGACGATGAAGATCGTGTACAGCATGCGACCCGAGTACCCGGCTGCTCCCCGAGCCAAACCTGCTGGTGCTCCACTAGCGTGATCGGTCCATGCCCGAACACATCGACGTCGATCTCCCGCTGAGCCTCCGCCACGCGTCGACCGTGCGCGCCGTCGCCGTCGCCCTGGGCGCCGATGCCGGGTTCTCCGTCGACGACATCGACGATCTCCGTCTCGGGGTGAACGAGGCGGTCTCCGTGCTGTCCGACACCGAGTCGGACCCACCGCCGGGCGCGCGGCTGGTCGTGCGATTCGACATCGGAGAGCGTGTCGTGAGCGTGCGCGTGTCCCGTCACGGCGTCGACGAACCGGTCGGCGAGCTCGATGTCCTGGCCAGTCGGATCCTCACCGCGGTCGTCGACGAGTTCGAGGTCGACGCCGGGGGAGCGTTCACGATCGTCAAGCGCGCCGTCGGCGATGTCGTCCGCTGACGCGACGGTGCCGGTGCGAGCAGACGGTCGTCATGGCAGCCACTGATTCGTCGGAATTGTTCGAGGAGTTCAAACGATCGGGGCGGCGTCGTGTCCGCAATCAGATCGTGGAGCAGCACATGGGGCTGGCCGTGCACATCGCCAAGCGGTTCAACTCGTCGTCCGGGCGCGACGACGACATCGAGCAGGTGGCGATGGTGGCGCTCGTGAAGGCGGTTGATCGCTTCGATCCCGATCTCGGTGTGCCGTTCTCGGCGTTCGCCGGGCGCACGATCGAGGGCGAGATCAAGCGCCATTTTCGAGACGCCACGTGGGCGATCAAGGTGCCCCGTGGCGCGAAGGAGCTGCATCTGGCCGTTCGGCGCGCGAACGACGAGCTCTCCGCGCGTCTGGGTCGCTCACCGTCGGTCGCGGAGGTGGCCACCCATCTCGATGTCGATCGTGACGATGTGATCACGGGCCTTGCCGCCGGGGAAGCGCGACGGGTCGGCACGATCGATCCCGGGCCAGGCGACGACGAGATGGCCGGCGATCGTCGGTCCGTCATCGCATCGGGAGAATCGGGTTTCGGTGATGTCGAGAACACGACCGTGGTCGAGGAGCTCCTGGCGAAGCTTCCCGAACGCGAACGCGAGATCGTTCGACTGCGCTTCTACGAGGAGATGTCACAGTCGGACATCGCCGAGCGCGTGGGTGTCTCGCAGATGCATGTGTCGAGGTTGTTGCGCAAAGCCTTCGATGTGCTGCGCAACGAGTACATCGGTGACGAAACGGGTGCCGCAAGCGAGATCGTCTGATCGGAACGAACCTTCGACGTCGGCGCCGAGCGTCGCTCTCGACGCGGTCGCCATCGTCGCCGGAACCTGGACCTCGGCGGTCGCGTCGGCCGCATTGGCCGCGTCGACGTTGGAGGGCGGTCGGCCCCGCGCTCGGTGAGCGTCGCCGACACGGTCTCGGTCCCGTGGCCGGTGTGTGGCCGGGTCGTGACGTACGGGTCGGTCATGTCCGCTCCGCTGCCCAAAGATCGAGAACCCACCGGTGACCCCGTCACGCAGACGAGTGAGCAGGTCGCCCGTCAGCACGGCCCGGACATCGTCGAGACGACTGAAGCGGCCGCCGGCGTCAGATCGTGTCGGAGTCCGGGTCGTCCTCGGATGTGATCGGAGGCACGTCGGGCGGCCGTTCGGCAACCGGTACGGCGTAGACCACGATGTTGTGCTCGTAGCGGCGGATGCTTCGATTGAAGTCGCCGCCGCAGGTGATGAGGACGAGCGTCTCCTCGCCCGTCGTGCGCCAGATCCGGTCTCGCGGGAGCTCGTCCTTGAGGTACATCGTGCGCTCGATCACCTCGTAGGTCCGCACCGAGTCGTCCTCGAGCACGACGTCGACGGTGGCGCCCGGATCGAGCGAACCGAGCTGGTGGAACGGGCCGATCGAACCGTTCCACGATACGTGAGCGGCGAGGACGGTGGCGCCCGGCAGGCCGGGCGCGGACCCGTATCGGTACCAACCGATCTCGGTCGCGTCGGGAATCTCCAGCTCGCCGTCGTCCTCGATGCCGACCGAACGGACCTCACCCTCGAGCTGGAGGTCACCGATCAGGAGTCCGCTCGGTGAGGTCCGCTCCACGGCCGATGCGTCGATCTCGATGGTGTCCGGGGTGACGGCGGCGCTGGCGGGGTCGACATCGAGCACGACCCCGCCGTCGTCGAAGTGGTCACGGACCGCCATCGCACCCGCGACGCCGGCGACCACGACACCCACGACCGCGACGAAGCCGAGCAGTCGTTGCAGACCGCTCGATCGGCGTCGTCGGTGTCTGACCATCGTCGAATCCGTGCCGTCAGAGTCGCCGTCGCGCGACGACGGCGGCGCCGGCGAACAGGAGCGCGGTGACCGACACGAGGATCAGTGTGATGTTCGCCGTGCCGTCGAGCGGGCTCCCCGTGTTGACGGCGATCGGTGTGGGAACTGGTGCCGTCGTGGTGGTGGCCCCCGCGACGGTGGTGGTCGTCGCGGTCGCCGGGGCCGGAAGACGGACCACCTGCAGCACGAAGTCGATCGTGTCGTCGTCGAGCGAGCCGACGACGTAGACGATGGTGTTGGTGTCGGCGTCGAGGTTGATGGTGGCGAGCTGGAACGATGCGGTGCCTCCGGTCGGGGCGAGTTGGGCTCCGGTCAGCTGACCGACCGGCAACTCGAGCTCGGCGCTGTTGCCGTTGACCGCGCCGGTGATCGGTCGCTGGCCATCGACGATCAGGTCGACCGCTCCCGCCTCGGCCGTATGACGAACCGTCAGCCGCGCTTCGCCCTGGTCGAGCGCGTCGACGTTGTTCTCGAACGAGGAGAGCACTGCCGTTCCGGCCGCATCGAGGTGAGCGACGATGCTCCAGCTCCCCGATGTCGGCACCGTGAACTGTGCGACCGGTCCGATCACGGCGTCTCCGGTGGTCGCGTCGACCACGGCGAGGTTGGTGAGCGGTTGTCCCGCGAACGACGAGATGTCGGCGATCGAGCCGGGGAGGAAGTCGTTGATGACGACGTCGCCGTCGACCAGGACGTCGACCGTCGAGCCCGGGATGCCGTGTACGAGCGACAGATCGACCGTCGACTGGGCCGCGGCGGTGCCGGGCCCCCAGGAGAGCGCAGCGAGCACCACCATGCCGGTGAGCAGTCTCTTCATGATCGGGCCTCCGTGATCCCTCGTGCGGTGCTCCCCAGGATGGGTACGCCGTAACACCGCAGAGAGAACGCTATCTCACTCGGCGTGGCATCCGCACCTGGAGATCCGATGACACGACGCGGCTGCGCACTCGTGTGATATCGCGTGCTTCGGTCGGTCGTGGGCCATCGACGGCGCGTTCGGCGTGTCAACCGACCGCGGCGGGTGTCGACGGTTCGGTGCGGGGCGCTACCGGTTCTGGCGGCTCGACGCCACCCGCCTCGCGGGTGACGGAGCGGACACGGCGGATCAGGGCGACCCGTCGCTCTTCACTGATGGCGACACCCGCCGCGAACCCGGCGATCGATCCGAACAACAGACCTTTGAGGAATTTCATGGGTCGACGGTGCCCGGCGACGATCCCACCCAAACCCGTTCCCATCGGGGCCTGTTCAGTTGGGGTCTGACCCCGACCGAGACGGGTTTGGGTCGCGCGGTCGACGGGAAGGATGGGCGAATCCCCGGACTTACAGGAGACGACATGACCATCTTCGAGGCACTCAGCGACGACCACGAGACGCAGCGAACGCTGCTCGCCACGCTGCTCGAGACGAGTGGCGACAGCGACGGTCGTGCCGAGCTCTACGCCCGCCTCAAGCGTGAGGTCGAGGCGCACGCTGCGGCGGAGGAGCGGTTCTTCTACGTTCCCCTGTTGGAGCACGATCTCACCCAGGACGAGGCCCGGC
The DNA here is from genome assembly GCA_963847775.1 of uncultured Acidimicrobiaceae bacterium. Taxonomy (GTDB): domain Bacteria; phylum Actinomycetota; class Acidimicrobiia; order Acidimicrobiales; family Ilumatobacteraceae; genus Ilumatobacter. The sequence continues at coordinate 89,578 of CAWKAY010000015.1, forward strand.
ACTCGGTCGCCGAGCACGAGGAGCTCGACGACTTCATCGAGGCCCTCGATGGCTACCGGATGGACGGCTCGCAGTGGAGCCGGACCGCTCGCGAGCTCGGCGAGCGGCTCACGCATCACCTCGACGAGGAGGAGCACCAGGTGTTCCAGCTCGCCGGACGGGTGCTGAGCGATGCCGAGAAGACGAGCCTCGCCGGGGAGTACCGTGCCGACATGGAGCGCCATCGGCAGGCGACGTGATCAGAACCGGGCACGACGAGTCGAACGTGCGATCCGCGACGTGACCGACGCGACCGAGACAGCCGCCGGGGTTGGACACGCCGTGACGAGGTTGCGCGCCGCGGCGTTCGCATGCGCGGCGCTGGCGGTGGCGATCATGATGCTCGACGACCGCGTCGGGTGGTTCGAGTACCAGCCGGGCGGTACCGCCTTCTTCACCTACGTCCGCCCGGTGTTCTACGGGTTGTTGGTCGTCGGAGCGGCGCTGGCGTGGCGCTGGGAGCTCGCCGGTGCGCTCGTTGCAGGCTTCGCGGCCGGGTCGATCGGGGCGTTCGTCGTCAACCAGCTCGTCGGCCGCCACGCAATCGTGGTGGTGGCGTTGTTGGCCGTGCCGGCGGTGTTGTGGGCGGTATCCGATCTCATCGGCCGGTCTGGGGGCATCGTCCTGGCGGGTGTCGCCGCCGCTGCCGTCGCCGTACTGGTCGGGGTCATCGTGGGCGAGGCGATCTACGATCGATCCTTCGGCCCGACCCACCCAGAATCCGACCGTGTGGTCCTTCCGGCGTCTCCCGTTCGGTGGATCTGGTCGGGTGGAGTCTCCGCGACCGAAGCAGAGGTCCGGGTCCGAACCGAGCGTGACGATGTGATGACCCTGCGATTGGCGGTCTCCCTCGACGACGGCTTCTCCGACCCGTCCTACTTCCCAGCGTCGGTCCGCGATGGCAGTCGCGCGACATTCGCGGTCGACTCGCTCCGACCTGCCACGCGGTACCACTATGCGGTGGAGATCGACGGCCGGCTCGACCTCGTGCGCAGCGGCACCTTCACGACCTTTCCCGACGGCCCGTCGTCGTTTCGCTTCACGGTCGGATCCTGCGCTCGGGTGGGTTCGAACGGAAGGGTGTATGACGCGATTCTCGAAGAGCAACCACTGTTCCACGTGATCGCCGGCGACTTCCACTACGGGGACATCCCTGACGACGACCGCGAACGGTACGACGAGGTGATCGATCTGACCCTCCGTCGGCCGGCCCAGGCGGCGCTGTACCGATCGACCCCGATCGCGTACGTGTGGGACGACCACGACTACGGGGTGAACGACGCGGACTCGTTCTCGCCCAGTCGGCTCGCCGCGATGCGGGGGTACCGCGCCAACGTGCCGCACTACGAGTTGGCCGACGAGGTCTCGCCGATCTACCAGTCGTTCGACGTGGGTCGCGTGCGCTTCCTGCTCACCGACGCCCGGTCCGCCCGGGAGCCGGGCGTCAGCATGCTCGGATCGGAACAACTCGAGTGGTTCCTGGACGCGGTCGTACGAGCGAGCGAGGAGCAGGCACTGGTGGTGTGGGTGAACCCGGTCCCGTGGGTGGCCGATGAGGCCGAGGGTGCCGACCACTGGGGTGGATACGCCGATGAGCGCGGTCGGATCGCCGATGTGATCGCCGCGCACTCGATCGACCATCTGCTGATGGTGAGCGGCGACGCCCACATGGTCGCGATCGACGATGGCACCAACACCGACTTCTCGACAGTGGGTGGAGCCGGCTTCCCCCTGATCCATGCCGCTGCGCTCGATCGTCCGGGGAGCACGAAGGGCGGACCGTACAGCGAGGGTGCCATCGGTGGTTCGGGCCAGTACGCCGTGATCGACGTCGTCGACGAAGGCGACGCGATCGAGGTGTCGTTGCGGGCGAAGCGATACGACGGCGAGACGTTGCTGTCGTACGAGTTCGCGGTTCCGGGGCCCTGAGACCTCGGGTGCTCCGACCGCCCTCGCCGCAGCACCCAGGTTTGTGCGAGTGCGTCGCCGGGTATCGCGCCGCCGCCGCGGTGCTCTCGCCGGCGGACCAGGAGGACTCGACCCATGACCGAATCGGCGACGACCACCATCACGAACAACCCGGACGGCGCTCGGCGCGTGCGGGGCCGGGCCGGCGACAGCACGGTCGTCGCACGCCGGTTGACCAAGTCGTTCGGCGATGCGGAGGTGATCCACTCGCTCGACCTCACGATCGAACCCGGAACCATCGTCGGTCTGATCGGCCCGAGTGGGTGCGGCAAGACGACGACGGTCCGGCTCCTCACCGGTCTGCTCACACCGACATCCGGGGAGGCATCGATCGGCGGGAAGCCGTCGATCGAGCTGACTGCGGCTGATCGCGCCCGCATGGGCTACCTGCCCCAGACGCCGGCGTTGTTCCCGGATCTCTCGCTGATCGAGAACCTCAGCTTCCACGCCTCGATGTACGGTCTCCCGTTCCGCCGGCGCGAACGACTCGACGAGCTGCTGGACTGGGTCGAGTTGTCGAACGACCGGTCCAAACGAGTGGCAGATGCGTCGGGCGGGATGCAGCGTCGTCTGGCTCTGGCTGCGGCGTTCGTGCAGGACCCCGACATCGTGTTCCTCGACGAACCGACGGCGGGCATCGATCCCATCCTGCGCGACAAGCTGTGGGCCAAGTTTCCGCACCGTCGCCGAGACGGGCAAGACCTTGGTGGTGACGACCCAGTACGTGGGTGAGGCCGGCAAGTGCGACCAGGTCGGACTGCTGAGCGAGGGTGAGCTGCTCCTGCTCGACACGCCCGAGAACCTGCGTCGCGCGGCGTTCGCGGGCGAGGTCGTGGATGTGGTGCTCGAGCGACCGTTGGACGACGCGGCGCTCGTGGCGCTCTCGGATCGGGAGTTCGTCGTCGGCGAGATCGAGCGAATCGACGCCCAGGGAATCCGCATCGTCGTCGACGATGCCGATCGGGCGATCACCGATCTCGAGAACGCCCTGGCATCGATCGGTGCCCGAGCGGTCGAGATGAACGAGCACGTCGTCGACTACGACGAGGCCTTCGTCCGAGTCGTCGAGCGACATCGCAACGCGAACGCACGGTCCGGAACGGACCTCGACGGACCAGCACGCCAGCGCACTGGCGATCGACCGCATTTGACGACGGACGTCACGATGACCGACGGCGTCGGTTCGCGGGATGAACGCTTGCGTGGTGGTGGGCTGATCGGCGTTGGTTCGCGGGACGAGGGATCGCGTGGTGGTGGGCTGATCGGCAACGGTTCGCGGGATGAACGGTCGCGTGGTGGGCTGATCGGCGATGGTTCGCGGGATGAACGGTCGCGTGGTGGTGGGCTGATCGGCGATGGTTCGCGGGATGAGGGATCGCACGGCGGCGGACTGGGAGCGGCGTTCGACGACCGAACGACGAACGAGACGGGAGGTCGGGCGTGATATCGGAAACGACACCGCTGCGCACGGTCAGCCCTGCGTGGGCGATCGTGATCCGTTCGTTCGCGTTCCTCCGCAAGGAGGTCGTCGAGATCGTCCGCCAACCCCGCCTCGTCGCCTTGCTGGTGATCGGGCCGTTCGCGCTGCTGATCATGTTCGGGACCGGCTACTCGGAGACAGCGATCGTCAAGCGCGCGATCTTCGTCGGTCCCGCCGGGTCGATCTACGAGGACGTGCTCACCACCTACGAGGATCAACTGTCGGACTTCATCGACTCCCAGGGCATGGTCGAGACGGTCGCCGAGGGGCGGGCGGCACTCGCCGCGGGCGACGCCGACGTCGTCGTCGTCTTCCCGGTCGACCCGGAGGTGACCGTGATGTCGGGTGAACGAGCCGTCATCGAGGTGCTGCACGACGAGATCGACCCGATCCAGGAGGGTGCCGTCGAGGTGGCCGCCCGGCTCGCGATCCAGGAGGTCAACGCGACGGTACTCGCCACACTGGCGGCCGACACCGAGGCCGAACTGGCGTCCGTGGGTGATCTGCGCGATCGGTTGTCGACGATCAACGACCGGATCGACGCCGATCCGATCGAGGCTCGCAACGGGTTGCGCAACGAGCTCGGTCGCCTCGCTTCGGTGCTCGACGGAACCTCGACGATCCTCGAGCGGCTCGACCCCGCCGAACGTGCCGAGCTCGTGCAGCTGGACGACGCGCGAGTGCTCGCGGCCACGGTCGCCGAGCGAGTGGAGACGGTCGACGAGTCGACCAGCGACGCCGAGCTCGCCGAGCTCTCGGACTCGGTCGGCGCTCTGGTCGACGTCCTCGACGAGGCGGTCGTGCTCGATCCGGAGGTGCTGGTGCGACCGTTCGAGAGCCGGACCGACAACCTGGTGCCGGGGTCGGTGACACCGACCGATTACTTCACGCCTGCTTCCCTGGCGCTCCTCCTCCAGCACCTCGCGCTGACGTTCGCCGCGCTCTCGCTCGTGCGTGATCGGCGCACAGGCCTGTTCGAGCTGATGCGTGTGGGGCCGCTGTCGTCGATCGAGATCATCATCGGCAAGATCTTCGCCTACCTCCTGGTCGGCTCGTTCGTGGGCGCTGCCCTCGTCGGCGCCTCCGTCTACGGCCTCGGCGTATCGCTCGCAGGCTCGGTCGGGTGGCTCGCGATCGTCGTCGTCGGCGTGCTCCTGGCGTCGCTCGCGTTGGGCATGGTGCTCGCCATCGTGTCGTCGACCGACAGCCAGGCCGTGCAGTATGCGATGCTCGCGTTGTTGGCCGGGCTGTTCTTCAGCGGCTTCATCCTCCCGATCGGCGGGCTGAGCTATCCGGTGCGGATCGTGTCGTGGTTGCTCCCTGTCACCTACGGCATCGACACGATGCAGGACATCATGCTCCGCGGGACGACCCCGTCCGCCGAGATGGTGGGGCGCCTCGCCGCGCTCGTGGTCGGGTACGGCGCACTCGCCGTGTACGGGCTTCGGCGCAAGCTCAGAACGGGAGGTGCGACGTGAGTGCCACGACGACGACGACTGCCGGCCGCCGACTCCTGCCCGGTGATCCGCAGGCGGCGACGTTCATGCGATCGATCGCCGTCCTCGGGATCGTGGCCGGCATGGTGCTCACCCTCGTCGGTTGGCGATTCCTCGGTGATCTCGATCGCAATCTCGATCAGAGCCTCACGATCGGGGAGGATGCGGCGGCGACCCTGTCGGAGACGATCGACGTCGCCGACGACGTCGTCGTCTCGCTCGACGAGGGGCTCACGACGCTCCGGATCACCCTCGACACGCTCGACGCCACGCTCACCGACACCTCCGAGTTGGCAGATGTGACCGCCGATCTCGCAGCCGATCTCCCGGCCGGCTTCGAGGATGTCGACGCCGCGCTCGCCACGGTCGAGTCGCTCAGCGGAGCGATCGATGCCGCGCTCAGGGGTGCCTCGCGTCTCCCACTCGGCCCGGACTACGACCCGGATGTCCCGCTGCCCGATGCCGTCGCTCACCTGCGTCTCGCGTTCGATCCGATCGGCCGTGATCTCCGCTCGATCGCCGATTCGCTGGGAGGCTTCGCGAGCGGTTCGGATGAGCTGCGGACGAGGATCGGCGAGGTGCAGATCGACCTCGAACGAACGCAGCGGGCGGTGCGCGAGAGCGGACGACTCCTCGACGACTACCGAGCGACAGCCGATCGTGCGGGCGAGGTCGCGACCTCCAGCCGCGACGACTTCGGGCGATCGATCGGCTGGGCACGGATCGCGATCGTGCTGTTGGGCGCGTTCGTCGCGATCGCGCAGTACATCCCGTGGTGGTTGGGTGGACGGTTGCGCCTCGACCCGGGCGGCGAACCGGACGCGACCCGCGGCAAACCCGATCGCACCGTCGTCGCTGCCTGACGGCTCCTGCGCCGTCGCGTCTCGGTGGGCATCGTGCGCCCTGGACTCGCACGGTGTGCCTCGGTGCCGCGTCGGGTTTGATCGTGGCCCGATCGGGGTACATCGCCGCCCGGGGAGTGGGGGCTCCCACCGACAGGAGGCCACGATGACGACGGAGATCACGACCGAGACGCACGATTCGGTGCCGACCGATCGTGCCGCGCACGACCGACCGCCGGACCGACCACCGGACCGACATCTTGACGGACGATCCGATGGCTCGTCGGGGGCCGACGCGCAGGAGCATGCGGTGGCCGATGCCGCCGATCGCGCAGTGAGCGAGAACCCGGCGCTCGTGTCCTCGACCCGCCTCGGGTGGATCGCCAAGGGTGTCGTGTACTTCCTCATGGGCGGCACCGCGATCTCGATCGCCCAACAGGAACCGACCGACGACGACGCGTCACCGGCGGGAGCGCTCGACCGTGTCATGGAGCAGCCAGGGGGCCGCGTCCTGCTCGGCGTGCTCGCCGTCGGTCTGATCCTGTACGCCGTCTGGCGCCTGCTGAGCGTGGCCGTGATCCGTGGCAACGGATGGTCGTGCTGGGCCGACCGGATCGGCTACAGCGCGTCGGCGGCCTTCTACACCGTGCTGGCCTTCGTCGCAGCCCGGTCGGTCGTCGACGGCCGCGAACAAGGCGAGAGCAACACGATCGAACGCGTGTCGCGCTCCTCGATGGAGATGGCCTGGGGACGGTGGTTGGTGCTGGTGGGCGGTGTCATCACGATCGCAGTCGGCGTCTTCTTCGTCGTGAAGAAGGGTCTGATGCGCAGCTTCACCGACGACCTCCGAGGCGTCGGCGACGCCGCCGCCGCCGACGACGCCGTCGATCACGTCCTGATCGCAGCGGGCGTCGCCGGATGGATCGGTCGAGGCATCGTCACGATCCTCGTCGGCTTCTTCCTGTGCCGGGCGGCGATCCGATTCGATCCCGACGACGCGACGGGCTTCGACGGCGCACTGCGGAACATCGCGACCACGTCGGCAGGCACCGCGCTCGTCCGGTGCGCCGCGATCGGCCTCATCACCTACGGCGCGTTCTGCCTCCTCAGTCACACCCGCCGACGCCTGGAGGACAACTCGTGAGCGCTGCAGTCGTCACGACCCGACAGGAGCAGGCGCGATGAGCACAGCCACCGTCATCTACAACCCGATGAGCGGCGGCGCCGCCGACTCGGATCGGCTTCGCCGGGAGTTCGCCGCACATGCCGACGGTCACCGTCTCACGTGGTCGCCGACCGCGGCCGCAGACCCTGGGTTCGGTCAGACATCCGACGCCGTGGAGCGCCAGAGCGAGACGGTCGTCGCCTGCGGCGGCGACGGCACCGTTCGCGCGGTGATCGAACGCCTCGCCGGCACCGGGACCGTGCTGGGGATCGTGCCGCTCGGCACCGGCAACCTGCTGGCGACGAACCTCGGACTCGCACCGGGATTCGACGCGATCCCCACCTCCCTGACCGGCGAGCCCACGAGCATCGATGTCGCCGCGGTCAACGACGAACGCTTCGCGGTCATGGCCGGCGTCGGGTTCGACGCGATGATGATCCGCGACGCCAGCTCCACTGTCAAGCGGCGGCTCGGCAGCATCGCCTACGTGATCTCGGGCGCCAGGAACGTCCCGGCCCGGGTCGTTGGCGCATCGATCGACGTCGACGGTGAGCGAGTCTGGTCGGGACGGACAGCGATGGTGCTGATCGGCAATTGCGGCGCCGTCACCGGTGGCCTACCGGTGTTCCCCGACGCCTCGCCGAACGACGGGGTACTCGACGTCGCGGTGCTCACCGCCGAGCGTGCCCGCGAGTGGGCGACGGTGCTGTGGCGCCTCGTTCGACGACGATCGCAGCCGGATGCGCTCGTGCGGCGTTTCCGCGGCGAGGAGATCGACGTGCGCCTCGATCGGCCGATGCCCTACGAGCTCGACGGCGAGGACCGCGATCCGACCGACCGACTGTCGTTCCGGGTCGAACCCCGAGCCTTGGAGGTGCGGTGCTGATGGGCGATCCGACCCGCACCTACAGCGCCAGGTTGACAGCGCCGGCGACCGACGAACTGGTCGTGGCCGGATACGACCCCGGGCTGACGTTCCTCGACAAGAGCGATGGCAAGGACCGCCTCGTCGACGACCTGCGGCCCCGCCTGTTCGACTTGCACGAGCTGCTGATGGCCAACGAGGAGCACGCCGTACTGCTCGTGCTCCAGGGGCTCGACTGCTCCGGGAAGAACGGCACCATCAAGCACGTCATCTCGGCGATGAACCCCGCCGGCGTTCGGATCGCGAGCTTCACCGAACCGGAGGGCACCGAGCGTGACGAGCACTTCCTCGAGCGCATCCGTCGTGAGGCACCCGAGCCGGGCCAGCTCGTGGTGTTCGATCGCTCCCACTACGAGGACGTCTTCGTCCCCGCGGTCCACGAGGGTATGGACGGCGATCAGTTCGACGCCCGCCTCGACGAGATCATCGAGTTCGAGCGCGAGCTCGTCGACGCCGGCACGGTCATCGTCAAGTGCTTCCTGCACATCTCCTTCGACGAGCAACGAGAGCGGCTGTTGAGACGGCTCCGCCGGCGCGACAAGTGGTGGAAGTTCTCCGAGTCCGATCTCGAGAGCCGGGCCAAGTGGCCGGAGTGGTAGGTCGTGTACGGCAAGGCGATCGGGCGCACCTCGACCGATGACTGCCCGTGGTACATCGTCCCGGCCGATCGCAAGTGGAACAGGAACTGGACGATCGCGACCCTCTTGGTCGAGCAGCTCGAACGCCTCGGCGAGGAGTACCCGGAACTCGACACCGATGACGACGTCGACATGTTGCGGGCGCGTCTCGCCCCACCCAACTGAGGATCCAGAACGACATGAGCAACGACACGAGCCATCACGCGACAGGAAGGCCCACGACGGACACCGTGCCCGACGCCCCCGGCAACGGGTTGCGTCGCGACGCGATGGCCGCCGACACATCGATCCGCTGGCGCAAGTCGCCCATCGACCGTCAGGGATGGATCACGATGGCGGTGACCTTCGTGGTGGCCACCGCTGCGCTGACCGTCATCGGACTCGCGCTCCTGCGGTGGTGGGACACCGGCGGCGCAGGGGAGGTCGACGCCGATCTCAATCGATGGCTCGAGGCACGACGCACCGACGGTTGGACGACGTTCTGGGAGTACGTCTCCCAGTCGAGCGACACCCTCACGAAGATCCTGTTCGGCGTGGTGCTGATCCCGGTGTTCCTGTGGCTGTTCCGGCGATGGCACGAGTACGCCCTCGTCGTCGGCGGGCTCGTCCTCGAGGTGTGCGTGTTCGGCCTGTCGTCGACGCTCGTCGGGCGGGATCGCCCGCCGGTCGAGCAGCTCGACGGTGCCCCGACCAACAGTTTCCCCAGCGGGCACATCGCTGCCGCCACCGTGTTCTACGGCGGCTTGGCGGTCGTGATCTTCATGCAGACGCGCCGGCGCGGCCCACGCGCCGTGGCCGCCACGATCGGCGTGGTCATGCCAGTGGCGGTCGCGACGGCCCGGCTGTACCTCGGCATGCACTACGTGACCGATGCGATCGCCGGCGTCGCACTCGGCGCGGTCGCCCTGGCAGTGATGTGGCACGTCGTCCACCGGACACTGCCGGCGGACGAATCCCCGGCGTCGCACGACATCGAGCCCGATGTCGTCGTCGCAGGGTCGCGAGTGCCGCGATGAAGCAGCAGATGGCGGGCGTGTCGTCGGGCAACGGCGAGACAGGGCCCCGCGCCCTGGAGCTCCAGCGGGTGCTCGAGAGCGTCAGCGGTGTACCGACGACCGACGGCAATCGGCTCGACCTGCTCCGCAACGGCGAGGAGATCTTCCCGGCGATGTTGCAGGCGATCGACCGAGCGGGGCGTACGGTCGATCTGCTCACGTTCGTGTACTGGTCCGGGGAGATCGCGCACGAGTTCGCGAGCGCCCTGTCGCGTGCCGCGAGGCGTGGTGTCAGGGTGAGGGTGCTCCTCGACGGCGTCGGTGCGAAGCCGATCGATCGGAAACTGATCGACCGGATGGGTTCGGCAGGTACCGACGTCCGCTGGTTCAGGCCACCCGATCCCCGGCACCCGATCCGTGCCACGCATCGCACCCACCGCAAGGTGATGGTCTGCGACGAGACGGTCGGCTTCACCGGTGGAGTCGGCATTGCGGACGAGTGGCTGGGCGACGGCCGCAGCGACGGCGCCTGGCGCGACACCCACGTGCGCGTGACCGGCCGAGCTGTCGCCGGCCTCCGGGCCGCGTTCCTCGACAATTGGATCGAGACCGAGCCAGAGCTGTTCGACCTGGCCGTCGAGCAGTTTCCTGAACCTTCCCGCGAGGGCCCGAGTCGCGTCCAGGTCATCTCCGGCACGGCCGAACCCGGCTGGAACGCAGTGTCGATGACGGTGCGCTCGTTGGTCGAGCTCGCCGAGCGACGGATCCGGATCACCACGGCCTACTTCGTTCCCGACGACGACCTCCAGCTCCGCCTCGTGCGGGCAGCCGAGCGCGGTGTCGATGTTCGCCTCCTGCTACCCGGCCCGCACGCCGACAAGCGCTTCGTGCAGCTCGCCGGCGAAGCGCGCTACCGCGAGCTGCTCGACGCCGGTGTCGACATCTGGAGCTATCAACCGTCGATGCTGCACGCCAAGACGATGACGGTCGACGGCAGCACCGCGGTCATCGGATCCGCCAACTGCAACCACCGGTCGACGTCGTTGGACGACGAGGTGAACCTCGTGGTGTTCGACGAGGGCTTCGCGAGCGAGCTCGATGCCGACTTCGACGCGGACGTCGCGCACAGCGAAGCACTCGACCCGTCGCGTTGGAGGCGGCGGAGTCTCGGGCAGCGGGTGCTCGAGCAGGGGATGAACCTGCTTCGACCCTGGCTGTAGCCGGTCCCGGAGAATCTCGCCGATCGGGTTTCGGCGAACCTCCGTGCGGGTACGGCCGTAGCAGAACCGAGCCCGGTTCAGATCACACGATGGAAAGGACACCACTCATGTTTGCCGCTCTCGGAATCATCCTCCTCGTCGCAGGTGCGACCCTCACGTTCGCCGTCGACCGGCAGGCGGAAGGTGTCGACCTGGCCGCCATCGGTTGGATCATGATGGCCGGAGGCGGACTCGCTCTTCTGGTCGCCTTGATCCAGGGTGCGGGCTGGATGTCGATGTCGAAGACCAGGCTCCACACCGAGCGGCACATGTCGGACGACGGACGGCACTACGTCGAGGAGACGCAGACGGCGTGACGTCCGCGGATCGAGATGCCCCGGGGTCGATCGAGTGGCGTGACGGGCTGTGGGTCACCCATGGCCCGTCGGCCGCGTCCCCGATCACGGTGGCGCTCGTCAACGACTACGAGATCATCCTGCGGGGACTGCACGCCATGCTCGCACCCTTCGGCGATCGCGTCGTCGTGGTCGAGCACGAGGTCGGCGGCCCCCCCGATCGTCGTGTGACGATCGCCCTGTTCGACACCTTCGCGAGTCGACGCAACGCGCTCGATCGCGCCGCCGCGATGATCCAGCAGGACGACGTCGAACATGTCGTGCTGTACACGTGGGACGCCGCCGAGGAGTTCCTCGAGATCGCCCGCTCCATCGGCGTCTCGGCGGTGATCCTGAAGTCGGCCACCGGCGACACCCTCGTCGACCTGCTGGAACGGGTCGCCGCGGGCCAGCGCATCGGGCTCGATCACGTCGGCAGAGGTGAACGGCAACCCGATGGCGAGGTGCTGTCGATGCGAGAGCAGGAGGTCTTGGCGCTGCTGGCGCTCGGGGCCACGAATCCGGAGATCGCCCGCACGCTCTTCTTGTCGGTCGACACCGTCAAGACCTACGTGCGACGGGTGTTCTCCAAGCTGGGTGTGAACAACCGGACGCAGGCAGCGCTGTTGGCCGCCGGGCACGAACTCGCACCCCCGGCCAACGCCTGGCCGGAGTCACCGACCCGGAGCGCGCGGAGGTAGGTGCATCCGGGTGGTCGACAGCGTGCTCACCCGGCTCGTGATGCCGGCTGACCCGTCGCAGATCGCGCCCGCCCGTCGGCTGGTGCGCACCGAGCTCGCACCCATGGTGCCGGCCGCTCTGCTCGACGATCTGCAGCTGGTCGCGAGCGAACTGGTGACGAACGCGATCCAGCACGGCGCCTCGGGACCGGTCACGCTGACGATCGCGATGGACGACGAACGCGTGGCGATCACGGTCGTCAGCCGCGGTCCGTCACCCGCCGTCGGCCCAGTCACGAATTGGACCATCTCCGAGGCTCCCGACGTGACCGGGCGCGGCCTGGGCATCGTTCGACGAGTGGCGGATCGAGTCGAGGTGGATCAGTCCGCGGACCGGTTGGCGATCACCGCGCACCATCGCACGTCCCACCGCACCGTCGACCCCTGATCCCGGTCGCGAACCTCGCCGAGGATGTCGCGGAACTGGGATCACCGGGTTTGGCGCTGGTGCGTGGCGGGTAGTGCTCGAAGCATGACCAACGTGATCGACACCCCCGTGACCACCGTTCCCGGTCTCTCCGACGAACACGCCGCGACGGCCATCGGAATCCTGCAGGAACGCCTTGCCGCGCTGCTCGATCTGCAGCTCACCCTCAAGCACATCCACTGGAACGTCGTCGGACTGAACTTCATCTCGATCCACGAGTTCCTCGATCCTCAGGTCGACGCCGTGCGCGCCATGACCGATGCGGTCGCCGAGCGGATCGCCACGCTCGGGGGCGAACCGCAGGGCACGCCAGGATCGATCGTGCAGCTCCGCAGCTGGGAGGACTATCCGCTCAACCGCGAGCCGACGGTACGCCACCTCTCCGCGCTGGACGACGTCTACAGCGGAGTCATCAGCGATCATCGCGAGGCCCGCACCCTGCTCGCCGACCTCGATCCGGTCACCGAGGACCTGTTCATCGGTCATCTCGCCCAGCTCGAGCAGTATCAGTGGTTCGTCAGGGCCCATCTCATGGACTCGAGCGGCGACGTCGTCTTCCGCGACAGCAAGCGCTGACCGGCACCAACGGCATCGTCTCAGATCCCACCGCGGGCAGGCCCCCGCCCAAACCGTCGCACGGACCCGGTGACCACGCCGGGTCCGTCGCGCGTCCGAGACGACCCGCGACCCTGTCGGGGGCGAACCCGTAGGATCCGGCGATGCCGACGATTCGCAACTGGGCCCGGAACCAGGCCTGCATCCCGATCGCGGTCGAGCGACCGATCGATACCGCCGAGGTGGCGGCGATCGTCCGCCGCGCCGCGGCGGACGGGCATCGTGTCAAGGCGATCGGTGCCGGGCACTCGTTCACCGCGACGGCGATGACCAACGGCGTGTTGATCTCGCTCGAGCGAATGAACTCCGTCGTCGCGATCGATGCCGATCGCCTGCGGGTGACCGTGGAGGCGGGGATCACCCTGAAGGCGCTCGGTGACGAGCTCGCCGCCGTCGGCCTGGCGATGCCGAACCTCGGCGACATCAACCTGCAGTCCGTCGCCGGCGCGATCAACACGGCCACTCACGGCACCGGGCGCGAGCTCGGCAACATGGCCACCACCATCGTGGGCATGGAGCTCGTCGACGGTCACGGCGAGGTCGTACGTTGCGACGAGCACACCGCGAGCGATGTGCTCCGGATCGCCCGCGTGGGAGTCGGTGCGCTCGGCGTCGTGACGGAGGTGACCATTCAGTGCGTCCGGGCCTTCAACCTGCACGCCTATGAGACGATCGAAGTGCTCGACGACATCCTGGCCGACATCGACCACTTCGCCGCAAGTGCCGAGCACGCCGAGTTCTTCTGGATGCCCGGCGCGCGACGTTGCCAGGTGAAGCGCAACCGGCGGACGGACGAGCCGGCTCGACCCCCGTCGCGTGCGGCGTACGTCCGCGACAAGTACATCGCCGAGAACGCAGCCTTCGGTCTCGTGTGTCGGGTCGGTCGGCGATTCCCGACCATGGCGCCGAAGATCGCCAAGGCGGTCGCCGGTGCAGCGGGCGAACGCGACCTGGTCGATCGCAGCGACAAGGTGTTCGCCAGCCCACGGCTCGTCCGATTCGTCGAGATGGAGTACGGCATACCGGTCGAGGCACTCCCCGAAGCGGTCGGTCGAGTCCGTGAGCTGACGACCGGTCTGTCGTTCCCGAGCCTGTTCCCGATCGAGGTGCGCGTCTCGGCAGCCGACGACATCGCGCTGTCGACCGGATTCGGTCGCACCAACGGGTGGGTCGCCGTGCACCAGTATCGAGGGGCGCCGTACGAGCACTACTTCCAGGGCGTCGAGACGATCATGAACGACTACGGCGGCCGCCCGCACTGGGGCAAGCTCCACTACCAGTCCGCAGCGACGTTGCGCGATCGTTATCCGCAGTGGGGTGAGTTCGCTGCGCTGCGAGCACGGCTCGATCCGGACGGGACCTTCCGGAACGATTACCTCGACCGGGTGTTGGGGCCGGTGCTGTCATGATCGTGCGATGCGCGCAGCGAGCGTCGACCACTCCCACGGCGGTCACCTGATAGTCACCGAACCGGTCCGGTTCGAGCTGCGGACCGGCCGCCGGCTCGAGTCGGACCAGCCCCGTCGGACGGATCGTCGCTCGTTCGTCCCGCCCCCGACCTCTGCCCCCGACTGCTCGGCGCACCACGATGGACCGATCTGACGCGCCGTCAGCCCTGGGCGCTGCGCCCGATATCGCGAGGATCTTCCTGCGCTGGGCGTTCGCGCGGTCGTGGTGCTTCCGCGGGTACTGGATCGTCACCAGCCTGTACCTGGTCGTGGTCGCCGATCTGTCGGCGTTCCAGCTGGTCTTCCTCGGCACCGCCATGGAGCTGACGGTGCTCGTCTCGGAGGTGCCGACCGGGGTGATGGCCGACACGGTCAGCCGCAAATGGTCACTCGTGGTCTCCCACGGGCTGATGGGGACGGGCATGATCATCACGGGTCTGGTCGACGCATTCCCGTCGCTCCTCGCGGCCCAGATGATCTGGGGCGTCGGCTGGACGTTCTCCAGTGGCGCCGACGTGGCGTGGGTCACCGACGAGCTCGGCGACGACCTGCGCATCGACAAGGTGCTGACCGCTCACGCCCGGTGGCAGCAGTTCGGAGCCGCAGGCGGCATGGTTGCGTTCGGGGCGCTGGCCTGGTCGACCAGTCTGGGCACCTCGATCGTTGTCGCCGGAGCGACGATGGCGACGCTCGGCGCATACGTCGTCGTGCGCTTCACCGAACACCGATTCACGCCGACTCGCGAACATCGGTGGCGGGAGTCCAAGGACATCTTCCGGCGCGGCGTCGCGCTGGCGCATCGCGACCACGAGATCCTGCTCGTCTTCGCCGCCACGATCCTGGTCAACAGCGGCGCTGAGGCGTTCGACCGACTGTTCCCGAAACGGCTCGTCGATCTCGGGTTCCCCGAGGACCCCGACCCGATGGTCTGGTTCACCGTGCTCGGCATCGTGACCCTCGCCGTCGGCGCGATCGCCCTCCGGATCGTCGAGGCACGGATCGACGGGGTGGGTGTCGCTCGGCGCGTCTACGCCATCGCCTGCTTCGTCGGTGCAGGCGGCCTGCTGATGCTAGCCCATGCACCCGACGACGTGACCGGCATGGCCGGTGTGTTGCTCGTGGGAGGCGTCGCCTGGACCGTGATCCGATCCGTCAGCGTGATCTGGGTGAATCGCAGGGCGACGAGCGACGTGCGCGCGACGGTGCAGTCGTTCCTCGGCCAGACGGAGTCGATGGGCGAGATCCTCGGCGGACTCGCGCTCGGGGTCCTCGCCCAGGCGACATCGATCACCGTCGCCCTGACGTGCTCATGCGCGCTGTTGATCTGCGCTGGGCTGGTGGTGGTTCGGTCGCGCGCTGGTCGTGCTCCGGTGCCCGACTTGGCGGACCTCACCGCGTGATGATCGCCAGAACGACGAAGCCGCCCGCGCACTCTCCGGTCGACGGGCGGAGCGCGGTCGTGATCGGGGGCGGCCCGGCGGGGCTGATCGCGGCAGAACGCCTGGCAGTTGCCGGGCTCGGTGTGACGCTGTACGAGCAGCGACGCTCGGTCGGTCGGACGTTCCTCCTCGCCGGACGCGGCGGCCTGAACATCACCCACAGTGAACCATTCGACCTGTTCCTCACGCACTACACCGACCGCGCCGACCGGCTCCGAGGCGCCCTCGAACGCTTCGGACCTGCTGAGCTCCGCGCGTGGTGCGATGGTCTCGGCGAGCCGACGTTCGAGGGATCGAGCGGCCGGGTGTTCCCGAAATCGTTCCGGGCGACGCCGTTGTTGCGAGCGTGGCTCGCGCGACTCGGGGATCTCGGTGTTCGAATCCGGACGGGCCATCGGTGGGACGGCTGGACCGACGCGGGCGCGGCCCTGCTTCGCGACCCGACCGGCACGGCGATCGAGGCGCCGGCCGACGTGACGGTGATCGCACTCGGCGGCGCCAGTTGGCCCCGGGTCGGCTCGGACGGCGGCTGGGTGTCCGCGTTCGAACGCGCTTCGATCGACGTCCGCCCGCTCCGCCCGGCGAACGTGGGTGTCCGCGTCGTGTGGTCGGGCGACTTCGTTGAACGGTTCGCCGGGACACCGCTCAAGAACGTCGCCGTCACGGTCGGCTCGACGACGGTGCGCGGCGATCCGATCGTGACGACGACCGGTCTCGAGGGTGGGCCGGTCTACGCGGTGGGTCGTGCGGTGCGCGATCTGCTCGACAGCGAGGGTCGTGCTGCTCTGGTGATCGACCTGCACCCCGACCTGTCCGCCGACCGTCTGGCCGACCGTCTGGCTCGTCGTCGTGCGAAGGACTCCGTGACGACCTGGTTGCGTCGGTCGGCCGGCATTCACCCGGTCGGCGTCGCGCTGATCCGTGAGGCGACCGGCAACGAGCTGCCGCGCGACGTGCGCGACATGGCGGCGCTGGTGAAGGCCGTCGCGTTGTCCGTCGTCGGAACGATGCCGATCGATCGGGCGATCTCAACCGCGGGCGGGGTCGCGTTCGACGAAATCGACGATCGCTTCATGCTCCGGCGTCGACCGGGCACGTTCGTGGCGGGCGAGATGCTCGACTGGGAGGCGCCGACCGGTGGCTACCTGCTGCAGGCGTCGTTCGCCACCGGTGTCGCCGCCGCCGAGGGCGCGATCGCGTGGCTCAGTGGCCCGTGACCGTGATCGCGACCGGCGTCGGTCATCGCGCCCGACGCGCGATGGGTCGCGTAGCCTGACGTGATGCCCGACGAGTCGACGGACGATCACGCGCGAGCCCGCGTGCGGCGAACGACGACGTCGAACTTCGGTGTCAGCCGGCGCGAATCCCACGATGCGTCGGGCTTCTACGGCAGGTTCGAGTCCCCGGCGCTCGACGACGACGAGACCGTCCTCGCGCCCGAGCCGATCGCTGAGCCATTCGTCAGCGGTGACGCTCGCGACATGCACACCATCGCCGACGGTTCGGTCGCGCTGGTGGTGACCTCACCCCCGTACTTCGCCGGCAAGCAGTACGAGGAGGAGCTCGAACGCGACGGTGTGCCGAGCTCCTACCTCGAGTACCTGGGCCTCCTCCACGATGTCTTCGCCGAATGCGTTCGCGTGCTCGAGCCGGGCGGCCGGATCGCCGTCAACGTGGCCAATCTCGGCCGCAAGCCGTATCGCAGCCTCGGCTCGGACGTGATCCACATCCTGCAGGATCGACTCGGTTTGCTGTTACGTGGCGAGATCGTGTGGCAGAAAGGGGCCGGTGCGAGCGGCTCGTGTGCGTGGGGATCCTTCCGGAGTCCGGCCAACCCGGTGCTACGCGACGTGACCGAGCGAGTGATCGTGGCCAGCAAGGGGCGGTTCCAGAGGTCGTTGAGGCTCGATGAGCGTCGTGTGCGCGGGCTCCCTCACGAGGCGACCATCGGCTCCGAGGACTTCATGGCGCTCACGCTCGACGTCTGGCAGACACCATCGGAGAGCGCCCGACGGGTCGGGCACCCGGCTCCGTTCCCGGTCGAACTGCCGGAGAAGCTGATCGAGCTGTACACGTTCGTCGACGACCTGGTCCTCGATCCGTTCATGGGGAGCGGCTCGACGTTGGTCGCGGCGTCGCGGCTCGGTCGACGCTACGTCGGTTACGACCTCGATCCGGGTTACGTCGAGCTTGCGATGTCGCGCGTCGACGACGAGGGCCATCCGATCGAGATCGAACCGGGTCGACTCGCCGGATCGAAGGAACGCATCGAGCAGGTGCTCGCGGATGCCGGTTTCACGACCGAGGGTCCGAACGTCCGGCTCAAGGGCAGCGGGCTGATCGTCCACGAGGTCGCGACCGACTCCTCCGGTGGCCGCTGGATGATCGAGCTCGGTGGACCGTTCGTTCGCTATCGCGGTGGTCTCACGTCGGTCGACGCGGTGTGGAGAGTGCTCGGGCGGGCGCATGCGCTGCGAGGGCTCGGCGAGCGGGTGCTCGTGCTCACCTCCGATCTGCCTCGTCGTCGCAGCGAGTTCGATCTGGCGATCCGTGCTGCCGGGCCGGCGGCGCTGTTCGATGTGATCGACGTGTTCGATGACGACGATCTCGAACGGCTCGCAGCGTATGCCCGGGGCGAGACCGAGCAGCTGCCCGGTTTCTGGAACCCGGACGACCTCCCGACCTGACCCGCGCGGCGGTGTGCCGAACTGATCCGATGTCACCCGTCGATCGTGCGCTCGATGCGGTCGGGCGGCGGGCACGTCTGGCGCGCGCCGAGGCGGCGGACCGCTGGTCGCGCGCGACCGGACTGGCGTCGGGTGAGCTGCCCACGTGGTCAGCCCGGTTGCTCGCTGCAGCCCGGCTGACGGTCAACTTCCATCCCGACCGGGTCGCACGATCCGGGCGCAGCATGGCGGCCGGCCTGCTCGACGAGGGTCGGTACCGCAGCCAGTGGGTGACCGGCATCTCCAACGGCGGTCGCTCGGCCGTCATCGGCGGCGAACGAGCCGGCTGGGAGGATCCGGTCGCCGAGATCGACCGATGGCCGGACGACGGCGAACCCGAGGTCGAAACCGGTTCGAGCTCTACGACGGTTCGGGGCTCGAGGGGAGGCTCAGTGACAGCGATCGATGTCGACGTCGGGTCCGAGGCGACCATCCGCGAGTTGTTCGCGCAGGCGAGCACCGGCGCGGGTGGGATCGATCGCGTATGCCCGCTCGTCGAACTTGCGACTCCGCGCCCAGATGATCCCGACGACCTCACCGCCGACGACGACCGCACCGCCGGAATCGCCGGTCTCGATCGTCGCGTCGAGTTCGAAGCCCGGCCGCAGCGTTTCGCCTTCGATGTAGATGTCCTCCGTGCGGATCTGGACCCGTCGGCGGATACGCACCGGTTCGGCGACGACCACCCCATCCCGCACGACGTAGGCGACGCCCTCGTCGCCCTCGTCGACGTCGTCGCTGCCCACCGTCATCGGTGACCCGAGCAGACCATCGACGCTCAGGTAGGCGAGGTCCATCTCCGGATCGAAGCCGACGACGACCGCCACCCCTCGCCGCTCACCTTGGACGACCTCGATCGCATCGGCGCCGGCGACGACGTGGGCGGCGGTGAGAACGAGACCGCGTTCGACGACGACGCCGCTGCCGCTCTCCTGGCCGGGATCGCACGCGTCGGTCACGATCGCGACTACGGCGTCGGGTGGGTCAGCCGCACACGATGTCGCGAGCAGGGCGAGCGTGACCGCAAGCCACGCGGGCGACCTCAGCTCAACTCCTTCGACATCCAGATCGAATCGTCGGCGGCATACCCGTGCCGTCGATAGAGGCGCCGCGCGGCCTCGTTGGGTCGTTCGGTCTCGAGGAAGATCCGCCTCACGCCCCGGCGCCGACAGTCGGTCTCGAGCACACTCAGCAGCGTGCCGCCCGAACCGTGGCCACGGCTCCGGACGTAGATCTCGTCGAGAACCACGTCGAGTCCGCCGATCTCGATCGACCACCCCCACGTGACCGCCGCGTACCCGTCGACTCGGCCGTCCACTTCGAGCAGCCAGACGACCCCGTGTTCGTCGTCGGTGAGCAGCGGTGCGAGGCCGTCGGCGGCGACGGGGAGGTCGAAGGGGTGATCGTCAGCGGTGCAGTACTCCTCGACGAGCGCGAGCACGATGTCGAGATCGTCGGGGGTGGCGCGTCTCACCGTGGCGGTCACGTCGGAGAACCTACTGTTGCGTCGATGCCGGATCATCCCCTGACCGCCGTGCTGTGGCACGCCACCCAGGGTCGCTTCCCACCAGTCGATGGGATCGTGGAGGTGTTGCCGCCGACGATCGACGGCGGTTGCGCGGTGGTCGCCTTCACCGGGCACGCGTACGTCGTGACCGACCGGCGGTCGGACGATGCGCTGTTCACCCACGTCGACGGCTTCGGAGGGGCGACCGACCCCCGGTTCCTGGTGGCACTCGCGGGGCGAACCCGCACGATCGGCTCCCTCGACATCGTGGCGGTGAGACCCGCCGACTCGACGACGACGGCGCTCCCGGAGCGGTTCGACCACGACGACCATCCGCGGGTCGTCCGGGCGCGGCAGCATCGGCGCGACGTGCGCGTGTTCGGCGACGACCGCGGCATCGTCGTGATCGGTCGTGGTCTGGTCGGGCGGACCGAGATCTCCGTGGAGTTGACGGGTGCCGAGCCCGGTCGCCAGGTGGGGCGGGCGTTGATCTCCGCAGCGCTCGCGAACGTTCCCTCGGGCGAGATGGTCTACGCCCAGATCGCGCCCGGGAACGCCGCTTCGGTCCGGATGTTCCTCGCATCCGGCTTCGTCCCCATCGCCAGCGAGATCCTCCTCCCGTCACCTTTGGGGTCAGACCCCAAATGAGACGTCAGTGGTCGAGGAAGGCGACTTCGAGGTTTGACGGGGCGTCGTCGAACACGACCGGATCGCCGATCGCGAGGTCGTCGTCGATGCGGATCAGCTCGGTGCGACCGGTGGTGGTCGTCCTCACCACGCTGCGACCGTCGGGTGCGAGCCACGCCGCCCGGACCTGACCCAGACGCACGATGCCATCGGCTGTCACGAGCTCGATGATGCCGTTGCGCTCGCCGAGGACGCTGCATCCGTCGCCGGCGACACCGATCACGTCGATCCCGGTCAGGTCGGCCAACTGCTCACCGCTGTCGAGTGAGACGACCGAGTGGTACGTTCCGTCACCACCGACAGGGAGGCACGACCACTCCGGCTCCGGGGGGACGACGTCGACCGGTGTGGTGAAGGTCGTGTTGAACACGGTGTTGCCGTCGAGATCGACCACGGCGACGAAGACGTTGCCGATGACGACGATCCGCTCGCCCGCGGCGGTCGGGTGGACGGAGCGCACCGTGGCGCCCGACGGTACGGCGGTGCTGCCGAGCGAGCGTGCCTCCTGCGCCCCGCGCTCGATCATGCTGATCTCACCATCGATCGAGACCATCAGCAACGTGTCGTCGAGCATCATGCCGCCGGCCGGGATCTCGGTTGGGACGTTCGCCTGCTCACGACGTTCGAAGTCGAAGAGGGCGACGTCGGCCTGGCGCCCGACGGTTTGACTTGTGGCGATGAGCTCGTCGCCGACCGCGACCGGTTGGTCCTGCAGGAACGTCGCCTCGTCGACCTCGGGCCGCACGACGATCGTCTGGAAGTTGGCAGCGTCGGCGACGGCGAACGCCGTGCCTTCTGGTGACCAACGCAACGTCTCGACGAACAGGAGCGGGTCGGGTTGCTGGGCGAGGGCGCCGACGTCGAGGATGCTGCCGGTCGCGGCATCGACGATGAGCACGTTGCCGCCGGAGGTCCGTCCGACAGCGAGGTGGAACGTGTCGGGGGTGACGAGTCGGGTGACGACCGTGTCCCGGTCGATGGGCACGACGATCGCCTCCTCTCCCGGCGTGTGCAGGACGATCTGCTCGCCACCGACGAGCGCGAGGTGGTCACCGTGGGCGAGGACGTCGGTGACTCGGCCGAGCCCGATCGCCGTCGTTGTGGTCTCGCCTTCGCTGTCCACCGTGGTGACCGCGCCGGCGGTCCGGTCGACCAATGCGATCTCGTCCCACTCCCCACCGGGACCGGCCGACGAGCCTCCGTCGCCTCGCGTGAGCGTCCACGCAGCGACGGCGCCGGCGACGAGCACCGTGATCACGACCGTGCTCGCGAGCATCCGCCGCGCGGCGTAGTTCGGCCGTGGCCCACGCGCTGTCGAGCGTCGGGCCGGACGCGCCGCACCGTCGCTCGGGGTGGCGATCGGCGTCTCGGGCATCGCAGTGGACTGTACGCAACGGGCGGCACGACACGAGACTTCGATGGTCCGAACCGCTGCGGACTGCGGCGATATGGTCGTGGCGTGGAGATCACGTGTCCCCGTTGCCGGTCCGTCGTCGAGGCTCGTTTCTACGGTCCGTGCGAGTCGTGCCGTACCCAACTTCGTGATGCGTTCCGGAGCGAGGGTCGAGTCGTCGAGGTTGCCGAGTACGAGCCCAAGATCAACGTGACGCCGAACGCCGTCGCCCTCAAGGACGACTGACCTACGCTCGGAATCAGCGTGTGCTCGACGGAGTTCCGCGTGTACCTGACTGCGCTGCGTCGTGATGCAGCGAGTCATGTCCGCCAAGGAACCCGAACCCGCTGGCGGGGGCGTAGGCGGTGTCGCCGCGACCGACCGCTATCCTGAGGTTCCCCATCACGGGGACGTAGCTCAGCTGGCTAGAGCACCTGCTTTGCAAGCAGGGGGTCGTGGGTTCGAGTCCCATCGTCTCCACCACACCTGACCAGGCGTGATACGCTTCGAGCGATCGCACCGAACCGTCGATGTATCAGCGATGTATTAGACGGTGAGGCGCCGCACGAGCCGTAGCAAATCTGGGGGTGCGCGATGGGGTGGAAGGCAGCCGGCCAACCCACGGTCCGCAAGCAGCGCGACAAGTGGGTCGTGCGCGTCGACGGGATCGACACGGCGACGGGAAGGCACCGTCCGAGACAGCTGGGCACGCACCAGTCCCAACGGTCCGCCCAGGCCGCGGCGCGCGCGATGCGGGCAGACGACCGGACGACCGAGCGGGGGACCGTAAGCTGGTTGGTGCGCCGGTACGTGGCGTCGCGGACGGACATCTCTGAGAAGGCGGAGGAGCAATACGCCTGGGCGATCCCGCACATCGAGAACGGGTTCGCTGCGATCCCGCTGGCGACGCTGGACCGAGACGATGTCGCTCGCTGGATCGAAGCCTTGGCGGCTGGTGGGAAGCTCTCGAAGCGGAGCGTGCAGATCTGCCGGACAGTGCTGCGGGCGGCGTTGTCGGAGGCGGTCGAGGAGGGGCTGCTCCCGCGCTCGCCGGCAGCTCGCGTCGGTTTGCCCCGGACGGTGGCGAAGCCGGTCAAGGAGAAGGAAGCGCTCGCGTGGACCGAGCAGCAGGTCGACCGCTTCATGGCGGCGACTGCGAATCACCGATGGGCGATCGCATTCCGGCTCGGCGTGCTCTACGGCCTCCGGCGCAGCGAGGTGCTCGCGCTGCGCTGGGACGACCTCGATACCGACAAGCAGACGCTGCGGATCGACGAGAGCGTGGTGGCGACCAACGAGGGCGCCGCGTGGGGGAACGCGAAGAACGAGCGATCGAGACGGACGATCCCGATCGACGACGACACGGTGCGGGTGTTCGCCCGTCGGCGAGTCGAGCAAGCCGCCGAACGTCTGGCGGCCGGTGAGACGTGGGAGGACAACGATCTCATCATCGCCACCCGCACCGGCCGTCTCGTACTCCCGCGGTCCTACGACCGAGCACTGGCGACGATCGTCGACAAGGCGGGCCTGCCGAGGCTGACGTCACATGGGCTGCGTCGCACTGCTGCGACCCACATGGTCCAGTCCTCGACGGATCTCGGCGAGCTCCGAGCGATCGCCGATCTACTCGGCCACAGCCCCGAGATGCACATGAACACCTACTCCCACGCGCTCCCCAACAGCCAGGCCGCCGTCGTCGACCGTCTCCGCCGCGAGAGCTGAAGTGACTCAACCACAGGCCAGTTCGCATTCCGCCACGCGAGCGAATGGTCGCAGAGCTGAGTTGGACGGCACCACGACCAAGCATGTTTCCGCGCACCACGCCGGAGCTCGACGTGCCGAACTGTGTGCGGCCGACCGGGCAGCAAGCCGAACGTTCTGCTTGGGAGCTGCTTCCATCCGGCACGGCGGCCGGCCTACTCAGGTTGAGAGAGCGACTGCGACTGCGCAGGCTGCGACACCGGCGAGGGCGCACCAGCCGACGGCGCGACGAATCCTCGCCATGCCATAACGGCTGCCGAGACCACGCACGAACGCACGGTTCGACTGCAACTGTCCCTCGGGCGTCAGCACGCTGTGGCCTCGACTGTCGATGTCGTCCACGTCTCGAACTGTACGCCGGAACGACGCCCGAGCACAGCCCCCTGCGTTCGCAACAACGTGGGCGAGGAGAGACCCGACCCGTCCGGGAACCGGGCACGGTGCGCACGACAGTCCACGCATATCGCGCGCCCGATAATCCGGTCCTCGCCGAGCAGCCCGCGCTGCACTCCTACCCAAGTGCAGCACCCGATAATCCCGGCGCCGGGACAGCTTCAGACCCGTCCTGGATATGGGGCAAACGCGCGCACGGGCACCCGACCGAATAGCGCTCAGTCGGGAACCCGCTCGTCGACTCTGCGGTCGCCGACGGCGTCTCCGTGTCCGTGTCCGACGGACACGGACACTGCCGTAGTGAGGGTTCCGTCCAGCGGTGCGAGGTTTCGTGTCCTCGAAGCCGGGACACGGGATGTCAGGCACGATGGTGCAAATTCGTGACTGCGAATGGGGTAGCCAACGGGGTCAATGAGGAGTGCTCGGGTTGGAGCTTCGGCAACCGATTCGGGGTGCGGCAATGGCGCGGGCACCTGTCTGTCGGAGATGGCCGGTGCGCGAGGCGCTTTGCTCAGAAGATGCCGAGCTGGGGTGCGGCGATCAGCTTCTCAGCGGCGGCGATGCACGCTTGGGCGGCTTCGATGGCGTCGTCGACCTCGCCGGCGGTGATCGGGTCGTAGTGTTGGGGATCGGGGTACTCGGCCTGGTTGCGGCGGCGGCGGATGCGCTCGATCGACTTGAGGCCGGCGACACCGGGGAACTGAGCGTTCATCGCCTCCACGATCACGATGTGTCCGCCCGCCGATGTCGGACGCAGCCCTTGGTGGGCGAGCAGTGAGGTGGCGGTCTTGCGGGCGGCGTCGTAGGCAAGCGCCAAGGCGCCCTCCCGGTCGTCGACGGCAGTGGCCGTGGCCGAGTTGACGCGTCGCCGAGCAGTCGCGATCAGCGCGCCAACGGTGTCGGTGTCGGCGGGGACGTGCTCGAGGTGGCGCGCGTCGAGCAGACGCTCGATGACCTCACTGCCCTTGTTCCACCGCGTCATGGTTTCGAGGATACGGAACCTCGACCATCGGCGAGCTGCGAACTTGCTCGCTGAACCCGTCGGTGGCCGTGTCCCACTGCTTGCGCGTGCGCTGGGTGACGTTGACCTCGCGTCCGAGGCGTTGCTGGGCGCGCCGGGCGGCGTCGTAGACCGCGTCGCGGTCGGGGTGGCCGATGACGAGCACGTCGATGTCGTTCGGTGCCGGTCCGGACTCGCCGTGGTAGCGGGCCGCCCACGATCCGTAGACGTAGATCGTCTCGATGCCGTCGACGGCTGTGAACTCCTCACCGATCACGATCGGCGGCCCGAACGCCATCGTCGCGAGCTGGCTGAGTGGCTGCATGTACGGGTTCGCCTCGTTGGCCGACAGCAACTTCGTGCGGCCGATCGTCGTCGCTTCGAGAACGTCGGCCTCTTGCAGGCGGCGGACCTCGGTGGCGACGGTCTGGTACGGCTCGCCGGTTCGATCGGCGAGCTCCTCGATCGTCCACCGGCGGGCCGTGTCGGCCAGGACGAGCGCGAGCAACTCGCCCTGGAGCTGCGATCGGAAGATCGGCAGGAGGGGAGGGGCGGTGGCTCGCACGCCGCCCAGTATCGCTCTATCTTCGAGCAATATCAACCGAAGATGGAGCGATTGGCAGTCTGGGAGTAGCTCCCGAACTTGCATGTTGAGTTGGGAGTTCGGCGCCGCTTCGCTCGTGCAGGACCTCCGAGATCGACGCCGGAACCGACCCGCTCGAAGCGTTCGGCACGGGAGCGTCGGCGCCTCCTCCAGCGGCGACGGCGGCCGACGACGGCGACGACGGCGCGGCCGCCATCGAGACCGCCGCCACGGACTTCGGCAGTGGCGGCGGCATCTCCGCGGGCGAGACGGATCCGACCGTCGACGTCGTGATCGGCGAGCAGATCGATGACACCGCTGGCCTCGTCGATCTCGAACCATCGAACGAGTCGAGCACTGACGTCCTTCCCGATGATCCGATCGCCCGCCACCGGATCCGGTCGAACCGGAACAGGGACTCCCGACGACAGACGGTGAGCCGGTCCAGGTCGAACTCGACGCCGATGTCGCGCTCGACGGATGAACCCGGGAGAATCGAGCGTCGCAGGCCGTGAGGACGCAGCGGCGCCACCAACTCGGAGGACGAAGGAGGAGCTGAGCCCGTACTCACTCGGCTTCGACCTCGGCTCGACCATCACGCCGGCTACAAGGGTCTCGCGACGACGAGGGCCCGGTCGGCGATGTCGAGCGGGTCGTCGTGGTGGTCCAGCCCCGCGCACGAGTCGCTTCGGCGCGACATCGTCGCCACCGAACGTGAAGAAATCGGAGTTCTTGGGACGGTGTGTCGACTGTCACGTATCTGAACCGGGGCCGGCGGCTCATTTCCCCATGCGTTCGGATCTGCGACCGTCGGTCGTGCGCCGCTGCTGGATGCAGGGCGAAGAGGAGGAGTAGAACCGATGGCTTACGCATTGGGTGTCGATCTCGGCACCACGTTCACGGCTGCCGCGATCGAGCGCGATGGTCGACTCCAGATCGTCGAGCTGGGCAATCGGGCGGCGACGATGCCGTCCGTCGTCTTCTTGCGGGACGACGAGACGATCCTGACCGGCGAAGCGGCGGTTCGTCGAGGAGCCACCGAGCCGGCGCGCGTCGCCCGCGAGTTCAAACGTCGAATGGGGGACACGACACCCGTCATCGTCGGTGGGTCGCCGTTCAGTGTCGATGCGTTGATGACGCGGGTGCTCGCCGACGTGGTCGCCGCGGTGAGCGAACGGGAAGGCGCCGCTCCCGCCGCGATCGCCGTGGCCTTCCCCGCCAACTGGGGGCAGTACAAGAAGGACCTGCTCGAGCAGGCGTTCCGACGCGCCGACCTCGACCGCGTCACCACGATCACCGAGCCCGAGGCCGCAGCCGGGTACTACGCGTCACAGGAGCGCTTGGAGCCCGGCGACACGATCGCGGTCTACGACCTGGGCGGCGGCACGTTCGATGCCGCCGTCCTCCGCTCCACCGCCGACGGCTTCGAGTTCCTCGGCCAGCCCGAGGGCATCGAGCGGTTGGGTGGCATCGACTTCGACGAGGCGGTGTACCGACACGTCGTCGACTCCCTCGGTGGTGCCATCGGCGACCTCGATCCGGCGGACCCGGTCGCCCAGGCGGCCGTGGCTCGTCTGCGGTCCGAGTGCGTCGCAGCGAAGGAGGCCCTGTCGAGCGACACCGACGTCTCGATCCCGGTGCTGCTGCCGAACGTCCAGACCGAGATCCGTCTCACGCGAGCCGAATTCGAGGGCATGATCCGGCCGGCACTGGCCGACACGATCGTCGTGATCCAGCGTGCCATTCGTTCGGCCGGGATCACACCGGAGGACCTGCACGCCGTACTGCTGGTGGGTGGTTCGTCCCGCGTCCCACTCGTCGGCCAGATCGTCAGCGCCGAGCTCGGCCGCCCGGTGGCCGTCGACGTACATCCCAAGCACTCCGTCGCGCTCGGTGCCGCGCTCCACGCGGCCGAGCAACTGCGCACCGACGTCGCATCAGCCGCCGTCTCGCCGGATGTCCCGATTGCAGCTGCCGCGCCGCACCCGGCCGTCGAGGCGCCGGACGTGACGACAGATGTGCCGGCACCGCTCCCTCCGATCATCGCCGCCGCATCCGAGCCGGTCGTCGTCCCGGAGGCCCCCGAGCCCGAGGCGCGCACCGCCGATCAACCGACGGTGGTCGAACCTGCAGCGTCTGCGACCACGCGCCTCGGTACGCAGGAGAACGGCGACGACGATCCACCCCGCCTCGTCGTCGTGCCGAACCACCATCGACGTCTCCTGATCGGCGGCAGCGTCGTCGTGATCGCTGCGATCGCCGCGGCTGCGATCGCCTGGCCGCGTGGCGACGGCGACGGCGTCGCGGCCAACACGACGGAGCCCGTCGTCGTCCAGACGACGCCCGACACCGAGGCCCCCGAGGTCAGTGTGACGGCCGCACACACCGAACCGGTACGAACCACCGCGACCGAGGCGACCACGACGACCACGGCGACCACGGCGACCACGCTGCCGCCAGGACCCTGCGATGCGGTCACCGCTCCTTGCGTCGAGATCGAGTCGCTCGAACGGGCACCCGACTCGGTCATCGTCACGTGGCGACCGTTCAACTTCACGCCCGACGTCAACGGAATCCATCCCCACATCTACTGGAGCAATGCAACTGCCGCTCAGGCCGGCACCAACGCACCACTCGAGGTGCGCGTGGGATGGGAGATCACGCAGGAGCTCGTCTACACGGGGGTCGACGTGCTTCTTCTCGCCAACCGCCCGGCCGACGCCGCGGGAGTGTGCGCGACCCCAGGCGATGCTCGGCTCGACCCACCCCACTCGGTCATCGACCCGGAGGTCGTTCACTGCGTCGACCTCCCGTAGGGGATCGGTCTGCGACAGACGGGGCTTTCCCCGATGTCGGCTCCGCCGGACTCCCGCACGATGTCCTCGGCAACGAGATGCTCGACCGGAGCATCGAGGAGCTGGACACAACAGACCCGTCATCCGACGGACACACCAGGAGAAATCATCACCATGAACCTCATCGAATTCTTCAAGAACCTCTTCCGGAACCCCGAAGAGGCTGCGAAGTTCCAAGCAGACCCGCAGAGCTACCTCCAGGACAAGGGCGTCACCGATGCCTCCTACGAGGAGCTCAACGAAGCCGTGGTCATCGCCTGCAGCGAGCCCGTCTCGCAGGGTGCCCAGGTCGCCACCGGCGGCTCGGCCGCCAACCAGGGCGGCGGCCAGGCATCGGCGGCCAGCCTCGCCTCGAGCCCCACGTCGAGTTCCGGCCCGGCGCCCACCAACTATGGTGCGGCGCCCACCGCTCCACCACCGCCACCGCCGGACATGCCGCCGGCGGAGATGGTTCAAGAAGTGGTGAACCACTACGTCACGCAGGTCCACGAAGCCAACACCTACGTCACCAACAACGAGACGACGGTGTACGACGACGACACCAACGTCGACAACTCGGTGACCAACCTCGTCAACGCCGAGGAGGGCGCCATCGTCGCCATCGACAACGACAACGACGCCACCACCGCTTCCGGCGAGGGTTCGGCAGCGTTCGGCGAGGACTCCGACATCGACGGCTTCGCTCAGGGTGACGGCGCTGTCGCAGCAGGTGAGAGCATCGATGCGCCCGTCAACACAGGGACGAACGAGGGAATCATCAACGACGATGGAACGGTCCTCCTCGAGAACTCGCCCATCGGCGACAACAACACCGTCGTCGACGAGGGCATCCTCGGTGACAGCAACATCCAGTCTCAGGGCAGTGGTGTTGCGGCAGGCGGTGACGTCAACGTGACCAACGTCGACGTCGCCGAGGGCGCCACCGTCGAGGACTCGAACTTCGGTGTGGGCATCACGTCGAGTGACGATGACATCGTCATCAACGACAACGACGGCATCGACGTCGACGACAACGACGGCATCGATGTGGACCTGCTCAGTGATCAGGACCTGATCGACGTCGACCTGGGCGCCGGTGCGTTCCGCGATTCCCGAGCGCTCGCCAGCGCCTCGGATTCAGCCGAACTGCTCCGTGCGGCGCAGACGGGTGTGACGAACGGGACCGGCGATCCGGCACCGAAGGCGGCGGTCGCCGACGAGTTGGACCAGGTGGTCCAGATCGAAGAGCCTCCACCGGTGGAGGACTTCAGCCGGCAGGCCGTCGCCGAGCAGGTCGACGTCATGTTGGAGCCGACCGACAGCGAGATGGTCGAGCTCGACTGACCGGCCAGTACCGGAGTGGAGCGAGACCCGGGCCCAAGGGCCCGGGACTCGCTCGTTCCGGACCCGACCTCGCTGCCCACGTCGCCCACGATCCAGAATCTTCACGTCATGGCTACTCCGCTCCATCAACTCGTCAACACGGTGCTCAGAGAGCCCGGCGCACGCGAGCAGTTCCTGTTGGCCCCGGAAGCGTTCCTCCGGTCCGCCGGCTACCGCGAGCTGGATGCGGCGGACGTGCAGGAGGCGTTGTTCGTGCTCGCCGACGGCAGCGAGCCGGCACGCTCCGAGCAGCTGTTGGCCGGCGGCCGGGCGATCGGCGACCCGGCGGAGCTCGATGGCCTCGACGGCCTCGACGGTGCGGACGGTGGGCTCGCCGCCGCCGGATGGGGGCTGGTCGAGGCGATCGACACGATGCTCATGGACGAGCCGTCGCCGCCGGACATCGACCGTCGGGATGATCTCGACGCCGTCGATGCCGTCGGCGGCGCCGATGACCAGCTCGATGACGAGGGCTTCGGATCCGGAACCGCCGATGTCGGCGGAGTCGATCCCTCGACACTGATCGACGACGTGGTAGAGGCAGGACATCCGGCCGAACCGCATGAACCGTCGGTCGACTCGCTCGACCTGCACGACCTCGGCGGCCGTCCGGTCGACGAGCTGGACCTGCACGACCTCGGCGGCCGTCCGGTCGACGAGCTGGATCGGCTGACCGGCACCGAGCGACCCGCTGCCCACGACGATCTCGACGATCTCGACGGTGGCCACACCGACGACAGTTGGGATCTCGACTGAGGGTCATCGCATGGACACCGACGACGACCCCGCAACCGCGTCCAGCGCCCCGACCGCCGGCGCCCCGCCCCAGCGACCCGGCAAGGTGTCGACCGACGACCTGACGGCGCTGGTCGAGCTCACCCATCGTGCGACCGTCGCCTACGGCCGCCCCGACCTGACCGAGATCATCGACCGGGCGGCTGCCCGTCACGCCGATCGCGATCTCTCGGTGCTCGTCGTCGGCGAGTTCAAGCAGGGGAAGAGCACCTTGGTGAATGCGCTCGTCAACGCGCCGCTGAGCGCCGCGGCCGACGACGTCGCAACGGTCGTTCCGACCATCGTGCGGTACGGCCCGGAGCCGAGCGCACATGTCGTGTACAAGCCGGCCGGTGGGGAGGGCGCGCCGGCCGGCGGTACCGAGCGAGGGGAGCGACGCGAGCCCGTCGGCTTCGACGCGGCGATCAAGCTCGGGTCCGAAGAAGGCAACCCGGGCAATCGCGAGGGGGTCCGTTCGATCGAACTCGCGATTCCACGCCGACTGCTGCAGTCCGGGCTCAGCCTCGTCGACACCCCTGGGGTCGGTGGGCTCGACTCGGCCCACGGTGCGGCCACGTTGAGTGCCCTCGCGCTCGCGGAGATCGTGCTGTTCGTCAGCGACGCCTCACAGCCACTGACCTCCTCGGAACTCGACTTCCTCCGCACCGCCGTTGGGCGCTGCCCCAATGTCGTGCTGGTGATGCCGAAGACCGACATCCAACCGGCCTGGCGCCGCGTCGAGGAGCTCAACCGATCGTGCCTCGACGAGGCCGGGCTCGACATCGACGTGATCCCGGTGTCGTCCGTGCTCCGCCAGCGCGCGGCCGCCGAGGGTTCCACGGAGCTGAACGCCGAGTCGGGGTTCGATCGTCTCGTTCCGTTGCTCCGCGATGCGGCTGGGGGTGATGCCGCTCGCCTGGCCAGCCGCACAACGCTGAGCGACGTGCTCACCGTTGTCGACCAGCTCGTCGCGGGGTTCGATCACGAGCGGGCGGCGCTCGAGGACCCGGATTCGATCGCGACGATGGTCGCGGATCTCGAGCGGGCGAGGGAGCGGGCCGGTCGTCTCCGAGACCAGTCGGCCAAGTGGTTCCAGACGCTCAACGACGGCGTCCAGGACCTCACCGCCGATCTCGACCACGACCTCCGACTGCGGGTGCGCCGCGTGCTCGACGAGATCGACGAGGCGCTGGCCGAGAACGATCCGGCGGCCATCTGGGACGAGTTCGAGCAGTGGCTCCACACGCGGGCGGCATACGAGATCAGCGGCCACCACTACGAGCTGGCCGTCCGTTCGGACGCTCTCGCCCAACGGGTCGCGGAGCACTTCAGCGAGGACGAGGCACGGCTCGGGGTCGAGGTGAACACTCCCGCGCCGACCGTCGATGCGCGGCGACTCGCCGAGGATCTCGACCTCAGGCGGCTGTCGGCGACCGACAAGGCGCTCGCTGCGATGCGCGGCTCGTATGGCGGTTTGCTCATGTTCGGCATGATGGGCCAGATGATCGGCCTGGCGCTGCTCAATCCGCTCACGGTCGTGATCGGTGTCGGACTCGGCCGGCGGGCGCTCAAGGAGGAGAAGGCTCGTCGACTGGCACAACGCCAGCAGCAGGCGAAGGCAGCAGCCCGCAAGTACGTCGACGACGTCAATCTGCAGGCCTCGAAGGTGTCGCGCGACACGGTTCGCACGGTGCACCGCGATCTTCGCGACGAGTTCTCGCGGCGGGCCGACACGCTCCAGACGACGATTCGTGAGTCGATCCAGGCAGCCGAGAACTCGACGAAGCAGGCGGCTTCCGCTCGGGCCGGTCGGCTGGCCGACGTCTCTGCCGAGCTGGAACGCCTCCGCAAGCTCCGCCGGCGAGCAGTCTCCGCGATGACGAGTGTCGGGGGCACAGCGTGAGCGACATGCTGGTCGCCGATCTGCGACCGCTCATCGACCGCGCGCGAGCGATCTGCGACCACACGGAGCTCGGCGAGCGGCTCGAACGGCTGGCAGCCCGGCTCGACGAACCGCTCATCGTGGCGATCGCCGGCAAGGTCAAGGCTGGAAAGTCGACGCTGTTGAACGCGCTCGTCGGCGAGGAGCTCGCTCCCACCGATGCCGGCGAGTGCACGCGGATCGTGACCTGGTACCGGAACGGGCCCACCTATCGGGTCTCGGTCGAGTCCTTGGAGGGCACGGTGCGCCAGGTGCCGTTTCGGCGCGACGAAGGTGCGCTCGACGTCGATCTCGGGGGTCAACCGGCCGACGAGATCCGACGCATGATCGTCGAGTGGCCGTCCTCGCGCCTGACCGACCTGACGCTGATCGACACACCCGGTCTGGAGTCGGTGGCGATGTCGACATCGGCACGAACCCATGCGTTCCTCGGCACCGACGGTGCGTCGCATGCGGAGGCGGACGCAGTGATCTACCTCATGAAGCACCTCCACCGCGCCGACATCGGTTTCCTCGAGGCCTTCCGTGACGATGCGGACTCGGCTGCGAGCCCGATCAGTGCGATCTCCGTGCTGTCGCGCGCCGATGAGGTGGGGGTGTGTCGCCTCGACGCCATGGTGGCCGCCGAGCGGATCGCCTCAACCTGGCGTGACGATCCGCGTCTGAGGCGCCTGTGCCAGACGGTCGTGCCGGTCGCCGGGCTGGTTGCACAGGCCGGCGCATCGTTGACCGAGCAGGAGTTCCGGGCGCTCCGCTCTATCGCGTCGCTTCCGCGTGACCAGGTCGACGACCTGTTGCTCACGGTCGATCGTTTCGTCGGCACCGAGCTCGATGCGACGACCCCGATCGAGCGCGAGCTGCTGCTCGAACGTTTCGGAGTCTTCGGTGTCCGGCTCTCGGTCTCGCTGATCCGGCTCGGAGCAGCCGATCACGCACGGGTGCTCGCCGACGAACTGTGGGCACGTTCCGGAATCGAGCAACTACGCCGGCTCCTCACCACCGTGTTCGCCGAACGACGCGACATCCTCAAGGCGCGCGTCGCCCTCACCGGCCTCGACGCCGCACTCGGCGAGATGGGTGAGCTCGGCCGTCCCGAGGCCGCCGAGCTGGTGCGTGAGGTCGAGCGGATCGGCGCCAACGCACATCAGTTCCGCGAGATCCACGTCCTCCAGTCACTCCGATCCGGTCGTCTGCCGTTCACTCCGCCGGAGGCGATCGAGGTCGAACATCTGCTCGAGACCGTCGGAGCCCCGATGGCGGTACGCCTCGCCTCGCTCGATGGTCAGGACGTGCGCCGTGTGGTGCTCGATGCACTCGAGCGCTGGCGCCTTCGTTCGGAGAATCCGATGACGCCGCTCGAGATCGTCGACGCTGCACGGGTGATCATCCGGACCTACGAGGGGTTGCTGGCGACCTCCGACGCGAGGTAGCTGCGGATCGCGGCGAGGAGCTCGGCGCGTGAACCTGCGCCCAGCTTGGAACGGATGTGCGCGACGTGGTGTTCGACGGTCTTCGGGGAGATGAACAGCTCGGCGCCGATCGCCTTGTACGTGAGGCCGTCGTCCACCATCCGGGCGACACGCACCTCCTGATCCGAGAGCCGGATGACCGTTCGGTCCACGCCGCGAACCTCCTTGACGCGTGCGCGCCGTGCTCGCCAGTCGCGCGACTGCTTGAGGAGTCGGCGAGTCGTGGCCTCGTCGGTGGCGTGCACCGCCGCGGTGCCGCACAGTCGGGCGGCCTCGTGGACGCGACCGAGGGCGGCGAGCCGGCCGGCGAGCACCACGACGGCGTCGGCATCGACGTCGCCGTCCAGGCAGCCGACCACGGCGCGGGCGACCGCGACGACCGCCTCCTGATGCGGCGGGGGATCGACGTGATCCATCACGAGGCGGGCAGCGTTTGCCAGTGACTCGGCATCGTCGGTCGCCAGGGTCGCGCACAGCCGAATCCATGCCAGATCGAAGTCGAGATGGAGGGGACGTCCGAGCCGCTCGACGAGCACATCCTGGCTCCGCAGCACATCGTCGACGGTGCTGGCTCCGACGCGTGCCAACGTCGCCGCGATCTCCCCGAGCAGCTCGAGGTCGAAGAGGTCTGCGGTGCGGCCGGCGAGCGCCACCGATGCTCCGGCGGCGGCGGCCTCCAGGCCACCGGGCTCGGAGTCCCGGATCGCGATGGCACAGTTCACCGCCGCGCGGATCCACCGTTCACGGGGTGACAGCATGGTCTCCCCGAGCTCGTCGATCACCGCGGCCGCATCGTCGAGGCGTCCGAGTCGTGCCGAGAACCACGCGCCTGACAGCAGCTCGCCGCGGCGATGTCGCGGACCACCGGCGCGATCGACCGCCGCCGCTTCGGCGATGTGCGCGGCCCTGCCGATGTCGCCGAGCCGGCTGGTCAGGACACCGGCGATCTCGTGCGGTGTCGCCGGCCAGGTGTCCTGCGACGACGTGGCCGCGCGTACGAGGGCACGTGACGTGAGGTCGAGGGCGAGATCGCGATCGCCCGCCCACCACGCGTCGATCGCGTCGGCGATCGCAGCGGCCGTCGGATCGCGATCGGCGCGGCCGTGGTCGTCGACTGAGGCGGAGGGGACCTGACCGGCTGCGAGCTCCGCCCACCGTGACAGTTCGGGGAGTGCCGAGGCGGCGAGGGCGTCGGCAGTCGCAGCGGCGTCCCCGAGCGCGAACCACGCGCTCGCGGCGAGCAGGTGTGCATCCGGGTCGCCACCCGGGTTGCCGAGTTGCCGAATCGCCTCTGCCGGGTCGCCGCGGACGAGGGCGAGCTCGGCGGCGATCGGCCCGATGATCACCGTCTCGACGCCGCAGGAGCCTGCGAGGACCAGGAGTTGCTCGGCGCGGTGCTGGTCGACCCCGACGAGCTGTCGGGCCGCGGTGCTGTACAGCAGGCCGGCAGCCGAGCTGCGATCGCCGACGTCGGCGAGTGCTTCGGCCAACCCGATGGTCGTGCCGGATCCGCCGCGTTCCAGGAGGAGTTCGACGACGCGAGCTCGGCGTCCCGGCGTGGCCGCTCGTCGGACCGCGGCGACGACACCGGGCGGCACGACGCCATCGTGGCTGAGGCCCTCCGACTCGATCGCCTGCAGCACAAGGTCGGAAGACTCGGGATCGAGCCCGAGCAGGTCCGCGAGGTCACCACTCGTCGCGCCGAACGCGAGGAGCTCGACGCCGCGCCGGCATGCGTCGTCGAGGAGCGATAGGCGGATGGTGATGTCGCCGTCGAGCGCGCCATCGCTCTCCCATGACACGAGCAGGTCCGCGCGCCCGCCCGTGGCCGCGAGCGCTTGCTCGGTTGTGGCCGCATCCCAGCCCTCGGCGGTGAGTTCCGCGAACGTGGTCGGGCCGAGTCGAACGAGCGCGCCGTGTTCGTAGCTGTCGGCGTGCAGTATCGCGAGTGACCCGTCGAGCTCGACCGGGCGGTGCACGACGATCAGGCTTCCTCCCGCAGCTCGCAGTTGCTCGAGCACCGGCTCGGCGAGCCACTGCGCCTCGGTGACGAGCGTCGCGGTCGATCCGGCGTCGACCGTCGGTGCCGATCCGACCGGCCCGGTGCGCTGGGCCGTGACTCGTGCGATGTCGAGCTCGGCGCCTGCGAGTGCGTCGGCGATCGCATCGCCGACGCTGCTGGCGGCGCCTCCCGGCACGACAACGACCACGACCGGAACTCGGCGTACAACGACGAGCTCGCGGACGACGGCTCCCACGTCGTGGATGCTCGGGCCGGGGCGCACGACCTGACGCTAGTGCCCGGTCGATCTCCGCCCGCCCGACTATTTGCGCGCCGCGTGGGCCTCGTCCCGGCCTCGCCGACCAGTGGTCGATCGCCTGGCGAGGGTCGGCCTGCTTCGCCTGGTGGGTTTCTCCGATGAAGCCACCGAGTACGTCCGCCACGCTCGCTCGGAACGGCATCGACCGTGGGTCGGCACAGTGATCGCGTCGGCGCTGTGCGCCGAGTAGCACCGTGTGAGCCACGCGGCGTGGCGGCGGTCGCGTCGGCGGAGCCGCTCGGTGAGCTCGAAGAACCGTGCGGCCGCAGCGATTCCGCTCGATCGCGTCGGTACGGTCGGGGATCGACAGAACCGACGGTGTTCGCGACTCGTCGGTTCAACCGACGATGCGGGTGCCGGCCGATCCGGCCAGGATCGCCCCGGCCTCGGTGAGCGAGCCGATGGCGGCGAACGCTCCGTCCCGCCCGGCGAATCGGCATGCCGCCTCGACCTTCGGTCCCATCGATCCGGCGGGGAAGTCGAGGTCGCGCAACTCTGCCGGTGTTGCCGATTTGATGGACTGCGATCCGGGTGTGCCGAACGCGGTCTCCACCGCTGCGACGTCGGTGAGCAGGAGCAGCGCGTCGGCGTCGAGCGTCTCGGCCAGGAGTGCGGCCGTGAGGTCCTTGTCGATCACGGCCTCGACCCCGCGCAGGGTGCCGTCGGCTGCACGCTCCACCGGGATGCCGCCACCGCCCGCGCACACCACCAGGACACCTGCATCGACCAGGCGTCGGATGACCCGCGCTTCGACCACCTCGCGCGGTTCGGGCGAGGCGACCACCCGCCGCCACGAGTCACCGTCGGCGGCGACGGTCCAGTTGCGTTCGGTGGCCAGGGCTCGTGCAGCGGCTTCGTCGTAGGTCGGGCCGACGAACTTCGTCGGGCGAGTGAACGCGGGGTCGGCCGGGTCGACGACGCATTGCGTGAGCAGTGCGATCACCTCACGATCGGGTAGGACGTTGTGGAGGCTCTGGGTGAGCCAATACCCGATCAGGCCCTGGGTCTCGGCACCCAGGGGGTCGAGCGGGAACGGTCGCGAGAGCAGCGGGTCGGCGGCCGATTCCATCGCCAACACGCCGACCTGCGGTCCGTTGCCATGGGTGACGATGAGCTCGTGGTCGCGAGCGAGCGGCGCCAGCGCCTCGGCCGCTCGGAGCACGTTGCGGCGCTGCGGCTCCGCGTCGGGACGCTCTCCGCGTCGCAGGAGGGCGTTGCCGCCGAGCGCGAGGACGATTCGCACGTCAGCGTCCGGTTGAGCGCCAGAACGCGCTCGGGAAGCGAGCGAGCACCGCAACCGCGTGTCGGAGTTCGCGAGCGTCCACGAACTCACCGATGCGGTGGGTGTTCTGCTCGACGCCCGCGCCGATGCCGAACATCGGAGGATGGGTCACGGCGCCGGACACCACCCAGCCCTTGCCGACTCCGACGTCGATCGTCGGATGCTCGATCGGGATCGGGAAGCCGACGCCGTCGGTGGAGAAGACCCAGGTGTCGACCCGCGGCTCGCGTCGCATCGTCGCGCCCGTGGCGGCGACTGGCGGCTCGTCGACGAACGGTGTGACGACGCCTCGGTAGGCGTCGACCGCGGCCGCGATCACCGGGTGGTCGTCTGGTGTGATCCACCCCGGGTAGATCTGTGGGTTGTCGACGGCGAAGCCTCGCCACGTCGGCTGCTCGTAGCGCGGGACGTCGACGTCGACCGTCAACCCGGCCGCCCTGGCATCGGCGACGGCGTCCAGTGCCTCGATGTCGGCAACGGCCTGCTCGGGCGTCTCGCCGATGCTGAGCCGGCGATCGAAGCGGAAGGTGAACCGGTCGGGTACGGCACAGTCGCTCGGCGTCTCGAGATCGGCCCAGGACGCGGTGCGCGTGCCACGGCCCACGTCGGGGTGGGTGGCGAACCCGTCGCCGTCGGCATGGCGTCGCGCCGCCTCGACGATGATCGCAGCGCCGAACTCCAGTGGGTTCAGGCCCTCGAACGGCATCGAGCCGTGGCACGAGCGGCCGACCACCGTGACCTCGATCTGCATCCGGCCGCGTTGACCGCGATAGATCCC
Source organism: uncultured Acidimicrobiaceae bacterium (assembly GCA_963847775.1). Classification (GTDB taxonomy): domain Bacteria; phylum Actinomycetota; class Acidimicrobiia; order Acidimicrobiales; family Ilumatobacteraceae; genus Ilumatobacter. The sequence goes on from CAWKAY010000015.1 coordinate 128,222, forward strand.
GAGCGCGCCCTTCACGGCGTCGCCGGTCCCTTCGGTGAGGACGACGACGTCGGGGATCATCTCCGGACCTGCTCCAGGGAGCAGGTCGGCAACGACATGGCGCGGGCCGCCACCGTCGTTGTCCTCCTCGGCCGCGGTCGCGTAGGCGCGGACCGTGCACCCGCGCAGCGCGCCCTCGTCGGCGAGCTCCAGCATGATCTTCGTGGCGACGATCTGTGAGACCACGCCGGCGAGCTGATCGGCCGACCCGCGCCCGAAGACCAGGTGCTCCCACTCGTCCTCGGGCGGCACCCATCCGAGCTCGCGCCGCAGCGCGGCCGGATCGACCGCCGCTCGGTCGAGCAGCCCGTCGTACGGATCGATGGCTCCGCCGAGCTTGCTGTGCCACTGCTCGCGCAGCGCCTGCACGGTGTCGGAGTGCCCGTCGAAGTAGATGATCCGGCGGTCCTCCGGTGCGACGCCGTCCGTCGGGTCGGACACGACCCACACGAGGTTGCCGTAGTCGTCGAACCAGACGTCGTCGGTGCCGCGCACGGCGCCCTCGGCGATGATCGCATCGCGGAGGTACTCGAGCCGCGACCGCTCGTGGTTCGAGAGGCCCGCCCGCGGGTCACCGCCGGCTTCGTCGGGCAGGTCGACGAGGTCGGCCGGGATGCGGATCGCCTCGCGCAGGATGTCCACCGCCACCGGGAGGTAGCGATCGGCCAACTCGGCGACCCGACGGTCGAGGTCGGTCAACACGGTGGGGTCGGATGTCATCGGGCACCTCCCAGTGCGTCCGCCAGCTCGGGCACCTTCGCCGCCACGAGCATGGCCATGATCACGTACACCTTCTTGTTCGCCTCGCGCGCAACGGCGACCCGGAATCGATCCATGACCTCGGGCGTCACCTCATCACCGATGTCGGCCGGTAGGCAGTGCAGGTAGAGCGCATCGTCGGCGAGTGCCATCCGCCGCTCGTCGCAGATCCAGTCCCTGTACTGCGCGTTGTGGGTGAGCGCACGCTGCTCGATGTCGCGCATCGCTGCGCTGTCGCCACGCGCGTTGGCTGCCACACGCTCGGCCATCAACGCCTGCGGCCCCCACGACTTGGGATAGACCGCCTCCGCGCCCTCGAAGGCCGCGTCCATGTCGTCGGTGACCACGAATGATCCGCCCGACCCCGAGGCGCCGTCGACGGCCCACATCATCGGTTCGCTCAGGAGCTCGTAGCCCGGCGGGTGGGCGAGGGTGACGTGGGCTCCGAACCGGGTGAGCAGCGACACCACGCCCTGCGGCACCGAGAGCGGCTTCGCGTAGCTCGGCGAGTAGGCCCAGCTCATCGTGATGCGGCGCCCGGCCACCGAACCGCCGAAGTTCTCCTGGAGCCAGATCAGATCGGCGAGCGACTGGGTTGGGTGATCGATGTCGCACTGGAGGTTCACGACCGGTACCACACGCTCGTCGTCGGTGTCGGCGAGGTAGCCGTCGATGCCGCGTTGGACGTCGCGCATGAACGTGTTGCCCTCGCCGAGGATCAGATCGTGTCGCACACCGAGGGCGTGGGCGTTCATGCCCAACATCGCACCGGTCTCCTCGGCTGTCTCGCCGTGCGACACCTGTGTCGACGATCCGTCGACGATCACCGGGTGCATTCCCAGGCGGGCGGCCGCGCCGGCCCACGCCGACTTCGTCCGGGTGGAGTTGTCGAAGAACATGGCGTAGGCGAGCTGGCCGGGCAGCCACCTCAGGTCGGTGCCCGCCCGGTCGAGCGTCTCGAGTCGCGTTGCGATCGCGATCAAGGTCTCGAGGTCGGTGGTGGGCCAGTCGTGGGTGGTGAGCAGGCTCCGCCCCTGCAGCGCACCCACGCGTGCGTCGTCGAGTCGGTTCACGTGTCCCACGGTGCGTCGCGAGCACCGGCGCGTACAAGGGACGTAAGGCCCTCGAAGCGCCGTGATGCGGTGTTGTCAGGTGCCGTCGGGGTCGTCGCCGTCGAGCGATCCGTCGAGCGATCCGTCGTCGGCCGGGCGGCCGGTGTCGCTCGTCCCGGTGTCGCTCGTCCCGGTGTCGTTCGTCCCGGTGTCGTTCGTCCCGGTGTCGTTCGTCCCGGTGTCGTTCGTCCCGGTGTCGTTCGTCTCGGTGTCGTTCGTCCCGTCGTCGCCGGATTCGTCGTCGCCGGCCTCGGAGGTGCCGAGCTCCGGGGTCAGGAAGTCGGCCGGATCGAGTTCGGCGAGGAAGTCGTGGAAGTCGCTCACCTCGGCCTCGATCGCCTCGTCGTCGAGCCCGGGGTTCGGAATCGCACCGACTTCGTCGAGGACATGCTCGCTCACGTACAGCGGCGCGTGGAGCCGAACGGCGAGCGCGATGGCGTCGGACGGCCGCGTATCGAGCCGGTGCTCGCCGACGGGTCCGGTCAGTGCCAGGTTGGCGAAGAACGTCCCGTCGCGGAGATCGGTGACCTCGACGGCGTCGAGATGGCCTTCCAAGCTCTCGACCAGCGCCGCCATGAGGTCGTGGCTCAGAGGCCGGGGCACCGATTGTCCGCTGGCTGCGATCGCGATCGATGCCGCCTCGGCTCCGCCGATGACGATCGAGAGCAACCGATGTGGGGTGTCGTGCTCGCGCAGGACGACGACCGACCCTCCTGCTTCCACCGAAATGCCGACCAGATCGACCAATCGCATGAGATCATGATACAGCTGCCATCAGGTTTCATGAGTCGTGACTCGAGTCGTGAATTGGGGACGCCGGCTGGGCGCGTCGTCGGATGCTGGTGCGTGCCGGGCGATGAGGATGACCCGGATGTCGCGGTCGAGCCGACGGAGTTCGTCGACCAGCCGGTCCGTGAGGGTTTCCACGCGATGGTCGACCTTGGTGACGACGACCACGAACTCGGCACCCGACGGCGTCGATTTCCTGACGCCGCGTTCGTGGAGCACGACCCGAGCTGCGAGGTGAGGATCGAGCCGCTGATCGGCGCGGCATCGGGCGAGCGCTGCGACGCGGAGCGGGCGGTGGCACTGATCGGCGATCACACGTCCGAGCGCGTCGGCACCGATGACGTGGACGACGTGCGTCGCCGTCGACGGGATGACCGGTTCGAACTCGTTCGGCGCCTTGAACGGCCGCCCTCGCGAGCCATCGGCTTCGACGATGACGTGGTCGACGTGTGCGAACCAGTCGTCGCACCGCATCCGCTCGACGCCGATCGCCTTGGCGCCGTCGATGCGGGACCACACCACCACCGGATCGGACGATGCCGACGCAACGACCTCGGAGTCGGGTGGGTCGAGCAACACCGGCCGGTCGCCGTGCTCGTCGGCGCCCATTTTCGTGGTCGTCGTCAGCACGAGCTGCCCGTCGAGCTGGTCGCCGATGGCGTGCAGGAGGGTGGTCTTCCCGCCGCCGCCGGTCAGGGCGACGTGGGACCGCGCGCCGAGGCCCAACGCGGTCGCGACGCCGCTCAGCGGGACCGGCGCGACCACCAGAGCACCGCCTCGACGACGCCACCGCCGATGGCCAGCGCCTTGTCGGAGATCTCGTTGCAGAGGGATGGGTCGAGGCGCGGGTCGACGTCGCCGATCTTGAGGCCGGCGCGCACCCTGCTGCCATCGAGGATCAGCCCACGAACGACGCCTGCGAACGGCGAGCGGATCACGGTGTCGGCCACCGAGCCCAGCTCGTCGTGCTCATTGACGACGTCACCGATCGAACGGCGCCATCGGATCACACCGTCGACCGGCGCCCTGACGACCCGCTCGTCGCCCCGTCCACCGATGAGGCCTGGTGTTCCGGTGTCGGCCTCGGCCGTCCCGCTCCAGAGCGCACGTCCGAGACGGGGTCCGCGCATCGTCTCGACGACGACGTCGCAGTCGACGCCGACGACGAATCCCGGGCCGAGCCCGATCACGAGCGCCGCGTCGTCGACCGAGGTGTCGAGGTTGCGCTTCGCGAGGCGTGCGTCGACGACGACATCGGCGCCGACATCAGGGAGCTCGGGGGAGACGAGGACTGCCACGACGTCGCCACCGCCCGAATCGGCGAGCTCGACGGCATCCGTGGCGGACGACACGAGCCGCCCGACCATCCCCTCGACGTCGACCGTGCCGTCGGTGACCGCGGTCGACAACGCCACCGTTCGTCGAACCGTCAGCGGGCTGGGCAACTCGGTCACGATGACCGCGGCGCCGGCCCGGGTGAGCCGCCACGCGACACCGGTCGCAAGATCACCGCCGCCCCGGATCACACAGCGCACGTCAGCCCTGTGCCGAAGCTCGGCGCCAGCTCGAGGCGCCGGTGATGCGACAGCGCCCGGCGATCGGCCGCATCAGCGCTCGTCCCGGTCGTACGCGACACCGAGCGCACTCGGGGCACCCACGCGCCGTCGGAGATCGCGGCTTCCCCAGACGACCAGCACCACGATCGTGAGCAGGTAGGGCAACATGCTCAGGAACTCGGCGGGGATGTCCGGGGCCCACTCCTCGCCCTGCAGCCAGAAGTTGGCCCGCCTGGCGAAGCCGAAGAGGAATGCGCCCAGCAGGACCCGAAGCGGGCGCCAGGAGGCGAACACGACGAGCGCGAGCGCAATCCATCCGATACCGGCCGTCGTGCCGTCCTGGCTCCACGACGGGACCTGACCGAGCACGAGGTACGCACCCGCCATGCCGGCGAGCAACCCACCGAGCATCACGTGGACATACCTCGTCGCTGCGACCGCGACGCCCATCGTGTCGGCGGTTCCCGGCGACTCGCCGACGGCCCGCAAGGCGAGACCCGCCCGCGTGCGGTCGAGGTACAGCGCGATGACGATCGCGATCGCGATCGTGGCGTACACCATCGGATCCTGGTCGAACAGGACGGGTCCGAGGATCGGGATGTCGGCCAACGGTCCCCACCGGATCGGGGTGAAGTCGGTGGCGAGTGGCTTGCCTTCGATGGACTTGCCGATGAACGTCGACAACCCGGTGCCGAGGATGACCAGGGCCAGCCCGGACACGATCTGGTTGGCGCGCAACGTCACCGACAAGAAGGCGTGGATCGACGAGAACGCGGCTCCGGCCAGGCTCCCGACGAGCAGGGCCAGCCACAGCGAGCCCGATGCATCGCCGACCTGGAAGGCCACCACCGCTCCGATCAGCATCATGCCCTCCACCCCGAGGTTGAGCACGCCCGACCGCTCGGCGAGCAGCTCACCGAGAGCGGCGAGCGCGATCGGGACTGCGGCCGCCGCGGCGGCTGCGAGGGTGAGGACGAAGGCGGCGTCGTTCACGTCGTGGCCACCTCCCGCACTCTGGTGATCGACAGCCGATGATGCGAGAAGATCTCGCCACCGATCGCGAACAGCAGGATCGCGCCCTGCAGCATCAGGCTGACCTCGACGGGAACCCGTTCGCCGGGAAGGCCCTGCAGGGCGATGCCGGCGTTGCGCAGCCCGCCGAGGAACGTTGCCACGAGGATGATCGCGAACGGGTTGTACCTGGCGAGCGCTGCCACCACGATGCCGGTGAACCCGAGACCGAGCTCCAGTCCGTTCGGGTCGAGAGCGTACGCCCGTCCGGCGACCTCCGTGGCACCTGCGAGCCCACCGAGCGCCCCCGAGATCAGGAGTGCCACGATCACGGTTCGTCGCACCGGGATGCCGGCGTACCGGGCTGCGGCGTCGGACGATCCGACGACGTTCATGTCGAACCCCAGCGACGTGAAACGGATCAGGACCCAGATCAGCAACGCGACCGCGATCGCCGCGACGATCCCCCAGTGGAGCCGGGTGTCGCTCCACAGCTCGAACCGCGCCGAGTTCGGGATCTTCTTGCCCTGCGGGAAGTTGGTGCTCTCGGGATCGCGCCAATACGAGCTCGAGCCGAAGATCAGATACCGCATCAGGAACAGCGCGATGAAGGTGAGCATCAACGTGGTGATGATCTCGCTCGTGCCGAAGTACGCCTTGAAGACGGCCGCGGGCGCCGCCCACATCGCTCCACCGATGGCGCCTGCGATCAGCACGACGGCGACGCCGAGGAACGTCGGGAGTTCCTCGGTGAGGGCCAGCCCCGCCCACGAGCCGAAGATCGCTCCGAGATAGAGCTGGCCTTCGGCGCCGATGTTGAACAGGTTCATCCGGAACACCACCGCTGCGGCGAGGCCCGTCAGGATCAGCGGGACGGCGATCGTGAGGCTGTCGGTGATGCCGAACCTGCTCGTGAAGCTGACCTCGAACAGGTCCCGGTAGACCGTCAGGGGATCGAAGCCCTCGATCGCGAGGAAGATCGCGCCGGCCCCGAACGCGGCGAGGATCGAGAACGCCGGCGTGAGGACCGTGTGCCACCAGTGTCGTTCGAGACGCCGCTCGAGTCGGACCCGCACCGCCATCACGCGCTGCCCTCGTCGGTGACGCCGGCCATCGCGAGCCCGATCGACTCGAACGGCAGGTCGTCGGTCGTGCCCTCCAGGGCGATGCGACCCCGGTACAACACGGCCAGTCGATCGGCGAGACTGCGGACCTCGTCGAGATCCTCGCTGATGATCAGGACCGCCGCGCCGCGCTCGCGGGCATCATGCAGGAGGCCTCTGACGAACTCGGCAGCACCGATGTCGAGCCCGCGGGTCGGGCTGGAGACGACGATGGCCTGCGGGCCGTCCCGTTCGCCGAGGTGTGCCAGTTCCCTCGCCAGGAGCACCTTCTGGGCGTTGCCGCCCGAGAGGTTCCGAGCCGGCACCTCGGTGCCCGGGGTCTTGATCTCGTACTCGTCGATCGAGGTCGCGATCTCGGCTCTCGCCGAGCGACGATCGACGAAGAAGCCCCGTCGGCGCGTCAGGAGCATGTTGTCGGTCAGGCTGAGCCCCGGTACGAGGCCGGTCCCGAGCCTGTCTTCGGGGACGAAGGAGAGTCCGGCCCGACGTGCCGCGGTCGGACCCTTGCCGGTGACGTCGGCGCCGCCGATCGCGACTTCGCCGCCGTCCGGTGAGATGACGCCGGCGATGGCCCGGGCGAGCGGTCGCTGGCCGTTGCCCGCGACGCCGGCGATGCCGACGATCTCACCCCGATGCACCTCGAGGTCGATCCCGTCGACCGTGGTCTGATCACCGTCCCGTACCGTCAGCCCGGTCGTGCGCAGTGCGACCTCGTCGGAGATGTTCGTCCCACGCCGCGTCGTGATCTCGACCGGGCGTCCGACCATGAGCTCGGCGAGGTGGCGCTGGTTCGTCTCGGCGGTGGCGACCTCGCCGGTCACGGCACCGGCACGCATGACGGTGACGCGGTCGCTGACCGCCAAGACCTCCCCCAGCTTGTGGCTGATGAAGACGACGGCCTTGCCCTCGGACGTCATCGAACGCACGGTCGTGAAGAGCGCCTCGACCTCGGGCGGCGTGAGCACCGCCGTGGGCTCGTCGAGCAACAGCACGTCGGCGCCGCGGTACAGCATCTTCACGATCTCGACGCGCTGGCGCTGACCGACGGTGAGATCGGAGATCCGCACCCGAGGATCGATCGGGAGGCCGAATCGATCGCCGATCGCTGCGACGCGCTCGTCGATCTCACGTCGGTCGAGGATTCTCGGCTGATCGGGATCTCCCAGCACCACGTTCTCCGCGACGGTGAACCGGTCGACCAGCCGGAAGTGCTGGTGCACCATCCCGATGCCCTGTGACAGGCCGTCGCGCGGGCTGCGCAGCCTGATCGGGCTGCCATTGCGCTCGATGTGGCCATCGTCAGGTCGGTAGAGACCGCACAGCATCGCGGCCAGCGTGCTCTTGCCCGCTCCGTTCTCACCGAGGATCGTGTGCACCTCGCCCTGGCGAACGAAGAAGTCGACTGCGTCCGTCGCCAAGACACCGGGGAACCGTTTGGTGACGTTGACGGCAGCGATCGCTGCCGGCTGGTCCGGGCTCGCACCCGGACCAGCCTCCACGGCGGACGACATCTCAGCCGGTCGCGCTACCGATGACGCCGGCCACGAAGTAATCCATCCCGAGCAGGGTCCCCAGATCGGGAACCTCGTCGGCAGCGACCTTCTCGTTGCCGTCCTGGTCACTGATCGGCCCGGTGAACGGGGCGAACGTCCCGGCGATGATCTCGTCCTGCACGGTGGAGATCTGGTCGCGAACGTCCTGTGGCACGACCTCGGCGACCGGGGCGAGGGTGACGAGGCCGTCGGCCATGTTGCCGTAGTACTGCTCGGACGCCCACGTGCCGTCACGGATCGCTTCGACGACGCTGATGTAGTAGGGACCCCAGTCCCAGACCGGAGCGGTCAGCCACGCATCGGGAGCGAACCGCGACATGTCGTCGTTGTAGCCGACCCAGTAACCGCCCGCCGTCTGGGCTGCCTCGCCGGCCGACGGTGTGTCCTGGTGCTGGGCGATCACGTCGGCGCCGCCGTTGAGGAGCGCCTCAGCGGCTTCCTTCTCGATCACCGGATCGAACCAGGTCGACGTCCACGCAACCTCGACGCTGACGTCGGGATTGATGCGCTGCGCCCCGAGTGCGAAGGCGTTGATGCCGCGCAGCACCTCGGGGATCGGGAAGGCGGCGACGTAACCGATCTGACCCGTTTCGGAGACGGACGCGGCGGCCATGCCGGACAGGTAGCGGGCCTCCTCGGCGGCACCGAAGTAGGTGCTCATGTTGTCGGAGACCTTGAAGCCGGTGGCGTGCTCGAACTTGACGTCCGGGAACCGCTCGGCCACGGCGAGCATCTGGTCCATGTAGCCGAACGACGTCCCGAAGATCACGTCGTTGCCGTCGCGTGCCAGACGTTCGAACACGGCCTCGGACTCGGCGCCCTCGGGCACGCTCTCGAGGAACGTGGTCTCGACGCAGTCACCGAGCGCGGCCTCGAGCTCCTGGCGGCCGTCGTCGTGCTTCTTGGTCCATCCGGCGTCACCGATCGGGCCGACGTACACGAACGCGGCCTTGATCGGATCACAGTCGTCCGCGGGCGCGTCCGTGGTGCTGTCGTCGGCGGTGATCGGTGCGGCCGAGTCGCCGGTCGAGTCGTCGTCGTCGTCACCACCGCATGCGGTTGCGACGAGGGCGAGGGTGGCCACGGCCACCATCGACCGCCGGAAGACGCCTCTGCTGAGTCTGGTCGTCACGGTTGCTTCTCCTCTACGTTCTGGGGCGGGACGGTGCCCGCGCGGAGCGATCATGTGCCGGGGTACGTCGGACGCGAAGCGACGGGTCGTCGACTCGGATCCGAACCTGCGACGGTACTCGGCACGGGGTCGGGTCGGCCGGCAACACCGTTCGACCGAGACGCGGACGGTGAGCCGTGATCGCGCTCCGCCCTCTGTTCGCCCGTGCCCTCACGTCTCCCCTTCGCGCGCTCGGATCAACCCGTCAGCGTCGCGGTGTTCGTACCCCGACATCTGACGCTTGTCGCCCAACGTAGGCACGCCAGGTTTTCGGCGCAAGGGTCCTCCTCCTCTGGCGAGTCCGAGCGCCGCTGGCACTACGGTCCTACCGGTACCGACGGATACGGACCGGTACAGGCATCATCGACGGGGAGGTCTGACACCCATGCACGACATCGTCGGCTATCACCGGCCCACCTCTCGGTCGGAGATCCTCCAACTGCTCTCGGCCGACCACAGGGTCGCGCTCGCCGGCGGTGTTCACCTCCGACACGACGGGTCCGGGTCGCGCACCGAGGTCGTCGATCTCCAAGCAGCAGGGCTCGATGGGATCGACGTGTCCGGCCCGTTCGCCACGCTCGGAGCGACCGTCCGGCTCCAGAATCTGGTCGACGATCCTCGTCTGCCGGAGCTCATCCGGGACGCGGCGCTGGCCGAGCAACCGAGCTCGCTGCGGACCGTGGCGACCCTCGGCGGGGTGATCGCCACCCCGCTCGGCGACAGCCTGATGCTCGCGGCGCTCCTCGTGTTCGACGCGTCGGTCCGACTCGCATCGCACGATCGAGACGAACGCAACGTGGCTCTCGTCGACCTGCTCGCCGCCGGCCGTGACCGCCGCGAGCTGATCGTCGATGCCACCGTGGCGACGGGTGGCACCACAGCGATCGCTCGCACCGGTCGAACGCCGCGGGATCGACCGATCGTCGCAGTCGTCGGCCGCCGTGTCGAGGTTCCAGAGGGCGAGATCACGGCGCTCGCCGTGTGCGGCGTCGGTCCGTTTCCCGTGCTCGTCCGACCTGACGACGTCGGGTCGCTCCAGCCGATCGACGATCATCGGGCCACGGCGTCGTACCGGCTGCACCTCGTCGAGGTGTTGACTGCCCGCGTGTTGGAGGACCTCACATGAGCGGCACGAGCACCGCCACCGTCATCACCATCGAGTTGAACGGGGCGTCGGTGACGATCGAGGCCCAGCCGCACGAATCGCTGCGCACGGTGCTGCGACGGGCCGGGATGATGAGCGTCAAGTTCGGATCGGCCACCGGCGAAACGGGGGCGAGCGCCGTCCTGGTCGATGGTCGACTCGTGTCGGCGGACGTCATGTACGCACTGCAGGCCGACGGTCACGCGGTGACCACCGTCGAGTCGCTGAACATCAGCCCCGAACTGCACCCGATCCAGACAGCGTTCGTGGCGACCGGCGCATTTCAGTCCGGCTACTCGGCTGGAGCGATGGTGCTGGGAGCGATGGCGCTGCTCGAGCGCGACCCCGATCCGTCCGACGACGCCATCCGCGACATGCTGTCGGGCATCCTCGATCGCGAGACGGGCTACGTGAAGCCCGTCGAGGCGGTGCGGCGCGCTGCCGCCGTGATGCGCGGCGACACCGTCGAGCCGTTCGCACCCGTGGTGTTGCCGCCGATGACCGACGGATCGAACCCGGTCGCCGTCGATCCGGACGACCCGCCCCCGGCATTCTCGTACGCGGTCCCCCGCGTGGTGCCGTCGGTCGACGTGCCCGAGATGGCTGTGGTCGGCAAGCCCGAGATCAAGGTCGATGCGCTGAAGCTGGCCAAGGGCAACCCGGCCTTCACGGACGACATCGAGCTGCGCGGCATGCTCTACGCCAAGGTGCTGCACAGTCCGCACGCTCACGCCCGCATCATCGACATCGACGACGCGGCGGCTCGCGCCGTGCCAGGTGTGCACGAGGTGCTGCACTACCAGAACACGCCGCGGGTCAAGTACGCCTCGGGTGGGCAGTCGTGGCCCAACCCGCACCCGTACGACCAGGTCAGCTTCGACGACAAGGTGCGCCATGTCGGCGACCGCGTCGCCGCGGTCGCGGCGGAGACGATCGAGGCCGCGGAAGAGGCGATCCGTCTGATCGAGGTCGAGTACGAGGTGCTCCCCGCGGTGTTCGACGAGCTCGAGGCGATCGAGCCTGGCGCGCCCGTGATCCACGACGAGGTCGACACCGAGGGGATCTTCGACCGCGAACGCAACATCGTCCACCAGTTCGGCGCCCACCGTGGCGACGTCGACGCCGCGATCGCCGCCGCCCACTGGGTGTTCGAGGGCACGTTCCGGGTGCACCAAGTGCAACAGGTGCCGATCGAACCGCACATCTCGATCGCATGGCTCGACTCCGACGAGCGCCTGGTCGTGCGCACCGCGACCCAGGTGCCGTTCCACACGCGGCGGATGCTCGCTCCACTGGTGGGGCTCGAGGTCAAGGACATCCGGGTCATCAAGCCCCGCATCGGCGGCGGGTTCGGGGCGAAGCAGGAGATGCTGATCGAGGACATCGTCGCCCATCTGGCGATCGCCACCAGGCGCCCGGTGCGGTTGGAGCTGACCCGAGAAGAGGAGTTCTGGGCGAGCCGGACACGGCACCCGCAGACCATCACGTTCCGATCCGGCATCGACGCCGAGGGCAATCTCGTCGCCCAGGACATGAAGGTGGTCGCGAACACCGGTGCCTACGGCACCCACGGCTACACCGTGCAGGCGGTGAGCGGGCTGCGCGGGCTGACGTCGTACAACTGCCCCAACAAGCGCTTCGACTGCACGGTGGCCTATGCCAACATCCCGGTGCCCGGCGCGTACCGCGGGTACGGCGCACCACAGGCCGAGTTCGCGCTCGAATCCCACATGGAGGACATCGCTCGCTCGATCGGCCGCGATCCGATCGACTTCAAGCGCCAGAACTGGGTGAAGTTGGGCGACGAGCTCAACATCGCGCCCCACATCGGCGAGCGGGCCAGCGAGGACGAGGTCGTGCTCGACGAGTACCCGCGGGTGCTCTCGAACGGCATCGAGGAGTGCGTCGCACAGGGCCAGCGTGCGATCGGCTGGCACCGTCGCCTCGACCCGTCGTGGAGGCAGCCGGCCGATCGGCCGAACATCCGACGCGGGCTCGGGTTCGCGTTCTGCATGCACGGCTCGGGCATCCCGTTCCTCGACATGGGCGGGTGCAGCATCAAGCTCAACGACGACGGCTCGTTCAACATGCTGATCGGGGCCACCGACCTCGGCACCGGTGCCGACACCGTGATCGGGCAGATCGCGGCGGAGGTGTTGGGCGTGCCGCTCGCCGACATCATCGTGTACTCCAGCGACACCGACATCACGCCGTTCGACACCGGCGCCTACGCCTCGTCGACCACCTACATCTCCGGCACGGCCGCCAAGCTCGCCGCGGAGGTGGTGCGCAAACGGCTCAAGGAGCGTGCTGCCAGGATGCTCGATGTCGACGAGCCGTGCACGATCGAGCTGCGCGACAAGCGGGCCTGGGCGGCCGACGGTCGCTCGGTCAGCCTCGAGGAGATCGCGCTCGACAGCCTGCACTGGCAGGACCAGGAGCAGATCATGGGCACGGCGTCGTACATGTCGCCCGATTGCCCGCCCCCGTTCGCCGCCCAGTTCGTCGAGCTCGAGGTCGACGTCGACACCGGTCAGGTCGAGGTGATCAAGATGGTGATGGCGGTCGACTGTGGTGTCGCCATCAATCCGATCACGGCGTCGGGTCAGGTCGAGGGCGGACTCGTGCAGGCGCTCGGCTACGCCCATTGCGAGGAGTACCACTACGACGAGGGCGGTCGCATGCTCAACGACACGCTCGGGCCGTACAAGATCTACCGCGCCGACGAGATGCCCGAGATCGAGGTGTTCCTGGTGCAGACGATGGAGGACTCGGGACCCTTCGGCGCCAAGGCGATCGCCGAGATCCCCAAGGACGGTGTCGCGCCGGCGATGCGCAACGCGATCATCGACGCCACCGGCGCCGTGATCAACGATCTGCCGTTCACGCCCGAGCGGGTGTGGGACGCGCTCCGGCGGCAGCGGGCGTGATCATGAGGCCGGTCCCGAGCGAAGGCTCCGGCGTGAGGAGATGCGCGTGAACGGTCACGGCCTCGTTCGTGCCGCCCTCGACGCCGTTGACCGGGGTGACGCCGTGGTGGTCGCGACCGTGGTCGCGACCGAGCGGTCGGTGCCGCGCCACGCCGGCTCGAAGATGCTCGTGTACGCCGACGGTCGCCAGATGGGCTCGATCGGCGGTGGCGAGATGGAGGCACGGGTGATCGGCGCTGCGGTCGAGGTGCTCGCGTCGGGGACGTCGCGGCTCGTGAACTTCGATCTCGTCGACCCGGCCGCCGGCGACCCCGGCGTCTGCGGCGGGTCGGTTGCGATCTACCTCGAGCCGCTGCTCCCCGAGGCGAGCATCGTGATCGTCGGGTGCGGCCACGTCGGCAAGGCGGTGGCCGACCTGGCGCACTGGCTCGGGTACCGCGTGATCGCGCTCGATGATCGAGCTGACCTCGCCACCGCCGACGAGGTCCCCACCGCCGACCACGTACTGGCCGGACCCGTCGCCGACAACCTGGCGCAGGTGGCCATCACCGACCGGACCCACGTGGTGCTCGTGACCCGGAACATGGCGGTCGACCTCGACGCGATCCCGGCTGCGCTCGCGACCCCGGCACGATCGATCGGCGTGATGGGCAGCAAGCGGCGGTGGGCCCAGACCCGCGAGCGGCTGCTCCAGCGCGGCGTCGCCTCCGAGCAACTCGATCGCGTGCGATCCCCGATCGGGCTCGAGATCGGTGCCGAGACGCCCGAGCAGATCGCCGTCTCGATCCTGGCCGAGATCACGGCCCTCGCCTGACCCTCGTCGCAGGTCTCCGTCCTGCCCGGTCTCGTCGGCCCGATCCGACGCGTCGCACGAGATCTGGCCCGCGACGTGGAATTCTCGCCGCGAGCCGGCGTCGGTGTTCCGTGGCGCAGGTCCGACAGCCGTCGTGTCGCCGATGCTCGATGGTGGCGCTGGTAGGCGGGCGGGACCTTGGGCACTATTTCCAGGGCCTTTCGCGGCGCACGTTGGAAATGGTCGTGCGGGCGTCTCCCGCACAGGTCCGACCCGACAAAGGAGGGTCTTCATGAGAGGGTACATCGCGCGCGGCCGCGCCTCCGGCCGCCGCCATCATCTGTGGATCGGGGCGCTGGCCCTTGCCCTGGCGGGCGCCGTTGCGGCACCCGCGAACGCCGCGAAGGACAATCCGGTCGCGGTCGCCAATCACCAAGAGACCATCACCGTGATGGCGACGACCGACGTTCACGGCTATGAGCTCAACTGGGACTACTTCAACAACCGGCCGTTCACGACCGAGACGGGCTTGGCCAAGGTCGCCACGCTGGTCGATCAGGTTCGGGCCGATCGGGGCCGCGATCACACGCTGCTGTTGGACAACGGTGACACCATCCAGGGTTCATCGTTGGTTCAGTACTACGCGAAGGTCGAGCCGTTCACCGAGACCGGTGGGACGCACCCGATGGCGATCGCCATGAACGCCATGGGCTACGACGCGATGGTCGTCGGCAACCACGAGTTCAACTACGGCGTGCCGTTCCTGCGTGCGTTCGAGGATCAGCTGGATTTCCCGGTGCTCGGTGCCAACGTGATGGAGTGGGGCACCATGAGCCCGGCCTTCACGCCGTACGTCATCGAGCGGGTCAAGGTGCAGGGTCAGAAGCCGATCCGGGTCGGCATCCTCGGCGTCACCACCCCGGGCAGCGCGATCTGGGACAAGAGCAACGTCACCGGCGTCGTGAGCTTCGAAGGTGGCGTCGAGATCGCCAGCAAGTACGTGCCGATGATGCTCGACGACGGCGCCGACGTCGTGATCGTGCTGGCTCACTCCGGAGCCACCACCGGTTCGTCGTACGGTGACGCCATCCCGTGGCCCGAGAACTTCGCGAGGTTGCTCGCCGAGCAAGTGCCGGGCATCGATGCGATCGTCGCCGGTCACTCGCACCGGGACATCCCCGGAGAGATCATCACGAATGATGTCACGGGTGAGAACGTGTTGCTGTCGCAGCCGCTCAACTGGGGGCGCAGGCTGACAGTGATGGACTTCGACCTGCAGAAGGTGAAGGGTCAGTGGCAGGTCATGGCAACGTCGTCCGAGACTCTGCAGGTCACCGGAGTGGCTGAGGATCCGACGCTCCTGTCGTTGTTGGCCGAGCCGCACCAGCGCACCGTCGAATACGTGAACAGCGTGATCGGCACCTCGCTGGCGGAGATGTCGCTCGCGTCCGCTCGCTACGAGGACACCGCAGCGCTCGACTTCATCAACCACGTGCAGAGCGAGATGGTCCGGGCCGGTCTGGCCGGCACGCCATACGAGTCGTTGCCCGTGCTGTCGATCGCAGCCCCGTTCAACCGCAGCGCTGGGATCCCCGAAGGTGACGTGTCGGTGCGCGATGTGGCCGGGATGTACATCTACGACAACACGCTGCTGGCTGTCCAACTCACTGGCGCTCAGTTGCAGGATTACCTCGAGTACTCGGCCGGGTACTTCCACGATCCGGGCTTCTCCGGGCCGTACACACCTGACCAGGTAGCGGGGACGAAGCCGGACTACAACTACGACGTCATCGCCGGCCTGTCGTACGAGATCGACATCTCCCAGCCCGTCGGTTCGCGTATCAGGAACCTGTCGTACAACGGCGCGCCGATCGACCCGACCGCCGACTTCGCCGTGGCGATCAACAACTACCGCCAGAACGGCGGTGGCGGGTTCCCGCATGTGGCGGCTGCGCCGATCCTGTTCAACCCGCTGGCCGACATCCGCGAGGGGATCATCGACTGGGTGCAGGTCAACGGAGTCATCGACCCAGCGGTGTTCGCCAGCGTCGACTGGCAGCTCTACTACGGCACCGTGCCTGCGGTGATCATCCCGTAATCGTCATCAGTCGTTCGGAGACGACCGAACATGTGCCGGCGGTGCCTGCGGTTGGGTGCGCCCTGCCACGGTGCCGCCGGCTCGCGCGTCCGTGCTCCGGGTCGACGGCCCGACCGATCTGGCGTGCCCCACCGCCGTTTCGTAGCGACCACGGGGTACTGCATGGAGTACGTCACGCTGCTGTCACCAAGCGGCAGGGTGAACGCCAACCTGACACCGCTGATGACACCGGAGGACGTCGACGCCGCGATGGCGAAGTCGCCCTCGTACCGACCACCCGGGAGCTGAACGAACATGCGCACGGGTGTCGGTGTCGTGTCGGTCGCCGACACCAGGGGCGTGCGAAGTGGTTGGCAGGGTCGAGCCAGGAGCCGGAAACTCGGCGACACGCAGGCGCGTCGCCGACGTCGACGATGCATCCGTCCTCGAACCTGCCGAATCGGTGACGTCGGGCCGGGTCGCGGCGCAGGAACCGTCCGACCGTTGTTCAGCCGGCCGTTCGTCGCACGAAGACCGGTTCGTCGGGTGCCGAGCGTTCGGGTGAGTACCGGTAGCGGTCGGCGTCGAACGCGATCAAGGCTCGCACCGACGCGATTCGCTCGCGAATGATCCAACTCGCCATCGACCCACGCGCCCGTTTGGCGAAGAAGCCGACCATCCGGAAGTCGCCGTCTCCCTTCGCATCGAGGAACTTCGGTGTGATGATGCGCCCCTCGATCCGCTCCCGCTGCACCGCGCCGAAGTACTCGTTCGAAGCGAGGTTGACGAGCGCGTTCGAACCCGGGCTTGCCGCAAGATCGCGATTCAGGAGGTCCGTGACTCGGTCGCCCCAGAAGTCGTACAGGTCGGCACCGTCCGGATGGGCCACCTTCGAACCCATCTCCAACCGGTACGGCTGGATGAGGTCGAGCGGGCGCAGCACGCCGTGGAGACCGGACAGGATGCGCAACACCTTCTGGGCGTGGGTGAAATCCCGCTCACCGAACGATGTCGGTGCGTCGAGACCGATGTAGGTGTCGCCGTTGAAGGCGAGAACCGCCGGTCGGGCATTGTCGGGGGTGAAGGGCGGCGACCAGTCCTGGAATCGCTCGAAGTTGAGCTCGGCAAGGGCGGGGGAGATCGACATCATCGACGACAACTCGTCGGGTGACTTGCCCGCCATGATCGCGGCGAGCTGTTCGGACCGGTCGAGCAGCTCGGGCTCGCTGAACTTGCGGGTCGCCAACGGTGACTCGAAATCGAGTGCCTTCGCGGGGGACACGACGATCAACATCTCGACCTGTCTAGCGCCGCCGCGACCGTTTGCGCGGACTCGGACGACCGGCGGGCGCGAGCTCGGGCTCGGTGAGCGGCCACGCGTTGCGCGGCCGAACGGTCGGAAACGAACGCTGAGCGTCGGCCATACTGGAGTGATGGCGGGCGATCGGGGAGTTGTTTGCATTCTCGCGTGGCGAGGCATGAGTTGGGCGATGGCGGTCGTGTTGGCCGCCACGGTGTCTGCGTGTGCACGTTCGACCGCCGACGATCCGGCGGCTGCGGTCTTCGTCGACGGGCTCACCGTCGTCGTCGACGATCTCGTCGCGACCGTGGTCGGCAACGTCTCCGGCGGCGACGGCGGGATCGCTTCGGTTCGCATCGATTGGGGCGACCGAATGCGAGACGAGATCACCACCGGCTTCCCTGGTGTTCGCGCCGAACACGAGTTCGCCGAGCCCGGTTCGTTCACGATCATCGTCGAGGCCACGGACGCGTCGGGCAGCACGACGATCCGGACCGAGGTCGTGGATCTCACCAGCGCCTCGACGACGTCGACCAGTACCACGCCGTCGTCGAGCACCACGAGCACCACCACGACAACGACGCCGCCGACGACCACGACGACGTCCACCACCACGTCCACGACAACGACGGCACCGACGACCACCACGCCGACGACCACCACCACGACCACCACGACGACCACCACGACGACCACCACGACGACCACCACGACGACGTCGCCTCCCCAACCGATCACGATCGACATCACGAACGCCACCGGCGGAGGTGGCGATGTCAACACCAACACCTTGCTCCCGTTCCGCGTTGCCGTGGCGAGCTGGTGGTCGGTCGGGAACCTCCACACGAGGGCGGCAGTCGGACCGGGCGGCACCGGTGAGCGACCGGTCGCCGAGGCGTGGCTCCATTCCGACTTCCAGGCGCAGCGGACGCAGGCCACGGTTCGCTACACCGTGAGCTGGGACGGTCGACTGACGGCGCTGGCATCGGCCAGCTCCTACGCGGGGGTCGACATCGGCATCGCGCTCTACGAGCTCAGCGGCGACTCGCAAGGCTCCCGGATCGCCGCCGACAAGGTGCTCGAGGAAGAGCTGTCGGCGGAGGCGATCAAGGCCTATACGACGCTGGACTTCGCTGACTCGTCAACGGGCTCGTTCACGGTGCCCGTCGAGAGCGGCAAGCGATATCGTCTCCGGCTCGACCTGCGATGCGAGGCGAGAGCGGGCTTCGCGCTCGGCGCGACCGAATGCACCTTCGGGTCCAACGAGGTGGCCGACACCGGGAAGTACGCGCGCTGGCGCGACGTCACCGTCACCTTCGACAACCCGGACTGATCCCGACCTGCAGCCGTCGTGACGTCCTGGTCGCGCCCGTTCGCCACGGCGTGTCAGCCGGCCGACCCCTCGTTCTGACTCGTCAGGTCCGGATGCTCACGGCTCAGGATCTCGCCGACGTGCCGCCCGAGCTCGACGGCCATCGGATGGACGACCCGCCCGATCCGCAAGTCGCTGATGTCTCGCACGCGTGTGCCACCGACGGATCGCCGCTGACGGGACGACGTGGAGCACGTCGAAGACCAACCGGTTGTCGAGCGTCGCCGCCGCGTGGGACCCGGCCGATCATCGGCCAGCGCCCGACGTCGACGCCGAGATCCAGCATCCTGTCGGCGACGCCCATGTCCAAGCCGAACGCACCTCCACCTCCGAAGCAGGTCACCATCGGTGCGCGATCGGTCTTCATGCGGAGCCCCACCGCGTCGCCACCCAGGTCGAGCCCACGAGCACCGATGCCACCCGCTCAGCGCTGGGACCTGATCGTCTTCACGGCGTCCGCGAGCGCCGCGACGACCTGATTGCAGTCGTCGTCGGTGATGGCCGTCGTGAGCGCGATGTAGCCACGGGGAGCGAGGTAGATGCCACGCTCGAGGAGCTCGTGGAACAGCAGCTCCCGCAACGTCGGCTCCTGTCCGACCAGATCGCCCGGTGAGCGAACCGGTCCGCTCACCGCATGGATGTTCATGAGCGACCCGAGCCCGGTGACGCACAACGGCAAGCGCGACGACTCGAAGACGGCGGTCATCCGCGCCATCAACGACTCGCCGCGGGTGAACAGTGCGTCGAGCACATCGGCACCGAGCAGTTCGCCGGTTGCGACGGCACCACCCGCCATCGTCACGACGTTGTTGTTGAACGTGCCGCCGTGGGTGAGCTCGCCACCCTGCGCCGGGTCGAACGCGGCCATCACGTCGGCGCGTCCGCCGAACGCCCCGAACGTCATGCCGCCCGCCAGGTACTTGCCGAGGGTGGTGAGGTCGGGGATGACACCGCACCGCCCCTGCTGCCCGCCGACGCTCGTACGCGAGGTCATCACCTCGTCGAAGATCAGCAGTGCCCCGGTCTCGTCGCAGCGGGACTGCAACGCGCGGAGGAACTCGACCGTGGCGGGGATGCAGCCCGCAGCCCCCATCATCGGTTCGACCAACACTGCGGCCACATCGGGACCGATCGTCGACGCGACGCTCTCGAGGTCGTTGTAGGTGAGCCGGGCGAAGTCGAACGGAGCGAGCAGTGCCTCACCACCGTGTCCGAAATAGAGCAGACCGCCGTGGTAGGCGAGATCGGCCACCACGACACGGTCACGTCCGGTGTGGTGGCGAGCCAGCTGGATCGCCATCAGGTTCGCCTCGGTTCCCGAGTTCGTGAACCGCACCTGCTCGATCGACGGGAAGCGCTCGACGACGGCCTCGGCGAAGCGCACCTCGTCGGTGTGTACGCCGCCGTAGCTCCATCCGCGCCCGAGCGCGTCGGTGACCGCGGCCGCGACCGGCCCGGGATCGTGTCCGAGCAGGCCGGAGGAGTAGTCGCCGAGGAGATCGAGGTACTCGAACCCGTCGACGTCGACGATCCGCGAACCGGACGCCGACGCGATGCGGAACGGGAAGGGCGCGACGTCGAGCACCGAGCGCGTCGAGCCGCCCGGCATGACGCGGCGAGCGCGCTCGGCGAGCTCACGCGACCTCGGGCGCTTGCCGGCGTACCGCTGTTGGGCGTGCTCGAGTGCGGATGACCAGATCATGGGCGCCATGTTCGCGCCGAGGCTTGATCGTCGACGATGCCGACCGCACTCGATCCTCCTCCCCACCGAGCGCGACCATCGCCGCGCGACCACCGTGGTCGCGGTCGGCGCCGGCAATCAGTGCCGCGCGACCCTTTACGACTTGTCAATGCGTGGATACTGTCCGGGCATGGCGAACATCGTGAAGGCAGCACTGCTGCAGACGGACTGGACCGGCGACAAGGAGTCCATGATCGACAAGCACGAGGAGGCCGCTCGTGAGGCAGCCGCCGAGGGTGCCCAGGTCATGTGCTTCCAGGAGCTCTTCTATGGGCCGTACTTCTGCCAGGTGCAGGACGCGGAGTACTACTCGTACACCGAGGCGATCCCCGACGGTCCCACCACCCAACGCTTCCAGAGCGTTGCGAAGGAGCTCGGGATGGTGCTGGTGCTCCCGATGTACGAGATCGTGCAGGCGGGGCTGTACTACAACACCGCAGCCGTGATCGATGCCGACGGGACATACCTCGGCAAGTACCGCAAGCAGCACATCCCGCAGGTCAAGGGCTTCTGGGAGAAGTTCTACTTCACCCCTGGCAGCGACGGATACCCGGTGTTCGACACCGCGGTCGGCAAGGTCGGCGTCTACATCTGCTACGACCGGCACTTCCCGGAGGGATGGCGCTGCCTCGGTCTCAACGGTGCCGAGATCGTGTTCAACCCATCGGCGACGCATCGTGGACTGTCCGAGTACCTCTGGGGCATCGAGCAGCCGGCCGCCGCGTGCGCCAACATGTACTACGTCGGTGCGATCAACCGGGTCGGCATCGAGCCGCTCGGGGAGAACGACTTCTACGGCCAGAGCTATTTCGTCGATCCGCGTGGCCAGTACGTCGGCGACAAGGGCGATCCGTACAAGCCGGAGCTGATCGTGCGCGACCTCGACCTCGACCAGATCCGTGAGGTCCGCAACGGGTGGCAGTTCTATCGCGACCGCCGCCCCGACGCCTACCACGAGATCGTCGCCCGCTGATTGCGAGTTGTGCCAGGCACAACTCGCAATGTCCGAAAGGAGATCCCATGAGCACCACGCTCATCACCAACGGAACCATCGTCTCCGCCACCGGTCGGAGCTCTGGCGACCTGTTGATCGACGGCGAGTCGATCGCCGCGATCCTCGCACCGGGTCGAGCCGCAGGAATGGGCATCGTGGCCGACCGCACGATCGACGCGACCGGCAAGTACGTCGTGCCGGGCGGCATCGATGCCCACACGCACATGTCGCTGCCGTTCGGCGGCACCGTCGCTTCCGACGACTTCGAGACCGGAACGATCGCGGCTGCCTGGGGCGGTGTCACGACGATCGTCGACTTCGCCGTCCAGAACACCGATACGAGCGTTCACGAGCGGCTCGCCGAGTGGCACCAGAAGGCTGCTGAGCAGTGTTCGATCGACTACGGGTTCCACCAGATCATCGGCGGCGTCGACGAGGACTCGCTGAAGGCGATGACCTATCTCGTCGACAACGAGGGGATCACGAGCTTCAAGCTGTTCATGGCCTACCCGGGCGTGCTCTACAGCGACGACGGTCAGATCCTGCGGGCGATGCAGAACGCCTCCGAATCGGGTGCGCTGATCATGATGCACGCCGAGAACGGAATCGCGATCGACGTGCTCGTCGCCCAGTCGATCGCCAAAGGTGACACCGACCCGAAGTTCCACTCGCTGACCCGCCCGGCCGAGTTGGAGGGCGAAGCCACACACCGGGCGATCCAGCTCGCCAAGGTCGCCGGCAACGTGCCGCTCTACATCGTGCACATGTCGGCGTCGGAGGCGCTCGAAGAGGTCGCGGCGGCCCAGCACGCCGGGTACAACGTGTTCGCGGAGACGTGCCCGCAATACCTGTACCTCTCGCTCGAGGATCACCTGGCGCGGCCTGGCTTCGAAGGCGCCAAGTGGGTGTGCTCGACGCCGGTGCGGACCAAGCACGAGCATCACCACCAGGACCTCTGGAAGGGTCTGCGGATGAACGAGCTGGCCGTCGTGTCGACCGATCACTGCCCGTTCTGCTTCAAGGATCAAAAGGAGCTCGGGCTCGGTGATTTCTCGAAGATCCCGAACGGGATCGGCGGCGTCGAGCACCGTATGGAGCTGATCTATCAGGGCGTCGTGACCGGGGAGATCAGCCTCGAGCGCTGGGTCGAGACCTGTTCGACCACGCCGGCGCGGATGTTCGGGCTCGACAACAAGGGCCAGCTCGCGCCCGGTTTCGATGCCGACGTGTTGATCTGGGACCCGAACTCGCGCACCAAGATCGGCATCAACGACAAGCACCACATGAACATGGACCACTCGGCGTACGAGGGGTTCGAGGTCGACGGCAAGGTCGACACGGTGATCAGCCGCGGCCGTGTGATCGTCGAGAACGACACCTTCAGCGGTCAGAAGGGCTGGGGCAAGTACGTCAAGCGCGGCCTCAGCCGCTACCTCCACTGACCCACCCCCCCAAACCAACCGTCCATGTTTCGATCAGGGTGTGGACTGCCCCGGCCGTCCACACCCCGACCAGAACAGGAAATGGGAGAGCTCATGAACAGGATTCAGCACTGGATCGACGGGAAGGTCGTGGCCTCCACGTCGGGACGCACCGGGCCGGTCTACAACCCGGCCACGGGTGAGCAGGTCGGTGAGGTCGCGCTCGCCTCGGTCGAGGAGGTCGATGCGGCGGTCGCCGCTGCCAGGGCGGCCCTGCCCGGCTGGCGCGCGACGAGCCTGTCGCGACGGGCAGAGGTGATGTTCCGAATGCGCGAACTGGTCGACGCCAACCGCAAGGAGATCGCGACGCTCCTGACCAGCGAGCACGGCAAGGTCCTGTCGGACGCGATGGGGGAGGTCGCGCGAGGCCTCGAGAACATCGAGTTCGCGTGCGGCATCCCGCACCTGCTCAAGGGCGGCTACTCCGAGCAGGCCGGCACCGGCGTCGACGTCTACTCGATCCGCCAGCCACTCGGGGTCGTGGCCGGCATCACCCCGTTCAACTTCCCGGCGATGGTGCCGATGTGGATGTTCGCCAACGCGCTGGCGTGCGGCAACACGTTCGTGCTCAAGCCCAGCGAGAAGGACCCGTCGGTGACGATGTTCGTCGCCGAGCTGATGGCGCAGGCCGGCTTGCCGGCCGGGTGCTTCAACATCGTCCAGGGTGACAAGGTGGCGGTCGACCGCCTGCTCGAGCACGACGACGTGCAGGCCGTCAGCTTCGTGGGCTCGACACCGATCGCCAGGTACATCTACGAGACCGGCACCAGGAACGGCAAGCGCGTGCAAGCGCTCGGTGGCGCCAAGAACCACATGCTGGTGCTCGCCGACGCCGACCTCGACATGGCGGCCGATGCCGCGATCGGAGCCGGGTACGGTTCGGCCGGTGAGCGGTGCATGGCGATCAGCGTCGTGCTGGCCGCCGAGTCGATCGCCGACCAGCTCGTCGCCAAGATCGCCGACCGGATCCCGAAGGTCAAGGTCGGACCCGGCCTCGAACCCGACAGCGAGATGGGCCCACTGATCACGGGCGACCATCGCGACAAGGTCGCCGGCTACGTCACGAACGCTCCGGCCGAGGGGGCGACCGTGGTCGTCGACGGCCGCCGCGACGGCTCCGACCCGGGCTTCTTCGTCGACCCGACGCTGATCGATCACGTCCGGCCCGGCATGGCCTGCTACGACGACGAGATCTTCGGTCCGGTGCTGTCGGTGATGCGGGTCCACGGCTACGAGGACGGCGTCGCGACGATCAACGCCAGCCCGTGGGCCAACGGCACCGCGATCTTCACCCGCGACGGCGGCGCAGCGCGCCAGTTCCAGTTCGACATCGAGGTCGGCATGGTCGGCGTCAACGTGCCGATCCCGGTGCCCGTGAGCTACTACAGCTTCGGGGGGTGGAAGGCGAGCCTGTTCGGCGACACCCACATGTACGGACCCGAGGGCATCAACTTCTACACGCGTGGCAAGGTCGTCACGAGCCGCTGGCCCGACCCCGCCACCAGCGAGGTCGACCTCGGGTTCCCCGAGACGCGCTGACGACTGCTCGCCGGGTCAGCGACCGGGCCGAACGGGAGGGCCCAACGCAGTCGCCATCAGGTCGTCGGCGATGTGGTGGACACGATCGGTGCCCATGATCGAACGAAAGCCGCGGTGTCGGCCGTCGAGCTCGACGACCCGGAGATCGGGGGCCACCGTGCGCCACGGACGTATTGTCCGCCTCGGGTTCGTCGTGCGAGCCGCGTACAGCACCACGGGAACTCCGCTGGTGCCAGGCGTGTGGTCGAGCGCCACCAGCGGGACACCGGCCTTGGTCTTCTGGACCGCGGGTCGTTCGACCGGCTGACCGCCCCAGGCGAGGAGCCAGCGCCCGACCTCGACCGCATACCGCTGGAGTCGGCGCGTCAGCAGGTCGGTGAACTCGCGGATGGCCACGCCGAACCCGCCGGGGCGCAGCATCGATTTGTACTTCCACCAGCGGTTCGACCACCGATGCCGGTCCTCGCCGGGGAAGAAGGTGTCGACCAGCGCAGCGGTGGTGACCGGGACGCCGTCCTCCGCGAGCCGCTGGGCGAGGTCGTAGGCCACGATGCCGCCGACCGACCAACCGAGGACTGCGAGCGGGCTCGCCGGGCGATCGCGGAGCCATGCTTCGATCGAGGTCAGCGCGGCATCGACCACTGGTGTGACCCGGTGCAACCCGTACTCGCCCGTCGGGTCGTCGAGGACGACCAGCGCCCTGACCGTGACCTCGGACGGAAATGCGTCGGCGAGGGCGCGG
The DNA here is from genome assembly GCA_963847775.1 of uncultured Acidimicrobiaceae bacterium. Lineage (GTDB taxonomy): Bacteria > Actinomycetota > Acidimicrobiia > Acidimicrobiales > Ilumatobacteraceae > Ilumatobacter. Next base: position 153,449 of record CAWKAY010000015.1, read on the forward strand.
TACGCCTGCACGTCGTCCCACGCTGCGGTCATCACCACCACCGGCCCGTCCGGCGTCCCGGCGCGAAGAGTCAGGAGCCGCAGACCGTCGGGATCGCCGCGCTCGGCGCGTTGGTCGCTCGTCGTTCCACCGAGCCCGTCGAGCCCGAGCTGGGCCGCCATCGCGACCGGCGTCGGCGCCGTGAGCAAGGCTGCCACCGCGACCTCGCGGCCGATCAGGTCACCGACCGCGGACACGATCTCGACCGCTGCCAGGGAGTCGCCTCCCGACTCGAAGAAGTCGTCGTCCGGACCGACGTCGGGACGCCGGAGTGCCGAACGCCAGATCTCCACCAGCGCGCTGGCGCCGTGTGCATCCTCGTCGACCGAACCCTGGGCGAGGGGCAGTGCGGCGGCGCGGCGGCGGTCGAGCTTGCCGTGGACGTTCCTGGGCAGGTCGTCGTGGAACGTGACGTGGTGAGGAACTGCCGCCGCCGGAAGGTCCCGGGCGAGGAGGCCGCGGATGTCGCGCAGGGACATGAGTGCTGGATCGCCGACGACGTGCGCGACGAGCGACTCACGACCGTCGATCACGGCCGACACCACAGCCGCCTCGTCGATGCCCGGGACCCGCACCAGGAGTGATTCGATGTCGCCTGGTTCGAGCCGGACACCGCCGACGTTGAGCTGGTCGTCGACCCGGCCGAGGAAGACGAGCCGGCCGTCGGCGTCGGTGCGGACGAGGTCGCCGGTGCGGTACCAGCGACGATCGCCGTCGTCGACGAAGACGTCGTCGGCCCGGCCCGACACGTAGCCGCCGACGACGCCGGGTCCGGCGATCAGCAGCTCGCCGGGAGTTCGGGGCGGCAGCGCACGCTGGCGAGCGTTCGCGATCCTGATCGTCGCGCCCGCGATCGGCGTACCGATCGGCACGGGATCGTCGCCGGGCCGACAGCGATGCGCGGTGGCCCACACGGTCGCCTCGGTCGGGCCGTACTCGTTGACGAGCTCGACGCCGGGCAGCCGGTGATGGTGCTGGGAGATCAGATCCGCCGGACACGCCTCGCCGGCGACGATCACCGTTCTCAGCGACGTGAGCCGCTCCGAACGGCGGATCAACACCGCCCGGTAGAGGCTGGGCACCATGAGCAGATGGGTGACCGACCGATTCGAGACGACCGCGGCGAGGCGATCGACGTCGTGCACGTCGTCGGCGTCGGGCACCACGATCGTCCCGCCCGACGCGAGTGGCCAGAAGATCCCGACCATCGAGCTGTCGAAACCGATGCTCGGTGTCAGCAGGAACCGGGCGGGGGGTTCCTCGCCGTAGAAGACCGTTCGTGCTGCGGTCGACGTCGCCAGGTTGGCGTGGGTGACCTCCACGCCAGCGGGTGTCCCGGTCGAGCCCGACGTGAACATCACGTACGCCGCATCGTCGGGGCCGGGCAGCGGCGGTGGTGCGGCGGCGATGTCGTCATCCGGTGCGGCCATGTCGAGCTCCGTGATCCCGGGGAACCCACCGGCGGTGGTGGCGTCGACGACGATGACGTCGAGCCCGGCTGCCGCGACGATCGCGTCGCGTCGGGAGCGGGGCGCCTCGGGGTCGATCGGCACGTATGCGGCACCGGACAGCTGGACACCGACGATCGCCTCGATGAGTGAGCGGGATCGACCGACAGCGACGCCGACCCGAGGCACCTCGCCGTGGTGCGCCCTGATGCGCACTGCGAGTGAGGACGCACGCTCCACGAGCTCGGCGAACGTGGTCGATCGACCGGCCCCGTCGACCACCGCGGGCCGGTCCGGCGCCGCCTCGGCAACCGCGAGCAGCCCGTGCAGCACGGTCGGCGGCACGTCGGGGAGTGGTGGTCCGACGAGGTCGTCGGCCGCCCACCACGACCGGACGTCGCCGACGGGCAGCTCGGGACGCCGGCAACGTGCGAGGAGGACGCGTCCGAAGGCGTCGAGGAGCCGCTGCGCGGTCGACGCACCGACCGTCGACCCCCGGTACTCGATACCGAGCCGGAGGTCGTCGCCGCGCTCCTGCACGAAGAACGTGACGTCGCTCACCGCCGTTCCGGATGCGACGATCCGGTGCTCGACCTCGACGTCACCGAAGCGGGCAGGGGCGAGGCGTTCGTACGCCAGCATGAACGAGCCGTCGGGTACCGGCCGACCGCGCTCGCGCGCCGTGCGGACGATCTCGGCGTAGGGGAACGCGCGGTGCGGGAGCACCTCGGTGACGACGCGCCCGGCGGTGGCGTCGAGGTCGGCGAGCGTCGCCGCATCGGGGACGTCGAGCGTGACGGGCACGGTGTTGAGGTAGTACCCGACCAGCGGCTCGACATCGACGTGGTCCTTGGTCGACGCCGTGAGCGTCATCTCCACCCGATCGCCGCGGGCGTGCGAGCCGAGGACGGTCGCAGCCGCCGCCAACGCAGTCGCGAAGGGCGTCGTGGTCGCTGCAGCCACGAGCTCGCGCGTCGACATCGGTCCGGTGACCTCGATGTAGCCGTCGGGCTCGGCCGAGACCGGCCCTGGTAGGACGGTGCGGTCGCCCGGCTCCGCGTGATCTAGACGGTGTTGCCAGAACTCGGCACTGGCCGCCACCCGGCCACGCTGCCACTCGGCGTGCGCCGCGTAGGTCGTCGCCGGCTGGCGCAGCTCGCGACCGTGATAGTGGGCGTCGACCTCGTCCCAGAGCAGGTCGAACGTGCCGGCGTCGATCGTGATGTGGTGTGCCCCCACGAGGATGCTCCAGCACCCGGGCGCCGTTTCGCCGACGTGGACCCGAACGAGGGGCCCGGCATCGAGATCGAACGGGATCCGGCGCTCGACGTCGGCGACGTCGTCCGGCGCAGTCGCCGTGGGGAACGACCGGAACGACAACGCCCGGTCCGGTGTGAGGCGTGTGCGCGTCGCGTCGAACGCGGTGTGCAGCGGCTGGTGGCGTTCGACGACGGTCGCGAAGGCGCGTCGGAGGCGGTCGACGTCGATGTCGGCCGCGACGGTGTACAGGCGGGTGACGTTGTATCGCGTGTCGGTCGGGTCGGACCGGTACTCGAACAGCATCGACTCCTGTCCGGCCGAGAGCGGTGTCGGCCGGTCGTCGTCGATGGCCGCGATCCCGGCCCGGCCGGCCGGGCCATGTCGTGCGGCATCGACCGCGGCGGCGAACGCTCCCAATCGGCGATGGTCGAACACGAGCGCGTCGGGAAGCTCGACCGACAGGCGACGCTCGACGGCGGCGACCGTCTCGAGCGCGGCCAGCGACGCGCCCCCGAGGGCGAAGAAGTCGTCGTCGAGACCGATCCGGTCGACCCCGAGCACACGCGACCACACGTCGGCGCACATCGCCTCGGTCGGCGTGATCGGCGGCGACGACGCCGCCGACCCGCGATGGACGGGTACCGGCGCCGGGAGCGATCCGACATCGAGCTTCGCACTCCCGGCCAGCGGGAGATCGTCCATGTGCACGAACGCTGCCGGCAGCGAGCGAGCAGGGAGCAGCCCGCGCAGATGTGATGCCAGGTCCGCTCCATCGACCCCGCTCCCGTCCGTCGTCTGGTACCAGGCGGTCAGGACCTCGGTCCGCTTCGGTTCGTAGCCGATCTCGGCAAGGATGCGGTCGATCTCGGCGACGTCGACCTCGTCGTCGAGCTCGTCGAGCGCCTCGTCCCGAGTCTTGTGGCCGAGCCTGACGTCCCAGCTGTAGGGCTGGGCGTAGTTGTGGAACCCGCGCTCGGTCCGGTGCACGTGGATGCCGACCACGTTGACCAGGCAGTTCGTGGAGCGGCCGGTGTCCTCCGGACGGACCCATGGGGCCCGGTCTTCCAGAAACTCGTACATGTCGGCGAGCGCAACGTCGACGTAGCGGTAGAAGTCGACGTACTCGATCTCGGACAGCACATCGACGTCGTCGCGCTCGAACACGGCCTGCTCGGGAAGCAGCTCGGTGACGGCGTCACGGGTCTGGTGGTAGGCGCGTCGGGCGTGCAGCACCGTGCGATCGATCGCGTCGGGATCGAAGCGCCCGTCGTCGAACTGGTGCGGAATCAGGCGGGTCTCGAAGAACTGCCCCCTCGACAACCCGGTGACGATCACCGGGATGCCGAGCTCATGGGCCCGGGCGGTGGCAATCGTGTAGATCGTCTTGTAGCAGCCGTTGCACACATTGGCGAACCGGTCGAGGCTGTCACGGAAGATCTCGCTCATCGCGTCCGTCGTGACGAACTCGTGGCTCACACCGAGATCGGAGATGGTCCGGCGGATGTTGGCCTTCGCGCCCTCTGAGATGAATCCGTTGTCGAGCGTCAGCGCGTGCACCCGCCAGCCACGCCCGATCAGTTGGTACAGGGCGTAGGTGGAGTCCTTGCCACCCGAGAGCAGGTGGAGGCCGTCGTAGGCGCCTCGGGTGCGGGTGCGCGCCCTGTCGCGCACGACGTCGAGGTCGGACGGGGACCGGAACCACTCGCGCGTCCGGGGTTCGATCCGTTCGAACTCCCGGCACACCGAGCAGGTGCCGGCACCGTCGATCGTGACGTCCGGGACGTCGGTGCCGAGGCCGCAGCGTGCACACCGTTCGACCTGCGCCGGCAGTCGTTTCGGTGTCCAGACCCGCACCACGGCGTTGGACACCATCGGATGGGACACGAGCGCGGCCTCGATCTCCCCCGGCTCGACCCGCACGCCGCCGACGTTCAGCTGCTCGTCGATCCGGCCGCCGAACACCAGCTCGCCGTGCTCGACACGGACGCGGTCGCCGGTGCGGTAGACGGGTCCACCGCCGATCGCCTCGATCTCGGCGAAGCGGGCCGCTGACTGTTCGGGGAGGTGGAGGTACCCCTCGGCCATGCCGGGCCGGCGCACGTACAGCTCCCCCCACGCCCCGACCGGACTCCGTCGTCCGTAGCGATCGAGTACGAACACCTCGGCACCCGGACTCGCCCGCCCGATCGGCACGTCGGTACCGCGGTCGCGTTCGGGATCCCAGCGGTGGAGCATGCAACCCACGACGGCCTCGGTCGGGCCGTACTCGTTGTAGATCCGCACGCCTGGGTGGCACGCGAGCCGGAACGCCTCGGCCTGCGGGGTTCGGAACGCCTCGCCACCGACGATCACGACGTCGAGGTGGAGCGGCCGTTCGGCCATGCGCCGGAGGAGCTCGAGTTGGCTCGGCGTCGCCTTGAGCGCGTTGAGCCGAGGATCCGCGGCCACCCGGGACAGCGCCGCGACCGGATCGCCGCTGATGACGACGGTGCGTCCACCGAGGAGTTGGGGCAGGAACAGCGACGTGATCGTCAGGTCGAAGACGAGTGACGAGTGGAGCGGCATGACGAGGGGCGCCCGGGTGGCGTACGCCTCGCATGCACCGTCGAGGTAGTCGGCGAGACCGCGGTGGGGGATCGGCACGCCTTTCGGCGGGCCAGTCGAGCCCGATGTGTAGAGGACGTAGGCGATGTCGTCGAGTCCGACGGTCGGAGCGTCGAACCGACCGACCGACCGATCGTGTGGCAGCTCGTCGAGCACGACCACGAGCTCGGCGTCGCGGGCGATGACCTCGTGTCGCGCCGGTGGGTCGTCGGGATCGAGCATCACGAACGCGGCGCCGGCGCGCATCACGGCGTGAACGGCGACGAGCACGTCGAGGCTGCGCCGCATCCGGACACCGACGCGTGCGCCCCGACCGACCCCCTGGTCGGCCAACCAGCCGGCGACGGCGTCGGCGCGATCGTCCAGTTCCGATGCGGTCAGTTCCACGCCGTCGTGGTCGGCGACCACCCGGCCGGGCTCGGCGCGGAGCCGTTCGGCGACCACGAGGTGGACGGCTCGACCGGCGGTGGACGTGGACGGCGGGTTGAGCCCGTCCAGCGTGGCGATCTCGGCGTCGGTCACGAGATCGAAACCCCCGACGCCACGCCCGGGGTCGGCGGCGGCGACCTCGAGGGTCCGCGAGAGGTGTGCCGGCAGCGCTGTGTGAGCCCCGTCGGTGCTGAGCGCCTCGTTGACGTCGACGTCGAGGCGGATCCCGTCACCGAAGTCGTATGCGTGGACCCGGATCGGATGGGCGGCCTCCGCGTGCTCCGACCGAACCCAGTCGACGCTCGCCGGGTGACCGGCGAAGTCGCCGTACCGGGCGGTCAGGACGTTCACGATCGCGTCGAACGCTCCGGAGGGACCGTCTCCGGCACGGGCGTGGCGCATCAACTCGAGCGTCGAACGATGGACGTCGTCGAACACGCCGGCGAACGTCGCTGCACCGTCGATCTCGACACGCAGCGGGGAGAGCTCCATCAGCGGGCCGATCACGTGCGGGGCCTCCCGACCGGAGCGGTGGTGCAACGGGATGCCGAGCTCGATCGACGACCTGCCGTCCAGCCGGTGCAGCGTGACCGCGGTCGCGGTGGCGATCAGGCAGAGGCGGGTGAGCTCGGGACTCAACGTCCGGTAGCGGGCGTCGACGTCCCCGAGCGGGCGGGCATCCACGGGTCGCCGGGTGGTCCGAGTCGTCGGACCACCGCGTGGGCCGTAGGGCGTCAGCGGCCCTCGGTCGGTCTCGACGGTGACGGCGGGTGGGACCGCAGGAGATGCCGCCGGGACGATCGTCGATCCGTCCGCCAGGTCGTCTCGTCGGGCGCGGTCGGCGAAGTCGTAGAACGGTACGAGTCGCCCGAGCTCGCTGGACACGTCACCGCTCCCCGGATCCCCCAACCTCCCGTACACGGCGCTGACGGCGTCGAACACCAGCGACGACGCCCACGCGTCGGTCACCGTGTGGTGGAGATCGAGCCACCAGGTCCAACGGTCGTCACCGTGGTGGAGCAGCACCGAGTCGTAGCTGCAGGTCCTCATGTCGATCGGGTCGGCGATGCGGTCCCGGCACCATCGGTCGACGTCGTCGATCCGCAGGTCGAGGACGACCGTCGACGCCGGTGGTCGTGCCAGGATGCCGCGCAGCCGGTGGTGCGCCTGGCGGGTCGACGATCACGGTCCGGAGGGCGTCTGACCGGCCGACCACGAGGTCGAAGGCCTTCACGAACCGATCGGGCTCGATCGATCCCGTGATGCGGTGCACCGTTCCCATGTTGCCGAGCGGCACGCCGGGGGCGAGGCGCTGGCTGGTCCACAGGTGCATCTGGATCGGGGTCAACCGCCGCTCGTCGACCGACCGGGGCGCGAGGACGACAGGCAGGGTCGCATCCGTGGCGGCACCGTCGTTCATGACGCGTCACCACGCACGATGATCACACGATGGCCACGTCGCCGCGGTCGCGCAGGTATCCGATCATGGCGGTCACGGAACCGAAGTGCTCGATGACGACGTCGCCGGGGTCGATCGCGATCCCGAGCTGCTGCTCCAGCCAACCGACGACCCTGACGATCCCGAGCGAGTCGACGAGACCCGACATCACGAGGTCGGTGTCGGCATCCACCGGCTCGTCGAGGAGCGACACCTCGGTGTCGATGAAGGCGATCAGACCGGCGGCGAACGCCGGCTGGTCCTGGGTGGTCGAGCTCATGATCGATCGGGGTTCACGCGTGGAGGGGAGGTGGTGCTGACGAGCGGGAGGGAACCGAATCGACGATAACCGACGGGATCAGCGGCTGGCTCGGCGAGCGCGGAACTCCTCATCGCGGCGGGAGCAGCGATGCGGCCGCCCGACGGTCGATCTTCCCGGTTCCGGTGCGTGGCAGGCCGGCGACCCCGACGATCTCGTCGGGGACCGAGGCACGCGGCAGCCGGTCACGCAGGTGCCTCAGCAGGATCCGCCGGGCGCCGTCGTCGATCGCAGGCGACACGAGGGCGACGAGCCGGTCGCCATCGACGAGCACTGCACAGGCCTCGATCTCCGGGTCGGAGGCGGTCGCCTCCAGCTCGATCGCCTCCAGCTCGACCCGATGGCCACGGACCTTCACCTGGTGATCGCGCCGACCGAGGAACACGAGCGCCCCGTCGGGGCGCCGGACCGCCAGGTCACCGGTTCGATACCACCGCTGCAGCACGTCCCCGGACCGGTCGGTCTCGATCGCGGCGGCCGTCAGGTCGGGGCGATTCCAGTACCCGTGCATCATCGTGTCCGTGCTGACGAGCAGTTCGCCCTGTTCACCGTCGGCGACCACGCGTCCCTCACCGTCGACGAGCCGGATCGCGGCGCCGTCCCACGGCCGCCCGATCGGGATCGGTCCGGCTTCGGCGTCGTGGCCTTGGACGTGGTGGAACGTGCACTGGTTGACCTCGGCCGGTCCGTACACGTTGGAGAACCGTGCCCCCGGGAGCGCACGCATCGCCGCCGCGAGGTCGGACGGTGGGTAGGACTCGCCACCGAACAGCACCCACCTCACGCTGGACATGTCCCGCCCGTCGAGCCCTCCCCGTTCGGTGAGTTGGGTGATCGCGAACGGTACCGAGTACCACACGGTGCAGCGCTCGCGTGCGACCAGCTCGCCGAGACTGGCCGGGAACCGCAGCACGGCATCGGGAATCACGAGCACGGCAGAACCCGCCAACGGTCCTGCATAGAGCTCGAACGTCGACTGGTCGAAGTGCAACGGGGCGAAGTTCGCGAGCCGATCGTCGGCCGTCAGCGCGTACGCCGCAGCCGCACGGCTCGCGTACGCGAGTGCGCTGGCGTGGGTGTGCAGGATGCCCTTCGGACGACCGGTCGAGCCGGACGTGTAGATGATGTACGCCGGGTCGTCCGGCGCGACCGCAGGTGCCCCCGGCCCCTGACGGCGTTCGTCCGGGTGCACGACCACCGCGCCGGTGTCGAGCAGGGCCTCGAGCCGCGGCCCCGAGGCATCGGTGACCAGCGCCGTCGCACCGGCGTCGCCGAGCAGGTCTCGAGCGTGGGCTGTCGGGGCGAAGCAGTCGAGCGGCACCATGATCGCGCCGCCTCGCAGGATCGCATGGACGGTCACGAACGAACGGACCGACTTCGTGAGGTGGACCCCGACCCGGTCGCCGGCGACGACACCGTGTTCGGCCAGTGCCCCGGCGAGCCCTGCCGCCGCGTCGCGGTACTGGCGCCATGTCAGTCGGTCGGTGCCGTCGGTGAGGGCGTCGGCATCGGGTCGGCGTTCGGCCTGTTCGTCGAGCAGGCCGACCAGGGTTCGTGCCGAGCTCGGCGGGTCATCGTTCACGGCAATTGGTTACTCTTCGGTGCGAGATGTCGGCCACTTCGCCCCCCACACTGACCGCGAACGGCAATCCCGTCGACACCGGACCAGGGCGGTTCGGCGAGCTCGAGCCGGCTGACGACCTGCTCGACGACGTCGACGGTCTCCGTGACGCGATGGAGGAGCGGGGGTACCTGTTCTTCCGTGAGCTGCTCGATCCGGGGATGGTGATGGCGGCACGGCACGAGGTGTTGCTCAAGTATGCGATCCTCGGCGAGATCGACGACCGGCACCCGCTCGACGACGCCGTCGCCGGCGACGGCGCCGCCGTCACGAGCGTCAACCTTCGTGCGTTCTCCGAGAGCGTCCGGACCGGCGTCCGATACCTCGCCGTCACCGATGCCCCGGCGCTCCTCGATCTGCACGCGCGGCTGCTCGGCGGCGCGGTCAAGACGTTCGACATGCGGTGGCCACGCTTCGTGCGGCCCGGTGAGGGGTGTGGGTTCCACTGCGACGGGCCGTACATGAATCGCGGCACCGACCGCATCTTCTCGAGCTGGATCCCGCTCGGACAGGTCGATCGCGGCGAGGGAGCGCTGATGCTGCTGGAGGGCAGCCACCGGTCCGAGCGTCTGCACCAGGGGTATCTCCGGGCGGACGCCGATCGTGACGGGCTCACCTGGCTCGACGACGACCCCGCCAACGTGCTCGATCTCTACGGCTCGCGCTGGCTCACGACCGACTTTCGGCCCGGCGACGTGCTGTGCTTCGGGATGCACATGCTCCACGGGGCGCTCGACAACCGCTCGACCACCGGCCGTTGCCGCCTGTCGTCCGACAGCCGCTACCAACGGGCCGACGAACCGGCCGACCCCCGCTGGAACGGTGAGCACTTCGAGGGCCACGGAGGACGACGTGTCTTCTATCCGGGACTCGGACGCTGGAACAACGACGACTTCCAGGACGAGTGGAAGGACATCGACGAACGGGGGCGGATCCGGATCCGCCCGACGTCGTGAGCGACGAGCGTGCCCTGCTGGCGCTCGCCCACGCGTTGGCGGACCCGCAGCATCCCACCAAGGCCGCGATCTCGACGTGGGCGTTGGAGCACCTCGGCGGAGGCGATCGCATCGCCGCCGACGCCGCCAGCGAGTTCCCGGTCGACGACTGGCGCCGATGCGCCGAACGGGGACTGCTCGGCCTGTTCGTGCCCACCGAGCTGGGTGGGTCGGGAACCGATCTGGCCGACGCGCTGCTGACCCTCGAAGGCCTCGGTCACGGCTGCGCCGACAACGGTCTGACGTATGCGTTGGCGAGTCAGGTGCTGAGCACCCAGATCGCCCTGTCACGCTTCGGTTCGGCCGAGCAGCAGCAGCGTTGGCTGCCCGGCCTGCTGGACGGCTCCCGATTCGCGGCGTTCGCGATGACCGAGCCCGGGTCGGGTTCCGATGCGTTCTCCATGGAGGCGCGGGCCGAACGTCTCCCCGACGGTTCGTACCGCATCAACGGACACAAGGCGTACATCACCTTCGCGCCGGTCTGTGACGTCGCGATCGTGTTCGCCTCGACACGACCCGAGGCAGGCGCCTGGGGTGTCTCGGCGTTCGTGGTCGACGCGACCTCCGCCGGGGTCGAGCGATCCGCCGTGCGACCCAAGATGGGGATGCGCACGACCCCCTTCGGCGACCTGCGCTTCACCGACGTGGTCGTGCCCGCCGATGCCCTGCTCGGGCGCGAGGGCGCCGGGGCGAGCATCTTCGGTGCCGTCCTCGACGTCGAGCGGAGCTACGTGTGCGCACCCCAGATCGGTGCGATGGAGCGGCAGCTCGACGAGTCGATCAGGTACGCACGCGAACGCCGGCAAGGGGGCCAGGCGATCGGCCGGTACCAGGCGGTTGCACACCGGATCGTCGCGATGAAGGAACGCCACGAGCGGGCCCGTCTGTTCCTCTACCGGGCTGCGATCGCCGAGACGACCGGCCGCGACGCGCCGACGTGGTCGGCGTTGGCGAAGATCGTCGCCGGAGAGGTCGGTGTCGAGTCGGCGATCGACGCGTCCGCGGTCCAGGGCGCCCGCGGGTACGTGACCGAGTTCGAGATCGAGCGTGGCATCCGTGATGCGATCGGCGGTCTCGCCTACTCGGGAACGCCGGACGTGCTGCGCAACCTGGTCGCGCGGCAACTCGGCATCGGCTGACCGTGGTGAGCGCTGCCGTCTCGCTGCCGTCAGGGTGTGGTGGCGAGCATGGTTCGCTCGTCACACGAGCGTGGTCTCGCGCTCGGGTTCGGCCTCGACCGTGACGGGAGCTGCGCCCTCGTCGACCGGGAGCAGGCGGCCGCGGCGCGACTCGAACTCCTGGTAGACGGCCGCGACGACGGTGACGGCGATCATCACGTACAGCGACCGGGGCCAGAGCAGGACGCGGTTGACGGCACCGTTGATGTGCAGTTCGACCTCGGCGAGCCGCTCGACGATCCACAGCCCGCTCACGACCGTGAGGCCGATCGACATCGCGTAGAAAGAACATTCGAGAACGACTGGTTCGCGGATCGCTACGAACCGAACCCCTACGGCGGCGAGGACTCGGTCGTCGACGTCTGACCAGGGGCGCTCGACCCGCCCGGATCGTCGTCCGGGCCCCCAACGGCTGGGGGACCTGATGATGGCGACGGGTGTCCTGCGCGCGATCATCGAGCGTTGGCCGGCGGCGGCCGTGGACCTCGTCGTGCGTGCCGGCCACGAAGCGCTCCCGTTGCCCCGCCGCGGGCGGCTGGCGCCCTTCGATCCTGCGGTGCACTCGGCCGGGGCGTTCGGCGCCTCCCTGCGCGCGGCCGGGTACGATCGCTTCTATGTCCTGCTGCTGAGCTTCTCGTCGGCGTGGACGGCCTGGCGCAGCGGGGCCTCCGAGCGCATCGGCTACCGCGGCCAGTTCCGGGCGCCGCTGCTGCGGCCGGCGCTCTCCCCGCGCGCCCCGGGCCGCAGTGTCCATCTGACGCGCGAGTACCTCGACTTGATCGACCCGGCGCTCGAACTCGACTGCTACCCGCCCCGGCTCGACCTTCCCGGGTCGTGGGTCGCGGACCAGCTGGCGCGGACTTGCCGGCAGGTGCCGGAGCGGTTCGCAGCGATCGCACCCGGAGCGGTGTACGGCCCGGCCAAGGCGTGGCCGGCGGAGCGCTACCGGGAACTGGCGCTCGGTCTGCGCGACCGGGCCGGGGTGCCGGTGCTCATCCTGGGGACGAAGGACGAGCAGCCGCTGGCCGAAGAGGTGCGCCGCGGGGAAAAGGGCATCCTGAACTGGTGCGGCGCGACCGACCTGCCCGGCCTGGTCGCGGTGCTCTCCCGCGCCGAACTGCTGGTCAGCAACGACTCGGGCTCGATGCACGTGATGGCCGCGCTGCGGCGCCCGCAGGTGGCGATCTTCGGGTCGACGTCGCCGGCCTGGACCGGCCCGGTCAACTCGAAGGCGGCGGTCGTCGCCTCCGGACTGCAGTGCGCCCCCTGCTTCGCGCGCACCTGCCGCTACGGTCACTACGAATGCCTGAAGAGAGTTTCAGTCGCAGAGGCCTGAGTGCCGCGCTCGCGTTCCTGTGATGCTCCCGCCGCGCGCAGGGCGGCATGGAGCGGGACGCGGTCCGCGTAGGCCTGGCCGAGCCGCTCGGCTCAGCCAGAGCTTGCCGTGCGAGGCGCCGCCGACCGCGAGCAGGTTGTCGAGGGCCATCGTGAGGTCGCCCTCGACGATGATGCGCGCCGCCTGTCTCCGTCCCCAGCCGCCTCAATGTGGCCGGTCGGGCGCTGTTGTCAACCGCGAGGCCGCACCGTACACTGCGAAACGACGGACGGCGGGAACGGTCACGGATCGGTGAGACGAGCGCAGGCGCGCAGCGCGACGACGCCAGGAGGCCCCGAGCCGATGGGAACGGACGACCTGATTTGCCTCGAAGTGCTCGAGCGGTTCGGCCCGGCCGGCGCCGTGATCGCGCGCGCGACGGCGCGTCCGGGCGGATGACGACCTGCGCGTCCGCTCCGCCCGATCCGCTCCTCGAGGCCCTCGGCAAGCACTGGGGCTTCACGGAGTTCCGGCCGCTGCAGCGCGAGGCGGTCGAGGCCGCGCTCGGCGGGCGCGACGCGCTGGTCGTGCTGCCGACCGGCGGGGGCAAGAGCTGTGCTACCAGCTGCCGGCGGTCTGCGGCAGGGCGCTCGTGCTCGTCGTCTCGCCGCTGATCGCGCTGATGAACGACCAGGTCGACGGCGCTCGCGCACGCGGGCTGCGCGCCGCGGCCCTGCACTCGAACCTCGACGACGCGCGAGCGCGCGCGCGCCTTCGGCCGCGCGGCGCGGCGGCGAGCTCGAGCTGCTCTACGTCTCGCCCGAGCGGCTCGCGACCGGCGGCTTCCTCGAGCGTGCTCGCGCCCGCGCCTCGGCCTGCTCGCGGTCGACGAGGCGCACTGCGTCTAGCCACTGGGGCCACGACTTCCGGCCCGAGTACCGCCAGCTCGCCGCGCTCTGCGAGCGGCGGCCCGCGCGCCGCGTGCATGGCGCTCACCGCGACCGCCACGCCGCCGGTGCAGCGACGACATCGTGCGCGCAGCTCGGCCTGCGCGACCCGCGCGGTCTGGTCGGCCACCTTCGACCGGCCGAACCTGATCTACCGGTCGCTGCCGCGGGCGCGACGGCACGCGCCAGGTGCTGGAGGTCGTGCGCCGCCACCCCGGCGAGGCGGGGGATCGTCTACTGCCTCTCGCGCAAGGACGTCGAGGAGCTCGCCGACGCGCTCGCAAGGCCGCGGGGTCACGCCGCGCGCCTACCACGCCGGGCATCGACGCCGCCGACGCGCGTCCGCGTGCAGGACGCCTTCGTCGACGAGCGGCTCGACGTCGTCGTCGGCGACGATCGCCTTCGGGATGGGGATCGACCGCATCGAACGTGCGCTTCGTGGTGCACGCGCGCCTGCCCGCGTCGCTCGAGCACTACCAGCAGGAGACCGGGCGCGCCGGTCGCGACGGCCTGCCGGCCGAGTGCGTGCTGCTCGAGCGCCGGGGAGCTCTTCCGCCACTGGCAGCATGGCGCAGTGCGACGGGCCGCTGGCGCCGGAGCGGCGCGTCGCGCTGGACCGCCAGCTCGCGGGCATCGGCCGGTTCGCGGTGGCGCCGGTCTGCCGACACCGCTTCCTCGTCGAGCACTTCGGCCAGCACCGGTGCAGGACGGGCCCGGCGGGTGCGGCGCCTGCGACGTCTGCCTGGGGAGACCCGAGCTGCCGGCGGACGAGGCGCTGGTCATCGCGCAGAATCATCAGCGCCGCCTGCGCTGCGGCAAGCGCTTCGGCGCGGCGCACGTGACCGAGGTGCTGCGCGGCGTCGGATCCGACAAGGTCCTCCGCCTCGGCCACGAGCAGCTCTCGGTCTTCGGCCTGCTCGCGCAGGTCCCCGAGCGCGCGGTGCGCTCCTGGATCGACCAGCTCGTCGTCCAGGGGTTTCTCGAGATCGGCGACAAGGAAGGCTTGCCGCTGCTCGCGATGACGGAGGCGGCCGGACACTCTGCCGCGGGAGGACGCGGTGCGCCTCGGTCGCTTCGAGGATCGACCGGCGGGGGGGAGGGCGAAGGCCTCGGGCAAGACCGCGCGTGCGGCGCACGAGGAGAACTCGGGGCAGAGGGCGCGGAGCTCTTCGAGCGGCTGCGGGCTCCTGCGCCGGCTGATCGCCGGGCGCCTGCACGTTCCGCCCTACGTCGTCTTCTAGCGACGCGACGCTGCGCGAAATGGCGCTGGTGCGCCCGCGCGACGCCGAGGAGTTGCTGCGGTCAAGGGGGTCGGCGAGCACAAGGGCGATCGCTACGGCGCGCCGTTTCTCGCGCTGCTCGCGGGGGAGGAGCCGGCGGCGGCGGCGCAGCTGCTCGCGTAGCCCCGGGCCGGCTGCCGCTCAGTCGGGTTTGCGCGCCTCCCGGGCGAGGATGCAGGCCAGGCCCACCAGCGAGCGTTTCTCGTCGCGGGGCCGTGTCCGCATGCGGTAGGCGCGGGCGACGGTCGCCAGGTTGCGTATCTCGGTGCGGTAGAATTTCTTCGGCACGTCCCCGTCCCAGGTGAAGACGGTCTCCACGAGCAGCGGCGCGTTGCGCGAGATGAACCGCCCGGCGGGGTAGCTGTCCGGTGCCCGCGAGGGACGGCGCCCGAAGATCGTGAGCAGGTTCACGAGGTAGCGGTACCAGCCATCGCGTAGCTCTTCGCGGCGACGCAGGTTCCGCACGACGTCGCTGT
The DNA here is from genome assembly GCA_963847775.1 of uncultured Acidimicrobiaceae bacterium. GTDB lineage: Bacteria > Actinomycetota > Acidimicrobiia > Acidimicrobiales > Ilumatobacteraceae > Ilumatobacter. The sequence continues at coordinate 168,798 of CAWKAY010000015.1, forward strand.
CGACGACCCCGCGGGGGTGCAGGCGCCGGACACGGAGCCTGACGGCGATGAAGAAGTAGTGCGGGTCTTCCTCGCCGTCGCCGTGTTTGAAGTGGGCCCAGCGCCTGCGTAGCGACGCGGGCTTGACCAGCGCGGCGACCTCGAGGGCCTGCGGGTCGAACAGCGCGACGCCGTTGCGGTTCGCCCCCGCCACGGCCACCCAGTGCATCCAGGCGTCGACGCAGAGGATGCACGGTTGGCCGTTTTGCACGTAGCGTGTGAGGCTGCGAAAGGCAGCCGGAAAGTGCCGATAGTTGCGGATCACTGCCTCGCAGCCGTGGCGTCTGGCCGCCTTGACGATGCCCCCTCGTCGGTCCCCCAGGGGTGGTCTGCGAGGTCAGGCGCAGGTCCTTCTCCCCGACGTTCTTTCCGAGAAAGGTCAGCGCGTACCGCAGCGCCGCGGCACCGCAGGAATAGGTCTTGTCCTGCTGCGTGAACGCCATCAGGATCGTCTCTTCGGAAGGGGTCCGGGCGCCGTCGTGGCGCGCCGGGGGCCTGGTTCGGCGCCCGCCTGGAATTTCTGCACCACCACCGCCGTTCCCCCGGAAACCGTGCCGAATCTCAAACCGATGGAGCCGCATCATGCCGCCGCCGCCGGCGGCTGTCAATGACCACTCCGCCGATGCCGATCAGGGGGGCCTGCCCGGATCTTCGCCGCCGGCGCGGTTGCCGGGGCTGGAGGTTTTAGGTCCGTTGCACTATCATAAACACCATGCGGTCGGGTGCTGCCCGGCGCCCACAAGGCGACGATCTTCGTTGTCGGCGGGGTTCGCCGGAGTGACATGCTTTCCGGGTTGATGGGATTGTGTCGGGTACAGGTGGTCAACCAGGGGACGGGGGGGAGCGATGAACGTGAGGATGACGGCAGGAGTCATGGCGCTGGCGGCGGTCGTGGGGGTTGCGCTGGGAGGCGTCTGCCAGGCTGGGGATACCCTGTACACCAAGTACAACATCCACGTCCAGATGCAGGTCAGCCGCAAGGGTGAGCGATCCTACCAGGCGGCCTACAGCGGCTGGGTCGACCCCGGAAGGGCCACGAGATCATCCCGCCGAACACGCAAGGTGATCTACGAGCCAATCCCCAGAAAAGGCGGGATCAAGGGCTTGGTCTCCAGACTCTCGGGCTTCCGGCTGGTCCTGATGGACCCTGCCGCCAGTGGACTCGCATGCGGACAAGGTCGATTTCGAGTACGACGCGAAGAACATGGCGATGACCGAGGATGAGTACGTCGAACTCATCACCTCGCCCACCCCCGTGTTGCTCTCCGGACTCTCTGCCAAGGACATGGCCGGGGTCAAGAGCGGGAAGGTCACCGCGGGGATGTCGAAGCTGGGGGTCATGACCGCGTTCGGCTATCCCGCAGCGCACCGGACGCCGAACCCGGACGAGGATTCCGTCTGGACCTACTGGAAGAACCGCACCAGGACGGTCGACGTCTATTTCGACGGCAAGGGGAAGGTGCAGCACCTGAGCCACTGAGCGCCAGCGGCCGTGCGCGCGAGGAACGCGTGAGCCCCCCGTGGGAAGCCCGGCGCCGCCGGGAGGCACTCACGGGGGCGCCGCTCCCGATTGCAGGGCCGCCCTGCCGAGTTCGCGATAGACCGCACCCGTCGGCCTGAGTTCGCTCTGGAACAGGCCGACCGCCGGGACGGCAAACTCCGGAAGCCGGACGTTCGCGACCTCGGCCAGCGCCTTCGACCACTCGGCGCGCCTGCGGATGCGCTTGATCCTGCCGATCGTCAGGTGCGGCGTGTACGGTCGCCCGTCAGGAGCAAAACCCAGCTCTGCCATGGCCTGCTCGACGTCGCGCTGGAGCACCGCGAGTCTCGCGGTTTCACCCGAGACGCCGAGCCAGACCACCCGTGCCGAAGCGGGGCTGGGGAACGCCCCCACCCCTTCGATGCGGAGTGCGAACAACCCCTTTCGGTCGAGCGCGGCTGCCAGGGACCGCATGATCCCCGGCACCCGCTCCTCGCCGATCTCCCCGAGAAACTTCAGGGTCAGGTGCATCCCCTCCGGCCGGGGCCAGCTTGCGTCGACGCCCGCGCCCTTGAGCCGCGCCTGGACCGCCTCGATCCCGGCGGTGAAGGGCGCGGGGATGTCGATCGCGATGAAAGCGCGCATCCCGGCTCCCGATCAGGCGCCCGCCCTGCCGCGGTCCCCGCCGATCAGGCCGACCCGACGTCGATCTTGATCTGCTTCGGCTTGACCTCTTCCTTCTTCGGGAGGACCACCTTGAGCACGCCCTCCTTGTAGGAGGCCTTGATCCCCTCCCGGTCCACGGTCTGCGGCAGCGTGAAGCTGCGGTGGAAGCTCCCGTAGGAGCGCTCGATCCGGTGGTAGTTCTCCTCCTTGACGTCCTTCTCCATCTGCCGCTCGCCGGAGACGCTCAGGATGTTGTCCTCGACCTTGATCGCGATGTCCTTCTCCTGCATCTCCGGGAGCTCCGCCTTCAGCACGATCTCCTTGTCGGTCTCGAAGATGTCGACGGCCGGCGCCCAAGCCGCCATCCCGAGGCCCTCGTCGGTGCGGCCCGGAGCCCGCATCACGTCCTCGAACAGCTTGTTCACCCGCTCCTGCATGGTCGAGAGCTCGCGAAGGGGGAGTCCAACTGAACGATTGCCATGGCTGTGCCCTCCTTTGGGGGGTTGTTGATGCATTAATCTGTGACGTGAGTCTGGTTTTGTCAAGACTTTTGAGCTTAGATTTTATAGATGGCGATGTTGCCGGACAGTTTGGTCAATCTGTCTCGTATATTATTGATATTGCAATTAAATAGAGAAAGAAAATTTTCAATTCAGGGCTGGCAATCGCGAACGGGTGTCCCGAGGATGCTGCATGAGCCCCCTATAAACCGGACCGTCCGATCCGGCCTCGTCGTGCTCCGACTCGACCTGGAGGCTGCTGCCGTGCAGGAATGCCGCGCCGCGCTCGGTGCCAACTTCGTGGATCGAATCGCCCCCCCCCGGCCGATGACTGTGACTCTCGGGAACACCATTGGAATGACGTTGGACCGGCTGGCTCAATTCAGGATGTACAACTGAAAATATATATGGCAAATTCTCAAGAATCCATCTCCTATCAGGTCTTTTCTTCGTGGCATGAGTGTTGCTTTACGGTTCGGCAGCTTCACCAAGGCCTTCTGCCAAGAACAGGGCTCGAGCATTTGCGCAGTACGAAAGAATGTTGAGAGGTCTGCCTCTCGGCAGGGTTTTGCGGCGTCACAGAGAACGAGGAGAAACCATGCATGCAGGGCTAAGGCGGTGCGCTGAAAGAAAGACAAGTTTTCTCGGAAGGATCACCGGAGCATTTTCGGCGGTGAACATGCCGTCATGCAAAGCTGCAGACATCGAACACGGGAGAAGGAAGATGGAATTCAGCAGTCGCGTGACACGCTCAATTCTTTCCGCTGCTGCCGCCCTGGCCCTGCAGTCACTGTTGGTGTCAAGTGCACCAGCCGCCGAGACGATCACGGCTTTGATCGCGGACTGGCAGCAACAACAACGGCACCATGCAAAAGGCCAAAGACGAACTGCTCGTTCAGGGAAAGAGAGCCATTCCCCTGCTTGTCGCCGCACTGGACGACACAGACCCGGAGAAGAGGCCGACCGTCACGTTCCTGCTCGGGCAGCTCAAGGCGGCCGAGGCGGTACCACGGCTGATCGAGGACTTGAAGAGCGTGGATCTGGTCATTCGCTGCAGCAGTGCTTACGCGCTCGGGTTCATTGGCGATCGGCGCGCTCTGGCGCCCCTTCTCGGGATGCTCCGCTCAGGGCGACGACTTCATGACCAAGGGTGCGGCGATGATGGGACTCGGGTATCTGAAGGACCAGGAGGCCGTTCCGGAGGTGAGGAAGCTCTTGGAGGATCCCGATCAATATACCCGCGTCATCGCCGCTACCGTCCTGGGTATGATCGGCAACACCGAAGGGCTGGAGGAGGCGCTGAGCGGCACCATGAGCAAGGATCGCACGATACCGCTCGTCTCGGTCCAGGCCCTGGGGCTGATCGGCGACGAGCGGGCCTTGCCGCGCCTGGAGGAGATGGCACGGGATCCGAAAGCGTGTTGTCCCGATCATGTGCTGCTTGCGAGGAGGGAAATCGCCTGACTCGAACGCCCGGCAAGACCTCAGGCTCGAGCTACTGCGCGAGGGGATCCTCGACTCCAATCATCAGGTCGTCGAATGGGCCATCGGGATGCCGCCGACATGGGCACCCCCGAGGCGGTCGCGCTGCTCGCAGAGAAAGCGCAGGACGTGAAAAGCCGCGAGGCGGGCTTGGCCAGGTTGAACGAGAATGATTGAGCAATGAGGGGGGCGACGGCACTCATGACATCAATGGAGCGGGATACGCGAAGCCGGCTGCGCCGGTTCCTTCATCTGGTTGCTGGTCCTGGCCCTTGTCTACTTTTTCCGGCCAGCCTGCAAGAGCATGGCTTTACTACGCCGTCCCGCCGATTCGGGGGACGATCACCGACGTCACGACCGGCATCCCATCGAGAATGTTGTTCTCGAGGTCAAGTGGAACAAGACGATTTACGGGTTAATCCACCAGCAAACCGTTTTGTTGAAGAAGATGTACGTGGCGACGGATGACAGCGGTGTTTTCAGGATCCCCGGTCACTCGAGCATCCACCTGTTTTCGAGATTCGCCGACGTGAGCTGGACTGCCAGGCACCCTTTGCACTCAACGGTCGAGCTGGGCATGGGCCGAAAAATGATAGACGCGATCTCCCACCTCGGCAAGAAAGTCGACGAAAATGGACCCGCCGGGTACCGGCGTGCCTCGCTCGACCCGTCAGGTGAAATCATCTTTGATTTCTCGTTGCAGTCATTAATGGAAAAGTTCAGGGATGACCTTCGTTGAAGGATTATCGTGGCGATCTTTCTCAAGAATTCCTTTTGGAA